>NZ_CP013909.1 GCF_001507645.1 Hymenobacter sedentarius | reverse complement strand
TACAAAAAAGGTTGGTGGAAGTATTAAGAGGTGAGGGAAATGGAGACAAAGGTAATGTTAAGTAAAGAAGTGCTTTATTACAGCAATTTTACTATTCATTAAAATGATACACTGAACCGTTAAGGCCGCAAAGGTAACAGGTGAAACTTACAATTGAGGCCGCACCGCCCGAATAAACCGGCTCAAGTAATAGTCAGATTCCAAGCTGTTTTCAACAACTCCCAGAGAAGTAGAGGCATGGATAAAGTCGACGCCCTCTTCGTCGACCACCGTCACCAAGCCCACGTGGGTGATGGTGCGGCTGCCCGGCGCGGCCCCGAAAAACACCAAATCCCCGGGCTGCAATTCGGTGGTTTTTACGGGCGTGCCCCACACCGCCTGCTCGTTTGAGGAACGCGGAATGTTCACACCGGCTTGGCCGAATGAGAGTTGCAGCAGCCCCGAGCAATCGAGGCCCAGGCGCGTGGTGCCGCCGTAGAGGTAGGGCGTGCCCTGGTAGGAGCGGGCCGCTTCGATCACCGAAGCCAGCGTGCCGGTGGCGCTGCCCACGCGCATGGGGCGCTTGGTAACCACCTTGGTCCGGGCGCCGCTGGGCGTGGTGCGGACGGTTTTGGTTTTGTCCGTCGGGCGGGAGTTGGCGTAGCGGCCGGCCTTTTTCAGGCGGACCATTTCGCGGGCCGAGCGGTACTGCCCGTCGCGGTAATTCAGCTTGCGGTGGCAGCCGGCCAGCATGAGCAAAGCCAGCAGCAGTAGCGGTAGTATCTTCGTTGTCACCCTCCCCATTGGCTGCAAATATAGTTTGTGTGGCCTGTCCAGTTTATCCGCTGATGCAATTCAACGCCCTGACCCCCGAATTAATTGTCGAGTTTGAGGCCATTGTCGGCCCGGCGCACGTCCTCACCGCCCAGCGCGTGGAGGCCGACGCGTACGCTGACTACGGCCGCGACCATACCGAGGACCTGCACTTTGCGCCCGATGTGGTGCTGCGCCCGGCCAACGCCGAAGAAATTAGCCAAATCATGCGCCTGTGCCACGAGCACCGCATCCCCGTCACGCCCCGCGGGGCCGGCACCGGCCTGAGCGGTGGAGCGCTGCCCGTTCACAACGGCGTGGTGCTGAGCACCGAGCGGCTCAATAAAATTGTGCAGATTGACGAGCGCAACCTGCAGGCCACCGTGGAGCCAGGCGTGGTGAACGAAGCGTTTCAGAACGCGGTGAAGGAAGTTGGGCTGTTTTACCCGCCGGACCCCGCCAGCAAGGGCAGCTGTTTTTTGGGCGGCAACCTGGCCCACAGCAGCGGCGGCCCCAAAGCCGTGAAATACGGCACCACCCGCGACTACGTGCTCAACCTGCAGGTGGTGCTGCCCACCGGCGAAATAATCTGGACCGCGGCCAACACCCTCAAAAACTCCACCGGCTACAACCTGACTCAGCTCATGGTGGGCTCCGAGGGCACGTTGGGCATCATTACCCAGGTGGTGTTTCGGCTGTTGCCATTTCCCCAGCACAGTATCCTGATGCTGGTGCCTTTCCGGCAGGAGGAGCAGGCGGCCGATGCGGTATCGGCCGTATTCCGGGCGGGCATCATCCCCTCGGGCATGGAATTTATGGAGCGCGAGGCCATTGCCTGGTCTTCCGATTATCTGAACATTCCGCTCACCTTGCCCGAAGACATCAAAGCCCACCTGCTGATTGAGCTGGATGGCCAGGACTTGGACCAGCTCTATAAGGAAGCCGAGCAAGTGTACGGCGTGCTCGAAAAGTACGACGTGGGCGAAATCCTGCTCGCCGATAACGCCACCCAGAAGGACGAACTCTGGAAAATTCGCCGCAACATCGGCAATTCGGTGCGCTACAACTCGGTGTATAAGGAAGAAGACACCGTGGTGCCCCGCGCCGAGCTGCCCACGTTGTTGAAAGGCGTAAAAGAAATCGGCGCCCGCTACGGCTTTAAGAGCGTGTGCTACGGCCACGCCGGCGATGGCAACCTGCACGTCAACATCATCCGCGGCGACCTCGACGATGATATGTGGAACGTAGGCCTGCGCCAGCCCATCTCCGAAATATTTGAACTGTGCGTGAAACTCGGCGGCACCATTTCCGGCGAGCACGGCATTGGGCTGGTGCAAAAAGGCTACATCGGCATCGCCCTGGCCGAAACTAACCTCAACCTGATGCGCGGCATCAAAGTGGTGTTCGACCCGAATGGCATTTTGAATCCGGGGAAGATATTTTAGAGGCAACCACACCCCTCGCAGAACCTCACCCCCGGCCCCTCTCCCGCGGAGAGGGGAACCTAACGTGAAGCAATTAGACAGAAAGCCCCGGCTCAATATTGAGCTGGGGCTTTCTGCTTAAAATTGAGCTAACCCTTATGCCGTGGCTCCCCTCTCCGCGGGAGAGGGGCCGGGGGTGAGGTTCTGCGAGGGGTGAGGCTCCCAGTTTTAAACCACCGTGCGCAGCATTTTGGGTGCCGCCCGCTTGTGCGAGCCCTGCTCATACGCATACCCAAGCGCCAGCAGCTGGCCTTCGTGATAAGCTGGCCCAACGAAGGACAAGCCTACCGGCAGCCCCCGAACCTGCCCCATGGGCACGGTGAGGTGAGGGTAGCCGGCCATGGCCGCCGGCGAAGAAAAATCGACCCCCGTGGAATAGTCGCCGTTCACCCAATCGATGCAGCAGGCGGGGCCGGTGGTGACCCCGATAATGGCGGTGAGCTGGTTGTCGCGCAGCACGCCGTCGAGCGCCTTGCGCGATTCCGTTACGGTTTTGTGCACGGCGGCTTTGTATTTGGCGCTGTTCAGGCCATCGGTTTTTTCGGAGGCAATCAGCGTTTCCTGCTTGAAGATGGGCATGGCCTCCGCCGCGTGCGCGTTGTTGAAGGCAATGACATCGGCCAGGTTGTGCACGGCCGCACCGGCGCTGGCCAGGTATTTATTCACGCCGTCCTTAAACTCATAGAGGAGCACGTCAAATTCGGCGTCGCCCAGCGGATTGGTTTTCTTCACCAGCTCAACTTCCACAATGGTTGCGCCTTTTGCCTTCAGCACGGCAATGGCATCCTTCAGGAGGGCTGCCACGGCGGGTGGCCCGTTGAGGTGGGCTTTCTCGACCCCGAGGCGCTGGCCGGTGAGGGCATCGGCTTTGAGGAAGGTGGTGTAGTCGGCCGGAAGGGGAGTGGGGCTGGGCAGTTTGGCGGGGTCGGCGGGGTCGGGCCCGGCCAGGGCACCTAGGAGAAGGGCCGCATCGCGCACGGTGCGGGTCATGGGACCGGCCGTATCCTGGGTGCTGGAGATGGGGATGATGCCGCTGCGGCTGAGCAAGCCCACCGTGGGCTTGAGGCCCACCAGGCCGTTGCAGGAAGCAGGCGACACCACCGAGCCGTCGGTTTCGGTGCCAATGGCCACAGCGCACAAGTTGGCGGCCACCGCCGCGCCCGAGCCAGAGCTGGAGCCACTGGTGGAGCGGTCGAGCACGTAGGGGTTGCGGGTTTGAAGACCCCGGCTGCTCCAGCCGCTCACCGAGTGCGACGACCGAAAGTTGGCCCATTCGCTCAGGTTGGTTTTGCCCAGCAGCACCGCGCCGGCGGCGCGCAGCTTCTGCACAATAAAGGCATCCTGCTTGGCCTTGTGCCCGGCCAGGGCCGTGGCGCCGGCCGTGGTCATCATCTGGTCACCGCTGTCGATGTTGTCCTTAATCAACACCGGAATGCCATGGAGCGGCCCGCGAACTTTGCCGGCTTTGCGCTCCTTGTCGAGGCCATCGGCAATGGTGAGGGCATCGGGGTTGGTTTCGATAACGGCGCGCAGCATCGGCCCTTGCTCATTCATGGCCTTGATGCGGCTCAGGTATTTCTCACATAGGCTGCGGGCGGTTTCGGTGCCTTTGGCCATGCGGTCCTGCAGGTCGGCCACGGTGGCTTCCTGCAGAGCAAATGCCTCATTGGCTGTGGTTTCGACCGAATTTGTTTCGGCAGCAGGTGGGCCGGCGGTGTCGGCCGCCTTTTCGGTCATCTTCTTGTCGGTGGTGGTTTGGCAGGCCACAGCCGGCAGCAGCGCGGCGGTAAGAGCGGCACGGGTGCCGTGATTCAAAAAGATACGACGGTTCATAAAAGCGAAGAAGCCAACGATACAGGGAGGAGTGGAGCTACTGTTCCGATTGGCAAGTATACTGCGCAATTGGCTCCGGTTGGTGTCGCCGGGGCTGCTGCTCGCTTTTGGGTAATGGCCATGCCTCCTCAACTATTCTTGAACTGAATATATACTGCTTCTTGGCCGGGAAGAAATTGCGTTCAGGCGATAAAAACAAAGCCGGCCCTGAGGGGAGCTGGCTTTGTGTTCAAGAAACAATATTCGGCAATGCAGCGAGGCGTCCTTACTTCGACTGCTGGCCTTTAAGTAGGTCTTCGCCGCCGTAGGGAGCCCCCAGCGTGATGTCACCTTGCAGCCCGCCCGTGGTGCTTTGGCCGGGCCCTTGGTTGGGCTGGTGCGCCGTGGTGGTATTATCGGTGGGGCTATCGGAATCTCCGGCCGGGGCATTGGTGGCGGCGTCGGTGGGAACGGTGTTGGTGGGGGCACCTTCATCGTCGCCACCGTTGATTTCTGCGGCCCGGGCTATGTAGCGCCGTTTGGCTTCTTCCTCGGGAAGGCCCTTAAATTGATTCCACGAGTCCCATTGGGCTTGCGAAAGGCCGGCCTGGCCGTCGGGCTGGTCGGCAGCGTTGGGGTCTACCTCACCGGCTTTCATGTTTACGTCGCCTTGGGTGGCCTGCTTGTAGAGGCCGTAGAGCTCCGTCATGTAAGCCGCGGCTATGTTTGGAGGCAGGTTGTTAACTTTTTCGGCGGCGGCTTGGAATTGTTCGTCGATGTTCATGGCGGGTAAGAAAAAGAAGGAAACAGAGTGAAGAAGCGGGCCCGCTGCGCGGGCAAACTGGGCCAACGTGAGGTCAGCCGTGCCGAATGGAAATGCGTAAACGCGGCAATTGAATAGAATTGGCGGCTATTTGCGCCGCTGACAATACCCCGTGGCTGTGCTTTAGGTTGCGGGGGCGTACTTTTGCGAGCTACTATGTGCGGAATAACTGGAGTATTTGCCTTTACGGAAACAGGTCGTCAGTCACTGGCCAACCTGCAAGCGTCTACCGACGCCATCATTCGCCGCGGTCCCGATTCGGAGGGCCACTTCGTGTACGACCAGTGCGGACTGGGCTTTCGGCGGCTGGCCATCCTCGACCTGTCGGCCGACGGTAACCAGCCCATGTCCGATGCCGCCGGCCGGTACACGATTGTCTTCAACGGCGAGATTTTCAACTTTCGGGAGCTCCGCGAGAAGCTGGTGAAGCGCGGCTGTCAGTTCCACTCGCAGACCGATACCGAGGTCATTCTGCAGCTGTACATCACCGAAGGACGCGGGTTTATCAAGAAGCTGAACGGCTTTTTTGCCCTCGCCATCTTCGATAAAGAGGAAAATTCCCTTTTTATTGCCCGCGACCGGTACGGGGTGAAGCCCTTGCTCATCTACCGCGACGAAGACAAGCTGTTTTTCGCTTCGGAAATGAAGTCGATGATGGCGCTGGGTGTGCCCCGCAAGCTCGATTACGTGGCCCTGAGCCAGTATTTACAGCTCAACTACATCCCCGGCCCGGCCAGCATTTTCAAGGGCGTGAAGAAAATGCTGCCCGGCCATTACCTCTACATCAAAGACAACAAGGTAGTGGGCAAGGCGTGGTATAAAATTCCTTACGACCCAAAAAAGGTTGCCAAAAATAAGCTCAGCTACGAGCAGCAGCAAAAAAAGCTGGTTGAGCTGATGGACGGCGCCGTGCAGCGCCGCCTCGTGGCCGACGTGCCCCTGGGCGCTTTCCTGAGCGGGGGCATCGACTCGAGCGTGATTACGGCCCTGGCCGCCCGCCACACGCCCCACCTCAACACGTTCAGCATCGGCTTTAAAGACGAGCCCTTCTTTGACGAAACCAAGTATGCCAACCTGGTAGCGGCCCGCCACAACACCAACCACACGGTGTTCTCGCTGACCAACAACGACCTGTACGAGCACATCCACGACATGCTCTCGTACCTGGATGAGCCGTTTGCCGACTCGTCGGCCCTGGCCGTGTACATCCTGAGCCAGCGCACCCGCCAAAAGGTAACCGTGGCCCTGAGCGGCGACGGCGCCGACGAAATGTTCGGCGGCTACAACAAGCACATGGGCGAGTTTAAGGTGCGGCAGGGCGGCTTCAAGGCCGAAGCCGTAACGGGGCTGAATTTCCTGTGGGACGTGCTGCCCAAGTCGCGCAATTCCTTCCTGGGCAACCGCGTGCGGCAGCTGCAGCGCTTCTCGCGCGGCATGCTGGCCGGCGTGAAAGACCGGTACTGGGACTGGGCTTCCTTCGCCTCAGCCACCGATGCCCGCAACCTGCTCAGCGCCGAAAGTCGCCGCAAAGTGGGCAAGAAAGCCTTGGCCAAGCGCCGCAAGGACATCTTGGAGCACCTGCATGCCGATGGCGACCTCAACGAGGTGCTGCTCACCGATATGACCCTGGTGCTGCCCTACGACATGCTCACCAAAGTAGACATGATGAGCATGGCCAACTCCCTAGAAGTGCGCACGCCCTTCCTGGACTACAAAGTCGTGAACTTCGCCTTCTCCCTGCCCGTAAGCAGCAAGGTAGATGCCACGATGAAAAAGAAAATCGTGCAGGATGCCTTCCGTTCCGAGCTCCCCGCCGAGCTCTACGACAGACCCAAGCACGGCTTCGAGGTGCCTTTGCTCAAGTGGATGCGCGGCGAGCTGCGCTCCCTAATTGAGAACGACCTGCTGCGCGACGAGTTCATCGAAAGCCAGGGCATATTTGATGTCACGGCGGTTCGCGCACTCAAAACCCAGCTGTTTTCGCGCAGCCCGGGAGACGTGCACGCCCGCATCTGGGGCCTCATCGTGTTCCAGACCTGGTGGAAGCAGTACATGGCCTAAGGTCGTGCTGAGACGCGGGCTGCACTGGTGGCAGCGATTGGGCCGGCTCCAGCAGCTTGGGCTATTGGCGGGCTTGGTGCTCACCGTGGTACGGCTCAGTTTAATCGGCAAGGGCACCATGGCCTTTGTCGACGAGCAGCGCTACGTCACCGCCATGTTGGGCCTACGCGCGCTCAGCGAAGGGCATGTGAGGGAGTTCCTGCAAGCCATCAACTCCATGGGAGCCCGCCCCGGCGACGGCCTGTGGCGCGTCATCCCCGGCCTGGGGCAGGCGGCACTACTCGTGCTTTTCAAGCTCAATCCCAACGCACCGCCCTCCTTACAGGTACCGCAGGTGTTCAACGTGCTCATCATGAGCCTGGACATGCTGCTGCTGTACCGGATTTATCGGCGGTTCTTCCCGGTCAGTTTTGCATTGCTGGGTGTCGCCCTGTATTCAAGCCTGGTGAACACCAATCTGTACCTGCGCCACATCCTGCCCTACGACCACTCCCTCTTTTTCTTTCTCTTGGCATTGTGGCTCTTGTTATCACCTGCCAAGAAAAGGCCCATCAAACGATATTGGTGGGTTGGGCTGATTTCGGGGATGAGCTATGCAGTGTACCCAGGCTATTTTATGGGACCGGCAGTCCTTCTGGCGCTCACCGTGTGGATGGCTATACCCCCAAGAATCAAAAGTGGACATACCAACAAACCCGTTTCCTTTCGACCATTAGCCGCGCAGTTGACCGGGCTGGTAGCAGTACTTGTCCTCTTTGAGGCTTTGGCCCAACTCTCAGATACTTCCTACCTGGCAAGCAGCCGCTACATAGCCACCACTGTAACCCAAGGTAGCTTTGAAGAAGGGTTTAGCTTCATATGCCACTACTTCTGGGAGGTAGAAGGGTGGTTAGGGGTAGGACTATTAGGGCTTTTTGTGGCAGGACTTCTGTTAAGCATCCGTCAACTGCAGGCAGCTACTGCACAGTATATCCCGGAATCAGAGTATGCTCTTGACGTCAGCGCATTACTTTCTATCGGCTTTATGGCGTGGCTGGGCTATGCGGTAGCCGTTCAGTTTGCACATAAACTGGTCTTTTACGGCCGAATCCTGCATTTCTTCGTTCCACTCATTATCCTCGGTGGCATATTCGCTTTGCACAGTGCCGCCAGCCACTGGCAACAGAGCAAAACTTTTTTACTGATAAGTGGCTGGGCTCTTGCGCTGTGGCATTTCGGTGCCTTCGACAGTGCCTACCGCTTCGTAAACTACCCTAGCGATGTCGTGTATGACTTTGGTATCCAAGATGCTCGACAGATAGCTGGAATTGACATCACTGGGTGTGACAAAGGAGTGGTGTACTACCGCTTGTTTGGCCCTCGTATCCGTGACAAGGGCACATTTGACGCTCCCAAGTACCAACTCGTAAATTTTGCGTATCTCTATCCCATAAGCTGTTATCAAGCTCCTCCGGCTAATGCAGGAAGTGTAGTGGCTTCAGTGCCCTATTTTATGAAATACACGCCTTATCAGTTTGAAGGCCACAGCCCCGCCCAGCGTGTACTCTTCCAAAAGCATGATATTAACTTCCGGATTGTTAGCGCCAAATTGTAACTGTGATATGTTTGTTTCCAAGATGTTGGAAGTAGGACTGCTTGTCAAAAGCAGTATGCTTATAAACACGATTTAAACCAAATGAACTTCGGAAGGCTAAATTTGCTCTATTGATTCATTAATCTCACTGGTTAAGGCAACTTATGAAAATAGCAATTGTAGGCACCGGCTATGTTGGTCTGGTAACAGGTACATGCTTTGCGGAAGTAGGCATCGACGTCACCTGCATCGATATCGACCAAAAAAAGATAGATAACCTGCACCAGGGCATTCTTCCCATTTATGAGCCTGGTTTGGAAGAAATGGTGAGCCGCAATGTTGAAAAGGGACGTTTGCAGTTTTCTACCAACTTAGCTGAAGCCATCCAGGATTGTGATGTGGCTTTTATTGCAGTTGGCACTCCTCCCGGTGAAGATGGATCTGCTGACCTGAAATATGTCCTTGCGGTAGCTCGTGGCATCGGCGAAAACATGAAAAGCTACGGCGTTATCGTAACCAAAAGCACAGTGCCAGTAGGTACAGCGGCCAAGGTGCGCGCCGAAATTGAACAAGCACTGGCCAAGCGCGGAGCCGACATTGAATTCGATGTGGCATCCAACCCCGAGTTCTTAAAGGAAGGTGCCGCTATTGATGACTTCCTCAAGCCCGACCGCATTGTGGTGGGTGTAGCTTCCGAGCGGGCCGAAGAGGTAATGCGCCGCCTTTACAAGCCTTTCCTACTCAACGGCCACCCCATCATTTTCATGGACATTCCCTCGGCTGAAATGACCAAGTATGCAGCCAACTCCATGCTGGCTACGAAAATCAGCTTCATGAACGACGTGGCGAACCTGTGCGAAATCATGGGTGCTGACGTCAATAAAGTGCGTCAAGGCATTGGCTCCGACGCGCGCATTGGTACCAAGTTTATATACCCTGGCATTGGCTACGGTGGCTCCTGCTTTCCGAAAGATGTGAAGGCCCTGATTAAAACAGCTCAGGAAAATGGCTATAAAATGCAGGTGCTGCAGGCGGTTGAAAGCGTAAACGAGCAACAAAAGTCCGTGCTCTTCGATAAAGTAAGCCGGCATTTTGGAGGTGAACTGCGCGGCCTGAAAATGGCAGTGTGGGGCCTTTCCTTTAAGCCCAAAACCGACGACATGCGCGAAGCCCCGTCTTTGGTCATAATCGAAAAGCTACTGGCTGCAGGTTGCACTGTCACAGCTTATGACCCAGTGGCAATGCCCGAGGCACGCCATTCCCTTGGCGACTCTATCGTTTACGCCAAAGACGAGTTTGCGGCCCTCATTGATGCAGATGCATTGTTGGTGGTGACAGAATGGCCCGATTTCCGCGCTCCCAATTTTGAGGTAGTAGCCCGCCTAATGAAACAAAAAGTTATATTCGATGGCCGTAATATTTACGAAGCCAGCGAATTGAAAGAACTGGGATTTGCCTATCACTGCATTGGTGTGAGAACAGAACATCGCGAGCCATTGAATGACTCGATTACTGCTAATAAAGTTTCAGCAGCCAGCTAAACCTGCGTCAATACAAATTATTTAAGTCTGCTGCTGACTAGTCGCGGCCTGAAGTTTCTATAATGTCTGAAGAAAAAAAACGCGTCCTTATAACCGGCGGAGCTGGTTTCCTAGGTTCCCATCTCTGCGACCGGTTTCTGGCCGAGGGTTATCACGTCATTGCGATGGATAACCTCATTACCGGTTCGCTCCAGAATATTGAGCACCTTTTTGGTAATAAGGATTTCGAATTTCACCATGCTGATGTGAGCAAGTTTGTGTTCGTGCCTGGTAAGCTCGATTACATCCTGCACTTTGCCTCGCCGGCCTCGCCGATTGACTACCTCAAGATTCCGATTCAGACCCTGAAAGTGGGCTCGCTCGGCACGCACAACCTACTGGGCCTTGCCCGCGTGAAGGGCGCCCGCATGCTGATTGCCAGCACCTCGGAGGTTTACGGCGACCCCGAGGTTCATCCGCAGGTGGAGGAATACTTTGGCAACGTAAACCCCGTGGGTCCTCGCGGTTGCTACGACGAAGCCAAGCGCTTCCAGGAAGCCATCACCATGGCTTACCACAACCACCACGGCCTGGAAACCCGCATCATACGTATTTTCAATACCTACGGCCCGCGCATGCGCCTCGACGACGGCCGCGTATTGCCCGCGTTCCTCTCGCAGGCCCTGCGCGGCGAAAATCTCACCGTATTTGGCGACGGCATGCAGACCCGCTCGTTCTGCTATGTCGACGACCTGGTAGAAGGAATCTACCGCCTGCTGCTCAGCAATTACCCGTTGCCCGTAAATATCGGTAACCCCGACGAAATCACCATCAAGGAGTTCGGTGAAGAAATTGCCCGCCTCACCGGCGTCGAGTTTAAACCTACCTACCAGGCCCTGCCCGAAAACGACCCCATGAAGCGCAAGCCGGATATTACCAAGGCCAAGGAAATACTGGGCTGGGAACCTAAGGTAGACCGTGCCGAGGGCCTGCGCCGTACGCTGGAGTACTTTAAGGAGCACGTGAAGTAGAGTTTGCCTAGCCCAACCGTCGCAAATGCCTGCTTTGAGAAGCTCGGTGACTTTGTTCAGTTCAAAAAAGAAGTAGTTGACGCAGAAGGTGATTTTTGGAATAAAACAAGTCGATAGCAGCAAACTAGCTCTCGGGGCACGTACGGCTCAGACTGGCTTGATGTACGGTCCAGCTACGGGGCAGATGCGGAGCCATAAGTTTAGTACTTCAGCCGGACTATCGGTTCCCCCCCCCGGGTGATTGATATGAGTAAAATGCAAAAAGGTAAAGGAGCCATGCGGCAATGCGTGGCTCCTTATACTTTGTGTCCCTTTACCGTCAACGCTTGGCTGCCGTTGTAGGCTTAGTAGAGACACCCGCAACTTTCCTATTCCCCCGCGTTGCAGCACCGGGCGATTCCCAGGCATTCAGCGAACCGATTAATTGCCCATGTATATGACCGCCCCGCAACTCATTCAACTACCAAAGTTGGGAGACCCGACCATTGGCTACATATCCGTGGTTGAGCAGCAGAAAGTAGTCCCATTTGAGGTAAAGCGCATTTTCTGGACGTACTACACGCCGGAAAGCATCGTGCGTGGCCGGCATGCTCACCACGCCACCGAACAGGTCCTTATTGCCGCCGCCGGGCGAATTCTGGTAACCACGGAGCTGGCCAACGGAGAAATCCAGCTGTTCCGGCTCGAAGACCCCTATGTTGGGTTGTACGTGCCGCCGTGTGCCTGGCATACCCTGCAATATTCGCACTCGGCGGTGCAGCTGGTACTGGCCTCGCACCCGTTTGACGAGGCTGATTATATTCGGGACCATCAGGAATTCAAGCAGCGATGGAAAGCACCGTCCTGAGCCCGTTCGTAGCGGCCCGGGCCGACGCCCTGGCCCATTATTCGCCCTACTACTTCCTGCGCCAGTTTGCTGCGGCCCGGCAGCAGGACCTTTTTGGTACGGGGGCTGCGGCCCGGTGGGAGCAGGGCGTGGGAGCCGCAACTTTCCATTCCCCGGCCGCACCGGCAACGGCGGAAGTGCACTGGCTGCTCCGGCAGCTGGCGTGGGACTCGGACTACTTCGGCACGCCGATGTACCGCCTGTTTACCGGGCTCTTCGCCGCTCAGGCCCCTGCGGCCGGGTTAGTACAGGCAGCCAGGGAGCTCCACCAGCAGCTGACCGACCGGCATGGAGCGTTTTACGCCTTCGGGGTGGTGCCCGCCGAGGATATCCGGCTGCTGCAGGCCCTTACCGGGGCCGGGTGGCGGCTGGTGGAAACCCGTCTGACGTACTACCGCGACCAGCTGCCGGCGTTCGACTACCCGCGCTACCCGGTGCGGCTGGCCGCCGCAGGGGAAGCGGCGCACCTTGGCCGGGTGGCCGCCGCCGCCCGCAATGCCTACGACCGGTTTCACACCGATGCGTGGTTTGGGGAGGCCCGGGCCGATGCATACTTGGCCCGCTATGCCGAGAACACCGTGGCGACGGACTTGGCCGCCGCCGTGCTCGTGCCCGATGCGCCGGAGCTGCCCGTCGACTCATTCCTGGCCATCAGCGACCTGACCGGCGATGCGGCGGCGCTGAACGCGCGGCTGTCGCGGGTGCTGCTCACGGCCGTCGGCCCGGCCAACAGGGGCTGGCACCTCAAGCTGGTGGCCGAATCTGTACACCGGGCTCGGGCGCTGGGCCACGACGCCATGCTGATGACCACCCAGGCTACCAACCACGCCGTGTTTCGCACCTGCGAAAAGCTGGGTTTTCGTCTGGGGGCCACCAGCCACGTATTGGCCTGCCATGGCCGTTAACTTTGCCGCATGACTGTACCCTTCCTGTATTTTGAGCCGCAGCATGCTCCATTGCGGGATGCCATGACGGCGGCTTTTGCCCGCGTCTACGATTCCTGCTGGTATGTACTGGGCGAGGAAGTAAAGCTGTTCGAACAGGAGTACGCGGCCTTCAACCAGGTAGCTCATACTGTAGGCGTAGCCAATGGCTTAGACGCACTAGTGCTGGCGCTGCGGGTGCTGGAAATCGGCCCCGGCGATGAGGTGATTGTGCCCTCCAATACCTACATCGCTACCTGGCTGGCCGTGACGCAGGTAGGGGCCACGCCCGTGCCAGTTGAGCCCGACCCCGCCACCAGCAACCTCGACCCGGCCCGGATTGCCGCTGCCCTCACGCCGCGCACCCGTGCCATCGTGCCGGTGCACCTCTACGGCCAGGCCTGCCGCATGCCGGAAATCATGGCGCTGGCCGCTCATCACAACCTGTTTGTGGTGGAAGATAATGCCCAGGCCCAGGGCGCGGCCTTTGCCGGCGGCCTCACCGGCAGCTTTGGCCACGTGAACGGCACCAGCTTTTATCCGGGCAAAAACCTGGGCGCCCTCGGCGACGCCGGGGCCTTGACCACCCACGATGCCGACCTGGCCCACAAAGTGCGGGTGCTGCGCAACTACGGCTCGCAGCAGAAATACTACAACGAAATAGTGGGCTACAACTCCCGCCTCGACGAGCTGCAGGCCGCCCTGTTGCGCGTGAAGCTGCCGCACCTGCCGGAGTGGACGCGCCAGCGCCAGCAGGTAGCCGCGCAGTACAATCAGTGCCTAGCCGGCATTGCCGGGCTGCGCCTGCCCGCCATGGCCGAAGGGGCCACCCACGTCTACCACCTCTACGTGGTGCACACGCCGCACCGCGCGGCCCTGCAGCAGTACCTCACCGCTCAGGGCATTGGCAGCATGATTCATTACCCGGTGCCGCCCCATTTGCAGGAGGCTTACCAGGCGCTCGGGTTTGCTCCCGGCAGCTTTCCCATCGCCGAGGAGCTGGCCAATACCTGTCTGAGCCTGCCCATGTGGCCGGGTATGACTGAAGCCCACGTGGCGGCCGTGGCAACGGCTATTCGCGCCTTTGGGGCTTAATATTGCCATTATGCCCAAGCTCTCCGTCATCGTTCCCTGCTACTTCAACGAGGAAAATATTCCGGTGACGGCCCGCGAGCTGGTGGCGAACGAAGTTAATTTCCCGCCCGAAGTCACGTTCGAGTACGTATTTGTGAACGATGGCTCCGGCGACGACACGCTCGGGGCGCTGCGCCTCGCGCAGGCCGAATACCCCGGTCGCATACGTATCGTAGACTTGGCCGGCAACGTGGGCTCCTACAACGCCATCGTGGCCGGCATGGCATACGCCACCGGCGACTGCCTAGCCGTCATCACCGCCGACCTGCAGGACCCCCCCGAGCTGATGGCCCGTATGTATAGCCACTGGCAGCAAGGCTTTAAACTGGTTATTGGCAACCGACAGGAACGAGAAGAAACCGGCTTTGCGCAGATCATGGCCAAAGTATTTCATTGGTTAATGAAGAATCTAGCTCTGCGCAACATCCCTGACGGGGGCTTCGATTTTGTTTTTTTCGATAGACAAGTAGCCACTGAGGTACTCAACCTGCACGAACGCAACTCCAACGTCTTCTACTTAATGGTGTGGTTAGGCTTCGCCTATGTTAACCTTCCATATATACGCCGCAAGCGGCAGGTGGGTAAGTCACGTTGGACGCTTTCCAAGAAAATTAAGCTGTTCATCGATTCGCTGATGGCCTTCTCCTTCGTGCCCATCCGGGCCATCTCGGTGCTTGGCCTGGGCCTCGGCTGTATTGCGTTATTGTACGGCCTCTACGTCATCGCCCTCAAAATCACGCATCCTGATGAGCCTGCCGGCTGGACCACTCTCATGGTGGTGCTGTTGATGGTTTCCGCCTTTCAAATGATTGCGCTCGGCGTAATTGGTGAGTACGTGTGGCGCGGGCTGGACGCTGCCCGCCAGCGGCCCCTGTACGTGGTGCGGGAAGTGCTCGGATAATAGGCTGTTTTGGTACGTCTACAATGTTCATCCAAAAGCGCCTAGCTTTTCTTCTGGTACTTGTTATTCTCTTGCCATTTGGCAGGCTGAAACCCGAGTTCGCCAAGTCTGCTGGTTTGCTATGAGTGTACTGCTGGGCACCTGCGTGCTTTGGTCCAATGAGATAATTGCCCTGCCGTCACTGGCGGGCCGAGGGTATGGGATTGGTGGCGGAACGGTCCCCGCCGCGCGGTGAGGTGGTCTAACTAAGCCGGACAAAGTTGGGACGTTGTTTGAAGGTGGATTTCGAAGTGGTTGGGAGCTTGGTAGCCGAGCGAAGAGTGGCGTCGTTCGGCGTTGTAGTAGGCGATGTGGTGACTGATTTCCAGCCGGGCTTCGGCCAGACCGGGGAAGCTGCCGCCGTCGAGCAGTTCGGCTTTGAAGCGGCTCCAAAAGGGTTCGGCGTGGGCGTTGTCGTAGCAGTTGCCGCGCCGGCTCATGCTCTGCACGGCCCCGTGGCGGGCGAGCAAGGCTTTGAAGCGGGTGGCCGTGTACTGGCTTCCCTGGTCGGAGTGCACCACGAGCCCGGCCGGGGGCCGGCGCACCACGAGGGCGCGGCGCAGCGCCTCGCTGACCAGGTCTTCGGGCATCGTGTCGCGCACGTCCCAGCCCACGATTTTGCGCGAGCAGCGGTCGAGCCACACGGCCAGGTAGAGCCAGCCGCCGCCCTGGCGGGGCAGGTACGTGATGTCGCCCACCCAGACCCGGTTCGGGGCGGTGGGGGCCGGCAGGCCCAGCAAGCGGTTGGGCGCAGCCCGTACAGCGGGGTCGGAATCGGTGGTGCGCGGCACAAACGAGCGCGGCTGCTGGGCCCGCAGGCCGTGCGCTTTCAGCACGCGGCGGATGCGCCACCGGCCCACCGCATGGCCTTGCGCCTGCACTTCGGCGCGCAGCCGGCGGGTGCCGTAGCGCTGGCTGTGGTACGCAAACGCTTCGCGCACGGCCACTTGCCAGGCCGGCTCGGGCACGGCCCGGTTCCGCTGCCGGTGCCAGGCATAGTACGCGCTGGGGGCCACGCGCAGCACCTGGCAGAGCCGGCGCACGGGCACCCGACCCGCCCGCTGGGCGATGTGTTGGTAGGCGCTCACCGGGTCGGCTGGCCGAAGATGACCAAAGCTTTTTTTAAAATATCGAGCTCCTGCTCGGCCCGCTTGAGGCGGGCCCGCAGGGCGCGCACCTCCGGGTCGCGGGCGACTTCCTCGCTGCCCACCTCGGCCACGAGCTGCGCCTGCTGCCAGCGGTAGAGCAGCTTGGGGCTGATGCCCAGCTGCCGCGCCGCGGCCTGGGTGCTGCGGCTCTCGCCAGCCAAGCGCAGCGCTTCGGCTTTAAAGGCCTCGTCGTATTTGCGTCTTTGGTCGGGCGACGCCCCGCTCTTTTTTGCGGTCATGACAGAATAAATATACGTCCTTCTTCTGTCCGTCATTCCTAGACCACCTCAGTTTCGCCAGCTGGCCACGCGCTATGATAAAACAGCCAGCAGCTTCTTGGGAATGGTGCATTTCGTCTCCGCCCTGTTGTAGCTTCGCTAATTGCCCGTGCAACCTAGACCACCTCATAAAGTGTACCAACCCCCGGCCGAAAATAAGTAGTTATTACAATTTCAACAATGATTTAAATTAATTTTAAGCACATAACTTTGCAATACCTCTGTAGCCTGTGCGGGCTACGGCCGAGCACCTTGCTTGGATGTAGCGCCATTGCGATAGCCAACGGTACAAGGGTTATTGCAGGATGCCTAAATGCCCCTAAATCTGCTGTTCTAGTTTTTTTCTTTCTTAGAGAGCCTATATTTTTGCTTGAGTGCAAACTCTCGTATTTTCATGTATTTTATCTTCTTTTAATGAGTATTCAGGTTTCCAGCATTGTCATAACATCAATTTTCGCGCCCACGAAGGCAGTTAAAAAGTTTGCTTCTTTTAACCGGTATAAATTGGTGGTGGTCGGTGATAAAAAATCGCCGGCCCATTGGCAGGAAGATAATGTGACATATCTGTCGGTAGCCGCTCAGGAGGCTGCTGGCTTTCGAATAAGCCAGAAGTTACCCTTCAACCATTATGGCCGTAAAATGGTGGGCTACCTCCACGCAATACGAGAAGGCGCTCAGATTATCATTGATACGGACGACGACAATATTCCGTATGATGACTGGGAGTTTCCGGCCATGGAAGGAGAATTTGCTGTCTCCCCCACAAACCGAGGCTTCGTCAATATATATAAAAACTTTACCAGCCATCACATCTGGCCTCGGGGATATCCTCTCGACCTCATACTCGACCCCGGGCACAACCTCAACGAGAAAGACCTAGCGATTGAAACTGTCCGCATTGGAATCTGGCAAGGGCTGGCCGACAGCGACCCCGATGTTGATGCTATCTACCGCTTGATAGACAACACAGAGGTGTTCTTCGACAAGCGAATGCCAGTAGTACTGGCCGAAGGCACCTTGTGTCCGTTCAACTCGCAGAACACTGCCGTTCGGCGAGAACTATTTCCGTTGCTTTACTTGCCAGCATACGTCACGTTCCGTTTCACGGACATTCTACGGGGCCTTGTGGCGCAACCTATCATGTGGGCCCACGGCTATTGCCTTGGCTTTACTGAGGCCAGTGTGCTGCAGGAGCGCAACCCCCACGATTATCTGAAGGATTTTGAATCCGAAATCCCATGTTATCTACATCCCAGCCGGGTTATTGCCGCCGTAACATGTGCCATTAGTGCAGGCAATACGGTGAGCGAAAACCTGCGACGTGCTTATGCAGAGCTAGCAAAGGAAAATATTGTGACGGCTCAGGAAGTCGAGCTTCTCGACCTATGGCTTACTGATTTGGCCGAGCTCACCAAGTAGGGGCTTAACGATGGAGCAATTTCCGTTCATATCTATTGTTATTCCCTCTTGGAATCAAGGGAAGTATATTGAGCGCACATTGCTCAGCATTCTCAAGCAGGACTACCCTGGTCGGGTTGAAATTATTGTGTCGGATGGGGGCTCAACCGATGAAACCGTTGCGGTGCTGAAAAAGTACGGCGAGCATCTGATCTGGTGGTCCGCTCGGGACAAAGGGTTCGTGGATGCTGTGACAAAAGGGGTTGCCCACACTAACGGCGAAATTCTTGCTATTCAGAGCTCCGATGACTATTACCTGCCTGGAGCTTTCCGGGCCGTGGCCGCTGCCTTCCAGCATTACCCTGAAGCGGGCTTTATATCGGGTGGGGAATACGCTATCGACCTGGCGGGTAATATCGTGGGCAGCGGAAATCCATCGGGGCTTATCACCCCGCACAGCATCCTCTTCCAAACTATTCCGCCGCAGCATGCTACCTTCGTAAAGCGCCGTTTCTTTGAGGAAACGGGGGGCATGCGCCGCGAGGTGGACATGTGCGCCGATATCGACCAGTGGTATCGGGTGGCCCACCTGGCCTCCGGGCAATACATTCCCGCCATGCTTGCCGTGTACCAACTGCACCCCGACCAGCGCACCGTCACCAGCGACAAATGGTTCCCCAATCTTATGAAGATGGTAGAGCTCTGCGAGCAGGAACCCCGCTACGGCCAAGAGTTCCGCCTTACCGACGAGGAGCGCCGAAACCTTTACACCTACTGGGAAATAAACTGGACGGGTAAGCGGGACATGGCTGCGGCGCGCTCAATAGCCTTCTCAAAACTGCCTAGTCTGCTGAGCTATAGTCCTCGTACCCGCCGCATGATACTGGGCGCAAGCATCAACAGTATACTTAAAAAGCTGGTGCCGACTAGCGTACTCAATGCGTTACGGCCAGCCGTATCTGTTGCGCCATCTGCCAAGCTCGACCTAGAATGGTGGAAAAATTAATAGTTTTGGGTAAACCCTTGGAAAAGCCCCATAAAGCCATATGACTAACAACCAAGAAAATCATTGGCTACTAGTGAACTCACGCTACTATGCAAAAAAACGCTAAAATTTATATTGCTGGTCACCTTGGTATGGTGGGCTCGGCCATGGTGCGTCGCTTCCAGCAGGCAGGGTTGAGCAACTTTGTTACCCGTACTTCCAGCGAGCTCGACCTGCGAAACCAGCAGGCTGTGGCCGATTTTTTTGCTCAGGAAAAACCTGACTACGTGGTGCTGGCTGCTGCCAAAGTGGGTGGAATCAATGCCAATAATAAATATCGGGGAGAGTTTCTTTACGATAACCTCATGATTCAGTCCAACGTCGTTCATTATTCCTACCTGAACGAGGTGAAAAAGCTGTTGTTCCTGGGTTCGTCGTGCATCTATCCCAAGAGAGCTCCCCAGCCGCTACAAGAAACATCCCTGCTCACCGGGGAGCTGGAAAGCACCAACGAGCCCTATGCCATTGCTAAGATTGCTGGCATCAAGCTTTGCGACGCTTACCGTAGCCAATACGGCTGCAATTATATCTCGGCGATGCCCACCAACCTATACGGGCCCCACGACAACTACAACCTGAAAAACTCGCACGTACTGCCGGCGCTCATTCGCAAGTTCCATGAGGCCAAGCTGGCTGGCGAGCCCGAAGTTGAAGTGTGGGGTACTGGGACGCCGCGGCGGGAGTTCATGCACGTCGATGACTTAGCCGATGCCTGCTACTGGCTGCTGGAGAATTACAATGAGCCTGGCCTTATCAACGTAGGTACCGGAGAGGACATTGCAATTAGCGAATTAGCTGAGTTGGTGAAGCGCATAGTTGGCTTCCAGGGAATAATTCGCTTTAATTCAAATTATCCGGATGGCTCTCCCCGTAAGTTGCTGGATGTTAGTAAGCTTACGGATTTTGGGTGGCATTACAATATTGCATTAGAGAATGGAGTTCAAGAGGTGTATAATGAGTTTAGGCGCTGGTCTAATGTATAGTGAGACTGTAATTATCGAAGTCTATGTTGATTCGAGCGGTGTGTATGGCCAACGATTTACTGAACGAACAGGATATGCGTACGAAAAAGCGCAGCGCTGGCGTAGGGGAAATTAAGGACTTCGACGATGCTGGTCTGGGACCCGCCTTTGGGCAGGAGCTAGACGCACGCCTTCCACTGGTTGGTAAAGTGCCAGCAGCAGCGATGGCGGTGGGGCAGCGCCTGCCAGAGCCAGCGTAGCAGGGCATCATCCTAATTGCCCAACGTCCAGCCCACAATGTGCCGCCTGGCACGTTCAACCCCAAGCCGGAGCTATACTTTGCACCTTTTGTGGCCAAAAAGGTTCACATCTTATCTGCTCCTAACAATTGTGTTACTCTTTATTTGGGTACCACGTGAGCGAGTGCAGCAGGGGTGCCCACGCCCGCCTGTGGCTCGGTTGAAGCTGCGCTATGAATTGGGGTGGTTCAGTAAAAACGGACAGTGAGCTAAGGTAGGTTGGCTTTGAATTCCTGTTCAAATTGGTGAGGCGAGCGGTAGCCGAGCGCGGAGTGGCGACGGTCGAGGTTGAAGTAGGTGTCGAGATAATGGGCCACTTCCAAGCGGGCTTCTTCGAGCGAGGCGAAAGTGGAGCCTGGAGGCAATAATTCGGTTTTAAGCGTGCTCCAGCCGGCTTCGGCCTGCGCGTTGTCATACGGGTTGCCCGGCCGGCTGAAGCTGGGCACGGCCCCGGCTTGGGCGATGCGGGCGCGACAGGCCGCGCTAGTGTACTGGCTGCCGCGGTCGGCGTGCACGATGAGCCCCGGCGCGGGCTGGCGGAGCGTCAGGGCCTGTTCCAGGGCGTGGAGCACCAACTCGGTGGGCATCTGCGCGGCTAGGTGCCAGCCCACTACGCGCCGCGAGCAGGCATCGCGCCAAGTAGCCAGGTAGCACCAGCGCCCGCCCACCAGCGGCAAGTAGGTGATGTCGCCGACCCAGACCTGATTCGGGGCGGTGGGGAACGGCTGACCCAGCAAGCGGTTCTCCGCCACCACAGCCGCCGGGCCGGCCACGGTGGTGCGCGGCCGGTGCGGGCGGGTGCTCAAGGCGTGTAAGTCGTGCCGGTGCAGCCAGGTGCGCAACGCGTAGCGGCCCACGGCGTGCCCTTCCGCGTGTAACTCGGCCCGTAGCCGCCGCGTGCCGTAGCGTCGGGCGTGGCGCGTAAAGGCCGCTTGCGCCGCCACTTGCCACGGAGCCGGCGCGGCGGCCGGCCGGTGCCGCCACTGGTAATACCCGGCGGGGCTCACGCACGGCCAGCACCTGGCAGAGCAGCTGCACGGGCCACGCCTCGGTGCAGGCCGCGAGGAAAGCGTAGCGGCTCATCACTGAGGCGGTTGGGAGAAGATGGTCACGACTTTTTTTTAAATGTCGCGCTCCATTTCCACGCGCTTGAGCACGGCCCGCAGCTGCTTGATTTCGTCGCGCTCCGCGCTGCTGGGCACGGCGGCTTCCAGGGCCTGGCGTTGCCAGCGCCCCAGCAGGGCTGGTGAAATGCCCTGGGCACGGGCCACGTCGCTTTGCCGCGTACCCGCTGCTACTTGGCGGACGCACTCGGCTTTAAACGCCGGCGTGTATTTCTTGCGGGTGGAGGGGCTTCCTCCAAGATTCGATTTTTCAGTCATGGGCAGCGGAAGTTAAGACGTCTCGCTGTCCGTTTTACCTAAACCACCTCAAATTGCGCTCCGCCAGCAAGGCGTTGACTTGCGTGTACTGAGTGGCTTTGTACACAACCACCGGCACAAACAGGCATTGGTAGCGGCGGGCCATGCACTGGTACTTCCGATGTTCATTTTTGCTGTCGTTGCATCGAATCTGTCCGCTGCCGTACTTGGCACAGTAATGTTGCATATATCGTAAGCCTATACGCTATCCACCCTCATTTGATCACTGCCTTTAATAGTGATGTAGTGTTGGCTGCCTTTTAAGTTAGAATGTTTTACGCAGAATATACCAGATGCATTTAAGTCATGCAGCTATTTCGGAAGTGGTAGAGTGACAAAAAATTCGGTCTGAAGCAGATTCTAGCTGGATTGCAAAGGTGCTACTCACCCACCTGACCTTAGTAACGATGTAAGTAAGTACGACTCGCTCTTGTTTTTAGTACTTTTGCATTGGGACTATGGCACCCAGTGACATTTCAAGGTGAACCCAAGACAAAATGCTGGACTATGCTGGCAACTCGGGTATTAAAGAACTTGGTTCTCAACGATGCATTAGCATGGTACAATATAAAATCTCTTATATATTAACAACGTACAACAAACTCCCCTACTTACAGCATGTGCTGGAGCGGCTGGTAGCTGCTCGGCTGCCAGACGAGGAAATAGTAGTTTGTGATGGGGGTAGCAAAGATGATACGCCGGCATATTTACAGCGCTTGCTCGAACTGGGCAAGATTCAGCAGTACGTTTCCGAACCTGATAAAGGTGAGGCACATGGCTTTAATAAAGGAATGCTATTGGCGCGCGGCGAAATTGTCAAAATTATTACCGATGATGACGCCTTTCACTTTCCCGCTATTCGGCAGGCAGCAGAATTTATGTGCCAAAATCATGACATTGACGCTATTTTGGGCCGTAGCGCTGCAATAATGCTCAATGATTTGCATTTCGCAACCATACCAACTAAACCGGCTGAAGAATTTCGAAACTGGCTTGAGAATGAAACCCCATTTTGGATGGTCGGCTTGACTTTGATACTGAGGCGTCGTTCTCTGGCTTTGACTGGCTTATTATCCACTGAAGTGGTGTTAGTGGATTTAGAGTTCATTTATCGAATCACGTCGTTAAAAGCCAATATTGCGTGGTGTACCGGAATATTGAGTATGCACGTCAGCAATCCGGACGGTAACTTCAACCGTATGAACGCCGAGGCTAGGCAAGCTGAGTACGACCGATTGTACCGGTTTTATTCAAAACCAGTAGCACCAATTGCGCCTTCCTTCAAAGAAAAATTGGTCGAGGTTATAAAGCATCCGATACGTCCTTACAAAGATCTATTGATTAAGAAGCTAAAGCTGAACAAAGCAGTCGAACCATCAGCCCTGCCTGCGCCTGAACAGATTGCCACAAATTATATATCTCGGGAAAACGAAGACAACCTTGAAGCAGCTTATCGGGTGTGTGATGAGTTCTTGACTGTGCATAACGATGGTAAAAAAATAGAATTCTTTTACAAGAAAACAGAAGCTGGATTTAATAAAATTTTCGCGGCAGCGCAACAATAATAGAAGCTTCGGTTTTAAATCACTTGAATTATTTTTTATATTGTTATTTCATTCATGCTGTTTTATTAGCTTTTCGCACTCTTTATGACATCAGGCATCATTTTTTCTTCATTAACCAATCTGCGATTGTTGCTCGCACCGTCGGAAAAGAGGAGAGGGGCTATTTTATTCTTTTTGCTTTTAATTAATTCATTTCTTGATGTATTTGGCTTAGCCGCTTTGGTCCCTGTTATCATGGTGGCTTCAAATCCAAAATCGGTTTTAGAAAGCAAATATTTTTTTACTGTCTATCAATATTTTAATTATAACTCAGAGGTTAGCTTTATAACTCACCTCATCATTTTTGTATTTGTATTTTTTTTAATAAAGAATTTGTATTCGACCTGGACTAGCTATTTGCAAACAGAGTTCACGGCCGATGTAAGCATGACGCTGATTGAAAGGCAAATGACTAAGTATCTGAATTTGCCGTTCTGGTACTTCAATGATTTGGGCTCATCTAACATTGCAAACTTTGTAATAGGAATTCCTGCCAATTACGTGACTGGCATCCTCCGGCCGCTGCTGCTTTTTCTTTCGGAGGTTATCGTTATTACAATCATTGTGGTGGGTATTGTGGTCTACAAGCCGGTACTGCTGTTTATCCTGGGTATTGTGCTCGTACCGACTGCCATACTCACTTACCGTGCTTTGCGGGCGCGCTCCTTTGCAATTGGCAACCGCATGAATGATTTGCGCCCGGTGGTGGGAGCACGGCAGTTGGACCTGTTTATTGGATACGCCGAATTGAAGCTAGCCAATAAGCTTGAGCACTTCCGAACTCGCATTACTTCGGGCCAGCGAGAAATTCAAAAGCTCGATGCAGAGGCCTACCTCTATGCGCAGCTACCGCTAAAAGTCATCGAGCTGGTGGCCATTCTGGGGGTGGTAACCATACTGCTTTATGCCTTGCACTTTACCAAAGGGGCCTCGGGGCTCATAGGGTTGGTGGGCCTGTTTGCCGCCGCTGCTTACCGCCTCATGCCTTCCATAAACCGCATGCTGACGGCCCTGATGCAAATCAAGCAGCACCAGTATGCCATTCACCATCTAGGTACTTACGAAGAACCACACTTCAACGAGGGGCTGTACCCTCAACAGCTGCCGCTTACGTTCAACGATTC
Source organism: Hymenobacter sedentarius (assembly GCF_001507645.1). NCBI lineage: Bacteria > Pseudomonadati > Bacteroidota > Cytophagia > Cytophagales > Hymenobacteraceae > Hymenobacter > Hymenobacter sedentarius. The sequence goes on along the minus strand of NZ_CP013909.1, from coordinate 4,844,594 downwards.
CATCAAATTTGAACAAGTTGGCTTTACTTTTCCTCATGAAAAGAAGCCCGCCTTAAGCGGCATCACTTTACGGATCAACAAAGGAGAGAGAGTTGGTTTTATAGGGAGTTCGGGGGCTGGCAAAACGACGCTGATGAACCTATTGCTTCGTTTTTACCGGGAGCAGGAGGGATGCATTCGTATCGACGGCCAGCCACTTACCCCGCAACATCTACAGGCGTGGCATCGCTTGGTAGGGTATGTGAAACAGGATGCTTTTTTGATGGAAGCTTCCATTAAAGACAACATCACCCTAGACGACCCAAACCCAGACCAGCAACGGCTGGAATATGCTCTGGAACAAGCTTCACTCCGCAGCTTTGTAGATGGTTTGCCTAACGGAGTAGATACGTTCATCGGCGAACGAGGCTCCAAGCTTTCGGGCGGCCAACGGCAACGCATTGGCATTGCCAGGGCCTTGTATAAGCAGATGAAGGTACTCGTGCTGGATGAAGCAACCAGCGCTCTAGACAATGAAACCGAACGAGAGGTAAACGAGGCCATCAACAAGCTGTCGTCTACCGACATCACCATTCTCATCATTGCGCACCGCATAACGACCCTGCGGGAGTGCAACCGGATTTATGAACTAAGTGGCGGTCAGTTAATTGGGGAGCACCAGTACGAGGACTTGATCAGACAGGCAGTGTAAGTTATTTTAAAATTTAAGATATGATACCTAAGCTGGTAAGCATTATTATTCCTTGCTATAACTACGGGTGGGTGCTCCACGAAACATTAGATTCACTTTTAGCGCAAACGCATGCGGCATGGGAATGCCTTATTGTTGATGATGGTTCCACTGATGAAACCCGCGCTGTAGCGGAGCGGTATTCTAATTTGGATTCGCGCTTTCAGTATATCTACAAGAGAAATCAAGGTATTTCAGCTGCACGTAATACCGGACTTGCCAAGGCAAAAGGCGAATTCATCCAGTTCTTAGATTCTGATGACCAATTAGCTGTCCGAAAATTAGAAATTCAGGTAAAGTTTCTGGCTGACCACGAAGAAGTAGACTTAGTGTATGGGGATGCACGATACTTTCATTCTAATGAACGCAATGTCTTAAGCTTTTCGTTTGCACTTGACAATCAGGAGTGGATGCCGAGGGTTGAAGGGACAGGATTTGTGCTATTAGAAGCCTTAGCTCAACATAACATCATGGTTATTAATGCACCACTCCTTAGATGCGAGTATGTACGCCGGGTAGGCACATTCAATGAATGCCTGACCCACATGGAGGATTGGGAATATTGGATTCGGTGCGCACTTGAAGGCGGTGAATTTGCCTACTTAAATTCCCCCGATGCGTGGTCTTTTGTGCGTGTACACCCTAAGAGCACAAGTCAAAATACTACTAGTATGCGCAAAGCTGAAGTTCAAGTTCGACGGTGGTTTGCTAAAAAGCTTGATGATAATCATGCACTCGAAGCCAGCCAAATCAACAGGGTTAAGTTAAACAATCAAGCGTTAAATAATGCCGTTCATGATATGCTTCACGGTAGTGTTTGGAATGGAGTGCAAGAATTTGTGACAATGGGCCATGAACAGGAGTTGTATTTATATCAGCTTAAAAATATGGCGTATTGGTTATTGCAACGTATCAAACAAGTAAATACAACTTTATGAGGGAGGCGCATTTACTTGCTTTATCTAAAACGAATATGCGCGGCCCTCTGGTTTCCGTCATCATTCCTAACTACAACCACGCACCCTACTTGCACCAGCGGATTCAGTCGGTGCTGGAACAGACCTACCCACATTTTGAGGTAATCTTACTTGATGACTGCTCGACCGACGATAGTGCTGCCGTACTGGATTCGTACCGAGGCCACGAAAAAGTTAGCCATGTGGTCATAAACGAGCAAAACAGCGGTACCACTTTCAAGCAATGGGCCAGAGGCATCGCACTGGCACAGGGCGAATGGGTCTGGATTGCCGAAAGCGACGATTGGTGCGAGCCCACACTGCTACAAAACCTAGTAGACGGCATTCAACCTAATACCAGCTTGGCTTTTTGCCAGTCGGTAACCGTGCGCGACAACGAAGTGCTCTGGACCAGCCAGCCGAAGGCTCTGGCCTGCACACGACCAGGGCCGGGGTTTGTGCAGGAGAATATGTTGCGCAACAATGTTATTTTCAACTCGAGCATGTGTATTTTCCGCAAGGCCAATTACTATGCAATCGGGTCCGAGTTCACATCCTACCGTTTCTGTGGCGACTGGCTTTTTTGGATTGCCCTGGCCCAGCATGGCGACGTTTATGAGTCGGGCCGGTTCCTGAATTATTTTCGTAAGCACGGCGCCGATGTCAGCGGACCAGCCTACCAGAATGGACTGGCTTACACGGAATATGTGCGCCTGCTTGACTATCTGGCCGACAAACGAATCATTAAAGCCGACCAGCTCGAACAGCTACTTCTACTCAAGTTCCAGGAGTCTATATACGATCAACGATTGCGTCCGGAAAGCAAAGGGGCGGTTGCCCACTTATTCTACGGGCGTCTTGGTCAGGCTTTGCTAAGCCCGGCTGCGTACCGTGTTTTGGGTAAAAAGAAATTTTTACAAATCCTATTACAGAAGACTTTTGCCTGCCGTGTCATATGAATGGGGTATCAGTTATTATCTGCTGCTTCAATAGCAAAACCCGGCTGCCCACCACCCTCCGGCACTTGGCGGCGCAGGTTCCTGGCAACTTGAAATGGGAGGTAGTGGTCGTCGACAATAACTCGACTGATGCCACTGCCGAGGTGGCTCGGCACCAGTGGCAGCAGTTCGGCTCACCCACTTTGCTCACGGTTGTGGCTGAACCCCGACCAGGCCTTTCCATGGCCCGCCAAACGGGTTTGGCTAGTGCTAGGTACGACATAGTGCTGTTCTGCGACGACGACAATTGGCTTGAGCCGGATTATTTGCGGGAGGCATACGCCTTAATGCGGCGGGACGCAGGAATTGGTATCTTAGGTGGGCTGAACAGGGCCGTTGCCGATGTACCGCTGCCGACATGGTTTCAGCAGGTGGAATACGCCTACGCGTGCGGTCCCCAAGCTGAGCAGGATGGGGAAGTATCGCCGCAGCGCCTCTACGTATCCGGCGCCGGCATGGTGGTTCGGCGAAGCATTTTTCGAGAGTTGGAGCAGATTGGGTTTCAGTCGCAGCTACTTGACCGCAAAGGAGAGGAACTATCATCAGGTGGCGATACAGAACTATGTTTCGCTACAGCGCTACTCGGCTATAAAGTAGTGTACTCTTCACAACTGAGACTGTTGCACTACATGGAGGCAAAACGGCTTAACTGGGATTATCTGATAAAGCTAAAAAAAGGCCACGGCAAATCTTACTATAAGCTGGAGTATTACAAAAAATTGTACCTCAACGAAAGTATTCAGGACAACTGGCAGACATTGACACGGAAAAGGTTTCGGGCTATGCTCTCGAAACACGGCGCTTATGTGCTGTACGAGTATTATATAAAAAGCCGTAAAGTGGGAAGTGGCATAGACACGGCCGAAGCAGTATTCTATTACGAAATGCTAAAAACACATTTTCAGATGAGAAAGGAACATGCGAATTTTATCCAGTATCTCAGTAGCTTGAAAAGAAATATTGTTGCCTTACATAATATGCAAGGCAATGAGCAGCCAGGACTATAACTGATGCATACATTACCCCTCGGCGTTTCTTTCTTGGTGTGCACTTTCAACGGGGCCGCCCGTATTGCTGAAACCTTGGCATGCTTAGCTCGGCAAGAAACGCCAGCGGGTATACCTTGGGAAGTTGTGCTAGTTGATAACGCCAGCACCGACAACACCACTGAACTGGCGCGGCAGGCGTGGGAGTTGCTAGCTGCCCCCGCTGCCCTGCACCTGCTACATGAGCCGCGGCCCGGCAAACAGTACGCCCTCGAAACAGCGATTGGCCAAGCACAGTACCGTTACACCTGCATTGTGGACGATGATAACCGGTTATCTATAACATACTTGCGAGAAGGTCTAACAATCCTCGAGAAAAACCCCAAGGTTGGGATATTGGGCGGGCCCAGCACTGCTACATTTGAAGGTCCAGAGCCAGTCTGGTTTGCAGAATTCCAGCATTGCTACGCCGTGGGCCCGCAGCTGGACCGGGTAGGAGGGGCATTCAAACCCCTGGCGGAGGGCAATATCGGTCGGAATGTGCTGTGGGGGGCAGGTATGTTTGTGCGCATGGCAGTGTGGGAGCAATTGCATGAGGCAGGCTTTCAAAGCCTGTTTTCGGGCCGGCAGGGCGACGGCAACTTGACTGCTGGCGAAGACGACGAGCTTTGCTACGCCGCTCAGTTGCTGGGTTACGAGGTGTGGTACTCCTCACGGCTACACTTGCAGCATCACATAGCCGCAGGCCGGCTTACTGAGGCCTACCGAGACCGGTTGTTCTACGCGTCGGCCCGCACGTCTACCCGCCTAAATGCGTACCGAAATGCGCTCTGGGGGAAGCCGGGCGGAAGTGTCGCGCTCAACCTGCTCAAGGACGTAGCCTATAGTACGTTAGGTTTAACGAAAGAAGCGGTATCGCCGAGCTTGCTGCGGGCCCTTGTTGCTGCCAATACCATCGTGCCAATGAAGTTGGGGCATACCTTTGCCTCACTAAAAGAAACGGTGTTGAATTTTGAACGGGTAAAATCGTACTATAAACATGTCTTGCAGCTAAAAAGCGAGATAGCCTCTCACAAGTTAAATCATCGTCAATAGAACCAGAATTAATGGTTAAAATAGTTAAAAGCATAGCAGATGCTGTGGTAATGCGGGTTTCGAAAGCCCTCCCCGCCTGGCAGCGCTACACCATTGAAAAAATATTTCCAGCGCGCGAGCCTTATCAACCCGTGCCGCCAGTCAACGTTGCTATGTTTTCGGAGGAAGTGGTAGCGCCCTTTTTAGCGCCGGTAGAGTTCCATGAGCACCGGACCTACAGCCTAACCAACGTACATGTTACCTGGAATGGCGCCGTATTCAACAACCTGCGTTTGTTTGTGCCCAGCCTGGTGCACGACTGGTACGAGCCCAGCTTCCAGGATACGTTGCTGCTGCGGCAATGGGTAGGACGCAAGGTGACGGCACCAGCCAAAAGCGTGGCAGTGTGCCACAACCAATGGTCGGTGGAGAACTATTACCACTGGCTCGCCGACACCCTCCCTCGTCTACTGGTATTGCGCCAGACACATCCTAACATCACGCTGGTACTCCCGCAGCCTTTGCCTCCCAAGCAACTGCCCGATTATATCCGTCTCAGCGCCGCTGCACTAGGCTTCACGGATTATTTACCCGTTAACCCCCGCCAGGTTCTGCGAGCCGACACTGTTGTAGTCCCGGAGCTGACGGCTACTCCTATCTCTCAAAACCCGGAGCTAATTCGTCAGGTTCGGGCGGAGCTACTAACTGCCTATCGGCCTGCCCCAGCGCCAGCCACCCGGAGGATATTTGCTGCACGTGCAGCTACTGGCGTACGGAAATTGATTAACGAAGCCGAAGTTGACGCACTGCTCAGCGAGTATGGATTCGAGAAAGTATATTTTGAGCACTATTCTTTTCTAGAGCAGATTAAGCTGATGCACGAGACCAAGGTCTTGCTGGGTGTGCACGGCGCCGGAATGACCAATATGTTCTTCCTGCAGGACGATGCCAAGGTGATAGAATTGCTCAACCAGGAGCACCAGGTGCACTGTTATTACTGGTTGGCTTCTTGCTTTGGCTTGCCTTACTTTTTAGCACCTTGTGCCGGCACTAATCCGGCAAAGACTAGCCACTCCGATATGGTGGTAGATATTGCTACCCTAAAGCAAGTCCTAGACGTAGCATTGGATTGAGAACAGAGGAAACTGATGTTGTCTAGTTAGGCTGGACAGTTTAGAGTGGTATCTTTTCTTCGTCATGAAAGACACGCCAAAGCCCGACAAACGCCGCAAGTGCGATGCGGCCTTCCGCGCCGAAGCCTTGCGTCTGGCCGAGCAAAGCCGCTCGGCCCAGGCCGCCGCACGGGCGCTCAGCATCGCCCCCAAATGCATCTACCAGTGGCAGAACGCCGCCCAAACGCCGGTGGCGGCTGCGTTGGGCGCGACCTTGGACCCCGACACGGCCGCCGAACTGCCCCAGTTGCGGGCCCGGCGGCAGGCGCAGGAACTGGCCATTTTAAAAAAAGCCATTGCCATCTTCTCCAACACTCCGGACCAATGAGCCGCTATCAGTTTATCGCGACGGAACGCGAACCCTAACTACCCGGTGCGGCGGCTCTGCCAGGTGTTGGGCGTGCCGGCCAGCGGCTATTACGCCTGGCAGGCCGACCAGCAGCGGGCGGGGGAGGAAATGAACCGCTGGCCTGGGAAACGGCGTTGGCCAAGGTCTTTGGCGTGCATAAACGCCGCTACGGCACCCGCCGGCTGCAGGTGGCTCTGCGGGAAAAAGGGCACCGGGTGGGCCGGCAGCGCCTGCGCACGGCCATGCGCCGCCGGGGCTTGCACGCCTCGCACCCTAAGGCCTACACCCCGCGCACGACCGATTCCACCTACGGGCGGCGCTGCGCCCCCAACCGGCTGCTCGACCAGCCCACGCCTACCCGGGCCAACCGCGTTTGGGTCTCGGGTATCACCTATTTGCCGCTCGCCACGGGCACCTGGGCCTATTTGTGCGCGTTTCAGGACGTGGCCAGCAACCACGTCCCGGGCTGGCACGTGGCCGCCACCGTGCCCGAAGAACTCGTCACCACGGCCTTGCAGCAGGGATTTTTGGCCCAACCGCCCACGCCCGAGCTGCTCGTGCGCTCCGACCGCGGCGGCCAATACTGCGGCAACGCCTACCGGGCCCTGTTGCACCAGCACGAGGCTGTTCGCTTGCAGAGCCGCCGGGGCGAGTGCTACGACAATGCCCCGGCTGAAAACCGACTCAAGGTTTCGGGCGCCTCTGGTCCCGCCTCAAAACGGATGCACTGGAACTCCGCGAGCGGCCCGTTTTTGCCGACCTGGCCGACTCCCAGGCCAGCGTCGCCGACTGTTTTGACTACTTTAACCACGAGCGCCTGCATTCCAGCATAGGCTATCAGGCCCCTTATCGAGCTCACCAACAGACTTTTATAACTACTGCCCTAAACAGTCCAGCCTAATCGAACCGCCTCGGTTTTATTTAAGCTGGCTTATAATAACGGGATAAGTAAGCTGGGCGGCCTTACCTTTGTAGCGGCTTTCATCTATACTTATCTTATGGCTGTCATTACAGTAGCACCCCTGGTTCCCGGAGCCTTTGCGCCTCCGGGCGGCACTGCCATTCCACTATTCACGACGTTCGTGCACCCTTCGGCCCAACAGCGTGTGGCTTCTGTGCTGGCCAGCACCTTCCTAAGTGAGGGCAAGTTGGTGAAAGAATTTGAATCACGGCTGAGCGCAGAATTGGGCATGGTGCACCCAGCCGCCCTCAACAGCGGCACAAGCGCCCTGCATCTAGCCCTGGAAGTGGCCGGTGTCGGAGCTGGCGATGAAGTAATTCTTGCTCCCCAGACCTTTATAGCATCTGCTATCACCATCGTACAGGTGGGTGCCAAAGCGGTTTTCGCTGATATCCAATACAGTACCGGAAATATTGACCCCGCTGACATCGAACACCGTATCACGGAGCGCACCAAAGCCATTATGGCCGTGCATTGGGGCGGCTATCCCTGCGACCTTGCGGAAATTCATGCCCTGGCCGCCAAGCATAATCTGGTTGTGATTGAGGACGCGGCCCATTCCCCTGGCGCTACGTACCAAGGCCAAGCCATTGGGTCTGTTTCCGACTTTACTTGTTTTTCGTTCCAGGCCATCAAGCACCTGACCACCGGCGATGGCGGCGCGCTCTGCGCCCGCGACCCGGAAAAGGCACGGGAGGTATTTCGCCGCCGTTGGTTTGGTATCGACCGTGCCAACTCACCCATGAACGAGGTGGGGGAGCGAGAATACGACCTCACCGACGTGGGTTACAAATACCACCTGAGTGACTACGCGGCCGCATTGGGCTTGGCCAATCTCGAAGGCTTTGCTGAGCGCATGGGCCGGCGCCGTGCCTTAGTGCAGCAGTACAAAGACGGTCTGCAGCACGTAGCCGGCATCACGCACTTCGAACGCAAAGCCGACCGCGAAAGCGCCCACTGGCTTTTTGGCTTCCATGTGGATAATCGCCTTCAGTTTATCCGCGCCATGCGGGCTAAGGGCATTGCCGCCTCAGTGGTGCACGACGGCATCGACAACAATACCCTGTTCGGCGGCAAGCGCATGGAGCTCGGCAATCAGCGCCGCTTCGACGACACCCAGATTCACATTCCCCTGCACGACGACCTGACCACCGAACAAGTGGCTTACATTGTCGATGCTATAAAGCAGGGCTGGTAGACCAGCTATTTGCATGAAGATTGCATTATTTGGTGCCACCGGCTTCGCTGGTCGGAACGTTGGCGATATTTTGCGGACGCACGGCGTAGAATTCGTAGGCGCGTCGATTAATTCAGGGCTTGACCTGCGGGACACTGCTGCCACAGCTGCTTTTTTGCGCGAGCACGAGCCCACGCACATTATCAACTGCGCGGCCCACGTAGGCAGCCTCAACTACGTGACTGAGAAGGCTGCTACCGTAGTAGCCGACAACTCACGCATGATTTTGGGCATGTATGAAGCTGTGGCTCAGGAATGCCCGCATGCTTTGGTCATTAATCCCATTGCCAACTGCGCTTACCCTGCTACTGCCAATATTTTCCGCGAGGATGAGTGGTGGAATGGCCATCTGCACCGTTCCGTGCTGAGCTACGGCACCAGCCGCCGCCTGCTTTGGGCCGCCGCCGAATGCTTCCAATTGCAGTATGGCATCCGGAGCATACACCTGCTCACGCCCAACATGTATGGGCCCTACGACTCCACCGACCCAAATAAGGCCCACGCCCTGAACGCGCTGATTTCCAAATTTGTGAAGGCTGGTAAGACTGGCCAGCCCGAACTGCCCATCTGGGGCACCGGTGTGGCCATCCGTGAGTGGCTCTACGCTCCCGATTTTGCCCGTCTGGTATGGGAGGTATTGCAGAACCCTGACCGCGAAGGCTTGGAACAGCCCACCAATCTGGCCCAGAATGATGGCCTGAGCGTAAAAGAACTGGTCAATATTGTTCAGGATAAGTTTAACTACCCCGGCCAGCTTACTTGGGATACGTCCAAGCCCGATGGGGCACCTAAAAAGGTGATGGACGACACTAAGTTTCGGCAAATATTTCCAGAATTTAAATTCACAGATTTCAATGATGGAATTGCCGAAACCGTGAAGTACTACGAATCGGTTTATCCCTACTAAAGATAGCCCGCAAGCTATATGGCAGTTATAACTGTTGCGGTTGAGCGCGGAAACTACCCGCCAATTGCATCGACTTATTTCAACTTCGAGGAACTTGATGCATTTCATGCGCCGGAGGTGTTGCGGACAGTGTACGGCAGCAGTTGGTTTGGCTTAGTCATCACGGCAGGAGACATGGCATTTCTACATGCATACCAGCCGCAGGCGCTGCCGCAAGGGGAGGGCTTAGACATTGACCCTTTCATCGGCTATGCCGGACCCATGGTGACGTCCAGCGCCAGTGCTGAATTCTGCGACCAAGCAGCGACTGCTTACTCGGCGTGGTGCCGAGAGCAGGGGATTATAGCCGAAATTATTCGATTTAATCCCATTCTGCGCAACGATGCTGTTTATGCACTTTCCTCCACCATTGAGGTCTTCAAAGCGAAAGACATCGTTGTTGTGGCTTGTAACCCAAACGAGGAAGCACAATTGGCTTCTTTTTCCACCAAATGCCGTAGCAGTGTGAAGCGTGGAATACGCGACTGCACATTCGAAAAGCTGGACAAAACAACGAACTGGGACGCCTTCGTGGCGTTTTATATGGCCTCGCTTCACCGCATCGGGGCTGACCCACGCTGGAGCTTCTCCCCCGAGTTCTTTGCCCGCGCTGCCCAATCAAGCGTCTTTCAGGTATACGCGGTTCGGCATGAGGACAAGCTGGCGTCGGTTTCGCTGGTCATCGAGCACCCGCTTGCCGGCTATTATTTTCTGGCGGCCAGCAGTGAGCAGCCGGTACAGGGAGCCAACGAATACCTGGTGTATGGCATTAGCCAGCGCTTGGCGCAGATGGGATGTCCGCGCCTCGTTTTAGGTGGGGGCAACTCCGCAGACGAAGACGATGCTTTACTGCGGTTCAAAAAGAAATTTGCCCCAGCCCTGATCCCGCTCATGCTTGGCAAGCTGGTGCACGAGCCACAGGCTTTTAACCAGTTGGTGGCCGCAGCAATTGCCCGTCGACCCGAACTGGAAGCCATGCGTTTTTTTCTCAAATACCGGCTATAGCCTTGCGTTTCACCTTGATAATTGAAACACATTACAATTTAAAAAAATAAAGCTATGACTTACCGGGTATTGTTTTTCGGAAACTGGGGCCTAGGCTTAAGCGGACTGGAAGGGCTTCTTGCGTGCGAAAATGTTGAAATAGTAAAGGTGTATACGAAGTGGGACAAATTAACTCCCAATCCTTTCCTGAATCTGGTACACGACCGTGCGGTGCGTGAAGGACTACCCGTGTTCAATTCTGATAAAGCATTAGCGCCGTTGAAGATTTTCGCAGCCGATATCTTATCGAATGAGCGGATAGATTTCATTGTTTCCTGCTGCTACGACCGCATCTTTAAGCCAAACGTACTGGCTTTTCCCCGGCTGCCGCTGAACGTACATCCTTCGCTGCTGCCCCGCTACCGCGGCATAAAACCCTTGGAGAATGCCGTTGCCCAAGGCGAGAAAAAGGTGGGCGTAACGATGCATGAGTTGGTTGAAGCTCTGGACGAAGGCGCGATTTTATTGCAGGAAGATACGGTTAATATCCATGATAATGACACGTTTAGCTCGCTGTTTGACCAACAGGCCCAACTAGCCAAAGCAGTTATCGTAAAATTTTTCCAAGACCCCGAATACTACATCGAGCATAAAACTCCGCAGAACCATTCACTGGCAACCCTCGCTCCCCGGATGCCTTTTGAAATTCAGCAAGATGCCACCGTGCTCGAAATTCAGCTAGCTTATCGGGACCATCTGGCCTCGGGCTTGCCGACACAGTCGTGACAAGCGACGGCCCGGCCGGCCGGGGCCCTCAACGCAACGGTGCCTTTGCGTACTGGTCGGGCCGGCAAAGCAGGCTTGCTTATCAAGTCAGCCACGGCTGGGTTTCTAGTCCAGGTAAACGCGGGGCTACGGGTACACCAGGGCTTACGGTAGATTGCCGGACGGGCCCCACGGTAAAGATTTTATTAGTGGCGCAAATGGTAAAAGCTTGCCCCACGCCTCAGCGTAAAAATTCGTAAGATGCCGCGGTAGTAGCTTTGCTTTGGCGTCTCCTGTGCCAACTTAATAATAAAGAATATGAGTGAATATGGCATTTCTTACGTTGTAACGACATACAACAAGCTGCCTTACCTGCGTCAGGTGTTGGACCGCTTGGTGGCCGCTCGCTTACCAAACGAAGAAATCGTGGTGGCCGACGGCGGCAGCAAGGATGGCACTCCCGAATACCTCCGCAGCCTGTACGAAGCCGGTCATATCCAACAGTTCGTTTCGGAGCGCGACAAAGGCGAGTCGCACGGCTTCAACAAGTGCATGCTCCGGGCCCGGGGCGAGGTGGTCAAAATTATCACAGACGATGACGCCTTTGACTACGGCGCCATTAGGGAGGCGGCCGGGTTCATGCACCAGCACCCAGACGTGGACGTAATGATGGGCTACACCGGTCTCCTTTTTCTGGAAGACCCTAACCGGCTTTCCCTCTACGAAGACGTGGCCGATAATTTTAAGCGTTGGTTTCACCACGGAGAAGCAGTATGGATGATTGGCCTGCCCATGATTATCCGGCGTACCTCTTTAGCGCTCACCGGACTTTTTAACACCGGAGTGGTGCAGATGGATACCGAATTTACCTACCGCATTACCAGCCTGAACGTGAACTTGGCTTGGAGTTCGGCGGTGCTGAGCATACGCATCGAAAACCCGCAGAGTAATTTCCGGGTGATGGGCCGGCAAACTAGTCAGCACGAAGCAGACCGGATGCGATTCTTTTATGATAAGCGCATCGGCCACAGCTTTCTGAACTACGTACGGCATAAATCGGGCTGGCTCGACGCTCTTAAAAAGCCCGTTCGCCCCCTCAAGCGTGCCGTTTTCAACGCCTTGAAAAAGCCGCAGTACCAGGGCCCTCCGCAACTGCCCACCGGCTACGTGCCCACCCCGGGCGAGGAACCGCTAGAGGCCGCGTTCCGAGTGTGTGACCGATTCATGGCCGACTACAACGCCCGACAGACTACGGAGTTTATATTTAAAAAACAAGAATTGGGCAAGGCCCTCGCCACTAAATAATTCAAAGGGACGGCAGGCCAGCCCTAGGTGAGCTGCTCGTGTGCATTAGTACCCAAACCCTCGTATTCTGTTCTCATGAAAATAGCCTTATTGGGTCAAACCGGTTTCTTGGGCCAGAACGTCGCCGACGAACTGGTACGCAACGGCGTGGCGTTTGCGGGAGCTTCGCGCCGCACGGGCGTGGACCTGCGCGACCCCGCCCAAGCCACCGCATTTCTGCGCGACACCCAGCCCGATGTGATTCTGCACTGCGCTGCCCACGTGGGTAGCTTCAACTACGTGACGGAAAACGCCGCAGCCGTGATGCTGGATAACTCGCGCCTGGTGCTGGCCGTGTACGAAGCCATGGCAGAGGTGTGTCCACAGGCTGTCATCGTGCACCCCCTGGCCAACTGTGTGTACCCCGCTTCGGCCGAAATATTTCACGACGAGGCCTGGCAGGACGGGCCAGTGCACCGCACGGTGCTGCCCTTTGCTTCCACGCGCCGTCTGGCGTGGGCAGCCGGCGAAAGCTTTGCCATCAGCCACGGCATTCGCAGCGTATCGCTGCTGGTGCCGAACATGTACGGCCCGCACGACTCCACCGACCCCAACCAGACCGCCGCCCTCGACGCCCTCATTTCCCGTTTTCTGACTGCCCAGCGCACCGGCCAGCCGGAGGTAGGGGTGTGGGGCACCGGTGCCGCTATCCGGGAGTGGATATTTGCTCCCGACCTGGCCCGCATCATGCTCGAAATAGCCCGGAACCCTGCCCACCCCGGTCTCGAACGGCCCCTCAACGTGGCGCAGAACACCGGCCTGAGTATCCGTGCCCTTGCCGACCTAATCCGGCACACGTTGGGCTATACTGGCACGGTGCGCTACGACCATACCAAGCCGGATGGTGCTCTCAAAAAGGTGATGGACGATAAGCACTTTCGTGAGGTTTTCCCCTCGTTTGAGTTTACCGAGTTCGAAAAAGGTATTGAAACGACAATTCAGTACTACCAAAAAGTAATTTAATAAGTTTAGAAGATTTTAATTTTCGAACAGAATCATGACCAACACCTCTCACAAACGCAACTTGGTGTACATGGGCGGCCGGGCGCTGGGCTACCGCTGCCTGGAAGTGTTGGCCCGCTACCGGTCCCACTTTAACGTGCACTTTGCGATGGGCCTGCGCCAAGACGGCACGGTGGGCTCCGACTGGAACCCCTCCGTGCTGGCCGAAGCCCGGCGGCTGGGGTTTGAGGTGTTCGACGTGCCCTCACTAAAAGTCCCCGAGGTGGTGGCGCTGTTTCAGGAAAAGCAAATCGATACCATCCTGAACGTGTTTTGCGACCGGATTATCCCCAAGGCGATGGTCAATTTGCCGGGGATGGAAATCATCAACTTTCACTACGGCCACCTCCCGCAGTACCAAGGTCGCTTCGTGGTGACGCACATCATTCTGAACGGCGAAGAAAAAACCTGCGTTACCACGCACTACATTGACGAAGGCGTGGACACCGGCGATATCATTTTTGAAGACTGGCTGCCCGTGCTGTCCACCGACACTGCCCGTAGCCTATACATGCGCTGCGTGGATGTGGGTACGCAGGCCTTCGAGCGTACCTTGGAGTACTTTGTGCGCCAGGAGCCGCTGCCGCGCCGCCCACAGAAAGGAAGTGGGGCTTATTATAAATTTGAGGAACCCAACGGATTGCGCGTGCAGCTGGATTGGGAACAGGAAAAAATAGAGCGTTTCATCCGGGCCACCACCTTCGAACCCATCTCTAAACCCTGGGTACAGATTGGCGACCGGCGCTTCGACATTGTGGCGCAGCCCACCAACCCCGCGTAGTGGCGGTCCATTCGCTCATTTTTTCCTTTCTTGTCTCGTGTCAAAATACCGCATTTCCTATTTAGTAACAACATACAACAAGTTGCCATACCTACGGCAAGTGCTGACCCGCCTAGTGGAAGCCCGGCTTCCCGATGAGGAAATTGTGGTGGCCGACGGCGGCAGCAACGACGGTACTTCTGAATACCTCAGTGAGTTGTTCGAGGCCGGAAAAATTCAACAGTTTGTGTCCGAGCGCGACAAAGGTGAATCACACGGCAATAATAAGTGCATGCTCATGGCTAAGGGTGAGGTGCTTAAGATGATTACGGATGACGACGCCTTTAACTACCCAATTATACGAGCAGCGGCTGATTTCATGCACGAACACCCAGATGTGGATGTAGTAATGGGTTACAACGCGACTATCCAGGACCATGACCTGACGTTTGCCCGGGTAAAAGAAGACCCAGCTATTGACTTTATGCGCTGGTACGAGCTTAAGGAGCCATTCTGGATGATAGGCCTGCCCCTTCTGGTTCGTCGCTCCTCGCTCCCAATTGTTGGGTTGTACTATACCGGCGTGGTATTTGTTGATTTGGAGTACACCTACCGCATTTCTACCGTCAAGGCCAACATTGCTTGGTGCACAGGACTTTTGAGCATGCACGTTGACAACCCAAATGGCAATTTCAACCGTATGCCTCCTAAAATGCGAGAGGAAGAGTATAATCATGTGCGCAGCTTCTTCGTGAAGCATAAGCGCCGTAATCCGGTGGAGCTTCTGCGTGATACCATTGAAGCAGTCAAACGCCCAATTCGCCCTGCTAAGCGGGCTGTTTTCGACCGCATGGGCTGGGCTCAATTTCAGAATCCGGAGGTGTTTGCGACCGGGTACGTACCCCACGAAGGTGAAGACCTATTGTCGGCAGTATACAGGGTGTGCGACGATTTCATGGCAGCCCAAAATCATTTGCGCAAAACAGAATTTATTTACAAGCCGCAGGAAGTAAGCAAGGTAATGCCTCCGACGTCTGCTTAGCAGGTGGCTTCCCTACTGCATTTTACTGAACATTTTAATTTTTATATGAAAGTTGCGCTCATCACTGGCATCACCGGCCAAGACGGTGCTTACCTCACCGAGTTTCTGCTCGAAAAAGGTTACGACGTTCACGGCATAAAACGCCGGTCTTCCCTGTTCAATACCGACCGCATTGACCACCTCATTAATGATGAGGAAGGCAATAAGAACCCGCGCCTGACCAACCACTATGGCGACTTGTCGGACTCCACTAATCTGATTCGCATCATTCAGGAAGTGCAGCCAGACGAGATTTACAACCTCGGTGCCATGTCTCACGTGAAGGTTTCCTTCGATGCACCTGAGTACGTGGCGGATGTAGACGGTGTGGGTACCCTTCGCATTCTGGAAGCCGTGCGCCTGCTGGGCCTTACTAAGAAAACCAAGATTTACCAGGCCAGCACATCCGAGCTGTACGGGCTGGTGCAGGAAGTGCCCCAGCGTGAAACCACACCCTTCTACCCCCGCTCGCCCTATGCGGTGGCTAAGCTATATGGTTACTGGATTACAGTCAACTATCGCGAGGCCTATGGCATGTTTGCGTGCAACGGCATTCTATTCAACCACGAAAGCCCTTTGCGCGGCGAAACGTTTGTTACCCGCAAAATCACCCGCGGGGTGGCCCAGATAGTATTGGGTATGCGCCACGACATTGCGCTGGGCAACCTAGACGCTAAGCGCGACTGGGGCCATGCCAAAGACTACGTAGAGGCCATGTGGCGCATTCTGCAGCAGGACGAGCCCGAGGATTTTGTAATTGCCACCGGCGTGACGACCACCGTACGCGACTTTGTGCGCCTTGCCTTTGGCGAGGTAGGAGTGGAACTGGCTTTTGAAGGCGAAGGCGTAAACGAAACCGCGCGGGTGGTTTCCTGTTCGAACCGCGAATACCAAGTGCCTATTGGTACTGTGGTATGCCGCGTAGACCCTGCTTACTTCCGGCCCACCGAAGTGGAACTGTTAATCGGCGACCCCACCAAGTGCAAGGTCAAATTGAACTGGGAGCCGAAATACGACCTGCCGGCCTTGGTGAAGGATATGATGGAGGCCGATGTGGACCTATTTAAGCGCGACGCTTACTTATTGAAAGGCGGACACAAGGTGTCCTGGCAGCACGAGCAACACCAATAAACGGGCTGTTTTCTAGCTTCTTTCATCACCCTTCGCCATCCGGTTGCAAAGCCGGATGGTTTGGGCAATTAGACTCTTGCGCCATGGCTACTGCGCCGCTACGGCCTCCCACTTTTTGGCAACGCACCAAAAAAGTAATCGACCGAAATCTAAGTCGCTTAACAAAGTTTGTAAGTGCGCCGCTGGCGGCCGAAGAGATTGAAGTGGCACCAGCTCCCTTAAATGCCAAGGCGCCCCAACCGATCAATGTGGAAATGGTTCCGCAGGTTTTCCTAGACGGTTTTGCTAAGGTCTTTGCCGAAATCCAGCCCAACCTTCGCCAAGTGGTATACCGGCTGCGCGATGCCCGCGTAGCGTGGCACGGGTCCGTGGTGAAGGGCCTACGGGTATTTTTGCCCAGCCTGCCCCAGCCGTGGATGGAGTTTGAGCTAGCCGGCACCTTCCTACTCCGTCAATTTCGCAGCCGCAAGGTGCTAACTTTGGCTACTGGGCCGGTCGGGCTGGCATTTGATAGCTGGTCGGGCAACTATTTCCACTGGATAGCCGAAGAACTGCCCCGGTTGGCCTTGCTGCGCAAGGTGCAGCCCGAATGTATTGTTCTGCTACCGGGTCTCAATTCCTCCGACTACATTGTGCAAACGGTAAGCGCCTTAGGCTTTCGGCATACCCATACCCTTATGCCAGGAGAGCTGGCAGAGGTGCGCGATTTGTGGCTAGCGGTACGCCCTGGACGGCACGGCTATATGGTGCCCGAACTGATGCGGGAAGTGCGGGAGGCGGTGCTAGGCAGCCTAGCTGCCAGCCTCGACCCATTCAAGCGAGCTACGCGCCGGATATACGTTTCGCGTTGCCGCCAAAAGTGGCGGCAGCTTACTAACGAAGAAGAAATTGTAGGGGTATTGGCGCGTTATGGTTTTGAAACCGTGTATTTCGAGGACATGACGTTTGTGGAACAAGTCCGGACAATGTATGAGGCGGCTGTTTTCATCGGCATTCACGGGGCCAACATGACTAATATCTTGTTTATGACCCCTGGTTCAAATGCCATCGAAATAATGAGCCACACATATATTAACCCCAGCTATTTATCAATGGCTAATAGTATAGGGGTGTATTACTCGCTGGTGCCATCTGCGCAGAGCTCGCCGATGGAAGTAGAGCGTGGATATGCCGATATGTTGGCCGATCCCATGCTGGTAGAACAGGTAGTCCGTCCACTCTGCGTTGAACAGTAGCTTTTTTTTTTTTTTTTTTTGTAAAACTATATTTTATCTTGAAGCAACGCCTCCAGCTATTTGTGCAACAGAGTTTGCGGCCTTTGCTGCAAAAAGGGTCATTTGCTCAAAACTTTGCCGTTACGCTGTCAGGGTCAGCAGCCGTCACGGCCATTGGCTTCCTTCTATCGCCGGTGATGTCGCGCATTTACATGCCGGCAGCCTATGGGCAATTTGCCGTATTTAGCTCACTGACCAGTAATCTGAGCATGGTTACCACCTTGACTTATACGGCTGCATTTTTGCTGCCTAAAACCCAAGAGCGGTTTATGGCCTTGGTGCAGCTCACCGTTTTTCTCACGTTTGCAATGTGCCTGCTTATCACATGCGCAATGCTAGTGGGGGGGAGGCAGGTACTACACCTGCTTAATGCCGAGCCCTTGGGAAACCTGTTTTACACCTTGCCTGTGCTTTTGCTGCTGTTTAATCTCAACAGCATCATGAGCAGTTGGTATATGCGCGACAAACAGTTTCTAAAGCGCACCAGTGTGGAGGTGTCCACGGCCTTGGTAGGACGAGGTTCTACCATTGCTTATGGCTGGTGGGCGGGCGGGCATGTGGCTGGCCTGCTGTTTGGGGAGTTCTTCAACCGCCTTACAAGCACCATTAGCTTGGCTACGGGTAGCATTCGGTCCACGTTCGTCATCCTGTGGCGCACCTTCGCTTGGTCTAATATCTGGAGTGTGGCAGTTGAGTATAAAAAATTCCCTTTATATTTTCTTCCTGCCAGCTTCATCAACGTTCTATCGACGCAATTGCCCATCTATGCTCTCAGCTCGGGCTTTGGGTCGACGCCGGTCGGTTTGTATTCATTTTCGGTTGGATTGCTTGAAATCCCTATCAACCTGATTGGCAACGCCATTCTGCCGGTATTCTGGCAAAAGGCAGCGGAGACGCAGCAGACCGAGCCCGAGCGCCTGCCTATGATGACGCTTAGTCTTTACTACAAGCTGCTGTATCTGGGCCTGATACCGTTCGGGGTTATTACGGTTTACGGCGATGTACTCTTCAAATTGGTGTTTGGGGCACGTTGGGAAATGGCCGGCGTCTATACCGGTTACCTTGGCTATTATTACGTGTTCAAGCTGATGTCACAGGCAACATCGCCCATCTATACCGTGATGGAAAAGCAACGTTACATCCTCTGGAGCAACATTGCATTGCTAGTGGCGAGGGGCTTGGGCTTAGGTATTGGCTTAGTGATGAAGGACCTGAATTTGGCGTTGCTCTTGTTCGGCTTGGGTAGCTTGCTGGCTACTTTCCTTATTGATTTGCAAGTGCTATCGCTGTTACATCTGCCGGTGTGGCGAATCGCCCTGCGAACCATCATTATTGTGGGCTCTACGCTTATGGTTTTGAAATTTATTCGGGTAAGCGCAGGGTTGTTATTGAAATAAACACTGCGTTAAAAAATAAACAACAGAAATATTCTGGTTTGCTCCTGGACCCAGTGAAAATGGTGGTGAAATCATTGCCTACGCTGGAGTTGGGTATGACAGAGCATTGCCTGCCCTGCCATCAAGAAGTATACCGTCGTCGGCGCGGTGGCGGATGTTTCGGAACCAATATGTTTTCTTGGCGATAAGCCCAGCGAATGGGCAACCTGGAAAGGTATAATAGTGCTGACAATGCCTTTCCGGAACACTTTTGAGACCATCTTACTTTTATTCTATGAGTGAATTCGTCTCCCCATTTTTCTCCATTGTAATTCCAACGTACAACAGGGCCACATTCATTGGTGCAACCCTCGACTCTGTACTAGCCCAAACTTATGAAGCTTTGGAAATACTGGTAGTGGACGACGGTAGCCAAGACAATACGGCCGAGGTGGTGGCTCAATACGCTGATCCGCGGCTGTGCTATTATCCCAAAGAAAACGCCGAGCGAGGGGTAGCACGCAATTACGGGTTTGTTCGTGCGAAAGGGCAATACGTACTGTTTCTCGATTCCGATGACTTGTTTCATGCCGGGCATCTGGCCACGCTACACCGCAAGATTGAGGAGTTGGAACACCCGAATTTCATCGCTACCAAGTACGACTTTGACCGCAACGGTATACGAGCCCCCAGCGACACCGCTGCCCTAGCCGAGGGCTGGTACGGGTTGGATACCTTCGTGCGCGGCAATGCCTTGGCTTGCAACATCTGCGTACGGCGTCTGAATCCGGGCTTGCACCTATTCGAGGAAGACCGCCGCTACGCGGCGGTGGAAGACTGGATGTTCATCCTCGAAAACATGCAGCACGACCGGGTGTATCTAATCGATGCCGTGACGCTTACCATGAACGACCACGACGCCCGTTCCATGCGGTCGGATAATGCGGCTCTGGTGCGGCGCCTCCAGCTGGCCCTAGAGTGGATGCGGCGGCGCGTGGTGCTCACCCCGCCTCAGCGCCGAACGCTCACGGGACGGGTATACTACCTCTGTGCCATCCACGCCTACGCCGCGGGCCACCGCGCCGAATCGTTGCGCTACGCTAGTCATGCCGTGCCGCATTTGCCGCCACGCCAAGCTGCCGTATTGTTGGTGCGGTGCGCCGTGGGCCCAGCAGCCGTGGGTTGGCTGAAAATGCAACGGGCCTAAAGCCGTTGCGGAACCTACCGTTCGCCCTCACCAATTACTTCTTACACCCGCTATGTTAATGCTACTATGCGCATATTGTTTTTAAGCTATTGGGGGCTGCATGATGGCCTGACGACTTCCACCGTTTTTCCGCACTTGCGGCTCCTGCAGGAGCGCGCCGATGTGGCGGCCGTGCGCCTCGTCACCATCGAGCGCGGCCCTGATGCCCAAGGCGCGCTAGCCTTCAGCCCGGGTTTTGCAGCCGATAAAATCACCTTCGAACCCCTGCGCTCTCGGCTCAGCCGCTACGTTATCCTCAACAAGATTGAGGATTTTACCCGGTTCCCGCGAGAGATAATTCGGCAGGCAGAAGAATTCAATCCTGACTTCATCCTCGCGCGGGGTGCTCCTGCCGGCGCGCTGGCTTACCTGGTGTGGCAAAAAACCAGGCTTCCTTTTTATGTCGAGTCGTTCGAGCCGCACGCCGACTATATGCGTGAATCGAGCGTGTGGCGCGCCTACGACCCACGCTACCTGTTCCAGCGCCACTGGGAAAAGCGCCAGAAAAAGTTGGCCCTGGGCCTAATGCCGGTGGCCGAAAACTACCGGCAACAGCTTATCCGCGAGGGGGTGCCGGCCGGCCGCATTATTACGGTTCCGTGCTCGGTCGATGCCGCCGCTTTTGCTTTCGATGCCGCTGCTGGAAAGCGCGTACGCCAGCGCTTGGGCTATACAGCATTGGAAGCAGTGGTGGGCGTCTACGTAGGCAAATTTGGCGACATTTACTACGACGAAGAATCATTTGCTTTGTTCCGCGCAGCGGCTAACCATTTCGGGTCCAATTTTCGGCTCATTGTCTTGACCCCCAATGCTGAAGCCGACGTGCGCCGCAAGCTGTCTAACGTGGGCCTGGGTCCTGACTGTGCCTTTGTAACCAAGGCTCCGCACGCCGAAGTACCGGATTATTTATCGGCAGCAGATTTTGCATTTTCGCCCATCCGGCCCGCGCCCTGTCGGCTTTATTGCTCGGCCATTAAAATCGGCGAATATTGGGCCAGTGGTCTACCTGTGCTGGTAACACCCGGCGTGGGCGACGATTCAGCTATTGTAGAAGCGGAAAACGGCGGCGCCGTGTTTGACTTGAGCAAACCTGGTAGTGTGCCAGCCGCTCTGGCCCGCCTCGACGCCCTGATGCACCAGCCCAACTACCGTGCCCGCATCCACGAGCTGGCCGTGCGCTACCGCAGCCTCAACCGTGCCCGCGAGGCCTATGCCACCTTGCTTCCGTTAGGGGCAAAGGTTCGTAGCGCCAGTTTAATGTAATTTAGCCGCGTTCCGGCGGCAGTGCCTTCTTTTTGTTGCGTGGTGTTAATGCCTAGTCCGCTTTTTTCCATTATAAGTCCGGTATACCAAGCCGAGGATTTGGTGAAAATTCTGGTGCGGCGCATCCAGGCCAGCGTGGGTACACTCACCGAGAATTATGAGATTATTCTAGTCGATGACCGCAGTCCTGATGGGGCATGGGCGCGCATTCAGGCTGAGGCTGCGCGCGACCCGCGGGTGTACGGACTGCGCCTGAGCCGCAACTTTGGCCAGCACCGCGCCATTACGGCCGGCCTTGACCAGTGCCGGGGCGAATGGGTGGTGGTGCTCGACTGCGACCTGCAAGACCGGCCAGAGGAGATTCCAGCCTTGTTTGCCGAAACGCAACGCGGGTACGACCTGGTTTTGGCCCTGCGCGCTGACCGACAGGACTCATGGCGCAAAAAACTGCTGTCGCGGCTGTTCTATCGCCTGCTGTCCTACCTCACCGAAGCGCGACAAGACCCGGCAGTGGCAAATTTCGGCATCTACCACCGCAAAGTTATTGAGGCCGTGCTGGCCATGCGCGAGAGCGTCCGCTACTTTCCCACCATGGTGCGCTGGGTGGGCTTTCGCACTGGCTACCTAACGGTGCTACACGCTGGTCGCGTCGCGGGCCGCAGCAGCTACGGGCTCAGCCAGCGCCTACAGCTGGGCCTTGATATTTTGCTGGCGTATTCCGACAAACCCTTGCGTCTGACTGTGAAAATGGGCTTATTGCTCTCAACTGGTGCCTTTCTGCTGGTGCCCATCACCTTGGTGCGCTATTGGGCCGGCCAGATT
This sequence comes from Hymenobacter sedentarius, assembly GCF_001507645.1. NCBI lineage: Bacteria > Pseudomonadati > Bacteroidota > Cytophagia > Cytophagales > Hymenobacteraceae > Hymenobacter > Hymenobacter sedentarius. The sequence continues at coordinate 4,822,137 of NZ_CP013909.1, read as the reverse complement.
GACCAGCCCGGCTATACCAGTCTGATTATTTCCATCTGGTTTTTTTCGGGCCTGCTGCTGTCGGTGCTGGGCATGGTGGGGCTTTACATCGGCAAAACATTTGAGCAAGTGAAAAACCGTCCGCTTTATATTGTGGATGCGAATACAGATAGTCACGGGTTGCCCCAGCCGGAATGACACGCCTGGGATGGGAGCTGGCTTGACTTTCCGGTGGCCCAGTTCGTGGCCAGAACGTACCTTTGCGGTACCCATGAGCGTCCCGATTCCTTTTAATAAACCCTACTTTTCCGGCAACGAAACCCGTTATATCGAACAAGCGGTGCGCTCGGGCAAAATTTCCGGCGATGGACAATTTACGCAGCGGGCGCAAACGTATTTCGAGCGGGATTGGGGCTTTGGCAAGGCGCTGCTGACTACCTCGTGTACCGATGCGCTGGAAATGGCGGCCCTATTGCTCAATATTGGACCCGGCGACGAGGTCATAGTTCCGGCGTACACATTCGTGAGCACGGCCAACGCTTTTATCTTGCGGGGTGCGAAAATAGTATTCGCCGACAGCTCCGCCACCAACCCTAATTTGGATGCCGCCAGTCTGGCCGCGCTGGTAACGCCGCGCACCCGTGCCATCGTGCCAGTGCATTATGCCGGCATTGCCTGCGACATGGCCACCATCCTGGCCACGGCCGAATACCATGGCCTTGCAGTAGTTGAAGACGCCGCGCACGCCATTGATAGCTTCTTCAATGGTCAGCGGCTGGGCACACTGGGTACGCTGGCGGCCTTTTCATTTCATGAAACCAAGAATATTATTGCGGGTGAAGGCGGTATGTTGGCTATCAATGATTTGAGTTTTGCAAGTAGGTCTGAAATTATTCGGGAGAAGGGTACCACACGGTCAGCTTTCTTTAGGGGCGAAGCAACTGAATATAACTGGGTAGATGTAGGCTCGTCGTTTTTACCATCAGAACTCACTGCGGCTTATCTCTGGGCTCAAATCGAAAACCTGGCCGACATTCAGCAGCAGCGTACGGCCCTTTGGATGCGCTATTACGCAGCCTTAGAATCGTTGCAGACTCTGGGCGTAGGTCTGCCCGTGCTGCCGGCATACGCTACAAACAACGGCCACCTGTTCTACCTGGTGTGCCGCAGTCGCACAGAGCGCGATGCGCTGATTGCATACTTGGGCGCGCGCCAAATTCTGGCCGTGTTCCACTACCTGGCTCTGCACACCAGCCCATATTACGCAACTCGGCACGACGGCCGAGCCCTGCCCTGGGCCGACCACTACGCCGACTGCCTCCTACGCTTGCCCTTGTTCTATGAACTGAGCGAGACTGCCCAGCGTCGCGTCACCGAAGCGGTGCTGGGCTTTTACCAGACCTATACCTATTAATAGCTACCTGTGCGCATTTTATTTCTCGTTCCTTACCCAGCCGGTCGGGCGCCATCGCAGCGTTTTCGTTTCGAGCAATACCTCGACGAGCTAACGGCCCACGGCTTTCATTACCACTTGGCGCCTTTTCTGTCGGTGGCCACATGGGATATTCTCTACAAGCCCGGCCGGGCGGCGGCCAAAGCAGTGGGTATTCTAAGCGGATTTATGCGGAGGTTGAAGTTATTATTTACAGTGCCATCCTACGATTTTGTGTTTGTGCACCGCGAAGCTGCGCCTATTGGCCCACCCGTATTTGAGTGGCTCATTGCAAACGTGTTGCGAAAGAAGATTATTTATGACTTCGATGACGCCATATGGCTTGCAAATACTTCCGAAGCCAACAAGATTGCCGCAGGCGTAAAGTGGCACCATAAAGTGGCTGACATTTGCCGCTGGGCTTACAAGAATAGCTGCGGCAATGCTTACTTGGCCGAGTATGCTCAGCAGTATAGTTCCAGCACTGTGATTAATCCAACAACCATCGATACTGTGCGCCTACACAATCGGGTGCGAGATCAAGCCGCCCCGGGGCGCTTGGTCATTGGCTGGACTGGCACGCATTCCACCCTCAAGTACCTCGACCAAGTTGTGCCGGTGCTGTCCAAGCTGGAAGCCGAGGGACTGGACTTTGAATTTAGGGTTATCTCGAATCAGCCTCCAAAGCTGCCTTTACGCTCCCTTGTGTACTTGCCTTGGCGCAAAGACACTGAAATTGCCGACCTGCTAGGTTTTCATGTGGGCTTGATGCCATTGGAGGACGACCTTTGGGCAAAAGGCAAGTGTGCCTTTAAAGCGTTGCAATACATGGCATTAGGCATTCCGGCGCTGGTGTCACCAGTGGGGATGAACTCCGAGGTGGTAGAGCACGGACACAACGGCTTCGTGTGTGCTATGCCTATTCACTGGGAGTCTAGCTTAAGGCAACTGTTGGCTGATACAGGCTTGCGTCAGCAATTTGGTCAGATGGCGCGTTCCACCATCGAGCAACGCTATTCGGTGCAAAGCAATACCCGCAATTTCCTCTCGCTATTCTCTTAGAGCGTGTTGGGGAATTAGTTGGGGTGTAGCCTATTGAGGCACATGGTTGAGTTGGCAATCAGCAACCCGGTTTCGTGGCTGGCGGGCGTGAATTCGTAGTCGATTGCCAGCCGACGGAAGTAGTTGAGCCAGGCGAAGGTGCGCTCCACGACCCAGCGTTTGGCGACCGGCACAAAGCCGCGGGCCGAAGGCGGGCGGCTGCCCAGCTGGTGCGCCCATCCGCAGGCGCGCAGGTGGCGCGCGAAGCGGCCCCGGTAGCCCTTGTCGGTGACCACCGTTTGCAAGCGCCCGCCCCAGCTCAGGCCGGTGGCCAGCAGCGCCTGGGCCTGCGCCCCGTCGTGGCCGTTGGCCGCGTGGACGCGGCAGGCGAAGATGTGGCCCTCCACGTCAGTGACCAGCTGACGTTTACGCCCGTTCACCCGTTTGCCGCCGTCCGTGCCCCGGTGCTCGAAAATGCGCGGCGCCAGCTTGACGCTTTGGCTGTCCACGCACACGAGCGAGGGGGTGGCGGCCCGGTCGGCGGCCAGGCGGTCGGCCCGGTTCACCGCCTCGTTGAGCCGGACCCAGGTCTGGTTTTGCTGCCAGCGCCGAAAATAGTAGTAGACCGCCGTCCAGGCCGGGAAACCGGCCGGCAAACTGCTCCATTGACAACCCGTGCGGCAGATGTAGCGCACGGCGTCAATTACTTGCCGCAGGCACAGGCGGCGTTTGCGTTGCAGGGGCAGCAGCGGGGCCATAACTTGCCACTGCGGGTCAGTAAGGAGTTGATAGCCGTCAACCATAATGCGAAGCGGAGCCTAGGAACTCCCCTCGCAACTTACTGACTCGTTTCTTTTTGCCCTGCTAAAATCCCCAACACGCTCTAAGAAGCTGTTTGAGTTAATTTAGTGGATTGAAAGAAGTTGGAGAAGAGGCCGCACGGAAGCGGTACAGTACGAATTTGCCAGCGCGGGACTGGCAGCAATTGGAGCCGTTGCTGGTGGTTCGCCGCCGAGGCAAGTGGCCGCTGGTAAAGGTGATAAACGCTATTTTGTACGTACTCAAAAACGGGTGTGTGTGGCGGGATTTGCCAGGGGATTTACCGCCCTGGGGCACGGTGTACTGGTATTTTGCCAAGTGGGAAGCGATGGCACCTGGCAACGGGTCAGCACGTGTCTGAACGTGAGCAGCCGGGAACGGGCCGAAAAAAGCCTGCCCCACGGCCGTCATCCTCGACACGCAAAGCGTGAAGAACGCGGCCACGGCCACGGGGCAGACCGTGGGCTTCGACGCCGGCAAGCTCATCAAGGGCCGCAAGCGCTTGGTGCTGACCGATGCGCTGGGCCACGTGCTGGCCAGCCGCGTGTGGCCCGGCCGCCATTGCGTTCTGGGACGAGGTGGCCGCTACCCACGACTAGTTGGGCCAGGTGCAGGTCGTTTTCGTCGATAGCTCGTTTAACGGCGTGCTTCGGGCGCATCTAGCCGGCCGCTACGGCATTCGCGTCGAGAAACCGGCGCACGTGCTGGTAAAAAAAAACGAACTTCTTCATTCATGCTTGGCGCTGGATTGTCGAACGAACGTTTGCCTGGCTGAGCGCGAATCGTAGATTGTCAAAGGAATACGACCGCCGCTTACACCACGCCAATGGCTGGATTTGCTTAGCCAACATCAGGCGAGTGCTTAAATTCTGCTAACTCAAACAGCTTCTTAAACCTCGTGCTAAGCAAAACAGATCGATCACCCTCTGATGCTATACCAACTGAGGCCGATGGGGCTGGGACATTGTTTGGCGGCCCTTTTGAATGGGCTGTGCAGCCATGCTTTCTAGAATGTATAAACCCGCAAGATAAAACGGTATCATAGGGATTTTATATCGCACTAAGGTGCCAAAATTGGCACTAGTTATTCCTACTGAAGCCGCAAATACCAGCGCAAAAACGAAGCATAGTAATAGAACAGGTGTCTGACTAATGATGCTTAAAGTACGTCCGATACCCGTTCGCCAAAAAATACGAAGTGTAAAAAACAGAAAGAAACCAGCCTCAAGAGACGATAAAAACATGACTGGGTTATGTGCTTCCCACAGGAACGGTCGGTAAAGCGAAGTTGCAATGGCTTGGGGCGCAAGTTTGACCATGCTGCCAATGCTGCCATCGAGTTCACCGAGGTAGTAGCCGGATCCCTCTTGCTTGACACTCTGTTCGTACAAGTAGTCAGCCGTGATTTTGCTGCGTTCGCCGATTTTATCCACATCATACTTATCGTCCCCTTTTGTAAGGTTTGTGGCAGCATAAAAAGCCAATCCAGCACCTAGTGTCAGGAACAAGGGCTTGGCAACTAGACGTAATGCTTGGTTTTTAATGCGGGCATTGGTTTCGTTGAACACCCACAGCAGCGCCGCGGGCAGGAAGCATAACAGAATGTATACCTTAACGTTGAACAGTGTATAGGCAGCAAACCCACCAATCAGTGCGCAATACACGATAGCCCGTCTTTGAATAGCCCCCTTATATAGCGCATAATAAAGCCAACCTAATGCGCCTATACAAAGCGAATCCTTCAACAAGCCAGAGCCCCAAAAAAATAGCGAAGGCACGTAGAATACGGCCCAAGCCAACTGTTTGTAAATTTGAGGCCTAATTTTGGCAAAGGTCATGTACATGGCCCACATCCCACTAAAACTAATGCTAGCAAATAATAGGGCGATGACCGTGTAGTTATTAAAACAAAAGAGCCCTAAAAAAGCAGCTACTCTAGAAAGCAAAAATTCTGATGAACCGGCTTGGTGCCAGAACATTTGTCCCACGTATTGAGCAGTTGTTTGGTCATTGTCGCCACCGTTATCTATTAGCAATTTCCAACCTGTGGAAAAGGATTGGTCGAAAGCCGAATGGATGACCTTTGTGTGATAAAAATAGTTAAACGTATCGCCTCCACCGTAATAAAACTGATAAATCAGACCAAGTCCTACTGCGCCCACGAACTTAAGCGTAAGGGCAGGAAAAAAGAAAGGCTTCGTGAAGTAGTTAGTTACAGATGGCCGTACCATATAAGCAACCAGATACAATGCCATCAAATAGATGGGGGCAAGAAATAAATCAGAGACTTCCATAGTTTAAGGAAAACTTATGCCTTCGAGTTCTTCTTCAACCAAGCTTTGGCTTCCTTGTACTGCTCCGATTTACGCTCGGCCTTATCAACTACTATCGCATAGTAGCGTTTCGCAGCGGCTGGGTCTCTTTCTTTGACAGCTAGGCGGGCCAAGTTCATGTTTGAGAACAAGTAGAAGCCACCCGAAGTGTCACCAGTGCTTTCTGCGAACACGATGCATCGCTGGTAGTAGTCTTTAGCTTTAGCAATGTCTCGGTAGCGATTTTGCATCAAGTAGCCCAGGAAGTAACTGGCGTAGCGCCCGCTGATCCCCTCGTAGCCAGGCATACCCTTATTTATTTTATCAAGGATTTCGCGGCTCACACGCTCACAATCGGAGAACTCACCTTGGTCGTAGGCAAGGAGGGCGTAGAAGCGTTGAAAGTATCCGTTGTCGGGAAAGGTGGTGGCTAGGCTTCGTGCAACAGGTAATGCTTCTTCAGCGTTGTTTTCCTCGTTTTTGAGGATACGCATTAGGTAAACACGTGCTTCTGTGCCGGTGTAAAAGCCATTGGCAGCTACGCTGCGCAATTGTTGCATACCCAGTCTCTTGTCGCCTTTAGGGAAGAACAGGAGCACGGGTTTCAGTAGTGGGTAGTTTTCGCCAATCCACACCGCGTAGTAATTGAATAAGGCCTGGCCAAACTGAAACTCTGGGCTCAGGCCATTGGCTTCCTGGCTCTTCTTTAGATAATTTAATGAGCGACGGGAATTTACTGTGGCCTTACGCCAGTCGTGGCGCTCGCCGTGCAAACGGGCGCTAAAACCGTAGGAAGCAGAAAGAAAGAAGCTCGCTTCGTAATTATTGTTATCAGCATCAAAGAGCTTCTGGCCTTTAGTAGCAGCAGTATCCATGTAGGCAAAGAAGGCCTTGTCATACTGCGTCGACTGGAAGGTCGTGGGCATGATTTTCCACCACGTGTTCAGCCCCAGCAGAAAATACGGCATGGGGTGATTAGGGTAGCGACGGCGCAACGAACGGAATTGTTTTTCCGCCCGGTCATACTTGAAATTGTAGATATTCTGGACGGCACCGTCCAGCTCAAGTTGGATATCCTTGTCCAGAAGCAGCCAACCTTTGGTATCGATGGCCGACGGCAATATCCCAACGGTGTCGAGCGCCACCGTTTTCATGGCAGGAGGGGTGCGCATTGTATCGGGCCTCTGGGCGTGGCCTAGCAGCGGCACATATAGCAGCCCCAAGCAGATACAAAAAAGCGAACGCAGCATAGGTAGAATTTCGATAGCAGACCCGAACCGCACGCCAGCCAAAATTTGGGCGGCGTAAACGGGCCTGCTAAAGTACGGACTTTGGCCTAGCTTTGGGAGTAATCCGCTTTGCTTATGCAACTCTTGCACTCCCTTTGTCGTGTTCCGGCACCTGCCGGCAACGAGGCAGCCATGACGCGTTTCGTACTCGACTACGTGCGGCAAACACAGGCTGCCTGGCAACACCAACCCATTATCATTGCCGACGACCGGTTTCAGGACTGTATCCTGCTGGTATTTGGCCAGCCGCGCACGGCCGTGTTTGCCCACCTTGATAGTATTGGTTTCACGGTACGCTACGGCCGACAATTGGTGCGCATTGGCGGGCCCCAAGCCGAAGCTGGCTACCGTTTGGTGGGGCACGACTCGCAAGGGGAAATAGATTGCACACTGACCATAGACGAGCAAACGGGTGAATTGGGCTACGCGTTCCACCGCGATATTGACCGTGGTACGGAACTTACTTTCTACTGCGATTTTCGTGAAACCGAAACCACTGTTCAAAGCTGCTATCTTGATAACCGCTTGGGTGTCTGGAATGCCCTGCGGCTATGTGAGACACTTGAACATGGCATCGTGGCTTTTTCTTGCTGGGAAGAACACGGCGGGGGCTCGGTGGCCTACTTGGCTAAGTTCATCTACGAGAATTACGGGGTGCGCCAGGCACTCATTTCCGATATTACGTGGGTGACGGAAGGCGTGCATGTCGGCCAGGGGTGCGCCATTTCGCTGCGCGACTCGCTTATTCCCCGTCGGGCTTATGTTGACCGCATCCGTGCTATTGCTGCCCGTTCTGGTGTCCCGCACCAATTGGAGGTAGAAGGCAGCGGTGGTTCCGATGCGAAGGAACTGCAGCACGCCGCCGCCCCCTGGGACTGGTGCTTTGTGGGCGCACCCGAAGACCATGTGCATTCGCCCGACGAACTAGTCGACAAGCGCGACATTGCCAGTATGCTAGCGCTTTACCAAGTTTTGATGCAGGAATTGTAAGGCTCTGCGTATACCTTTGCCACCCTTCCTGCCCAGTTTAATTCTTTCTCCATTTCACCCATTTTCGCCCTTTATGACCCCATACCTTTACGCTGTGCCCGCCTTGGGCATTTTTGCGCTGCTGTACACTTGGCTCCGTGCGGGCTGGGTGGCCAAGCAAGACGCTGGCGATGCGCGCATGACCACCATCGCTGGCTACATTGCCGATGGGGCCATTGCCTTTCTGAAAGCGGAATACAAAGTGCTGGCCCTGTTTGGGTTGATTGCCGGGGCATTCCTGTTTTATCTAGGTACTACCAGCGGCAACTCTAGTCCCGTCATCGTTATTGCTTTCCTTATTGGGGGCGTATTCTCGGCCTTGGCGGGCTTCATTGGGATGAAAATTGCCACCAAGGCCAACGTGCGGACCGCGCAGGCGGCTAAGACGAGCCTGAGCACCGCGCTGAACGTGTCGTTCTCCGGCGGTTCGGTGATGGGCATGGGCGTGGCCGGTCTGGCCGTGCTGGGATTGGGCTCCTTGTTTATTGTGTTTTACAAGATGTTTGTGCCCAGCGGCTTGGCCAACGGTCAGGAAATGGAAAAGGCGTTGGAGGTGCTCACGGGCTTCTCGCTGGGCGCCGAAAGCATCGCGCTGTTTGCCCGCGTGGGGGGCGGCATCTACACCAAAGCAGCCGACGTGGGCGCTGACCTAGTGGGCAAGGTAGAAGCCGGCATTCCGGAGGACGACCCGCGCAACCCGGCCACTATCGCCGATAACGTGGGCGACAACGTGGGCGACGTAGCCGGTATGGGCGCCGACTTGTTTGGCTCTTATGTGGCTACTATCCTGGCTACCATGGTGCTGGGCCGCGAAATGGCGACGCAAGGGGCTGACCGTATGATTGATAACTTCGGTGGCCTCTCGCCAATTTTCCTGCCGATGGCGATTGCGGGCATGGGCATCATTGCCTCGCTCATCGGTATCCTTTGCGTGCGAGTAAAGGAGGGTGGCAACGTACAAAGCGCCCTCAATACCGGAAACTATATCTCCGTTATCGTTTCGGCGGTGGCTTCCTACTTTTTGATTATGTGGATTCTGCCCCAGGGTAGTTTCACCATCCGCGGCATCAGCTTCGATGCTATGCACGTTTTCTATGCCGTGTTGGTCGGCTTGGTGGTGGGCACCTTGATGAGCATTATTACGGAGTACTACACCGCCATGGGCAAGCGCCCCGTGAATAGCATTGTGCAGCAAAGCAGCACGGGCCACGCAACCACCGTTATCGGCGGGTTAGCTGTCGGCATGGAGAGCACGGTGCTACCCATTTTGGTGCTGGCCGCGGGCATTGTGCTGAGCTACGAAGCGGCGGGGCTCTACGGGGTAGCTATTGCTGCTGCCGGCATGATGGCCACTACGGCCATGCAGCTGGCGATTGATGCCTTTGGTCCGATTGCCGACAACGCCGGTGGTATCGCCGAAATGTGCGAGCTGCCCAAGGAGGTGCGTGAGCGTACCGACATTCTCGATGCGGTGGGCAACACGACTGCCGCCACGGGCAAGGGCTTTGCTATTGCTTCGGCAGCGCTTACTTCGCTGGCGTTGTTCGCAGCCTTTATGGGCACGGCCAATATCACGTCCATTGACATCAGCAAGGCTCCTATTTTGGCTGGCGTGTTCATTGGGGCAATGATTCCGTTCATTTTCTCGTCCCTGGCCATTGCGGCGGTGGGGCGTGCGGCTATGGCCATGGTGCAGGAAGTGCGCCGCCAGTTCCGCGAGATTCCGGGCATCATGGAAGGCACGGGCCGGCCGGAGTACGAGAAGTGCGTCGCCATCAGCACGCAGGCGGCCATTCGGGAGATGATTTTGCCGGGTGCCATTGCGCTGCTCACTCCTATAATCGTGGGCTTCGGATGCCGGGGCCTGTTTTCGAATGCTTCTTCGGCCGAGGTGCTGGGTGGGCTGCTGGCCGGCGTGACGGTGAGCGGCGTGCTGATGGCCATGTTCCAGAGCAACGCCGGTGGCGCCTGGGATAACGCCAAGAAGTCTTTCGAAAAAGGGGTGTTGGTGAACGGCGTGATGCAGTACAAAGGTTCGGACGCGCACAAAGCCTCCGTGACCGGTGATACCGTGGGCGACCCGTTTAAGGATACTTCCGGCCCGAGCATGAACATCCTCATCAAGCTGATGAGCATTGTGTCCCTGGTTATTGCTCCTCACATTGCTGAGAAAGGCGGCGAGCGGGGCATGGCCCCCATCAAGCTCGAAGGGGAGCGCATCGAAACCGCCGTCCTGCCGCACGTGCGGTATGCTGAGACTTTGGCTCCGGCTGCGGTTCGAGTGATTTATACCGCTCTGCGCGAGGTACGATAAACGAGACAGTGCCAGCTCCATTTTTTGAGTTGAGCCAGTTCTGATGACCCAATAAAAAGGCTGCTCCCCGGAGTGGCCTTTTTATTGGGCCATTTCGTGCTCAGGCGCGTTGGCTAGCACTGGTTGCATGGATGAGTTGCGGCTCGTTTACTTCGTAAAAATGAAGGCAAAGAGGTTGACTACTGCTTTCTATAGGCCAACAGTGCGCTGCATGCAATCCGTGAAAATTGGGCTGGCTAAGCGAATCCGTGGTTCAGACAGTAGCTTTGTGGCTCATTCTTTTCGCGCCGCATGGGTCACTCCCACATCACCATCCACAACAAAGCTTTTCGGCCGTACTTGTCGGCCTCCCGTTTGGATGAGGCCGTAGCTGGCCTGGCCGCTCGCCTCAGTGCCGATTATGTCGGGCGCCAGCCTTTGTTTGTGGTCGTGCTCACGGGGGCCTTCATGTTCGCCTCCGACCTACTCAAGCGCATTACCGAGCCCTGCGAAATCGTCTTTATCCGCGTGGCCTCGTACGAGGGCACAGGCAGCAGCGGTGTGGTGCAGGAAATCCTCGGCTTGCGTGAAGACGTACAAGGACGCCACATCATCCTGGTTGAGGATATCGTGGACACGGGTACCACCATCCACCACTTGCTGCCCAGTTTGTTGAGCAAAAGCCCGGCTTCGGTCGAGGTAGCCACCTTGTTTTTCAAGCCGGCCAGCCTGCGCCACCCGCTCGAGCTGCGCTACGTGGCCCTGGAAATCCCCAACGACTTCGTGGTGGGCTATGGCCTTGACTACGATGGCCTCGGGCGCAATCTGCCCGATGTGTATGTGGCTGTGTAACGGTTGCTTTGTTACCGATTGATTAACTTGCCTGAGTCTTCCCACCTCCCTCACTGCCTTCTTTCCTCCTTCTTTCATGTTGAATATCGTGCTGTTCGGCCCGCCCGGTGCCGGTAAAGGAACCCAGAGTCAAAAGCTCATTGCCCAATACAACCTCGTGCACCTGAGCACCGGCGACTTGCTGCGGGCCCAGATAGCCCAGGGCACTGAACTTGGGCTGACCGCCAAAAAACTGATGGACGAAGGCCTGCTGGTGCCCGATGAAGTGGTCATCGGCATGATAGACCACGCCCTGCAGGCGAACAAGCAAACCGCCGGCGGCTTCATCTTCGACGGCTTTCCGCGCACCGTGCCCCAGGCCGAGCGGCTCGACCAACTGCTGGCCCAGCACAACAGCGGCATTAACTGCATGATTGCCCTGGAGGTAGCCGAGGAGGAACTGGTGACGCGCCTGCTGGAGCGCGGCAAAACCAGCGGCCGCCCCGACGACCAGGACGAAAGCAAAATCCGCCGCCGCGTAACGGTGTACAACACCGAAACTGCCCAGGTAGCCGGCTACTACGCTGCCCAAAACAAATTCCACGCCCTCAACGGCATCGGTCCCATTGATACCATCTTCAGCCAGATTTGTGCGATAATCGACCAACACAAAGCGCCTACCGCCGAGAGCCCCGCTCAGGCCACGCGCGAAGTGAAGGCGTAAGCACGTTTGTTACCAATTTCTAGTTGTCATCCTGAGCGGAGCGAAGGACCTTGCCTCGGCGGTACGATTTGGCATTCAGCGCAAATCGTTCGGCTGGCAACAGGCCCCTTCCTCTGCTCAGGATGACTGTTTTTTTACTTTAATACCTCCCGCTTCGTGGCTTCCAATAACTTTATCGATTACGTTAAACTCATCTGCCGGTCGGGCAAAGGCGGGGCGGGCTCGCACCACTTTTTCCGGGCTAAGGGCCTGCCCAACGGCGGCCCCGACGGGGGCGACGGCGGCCGCGGCGGCCATATTATCCTCGAAGGCAACTCGCAGCTGTGGACGCTGCTGCACCTGCAGTACCAAAAGCACGTCTTTGCCAAAGACGGCGAGGGCGGCGGCGAAAACCTTCGCAGCGGCGCGCAGGGCGAAGACATCGTGCTGCAAGTGCCCCTGGGCACCGTAGCGCGCGACCCTGATGGTACCCACCTGCTGGAAATCACGGAGCATGGCCAGCGGCTTGTGCTCGTGCCCGGTGGACGCGGCGGCTGGGGCAACGACCATTTCAAGAACTCCATCAACCAGGCGCCTACCTACGCCCAGCCGGGAGAGCCGGCCATTGAGGCCATCATCATTCTGGAGCTGAAGCTGCTGGCCGATGTGGGCCTGGTGGGCTTCCCAAACGCGGGCAAGAGCACGCTGCTCTCGGTGGTATCGGCGGCCAAGCCCAAGATTGCCGACTATGCCTTCACTACACTGGTGCCCAACCTGGGCGTGGTGGCTTACCGCGACTATAAATCATTCGTGATGGCCGACATTCCCGGCATAATCGAGGGGGCAGCGGAAGGGAAGGGGCTGGGCACGCGCTTCCTGCGCCACATCGAGCGCAACTCCATGCTGCTCTTTATGATAAGCTGCGACAGCCCGGATATTGCGGCTGAGTACCAGGTGTTGGTAAACGAGCTCGAGCAGTTCAACCCCGAACTGCTGGACAAGAAACGCCTGCTGGCCGTCACGAAGTCCGACATGATTGACGAGGAGCTTGAAGCGGAAATCCGCCAGACCCTCCCGACCGATATTCCTTCCATCTTCATCTCCAGCCTCACCAACAAGAACATTGTGCAGCTGAAGGACCTGATTTGGGAGGCCTTGCAGCAGACCCGTCGCGACGCGGCACCCGTGCGCCAGAGCTACCTCGAGGAAGACAGTGAAGCATAAGCTCCTGCATAGTGCCCAAGTAGCTATCTGCTTGAGCTCCGCGTAGCTGGTGAGTATGGGGATGTCGCTCGTGAAGGAAGCGCCCTGTGCCACATTGGCAGCCAAGCACCCTTTGGCAAGTTCCTTGTGCCCGCAACGTGACTAACCGGCTAACCCCGTGAAAAACCCTTTCCGACGAATATTCCCCAAAATGGCTGACGAAAACAACCTGCCCCAGGACGACAACCTGACCGTTGACCCCACTCATGCAGCTGGCGAAATGGCCGATGCCGATGGCGAAACCACTGGCGATGCCACCGCTACGGCTGCGCCACACGCCACAGAGACCCGCACGGATGCCGAGCTCGCGGACCTGAAAGACAAGTACCTGCGCCTGGCGGCCGAGTTTGAGAACTACAAGCGCCGCACCACCAAGGAGCGGATTGAGCTGTTCAAGACCGCCAGCCAGGAGCTGATGACGGCCTTGCTGCCGGTGCTCGATGACTTCGAGCGGGCCCGCAACGCCACGCAAGATACCACCGACGCCAACGCCGTTCGCGAAAGCCTCGACATTATTCAGAACAAACTGAACAAAACCCTGCAGCAAAAGGGTTTGACCGCCATGGACGCGAAAGGCGGCGACTTTGATGCCGAATTGCACGAGGCCATTACCCAGATTCCGGCGCCCAGCGAAGAGCTGCGCGGCAAAATCGTGGATGTGGTAGAACAGGGCTATTATTTGGGCGACAAGGTAATCCGCCACGCCAAGGTTGTGTTGGGGCAGTAAGTATCTTTGTAGAGATAGGCTCCCGATAATTATTAAAAGAAGATGGCTACCAAGCGCGATTATTACGAAATACTAGGCATTGCCAAAAACGCGGCGGGCGACGAAATCAAGTCGGCTTACCGCAAGATGGCCATCAAGTACCACCCCGATAAAAACCCCGACGACCCCACGGCCGAGGACAAGTTTAAGGAAGCCGCCGAGGCCTACGAAGTGCTGAGCGACGGCGACAAGCGTGCCCGCTACGACCGTTTTGGCCATCAGGGCATGGGCGGCAACAGCCACGCGCCCAACATGGAGGACATCTTCTCGCAGTTTGGCGATATTTTCGGCGGTGGCGGGGGCTTCGAGGGCTTCTTTGGCGGGCGCCAGGGCGGCGGCCGGCGCCAGCGCAAGGGCTCGAACCTGCGCATCAAGCTGAAGCTCGACCTGGAGGAAATCGCCAACGGCGTCGAGAAGAAAATCAAGGTGAAGCGCTACGTGGCATGCCAGCCCTGCAGTGGCACTGGTGCCAAAAACGGCACGGAGCTGAAAACCTGCCAGACCTGCCAGGGCTCGGGCCAGACCAAGCGCGTGGTGAACACCATGCTCGGCCAGATGGTGAGCAGCAGCACGTGCCCCACCTGCAATGGCGAAGGCAAAACCGTGACCGCTACCTGCGACGTGTGCAAAGGCGAAGGCCGGCAGCTGCACGAGGAAGTAATTCCCATCAACATTCCGGCGGGTGTGGCCAACGACATGCAGCTGAGCATGAGCGGCAAAGGCAACTTCCCCGAGCGCGGCGGCGTGCCCGGCGACCTGCTTATTCAGATAGAGGAAGAGCCGCACGAGTTCCTGAAGCGCGACGGCAACAACATCATGTACGAGCAGTACATCTCCTTCGTGGACGCTGCTCTGGGGGCTAACCTCGAGGTGCCGACCATTGAAGGCAAAGTAAAAATCAAAGTTGAGCCGGGCACGCAGCCGGGCAAAATCCTGCGCCTGCGTGGCAAAGGCATCAAGGACCTGAACGGCTACGGCCGCGGCGACCAGCTCATTCACCTGAACGTGTGGACGCCCAAGCACGTGAGCAGCCAGGAGCGCGAGATTCTGGAGAAACTGCGCGACTCGGACAACTTCGTGCCGCACCCCGGCAAGAACGAGAAAGGCTTCTTTGAGAAAGTGAAGGAGTACTTTGCCTAAGCACCGCTTTAGGCGGCTTGCCTAAATGGACTGTTTGTTTGATAAAAGCCCCGTCTGGCCTTTGGCCGGGCGGGGCTTTTGCGTTTGTCCAGGCTGTTTTTTTGGCACAGCGGCCGCCACATGAGCAGGATGTTATTTTGCCAAATAAGTTGGGCTGAAAATAATTATTGAGTTGGTGTAATGCGTCGCCTGCTGGCGGCGATTAACTTCCCGAAACCACCACATCGCATGCCTCCCACTGCGCCATCTGCCGATTTTGTTGCTGTGCTGCAGGAGTACCAGCCGTTGGTGCGGCGCGTGGCCAGGCTGTATTGCCAGGATGCCGACGACCGGCAGGACTTGTTTCAGGAGATTGTGCTGCAGCTCTGGCGGGCGTGGCCGCGTTACGTGCCCCACCCGGGCACCAAGCTCAGCACCTGGCTTTACCGCATTGCCCTGAACGTGGCCATTTCCAACCTGCGCCAGCGCACCCGGCGGCCGGCGCCGGGTGCGCTGGACGATGAGGCCCTGGCCGTAGCCCAAGCCCCCGACAATGGGCCCGATGCCGAAGACCAGGCCGCCCTTTACCAAGCCATCAACCGTTTGTCGGAGGTCGATAAGGCCTTCATTCTGCTTTACCTCGAAGACCGGCCCTACGATGAAATGGCCGACATTCTGGGCATCACCCAAAACAATGTGCGCGTGAAAATGCACCGCGTGCAGGAAAAGCTCCGCTCATTTTTACTCCACGCCGCCTAATGGAACTCGACGACCTCCGCCGCAAGTGGCAGCAGCCCGACCCGGCCCATAGCCCGCCCGTGAGCCCAGCCCAATTGGATGGCCTGCTGGCCCAGCAATCGGACAACCTGGTGGAAAAAATGCGGCGCAGTGCCCGCCGGGAGCTTTTCTTCACCAGCTGCTTTACCGTGCTGGCTGCCGTGGTGTTCTACCGCTACCGGCAGCCCATTGTGCACTTGCAGGTCTATTTGTTCGGGCCGTTGCTGGCCGTTCTGTACTACTACTTTTACCGCAAGCTGAAGATATTGAAGGCAATGGGCGGAGCGGAGGGGCACGTGCGGGGCCATTTGCAGCGCTTGTGCTCGGGCTTGCGCAATTTGCTGCGCTTCTACTACCGCCTCACCATGGGCACCATCCCGGTCGCGGCCCTGCTGTGTTTGGTCATTATCATCAACATGGAAGTAGCCCGACCCGGCCCGTTTCGGATGAAGGCCATACTGGCGATTGGGGGCTTCATTCTGTACTGCCTTGGGGTGGGGTGGGCGATGGCAAAGGCCACGCCTAAGTACCTGCAAAAGCTTTATGGCCGGCATCTAGACCATCTCGAAGCAAACTTGCGCGAGTTGGGCGACGAACACACCGGTTGATATTCGGCTCATTCTCCTACTTTTAACCCACTAACTAACTCTTTTTTCTGTGAAACCTATTCTTGAAGCCATCGACGTGCGAAAGGCTTACGCCAACCACATTGCCCTCGACGGGGTGAGCCTCTCCATTCCGGAGGGCACTATCTTCGGCCTGCTCGGGCCCAACGGCGCCGGCAAAACTTCGCTCATCCGCATCATCACCCAGATTACGGGGGCCGACGAGGGCGAAATCCGCTTCCGGGGCGAGCGGCTCAACCCGAGCCACATTGCCCAGATTGGCTACCTGCCCGAGGAGCGCGGCCTTTATAAAAAGATGAAAGTGGGAGAGCAACTGCTCTACTTGGCGCAGCTGCGCGGCCTGAGCCGGGCCGATGCCACCCATCGCATCAAGCAGTGGCTCAGTCGCTTCGAGATAAAAGAATGGGCCTCGAAAAACGTGGAAGACCTGAGCAAGGGCATGCAGCAGAAGGTGCAGTTCATTGCTACGGTGCTGCACCAGCCCAGCCTGATAATCCTCGACGAGCCGTTCTCCGGCTTCGACCCTATCAACGCCAACCTGATTAAGGACGAAATTCTGGAGCTGCGCAAGCAGGGCGCCACCATCATTTTCTCGACCCACCGCATGGAATCGGTGGAGGAAATGTGCGACAACATCGCCCTCATTAACCGCTCGCGTAAAGTGCTGGACGGTCCCATTGGCGTGATTCGCGACCAGTTCAAGACCAATACCTACGAGGTAGAGGGCAAGGGCAAGCTGATAGTGGTGCATCCCGATTTTGAGGTGGTAGAACAGAAGGAGCGCAAAAACGGGCATTTCTACGCCCGGGTGCAACTGCACGCTGGCGTGCGCCCCAACGACTTACTGCGCTACCTCATCGGAGCGGTGGAGGTAGAGGCCTTCCGGGAAAAAATCCCGAGCATCAACGAGATTTTTATCCGGCGCGTGCGCGAAACCATGCCCGAAACCCTGGTGGAAGATCCCGCCTAAAAACGCTTGTCATGCTGACGAAGCAGGCATCTTATCACGGCTGCTTTCGTCAGAAATCCGACTTTACCCGACTGGTGCGAACGTGATAAGATGATTCGCGCTGCTCAGCATGACACCACCATTCATTATGGCCTCCAAATTTTTACTCGTTGCCCAACGCGAATACCTTACGCGCGTTCGCAAAAAAGCTTTTATTATCCTCACCCTGGCTGTGCCGCTGCTGCTGGCCGGCTTCGGGGTGTTCATTGCCAAACTCGCGCAGTCGGACGATAGCACCGACGTGGTGGAAGTGCGCGACGACAGCGGCCTCAACCTCGCCGCTCGTCTTGTGAGCACCCCCCAGCTGCGCTTTGTGCCCGCCACCGGCACGCTGGCCGAGGCCAAGAAGGGCTTCGTGAAAGCCAAGCACGAAGGCTTGCTGTACCTGCCCGCGGGCCTCGACGTGGAAAAGCCCACCGACGTGCAGTTTTTCGGCAAAGGCAACATCAGCCTGAAGCGGCAGCTGGCCGTGGAAAACGCCCTGAACAAGGCGTTCTCGGAATTGAAAATGCAGAAGTCGGGCCTCTCGCAGGAGCAGCTCGACCGCCTGCGCTCGAAAGTGAACCTGAAAGCCACCAGCCTCGACGACACCGGCAAAGAAGCCGACAGCAACGCCCTGGCCACCTCGGGCACGGCCTACGTGCTGGCGCTGGCCATTTACCTGTTTATTTTCATCTACGGCGTGCAGATTATGCGCGGGGTAGGGGAGGAAAAGTCGAGCCGTATTATGGAAGTGATGCTGTCGTCGGTGAAGCCGTTTGACCTGATGATGGGCAAGATTGTGGGCATTGCGGCCGTTGGCCTGACGCAGTTTCTGCTGTGGGGCCTGCTGTCGGTGGGCGCCTCCACGGTGCTTGTGCCGCTGCTCACGGGCGCCGATAAGGACAAGCCCAAAACGGAAGTAGCCGCTACGACCACCACCGCACCGGGCACCGCGGCTGCGGCCTCTGCCGATGGCGAGCC
This sequence comes from Hymenobacter sedentarius, assembly GCF_001507645.1. Classification (NCBI taxonomy): domain Bacteria; kingdom Pseudomonadati; phylum Bacteroidota; class Cytophagia; order Cytophagales; family Hymenobacteraceae; genus Hymenobacter; species Hymenobacter sedentarius. Next base: position 4,803,886 of record NZ_CP013909.1, on the reverse strand, counting down.
CCAAACCGCCGCCGGCCGCTTCGACCGCGGCATGAGCCAGCAAAACGCGCAAATGAACCCCAGCAAGCGCTTCGACATCTTCAGCACGCTGGGCAATCTGCCCATCGGCACTATCCTTTTCGGCTTCATCGTCTACTTCCTCGGCGGCTATCTGCTGTACGGGGCGCTGTTCGGGGCCGTGGGCGCCGCTGTTGACGACCAGACCGATACCCAGCAGTTCATGTTTCCGATTACCATGCCGCTCATTCTGAGCTACATCGTGGGCCTGTCGGTGATTTTGCGCAACCCCGACGGCCCGGTAGCTTTCTGGATGTCGATGATTCCCTTTACCTCTCCCATCGCCATGGTAATACGCCTGCCGTTTGGCGTGCCGATGTGGCAACTGGCTTTGTCCATCTTCCTGCTCATTCTGGGCTTCATCGGCACGGTGTGGGTGGCGGCGCGCATCTACCGTGTGGGCGTGCTCATGTACGGCAAGAAGGTGACCTACCGCGAACTGGGCAAATGGATGTTCTATAAGGGGTAAGCGTCGCGCTTCGAACTTTGAACGTCGTGCGGGGCTTGTGGAAGCAGCTCAACTTCGGGAGTAATTCATTACTTGCGCGGTAGAGTCGCTTCCACAAGCTCCGCACGACGTTCTTTTTATAATGACAGCTCCCGCAAACCGCCTAATCGTTGTTCTCTGCCTGGCCCTAACCAGCTTCGCCTTCACCGGCGACCGGCCGGCCTACCGCCTCTTCACCGCCGCGGGCCAAGCTGCTGACTACGACCAAATGCTTGGTGAGCTGGCTCAGGCTGATGTGGTGCTTTTTGGCGAGCAACACAACGATGTAATTGCCCACTGGCTGGAGCTGCAGGTAGCCAAGGACCTGCTACGCCTGAAAAAGCCCGGCCAGGTAGTGCTGGGAATGGAGATGTTTGAGCGCGATGTGCAGCCCTTGGTGGCCCGATACGCCACCGGCTCCCTCGCCGATACTGCTTTTGAGCACCAGGCCCGCCCGTGGCCCAACTACGCCACCGACTATCGCCCGCTGCTGCAGTTCGCTCGCGACAACAAAATCCCCGTCGTGGGCACCAATGCGCCGCGTCCTTTTGCTCAGGCCGTCGCGCGCGGCAGCCTCAAAGCCCTCGACAAGCTGCCGGCCGTGGACCGCGCCCTACTGGCCCCGCTGCCCCTGAAGGTGAATTACGACCTGCCCGGCTATAAAAACATGGCCGCCATGTTCGGCGGCGATAGCAAAACTCACGGGGGCGGGGCCCAAAACATCATCCAGGCCCAGGCCCTGAAAGATGCCACCATGGCCCACTTTATCCAAGCCAGCCGCCAGGAAGGCCAAACCCTGCTCCACCTCAACGGCAGCTACCACTCCGACCACCACGATGGCATTGTGGCCTACTTGAGCCAGTACGCTCCCAAACTGCGCGTCAAAACCCTCAGCGTCGTGACGCAGGAGCAACTGCAGCAGCTGGACAAAGAGCAGGTGAATGTGGCCGATTACGTCGTGGTGGTACCGGCCGATATGAGTAAGTCTTACTGAGACGCCGTAGGCTTGGCGAAATGATTCAACCCGCCTCCTGCTTTTCTGGTATGAGAAGGCGAACGGTTGTCCTTAAATTCTAATCCATTTTGCTTCGCATGATTTCTACTCAAAATTACCACGCCTTGCCCGACGCCGCTGCTTTAAAGCGCCTCTGTAAGTCGCTGGCCGTGCTCGATGCCATCAACTCCCCGGAGCTCGAGTACCGCTACTACACCTACAACCGGGAGTGGGCCGAAGGGGAGGAAGTATTGGAAATGAGCGACGGCGAAGGCGACCAGATGCTGATTTTATTCCGCGAGGAAGGTTGCGTTATCAACGGCTACTTACCGGAGTACGACCAGCCCAACAAAGCCCAGGTGACCCGTGGCTTACCCGATTATTTTGAGGAGTTCATCTTTGGTGAGCCCGTCAATTCCATCGGAACCACCTTCTGCCTCTGGTATACCCCGGAGCACGGGTGGCAAACCGGCGTAGTGGAAACCGAAGAAGATGGCTCGGAGGAGTTGCTTTTTATATTGGATAGCCAGCCCGAAACCTATGCGGAGTGGGCTAATGAGTACTTCATTGAAGATACCGGCCGAAAGCCCAACGCTGCCGATGCCGTAGCCAAAATCTATCGAGGTGAAGCGCTTACCAAATCGATAGTGTCGGCCCTCAATGACGAGCAGGAAGACTGGTCGCTGCTGGAAGCAGATTTGCAGGCTATTGGCTACCCCTATAATTTCAGTTCAGTTAACGGAGCAAGAGTTTAGCTTCTTGGTAGGCTATTTCGCTCTTAGAGCGTGTTTGGGATTTAGTTGGGGCATATCCGATTGAGGCACCTGGTTGAATTCGCAATGAGCAGCCACGCTTGATGGCTGGCGGGAGTGAATTCGTAATCGACCGCCAAGCGCCGAAAACAGGCGAGCCAGGCGAAGGTGTGTTCGACGACCCACCGCTTGGCCACGGGCACAAAGCCGCGCACACTCGGCGGCCGGCTGGCCAGTTCGTGGCGCAGGCCCAGCGCCTGCAGGTGAGCGGCAAAGCCGCCGCGGTAGCCGTTGTCGGTGAGCACGGTGACCAGGCGCTGGCCCCAGACGGGGCGCTTGGGCAGCAGGCCCAGCGCGGCGGCCGTGCCGTCGTGGCCGTTGGCCGCGTGCACGTAACAGGCGAAAATGCGGCCCTCCACGTCGGTGATTATCTGCCGTTTGCGGCCGTTGACGTGCTTGCCCCCGTCGGTGCCCCGATGCTCAAAAATGCGGAGCGCCAACTGGACGCTTTGGCTGTCCACGCACACGAGTGAAGGCGTTGCGGCCCGGTCGGCCGCCAAGCGGTCGGCCCGGTTCAGCGCTTCATTGAGGCGGGCCCACACGACGGGATGCCAGCGCCGGAAATAGTAGTACACGGCCGTCCACGCCGGGAAACCGGCCGGCAGGGCGCGCCACTGGCAGTCCGTGCGGCAGACGTAGCGCACGGCGTCGAGCACCTGTCGCAAGCACAGGCGCCGGTTGCCGTGCACGGGCAGCAGCGGCTGCATAACTTGCCACTGCGAGTCAGTAAGGGGTTGATAGCCGTCAACCATTTTGTAGCCGGAGCCTTGGAACTCCTGCTGCAGCTTACTGACTTTTTTTTATTTAGCCTGCTTTATAATCCCAAACACCCTCTTAGCGTGAAATGAGAGAGCCGCGTATGTTACGGCCTTCTTGCTTTTTTATTAGTGCCGCCTGCTCCAGACAAGCCGATATAACTAGACTACTTCACTAATGGTGGGGCAGCATAATAGGAATGGAGATAAATATACCATGACTCTAATTGGCAAGAGCAAAAAGAAGATTCGCTAATTCAATTTGTAATTTGCGCCTTCAACTCACATATTTTATATAATTCCAGCTACGACTGCCACTCATTACCATATGTCTAATAGCGACACAGAAAAAACTGCTCTATTTCTGCAAGTAGGCGACCAGCTTCATCAACAAGGATTTATAATCGCCAAGGAAGATCCAACTCGGCCGTGGGGTGGCTTTTTTGTCATTGACGAAGAACAGGCTCAGCTGTTCGCTGATATGTACTTCAACGGCTTGCTCATAGACCAACTGCGCATATCGGGCAAGCTTAGCCCCAAGGTGTTGCTCGTGGCACCTCTCCAGCGGCTTTCCTGGCAGTACCACCACCGTCGCGCCGAAATCTGGCAAGTGGTACAGGGGCCAGTCGGCGTAGCCACCAGCCTCACCGACGAACAAGGGGAAGTGAAAAGCTACCAGGTAGGCGAGCGCATCATTTTGCAGCAGGGTGAGCGGCACCGGCTGGTGGGGCTGAAGGAGTGGGGCATTCTCGCCGAAATCTGGCAGCACACCGATGCCAATAACCCATCGGACGAAGACGATATCGTGCGCGTCCAGGACGATTTTGGGCGCTAAGCTCAAGGATTCTATTGTAATGTAAACCACTGTTGATAAAAAAAGCCCGGTCCTGCCGGGCTTTTTTGTGCGCTCATAAAAGTGGCGGCAATTGGCAACCCCATCATTTCTATTCGCTGGGCTTCGCCTTTTTCATGGCTTCGGAAAGCGACTGCTGAAGCTTGGCGTTGGAATCAGCAGGGGTTTCCTCGGTGATTTTGTATGCTTTTTGAAGGCGCTCCCATTCTTCAATCGGGATGAAAACGCCGGTTATTTTGCCTTTGTCGTCGGAGAGATATTTGATGTCCATGGCTGCTTTGGGATTATGGGAAAAATCAACCTGACGCTTGGCGGCTAATTACTCGCCGGGATGGTAGGTCTTTTCGGCGTGTGCCTTTACATCCTCCGGATAAAAACGGACCTCTTTGAAACGGCCGGTGGTGTAAAGCTCGGCTTGGTCGGTGAAGTGAGCGGTACCGGGGCGGCTGCTCTGGCCACCCGTTACCACGGAGCGCGCCGTAATGCGCGGCCCAAACTCCACCACGGCCACGAAGCTGTTGCCCACGGTGCCGTACCGCTTCTTGGTGCCGGGGTAAGCCTGCGCTTTGAAGGAAGCCAAAGAGCCCCAGGCCGACGACGTAAACGCCACCGGCAGGCTGGGCTTCTGGTCGTCGTACGTTTCCTCAATGCGACCGGTGAGGCGCTGGAAGCGGTTCACGTCGCCCCAGGGCATTTTCCAGGTGCCAAAGGCGCGGGTTAGGTCCTCCAGTGCCTCCTTTAGGGCTGCGGTTTTTTCCTGGGGGCTGGTGTTAGCGATGGCGAACTTGGTGAAGCTGATGTAGTCCAGTTGCGGCTGGGCCGAGGGAACGCGGGCGCGGGCATTGGCCAGCAGCCGCTCGGCCCAATAAATGGCCACGGTCTGGGCCACCGAAGTTGCACTGTAGTTATGGTTCCAGGTGCGGAGCAGCTCAATTGCCTCGGTCATGTCGGGCGTAGCGGCTTTCTCTACCGACGTAGGCTGGTAGGCCGTGAGCAGGGAAGGCAGCATGTCGTCGAAGGCCGTGAGGTGCGGGTCGTTGGCGGCCGCAATCAGGGTGTCGAGGGTGAATACGCCCTTGCGGCTTAGCACACGCACGGCATTAATGCCGCGGTAATTCTCGGCGTCGGGGGCCATGTATTTGGGGAACTTGACCGGGGTTGGGCTGCTGGGGCCGGATACAGTGTAGGGCGTGGAGTTGCAATTCTGAATGAAGCCACTGGCGGGGTTGTGTACTTGCACCAGCTCATTCACCCCGTGGAAGCCCTTCCATTCGGTGGCGGGAGTGCTGCCATCCACGGGCTGGCTCCAGTCGAATTTGGGGTCACGCTTGGGCATAAAGTTGCCGTGCCAATAGGCAATGCTGCCCTTGCTGTCGGCAAACACAGTGTTGTTGGTGGCGTTACCATTCAGCTTCATCACTTCCTGGAAGCTGGTGTAGCCGGTGGCTTTGGTGCGGAGGTACGACTGTTGCAGGGCGGCCAGCGGCTCGTTCATCATGCGCACGGCCACCCACTGGTTGTCGGATTTTTGGCCCACGATGGGGCCGTGGTGGGTGCAGTAAATGGTGTATTCCTTGCGCAGGATTTTGGTGCCGTCGCGGTACGGCAACGACACTTTCTGCACTTGCACAGGCCGCAGTTTGCCGGCGTATTTGTAGTAAAACGCGCCGTTCTTTTTCTCAATGGTTTCGAGGTACTCGTCCATGGAGTCGGCGCTGCTGGAGGTGTGCATCCAGCCGCAGTTCTGGTTGAAGCCCTGATACACGAAAAACTGGCCCCAGGTCACAGCTCCGTAGGCGTTCAGGCCCTGTTGGCTCACCATCTGCACTTCCGAGCGAAAGTAAAAGGACGTGTGCGGGTTGATGAGCAGTAGGGCGTGGCCACTGGCGCTCTTGGCCGGGGCAATGGCAAAGCCATTCGAGCCAATTTCGTCCCGGTCTTTCTGCCCGGCGTCAATGTTGAGCCAGGAACTGGACTTCTTCTGGCTGTAAAAAGCCTTGAGCCGCTCAATAGACACCACACTGATATTTCCGCCAATGCTGCCCTCGCTGAACATGAGCGGCATCCAGGGCTGGAAACGGTGCAGCAGCTTGGGCTGCACAGTGGGGTGGGTGGCCAGGTAGAAGTTGGTGCCGTCGGCGAAGGCGTCAAGCAGCTTCTTCATGTCGGCCGGAGCCTTTTTGTAGATGCCGATGGCCTGGGTGCTGTCCATGAACAGGCGGGCGCGCAAGTCGTGGTACAACGACGCCTCGCCTTCTACTTCGGCCAGGCGGCCAATGGCATCGAGGTAGTTCATCTCGACGCGGTCGAAGTCGTCCTCGCACTGGGTATAGAGCAGGCCAAACACCGCGTCGGCGTCGGTTTTGCCATAAATGTGCGGCACGCCATACGTATCGCGGGTAATCGAAACCTGCTGGGCTCGTTGCTTCCAGCGCGCAAGTTCCTGCGAACTGAATTTCTGTGCCTGGGCCGAGGAGGCCGTCAGCAGCGCAAGCAGCATAAAGAATGGACGCATTGACTCAGAAGTTGAAGGTGGTGGACAACGCGAAAGTAAACGAAAAAGCCCCGGCCAAACGGTCGGGGCTATTTTTGGTATAGCGCGTTAATTAGCCCAAGCGAGCTATTGCGGGTGGGTTAGGCCGAGAACGACGAGCCGCAGCCGCAGGTGCTTTTGGCCTGGGGGTTGTTGAAGACGAAGCCGCGGGCGTTGAGCCCGTCCTGGAAGTCGACTTCCATGCCCAATACGTACATGGCGTGCTTTTTATCCATGATGAGCTTCAGGCCGTCGAGGTCGTACACTTCGTCGGCGTCCTTAGCTTTGTCGAAGCCGAGCAGGTAGCTCATGCCCGAGCAGCCACCGCCCTGCACGCCGATGCGCAGGCCGTAATCGGCGGGTACATTTTTTTCCTGAATGATATTCTTCACCTCGACCACAGCGCGGTCGGTGAGGCTAATGGGGGCGAGGGTGGCAACGGAAGCCATAATGAAAGACGATTTAAGAGAGGTGGGCAACAAAGATACGGAAGCCGCCGGAGTAGCTCGCGGCACGGCCGCACGCATGAAACAGCAGTTGGGGGGCGGTGGTTCACGGCGTATGTTTGCGCTGGGCTGGTACTGGCACCCCAACCGTGGGGCCGCATGCCCAGGCTCCGGCCCGGCACGTAAATCGGCGCCCATAATTTCCCGCTGCCACTTTCGTTAAATCCCCGCAACCCGCCACGCTGGAGCTTGGCGCTATTCTACTCAATGGATACGACCACCTACGTCTTCGATCTGCTCAAAATTATCCTGCCGGCCCTCATTGTGGCCGGCGCCATCTACGTGCTGTTCCGCCAGTTTCTGGAGAAAGAGCAGCAGCGCCGCTTGATTGAAATGCGAATGGAAAGCAACAAAACCACCCTGCCGCTCCGCCTGCAGGCTTACGAGCGGGTGGTGCTGTTTCTGGAGCGCATCTCGCCCAACAACATCCTGGTGCGCCTGAGCAGCGCCGGCCAAACGGCCCCCGACTTTCACCGCCTGTTGCAACAGGAAATCCGGGCTGAGTACGAGCACAACCTCTCCCAGCAGCTCTACATTTCCGGCGATGCCTGGACGGTGGTAAAAGAAGCTAAGGAAAATGTGCTGACGATGGTAAACCGCGCCTACCACGGCCTGCCGACCCCCGGCCAGGCGCGCGGCACCGAACTCGCCAAACGCATTCTGGAAGGACTGATGATGGACGGCGCTGAGCCCACCGCCCAGGCGCTGGCCGTAGTGAAAAGCGAAGCTGCCGGGCTGTTTTAAAGCGCCGCCTGTCATTGCAAGGACGTAGCTCGTGGCAGTCCGTCCTCTCGGTACAACCAGCCCTAAGTTGTGATAAGTTTTCTAAAGCGATAAGCCCCGGTACTGCGCAGTACCGGGGCTTATCGCTTTAGAAAGTGTCTGGCTTTTACAGGACGGATTGCTTCGCTGCGCTCTCAATAACAGACAGCGCTTAGTTACACTGCCACGTGTAGCGACTCAATGGCGCTGCGGTAGCAATCCTCGTATTTGGGCACAATGTTCTCCACCGCAAACTCTTGTGCGCGGGCGAGGGCGGCGGCTTTGAAGCGGGGCAGGTTCTCGTCGCTCAGCACGTAAAGGGCATTCTTAACCATATCGGCCACGTCGCCGATTTCGCTTATCATGCCGGTTACGCCGTGCACGTTGAGCTCGGGAATGCCGCCGGCATTGGTGCTCACCACCGGCACTTCGCAGGCCATGGCCTCCAGGGCCGCCAGGCCGAAGCTTTCGTTTTCGGAAGGCATCAGAAACAGGTCGCCTACGCTCAGCACTTCCTCCACGGCTTCGAGCTTGCCCAGGAAGCGCAGGTCGCGGTGCACGTCGAGGTCGCGGGCCAGCTTTTCCATGCGCGAGCGGTCGGGGCCGTCGCCCACGAGCAGCAATTTGGCGGGTATCTGCTCCCGGACACCCACAAAAATGCGGAGCACGTCTTCCACGCGCTTCACGGTGCGGAAGTTGCTGGTGTGCACCAGCAGCTTCTCGCCCTCCGGCGCAATGGCGGCGCGGAAGTGGCTCTTGTCCTGCTTTTTGAAGCGGTGCAGGTCGATGAAGTTGGGAATGACGGTAATATCCTTCTCAACCGCGAAGTACTCGTAGGTTTCACGCCGCAAATCGGCCGACACCGACGTCACGCCGTCGCTCTGGTTGATGCTGAACGTAACCACCGGCTCAAAGCTGGGGTCTTTGCCCACGAGGGTAATATCGGTGCCGTGCAAAGTCGTGACAACCGGAATCTGGATGCCGCGGGCGCGCAGAATCTGCTTGGCCATAAATGCCGCTGAGGCGTGCGGAATGGCGTAGTGCACGTGCAGCACGTCGAGCTTTTCGTTCTGCACAATGTCCACCATCTTGCTGGTCAGGGCCAGCTCGTAGGGCGGAAATTGAAATAGGGGGTAGGCCGGTACATAAACCTCGTGATAAAAGAGGTTTTCGTTGAAAAAATCGAGCCGCACCGGCTGGCTGTAAGTGATGAAATGCACGCGGTGGCCGCGTTGGGCCAGGGCTTTGCCCAATTCCGTGGCCACCACGCCGGAGCCGCCAAAGGTGGGATAACAAACGATACCGATGTTCATAGAGTAGTAACGCGAAAAAGGGCCCCGCGTTTTGCCTAACCGGAATACGGCCGGGATGTTAACAAACAGACTCTTTTTGGCCGCAAAGGTTGCGATAAAAGTAGCTCATGCCGTTTCCGCAGGCGGTGGCGCTTCGCGACGAAAAATGCCAAAACGAAAGAAGCCGCAACCGGATGGGTTGTGGCTTCTTTCGTTTTGGCTAAACCAGGCTTAGCTATTTTTTGGCCATTTCGGCCGCCATCGACTTATAAATCACCTCGTGGATGCGCGTCCGGATATTGTACTGGCGCAGCTTGTTGTTGCCCGCATCCGGGTACACGCGGTTCGAAAGAAAGATGTAGAGAATCTGGTTGTCGGGGTCCATCCACACGCAAGTACCCGTGAAGCCCGTGTGGCCAAAGGTGCTGGCCGGGGCCAGGTTGCTGGTGGGGCCTTCGTGCTTGGTGGGGTCGCCGTGGTCCCAGCCCAGGCCGCGGCGGCCGCCGGCCATTTGCGGCCGGGCAAACTCCGTCACCACAGGCGACTGGAAGTAGCGGCTGCCCCCGTATTTGCCGTTTTGCAGGTTCATCTGCATCAGCACGGCCAGGTCGTTGGCGGTGGCAAAGAGACCGGCGTGCCCGCCCACGCCGCCCACCAGGGCCGCCGTTTGGTCGTGTACGGTGCCCTGCAGCTGCTCGCGGCGGTAGTAGGTGTCGTTTTCGGTAGGCGCGATGCAGCTTTTGGGGAAGCGCTGCAGCGGATTATACGTCATGCTGCCCAGCCCCAGCGGCCGATAGAAGTTGTCCTGCAAAAAGTCCTCGAGCGGCTCCTTGAGAATCTTTTCACACACCCGCTTCATCACGATGAAGCTCAGGTCCGAATACTCGGTGGGGTACTTGCCCTTGATTTTGGGCAGGAGGCTGGAGCGCATGGTCCAAGCCCAGACGGAGTCGTCGGCGGCTTTGGTGCTGTATTCGCCGGGCGCCACTTCGTTGGGGAAATTATCGGAGCGGATGCTGGCGTAGAAGGTCGGTTTCAGGCCGCTGCTGTTAACGGTGCGCTCCCAGGTGGGGATGCCCGGCTTGAGGCCGGCCTGGTGCAGCAGCACGTCCCGAATGGTCATGTCGCGCTTGTTGGTGCGCGCCAGCTCCGGCAGGTAGGTGGCTACTTTCTCCTCGATGTTGAGCTTGCCCTGGTCCTTGAGGTACATCACGGCCTGCAGGGTGCCGGCCACCTTGGTCACCGAGGCCAGGTCGTAGAGCGTGCTGCTGGTCACGGGTTGGCTCTGGTCGTAGGTGCAGTAGCCGTAGCTCTGGTCGAATACCACCGTGCCGTTGCGAGCCACCAGCACCTGGCAGCCGGGAGCGGCGGCGTAGGTCTGGCTTTCCAGAGCAATGTTGTCAATCTGGGCCAGCACGCGCGAACTCAACCCCTGGCTTTCGGGCACGGCGTAGCGCAGGCGGTGCAAGTCTGCGGTGGCGATGCCGGTGGTGGTTCTGAGCGTGGGCGAAACGGTGACCGGCAGCTTGCCCCGGGCCGGCAGCGCCCCAAACAGCACCTGCGGCACTACCAGCTGCGCCGCGTAGTGGTCTTCGTAGCCGCACACCAGCGTGCGGGCATTTTCCAGGAACTTCAGGCCGTAGGCGTTGCCCATGGCCACCACCACCGTTTTGAACCTGGGGTTGGCTTCGAGCTGCTTGAGGAATTTCAACGCGCCGTCGCCTATACCATAGTTGTGGCTGGGCGTGTTGTTCATGCCGTGCAGGCTCACCACCACCACGTTGTAGCCGCCGAGGCGGGCGGCGATGCGGGTAAAAGTGGAGTCGTCGGCGTAGCGGTTGGGCACGGCGTACACCGGGCCCGGCTGGTATTTGTTGAAAATGGTGGCGTACGGCCCCTCGGCCTGGGTGCCGATGGTGATGGCCGCAATCCGCAGCGTATCGAGCCGCTGAAAGGGGAGGAGCTTGTCGTCGTTCTTAACCACGGTCACGGCGTGCTCAAAAATATTCTGAGCCAGCACCTTGGACGCCGGCAGGTTCAGGCTGTCGCGCATGGTCGCCAGCTTGGTGGGGTGGTACTTGGCCAGCCCAGCCCAATATTTCACCCGCAGAATCTTCTTGATGCGCAGGTCCAAATCTTCCTGCCGCAGGTGGCCCGCGTTCACCGCTTCCCGGATGCGTATCAGCGCGGCCGGCACGTCCTCGGAAAACAGCAGCACGTCGTTGCCAGCGGCCAGTGCCATGGCGTCGAGCTCCCCGTCTTTGTAAAGCTTGCTCACGCTCTTCATGTTGAGCGCGTCGGTGAACACCAGGCCCTTGAAGCCCATTTTGTCCTTCAGCAGGTCCGTTACCAGGGCGTGCGAGAGGGTCGTGGTCTTGGCGTTGGTCGTGTCGAACAGCGGCATGTAGAGGTGGGCCACCATCACGCCCATCACCCCGGCCTCGAACGACTGCTGAAACGGCACCAAGTCCACCTTGGTGAGGCGGGCCAGGTCGGTGTTGATGACCGGCAGCGACACGTGCGAGTCGGTATCGGTGTCGCCGTGCCCGGGGAAGTGCTTGGCCACGGCCATCACGCCGTTTTCCTGCAAGCCCCGGATGTACTGAATGCCCAGCTTGGCCACCCGCTCCTGGTCTTCGCCAAACGAGCGGTTGCCAATCACGGGGTTGCCGGGGTTGGAGTTCACGTCGATAACCGGCGCGAAGCTGATGTGCACGCCCAGCGCCCGCATTTTACGGGCAATGTCGCGGCCCATCTCGTACACGTACCTGGGGTCGTCCATGGCGCCTAGCGTCATCTGCTTGGCAAAGTGAGCCGAAGAGTCGAGTCGCATATCGAGGCCCCACTCGGCGTCCATGGCAATGAGCAGGGGCACCTTGGCGGCGGCCTGCAAGCGGTTGGTCATCAGAGCCTGGCGCTTGGGGCCGCCCTGCAGAAACATCACCCCGCCAATGTGCTGGTTGCGCACCAGCCGCTCGATATAAGCGGCGTGGGCCTTGTCCTTGTTGGAGTACGCAGCCACCATAAACAGCTGCCCCAGGCGCTGCTCCGGGGTGAGCGAGTTGAACACACTGTCGACCCAGGCCGCCTCGGCCGGGGAAGCTGGCAGCGGGTCCGCCGGCAGCTTTTCTACATCGGAAAACGAAAGCAGCAAGCCCGTGGCTAGCAGCAAAGCCAGTAAGGCAAGCTGAAGGGGGATGCGCATAAGCCTCGCGGAGTTGATGGGTGGGTTCAAAGGCAAACGGGCCGCGAAGGCCGTACTTTTGTCAGGGTTAGCAGCGGAACCCGCCGGCTGGCTTTGGAGGTTCCAAACGTAGCGCATTCCGGTGCGAAAGGTGAGCGGCAACTGCCGCGAAATTTCATGCCGGAATTGCGCTATTTAGCCGCGAAGGTACGCACGAAACCCCGTTTTGGGTTTAAAACGCGGCCAATTTCCGGTTATTGCCGGGCGCGTTTCCGCTTGTTGACGTGCTGGTTAGCTCTTTTTGTTTTCTCTAGCGCAAGCTGAAGCGTGCGCCTTCCTCCATGCCCGATATAATTCATTTGCTTCCCGAGTACCTCGCCAACCAAATTGCGGCCGGCGAGGTGGTGCAGCGCCCGGCCTCCGTGGTGAAGGAGCTGCTGGAAAACGCCGTCGATGCCGGGGCGGCCCAGGTGCAACTCATTGTGAAAGAAGCCGGCAAGCAGCTGGTGCAGGTAGTAGACAACGGCGCGGGCATGTCGCCCACCGACGCCCGCATGAGCCTGGAGCGCCACGCCACCAGCAAAATCAGCTCAACCGAGGACTTATTTCGCATTCGCACCCTCGGCTTCCGGGGCGAGGCGCTGGCCAGCATCGCGGCCGTGGCCCAGGTCGAAATCCGCACCAAGCAGCGCGAGCACGACACCGGCTCGCTGCTGCTCGTGGAAGGCTCGCAGGTAACCAGCCAGCAGCCCACCGCCTGCCCCGACGGCACCAGCATCGCCGTGAAGAACCTGTTCTTCAACGTGCCCGCCCGGCGCAACTTCCTCAAGAGCAATGCCGTGGAAATGCGGCACATTCTCGACGAGTTTCAGCACGTGGCCCTGGCCAACCCGCACATTGCCTTCTCACTGTACCAAAACGACCTGGAGGTATTTAGCCTGCCGGCGGGCAAGTTGAGCCAGCGCATCGTGGCGCTGCTCGGCAACGGCTACAAGGAGCAGCTGGCCGCTTGCGAAGAAGTGACCCACTCCATTTCGGTGAAGGGCTTTGTGGGCAAGCCCGAGTCGTCGAAGAAAAGCCGGGGCGACCAGTTTTTCTTTGTGAACAACCGCTTTATTCGCTCGGCTTACCTCAACCACGCCGTGTTGTCGGCCTACGAGGGCCTGCTGGCGCGCGACACCCACCCGTTCTATGTGCTGTTTCTGGAGCTGGACCCCAAGTCCATCGACATCAACGTGCACCCCACCAAAACGGAAATCAAGTTCGAAGACGAAAAAACCGTGTACGCCGTGGTGCGCGCGGCCGTGAAGCAGAGCCTGGGCCTGCACAACATCGCGCCCTCGCTGGACTTCGACGGCGACGTGAACTTTGCGCCCATCCGGCCGCTACGGGCCGGCAAGGGCACCGGGCAAGTGCCCCCCGAGGCCGACGACCACCTGCCCGCCGCCACGCCCGCCGACCGGGCCGCCAGCAGCGACGGCTACCGCCCCGATGCCCCGGCTTCGACGGCGGCCCGCCTGCCCGCCGGGCCTTCGGGCTTTTCGAATTTCAAGCCCGACACCCGCCGCGACGGCTACGAGCGGCCGCTGCCGCCGCGCCCCACCGAGCAGGCCCGGCGCGAACTCGAAGCCTTCTACCGCGAATTGGGCCAGCCCGTGCGCGACGAGCCCACGCTGGACGTGGCCACCATGCGCAGCTTCGAGATGGGGAGCCCAGCCCCATTTGCTGGTGCCGACAACGCAGAGCTGTCGTTGGGCTTGGCCCAGCCGGAGGCGCCCGCGGCCGGCGCGGTACCCCCGCGGGAGCGGGAGGGAGGGGCCGGCAGCCGGGCCGTGCAGGTGCAGCAGCGCTACGTGCTGGTACCCGTGAAGTCGGGGGTGCTGCTCATCGACCAGGAGGCGGCCCGCGAGCGGATTCTCTACGAGCAGTTCCGGCAGGAATTGAGCCGGGCCGTGGGTACTTCCCAGACCCTGCTGTTTCCGCGCACCGTCACGTTCAGCCCCTCGGACTTTGCCGTGCTGCGCGAGCTTACCGAGCCGCTGCATGCGCTGGGCTTCATCTTTGTGGAGTTTGGGCCCAACACCATTGCTGTGGAAGCCATTCCGGCCGGCATGCCCGCCCAGGACGAAAAAGAGCTATTGGAAAGTCTGATTGAGCAGTTCCGCAACACAGCCGGCCCGCTCAAGCTCGACCAGGGCGAAAGCCTGGCCCGGGCGCTGGCCCGCCGCGTAGCCGCCGGCACGGCCACCACCCGCCTGCCCGAAGCCGAGCTGAATGCCCTGGCCGACCGCCTATTTGCCTGCCAAGTGCCCGGCTACACCCCCGACGGCCGCAAAACCCTGGTGCTGCTGGACGGGCAGCAGCTGGCCGATTTTTTCCGTAAATAACTTCCTGCCCTGGCGCTGGCTTAAGTTTAAGCCCGGTTCGCGCAGCCTGCCGATTACTGACCCCTGTTCACCGATTCTCTGGCGCCCCGCCGGAGCCCCACGCCCTCTATGTTCAACCTGACCCCCACGGTTCGCAACCTCCTCATTGCAAACATTGTCCTGTTTCTGGCCCAAACCAATCTGCTGCCGCTGCTCACCCAAGTCGGCAGCTTGTACCCCATTGGCACGCCGTATTTCTACCCCTGGCAGTTCTTCACCTACATGTTTCTGCACGGCAGCTGGGGGCATATTATTTCCAATATGTTTGGCTTGATTTCGTTTGGGCCGCTGCTGGAGCAGCGCTGGGGCCCTTCGCGGTTTCTTACTTTCTGGCTGATATGCGGCGTGGGCGCCGGTTTGCTCTACGAAGGCGTGCGGGCCTACGAAATCCACCAGATGGAGCAGGCCCGGCTGGAGTTTCACCAGGCGCCGAGCGGGGCCGACTTTGCCAATTTCTACCGCGAGTACGGCTCCAACTACACGGGCTACGAAACCCTGGCGGCGGCCCTGCAGCGCAATCCCAAGGACCCGGAGCTGGTGCAGGCCACTACCGATGCCGTTGACAACCTGGCCAAAGACATTACGGGCTCGCGGGCAGCCGGCATGCTGGGCGCTTCCGGGGCCTTGTTCGGCATACTGTTCGCCTTCGCTTATTTGTTTCCAAATACTGAATTGTTCCTACTGTTTTTCCCGTTTCCTATTAAAGCCAAGTACTTCGTATTTCTCTATGCGGCC
This sequence comes from Hymenobacter sedentarius, assembly GCF_001507645.1. Taxonomy (NCBI): domain Bacteria; kingdom Pseudomonadati; phylum Bacteroidota; class Cytophagia; order Cytophagales; family Hymenobacteraceae; genus Hymenobacter; species Hymenobacter sedentarius. The sequence continues at coordinate 4,788,490 of NZ_CP013909.1, read as the reverse complement.
TATGAACTTTATGCAGGCGTGCACCGCACCCCCGGCGACAACGTGGCCCACTTTGCTCATCTGGGCGGCCTGGTCATCGGGTTTGTCGTACTAAAGTTCTGGGAAAGCGGCCGGGAAAGATTTTATTAAGCCAACCCTTATAACCATCATAAAGCCCGCTTGTTACGCTTAATCCAGGTACTCCAATGAGCATCGTTCAAGACATCCGCTCTGCTTTCAGCCGCCGCGACAACGCCCTCATGCAGCTCATCCTGCTGAACGTGCTGGTGTTTGCGGGCCTCATTGTGCTGCGCACCATCCTCACGGTGAGCAGCGCGAGTGGCTATTACCCGCCGGTGTTGCGGCAGCTGGAGCTGTCGTCGTCGCTGCCCGTGCTGCTGCGGCACCCCTGGACGGTCCTGACCTATGCCTTCACCCACGAAGGCTTCTTCCACATCCTGTTCAACTTGCTCAACCTGTACTGGTTTGGGCAACTAGTGCGCGAGTACCTCGGCGACCGCCGCCTCGTGAGCATCTACGTGCTGGGCGCGCTGGCCGGGGCGGCTATTTTCCTGCTCAGCTACAACCTGATTCCGGCCTTTCAGCCAGCCGTGGGTTCGCCCATGATTGGGGCTTCGGCGGCCGTCACGGCCATCATTGTGGCCGGCGCCACGCTGCTGCCCGACTTCACCTTCATGCTGATTCTGATTGGCCCGGTCAAGATAAAATGGATTGCGGCCGTGGTCGTCCTGATTTCCTTGGCCGGTGTGAACGGCGGCAACCCCGGCGGCGAAATTGCCCACCTGGGCGGGGCCCTGCTCGGCTTTGTGTTCATCAAGCAGCTGCAGGCGGGCCGCGACCTGGGCCGCCCGATTCAGGCGGTGGGCAACTGGGTGAGCAACCTGTTTAGCCGCCGGCCGGCCATGCGCGTGAGCACCACGCGCCGCGCCGAGCCCGTGGCGGCGGCCTCATCGGGAAGCGGCAAAAAGCCCGCCGTGGCCAACCAGCCCCTGCAGGATGAGATTGATACCATCCTGGATAAGATTTCGCGCTCGGGCTACGAGAGCTTGTCCAAGGAAGAGAAGCAGAAGCTGTTCCGGGCCAGCCAGCAGTAGCGCGGCGGCCCTACGCCTCGCGCAGCCAGGCCTTGGCCAGCTCAATGTCCTTGAACAGGCGCATCTCCAGCTGGGTGCCCACGAGGGTAACCATTTCGGCGGCCGAGGTCTGCCCAAAAATGCCGGGCGACACCACGTGGGCAAACCGCTTGAGGCCCAGGGCCAGCACCTGCGGCACCCAATTTTCGGCAATCCATTCGTTGGCGGCCGTCCAGGAGCCGATTACCTGCCGGTTGTCGTTGAGCATCAACGAGCAATTAATTTCCCGTAGAAAATCGATGGTGGCCTGGCAGCCCAGGATGACGTTATCGGTCGGGAGCACGCCTATCCAGTTGTTGTAAACCCAGTTGTTTTCCTGGTCAAATTCGATGGTCAAGTACACCTTATCAAACGAATTTGCGAGCACTCTTTTCATGATAAACTAGGCCGCATTGCTACCGGGGGAATACTAAGGTAAGCATCTTTTGTAGCAAAGGAGACGTGCTCTAAATGCTCTGATAAATAAGATGTTATTTCTGGTGTAAATACGTTTGACTGCTGCTGAGCTTTGGTTTTTCAGCCATGGCTCAGAATACGAAAAAAGGCCCCGCCGGAATTTCCAGTGGGGCCTTTTTCGCACTCAATAATTAGCTCAACAATTACGCGGGTTGGCCCATTTTGTCCAGGGCATCCATTACTTCTTTCACGTGGCCGCGCGAAGTTTCCAGCAGGGCTTTTTCTTCGTCGTTGAGCTGAAGTTCAATCACCCGCTCCACGCCGTTTTTGCCGAGGATAACCGGGGCACCGAGGTACACGCCGTTGATGCCGTACTCGCCTTGCAGCTCAAGGCACACGGGGAACACGCGGCGCTGGTCACGCACAATGGCTTCCACCATCTGAGCGGCCGCTGCGCCCGGCGCGTACCAGGCCGAGGTGCCCATGAGCTTCACCAGCTCGCCGCCGCCCTGGGCGGTGCGCTGCACGATGGCGTCCAGCTCGGCTTTGCCGATGAGCTCGGTAACGGGGATGCCGCCCACGGTGGTGTAACGGGGCAGGGGCACCATGGTGTCGCCGTGGCCGCCCATGAGCACGGCCTGAATGTCTTTGGGGCTCACGTTCAGGGCCTCGGCCAGGAAGGCGCGGTAGCGGGCCGTGTCCAGAATGCCGGCCATGCCGAACACCTTTTCGCGGGGCAGCTTGGCGGTGAGGTGGGCCTGGTAGGTCATCACGTCGAGCGGGTTGCTCACGATGATGATAATGGCGTTGGGGGAGTGGGCCACCACCTGCTCGGTTACCGACTTCACGATGCCGGCGTTCACCGAAATCAGGTCGTCGCGGCTCATGCCGGGCTTGCGGGGCAGGCCCGAGGTGATAACCACTACATCAGAACCCGCAGTCCGGGCGTAGTCGTTGGTGACGCCCACGGTGCGCGAGTCGTAGCCGATAATCGGAGCTTTCTGCCAGATATCGAGGGCCTTGCCTTCGGCAATGCCTTCTTTGATGTCAACCAGAACAATTTCGTTGGCAATTTCACGGGTGGCGAGCACATCGGCGCAAGTTGCGCCTACGTTGCCGGCTCCGACTACGGTAACTTTCATTGGGATGGAGTTAGAATGTAAGGGAGGAACAGGCGCAAAAGTACCCCGAAACTCTGTTCCGCGGCAGGCAATGCCAAAATTTCGATACCCCGGCCCGGGCTATGCACAATTGGACTGGGCCGCCGCGAGTACCTTGCCGCGGCCTAGGCGCCATTGCCTCATGCCGCCTGCAGGCCCATACCTAACCTTTTGCGGGCGGCACCCCTTTAGCGGCAAACCTTACCGCCTACACAACCCAATTTATTTATTCCTACATGCCAGCATTTATTACTGTTGCTTTCAAAAATAGCCTGGCCCTGGTGCTGGGCCTGGGCCTGCTGGCCGGCTGCAAAAAAGAGGCGCCTACGCCTGCGTTCGCCCCCTTCAACCCGCCCGTCACCAGCATTCCGACGCCCCCGCAATACGGTACCCCCTTCACCGGCGTGCCCAACCGGGAAGATGCCGTTATCTACCAGGTGAACATGCGGGCCTTTAGCCAGGGCGGCAACTTTGCAGGCGTTACGGCCCGGCTCGATTCCATCAAGGCCCTGGGAGCAAATGTGGTGTACCTGATGCCCATTTATCCGGTCGGGACGCTTCGGGGAGTAAACTCGCCCTACGCCGTAAAAGATTACCGGGCGGTGAATCCTGAATTCGGCACCCTGGCCGACCTGCGCACCCTCGTGGACGCCGCCCACGCCCGGGGCCTGAGCGTGATGCTGGACTGGGTGGCCAACCACACCAGCTGGGACAATGCCTGGGTTGCAGACCACCCCGACTGGTATTTGCAGAATAGTGCCGGCACCATCCTCAGCCCGCCCAACACCAACTATACCGATGTGGCTCAGCTCAACTTCAGTAATCCGGCCATGCGCCTGAACCTGATTGCAGCCCTGAAATCGTGGGTGTATACGGCCAACGTCGACGGATTTCGATTTGATTATGCCGATGCGCCCCCCGTGGATTTTTGGCAGCAGGCGGTGGATACGCTGCGCCACGTGAAAACGCACAAGCTCCTGCTGCTGTCTGAGGCCACCCGCAGCGCCAACTTCAGCGCGGGGTTCGACTACAACTTTGGCTTTAATTTCTACGGCGGCCTGCGCAGCGTATTCGGCAATGGCGGGTCAGCCACAACCTTCGATGCCCTGAATGCCAGCGAGTACACGGGAGCAACCGGCACCCAGCAAGTAGTGCGCTACACCACCAACCACGACGTGAACGGCTCCGATGGCACCCCAGTGGCCTTGTTTGGCGGCGATGCCGGCGCCATGTCGGCTTTCGTGATTGCCTCCTGCTACAAGGGCGTGCCGATGGTGTACAATGGCCAGGAGTCTGGCATGACCACCGCCATTCCCTTCCCATTCACGTCGGTAAAAGTGAAGTGGGACGTGCGCCCCGACGTGACGCGCGCCTACAAGCAGCTTCTACGGGCCCGCGCCGGTAGCGCCGCCCTGCGCCGCGGCACGCCCACAGCCTACAGCTCGGCCGATGTCTGCGCCTTCACCAAAACCGCGGGCAGCGAGCAGGCCTTTGTGATGGCCAACGTGCGCAATAGTGCGCGGCAGTACACCGTGCCCGTCTCCTTGGTCGGCACCACTTGGACCGATGCCCTCCAAGGCACTTCCGTAACGCTGGGCAGCGCGGTTTCGCTGCCGGCCTACGGCTACCTGGTGCTGAAGAAGTAAGGAGTAGCGCCCGGCGGGACCCGCCGGGCGTTTTACATGCGCTGCACGGTGAGCACCCGCTCGGTGGCGTCTTCTACTTTAAAACGGTCGTCGACACGCCAGCCCACCACCCAGCAGATTTTGCCATCGGCAGAGGTCAGCACGCGCACGTCATCTTTCAAGTTGAGCGGTACTTTCTGGTCGATGAGGAAGTCGCTGAGCAGCTTCTTGCCTTTCAGGCCCAGTGGCATAAACCAGTCGCCCTCCTGCCACTTGCGCAGGGTGAGCGGGAATTTCAGCTTGTCGGCATCGAGCGCGGCCGTGCTTTTGGAGCGCGGAATGATGAAATGCTTGGCGTCATCGTGCAGCTCGGCTTTCAGGCGCATGCCGTCGGCCAGCAAGTCGGTTTGGCCCGCAGCCAGCTGGAAGGTGCCGTACTGCGTAAGCCGCCGCGGCGTGATAACCAGGTTCTCGCGGTCCTTCACCAGGCGGTGCGTGGGCGAATCGAAGCGTCGGCCTGACTCGCCGGGAAAGGCCGCCACAATGTCCTTCACCATCGGCCAGGAAAAGCCGAAGGGGCGGAGCATTTCGTGCAGTACCACGGCCGTGGCGGCCGTTTTCTGGAGGGTGGCAATGCTGAGGTAGGTCACTTCGGCCTCGTCGCGGCGGGCCTGGGCGGTGGTGTCGTCCACGTAGCGCCGCACTATTTCCTCAGCGCCGCCCACGCGTTCGGCCGTGCCGTGCAGGGTCTGGTCTAGGTTGGGGTTGATTTCGCGCAGCACGGGCAGCACCTCGTGGCGCAGCAGGTTGCGCTGGTACACGGTGCTGTCGTTGCTGTCGTCTTCGCGCCAGCGCAGGCCGCGCTCCACCAGGTAGTCGTGCAGGTCGTCGCGGCCCACGCCCAGCAGCGGGCGCACCACGTGGCCGTTTTTCACCTGAATGCCGTGCAGCCCGGCCAGGCCGGTGCCGTGCGTGAGGTTGAGAATCATGGTTTCGGCTTGGTCGCGCTGGTGGTGGCCGGTGGCGATGTAGGCCAGGTCCTGCGCCTCGCGCACCTGCTCAAACCAGCGGTAGCGCAGGAAGCGGGCCGCCATTTGGGTCGAAATGCCTTCCTGCTCGGCAAATTCCTTGGTCTGGAAAAACTCGGCGAAGTAGGGGAGGCCGTACTGCTTGGCCAGCTTGCGCACAAACTGCTCGTCGGCGTCGGCGTCTTCGCCGCGGAGGCCGAAGTGGCAGTGGGCCACGGCTACTTGAACCCCCAGGCGGTGCAGAATGTCTAACAATACCACCGAATCGAGGCCGCCGCTTACGGCCACCAGCACCGGGTCTTTTTCAATGGAAAAAAGGGCGTGCTCCTCAATGAAGCGGCGAACAGTATCAAGCATAACAAAACGGAAATAGGTCGTGGAAGCCCGCTCGGGCCTCTTCCTTACGGATAGGAGCCGAGCGGCGCGTCCCGCGGGGTACTACAGCGCAAAGATGGCCGTTAGCGCGGGCCCCGTTCCTACCTTTGACCACCCAATGGCTTTCCCCCGCTACTTTTTTCTTCTCCTGGCGCTGCTGCCGCTGCTGGGGCAGGCCCAACGCCCGACCCTGCCGCGGGATACGCCAGTGCCCACCATCCGGCCCAAGGCCATCCTGCCGGCCGCGCCCGGCCAGCGCCCGCCGGGTAAGAAAGTGGCGGGCAAAGGCGCCCCGATTAAGCTGCTCACCGCTGGCGCACTGGTGGGGGGCGACTTCAACGGCATAAAAATTCGCAAGCTGCTCGGCAACGTCAGCTTCCAGCAGGAAGACACCTTTCTGTACTGCGACTCGGCCTACCAATACCTCGACCGCAACCAGGTCGAAGCTTTCAGCAACGTGCGGGTGCTGCAGAGCGACACCATGACTATTACCGGCGACAAGGGCTTTTTTGACGGCGACAAGCGCACCGCCCGTATGACCGGCAACGTGGTGATGCGCGACCCGCGCATCACCCTGACCACGCCCAGCCTGGACTACGACCTGAACCGCAAAACGGCCTCGTACACCGAAACCGGCCACCTCACCGACCCACAAAATACCCTCGACAGCCAGCAGGGTTTCTACGATACCAACTCGAAAGTCTTCGTCTTCAAGCGCGGCGTGCACCTCGTCACGCCCGATTCTGAGCTGAACAACGACACGCTGCGCTACAATACCGTTTCCAAAATTGCCTACTTCGAAGGCCCCACGCGCATCAAAGGCAAGAGCGGAAACCTATATGCTGAGGGCGGCAACTACAATACCCTTACGCGGGTATCCAACTTCAAGCGAAACGCCAAAATCGACACGCCCAACTACCTGCTCGGGGGCGACCAACTGATATACGACGAAGCGCGGCTCTACGGCGTGGCCCGCGGTCACGTGACCCTGATTTCGAAAAAAGACAACCTCACCCTGCGCGGCGACGTGGGCCGGTACTGGCGCGGCCTGGGCCGCACCAAACTCTACGGCGGCCGGCCGGTGGTGCGCAACATCAGCGAAAAGGATACGCTGTACCTGGCCGCCGACACGCTGATAAGCATGGAGGCCCGCCCCGGCCAAACCACCACCCGCACGGTACTGTATGCCTACCCGAAGGTGAAGATTTTCCGGGGCAACCTGCAGGGTATCTGCGACTCGCTGACCTACGACCGGCAGGACAGCATCATCTACCTCAACCGCAACCCGGTGCTGTGGCAGGCCAAAAACCAGCTCACCGCCGACTCGATGCAAATCCGCTCAAAGCGCGGTCGGGTAGATGAGATGCGCCTCTACGCCAATGCCTTCGCCGTGAGCCAGGATACCCTGCTCAACTTCAACCAAACCAAGGGCCGCAACATGATGGCCTACTTCCGCGACAATAAGCTCCGGCGCATCGACGTGCTCGGCAACGCGGAAAGCATTTTTTATGCCCTGGACAATGACACCGCCACCACGGGCATGAACCGGGTGCTGTCGGCCAACATGCGAATGTTGTTTCTGGACAGCAAGCTGAATAAAATAACGGTGCTGTCGAACCCCGAGGCCAAGTTCATTCCGCCCCACGAGCTCAAGCCCGACGACGAACGGCTCAAGGGGTATAGCTGGCACGCCAAGGAACGGCCGACGCGCCGCCAGGTGTTGGGCAAGCAGTTCGACGACCGGCCCAAGAAGCGCAAAGCCACCAAGAAAAAGACCAGTGCGACCACCCGACGCACTGCCACGGCGCCAGCCACCCTGAAAAAAACGACTCCCAAAACCACGGCTCCCAAGCCATCTCCCACGCCCAAGGCCGTTGCCAAACCGACCAAGCCCGCAGCCGCTGTATCGCCTCCCAAGCAGCCAGCCACGACACCTACCCCGCGGCGCTAGCTGCAACCTTTAGCGGCCTGCCGGCGCTCTTGCTGCTAGCGGCCCGGCCGGAAGCGGCGGCCCGTTTGCCTTCGCGGGCTCAAATCGTTACCTTTGCACCCCATATGCCGATTTCTCGCCTCACGGTTCTCTTTCTGCTCGTTAGTACCCTCATTCTGGGATCCTGCGTTAGTAGCTACCAACGTCTGCTGAAAAGCACCGACGTCAATAAAAAGTACGAAGCTGCTGTCAAGTATTACGACAAAGGCGACTTCTTCCGGGCCGGAACCCTGCTTGAAGACCTGATTCCGCTACTGAAAGGCCGGCCCGAGGCCGAAAAAGCTCAGTTCTACTTTGCCAATACGAACTACAAGCAGCACAACTACGTACTGAGCTCCTTCTATTTCAAGCAGTTTACGGACACGTATCCCAACTCTGAGTATTCGGAGGAAGCCGCGTTTCTGAACGCCAAGTCGCTGTTTCTCGACTCGCCGGGCTACGAGTTGGACCAGACCAACACAGTGTCGGCGCTGGAATCCATCCAGGATTTTCTGAATCGTTTTCCCGAAAGCAAGTTCAAGGCAGAAACCGAGAACATGGCCCAGGAACTGCAGAAAAAGCTGGAAAACAAAGCATTTGAAAGCGCCAAGCTGTACTTTCAGCTGCGCTACAACCAAGCGGCCGTGGTGGCCCTCACCAACTTTCAGCAGCAATACCCCGCTTCGGCGTATGCCGAGCAAGCCGCCTTCCTGCGCCTGAGCGCTCAATATGCCTGGGCTGAGGAAAGCATCGAATCGAAGCAGCGTGAGCGGTATTTGGAAGCAATCAATTTCTATCAGCAATTCTTGGACGCTTACCCCAAGAGCAAAAGCCTAAAAGCTGCGCAAGACATGTTCGACGTCAGCCAGGCCCAGATTATCAAGCTGAAAGCTACGCCGGCTGCGGCATCCAACTAATTTGTAATTAATTCAGCCCATGAAACCTAATCCCAACACCCCGTCGAGCTCCATCATTACGCGCAACGTGGCCGACATCACCGGCGACAACGGCAACGTGTACGAGGCCATCGCCGTGATTTCCAAGCGCGCCAACCAGCTGTCGGTGAAGCTGAAAGAGGAGCTGAACGACCGCCTGGCCGAGTTTGCTTCCACCGTCGACAACCTGGAGGAAGTATTCGAGAACCGCGAGCAAATTGAGGTTTCCAAGCAGTACGAGCGCATGCCCAAGCCCACCAGCCTGGCCATCGAGGAGTTCCTGCAAGGCAAAATCCAGTACACCACGCCCGAGCCGGAGGAGATTCCGGTGCCCCGCGAGCTGTTCTAAGGCTTCCGGTTGCCCGTAATAACAGTCGGTTATGGCTTGTTGAAAGTGAACGTCATGCTGAGCTTGCCGAAGCATCTTGCCCGCAGTAGTAATCAAAGCTGATTGCAACGAAGCGGGCAAGATGCTTCGGCAAGCTCAGCATGACGTTTTTACTTTAATATTGGTCTATCAACGAGGCATATATGCCAGAAGCTCTACCAACTAATCCACCGCTAACCGCTTTACAAGGCCGCCGCATTCTGCTGGGGGTCAGTGCCAGCATCGCCGCCTACAAGGCCGCGGTGCTCACGCGCCTGCTCGTGAAGGCCGGGGCCGAAGTACAGGTTATCCTCACGGAAGCAGCGGCTGCTTTTGTGACGCCCCTCACGCTAGGTACCCTCTCCAAGAAGCCCGTTCTGACGGGCTTTTTGCGTGATGCGGCCGCGGGTGAGTGGCACAACCACGTGGAGCTGGGCCTTTGGGCCGATGCCCTGGTGATAGCGCCGGCCAGTGCCAATACCATCGGCCAGCTGGCCAATGGTCTGTGTCCAAACCTGCTGTGTGCCGTGTGCCTCTCGGCCCGTTGCCCGGTGTTTCTGGCCCCGGCCATGGACGTGGACATGTTTGCCCACCCCGCCGTGACGCAGAACCTGGCGCGCCTGCGCTCCTTCGGCAACCACGTATTCGACTCGCCCAGCGGAGAGTTGGCCAGCGGACTTAGCGGCCCCGGCCGCATGCTGGAGCCCGAGGAGATAGTCGACGAGCTGGAGCAGTTTTTCAATGATTTGCAGGCTAGCTAGGAAGAACGTCATGCTGAGCTTGTCGAATCATCTCTACCGAGTAAGTAATCTAATTTACTACTGCGGTAGAGATGCTTCGACAAGCTCAGCATGACGTTCTTTGATTCTCTTAAACAAACATAAATGCACGTTCTTCTCACCGCTGGCCCAACCTACGAACCGCTCGACCCCGTCCGATTTCTGGGGAACCGCTCGACTGGAAAAATGGGCTACGCGTTGGCGGAGGCGTTTGCGGCGCAGGGCGCGGAGGTAACGCTGGTGAGCGGACCCAGCAGCCTGCCGGACCCGGCCAGCCCGCGCATTCGGACCGTGCGGGTAGAAACGGCGGCCGAGATGTTTGCGGCGGCTTCGGCCGTGGCTGCTACGGCAGATGTTTGGGTGTTTGCGGCGGCCGTGGCCGACTACCGGCCGGCGCACGTGGCGTCAGAAAAAATCAAGAAATCCGGCGAAACGCTCACGCTGGAGCTGGTGAAAAACGTGGATATTGCCGGCACGCTCGGCCAAAGCAAGCGGCCTGAACAATTTGCCGTGGGTTTTGCGTTGGAGACAACAAACGAGTTGGCCCACGCCCAGGACAAGTTGCGCCGCAAGCAGTTCGACCTCATTGTGCTGAATTCTTTGCGCGATGCCGGGGCGGGCTTTGGCCACGACACTAACAAGGTGACCGTGCTGGATGCCGCCGGCCAAATCGTTAATTTTGAGTTGCAGTCCAAAGCCGACGTGGCCCGCGGACTGGTAAGTCTGATTCTGGCGCGCCTGACCCCAACCCCATGATGCGAAAATTTCTCGCAGCCTTGCCGATGTTCGTACTGCTACTTGTGGCTGGCCCCGTGGCCCGCGCCCAAGAGCTTCAAGCCGAAGTGAACGTGACCACCGAAAACGTGACCATCTCGGACCCGACGTTGGTTACGCAGATGCAAACCGACATTCGGAACTTCCTCAACAACCGCGCCTGGACCACCCAGACCTACAAGCCCGAGGAGCGGATTCGGCTCAAGATATTCATTGGCATCACTAGCATTCCGCAAAACGGCACCTACAATGCCACGATGCGCTTGATTTCGACGCGCCCCGTGTTCGGCACCGGGTACGAGACCAACGTCATCAGCATCGTAGACCGGAGCTTTAACTTTAACTATTCGCCGCAAACGCCACTGGACTTCTCGCCCAACAGCTTCGTGTCGAACCTCTCGTCGCTGCTGGGCTATTATGCCTATATGGTCATTGGGCTCGACCGGGACACGTTTGCCCGGCTCGGCGGCACCCAGTATTATGAGCTGGCCCGGAACGTGGTCAATTATTCGGCCGGCCAAACCAGTACCGGCGAGGTGGACGAAGGCTGGCGCGGCACCGGCTCGCGGGAGCGTCACTTTCTGCTCGACAACATTGTGGACCCGCAGCTCGAAGGCTTCCGCACCGGCCTCTATGCCTATTATCGGCAAGGGCTGGACATATTTGTGGATAGGCCCGAAGAAGCCCGCACCTCGGTGATGATGGCCCTGACCGGCATCCAGCGCGCCGCCGTGATGCGGCCCAGCACTTTGTTTGCCCGGGCATTCTTCGACGCGAAGTCCGATGAAATCGCCAATATTTTTCGGACCAGCCAGGACCGTCAAATGAAGCAGCAGCTCGTGACCATGCTCACGGAAGTAGACCCGACGAATTCGGCCAAATACCAGTCGGTGATGAAGTAAATAACTGAAAACGTCCTGTACATTAAAACGTCATGCTGAGCGTAGCCGAGGCATCACGCATGTGCAACTAAGCCAATTGATTGGATTACTACCCCACGCGAGATGCCTCGACTACGCTCGGCATGACGTTCTAAAATATTATGTTAGTCGATTTACGTATCAAAAACTACGCTCTGATTGAGCAACTGGAGCTGCGCCCATCGCCGCTGTTGAACATCATTACGGGAGAGACCGGCGCCGGCAAGTCCATCATGCTGGGCGCCATTGGCCTGCTGCTCGGCAACCGCGCGGATTCGCGCATGCTGTTCGATACCGAGCGCAAGTGCGTGATTGAAGGCCAGTTCGATATCGCCAACTATCAGCTGCAGGACATCTTCGACGCCGAAGATTTGGACTATGACACGCATTGCATTCTGCGGCGCGAAATCAGCCCCAACGGCAAGTCGCGCGCTTTTGTGAACGACACGCCGGTGACGCTGGATGCCCTGCGTAAAATCGGCGCCAACCTCATGGACATTCACTCGCAGCACGATACGCTGCTGCTGGGCGATGCCGTGTTTCAGCTCAATTTGCTGGACTTGTACGCCGGGCTGGTGCCGCAGCGCACCCAGTACAGCAACGCTTTCCGGCAGTACCGCAAGCTGGAAGCCGACCTGCAAGCCCTGGAAAGCCAGGCCGCCCAGGCCAGTAAGGAGTTAGACTACAATAGCTTCCTGCTCAATGAGCTGGAAGAAGCCCGCCTCGATACCGAAGACCAGGACGCCCTGGAGCAGGAGGTGAAGCAGCTGGAGCACGCCGAGGAAATCAAGTACAAGTTGAGCCAAGCCCTGCACGGGCTGCGCGACAGCGAAACCTGTGCCACTGGCAGCATGAAAGAAGCCGTGGTGCTGCTGGGGCAGGTGGCCAGCTACGGCGAGAACTTCCAGGAACTGCGCCAGCGCCTCGACAGCTGCCTGATTGAGCTGCACGACATCGCCGACGAGGTGGAAATAGCCGAGCGCCGCACCGAAGGCGACCCCGCCCGCGCCGAAGAGCTGCAAGAACGGCTCAACGTGCTCTACACCCTGCAGCGCAAGCACCAGGCCCGCGACCTGTCGGCCCTTATTGCCGTGCGCGACAGCCTGCGCCAAAAAGTAAGCTCCGTGCTGAACCTGGACAAAGAAATTAACCGCCTGCGCAAGGATTCGGATGCGGCCTTGGCGGCCGTGACCAAGCAAGCGGCCAAGCTCTCGGAAAGCCGCCGCAAGTCGTTCCCCACCTTCGAAAAGCAGCTGGGTTTGCTGCTGGCCGACCTCGGCATGCCGCACGCCCGCATCGTGGTGCAGCACAGCGTTGGCGCGCCCGCCACCAGCGGCACCGACGTGGTGAGCATCCTCTTCACGGCCAACAAAGGCGCCCAGCCTCAGACGCTGAGCAAAGCCGCGTCAGGCGGTGAATTCTCGCGCCTGATGCTGTGCATCAAGTACATGTTGGCTGATAAAACGGCCTTGCCCACAATCGTATTCGACGAAATCGACACCGGTATTTCCGGCGAAATTGCCGTGAAAGTGGGCCGCATGATGCAGCAGATGGCGCAGAAGCACCAGTTGGTGGCTATTTCGCACTTACCGCAAATGGCTGCAGCCGGCGACGTGCACTACTTCGTGTACAAGGAAGACCGCGCCGACCGCACGGTGAGCCGCATCCGCGAGCTGAACCAGGACGACCGCATCAAGGAAATCGCCCACATGATTGCGGGCGCCAAGCCCAGCGAAAATGCCTTCCAGAGCGCCCGCGAGTTGCTGGCGCTGCGGGGCGAGGTGGCGAGTGGTGAGGTGGTGAAATAGTGAGTTGGTGGGCGCGGGGCAAGGGTATTTGCTAACTTGCCACGCGTTTGCGCCCAACGCCCGGGCGGCGGGCTACTCACCATCTCACCAACTCACTATTTCACCTAAATGGCTAACAACCTCCTCGCCGGTAAAGTCGGAATCATCTCCGGCGCCCTCAACGACCAATCCATCGCCTGGAAAGTAGCTCAAAAAGCTCACGCGGAAGGTGCCCGCTTTGTGCTCACCAATGCCCCGCTGGCAATGCGCATGGGCGAAATCAACAAGCTGAGCGAGGAATGCAACGCCCCCATCATCCCGGCCGATGCGACGTCGACGGAAGAGCTGGAAGCGCTGTTTTCGGGTGCGCAGGAGAAGCTGGGCGGCAAGATTGACTTCGTGCTGCACAGCATTGGCATGAGCGCCAACATCCGCAAGAAGAAGCACTACGGCGAGCTGGACTACAAATTCTTCCAGCAGACCATCGACGTGTCGGCCATGTCGTTTCACAAGATGATGGCCGTGGCTGAGAAGCAGGACGCCATGAACGAGTGGGGCAGCATCGTGGCCCTGAGCTACATCGCCGCTCAGCGCGCCTTCCTCGACTACACCGACATGACCCAGGCCAAGGCCATGCTCGAAAGCATTGCCCGTAGCTACGGCCAGCGCTTTGGCAAGCTCAAGAAAGTGCGCGTGAACACCATCTCGCAGTCGCCCACCAAAACCACCGCCGGCACCGGCATCACCGGTTTCGACGCCTTCTACAACTTCGCCGACATGATGTCGCCCCTGGGCAACGCCCCGGCCGAAGCCTGCGCTGATTATTGCATCGCCATGTTCTCGGACCTGACCCGCTACGTGACCATGCAAAACCTGATGCACGACGGCGGCTTCAGCACCACCGGTATATCGGCCGAGGTAGTGGACCTGCTCACGAAGGCTTCGGGCGAGTAATTAGCCAGAATACCACAAAAAAAGCCCGGCCGTCAGGTCGGGCTTTTTTTTGTGGGTTTGACTTTCGAAGATGTAGTTGCTGCTATGCAGCGGGCGCCCTGCGCCTATTATGCAGAGCGCAGCGAAGCATCTTATCAGGTCAGAACCAATCGTTGGGGCGTGATAAGATGCTTCGCTGCGCTCTGCATGACAAAAGGCGCGATACACCCAGTTCGTGCCTAAGCATGACAAGCGGGAGAGCAACGGCAACGTTGCCGGCAACGATTGCATAGAAAAAAGGTGGTTTCGAGGACTTTAGCGACTAGGTTTACTGAATAAACCTGCCCGTCTATGAAGCCGCTGCTGTTGCTACTGTTCCTGAGTTGCCTTACGCTGGGCCGGGCCTGGGGCTATGATTTTGTGGTGGCGCAGGACGGCAGCGGCAAGTTTCGCACCGTGCAGGAGGCCTTCAACGCCGTGCCTGATTTTCGGAAGAAAGTCACCACCATCTTCATCAAGAAGGGCACTTACAAGGAGAAGCTCATTTTGGCCGGTTCCAAAAACCTGGTGAAGCTCATCGGCGAAGACCGCGACAAAACCATCCTGACTTACGACGACTACAACCAGAAGAAGAACATTTTTGGGGAGGACAAGGGCACATCGGGCTCGGCGAGCTGCTACATCTACGGGGCTGATTTTTCGGCCGAGAACCTGACGTTTGCCAATTCGTCGGGGCCGGTGGGGCAGGCGGTGGCCATGTGGGTGGCCGGCGACAAGGCCGCTTTTGTAAACTGCCGCTTCCTGGGGTTTCAGGACACGCTGTACACGTATGGCTACGGCAGCCGGCAGTTTTACAAGAACTGCTACATCGAAGGCACCGTGGATTTCATCTTTGGCTCGAGCACGGCGTGGTTTGAGGACTGCGAGATTTTCTGCAAAAAAGGCGGCTACGTCACGGCGGCGTCTACGCCCGACACGGCGCAGTTTGGCTACGTGTTCCGCAACTGCCGCATTGGCGGCGACGCGCCAGCCGGTAGCTTCGGCCTGGGCCGGCCCTGGCGGCCCTACGCCAAAACCGTGTTTTTGAATTGCCAGATGAGTGCCGTGATTCGGCCCGAGGGCTGGGATCCCTGGGATAAGGAAAGTAACAAGAAAACGGCCTACTACGCCGAATACCAAAGCCGCGGGCCCGGCGCCGCGCCCAAGCAGCGCGTGCCGTGGTCGCACCAGCTCACCGACGCCGAAGTCCGGCTCTACACCCGCGAGAACGTGCTGCACGGCTGGAACCCACTAGCGAATTAAGCTATGCTCAGAATAAAATTATTGGCCATTCTATTGCTGGCCGCCTTCGCTTCGCGCGCTCAGGAAGTGCCAAAAGCCAGCCCGATTACCGTGGCTCAGGACGGCTCAGGCACATACCGCACCGTGCAGGAGGCCGTGAATGCCGTGCCCGACCAGTCGCAGAAGCCGGTCACCATTTTCATCAAGAAAGGCACGTACCGCGAGAAGCTGGTGGTGCCCACGCTCAAAATTCGCCTCACGCTGGTGGGGGAGAGCAAGGACAACACCGTCATCACCTTCGACGACCACAGCGGCACCAACGGCATCAATACCTACACCTCGCACTCGGTGCTGGTGCAGGCCAACGACTTTTCGGCCGAGAACATCACCTTTGAAAACACGGCCGGCTACACCGCCGGGCAAGCCGTGGCGCTGCACGTGGAAGGCGACCGCTGCGCCTTCAAAAACTGCCGCGTGGTAGGCAATCAAGACATCCTGTTTCTGGCCGCCGACAACCGCCGCCAGTATTTCAAGGACTGCTACATCGAGGGCACGACGGATTTTATTTTTGGCAGTTCCACGGCGGTGTTTGAGCGCTGCACCATCAAGAGCAAGAAGAATTCCTTTATCACGGCGGCTTCTACGCCGCCGGAGCAGGAATTCGGCTTTGTTTTCCTGAACTGTAAGCTGATTGCCGATACCGCGCTGGCCAAGAAGGTCTACCTGGGCAGGCCCTGGCGGCCCCACGCCAAAGTGGTGTACCTCAACACCGAAATGGGCGGGCACATCACGCCGGCTGGCTGGGAAAACTGGAAAAACCCCGAGAATGAGAAGACGGCTTATTTTGTCGAGTACCACTCCACCGGCCCCGGCGCCAACCCCAAGGCCCGAGTAGCTTGGTCGCATCAGCTCACCGCCAAAGAAGCCAAGCGGTACACGATTAAGACGATTTTTGCGGCAAAAGAGCCGTGGAACCCGGCTAAGTGAGGCTGACTTTTAGCTTGTGGAAAACGTACTGCAGCGCGCCGGTAGAACCTCACCCCCGGCCCCTCTCCAAAAGAGAGGGGAGCCACGGCACAAGAACCAGCTCAATTCATAATTAAAAGACCCGGCTCAATATTGGGCCGGGTCTTTCACATTTTAACGTCAGGCTCCCCTCTCCGCGGGAGAGGGGCCGGGGGTGAGGTTCCACCGGCGCGCTGCAGGACCGTTCTGTTATCAGGGCAATTGGTTAATCCACAGTAGCTCAAGTAGCTATTTAATACCCTCGATTCAGCTCAACCAGATTCTCCAGCGGCTGGCCGCTGCGGAGAAGGGTTAGATTGCGTAGCAGCACGTCGACTTTGCCCTCGTCTTCGAAGGGCTGGCCGCCGCCGGTATGCTGGGTGAGCAGCACGTTGGGCAGCGCCCAGAGCGGATTATCGGTGGGGATGGGTTCGGTGGCGGTTACGTCGAGCACTGCGCCGCCGAGGCGGTTGGCTTGCAACGCTGCAATGAGGGCGGGCTCGTCGGTGGTATTGCCGCGGCCTACGCTGGCATAGATGCTGCCGGGGCGCATGGCGGCCACCAGGTCGGCGGAGAAAAAGCCTTCGGCGCTGCCGGGGAGGCAGTTTACGACGATGTCAGTTTCGGGCAGGGCCGCTTTTAGGTCTTCTTTGGAATGGAGCTGGGCCTGCGGGTTGGTGCGGGCCAGCAGTTGCACGGCGCACTCGAAGCCGCTGAGCTGCTGGCGTACTGCCCGGCCGATGGCGCCGGCGCCCAGAATGACCACGCGCCGGCCCCGCAGCAGCTGGGCGCGGTTGCGCACGAAAGCGCCGCCCACCCATTTCTTCTCGGTTTGGAGCACGGCCAGCTCCGGCAGGTGGCGGTAGAGGGCCAGCAGCCCGGCCACCATGGTTTCGGCGCAAGGCCAGGCGAAGAAGTCGCCCATGTTGGCTACCGGAATGCGTAGGTGTACGCCCTGGTAGCGCTCAAACCCCGAGGAGTCGATTTGCCAAAAGCGGAGGTTGGGCAGGGGAGCGGCAAACCAGGTGGGCGGCGGGTTGCCCAACAAGACTTGGGCCTCCTGGAACGCGGCGGTCCGCTGCTCGGCGGGCAGGTCGTGGCTGTACGTAGGAATTACTTCGGCCGGCAGCTGGCTTTGCAGATGCTGCCGCGCCGCCGGACTCAACGGGGAATAAACGAAAAGACGCATAGGGATTCGGGGCCGCCGCCAGCAAAGTGCGCGCGCAGCTATTCAATTTTCTGCAAAGGTGCGGCCGTGGAGTCGTGCTTCGGTTGAGCTAACCGCTCAAAGGCGGGATTGGCATAAAATAGGAAGGGCCTGAAACGGGGATGTACTCCGTTTTAGGCCCTTCTACTTAATTAGTGTTCAATTATATGTAGGCAGTTAGCGCCTCCGTGCATACTCCTGGTGCGCGCTTTCGTCGCCGTCTACGGGCTCGCCCATTTTATGGAGGTTGGCGGCTACTAGGCTATCGGGGACGACATTGCTCACCGCCACCTGCACCTTGTTCATAAAGCCGGAGATGACCTTGTCTTTGCCGGCGAGCAGGGCTTCGTAGCCGTCGCGGGCCACTTTGGCGGGGTCGGCCTTGCTCTGGCGCCCTCGGCCACCAGCTTCGAGCGCTCCATGTCGGCTTTGCGGAAGAAGTCGGTATCGGTGACGCCGGGCAGCAGGGCCGTGATTTTAATGTTGTGCCCCTTCACTTCTTCCCGAATGGCTTCGGTGAAGGACGTGACGAAGGCCTTGGTGCCGTGGTATACCGCCTGCAGCGGCCCGGGCAGCTCACCGCCGATGCTCGATACCTGCAGAATCATGCCGTCGTTGCGGCGTGGGTGAGCAGGTGAATATTATCCATGTTGACCCAGCCGTAGCGCACCAGATGCTTGTTGCGGCTGAAGCCGGGGCTGGATTCCAGCGTTTCAAATGCTTCGGGCGGCGCGATGGAGGCCGTGGTCGGTACTTCGTCGGGCGAAGTCACCAGGTACATTTTGCCGCCCACGTTGAAGCACAAGTGCGTGTCCCATTTGATGTCTTCGGTGGTGCCGGGCAGGCGTTGGCAAATGGCTTGGAGGTCTTCGATGGTCATACTGAGCAAAGTGGATGTTATTGTCTGGAAGTTCGTCGCTTTATTTCATTCCGGGGGCTCGCGCCAGCCAGGTTGTGCGTTCTTGGCAGCTACTTCGGCTTCTCAGCTGCTATGGAGGCGGCGCCCGTTTCTTACTTTCGGGCATGAACATCCAATCCGCTTATAACACTTGGGCCAGCACCTACGACACCGTTGTGAACAAGACGCGGGACCTGGAAGCCACGGCCATCCGGCAGCTGCTGGCGGATATTCCTTTTTCCGAAGTTGTTGAAATAGGCTGCGGCACCGGCAAAAACACCAAATGGCTGGCGGCGCACGCGGCTCACGTCACGGCCGTAGATTTCTCCGCCGAAATGCTGGAGAAAGCTAGGGCTAAAAATGCCAATGCCAACGTGCATTTTCAGCAAGCCGACATTACCCAAGCATGGACTTTTGTAAAGAATTCGGCGGTTGACTTAATTACCTGCAGCCTCATTTTGGAGCACATTCAACACCTCAATTTCGTATTTGAGCAGGCTAATGCGGCTTTGAAAACAGGCGGCTTTTTCTATATCGGCGAGCTGCATCCTTTCAAGCAATACCAGGGCAGCAAAGCGCGGTTTGATAACGGAGCCAGGGTTTTTGAGCTGGAATGTTACACGCACCACGTGTCGGAATTCACGGCGTTGGCTCGGGAACATGGGTTCCGCTGCGAGCAATTGCAGGAATGGTTTGATGATAATGACTGGGCATCGGTACCGAGAATACTGGCGCTGTTATTCCGAAAGAGCTAATCGGAGCATTTCCATACCAGCCATTGAGCTATGAAAAGATG
This sequence comes from Hymenobacter sedentarius, assembly GCF_001507645.1. Classification (NCBI taxonomy): domain Bacteria; kingdom Pseudomonadati; phylum Bacteroidota; class Cytophagia; order Cytophagales; family Hymenobacteraceae; genus Hymenobacter; species Hymenobacter sedentarius. Next base: position 4,769,122 of record NZ_CP013909.1, on the reverse strand, counting down.
TTTCGCAAGTTTCGCATGACGACAAAAGGCGCAGGCGAGTAGCTTAAACTCAGCTTAATTAGATAACCCAACGATATGCCCATTATCCAAAGCTGGCGCTGGTACGGCCCCAACGACCCAGTCAGCCTGCAAGACATCCGCCAGGCCGGTGCGACCGACGTGGTATCCGCCCTGCACCACATTCCAAATGGCGTGGTGTGGCCCGTGGCCGAAATCCAGAAGCGCCAGGCCGAGGTAGCCGCGGCCGGCCTTACCTGGAGCGTAGTGGAGAGCGTGCCGGTGCACGAGCACATCAAAACCCGCACCGGCGACTACCAACGCTACATTGCCAATTACCAGGATTCGCTGCGCAACCTGGCCGCGTGCGGCATCCACACGGTGACCTACAACTTCATGCCCGTGCTGGACTGGACCCGCACCGACCTGGCGTACGAAGTCGAAGACGGTTCCAAAGCGCTGCGGTTCGAAAAAGCCGCTTTCGTGGCCTTTGATACACAAATGCTGCAGCGGCCCAACGCAACCGCTGACTACAGCGCCCAGGAACTAGCCCAAGCCGAAGCCCGCTGGGCCACCATGAGCGCCGCCGACCGCGAGCAGCTGCAGCGCAACATCATTGCCGGGCTGCCGGGCAGCGAGGAGAGCTTTACGCTGGCGCAGTTTCAGCAGGCGCTGGATGCCTACCGGGGCATCGATGCGGCCCAACTGCGGGAGCACCTGATTCTGTTTCTGCGGGCCGTGGTGCCGGTGGCTGAGGAAGTGGGCATCCACCTGGCCATTCACCCCGACGACCCGCCGTACGCCATTCTGGGCCTGCCCCGGGTGGTGAGCACCGCCGCCGACGTCGCGGCCCTGGCCGCGGCCGTGCCCTCGCTCCACAACGGCCTATGCTTTTGCACCGGCTCGTTCGGCGTGCGGGCCGACAACGACCTGCCCGCCATGGTGCGCCAATTTGCCGACCGCATCCACTTCCTGCACCTGCGCAGCACCCAGCGTGACGCTGACGGCAACTTCTACGAAGCCAACCACCTGGAAGGCGACGTGGACATGTACGCCGTGATGCGTGAGCTGGTGCAGGTGATGCGGCAGCGCCAGGTGAGCCTGCCCATGCGCCCCGACCACGGCCACCAGATGCTCGACGACCTGCACAAGCGCACAAACCCGGGCTACTCCGCCATCGGCCGGCTGCGCGGGCTGGCCGAGCTGCGGGGGCTGGAACTGGGCATTGCGCGCAGCCTGCCTATTGCCTAAGTCGCGAGTAGTTAATGAGCGGCTGCGCTGCAACAGAAAAGCCCCGACCAATTGGCCGGGGCTTTTCTGTTGCAGCGCAGCCGCTCAGGGGAGCTTATTTGCTGGTTTTCTTAGCCGCTTTGGCAGCTTCCTTGGCGGCTTTTTTATCAGCCTTGATTTTTATTTTGTCGTCTTTCATCTTGACTTTGCCGGCCTCGATTCCCTGGCCTTGGGCCTGGTCCTGACCTTGGCCGTAGCCGCGGCCACCACGGCCCCCACCGCCGCGGTTCATGCGGTCGGCTTGCATGGTGGTGTACTTGGTGTACTGCTCGGGGGTCAGCACGGCTTTGAACTGCTCCTCGTACTTGGTGCGGCTGGCTTCCATCTGGGTGCGCATCTGGTCGCGGTTGCTCTCGTCGCGGGCCTGGCCGCGCATGGCTTGCATTTCCTGGCCGCGGGCCAGCAGAATTTGCTGCACTTTGGCGGTTTGGTCGGCGTTCAGGCCAAGCTCCTGGGCCATGCGCTGGCTCTGGCGGGTGGCCATTTCTTCGGGGTTGCCCTGCATGCGGCCGTAGCCCCGGCCTTCCATCTGGCCCTGGGCCGGAGGCGTGGTGGTAGTGGTTTGGGCAGCAGCCGTGCCAATGGTGAGGGCGAAAGCGGCCAGCAGAGGAAACAAAGAGGGTTTCATTGAATACGTTGGTATTGGGTGGGTAAAAAAATAACGCCTGCTTCCGGCGCCCAGGCGGGCGCCGGGAGGGATGGACGAGCTTAGTACGTGACTAGCGGCGGTTGCGGTGGGCCGCCTCCCATTGGGCGCGCTGTTGGGCTTCCCGCAGCTTGGCTTCGCGGAGCTGCAGCTGGGCTTCGCGCTGCTGGGCTTCCCAGCGGGCTCTTTCCTGGGCCGTTACGCGGTGGTTGCGTACGTAGCCGTAGTTGAAGTCTTTGCTGTTGCGGTCGTCGTAGCGGTGGCCATAAGGACCCTCGGCGGCGAAGGAAGCAGACGAAGTAAACAGGGCAGCGGCAGCGAGGAGGGAAAACAAAGAAGCTTTCATGCGTTCAGAAAATTGAATGGGGTGAAAAAAGCTGGGTTCGGACGCTGCAGGCAGCGGGCTCCTGGTGTGGGAATCGACTCTTCCTGTTTGGGCTATTTGCAAACCATCGGCCGAAAGCGCGCGAAAAAGACCAAGCTGGACCGGCAGGGCACAAGTACCGACCAACGGGCACTATCCCCAGACCAGGCCCCGGGCGTGGATTTCCGGCTTCAAAAGCATTGCGAAAAAGATGCCCACAATGGCCTGGTGCATGCCGGTTTAGCCCAGCGCTGGTGCTTATCTTAGGCGTTCAAACCTTAAGCAACTGCTTTTTATATGAACAAACTTCTGCTCTTTGCGCTGGCCGGTGGGCTGGCTTGCAGTACTCCCGCCGCCGCTCAATCCAAAGAGAAACTAGACGGCGCGGCGCTGGCCAAAATTCGCGACGAGGGCATGAACCGCTCCAAGGTGATGGAAACGGCCTTTTACCTCACCGACGTGAGCGGCCCGCGCCTGGCCAACTCCGAGGGCCTGAAGCGCGCCAACGAGTGGACCAAAAAGCAGCTCACGCAGTACGGCCTCGTCAATGCCAACATCGAAGCCTGGGGCGACTTTGGCCGCGGCTGGGACGTCGACAAGTCCTACGTGGCCATGACGGCGCCGTACTACCACTCCATGATTGGCTTTCCCAAGGCCTGGACGCCCAGCACGCCCGGCCCCCTGCGCCTGCCCGTAGTGGTAATGAAAACCCCCACCACCGAAGCCGACCTCGACCAATACAAAGGCAAGCTCCGCGGCAAAATTGTGGTAATGAGCGTGCCCACGCCGCCCAAGCCCAGCGCCGAGCCCGACCTGAAGCGCTACACCGACGAAGAGCTGAGCAAAATGGCCGACCCCACCGCAGCCCGCCCTGCCAGCAACATGCCCGACGCGGCAGCCATGGCTACCCGCCGCGCCCAGATGGCCCTGCGCACCAAAATGAGCGAGCTGATGATGAGCGAAGGCGCCGCCGCGGTGCTCAGCGCCCGGGGCGGCATCTACGGTACCTTCAACACCACCAACGGCGCTCCCTATGCCGCCGACGCTACGCCGGTGCTGCCCGAGGTTGAAATGGCCCCCGAAGACCAGCTCCGCCTCATCCGGCTGGTAGAAGCCGGCGTGCCGGTGGAAGTGGAGCTGGAAACCAAAACCCGCTTCCAGACCCAGGACCTGAAAGGGTACAACGTAGTGGCCGAAATCCCCGGCACCGACCGCAAGCTGAAAAGCGAAGTGGTGATGCTCGGCGGCCACCTCGACTCCTGGCACGCGGCCACCGGCGCCACCGACAACGCCGCCGGCTGCGCCGTGATGATGGAAGCCGTGCGCATCCTCAAGACCACGGGCCTCAAGCCGCGCCGCACCATCCGCATTGCGCTCTGGGGCGAGGAGGAGCAGGGCCTGCACGGCTCGCGCAACTACGTGAAAAACCACTTTGCCGACCCTGCCACCATGAAGCTGCTGCCCGACCACGAGAAGCTCGCCGCCTACTTCAACCTCGACAACGGCGGCGGAAAAATCCGCGGCATCTACGCCCAGGGCAACGAGGCCGTAGCTCCCATCTTCGCCGAGTGGCTCAAGCCCTTCGCCGACCTGGGTGCTACCACCGTCACGCTGCGCAACACCGGCAGCACCGACCACATTGCCTTCGACGCCGTGGGCCTACCCGGCTTCCAATTCATTCAGGACGGCCTCGACTATTTTCCCACCACGCACCACACCAACCAGGACACCTACGACCGCCTCATTGCCGACGACCTCAAGCAGGCTTCGGTGGTGGTCGCCTCCTTCGTGTACGACGCCGCCATGCGCGACCAGAAGCTGCCCCGCAAGCCCCTGCCGGCTCCCGCTAAAGCGCAGTAGTAAGGCGAGTCAGCTCAATAAAAAAGCCCGGCCGAACATCTGTTCGGCCGGGCTTTTTTATTGAGCTGACCGCAGTAGGCTGCTCTGTTTCTGATCTGTTGAAGGCGCTATTCGACCAGGCCCAGCGTGCGGGTAATTTTATTCTTTGGAATGCTGATGGTGAGGCTTTGGTCGCCTTTTTCTGACCGGGCGCGGCGCCGGTCTATCAGCGCCTACACCTTGTCGCGGCCCGGCTCGCGGGAGAGCACCACCTTCGTCATGTCCGTAATCAGCGAAATGGCCCGGGGCACCGGTACACTCACCTCTTCGTAATCGGGCGCGGGTGCGGGCGCCGCAGCAGGCGCCGCCTGCGCTAGGCTACTGGAGACTTTTACCAACATGGCAACAAATAAAACGGGTAGTTTTTTATTTCACATGAAGACCGAATGGAACCGCGAAGATGCGTCTGGCCGCCGGTTTAGCCCAATTTTTCCTTGAAGAGTCGTAACGTGCGTTCCCAGGCCAGTTTAGCGGCTTCGGCGTTGTAGCGGGCCGGGGACGTGTCGTTGTTGAAGGCGTGGTTCACGCCTTCGTACACGTACAGCTCGTACTTGGTGCCGGCCGCTTTCAGGGCCGCTTCGTAGGCCGGAATGCCGGCGTTGATGCGTTGGTCGAGGCCGCCGTAGTGCAGCATCATGGCGGCCTTTATCCGGGGCACGTCTTCGGCTTTGGGCTGCTGCCCGTAGTAGGCCACGCCGGCGTCGAGTTTGGGGTCGTGCACGGCCAGCTGGTTTACCAAGCCGCCGCCCCAGCAGAAGCCCACGGCGCCGGTGCGGCCGTTGCAGTCGGGCCGGGCCCGCAGGTACTCGAGGGCCTTCAGGTAGTTGTTGAGGTTTTTGGTGGGGTCGAGCTGGCCGATGAGCTCGCGGCCCTTGTCCTCGTCGGTGGGCGTGCCGCCCAGGAGCGAAAGCGCGTCCACGCCCAGCGCCAGGTACCCGGCCTGGGCCACGCGCCGGGTTACGTCTTTGATGTGCGGCGTGAGGCCGCGGTTTTCGTGAATCACCACCACCGCGCCGCGCTTCTTTCGGCCTTTAGGGTGAACCAGGTAGCCGCGCACCGGCGACCCATCGCCAATCCAGCTCACTTCTTCGGCCACCAGGTCATCGGCTTCGGGCGCAATGGTCGCGGCCTGGGCGTAGCCGGGCTCCAGCGCCGAGAGGGCCGCCAGCGCCAGGGCCGTGCCGCCGGTCAGCTTGCCCAGTCGGTCCAGAAACTCCTTGCGGGTGAGCGGGGCGTGGGTGTATTCGTCGAAGAGGTTGATAATGCGCTGGTCCATGAAGCTAAATGTACTGGTTGAGTGCAGACTGTGAGCAGGAGTCCTGGCGTTATTAGTCGGCTGCCTTTTTGGAGGGATTCCCACCGGCCTCGGCCGTTAAGGCCTGTAGAACTGCCAAGGCTCGCTGCGCATCGGCTTGGGCCACAAACAGGTGGTCGTGGAAGTAAGCTGCCACCACATTGCAGCTGATGTTTTCCCGAGACAGGGCCGTGGCTACGGCCGCCGTCAGCCCCACGGCGGCCAGCGACGAATGCACGTTCAAGGTTAGCCAGGCCGATACATAGTCATAGCTTAACCCGTGGGCATCAGCCGTTTCTCGGGCCACAATCAAGGTGAGGCCTTCGGCCTCGCGGAACGAGCCCAGCACCCGGTCTGCCGGTACAGCGGTAGCCGCCTGAGTCGTGCAAAACACGTATTCGCCGGCGTTGAGCACCGGCTGCATGGCAGTCAGCAGGCGCTGTAGGTTGGTTTCGCCCGCCATGGCCGCTATTCCTCTTCCCGGTTCACGGTGGCGGGGCTGAACGCCGGCACGCACACCGACCAGTACTCGCATTCTGCATCAAACGGGTTGGAGTAGCGCACCCGCGCGCCGCCTTTAATCAGCAAGGCCTGCCCGGCCTGCAGCTCCACCACGTCGCCATCGATTTCAAACCGCTTCCGGCCGCGCACCACAATGGTGATTTCGTCGAAGCTCGGCGTCTGGTGCGGCTCGCTCCAGTGCGGGGGCGCCACCATGTGCGCCAGGCTGTAGGCAGCGGTGCCGGTGCTGGCGCCGCCCACGTGCTCTTCAATGAGCTTGCCATCGGTGGTGGGCACTACAAAAGGAGCGGGGTTGAGGACGTAGCGTTTTTCAGACATTAGAGGGAGATGAAGGTGGGTGTGTTGATATGTTGAGGAGAGAAGTAGAACGACAAACTCCCCTCCTTGGTAAGGAGGAGAGTTTGTCGTTCTCGGGTTTAGCGCTTCAGCTTTTCCAGTAACTCGAAAGCGCGCGAATTGTATTTCCACACAAAGAAATACGGCGTCTGCACGGCCCCAAACTGCACCCGGATGCGCTCCACGGCCGGCAGCATGCTGCCTTCAAAGTCAAAACACGCTAGCCCCAGCACCTCGCTGGCGTAGCGAATGGCTTCCCATATAAGCAGGATGCCCGCGCCGCTCTCGCGCAGGGCCGGGTCGTCGCCGGAGAGGTGGTAGTACGCCGCCTGCTTATCCCAGATTAGATAGGCCGCCGAATGAATGCGCTCCTGGGCATCCACGGCGAAGAACATCTGCCGCGCCCCGTTGGCAGCCAGTGCGGCATCGTGTTGCTCAAACTGGGCCCACGAGCACGGCATGGCCAGGCCCTGCCGGTCGAAGCTCATTTTATTGAGCTGATAAAACTGCTCGGCTGATAAATTATGCACCACCCGGACCTGCTGCTGGGCCTTCTGAATGTTGCGCCGGATGTTGCGGTTCAGCCCCTCTTCAACCCGCGGGAGTTGGTGCAGGCCGTTGAGGCGGTAGGTATAGTAAGTGGTCTGGCGGTAGTTGAGCCAGTAAAACGGCAGCCAATTGGTGGCCGTGGGGTAGAAGTTCTGCTTGAAGGCGGCGAACCGGGGCAGCTGCTTGATGAGGGCCTCCAGCAACAGGTGCTCCTTTTTGAGCACCCCGCGAAACTCCGGCAGCAGGTACGGGCCCAGCATCTTCACAAAGGGCGGCATGGTCACGTACCGAAACGGCCCCTTCTGCTTGTAGAAGTACGGCAGCGCGGCGGCGACGCGGCCGTTGTCCTCGGCCAGCACCACGTCCCAGGCGCCGCCGGTGGCGCAGGCATCCAGGTACCACGCTTGGGCAAACACGGGCACGTCGGGCGCGGTGCGGCAGAAGTCGCGGTAGCGGGATTTGGCGGGCATTCAGCAGCTCGGGTTTACTTGGGCGTGGTGGGGCAGGGACCGTCGGTGTAAGTGCGCACGCCGGCATTGCCGGCCACGCAGGCGTTGGAGTAGGTTTTGCCATCGCAGCCGCACACGGGCTTGTAGTCCATGGTGCAAATGCCATCGGGCTTGATTTTGCTGGGGTCGATGCAGGCCGTGGCGTCCGTAGACGGGCTTTGGCTCGCGGCGGTGGGCGGGGCCTGGCGCTGGCACGCGGCGGCCAGCAGCAAGGTGGCGAACAGAAGGCGGGGCGTTTTCATAAGATATAGGATAGCAGTGGAGGGAAAGGAAGCGAATCTACGCCGGGGTACCCAAACGGAGCGGAAAGGCAAAATGTAGCCAACGATAAGGCCCCGCAGGCTAACGGAAAATTTGTTCTCCAGCTCAACCCCCTGCGACGCCATGCGTATAGTCTGCCAGGCCAAACGCAGCCGCAAAACAAAATATCTAGTTTTGAATTTGCCTTTGCGCTTTCTCTAGAACATCTTTCACCCTCATTCACCCTTCATTACCCATTACCATGTCGTACCAAGAAGAAGACAACAACGCCGGCAAAATTCTCTTAGCTGCACTCGCTGGTGCTGGCGCTGGCATCATTGCCGGTATGCTATTGGCTCCCGACAAAGGCACGGCCACCCGCGAAAACTGGAAAGGCGTAGCCTCCAAGTACAGCGGCCAACTGGGCGAACAAGCCACCAAAATCGGTTCGGACCTCGAAGCTAAATTCAAAGAATACGCCGGCAAGCTCGAAGACCTTGGCCTGACCGGCGCTGGCAGCAGCCTCAAGCTGAAAGGCGATTGGAACGACATCAAAGGCAAGCTGAAGCAGCAATACGCGCAGCTCACCGATGAGGACCTGACCTACACCGAAGGCCAGGGCGACGAGCTGGTGGGCCGCTTGCAGAGCAAGCTCGGCAAAGGCAAGTCGGAAATCACCAAGATGCTGAACGATATGTAAGCTGGCGTCTGCTGCTTACCGAAAGCCCCGCGCCGCAAGGTGCGGGGCTTTTTTCGTTTTGAGCCCGGGAGTACAGCCTGGTCTTGGACCGAGTAGCAGCTTTTTTGAGCTGAACCTAACAACTGGGCACATTTTCCGTTACGTAATAGATTGCGAATAACCCATTTTCCTATATGTCATGAAAGACGACAAAGGCAAAGTCATTCTCTCGCTGCTGGCGGGCGCCACGGCCGGCATTGTGGCCGGCTTACTGCTAGCCCCCGAAACCGGCGACGATGCCCGCTCCAACCTGCGCCGCTCGGCGAGCAAGTGGGGCGAGGGCCTCAGCAAGCTGGTGAAAGGCACCCTGGCCAAAGCGCAGGGCGACGAGCCCGGCCACACCAACCCCGACGCGGCCGTGAGCGAAGACAAAGTAGCCGCCGACCGCCTCCTGCAGGGCCTGGGCGGCAGCAATGTCTCCTCCGCCCACTCCTTCGATGCCGACCCCGACTATGACGGCTTCGGCGACGATGCCCGGCACCAGGGTCCCCGGTAGTGACTGTTGGGCTCAAAAATATTTTTCCCTTTGGCGTAACCCACTTTGGCGCTTCCACGTAAAATCGTACATAATCGCCTTGAAAGAAGGCCGTAAGTTTTATCAGTAAAATTGCCGACCGTAAGAGCTTCTATTGAAATTGGTTAAACAACTCAATAGTAAAATCAAACGTGTTCATCGCAAGCTTCTGTTAAGAACAGCGGTTTGAAGGGTAAGACGATTATAAAAGAAAAGCCCCGCACGACATTTCGTGTGGGGCTTTTCGATTTTTGGCTACTTCCAATTGTCTGACTTGCTCATTCATTCGGCTGTCATGCAGAGCGCAGCGAAGCATCTTATCGCCGCGGAACGAAACGTCCGAACGTGATAAGATGCTTCGCTGCGCTCTGCATGACAGATAAGGATGACAGGCGGCAAGAGGAGCTTATTCCTTCTCCTGCTTCTCTTTCTGCACGTTCTCCGGCTTCATTTGCGGGAAGAACAGCACGTCCTGAATGGAGTGCGAGTTGGTCATAATCATGCTCAGGCGGTCGATGCCGATGCCCAGGCCGGCCGTGGGCGGCATGCCGTACTCGAGGGCGCGCAGGAAGTCCTCATCGAGCACCATGGCCTCGGTGTCGCCGCGCTTGCCTAGCTCCAGCTGGTCTTCGAAGCGCTTGCGCTGGTCGATGGGGTCGTTGAGCTCGGAGAAGGCGTTGCAGATTTCCTTGCCGTTGCAAATAGCCTCGAACCGCTCTACCATGCCGGGACGGTCGCGGTGCTTCTTGGCCAGCGGCGACATCTCCACCGGATAGTCGGTGATGAAAGTGGGTTGAATGAGCTTGGGCTCCACGTGCTCACCAAATATTTCGTCGATGATTTTGGCCTTGCCCATGCTGGGGTCCAGGTGCACGTGCAGCTCCTGAGCTGTTTCGCGCAGCTGGGCCTCGTCCATCTCACCGATGGCCTTGCCGGTGTACTTCTCAATGGCCTCAAACATGGTGTAGCGCTGCCAGGGCCGCTGGAAGTTGATGAGGTTGTTGCCCACCTGCACTTCGGTCTGGCCGTGCAGGGCCATGGCCACGCGCTCTACCATTTCTTCTACCAGGTCCATCATCCAGGCGTAATCCTTGTAGGCCACGTAGAGCTCCATTTGGGTGAACTCGGGGTTGTGAAACCGCGACATTCCCTCGTTGCGGAAGTCCTTGCTGAACTCGTACACGCCATCGAAGCCACCTACGATGAGGCGCTTGAGGTACAGCTCGTTGGCAATGCGCAGGTACAGCGTCATGTCCAGCGTGTTGTGGTGCGTGGTGAAGGGGCGGGCCGCAGCGCCGCCGTACAGCGGCTGCAGAATCGGGGTTTCCACCTCCAGGTAGCCCTTGTCGTTGAGGAAATTCCGCATCGACTGCACCAGCTGCGTGCGCTTGATGAAGGTATCGCGCACCTGCGGGTTCACCGCCAGGTCCACGTAGCGCTGGCGGTAGCGCTGCTCGGGGTCGGTAAAGGCGTCGTAGGTCACTTTCTCACCGGTGGCCTCGTCCACTTTCTCCTTCACCACGGGCAGTGGGCGCAGGGCCTTGGCCAGCAGTTTCAGCTCCGTCACGTGGATGGATGTTTCGCCCACCTGCGTCTTAAACACACGGCCTTTCACACTGATGAAGTCGCCCAAATCAAGCAGCTTCTTAAACACCGTATTGTATAGCTCCTTGTCCTCGCCAGGGCAGATTTCATCCCGGTTCACATACAGCTGAATGCGGCCCGAAGTATCCATCAGCTCCGCAAACGACGCCTTGCCCATTACGCGCTGCGACATCAGCCGGCCCGCCAGGCACACGTCCTTAAAGTTGTTGAGCTCGGGGTGGTAGTTGTCGTGAATTTCCTTGGCGTAAAACGTCACGTCGACCAATTCCGACGGATACGCTTCAATGCCCAGCTTTTCCAATTCTTCGAGTTTGTGGCGGCGCTGTAGTTCCTGTTCGCTGAGGTGCTGCATGATAATCTGAACCACGGATTCGCGCGGATTTTCCGGATTCCACGGTTTTCGTGGACGATTCCGCCGGAAAAATCAGGCTGCTGGCCGAGGCGAGCAGGGGCGTGGTCAATAAAAGTGAACCACAAAAGTACGGTACGAAAAAAGCCGCTCCGAACCGGAGCGGCTTTACGTTTACAAAATCCACCGAAACCGGCCTTAAGCGGCCAGGCGGTACTGCGGAGCGTCGGTGGCAATGGCCGGCGCCGTGGGCGGCGTGGGGGCCAGCACCGGCTCCACGCGGGTGCGCAACCGGTCTTCCACAAAGCCTGCCTGCAAATGCACCGGCAACTCGGCCACCAGCTGGCGGTAGCGCTCCAGGCCCAGGGCCTTGGCCACATAGGTCTCGTGCACACCGTTGAGGTAGCTCACGATGTTCAGCAGCGAAGCGTGGAACAGGCGAAAGTCGATGTCGGCCTCCACGTAGCGCTCTATCTCGCGGCTGGTCTGCGAAATGCGCAGGCGGCCCAGCAGGTCGAAGATGGTGGTGTAGCCTAGGCGCCACGTAATCTGCTGCCAGTGCGCCGCCGTCCACTTATCCAGCGGGCGGCCCGTCTTCTGGCTACGAATGGCCGTGTTGGGGTTGGCCTGCACCTGCGCACGGGTCCACTGCGCCTTCATTTTGCGCGTTGTGCGCAAGAACTGCACAATCTGGGCCTGGGCGTCAATCTCCTTGCTGGCAATGTGCAGCCCGGCCTTGTAGCCCGCCAGCGGCAAGCGGTGAATGCTGAAGTCGCCGTAAGCGCCGGCCGCGTAAAACGACACCGGCCGCGGGTAGGCATTCTTCACCACCAGCCGGCCCACCTCGCGGCGGATAAGCTGGCCGTTGTTGGAGCGCACCCCGGTGGTGTACAGGAAGGCCTGTAAGCCCGACAGGATGGCGTGGTACGCCTGCGGGAACGTCCAGTGCAGGGCGTTGCGCAGGAAGTTATCATCGCCCAGCTCGGCCGTGGCCCGCAGCGCGTATTCCGTGCTCCAGCTGGTGTGCAGCAGCTTGGTGAGAGTGGCAACATCGGCGTCGTTCAGCTCAGCCGTGTGGCTGCGGAAGAAGGGCAGGTTCTGCAGGCCGCCGACCAAGTCGTCGTTCTCTTGAATGTGATAGTTGATGGCAAAGAAGTAGTTGAGGAAAACCTGCGCTGGAATTGATTTGCGCCAGGTCTCATCAGCTAGCTTCTGCTGTTGCTCGTCGCCGGCAGCTTCTACCTGCGGGTTGAGCGGGATGATGCGGGTTTCCTCTGTAGTCTTCATGCTTAGTAAACAGCAATCGGCAGCTTTTTAGTTGCCTGATTACTAATTTTTTTGTCAAATTTATTATGAGTTTAGTAAATTGATTTTCAATTACTTGCATTGGATATTGTGAAAAACAGTCCAACGCTTTGACACTGTCTATTTACTAAGATAGTTGTCATGCCAAAAAGGTGCCAAAAAAAGCCCCCGCACCGTGTGGTGCGGGGGCTTTTTGCTAACGTTGGCGCTCAGGCAATAGCGGCCTAAAATTGAGCTGATTACTATTCTCTGGGCATTTATTTCAACTCGTCCTGAATCACCGCTACGGCTTCGCCAATGGTAATGTCCTTCTTGAGCGTCTTGGTGATGCGCGAGGCTCGGTTAAGCTTCACCGTGTCGCCACCCACAGCCCGAACATCGGCTGCGAGTGGGGAGAAGGCCAGCGCGTTAGTGCTTTTCTGGGCGGCTTCGTAGCGGTCCGATATGGCCTTGGCCTGCTGCTGCTCGGTCCGGTAGGCGCTCAGCTTGAGCGAAACCGTGGTTTCGTCTTTACGCTTGCGCATGCTCTTCACCATCTCGTCCATCATCTTAAAGCTGGGGTTGGCGGCCACGCGGGCTTTGCTGTTGGCGCGCAGCTTGTCGATGGCGGGAGCACCATTCCAGGGGCGGTAGCGGGCAGGCTGGATTTCATCCCACTTCAGCGGGTAGTCCGACTCCTTTTCGCCCTGGTCGAGGTACGAATACAGGTCGGGCACCACAATGTCCGACACCACGCCCTTGAACTGCGTAGAGCCACCGTTCACCCGGTAGAACTTCTGGGTGGTGAGCTTGAGCGAACCAATGGGCTTCACGTTGTTTAGCTCCGTGGGTAGGGCCTCGTCGAGGTCGAAAATGCGCTGCACCGTGCCTTTGCCATACGTGCTGGTCGAGCCCATGATGATACCGCGGTGGTAATCCTGCACGGCCGCCGCGAGAATCTCTGAGGCCGAAGCGCTGTACTTGTTCACCAACACTACCAGCGGACCGCTGTATTGCACGCGGGGGTCGTTGTCGGTCAGTACCTGGGTGCGGCCCTGGCCGTCGCGTACCTGCACCATGGGGCCGCTTTCCATAAACAGGCCGGCCATTGACACCGCATCGGTAAGCGAGCCACCGCCGTTGAAGCGCAGGTCCAGAATCACGCCCTTCACGCCCTCGGCGTTCAGCTTGGCCAGTTCCTTCTTCACGTCATCCGACGAGCTCCGGCCGCCATTGTCGTTGAAGTCGGCGTAGAAGCCCGGCAGGCGCAGGTAGCCAATTTTCTGGCCCTTGTCCGTAATAACCGAGGACTGGGCGTACTTTTCATCAACCACCACCACGTCGCGGACGATGGGAATAACCTTGGTGCTGCCGTCGGGCTTTTTCACCGTCAGGCGCACTTCCGAGCCTTTCTTGCCCCGAATCAGCGTCACGGCTTTGGCGGTGTGCCAGCCTTCGATGCTCACTGGCTCGGCCTGCGCCTGGGCAACCCGAATGATGGCATCGCCCTTTTTCAAATCACCCTGGCGGGCCGAAGCCGAGCCGGGCATGATTTCATCCACGTAAATCAGGCCTTCCTTCTCTCGCAGCGTGGCCCCGATGCCTTCAAAGCGGCCGGTCATTTCGTAGTCGAAATCCTCCTTGGCTTTGGGCGCGAAGTACTCGGTGTGCGGGTCGTAGGTGTTGGCAATGGTGTTGGCATAGGTTGCCAGGCGGTCATTCGCGTCAATTTCATTCATTTCCGCAAACTGCTCGTCGTAGTACTTCAGCACGCGCTTGCGGGCCTCGGCCTCCATTTCGGTAGGGGTGCGTATGGGCTCGGCCGCGGTGGGAGCATCGGCATCAACGGGTTTGGGTACACTCGGCGCGGCACTGGCAATGCTGGGCTTGGCCTGCTTGGCTTTTTCCTGCGCCTCCATCATTTCCGATACCCGGCTCAGCGTTTCGAACTTGAGCAGCTTGCGCCACATCTCGCGCTGGGCCGCTTTATCGGCTGGGAAAGCGGCTTTCTCGAAATCAGACTGGAAGCTCTCATCCACCGTAAAATCGAAGGGCTTAGCCAATATCTCACGATACAAGCCCTGCATTTCCTTGGTGCGGTCAGCCATCAGCTTGGTGCTCAGGTCGAGGAATTCGTGAGAACCGCGCTTCACCTCGTCATCGATTTGGGTCTGGTACCGGCGCAGCTGCTCCACATCGGTGGCCAGCAAGAACTGCTTGCGGTAGTCGAGGTGCTTCAGGTACAGGTCGAACACGCGCTTGGAAAACGCATCATCCACCTTTTCGGGCTGGTAGTGGGCCTCCGTGAGGCCCCGCAGCATTATGCCAATCAGCACCTGGTCTTTGCTCGGGGCCACCGAGTCGGACCGGCGCAGCAAGCGGTACGATGCCAGAACAAACACGGCTGCTACCAAAAAGGCATACAGCCCGACTTTCAAGCGGGGAGAAGACATTTGCAGGAAAATAAAACGGGGATGAAAATCAAATGTAAGGAGCGCGCGAGGCAACTCCGGAGCCTCTAGCTTACGATGAAAACGCCCTAACGGGTGAAATAAGTGCCCGAATTGCTAAACCCTTACGGCTCACCTGCAACAGACCAGCCAACACGCGAAAGGGTTGCAATAAAAAAGCCTTTCCCGAGCGGGAAAGGCTTTTTTTGGTATTCATAGGCCGAAGCCCGAAACAAGATTAATACTTGTAAACCTTGTCGGCGCTGTGGCGACGGAACTCGTCTTCGAAGTACTTGGCATCCTCGGCATTGCGGGGCTTCACACCCATCACAATATTGCCGCTCTTGATGCCTTGCTCGTACTCAGCAGCGTGCTCCTCGGGAATGCCCGAGCCCACCAGGGCGCCTACCAGGCCACCCGTGAGGCCACCGGCACCGGCACCGGCCAGCGCAGCCGCCAGCGGACCAGCGATAATCAGGCCCAAGCCGGGCAGGGCTACCGACGTGCCAATGGCTGCGATAGCGCCAATGATGGCACCAGCAGTACCACCAATGGCCGAGCCTACGCCAGCACCTTCCATGGCCTTATCGCCGAGGTCGGTATGGGCGGTGTCTTCGCCGAAGTGCGTCTTGCGGGTTTCATCCGACATCAACACGTTGACATCTTCTTTGCCGTAGCCACGCGACGAGAGCGACTGGTAAGCCTTCTCAGCGCTGGTGCGGTCGCGGAACATACCGCTTACGTTGCCACCATCGCGGTAAGGCTCACCGGTTACGGCGTGAGCGGCGCTGTCGGCCGTATTCTGAATGCCATCAACAGCGCGGCCTACCACGGCACCGGGAGTACCGGCCATGGCAGCACCTTTGGCAGTGGCGCTGAAGTCGTCGCCGTCGGTTGAATTAGTTGGGTTACCCAAGGAAGCACCCGAGTTGCTATTTACACCCGTGCCGCTGCCGGAGCCGGTGCCAGCATTGTAGCTAGTGCCTTCGTTGCTCAGGCCGGTGCTGTTGCCCATGCCAGTACCAGTGTTGCTGGTGCCATAGTTAGAGCCTGAGCCGGTACCGGTGTTCTGCGGGTTGTTAGGATCGTTGGTATTCATGGTGAAAGATGTGGAAATGTGGAAATGTAAACCAACCTACCGGCTGGTTGAGGTCCTTAACGGGACCACCGCAGTAGAGGTTACATCCCGCTTTTTTTCCATTCTTTCCTACCTCCACACTACGCCCACTTGCATGGTTGGGCTAGATAACTGGCCTTGAGGAGCTTCTCAGGCGTATTTCTGGAAGTTGGCTTCGTCGCGCCAAAAATCCCGGCATTCCTGCACCAGGTCTTTCAAAAAGTCTTCGTTCTGCTTGAGGCTCCGCCACTCGCCCATGCCCATCTTTTCGCACAGCTTATAGAAATTATCTCCCTGGCCCTTCGAGCCTTGCACCTTCACCAGGCAGCTCAGGGGCGGGCGGCCGTCTTCGTACTCGGCCATGGAGATTTCGGCGAGCATTTCATTGAGGCGAGATTTTTCGTGCGAAATCTCCAGATTTAATCCTAGCTCAGCTTCCTGCACCAGGGTGAGGTAGCTGACGGTACCGGTTTGCTGACGGGAATAACGAATTAAGTACGTGCGGATACGACCAATCATGGCGGGGCATCAAGTAAGCGGAAACCGTTTTAGGGGCTGAAAATTAACGAAATTAAACGGGAAGGCGCTGCGGTGCAGCTCTACAGTATGCTGTACGGCATGCCCCTAATGCTTTTGCCCTGCTAAAATCGTTCCCGAACGCATTCGCGAGCTTGCGCGCGACCAAAACGAGGGCTCCTGCCAGGGCTGTTTAGCGGCCCTGGCGGCGGCGCAGTTCTTTCTGAATGAGCAGAAACTCGCGGCTGCTTTGCCCCGAGATGGCCGTGTTCTCGTCGGCCCGCCGCAGCAGGTATGGCATCACGGCGGCTACCGGGCCGTAGGGCAGGTACTTGGCGGTGTTGTAGCCGGCGTGGGCGAGGTTGTAGGTGAGGTTGTCGCTCATGCCGTATAGCTGGGCAAACCACACGCGAGGGTCGCCTGGCGCGAGGCCAGCCTGCTGCATGAGCTGGGTGAGCAGCAGGGAGCTGGCTTCGTTGTGGGTGCCGGCGCAAATGCTGATGCGGTCGATGTGCTCGACGCAGAAGCGCAGCGCCGCGTCGTAGAGCTCGTCGGTGGCCTGCTTGGTGGGGTTGATGGGGGTGGGGTAGCCGCGCTGTTTGGCGACGCGGGCTTCCTTTTCCATGTAGGCCCCGCGCACCAGCTTGGCGCCCATGTAGTACCCAGCTTCCACCGCGGCGGCGTGCGCGGCCTTCAAGGCGTCGAGCCGGTCGTGCAGGTAGAGCTGATAAGTGTTCCAGACGATGGCCGTTTCGCGGTTGTACTTGGCCATCATGTCGTAGGCCAGCTGGTCAATGGTGTGCTGAAACCAGCTTTCCTCGGCATCGATGAACAGGCGCACGCTGTGCTGGTGGGCGCGGGCGCACAGGGCCTCTACCCGGGCCACGGCGCGGGAGTGCGCGGCTTCCTCGTCGGCGGTGAGCAGCTGGCCCGCCTGAATTTTCTCGAGAATAGCCACGTTGGCCACGCCCGTCACTTTAAACACCGAAAACGGGATGTGCGTGGAGCGATGGGCCTCGTCGATGGTGGCCAGGATTTCGTCGCGGGTGTGGTCGTAGCTGCGGTCGCTGCCTTCGCCTTCCACCGAATAATCGAGGATGGTGCCGATGTTGTACTTGCCCAATTCTTCGGTCACGGGCCGGCATTCGGCAATGGTTTCGCCGCCGCAAAACTGCTCGAAGATGGAATGCTTAATGAGGAACTTGGTGCCGGGCAGGCCCCACTTCAGGGCGGTTTTCATCAGCCCGCTACCGGTCTTCACGAGGGTGCCGTTGTTCATGGCCGCGAACAGGGCATAAACTTTCCGCAGCTGCCCGTCGGACTTGGAAGCGAAGGCCACGCGGGTATCATCGAAGGAAATGGGCGGGGCCTGGGTAGGAGAAGCGGGGGACATACGGAGCAGCTTGGGGGTGGGAATTGGGGCGATAAGCAGAAGGCGGGCGAAGGTAACCGGTAAACAACGTTTCGTGGAAACGAGTTACGTTTGCCCAGCTTTTCGGCACCGGACCGAAACGCGACTTCACCTGCCCAATACTGAAATGCCTTCTGTTGCTGAAACGTTCTTTACCAAGCTGCTGGCTCAAAAAGGCCAGCCCATCCTCATTGCCGGCCCGTGCTCGGCCGAAACCGAGGAGCAGGTGATGGCCACGGCCCGCGGCCTGCAGGCGTTGGGCAACATTGACTTGTTTCGGGCGGGCATCTGGAAGCCCCGCACCCGGCCGGGCTCGTTCGAGGGCATGGGCGTGGCGGCGCTGCCCTGGCTGCAGCGCGTGAAGGCCGAAACCGGCATCCCAACGGCAATTGAGGTGGCCACGCCGCGCCACGTAGAAGAGGCGCTGCGCCACGGCATCGACGTGCTCTGGATTGGGGCGCGCACCACCGTAAACCCCTTTGCGGTGCAGGAGCTGGCCGATGCCTTAGCCGGTACCGGCGTGCCCGTGATGGTGAAAAACCCGGTGAACCCCGACGTGGCCCTCTGGGCCGGCGCCCTCGAGCGCCTGGAGCGGGCCGGCATCACCG
The DNA here is from genome assembly GCF_001507645.1 of Hymenobacter sedentarius. Classification (NCBI taxonomy): domain Bacteria; kingdom Pseudomonadati; phylum Bacteroidota; class Cytophagia; order Cytophagales; family Hymenobacteraceae; genus Hymenobacter; species Hymenobacter sedentarius. The sequence continues at coordinate 4,750,883 of NZ_CP013909.1, read as the reverse complement.
ATTTGGCGGCCATCCACCGCGGCTTCAGCACGTTTGCGCCCAGCCGCTACCGCAACGCGCCCACCTGGATTTTGCCTATTGAGTTAAAAACCCGCTTCCCGCACATCCCGCTCATCTGCGACCCGAGCCACATTGGCGGGCGCCGCGACTTGCTGCTGCCCATCGCGCAGAAGGCCCTCGACCTGGACTACGATGGCCTCATCATCGAAACCCACCCCGACCCGGACCACGCCCTAAGCGACGCCGAGCAGCAGGTGACGCCCGCGCGCCTGGGCGAAATCCTTAGTGAGCTGCAGTACCGCTACCGCTCCTCCAACAACGCCGACTACCTCAACAAGGCCGAGGAGCTGCGCCAGAAAATGGACGTGGCTGACCGCGAGATTGTGGAGGCCCTGGCCCGCCGCATGGCCCTGGTAGAAGAGCTGGCCGAATACAAGAAGGAAAACAACGTCAAAATCCTGCAATTCGACCGCTGGCAGGAAATCTTCAACACCCGCACCGAGTGGGCCAGCAAGCTGAATGTGAACGACAAGTTTGTGGCCGAGCTCTACAAGCTGATTCACATCGAAAGCATCCGCAAGCAGACCGAAGTGCTGAACGGGCGGCCCCAGATAGACGGTGTGGCGCACCTGGGACCGGGGCTGTAGCCTGGGCTCTGGGTTACCGCAGCCGCTCGTAGGTATTCACGGGCGCATCCAGGCAGCCGCCATAATCGAGCACCAGCTTATTGCCATTGAGGGTGAAAACCGCGTCCTGAGGGACAGCATTGGCGTTTGCGTAGGCGAAGCGCACTACGGGCACCGGCTGCGTACCCGAGCACGAATTGCCGCCGTTAGCGACGGCGTAGTTGCCGTAAGCAGTGGGCTGCCCATCCTGGTAAAACGAGAAGCCGGAGTCGGTCAACTTCAGTATTTCATTGGGCAAAACCGGCGAACAAAGGCACAGGCGTGCCGTGAGCTGCCAGGTCCCTGCTAGCCCCTTGGATGCCTCTCCAGGCACAGCGTCGGAGTCTTTCTGGCAGCCACCAACAGGCTGACTGACACGAACAGTACACCAAATGAAGCCAGGCGAGTTGGTAAAAACATATGGAGAAATGCGTGGGTGAAAGCGCTGCTGCTACCCGCCTGACCCGTGCCTGCCCGCATAGGTTGCATGGGGGTGTAGTAAACCTGCCGTTTTTATCCTGACTTTTGCCCCATGGATAGTTCCGTTATTATTGGGCCCGAAGCCCTGCCCGCGCTGGCCGAATTTCTGTACCGGCCGGCCGTGAGCCGGGTGTTTGTGCTGGTCGACAGCAATACGTCACGCTTGTGCTTGCCGCTGCTGGAAAAGCACTTGCCGGCCAATTACCACCTCATCGAAATCCCGGCGGGGGAAGAGTACAAGACCCTGGCCACCTGCGATACCGTGTGGTGCCAGCTCACCGAGCAGCGCGCCGACCGGCACGCCGTGCTGGTGAACCTGGGCGGCGGCGTGGTCACGGACTTGGGCGGCTTTGCGGCGGCGCTTTACAAGCGCGGCATTCGGTTTGTACAGGTGCCTACCACGCTCCTGGCGCAGGTAGACGCCAGCGTGGGCGGCAAAACCGGCATTGATTTCCAGGGCTACAAAAACCAGCTGGGCGTGTTTCAGGCCCCGGCCGCCGTATTTATTGAGCCGGGATTTTTGCAAACCCTGGACCCGCGCCAGCTCAAATCGGGCTACGCCGAAGTGCTCAAGCACTGGCTCATTGCCGATGCGGCCGCCTTCAACGTGCACCGCCGCCTGGGCTGGCTCACCGACGACTGGACACCGATTATCCGCGAGTCGGTGGCGCTCAAGCAGCGCATCGTGGCGCAAGACCCACTGGAGAGCGGCCCGCGCAAGCTGCTCAACTTCGGCCATACCGTGGGCCACGCCCTCGAAAGCTACCTGCTGAGCCAGCCCGGCCGTGAGATTCTGCACGGCGAGGCCGTAGCCGCCGGCCTGGTGTGCGAAAGCTGGCTGTCGGTGCAGCGCGGCTTGCTGAGCGCCGAGGAGCTGGACAAAATCGAAACCTTCGTGTTTTCGGTATTCGACAAGGTGGCGTTCGTGGGGCTGGAAACCGACGCCATTGCCGACCTGGCGCTGCAGGACAAGAAAAACGCGGGCGCCATCATCAACTGCACCTTGCTCAACGGCATCGGCAACGGCGTATTTGACCAGCCCGTGACGGTAGCCGAAATCGCCGAATCGCTGCGCTATTACCACCGGCTGCAAGCGTAGCCGGTTGTCCGTTGTTAGTTATCTGTGGTTAGGTGCGCTGGCTCGCATCTGCTTTCCAATCTACCAACTGACTAACAACGGACAACTAACAACTGACAACCAAACATGCATCTTTCCTGGCCCGGCGGCCCGCTGCGCGGCACTGCCCAACTTCCAGCTTCCAAGAGCGAAGCCAACCGTGCTCTCATCCTGCAGGCCTTGGCCGGCGGTGGCACCCTCGATAACCTGTCGGACGCGCACGACACCCAGCTGATGCGGCGCCTGCTGGCCGCCGCGCCCGGCACCAACGTGCTCGATGCCGAAGATGCCGGCACCGTGATGCGCTTCCTCACTGCCTACCTGTCCGTCACGAACTGGCAGGGCCGCCTCACGGGCACCGCCCGCATGCAGGAGCGGCCCATCGCCGTGCTCGTTGATGCGCTTCGGCAAGCCGGAGCCCGCATCAACTACCTCAACAACGAAGGCTTTCCGCCACTTGAGCTGCAAGGGTTTGCAGCCTCGGCTCGCGATGCAGCTCAACCCACCGAACTGGCCGTGCGCGGCGACATCAGCAGCCAGTACATTTCGGCCTTGCTGATGGTGGGCCCGCGCCTGCCCGGCGGCCTGCGTTTGCGCCTCACTGGCCACGTGGGCTCCCGCCCCTACATCAACATGACGGTGGCGTTGATGCAGCTCTTCGGTGCCCACTACACCACCGACGGCGACACGCTGTTGGTAAGCCCCGGCGAGTACCAGCCCACCAACTACACCGTGGAATCGGACTGGTCGGCGGCCAGCTACTGGTACTCGTTGGTGGCGTTGGCCCCGGCCGGCTCAGAAATTACGCTGCCCGGCTTGCGCCAGCAGTCGCTGCAGGGCGACCAAGCCATTGTGGGCATGATGAAGCCTTTTGGCATCGAAACCACGTTTTTGCCCGATGGCATCCACCTCAAGCAGCTGCCCATAACGGCGAGCCCGGAGGTGCTGGCGTTAGACTTCACCGACTGCCCCGACCTGGCTCAAACCGTGGCGGTAGTAGCCGCAGCGCGCGGCATCCCGGTCGACATGACGGGACTGGAAAGCCTGCGCATTAAGGAAACCGACCGGATTGCGGCCCTGCAAATCGAGCTGGCCAAGTTCGGCGGAAGCCTGCGCGAAGTGACGGACGGCCGCTTCCGGGCCGAATCCAGCGGCTTTGCCGTCGATAATCAGTCGGTGGCTACTTACCACGACCACCGCATGGCCATGGCGTTTGCGCCGCTCGCCCTGCTGGGCCAGCTCAACATTGAAGCCCCAACCGTGGTGAAGAAATCCTACCCCCAATTCTGGAAAGAACTGGCCAAAAGCGGTTTCGTTATCGAAGAAGCTGGCTGAAATACGCCGCCGATTTGCGCAGCCGGCTGCCGTACCAGCTGAATAGCTCCCCGTCGACAATCTCAATCCTGGCTGCTGGGCATATCGCCTGGAATTCGGCGATATGCTTTTCGCCGAAAGGGTAAGGCTCGGAGGATAGCAGAATGCGCTGGGGGGCGGCAGCGGCCAGTTGCTCGGCCGTAATTTCCGGGTAGCGGCCCAAGTTGGCGAAAACGTTGGCAAAGCCGGCCCGGCGCAGCAGGTCGTCGATGAATGTACCCGCGGCGGCTACCATGTAAGGCTTTTTCCAAATGAAGTACGCGGCCGGTACTGCCGGGCCACCGGTGGGCAGTGCGACAAACGAAGCTTCGATTTCCGCTGCCAGCTTCTGGGCTTGCTCCTTGGCGCCCGCGATGAAGCCCACGCGCCGAATCATGTCCAACGCTTCCGGCAAGGTGCTGATGTCGCTCAGCCACACCGGGTACTTGGCGGCAAGCAGCTCAATTCCGGTCTGGTAGTTTTCCTCCTTATTGCCGATTATCAAGTCCGGCTTCAGGGCGGCTATTTTGTCGAAATCGAAGTTCTTGGTGCCCCCAATGAGTGCGGCTTTGGTGCGGGCTTCCGTGGGGTGAATGCAGAACTTGGTTACGCCCACCACCTTGTCTCCCAGCCCCAGGTCAAACAGCAGTTCCGTTTGCGACGGCACCAGCGAAACTATGCGATGCGGCGGAAACGGCACCGCCACCCGCCGGCCCATTTGGTCGGTCACGGTGAGGGGCGGGAAAGGAAAGTCGGGTAGTTCCATATAAAAAAGTCATCCTGAGTTGAGTGAAGGGCCTTATCACCATTGAACCAACAGTTCTGGCGGAATAAGGTCCTTTGCTTAGCTCAGGATGACAGACGTTTAACCCAATTAAAGACTTAGCTGAAGTAGCGGAAGTCGTGCCCGTCCTCGATGCGCAGGAGCGTTTCGTAAATCAGCCGGGTCACGCTGTCCACGTCGTCTTTGTGCACTGTTTCAACGGTGGTGTGCATGTACTTCAGCGGCAGCGAAATCAGGGCTGCGGCCACGCCGGAGCCAGAGTAGGCGAAGGCGTCGGTATCGGTGCCGGTGGCGCGGGTGGCGGCTGCCCGCTGGAACGGGATGTCGGTTAGCTTGGCCGTGTCGATGATGAGGTCGCGCAGGTGGTTTTGCACGGCTGGGCCGTAGGTAATCACCGGGCCTTTGCCGCAGGAAATGTCGCCCGCGGTCTTCTTCTCGTACATCGGCGACTGGCTGTCGTGCGTCACGTCGGTGATGATGGCCACGTCGGGGTTGATGCGGTGGGCCACCATCTCGGCGCCGCGCAGCCCAATTTCTTCCTGCACCGCATTTACGATGTACAGGCCGAAGGGCAACTTCTTGTTATTGTCCTTGAGCATGCGCGCCACCTCGGCTATCATGAAGCCGCCCACGCGGTTGTCGAGCGCTCGGCCCACGTAGTACTTGTCGTTGAGCACGGTAAACTCGTCTTCAAATGTGACCACGGAGCCCACGTGCACGCCCATTTCCTCTACTTCTTCCTTGGAGGAAGCACCGCAGTCCAGAAACACGGTTTCGATGGTGGGGGCCTTGTCCTGCTCCACCTTGCGCACGTGAATGGCGGGCCAGCCAAACACGGCTTTTACAATGCCTTTCTCACCGAAGATGTTGACCCGCTTGCTGGGGGCCACCAGCGGGTCGGAGCCGCCGTTGCGGCGCAGGTACAAGTAGCCTTCCTTGGTGATGTAGTTCACGAAGTAGGAAATCTCATCGGCGTGCGCTTCGATGACCACCTTGTACTTCGCCTCGGGATTGATGACGCCGACCACCGTGCCGTAAGTATCCACAAAGTACTCGTCGATATACGGCTTGATGTAATCCAGCCACAGCTTTTGACCTTCCTTTTCAAAGCCGGTCGGGGAGGGGTTGTTGAGGTAGGTTTGGAGGAACTCGAAAGATTCGGGACGCATGGGTAGGTAAATTGTCATTCAAAGCGCAGCGAAGAATCTTATCACGTCAGCGCCGCTAGGTAGAAGAGAGAACAAAGGCCGCCGTGATAAGATGCTTCCTCTGTCAGCATGACAAATAAGTTTACAGCGGAATGTTGCCGTGTTTCTTACGCGGCATGGTGTCTACCTTGTTCTCCAGCATTTTGAAAGCGCGAATCAATTTCTGACGCGTCTGTGAAGGCAGGATGACCTCATCTACGAAGCCGCGGTGGGCAGCGCGGTAGGGCGTGGCAAATTTCTCTTGGTACTCGTCTACCTTTTCCTGCAGCTTGGCAGCAGGGTCGTCAGCCGTGGCAATTTCGCGCTTGAAGATGATTTCGGCCGCGCCCTTGGCGCCCATCACGGCGATTTCGGCGGTGGGCCAGGCGTAGTTCATATCGGCGCCAATGTGCTTGGAGTTCATCACATCATACGCCCCGCCGTAGGCCTTGCGGGTGATGACGGTGATACGCGGCACGGTGGCTTCGCAAAAAGCGTAGAGCAGCTTGGCGCCGTTTGTGATGATGCCGCGCCACTCCTGGTCGGTGCCGGGCAGGAAGCCGGGCACGTCTTCCAGCACCAGCAGCGGAATGTTAAACGAGTCGCAGAAGCGCACAAAGCGCGCGGCCTTGGTGCTGGCGTTAATGTCGAGCACGCCGGCCAGCACGGCGGGCTGGTTGCCCACAATGCCGATGCTGCGGCCCGCCAGGCGCGCAAAGCCCACAACGATGTTTTCGGCAAAATTTTGGTGGACCTCAAGGAAGGAATCGGCGTCGATGATGCCTTCAATCACCTCCCGCATGTCGTAGGGCTGGTTGGCATTGTCGGGTATCAGCTTGTCGAGCACCGGGCGGCTTTCGTCGCCACTGGCGTCGTAGGGCTGGTTGGGCGCGGTTTCCTCGCAGTTCTGCGGCATGTAGCTCAGCAGCTGCTTGAGGTGCGTGATGCAGGCCACCTCGTTGGCGCAGCTGAAGTGCGTGACGCCGCTCTTGGCCGAGTGGGTGCTGGCGCCGCCCAACTCCTCGCTGGTTACTTCTTCGTGGGTCACGGTCTTCACCACGTTCGGGCCGGTCACGAACATATAGCTCGTGTGCTCCACCATCAGGATGAAGTCGGTGATGGCCGGCGAGTATACCGCGCCGCCCGCGCACGGCCCCATAATGGCCGAGAGCTGCGGCACCACGCCCGAGGCCAGGGTATTCTTGTAGAAGATGTCGGCGTAGCCACCCAGGCTCACCACGCCTTCCTGAATGCGGGCGCCGCCTGAGTCGTTTAGCCCAATAACCGGGGCGCCGTTCTTCATGGCCAGGTCCATGATTTTGACGATTTTCTCGGCGTGCGTTTCGCTCAGCGAGCCACCAAACACCGTGAAGTCCTGCGAGAAAACGTACACTAGGCGGCCGTTCACGGTGCCGTAGCCGGTCACCACGCCGTCGCCGAGGTAGTGTTCTTTGTCGAGGCCAAAGTCCTTGGCCCGGTGCATCACAAACTTGCCAATTTCTTCGAACGAGCCTTCGTCCATCAGCAAATCAACCCGTTCGCGGGCGGTGAGCTTGCCTTTTTTGTGTTGGGAATCGATGCGGGCCTGGCCACCGCCGAGCAGGGCTTCTTCGTTTTTGCGGGCCAGCAGGTCGGTTTTGGAAAGGTGGGCGTGAGCGTGCGGGTCTGGCATGGAGAATAGTGAGCGCAGCGCCGGAACTGACGCGCGAGAGTGGGAACTCAAAGGTAGGTTACGGGTAGATTATGGACGTGTTTCCGTAATGCCTTACGGGGCGCTACCAAAAAGTAGAACGTCATGCCGAACGCTGCGAAGCAGCTCGCTCGCGCCTCCTGTCATGCAGAGCGCAGCGAAGCATCTTATCAGGTTCGAACGAGTCGTTCCACGGCGATAAGATGCTTCGCTGCGCTCTGCATGACAGCCGGTTATTGACAACCTATTCCTACAGATTCTTGCCCAATAGCTGCAGCATAAACGCATACTGCCGCGCCGTATCGTCGATGGACTTAAAGCGGCCGGAGGCGCCGCCGTGGCCGGCGCTCATATCCGTGTGCAGCAGGAGCTGGTTCTTGTCCGTTTTCATGGCGCGCAGCTTGGCGACCCATTTAGCTGGCTCGAAGTATTGCACCTGCGAATCGTGCAGGCCGGTGGTAACAAGGGTGTTGGGATAAGCCTGAGCCTTCACGTTGTCGTAGGGCGAGTACGAGAGCATGTACCGGAAGTACTCCTCGTCGGCGGGGTTGCCCCACTGGTCGTACTCGCTGGTGGTGAGCGGAATGCTGGGGTCCGACATGGTCGTGACCACATCCACAAACGGCACAGCCGCAATCACGCCCTTGTAGAGGTCGGGCCGCATATTCATCACGGCCCCCATGAGCAGGCCGCCGGCGCTGCCGCCCATGGCAAAAAGCTTGTCGGGCGCGGTGTACTGCTGCTTGGTTTTCGCGCCGGCCACTTCCGCCTCATGCGGCTTGGTGAGGTAAAGCGAGCAATCGATGAAATCGTTGAAGCTGTTTTTCTTGTGCAGCATGCGGCCATCTTCAAACCACTGCCGGCCCATTTCCTGGCCCCCGCGGATGTTGCAAAGCGCATACACGAAGCCGCGGTTGAGCAAGCTCAGGCGGGCTGAGCTGAAAGTGGGGTCCTGCGAGAAGCCGTAGGAACCGTAAGCGTATTGCAGCAGCGGGGCGCTGCCGTCGAGCTTGGTGCCCTTCTTATACACGATGGATATCGGGATAAAGGCATTGTCGCGCGACTTCACAAACACCCGCTCCGTCACGTAGTCGCGCTTGTTGAAGCCGCCCAGCACCGTCTGTTCCTTCAGCAGCGTGCTGGTGCGCGTGCTCATGTCGTACTCGAAGGTGGAGGCCGGCGTGGTCAGCGACGTGTAGTTGTAGCGCAGCAGCGGCGTGTCTTGCTCAGCATTGATGCCAATGGTGGCCGTGTAGGCCGGCTCCTCAAACTGGAGGTAATGTTCCTGCTTGTCTTTCAGGCTGATGACGCGTAGCTGGCGCAGGCCTCCCTTGCGCTCGTTGAGCACGAGGAAATCTCGAAACAGCTCAAAGTTGTCGAGGAAGATTTCGGGGTGGCGGGTGAGGGCATCCTGCCAGGCTGTTTTGGCCGTGCTGGCCACGGGCGTCACCATCAGGCGGTAGTTGGGGGCCTGCCAGTTGGTGCGCACGTAGAACTTGTCGCCCAGGTTCTCCACTTGATACAGGTGGTCTTTCTCGCGGTGCCAGAACACTTTAAACTGGCTCGTGGGCGTGCTTGCATCGAGGTAGCGGTATTCGGATGAAAGCGAGCTGGCCAGCTCAATTCCAATGAATTTTTTCGACTTGGTGCGGCTCACGCCCACCCGGAAGGTGTTGTCGTGCTCCTCGTAAATCAGTGCGTCGCCCTTGGGGTTGGTGCCCAGCGTGTGCCGGTACACCTGATAGGGCAGCAGGGTGGTTACGTCTTTCTTGGTGTAAAAAACGGTCTTGTTGTCGGCCGCCCACACCACTTCGCCGCCCGTGTTGGCAATGCGCTCGGGGTAGAGCTGCCCGGTGGCCAGGTTCTTAAACCGCAGCGTGTAGAGGCGGCGGCTCACCGTATCGGCCGTGTAGGCCAGCAGTTGGTTGTTGTCGCTCACGGCCCAGTCGCCGATTTGGTAATACGGGCGGCCGGCTCCCAGCTCGTTGGCGTCCAGCAGTACCTCTTCGGTTTCAATTTCGCTGCCCTTCTTCCGGCAATACACCGGGTATTCACCGCCCACATCGAAACGGGAATAGTAATAGTAGCCGTTGTCGCGGTACGGCACTGAAGCATCTTCCTGCTTGATGCGCCCTTTTATTTCCGCCACCAGCTTCTGCTGCGTGGCCTGGGCTCCGGCCATCTGCTTGTCGTAGTAAGCGTTTTCGGCATTTAGGTACTTGAGCACCTCCGGGCTGCTGGGCTGGTTGAGCCAATAATAGTTGTCGGTACGCGTGATGCCGAAGTTGGTGAACACCTTCGGTTTGATGGGCGCCACCGGAGCCGATTGCGCCAGCCCCGCCCCGCTGGTGAGCGCCGCACCAGCCCCCGCAAGGGCCGCTTTCTGAAGAAAATTCATGATAAGATTAGAATTGTTTCAAATGAGGCAGAGTTAGTCAAATGCAATTTCCAAGGTAATCGAAAGGCAACAAAAAAGCCGGCTTCCTTGCGGGAGCCGGCTTCTCAATTTGGGTGCAGGCTAGCGCCTGCAGGGTCTTACTTCTTCGCGTCCGTGTCGGGCGCTTCCGGCGTTTCGGCCGGGCGCTCGTCGCTGGCGAGGTTCTGGTCTTCGCCGCTCTTGGTTACACTGAACACCAGTTCCTCGGCACCATCCACATAGTCGGCCGTGATGACGTCGCCGTGCACCACCTGGGCTTTGAGGATTTCCTCGGCAATCGGGTCTTCGATGTACTTCTGAATGGCGCGGTTCAAGGGCCGGGCACCGTACTTGGGGTCGTAGCCTTTGTCCGCCACAAAATCCTTGGCCTTCTCGGTCAGCTCAACACGGTAGCCCAGGGCCTGCACCCGCGAGAGGAGCTTGCTGAGGCTGATGTCGATGATTTTGTGGATGTCTTTTTTCTCGAGCGAGTTGAAGACGATAACGTCATCCAAACGGTTGAGGAATTCGGGCGAGAACGTCTTCTTCAGGGCGTTGGTGATGGTGCCCTTGGTCAGCTCGTCCATGTTCTCCTGGCGGGCCTTGGTGCCGAAGCCGATGCCGGCGCCGAAGTCCTGCAGGTCACGCGCCCCGATGTTCGAGGTCATGATGATGATGGTGTTCCGGAAGTCCACCTTGCGGCCGAGGCCGTCGGTCAGAATACCGTCGTCCAACACCTGCAGGAGCAGGTTGTACACGTCCGGGTGCGCCTTCTCAATCTCGTCGAGCAGGATAACCGAGTACGGCTTGCGGCGGATTTTCTCCGTCAGCTGGCCGCCCTCTTCGTAGCCCACGTAGCCGGGAGGCGCGCCCACCAGGCGCGATACGCTGAACTTCTCCATGTACTCCGACATATCGACACGCACCAGCGCGTCTTCCTTGTCGAAGAGGTAGGTAGCGAGCACCTTGGCCAGCTCCGTCTTACCCACGCCTGTGGGGCCGAGGAACACGAACGAGCCAATGGGCTTCTTGGGGTCCTTCAAGCCCACCCGCGTGCGCTGGATAGCCTTCACGAGCTGCTTGATGGCCTTTTCCTGGCCAATTACCTTGCCCTGCAGCTCCTCGTTCATGTTGAGCAGCTTCTGGCTTTCGTTCTGGGCCACGCGCGAAACGGGAATACCGGTCATCATGGCGATAACCTCGGCCACGTTCTCCTCTTTCACCGTGTAGCGCTTCTTCTTGGTTTCCTCTTCCCAGCCTTTCTTGGCGGCGTCGAGTTGGTCCAGAAGTTTCTTCTCAGTGTCACGGAGCTTGGCGGCTTCCTCATATTTCTGCGATTTCACCACGCGGTTTTTCTCGCCCTTGATGTTCTCAATCTGCTCTTCGAGCGTGAGAATGTCCTCAGGCACCACGATATTGTTGATGTGCACGCGGGCACCGGCCTCGTCAAGAATGTCGATGGCTTTGTCCGGTAGGAACCGGTCGCTCATGTAGCGGTCCGACAGCATCACGCACTGCTCAATGGCTTTGTCGGTGTACACCACGTGGTGGTGGTCCTGGTACTTGTCCTTGATGTTGTGCAGGATTTCGATGGTCTCCTCGGGCGTGGTGGGGTCCACCATCACCATCTGGAAACGACGGGCCAAAGCGCCATCCTTCTCGATGTACTGGCGGTACTCGTCCAGCGTAGTGGCGCCGATGCATTGAATCTCGCCGCGGGCCAAAGCCGGCTTGAACATGTTGGAAGCGTCGAGCGAACCCGAAGCACCGCCGGCGCCCACGATGGTGTGCAGCTCGTCGATGAACAAAATCACGTCGGGCGACTTCTCCAGCTCGTTCATCACGGCCTTCATGCGCTCTTCAAACTGGCCGCGGTACTTGGTACCGGCCACCAGCGAAGCCAGGTCCAGCGTTACCACGCGCTTGTTGAAGAGCACGCGGCTCACCTTCTTCTGGATGATGCGCAGGGCAAGGCCTTCGGCAATGGCCGTTTTGCCCACGCCGGGCTCACCGATGAGGATGGGGTTATTCTTTTTGCGGCGGCTCAAAATCTGAGCCACGCGCTCAATTTCTTTTTCACGGCCCACAATGGGGTCGAGCTTGTCGTCTTCGGCCAGCTTGGTGAGGTCGCGGCCGAAGTTGTCGAGCACCGGGGTGCGCGATTTTTCGCCGGGCTTCTTGGCCGAAGCGCTGCCCGCACCGCCGCGCCCGCCGGGGCCCGACGAGCCAAACAGCTTGTCGTTGTCGTCGTCGTCGGTATCGGGGCCGGCTTTGGGACTCGGCGAGGCGTTACCATGGTAATCCAGCGAGTCGCGCACAGTTTCGTAGTTCACGTTAAACTTGGAGAGAATTTGAGAAGAAATGTTGTCTTCGTCCCGCAGGATGGACAACAGCAGGTGTTCGGTGCCGATGATTTCGGACTTGAAGATTTTCGCCTCCAAATAGGTTATTTTCAGCACCTTCTCGGTCTGCTTGGTGAGCGGAATCGAGCCGGTGATGCTGGTGCCCTGGGTCGCGGTGTTGCGCGTGGCCTGCTCAAGCGAAAACTTGAGCTCGTCGATGCTCACGCCCAGCTTGCGCAAGAGCCCAAGGGCTGTGCCCTCCGCTTCGCGAATTATACCGAGCAGCAAGTGCTCGGTACCGATATAGTCGTGGCCGAGACGGATGGCCTCTTCCCGACTGAGGGAAATAACCTCTTTGACGCGGTTTGAGAATTTAGCTTCCATGCCAATAAACGTAGTAAAAAAATCAAATAGCCCCGCGTCGGGAGTATACACGCAAAACGGGTTGGGCCGATGTAGCTTGAAAACAAGCGGGCTCGGGCGAAGGTTCGGGCCAAAAACGGCACGTAAGTACTTACTCTAACGTCGGCAGAAATTTACAAGTTGCCGTGATAAACACAGATTATTGTAAATAAGCACCGGCGGCCGGGCCCTGCGAAAACAGCAGGTCCAGTACACTTAGCCCAGGCTCAAAACCTGGGCCAAATACTTGGGGATACGGCCGAACCACGGGAGGGGCTGCCGGACTGTCAGGTTCTACCGCTTTTGTATTGGTTTTGGGTGTCAGCCAGTCGCGCCGGTCGGCGATGAGCAGCTGCGCACTAGGAAGACCAAAATTCTTGAGAGAAGGTTGCGCGGAGTAGTCGGGAAGGTATTCGTCGGTGAGGTGGAGGGGCAGGGTCAGTCGAAAACAACGCAGCAATAACCGCAGGAATTGCAGGTTCAGGTCAAAAAGCAGAGCAGGCTTACGTACGTAAATATCGTGCAAGTAGTCGGCATAGTACTCAAAATACGGACTGTTGCCGTAGGCCGTCTGTAAGGTGCGCCAGTGCCGGTGAATCCAGTTCTGCCGGTAGTCGATTTCAATGGCAGAGGCGCTAACCTTTTCGGCCCGGTTGCCATCGATAACCGGTACCGTGAGCGGCTGCACGCCCTGCGCCGTGCGAATGAGGCAGCGGTTGCGGAAAGTCTGCTTGCGGTAATGCTCGTGGGCTTCCAGCAGGATGCCGTCGGCGCGAAGCAGCTCGGCAAACAGGGCGGCGGGGGGGTGGTAGTGGAGTTCGGTTAAGAGAATCACGAATCGATACGAATTTTGCGAATTACACGAATTTTCTCAAGCGTACCGCATTGGGCTGAAAGTTGCAAAGGCCCGGCTCAGCCAGGTGAGCCCGGCTATTTACCGCCTTATACTGCTCCGGGTTTGTCCTCCTGCTTCGCTGCTTACCTTTGTTTACTATGCTGAAAAGCCCCATTCTTGCCTTCCTGTTCGTGCTGCTGCACGTAGCTGCCCACGCCGGCCCACCCCAGATTCTGCTGGATGTCGCCCGGTTTCGCAACCTTAATAAAGTTGAAAAAGGCGCCGAAGTCGAAATCTACGTGACCGTGCCGACCCAGTCGCTCACCTATCGGCAGCGGGCGCCCAAGGCGTTCCAGTCGGCGGCCACCGTCACGCTGGAAATCCTGAAAGCCGACGGCAAACCCGCCTACCGGGAAGTGGTCACGCTGAAGCCCCCAGTGCTCAACGACACCACCATTGCCATCAAAAACCCGCAAAGCTTCCTCAAGCGCATTATGCTGCCCGATGGGAACTACACCTTGCGCGGCACCGTGAAGGACCAGTACCGCAGTGCGGGCGGCGAGACCACCGTGGAAAAGCCGCTGGTGCTGGAAGCGCCCACCGGCCCGTTTCTGACCGATATTGTTCTGCTTTCGCGCCCCGCCGCCCGTAGTGGGGGCGACGACAATTTTGCCCGCGGCGGCTACCGCCTTACCCGCGCGCCGGGCGGCGTCTACGGCCGCGGGGCCGACAACATCTTTTTCTACACCGAGCTGCACAACGCCCCCGTGGGCCAGCCTCTGCGCGTGCACTACCACCTCACCACGCCCGATGGCTCGGCCGCCGATGCCGACGCCACCCTGACACCCCAGAGCGGCCGGCCGACAACGGTGGTGGGCCAGTTGCCTTTGGGGCCGCTGCCCGACGGCCCGTTCACCTTGTTTGTAGAGGTGTATGGTGGCCCCGGCAACAAAAAGCTGCTGACCGGGCACCGCGCCATTGGCGCACGCAGCGCTACCGAGTACGCGCCCGCCGGCGCTGCCGTACCCCGATGAGTGAGGGAGTAAAAGCGCCGAAGCGTCCGTATTCCTGGGCTTATGTGCCGCTGCGGTGGCTGCTGCTGGGGCTCGCGCACCTGCCGCTGTCGGTGCTGTATGTGGTGGCGGATGGGGTTTATCTGCTGCTGGCCCACGTGGTGCGGTACCGCCAGCGGGTGGTACTGGAAAACCTGCGCAATTCTTTCCCCGACAAACCGGAAGCCGAAATCCAGCGAATTTGCAACGCGTTTTACCGGCACTTTTCGCAAGTAGTGGTGGAGATAGTTCGGCTGCCGGCCATGCCCCCGATGGAGCTGAAGCAGCGCATGGTAATGCGAAACCCCGAAGTGGCAGACCGGCACTTTGCCGAAGGCCGCACGGTGCTGGGGCTGGCGTCGCACGCCGGCAATTGGGAGTGGGTGCTGGCAGCCGGACCCCTGTGGCTGGCAGCACCCATCGATGGCGTGTATAAGCCGCTTAGCAATCCTTTTTTTGAGGAATTTCTGCGTTTTGTGCGCTCCCGCACCGGCGCCGGTCTGGTGCCGATGAGCTACGTGATGCGCGAAATGGTGGCCCACCGCGGCGAAGCCCACCTGCTGAGCCTGGTGTCCGACCAGGCCGCGGGGCCCGAAGACCGGCCCTACTGGACCCAGTTTCTCAACCAGGATTCTGGCTTCTATACCAGTACAGAGCGCCTGGCCACCCGCTTTCATTGCGCGGTGCTCTACGTCGGTATTCGGCGTCGGCGCCGGGGCTTCTATGAGTTCGAGTTTACGGAGCTCTACGACGGTACCTCCCCGCTACCGGCTGGAGATGCGCCCATTATGGAGGCCTTCGCCCGGAAATTGGAAAAAGATATTCAAGCCGCACCCGAACAGTATTTGTGGACGCACCGCCGCTGGAAGCATAAGCGGTAGGGACGGGGGCTGAACTGGCAAGGTAGTCCTGCGCTCTACCTGTCATTGCGAGGAGGTACGACGAAGCAATCTGTCCTCTCTGTGCGCAAAGCCCTGAGTTGTGACAAACCCTTTTAAAGCAAAAAGCCCCGGCACTGCGCAGTGCCGGGGCTTTTTCACATTATTAGGTTTGTCGCTGAGAATAGGACGGATTGCTTCGTCGTACCTCCTCTCAATGACAGGAGGACTCTTGCCAAAGGCTAGGCGTTTACAAATACTGCTCAATATCTCCGGCTCCCTGGCGTATCAGCTCGAAGTCGTCGTTGGTGCAGTCGATGATGGTGCTGGGGACGTTGCCACCGAAGCCGCCGTCGATTACGAGGTCGACCAAGAGGCGGTATTTCTCAAAAATTAGGTCGGGGTCGGTCACGTACTCATCAAGCGTGTTTTCGTCCTCACGCACCGACGTGCTGACAATGGGGTTGCCCAATTCCTTCACGAGCTGCAGGATAATCTGATTATCCGGTACTCGGATGCCCACTGTTTTGCGCTTCGTACCGCCGAAGCGCGGCGCATTGGCGCTGGCTTCGAAGATGAAGGTGAAAGGCCCGGGCAGAGCTTTCTTGATGACCTTATAGGTGGAGGTGGTGATGCCGTGGGCGTAGTCGGAGATGTGCGACAGGTCGTGGCAGATAAAGCTCAGATTAGCCTTTTCGGGGAAAAGCTTCTTGATGCGGCACACTTTGTCCACGGCCTTGGCATTGGTCACATCGCAGCCGATGCCGTAAACCGTATCGGTGGGATAAATAATGACTCCTCCTTTGCGCAATACGTCAACGGCTTGCTGGATACGGCTGTGAGGCGGATTTTCGGGGTGGATGCGGAGGAGGGTTGCGGGCATAGGGTGTGCGTAAGAAACAGGAAAGTGGCGGCGGGCGCCGCCACGCTATTGACGAACTAAGGCGGCAGCGGGTTGTCTGGCCGGGCCAAAAGGTGCGGGCAAGGTACTACGCCCGGCCGAAACGAAACAACATCAGCCCAACCTGCGCGCTAGGTTGCGCCCTTTCGTACTTTTGATGTCGCCTCCTCGATACTCTTACTCATTCCCATGTCCCAGCCTGCCAAAAAGTCGGCCATCGAATACCGCGACCAAGCCCTGAAACGCCGCCGGCGCTGGGCCACCGTGAGCGTGGTATTCACGCTCACCCTCGTGTGCTTCTCCTATTATTTCTACCAGGTCTTCTTCACGGCCAACATCGAAACCAAGGGCAAGCCGACCTACGTCATCGTGCACCGCGGCGACGACTGGAAGAAGGCCCTGAATACCATCGACGCCACCGGCGTGGTGGTCGACAAGCTCTCGCTGCACTTTGTGGCCAAGCTCATGAAATACCCTGAGCACGTGAAGCCCGGCCGCTACGAGCTCAAGGACGGCTACACCAATCGTCAGCTCATCAACGTGCTGAAGGCCGGCCTGCAATCGCCGCTCAAGCTCACCTTCACCAACGTGCGCCTGCGCCGCGAGCTGGCCGATAAGCTCTCGAACCAGATTGACGCCCGGCCCAGCCAAATCGACTCGCTGCTGAGCAGCCCCAGCTACACCAAGAGCCTGGGCTTCGACACGACGACGGTGCTCAGCATGTTCATCCCCAATACCTACGAGCTGTATTGGAATACCTCCGCCAACAACCTGATGCAGCGGATGAAGAAGGAATACGAAAAATTCTGGACCTCGGAGCGCGACGCCCAGCGCGAGAAGCTGCACCTCACCCGGGCCCAGGTGAGCACCCTGGCCAGCATCGTGGAAGCCGAGCAGCAGCAGCACGCCGACGAGCGGCCCCGCATCGCGGGTGTCTACCTCAACCGCCTCAAGCGCGGCATGAAGCTGCAAGCTGACCCCACTGTGGTGTACGCCAACCGCGACTTTACAATCAAGCGCGTGCTAAACGTGCACCTGCTGAAGGACTCGCCCTACAATACATATAAGTACGGTGGCCTGCCGCCCGGCCCCATCAACCTGCCCAGCATCGCCAGCATCGACGCCGTGCTCAAGCCCGAAAGCAATAACTACTTGTATTTCTGCGCCAAGGAGGATTTCAGCGGCTACCACGCCTTCGCTACCAACGAGAGTGAGCACATTATGAATGCTCGCCGCTATCAAGCGGCGCTAACCCGGGCGGGGATAAAGTAAATGGTCTGATGTAAACCGTCATGCTGAGCGCAGCCGAAGCATCTCTACCGCTTCGTTGAGTCAATTGGTTTACTTGCGCAGTAGAGATGCTTCGGCTGCGCTCAGCATGACGTTCTTTTCTATACATATTTTATGTACACTTCCGACATTCAAATCCGCGTGCGCTACGCCGAAACCGACCAGATGGGCTACGTCTATCACGGCAACTACGCGGCCTATTTTGAGGTGGCCCGCACCGAGGCTTTCCGGAAGTTGGGCATTAGCTACAAGGAAATGGAGGCCGATGGGGTGGGCATGCCGGTGGGCGAAATCCGCACCCGCTTTCGCCGCCCAGCTCGCTACGACGACCTGCTGACGGTACGGCTTTTGCTGCGTCAGCCCGCGGAAGGCACCCGCGTGATGTTTGAATATGAGATTTATAACGAAGCCGGCGACCTGCTCACCGAAGGGCACACCCTGATGGTGTTTGTGAAAACCACCACCGGCCGCCCCGTGCAAATGCCCGTCAGTATCCAGGAGCGGCTGGCGCCGTACTTTAGCGATGAGGACATCGACAGCCCCGTGCTGCCCACGCCCGGCGCCATTCCGCCCGATGCGCCCGCGCCAGCGGCCTTTAGAAAGTAAAAGAGTTGAGTTTTGAATGTTGAGGGTTGAATTTTTTAATCAGCCGGTTCACTCAAAATTCAACCCTCAACACTCAAAATTCCAGTGAAAGCCCCCGCCATCCGTCGTGCCCGTTTCCCCGATGTGCGCCAGCACCGGCACTATCGGCGCCTGATTGTGGGGCTAAAAAAGCTGCGCCTGCCCGGCGGGCACGCTTCGGTGTACGACGTGCTCGACCGCATCCTGCACGAGCTGCGCCTAGATAGCCTGGAAAAGCGCGCCGCCTACATGGCCTTCAACCTCACGGTGGCCCTGTTCCCGACCATTATTTTCCTGTTCACGCTCATTCCGTACATCCCCGTGCCGAATCTGAACGTGGACATTCTGCAGTTCCTCGCCGATTTTATGCCGCGCGAGCTGTACGCGGCCACGGCTTCCACCATCGAGGACATTGTGAACATCCCGCACGGCGGCTTGCTATCCTTCGGTTTCGGGACGGCGCTGGTGCTGAGCTCCAACGGCATTATGGCCTTGCTCGACGCGTTTGAGAAGAAGTACCCGTGGTTTAAGCACCGCAGCTACCTGCGCAAGCGAATGATTGCCACGGCCCTCACCTTCGTGCTGTCGCTGATTCTGGTGCTGGCCATCGCCGGTATTTTCTTCGGTACTTACCTGATAGACTGGCTGGTGTACTATGAAATTGTGCCCGAGCGGTTCACCGACCTGGTGCTGACGCTCATTCGCTACGGCTCACTTATTGGGCTGTTTTTGAGCACGACCTGCGTCATTTATTACTTCGTGCCGCCCGTGCACGACAAGTGGCCGCTGGTGTCGGTGGGGGCCATCGTGGCCACGCTGCTCATCTTCCTGGTGTCGTTTCTCTTCACGCTCTACGTGCGCATTTTCGACTCATACAACCACTTTTATGGCTCCATTGGGGCACTGGTCGGCTTCATGGTGTGGCTGGAATTTGTGTGCATGACCCTGATAATCGGCTTCGAAGTGAACGTGAGCATGGACGCCGTAACCGGGCGCCGGCGGAAGATGCTGCAGGAGCAGCTGGCGGCGAACGCGCACTAGGAGGGAGGCGGCACCGACGCTTTGTGGAAAAATAATTCTGCGTTTGGGCTACATCGTTGCGCTTTCGTTCTTACTTTTGCACTCCCCAATCACTCGGGGAACCTGTTAGAGAGGTGGCAGAGTGGTCGAATGCGACGGTTTCGAAAACCGTTATACCGGCAACGGTATCGGGGGTTCGAATCCCCCCTTCTCTACATTTTCAATTAACAATTATCATTTAACAATTAACAGTCGCTGAGGCGGCTCAGAAAATTGTTAAATGATAATTGTTAACTGTTTTTTGACCCAGAGAGCTGGCAGAGTGGTCGATTGCGGCGGTCTTGAAAACCGTTGAGGGTCAAACCTCCGGGGGTTCGAATCCCTCGCTCTCTACAGAAAAGCCCCATTTCCAACTTGGAAATGGGGCTTTTTCTTTTCCGGGGATTGGCTGGCTATGGTACTAGCCCAACTTAGCGTCTGCAATGGCTTAGCCGTTCGAATGGAGCTAAAGCCTCAATGAGTTGGTAGTCGCGAACTGTTGTTTTAAATCAGGTTTAGCCCAACTTTGGACTCGACTTAACCTTCCCCTGAAGCACCCGCTGGTTCGGCGGCAGGTTGCCGTTTGAAGTAGTAATAAAAGGGCAGGCCGGTCAGAATCAGCAGGAAGCCCAGCAACGTCTGCCTGGGCTGGGTGACGAGGGTATTAGTAATCAGGGCGAGCGCAAAAAGCAGGAGAATGAGCTGAATGAAAGGGTAGCCAATCACCTTGGCGGTGATTTTTCCCTGTCGTTTCATCTTGAGCACTGCCACGGCCAAGAGCCCATAGAAAAGGAAGGTGGCAAAAATGACCAGGTCCGTCAGCAGGTCGAAGGTGCCCGAGATTACCAGCAGGCAACTCCACACCAGGGTATACACCAGCGCCACGTGCGGGGTCCGGTAGCGCGGGTGCACCGCGGCAGCCTGGCGGAAGAAAAACCGTTCCTGTGCCATGCGAAAATAGATGCGGCTGTGCGAGAGCAGCACGGCATTCAGGGTGCCGAAGACGCTCACCATGATTAGGAGCGTCACGGCCGTCTTCCCCCATTTCCCCAGCACCGATTCGGCCACTACGGCCGCCCCGATGTCATTTGGATGCACTGCTGCCAGCTGATGCAGGGTCAGAACCCGCATGTACGCGTAGTTGACCAATACATATAAGACAATGGCAATGGAGACGCCGGCGATAATTGCCCGCGGCACGTTGCGCGTGGGGTTCTTTATTTCGCCGGTCACAAACGAAAGGTCCACCCAGCCGTCGTAGGCCCAAAACACGCTGAGCAGCGCCCCAAAGAAAGCGCTGAGCAACGAGGCATGGCCGGCCATGGGCGCCGGGGTGCTCGGCAGGCTCGCGGCTTGCGTGGCCGGGGCGGCCACAAACAGCCCAACGAGGATGAGCAGCAACAGACCCAGGATTTTGGCGGCCGTGAAGACGTTGCTGAGCTTCCCGCTAGCCGCTACCCCGCGGTAGTTTACCCAGGTAAGGATGCAAATGGTGCCAATGGCGAGGATTTTTATCCCGGAGTCGGCAAACGGATAAATGAAATGGGCAATGGACAGGTGCGCCAGCGACTGCAGCGGGTTGGGCAGCGGAATCAGGGCGTTGATGGTCTGGGAAAAGATAAAGCCCAACGCCGCCACTGAGGCCGAGCCGATGATGGCAAAGTCGGTCCACCCAAACAGGAAGGAAGCAAAATTCCCGAACGAGAGGCGCAGGTACTCGTACACGCCGCCCGATTCTTCGGTGAGCGAGGACAGCCCCGCCAGGTTGAAGGCCCCGCACATGGTGATGAAGCCCGCAAGCACCCAGGCACCTAGAATCCAGGACTCGCTAAGCCCGGACTGCGCCAGGGGCACAATCTTCTTAAACACCCCAGACCCAATCACAATGCCGGCGACCAGCAGGGTGCCCGTGAGGACCCCAAAAGCCCGGACCAGAGTAGCTTCACCAGTAGTTCTTGCCTTTTCCACAACGTCCATATCGCCAAGGTAAGCAATTCGGCTATGCGGCAATACTTTGTGAGGCCCTGCAGTACACAAGATAGAGGCGTTATTATAGTTGTCTCCCAGGCTAGTTGGGCTAATGATATGATATACCAAGGATTTTAAATATTAGTGATAATAACACGTTCACTGCATCATGCGGCCCGCCTTATCAAAAATTACCGATTATTGATTGAAGGCAGCTAGACAGCACAGCACTAGAGTTAGTATAGCATTAGCACCAGATAATGGTAGAGTAGGTGGGCCTGATTTATGAGCTATTTACTGATTGCCTATTAAATGCTTGCGTTTGCTTTACTGTCCAGAAAGTAGTTTTCAGAATTTAAGCTTTTAAATTGGTTTACTATAACCTTAATAATATTAGTTTATGTTTTTAATTAAAAATGTTAAAAAAATTATTAGAAAAGTTTGATAAAATAAGATATAAAGGTAACTTAGGTCATAACAAAAGCCCGCGGCTTATCTCCTAGGCTCGATAGCCGCGCCCGTGACCTCGCGTACCGCCCATGTGATGGGTGGTTGTTTAGTTGATATGCCAGTTATGGCAGCTGCAACGCCGATTCGCTTCTTCTGCCCCGGTATTCTCACGCTTTCCTCCTGAGCGCGCTTTAGAATTGCCATAGGCACCCCCTTTCTACCATTATGGGTTTTTTCAGCGCGTTCCGCGCTGGAACGGGACGTCTTTGCCCCGCGAGTTCTGCTCCACAATGCCCGTGACCACCAACTGTGTGGTCCGGTATGCATCGGCCTTGCCGCGCTCTTTGACCAAGCTATATGTGATTCAAAACTTAAAAATTACACTATGCAACCGTTTTTTCACACGCCCTTTTCTTACAGGAAATCTTCATTTCGTGATTATCTAATGCATTTGCCGGGAATAAACAGCCGTGGTTCCGGATTTTCGCTCCTCGCCATGTTGGCTTGGCTGCTGCTGCTGAGCACGGGGTCTATGGCGCAGAAGACGTCGACGTCGTCTGGCAGTTCGTTTTCGCAGTACGCCAACGAACCCGGCAAAGAACAGTGGATTGCTGGAGCCCTGATTCCGAACAATTCCCAGTATTACGAAGGCACCAGCACACTGCAGCGCTTGGTGCTAGTGAACATTCCGGCCAATCCGGCGCCGCCCCTCGGGAAGGATGGCACCTACCACGAAATGACCTTGAAGGTCCTGGCCACCAAAGCCGGGGTCAACGCGTATGACTTTGTCACGGGCTTCGACCAGGCCATCAAGGACTACACCAACATCACCGGGACTATACAGATAAAGAGCGGCTTTGACCCGACGTCCTCGGCTCAACGGCTCGCGTTGGTGACTGGGGCTAGCATCCCCAACCCAGCCACCGTGGACATGATTACCCGCCTCTTTCAAAGCACTAGCACGGCCGTGGCCGCGGCGCCGGCTGCGGGAACCTACGCCACCAAAATTGCCACCGCCGTCAATGGGTACGACGCCGACAGCTACCCGGGCTTTGGCGGGGTGAAACGCGGCGTCCAACTCTACGCCGAACCCAACAACCCCATTTCGGGCGCCAAGCTCGACTTCCTGGGCTATGATGCCCCCGACCAATTCGGAGACTCCTACGGCTTGTACAAGCTCAGCTGGACCTCCGCCTCTGCCAACCTGCTGGTGTTGGCCGGCGGTCACCTGGCCAACAGCGACAACTCCTCACCTTACACGAGCCTGTGGCTGGGCCCCAATGCCGGGGCGTCCAACATCAGCGGCGGCCCCTACCACTTCAAGCTCAACCAGCTGGACGGTGCCAGCTTGGGCAATCAGGACAACCAGATTCAATCGGGTTCCATCACGGTATTCGTAGCGCCGTGCACGCTCAACGATTACACAGCGGCCTGCGTTGGCGACATCTTGACCTATACCGGCTCAAGCGCGGCCATCAACCCGACGCGTACCTGGTCAATCACCGGCGACGGCGAATTCGTTAGCAGCTCTGCATCCAATGCTACCGTAATTACCCCGGGCAACGTGGCCACCGTGTACGTGCGGGCCAAGAGCGGCCCGACGGGCACCTACCAGGTTAAGGTCGTCACGACCGCCACAAACTTTGCCCCCAGCACCTGCACCGACGATGTCACCGTGAACAACGTGACGGCGGGTGCGATTGCCGGCGGGGGCACGCTGTGCACGCCGTTTAACCCGGACGCCTTCACCAGCACGACGGCCGGCAGCGGCGGCGGGACTATCTCCTACAAGTGGCAGTCGAGCACGACCAGCGCCACGGCAACCGACTTCGCCGACATCAGCGGGGCCACCTCGGCCACGTATGACGCGCCGGCCGTGACGGCAACGACCTGGTTCCGGCGCGTGGCCACGAGCACGCTCAACGGCGTGACCTGCTCGGATAACAGCAACGTGCTCACGGTGACGCCCAACGCCATCACCCCGGGTGCGATTGCCGGCGGGGGCACGCTGTGCACGCCGTTTAACCCGGACGCCTTCACCAGCACGACGGCCGGCAGCGGCGGCGGGACTATCTCCTACAAGTGGCAGTCGAGCACGACCAGCGCCACGGCAACCGACTTCGCCGACATCAGCGGGGCCACCTCGGCCACGTATGACGCGCCGGCCGTGACGGCAACGACCTGGTTCCGGCGCGTGGCCACGAGCACGCTCAACAACGTGGCCTGCTCGGATAACAGCAACGTGCTGGCCGTCACGGTCAACGACGTGACGGCGGGCGTGATTGCCGGCAGCGCCACGGGCTGTTCGCCTGTTGACGCGACGGCCTTCACCGTGACGACGGCAGCCACTGGCAGCGGCACGCTCTCCTACAAGTGGCAGTCGAGCACGACCAGCGCCACGGCAACCGACTTCGCCGACATCAGCGGGGCCACCTCGGCCACGTATGACCCCGGGGCGCTGACGGCGACGACCTGGTTCAAGCGCATCGCCACGAGCACGCTCAACGGCGTGACCTGCTCGGCCACCAGCAACGTGCTCACCGTCACGGTGAACGCAGTACCCTACAGGCCAGTGGTAACGGTACAGGAGGCCCTCATTTGTACTGGGACTAACACTGCGCCAACCATCACGGTGAAGTGCTCCATCGAGGGTACGTACCATTTAACGCAAGGCACAACGACAAGGGACATTACCAATCCTTTATCAAATGCAGGCAATGACTTGGTAATTACCAATATTGCGGTTGGGGTAGGCGGTTTCAGTTTGACGGTTACCAATGCAAATGGTTGCCTCTCAGGCGCCACGACTTGCGCCAGCACCAACACGTGCGCTGCCCAGGTGTACATGGTCAGCAGCCCCTCGCTACCGGTGGGCGTACTGGCCAAGAACATCCAAACCGAGGCTTACCCGAACCCCACTGGCCGGGACGCGACCATCAACTTCTCCGTGCCCAAAAGCGGGCGCGTGGTGGTTGAGGTTTACAATGCCATCGGCGCGCACGTAGTTACCCTATTTGACGGCGAAGTAAAGGCCGGGGAAAACCAGTCGGTGACGCTCAAGGGCGCCTCGTTGCAATCCGGCACCTATACCTACCGCGTGATTGCCAACGGCTCGACCAAGTCCAACCGCATCAGCCTCATCAAATAAGGCCGGGTGGAGTATTACCAATGAAAAAAGCCCGTCCAAATTGGACGGGCTTTTTTGTATTAGAAAGCTAGCTCAAGTAAATTAAACAAAGCAGTTCGACTTATAAATAAAATTAAAATATTTATTGGAAAAATATTGCAAACTTTTCGTGCTTAATGTAACTTAGGTTATAATAAGAGTTCGCGGCCTATCTCCTAGGCTCGGTAGCCGCGATAGTGACCTCGAGTACTGCCCAGTTGGATGGGTGGTTGTGTAGTTGATAGGCCAATAATGGCAGCGGAACCGCCAATTCGCTCCTCTTGACCCCGGTATTCTTACGCGTTGCTCCTGAGCGCGCTCTAAAATAGCCGTAGGTCCCCCTTTCTACCGTTACGGGTTTTTCCCTGGCTGACAGCAGCTGCGGAACGGGACGCTTTTGCCCCGCGATTTCTGGTCCGTCCATGCCATAGTCCTGCGAAAGGGCCTTGGTCTGCTGCTACGCTAGTAGCCACCCCTGACTTGAATAGAATGCCAAACCCTTTCCGTTAAACGTCATGAACACAATATTTAAGACACCCAATTTTACCTATGCTAAACTATGTACTCGTGCATTAGCCTCACCTCTGCAAAAAGCAACGTGGCGGGTTGCCTTGACATTTGTGGCCTTTTTGCTAATGGCTGGTACTTCCTTTGCCCAAGTGGTATTACCCTCTGCAGACAGGTGTACTTCCAAGGACCTATCCCTGGTGAGTGCTAGGATAGATCTGCCGGCATGCGAACCCTGTGTCGCTAATGCTCTAATAACTAAACCATTGTTACTGGCTATCAACAATAGTACTAGTTCCACCCGGACCAGCTTTTCTTTCTGGGGAACTATAACCATCAGAGAGGGTTCCACAACGGTTTACTCTTCTTCAATTACAGGTTGTGAAGGTCCAATACTAAAGAATCAAATAAAGGAATATTCATTTGATGGAATCAGTACAACCAGTACACCAACTATTGATGCTGATGGCGCTGGGGGAGTTGGTATTTCTAATGGTACAATTACCTTCAAATGTGGTCAGACACTAGACTTATCCGGTCTGTTTTTAGCCTGGACCGACGCTTCGCCAAAAAGCACCTGCCCGCTTACATCTGCCTTAATTGCCCCTAAATGCGGAACCTTGGATTTTATACCAATTGCTACAGGTTTGTCCGTCACTTCTGAACCAACAAATGTATCTTGCTCTGGGGCTGCTGATGGTGCTATTGATGCATTTGTTGCTGGTGGATCCGGTTCTTATACCTATGCTTGGGTAGCCTCTAACGGTGGCGTTATCCCTTCGGGGCAGGCAGATGACCAAGACCTTACCCTCCTAGTTCCTGGAACTTACACCCTTACAGTTACCGATGCTGGTGCCGGTTGCACAGCTTCAACATCTGAAACAATCACTCAGCCAAATGCCTTAGCAGCACCAGTGGTGACGTTGCTAGAGCCCACCCTGTGTACCAGAGCAACGGGTACTGTCACAGTTACTAACCCGGTAATTGCCAATGCGACCTATACTCTAACCCAGCCGAACTTGCCTACGTCACCTACTAATCCTACTTCGATTACAACTACCACTACTACTGAAACGGTGGCTTTTGCCAACTTAGCAGCGGGGGGAGGGTTTAGCATTACTGTTACGGTTAATGGATGTACCAGCCCTGCGACTAATTGCGGTAATACTACCCATAATGCCAGACAGACGCCGGGCCCGACTACCAGTTCAGGAGGAATTGCTTTGAAAAAAAACATTCTGACTGAGGCTTACCCTAATCCTACTGGACGGGACGCGACCATCAATTTCTCCGTACCCAAAAGCGGGCGCGTGGTGGTGCAGGTGTACAACTCACTTGGCGCGCGCGTGGCCACCCTTTTTGACGATGAAGTTAAGGCTGGAGAGAATCGTTCGGTCATTCTCAAAGGTGCATCGTTGCCGTCAGGTAACTACACCTATCGTGTGATTGCCAATGGCTCGACCAAGTCTAACCGCATCAGCCTTATCAAATGAGGATTTGCGGTGTAATTCTAATGAAAAAAGCCCGTCAATTTGGACGGGCTTTTTTGTAAACTGGGTTTAATAAAAGCGAACTACTATAAATTAGTAACAGCTTTTCTAGTTGCAAAAGCCTCTTTTTTCATAAGCAAGCCAATGAATTACGGCTGGCTGTCGAGTGCAAACCGCTCAAATGCCGCGGTAGTGGAGGCAGCACCTTGGGCTACCACGCCCACGCGTACGCCCCGGTCCCAGGGCGGGAGGTAGCTACCGTTGACGGCGGCGCCGGAGGCGGGCAGCTTTTGCCAGGTGGTGCCGTTGTCGGCGCTCCAGGTGAAGGTGAACTGGCTGCCTTGCTGGGCCTGCAGGCGGAGCTGAAGGGCTTTGGTGGTGGGCAGGGGTGTTTCGGCCAGGGTTTTGGGTTGGCCTTTTTCCAGCTGAATGAGCTGCACTTTGCCGGCGCTGGCTACCAGCATCAGGGTGTTGTCGGGGTCGCCGTGGGCGGCGAGGCCGGCGCTGCTGCCGGTGGCCAGGGTGCCGGGGTTGAGCAGGGTGGTGGTGGCGGTGTAGGTGGCGGCGGAAGTAGACTGGCCCAGCGCGGCGCCGCTGTGGTCGGGACGGGCGGTGAGGCGCAGCTGGCCACCTGTGACGGTGAAATTGGGCCGGAATTCCACGGGCCACTGCCAGGAGGGCTGCAGGGTTTTGCCAGTGAATTCGTCGGTGAAAGACTGGGCACGGGCGGCGGTAGCGGGAGCGGCGATGGGTGTACTCTTGCCCCGGAACTCGGGCCAGCCGGCGGTTGTCCACACAAACTCGCTGAGCACGCCTTGGCGGCCGGCAAATTCCTGGCTCAAGGCGTTGTAGGCGTGGTGGAGCATATACCAGCGGCCTTGGTATTCTACGGCGGTGCCGTGGCCGGGGCATTTCCAGGTGTCGTTGTTGACGAGCACGGGGTTGTTGGCGTATTTCTCCCAGGGGCCCAGCAGGGTTTTGGCGCGAGCTACGCCGGTGGCGTAGGTGCAGCCGCGGCCGCAGCAGCCATTGCCGGCGTAGAACGCATAGAAGTAGCCATCGTGGCGCACCATCGAAACGCCTTCCACGAGGTTGCCTTCCCAGGTGCTGGCGTCGTTGCGGAATAGCTCCTTCTTCTCGCCCACCAGCGCGGTGCGGTCGTCGTTGAGCCGTTGGGCCCAGATGGGGGTGGGCTGCTTGATGCTGTTGCCGTCTTCCTTCCAGATGAGGTAGAGCTGGCCTTGCTCGTCGCGGATGGGAAAGCCGTCGATGGAGCCATCGGGCTCGCCCACCAGCGGGCCGTGGTCTTTGTAGGGGCCGGCCGGGCTGTCGGCGCTGGCTACGCCCACGGCCAGGTTGCCACCCCGCTTGTGGGCCGCGTAGAAAATGTAAGTTTTGCCGCCGTCCTGGCTGATTTCGGGGGCCCAGAAATAGTAGTCAGCCCAACCCGGCCGCTCGCCCGGAAACACGTGGCCCACCAGCTTCCAGTCGGTTAGGTTTTTGGACGTGAGCAAGGGGAATATGGGTCCCCAGTTGGACGTGGTGGCGGTGGCCCAATACGTATCGCCAATTTTGGTAATGGACGGGTCGGGGAAGTCGCCGGCCAGTACGGGGTTGGCCAGCGCCACGGGAGTACTTGCCACGCCAGCGGCTGCCGGGACCGTAGTAGAAACTTCTTTGGTTGCAGTGTCCTTTGCCTGCGGCCCGGTTGGCATTCGTTGGCAGGCAATGGCCAGGAAGCCGCCAATTAGCAGCAGGGACTTGGTTTTGGGAGCAGTAAACAGCATTGCTTCAAATGAAAGGTTGACCGCTGCGCACAGCGGCTAATCAATGGTAGTAATGTAAGGAGCACCGCGGCGGGCAGTGCTATTCGCCGCTCGGGCGCGGTAATGCTACCCCGATGGACACGGGCGTGCCGAAGTCGGGCGTGCCGTCGGCGCGGTAGGTGAAGGGCTGCATGCGCGGGTTGCGGTCGTTGCTGCAGCCTTGGCCGGGGCGGCTGTTGGCGTGGTACAGCAGCCAGTCCTGCTGGCCGTCCTTCGACTTGAAGAAGGTGTTGTGGCCGGGGCCGTAGGCACCGGCCGTGGGGTTCTTTACAAAAACGGGCGTGGCGCTCTTGGTCCAGGCGGTGGGCACCAGGGGGTCGGCGGTGGCGGTGGTGCTCAGCAGGCCGAGGGCGTAGTCGTCGGTGGTGCAGTGGCTGGCCGAGTACACGAGGAAGGTTTTGCCGTCGTGCTGCAGAATCTCGGGGCCTTCGTTTACCGGAAGCACGCCCTGCTGTTCCCAGCTGTACTGCGGGCGGGAGAGTTCCACCCGCGGGCCGGTGAGGGTCCAGGGGTTGGCCATCTTGGAAATGTAGAGGCGCTGCTCTTCGGTGCTCGCGTTGGCGTGGCCCGACCAGATGAGGTAGCGCTGGCCGTTCTGCTCGAGCACGGTGCCATCAATGGCCCAGAAATCTTCGCTTGAGCTAAAAATGCGGCCTTTCTCCGTCCAGCTGCCCGTGGTGGGGTCGGTGGCGGTGTTTTCCAGTACCCACAGGCGCTGGCCGCCGCAGCAGCTGCCGGGGCCGGCCGTGAAGTAGATATACCACTTGCCGTCGAGGAAGTGCATCTCGGGGGCCCACACGTCGTGCGAGTTCGCGCCGTTGCTGGGGGCCGTCCACACCACGGTAGCAGGGGCATTGCCCAACTCCGACATCTTGGCCGTCTTGCGCAGGGTCACGTTGTTGCCGGTGGTGGCCATGTAGTAATAAAAGCCGTCCTTTTGGTATACCCACGGGTCGGGGCCGGAGGAAAGCAGTGGGTTGGAATAGGTGGTAGCCGGCGTGGTCGGGCCCGTCGGCGGTGGGGTGGGGGTAGGGGCGGGCGCCGGGGCTTTGGAGGAGCACCCGCTGGCCAGCAAGCCAATCAGCAGCCAGGACACCAGGAAGGAACGGGGATGGAGCATAAGCTAAACTACGGAAGAAGATAGGAGGAACAGGAGCGGGGCACAAACCGACAACGGCCGCTTCGCCCGCAGGGAGGCAAAGCGGCCGTTGGTTCGGGTCGCGGCGGGCCGGGGTTAGTAGCCCGGGTTTTGGGTTAATTTCAACAGGTCCACATCAGTACGGGGCAGGGGCAGCAGACGCGACTTGTTGAGCTGAAAGGTGCTGAAATGCGGGTCGCGGGTGGCGAGCTGGTCGATGCCGGCCTGGGTATCGAGCAAGCCCCACCGCTTGAGGTCAAACCAGCGCTGCTCTTCGCCGGTGAGCTCCGTTACCCGCTCGTGCATAATCTGGGCGCGCATGGTGGCCTGGGTGAAGGTGGCCGCCACCAGCGGAGCCAGCCCAACGCGCTGGCGCACCTGGTTGATGAGGGGTACGGCGCCGGCCGTGTTGTTCTGCTCGTTCAGGGCTTCGGCCTGCAGCAGCAGCACGTCGGCATAGCGCATCACGCGCTGGTTGATGGGCGAGTCGAAGTTCTCGAAGGTCCGGTAGTAATCGGTCTGGTACTTGCGCCAGTAGATGCGGCTGCGGTCGCGGGCGTTGCCGGCGTAGCGGGCCAGGAAGCCGCGGCCGTACACCAGCGTATCGGCGTCGAGGGGCAGGGCAGTGGCAAACTGGCGGCGGTTGTAGAACACGGTAGCGGCCAGGCGCGGGTCGCGCTGTCCGCTCACGGTGCCTTCCTTCAAAAACTCGTTTACTACCCACGGGCGCACCTCGGCGTCGACGAAGCCGCCGGCATTGGGCGCGCCCCAGAACTGCGAGCGCTGGCCACCTTCCGACGACGTGGCGTCGTCGCCATCGTTGCCGCCCAGCTTGGCGTCGTTGAACTGCACTTCAAAGATGGACTCCGAATTGTTTTCCGTGGTGTGGCGGAAGTTGTCGGTGTAGTTCGGCGTGAGGCTGTACGTGGTCCCGATTACCTTGGCAAACTCGGCCTGGGCATCGGCCCAGCGGCGGTTTTGCATGTAGGCCTTACCCAGCAGCGTGGTGGCGGCGCCGCGGGTGGCGCGGCCCAGGTCGATGCCGGTGTAGCTGGCGGGCAGGTCGGGTTGGGCAGCTTTCAGGTCGGCAATTATCTGGTCCCATACCTGAGCCTCGGTGGCCTGGGCCGCGTTGGTTTCCAGGGTGGCGCCGGCCTTGAGCACGAGCGGCACGTTGCCGTAGAGGGCCACCAGGTTGTAGTAGTAGAGGGCGCGCAGGAAGCGGGCTTCGGCCAGCACCCGCTTTTGCAGGGTGGCGTCCATGCCGGCGATACCGGGCACGTTGTCCAGCACCTGGTTGGTGCGGAAGATGGCGCGGTAGTGGTCGCGCCAGATGTCGCGCGACACCTCGAAGTCGTAGTTCACCTGCACAAAGCGGTTCCAGTCGAGCAGCTCGCCCCAGGGGCTCTGGCTGAACGAGTCGTCGGAACGGGTGTCGAAGGCGAAGTTGAGCCAGCGGCGGTAGGTGCCCAGTTGCTGTAGGCCGCTGTAGGCGGCGTTCACGCCTTTCACGGCGTCGTCGCTGGTTTTCCAGAACGAGGCCGTGGTGGGCACGTTCGGGTTCACTTGGTCGAGCGGGTCTTTTTGGCAAGCGGCCGCGGTGAGCAGCACGCTGCCCGCCAACGCCAGCCGAATATACTTACTGAATTTCATGGGTTGAGAATTTGTCGGTGGGAAGGGCAAATGCCGGGCTTAGATGCCGACCTGAACGCCCAAAGTGAAACTGCGCAGGTTGGGGTAGCTGCCTTCGTCGAAGCCGCGGGCCAGGTTGTTGGCCGGGCTGCCGGGCGAGCCACTGCCCACTGTTTCGGGGTCGTAGCCGGAGTACTTGGTGGCCGTGAACACGTTCTGGCCGGTGGCGTAGATGCGGAAGCTGCTGATGCCCTTCAGGCTGGTCAGGTAGGCCTTGGGCAGGGTGAAGCCCACTTGCAGGTTTTTCAGGCGCAGGTACGAGCCGCTTTCCAGCCAGCGGCTGGAGGCAAAGCGGGCGTTGTTGCCGGCGGCATCGCCGCTAATCACCGCGCGGGGCGTGGTGGTGGAGGGGTTGCTGGCGGTCCAGGGCTGCAAGTCGGCGCGGTAGTTCCCGTTCTCGTCGAGGCGGTCGAGGAAGTAGCGGCTGATGTTGAACACGTCGTTGCCGTACACGCCCTGGAAGAAGGCCGTCATATCGAAGGCACCGTAGCCCAGGTTGAGGTTGGCGCCGTACTGCAGCTTGGGAAACACGCGGCCCACGTGGGTGCGGTCGGCGTCGGAGATGATGCCGTCGCCGTTGGTGTCCTTGTAGCGCACGTCGCCGGCCTGCAGGCCCTTCGGAATGTTGGTGTCGCTGCTCTGGTAGATGCCGTCGAACTGGAACAGGTAGAACGAGCCCAGCTCGTAGCCCACTTCGGTGCGGGTGGCGCCGTTGGGCCCGCCCACGAAGAAGTTTTCTTTCTCGCCCGAGCGGCCCAGGTCGGTTACCCGGTTTTTCAGGGTCGACAGGTTGGCGTTGACGCCGTAGCGGAACTTGGCGCGGTTGTCGTTGTAGCCCAGCTGGAATTCAAAGCCCTTGTTTTCCAGCTTGCCCAGGTTGCGGAAGGGCGCGGCGCCGGCATTGCCGAGCACCAAGGCCACGTCAGGGTTAATCAGCGCGTCGCGCGTTTCCGAAATGTAGTAATCGGCCGAAAACGACAGCCGGTCTTCGAGCAAGCCCAGGTCGAAGCCGAAGTTGGAGGTGCGGCGCTCTTCCCACTTGATGTTGGAACTAGCCAGCGCGGTTTGGGCCGCGCCGTTCACGATGGTCTGGCCCTGGCCAAACACGTAGTTCACGTTCGGGTTGATGAAGCCCTGGTAGAGGTAGGAGCCGCCGTAGGCACCGGGCAGCTGGTCGTTGCCGAGGGCGCCGTAGCTGGCGCGCAGCTTGAGGTTGCTCACCGCCGTCACGCCCTGGAAGAAGCTTTCCTTGGACACGCGCCAGCCCACCGAGGCCGCGCCGAAGTTGCCGCGGCGGTGCGCGGGGTCAAACACCGACGAGCCGTCGTTGCGGTACGCCGCCGTGAGCAGGTAGCGCTGGTCATAGTCGTAGGTAACCTGACCGAAGTACGATTCCTTGGTGCGGGTAAACTGCGAGCCCACAGCCTGTGGGTTTTGCGAGCCGGCATCGAGGGCCCAGTAGTAGGTGGGGCCGGTGCCGTAGCCGAAGCTGGCGCCGCGGGTAAACTCCTGTTCGAAACGCTGGCGGCTGTAGCCGGCCACGGCCGTCAGGTTGTGCTGGCCAAAGCTCTTGTCAAACGTCAGGGTGTTTTCCACCATGCCAAACACCTCGTTGCCCTGGTTTTCGGCATAGGAGGAGGGGTTCAGCGGGTCGTTTTGGCGCCACTGGCCGTACCGGCGCTTTTCGCGGTCGTGGAAGCCGTGGTATTCCGTGGCCAGGTTGAGCCGGTAGCGGAGGAAGTCGAGGATGGAAACCTCGCCGTACACGTTGCCCTGTAAGCGGTTGGAAGTGCCCGTGTTGTTGAGCAGCGCCTGCAGCGCAATGGGGTTGGTGCCGAAGGTGATGGCCGTGTTGTTGGAGCCAAAGCCGAAGCCGCCGGGGTTGCTGGCGCTATACACCGGCGTCACGGGCGTCATGCGCACCACGTCGATGAAGGGCAGGCCATTCACGCGGGTCTGGTTGGTGCGCGTGAGCAGCAGGTTCTGGCCCACCTTGAAACGGCCGCGGTTGAAGCCGGTGTTGATGCGGGCGCTGTAGCGCTCAAACTGCGGGCCCTGAATGGTGCCCGTTTGGCGGAAATACCCGCCCGACAGCGCAAAGTTGGAATTGTCGCCGCCGCCGCTCACGCCCAGGTTGTAGTCCTGCACCGAGCCTTGCTTGAACAGCTCTTTCTGCCAGTCGGTGCTGTAGCCGGGCAGGTTTTTGGCGAAGGGGTTGCGGTCGTCGGGATTGCCGGCGCCGCCGGCCCGGTTGGCCCCGGCGTAGGCCGAGTTGTTGATTTCAGCCCAACGATTGGCATCGGCCAGGTCGTAGCGCTTGGCAATGTTTTGCACGCCCGCGTAGGCGCTGGCCGTGACTACCGCCGGCCCCGAGCGGCCGTGCTTGGTGGTGACGATGATGACGCCGTTGGCGCCCGAAGCGCCGTAAGGCGCCAGCGAAGCCGCGTCTTTCAGCACCTGCACCGACTCCACGTCCTGGGGGTTGAAGTCGCGCTGGCCGCCGCCCTGCACCCACAGCCCGTCAATCACATACAGCGGGCCGCTGCCGCTGCCCAGCGTGCCCACGCCGCGGATGTTAATCACGGGGGCCTGGCCGGGGATACCGGAGTTGGCCACTGTCACGCCCGCAACGCGGCCCTGAATGGCCTCGGCCACGCTGGCTACTGGGGCCCGGCGCACGTCCTGGGAATTTACGGTCGAGACCGCACCGGTCACGTCCTGGCGGTTTTGCACCAGGTAGCCCACCACAATGGCTTCCGACAGCTGCTGCACGTCGGTGGCCAAGGACACGGTAAGCGTGGTCTGGCCGTTCACTGGCACCTCCTTGGAGATGTAGCCCACCGATGAAATCAGCAGGGTGGCGTCGGCCGGCGCGTCGAGGGTAAAGCCGCCGTCGGCGCCGGTGGAGGTGCCGTTGGTCGTGCCTTTCACCAGCACGGTTACGCCGGGCAGGCCTTGGCCTTTCTCATCGAGCACCCGGCCGGTAATGGCCTGGACTGGGGCCGCCGAATAGCTGTACGGCGCCAATCGAAGCCCCGAGGCTTCGGCCCCGGCAGCAAGGGCGCACAGTGGCAGGCAGAACAGCAGCGCCGGCACGGTTTGTCGGCGCAAACTCTTGTAAGATTTTTTCATTAGGAAAAAAGTTGGTGGGATTTTTTGAAACTGAGGTACTGCAAACGATTGCAGCAGGGGGGCAAGAACGGAGCCCGACAGCAAAGGGCAGGAACCATGGACAACCAGACTCTTAGCTCATATAGCCAGATTGCAGCAATACTTTTCTACCAAAAGGTAGGAAGAAACCAATTCAAAAAAGCGTTTCCCGCAGGAAGCAGTAGTCAGCGAGGGAAAGCTTGCCCGGAATGAAGGGTTGATGCCGAACCGCATGAACTGTCTATTCTATTGCGATAGCCGAATAGCTATTAGCGTGAGATTGTTTTTAATCAATCACGCCACTTAACTCTTGCCCGGGCCAATGGTTGCGATTATTGGGCTCCGCTTCCGGCAAGATTGTTTATGCCTCTCAGTTACACCGATAAACATTTTTGCGCGTCATGCCTTTCGGCGGCCCGTGTCGGGAATGGAGGCGTGCGGGGAATCTTCCGGATTTGCTGTGCACAGCGTTGCACCCGCAATAGGGGTGGTACGGCTTACTTTCCGGAGTTTAGCTCAAGCAATGGCTGGCCGCTGGGCTACTCGCCCGAGGGCCGGGCCAGGGGCTGGCCCGGCGCTACCGGCTTGCCAAAAACCGGGAGGCCGTCGGCACTCCAGGTGAAGGCCTGGGCGCGGGGCGAGCGGAACCGCCCGCAGCCCTGGCCGGCCTCGTCGTTGGCGTGGTACAATATCCAGTCCTGCGTGCCATCGGGCGACTTAAAAAAGGAGTTGTGGCCGGGCGCGAAGACCTTGGCGGCCGGGTCCTGCTGAAATACCGGCACCGGCGACTTGGTCCAGGAGCCGGGCTGCAGCAGGTCGCTGCCCACGGGCGCCGTAAGCATGCCCAAGGCGTAGAAATCGGTCCAGCAGCCGCTGGCCGAATAAATCAGCACCAGCTTGTCGCCGTGCCGCAACACCTCCGGCCCCTCGTTCACGTCGACGTGCGGCGGGTTGTCGGCGGCGTTCAGGTCGCCGTTGCGCTCCCAGCCAAATACCGGGGTGGACACCTTCAGGCGCGGGCCGTCCACGGTCCAGGGGTTTTTCAGGCGGGCCAAGTAGATGTTTTGGCGGCCGTTCACGTCGTCTTCCCACCCGGACCACACCAGGTACAGCTGGCCGTTGTTTTCGAACACGGAGCCGTCAATAGCCCATTTGTTGGTGGCGTCGGTGAGCTGGCCTTTGTCGGTCCAGGTGCCTTGCAGCGGGTCGGGCGAGGCGTTTTCCAGCACCCACAGGCGGTGGGTTTGGTTGGTGCCGGCGTCGGCGGCGTAGTACAGGTACCACTTGCCGCGGAGGTAGTGCAGCTCGGGCGCCCAGATGTCGCGCGAGTTGGGGCCGGTGGCCGGCGGTGTCCACACCACTTTGCTGGGCGCGGTCTTGAGCTGGCTCAACGACTTGGTTTTCCAGAGCGTGATGTTGCGGCCCGTGGTGTGGGTGTAGTAATAATAGCCCTCGTGGTAAATGCTCCACGGGTCGGCCCCGGCGGGCAGCAGGGGGTTGGTGAAGGTGGGCACCGTCGCGGCGGGCGCCTGCGCGAAACCCGGGCTGGCCAGGAACAGGGACGACAGAACAAAGAGCAGCCGCCGGAGCAGATGATTCATAAGATAGAAATTGAGCTGATGGAACCTCGCCCCGTACCCCGCTACTTCCCGTTCATTTTCTTGATAAAGTCCGTTTCATCTTGGCGGTAGGGGGTGCCATCTTTTCGGAACACCTCGTGAAACCATTCCACGGGCTCGCTGCCGTCGGCAATGGGCACGTCCCACTGGTACTTGGTGTTGGTTTTGCCATCGACCAAGCCCCAGTTGATGGCGCCCACGTTCTGCTTTTTGAGCAGGGGCATGATGGTGGCGAAGCGGCTGTTGCGGGGCCGGGCCATGTATTCGGTGCACACCAGCGGCCGGCCGTGGGTTTCCAGCAGCTCAATAATGCGCTCGTGGGCCGGCGTCTCGTCGTAGCAGTGGTAGGTAATGACGTCCGAATGCAGGGCTTGGTACTGGTTCAGGGCTTCAAAGCCCCAGTTCCAGAGGCCCATGCTCAGGGGCTGGTCGGGGCCCACGGCGCGGGCCCAGGCAAAGACGTTGCGCACCAGCGGCAGCGAGGTGTTGAGCTTGTCGGAGTTGCCGGGCTCGTTGAACAGGTCCCAGAGCAGGATGCGCTGGTCGTGGGCAAAGCTGCGGAGCACGTCCTGCACGTAGGGCTTCAGGGCGATGAACTTGCTCGAATCGCGCGAAATCACGTCGCCGGGGTCCTGCATCCAGCCCGAGTTGTGGACGCCGGTTTTGGGGGCGGGCTGGGGGCCGGGCTGCGGCAGCTTGTTCCAGCAGTCGTCGAAGAACACCAGGATGGTTTGGATGTGGTGCTTGTTGGCAATCTCCAGGTACTGGTTTACGCGCTGCTTGAAGCCCTTGGGGTCCTGCTGCCAGGCCAGGCTGTGTAGAAATACGCGCATGGTGTTGAAGCCAATGCCCTCGGCCCAGCCCAATTCCCGGTCGATGGTGGTGGGGTCGAAGGTAGCGGCCTGCCACATTTCCAGCTGGTTGATTGCCGTGCTGGGCGTGAAGTTGGCGCCGCTCATCCAGGGGTGCGTCTTGTACCAGGCGTTGGCCTTTTCGATGGACCACCGCTGGTCTTGCACGGTGGCCACGCTCGCGGGCCCTTTGATTTTTACCTTCGTTTTCTGAGCGTAGGAGCCGCTGTAGGC
Organism: Hymenobacter sedentarius; assembly: GCF_001507645.1. Classification (NCBI taxonomy): domain Bacteria; kingdom Pseudomonadati; phylum Bacteroidota; class Cytophagia; order Cytophagales; family Hymenobacteraceae; genus Hymenobacter; species Hymenobacter sedentarius. The sequence goes on along the minus strand of NZ_CP013909.1, from coordinate 4,713,717 downwards.
CAAGAGCATCAGCAGAAACAGGAGTGCCTTTTTTTTCATTTGGGTGGGTTTGGCAGTATGAATTGCGGGGCCGCTTTTGTTGCAGCGCCAATGCGGTGGGAAAGATAGCCGAGCCTTGCCGCTAACATCGCATGGTGGGCACAATTGAACATTTAATTTTACTTTTCCTGCTCACGAGCGGGCAAGCGCACTCCACGCCGGCCGGCTGCCCGGGCAGCCCCACCCGCTTACCTTGCCTGCTCCTTGCTTCTCCCACCCCGCCACACCCCGCCATGCCCTCCCGCCGTGATTTTCTGCTGCAAGCCACTACCGGCCTGGCCGCTTTGGCCGTAGCCGGCCAGGCCGCCGCCCGTGCGGCAGGCACCTACACCAACCCCGTGTACGCCGGCCAGTTCCCCGACCCGTTTGTGCTGCGGCACCAGGGGCACTACTACGCCTTTGGCACCACCGGGCAGGGCCGCACCGCCGATGGCCGCATTTTCACCCTGCTCACTTCCGATAACCTGGTGAACTGGAAAAACGCAGGCGGCGCCCTCACGCCGCCGGCCGGCGCCGAAGGGGCCGACTTTTGGGCGCCCGAAGTGGTGTACCACCAGGGCACGTTCTACATGTACTACTCCATGGGCGGCGGGGCCATTGCGGCCACCGTGGGCCACCGCCTGCACGTGGCCACCAGCAAAAAGCCCGAGGGCCCTTACACGCAAGTGGCCTTGCTGGACGTGCCCGCCAGCAAGTTTACCATCGATGCCCACCCGTACCAGGACACCGACGGGCAGTGGTATTTGTTCTACGCCCGCGACTTCATCGATTCGGACAACGGCTACCGCCCCGGCACCGGCCTCGTGGTAGACCGCCTCCTCAATATGACCCGCCTAGCCGGCGAAAGCCGCACCGTGATGCGCGCCCGCCACGACTGGACGGTGTTTGAGAAAAACCGCACCATGCCGCTCTACGGCAACAAAACCTTCGCCGAGTGGCACACCCTGGAAGGGCCCTTTGTGCGCCGGCACGGCGGCAAGTACTACTGCTTTTATAGCGGCGCCAACTTCCTCACGCCCCGCTACGGCGTAGACTATTGTGTAGCCAACTCCATTATGGGGCCGTATTCGGACCAGGGCGCGGCCAACGGCCCGCGCGTGCTGCACGCCGTGGCCGGCCACGTGCGCGGCCCCGGCCACCACTCCCACGTGATGAGCCCCAACGGCAAGACCGAATACCTGGTGTATCACGCCTGGAACAAGGCCATGACCGAGCGCCAGCTCTGCATCGATAAGCTGGCCTGGACGGCCGATGGGCCGCGTTGCGTGGGCCCCACCTACACGCCCCAGCCCGTGCCGGCATAGTCGTTGGGGGGGCCGGCTGGGGCAGGTCCGGGAGGAAGGGCTTTGGAAGTGGAAACAGTGTGACGTCCTTTGCCGTTGCAAGGACTTACGTTGTGCTTATTTCGCCCATGCCTCGTCTCATTATTCTGCTACTGGCGCTGGCGCTGGCCGGTGCCACCCGCCCGGCGGCCGCCTACTCGGTGCTCACGCACCAGGCCAATATTGATTCGACGTGGGAGCGCTGCCTGGTGCCGGCCATTAAGGCCCGGTACCCGGGCACTACCGACGAACAATTGACCGATGCCAAGGCGTATGCCTACGGCGGGGCCATTATTCAGGACATGGGATATTACCCCTTTGGCTCGCCTCTGTTCACCAACCTCACCCATTACGTGCGCTCCGGCGACTTCGTGCGCAACCTCATCCACCAATCGCGCGACCGCAACGACTACGCCTTTGCCCTGGGCGCCCTGGCCCACTACGAAGCCGACCTCAACGGCCACCCCGAAGGCACCAACCGTGCCATGGCGTCCGTATACCCGGAGCTGAAAGCCAAATTCGGCGACGTCATTACCTATCATGAAGCCCCCAAGCAGCACACCCAACTCGAATTTGCGTTCGACGTGGTGCAGCTGGCCAGCGGCAAGTACCACAGCCAGGACTACCACCAGAAGATAGGCTTCAAGGTGGGGAAATCGGTGCTGGAACGGGCCTTCCTGCAGACCTACGGCCTGGAGCTGGGCCAGGTGATAGTGAACGTGGACCTGAGCATTGCCAGCTTCCGCTTTGCCGTGAGCCAGCTCATCCCCACGGCGGCCCGCTCGGCCTGGCACTACAAGCGCAAGGACATCCTGAAAATCAGCCCCGGCGCGCGGCGGCGCGACTACCTGCAGCGCAACAGCCCCAGGAAGTTCCGCAAAGAATACGGCCCCGAGTACCAGAAGCCCGGTTTCGGCGCCCGCATCATTTCCTACTTCATCCGGATACTGCCCAAAATCGGCCCGCTCAAGCCCTTTGCTTTCAAGCTGCCTACGCCCGAGGCGCAGCAATATTTCCGGGCCAGCTTCCAGAAGGTAATGGTGAACTACTGCCGCGATTTGGCGCGCCAGCCCGCCGATACGGCGGCCGCTCCGCTGGCCCTGCTCAATGTCGACTTTGATACCGGCCACGTCACGCGCGCCGGCGAGTACCCGCTGGCCGATGAAACCTACGGCGAACTGCTGCGCAAACTGGCCAACAAGAAGTTTGAAAACCTCAACCCGCTGACGCGCCAGAATATCCTGGCTTTCTACGGCGACCACCCCAAAGCGCCCGCCTCGGAAGAAGAAAAGGAACGCAACAAGCAGCGCGAAACCCAGGAAGCCCTCGCGCAGCTCAAGGCCATTAAGTAGCGCCTGTGGGTGGGTTTAGCTGCTTAATTTACTTAGCGGGGATGCTAGCACGGAGTAGAGATGCACTACTTTGCGTCTCGTCGTTCGCGCCAGTGGGTGTCGTATGGGCATTGCTTCAACGCAAGTCGTTCGACGACGAGATGCAAAATGCTGCTTCACTAGCCCAAGATGAATCAAACAGCTGCTAAGGGCGACCCCTGGAAAAGTTCGGCTCAATTGGCCATAACCAGCCAACAGCCCAGGAGAGTAGGAGCAGGCCTGGTTGAGGTTGCCAGGTAATAGATACAGGGAGGTCGGCCGGCCCCCGAAGAAATTTGGGATGTGCATTTAAACTCCGTGGCGGCCCGTGTATCTATGGTAGTAAATCCTTTTACTGCATTTACTACCAATTCATTGCCATGAAGCCAAACACGCCCAAATCTCTGGTGCTGGCGCTGCTGCTGGTCCTATCTGCTGCCATAGCCGGTATGGCTCAGGGCGGCTACTACCGCGGCGGCCCGGCCGGGCCTGCTCGCCCCGAAAACAACGCCTATTTCCAAGCCAACGTGCTGCCCGTGCTGCGGCAGCAGCGCCAGAAGCTGGAGCCGCAGCTAGACGCCGCCGACCGCGCCCAACTAGCCACCTACCGCACCCAGCTGGCCGCACTAAAGCAGCAGGGCCAGGCCCTGCGCCAGAGCATTGCCCCGGCTGGCCCTCCGGCCGGCGAGCGCCCCGTACTCACCGAGGCCCAGCGGCAGCAGGTGCAGCAGCTCCACTCGCAAACGAGAACCATCATGCTCAGCGCAGCCCAGATGGCGCAGAAATACGAGGCCCCCATCCGGCAGCTGGCCCAGGAAGTGCAGCCCCAGAAAGAAAAATGGGCGGCTGACATCAAGGGCATCATAAGCAAAAACGCCACGCCCGAGCAGCAGCAAAGAATAGCCCAACGTAGTGGCAGGGAGTGGGGCCGCGGCGGCATGCATCGGTTCTTCAAGCCCGCCATGTTCCTGCTGATGGACCCCAACGCCCCCGCCGCCAGCCCCACCGATGGCAGCTCGGGGAGCACCAGCTTCTACCCCAACCCCGCCGCTGCCACCAGCCAGCTCAACTTCGATGTAAAGAAGGCCGGCCCGGTCACCGTCGACTTACTCGACGGCAATGGCAACAAGCTGCGCACGCTAGTATCGGAGGCCAACGTTGAAAAGGGCGCCCACACCCAGTCCTTGGATTTGCGCGACCTGCCCACTGGCACGTATTTCTACAAAATTACCACCCGTTCGGGCAGCGAGACCAAGCGGTTTGTGAAGGAGTAAAACACGCCTTGTCATTGCGAGCGCAGCGCGGCAATCCGTCTTGTTCTCAGCGACTAGCCCAATAATGTGATAAGCCCCGTCTCTACTGCAGAGCCGGGGCTTTTCGCTTAAAATGAGCTTGTCACAACTTGGGGTTGGCCGCAGTGAGAGGACGGATTGCCACGGCCTACGGCCTCGCAATGACAGGGCCGAGGTTTACTGCCCCTGCACCAAATCGCCGCTCAGGCGCCGGAGCTGGGTTTCGGCCTGCTTGGCGGCGTAGCGGATGTCGAGCAGGCGGGTTTCGGCGTCCAACTCGTTGCGCTGGGCTTCGCGCAGGGCCAGGGGCGTGAGCAGGCCCAGGCGGTAGCGCTCCAGGGCAATGTCCACGTTCTGGCGCGCCAGCTGGATATTGGCTTCTTCGAGCTCGAGCAGCTGCAGGTAGTTCTGGTACTGCGCAAAGGCGGTAGCGGCGTCGGCGTCGAGCTGCAGGCTGGTTTGGCTCAGGCTGAGCTGGCTTTGCTCTTCTACCACCCGGGCGTTCTGTTCCTGGCGGCGCAGGTTGAAGCCGTTGAAAATGGGCACCGACGCAGTGACGCCGTAGTTCAGGCCCTGCACCTGGTTGGTGCTGCTGGTGAGGACGGTGCCGGCAAAGGCTGCGTTGTTGATGTTGCGGGTGAGGCCGTAGCCCGAAACCAGCCCAATTCGAGGAAAGCGCGACGCCCGCACCAGCTTGCGGTTGTAGGTGGCCACGTCGGTGCCGAGGCGGGCCTGGGCCAGGCGCGGGTTGCGGGTTTTGATGCCTTCTACCACGGCGTCTTCGCGCAGGTCGCGCGACACGGTCAGGCTGTCAGAGGGCGAGAAGTCGAGGCGGGGGCTGCGGCCCATCAGGTTGTTGAGGGTGATTTTGGCGGCCGCCAGCGCCTGCTGCTGCTGCAAAAACTGGCTGCGGTCGGCGTTGTAGTCCACCTGGGCCGTCAGCACTTCCACCTTGGCGCTCACGCCCACGTCTACCTGGGCCTTGGTAAGATCGATGCGCGCTTGGCCAATTTTGAGCGCGGCTTCCAGGGAGGTGATTTTGCCGGCCTGCCGCACCACGTCGTAGTAGGCGTTGGTCACGTCTTCCACCGTTTCCTCCACCGTGGCGCGCGTGATTTGCTGCTGCTGCTCGCGCAGGGTTTTCAGCCGGTCATAGGCGATGAACATGCCCAGGCCATCGAAAATGGTCCAGCCCAATGTCACGTTTGTGTTGAAGGCATTGGACGTGGCCCCGTTCACGATGCGCGGGTCGTTTTCGCCAAACTTCTGGTTGATGTTGTTATTGTTGAACGTTCGGGTCAGGTTGCCGGTGATGCTGGGCAGCTGGCCGGCGTTGCCGCGCGTCACGTTGTTGCCGGCAATATTGGCATCCTGCCGCGCCAGCAAAATGCCAAAGTTGTGCTGCAGGGCTTCGGCAATAGCCTCCTGCAGCGAAAGGGGAGTGGCCGCCGCCACGCTGGTGGGCTTGGCAAGCTGCCGGGGCCGCGCGGTGGACACTTTTACCTGGGCCTGGCCCGCCAGCGGAAGTAAGGAAAGAAGGAGGAGCGTAAAGCGTTTCATGTAAGAGTTCAGAACATCAAACTCCCCTCCTCAGCTGAGGAGGGGATGTTCAGCCGCAAGGCTGAACTGGGGTGGTTGGCTTCGTTGAACGACTCGCGTGCGAATCGTTCGGGTGCCGTGCAACGGCTCAACCACCCCAGTTGCCGCAGATGCGGCAACGTACCCTCCTTGGTAAGGAGGGGAGTCTTTTTATCTAAGCAGGCACCGCTGCAGGCTGGCTTTGGGCCACTTTCGGCTTGTGCTTCTTCGCCGTAGCAAAGTAGGAGTACATCACCGGCACCACATACAGCGTGAGGCCCGTGGCGAAGAACAGGCCGCCCACCACACCAATGCCCATTGCGCGGCGGCTGAGCGCCCCGGCCCCCGTGGCAATGGCAATGGGCAGAATGCCCAGAATGGCGCACAGCGAAGTCATCAGAATGGGGCGGAAGCGGGCCGTGGCGCCTTCAATCAGACCCGTCATGTAGTCCACGTTCTCTTTCTCCACGCGCTGGTTGGCAAACTCCACGATGAGGATACCATTCTTGGTCACAAGGCCCACCAGCATGATGATGCCGATTTGCGAGAACAGGTTCAGCGTCTGGTTGAAGTACCACAAGCTGAGCAAGGCGCCCGAAAGGGCCAGCGGCACCGTCACCATGATGATAACCGGGTCGCGGAAGCTCTCGAACTGCGCGGCCAGCACCAGGTAAATCAGCACCAGGGCCAGGCCGAAGGCGAAGAGGAGCGAAGAAGAGCTTTCCTCAAAGTCGCGCGAGGCGCCGGATAGCTCGGTGGTGAAGGTGTCGTCGAGGTTCTTCTCGGCAATGGCGCGCATGGCCGCAATGCCGTCGCCGAGGGTTTTGCCTGGGGCGAGCGAAGCCGAGAACGTAGCCGAGTTGTAGCGGTTGAAGCGGTAAAGCTGGGGCGGGGTGCTGCTTTCCTCCAGCCGGATTACGTTGTCGAGTTGCACCAGCTCGCCCTTGACGTTCTTCACCGACAGCAGGCGCACGTCGAGGGGCTGGTTGCGGTCTTCGCGGGCCACCTGGCCGATAATCTGGTACTGCTTGCCGTTGCGGATGAAGTAGCCGTAGCGTTGCCCACTCAGGCCCGCCTGCAGCGTCTGCGAGATGCTTTGCACCGACACGCCCAGGCTCTGGGCCTTTTCGCGGTCAATGTTGACGCGCAGCTCGGGCTTGTTGAACTTCAGGTTCACGTCCACAAACTGGAAGGTGGGGTCCTGCCGAGCCAGGTCCAGAAACTTGGGCACCGCGGTGCGCAGCTTCTCAAAGTCCTGGGTTTGCACCACGAACTGCACCGGCAGGCCCCCACCGCCGCCCGAGCCAATGCTCTGGTCCTGCGACACCGACGTGCGGGCGGCCGACAGGCGCTTCACGCCGTTGGTCAGCTTTTTGGCAATGTCGTCCTGCGTTTTTTCGCGCTGGTCGGCTTCCACCAGCAGCACCCGGGCAATGCCGGAGTTGGAGCCGCCGGCAAAGCCCGGCGAGGTCACGGCAAACACGCTGCTCAGGTTTTTCTCACCCACCGAGTCCATCACCAGCTTAGTGACCTGGTCCATGTACTTGTCCATGAACTCAAACGAAGCACCTTCCGGCCCGGTGGCATTCACGATGATGCGGCTGCGGTCCTCAATCGGGGCCAGCTCCGAGGGCAGGGTTTTCATAAAAAACCAAATGCCCCCGCCCGTCACGGCAATCATGGCCCAGGCCATCCAGCGGTTGCGCAGAAAGGTTTGCAGGCTGCCCTGGTAGGCGCCAATCATCTTCTCGAAAAAGGGCTCGGTTTTGCGGTAAAACCAGTTGTGCTTTTCCTCGCGCTTCAGCAGGCGAGAGCACATCATGGGCGTGAGCGTGAGCGACACGAAGGCCGATATCAGCACCGAGCCCGCCACCACAATGCCAAACTCGCGGAACAGGCGGCCCGTGATGCCCGTGAGGAACACCACCGGCAAAAACACCGCCGCCAGCACCACCGTGGTACTCACCACCGCCATCAGAATTTCCTCCGAACCTTTGATGGCCGCCGTTTTCGGATCTTCGCCGTCTTCTATCCGGGAGTAAATGTTCTCCAGCACTACAATGGCATCGTCGACCACCAGGCCAATGGCCAGCACGATGGCCAGCAGCGTCAGCACGTTGATGGAGAAATTGAGCAGGTACATCACGAAGAAAATGCCCACCAATGACACCGGTATGGCCACCACCGGAATGATGGTGGAGCGCCAGTCGCGCAAAAACAGGAAGATGATGATTACCACCAGCACGAAGGCCTCGATGATGGTGTGCTCCACCTCGCTGATGGACTTGCGAATGAAGATGGAGTTGTCGAAACCCGGCTTCAGCACCAGGTCCTTGGGCAAGTCCTTCTCGTAAATCTTGATGCGCTTGTTGAACTCCGTGGCAATGTCAATCTGGTTGGAGCCCGGCTGCGGAATCACGGCCAGGCCCACCATGGGCACGCCGTTTACCTTGAAGATGGTCTGGTCATTTTCCGGATACAGCTCGGCATAGCCAATGTCAGACAACCGAATCAGCGAGACGGCATCCTTGCGGATAATCAGGTTGTTGAAGTCTTCCACCGACGAAAGCCGGCCCATGGTGCGCAGCGTGAGCTGGGTGCTCTGGCCCTGGACCGAGCCGCTGGGCAGCTCCACGTTTTCGCGGGTGAGGGCCTGCTGCACTTCCACCGGCGACACGCGCAGGGCGGAAAGCTTCACCGGGTCAAGCCACAGGCGCATGGAATACTTCCGCTCGCCGTACACGCGCACTTCCGACACGCCGGGGATGGTCTGAATCCGCTCTTTCAGGGTATTGTTGGCGTAGTCCGTCAGCTCCAGCAGCGTGCGTTTGTTGCTGCTCAGGTAGGTCATCACAATGGGTTGGGAGTCGGCGTTGGCCTTGCTCACCACCGGCGGGTCAATGTCGCGCGGCAAGCGGCCCTGGGCACTCGAGACTTTGTCGCGCACGTCGTTGGCAGCGCTTTCCAGGTCGGCGTCGAGGTCAAACTCTACCGTAATCTGGGTGCGGCCGTCGCGGCTGTTCGACGTCAGGTTCTTGATGCCGGCAATGCCGTTGATGCCTTCTTCCAGGGGCTCGGTCACCTGCCCCTGCATCACGTCGGCCGAGGCGCCGGTGTAGCTGGCCGACACCGTAATAATAGGCGGGTCCACACTCGGGTACTCGCGAATGCTCAGGTACCGAAAGCCGATAACGCCAAAAATGATGATGACCAAGCTCATCACAATGGCGAGGACCGGCCGGTTGATGCTGGTGCTGGATAAACTCATGTTATAAACTCAGAGTATGCTAATTCAGAACAAAAAACTCCCCTCCTTATCAAGTAGGGGATGTTTGAGCTTCAGCTCAAACGGGGGTGGTTGCGTTGTTGAACGATATCAGCACGATACCCGAACGGCTCCAGACCAACTCGTTCGGGCATCCTTCAACGCCTTTAACCACCCCGGCTAAACTGCCAAGTTGAGCGTCCCCTCCTTACCAAGGAGGGGAGCGGGTTTTTATTTTGTAGCCTTCACCCGGTCGCCGGGCTTCACCTGCAGAATACCGGTGCGAATCACGGAATCGCCCACGGCCAGGCCATCGGTGATTTGAATCACCTTGTCGGAGCGAATACCGATTTTAACGTTCTTGGGCACCATTTTGCCCCCTTTCACGGTGTACACGCTGTAGCCGCTGGCTTCCGGTACCACCGATTCGGTGGGGATTTGCAGCGCCGTGTTCGTTTCGCCGAGCTTAAGGTTCACCCGCACAAAGGCGCCGGGGCGTAGCTCGTTGTTGGTATTGGCGTAGCGGGCGCGCACGGGCTGGGTGCGGCTCACAGGGTCAATCTGTGGGTCGATGGCGTAGACCTTGGCGTCATAATTCTTATTAGTCGTTTCGTCTACTACGGTCACCACGTCGCCCACGCGCACATTGGCAGCAAAGCGGCCGGGCACGGCAAAGTCAATCTTCACCGGCCGCACGCGCGACAGGGTGGTGATTTCGGTGCCGGGGCTCACGTAGGTGCCCACGGTGGCCGTGGTCAGGCCCAGAATGCCGGAGAAGGGCGCCCGCACGTAGGCCTTGGCCAGGGTGGCGCGCAGGGCCTGCAGGTCGGCCTGGGCCGTGAGCAGCTGGTTGTTTGACTGCTCGTACTCCTGGGCACTGATGTACTCCTTGTCCAGCAGCGTGCGCTGGCGGCGCTCCTGGTCGCGGAAGAGCTTGATGTTGTACTCCTGCTTGCGAATAGCGGCCTGCGCTTCGTCGGCGTTGATGCTGAACAGCAGCTGGCCCTTGCTCACGGCCTGGCCTTCCTTGATGTTGAGGCTGGTGATTTTGCCCGACAGCTCGCTTTTGATAATGACCGACTCATCGGCCAAAACCGAGCCCGTGGCGGCTACTTCGTCGGCCAGGCTGGTGGCTTGCACCACGTATACCTGCACGGCCAGGCGCTGCCCGCCTTTGCCGCCGGCCCCGCCTGGGCCGCCTTTGCCTCCGACCCCGGGGCCCCCGGCCGCGCCACCTTTCTTATCGCCGGCCGCGTTGTTGGGGAAGTACTTCATCTTAATAAAAACCAACGCGCCAATTACTAGGGCCGCAATCAGCCAGCCTAACCAGCCCCGGCCCTTAGAGGGAGGGGTTTCGGGCGTGGGGTCGGAGGGAGGTGCGGCAGTGGGCCCAGGTGTAGTGGTGATATCCCAGGTAGGAGCAGGTGCAACGGTGGTGTTTTCGAGGGGCATAGGTTGCAAGAACGCGCGAGCAGAAGTGGATGTTCATGGCTTTTTGCCCTGCCTGGACCGTAGGCCAGCCCAAGGGGTGCGAAAGTCGAACTGATAAAGAGCAAATTTCGCTTAAAAGGTTGCGCAGTCACTTTTAAAATAGACGTACAACAGGGCAACCTAGACCGAGAGTACCTTCGCCCCGATGAAGCCAACTGCCTCCAACGGTTCCGAGCCGCGCAATTTTTTTCAGGATGTACACGAAGTAGTGCGCCTTATTCCGCCGGGCCGTGTGAGCACCTACGGCACCATAGCCCACTACCTGGGGGCCCGCCACGGCGCGCGCACCGTGGGCTACGCCATGCTGGCCGCCCACACCGCCGAGCAATACGTGCCAGCCCACCGCGTGGTCAACCGCCTGGGCCACCTCACCGGGCGGCTCCACTACACCAGCCCTACCGCCATGCAGGAAGCCCTGGAAGCTGAAGGCGTGCGCGTGGAAGAAGACCGGGTGCTGGACTTCGCCAAGCTGTTCTGGGACCCGGCCGTGGAGCTGGCATAGTTGAGCTGGCGTAGGCACCGTCTTGTCCCATAGCTCAACTCCTGCCAAAGGACCGGAATTGGACTCATCCTCCTCTGATATAGGTGCCACAGCTCGAGTACAAGACGCCGCTGCTGTCGGCCGTGGTCAGTGGCACGCTCTCGCAGGTACCGGCGTGGAGCTGAGCGTGGCCCAGGGAATCAGCCGCCGGCTCCAGCTCAACGCCGCCATCTCACTCGGCGACTGGCGCTGGAACGGCAAGAGCTTGCTGAACCAGACCTTCGAAGACGGCTCGCCCGCCACCAGCGAAGTCGACGTGCCCGTGTACCTCGACGGCGTGTACGTGGGCGCCGCCGCCCAGAACCAGTTCCAGATGGGGCTGCGCTACGAGCCTTTCCGCGGCGCCTACATCCGGCCTTCTTACCTGATTTTCACGAAGTATTACGCCGCCTTCAAGCCGGAAACCATCCGCGACCAGGCCACCAGCACCGCCGCCTACCGCCTGCCCACCTCCCGCAACCTCGACATTCACATGGGCTACGATATCAAGCCCCTGATTAACGAAAAAGTCCGCTTTGGCGTGAAAGCCTCCGTGCTCAACGTGCTCAACGAGTTTTACTTCACCGACGTGTCGAACCGCGCCGCCTCCAACACCAGCAGCCTCGACCTGCTGCAGGCCTTCTTCAACCGCGACCGCACCTTCACCGTGGGCCTTTCGGCCACGCTGTAAGGTTGACGATTAGCCACTAATTGGGTGCTAATAACAAGCCCCGCTCTCTGCTAGCCAGAGAGCGGGGCTTGTTATTTAAGAGAAGAGTAGTAGGAGGGGAGTAGCGAAGGACAGCTGCGAATTTCCGCCACTCAGTCACTCGCTAGTCTCTTTTACCAGCGGCTGCGGCGGCGAGTACCGCGCTGCGCATTTCTTCTGGCGAGGTGTTTTTTACCAAGTAGCTGTGGGCGCCCTCGGCCAGCACGGTGCTCACCAGGGAGGGGTCGTCGTGCATGGAAATGATGACCACCCGCACCGCCGGAAACTGGGTGCGCAGCAGCCGGGTGGTTTGCAGGCCGTCGAGGATGGGCATTTGCATGTCCATCAGCACCACGTTGGGGCTGCTCCCCTGGTCCAGAAGCTCGAGCAGCTCCTGGCCATTGCCGGCTTCGCACACCACTTCGATGCCCGCGTAGCCGCTCAGCAACGCCCGCAGGCCCTTGCGAAACAGGATATGGTCGTCGACGATGGCCAGCCGCACGGGGACCGCACCGGCCGCGGGAGCGTTGTTGAAGGTCATGAGTTTAACGTAAAAGTGGGGCTGGGTGTGCCAGCGGGCAAGAGCGTAACCGGTAAAACAGCCTCGACGCGGGTACCCACGCCGGGCTCAGAATGATAGTGGAGCTGGCCGCCGAGCACGGCCACGCGGCTGCGCAGGTTGATAAGGCCCATGCCCACGGGCTGGCCGTGGGGGCCGGGCGGGGGCAGTTCCTCGAGGGCGGCCAAATCAAAACCCTGGCCGTCGTCGGAGTACGTGAGGGTGAGCAGGCCGGGCACGGCGGCCACGCGCAGCAAAATGTGCAAGGCATCGGCGTGCACCAGCCCGTTGGTGAGCAGCTCCTGGGCTATGCGGTACACCATCAGCTCGTGGGGCGGGATGAGCCGGCCTAGGGGGCCTTCCTGCTCCAGGCGCACTTCGGGGCCGCTCTCGGTGGGCACGGCCTGCACCAAAGCCCGGAGCGCCTGGGCCAGGCCCAGCTGCTGAAGCGTGGCCGGCTGCAGGTTGCGCGAGATGCGCCGCACCTCGGCCACGGCCTGGTCTATCAGCGCGCTGGCTTCGGGCGCGGGCGGGCTGCCCGGGGCAAACAGGTGCAGCTTGGCCAGGGCCAGGATGGTCCCCACGCCGTCGTGCAGTTCCCCCGCAATGCGTTGGCGTTCGTCTTCCTGCGCGACCAGCGCCGCGGCCAGCGCCTGTTGCTGGGCGGCTTCCTGCATCTGGGCCAGCTCCTGGTGCTGCCGCATCTGCGCTCGCTGGTAGCGCACCACAAACCACACCAGCCCAAGCACCAGCAAGAGCAATGTAGGAGTGAGAAGCAGCAAGGGTAAAAAGTCCGTCACGTAAAGGCTCCCAACGCGTGGGTAGCACAAAAGAAGATTAAAACAACCTATTAGCGCAGCGGCAAAGGGCCAGGAGAAGGCGTGTAGCGCACGTAGGACGGTTCAGGTTGCGAATTGATTTGGAAATGGAGTCTGTCTTATTCGCTGCATCTTAATACAGATCAGCTATTTAGAGCCGATGCTTGAACAACGCGCTAAATACTTAAAAAGAGGTCAGCGCGCATAGTTTCTGGCTGCGAAGCCGTTGCTTCCAATGGTTTAGTGCGTAAAAAAGCCAAGGTTAGGAAAAAGTTAACCGTCGAGCTGTCTTCATCCATAAACAGGTACCGCCAGACCCGATTGCCTATTGTCGTTGGTGCTAATGTCGTAGCTAAAGGAGCTGATGGTCACGGCCGAGTAGAGGAGCTGGCCCATGCTTACGAACCTCCCCGGGACTTTCTGCGGCGAAACGAATGCTTTTTAACTGTTCATGCTAATGGGTCCACTGCAAAAGCCACTGAAAAAAATGTAAGAAAAAAGAGTTTGTATTGGATGCGCAAGACGAAGGTACTGCCGTTTTTAAAAAATAATATTTCCGCTTAGAAATACTTACCAGCCCCGGCCCGGGCCGCCCGCCAGGTCGTCGTGCTCGTCCTCTTCCTCTGGTTCTTCGTCGTCGGCTTCCTCCTCGTCTTCCTCTTCCTCGTCAAGCAGCTCGTCGGCTTCATCTTCATCGTCGAGGGTATCGAATACGCGGTCGAGCGATGCTTCGGCGTGGCGCAGCTTGTGGCGGCAGAGCCGAATCAGCTCCGCGGAACGTTCGACGCGGGCGGTGAGGTCGTCCACGTCCACGGCATCGGTTTCAAGGGCGCGGAGGATGGTTTCCAGTTCCTCAATGGCTTCGCGGTAGGTCATGTTTCAGTTAATGGTAATCAGTGAGCAGTGAGTGTTTAACGATTGTCAGTTGTTGGTTTGGCGGGCGCCTGGCGCACTATTCGCTGTTCCTTAATACCCGTTAACTGACACAGGCGCAGCTCGGCGCGGTGCAAGTGGCGCTCCAGGGCCAGCTGCAGCCGGAAGCGCCGCCGCAATACGTCTTCGCGCCGCCGCCGGTGGTGGCGGATAAAGCGCCCAAGCAGCGCCCGGCCGCGCTGGCGCAGGCCGCGCTGCTCGCGGGCCAGGGCGCGGCGCGCGGCCCGCGGGAGCTGGTGCCGGAAGCGGACCAGGTGCTGGCCCAGCTGCCGCAGCTGCTCGCGCGGGCCCTGGGCGGCCTGGCGAGCGCGCTGGTGCAGAGCCTCGCGGGCAGCATCTACCTGCCGGTGGGCGGCGTAGCGGCTGCGGCCGCTGAGCTGGTCGAGGCGGGCGTGGCGCTGGCTGAGCTGCCGCCGGGCCAGCGCAACCACCTGCTCGCCGTAGCCCAGCAGGGCCGCTTCGAGGCGGGCCAGGCGCTCGACCAGGAAAGCCGCCACGGCGGTGGGGGTTTTGAGGGAGCGGTGGGCGGTGAGGTCCACCAGGGCTTCGTCGCGCTCGTGCCCTATGCCGGTGAGCACCGGCAGCGGAAACGCGCCCACGGCGGCGGCCAGGCCATATTCATCAAAGGCCAGCAAATCGGTGCGGCTGCCTCCGCCGCGGATAAGCACCACGGCATCGAACTGGCTGCGGCGGGCGCGCACACCGTCCAGCGCCGCCCGAATGCTGGCCGGGGCCTCGTCGCCCTGCATCATGGCAGGAAACAGGGTGACGGCAAAGTCAAAAGGCGCTTCGTCCAGCTGCTGCACAAAATCCTGGAAGCCCGCCGCTGTGGGCGACGAGATAACCGCCAGGCGCTGCGGGGCCAGCGGCAGCGTGAGCAGCTTCTGGCGCTCCAGCAGGCCTTTTTCTTCCAGCAGCCGCAGGGTGCGCAGCCGCAGCAAGGCCAGCTCGCCCACGGTGTAGCTGGGGTCGATGGCCACCACGTCGAGGCTCAGGCCGTATTGCTCGTGAAAGCGCACCTGCACCCGCAGCAGCAGCTTCAGGCCAGGGCGCAGGGGCTGGCCGGTGTGCCGCTCAAAAGCCGGGGCCAGCTGCTGGTAGCGCTGGCTCCAGAGCGTGGCGCGGGCCTGGGCCTTCACGGGCACGCCGCGGCCGTCGGTGGTTTGCTCCGTGAGGGTGAGGTAGCAGTGCGCGCCCGCAAACCGGGGCACGGTGAGCTCGGCTACTTCGGCCACTACCCAGTACGAATCGGCGAGCTGCTGCTGCAGCGCCTGGCGCACCCGCCCGAGCAAGTCGGCCAGGCCCAGCGGAGCCGGCGGCAGAATGGGCGGGAGCTCGGGGCGGCGGTTGTAAAGCGGCATTGGCGCAAGTTACGGGGGATATGCGCACCCAAGCGAACAGTAGCAAGGCCATGGAGTACCCGCACTCCCCTCCTTACCAAGGAGGGGACGCTCAACTGCCAAGTTGAGCTGGGGTGGTTGAGCCGTTGAACGACTGGCGAACGGTTGGGCCTGAACATCTCGCGCTCGAATCGTTCGGGTATCGTGCAACGAGGGCAACCACCCCCGTCCGAACCTGCGGTTCGAACATCCCCTCCTTGGTAAGGAGGGGAGTGGTCGTTGTTATTTCATTTAAGTAGTTGACAATCTGGGTTTAATGTTTGTCTCAGCCGCCCGCTAATATTTAATGTTGAGCTGCAACTATGAGGAAAGTGACGTGTCTGTAACATCACGGCATCATTTCCCAACCCAACACTTCTTACATGGTTTTAACTTCTATTGCACGACGGCTTAGCTTGGCCGTATTAGGCCTGGGTAGCATGGCTACCACGGCAGCGGTGGCCCAAACCACCAAGTCTGCGCCTGCTTCCAAAGGCGTGGGCATCAACATTGCCAACATCGACCCGACGGTGAAGCCCTGCGAGGACTTCTTCCACTTTGCTTCGGGCAACTGGCTCAAGAACAATCCCATCCCGGCTTCCGAAAGCCAGTGGGGCTCATTCCACGAGCTTTTTAATTCCAACCAGGCCACCCTGCGCACCATCCTGGAAGACGCGGCCCGCAACGCCTCCAAAGCCACCAAAGGCACCAACGCGCAAAAAGTAGGCGACTTCTACGCCTCAGCCATGGACTCGGCCGCCATCGAAGCCGCTGGCCTCAAGTTCCTGCAGCCCCACCTCAGCCGCATCGCGGCCATCAAGGACCTGGGCGAAATGCAGCGTTTCCTGGCCGACCCCAAGGCGCACGCGGGCAGCGTGTGGTACGGGTTTGGCGTGGGCCAGGACGAGAAAATCAGCACGCAGTACGCCGTGCAGATGAACCAGGGTGGTCTCACGCTGCCCGACCGCGACTACTACCTGAAGGACGACGGCCGCTCGAAAACCATCCGCACGGCCTACGATACCTACCTCGTCAACACCTTCAAGCTGCTCGGCGACGACGAGGCCACGGCCAAGGCGAACGCCGCTGCGGTGCTGCGCATCGAAACGCGCCTGGCCAAGGCCAGCAAGAGCCGCGTGGACTTGCGCGACCCCATTGCCAACTATAATAAAATGACGGTGGCCCAGGCCAACGCCGCCTTCCCCAACCTGAACCTGCCGCTTACGCTAAAGCAAAACGGCCTGGGGGCGGCCAAGGAAATCATTGTGGGCCAGCCTGAATTCCTGAAGGAAGCCAGTGCCATGCTCAAGGAGGCCCCCATTGCCGACCAGAAGCAGTACCTGCGCTGGCATTTGGTGAGCAGCGTAACTGGCGCCCTGCCCAAAGCCTTCGGCGATGACGCCTTCCGCTTCTCGCAAGTGCAAAGCGGCGCCAAGCAGCAGCAGCCCCGCTGGAAGCGCATGCAGGCCTCGACGGACGGCGCCCTGGGCGAAGCCTTCGGCCAACTGTACGTCGACAAAGCCTTCTCGCCCGCTGCCAAGGCCCGCGCCAAGCAGATGATTGAGAACCTGCGCACGGCCTACGCCGAGCGCATCAAAGCCACGGACTGGATGAGCGCCGCCACCAAAGCCGAGGCATTGAAGAAGCTCAACGCCTTCGCCGTAAAAATCGGCTACCCCGATAAGTGGAAAGACTACTCCAAGCTGACCATCAGCCGCGAATCGTACCTCAACAACCTGCTGGCCGCCCGCGAGTGGGCCAGTGACTACGAAGTAGGGCACTTCGGCAAGCCGATAAACCGCGGCGAGTGGGGCATGACCCCGCCCACGGTGAACGCCTACTACAACCCGCCAATGAACGAGATTGTGTTCCCGGCCGGCATCCTGCAGCCGCCCTTCTACGACCCCAAGGCCGACGACGCGGTGAACTACGGCGGCATCGGCGCCGTGATTGGCCACGAAATGACCCACGGCTTTGATGACCAGGGCCGGCAGTACGACGCCAAAGGCAACCTGCGCGACTGGTGGACCAAGGAAGATGCCGAGAAGTTTACCACCCGCGCCGCGGTGGTGGGCAAGCAGTTCGATGCCTTCTCGCCCCTGGACTCGGTGCACGTAAACGGCCAGCTGACCATGGGCGAGAACCTGGCCGACCTCGGTGGCCTCACCATTGCCTACGCCGCTTTCATGAAGACGCCCCAGGCCAAGGCCGGCAAGGCCATTGACGGCTACACGCCCGAGCAGCGCTTCTTTCTGAACTGGGCCCAGGTGTGGCACAGCAACACCCGCCCCGAAGCCCTGCGCCAACGCATACAAGTTGACCCGCACGCGCCCGACCAGTACCGCACCATCGGCCCGTTGCAGAACATGCCCGAGTTCTACAAAGCGTTCAACTGCCAGGACGGCAACAAGATGATGCGGGCGCAGGCCGACCGTGCCAAAATCTGGTAGGCTCAGACATCAATTAATAACGGGAGAGGGGAAGATTTCAGCTCAATTGCTATTCTTTCATTCTTTCCTTTGCTTTGCTGAAAATTCTTAACAGCATGTTGCGGTTGTATCTTGCAGTTCGTAACGTTTTGCTCCTTTTCTTTTTAATCCCATTATGCAGCAATTTTCTTTTGTGCGGCGCGCGGCCCTTTCGGCGGCAGTGCTGGGCTTGGTAGCCGGCACGGCCCAGGCCCAAACCAAGATTAAAACCAAGTCCAGCGCGGGCAAGGAAAAAGTGTCGGTTGCTACCTCTGGCCAATCGGGTGTCGGTATCACGCTAGCCAACCTGGACCGTACGGTAGCGCCCTGCGACGACTTCTACCGGTTTGCCAACGGCAACTGGATGAAGAACAACCCCATTCCCGCGTCTGAAACCGGCTGGGGTGGGTTCAACCAGCTTCGCAACCGCAACCGCGACGTGGCCCGGGGCATTCTGGAGAAAGTAGCCGCCGACCGCACCGCCAAGCCCGGCTCGAATGCGCAGAAAGTGGGCGACTTCTACGCCGCTGCCATGGACAGCGTGGCCGTGGAGCGCGCGGGCCTGAAGTACCTGCAGCCCCGTCTGGATAAGATTAACGCCATCCAAGACGTGGCTGGCATTCAGCGATACTTGGCCGACCCCAAAAACTACGGCAAAGGCTGGTATGGCCTCAGCGTAGGGCAGGACCCCAAGAACAGCAGCGTGTATGCCGTGCAGATGCGGCAGGGCGGCCTGACGCTGGCCGACCGCGACTATTACCTGAAGGACGACGCCCGTTCGAAAGCCATTCGCGCGGCCTACCGTACCTACCAAATCAACACATTCAAGCTGCTGGGCGATGACCAGGCCACGGCCGAGAAAAACGCAGATGCCGTGACGCGTATGGAGACGCGCATGGCCAAAGCCAGCCGCGACCGGGTGGCGCTCCGCGACCGCGACAAGAACTACAACAAAATGACCGTGGCCCAGGTGGCCACCGAATTCCCCAACCTCGACATTCCGCAGCGCTTAAAAGAAAGCGGCTTGAGCGGAGCCAAGGAAATCATTGTGGGCCAGCCCGACTACCTGAAGGAGGCCAATGCTATGATTAAGGAGGAGCCCGTGGCCGACCAGAAGCAGTACCTGCGCTGGCACCTGGTGGAAGGCGTGACGGCGGCCTTGCCAAAGGCCTTTGTGGACGAGGACTTCCGCTTCACGCAAGTGCTGACCGGTGCCAAGCAGCCACAGGCTCGCTGGAAGCGTGCCTTTGCCGCCACCGACGGCGCCCTGGGCGAAGCTTTTGGCCAGCTGTACGTGGACCAGGACTTTAGCCCCGCTGCCAAAGCCCGTGCCAAGCAAATGGTGGAGAACATGCGTGTGACATATGCCGAGCGCATTATGGCCACGGAGTGGATGAGCGCGGCCACCAAAGCCGAGGCCCTGAAAAAGCTCAATGCTTTTGTGGTGAAAATCGGTTACCCCGACAAGTGGAAGGACTACTCCAAGCTGACCATCAGCCGCGAAAGCGCCCTGAATAACTTGTTTGCAGTGGCAGAGTTTAACACCAACGACAACCTGAGCAAATACGGCCAGCCCGTCGACCGCAGCGTGTGGGGCATGACCCCGCCCACGGTGAACGCCTACTACAATGCTAGCTTGAACGAGATTGTGTTCCCGGCCGGCATTTTGCAGCCCCCGTTCTACGATCCCAAGGCGGACGACGCGGTGAACTACGGCGGCATCGGCGCCGTGATTGGCCACGAAATGACCCACGGCTTCGACGACCAGGGCCGCAAGGTGGACTCGCAGGGCAACCTGCGCGACTGGTGGACCAAGGAAGACGGCGAGAAGTTCATGGCCAAAGCCGATGTGGTGGGCAAGCAGTACGACGCCTTCACACCCCTGGACTCGGTGCACGTCAACGGCAAGCTCACGATGGGCGAGAACCTGGCCGACCTCGGCGGTTTGACCATTGCCTACGCGGCTTTCATGAAAACTCCCCAGGCCAAATCCGGTAAAACCATCGATGGTTTCACGCCCGAGCAGCGCTTCTTCCTGAGCTGGGCGCAAATCTGGCGCATCAACCAGCGCCCCGAAACCACCCGCCAGCTGGTGCAAACCGACCCGCACTCGCCCGGTCAGTTCCGCACCATTGGGCCGCTGCAGAACTTCCCGGAGTTCCACAAAGCTTTCGGTTGCAAAGAGGGCGACAAGATGGTGCGCCCCACCACCGACCGCGCCAAAATCTGGTAAGCTATTTGTGTGGTGCCAATTGAATCAAGAGTGAGAAATTGTTCTCCCTCCTGATAGAAGAAGGCCCGCTTCCGTTGGAAGCGGGCCTTTTTATTGGCCTACGACGCCAAATGCCGTTGTGGTTGTGCTTTTCGGCCGTAATATTTAGCTTTGACGGGAATACGTCTCTTGCCCGGCATGCATTACATCGTCTATACCAGCACGACCAGCCTTCCGCTTACCGAAGCAGAATTGAGCCGGCTGCTGGTTCATTGGCGCGCAAATAATGCCCGCCTGGGCGCGACCGGGGTGCTGCTCTACAGCGAGGGCCACATTATGCAAGTGCTGGAAGGAGCTGCCGAAACGGTGCACGCCCTGTTTGGCACCATCGAAACCGATATTCGGCACCGGGGCGTGACCAAACTAGCCGACGGACCCGTGCCGGAACGCGCCTTTGCCGACTGGTCGATGCGGTTTCGGGCCATGGACCTGGCCGATTACAACCGCTTTGTGCATCGCATGAAAGCAGCTCCTAACCACGCTAGCAGCTTAGCTCCGCTGCTGGAAGTATTTATGGGTCCTCAAGCCTGGTAGCTTACCCAACGGGTTGCTTTGGTGGGGTATGGCGTTGGGCTGAATAGAACTATAAGGAAAGTTCTGGTTTGTTTCTCTGCTGATGCAACGATTTGCTTCGCCAGAGATTCTTATATTAGCAGTTGCCTATTCTTCCTCCTTTACCCGCTAGCCAATGCCAGCCTCCCGATTTGCCCTCTGCGGGCTCTTGCTAAGCGTGTCCCTCGGGGGCCGTGCCCAAAGTGCGGACCCCGACCCCAAGCCGGCTTATCGGCTGTATGGGGATTTAGCCGCCTACAGCAGTTATTTTCTGCCACTGGGCAACCACTCGGGCACCGGGTTTGGCTTGCCCTTGCAAGCCACGTTGGGCTACCAATTGCGTCCCCGGCTGGCGGTGCAGGTAGGAGTGGCGTACCGCGCGGCCTCGGGCAACAGCGAGGGAACCATTCTAGACAACGGCAGCTCCCGGGCCTATGCCAACGATTACCGCAACACGAATTTGTCGGTGTCGGCCCTGGGCCGCTACACCCTCACGCGCAACCCGGCCCACCGGTTTCAGTTCGACGTGTTGGGCGGCATGACGCTGGAGCGCCACACGTTCCGGGGCACCGGGTTTTACCCCGATTACGACCAGCCCACCGGCTCCGTGGAATTCAACCGAAGCTCGAGCAACAACCGCTACCTGCTCACCGCCGGCGCCAGCGTGCGCTACCAGCTCAGCCCGCGCTTCGAGCTGCTGTACACCGGCACCGTGAACACCGACATCCGGAGCTTTCAGCAATTGACCACCTCCTCGGCCCTGGGCCTGCGTTACCGCTTCGGCCGCCGCTGAGCAAGCCGTGCGCGAATCACTAAAAAGGCCTGCTCCGCTACGGAACAGGCCTTTTTTTAACGGATAAGCAAAGGGTTACTTCACTACTTCTACTTTAATGGGAATGTCGGTAACGGGCCACTTATCCGATTCCACGGGTTCGTTGGCGATTTTATCTACCACGTCCTGGCCTTCGATTACTTCGCCAAATACCGTGTACTGGCCGTCGAGCGAGGGTACGCCGCCCACGGTGGCGTAGGCTTTTACCTGGGCCGGTGTGAGCGTGCGGCCGGCCATGGCCTGCGATTGGTTGGGTGCGAGCTTTTCGCCCACCACAAAGTAGAAATCGGTGTTTGACGACAGGCGGCCGGGGTTCTTTTCATCGTCGTAGCGGGCCATGCCTAGGGCGCCTTTCTTATGAAAGTGCTCGGGTCGAATTTCGGGGGGCAGGCGGTAGCGCTTCAGCCGGATGGTGCGGGCGCCGTAGGTCTGGCCGCCCTGCACGGCAAAGTCCTTCACCACGCGGTTGAACATGGTTTCGTCGAATACGCCCTTGCGGGCCAGCAGCAGGAAGTTGGCCTTGTGAATGGGCGTGTCGTCGTACAGCTTCACCCGGATGTTGCCCAGGCGCGTGCGTATCAGCACTTCGGAGCCGGGGTACTGGCGGCCGTAGGCCAGCAGGGCGGCCGGCGCGGTGCTGTCGGTGAGCGTGGCCAGGTCGGGGCCGGGCACCACGGGCGCCTTTTTGGTGGGCTCGGTGGCGGGCGGCGCTTGGTTGCAGGCCGCCAGCAGCGCCAGCCACACCAGGGCAAAGCGGCAGGGAAGGTAAAGAGACATATCAGCAGGAGTGAGGAAGGGCCGAAGACCGGGACAAAATAAGCGCGGGCCGGCGCCGCTTGGTGCTCTTATACGGCCACAAAAAAGCCCGCGCCGGAGCGCGGGCTTTTAAGCCAAGCAGTGCGGGGGCTAGTGGTAGTTGCGCAGCTCTTTCTCCAGGCCCAGCTTCTTGGCCATGTCGCCAAACATTTCGGGGTCAAACCCGTCGTCTTCGCCGGGTGCGTTGAGCTGGGGTTCTTCTTCCAGCACGGGGTAGGGCACGCCCTTTTTGGCGCCGGGTATCACCACCAGCTCGGAGCCGTCTTCCGGGTGCGTGCCGTTCCAGATAAGGCCGGCTTCCATGTAGGCGTTGGGGGAGAAGGTGTAGAGCTCCCGGTGCAGGCCGTGCTTCATGAAGGCGCGCGCCTCGGGGAATTTCGCATTGGAAAGGGTGGGGATGGGCATGAGCTTTTTCACATCCACGCCGGTGAGTTTTTCCAGCGCCATGGCGTAGGCGTACACGTGCAGGCCGCCGCGCACCAGCAGGTAGCCCACCATGGTGCGGGCGCAGGGGTCGGTCACCATTTCATACACTCGCATCTTGTTGGCGCGGGCGCCGCACTCCAGGAAGAAGTTGTGCAGCAGGTCGAGCCGCAGGTTGCCGGAGCTGAACACGTTGTCGCCGGTCCAGGGGCGGCCCATGGAGTCGATGGGCAGCGACGACTGGCCGCTGGCGATGAAGTGGTAGGTGTTGCGGGCATCGGCCGCGCCGGCCAGCGGCGCGGCGGCGGGGTCGGGGTTGCGCCGGCTCACGCCGGTCAGCAGCAGGTTGATGGCGTAGCTCACCGCCTCGATGTGGGAGTATTCTTCGGCCGCGATGGCCGCCGTGAGGGAGTAGAACGGCCGGAGCCGGTCGCGCCCCCGGAAGTTGAACGATTGGAACGTGTAGTTCATCAGGGTGCTCATCTCCCCGTACTTGCCGCCCAGCAGCTCTTGCACGGCGGCGGCATCGTTGGCGGAGGGGTTTTTGGGCGCGGGCAGGTCGAGGGCTAGTTCATCAAGGCGCAGTATCATAAGCGGACGGGGATAAGGTGAAAAAATAGAAAAGCCGGCCCCGCTACTCGCGAAGCCGGCTTCTGCATACGACACCTTTTGGCCTGCGGCCATGCCCAATTTTATAGGCTAATCCGTGGTTTAAAGCGGTTCTTAGCCCAATAATCACGGGCAGTGGCTACTTCAACTCGTCGCCCTTCTGCTTAATTTTTTCGGTGCCGGTCGCGGTTTTGCTCTTCACCTTGAGCTTATCAATTTTCGGGGTGGGCGAGTCTACTGCCGGGGCCGGAACCGGCTCGACTGGCACCGTTTCGCGCACGGCGGTCGGGGCCTGGCCCATGTCCTTGGCCGGCTTGATTTCGTCGACTACTTCCACTTTCTTGGCCTTCTGCTGGGCCAACAGCAACTGGTCCTGGGCGAGGGTGTTCTTCTTCCAGGCGGTGAGCTCGGTGGCGAGCTTTTCCTTTTCTTCCTTGGTGAGCTTGGGCGGGTGCATCAGCTCGTTGAGGTTGGGCTTGCCACCGTCTTCCCACGCGGTGAGCCAGAGCGACGACACCATGGTGGGGGCGCCTTTGAGGCGAAAATCCACCATGCCGCCCACTTCCTTCTCGTAAGCATCGGCAAAGGCATCGGAGTAGCGCCGCGTGGTTTTGCCGTAGCGGTGCGAGAACGTGAAGCGAACGTCGGGCTTCATGGTTTTCTCAATCTTGGTGGCCCGGTCGAAGGTTTCGCCCAGGAAGCCGTAGCTCTGCTGCAGCACGCCCCAGATGGCATCGAGCGGGTTCTTGACGTACTTGGCGGGCTCGCCGTCCAGCTTGTAGTCGGCGATGAACCGCTCGGGCAGCTGGCTTTCCCAGAGGCTGTGCAGGCCCTTTTGGTCGGTGAGCTGGCCGTCGTAGTTGATGGTGGTGTGCAGCGGCACAAAGGCATCGCCCACGTAGTGGCTCAACTCGGCCGAATATTTGATGATGGCCAGCGTGTCACGCTGCCGGAAGGCTTCGGTGAGGTTGTCCTTGGTTTCCAGCACCACCCACGGCACGGTGCCGTACTTCTTGAGCGTATCGGCCGAGAATTTCTCCACTGCTTTGTCGTACTGCTTGGGCACTTTGCCGAAGGGGTTTTCCTCGGAGTAGTGGTCCATGTCGATGAAGTGCTTGGGCGCTTCGGTGGGGTCGTCGTTGCGGCGCTCATCGGGCGCGGTGCTTTGGCGCACCAGCTCGGCCATGTGCCGGTAGTAGAAGGCCTGCATGGCCGCGGGCAGCTCGTACACCGCCACCTGCGTA
This sequence comes from Hymenobacter sedentarius, assembly GCF_001507645.1. Classification (NCBI taxonomy): domain Bacteria; kingdom Pseudomonadati; phylum Bacteroidota; class Cytophagia; order Cytophagales; family Hymenobacteraceae; genus Hymenobacter; species Hymenobacter sedentarius. Next base: position 4,689,226 of record NZ_CP013909.1, on the reverse strand, counting down.
ATGGTGCGGTGGCCGAAGAACCCCCAGGCGCCGGCGGTGCCATGGGCAAGCATGAGGGCCGCCAGCAGCAGCGGCAAAAGGGTTTTTTTCATTGAAAATAAAAGATTACCGGGCCAGGGGGACTGGCCCTGCCCAAAGTTCGGTAATTGCCGTCATATTCACCGGGCGCGCACTTTGCCGGGCCTGTAGCCGGCCCGCAAGCCGGGTAAGTTCGCCCAAACAGTAGCCGCCGGCTAAGGATTCGCCATGAAAGCTGCCCGCTTCTTTTTCTCGCTTCTGTTGCTGCTGGCCCGGCCAGCGTTAGCCCAACTGCACCCCATTCCGCCAGGAGCCTACCGCACGGCCGAGGCCTACCACCGGCGCCAGCCCCAGCCGGCCGGCACCAACGCCTTTTACCCCGACAAACGCAGCCAGCTCGTGGTGGAAGTGCCGCAGGGCGCCCGGACCCAGAAGGTGCGCCTGATACCCGACAGCGTGTGGGGCTACGCGTCGGGCAAGGGGCGCACCTTCCGGTTTTTCCGAGGCGAAGAATACCAGCTGCTATATGCCGATACGCTCTGCCTGTACTCTAGCAATATTGGGCTGGCCAAAGGGGCGCCGCCGGGCGCGCCCCGCTACTTTTTCAGCCGCGGCCTCAAGGGCCTGATTTTTCCGCTCACGGTGCGCTACCTGCGCGAGATGTACGAGGCCAGCAGCCCCGCCTTTGTGGCCGCCCTGGGCCAGTTGCGTTTCGGCCAAAGCCTTGCCGACTTCGACCGAAAAACGGGCCTGTACCGGGTCACGACCCTCTACCGCGAGGCGGCCGTGCACTAATTTGAGCGAACGGCGGCCTGGTCGGCGAGGTGTTTTTTGCTGGGCTGGGAGGCGCCGGCCATGGCCTGCCGCCGGGCCAGCAGGTCGGCGAGTTTGTCGTAGATAAAGTTGGCGGCCTGCTCGCGCAGCTTATCGGCGTTGCCCTCAAACTGCTCGCGGTATTCGTAGGCATGGCCTTCCACCAGAATGGTGAAGAACATGGTGCCCACCGGCTTATCGGGCGTTTCCGAAGCGCCGGGGCCGCACAGGCCGGTCACGGCCACGCACACATCGGCATTAGGCAGAGCGCGGTGCAGTCCCAGCGCCATTTCGTTGGTCGTTTGCTGGCTTTCGGCCGAATACGTGACCAGCGTTTCTTTCTTCACGCCCAGCAGCTTCTGCTTGGCCTCGATGTGGTACGTAACCACCGAGCCCAGCAGCACCTCGCTCACGCCCGTAGCCGGGGCCATTTGGGCCGCTACGAGCCCACAGGTGCAGCTCTCCGCCAGGGCCAGCGTGAGTTTGTGCTGTAAAAATTGTAATACGAGGGCGTTTATATCCGGCTTTTTCATAAATGGAATAGAAGGGCTAAGCCGCTGCATACGCCACCGCCCACCCATCAGGTTGCGGTTGAGCTTACTTTTAGATGCTGCGCTTAATTAAAATGAGGAATGAAGAATGAGAAATAAAAAAGTGGAATTGACCTAAAGGGCCCGAACTTCCTCATTCCTCATTCCTCATTCCTCATTCCTCATTCCTCATTCAGCACAGCGTTATTCCTGTCGGTACGTCACGCCGGCTTTCATCACAAAGGTGGGCCGCATCATGGCCGAGATGTCTTGCAGCGGGTCGCCGTTGAGGGCCACGATATCGGCAAACTTGCCCACTTCCAGGGTGCCCATGTTCGTGGTTTCGCCCAAGAGCTCGGCAGCGCTAACTGTGGCCGCCCGAATGGCCTCGATGGCCGGCATTCCTGCGCCGGTCATGTAGCCAAATTCCAGGGCGTTCACGCCGTGGCGGTACACGCCGGCGTCGGTGCCGAACGCAATTTTCACCCCGGCTTTGTAGGCGCGCCCGAAGCTGGCCTGGAGCATGGGCCCAATGCTCAGGGCCTTGGGCTGAATGGCGGCCGGAAAGTAGCCGGCCACGCGGGCCGAGTCGGCCACCGACTTGCCGGCAATGATGGTGGGCACGTACCAGGTGCCTTTCTGCTTCATCAGTTTGCGGCCTTCGTCGTCCATCAGGGTGCCGTGCTCGATGCTGCTCACGCCCGCCCGCACGGCCCGCTTGATGCCTTCGGGCCCGTGGGCGTGGCAGGCCACCTTCATGCCGAGGTCGCGCGCGGTTTCCACCACGGCCCGGATTTCCTCTTCCGAGTACTGCGGGCCGCTGCCGTCCTTGCTCAGGTCGAGCACGCCGCCGGTGCTGGCTATTTTGATAACGTCGGCCCCGCGCTTAAACTGTTCGCGCACAGCCTGGCGACACTGGTCGGGGCCGTTGGCGATGTTGGCGGGCTGCCCAATTTTATCCATCAGGTCGCGGCTCAGGCCGTCGGCGTCGTCCATGTGCCCGCCGGTGGCCGATATAGCCGCGCCCGCGGTGAAGATGCGCGGCCCCACCACTTGGCCCTTGTTGATGGCGTTGCGCAGGGAGATGTTTACGCCGTCGTCGCCGCCCATGTCGCGCACGGTGGTGAAGCCGGCGCGCAGCGTCAGCTGGGCGTCGCCCATGGCCCGGTAGGCGTAGTCGGCCGGGTTCATCGTAAACTGGTTCATGTTGCTGCCCTTGCCGGGGTGCGAGAGCACGTGCACGTGGCAGTCGATGAGGCCGGGCAGTACGGTGCGGTTTTCCAGGTTGATGACCTTGTCCTGCGCACCCGTGCCGGCCGTGTAGCCGCCCTGCACGGCCACGATGCGGTCTTTTTCTACCACAATCGTTTGCTGGCTTAGCAGCTTGCCGCTGCGCACATCCAGCAGGTGGCCACAGTGCAGGTAAGTTTTTTGAGCGAAAGCGGCCGGTGCCAGCAAGAGCAAGGCGGCCGTAGCGCCTGCGTGAATAGATTTGCGCGTCATAGGTTTGTCTTAATGAGCTGCCAAGGTACAACGGCGCTCAGCACTTAAAACACGCTTTTTTACCCATCCCATGACCACGCAAGAAGAATTTGAAGCCGCCAGCCAGCGCGCCCAGCAATTGCCCGCCAAACCCTCCAACATGGTGCTGCTGCAGCTCTACGGCCTCTACAAGCAAGCCACCGAAGGCGACGTATCCGGCGACCGCCCCGGCGGCTTCGACTTCAAAGCCATGGCCAAGTACGATGCCTGGGCCAGCCTGCGCGGCACCAGCAAAGACGCCGCCCGCCAGCAGTACGTGGAGCTGGTGAGCGAACTGGCCGGATAAGGCCAGTGAGGCGTATTAATTTGCGTTTGCTGTTGAAAGGAGCGGGGGAGCATACCATCTGGGCGCGCAACTGCTAACCAGCTGGGCCCATTATGGGGGCAGCAAACATGCCCGCCCTACAGCGCTCGTGCGCGTGCCAGTCCGCTACGTTCGTCCGGGTTACTCGTTTTGGCGCGCCCTGCACGTTTTTACTTCTGGTGCCCAGACTGCACAAAAAAGGGCTGCCCAACGGGCAGCCCTTTTTTTTTTTGGAAAAGTGATTTTAAAATTTATCCCAGAAAATTCTCGTCGTCACAACATCTCCGCCAATTGCATCGGCAGCAGCTTTATTGCTTGCGGTGTTGAGGTTTTTCTCGGTGGTTGGATAGGTAAAGCGAAGCGGAAAAGCCGACACGGCCGACTTGGGAGCAACGATTTTAGGCCAATCGAGGCGCCGCACCTCCTTGTAGGCTTCTACCGGGTTGTCGTACAGGGCATAATACTTTTGCGTGCCAATCTTCTGCTTATAATCGCCAGCGGCCGTGGCGTAGGCCACTTTGGGCTGGGCCAGATAGGTCGCGGCATCGGCAGCGGTGCCACCGAAAGACAGGATGGAAGCCGTGATGGCCGCGTTGTAATGCGACTCGGCCGTACCCGTGACCGCGAAGCCGCGGGCCACCGCTTCGGCCAGTAGGAATTCCACCTCCGAATACGTCTGCAGTACGCCGGGCAGCGTGGGGTTTTCCAGAGCCGTGCCGGGGGCCGAGAAGCTGCTGTACGGGCTGGTCGAGCCCGCCGTGCCGCCGGCATACACCGTGGTGTTGGGCTTCAGCTTAAAGAAATACGGCAGGCGGGGGTCGTTCACCGCGTTGAGCTGGTCGATGAAGAACGACGTGCCCACGAAGTCTTTGCGGTTGCTTTGGATTAGGTCCTCAAACAGCGGGTTAGTGTTGGGCGAAGCCGAGGTAAACGCCAGGGCAGCGTTGTCGGTATTGGCCGTGAAGACTTTGCCCACGGTCTGCTCCGCCAGGGTTTTCGCCTTGGCGGCGTCTACGTCGGCAATGGTCAGGGCCATGCGCAGTTTGAGGGAGTTGCCAAACTTGGCCCACTTCGAAATGCTGCCGTTGTAAATCAAGTCGGCAGAGCCCAAACCAGCCGCCGTGGGATCCAGCGAAGCCAGGGCCGCATCCAGGCGTTTGAACAGGTCGGTGTAGATGGTGGCGGCGTCGTCATACTTCGGCGTGGGCTTGGCAAAGTCCAGCGCCTCGCTGTAAGGCACGTTGCCGTAGGTATTCACCAAGGTCGACCACGCGTACACGGCCAGAATTTCGGAGCAGGCCTGCTGGTTGGCTTTCACCTTGGCGTCGAGCGTATTGTCGGCAGCAATTACCCGGTTGGCTTCCTTCAGGTTGGTCAACACGCCGACGTACATCTCCGCCCAGAAGTTGCGGTTAATGGTTCGGGTTTCGAAGTCGTAATTCGCCTCGTCGAGGTAGGTGGTTTCGGTCCAGTACTGCACGTACAGCCGGAAAGGGTTCTGGTTGACGTTGGTGCTGGTCAGCTCCCGCACCAGGCGGCGCTCAGCCCCGGATACGAGGGTGGCGCCCTGTACGTTGGTGGCGCTCTTGGGGTCTACGTTATAGTCTTTCAGGCTGTCCACGCACGAGGTCGCACTGAAAAGCAACGCCGCCGAGCAAAGAATAAGGGTCTTTTTCATGAGTATAAAGACAAAGAATTAAAAGCTGAGACGCAGGTTGGCACCGAGGGTCCGGGTGGCGGGATAAGAACCCGACTGGTAGCCCTGGGCCAGGTTGCCGGAGCTCAGGCCATCCTCGGGGTCGCTGAACGGCGTGTTCTTGTGGATAATCCACAGGTTGCGGCCGATGATGGAAAAGTCCACGGCTTTCAGCAGCGTCACGTGGGAGAGCAGGGCCTGGGGCAGCGAGAACGTGAGGGCCACTTCGCGAAGTTTTACGAAGCTGGCGTCGTACACAAAGGCCGCGGCCGGGTTGCGGCGGTAGCCGTAGAGGCCGTATTGGTCGTTGGGCACCCGCTTTGTATTGGTAGAGCCATCAGCCAGCACGCCGGGGACGATAACGCCACCGCCTTCGGCGATGGGCAGGCGCGACGGCTTGCCCAGGTCGTTAAGACCGGCTGTCTCGGGGCTTTGGCCGATGGCCAGGCCGTAGTAGCGGTCGAGCGAGAATATCTGCCCACCCGAACGAACGTCCACCAGGAAGGTAAGGGCTACACTTTTGTACGACACGGTGTTCGTCACGCCCCCGCGCCAGCGGGCGTTCGGGTTGGCAATGTTCTGGTTCGAAGCCCGGGCGTAGTAGCCATCGGCCCCTACCACCTTCTGGCCGTTGAGGAATACGAAGTCGGTGCCCCGCAACACGCCGAAGGGCTGGCCCACGGTAGCGTTCGACGAGATGCCGCCCTGGTAGGTGGCCAGCTGAATGTTGTCGGTGCCCTCGGTGAGCGACAGCACGCGGTTCTGGTTGTGCGTCCAGTTGGCGTTGATTTTCCAGTTCAGGCCGTTGGTGTTCTGCACCGGGCTCACGAAGGCCGACAGCTCGATGCCGCGGTTGCGCACCTCACCGGCGTTGATGAAGCGGGAGTTGAAGCCGGCCGCCTGCGAAATGTCCACCGCGATGATTTGGTTGGTGGTGTTTTGCTGGTAGACCGTGGCGTCGAAGCCCAGGCGGCTGTTCAGGAACGAGGCCTCAATGCCGGCCTCGGCGCTGCGGGTCAGTTCGGGCTTCAGGTCCGGGTTGTTTTTGGTCGTGGGCAGGGCAAACAGCGGCGTGCTGCCAAAAGCCGTGGGCTTGGCGTAGATGTCGAATACGCTGAGCGCATCAGCGCCCGAGCCTACCTGCGCATAGTTCACGCGCACTTTGCCGTAGGACAGCCACGGGGTTTTGTCCTTAAGGTCCTCGGAAAAGACGTAGCCCAGGGCCGCCGAGGGGTACACGTACGTGTTGTTGGCAGCGGGCAGGGTCGTGGATTTGTCGCGGCGGATGGTCAGGTCCAGGAATAGCCGGTCACGGAAGCCAAACGTAGTGCTGGCAAAGATGCCGTCGCGGCCAATGTTCGTAACGCTTTCGGTGGGCGGGGAAAGGGTGCCTTTCGAGTTGCTCAGCGAATACAGCCGCTCAACCACCAGGCCGCCATTGGTGGAAGCGAAGATAGACTCCCGGTTGATGCGGTTGATGTTGGCCCCCACTAGGCCGCGGAACGAGAAGCTCTCGGTAAAGTTGAAGTTGAAATTGCCAATCAGGTCGTAGTTGTACTCCCGCGAAGTGCGGTTATAGCGGCGATAAAACGGCACCCCACTGGCGCCGATGGCGTTGCGTTCCTCCTGCTGCTCGTCGTAGGTATCGGCCGATACCCGGCCGAGAACGTTGAACCATTCGGCAAACTTGTACGTGGCGGCCACGTTGCCAAAGGTGCGGTTGCGGCTGTCGTTTTCGAAGTTCTCGTAGCGCGAGAAATACGGGTTGTTCCAGAAGATGGGGGAGTAGTCACCGTTGGCGGCGTCCGTCATGTTCCAGGTATTATTTTTCTTGTTGAGGTTGTAGGCCTGCTCCAGCTCCTTGATGTCCACGTTGTTGGCCCACCACTGGCGGAACAGGCCCATTTGGTTTTCAGCCCCGTTACCCGAGCCGTAGCCCGTGCCGTAGCGGCCCAGGCCGGTCACCCGGGAGTAGTTTACCGAAGCGCTGGTGGTCAGGCGGGGGGTTACATTGAAGGAGCCCGCGAAGTTGAGGATGTTCTTTCCAACCTTGCTGTTGGGCAGGATGCCCGTTTCGGTGTTGTTGGAGTAGCCCAGCTTGAACGTGCCCACGTCGCTGCCCCCGTCAATGGTGACGCTGTTGAGGTTGCCCACGGCCGTTTTGAAGAAGGTGCTGGGGTCGTTGGCGGCGCTCACCCAAGGGGTGGCCTGCCCGAACGTGGGCGAGCCGGGAACAAACGAAAACCACTGCCGCACCTTTAGGTTCGGGTCGTAGGGGCCGCCAAACGAGCCGTCCTCGTAGGTGGGCACCACCAGCTGGCTGGCGTCGGTGTTCAGGTGGTCGAAGAATTCATTGCCCTTGGGGCCGTAGAATTTGCCATAGCCCTGGCCGTATTCGTGCTGGTACTCGATGAAGGTGCTTTTGTCGATTCGGCCTACCGTCACGCCGGTGTTCACGTTCACGCCCAAGCGGCCTTTGCGGCCTTTCTTAGTGGTAATCAGGATGACGCCGTTGGCGGCCCGCTCGCCGTAGAGGGCAGTAGCGGCCGCGCCTTTCAGTACCGTGGTGGTGGCAATGTCGTCGGGGTTGATGTCGGATGCGGCGTTGCCGTAGTCGTAGCCACCCCGGCCCGTCTGCTGGTTGGCAGAGTTGGTGTTGTCGTTGCTAATCGGCACGCCATCGACCACGAAAAGGGCTTGGTTGTTGCGGCCAATCGATTTGGTGCCGCGGATAACCACGTTGCTCGAGCCGCCCAGGGTGTTGGATTGGGTGATGGCCAGGCCGGCCACTTTGCCCGACAGCGAATTGACGGGGTTGGGGTTGCGCGCTACTGTCACGTCGCTGCCCTCAATCTGCGTAGCAGAGAAAGCCAGCGAATTGCGGGTGCGCTCTACGCCCAACGCCGTTACCACTACTTCATTCAGTTGCTTGACGTCGGTAGCCAAGGTAACGTCAATGGTATTGGAGGCGCCGATGGCCGCTTCCTGCGAAGCATAGCCAATAAAGCTAAATACCAAGGTGTTGGCAGCAGCGGGTACGCTCAGCGAGAACCCCCCGTCGGCGTTGGTGCTGGTGCCCACCGTGGTTCCTTTGGCCAGCACCGTCACCCCGGGCAACCCCTGGTTGGTGGCTCTGTCGGTTACCTTGCCTGAAATGGTGCGGTCCTGCGCCTGGGCTTGCCGCAGCAAGCCGACAAAGAGCAGTAAAAGGAGAAGTAGGGTTCTTTTCATTGAATTGTTTGGTTGGTGAAGAGAAGGTGAGGGTGTAAAACTAGCAAAGGGCACGCAAGTATTATCATTTTTAAGGCGGTAGTCATTGCTGCTTGTTTGCATACTATTGAGAACCGCTATGTTTGGTCAGCATAAAAGTCACCACTCCAGGAGTATAAAAAAATGGAATGGAAGCTCGGATATTGGCCGCAAGAAAAGAATGCGATAAAGCATAAAAGCGGTACCACGAGAGCCAGCGCGACCATCTCCCGACCGCATCGGTGCCAAATCGCATTGTAGCTGCTACGCCATAGCAGCACCAGCCCTTATCAATTTGACATCAGCCCCAGCAACGGTTTCTATCTCGAGGATAAAATTTGCTGTGTCAGCACCTACCTGCACTTCCAACCTAATTGCTTCAATATATCAACGGGTTAACTAATTACCGCGTTGAACCTATTCGCCCAACTTGTAGCTCTTGACCAAAAGTAAGCAATTGCCAACAGTAAACGGAAAAGTTGGTGCCACCTAATAAAAAGTGACCAATGCTTTTTAGCCTTACCTGTTTATTTTGAGGGTATTATGAATCTAATAGTTAGCTAATCCGGCTTTTGAAAGTTGCTTCGGCGGCTCTGAATGACCGTTAATTAAGCGTTTGGCAAAAGAGTTTTCAGAGCTTCTCTACACGATGATTGGTTTGCCGATAATGCTTTCATGCTATTGCGGTAGCACACGGCACGCTTTATTGACAGCATCCGTACGTCGCCAAGAACCATCAGAATTGACTGGTTGCGTAGCATTAATTGGCCTGAATAAGTGCTAGACCCTTAAAAGTAACAGAGTATTTTGTTGTTTTCTCCAATTTGTCAGTTAGGTACCCTCTCTTGGACATCTCCCGCAAAAAGCCGTCTTATCCCCTCACACCGGAACTGCGCCAGTATCTGCGCGATTACGACCGGGAAGCGCCGCTGCCCATTACCTACGAGGACCTGCGGCACTTCAGCAACTCCTTTCCGCTGCTCGACCGCACGGGGCACGATACGCTATGGCAAACGGTGTTTTTTGAGCCCCAGGCGCTGCGCGAGCTCAGCCAGGGCCTCACCGAAGTGTACGCGCTGCTGAAAACGGCCGGCGACCTCTCGTTTACCGAGCACCTCATTGCCGACCGCATCGACTACTGCCAGTTCGGCAATTCTAACCCGTTTCGGGTGCGCATCGTCAACCAGTTCAACGACAACTACGACTACTTCTACGTGAAGAAGGCCGATGCCTCGCGCCTCTACGGCCTCGAGCTAGAGCACCTGCTGTCGCCCAATTCCATGAACTTCCTGGTGCACGGCGACACGCTCATCGAAGAGCACATCGCCGGCATTCCCGGCGACGACTTCATTCGCTTGCGGCTGAGCCAGCCCCACATCAACCAAGTGCGCATTGCCAAGGAGTTCGTCAAATTCAACGAGCGCTGCTTCGTGCGCCTGCTCGGCGACATGCGGGCGTACAACTACGTTATCGACGTCACGCCCGACTTCGAGGACGAGCAGTACCGCGTGCGGGCCATCGACTTCGACCAGCAGAGCTACGAGGGCCGCCGGATAATGTACCTGCCGCAGTTTTTCAAGGACAACGCCGCCGTGGTGGAGATGTGCGCCCGCCTGCTCAAGCCCGAAACCCTGCGCCAGTACCAAACCGAAGAGCGCGCCCTGATGGCCCGCCGCGCCCGCGCCGAGCGCCACCGCCTGCGCGACTTGCTCGACGTGATGCGCCGCCACAACTTGGCCCCGCCCGACAAAGTAGCCCAGCTCAAAGCCGAGCTCAACCGCTACCACCGCACCGAGGCATTCAATAAATGCGACTCGATGGGCGACGTGGTGCGCCAGAACCTGTGGCTCATGCTCGGGGCCGGCGCCAAGCCCGCGTAAGCGCCACCCGGAGGGAAGTAGCCGTGGTCGTGCCTAAAGAGCAGGGCCCATGCCCGGCTGCGCCATCAAAACCCGTTTGGAGCACTAGAAAAAGCCCTTGGGGCGCTAAAAGTCGCCCCCATACGGACCTTGGCTAAAAAGGTTTTGTGCATTTGAGGAGGGGTTTGAAGTCAGTGGTTGACCACGGAAAGTTGTTAATCTCCTCTGTAGTGATTAATGGTTGAAGTATTTTATTAAATAATTTAATTTATTAATCATTTGATAATTTTTCACTCGAATTTTGATGAAAAGATATTGATATGGAAAATTAAATCATACATTACCACAGTCTTTCAACCACCACACAAACAAATTTTTTTTAGTCACCCCCAAAAAAAATCACATTTATGAAATTCAATTACCCCGCCTTAACCGGCAAACCCCTGATGGCTGCGGCCCTGTTTTCTGCCTTCGCTTTGGCGAGCTGCGAGAAGAACGTTGAATCTCCCGCCTCCACGGTGAGCACCGTTACGAGTTCGGCCGATGCCTACGGCCAGCCCGGTGTCAATTATGTGGCCAACGAGGTACTGGTGAAGTTCAAAGCCGGTACTTCGGCTACGGCCAGAGCAGCGGCCCTGTCCCGCGTAAATGGACAGGTGGCCGAAACCATCCTGACCAAGGCCATGCAGCGGGCCGGCGAAAAAGAAGCCCTGCTGCTGGTACGCACCCCGCTGGCTGCTGCCGAAGCCATCGGCCGCCTCCGGGGCGAAGAAGTGGAGTACGCGGAGCCCAACTACATCTACACGCACTCTGCCGCAACCAACGACACCTACGTGGCCAATGGCTCGCTGTGGGGCATGGACGGCAACGTGTACGGCAGCCAAGCCTCGACGGCCTGGGCTGCCGGGCACACCGGTTCGGCTTCGGTGGTGCTCGGCGTCATCGACGAGGGCATCCAGTTTGACCACCCCGACCTGACCGGCCAGGTCTGGACCAACCCCTTCGACCCCGCCGACGGCGTGGACAACGACAACAACGGCTACATCGACGACATCCACGGCTGGGACTTCGACGGCAACAACAACTCCATCTACGACGGCGGTACTAATGGCGGCGTAGACGACCACGGCACGCACGTGTCGGGCACCATCGGCGCCAAAGCCAACAACGGCCAGGGCGTGGCCGGCATGAACTGGAGCACGACCCTTATTTCTTGCAAATTCCTGGGCCGCCGCGGCGGCACCACGGCCAACGCCGTGAAAGCGGTGGACTACCTGAACGACCTGAAAACGCGCCACAGCATGAACATCGTGGCCAGCAACAACTCCTGGGGTGGCGGCGGCTTTTCGCAGGCCCTGTATGATGCCGTGAACCGTGCCAATACCCAGAACATCTTGTTCGTGGCCGCAGCCGGCAACGGCGGCAGCGACGGCGTGGGCGACGACAACGACGCCGTGGCCAGCTACCCTTCCAACATGGACCTGCCCAACGTCATCGCCGTGGCCGCCATCACGTCGGGCGGTGCTAAGTCGTCGTTCTCCAACTACGGCGCGACTACGGTTGACCTGGGCGCGCCCGGCTCGGGCATCTGGTCGAGCACGGCCTACAGTATCTACGAGTCGTACAACGGCACGTCCATGGCCACGCCGCACGTGACCGGCGCTGTGGCCCTGTATGCCTCCACTCACCCGGGGTCTTCCGCTGCCACCATTAAAAACGCTATCCTGAGCAGCACCACGCCTACGCCTTCGCTGACGGGCAAGTGCGTAACCGGCGGTCGCCTCAATGTGAGCACCTTCTAAGCCTTGTTGTTTGGCAGTTAAAGCCAAGCATCAGAAAAAACGCCTGCTCAATAAGCAGGCGTTTTTTTATGCCCAATGCCCAGCTTACGAAACATGTAAAGAGTAGATTGTATAAATAATATTATAAAAAACTTGATTTATCAAAATGCGAAACAATTGATAAAATATGGTAACTTTATTAGTGCATGGAATTTAGCTTTTATCTCTATTCACAAATTTTATACAGCCCTAACTATGAAAGTCAATAACCTCGCCTTTGCCGGCCATCGCGTATTGGCTGCGGCTCTCGTGTCAGTTTTCGCGTTAGCGAGTTGCGAAAAAATCGCAGAAACTCCAGCGTCTACCTCAACTGAAGTAAGCAGCTTAGCTGGTACCCAAGATGAACCGGGACTCAATTATGTGCCCAACGAGGTGCTGGTGAAGTTCAAAGCAGGCGCTTCGCCTTCGGCCAAGGCAGCTGCCCTGTCCAATATAAATGGAGTAGTAACTGAACGCATCCTGACCAAAGCCATGGAGCGCGCCGGCGAAAAAGAAGCCCTGCTGCTGGTGCACACGCCACTGGCTGCTGCCGAGGCCATTGGCCGGCTCCGGGGCGAGGAAGTAGAGTACGCGGAGCCCAACTACATCTACACGCATACCGCAGTCACAAACGACACGTATGTGGCCAATGGCTCGCTCTGGGGCATGGATGCTGCCAACCAGTACGGTAGCCAGGCGTCAACAGCTTGGGCCGCCGGCCACACCGGTTCGGCTTCGGTGGTGCTCGGCGTCATCGACGAGGGCATCCAGTTTGACCACCCCGACCTGACCGGCCAGGTCTGGACCAACCCCTTCGACCCCGCCGACGGCGTGGACAACGACGGCAACGGCTTCATCGACGACATCCACGGCTGGGACTTCGACGGCAACAACAACTCCATCTATGATGGTGGTACGCGTGGTAGCCTCGACGACCACGGCACCCACGTATCTGGTACCATCGGCGCGAATGCCAACAACGGCCAGGGCGTGGCCGGCATGAATTGGAGCACGACCCTTATTTCTTGCAAATTCCTGGGCCGCCGCGGTGGTACCACGGCCAACGCCGTGAAAGCGGTGGACTACCTCAACGACCTGAAAAGCCGCCACGGCCTGAACATCGTGGCCAGCAACAACTCCTGGGGCGGCGGCGGCTTTTCGCAAGCCTTGTACGACGCCGTGAAACGCGCCAATACCCAGAACATCCTGTTTGTGGCCGCAGCCGGCAACGGCGGCAGCGACGGCGTAGGCGACAACAACGACTTGGTAGACAACCAGCCTTCGAACATTGATTTGCCCAACGTAATTGCCGTAGCCGCTATTACTTCCACGGGCGCTCTGTCCACGTTCTCCAACTACGGGGCCACCAAGGTTGACCTTGGGGCTCCAGGCCAAGGCATCTGGTCGAGCACCGCGTACAGCATCTACGAGTCGTACAGCGGCACGTCCATGGCCACGCCGCACGTGACCGGCGCTGTGGCCCTGTATGCCTCCACGCACCCGGGGTCTTCCGCTGCCACCATTAAAAACGCTATCCTGAGCAGCACCACGGCTACGCCTTCGCTGACGGGCAAGTGCGTAACCGGCGGTCGCCTCAACGTGAGCACCTTCTAAGCACCCCCGGGGCCGGCTAACGCTGGCTGCTAAAAGCAAAAAAGCGCCTGCTGATTCAGCAGGCGCTTTTTTATTAGTCTTTTGGGTCTTAGTTATCGCAGGTAGAGCTAATAATTCCAGGTCCTGCTAACGAATGACACAGGCCAACTGCTAGAGCTAAACCTTGGGCGCGGGCAAATCAAACGCCACGGCGGCGTGCTCAAAATGGCCTTTGTGCGAGCCGTCGCAGAAAGGCTTTTGCTTCGACAGGCCGCAGCGGCAGATGCTGACGCGCTGGCGGCCGCCCAGCCCGTACGGCTGGCCTTCGGCGTCAACTATTTCAATGTCTTCGCCCTCTACGCGGAGGGAGCCATTGGAAAGAACGGTGATTTTGGTGGGCATGGGGTGGTTGAGTTATGAGTTGGTAATTATGAATTATGAGTTGGGCTTCGAATTTGTGTTGGCTTTGGTGGTTATGAGAATGCTGGACAAAATCTTGATGATTTCGGTACTATGGGCGTGAATGGAGTCAAAGGCAGCCTGGGGCAGATAGTCATTATTTCGTAGCAGGCGCAATCAGTAGGAAGTTTCGCAAGCTTCTTTGGCGGCAATGTTGAGTTTATGGATGAAATCGGTAGTTGAGCTAGCGGCCAGTGCTTACTCCACATTGGCACCAATCGAGGTGCCGCTGCGCAACAGCTGCTTTGACAGCACATATCCCCGCTGCTCACCCTCCAGAAACCTATATGCCTTCACAATGCGGGAGGCAAAGTCATAAGTCTTCTATTGAATGATGCTTGATTTCATGCCCAAAACAACTCATAACTCGAAACTCATAACTCTTTTCTCATTATGTAGTCGTTCATGAAATAGGGCCCAATGGGTACGTCGACCTCGCGGTGGCGGGCAAACCCGCGCCGCTCGTAAAAGGCAATGGCGGGGTTGTAGCGGTTCACGTTCAAGTCCAGGAACTTGCCGCCGGCTTCGCGGGCCGCGTTTTCTACGGCCTCGATGAGGTGCACGCCCAAGCCCTGGCCTTGCCGAGTGGGCAGCACGTATATTTTGTGCAGCTTGTAGCCGGCTTCCCCATCCTCCTCGGCGGGCTGGGGGCTGAAGGACGCAAACCCGGCCGGCTCGCCAGCTACGTACGCCAGCAGAAACGAATGGTGCTGCTCGGCCATCTGCCGCTTGAGCGAGGCCGGCGTGTAGATGACGCGGTACATGTAATCAATCTGCTCGCGCGAGATGATGAACCGGTACGTGGGCTCCCAGGTAGCCTCGGCCAGCTGAATAATCGTCGGGATGTCGTTGAGCGTGGCGGGCTCAATGCGCGGCGGCGCGGTAGGGGCGTCAGAAGTCATAAGCGGCAAAACACGAAATTGCGGCGAAAAAACCGAAACGGAACCGCAGGTTTCAATACGGTTGGCCCGTTCATTGCGTTAACACCGCCGTAATCTCGACATTCTTCCTGCTTTCTCATGAAATCTGCACCTTTCTTTTTGTTGCTTCTCGCCGGTCTACCCTTCAATGGCCACGCCCAGTCCCGTACCACTGCCGATAGCATGCGCCAGCGCGGCGAGCTCACCGGCGCCCGGCCTTCCGGCGATTTGCTGGCCAAGCCCCGCACAGCACCGGCGGCCAGCCGCACCACCGCTTCTTCCGACCCCATTCAGCAGCACCTGCTGAACTCCGACGTGAACCTGACCCGGGTAAGCGGCGCCGAGCTGCCCGACCTCTACGAGCGGTTTATTGCCACCACGCGAGACGAGCGCCGCCGGTGGAGCTACCAGGACTGGGACAACGCCGCCACCGTACTCGCCCGCCTCAACCAGCGCTACGAGAAAGTACGCACCGAACTGCCCATCGAAGAGCGCCTGCGCATCCGCACCTACCAGGGCGAATTTCATACCCTGCGCGGCGCGCGGCAGGTAAAAGATAAAATCGACGAATAACGCCGCGCTACTGCGCCGCGGGCAGCGCCGCCGAGGCGCTGTCCGAGAGGCGTTTTTGCTGGTGTAGCCACGCCAGGGCCACGTCCACGTTCTCAAATAGCTCAATGGCCATGTGGGGCCGCAGCGCCGCTACAAACGTCTGGGTGGCGAACTGGTTTTCCCGGTCGGGCGAAAACACGTACGCCATGGCCTTCACGCCGGCACTCACGGCCAGCGGCAGCCACTCGTACTGCAGCCAGGGCAGGGCCTCGCTCCAGTCGCCGCCGGTGTCGCTTTTGTCGTTCAGGATGTAGGAGTAGTCGAGCTGGTTGCGCCATTGGCCGCCCTGCTGCACGCCGCGCACCACCTCGGCGCCAGTAAGGTGCCCGTGCCAGCGCACGTACAGCAACTTATCGGCGGGATAATACAGGTATTCGGCCAAGGGAGCCCCGTGGCCATCTTCGAGGGCAAGCAGCTGGGTTGGACGGGTAGAGGACATGGCAGCAGCAAGTAGATATAGAGGAGTTACCCCAATATAGCTGACGCTTAATAAATATGTTGGTTTTCAATCGCGCTGCTACCTTTGGGGTTCTGCTTTTTTCTCGTCTTTTTCGTTCGTAGCGCATGCACATTGCCATCGTCGGCAACATTGGGGCCGGTAAAACCACGCTGGCCCATAAGTTGGCCCAGCATTTTCGCTGGGAAGTATTTTTGGAAGACGTGGACGACAATCCTTACCTGAAGGATTTTTACCACGACATGCCCCGCTGGGCGTTCCACCTCCAGGTGTATTTTCTCAACGGCCGCTTCCGCCAGACCCAGCGCATCAAAGAGCTGCAGAAGGCCGGCAAAGGCATCATTCAGGACCGCACCATCTACGAAGACGCCCACATCTTCGCGGCCAACCTGCACGAATCGGGCCTGCTCGAAACGCGCGACTATAACAACTACTATGCGTTGTTTGAGTCGATGGTGGACCTGGTGGCACCGCCCGATTTGGTGCTCTACCTGCGCGCCGACCTGCCCAAGCTCATCAGCCAGATTGAGAAGCGCGGCCGCGACTACGAGAACACCATCAGCATCGAGTACCTCAAAAACCTCAACGAGCACTACGAGAAGTGGATTGGCACCTACTGTGCCGGCCGCCACCTCATCGTGGACGTGAGCGAGCTCGACTACGTGCGCAACCCCGAAGACCTCGGCACCATCATCGACAAGATAAATAACACGCTCTTCGGCCTGTTCTAGCCGGAGGCCCTGGCACAACTGCTGCCGGAAATCAGCTCAATTTCACGACAAAGCCCCGCCGTCGATTTTCGATAGCGGGGCTTTGTCGTGAAATTGAGCTATTGCCTATTGAAGTTCAGCAATTGGCAGGGCTTCATTGAAAAAGTCGACTAAGGGCCGGGCCGCGGCAATGCCTGCTAACACGTTGGCCACAAAATCTGGCGCTATCACTTCGGCATCGGAATAAAAGCGGCCCACCCCGTAGGTCTTGAGCCGCAGCCAGGCTAGGTCCGGGTCGTCGGCCGAGTAGCCGCGCGGCGGCCGGGTGAGCTGAGGCCCCGTGGTGACCACTCCTTCCGGAAAGTACTGCACCAGGGGCGGCGCCTGCCGCAGCCGGTGAAATTCGGCGCCGTTGTAATGAATCTCCTGCCGGATGGCCGCCAGCATGGCTGGGGTAGGGTGGAAAGTGCCGGCCCCCAGCCAGCTCCGCCCACCGGGCTGAATGGCCAGGAAATACCCCGCCCGCGGCGCGTGGCGGCCGCCGAGCTTCAGCCCCGCGCCCATGCGGCGCTTGTAAGGCTCGGGGTCGCGGTGGGCGCGGTCGTTCTTATGCAGCCGAAACATAACATCAGCCGTGGTCAGGCCCACTAGGTCGGGGTCGGTGGCAGCGGCCTGGGCCAGTACCTGGCGCACTAGTTCGGTGCAGGCGGCGCGGGCCCGCAGGTAGGCGGGGCGGTGGTCCGCCATCCAGGCCGTGGTGTTGTTGGCCGCGAGTTGGGCCAGAAAGTCGAGCAGAAAGTCCAGTTCCATTAAAAAGCCGGGCGTGGAACC
Source organism: Hymenobacter sedentarius (assembly GCF_001507645.1). NCBI lineage: Bacteria > Pseudomonadati > Bacteroidota > Cytophagia > Cytophagales > Hymenobacteraceae > Hymenobacter > Hymenobacter sedentarius. Next base: position 4,671,813 of record NZ_CP013909.1, on the reverse strand, counting down.
CGGAAAAACAGAACGCTACTGCCGCTGCCAGAGTTGCGGCTCCCCTTGGCCGGGCGCGTGCATAGCCGCATGCGCCAGCACAGCAGGGATTACTTGTAGCTGAGCACCGTTAGCGCGTCGCCTACCCGCAGGCGGCCGGAACCATACCCGGTCACGTTTTGGCCAAACATGGCGTTGTTATCCACCTGGCGGTAGGTGAACAGGGTGCGCAGCGGGTCGCCCACGGGGTTTTTGATGGCGGTTTGCTGGTCGATGGTGGTGAGCACGCAGCGACCGCACCCGCGCACAGCCCGGAAAGGCACGGTGCCAATATGAAAATCAGCCCAATTATCGTCTTCGTACGCCACGCCGCCCCCAAACACGAGGTTGGGCCGGAAGCGGTTCATGGGCACTGGCTGGGCAAGGCGGGCGTTCAAATCGGCCAGGGCAGCCTCGCCGATGAGCACAAAGGGGTAGGCATCGGCGAAGCTCACCAGTTGGCCTTCGGGGTTGAAGTCGGGCTCCACGTCGCGGCGCACCATGTCGGACATGTACACCAGCCGGCAGGGGCGGCCCAGGGCCTCGGCCATCCACTCGTCGGCTTCGGGCGTGGCGCGCCAGGCCCAGGCCATGTCGTCCCAAATGGTCACGAACAGCGTGCGCTCGGGCGTGGCCTCAAATGGCACAAACAAGGGCAGCAAGTCGGGCCGCTGGCGGTGGCTGATGAGGAAGCCATTATAAGCAGGCGCCACGGTTAGCAACGCCAGCTCCGGCTGCTGCCGCTGGGTCATAAAGCGGTTGCGTTCGTCCACCAGCAGCCAGCGGCGGTCGTACCGCAAGCCGCGGGCCGTTACGTCGGCTTCGGGCACGGCGTAGCCCCCCAGGGATTTCACGGGGTACAGATAGAGGCCGGTCAGGGTTAGCGCGTCGGACATGGCACAAAGGTAGGGGAGGCCATGGGGTAACCGCAGCACCGCTGGCTGGGTAGCTCAATAATGGCGCTTGCTTTTCAAAGTCACTCCACCAAGAGCAAATCGGCCTCCCGCACATATGCTTCCCGCTGCTGCCACCGTACCCGATACCAAATATCCTGCCGGCCCAGCACCAGCAGGCGGTCGCCGATGGCGGCGGTACTCAGCCACGCGGCGCCCGCACTTGGCCCGGCCATGAGTACCGTGCCGGCCCGCGCCACCAGCCCCGCCGGCTTCGGCCGCAGAAAATGCAGGTAAATGCCCACCAGCCCCACACAAGCCGCGTAGCTCAGCCAGGCTGTGCGTCGGCTCCGGCGCCACAGCAGCCAGATGGCGCCCACCACCGCCCCAGCCAGCAGTGCCTGCAAGCCGGGGTAGTAGTAGCGCTGGGCTTGCACCCGCAGTTCCTGCTGCCATGTGGCCGGGTAGCCCACCAGCCGGTGTTGGGCCGCCAGCGTAGCCAACTGCCGCCAGGTGCGCACGCGGGGCTCCCGGGCCTGGGCCAAGCTCAGGTAGAGCAGGGCGGCTGGGTAGTGGCCCAGTTGCTGCTGGGCATACGCCAGCTTCAGCAGCAATTCCGACGATGCCCGCCGCTCCTGCCAAACTTGTTGCCTAAAAGCGGGCACAGACGCCGCGTATTCGCCGGCCGCGAACAACGAATCGGCCTGCTGCAGCGCCTCCGTCGGGTTCGAAGCATGTTTTTTTGTGAATTTATTTTCGGGTGGATTTGCACCCAATGCCCAGAGAGGCAGGAGGATTAATCCGAGTAAAAGCGGCCGCACAGAAAGAAAAGAGACTTTTTTTTGAATCAAGGTTGTGTAGTTCCGGACGTGCTTGTACTTTTGTGCCCACAAACAGGGTAACGCCCTTGTGAAGTGAAAGGTACTGATTCTGTAGCTCAGCTGGTAGAGCAATACACTTTTAATGTATGGGTCCTGGGTTCGAATCCCAGCGGGATCACAGCAAAAAGGCCCTCTCTGGAAACAGGGAGGGCCTTTTTCTTTGGGTTGCTCCAGCCCGAGCTGCGGCACTTGCGAAGCAGGATTTCAGTATTCTGCTACTGAAACCAGTACTCCGCATGCGATGACAATGGAGGGAACTGGAAGCTAAAGCGAAATTGGACTGGGCATATCTTTCCAATCGGAAGCACTAGGATATAAAAGCCCCGCCAAATCTGAATTGGAGGAGCTTTTATATTCAAAGGCATGTAGGTGGCTACTTTAGCAGCTCGTGCAGCACAGTTTGCATGGAAATGGTGCGGTTGCCGGCTTCCTGGATGATGAGCGAGCCCGGCGCGTCGAGCACGGCGTCGGAGACTTCCACGTTGCGGCGCACGGGCAGGCAGTGTAGGAATTTGGCGTCGTTGGTGTAAGCCATGTGCCGGGGTGTGAGCATCCACGCGGGGTCGTTCTGGAGCAACTGGCCGTATTGCTGGTAGCTGCTCCAGTTCTTGGCCTGCACGTAGTCGGCTCCTTCTAGGGCTTTGCGCTGGTCGTATTCGATGCGGGCTCCTTTTGTGAACTTGGGGTCCAACTCGTAGCCTTCGGGGTGGGTAATGACGAAATCCACCCAGTCGATTTCCGAAAACCAGTCGCAGAAGGAATTGGGCACGCACTGGGGCAGGGCGCGCACGTGCGGGGCCCAGGTGAGGACCACTTTCACGCGCTCCTTCTGCTTGGTTTCGGCCACCGTGATGAGGTCAGCAAACGACTGCAGGGGATGTAGGGTCGCGCTTTCCAGGCTGATGACGGGCACGGTGGCGTATTGTAGAATCTTATTGAACACGACTTCCTGGTAATCCTCGTCGCGGTCTTTGAGGGTGGGGAAGGTGCGCACGCCGAGCACGTCGCAGTACTGGCTCATCACTGCGATGGCGTCCTTGATGTGCTCCTGGGTGCCGCCGTTCATCACCGCCCCGTCGGCCATTTCCAGGGTCCAGGAGTCGGCGCCGGCGTTGAGCACCCAGGCCTGGGCGCCCAGGTTGTAGGCTGCCTTCACCGAACTGAGGCGGGTGCGCAGGCTGGGGTTAAAGAAGATGAGGCCGACGGTTTTATTCTTGCCGACGTGCTGGAAGCCGTAGGGATTGGCCTTGATTTTCAGGGCTTGCTGCAACAGGGCTTTGTAGTCGCCAGCATCGGCGAAAGAGGTGAAGTTTTTCATGGGCTGGTGTCAGGTGGTAAAACAAGAACGCCATGCTTCGACTAGTTCAGCATGACGTTCTTTTAATTCGAGTTAGCCAGTTTACATCGCCTTATACTCGTTCCAGCTCTTGATCTTCAAGTCCTTCATCTCCAGCGTGCAGAAGGCCTGGATAAACGCCTTCGCCAGCCGCGCATTGGTCAGCAGCGGAACCCCAAAGTCTACGGCCGTGCGGCGGATTTTATAGTCGTTGTCCAACTCGCCTTTCGAGAGGTTTTTGGGGATGTTGATGACCAGGTCGATTTTCTTCTCCTTCAGATAGGTCAGCACGTTGGGCTCCTGCAGCTCATCAGGCCAGTAGACTAGGCTGCTGGGTACGCCGTTTTCGGCAAAGAAGCGGTGCGTGCCTTGCGTGGCGTAAATGGTGTAGCCTTTTTTCACGAGCATCTCGGTGGGCGCGAGCAGAGCCACTTTGGAGATGATGGGGCCGCCGGAAATGAGCACCGATTTCTGCGGGATTTTGTAGCCCACGCTCAGCATTGATTTCAGCAAGGCTTCCTCGGCGGTGTCGCCCAGACAGCCGACTTCGCCGGTGCTCACCATATCGACGCGCAGCACCGGGTCGGCGCCGGGCAGGCGGGTGAAGGAGAACTGCGGGGCCTTCACGCCCACGAAGGGCAGGTCGTAGACCCGCTCGCTTTCGTCGCGCGCTACTTTCTTGCCTAATAGTACCTGGGTAGCTTTTTTGATGAGGTTGTTGCCCGATACTTTCGACACGAACGGGTAGCTGCGCGAGGCCCGGATGTTGCACTCAATCACACGGATTTGGCCGTTTTTCTCCAGGAACTGGATGTTGAACGGGCCGCTGATTTCGTAGCGCTTGGCAATCTTTTCGGCGATGATTTTCAGCTTACGGATGGTGCCCACGTACACCCGTTGGGGCGGGTAGTACATGGTGGCGTCGCCGGAGTGCACGCCGGCAAACTCCACGTGCTCGGAAATGGCATAGCTAACGATTTCGCCGTGGTCGGCTACCGCGTCCAGCTCGATTTCCTTGGCTTCCTGAATGAATTCTGAAACGACCACGGGGTATTCGTCGCTCACTTCCTTGGCGGCTTTCAGGAATTCCTCCAGCTCAAAGTTGTTGGAAACCACGTTCATGGCCGCGCCCGACAGTACGTAGGAAGGCCGGATGAGCACCGGGAAACCTACTTCTTTTACGAAGTCGAACATGGCGTTCAGCGAAGTCAGCTCTTTCCAGCGGGGTTGGGCGATGCCCAACTCGTCCATAATGCTGGAAAACTTGTGGCGGTTCTCAGCCTGGTCGATGCTGGCCGCGGTGGTGCCCAGAATGGGCGCGTTGGCCTCTTCCAGGCGAGTGGCCAGGTTGTTGGGAATCTGGCCGCCGGTGGAGAGAATCACGCCAGTTGGCTGCTCAAAGTCCAGGATGTCCATCACCCGCTCGTAGCTTAACTCCTCGAAGTAGAGCCGGTCGCTCATGTCATAGTCGGTGCTGACCGTTTCGGGGTTGTAGTTGATGATGATGGTTTTGTATCCTTCCTCGGCAGCGGTTTGCACGGCTTGCACGCCACACCAGTCGAACTCCACGGAGCTGCCGATGCGGTATACGCCCGAGCCCAGCACCACGACAGACTTGTTGGTTTCGGGCTCCAGGTCGTTTTCGGTGCCGTGGTAGGTGCTGTAGAGGTAGTTGGTTTTGGCCGGGAATTCGGCCGCCAGCGTGTCAATCTGCTTGATGACGGGCAGCACACCCAGCGCCTTGCGACGGGCGCGCACCAGCAACTCATCGGCTTTTACGTCGCCTTCGCCCAGCAGCTTTACCGCGATTTGCTGGTCGGAGAAGCCGGATTTCTTAAGGTCGCGTAGCAGCCCAGTTTCCAGGCCATCAAGGCCGTTGGCGCGTCCTTCGGCGAGCTTGTTGCTGAGCTGGAAAATGGTGTACAGGCGCTGCAGAAACCAATGGTCAATGCGCGTCAGGGCGTGCACTTGCTCCAGCGTGTAGCCGGCTTCAAAGGCGTCGTTGATGGCGAAGATGCGCTCCTCATTGGGCTCGCTAAGCAGCTTGTCAATGGTCGCGGCATCGATGTTCTCAGGTTTGTTGGCCACGAAACCGCGCTTGCCGGTGTCTAGCATGCGCAGGCCCTTTTGGATGGCTTCCTCGAAGGATTTGCCGATGGCCATGACCTCGCCCACGCTTTTCATGGCGCTGCCAATTTGCCGGTTCACGCCCTCAAACTTGCCCAGGTCCCAACGCGGCAGCTTTACCACCACGTAGTCCAGGGCCGGCTCGAAAAACGCCGAGGTGGTCTGCGTCACGCTGTTTTTTAGCTCCGACAGTGAGTAGCCCAAGCTCAGCTTGGCCGCCACAAACGCCAGCGGGTAACCCGTGGCTTTAGAAGCGAGTGCCGAGGAGCGGGAAAGGCGCGCATTCACCTCAATCACGCGGTAGTCTTCCGAAACGGGGTCCAGCGCGTATTGAATGTTGCACTCGCCCACGATGCCCAAATGGCGGATGGTTTTGATGCCGATGGTGCGCAGCTTGTGGTACTCGCGGTTGCTGAGCGTCTGCGACGGGGCCACCACGATGCTCTCGCCGGTGTGAATGCCGATGGGGTCGAAGTTCTCCATGTTGCAGACCGTGATGCAGTTATCGTACTGGTCACGCACTACTTCGTACTCCACTTCCTTCCAGCCTTTCAGCGACTCTTCCACCAGAATCTGGTCGGAAGTCGTGAAGGATTTCTGGGCTAGGGTCCGCAGTTCGTCCATGTTATTGGCGAAGCCGCTGCCCAGGCCACCCAGCGCAAACGCCGCCCGCACGATGATGGGGAAGCCGATTTTCTCGGCCGCCGCTAGCGCGTCGTCCATCGTCGTCACGGCCACGCTGCGGGCCGAAAGCACGCCAATCTGCTCGAGCTTCTCCTTGAAAATATCCCGGTCCTCGGTGTCGATGATGGACTGCACGGGCGTGCCCAGCACCTTCACGTTGTACTTCTCAAACACGCCACCGCGGTACAGGGCCACAGCGCAGTTCAGCGCCGTTTGGCCACCGAAGGCAACCAGAATGCCGTCGGGCCTTTCCTTTTTGATGACTTCCTCCACGAAGAAGGGCGTCACGGGCAGGAAGTACACGTCGTCGGCAATGTTGTCAGACGTCTGCACGGTGGCAATGTTGGGGTTGATGAGGATGGTGCGGATGCCTTCCTCTTTCAACGCCTTGAGGGCTTGCGAGCCGGAATAATCGAATTCCCCGGCTTCGCCAATTTTCAGCGCGCCGGAACCGAGGATGAGAACTTTGTTGGGTTTGTTCATTTCAAATGTATGACCTGTAGGGCTAAGCACTTTGCTATCCTCAGTGAAGGAGGAATTAGTTGTTTAATTTTCTGAGACCGGAATAAAGCCCTTCTTGAGTTGTGCGTTGCTAGGGTCATCTCGCGAGTATATCACAACTGCAGTATCGCCAGCTGCACGGCCCTTCATCAGTTCGTCTGAGACACTGTGTTTGAAGAAATAAGACCGACCAGCAACTTTAAACTCAACTGCGAGGTATGGTTTTCTAACTTGGGTGATGGTGCCAACCACAAGTGTATGGTCTTCAAGAATATTCTTTGTCTTGTACCCAGAATATTTAACCGATATGAAATAAAGCGAAAGAAGAGAGGCTGCCATCACTGAAACGACTTCCAGCGCAACTCTTCTCTCCGACTTAGGGGAGGGACGTTTATTGTGCTTGCGCTTACTAAGGCTTTTTCCTCTTTGCATTACGCACAGTCATCTTAGACTCGCTGCGCTTTATGCTCCGCCACGGCCGTCAAAAAATCATCAAACAGATACTCGGTATCCTCCGGGCCGCCAGCGGCTTCGGGGTGGAACTGTGTGGAGAAGAATGGCTTGGTTTTGTGTTTGATGCCTTCGCAGGTGCCGTCGTTCAGGTTTTCGAACAGCATGGTCCACTCCTCGGGCAGCGTGGCGGTGTCTACCGCGAAGCCGTGGTTTTGGCTGGTGATGAAGCTGCGCTTGGTGCCCGTGAGCAGGACCGGCTGGTTGTGGCTGCGGTGGCCGTACTTCAGCTTGAAGGTGTCGCCGCCCGCGGCGAGGCTCATGAGCTGGTTGCCCAAGCAAATGCCGAAAATGGGCTTGTCCTGTTGCAGGGCCGTTTGGAGGTGGGCGATGGTGGCCTCGCACATCTTGGGGTCGCCGGGGCCGTTGCTCAGGAACAGGCCGTCGTAGTCCAGGGTGTTGAAATCGTAGTCCCAGGGCACGCGAATCAGCTCCACGTCGCGCTCCAGGAAGCAGCGGATGATGTTGGTTTTGGTGCCGCAGTCTACCAGCACGATTTTGTTCTTGCCGCTGCCGTAGCGCTGCACGCCGGACTGGCTCACCTGAGCTACCAGATTTTCCAGGTTGGGGTCGTGAAACGGGATGTCCTGCTCGGCCACAATCTTGCCCAGCATGGCGCCTTTTTCGCGCAGCTTCTTGGTGAGCATGCGGGTATCCACGCCGAAGATGCCGGGGATGTTGTACTCCTTGAGCCAGTCGCCGAGGCTTTTGGCGGCGTTCCAGTGGCTGTGCTCTTCGGAGTAGTAGTTCACCACCAGGCCGGCAATGTGAATCTGGTCGGATTCGAATATCTTCGAAATCGACTCATATAAGTCCTCGCCGGGCACGCCGTAGTTGCCCACCATGGGGTAGGTGAGCACCAGAATCTGGCCGGCGAAGGACGGGTCGGTGAGGTTTTCGGGATAGCCGGTCATGGCCGTGCTGAACACCACTTCGCCGGCGGCGGAGGTGAAGGCCCCAAAGGAAGTACCCTGGATTTCGGTGCCGTCTTCCAGGACTAGTTTTACCGATTTAGCGTTTTCCACTCTGTTATGCAAAAAAGGATGTATGCTGTTGTTAATTTTTGGCCTTAGTCAGGCACGCCGCGTCCTGGCTGGTTGCGCTGCAGGGCCGTGGCGCGGGTGCCCATCATACCCATCAGCGCTAATGGGAAGCGGGCAATTGGCAGGAAGGGGGCCGATTCGGGAAGTGCTGCTGCCGGGCGCTGGGCGGGTGGGTGACGTCGGCTGAGCCCGCATTTGCAGCCGTCCCGATACAATTTCGGCTGGAACAGGACCATAAATCAAGGGTCTGTTCCAGCCGATGCAGGAGGGATGCCGAACGGGAGCGAAAGTGTGTAAATCAATCTGCTCCACGCACTGCCGTTTCCAGATGTCAGGCATCGGGAAGTCGGGCGGGCACAACTGCTGGAAAGAAAAAGTAGAGGCAGCTCCTTCGCGGAAAGAGCCAGCCGGTGGCTGCGCAACAGAGGCCAATGGCAGCGTGCAGCTAATCAGAAGGGGAGCCAGGCTCGTAAACTTCATCGTGCTACTCATTGGGGCTGCAAGTTAGCTCTTAAGCTGCTTACTTCCTTGCCTCTGCCGGAATAAGTGTGTACAGCGCCTGCAAAAACCGGTCGACTTCCGCCTTGGTGATATTGAGCGGCGGCAGCAGGCGGAGCACCGTGGGGTCGGAGGCATTGCCCACGAAAATGTGGTGTTCCGACAGCAGCTGGTCGCGCACTTCCTTGATGGGGAAGTCGTATTTGATGCCCACCATCAGGCCGCGGCCGCGTATTTCCTCGGCGCCGGCGTTGGCTTCCAGCTCTGTGCGCAGGTACTGGCCTAGCTCGGTGGCGTGGGCCAGGAGGTTTTCCTGCTCAATAACCTCCAGCACGGCCAGCGCGGCGGCGCAGGCCAGGTGGTTGCCGCCGAACGTGGTGCCCAGCAGGCCGTAGGATGCTTTCAGCTCCGGCGCAATCAGAATGCCGCCGATGGGGAAGCCGTTGCCCATGCCTTTGGCCACCGAAATCACGTCGGGCCGGATGCCGGCGTGCTGGTGCGCGAAGAACTTGCCGCTGCGGCCGTAGCCGCTCTGCACTTCGTCGGCAATCAGCAGGGCGCCGTACTGTTTGCACAGCGCGGCCAGACCAACGAGGAATTCATCGGAAGGCATGATGATGCCGCCCACGCCCTGAATCGGCTCAATAATCACGGCGCAAACGTCGCCGCCTTGCAGGAGCTGCTCTACCGCCGCCAAGTCGTATTCCACGAAGGAAATGGCGTGGCCGGCGTTGAAGGGAGCGACGATTTTCGGGTTGTCGGTAGCGGCCACGGCACCAGAAGTGCGGCCGTGGAAAGCACCTTTAAAAGCAATGACGCGGCTTTTTCCGGTGTGGAACGACGCCAGCTTCAGCGCATTCTCGTTCGCCTCAGCGCCGGAGTTGCACAGGAATAAGGAGTAGTCCTCGTAGCCTGACACCTGGCCCAACTTGTGCGCCAACTCCTGCTGAATCGGAATCTGCACCGAGTTGGAGTAGAAACCGATGTTCTGCAGCTGCTCCGTGAGGCGCTGCACGTAGTGCGGGTGGCTGTGGCCGATGGAAATAACGGCGTGGCCGCCGTAGAAATCCAGGTATTCCCGGCCCTTGTCGTCCCAGAGTTTGGCGCCCAGCCCTTTTACCGGCGTGATGTTGACGAGCGGATAAACGTTGAAAAGCTCCATTAGAAAAGCACCGATTTGAGGTGAAGGCCCGTGGTTTCCGGTAGGCCAAAAAGCAGGTTCATATTCTGGACGGCCTGCCCCGAAGCGCCCTTCACCAGGTTGTCGATAACCGAGGTAATGAGCAGCTGCTTACCAAGTTTCTGCACGTGCAGTAGGCATTTGTTGGTGTTGACAACCTGCTTAAGGTGGATTTCCTTGTCCGAAACCGTGGTGAACGGCGCCTCGGCGTAGAAATTCTTGTACATCTCGCGCGCCTCATCCTGGCTCAAGTCTGACGGCGTGTAGACGCTGGCGAAAATGCCCCGCGAGAAATTACCGCGGTAGGGGATGAAGTTGATGTCGAGGTCCAACTGCGGCTGCAGCTGCGCCAGGCTCTCGCCGATTTCGCCGAGGTGCTGGTGGGTGAAGGGCTTGTAGATGGACACGTTGTTGGTGCGCCACGAGAAGTGCACCGTTTCCGACAAGCTCTGGCCCGCGCCCGTGGAGCCGGTGATGGCCGACACGTGCACATCATCTGTGAGCTTACCGGCCTGCGCCAGTGGCAGCAGCGCTAGCTGAATGGCGGTGGCAAAGCAGCCGGGATTGGCAATGCTCTGGGCCTGCTGGATGCGGCTTTTGTTCAATTCCGGCAAGCCGTACACAAACTCGCGGCCATCGAATTCCTGGTCGGCGGCTAAGCGGAAGTCGTTGCTCAGGTCGATGACGTGGGTAATTTCGGGCAAGGAGTTCTTCGCCAGCCAAGATTTGGAGTTGCCGTGACCCAGGCACAGAAACACCACGTCTTCGTCGCCGGCCAGCTCCGAAGCAAACACCAGCTCGGTGTCGCCGAGCAGGTCGTCGTGCACCTGGTGAAGGGGATTCCCGGCGTTGGAAGAACTGACGATGCCGCCCAGCTCCACGAACTTGTGGTGGAGCAAAATGCGCAGGAGCTCGCCGGCCGTGTAGCCGGCGCCGCCCACAATGCCGGCCTTAATTTTCATCGTTGAGGCTGGCGCTAATTTTCAGCTGGTTGCCGAAAATCTTGATAAAGCCACGGGCATCACGGGCGTCCCAGGCGTTGTTTTCTTCGCCGTAGGTAGCCACTTTCGACTGCATCATGTCGTACTTCGACTCGATGCCGAGCAGGTCGAATTGATACGGCTTGAGCTGCACGAACACCTTGCCCGACACGTGATTCTGCGACGACGTGAGGAAGGCTTCCATGTCGCGCATCACCGGGTCGAGGTACTGCGCCTCGTGCAGCAGCGTGCCGTACCAGTTGGCGATGTAGTCCTTGTGCAACAGCTGCCAGCGGGTGCTGGTGTGCTTTTCCAGCAAGTGGTGCGCCTTAATGAGGATAAGCGGTGCGGGCGCCTCAAAGCCCACGCGGCCCTTAATGCCCAGAATGGTGTCGCCCACGTGAATGTCGCGGCCAATGGCGAAGGCCGAGCCCAACTCGTTCAGCTTCTGAATCAGCTCAACGGGCGCCAGCGTCTCGCCATTTAGCGCCACCGGTTCGCCCTTTTCGAAGGTGATTTCCACGCGCTCCGAATCCTGGCGCTGCAGCTGCGAGGGGTAGGCGCTGTCGGGCAGGGCTTCGTGCGAGGTCAGCGTTTCGACGCCACCCACGCTGGTGCCCCAGATGCCTTTGTTAATAGAATAGCGGGCCTTTTCCCAGCTCATTTCGAAGCCCTGTTTCTGCAGGTACTCAATCTCGGCCTGGCGCGAGAGTTTCAGGTCGCGGATGGGCGTGAGAATCTCCGTTTTGGGCGCAATCACCGAAAAAGCCACGTCGAAACGCACTTGGTCGTTGCCGGCGCCGGTGCTGCCGTGCACGATGTAGTCGGCCTCATTGGCCCGCGCATATTCGGCGATGGCCAAGGACTGGAACATGCGCTCGGCACTCACGGATAGGGGATAGGTGTCGTTCTTGAGCACGTTGCCAAACAGCAGGTAGCGCAGGCAGTCGTGGTAAAACCGGTCGGTCACGTCAATGACTTCGTGCTTCACCGAGCCCAGCTCGTAGGCACGCTTCTCGATGCTGGCCAATTCCTCGGCCGAAAAGCCGCCGGAGTTGACGATGACGGTATGCACTTCCAGGTTGAGCTCGCGTGACAAATACACGGCGCAAAACGACGTGTCGAGGCCGCCGCTGTAGGCCAGTATGGCTTTTTTCTTCATAATGCAGAATCGGTTTCAGGGTCAGTAGCAGAGTCGTGGGCAACGGGCAGGGCAGGAGTGGCGACGGCAGCAAAATCCGGCACTTGCACCTGCACGAGCTTGTCGGCAGCGTCGAAGAGCATGCCGGTGCAGAGGCACATCTTGCGCTCGTTCTCCATCAGGATGCCGTAGTTTTTGCAGCTTTTGCAGCCTTTCCAGAAGTCTTCGCTGGACGTGAGCTCCGAGAACGTCACGGGCTCGTACCCCAAATCGGTGTTGATTTTCATTACGGCCAGGCTGGTCGTAATACCGAAAATCTTGGCCTGCGGGTACTTGGTGCGCGAGAGGTTGAACACCGCTTGCTTGATGGCCCGGCCCACGCCACCCTTGCGAATTTCGGCATTGACTATCAGGCCCGAATTGACGACAAAGGTCTTGTCGTCAAACGTTTCGATGTAGCAAAAGCCGGCCAGCTCGCCGTCGACGAAGGCAATGATGCTGTCGCCGCTGGCCATTTTCTGGGCCACGTAGGCTGGCTCGCGCTTGGCGATGCCGGTGCCGCGCGTTTTGGCCGACTCAACGTACCATTGGCATAATAAGTCAGCGTACTGAGCGTCCGCTTCCGTTGCAACCCGAATTGTCATTGATTATAAAATACTTAGGGATAGATGCGCGGCTCTCCGGTAACCCCGCCGTTGTTGTTTACGGGGAATCCCTGCTAAAGCCCAAACCTGTCTGTAAGTTGAGCGGATACTAGCCCGGCTCAAAAGGGCTGGCCAAGGGGCCAACATGCGGCTGTTGAAGCCGCTAGGGTCGTCGCACCAGTGCGCAAGCGGTTTCGCATACGCCGGCTATTCCTGGCCAGGCGGCAAGGGCAAGCATGCTAGACGTATAAACCGAAGGGGACATGGCGGTGAAAACTGGTTCGGTCGCTTAAACGAGCAACTATACCAAGTGGTTCAATTCTGGCGCAAAGGTAAAAGCCCCTACTTTTGCCTGCAACAAAACCCAACGTTATTTTGAAATATCGGCTGCCAACCAAGCAACTGCGTAAATATTTAAGTAATAATGAAATCCCAGCTCAAGATATTTAAAATAGGCGGTGGTATTATCGACCACGAGCCCGATTTGCTGGAATTTCTGCGGCTGTTTTCGGAAGTCAGCGGGCCCAAAATTCTCGTGCACGGCGGGGGCAAAGGCGCCAGCGAAATGATGACCAATCTGGGCATTGCCCCGCAAATGGTGAACGGCCGACGCATCACCGATGCGGCCACGCTGGACATCGTCACCATGTTTTACGCTGGCAAAACCAACAAGCAAGTAGTGGCCGGCTTGCAAAAACTAGGCGTCAATGCCTTGGGCCTCAGCGGGGCCGATGGCAACGTAATTCAGGCCGTGAAGCGGCCGGTGCGTGAAATAGACTACGGCTTTGTGGGCGACTTGGACGAGACGAGCATCAACGCCAGCCTGATTCACCAGTTTCTGGAACTGGGCCTGACGCCCGTATTCTGCCCCATAAACCACGACGGCCACGGCCAGTTGCTCAATACCAACGCCGATACGATTGCCGCTTCACTGGCCAAAGCGCTGAGCCAGCAATACGCCGTGGAGCTGCATTTCTGCTTTGAGAAAAACGGAGTGTTAACGGACGTCAACGATAATCAATCAGTAATTCCTAAAATTACTCCGGTCAATTACACGGAATTAAAAGAACAGGGAATAATTGCGGCTGGCATGTTGCCGAAATTAGAAAATGCATTTGATGCGTTAAATTACGGCGTTGAGAAAGTAATTATTGAGCATGCGCTGCACATCAATGGCACGCTAAAAACGGAGCTATGTATGAATTAATTAATCAGCTTAGCGACGATGCCGTAGCGTTATTAATTCGGCTAATTCAAACCCCTTCTTTTTCCCGCGAAGAAGACCAAACGGCCGCGCTCATTCAGCAGTTTCTTTTCTCGCACGGCACGACGCCGCAGCGGCAAAAGAATAACGTATGGGCCGTTTCGCAGCATTTCGACGCGGCCAAGCCCACCATTCTGCTCAATTCGCACCACGATACCGTAAAGCCGGGCGCAGGCTGGAATTATCCGCCTTTTGGCGCGGTGTTGGAAGGCGATAAATTAATTGGGCTGGGCAGCAACGATGCTGGTGCATCGGCGGTAAGTTTATTAGCGACGTTTCTGTATTTCCAGAACAAGGCCAACGCATTTAATCTGATTTGTGCCATTACAGCCGAAGAAGAAATTTCGGGAGCCAACGGAATTAGAAGTGTGCTGCCGGAATTAGGCCCAATTACATTTGGAATAGTGGGCGAACCTACCGGCATGAATCTGGCCATTGCTGAAAAAGGGCTAATTGTGCTGGATGCTACGGCCCACGGTAAAACCGGGCACGCCGCCCGCGACGAGGGAGAAAACGCCCTGTACAAAGCACTAGACGATATCCAGTGGCTCCGTCAGTATCAATTTCCCCGGGTGTCGCCGCTGCTGGGCCCGGTGAAAACAACGGTCACTCAAATTTCCGCCGGCCAGCAGCACAACGTGGTGCCCGACCGCTGCCAGTTCGTGGTGGACGTACGCACCAACGAGCTGTACCAGAACCAGGAAATTGTCGATATCATCCGGGCACATGTGCAGTCTGAAATTGTGCCGCGCTCCACGCATCTGAACTCCTCCAGCATTTCTGAAAACCACCCGCTGGTGCGCAGGGGAGTAGCCATAGGTAAGCAGATATACGGCTCGCCCACATTGTCAGACCAGTCGATGATGCCGTTTGAAACGTTAAAAATGGGGCCGGGCGAAAGTGCCCGCTCGCATACGCCGGATGAATTTATTCTGGTAAGTGAAATACGGGCCGGTATTCAAGATTATATCACCCTGCTGACGGACTTCGACGCGCAAAGTCTCGCGAAGTTGGAAAATTAAGTTTCGCTGAGTTTTTAAATGTTCTGGACCATTACAATTAATAGTTTCTCAAGCAGTCGGCAGATTTGAAGCCGTCGCTGCCTTTGCGAGACTTACTTTTTAACCTTGCGAAACTTTGCGCTATGAAGATTTGGGAAAAAGGATTTTCCGTTAACGAAACCATTGAGAAATTCACGGTGGGCCAGGACCGGGAATTGGATATGCACTTGGCGTATTTCGATATGCTGGCTTCTAAAGCCCAGGCCAACATGCTGGCTAAAGTGGGCCTGATTTCCCCGGTGGAGCAGAAACAGCTTATCACGGGCTTGGATGAACTGCTGGCTCAAGTAGAAGCAGGTGTCTTCGAAATTGAGCCGGATTTCGAGGACGTCCATTCCAAAATAGAGTACTACCTGACGGAGAAGTTTGGCGATGCCGGCAAGAAGATTCACACGGCCCGCTCGCGCAACGACCAAGTACTGACTGCCATTCAGCTTTTTATAAAGGACTACACGGAGCGGATTTCGGCCAAAATGCTGGCCTTGGCTGAAGTGCTGCTGCAGAAAGCGGAGAAACACCAGGGCGATTTGCTGCCGGGCTACACCCATTTCCAGGCGGCCATGCCGAGCAGCTTTGGGCTGTGGTTTTCGGCTTATGCCGAGCATGCGCTGCTGGACTTGAGCTTGTTTGAGGCCGCGCACCGGGTGGCCGACCAAAACCCGCTGGGCTCGGGCGCCGGCTTCGGCAGCAGCTTCCCGATTGACCGCGAAATGACGACGCGGGAGATGGGTTTTGGGAGCGTGGCGGTGAGTGCCGTGGGCGCCCAGATGCTGCGCGGCAAAACCGAGAAAACCCTGGCGTTTGCCATTGCGGGCGCCGCGGGCACCCTGGGCAAACTGGCCTACGACCTGGTGCTTTACAACAGCCAGGACCTGGGGTTTGTGACCTTGCCCAAGGAGTTTACCACGGGCTCGAGCATCATGCCGCACAAAAAAAACCCCGACGTGTTTGAGCTGGTGCGGGCCCATGCCAACCGCTTGCAGGCGCTGCCCAACGACATTATCCTGGCCACCAGCAACCTGCCCAGCGGCTACCACCGCGACTTCCAGCTGCTCAAGGAACTGCTGTTTGGCCCCATGATGGAGTTTGCCAACCTGCTCGACATCCTGCTGTTCGCGCTGCCCGAAATCAAGGTGAAATCCGGCGTCATTGAGCAGGCCAAATACGACCCCATTTTCTCGGTCGAAAACATCAACCAGCTGATTATCGCCGGCGTGCCGTTCCGGGATGCTTACCAGCAGGTGGGCCGGGCTGTGGAAGACGGCAGCTACGTGCCGCACCGGGAGTTCCATACCACGCACCTGGGCAGCATTCACAACCCGGGGCTGGCCGAAATTGCGGCCAAAGTCCGCCGTTGGAAGGAGAGCAGCCCTTTGTTTAAGAAGCTTGAGGCCTAAATAAAATCAGGCCCTCAGCCATTCAGGATTGCTGAACGGCCGAGGGCCTGATTTTATTTAGGTTAGGCCGGTTAATATGGATTGCTTTATAGCTGCTTGCTGAGCAGCAGGCCGCCGTAGGCATAGCCGTTGGTATTGATGCCTTGCATAGGCAGCACGGTCATGCCAGCGCCAGCGGCGGTGCGGTGGAGATGGGGCACTAGTACACCCATGGTTGCGCCCACGGCGTAGCCCAACAAGTTGTCGGACAGGAAGTGCTTGCCCGCCTCGATGCGGCAGTAGCCTACTGCGGCCGGTACCAGCGCGGCGGCGGCCCACACGTAGGGTTGGGCAGGCGAGTCGGGGTGAAAATCGTGGAAGACCTTAGCGGCAAAAAATGTGGCCGCGGCCGAGTAAGCCGTGTGGCCTGCAAAGAAGGAGTTAGTGGCGTTTTGGCGGGTGCGCTCGGTAATAGAGGCGGTAGAGGAGTAGGTGAGGGGGCGCTGGCGGTACACGGTGCCGGCGGCCATGGTGAAAATGGCCCCGGTGGCCACCATGGTTTGCACGTAGAGGCCGGCAATCTGGCCGGCCCGGCCCCTGATGCTGGGGTCGAGGGCCAAAATGGCGGGGCTGCCTATTAGCGAGCCTATCAGGGTGTAGTCGCTCACGGTGCGGTAGCCCTCGTCGTAATACCCGGCCGAAAAGCGGTCGAAGAACGGCACGTCGGTCTTTTTGAGGGCTATGGCGGCCTCGGGGCTGATGCCGGTTTTAGCCCGAATCAGCAGCAGGCCTGCCACATTCACGCCGGTGAGGCCCAGGGTGATGGGGCCGTCGGTGGCAAAGCGGGTGTGATAAGGAGAGGAAGCGGTTTGGGCCTGCGCGGAAAACGAGCTCACAACGGCAGCCAAAAGGCAAAGGAGGCACAAAAAGGTCTTCATATGGGCCTTCAACGGTTCTTCTAAAGGAAAGTTGGGCCCTGCCTCAGGCCCAAACCAGCACCACCGTACCGGCCAGGATGAGCCCGGCACCCAGCGCACCCCGCACCGAAATGGTTTCGCCCAAAAATGCTACCGCCAGCAGCAGGGCCAGCGCCACACTCAGCTTGTCTACGGGCGCCACTTTGCTCACGGGCCCCAGCTTGAGGGCGCGGAAATAGCACAGCCACGACGCCCCCGTGGCCACGCCGGACAAGACCAGATACAGCCACGTGCGCCCCGTGAGGACCGGCAGCCCGGCCGTGGCCCCGCGCGCCAGGGCGATGCCCCAGGCCAGCAACAGAATGACGACGGTGCGAATGGCCGTGGCCAAATCAGAATCGACGCCCTTGATGCCGATTTTGGCGAAAATGGCGGTCAGGGCGGCAAACAAGGCCGAGAGAAGCGCGTAAGGAATCCAGGAAGCCATGAGGTAAAAAGGAGTGAAACGGCCGGGCTCGCAACCCGCTGAAGCGGAGTACGCACGCTGCCCCAAAACTGCTGACTCTAGATTGGGCCAGTGCCCAAGCGGAGCCATTATGTGCTTTTTCCTGTTACCTTTTCAACCATGCCAGAATCCGCTATTCCGTACCGCCGCCCCGACCTGCTGCGCCTCGATTACGACACTTACCGCGCCCTGCCCGCCATTGCCAATTCCGACCTCTCGCGGCTGCGCGACGCGTTGGATGGCCGCCCGCCGCGCCCCCAAACCAATTCCAACGAGGGGGCGCTGAGCTTTGGCACCGCGTTCCACACCGCCCTGCTCGAGCCAGACGACTACGTAGCCGGCCAGCCCGGCCTCAACGACACGCTGGTGTGGTGGCTGGTAGAGGGCGTTAAGCTCAACTCGCACCTGGCCGAGCTGCTCACCCTGGGCATTTCGGAAACCAGCGTGCTCTTCACTGAGCCCCAAACCGACACCCTCTGCAAGCTGCGCGCCGACCTGATAGTGGACCACCCCGACCAGCCGTTCACCATCATCGACTTCAAGACCACCATGGCGCGCGACGCCGACCATTTCCTGTGGCAGTGCTCGGCCTACGACTATGACCGGCAGGCGGCCTTCTACACCGATGCCCTGCGCGCCGAGCGGTTTCTGCTGGTGGGCGTGCAGAAAGTGGAGCCGTATGGGGTGTTCACCATCGAGGTGAGCGAGCAGATGCTGGCCGAAGGCCGCCAGAAATACCACCGCCTGCTGCGCCTGCTCAAAGCCCCGGCCACGGCACCCGCGTACCGCGCCGAAGCCGTGCAGGCTGCCGTAGACCTGCTGGGCCTGCCTTCCAATGGGGAGGCGGATTAGTTTACCGGCGCTGTCGCTTCTTTCGGGCCCTTCTCCGCTGTGGGAAGGGCCTTTTTTGTGGGCTTCAAGGATACTTACTTATTAGTTAGTAAGTGGTATCTTTGACTCGTTATGCCTAATCAAACTACTTCAGTTGTCCTGCCAGGCGATACCCGTGCCCGTATCCTGGACTTGGCCGAAGGCTTCTTGCTGGAGCGCGGATTCAACGCGTTTAGCTACCAGCACATCGCCCGCGAGCTGGGTATGAAACCTGCCGCTATACACTATTACTACCCTAGCAAAGACGACCTGGGCACGGCCATTGTGGCGCGCCAGCTGCGGCGCCTGCGCAAGTGGCGCGACCTGCCCCGCGTGGCCGACTTGCCCCCCGCCGAGCAGCTGGAAGCCCTCCTGACCGTGTACGACAGCCACGTCCGGCACGAGTGCCGGGTTTGCCTGTTTGGCGCGCTGGCCGCCGATTTCCGCACCTTGCCCGCTCCTATGCAAGCCGAGCTGCGCACCTTCAATAGCGAGCTCACCGCGTGGCTGGCCCAGGTATTGGCCGCAGGGCGCGCCACCGGTTCGCTCCGCTTCGTGGGCAGCCCATCGGCCAAGGCCCTGCAGGTGCTCACCACACTGGCGGGCGCCCTGCAGGTAGCCCGCGTGCACGACGCGACCCCGTACCACTCCATCGTAGGGCAGCTGCGGCTGGAATTGCTCGCCTGATTCTCTACTGAAGCGCCCTTGCCTGGCCCCAGCCATACTTCGCCTTTACTTCTTTGTAATGACCAACACCTTCTCGCCTGCTCACGACTATTTTCTTTCCGACGAAGTGGCGGCCCGCACGGCGCCGCGCTTGCGCTACCCCTCGCCCCCGGCCGGGCTGCGGTGGCTGCGCCTGCAGCTCCGGGTGCTATCGGCCGTAGCGCCAGAATTAGCCTTTCGGCAGGCGTGGAAGCTGTTTTGCACGCCCCGGCGCCTTCCCCTTAAGGCGTGGGAGGTTCCGGCCTTGGCCGATGCGCGCCGCCGCACCGTGCCCTACGAAACCGGCCCGGTTGCGGTGTACGAGTGGGGCCCGGCCGCCGCGCCGGCGGTGGTGCTGGTGCACGGCTGGGAGCACCGGGCCAGCTTTTGGCGGGCGTGGGTGCAGCCGCTGGTAGCGGCTGGCTACCGGGTGGTGGCGCTGGATGGGCCGGCACACGGCGCTTCTGGCGGGCAACAGACCACGCTCATGGGTTTTAGCGGCGCCGTGCAGGCGGTGGTGAATACGGTAGGCGAGGTGCGCGCCATGGTGGCCCACTCGTTTGGTGCGGCGTCGGTGGCTGGGCTGCCGGTGCGCTTGCCTGCGGGCGTGCCGCTGCCCCGCCTGGTGCTGCTGAGTGCCCCGGTGGGCCCGCGGGAGGTAGCTGAACGATTCGCCGATTTCCTCCGCTTGCCGACTGATTTTGTGGAGCGATTTGCCGCCTACGTGCAGCAGGCTACCGGCCGCCCGGCCTCATCTTTTGGAGCCGCCGTAGCCGGCCCGGGCACCCGCGCCGAAAAAGTGCTGGTGCTGCACGATGAAGACGATGAAATCATCCCCTTCGCCGAAGGCCGGCAGATAGCCGCTGCCTGGCCCGGGGCCGAGCTGCGGGCCACTCGCGGCCTGGGCCACAACCGCATCCTGCGCGATGCCGGCGTGGTGCAGGCCGCGTTGGCGTTTATTGGGTAGCAATTGGCCCGCTAAAGCCAGAAGTGCCCAGTGCAGCCGATGATTTGCAGCACGGGCTGGTGCGGGTCAAATGCTGTCCATGCCTTCGGCGGCTAGCTGGCGCAGCACATCGCGCAGGCCCTCGGGCTCGCGCAGGAGCAAGCCCACGTGCTGCACGTATTCCGCCTCGGCTCGCAGGTCGCGCTTGAGCTGGCGCAGCTCCGATTCCTGCTTTTTAGCCGATGCTCCCTGGTAGCCGGTGGGGCCGTATTTAACCTCATTCATTTCCTGCTTCAGCGTGATTTGCTGCTGCAGGAGGGCCCGCGTGTAGCGCGTTAGTACGTTGTCGGCTGCGGCATCGGCCGGGCCGGATTCGGCCAGCAGTTGCAGCAGCGTGTAGAGGTCGTCGGCTTCGTAGGCTTCGGTGATACGCTGCATCTGGGCCGTTTTATCGGCTTGTTTTTCGGGGTCGCGCTCCAGGTCGGGGTGGTGGGTGCGGGCCAGCTGACGGTAAATGGTCTTGGCGTTCGACTCCAGGTGCTGGCGGTCGGCTTGCTCGGCGGCTTCCTGGGTGCGCTGGGTTTTGGTTTTGCGGCGCGCGCGGGCCCGGGCGGCGGCTTGCTCGTGCGGCGGCAGGGTAGGGTCGGGGATGTACTCATCCTCCGCGGCGCCCGAGTTGGCGGCTGTTGCATTGGCCTTGGGGGCAGGGCGGCGCCCGGCCGGCGCATACTTGCGGATTATCGCGGCCTCATCTTCCCCAAACCGCTCTTCCAGCGCCCACGCGTTGCCCAGAATCAGGTCCGTAATCTGCTGCTCTTCGAGGCGGCTGAAGTAGCCCAACAGCAGCGCTTCTTCCAACGACGGAAACAAACTGCGCCGGGCCGCTACCACGGCCGTGGCCGCGGGCCCTACTTGCTGCCAGTAGCGGCGCCGGGCTTCGGCCTGCTCGGCGCGGAGGTCGCGCAGCCGCTCCCGCAGGTTCTCCACGTCCAGAATGGCCTGCCGAAAGGCTTGTTGGGCTGGCGAGCCAGCGGGCTTATCGGCCAGTCGAACCGGAACGGTAACGGGCGCGGGATGCGCCGAATCAGCTTTTTTCATGGATTGCAAAGGTACGGGCTGGCGCAGGCGCGTTGGGCTGGCGGGCTTTCGTATTGTGCTGGGCCAATAAGAGTCGTTCGACGGTAGAACGCGCCAAGGCACGTTCCTACGGCCATAGTTCAAAGGCCACCCGAAACGTATTGCAGTGGGCATCCACAA
The DNA here is from genome assembly GCF_001507645.1 of Hymenobacter sedentarius. NCBI lineage: Bacteria > Pseudomonadati > Bacteroidota > Cytophagia > Cytophagales > Hymenobacteraceae > Hymenobacter > Hymenobacter sedentarius. Next base: position 4,650,476 of record NZ_CP013909.1, on the reverse strand, counting down.
TGTCGGCCAGCCGCTCAGAATAGCCCCCGCCCATGCTCACCGCCACCGGCAGCTGATGGGTGCGGCACAGGCCCAGCACAAATTCATCGCGCTGCCGGCAGCCAGCGGGCGTGAGGGCCAGCTTGCCGAGCTTGTCGGTGGCCAGCACGTCGACGCCGGCTTGGTAAAAGATGAAATCCGGCTGCACCTGGGCCAGCAGCGCGGGCAGGGTTTCCTGCAGCTGCCGCAAGTAGACCTCATCGCCGGTGCCCAGTTCCAGTGCCACGTCCAGGTCCGAGTGTTCTTTGCGCAGCGGGTAATTGGCGCCGGCATGCATCGAAAACGTGAACACGCGCGACTCCTGCCCGAAAATGCTGGCCGTGCCATCGCCCTGGTGCACGTCCAAATCCACGATTAACACCTGCTTGGTCAGCCCGTGGGCCAGCAAATGCGCCGCCGCAATGGCCTGGTCGTTGAGCACGCAGAAGCCTTCGCCGCGGTCGGCAAAGGCGTGGTGGGTGCCGCCGGCCAAATTCAGCCCTACGCCATCCTGCAGGGCGTGCAAGGCCGATTGCAGCGTGCCGGCGCTGCTGCTCAACGACCGCCGCACCAGCTGCGGGCTTTGGGGCAGGCCCAGGCGCCGCACTTCCGCGGGGCTGAGGGCCAGGTCGCGCACTTTGTGCCAGTACTCGGCGGTGTGCACGCGCAGCACGTCGGCTTCGGCGCACAGCCCGGGCTCGTAGAAGTCGGCCGCGGCGGCGATGCCTTGCCAGAGCAGCTGCTCCCGTATCAAGGCGTATTTGGCAATGGGGAAGCGATGACCTTCGGGTAAATCGAGGGTGTAATGGTCGGAAGTAGCAAGGCGGGGCATGGGCTGGGTGTACTGCGAAGTCTGGGCGCCGGTTGGCAAGCGGGCAGCTGGGCAACCGGCGCGATGGGTTTTAGCTCATAATTGGGTGAGTCCGCGGCAGCGTTCACGTACCGCATGGGTTAATTGGGCTGGTCAAATCTTCTCGCGAAAAGCTCGTTTCTTGGATTGCCGGGCCATTATAATTGCTTGGCTCAATAATTTTTTTAGGCCCCGCTGGCCCTAAACTATTACGGCTTCTTTCGTTTTGAAATCGAGTGTATTTGCTCACAACATAAGCTACCTCGTCAGGGCCAATGCCGACGGCCAGTGCTGTGGTTGTTAATGGTTTATTGTTAGCAATTAAACTAAAAGTGATAGAAAAGCCGTTAAAAGGTACACTCGAAGTGTACTTCGAAAGATGAGGAGAACGGCTGTCCACCCAGGGCAGTCGTCGGCCGGGGCGGCACCACTCGGCGTGCCGTCCCAAACCGGCCGAAGCCTCCGGGCCGATAAACTGAACTGTAGGCAGGGCATCACTCTTGGATGTTCCTGGTTAACAAACCTAAAAGCCTCTACTGCTACAGTAGAGGCTTTTCTGTGGCCTTCGCTTGCGAAAACATCACACGGGGCGGCTCGTACACCAATTCCTTCACTATCTAAACTCCGCTATGGCCAACCAGCTCCGGGGCAACGACCTCCGCAAAATCGGCTTTCCCGAAGGCCCCGCCATTGGCCGCGCCCTCGACGTGCTTGCCCAAAAGGACTTTCGCAAAATGGACAAAGGCAGCGCCCTGGCCTTGCTCAAGCAAATCAAGGACGACCCGTTTAAGTATGTGCGCGACGAAAACTGGCGGCCCGTGGCCGAGCTGCTGGTGCCCCAGCCCTCGCGCAATGTGGCCCTGAATCCCGAAATAAAAGACTATCGCCGCTACGGCAACGACTTCATCGAAGATGGCGCCCGCCGGCAAATGGACGTGGCCATGCAGCTGCCCATCACCCTCGACGGTGCCCTCATGCCCGACGCCCACCAGGGCTACGGCCTGCCCATTGGCGGCGTGCTGGCCACCGACAACGCCGTGATTCCCTACGGCGTGGGCATGGACATTGGCTGCCGCATGGCCCTATCGGTGTTTGAGCTGCCGCCCGCCTACCTCGAGCAGCGCCGCCAGGAGCTGCGCAAGCTGCTGCTGCACAACACCAAGTTTGGAAACAAAGAGGTGTTCAGCAAGGTGAACACCGACGACCCCATCTTCGAGCGGCCCGAGTTCCGGGAGATTGCCGTGGCCCGCCAGAAGCTGGATTCGGCGGTGAAGCAGCTGGGTTCGTCGGGCTCCGGCAACCACTTCGTGGAGTTCGGGATGGTCGACATCACCGACCCCACCAACGACCTGCACCTGCCCGTGGGCCAGTACCTGGGCGTGCTCTCGCACAGCGGCTCGCGGGGGCTGGGGGCGGCCATTGCGCAGCACTACACCAAAGTGGCCATGGACAAATGCCCCCTGCCGCCCGAAGCCCGCCACCTGGCCTGGCTCTCGCTCGACTCGCAGGAGGGGCAGGAGTACTGGGCGGCCATGAACCTGGCCGGCGACTACGCCTCGGCCTGCCACCACGACATTCACAAGCGCATCAGCAAAGCCCTGGGCGAAAAGCCCCTGGCCCAGGTCGAGAACCACCACAACTTCGCCTGGAAGGAGGTGCTGGCCGACGGGCGCACCGCCATTGTGCACCGCAAAGGGGCCACGCCCGCGGGCCAGGGCGTGCTCGGCATCATTCCCGGCTCCATGACGGCCCCCGGCTTCATCGTGCGGGGCCGCGGCGAGCGGGATTCACTCAGCTCGGCCTCGCACGGCGCGGGCCGGCGCCTCTCGCGCACGCAGGCCAAGGCCAAGATTACCGAAGGCGAACTGCGCCGCGAACTGCGCGACCACGGGGTTGAGCTGATGGGCGGCGGCCTCGACGAAGCCCCCGCCGCCTACAAAGACATCCGCCAGGTAATGGCCCACCAGCGCGACCTGGTGGACGTGTTGGGCTCGTTTACTCCGAAAATAGTGCGCATGGACGGCGCTTAATGCCGTGGCTGGCTGCAGTGCGGCGGGCTCTCCAGCAGCAGCGAGGTCGGTACCTATGGCGAAGCCACACAAATCGTCGCCGTCGGCAATCCGATAGCTGAGCAGCCCGCGTAGGTCCGGCTATGTCCAATAGGACAGTTGTTTTCATAGCTCAGAAAGCCTCTCGCCCTTGGCGAGGGGTTTTTTATTGCCCGCACCGGAAGCAGCCACTCAAAAAGAAAGCCCCGCCTGATGCAGGCGGGGCTTTCTCAATACCAGTCAGGAATGCTTTCCTGGTTGCAGCTTTTACTGCACTACCAAGCGTTTGGCTACGAGGCCAGCGGCGGTACGGGCCAGCACGGAATACACGCCGGGGGCCAGGCCCGTTACGGGCAGCTCCAGCGTTTCGCCAGCGCCGGCAGCCAGTGTGCGGGTCAGCATCACGCGGCCTACATTGTCCACCACCGCTACCACCGTGGCCTGATTGCCGCGGAGCGACAAGGGCAGGAGCAGGGTAGCCGCGCTGTGAGCCGGGTTGGGGTAAACATTGGCCAGTTGAGCCAAGGCAGCCGGAGCCGTGGCCAGCACGCGGGCCTGCGTGGTGAAGAGCACGGCGTAGCGACCGCCGGCGGCACCATTCGCCGTCAGATTTAGGCTCAACGAATTGGCGGTGGCCAGGTCGGTGAAGGTGCCGGTCAGGGCGTCGCGCAGATAGGCGTGGTAGTTGCCGGGCAGGTTGGCTAGGTTGTCAACCGTCAGCGTGTAGGTGCCGGCCGTGAGGGCGGCCACGCGCAGGGGCAGCAGCACGTCGGCGTTGGTGAGGGCGGGCAGGCCGTTGATGGCGAGTGGCTCTGCGGCAGCGGTCTCGGTGGCAAGGGTCAGGCCATTGGGCGCGGGCAGGGCAACGGCATCAAACGCGCCGTCGAAGCTGGCGGTGGCGCCTTGCTCAAAGTACATGGTCGCCTGGGTGCGGGCCGTGGCGTTGCCCAAGGCCAGCGTAAGCTGGGGCCGGGTGTCAGCGGTGCCGCGCTGGAAGGGCGTATTGTCGAACGTGGTCAGGCGCTCGGCGTTGGTGAAGGCAATGCTGCCGACTAATCCCGGGCTGGTGCGAACAAAGAAGCCCTGCGCCACGGGCAGCACGTTGGAGCCCCCGTTGTTGCGCACGCCGTTGATGTAACTGGCATAAGAACCGGTGTACTGGCCGCTGCTCTTGAACACGTACAGCGCCTGTTCCATATTGACGAGGCGGTTGTTGCTAATCATCTTGTTCCAGTCGAGGGGCGCGGGGTAGGGGTTGCCGCGCAGGTGCCAGCCGCTCTGGGTTTGGGGGCCGCGGGTCAGGCCGATGGTGGGGTTCAGGTCGTCGCTGGCAGTGCTCAGCGGGCCGTTGTTGAGGGTGCCCACAAAATCTACCACGGCCTGGGCCGAGATGTTCACCGTGTAGCCACGGGTCACCCGCAGAGGGTCAGCAGTCGAGTTCGGCGAGAAAAAGCCTTTGTCAAAGTCGATGGAGCCGGCACTGCCACTCGTGGTCACGCGGGCTTCGTTGTAGCCGTACACGTTGGGGAAAGGCGTGACAGTATTGCCATCAGTATTGTAAGCCGGATTCACAACCGGCGTGAAAACACCTGGTACCGCCAGGTCGGCCACCGTGCTGTTGGCCACCGGCGAGCTGTAGTGGCGGTAGCCCAGGCCGGTGTTGCGGCTGGGGTCGATGTAGCGCTGCACCGTGGCAGTACCAATCACAAGGCCGCCGGTGTTATCTACCAGCGCCGTGCCGCCGATGGAAGACAGCAGGGTAAACGCATGGTTACTGGTAATCAGGTTGCCGAGTTGCAGCCGTACCACCTGCATGACGCCCACTGGCTGGCTCAACGTAACGCCCGCTACATTAAGCACGGCCAGGTTAAGCACCTGGCTGGGCAGGCCCGAACCCGTTACTTGAGCTAAAGTGCCGTTGTAGAGGTAGCTGGCGGCGGGGCTAAAGAAGCGGGAGCCGCTTACCTGCACCGCCCCCACCGCACCGGTGGTGGCAATACCGGCCGGGTCGCAGATGGCGAGGGCTGCGCTGGCTTCCAGCACAAAGTTGCCGGGTCCGGTTATCGGCTGGCAGTTTTGCAGCAGCGAACCGCCTGATTGCACGGTGAGGGTACCCGCTACGTTGAGCTGGCCCACTAGCGTGGCCACGCCGGTTTTGGTGATGGTTACGTTGTTGTAGCTGCCCGAAATGTTGCGGGTGTTGTCCACTACGAGGTCGGTCAAAGCCGGCGCCGTACCCTGGCCGCTCAGGTTGATAACGTAGGGGTTGTTGGTCTGGCTGTTGTTGGGAATGCTCAGCGTCCCCGAGTTCGTACCAGTTGAAGCAGGGGTAAACGTGAGGCTGAACGTAGCGGAGCTGTTGGGCGCCACGCTCGTAGGCGGGGTTCCGCTGAGGGCAAATGGGCCGGTCAGGGCGAAGGTGCCGAGGGTGAGGTTATCGGTGGCGCTGCCGTTCGTAATCGTGAAAGTCACCGGGGCCGAGGAGCTGCCCTGCGTGGTGCTGGCAAAGCCGCTGAAGCTGCCGCCGTTGCCAATCGCATTGCCGCCCTGGCTTACGGCAATTAGGGGATTGGGAGTAGCCACCTGGCCATTACCGCTGAGGTTAACTGTATATACAGCGGCGTTGGAAGCGTTGGAATTAATCACCAACGTCCCGGTGCGCGCGCCCGATGCAGTAGGCGTAAACGTCACACTCACCGTCGCTGAACTGCCGGCAGCCACCGTGGTGGGAGCGGTGCCACTCACGGCAAAGTTGCCGGTGGTAGTGATGCTGCTAATCGTGAGCGGGTCGGCGCTGGTGTTGGTAAGCGTGAAAGCCACCGGCGCGCTGGTCGTGCCCACCAGTTGGTTGCCAAAGTTATAGGCAGTGCCATTGTTGGGGTAGCTGGTGCTGCCCTGCGTAACGGCCAGCGTAGGCGCTGGCACCGGCATGGCATTTACCGTGAACGTAGCCGCGGCCGACGTGCCCCCGCCGGGAGCAGGATTGGTAACGGTAACCGGGTAAGCGCCGGGCGTAGCCTGGTCGGCAGCCGATAGTGCAATAGTGAGCTGGGTAGCCGAAACGAACGTGGTAGTGCGCGCCGTGCTGCTGAAGTTGACCACCGAAGAGGCCAGGAAGTTGGTGCCATTCACCGTCAGCGTTTGTGCGGCGGTGCCGGCCGTCACCGTCGAGGGGGAAAGGCTGGTAATGGTCGGGGCAGGGTTATTCACCACCGGTGCATTTACCGTGAATGTGGCCGGTGCCGACGTGCCACCGCCGGGAGCAGCATTGGTAACCGTCACACCATAAGTGCCAGCGGTCGCAATATCAGAAGCCAGAATGGCGGCCGTTACTTGAGTGGCCGATACAAAAGTGGTGGTACGAGCTACGCCGTTGAAGCTCACCGTCGAGCCGCTGATGAAGCCGGTGCCATTGACCGTGAGGGTAAATCCAGGGTCACCAGCCGTAGCCGAGTTGGGCGATAGGCTGGTAATAGTCGGGGCTGGGTTGGGAGTAGCAGCCGTGGTAAAACTGGTAGTAGCGGCCGCCGAGGTAGCTCCGCCCGCGCAGTTGCTCACAATGCTCACGGCGTAAGTCGTGTTGGGCGTGAGGCCCGTCAGGTTTACGGGCGAGGCACTAACGGTTTGGGTGCTGGCCGTACCGCCCGCTGGCGTTAGGGTAAAAGTGTAATCCGTGGCCGTAGCGCTGGCCGTGAAGCTCACGGTGGCCGAATTGCTGGTCACGTTGCTGGCCGCCGCGTTGGTAGGTGCGTCGCACGGCGTAGGCGTGGTTCCCGTAGTGCTAAAAGTGGTGCTAACGGCGCTGGAGGTGAGAACTCCATTGAAGCAGTTGCTCACGATGCTCACCGTATAGCTAGTGCCTGGCGTCAGGCCCGTCAAGGCTACCGGCGAAGAAGTTGCCGTTTGGGTAGTGGCGGTGCCGCCGGCGGGCGTCACGCTCACGGTGTAGTTGGTGGCCGAGGTACTGGCCGTGAAGCTCACCGAGGCCGAGGTATTGGTAATGCTGCCCGCAACGGGGTTGGTCGGGGCATTGCACACGGGCGGAGTGAGGGGGACGGCTAGGTCAAAGACATTAAAACCCGACGAAGAACCAGCTGGTATGAGGGTCCTTTTGTTAGTGACTACTCCTGATTGAAGGTCTACGTCGAATAAGTTAGTGGCCGAAAGGCCGGTGGATGGGGTTCGGGGGAATTCTACCTGAATCAGGTACCCCATGGTAGAGTTGTTGGCGATGTCCAACCCATAAGCCAAAGAAGAGCTAAGGTTATCGATGCCAGCTAACAAAAGCTGAGGCTGATTTCTGGTGAGCGTCCCGGCATCGGGCGGGGACTGAATTGTTAGAATGCTGCCGTTAAGCTTGTCAATGTCGTAGAGCGTGGTGCTGGTGCTGCCAATAGTGGAGTTGGAGTACGCGGCCGTGGCTACGCCAGGGGTGGCAGGAGTGCCGGCTGAATAAGTAAGGTCGCCGCCTCTGAGAATCACTGACCCGTCGTTCGGGTTGAGGCTGTAGTTAGCGCGATTGCTGCTGACTACTTGGATGAGGTCAGTTACCGGGTTGAAATCAAACCCGATATTGTCGACCGTAGGGCCTAGCAAAAGGTCAATGGCCGAGCCCACTCGCGTAACCGCTCCACTGGTGGTATTCACCGTGTACAACTGGGCGTTAGCCGTCGTTTTGGAAGGGTCATAGCCCAATCCATATACTAAACCGTTCAAAGGGCGCGAATCAATTCCCACAAGCTTCTGCCTGGCAGTTACCCCCGAAATCTTTACAGGAAAGGCGGACGGATTCGCGCCGCCCTGGCCGTTAGGTGCAGTGAAGAAAAAGACAAGGCCCTGGTCGCCAATAGATGCACCGGGCGGAAAAAACAGGTTTCCTGGATCTACTTTCTGGGTAGCCGTACCCAAACCATAAATGAATGACACCGTGGCTGGGGCTTGTGCCTGTGTTGCTGCGCTAATCAGCAGTAGGGCCGCGGCGAGCACATAACGAAAGCGCCTACGCAGGGCCGACAGCGGAAGTAGGTGTGTTAACATAGAATGAAGTAAGGGTTAAGTAGAAAATTAAGCAGAACTAGCCATAGCCGCATATAGCGACGCCTGTGGCGTCAGGTACGTTAGTTATTAGAATTACGGATGAGTATTGTTTAAAAAAGTCATAAGCGCACGATACAGCTTGCCTTCGGTGCACGCAAGCCGGTGTCTAACATACGGAAAACAAACTGCTTATTCAATGACTCGTATGGTGTCTCCCACCCGAATGACGCCGCCCTGGGTGATGTGCGCCGTGAGGCCGCCGTAGCCCCGCATGGCGTTGTAGCCGCCGGGGCCCAGCTCTTCCTCCATGCGCGAGCAGGGGTGGCACTCGCCGGTGATGTCCAGAATTACCTCGTCGCCGATTCGGATTTGGCGGTTTTTCAAAGCCAGCAGGTTCAGGCCGCTTACGGCCAGATTCCGGCGCAGGCGGCCGGGCTCAATCGGCGCATCCAGCCCAAGGAATTGGGCTACCGATGCCAGGGATTCGTGCTGAATAAGTGTGATTTGGCGCTTGCCGCCGGGCTTGGGCCGGGCGTGGTCGCCGAGCATGTGCGAATCGGTTTTCAGCTCAACTTCCTGCACCGACACTAGGGGCTCGCGCCGCAGGGGCCGCTGGCCTATCCATTCCAGCCGGCCGGTTTGGGGCAGGGTGGCCAGCAGCTTCGCCACCACCGATTTATCGTCGCCAAAGAAAGGGAATGCCATAGGAGCGTTTAGGTAGAAGGGGTAAGGGTTAGAGTTCGTCGGGGGTGCCGAAACCTTCGCGAATTTCGGTGTGCCGGATTAGTCCGCCAAGGTTGCCGGCCCGGGCCAGCAGCCCGAAGCTGAGCCCCGTGGCCAGCAGCGCCAGCAGGGCCAGCAGCCGGGCCCGCGGCGAGGCATTTTTCAGCAGGAGTAGGGCAAACAGCGCCAGTGCCCCCGCGCCTTCCAGCACCCAAAATCCCTGCTCAGCCGCCGCGGCGTGGGCCTGAATGAGGGCCCGGCTGACGCGGGGCATATCCTGCACAATTTTGGCGGCCCCCTCGCCGGTAAGCTGCGCCGGCAGGCAGAGCAGGCCAGCCGCCAGCACTGCCACCAGCCCAGCCCGCGTCAGGCTGGTGTTATTTTGCCCCAAGCCGGCCGCCAGTAGCACAAATGCGAACAGGCTGCCCACTATCGGCACGTGGTTAAAAATGAGGTGAATATGGGCTTGGCTCATGCGGGAAGTTAGAAAATAAGCCGAGCGGTAGTAGTCGGGCGGGCAAAGCTACCTCGGTGCCGCTTGGGCCGGAGCGCAACGCAACCGTTGACGGCTCGCCGCGACTCTTGTTTAATGAACTGCTACCAACCACAAATCGTTATTCACCTACTTCCGAATGTCTCCAGGCAAGCTGCTTCGCCGGGCTACTGCGCAATGAAAACCCAGCGGGGTCGTTGCTTGCTTGAGCCATCGTTTTGTTGAGCCAATTCCTTGTAGCACTGCTGAGTTCCCTGGTTCAATTAGGGGCTTAGCGGCTGGGCCTCACGAGGGATATCTGGCACTTCGCTTGCCATAGTCTGGTCAATAGTCATTCACTTTCTGCCTTCTTGCTATGACTTCCCTCCCTCGTTTTATTAGCCGCCTTGCCGCCCCGCTGCTCCTGGCCCTCCCGTTGGCTTTTGCGGCGCCCGCTGCGGCCCAAACCGCTCCGGCGCCGACCGACGTAATCCGCGAAATCACCGATGCTGTGGGCCTCAAGGCGCGCTTTGAGCTGCGCGCCACCCGCGACATCGACAACGCCGCCGCCGTGGTGTACGACGGCAAACGGTACCTGCTGTACAACCCCGATTTTTTGAGTGCTGTAAACCGCGCCGGCCATACCGATTGGGCGGGCATCAGCATTCTGGCGCACGAAATGGGCCACCACCTCAACGGCCACACCCTGCGCCCCGGTGGTTCGCAGCCGGCCGATGAGCTGGAAGCGGATGAGTTTTCGGGCTTTGTGCTGCGCAAGCTAGGGGCCAGCCTGGCCCAGGCCCAGGCGGCCATGGCTACAGTGTCGGATGACGAGGGCTCGGCAACGCACCCGGGCCGCGCCCCGCGCCTTACCGCTATCAGCCAAGGGTGGCAGCGCGCCAATGGGCAGATTGTGGCCAGCACCAAGGCAGCCGCGCCCTCCGCGGCGCCGGCCGTGGTGGCCAGCATCCCCCGGCCGCGGGAAGCCCGCAGCACCGCATCTGTGCGCCCATACCCAGCCACCCGCGGCGATGACACCGATGAACTAGTCGCCATCAGCCAGACAACCGGCGATGCGGTGCGCCTGGTGGGCCAGCTCACTTTCCGCAGCGACCCCAGCCAGCGCTACTACCTCACCAATGCCCTGAAAGTAGTACGCGTAGACGATGACGACAATGCCGAAGTGGTGGGCCGCATCGTCCGCACTACCAACAGTACCTTCCCCTACGTGCTTACAGACAGCCAGCAGCGCCGCCTCTTCATCACGGCGCGCGGCGATGTGTACGACAAAGAAGGCCAGCGCGTAGCCAAGCTGCACGACCCCTCGTAAGGCCCGGAAAGTCTTCGTGAGAAAGCAGAAGCCGACTGGTTAAGTACCGGTCGGCTTTTTTGTGTTGAGCTGGCCCGTTGTTCCTTCGTGGCGGTATTCACGTTGTTTTCCTGCTGCTCATGTCCCAATTGCCGTTTCTGCTTATCGATGCCTTCACTACCCAGCCGCTGCGCGGCAACCCCTGTGCAGTGGTGCTCGATGCCGATGCCCTTTCGCCTGCTACACGCCAGGTCCTGGCCCGCGAGTTCAACCAGTCAGAAACAGCGTTTATCAACCAGTCGGCGCCGGGCAGCACCGAATTCACGGTGCGCTTTTTTACGCCCGCCGAGGAGATTCCGCTGGCTGGGCACCCCACCATTGCCACGGTAGCAGCCTTGCTGCACACGGGCCGGGTGGCCTTGCCAGCCGACGGCTCTTCGTTGGGCTTGACGCTGAACCTGCTGCACGGGCCCATTCGGGTCGATGTGCTGCCCGGTGCTGCAGGCGAGCTGCCGCTGATTTGGATGACCCAGCGCCGGCCCGTTTTTGGGGCCGTGCATGCGCCTGAAAAAGTGCTGCCGCTCTTCGGCCTCACACCCGATGACCTGCTGCCCGGCGCGCCCATCCAGACCGTGAGCACCGGCACGCCCCAGCTCATGGTGCTGCTGCGCGACCAGGCCGCCCTACGCCGCGCCCACGTGGCCGATGCCGCCGGCCTGGGCCGCTACCGCGCCGAAAGCGACTTTTTCAGCCCGCACCTGTTTTGCCTGGGCGGGGCCACGCCGGCCGGCGACACCTTCGCCCGGCACTTCGGTACGCCGCCCGATGTATCGGAAGACCCCGTCACGGGTTCCGCCACGGGTGGCATGGCAGCGTATCTGTGGCACCATGGCTACCTGAATTCGCCCAATTTCCTGGCCGAACAGGGCCACGACATGGGCCGCGCCGGCTCGGTGCAAGTCCGCGTGAGCGGCCCACCTGAGGCCATCGAAGCCGTGCAGATTGGGGGCACGGGCGTGGTGGTGCTGGAAGGAAGCCTGCGGGGTGATTTGTAGGGCCGGGCTGCAACCAGGGACGAATTCGGGTTGTTATGGTTAGCAGTTGAATGTCATGCCGAACGCTGCGCTGCATCTCGCCCGCGCCGTCTGTCATGCTGAGCCTGTGAAGCATCTTATCCCCGCTGAACGACGCAAGCGTGAGAAAATGCTTCCTTCGTCAGCATGACAGACGGTTTGCATCGAAGCGGTAGAGATGCTGCGCTCTGCATGACGCTCAACTACTAAATTTTATAACCTACCTCCTCATTCGTGCCCGAATTACCCGAAGTCGAAACCTATCGCCGCTTTATTGACGAACTGGCCGTGGGCCAAACCATTACCGCCCTGCAGGTGAACGATGCGCACGTGCTGGCCACGCCTGAGGACCAACTCCGGGCCGGCCTCGTGGGCCGTACTATTACGGGCACAAGCCGCTTGGGCAAAAACTGCTTTCTGGAGCTGGACAACGGCAAAGTGCTGGTGCTGCACTTTGGCATGACCGGCGACGTGGGCGCCTACCGCGACGAGCCCGACGCCCCGCGCTTCACCCGCGTGGCGCTGCACCTCGAAGACTCTGGCCTGCGCCTGGCTTTTATCGACCCGCGCAAATTTGGCCGCATCCGCCTAGCCGATAGTGCCGCCGCGCATCAAAAAGCTAAGAAGATAGGCCCCGATGCGCTCGACATCACCGCCATTGAGCTGCACCAGAAACTTGCCCGTCGCAAAACCCTGCTCAAGCCCCTGCTGCTCGACCAAAGCATCACGGCCGGCCTCGGCAACTGGATTGTGGACGAAGTGCTGTTCCAGGCCAAAATCCACCCCGAGCGCATTGGCGCTACGCTTACCGAAAAGGAGGGCCGGGCCCTGCACGCCGCCGTGCAGCTGGTGCTCACCACGGCCATCAACCAAGAGGCCAATTATCGGCATTTCCCGGCCTCATTTCTCATCCACGCCCGGGAGTGGGACACCAGCGCCACGCCCAGCAGCGACGATGCGCACACCTTCTGCCCGCGCCACCCCAAGGTGAAGATTGATAAGTACTACGTGGGCGGCCGGGCCACCTACACCTGCGCGAAGTGCCAGCCCAAGCCAGCGGCTGCGTGAAATTGAGCTACCGGTAGTGCCCAGGTTTTCGCCTTGCTCGGGAGCAGGGGTAGCTGTTGTGGCGGCGGTGTTTGGGGGAATTTAAGGCTAAAAGAAGGCTATTGCCTTTTCAACTTGGCACTCAATTTGAGTTGTGGGTGCAAAAGGACCGGTTCGTCGTGTTTCAGAACCAATTGGTCGAAAGCGCGGGTTGGTGGCACATTATTTAACCTGATGTATGTGTTCATTTGCCAGCGACAAAAGGCTGCCAATGGCGCTGTTGGTCATCATCCTGCCACCTTATTCACTTCCACTTATGTTGCGCTCCTTCTTTCTGTTCGCTTGCCTGCTCGGCTTATTCACCACCGCAGAAGCAGTTGCTGCACCTGCTCGCAAAATCCTGCCCGGCAACCACCGCCCAAACTATCGGCTGTATGGCCACCATGGCTTGTTCGAGAAGGGCTTGTTTGGCGGATTCCACCGCAAGGCCACGGCCCGGCCTTCCAACACGCACTTTGCCAAGAAGCACCGCGGTACCCTCTAGAGACTTGTAGATACGCCACAACGCAACGCCGCGCCAACGAGCCGCCTTCGAGCAGCTGGTTGGCGCGGTTCTGTTTTATGCCGGTTTCTAGGCCTCGTTGTTTTTGGCGGCCGCCTTGCGGCTAAGGGTGGTGAGGGGCGACTGCGAAAGCGCGCTCTCGCTGTTGTAGCCGGTGCGGCGCACGTTGGCGGCGGGGCTTTCGCCGGTGGCGGGCAGGGCGCGGTTGAGCCAGCTCAACACGTCGGTGGTGGTGCCGGGCAGCAGGCCGTGGAAGGCTGAGAGCAGCTTGGCCGGCAGCGAAAGAATGATTTCGCCGTCGCCACGGCGGCAGGCGTTCCAGATTTGGCGGGCGGCTTGCTCGGCGCTCATCGTGAGGCCGGGCATAGAGTCGGCGATGCTGAACCAGGCAAACTCTTTCTGCTGCTGGCCCTTCACTAGGGCATGGCCGGGGCTGCCGGTGCGCAGCAGGCCGGGACACACCGTGGTTACGCTGATGCCGTGCTGCCGCAGCTCGGCCCGGAAACCTTCGGACAGCCCCACCAGGGCAAACTTGCTGGCGCTGTACGGCGCCATGTGGGGCAGGGCTACCTTGCCACCGAGCGAGGAGATGTTGACAATGCGGCCCTCGCCGCGCTGGCGCATGCCCGGCAGCACGGCCTGCATGGCGTGTAGCGGAGCCCAGAAATGAATGGCCATCGAGTCTTCGTAGTCGCGCGAGTCCATGTTGTCGAGCGGGCCACCCACGATGATGCCGGCATTGTTGATGAGCACATCCACGGCGCCCAGTTGGCTTTCGACCTCGGCCACCATGGTGCGTACTTCTGCTTCGTTGGTAATGTCGCGGGCCAGGGTGAGCACGTCGGCTTCGGCGGCACCGGTCAGCAGCAGGTCCTGGCGGGCGCGGGCCAGCTCGGCTTCGTCGCGGGCGCAAATGGCCACCCGTGCCCCCTCGGCTACAGCCTGGCGGGCCAGCACCAGGCCCAGCCCGCGCGAGCCGCCCGTGATGAGCACCACGCGCCGGCTCAGGTCGTAGGAGCCACGGCGATTGCCCCAGAGGGTGGCGGCCAGGGCCGCGGCGCCGATGCCGGCGGCCAGCAGCCAGTTCTTGTTGGTGCGGTGGTCGTTTTTCATAGGGGGTTGTATGCCAAAAGGCGGGGAAAGGTTGCACGGAGGAGGTGCGCGGGCGGCTTTTTCGGCGGGCTCTGGCACGAAACGTGGACGGTACCGCGTTGGGCCCGGTAGCGGATTGGGTTTTCGCCCGATATTTACCCCACTCTTTCGACCTGCCTTTCTGTGCTTTTGATTCCTTATCCCCGTTCCATGAAACTGTTGTTGCTTTCGTCGTTGCTGGCCCTGGCGGCCGCGCCTGCCGTGCGGGCACAAGCCCCGGCCACGGCCACTGTCAAAACCAAGGTGAAGCCCGCGGGCCAGCCTAGCATCAAAACCAGAACCACGCATGCTGCCGAACCAGCGGCCGTGGTTGACGGGCCCTCTGATGCCGTGATTGATGCCAAAGCCAACGCCCTCACGGCCAACATGCAGAAAAACCTGGGCCTCTCGCCCCAGCAAACCGAAAAAATCCGCGTCATCAACCGCCGCGGCGTCGACAATGTGGAGACGGCACGCCTCCGCTACCGCACCGACCCCCGCAAACTCGCGGGCGTTATCGAAAGCATTGGCAGCTCCCGGCTTTCCGCCATCAAAGACGTGCTCACTCCGGCTCAATTTGAAAAATACCAGCGCAAGCGCGAGGAGAAAATGGGCGTGCCCAACGTGCAAGGCGTGCAGGGAACGCCGCCTCCCGGCCTGGGCGGCGGTAGCGACCAATAAGATATGCTACGCAGGCGCTGGTCAGTTATTGGCTTCCCGGCGTTGTAAATTTGTTCTGCAGCGGCGCCAGGCTCCCCAGAGTCTGGCGCTTTTGTATTATCCACTAGCCTCCTGCCGGCCCGGCTTGCCTCGGCGCCCTTTGCTTCATGATACCACAACCCCAGGCTCCCACGTCCGCGCCCAACCGAATTGCCGAACTGCTGGCCCGCGCCGGGCTCGATTGGTTTTTGCTGGCGCTCATCGGCGTGGTGGCGCTGGCTTATTTCCAGCCCAACCTGGGCAGCAAGGCCAGCCCCGTGCCGTGGAAGCTGATTACGACGGCGGGGGTGGCCCTGGTTTTCTTCTTTTATGGGCTGAAGCTGAGCTTTGAGAAGCTGCGCGCCGGCATGCGCAACTGGCGGCTGCATGCCTTGGTGCAAGCGGCCACGTTTGTGCTATTTCCCGCGCTGGCGCTGCTGGCCCGGCCCTTCTTCGGGCCCGAAAAGGGCGAAATGCTTTGGCAGAGCATCTTCTTTCTGTGTGCGCTGCCCAGCACCGTTTCCACCTCGGTGGTGATGGTGAGCATTGCGGGCGGCAACCTGCCCGCGGCTATTTTCAACGCCAGCATTTCCAGCCTGTTGGGCATCCTGCTCACGCCGCTGCTGGCCAGCCTGTTTCTGCACACCAGCGCCGATAGCAGCCAGCTCTGGGGCCTGGCCTTGCAGCTGCTGTGGCAAGTGGTGCTGCCGGTAGGAGCGGGGGTGTTGCTCAATTCCCGGTTCCACGCCTTCGCGGAGCGGCACAAGGCGGGCCTGCGCATTTTCGACCAGGTTACCATCCTGCTCATCGTTTTCACGGCTTTCTGCGATTCGTTTGCTGAAGGCATTTTCAGCCGCTACCGTCCCGCCGATGTCTTCAAGCTGGGCGCGGGCATGGTGGGGCTGTACTTGCTGGTGTTCGTCCTCATCTGGAGCCTGAGCCGGGCGCTCCATTTCTCGCGCGCCGACCAGATTGTGGCTGTGTTCTGCGGCTCCAAAAAGTCATTGGTCCACGGCAGCGTAATGGCCAGCCTACTATTCCCGGCCAGCGCCGCCACTGGGTTGATTTTACTTCCGTTGATGCTGTACCATGCCCTGCAGATTGTGCTGGCCAGCAGCATGGCGCAATGGCTGGGCCGGCAAACCGTGGTTGAGCCGGTGGCCGCGGTGTAAGGTGGAAATGGACTCGTAGCGCGGGCACCTCACCCCCGGCCCCTCTCCATAAGAGAGGGGAGCCACGGCACAAGCTTTAGCTCAATTCCTATATTAAAAGACCCGGCTCAATATTGGGCCGGGTCTTCTTTTTTGGTTTGCGTCAGGCTCCCCTCTCTTTTGGAGAGGGGCCGGGGGTGAGGTGCCCTAAGCCCCCAGCTTCTCTCCGAAGAAAGCCAGCGTAAGTGCCCAGGCTTCGGCAGCGGCTTCAGCATTGTAGCTCGGCCGCTCGTCGCAGTTGAAACCGTGGTCGGCGTAGGAGATGACGGTGTTGATATAGGGTTTGCCCGCCGCATCTACTGCGTCGGTTACCTCGGCAATGTGCTCTTTGGTGATGTGCGCATCCAGCCCGCCCCAGAAAAACAGGTGCGGCCCGTGCAGGTCGGCAGCCTGGTTTTTGATGGTGTGCGTGCCCCCGCCGTAGTACGACACGGCGGCGGCCAGCGGCAGCACGGCATTGGCCAGAAACGACACCCGGCCGCCCATGCAAAAGCCAATGCTGCCAATCTTATCGGAGTTTACCTGGTCCTGGGTTTGCAGCCATTCGTAGGAGGCTTGCAGGTCCGCGGCCAGGTCTTTGTTGTTGATGGCGTTGTAGTGAGGCATCGCGCCTTTGGCGAAGTCCGAATACGCAATTTCCAGCCCGGGCTTGGCCGTGCGGTGAAACAGCTCCGGCGCCACTACGGCATAGCCGGCCTTGGCCAGGCGGTCGGCCACGCTGCGGATGTGGTGGTTTACGCCAAAGGCTTCCTGCAGCAGAATAATGCCGGGCACCGGGCCGTTAGTGCTGGGGAAGGCCGTGTAGGCGCGCATTTTGGTGCCATCGGCTACCGTGAGGGTAACAAAATTCTGGTCGCTCATTCAGGAAGAGAGTTATATAGTTTGGGTGCGTAACAATTGAGCTGGCATTTGTTCATAGCCCCGCGCTTCGGTTGCCGGAACCCGCGGCTCGAACCGGAAGGCCCCGTTCGTGGTTCTGCACCTCTATACCCTTCCTATTGCTAATGATAACCACCCCCAAAATTCGCCTCAATGTACTCGACCAGTCGCCCATTCGCCCGGGGGCCACGGCGCGGCAGGCCGTGCTCGAAACCATGGAGCTGGCCCAACTGGCCGACCGCCTGGGCTACTCGCGCTTCTGGGTATCGGAGCACCACAACACCAACACGCTGGCCGGCTCCACGCCGGAGGTGCTCATTGCTCACTTGGGCAGCCAGACCCAGCGCATCCGCCTGGGCTCGGGCGGCGTGATGCTGCCCCACTACAGCGCCCTGAAAGTGGCCGAGAACTTCCGCATGCTCGAAACCCTGTTTCCCGGCCGCATCGACCTGGGCATGGGCCGCGCCCCGGGCGGCGACCGTCTCACGGCCCACGCCCTCAACCCCAGCAATACCTTCAGCGAGCAGGACTTTGTGGAGCAGCTGATGGACCTGCAGGCCTACCTGCGCGACGACAAAGTGCCCGATACCATCCATGAGCGGGTAATGGCCATACCAGAGGCCCCTGGCGTACCCGAGCTGTGGCTGCTGAGCTCCAGCGGCCAAAGCGGCTTGTTTGCGGCGCACCTGGGCATGGCGTTTTCGTTTGCCCAGTTTATCAATGCCAATGGCGGCCCGCAGGCCATGCGCGCCTACCGCCAGCGGTTTCGGCCCTCGGCCGAGCTGGCCGCCCCGCTGGCCAATGTGGCCGTGTTTGTGCTGTGCGCCGATACCGAGGAAAAGGCCCATGAGCTGCGCGCGGCAATGGACATTCAGCTGCTGCGCTTCGGCAAAGGCGAGTTCCGCACGTTTCCTACCAAAGAAGAGGTCCTCAGCTACCAGTTCGCGGCCCAAGACCAGGCCCACCTGGTGCAGAACCGCGGCCGGGTAGTGAGCGGCACGCCCGCGCAGGTACACGCGCAGCTCAGCCAAATTGCCGCCGAGTATGAGGTAGATGAAATAACCGCCGTTACCATCACCGCCGATTTTCAGGACCGGCTCCGTTCCTACGAGCTGCTGGCCGAGGTATTTGTACTGGCACCCAACCCGGAAGGGGTTTATAAGCAAGAGGTTGCTGTGCAATAGCTGGATATGGCGCCGGCCTGGGCAGTGGGAAAAGAAAGGAAGTTGAGCTTTTATTTGGAACGATTCTAAATAGGCCCTACTTTTGTCAAAGTTTAGAACGATTCTAAACAAGGCCGGCTCTCACCTCACCCTCGAACCGGTTGGCTGCCTATCTCTTTCTCATTTTTATGACCACCTTTAGCCGTACCGCTTCCCTTGCGTTGTTTGTTGCCGCCCTTGGCTTGGCTTCCTGCAGCAAAGACGATGTAGCAACTCCTTCGACGCCCCAGCTGCGTGCGAAAATGGATTACGCCACCCTCAGCGGCACGACTCCTTATACTACCTCGTTCAAGGACGCTGCGGGTACTTCTACCGTGGACCTGGGCGCCGCTGCGGCCCGGCTCGACATGTTCACCGAGCTAAACAGCTACATGGCGACGGTGGCCGTGGCCGCACCCGCCACTCCCGCCACGCTGGATTTGGCCAAGCTGCGCAACCTCTACGCCGGCACCAATGCTCCGTTCTCGACGGCAACCCTGAACGCCTCGGCGGCCGCCGGCGTGCAGCTGCGCGATAAAACGGCCGCCTCCTTCCCCGACGCTGCCGCCACCACCGTGCGTACCTACCTGGACACCAAGCTCGCCGAGCTGGCCACCGCCAGCCAGAGCGTCAACCAAGTGGCCACCCCCGGCAACGCCGGCCGCCTGGGCCGCTACCTGGTCGATGGCAAAGGCTTCGAAGTCAATCAGATTATCCAAAAAGCCCTGCTCGGGGCCCTGCTGCTCGACCAGATTGGCAACGTGCTGCTCACGCCCGCTTCGCTGGCCGCCACCAACAGCAAAGTGGCCGATGGCAAGCTCTACACCGAGCGCGAGCACAACTGGGACATGGCCTACGGCTACCTCACCAGCAACGCCATCATGACCACCGACTATAACCTCACGCCCCGTGAGCGGTTTTTGGCCGGCTACCTCAACGAGAAAAACGGCGCCGCTTCGCCCGGCGTGTACCTGGCCTTCCTGAAAGGACGGGCGGCCATCGTGAACAACGACGACGCCACGCTGAAAGCCCAGGCCGACCTCATCCGCACGGAGCTGGAAAAAACCCTCGCCAAGTCGGCCGTCTCCTACCTCACCAGCTGGAAGGCTGCCGCGGCTCTGGACACCAAGGCGCATGCCCTGGGCGAAGGTATCGGCTTTGTGTACGCGCTGCGCTTCTGCACCAAGTACGGCGTGGACACGGCCTGGGCTGATTCGGTACTCAATGGCATGACCTCGGGCAGCCAGGGTGCCTGGGGCCTGACCAACGCCCAGGCCGATGCAGCAATTTCCGCCATCAATGCCAAGTTCTCACTCTAGCGCATCGGGGCGCAACTTATTGCGCCTATTTCTTCTTTAGCTCGTCGGGTTGGGCTACGCGAAACACCTGCTTCGCGTAGCCTAACCCGATTACTGGTTTATCCCTTGCCCGGTCCGGCAGCCCCTTTTCCTTTGCCTTATGAAGAAGTCGATTCTGCTTTTTTCCTTGTCGGTGGTGCTGGCCGCAGGCGGTATTTCCAGCTGCAAGGACAGCAACGGCGATTCGGGTTCTCCCACCACGGGCACCGCGGAGCTCGACCGCAAAGCCCTGCTCACGCAGTGGGCCGATTCGTTGGTGAAGCCCAGCTACCAGCGCTTTGGCACCAAGCTTACGGCCCTGAAAACCCAGACCACCGCCTTCACCGCCGCGCCCACGGCCACGGGGCTGCAGTCGGTGCGCCAGTCCTGGCGCGAGGCGTACCTGGAGTGGCAGAAAGTGGAAGTGTATGAGTTTGGCCCGGCGGCCGACGTGTCGCTCGTGAACCACTTCAATATTTACCCCACCGACGCGGCCGGCATCCGCCAGAACATTGCGTCGGGCACCTACAATTTTGAGCTGGCCACGGCCATTCCGCAGCAAGGCTTTCCGGCCCTCGATTACTTGCTAAACGGCATCGCGGCCGACGACAACGCCATCGTGCAGTCGTACGTGGCCACGGCCAACCAGCGCCGCTACCTCACCGACGTGGTGGCCAAGATGGACCAGCTCTTCGGCGGCGTGCAGGCGCAGTGGAACGGCGCCTACCGCTCCACCTTCATCAACAACACCGGCACCAACGCGGGCAGCTCGCTCTCGCTGCTCGTGAACGCCTACTCGCGCTACTACGAGCACTTCCTGCGCACCGGCAAAATCGGCATTCCGGCGGGCGTGATGTCGGGCGTTGCCGCTCCGGAAAAGATTGAGGCCTACTACCACCGCGGCGCGTTGCCGCTGCAGCTGGCCCAGGCAGCCCACGCCACGGTGCAAAGCGTGTTCAACGGCCGCGCTGGCCAGCCTTCGCTGAAATCATACGTGGACGCCCTGGGCGCCAAGGACAGCCGCTCCGGCCAGCCGCTCACCAAGATTATCAACGACCAGTTTGCCGTATCGGCCCAACAGCTGGCTTCGCTGGGGCCCGATTTGTACGTCACCATGCAATCGCGCAACGCAGCGGCCGTGCAGGCTTACACCGAAATGCAAAAGGCCGTGCGCCTGATTAAGGTGGACATGACCTCGGCCATGAGCGTGAGCGTAACCTACGTCGACAACGACGGCGACTAGTGCGCGCCCGCTACTTCCAGACGTATATCTCCGCCGCGCCGCTGGCCGTATTCCGCATTGCCTTCGGCCTGCTGATACTGGCCAGCGTCGTTCGTTTTTGGGCCAAGGGATGGATTGCCGAGCTCTACCTGCAGCCCAAGTTCTTCTTCCCGTACTACGGGCTTGAGTTCATCCGGCCGCTGGGCCCGTACACCTACGCGCTGTTTGCGGTGTGCGGGGCATGCGCGCTGCTCGTGGCCCTGGGCTGGCACTACCGGCTGGCGGCGGTGGGGTTGTTCCTCAGCTTCACTTACATCGAGCTGATGGACAAAAGTACCTACCTCAACCACTACTACTTTGTGAGCCTGGCAGCGCTGCTGCTCGCGGTGCTGCCGGCCGGCGCCTACTGCTCCCTGGACGCTGCCCGCCGCCCCGACCGTTGGCACGACCAAGTGCCGCGCTGGACCCTCGACGCTCTGCGCCTGCTCGTGGGCATCGTGTACATGTACGCCGGGTTGGCCAAGCTCAACTCCGACTGGCTGCTGGCGGCCCAGCCGCTGCGCATCTGGCTGCCAGCCAAGAACGACCTGCCCGTGGTGGGCTTCCTGTTCAATTACCCGGCCACGGCCTACGCGTTCAGCTGGTTTGGGGCGGTGTACGACCTCACGGTGCCGTTCTTTTTGCTCAGCCGCGTCACCCGGCCCTATGCCTACGCGGCAGTGGTGGTATTCCACGTGCTCACGGCCATCCTGTTTCCCATCGGCATGTTTCCGTACGTGATGATAGTGGCGGCCCTGGTGTTTTTCCCGCCCGCGTTCCACCAGCGGCTGCTGGACCGAGCGCGCTGGCTGCTGCGACTGCCTGCTGCCGCGGTCCGGCCGGCCTCGCCGCTGGTATATAGGCCGCGTGTGCGGCTGGCGCTGCTTACGGGGCTGGCCCTGTTCTTTGCGGTGCAGCTGCTCGTGCCGTTGCGCTACTGGCTGTACCCGCACGAGCTGTTCTGGACCGAAGAGGGCTACCGCTTCTCCTGGCGCGTGATGCTGATGGAGAAGATGGGCCAGGTCGAGTTCAAAGTGGTGGACTCGGCCACCGGCCAGACCCGGCGCGTGAACAACTCCGACCACCTGAGCGTGCTGCAAGAGAAGATGATGGCTACCCAGGCCGACATGATTCTGCAGTTTGCCCACTACCTGCGCGACTACTACGCCCGCCAAGGCGTACACCAGCCCCAAGTTTACGCCGACACCTACGTGAGCCTCAACGGCCGCCTGGGCAAGGCTTACATAGACCCCACCGTGGACCTGGCCCGCCAAGCCGAAAGCTTTGCGCCCAAGCCCTGGATTTTGCCCTTCGAAGATGAGATTTCTGGTTTATAAACCCCTGCTGTTGGTGGCAGTACTGCTGCTGGCCTTTGATGCCCGGGCGCAGGAAACCCTGCGGGGCCGGGTAGTGGCCGCGGGCACGGGCCAGCCCGTAGCCGGTGCCGAAGTGTACGTGAAGAGCCTGGCCCGCGCCGTGCTCACCGACAGCACCGGGCGCCTGGAGGTAACCGGGCTGGCCGCCGGGCCGCAGCAGGTGCGGGTGTCGGCGTTGGGCTACCTGCCGTTCGCCCTCGAAGTCACCTTGCCAGCCGATGGCTTCACCTTTGAGCTCACCAGCCGCGACCGGACCCTGGGCGAAGTGGTGGTGGCCGCGCCCCAAACCACGTTTGGCCAGACGCGGCTGCGCGAGGTGGAAGGCACGGCCATCTTCGCGGCCAAGAAGTCGGAAGTCATCGTGCCCGAAAACCTGGTGGCCAACCTCGCCACCAACAACGCCCGCCAGGTGTACGCCCGGGTGCCCGGCCTCAACATCTGGGAGAGCGACGGCGGCGGCCTGCAGCTGAGCATCGGCGGGCGCGGCCTCGACCCCAACCGCACCAGCAACTTCAACGTGCGGCAGAACAACTACGACATCTCGGCCGACGCCCTGGGCTACCCCGAGAGTTATTACACCCCGCCCACGGAGGCCGTGAAGCGCATTCAGCTGGTGCGCGGGGCGGCCTCGCTGCAGTACGGCACCCAGTTTGGCGGCCTGCTCAACTTTGAGATGCGCGGACCCGACCCCGACCACAAGGCGGCCGTGACCTCGCGCCAGACGGTGGGCTCGTTCGGTTTTTTCAACTCCTTCAACAGCGTAGCCGGCACGGTGGGCAAGTTGAGCTACTACACCTTTGCCCAGTACAAGCGCGGCGACGGCTGGCGGCCCAATTCGCACTTCGACAGCAAAACCGCCTACGCCGACGTGCGCTACCAGTTCACCGAAAACCTGAAGGTGGGCGCCCAGGTCACGCACATGGACTACCTGGCCCAGCAGCCCGGCGGCCTCGACGACGAGCAGTTTCGGCTGAACCCGCGGCAGTCGAACCGAGAGCGCAACTGGTTTGCCGTCGACTGGAACCTGTTCAACCTAAACGCCGACTGGAAGCTCAGCGCCAAGGCCAACATCAACCTGATTGGCTTTGGGCTGGTGGCTTCGCGGAAATCGTTGGGGTATCGGCCCAATCGCGTCAGAACCCCCGATAACGACATCTACGGCCGCGACCTGATTACCGGCGACTTTCGCAACTACGGCCTGGAGGCCCGCTACCTGAACCGCTACCAGCTGGCCGGCAAAGACGGCGTGCTGCTGGTGGGCACGCGCCTGTACAAGGGCTACAACCACAGCATTCAGGGATTCGGGCCCGCGGGGCGCGGGGCCGATTTCCGCTTTGTGGCGGCCGATGCCCAGTCCCTGAATAACTTCTCGGATTACACCTTCCCGAACTTCAACGCGGCCGGCTTTGTCGAGAACATTTTTTACCTCACCGACAAGCTGTCCGTGACGCCGGGCCTGCGCTACGAATACATCCGGACCCAGGCCAACGGCTTTTATGGCGAAGTGCAGGACCGCGACCTGGCGGGCAATCCGGCCACCATCCGGCAGCGGAACGAGCAGCTCAACCGGCCCCGGGGCTTCCTGCTCGGCGGCATCGGCGTCAGCTACAAGCCGCAGGAGCAACTCGAGGTCTACGGCAATATCTCGCAGAACTACCGCTCCATTACCTTCAGCGACATTCGCATCGCCAACCCCTCGGCCGTCATTGACCCCAACCTAGTCGACGAGCGGGGCTACTCGGCTGACCTCGGCGCGCGGGGCGAAAAGACCGGCGTGCTGACTTACGACGTAAGTGCGTTTGCGCTCAACTATAATAACCGCATCGGCGAGGTGCTCACCTTTGACGCCAACGGCCGGGACGTTCGCAAACGTACCAACGTGGGCCGGGCTCTGATTTTGGGCGTGGAAGCGTACGGGGAACTGGAGCTGCTGAGCTTCTTGCCGGCTGACGCCGACCGCCGCTGGCAGTGGTCCGTCTTTGGCAACACGGCCTTCATCCGAGGCCGGTACCTGAAAAGCGCCTTGCCGAACGTGGAAGGCCGGCGTGTCGAGTTTGTGCCCGACGTAAACCTGAAGCTGGGCACCCGGGCCGGCTACGGCCCCTTCAAGGCCTCGCTGCAATACCTGTACCTGTCCAATCAGTTTTCTGACGCTACGAACGTGAACGCGAAGGAAGTAGGCCCATCGGCCGTTATCGGCCCCATACCGGCTTATCAAATTCTGGATGCTTCGCTATCGTGGGAGCACCGCTGGCTCAAGCTTGAAGGCAGCATCAACAACCTGACCGACGCCCGCTATTTCACGCGCCGCGCCACGGGATACCCCGGCCCGGGCATTCTGCCCTCGGATGGGCGCAGTTACTTCCTTACGGTAGGGGTGAAGCTGTAATTGATTACAAAAACGGTCATGCGTTGATTAAAACAACGGTCATGCTGAGCGCAGTCGAAGCATCTCGCGTGTGGTAGTAATCCTTCCGATTGAACGATTGGGTTACTACCACACGCGAGATGCTTCGACTGTGCTCAGCATGACCGTTTTTGTTGGCAGTCTATAGCAAAGCATGGTATTACTACAAGCCGAGCCTGCCTCAAGTTACGCGAACGTATCCCAGCCCAACTTGAGAATAAAGGCGCTTACCACGCCCAAAAACAGCACCCGCACGAAGCCGGTGCCGTGCCGCTGCGCCATGCGCGCGCCCAGCGTGGAGCCCAGCATGTTGCAGGCCGCCATGGGCAGGGCCACTTTGTAGAGCACCTGCCCGGTAGTAGCGAAGTAAAACAAGCTGGCCACGTTCGTCGCCACGTTCACCAGCTTGGCCGAGGCCGAGGCCGCAATAAAGTCGTAGCCGAATAAGCCCACGAAGGCAAATAGGAGCAAGCTACCGGTGCCCGGCCCAAAAAAGCCGTCGTAGAAACCAATCGAGGCACCCAGCACCACGCCAATCAGCACTTCGCGGTAGCCGCTTAGCCGGGGCGCGTGCAGGCTGCCAAAATCCTTGCGCCAGAAGGTGTAGATGGCCATTACCACTAGCATGCCCATCACCAGTGGCCGCACCGCTTCCTTGTGCAAGTGGCTCACCGCCCGCGAGCCCAGCAGCGCAAACCCGCCCGCCACCAGTGCCGTGAGGGCCACCGTGCGCCAGCGAATCTCCAGCTTTTCAGGCCCGCTCAGGTAGCGGCGCAGCGCGGCCACTGTGCCCGATAGGCTCGACACCTTGCCCGTGCCAAATACGGTGGGCACCGGCACGCCCGGCAGCAGCAGCAGCATAGCCGGCAGCTGAATCAGGCCGCCCCCGCCCACTATGGAATCAATAAACCCCGCCAGAAAAGCGAACAGGCACAGCAGCAGTAGGGTAACGGTCATCAATAATGAAGAATGAGGAATGAAAAATGAGAAATGAAGAAGTAGCCAACGACCAATTCTTCATTCCTCATTCTTCATTCCTCATTTGAAATTTTAAAACGGCGGGTCTTCGTGCTTGTTCAGGTTCCCTTTCGGGAAGGGCACCGGCGACTCGTTGATTTTCGAACCCAGGCGAATGGTGTTTGGCGCGAAGCTGCTGGGCTCGCTGTCGAAATTACTGGCGGGCAGGCCCATGGGCTGGTAGCCGCTGGTGTCGAAGCCGCCCACGCCGTCGAGGTCGGCGAACTTGGTGTACTTGCCGATGAACTTGAGCTGCACGGTTTCGAGCGAGCCGTTTCGGTGCTTGGCAATGATGACCTCGCCCACGCCCTGCGTCGAGTTGCCTTCGGCGTCCTGGTCGAGGCCGTAATATTCGGGGCGGTAAAGGAAGATTACCATGTCGGCATCCTGCTCGATGGAGCCGGATTCGCGAAGGTCACTCAGCTGGGGCTTCTTGTCGCCGCCGCGGGTTTCTACCGAGCGCGAGAGCTGCGACAGCGCCAGCACGGGCACGTTCAGCTCCTTGGCAATGCCCTTGAGGGCCCGCGAGATGCTGGCGATTTCCTGTTCACGGTTGCCGCCGCGGCCGTCGGTGTTGCCACTCATCAGCTGCAGGTAGTCGACGATAATCATCTGCACGTCCTTCTGCGAGCGCAGGCGGCGGCATTTGGTGCGCAGCTCGCGGATGCTCAGGCCCGGCGTGTCGTCGATGTAAATTGGAGCGGCCGAAAGAGCCGTGATTTTGTGGTTCAGCTGCTGCCACTCGTGGTCGGCGAGGCTGCCTTTCTTGATTTTTTCGGAGTCCAGCTCAGCCTCGGCCGAAATCAGACGATTGACCAGCTGCAGCGAGGACATTTCCAGCGAGAAAATGGCCACGGCTTTTTTGAAGTCCACGGCCGCGTTACGCATGGCCGACACCACAAAAGCCGTTTTGCCCATGCCCGGCCTGGCTGCAATAATCACAAGGTCAGATGGTTGCCAGCCGCTCGTGACGCGGTCCAGGGCGGTGAAGCCGGTGGGAACCCCCGTTAGGCCGTCGCTCTGGTTCTTCTTTTCCTCCAGCTCCTTGATGGCCTTGCCCATCAGGCTGCGCATGTCGTCGAAGTTCTTGCGGATGTTCGACTCTGATACTTCAAACAGCGCCGACTCGGTGTCGTCGAGCAGCTTGAACACGTCGGTAGTGTCCTCGAAGGCGTCCTTCTGAATCTCGCTCGAAATGCGAATCAGCTCGCGCTTGATGGCCGTTTCGGTGATGATACGGGCGTGGTATTCCACGTTGGCCGCCGAGTTCACTTTCAGCGTGAGGTTGGCCACGTAGAACGGGCCGCCGCAGGCTTCGAGCTCGCCCATTTCGCGCAGCTCGTGCACCACGGTGAGCTGGTCGATGGGCTCGGATTTGTCAAAAAGCCGGATGACGGCGCGGTAGATGCGCTGGTGCGAGTCCTTGTAGAAGCTCTCGGGCTTGAGCAGGTCGATAACCGACGTGAGGGCGTCTTTTTCCAGCATCAAGGCGCCGAGCACGGCCATTTCCAGCTCGGGCGCCTGGGGTGGCAGCTTGCCGGCGGCGCCGGTATTTATGGGGACCACTGCGCCGCCCCGGGTGCTCCAGGCCGCTTTGGCTCGGGCAGCGGATTGTTTCAGGCGGTCGTCCATCTGGTCTTGCATAGAATAACTAGTAGGTAGTAGGGCAGCAAAGAGAAATTGAGCGGGCAGCCGAATCGAAGCTGCACGCTAGCTACACAAAGCTAACCCCTGAGCCGGGGAAAAGATAGAATGTGAAGTCGATTCTTTTGGCTATGGAATGCCCCGGTAGCGTTGAGGTTGTACTTTCGCAGTCCTTTCCTCAGGGTACAAGTGTTGGGTGTCAGTTGTCGGTTGCTGCATCAATAATCAACGGGAAGCGGACAACCGACAACCACCAACTGACAATCACCCACGCATTGGCACCAGAAACGAGAAACGAGCGCCCCGAAAAGATTCACTTGATTGCGGTGGGCGGCAGCATCATGCACAATCTGGCGCTGGCCCTGCACCGGCGCGGCGCCCAGGTAACGGGTTCCGACGACGAAATATTTGAGCCCGCCAAGGGCCGCCTCGCCGCGGCCGGCCTGCTGCCCGCCCAGGAAGGCTGGGACGCCGCCAGCATTACGCCCGACCTCGACGCCGTGATTGTGGGCATGCACGCCCGCCCCGACAACCCCGAGCTGCTCCAAGCTCAGGCCTTGGGCCTGAAAATCTATTCTTTCCCCGAGTACATCTACGAGGCCAGCCGCGACAAGCAGCGCATCGTCATCGGCGGCTCGCACGGCAAAACCAGCATCACGGCCTGCATCCTGCACGTGCTGCGCTACCACGGCCGCAAGTTCGACTACGCCGTAGGGGCCCAGCTGGCCGGTTTCGATTTGATGGTGCAGCTCACCGACGACGCGCCCATCATCATCATCGAAGGCGACGAATACCTGTCCTCTCCCGTCGACCGCCGGCCCAAGTTCCACCTGTATCAGCACCACATCGGCGTGATTTCGGGCATCAGCTGGGACCACATCAACGTGTTTCCGACCGAGGAAAACTACCGCGAGCAGTTCCGCATCTTCGCCGACATGACGCCCAAGGCCGGCGTGCTCATCTACGACAAGGACGACGAGCAAACCCAGCTCATCGCCGTGCCCACTAACCCCGACGTGACCTACATCGGCTACGGCCCGCACGAAAACGTTATCCGCGACGGCCGCACGTTTCTGGTTACCAAAAAAGACGAGGAGGTGCCCATTCAGGTGTTTGGCGAGCACAACCTGCGCAATATTTCGGCGGCCAAGGAAGTGTGCAAGCAGTTGGGCATCAAAGGCAAGGACTTCTTCAAGGCTGTGGCCTCGTTCCCCGGCGCGGCGCGGCGGCTGGAGCTGGTGAAGGAAGGCGCCACCTCGGTGGTGTACAAGGACTTTGCCCACGCCCCCAGCAAGCTCAAGGCCACGGCCACGGCGCTCAAGAAGCAGTTTCCGCAGCGCCGCTTGGTGGCGTGCCTGGAGCTGCACACCTTCAGCAGCCTCAACCCGGCGTTTTTGCCGCAGTACGCGCACTGCTTCGATGCGCCCGACGTAGCCGTGGTGTACTTCAACCCCCACGTGCTGGAGCACAAGCGCCTGCCGCCGCTGGCCGCCGCCACCGTGGCCGAGGCCTTCCAGCGCCCCGACATCAAGGTGATTACCGACAGCGCCGAGCTGGCCGCGTTCCTGCGCGCGCAAAATTGGGCTAACGCCAACCTGCTGCTCATGTCCTCCGGCACGTTCGATGGCCTGGACCTTACCGCCCTCGCCTCTGAAATCACGGGCTGAAACTTTAGGGACAATGCAGCTCAAGTTGAGCTAAAACTGAACGCTCCAAGTTACTAAAAAGAAAAAGCCCGCTTATGCAGCGGGCTTTTTTGGTGTTGACGGGGTCGGCCGGCGGGGCCGGTTGGTATCGGTAGGGATTAGCAGCGCCAGGGCCGTAAGGGCGGCGCGTAAAAGCCATTTGCCGGTGGTGCTCATCTCGCTGCAAATAGGGTGTTGTTCGTTTCTACCTTGAGGTCGCAGTGGCTGCCGGCCGAGTTTTCGGAACAGGTGGTGCCCACAATGCGGCCATTCTCAAAGTTGAAAAAGCACGCGGCACAGCCCACGCTGGTGATGGTGTAGCGCTCGGCCGCGGGCCGCAGGTAATAGGTATTGTCGCCGCCGCCGGTGAGGGGCAGGGCCATGGCCCGGAACATGCCGTTGCGCAGCCCCATGCCAATGAGAAAATAACTGGCGGGAGCGTCGGCGTCGGCAGGGGCTTTGCGCACCTGCACTTTGTCGATTACGGTGCCGTCGCCAAACTGCTTGATGAAGGCGCGGGCCAGGTCGCTCCGCGACGTTTTGTACTCGGCGGTGCTGTCGGTAAAGTGCACAATCTGACGGCTGTCGGGCTTGGCAATGGCCTCGCCTTTTATGCGGTTGGGGCTGCCAAACTCGCTGCTCGCAGCCGGCTTGCTCGACTCGCACGACATCATCAAAAACACCAGCAGGCTTAACAAGCCCAAGCCAAGCAAACGTGGTAGGAAGCTCATGGCGCAGAAAAAGGAACGGAGGAAAGTGGAATTACAATATACAACTAACGCGGCTTATAATACTTACGCGCCTCGGGCAATTCGCGTTGGATGTCGGCAATGCGGGTGCCGCTGGACGGGTGAGTGGACAGGAATTCGGGCGGCGAGGCCTGGTTTTCGCGCGCTTCCATGCGCTGCCAGAACGTGATGGCGCCGTCGGGATTGTAGCCGGCCATGGCCATAAAAATCAGGCCCAGGTGGTCGGCCTCCGATTCCTGGTTGCGGCCGTACTTGAGCAAGCCGATGGACGAGCCCACGCCAAACGCCTGCAGCGCCAGCTGCTGGGTAGCCGGCGCATTGGTGGAGAGCGCGGCCGACAGCGCCTGGCCCCCGAGCTGCTGCACCAGGCCCTGGCTCATGCGCTCGGAGCCGTGCTTGGCCACGGCGTGCGCAATTTCGTGGGCCATTACCACGGCCAGGCCGTTTTCGTCCTGCGTGATGGGCAAAATGCCGGTATACACGGCCACCTTGCCGCCGGGCATGCACCAGGCATTTTGCTGCTTGTCCTCAATCACGTTGAACTCCCACTGGTAGCCCGCCAGCTGGTCAGACGCGTTTTGCTGGCGGAAATACTCTTCCACGGCGTGCTGAATGCGTTGGCCTACGCGCCGCACCATACCCACGTACTCGGGGTTGGTAGAAAGCGGGCCTTTGGCAATAACCTCGCGGTATTGGGTGGCGGCCAGGGTATTGATTTCGCTGTCGCTCACCAGGCTGAGCTGGCGGCGGCCCGTGATGGGCACCGTGGTACAGGCCGCCATAAAGGTCAGGCTGGCCAGAAGGGCTAGTTTCTTGAACATGGGGATGAAAAAGTAGAAAGAAAAACTGAGGTAACCGCGGGTGCTGTTAGCACGTTTTGGGCCAAAACCCGGGCCGAGGTTGCCGCCTATACGGCAGCCGGCCGGGTAAATGTTTAGCGGCAGCGGGCGCTAAGGCAGAAAGCCGGTGAGCGGGTTGCCGGGACCCCATGCTCGGCCGTAGTTTTGAGCTTATTCTGTTCCGCCCCCGAGTCCCTCTATGAAAATCATCTGCATCGGCCGCAACTACGCCGACCACATTGCCGAGCTGCACAACGAAGTGCCCGCGGCCCCGGTCATTTTCCTCAAGCCCGAAACGGCCCTGCTGCAGCGCGGGCAGCCCTTCTTCATCCCCGAGTTTTCGCAGGACATCCACCACGAGCTGGAGCTGGTGCTGCGCGTGAGCAAGAACGGCCGGCACATCGACGAGCAGTTTGCGCACACCTATTTCGACGCCGTTGGGCTGGGCATCGATTTCACGGCCCGCGACCTGCAAACCGAGCTCAAGAAGAAGGGCCTGCCCTGGGAGCTGGCCAAGGCCTTCGATGGCTCGGCGCCCATTTCCGCAACCTTCAAACCGGTAACGGAAATCGCCGAGCTGGGCAACATTAATTTCCACCTGGAGGTAAACGGCGAGACCCGCCAGACCGGCAACTCCGGCCTGATGCTGCACCCGTTTGCCAAAATCATCAGTTTTGTATCGAAATTCATTTCGCTGAAAATGGGGGATTTGATATTTACCGGAACCCCCGCCGGGGTTGGGCCGGTTAAAATGGGCGACCAATTGCAGGGCTTTCTGGAAAGCGAAAAATTATTGGAGCTGAGCGTGCGGTAAGGGCGCCCAGGAGCTAGGTTATCTGGATTGAAGTATAGTACTGTGCAAAAGCGAAAGTTGGACGTGGCGTTTTTTAGAAACAAAGTGAAGTGGGTGTTTGGGTTGGCGGTGGCCATGATGGCCTGCAGCCCCGAATCGGTGGGGGGGCAGGAAGCCGACTCGAGCGACCACGAGCACAGCATCGGTGAAATGCTGGGCGGAGGCAGCAAACCCACCGTGCCGGCGGGGTATTTCCAGTTTCCCATTGCCCCAGGCAAGCCGGGCTTTCTGGCCGGCAGTATGGGCGAGCTGCGCCCCAACCACTTCCACGGCGGGCTCGACATCAAGACCGGCGGCGGGGTAAACCAACCGGTGTACGCGGCGGCCGACGGCTACATTTCGCGCCTCAAGCAGTCGTCGTTTGGCTACGGCAACGTGCTCTACATCACGCACCCCAACGGCCTGACCACGGTGTACGGCCACCTCAACGAATTCCGGGGCCCCGTGGCGGCCGAGCTGCAGCGCCGCCAGTACGAGAAGCAGAGCTTCGAGCTGGAGCTCTTCTTCGAGAAAGACCGGTTTCCGGTGAAGCGCGGCGAGCTGGTGGCCCTGTCGGGCAACACCGGCGGCTCGGCGGGCCCCCACCTGCACTGGGAAGTGCGCGACGCCCAGGACCGGCAGTACAACCCCCTGCAGTGGGGCGGCTTTGCCGAAATCCAGGACCACGTGGCCCCCACGCTGCAAGCCTTTGCCCTGGAGCCGCTCAGCATAGAGGCGCGGGTGAAAAAGGTGTTTGCCAAAGCATTGTTTGCGCCCAAAGTGCAGCCGGGGCCGGGCGTGGCCACCACCTGGCCCGATACCATTAGCTGCTTTGGCACGGTGGGGCTGCTGGTGCAGGGCTTCGATCGGTTTGACAATGCCTGGAACCGCAACGGCATTCAGCGCGTGACGGTGAAGGTAAACGGCCAGCCGTTTTACCAGCACATGATTGATGCCGTGCCGTTCCCGACGGGTACCCGGCAGGTGGGCAACTTCGTTGATTTCCTGTACCAGCAAACCCAGGGCCGCACCCTGCAAAAGCTGTGGGTAGACGAAGGCAACGACCTGAGCATGTACAGCACCGGCGCCACCAAAGGCCGCCTGACCGTGGAAGCCGGCAAAGTATATAGCATCGACATCACCCTGGCCGACTCCTACAACAACCAGACGCCCGTGCACCTGGTGTTGCGCGGCGAGCAGCCGGCGTATTTCAAAACCCGCTCGGCCGCTGCCAAGCGCCCCGCCCTGCGCTATGAGGTGACGCGCA
This sequence comes from Hymenobacter sedentarius, assembly GCF_001507645.1. Lineage (NCBI taxonomy): Bacteria > Pseudomonadati > Bacteroidota > Cytophagia > Cytophagales > Hymenobacteraceae > Hymenobacter > Hymenobacter sedentarius. The sequence continues at coordinate 4,617,801 of NZ_CP013909.1, read as the reverse complement.
ACCTGCTCAAAGCCGTGGCCACCGACCCCAGTGCCGATTCCGTGGCGGCCAACCTGGTGCTGCTGCGCGGCAACCGGCGGCTGGAAATCCGGCCCAGCTACACCCAAAATAGCGAAAACGTGTACCTGTACGACCTGCGCGCCGGCCTGCCCGATTCGCTGCAGTTTGGCAGCATCACCAAGAAATTCGACCGCCAGGTGCTGGTGCCGGCGCACAAGGAATCCACCTATTCCACCGCCAACCTCAACCTGATATTCGGGCCCGAAACGCTCTTCGACAACCTGTACCTGAACACGCTTTACCGGCCCGAGCCCACGGGCAGCGGCTTCTGGACGGTGGGCAGCCCCCTGCTGCCGCTCTACAAAACGGCCTTGCTCACCCTCAAGCCGGCCACGCCGCCCACCGACCCGCAGCGCACCGCCATCTACGCCGCCACGCTGAAAGGGGGGAAGGCTTATGTGGGCGGCAAATGGGACGCCAACGGCCAGATTACGGCCGCCATTCGGCAGTTTGGGTCCTACCGCATTCTTACCGATACCATTGCGCCCAAAGGCAGCCTCATTGGGCGGCCCGGTGGCCAGCTGCTTTTCCGGGTAGGCGACGACCTTTCGGGGCTGGCCAGCTACCGCTTGCTGGTGGGAGGCAAATTCCGCCTGCTGCGCTTCGAGCATAAAAATTCTACCCTCTTCACCGTAGCCGGCGACACGCTGGGCCCGCGGCTGCGCGGCCCCGCCGAGCTGCACCTGACCGACCAGGCCGGCAATGAACGGGTGGTGAGCTTGAATTTGTAGCCAATTAGATTACCCCACAAAAAAGCCCTTTCTTCAAACGAGAGGGCTTTTTTGTGGGGCATTGCACGGGCAATAAGTGGTGAGGGATAGAATTGAGCGGAACTGGGACTATAAAAATTTATCTATTTCCTAAGGTCAACTATTTCTTCAAGTTAATAACCACCTCACTTTTGGATATGCCGGCTTGACAAAGAGCGTATTTTGTCGTTATTGCAAGCCCATCCTCCATACCTTACCACCTACCATGACACTTGAACCCGGACAGGTTGCCCCAGATTTCACTGCTACCGACCAGGATGGCAACACCATCCGCCTTTCGGACCTGCGTGGGCAACGCGTGGCGCTTTATTTCTACCCCAAAGACGATACCCCCGGCTGTACGGCCCAAGCCTGCAACCTGCGCGACCACCAAGAGGAGCTCACGGCCCAGAACATCAAGGTAATAGGCGTGAGCACCGACAACGAAGTCGCGCACAAGAAATTTGCCCTGAAATACGACCTCCCATTTCCGCTGCTGGTGGACACCGAGAAAAAGATTGTGCAGGACTACGGCGTGTGGCAGGAGAAAAAGAACTACGGCAAAACCTACATGGGCACTGTGCGCACCACGTTTTTGATTGATGAAAACGGCCTGGTTGATAAAATTATCAAGAAGGTGGATACCAAAGAACACGCCGCCCAGCTACTGTAATCGGCGCGACACCCAAGTTGCATTGCTCACCTGCCGCCCGCCGGCTTCTGGCGCTTTTGCCTTTGCAGAAGCTCCGGAGGCCGGCGGGCTTTTGCTTGGCATTCGCATTAATTTTCTGGGACGAATGATAGCGAATAAGTATTTGTACTGTTACTTTACACAATCGATTGTGTAATGTTTGGTTACGGTACTTCCTTTACTGCGCTTACCTTTACCCAACCAACAATTTCCCTTACTGATATGCCCCAGACTGCCGAAATAGCTACTGCCGACCTCAAAGAAATTGCTGCCCAGGTGCGGCGCGACATCGTGCGCATGGTGCACGCCGTGAACTCGGGCCATCCCGGCGGCTCGTTGGGCTGCACTGATTTGCTGGTGGCGCTCTACTTCAAGGTGATGAAGCACAACCCCCAGCCCTTCAGCATGGACGGGGCAGGGGAGGACCTGTTTTTCCTGTCGAACGGGCACATTTCGGCCACGCTGTACTCGGTACTGGCCCGTTCGGGCTACTTCCCGGTGAGCGAGCTGGCCACGTTCCGCAAGCTCAACTCGCGGCTGCAGGGCCACCCCACCACCCACGAGGGTTTGCCGGGCATCCGCATTGCCTCGGGCTCGTTGGGCCAGGGCCTCAGCGTGGCCTGCGGCGCCGCCCAAGCCAAAAAGCTGAACGGTGACGACCGCCGCGTGTTCGTGCTCATGGGCGACGGCGAGCTGGAAGAGGGGCAGAACTGGGAGGCCATCATGTACGCCGCCCACCACAAAATCGACAACCTCATCGGGGTTATCGACCACAACGGCCAGCAGATTGACGGCTCCACCGCCGATATCGGCGGCCTCGGCGACTTGCGCTCGAAGTTCGAAGCTTTTGGCTGGCACGTGCTGCAGGCCGATGGCAACGACTACGCCACCCTCTTGCCGGCCCTCGAAGCTGCTCAAGCCGCCACTGGCCAGGGCAAGCCCGTCATGTTCATCATGGACACCCGCATGGGCTTCGGCGTCGACTTTATGATGGAAGGCCACAAGTGGCACGGCGTAGCACCCAACGACGCCCAACTGGCCACCGCCCTCGAGCAGCTGACCGTGGGTACCGTAGCCGACTACTAAGCGCTAATGCGGACTTGCCTCGAACCTCACCCCCCGACCCCCTCTCCAAAAAAGAGGGGGAGCCTAACGAATGCAGGCGTCTGCAGACGACTGGCTTCCCCTCTCTTTTGGAGAGGGGGGCGGGGGGTGAGGTCCTTTTGGGCGATATTTCTGCTACTGCTTTTCAGCTTCTCGGCCCAGGCCCAAAATGCTCCGGCCGAGAAACCCAAAGTCACCCGCATTTTGTTTCTGCTCGATGCTTCGGGCTCGATGCTGGCGCCCTGGGAGGGGCAGCCCCGCTGGAACGTGGCCAAGCGTATGCTCAGTAAAATGGTGGATTCGCTCAATGCCTACCCCAACCTGGAGCTGGGCCTGCGCGTGTACGGCCACCAGTTTCCCAATGCCGATAAAAACTGCCAGGACTCGCGCCTGGAAGTACCCTTTGCGCCCAAAAACGCCAAGGCCATCAAGGACAAGCTCACCACGCTCAAGGCGCAGGGCAACACGCCCATCACGTATTCGCTGCTGCAATCGGCCAACGACTTTCCCACCGATAAGTCGTCGCGCAATGTGCTGTTGCTGATTACTGACGGCCTGGAGTCGTGCAACGCCGACCCCTGCGCCGCCTCGGTAGCTTTGCAGCGCAAGCACGTGTTTTTGAAGCCATTCGTCATCGGCATTGGAGCGGAAAAGGAATTTGGGAAGCAGCTCGAATGCCTGGGCCAGTACTACAATGCGGCCGAAATCAAGACCTTTCGCACGGTGATGAACGACGTCATTGCCCAGACCCTGAGCAAAACCACCGTCGCTGTGAACCTCACCGACGCCGACGGCCGCCCCGTGGAAAGCAACGTGAACATGACGTTTGTGAACAACGTGACCGAGCAGCCCGAGTACAACTACGTGCACTACCGCGATGCCCAGGGCAAGGCCGACGTGCTCGCTATTGATGCCCTGCAGAGCTACGACTTGGTGATAAACACGGTGCCGCCCGTGCGCCAGTCCAACCTCGCCATCAAGCCCGGCAAGGCCAACGTTCTTACTTTCAAAACGCCACAGGGAGTGCTCTGGCTCCAAAATCCGCAGCTCGCGCCCAACCCCTATGGCACGGTGCAGGCCGTGGTGCGCGACCCGCAGAAGAACACCGTGGCCAGCTTCCCCTTCGGCACCAAACAAAAGCTGCTGGCCGGCAACTACGAAGTTGAGCTGCTCACGCTGCCGCGCATCACCCGCCGCGTCACCGTCAAGCAGGGGCAGGAGCTGGAAGTTACCTACCCCGCCCCCGGCACCCTCAACATCACCACCGACCTGAAAGGCTACGGCAGCATCTACAAGCTCAACAACGACGAGTCCCAAACCTGGATTTACAACTTGCCCGATGGCGGCAGCAGCAAGCTCAACCTGCCCATGCAGCCCGGCGCCTACCGCTTGGTTTTTCGCACCAAGACCAGCACCGGTAGTAAGTTTACCGACGTGCGGAATTTTAGTATTCGCAGTGGGCAAACGACTTCGGTAGCCATTTTTGGTAAATGAAATAGAACGAGAAAACTCCCCTTCTTACCAAGGAGGGGACATTTTTGCAATGCAAAAATTGGGGTGGTTGTAGGCGTTGAACTTCCCCATAGAACAACAAGCCTATGACCAGCCTGAATAACCTTCCTCACAAAAAAGATCAGCGCCGCGCCCTCCGCAATAATCTCACGCCTGCCGAAGCCAAATTGTGGAGCGTGCTAAAAAGCGGCCAGCTTGCTGGCCGTAAATTCCGCCGCCAGCACAGCATTGGTGAGTTTATTCTTGATTTTTACTGTCCGCAGGAAAAGCTTGCGGTAGAATTGGATGGTGCCAGCCATTTTACTGCTTCCGGTAATTTGCACGATGCGGCGCGTACTGTTTACCTGAATGCGGCGGGCATTCACGTAATCCGGTTCGAGAATAAGCTGATTTGGTCTGCTTTAGATAGCGTTTTGCATACAATTGAATTTGCCTTTCACGAACGCAGGTGAAGTCCACATTTCTGTTCAACGCCCACAACCACCCCCGTCCGCGCTAAAGCGCGAACATCCCCTCCTTGGTAAGGAGGGGAGTTTGATGTTCTCACTCTCCCTTACATACCCATGAAAGACTTCCCCTACACCGAATCCAAAGACACCCGCAGCGGCTTCGGCGCCGGCCTGCACGAGCTGGGCAAAACCAACCCCAACGTAGTAGCCCTCTGCGCCGACCTCACCGGCTCGCTCAAGATGGACGCCTTCAAGAAGGACTTCCCCGAGCGGTTTTTCCAGGTGGGCATCGCCGAGGCCAACATGATGGGCGTGGCCGCGGGCATGACCATTGGCGGTAAAATCCCCTTCACGGGCACGTTTGCCAACTTCAGCACCGGCCGCGTCTACGACCAGATTCGCCAGAGCATTGCCTATTCGGATAAGAACGTAAAAATCTGTGCTTCGCACGCCGGCCTCACGCTGGGCGAAGACGGCGCCACCCACCAGATTCTGGAAGACCTGGGCATGATGAAAATGCTGCCCGGCATGACCGTTATCAACCCCTGCGACTACAACCAGACCAAGGCGGCTACCATCGCCATTGCCGAGCACGAAGGCCCCGTGTACCTGCGGTTTGGCCGCCCCGTGGTGCCCAACTTCACGCCCGCCGACCAGAAGTTTGAAATCGGCAAGGCCTGGATGCTGAACGAAGGCACCGACGTGAGCATCTTCGCCACCGGCCACCTCGTGTGGAAAGCCGTGCTCGCCGGCAAGCTGCTGGCCGAGAAGGGCATCAACGCCGAAATCATCAACATCCACACCATCAAGCCGCTCGACAAGGAAGCCATCCTGGCCTCGGCCCGCAAAACGCGCTGCGTGGTGACCGCCGAAGAGCACCAGATGAACGGCGGCCTCGGCGACAGCATCGCCCAGCTGCTGGCCCGCGAAGAGCCGCTGCCCCTGGAAATGGTGGCTGTGAACGACAGCTTCGGCGAAAGCGCCACGCCCGACCAGCTGATGGAGAAATACAAGCTTAACGAAGCCGCCATCGTGGCCGCTGTGGAAGCGGTGATGAAGCGCCGAAAGTAGCTTTTGCAGCTGGATTTATAGCAAAAGTTCCCGCAACTTTAGTAGTTGCGGGAACTTTTGCATTTCAGGCAACGGATGACGCTTAATAACGCGGTGCAATGCAATTGATTCGGCTCAATCCCAGGTTTGTTAACACTCCTTATATGGCTTCTACTAACAAGACTTTCAAGGCTTTGATTTTAAATGATTACGCGGGTGCGCCGTATGCAGATTGGATAAAGAGTGGAGCAAAAACGATAGAAACCCGGCATAGGTCGTTCAATTACCGCGGTGATATCATCATTTGCTGTGGGAAGACAAACTCAGTTGGCAAAAACGCAGGGAAAGCTTTGTGCATAGTTGAGCTGTGGAAAATCAGGCCAATGAGAAAGTCAGACGAAAAGGCTTCTGGTGTCAGCTACAACCCGGAAATAAAATCCTTTCTACTTCGAAACTGGCGGCACTTTAGTCGCGACTTTGAATTCTCTCCGCAAAGGGTGTCAGGAGCATGGCAGAGTCTCTTTGATATTACCATCCCGGAGGATGTACAGATAATTCCACGGCCAGATATTAAGGCGTTTGAAGAAAAAGAGAGTCTTTAAATTTAAAGACGTGACCCATGTTTTTGCTTTTACACCGGCATGAATCATGCTTGCTAGCCAGGCCTATATTTCGTGTGATGCTACAGCTACATTAAACTTATGCGCCGTCAAAAATTGCCTAATTGTTTTTAGCTCGGTTCTGTCGGAATTTGCAGCGTTCGCGACCATGATTAATTGCTGGTAGTAGAGCGCTGCGCTATCTGGGAGCCCTGCCCGTTCAGCGGCCAACCCTGCATTGTAAAGCCCATTAAACCGATTGGGGTGTTTTCGAAGGCTTGCCGAATAAGCTGCTAACGCCTGCTTGGGCTGGTTCAATTGCAGCAGCATATCGCCAAGCAGTTCGCGGGCGGGAATAACCTCCGAAGGCGTGACCGGATGTTTTTCGGTTTGGTCTTCCAGGTCAGCGGCCTGGTTCATGAGTGCCAATGCTTCGATATTTCGGCCGGCCAGGAGGTGAATCCAAGCTTCGGCTGCACGTAACTGAATTTCTACCTGCTTGGCCTTGTAGGCATCTTTTTGCTTGACCAATAGGCTATGAATTCCTTTAAGCTGTGCAAGTTCGGCTGTGGCCGCAGCCATTTGGCCAGTATGAACCGAGCCCAGCACCCGAGCAAAATGGATAATAGCCTTTTGCCATGGAAAATCTTTCCACGGGACGACTGTGCTATCAATTGGGAAGCTGGCAGCTTCCGGCCAACGCTTATTTTCCAGCGAGTACCGGGCCGGAATTGCGGCAAAAGCATACGCAACTTTGAAATTGAGCGGGCTAACCTCTTTAATCGATTTTAAATAATCCAATTGCTGTTTGGCAAGCCCGTTTTGGCCTCTTTGCAGGTATGCGTAAACCAGATAATCCATGCCGTGCAGTTCTTCGTCCCAATGCCCTTTGATGCCGGCTTCCTTCGCATAGCATTGGGCTGAGGCCACGGAGGTTAAATTAGAATTTATGCATTCTTCCCAGAGCCCCAAGCGCGTAAAAATATGCGAAGGCATATGCAGGGCGTGCGCTGACGACGGCGCCACTGCCGCATATCTTCTAGCTGCCGGCAGGGCTAATACAGCTAGCTCTGGGTAATCATAGGTGTGAATGATATAATGGATGATGCCCGGGTGATTGGGCTCGTTGGGGTACAGTGCCTCGAGTAGTCGGCCGGCCTTCCGTTGATTTATAAACTGCTTATCGGCTGGGTCAGCCGCGGCAGTTAGTGCTAAGGCGTAAAAAATGGTAGCCTCAGAATCAGTGGGGTACTTTGAATGAACCAATTCCATTGCTTTCTCAAAGGCTATGCACCGGCTGCGATGGTCCACCCGTTCCCAGTCGTGGTAATAGGCCGCAATGGCGGCAATGTAAGCGGCCTCTCTGGGTGACTTTTTCGCAATTGATTGGGCTATAGAAATTGCTTTCACACCCTTCTTCAATTCGAGTTCCGAAGGTGGGGTCCAGAGGGGGTGAAAATTAGCCATCGCTACCCCCCAATAGGCCATTGCACACGCCGGGTTTTTATTAATAACTGTTGCAAATGCTTTTTCGGCCTCATCGTATTCAAATGAGTGCAGCAGCTGCAGAGCCAAGTTGAAGCTTTCTTGAGTTGCGACGCCGCATGAGGTATTAAATTCGACAGCGCCCAATTTTCTGTCGGTAGCGCCGCAGGTAATAATTTGACCCCGCTTGAGACTTAGCGCAGTAATTGCTGCTTGCGATGGGGTAGAACTTTCCTGCCTGCACGATAGAAGCAGCACCAATGGGGCAATAAACGCCCGGTGAAATAATGCGTGTTTCATGCCGGCGTTGCTTAAAAGCCAATGCATTATCGCCTTGAGGTTTGGGAAGTTAGTAAATGTTGTTGGCTTTGCCCCAGCAAATGGAGGTAGGGCGCCAACTTTGTTGGTGGCGCATTAAACCCGTCGCTGGGTGTAGGTTCTAAACCGTACTTTGCCGCTACTGCCTGCTGTTTGGAAGACCACGACATCCTGCTCAAGTTTCAAGACCCGGCTTCGCGCAACCTGGCGTTCAACCAGCTCGTGCGCAAGTACCAGAGCAAAGTGTACTGGCACGTGCGCAAGATGGTAATCGACCACGACGATGCCGACGACCTCACCCAGGACGTTTTTATCAAGGTGTGGAAGCACCTTGAGAACTTCCGGCAAGACGCCGCCCTGTTTACCTGGATTTACCGCATTGCCACCAACGAGTGCCTGAACTTCTTGAGCAGCAAGCGGCGCAGGTTTCTGCTGCCACTCACAGACGTAGGCGCCGAACTGGCCGCCAAAATTGAAGCCGACCCCGCCTTGGCCGGCGACGAAGTTGAGCTAAAACTGCAACAAGCCATCCTGCGGCTGCCCGACAAGCAGCGCCTCGTCTTCAACCTGCGCTACTACGACGAGATGCCGTACGAGCAGATGGCCGAAGTAACGGGCACCAGCGTGGGCGCGCTGAAGGCCAGCTACCACCACGCCGTGAAAAAAGTGGAAGAATACGTAACCCGCAACACGGCCGATTAACCCCGCAATACAAATTTTTACCGGCTGATTTAAACGCCGGCCCCGCTTCTTCATCCAACTGCCATGAAACCTTCCTTTAAGCTTGACGAGCACCCTCGGCGGCCCCGTCCGCTGCTGAGCGAGCCGCCCGTGGGCTACTTCGACCAATTGCCCATGCGGGTAATGGCCCGGCTGCCCCAGGCCGAGGCCCGCGAAGCCGCCACCGGCTGGGGCTGGCTGGCCCGGCTATCGCCGGCGTTGCGCACGGGCCTGGCCTCAGTGGCCGTATTGGGGGGCTTTGCGGCCTCTTTCTACCTGAGCGGCCCCCAGGCCGCTGGCCCGGCCGGGGTGGCTGCTACCTCGCTCGATGCCGTGCCGCGCACCGAGCTGGTGGGCTACTTGCTCACGAGCGGCGCCCGCGTCGAAAACTCCGACCTAGTGGTGCTGACGGCAGCCGACCCCAACCTCACCAATGGCTTTCTGCATGCGTCGGAAGCCGAGCTGACCGAGGCCCTCGACGCCCAGCCGTCCGAAGACCTTACTTATTTATAACCTCCTAGCGTATCATGTCTATCCTTTCAACTACGTTTCGTGTGCTGAGCCTCGCGGCGCTATTGCTGACGCTGGCGCCGGCGGCCCATGCCCAGGGCGGGCGGCGCGGTGGCCAGCGGCTGGCTCAACTCGAAAACGCTAAAATTGCCTTCATCACCAACCGCGTAGCCCTTACCCAGGACCAGGCCCAGAAGTTCTGGCCGCTCTACAACGAGTTTTCGGACCGCCGCCGCGAGCTCAACCGCAACGGCCGCCTGCTGCGCCGCGACGTGACCGATGGCATGACTGATCAACAAATTCGCGAGAACTTCAACCAGTCGTTCGCCCTGCGCCAGCAGGAGCTGAACCTGGAGAAAGAGTACTTCGAGAAGTTCCAGAAAGTCATTTCCCTGCGGCAGGTGGCGCAGCTGTTTATGGCTGAGCGCGACTTCACCCGCGAAGTCATCAAGCGCGTGGCCGGGGCGCCGGGCCAGCCCGGTTTGGATAACGACTAAGTCACGCTCCCCGCATCCAACTTTCAGCTCAATTCAACGAGGCCGCTGCCCCCGCAGCGGCCTCGTTATTTTTGTGGGGAAATCGAAACGTGACTGCAGCGGTTTAAGGAAGGTGTTGCCTTTTGAATTCCGCCTGTCATGCAGAGCGTAGCGAAGCATCTTCTCACGCCTCAACGAGTCGTTCAGCGGAGATAAGATGCTTCGCTACGCTCTGCATGACAAGAGGCGCGGAAAAGCCGAAGCCCGTCACGACACGACAGGCACGAGGCAAGGCAAGCCTAACTAAACCGCTCCAACCCGCTTAAATCCGAAAAATCTGTGGTCCTGACTTCCCGCCAATTATTCCTGCGCCACCAGGCCCAAACTTCCGATTTCCCGCTGCTGCTGGAAATTGAGCGGGCCGAGGGCGTGTACATGTACGGCCCCGATGGCCGCCGCTACCTCGACCTGATTTCGGGCATCGGCGTAAGCAACGTGGGGCATCGGCACCCGCGCGTGCTGGCCGGCATTCAGGCCCAGCTCGATAAATACCTGCACCTGATGGTGTACGGTGAGCTGGTGCAGGCCGTGCCCGCCCAGCTGGCCGAGGCCATTCACCGGACCTTGCCGGCTCACCTCGACTCGGTGTTTTTCACCAACTCCGGCGCCGAGGCCATCGAAGGCGCGCTGAAGCTTGCCAAGCGCCACACCGGTCGTACCGAGCTGATTTCCTGCTTCAATGCCTACCACGGCTCCACGCACGGGGCCTTGTCCATCACCGGCTCCGAGGATTTTAAGAACAGCTTCCGGCCCTTGCTGCCCGACGTGCGCCACATCCGGCACAACGAACTGGCCGACCTCACCCTGATAACCGAGCGCACCGCCGCCGTGGTCATCGAGACGGTGCAGGGCGAGGCCGGGGTACGCGTGCCACTGCCCGGCTACCTGCCGGCCCTGCGGGCGCGCTGCTCGGAGGTAGGGGCCCTGCTTATTCTCGATGAAATTCAGTGCGGCTACGGGCGTACGGGCAGCATGTGGGCCTTCGAGCAGTTCGGCATAAGCCCGGATATTCTGGTGTGCGCCAAAGGCATGGGCGGCGGCATGCCCATCGGCGCCTTTATTTCCTCCACGGAAATCATGAGCGGCTTCAAAACCAACCCCATACTGGGCCACTGCACCACCTTCGGGGGCCACCCGGTGAGCTGCGCAGCGGCGCTGGCCACGCTGCAGGTTATTCAGGACGAGCAGCTGGTGGCGGGCGTGGCGGCCAAGGCGGCGCGGTTTCGGGCGCAGCTGCGGCACCCGGCCATCCGGGCGGTGCGCGGCAGTGGGCTGCTGATGGCGGTGGAGTTTGAATCCTTCGCGGTGCTCAAGCCCATTATCGACCATGCGCTGGCGCACGAAGGCATTCTGACCGACTGGTTTCTGTTTTGCGACAATTCCCTTCGGCTGGCACCGCCACTCATCATCACCGATGAAGAAATTGACGAAGCCTGCGCCGCGCTGCTCCGAGCCATTGAGCACGTTACCAGTGCCGAAGCGGTCAGCTCAAGTTGAACGAAAACAAGCGGGCCCTTTGGAGCCACCCGCCCGGATGGCTCCAAAGGGCCCGTATATATCGTTTTGATTGCGGCTAAGCCACAATGTTGGGCCGGGGCAGCTCGTTATAGTTCAAAAAAGAATTGCTTTCTTCCTTAATCCGCTCGCGCGGGAGGCCGTCTTTTACGCCTTGCGAAATCTTGCGGACCAGCACGCCCACTATGGCCTTGCGGAAGCCCAGCTTCTCGGCCATCATGATGCAGAAATCCATCTCGGTTTCGTCTACCACGCCGTCGGCGAGCATCATGTCGACAAGGTCGAAAATCTGGTCGAAGCGTTCAGAATCGTTCGTGGGCAGGTCGGCGCTCGTGCCCTTGGCTCCCGATACCAGCTCCTGTACATCGTTGGAATTGAGACCGTTCTTCTTCCCGACTGCCAAAATGAAGTTCATTTCCCGCGCATCGATGTGGCCGTCGGCTTTGGCCAGGGCCGCAAGGTTTAGCAAGTGACCTTTAATTTTTTTGGCCTGCTCATTTTCGAAAAAACCGAACATAATACGTGGGAATTAGGTGAGAAGGAAGTGATTATAAGCCGGTGAGCCGAATGGAGAGGTAAGGTAAGGGCAAAAACGGTGTCTTGCTACTTCCATCTACGCCAAATACAAAAAAAAGATAACCACGCCTTTGCGGAAATAACGGTGCGGAATTAGAGGGTTTGCATTCGTTTCGCCAACTTTGCGGGGTTTGGGCGCCATTTGCGCGCCCTGTTGCATTATAGAAAGGTCAGATGAAGAGAATAGGAGTGTTTACCAGCGGTGGCGATTCGCCGGGCATGAACGCGGCAATCCGGGCAGTAGTGCGCACCGCTACGTACCACGGCATTGAGGTATACGGCATTATGCGGGGCTATAGCGGCATGATTAAGGGCGAGTTTGTGCGGTTGGACTCGGCCTCGGTTTCGAACACAGTACAGAAGGGTGGCACCATTTTGAAATCGGCCCGCAGCCAGAAATTCATGACCAAGGAAGGCCGGCAACAGGCCTTCGACCAGCTGGTGAACAACGGCATCGAGGGCCTGGTGGCCATCGGCGGCAACGGTACCTTCACGGGCGCCATGATTTTTGAGGAAGAATTCGGCATCCCCACCGTGGGCGCGCCCGGCACCATCGACAACGACCTCTACGGCACCGATTACACCATTGGCTACGACACGGCCGTGAACACGGCGCTGGACTGCATCGACAAAATCCGCGACACGGCTGACTCGCACGACCGCTGCTTCTTTGTGGAGGTGATGGGCCGCGACTCGGGCTACATCGCCATTCCGTGCGCCATCGGCGGCGGGGCTGAAATCGTGATGATTCCGGAAACCCAGATGAGCGTGGATGTGGTGATTGACACCCTGCAATCGGGCTGGCAGCGCTCCAAAACGTCTTTTATCGTCATTGTGGCCGAGGGCGACGAGGAAGGCAACGCCACCAGCGTAGCGTCGCGCGTGAAAGAAGCCATCCCGCAACTGGACACCCGCGTCACGGTCATCGGCCACATTCAGCGCGGCGGCTCCCCCACGGCGGCCGACCGCCTGTTGGGCTCCCAAATCGGCATCGCCGCCGTGGAGGGCCTCATGAACGGCATGCGGAACGTAATGGCCGGAATTGTAGACAAAAAGCTGGTTTACACGCCGTTCACCGATACTATCAATAAGAAGAAGCTTATCAACCAGAGCTTCATGCGAATGGTGGAAATCCTGAGCGTGTAGGTCCCTAATGTCATTGCGAGCGCAGCGCGGCAATCCGTCCTGTTCTCAGCGATTAGCCTTATAATGTGAAAAGCCCCGGCACTGCGCAGTGCCGGGGCTTTTTGCTTTAAAAGTGCTTGTCACAACTCGGCCTTGGTCGCACACAGAGGACGGATTGCCGCGCTGCGCTCGCAATGACAGACGTGTGCTGGCTTCTCGCGATGTTATTTCAGCTCAACCCACTGGTAGGCGGGGTCGCGGCGCAGCCAAGTAAGCTGACGCTTAGCGTAGCGGCGCGTGTTGCGCTGTAGCAGGCGCACGGCTTCTGCCCAATCGTACTCGCCGTCGTGGTAGCCGAATATTTCCTGGTAACCCACGGTTTGCAGGGCGTGGTGGTGGCGGTAGGGGAGTAGGCCGCGCACTTCGTCGAGCAGGCCGGCAGCCAGCATGTGCTCCACCCGCAGGTTGATGCGCTGGTAGAGGGCCTCGCGCTCGCGGGTGAGGGCCACTTTTACGTTGCGAAACAGCGGGTTTTCGACGGGCGGGCTCTGGGTGTGGAAGCTGGAAAAGGGCCGGCCGGTGGCCCGCGTGATTTCCAGGGCCCGCACCACGCGCTGCGGGTTTTGTTGGTCAATGCGGGCGTGCGCCACGGGGTCGGTTTCGGCCAGCTCGGCTACCAGGTAGGGCAGGCCGTGAGCCGCCAGCTCGGCGTGGAGCTGGGCGCGGATTTCGGGCGGCACGGTGGGCAGCTCGTCCAGTCCATCGGTCACGGCTTGCACATAGAGGCCCGAGCCGCCGGTGAGGATAACCAGCGGATGCTTCTGAAACAGTTCAATTAGCACGGCCTGGCAATCGGTGGCGAAGCGGCCGGCGCTGTAGTCTTCGCTGATGCTGTGGCTGTCGATGAAATGATGCGGCACGCCCTGCATCTCATCCGGCGTAGGCTTGGCCGTGCCGATGCTCAGCTCCCGAAAAAACTGGCGCGAATCGGCCGACACGATTTCGGTGTTGAAATGTTGGGCCAGCTGCACGCACAGGGCCGTTTTGCCCACGGCCGTGGGGCCGGCAATGGTGAGCAGCACCGGCCGTGGGTCGGCGGCCGTGGGCGCCAGTTGGGCTAAAATGGAGGGAGGGAGCAAGGACGCTGCGCTTAATGAAGAATGAGGAGTGAGGAATAGGCGAACAACTCCCCTCCTTAATTAAGGAGGGGATGTTCGAGCCAAGGGCGAGAACGGGGGTGGTTGAATCGTTGCACGACACCCGAACGATGCCAGCCCAACCCGTTCTGCTATCGTGCGCCCATCGTTCAACGCCCACAACCACCCCAGCTCAACTTGGCAGTTGAGCGTCCCCTCCTTAGCTAAGGAGGGGAGTTGTCCGCCCATTCCGCATTCTTCATTCCCAATTCCTCATTATAAAGTAGGGTGTTTTTCGTCGAATTCGGTGGCGTCCTGGTAGGCTTTGGCCAAGGCCAGGAGTTTACCTTCTTCGAAGAGTTGGCCCATGAAGGTGATGGTGGTGGGCAGGCCCGCGGCTGTGAAGCCGTTGGGGATGGCGATGGCGGGCTGGCCGGTGAGGTTGGTCAGCGTCAGGTTGGCGCTGAAGGAAGGGGCGATGTAGGCGTCGAGGCCCTTGAGCTGGGTGTCCATCTGCTCAATGAGCAGGCTGCGCACGCGCTGGGCCTGAATGTATTCAACAGCTGGAATGAAGCGCGACGACCGGAAGGTATTGGGCCAGGCCGAGCGGTTTTGGAGCACCATCTGGGCGTCGCGGCCCGAGCGGGTGAGGTCGTCGAAGGCGGCGGCACCTTCGGCGGTGAGCACGAAGCGCAAGGCGCCCGGTGAAATGGCGGGCAGCTCAATGGGCACCAGCTCCACGCCCAGCTTGCGCAATACCTCCAGCGAGGCCTGGTCGTTGGCTTTGGTGGGGTAGTTCTGGTCGAAAGCGGCTTTCACGTAGCCCACGCGCAGCTTCTTGATGTTGGCATCGAAGGCGTAGTGGAAGGCGTTGGGGGCCATCAGGGTGGCGGGGTCGCGGGCATCGGGGCCGGCGGCAGTGAGGGCAGCCAGCACCATGGCGCAGTCCTCGGCCGAGCGGGCAATGGGGCCGGCTTTGTCCATGCTCCAGCTCAGGGCCATGGCGCCGGCGCGGCTCACGCGGCCGTAGGTAGGGCGCAGCCCGGTTACGCCGCAGGCCGTGCTGGGGCTCACGATGGAGCCCAGTGTTTCGGTACCGATGGCAAAGGGCAGCAGGCCCGCGGCCACGGCCGATGCCGAGCCGGCCGATGAGCCACTCGAGCCCTTGGTCACGTCCCAGGGGGTGCGGGTTTTCTCGCCAAACCACACGTCGCCCTGGGCCAGCTCGCCCAGTGTCAGCTTGGCCACCAGCACGCCGCCGGCCGCGCGCAGCCGCTCCACCACGGCGGCGTCTTCGTCGAGGGTTTGCTCTTTGTAGGGCACCGAGCCCCAGGTGGTCTTGTAGCCCTTGGCGCTGAACAAGTCCTTCACGCCGAAGGGGATGCCATGCAGCGGGCCCCGGTACTTGCCGGCTTTGATTTCCTGGTCGGCCTGCCGCGCTTGCTGCAGGGCCAGGTCCTCGGTGAGGGTGATGACGCAATGCAGCTTGGGGTCGTACTTTTTGAGCCGGGCCAGGAAGAATTGGGTCAGCTCTTCCGAAGATACTTGCTTGGTGCGCAGCAGCTCGCCGAGCTGGCGCACGGTGTAAAAGGCCAGCTCGTCGCGGTAGCCGGGCAGCTTTACCTTGGGGGCCTGGGGCAGCTTGCCGGCGTCGGCTTTGGTGGCGGCCAGCATGGCCTGGCGCATGCGTAGGGGGCGCGCGTCGAACACCATGGCTGGGGCCACGCTGTTGGGCAACGATATTTTGCGCAAGGCCTCGTAGCTCTCGCGGTAGCCCGTAAGGTTGCGGCGCGTGGAGTCGAGCTGTGCGTCGTTGAAATTCAGCCCAAATACCTGCTGGGCGGCGCGCAGCATGGGCACCGTGATTTCATCGGGGGCGGTGGGCCGGGCCACGAAGGCTCCGGCTGCGAAGCAAGCACCGCCAAGCAGCAGCGCGGGTAGTATTTTTTTCATGGGGAGAAGAAACTGAAGCGACTAAGCAAAGCTACTGCGGCAATGGCCGCAATTTTACAAGGGGAACCAACTCATTGTACAAGTGCAGTAAGACTTGTTCTTCATGCTGCCAGCTTAGCTGCGGGGCAGCGCGGCGGCAGTTTTCGGCCAGGTGCTGGTAGCGCGCGGGCTCGTCGCGCAGCAGGCGGTTGAGGGCCCGGGCCAGCGTTTCGGGGCGCAGGTCCTGCACCAGCTCGGCCACGTCGAACTGCTCGTTGAGGGCGCGGTATTCGGGGAAGTCAATCAGCACCTGCGGAATGCCGGCGTGCACGTAGTCGAAGAACTTGTTGGCCAGCGAATAGTAATAGCTCAACCCAATGTTTTCTAGCAGCATAATGCCCACCGCCGCGTGGCGCGTGACCTCGCGTAGGGCTTCGGGCAGCACAAACCCGCGAAACTCTACCTTGCCGGAAGCCAGCAGGCCGAGCTTAGCGGCCCGGGCGCGCAGGGAAGCTGATAGGTCGCCTTCGCCGCAGATGACCAGCCGGCCCGCCACCTGCGGCATGGCGTCGAGCAGGCCTTCCAGGCCGCGGCCCACGTTGAGGGCGCCTTGGTAGAGGATGTAGCCGGTGGGCGGCGCGGGGTGGGGCAGGGGCTCGTCGGTGCGCAGGCGGCTCACGTTGCGCACCACGGCAAAGGGCCGGCCGTAGCGCTGCTCGAATACCCGCGCCAGGGCCGGGCCCACCGTGTAGGCCAGCCGGGCGCGCGGCACCACAAAGCCTTCTACCCAGCGCCAGAGGCGCTGCACAGTGGGCCGGGCCACCACCTCGGGCACCTCGGTGAACAGCTCGTGGGCATCGTACACGAAGGGCTGGCCGCCGAGCCGGGCGCGCAGCCACACGGGCAGGGCCGTGTCGAGGTCGGCGGCGCACCAGGCGGCGGCTCGCTGGCTCAATAAGTAAAAAAACAGCCGCAGGTTGTACTCCAGGTAAAACAGCTTGCCCCGCTGAAACCAGCCCCGCAGCCGGTGCTGCCCGTAGGGCTGGGGCGTGAGCGGGGGCGAGGCCGGCCGCTGCCAGCCCACCAGCTGTACGCGGTAGCCGGCGGCGGCTAGGCTGCCGCAGATGCGCTGCATCCGCTGGTCGAAGCACAGGTCGGTGGTGACGGCGAAAAGCAGCAGCGGCGCGGGTGGGGACGGCAAGGGGCGGGAAACGGAACGCGCCAGAAGGGGTGGGCGTTAGGGCAGGCGTTATATTTTGGCCAAATTTACACTCGGGCTTGCCGGTCTGGTGGCTATCTTAGCAGGAATTATTCGCAGGCATTAGTATCGGTTCATGACTTCATTTCCGGTTGTTTCCCCGCCTCGGCCCGATGCGCCGCCCCTGGGCGTGCTGCTCGACCAGCTGGGGCAGGTGTATGTGCTGCTCGATGTACAGGGCACCATCACGGACGTCAACGAAGCCTTTCTGGCCATGGCGGGCTACACCCGCGAGCACGTGATGGGGAAGCGTTTCTATGAAATGTTTACGCCCCCCAGCGACCGCCCAGCCCAACGCCGCGAATACCTCGACAGCATTGCCTCCCAAACCGTGGGTCCCAGCTACGAGCGCACCCTGCTCACGCGCGGCGGCCACCCCCGCCAGATACTCTGGCGCCTGGGCTTCACGCGCGATGCCACCAATTCCATAACGGGCGTGTGGATGGCCGGCACCGAGCCCGACGAGCGCCGCCTGGCCACGCCTACTCTGGCCGGCAGCAGCACCCACCTGCAGGACTTTCTCGACAACGCCCAGGACCTGGTGCAGCACCTCGGGGCCGACAATAGCTTCCTGTTTGTGAACAAGGCCTGGAAAGAGAAACTGGGCTACACCGACGCCGAGCTGGCCACCCGCACCCTGGCCGACGTGGTGCACCCGTACTACAAGGCCAAGCTGCTCTACCAGCTGCGCAACCTCTACGACGGCGAGCCCGTGAACAAGGTCGAAACCGTGTTTCTGACCAGCGTGGGCAAGCCCGTGCACCTCATTGGGAGCATGAGCGTGGTGCGCGAGGAAGGCCAGCCGGCCAGTAGCCGCGCCATCCTGCACGACATCACCGACCGCATCAAGGCCGAGCGGCTGCAGAAAGTATACTACAGCATCGCCAACCTGGCCATCTCGGCCAAGGACTTGCCCAGCCTCTACGGCGCCATCCACCGCGAGCTGAGCAAGATTATCGAGACCAGCAACCTGTTTATTGCCCTCTGCGACGATGCCCGCACGCAGCTGCAGTTTGCTTACCACGTCGACCAGCACCCCCAGCACCGGCCGCACGGGCCCATGCCGTTTGCTTCGGGCGTGTCGGAGTACATCATTGCCGGCGGGCAGCCCCGCTACCTCACCCACACCGATTACCAGCAGCTCATCCGCAACGGCACCATCACGGCCTATGGGCTGGTGCCCGAGGTGATGCTGGCCTCGCCGCTGAGCATCGGCGACCGCATCATCGGGGTGCTGGCCGTGCAGGACTACACCCGCGCCGATGCCTACACGCCCGCCGACCTCGACGTGCTGCACTTCATCTCCAACCAGGTGGCCCTGGCCATTGAGCGCAAGCGCAACGAAGAGCAGATTGGCCGGCAAACCGCCCGCCTGAATGCCATCTTCGAAAGTGGCTCGCACGTGATGTGGACCGTGGACACCCGCGCCCGCCTCATGAACTACAACCGCAACTACGCGGCCCTGTTTCTGCGGCGCAACGGCACCTACCCCGTGCGCGGCCTCGACCTGTGGGAAGCCGACCTGGCGCACATGCCCAAGGACGAGCGCGACACCTTTGTGCGGCACTACGAAGCCGCGGCCAAAGGGCAGCCGCAGCGCTTCGAGATGGGCCTGCGCGATGGCCGCGGCCACGAGGTCTGGACCGATATTTACCTCAACCCCATTTACCTGGGCGATGGCTCGTTTGAGGAAATCTCGGCCATTGCCCACGACATTACGGAGCAGAAACGCGCCCAGCTGGCCCTGGAGGCGCAGGAAGAAAAGTTCCGCTCCATCTTCGAGTCGTTCCAGGACATTTACTACCGCACCGACGAACAAGGCCTGCTCACCATCGTGAGCCCCTCGGTCCGGGAGGTGTTGGGCTACGAGCCCGAAGAGGTAATTGGCCAGCCCGTGGCGAGCTACTACGTGGAGCCCGACGACCAGCCCAGGGCCCGGGCAGAGATTGAGCGCAACGGCGGGCTGCGCAACTTCGAAACCCAGCTGTGGCACAAGGACGGCTACCCCGTGAGCGTGCTCGTGAACGCCCGCGTGGTAAACGGCGACGAATTCAGTACCGAGGGCATTGCCCGCGACGTAACCGAAATCCGGCAGATGCAGGACGACCTGCGCCAGGCCAAAGAAGCTGCCGAAGCCGCCCTGGAAGCAAAAACTCAGTTCCTGGCCAACATGAGCCACGAGCTGCGCACGCCCATGAACGGCATCATCGGCATGATTGACCTGCTCGACCAGACCGTGGAAACCGACGAGCAGCTTGACTACGTGGACACGCTGCGCAAAAGCTCCGACGCCCTGCTCACCATCCTGAACGACATTCTGGACCTATCAAAAATCCAGGCCGGCAAGCTGCAGGTGCACGAAAGCGCGCTGGAGCTGCGCGCCGTGATGGAGCGCATCCGGGCCCTGTTTATCTACCGGGCCGAGCAGAAGCACATCCGCTTCACCTACCACATCACGCCGCACACGCCGCAGTACGTGATGACGGACGAAGTGCGGCTCCTGCAAATCCTGTCCAACCTGGTGGCCAACGCCATCAAGTTTACCAACGAAGGCACGGTGGCCATCATCGTCTCGAGCGTGAGCACCGACGGCGACCAACACACGCTGCGCTTTGCGGTGCAGGACTCGGGCATCGGCATTTCGAGCGACAACGCCAGCCTGCTCTTCACCAACTTCACGCAGCTCGACACCACGCCCAGCAAAGCCTACGGCGGCACGGGCCTGGGCCTGAGCATCAGCCGGCAGCTGTCGGAGCTGCTGGGCGGAGAAATCGGCGTGCTGTCGGACGAGGGCGAGGGCAGCGTGTTCTGGTTCACCATCAGCGCCCGCGAGGCCCGCGTAGAGGACCTGCCGGTGGCCGCGCCCCTGCGCGAGGCCGTGTTCCAGCCCTTTGAGGCCACTCCGCGGGTGCTGCTGGTCGACGACAACGCCATCAACCAGAAGGTGGGCATGCGCCTGCTCACCAAGTTGGGCTGCGACGTGGACGTGGCCGGCAGCGGCCCCGAAGCCATTGCCCTGGCTACGGCCCCCAATGCCGGCTACAACATCATTTTCATGGACATCCAGATGCCGGACATGGACGGCGTGGCGGCCACGGCCGAAATCCGCCGGGTGCTGGGTTCCGCCTGCCCCCCCGTGGTGGCCATGACGGCCTATTCCATGCAGGAAGACGCCGGCCGCTTCATGCGCCAGGGCCTCGACGACTACGTGGGCAAGCCCGTGAAAAGCCGCCACCTCTACGAAGTGTTGCACCGCTGGCTGCGCCCGCGCACGGCCCGGACGGCGGCCGAGGAGGCCCTGGCCCTCTTCGGTACTGCTCCGGCTGATACTGCTAATGCTGCTGCTACCGATACTGGTGTGGCTGCTGCTCCTGCTGCTCCCGCCAATACTGCTATAAGTGCCCAGGCGGCTGCGGCCGAAGAGTCCGATGAGCCCACCCTCGACGAGGCCATTGTGCAGCAGCTGGTGGAGCTGGGCGGCCCCGACTTCACGGCCGAGCTCTACCAGGAATTTGAGCAGGAAGCCGGCGATTTGTTGCGCGAAGCGGCCCCGGTGGCCGCTGCCGCCAACTTCCCGGAGCTGCTGCCCATGCTGCACCAGCTCAAAGGCACGGCGGCTACGCTGGGCGGCGTGGCCCTGGCGGCCCAGGCCAAGCACCTTGAGCAGCAGTTCAAGGCGGGGCATACCGCCGGGGGAGCCGAGGGTTTTCAACTTCTGGAACATTACTTTGTACGGTTCGTTGCCGAATATCCCCGCGCCGTCGAACGCGCCACCAACGCATCGGCCGTCTGATTGGCCGGCTGTCCACGCTTCTCTTCTACCCTACGAAACAACTACAACCCCCAAGCCCATGTCCGTTGATTCCCCCACTAAAACCATCCTAATTGCTGAGGACAGCTCGGTAATCCTTAACCTCACCCGAAAAATCCTGGAGCTGCAGAAGTATAAAATTGTGCTGGCAAAGAACGGGGGCGAAGTCCTGAAACAGATTGAAAACACGCCCATCGACTGCGTGTTGATGGACATCAATATTCCGGTGAAAGACGGCATGCAGTGCACCCGCGAAATCCGGGCCCACGCCGACCCCAAAATCAACAAGCTGCCCATTATTGCCATCACCGGCAACGCCAACAACTATTCGATGGACCAGTTCCGCGAAGCCGGCGTGACGGATTACCTGCCCAAACCGCTCGATTTCGACGCCCTGGTGCGTGTGGTGAAGCAGTACGTGGGCTAGGTAATTATGAGTTTTGAATTATGAGTTATGAGTTAAAAGTGGGTGATGCTTTGCGTTTCGCTAAGGCTTTGCCTATGGAGCAACTCCTAATTCAAAACGCATAATTCATAATTTAAACGCAGTGCAAGTAACGTTCCTCGGCACCGGTACCTCATCCGGGGTGCCCATGATAGGCTGCACCTGCGAAGTGTGCCGCTCGCTGGACCACCGCGACCAACGCCTGCGGGTGTCGGTGCACGTGGCCATTGAGGGCCGCAGCCTGGTCATCGATTCCGGCCCGGACTTCCGGCAGCAGATGCTGCGCGCCCGCATCACGCACCTCGACGCGCTGCTCTTTACCCACGAGCACAAAGACCACACCGCCGGCCTCGACGACATTCGGGCGTTTAACTTCCGGCAGCAGCAGGACATGCCCTTGTTTGGCGAGCCGCGCGTGCTGCGCCAGCTGCAGCAGGAGTTTTCCTACATTTTTGCCGAGCACAAGTACCCCGGCGTGCCCCGCGTCAGCCTGCACCCCATCGAGCAGGACCACGCCCCGTTTGATGTGCTGGGCCTGCCGGTGCAGCCCCTGCGGGCCCTGCACCACAAGCTGCCGGTGCTGGGCTTCCGCATCGGCGGCTTCTGCTACCTCACCGACGCCAACCACATCGGCCCCGAAACCATGGCCCTGCTGCACGACGCCGACGTGATTGTGCTCAATGCCCTGCGCCGGGAGCAGCACATCTCGCACTTCACCCTGGCCCAGGCCATTGAAATACTGGAAGTGGTGAAGCCCAAGCGCGCCTACCTCACGCACATCAGCCACCAGCTGGGCCGCCACCAGGATGTGGAAGCCGAGCTGCCCCCGTGGCTCCGCTTGGCGTATGACGGCCTGAAGGTGGAAGTGGCTTAGTTATCCGTTGCCGTAAACTACCGTACTGCGTTAAGCGCAGGCCGGTGCTTGCGCAGGGTGCTCTATTAAATTCTGCTTCACCATGCCCGTTATCAATCTGGAAGAAAAATTCAGCAAGTTCACCGACCATTGGCACCCGCACGTGGTGGCCGACCTGAACGACCAGCATATCAAGCTGGCAAAGGTGGAGGGAGAATTTGTCTGGCATAGCCACGAGCTAGAGGACGAGTTATTTGTCGTGGTAAAAGGGCAGCTGCACATCGACTTCCGCGACCATACTGCCACCA
This sequence comes from Hymenobacter sedentarius, assembly GCF_001507645.1. Taxonomy (NCBI): domain Bacteria; kingdom Pseudomonadati; phylum Bacteroidota; class Cytophagia; order Cytophagales; family Hymenobacteraceae; genus Hymenobacter; species Hymenobacter sedentarius. The sequence goes on along the minus strand of NZ_CP013909.1, from coordinate 4,595,059 downwards.
TCAATCCGGGCGAGATGCTGGTGGTGCCGCGCGGCGTAGAGCACCGTCCCCATGCCAATGAAGAAACCTGGATTATGCTGGTGGAGCCCCAGGCTACCCGCCATACAGGCACGGTGGAGCACACCCTTACCCGCCACGAGTTGCCCCGGATTTAACTTTCTACTTTGCATACCAACTATTATTTCCTGCGCCAGCTGGCCCCCGCGCTCACCGAACGGCTGCAGGGCTACCGCGTGGCCGCCTGCTTCTCGCAGGAGAAAGACGAGCTGGTGGTTGGCCTCACGAACGGCACGGCTGAGTTCTGGCTGAAAGCGCAGCTGGGCGCCAATTTTCCCGCCCTGGCGCTGCCCGAAACCTTCCAGCGGGCCCGCGCCAACTCCGTGGACTTGTTTTCGGAGCTGCTCGGCCAGCAGGTCGAAACCGTGGTGCCCTGGCCCCAGGACCGGGTGGTGCAAGTGAATTTCCGGAGCGGTGCTCGGCTGGTGTTTAAGCTCTACGGCCCCCGGCCGAACGCCATTTTTCGCCCGCGGCCCGAAGCACCAGCCCAACTTTTCCAGCAGCGGCTGCTGGCCGATGCGGACCTGCGCCCCCAGCCCAATGCCGCGCCGCCCGCACCCGGCAAGCTCCCACCGCCGCTGGCCGACCTGCCCGCCCGCTACCTGCGCGAGCACGGCTACGACCCGGCCCCGCCAGAAACCAAAACCCGCCTGGTAAACCAAGTGCTGGCCCAATTGGAAAAGCCAGCCCACTACTACCTCATCCAGCTCGACGGGCGCACCCGCCTGAGTCTGCTGCCGCTGGGCGAGATTATTGAGCCATTGCCCGGCGATGACCCCATCAGGGCGTTGCGCCGCTTTGTGCCCATGGCTCTGGGCCGCCGTGCCCTGGAGAATGAAACCAAGCAGCTGCGCCAGCTGCTGGAGCGCCGCGCCGACGAGGCCAGCACCGCGGCGGCCCACGCCCGCCAGCGCCTCCACGCCCTGGCCCACGAAGCCGGCTACCGCCATACCGCCGACCTGATAATGGCGAATCTGCACGACATCCCAGCTGGTGCCACGCAGGTTGAAGTCGTGGATTTCTATACCAATCAGCCCCGGCTCATCAAGCTGAAGCGCACCGAAAAGCCCCAGCTCACCGCCGAAAATCTCTACCGCAAGGGCAAAAACCAACAAATCGAAGAACGCCAGCTCACCGAGCGTATTGCCCGGCGCGAAGCCGAAGCCCTCACGGCCCTGGAGCGCCTTGAAGAACTGGACACCCAGCCCAACTTGGCCGAGCTGCGTGGCCTGCGCATCTGGCGCAAGCAGCACGGCCTCGACCCCACGCCCGCCGCGGCCAAAGCCGCCACGGAGCTGCCGTTTAAAGTGTTCGAAGACCGCGGCTTCACCATCCTGGTGGGGCGCAACGCGGCGAACAACGACCTGCTGACGCAGAAATACGCGCACAAAGACGACCTCTGGCTGCATGCCAAGGACGTGACGGGTTCCCACGTGGTCATTCGGCACCGCGCCGGCCAGCCCGTACCCGAACCCGTGGTAGAGCACGCTGCCCAGCTGGCCGGGTGGTACTCCCGCCGCCAGCACGACACGCTGTGCCCCGTGACGGTGACGCCCAAAAAATTTGTGCGCAAGCCCAAAGGGGCCCTGCCGGGGCAGGTAGTGGTAGAGCGCGAGCGGGTGGTGCTAGTGAAACCCGGTAATCCGTTCGATGGGGGTGATGCTTTGTAGAGCTAGCCGCTGCAGTGAATAAGAACGTCATGTAGAGCGCAGCGAAGCATCTCGCGCTGTGAAACCTCACCCCCGGCCCCCTCCCGCGGAGAGGGGAGCCAATTGTCATTGCGAGTGGAGCGCAGCAGAACGCGGCAATCCGTCCTATCGCTGCGACCAATTCCGCTTTGTGACAAGCCCTTCTCAAAGCAAAAAGCCCGTTCCAATTGCTTGGAACGGGCTTTGCATTTGCGTGCGCGCGGGGAGATTCGAACTCCCACACCCGAAGGCACCACCCCCTCAAGATGGCGTGTCTACCAGTTTCACCACGTGCGCAAATTAAGCAACTAAACGGGCAATTCGGCCGAAACCGGCTTCGCTGAGGCGGCGAAGCGGGTGCAAAGATAGCCGGCACATTTCGGCCACACAACACTCAAGCTGGGTTTTTCATCAAACCTCCATGGCTCAGCCATTTACTTTCCATATTCGTAAAACTTTACGGGGCTAATTGTTCACCTTAACTGGCTTCCTCCCATGAATTCTAATGCAAATCCCTCTTCAGGTTCCTTTTTTGGGCGTTTGGCCGGAAGCATTACCGCGTTTTCGGGGTCTACCATGGCGTTTATGATAGCGGCGGGCATTGTCATTGTCTGGGCTGCGACGGGACCAATTTTTCATTACTCCGAGACCTGGCAACTCGTTATCAATACCGGCACCACCATCATTACCTTTCTGATGGTTTTTCTTATCCAACGGGCTCAGAATAAGGATTCGCTGGTGCTGCACCTCAAGCTCAACGAGCTGATTGCGGCCACCAAAGGCGCCAGCAACCGCCTCATTAACGCCCAGGACTTTACGGAAGAAGAAATCCAGACCCTGCACGATTTCTATTGCGCCCTGGCCGAGCTCGCCAAAAAGGACAACGACCTGGGCAAAACCCACTCCGTGGAGGAAGCCGAGGACAACCACAACCAGAAGGTAACGGCTCACTTGGGCTAGGCCCTAAAGAAACCACACTGGCTAGTGCCTCATTGTGCCTTAGGTACTACATAGCAAAAGGGCCGCTGCAGATTCTGCAGCGGCCCTTTTGCTGGGGTAATAAAACCAGAGCCGTTTATTCGGCTTGGGTCAGGGGCGAGTCAACTACGTGCTCGGCCACGAACCACACCTGCATTTCGTTGGTGCGAACCAGCTGGCTCACGATGAGGTCGTTGGTGCCGTCGTCGCCGGCTTCGTCGGCTTTGTCGGCGTAGTCGTGGCAGTTCTTCAGGATGCGCTGGTGGCCGTCGAGCAAGCGCGACACTTGCACGGGGGCTTCTTCGCGGTCGCGGGGCACGCGCGGAATGCTGCTTAGCTCGGCCACGTCGTGGGCCATGGCCACGGCCACGCCGCCCAGAATCTGGATGCGCTCGGCAATGGCATCCACCAGCACCGCCTGCTCCTCGTAGTGCTTGTCAAACAGCAGGTGCAGCTGGTAGAAAGTGGGGCCCACCACCTGCCAGTGGTGCTTCTTGTACATGTCGCGCAGCGTGATGGTGTCGGCCAGGAGCTGGTTGAGCATGGTCACGCTGTCGCGGCGGGTGGGCTCGCTTAGGCCAATGGGCAGGCGCTGGCTCACGGTGCCGTAGCGCTGAGTGGGGGAGGGCGCGTTCTGCTGCTGGTTCAGGCGGGGCTGGATGTCGACGGCGGCGTTACTGCCGGCGCCTTTGCCGGCATTGGCGCCGGCGGTGCTTTTGCCGTTGCCGCCGGCGGTGGATTTCTTAGCAGCGGGGGCTGCCGCTTTTGGGGTGGCCGTGCTCTTGGGGGCAGCGGCTTTGGCAGAAGAAGCCATAATTTTGAAAACGAGTGAGGTGAAAGAAAGTAGCCGAAACAATTCGGGCGATAAAAATCTATTCTTTCGTACGTAAAGCACACCCCCGAGTTGATTTTTTCCGCCGATTCGCCTTTATGACCGACTACCTCGCCTCCGTCCGCGTGCACGACCCGCACCCCGAAGACCACCTCACCAGCTCGGCCATGCTGCAGGATGTGGTCATAGGCTTATCCGATGGCCTTACGGTGCCCTTTGCCCTGGCGGCGGGCCTGAGCGGGGCCGTGGCCTCGTCGGGCTTGGTGATAACGGCGGGCCTGGCCGAAATCGTGGCCGGCAGCATTGCTATGGGCCTGGGCGGCTACCTAGCCGGCCGTACCGAAGTAGAGCACTACGCCGCCGAGCTGGCCCGGGAGCACCGCGAAGTAGTGGAGGTGCCCGACCGGGAGCGCGCCGAAGTAGACGAGCTACTGGCCGAAATGGGCCTTTCTGACAGCATCCGCCGCCAAGCCGTGTCCGAGCTCACGGCCGACCCCGAGCAGTGGGTGCGCTTCATGATGAAGTACGAGCTGGGCCTGGAGGAACCCGACCCCCGGCAAGCACCCAAAAGTGCCTTCACCATCAGCGCGGCCTATGCCGTGGGCGGATTGATTCCACTCAGCGCCTATTTTTTTACCGCCACGCCCACGCAGGGGCTGGTGTGGTCGGCGGCCATTACGCTGGTGTGCCTGCTGGTGTTTGGCTTTTTTAAAAGCCGCCTGACCGGGCAGCCGGCCGTGGCCGGGGCCATCAAAATGGCCGTGGTGGGGGCATTGGCGGCCGCGGCGGCCTTTGGCGTGGCGCGGTTCGTGAGCCGCTAAGCGCCGCGGGGCTGCTTTGCGTACAAGCCGGAGCCACCCATTTAGCTCAAGCCCAATGAACTTCAAAACGCCCAAAACTCCTGCCGTCTACGTCAAGGACAAGTCCTTCCGCCTCGCGGCGGTGGACCCCGACGACATCACGCCCTTCAAGTACGGCCCCGACGACAAGCAGGAGGCCAGCCCGCGTCTGCTGGTGCTGCGCAAGCGGCTCAGCGAACTGCAGGAGCTGCTGTATGCCGAGCACACCCGCAGCCTGCTCATTGTGCTGCAGGCCATGGACACGGGCGGCAAAGACGGCGCCATCGGCAACTTGCTCACGGGCGTGAACCCCGCGGGGGTGCGGGTGGCGTCTTTCAAGGCGCCGTCGGTAACAGAGCTGAACCATGATTTTCTTTGGCGCGTGCACCCGCAAGTGCCCGAGAAGGGCCACATTGGGGTGTTCAACCGCTCACACTACGAGGACGTGGTGATTACCCGCGTGCACGGCCTCATCGACGAGAGAACCTGCAAGCAGCGCTACCGCGACATCAACAACTTTGAGGAAATGCTAACGAACAACGGCACCACCGTGCTCAAGTTCTTTCTGCACATCTCCAAAGAAGAGCAAGCCGAGCGCCTGCAGGCCCGGCTCGACGACCCCAGCAAAACCTGGAAGTTTGACCCCAACGACCTCAAGGAGCGGGCGCACTGGGCCGAGTACCAGCAGGCCTACGAAGAAGCATTTCAGCACTGCTCGTCCGGCGATGCGCCGTGGTTTGTGATACCGGCCAACCAAAAGTGGGCCCGGGATTTGGCCATCACGGAGATTGTAGTAGCCGCGCTGGAAGACATGAACCCCAAGCCCCCAAAGGTGAAGTTTGACCCGAAGAAGATTGTGATTGAGTAAAGCGCGGCAGGATATTCTCGCGAACTGTCATTGCGAGCGCAGCGAAGCAATCCGTCCTGTCAAAGCCAGATACTTTCTTAAGCGAAAAGCCCCGGTACTGCGCAGTACCGGGGCTTTTTCACAATATTGGGCTGGGCGCTGAGACCAGGACGGATTGCTTCGTCGTGCCTCCTCGCAATGACAGGCGTTTTGCTTACACTGGGACGGCGGCAGCCACCTCTTTGCGCTCGCCAATCTGCTGGCGCCACATGGCGTAGTAGAGACCTTTTTGCTGCAGCAGTTCTTCGTGGCGGCCCTGCTCGGCGATGTGGCCGCGCTCGAGCACAAAGATGCGGTCGGCGTGGAGGATGGTGCTGAGGCGGTGGGCAATGAGGATGGTCATATGCTGGCGCGAGCCCGAGAGCTCCCGCACGGTCTTGCCGATTTCCTCTTCCGTGAGCGAGTCGAGCGCCGAGGTGGCTTCGTCGAACACCATGAGGGTGGGCTTGCGGAGCAGGGCGCGGGCGATGCTCAGGCGCTGCTTTTCGCCGCCCGAAACTTTCACGCCGCCTTCGCCAATCACGGTGTCGAGGCCGAGGGGAGCGCGGGCCAGCAGGTTGTCGGCCGCGGCCTGGCGCAGGGCCAGCAGGCATTCCTCGTCGGTGGCCTGGGGCGCCACAAAGCGCAGGTTTTCGCGGATGGTGCCAGCGAAGAGCTGCGTATCCTGGGTTACGAAGCCGATTTGCTCGCGCAGCTCGTCGAGGTCAATTTCGGAGCCGGGGATGCCGTTGTAGAGAATCTGGCCGGAGAGGGGCGGGTAGAGGCCCACCAGCAGCTTCACGAGCGTGGTTTTGCCCGAGCCCGAGGGGCCCACGAAGGCAATGGTTTCGCCGAGCTTGGTGGTGAAGGTGATGCCCGAGAGCGCCGCGCCTTTGGCTGTGAGGTGCTTGAAGGTGACGTGGTCGAAGGCCAGGTTCTCGATGTGGGCCACCGACTTGGGGTGGGCCGGCTTCACGTCTTTGGGCGTGTCGAGAATCTGTTGGAAGTTGCCCAGCGAAATCTCGGTTTCGCGGTACACGCCGATGATGTTGCCCAACTCCTGCAGCGGGCCGAAGATGGAGAACGAGTAGATGAAGAACGAGAAAAACTCGCCCAGGCTGATGTGATTCTGCACCCGCAGATACAGCAACAGCAGGATAATGACGTTGCGCAGCAGGTTCACGAACGTGCCCTGCACGAAGGAGAGCGAGCGCAGGTAGCGCACCTTGCGAAGCTCCAGCTTCAGGATTTTTTCGGTGGTGGCGTTCAGGCGCTGGGTTTCCTGCTGAGCCAGGCCCAGGCTTTTTATCAGCTCAATGTTGCGCAGGCTCTCGGTGGTGGAGCCGGCCAGGGCCGTGGTTTCGGCTACGATGGTCTTCTGAATCACCTTGATGCGCTTGCTGAGCACAAAGCTCAGAATGCCCAGCAGCGGGATGGTGAGGAAGTAGCCCAACGCAATGGGCCAGTACACCGTGATGGCGTACCACATCACGAAGATAATGCCCACCAAAGCCGTAAACAGCACGTTGACAAAGCTCTGGATGAGCTTCTCCACGTCGATGCGCACCTTCTGGAGCTTGCCCAGGGTTTCGCCCGAGCGCTGGTCTTCAAACACCTGGTAGGGCAGCTCCAGCGAGTGGCGCAGGCCGTCGGAATACATTTTGGCGCCCAGCCGCTGGGTGATGACGTTGACGTAGTAATCCTGGAAGTTCTTGGCGATGCGCGACACCATGGCCACGCCCAGCATCATGCCGATGTAGGGGATGGCTTCCCGGAAAAACGGCCCGAACGGCACCAGCCGCAGCCCGCTCACGCCGCCGTTTTTGGGCACGAAATGGTCGACCAGCTTGCGAAACAGGTAAGGGTCGAGCAGCGAGAAGATTTGGTTGACGGCCGCCAGCACCAAGGCCAGCACCAATAGGGGCCAGTAGTTGCGGAGGTAACTATACAGTATTTTCATGGAACAGAATAAAGCCGGCACTGCCCGCTACACGCGCAAGCAACCCGCCCGGGCGGCAATGGTTCGGGCCCGGCAACAGGAGCGCCGGGCCCGCTTCCTTCTGGAAGACACCAAAAATACGCCGCCGAGCTTAGGCCAGCCGCCGCGTGGGCCAGCGCAGTGCCTCCACTATCAGGAGGCCCACCAGCAGGGCAATGGCAAACGCGCCCCCGCCGATGCCACCGGGAATCTTGCTGGCGTGCATAACGATGGCGCCCAGCATGATAATGATGAGCCCCGCCGCGGCCAGGCGCACGGTGCGCGGCCACAGCAGGCCCAGGCCCCCCAGCAGCTCGCCCGCGCCCACGACGTAGGCCGTCCAGCCCGGCAGGCCCAGGCCCATAAACATCTTCACGGTTTGGGGGATGTGGCTCAGCTTTTGGAAGCCGGCGTTGATGAAGGCAAGCGCAATGAGCACTTGCAGAATCCAGGCGATGATGTTGCGTACAGAAGGACTCATGGGACGGGGAAGGAATAGTTAGGTAATGGAAGAAAAGCCGCCAGCCACCTGGCGGGCCGACTAAGGCGGACGCCTTGGCAATGAATATACTTTAAAACCTCTATACTTTATAGGGAAGCTCCAGTTGGGCTGGCGCCGGTGCTGCAAACGGGCGCTTTCCGGCTGCGCGTACGGGTATGCCGCAACAAACGCAGCCCCGGCCACAGGGTGGCCGGGGCTGCGTTTGTTGCAGGGCGCCGGGGCTATTTGTGGCTGCCCTGGCTAGATTGCCCGCCTTTGCGGCCGGCTTCGCGGTTTTGTTCGTTGTTGTTGCCGCTGTTGGTATTGCTACCGCCACGGTTGGCCTGGCCGCCTTTCTTACCGGCTTCGGACTGCTGCTCCGTGCTGGTGCCGTGCTTTCTTTCCTTGTTAGCCATGATTGAAAAGTAAATAGAAAGTGAATGGATAAAACACTGGATAATAACGGGTAAAAATTTAACAGGTAGGCGGCTAGAGGGCGATAAGGCCGGTTTTTAAGACAAAATACCAGCATGTACGGATGGCAACTACGGGTTTGTTGGTAGGCCAAGCCAAAGCGTTGGTTTTTAACTTAGTAAAAGCAAAAAGGTGTAAAAAACCACGGGGAGGAGGGGATTTAATACGGAGGTGTTTTTAGGGGGTTTACTTAGACTAAATCCGTACTTCTGCCCTGGGTTAGGCCAATTAGTAGGTCGAACTTTGTAGGCCAATCTAGCAGGGAGATTTTACCTCCTTCTCCGAACCAGGAAGTGCTAGCGTCTTGAATTCAGCTGTTTGCAATAGTTATTTCTTGTTATGACGACAGTGTATCACGAATTGCTGCCCGAGAGCTACTTGCTGCTCTTAACCCCGGGGCCGCCCAAGGACCCCGAAAGCGCCCTCGATTTTTCGTTGGGCTGCGCGTACCGCAGCGGCAAACCCGCCGTGTGGGTTGATTGCGAGCTGGTCAACGCCCTCTCCACCGAATCGACCCGGGCCCTGTGGAGCTACCACCGCAAGCTGCAGGAGGAGCACAAGCAGCTGGTGGTGGTGCACGCCTCCGACGAGCTAAAGCAAAACCTGCTCCACTGGCAGACGGGCCCCAACCTCTGCTTTGCGCCCACCTTAATCGACGCTGCCTGGCACAGCGGCCTGCGCCTGGTGGCGTGAAGGCGCCGGGGCGCTTCCCATCACTGGTTAGTTAGGAACTGCTTAGATACCAACCCATCATGAATACTTCCCACTTCAACCACATGCCACAGTCTCTGAACGACAACCAGCGCCAAGACTGGTTGCGCCGCCAGCGCACGGCCGAAAATACGCTCGCCATTCAAGCCATGGGAGGAACGGAGGCCAACGAAGAAACCCTCCACCACTTCCAGCGCTACGTGACTGGCGAAATCACCCTGGCCCAGGCCATTGCGCAGGTGCGCGAGCAAATGGCCCAGGAGCACGCCGCCTTCCGGCAGTACCTCAACCGCAGCAGCCTGACCTGAGCGCCTGGCCCCACGGCCGCGCCCCGCTGGCTGCCCGCCCCGGCCGGAGCAATGCCGACTGGGCCGGAAACACTATTTCTGCAAGCAAGTACCCAACCCTTCCTTACCGAAAGCCCCCGCGGGGCCGCCCCTGTCTGACGAGGGCCGCCCGGCGGGGGCTTTTGACGTCCGGGCCGCAGGGCTGGCGGCAGTTCAGCTCAACCCGAGCTCCATTCAAAGCAAGGACAAATTCAGTCGTAATCGTCGTCTTGCTGGGCCGAATCCGCGTTGGCGTTGGCGTTCGTGACGCTGCCGTTGAGCAGGAATTCGCGCAGGCGGTTTACGTGCTTTTTCAGCTCCTCCAGCCGCTCGGTCTGCTGCCCGGCGTAGGGGCTGGGCTCGCGGGTAGAGATGGTACTGAGCAGGTTGCGCCGCTCCTCCATCATGCGCAGGGCCACCCACAGCGTTTCTTCCAGGCTGTGTTGCGACTCGCGCAGCAGCACATCGCCCGTGAAAGCGTGGCCGGTGTGGCAGCGGTAGCGCAGCACCTGGCCGTGCTCCATTTCCCAGAGGTTGCCGCCGCAGTCGGGGCAGGTGAGGGGCACCAGGTGCCCAAGTTTAGCAACGTCGTCGGTGGTTCCCACAACTCTTTCCGCAATAGCGGCCTCGTGTTTAAGGTCTTCGGGAATGCTGGGGGCGGGGTCGGGCGCCGCGCCCTGGATAATTTCTTCGAGCACCGTACCCATCTGGCTTAGGGGCACGGCGTAGTCCACGGCCACGTTGCGCAGGGCCGTTTCGGGCATGCTGGCAAATTCGGCATCGCGGGGGTCCTGCACCACGGCCCGGCCGCCGCAGCGCTTGATAAACTCCAGGCCCGCGGTGCCATCGTGCAGCATGCCCGTGAGCACCACGCCCGCCACGGCAGGCCCGTACGTGACGGCGGCCGAGCGGAACAACGCATCGATGGCGGGGCGGTAGTTGTTTTCGCGCGGGCCTTTGGTCACGAGGACATACGGTGCCTGGCGGTCTTTCACCAGCAGGTGGCGGTCGGGCGGGGCCAGGTACACGGTGCCGGCCTCAATGGGCTGGCTGCTGCTGGCCAGCCGGCACCGCAGCTCGGTGTGGCGGGCCAGCCGGTTTACCAGGTGCTGGCCGTCGGCATCGGGCGAGAAGTGCTGCACCACCAGCACGGCGGCGGGGAGCGAAGCGGGCAGCTGGGCCACTAGCTGCACCAGGGCCGGCATGCCGCCGGCCGAAGTGCCGATAACAATGAGGTGGGACGGTGGAGGCACGGAACTAGCAAAAAACGGGTTTGCTTCTAATTTACGATTTGGAACGGCAGTGGGCTGAATTTGAGTGGCACTTTTCGTTTAATTTTGGGCGTACTGCCGGGCTGTTTTCAAGGCTTTCGCGCGGGACCTGGTCCGTTTGGCTGCGGGCGGGGCCGGCCCGGGCAAGTTGCCGGTTACGTAAACTCATAAGGCCGCCGGTGGTGTTCTGGGGTGGTGGCTTCCCACTACCTACCGTCTACTTTGTGCCGGGCCGAACCCTTCGGTTGTGCTAGCCCGCTGGCTTTTAGCTTCTCCCCATGACTCCTCACCCGCCGCTCCCCGCCGATGACGAACCGACCATCGCTGAAGTTCCCCAGCAGGACTTGCCGCTGGAGGTGCCCGCCACGCCGGCCCAAATGCGCATGGCCCAGCGCCAAAACGGCTCCGACGACACGTTTCCCCTGGTGGCCCTCGGCGGCTCGGCCGGCTCTCTGAAGGCCTTCGAGCAGTTTTTCCGGCACATGCGCCCCGACAGCGGCATGGCCTTCGTGGTAATTACCCACCTCTCGCCCAACCAGGAATCGGAAATGGCGGCGGTGCTGCAGCACTTCACCAGCATGCCGGTGCAGGAAGCCACCGACGGCCTGAAGGTGCAGCCCAACCACGTGTACGTGATTCCGCCGAACCGCGACATGAGCATCCTGCACGGCACGCTGCTGCTGTTTGCGCCCACGCAGCACGAGAGCCGCCGCATGCCCATCGACTACTTTTTCCAGAGCATGGCCAAGGACGCGCGCGAGCGTGCCGTGTGCATCATCTGCTCCGGCATGGGCTCCGATGGCACCATTGGGCTGAAAATGGTGATGGAGAACTTCGGCATGGTGATGGTGCAATCGCCCGAAACGGCCGAGTACGACTCGATGCCGCGCTCGGCCATCGCCACCGAGTTTGTGGACTACGTGCTGCCCGCCGACCAGCTCCCCGACAAGCTGCTCGAGTACGTGGCCCAGCCGCTGCTGGCCCGGCCCCGCCGCGAAGTGGCCGAGTCGAACTCCAAGCCGGCCCACGCGCTGCAAAAAATCTTTAGCCTCATCCGGACCCAGACCGGGCACGACTTCTCCTTCTACAAGCGCAACACCGTGTTCCGGCGCATCGAGCGCCGCATGAATTCCCACCAGATTCGGGAGTTTACGCAGTACGTGCGCTTTTTGCAGGAAAACCCCGCCGAGGTCGATGCCCTGTTCAAGGAGCTGCTGATTGGCGTGACCAAGTTTTTTCGCGACCAGGAAGCGTTCGACAACCTCAAAGCCCGGCTGATGCCCCTGCTGCGCGACAAGCCCGTGGATAGCGTGATTCGGGTGTGGGCGCCCGGCTGCTCCACCGGCGAAGAGGCCTACTCGCTGGCCATGTGCCTGTTCGAATGCCTCGAGGCGATAGAGGAAAACCGGTACCTGAAAATTCAGATTTTCGCCACCGACATCAACAAGGAAGGCATTGACTTTGCCCGCGTCGGAATCTACCCCGATTCCATTGCCGCCGACGTGAGCCCCGAGCGCCTCAACCGCTTTTTTACTTCCCTCGACGGCCACTACCAGATAAAGAAGGAAGTGCGCGACGTGGTGATTTTTGCCCTGCACAACCTCACCAAGGACGCCCCGTTTACCAAGCTCGACCTGCTGGTGTGCCGCAACCTGCTGATTTACTTATCGGCCGAGCTGCAAAAGAGCATTCTGCCCGTCTTTCACTACGCCCTCAACCCGGGCGGCCTCCTGTTTCTGGGCCCGAGCGAAAACCTCAACGGCTTTCAGGACCTGTTTAGCCCGCTCGACGTGAAATGGAAGATTCTGCGCCGCCTCGAAGGGCCGTCCGTGCTCAGCCGCATTTTAGGCTTCCCGTTCTCCATGACCCAGCAACCGGCCACCCACGCCCCCGCCACCGATTCTATGCTTTCGAATTCCATCCGCAAAGACGGGACCTTTGCCACGCTGGTGCAGCGGGTGCTGCTGCGCCAGTACACCCCGCCGGCCGTGGTGATAAACCCCGTCGGCGAAATCCTGTACGTGAACGGCCGCACCGGCCGCTACCTCGAGCCGGCCCCGGGCCTGAGCGGCATGAACATCTTTGAGATGGCCCGCGAGGAGCTGAACTACGAGTTGAGCGCGGCGGTGCACAAGGCGGCCTCGTCGCGGCAGGACGTGGTGGCCGAAAACGTGAAGGTGAAAACCGACCTGGGGGTGCAGCTGCTGCGCGTGACGGTGAAGTGCCTGCAAGAGCCCGACCAGCTGGCCGGCCTGCTGCTGGTGGTGTTTGAGGAGCAGCCCACGCCCCGCAAGGTGCGGCTGGGCCACGCCGCGCTGGGCACCGAGCTGAGCCGCGACGCCGTGGTGGCCCAGCTCGAAAAAGAGCTGCAGTACACCAAGCACCGCCTTCAAACCACCATTGAGGAGATGGAAAGCAGCGTGGAGGAGCTGAAAAGCACCAACGAAGAGCTGCAAAGCGCCAACGAGGAGCTGCAAAGCACCAACGAGGAGGCCATGACCAACAAGGAGGAGATGCAGAGCCTGAACGAAGAGCTGATGACCCTCAACATGCAGTACCTCAGCAAAACCGAGGAGCTGAGCCTGGCGGCCAACGACATGAAAAACCTGCTCGACGCCACCGAAATTGCCACCATCTTCCTCGACAACGACATGGTAATAAAGCGCTTTACGCCCCGCGTAAACCGCATTATCTCGCTGATGCCGAGCGACGTGGGCCGGCCCATCACGCACTTTGCCAGCACGCTGCGCCACGAAAACCTGGCCCAGGACGTGAAGCGGGTGCTCGACCGCCTGGTGAGCTCGGAAACCAACATCCAGACCACCACCGGCGAGTGGTACGCCATGCGCATCCTGCCCTACCGCACCCTCGACAACTACATCAGCGGCGCTGTCATCACCTTCACCGACATCACCGGCCTCAAAAACCTGGAAGCCCAGCTCCAGGAAAGCAGCCGCCTGGCCGAGACCGTGGTGGAAACCGTGCGCGAGCCCCTGCTCGTGCTCGACTACCAGCTGCGCGTGCTGGCCATGAGCCAGTCGTTTGGCGAGATGTTTGGCCTGAACACCGCCGGGGCCAAGGGCCGCCCCCTGGCCGAGCTCGACAACGGAACCTGGCAGCAGCCCGAGCTGCGCGAGCGCCTCGAGGCCATCCTCAAAGCCCCCGGCACCTCCTTCGACGACTTGCGTTTCAGGGCCACCTTCCCCAACGCCGGCCCCCGCGAGCTGCTGATGTACGGCCGCTGCATTGGCGGCGAGCAAGCCACCAGCACCAAGCTCCTGCTCGGGCTGCGCGACGTGACTGCGGGCGTAGAGTAGTCGGGCCCGCCGCAAGGCTAAACCAACGAGCCCACCGGTGCTAAAAAAATAAGGTGTGCAACCAGCTCAAAGTGGTGCCCCCGCTTCCGATGGGAAGCGGGGGCACCACTTTGGAGTTTATAGCCTTCACGCTTTGCTAGCTCGACCTTGACCGAAAACGGCAGGCGTACCCTGGGGTTTCAATTGTGGTTAAAAGCATACTCATTGCTATTATGATAATAATTAACGTCAAATGAATAGGGCGTTTGTCTAGGTAGCGGTTCAGCTTGCATGCTTACTGTTCAGCTAATGAGCCGATTGCTGCTGTCGGGATTAACTTATTATCCCTTAAATTGCGTAGTAGGATTCCCTTTTGATGCTCCCCAAGGCTGCTAACCGCAGCTCTGCTGGAGGAGTCAAGCATGCTATTCTCTATGAGCACGGACCCAAGTAATAGTGAGCCATTGCACGAAGTTGAGCCCGATGATATACGGCTTGGTTTGGACGCCGCCCTGGGGTCGCTGCGTAGCCGCGCCGAACGGCAGCGCTACCTGGTAACGCAGGCCGTGGAAAATCAAACCCCCCAGGAAATCCAGCGGATGATTCAGGAGCTGCAGGTCCACCAGATTGAGCTGGAAATGCAGAACGAGGAGCTGCTCCGCGCGCAGGCCGAGGTCCAGACCGCCCGCGAGCAGTACGTGGACTTGTACGATTTTGCCCCGGTGGGCTATTTTACCCTCACGGCCGCGGGCCTCATCGAGCAGCTCAATCTGTGCGCCAGCCGGCTGCTGGGCAGCGTGCGCCAGCGCCTGGCGGGGCGGCGCTTCGAGGTCTTCGTAGCCCCCAGCAACCGCCTCGAATTTGGGCAATTTCTGACCCGTGTGCTGAACACCACCCGCACCCTAAGCTGCGAGATAGTGCTGCAGCGCGAAGACGGCAGCCTCTTCTACGCCCAGCTGGAGGGCCTGCGCATGGAGCACACGCTGGCCAACAGCCCCGCCCAGCAGCAGTGCCGCCTGGCCGTGCTCGACACCACGGCCCGCCGCGTGGCCACCGCCGCCCTGGCCACCAGCGAGGCCCGCTTCCGCCGGCTGTTCAACGACAGCCGCGATGCCGTGGTGCTGCTGCAGGGCCACATGTACATCGACTGCAACAACGCCGCCCTGGCCCTGCTCGGGGCCACGCGCAAGGACCAGATAGTGGGGCACAACGCCTGGGCGCATTGCCCCAGCCACCAGCCCGACGGGCGCCGCACCATAGACATGCTGCGCGAATCGGTAGACGAGGCCCTGCGCACGGGCTCCAAGCGCTGCGATGCGCGCATGAACAAGGCGACGGGCGAAGAAATCTGGGTCGAGGCCGTGCTCACGCCCATTGAGGAGGGAGCCGGCAAGCCCCCGGTGATACACATGCTCTGGCGCGACGTAACCGCCGAGCGCGCGGCCGCCGCGCAGGTGCGCGAAAGCGAATCGCGGCTCAGCCTGGCCCTGGAAGCGTCGGAAACCGGCGTCTTTACCTGGGACATTGCCAGCAACCGGCTGGAGTGGGACCAGCGGGCCCAGACCATCTTCGGCTACGAGTACAACCCGCGCCTGGTGCCGATTGAGATGCTGGGCAAGCGGTTTCATGCCGACGACTCGGGCCGGGTGTGGGAGGCCATTGAGGCCGCCATTGCGGCGCAGTCGCCGATGGCGCTCGATTTCCGGGTGGTGTGGCCCGATGGCTCGCTGCACCACGTATCGGCGGCGGGCCGGGCCGTGACCGATGAGCTGGGAAAGACCCGCGGCTTTGCCGGCGTGGTGCGCGACGTGACCTCCATCTACGCCGCCGAGGAAGAGCTGCACTACAAGAGCCTGGTGATGGCCAGCGTGCTCGACCACCTGCCCGTGGTGCTGACCCGGGTAGCGGCCGACGGCACCATCCTGGAGCGCACGGGCTCGGGGCTCGTTACGTTGGGCCTGCCTTCGGAAGCCATTGTGGGCCACAACGTGCGCAACGTGTTTCCGCACCTGCTGCCTGAGATAGAAACGGTGCTAAGCGGCCAGCGGCTCGAATTTATGACCTGGGCCAAGGGCAAGGGCCGGCAGCTGACCATCCGCAACTATGCCTTCTTCGACGAGCAGCAACAGCAGGCCATTGTGCTCGGGTTTGACGAAACGGAGGTAGAGGATAAGAAAAAGCAGCTGCAAGCCGAAAAGGAATTCACCGAAAGCCTGCTGGAAAACAGCGTGGACGGCATTGTGGCTTTCGACCGCGAAGGCACCATCACGGCCTGGAACGTGAAAGCGGCCACCTACTTCTGCCAGGAAGCGGCCGACGTGCTGGGCCAGCCCATCTTTGAGGTGTTGCCCCACCTCGACTCCGAGGAGAGCCGGCAAATTGTGGAGCGGGTGCTGGCCGGCGAGCAGGTGCTGCTGCCGGGCCAGGCCTTTGAGCACCGCGCCGGGCACTACGATGTGTACCACGTGCCCCTGCGCCAGGAAAACGAAATCACGGGCATCCTGGCCATCTTCCGGGACGTGACCGAGCGCGACCGGCTGGCCGAAGAAGCCACCCAGCTGCGCCTGCGCCAGCAGCAGGAGGTACTGTCGGCCATCCTCACCACCCAGGAAACCGAGCGCAAGCGCATTGCCGAAGCCCTGCACAACGGCCTGGGTCAGCTCCTGTACGCCGCCAAGCTCAGCCTGGAAGGCCGGGCCGGTTCACCCTCGTCGCCGCGCGCCTCGCTGAAGCTGCTGCACGAAGCCATCCGGACCACGCGCACCATTTCCTTTGAGCTCACGCCGGGCATTCTGGAAGACTTTGGCCTGCGCACCGCCCTGGAGGAGCTCAGCAAGCGCATTACACCCACCGGCCTGCCCGTGCACCTGCACCTCACCAACCTGGAGCAGCGCCTGCGCCCCACGGTGGAGATTGCGGTGTACCGCATTGTGCAGGAGCTGCTCAACAACATCATGAAGCACTCGCAGGCCACCGAAGTGGAGGTGCACGTGGCCCGCGAAAAAGGGCACGTGGCGGTGAGCGTGGAAGACAACGGCCGCGGCTTCGAGCCCGATGCGCTGACCACGCTGCCGCTGGCCGGCATGGGCCTGTCGGGGGTGCGCAACCGCGTGGCCCTGCTTGGGGGCGAGCTATCCATCAAGTCCCAGCTCGGCCGGGGCACCATCATCAGCTTTGAGCTGGACGACTAGGAGCCAGGTTGAGCTAGCCAGAACGATGTAGAGACGCACTACTTTGCGTCTCTACATCGTTCTGGCTTTAAGGAAGGCTCCCGGGCGTCTTCATGAATAAGGGCTGGAGAAGGAGTAACTTCGCAGAACGGCTATCCCTCGCTTGTCGCTGCTCAACCTCACCGGCTGTTGCCCCATACTTATTCCAGATGAAGCCTTTTTCTGTGTCTGTGCTGCTGGTGTCCCTGCCGCTGGCCACGGCGGTTTTTGCGGGTTGCGGCAGCAAGACCAGCGACCCGGCCGCGGGTACCACCGGCAGCATCGCCATTGAGATGGAGCCCGTGGTGGGCACCACTCCGCTCACGCTTAATGCCCAGTCGTACACCAAAGCCGACGGCCAGACCTTCACGGTTTCCAAGTTCAAGTTTCTAGTATCGAACCTGAAGCTGACCAAGGCCGACGGCAGCAGCTACGCCGTGCCCGACAGCTACTACCTCATCGACGCGGCCACCGCCGGCTCGTCGCACTTCGTGGTGGATAAGGTGCCCGTGGGCGACTACACCGGCATGAGCTTCGTGCTGGGCGTGGACGCCGCGCACAACAACGCCGCCTTCCAGAGCGGCCCCCTCAACCACAGCAACGACCTGTACTGGGAGTGGAGCCAGGAGTACGTGTTTCTGAAAATGGCCGGCACCTCGCCGCAGGCGTCCACTGGCCGCTCGCTCACCTTCGACATTGGCGGGGCCAACTGCGCCCGTACCATCACGCTGGCTTTCCACGGCAGCACCCTGCCCGTGAAAGACGGCCACGTGCCCGAGGTGCATATGTACGCCAACGTGCGGGCCATGTTTGAGAGCAGCACGCCGGCCAAGAACGTCAACTTTGGCACCACCTACTCGGTGGAGAGCGGCAGCACCTGGGCGCCCATCGTGGCCGATAATTACGCCGCGGGCATGTTCACCGTGGAGCACATTCACAACAACTAAGTGCCCGGCGGGCCAGGTATGAGAGCGACGTTTGTCGGACTGGGGCTGCTGCTGGGCCTGGCTAGCTGCCAGCAAACCCCCGTGGAGCCCGACGCCCCGGCGGTGACGCCGCCTACGGCCTACAACCTTGCCATTCCCAGCAACTTCCCGCCCGCCCCGGCCCAACCCGCCGACAACGCCCTCACGGTGGAAGGCGTGGCGCTGGGCCGGCAGCTGTTTTATGAAACGGCGCTGTCGGTGAGCAGTACGGTTTCGTGCGGTTCGTGTCATCGCCAGGAGCTGGCCTTCACCGATGGGCGGGCCCACGCCGTGGGTGTGAACCAGGCCGTGTCGGCGCGCAGCTCCATGTCGCTCGCCAACCTGCTCTGGGAGCCCCGGCTGACCTGGGACGGCGCCGCCAGCACCCTGGAGGCCCAGGCCCGCATCCCCATCGAGAAGCCGGTGGAGATGCACCAGTCGCTGGCCGCAGGCGTGGCGCGCCTGCAGCAGCTGCCGCTGTACCAGGACTTGTTCCGCAAGGCCTTTGGCAGCAGCACCATCACCGAAGCCAACACGCTCAAGGCCCTGGCTCAATTTGAGCGCACCCTTATTTCGAGCAACTCGCGCTTCGACCGGTTCCGGCGTGGCGACCGCACCGCCCTGAGCGCCTACGAGCAGCAGGGCCTGGTGCTGTTCAGCACGCACCCCAACGGCACGCTGCGCGGTGGCAACTGCGGCGACTGCCACAGCGGCGACCTGCAAACCAACCATACCTTCAGCAACAATGGCCTCGACGTGAGCCCCGCCGACCTGGGCCTGGGCGCCCTCACCGGCCTGCCCACCGACAACGGCAAGTTCCGGGTGCCCTCGCTGCGCAACATTGCCCTGACGGCGCCCTACATGCACGACGGCCGCTTCACGACCCTGGAGCAGGTGGTGGACCACTACAACGAGCACGTGGCCCTGAACAGCCCCAACATTGACCCGCTGCTGCTCAACACCACCAACGACCCGCGCCAGCAAAGCTTCACCCTGGACCTGACGGCCGACGAAAAGGCGAAAATCGTGGCCTTCATGCGCACCCTCACGGACTCCACCTTTATCAAGGACCCGCGCTTTTCCCGGCCCCAGCCGTAAGTGCCGGGCAACAAGACTACGCAAGAACACCCCGACAGGGCCGGCGGCGGCAGTGAGTAGCCCGCGCTTCAGCAGCCGGAACGTTGTGCCGTAAATTTGCTGTTCGACGCTTCGCCACGCAGCCCCGCTTTGGAAGCTGCCAGCCAGCCCAATTTTACTCACCATGTCGCTTACTTTTCGCTCCCTTCTTTTCCCTGCCTTATTGATGGGCGCCCTGCTGGCTAGCAGCTGCGAGCACCAGAAGCCCGCCGCCACCGCCACTCCGGCGTCTCCTGCCAAGCCCGGCGCTACGCCGGCCGTGGAGGCGCGCTACGAGTGCCCCATGGGCTGCGCCGGCAGCCAAAGCACCAAGCCCGGCAAGTGCCCTGTCTGCGAAATGGAGCTGGTGAAAAAGTCCTAAGCCACTGCCGCAGCCGGAGTGGCCGCGGCAAAATTATGCAGGTTTGCAGGGTAATTCTGTGCCAGGCCGCGGTGTTGTAGTTGGTAGCTTTACCGGGGCTATTCCGGCAGCCATTTTTTTCACCAGCTGCCGGGGTTTACCCATACTTATTAACTTCCCGATTATGTCCACGCTTCGTTTTAAAACCAACATCAATTGCGGCAGCTGCATCAAGGCCGTAACCCCCAGCCTAAACCAGGAAGTGGGCGCCAATAACTGGCAGGTAGACACTGCTAATGCCGATAAAATCCTGACCGTGAGCGGTACGGAAGCTACGCCTAATCAGGTAGTGAAGGCCGTGGAAGCCGCCGGGTTCGACATCCAGCCGCTGGCGTCCTAATCGGGCGCGTCAGCTCCAGAAAACAGCCCAACAAAAAAGAGGCGGTTCCGCAAGGGGCCGCCCCTTTTTTGTTGGGCTGTTTTTTTACCGAATGGTAAGCTTGAGCGAGGCGCTGGGCAAGCCGTCGGCGGTGGCCGTGAGTTGCACCGCGCCGCTGCCCAGGCCGGTTTTCAGCAGCACGGTAGCCATGCCGGCTTCGGCCCGCACGGGGTTGTCGCCCACCAGCTCGGCATGGCCTTGCGCGGCGAAGCGGATGGCGGCGGTGGCCTCCGGCAGCACCGTGCCGTTGACATCGACCACGGCGGCGTACACGAATACCACGTCCTGCTGGCCGGCGTCGCGGCCGCTGCGGTCGTAGCTGAGCTGCAGGTGGTGGGCCGCGCCGGGCGTGCGCCGCTCGGCGGTGGCGGCCGGCTTGCCGTTGCGGTAGGCCACGGCCCGCAGCGTGCCCGGCGCGAACGCCGGCACCTTGAACGTGAACGGCGCGCGGGCCAACCGGTCGGAGAAGGCGGTGGCGTCGGGCCGCTGGCGCGCCACGGCCTTGCCGTTGAGCTGCAGCTCCACCTCGTCGCAGTTGCTGTACACCACTACCTGCGTTGCCGAGGTGGGCTGCCAGTAGTTGGCAATGAAAGCCATGGGCTTGCCGAAGCCGTTGCGGTCGGCCACGGGCCCGTACTGGCTCTGGTAGAAGTAGTAGGCGAACTTGGGCAGCCGGAAAATGTCGCCGACGCCCGACGACTCGATATCCGGCGCGTAGCCGCGCTTGTAGTCAAACATCAGCCAGTTGGCGTCGCCCACGGCCGGGCCGCGGAAGTTGTCGTTGTGCGCTTCCTGGAAGTTGAGCGCCTGCTGGGCCAGCGCCCGCTCGCCCTGCCCGCGCAGCTGCCGCGAGGTGCGCTCCGATTCCTTCAGGCCCGAAAAGGCGGTTTGATTGAAGCCGGCGTTGTGGGCGTAGTATTCCCAGTCGCCGTACTCGCACAGAAACAGGGGCTTGTCCTTGGCGTACTTGTTAAAGTAGTCGGGCGCCTTGAGGTGCTGGCGGGCCGGAATAAAGACGTCGTAGGCGTAGTCGAGCCAGCCGCAGGTGTACACGTTTTCAGTGAAGGGCAGCTCTTCGTGCACGGCGCGGTGGGCGGCGTCCATGAAGGGCTTGGGCATGTCGGTTTCGTTCAGGGCGGCCTCCCACAGCACAATGCTGGGGTGGTTGCGGTCGCGCCGCACCATGTCGCGGATGTTCTGCATGCTGTTTTTGGCAAACTCTTCGTTGCCAAAAAACTGCCAGCCCGGCGTCGAGTCCATCACCAGCAGGCCCAGCTCGTCGCAGGCCTGCAGGAAGGCCGGGGAGGGCGGGTAGTGCGAGCAGCGCACGAAATTGAAGCCGGCGTCCTTGATTTTCCAGGCGTCGCGGTACTGGGCATTGTCCGAGATGGCGTAGCCCAGGTAGGGGTATTCCTGGTGGCGGTTGGTGCCGCGCAGGCGCAGCGGTTGGCCGTTGAGGGTGAGGGTTTTGGCCGCGAACTTGATGCTGCGCACGCCGGTGGTGGTTTGCTGGCGGTCGATGACTTTGCCGTCGCGTAGCACTTCGACCACCACGCGGTAGAGGTAGGGCTGCTCCGGCGACCACAGCTGCGGCTGGGCAATGGTGAGCTGATGCTTTACCTGCCCGAAAGCGGCAGGGGCCATGCTGATGGCCTCGCTCAGGCCCCGGGCCACTTCCTTACCCTTTTCGTTGAACAGCACCGTGCGCACCTGGGCGTTCTGATCCTCAGACGTGTTGTTTTGCACCTCGGTTTGCACATGCAGCGTGGCGCTCTCAGAACTGATGTTTTCGTAGTGCAGCAGCAGGCCGCCGCCCGCCGCGTGGCCCGCCTGCACAGCATCGGAAATGTACAGCGGGTTGCAAAGCCTCAATTTGACGGTCCGGTACAGGCCGCCGTAGAAATTGAAGTCGAGGCCCTTCAGGGGCTTGCCGGGTGGTACCACCGGGTTGTCGCGGTTGTCGAGGCGCACCACGAGGCAGTTTTCTTCGCTGTATTTCACCTGCTTTGAAATGTCGACGGTGAAGGGTAGGTAGCCGCCCATGTGCCGCTGCAGCCGCTGGCCGTTGAGGTACACATCAGCCGTATGCATGGCGGCGCCGAACTCAACGGTTACCCGCGGGTACGGCCCATCCGAGGGCACGCGGAAAAACTTGCGGTAGAAGCTCACGCCCTGCCACTGCTGCTGGTCGGTTACTACCGGCTCAATCCGCGGCGTGTGCGGCAGCGAAACCGTGGCCCACTGACCCGGCCCGCCGGTTTTGGCAAAGAGCGCAGCCGTCACGGTCGTGTCGACATCCTTAACAAACTGCCAGTCCTGGTTGAAATTGGTAATAACCGCCGGAGCCTTGGTTCTGTGCCCCGACGTGCCGGGTTGGCCGGCGCATTGGCCCAGGGCCGCCAGTAGAAAAATACCGCCACAGGAGCGTAGCACAGCAGTAGATAGCTGGGAGGGAACAGGCATACTTAATGGTGATGCTCAGAAAAACAGATGAGCGGTTGTTATTAAAAGTGCTGTAGAGACACACGTGGTTACGTCCCTTTAGCTAAATATTGAGCGGGCCGAATAAGCTTAGCGGCGTAGAAAAACCCACTCGATGTCGACGTTAACCGGGGTGCCCGTGGCAGGAGCCGCGTCCCATACTACTTGCAGTACTTCGGCATTGGCAAGCTTGAAGGGGGGCTGGCTGGCGGCCTGGAACGTGAGGGGCAGGAAGCCAGGGTAGGGGCGCGGCACCAGCAGCAGCGGGGCGGGCTGAAAGGCACTCAGCGGAATGCGCACTTCCTGCATTTCGGCGCCCAGCGGCAGCGAGGCAGAGTAAGCGTGGGCGTCTTTGGTGGCCAGAGTCACGGTGACGCGGGCGTTGGGCTGGCTGCTGCGGGCCCGCACCACCAGCTCCTTGAGGTTGGTTAGGTCGGGCTGGCGGGTAGCCATTCTATCGCCGAAGTACACGCGCAGGCTGGCGGCGGGGCCGGTGGGGGCTGGCTGCCCGGGGCGCGGCGGGCCTTGCAGCAGGCGCAGGGCTAGGGCGCCGTCGGGCATGGTCACGTAGTCAGTCCAGGTATTGGGCGCAATGCCTTGGGCCTCGATGCGGTCCTGGTCCTGGTTGGCCTGGAAGAGCGGCAGCGGCGTGCCGGGCCCCACAATGGGCACTTCGTAGTGCTCGGGGTGGGTGTAGTCCCAGTCGCGGGGCTGGCCGCTGAAACCGCCGGGGAAAGTGAGGGCCTGGGCGCCTTTTCGCAACACTATCCAGTAGCGGAGCTGGCCGGCGTAGAGCAGGTCGGCGGGCACGGTGGTTTCCACGGTGGCGTAGGCGGTGCTGGTCATGGGCAGCGTGCGGGTGCGGCCGTAGTAATGTTGAGCTACCAGAAACACGCTGTCGGTGGGAGCCAGGCCGGTGAGGGTGGCAGCGATGCGCAGCGGCTGGCCGGTCATGGCCTGGGCGGGCGCGGTGTGCCGCACCTGGGGGCCCAGCGCGCTGGGGGCCGGCGCCACAAATTCGCCTAGCTTGAGGTGGTGGAAGGCGGTTTGTGCGGTGAAGGCAGTAGTGGACTTGCCGGCGGCGGCCAGTAAGTACACGCCGGGCCGCACGGTGGTGCTGCCCGCGGTGGCCTGGGTTTGGGCGGTGTTGCCTTCGTTCAGGCCTTTCAAGGAGAAGTTTTGGCCCAGGTCACTTAGCTCAATTTGCAGTGGCTGCTCGTTCCACAGTATCTGCGTGACGGGCTTGCTGAGCGAGGCTCTCTCAAACGGGTCGCGGATGGCCACGGCGTCGGGCATCACCTCGAGGCGCCACACACCAGAGGCCAGCTTGTCGAGGAAGTAGGCGCCCGTGCCGCTGTAGCGCACAACTGCCGATGAGCCCACGCCGGCCACGTGCTGCAGCTTGGCCGCTTGCGCAGGGGCCGTGGCCGTGTTGGCGGTGTAGTAGAATTCCTCCGGCGTGTTCATCTCGCTCAGGCCCCGGCGGTAGCTCACATGGAAGCCGTTGAAGACGGAATCCTGCGGGTAGCGCCCGAAGGTCTGCCCGCGCTTCACGTTCCGGAACACTTTGCCCGCAATCAGCAAACTCAGGGCCTTGGCCGGCGTGTAGGCCAGGTTGAGGTAGTGGGTCTGGTATTCGGTGTTGGCGTAGGCAATGGCCAGGGGGTCGTAGGCAAACTGCGTGGCCCACTGAAAGCCGGCCTCGCGTAAGCTGCGCGCCATAAACGGGTACATCACCGGCTGGATAATGTCGGCCGACTCGAACTCGTACACCATCTTGGCCTTGGAGGTGAAGCGCGCATCCTGGCGGTAGGGGATGGGGTACTGGTCCACAAACGGCAGGAAGTTGCCGCGCAGCGTGTGGTTGCTCACCAGCCCCTGCGGGTACCACTGAAACGTGAGGCCGTCGACCTTGGCGTTGAGCACGGCCTCGTACACGTCGGGGTTTTCCGACACGTTGTAGAACACCGGCTTGCGGCAGCCCGTGGCCCGAATGGCCTGGGCCATGCGGTCGGCAAAGCTGGTGATTTCGGCTTCGGGCTTGTGGTACTTGGGCTCGTTGCACACCTCAAAGGCGATGATGTTCGGGTCGGCGCGGTTGAGCTGCTGGGTGTAGGGGTTGCGGTGGTTGAGAAACTGCGTGAGGTAGCGCTCCTGGGCCGCGATGGCGTGCGGGTTGGTGTAGGCCTGGCTCTTGGAATAGATGCTGGAAAAGCCCGTGCCGGTGTCCTTCTCGGGGTAGCCGTTGTTCCAGTAAGCAATGGGCGTAAGGATGATTTTTATGCCGCGCTGCTTGAGCTGATTCACCAGGAAGTCGAGCAGGCGCAGGTGCTCGTTCTCCAGCAAGTTGCCGGTGGTGTCCGTGATTTCCACGTCCCACACGTGCACCCGAAACGCATCGACGCCCAGCCGCGCCAGGTGGTACACGTCCTGCGCAATGGCCTGCTCGTGGGGCACGCCCAGCTTCTGGTGGGCCCGGTAGGAGTAGGCAAACGGCGTGGTGTAGTTAACGCCAAACAAAGCCACTTCCTGCTTGCCTTTCTGCCAGCGCAGCACGCCTTTCTTATCCACGAAGACATCGCCGCTGGGCTCCCGTTCGCCCCCTAGGACTTGGGCTACGACTGGCACAATCGTTTGATAAAGCAGCGCAAGAAAAAACAGATAACGACTGCCAGCAAGCATATACCGAAGCGGGCGAAGGGGTAGGGCGGGTATCGTCATGCGGGGGTGGCCAACGCGGGCGGCAGAAGGTGAACAATGAGCTGGTTAGGCCCGGAAAGCGGTATTGGGGCTCCGGCAGGGCCGGCCGCACCGGGCCGCCCTAGCGTACGTGGGCGAGCCAGCGCCCGTGGGCCGGGCCAGAGCCAGCGGTTCCCGTTGCCAACACAAAGGTTGGTGTATATACTGGAATTGCGCACTACTTTTCGGGTGTCGCGCGCTATTGGCCGCTTTTAAAGTCCCAAGTTGCGTACGCTTTTACGCCATTCGGCTCAATTTCCTCCTTTTGCCTTCATTCCCGCTTTCGCTTATGCCAGCACCTCTTGCCCAAGCCGTTCTCGCCGAATTCAAACAGCATTTTGGCTATGAGCCCATGCTGGTGCGGGCGCCCGGCCGCGTCAACCTCATCGGCGAGCACACCGACTACAACGGCGGCTACGTGCTGCCGGCGGCCATCGACAAGGAGGCAATTTTTGCGGTGGGCCTGAACGGAGGCACTGAAATCCGGCTCATCTCCCACGACTTGGGCGAGACCTTCACGCTGGCCAATGTGGCCGAAGTAAGCCCCAGCGAAACCCATTGGGCCAACTACCTGCTGGGCGTGGTGGCCCAGCTCCAGGAGCGCGGCGTGGTGGTGCCGGGGTTCGACTGCGTGTTTGGGGCCAACATTCCGGTGGGAGCGGGCATGTCGTCGTCGGCGGCGTTGGAGTGCGGGCTGGCCTTTGCGCTCAACCACCTGCTGCACGCCAACATTGGGCTAATGGAGCTGGCCCACGTGGCCCAGAAGGCCGAGCACACCTACGCCGGGGTGCAGTGCGGCCTCATGGACCAGTTTGCCAGCCTGTTTGGGCGCGCGGGGCAGGTGGTGCGGCTCGATTGCCGCTCGCTCGAGTACGCGTACTTTCCTTTCGATACCACGGCCAGCCGCATTGTGCTCTGCAACTCGGGCGTGAAGCACAGCTTGGCCACCTCGGCCTACAACACCCGCCGCGAGGAGTGCGAGCGCGGCGTGGCCGTACTGCAGCAATACTATCCCGCCGTGCAAAGCCTGCGCGACGCCACCGTGGCCCAGCTCGACGCCCACCGCGACGAGCTGGGCGACACCGTGTACCGCCGCTGCGCCTACGTGGTGAAGGAAAATGGCCGCGTCGAAACCGGCTGCCGCCACCTCGAAGCCGGCGACCTCGCCGCCTTTGGGCAGGACATGTACGCCTCCCACGCCGGCCTGCGCGACGACTACGAAGTGAGCTGCGTGGAGCTGGATGCGCTGGTGGAAGCGGCCCGCGGCGTGCCCGGCGTATATGGCTCCCGCATGATGGGCGGCGGTTTTGGCGGCTGCACCATCAACCTTGTCGCGCCCGAGCACGTCGACGAATTCATTGCGCACGTTAGCGCGGCGTATCAGCAACAGTTCGGCCGCGTGCCCGAAACCTACCAGACGACCATTGTGGCCGGGGTAAGTTCGCTAGCCGCGGCGGCCCAATAACCCAAGAAGGTCATGCTGAGCGGGCGTCTGCGCAGCCGAAGCATCTCTACATCAATACTAATTATAATCGCCTGTCATGCAGAGCGCAGCGAAGCATCTTATCGCCGCGGAACGACTCGTTCGAACCTGATAAGATGCTTCGCCAGCTCAGCATGACAGACGGTTGGTTTAACTGCTGCACGCGAGATGCTTCGGCTGCACGAACGCCCGATAAGCATGACCGTTGCTATTAAGACTAAAAAAACCTCAATCTATGGCTTCTTTCGATAGCACCGAACACCCGCACCGTCGCTTCAATGCCTTATCCGGCGAATGGGTGCTGGTGTCGCCGCACCGCTCCCGGCGCCCCTGGCAGGGCCAGCAGGAGGAGGCCGAAACCGAGCAGCGCCCCGCCTACGACCCCACCTGCTACCTCTGCCCCGGCAACAGCCGCGTGGGCGGCGAAATAAACCCGCCCTACGCCAGCACGTTCGTGTTCAACAATGACTTCGGCGCGCTGCAGGCCGAGGTGCCCACCGGCAGCATCAACCAGGGCGGCCTGCTGCTGGCCGAGGCCGAGTCGGGCGTGTGCCGGGTAATCTGCTTCTCGCCGCGCCACGACCTGACGCTGCCCGAAATGACGGTGCCCGCCATCCGGCAGGTGGTGGACTTATGGGTGGAGGAATTCCAGACCCTCAGCACCCGCCCCGACATCAACTACGTGCAGATTTTCGAGAACAAGGGCGCCATGATGGGCTGCTCCAACCCGCACCCGCACGGCCAGATTTGGGCCCAGCGCACCGTGCCCGGCGAGCCCGCTAAGGAAAGCGTGCAGCAGCTGGCCTACTTTCAGGAACACGGCCGCACGCTGCTGAGCGACTACCTGGCCATTGAGCTGGAAAAGAAGGAACGGATAGTGCTCGAAAACGAGCATTTTGTGGTGTTGGTGCCGTTCTGGGCCGTGTGGCCCTTCGAAACCCTGCTGGTGGCCCGCCGGCCCGTTCAGGACATCACCCAGCTCACTGCCCCCGAGCGCGACGCGCTGGCTGACGCCCTGCGCCGCCTCACCATCCGCTACGACAACCTGTTCAACATCTCCTTCCCGTACTCAGCCGGCCTGCACCAGCGCCCCACCGACGGGCAGGAGCATCCCGAGTGGCACTTGCACATGCATTTCTACCCGCCACTGCTGCGCTCGGCCACCGTGCGTAAGTTTATGGTTGGATACGAAATGCTCGGCGACCCGCAGCGCGATGTTACCCCCGAATTCAGCGCTGGGCGGCTGCGCGAGCAATCGGAAGTGCATTATAAGAGTTAAGAATGAGGAATGAAGAATGGACGGACGACTCCCCTCCTTTGATAAGGAGGGGATGTTTTCGCGCAGCGAAAACGGGGGTGGTTGGATTCGTGGCACGACACCCGAACGATTCCAGCCCAACTCGTTCGCCCATCGTGCTTTCATCGTTCAACGATTTAACCACCCCAGCTCAACTTGGCAGTTGAGCGTCCCCTCCTTACCAAGGAGGGGAGTTGTTCGTCACTCCTCACTCCTCACTCCTCATTCTTAATTCTTCATTAAGCGAAGCGTCAGCCTTGTGAGAGAATACCTCCTGTTCGTCGATACCGAAACCTCGGGCATTCCGCGCGACTGGAGCAAGCCGTATTCCAGCCGCGACAACTGGCCGCACATCGTGCAGCTGGCCTGGGTGGTGTACACCCGCGACGGCCAGGAAGTGAAGGCCGAAAACCACTACATTCAGCCCAACGACTACGACATGAGCCCGGCGTCGGGTAGCATCCACGGCCTGACGCTGGACTTTCTGCGCGCAAACGGCAAGCCCCGGCACACCGTGATGCACCGCCTGCACCGCGACCTGCTGCGCTACCACCCGCTGGTGGTAGCCCACTTCATGCAGCTCGATTACCACATGGTGAGCGTGGGATTTTACCGCGCGGGCCTGCAAAATCCGCTCGAACACCTGCCTACCTTCTGTACCATGCGCGCCACCGGCGAGCTAGTGCGCTACACCAACCGCCGCTTTCTGCGCCTCGGTGAGCTATATCAGCGCCTGTTTCAGGAGCCCATGCCCCAGCAGCACGACGCCCTGGCCGATGCCTATGCCACGGCCCGCTGCTTCTTTGAGCTGGAGCGGCAAGGCGCCGTCACCTCCGAAACCATTGCCCAGCAAGGCCCCATGGGCCTGGCCAATCCTCTAAATGCCGGCAAACCCAAGCGCCGGTTCAAAGTGGGCGTAGCCGCGTGGCTGCTGATAAGCGGGCTGGCGTTGGTAGTGCTGGCTTTTTTACTGATTGCGCGATAAAATCGAGTTTATGAGTACCACTAAACGTCATGCTGAGCTTGCCGAAGCATCTCTACCGCGCAAGTAAACTCAATCGTCTGTCATGCAGAGCGCAGCGAAACATCTTATCACGTCTCAACGACTTCGTTCAGCGGAGATAAGATGCTTCGCTGCGCTCTGCATGACAGACGGTAAAGCTGCTCCGCTCCGCATGACGTTCTAATTTTACCCGCCAAATACCCTTTCCGGCATGAGCGCACGACTCGACTTTCTTAGAACTGTAAAACCCTTCGACTTGCTGCCCGAGGAGGTGCTGGCCGAGGTGGCCGAGGCCCTGGAAGAAGTGCGCCACCCGCGCGAGGCCATCATCTACTACCAGGACGTGTCGAAGATGCGCGGGCTCGACATCATCGTGGAAGGCGAGTACGAGACGTTTTTCTACGACAGCCAGCAAAACCGGCGCGTGATAGAGTACAGCCGCCCGGGCAACTGCTACGGCGGCATCTCGGTGCTGCTCAACAAAAAACGGTCGCTGCGCACGGTGCTGGCCAAGAAAGACACCCGCGTATATTTCCTGCACCGCCGCGAGTTCCGGTCCTTGTGCCAGGCCTACGAGGAGTTCTTCCACTTCTTCACGGCGCGCTACGGCCAGCGCATGCTCAACGAGGAGTACGCCAACTTTGTGCGCCCCGCCAGCAGCGCCGGCGAAAACTACCTGGCCTCCGACCAGCTCTTTTCGCGCCGCATCGAAACGCTGGAGCTGCGCCCCGTGGCGGCCTGCCCGGCCAGCACGCCCATTCACGAAGTGGCCCGGCGCATGGCCGCGGCTCGCACCAGCTGCTACTTCATCCACAATGACGACGGGGGCGACATCAGCGGCTACGTCACTGACATTACCCTGCGCGACAAGGTAGTGGCGGGCCTGGCCGATGCCCGGCAGCCGGTGGGCGCCATCATGGATGCGCCGGTGGTGAGCATCAGCACCAAGGCCTTTGTGCACGAGGCCATTCTGCTCATGTTCCGGACCAAAACCCGCTACCTGCTGGTGGAACGGGACGGCGAGTACGTGGGCTCTTTGAGCCGCAACAAGCTCCTGACCGACGACCAGGCCCAGTCGCCGTTCATCTTCATTCAGTCGGTGAAGCAGGCCCAGGCGGTGCCCGAGCTTAAGCGCCGCTGGGAGCAGGTGCCCGAGATGGTGTTTCAGCTGCTTAACCGCGGCGTGAAGCCCGAAATTGTGAACCAGGTCATCACCACCGTATCCGATACCATTGCCCTGAAGGTGATTGAGGACACCATCGCCGAGCTAGGCCCGCCGCCGGCCAAGTTCGTGTACATGGTGCTGGGCAGCGAGGGCCGCAAAGAGCAAACCCTGCTCACCGACCAGGACAACGCCATTATCTACGAAGACAAGGCCAACGAGCAGCGCGAAACCGTGCGGGCGTACTTTCTCAAGTTTGCCGAAATCGTGTCGGACCGGCTCAACGACATTGGCTTCAGCTTCTGCGAGGGCGGGTTTATGGCCAAAAACCCCAAGTGGACCCATTCGCTCTCGCACTGGAAGCGCAACTACCTGGCGTGGATGTCCGACTCGAACCCCGAAACGGGCATGCAGTTCGCGGCGTCCTTCGACTGCCGCTACCTCTACGGCGACGCCACCATTATGCAGGAGCTGCACGAGTTTCTGGACGTGGAGCTGCAGAAGCCCATCGACCGGTTCTTCCACTACATGGCCGTGAATGCCTTGCAGTACGAGCCGCCGCTCACCTTCTTCCGCAACATCCGCACGTTTGCTGTGGGCTCGCAGCAGGTTTTCAACCTTAAGAAAACCATGTCGCCCATCGTGGATTTGGTGCGCATGTACGCCCTGAAGCACCGCATCTTCGCCACCAACACCGGCGAGCGGCTGGAGGCCCTGCGCGCGCAGGGCGTATTCACCGAGCCCGAGGTGCAGGAGCTGCTGCAGTCCTACTACTACCTCATGGGCGTGCGGCTCAAGAAGCAGGCCGTGCAGATTATGAAGGACAAAGTAGCACCCGACAACTACCTCGACCCCAAAACCCTCACCAAAGTGGAGCAGGTGACGCTAAAGGAAATATTCAAAGTCATTGCCGATTTTCAGCTCAAGATTAAGGTCGGGTTCACGAAGTCATTGTAGAAGGTAGGAGGGGCCGCCCTTCGGCCCCGGCTTTGTCCGGAATGCGTAGAGCAGTTTCGGAATCGTTGGGCAGTAGCGCGGACTTTTAGTCCGCGAGGCAGTTGGCTCTACTCACCTGCGGACTAAAAGTCCGCGCTACTGCACAGCCGTACCCTCACGCCAAACCGCTCTATGCTGTACCTACTGCGCGACATCCTATTTCCCGTGGTGGTGTTCCTGCACGCGGTGCTGATTGGGGCGCCGGCCAACCACGGGCGCGGGCCCTTCCGGCACGCGGCGTACCGCGTGCGCCGGGCCGGGCGGCTGCCCCACTCGCTGCGCGAAAGCTCGGGCCTGGCCCGGGCCGATTCGCTGCGCGGTCTGTGGACCCAGGGCGATGGCGGCACCCCGCCCGTGCTCACCCTGGTGGCGCTGCCCGACACCATCCTGCGCGCGCTCGACCTGGCCCCGCTGCCTAACCGCGACTGGGAAGACCTGGCCCAGGACCCGGCCAGCCGCCTCTACATCGGCGACTTTGGCAACAACGACAACCAGCGCCGGGACCTGGCCATCTACCGCGTCGACCCGCACCAGGCCCGCCCCGTGGTTGATACCATTGCCTTTCGCTACCCCGACCAGCGCGCGTTTCCGCCGCCCCGCGGCCGGCGTAACTTCGACTGCGAAGCCTTCTTCTGGTACCGCGACACGCTGCACCTGTTCAGCAAAGACCGCAGCCGGCGGCAGTGGACGAAGCATTACGTGGTGCCGGCCCGGCCCGGGCGCTACGTGGCCACGCTGCGCGACAGTATTCAGCTCAACCGCCCCATCACGGCCGCCGACATCAGTCCCGACGGGCGCACGGTGGCGCTGCTGGGCTACGGCGGCGTCTTTCTGTTTGGGGGCCCGCCCGGCCCGCACCTCTTCGATGGGCCCAAGCACTTCCGCGCCCTGCCCACCAGCGGCCAGGCCGAGGGCCTGGTGTTCCTCGACGATTCCACCTTTGTGGTGAGCAACGAGAAGGGCCGCCTCTACCGGGCCGCGCCGCGGTAGGCGCTTCAGTGGCCAGCCTGCGCTGCCGAGTTATGAGCAAGCGGGGGCTGGATACGTAGAGCAATTACGGGTTAGCCGAAAGCCCGATTCCGTATTTCGGGCACGCCCAGGCCTGTTTTTGCGCCGTAAATTTAAGTGAGCTATTTGTTACGGCATCTTCGGCGTAGCGATGAGCTGGGGAATACCGGTCAGTGAGATTGCACACTGCTATTGCCGCCCCAAACTACCAACACAGGCGCTCCCGCTCGTACCCAGCCGTGGGAACGTCTGTGCTGGATAGGCCACCTGCTGATTATCAGGGGTACTAGGCGGGCCCACGGCTGCGCTTGCCGTTAACTATTGGGCAAATAAAGGGACTTGAATGGGCTGTTGCCGTATAGGGAGCAGGGGATGCCCGCGTCCCAAAACCGGCTTTAGCATGGCCTTAGGCTTATATTTTACTTGATGTCCAGAACGATAATTGTTTCCAATCGCCTTCCCACCAAAGTGCAGCGCTCGGCCGAGGGCCTGACTTTCCAGCCCAGCGAAGGGGGGTTGGCCACGGGGCTGGGCTCCATTTACAAGGCCGATGGCAACGTGTGGGTGGGTTGGCCCGGCCTCTTCGTGGAAGACCCCAACGAGCAGGCGCAGGTGGCCGAGCGGCTGCAGGCCGACAGCATGGCCCCGGTGTTTCTCACCGAAGCCGAAATCCGGGATTATTACGAGGGTTTCAGCAACTCCACGCTTTGGCCTACCTTCCACTACTTCACGCAGTTTGCCACCTACGAAGACGCCCACTGGCAGGCCTACGTGGCCGCAAACGAGAAATTCTGCCAGGCCGTGCTGGCCCTGGCCGGGCCCGACGACACCATTTGGGTGCACGACTACCAGCTGCTCCTGCTGCCCGAAATGCTGCGCCGGGCCCGGCCCGAGGCCACCATTGGCTTCTTCCTGCACATTCCGTTTCCGTCCTACGAGCTGATTCGGGTGCTGCCCTGGGGCGCCGCGCTGCTCAATGGCATGCTCGGGGCCGACCTGATTGGCTTCCACACCTTTGGCTATATGCGGCACTTCCTGAGCGCGGTGTCGCACATGGTGGGCTACAGCAACCAGAACGGGATAGTGGAAACCCCCACCCGCAGCGTGCTGGTCGATGCCTTTCCCATGGGCATCGACTACCAGCGCTATGCCGAAGCCGCGGTGTCGGCAGAAGCCGAAGCCCACCAGCGCACCTACCGCGCCGCCATGCGCGGGGTGCGGGTGGTGCTGTCCATCGACCGGCTCGACTACACCAAGGGCATTGCCCAGCGGCTGCGGGCCTTCGAGCAGCTGCTGGTGCGCCACCCCGAATGGAGCGGCCAGGTGAGCCTGCTGATGGTGGTGGTGCCCTCGCGCGACCAGGTGGCGCAGTACCAGGAGCTCAAGGTCGAAATCGACGAGCTGGTGGGCCGCATCAACGCCCAGCACAGCACCATCACCTGGAACCCCATTCACTACTTCTACCGCTCCTTCCCGTTTGAGGAACTGGCGGGGCTGTACCGCCTGGCCGACGTGGCGCTGGTGACGCCCATGCGCGACGGCATGAACCTGGTGGCCAAGGAGTTTGTGGCCTGCAAAACCAACCAGCGCGGCGTGCTCATCCTCAGCGAGCGGGCTGGGGCTGCGCGGGAGCTCTCCGATGCGCTGCTCATCAACCCCACCGACCTCAACCAGCTGGTGGAGGCCATGCACGAGGCCCTGCACATGCCCGAAGACGAGCAAATCGCGCACATGGCCAGCATGCAGGCCCTGGTGCGGCAGTACGATGTGTTTGCCTGGACCAATCTGTTTATGGAGCGCCTGGCGTATAGCAAGATAAAACAGCAAACCATGTCCACCGACGTCCTCGATGCCGAGGCTACTGCCCAACTGCTGCGCGACTACCAGGCCGCCAGCCACCGCCTGCTGCTGCTCGACTACGACGGCACGCTGGTGGGCTTCCACCCCAACCCGCAGCGGGCCAACCCCGACGCGGAGCTGCTGCAGTTGCTGGGCACGCTTGCGCACGACCCGCACAACCGCGTGGTCATCATCAGCGGGCGCGACCGCACCACCCTGGAAAAGTGGTTGGGCCACCTGCCGGTCGGCTTCATTGCCGAGCACGGCGTGTGGCTGCGCCGGGTGGGCGAAGACTGGAGCCTCTTCCAGGAGCTGCGGGCCGACTGGAAGCCGGAGCTGCGGCCCGTGCTGGAGCAGTACGTGCGCCGCACCGCCGGCTCGTTTATCGAGGAGAAAGACTACTCCCTGGTGTGGCACTACCGCCGCGTAGACGCCGAGCTGGGGGCCGTGCGCGCCCGCGAGCTCATGAGCCACCTCACCTTCATCACCTCCAACACCGACCTGCAGGTGCTGGAAGGCAACAAGGTCATCGAAATCAAGACCGCCGGCATCAACAAGGGCACCGCGGCCTCCCGCTGGCTCAGCTCCGACCCGCCCGAATTTACCCTGGCCATCGGCGACGACCGCACCGACGAGGACACCTTCGGCGCCCTGCCGCCCGAAGCCTACACCGTGAAGGTGGGCGGCGCCCCCCGCTCGCTGGCCCGCTACTCCATCGCCAGCCCCGCCGACGTGCGCACCCTGCTGCGCAGCCTGCAGAAGGAGACCATTCAGATTGGGATTGGGGAGGAGCGGTAAGGCAGCTCGCTCACAGTCATCTGTAACCGGCTGTCATGCAGAGCGCAGCGAAGCATCTTATCACCGCAGAACGACTTGTTCAAACGTGATAAGATGCTTCGCTGCGCTCTGCATGACAGCCGATTTGGTTACTTATGCGGTAAAGATGCTTCGCTACGCTCTGCATGACCGGCAGCAATTCAGCCCACCCCCCACTCACCGCATGATTTTGCCGTGCAAATCCCAGTGGCTGGATTTCACCTCCATGCTGTTGGGCTGGCGCTTGATGGTGCGGGTGTAGCGCTGGCCGGCAATGAGGCCATCGGGCCGGCGCTTGCCGAAAAACAAGGTCACGGGCTCGCCGTGCTCGTTGGTGACGAAGGTGATGTCGTAGCCCTTAAACACGTCGTCGATGCTGGTGGAGGGCTCAAACGTCTTGCTCAGTTTCTTGTGGAGCTCGCGGTGCAGGGGCATGGGCCGGGGTAGAATGGTGAGTGGTTTTTTACGCCTACTCTTCCCCCGGTGGTTGGCGGTTGCGCCGTTTTTTTAGCTCAATTTCCTGCTAAGCCGACAGGGGCGCTGGCGGCAGCGGGGCACTGGGCACGCGAATACGAATTAGGGTGCCCCGCTCCGGCGACGATGCCAGGTACAGCTGGCCGTCGAGCAGCTTCACCCGGTCGTGCAGGGCGTTGAGGCCCATGCCGGCCTTGCGGGGCTGGGCGGGGTCGAAGCCGCGGCCGTTGTCGCTGACTTGCAGCTCCAGCCAGCCGTCGTGCGCGGTGAGCTGCAGGTGGGCTTCGGTGGCGTCGGCGTGCTTGGCGATGTTGTTGACCAGCTCCTGCGCCATGCGGTACACGGCCAGCGCCAGCGACGGGCTGAGCGGCGGCAAGGCCCCCGCCGTGCAGTGCAGGCGCAGCGGCGCGCTGTTGAAATCCTGGCAAATGGCCCGGATGGCCACGGCCAAGCCAAAGTCCTGCAGAATGGTGGGCAGGAGCTGGTGCGAGAGCGTACGGGTCTGGGCAATGGCCGTGGTCAGCATTTTCACGGCCTTGCGCTTGCCTTCGGCAAAAGCGCTGGCACCGGCGGTGGCCGAGAGCTGGTCGAGGTGCAGCTGGGCGGCGTAGAGCAGCTGGCCCAGGCCGTTGTGCAGGCTTTCGGCAATGCGGCGGCGCTCAACTTCCTGGGCGTCGAGCACGGCGTTGGCCAGCTGCTGCTGCTGGGCCAGCTGCAGGCGCAGCAGCTCGGCCGTGGCCCGCTTGCGGGCCGTGATGTCGTGCCAGGTCACCACCAGCCCGTCGCCGAGCGGGGCGGCCGACACGTGAAACCACACCTCGGCCCCATCGGTAACGTAATGGTGCTCAAAATCAGAAGGCTGCTGCTGCTCCACCACGTGCCGGAAGCGGGCAAACACGCCGCTGAGCTGCAAGTCGGCCTGCTGCACCAGCAGGCGCTGGCCCACCAGGTTGGTGCGCTGCAGCAGGCGGTGGGCGGCTTCGTTGGTGAGCACCCATTCGAAATCGACCAGGGCCCCGGCCGCGTCGCGCACGCTTGTCAGCACTTCGAGGCTGTCGAGGGTGGCGTTAAAAATGGCGTGGAGCAAGTCCTTGCTATCGCGCAGCGCCTGCTCCGAGGCCTTGCGGTCGGTGATGTCGAGCGAGGCAGAAATGATGCCGTCGTCGAGCCGCGTATACGAAGCGTCGAACCACATTTTGGCAAAGCCAAAGTCATGGTAGAGCTCCAGCCGCTGCGGCCGGCCCGTTTCTAATACTTCCGTTATGCGCTGCCAGATGGGGAGCTTTTGCAGGCCCGGCAGCTGCTCCGACATCAGCTGGCCACTGCCGCCGCTGGGCATGCCCAGGCGCTCCACCATGGTCTGGTTGAGGGTGTCGGAACGCAGGTCCACCAGCTGGCCCCGCTTGTTGCGCACGGCGCGGTAGTACCCCAGCTGCACCGGCACGGCCTCAAAAATGGCGTTCAGCCGCTCGTTGGCGTGGCTCAGCTGCAGCTCGGTGCTTTTGCGGGAGGTAATGTCTTTGACGGTGGCCACCACGCCGCCGCTCATCTGCACGGCCGTCCACCGGTACCAGGCGGGGGTGCCGTCGCCTTCGTAGTATTGCTCCGTGTCGAGGCGCTGGCCCGTTTCGGCGGTTTCCACCAGCTTGTCAAACATGTCCTGGACTTTGGCGTGCGGCCACAGCGCCAGCATGCGCAGGCTGCTGGCCTGGCAGCCCGCCATCTCATTGGCGGCGGCGTTGGCCAGCACAATGTCAAAGTCAACGATGCGGCCAGCGGCATCGCGCACGCTGCGCAGCGCATACAAGGCCAGCACCGAGCTGTTGAACACGGCTTCGAGCAGGTCCTTGCTCACGCGCAGCTCGTCTTCGGCCTGTTTCAGCTCCGTAATATCGCGGGCAATGACCAGCACGCGGTGCACCCGGCCGTCGACAAACTCCGGCACCAGGCGGGAGTAAAAGTGCTGTTCGCCCGCGGGCGTCGTGTATTGGTTGTAATGCGTCTGGGGCTCGCCGGTGTCGAATACGCACTGTAGCTTTTTGGTGAAGTGCTCCAAGTTAGCGCCCGGTACCTCCATCTCAGCCAGTGTTTTGCCGATGAGGGCCGCCGCCGAAAGTCCCGTGCGGGCTTGCAGCGCCGGGTTGGCGTAGCGCAGGCGCAGGTCGGCGTCCCAGCGGGTGATGACGTCGGGAATGTTGTCGGCCAGGGCCAGGTACTGGCGGTGCTGCTCTCGCTGCTGCGTGATGTCCTGCCAGTACACCAGCACCTCGGCTTCGGCGGGCTGGGTGCTCATGGCTATCCACTCCTGGCAGTCGGGCAGGAAAAACTCGCCCGTGACGGAGCCGGCCGCGCCGGGGGCTTCGAGCAGGGCTTGCCGGAGCCCGGCCGGAAAGCTGGCCGGAACGAGCGGGGCCAGCAGCCGGCCCACCAGCTCGTGGGCGGGGCGCCCCAGCAGGCGCGTGGCCTGGGGGTTTACCAGCTTTAGCTCTCCCTGCCGGTCCAGCACCAGCACGGCCCACGGCATCAGCTCCAGCACCCGGTGGGCTAGCGCGGGCGCGGGGCCGCCCGCTGCCGAAACGGAGGAAGATGGGTGGGGGAGGTGGTCGGTTATCATCCAGAAGATATTGCACCGGCCAAGGCCGGGAAGGTGCATCGCCGCCCCAGAAGGCGCCATTCATACTCCACCCGCACCACCTGCTGCGCCGATAATGAGCATGAAGTAACGCAATTGTTGAGTCAAATCAAAGCTCAGCCATTGACCAACATTCGGGGAATCAATTGATTCTATGCCTGGGGCTGCGCCGCCAGGGCCGGGCCTCATGGCCAGTAGCCCAACGGGATAGCCACCGTACTGCTGCCGGCATAGCGGGCCCATACCGGCAGGGCCTTGCTGCGGAGCCCGTTGGGAAAATGGCTAGTTTTTTTTGCGGTGCGCCGAAATCTCGCCCAACTGCCGGCCCTGCTCCCGGCCAAAGCGCAGGTGCTTGGCGTGCCCAATGACCTGGGCCGAATAAATGCCGGTGTGCCCCGAAAACAGGTAGGCCGCCGCGCAGGCCAGGGCCAGGTACACGCCGCCGTGGGCGCCAAACAGCTCAAGCCCCATCAAGGTACAGGCCAGCGGCGTGTTGGCCGCGCCCGCAAACACGGCCACAAAGCCCATGGCCGCCAGCAGCGCCACCGGCAGCGGCAGCACCACCGCCAGCGCCGAGCCCAGCGCCGCCCCAATAAAGAACAGCGGCGTAACCTCGCCGCCCTTGAAGCCGCTGCCCAAGGTGAGGGCCGTGAGCCCCAGCTTGAGCAGGAAGTCTTGGGGCGGCAGCGGGGCCTGAAACGCCGCCACGATGGTAGGAATGCCCAGCCCAATGTACTTGGTGGTGCCCAGCGCCGCCACGGCCAGCGCCACCAGCCCGCCGCCCACCACGGGCCGCAGCGGCGGGTAGCCAATGCGCCCAAACAGGCGCGTGAGCTGGTGCGTGAGCGCGGCAAAGCCGCGGGCCGTGAGCCCAAACAACACGCCGCACCCCACCGCGAGCAGCAGCCCGCCCGCCGTGATGGGCGGCACCGCCAGCTGCGGGTAGGCCGTGTGGCCCACGCCCCAGGCCTTGGTAACCAAGTCGGCGCACACGGCGGCCAGAAAGCTCGGCACGATGGCGTCGTAGCGAATGGAGCCAATCAGGAAGACTTCGAGCCCGAATACGGCCCCGGCCAGCGGCGTGCCGAACACCGACGCAAACCCCGCGCTGATGCCGGCAATGAGTAGAATCTTTCGGTCGCGCGGCCGTAGCCCCAGCAGGCGCGTGAGCTGGTCGGCCAAGGTGCCGCCCATTTGCACGGCCGTGCCCTCGCGGCCCGCCGAGCCGCCAAACAAATGCGTAGTCAGCGTGCCAAACAGCACCAGCGGCGCCATGCGCAAGGGAATCACCTGGCGCGGGTTGTGGATTTCATCGATAAGCAGGTTGCTGCCTTTCACCACGCTCTGGCCCAGGTAGTGGTAGCTGGCCCCAACGACGAAGCCGCCCGCTGGCAGCAGCCAGATAACCCAGCGGTGCGCCTCGCGCCAGGCCGTCACCCAGTCGAGTGCCACGAGAAAGAAGGCCGACGCCGAGCCCACCAGCCCGCCCACCACGGCGCAAATCAGCAGCCAGCGCAGCAGGAAAAGCAGGTGGGGCGTTTGCTCCATGGCCAGCACGGGCCGGAGCAGCGAAAAAGGGGAGGGGCGAACAGCCACAGGCAATAGGGATAAGCTGACAAAAAACCACGCTCCGCGGGCACGAGGCCGTGGTAGGCGTAGGAGTCATCAGCGCAGCGCCCCAAAGGCACTGGCGGTTCAAGGTGGTACCCCATCACCGGGTTTGGAGCCCAAAGATATGTGGTTGGGCTATCAAATAAAACCGCTTGGGCTGCCTGGCTATTCACCGGCTGTGGCCCTTGCTTTCCCTTAGGAGAGTTGATAAGTCGTAAAAGTTTAGCTCTACTGGTAATGCACGTCGAGCGAACGGTCAGGGTGCTTCCGGCCCGTTATCTGCTTCTACCCATCCTTTTCCGGTCCAGGTCGTCTTTGGTGCGCTGCAATTCTCGCTCGAGGTTTTCCCGGTTTTCTTCGTTCTCTCGCACACTCATTTCTTTGCTTTCTACTTGCACTGTTTGCACCAGCACGGCTTGCTTGTTGGGCTGGATTTCGGTGCCGTATTTAATAACGTAGCACTTGGTGAATTCGGCCCCGAAATACAGAATGATGGTGGAGTAATAAATCCACAGCAGCAAGACCACCAGCGACCCCGCCGTGCCATACGCGGTGCCCACGTTGCTGTTTTTGAGGTAGAGCGTGATGCCGAATTTGCCCAGCATGAAGAGCAGGGCCGTGAACACGGCGCCCACCGCCACGTCCTTCCAGCGAATAATGGCATCGGGCAACACCTTGTAAATGATGGCAAACAGGGCCGACGTAATCAGCAGCGTCAGGAGCAGGTTGGCCACATACACCAGGATTACCGTGGTATCCGGGAAGATTTCTTTCAGCCTGCCCATCAGCCCTTCCACTAGGCCGGTAATAATCAGCGAGACAATGAGCAGGAAGCCCAGGCTGACAATCAGCAGAAACGACGTGGCCCTCGACTGCAACACCTGGCGCCAGCCCGCATTGGGCTTAATCTTGAGCTGCCAGATGGTGTTTATCGAGTCCTGCATTTCGGTAAACAGGCCGGTGGCGGCGATGGTCAGCGTCACGAAGCCAATCAGCGCGTTCAGCTTGTTGTTGCCATCAAAGGCCGCGCTCCTGATAATGTCCTGCACCTGAAGCGCCGCTTTGGCACCCACCAGCGCCTGAATCTGCCCAAACAGCTTGCCTTCCACGGCCTGCTGCTGCCAGAGCAGCTCCGAAGTGAAGATGATGACCATGAGCATGGGCCCCAGCGAAAAGATGGCGTAGTAAGCCAGGGCGGCGCTTAGCTTAGGCACCTTATCGTGCGAAAACCCCGCGCCGGTCTGCTTGAATACCTCCCAGATGCCTTTTGCAGTAAGCTGATTCATGGGCTGGTGTTAATGAATAATGGGGCTGAAATGCCTGGGCCAAGTGCCAGAGCCAGCAGGTATGGCTGGCGGCGTATTTGGCGCAATATTGCTGCATCTCCGCTGGCGGTTTACTTCAACTGCCGTTTGCAAAGCCACCTCGTCTAACTCCTTCACCGCCATGCGCAACTTATACCTTCTTTCGTTTCTGCTTTTTGCTTTGGGGCATCCCTCGGTTTCAATTGCGCAAGTCAAAGCCCTTCACTTCGGGAAAGTGGTGGACGGCCAGGGCAAAGTCATTACGAATGCCGTCGTCCTCGTAGACGCCGACCGTATCATTAAAGTCGGTCCTGAAAAGGACGTGACCATCCCGGCCAATGCCGAAACCATTGACTTAAAGGCCTACACGGCCATTCCGGGGTTAATCGACGCCCACACCCATATGTCATTTTATTGGGACAAAACGCCCGGCACCAATCCCTGGGGCCAGCTGGGCACCTTGGGCTCCGGCGTCACCCTGTTTTTAGCCCAAGAGAATGCCCGCAAAACCCTCGAAACCGGCGTCACCACCGTCCGCGACCTGGGCTCGTTTGACAACATCGACATTTCCCTGCGCGACCTCATCAACCGGGGCGCCATGCCGGGGCCGCGCATGTTTGTGGCCGCCAACGGCTTGCACATCACCAGCACGCCGTATAAAGTTGGCTCAATTCCGGATGCGGGCCAGTGCGATGGGGTAGAGGGCGTGCAGCGCGCGGCCCGGCAGCAGCTGGCCGCCGGCGCCGACTGGATAAAAATGTACGGCTCCACCGGCAGCGACAAGGACGTAACCGGCTTCCAGACCTTTAGCTACGAGGAGATGAAGGCCGCGGCCGATGTGGCCCATTACGCCGGCAAGCGCATTGCCATTCATTCCTACGGCCCCGATGGCGCCCGCGACGCGGTGCGGGCCGGCACCAATACCGTGGAACACGCCATCGATATGGACGATGCCACCCTGGCCACCATGGCCCGCAAAGGCATTATCTACGTCCCAACGGTGGAGCACAACCGCTACTACATCGCCCACAAAGACGAGTATGGCTACGACGCCAAAGTAGTGGCCGGCCTAAACCAGTACGTTGAGAAAAACTTCGCCACCCTGAAGCGGGCCGTGAAAGCCAACGTGAAAATTGCCATGGGGTCCGACGCCGTGTTTACCGGCTTTGGCGAGAACACCCGGGAGCTGGAGTGGTTTGTGAAAGCGGGCATGACCCCTGCGCAAGCCCTGAGAACCGCCACCACCACCGGCGCCGAAATGCTGGGCATGGAAAAGGAGCTAGGCGCCATTGCGCCTGGCTATTTCGCCGACCTGGTGGCCGTGGAAGGCGACCCGCTCAAAAACATAACGGTGGTCATCAACCACGTGAAATGGGTGATGAAAGGCGGCAAAGTCGCCGTGGACCACACCCCGCAGGCCGCCGCCAAAACGCACTGAGCAAGGGGGTAGGGGCGGGGTAATAAGCTGGACATTTGGTTTTTAACTTATTGCCAATCGGCTCAATTCATGTATCTTGTGGGGAAATACCACTTCCATCACATTATTATCCCGGCTTTGATGAACAACCTACTATTCCGCTGGCGCCTCGCTTGCCTCTGGCTTTTGCTGCCGCTGGCTGGCCTGCGCGCCCAGTCCCGCCCGTTTGAGCTGGCCGACCTGGCCAAGCTCACCGGCCTTTCCGACCCGCAGTTTTCGCCCGATGGCCAGACCATTGCCATGGTCGTGTCGACGCCCGACTACGCCGAGGACCGTTTCCATACCAGCCTGGTGCTGGTGACCGCGGCCAACGGCACGCAGCGCGCCCTCGTGGAGCGGCGCGCCGGCCTGAGCCAGCCGCGCTGGTCGCCTAGCGGCCGGGAGCTGGCCTTCCTAGCCAAAACCGGCTTTGGCAAAGACTCCCTGCCCCAGCTCTATATCCAGACGCTGCCCAACGGGGAGCTCCGACAGGTGACGCGCGCCCGCAAAGGCGTGCAGCACTACGCCTGGCGCCCCGATGGCCAGGCCCTGGCCTACGTAACCGCCGATGCGGCCGACCACTCAGCCGGCCCGCCCGACAAGGGCTACGACGCCTTTGAAATCGGCAACAACGACCTGTTTTTGACGGCGGCCCCAACGCCATCGCACATCTGGCTGGTGCCCGCCGCGGGCGGGGCTCCGACGCGGCTCACCTCCGGTACCTGGAGCCTGCCGGTCACCATTCCGCCCGGGGCGCCCTCCTCGCCTTTGTCCTGGAGCCCCGATGGCAAAATGCTGGCCTTTGTGAAAGTGCCCTCGCCCCACTCCGGCAACGGCAACATGCGGGCTATCCAGCTGCTCACCGTGGCCACGGGCGCGATTCGGCCCCTCACGGGCCGGGCCTCGCTGGAGGGCTACCCGTCGTTTTCGCCCGATGGCAGCCAGGTGGCGTATTGGTATCCCCGCGAGGGCAATACCATGAACATCAATGAAGTGTGGGTGGCCCCGGCATCGGGGGGACAGGGCAAGAACCTGACGCCCACGCTCGACCGCGACGTGTTTCGCTCCATCTGGATGCCCGATGGCAAGTCGCTGCTCCTGGGCGGGCTCGACGGCAACCGCACCTCGCTGTGGCTGCAGCCGCTGAAGGGTGGCGCGGCCCGCAAGCTTTCCCTGGGCACGGTTAGCCCAAACTGGTCGTTTTGGGTGGATGTGGCTGTCAGCAACAACGGCCGCATTGCCTTCATCGGCACCGACCCCGGCCAGCCCGCTGAGCTCTTTTACATGGCTTCCGCCTCGGCCAAGCCCAAGCGCCTCACCGATTTCCACCACGACGTAAAAGCCCTGCAATTGGGCAAAGCCCAGACCCTGACCTGGAAGTCCGACGGCGTGGAGAACGACGGTGAGCTGACCTACCCGGCCAACTACACCCCGGGCAAAACCTACCCGCTGGTGCTCGTTATCCACGGGGGCCCCACGGCGGCTTCCACGGCTACTTTCTCGTCGCTGTCTCAGCTGTTTGCCGGCCGCGGCTACTTCGTGTTTGAGCCCAACTACCGGGGCAGCGACAACCTGGGCAACGCCTACAAAGCCGCCATCTTCAAGGACGCGGGCGCGGGCCCGGGCCGCGACGTGATGGCGGGCCTGGCCCAGCTCAAGCGCAGCGGCATGGTAGACACGACCCGCATCGGCGTAAGCGGCTGGTCATACGGCGGGTACATGACCGTGTGGCTGCTTGGGCACTACCCCACCACCTGGAAAGCAGCCGTGGCCGGCGCATCCGTAACCGACTGGCTGGACCAGTACAACCTGGGCGACTCCAACATTCAGCGCGCGGCCGCTATCGGCCCTTCGCCCTGGCTGAGCGAAGACAATGCCCGCTCGTACCGCGAGCAGTCGCCCATTACCCTGGCGGGCCGCATCCGCACCCCCACGCTCATTCTGGCCAATACCGGCGACCCGCGGGTGCCCATTACCCAATCATACAAGCTCTACCACGCCCTGCAGGACAATGGGGTGCCCACCAAGTTCATCGCCTGGCCCGTGGCCGCGCACAACGCCAGCGACCCCGTGCGGCAGCGCGAGCGCAACCGCTTCTGGCTGGAGTGGATGGATACCTACCTGCAGCCCGGTGCCCGCCCAGCCCTGCCGCGGACTACCGGCTCCAATTAAATGGCCGGCTGAGCCAAAGCTTCTGGAGCTGCTTTTGAGCTTACTGATTTCAGCGTAGCGAAGAAAATTGAAACGTTAAAAAAAAGGCCTTCACAATTAGGTGAAGGCCTTTTTTATGGTCCTAAGAATAATAGACTGTCGGCCCTCAGGGGTTGAGCCAAATTCCTGGCATTAAAATAAAATTAAAAATCGCCGGATTACTATCTACTTTTTGATTCGGGCTCCCGTACTATTCGCAATCGCGCTGGGGCCGGAATCTGTCTGATTCGGCTGCCCGGCTGGCCGTTGCGTGTGCTAAGCAACAAGCAGCTGCTATTCACTTTTGCTCCCTGCTACCATGAACGAAACGCGCGACAGCATCCAGGACATTTGGGGACCCCGCACGCCCCACGAGGGCTACTGGCCCCAACGCGTGGACGAGCGCACCACCGAAGAGCCCCACCACTGGGTGCAGTCGGCCTGCGTGCTCTGCTCCAACTGCTGCGGCCTGGATATCGGCGTGCGCGACGGCCGCATTGTGGGCGTGCGCGGCCGGGCCGTCGACCGCGTCAACCACGGCCGGCTGGGGCCCAAGGGCCTCCACGCCTGGGAAGCCAACC
Source organism: Hymenobacter sedentarius (assembly GCF_001507645.1). Taxonomy (NCBI): domain Bacteria; kingdom Pseudomonadati; phylum Bacteroidota; class Cytophagia; order Cytophagales; family Hymenobacteraceae; genus Hymenobacter; species Hymenobacter sedentarius. The sequence goes on along the minus strand of NZ_CP013909.1, from coordinate 4,550,080 downwards.
ACAGCCCCGACCGCCTCACCACGCCGCTCATCCGGCGCAACGGCCAGCTGGAGCCCGCCACCTGGGACGAGGCCATGAGCCTGATTGTAAGCAAGTCCAAGGAGCTGCTGGCCGAAGGCCACAGCAGCGCCATCGGCTTCTATACCTCGGGGCAGCTCTTTATTGAGGAATACTACACGCTGGGCGTGCTGGGCAAAGCCGGCCTGGGCACGCCCCACATGGACGGCAACACCCGCCTGTGCACGGCCACGGCCGGCGCTGCGCTCAAGCTCTCCTTCGGCACCGACGGGCAGGCCGGCTCCTTCGCCGACCTCGACACCACCGAGGCCGTGCTGCTGGTGGGCCACAACATGGCCTCGCAGCAAACCGTGCTCTGGGCCCGCATCCTCGACCGGCTGGCCAGCGTGAACCCGCCCAAGCTCGTCGTGATTGACCCGCGCCTGACTTACACCGCCCAGCACGCCACCGTGCACCTGGCCCCGCGCGTGGGCACCAACGTGGCCGTGCTCAACGGCTTGCTTCACCTTATCATCGAAAACGGGCAGATCGACTACGACTTCGTGAGCGACCACACCGTGGGCTTTGAGGAGCTGGTGCGCACCGTGGGCAAGTGGACGCCCGAGCGCGTGGAAGCCCTGACGGGCGTGCCGGCCGCCAAGCTGCGCGCCGCCGCCCACATCCTGGGCACCTGCCAAACGCTGGTATCCACGGCGCTGCAGGGGGTGTACCAGTCGATGCAGGCCACGGCGGCGGCCGTGCAGGTAAACAACATCAACCTGCTGCGGGGCCTGATTGGCTCGCCCGGCAACGCCATCCTGCAGATGAACGGGCAGCCCACTTCGCAGAACACCCGCGAGTGCGGCGCCGACGGCGACCTGCCCGGCTTCCGCAACTGGGACAACCCCGCCCACATCGCCGACCTGGCCCGCATCTGGAACGTCGACTTGGACAAGATTCCGCACTGGGCGCCGCCCACGCACGCCATGCAAATCTGGCGCTACTGCGAAACCGGCTCCATCAAGCTGCTCTGGATTCAGGCCACCAACCCGGCCGTAAGCCTGCCGGACTTGGGCCGCATCCGCAAGATTTTGCAGCAGCAAGACCTGCTGGTGGTGGTAGAAGACGCGTTTATGACCGAAACCGGCCAGCTGGCCGATGTGGTGCTGCCCGCCGCCATCTGGGGCGAGAAAACCGGCACCTTCACCAACACCGACCGCACGGTGCACCTGTCCTATAAGGCCATTGAGCCGCCCGGGCAGGCGCGCTCCGATTTCGACATCCTGCTGGACTACGCCGCCCGCATGGACTTCCGCGACAAAGACGGGCAGCCGCTCATTAAGTGGCGCACGCCGGAAGAGGCGTTTGAGGCCTGGAAGGTGTGCAGCAAGGGCCGCCCCTGCGACTATTCGGGCATGAGCTACGCCCTGCTCACCGGCGGCTCGGGCATCCAGTGGCCCTGCAACGAGCAGCACCCCCACGGCGCTGCCCACCTCTACACCGACCACGTCTTCAACACCCACTTCGACTACTGCGAAACCTACGGCTACGACCTGGAAACCGGCGCCGAAAAGCAGCCCGAAGAGTACCAGGCCAACGACCCCGACGGCCGCGCCGTGCTGTTGGCCGCCGACTACGAGCCGCCCCACGAAGCGCCCGACGAGGCCTACCCGCTGTGGTTTACCTCGGGCCGGGTGGTGTACCACTTCCACACCCGCACCAAAACCGGCCGCGCCCACGCCCTCCACCACGCGGCCCCCGAGGGCTTCGTGCAGCTGTCGGAAGAAGACGCAGCCCGCTACGGCATCGCCACCGGCGACCTAGTGGAGGTAACCTCGCGGCGCGGCCACGCCACCGAGCCAGCCCGCGTGGGCGGCATCGAGCCGGGCCTGATATTTATGCCCTTCCACTACGGCTACTGGGACGAGCCCAAGGACGGCCGCCCGCGTGCCGCCAACGAGCTCACCCTCACCGAGTGGGACCCCATCAGCAAGCAGCCGCATTTCAAGTACGCCGCCGTTCGCATTCGCAAAGTCCACGCCTAGCCCGGGTTTCCGCGCTTAACTCCCGTCCGCCATGCACCTCAGCAATTACCTCGGCCTGCTCGAAAGCAGCGAAAAGCAGCTCACCGACGCGTTCGAAAAGGTTTCCCAAAAACACAAAGACGAGCCCGACATCGAGCAGATGTGCCAGAAGCTCTCGGCGTGGTCGCGCGAGCACCGGGGCCGGGTGATGGGCTTTGTTAAGAAGTATTCGGAGGAAAAAGACAGCGAGCCCAAGACCCTGAAGCGCGACCTGTTTGCGGAAAAGCGCAGCGGCAGCCTGGCCCTGGTGCGCGACCTGCACGACCTGTGGCTGCTCACCCAGGAGGTACAGCTGTGCTGGATAGTGATAAAGCAGGCCGCCCTGGCCCTGCGCGACGAGGAGCTGAAAGCCGCCTACGAATACTGCAACGCCCGCACCAAGCGCCAGACCGACTGGCTCCTGGGCCGCATCAAGCAAGCCGCCCCCCAAACCCTGATAGTAGGGTAGGAGGGCCGGGCCCCGAAACCCTAAGCTGGTTGCTTATGCGCCGCCGTGGCCAAGTGGTGGAGCATGCCCCCACAGGTGAGCACCCAGGCCAGCAGCGCCACATAAATGAAGCCGGCCGGGATGCTGCTCAGCGCGGGCAGGGGCAGCTGGCCGGCCAGGCGCGACGTGGCCGCTGTGTACATGCCCAGCGGAAAAACCATGCTCCAGTACGCCGGGCGGTAGGCGAAAGCAGGCCGCGCCCGCAGGTGGTGCCAGGCGCGCAGCACCATCACAAACGGCATCCACCACGTGCTCACCACCCAAAACAGCACGCTCCAACCTTTAATGAACCCGGCGGCATCGGCCAGCGCATGCGTTTGCTGCAGGGTACCGAGCAGCGTGGCGCCGGCCAGCACCGTGATGGCACTGCCACCCACGCTTATCCAGTACGGCGCGTCCACTTCGTCGGGCTCTACGCGCACGAAGGTGAGGCGGTAGAACAGCATCGTGCCCAGCACCAGGTAAAACAGGCTGCCCAGCAGAAACAAGCTCAGGACGACGAATGCGCCCACCTCGGCCGGCAAGGGCAGGCCGGGCACCAAGCCCGCGCCCAGCACGGCCAACGCCTGCGTGGAAACCACCAGCAGCAGCCAGCTCCCGTTCAGCCCGGTTTCGAGCGGGGGCTTGTCGCTGCGCAAGGTCACGCTCAGCAGGAACGCATACAGCAGCATCACCCAGCATACGGCCCCGAAAACCCACAGCGCCTGCCCAACTGCCTGGTTGCTGCGCAGCTGCACAAACTGGTTGCCCACCAGGCAGGTAGCGGCTACCAGGGCCAGAAAGTTGGCCCCTTTCTCGTGGGAGGCCAGCTCAATTTTAAATCCCGGAAAGGAAAACAGCACCCGCCCCAGCAGCAGTAACAGAAACAGCGGGTAGAGCATCAGATTCAGGTAGAAGAACGCTTCGGCCAGCCAGTGTAGGTGAAGCCCATGCGCCGCCAGCGAAATGATGCCTGTGGCCATGACCATGGCAAAGTAGGCGGGCTGAAACTGCTGGACTACCGGCTTCCACATAGCTATGCTGCAATTATTGCGGGGAAGTATTGTACGGCCCGAAGCGAATGGCGGCGGTGCGCCCGCGTGCACGGGCCTTGGCCACCGCGCGCTATCCCGCCAGCTACCTCAACGCCGTACGTGGGGTGGTTTAGCGCGAGTTCGGGATTTTATGAAATCCCCGTTTTTGTCTTGCTGCGGTGGTTGTGCCGAAGGTCAGCGTAGTTAAGGCTGTCTCCCGTTTCGTTTGGGCCTCATAGCACTCCCGCACAAGGAAGCCTATAGGAATAGCCGGTCATGCTGAGCGCAGCCGAAGCATCTCTCTCGCGAGAGTAATCTAATCGGCTGTCATGCAGAGCGCAGCGAAGCATCTTATCAGGTCAGCACGAACCGTTGAGCCGTGAGAAGATGCTTCCTGCGTCGGCATGACAAACGATTTGCAACGAAGCGGTAGAGATGCTTCGGCTGCGCTCAGCATGACTGCCTTTTTCCTACATGACCGGCTTTTCCTACTTGACCGCCTTTTCCCATACGCTTCCTTGTCCTTACCGAAAATGCTTTGCTTGTGCCCGCACCCTGCCCATACTAGGCTGGCGCCAGGGCCCAGGCCCTATCTTCGTCCCGGCAATCTACTTCTCGCCTTCGCCGCGGTCATCCTTCTTGTTCCTAAATGCCCACTGCCTCTCCTCGGCTCTACTTCGAAAACGGTGTGGGCCGGCTCTACGGCCACCCCGACGGCTACGCCCTTTTACGGTTCAATGCCGGCCCGCGCAAGTTTTCCGATTTGCAGGCCCTGCTCATTCAGGCGGGCCGGCTGCTGGAGCTTCACCGCTGGAACCGCTTCCTGACCGACCAACGCCTGCTTGCCCCCTACACCCCCGCAGAAGTTGCGTGGCTAGTGGAGCATTGGTGCCACGCCGCCGCCGAATATCCCGCCGGGCTCTACGGTGCCGTGGTTATGGCCACTAATGTCTTTACCCGCCTGGCCATGGGCCAGATTGTGCAGCAGGCCAACTCGGCGGGCATGCGCTTCCGCCGCTTCGAAACCGAAGCCGAAGCAACGGCCTGGCTTGGGCAGGTGGGGTAGGGTTTTTGCCCGGCCTCGCGGAAGCGCCCAGCCCGGGCACGTGGCGCAGCAGCGCCCGGCTGGCCAGCTTGTGCGGCCGCGGCGGCCATTCTGCTTGTTCAGAAGCGAGCCACAGGCGGGGTTTGGCGGCCGCCATTCCCGTTTAGCCCAGCAGTGGGCTCAGCCAGCTCATGGCCTGCCTTTCGTCGTCAAACAGCCGGATGTCAAACGGCCGGGCGGGGTCCGTGGCATAGGCCACGTGCTTTTTTTGCTCCGGGTCGGTGCGGTACGCCTCCGACAGCGCCGGCGAGCTCAGCACGGCTATGCGCAGCCGGCGGGGCGCTAGCCGGGCCACGGCCTGCGGGTAAAACTCCTGGTTTACCCACGCGCTCAGCTCTGCCGTCACCTTGTCCCGGCGGCGCACGTCCAGCAGCCAGTCGCTGAAGCCACTGGCCTCGGCCGCGGCCAGCATTTGCTCATAATCGGCCTTCACCACCTCGAAATCGGCATGCGTGTGCCAGCGCACCACCATCACGTTCAGGTCCGGGCGAAATAGTATACTGCGGGAGGGAAGGTCGATGGAGGAGTACATAGACTTAAAAGTAAGCTGCTCCAGGCGAAGTCGCCAACCGCCGGAATCCAAGCCAACGTTTCCGCACTTAGCGCGCATACCGTCCAGCTCCGGGACGTGTGGGGCGCAGCCCCACGTAGGCAACGCTTGGCGCGTGTTTGGGAACTTGATTTTGGGGGTCCTGCTGCGCTGGCCGAGGCATTTCTACTGCTTCGCTTGAGTACTCAAAGTACTCCCGCACAAGGAAGCGTATAGGAAAAGCCGGTCATGCAGGAAAAGCCGGTCATGCTGAGCGCAGCCGAAGCATCTCTACCGCGAGAGTAATCAATGCTGGCTCAACGAAGCGGTAGAGATGCTTCGGCTGCGCTCGGCATGACCCCACGGTTTCTTATCAGCATGTTCACGCTGTGTTTACTCAAGCCGCCTTACCTTACAGCCGTCCTTTCAGGGCAGCTTCCGTATACCCAGCACACTGCCTCACCACATGTCACAAGCGCCCACTCCCGCCCAGCCGGCTCCTTCTTCCGCGGCTGAAAACGCCGCGGCCCTGCGCGGGGAGCCCGCCGACCCCGGCCAGCCCCTCGACCGCTACGAGCAAAGCCAGGTGCGGTTCCGCACCGTATTCGAAAACGCCCCGCTCGGCCAGAAAATCATTACCCCCGACCTCACCATTCGGCAGGCCAACCCGGCGGTGGTCAAGATGTTGGGCTGCGCCGGCGTGGAAGACCTGGTGGGGCACAAAATCATGGAGTTTGCCCACCCCGACCACCGCGCCGACTGGCAGGAGCTGCAAGAGAGGCTATGGGAACACAAGCTGCCGTCCTTTACGCTCGAAACGTGCCTGATGCGCTGCGACGGCTCCTCGTTCTGGTGCCAGGTCCATTCGGTGCTCTTTCCCGACGAAGGCGGCGAGTTGGGCTACACCATCCTCGAGGACATCTCCGACCGCAAGAATCTGGAAGCGAAGCTCAAGCGCGTCTACGACGCCCAGGAAACCATCCTGCAGCTGGCCACCCACGACCTAAAAGGCCCCATTGCCCACATCGAGCTGCTCACCGACCTGCTGCAGCGCGAAGTGGCCAGCCGCGCCGGGCAGTCTCCGCCGCCCCCGGAAATGGTGCATTACCTCGGCCTCATCCAGTCGTCGTGTGCCCACGCGCACGCCCTGCTCCAGGACGTGCTCTACGTCGGCGACCTGGACCAGAACGGCTTGCAAAAACGCCCCACTGACCTAAATACCTACCTCACCACGCGGTTGAACCCGCACCGCCTCGCGGCCCAGGAGAAGGGCATTGCCCTGGCCCTGACGCTGCCCCCCGACGCCCTGCAGGTTAGCCTGCACCCCGAAAAATTCGGCCGCGTGCTCGACAACCTGCTCCACAACGCCCTCAAGTTTACGCCCACCGGCGGCACGGTCACCGTCGGCTTGCACGCGCACGAGGGCAAGGTGCGCTTCACGGTGCAGGACACCGGCATCGGCATCCCCGGCAAGCTGCACAACAACCTCTTCGACAAGTTCAACCCCACCCGCCGCGCCGGCCTGCAGGGCGAAATCACCACCGGCCTGGGCCTGTTCATCGCCAAGCAAATCGTCGAGCTCCACGGCGGCGACATCTGGCTCGAAAGCCGTGAGAAAGCAGGCACCACCTTTTTCATCGAGCTGAGCTAAACAAGGGGATGCACTAGTTTTGTGCGCTCGCGGATACACACCGGCTCCAGCAGTCCGCCATTCCCCGCTACTCCGGGCCCCACGCTTCCCATGATAAAACTCTCCAGCGTGCTGCTGGTCGACGACGACCCGCTCACCAACGACCTCAACGAACGCCTGCTCCAGCAGCTCGGCGTGGCCGACCGCTACCTCGCCGCCACCGACGGCGTAGATGCCCTGGCGGCCCTGGAAGACCTCGCGGCCGAGGCCCAGCCCAGCAGCCCGGTGCTGGTGCTGCTCGACGTCAAGATGCCCGGCATGGACGGCATGGCCTTTGTCGAGGCCTACCAGCGCCTGCCCGTGGCCCGGCAGCAGGCCGTGGTCATCGTCATGCACACCGCTTCCATGAATTCCGTCGACCTCGGCCGCATCGAGTCCCTGCCCATTGCCGGGCTGGTCAGCAAGCCCCTCACCAAAGAGAAGCTCGACACCATTCTTAAGCTGCATTTTCAGCGCCACTTTCCCACCGCGTAGGGGCTCCCCGGGCCATTTGCTACAATAAACCGACGCGAGCGGGCCAGATGGCCCGCTCGATGCATTTCCCACCCCTCCATCGTAACGCAGCTGGTCCCTTCAAACCACGCTGGCCCCGCTACCGGCCACCTTCCGGCGCTGCGCTCCTGCCGCTGGCGGCAACCCTAAGCCGCGCGGCCCGTTCCCCCTGCATCTGCGTTTGCCACACGTTGCGTGCCGCCCCGCGATTTGGTTGCCTCACCCCGCCGCTGTTGCCCATGCTTCCTCCCGCCGCTGCCGCCATTGCCCCCGAATCCATCTTGCTGCGGGAGCTGCTCGCCGTCTCGCTCACCGGCATCATCCTCTACACGCCCCTCTACGACCCCGCCGGCTCGGGCGACATCGTCGACTTCACCTTCGAGTACCTCAACCCGGCGGCCCAGCGCATGATGGCCATGCCGGTGGTGCCCACCCTCACCCACATGGGGCAGTGGCCGCACAGCAAAGAGCACGGCACCTTCCAGTTCCACGTCGATGCCTTTGTCTCGGGCGAGCCCCGCGAATACAACGTCAACTACCAGGCCGACGGGTACGACAACTACTACCGCCTCGCCGCCCGCCGCGCAGGCTCGGGCCTGCTCGTCAGCTTCACCGACACGGCCGACCAGCCCCGCACCCCCGTGGAAGTGGCCCTGCGCGAAGCCCAGGCCGCCGAGAAAGCCGCCCGCGACGACGCCGAAACCCAGCGCCAGCGCCTCTACCAGGTTCTGATGAACCTGCCCGCGCAGGTGGCCACCTACCACGGCCCCGACCACGTCTACACCCTCGTCAACCAGCGCTACCGGGACTACTTCCCCACCCACACGCTGTTCGGCCGCTCTGTGCGCGAGGCCGTGCCCGAAGCCGCCCAACAAGGTTTTTTTGAGCGCCTCGACCAAGTGTACGCCACCGGCGAGCCCGCCTACGGCCAGGAGCTACCCGTGCACCTCGACTTTGCGGGCGCCGGCCGGCCCCCCGAGCTGATTTACATCAACGCCTTTTACCTGCCCCTGCGCGACGCCGCCGGCCACGTGGACGGCGTACTCGACTTTTCCTACAACGTGACCGAGCAGGTGCTGGCCCGCCAGCAGGTGCAGCAGCTCAACCTGGAGCTGGAGGCCCGCGTGCACCAGCGCACCCTGGAGGCCGACGACGCCCGTGCCGTCGCCGTGGAGCAGCGCAACCGCCTGCTGCGCCTCTTCAGCCAGGCCCCGGCCGAGATTAACCTCTTCCAGGGCCCCGGCCACGTCTGGACCCTGGTGCACCCCCGCACCCAGGAGCTGCTGCACAACCGCCCCTTGCGGGGCTTGCCCCGCCGCCAGGCTCTGCCCGAGCTGCCCGAAGAAGCCCACGAGCCGTTCGACCGCGTGTTCCGCACCGGCCAGCCCGTGCACGCCCTCGAAACCACCCAGCGCCTCGACCGTTTCCACACCGGCGAGCTGCACGACCAGTACTACGACCTCACCCTCCAGCCCAAGTTCGACGCCGCCGGGCACATCGAAGGCGTGATGAGCTTCGCCGTCAACGTGACGGAGCGGGTGCGCGCCCGCCAGCAGGCCGAAGCCCTGCAGGCCGACCTGCTGGCCGTAGCCCAGCGCCAGGCGCTGGAGCGCGAGGCCTTCCACAACGTTTTCGAGCAAACCCCGGCCCTGATTGCCCTGCTGCGCGCCCCTCAGCACCGCTTCGAATACGTCAATCCCGCCTACCAGCAGCTGTTCCCCAACCGCCAGCTCGTGGGCCTCGACCTGGCCGTGGCCGTGCCCGAAACCCGGGAACAAGGGTTCGTGGCCTTGCTCGACGGCGTGTACCAAACCGGCGAGACGTTTTTTGGCGCTGAAGTGCCCTTTGCGCCCGTGCCGGCCGACGGCCAGCCGCCCCGTACCCAGTACTTCAACTTCACCTACCAGGCCTACCGCGAAGCCGGTCAGATTGCGGGCGTCACCATTTTCGCCTTCGACGTGACGGAGCAGGTGCTGGCCCGCCAGCAGCGCGAAGCCGAGCGCCAGCAGCTGCACCACCTCTTCATGGAGGCCCCGGCCCCCATCGTCATCCTCGACGGCCCTGAATTTATTTTTCAGCTCGTCAACCCGGCCTACCAGCGCGTGTTCCCCGGCCGCGCCCTGCTTGGCAAGCCCGTGCTCGAAGCCATGCCCGAGGTGGCCGGTACGCCCATCTACCACAGCCTGCAGCGCGTGTACGCCACCGGCGAAACCTTCGTCGACCAGGAGCTCCCCCTGCAACTGACCCGCCACGACGGCGGCCCCCTGGAAGAGCTGTACTTTACCTTCACCTACCAGGTCCGGCGCACCACCCGGGGCGCAATCGATGGGGTGCTGGTTTTCGCCCACGAAGTCACCGACCAGGTGCAGGCCCGACGCGTGGTAGAGGAAGGCGGCGCCCAGGCCCGTGCCCTGGCCGAGCAGCTCCACGCCACCAACGAGCAGCTCACCCGCACCAACATCGACCTCGACAACTTCATCTACACCGCCTCGCACGACCTCAAAGTCCCCATCGCCAACATCGAAGGCCTGCTGCTGGCCCTGCGGCACGAGCTGCCCCCCGCCGGCCGGGTCGGCGACGTGCCCGAAATGCTCCAGCTTATGCAGCAGGCCACCGAACGCTTCCGGCGCACCATCGAGCAGCTCACCGAAGTGAGCAAGCTCCAGCACGCGCACGACCAGCCCGTCACGCTCGTGCCGCTGGCCGCCGTGGTGCAGGAAGTGCAACTCGACCTGCAGCCGCTCGTGCAGCAAACCCGGGCCAGCCTGACGGTCGACGTACCCGCGGATGTCCGCCTGCCGTTTTCCGAGAAGAACCTGCGCTCGGTGGTCTACAACCTGCTCAGCAACGCCCTGAAGTACCACCACCCCGACCGCGCCCCGGACGTGGACCTGACGTATTACCGGCACGACGACTACCACGTGCTGCGCGTGCAGGACAACGGCCTCGGCTTCGACGTCGCCCTGGCCGCGGGCAAGCTCTTCGGCATGTTCCAGCGCCTGCACGCCCACGTCGAGGGCTCGGGCATCGGCCTCTACATGGTCAAGAAAATGGTCGAAAACAGCGGCGGCCGCATCGAAGTGGCCAGTCAGCCCGGCCAGGGCACCACCTTCACCGTCTTTTTCCCCGTACACCCGGCGTCCTGATGCCTTTTCCCAGGCCGCCCGCATGCCCGCCCTGCCCAGCCCCATCCTCCTCGTCGACGACGACTACACCAACAACTTTCTCAACGCCAAGCTGCTGCAGCGCTTCGACGCAACCGCCCAGGTGCTCACGGCCCTGAATGGCCAGGAGGCCCTCGACGTGCTGCGCACCCACTGCCAGTCCCCCTCGCGCCGCTGCCCCGTCCTCGTCTTCCTCGACATCAACATGCCGGTCATGGACGGCATTGCGTTTCTCCAGTCTTTCCAGCACCTGCCGCCGGCCCAGCAGCAGGACGTCGTGGTCATCATGCTCACTACCTCCCTCAACCCCCGCGACTTGGCGCGCGTCCAGGCCTTGCCCGTCGCCGGGTTCCTCTCCAAGCCCCTCACCGAGGATAAAGTCACCCAGGTGCTGGCCGACTACTTTCCGCCCAGCCCGGCAGTTCACTAGTCCGCGCTAAGAAAACCAACCAGTTCGGCTATTCTGCGTTCTCAGGCTTTCGGGCCCTACTTTTGCGGCCCCACCATCCGGCCCTTTGCGCCACCGCCTTCGCTACATGCAGCCCACCGCTACCCCCAAGCTTTACTTCGAAAACAGCGTCGGCCGCCTGCTCGAGCACCCCGAGGGGTTTGTTATTTTCCAATACCGTCCCGGCAAGCGCCAGCTCTCCGACTTGCAGGCCCTGCTCACGCACACCCGCAACCTCCTCGTTCGGAATGATTGGCACCGCATGCTCGGCGACCAGCGCCAGATGGCCCCTTTCACCGAAGAGGAAAGCGCCTGGATTGTGGACTACTGGCTCGACGCCTCCCGCCAGCGCCCCGGCGGCCTCCGCGGCGCCATTCTCCTGGCCGACGACGCCTTTGCCCGGCTCTCGATGGACCAGGTGATGCACGAAGCCAAAGCGTCCGTGCTCTCGTACCGTTTCTTCGATGCGGAAGACAAGGCCGTGGCCTGGCTGCGGGAAGTAGCCTAGCCCGCCATCTTCGGGGCCCGGCCCGGGGCCGGGCGCCCGGCCCCGGGCTTCCTGGTCAGGCTTGCTTCCGGGCCTGCTCCAGTTCCTGTTCCAGCTCGGCTACCCGGCGCGTGCTGGCCGCCACGGCCGAGCGAGCCGCCAGGCGCAGTTCAATCTCGTCCATGGCAATGCCCGCCAGGTCCTGCAGCATCAGCTGCTGGGCCTGGTTCAGGTAGCGGGGCTTTTGGTCGATAAGGCAGAACGTGCCCAGGTTGTGGCCGTCGTGCGTGGTCAGGGGCGAAGCGGCGTAAAAGCGCAGGCCCATTTCCCCCACCACCAGCGGGTTGGTCAGCGTGCGCGGGTCCTGGCGCGCATCCTCCACAATGTACACGTCTTCCGACAGGATGGCCGAGTCGCACAGTCCCCCGCCCCGGTCAATCTGCTCCGCGTCCAATCCATGAAGCGACTTAAACCAAATCCGGTCTTCGTCCACCATGCTGATAATGGCAATGGGCATGTTGAACATTTTGGCCGCCAGCGCGGTGAGCCGGTTCAGGCTGCCGTCCTGCGGCGAATCCAAGATGTCGTAGCGCTTCAGCGCCGCCAGCCGGGCTGCTTCGTGTGGGGTATCAGTCATCATAGCAAAACTGATTAAAGAGTAGAGATAGAGAGGCCGTAAAGGTATGGCTTGGGGCCTAAGGGTTGGCCATTCACTGCGCGGTAGCTTTCCGGCCCAGGCCAAATAGGCGGCGTTTGGTGGGGCAAATGCAGCTCAATGCTCAATTAAAACCAAGTTGAGCCAGCTCCCGCCGGCCTCGGCCATCCGAATTCGACCGCCTGCACACTGCCCGCAAGCAGCGCCAAGCCACGGCTAGCCCGGTACAAGGGCAGGGGCAAGGCGCTGGCTGGCAGGCCGACTGCCTTCGGGGTGGGTGGTAGGAAAAAACAAAGTGACGTCGCCCGGCTTGTGGTATTCCGGCCGGCTCCGGGTCGCTCGCTACCTTCGCCTTCTTTTTTCTGCGCTTCATGGCCACTCCTCATCACCTGCTTGCTTCCAACGAAGCCCAGCGCCTGGCGGCCCTGCAAGCCTACCGCGTCGCCGGCGACGCCCCCTTCTTCGACGAGTTTGTGCGCCTCACCGGCAAGCTGTTTCAGGTGCCCATCGCGCTGGTTTCGCTGGTCGAGGCCGACACCGTCTGGTTTCGCGGCAACTCCGGCCTTCCCGAAGCCCCGGAGCGGGTTCCCCGCGGCGAGAGCCTCTGCTCCGTGGCCATTCTGAGCGAGGAAGCCACCGTGTTTGACAACCTGGCCGACCGGCCCTGCACCCTCATAGACCCCACCGCCGTCGGCGACCTGGGCCTGCGCTTCTACGCCGGCTCCCCCCTGCACACCGCCACCGGCGAGGCCGTGGGCACTCTGTGCGTCATCGACCGCAAGCCCCGCCTGCTGGCCCCCGAGGAAGCGGTGCTGCTGCGCGAGCTGGCCGACGTGGCCTTGCGGCTGTTCGACCTGCAAGTGGCCCTGGCCGCGGCCTCGGCGCCCGCGCCGGCGTTGTGGGCCGACGTATATACCGCCATCGGCACCTCCATCAGCCGCCTCGACACCCTGGCCGAGCTCATGCAGTGGGAAGACGCCCCCGATACGCCCGCGGCCCTATCTTACCAGGCCTCCCGCCGGGAAGAAGCGGCGGTGGTCGCCAAAATCCTGCAGCAACAGATTAACACGGCCATCCAGCAGCTGGAGCGCCAGCCGTAGCGCGCTCCTTATAGCTGCCGGCCTTCCTCCCATAGCAACCGAGCGGGCCATCTGGCCCGCTCGCGTCGGGTGCAATAACCCGGCCCGAGGCCGGTGTCGGGGCCATGGCGGGCAACTCCCAGCCAGGTGCGGCGCTTTTTATGCCCCGCCGCCCCACGGCTCCACGCGGGGTCAATACCCGTGTCGGGCCCGGTGCTGGATGCGGGCCTCCCATTTTTTTCGGCGGGGGGCTATGCGGCCGCGCAGGTACTGCTCCATTACCAGGGCGGCGCAGGGCGCCGCGGCCGTGGCCCCAAAGCCCGCGTTTTCCAGGTACACGGCCACGGCTATTTGGGGTGCCTCGGCCGGCGCGAAGCCCACAAAGGCGGCGTGGTCGTCGCCCTCGTCGTTTTCCACGGTCCCGGTCTTGCCCGCCACCGTAATGCCCACATCGGCTAGGCTGGAGGCGTCGGCGGTGCCGCCGCGCTGCAACACGGCCACCATGCCCGGCACCAGCGCGGCGATGTGGGCGCTGTCGACGAGGGTGTGGTGCTTTTCCCTAAAGCGCGCCAGTGGCCCGGTGTCTCCCACGCTGCGCACGAGGTGGGGCGGGTAGTACCAGCCCCGGTTGGCAATGATGGCGGCCAGGTTGGCCATTTGCAGGCCCGTGAGGTTGATTTCGCCCTGCCCGATGCTGAGCGAATAAATCGAGCGGTAGGTCCAGCGCGTCGTGCGTCGGGCCGTGTCGTAGTACGCCGGCGTGGGCAGGAAGCCCGGCGCTTCGCGCGGCAGGTCCACGCCCAGCACCGAATCCAGCCCAAACGAGCGGGCATAGCGGCGCCACTGCGCCAGGTTGGCGTGGCGGGCCGCGGCCGAGTCCTGGGTCAGGCTGTCGGGCACCCGGCCGATGAGCCGGCGAAACACCTGATAGAAGTAGGGGTTGCAGCTGTACATCAGCCCCAGGGTCAGGTTCTTGCCCGGCGGGTGGCGGTGCACGCAGCTCACCAGCGACTGGTCGCACCGGAAGGCCGTGGCCGGGGTGATGGCGCCCAGCTGCAGGGCAATGGCGGCGTTCACCAGCTTAAACACCGAGCCCGGCGGGCGGGCTTGGGTTGCGGGCCGGTTCAGCAGCGGCATGTCTTCGTGCTCGAGCAGCTTGGCCCGGACGCCCGCCTGGTCGGGGGCCGTCAGGGCGGCGGGCTTGTAAGTCGGCCCCGACACGTAGGCCAGGATTTCCCCGGTGCGCGGGTCCAGCGCCACCAGGTAGCCCTTGCGGCGGCCCAGCAGCTGTTCGGCGTAGGCCTGCAGCTTCACATCGAGGGTCAGGTGCAGGTCCTGGCCTTGCTGGAAGGCCGTATCCGGCGCCCACGTGCCGCGCTCCTGGCCCGTGGAGTCCACCAGCGGGTGCCGGTACCCGCGGTGGCCGCCGAGCAGGCCGTTGTAGTAGGTCTCGACGCCGCCGTTGCGCAGCCGGTAGAAGCGGCCGCGGCGGTAGCGTTGGGCCTGCCGGAAAAACGGTTGCGCTTCGCTGCCCAGGTAGCCCAGCACCGCGGCCCCCGCGGCCGTGGTATAAGCCCGCCGGCGCTGCTCGGTCAGCGCGAGCTGGGGCCACTCGCGGCGCTGCCGGCGCACCCGCTCGGCCTCTTTGGCCGTTAGGCGCAATTGCACCGGATAGCCGGCCGGGGCTTCTTCATAGGGCAGGGCCTCGGCAATGCGCCGCCGGATGGTCGCCGGCCCCCAGCCCAGCAGCTGGCCCAGCGCGAGCGTGTCCAGCGGCGGGCGGCGCGGCAGCTGCAGCAGGTACTGCGGGCGGGTGGCCACCAGCACGGAGTCGTGCCGGTCCAGCACGCGGCCCCGCTCGGGCACGTTTGGCAATACAATGCGGCGACGGGCATACGGCAGCGTGGTGTCTGGCGCCGGTGCCGGCAGGCCGGGTTGCTGCGGCGGGCCCGAGCAGCCCGCAACCACCAGAAGCATTCCCAACAGCGTAATTATTCCCATATATAATTCAGGTACACGGGAAAACCAGGGGATGGCCAGTGGCTCAACCTGTCCTAATTGTTCCCTGAGGCGTGGCCCCATTTTACGCAGGGCCGGGGCTCTTGTTGGCGGGCCGCCATTCGGCAGCGCAGCGGGCACCCCCGGCGCTTCCCTACCACCGCTAGCGCACCGCCCAGCCCGCTCCGTACGAGGGTAGTGGCTCACACCTCCAAATGCGGCCAGCTCCTGGCCAGTGGCCGCTTCGCCGCACCGGGGCAGCGGCCGCCGTCAGCAGCCGCGCAAACTTGCCCGGCACTAGGCCGCCGCGCCGAAACGACCCGCTTCCTGCCCCAGCTTATGCAGCACGCTCACCAGCTGCTCGCCAATCCGGTCAATGCGCGTGAGCCCCCGGCGGGCTTCGTCTATCTGGCCGCGGCGGTACTGCGCGGCCAGCTCCCGCCCCGTGCCGAGCATGTCGTGGAGCAGCCGCTCGGCTTCCCGCACCTCCGGCCGCAGCGGAAACTTGGGCTTGATGACGCTGCTCAGCCACTGGCCCAGCGCGTTGCCCTGCGGCGCAAACAACGCCTCGTCGGCCTCCCGCACGCCGTAAAGCACCGAGCGCAGCTGCGACTTAAACAGAATCTGTTTAATCCGGGCCTGCTGAAAATCAAGGGTGTTTACATCCATCCGTAAGGGCGTTGAAATTGGTACATGCGCACTTACTGACATCAGGAAGCCGAGGGAGATTGGGGCGAGGCCGCAAAAGCCCGTAGTTGCTGCCGGGCTTCCACGAGTTCGGTCACGTCAAACGCAAAGCTGAAAATGCCCACAATCGCGCCGTTTTCGCGGAATGCTTGGTACACGAAGTCGAAGTACCGCGATTCAATCTGGCCGGAGGCGCGGCGGTGCAGCTGCAGCCGCATCTCCTTGCCGTAGAATGGCTCGCCCGTCTGGTACACGTGGTCGAGTAGGGCAATGAAGCCTTGTTCGGCTGCTTCGGGCACGATGTCGAGCACCGCGTGCCCGGTGATGTCATCGGTGGCGAACAGCTCGTGGTAGCGCGGGTTGGCAAACTCAAACACGTACTGCGGGCCCCGCACAATGGCCACCAGCGCCGGGGCCTGCTGGAACAGGTTGTAAAACGTTTCGCGCTGGCTTTGGGCCAGCTGAAATGCCTGATACGCCTGGTCCGAGAGGGCGGCTTGCTCCTCGTTGGCCTGCAGCAGCTCCACCACCAGCGCCTTCTGGTCGTGAATGTCGACCGAGCAGCCCACCCACATGCTCACTTGGCCCTGCGCGTCGCGCCGCGGGATGCCGCGGGCCAGCACCCAGCGGTAGTCGCCGTCGGCGCAGCGCAGGCGGTACTCGGTCTGGTACGCTTCGCCCGATTCGTAGGCCAGGCGCCACGCCGTGTTGGCCGCGTCGCGGTCGTCGGGGTGCACGCCCTCCAGCCAGCCAAATTCCACTTCCTGCGCCATGGTTCTGCCCGTGAAGGTGAGCCAGCGCTGGTTGAAGTAGTCGGACGAGCCATCGGGCCGGGTGGTCCAGACCATCACCGGCAGCGCCTCCAGAATAAACTTCGACCGCTCCTGGCTTTCCAGCAGGTCGCGCTGCATGGCCTGGGCCTGCTGTTCCACCAGGTGCTGCTCCGTCACATCCGTGGTCTTCAGCAAGATGGCCTGCACGTTTCCCTGCGCATCCAGCTGCGGGTAGTTGGTGGTTTCCCAGTACCGCTCCTCCAGGCCGCCGCCCTGCTCGGCGGTGCGCTGCATGTCGTACCGGATGCGGGGCATGGTGTGGGGCGTGCCGTGCTGGCGCACGTGCTCCAGCGAATCGCTAAATACCTTCCAGTCGTTCTGGTCGGCCCGCGGGAACACGTCGAAGACGTTGCGGCCCACAATGACGTCGCGCTGCTTAAAGGTGACGGCCAGGTACGGGTCGCTGGCGTCCAGAATGGTGTAGTCCGGCGCCATGAGCAAATAATGCTCCGGCAGTTGCCACAGCGCATAAAAGGTACCAGGAGCAGAAAGCAAAGGAGTCATAGCAAGTACTAATTCAAAGAAAATGCGCTGCCGCGCTTACATGCGCTGCAGCCACTCGGTGGCCGTATCCAGGCTCTGAAAAGTCATGATGGTAATGCCGGCCGTGGTGTGCTGCACGGCCAGCTGCGCCGACAACTGGCTGTAGCGCTCGGGCGAGTACACCCACGAAAAGTAGCGGCACCCCGCCTCGTACAGCATCGGAAAAAACACGTCGCTGCCCCATTTGGCCGCATCGGCCCACAAGCCCGTGATGCGCGTGTTATCGTTGAGCACCTTGCTGCAGTTTTGCTGCTTCAGCAGCTCCAGCAGCTTGAGGGCGCCCGTCATTACCGACTCGTCATCCAGGGCGCCGTGCCAGTCCAAGTAGAGCCAGTCGTTGGCATAGTCGTACGAAATGGTGAGCGTGGGCGCGTCGTAAAGGGTGTGCAGGGCCATGGGCATGAGTAAGCTGCATACAGTACGTAAAGAGGAGGTGTAAGTTCAAAATCACCTCCAGCCCTCATCAAGGCCGCGTGCAACGCCGGCCGGGCCTACGTCCCGGCAGCTGATTTGTGCCAGTACACCCACCTTCCCAAGGAAGAGGTTTCCCATGCCCTTAACAACAGCAGGGCTGGGGCCTGGCTCGGGTCCAGCTAAAGCCACCTTCTGTCCATCTTGGGGCGTTCTGCCCGACGCTTGGTAAAGCGGCCAAGACAGCCAGGGCCCAACCCGCAAAAAAGCCTGCTAACCGCCCCAGTCTTTCAATACTGTCCGGTTACAGTTCCAATAGAAAAGCAAAAAGCCCATTTCCGAGCTGGAAATGGGCTTTCTTGTAGTCCGTAGGGTGATACAACCACAGTTCCGAAAGGCACGGTAAACACTCTATTATCAGCCGCTTATCCTATCGGTCGCGGCCTCCTTATTTCACTGGGGGGCGTCAGAGGGGGCGTTTTCAATTAAATGCCGCCGCACCTCGCCCCGGTCAAAGCCCAGCTGCTCGATGACTTCCCACAGCCGTTCCACCGTGATGTCGGGCGCGCTCGGGATGTAGCTCGAGACGTACCCACGCACCCGCCATAGTTCCTGAACGTCGCGGGTCTCCATCCCGAAGGGCAGTCGGTGCGGGTTGTCTGAATACAGCATCACTTCTTGGTCGTTGGCCCGCAGCCGATTCTTGATGCGCTTGAGCATTACCGATTCAGGTGTTACGACCACATACACTTCGCCCGGCTCCAACAAGCGCAGTTCTTCGACCCGCGTAGCCACCACCACGTCCCGGTGATTTATCGTCGGGGCCATGCTGTCGCCGGCTACCTCGAACGCCCGGAACTCGCCCCGCTCGAAACCCGGGATTTTGTAGGTGCCGAATTGCTGCATGTACACAGCCTCATTGTGCGCCAGCGAGTACCCAGCCTGCGCGGGGATGGGCACCAGCACCGTGTTTTCAATGCCCTTGTCGTCCACGGTCACCACGACCACCTTATCACCGCGCACCACCTGCTGCAGGGCTAAGGAACGGTTGGGCGCATCAGTCGCCTCACCGCGCGTCATCGGCCCATTTCCAAGTAGCAGCCAGTCCGGCGACAAGTCAGGCCACACCTTCAGGAACTCCACCAATGTTTCAAAGCCAGGACTGGTGCCTTGTAAAATTTTATACATTTTACTCGAATTCGCATATCCCAGCTTCTGGGATGCGGAATTGGCATTCAGGCCCTTATGGTTGAGCCAGGCCTCTATACGGCTGCTGGCAGCGTTGGCTTGTTCCATGTGTATTGTAAAAAAGCGCAACTGTTACGCTTTAGTGGGTGTATTTTTGTCCAACCGAGGCAATGATTTCCACTACAAATATACACAATTACAAACAACATGGAACATAATACAAGCGCCCCTCCCACCTTGCGCGACATTTATGACCGACTGGGCCCGCGTAATCAATCAGTTAAAGACGTGCTTAAGCTTCTGACTGATAGGGGAATTAAAGCCAGCCGGGCCGGCATCTACCAGACCATCCACGGCCGTAGCCAGCGCCGGGAAGTGGTAGAGGCTTTTCTGGAAGTAGCCGAGGCCGAATTCACCCGCCGGCGTCAGGCCGAGGAACGCACCCGCCAACTCGCAGCCTCCGAATAGCCATGCAGCCCGCCGTTATTCTATCCGCGGCCGACTGGCAGGAGCTCACTGAACGGCTGGCCCGCCTCGAAGCCGCCGAGCAGGCCCGCGCCCTGGCCACCACCGCCAAGCCCGACGAGGTGCTGAGCACCAAAGCTGCCGCCGAGTACATCGGACTCTGCGCGGAGGCCCTGCTACGCGCCCGCCGCGCCGGCCGCATCGCCGGCGTCCGGCTGAATGAGAAAGATTGGGGGTTCCGCCGCTCTGTCCTCGACGCCTACCCCCGTCGCTACCACCGTGCCGCCCAGGCGGCCTAGTCACCGAGCCGGTGAATTACATCCAGCACACCCGCGCCGCCCACTACCAGCTGACCCAGCAGCCGGCCGCCACGCCACACCACGTCAGCCTGTATTGGGCCCTGTTCTTCGCGTGGAACGCCGGCTTCTTTGAACAGGGCCTCGACCTCGACCACGCCGCCGCCATGCAGGCCGCGCACATCGGCAACGAGCGCACGTACCGCGCCACCCTGCGCGACCTCGAAGCGTGGGCCTTGCTCACCTACCAACCCAGCCACTCCCGCCACCAGCCCAGCCGCTGCTACCTCACAGACTTATCGGGGGCAAAAGTGCCCGAAGTAAAAACCGCTACCAGGGGCAAAAGTGCCCCCGGTAAAAGCGCGCTACAAGGGGCAGAAGTGCCCGAACCGCTTGGGGCAGAAGTGCCCCCGGTAGGCAGTTTATCGGGGGCAGAAGTGCCCGAACACTCCTTATATGATAAAACAAGAAGTACTAAAACAGTGCATCAAAACAGTGCCGCCGCTGCGCAAAAAAAAATAGGGGAGAGGTTCTCGGGCGAAGGGCTTTCAGGGGCGGAAGTTTTCGACCAGCACCTACCAGCCGACCGCCCAGGCGCAGCCCCAAAAGACTCCGCGAATCAAGCGGACCGAGGTGCGCTAAAAAGAAAAGGGGTACAGGCCGAGACCATTCGCGCAGCGGCCGCTGGCCCCAACCAGCCCCGCCGGCGCGGCCCGCTCCCCGAACTGCCCTTCAGCCAATCGGCAATCGCCACGCCCGAGGCCTTCGCCGCCGCCTTCGAAGGCACCGACTACGCCCTGGCCGACCTGCGCCACTACCACCAGCTCGTCGCCACCTGGCGCGACAAGAAAACCGGCCTCCCGCCCACCCGCAAGGACTGGATAGCCACCGCCCAACGCTTCATGCTCAACGATGCCGCCGACAATCGCCTCAAACTCGCTCCCCACGTCCACCGCCCCGGCGCCGATGGCACCGGCCAATCAAACTCCGGAATCCCATCTACTGGCTACCGCAGCAGCCGCTACGACTAGCGCCCTGGCCGCCGAGTCCACCGCCGAAACCCGCGCCATGCTGGCCGATATCGGCCTCGGCCTCACCAGGGCCCAGGCCCTGGCTGCCCCCAAAATCTTCCAGCTCAACCACCGCATCGGCCAGCGCGAAGTGGTGAAGCTGCTCGTCCTCATCCTCCGCGCCTTCGTCGACTCGCTCCGCGTCAAGGAAAAGCCCGACGCGGCCGACCTCATTACCCTGGCCGACGACCTGGCCCGCACCTACACCCACGACAGCGTCAAGGACATCATCCTGGCCCTGAAAGAAGCCCGCACCGGCGGCCACAACTTCTACCAAGCTCTCGACGTGAGCACCCTCTACAAGCTGATTGCGGACTACTTCGAGCAGAAGGCCTGCTTCCTAGAAAACCGCCACCTCGACCAGAAAGCCAACGGGGCCAGCACCCAGGCCGCGGATGTGAAGTTGTTGGGCGATGCCGCGCCCCGGATGCTCGAGCACGTGGCCCAGCAGATTCCCGCCGACCACCCCAACGCCGAAGGCCTGCGCCAGAAGCTCACCATCACCAACCAGAAAGCCCGCCGCGGACTCATCACCCCCGAGCAGGCCGCCCAGCAGCGCGCCGAGGCCCGCGCCGCCACCCAGCGCAAAGCCCGCCCCGACTGGAAAGCCAGCCCCGAGGCCCAGCAGCAAATCGACAAGCGCCACCGCCAAGAGAACCGCAAAATCATGGAGCGCTACCGTTCCCCCAACCTGTAAAACACCATGGCCCTCGCCAAAAAGCACGACCAGCTGCCCCTCGACCTCGGCCAACTCTACGCCGCCGACATCACCGGCGCCATCCTGGCCTTCCTCACCCACTACGGCTACACCGTCTGGCGCCAGAATACCACCGGCATCTACGACGCCGCCAAAGCCCGCTGGCGCGTCAATCCCCAAAGCCGCCGCGGCGTACCCGACATCATCGGCTTCCGCAACCGCGACGGCCTCTTTATCGGCGTCGAAGTCAAAGCCGGCCGCGACCAGCTCCGCGACGACCAGCGCACCTTCCTTAATGAGTTGAGAGCGGCCGGCGGACTGGCCTTCGTCGCCCACGATTTCGCCCAGTTTCAGCAGTCGTTCGAGCTACGCGGCCTGCACTGCCAGGTAGTTTAGCGCTGAATTCCCTAGCAGCCCGTATACCTCCCCCGATGAAAAAATTTGCCCTCTACGTGGCTCTGGCCATTGCTGCCACACTCCCCGGCTTCTACCTGCGTCTCACCGGCACCCACGTGGCGCCCGTGCTCGAAGCCGCCATTTTCTTCGTGGCCATCCTCGGCGCCGGCTTCCTGCTGTCGTGGGGCGCCGAAGCGGCCGAGGAGCACGTCTCGCAGGGCCTGGTCATCGGGGTGCTGGCCCTGGTCACGGTGCTGCCCGAGTACGCCGTCGACCTCTACTACACTTACCAGGCCGGCCTGCACCCGGGCTCGGCCTACGCCGGCTTTGCCGCCGCCAACATGACCGGGGCCAACCGCCTGCTCATCGGCGCGGGCTGGCCCCTCATTGTGTTTCTTTACTGGTGGCACAGCGGCAAGCGCGCCGTGGCCCTGAGTTGGGACAACGCCGCCGAAATTGCCTACCTGGCCCTGGCCAGCCTGTATTCCTTCGTCATCGTCTGGAAAGGCAGCATCGGGGTCATCGACTTTGTGGTGCTGGTCGGCATCTTCGCCGCCTACCTCTGGCGCCTGAGCAAGCTGCCCAAAGCCGACCACGACGAAGCCGAAGAAGCCGAGGACGATGACGACGAAGTCGGCCCCGCCGCCGTGCTGGCCACCCTGCCCGTGCGCCAGCAGTGGCTGATGATGGGCGTGCTCACCGTGGTGGCCGTGGCCGTCATCGTCATGGCCGCCGAGCCCTTCGCCGAATCCCTGCTGGCTGCCGGCCGCGACCTCGGCGTCAACCAGTTCCTCTTGGTGCAGTGGGTGGCGCCCTTTGCCAGCGAGGTGCCCGAAGTAGTGCTCGTGGTGCTCTTCGTGCTCAACAACCGCCCCACGGCCGCCCTCGGCGCCTTGGTCAGCGACAAAATCAACCAGTGGACCCTGCTCGTAGGAATGATTCCGGTAGTCTACGCTCTCGGCGCGGGCCACCTCACCGGCTTCCCGCTCGATGCCCGCCAGCACGAAGAGTTTTTCCTCACCGCCGCCCAGTCCCTGTTTGCCGTGGCCCTACTCTTGCGCCTGCGCCTGAGCTTGGGCAGCGCCGCCATCCTGTTGGGCCTGTTCAGCGTGCAGTTTGCCCTGGCGTGGGTATTCGAACACGACGAAGCCGGCAGCGTGCGGCTGCTCACCGACATGGCCTGGCTCTACCTCGTGCTGGCCCTCGGCCTCTTCTGGTGGAACCGTGCCGGGCTGGTGCAGTACGTCCGGGTAGGGCTGTTGGCCCGCGCCGAGCCAAGCCCGGTTACCGACCCGGCCGTCGCTACAAACCCGTAGTTACTTCGCCGTCCCGTTGCCCGCACCGGCCTCCACTGCACCGGCGGGCAACTGCGCGCCGCCGTCGCCAAAACCGCTGCAATGGCCAATGCCGTAGAGCGGGAGCTGCATATGCGGGCGGCCTGGTTTTCGTTAAGCGACAATCTTCCTTTCCACACCTTAAACAATGCCCTTCCCACGCCGGCAGGGCTTTTCTTTTGTCCTGAGCCCTGCCGCAGCAAGGCCCCAAAAACAAAGGCGCTATGCTGGACTATCTTCGACCCGGCAATCCATCGCGCCTTCGCCGCCGATGCCGTCACTTCCAACTCCTTAATGCCCCTTGCACCTCCCCAACTCTACTTCGAAAACGCCGTGGGCCGCCTTTACGGGCATCCCGACGGCTACGCCATAATCCAGTTTAATGCGGGGCAGCGCAAGTTTTCCGAGTTGCAGCGCCTCTATACCCAGCTGCGCTGGCTGCTGGAGCTCCACCGCTGGCATCGCTTCCTGAACGACCAGCGCCTGCTCGACCCCTATAATCCCGAGGAAGCCGCCTGGATAGTGAATCATTGACGCGACACCGCCGCCGAGCATCCCGAAGGGCTCTACGGGGCCGTCGTCATGTCCCACAACGTGTTCACCCGCATTGTGATGGGCCAGGTTGTGCAGGAAGCCAACTCCGCTACCATGCACTTCCGCCGCTTCGTAACCGAACCCGAGGCCACGGCCTGGCTCGAACAGGTCCGGTAGCTTTTCCTGGCTACGTCGCATACGCATCCAGCTCCGGCACGTGCCGCAGCAGCGCCAGGCTCACCAGCGTGTCGAGCAGGGGCTGCACCTTCGCGGCCTTGGTGCCCCGGAAGCGCGCCGCCGCCTGCTTAGCTGTCAGCGGCACCGCCGCGCCCTGCACCACGGCCCGCAACGCCTGCATCTGCTGCGCCAGCTCGGCCGGCCATGGTTGGGCCTCTGCCGTCGCCACGTCGCTCACTGCAGCCACCGTAGTCGCCAATGCCATGGTGCCCTGCTGCTGACCGGGGGCCTGGTATTCGGGCCGCAGGTAGCGCACGGTGCCGGCCGCCTCTTCGGCCGCCCGCTGCTGGTTTAGCTGCACCAGGCGCGTCAGTATCTCGGCGTCGGGCAGCGTGGCGGGCCAGCCGTAGGCCTCGGCCACGGCCGCATCGAGCTGCTGGTGCAGGCTGAGCACCACGGCAGCCAAACCCTGCTCGTGGGTCGTCTGCTCTTTGGCGGTGAGGGGCTGGCCGGCCCGCAGCTTTTCCACCACGTTGTAGAGGTCGGTGAGGGCGAGGCCGGGATGTTGGGCCTGCTGGCGCTTGCGGTGGGCGTCCAAGTCTTCCGCTGGTTCACGTATGCGGGCTTGCTGCGATTCAGTTGCGATGGGGAACGGAAAGGTCTGAAAACATCGGCTGCTGGTATATACAGAGTCGTTTCCTACTCCTAGCCAACTCCCACTCGCCATTGCCCAAGAAGTATGAATTCTGCTTGATAAGATTCCTAAGTTGTAGGCGTCTCCTGAAGCTATATTAACCAATTTATGGTCAGGCGCTATCCCTGATTCTAGAAACTGAAAAATGCGGTGTTTTGCCGTTTCGGGTGTGGCTATGTAGCGCGGCAGCCCTTTTAGAGCCAGGCGCAAACCCTTGCGCGTCTCCCCAAACTGCCACCAGATTTCCTTGAGCTTTTTGCGGTTGTTGTTGTCGCGCTCCGGCTTCACGTGGGTGTACAAATGCTGATACACGGCCGGATACTCGCGAATGGCTTCGGCTTCGGTCAGGCCGAACAAATCCACCAGGTACACCCCGCGAGGGCGTGCCGTTAGGTCTTTGCCGTTGCGGTACGGCCGTATTCGGGTTTCAAGCCCCGCCACGGTGCCCAGTCCTAACGCATGGGCTTGAGCCTCTGTGACGATAAAGCCCGAACCCGCCAGCATCATCCCGTTGCTGGAGATGCCCTCGTTGGCTTTCAGCGCCTGCGCCCCTGCCACGTCCGCCCCCGTGGTAAAATCCGAGTTAATTACCCCATCCGCCTCCACCAATTCTACAGTGGGCGCATCGTCGTCCCCTGCGGCCGTTTCTCGCACCACCGTCGCCACCTTTCCCGAGTATGTGCCAGCACGCCCCACGCCCATCGCAATGCGCACGGCCGCTCCGTCGGTACTGTCAACCCAGGGATGGTCGGGTATCGCGAAGGTGAGCGACAGGGGCGGTTCGGCCGCCAAATGCCGCTGAATAAGACGCCGGTTGAATGTCTGCGTGATGGAGTTGGTGGTGATAAAGCCAAATGCTTCCGCATGGCCTTGCCGCGTTATTTCGGCAGCCCGCTCCCACCAGTACATGACCAGGTCAGCCGACTCATCTACTTTGCCTTTGTAGGTTTTGCGCAGCGCGTCCACGTACCCATCGCCCAAGGCCCGCCGCATGGCCTTATCCCCCACAAACGGCGGGTTGCCCACAATAAAATCCGCCGCTGGCCACTCCGCCGGCCACGTCTGGCTGTAGTCCTCGTTGTGCCCCAGTACCGCGTCCTGCTGCCGGATGTTCTGGTAGTCATCCAGCAGCGGCTCGCGCAGCTCCGTCAGGCCATGGGTGCGCAGGTGCCACTGCAAGTAGCCGATGCGCAGCACCACGTCGGCAATGGCCGCCGCCCGCGGGTTCAGCTCCAGTCCCAGCAGTTGCCGCGGGCTCACCGTGGTGCCGTCGCCCAGCTCCAGCCGCCCCGAGCCGCCCAGCTTCGCCAGGCTGGTCAGCACTTCGCCTTCCAGGCGCTTTAGGTGCTCCAGCGTCACGTACAGGAAGTTGCCCGAGCCGCAGGCCGGGTCCAGCACCTTCACTGCCGTCAGCCGCCGCAGAAACTTCAGCAGTTCCTCGCGGGCATCGGTCACCGCCTTCTTGCCCTTGCCTTCGTCCAGGCGGGTGGCGCTGGCCGCCTGCGCGGCCGCCCACTCCCGCCGCAGCGGCTCAATTACCGTGGGCAGCACCAGCCGCTCCACGTAGCGCCGGGGCGTGTAGTGCGCCCCCAGGCTGTGCCGCTCGGTGGGGTCCAGCGCCCGTTCCAGCAAGGTGCCGAAGATGGCCGGCTCCACTTCCGTCCAGTTGGCCGCGGCCGCCCGCTGCAGCAGCGTAATCTGGTCGGCGTTCAGCGGCAGCGCCGTGGCCCCGTGAAACAGCTGCCCGTTGAAGCGCCGCAGTCGCGTGCGCAGCTCCGGCGAAAACCCGCCCTTGTCCATCACCGCCCACAGGCCTTGCAGCGCCTCGGGCAGGTAGCCCCGTGCTTCTTCCGTGCCGGCATACGCCGTCAGCAGCCCCGAAAACGACTCCTTCGGTATCAGCTCCACGTCCTCGGCAAACATCGTGAACAGGCAGCGCATCAGGAACTGCGCCACCACCTCCGACGCATGCCCCGCCTTTTCCAGCTGGCTGCTCAGCCCCGCCAGGTGCCCCGCGAGCTGGCGCGTTACCTGCGCCGCCCGGCGGCCCGGGTCCAGGCTTTGCGGGTCGGTAAAGAGCTGCTGCAGCTGCGCCCGCAGCTCCGGCTTGGCCAGCACCGGCAGGTAAAAGCGGTAGGTGCCCGAGTCCGGAAACGGCACGTAGCTGTCGCCCACCCCGGCAAAGTTCGAGTACACGTCAAAGCAGTGCCCCACGTCCACCACCACCACAAACGGCGGCCGCGGCTCACTTGCTGGCAGGGCCCGCACGTAGCGCAGCGCCTGCTCTTGCGCGGCCCGCATCATCTGCTCCCACTTGGCCGTGCCGCGCACCGCGTGGCCCTTGCGTCGCTTCTCCGCCGGCAGGCCCAGCTGCGCTTTCTCGGCCGCCGCCTGCTCATCCGGCGAGGTGGTGCCCTGCTTGGTTTCCAGCACAAAGCACCCCCGCTTGTACAGGTCGATGCGCCCCGTGGTCTGCTTGCCGCCCCCGTCGTCAAACGTCACGGCCCGCTCCAGCACGTAGGCGTCCTGCGCGGGGTTGTCGGTGGTCGGGTCCGGGCGCGGCACGCCCAGCAAGTCGCAGAAGTCTTGCAGAAACAGGCCATAGTTGGCCCGCTCCGCGCCGCCGGATTTCAGCCAGCGGGTTTCAAAGTCAGTGTAGAGCACGGTGCGCGTTAAATCCTTGCGGAGTAGCCCGGCCTCCTATAAAAGGCCAGGCAGTAGGTAGAGCCGCGAAGGTAGCTTTCGTTGCGACGGATTGGTAACCGCTGCCACAATTTGCAGCAGTTTCAGAACGCGTCGTGCAAAGCGCAAAAAAGAACGTCATGCAGTGTGCAGCCGAACCGAAGGGCGCCGCAGGCAAGCATCTCGCGTGGGGTAGTAATTACAATCGTCTGTCATGCTGACCAAGGAAGCCCCTTCTCAGGCCAGAACGAGTCGTTCAGCGGCGATAAGTTGCTTCCTTGGTCAGCATGACAATCACAGTAGGAGAGACGCTTCTTGTAACTCCCCAAAGCCCTCCTCATATCACCCGCGCCACCCGCGCCAGTGCAACCAGCGCCGCCCGGGCCCGCGTTTTCACCGTGGCCAGCGGAACGCCCAGCTGCTCGGCCGCTTCCACCTGCGTGCACCCCCCGAAGCAAAGCAGTTCCACCACCTCGCGCTGCTTGGGCTTCAGCTCCAGCGTCAATTCCCGCACCCCAATGTGTTCCGGGTTGAAGCTGGCCGGGGAGCTGGCCTGTTGCGCGGCACTCACCTCCAGCGACTTATTGCCCTGATGGAACCGCTGCCGCGGACTCCGCAGCACGTCAATGGCGTGGTTGCAGCACACCCGCACCATCCAGGTAAAGAAACGTCCGCGCTCGGGGTCGTAGCTGGCAATGCTCAGCCAGATTTTCAGCAGCCCCTCCTGCAGCACGTCCTGCGCCAGCACCTCATCGCGCACCAGTCGCTGAATCGCCAGCTGCAAGCTACGCGCGTACCGTTCCTGCACCAGCCGCAGGGCCTGCTCGTCGCGGGCCAGCAGGCGCTGCACCAGCGCCGCTTCGTCGGCTGCCGTGGGCAGTACCGGAGTAGCATTCATGGGAGGGAAGGGGCGTAGCGAATCGGTGTCTTGGGACTGTCCGGGCGGAAAGGGTCTGACCGAAAGATACGAACCAGCCTAATTCCAGGCGGAAGATAGCGGAACTACGGTAGCGCTTTATTAGCCCGCCGGCAGGACCTGTTCATCACCGAGAAGGACAAGCTCAACCGCGGCCTCATTGACTTCGTCACTGGCACGGGCGTGCGCGCCGGTCAGACCAGTCTTGTCTAACGAGGCATAAAAAAAGCCGGACCGCCTACTAGGCAGTCCGGCTTCGTTACTGGTGGGTAACTCGCGGTTGAGCTACCGGCGCATGGCCACGCCTTTGTCAGGCCCCGTGTCCAAACTTTTCAGGTACGCGACCAGCGCCGTCCGCTCCTGGGCGCTGACCGCGTAAAACGGGTGGGGAGCGCCTTTGCCGCGGTTGGGATTGAGGAGCGCCTCCAGGCTGGGCACGGAATTGTCGTGCAGGAACACGGGCTTGCGGGCCAGGTCGAGTAACAGCGGCAGGGCGTTGCCGCGAATGCCGCCGCCGGGGCTGGCGTCCACCACAATCATCTTGTCGTCGAACGTGCCGGGCGCATTCTGAATGGGGCTCAGCGGCGCTTGGCGCTGGGCCAGGACCTTGGGCTTGTAGTCCGGGTAAATCTGATTCATCGGAATCAGTTTGGTCATGACCGGCTTGCTCTGGTCCGTGTTATGGCAATTGGTGCAGTTATTCGAGGCAAACAACGCCCGGCCCTGGCTCACGAGCGCGGCATCCGTTACCACCCCTTTCGGGGCCGCCAGGGCCGACACGTAGGCGTTCAAATCGCGCAGCTTCTGCTCGTCGACGCGCTTGCCGGTGGGCGTGGGCGCATCGCCGGGCTTGCCGGCCGTGGAGGCGGTCACATAGGGAAAGCCCGTGACCCCGGTAGCCGCCAGCACCTTCGCGTAATCGGCCAGCATGGCGTCCCCGCCGGCCCCGCCCAGCACGTGGATAAATTGCTTGCCGCCGGGCGAGAGCAGGTTGCTTTGGTCGAACAGGGCCGTATAGACCGTGTTGTTGAAATCGTCCAGCTTGTCGTTTTGCCCCGAACTGCCAAAGGGAGCGGCCAAATCCTGGCGGAAGAAGGGCGCGATGTGCACGGGGTTGCCGTTGCCATCGGGCGAGTCGTCAAAGGTCCCGATGGGGTAGAATTTGGGGTTGCTCAGGTAAGCGTCGACCTCTGCCTCGGTGGAGGTGGCGGTGAGGCCCTTCGGGGCCCGGCCAATGGTGCTGCCGTCCGGCTGCCGCAGCTGCAGCGTGGTGAACAGGGCCCGCGAGTTGGCGGCGGTGGCCAGCAGCTTGCCCACATTGAGCTGGTGAGGGGTGGGCCCGTCAATCCGCTTGCCGATGCTGCCCTTGCCGCCCAGGTCAAACATCGACTTGTCGGTCACGGCGTGGCACAGGGCGCAGCTCACGCCCACCAGGGCCCCCTTCGGTACCATGCCGATGACGGCGTTGGCTTTCACCAGCGCGTCCATCGTGGCCGGGTCGTTGAGCTTCGGGGCTTTGGCCGGCGAATGGTCGGTTTTCAGCTCGCTGGCGAAGGCGGCTTTCACATCGGCGGGCATGGCGTCCACGTCGAAGCTGACGCCGGCTTTCAGCGCGTCCATCACCGTGAGCTTGGCCGCTTTCATGCCTTGGGGCATGCGCACGGCGTTGGTCCAGAAGCCCTCGGTGCCGAAAGTTTCGTTGCGAAACACGTCCCGGCCTGCTTCGGCATTGCCGGTTGAACCCGCTACCGCAGGCGCCGTCCCCGTCGAATCGGCGGGCGTCTGCGCGGTGCCCTCCGTGGTCTTGGTGGAATTGCTCTGGCACATAGCCAGCGTCAATACGGTAAGTGCGGACAGGCCCAGGGTGGGCAGCCGCCAACGCGTAAAAGAAACCATAGCGGGTTGGAGTGAAGCGTGAAAACAAAAGTTATTCGGCTAACGAATCCCTTATCGGCTAGGTTGCTGTGAGGTGGTCCAGGTTAACCGGTCAGAAGCCCTCGTCCGGCAGGTGGTAACGGTTGATGGCCCGCGCTTGCTCCCAGCCCGTGCCCTGGGAGCAAGTCGCCGACCGCACCAGCGTCCTCACGATGGTCCTCACCCTGAAAGACGTCGGCACCCAGGTAATTAGCAGTACCCGATTTCTTAGCGGGGTTTTCTGTTCCTATTCTCGTGCGCCCCCTGCTACCGCCCCCGTTTCCGCCGCGACGAGAGCAGCCAGATGCCGCCGGCTAGCAGCGCCAGCGCGGCTCCTACCACGGCCGCCTTAGGCAAAGCCGGGGCGGCCTCTTCTGATTTTGACAAAGCAATGGATTCGTCGGTGAAGGGCTGGCGGCTGGTCACGGCCAGAATCAGGCGCGTGGCTTCGGCGGGCTGGTCCCACTGCGGGAAGTGGCCGCAGTGCTCAAACCAATACAGGCGCGCATCAGGGAATTTCTCCAGCGCCAGTTTCGACTGGCTCGGCAAACACACCCGGTCCTGCCGGCCCCAGCCAATGATCAGGGGCCCGGGAATGCTGCCCTGGGGTGCGGGCTTTTGCACTTCGCCGTGCGCCAGCTGGTCGAGCAACTCGTCGAAAGCGGGCGAGTGGGCGAAGGTGTACATCTCGTCGATGGCCTGCTGCGCATCCACGGCCCAGGGGCGGGCTGAAAACTGGGGCAAGAGCACCGTGCGGCCCACCGCCGAGCCGGCCAGGGCGGGCATCACCGGCTGCAGGGCCTTCACCAGCTTGACCGACACGTCCACCGAATGGTAGAAGAACGGAATCTGCCAGCCCTGCCAGAACCCGCCCGGGTCCAGCGACACCACCGCACCGAGTACGCCGCCGCGCCGGGCCAGCTCCAGTACCAGGCGGGCGCCCATGGAGCTGCCCACGGCATCAATGCCGAGCAGGTCGTGTTGGGTGAGAAAGCCCGTCACCGCGTCGGCCAAGGTGGCGATAGAGTTTTCGCCTTCCAGCTGGGGGGTTTCGCCGTGGCCGGGCAAATCGACGGCAATGACGTCGCGCTCAGCGGCCAGCGCGTCGATGATGGTATTCCAGGACCGCCAGCTTCCGCCGATGCCGTGAACCAATAACAGGGGGCGGCCGGTGCCGCGGCGAACAAAATGCAAATCCATAAAAAGAAGAATTAAACCGCGTGAAAAAGTAAGTACCGCCCTGTAACAGCCGGCCCGTCGAAACGGCTGAACAAGGCATCCCCAAAAATGAAATACTGCCTCGCCGAGCCGCCGCTTGGTTTGCCCACCCGCAGTAAAAGCAGCGTGAACCCGGCCCCGTCATACCTATTTGCGGCCCCGCCGTATTAACTAGCACCTACGTTGCCCGTCACCCGTTCGGCCGGCCCTGTTTCTGTTTGCCCATGTCCCCGGCCCCGCTCGACCTGCTGCCCGTCTTCAACGCCCAGCCCGGCGCCACCCTGCTGCTGTCCCCGCAATGGATAATTGTAGGCGCCAGCGACGACTACCTGGTCGCCACCCTCACCGAGCGGGCCACCCTCGTCGGGCAGTACCTCTTCGACGCCTTTCCCGACAACCCCAACACGCCCGAGGCCAACGGCGTGGCCAACGTGCGCGCCTCACTGCTGCAGGTGCTGGCCACCTGCCAGCCGCACGAGATGGCCCCGCAGCACTACGACGTGCCCGACCCCGCGCGGCCCGGCCGGTTCGTGGAGCGCCACTGGCTGCCGCGCCACACGCCCGTGCTCGATGCCGCCGGGCAGGTGCAATTCATCCTTCAGTCCGTCCAGGACGTCACCGCCAGCCGCCGCGCCGAGCAGCAGCTGCACGAGAGCCAGGCCGCCGAACAGGCGGCCCGCGCCGAGGCCGAGGCCCAGCGCCAGCGCTTCCACGAGGTGCTCATGCAGCTGCCGGCTTACGTAGCCGTCTACCACGGCCCCGACCACCATTACCAGTTCGTCAACCCGCCCTACCAGGGCCTGTTCCCGGGCCGCTCCTTCGCCGGCCGGCCGTTTCGCGAAGGCATGCCGGAGGCCATCGGGCTCGGGGTGGTGGCCCTCTTCGACCGGGTGTACCAGACCGGTGAGCCCTACTTCGCCCGCGAGATGGAAGGCTGGTTCGACTTCCAGGGCAACGGCCAGCCCGAGCAGGTGTTCCTCAACCTCTACCTGCACCCCCTGCGCAACCCGCAGGGCGCCATCGACGGCGTGCTCGACTTCTCCTACGGCGTGACCGAGCAGGTGCGGGCCCGCCAGCAGCTCGAGCTGCTCAACCAGGAGCTGGAAACCCGGGTTGCCGCGCGCACCCAGGAAGCCGAGGCCGCCCGCGCCGAAGCCGAGGAGCAGCGCAACCGCCTGCTGCGCCTGTTCAACCAGGCCCCGGCCTTTATCAACATCTTCACCGGCCCCGAGCACGTGCTCACGCTCGTGCACCCCAGCACCTACGAGCTGCTGCAGAACCGCCCCCTGCTCGGCCTGCCCCGCCGCCAGGCCCTCCCCGAGCTGCCCGAGGAACAGCACGCGCCCTTCGACGAGGTGTACCGCACCGGCCAGCCGCGCTACGTACACGAGCGCCTCAGCCGCCTCGACCTGCGCAACGACGGCGTGCTCCACGATGTGTACTTTGACCTCACCTTTCAACCCCTGTTCGACGCCGCCGGGCACATCGAAGGTGTGATGAGCTTTGCCGTCAACGTCACCGAGCGGGTGCGCATCCGCCAGCAGGCCGAAGCCCTGCAGGAACAAGTGCTGGCCGCCGCCGAGGCCCAGGCCCGGCAGCGCGAAACCTTTTACCAGATTCTGGCCGACACCCCCGCCGCCGTGGGCATCCTGCGCGGGCCCGAGCACCGCTACGAGTACGTGAACACGGCCCTCCAGCAGCTCTTCCCCGACCGCCAGCTCACCGGCCGGCCCGTGGCCGAGGCCCAGCCCGAAACCGTGGCCACGGGCTTCCTGACCTTGCTCGACGGGGTGTACCGCACCGGCGACACCTACCACGGCCAGGAAATGCTGCTGCCCGTCGAGCAGCCCGACGGCCAGCCCGCCCGCGACGTGTACTTCACCTTCACCTACCAGGCCTACCGCGAAGACGGCCGCATTGCCGGCGTTTCCATCTTCGCCAACGACGTGACTGCGCAGGTGCGCGCCCGCCGCGAACGCGAAGCCCAGCGCCAGCGGCTTCACGACCTGTTCATGCAGGCCCCGGCCGCCATCAGCATCCTGGCCGGGCCCGAGCTGGTGTTCGAGCTGGTCAACCCCGGGTTTCACGCCATGTTCGGCGGCCGCGACCTGCTCGGCAAACCCCTGCTGGCGGCCCTGCCCGAGCTGGCCCCGCACCAGGCCTACCGCACCATCCGCCGCGTGCTCGACACGGGCGAAACCAACGAAGAGCTGGGCATCCTCGTGCCCGTGGCCCGGCCCGAGGATGGGGTGCTCGAAGACCGGTACTTCAACTACATCCAGCAGGCCCGGCGCGACGAGCACGGCCGCGTCGACGGCGTGCTGGTGTTCGCCTTCGAAGTGACCGAGCAGGTGCAGGCCCGCCAGGCCAGCGAGGCCAGCGCCCGCCAGCTGCAGCTGCTCACCGACGCGCTGCCCGTGCTCATCAGCTACATCGACCGCCACCAGACCTACCGCTTCGCCAACCAGGCCTACCACGGCTGGTTTGGCCTCACCCCGGCCGAGGTGGTGGGCCGGCACCCGCGCGAGGTGGCGGGCGCGGCGGCCTACGAGCAGGTACGACCCAACATCGAGCGGGCGCTGGCCGGCGAGCGGGTCGAGTACGAAGCCCGCATGGCCTACCGCCCCGATTTCATCCGGCACGTGCACGCCATCTTCATCCCCGACGGGCCGGCCGGCGCAGTGGCGGGCTTCTACACCCTCGTGTCCGACATCACCGAGCAGGTGGAGGCCCGCCAGGCCGTGGAGCGCAGCGCCCGCCAGGCCCAGGCCGCGGCCCAGGAGCTGGCCGCCGCCAACCAGCAGCTCACCCGCACCAACGTCGACCTCGACAACTTTATTTACACGGCCTCGCACGACCTCAAGGCCCCCATCACCAACATCGAGGGCCTGCTCGACACCCTCCGCCACGAGCTGCCCGAACCCGCGCCCACCGGCGAAGTGGCCCACATCCTGAACCTGATGCAAGGGGCCGTCGACCGTTTCAAGCGCACCATCGACCACCTCACCGAGGTGTCCAAGCTGCAAAAGGAGCACGACCCCCCCACCGCGCAGGTGGCCCTGGCCCCGGTTCTCGACGACGTGCGCCTCGACCTGGCCCCGCTGCTGCGTCAAACCGGCGGCCAACTCCAAGTCGACGTGCAGCACTGCCCCCCGCTGCGGTTCTCGGAAAAAAACCTGCGCTCGGTGGTGTTCAACCTGCTCAGCAACGCCCTCAAGTACCGCCACCCCGAGCGTGCGCCCCTGGTGCAGGTCCGCACCCGCCTGGAAGAGGCGTTCGTGGTGCTCGAAGTCGAAGACAATGGCTTGGGCCTCGACCTGGCCCGCGAGGAGCAGGTCTTCGCCATGTTTCAGCGCCTGCACACCCACGTCGAGGGCTCCGGCCTCGGGCTGTACATGGTCAAGCGCATGGTGGAAAACGCGGGCGGCCAAATCACAGTACACAGCCGGGTCGGGGAGGGCACCGCCTTCGCTGTCTGGTTTCCCCGCTAATCCGTAACGGCTGCCCGCTGTATGTCCCCAACGCCCATCCGCTGCACCCTGCTCGTCGACGACGACCCCGCCACCAACTACCTCAACCGCAAGCTGCTCCAGCGCCTGGCCGTCACCGGCCAGGTGCGCGAGGCCCTCAACGGCCAGGAAGCCTTGCACGTGCTGGCCACTTCCTGCACCGACCCCGTGGCGCCCGCCTGCCCGGACCTGATTTTCCTCGACGTCAACATGCCCGTCCTCAACGGCTTCGACTTTCTTGCCGCCTACCAGCAGCTGCCGCTGGCCCGGCAGCAGGCCATCGTCATCATCATGCTCACCACCTCGCTGCACCCCGCCGACGTGGCGCGCGCCGACGCGCTGCCCGTGGCCGGCTTCCTCACCAAGCCCCTCACCGCCGAGAAAATCGCCCAGGTGGTGCAGGAGCACTTCGGCCGCGCCAACCAGGAGCGCTAGCCGCGCCAACCGGCCAACTTTATTCCACGCGGCCCACCCGTTGCCGCCGGGCCGTCAGCAGTGGCCCGCATCCCCGCGCCTCGGCCCTATATGGGGCGTTCCTTTTAAATTTGTTCCGTTACCGCCCGGCCTCATACCGCCCCGCCGCATGATTCACCTTGTTTACCTGAGCCGGGCCGTACACCCGCTCTCCGACGCCGACCTGCAGCACCTGCTCGACCAGTGCCACCGCAACAACGCCCGCCTCGGCATCACCGGCATCCTCTTCTACAGCCACGGCCACATCGCCCAGCTCATCGAAGGCGAAGCCGAGGTGGTGGAGGCCCTCTACGCTCGCATTGCCCAGGACGGCCGCCACTCCGACGTGCACAAGCTCGTGCACAAGCCCATTGCGGCCCGCAGCTTCCCGGCGTGGTCCATGGCTTTCCACCCGCTCCAGCCCGCCAGCTTCGACCAGCTGGCCGGGTTCCTGGAGCCCACCCGCGTGCCCGCCCTGCCGCCCACGCTGGCCATCGCCGACGCGCTGCTCCTCGACCTGGTGCGCGTGGCCGTGTTCGGCCCCGACGCCCTCCCCGCCGAAGTGGAAACGCTGCATGCTTGAGCCCACCCACCTGCCCCACGTGCTGCGGCGCCTGCCCGCCGGCGTGGCCACCCTGCTCGGCCCCGAGCTGCGCGTGGGCTTCGCCAACGGGGCCCTGGAAACCCTGCTCGGTGCCCCCGTGGCCCCCAACCAGCCCCTGCTGGCCCAGCCGGGCCCCGTGCCGCCCGACCTGGTGGAGGTGATGCAGCAGGTGTACCGCTCCGGCCGCCCCTTCGTGGCCCGGGCCTACGGCCTGCCCTCGTCCACCGCCGACGCGGGCACGGTGCTGCGCTACTACGACCTGACCCTTGAGCCCGTGAGCGAGGACGACCAGACCGCCAGCGGCCTGCTGCTCTTCGCCGTCGACGTCACCGAGCAGGAGCAGGCCCGCCAGCGGGCCCACGAGCTGGCCATCGAAACCCGCCGCCTCGACACCCGCCTGCGGGTGCTCACCGAAACCGTGCCTCAAATCACCTTCACCGTGGACGCGGCCGGCCACTTCGAATACGTGAGCCCGCAGTGGTACTACTTCACCGGCCAGCCCGTCACGGCCGACCTCAACGCCATCTGGCCCCTGCTCATTCACCCCGACGACCGCCTGCGGGTGCTCTACCAGTCCGAAACGGCCCGCACCGCCGGCACCGGCTGGAGCTACGAGTACCGCCTGCGCCGGCACGACGGGCAGTACCGCTGGGTGCTGAGCCGCGGCCTGCCCGAGCTGCACGCCCCCGGCCAGCCCGTGTTCTGGCACGGCGCCCTTACGGAAATTCACGACCAGCGCGAACTCACCGAGGCCCTGCGCCGCGGCGAGGCCGAGCTGCGCTTTCTGGCCGACAGCATCCCCGAGCTCATCTGGACGGCCACGGCCCAGGGCCTCATCGACTACTACAACCAGCACACCGCCGACTACACCGGCCTGAGCGCCGAGGAACTCGGCCCCACGGGGTGGGTGGCCCTCATCCACCCCGACGAGCAAGTGGGCGCTGCCCGGGGGTGGGTGCACAGCGTGGCCACCGGCCAGCCCTACGAAGGCCTCTACCGCCTGCGCCGCCACGACGGCCGCTACCGCTGGCACCTGCTGCGCGCCCGCCAGCGGGCCGACGAGCGCGGCCCCCGCTGGTTCGGGGCCTGCACCGACATGGACGACCAGCACCGCCTGCGCGACGCGCTGCAAACCCAGTACGACGAGCTGGCCCGCACCAACCGCGACCTCGACACCTTCGTGTACACCGCCTCGCACGACCTCAAGCAGCCCCTGCTCAACCTGCGCGGCTTGTTCGACGAGCTGCGCCGCACGGCTTCCTTCGCCGACCCCGACGAGGCCCCCATCCTGACCATGGTGGAGGATGCCCTGGGCCAGCTCGACGACACCCTGCAGGAGCTGGCCGCCACCGTGCAGGAGCAGCGCGGCCTCTCGGCCCCCGCCGAGCCGCTCGACCTGCGCACCGTAGCCGAGGAAGTGCTGCTCGGCCTGCGCACGCAGGTGCAGGAAAGCGGGGCCACCTTCGAGTTGGACTTCGCCGCTGCCCCCGAGCTCACCTACGGCCGGGCCAACCTGCGCTCCATCCTGCACAACCTGCTCAGCAACGCCCTCAAGTTCGCCCACCCCGACCGGCCGCCGCACATCCTCGTGCGCAGCACCCTGCCGGCCCCCGGCCGCCCCACGCTGGTCGTGCAGGACAACGGCCTCGGCATGGTGTTGCCCGACCGCGCCGGTCCCCTGTTCCAGCCCTTCGAGCGCCAGCACCCCGCCATTGCCGGGGCCGGCGTGGGCATGTACCTGGTGCAGCGCGTGGTGGCCAGCCGCGGCGGCCACCTGGAGGTCGCCAGCACAGTGGGCGAAGGCACCACGTTCACCATTCACTGGTTCGATACCTGAACACGCCATGTCCGCGACCCCTGCTTCCCTGTTGCCCGACGACGAGCCCGAGCGCCTGCGCAGCTTGCGCGCCCACCACGTCTTGCCCACCCTCATCGAGCCCGTGTTCGACGAGTTCGTGGCCCTCACCGCCCAGGTGTTCAGCCTGCCCATCTCGCTCATTAGCGTGGTCGAGGAAGACGAGGTGCTTTACCCCGTCAACTACGGCATGCCCGGCAACGCCCGGCAGCCCCGCGTGGAAGCCCTCTGCGCCACCGCCATCGAGAAAGCCCGCGCCGTGGTCTACCACGACCTGGCCCTCGAAACCAGCGCCTCCGTGCCCCTGGAGGCCCTGCACGCCGCCGAAGGCAACGAGCTGCGCTTCTACGCCGGGGCCCTGCTGCGCCTGCCCGACCAGCGCCCCTTGGGCACGCTCTGCATCATCGACCGCCGGCCCCGCACCTTCACCGCCGACGAACAGCGGGTGCTCGACCTGCTGGCCGCCCTCGTCAGCCAGGCCATTGCCCTGCGCCTGGCCTGCCTGGCCCAGCCCCTGGACGGGGCCGCGCAATGGGAAAACACCCGCGCCCAGCTCCAGGAAGAGCTGCGCGAGCTCACCGCCCTGGTGCGCTACCTCTTCACCCGCCACGGCGTCCAAATCCCCGTGCCCGCCGACCTGCTAACCCAGGTCGAGCGCCGCCTGTCCGACCTGCAGCGCTTGCTCAGCGAGCACCAATGCTGAGGGCAAAACCAATCCTTTTTCCCAACCCACCACGAGCGAACCAAGTGGTTCGCTCGTTTCATCTCTTGTTTAAGCTTCAACCCGCTGCCCGTCCTTACCCCTCCAGCTTGTGCACCCGCGCATTGGCTCCTGGTAACCAAACCGTAACCCATCAACCGCAACATTTAGGAAGCTACGCGGGTAAATGGCCTCGTCTGTGACCCCAGGCCCTTTCCACGAACTGCGTTACCATGATGTACGGTGTGCTATTTGCGTTACTCGGCCTGTGCCTAGCTTGCTTTCGGGAAGGCGTGTGGACGAAATTCACCGCTGAGGATGTGGCCCGCTGGCAGGCCGAAGCCGCCCAACCCGTACCCGCAACATTGCCTATGCACCTGCCACGCACGTCGCCTCTTACCCAACCGGCTCCCAAAACAGTACGTCCCGCGCCCGAGCCCAAGGTTGAAGCGTACGAGGTAGTTGCGTAGCCACCTAACGCCGGCGAGGGGCACCGCCCCCATGCTCTGTGGGGTGGGCAAGTTCGTAGGTGCGCAAGGCTTCGCGCAGGGCCACAAGTTCGGCCAAGTTGCCGCCGGTAGCGGCTGCTTTGTTTTCGCCCCTCCCCACATGCCGCACTTTTTCCCTAAGCTCGTTCTGGCCAGCGCCCTGTTCCTCACTGGCCCCGCCGCGTGAGCCCGGTCCAAGCCCCACGACCAGGCCAGCGGCACCCAGGACTTCGCACAAGTCAGCGACGCCCAGCAAATCCAGCGCGGCAACAAAAAGCCCAAAACCAAAATCGGCACCCCCACGACTACCAGCACCGACGCCACTCGCTTCACCCTGCTCAGCTACGGTCTGCGCCTGCCCGTCGCCTATACCCTCGGCAAGGTCTCGGCCGAAGTGGCCTACCGCTACCTGCAGCCCGTCAACGTACTACCCAAAGACGATTCCGCCGGCCGCTCCTACTTCACCCTCACCGTCACCCTTTAGCCTTCATTAACCGCTCGTATGAATACTTATTCTAAATTCCTCGGCACGGCCCTGGTCGGCGCTTTTGCCCTGCTTGCGGCGCCGTCCGCCCAGGCCCAGATAAACATCAACATCGGCCAGCCCGCCTACCAGCCCCAGGTGGTGGTGGTCGAGCACGCGCCCAAGTACAAGCCGTACAAGCCCAAAAAGCTGAAAAAAGGCCAGGCCGTGTACCTGGTGCCCACGGGCCCGGCGTATTATGAAGTGCGCGGCAAGGGCCACGGCAAAGGCAAGCACTAACCCGTTTCCACCCCGCCGCTGGGCCGCTGTGCCACTGAACCCAGGGCCGACGTAGCCCGCCGCTGCTGGTAGCGCAAGGCCCTGCCGGCCGCTCCTGCTTCACCGCACCCGCTAGCCGCCACTGACACCATACAGTAAAAAGGCCTGCCTTTCCAGGCGGGCCTTTTTACGTTCGCTACGTCCCGCCGTTAGGGCACAATGGTTACCTGCTTGCTCGTCGTCGATTCCTTGCTGCTGTTCTTCGCCGTGAGCTTCACCGTGAACTGTCCCACCGCGTTGTACTTGTGCTTGGCCTTGGCTCCGGTCGTGCTGGCACCGTCGCCAAAGTCCCACACGTAGTCGTCGGCGTCGGTGCTGCAGGCCGCATTGACTTCCACCTCGTCGTTTAGCTTCGAGCTCGGTTGGCCTTTCTCAATAGTGAAGCAGGCATCCGGTTTTTTCGAGCAACTGGCCAGGGCCAGACCCGCCAGCAGGAGCACCACTGAAGCGTTGCGAGGGAATAACTTTTTCATAAGTAGCATTTGGGAATGAGATTTGGAATGGACAATTTACCGCCTCCGTAGCAACTATCCGGTCATGTGATTTTCAGACCATAGAACTTTAGCAAGTTGCCACAATTGCCCAGGCTGATTTTGTTCTACCAGCACCCGCCACTAATCATTCAAAACAACATGTTCCGCTAGCCAGCACCAGCATCATGTGTTTTTTAGCTACTGGTATTATTCCCACACCGCCGTTCGAAGCAAAAATGAGCAGCCCATGTGGGCTGCTCATTTCGTTTATCGCTCATACCTCAAAATGCGGCCGGTCCTTAAACCCGGGCCAGTCGCCGCCCCAATGCACCCGCGCATCGGCCGCCTTCATCAGCCGCGCAAACTTGCTCAGCAGCAGCCCCGACCACGACATTTCCCCATTCGGCAGCAGAAACGCCACGTCCAGAGCAGGGCAGGGCAACCAGTTGTGCTTCGACTCGCCCCCGCGCTTGTACGTCACAATGGCCCCGGGCTTGGTCCGCCCCTGCGCGTACAGCTCCTCTTGGCGCGCCACCGACCGGTAGCATTCCGTAATCATGGGCAAGCCCAGCAGCCGCAGTACCGGGTCCGCTTCCCACCGGGCAAGCGCATGGGCATACGCCGCTCCCAGGCTCGGCATTGCCTGAACCAGCCGCGCTGCCTGAATCTTCCGTTCAATTGGCCCCAGCGCCGGCGCCACCCGTTGCCGCTTAGGGGCACCTCCAGCGGCTGGCTTAGTGGGCGCCATGAGCAACATCGGTAATAGAGGTTTCGGAGGAAACAGCAGCCGGTGACGCCGACGGAGCCACAACCGCCCCCACGGCCGGTAGCTGAACCACCGTTTCGGGCTTCTGGAACATCTTGCGCACGGTCGCATAAATCGTCACGACACCCACTACTACCTGAATGACGACGTGGACGAAGGTTTCAATCTCATTCGCGGTAGGAGGGGTGAAGGCCGAAGTACCGATTTCCCAGACCGCGCCGGTACTGATTATCTGGCCAATGTGGCCAAGTTTTGAGCTACTGAACAGCATGGCTTACAAAATGCTAAATGGTGAGT
The DNA here is from genome assembly GCF_001507645.1 of Hymenobacter sedentarius. NCBI lineage: Bacteria > Pseudomonadati > Bacteroidota > Cytophagia > Cytophagales > Hymenobacteraceae > Hymenobacter > Hymenobacter sedentarius. The sequence continues at coordinate 4,508,850 of NZ_CP013909.1, read as the reverse complement.
TGCGCTTCTGTATAAACTTACGCTAAAGTGCATATTCGGTCTGACATTTCAGCTAGATTCTGTTTATAGGATTATTCAGGGCGCATCCCCTCCGCTCCCGATGGTCGCTCCGGGGGCGGGCTGTCCAGGGGTCCGCTTCGCTTCCGTGCTGCGCACCGCTCCCGTTGGTCGCGCCCTTCCCATCCCTTGCGCATTTCAGCAGCTACTCAGCGACGCGCCAGCAACAAACCGGCAGCGGGTCAGGCAGCACCTGAAAAAGGCGCCACCAGCCCCTACCAATGCCCACCGCCCGCGCCGGCCGCGGCTTCGCTTCTGGGCTACGGAGCCCGCCGTTCGCTCCCTCTCTCCCGTTGGTCGTTCCATTGCTCACTATGGGCCCTACGCCCCGCCGCTGCGCCCCGTCCCGCGCTCTGCCCGCGCGCCTACTCCCGACACAGTGAAGCTGCAGTACCCCCGCCAACGGGGCGTCCCGCTTCCCGAGGGTCAGCCAGCCGCCCCTACCGCAAATCCACACCCCGGCCCACCTCACTCCGCGTCCAGCGGCCGGACTGCGCTTCGTGCCTTCGCTTGCCAGCAGCCCGTCGCTCCATTCGGCCGGCCTCTCGCAGCCCTAGCCAGACGCCAGCCCACCGCGCCGGCCCAGGTTGCCAATGCGCAAGGTCGCCGCTTCCCTAAGGTCAGCATCTCCCATGCGCGGCCCCCTAGCCGTGCCCCACGCACTACCCAAAAGCCTACCAGAGTAACGTCAGATTCGGCAGAAGCAAAGCCAGGGCGCGGCCGAATGCTGCGCAGGCTCCCACAGCGGCAGCAGCGGCCCCTGGCTGAATTAGGAGCCCTCCGGGCGCGTGTCCAGCGGGGAGTCCCCCGCACCCCCGAAATATGCTCCGTTTCACTCTGCATTGCCTCGGGCTCCGCAGCCGTTCTCGGCTGCTACTCCCTCATAAGGTGCCCTCCGGGCGTATGGTGCGGCTACGCGCGCCGGGGGCCTCACGGCCGGCCCCCTAGCCCCCTGGCCAAGGGCATTTAGTGGTGTTGTCTGGTCGGGGCCCCGCTAGCGGCCACCACCGCCGGCCCTGGCGGGCCTCACAGGCCCAGCCCACCCGGCACCGGGGCCGCGCTCGGTGCAGGCGCGCCCAGCCATTCCACGCGCTTGCCCAGCCTGGCGGCTTTGCGTGCAGCGTCCAGGGTGCCCCGGCTTTGCCCGTCCCACACCACCAGCACCAGGTCAGCCGCTTCCACTATCGCCCCGTTGCGCACCAGCGGCGCGGCCGGGCCGTGGGCGCGGTAGTCGGGCAGCATTTCCAGCAGCCCCACACCAGCGCCCGCCGCCCACCGGGCCGCCATGCGGTCCACGCCCGCCGCGCCCCCGCTCACCACCTGGTGCAGCTCACCGGCAGCCTGCAGCGCATCAAGCCGGACCAGCAGCGCCGGGCAGCTCACCACGCTCCGGCTGCCCACCACCGCTACCGCCATTTTTTGCACATTTTCCATACCCAAAGATACTACTTTGGCCTGTATTTTCTTCTACATTTCTTTATTATTTGTTGTAAAATAGCGTATATATTCCACCTTATTACGTATATTTGTATAGTAGCGCAAGAGAGGCTTGCGCGCCATGCGCCAGCGGCGCGAGTTGGGCCCGGCCCGCACCGCTAGTGCTTTTCACACCTAACTCTTACAGGTCATGTTTACCCATTTTCAATTCGCAGAGCTGGCCGCCGCCGCCTGGTGTGGGCCCGCACTTCATGCCGCCGGCGTTCACGTCAGCATCACCGGCAGCGCTGCCCGTCCTCAGTACGGGGTTCATTATTTCGTCGCCCAGGCCGGCACCGAGCACGGTTGGGCTTCCTACTTTGCTTGTGGGCTTTCGTGCCCCTTTGCCGCTATTACTGCCGCCGTGGCCCACTATGCGCAGGCCGCCAAGGAGCAGGCCGCCGGGCTGGCCATGCTGGCCGAGGCTGCCCAGGGCCATGCCGCCCGCGTGTTGTCGGCGGCCGAGCAGTCGTTCAGCGGCGCGCCGCTGGCCCTCCCGCAGGAGCAGGCCCCCGAGATAGTTTGCACGGTCTGCCAGGAGGGGCGCGACGCGCTGGGGCAGTGTGGCTGCTGCTATGTTCCCGCGCCCCACCTGCAGGCTTGTGCTTAGCCTGTGCGCTCCCGCCGTAGCCGCCCCCGTCGTGGGGGCGGCACTACGGGCCCCGGCGCCGCTCACGCCCTACGAGGTGCTGGCCCGCGCACAGTCGGCCAAGTACCACGCCGACCGGGCCGTGTGGGAAGTGCGGGATAATGACCACGGCCCCGGCCGCTTCCGCCGCTTGCTGGCCGCCGCCCGCCGCCGTCAGGCCGCCCGCGCTGCTTATGCCGCTGCCGCCGCTGCCTACCACGCCACGCCCAGAGCCGCCGCCGAACGGGCCGCCCGCGCCAAGTACGCCGCCAAGTACGGCACCCCCATTCAGTAGCCACCGGCCCGCGCCCCGTCGCGCGGGCCATACTGCCCCCGCCATGCCCGCTTGCCTCTCTTCCAGCTTTGAGCAGGTTGCCGCCGCCTGCTTTCCCTTGCCCGGCTGCTCGGTGAGCGGCTACGCCTTCGCCCAGGGCACCCGCTACAACATCATCATTTACACCCCGCCCGGCGCGGGCTGCCCCGACCAGTACCGCGGCACCGGCCGCAGCTGCTACGAAGCCCTGGCCGCCGCCGTGCAGCTTTTCCTCGCCAGCGCCCACGCCTACCCCGGCACCGTGGCCTACGCTCCCCAATAGCCGGCTTTTCAACCCTCAAAACCGCATTCCAGATGCCCCGCACCGCTACTACTTATCAGCCCCATTTGCTCGACCCGCACAGCGCCACGCCGCAGCCGGTCAGCCCCGCCAACGGCCGCAGCTTCAAGCTGGCCGAATTGTACCAGCTGCTCGACTGCCAGACCGTCGACGTGGTACGCCTCAGCCCCGAGCTCATTCTCATCATCGACGACGAGGGCAAGTTCCGCCACCCGGCCTACCTCAACCTGCTGGCCACCTACCTCTGGTACCAGCACCAGCCCGAGGCGCGAGGCGTCGACAGCATCGTGGGCCGCGCCATCATCTGCCACGACAAGCAATTCCGCTAGCCACAACCCACAAACGGCGCAGGGGCCGGCCGACAACTGGCCCCGCTTTTTTCTTCCATTACCGCCCCATGGCAACCCTAAAAACCACCGCCGCAGGTGCCGCCGAAGCCGCGCCCGCCGCACCCCTGACCACCACCCCGCAGCCCACCCGCGCCTACCTCACGGTCGCCGTGGACGAGGACAGTGGCGAAGTAACTGAAACCAGCCGCTTCCGCTACCTGGCCGGCCACCCCCGCCAGATTCGCTTCGACGCCAAAGCCGGCCAGTTCAACATCGGCGGCACTACGCCGCTCGGCAGCTCGCTCAGCTTCGTGCCGCTGGCTTGGCGCATCTTCCAGGACGACATTCTGAACATGGGCCGCAAGACGTGGGCCGAATTGTTCTTTGTCGACGAGAAGGGCGCCGTGTGCGCCGTGCTGTTCCACGGCTATAGCGTCGAGAACCTGTACCGCCTGATTGAGCCGCTGTTCTACGACGACCTGACCCTGGCCGACGTGAAGGTGAAGGTGCAGGCCGAGAAGAAGGAGACGACCAAAGACGGCAAAAAGGCCACCTACTACATCGCCCAGTTCAGCTACGAAGCCGCCGACCCGGCCGAAGTCGCCGCCCTGCGCGACTACGCCGCCGACTTCCCCATCTGGCGGGCCGAAACCTACACCGGACTGGCTGACATCAAAACCAGCGCCGGCTACACCGTGCCCCAGGCCGAAGACCAGCCCGCGCAGCTCGAAGCCGGCGACCCCGCGCCGGCCATCGCGGCCTAGCCACCGGACGGGGCCAGCACCGCCACCGCTGGCCCCGTCCAAATCGGCACCCGTCGACGACACCACTAACACAAACGGGCCGCCTGCGCCCGGCTCCATTCCTCACTGCTTCACTTCCAATCCCATGTTGCAACTCCCTGAGCTCCGCCAGGAGCTAACCCCGAACTCTCCCGACGAGGCCGCCCGCCTGACTGAGCTGGCCCAACTGGTCACCGCCACCGCCCCGCTGGCCGACGTGCGCGACCTGGCCCCCAAAGTGCGCAAGCTGTTTCCCGAACCGGCATACCTGGTCGGCTGCGGCGGTTCCCACATCTGGCTGCACCGCGCCAACGAGGCCGGCCGCCTGGCCTGCATCCTCGACCGCTACCAGTAGCCCGGCTGCCAATTGCTCACTGTTAACTGCTAACTGCCCCATGTTCACCAACCATCACCACCACGTCGGCCTGAGCCAGGAAGCCCACCGCGCCCTGCCCTTCATTTCCAACACCGACCTGACCGAAGCCAAAAACCGCGCCCTCGGCCTCACCCGCCAGCCCAACCCGCAGGCCCTGGCCTTCGGCAGCCACTTCCATACCGCCGTGCTGGAGCCCGACCAGTACCAGCGCACCACCCAGCGCGTGCCCTGGCAACAGATTGAGGACCTGGCCGCCGCCGTACGCCGCCAACGCTTCTGCCGCGACCTGCTCTACCGCGGCCAGGCCGAGCAGACCCACACCGCTACTCACGAATCCACTGGCCTAAACGTGAAAGTGCGCCCCGACCTGATGATTACCAGTCCCAAAACGGGGCGGCGCGTGCTGGTCGATTTCAAAACCACCAGCGCCCCCGACTACGCCCACTTCGTCGCCACCATCGAGCAGTACGACTACGACCGCCAAGCCGCCTTATACTCCGACCTGCTAGGCGCGGCCCGCTTCATCATTATTGGTGTCCAGAAGAAAAGCCCGTTCGAGGTATGGCAGTTCGAGGTAACGCCGGCCCCCGGCCTCATTGAACAGGGCCGCAAAAAGTACGAGCGACTGATGAAAGTATATGTGCAGCAGGCGCGGGCTAGCTTGCCAACCAAACCAGCTTGAGCAGCCGTGGGTAATGGCCTGCAATTAGATGCATATTTAGTCAGTTAAACACTTGAAACGCAAAAGCCCCAACCGACTGGTTGAGGCTTTCGACTGAGGTAGAAGTGCTGGCTGCGAGTATTTACTACGCGTGGTCAACAGACTCGGGGGGAGCGGCTAACTCGGCTAGCCTGGCTGCTATATCTGACATCGAATCTTCTGCTGTGTTTAAACCAGCTCGCGAGGCGAGCAAAGGGCTGACTTTGTAAAGTTCTTCGAAGGTCGTCTCGTGCAGAACAGGAACAAGTTTACCCTGAGACAGAAGTGCTGAAAGCTCTTTGTCAGCAACACCCATTTTCAACAGGGTTTGAAGAAATGCAGGGGTTACTAGCACAATTCCGGTTCTCGATTTCGCCAGTCCTTTGTCTATTTCTCGCATCAACGTTGAGCCTAGGAGAACATCTTTCTCGCTAAACCATACGGATGAACCATGCGAAACAAGCATGTCATACAGCTCTTTTGCAACCTCCTTTCTGTCATTCCATGCGTGGCATAGAAAATAGTCCCGGGTGTCTGGCACGGGTAAGTGTTGCTCGACCAATTGCTTTTCAGCGGCGAATTGTTTCTCGATATTCTCACGCACTGGTGTAAGCTCCAATACTTGGGCAGGCGTGTAGAAAATGACCGCACCACCTCCAGACCCCGAACCACCTCGCGAACCTGAGCTACTTCGCGACCCCGAACCACCTCGCGACCAGCGCGGCCTTTGGGTTCTACTCCCTCCACTTATGCTGGACCCGCCCCCGCTGCTCCCGCTACCCCCCGACGAGGGTTTGGGTGTGGCGCTAGGTATGGATACGGGTACAGGTACAGGGACAGGTGTGGGAACGGGGACAGGGTAAGAGGGTGCGGAGTATGACGGGTACGAATTGTAACCGCTATAGCGGCTGCCATAGCGGCTACCACATGCTGGGCAGTCTGCTTCCCCACTTGCTGTGCGATGTCCTCTTGATGGTGCTGTACATCTTGCCATATCTTTTAGCTTATTATTTGTAAAACTGCCCGAACTATTTCGAGTCAATATATTAAGTACAAACTTCTATATATAAGTTTCAAGTGCCATCATTTTTAGCGAGGCATTACTAATTTTTTATTAACTCGCTGGATGCGTGTTGTACAATAAGGGCCACTAAGGGAAAAAACAGAGCTTCCCTCAGGCCGCCTATTGGCCACCATCTTTCGACAGCAAAAACGAAAACCGGCTAAGGTGATTGTCGCGCAGGTTGGCCATCCACCGCGCCGCCGCTTCCGGGCTGTCCATTTCCGATGCCGGCAGCGGAAACATCGGCAACACTTCACTATTGGCTCCAAGCTCCATTCGCAGCCCATAGCCGCCCATTTGGGGCGATAATACTACTTCAAACTTGCACCCGCGCTGCTCATAGGCGCCGCAATACTCGGTGATGGATTCTGCATCCGGGATAAAATGGGGCATGACAATTAAGGAAAAAAGGTAGAAGAAATGGGCCAGTATCCGGCCCGTAAAAGTTATTTAACGACCATCAGGTCCTCCAGCCGAGTAGTGTAGGCCGGCGTGCGCCAGGCCGCCTGACCCTTCCAGGGTACCGGCCCGCCACCTTTCGGCCCCAGCGCCGCCGCCAGCTGCACGGTCCCGCGCCCGAAACGCGCATTAAGCCCATCCAGCGCCGCCATCATCTGCGCGCTCCTGCCTTCCACCGCGGCCCCTGCTGCCAACGGCGCAGCCTCCCCAAAAAGCCCCAACTGCTGGCCGCCCGGCGCTTCCAGCCCGGCCATTACCACGCCCGCCTTCACATACACCGCTCCCGGCTCCCACAGCCGGCCCAGTAGCTGTGCCGCCCGTGCGGTCAGCTCCCGCGTGTCGTTGGTGGGCACCGGCAGCGTCAGCACCGCCGAGCGCGAATGCCCGCCCGCATCCGGCCCAAACCGGCTTTTGCTGATAAACACCGTGAGAACGTGCGCCAGGTCGCCCTGCCGCCGCAGCTTTTCCGCCGCCCGCGCCACGAACGCCGACAGCGCCCCCAGCACCGACGCCCGCTCCCGCAACGGCCGCCCGAATGTTCGCGAGCAGCTGATGCTTTGCCGGCGCAGCGTCCCGTCCTCGCTCGGGGCCAGGCCGGAGCAGGGGTAGCCCTGCAGCTCGCGCACCAACCGCGCCCCCACAACCCCGCCCAGGAACTTCCGCGCCCAGGCCTCCGACACCCGCGACAGGTCCGCCGCCGAGTCGATGCCCGCCGCCGTCAGCTTGTGCGCGTACTGCCGCCCCACGCCCCACACGTCGCCCACCGGCACCTGCCCCAGCGCCCACGTCCGCCGCTGCGCTGAGTCCAGGTACAGCACCCCGTCCAGGCCCGCATCTTTCTTGGCCAGCCGGTTCGCCAGCTTGGCCAGCGTCTTGGTCGGGGCCACGCCCACGCACACCGGAATGCCCGTGCGTGCTTTCACGCCCACCCGCAGCCGTTGCGCCAGGTCGGTCAGGTTGCCCAGGTACGGCGTCAAATGCTGTTCCAGGCCGCCCAAATCCAGAAAGGCCTCATCAATGGAATAGATTTCCACCCCCGGCACCGTCGCCCCCAGGTAGTGCATCACGCGCCGCGACATATCCCCGTAGAGCGTGTAGTTCGAGCTGAACACTTGCACCTGCTCGCGCTGCAGCTGCTCCTTTACCTGAAAATACGGCTCGCCCATTTTCAGGCCCAACGCTTTTGCCTCCGCCGACCTTGAAATAATACAACCGTCGTTGTTGCTCAAAACCACCACCGGCCGCCCTTCCAACCGGGGCTGAAACACCCGCTCACAACTCACATAGAAGTTGTTGCAATCTACCAGGCCGAACATCCCTAGTCGCGGCTGTGCAGCAGCGCCGTTAGCTTGCCCGGCAGCAGCTCATGCACGACGTGCGTTACCACTCCCCAAATGTGCAGTTCTTCCCCCGTCCGAATCTGGTAGGGCTGGAACGCCGGATTCGCCGGCACCAGCCACCACGATTCCCCCCGGCGCTCCAATCGTTTCACCGTGCAGTCGCCTTCCACCACCGCTACCACGATGTGCCCATGGTCGGCTTCCAGGTGTTTGTCCACCGCCAGCAGGTCGCCCGCGTGAATCTCCGCGCCGCTCATCGACTCCCCAGCTACCCGCACCAAATACGTAGCGTCCGGGTGCCGGAACAGCAGGCTATTGAGGTCGAAAAGTCCTTCCAACTCATCGGTGGCCGGCGAGGGAAAGCCCGCCGGCACCCGGTAGCTGAACACCGGCAAGTAGGCCGTCATCGGTGCTTCAGGCACCGGAATTAGCAGTACGTCGTGCATAAGGAGATTAGGATAGTTGGAACCCCCAAATAAACGCCTACTAATTTCATTAGTTTATATCATCACTAATAATATTGGTAAGGTGTGCTGATGCTCAGGACCAAAACTTTTCTCCAAAGTGTGTAATGTATTGATAACATAGGTGTATTACGGTTGAATAAGTGTGTAGTAAATAGGGCGGCTAAGGTTGTTTGGTTGCCATGTGCTAGCTAGATTGGCAGACTTTATACCTGCTACTGCTTTGCTTATTCTTATGAAAGTATCTAAAAACGCCATCTGTAGCGCGACCTAAGACCCAGAGTCCGCACGAGCTGGACGATGCCCTCAATGAAGGAAGTCGGAAAGCTTTCAGCCGCCGCAGCCTTCTGTCCAGTAGAAAGCCTGGCCCAGTTTGCCAACCACACTGGGCCTGCTTCAGCCGCCACGAACATCGGCCTACAGTCGGATGTAGATGTAGGCCAATAATCACGGTTTTGGTGTTGTTTCATCAGGCTCTTTGTAATTGTATTTTTATCCGCTAATCCCTTGCTTAAATAACTGCACGCGCACTTTTTCATGGGCGCAGGTCGGCGGCTAAGGTAATCGTGTCGGCCTGTTGCTGCAGGACTAGTTTGGTAGCGGACTGTTGTAGGACTCGAAAAGAAAGCCTTGTTCCAGCGTGGTAAGCGGGCCCTAGGGTAGCGGCGAGTTGCACGTTATACGCGGTGGAAGTAAGCGGCCACGGCTGGTCCACCTGCCGGAAGCCCATGCCCGTAATCGTAAAGTGGTGCGGATACTGCGTACGGGCTAGGCATACCTGTGCCTGGCCTGTTGGGTCGCTCGAGGCACCGGCGAGCATTCGACCCGTTTTATCATAAACCAACACGGACAGGCCAGCAGCAGCCTCTTTTCCAAATCGCAGGTTCACGCTCACGCACCTCAAATCTGAATTCGGTGGAGCAGGTAAAGGATGCGCCTGAACGGAAGAACGCTGTGCCAAGGACTGGCCATTGAAGACCAACTGGAGTTGTTGCCCCCGCCAAGTATACCTGCCCCGGCCTTGCGAACCGACGCCAACCATATCGGTCCACTGTATAAACTCAAAATGGCGGTTGGGATAGAGGCGCAGTTCCTTGGAAGAAAATAAGGCCGCCTCCGGGCCACGGGTTTCTAAATAAACACCGGACGGCAGCTCACCACTGGTCGCACAGCTCGTTAGGCCAAGGACACATAAGCACAGCCAAGAGGAATAGATTTTCATAAGTGGAGCGCGACAACGTGCTGGTGGTAGTACCCGCTCTGGGTTGATGCGGCTATTGCCTGAATTCCACACGCGGTGGGTCAAAGATTGCCGCTCTACAAGTACAAAAGGATGAAGTAGGTCTTTTACGACTTGTAAACGACGGTTCATAGGATGTAAAAGAGCTGCGACCATATTTAAATCACCATGAAAATTAAATCACCATGAAAAAGGCCAGCCCCCAAACGGGAGCTGGCCTTTTTCATTCTATCGTTAGGTACCGCGGCTACACGTCAATGCCATACGAGCCTTCGGTGAAGAGGCCCGTGGCCGTGCGGCCATCGGCCAAGTGCACAGTGAAGGGCTGGCCGGCGTACCGGTCGGCAAACGTCACCTTCGCGGTCATCGGGTCCTCCACGTACACGAACAGGTACATGTCCACCGGCGTCGAGCTGCCGCTGTAGAGCGGAGCAAAGTCCAGGCTCACGCCCGGCGCCGATTCAATGGTGATGCCCGCCAGCGTCCCGTTCGGGCCGGCCAGCGTCACCTGCCCCGTCACTGCCCCGTCAATCACGGGGGCGGGCCCCTCCGGCGGAGCGGGAGACTGCTCAATTACCACGGGCGGGGCCACCACGACCGGGGGCGCGTCAGCCACCGGCGCCGCGGGGTCCACCAGTTCCCCGAACAGCGGCTCCGAAGCCAGCACCGCGCCGCCGTTGCCATCCACGATGGCGTTAAAGAGCTGCACTTCCTCGCCCGGCGTGCTGGCGGCCATGCTCGTGCTGAGCGTGCCGGGCAGGCCCGCCGTGCGCAGGTCGTGCACCAGCAGCGTTTCCGTCGAGACGTCCACGCCGTAGAGCAAATTAATCCGGTCCACGCGCGCTTTGGCGTCGGCCGCGCCCGCCAGGGCCGCGCCGAGGGCCGTGGCGTATTTGCGCACCCGGCCGTCGTAGCGGGCGCGCAGCTTGAGCGCCGTTTTCAGGCGCTTGTCCGCTTGTTTTTGATAGGCGGTTTTGGAAGCCATCAGAAATAAAGAATTAGAAGTAAAACCAAGAGAAACCGGGGCCCAGCCCCACCCAAACGGCCGGCGCTGGTCGGCGCCGGCCGCATATTCACGCCGTCTGGCTCAAGCCACGTAGGCAATGGCCAGCGGGTTGGTGGCGTTGTTGTTGAGCGGGTAGAGCTTCCCGTTCAGCGACTGGTAGAAGTTGACGCCCAGCACGGCCATCACCACGTCATCCGCGGTCGGGGCCGTGGGCAGCGCGGCCACCAGCGCCTGGTCGGCCATGGGGGCCGCGCTCAGCGCCTGCGTGCCAAAGGGGGCCGCCACCGTGCCGGCCTCGTAGGTGCCGGTTTCGAAGTTCATCGTTGCCACCCCGTAGAGCAGCTCGAAGTGCGTGGCGCCCTGCGGGGCCACCAGGTCGGTGGCCGGGTTCAGGCGGGGCACCGTCAGGGTCACGTCCGCGCCGGCCACGGCCACCGCGAACGGGAAAAATAGGCTCTGGCCCAGGCCGGCGCCGCTGTTGAAGTCGAAGCCCAGCAGGCCGCCGACGTTGTCCTTGTCCACCACCCGCTCGCCGCGGTCGTTGGCTTCGTCCAGGCCCACGATTTGGCGCACCCGCTGCGTCAGGCGGCTCACCATGCGCGCGTCCGAGGCCGTGGCGATGAGGGAGCGGAAGGCCGAGCGGATGAGCTTGCCGCCGGTGGCCGCGCGGCCGAATTCCGATGCGTTTTCACGCGTGCGGGCCAGCGAGGCCGCCGAGGAGAAGGCGGCTTTGTTGGAGGCAGGCTTCTGTCGAACCGTGCCGTTTTTGGCGAACACAAGGCCGCCCACCGTGCCTTGCAACCCCAGGATGCCATTTTGAGAGGCCATGAGAATAGGGAATAAAAGTTGGAGATAAAACCCGGCTGCTTTCACTTGCGCGGCTTGGTTACCAGGTGCAGCCAACCCGGTAGCGCCGCTTGTTTTGAGCATTAAAAGACCGCCACAGCTTCGGCGGCACGGCCTGGGGCACGCCGCATTTCCACAAGCCGCGCCCGGCTCGCTGCGCGGCCACCTGCTGTTGTGCCCGTCCGGCTACTTTGTGGTCCGGGTCAAAGGCCCAGGCCCAGCCCCGCACCACCATCAGCGAATCCAAAGGCACGGGGCGGCCCGCCGCGGCCACGGTTGCCGTTGGCAGCAGCACGGTGCCCAGCGTCCGGCCGTAGAGGTCCATGCCAGCCCGGGCCACCAGCACCACCCGTCCCGGCTTCAGCAGCCGCGCCATCGAGTCGGCGGCCTGCGGCCCAAACGGCTGGTCCCGCTCCGGCGCGTCCACGCCCAGCAGCCGGAACCGGTAGGTCGAGGAGCCCGCCAGCAGGATGTAGGTATCGGCGTCGACGACGCGCACCACCCGGGCCGCCTCCGCGGCCGCCGCGGCGCGGGCCGTGAACGACAGCGGCTCGCCCGTCTCACTCTGGCTCGACAGACAGCCCGCGACCAGCACCGCCAGCAGCGCCAGTTCACCTACCCGTAAAACAGTCCGTTGGGCCTCCATGCTCCGAACCTACGGACGGGTTTTAGCCGTTGTATATTCGTCTGCCACTTTCACCCCAATTGGTCCAATTATGCCCCAGGTGTGCATCTGCCCCAAGGAAGCAGCCCAGCTTACCGGCACCAAATACAGCACCGCCAAGGTGCTGCTGCAGCGCATTCGCAAGCACTTCGACAAGCCCGCCCGCGCCTACGTGTCCGTCGCCGAGTTCTGCCAGTTCACCCACCTCCCCGAGGCCGAAGTTTCCCGCGCCCTGAACGGGAAATAGGCCCACCTTCGAGTATAGCTGGAGTATAGCAAAAGCCACCCTCGCCCGACTCCGCGCCGATGCTCAGGCAGCCAAAGGCTCTACCGCGCAAATCTGGCTGTCCCGGGCCTCCGTGCTTTCGGTAACGGCTCCCTGACCCTCCCAGATGCGGCGCATGGTGTTGTGCTGCAGGTCCTCCACCACTTTCGCGTATAGCAGGGTGGTTTGAATGTTGGCGTGCCCCATCACTTTCTGCAGCACTTCCACCGGCATCCCGCGCAGCAGGCTTTGCGTGGCGAAGGTGTGACGGGCCGTGTGCGAGGTCAGCAGCTCGTATTTCGGCACCGACTTTTTCACGACCTCACCCGCAATTAGCTCCGTTACCACCACGTCGCCTGTTAGACAGGCGTACTGGCCCACCTTTTTCAGATAGCGGTTCATCACCTGGTTGGCCAGCACCGGCAGCAGCCGTTTCCGCTCGCCATCCACCGCGTACCGGTCAATGATAGCGCCCGCCGCCTCCGTCAGGTAAACGCTCACTCCCGTGCGTGTTTTGGTTTGTATCAGCCGCAGCACCCGCGACCCGTTCCACTCGTGCAGGTGGCCAGGCTGCAACGCGAACACGTCCGAGTACCGCAAGCCCGTGTAGCAGCAAAACAGCAGCACGTCGCGCACCCTCACCAAGTGAGCCGGCAGTACCGCGTTAGACAAAGCGTCCAGGTCGGCGGCGCTGAGCCACATTTTTACTCCGTTCTGGTGCTTGCTCTGCAGCTTGCGCAGTTCCACCGGCACGGGTAGCCCCAACTCATCCCGGCACCACTTTAAAAATACCTTCAGCCCGCGCACGAAGCTGGCAATGGTATTGGGCGCCAACTTCCGGTCAAAGCGCAAATAGCTCAGCACCCTGTCATGCGTGGCTAGGTTGTACGTCGTGGGGTCAAGCAATTCGCCCCTGCTGCTTTCGAATCCCAGGAGCCAGCTGCACAACATTTTTCGCTGCCTCAGGGTGTGGCCTGCGTAGCCCCGGGCCCGCAGCGCCTGGCGGTGCTGCTCAAACAACGTCGGCAAGGAGTGCCGTTGCACTACCTCAGGCTCGGGTGCCGGCGCGGGCCGCAACACCGCCCGAAGGCCCGCCAGGGTAGGGGCCTCACCGGCCGCCCGCAGCTTGCGCCACCATGCCAGCACGTTGCCCGCCATCAGTTTTAGCAGGTCATTCGCTTCCTCAGCCAGCGGATACGAGGCCCGGAACTTTTGCTTGTCGGCGTTCCAGTCGGCCGGCTTGCACTTTTCGCCAGTGGCACATTTGAGGCGGGCACCATCAAAGTACACCACCAGATGCACCGGGCAGCGCCCGGTAGAATCTTTCTTGTCGCTTCGCAACACAAATTGGGTAACCATACGGGGGGGCGTAAAGGGGGGCGTCCCTCGGATAGGGAACCCCCGGTTTCGCGTCGTGAACCACCGTGCGGGCCAAACGCAAAAAACCCGGAAAACTGCTTTCACGACGTGAGGAGCAATTTTCCGGGCCTTCCGGTTGAGTTGTATTGTAGTCCGTAGGGGAATCGAACCCCTGTTGGTAGAATGAAAATCTACTGTCCTAACCCCTAGACGAACGGACCGTGTTTGTTTTGGTGGTGCAAAGATACGGCGCGCTCCTTTCCGTGCAAGTCAGGAGGTAAAAAAAAGTGCTGAGCCGAGTAAAGTGCGTTGTTTTTCAGGCTCAAAAATATTTCAATTCGTTTTCTGAGATGCTGCGGTAGGGCTGGCTTTGGCAAAATGTGGTCATCGATAAGCTCATGAGGAGCGTAAGAGAAGTAAACAGGGCACTGCCGGTTCCTGATGTTAGCGAACCCGCTTTGGTCCTGCTATCTTCGCCCCGCGTTTCAACCGGCTGCCAGCGTGGCAGCCAGACACCTATTTTTCCAGTTTTCCAATGGCAAAAATCAAAGTCGCCATCAACGGCTTCGGCCGCATCGGCCGCCTCACCTTCAAGTCGCTGCTTGGCCGCGACAACGTAGAAATTGTCGCCATCAACGACTTGACCGACAACAAGACGTTGGCCCACCTGCTGAAATACGACTCCGTACACGGCCGCTTCGACGGCACCGTGAGCTACGACGAGGAAAGCCTGACCGTAAATGGCCAGCGCATTGCGGCGCTGGCCGAGCGCGACCCCAAACTGCTGCCCTGGGGCAAAATGGGTGTTGACGTGGTGCTGGAGTCCACGGGCCGCTTCGTAGATGAAGCCGGCGCGGGCCAGCACATCACGGCTGGTGCTAAGAAGGTGGTGATTTCAGCCCCCGCTACCGGCAACATCCCCACCGTGGTGTTGGGCGTGAACGAGGACATCCTCACCGGCAACGAAACCATTCTGAGCAACGCCAGCTGCACCACCAACTGCCTGGCCCCGATGGCCAAGGTGCTCGACGATGCCTTTGGTATCGAGAAAGGCTACATCACCACGGTGCACGCGTACACTTCGGACCAGAACCTGCAGGATGCGCCCCACAAGGACCTGCGCCGCGCCCGCGCGGCGGCTTACAGCATCATCCCCACCAGCACCGGCGCCGCCAAAGCCGTGGGCCTGGTGCTGCCCAAGCTGAAAGGTAAGCTGGATGGCCTTGCCATGCGCGTGCCCGTTCCGGATGGCTCGATGACCGACCTGACCGTTATCCTGAAGCGGGAAGTGACCAAAGAGGAAATCAACCAAGCCCTGAAAACGGCCGCTGAAGGCCCCATGAAAGGCATCATCGAATTCGCTACCGACCCGCTGGTGAGCATCGACATCGTGGGCAACCCCCACAGCTGCATCTTCGACTCGGAGCTGACTTCGGCCAACGGCACGCTGGCCAAGGTTATCGGCTGGTACGACAACGAAACCGGCTACTCGACCCGCACGGCTGATTTGATTCAGAAGCTCGGCGAGCAGATGAACGGTTAATTGCTGCGCTCGTAAAAAACGCCGCTCGCTTTGCCACTCGTGGCGGGGCGGGCGGCGTTTTTTCATGCCGCCCGGTCGTAGCCGGCCTAGCCAACTTTTTTCTTTCCTCATCCGCCAAGCACGCGCTGGGCGTTGCCCATGCCCAAAACCTGTTTTATTCTGAACCCCATTGCTGGACCCAGCCGTCGCTACGACATGCCGGCGCTGATAGCGCAGCATTTTGGCGCGCTGGAAGGCAACTATGAAATTCGCCTCACCCAAGCGGCCGGCCACGCCGTGGAGCTGGCCCGGGCGGCCTCGGCTGAAGGCTTCGAGGTAGTGGCCGCCGTGGGCGGCGATGGCACCATCAACGAAGTAGGGCGGGGGCTGCTGGGCACGGCGGCGGCCCTGGGCATAGTGCCGCAGGGCTCCGGCAATGGCCTGGCCCGCCACTTAAAGGTACCGCTGGGCTTGCCGGCGGCCCTGCGGCGGCTGGCCACCCCCGATTTCAGCCGCATGGACGTGGGCACGATGAACGGCCACCCGTTTTTTTGCACGGCCGGGCTGGGGTTTGATGCGCACGTGAGCCAGCACTTTGCCCTGGCCGGCTCGCGCGGCCTGAGCACCTACCTGCGCGTAACGCTGCGCGAGTACCGCCGCTACCTGCCGGTGCCGGTGCGGGTTGAGCTGGACGGGCAGGTGGAAGAAACCAATTGCTACGTGCTGGCCTTTGCCAATGCCTCGCAGTACGGCAACAACGCCTACATTGCGCCCTTGGCCGACCTGCGCGACGGCCTGCTCGACGTGTGCCTGATTGACGCCCTGCCCGTAATTCGGGCCATGAAGGTGAGCCTGGGCATGGCCCTCGGCAACCTGCCCCAATCCAATGCCGCCGAGTACTTTCGGGTGGCGCGCGGCCGGGTCACGGCCCAGGCGCCCATCGGCTTCCACGTCGACGGCGACTACCTGGGGCACGATATCGAGTTTGTAATTGACCTGCTGCCCATGGCATTGGCGGTAGCAGTATAAGGAAGCCAGATACCAGATGTGCTAAAGTATTGCTGTTATGAAAGCTGATAAAAACCAAAGGCAGGGCGTGGTGTACTCCACCAACCCCGATTTTACTTACCAAACCGATGAGGCGGCCGCCGCTATTACGCTGCCGCCCCAGCAGCAACAGCTGCGCGTGCAGCTCGACAAAAAGCAGCGCGGCGGCAAGCAAGTGACGCTAGTTACGGGCTTTGTGGGCACCGATGCCGATATGCAGGCCCTAGGCAAGCTGCTCAAAACCAAGTGCGGCGTGGGCGGCAATGCCAAGGACGGCGAAATCCTGGTGCAGGGCGACTTCCGCGACAAGGTGCTGGATGTGCTGCTGAAAGAGGGGTATAAGGCCAAAAAGGCCGGCGGCTAAGTGCCATTGGCTCAACTCAGGACCGCATCGTATTCGCCCCGCTCTTTTCAGCTCCACTGCTTTTCACTCACCTGCTGCTATGCCCCAATTTCCCAACCTGCCCGAAGCCCCTCATGATATAACGTCGCTGCACGGCCAGGCCGAGAGCGCCGTCATCAATGCCGTGCTGTGGCTGAAACTGGGCGTGGAAACGGTGGGCGCCACCATCATTGCGCTGGGCATTCTCACCGCGGGCTGGCTGCTGGTGAAGGCCCTGGTCAAGCGCCAAACGGCGGATTTTACCGCCATTCGATTGGCCTTGGCGCGGTACCTGGCGTTGGCGTTAGAGTTTCAGCTGGGCGCCGATATCCTCTCCACGGCCATTGCGCCAAGCTGGGAGCAGATTGGGAAGCTCGGCGCCATTGCCGTAATCCGGACGGCCTTAAACTACTTCCTGTCGCGGGAAATGCGCGAGGAACGCCACGAGGCCAGCCCCGAAGAAGAAGTGGTGAGCCGCGTGGAAGGCTAAAGCGCGGCCAGCCGGGCGCGGGCCTTTTCCACGTCCTCGGGCGTGTCAATCCCGAACGCATCCAGCTCCGTTTTTGCGCAGGCTATCTGGAAGCCCGCCTCCAGCCAGCGCAGCTGCTCGAGGCTCTCGGCGGCTTCGAGGGGCGATACGGGCAACTGCGTGAGCTGCTCCAGCACACTTGGCTTGTAGGCGTACAGGCCCAGGTGGCGCAGGTAGCGGTGGTGGGCCAGCCACTCGGTGGTGCCGCGCTGGCGCTGATAGGGCAGGGGGTGGCGGCTGAAATACAGGGCGTGCCCGCGCTGGTTGAGCACCACCTTGGGCAGGTGCGGGCTGAACAGCTCTTCTTCCGAAACCACGGGCTTGACCAGCGTGGCAATGTCCGGCGCAGTGGCCTCGTCGGCGAATAAGTCGGCCAAGGCGTTGATTTGGGCGGGATGAACAAATGGCTCATCGCCTTGAATGTTGACGATGCAATGCACCTCGGGCGGGCTGCCCAATTGCTGGAAAGCCTCCCACAGCCGGTCGGTGCCGCTGGGGTGGTCGGGCTGCGTGAGCACCGCCTCGCCCCCAAAGCTGCGCACGTGCTCCAGGATGCGCGCATCATCGGTGGCTACTACCACGCGGGCCAGGTTGGCTTGCTTGGCCTGCGCCACCACCCGCTGAATCATGCTGAGGCCGCCCAGGTCGACGAGGGGCTTGCCGGGCAGGCGGGTAGAAGCAAAACGGGCGGGAATGAGGCCAAGAACCATGCGAAAGGAAGGTGGGGTAAAGGAGACACTCACAAAAAGCTGGTTCAAAGAACGGGCCTGGAGCGCTTTGTAGCACCTGCGGCTGCGGGACTGGCGCCGGGGCTCCTGGCTCAATTTCCAGCAGTTTCTAGTTTCAACCTTTTTTCAAGGAGGCTGGCGAAGTTGGGCTGGCTGTCTGGATAAGCTCCCGCGGCGCCTGTTTCGTGGCGGCGGTTTTAGTCCTACCTAGGCTTGAGCTTCAATTTAAAATAAGCTGGCGTCAATTGACCGGTAGTTTTTGCGTTATTTTGTCTTTACTGGCCGGTCAATAGGTTCTATGGGCAGGGGTGGTATGGATTTCGCAAGGTTGATTTTATGACTATAGTTCTTTCACTGTTAACGTTATTGGCGCTGGGCGGGCCGGGTCCCGCAAAAGCCGGCCACTCGAAAAGCGCGCCTACTGACTCCATTGGCGTGGAGTTTCGCGGGGGCCAGCGCTTTGTGAAGCACCGCATCACGGCCGGGGAAACGCTGTCGGCCCTCTCGCGCCGCTACCACGTGTCGCTCGACCAGCTCAACGCCGCCAACCCACAGATTAAAAACGGCCTGGGCATTGGCCAGATAGTGTACGTGCCCCGTCCGGCGGCTGGCAAAGCCGCTGCGCCGGCCACCGCCAAAGCCCCGGCTGCCGCACCGGCGTCGGCCGCTCCGGCCGGGGGCGCGGCGCCAGCCCGCTACACCGTGGCCAAGGGCGAAACGCTGTTTGGCATTGCCCGGCGCTTCCAGCTCTCGCCCGACGACCTGATTAAGCTGAACAAGCTGCCCGCCAGCGGCAAGGTGCGCGTGGGCCAGCAATTGGTTCTCACGGCCCCGGAGGCCAGCACGGCAGCCGCTGCCGCTCCGGCCCCGGCTCCCAAGCCGGCTCCGGTTCGCCCCGCCGAGTTGGAAGCCATTCCTGCAACGCCAGTGACCAAAACGCCCGCGCCGGCGCCCGACAAGCCGGCCCAGGTTGCGACCGTGACGCCTGCGGCCCCCGCCGAAAAGGAGAAGGAGGAAACCCAGAAAGAAGAGCGCACCCCCAATCGCGCCAGCGAAGTACTGGCCCGCGTGGTAGAAAACGGCCTGGGCGCGCCCATCGACAAAAGCCTGACCGACAAGTACCTGGCCTTGCACAAAACGGCCCCGGTGGGCACCATCATGCAAGTGAAAAACAGCATGAACGGCCTCTCGGTGTACGTGCGCGTGATTGGCAAGCTGCCCGATACCGGCGAGAACAACAACATTCTGGTGCGCCTCTCGCCCCGGGCCATGCAAAAGCTGGGCACGGCCGACTCGCGCTTCCGGGTAGAAACCAACTACATCCCGCAGTAGAGCGGCGGTTGAGTAGTTAGAGAAGTAGAACGTCATGCTTAGCGGAGCCGAAGCATCTCTACCGCGAGAGTAATTCATTTACTACTGCGGTAGAGATGCTTCGGCTTCGCTCAGCATGACGTTCTCTATTTGTTGTCTTTTTAACCAGTCCCTTCGCGCTTTCCTTTTGAAAATAGCCCAACTTCGCGAGCAGCTCGATGCGCAATACGAGCGGTACAACCGCCCGGAGTTCATCGCCAACGACCCCATCCAGATTCCGCACCGCTTCACGCAGCGGCAGGATGTGGAAATCAGCGCGCTGTTTGCGGCGCTGCTGGCCTGGGGGCAGCGGCCCACCATCATCAACAAGTGCAACGAACTGCTGCGCCGCATGGACGACGCCCCGTACCAGTTCATCACCCAGCACCAGGACGAGGACCTGAAGCGCCTGCTGGGCTTCTGCCACCGCACTTTCTGCGATACCGACCTGTTGTACTTCGTGCACTGGCTGCGCTGGTGGTACGGGGCCAACGACACGCTGGAAACGGCATTTCTGCAAGGTACTACGCAGCGGGAGCGGCTGGAAGGCTTTCACACCCTGTTTTTCAGTCTGCCCGATGCGCCCGGCCGCACCCGCAAGCACGTGGCCACGCCGGCCCGCGGCTCGGCCTGCAAGCGCGTGAATATGTACCTGCGCTGGCTGGTGCGCCGCGATAGCCACGGCGTCGACTTCGGCCTCTGGGCCCGGCTATCCATGGCCGACCTCATCATGCCCATCGACTTGCATGTGGAGCGCCAGGCCCGCCCGCTGGGCTTGCTCACCCGCAAGCTGGTAGACTGGCAAGCCGCTGAGGAGCTCACGGCTAATCTGCGATTACTGGACCCCATGGACCCGGTGAAGTATGACTTTGCGCTGTTTGGCGAAGGAGTGAGTGAACGCTGGCCCGTTAAGCAGCCTTAAAAAATATGAGAAGAGAATTTGAATTTGTCGTGCCCAACACCAGCCGGATATGTTTGATATGGTTGGGCGGCATAGCGGCGGCAATTGCCCTTGCCATAGGTAGCGTACAGGTAACCAGACTAGACAAGGATACAGCATTTATCGCACTGATGCTCTTGCTGCTGGGCGGGGCCTATGGCTTGTTTAAGCTAACCAAAAAGTATGGAGGTCGCCCAACGCTTGTGACGTTAGCTGATGATAATATTAC
Organism: Hymenobacter sedentarius; assembly: GCF_001507645.1. Lineage (NCBI taxonomy): Bacteria > Pseudomonadati > Bacteroidota > Cytophagia > Cytophagales > Hymenobacteraceae > Hymenobacter > Hymenobacter sedentarius. The sequence goes on along the minus strand of NZ_CP013909.1, from coordinate 4,488,455 downwards.
CGTGTTGGACCAGCACTCGGAGGAACTGCGGCACATCGTTTTTGCTGACATCAGCTCTTACCGTTTTTCCGCATTTAATGGTGCTGAGGAATTGCGAATGAAGCTGAAAGACGGCACCAAGCAAAAAATTGGTATCAATACTAACCTTTACGGTGAACAGAGCCTAGATGAACTAGTGCGGGAGTTCGAGGCTGCCCTAGCGCTCCATCAGCCCACGGCCGGGCAGGAAGATGCTATAATGCGTGAAAAAACTTTTTTTGAAAAGAAGATTTCCACGGTCGTCTTTGTATTGTTTGGGGCTTTGATAGCGTGGGTCGTTTGGATGATAACAATGTCGGAGAAGCCCATTCACGGGAACATGCTCACAGGTTTTGCCAGTTTTATTGCATATGCTGTGGCTTGGCACCGGGCCAGGGAACGGCGCCGGGCTTGAGGTGGGCGCTAGCGAAGCATGGCGTCATTCAAAGAATGGTAACTAACCTGTGATCTAAGCGAATCTTCCCGCCTTCTTAGCTGTTTACCTTCGCATCCTATCCTGATATACCGAAAGACTACTTTCTTGCTGCTACCCCAAAACTTCGAACAAAAAATAGGCTTCACCACGCTGCGCGAGCAGCTCGAAGCCAATTGCCTTTCCGCCCTGGGCCGGCAGTACGTGGCCCGCATGGAGTTCCAAACCAAGCACGAGCCCCTGCTGAAGCTGCTGCAGCAGGCCGATGAGTTTGCCTACCTGTTGCGCTCCGGCGCCGATTTTCCCGCCTCGCACTACTACGACCCCCAGGCCCACCTCAAGCGCGCGGCCCTGCCCGGCGCTTACCTCGACGTAGCGGCCTTCTTTGAGGTGAAAATGAGTTTGCGGACCATCCGCCAGGCGCTCACGTTTTTCACCCAGGCCGATGCCGGCCTATACCCCACGCTGCGCCTGCTGGGCATAGGCGTGCAAGTAGACCGCAACTTGCTGGCCGCTATGGACAAAGTGGTGGACGACGAGGGCCAAGTGCGCGACGACGCCTCGCCGCTGCTGCGCCAGATCCAGCAGGAGCTGATTGCGCGCCAGGGCCAGCTGCGCAAGCAGATTGCCGGCATCCTGCGCCACGCCAAGAGCGAGGGCTGGATTCCGGGCGACGCCGAGCCCACCATTCGCGGTGGGCGCCTGGTGCTGCCGGTTATTGCCGAGCACAAGCGCCGGGTGAAGGGCTTGATTCACGACGAGTCGGCCTCCGGCCAAACGGTGTACATCGAGCCGGCCGAGGTATTCGAGCTCAACAACGACATCAAGGACCTCGACAACGCCTACCACCGCGAGCTGATTCGCATCCTCACGGCCCTGACTGACCAGCTGCGGCCCCACATTCCGGACCTGCGCAAGGCCTATTCATACCTGGGCCTGATTGACTTTATCCGGGCCAAAGCCCGGCTGGCCGTGGCCCTGAATTGCCGCCTGCCGGTGATGCACAGCAAGCCACTGCTGAAGTGGCACGGCGTGCGCCACCCGCTGCTGCAGCTGGCCTTTGCCCAGCACAAGCGCGAAAACGGCGACCCCCGCGAAGTAGTGCCGCTGGACCTGGAGCTGAACCACGAGCAGCGCATCCTGATTATCTCGGGCCCGAACGCCGGTGGTAAATCCGTGGCGCTGAAAACGGTGGGGTTGGTGCAGTTCATGCTGCAGATGGGCCTGCTGATTCCGTGCGCCGATAATTCCGAAGCCGGGGTGTTCGAGGATATTTTCCTGGACATCGGCGACGAGCAGAGTCTGGAAAATGACTTGAGTACCTACTCGTCGCACTTGCTGGCCATGAAGCAGTTTTTGCTGCTGGCCGGCAAGAAAAGCTTGGTGCTGATTGACGAATTCGGTACCGGCACCGAGCCCAGCCTGGGCGGCGCCATTGCCGAAGCCGTGCTCGACCAGCTCAACCAGGCCCGGGTGTACGGCGTCATCACCACGCACTACACCAACCTGAAGAACTTCGCCGAGCGCACCCCGCACCTCGTGAACGGCGCCATGCGCTACGACCCCGAGAAGCTGCAGCCGCTCTACCGCCTCGAGGTGGGCAAGCCGGGCTCCTCGTTTGCCATCGAAATTGCCCGAAAAATTGGGCTGCCCAAGAGCGTGGTAGAGCGCGCGTCGCAGCTGGTGGGCAAAGACAAAATCCGCTACGACCGCCTGCTCGAAGGCCTCGAAAAAGAGAAAACCGAACTGGAAGCCCGCACCGCCGAAGCCACCAAGCAGGAAAAGCGCCTCAAGCGCGCCGCTCAGGAATACACCGACCTCAAGCAGCACCTCGAAGACACGCGCCTCGAAACCCTGCGCAACGCCAAGCAACAAGCCAAAGCGCTGCTGCAGAATACCAACCAGCAGATAGAGGCCACTATTGGCGAAATCCGGCGCGGCCAGGCCGATAAGGAAATCAACAAAAAGGCCCGCGAGAAGCTGGATACGTTCGTGCGGACTGAGCTGCAGATTGAGCCGCCCAAGCCCAAAGCCAGCCGCGAGCGCGCCGAAGCCGGCGACCTCCAGCCCGGCGACAAAGTGGCCCTGTTCGGCCAGGAAGGGCACGGCGAACTGGTCAGTGTGAAAGGCAAAACCGCCGAAGTCCTCTTCGGTGGGCTGAAAACGCTGGTGAAAATCAGCCAGCTTGAGAAGCTGGGCCGCGCCGAAATCCGCGAGCGGGAGCAAGCGGCCAAAGCCAAGAAATCGAAGCTCAGCGGCGGTGGCTCCGGCGGCAACGGCGTGAACATCACCGACCGCATGGCCGGATTCAGCCCAACGCTGGACCTGCGCGGCGAGCGCGCCGAAGACGCCCTCACCAAAACCATGAGCTTCGTGGACGACGCCGTGATGCTTGGTATGCCCGAAATCAAGTTCCTGCACGGCCGCGGCAACGGTGTGCTCCGGCAAGTGGTGCGCGACTACCTGCGCTCGCAGCGCGCCGTAGCCAGCGTGGGCGACGAGCACGCCGACAGGGGCGGGGATGGCGTGACCATAGCGGTGCTGAAGTAACCTATGAAAACAGACGCGATAAAGGAAATTGGAATTGATGCTGATGGACGATTAATTATTAAACCCGCGACGGTCCGGTTTCTGCATATCTGGCGCTCAGGAGCAGAGGTTCAGTGGGACGATAAGCAACAAGCTCTGTTTTCTCCTAAACCACGCGAATGGTCTTATCTCGACTGGTATCGCCATATAATCGAGGTAGCAAAAGATGGAGACGGAGGTGGGGTAGTTCTTCAAATCACGCCTAGCACAGAATGGAATAATGTGTCGGATGAGTTAAAACAGCAAATTCTAATGCTGACGTATTAAGTAATCGTGCAAAATCAAGCGCCAAAACGGCGGCTACATTCAGCAAAACGTTTCAGATATTTTCCTGAATAGCCACGAAAAAGGCTGCCCCTGATTCAGGAGCAGCCTTTTTCGTAAGCAACAATTGCGGTAGGATTACTCCACTACCACGCGGCTGGTTTGCACCGACTCCGGCGTCGTTACCTGCACCATGTACAGGCCCGACTTCAGAAACGTTGCGTCGATGGTCAGGTCGGCGCCGGTGTAGGACTGGGTGCGCTCGAGCACCACGCGTCCGGTTACATCGCGCAACACAATGCTGGCGGTGCGAGCCGTGGTGCTGGCCAGGCGCAGGTCAAAGCTGCCGCGCGTGGGGTTGGGGTAGGCCTGCATGGTGCTGGCCTGCACAGTGCCGGCGCGGGTGGCCAGCACGAGGCGGCACGCCGTGATGCCCTGGTTTTGGTTGGCAATGCGGGCGGCATACTCCTGGTAGTACTGGTTGGTGATGCGGGCGTCGTGGATGACGAGCGTGTTTTCGTCGTTCTCCGTGTCGGCCGAGGCCGTCCAGTTGTGCGAGCCCACGAACACCGTGGGGTCCGACTGCGAAGCGCCGGCATCCACAATCAGGGTTTTGTGGTGCATGATGCCGGTGAGGTGGTCGTAGAGGTAGCGGTTGCCCAGGCCGCCGCCCCGGATGGTGCGGAACACGAAGCCGGCCACGCCGCTGGTGTCATTGGTGAGACCGTCGGAGCATTGAGCAATGTTGCGCAGCGTGACCTGGTCGGCGATGGCGCGGCCAATGTCGGTGCGGGTAACGAGCATCGACAGCACGTGCAGGTCGTAGTCGGCGGTGCGAATAGTCTCGATGAGGCGGGCATTCACGTTGTCGGTGGGCGAGAACCACGACTCCACTTTCTTACTGCCAATGACGAGGTAGTGGGGCGTGTTGTCGGTTTTGCGCGAGCCAAACAGGGCGGTGCCGGCCGTGGCCGTGGTGCTGCCCCACATTTCCTCAAACTCCATGGTGTACACCCGGGCCAGGCTCTGGTCCTGAATGGTGACCACGTTGTTGCGGTCGGTGCTGAGCTGGGCCGGGGTCCAGTTGGTGGAGCCGGTCCAGACCATGGGGCGGTTGACGTTGGTGCTATTGGCGTCTATCACCACAAACTTATTGTGCATGATGGCGCTGCCCGTGCTGCCGGCCTGGGCCGGGCGGAAGATGCGCGGAATGGCGGGCGTGAGCTGGGCGATGCTAAAGTTGGAGTTGTCGTCTTCGTAGATAACCCGCACCTGCACGCCGCGGGCGTAGGCGGCGTTTACGGCCGTGAGAATCACGGGACTGTTCCAGTTGTAGATGGTGATGTCGAGCGTCTGCTGGGCCCGGTCGATGTAGGCGGCCAGGGTGTCGGCCACGTGGCCGCTGGGCAGGTACACGGCGTTGTTGTTGGGCAAGGCCAGGGTGTTGTCCACCGTGTTGGTGAAGTAGGTTTTCATGCGGCCCGACGAGAGCGACGCCGTAATCATGGGCGTCACGCGCGACTCGGAGCGGCCGGTGGCGTTTACCGAAACGGCTTGCACGTAATACACCGTGGCGGGCAGCAGGCCGCTGATGGCCACCGAATGCTGGGTGCCCTGCTGGCCGGCGGCCGTGACGGTGGTAGCCGGCGAGAGCGTGGGCGAAGTGGAATACAGCACCTGGGTATCGCCGCTGTTCTGGGTGTTGAAGCTCACCGTGAAGCCCGTGGTCGTGATGTCGGACGGCACGGGGCTGCTGGTCAGGTTGGGCGTGTTGCCCTGGATAAAGTCGGCGTAGGTGCGGTTGAGCAGCTGGTAGCCGCCCGTGGTGCTGGCAGAAGTAGAGGCGTACTGGCTCAGCACGCCCACCGCGTCGAACGTGCCTGTGGGGCTGGGCTTGCCCACCAGGCCGTTGGGGCCAGTAGAGTTGGCGTTGACGTAGGTCACCAGCGTGGAGTTGTTGTTCAGGCGGTAGGTGGTGTTGGCGGTGAAGGCCGTAACCAGGGCGCCCCCGGTGGTATTCACCGACGTTAGCCCGTTCAGACGCACCAGCATGCCTTCGTACTTCTCGGCATAGGCATCGGTGAAATTAGCGGCCGTGAACACCACCGGCGCAGGCACTTTGCGGTTGCCGGCCAGCACCGTAACGGAACTCACCGGGTCGATTTCCAGCAAGCCGCGGAACATTTTCAAGCCCCCCGTTACCAGGATGCTGTCGCCGGGCACTAGGCTGCCAATCAGGGCGCCGGTGGTGCCGCTGGTGGAGGTGTACACGCCAATGCCCGCGGTGCCGTCCTGAATGTAACGGATGGTGCTCACGGTGGAGCCCAGTTCGTTGCCGTTGGTCACGATGCCGGTCACGGTCACGGTGGGCCCAGCGGTGGTGTTGGTGGTAGGGGCCTGGGCCCGCGCCGCCGCGATGGTAATGGGGGTTTGGGCTTTGACGGCGTGCCACGAAGTAGCGCACGCCAGCAAGGCCAGCAGAGTAAATTTCTTCATGAAGGCGAAAAAGTGGGAGTGGGAAAAGCGAAGGATTGAGCCGAACTACAAAGATGCTGAATTACAGCAATACGGCCGGGCTTGGCCGGGATGGCTGGGGCCGTGGGCTAGGCTGATTTTTAGCGCCCACGCGGGGCCGCATGCCGCTGCCCGTGATGAACGCAACGAAGACCATGGCTTCGGTGCCGGCGGCATTGCGCGAGCTTGCTGCCACGGAGCAAGTAGTGCCCGGCAGTGGGGCGGTCAGGGCGAAGCCCCATTATTTGCATGGTAGCGAGGCTTCGACCGGTCTAACAGGACCGCCTTATTCTATACGCTTATTTGTGCACGAGTACTTAAGCAGCCCAACCAAAGAAGTGTTATTGCAACGTTTGCAGCAAACAGCAGATTGTTAGATATTTATCGCCAATAATATTGAGCTTTGCCCAAGTGCTGCCAAATCACAAAATGTTAACTTCAGGGTGCAGCTCCACGCCGAATTGCTGACGCACGGAGGCGATTATCTCCTCGGCCAGCTGGCGCAGCTCGTTGCCGGTGGCGCCGCCGTGGTGCACCAGCACCAGGGCCTGACGGTCGTGCACGCCGTGGGTGCCTTCGCCGGGGCCGCGGCGCAGGCCCTTCCAGCCGGCCCGCTCGATGAGCCAAGCGGCGGGCACCTTCATGCCGCCGGGTACGGGGTAGCCGGGCAGTTCGGGGTACTCGCTTTTGAGGTGGTCGAACTTGGCCTGGGAAATCTCCGGGTTCTTAAAGAAGGAGCCCGCGTTGCCGACCTGCGCCGGGTCGGGCAGCTTGGAGCGGCGGATGTGCACCACGGCCCGGCTCACGTCCTGCGGCGTGGGCTCGCCTTCGATGCCCAGCTCGGCCAGCGTTTCGGTGATGGCGCCGTAGCGCACGTTGGGTGCATACCCGGCGGGCTTGGCCTGGCGGTGCAGGCGCAGCACCACGGCCGTCACCACGTACTGGTTTTTGAGGGTGTTCTTGAACACGCTTTCGCGGTAGCCGAAGCCGCACTCGCCGGCCGTGAAGATGCGCAGCTCGCCGGTGGCCAGCTCAACGGCTTCGAGGTGGTCGAAGGTGTCGCGCAGCTCGGCGCCGTAAGCGCCGATGTTCTGGAGCGGGGCCGCGCCCACCGTGCCCGGAATGAGCGAGAGGTTTTCGATGCCGCTCAGGTCCTGGTCGAGGGAGTATTCGACCAGGCCGTGCCAGCTTTCGCCGGCGCCGGCCCGTACCAGCGCGGTATTGGTGTCGGGGTCTTCACTCATGATTTCCAGCCCACGGATTTCATTTTTCAGCACCACGCCATCGAAGTCCTGGGTAAACAGCAGGTTGGAGCCGCCGCCGAGGATGAGCTTGTCCGAGGCCTGCACTTCGGGCAGCTGCAGGAGTTGGCGCAGCTCGTCGGCCGAGGTGAAGCGGGCAAAATAGCGGGCCTGCACGTCGAGGCCGAAGGTGTTGTAGGGGCGTAGGGAAACGTGTTGTTCGAGGGCAGGCATCATGCCGTAAAGGTAGGGGCGGGCTTTCAAGCCTCGGGCGTAAGGCCCCCGCTTCTGTACCCAACCGTGCCATTATGGACCCCAAGCAAACCATTCGCCTCAGCAAGTTTCTGAGCCGCCACCTGCGCCATGCGCCCGCGGCCATCGGCCTCACCCTGCAGGAAGGCGGCTGGGTAGGGGTAGGTGAGCTGCTGGCGGCCTGCGCCGCGCACGGCGTCTGCCTTAATCAGGAGCAGTTAGCTCAACTGGTAGCGGCCAGCGACAAACAGCGCTTTGCCTTCGATGCCAGCGGCGAGCGAATTCGGGCTCAGCAAGGCCACAGCGTGGCGGTTGATTTGCAGCTCACGCCGGTTGAGCCACCGGCTATTCTTTACCATGGCACGGCCCCGGCCGCGCTGCCCACGATTCTACGCGAGGGCCTGCACAAGATGAATCGCCACCACGTGCACCTCTCGCCCGATGTTGAAACAGCCCGCCGCGTAGGCGCCCGCCGGGGCCGCCCCGTGCTCCTGGCCATTGACGCCAAGGCGCTCCACGAAGCCGGGGGTGTGTTTTACCAGTCCGGCAACGGCGTGTGGCTAATAGACCATGTGCCGCCAGAGTACCTGAAGGAGCGGTAAGTGGGTCAAGAAGAAAGAGAAGTTGGGTGTCATTGCCGCTCAACTGGCCTGATCTGACGCGAGTTTAGGCGCAGCCGTAACTCGTGACTGATTGTGACGTTGAGGCTGTGCTTCCACTGCCGCACAGCGGCAATCCGGTACCATGCAGAAAGAATGCGATGCAGCTCGTCCTGGTGCGGGGCGCAGCCTCGCCCGAATGAAATGTCACGAGTTACGCTGCGCTAAACTCGCGCCAGCCAATGCGAGCCAGCGCTCTTACCGCACGCGGTAGCCGCTCAGGGCGTAAAAGAGCAGGTACAGGTAGCACAGCATGGGCACCACAAAGGCCACGTGCAGTCCACCGCCGTTGGTGGCGAGCCAGCCCATCAGCGGGGGGATGATGGCGCCGCCCACGATGGCCATAATCAGGTAAGACGAGCCCTGCTTGGTGAACCGGCCCAGGCCCGTGATAGCCAGCGGGAAGATGACCGGCCACATGATGGAGTTCATCAGGCCGCAGAGCACGATGAGCCATAGGGCGGTTTCGCCGTGGCTCAATAAAGAAGCGCCCACCAGCGCCGCACCGGCTGCGCACACGGCAATGAGCAGCGCGCGGTTGTGGAATTTCAGCAGCAGCGGGATGCCCACCAAGCGGCCCACCAGCGAGCCAAACCAGTACGACGAAACCAGCACCGCGCCTACCGCTTTGGTGAAGCCGGCCGAGGTATCAATGGGAGAGGGCTCCTGCCCAAACAGCACCAGCGTGTAGTTGGTGGCCACGTTTAGCCCGCGCACCAGGCTTTGGGTAAAGGCCGAAAGCTGCTGAATGCCTTGCGACTCGCCGTAGCGAATAAGGAACGAGCCCAGCCCAACCTCGACGCCGACATACACGAAAATGGCCACCACGCCCAGCACGAGGTGCGGGAAGCCGAGGGCACTTTCGCGGTGCACCACCTGTAGCTTGCCATCCTCAGTCAACTCGGCGCCTCTGACGTCGCTTTCGGGCTCCATGCTTTCAATCTCAGGCAGCTTCACCAAGAAGAAAAAAACGGCCGCCAGGACCACCAAAAACACCGCCAGCCCAACGTAAGGACCTTTTACAAGCTGCGCCTCCTCGCCCAGGCGTTGGGACATTGGCAGGGCCGCCAGCCGCGCCTTCAGCGCCACCGAGCCGCCGAACAGCACCAGTCCGCCCACCAAGGGCGAAAGGCTGCCGCCAAAGTTGTTGGCCACGCCCACGATGCTCACCCGGGCCGCGGCATTGCGCGCCGGCCCCAAAACGCTGACGTAGGGGTTGGCCGCTACTTGCAGCAGCGTGATGCCAGCGCCCAAGGTGGCCAGGGCCGTGAGAAACAGCCCGAAGGCCCGCGAGTCGGCGGCCGGCACAAACAACAGGGCGCCTCCCGCCATCACGAGCAGGCCCACCACAATGCCGCGCTGGTAACCCAATTTCTTGAGCACCCAGCCGGCGGGCAAAGACATAAGAAAATACGCCCCAAAAAAGGCCGACTGCACCGCCGACGACTGCAAATCGGTGAGCTGGCACACGTCCTTGAGGTAGGGCATGAGCACGTCGTTGAAGTTGGTGACGGCGCCGAACAGGAAGAACAGCGTCGTCATCAGCACCATGGGCCCGGCGTAGGAGCGGGTGGGTGCGGCGGTGTTAGCAGAAGTAATAAGGGGTGCGGTTGCCATGTTGGGAGTTTTTGGGTGGCTAAAGGTAGAAATAAGTGGCACTCTGTTGCCGGAGCCCGACCTTTGCACCCATGCACCTTACCGCCACCACCCAGTTCGGCCTGGAAGAATTGCTCGCCGACGAGCTGTACCACCTCGGGGCCGACATCACGCACATCGGCTCGCGCGCCGTCGAGTTTATCGGCGACCACCGCCTGCTGTACGAAGTGGCCTTGTGGAGCCGGCTGTCGATGCGCCTGCTGCGCCCCTTCGCCGCCTTCCACGCCCCCGACGAAAAAGGCCTGTACCGCGAAGTGAGCCGCATCGATTGGGCTGATTTCATTGGGCCCGGCCAAACCTTCGCCATCACGGCGGTGGTCAACCGCTCCACGTTCGAGCACTCGCTGTTCGTGGCCCAGCTCACCAAAGATGCCATCGTGGACCAGTTTCGGGAGCGCAACGGCAGCCGCCCCGACGTGGACACCCGCAACCCCGACATCCGCCTGCACCTGCGCATGTCGGAAAACGAAGTCATCCTCAGCCTCGACGCGGCCGGCGACTCGCTGCACCGTCGCGGCTACCGCCAGCACACCAACGAGGCCCCGCTGAACGAAGTGCTGGCCGCCGGCCTCGTGCTGCTCTCGGGCTGGGACGCCAAGAAGCCGCTTATCGACCCCATGTGCGGCTCGGCCACCATCCTCACCGAAGCCGGGCTGCTGGCCCAGCGCATCGCGCCCGGCCTGTTTCACCAGGGCAAGTTCGGGTTTGAAAACTGGTACGACTTCGACCCCGAGCTCTGGAACCAGGTGCGCGAAGAAGCCAAAGCCCAGCGCCTCGAAGAGCCCCAGGCCTACATCGCCGGCTCCGACCTCGACCCCAAAGTCATTGACATGGCCGCCGCCAACATCACCGCTGCCGGCCTGGAAGACTGCATCCGCCTCTCGGTGCGCGACGTGAAAGACGCCACGCCCCCCAAGAACCAAGAGCCCGGCATCGTCATCACTAACCCGCCCTACGGCGAGCGCATCGGGGAGGAGGCCGAAATGGCGGCCCTCTACAAAACCATCGGCGATGCGCTTAAGGCCAACTTCCAGGGCTACGATGCCTTCGTGTTCACCGGAAATCTGGAAGCGGCCAAGAGTATTGGGCTGAAAACGGCGCGCCGCACCCCGCTCTACAACGGCCCGATAGACTGCCGCTTGCTGAAGTACGAGCTGTACCGCGGGTCGCGGCGGGAGCCGAAAGCGGTGTAAGGGCAGCACCCAGGAACTTCACCCCCGGCCCCTCTCCAAAAGAGAGGGGAGCCGGACGACTTCGGCAAGTGCATTTCCGGTTCCCCCTCTTTTTTGGAGAGGGGGTCAGGGGGTGAGGTTCCCAGCGCCGCCTAACATCCCCATATGGAAGAGCCTACTCGCAAGCTCGGCGGCCCACAAGAGCACATCTTCACCACTACCGTTCGCACCTGGGACAAAGCCAAAGCTTACGCCCGCGAAAACCGGAAGCAGCCAACGCCTTCTGAGCAAAAGCTTTGGCAATACCTGCGAGCTGCTAAGCTGGGCGCTAAGTTCCGACGTCAACATGCCATCAACTTTTTTATCGTTGATTTCATCTGTCTCGAAGCCAAGCTAATCATTGAGTTAGACGGTGAAATACACGCTACGCCAGACCAGTCCGAATACGATGTCGGCCGTACCTTCACGCTAAAGGAATTAGGCTACCGCGAACTGCGTTTCACCAACCAGCAAGTGCTAAATCAATTGGATGAAGTGCTTGCCACCATTGCCGAAAATCTGAAAGTCAACACACTAGAATACCCGCTTGGCTCCCCCTCTTTTTTGGAGAGGGGGCCGGGGGGTGAGGTTTCCCAGAATACCATGCCCGACACCCTTACTACCGCCACGCCCGACCTGCTGCCCGCTGCCCGCCAGGCCCTGAAACGGTATTACGGCTACGACAATTTCCGCCCCATGCAGGGCGAAATCATCCAGCACATCCTGGCGGGCAAAGACACGGTGGTGCTCATGCCTACGGGCGGCGGCAAGTCGGTCTGTTTCCAGATTCCGGCCGTTGTGTCGGAGGGCACGTGCATCGTCGTCTCGCCCCTCATCGCCCTGATGAAGGACCAGGTGGAGGCACTCAAAGCCAACGGAATTGCCGCGGCGTACATCAACAGTAGCGTGGGCCAGGCCGAGGCCAACGACATTGCACGGGCCGCCGTAGGGGGCTACCTCAAGCTGCTGTATGTGTCACCAGAAAAGCTGCTGTCGGATGGCTTTCTGCAGTTTCTAAACCGGGTTAACATCAGCCTCTTTGCTATCGACGAGGCTCACTGTATTTCGAGCTGGGGCCACGATTTCCGGCCCGAGTACACCCAGCTTGGCCAGCTGCGGACGCACTTTCCCAGCACGCCCATCATCGCACTCACGGCCACGGCCGACCGCCTGACGAAGCGCGACATCATCACCCAGCTCAACCTGCACGAGCCCAAGGTGTTCTTGTCCAGCTTCGACCGGCCCAACATCAACCTGCTGGTGCGCCCCGGCCAGGACCGGGTGGGCGCGGTGCTCGACTACATTGCCCGCCACCCGCAGGACCCCGGCATCATCTACTGCCTCTCGCGCAAGACCTGCGAAACCATTTCACAGAAGCTGATTGCCAAAGGCGTGAAGGCCGCTCACTACCACGCTGGCCTCACGCCGCTGCAGCGGGGCAAGGCCCAGGAAGCCTTTTTGCAAGATGATATTCAGGTGATTGTGGCCACCATCGCCTTTGGCATGGGCATCGACAAGAGCAACGTGCGCTGGGTGATGCACTACAACCTGCCCAAGAACATCGAAGGCTACTACCAGGAAATCGGCCGTGCCGGCCGCGACGGCGCCCCCAGTACCGCCATCCTGTTCTACAGCTTCGCCGACGTGATGCAGATGCGGGAGATGGTGACCAAGGACGTGCCCGCGCGCCAGGCTCAGCTCAACACGGCCAAGCTCGAGCGCATGCAGCAGTTTGCCGAAGCCGCCTCCTGCCGCCGCAAAATCCTGCTCAACTACTTCTCCGAAACGCTGGGCGAAGACTGCGGCAACTGCGACATCTGCCGCAACCCGCCCACCACGTTCGACGGGACGCTTATTGCCCAAAAGGCGCTGTCGGCGGTGTTCCGCAGCCGCGAGCGGGTGGCCATCAATTTGCTCATCGACATCCTGCGCGGCATGCGCAACCAGGCCGTGCTGCAAGGCGGCTATGACCAAATCAAGACCTACGGCGCAGGCCGCGATCTGCCGTACCTGGACTGGTACAGCTACATCCACCAGATGCTGAACGACGGCCTGTTCTACATCGCCTACGAGGAAGGCTACGCCCTGAAAATCACCGAGCGCGGCCACCAGGTGCTGAAAGGCCAGCTCACCTTGCCGCTCCGCAAGTTCCAGCCCTCGGAGAAAGCTGAGAAGCCGACCCGCGCCGGCAAGAAGGCGGCCGTTACGGCCACAATTGGTACGCCCGAAGCGCAGCTGTTCGATAAGCTCCGCAAGCTGCGGAAGGCCATTGCCGACGAGCAGGGCGTGCCGCCTTACGTGGTGTTCTCCGATGCTACGCTGCAGGAAATGGCGGCCGAGCGGCCGGTGAGCCGCGTGGGCATGCTCGGGATTTCGGGCGTGGGCATGAAGAAGTTCGAAACCTACGGCGAGTCCTTCATCAAGCTCATTTTGGAGCACGCCGGCGGTCAATACGTGCCCTCCGATTCCGACAACATGTTCAGCGAGCCGCCGCGCCCCCGGGTGGCGGCGGGCGCCCGCGCCGCCGTGGCAGCGGCCGACAAGCCCGTGAGCGACTCCGAGGACGCCACCATCCAGTTTCACCAGATGGGCCTCACGCCCGAGGACATTTCCGAGCGCCGCGGCCTCGCGCTGAGCACCGTGAAAACGCACCTTTACAATGCCTACGCCAAAGGCCGCGAGCTGCGCATCCACGATTTTGTGAGCGATGCTGAATTAGCTCAGATTTTTACGGCCCGGGCCCAGCTCGGTGGCGAGCCCACGTTACGCGACTTGTTTGACCACCTGCGTGAGAAGTATGACTACTTCCAGTTGCGCATGGCGGCCCTGTACCACAAGCGGTTGCGTGGGCAATAACCACCATTAAAGCCTGGGCTGGCCGGTTGCTGCTTGCCTCGGCAGTGCTCCTGTCAGAGCTAGCGTGGGCTGCCGTATTTGGTTGAAAAAGCCCCTGTGCCGAAAATAGTAAGCAAGTAGCTCAACGCTAAAGTGGTGGGCAGAAAATTATTAGCTAAGTGAATTAGTAACTTCGCGGCTGCGTTGCTAACTTCACCAGCCGAATCTGCGTTGAGACCAACGACATTCCCGGCTGCTGCCCTTCCCGATGATTAATACCAACCTCAAGTTTTGCCGGCGTGAATTGGCCCTCACGCAGGCCCAGATGGCCGACAAGCTCGGCATCAAACGTTCCCTGGTGGGCGCGTACGAAGAAGGACGCGCCGAGCCCCGGCTCGCCACGCTCGTCAACATGGCGCGCCTGTTTGGCATCACGCTCGACCAGCTGGTGACCACCGACTTTAGCAAACGCAAGAACGCCAAGGCCATTGGGGCCATGCGCGCCCAGGAGCCCGCCGCGGCCGGCACGGCGGAAGACGACACCGACCCGCCCACCTCGCCGGCCGGGGGCAAGCTGCGCGTGCTGGCCCTGACCGTGGACAAGGACCAGAACGAAAACATTGAGCTGGTGCCCCAGAAGGCCGCCGCCGGCTACCTCAACGGCTACGCCGACCCCGAGTACCTCGAGGTATTGCCCAAGTTCCGGCTGCCTATGCTCTCGCAGTCGGGCACGTACCGGGCCTTCGAAATTGCCGGCGACTCCATGCTGCCCATTACCAGCGGCACCGTGATTGTGGGCCGCTACGTGGAGGATTGGACTACCATCAAGGACGGCACGCCGTGCGTGGTGGTGAGCAGCAAGGATGGCATCGTGTTCAAGCGGGTTTTCAATAAGCTGCGCTCGAACGCCATGTTTGTGCTGCACTCCGACAACCCCAACTTCTCGCCCTACGACATCAACGTGGACGACGTGCTCGAAATCTGGGAAGCCAAGAGCTACATCAGTAGCACGTTCCCCATCGCCGAGCTCTCGCTCGAGCGCGTGGCCAGCCTTGTGCTCGACTTGCAGCAGCAAGTTGCCTTGCTCAAAAAGGCGTAAACAGAACGTTCATATTGCTATTTTGCAAGCCCTTCCGTAGCCGCGGAAGGGCTTTGCTTTTGGCGGGTGCTAACTATGCAGCGCGCCGGCGCGTATGCGCTTCACGCCAACCTTCGTTTTCGCCCTATGCTCAAGTACATTTCCGCCGCCGACCGCCACCATGCTGCCCCTGCTGCCTGGCTCAGCAGCTATTTCCTGTTTTCGTTCGCCGATTATTTCGACCGCGACAACATGCATTTTGGCCCGCTGCGGGTATTCAACGACGACAGCGTGGCGCCGCAGTCCGGTTTCCCGCAGCACCCGCACTCGGAAATGGAAATTGTGACGCTGGTGCTGGACGGCGAAATCACGCACCAGGACACGATGGGCAACAAAACGACCATCAAAGCCGGCGAAGTGCAGCGCATGACCGCCGGCACCGGCCTGGCCCACTCCGAGTTCAACCGCCAGGACAAGCCCCTGCACTTGTATCAGCTCTGGTTTATTCCCAGTCAGAAAGGCTTGGCTCCGAGCTACGAGCAAAAAGACCTGGATTTTACCACCAGCAACAAAAACGAACTGGTGCCGCTCGTAACGGGCCAAAAAGTGCTCGAAGACGTGGTGTACATGAATTCGAATAGCACCGTGTACTGGTCCAACCTGAGCGAAGGCAAAGAAATAGAATTCAAGACCTTCCCCATCCGCCTAACCTTCATCTACGTCAAGGAGGGCACTATTTTCGTCAATGGAACCGAACTAGGGCCTAACGACCAGGCCCGCATGACCGACGACGAAGTGGTGCAAATCCGCGCCGAGAAAGACGCTCAATTTATCTTAATTGACCTACCGGGCACCGAGGCTAATTATTAGCAAGCCCTGATTATGGCGCATAAAAAAGCCGGGCATTCCCGGCTTTTTTATGCGCTATAATCAGCTCAACTTAGAAGTTGTACGACACGCCGGCCGAGTAGCCCGTCGATTTGCCCAGGTTGCGGCCGGCTACGTAGGTGCTGGCGCCCAGCACCACGCCAAAGCCCTGGGCCAACGGCCGGTAGATGCTGGCGCCCACCCGCACAAAATTGACGCGCGTGGCCGGGAAAAACCCGTTGAAGCCTTCTTCCGAAATGTCGGTGCCGCCGTTCGATTCCTGAAAGGAGGCAAAGCCTTCCAGGTAGGTTTTGGGGCCGGCGTAGCCCAGCTTGGCTTCGCCCACCAAGGCGTTGGGCACTTGGCCGGTGCGCAGGCTGTAGCCTACCTGGCCGGTGGCAAATACCCCGGAGCTGGTTTTGAGGTGGGCCACGCCCGCGGCCGTGTACTTGGTGGCGTGGTTGCCGATGGCGATGATGTAGCCGTAGCCCGTTTTGGTTTGGTAATCGCTGATGGGGGTGCTCAGGCTGACCACACCCAGCAAGTCGAGAATGCTGCTGCCGATTTCCCGGCTGTAGGCCTTGAACTTGAGGATGCCGGTGAGGTCCTGCATGCCCCGGCGCACGTTGGTGTAGCCGGCCGTGGAGTAGAGGGCGTCCAGGTCGTTGATGACGGTGCCCGCGGCTTTGCCCTTCGACTGGATGTAGGGCAGGCTTACAATGGCGTCAATCTTGTCGCTGAGGCCGTAGGTGGCGTAGAGGTTGAGCGAGTTGACACGCACCTCGTGGAAAATGGGCACCCCGTCGATTTGCTTCGGCGCGAGGTACACGGTTTCGTAGCGCTCCGTGGTGCCCGACACCACCACCGAGCCGTGGCCTTTGCCCGCCATGAAGCCGCTCACCACGCTTTGGGCCTGCGCAGTAGAGGCCGCCGCCCCACATAAAAAGGTACTTAAAATCAATGCGGAAAAATTTCGCATAAAAGGGGATGAAGAAAAATTAAGGGACAGAAATACTTTCCCAATAGCAAGGAAAAACCAGCCCTTCTGGAGCTGGCCACGCTGCAATTTACGGGTGGGTTTAGGTGCCCGGATTTACCTTCGCGCAATCCGTGGGGCTTTTAAATGCGTTTGTATTCAGGGTATTATGATGAAACTACAGTTTAGCCCGACGAAGTAAAGTTTTTGCACGATGAAAAAAAATTACCAATTACTGCCAACTCTAGCGTTGAGCTTATTCCTGCTGGGCGGCTGCGCAAAAAATGAGGAAGTGGCCCCGTCCATCACCAACATTGCGGTCGCAAATCCCGACTTCCAGACCTTGGAAGACGCCGCCATTCGGGGCAATGTGGCCCTGCTGCTCGGCAACAAAAACCCCAACGATGGCGGCAACTACACCGTATTTGCGCCCACCAATGCGGCCTTCGCCCGCCTGGGGCTGACCTCGGCCCAGGACCTGACGGGGCTGCAGCAGCCGTTTTTGCGCAACACGCTGTTTTACCACGTGTTCAGTGGCACGCTCCCGGGCAGCGCCCTCACGCCCGGCAGCAGCTCGGCGTCGGCGTTGGCGGGGCTGCAGCGGCGCATTATCCGGCGGGCCGATAATAGCCTGTACGTGAACGGCTCCAAGATTCTGGGCACCGACGTGCGGGCCTCCAACGGCCTGATTCACCCCATTGATAAAGTGCTGCTGGCCACGGGGGCCGATGTGCTCAATTCGGCCCTTGCCCTGAACAACGGCGACGTGTTTGTGAAGCCGGAGCTGACTTTTCTGGTGGAAGCGGTGCTGTACTGCAACCTGGCCGGCGCGCTTACCGCCACGCCCGGTAGCGCCCCAATCACCGTTTTTGCCCCCACCGACCAAGCCTTCAAAGACCTGGGCGTGCTGCTGAACGTGCCCCTCAACCATCCCAAGGACATCCGGAAGCTGCCGGTATCCGTGGTAACCAGCGTGCTGCTCAACCACGTGGTGGGCGGGGCGCAAGGCAGCAAGTTCACCTCGGAGCTGCCGGAAAGCACCACCGTGCTTTCGGCGGGCGGTGCCCCCGTGGTATTGGGCGCTTTCAACAACGGCGTACTGACGGTGAAAGGCGGCGGCAATGGCACCAACGTGGCCAACATGGTGATTCCCGACGTGCAGTGCACCAACGGCGTGGTGCACGTCATCGACCGGGTGTTGCTGCCGTAGCGTACGCCGGTACTGTTTTTTTAAAGAATTAGAGAATCCTAGACTCACCCAATCGGGGCGGCCGGGCCATTGCGTAGTTTGATATGTTGACAATTATTTTCCGTTGGGTGGGCCCGTGGGCGGTGCTGGCTTGGTTGCTGCCAGCGGCGGTATTGGGCCAGAAAGCCGCTCCCACTACGGCCGGGCAGGTCAGCCCAATTACCCGGCCCACGGCCAATACCTATCACACCGAGCAGGTGTCTATTCTGAGCCAGCCCGGCAACGTGCGGCTGGCGGGCACGCTCAGCATTCCCGACGGGGCCGGGCCGTTTCCGGCCGTGGTGCTGCTCTCCGACATGGGCAGCCAGGACCGCGACGCCCGCCAAGGCGACTACCGCTTGTTTGCGGGAATAGCGGCTTCGTTGGCCCGCCAGGGCATTGCCGTGCTTCGATACGATGACCGGGGCGTGGGCCAATCCGGCGGCAGCGCCAGCCAGGCCACCACCGCCGACTTCGTGCGCGATGCCCAGGCCTGCCTCAACTACCTGCGCCTGCGCCCCAGCATCGACCCCGCCCAAACCGGCCTCATCGGGCACGGCGAGGGCGGCAATGTGGCCCTACTGGCTGCCGCCCAACCCGCGCCGCCCGCCTTCGTCGTGACGCTGGCTGCGTCGGGAGTAGAAGGGCTGGACCTGCTGGTCCACCAAGCCGAACCCATCACCAACCCTGCCGATACCGCCCGCGCCGGGGCCGCGCGGCGCCAGGCATGGGCCGACGTCCTCAGCAAAGCCGACAAGCTGCGCGCCAGCGGTTCCAACGCGGCCCAGGTAGAAACCTACATTGCCCAGCAGCGCCTCAAGGCCCGCAGCGAAGAGCGCAAGCAGGCCGAAACCACGCTTAAGTTTCGGCGCACCATGCTGGACATCGTGCGGCAAACCGCCGACGACGACCAGGCCCAGGCCATTGTGGTGAACATGCTGCGCCAGCGCTACCCCGACCAGGACCCTGCCCTTACCCGTCGGCGCGCCACGGAGCTCACCACGCCCTGGTACCGCTATTACCTGAAATTCAACCCCCAGCCCGCGCTGCCCGAAGTGCAGTGCCCCGTGCTGCTGGTCCACGGCGGCAACGACCACGACGCCCTCCCCAGCAACCTCGTGGCCCTCGAAAAAGGCCTGAAAGCCAACAAGAAAGTGACAACCCGCCTGCTGCTGGGCGTGAACCACTGGTTCCAGACGCCTGCCTCCGAACTCCTGCCCAACGCCGACGGCACCGTGGATGCTATCATCTCAGCCCAACTGATGGACACGCTGCGCGACTGGATTTTTGAAGTGATAAGGTAGTAAAGGGTTGAAGCAAACAGCTCTGTTTTGAGTTGAGTATTTCGGTATACCGTCTGAAAAAAATCGTCTCTCATGCAGAGTGCAGCGAAGCATCTTATCCCCGCTGAACAAATCGTTGAGCTGTGATAAGATGCTTCGCTGCGCTCTGCATGACAGACGGCTTGCTTATAAGCTACGCGAGAGACTTAGCTTCGTTAGGCATGAATGCCTGAAACGGCTTTTTAGACTTTAGGAATTACATCGTGTATTTCCGGCCCTTGTTCTGCTGCTTTAGGTAGGCCATCAGCGGCTGGAAGTAGTCGACCATGGCGCGGGCCGAGAGGTCTTCGCCGGTTTTCTCCTTCAGCACCACGCGCCAGTCGCGGCTGGATCCGGGGCGCATGATGTCGCGCAGAAAATTGCCTACTTCCTTGTTGCCGTAGTAGTTGGTGGCGTGCGGGTCCTGGTGCAGAATGTTCTTGGCGATGTGGTCGTGGAGCTGAAACAGGATGACGTAGCTCAGGGCGTAGTCGTAGTACTGCGCAGGGTCGTCGTTGATGTGCGTTTTGGTGGCGGGGTCGAGGTAGTTTTCGCCGCGCGTGGTGGGCGGCACCATGCCCTGGTACTGCTTGCACAGCGCCCACCACTTGGCGTTGAGCTGGTCGGCGGGCAGCTTGTCGGCATAGAAGCTATTTTCCCACTCGCTCATCACACCGGAGGCGAAGGGAATGAAAACCACGTAGCTCAGGGCTTCTTTGAGCAGCTGCTGGGTCTGGTCGGTCTTGGTGTTGGGGTCCACCAGGCCAAGGCCGGCCAGGAAGGGCTTCTGCTTGGCCGCCAGGCCCATCATCGAGCCGATGGCTTCGTGGTAGGCGCGGTTGGCACCCTGGCGGAGCAGGGGCGGCACATCGGGGTTGGAATAGCTTAAGTAGTAGAAGATGTGGCCCAGCTCGTGGTGGGCCGTTTCGTACCATTCGGTGTTGGGCTCCACGCTCATCAGGCTGCGCACGTCCTGGTTCAGGTCGATGTGCCAGGCCGAGGCGTGGTTGTTCTTTTTGTAGCCTGCGTCTTTGGGCAGGGGGTAGAGGCTGCTCTTCTCCCAGAACGAGGCCGGGAGGGCCGGGAAGCCCAGGCTCTGGTAAAACCGCTCGCCCTGCTTCACCTGCCACTCGGCACCCTTCTTGGCCAGCACGCCGTCGAGGTTCAGGCCTTTCACGTCCACCATTGAGCCCCAGTCTTGGCCCCAGCGGTTGGGCAGCCAGTGGGCGGGCAGGTAGTCGGGCACCTGCTTTACCTTGTATTTCTTGGCCAGCTCGTAGCGCGCGTAGGTGTGCAGCTCACGGTAGAGCGGGCGCAGCTCGGTGTTGATTTTGCGCACCAGGGCCATCATTTCGTCCCGGGTCAGGCCGTAGTCACTGGCTTGGTACGTGAAGTAGTCGGGGTAGCCCAGGGCCTGCACGGTCTGGTTGCGCAGGTCACGCAGGTTGAGCAGGCCTTCTTTGAGGGTGGGGCCGATGGCCTTGCTGGCTTCCCAGATTTGCTGGCGTTTCTGCGGGTTGGTTTCCTTGCGCAGCAGGTCGTCGATGTCGTTGGTAGTGACGGACTTGCCGGCGTACTTGTAGTCGAAGCCGTACAGCTTTTCGGTCTGGGCGGCTTCGGCCTGAATGCGGCGCTTCACCACCTCGGCAACGGTTTGGGGGTTGTTGGCGGCGTTGTAGAGGGCCGTTTCCAGCTGCTTGGTTTGCAGGTCGGTTAGGTCGGCTTTGTGGGCCAGCAATTCGCGGAGCTGCCGGATGTTGTCGGCGCTGCCCGTGAAGGCGGCCATGCGCTGGTTGGCGCGGGTGGTGGCGCCGGCGTTGGCGGTGTCGCCGGGCACGATGTGCGTGTTCGAGCGCCACTCCGCCTCGCTGGAGGCGGTATAGAGGCGCACGTACTCGGCGTTGTAGCCGGCCAGAAATTGCTCCGCCTGGGCGCCGTAGTCGGGCGGGGCTGGGGCAGTGGGAGCAGCGGTAGCTGCCGGGGCGGTGGCCACGGGGGCTTTTGCGGTGGGAGCGCAGGCGGACAGCGAGGCCGCCGCCAGAATGGAAAGCAAGGGCGTTTTCATGGGGCAAAGAAATGCACTGGAGCGGGCTTTCTTGGGGCGGTTGCTCGGTGGCGCCAGCTGCCCGCGCGGCACGGGCAATGGCGCCAAGCTGCTTCGGCCGACACGGCTGCACCAGCCCACTCCGACATTCGTACAATCCTCATCATTCACTGTATTAGCCTAGTATATGGGCCGTTTTCCTCGTTTTAAGATAAACAGCCTGGTAGCGTTGGTCAGTATTGGCTTTGCCGCGCACGCCCAACAGGGCGGAAAACCCGTCGAACATGGTCTGGAAACTCTCCGAAAAGAAGGAAAGGTGAGCGCCAAAATGCTGCGCGAAGACGAACGAGCCGAGCGCATCCGCACGGTCAAGGACGACGGCAGCATGACCAAAAAGCCCGAGTCCATTCGCAAGGAGGACCGGCTGGTGCACCACAGCAAGCACCCGCAGACACAGCCAGTTCCGTCCGCTCGCTCGAAGCATCACACCACCCTCGAGTAAGCTGGATAGGCAGTACCGCGCCGCTGGCGGCTTGCCCTAATGCCCGGAACGGGCACTGAGGGCTTCTTACGGTTAGCTCAGGCCGCTGTCTGCGCTTGCGCGAGGTGGCAGTCTTTGTACTTCTTCCCGCTGCCGCACGGGCAGGGGTCGTTGCGGCCAAACTTGCGGCGGCTGCGCAGCGTCTTGAGCCACTCGCGCGGGTCGGTGGCCCAGCGCAGAAAGCGCTTTTTGGGGTTCTGGCGGAAGACGCGGCCGAGCAGCTCAAACAGCTCCGGGTGGTTTTGCTGGAGCTTTTCGGGTTTCTCGAAAAAGTATTCGGCCACGACGGCGAAAAACTCGGCTTCGCTGGTGGCCGCGTAGAGGTTGATGTCCGACTTGCCGGCCGCGATGGCTTCGATTTCGCGCTGCATCAGCGCCGCCCACGGCTGCAGCAGCTCAGGGGGAAGGGCGGCCTTGGGCACGCCGTCGATGGTGCCGTCGGCCTCGTCCAGCAGGTGCGCAAACTCGTGGATACCCACGTTCTGGCGGTCGAGGCTGTCGCGGAAGCCCTGCTCGAGCGAGGCCTTCGACAGGCGCATGTAGTGCTGGTTTTGGAAGCCCTGCACCGAGCCCAGCAAGGTGCCCTCGAGCGGTTTTACCTCCTTATTGGGGTCGTCTTCAAGCTTCCAGGCATCGGGTACGATAAGTACTTCGCCCAGATTGCGATACTCCCAACCGGGAAATCCAAACACCGGAATCAGGGCGGACGCGGCCACGAGCAGGCGCGTGGTATCGTCCACTTCGGTTTGCACGCCCGTGATGCGGGTGCTAGCCAAAAACACTTGCACTTGCTTCTCGAAGCGAGTCTTTTCGTTTTTGGTGAGCGACAGGTAAAAAGCCACCCGCTCGGTCAGAATCTGCCGCCAGGCCGCTGGAAACTCCTGGGCCAGCACGGCCGAGCGCCGACGCGAATCGGCGGTGGCGTAGCGGTAAAAGGCGTAGCTAATGGCCGCCACCACGGCCAAGAAAATCAAATAAGGCATCATGGCCGGCTTAAACGGCCAGGCGCGGCAGAGGTTGAGCTAGGGCGTGTTCTCAGTTAATAGGGTAACTTGGGGAATGAACGCAGACCGGACATTACTGACGGATTCGATGTGGGCGGAGTTGTCGCCTTTGTTGCCGGGCCAGGCCAATTGCCGCGGCACGACGGCGCGCGACACGCGCGGCTTTGTGGAAGCGGTGCTCTGGCTGGGGCGCACGGGCGTGGGCTGGCGGGACCTGCCGCCGCATTTGGGGCACTGGCACCGGGTGTACGTGCGCTTTGCCCGCTGGCGCGACAGCGGCGTGTGGGAGCGGGTGGCGAACTGGCTTATCGCCCACAACCGCCGCATCCCCCACGCCCGCCAGCGCCAGGTGCAACTCGATTCGACCAGCATCCGCGTGCACCAGCACGCGGCCGGCGCCGCCAAAAAAAAGGCGCGCAGGCCATCGGCCGCAGCCGGGGCGGGCGCACCAGCAAGCTGCACCTGAGCTGCGACGGGGCCGGCAACGTGCTCAATTGGTTGCTCACCCCGGGACAGGCCGGTGATTGCCCGCAGGCGGCGTGGCTGCTGGCCCCGCACCTGGCCCCGGCTTGCGAAGTGGTGGCCGACACGGCTTACGACAGCGACGCCTTGCGCGGGCTGATTGCCGCGGCGGGCGCGCTGGCCGTTATTCCGCCTACGCCGAGGCGGCGCCACGTCCCCCATTTTGACCCCTGCGCCTACGCCAAGCGCCACCATATCGAGCAAACCGTGAACAAGCTAAAACAGCACCGGCGCTTGGCCACCCGATACGACAAATTGGACGCCTCTTTTCAGGCGTTCATCTGTGCCCGCATCATGACCCTCTATCTTAACTGAGAACACCCCCTAGTGCTTTCCGGTGGGTTGCCGTGGTGCCGCGTCGTAGTTGCGGCCCAGGCGGTAGGCCGTGCTTAGACGGACCCCAATACCTTTGCCGAAAAGGCTGCGTAGTTGGTCGTCCGTGCTTTGGTAGAGCTGGCCGTCCAGGCTGATGGTGAAGCGGCGGTTCCGCCAGCCCAGGGCCACGTTGGGCAAGAGCGTGGGAGTGGCGAAGGTGAGGTTTGCTTCGCTAGAAGAGATTACCGGCCCGGAGGTGGAGGTGAGGGTTGGGCGCCACACTCTGTTCAACTCGTAACCAATGCCTATTATCAACTGCTGCTCGTGTGGCATCAGGATAAATCGCCGAATGCCTATCCGGGCCGTAGCAAGCCAGCCTTCGTAATCGTAGTAGCTCGTTTGAAATACTCCATAGTCTACCACGCCACTGCTGCGGAAGCGGCTTCCGCTCAGCTCGCCGTAGGCTGCCGTGGTGCGGCCAGGTAAAAACAGGTCGGCGTAGAGGCCTGCAAATGGGTGCATCTGACAATCGGCACAGTCTGAGCCGGAGCCGGTTGGGCTATCGAGCATGTTGTAGCGCAGGCCGGCTAGTACCCCACCTTGCAGCGATACTTGGCGGCGCGGCCCGGATTTGGCCAGCCAGTTGCGGCCCAGCTGGTGCGTGGCGTCGCACTGCTGATTATAGGCCTGGACCACGGCGGCCAGTGCTGCGGTAGTGAAAGCAGCCGTTTCGGCAGCCTTACGCGCAGCCGGGCAAGTCAGAAAGTATAGGTTTAGCTGGCTGCGGTAGTTGTTGCCATCGGCAATGACGGTAGTGCCTTCCGTCGAGGTGGAAAGGTATTTTCGCTCGCTCAGGTCGAGCACGTCCCGGCCGGGGCAGCGCAGCAGGTAATGGACCGTGCCCAGCGTGGCCACGCGCAGCAAGGAGCAGGGGCCATCAACCAGCACCTCAGCTAAAAGTGCTTCTGACTTGACGTTGGTTGCATTGCCGCGTGGCAAGCGGCTAAGGCGGGTTTCGGCGGCCTGGTCTATCGGCAGCGTTTCGTAGCGGAAATGCCGGCCGTCCGTGAAATTGAAAGCCCGCACCTCTGCCGGCTCAAACTGCTGGGCGGGGCTGTCGGCGGTAGGCCGGAAGCGAACGAAAGTAGGCGGCTCATTCCAGAACCCATTCTCGATTTCGCCGCGTAAGGTGTCACCATTGCTGCGCACCAGCAACCCCGGCTCAAAGGTTTGAGCGGAAGTGTTTAAAGCAAAGAACAGAAAGCCTGTTAACAGGAAAAGTAGGCGTGGTAGCATAAAAGGGACAGGCTTATAGAAGAACAAACCTACTGAAATATCTTCATCAGGCTCTTCTAAAGCATGGTTTTAAGCCTAGTTGCGCCAAGCGGGTGCTAACCTCATATGGGAGTGTAGCTGAGAGCCAAATCGCTACTCAGTCCGACCCTCGGCTCAACGGCTACCGAATCAGCGCCACTTTCACTTTCTTGCCCTTCACCTTGGCGCCCTGCATCTTCTCGAGCACTTCTTCCGCCACTACTTCGGGCACGGCCACGAAGCTGTGGTGGTCGAACACCTCGATGCGGCCCACCGACTCGCGCTCGAGGCCGCCCACGCTCACGAAGGCGCCTACCAGGTCGCCCGCGCTGATTTTCTCCCGCTTGCCCGCCGAGACGTGCAGCGTGACAGTGGTAGGCCGCGGGGCTTTGGGCAGGGCGGTGGGCAGGGCGGGCGGGCGCAGACCCGCCCACTGCACGGAACTAGCCGAAGGCCAGTTTTGCAGTTTCTGCTGCTCGTAGGGCGTCACGATGAGGTGAGCGGTACCCACGGCGCCCGCGCGGGCCGTGCGGCCGGCCCGGTGCTGGAAGGTCTCGGCCTCGTGGGGCGGGTCAAACTGCACCACGGTGTCGAGCTCGTTCACGTCGAGGCCGCGGGCGGCTACGTCGGTGGCTACCAGCACGGTGGCCGAGCCGTTGCGCAGCTTCATCATGGACTTGTCGCGCTCGGGCTGCAGCATTTTGCCATGCAGTGCCTCGGCGGCCAGGCCGCGGCCTTTCAGAAAACGGGTCAATTCTTCCACCCGGTCGCGGGTGTTGGCGAATACCAAGGAGCGGCCCGCGTTGGGCTGGGTGATGATGTGGAACAGAGCCGCGGGCTTCTGGTCGGCGGCGTTTACCACGTGGCCGCGCAGCACCAGGCTTTCGGGCAGGGTGGTGGCGTTGGAGCCGCCCACGTTCATCACGCGGGGCTTGGTGAGGTACTCGCGCACCAGGGTCAGCACCTTATCCGGCATGGTGGCCGAGAACAGCAGCGTCTGGCGGCGCACCGGCAGGCGGCTGATGATGGTGGCCATTTCCTCTTGGAAGCCCAGCTCCAGGAGCTTGTCGGCTTCGTCCAGCACCAGCACCTTCAAGCGGTTGGGGATGATGGTGCGGCGCTCCAGGTGGTCGAGCATGCGGCCGGGGGTGGCCACCACCACGTGGGGCATCTGCTGCATGCCCTTCACTTCTTCGCGCATGGCGTGGCCGCCGTAGTAGCCGGCCACGCGCAGGTTGGGCATGTGCTTGCCCAAGCTCTTGAGGGCATCGCGCACCTGCAGCACCAGCTCGCGGGCGGGCACCAGCACCAGGGCCTGCACCGTGGCCGACGTGGGGTCAACCTGCTGCAGCACGGCGAGGCCGTAGGCAGCGGTTTTGCCCGAGCCCGTAGGCGCTTGGCCAGCCACGTCCTGGCCATCGAGGGCGGGCGCCAGCACCAGCTGCTGCACAGCAGTGGGCAGGGTAAAATTTAATTCGGCCACGCCAGCCAGCAGGGCAGGAGAGAGGCCGAAATCTGCGAATTGAAGGTCGGCTTTGGCCGTATGGGGGGCCTTTGGGGCGGCACCGGCCGCGGAGGTATCAGGAGTTTGCACCCTACAAAGGTAAACGGTGCGCTGTGGGCAATTAATAATGAAGAATGAGGAATGAAGAATTGGGAATTGAGCTGCAGGCCTCGAACTTCCTCATTCCTCATTCCTCATTCCTCATTCCTCATTCCTCATTCCTCATTCCTCATTAAGCGAAGCGTCAGCGTCAGTAGCCGGCTTCGCCCTCGGCCACGTTTACCAGCCGGTAGCGTACAGCCGTTTTCTTGGGCCGGATATCCAGCCCAATGCGGTGTGCATAGGCCTTGGTGAAGGCCGCCCCGAAGTAAAAAATCATGGCCGAGTAGAACACGAACAGCAGCACCAGCACCAGGCTGGAAGCTGGGCCGTACACCGGGCCCAGGTCGCGGGCCACCAGCAGCCGGCCCAATATCACTTCGCCCAGGCTGATTAGCAGGGCCGTGAGCGCCGCTCCACGCGTGACGGCCCGCCACGGCACCTTGGCCAGACTGAGCGTACGGAAGGTGGCGCCGAACCAGGTCGCTAAAATCAGCCAGCCCACGAAGGCGTTGAGGCCCCGCACCAGGAAGTAGACGAAGGTGGCGTCGAAGTCGTGGATGGCCGTAGCAAACAAGCCCAGCGCCGCATCGGCCGCGAACGCCAGCAGCGACAGCAGGGCCGTGGCCACCAAAATGCCCCCTGACCGCAACCGCTCGCGCAGGGCATTAGAAAATTGGCCCGAGCTGCGCCGGGGCCGAATTTGCCACAGCTGGTTGAGCGAATGCTGGATGATGGTGAACAGCGTCGTGGCCACAAACAGCAGGAACGCAAAGCCTACCCACGTCACCAGGCGGCTGCGCTCCGGGTCGGCCACGTTTTGCACTATCTGCGTGACGAGTCCTGCGGCCGAAGCGCCCAATAGGTCGCTGATTTTGGTGAGCAGCATCACGCGTACCAGGGAGGCGGGGTAGAGCGAGCTGAGCACCTCGATGAGGATGATAAGAATGGGCGGCAGCGCAAACGACGTGAAAAACGCCGTGGCGGCGCCCAGCCGCAGCGGGTCGTTGGCGCCCAGCTCGCGGCCGGCGCGGTGCAGCAAAATAGGCAGCTCGCGCCACCACGGTCCGGGCAGCTCGGGCGGAGAAACTAACTTTGTCATAATACCCGCAGGGCAACATGTTGGGCCGGGCCGTGAGCTCAGGCTCCCAAGCGAAGGTACGGGCTGCCGTATAGCCCGCTGCGTGGCCCCGTTACTTTTATTCATGTCGCCTTCCGAACCCCAATCCTTGCCCCTGGCCCCCGCGCCGCCGCGCTCCTGGCTGCGCCGCCGCGTGCTCGACCCGCTCTTCGATTTACTCAGGTCCGGCCTCTCGCCCGAAAAGCTGGCGCTCACCGTGGGCTTGGGGGCGGCCGTGGGCCTGGTGCCCGCGCTGGGCATCACCACTGTGCTCAGTGCGGCCATTGCCTTGCGCCTGCGCCTGAACGTGGCCGCCATGCAGCTGGCCACGCACCTGATGACGGCCTTTCAGCTGGCGCTGCTCATTCCGTTTTTGCGGGCCGGGGCCATCATCATGGGGCAGGGCAACCAGGTGGCACACCTCACCATCGACCGCCTGCGCCAGCTCATTGCGCATGAGGGCTGGGGCGCGGTGGGCCGGCTGCTGTGGCGGGCCGAAGTGGGCGCGCTCCTGCTGTGGGCCGGGGCCTCCGTGCCGCTCGTCGCCGTTGCCTACTTTGTGCTGCGCTCCGTGTTTCGGCGCGTGGCGCGGCGGCAGACCGCGGCTGCCAGCGAAAAGACCGTGGCTTAAAAAGCCAGCAGCGCCACTGCTTGCTCCCGCAGCAGCTGGCGCGAAAGGTCGTGGTTGAGCTCGTCTTCCTTGTTTAAATCTTG
Organism: Hymenobacter sedentarius; assembly: GCF_001507645.1. Classification (NCBI taxonomy): domain Bacteria; kingdom Pseudomonadati; phylum Bacteroidota; class Cytophagia; order Cytophagales; family Hymenobacteraceae; genus Hymenobacter; species Hymenobacter sedentarius. The sequence continues at coordinate 4,460,135 of NZ_CP013909.1, read as the reverse complement.
CCCAATAAAGGGCAGGCGCACGCGCTGGGGCAGCACGGCCGTGCCCAGGTACATGAGAATGTCGGTGAGGTGCGTCATGGCCAGCAGGCCGCCCTGGCCCCCGTTGCTGAGGCCCACCAGCGCGGCCTTTTTGCCCCAGATGCCGCCCGGATACGGCAATCCGTCAATAAAAGCCTTGAGCACGCCGGGAAATGAGCCGTTATATTCGGGGGTGATGATGACGATTTTATTGCCGGCATCCAGCATGCGGGCCAAGCGGTTGAACTCCGGGTTGGTGCCCACCTGGGCGTATAGGGCCGTGGCGATGAAATCGACGGGCAGCTCGGCCAGGTCCAGGATTTGATTGGCGGCCCCCAACTCAGTGAGCATGATGCTGTAATAGTTGGCAATGCGGCGGGCGCGGGAGTTGGGCCGGTTCGTGCCAGCGAGGAGGGTTATCAAAACGGAAGGGCGCAGTAAGAATAAGCTAGAGGACAACCGGAAACCCATGTCAGGGTTTCGGCAGGGCAAAGCGGCTCAACTTGCGGCGGCCGCCACGGGCTGCTCGCGGCGCGCCGCCAGCCACGCCACCGCTGCCAAACACAGCGCAAACCACGCCCAGGGCAAGCGCAAATCCAACACCGACAGCCCCCCAAAAACCACGGCGGTCGAGAAGCTGGCCAGTGCCTGAAACGCCTGGTTTAAGCCAAAGATTTCGCCCCGGTCGGCTTCGGTGGTGTGGCGCGCAAGCCGGCCCTCCAGCAGCCCCTGAATTAGGGAGAGGGTGAGGCAGTCGAGCGTGACCAGCACGTAGAAGGCGGCTTTGGAAGTGCCCACCAGTCCGTAGCCGAGCAGCACGGGCGTACCCAGCACCGCCAGCCACACAATGGCACGGCGCTGGTTGAGGCGGTCGGCAAAGTGGGTGTAGAAAACGTAGTTCAGCACAATGCTCAGGCCCCCGAAGTACATGAACAGGTAGGAAATGGCCCGGGCATCGAGCTGCAGCTCGCCCATGCTCACAAACGGTACGAAGTAGAAATAATAGCCCGTGCTGAGCGTGAGCGCCACCTGCGTGAGCACAATGCGCCGAATGCCGGGGTTGCTGGCGTTTTTGGCTTGCAGCCGGGCCCAGAGCGTGAGCGGGTTGATGGCCAGACCCAGTTCGGTGCGCAGCTCGGCGCCGCGCACGCCGTTGCGTTGCCGGTGGGTTTCGGGCAGCCAGAAGCTCAGCAGCACGTTCAGCGCCGCCAGCCCCACGGCCAGCCCAATGACGTAGCCCGCCTGCTGCCCCGCCGGCACCTGCAGCACCGTGAGCAGCACGCCCGCCGCCATGGGCCCCAGCACGAAGCCCAGCGAAATGATAGCGCCCTCAATGCCCAGGTTGCTAAACAGCCGCTCGGGCGGCGAAACATCGGTAATGGCCGAGCGTGCCGTGGCGTACATGCCGTTGGTGAGGCCGTCGGAAGCCCGATTCACGAAGTACAGGCCGGCGCGCACCGGCAGCAGCAGGGTGTTGGCCAGCAGCGTACCCGCGGCTGATAAGATGAAAATGGGCCGCCGCCCGAAGCCGTCGCTCAGCCGCCCCAGCAGCGGCGCCGAAAAGAGCTGCACCCCCAAGAATAAACTGGTGCCCACCGACAGCCACAGCTGCGGCTCGCGCAGCCCCCGCACAAATTCCGGCATCACCGGCCCCACCGCCGCGCCCACCACCACATCGAGCAAAATGATGGCATACAATAGTGGCAATGTGCGGGCGGGTAGGGGAGCCATAAGGCAAAATAAGGCCCTAATCAACTGGTATTGGCCATGCCCTAGCTCAACTGTAGCGGCAAGGAGGCAACCTCATAGGGCGGCGGCTCGTCTAACCGACCTTTGTTATAAAGACACCAAGGAGCTGGCTAGATGCCCCTGGGCCTTTTATCCGAGCCGAAGTTGAGCTGATCTATGCGCCTACTTTTGTGGGCGGGTAGCGGGCTTGGTCGGTGCTTGTTGTATGCTATGAGTGAAGTATTGATACTGCCGCGCACATCGCCCACGCGGGCTCGGATTGCCATTGCGCTGTTCTTTTTTGTCTCAGGTTTTGGCTTTGCCACCTGGGCCTCGCGCATCCCCATTATTCAGCATCGGCTTGGGCTGAACGAAGCCCAGCTTGGGGCCGTGCTGCTGGCCCTGCCGGCCGGCCTGATGCTGACGCTACCCGTGACGGGAAAGCTGCTGCAGCACTTCAGCAGCCGGCAGGTGATGCTGGTGGGGGCAGTGTTTTTCAACGTAGCCCTGGGCCTGCTGGGCTTTGCAGAGCACACCTGGCAGCTGGCGGTGCTGCTGTTCTGCTTCGGCTCGTCGCGCAATCTGCTCAACCTCTCCGTGAATGCGCAGTCGGTGGGCGTGCAGGCCATGTACGGTCGGTCCATCATCGCCACGTTTCACGGCATCTGGAGCGTGGCGGGCTTTGCGGCCGCCGGCCTCGGGGCGCTGCTAATCAAGAGCGACGTGCCGACTGCCTTCCACTTCGTAGCGGTTTCGGTGGTGCTCACGACTGCGGCGCTGCTGTTCTTTCCGGGCAGCTTGCCATTGCCGCCCTCGCCGCGCGCCCGGTCGCCCTTTTCCTGGCCCGAAAAAACCGTGCTTAAGTACGGCCTCATCACCTTTGCGTCCATGGCCTGCGAAGGCACTTTCTACGACTGGAGCGGCGTATACTTTGCCCAAGCCGTGCACGCGCCCAAGAACGTGGCACCCTTTGGCTTCGCTATCTATATGGTGGCCATGACCTCCGGGCGCTTCCTGGGCGACTGGCTCGTGGGCCGCTTCGGCATCAAACCCATCCTGCAAACCAGCGGCGTGCTTATGAGCACGGGCCTGCTCATGGCCGCTGCCTTTCCCACACCCCTGCTGGCAGGCCTGGGCTTCGTGCTCGGTGGCCTGGGAGTTTCATGCGTGGTACCGCTGGTGTTTAGCCTAGTCGGCAAAGCCAATCCGCTGGGCGCCGGAACCGCCATCGCCTCGGTATCTACCGTCAGCTACTTTGGCTTCCTGATGGTGCCGCCGCTGGTGGGCTTCGTCGCCAAAGCCGCCAACCTGCGGTGGTCGTTTGCGCTGGTGGCCCTGTTGGGTGGCTTGGTGGTTTGGATGGTGCCCAAGCTGCGGGATGAAGCTTGAGTTGCTTAGCGAGTGGAACCTCACCCCCAGCCCCTTTCCAATGAGCCACGGCGGCACGGTTGTCATTGCGAGGCCGTAGGCCGTGGCAATCCGTCCTGACAAGGCGACTAGCCCAATAATGTGACAAGCCTCGGTACTGCGTAGTGCCGGGGCTTTGTCGTTAAAAATGGCTTTGTCACATCTCAGGGTTAGGCGCAGTGAGATGACGGATTGCCGCGTTCCGCTGCGCTTCACTCGCAATGACAAGTAGGCTCCCCTCTCTTTTGGAGAGGGGCCGTGCCTGGCAGGGGTGCGGTTCCCCACGAGGCGAGCTTACCTACGCACAAAAAAAGCGCGACGGTTGCCCATCGCGCTTTTCTAAAACCAGACATTATGCTTACGCCAGGTTGTTCGATGTCGCCTTGGCTACGATAAACTCACGGTTCAGCATGGCAATGTTCTCGAGCGAAATGCCCACTGGGCACTCAGCGGCGCAGGAACCGATGTTGGTGCAGGCACCAAAGCCTTCTTTGTCCATCTGGGCCACCATGTTTTCCACGCGGGTCTTGCGCTCAGCATGGCCCTGGGGCAGCAGCGCAAGCTGCGATACCTTGGCCGAAACGAACAGCATGGCCGAGGCATTCTTGCAGGCAGCTACGCAGGCGCCGCAGGCAATGCAGGTAGCCGCTTCGAAGGCACGGTCGGCAATTTCCTTGGGAATGGCAATTTCGTTGCCATCGGGCACGCCGCCGGTGTTTACGCTGATGTAGCCACCGGCCTGAATGATGCGGTCGAAGGCCGAGCGGTCTACGCTCAGGTCTTTGTTGACCGGGAAAGCGTTGGCGCGCCAGGGCTCGATGGTGATGGTGTCGCCGTCCGAGAACTTGCGCATGTGGAGCTGGCAGGTGGTGGTGCCCTTCTCGGGACCGTGGCTGCGGCCGTTGATGAACAAGTCGCACGAGCCACAGATGCCTTCGCGGCAGTCGTGGTCGAATGCTACCGGGTCTTCGCCGGCGTGCAGCAGGTCCTCGTTCAGCACGTCGAGCATTTCCAGGAACGACATCTCGGGCGAAATGTCCTTCACTTTGTACTCCACAATACGTCCTTCGGTGTTGCGGTTGGGTTGCCGCCACACGTTCAGGGTCAGGTTCATCGGTTTAGCGTTGGGGTTGGAACCGGCCATTTTCTATTTTATAGTTTGTCATCCTGAGCGCAGCGAAGGACCTTATCACGTCTAGGCTCGTTGGGTTAGTAACTAAACTGGCGCGAGCGTGATAAGATGCTTCGCTGCGCTCAGCATGACAGATTATTATTTGTAGCTGCGCTGGGTCAGCTTCACGTTTTCGAAGGTCAGTTCTTCCTTGTTGAGCTTCTCGGGCTGGTTGTCGCCCTGATACTCCCAGGCGGCTACGTAGGCGAAGTTCTCGTCGTCGCGTAGGGCCTCGCCCTCGGGGGTCTGGTATTCCTCGCGGAAGTGGCCGCCGCAGCTTTCGTTGCGCGCCAGAGCGTCGTCTACCATCAGCTCGCCCAGCTCCAGGAAGTCGGCCACGCGGCCGGCTTTTTCCAGGGTCTGGTTGAGCTCTTCGCCGGTGCCCACCACACGTACGTCGCTCCAGAACTCCTTGCGGAGGCGCTGAATCTCGATTTTGGCGTGGCGAAGGCCTTCGGCGTTGCGGGCCATGCCGCAGTACTCCCACATGATGTGGCCTAGGGCCTTGTGAAACTGGTCAGGCGTGCGGGTGCCTTTGATGGCGAGGAGCTGCTCGGTACGCGCCTGCACGCCAGCCTTGGCTTCGGCGAAGGCGGGGTGCTGCGTATCCACCGGCTTGGGAGGCGTCTGGGCTAGGTAATCGCCAATGGTGTAGGGGATTACGAAGTAGCCATCGGCCAGGCCCTGCATCAGGGCCGAAGCGCCGAGGCGGTTGGCGCCGTGGTCGGAGAAGTTGCACTCGCCCGTGGCGTAGAGGCCGGGGATGGTGGTTTGCAGGTTGTAGTCAACCCACAGGCCGCCCATGGTGTAGTGCACCGCCGGGTAAATGCGCATCGGCAGCTTGTAGGGGTCTTCGCCGGTGATTTTCTCGTACATGGCAAACAGGTTGCCGTACTTCTGGCTCACAGCCTCGGCGCCCGTGCGCTGAATGATATCGGCAAAGTCGAGGTACACGGCCAGGCCGGTGCTGCCCACGCCGCGGCCTTCGTCGCACATCTGCTTGGCATTGCGCGAGGCCACGTCGCGTGGCACCAGGTTACCGAAGGCCGGGTACTTGCGCTCGAGGAAGTAGTCGCGGTCGTCCTCCTGGATGTCCTGCACCCGGATTTCGCCTTTGCGCAGGCGCTGGGCCATTTCCACGGTTTTGGGAACCCATACGCGGCCGTCGTTGCGGAGCGACTCCGACATCAGCGTGAGCTTCGACTGGTAGTCGCCGCTTACCGGGATGCAGGTGGGGTGAATCTGCGTGAAGCAGGGGTTGGCGAAGTAGGCGCCTTTCTTGTGGGCGCGCCACGCGGCCGTTACGTTGCAGAGCTTGGCGTTGGTGCTCAGGTAGAACACGTTGCCGTAGCCGCCGGTAGCCAGCACCACCGCGTGGGCGGCGTGGTTTTCAATCTCGCCGGTGAGCACGTTGCGGGTCACGATGCCGCGGGCCACGCCGTCCACCATCACCAGGTCCAGCATTTCGGAGCGGGTGTACAGCTTCACTTTGCCGTAGGCTACCTGGCGGCTCAGGGCCGAGTAGGCACCCAGCAAGAGCTGCTGCCCAGTCTGGCCGCGGGCGTAGAACGTGCGGCTTACCTGGGCACCACCGAAGGAGCGGTTGGCGAGCAGGCCGCCGTATTCGCGGGCAAAGGGCACGCCCTGGGCCACGCACTGGTCAATGATGTTGACCGATACCTGGGCCAGGCGGTACACGTTGGCTTCGCGGGCGCGGTAGTCGCCGCCCTTGATGGTGTCGTAGAACAGGCGGAACACGGAGTCGCCGTCGTTCTGGTAGTTTTTAGCGGCGTTGATGCCGCCCTGTGCGGCGATGGAGTGCGCGCGGCGGGGCGAGTCGTGGTAGGTAAAGGCCTTCACGTTGTAGCCCAACTCAGCCAGCGAGGCGGCGGCCGAAGAGCCGGCCAGGCCCGTGCCCACCACAATCACGTCGTATTTCCGCTTGTTGGCGGGGTTCACAAGCTTGACGTTGAACTTGTGTTTGTCCCATTTTTCGGCGAGGGGGCCTTCGGGAATTTTGGAATCCAACAGCATAGAATGACTGATTGAAGGAGAGACTGAGTGAACCGTGGTAAGTACAACAGCGGAACCGGGCAGGTGTTAGCCCAGGCCAGCCATTTTACGGCACATTATCAATTAGAAAGCCGAGGCCACGGTGTGAACGAAAGTCGGCGCATTCAACGCCAGTTCGCCCAGGTCATTCGTGAACAGGAAAAAGTATAACGGCATGGCGGCAAAGCCGGCCGACACCACCACAGCAAACACGTAGCCAGCATACTTAATAAGCGGCATGTACTTGCGGTGGTTCAGGCCCAAGGTCTGAAAGCCCGAGCGGAAGCCGTGCCACAGGTGATAGCCAAGGCTAATCTGGGCAGCCACGTAGAGCAGCACGTACCACCAGATGTGGAACGACGAAACCACGGCCATGTACAGGTTATCGTAGTCGCGGTACTCGGGGTTGTCGCCGCCCATTTTCTCCAGGCCGCCGAAGCGGGCACGCCAGAAGAAGTTGTAGAGGTGCACAATCAGGAAAATCAGGATGATGGAGCCCAGGATGCCCATGTTGCGGGACGTCCACTCCGAGTTTTGCTCGGCTTTCCACTGCGCGTAGCCGTGGCCGCGGGCGGCCTTGTTGCGGCGCGTGAGGGCAAAAGCCTCGTAAATGTGGAAGCCAAAACCCAGCACCAGGCCCCACTCGATGGTGCGGATAACCGGGTTGGTGCCCATGAAGTGGGAGTAGGCGTTAAACGCGGCCCCACCGTCGTGCTTGAATAACTGCAGGTTTCCTACAAGGTGGACCACCAGGAACGTGCACAGAAACAGGCCCGTGAGGGACATGATTAGCTTCCGGCCGATGCTGCTGGTTAATGTTTTTGTTATCCAACTCATATAGTAGCCAAACTGAGGAAATGAAGAGGTGTGTTTATGGTGCCAAAGGTAGGCCCCGCCCGCTAACCGAACAAAGTGCCGGGGCAATTAGCGCCGCCGGGGAACTCTTTACAAAAAACAATGCGCGGCGTGGTGAATCTATCCGCTTCATGCATCGTTTACCCGCACAGGCGCGTTATGTCTTTACTATGTCTTACTAGGACGATTTGCTGGTAGGATAACCGGCTGGGGGTGCTAAATGTTAGGATTCTACTGCGGTCTGGTGGCGGCGGTCAGGACTTGAGCTGTACTTGTTTTTACTTGTTATCAGGCTGGTATGATACACTTTACACTACCTCGGGTATGGGGGCTGGCGCGGGTAGTGCTGGTTATGCTGGCGGGGCTGGGCCTGCTGCCGCAGGCGGCGTGGGCCAGCCACCTCCGGGCGGGCGACATTCAGGCCAAGGTCGACACCACGGCCAACCCCAACCCCCGGCGCGTGTTTTTCAAGATGGTGCTGTATACCGACAACGCGTCGAGTGTGAAACAGCCCACCGCGACCATCTTTTTTGGCGACGGCACGTCGAGCTGCAAAGACGGGATACCCCGCCTGGGTGGCGAGCGGCCCATCCCGGGCAGTCCCGATACCAGCCTCAACATCTACCTGTTTGAGCACACCTTTCCTTCGGCCGGCAGCTATACCGTCAGCTTCATCGGCGAAAACCGCAACCGGGGCGTGCTCAATATGGACCAGTCCGACAACCAGTCGTTCTACATCAGCACGCGCATCACGCTGGACCCGGCCCTGGGCCTCAACCACTCGCCCGTGCTCACCGCGCCGGCCGTAGACAAAGCCGGAGTAAGCCAGGTGTATTTGCACAACCCCGCTGCGTACGATGCCGACGGCGACTCGCTGGCCTTCCACCTGCGCAGCAGCCAGTGGGTGCCGGCCGGCATTGATGGGACAGTGGGGGGGGCGCCCTGCGCAGGCTCTGGTGCCGGTACTGGCAACAACCAGCCGGCTCCCCAAACTACCGTTAACTTCCACTATCCCAACGACCCCATCATTACCGGAAGCAGCAACCCGCCGGTGCAGGTCTTCTACAACGGCGTACCGCCCGGCGTGATAGGCGCGCCAGCCATCTTTGTGCAGGACGTGAACACCGGCCAAATTACGTGGAATGCGCCGGTCAAGCCGGGGTTCTACAACGTGGCGATGGTGATAGAAGAGTGGCGACGCACGCCGCTGGGCCGGCGCCTGATTGGCGAGGTCATTCGCGACATGCAGATAATCGTGTCGGCTACGAATAACATCCGGCCAACCCTGACTATCCCGGCCGACATCTGCGTGATTGCTGGCCAGCCCGTCACGGGCCAGGTTTCGGCCATTGACGGCGAAGCGCCGGGGAGCACGGCCCCGACGCCCATCAGCTTGTTCGCGTACTCGGGCATTATTCCCCCGGCCACCTTCCGGCAAACGGCCAGCGGGCCGCCGGTGGCCCAGGGCACGTTCTCCTGGCAAACCGACTGCAGCAACGTCGCCCGCCTGCCTTACCTGGTCGTGTTTAAGGCGCAGGATACTCCTACGCCCTCACCCACCAACCCGCCGCTGATTGACGAGAAGACCTGGCGCATTACGGTCATCGGGCCTGCTCCCCAAAACCTGCGGGCCACTCCCACGGTGGGCACGGGCACCAACCCAAACAGTGTGCGGCTGGACTGGAACACCTATCAGTGCGCCAACGCCTCGCGCATCTACATCTACCGAAAAATAAACCCGTCTAGCTTCCAGCCCGGGCCCTGCGAAACCGGGATTCCACCCTCGGCAGGCTACACGCTGGTAGGCTCCGTGCCAGCCAATGCCACCACCTTCACCGACAACAACACCAGCTCCAACGGCACGGTGCTGGGCCTCGACCGGGGCCAGACGTACTGCTACCGCATCTACGCCGAGTTCCCACTGCCAGCGGGTGGAGCCAGCATAGCCTCGCAGGAGGCTTGCACTTCCTTCCCCGGCGCCGCCTCCCGGCTGGTGAAGGTGGACGTGGAGAACACCGGCGTGACCACCGGGCAAATCCAGGTGTGCTGGACCAAGCCGCGCCAGGCCCCCGGCACCACCCTCGACGGCACCCCCAGCTATGTGCTCTCGCGTGGGGAAGGGCAGGCGCCGACCACTTTTACTACGGTGGCCACCATCACGACGCTGGCCGATACGTGCTTTACCGATACCGGCATCAACACGCAGGACAAGCAGTTTACCTACAAGCTGGAGTTTGTGCGCACGTTCCCGCCGTCCGATAACCGGGCCCCCATCCGGGAGGCGGCGCCCACGGCCAGTAGCGTGCGCACCACGGCCGTGCCCGCCAACGTGGCCGCCACGGGCGTGACGGTGAGCTGGACCTACAATGTGCCCTGGGACAACACGGCGAAGCCAGCGGCTATTTACCGCCGTACCGGCAACACGGGCGGCTTCACGCGCATTAGCACCGCCCCAACCACCGCCACCGGCGGCACTTACCAAGACAACGACCCGGCTTTGCGCAAGGGCGAAACCTACTGCTACTACGTGCAGACCGAAGGCCAGTACCCAGGCGTCAGTTACCTCAGTTCGCTCCTGAACCGGAGCCAAATCCAGTGCCTGGTGCTCACCAGCCCACCGTGCAAGCCGGTGCTTTCGCTGCGGGCGACGAATTGCGACAGCCTGGCCGGATTGGCCGAGTTCCCGACCCTGACCCAGCGCTACAGTAACCGCCTGAGCTGGCGCCTGAGCGCCTTGCCGGCCGGCTGCGACGCCACCATCGCTTCGTATCGCCTCTACTACCGCCCCACGCCCACCGGCCCGTTCACCCTGCTGGCCACCACCGCGCAGACTTCGTACACGCACGCCGACCTGGAGTTTTCCGGCGGCTGCTACGCCGTGCAGGCCGTGGCCCCGGGCGGGCTGGTGAGCGACACGAGCAACGTGGCCTGCCAGGACAATTGTGTCTTCTTCAAGCTGCCCAACATCTTCACCCCCAACGGCGACAACCAGAACGCCGTGTTCCGGCCCAAGAACTACAGCCCCATCCGGCGCATCCACTTCCAGGCCTTCAACCGCTGGGGCGTCAAGGTCTTCGAGAACACGACCACGGCCGCCGACCGCGTGCTCATCAACTGGGACGGCGGCGGGCCCGTGAGCGAAGCGGGTGGGGGCACGGCGCCCATGGTATCGGACGGCATCTATTACTACCTGGCCGAAGTCGAATTTGCCGACTTTGCCAACACCAAACGAACCTACAAGGGCTGGGTGGAAGTGGTGCGCTGACGTATCAACCATTTGGTATATAAAAATAAAAGGCCGTTCCTGCAGGAACGGCCTTTTTTGGGCTTGATTTGTGCGGGTTTGCGGGTTTTGCTCAGCCTGCTGTTACAACTGCCGAGGTAGTTGGCCGGTTGTGGGCTTGCGAACACGCCATTACTGTTTACTTTCAAGCTTCCTGCTGGCTTTGCGGTCATTCGCCGGAAAGCCGGAAAGGGCATTGGGCAGTTTCGGACACACTTCTTTTCCTACTTCATTAGGTTGGTATGATACTATTTACGCTGCTTTGGGTCAGGGGTTTAATGCGGGTGGCGCTGCTGGTATTGGTGGTGCTGAGTGGGCTGAGCCTGCTGCCGCAGGCCGCTTGGGCCAGCCACATCCGGGCGGGCGACATTCAGGCCAAGGTCGATACCACGGCCAACCCCAACCCCCGGCGGGTGTTTTTCAAGATGGTGCTTTACACCAAAACGGCATCGACCACCAAGCAGCCCTCGGCCATCATCTTTTTTGGGGACGGCACCTCGACTTGCTCGCCCGGCGTACCCCGCCTGGGCGGCGAGCGGCCTGTGCCGGGAAGCTCCGATACCAGCCTCAACATTTACCTGTTTGAGCACACTTTTCCTTCGGCCGGCAGCTACACCGTCAGCTTCATCGGCGAAAACCGCATTGGCGGGGTGCTGAACATGGACAACTCCATTAACCAGTCGTTCTACATCAGCACGCGCATCACCCTGGACCCGGCTCTGGGGCTCAACCACTCGCCTGTGCTTACGGCTCCGGCCGTGGACAAAGGGGCCGTGAGCCAAGTGTTTTTGCACAACCCCGCTGCGTACGATGCCGACGGCGACTCGCTTTCTTTCCACTTGCGCACCTGTCAGAAAAATGCCTTGCTCTCAGAGGACGTGATAGCGCCGCCCTGCCCCGGCGCTACCGGCGACAACAAGCCGGTGCCGCTAACGGTCTCAAACTATCGTTACCCCAATGACCCTCTAGTGACCCCCGGCACGCCGCCGATTCAGGTTGCTTACAACGGAACCCCGCCCGGCAAGGCAGGCGACGCCGCTATCTTCGTGCAGGACGTGAACACCGGCCAAATCACGTGGAATGCGCCGGTGCAGGCGGGCATTTACAACGTGGCCATGGTGGTGGAGGAGTGGCGGCGCACACCGTTGGGCCGGCGCCTGATTGGCGAGGTGATTCGCGACATGGAAATCACCGTTTCGGCCACCAACAACCTGCGGCCGACGCTGACGATTCCAGCCGACATCTGCGTGATAGCGGGGCAGCCCGTCACGGGCCAGGTCTCGGCCATTGACGGCGAAGCGCCGGGCAGCACAGCTCCGACACCCATCAGCTTGTTTGCGTACTCGGGCATCATTCCCCCGGCTACGTTCCGGCAGACCACCCAAGGGCCGCCGGTGGCCCAGGGTACGTTCTCCTGGCAAACCGACTGCAACAACGTGGCCCGCCTGCCTTACTTGGTCGTGTTCAAGGCCCAGGACAATGCCGGCAGCGGCGGCTCGCCCACCAACCCGCCGCTGATTGACGAGAAAACCTGGCGCATCACCGTCATCGGGCCTGCTCCCCAAAACCTGAAAGCCGTACCCGATGCCAGCACCGGCATCAACCGGACTCTGCTGACCTGGAACACCTACCAATGCGCCAATGCTTCGCGCATCTACATCTACCGGCGGGAGAATTCGTCGAGCGTGGTGCCCGGCCCCTGCGAGACCGGCATTCCGGCCGCGTGGGGCTACACCCTAGTTGGTTCGGTGGCCGCTTCTGCAACTTCCTTCATCGACAATAACGTATCGGCGGGCGGGGTAAACCAAGGGCTGGACCGCGGCAAAACCTACTGCTACCGCATCTACGCCGAGTTTCCGCTGCCTGCGGGCGGCGCCAGCATTGCCTCGGCGGAGGCCTGCGCGGGCTTTAGTGGCCGCGCGGCGCTGCTGAAAAACGTTGACGTGGAAGAAACCAGCACTACCACCGGGCGCATCGCCGTGCGCTGGACGCTGCCGCGCGCCGCCGCGGGTACCGTCCAGGATGGCGCGCTCTCTTATGTATTGTCGCGCGGCGAAGGGCTGGCGCCGACTACCTATGCGCCGGTACGCACCTTCACGGCCCTCACCGACACGGCTTACATCGACACCAACCTGAACACCCAGGACCTGCAGTACACCTACAAGCTGGACTTCATCCGCACGTTCAGCGACGGCCGCCCACAGGTAAAGGAAACGTCGGGCCCAGCCAGCAGTGTGCGCGTCACGGCCTTGCCCAACAACCCGCCCACAGCCTTTACGGTGAGCTGGACCTACAATGTGCCCTGGGATAATTCGGCCAAGCCGGTCGTTATCTACCGCCGGGCCGGTACGCCGGGCAGCGCTTTTGTGCAGATTGCCACGGCCCCCACGGGTGCCACGGGCGGCACTTACGTGGATAAGAGCACGACCCTGGTGAAAGGGCAGACCTATTGCTACTACGTGCGCACGGAGGGCCAGTATAATCCTACGGGCTACCTCAGCTCCTTGCTGAACAAGAGCCAGGAACAGTGTTCCGTGCTAATCTCGCCGCCGTGCAAGCCGGTGCTTTCGCTGCGGGCAACGAACTGCGACAGCCTGGCCGGATTGGCCGAGTTCCCGACCCTGACCCAGCGCTACAGTAACCGCCTGAGCTGGCGCCTGAGCGCCTTGCCGGCCGGCTGCGACGCCACCATCGCTTCGTATCGCCTCTACTACCGCCCCACGCCCACGGGCCCGTTCACGCTGCTGGCCACCACCGCGCAGACTTCGTACACGCACGCCGACCTGGAGTTTTCCGGCGGCTGCTACGCCGTGCAGGCCGTGGCCCCGGGCGGGCTGGTGAGCGACACGAGCAACGTGGCCTGCCAGGACAATTGTGTCTTCTTCAAGCTGCCCAACATCTTCACCCCCAACGGCGACAACCAGAACGCCGTGTTCCGGCCCAAGAACTACAGCCCCATCCGGCGCATCCACTTCCAGGCCTTCAACCGCTGGGGCGTCAAGGTCTTCGAGAACACGACCACGGCCGCCGACCGCGTGCTCATCAACTGGGACGGCGGCGGGCCCGTGAGCGAAGCGGGCCGTAGCGCCAAGGTGGCCGATGGCATTTATTACTACCTGGCGGAGGTAGAGTTTGCCGACTTTGCCAATACCAAACGAACCTACAAGGGCTGGGTCGAGATAGTGCGCTAACCCAGGGTTTGAGCTTGAGCTAGAATGAAAAAGGCCGCTTCCATCGAAGCGGCCTTTTTCGTCTTGATTTGTGGGGTTGGCCGCTTTTGTGCAGCTTGCAGCCCCAACCACAACCGTAGTTGGCCGGCCGTTGGGCCGCACTATTGCCTTTCCATTTACAATCCCGCCTCCTCGTGAACCCCACCAGCGCCTCCGAATCCATTAAAACCGCCGTCATTTTTCCCGGCCAGGGCAGCCAGTTTCCGGGCATGGCCCGCGAGCTGTTCGACCAGAACCTGGACGCCCGCGCCCTGCTCACCCAAGCCAACGACATCCTGGGCTTTAGCCTGACCGACATCATGTTCACGGGCTCGGACGAGGACCTGCGCCGCACCGACGTGACCCAGCTGGCCATTTTCGTGCATTCGGTAGCTCAATTTGTGGCCCGCCCCGAGCTGCAGCCCGCCATGACGGCCGGCCACTCCCTAGGCGAGTTTTCGGCCTTGGTAGCCGCCGGCGTGCTCCGCTTCGAAGACGCCCTGCGGCTGGTGGCGCGCCGCGCCCAGGCCATGCAGGCTGCCTGCGAGGAGCAGCCGGGCACCATGGCCGCCATCCTGGGGCTCGACGACAGCACCGTGGAGCGCATTTGCCAGGAAATCACCACTGCCGGCCACGTGGTGGTGGCCGCCAACTACAATTGCCCCGGCCAGCTCGTCATCTCCGGCTCGGCCGAGGGCGTGGCCCGGGCTTGTGAAGCCTTGAAAGCCGCCGGCGCCAAGCGGGCCCTGCCGCTGCCCGTGGGCGGCGCCTTCCACTCGCCCCTGATGCAAAGCGCCGCCGCCGCCTTGGCCGAAGCCATCGAGAAAACCACCTTCGGCGAGGCCCGCTGCCCCGTGTACCAGAACGTGGATGCGCTGCCCCACTCGTCGCCGGCCGAAATCAAGGCCAACCTGCTGCGCCAACTCACCGCGCCCGTGCGCTGGACTCAGGCCGTGCAGCAAATGGCCGCCGACGGTGCCACCGAATTTGTGGAGTGCGGCCCCGGCAAGGTGCTGCAAGGGCTGGTGAAGAAAATTGTGCCCACCGCTGCCATCGGGTAGGGGTGCTTAGCGCAACGGGGCCGGCGCGCGTGCGGCGGTGGTTCGAGTGGTCGGTGGGGCTGGCGGTGCTGGCGCAGCTGGCACTCTTCGCCTGGGCTACTGCGCCGGGCCTGGCCGGCACCGCCGACTCGGGCTTTTACCTGCACGCGGCCGGTACGCTGCGCACCGCGGGCCACCTGCTCAACCCCGATGGCTCGACCTACCGCTACTGGCCGCCGCTGTACCCGGTGCTGGTGGCGCTGGGCGGGAGCCTGGGCACGTTGCGCCTGCTCCACGGCCTTGCTCTTGGGCTAAGCCTGCTGGCCTGGAGCCAGCTGGGCCGACGGCTGCTTCCGGCCGGCTGGGCGCTGGTGCTGCCCTGGGCCCTGGCCCTAAGCACGCCCTGGCTGGTGGTGAGCAAGTTTGTGTGGGGCGAAGTTGTGTTTCTGGCGTTGGTAGCGGGCTATGTGCTGGCCTTGTTTCGCTGGCTGCACACGCGGCAGCGGCAGTGGTGGGGGCTGGCCACCGCGCTGGGGTTTCTGCTGCCGTTGCACCGCACCCCTGGCTTTTTTCTGCTGGCGGGCGTGGCCCTGGGCTTGCTGCTGGAATGGAAAAGCCTGTTGCGCAAGCAGTGGCTGCCACTGGCGGGACACTTAGCGCTAAGCGTCCTCGGGGGCATTGCCTGGCACGTTTACGCCCTGCTCATCGCGGCGCCCACCGTTTACCGCCTCAATCGCGGCTGGGCGCAGTTTTTTAGCTCAACGGCCGACTATGGGTTTGTGTTGAGCCGCTGGCTGGCGCCGGTGCGGGCAGCGTGGCGGCCGGAGGTGCCCATCATCTGGGCGCTGGCGCTGGTAGGGCTGCTGGCCTGGCTGTGGCCCAAGTCGTCGGGCCCGGTGGGAGCGGAGGCTCCGGAAATGAAGGCTCCGATTGAGGCTTCTCCGTGGCCAAAGCGCTTCCCAAGAGTCTTGTGGGTGAGCAGCAGCTTCTTCATCCTGCTGCTGATTATTGCCACCACGTTCACCCGCAGCGCGTCTGGGCTCTATGATGCCGAGCGGTACGTTAGCGTGCTTTTTGGGCCGGTTATCCTGTTAGTGCTCCGCAGAATGGGGCGCTGGTTTGAAGCACCATCTTTGCGCCGACGCTGGGGTTTCGGGCTAGCAGTCGCCGTGGTGGGAGTGTGGTTGGCGTATGCCGCGGGCCGCAGCATCAGCAACGCGGCGGCCCTGCGCCAACTGCCGCCATTGGGCTGGACTTCGGCGCATTAGCCGTAGGGCGCTGGCCGCGCCCTACCAGAACCGGTTGGTGCACACTATCTGGGCTTTTTTCTTGATGCGCAGCCCCACCAGTACCTCGTGGCTGCCGCCGTGGTAACCGGCTAGTTCGGAGAGGCCCGCATCGTAGGAATAGCCCAGCGTGTACTGCTCGTAGCTGAGGCCCACCATCGCCACGGCCGAATCGAAGGCCCGCCAAGACGCGCCGAACCACAGCAGGTCCTGGTACTTGAGCTTGGCGTTGATATCGACCGAGAGCGGCGCCGGTTTCACGGCCTTGACTAGCACCGACGGCACCAGCGACCAGTCGTCGTTGATTGGCACGCGCACCCCGGCCGTGGCGAAGTAGTGCCGCTTCAGCGTGTTGCCCGTGCCGGCCTCCAGCGAGCCGGGCCCGTATGCGAAGTTGAGCCGATTGCCGAGCAGCTGCGCACCCGATACGCCCACGTAAAACCGGGAGCTGTACAGCCACGCACCAATCGACCCATCCAGCACCCGCGACGCGGCGCTGGCGGCCCGGGTTGTGGGGTCGAAGAAGTGCAGCTGCTGTCCATCCACGGCAAACTGCTGCATGCCGGCCGACATGCCCAGCGCCAGCCGGAGGTCGGGCATCAAGACTATGTTATAGGCGTAGGAAAGGTAGGCGCCCGTCCGGCTCGTGGGGCCGGTCACATCGTTGTACACGAGGCCGCCGATTGCGTGAAACGGCCGGCGCCGGTCGTGGATGGTGCGCTTGGGGGTGCTGCGCCATTTGCCCAGCGAGGAGCTGGCGCTGGCGTAGTAGGTTTTCGGCGCCCCTTCCAGGCCCGTCCACTGAGTGCGGTAGCTGAACTTGACGTCGATATAATCCTCCACCCCCGTGGTGCCCGGGTTGAGGATGTAATTATTATTCATGTACTGGCTGTACTGCGCCTGCTGCTGGGCCTGGGCCGGCGCGCTGGCCAGGAACAGGAGCGGGAGCAGCAATAGCGGTAGGACTCTTTTCATAGCAGTAATGAGCTTATTGTCTGTTCAAAAGAGTGTAGGTAGAGTCAGCAGGAATGAAGTAACTGTCATGCAGAGCGCAGCATCTTTACCGCGCCTCTTGTCATGCTGACGCAGGAAGCATCTTATCAGGTCAGCACGAGTCGTTGAGCCGTGAGAAGATGCTTCGCAGGCTCAGCATGACAGACGATTGGGTTTACTACTGCGGTAAAAATGCTTGGCTACGCCGACCTCAGGTTCGCTGCGCTCTGCATGACGTTTTTCTTTGCAGGAACTGGTTAATACAAAATCGTAATCGACCCGCTGTAGGACCTGCCCAGCGGGCCCTTCGTGACGACGACGTAGTAGTAGGTGCCCACCGGCGCGGGCTGCCCATTGATGTCGCCGCGCCACTCATTGGCCCGGCTGTAATTATTGGCCGAGAAAATCCGGTTGCCCCAGCGGTTGAACACGCTCACCGTATTGTCGGGGAATTGCTCGATGAACTCAATCTGCCAGGTGTCGTCGCGGCCATCGCCGTTGGGTGTGAAGGCATTGGGAATACGGATGGGCGGGCGCACAGTCACGGTCACCTGGTCGGAGTCGGCGCAGCCGCCGGTACCGCCCGTGATGGTGTAGGTCGTGGTCACGGTGGGCGAGGCAATGGGATGCAGCCGGTCATTGCCCGGAAAACTCAGCCCCACCGTCGGTGTCCACGTCACGGGGTAGTTGCCATCGGCGCTGCCATCTAGCACCACGGAAGTGCCGGCCAGAATCTCCTTATCGGGGCCGGCATCCACGTCAACCGGCGGAAGAATGCGCGCCGCTACGCTATTGGAAACGGCTGTGACGGGCTGCCCGCACAAATTGGCCGTGCGCAGGCGCAGCGTCACGGTCTGGCCGTCGCGCAGGGTTGTGCTGGTAAATACCGAGTTTGTGGCTCCCGCCACGTCGTTGCCATTCACCTGCCACTGATAAGTAGGAGCCGGGCCGGCTTCGGTTATACTTGTGATGCTGAACGTCAGCGGCTCGCCCGGGCAAACCGGCCCGCCCGGCTGCACGGCAATGGCGAGCGTGGGCAGCGGCGTGGGCGTACGCGTCACCGTCACGGAGGCCGCCGCCGGGCCGGTGCTGCACAGCCCCGCCGTGGGCGTCAGCTCCACGCGAACCACGTCGCCGGTGACCAGCGTGCTGCTGGTGAATGTGGGCCCGCTCGCTACGGCCACGTTGTTAACAAGCCAGCGGAACGTGGGCGCCGTGCCCGCGTTGGTAGGCACGGCCGTAAAGGTCAGGGCCGTGCCGGCGCACTGCACGGGCGGGGCCGCCAGGGTCACGCCGGTTGTCACGATGGGCTGCACCCGCACCGCCACCGCGTTGGAAACCTGCGTGGAGCAGGTGCCGGTGCCCGACGTCACCCGGCGCCGGAAATAGGTAGTAGCCGAGAGCGGGCCCGGCGCAAAAGTTGGGCTGGTCGCGCCGCTTATTGCGCTCCAGTTTGTGCTATCTGCCGATGCCTCCCACTGATACACAAACGTGCCGGTACCGCCGCCAGGCCCAGCCGTGCTGGTGAGCGGCGCCGGCGTAGCCCCAGCACAGATGTCTTGGTTGGTCGCAATGCTACCGGCGGTCAGCGCCGGCAATACCGTTATGGCCACGGAAGGCGAATACTCCGGTCCGCAAGTCCCTGACGTTACGCGGCGCCGATAATACGTAGTAGCCGTGAGCGGGCCGGGCGCGAAAGTTGAGCCAGTAGCGCCCGGAATGGCGGTCCAGGAACTGTTGTTCGGCGAAGATTCCCACTGGTAGCTGAAGCTGCCGGTGCCGCCACCGGCCGCGGCCGTGCTGCTGAGCGGGGCCGGAGTGGCGCCAATGCAAATAGCCTGGTCGGCGGCGATGGTGCCGGCCGTAAGGGCCGGGAGCACGGTAATGGCGACGACATTGGACGATAAAGGCCCGCAGGTTCCGGACGTGACTCGCCGCCGGAAGTAGGTGGTGGCTGTGAGTGGCCCCGGCGCAAAAGTTGGGCTGGTAGCGCCGCCTATGGCCGACCAGTTTGTGTTATCTGGGGAGGATTCCCACTGGTAGGCAAAAGCGCCCGTGCCGCCGCTCGCCAGGGCCGTACTGCTTAGCGGCGCCGGAGCAACCCCGGGGCACACGGTTTGGTCAGCGGCAACGCTACCGGCCGTTACCGCTGGCAATACGGTTATCTTAACCGAAGCCGAGAATTCGGGCCCGCAAGTCCCCGACGTCACCCGACGGCGGAAGTAAGTTGTGGCCGTAAGCGGGCCGGGCGCATAGTCGGCGCTAGTGGCCCCCCCGATGGCCGTGAAAGTGGTGTTATCGGGCGAAGATTCCCACTGATACACAAACGTGCCCGTACCGCCGCCGGGCGCCGTGGCGCTGGTGAGCGGCGCCGGTGGGGCCCCCGCACAGATGGTTTGGTCGGCCGCAATGCTGCCCGCGGTCAGCACCGGCAGCACCGTCAGGGTCACGGATGGTGTGTACTCGGGCCCGCAAACCCCCGACGTCACGCTGCGCCGGAAGTAAGTGGTAGCCGCGAGCGGACCAGGCGCAAAAGTTGAGCTGGTCGCGCCAGCAATGGGCGTCCAGCTCGAATTATTCGGTGAAGATTCCCACTGGTAGCTGAAGCTGCCACTGCCACCGCTGGCTCCTGCCGTGCTCGTCAACGGCGTCGGGGGAGTGCCAGGGCACAGTGTCTGGTCGGCGCCGATGGTGCCGGCCGTTAGGGTTGGGAGGACGGTGATGGCGACGACATTGGACAAGACCGGTGCGCAGCCGCTGCCCGAGCTCGAACGGCGCCGGAAGTAGGTGGTCGAATTCAGCTGGCCCGGTGCGTAGGTTGGGCCGGTGGCCCCGGCGATGGGCGCCCAGGTCACGTTATCTGCCGATGACTCCCACTGGTAGGCGATGGTGCCCGCGCCGCCGGTGGCTGGGGTTTCACTGGTGAGGGAAGCGGCGGTACCGCTGGCGCAGACGGTTTGGTTGGTCCCAATGCTACCGGCCGTCAGGGCCGGCACCACGGTAAGCGTCACTACATTGGAGGGTGGGGTGGTGCAGGCGCCGGAGCGCACCTGGCGCCGAAACAAGGTGGTAACCGTGAGCGGGCCGGGCGTGAAGGCGTCGTTGTTAGCGCCGGAAATGGCCGTCCAGGTGATGTTATCATTTGAAGCTTCCCACTGATAGGCAAACGTGCCGGTGCCGCCCGTGGCCGGCGCGGTGCTGGTGAGCGGGGCGGGCGCGGTGCCGGCGCACACGGTTTGGTCGGCGGCGATGGTGCCGGCCGTCAGAGCGGGTAAGACCGTGATGGCTACCGAAGCAGTTTGGGTAGAGGTACAGTAAGGCCCGGAACGGTCAGGCAGAAGCAGTTGCACGCTCCGCCGGAAATAAGTAGTGCCGGCCGGCAGCGTTGCCGCTGGCTGGTAAGTTGGCCCGGTAGCCCCACCGATAGGGGTGAAGGTGGCGTTATCCGTTGATGATTCCCACTGGTAGACGAGCGGGAGGCCGGCATCGCCCGAAGCATTGGTAGCACTGGTAAGCAGGGCCGGCGCTTTTCCAGCGCACAGCGTTTGGGGAGCCGCAATGCTACCCGGCTTGGGCAAGTCCGGCACTTGGATAATGCCCGAGCTTTCGCGGCAAAAGCACTCGGTCGTGATGCGTAGCGTGACAGTGTAGTTGCCGGGCGTAGCGTAAATATGAACGGGATTCTCATCGGCGGAGGTGGCACCGTCGCCAAACGTCCAGGCATAGACCTTCTTATCAAAGTCAATGGGCGGGGCCTTGAATGCGATTTGCCGGCAACCCGTTATCTGCGCACTCGGCCCCACACGCAGCAGGGAGCTTTGATTGAAGTTGACCAGGCCCAGGCCACTCAGGCGGCCGCCCAACCGCAGGCTGTCATCGGCGTAGCGAACCTTGGCCCCCAGCGAGTCGGGGTAGGGGATTACGCCCAGCGCGGGCTGGTTGTCGCGGGCCACGTAAATCTTGCCATCGGGCGCGGCCTGCAGCGAGCCCAGGTCGGCCGGGGTCTTCTGCTTGAGCGGAATATCCTTTCTGGTAACCGGCCCATTGCCGCTGATATCAAATTGCAGCAGCTTGGGCGGGTTGCGCACCGTGGCATAGAGATAGCGGCCGGGCGAAAACCCCACCCCATAGTATTTCCCTTCGCCCTTGTCCACGATGAATGGGACCTGTGGGTTGGCGCTCACCTGGCCCGTGCCGGTATCAAACCCAAACAGCTCGACGGTGCTGCTGCTGTCGCCTACCGCTTCGCTGTAGCGGGCCAGGGCTAGCCGCTGGCCATCGGGGGTTACTTTCATCTGGCCTTTGTAGCCCAGGGGCGCTATCCTTGGCGCGTGCAGGCTGCCGATGGGCGAAATAATGGGAACAGGCTGTACACCCGCCACGGTTACGCGGTAGGCCAGAAAGGCGTCGCCCCGGTTGTTATTGCCGGCCTTGGCATCGCCCCAGCCGTGCGTGATAACCCAGATATCGCAGCCGTTTTTATGAAATACGCCCGTTATCTTCTCCGCCGTGCCGCGGGCCAGGGGCGTGTTTTTGGTAGCGGCGATGACGGTACCCGGTCCACCACCGGCGGGAATATCGATTTCCGAGTAGCTCAGGCCCACGGTATCTTTCAGGGTGAAGAGCAGGTAGCGCGTCGGTTGGCCCGGCTGCGTGATGCCCGGCTTTCGGATGGGCAGGGGGCCGTCGGTGGTGAAGCGGTTGCCTGCCAGCCCCGTGCCGTTGGTCATCACGGTGCCGTCGCCGTTCCACACGGTTTCGCCGTTGCTGTAAAAGAGAATTTTGCCGTCCTTGTCCGACATCACCCCCGAGCCGGCGGGGGCATCCATCGCCCCGTTGGTAAGCACCTTCGGCAGGGAGTCGGCCGAGGCCTGGTTGAAGTCCAGCCCCGCCTTAAAGCCGAAGTACCAGGTGTTGGCAAACTTCTCATCGGCTGCGCACTCCGGGGGCGGCATGCCTTGCGCCAGCGCCGAAGTGGCCGCGCCGCTCAGCAGCAGGAGTAGCAGCGTAAGCAGCCAGCCCAACGCCGGCCGCACCCGCCCGGCCGGGCTCCGGCGAACCAGGCCAGCCGGCTGGCCGGGCTCAGATGCATGCAGGGAAGAAGCGCTGGTACTCGGGTGGGCAAGATGCAACAGCTCTGCGGGCATAGTGGGGCGAGTGAGTGGACGGGCAGGTAAGCGGGTTCTCGGAAGGAAAAGTGCCGCCCGCCGCCCTTACAAAACGGAGCCTAACGGCCAGCCTGCTACTGCTATAGCGCTGCCAGCCGGGTTCGGTAAATCTACGCACTGGCAGTCGGCTTTGTACAAGCCAATGCCCGAATAGTGATGAAGGTCAGCGCCAGTTGCTCGTTTGGGGGCAGCTGGGCCGGTTCAGCATCGTAAGTTGCTCCCTATCCTCGTTGTTTTGTCTGGTACCCAGTGGGTAAGACCTGCCGCCTACAAATTGCCCGGCCACGGCCGCACCGGCAGCGGGTCGGGGCACTGGTCCAGCAGTTGGGCTATGCTCAACCCCAGCTCAGGATGCAGCAGTTGAGCCGCTATTTCCGCCAGCGGCACCAGCGCAAAGCGCCGCTCGGCCAGCCGGGGGTGCGGCACCGCCAAGCCGGGTTGGGCTATTATTTCGGGGCCGTAGAGCAGGATGTCCACGTCGAGGGTGCGGCTGCCCCAGCGCTCGCGCCGCTCGCGGCCAGCTTGGCGCTCGGCGGCCAGGCATTGGGCCAGGAGCTGCCCGGCCGGCAGCGCCGTCTGGATGGCCAGCGCCTGGTTGAGAAAGGCCGGCTGGTCTTCGAGGCCCCAGGCCGCGGTTTCGTAGAGCGCCGATGCGGCCAGGATGTTGCCCGCCGTGGCGGCCAGTTGCTCCCGGGCCTCCTGCAGCAGGGCCGCGCGGTCGCCCAGGTTGCTGCCCAAAAGTAGATAAGCGGTGGCCGTGGTGCTCACTGCTGGCGTTTGAAAAACTCGGCCGTGCGCTCGGCTACAATGCGCGCGGGTTCGGGCAAGGTGGCTTCCGGCCAGGGGTGCGCGCCGCCAAACATGTGCATAGCGCCCGGCACTACCAGCAGCTCGGCGTCGGGCTTAAGCTGGTGCAGGGTGTGAGCAGCTTCCAGGGGCACGGTTTCGTCTTCGTCGCCGTGCACCACCAGCAGGGGCTGGCGCACGTGGCGGCGCACGTTGTGCGGAATGTCGAGCCGCGGGCGGTTGGCGAGGTAGTCTTCCAGGATTTGGTAGTTCAGCGGCAGCTGCTGGCCGGTGCGGGTGTTGGGCACGTGCAGCACGCCGGCGCGCCGCCACTCGTCGAGCACGGCCTGGGGCCAGCGCTGGTCGACGTCGGCAATGCCGGCCCAGGTGGCCAGGGCGCGCACGCGGTGGTCTTCGGCGGCTTTCAGGAGCACCAGCCCGCCGCCCCGGCTGTGGCCCACCAGGAAGAAGCGCTGCAGGTCGATCTCGGCGGCGGGTACGGGCGTGGCGCCGGGCGAAAAAAGCGCGTCGATAACCTGCCCAATGTCGTCGAGCTCTATGCTGAAATTATTGCGCCCAAAGGCCTCTAAATCCTCAAGGTCGCCGGTGCCGCCCACCACAATGCCGTTGTGCGAGAGGTTCAGCTTCACAAAGACAAAGCCCCGCTCGGCAAAGAAATCGGCCAGCAGCGGAAAGTGGCCCCAGTCTTTGAACCCCTTGAAGCCATGCACGAAAAGCACCACCGGCTTTGGGTGCCCATCGGCCCGGTAGGTGGCGTCGGCCTCGAAAGCGCGGCCGTGGCCGTGGCCGCTGAGCAGGAAAGACGAATGAGTGAGCATGGCGCGAAGGTAGGGGCGAGGGCCAGCCGATTGGTCATTATTTTGGTTACAATCGGCAACGGCCCCGAAAGGTTCGGGCCCGGCGGGCAGGGCTCTCCACGGTTCTGCCGTATCATTGTCGCCGCAATGCCCCACACCTCCACTTTCTCCCTCGACCAGATTCAGGCCCCCATCGCGGCCGAAATGGAAGAGTTTGAGCACAAGTTCCGTCAGTCGATGCGCACCAAGGTGCTGCTGCTCGACAAGATAATGGGCTACATCGTGAAGCGCAAGGGCAAGCAAATCCGGCCGATGTTCGTGTTTCTCACGGCCCGCGCCACCCGCCCCGAGCCCGCCACCGGCGACCCGCTGCCCGAAGCTTCCTTCCGCGGTGCCGCCCTCATTGAGCTACTGCACACCGCCACCCTCGTGCACGACGACGTGGTGGACGAGAGCAACTACCGCCGCGGTTTCTTTTCCATCAATGCCCTGTGGAAAAATAAAATTGCCGTGCTCGTCGGCGACTACCTGCTCTCGCGCGGCTTGCTGCTGGCGCTGGAAAACGACGACTACGACCTGCTGAAAATCGTGAGCAACGCCGTGCGCGAGTTGAGCGAAGGCGAGCTGTTACAAATCGAAAAAGCCCGCAAACTCGACATCACCGAGGACATTTATTTCGACATCATCCGGCAGAAAACCGCGTCCCTTATTGCCTCCTGCACGGCCGTGGGCGCCGCCTCCGTGGGGGCCGACAAAGAGGTGATTGAGCGGGCCCGCTTGTTTGGCGAAAAGGTGGGCATTGCCTTCCAAATCAAAGACGACTTGTTCGACTACGGCACCGCCGAAATAGGCAAGCCGGTGGGCATCGACATCAAGGAAAAGAAGATGACGCTGCCACTGATTTATGCCCTGCAGCAGGCCGGCTGGCTGGAAAAGCGCAAGGTTATCTTCAACGTAAAAAACAACGACGGCCACCGCGACCGGGTGCAGCAGGTCATTGAATTCGTGAAGAAATCCGGCGGGCTCGATTACGCCATTGCCACCATGAAACGGTACCGCGACGAGGCCCTCACCATCCTGCACACTTTCCCTGAGTCGCCCAGCCGCACCTCGCTCGAGCAGCTGATTAACTACACGATAGAGCGGGAGAAATAGACCACTGATTGCCCCGGAGGCGTTTGTCATTGCGAGCGCAGCGCGGCAATCCGTCCTCTCTCCGCGACCAGCCCAATAAAGTGAAAAGCCCCGGTACTGCTCAGGACCGGGGCTTTTCACTTAAGAAAGTGTCTGGAGTAGAACTCTCTGTCATTGCTTCGTCGTGCCTCCTCGCAATGACAGAGAGTTCTACTCCGATACCTGGTAGCTCACGTGCTTAGCGTTGCTTACTTTAAACGTCACGCCGTCGAAGGTGCTGTCGACTTCCAGGGTGTGGAGCATGCCGCAGGTGGGGCATTTTACTTCTTCAATCTCATGGTTGCTTGCGTGGGCTGGTGAGTCGGCCTGGTCGTTGGGGGAGGGCACGCCAATGAGATCGGTGAAGATTTCGGTGTGGCACTTAGAGCACTTAAACTTGAGGCCCACGGTGCGGCCTTGCAGGTCCTCGAGCGGGGCGGGCGAGTGGTCTTTTTGCTGAATCCACATAGGGTAAATGGTGTTTAGGGAACGTGATAAGATGCGGCCGGGCCAGTGCCCGGTTGGCTTTACGCGGCTGGTTTGAAAAAAGATGAGCTCACCCGTGTCGGTGGTTATTTTTGGCGGCCGCATCTGGTTGCGGCCAGCAGTATCATGGGCGAAGTAGAAACCTTAGAAAAAGCAGTGGCTCCGTTTTCGTTGCCGCGGGTGCCGCGCTGGCGCTCCCTGCTGCGCTCGTTTGCGCTGGCCAAAGACCCGCTGCCGGTGCTCGATGCCACCTTGGCCCGCTACGGCGACACGGTGGAGCTGTTCATTGGCGGAGTGGAGAAAAGCATCCTTACCCGCGACGCCGGCCTGACGCAGCACGTGCTGCAGAAAAACAGCCGCAACTACGCCAAATCGAAGTTTACCCAGGGGTTTTCGCGCTACGTGGGCCACGGCCTGCTCACCAACGAGGGGCCCGACTGGCTGCGCCAGCGTCGGCTCATCCAGCCCGGGTTTCACCGGCAGCGGGTGGCGGGCCTCACCGGGCTGATGCAGGAAATAACGGCCGAAACGCTGGCGCCACTCGCGGCCCAGGCAGCCGGTGGGGGAGGGGCGGTGGCCGTGCCCGTGCACGAGCTGATGACCCGGCTCACCTTCCGCATCATCGCCCGGTCGGTGTTCAGCACCAACTTTCCGGAAGCGGAGCTCGACCGGTTGGCCCAACTCATTACCGAGATTCAGGCGTTTTTCGTGCGCTCCATTCGGCAGCCCTACCTTAAGCCCTGGTTTCGGCTCCGGGGCCGGTTCCGGTACCACGATGCGCTCTCGGCAGAGCTGCGGGCGCTGCTGGGCCGCTACATCGCGCAGCGCCAGCAGGCCAATGCCCAGCCCAACGCCACCCCGCCCGACGACCTGCTGCAGATGCTGCTCGACGTGCGCTACGAAGACACCGGCGAGCCCATGACCCCCGACCGCGTGCTCGACGAAGCCCTCATTCTGCTCATTGCCGGCCACGAAACAAGCGCCAACGCCCTTACCTGGCTGATCTATCTGCTGGCCCACCACCCCGAGGAAGCCGCCAGCATCCGCGCCGAAACAGAGGCCGTGCTGGCCGGTCGCAGCCCAACTTTCGACGACTTGCCGCGCTTGGGCCGTGCCCTCTACGCCGTGCAGGAAGCCATGCGCCTCTACCCGCCCGCCTGGATGGTAGACCGCGTGGCCCTGGCCGACGACCACTACCAGGGCCTGCACATTCCCAAAGGCACGCTGTTTTCGCTCTACTTCTACGGCCTGCACCACGACGCGAAATATTGGGCTAACCCGCACGAGTTTCGGCCCGCGCGCTTTGCTCCGGGCCAGGCGCGCGCGCTGCAGCCCTTCGCCTACGTGCCCTTCGGCGGCGGGCCGCGCCTGTGCATCGGGATGCAGTTTGCGCTCACCGAAATGCAGCTCGTGACGCTGGCGCTGCTGCGTCAGTTCGAGGTGGAGTGGGTGGAAGGCCAGCCCGCCGTGACCATGCAGCCGCTCATTACGCTGCGCCCCAAAAACGATTTCCGGGTGCGGCTGCGCTTGCGGTAGGTGTGTAGCGCGGGCGTTGCGAGTCCGCGCTACACGGCGCTACTGGTAATGGTAGGTGAGCACCGGCGGGAAGGCGTGGGTAGCCACGGCTTCGGCAATGCTGGTGTGCAGGAGGTTGCCCAGGAGCGAGTGGGTGTGCGTGGGCATCACGACCAGGTCGGCGTGCACGTTTTGGGCGTATTCCTCAATGCCCTTGCTGGTGCGGGTGGCGCCCACCTCCACGGTTTTGCAATTGCTGAGGTGGTGCTGCCGGGCAAATTCCTGCATTTGCTGCTGTAGCCGGGCGGCTTCCTTTTCATCGCCCGTGCCCACGTGCAGCAGGTGCAGCTCGGCGTTGGGGAAGAACTCCTGCACGTGGCGCAGGCCGTCGAGGGCCCGTGCGGCTTCTTCCGAAAAGTCGGACGGAAACACAATGGTGCGGGCTTCAAACTGCGCGTGCTGGTGCTTGACTGTGAGCACCGGGCAGGGCGCCAGCCGTATCATGCGCTCGGTGTTCGAACTCCAGAACACGTGGCTCAGGTCGCCGTGCCGGCGGGCGCCCATCACCACCATATCGATGTTGTGCCGCTTAATGGCCTTGAGGATGCTGTCGCCCACGGTGCCGATTTTGATGGAGTCCAGCACTGGCACGCCCGGCACCCGCTGCCGGGCTTCGTCCCGGAGGGCCTGCATGCGGCGCTTGGTGGCCTCAATCAGTCGTATCGGGAAGGTCTGGTTGAAGCTGTTGCCGCCCACCGGTCCCCCCACGGTGCTGAACCCGCCCCCACCGTCGCCGAGGGCTTCCAGCACGTGTAGCAATATCACGGTGCCCTGCGTGTGCTTGGCCAGCTGCAGGGCTACCTCGTAGGCATAGTGCGCCTCGGGCGAGAAGTCGGTGGGAACCAGGAGGTTTTTCATGGCCAGAAAGAAGAAGGGTAAATGAATTGCCCCACCCCAGCTACTGCCTTATTTCCCTATATAGCAAGGGGAGTTTAGGCGGTAAGCTGCTGTGTAACGGTCAATTACAATTTACATCTTCTTTTTGGCTTTTGTGTTATTCTTTCAGCAGCTTGTCTACTTCGCGGTTGAAGCCGGCAATTTCTTCCTGGTAATATTTGCCCGTGCCCGGGCCGGCAAACCCGGTGTGAATCTTCCGCACGTTGCCTTTCTTATCCAGGAAAATGGTGGTGGGGAAGGCCAGCACTTTCGCCAGCTGCGGCAAGGATTTGGCCGCCGAATCCTTGTTGGACACGCCGGCTACCGCCAGCTCGTAGTTGATGTGGTACCGCTCGCGCAGGTTGCGCAGGCGGGCCGAGGCTACCTTGTAGTCGGGGCTGCGCTCGTAGCCCAGGCCGATGACCTCGATGCCGCGGCTCTTATTCTTGTCGTACCACGGTGCCAAATAAGCCGTTTCGTCCATGCAGTTGGGGCACCACGAGCCCAGCAGCTGAATCACCACCACCTTGCCGCGGTACTTGGGGGCACTGGGCTCCACCACGCCGCCCTCAAACACGCTGGGGAACTTGAAGTTGAGCTGGGATTCGCCCTTTTTCATGTACGTCAGGGTGTCGGCGTCGGGCAGCTTGGCTTTGGGGTCGAGCACGGCGGTCCAGGTTTCGTGGCCGGCTTTGCCCGAGTAGAAGTCGCCCTTGAGGGTGCCGTTGGGCAGCTTGGTGGCTTGAAACAAAAAGCCGTGGTTGCCGTCGAAGGTGGAGAGGCCCAGGCCGCTGGGCAGCACCGCCCCCGAGAGGTAGCGGTAGTCGCCGGTGGTGGTGAGGAACGTGCCCGTGATGGCCGCGCCGTCCTGCTTAAAAATGCCCACGGCCGGGTAGGTGTTGCCATCGGCTTCGGTGAACGTGGCCCGCCAGGTGCCGGTGTAGTTTGGCGTATTGGGCTGGGCCACGGGCAGGGGCCGCTCGCCGTGCAGGGCCACTACCGGCACGCGGTACGGGGTTTTGGCGTCGTACTTTACCCAGGTGCCCGCGAGCTTGTCGGCGCCGTCGGGGCGCATCACCAGCGCGGCATCAAACACGTGCAAGCGGATGGTGGTCGAGTCGCCGGCCGAGGTGATTTCGTCGCAGCGCAGGCGCTCGGCCCCGCCCAGGCCTTTGTTGATGAGGTACACCACCGGCTTGCCGTTTTCCACGGCCACCTCAAACTCGAAGTGGATGGCCTTGTTCTGGGCCCGCACCCAGCCATCCCAGTGGCCGGGCGCGAGGCCGGCGGGTGCGGCCGCGCTGGCATCGGCCGCGCGGGTATCGGCGGTTTCTTTTTTGGAGGAAGATGAATCGCAGCTGGCCAGCAGGCTCAGGCCGGTGGTGGCCGCAGCCAGTACGCGAAGGGAGGTCGTAGTCATAAGTAATGCAAAAGTGCGAACGGAATGCCGGCGGCGCCGGCAGCGCCACACAACTATTAGCGGAGCCATTAAGTTGTTACCAATGGCATCGGCGGCTGAGCGGGCCCCGGGCAGCGCACTGCCCGCAGCCAGCCCAACGCTGCCCCGCTACCCTACGTTAAGACTACCAGCATCGGTCAATACCGGTATTAGCGTATTGCGGCTAGGTACAACTTGGCGCAGGTACTACATTTGCGCAACCACTCTTATTAATACGTATCCTATGGCTTTCGACCTGGAAATGATTCGCGCGGTATACGCCGGCATGGGTTCCCGCATCGAGGCGGCCCGCGCCGCGGTGGCGCGCCCGCTCACCCTCACCGAGAAAATCCTCTACGCCCACCTCTACGGGGGCGAAGTTAAGCACGCTTACGAGCGCGGGGTTTCTTACGTCGACTTTGCCCCCGACCGCGTAGCCATGCAGGACGCCACGGCTCAGATGGCGCTGCTCCAGTTCATGCAGGCCGGCAAGCCCACGGCCGCCGTGCCCAGCACCGTGCACTGCGACCACCTCATTCAGGCCAAAGACGGCGCCACCGCCGACCTGGCCGAAGCCAACGCCGAGAACAAGGAAGTATATGACTTCCTGGCCTCGGTTTCCAATAAATACGGCATCGGCTTCTGGAAGCCCGGCGCCGGCATCATCCACCAGGTGGTGCTCGAGAACTACGCCTTCCCCGGCGGCATGATGATTGGCACCGACTCGCACACCCCCAACGCGGGCGGCCTGGGCATGGTGGCCATCGGCGTGGGCGGTGCCGATGCCGTGGATGTAATGGCCGGCATGGCCTGGGAGCTGAAGTTCCCTAAGGTGATTGGCGTGAAGCTGACCGGCAAGCTCAGCGGGTGGACTTCGGCCAAAGACGTGATTCTGAAAGTAGCCGGCATCCTGACCGTGAAGGGCGGCACCGGGGCCATCGTGGAGTATTTTGGCGAGGGCGCCGAAAGCCTGAGCTGCACCGGCAAAGGCACCATCTGCAACATGGGCGCTGAAATCGGCGCCACCACGTCGGTGTTTGCCTACGACGAGAAAATGGGCGACTACCTGCGCGGCACCGGCCGGGCCGAAATCGCCGAGGCCGCCGCGGCCGTGGCCGCGCACCTGCGCGCCGACGACGAGGTGTACACCCAGCCCGAGCTGTACTACGACCAGCTCATCGAAATCAACCTCAGCGAGCTGGAGCCTTACGTGAACGGTCCGTTCACGCCGGACGCGGCTTGGCCCATTTCGCAGTTTGCTGCCGCCGTGAAAGAGCACGGCTGGCCCGAGAAGCTGGAGGTTGGCCTCATCGGCTCCTGCACCAACTCGAGCTACGAAGACATCACCCGCGCCGCTTCCATTGCCAAGCAGGCCGTGGCCAAGGGCCTGCACGTGAACGCCGAGTTTACGGTGACGCCCGGCTCGGAGCTGGTGCGCTACACCGTGGCCCGCGACGGCCTCCTCGACACCTTCGCCGAAATGGGCGGCGTGGTACTCGCCAACGCCTGCGGTCCGTGCATCGGCCAATGGGCCCGCCACACCGACGACCCCAAGCGCAAGAACTCCATCATCACGAGCTTCAACCGCAACTTTGCCAAGCGCAACGACGGCAACCCCAACACCCACGCCTTCGTGGCTTCGCCCGAAATCGTGACGGCCTTCGCCATTGCCGGCGACCTCACCTTCAACCCCCTCACCGACACCCTCCCCGGTACCAACGGCCCGGTGATGTTTGACGAGCCGGTGGGCGTGGAAATGCCCCCCCGCGGCTTTGCCGTAGAAGACGCCGGCTTCCAGGCCCCCGCCCTCGACGGCAGCCGCGTGCAGGTACTGGTGAGCCCCGAGTCGGACCGCCTCGAGCTGCTCGAGCCCTTCAAGCCCTGGGAAGGCACCGACCTGAAAGGGTTGCGCCTGCTCATCAAAGCGCAGGGCAAGTGCACCACCGACCACATCTCGATGGCCGGCCCGTGGCTGAAATACCGCGGCCACCTGGACAACATCTCCAACAACATGCTCATCGGGGCTACCAACGCCTTCAATGGTCGCGTGAACGAGGTGAAGGATTTCGTGACCCAGGGCGACGGCTATACCACCGTGCCGCAGGCCGCCCGCTCCTACAAGAGCATGGGCATTGGCACCGTGGTAGTGGGCGATGAAAACTACGGCGAAGGCTCCTCCCGCGAGCACGCCGCCATGGAGCCCCGCCACCTCGGCGTGCGCGCCGTCATCGTGAAGAGCTTTGCGCGCATCCACGAAACCAACCTGAAAAAGCAGGGGATGCTGGCCCTCACCTTCGCCAACAAGGCCGACTACGACTTGATTGAAGAAGCCGACCTCATCGACATCCTCGGCCTCACCACCTTCACCCCCGGCCAGCCCCTGCAGGCCCGCCTGCACCACGCCGACGGCGACACCGACCTCATTACCCTCAACCACACCTACAACGAGGGTCAAATTGAGTGGTTCAAAGCCGGCTCGGCCCTGAACCTGATTCGCTTGAAGGAAAGCAGCGGCAGCATGCTGTCGCAGAAGTAATTCTTGCGGCACTCGCTTCGGTAGTAACCAAAACGGCCGCCCCAGATTCTGGGGCGGCCGTTTTTTTTTCATGAAATTTATAATTAGTGACCTTCTCCGATCTTAATTCGGAAGCTGGAGTATACCATCTTAAAAAGGTACCTTGCCGTATCGTTTACCTCGAACTGACTGTTTTGCCTGCTCCATTTTTAACTGCATTTTCCGACATGAAGCAAACTGTACCTAATCGCCGAAACCAGCCCCGCACCTGCGGCCGATTGCTGGGGATGGCGCTAGCGATAAGTGGAGCCAGCTCCGCACTCCCCGCGCAGGCGGAGGCTTTAAGCCTGATGCCTGGTAACGCTCCGTGGCCCGAGAGCCGGCTAAAAGCCGCCGAGCGCACAGTGAATGGCACCGTGAAGGACCAGGCCGGGCAGCCGCTGCCAGGCGTCTCCATTTCCTTGAAAGGTACTTCGAAAGGAACTGTGACGGATGCCTCCGGTGGCTTCCAGCTTGCCATTCCAGACGATGCGGCCACCCTGGTCTTTTCTTACATTGGCTACGTGAGCCAGGAAATCCGGGTCGGTGAGCAGAGCACCATCTCCGTGACGATGGCCGAAAGCACGACGGCCCTCGACCAGGTGGTGGTGGTGGGCTACACTACCCAGGAAGCTAAGGACGTGACCGGCGCCATCGGCATTTTGTCGGTCGACCGGGTGAAGAACTTCCCCGTGGCCAGCGTCGATAAGCTGCTGCAGGGCCAGGTGGCGGGCGTGCAGGTGAGCAACGACGGTGCCCCCGGCGGCAACAGCGTGGTGCGGGTGCGCGGCCTGGGCACGCTGGGCGACAACGACCCCCTCTACATCATCGACGGGGTGCCCACCAAGTCGGGCCTGAACCAGCTCAGCCCGAACGACATTGAGTCGATGCAGGTGTTGAAGGATGCTTCTTCCACGGCCATTTACGGGGCGCGGGCGTCCAGCGGCGTCGTGGTAATTACCACCAAGCAGGGCAAGGCCGGTAAAAACCAGCTCAGTTTTGATTCGTACTACGGCGTGCAGTCGGTGTACAACCTGCCCACCATGGTGACGCCGCAGCAGCTGGCGCAGGTCGAGTTCGACGCGCAGCGCAACAGCGGCCAGACCCCCAGCCACCCCCAGTACGGGAACGGTGCACAGCCCGTGCTGCCGGAGTTTCTGCAGCGCAACCCCGACGTGCGCGCCAATCAGGCGGGCACCAACTGGTTTAAGACCATTTTCCGCGTCGCGCCGATTCAGAACTACTCCCTGGGTGCATCGGGCGGCAACGAAACCAGCCGACACGCCATCAACATGACGTACTTTAACCAAGACGGCATCCTAAATTACACGGGGTTCAAGCGCATTTCCCTGCGCGTCAACACCGAATACACCGTGCTGAAGCGCTTGAAAGTAGGGGAGAACTTTACGGCTAGCTACGGCAACTCCACCCAAGCCTCGACCAATGCCGTGAACGGCGGCGTGGTGTTCGATGCCTACCGCCTGCCTTCCATCATTCCGGTGCGCGACGAAGCCGGCAATTTTGCCGGCCCGGCCGCCGGCCTCGGCGACGCGGGCAACCCGCTGCGGGCGCTGTACAATGCCCGAAACAACGCCACCAAAACCCTGCGGGGCTTGGGCAATGCCTATGCCGAACTGGAGCTGGTGGACCATTTGTTCGTCCGCTCCTCCATCGGCATCGACTACTTATCCAGCAACTTCCGGGGCTTCTCGCCTAGCTACGTGGAGGGCATTGTGAATAACCCCACCTCTAACCTCACCACCAACAACGCCTACAGCATCAACGGGACCTGGACCAACACCGCTCGCTACAGCCGCGACTTTGGGCAGCACAACTTGGCGGCCGTGGTTGGTACGGAAGCCATTCAGAACACCGAGGAAGGCTTCAACGCCTACCGCGAAAACTTCCTTATCAACGACCTCAACTTCCGCTACCTCGATGCCGGGCAGGGCGTGCAGAACAACGGCGGCACCGGGTCGGCGTGGTCGCTGTTTTCGATGTTCGGGCGCCTCGACTACAACTACGCCAGCAAGTACCTGTTCTCGGCCTCGGTGCGCCGCGACGGCTCCAGCCGCTTCCCGAGCAACAACCGCTATGCCGTGTTTCCGGCCTTCTCGGCCGGCTGGCGCCTGTCGGAGGAGTCCTATTTCAAGGAGATTGCCTGGTTGAGCAACCTTAAGCTGCGGGCCTCGTGGGGCCAAAGCGGCAACCAAGAAATCGGCAACTACCCGTCCTTCGACATCTACGGCCTCAGTCCCACCAACACCAACTACCCCATTACGGGCAGCAACGGCACCGTGCAAACGGGCTACACGGCCCGCGCCATTGGCAACCCCAACCTGAAGTGGGAAACCTCCACCCAGACCGACCTCGGTTTGGACTTCGGCATGCTACGCAACCGGCTCAATTTCAGTGTGGATGTTTTTGAAAAAACGACCAGCGACGTGCTGGTGCGGGTGCCCCGCCCCGCACTGGCGGGCGAGGTGCTGGTGCCGTACGAAAACGCCGGGCGCATCCGCAACCGCGGCCTGGAGTTTCAGGCCGGCTACCAGAGCGATGCCGACAAGGCCTTCCACTGGGGCATTTCGGCCAACGGCTCGGTGGTGCGCAACGTTGTGCTGTCGTTGGGCGAGGGCAACCTCTCCATCCCCGGCTACGTGAGCAACAACCTCACCCGGGGCCTCTCGCTCTCGCGCACCGAAGTGGGCAAGCCCGTGGCCTACTTCTACGGCTACGTGGTGGACGGCATCTTTCAGAACCAGCCCGAAGTGGACGCCGCCGCCGCCCAGAAAGGCAAGGCCATCGGCCGCTGGCGCTACAAGGACCTGAACGGCGACGGCGTGGTGAACGAGAAAGACCAGCAGCAGATTGGCAAGCCCGAACCCGATTTCACCTACGGCATTAACCTCAATGCGGCCTACAAAGGCTTCGACCTGAGCGCGTTCGTGCAGGGCGTGCAGGGCATCAGCATCTACAACTTCAGCAAGTATCACACGGATTTTGCGTTCGACCCCTTCAACAAAAGCACGCGCATCCTGGACTCCTGGACTCCCCAGAACACCGGTGCCACGCTGCCCCAGCTGAGCAAAACCAACGTGAACGACGAGCTGCGGCCCTCCACCTACTTCGTGGAAAACGGCTCCTACGCCCGCCTGAAGAACCTGCAGCTGGGCTACACCCTACCCACCGCCTGGACGGCCGGCATCAGGGCCACCAGCCTGCGCGTGTACGTGCAGGCCCAGAACCTGTTCACCATCACCAAATACCAGGGGATGGACCCCGAAGTGAACCTGCAGAACTACGGTTCGTCGGACCGCAACCTCGACCAGAACGTGGACCGCGGCTACTATCCGCAGCCGCGGGGTGTGTTGTTTGGCGTCAACGCCCGGTTCTAACCTTCTTGTTCTTTCGCATCATGAAAAATAAATATATTCTGCTGGCGCTGGCGGTTTCGCTCGTCGGCTGCAAAAAAGATTTTCTCGACGAGCAGCCCAAAGCCAGCCTCTCGTCGACGGACCTGAACAACCTGGCCGCGGTAGAAGCCCTGGTGGTGGCCGCTTACGCGCCGCTGGGCGGGCAAATCGACGACGCCAACAACGCCTTCAACTCGCCCGGCACCAACTGGACGTTCGGCGACGTGGTGTCGGACGACGCCTACAAAGGCGGCGGTGGGGTGGGCGACCAGAACGGCATGCACCTGATGGAGATTTTCCTCACGAATGCCAACATCATCGACGTGGAGCGCAAGTGGCGCGCCTGCTACGAGGGCATTGCCCGCACCAACCGCGCCATTCAGGCCGTCAACGGCTTTGCCGGCATGAGCACGGCCCAGCGCACCGTGCGCCTGGGCGAGCTGCACCTGCTGCGCGGCCACTATTACTTCGACCTGAAGAAGATTTACAACCGCATTCCGTGGGTCGACGAAACGCCGCGCGCCATCACCGAGTACGACATCCCCAACAATCTGACGGATGCCCAGCTCTGGAAAAACATTGAAACCGACTTCCTTTTTGCCCAGGCCAGCCTGCCGGCTAAGCAGGCCGACCTGGGGCGCGTAACCAAAGGCGCCGCCACAGCCTACCTGGCTAAGCTCTACCTCTACACCAAGGACTATCCGAAGACCATTGCGGCGGTCGACGCGGTGTTGGCGGCAGGCATTTATAGCCTCAATGCCAACTACCACGATAATTTTGACCCTACTAAAGAGCATAGCTCGGAAAGTCTGTTTGCCATTGAGCGCGCCATCCGCGATGGCACGCCCAACAACTACCGCGGCAGCCTCGACGAACGCCTGCTCAACCCCGGCGGCCCGTACTACCCGCTCTACGGCTTCGATATGCCCAGCCAGGATTTGGTGAATGCCTTCAAAACCACCGCCACCGGCCTGCCCCAGACCGATAAGTCGGACGTGGCCGCCACCGATTTTGTGGACCCCCGCCTCGACCACGCCGTGGGCCGGCCGGGCATTCAGTTTCTGGACCTGGCCCCGTACGCCGCTACCTGGGCCCGCGACCCCGGCACCTACGGCGTGTTTGCCTTTAAGAAGCGCATGGTGAGCTCCCGCTCCACCTTCTACCTGAACCAGTTTCCCTGGGTTAGTGCGCTGAACTACGACATCATTCGCCTGGCCGACGTGCTGCTGTTCAAAGCCGAGGCACTGGTGGAAACCGGCAACCTGGAGGGCGCCCGCGCCATCGTCAACCAGATTCGCCGTCGGGCCAACACCGACCAGGTGCTTAACGCCAACGGCACTCCGGCGGGCAATTACAAGGTGGCCGAGTACACCGCCCCCTGGACTGACCCCGCTACCGCTCGCGAAGCTGTGCGCACCGAGCGCCGCCTCGAAATGGCCCTGGAAGGCCACCGCTTCTTCGACCTGGTGCGCTGGGGCATTGCCGACCAGGTGATGAACGACCACTTCGCCCGCGAGAAAAGCCGCCGGACCTACCTCTCCACGGCCCGCTTCGTGAAGGGCACCCACGAATACTTTCCCATTCCGCAGTCGCAGCTCAACTTAAGCAAAGGGCAACTGACGCAGAACCCGGGGTATTAATCGGCCGTCACCATCTGACACACGAGGCCTCTGCCGCCGTGGTAATTATTGTAATTACTATTGCGGCAGGGGCCTTTTGCGTTACCCATACTTTTCCTTCGCCTCCTTACCGCATGCACATGACCCGGCGCCTTCTTTCCAGCCTGCTTCTCCTACTCACGCTGAGCTGTCCTGGCTATGGCCAGTCCGGGCCGATGCGACCTCGCCTCACCGGGCCAGATTCCATTATTGTGGCCAAAACTTATCCGCTGCTCGCACTCTTCGAGGCGCAGCACACGCTGCCGCAGGCCCTGCAAACCGATGCCGTATTGCAGGCGGTAGCCCGGCGGCAGGCCCAGCGTAGCTACCAGGTATTAAAAAGGCGTCCTGTGAATGTGCGGCGCTACGTTGACTCGCTGGTGTGGCAGCCCAGGGAAATCCGCGCGATAGGCCAGGCCCTGAACCGGCTATACCTGGCCGACCCCGCCCTGCACGCGGCTGTGCTGCCCCTGTTGGGGACTGCGGGACGCTACCCCCGCTATGCTGCCCTGCCCGACACCGCCGTGCTGCGGCTGGCCTGGCAAGATGCTGCCCAAGGGCTCAACCGCATCGCGCGGGTGTACCTGGCGGGCATGGTACCGCGCTATCCGGTGGTCGATTCCATCAGCTTTGAGCGCCACGATGCCGCGTTGGCGCAGGCGGTCCGCAAGGCACTGCTGGCCCGCACCAAATCCAGCCGCCGCCGACCTGCCGCCTTTTATACGCTGTCGCTGCAAGCGGCCCGGATGGCACTCCGGCTCAACGGCCGCGACGAGGCCGCACGATACGAGCCGCTCGGTGCCGGGCTCAATGCGGCTCCCCGGGCGGCCGTGGCGCACACCGACTGGGCCCGCTTCCCCTACAGCCTGATTCTGGTGCCCGGGCTGGGGCCCGAGCAGGCCGGCGTATCCCTCGATTCGTTGGGCGCTTTCCGTTGCCGGCTGGCGGCGGTGCGCTACCGGGCGGGGCAGGCACCGTTTCTGGTAGTGTCGGGCGGCCACGTGCACCCAAACAAAACGCCTTATTGTGAGGCGGTAGAAATGAAGAAATACATGGTCGAGAAGCTGGGCCTGCCCGATGCGGCGGTCCTCATCGAGCCCCATGCCCGCCACACCACCACCAACCTGCGCAACACTGCCCGCATAGTGTACGCCTTCGGCTTCCCGGCCGATAAGCCCATGCTTATCGTTACGGATGCCTCGCAAAGCCGGTCGATTGTGGACATGGCCGAGCGCTGCCGCAAGGAGTTGGGCTACGTGCCCTACCGCGACCTGAAGCGACTATCGGAGCTTGAAACCAGCTGCTTTCCCGTGCCCGAGGCCCGGCAGCCCGACCCCTTCGACCCCCTCGACCCATAGGGAAGAAGCAGGCTCGCTGCCGTCAAGTTTTGTGTTCCTGAGCGCTGCCATAAACTGCTGTTCTCTCGGTAGCTCTGGCTTGGCCGGGAAGCTGCTGGGAGGGGAGGGACGGTTATTGAGCTAAGGGATTATGGAAAGACTATTTAAAACGTCATGCTGAGCTTGCCGAAGCATCTCTACCGCTGTACTAAATCTAATTAGTTGCGCGGTAGAGATGCTTCGGCAAGCTCAGCATGACACAAAACTGAAACGCCAAACACGCTATTAGATGGACTTCCAATGCCCCGCATGAAGCATTTTTTCTGGGTGCTGCTTTTTTTACTGCCGCGGCCCGCGCTGGCCCAAACGCTCTCGCCCGCTGCCCAGGTTAATGTGTTTCTGGGCTCGTCCGGCGACCACGGGCAGCTTTCGCCCGCGGCCTCTTATCCTTTCAGCATGCTCAGCCTGGGGCCGCAGACCTACCCCAACACCCACACCGGTTACGAGCACCTGGCCCGTACGTTTCTGGGTTTCACCCACAACCGGTTTGAAGGAGTGGGGTGCCTGGGGGCAGGGGGCAACCTGCTCGTGAAGCCGTTTATCACTGCCACGCCCCAGCAAACCACGCTCCTCAAAGCCACGGAGCAGGCGGAGCCGGGCTACTACGGCGTCACGTTCGCCAACGGCATCGGGGCCGAATTTACCGTGGCCCAGAAGTTTGGCTTGCACCGCTACCATTTCCCGGCCGGTGCCACCCGGGGCCTGTATTTCGACTTGAGCCACTCGCTCGTTAACCGCTTCAAGCAGGAGGAGCACGCCACGCAGGGCGCTGCCCTGAGCGGCTGGCTGGAGTCGGGCACCACCTGCAGCGTGGGCACTTACCGGCTTTATTACTACCTCGAAATATCGCAGCCCGTGCAGTGGGAACCCACGAGCGCGCACCAGCTGGTGGCCCGCCTGCCCGCCACCGGCGCCGCCGACGTGGA
Source organism: Hymenobacter sedentarius (assembly GCF_001507645.1). Classification (NCBI taxonomy): domain Bacteria; kingdom Pseudomonadati; phylum Bacteroidota; class Cytophagia; order Cytophagales; family Hymenobacteraceae; genus Hymenobacter; species Hymenobacter sedentarius. Next base: position 4,420,825 of record NZ_CP013909.1, on the reverse strand, counting down.
AGTGCGCGTGGCGTTTTCCTCCGTCAGCGTTGAGTATGCCCGCGCCGCGGTGCAGGCCGAGGCCGCCAGGTCGTTTGCCGAGGTGCGGCGGGCCAGCCGCCAGGCCTGGGACGCCCGCCTGGGCCGGGTGCAGGTGCAGGGGGAACCCGACCGCGAAAAGCTGTTTTACTCGCTCCTGTACCGCACGCTGCAGTCGCCGTACGTGGTGTCGGAGCCCGATGGGCACTACCGGGCCATCGACGGCACCCTGCAAACTGCCCGGCGGCCCATCTACAACGGCTGGGCCGTGTGGGACAACTACCACACCCAGCTGCCCCTGCTCTCGCTGGCGTACCCCACCGATTTTCAGGATATTGCCAGTTCGCTGGCCAACCTCTACCGCTACGGCAAGCAGAATTTTGCAACCCAGCACGAGCCCTCGCCCACGGTGCGCACCGAGCACACCATCGTGGTGTTGCTGGATGCCTACCGGAAAGGCTACGCAGTGGACCTGCGCGGCATTCGCGACTCGCTCATCAGCGAAAACCGCCGCCTGGACTACTCCCAGCCCGATAAAGCCCTCGAATCATCGTACGATACCTGGGCGCTGGGCGAGATTCTGGGCGAGCTGAAGGACAAGAAAGGGAGTGCGCAGTACCGCCAGAAAGCCTTGGGCTACAAAGACTACTGGCGCAAGGATTTTCTCGACCTCACCAAGCCCGACGTAGACCGGCTGCCCACCCGCGGCCTCTACCAGGGCACCATCTGGCAGTACCGCTGGGCCGTGCCCTTCGACGTGCGCGGCCTGCAGCAGATGATGGGCGGGGAGGTGGCTTTTCGCCGGCAGCTCGACGAGTTCTTTGCCGGCGACTACTACAACCACGCCAACGAAACCGACCTGCAAGCCCCCGCTCTTTACAACGCCACCCTGGAACCCTGGAAATCGCAGGCCCTGCTGCACCAGCTGGCCGTCGATACGGTGGTGCAGCACTACTTCAACGACAACAGCCGGGGCATCGACCCCTACATTGGCCGCATCTACCAAAACCAGCCCCAGGCTTACCTGCGCACCATGGACGACGACGCCGGGGCCATGTCGGCCTGGTACGTGCTGACCGCCTGCGGCCTGATGCCGGCCTGTGTGGGCCAGCCAGTATATTACCTCAGCCTGCCCCTGTTTCCGGAGGTCAAAATGCAGGTCGGCGCCAAAAACTCGCTGGTTATTCAAACCAAAGACTATGCGCCGAAGCGCCGCTATATTCAGCAGGCCTGGCTGAATGGGAAGCCCCTCACTCGCAACTGGCTAACGCACCGGGAACTCACGGCAGGCGGCACGCTGCTGCTGCAAGCCAGCGATGTGCCCAATCCAGCCTGGGGCCGCCAGAACCCGTGGGTGTCGTCGGCACAGTAAACCACGGAATGAGCGGCTGCTTCAGCTATTGCAAATGGGTGGGCTAGAGTGTGTGGACAGTGCCTGGTCTAATTTTGGGCCATGCGCCGCCACGATTTAAGCGAGAGGGAATGGAAATTGGTCGAACCAAGGTCAAATTGAGTGGTTCAAAGCCGGCTCGGCCCTGAACCTGATTCGCTTGAAGGAAAGCGGCGTGGCGGAAGCAGCGACGCTGTAGTTCCTCAGCTTTTCGCTTCGGTAGAAAAACGGCCGATCCAGATTCTGGAGCGGCCGTTTTTTGTCTGAACTTGCACCTAATGAAAGCCATAACCCAATGTCTGAGCTTGCTGCTATTTGCCGGATGCAGCACTTCATTTCAGCCTTGCCCTGAGGGAATTAACCGGTTGCCCATGTATGGCAGGGCACCAAAGTGCCCGGAACAAGTCCGGGCAGATACAGAATTTCTTGCTGCTTGCGACAAGCAGTTTCCTAGCAGGAAGCTGGCTTCTGAGCACCATGTAAGTAAAGGGTGGGAGTATTTTCAGCAGCGACAATTAGACACCGCGATTATGCGGTTCAATCAGGCCTGGCTGCTCGATAGCACCAATGCAACCGTGTATTGGGGTTTTGCAAGTGTGTTGGGCATGAGGCAGCAGTACCGGGCTTCTGTCCCCTTGTTCAAAAAATATCTTGCGTTGAATCCCACGGAGGCTAATGCTTGGCAGGGGCTATCTACGAGCTACGGTCAGATGTTTTTTCAAACTAAGGACGTTGCGCTGCTTCAGAATAGTATCGAGGCATTGAAGCACTGCGTAAAGCTTGCTCCCCAAAACGCACGGGCATATGGTCAGCTGGCAGGAGCATATTCTTATTTTATCCAAAGGGATAGCGCCAGAAAATATTTGGCAATCGCTGACAGGCTAAACCCGTCAGCAGTCAATCCCGAGGTGCGTAAGATGCTAACGCAGTAGTCAGCGTCGCCAGTCGTGGTCGTGCTGAACGCGAATTTTTGTTGAGCTAAACTTGAGCCAGTCGGGCATCTGCCGCTGCGAAGTGCCGCATGCGGTAGCAGTTCATGGCCATGTAGCCGAGCTGCTCGATGAGGCGGTAGTTGGCCACGGCGCCCACCGCGGCGCCGATGACGGGCACAAGTTGAGCCATTTTGGCGATGTCGATGTAGTCGCGGTATTCCTGCTGCAGGGTGCGCCAGTCAAATTCGTGGACGTCGGTGGGCAGCGTGTGGCGGTAGGTTTCCCAGCTGGCAAGCCGCCGGTAGGTTTCGTTGCGGGTGTGCTGGCTGCTGAACGCCAGCTGAAACACGTGCAGCAGGTACAGCCGCTCGGTGTAGTCGCGCACGTCGTAGCCGTAGAGCGCGGCCACGTCAAAGAGCAGCTTGAGCTTGAGGCTAAGCAGGAGCGGAAAATCGGCCAGGCCCAGCAGGAAGCCCCCGGCGCCCGTGACGGCGCCTTCGGCCGTGGCCATGGTGCGGTAGTCGCGGATGCGGGCGCGCACGGCCTTTTCCCGCTCGGCCAAGGAGGCGCCGGCCAGGGGCTGGGCTGTGGTGTGCGTGGAGCCAAACAGCACGCCGCGCACCATGTGCTTAATGGCCGCCGTGATGGCTTGGTGCACCCGCTCGGGCAGCAGCGCGTTGAGCCGGGTTTGCACGCGGCGGGAAAAGCGGTTCAGAAACGAGGGCGGCCGCTGCATCTCCTGCTGCCAAACCTGCAGCTCGGCAAAGGCCTGCTGTTCTTCGATACTCATGGCGCGGGCGGGGTAGGGTGATGCGGTGCCGCTAAACTACGATGGCCGCCCGCGCCACGTTGAGGTTGCGCAGCTGCCCGAGCACCCGGTGGGCCCGGCTTACAGGGTGGCTACTTCAGGCTCCTGCGCTTCGCGGGGCTTCTGCACCAGGTAGTAGTATAGCAAAATGCCCAGCCCAATGAGGAAGGGCACCAGCGCCAGGTGCTTGCCCGTGACGTGCGGAACGACCTGCACGGTATCGAAGCCGAAAAACTCGCTGCTCATCCAGTAGGAGTTGGCCGCAATCCAGAACACAATGGCCAGGTTGTGCGCCAGCTCCGACTTATAGCCGCGCGTGCGCCAGGCAATGACCAGGGCAATGCCCAGCGTGGGCACCACCATGAGCAGGCCCAGGGGTTTCCAAATCATGCACCAGCTGATGTCTTTCACCAGCCAGAACAGGATGTGGGTGTTCTCCATTTTGCGGTAGGAGGCCGGAATGCTGTAGACGGGTTCGGGCGCGGAGGCAGGCGTGGGGGCGGGCATAAGCCCAAAAATACGGCGCCCGCTACTTTCCGGGCTCCTCAATACCCAAGGCGTGAAGCTGCGGGGCGTACTTCTGGTAAATCACGCGCAAGTCGGCGTTGTGCTTCGCGGCATCGACGCCGATGCTCACGTTGCGGGAGTGGAAACGGTGCAGGTGGCTGATGTGTGGGCACAGCACGGGCAGCTGCCCGGCCAGCAGAAACCGGACGTAGAGGTCGAGGTCTTCGGCCATGGGCAACTCGGCGTCGTAGCCGCCCACTTCGTCGATGAAAAGGCGGCTGTAGCACACGTTGCCCTGGATGAAGTGCTCGGCCCGGAAAATGGCGCGGAGCATGTCGGTCGGCGTCTCGAACTGCCAAGCGTAGTAATCCTCGTTGGGCAGGTAGCGGCCGTGCTCGTCTACGCGCAGGAAGTCGGCCACAAACCACGGCCGGTCGGGGTGGGCGGCAATCTGGGCCGCGTAGTGGTGCAGGGTGCGCTGCAGCATGATGTCGTCATCATCCAAAGGCACCACCCAAGCCTCGGGGTCTGTTTCCTGAATGAGCTGGTTGCGGGCCAAGCCGGCAAGCTGGCGGGCGGGGTCGTGCCAGTGGCGGAGTGGCGGGCCGGGCTGGGCGGCGGCTTCGCGCAGGTAGGCGGCCGTGCCGTCGCGCGAGCCGTTGTCGTAGATAAGGTGTTCGAACGAGAAGTCAAGCGGCGCGCTGACGCTGGCGCGCACGCTGGCCACGGCCTCAGGCAGCAGGTCCCGGCGCTGGTGGGTGGGGGTGATGATGGCAAAGTGCATGGCTTCCTTGTTCGGCTTATGCGCCCAAAAAGTTGCTTACGGCTCAGCTCAACCTTGCTCAGGGGCCAGCTGCGCCACTCGCTTACTGCCACCCAAGTGCCGCTTTGGCCCATAAGGCCGTTACTTTGCCATGGTATGAAAGAGCAGGCAATTTTCAATTGGAGCGGCGGCAAAGACTCGGCCCTGGCGCTGTATAAGGTGCTACAGGGCGGGCAATACGACGTGCTGGAGTTGCTGACCACCGTGAGCGAGCCGTACCGGCGCACCTCCATGCACGGCGTGCGCGTGGCCCTGCTCGAGCAGCAGGCGGCCAGCCTGAGGCTGCCCTGCCGCCAGCTCCTGCTGCCCGAAACGCCCACCATGGAAGCCTACGAGCAGCTGATGACCACCACACTGCAGGACTTGCAGCGGCGGGGCGCCACGGCGTCCATTTTCGGCGACATCTTCCTCGAAGACCTGCGCCGCTACCGCGAAGACCAGCTGGCCCGGCTCAATTTGCAAGCCGTGTTCCCGCTTTGGGGCCAGCCCACCGCCGCGCTTATCCGCGAATTTATTGGGCTGGGCTTTAAAACCATCACCACCTGCGTCAACGAAAAATACCTGGACCAAAGCTTTGTGGGCCGGGTGATTGACGAGGAGTTCCTGCGCGACCTGCCCGCCAATGTCGACCCCTGCGGCGAGAATGGCGAGTTCCACACCTTCGTGTTCGACGGCCCGTTGTTCCGGCAGCCCGTTGCCTTCGAGAAGGGAGAAATCGTGTACCGTAAATACACGCCTGCCCCGAAAACCGACGATTCCGGCTACGACTGCGCCGACGATAGCGCCGGCCCCAGCCCGTTTGATACCGGGTTCTGGTACTGCGACTTGGTCTAGCGGTCGGCGGGTCAGCGACGGAACGGGGCAGAGTTTCTACCGCCGATGCCGACCTAAAAACCGCGCTGCACGTACAGTTGGAGCCCGCCACGGCAGGGCTTATTGCCCGATTGCTGCTGTACCTGGCGGCCCCAAACTCCCCGCTTACCCATGCCCGCCCTCATTCGCAAAGTGTTGAAGCCCGTGGGCTACGTAGCCGGCACGCTTGTGGGCGTGGCGGGCCTGTACCTGGCCGCGGCGTTCGTGCTTTCGCGCATTCCCGTGCCCAAAGCGGACCCCACGGCCTCGCCCGATGTGCTGGTCTTCCTGCACACCAACGGCGTGCACACCGACATCGTGGTGCCCATCAAAACCGCCCAGATAGATTGGAGCAAGCAGCTGCCGTTCAGCAACATCCCTTCCGGCGATACCACCATGCGCTTCATCGCCTTTGGCTGGGGCGACAAGGGCTTTTACCTCGACACGCCCACCTGGGCCGACCTCAAATTCAGCACGGCGTTCGTGGCGGCGTTTTGGCTGGGTTCCTCGGCCATGCACACCACCTACCTGCACAGCATGGTGCCCGGCCCCGCCACGGTGCCGCTGTACCTGAGCCGCGCCGAGTATGCCCGCCTGATTGCCTATATCCAAAACAGCTTTCGCTACGATGCGGCCGGCCACGTGCAGCACATTAAGGGCCACAGCTACGGCCCCGACGACGCGTTCTACGAAGCCAAACGGGTCTACAGCTTCCTGTACACCTGCAACACCTGGACCAACGACGCCCTGAAAGCCAGCGGCCAAAAAGCCTGCCTCTGGACGCCCTCCGACCGGGGCATGTTCTACCAGTACGGCCATTAGCGGCACGCCCTTGCTTTGGTCTTTTGTTGAGCCAACCCCCAGACACAAACCGGCCCCGCTGGCTGCAAAGCCAACGGGGCCAAAATGGGTGAAACCATCGTGCCGACGGCTATGCCGGCTTAATTAAGCCACACATCGGCAATCTGCTCGAAGCGGTGGGCAGCGAAGGCGCCATAAGGACGCTCGGCATAAAAGCCGAGGACGTGCACTTGGGGCTTGCCGGTGCTCACGTGTGGCAGCACGCGCACGGAGTACACACGGCCGGCTTCGGGCCAGTCACCAACGTAGTCGGCGGGGCGTTGCGTGTCGTTCACGCAACGAGCGAATTGCTGCAGGGGCAGCGGCGTAGGGAGCTTGACTTTTGACATAACCAAAGTTACCAATTATACGATAAACTAAAAAGCTTGGAAATGATTTTTTTAGTCTTATTTAGAGAGAAGCGCTTGAATTACTTTAATTTGACATAACTATGTTACGAAGCTCGGTGAGGTACGTTGCCAGTATCTAGTTGGATTGTAGAAAGGCGTTAAAACAATTTACTAAAGTAATTAGTAAATAGCAACCCCAAGCCAACAGCTCAGGCGTTTGGGTGCTCTTATGTCCGCTTTCCTCTACAATTTCATAGCCGCCGCCCACCTCATCACTCGGGAGCTGCCGCTTTTTGGTTGCCCTATTCCGGCGGGCTTCCCGGCGGGTATCCCGTCGCCGGCCGACGACCACCTCGACGCGCCGCTCGACCTGACCAAGCACCTGTTTCAGCACCCGGCCTCCACGTTTCTGGCGCGCGTCAGCGGCGATTCCATGATTGGGGCCGGCCTTCACCCCGGCGACCTCGTGGCCGTGGACCGGGCGGTGCGCGCCCGCGATGGCAGCATTGTGGTGGCCGTGGTGGAAGGCGAGCACACCATCAAGCGCCTGCAGATGCGGGCCGGGCAGCCGTGGCTGGTGGCCGAGAACGCGCGCTACCCGCCGGTGGCCGTGGACCGGGGCGTGGGGCTGGTGGTTTGGGGCGTGGTCACGCACGTCATCCACCAATTAGCTGAGCAGTAAGCCGACGAATGGAAAATAACCCGTTAGCAAGGCCGCGCCCGTTAGCAAAATCACCACGCCCGTATGTACGCCCTCGTCGATTGCCATAATTTTTATGTTTCCTGCGAGCGGGTTTTTGCGCCGCACCAGGAAGTCAAGCCCGTGGTGGTGCTCTCGAACAACGACGGCAGCCTGATTTCGCGCTCCGACGAGGCCTAGGCTCTGGGTCTGAAGATGGGCGAGCCCTACCATCTGGTGCGCCCGCCGCGCCCTAGCACGAAGCGACTGTGCTATCCGAAGCCCTGGCCACCTTCACGGCCAAAGCCGCCGAGAAGCTGCGGCGGCACGGGCTGGCCGCGCACTTGGTCACGGTCATACTGGGTACCAACCGCTCTGCCGCTACGGCCGAGCCCACCACCCACACGGCTGTCATCAGCCTGCCCCACGCCGGCCACGACGTGACCATGCTAACCCAGGCCGCCCTACGCGGCCTGCACCGCTTGCGCCGCCCGGGCGTGGCGTACCACCGCGCCGGCATCCTGTTCACCGGCATCCTGTTCAGTGGGCTGGAGCCGGCCGGCCAAGCCCAGCTTGGCCTCTTTTCCAGCACCGCCGCCGACCAGCAGCGCCGCCAGCAACTCATGGCCACCCTCGACGCCCTGAATGCTCGCTTCGGCCAGCAACTGGTGCGGCTGGCCGAAGCTAGCCCGGCTAAAAACCTCGACGGCCAGCTCAACGAGCCCGCGTCGAACGGGCCGCGCGGCGCACAGCAATTGTACACCACCGGCTGGGCCGAAGCTCTGGCAGCTGCGCTGAGCTACTTAACGACTTAATGGACCATTACGGCCCGGGTGCGCACCCCGGCGGTGCCCTGCGCCCGCACCGTGTAGACGCCGGGCGCCAGGCCCGCCAGGTTCAGGCGCGCCAAGTTGCCGCTGCCGGCCTGGGCCCGCACCACTTGCCCCAGGGCATTGATAACGTGCACGCTCACCAAGCCAAACCGGGCGGGCAGCTCCAGCTGCAGGGGCCCGGAAGTGGGGTTGGGAAATACGCTGAACCCTTCCGCTAAGGCGGCCGGGCGCGTGGGCAGCAGCGTAGCATAAGCGTTGCGTGCGGCATCGGCCGCAGCTTGCAGCTGCGGCAGCGAGGTAGCCACCAGTAGGGCAAAGGTCACGGTAGTAGAGTCGCCGGGTGCCAGCCGGGTGATGCGGGTGCCCACCACCTGCGATACATCGGCGCCGCTGGGCAGGCCCGCGCTGCGCTGGGCGCGGGCGGTGCCGCTGCTCAGGGTCAGGAATTTTTCGGCGAGAGAGAAGCCGTCGGCCAGGCGCACGGGCGTGCCCGCGGGGGCGTTATTATTAATGGAGTACACGGCCGGGGCGCCACCGCGCAGCAGCCGCACGCCGGCGTAAGAAGCCGGTAGGGTGGAGGTGGACTGCTGGCTCAGGGCGTAGGTGTAGCCCAGGGCGCGGGTGCTGTCCCAGGCCGCGGCGTTGCTGGCGCCGCCATCGGGCGTGGGCAGGTCCCAGTCGGTATACAGGCCGGCATAGAGCGGCTTTAGCGTATCGGCGGTGAGGTTCTTGAGTGAATATTCCAGCAGCACAAAGTCGCGGCGGCCGGGCGTGCTCCAGGCGTAGGCGCGCTGACGCACGGCCATGCCCACGCTCCGAATGCGGCTGCCCGCCACCGGAATGGTGTCCTGAAACGCCGCCCGCACTTCTTGGTCGGCGCGGGGCCCGGGCTGCTGGCGCGTGGCCTGGCCAAGGCTGAAAAACGACTGCCGCGCCTGCCCGCCGCTGGAGCGCAGCCGGTCCGAGACCCGGGTGGGCGTGGTGGCCAGCAGCAGGCCGCCCTCGCTCAGGATGTTGCCGCTGCCCCGGTACGTCAAGCCCAAACCCACGGAGCCGGCCAGGTCATCAAACGCCAGGTTGCCGCGGCTGGTAAGCGTCACGGCCAGGTCGCTGGCGTTGAGCACCACGTAGTCGGGGTTGAGCACGATGTCGAGGTACTGGTCGGACTGGTAGCCGCCGGCGGCCGTGAGGCGGTAGCGCAGCGTGGCCGTGGTATTGAGCGGAATGCCGCTGGTGGCCACGGCCAGTCGAAAAGGAGTGCCGGCGTTGTTGGCCCGGCCCAACATGGCCAGGTTGCCGGCGGCAAAAGTGCCCTGCCGCACCGTGATGTAGGGCGAGAGCGCCGTGAGCGTGACCGTGAGCCCGGCAATGGGCTGCAACAGGTTTTGCACGTTCACCGCCAGCCGGATGGTGTCGCCGGGCAGGTAGGCGGGGCGGGCCGGGGCCAGGGTGCTGGTGAGCACGCGGGCCTCTTGGCGGGAGGTTTGGGTGAGGGCTTTCAGCACGTTGAGCCGGCCGGTGCCCAAGCGGGTAGCCCAGGCCGCGTTGGCAGGCAGGCCGTCGATGTTGTCGGTGGTCTGGCGGAGCTGGGCGGCTACCTGGTCGGCGGTGAACTGCGGAAACCGCCACCGCACCAGCGCGGCCGCGGCGGCCACCAGCGGCGCGGCAAACGAGGTGCCGCCCACGGCCACGTAGTCGGCATCGGCAGTGCCCTGCGGAGTGGTGCCATGGTAGCCGTAGGTGGTGAGGATGCTCAGGCCGGGCGCCACCAGGTCCACACGGTGGCCGTAGGTGGCGGCCGGGCTTTTCTGGTCTTTGTTGTCAACGCCCGACACCGACAGCACGTGGTCGTAGGAGGCGGGGTAGAACTGCAGGTCGGCGTTGGTGTTGCCGGCGGCGGCCACCAGCACGGCGTCGCGGTTTACGGCGGCGTAGGTCATGGCGTCCTGCTCGTAGCGGGAGTAGCCGCCGGCGGCGCCCCAGCTCATGTTAATCACCTTGCAGTTGTGGTCGGCGGCGTACACCACGGCCTCCACGCCAGCAAAGTAGCCGGTAGGGGTGTTGGGGTAAATGTTGAGCGGCAGAAACCGGCAGCGGTTGCCCAGGCCGGCGATGCCCACGCCGTTGTCGGTACGGGCGGTGGCCACGCCCGCCACCAGCGTGCCGTGGACGATTTTGATGTCGTAACCGGGGTCGTTGTCGTTGTTGGCCAGGTCCCAGCCGGTAAAGTTGTCCACGTAGCCGTCGCCGTCGTCGTCGCGGCCGTTGATGGGGTCGGCGTAGTTGTGCTTAATCTGCTGGCGCAGGTCTTCGTGGGTGAGGCGCACCCCGCTGTCGGTGATGCCGATGACGATGGAGCTGTCGCCGCGGGTCACGTCCCAGGCCCGGTAGGCCTGAATCTGCTTTAAGTAGTACTGGCTGGCGGCGAGGTCGGTGAGGGTGGAGTCGGCCAGCGGGTCGTTGGGCTGGTACTGCGGCATGCGGATGTAGAGCGGCTCCACATACTCGACTACGCCGGTGCCCAGGAGCACGATGCGGGCACGCTCGAGGCTCAGCGTGACCGGCACCTCAATTTGGTAGATGCCGCGCAAGTTCACGCTGCCGCGCTTCTCGAGGCAGGGCGCCAGGGCACGGGGGAACTTCTGCTGCCGGCCGTGGGCGCCCAGCGCGCGCAGGGCCGCGTCCACGGCGGTGGCCGGGCGGCCGGGCAGCAGCTTTAGCACCAGGCGGCCTGGCACGGTAGGGGGCGCAGTGGCCGCCCCGGCCGCCAAGGTCAACGTGTTAACTAACAGAAGCAATAGCAGGCGTAACGTGTTTCTCATCAAGTAAAAGAATAGGGTATGCGGTAGGATAAAGTGTGCCTTCTACGGGCATGCAGCGGCTTGGGTGAGCAGCCAAAAGCAAAAAGTTGAACAATTGATGAGAGCGAGACCTAACTAATTAATTAAATGTACAAAAGAAAACATTTTCGCTTGATTATGCCATTGGTTATAAGGCACTGCGGTTCTGGCGCAGGCGCCTAGCCGTAACTTGCGTAGCTGTTATTTCTCCGTCCTGCCATCGCCTTTTCTACTTCCCACCCACGATGATTGCCAAGCACCAAGCCACCCTCGACGCCGCCGTGCAGGCCCTGCACGGACGCACCTTCTTCGCCGCCTTTCCCGAAAACCCATCGCCCGAAATCTACGGGGCCGATGCCGACGTGCAGGGCCGCGAGAAATTCGCTGCCCTGCGCGGCCAGCACTTCACGGAGCTGCAGCAAGGCCCGCCCGAAGGATGGGCCGGCCAGGAAGAATCGCCCTACGAGCAGGCGCCGCTGGGCATTAAGTACCCGTTCTACTCGCCCGATACGCTGGTTAAGCATGCCCAGGGAGCGTTTGACGAGTGGCGCAAGGTGAAGCCCGCCCTGCGCGCGGCCCTGCTCACCGAGGCGCTGGAAGGCATGAAGAGCCGCTTCTTCGAAATTGCCTACGCCACCATGCACACCACGGGGCAGGCCTTCATGATGTCGTTTCAGGCCAGCGGTCCCCACGCCGCTGACCGCGCGCTGGAAGCCATTGCGGCCGGCTACGAGGAGCAAACCCGCTTCCCCGAAGAAACCCGCTGGGAAAAGCCCATGGGCAAGTACAGCATTGCCCTGCACAAGACCTGGCGCGCCGTGCCCAAGGGCCTGGCCCTGGTCATCGGCTGCTCCACGTTTCCCACCTGGAACACGGTGCCGGGCATGTTTGCCTCGCTCGTGACCGGCAACCCCACCATCATCAAGCCCCATCCCAAAGCGGTGCTGCCCATTGCCATCGTGGTAGCCGAGGTGCAGAAAGTGCTCCAGGAGCATGGCCTGAACCCCTGCATCTGCCAGCTGGGCGTCGACGCCGACGACCATCTTATTGCCAAGGAGCTGGCTGAAAACCCCGCCATTAAGCTCATCGACTACACCGGCGGCTCGCAGTTTGGCGACTACATCGAGAGCCTGAAGGGCAAGACGGTATTTACCGAAAAAACGGGCGTCAACAGCATCATCCTTGACTCCTGCGACGACCTGGACAAGGTGGCCCAGAACCTGGCTTTCTCCGTCAGCCTCTACTCGGGCCAGATGTGCACCGCGCCCCAAAACTTCTTCATTCCCGAAACCGGGGTAAAAGTGGGCGACACGCAAGTGCCCTACGAGGAAGTGGTGCAGAAACTAGCGGCCGCCGTTACGGGCCTGGCCACCAACCCCAAGGCCGGCGCGCACGTGCTCGGTGCCATCCAAAATCCCGGCACGCACGAGCGGGTAAAGCAGCTGGCCTTCGAAGGTGGCCGCAGCATTCTGGACGCCGGCAGCGTCGACCACCCCACCTTTAAGAATGCCCGCACCTGCTCGCCCAGCATTCACGAAGTCGATGCCCGCCACGTGGAGCAGTTCAGCCAGGAGCTGTTCGGCCCCATCATGCTGGTCATCAAAACCAAGAGCACGCAGGAGAGCATTCACCTCGCGGCCAAGCTGGCCCGCGAGCACGGCGCCATTTCGTGCGGGGCCTACACCACCGACCTTATCGTAAAGGAACAGATTATGGACGAGATGAGCCTGGCCGGCACGCCCGTCAGCTTCAACCTCACCGGCGGCATCTATGTGAACCAGAACGCCGGCTTCTCCGACTTCCACGTGACCGGCGGCAACCCCGCCGGCAACGCCAGCTTCACCAACCCCGAATTCGTCATCAAGCGCTTCACCTGGGTCGGCTTCCGCGAACCAGCATAGTTTAATGAAGAATGAGGAATGAGGAATTAGCCCAACGACCAATTCTTCATTCCTCATTATTAATTCTTCATTAACGAAAAAGCCGCCGCTTCAGTAGAAGCGGCGGCTTTTTCGTTAAACCCCCATGGTGAATTTGTAATTTTTGGCGGCTTTGGTAGTTTTAAATTTTCCCTGTCTTCTCGGGTTGAAATCGATGATGGGGTGCACGTTGTTTTCGGGTCGGAAGTGGGCTTTGGCCTTTTTGCCTTTCGACGATTCGGTGGTGTGCGCGTAGTTGCGCTTGGCTTTCAGGTGGGGCTTTTTGCCCTGGGCCTGGGCATGGCTGGCCGTGGTGACCAGGAAAGGAAACAGCAAGAGGAGGAGGAGCTTCTTCATGGCGAATAACGGCTAAGGGGATAGAATCGGATGGAAAATAAAGCTGCTGGCAAGGGTGGCCGTGCGGTGGCCTACGGGGCTGAAACGTAGATACTGTTCAGCGGGTTGTCGGTTTTAGTGTGGGCCTAAAGGGCTACAAAATGTTCCGTAAATCCTCGCGCAGATTTTCGATTCCGCGCAGAATCTGGGCCCATACACTGGGCTCGGTGCCATCAGCGGGAGCGGGGGCTTGCACGAGCTGCTGGGCCAGGCGTGCGCGTTTGGCTTCGAGGGCTTCGGCGTGGGCCTGGTAAGTATTGGGCGAACCCGCGGCCGTGGCGTGGGCGCGGTTATGGAGGGTCTGGATTTTGGCGTCTAACTCGCTCAGGGCTTGGCGCAAGGCGTGTTCGGACAACTGCGGCGGGCGCTGGGCATCGGGGCCGGGAGTGCTGGACATAACGAAGGAGGCGGGGATAAGGAGTTGATTATTGTACTGCCTTCCCCGCGGAAAAGATGCCTCCCCGCCTAACTTATGCAGTAGCTCCCGCTTCCCAGGTCCGCCCCGAAACCACCAATCCAGCTCAATTTGCCCTGAAAACCGCCTCCTAATCGACCAGAAAGACGCGCGGCAGGCCGGCTTCCCGCGCCAGGGGCGCTGCGCCCGATTGCCAGAGCGCGGCCAGCACGGCATTGGCGGTGGGGGCCAGCTCGGCGTGGTAGTCTTCGTGCAGCCGGGCGGTTTGCTTCAGGGCCTCGTGGGTGCGCTTGGTGAGGTGCTGGAGCAGCGGCTGCGTGGGGCCGTGCAGCCGCGCCGTGACGGCGGCCTGGTGCCGGAACACGTTGGCCAGCAGCCGCCAGCTTAGCTCAACTTCGCCGTAAGTATCCTCCGTAATCTTAGCGTGGTAGGCCAGCCGCACCTGCAGCTGCCGCAGTATCACGAGCAGGTCGTTGGGGGTTTGGTGGAAGCCCCGCACGGGGTCGTCGACTTGGGCCCGCAGCACGGCGCGGCGGGTTTCCAGCGCCTCGGGCCCTTCGAGCAGGCGGTAGGCCAGCTGCTCGGTGAGCACCACGTCCTGGGCTACGAGGCGGGCCAGGAGCTGGTCTTTCTCTTTTTGCGGAAGCTGAAAAAGCGCTTTGCGCAGGTCGGGTGGGAGGGCGGGCATTACTGGTTTAGCGGTGTTGCAAATGACGCTTCAGTTGCAAGCAGTTGCTTGCTGTCAAATAAATCAACAAAGCGAATGGAATCCCCCATTGAGGTTGGTGAAAAGAAATTAAAATTTCACGCCATTGCTGGAATACCTTCCACAGGTATTCTCGCTCTGGGCTAAAGATTGGTTCTATATAAGATGGCCCGTACGGATAATTTTCTGCTTTGTAGGGTGGCTTTGGATTCCATAAATCAGTCACCCAATTATCAAAGCGCAATAAATAAGAGGTGGAATGATACAAGGGAGGAGCGAAGCGTGGTAATTCGATGTAACGCACGCATTGTCCCAGTGGAAAAGTGTTTTTCTTTTCACCAACCACGGGCCGCACTGTTATCGCGTAAAAGGTTATGGGCGTGTGTACAATGTCGAACCAGTATTTCTTGATGTTGTACTGACTCATTAGGTCCAAAACGAGCACAAATTCAGCATAAGTAGCAGAGGAGCTAAAAGAAACACGCAATCCATCATCGTTTGCGGAGTTAGCTTCCAAGCCAGCTACTGCCGCTAAAAGCTGCTGTTTTGAAGTAGCATCAATACCCTGATGGCCATTCAGGGTGACGTCCCGCCATCTGCGAAATGAGTCCAGTCTTTGCCTCGACCATTTTATTGGGTTAGGAGGATTGGTTGGAAAGTCGTCCTGCAGATTTAGAGCCGGCATCGTTAACGGTACCACCGATTTCCTGCTCAACTTTTCTTGCCACGACCCAATAGCGACGCATCCCAGCCACAGCAGCCCCGCCAGCGCCAGCAGGCCCGGCGGAAATAGCAGCTGGCGGCGGTAGCGGCGGGGTAGGTACAAGTTCATGGCCGAAATAAAGCAGTGAGTTCGCGTCTTGTGGTGAAGCAATGCGCCAAAACGAATGTAGAGGCGCAACACTTTGCGTCTTCCATCTGGACGACAACGTGCGCACGGTGCAACCAAGGAGACGCAATATTTTGCCTCTCTACTTGAGCCTCGTGAAATAAAACGTATAAAACAGCCCACCGTTCCCCAGCGGGAGCGGTGGGCTGTGCGGGTGGCAGTGCAGGCCAGGTCTAGCCTTCGCTCGAGGGCACAATGTTCTGGTTTACCCGAAACAGATTCTGGGGGTCGTACTTGGTTTTAATGGCCACCAGGCGCGGGTAGTGGCTGCCGTAGGTGGCCTGCACGCGGTCGGTGCCTTCGTCCATCATGAAGTTGCTGTAGGCGCCGCCGGCGCTATATGGGTGCAGCGCCTGCCAGTACTCTTTGGCCCACGAAATCAACTTGTCGTTATTGGCCGGGTCGGGGTCGCTGCCCAAAATCACCATCGACCACGTGGCGTGGCGGTAGGCCCAGGCCGTGGCGTCGGGGGCCACGCGGGCAGCTGCGCCGTTGATGGGGTACAGGTGCATAGTGGACAGCGGAGTGGGCAGCATTTCGGCAAAACGCAGGTGAATGTCGATGGCCTCGTCGCTGAGTTCATTCACAAAATCGGCCTTCCAGTAATATTGGTAGCCTGGCGGCACCAGCCCATCGAACATGCTCTGCAGGACGGGCACGGGCAGGGGGCCCACCAGGTCGAGGGCCGGCGGGAAGGCCTGCCGGATGGGCGCAAAGGTGGCGTCGGCCCAATCGGGCGGGCCGGTGTAGTTCCACACGATGCCCACCATCTTTTTCATATGCAGGTGCTCGGGGAAGGGCGGGCCGGGCGGCACGGTCAGGAAGGCCAAAAAGCCGTTCACGTCGTCTGCGGCCGTTTTGATGAAGTCCTGGTACCAGCGCATCAGGGCGGGGGCATCGCTCAGCTCCCAGAGCATGGGCCCGGCATACACCGTGCTGATGGGGTGCGACCGAAACAGGAAGGACGTGACGATGCCGAAATTGCCGCCGCCCCCGCGCAGGGCCCAAAACAGGTCGGCGTTTTCCTCGGCCGAAGCCTTTACCAGTCGGCCGTTGGCCAGTACCACGTTGGCTTCCAGTAAATTGTCAATCGAGAGGCCGCACTGGCGGGTGAAGTAGCCTAGCCCGCCGCCCAGCGTGATGCCGCCCACGCCGGTCGTCGAGATGATGCCGCTGGGCACCACCGCCCCGAAGGCGTGCGCCACGTGGTCGAGCTGGCCCAGGGTGCAGCCGCCCTCCACCCGCACGGTTCGGGTGTCGGGGTCGACGTACACGCCGTTGAGCTGCGACAAGTCAATCACCAGGCCGTCGTCGCACAGGCCCATGCCGGCGGCGCTGTGCCCGCCGCCGCGCACCGCCACCAGCAGGTGGTGCTCGCGGGCGTAGTTCACACACGTAATCACGTCGGCCACGTCGGCGCAGTAGGCAATGCCGGCCGGGTGCTTGTGTATCATGCCGTTGTGCACGCGACGGCTGGCATCGTACTCGGCGTGGTGGGGCTCGATTAACCGGCCGCGCAGGTCAGTTGCGAGTTGCGAAATGGTTTCTTCGGCTATCATAGCAGTAGCGGGAAAGCGGCACCTAAGCGCCCGTGGAAGGAAAAGTCTTTCCCTAATTTAGCCGCGGGCCCCTGCTTTACATTGGACAAAAGTGACAGCCAAATGCGGGCCGCTCACTGCGTACCCAGCTGATTAAAAGCCAGATAAATGGTGGTGGTAACTGTGCTGAATCAGCGTGGGGAGGTCGTCGGTGTCGCCGGTAAGCAGCTGCGACGGAGCCTCTCCGCAAAAGAGCTTGACCTGCCGAATCAGGTGCGACTGGTCGCAGTAGCCGCCCGCGTAAGCGGCGTCGAGCCAGGAGTTGTGGGCCGTTTGCCGGACCCGCAGCATGGCGTTGAAGCGAATGATGCTGGCAAACAGCTTGGGCAAAATGCCCACTTCGGCCCTGAACTTGCGCTCCAGTGTGCGGCAGCCCACCCGCAGGGATTGGGCCAGCCCGCAGATGGACAGATTGCCCCGCGCGCTTAGAATAAGCTGCACAGCCTGGTCGATAATGGATTCGACTGCCGGGCCTTTGCCCAGGAAGCGCATCAGGAATTCTTCCACCACGGCCACCCGCGCTGCGGCCTCGCCGGCGTCGCACACCCGGCCGGCCAGGTAAGTGGCGCCGCCGCCCAGCACCAGTTCGGCATCCACGGCCCGGTCGGTGTAGGGAGCCATCGGTATGCCGAAAAGGCGGTAGAAGCCGGTGGGCTTAAAATGAACCCCCAGCACCTTTAGCCCACCGCAAGCTTCAAGAAACACATACTTCCGAAGCTGGCCAAAAACGAAGCTTTCGCTTAGCAATTCGTTCCGGTGGTGGTCATTTTCGAGCTGTAGTCGGTCGCCGTATTGCACCACTAGGCCGCTGGTTCCGCTGGGCGTCAGCTTCACCCGCTGGTAGCCCTCCCAGGGGTTGCCCTCCAGCACGTAGTAGCTGTCGATAAACGGGGCCAGCGGCTGGCAGGGAGCAAACACCTGATAAAACATAGCCGGGACACCAGCAGATTTCTTTCGTTTTGCCGCCCGGCTGCCGGGCAGCCGGAACAACGCACTGGTATCCGTAATTTACTGATTTTACTCCATATTATTATAAGGAGTGGTGGCGGGCGGTGCACTCCCCAATCGGCTGCGAAATGAGCACCTTTGCAGCTGCCCGGCCCGCAGAAAATTGGGCTGAAACCCCGGCGTCCGGCAACAATTTGCGGGCTCTGCCGGTCTGCGTGGTCTTACTTTCGTTGTCGTTCATGCCTGTTCGTTACCTGTTGCTTTTGGCGCTGTTGCTGCCCCAGCCGCGCGCTTTTGCCCAAACCCAGCCCGCTGATACCGCCCGCGCCGTGGCCCTGCCCGAGGCCACCGTGACGGGCTACGGCCAGCGCCTGCCGTTACGCCGCACCGCGGCGGCCGTGGGCGTGCTTGAGGCCCGCACAATTGAGCAATTCAGCCCCACGGCCCTCACGCAGGCCGTAAATACGCTGCCCGGCGTGCGGCTGGAGGAGCGGGCCACGGCCAGCTACCGGCTCAGTATTCGGGGCAGCACGCTGCGCTCACCCTTTGGGGTGCGCAACGTGAAGGTGTACTACAACGGCATCCCGTACACCGAAGCCAGCGGCAGCACGCCCCTGAATTTGCTCGACCCCGCCATTATCGGGCGGCTGGAAGTGCTGAAAGGACCCGCCGGCAGCGTGTACGGCGCGGGCACAGGCGGCGTGGCACTGTTCAGTACGCCGGAGGTGGCGGCGGGCACCAGCCGGGTAGCGGCCGGGGCCACGGTGGGCAGCTACGGCCTGCGCCGCAGCACGATTATCGCCGAAACCGGCAGTGCCACCAGCAGCGTGCGGGCCCAATACGCGCACCAGGAGCTGGATGGCTACCGGGTGCAAAGTGCCCTGCGGCGCGACGTTTTTACGCTGGATGCCCACACCGTGGCCTCGACCAAAACCACGCTGGCGGCCCATCTGCTCTATACCGACATCAACTACCAGCTGCCCGGCGGCCTCACGCGGGCCCAGTACGCGGCCGACCCGCGGCAGGCGCGGCCGGGCACGGCCACCGCCCCCGGCACCGTGGCCCAGCAGGCTTTCTACGCCTCGCGCACGGGCCTGCTGGGCCTCACGCACGATTACCGCTTTACCGAGCAGCTGGATTTGCTAACCACGCTCTATGGCAGCGGCACGGCCATACGCACGCCGTATTTGGTAGACTATGAGCGCAATACGGCCCTGGGCCTGGGCGGCCGCACGGCCCTGAGCTACCGCACGGCGCTGGCCGGGCGGGTGCTGCGGCTGCAGGGCGGGGGCGAGTGGCAGGGTAGCTTTGCCAGCGGCCGCAGCTACCAAAACAATGCCGGCACGCCCGGTGCGCTACGCTACGACGACGAAATCACGACCGCCACGGGCTTTGTTTTTGCCCAGGCCGACTACGCGCTGCCTGCCGATTGGCTCCTGACCGTGGCCGCGAGCTACAACCGGCTACACTACGGCATTGCACGGGTGAGCAATGCCGCCACGCGCCCCACGGAGTACCGGTTTAGCCGCGATTTCCGGCCCGAAGTGTCGCCCCGCGTGGCGCTGCTCAAGGAATTCAGCCCCACTTTATCGGTTTATGCCAGCGTCAGCACCGGCTTTTCGCCGCCCACGATAGAGGAAATTCGGCCCTCCGATGCCAGCCTGAACGGCGAGCTGCAGGCCGAGCGCGGCACCAGCTACGAGCTGGGCGCGCGGGGTAATTTCTTCGCCAATCGGCTGGTATATGAGCTGACGGCCTTTGACCTGGAGCTGCGCCAAACCGTGGTGAGCAGCACCACCGACCAGGGCACCGTTGTGTTCCGCAACACCGGCAGCACCCACCAGCGGGGCCTAGAAGCGGCGCTGAGCGGCTGGCTGTGGCAAGCGGCCCCGGCGGCGCCCGGCCCGGGCACGGCCCCCTCCGGCCTGCGGGCCTGGGCCAGCTACGCCTACAACAACTTCCGCTTCGGCAGCTACCCCAGCAGCGGGCGGGACTTGCACGGCAACCGCCTCACCGGCACCACGCCGCACACCCTCAGCGCCGGGCTTGATTTCAGCCATGCCACCGGCTTTTACCTCAACCCCAACCTAAGCCACCAGGCCCGTGTGGTGCTCAACGATGCCAATACCGAGGAGGCGCCGGGCTATTGGGTGTTTGGGGCGCGGGGCGGCTGGCGGCGCACCTGGGGCCGGCTCGAAACCAACATTTACGCCGGCCTCGACAACGCCACCAACCGCAAATACAGCCTGGGCAATGATTTGAATGCGTTCGGCGGCCGCTATTTTCAGCCGGCGCCGGGCCGCAGCTGGTATGCCGGGGCGCAATTGGGCTGGCGGTGGTAGCGGGGCACTTTTCGAACACAAAAAAGGCCTGCATCACCCGATGCAGGCCTTTTTTGTGTTTAGGGCCGGGGCATTGTCGGCTGGTTAATCCAGGGGGAGCGGGGGCGCTTGGTGGGCAGGCGCGGGAGCAGTTTCGTGGGCTTCCGGGGCCTGTTCGTTCAATTGGGTGGGCTGGGCCGGAGTGGTGGGGGCGGTGCTGTGGCTGGCCGCATACTGGAATCCGATAGCGCCTTTTTCAGTGGCGGGACTGGCGGGGGCGGTGGGGGCCGGCGCGCGATTGGTGGGGTGGCTGGCCGGTTGGAGCGGGGTGCTCACGGATATTTCTATCGGGATAGAAAACGTGAGCTTCGTTGGGCTTTCGGCGGGCGTCTGGGGGTTTGTCGCCGCCATAGGAGCCGGGCTGGCGGCCGCCGCTTGGGTAGGCATGGCCGCAGCCGGAGCGGTGATTACGACCGCCACCGGAGCGGGGCTGGCGGCGGCGATGGGGGCAGGAGCAGCGGCTGCTAGTGGCGCGGGAGCGGGCGCAGCGGCGGGGTTTTGAGCAGGAGCGGCGGCAACGGGAGTGGGGCCGGCAGCCGCGGCGGGCGCGGCTGCTGCCGGCGGCGCGGGCGTGGCATCAGCGGCGGCTGGAGCGGGGCTGGCGGCCGCGGCTGGAGCCGGGGCGGCGAGCTCTTGGTGGGGGGCTTGGGCGTCTTGGTGGCTGGCCAGTGGCGTCGGCGCGGAGGGGTCTGGGGTATCCTGCGTATCCATGGAAGTGAAAATGAAATAAAGGTGGAAAACAAACGGGCTCAGCCCGACGATGAAAATTATATATCCCTTTAGAACAGCAGATTGCCCCGAATAACCTGCTGCGTTGCGTGCCTCCAAGCGGGAGGGCCTCTCTTCGCTCAATTTACGCATTTATGCGTTTGAAATTAGCATGTTATCGACAATAAGTTTAACTCACTCCGGATGCTCATCGATGCCTTGTACTCAGTAGGTACACCGGCCCTCTACTAGCCGCAGCCTCAGCAGTGCCGATACCAAAACGCACGTAGTACCAGGGCGCAGTTGGGCTGAAATGGCATGGGGCAGGAGGGACGGTGGCCGGGCACGGCTGGCGGCCAGGCTGGGAATAAAGCATGCGGGCGGTCGGCGCCTCCTCCCGGATATCTGGAAGAAATGCCCGGCCGCTTTTTCGTGACCAGAAACCCGGCCCTGCGAACCAACGGGCGGTGCAATTGCCAAAGGATACACCTCAGCTAACCGGCCCCGGGCCGGGGAAGTGTACGGTTGTGGTTTGATGGGTCGGCGATAATTCAATTTTGCTTGCCCGGGTAGGCAGTAACCTGAACCGTGCTTGGGGCCGCAGAAAAAAAATATCTCAAATCCGCAAAGTCTTTCCGGCTCAAAAAAAACGCAAGCATTGGAACCTCGACCATACACCGGGCTAAAAGCTTCTTTAAACTACGGTTTGAGCTAAAACTCAAGGGCAGATATAGCGTTGTTTTATATAGTACAATCTATATAAACTTACTGTTTTTCAGTGAGTTGTAAAATTTTGTTATTGCATTGAGTATCAATCCGGCAGGCAATAACCAAGTCGAGAATAGAATAATTACTCATGGACGAGTTTGTAACAATATTTACTTTAAATACGATTAATCGAATCTATCTTCAGAAACGTACTCACGCATCGGCCGCACTTACCCCGCCGTAGCACTACAGCCAATATTCTATGGAATGTGAAGAATTTACTCCAGCAGCCTCGCTGCAAAACATAGTAGAGTGCTATTGGAATTTCGAAGAGGCCGGCTCGGCTACGCCGCTGCTTCACCCCGTTCTGCCCTCGCCCAAGCCCTCTATTATCGTGGTGCTGGGCAAGCCCAACCACCCGGTGACCTGTGAGGGCGCCAACGGCGAATGCATTGAGGAAAGCTGGATGCTGGGCCAGGTCACCGACCACCGGCTCAACCTGCGCTGCGCCCGGCCGGCCAGCCTGTTTGGGGTCATGTTTCAGCCCACCGGGTTTTACCAGCTGTTCGGCATGTCCATCGTGGTGGCGGCGAGCATGGGGACGGAGCAGGAATGTGCCCCGCGGCAGTTTGGCGAGGCCCTCACGCGCCGGGTGCAGGCCGCTACCAGCCCCGCCGAGTGCGTGGCCGCCGCCGAAGAGCTGCTTCTGGCCCAATTGAGCCGCCGCCGCGCCACCCCCGCCATCGAAGAAGTGGCCAAAGCCCTGCGGCAGCGGCGCGGGCAAGTGTGTGTTGATGAGCTGGCCCGCCTGGCCCACCTGAGCCGGCGGCAGCTCGAGCGCCGGTTTCGGGAAGCGGTGGGCGTTTCGCCCAAGCTTTTTGCCGAAATCAGCCGCTTCGCGCAGGTATTTCAGCTGTTGAAGGAGCAGCCCGATGCCAACTGGCAGGACGTGACCCACGCCTGCGGCTACTTCGACCAGGCCCACTTCATCCGGGAGTTCCGGCGCTTCACGGAGGAAACCCCAACTGCTTTTTTTCAGCAATCCCGCGAAATTAATCGGGTTTTTTGGGGCCGCTAGGGGCATGTGTCGCATTTGTACAATGCGCAGTATTGTTATAAGTTAATCTTTATTAAAATTCTGGGTCTCGCTTTAACGCACTGGTTGTCAAAAACAACCGCGGGAGGCCTTTGCCTGCATTTTCCACCCTAATTCTACTCCTATATGACATAAATGATGCACGTTTCAACCGCCTGGGTTGCCAGGCACGTGGCCAGATGGTCCTTCCAAATACCGCCGCCACATTTCCTTCTCGGTCCGGGTTCGACGCTTAGTTGAGTCGTGTCACGGTGGCTGCCAGGCAGCCAAACATGTTCACTTCACCCCTAACCATTCTTTATGTAAAACATGTTATCATGAGTAATCAATCCTCTTTTCACATACGTGGCCATAACTCCGATACAGTCGGGTGTTATGGCTTCGTCACATCCCGGCCGGGCGGGACAAAAAACCCACCCGGAGGGGCCCATTGGGTCGTCAGCTGGCTGCTCACGCTGCTGCTGCTGGCGGGCTTTAGCTCCAACGTGCTGGCCCAAGTCAATTGCGGGTTTGTGACCTACACGCAGGGCGGCTACGGCTCGCCGGCCCACGGGAGCAACCCGGGTACCCTGGTGCAGACCCGCTTCGCCAGTGCCTTCCCCAGTGGCCTCGTCATTGGGTGCACAGGCGCCGGTGGCCACACCCTTACCCTGACTACTGCGGCGGCGGTCACCGCCTTTTTGCCCTCGGGCAGCAACCCCGGCGCCCTGACCCAGAATTACATAAACCCGGGCCATAGCTATTCCAGCGAGTTTGCGGGCCAGCTGGCGTCCCTAACGCTGTCGGTTCACTTTTCGTCCACCAACCTGGGAGGTGCCGTCATCACGACGGGCACCTTTGCTGGTTTGACCGTGAACCAGCTGCTGGTTATCGCCAACAACGTGTACGGCGGGTGCTCTACCCAGTACACGCTTTCGCAGCTCAACACCATCCTCACGGCCATCAACGAGGCCTACGACGAGGGGCACGTCAGCACGCTGCTGAGCTGCTGCACCGTGGCGCTGGGCACCCCCAGCATCACCAACGTGGGTTGCACGGGCGGCAGCACGGGTAGCTTCACCATTGCCGCTACCGGTGGCTCGGGCTTCATGTACGCCCTGGCTACCGTGACCGGTGGTACGGTGGGCACCTACGGCACCGCGCAGGCTTCGGGCACGTTCTCGAACCTGGCCGCCGGCACCTACAGCGTCCGCGTCACGGCCGCCAACGGCTGCACGGCGGTTCGCCAGCTCACCATCAGCCAGCCGCTGGTGTCCTTGGGCATCACCACGGCCGCGGCCACCAACTCCAGCTGCACGGCAGCGGGTAGCATCACGGTAACGGCCACGGGCGGCACGGCTCCCTACACGTACCAGCTGGGCAGCGGCTCGTTTGGCACGAGCAACGTCTTCACCGGCCTGGCTCCAGGCACCTACACCGTCACCGTTCGTGACGCCAGCGGCTGCTCGGTTACCCGCACCAACGTTTCCGTGCTGGGCGTGCCCGGCAGCAACATCGTTTTGGCGCTCTCGAACGTGGTGAATGCCACCTGCACCAACAACGGCTCGGCCACGCTGAGCGCTACCGGCGGCACGGCTCCCTACACCTTCACGCTGACCAACGGCGCCACGGTGCTGACTAGCTCAACCGGTGCCTTCACTGGCCTGCTGCCCGGCACCTACCAGGTGCTGGTGCGCGATGCCAACGGCTGCACCGCTACCTGCGCTGCCATCCAAATCACTGGCACAGCGGCCGTCATTGCCCTGACTCCCACGGTAACCCCAGCCAACTGCTTCGGCACGGCTACGGGCCGGGTGCAGCTGGTGGCTACCGGCGGCACGGCTCCCTACACGTTCACCTTCGACGGCCGGCCCACCAACACCACGGGCCTGTTTGTAGACGTAGCCGCCGGCACATACCCCATCTCGGTGCGGGACGCCAACGGCTGCACGGCCACTGGCACGGTGAATGTTACGCAGCCCGCTGCGATTGCGCTGACGCTCTCGAACGTGGTAAATGCGACCTGCACCACCACGGGCTCGGCCACGCTGGGCGCTAGCGGCGGCACGGCTCCCTACACCTTCCGGCTGACTTCAGGCAGCACGGTGTTCACCAACACCACCGGTGTCTTCACCGGCCTGGGCGCTGGCCTCTACCAGGTATTGGTAACCGATGCGCGCGGCTGCACGGCCACTTGCGCCGCTATCCAAATCAACACCTCGCCGCCCATTACCCTGCTCTCTTCCACGCAGGTTAACGTGACTTGCTTCGGCGCCGCCAACGGCAGCGTTCGGCTCACGGCCACGGGTGGCACGGCTCCCTTCACCTTCACGCTGGATGGCCTGCCCACCAACACCACCGGTATTTTCACCGGCCTGGCGCCGGGCACGTACCCCATTTCGGTGCGCGATGCCAACGGCTGCACGGCCACCGGCACGGCGGTCATCATCACGCAGCCCGCTGCCATTACCCTGACCCTGTCGAACCTGGCGAATGCTACCTGCAGCGCTTCGAATGGCACGGCCACGCTGACGGCTACCGGTGGCACGGCTCCGTTCACTTACACGCTCACTTCGGGCGCTACGGTGATTAGCAACACGACGGGTATCTTCTCGGGTCTGGCTGCTGGCACCTATCAGGTACTCGTAACCGACGCTCGCGGCTGCACCGCTACCTGCGCTGCCATCCAAATCAACAGCACCCCCGCCATTACCTCGCTCACCTCCACGCAGCTGGTCAATGTGAACTGCTTCGGCACGGCCACGGGCCGGGTGCAGTTGGTGGCAGTGGGCGGCACGGCTCCCTTCACCTTCACCTTAGGCAGCCGGACCCCAAACAGCACGGGCTTGTTTGTTGACCTGGCCGCTGGCACGTACGCCGCTTCGGTGCGCGACGCCAACGGCTGCACGGCTTCGGCCGTGGTGGTTATCACGCAGCCAGTAGCGGCCCTTTCCCTGGCCACGGCTAGCGTGGTGAACGCCACCTGCAGCGCCAGCAACGGCTCTATTACCCTGGCCGCTACCGGCGGCACGGCTCCCTACACCTACGCCCTGGACGGCCTGCCCACCAACTCGACCGGTGTGTTCGCCGGCCTGCCTGCTGGTGTGTACCCCGCTTCGGTAACGGATGCCCGGGGCTGCACTTTCGTGCTGGGCAACGTGACCATCCTGGGCACGCCGGCCATCATCTCGCTGGGTTCTAGCCAGCAGGTAAACGTGAGCTGCTTCGGCACGGCTACTGGCAGCGTTCGGCTGACGGCAGTAGGCGGCACGGCTCCCTACACCTACACGCTGGATGCGCTGCCTTCCAACACCACCGGTATCTTCACCGGTCTGGCAGCTGGCACCTACACCACGTCGGTACGTGACGCCAATGGCTGCATCGCCACGGGCGCTTCTGTTGTTATCACGCAGCCGGCTGCTCTGACGGGTACGTTCACCGCCACCGGCATCAGATGCTTCGGTGGTTCGGCTACCCTAACTGGTGCTATCACGGGGGGTACGCCTCCTTACCAGGTTTCGGTCAACGGCGCGCAGTTCGTTCCGGCTCCGGTAGCTTCCGGCTCCATCTCGCTCCCCGCTGGCTCTTACAGCGTGGTAGTGCGCGATGCCAACCTCTGCACGGTTTCGAGTCAAATCGTAATCACGCAGCCCGCGCAAGTGGTGGCCTCGGCTAACACGCCCGTCATCAACTGCTTCGGCGGCACGACGACGCTGACGGCCTCGGCCGTGGGCGGCACGGGCGCTTACCAGTTCTCCTTCAACGGCGACGCCTTCGACGGCCCCAGCCGGGTAGTGGGCGCGGGCACCTACAGCATCGTGGCCCGCGACGCCAACGGCTGCCTCTCGGCCGCCGTAACGCGCGTGGTAGCACAGCCTGCTGCACTGGTTGTAACGCTCTCGAACCTGGTGAACGGCACCTGCACTACCGCCACGGGCTCGGCTACGCTGAGCGCTAGCGGCGGCACGGCTCCCTATGTGTATCAATTGAGCATGGGCAGCACGGTGGTAACGAGCACGACCGGCATCTTCACTGGTTTGGCTGCTGGCACTTATGCGGTTCTGGTGACGGATGCTCGCGGCTGCACGGCCACTTGCGCTGCCATCCAAATCAACAGCATCTTCGCCAACATCGTCCTGACCTCGACGCAAACGAACGTGAACTGCTTCGGCACGAACACGGGCAGCTTCACGGTTACGGCCACGGGTGGCGCAGCTCCCTATCAGTACTCGGTGAACGGTTCGGCCTTCGGCTCGAGCAACACGTTCAGCGGCCTGATTGCTGGCACGTACAACGCTACGGCACGGGACATAAACGGCTGCTTGGGCACCACCACGGTGACCATCACCCAGCCGCTGACCGCCCTGGCCATTGCCACGGCCGTTCCTTCCAACGCTATCTGCACGGCTGCTAATGGCAGCATTACCGTAACCGCTACCGGCGGGGCCGGTGGGTTCCAGTACGCCATCAACGGTGGTGCTTTCGGCTCGAGCAACGTATTTACCGGCCTGGCTGCCGGCAACTACACTGTATCGGTCCGGGACGCCAGCGCCTGCGTCGTAACCAGCTCCACTGTCACCATCCTGGGCGCACCCAGCCCAATTGTCCTCACTTCGGTGGTGACTCCGGTTCGCTGCTTCGGCGAAGCCAACGGCAGCGTTCAATTGGCCGCTAGCGGCGGCGCTGGTCCGTATGTCTTCACCCTTGACGGCCGCCCGAGCAACAGCACGGGCCTGTTCACGGGCCTGGCCGCTGGTACCTATCCCATCTCGGTAACGGGCGCCTTCGGCTGCGTGGCTACCGGCTCGGTGGTTATCTCGCAACCTGCTCAACTGGTGGTGACGCTCTCCAACCTGGTGAACGGCACCTGCACCACGGCTACCGGCTCAGCTCAACTGACCGCAACCGGTGGCACGGGTCCTTACACCTACACGCTGACTGCGGGTAGCACGGTAATTACCAACACCACCGGCATCTTCTCCGGCCTGGCTGCGGGCACGTATGCTGTCTTGGTAACGGATGCCCGCGGCTGCACGGCCACGTGTGCCGCCATCCAAATCAACAGCATCTTCGCCAACATCGTGGTGACCACGACGCAGCAAAACGTAACCTGCTTCGGCACGGCTACGGGCAACTTCGTTATCTCGGCCACGGGCGGCACGGCTCCCTATCAGTACTCGGTGAACGGTACGCCCTTCGCGGAGTTCAACGGCTTCCGCAACCTGCTGGCCGGCTTCTACATTGTGACGGTGCGCGACGCTAACGGCTGCCTGGGCAACACTTCGGTGACCATCACGCAGCCGCTGACGGCGCTGGCCATTACTACTGTAGTGCCAACTAACGCCATCTGCATTGCTGCCAATGGCAGCATCACCGTAACCGCCACGGGCGGCACGGCTCCCTACCAATACTCGCTTAATGGGGCGGCATTCGTTCCCGGAAACGTGTTCACTGGTCTGGCTGCTGGCACGTACACCGTCACCGTCCGCGACGCCAATGGCTGCATCGTAACCCAGAGCGGCGTTTCCATCCTGGGCTCGCCCAGCGCGCTGGTGCTGGCTTCGGCTGTAACTCCGGTTCGCTGCTTCGGCGAAGCCAACGGCAGCGTTCAATTGGCCGCTAGCGGCGGCGCTGGTCCGTATGTCTTCACCCTCGACGGCCGCCCGAGCAACAGCACGGGCCTGTTCACGGGCCTGGCCGCGGGCACGTACCCCGTATCGGTAACCGGCGCCTTCGGCTGCGTGGCTACCGGCTCGGTGGTTATCTCGCAACCTGCTCAACTGGTGGTGACGCTCTCCAACCTGGTGAATGCCAACTGCACGGCGGCTACCGGTTCGGCTCAGCTGACCGCCACGGGCGGCACGGGTCCCTACACCTACACGCTGACCAACGGCGCGACGGTGATTAGCAACACGACCGGCATCTTCTCCGGCCTCGTGGCTGGCACGTATGCGGTTCTGGTAACGGATGCTCGCGGCTGCACGGCCACGTGCGCTGCTATCCAAATCCTGGGTGTACCGTCCATCATTGCCCTCACGCCTTCCGTCCTCAACGCTACCTGCTTCGGCACGGCAACGGGCCGGGTACAGCTGACGGCAGTAGGCGGCACGGCTCCCTACACGTTCACCTTCGACGGCCGCGCTTCCAACAGCACGGGCTTGTTTACGGACGTAGCCGCTGGCACGTACCCCATCCTGGTGCGTGACGCCAACGGCTGCACCGCTTCGGGTACGGTAGTGGTTGGCCAGCCCACGCAGGTGGTGCTTGCCAATGCGGTGACCAACGTGACCTGCTTCGGCGCTAACAACGGTCGGGTTCAGCTCTCCGCTACCGGTGGTACGGGTGCTTACACCTTCACCCTGGACGGTGTCAGCAACGCTTCGGGCCTGTTCATCGGCCTGGCTCCCGGCACCTACCCCATCGCCGTGCGCGATGCCAACGGCTGCGTGGCTACCGGCTCGGTGGCCATCACGCAGCCCGCTCAACTGGTGGTGACGCTCTCCAACCTGGTGAACGGCACCTGCACCACGGCTACCGGCTCAGCTCAACTGACCGCCACCGGCGGCACGGGTCCTTACACCTACACGCTGACTTCGGGTAGCACGGTGATTACCAACACCACCGGCATCTTCACTGGGCTGGCTGCTGGCACTTATGCTGTCTTGGTAACGGATGCTCGCGGCTGCACGGCCACTTGCGCCGCCATCCAAATCAACAGCATCTTCGCCAACATCGTCCTGACCTCGACGCAAGTGAACGTGAACTGCACCGGCCTGAATACCGGCAGCTTCGCAATCACGGCCACGGGTGGTACGGCTCCCTATAGCTACTCGGTGAACGGCGGCGGCTTCGGCAGCGGCAACATCTTTAGCAACCTGGTAGCTGGCACCTACAACGTGATTGTTCGCGACGCCAACGGCTGCACGGCCACGCGTCAGATTGTTATCACGCAGCCGGTTATTGTGCTGGGCATCCCCACGGTAGATGTAATCAATGCTACCTGCATCGGTGCTAACGGCAGCATCACTGTGAATGCTGCTGGTGGCCAGGGTGGCTACACCTACGCTCTCGACAACGGCGGCTTCGGCACGAGCAATGTGTTCAGCGGCCTGGCTGCTGGTACCTACACGGTATCGGTACGCGACGCTGGCAACTGCACCGTGACGCGCTCGAACGTGGCCATCCTGGGCACGCCGAGCACCATCGTACTCGCTTCGGCAGTAGTGTCTCCGGTACGTTGCTTCGGCGAAGCCAATGGCAGCGTGCAGCTCACGGCCACGGGCACGGGTCCCTTCACCTTCACCCTCGACGGCCGCCCGAGCAACAGCACGGGCCTGTTCACGGGTCTGGCGGCTGGTACCTATCCCATCTCGGTAACCGGCGCCTTCGGCTGCACGGCTACGGGCTCGGTGACCATCGCGCAGCCGGCGCCCATCGTGCTGACGCTGTCGAACCTGGTGAATGCTACGTGCACCACCGCTACCGGCTCGGCTCAGCTGACGGCTACCGGCGGCACGGCTCCGTTCACGTACCAGTTGACCAACGGCAGCCTCGTGCTGACGAACTCGACCGGTATCTTCTCGGGCTTGGCTGCTGGCACCTATCAGGTGCTCGTAACCGACGCTCGCGGCTGCACGGCTACGTGTGCCGCTATCGAAATCCGCAGCATCTTCGCCAACATCCTGGTGACTTCGACGCAAGTGAACGTGAGCTGCTTCGGCGCCAACACGGGCAACTTCATCGTATCGGCCACGGGTGGTACCGCTCCTTATCTGGTATCGGTAAACGGCGGTGCTTTCGGCTCGGCAAACGTGTTTGCTAACCTGACCGCCGGCACCTACAACGTGACGGTGCGCGATGCCAACGGCTGCCTGGGCACCACTGCGGTGACCATCTTGCAACCACTGGCTCCTGTTGCTATCGTCGCTTCGGTAAGCAACGCCATCTGCACGGCAGCTAACGGCAGCATCACCGTAACCGCTACGGGCGGGGTTGGTGGCTACCAGTTCTCTCTCGACGGCTACTCGTTCAGCTCGAGCAGCGTGTTCGCGGGCCTGGCCCCTGGCACCTACACGGTGACCGCACGTGATGCTAACGGCTGCATAGCCCGCGCCAACGTGACCATCCTCGGTACGCCCAGCCCAATTGTGCTGACCAATGCGGTGACCAACGTGAGCTGCTTTGGCTCGAACAATGGCAGCGTACAGCTCTCGGCTACGGGCACGGGTCCGTTCGTCTTCACCCTCACCGGCCGTCCCAGCAATGGTACGGGTCTGTTCACGGGCTTGGCCCCGGGTACTTACACGGCGTCGGTAACGGGTGCCTTCGGCTGCACGGCTACCACTACGGTCGTTATCTCGCAACCAGCGGTGCTGGGCGTGACGCTCTCGAACCTGGTGAACGCCAACTGCACCACCGCCACCGGCTCAGCGCAACTGACCGCAACGGGTGGCACGGGCCCCTACACTTACTCGTTGACGATGGGCAGCACGGTGCTGACCAACAACACGGGTATCTTCACGGGCCTGGCTCCGGGTGTCTACAATGTGCTGGTGGTTGACGCTCGCGGCTGCACGGCCACTTGCGCTGCTATCCAAATCAATAGCACCTTCGCCAGCATCGCCCTGACCTCGACCCAGGTGAACGTGAGCTGCTTCGGCGGCAACACGGGCAGCTTCGTCATCACGGCCACGGGCGGCACGGCTCCCTACAGCTATCAGTTGGGCAGCGGAGCCTTTGGCTCGAGCAACACGTTCAGCAACCTGACCGCCGGCACCTACAACGTGACGGTACGGGATGCCAACGGCTGCACGGCCACGCGCCAAGTTGTTATCACGCAGCCCACGCAGCTCGTGCTGAGCTCTACGGCCACGAACGTGACTTGCTTCGGTGCTAACAACGGCCAGGTACAACTCACTGCTACCGGTGGTACAGGGGCTTATACCTTCACGCTGGATGGTGCTAGCAACGCAACGGGCCTGTTCATCGGCCTGGCTCCCGGCACCTACGCCATCGCAGTGCGCGATGCCAACAACTGCACGGCTACGGCCACGTCAGTGAGCATCACGCAGCCTGCATCGGCTCTGAGTGTCGTGTTCTCGGCCACGGTGAATGCCTGCAGCGGCACCGCCGGACAAGCTTCGGTGAGCGCAGTAGGCGGTACGGCTCCGTACACCTATCAGCTCCGCGTTGCCTCCACGGGTGTAGTAGTTGCTACTTCGCCGGTTACGTCGGGTAGCTACAACTTCACGGGCTTGGCCGCGAATACGTATCGGTTGTTTGTAACCGATGCTCGTGGCTGCACCAAGGAGTGCACGACGCAACTGCTCATCACCAACGCCTGCTCGTCCTTCAGCAGCACCGGCAGCAATGGCTCGTCGACTGCTAACTCGGCCGACCAGATTGTGGTGTACCCGAACCCCTTCAAAGAGAAGGCAACGGTTGAGTTCCGTGTAGCCGAAGGTGAGCACTACTCGCTCGCCATCTACGACATGGTAGGTCGCGTGGTGAGCCGCGTAGCCGAAGGCACGGGCGAAGCCAACCACACCTATCAGGTGGTGGTAGGCCAAGGCCTGGAAGAAGGCATCTACATGATGCGTCTGACCCTCGGCAACAAAGTGAAATCGGTCCGTCTCCACGTACAGAAGTAATTCTGTAGCAAGGAGTGTCTAAGAAGCCGCCGGCAATTTGCCGGCGGCTTTTTTGTTTTTGCCAGCCCACCGAACCTCGTCTTGAGCCAGTGCGGAAAAGGGCAGGGGTGAAACGCAGCAGGGGCTTCCATCATTCGATGGAAGCCCCTTTGCACGTACTGCCGCCGCAGCCAAGCGCCAGGGGGCCATGCGGTGCCCCACCCAATCCGGGAGCCCGATGGATGGCTGCCCCCAGCCAGGTCCCGGCTCAGGCTACGCTGAGCTGCGCCAGGTGGGACGCACCAGGATTGCAGGCCGCCATCGTCCAATGGTAATTGAGTTAGAATGAACCGTCAGCCTGAGCAGTGTGCCTGCCGGCCGGCCCTTTTATTGCCGGTTTCAGAAATTATTGATAGGGGTAAAACGGACTGCAGGTAATCTTGGCGGTGCGCGGTGCGCAGGCACTGCTTTACTGGCCTTTAGGTGCTGGGTGTACTAGGCTTGTCACGCAGCAGGCCCCATATATATCATTGTTCCACAAGTATTTAATGGCAAAAAGGGAGCGTATTGAAAATCAGCTTCTCTCGGAAAAGCTATGAGGAGTAACAACCATCTCCTTATGTGCGAGACTTTGATAATATCTATTTTTTATTTGACTAATACAATGTATATTCAAGGACTCAATTACGCCGCGGCCTGCTAAGCTCAGCCGTAGCACTGCTGGTGAAAGTGTATGGTATGGCAGGAATTTACTCCATCGGCTTCCCTGCAAAATATAGTAGAGTGCTACTGGGCCTACGAAGAGCCGAACCCGGCTGCGCCCCGGCAGCACGCGGTGCTGCCCTCGCCCAAGCCGTCGATAATTGTGGTGCTGGGCCAGCACGAGCAGCCGGTGGTTTTCGAAAGCACCAGCGGCCAGCGCATTACAGAAGGCTGGATGCTGGGCCAGGTCACGGACCACCGCCTGAGCCTGCGTTGCGCCCGGCCGGCCAGTCTGTTTGGGGTCATGTTTCAGCCCACCGGGTTCTACCAGCTGCTGGGGATGTCCATGGCCGCCGCGGCGAGCATGGGGCCGGAGCAGGCATGTGCCCCGCGCCAGTTTGGCGAGGCCCTCACGCGCCGGGTGCAGGCCGCTACCAGCCCCGCCGAGCGCGTGGCCGCCGCCGAGGAACTGCTCCTGGCCCAACCGGTGCGGCCCACCCCCGGCACCCCGGTGGTGGAAGTGGTAGCGGCGGCCCTACGGCAGCGGCGCGGGCAGGTATACGCCGACGAGCTGGCCCGCCTGGCCCACCTGAGCCGGCGGCAGCTCGAGCGCCGGTTTCGCGAAGCGGTGGGCGTCTCGCCCAAGCTCTTCGCCGAGATTAGCCGCTTTGCCCGGGTATTTGAGCTGCTGAAGGAGCAGCCCCACACCAACTGGCATGACCTGGCCCAGGCCTGTGGGTACTTCGACCAGGCCCATTTCATCCGGGAGTTCCGGCGCTTCACGGAGGAAACACCCGCCGCCTTTTTTCAGCACGGCCGCGACGCGGACCCGCTGTTTGGGAGCGCCTGAAAACGTCGCATCTGTACAATGCTGGTCCTGCCTATACGAGTATGTTTGCATTATTTTCGACGGGTCAGCTAAACAGTTGATTGTCAATCTGAACACTATAAATTATTTTTTTATTGTTCCACTTTTATCCCCAAATGCTATGACCTAAGCACTTGCACGTTCGTCGGCCTGCCTAGCAGGTGCGTGGCCAACTGGGTCCTTCCAACTGGTGCCACCCCATTTTTCTCTCGGTCCGTGACGGCGCTTCAATGAGTCGTGTCACGGTGGCTGCCTGACAGCCAAACGAGTATCCATTTCACTTTTTCGACTGCTACCGTATGTAAAAATCAGTTATCATGAATAAGCAAACCCCGGCTAACACATTTGGCCTCCACCCCAATGCCCTCGCCTGTTACGTCACCTTGGCTCCGCGCCATGACGGGAAAAATTACCCAACCAAAAGCATGCATTGGGTGGCCAGTTGGCTACTCACCCTGTTCCTACTAGCAGGCTTAGGCTCCAGCGTTGCCGCGCAAGGCAATCTGCCCAATACCAATTGCGGGTTCGTGACGTATACCCAGGGCGGCTACGGTGCCGAGCCGCATGGCAACAACCCGGGCACTATCGTGCGGGCGCGTTTCGAAACCTTCTTCCCCAATGACCTCATCATTGGCTGCACGGGCACCGGAGGGCACACCATCCGGCTCACCAGTGCCGCGGCCGTGGCCGCCTTTCTGCCCTCGGGCAGCAACCCCGGCGTCCTGACCCAGAACTATGTGGACCCCACTAAGAAAAACGGCAATTCCAAAAATAACGGGCCCAATAGCTACTCCAGCGAGTTTGCGGGCCAGCTGGTTGCCCTCACGCTGTCGGTGGCCTTCTCGCCGAATAACCTGGGAAGTGCCGTCATCACGTCGGGCACCTTTGCCGGGCTAACGGTGAACCAGCTGCTGGTTATCGCCAACAACGTGTACGGCGGCTGCTCCACCCAGTACTCACTCTCGCAACTAAATGACATTCTCACGGCCATCAACGAAGGCTACGACGAGGGCCATCGCAGCAACATTCTGAGCTGCCCGCCTGCCTGCACCCTGGCGCTGGGCACGCCCACCATCACCAACGTGAGCTGCTTTGGCGGCAACACGGGCGCCTTCACTATCTCGGCCACGGGTGGCACTACGTTTTCCTATGCCATTGCTCGGGTGACGGGCGGAGTGGTGGGTACCTATGGCACGGCGCAGTCTTCGGGCACGTTCTCGAACCTGGCTGCTGGCACCTACAGCGTTCGGGTTACCTCCGGCAATTGCACCGCCACGCGGTTGGTTACCATCACCCAGCCTTTGTCTGCGTTGGGCATCACCACGGTGGGGGTGGTCAACGCGACCTGCACGGCTACAGGTAGCATCACGGTAACGGCCGCCGGCGGCACGGCTCCCTACACCTACCAGCTGGGCAGCGGCGCCATCGGCACAAGCAACGTCTTCACGGGCCTGGCTCCGGGCAGCTACACCGTCACCGTGCGTGACGCCAGCGGCTGCACAACCACCCGCACCAACGTGGCCGTTCTGGGCGTGCCCGGCAACCTGGTCGTGACGCTCTCGAACCTGGTGAACGCCACGTGCACCAATAACGGCTCGGCTACGCTCAGCGCCAGTGGTGGCGCCGCGCCCTACTTCTTCTCCCTGACGATGGGGAGCACCACGCTCACCAGCACAACCGGTATTTTCAACAACTTGGCCCCCGGAACTTACCAGGTGCTGGTGCGCGATGCCAACGGCTGCACCGCTACCTGCGCGGCTATTGTAATCCTGGGCACCCCGGCCATCATCTCGCTGACTTCGAGCCAGCAGGTGAACGTGAGTTGCTTCGGCGGCACCAACGGCAGCGTTCAGCTGACGGCAGTAGGCGGCACCGCCCCCTACACCTACACGCTGGACGCCCGGCCCACCAACACCACCGGGATTTTCACTGGTCTGGCGGCGGGTACTTATGCTATTTCGGTGCGTGACGCCAACGGCTGCACCGCCACCGGTACGGCCGTTGTGATTACGCAGCCGGCCGTGTTGGGCGTGACGCTTTCCAACTTGATTGACGCTAACTGCAGCACGGCGACGGGCTCGGCCACGCTGACCGCCACGGGCGGCACGGGCCCCTTTACCTTCACGCTCACGCGCGGCACGCAGGTGCTCAATCTCACCACCACTGGCACCAACCGGTCGGTAACGTTCACGGGCTTAGCCCCCGGCACCTACCAAGTACTGGTGACTGATGCCAATGGCTGCACGGCCACTTGCGCCGCCATCGTAATCCAAGGCGTAAACACCATCACGGGCTTGGTGGCTTCTGCCGTAACCAACGTAAGTTGCTTTGGAGCTAACAATGGCAGCGTGACCCTGACCGTAGCCGGTGGGGCGGCTCCCTTCACCTTCCGGGTTGATGGGCAGACGATTGTGAGCAACAATAGCACGGTGACCTTCACGGGCCTGGCCCCGGGTACGAACATTCCCATTTCAGTAACAAGCGGAAGCTGCGTCTTCACCGGCACATCCATCAACATCACCCAGCCAGTGGTATTGGGCGTAACGCTCTCCAACTTGGTGAATGCTACCTGCACGGCTTCGACCGGCTCGGTGACGTTGGCAGCGACTGGCGGTACCGGTCCATACACCTACACGCTGACCATGGGTAGCACCGTTCGCACCATTGTCGACGGGGCTTCGGCCACGTTCTTGGGCTTGGCTCCGGGTATCTACCAGGTACTGGTAACCGATGCTCGCGGCTGCACCGCTACCTGCGCTGCTATCGAAATCCTTGGCGTGAACAACATCACGGCCTTGACCGAAACGGCGATTACGAATGTGACCTGCTTCGGCGCCAACAACGGCCGCGTTACCTTGACGGTGGCCGGTGGGTCGGCTCCATTCACTTTCACGGTGGACGCCCGCACGATTGTGAGCAACGACCGCACGGTGACCTTCACGAACCTGGCTCCTGGTACGAACATCCCTGTATCGGTAACCAGCGGCACCTGCACGTTTGCCGGTGCGTCTATCAACATCACGCAGCCCGCGGCGTTGGGCTTAGGCCAGACCATCGTGACAAATGCTAGCTGTGCTGGCCTAACCGGCTCGGTAACGACGCAGGCTACGGGTGGCACTGCTCCTTATACCTACAGCCTGCTCGGCCCGGGTGTTCGTCTGCCACAAGGACCCACTGCCGGCGCTGTTACCTTTAGCGGTCTGGGGGCTGGCACCTACAGTGTCAGAGTCGTTGATGCCAATGGCTGCGAATTCACGGGTTCTTCGTTCAGCATCCTCGGCGTGAACGCAATCACGACGCTGAGTGCAGTAGGAAGTCCAATTGTATGCTTCGGCACCAATAGCGGAAGCGTAACGCTGGCCGTGGCCGGTGGCACGGCGCCGTTTACCTATACCTTGGTAGGCCCCGGCGGCACCATCATCGTGTCGGACGGCTCTTCGGTGACCTTCCAGAACCTGGCCCCGGGCACCTACACGGGGTCGGTACGTGATGTTAACGGCTGCACGGCTACGGCCAACTCGGTGACCATCACGCAGCCCGCCGCTGCGCTCCAGGTCATCTTTGGCGCTACCGTGAATGCTTGCAATGATGCTTTTGGTCGGGTATTCGTGAGCGCCAGCGGCGGTACGGCTCCCTACACGTATCGCCTCAGCTTGGCTTCGGCTCCCAATCCGGTCGTTGCCAGTTCGGGAGCGGTTGCTGATGGGTTTACCTTCA
Organism: Hymenobacter sedentarius; assembly: GCF_001507645.1. Taxonomy (NCBI): domain Bacteria; kingdom Pseudomonadati; phylum Bacteroidota; class Cytophagia; order Cytophagales; family Hymenobacteraceae; genus Hymenobacter; species Hymenobacter sedentarius. The sequence goes on along the minus strand of NZ_CP013909.1, from coordinate 4,383,294 downwards.
CCGGCTTAACTGCCAACAACTACCTGCTGACGGTGACCGATGCCCGTGGCTGCACGGCCGTGTGCCCCACTCAGTTGCAAATCACCAATGCCTGCACCAGCTCGACCTCTTCCGCTCTGACCGCCTCATCGGGTGGCACCCTCAAGATTGGTTCGGCTGACGTGTCGCTGCAAGTGTACCCGAACCCCGTTCGCGAGAGGGCTACTGTTGAGTTCCGCGTGGCCGAAGGCCAGAGCTACTCTGTAGCCATCTACGACATGGTGGGCCGCGTGGTACGCAACGTCACCAAAGGCGTAGGCGAAGCCAATCATACCTATCAAGTGCCCGTGAGCCTTGGTTTGGAAGACGGCATGTACCTGGTACGCCTCACCACTGGCAATACTGTGAAGACCGCTCGTCTCAACGTGCAGAAATAATGCTGCAGCCTTGAGTGTACAAAAGCCGCCGGCATCCGCCGGCGGCTTTTTTGTTACTGCCCAGCCAGGTTCGCGGCAGCCTATAAAAATTGGGCTGATTAGCACTTTGGGCTAAACGCAAAAAGGCTTCCATTTTCCAATGGAAGCCTTTTTCAAGTGGTCAGAGCCTTATTTGGAGGGCTCTTGCTCTTCGGGCAGCGTGAAGGCCCGGTCGCTGGGGTCGGTCAGCTCGCGGGGCAGGTTCTCGTCCGACGCGGGGGCGGGGCCGGAGAGGGTGCGGGCTTCGCGGTCCATGCGCATGGAGTCGTCCTCCAGGTCGGCCATGGCCTGGCCCGAAGGGTTGTTGTCGTCCACAATCTGACCGTAGGTTTCAGCGTCCAGCATGGGCGTGGAGGCCCCGTCTCCGGCGTTGGGGTCTTGGTTGTTTTCGAATTGGTCTGAATTTTCAGGAGACATCGTTTCGTATGGTTAGCAGTGCGCCTTGAGCAGGGCCCGGGTGTACTGATTGTGGATAATAGCTTATTCCTGGCCGTCTTTAGTGCTGGCCGATTCGTCGCGGGTGTTGTGCGTGCCGCCTCCGGCATAACGGGGGTCGTCGAGGGCCCAGGCGGCGCGTTGCTCGTCGTTGTCCTCGTTCTGGGTGGCGCGCACGGCGGCGGGGTTCTGGTTTTGCTCCACGTGGCCGGGCTGGTCGGCGGGGTTGCTGGGGGCCTCGCGGGCGTCCTTATCCCGGCTGCGCAACTCGCTGAATTCGTCGGGGTTGTCGTTGGAGCCGTCGCGGCCGGAATGCTGGGCCGCAGTCGGCGCGTTGGGGTCGATGCCGCCGAACTCCCCGTAGTTGGGGCTGGTGGCGGTCAGAATGGGGTCGTTGGGGTTGGGGCGGGCCGTGGCCGCGCGTTGTTGCTGGTCTTCGGGGCGGGTGTCGTTGGCCGGCGAATTGGAAGTGTTTTGCGTATCCATGGGAAAGAAGAAAGTAAGAAACGAATCGGGCCAAGCCCGTCTTTTGGTCTCTTTACGCAAACCAGCCGCCGCCGGCTATTTTCACGTACTGGCGCTGCCTTTCCCCATCGATTTACCCACTACCAAGCATGGCAATTCAGCACAATTCCAACGACCAGCAGTTCACCGTTATCCGCCGCGGCCACGAGGGCGAGCTGGCCTATTCGCTTCCCGCCGAGGGCATCATCGATTTCACCCACACCTTCGTAGCCGAGGAGCTGCGCGGCGAGGGCGTGGCCGACGAACTGGCCCGTGCCGCCCTGGAGTTTGCCCGCAACGAGAAGCTGAAAGTGAAAACCTCCTGTTCCTTTATGGCCAAGTTTGTCCGGCGCAATCAGTCGGAATACGCGGACCTGTTGGCCTAGAAATCTTAGAGGCTAGCCCGACCTTGGTTGTGTTTTTCTAATCGTCTGTCATGCAGAGCGCAGCGAAGCATCTTATCAGGTTCGAACAAATCGTTCCGCGGCGATAAGATGCTTCGCTGTGCTCTGCATGACAGGCGATTAGCCTTTCCACTCCAAAGCAAGCAAAAGCCCCGGCCGTGTCATACGGCCGGGGCTTTTGCTTGCTTTGAAGTGGGGTTGAGTTACTGCACCACCACGCGGCCCGTGTATTCAAGGCCGGCGCAGGTTACGCGCACGGCGTACAGGCCAGCGGGCAGGCCGTGCAGGTCCACCAGCGTCGCATCGGTGGCGCTGAGCTGGGCGGTGCGCTGGCGAACGGGGCGGCCCAGCATATCGAGCACGGCCACGGTGGCGGCGCGGGCGGTGGGCATGCCGGGCAGGCGCAGCTGCACAGTTCCGGTGGCGGGATTGGGGAAAATCTCCAGGGTGTTGCGCAGCACTGTGGCGGTGCGGGTGGCCGTGGGAATAAAGCAGCCGGCACTCACGTAGCTGCCGACGCCGGTATAGTTATCGACGCCGCCGGCCGACCACGTGACGCTGCCGTACGGGCCGTTCCAGCGGCCGCCCTGGCTTACGGTGGGCTGGCGCACCAGCGTGTTGTTCAAAGTTGAGCCGTTGGGCACGGTCCAGGCGCCACCGGCGGGTGTCTGGCCAATCACCCCGATAACGTCGAGGGTATCGGTGCCATCGAAAAGCGCTATTGCATCATCGCCATTGAAAAAAGCCACCCCGCTCTGCAGGTCGGTTTGAGCAGCTACGCCGGGGTCGGTCACGCCGGTGTTGGCAACCACGTAAACATCGCCGGGCGCAATGGTGCCCGTGAGCTGCTGCGTGGTAGTGGGGGTGGTGGCGCCGTTGGAGTACAGCACCACGCGCTTGCCGTTGAGCGACATGGGCGCGTTGGTGGGGTTATAAATCTCCACCACTTTGGTGTTGCCCAGCTGCGACTCCACGTACTGCGAGAAGTAGGCTTTGGTGCAGGGCGCACCCGCCGGGGCGGCGTCATCGTTCACGATGGTGAGTACGTGGGCCCCGGGCGTGCCCCGGATGATGGTAGTGTTGGAGGGCGCGCCCAGCACCAGCCGCACGGTTTCGCTGGGCTCGTAGGTGGCGTCGCCCACCACGGTCACCGTCACGGGTTGGGTGAGCGCCGTGGCGCTGGGGAACGTGACGGTAGTGGTGGTGAGGGTGTAATCGGTGGGGCTGGTGGCGGTGGTGCCGGCCGCATCCACCGTCACGGGCACTGTGATGGGGAAGCTAAGACTGCTTGGGTTGGTCAGGACGACGTTGGCGGTGTAGGTGGTGGTGCCGGCGTTACCTTCCGCAATGTTGCCCGCGGCCGTGGCGAAGGCCAGCATAGGAGCGGGGCCGTCGTCGTTGGTCAGGGTGAGGGTGTGGGCGCCGGGGCTGCCCACGCTGGTGCCGGTGCTGGGGTTGGTCAAGGTCAGGACCACGGTTTCGTCGGCTTCGGGCTGGGTGTCGCCGTTCACGGTCACGGTCACCGTCTGGCTGGTGGAGCCGGCTGGGAAGGTGACGGTGGTGGGCGAGGCGAAGGCAAAATCGGTGCCGCTGGTGGCCGTGGAGCTGGTGGCGTCCAGGTTCACCTGCACGGTGACGGGGGCGGTGGCGGCCGGGGCCAGGTTCAGGGTCACGGTGTAGGTGCTGGTGCCGGCGTTGCCTTCGGCGATAGCCCCAGTGGTGCTGGCAAAGCTGAACAGCGGGCCGGGAGGCGCCGGGCCCCAGGCCGTGGCAACCGTGGCGGGGTAAGCAATGTAGGGGTTGAAGTTGCCCTGGCTGGCGGCTACGCGGTTGTTGCGCTCAATTTCGTGGGCATCTACCGGGTCGGCGAGGTGCCAGGCGTAGAGGGTATTGATGTCGGCGGTGGCGCTGATGTTGTTGTGGCCCGTCAGAATCAGGTCGGGCTGGTCGGCGTGCACGGTGTAAAAATAGAAGATGGCGCGGGCCACGTTGCCCTTGTGGTCTTCTCGGGGCTCAAACTGGGTGTTGGTGTCTTCGCTCCACTCGTCGAGGTTGGCGGCCGGAATGGTGGGCTGGCTCACGAGGCCGCGCATCCAGGTCTGGGTGGTTGCGTCGGGAATGTCGGCGTAGGGGTCCGAGCCGCGCAGGTTGTTCCAGGTATCGTAGGTCGGGAACAGGTGGTGCATGTCGGAGCGCATCCGCACCGTCTGGTTAAACCACGACTGCGGCACGGTGTGCTCGCAGTTAATGCGGCTGACCACGGTGGTGCTGGTGTTCGTAGCGCTGTAGGGCACCGTTTCCTGGTACCCCGAGTACACGCAGGTCACTGTGTTGTTGTAGTTGTCGGCGTAGTTGTACATCTTGCCGCGGGCCGTGGCGTAGCTCAACTCCACGCGCTTGCCGTCGTACCAGTTGGTGCGGTACCAGTCGCGCAGCTGCACACCCGATAAGTTGGCCGGCGGAGCGGGCGGCAGGGGCGGCACGGTCTGGGCCTGCAGGGCCGTCGGCGCCAGCCCAAGCACGACCACCAAAGAAGCGAAAAAGTGTTTCATAGATTTGAATTAGAGGGGGAAGGAACAAAGGTAAGCGCTGGAGTAGGTGCCGTGATAAGCTCGGCCGTTACCATATCAAGATGACTTCCGGCGTACTTTCGCCCACCCGTTTATCCGTTCACTTTACCACCCATTTTCCATGGCTGACATCACCCCCGCCGAACTCCTGCAGCGCCAGAAAGCCGGCGAATCTCCTCTCATTCTCGACGTGCGCGAACCCTGGGAGCACGAGGAAGGCCGCATTCCCGGTGCCCAAAACATTCCGCTCAACTCACTGCCCGAAAAGCTCGACGACCTCGACGAGTGGAAAAATCAGGAAATCATCGTCCATTGTAAAGGCGGCGGCCGCGCCACCTCGGCCAAGGCCTACCTCACCCAGCAAGGCTTCACCAACGTGCGCAACCTCGAAGGCGGCTTCCAGGCTTATATGGCGGCTGGGATTTAGTATAAACGCACCCGTCGGCACCTCACCCCCAGCCCCTCTCCCGCGGAGAGGGGAGCCACGGCGGCGCTATTGTCATTGCGAGGAGGTACGACGAAGCAATCCATCCTGGTCTCAGCGACTAGCTCAATAATGTGACAAGCCCCGGCACTGCGCAGTGCCGGGGCTTTTGCTTTAAAAGAGTTTGTCACAAATCGGAGTTGGTCCCACCGATAGGACGGATTGCCGCGTTCCGCTGCGCTTCATTCGCAATGACGATAGCGCCGCCGTGGCTCCCCTCTCCGCGGGAGAGGGGCCGGGGGTGACGTTCTACAGGAGTGAGGTTCACCGCCCCAGCAAAAACGGCAGCGCCAGTGCCACCCGCTTTTTCCATGCTGCCTCGTTGTGCTCCGCGCCGGGGAAGCTGCGTGTTAGCCACGCTTTTGAGTTGTAGTGGTGGGCCCGGAGCACGCTGTCGATGCGCACCTGATGGGGCTCATACCAGGCGTCAAGGGTGGCAGAGCCATAGTCGAAGTACAGCTTTGGCTTATTGCGGCTCGGCAGCTTCTTATCCAGATACTGCACCATAGCCTCGGTAAAGGCCGGTGAATTCTCTTTGAGGCTCAGCGGCCAATGCGTCGAAAAGCAGGCCGCGCCCCCAAATACTTTGGGATATTCCAGCGCCGCGTATAGCGAAATCAGCCCGCCCATGCTAGAGCCGGCCACGAAGGTGTCGGCACGTCGAGGCGAGGTCTGGAAGTGCTGGTCTACGTAGGGCTTCAGCTCCTGCACTATGAACTTCAGGTACTCATCGGAGAGCGGCGCACCGGGCCGTTCCAGCTCAATTTTGGCGCGCTGGGCGGCGCTCATGGTGTAGTAGGGCTTGGCCGGCGTGTATTCCGGCAAGCGGCGGTCGGTGTTCCAAATGCCCACCACAATGCACGGACGTATCTCGCCGCGTTGGCGCAGGGCGGCCAGGGTGCTGTCTACTTCCCAGGCCACGCCGTAGCCGGCCTTTTTGGGGTCGAAGAGGTTTTGCCCGTCGTGCATGTACACCACTGCGTAGCGGGTGCCGGGCTGCGGGTAGCCGTCCGGCAGCCAGATATCGATGTTGCGCGGCTTTACATAGCGCGACTGAAAATCGGCCACATGCTCTATCCGGCCGGGCGCGGCCGGATTCGGGGCATCCGCACTTACCAGGGCCAGGAGTAAAGGCAACGCGGCCAGCCAAGAAGAAAAAGCCATGGGAAGCAGGAGAAATGTAGAGACGCGACACTTCGCGTCTTGCTAGTGAACGATGAAGGAATGACTCATTAGCCGCACAGTTCCAGAGCCGCAAACCGAAGTTCAACGTCAGCTAAAGCCGCATTTCTACGAGCCGGCCGGCACCTGCAATTTGCCATCGGCGGCATAGGCCAGCTCGCCCCGGTCCACCAACTCGCGCAGCGTGGCCGTAATGGCAGCGGCTTGCTGCGGCGCGAAAGCTGCCAGCAGCTGGCGCGGCGTTTGGGCAGCTTGCCGCACGTGCTGAAGCAACGGCTCCCGCAGCGAAGCCACCTCCGCGGCGGCCTGAGCTGCTTTTTTTTCGGCCAGGCACATGTCGCAGACCCCGCAGCGGGCCGGGTCGGTTTCGTCGAAATACGTGAGCAGCAACTGCTGGCGGCAGCGCGTGCCCACCAGGTATTGGGCCACGGCGTTGGTTTTGTGGCGGGCCAGGTCGCGGGCCGCCGTCATGCGCACCTGGTCGATGGGCAGCTTGGGGGCATCGAAGCGCGGCGTGGTGAACATGGCTTGTGGCGACTCCCGCCGGGGCTGGTAGTGCAGGATGCCCGCCGTGTGCAGGTAGCGCAGCTGCTGCCGCACTTCCACCACGCTGCGGCGCAGGTGCGTGGCCAGGGAGTTTTCTGAAATGGTCTGAAAATCGGCAAACAGCTCGCCCCCGTGTATCCGCAATAGCGACTTTATGAGCAGGTCGTGCTGGGCATTGGCCACTTGGAAGGCATACAAATCCTGGTGGTTCAGTACCAAGTGCACCCGCGCCGGGGTGTTCACGGCCTCGTTGAGCTGCACAAAGCCTTCGCGCTGCAGAATCTTGAGCGAGTTGTGCGCGTCCACGGCCTTGATGCGGTAGGTTTCGGCAAACTGCTGAAGCTCGAAATCGAACGCGGCCAGCTCACCGCCGCCCACGGCCGTGCGCGAATAGTTGGCCAGCGCCTGGTACACGCGCCGCACCGTATCGAGCGGCGGAAACGATTGGTTGGTGCGGCGGCGCAGCTCGTCGCCGTCGTTGGGCCCGGCCAGGAGCACGGCAAAGGCATACTGGCCGTCGCGCCCGGCGCGGCCGGCCTCCTGGTAGTAGGCCTCCAGCGTATCGGGCGCGTCGAGGTGGGCCACCAGGCGCACGTCAGGCTTGTCGATGCCCATGCCGAAGGCATTCGTAGCCACAATGAGGCGGACTTTGTCGGCAATCCAGTCCTGCTGCACCTGCGTGCGTTTGTCGGAGGGCAGCCCAGCGTGGTAGGCCGCTGCCGAGAACTTGTGCTGCTGCAGAAAGGCCGCCGTGTCCTCCGTCTGCCGGCGGGTGCGGGCGTACACGATGCCGGTTTTGCCGGGCCCCACGCCGCGCACCACTTCCAGCAGCCGGCGCAGCTTGTCTTCGGTTTGCAGCACCGAATATGACAGCTTGGGCCGGGCAAAACTTTGCCGAAAAATGCCGAAGCCCGGCCGGAATTTTAACTTCTCCACAATGTCGGCCTGCACCTGGGCGGTGGCCGTGGCCGTGAGCGCAATCACCGGCACGCCCGCCGGCAAGGCCTCCCGCAGCTCGGCAATGCGCAGGTAGGGCGGCCGGAAATCGTAGCCCCACTGCGAGAGGCAGTGCGCCTCATCAATGGCTAGCAGGCCCACGTTCATCTTCTTTACCCGCACCTGAAACAGCTCGGTGAGCAGCCGCTCCGGCGACACGTACAGGAACTTCACGCTGCGGCCGTACACGCAGTTGTCCAGCGCGTGGTCGATTTCCTGGTGGCTCATGCCCGCGTAAATGGCCTCGGCTTTCAGCCCCCGCTTGCGCAGGTTGTCGACCTGGTCCTTCATCAGCGCGATGAGCGGCGACACCACCACGCAGATGCCCGGCCGCGCCAGGGCCGGCACCTGGAAGCAGATGCTCTTGCCGCCGCCGGTGGGCAGCAGCGTCAGCGTATCGTGCCCCGCCAGTACCGAGGCAATGATTTCCTCCTGCCCCGGCCGGAACGCCGTGTGGCCCCAGTGCTCGCGCAGCAGCGCCAGGGGCGAGGTTTCGGGAGGAGGGGAGGACATGCGGCGAAGATACTGCCGCCGAAAATCCGAATCGTTCGTTATGGACAAGAGCGGGTACCGTTGCGTGAGATCCGTACGGCCGGCAACGTGCTCCAGGCACGGGCGTTATCGCACTGGTTCACGCGGGGTGCGATGAACCTGAAGGCGAGTTGGACGCCCCGCGAAGGAGGGAATGTGCCCGCGGCCCGAGTGAAAAAAGTGTCCAACGAGTATTTGTATACCGACTGACGGAACTGCCCAATCGGCCGACCGTCCAAGGTCTGTTTCAGAACTACGCGAGAAGGCCCGTCGAAGAAGTCAGCTGTTTGCCCAGGTAAGGCGCATACGGGCGCACCCCGCGGCGCCCCTTCCCCTCACCCCTTGAACCCAAGGCTGTCGGGGCGCTGGTCTGGCGGTTTTTTCCATGCCTGCGAATACTCCCCAACTCTACTACCGTAATCTGCTCAGCAGTATTAGCTACGACCCCCTCAGATTTGTGGTCCTGACCTGGTCGGATGTGCCGGTCGCCTCCGCCGAGTTGCATTCCCTGTACGCCCATACCCTCTAGGCCCTCCGACACCACGCCACCTGTAGATTGCTGACCGACCAAATGCACCGGCAGCCCTTGGCGGACGAGATGCAGACCTGCATTGTGGCGCAGTGGATTCCCCAGGCCATCGCCGACTGCGCCTATAGCCACTGCGCGATTGTGGAAAGCCCCCACGAAGGCAGCCGGCAGAGCGCGCGGGCCGTAGCCGCCTGACCGGCCCGCTCGAGTTTCGGTACTTTCCGGAGGAAACCGAAGCCCGCGAGTGGCTCCAGACCACCTTATGGGCATTGGGGCCATCTCCTGAGCGGCAGGCGGCAAGAAGTAGTCGGCGATAAGGAATTGCCTTCAACGGGGTGGCAATGCCAGCAAAGGCGCGGCGTGTGCTCGGCCGGCCGCGCTACTTGCCCACGATTGCGTAAGTTCGGTCCGTGAAGCTGGAGCAGTTTGGACGCAACACGAAGCTTCTCAGGGGCCGCTGCATACACCACAGCCCCGCTAATACTGCCTCTCTTCCAGGCTCTCGCCCTCTTCAGCAGCCTTCCCGGCCCCATTGTTTTGCAATGCAACTTCTGGCGTCCTACCCTTATTTAAAGCTTTACCTCCACGAGGGCGCTGGCCGCGCGCTGGAGGCCCAGTGGACCGGCGTGGCAGCCAGCCCGGTGCTGCGCCGGGCCACGCTCGAATGCATCGAGCTGGCCCGCGCGCACGGCGTTACTGGCTGGGTGGCCGACGACCGGCGCCTAGGCCCAGTTAGCCCAGTGGACCTGTCTTGGATATACACTTACGTCTTCCCTTTATTGGTCCAGGGGGGCGTCCGGCGCTTCGCCCGCCTCGAGGCCGAGGACCCGCAAACCCAGCGGGTGGTAAGTCGAGTCCAGGAAATCGCCGCGCAAAAACTGACCTTCGAACTGTGCTCGTTCAACGACCCCGCGGAGGCGCGGGCCTGGGCCTGCGGGGGCAGCCTTAGGTAGCTCAATTAGGTCAATAAAAACGGGTAGAAAGCAAAAGTAAGTTGTTCACGATGAGCCTACTGCCAATTGCGGCCCAATTGCGGCGCGCGCCGAAAACCAGTCTCTCGGGTAAGTGGGGTGGTACCGCCTCAGCCAAGGGGTAGACCCTTGGAACACAAAAACGTCCTGCTAAGCCAGCGGCTCAGCAGGACGTTCTGCGTTTTTGAGCTTATTTACTTGGCCGTCGGATACCAGTTGCGCAGCCGAACGTCGATTTTCTTGTTGGCCGCGTTCACGGTTTTCTTGAAGGCGGCCACGTCGCTCAGGCCGTTCTGGCCCCGATAGTGGTACGGGTACACAATGCTCGGCTTGAAGGCCAGTACGCCCTGCGCGGCCTGGTTCACGTCCATGGTGTAGGGCAGGTTCATGCACACGAACGCCACGTCGATGCCCTTGAGGGCGCGCATTTCGGGAATGTCTTCGGTATCGCCGGACAGGTACACGTTTTTGCCGCCCAGGCCCAGCACGTAGCCGTTGCCGCGGCCTTTGGTATGGGGCGCGTCGGCCGCTTCAGGCAGGTTATACATCGGAATGGCCGACACCGTCATACCCAGCGTGTCGAGCCGCTGGCCGTTGCTGAGAATGCGAACCTGCGGTTTGTACTCCGCCGGCAGCTTCTCGGCCACTGCTTTCGGCACCACCATCAGGGCCTTACCCACCGGGAGGCCCGCCAGCGTCTTCGGGTCCAGGTGGTCGCCGTGAATGTCGGTTATCAGGATAACATCGGGCGCGGCCAGCCCGGCATAAGCCTCGGCACCACCGTAGGGGTCCACGTAAATGGTCTTGCCGTTCCAGGTAAATACCACGCTGCCGTGCGTGATGGGCTGCACCGTGAGCGGACCTTTTTTGGTCGGAATCTGGTCGGCGGCCACACGCGGCGCGGCAGCGGTGGCGGTAGTTTGGGCTTGCGCCTGAATTGAAAAAACAGCCAGAGCGGCCGTAAGGAGGAGTGTTGATTTCATCAATTTTGTGTCTGTTGATTAAGAGTTGTTAACGGATTTTTCTGCAGCATGGCCCTGTAGCAGCGGCTGCCACCGAAAACCGTGACCATAACCTAATAGCCCCGCACAAGTTCAGCCCAGATTGCAGCCCGGCCAATAGCGGCCCCAGCGCAGCCCGTGTTGCCTGGGCGCTCCATGTTGGCCTTAATTAAAATTTTGGCCCAAAATACAACTGGGTTCATCACCAGGATAAAGCAGGCTAGACCCAAGGAGCCGTGTACTAGCTGCCCTGGTCGGAATACACGACGAGCCCGGCCGGGGTCCGGCGCATGACCAGCGCGGCGCAGGGCCTCCGCCTTAGAACGTGTTTGGGAATTTAACAGAACGTCATGCTGAGCTTGTCGAAGCATCTCTACCGCTTCGTTGAACGGCCCAACCGAAGCGGTAGAGATGCTTCGACAAGCTCAGCATGACGTTCGAAAAGTGATTTTATCAAAATCCAAACACGCTCTTAGACGCCTCGTCATATGTGCTTCGTTTATCGGGCGACGTTCCGCGCTTTTTAGCTGTCATCACAGAAGAGATATATCTCCTTCTTCTGTCCGGCTAAGCAAGACCTCCGCAGTACACGCAATACATAATAAAATAAATTTTTAATACATAAAATACAGTAACTTATTGGAACATTGCCTTTAACTGGCAATCCCACGCTGCTCTTCGCCATGCCTTCCGTACTTAATTGGCTGCGGGCGCGCCCCTGGGTGCCCGCTTTGCTGGCCCTGCTGGTGCTGCTGCCCGCGCTGCTGCTCAACCTGGGCCTGCTCCCGCTCATCGGCGATGAGCCCATTCGGGCACTGGTGGCCCTGGAATTGAAGCTGCACGGCAATTTCTTTGTTTCGACGCTCCAGGGCGAGCATTATTTCAACAAGCCACCCTTATTCAACTGGCTGCTGGTGGGGCTTTTCCAGCTTTTTGGCTCCGTCGAGGAGTGGGTGATTCGCCTGCCCACGGTGCTGGCGCTGCTGGGCATGGGGGCGAGTCTGTACTATTTCGTGAGCCGCCGGCTGGGTTGGGCGCTGGGCGTAGCCGCCGCGCTGGCCTTCATCACCAGTGGGCGCATGCTGTTCTACGACTCCTTCCTGGGGCTGATTGACACCCTGCACGCCTTGGTTACCTACCTCGGTTTCATGGCGGTGTTTGAGTTGGGCGAGCGGCGGCGCTGGGTGGCCCTGTTTGTGGTGAGCTACGCCCTCACGGCGGTGGGCTTTCTGCTCAAGGGCCTGCCGTCGCTGGTGTTTCAGGCGGTGGCGCTGGGCGTGTATTTCGGGTTTGTTGACGGCCACTGGCGGCGGTTGCTGTCGGGGGCGCACGCCCTGGGGCTGGGCGTGCTGTTGGGGTTGCTAGGCGGCTACTTTGCGGTGTACCGCCATTTTTACCCCCTGCACGATTATTTGGCCACGCTCCTCGACCAGTCGATGCAGCGCACCGTGGCCGCCCACGCCTGGTGGGAATCGTTGGCGCATCTGGCGAAGTTTCCGCTTGATTTCATCTCCTATTTCCTGCCCTGGACCCTGCTGTTGCTGTGTTTGGTCCGGCCCGGCTGGCGCCAGGTGCTGCGCGAGCAGCCCTTCCTGCGCTTCAATGCGGTGCTGTTTGCCGCGCTCACGCCGGTGTTCTGGCTATCGCCGGGCACTATTCCGCGCTACTTGTTCGTGCTCACGCCGCTGTGCTTCACGGTGGCGGTGTATTTCTACCAGCAGTTCTGGGCCGAGCGCCGCTGGCCCCACCGGGTGCTCGATGCCGTGCTGCTACTGGCCATGGCGCTGGTCAGCCTGAGCCTGGTGGCCGTGCCGTGGATACCAGCGGCCGCCGTGCAGCCCGGCGTGGTCTGGAAATCGGCGGCGGGGGTGCTGGCGCTGGCCGGCTGCACGCTGGCCTTCGGGTACCTGCCGGCCCAGCGGCTGGCGTGGCTGGGGCTGTTTTTGCTGTGCGCGCGCGTCGTTTTCAACTGGTTTGTGCTGCCCGCCCGCCTGCTCACCCGCGACGAAACGCCCTATCGCGCGGCCGCCATCCGGGTGGCGCAAATAGCCGGCCACGCCCCGGTGTACAGGCTGGCCGATACCCACGTCGATAACGACGAGGCGTTTTACATCACGCGGGGCACGGGCCACATCGTGTATTCGTCCACGTCGCCGCAGCTGCCCGCCGCTCCCGCCCCAAACGCCTTCTATCTGGCCGAAGACCGGTGCCTTACCGGCCGGCGCTACCGCCAGTACTACGAGTTCGTCATCGACCGGGGCATCCGTCTGCACCTGGTGAAATTCAACTAGTAGTCCCTATTTTACTTGCCAAACAGCGGTTTCCACCGCCACTTCTACCGGTGCCTTGACCCTCCCGCCCTCCCTGCGCACCGCCCTGCTGCTGCTGCTGAAGCTGGGGCTGCTGGTGGCCGCGCTGTGGTTCGTGTTTCGCCGCATCAGCCCCCGCCAGGTGGCCCAGGTGCTAGCCAGCGTGCAGCCCGGCTGGCTGGGGCTGGCGGTGGGGCTGTTCGCCGTTTCCAAGTGGCTGGCGGCCCGCCGCCTCAACTGTTTTCAGCGGGCCATCGGGGTCGATTTATCCGAAACGGCCAACCTGCGCCTCTACTGGCTGGGCATGTTCTACAATCTTTTTTTGCCCGGCGGCATCGGCGGCGATGGCTACAAGGTGCTGGTGCTGCGGCGGGCCTACCCGACCAAAACCACCGCTTTGGTGCGCGCCCTGGTGCTGGACCGCGTGAGCGGCCTGCTGGCACTGGGGGTGCTGCTGGTAGCCCTGGCCTGGGTGGTGCCCCTGCCGCTGCCCGGGCTTTGGGTTTGGCGCGGGGTGGCAGGCCTTGGCGCAGCGGGCCTGCTGCGGGGCGGAGCGGCCGTTACGGGGCGGTGGTTCGCACCTTTCAGCCCCACGTATTGGCACACCCAGGCACTGGCACTGGGCGTGCAGGCGGCCCAGCTGCTGTGCACACTGGCCTTGCTCGCCGCTACGCATACCACCACGCAACTGCCGGCGTATTTGCTGGTTTTTCTGGCTTCGTCGGTGGCCGCGGCGTTGCCCTTCACGGTGGGCGGGGCGGGAGCGCGCGAGGTGGTCTTTCTGCTCGGGGCGCAGTGGCTGGCGCTTAATGCGACGGTCTCGGTCAGCCTCAGCTTGCTCTTTTACCTGCTCTCGGCGGCCGTGGCGTTACCGGGGGCATTGGTAGGCGGAACAAGATTGCAGGGGGCAATGGAGCGCGGTTAAAAACCGATGTTTACCCAGGTGCGGCTCAGATTTCATCGTACCGAATCAAGCTGCCGCCCAGGTCCACCAGATGGTCGCGCCAGGTGCTCCCGCGCCAGAACTCATACTCCGTGCGGCGGGCCAGGTACGAGCCAGGCCGGTCGCTCAGGCCGGGGTGGGTCATAAATTCCACGGTGGGGCCGTGCCGCCGGGCGCGGGCCAGCCCCTGCGCAAACAAGGGCAACGTGGCCGTCTGTGCCGCCGAGAAATCGGCCGCCAGCGCATTGGGCGTGGCAAACCCCCGCAGGCCGCCGGAAGAAATGCGGCCGAATACGTTCAGAATGCGGCCGCGCTGCCCGTAGCTGGGCTGGGGCGTCCAGCGCCGCAGCCGCCGCACGCCCAGCTGGCCCAGTATGCGCGTAAGGGTAGGCCCCAGCCGGGGGTAAAGGTGCAGGTGCCGGTGCGAATCGGCATGGCTCGGGGAGAGGCCGTGGGCGCGCAGGCGCTCAATCTGGGCGGTCAGCTCCACGGCCAGCTCGGCCGGCCGCACCTGGCCGGCCAAGTAGCGCAGCCACAGCCGCTGCGCGGGCCAGAAATGGCCATCCGGCCCCAGCAGGCTGGGCACCGCAGCGGCCGGGGCCACCGGCGGCCCCAAAATCAGGTTCAGGTGGTAGCCAACCGATACGCGGCCGGCGAACCGGCGCAGGGCGGCCAGGTCTGTTTCGCTGGCCAGGTTGGCCATGACGGTGGTGCTGCTGAGGCAATCCTGGGCGGCCAGGTCGAGAATGGCGGCCGTGGCGGGCGCATCCCAGCCAAAGTCGTCGGCGTTGATGATGAGACGCAGCGCCATGCTTAAAGCGTTGGGGACGGCGCCCGCAGCTCGTGCCGCACCACGTAGGGTGCCCGGTTGCGGCGGGCGTAGTAGGCGTGCGTGCCAATTTCGGCCAACAGCCCGAAGCAAATCAGAAAAATGCCGCTCATTATCAGAAACAAGCTGAAAATAAACTCCATGGGAAACCGATGGGAAATATTCACCCCAAAGAAAACGGAGCCGACCAGCAGGCCGGCCGTGGCCAGCAGCCCCACGGCCAACGTCACTATCCCAAGCACCCCAAACAGCCGGAACGGTTTGCGCGAGTAACGCAGAAAAAAGCGCAGCATCACCAAATCGACCACCACCACCAGGGCTTTGCCCAGGCCGTAATGGCTGGCCCCAAACGGCCGTTGGCGCACCTCAATCGGAAATTCGCGGTAGCGAATGCCGCGCTGCGCCACCAGGGCCCCCAAAAAGCGGTGCGAGTCGCCGAGCAACTCTACGTTGCGCAGCAGGTAGCGGCGGTAGGCCTTGTACGTGGCCCCAAAATATTCGAGCTGCACCCCCGATAACAGGGAAATGACCTTGTGGGCCGTATTGGCGAGCAGCGAATGGGCGCGGCCCTCGGGGCGCTTCGCCTTGGCCCCGCTCACCATGTCGTAGCCCTCGCGGATGTAGGCCACAAACTGCGGGAGGTAGGCGGGGTCGTGCTGCAGGTCGCCGTCCATGGCCACCACGATGGCGCCCCGGGCCCGCTCAAAGCCCGCCCGTAGGCAGAGGGTCTGGCCGTAGTTGCCCGCTAGGTCGATGCCCACCACGGCCGGGTTTTCGGCAGCCAGGGCGGTAATGCGCGCCCAGGTCTGGTCTTCGCTGCCGTCGTTCACCAGCAGCAGCTCGTAGGGCAGCCCGTGGGCAGTCATCACGCCATCAATCTGCTCGGCCAGGGGGCGCACGCTGTCCTGCTCGTTGTAGAATGGCACCACGATGGATACCAATTCCTCGGTTTCCACGGCTGGTTCAGTAGCTGGGCCGGCCGGTGGGGGAGCAAGAAAATCAGTGCACATGGGTTGCTGACTGGTCAATGGGGCCTAGTTGTAAATATAAATTTATTTTATTTATTATTGGTTAAGCACAACTACTGCTAAAGCACAACTCAATCAGCATTGGAGAAAAGCAGCCTGCAGCGCCTTTTGAAGGGTGTTAAAGTCACAGGTTTGTCTCTCCCCATCAGTGGCTGGTTGGTCAACGACAGGAGGTAGGCGGGCCAGCTGCATCCGGGGCCGAAAGAGCCGCTGCTCACCCCACTTCGGCGGAAGCCATGCACGCAGCGACATCAGTGGCAATTGCTGACCCGGATGGCGACGAGGACGTGAATTTCGTGGCAGGCGTGGGCAACGCCAGTCCGCTTATCCGGGTGCGTTTCAACCAGGGCCCAACCTGCACGGTGGCCCACACCGCCCGCCACGCTCAGCCCGGCCGGGCTGAGCGTGGCGGGCGGTGAACTGAGGCTTGCGTCCCCGCGCACGTTTCAGCTGCAGGTTTTCAGCACCAGCCAGTAAGGCGACTTCTGGTCCAAAGCAGAAGCTGTTCCAGGCGTGTATTATTACCGTTGGAACTACTCCACGGAGTGCAGTCCTATCGAGCACACCGTGAAAGGTACCGTAGCGCTCGTTCGCTGGGGCAGGTTAATGACTAATTGAGGAAATCCGGGGATGAAAAAGCCCTGCCTCGGCTACCCCAGCGATGCACGCGACCATGAATGGGTGTTTGGGGCCGCTTATTGGGGCTCTACCCTTCATTTTCGGTGCGGCGAAAGCGCTCAATGGCTTTTGGGGTTTGTAAGCGCCGCCATAGATTGAGCTCACATTATTTATTTTCAAATAATTACAGTGTAAGAACGAAACCGCTGCACAGTCAGAAAACTGCTGCTGATATAGCTGGATTAAATGGCGATGCGCAACTCGTCCTTGCTGCCTCCAGAAGCTCCAACAGCCGTTTTGAAGGGGTTCTTAACGACTTATCAGGTGCTATTGCCTGGCTGAAGCGACAATACGGTTTTTAGTCATCCCTTCGTTAAAACATATTCAATCAGGGGCGGATCATATCGGTTTGCCGTGCATAAAGACGGGTTGGTCGTGCTTATAATACCGTTGGTCGCCGTGTTAGCTTAAACAACTGGTAAATTGCAGGCGTTATGTAATTGAGTTTATTTATAGAGCTATGCATTAGGGCAGAAACAATTCCCGCCGTTGCCCCGTGCCTTTGGTCAGTTAGCTCAACCCATTTATTTATCTATTATAGATAGGATGTTATGCTTAGTTCGTTCCCAACCCAGCCGGCTATATGACCGAGCTACAGCTGTATGCCACATTTGGGGCAGATGCTTCAAGGCAAGCACTGGTGGTCGGGATAACTGCCTTAGTCGTGTTAGGAAGCCTGCTTTATTGGCTAACACAGTACCTGATGCGCCAACAGTTGCGAACCCGGAAGCAGGAGGCGCGAATTCGCAATCGTATTGCCGCTAATCTGCACGATGAGCTGGGGTCGCTGCTCCTGCGTATTCAGCTGCAAACCGAAACCCTGCTGATGCAGCCCCGCGAAGACGAAGTCAGCCTGGAGCGGCTGCTGCATACCACCCGCTCGGCTTGCTCAGCCCTGCGCGATGTGGCGTGGGGGCTGGATGCCGAGGCCGATACGATGAACGCGCTGGAAGACCGCATGCGCGACATGCTCGACCAGTTGGCGCTGAGCACTTCGCTACACATCCGCTTCGCAGTGGAGGGAATGGAGGATGTAGCGATGCTGCCGGCCCGGTTGCGACAAGAACTCTACCTGGTATTTAAGGAAGCTACCACCAATGCCGTTCGCCACGCGCAAAGCCCTGTCTACCCGGCGGTACGCCTGTATCGTCAAAAAAACTCCGTAGTGTTGGAGGTTCAGGACGATGGCCGCGCAATGCCCCTGGCCGCCCAGGCTGGGATGGGCCTGCGCAACATGCGGCGCCGCGCTCTCGCCGTGGGGGGCACATTGGATGCGGCGCCGCGGGCCGACGGTCCCGGGTTTCGGGTCCGGTTTTGCGCGCCGCTCCACACCCCGGCTCCACTGAAATGGCCCTTTAGAGGCTAAACCAGCCCGCGCAGGTGCTGGCTGAGCAGCTGCGTGCGGCTGTTGACCTGCATTTTGCGGTATACGTGCTTGACGTGGGTGCGGATGGTGAGCGTCGACAAATCGAGGCGCGTGGAGATTTCCTTGTCGCTGAGCCCGTCCACGATGCCCTGCAGGACCTGCCGCTCGCGCGGGGTCAGCAAATCGGAGTGCGTGGTGGGCGTGGGCCGAAAGTGCGAGAGCACCTTTCGGCTGATGGCCCGGCTCATGGGCGCCCCGCCCCGGGCCACTTCCAGCACGGCTTCCTTGAGCTGCGCCAGTGGCGTAAACTTGGCCATGTACCCGGTGGCGCCGCAGCAGAGCGCCTGGTAAATGTGCTCCACGTCCTCGTAGGCCGTGAGCATTATCACCTCCATGGCGGGGTATTTGTCCTTTAGCAGCGGCAGGGCCTCGGTGCCGCTGATGCCGGGCAGGCCAATGTCGAGCAGCAGCACCTGCGGCACCAATGCCTCGTCCAGCTGCTCCAGCAGGTCCTCGATGGAATCGGCCGCCAGCACCTCGCAGATTTCCGGTTGTTGACTGAAATAATTCCTCAGAGATTCGAGCACGCTCAGGTCATCCTCCACAATACCTAGTAATAATGACACCACACCTAATTTCTGTACTTAATGAATAATATATTATTTTTTACTCTTCTCTTTCGGACGTGCCCTTTTGCTCCATTGCTACGGGAGCCAACTGCTTTACCGCGTGATAGAAACCGCTAATAAGTTCTTTGGAAGATATCTGGCGAAGGTAGGCTGAACCCCAAAGGGGAGTAGGCTCATTTCCTACCCTATTTGCGGGTGTCCATGCCGAAACGGCGCGTAAGGGTGCGGGCCGTGGTCCTGGCGGTTATCCTTGAGGAATTAACCTTACTTTTGCTTAACTATGAAACTGGGGATGAGCGGGGTTTCCGGCATGAATGTTCAGCTAACGGCAGGTTCGCCGATACGGTTGGCTTTGGCAGAAATAAGCGGCGTGGCCTGACCCGAATTTAGGGTAGATGCTTTGTGCAATTGCGCACTTGGATTACCAGACCTTTGCCTGGCAGCCCTTCTGCTGTTGAACGGCTTATTCCGTTTCGGGCTTAAACCGGTGTTGCTTCCAGTTAGGAGGCGTGCCCACGCGCCCCTGGTTGGTCCCGGGGCAACCAGAACTTAGTTTAATGAACGCACCCATGGGCCACCGCGACGACAACGACATGCTGAAGCAAGAGTCCGGCCATGCGCACAACCGCTTCGAGCTGGCCCAGAGCGAGCAGCGGTTTCGGCTGCTGTTCGAAAACAACCCCACCCTGGCGGTATTTCAGGACATCAACGGCTTGGTGCTGGACATCAACCCAGCCTTCCTGACCTTTCTCCACAAAGCCAAGCACGAAGTCATTGGCCAGCATCTGCACGATTTCCTGCCGGCCGAAGTACGGGCCCTGTTTGGGGAGAAATTTAAGGAAGCCATCGGCGGCCATAAAGTGCACTTTGAGGTAACGGTGCAGGGCCAGTACGGCGAGCAATACCTGAAGGTGAACAAAATACCGCTGGTGGTGGAGGAGCGGATTATTGGGCTGCACGTGGCGGCGGAAGACATCACGGAGATGGCCGCGGCGCAGAACCTGATCAAGCAGCAGGCGACGGCGCTCACCACGACCTTGGAAAGCATTACGGATGCATTTTTTTCGCTGGATAAGGACTGGAACCTGACCTACATCAACCGGGAAGCTGAGCGGCTCATTAACTTGAGCCGGGAGCAAAGCCTGGGGAAAAACATCTGGCAATTATTCCCCGAAGAAGCGAACGGCACCTACCGCCGGCAATACGAGCAGGCGCTCGAAACTGGAAAAACGGTACAATTCGAGACCTTTTTTGCGCGTGAAAGCCGCTGGCTGGAATTCAAAGCCTATCCTTCTGCCACCGGGCTATCCATCTATTTCTCGGACATCAGCGAGCGGGTGGAGGCAGATAAACAGCTCAAGCTGCTGGCCCTGGTGGCCCAGGGCACCGATAACGGCGTCGTCATCACCGACGCGCAGGGGCGCACCGAATGGGTGAACGCCGCCTTTACCCGACACACGGGCTACGCCCTGGCCGAGATGCTGGGCCAGCGGCCGGGAGCCATGCTCCAGGGGCCCGAAACCGACCCGGCCATGGTGCAGCGCATCCGCGAGCGGATGAAGCGCCGGAAGCCCTTTTCGGTGACCATCCTCAACTACAAGAAGTCGGGGCAAAAGCTGTGGCTGGCCATGGACATCACCCCCATCTACAACGACGCCGACGAGCTGACCCAGTTCGTGGCCCTGATGCAAAACATCAACTACCGCAAGGAAATCGAGGCCAGCCAGGCCAAAATGACCCAGGACCTGTACCGGCACAACCGCGATTTGCAGCAGTTCACCTACGTCATTTCCCACAACCTGCGCGGGCCCCTGGCCAATGCCCTGGGCCTGGCCAAAATGCTCACCAAAGTGGATAAAAACAGCGAGGCGTTTACGGTTTCGCTGGCCCACCTGCGCGAGAGCATGGGCCAGGCCGATGAGGTACTCAAGGATTTGAACCTGGTGCTGTCCATTCGGGATAAGCAGGACATTCAGGCGCAGGAAACGATGCCGCTGGTGGACGTGTGCGCGCAAGCGGTGAACAACCTGGATGAGGCGTTGCAGCAATGCGGCGGCCGGGTTAACCTCGACATAGCGGCGGGCCTTGTCGTGCACGGCAACCGCGCCTATCTCTACAGCATCTTCTATAATCTGTTGTCGAACTCCATCAAGTACCGCTTCGCCGCGCGCCCGCTGAAAGTGGATATCAGTTGCGAGCCCGGAGACCATGGGGGGCCCACCATCAGCTTTACCGACAATGGTTCCGGCTTCGACATGTTTAAGGCGGGTTCCGACGTATTCCAGCTCTATAAGCGCTTCCACACCAACCAGCGCGGCCGGGGCATCGGCCTGTTCCTGGTCAAAACCCACGTGGAAGCAATGGGCGGCAAGATTGAAGTGGCCAGCGACCTGAATTTTGGGACCCGGTTTCTGATTCACCTCGACCGGCACTAGCATGCGCACCTACCTTATCGACGAGGACCCTATCAGCCTTTTCCTGACCGAGCACGTGCTGCGGACGGAGGGATTTGCCGATGACATCCGGGCGTTCACCGCCGCCGAAGAGGCCCTCGCCTACCTGGTGCCGCGCATAGCCACTGCGGTGCCCCGGGTTATCTTTCTGGACCTGAATATGCCGGTGCTGGATGGGTGGGGCTTTCTGATGGCTTTGACTCCTTATGCGGCCGCGCTGCAAGGCCGCTGCCGAATCTACCTGCTCACTTCTTCGCTGGCGTTGGCCGATACGACCAGAGCACAAGACTGCGCCCTCGTAGCCGGCATCATTCACAAGCCCCTGGACGAAGAACTCGTACAGACCATTTTGGCTGATTTGCGGGCGGAAGCAGCAGCAAGAACCGGCCAGCCAGAGGCCTAGAGCAGGCTGGCTACCGCATTTAGGGTAGGACTTTTACGGAGTAACCGGAAGGGTGACAGATACATTTGTCCCTATACTCTTCCGCGTCACCGAATGAATCTACCCTTTACGCCAATTGCTTATCGTTCGATTAACCTGCCCGGCAAATCAACTACTGGCAAAGTATACAACGTGCAGTATATCAACTTGCTAAAAATAGTTGCACTGGTCGTATTATTCTCGTTGTTGCTGGTGGCGCGGCACGTTCGGGCCCAAAGTCCCGTGGGCAAGCAGGGCGCCCATTCGACGGGTGCTGGTAATATCCAAGTTAAAGACATCACGGGCTACGCTGCAGTAAACTTCTTAGAAGCAAGATTTTTCAGTGAAGTAGCAGCTTTCCGTATCACCCCTTGGGCCAGCCAGGGTCGGAGCAACTTATTCGTGGCCAAGCCTGCGCAGGCAGCCGCTGGAAATGGGCAGTTGGCGCCGGCGCTCAGCCCGCGACCAGCCCGCTGGGGTAGTTGTAGACGCTGCGGGCCAAGTATTCGAGGCTAGAAGCTTCAGCGCAACTGCCGCCTTTGGGGCACCATCAATTTGTGCGGGCCCACCCGCAGCACAACTCCACGTGAGCAAGGCCCACGTGCCGCAGCCTTAATGTTTGGGAGCACAGGCTGGCCCGCAACTCCGGCGTACAAGTCTATCGAAGGTTCTAAAACACTAAATAACTGCTCCTTAAAACAACTATGGTTACCGGCAATGGCTAACTCAGCCGCCGAGTACCCTTTCCGACGTGACCATATTTTCCATTCCTACAACACTGCTATCATGAAAAAAATACTACTCTTACTAGGCGCTCTCACTTCGCTTTCGGCCTTACCCCAAACCAGCATGGGGCAAGTAGTGGCTCCTGCCCTGGGCGTTACTTCAACCTTCGCGGTTTTCACGGCTGTGGGCCGCCTCGACAACTCCGGGGCCACCGTTGTCACAGGCGATGTGGGCACGGGCTCCACCCCGGTAACTGGTTTCGGGGGGGCTCCGGCCGGAACCGTAATTGGAGGAGCAGTATATGTCGGAAACAGCGGCACCGGCGATGCCTACGCGACGCAAGCCGCGACAGATGTGGCCGTGGCCTACGGCCAAATGTCCGCCATTACTTGTGCGGATAACTCCCTAACCGTGTTGGGAGGACCGGTTGGAGCTCCTCAGGTACTCACGCCCAACGTGTATTGCCTGGGGGCCGCCACAACGCTGGCGGGTGACTTGGTCTTGGATGCGCAGAATAACCCCAACGCGCTTTTTATCATCAAGCTGAACGGTGCATTAACCACTGGGGACTTGTCCCATGTTAAGCTGATTAATGGAGCCTCTGCGGCCAACGTTTATTGGCAGGTCGAGGGGGCAGTTACGCTGGGCGCCAACTCTGTTTTCCGCGGGACGCTGCTAGCGCATGGGGCTATCAGCTTTCACACCGGGGCCACACTCTACGGCCGCGCCCTGACTACGGCAGGTGCCATTGATATGGTCACAAACACCGTTGCGATACAGGATATCAACGCACCTCTGCCAGTCACCCTGACGAGTTTCATGGTGGCGAATCAAAATGGCCATGCCCTCATCAAGTGGGCCACCGCCAGCGAGCACAACAGCAAAAGTTTCCGGGTGGAGCGCAGCAGTACTGGTATCGCCGATTGGCATACCGTTGCCGACGTGGCAGCTGCTGGCACTAGTACTTCCCCTAAACAGTATAGCGCTGTTGATACGCGGGCGACTTCCGAGGTCAATTATTACCGCTTGCGGAGTACGGACCTCGACAGTACTTTCTCCTATAGCCAGGTGCGGGCAGTGCACTTTGGGGCAACTGCCAGCCAGACGGCCACGGCCTTTCCCAACCCAACCGCCAACCTGCTCACCGTTAGCGGAGCCGGCACGGGCAGTCAGCTCACGCTGACCGACGTAACAGGAAAAGTCTGCTGGAAACAGACTGCCAGTGCCACTGGATTGGACCTATTGGATACCAGTGCGCTGCTGCCCGGCACTTATCTGCTGCGCATTATTTCAGCTCAGGGGCAAGAAAAAATGGTGAGGGTGAGCAAAGAATAAAACCCAGGAGTTGTCCCGGTTGCTTTGCAAGGTTAATCGGGCGCTTGGTCTATTCTAGGGTGAGACGTAGGGACTTCGCTCTGGTGCGCACCACCTGCAAACCGCTAGGCATCTATTATCAATGCTTAGGATAATTTCAGCCCAACGCCCTTTTAAAAAGGGTCAAACGAAAAGCCCGGTACCGCAAGGTGCCGGGCTTTTCGTTTGAATTAAGCCGAAGCTCAGGCGGCGGCCTTCTCGCCGTTCTCACGGTCGTCGATGGCTTTGCGCAGCTTGGCGATGGCCTGCACGGCGCGCTCCTCATCGAGGCGGTTGATGTTGAGCAGCATCTTGGTCTTCTCCGGACGGGTAATCACCGGATGGTTGAGCAAGCGGATGATTTCCTCTTTCTGCGAAGCCGTGGCGTACTGCACCGGCGCGGCTTGCTCGGCGGCTACTGCCGGCACTTCGGCGGGAACTACCTGCATGGCGGGCACGGCCTGGGCTACAGCTGCTGCCGGAGCGGGTGCCGCTGCTGGCGTGTTGGTGTTGTACTCCATTTCCTCAGCCGGCGTGGGCTCGTAGCCAGCGGCGCGGATAATCCAAGCTAGGCAGTTGCGGTACGCCTTGCCGATGGCCCGGGTCTGGGCCATGCTCATGATGGCAAATTCCTGGTAGAACTTCTTGCCGCTCTCCTTATTGGAGCACACGGCAAAGCCGGCGCCCACGGTGAGCTGGTGGCGGATGTCAAACAGCGTCACCTTGGCTTGGTATTTCAGTTCCTGGTCGCTGCTCACGTTGATGACGTGCTCCACGATGGGCACAATGCCAAGGCGCGAGCCAGCGTACTGCCAGCCTTCGACGTTCACAAACTCCTTGCCCTGCACATTCGTGGTGAGCTTGTTGTCCTTGATGAACTTAGCGAGGTCCTTCGCCAGGTCCAGCGTCTCGTCGGAGCGGCTCAAATCCAAGCTCTCGATTTTAACTTTTTTGGTAATGTCCTTGGTGGTTTTGGTGGCCTCGGTCATGGCTGTGTTTTTTATTAATGTGTCCAACTGATGTTCGGATGTATAACCAACAGCTTGCACGAAACGTGCCAAGAAAGCCATAAATATTAGTAAATTTTATTGCTGTATATCAAGTGTTTGTGCTGGTTATTAAAATTAGTTAAAGCTAATGAGGTTGGGAGAGCGCCAGCTCAGTGCAAGGCCCTTTGAGACTAGCCATAATCGGGCCAGGGGCAGTGTGCTCTGGCTCTGTGTTTTTGCTGGGCAATGCGGCTGCTTAAGGATTTTAAACCAACCAAAACAACCTTTTTCCGGCTGCCTCCGAGTATCTATATGTAACCCTCAACAGGCACGCTTGGCTGGCTTTCCGCCGGCGCTGCCTGTGGTTGCACTGGCTGGCTTTTTTGCCGGGAGTTAGCACAGAAGTCGGCGCCGACTTCCGGCCGCTCTCCGCTCACTGCCGACCGGTAGTTCTCGTCGTCCTTTTTCCATTTGGCCAAGCGCCTAGCCTGGCCTGCCTTCCCCGCCATTCCCATGGCCGAGGACGTGACTTCTTGTGCCCTGTTTTTTAGCTCAAGAATCATTCAGCCGCCTTTTTTCAAAAGCTTAAACACAACTCCGTCATGGTAAAACCAACACAATCTTTCTTGATGCGCTTCTGGCTGCTTGGGCTGGTCCTGGCGCTCTTCGGCTCGATGAGCACGGCCTTAGTTAGCTGCAAAAAGGACGGCGACGCGCCCGCCGAAGACCCCGATGCTGTAGCGACCGTGAAGCTCGCTACTTCTGCCACGCTCGGCACCTACATGACCGATGCCAGCGGCAATACCCTCTACTTCTTTGCCCGCGACGTGGACGGGGCCAATACCTGCACCAGCGCCACCTGCAACCCCCTGTGGCCCGTGTACTACGAGGCCAACCTGAAAGTGCCCAAGGCCCTGAAAGCCGAAGACTTTGCCACCAAAACCACCGCCGACGGCCGCCAGCAAACCACCTATAAAGGCTGGCCGCTCTACTACTACGCCCCGGCCGCGAGCGGCGTGTACACCCGCGAGGCCGCTGGCCAGACCGGAGGCAACGGCATTGGCGGCATCTGGCACGTAGTAAACCCAAGCTACGGCGTGGTGCTGGCCAGCAAAAGCGTGGAAGACAAAACCACCCACGCCGTCAGCACCAAAACCTACCTGACCGATGCCCTGGGCCGCACGCTGTACTTTTTTGCCAAAGACAACACCAGCTCAAGTACGCAGGCTACCAACTGCACGGGCGGCTGCGCCGCCATCTGGCCGGCGCTGTATATGAGCGCGCCCGCGGTGCCGTCCACGCTGTCAGCCAGCAACTTTGGTACTCTTACCCGCGAGCAGAGCGCGGGTACCGGGCCCTATGGCACCGGGTCTACCTCCCGCGAGCAGCTCACCTACAAGGGCCGCCCCCTGTACTACTACGCCGGCGACGCCGCCACCCGGGGCAAAGTGGAAGGCCACAATCTGGACGACTCCGGCGATAAATGGTTTGTGGCCACTCCCTGAGTGAGCTAGCAGCGGGCGAGGAGGGAAGCGTACCAGCGTCATCTCGGGCTTGCCGAAGCATCTCTACCGCTTCGTTGCAGCGAGGCAAATACTCACCTGGTAGGGGTGCTTCGGCAGGCTTGGGATAACGTGCTTTTTGTAGCCAATGAGCTCAACCCGGGCACCGCTTAGCCGCCTTCCAGAATGTGGCCGTCGCGCATCACAATCTTGCGGTCGGCCATTTCGGCCAGCTGGTCGTTGTGCGTCACAATCACGAAGGTCTGGCCCAATTCCTTGCGCAGCAGGAAGAATATCTGGTGCAGCTCTTGGGCGTTTTTGGTGTCGAGGTTGCCGCTGGGCTCGTCGGCGAAGATGATTTCGGGCGAGTTGATGAGGGCGCGGGCTACGGACACGCGCTGCTGCTCGCCACCGCTCATTTCGCTGGGCTTGTGGTCGGCACGGAATTCCATGTTGAGCATGGCGAGCAGCTCGCGGGCCCGCACGCGCACTTCTTTTTCGGAGCGGCCGGCCAGGTAGGCGGGCAGGCACACGTTTTCGAGGGCCGTGAACTCGGGCAGCAGGTTGTGAAACTGGAAGATGAAGCCAATGTGCCGGTTGCGGAACCGGGCCAAGTCGTTGCGCCCCAGCGAGCTCACCGATTCGCCGTCGAACAGTACTTCGCCCGAATCGGGGTTGTCGAGGGTGCCAAGGATGTGCAGCAAGGTGCTCTTTCCCGCTCCCGAAGAACCGACGATGCTCACGATTTCCGACTTTTCAATCGTTAAATCGATGCCCTTGAGTACGTTCAAGGAGTTGTAGCTCTTGTGAATGTTGATAGCTTGCAGCAACGGGGGGTAGCAAAAGACGTGAATGGTGCAGTAGTGGCAAAGCTACGCACAATCCCGCCGGAGCGGAACCCTAGCCGTTGCGTCGCCAACCAACTGGCGCAGACAAGATTTTGGCTTCACTAAAAAAACGACCGTTGACTGGATTCTTCCCCATGGCCCTTCCTTCCTTTTCGTGGCGGCGCTGGGTACCGCTGGCGTTGCTGGGGGTGGTGCCGCTGCTGGCCCTCTGGTGGCCCCGCCGCCCCGGCACGGCCGGAGCGAACCGCGCCGATGCCAGCGAGCTAATGGCCCCGGCTGCTTCGTTTGGCGGCCCGGGCACGTTCGACAGCACGCGGCTGCGCGGCGTGAGCTGGGTGGGCGGCGATTCCGTTACAGATGCCGAGCTTGAGCCGCTGCGCAAAGCCCACGTGACATGGATAGCGCAAATGCCCTTTGGCTGGCAAGCCGGGGCCACCGAGCCGGTGATTCGGGTGCGCACGGAGCGGCGCCCGAGACGCGGTGGGTATTGGGGCGAAAGCGATGCCGGCCTCATTCAAACCGCTCAGCTGGCGCACCAGCACGGCCTGCGTACGCTCATGAAGCCCCATCTGTGGGTGCGGGGCAATGGCACCTGGCCCGGCGACATCAACATGATCAGCCCCGCCAACTGGGACGCGTGGTTTGCCAGCTACGCCAGCTACATCCTGCACTATGCCCAGGTGGCCGAAGCGGCGCATTTCGACGGCCTGTGCATTGGCACCGAGCTGCTGCACGCCACCGAGCCGGCCCACGACCGGGCCTGGCGCCGCCTCATCCGCCAGATTCGGGGCGTGTACCACGGCCCGCTCACCTACGCTGCCAACTGGAGCGGCGAGTACCAGCAAATCAAGTTCTGGGACGCGCTGGACTACGTGGGCATTCAGGCGTATTTCCCGCTCAGCAACGCCGCCAGCCCTTCGGTCGATACGCTGCTGCGCGGCTGGCAGCCCCACCTGCGCACCTTGGCGGCCTGGCAAAAGAAAATCAAGAAGCCGGTGGTTTTCACCGAAATTGGCTACAAAACCACCTCCGATGCCGCCGCCCGCCCCTGGGAATGGCCCGAGCGCACGGCCGCTTTTGCGACCCCCGACGAAGCCACCCAGGCCCGCTGCTACGAGGCCATGTTCCGGGCCTGTTGGGGCCTGCCGTGGCTCAAGGGCATGTTTATCTGGAAATGGTACCCCGGTCTGGCCCCCGACGGCCCGGCCCGCCGCCACGCCGATTTCACGCCCCAGCACAAGCCCGCCGAAGCCGTGTTGGCCCGGTGGTATGGGCAATGACGGGCTAAGGCGTACTTTCGTGCCACCAACCGAGAGTCAGCCTAGCTAAACCACCCCTTTACCGTTTTTATGAACATTCACGAATACCAGGGTAAGGACATCCTGAAAAAATACGGCGTGCGCGTGCAAGAAGGCATCGTGGCCGATACGCCCGAGGAGGCCGTGGCCGCCGCCGAGCGGCTAACCGCCGAAACCGGCACCAGCTGGTACGTCATCAAGGCGCAAATCCACGCCGGCGGACGGGGCAAAGGGGGCGGAGTGAAGCTGGCCAAAAACCTCGAGCAGGTGAAGGAAATTGCCGGCAACATCATCGGCATGCAGCTCATCACCAAGCAAACCGGCCCCGAAGGCCGCAAAGTGCACAAGGTATTGGTGGCCCAGGACGTGTACTACCCCGGCGCTTCGGAGCCGAAGGAGTACTACATGAGCGTGCTGCTGGACCGCACGGCGGGCAAAAACGTCATCATCTACACCACCGAGGGTGGCATGGACATCGAGGAAGTAGCCGAGGCGCATCCCGAGAAAATCAACCGCGAGCACGTGGACCCCGCCGTGGGCCTGCAGCCGTTCCAGGCGCGCAAAATCGCGTTCAACCTGGGCCTCGAAGGCGAGGCGCACAAGGAAATGGTGAAGTTCGTGACGGCCCTCTACAAGGCCTACGACGAAACCGACAGCGCGATGTTTGAAATCAACCCCGTGCTGAAAACCTCGGACAACAAAATCCTGGCCGTTGACGCCAAGGTAACCTTGGACGAAAACGCCCTGTACCGCCACAAGGATTTCGTGGGCCTGCGCGACTTCAACGAGGAAGACCCCTTGGAAGTGGAAGCCAGCCAGAACAACCTGAACTACGTGAAGCTCGACGGCAACGTGGGCTGCATGGTGAATGGCGCCGGCCTGGCCATGGCCACCATGGACATCATCAAGCTGAGCGGCGGCGAGCCGGCCAACTTCCTCGACGTAGGGGGTGGAGCCAACGCCCAGACCGTAGAAGCCGGCTTCCGCATCATCCTGAAGGACCCGAATGTGAAGGCCATCCTGATTAACATCTTCGGCGGCATCGTGCGCTGCGACCGGGTGGCAAACGGCGTAGTAGAAGCCTACAAAGCCATCGGCGACATCCGGGTGCCCATCATCGTGCGCCTACAAGGCACCAACGCCGAAGAAGGTGCCCGCATCATCGACGAAAGCGGCCTGAAGGTTTCTTCGGCCGTACTGCTGAAGGATGCCGCCGCCCGCGTGAAAGAAGTACTGGCTACGGCTTAGTTGCCGGTTGCTCGTTATTAGTTGTTAGTAAAAAGGCCTGCCTGAGTTATCAGGCGGGCCTTTTTTTGCTAATCATGCCGGGCAGGGGTGGCACCTCACCCCCGGCCCCTCTCCAAAAGAGAGGGGAGCCTGACGTGAAGAAATCAAAAGGCCCCAGCTCAAAATTGAGCTGGGGCCTTTCCGTCTTTTGCAGTTAAGCTAAAATATTGAGTCGTGGCACCCCTCTCTTTTGGAGGGGGGGCGGGGGTGAGGTACCACCAGGCAGGACGGCCCGAGAGTTCATACTCCGCTTCCAGTTGAGCTAACAACTGACAACGAGCAACCGACAACTATTTATGCTCGGCTACGCCCAGGTTTTCTTCGGCTGCTACTGGCAGGGGCTTGCCCAACACGCGTAGCTCCACTTCCATGTTGCCGCGGGTGCCCACTGAGTAGGGGCAAATCTGGTGGGCCTGGCGCACCATGGCAATGGTTTTTTCTTCGTCGAACTTCTTCAGGTCCACGTCGAGGATGGCGCTGAGCCCAAAGGCGTCGCCTTCCTGGAACAGCGTCACCGAGCATTTCACGGTGCTTTCCTTATCGAGGGTGTCGCCGGCTTTCAGGGCCGTAACGAGCAACGCCTGCTGAAAGCACGAAGCGTAGCCGGCGGCAAACAGCTCTTCGGGGTTGGTGGCGCCTTTCTTTCCGCCCAAGCCTTCGGGTACCGACATTTCCATATCAATGGCACCCGTGGCGGAGCGGACGTGGCCGCTGCGGCCACCAACGGCCGAGGCATCGGCCGTATACAGGTTCTTTTTCATAAAAGGATGTTAAGGGTTGAGGTTTTAAAGCAAGCACACGGTTGACTTAACTGGTTTTGCGCCCCCTGGGTTTTTACAGATGCGGATAAGGCGCCGAGAATTATGCCGCATATTTGGTCGCCCTTGCTTTTGTGGCTACTTTTGCAGCCCTATCCAGGCCCGGTGATGTCGTACAACGGATAGTATGAGAGTTTCCGAAGCTCTTGATCTAGGTTCGATTCCTAGCATCACCACCAAAAAGCCCCTTCTGCACTAGCAGGAGGGGCTTTTCTCATTCAAAGGGTATCGGTAAGCAGACTGTTCTAGCAGCTTTCCGCGCCTTTCCGAGGGCAGGCAGTCTGCAATTCCTTGAAGAAAGAGGCCCGGCTCTGCGCAGAGGCGTAGTTTCAGGTATCAGCTTCGCTCCATCACTTCTTTCTGGGGGCAGCTCGGAACTGAGCCAACGGCCCGCCCAGGGTATCGGCGGGGTAGAGGCTCAGGGTATTTCCCCGAATGCGGTAGTGTCGCGCTTTATTTAAAGCCTGGAAGAAGGCGGCCTCGGCCGTGAGGTCGGGGCAGGCGCTCCGCGTCGTGACCAGCGGGCCCAGCCGGAGCTGGCCCTGGGCAGGCGCCGTGTAAGGCCCCGAAAACTTATTGCAGCTCGCCCGGCCTTCGGCGCGGGCGCGGCCGTCGTGCAAGACCAGAAACGGGGTTTGCTCCGAAAAGGGCGCCGGTTTGCCACTGAGTTCGCTCAGCTCCCACCGGATGTCGCGCAAGGGGGCCGCCGTGGGAGCCGTTTTGTCGACTGCCGCATCTACCGGGCCGCCCGTGGGCCGTTCGGCCAGTTCGTAGCTGCACGCCGTGGGCACGAGCAGCACGGCGGCCCAACCCAAACAAGCAAGTGGCTTCATCGCAATCAAGGCTTGAATGAAACGTCAGGCTTGTTTACGTGAGCCAACTGGTTTGGTAGACAAGCTCTTGGCCAAGCTCAGCCACTGCTTACGGGCGGCAAGAGGAGGCCACCACCGTGAGCCGCAGGCGAATTCATTAGATGGGGCTGAAAACAGGAGCGGTGCCACTTGCCGAACAGCTCAATTTCGCGGGCACTACACGGTGGCGCTCCGCTAGCATTCGACAATTATTAAGTGTTGCAATTTTTGTTAATTATCTCATCCATAACCTTATGTAATGAAATAAGTATATCCGATGTATTTGCGCGTGCCCGGCCGGGCATTGCGTTCGGACCCTTTAACTCCCCACTGCTTTATGAGACTTACTCTACTCCGCATGCTGGCCCTACTGTGCGTGACGGTGCTGGCAACTTCGCAGGGGCGCGCACAGAATTCCGACCAGCGAACGGCCGTGAGCCTCTCCGGCAGCGCCTACCAGTACAAGGGCAGCCTGGGCTCCGATTTCTGGAAATGGGACCGCAACAAATACGGCCCCGGCATTGGCATCAACCGCTACCTCACGTCCGGTGCCGACCTGGGCCTGCACTTGGGCTATGTTAAGCTGAAAGGCAGCCAGAGTTCCTCCACCTTCTTCAACACCGGCGTGGTGAACGTGAACCTGGCCCTGAAGCTCAAACTCAACAACGGCTGGGCGCTGAAAGAGGAGTCCGTGGTGCAGCCCTACCTGCTGCTGGCCCCGGGGCTGGCTTTCACGAGCCGGGAAGGCCAGGTGCGAGGCCGGAATATCGACGAAAACAAAACCTATTTCGACGCCTTTGGGGCGGCCGGCATCACATTTCGGCTCAGCGATGCGGTGGGCATCTTCCTGCAAACCGGCCAGCACTTCCCGCTCAATGGCAACATCGACGGCGAGTTTAACCGGGACGCCAACAAGATTGACGACCGCTACCTGCAGCACACCCTGGGCGTGACCTTTGGGGTGGGCAAGCCCAAAGACACTGATGCCGACGGCGTGCCCGACCGCAAAGACAAATGCCCCGGCACGCCCGCCGGCGTGAAAGTGGATGCCAACGGCTGCCCGCTGGACGCCGACGCCGACGGGGTGCCCGACTACCAGGACAAGTGCCCCACCGAAAAAGGCCTGCCCACGCTGGAAGGCTGCCCCGACCGCGACAACGACGGCGTGCGCGATAGCGAGGACGCCTGCCCCGACGCGGCCGGTACCGCCGCCCTCAAGGGCTGCCCCGACACCGATGCCGACGGCGTGGCCGACCCCAACGACAAGTGCCCCGGCACGCCCGCCGGCACGCCCGTGGATGCCAATGGCTGCCCGCTGGTGGTGGACAAGGACAGCGACGGCGTACTCGACAGCCTGGACCGCTGCCCCGATACCCCCGCCGGTGCCCGCGTCGATTCGGTGGGCTGCCCGCTGGCCATCGACTCGAAAACCAAGGCCCTGGAAGTACCGGTCCGCTTCCGGACCAACAGTACCACAATCGACCGGCGCTCGTACCCGGCCATCACCCGGATGGTGCGCGCCCTCGCTGCCCACCCCGACTACAACCTGCGCATCACGGGCCACGCCGACAGCCGCGGCACCGAGGAGTACAACCAGGCCTTGTCGGAACGGCGGGCAGAGGCCGTGAAACGCTACTTCACCGGCAAGGGAGTCGACCCCAACCGCATAATCACCGAAGGCCGCGGCGAAACGGAGCCGGTGGTGCCCGACACCTCGCCCGCGAACATGGCCCGCAACCGCCGCGTCGAGTTCCATTTCGACTACATGCCCGCGGCCACGCCCACGCCGCCCCCCACGCCCCAGCCCTAGGCGGGGGCACCGGGCACCGAAGCGTCGGGCACTGAAAAAAATCTCCCGGCTATGGGCCGTCCAATTCCAGTTGGGCGGGCCGTAGCCGGGAGTTTTGCTATGTGGCGGGTACCGGGCCCGACTATATTTTACCGAAGCGGTATGTGAGGGCCGCGTTAAAGCGGCGGATGACCACCCGCGACTCTTGCACCTGCTGGAAGGTGGGGTCGGTTAGCTCACTGGCGGTGCGGCGGTACTGCTGGAAGGGACTGCTGACGGAAAGGCTGAAGCGCGCCTTGTTGTTTTTCAGCAAGTCCTTGTTAAGCGTCACCGTATTCCAGAAGGTGCTTGCCGTCTTTCCCTGCAGCAGAATGCCGGAAGACGAGTAGCCCAGGCTGCCACTGGTGCGCCAGGTTTTGCCGAGCCGGTAGCTGGCATTGCCGGAGGCCTGGAGGGTATAGCCCGCATTGGTGCGGGGCCGGCCACCTAGCTGGCTGCTGAAGCGGGCATAGCCGAGGGCGGTGTTGGCGCTGAGGCTGAGATTCTTGAGCAGCGTGGTGTTGCTATTTAGGGAGAGGGTGGTGCGCTGGTTTCGGCCGCCGTTGCTTGAAGTGGTACGGGCCACCGAGTCGGGCGCGACGGTGGTGAGCTGCTGGATGGCACTGGCCGTGAAATCGTGCGTTAGGCTCGCGTTTATCGACGTGCTTTTCACAAAGCTGCTGAAGCTGGCACTGAAGACGTGGCTGATGGTAGAATGCAGCCCAGGGTTGCCGTAGGAGATGTTTTGCGGGTCGGTCAGGTCCACGTACGGGTTGAGCAGGTACAGCGCGGGCCGTAGCAGGCGCTGGGTGTAGGAGGCGCTGAGGGTACTCGTCTCCTTGAGCCGGCGCGAGACGTTCAGGCTGGGCACCAGGTTGGTATACTGCTGCCGGGCCAGGGTGCCCGAGGTTTTGAAATTGGCATCCACGCGGGTGAGTTCCAGGCGGGCCCCGGCTTGCAGCCGCCACTTGTTCTTCTTCAGAATGAGGCTGGTGTAGGCCGAGTGGATGGCCTGCTGGTAGCCGAAGTTGTTGCTCAACTTGGGGTCCAGCACGAAGACGTCGGTGAGCGAATCCCGGGTTTGGTAGAAGTAGTCGCTGCTGTTGCGTTGGAAGCTAGTTTTCAGGCCCATTTCCAAGGTTTGCTTCCGGATGGGCTGCACGTAATCCAACTGCAGCGTTTGCTCCCGGGTGCGGTCGTCGTTGTGGGTGGTGCTCACCCGGCCCTTGTAGTTTAGCAGGGGCAGCACCGTGAAATCCGAGCCGTTGGTGCTGGTACTGGCGGTCGTTTTGTAAGCCAGAGTGAGCAGCTGTGCCTCGTTGCCCTTGAAGTTGTGCTGGTAGTTCAGCCCCACGTCGTAGCCGGATTGGGCATTCTGGCCGGCGTTCAGGTTTTGGTAGGCCTGCTTCAACTCGCCCGTGCTGTTTAGCCGCTGGGCCTGCTGCACGCTGCTATTGGCGCCGCTGCCCTGGCTCAGGCCATAATTGAGGCTCAACTGATTGTGGGCATTGGGCTCGCAGCCGGCCTCGCCGCTCAGGTAGAAAGAGCGGCTGTTGTTGTTGCTCGTGCCGGTTTGCTCCAGCCGGCTTCGGCGGAGGAAGTCTTCCCGGAACATGCTGCGGCGGGAAGTGGGGCTGGTGCGTTCCTGCCCGCCCGCGTTGGCCGAGAGGCTAAACAGCCCAACCTTGGCTGTGGTATAGCCCCCGTACGACGCGCCTTTGGGGCTGCTGGCACCCGCGTTTACCGAGCCGTTGTAGCCATTAAGGCTTTTTTGATAGGTAATGATATTTAAGACGCCGCCCACGCCCTGGGCGTCGTAGCGGGCAGGCGGATTGGTGATGACTTCGATGCGCTTAATCATGCCCGCGGGCATGCTGCTGAAAACCTCGCTGGGGCTATGCGCAAACAAGGCAGAGGGTTTCCCATTGATGAGCACCTGGTAGCTGTCTTGGCCGTTGAACTGCAGGTTATCGTCGGCATCCACGGTCAGCAGGGGCACTTTGCGCAGCATTTCCAGGGCCGTAAGCGTACTGCTTTCCGGGTCGGCGTCCACGTTGTAGCTGATTTTGTCGAGGTCCTGCTCAGTGAGGGGCTTTGGGGCCACTACCTGGATTTCGCTGAGCTCGGTGGCGCTGGGAGCCAGCACGATGGTGCCCAGGTCGAGCGTTGGGGTAGCCAAGGCTGGAACCTGGATGGTTCGGGACCGGTAGCCGATACAGGCAACGACAAGTTGATGTCGCTTTCCCATAGGAGATTTAAACTCAAATGCACCACTTGATGTCGAAGCAGTGACAACCACGGTTCTGAGCTTTTCAATTTCTTGCAGTAGTACTCGGGCGTAACCAAGGGGTAGCCGATTGACAGAATCTATTAAAATACCTCTAATAATCTTATCCTCTGTTTGTGATTGGCCCTGTCCCAAACAAGTATAGGAACTGCAAAAGCATAAAGCCAATAACAGATTTATTGATATCTTTTTAATGTAAAAAGCTTTCCACATTATGGTGACTTGGTTAGTCTTGGCTTTGACAACATATTATTAGTGCCCCTAACTTTAAAATATTACCATTTAAGCTTTATTACATTGAGGTTTATCACACCTTTCAAACTATCCTATAAAATGCCGATGCCTAATCTGGCCTTTTTATAAGATGTTTTGAAAGGTGTGACTGTCAAATTACTTTAAAAGCTATTATTGAGCTTCTGGTGTTAATAGAAGGCGAGTACCATTGATTACAGCATATACAGCTGTAGGTGTGAAATTAGTGACTTCATAGTGCCATCCATTGCCACCGCCTTGGCAAGAACCAGTAATGAGCACACATAACCCTTCAAGCGAGGCATGGCCATTCGTCACAGGAATAGGTGTAGGTTGAGATGAGTAATTTGTATTCGTCTGCCCGGGTATTGGATGGTCAGGATTACCTTGATTATAGCAATACACTGTGGCATTTCCACTCACTACTTCTATAGATGCCAAAACCGAGCTAACATTACCAAGGCCATAAACTGTCCCGTGTGCACATACTTGATAGTCTTGGTTATTGCCTTGCTGGATAGGACCTGAGGTATAAGTGCCTGGTTCTTTTTTTTGAAAGTGAGGGTTAGCTTTTTGTGCCTGTACAACACTGAAATTGAACAGTGCAATTATGAAGAGGACAAAGGATGAAATATTGGTTTTCATGGCGATAGGTGTTAAAGAAAAATGAATAATGATTTAAAGTGTCGCGGTAGGGCAAAGGCTCTACCATCAGGCAGAAAATCGTTGGTATACAGATTGATAATAAGGCCTTAGGCGAAATTGGGCTACGATGGGTTAATAATCGACGATATTAAACTGACTTATAGGCATCCCAATCAGGCACACAAAGGCCACTTCCTCATAGGCAAGGATGATTTAAGGTTCCATTTTTATACAGGGCCGCACGACAGCCATCGGGCTGTGAGACCGGGTGATACTAGCGCCGCAGCGCGGCAGACCCGGTAATTGACAGGGCATGGGTAGCTGTGTAACCGGGCCCGGTTTGGCACAGCAGCGGGTAGCAACTTCCTGCGAGGAAATTGAGCCGACGTCGGATGAGCTCGCGCCGTCGCGCCAGTAGACCAGAAAATAGGCGTGGGGCTATTCGGGATAGCGAATACTTGCGCTATCGGACTAGCAGTAGGTCCCTAAAGGTTCGTTGTAAGGAGCTTGTAGTGTTTCACCAAATATCAATATCCCGGTATTTTCCACGTATGTGGGCTCACAAGCTAAGCCGTAACAGCTTATGGGTAGATAGCGTCTTAGAAGCCATTTGTTGCCGGTGCTAATATAAAGAGAAAAACCATAAAAAATATCAAAGTTTTACAAAAAATATTCTATTGTTGAGGCTGCTTATTTGCCTTGGCTCAGGGCCAAATAATACTCTGATAACGCGGATATTTATAGATGGCCAGTGCTATAGGTAACAAGCTTCCACGCCATCAAATGGTTAGGGACACTATCAATCCCCTTGCTTACGTTGTTAGATACAAGAATATAGTAAAGAGAATTTTAAGTGGGAGAATGTCCTTGGCAGCGAAGAAAATCTTATTTTTTCGTCACCACGCAGCTATGCAGCCGCCATTGGGCAGCGCAATGCCATTGGGCTCATCTGTACCGATGCTTCGGGTAAGTGCTTTGAGCAAATCAGGGCTTCCACCGAAACGACTGCTGGTCGATGGCGCGCATGGTGCACAGTACGCCGTCGAGGTGGTCGCATTCGTGCTGGAGCAGCTCGGACAGCGCGTCCTGCACCGGCCAGACTTGCGGCTGCCAGTGCTCGTCGAGGTAGCGAACCGTCACGGCCTGGTGGCGCAGCACCCGCACCAGCAGATTGGGGAAGCTCATGCAGTCGTCCCACAGCTCAAACATGGCCTCGCTGTGGTCGGTCAGCTCGGGATTGATGAGCACCATCGGGCGGTCGAGGTTGAGGTACACGAGGCGTTTCATGATGCCCAGCTGCGGGGCGGCGATGCCGCGCCCGAAGTGGTACCGGGCCCGCACTTCGCTCATCACGTTGTGCAGGTCGGCCACCCACCCGGCGAGGTGCGGCAGGTCGGCTTCCACCACTGGCGCACACGCCTCGTACAGGCGTGGGTCACCGAGCAATACCATGTCAGCTAGCGTTTTCATTCGTGAGGGAGGTATAAGGAATGTAGGGGCCTAAAGTAAGGCAGCCCGATTAAGTTGAGCTGACTGGGGGGCGCGAGGTGTGAGCAGCCAGAAGGCAGGAAGCAGGAGCAGGGCACTGAGCAGCCCGAGCACTCCACCACGCAAGCGGCTCGCACCCAAGCCCGGCTACCAGTTGGTGCGCCGGAGCTTCTCGGGCTGCAGCACCCGGATGAAGCGCGGATTCAGCTCCAGGATGCCGGCCTGGCGGAACTCGCTCAGCGTGCGGCTCAACGACTCCGGGGCGGTGCCGATGAGGGCGGCCATGTCGTCGCGCGAGAGGGGCAGGCGTGGGTCGGTGGGGTCGAGGGCGAGCTGCTGGGCGTGGAGGCGCAGGAGCGTGTCGGCCACGCGCTTGCGCAGCGAGTTGTAGGCCATGTCGAGCAGCAGCTCTTCCTGCTCGCGCACGCGGCCAGCCAGCAAGCGCACAAACTGCTGGCTCACTTCGGCGTTGCGATTCAGCAGCTGCGTGAAGTCATCGGCCGGAATGTAAAGCAGCACGGCGTCTTCCACGGCGGTGGCGGTGTCGTGGTGGACAGTGCCTTCGAGCAGGGCTTTGTAGCCGAAGAACTCGCCGGCCTGGTACAGGCCCGTGATGAGCTCCTTGCCGGCGGCCGTGTTCTTGCTGGTTTTCACCCGGCCGCTTTGCACGAAGTACAGCCGGGTGGCCTCGTCGCCCTCGGCGTACACTACCTGCTTGCGGGGCACGGGGTGGGGCTTGCGGTCGGCCGATAGGCTTTCGAGGTTGCCCACCTGCTGGGCATCGTGCAGAAACTCGTTGAGGCCATCGGCCTGCAGGTCGTATTCGGGGCGCAGGGTGGCGAAGCGCGCCAGGCGCCCGCTGATGGCGCTGAGCAGCTCAATTTCGGAAAAGGGCTTGGTCAGGTAGTCGTCGGCGCCCAGCTCCATGCCGCGGCGCAGGTCGGAGCGCTCGGTTTTGGCCGTGAGGAAGATGAAAGGCACGCCGGCCAGCTGGGGGTTTTGGTTGAAGATGTGGAGCACGCCGTAGCCGTCGAGCACCGGCATCATGATGTCGCACACCACCAGGTCGGGTTTGGTTGCCAAGGCTTTTCCCACGCCTACTTTGCCGTTTTCGGCCGTGAGCACCGTGTAGCCCGCCAGGGCGAGCAGCTCGGCGGTGTTTTCGCGAATGAAGTCGTTGTCTTCAATCAAAAGAATGGTTTTCATTCGGCGGCGTGCGTTTGGTAGGGGATGGTGACGGTGACGGTAGTGCCCACGCCGAGGGTGCTGTGCAGGGAAATGGTGCCGTTCATCAGCTCCAGGTATTTGGCAATGATGTACAGGCCCAGGCCGGTGCCGGGCACGTTGGTAACGTTGCGGGCCCGGAAGAAACGCTCGAACAAGTGCTCCTGGTCTTCGGCCGAAATGCCCACGCCCTGGTCTTCCACCGTGAGCGTGAGCACGCCCGCCTCGCAGTGGGCCCGCACCCGCACCCGGGCATTCTCTCCGGAATACTTTAAGGCGTTGGAAAGCAGGTTGACCAGGATTTTGCGCAGCAGCGAGGGGTCGAGCCACACCGTTTCGGGGCAGTCCACGTCCTGCTCGATGGCTTGGCCGGGCTTCATCAGGGCCTGCACATCGGCCACGGTGCTCGTGAGTAATTCCAGGATGCTGAGCTCGGCGGGCCGGGCCAGGATGTTGCCTTCTTCGATGCGCCCCACGGAAAGAAACTCCTCCAGAATGTCGTTGAGGTGATTCACAGACTGGCGGATGCGCTCGAGGTGGCGCTGGCGCTGGGCCTGCTGCCCGGCCTCGGGGTACTTCTCGATAAGGGCAGCGGAGGAAAGCACCGCCGTGAGCGGCGTGCGAAACTCGTGCGAGGCCATGCTCACGAAGCGCGACTTGAGCTCGCCCAATTCCTGCTCGGCCGCCAGGGCCTTGGCCAGCTCGTCTTTGCGCTGCTCCAGCTGCTCGAGCGTGCTGAGCAGCGCGTGCGTGCGCTCGGCCACCTTCTGCTCGAGCTCGGCGTTGAGGCGCTCCACCCGCTGGCGCTGGGCAATGAGCTCGCGCTCGGCTTCCTTTTTCTGGGTGATGTCGACGCTGTAGGACACCACATAAAGCTCGTCGTCGAGGTGGAAATAGCTCAAGCTCACTTCGACCGGAAAGACCGAGCCGTCTTTGCGCAGGCCCTGCAGGTTGCCGCGGTGGGCGCCCATGGCCCGCACCGATGGCTGGGCGTTGAACGACGCCCGCAGCCGGTCGTGCCGGCGGCCCGGGACCATGGGCACCAGCTGGTCAATCTTGTGGTGGGCCAGCTCGCCCTCGGCGTAGCCAAACTGCTGGTGGGCCATCTGGTTGGCCGATACGATGGCGCCCGCGCCGTCGCACACAATGATGCCGATGGTGGCGTTGGCCACCACCGCCTCGAAGCGGCTCACGCTTTGCGCCAGGTTGTGCTCGGCCTGGTGCAGGCGGTCGATGTCGCTGATTCTCACTAAAAAGTACAGCTTGCCTTCGATGAAAAAGCCCGTCAGCTCCACCCGGGCCCAGAACGTGTCGCCGGTTTGGCGGCGCAGCACGGCCTCAAATTCCCGGTGGCCGGCGGTGGGGTGGTCGGCGTCGCTTTCGCCCTGGGGGCGCAGGCGCAGAGTGCGGTCGGGGTCGTCGTAGAGGGCCTGCGCCGATGGGTAGCCCAGCAGCCGGTACCCCGCCGGGTTGACCTGGGTAAACCAGTCCAGCTCAACATCATAAACCCCCACAAATTCGGAGGCCTGGTTGAGCAGAATATCGGCTAGCGCCCGCGCAAAAGGGTCGTGCGGCATAGGGAAAAGCAAAACAGCGGCGCCCGGCCCACCCGCGCCCAATCGTGGGAGTTGCCCGTGCGCTAGCGGATGATGAAGGTCAAGCGTCCGCATGAGAAACATCATGGGGAGGCCGCGGGACCGAAAAGTAATTTTACAACAACAATCCGACTTACTAATTGACTTCTACTCACTCGCATCCCTGATGGTTCCTGTCTCAACCTCACCTGTGCTGCTGGGTACAGCCGTGTTGCTGGTGCTTTTGCCACCGGATTCTACCACTCAAGCCCCCGTCGAGCCCGGCATTAGGGCCGCGCTGCGCAGCCTGCAAGACCAGCTGGGTAGCTCCATTCGGGTGCTTACCATCGATGAGGCCAACCACCCGGCCGTGGTGCGCAGCTTCGGGCTCGACGAGCTGCCGGCCTGCGTGCTCGTGCGCCAGGGCGTGGAGCTGTGGCGGCAGCAGGGCCTCCCGGCCGAAGATGGCCTGGCCTCGACGCTGCTGAGCAAGGTGAGCCCCTAGACCCGAACGGGCGCCGAATAAATGGCCGGCCTGCGAGGCAGCTGGCCATGGCCATAAACTGGGCCGCAACCTGTTAGATTCTGCTCGCGTCTTTCACTGGTACTGCCGAGGCCCGGGTGCGATTCCATCGTTTTAGCGCGGTTTATGTCACTGTTTGGTTGGTCGAGCTTACTAGCACTGCTGCCGAGGAACACCCCAGAGGTGAGGCCCCGGAGCGGCCAGGCGCTCAGTGCCTATCCGCCGGAAACGGCTGGGGCAACCACACCTGCCCTGGCGACTGTCGGCTTAAAGGTGGCGTTGCTGCGCTGCCAGTCTACCCACCGCCTCATCATTGGGCACCCCTGCCGACCTGCGCCCCCGCTCAGCCGCCAGATTGCGTCCGAGAGCGAGGCGCCGCAGTGGCGCGTGGCTTGCCGCTTTGCCACCCGGCCACGCCGGTCCTGCGCGCAGGCCACGGCCCGTGCCTTCTCAGCTCGCGGATTGTCCTTTTGCGATGCCATTGATTCCAAGGGTTTTGAATGGCCCGCCTGCTCCCCGAAAAAAGCTTGTATCTACCAGCAGCGCCCCATGCGCCTGGCAGCGTTGCTGCTAAGGCCCGACAGTGCGCAGGCTACCATGCCCGCTATAGCCAAGGGTGAACCAGCCCCCGAATTCCGCAGTTTACACCTGAGGCATTCTATGCCCTTGCACGTGCGCTATGCCACCTGTGCGGTGGCTGCTGGCCAGCCTCGGCTCTACCCCGAGGCATAGGGCCGGGAGGCTGCCCCTGGCAGCAATTATTGGACAGCCGAACCACTGACCTTTTGTGGGTAAGCCGGCCCCGGGCGGGCCGTCCGGCCGCTTCGGCTCCATTCGCAAACCGCTCTGCCGTAGTCCCGTGGTGGCCGGCCAGCTGCTAAGCTTCCGCGCCTTTGCGGCCCTTCACTCCAACGCCCTGTCCTCATTGAACGCTCTTCCTGCTTTTCCGCCACCATGAAAACCATTCTCGTTCCCATCGACTTCACGGAGCCGTCCGAAAATGCCTTGGTGTATGCCAACAGCCTGGCCGCGCGCCTGCCCGCCAGAATCGTGCTGGTAGACAATGGCTCGGCCGACGAACCGCCGCCTGAGCTGCGCGCGGCCCGCCTGCGCCGCCTCGAAGCGCTGGCCGAGCGCCTGCGCTACCAGCAGCTGGCCCGCCAGAGCGGCCGGCGCATCAATTACTGGTACCACTTGGCCACCGGCCCCATTCCCGATGCCCTGGAGGCGCTGGTGACCGGCTACAAGGCCGACCTGCTGGTGACCGGCCTGAACCTGACCAAAGGCACCGCCTCCACTGCCGCCGGCGACGCCGTGACGCTGCTGCCCGACCAATTGAGCTGCCCCGTGCTCATCGTGCCGCCCGGCCACCACGAGCTGCCCACCTACGTGGTGGTAGCCGGCAATTTTGCGCACTTCCAGGGGCAGCGGCTGGCCTGGCTGCCCTGCCTGGCCCGCACCACCAGCGCGCACTTCGACCTGGTGCAGTTTCAGCCCGACGACAGCATGTGCCTCGGGTCGTTGAAAAAAGCGCTGCTGAATGCCCACGCCCACCTGCCCAGCGCCGCCGTGCACATGCTGCCCCAGGAAGACGCCTTGGAGGGCATCAGCGGGTATTGCTCGCAGCATTCAGCCGAGCTGCTGGTAATAGCCAGCTCGGCCGGCGAGCTGTTGCACCAGTTTTTCAACCCCAACGCCACCCGGGCCAATCCCTACCACCTGTGCATTCCGGTGCTGCTGCTCCCCACCTGGACCCGGCCCACCGAGGCCAATTGGGCGGAATGCAGTTTAAAGCTGGCCGTTGAAAATAGAATGGCAGACGTTTCCATGGAGACGCTGTAGGCCGGGTGCCGGCAACATCGTTTTTCGGTTCGATTACCCATACTCCATCTACCTGCACGACACGCCCTATCGGGAGCTCTTTACGCAGCCCGGCCGGGCGCTGAGCAGCCACGGCTGCATCCGGCTGGAAAGGCCCCTGCAGCTGGCCAAGTACCTCCTGCGGCGCGACGGGCGCCCGGTGCGGCTGCCCAGTGAGGACGCCTTTGCGGGGGCAGCTGCCATTCAAAGACTACATCCTGCGCCACCCCATGCCGCTGTACGTACGCTACGCCACCTGCGGAGCCGAGGCGGGAGCGCTAAAATTCTATGCGGACCCGTATGGCTGCGACGCGACCCTGCGCCGGGCCCTGTTTCCGGCTCCAGCAAAAGCCGGTTCGCCGATGTAAGGGTTTGAAATTGAGCTAAAAAATCAAGGTTTTTGCCCCGAACTGGGCATTCAGCCAATACCAACCGTCACCCCGCGCGCCGGCGCAGGGTTTCGGGCCATGGCGCTTCGGGTCAGCGCTTTGTATCCTTCAAACCACCCCGTCCTCAGGGCCGCCACCCCGTCCTCAGGGCCGCCACCCCGGCGCAGGCCGCCAGCTGCGGCCAGGTGAGCGGCTGCAGCTGAAATAGATGCTGCAACGCGGGCACGTAAAGGTACAGGGCCAGTAGCAGCAGGGTGAGGCCCACCATGGCGGGCAGCAGCGGGTTGTGGTAGCGCAGGGTGGTAAGCAGCGTGTGCTGCCGGGACCGGCTGACCAGGGTAAGCAGCACATTGGCCAGCACAAGGGTGGTGAAGGTCAGGGCGCGCGTCAGGGGCTCGGAATAGCCCTGCGCCAGGGCGTAGCCGGCCATGCCCAGCACGCCGGCCGCTACAACCAGCCCCTGGCCAATGCTCAGGGCCAACTCTTTAAGCTGCAGAAAGGAAGTAGTGGCCGGGCGGGGCGGGCGCTGCATGGTGCCCGCCTCGATGGTCTTATTCTCAAAGACGATGGAGCAGGTGGGGCCCATGAGCAGCTCGAGGGAAATGACGTGCACCGGCCCAGCAGCACCCACGCTTCGGTGTAGCTCCCAATTTTGAAATAGACGCCCGCCGTGAGGACCAG
Organism: Hymenobacter sedentarius; assembly: GCF_001507645.1. Taxonomy (NCBI): domain Bacteria; kingdom Pseudomonadati; phylum Bacteroidota; class Cytophagia; order Cytophagales; family Hymenobacteraceae; genus Hymenobacter; species Hymenobacter sedentarius. The sequence continues at coordinate 4,339,607 of NZ_CP013909.1, read as the reverse complement.
CACCACAAACATGGGCTCGACCACGATGCTGCGGATGATGGTCAGCAGCCGGTGCTGGTTGGCTGGGGTTAGGATATTGGGGCCGTAGCGGGCGCGCTGCTGCTAGACTTCGGCGGCGCTGAGCCCAACGCTCAGGACTGGCAAGGGCAGCGGTTCGGGGAGCGAAGGAGACATGGCGCGGAGTTCAGGAGCCAAGCCCGCGTTCCGGCTTCGGAAGCGGGCTGCTGGCCGGGCGGCCTCGGGCGCGCAAGTGCGCCACACAAAGACCGGCGGGGCATACGCGGGCGGAGGATGAGAAAAATCAAGGCGGGGGATGATAGTAGTCAAGGCAGGGAACAGGTTCAAAATGCATTTTTGTATGTGTAAAATCCTGAATTAATTACTTGCCGAGTCAGCGGTTCTGGCATCACTTATTCGCTTACTCGTCATGGTTACTACATCGTTTTGGCTGGCGCTGGTACCGCTGGCCCTTGTGTACCTGGCCGTGGTTTCCCTGGCCATGCTGGGGGCGCGGGTGCGCAGCACTTCCCACCCAAGCTAGTTGGGCGCGGGTACCCCAAGTTTGGATGGCTCAGCAAACTCTTCACCCTTCGGGAGCCTGTAAACCGGGGGATGGCTGGCGCCTCGGTGCTGATTAGCAGCGCCCTGCGCCCTGCTGCCCGCCCACCTCTGACCGATGACCCGCCCAACGCCCGAGGCCGGTGCGTGGCGCCGGCCCTGGGTTTCTCACAAATCTTAATAAGTCCTGAATACCCTTTAAACAGGACCGTAACAGTTTCATTATGAATAGCCCAGTGTTTAAAAGCAATTCCTTTCCTTCCTCCCAGCGGCCCGCGGCGCGCACCACGTGGCCTACGCTCCGCTTGAGCCGGCGAGAACGGCCGTCCGGCTACGCGGTGGCCCAACTCAAGACGGAAGCAAGTGCCCTGCTCGGTGATACGCTCACCGAAGCGGCCGGCCTGGCCCGCACCCCGGTGGAGATGGATACCTACGCCGGGTCGTTCTAAATCCCTTTTTCTCCCTTGCCATGAGCCTGAGCCCCGCCTTCGTCGTCCTGACCGACTTCTTTGCGGTCACCAACCGGGCCCTCTCGTATGCGGCGGGGCTGGCTGTGCCGCTCAAGGCGCCGCTGGTGCTTCTGCACGTGCGGCACGACGAGCTACTCTCGCCCGAGGAATACGCCAACCGCTACACGCTCAGCGGCGAGCGGGAAACCCTGGCCGGGCTCCACAAGCTGGCCGACAGTCAACCCGTACCCACCGAAGTGGAGGTATCGGAAGAAATCCTGCCCGAAGCCGTGGCCGACGCCGTGCGGCACTACCACCCGCAGCTGGTGGTACTGGGCCGCCCCGGCGCGGCCACTACCCCCGCCGACGTGGTGCGCGCCGCCGCGCGCGACCTGCTGCACCACGTGCCCTTCCCGCTGCTGGTGGTGCCCACCGTAGGGGGCGCGTTTCCGCCGCGCAAACTGGCGCTGGCCGTCGATGGCGATGACTTCACGCTCTACGAAGCCCACAGTATCGTGCAGCACCTGCTCAGCGGCTTGCAGGCCTCGCTCACCCTGCTCACCGTCACGAGCCAGCCCGATACGGGGGCCATGGCCGGGCCGCGGGCCCGGGAGTCGGTGCGCATGAGCGGCCTGGTACCCAGCCAGGCCATGGCCGGACAGCCGCACGTCGTGTCCAGCCCCAGCATTCCGGACGGGATTCTGCAGGGCGCCGCCGAAGTGGAAGCCGACCTGCTGGTGGTCATTGCCCGGCGGCACAGCTTGCTGGGCCGGCTGTTTCACCACAGCACCACGGCCCAGCTCATCAGCGACAGCCCCCTGCCAGTGCTCCTGATGCCCGCCCTGGACTAAAAGCCCAACGCTCTTACCACGAGAGCCGACTTCGCCTCCTGGCGCGGGTGTTCGGCTTCTTGCCAGCCTCACTTCCTTTCTTCTCGTTATGAAACTTACGTTCGTCGTCCTGACCAGCTTTTACCCGGCATCGCAGCAGGCGCTGGAGTATGCCGATGCGCTGAGCCACGCCGTGCACGGCCGGCTGCTGCTGCTGCACGCCAAACGGGTCTCGTTTTTTGACCCCTACATCTTTGCGGGCGAAGCCTGGCACCAGCAGGAGCTTAAGCAGGAAGTCGACACCAAAGCCCTGCTCGACCGCCGGGTGCAGCAGCTCCACTCGCCGGCCACCCTGGAGATGGTCACCGACCTGCTGCCGGACCTGGCCCGCGACCTGGCCAAGAAGCACCAGCCGGCCCTGTTCGTGTTGGGCCGGCCCGGCCCCGAAAAAATCAGCTTCGAGCACCTCAGCCCCGTGGCCATGGAGCTGCTGCGCGTGGTGCAGCTGCCCATGCTGCTGGTGCCGCTGGGGGCGCCAGTGCCGGCGGTGCCCCAGCGCGTGCTCATCGCGGCCGACGACGAAGATTTTGCGCTGGGCGATACCCACGACGCGGTGCACCGGCTGCTCACCGGCCTCCGGGCCGAGCTCACCGTGGCCCACGTAACGCCCCTGGAGGACGACGCCAGCTGCGCCCGCGCCCTGCACGCCGTGCAGCACAGCGGCCTTACCAGCGGCCTGCCCGTGCCCACCCTGCGCGGCTACCAGGCCGAGCTGCCGGCCGAGGGCGTGCTCGCCGCCGTTCGGGACACCAAGGCCGACCTGGTGGTGGTATTGGCCCGCACCCGCAGCTACCTCGGCGAGCTGTTTCACAAGAGCGTGACGGCGCAGGTAATCAAGCACAGCCCCGTGCCGGTGCTGGTGGTGCCCGCCAAAGCGCCGGCCCCCGCGCCCCAGCAGCGGGTGGGGACCCAGCACGGTTCCGACGACATTCGGCTCTGGCCCACGGTGTAGGCCAAGCTGAACCAAATGGTATTTTACCGCTGAGCTCCCCCTTAATAAGCGGCTGATTATCGCTTGTATTCCATGAGACAAGTCATCTTGGGGCTTGATAATCATCATGGAATTAGTGACTTGTAAATAAGAAATTTGATACGTCATCAACTTCTCAACTACTTGCCAGTGATGCCTCAGAATGTGGGATTTAATGACCGGCTGCTACGCATACTGCTGGCGGCCGTGGTGGCGAGTGTGCTGCTCACGCGGGGATTCAGCGGCCCGGTGCTGCTGGCTTGGATGGTGGCACCCCTCGTGCTGCTGCTTACGGGGGCCACGGGGTTTAGCCCCATTTATGCCGTGCTGGGACTGAGCACGCACCACCCGCCTTTGCAGAAATAAACGGCCTGCCCGGCTGGCCGGGTGCGGTTTTCTTAATAGTGCTTGCTCAACATCAATTTGTAAGTCAGGGCCTTGCCGCGTTGGGGCCAAGGCTGGCTTATGCACTTCTCACTTTCACATTTCGCCCTTTTCTTTCTTCACGAGCCATGAACACCTCAAAAAACAACTCCCGGAACACCTCCCGGAAAGCCGCCGACCGACTATCCGCCAACAAACTATCGGTGTCGGCGCTGCTCGCATTTGGGGCCGCTTCGGCTGCCGGCATACTGGCGGGGGTACTCTGGGCGCCCTCCCCGGGCCAACAAACGCGCAGCAAGCTGGCTAACCGTCTGCGCACCATGACGCAGCCGCTGATGGGGCCGGGCCGCTCGCAGCAGGGGCGGCCCGCGGGAGCCTCGCGCGGCGGCGACCTCTCCATGCAGCCCGACCACTTGCTGGAAAAGCCCAAGGCCTAATCTTATAATTTTTATTTCCTATCCGAGTCCTTCCATCCTTTTTTCTTTCAGCGCCATGAGCAACATTCAGCGTTATCAAAACTCGTTTTTTGACGTGATGCCAACCCGCCTCGGCACCATGCTCGACCGTTTCTTTTTCGAAAATGGGCCCACTTTGGGAATGGGCGTCACGTTCTCGCCCAAGGTCGACACCTACGAAACGGAGAAAAGCTACAACATTGACGCCGCCCTGCCTGGCCTCAAGCAGGAAGACATCAAGGTTGACTTTGACCAAGGCGTGCTCACAATTTCGGGCGAGCGCAAGTTTGAGAATGAGCGCAACGAGCACCAGTACCACGTAGTGGAAAACGGCTATGGCTCGTTTATGCGCACTTTCCAGTTGCCAAACGCTGGGGACGCCAACAAAATCCAGGCGACTTTCGACAACGGGGTGCTGCACGTGGAGGTGCCCAAGGATGGGCGCAGGCCGTCGCAGCATCAAATTCCCATCAAAAGCGGGTCGAAAAACAAATAGCCATCGGCCAACTGCTGCATTCGAATCATCGGGACGCGCCGCGCCTGGGGCGTGAGTATGCAAGATTTTTCATCACCAGGGCCGGGCAAGTCCGGACAACCTTCTTTTGTATGGAACCGACCTTTGTAGTGCTGACCGATTTGTCGGCCGCTGCCGAAGCGGCCTCAACCTACACCGCGCGCCTGGCCACCCTGATGGGCGGGCAGGTGGTGCTGCTGCACGTCTACCACGACCCCTTGCTGGAGCCGGAAGCGGCCATGATGGCCGTGCCCGCCCTCGAGGCCAACCGCCAGCAGGCCATGTCCGAGCTCGTGCAGCGGGCCCAGCAGCTGCCGGTGCCGGGCAAGGCCGAAATGTCGGAGGAAACGCTGGAGGTGGCCCTGCAGCAGGTAATATCCCAGTACCACCCGCTGCTGCTGGCAGCGGGGCGCGAGGCGCCGCACACGGCCCTGGACCGGCTGGTGGCCAACCTGGCCCTGCCCGCGCTGCGCCAGGCCCGCTACCCGCTGCTGCTCGTGCCCGAAACCTGGACCGGCGCCGGCCTGCCCCGGCGCGTGGTGGTGGCCGCCGACGAGCAGAGCTTCTGGCTCACGGCCCCGTCGCTGGCCCTGGCCCCGCTGCTGCAGGCCCTGCAGGCCAAGACCACGCTCGTGCACGCCAGCCCGGGCCGCGGGCCGGCCCCGCTCGACGCGGCCCTGCTGGCGGTGGGGCGCACGGGCCTGTTCGGGGGGCTGACGGGCAGCGACGTGTACGAGGTGCCCGAGGAGGCGCCGGCCCCGGGCGTGCTGCGGGCCTGCGCCGAGCTCGGGGCCGAGCTGCTGGTCGTGCCGGCCCGGCCGCACACGCTGCTCGGCGGCGTGTTCCACCGCTCCGTCACGGCCGAGCTGCTCCGCCGCAGCCCCATCCCCGTCCTCGTGCTGCCCACCATGCCCTGATTTGGGCGGCGGTGCGTTCCGAAATGGCTCAATTCAGCCTCGATACCATTTTGCCCAGATAGGCGGCCGCATAGCCCGGTAGCAACCCGCTGCCGGGCTATGCGGCCGTGTGCTATTTATACCCTCAATCTTTATTGCTCTATTGTTATGAATCCTAATGAAATAACCACCACAGGTGCGCCCTCGCTTGCCGAGCGCCTGGCGCAAGTGCTCAGCCATTCCGTCCGGACCGAAGCCGTGTATGGCACGCCCGTGGAGCGGAACGGCGTCACGGTCATTCCCGTGGCCCGGGCCTATTATGGCTTTGGCGGCGGCAGCGGCACCAATGCCAAATCCGAGGCCGGCACGGGCGGGGGCGGCGGCGCTACCATAAACCCCGTGGGCTATATTGAAATGAAAGACGGGCGCACGAACTTTCGGCCAATCCGCAGCTCGGTGGTGCCGCTGGTGGCCGTGAGCGGCCTGGTCGCTTACATGCTGATGCGCAGCATGCCGCGGATGCGGGCAAGCCGGCGGATTGATAATGCCAACTGGGTAGGTGATGTAAGCGAGTAACTGTTTGGGGCGCTGCTGGGTGAGCTGACCGGGTTTGGCCAGCAGCGCCTCCACCGGTTGCTCAGCTCAATTGCAGCCTCACAAATCCAGGGGGCCGGCCGGATGACGGGAGCGGTTTTCGCGCTCAAACACCTTCATCAACACCAGGAAGTAGGAGAGGAGCAGGGGCCCGAGCACCAGCCCCATGATGCCGAAAATCTCCACCCCCAGCACCACGCCGGCCAGCGTCACCAGCGGGTGAATGTCGCCGATGCGCTTGGCCAGCACCATGCGCAGGAGGTTGTCGATGTTCATCACGACGATGACGCCGACGAGCAGAATGCCCACGCCCTGGCTGATGGCGCCCTGCGTAAACTTGAACAGCGCGGCCGGCCCCCACACCAGCGGCGTGCCCAGCACCGGCACGAAGGCCATAAAAAAAGCTACCACGCCCCAAAAAACGGCATCGGGCACGCTAAAAATCCAGAGGGTGAGGCCGGTGAGCACCGCCTGCACCAGTGAAATTACGGCTGAGCCTATTACGTTGGCGTTCACGTTGTTGCGCAGCGATTCGCCCAGCTCCTCCACGGTGCCGTCGCGGAAGGGCAGGTAGCGGCGCAGGCCCCGCAAAAACCGCTCTTCGCCCATGAACATGAAGTACAAGGTGAAGAGCATCAGCCCAATGACCACCGTAAAGTCGAGCAGGCCGGTGGCCAGCACCGGCAGCTGCCGGCTGAGCCAGGCCACGCCCTGCTGCACGATGCCCCGGATGCTTTGCTCGTTGGTGAAGGTGTAGCCCGTGCGGTGCTCGATGGCGTGCAGCAGGCCCATTATCTGGCTGGTATCTTGGGCGTAGTGCCGGATGCGGTTTACGAGCAGCAGCGTGAGGGCAGTGAAAGGCAGGATGATGACCACCAGCGCAAACGTGAGCAGGGCCAGCGTCACGAGCTGGCGGTTCCAGCCGCGGCGGTGCACCAGCGCCTCAAACCACGGCCGCAGCACCACAAACAGAATGCCGGCCCCCAAGAACCCCGTTACGTAGCCGCCCAGCCCAAACAAAATCAGCCCCGCCAGCCCCAGCAGGCATGAGAGCAGCAGCAGGTGCTGCTGCTGGGGCGAGTAAATGTTTTCGGACATATACGGGGGCGGATGGGCAGGACAGGTGGGGGCTACTGCTTAGCGGCCTGGGCTTGTTTGTCGGGAGTAGGCTGCTTTTCGGCCGCTTGCTGCTGCTTGGCTTGCTTCTTCTTTTGGCGGCGGAAGTAGCCGCGCAGCAGGAAGTTGTGCTGCAGCGCCTCCATGCTTTGGCTGAAGCCGGCCGTGCCCTGTGCCACGTTTTGCACGCTTTGCTTGAGCTGCCGGCTCACCGTGGAATCGGTCAGCAGGGTGTTGAGCGGGCCCTTGGGGTTGCTCACCTGCCGTTTCAGGCTGGCCACGGTGCTGGCCAGGGTGTCGGAGGTCTGGGCCAGCCGGCGGGTGGCGTGGTGCATCTGGCCGGCAAAAGCTGTGTCGGTGAACAGGTAGCCCGCCGCGCCGCGCCCCTGCCGGACGCCCCGCGTCAGCCGCTGCACGTCGCGGGCCGAGGCCATCAGCAGGTCGGTGGTGGCGGCCACGTGGCTCATGCTGTGGCTGAAATTACGGGCCAGCTGCTCGTCTTCGAGCAAGCTCCAGAGGGCTTTGCTGCGGTTGAGCCGCTGGGTCATCGCGCGCAAATCTTTGGTGATGCCCACCAGGTTTTTGTTCGACACGTTGAGCGTGCCCAGCATGGCGTCGATACCCAGCGGAGATTTGGTGCGCAGGATGTCGCCGGCTACTACGGGCGGGGCCGGTTCGGGCGAGGCGTTCAGGTTGATGATGGTGTTGCCCACCAAGCCGTCGGTGCCGATGGAAGCAATGGCGTTTTTCTTCACGTAGGGGCGCACGTCGCGGTTCAGGTCCATGGCCACGCGCACGGTGCTGTCGTTGAGGATGCGGATGCGCCGCACGGTGCCCACGTTGATGCCGGCCAGGCGCACGTTGTTGCCGGTGAGCAGGCCCGACACGTTGCGGAAGTCGGCCTGCACCTGCAGCGACGAGCTGAACAAGTTCTGCTTGCGCCCGAGCAGAAAGAGCGTGATGACCAGGCAGGCCAGCCCAACCAGCACAAACAAGCCCAGGCGGAAATTATTAGCGGCGGTGGATTCGGTCATGGCCAGGGAAAATGAGGGCGAGCAAAGCCGGAAGCCGGCCGGGCTCAGGCAAAAAACTCGTGGATTTTGGGGTCGTCGCGCTGCTCCAGCTCGGCGTAGGTGCCCTCGGCGTAGCAGCGGCCGTCTACCAGCAGGGCCACCCGGTCGGCGGTGAGGCGCACGCAGTTCATGTCGTGCGAGATTATCAGCGAAGAGGTGTTGTACTTGTGCTGCACTTCCCGGATGAGCTGGTCGATTTCGCGGGCCGTAATGGGGTCGAGGCCGGTGGTGGGCTCGTCGTAGAGAATGATTTCGGGCCGCAGGATGAGCGTGCGGGCCAGCGCGATGCGCTTGCGCATGCCGCCCGACAGCTCCACGGGCATCATATTGGCAGTGTTGGCCAGCCCCACGTCCTCCAGGGCCTGGCGCACCATGTCGTCTTCCTCGCCCGCGCTGTGCTCCAGCCAGTGCCGCCGCAGCGGAAACAACAAGTTTTCGCGCACCGTCATCGAGTCGTAGAGCGCATTGCTTTGGAACAGAAAGCCCACCCGGGCCCGCAGCTGGTCCATGGCCGCGTGGTCCAGCGAGGCCACGTCCTGGCCCAGCACCGTGATGGTGCCCTCGTCGTAGGGCAGCAGCCCAATAATGCACTTGATGAGCACGGACTTGCCCGAGCCGGATTTGCCGAGCACCACCACGTTTTCGCCCCGGCCCAGCGTGAGCGAGAAGTCGCGCAGCACGTGGTTGTCGCCGAAGGATTTGCTCACGTGGTCCACCGTCATCACCACTTCGCCGGGCTTGCCGGGCGCGGGGGGGGCAGGAGCGGGCTGCAGGGTAGGTTCTGGGGTCATAACCTGGGCAGTTAGTTCAGGCCGAGCAGGCCGGTGATTTGCACGGCCAGCAAGTCGAGTATGAAGATAACCAAGGACGAGACCACCACCGCAGAGTTGGCCGCCTGCCCCACGCCTTCGGTGCCTTTTTCAGAATTATAGCCTTTGTAGCAGCCAATTACGCCGATGGCGAAGCCAAAGAAGAAGGTTTTGATGACGGCCGGCACCACGTCGCCAAAGGCCAAGCCCGTGAGGATGTTGTTGGTGAACAAAGCCATGGTGGTCACGCCTTTGAGGTTGATGCCGAGGTAGGAGGCGAAGAGGGCAATGGCATCGGCCATCACGGTGAGCACCGGCAGCATGAGCGTGGTGGCGATGACGCGCGTGGCCACCAGGTACTTGAAGGGGTTGGTGCCCGAAACCTCCATGGCGTCAATCTGCTCGGTGACGCGCATGGAGCCCAGCTCGGCCCCGATGCTGGAGCCGATTTTGCCGGCAAAAATCAGGGCCGTGATGATGGGCCCCATCTCCCGGATGATGGTGAGCCCCACCATGGTGGGAATCCAGGATTCGGCCCCGAACTGAGCCATGGTGGGCCGGCTTTGCAGCGTGAGCACCATGCCCATGATGAAGCCCGTGATGCCCACCAGCGGCAGCGACTGGTAGCCAATGATGTAGCACTGCCGCAGCAGTTCGTGGATTTCGTAGCGCGGCCGGAATCCCTCGCTGAAAAAGCGGCCCGCAAAGCGCGTCATCGCGCCGGTTTCGTCAAGCAGAGCAGAGTTACTCATGGGATGAAAAAAGAACGTGTGGGCCGGGCCGCGGAACCCTAGGACGCCACCTGGCCCACATATTGGGTGGTGGCTTCCGCTTCTGAAGCCGTTAATTCCTGGGTGGGCAATAGCAGCATCGGCACCGGGCACGCGTGGGCCACGTGCGCAATCACGCCGCAGTTGAACACGCTGCACACAAACGTGCGGGGCCGGGCAAAGAGAATGACGAGGTCGGCCTGCAAATCCAGGGCGGCCTGCACGAGGCCCAAGCTGGGCGGCTCGCGCTTCACCTCGTAGGTGGTGTAGTTCAGAGCCGGCAGTAGTTCGGTGTGGCACACCGCCGCTTGGGCCCGCGCCAGGCCGTTGCCGTCGGGGCCGTCAGGGCCATCGGGCGGGGCCACGTGCACCACGCAGTAGGTGGCGGGCCAGCTGCGCAGCAGCGGCCCCAGCGCCTGGGACGCCGCATTGAGCCGGAAGCCTTCGCCGTCGGCCGCCACGGCTACCAGGGCGGGCAGGCCGGGGTTCTGCGCGGCGCACTCGGGCACAAGCAGCACGGGCAGGCCGGAGTCACGCAGCACCGGCAGGGCCTGGTCGAGCAGCAGGGCGTCGAGCAGGTCGTGCTCCTCGTACAGGGCCATCACCAGGAGCTGCGGCTGCCGCTCGCTGATTAGCTCCCCCAGCACGTCGTGCAGACTGCCGCGGCAGGCCGACGCGGTGGCCGGGACCGGGAGCGTGCGCGCCAGCTCGGCGAGGGCCGCGTCGGCTTCCAGCTTTTCCTGGGTGTAAAAGTCTTCCGGAATCACCACCATGCCCATCTCCGGCGTGAACACGGGCTCCTGCTCCAGGTACAGCAAATGGAGCTGGCCGCCCACCGGAGCGGCCAACAGCGCGGCCAGGTGCGCGGCCCGGTGGGCCGCCGGCGACAAATCCGTGAGCACGATAAAAGTCGGTTTCATAACGGAGGCGGAAAAGGCAGGTGCGCCAAGGCGCCCGGCTGGAATTACGCTTGCGACTGCCTAATTTAACGAATTGAGCAATAATACTTTTGCGGAGGCGGCGCGCCATATCAGCTGCTCCGGTTGCTTCCAATATTGAGCTGGTTTCAGCCAGCGAAGGCGTTTGACATTTTGGTATAAAAGGGCGTTGGCACCAGGCTAAGAGCGTGTTTGGAAATTTGATTTTCGGGTCATGCTGAGCTTGTCGAAGCATCTCTCCCGCTTCGTTTGGAGCTTTTTTAACGAAGCGGGAGAGATGCTTCGACAAGCTCAGCATGACGGAAACGGTCTTTTTATAAAATCCCAAACATGCTTTAATGCGGCGGCCCGAACTGAGTTAAAAGTTGATTGTCGATGGCGGTGGCGCCTCCTTCGTAGGCGCTCAGGGCGGCGTTTTCGCGGTCCAGCTCGGTGGCCACGGTGCCGGTGAGGGTGGCCACGCCTTTGTCCACGCGCACCTCCACGTCCTGGCTGTGCAGGTGGGCCGACCAGTTGAGCTGCTGCTGAATGCGGTGCTCGATGTCGGCATCGGAAGGCGAGCCGAACGTGGCGGCCTCGCCGCTGGCAATCAGGCTGCCGTAGTGGTCGCGGTCGGTGGTGGCGGTGGCGAGGATGCCCAGGCGGTTTTCAATCGCCACAATGCCTTCGATGTTGGACGCCACTTCCTCGGCGTGCGTTTTCTCGAAATGCGAATCCAGCTTGCCGCGCAGGATAACCCGGCGATTGGTAACCGCAACTGCCACCGGCGCCTGCTTCAGATACGGGTCGCGCAGCAGCGCCTCCTCGATGCTTTGCTGCAGCTTGGGGTCTTCCACGTGGATGTTGGGCCGCACGCGCAGGGCGTTGTGAACGTGCCGAACGCCCACCACGCCGCGGGCGTCGTGCTCGGCGGCCCGCCGGCCGGCCAGGCTGCTCACCAGGCCCTGGAGCGTGACCCGGCCGCCGCTCACCTGCACGTCCACCTTGTCGGCGTGCAGGCGCGGGTTGTAGCCCAGGCGGGTCTCGATGGCCTGCTGAATGGCTGCGTCGGTCTTGGCGGTGTACTTGTCCTGATGCAGGTCGTGGCAGCTGGCGTCGTGCGCTACCGCCAGGTCCTTGGCCTCGACCCGCGCGGCGCCCGCCAGCCAGGCCGTGGCAATGGCCCGCCGGCGCTCGGCCGCGCTGCCCACCTTGCCGCGCAGCTCCACCACGCCAGTTTCCTGGGCGGTCACCTGAATCAGGGCGTGCCGGATGCGGTGGTCCCAGGCCAGCAGGTGCTCAACGGCGGCCGTGAGCTCGGCCGCGGACTTGGCCGGGTGCCGCTCGCCAGCCGGGTAGCTCAGGCGGTCTTCCACGTCGCACACGCCGCGCACGCCCTTGGCCACGCGGAGCACCTGCTGTTTTTCGGCCCAGGAGCGCACCTGGCCCAGCAGCATGACCTTGCCATCGCGCGCCGTGCAGCTGATTTCGGACGGGTGGGCCACGGCATTGCGCAGCAGGGCTTCTTCCACGTCGCGGCGCAGGGCGGCATCGGGCACCTCGCTGCCGCACACTGAGAGGGAGTTCACCACGTCGCACACGCCGCGCACGGTGCTTGCAATTTCCTCGGCGCGCTCGCGCATGTGCAGGCAGTCGACGTGGCCCGTGAGCATGACCGTGCCCTCGTGCGTGGCCACATCGATGAGGTGGGGGGCGACGCCCTGCTTGCGGGCCAGCAAAAATTCCACAGCGGCCGAAATGTCGCTGTCAGACAGGGCCCTTTCTGTTTCCAAGTGGGTTTCTTGCGAGTTCATGGCCATGGGAATTGTCAGACAATTGGTTACGGCAGGGCCTTGAGGCCCACGCGTTACACCGACACCGCCTTTTGGCTCTCCGCGGGTTCTCGCTCCTGGGGCGGGCCGGCCAGGGCCTGCTCGGCCGCCACCATGTTGGCCATGCCGCTGAGCAGGGCATCGGCGGTGAAAGAAATGCTGTTGATGCCCTGCTCCACCAGGAAGCGGGCAAATTCCGGGTAGTCGCTCGGGGCCTGGCCGCACAGCCCAATGGGCCGGCCGCAGGCTCTGGCCGTGCTGATTACCTGCGCCAGCAGCCGCGTGACGGCCTCGTTGCGCTCGTCGAACAAGCCGCTCACGATGGCCGAGTCCCGGTCGAGCCCCAGGGTGAGCTGCGTGAGGTCGTTGGAGCCAATGGAGAAGCCATCGAACACCTCGGCAAACTCCTGGGCCAGGATGACGTTGCTGGGGATTTCGGCCATCACGTACACTTCCAGGCCCTGCTCGCCGCGCTTCAGGCCAAACTCGTCCATCAGGGCCACCACCTGCTGGCCCTCGGCCACGGTGCGGCAGAAGGGCACCATCACCTTCACGTTGGTCAGGCCCATGCTCAGGCGCACGCGCTTCAGGGCCTCGCACTCCAGCCGGAAGCCCTCGCGGTACTGCGGGCTGTAGTAGCGGGAGGCCCCCCGGAAGCCCAGCATGGGGTTTTCCTCGTCGGGCTCAAATTGCCGCCCCCCAATCAGGTTGGCGTACTCGTTGGTTTTGAAGTCGCTCAGCCGCACTATCACCTCGCGCGGGTAGAAGGCCGCCGCCACAAACCCAATGGCCTGCGAGAGCTGGTCGATGAAGTACTCGGGCTTGGTGTCGTAGCGGGCGGTGAGGGCCGTGATGGTTTCGCGTGCTTTCTGGTCGGTGAGCTGGTCGAAGGCCACCAGCGCCATGGGGTGAATGCGAATGGCGTTGTTGATGACGAACTCCATGCGCATCAGCCCCACGCCCTGGCTGGGGTAGCGCGCCAGGTGCAGCGCCCGGTCGGGGTCGGCCAGGATGAGCAGGGGCTTGGTATGCGGCACTGCTACGTGCTCCAGGTCGATGTCCGTCACCTGCCAGGGCAGCGCGCCGTCGTAAATCTGGCCTTCGTCGCCCTCGGCGCACGACACGGTGATGAGCTGCCCGTCTTGGATTTTTTCGGTGGCATCGAGCGTGCCCACCACGGCCGAGAGGCCCAGCTCCCGCGCCACAATGGCTGCGTGGCTGGTGCGCCCGCCTTTGTTGGTTACTATTACGGCGGCTTTGCGCAGCACCGTGTTCCAGTCGGGGCTGGTAATGTCGGTGACGAGGATGTCGCCTTGCTGCAGGCGGTGGCCGTCGGCGGGCGAGTCGAGGATGCGGGCCACGCCGGTGGCAATCTGGTTGCCCACGGCCTTGCCCTTGGCCAGCACCTTGCCTTTCTGGGTGAGGTGGTACTCGTGCAGCAGCAGGGTGCGGCGGCCGTGGTGAATGGTTTCGGGCCGGGCCTGCACGATGTACAGCTCGTTGTTCAGCCCGTCTTTGGCCCATTCTATGTCCATGGGCATGCCGTAGTGCTCCTCAATGCGCAGGCACCAGAGCCCCAGCAGCTCGGCTTCGGCATTGGTGAGCACAAAGGTTTCGCGGCGCTCCTGCGGGGTGTCGGTGTTTTTGATGCCCGCCACCTGGGTGTCGGAGTGCGCATAGTGCATGGTTTTGGCCTTGTCGCCGAGCTTGCGGGTCACCAGCGCCCGTTTGCCTTGGCGCAGCGCGGGCTTGAAGAGGTAGAACTCGTCGGGGTTCACGGCACCCTGCACCACGTTTTCGCCCAGGCCCCAGCTGCCGGTCACATATATCAGGTTTTCGTGCCCGGTTTCGGGCTCGATGGTGAAGGCCACGCCAGCCGAAGCCAGGTCCGAGCGCACCATCGTTTGCACGCCCACCGACAGGGCCACCTGCAAGTGGTTGAAGCCGTTCTGGATGCGGTACTTGATGGCCCGGTCGTTGAAGAGCGACACCAGGCACTCCTGGCAGGCGTGCAGCACGGCGTCCACGCCCCGCACGTTCAGAAAGGAGTCGTGCTGGCCGGCAAAGCTGGCGGTGGGCAGGTCCTCGGCGGTGGCGCTGCTGCGCACGGCCACCTGAATTTCGTGGGTGTATTCGTGGCACAGTTGCCGGTAGGCCTCGGCCACTTCGTCGGCCACTACCTGGGGCAGCCTGGCAGCCCGCAGCATGGCCCGCGCCTGGGCGCCCACTTCGTGCAGATTGCTGAATTCCTGCTCGTCCACGGTGGCGAGCAGGGCCGTGAGGGGCTCGCGCAGGTGGTTTTCGTCCAGAAACAGCCAGTACGCGGCGGCCGTGGTGGCAAACCCATCGGGCACGTTGATGCCTTGCGCGCTCAAGCGGTTGAACAGCTCTCCCAGGGAAGCATTTTTTCCGCCAATCAGGGCAACTTTGTCATTGGACAGTTCGCGGAAGAATAGGGTATAAGCTTCACGTGACATGACGGGATGAGTTAAGTTGGATTAGCGCCAATGCGCAGGCGTCGTTTGCGAGGTGAGCTGCCTCATTGCGCCGGCATGATGAGTACGGGCAGGGCGCTGTGTATTAGCACTTTGGCCGTGGTGCTTTGGTGGAAAAGCTGGCTCAGGAAGCTTCGGGGCCGGGCAATGAGCACCACTAGGTCGTAGTCGCCGGGCTGAACGGCGGCTAGAATACCCTCGGCGGGGTTGGAATTCACCACCGTGAGGCTTTGCATGGGCGGCAGGCCTTCGGCCAGGCCCGCGCGCCGCACCGCCTCCAGCGCCAGCGGGGCAAAGTCCTCGCTGTTGGCTTCGGACTGCACATGCAGCACCGTGATTTCGGCCCTCAGGGTTTTGAACATGGCATGGATGGGGCCGCTGAATTTGCCCAGGGCAAACGGCTCCCCGTCTTCCGCCAGCAGCACCCGGCGGGGCGGCGCGGTGCTCACCACGCCGTGGGGCACCACCAGCATGGGGTAGGGGGCTATCCGCAGGATGTCGAGGCAGGTGGTGTGCACCAGCTCGTCGGGCTCGTCGGAGTAGTCGGGCCGCCCAAGCACGATTAGGGTGGGGTGGTGGCGCGCGGCGGCGTCGGAGGCGGCCACGGCCACACGGCCGTGGCCCACTTCGGCCACCACGGGCACGGCCAGCCCGCGAGTGACACTGTTGAGGGCCAGGCCAATGGCTTCCTTGCTCAGGTTCGAGAGCCGGCCGGTGAACAGTTCCGGGTCGAGGATGGAGTCGCGCCGCACGTGCAGCAGCACCAGGCGCGCGCCCAGCGGCTCGGCTAAGTTGGTGGCGTAGTCCAGGGCGCGGTTGGCGGCCTGGAAAAAGTCCGTCAGGACCAGCAGCGAGGGAGTCATACGGGATGCCGTGAGGGTTTGCATGCAGCTGCAATTTCTACTGTTTTAGGGCCGGGCCCCATGCGAAAAATCAAAGCGTCAATTGATTTGTATCATGCCGTTGACATCCCCAATTGGCCCACCTTTGCCACGCTGACGGCCGTGGCGTCTCGCGGGCCATTGTTGCCTTTTTTCGCTCAGATTTCCGCCCAATTTCCATGCTGCCGCCCCATGCCCGCCGCACGGTGCGAAAGTCCCTGCGCTACGGTTGCTGCCCAGCTCATATGCTGCGTTAACTATGGCATCATGAAGTGCTTACTTCAATATAATGTCTGAACGCCTGCTGTCCCCCACCTTCATCAGCAGCTGCTCCGGGCAGGAGTTTCCGGTGAGCGAGCGGGTGAGCGCCCGCACGCTGCGGCCGGCGTTGCTCCAGCTCATTCAGCAGGACAATCCCAAGTTCACGGCGGACGGCTCGCTGGCGATGTCGGAGCTCAACCAGTACCGCCGCAAGTACATTCAGAGCTACCTGCTGCGCGAAGTGGGCGAGCTCAACGAGCTCGAGCAGACCGTGCTCGACCACCTGCAGAACGACCACACCCTCACCGATAAGCTCGAGGAGGAGCAGGAGTCCCTCACGCTGGGGCAGCGCCTGGCCGACCAGATAGCGGACTTTGGCGGCAGCTGGACGTTCATCAGCCTGTTTTTTGGCGTGCTCATGCTCTGGATTGTGTCCAACACGCTCGTGCTGGCCCACCGGGCGTTCGACCCGTACCCGTTCATTTTGCTCAACCTGGTGCTTTCGTGCATTGCGGCCCTGCAGGCCCCGGTAATCATGATGAGCCAGAACCGGCAGGAAGACAAAGACCGCCAGCGGGCCAAAAAAGACTACATGATAAACCTGAAGTCGGAGCTGGAAATCCGCATGCTGCACGAGAAGCTGGACCACCTGATTATGCACCAGCAGCAGGATTTGTTGGAAATCCAGCGCATTCAGGTTGAAATGATGAACGACATCATGGCCCGGATTGAAAAAAACCGCGTTCGAGCCTAATTCAGCCCCCTTGCTATGCACCTGACTGTATTCAGCGCCTACGCTTACGAGCAACCCTACCTGACCCGGGCCGCGCAGGGCCAGCACGAGCTGCGCTTCGTGCCCGCGCCGCTGGGCCCCGACACGGTGGCCCAGGCCCAAGGCAGCCAGGCCGTGGCCATCTTCGCCAACGACGACGCCTCGGCGCCGGTGCTCGAGCGCCTCGCGGCCCTGGGGGTGCGCGGGGTGGCCGTGCGCGCCGCCGGCCACGACCAGGTCGACCTGGCCGCGGCCCAGCGGCTGGGCCTGCGCGTGGCCAATGCCCCTGACTACTCGCCCTACGCCGTGGCCGAACACGCCGTTACGCTGATGCTGGCCCTCAACCGCCGGCTGCGGCTGGCCGACCAGCAGCTGCGGGCCTACGACTTCCGGCTGGGCAACCTCGTGGGGTTCGACATGCACGGCAAAACGGTGGGCATCATCGGGTGCGGGCGCATTGGGGGCGTGGTGGCCCGCATTCTGCACGGCTTCGGCTGCCGCCTGCTGGGCTACGACATCAAGACCAACGACGAACTGCGCCAGCGCTATGAGCTGACGTATGTGCCGCTGGAACAGGTCTGCGCTGAAGCCGATATTATCAGCATTCACGCGCCACTCAACGAGCACACCCGCCACCTCATTGATGCTGACTTGCTGGCGAAGATGAAGCCCGGGGCCATGCTCATCAACACCGGGCGGGGCGCCGTTATCGACACCGAGGCTGCCCTGGCCGCGCTCCAATCGGGCCGCCTGGGCTACCTGGGCATTGATGTGTATGAGCACGAAAAAGGGCTGTACTTCAACGACCACACGCTCTCGCCCAGGCCCGACCAGCTGTTTGCCGCGCTACTTGCCCACCCCAATGCCCTCGTTACCGGCCACCAAGCCTTCCTGACCCGGGAAGCGCTGAGCAACATTGCCGACGCCACCATGGCCTCCGTCACGAAGTGGGAGCACAACGAACCTTCCACCTGCGAGCTGGTGTAGGCCGTTGGCCCAGCTCAATTAGCCCAATTTCTTTTTTTTTCAACCGCTTCTGTTTCGTGGGGCCCTACGCGGCCGGCCGCACGTTCAGGTGGTTGTTCACTTCCACGGCCCCGCAGGCGTGGGCTTCGGCGGCGGCCTGGCGGCGCTCCAGGGCCGAATCTACGGTGCCGGTGAGCGTGACGCGGCCATCGTGCACGCTCACGCTGATGTCTTGGTCGTGCAGCTGCGCCGACCAATAAAAGTGG
This sequence comes from Hymenobacter sedentarius, assembly GCF_001507645.1. Taxonomy (NCBI): domain Bacteria; kingdom Pseudomonadati; phylum Bacteroidota; class Cytophagia; order Cytophagales; family Hymenobacteraceae; genus Hymenobacter; species Hymenobacter sedentarius. Next base: position 4,321,739 of record NZ_CP013909.1, on the reverse strand, counting down.
GTGCGAATGCGGTCCTTCAGCACGTCGTCGGGCTCCAGGTGGCCCAGCGACTCGGGCGCCGTCACCACGGTGTCGGATGGGAGCGGGGACTCCGGCACCTCGTTCTCGGCGTCGTAGAGCACCACGTGGTTCACTACTTCGGCTACGTGGTTTACGCCGGCCACTACTTCTGCCGCCCGCTCCTGCTCATAGTGCGAGCCCACGGTGCCGTAGAGCTCCACTTTGCCCTCCTTCACGGCCAGGGTGAAGGCGTAGCGGCCGAGGTAGGCATCGTGGGCCAGGGCCGCCTGGGCGTGCTCCTGGATGATGGAATCGGGGGAAGGGTGCAGGTGCTGCACCTGCAGCAGGTTGTGCACGGTGCCCACGCCCACCACGTTGGCGGCGTCCTGCCCGGCGGCGTCGCGGGCACGCAGGTTGCCGATGGTGCCCAGCAGCGTGGCCACGCCGTTGTGCACGTGCACTTCCAGCGGCTGCTCGTCCACGCGCGGGTCAAAGCGCAGCGCGTCCAGGATGGCCTGGGCAACATCCGCGTCGGCCTTGGGCTGGTTTTTCTCGCTGCGCAGCTCTTTGTCCAGGGCCCAGCTGGCCACTTGCAGCTCGGTGGCGTCTACGCGGGTGGCGCCGGCCACGTAGGCGGTGGCCACGGCCTGGTCGTGCTCGGCGGCGGTGCCCACCGTGCCGGAGAGGTGCACCTCGCCTTTGGTGGTGCGCACGTGCACCAGGTCGCTCTTCACCCGGATGTCCCATTCCAGCAGCTCCTGAATGAGGGCGGTGATGTCCTGGTCCGATTTCGGCAGGCTGGCCCCGCGCACAGTGAGGCGGTTGTTGAGCTGGCGCACGCCCGGCACGCCCTTGAGCACTTGCAGCACCAGCTGCTCTTCGGCCCAGGATTGCAGCGTGCCTTCCACCGTCACCTGGCCGTCGTGGGTGTGGCAGCACACTTTGTAGCCGCGCGTGGCCGGGTCCTGCATCAGGGCAATTTCGACCCGGCACAGTAGCTCGGCGTTGGGTAAGTCGGCGGTGTGCACGCTGATTTCATTGATTACGCCCCGCACCCCGCGCACGGCTTTGGCCAAATCTTCGGCCCGCTGGCGCGAGAGCAGGCTGTCGGTTAGCCCGGTCAGTTCCACAATGCCTTCCCTGCAGGCGACTTCCAGCAGGTTGGCCTGCACGCCTTTCTTCAGCTTGAACAGCCGCTCAACGGCCTGCTTGATGTCGTGGTCGGCCAGCCGTTCTTCCACAGCCAGGGGAGCAGGTTGCGTACGCATGGTAAGGGAGCAATAAAGCGAGCAGATAGGGCCAGCAATGCCGAGTGCCCGGCCGTGGCCCAATGAGAAACCCGGCTTGAACTGAATAGGAAAATTATCATAAATAAGCCATTGATTGACAAGGGTATAAATCAACTGCCAAATGAGCTTATTTATCGCCTCAAAAGTGTGCTTTTCCGGCTTTTTAAGTAATGATACCAATCACGGGGGCGCTTGATTTCTGTCATGGCCGCGGCACCAACAAAAGCCCACCTTTGATCCTTCATTGCCGGTGCCAGGCGAACCTCGCTTTTCTAAAATGTTGGGCTAACTGCCGCTAGAGCCCCTATTCCAAATTGCCATGGACCCCATGAATACCGTTTCGGAGGTACTCAACCATCTGAAAAGCAAAGGCTACACCGTCGACTTCAATCTCGCCGAAGGCTACCTGGTAGACCCCAACAACGACCTGCGCGTGCACCCCGACGAGTTCGAAGTTGACCATCACTACCGCTTCGAAGGCACGTCGGACCCCGGCGACGAAGCCATTGTGTACGCTATTTCCTCCCCCAAGCACGGCGTCAAGGGCACACTGGTGAATGGCTACGGCATCTACAGCGAGGAAATGGCCGATGCCATGGTGCGAACCCTGGCAGAAAAAGCCCAGCGAAGTGCCACGCAAGGCCGCGACACCGCAACGGCCGAAAAGGTCAACGTGGCCACGCCGCAACGCCCCGAAGGCACGCGCTACCTGGATGCGCCCATGGTGACGATGGACCTGCTGGCCCTGCGCAAACAGATAAAGGAGGAGCCGGCCTGGCACACCAGCGACCGCAACTCCATCACGCTGCTCAAAAGCGAAGGCCTGCGCATCCTGCTCCTCGCCTTGCAGCCCGGCGCGCAGCTCAAGGAGCACACCGCCCCGGGCCCCATTTCCGTGCAGGTGGTGGAAGGGCACGTCACCTTCCACACCGAGCAGCAAACAGCCGAGCTAACCGAGGGCCAGATGGTGTCGCTGCATGCCGGTATTCCGCACAGTGTCACGGCCCGGGAAGAATCGGTCTTTCTACTCACCATTGCGACGCCGCTTGCCAAGAACCGTTAGGTGGGTTTGCGGTAGCGCAGCGGCAGCTAGGTGGTTTTGCGGTAGTTCAGGATGGCCCAGGTGTTGAGCACAACGGCGAAAAGGGCTTCGTAGCCCAGCTGGCGCGATACCTCCGCCAGGCCGCTGCCCTTCAGGATAATCAGGCGGACTACTTCGATGAAGTGGGTGAGGGGGATGAGGTTGGCCAGGACGCGGGCCCAGGCGGGCATGCTGTCGAGGGAAGTGAACAGGCCGCTCATCAACGTGAAAATCATGATGAAGAAGAAGGCCACGAACATGGCCTGCAGCTGGTTTTCGCTGTAGGTGGAAATCAGCAGGCCAAAGCCCAAAATCGCCACCAGGTACACCGCGGCAAACAGGTAGAGCGTGCCCAGGCTGCCCACCGGTACGATGCCGTAGACCCCGCGCGCAATGAGCAGCCCGATGGTGAACACCAGCAGCCCCAGCAGCCAGAACGGAATCATCTTGCCCAAAATGAACTGCCATTTTTTGATGGGCGACACGTTGAGCTGCTCGATGGTGCCGAGCTCCTTTTCCCGCACAATGTTGAGGGCCGACAGGAAGCCGCCCACCAGCGTGAGCAGCAGCACCAGGATGGCCGGCACCATAAACACGTAGTAGCGCCCCAACGGATTGTACCAGTTAATAGCAGCCACGTCGATAACCGTCGCGCCGCGCGCGGGCCCCGGCCCGAGCCACTGCAGGCGCACATCGCTATTGTAGTCGGAGATAATGCGCGTGAGGTAGGCGCCGCCCAGCGCGGCCCGGGTGCCGTTGATGGCATCGACGGCCACGGCCACCTGCTGCGTGCCTTCGCGCACGAGGTTGCGCTCGAAGCCGCGCGGGATTTCCAGCACGATGTCGGCCTGGCTGTCCTCAATAAGGTGCAAGGCTTCCTGGTATGAGGCGCTGGCCCCGACCAGGCGGAAGTAGCCCGAGGACGTGATGTTGCGCGTCAGCTCGCGGGAGTAGCTGCTGTGGTCGTGGTCGACGAGGGCCAGGTTGATGTTCTTGACGTCGTAGTTGGCGGCCTGGGGCAGGATGAGGAGCTGCACAGTGGGCATCAGGAAAATCAGGGCCAGGATGCTCCGGTCGCGGAACATCTGGCGGAACTCCTTGCGCAGCAGAAACAGCAGGATTCTCATGCCAGACGGATGTTAAAGTTGCGCAAACTGATGCCCAGTAGGGCCACCGACATGCCCAGCAGAATCACGGTTTCCCGCCATACGGCCCCAAAGCCCAGCCCCTTCAGCATCACGGCTTTCACGATGAGGTAGTACCAGTGCGAGGGCAGCAGGTTGGGCACGAGGCGCAGCGGGCAGGGTAAGTTTTCGAGGGGAAACATGAAGCCGGTGAACAGCAGCGTGGGCAGCATCATGCCCATCATCGAGACCAGCATGGCCACCTGCTGCGAGGCCGTGATGTTGGAAATCAGCAGCCCCAGCGACAGGCAGGCGACGATAAATACCGTGCTCACGCCATAAAGCAGCACCACGCTGCCGCGGATTTCCACGTCCAGCACAAACACCGACAGCAGCATAATCAGGGTGAAATCGAGCAGGGAAAGCACCAGGTAAGGCACGGCCTTGGCGATGAGCACCAGCAGCGGGCGGAAGGGCGACACGAGCAGCACTTCCATGGTGCCCCGCTCTTTTTCGCGCACAATAGACACCGACGTGAGCGTGGTGCAGACTATCATGAGCACCAGCGCCAGCACGCCCGGAATGAAGTTGAGCGAGCCGTTCATTTCGGGGTTGTAGAGCAGGCGCGTTTCGGGCACAATCTGGAAGGGCAGGGCGCCCGCGGCCTGGTTGAGCTGGCGCTGGTAGTCGCCCACAATGGCCGTGAGGTAAGTGGTAATGGTGGAGGCCGTGTTGGGGTCGGAGCCGTCGGCCACGATTTGCAGCTGGCCGCGCCCAGTGTGCCCCAGGTCGGCGCTGAAATGGGCCGGGAACACCAGCGCGGCCTTGATTTTGCCCTGCCGGAAAGCCGTTTCCATGGCCGCGTAGCTCAACGGCGCCTGCTGCAGGTGGAAGTAGCGGCTGGCCTGCAGCTTGCCAATAATCTGCTGCGACGCCTGGTCGTGGGCAAAGTCCACTGCGGCCAGGTTGATGTTCTTCACCTCGCTGCTCAGGGCAAAGCCGAAGAGCAGAATCTGCGCCGTGGGCAAGCCGAAGAGAATGAGCAAGGTGCGCCGGTCCCGGAAGACGTGGTAAAACTCCTTGCGAATGAAGACGAGCAGCTGTTTCATGGGTTAAATCAGGGCTTCCGGCTGAGCGGTGCTAGGCAACTCGCTTAGGATAGTGACTCAATCGTCTGTCATGCAGAGCGCAGCGAAGCATCTTATCGCCGCGGAACGATTTGTGCTGACTTGATAAGATGCTTCCTGCGTCAGCATGACAGGCGATTAACGGGCAGGCGATTGGGGTTACTTGCGTGGTAGAGATGCTTCGACAAGCTCAGCATGACGTTCTTCTTTATTGTGACTAGCCCTATTCTCCCCGCTGCGCGCCCCGCGCCAATTGGTAAAACACGTCGTCCATGGTGTCGGTGTGGAACTGCTGCTTCAGGTGGGCGGGCGAGTTCAGGGCTTCCACGCGGCCGTCGACCATGATGCAAACGCGCGAGCAATACTCGGCCTCGTCCATGTAGTGAGTGGTCACGAAGGCGGTGATACCCCGGTCGGCCGCGGCGTAGATGAGCTCCCAGAACTGCCGGCGCGTGACGGGGTCCACGCCGCCGGTGGGCTCGTCGAGAAACACGATTTTGGGGTCGTGGAGGATGGCTACCGAGAAAGCCAGCTTCTGCTTCCAGCCCAACGGCAGGTCGCGGACCAGCTTTTTGGCTTCGCTTTGCAGCCCCAGCGTCGTTACCAGCTCCTCGCTTTTGGTGCGCAGCTGCTGGTCGGGGAGGCCGTAGATGCCGCCGAAAAACTCGATGTTTTCCAGCACTGTCAGGTCCTCATAAAGCGAGAACTTCTGGCTCATGTAGCCGATGTTCTGCTTGATTTGCTCCTGCTGCCGGTATACGTCGAACCCCGCCACCGTGGCCTGGCCCGAAGTAGGGTAGGAGAGGCCACAGAGCATGCGCATGGCCGTGGTTTTGCCCGCCCCGTTTGCCCCCAGAAAGCCGAATATTTCACCCGGTGCGACCTCAAACGAAATCCTGTCCACGGCCCGAAAGCCGTCGAAATGCTTGCTCAGCTCGTGGCAGCTGATGGCCGGGCCAGGGTTAGTTTCCATGCGCAGCGGTGGGGTTGGCCGTCATCAGCTCAATAAATCGGTCTTCGATGGTGGGCTCAATCGGCTTTACCACGATGCCCGTGTGCTGCCGGGCGCGGAGGTAGTCGCGCAGCGCCGCGTCGTTATTGGGCTGATTTTGCCGGAACGCCACGTGCACAAACTCCCCAAACGCGTAGCTGCTGAGCACCGGCGCGTAGGCCCGCAGGTCGTGGAGCAGGGAATGCACGGCATCGGTTTTCACCGCGTAAAGGGGGTGCGGATACGCCCGGACGATGTTATCAGGCGTGTCGATGGACAGGATTTTGCCGCCCTGCAGCAGCGCAATCCGCTCGCATAGCGTGGCTTCGTCCATGTAGGGCGTCGAAACCAGGATGGTGATGCTCTGCTGCCGGAGCTGCCCGAGCATAGCCCAGAATTCCTTGCGCGACACCGCATCGACGCCCGTGGTGGGCTCGTCTAAAAACAGGACGGTGGGCTTGTGAATCAGGGCGCAGCACAAGGCCAGCTTCTGCTTCATGCCGCCCGAGAGCTTGCCCGCCCGCCGGTCCCGAAACGGCTCAATCTGCTCATAGATGTCCTTAATCAGCGCGTAGTTGGCCGCGATGGTCGTGTCGAACAGCGTGGCGAAGAAGTTCAGGTTTTCCTGCACCGTTAGGTCCTGGTAGAGTGAGAACCGGCCCGGCATGTAGCCCACCGTGTTGCGGATAGCCTGATAGTCGGTGCGCACGTCGTGTGCGGCCACCGTGGCCGTGCCCGAGTCGGCGAGCAACAGCGTAGTCAGGATGCGGAAAATGCTGGTTTTGCCCGCCCCATCCGGCCCAATCAGCCCAAACAGCTCGCCCGGCTTTACCGCAAACGATACGTCCTCGACAGCCCGCACGGTGCCCTTCTCGTAGGTCTTGGTGATGTGCTCTAGCGTGACAGCGTCCATGAGTCCAGCCGGTTAGTGAGTAGTGGCGTGGTCGGGTAGCAGTACCTCGCCGTACATCCCGATTTTCAGGTAGCCGTCGTTTTTTACCCGGATGTTGGCTGCGTACACCAGGTTGGCGCGCTCGTCCTGGGTCTGAATGGTCTTGGGCGTAAACTCCGACTTGCTCGAAATCCAGGTGATGGTGCCGGGGTAGTTTTTGAAGCGTTTGTCACCGTTGTCGATGCGCACGGTCACGGGTTGGCCCAACTTCAGCCGCGGCAATTGCGTGCCGGTGAAATAGGCCCGCAGCGTGAGCGTATCGGTGTTGGCGATGCGGTAGAGCGGCTTGCCCACCGTGGCCATCTCGCCGGCAAAGGCATATTTGGTGAGCACGGTACCCGTCACGGGGTTCACAATCTGGCCTTTGCGCACCTGCTCCTCAAACTGCGCGGCGGTTTTGCTCAGGGCAGCGCGGTGGCTGAGCACGGCGCGGTTTTGGGTGGCCGTGTTGCTCTCCGCCACCCGGATTTGCTGGCGCGTGACGGCCAGCTGGGCCTGGGCTTGGGTGATTTGAGCGTTGAGGTCATCGAGCTGCTTTTGCGTGGCGGCATCGGCCCGGATGAGGTTTTGGGTGCGGGTGCGCTCGCGCAGCAGCTGTTGCAGCTGGGCCTGCTGCACGGCCAGCTGCCGGCGCGTGAGCTCCACCTGCGGGGCAGCGCTGGCGGTTTGCTCGCGCAGGGCGGCCACGGTGGCCTGGGCCTGCTCTTGCTGCAGCCGGGCGGTGGTCACATCCAACTGGCCCACGGTGGCGCCGGCCTTCAGCACCTCACCCTCCTGCACGGGAAAGGAAAGTATCTGCCCGTTTTGCTGCGCCGAAACGATGATTTCATCGGCCTCGAAATTGCCGGACGCATCAAAGTCGGGCCCGTGCTTTTGGCAGCCGGCCTGGAGGGCCAGCACGGTGGCCGCCAGCGAAAGGGAGGTGATGAATTTCATGCGGGAAACGGGCGGGCTAATTGCCGGACGTGGTTTGGTAAGCGTACTGCGCCTGCAGCAGCTGAATCTGGTGCAGCACCTGGGCCTGGCGGGCCGCGTCTTCGGCGTTGACCTTCGTGATGTACTCGTGTGAGGTGATGACGCCGTTTTGCAGCTGGGCCTGGGCGGAAGTCTTCACGGAGGCCCGCAGCGCCACCAGCTGCTCGTCCTGGGCCAGCAGCTCTTGGTAGCGCTGCACATCGGCGCGCTGCTGGCTCAGGGCCAGGTTGGTGTTGAACAGGAAGGTTTCGCGCTGCAGGTCCACGTTTTGGCGGCTCAGGCCGAGGAGCTGCACGTCGTGGCGGCGGGTGGTGTAGAGGCTGCTCGGGTTCCAGCTCAGGCGCACGCCGCCGAGCCAGAAAAAGCCGAAGTCGTTGCTGATGAAGTTGAACGTGGGCCGGCCGTAGTTCTGCTGAAAGAAGGCGCCGAGCCGGGGCCGGTAGGCGGCCCGCAACAGGTTTTCCTGGGTATCGTAGGTGCGCTTCTGCGCCTCATACAAGCTCAGCTCGGGGCGGTTGACCGACTGTGTGAGGCCCACTGGGGCGGGCAGGGCCAGTGGCGTTTGCTCGTCCAGGGTTTGATTGATGAAGAGTCCGAGCATGGCCAGATACGCCCGGCGGGTAGCGCGCAGCTGGGTCAAGCCTTGGTCCACGCCCAGCAGCTCGGCCTTTAGCTCGTTGAGGCTGCTGCGGAAGGCCACGCCGTTGGCTAGCTGGGCCTCGGTTTTCTGCACGCCGTTTTGCAGGTCGGCCCGGCGAAGGGCCGTTTGCTTGAGCTTCGCATCCACGAGCAGCACCCCGAAAAACAGTTGATTAACCCGCTCGCGTAGGGCGTAAAGGTTGACTTCCATGTTCTTTGCCTGCACGTCAGCCTCGGCCCGGCGCGCCTGCTGGGTGTAGCGGATGCCGCCGCCATCATACAGCACCTGGTCGAGCTGCCCAGTCACCTTGTACTGGTCCTTGCTGATGGTGGCCAGCGCGGCGGCCAGCGGAGACCCGGCGGGCAGCTCTTTGGCAAAGTTGATGGTTTCGCTCTGGTACGTGGCCTGGCCGGAGAAACTGAGCTGCGGCAGGTAGCCCTTGGCGGCGTTGGCCACCGAGTAGTCGCGGGTTTTCTCTATCAGCTCGCGCTGCCGAGTTAGCGGGTAGGTTTGCTGCGCCCGCGCCTGGCAGTCGGCGAGCGTCAGCGCCGGCTGGCCCGACTGCGCCCAGCTGGTGCCGGCCAGGGCCAGCCACCCAATAAGTGCCACTGTTTTTTTCATGAGCGAACCAAGGGTTGAAAGCGCACTTTAAAAAACCATTTAACTAACCGGCAAAAGGCTACGCCGACTGCAACAGGGTCTCAAACCACTGCGGCAGCAGTCGCTTGCGCTCCTGCATGAGGGCCGCAAAAGCGGCATCATCCTGCTCGGCGGCCAGCTGCAGCACCGGCCGCGCCACAAACGGAAACACAGCCATGCCCAGCAAGCTCATCAGCAGTTGTAAAGGGTAGCTTGCGCTGTGCCGGGCGCCCAGCTCCTCCCGCAGCTGCTGGGCAAAGCGGGAGTGGAGCAGCACCTTTTGGGCGCCCATAATGCCCGCTAGCTTCGCCGGATTGGCTTTTAGCTCACTAAAAATAAAGACGGGCAGCTCGGGCTGGGCCAGCAGCAAGTCGACATAGAAAGCAGCAATCAGCTCCACTTTTTCGCGCAGGGAAGTGGCTTCGTCCAACATGATGCGCTGCAGCTCGCCGGCAAACTGCTGCAGCTTTTCCAGCATCACCAGGTCAAATAGCTTTTCCTTGCTTCGGAAGTAATAGTTGAGCAGGGCAATGTTGAGTCCCGCTTCTTGGGCAATGTCCTTCACCCGCGTAGCCGCGTAGCCTTTCTGCAAAAACACTTTGCGTGCCGCTTCCTTAATGCGTTCTTCAGTGCTCGTATCCAGCGCGTCAGAGGCGGGTTTTTTCATGGCAGAAACTGTCTGGTGCTGAATCGATGAAGGCTAGCTTGATTTGGGCTTCAAGCTGTGAACTTCATTCGCAAAGTTAGCCCAATTACTCGAGGTTTAAAATTATGTTTTAAACAAACGTTTAATAATTGGCAATGGTTTTAAACCCCCCTTATTTGGGTGATTTAATTGCTTCACAAGCGAAAAAGCAGAAAGCCGGGAGGGTTCCAGCTCAGGTCCGGCATACGGACCAAGCGGGGCTAGGACTAAGCGCCATACTATTCACAGACGCAACCGAAGTTGTCCGGGCAGCGGCAAGAAGTGCTGTAAACGCGCGCTTTAGCGGCTCAGGTAAGCCTGAACGTCGGCGGGCAGCGTGCCGACGGCCAGGATGGCATTGCGCAGCTGGGTTTCGGAGCAGTGCATCACCTGGCACCAATAGTTCACGGCGATGGTAGACTGCAGGTTGATGCGGGTGAGGTCGACGGTGGCGGGCGGTTGCAAGGGCAAAAGGAAAAATTGGGGTGAAAAAGCAGAGGCAGCTTGTGCCGAACTTCTTGTCCGCAGAGACTCCCGCTAATGTAAGGGCATCCAAGCGCATGAAGTTCCGCTTGCGCTACGCGGGCCTTTCACCAAGCTAAGCAATTTTCTTCCAAATTGCGCCAAGCCGGAGACAAGGAAAATACCAGCCCAATCGTAAGCTCCGCAGTGCCAGCCGCAAACGGTGGAATTGCGAATATCCAGTGCTATATGCCGAAATTTGCGCCATGGGGTATTTATCCAAAGTCAATTTTTTTCGAGAGGTTCTGCCCAAGGCGGCCATCCTGGCGGCGCTGGTGGGGCTGCTCACGGTGCTGGAAAAGTGTGGGGTCATCCATCGCTGGTAATAAAACAAGCAGGGGCTGGCTTATAGCGGGGTGCTTTCGGGCTCCGGCAGCATCTGGGCCACGTGCAGGCTCCGCAGCATGGCGCTTTTCTTGTGCTGGTGGCCCTGCATGCGTCGGAAAATACCATCAAGGGTTTCGACGGCCTGCACCACCCGCGGCCCTTTGTTGAGCATGACGCATTCGGCCCGGTTGCCCATGGCCGCATCCGTGATTTCGGCCCGCGAGGGCAGGCCGCCGCTGGCCAGGCTTTCCAGCACCTGCGTAGCCCAGATAACCGGCACATGCGCCGCTTCGCACAGCCACAGGATTTCTTCCTGCACCTCGGCCAGGCGCTCGAAGCCGCACTCCACGGCCAGGTCCCCGCGCGCTATCATCACCCCAAAGCCAGGGGCCCGCATTGCAGTGAGCAAAATGGCCGGCAGCTGCTCGAAGCCCCGCTGCGTTTCTACTTTGATAATGAAGGGAATGGGCCGCTCCGTGAGTTGGGCCAGCCGCTGCTGGAGCAACTCCACATCTTGTGGCCGGCTGGCAAAGGAAAGGCCGACCATGTCCGCGTGCTGTGCAATGAAAGCCAGGTCCTCTTGGTCTTTCGGAGTCAAGGCGGGCAGGGGCAGCAGGCTGTCGGGCAGATTGATGCCTTTGTCGTTGCGCAGTTTCTCGCCCTTTGCCCGGGCCTGGGTGATGCGCACGAGCAATGCATCTGGCTCCACTTGCTCCACCACGCCGCCAATCTTGCCATCGTCGAACCAGACCCGCTCGCCCAGCTTTACATGGTCGAGCAGCTCCGGCATGGTGCAGCCGATAGCTGCCTGGGTACCGGTGGAGTCCAGCGCCCCGGGGTACCGGTTGAGCTGCAGCACATCGCCGGGGCGCAGGAGCAGAAACGCTTCGAGCCGGGGAATCCGCTGCAGCATCGCCTCTCCGGCGGGACTCCAAAAAAGGGTGTCGGGGGCCAGATAGGCGGTTTTGCGCAGCTCAGCCCAACAGCCCTGCTCGCTGATGCTCAGCACGCGTAGCTTGCGCTTGCGGCCGCGCCGGTCCCGGAACCGAACGGGGTTATTGGCCTGCAAGCCGCGGAGCCACGCCGCCGGCAGCGCCAGGCTGACCAGCGTGCTAGCGGAATTGGCGGGGGCTGGTTGGGGCTGCTCCTGCGGCGTCAGCCACACAGAGGCGGGCATCAGCACCCGGCCAGAATCGTCGCGAAACGGGTTGATTCGCAATATGGAAGGGCCCGGCGGCAGGCCGGCGGTGCGGAGCTTGGCCCCGGCCAGGTCCATGCTGATTCAGCAGCTCCTGCCCAATTCCTGCTCGGCGTGGCGCAGGTGCTCAATCATCTTTTGCCAGGCGGCCACGTTGTCGTGCGCGCAGTTGATGCGCGCGCAGTCCATGCCCTGGCGCAGCAGGTCCCGGACTAGGGCGTAGTCGGCCGCGGCCTCGCTGGGCAGGGTAACCATGATGCGGACGCCGCGGCTGGCCGGAACGGGGCCCAGTACGGCATCGCTGTGCTGAGCCAGCAGCCCCGCCCCACTGGCGAAAGCCGGCGCGTCCTCGCTGGGGAGCAGCAGGTTGGGTGTGCCCGGCTGGGTCAGCTCGTGTAAAACGGCCAGTACCGCCTCCACGCTGGCCAGGGCGTGGGCCTCGGCACGGCCCAACGAGGAGAGACCGAGCACGGCCAGGCGGCTTTGCAGGGGGCGCAGGTCGCGGCGGCGCAACGCCAGGTAGTGCAGGAGGTTGAAGGCGCTGGCGCGAAAGACCGGGCTAACGGCTGCCACGCGGCTGCCGGCCTGCGCGGCCGCCTGTACCATTTCCTGGCGCAATGCCGTTAGCTCGGCCAGCAGTTCGGCAATTTCTGCAGCGTAGCGGGTAGCAAACGAGGATGAGGTAGGTTCGTCGGACATAACGAAGTGCGTTTGGAGCCACCAGCAGTTGTTATCGGCTGGCCCTTATTTCTAAGGTCGCGATTTCACACGCCGCTTCAAAGCACAACGATGGGTGTCGATGCGTTAAAATCCAGGCTGCCCGTTCGGTATTCTCTTGTAGTATGGCTCAGTAGGTAAGCTCGCGCTGCGCCAGCCGGGGCCGCTGGTTGGGGGTAGTGCGCAGGTGGTCGGCGCCCCAGCTAAAATTCATTGACCCGTCGGCATTGGGTACCACAAACACCGGGTCGTTTTCCGCAATGTGTGCCGACACGGCGAACATCGCCATCACGCCGGAGCCCAGGTGCATGCACACAAAGCCCAGCGCTACTTGCCAGAATGCCACGGGCAGCACCTGGGCGGGCACCACCAGCAGGTAGAATAAATAGTAGGCCTTGCTCACAAAGGCCGAAACCCAGCGCGCCAGCGGGTTTTGGGCCCACACGCGGTCCGACTTTTCCAGTTTCTCGCGCTGATAGTACTGAAAATGGCGGAACAGCGCCCAAAACAGAAGGAAGAATGGATAGAGCAGCCGCAGGTACCGGCGCCGGTACACGTGCCCCGCCCGGGTGGTGGTAAAGGGGGTCACGTACACCAGCGTATAGTCCGAAACTTCGTTGGGCGCTTCCTGCGGGCTGCGTTGGGCCGGAGTGGGCCCGGGGGGCCTGGTTTTGTAGCGGTAGCCGTTGCTGCTGAGCAGGCGCTTGTAGTGCGTTAGAAAGGACTTCATCCAGGGGCGCGTGGAGAACAGAATCCCGCGGGCGGCGTCCTGCACAATGCTGATGGCGGCCCGCAGCAGGAACGCGCCCATCAAAAACCACAGCAGCAAAAACATGCCCAGCGGCATTGCCACGAGCAGCAGCAGGCCGTAGGTGGCGCCAAAAAGGACGCTGAACAGTACCGTTTTTCCAACGGCCAAGGGGGTGGTGTACTCGCTCAGGCCCTGCTGTTCGAAATATGCATTCAGGCGGTGCTCAAGCGCCTGACACAACCTCCGCACCGGGTCGGGCTGAAAGTGGGCTGTGTTCATGGCGGTGGTGGCTAAAGGTGGTCAATGCTGCCCGGTACCGGCGTGTACCACCCGGCTAAGGTGATGCAGCACAGCGGCCGCGGCCTGCAAGGGCGAGCAAAACGCAGCGTGAACCACGAACCGCTCGAGCTGACGGATGGGCTTTGCACGGCACCAGAAAGTTACCATCTCAGTAGGCTGAACCCTAATTGAGGGCTAAGACTTCATTTTTTAATTTCCGCTACTCCTGCTCCGTTTCGGCTACGGCCCGGTTTTGTTCGGCAGCTGGTGCAAATCGGCCAGGCCTGCTTTGTTTTTGGCTCAATATTTACTAACTTATTCGATTATTATTGCAATTTCCACCCAGCGGGCTACCCATGAAGCTGCCCCATGCACAGGTGCGATTTTTCCAGCACATCAAAGCCCAGCTGCTCCCGCATCAGTCGTTGGTGGAGGAAGTAGCCGACCTCCTGGGGCTCAGTACCGATAGTGCCTACCGGCGCATTCGGGGCGAAAAATGCATGGACTTGAACGAGGTGCAAAAGGTTGGGCTGCACTTTCGGGTTTCCATCGACCAGTTTTTGTTTCCCCAAACCGAGGCCATCCTCTTCACGGGGCGGCAGCCGCTGCAGGAAGCGCCTTCCCTCGAGCACTGGCTGCAGGATATGGAACGGCAGCTTGAGCTGATTAATGGCTATGCCAATGCGCACATCTACTTTATCGTTAAGGACATACCGGTTTTCTACCACTTCCAGTTTCCGGAGCTCACGGAGTTCAAGTTCTACTTCTGGATGAAGTCCATCCTCCACGACGACAAGCTGCGCGGGGTAAAATTCAAAATCGGGGATGCGCGTTACCGCCCCCTGCACGAGGCCTGCCAACGCCTGGTGGGGCTCTACAACCGCGTTGCGACCACCGAAATCTGGAATGCGGAGAGCCTGAATAGCACCCTGCGCCAAATCAACTTTTACAAGGAATTTGAGGCCTTCGACTCCGAAGACGACCTGCACCTGCTGTACGCCAGACTAGGCGAGCTGCTCAACTACCTGGAAGCCCAGGCCGAGGGCGGCACCAAGTTCACCAGCGGCCAGGCGCCCCGGCCCGATGGCCCCGCCTACCAGCTGTTCATCAACGAGTTGATACTGGGCGACAACACCTTGGCGGCCGAACTGGGCAAAGGCCGCATCACTTTTCTCAACCACAGCGTGCTCTACTTCGTGGGCACCCGCGACGAAGGCTTCAACAACTTCATGTTTGCCAACCTCGACAATCTGATGAAGAAGTCTACCCTCATCAGCGGCAGTGGCGAAAAGGAGCGCACCCAGTTTTTCAACACCCTCCGCCACCGACTGCACGCCCAAACCCTGGCCCTCCGCTAGCCCCCGGCCCTGCGCCTAAACGCCCTTCGAGCATGGACTATTTACAGCTAGTACCGGCAGCTTGGCGTCTTCGGTTTCCGGATGCGACCGAGCGGGAGTTTATTGATTACTATAACGTTACGACCATCAATGCCATCCGGATATCCCTGGCCGTGGGTGTCATCCTCTACGCCGCGTTTGGGCTGCTGGACTTGAATTCCCTTCCCGTCACGACTTCGACGGCCTGGTTCTACCGCTTTAGCGTGGGGTGCCCGGCCATCTTTATTGCCCTGCTGTTCAGCTACATCACGCCCCTGCGGGGGCTTTTGCAAGTGGTGATGACCGTGATGTGCATCGTGGCGGGCCTGGCGCTGGTGCTCATCGTGCGGCAAAGCCAGCCCACCGAGCTGGCCTACGACCATTACTATGTGGGCGTGATAATCATCATGATGTTTACGGGCTCGTGGGTGCGGCTGCGGTTTTGGCATGCCTTGGCGGCCCACACCGTCATCATTGGCGCCTACTTCATCCTCGTCTCGCACGCCCGCCACCTGGCCGTCGACCGCCATCTGATTGTCAACAACACCGTTTTTCTGCTGGCCGCCTACTTTGTGGCTTCCTTAACGGGCTACATTTTTGAGGTTGACAGCCGCATTGGTTTCCTGCAGTGGAAAACCATCGAAGCCGAAAAGAACACCTCCAACCTGCAGCGCGAAGAAATAACAGTGCAAGCCCAGCAGCTGGCCGAAACCATTGGCGTGCTGAAGGATACGCAGGCCCAGCTGGTGCAGCGCGAAAAAATGGCTGCGCTGGGCGAGCTCACGGCCGGGGTGGCCCACGAAATCCAGAACCCCTTAAACTTCGTCAAGAACTTTGCCGAGGTGAGCCGGGAGATGCTGGAGGAGATGCAGCAGTCGCTGGCCAACGAGCACCTGACCGAACCCGGCACCGCCACGGTGCAGGCGCTGCTGCGCGACCTGGGCAACATGCAGCAGAAGATAGGCCAGCACAGCCAGCGGGCCGATGCCATCGTGAAAGGCATGCTGGAGCACTCGCGCAGTACCGGCGGCAACCGCCAGCCCACCGACCTCAACCGCCTGGCCGAGGAAGCCCTGCGCCTGAGCTACCACAACCGCCAACTCCAGGAACCGGCCTTCACGGCCAACCTCGCCACCGATTTTGACCCGCACGTGGGCCTGGTTTCCGTGGCCTCCACCGACATTCAGCGCGTGCTGCTCAACCTGCTGGGCAATGCGTTCTACTCGGTGTCGCACAAAAAGCAGCGGCTGGGCGCGGCCTTCACGCCCCAGGTGAAGGTGGCCACCAAGCGCCGGGGCAAGGGCGTCGAAATCCGGGTGCGCGACAATGGCGCTGGCATGAGCAAAGAGGTGCTCCAGAAGCTGTTTCAGCCTTTTTTTACCACCAAGCCGCCGGGCGAAGGCACCGGCCTGGGGTTGTCGATAAGCCATGATATCATCACCAGCGGCCACGGGGGAGCCATCTCGGCAACTTCGCAGAGCGGCGAGTACGCGGAGTTTTGTATTACGCTGCCGGCCATGTAGTTGCGCCCCCCCCGGCGCCAGGGGCCGGCAGTGGCCATGGGGTAGGGATGAGGAAAATCAAGGGGGCGCATGATAGTGGTCAAGGCAATTGATGGGCTGAGAAAGCATTTTTGTCAAGTTCTGATTCTAACTCCTTCACCGGCCGAGCCAGCGGTTCTGGTATCACCTTCTTCGTCACTCGTCATGGTTGCTATTCCGTTTTGGCTGGCGCTGCTGCCCTTGGCGCTCATGTACCTGGCCGTGGCTTCGCTGGCCATGCTCGGGACCCGGGTGCGCAGCACCGCCCACCAGTAAGGCCGCACGGCCTGATACCGCCCGGGCGGCAAGGCCCTGGGCCGCGAAGCCGCTGCTAGCAGGCAGTGGCCCATACTCTAATTGCTTGTATCGTGATGACTACGCTCCCTTCTTCGGAGGCCCGGGAAGAACGCCTGGCCGACGCCGACATCATGGCGGCGGTGGAGCTGCTTTTGCTCAAAAAAGGGGTGTGTTCGAGCCTACTCCATACCCAGTGCCGGGCGGGCATTGTGGAGCTGGTGGGCTTCACCGACAGCCTGCTTTCGCGCGAGCGCGCCGTGGCCATTGCCAAAGCGGTGCGCGGCGTGCGCGGCGTCATCGCCGACATTGGCATTCGCACGCCCGATGTGCCCGACGCCGAACTCAAGCAGCGGGCGGAGCAGGCCCTGCAGCTGGACCCGGCCGCCGGCGACTACCCGGTGCAGTGCTACGCCCACAACGGCCACGTGCGGCTGGAAGGCACCGTGAAAACCTGGGCCGAATCGCAGCTGG
Source organism: Hymenobacter sedentarius (assembly GCF_001507645.1). NCBI lineage: Bacteria > Pseudomonadati > Bacteroidota > Cytophagia > Cytophagales > Hymenobacteraceae > Hymenobacter > Hymenobacter sedentarius. The sequence continues at coordinate 4,304,757 of NZ_CP013909.1, read as the reverse complement.
TGCTGCGCGTGCTCACCGGCGTGCCCGGGGTGCGGCAGGTAGACAACCACCTCACCGTGCAGGATGGCGGCGTGAAAATCTCCGACGAAGACATTACCAAGCAAGTGCGCGAGCTACTTGACTGGGACATCCGCGTGAAGAGTCCCTTGGTCGACATTCGCACTGAGCAGGGCGTGGTGCACCTCTCCGGCACGGTAGGCACGGCCGCCGAGCACGAGCAGGCGGTGGCCACGGCCCACATGGCCGGTGCCCACCGCGTAGATGCCCGCGACCTGGTGGTGGCCTACTGGGCCCTCGACAAGGAGCTGCGGCGGCAGAAGTTTGCGCCCAAGGCCGACGAAGCCGTGGCCGAGGCCGTGCGCGACACCCTGCGGCTTGACCCGCGCGTGCAGGCCTTTGAGCCCCAGGTGCACGTGCGCGATGGCGTGGTGACGCTGCTGGGCACCGTGGGCAACCTGCGCGCCCGCCACGCCGCCGAACAAGACGCCGCCAACGTGGTGGGCGTGTGGGGCGTGAACGACTTGCTGCAGGTGCGGGGGCAGTTTCCCTCGCCCGATGGCCGCATTCAGCAGCAGATTAAGGATGCCCTGGCTTCCGATTCGTTTTTAAGCCAGTACAGCTTCACGGTGAACGTGTACAACGGCAAGGCCCAGCTCTACGGCACCGTCGCGTCGCACTTCGAGCTGGAGCGGGCGCAGGAAATCGTGGCCAGCTCCAGCGGCGTGGTGGAGTTGGTGAACTGCCTGGAGCTGGCGGCGGCCAATGAGGAACCAGCCGAGCTGGCTTTGGCCGCAACGGAAACGGACGAAACTCCGGTGCCTACGGCTTCGGGGCCCGTGCCCGACCATGTGCTGGCGCAGCGCCTGCGCCACCGCTATTACTGGTCGGCGCTGCTCCACGACCAGGACATCAAAATTGCGGTGCGTGAAGGCCGGGTGACCCTCACCGGCACCGTGGAAACGTGGCTGGAGCGCCGCCGCGCCGCGGCCGAAGCCCTGGAGTGCGGCGCCCGCGACGTGAACAACCACCTCCACCTGATGGCCAGCCCAACCGGGCCCGTGCCGACCGCCTAACCCCAGCATGCCAACCGGTTACGCGGGCCCTTTTCAATCTTACACGTAGCTTATTATGACTCCCATGACACCTGCCATCGTAGTACTGACCGATTTTTTTGCTCTCGCCAACCGGGCCCTTTCGTATGCGGCCGGGTTGGCCGTGCCGCTCAAGGCGCACCTGGTGTTGCTGCACGTCCGGCACGACGGCCTGCTGTCGCCCGAAGAGTATTCGCACAAAGCTGCCCGGCGCGACGAAAAGCAACTGCAGCAGGAGCTTAACAAGCTGGCCAGCAGCCAGCCCGTGCCTGCCGAAGTAGAGATATCCGAAGACTTCCTGCCCGAGGCCGTAGCGGAGGCCGTGCGCCACCACCAGCCCCAGCTGCTGGTGCTGGGCCGCCCCGGCACGGCGGTAGCGCCCATGGAAGTCGTGACCGGCGCCGCCATGGATTTGCTGCGGGCCGTGCCCTACCCGCTTCTGATTGTGCCCACCGTGGGCTGGGGCGACTTTCCGCCGCGCAAGCTGGTGCTTGCCGTCGATGGCGACGAGTTTACCCTGTTTGATAACCAGGGCATTATGGCGCAGCTGCTGTCGGCCTTAAACGCGACGCTGACGGTGCTGTACGTTACCAATCAGAAAGACCCAGGGGCAGCGGCCGGGCACCGCATTCGGCACGCCATTCACAAAAGTGGCCTCGAAGAACTCACGCAGGGGAGGGCCCCGCACATGGTGTACCACACCCACGCCAAGGACGGCATTTTGCTGGGCGCCACCGAGCTCAATGCCGACCTGTTGGTGGTGGTGGCCCGCCGCCACAGCTTGTTGGGCAGCCTGTTTCACCGCAGCGTCACGGCTCAACTTATCAGCGAAAGCGCCATTCCGCTCTTGCTGCTGCCGGCGCAGGACTAACCAAATTGAGCCAGCACTGCCCGCCGCATCCGGGCCGGCGGGCAGTGCTGGCTTTGAGCCCCGGAGACCGGGACATCCCTCGGTTCGCTTTTAGCTCAATTGATTAACTCCACGCTTTAATCTGCTTGCCATGAGCCTCGCGCTAATTGTATTGACCAGTTTCTATCCGGCGGCGCAGCAGGCAGTTGCCTATGCCGATGCGTTGGGCTGTGCCGTGGGAGGCCATGTGGTGTTGCTGCACGCCAATCGGGTCACCATTCTGGACCAATACGCCTTTGCCGGGGAAAGCTGGCGGCGGCAGGAGCTGGAGCGCGACGAAGAGGTGGAAGTCCTCCTGGCTCAGCAGGCCGCCCGGCTCCGGTCGCCATCCACGGTAGAAATGGCTACCGACCTGATGCCCGAACTGGCCGAGGACCTGATTTCCCGCCACCACCCGGCCCTTTTTATAATCGGCCGCCCGGACCCCGACGCGGCCGGCCCCGAACGACTCACGCCCATTGTGCTGGATATTCTGCGGGCCGCGCACATGCCCGTGCTGCTGGTGCCGCACGGCACGCCCGCTGCCGACCCGCCCCAGCGGGTGCTGGTGGCGGCCGACGGGGAGGCTTTTGGCGTGGCCGGGCCGGCGGCTGGCGTCCAGCAGCTGCTCAGCAGCCTAGGGGCCCGCGTGACGGTGGCCCACGTGTCGCCGCTGGAAGACGACGATGCTTGCGCCCGCGCCTTGAAAGCCGTGCAGGACAGCGGCCTCCTTACCGGGCTGGCCGATGTGGACCTGCAGGGCTTTCAGTTCCAGCACCCCATCAGCGGCATATTGGAAGCCATCAGAAGTACGCAGGCCGACCTGGTAGTGGTGGTGGCCCGGCCCCGCAGCTACCTCGGCGAGCTGTTTCACAAGAGCGTAACCGCTGAAGTAATGCACCAGAGCCCGGTGCCCGTGCTGGTGGTGCCCGCGGCCCAACCGCACGGTACCGATGGCAAGCTGCCGCAGCCGCAAGACAAATACACCGTGCCCTGGCCCGGAATATCCTAGCCCGCCCGGTGCAGGCGGGGTCAGGCCAAGCTCCGCAGGGCTACCATCCAGCTACTTTAGCGCCAGGCAGCTTGCTCAAAATGGAGTGGCTTACATTCCGCTTATGGCTTGAGGGTGAAGTTGCTATGGATTTAAAGCTGCGCGCCCCGTGTTTGCGGGGCAAGTAGCTTTCACGTTGCCCTTCCTATTATGGCTGCCCAAGTTGAAACCCCAGCCGCTACCGAGCCCCTGCATGCTACGGGCCTCACCGAAGCCGAAGCACGGGAGCGGCTACGGCAATACGGGCCCAATTCGGTAGAAGCCGCACCGCCCGAAAGTTGGGCTATAATCCTGCTGCGCCAGTTCCGCAGCGTGATAGTGGTGGTGCTGGGCGGGGCAGCGCTGTTCTCCTTTATTTTTCACGACTACGCCGAGGCCTATGCCATCCTGGCCGTCATTTTCATCAACGCCGCCATCGGGTTTGGGCTGGAATGGAACGCCCAGGCGTCCATGACGGCCCTGCGCCGCATGGGCCTCACCACGGCACGGGTAATGCGCGAAGGCCAGGTGCGGGCCGTTCCCGCCGACCAGCTGACCATCGGCGACGTGCTGCTGGTGGAGGCCGGCGAAGTGGTGGCCGCCGACGCCGACCTCTTCCACGCCCAGCAGCTGCAGGTGAACGAGTCGGCCCTGACCGGCGAATCCATGCCGGTGGAAAAAAGCCTGGCCGGCGCCCCGCCCGATGCCCCGCTGGCCGAGCAGCTGCAGCGGCTTTTCAAGGGCACGGCCGTGGTCAATGGCACGGGCCGCGCCGTGGTGACGCAGGTGGGCAGCGGCACCCAGCTGGGCGCCATTACCCAAATGGTGCAGCAGGCCGAGCGCGCGGCCACGCCCCTCGAAGCCAAGCTCAATCACCTGGCTCGCCAGCTGGTTTTCATCACCATTGGGCTGGCGGCTTTGTTTGTGATAATCGGGCTGTTTGAAGGCAAATCCGCTTATTTATTGCTGAAAACGGCCATTGTGCTCGCCGTGGCCGCCATTCCCGAAGGCCTCTCCATCGTGGCCACGCTGGCCCTGGCGTATGGCATGCTGCGGCTGGCCAAGCGCAACGTGCTGGTGAAGCGGCTGGCCGCGGTGGAAACCCTGGGCGGCACCGACGTCATCTTTACAGACAAAACCGGCACCCTCACCCAGAACCAGATGGCGGTTGATACCGTCTGGCTGCCCGAAACGCGCCTGCATTTTCCCGTCGATGCCGGGCATGTGGCCCTGGCGGGGGAGTCGTACCAGCTGCTGCTGCGGGTGGCCGTGCTGTGCAACAACGCCTCGTACTCGCCCACCCAGGCCGACGCCGCCCTGGGCGACCCGCTGGAAGTGGCGCTGCTGGCCTTGGCCCACGAGGGCGGCTTCGACGTGCCCGGCGCGCTGGGCACCGCCGACCGCCTTGCCGAGCGGCCCTTCAACTCCGAAACGCGCCTCATGGCCACCCTGCACCGGCACGTGGCCGGCCAGGTCTGGGTGGCCGTGAAAGGCGCCGCCGAAGAAGTGCTCCAGCACTGCACCCAGCAGCACACCGCCGAGGGCGCCCAGCCCTTATCCGAGCCGCAGCGGGCCGAATGGCTGCTGCACGCCGAGCAAATGGCCCAAACCGGCCTGCGCGTGTTGGCCCTGGCGTACCGGGTGCTGCCCTATGAGGACGAAAAAGAATGGGCCGAAGAGCTGACCTGGTTGGGGCTGGTGGCCTTTCTCGACCCGCCCCGCCCCGAGGTGATACCCGCCCTCAATGCCTGCCAGCGGGCCGGCATCCTCGTGCTGATGGCCACCGGCGACCACCCCGCCACCGCCCTCACCGTGGCCCGGCAGGTGCACATGGTGGCCGGGGAGGAAGCCGCTGTGCTAACAGGAGCCGAGCTGCGGGATTTGTTGGCAAACACCGACGAAACCGACCAACGGTTTTGGCAAGCCCGCGTGTTTGCGCGCGTGAGCCCGGCCCAGAAGCTGGACCTAATCCGCCTGTACCAGGAGCGCGGCCACGTGGTGGCCATGACCGGCGACGGCGTAAACGATGCGCCCGCCCTCAAAAAAGCCGACATTGGGGTGGCCATGGGCAAGCGCGGCACCCAGGTAGCCAGCGAAGCGGCGGCGCTGGTGCTGCGCGACGATTCTTTCGCTTCCATTGTGGCGGCTGTGGAGCAGGGCCGCATCATTTTCTTGAATATCCGCCGCTTCGTGCTGTACCTGGTGTCGTGCAACCTGAGCGAAATCCTGGTGGTAACGGCCACCAGTTTGCTGGCCACCGGTTCGGGGCTGCTGCCGCTACAAATCCTGTTTTTAAACCTGCTCACCGACGTGTTTCCGGCGCTGGCATTGGGGGTAGGGAAGGGCAGTCCTACCGTGATGAACCATCGGCCCCGCCACCCGCAAGGCCCCGTGATGCGACCCGGCGACTGGCGCCTGGCGGTAGCCTATGCCGCCCTGATGACGGCCGCCCTGCTGACCAGCGACCACCTCGCCCGCCACCAATACGGCCTCTCCGACGAAGAGGCCAATGCGGTGCTGTTCTATGGCCTGGGCGCTACCCAGCTCCTGCACGTGTTCAACATGGTAAGCATCGGCACGCCGGTGCGGCAAAACGACGTGCTCCGCAACCCCTACGTGTGGCTGGCCCTGGCCCTCTGCACCGGCCTGCTGCTGCTGAGTTATTACCAACCGCTTTTTCACCGGCTATTAGACATCCAGCCGCTCACCCTCACGGCCCTGCTTCTGATTCTCATTCCGGCCGTAGCCGTCCTGATAGTGGGCCACTTACTGGGCTTGCTCCTGAGTAAATGGCGTAAAAAACCATCTGGTAGCGCAGGCGCCGGACACAGCCCCCGCTGGCCTAAAGCGACCTGAATGGAGCTGGACTCTTGGGCAATAGTAAGGGTTAAAGTGTGCTGTCCTGCCGTTGGCGGGAGCTACGGCGCCCAGGCCAGAGAAGTTGAGCTGCGGAGCTGCCACCCGAGCCATTGCCCTAACATGCATCAAGTCCAGGCTTGATAATCGTCATGGTATCGGGTGAGTGTTTAGGCGAATTTAGGGCAGCGTTTACTGGTTGCGGCGGGATTTTAAGCCCGGGCGCTCCAGCAGCATGCAGCGCATCGGCCCGCGCCCGCCCTGGTTCCCGATGATGGCCCCGTTACTCCTTTCTATGGAACCTGCTTTTGTCGTGCTCACCGATTTGTCGTCTTCCGCCGAAGCGGCATTGCTGTATACGACCCAACTGGCCAGGCACGTCAACGGGCGCGTGGTGTTGCTGCACGTTTACCTGGACCCGCTCCTGGAACTGGAAGTATCCCTCGTGCCGGCCACCGTGCAAGTGGCCAGCCGCCAGGAGATAATGGCGAATATGGCAAAGCGCACCCAGCAGCTGGGGGTTCCGGCCCTAATCGAGCTTTCCGACGATTCGCTGGAGGTCGCGGTCCAGCACATGATTTTGCGGTACCACCCACTGCTGCTGGCGGCGTGGCGCGAGGCGCCGCACACGGCGGTGGCCAGCCAGGCCCGCTACCCGCTGCTGCTCGTGCCCGAAACCTGGACCGGCGCCGGCCTGCCCCGGCGCGTGGTGGTGGCCGCCGACGAGCAAAGCTTCGGGCTCACGCCCCCGGCGCTGGCCCTGGCCCCGCTGCTGCAGGCCCTGCAGGCCAAGACCACGCTCGTGCACGCCAGCCCGGGCCGCGGGCCGGCCCCGCTGGACGCGGCCCTGCTGGCGGTGGGGCGCACCGGGCTGTTCGGGGGGCTGACGGGCAGCGACGTGTACGAGGTGCCGGAGGAGGCGCCGGCCCCGGGCGTGCTGCGGGCCTGCGCCGAGCTCGGGGCCGAGCTGCTGGTCGTGCCGGCCCGGCCGCACACGCTGCTCGGCGGCGTGTTCCACCGTTCCGTCACGGCCGAGCTGCTCCGCCGCAGCCCCATCCCCGTCCTCGTGCTGCCCATTACCGAGGCTTGAGCTGATTGCTGAGCGGAAAACCACGTCGCTGAAATTGTGAAGAACTAGTTAAACAGCATATAAGCTGGTTGTTTGATGAATTTGTGGCAGATTATACGGCGCTTGGTTCCCTACGTGCGGCCCTACCGCAGCTTGGTGGCAGCCACGCTCTTGCTCACCCTGATTGGGGCCATCACGGCACAGGTCAACCCCTTCGTGCTGCGCTACACCGTGGATTCGGTGCAGCGGCTGCTGGCCGAAGGCAAGGGGCTGCGCGCCGGTATGCCGCTGCTGCTGCTGATAAGCCTCATCCTGCTCACCAAGGAGCTGATTAACATCGCCCTGGAATTCGGCCAGAAGTTTTTCGGCGAAGAAATCCGCATCTACGTCTCCAGCGCCTTGTCGCAGGATGCGGTGCGGCGCATTCTTTCCTACCGCCTGGGCTTCTACGCGGAGCTGGGCAACCAAACCGGCCGGCTGCAAACCCGCCTCGACAAGGGCGTGGACAGCCTCATGAAGCTGGTGCAGGACATGTTTATCGACATTCTACCGCTGCTGGCCAACGCCGTGGTGGCCCTGGGCATCATGTTCGCGGCCAGCTGGGAGCTGGGCCTGGTGGCGCTGGCGGTGCTGCCGGTCTACTTTGGGTTGAGCTACTGGCAGGCGTACCGGCTCAGTGCGGTGCGCCGCCAGATGCGCAAGCTGCGCGAAGACAAAAACCACGGGCTGCTCAATCTCATCGATTCGGCCGTGGTCATCAAGAGCTTCGTGCGGGAAGACTACGAGGAGCAAAAGCAAAACTTCCTGCAGCAGCAGCTCCGGCGGGCCCAGCTGCACATGCGCAAAACCAACTTCCTGTTCGATGGGCTCAAGTCCTTCGTGGAGCAGCTGGGGGTGGTGTTCATCGTGGTGCTCACGGCCTACCTGGTGCTGGCCGGGCGCATGTCGCTCGGGGCCATCATGTTTCACATCATGCTCTTTCACAACGTGTCGGCCCCCATCCGCCAGCTCCACCGCATGTACGACGAGCTGAACGAGGTGCACACCTACTCCGAAGCCTTCTTTGAGATGCTGGACGCCCCCGATGCCGTGGAGCCCAGCGGCCCGGTGCTGCCCACGCACCTGCGCGGCACGTTCGAGCTGCGCCACATCGACTTCACCTACCCCAGCGGCACCCAGGCCCTGCACGATGTGGGCCTCACCATCGCCGCCGGCAAAACCACGGCCCTGGTGGGGCTGAGCGGCGCCGGCAAAAGCACCGTCATCAACCTGCTCTGCAAGTTGTATCAGCCCCAGCACGGCGAGCTGCTGCTCGACGGCATTCCCCTCGCCGAATACAACACCCACGCTCTGCGCCAGAACATTGGGCTGGTGCTGCAGAAAAACCACATTTTTAAAGGCACCGTGGAGGAAAACATCCGCTATGGCCTGATGGAGGCCAGCCGGGAAGAGGTGCAGCAGGCCGCGGCCAAAGCCTTCCTGCACGAGCAAATCCTGCAGCTGCCGGAGGGATACGAAACCGATGCCCAGCAGCTCTCCGGTGGGCAGCAGCAGCGCATCGCCATTGCGCGGCTCTTCCTCAAAAACCCGCCTATCATCTTCCTCGACGAGCCGACTGCCTCGCTCGACGCCGTCACGACCGAGCAAATCAAAGCGAGCATCGATGCCCTGAAGCGGGGCCGCACGGTGGTCATCATCTCGCACAGCCTGTCCCAAATCGTGGATGCGGACTTCGCCTATGTGCTGCAGCAAGGCCAGGTGGTAGAAAGCGGCACCCACCGGCAGCTGTACGAGCACGACGGGGCCTACCGCCGCATTTTCGACGCCTCGGCCCGCAGCCTCAACATCGAGAAAATAGCCCAGACCATGACCCTTTAACCTGCCTCATTCACTGAATGCTCGTGGCTGTTGCAGACCTCGCTCTAGATGGTTCTATTGCGGAGTTGCCGCTTCGCGAGTGCCTCAGTTAGCGCTTCGGGGCGTCTGTTTCGTCGGCCAGAGCAGGTAGTTGTGGGCAGCAGTGGCCGGGGCAAGGCCGCCAGGCTCACCTGCCGTTGGGACTGGTATTTCAGCAGCTTTTTGAGATTGTAGGCCACGGCCGCCAGCAGCATGGTTTTGTGCGCTCCCGCGTGGCCGCGCACGCTCAGCCGGCGCAGACCGAAGTGGTGCATCAGATTCCCAAAACTAGGTTCGACCGTGCCCTGGCGGACCCGCCGCATGCGCCAATAAATTATTGGTTTTGGGCTCAACTGCAAATTGCTTTAAACAAGTTTATTTCCTTGCTGCTATTAAGAAGGCCAATACTTCTGTTAGCAACTGACTTTTCATCAGAAATTTTCAACAGCTAAATACGAAAGAATGGCAAGCCCTGTTGAACTTGTTAAAATTACAACTATGAGATTTAACGTCTTGACTTTAAGTATTATACTTTTATAGTTAAAGTTGTTTATGGTTCGAATGTTTTCAATTTGAGTAAATACATTTAACCAAAAAGCTAGCATAAGCCCACCTCCAAATAGAAAAGGTGTGATGGCGTTAAAGTTTTCTTGTCCATTAGTTCTTCTTAGTAATTCTTCGACAAAGCCAAATAAAAAGGCATGTCCAAACTGGAATTTTAAAATAGAGGCAACAACGAAATATAAAGCGGGAAAGGCAAACACAAGTCCAAGTATCCCATATATTTTGTTTGCCGAGATGTAATGATGATTTACAAAATAATTATTGCTAATCATTGTAATTAACCCTATTAAAGAGAAACCCCCTAGAATTAAAGTGGGGTTATTTAAATTAAAAACAGCTTCAAACGATATCGCACCGAAATAGATAAGGCTTGAAAGCAATACAGGAAAAAAATCCCTTTTGTCTATATAGTTTAATCTGAAACAAAGGTAAACCCCAGATAATAGCCCAACAGTCCCACCAATAATAGATGATGGGATTAATTTATAGGGTGTTAAGTAATGTCCAATTAGGGAAGACAAAATCATGATAATGCCTGTCGCAAAATTGACAACTACAAATATCTTTAAGTGATTTTTTAGAGCATTAAAACTTTTCATATCCACAGTTTTAAGGTTGCCGCCTGCATTCGGATAGCCGCTACGCTGCGCCGTTGCTAGTTGCGGCCATCCGACGATGGTATGCTACTAGGTAGAGCGTAATCCGCACCATATGGGGCGGGATTACGCTCCTTGTTTTTTTAAAGGGCAAGGTCGTCGAGAGGCAACACGGGTACGCTGCATGGGTATAAATTCTGATGCTGACATGGCCCAATAAGCTCCTAACAATGCAATGGCACTCAATATACATCATAAATGCCAATAAAAACACGAATCTTTACATCGCCAATCAAACTGCTAATAATCCTGCCCGTGTGATGGTAAAGCTGTCTGACCGCCAAAAAGCAAGTAGACAGCCTCGCGGAGCTGCCCTCGGGTTCAGTTCTCCACGCCTTTTGGGCATACGAAGCGCGGGAGTAAATGCCAGCCGAAAAAGAGGTTCCATGGGGCCGAAGCAGCCCATTAGCTGGTCGAATCGGATGCTCTCCGTCATCGAATAATTATTAAATAATAGTTTAAGGACTACTAAATAATTGCTTGCACGGGAGAATTCACCCGTAGTAAAAGGGCGGCTGCCCCCGCTGGTGAGGGGGTTGCCTTCCGGTCCTACTTCGACCAGTAGACGCCAAAGCACGACGTTTTAACGTGCTTTGGCGTCATCCTTAACCTGGGTTTTTCCTGCTCCTACCAGCCGATGCCGTAATCTTCGCCGTGGTTGCTGGAGCCCCCCCAGAGGCTGCCGTGTTTCCAGTCAAAGTAAATGGCATTGATGGGCCCGCTGGTGCGGTCGCCAAAGCTTAAGGTGTAGCCCAACTTTTTAAGTTCTTCCCGCACCCGTTCCGGGGTGTTTTGGTTGAGCAGAATCTGGCCGGGTTTGGGTTTGCGGTCGTCGGTTTTGGAGCCGCCCAGCGAGAGCCACAACTGGTTGGTGTTGAAGTTGGCGGCCTCGGAGGCTTGCTGGACGGTCATGCCGAACTCCACTACGTTCAGGAAAAACTGCAGCAGGTTCTGGTCCTGGGTGTCGCCGCCCTGCACGCCAAAGGAGAGGAAGGGCTTGCCGTCTTTAAGCGCCATAGAGGGCGTTAAGGTGACGCGGGGCCGTTTGCCGGGGGCCACCACGTTAAACGGGTTCAGGGCGGGGTCCAGCACAAAGCTTTGCATGCGCTGGCTCATGCCCACCCCGGTGTTGCCCGCAACGCAGGCCGGCAGCCACCCGCCGCTGGGCGTAACCGACACCACCCATCCTTCCTGGTCGGCGGCTTCCACGGTGGTGGTGCCCCGCCACAGGCGGTCCTGGTACTCGGCAGGCGCCGAGTGGTTGCCCAGGTCGTGCTTCGGGGCAAAGTTCCGTTTGGTGGTGTCCATCTCGTAGCCTCTGGCTTTGAGCAGCTTCAGGTACGGGTTCTTCTTTCCTTCGAATGGGTACGGGTCACCGGGGCCGATGCGGGGGTCGTTTCTCTGGTATTGAATCAGGCGGGCCCGCTGCTTGGCGTAGGCCTTGCTGAGCAATCCCTTGATGGGTTCTTCTGGGGCGGCATGCGAGTCGCCGTAGTAAAAGTCGCGGTCGGCAAACGAGAGGTTCATGGCCTGGTACACCGTGTGGATGTACTTGGCGCTGTTGTAGCCCATTGCCTTCAGGTCAAAGTTTTCCAGGATGTTGAGCCCCTGCAGCATGGCGGGTCCCTGGGTCCATTGCTGCAATTTGTACACGTCCACGCCTTTGTAGTTAACCGTGAGCGGCTCCTCTTCCAAGGGTTTCCAGCGGGCCAGGTCTTGCAGGGTAATCAGGCCGCCCTGTTCGGTTGAGCCCCGGACAAATTCCTGGGCAATGTCGCCGGTATAGAAGCGGGCGTAGGCCGCCATAATGGCCTCTTTCCGGCTTTTACCTTGCTTCAGGGCCGTTTTTTCTGCCTCTACCAGTTTGGTCAGCGTTTGCAGCAGGTCTTGCTGCACAAAGATTTCGCCGGCTTCCGGCGCTTCCCGCTCCTGGCCGGGGTGCGTCAAAAACAGCTTTTTGCTGTACGGCCATTGTTTGAGCAGCGCTTTGTTTTTCTCGATGCTGTTGGCCGTCTGCGCTTCGATGGGGTAGCCGGCGGCCATTTCCATGGCCGGGGCCAGCACCTGCTCCAGGCTCAGGGTGCCGTAATTGGCCAGCATGTGCATCAGGCCGCCCGGGGTGCCGGGCGTGGTGGCAGCCAAGGGGCCGTTTTCCGGCGGAAAATTATACCCTTTGCGTTTAAAGAAATCGGCCGTCGCCCCGGTCGGCGCCACGCCCATGGCATTGAGGGCGATGACCTTTTTGGTGTTCGGGTTATAAATCAGCGCCTGGGTTTCCCCGCCCCAGCTCAATACGTCCCACATGGTGCAGGTAGCGGCCAGCATGGCGCAGGCCGCGTCGACCGCGTTCCCGCCTTTTTGGAATGTTATGGCCCCGGCCGTCGCCGCCAAGGGTTTGCCCGTAATGGCCATCCAGTGCTTGCCGTGCAGCGGAGGTTTCTGGGTCTGTTGGGCGAGACCGGGCAACGAAAAGACGAGTTGCGCCAGCAGTGCAAAGAAGAGAATTTTCATGACATGATGGTTTGGGAAGGTAAAGGTGAGCGTGTTTAGGACTTCCGCGCTGGGGGTGATTTACGGCGAACTAAGGCGACAAAAACCAGAAAATGACAATTTTAGATGCTCGTCTCAACGCTTACCCGACCGGCGCGGCGGCCGGGCGGCTCTGGTGCGCTTCTAACCCCAGCAGCGCCTGTAGCAAAGCCCGGGTTACGGGCCCGGGCTGGCCCGTGCCCAAGACCACGTCGTCAATCTGCACCACCGGCAGCACGCGCTTGGTGGTGCTGGTCAGAAAAGCTTCCTTGGCCTGGTACACCTCAGCCAGGGTGACAAGGCCTTCGGTAAGACGATAGGGCGACTCGGGCAGGCTCAGCAGGTTCTGGCGCGTGATACCCGCCAGCACGTCGGTGGCGGGCGTCACGACCGTGTGGTCGTGCTTCACGATGAAAAAATTGGCGCGCGGGGACTCCGTTATCACCCCTTGGTGGTGGTAGAGCACCTCGCCGGCCCCCCGGGCCTTGAGCTGCTGCAGGAGCCGGATGCCCGTCACGTAGTTGATGGACTTGGCCGCCGGGAGCTCGCGCACGTAGTCGTAGGTGATGAGCCTGATGCCCGCCGCTACCTGCGCCGGCGTGGGCAGCGCCAGCGGCTGCTCGGTAACCACCAGGTTGGGCGCGCCCGGCTCGTAGCCGTTGGCGGAGTAGCCGCCGGTGAGCAGGAGCTTGACGCCGGACAGTGGCAGGCGGTTGCGCTCAATCAGTTCCTCAATCACCGCCCGAAGCGCCGGCCGCGCCAAGGGCACGGCCAGTTCCAGCAGCTGCGCCGAGCGGTAGAAGCGGTCGAGGTAGGCCTCGAGAAACAGCGGCTGCCCGGCGTGCACCTTGAAGAAATCGAACACGCCGTAGCCGCGCTGCACGGCCAGGTCGCTGACGTGGAGAAACGCCCGGTCCAAGGGGGTGAATTGGCCGTGCAGGTAGGCGTAGAGGGACGAGTTAGCGGGCATGATGACGCGATAAAATCTTGAGCACTTTCTCCAGGGGCAGGGCCTCGATGCGTTGCTTGCCTTGCATGGTTTCGGCTTGGAACAAGGAGTTAAGGATAGCTTCCTCCGTGGCCTCGATGACGGCCAGAAACAGCGGCGATACCGCCTCGTTGGTCAGCGTGGTTGCCGTCTGGCTCGCCGCCGTCGGTGCGTACGGCACGCGGCCGCCGGGGTGGGTGGAAAAGGCGACGACGTAATCGCCGCTGCCGTTGGCGGCAATGCCGCCCGTTTTGGCCAAGCCGAGCATCGCGCGTTTGGCCAGCCGCTCCAGGTTGCGGGCCTCGAGGGGGGCATCGGTGGCGACCACAATCATGCAAGAGCCGTCGGCGGGGTCGGGCAGCTGCTGGCTCAAGTAAAACTGCTTCAGCTCCCGGCCAACCGGAGCCCCGTTGATTTGGAGCACGCCGCCAAAATTCGTTTGCACCAGCACGCCCACGGTGTACCCGCCCAGCGCCGCCGGCACGACGCGCGATGCCGTGCCAATCCCGCCCTTAAAGCCAAAGCACACCGTGCCCGTGCCGGCGCCGACGTTGCCCTCGGCGACCGGCCCGGCCTGGGCCTGCTCAATGGCGGCCAGCACGTGCGCCGCCGTCACGTGCCGGCCGCGGATGTCGTTGAGCACCCCGTCGTTGGTTTCCCCGACCAGCGCGTTCACCGACTGCACCGTTTCGTTGCCGGGTTGGCGCAGCACATAATCGACCACGGCGTTCAGGGCCGTGCCCACACTCAGGGTATTGGTGAGCACAATGGGCGTTTCCAGCACGCCCAGTTCCTGAACCTGTGTGCTGCCCGACAGCTTGCCGAAGCCGTTGCCGACGTAGACCGCGGCCGGCACTTTCTGCTGAAACACGTTGCCCGGGTGTGGCACAATGGCCGTCACGCCCGTGCGCACGGCCGCGCCTTCTATCAGGGTCGTGTGCCCGACGCGTACGCCGGCGACATCGGTGATGGCGTTGAGCGCGCCGGGCGGCAGCACCCCGATGCGGATGCCGTACGCGCGGGCGCGCTTTCGCTCCTGGCTACGAGCCGGACAGGCCAGGCCCATGAGCAGCAACAGGAGCAGGAGTGGTTTCATGCCGGGGACAGCGAGAGCGGTGGCGTAGTGACGTAAAGGTATCCGGCGCCGCTCTCATTACCAGCACGCTCGGGGCGTGGAACTCTAGCGGAATGGCCGGCGGGGCTACCGCCCAAAAGGGCGTTCCACCCGCAACGCCCGCTGGGCGAGGAAACGAGGGGCTTGGTGGATGGGGTATGGGGCGGTTGCCGAACGCACCGCAAAGCGCTTTCGCGGCTCCGTGCTCCTAATTTCGGGCGCGCTAGGCAAGCGTGTGGGGGCGCCCCTCTCGTTGGGCTCGCCTACTTCCGTCTGTTTCCAACCGGCCGTGGGCGCCTATGGCGGGCGCCACGGTAGTAGAACGCCAACCAAGGGTTTAGCAAAACGGTGATAATGGCGGAGTGTGGCTTGCGGTTCCTTCCCACCCAGCCCAAGATACCGCGCCGAGGCGGATGGGGTATCGATTCTGGCCGTGCTATTAGAGTGGCTTTTTCGGGTAATACGGAATTGAGCCAAACCGGGGCCCCAAATGTTAGTGCTGATGCGTCAACTACCAAAAGCCGCAAATTCTGCAACTCTGGCGCAGGATTCCGTACCACCGCGGCCTGAAAGTAGCCGTTCCTTTGTACTGTCGTTCTGGGCCCAGCTTTTTTTAAGGGCGCAAGCAGAAACTCCAGGTGCTTTAGCGCCACCCGTGCTATGTCTCCCACTACCGAAAAAACCGAAACCGCCACCCTCGACATCGAAGGCATGACCTGTGCCTCGTGCGCCTCGGCCGTGGAAAAGTCGCTCAGCCGCGCGCCGGGGGTGCAGAGCGCCCTGGTCAATTTTGCCACCGAAAAAGCCACCGTGCAGTACGTGCCCGGCCAGGCCAGCCCCGCGACGTTGAAGGAAGCCGTGGTAAACGCCGGCTTCGGCGTGACGGAGCGCCCCCCGGATACCAGCGCCGCCGACCGCCAGGCCGAAATCGACCGGCAGAAGGCCGCCGCCTATGGCAAGCTCAAGCGCCGCTTTTGGGTGGCCGTGGGGCTGGCGGTGGTCATCATGCCGCTGAGCATGCTCATGCTGTGGCCGGCCCTGGCGCAGCGCGTCAACATGCAGTGGCTCAACTACCTGCTGCTTATGCTCACGCTGCCCGTGCTGCTCTACAGCGGCCGGGAGTTTTACAGTTCGGCCTGGAACAGCTTCCGGCACCGCGCGGCCAATATGGACACACTTATTGCCGTGGGCACGGGCGCCGCGTTTCTGTATAGCCTGGCCGCAACGGTAGCGCCGGGCTTCTTCATGCGCCACGGGCTGATGCCCGAAGTTTACTACGACACCACCGCCACCATCATTGCCCTGATTTTGTTGGGCAAGGTGCTGGAGATGCGGGCCAAAACCCAGACTTCGGCCGCCATCCGCACGCTGATGGGCCTGCAAGCAAAGACGGCCCGCGTGGTGCGGGCCGGCGGGCAGGAAGTGGACGTGCCCATCGAGCAGGTGCAGCTGCAGGACATTGTGCTGGTGCGCCCGGGCGAGAAAGTGGCCACCGACGGCATCATCACCGAAGGCCACTCGGCCGTGGACGAGGCCATGCTCACCGGCGAAAGCCTGCCCGTGGAAAAGCGGGCCGGCGACCCGGTTTTTGGGGCCACGCTCAACAAAACCGGCGCCTTCCGCTTCCGGGTGACCAAGGTGGGCGCCGATACCATGCTCGCCCAGATAGTAAAGCTGGTGGAAGACGCCCAGGGCAGCCGCGCGCCCATCCAGCGGCTGGCCGATAAGGTCAGCGCCATTTTTGTGCCCACCGTCGTTGTCATTGCCCTGCTCACCTTCGTGCTCTGGTTCGACCTGGCGCCGGTGGCCACCCGGCTGCCGTTGGCCCTGGTCAACTTCGTGTCCGTGCTCATCATTGCCTGCCCCTGCGCGCTGGGGCTGGCCACGCCCACGGCCATCATGGTGAGCACCGGCAAGGGCGCCGAACACGGCGTGCTGATTCGCAACGCCGAGGCGTTGGAGAAAGCCTACAAGGTGAACACGGTGCTGCTGGACAAAACCGGCACCATCACCAGGGGCGAGCCCGCCGTCACGGCCTTTGTGCCCGCCACCGGCCAGGATGCCGCCCATCTGCTCCATCTGGTAGCCGCCGTGGAGCGGCAGAGCGAGCACCCCCTCGCGGCCGCGGTGCTGCGCTACGCGGAGGCCCAGGGCACCGCTCCGCTGCCCGTTACCAATTTCCGGGCCGTGGAAGGCAAGGGCGCGGCGGCCACGGTAAATGGCCAGGCCGTGCTCATCGGCAATCAGCGCTTGCTGGAAGACGAGGGGGTGGCCGTCCCGGCGGCCTTGCTCAGCCAGGCCGAGCTGCTGTTGAATAACGCCAACACGGTGCTGTATGTGGCCGTGGCGGGCCAGGCAGCGGCCATCCTGGGCGTGGCCGACACCGTGCGCGATACGTCTTTGGCCGCCGTTCAGCGGCTGCAGGCCCTGGGCATTGAGGTGGTGATGATGACGGGCGACAATCCGCAAACGGCCGCCAAGGTGGCCGGGCAGGTCGGCATCAAGCGCTTTTTCGCCGAGGTGCTGCCCGCCGACAAGGCCGGCAAAGTAAAGGCCCTGCAAGCCGAAGGCCGGGTGGTGGCCATGGTCGGCGACGGCATCAACGATGCGCCCGCCCTGGCCCAGGCCGATATTGGGCTGGCCATGGGCGCCGGTACCGACGTGGCCATGGAAGCAGCCGGCATCACGCTCATGCGCTCGGATTTGAACGGCGTGGTGCTGGCCATTGAGCTGTCGCGGCATACCATTCGCACCATCAAGCAAAACCTGTTTTTCGCCTTCATCTACAACACCCTCGGCATTCCCATCGCGGCGGGGCTGCTGTACCCGTTCTTCGGGTGGCTGCTCTCGCCCATGCTGGCGGCCGGCGCCATGGCCCTCAGCTCGGTGTCGGTGCTCACCAACTCCCTGCGATTAAGGTGCTTTGCTCCAATGAGGAATTAAGACTGCAGAATTCAGCCCCGTAATTCCTCATTTCTCACGCTTCATTCCTCATGTAAAATGGATACGGCTGCTATCATCGTCACCGTTGTTGGGCTGATCCTGGCGGGGTTCGTGCTCTGGTACTTCTTCTTTTCACCCCACCAAACCGCCAGTGCGGTGTCGTCGTCCAGCGGCGTGCAGGAAGTAGACATTACCGTGAAAGGCGGCTACTCGCCCAATGTAATCGAGGTGGAGCGCGGCAAGCCCGTGCAGCTCAACTTTTACCGCGACGAGGAGAACAGCTGCTCCGAGGAATTGCTGATGCCCGACTTCAGCATCCGGCGCGACTTGCCCGCCTTCCAGACAACCCTGGTGGAGCTGTTGCCGCAGCAGGCCGGGCGCTTCGAGTTTACCTGCGGCATGGGCATGCTCCGCGGGGCCATCGTGGTGAAGTAGGAGGGAGGCACTCCCAAGGGAGTGGGAGGAAAAGGTGCCCCGGGTTTAGCTCAACTTTGGAGTTTTTAACAGGCTAATCGCGTGGCTTCTGCGCTCGGGACGGCATCCTGGCCGCCGCCGCATGGCCACTAGCCACGCTTAAGTATCAGGTAATCATAAGGGGACGAGGCAGTCTCAGGCATAAGCCTTTTGACATTTGCTGCCGTGAGCACCTCGCTGTAGCTGGGTGCTTTTTGCCCAATAAACCCCCATCAGTACGGCCGCTCGGGGCATTTTGCTTTCTCGGGTTAAAGCTGAACGCGGCCGCATTTTGCCGCCGGCGGAAAGGCTAGCTTATTGGATATTAGGCAATAACTCAGTGCTCAGCTTGGGAATTGCACTCAGCTTCTAAGACTGAGTATTATTTTTTTGTTCAAAGTGTGTCCAATTGCGCTATATGTCCATATTCTCCTTATATCTTCGTTTTAATTCTACCCATTTATTTTCACTTTTTCAAGACTATGAAACACTTTTCCTTTTCTAATGCCCATGGGCGTTTAGGAAACAAAATCAATCAATTTGCCACCGCACTGGGGCTGATGGTTGCTGTTTCCTCAGCCCAAGCCGCGGACCTGGCTTCCATTACTTGCGCCAAGGCCAGCATTCACGCGGCCGCGTTGCGGGGCGTAACGGCGGTGCCTACCATCACCAGCTTCACCCCCACTTCGGGAACGGGCGGCGCAGTAGGCACCGGCACGCTGGTTACCATTACGGGCACCGACTTTACGGGCGCAACCGCTGTGAAGCTCAACGGGGTGGCTGCTACCAGCTTCGCTGTAGTGGATGCCCAAACCATCACCTTTACTGTACCGGCCACGGCTACTAATGGCACCATTTCCGTCACTACTCCAGACGGGACAGCTACTAGCACTGGAATCTTCTACCTGCCGCCTACCCTTTCCACATCGTCGGGACTCACCCCTAATGCCCGGGTAGCCGGAGGCCCCGATATTACGCTGACTATTAAGGGCACGAACTTTACTCCTGCTTCGACGGTCGATTTTAACGGGGTAAGCTACACCCAGACCAGCAGCACGGCAACTTCGCTGGTTGTAACTATCCCATCCACGGCTTTGGCCACTGCAGGCAGTTTCCCGGTTACCGTCACGAGCGCAGGCGGCACCTCAAACAGTCTCACCTTCATTGTGAGTAACCCCAGCACAGCCGGTGCCTTTGAGAATATTGAAAAGGGTGCCAAAGGAGGTTACGCGGTTGACACGGTGGGCTTGGCTAGTGGAATCTGGACCTTCTCCGATGCTCTCATCGGCACCTCCTTTGCTGATAGGTTTAACGGCCTGAAATCGGCCCGTATCCGGGCTGGCTTCATCCGCATGGACTTTGACAAGCCGACCGGCGCAGGTGTAGTAACCGTAAATGCGGCCCTGTACGGCAACGACGCATCCACTAGCTTCATCCTTGAAAAATCGACCGATGGCGGTGCTACTTTCACTACGGTCCCCGGTGCTCCAGCGGCCCTCACGGCTACGCTCACGCCCTATACCTTCACGGTGAACCAAGTTGGCAACGTGCGTTTCCGCATTAGCAACACCACCACCACTGTCACTGCCCCCGCTACCCTTCCCCGCATCAACGTTGATGACATCTCCATCACCAACTTCGCATTAGCACCTACCATCGCCAGCTTCACGCCTACCTCGGCGGCAGCCGGCACCACGGTTACGGTGACGGGCACGGATTTCACCGGCGCCACGGCTCTGACGCTCAATGGTGTGGCCGTCACCGGCTTCACCGTGGTTAATGCCACCACCCTCACCTTCGTGGTGCCGGTTGGCGCTACCAGTGGTACCCTGGCCGTTACCACGCCTTTCGGCACGGCTACCAGCACCGGCACGTTGACGTTCATCGCCGACAACCCGGCCCCGACCATTGCGAGCATCACGCCCGCCACGGCCGTAGCCGGCAGCGGCGCGTTGACTCTGACCGTTAACGGCACCAACTTCATCAGCGGGTCGGTCGTGAACTTCAACGGCACGGCCCTGACTACCACGTACGTGTCCGCCACCCAGCTCACCGCAGCGGTTCCGGCTACGGCCGTTGCTACGGCGGGTACTTTCAACGTTAGCGTAACGAATGCCGCTCCTGGCGGCGGCACTTCGGCCAATGCCACGTTCAGCGTTACCGTTCCGGCGCCTACCATCACGAGCTTCACGCCCACCAGCGGCCTGGCCGCCGCCACGGTTACCATCACCGGCACGGACTTCACCGGCGCTACCGCCGTTACGCTGAATGGCGTTGCCATCACCGGCTACACCGTGGTTGATGCGCAGACCATCACGTTTGCCGTGCCCGCTACGGCTACGTCCGGCGTTATCGCCGTGACTACCCCCACGGGTACTGCCACCAGCACCACCAGCTTCACGGTAATTGCGCCCAACCCGGTGGCTACCATCACGACCCTGGCACCGGCTACCGCCATCGCGGGCGCAGCAGCTCAAACCCTCACCGTGAATGGCACCAATTTCCTGGCCACCTCGGTGGTGAACTTTAATGGAGCGGCCCTGACCACCACGTACGTATCGGCTACGCAGCTCACCGCGGCCCTGTCGGCTTCGGCCCTAACCACCGCCGGTGCTTACAACGTGACGGTGACCAACCCGGCTCCCGGCGGCGGCACCTCGGCGGCTGCCACCTTCACCGTAACCGTGCCTGCTCCGACCATCGCCAGCTTCACGCCGGCCAGCGCCCTGCCCGGCACGCTCGTAACCGTAACCGGTACCGATTTTACCGGCGCGACGGCTGTTACCCTGAACGGGGTCGCCATCACCGGCTTCACGGTGGTAAGCGCCACCAGCCTGACCTTCACGGTACCAGCCGCAGCCACCTCGGGCGCCATTGCAGTGACCACGCCTACTGGCACGGCCACCAGCACCACTACGTTCACGGTGCTGGTGCCCAATCCGGTTCCCACCATTTCGGGCATTGCCCCCGCCACCACCGTGGCCGGCAGCGCCGCCTTCACCCTGACCGTGGACGGCACCAACTTCATCACCGGCTCGACGGTGACGTTTAACGGTGTGGCTCTGACTACCACGTATGTATCGGCCACGCAGCTCACGGCCGCGGTACCGGCTTCGGCCGTCGCCACCGCCGGCAGCTACCTCGTAACGGTAACTAACGCGGCCCCCGGCGGCGGTACCACCGCTGGTTTCACGTTTGTGGTAACGGCTGCTGCGCCCACCATTGCGAGCTTCACGCCCACCACGGGCGGCCCCACCACTACCGTTACCATCACCGGCACCAACTTTACGGGTGCTACTGCCGTCACGATTGGCAGCTTCGCGGTTACTTCCTTCACGGTAGACTCGCCCACGAGCATCACCTTGGTGTTGCCCACGGGCACGGGCAGCGTAAGCGGCTTCATCGCGGTGGTTACGCCTGGTGGCACCGCTACCAGCACGGCTACGTTCAACCTGGTTTCGGTCACGCTGGCCAGCAAGAACCTGCCCGGCCTGTCGGTTTACCCCAACCCCTTCCAGGACCGTGTAACGGTGGCCCTGCCCGGTTCGGGCGCTGCCCAGGTCGCCCTGCGTGACCTCACCGGCCGCGTAGTGGTGCCCATGGCGGCCCTGGCAGCTGACAAGCAATTGCTGTTGCCTAGCTCACTCGCTGCGGGTTCGTACCTGCTCGAAGTACGGCAGGGCAACGTAACCGCTGTGCGTCGCATCCAGAAGCAATAGTCAGGTTTACCTAGCCTACCAGGCTGTTTAGAAAGGTCTCCCCGCGAAAGCGGGGAGACCTTTTTTGTTTATTATAATCCACAACGAGTGGGCATTTCTCCCTAAAGGTGGCTCCTGTAGGTAGGGCCGCTTGGCTTTGTTAAGCGACTGTGAGGCTATGCAGCTCATGAAGAAATTGAGCTGAAATCGGCTCGACTCCATGCTAGCTGTGTGGTGAGAAATTGCTTCCACAATTCCAGAATGTTGCGTGATGGTGCAGGCTGTGGCTTTAGCAGCAAAAGCTGAGCTTTAGAAAAATAAAAAAGATATTTTTTTTGTATTTAATTACATTTTATCCATACATTTCGGCATGAAAACAGCATTAGACTTGGCGTACGAAGCATACGCCGCACGCAAACAAGAGGAGCGCCGGGCACAGATGCTGCGGCTGCGTCAGGAACTATTGGCATCGCTTCCACGCCCCACTGCGGGGAACCGAGGCGCTGCAGCGAAAAACCCTGGCACTACAAGTGTGCCCAGGTCAGTAACTGCATAAAATGCAGCGAATTATCCGAGGATAGGGATAATATCAGCTGAGTCCGACCGGATGCCATTGGGTGATGAGCCTGTGCTGTCCACAGCTCAATCAACGGCCTTATTGCTGGAGACTGCAAAGCGTAAGCAGCCAAAGCGTCATTGCGCGCCGCTCGTATTTCGCCGCGTGGCATCCGGTCTTCGGCTTATACCAGTGGAATCGGCACAATTTCGATGGCTTCGGGTTCATTCGAGCTCTTGGGCCATTTCGTGGCGCTGGGTGTGGGTCAGAAGGGAGTAGAAGGTCTTGGTGCCCTTAGTGGGAATGTGGCTGGCCGGCAGGAGAAGCTCCACTTCGTTGGTAGTGTAGCTGATGTCCTGCGGTAACTCGTGCTTAGAGGCTATTCGGGCGCGGTCGCGCTTCGTCGGGGAGGGCACCCGTGGGCTCCTCGTAGTCGCGTCAGTGCTTATACTATACTACTGGTCGAAGACCAGTTCGGGCTTTAGGGTGTTTCAGTCTCGTGGCTGGACGTCTTTTGGCAGGAGCTGGAGGGTAGGGTACAACCGTCTAGCTGCTAGCTAGATTGGGCAATGAATGAGTGAGGTTCGGCTGCTTGGTTAAGTTGACCAAAGCCTTGGAGGAAAGGGCGGGTTTGGTGCCGAATTCTAGTCAGATAGACATTGATTTATGTTTAAGCTCCTCAATGGGTTACATCCAAAGTGGTGGCTGATTACGTATAGATGGCTTACCGCATTTCTTTCACTCAACCCCAACGCCATGAACCTCAAACCTTTCTTAGCTACTCTAGCCCTGAGCGCAGCCATTGCCGCGCCTGCATTCGCCCAGGATGTGGTGAAAGCCAAGAGCGACGCCGAAAAAACCAAAACGAAGGTCGATGGGACGACGACCAAAACCAAAATGGCCGACGATGGCAAGATGAAAGTCAAAGGCAAATCGGATGCCGGCGACAAAATGAAAGCGAAGACCAAGCCTCGCGCCGATGGCACGATGAGCGGCTCGGCCACTAGCTCCGGCGATATGGGCACGGGCGCCACCGGAACCGGGGCTGCCGGAGCCACCGGAATGGGTGCCACTGGAACCGGCGCTACCGGCACAGGTGCCACGGGTGCCGGAGCCATGGGCACCGGCACGGGCGGCGTGATGGTGGGCGGCGCCATGATGACCGCAGATAAAGACATCGTAGACAATGCCGCGGGTAGCTCCGACCACACCACGCTGGTGGCTGCCGTGAAAGCCGCCGGCCTGGCCGAAACCCTGAAAGGCGCCGGCCCCTTCACGGTATTTGCCCCCACCAACGCCGCGTTTGACAAGCTGCCCGCCGGCACCATGAACTCGCTGGTGACCCCCGGGATGAAACCCACGCTCACCAAAATCCTGACCTACCACGTAGTGCCCGGCCGCTACACCGCCGGCAATCTTACGCCCGGCCAGGTGCTCACCACCGTGGAAGGCGAGCAGCTGATTGTGATGAAGAATGGCAACGGGGTAATGATTAAGGATGCCAAAGGTGGCATGGCCCGCGTGACCATTCCCGACGTTATTTCCAGCAACGGCGTAACCCACGTTATCGATACTGTGCTGATGCCAGCTAAATAAGTAAGCTGGTATTAGCATAAAGGAAGTAACCAATTTAGGGGTACTTCCCTCATGGTGAGAATACAAGAAAGCCCGCCAGATTAACTGGCGGGCTTTTTTGTGCGCGGTGGTTTCTGTTGCGTCATTCCAGCAGGAGGCGCCGCCCAACAGTACGGCCATCGGCCAAAGTGAGCCGAACGGTGTAAACGCCGGCCGGCAAGAAGGGCAGGGTGAGCTTGGGCTGGCCCGCCTGCGCGGTGGGCTGCTCCCAAATGGTGCGGCCCACGGCATCGAGCACGGCCGCGCGGGCAAAGGCCGGGCCGGCAATACTGACGGTGCCGTGCGCAGGGTTAGGGTAGAGACTGTAGGCCGCCGCTTCGCGGGCCGCGGCGGTGGCGGTGGCCACGTTATTGGTCATCACGGGGCGCATCATCAGGGCGCCGCGCGGCGCTGTGCCCCGGGGAACAAAGTTGGCGGTGTCCCAGGCACCGGTGTTGTCGCGGCGCCAGAGGTGCTTGGCTGGGAAAGTGCTGTTCAGGTCGAGGCCGTAGTGCAGGTCGCGGCCCTGCGACGGCTGCGAGAAGCCCACGTAAAAGCTGCCCGTCACGCGAACGGGCTGGTCGAAGGTGACTTCAAAATACTGCCACCCCGTGGGCAGGGGGTTGGGCATTACCACCGTCTTGGCCGCGCGGGGCACGGGGTTGGGCTGGCCCGAGGCATCGTCCCACACGCTCACGGTCACCGACCGGCTGGCGCGGTCCGAGGCGGTGAACACCGGGTACAGGCGCAGGGCACGCACGTAGTCGGGCTGGTTGAGGTCGAAGCGGTAGGCAAACGCCGAGGCCTGCCCCGTGGAGTAGGGAATGAGCTGGGTGATGTTTTCGGCCGTGCCATCGTCGTAGGCGTAATAATTATTCAGCTCCACGTCCCGAAAAATCGTGTCGTTGGGCAGCGTGCGCGGGTTGCCTTCCTGCGTGTTGAGGGCCAGGGTGTAGCGCAGGGTTTTGGGCGTGCCGGAGGTGGGCACGGCTACGCGGTTGGCGTGGCCCGTCACGCTGTCCTGGCGGGGGTTGACGGGCAACGCGCGGCTGGCTTGCAGCCAGTTGCCGAGTGGCGCGCCTGCGGGCAGCTCCCGCACGGTGCCGAATACATTGATGGGAATGGGCAGCAAGCCCGCGTTCAGGTTGCTGATGTTCACGCCCAGGCGAGGGTTGAGCTCGCTGGTGGGCGGGGCGGCGGCGTTGAACTGCCACACCGGCATTGCCGCGAACCGGCGCAACGGGCTGCGCAGCCCCCCCGAGGGGTTGCCGCCGCGCAGGCCCGCGCTGGTGGCAATGTCGACGAAAGTGGTGTCGGCGAGGCCGCGCGTGCGGCCGCGGTCCAGCACCACGTAGTCCACGCTGAAGCCGTCGCTGTTGTCGGACGTATTGCCGCTGGCGATAAACATAAACTGGAAGTCGCCGTGCAGGTACTTAGCCGCGTTCAGGTCAATTACCTGCTGCTTGAAAGGCGTGCGCTGGCGGGCGCTGCGGTACACCCACGCCGATTCCCAGGTGCCGGTATTGGTTTTCAGAAAGAGCTCCAGGCGCACGGGCGTGCTGCTGGTGTTGCCGTTGGGCACGCCCACAATGCTGCCGGCTTGCCAGCCAAAGCTGAGGTACACCTGGTCGCTGGTGCTGAGGCCGCCCAGGTTAATGGGTTGCGACGTCAGCGAGTCGATGGTGCCGTAGGAGCTGTTGATAACGCCGCTGTAGCTCTGCCCGTTGGCCCGGAGGCCGTCGAGGGTGGCGGCCCCGCGGGTGAGGGGCTGCACCGCCAGGCGGTTGCTCACCAGGGCGCCCCCGGTGGGCAGCCAGTTTTGCACCTTGGGCCGGCCTTCGAGGGGCGAGGTAAAGTCGTCGAAGAAAGGCAGGGCCAGGGCCGTGGTGCCGCGCCGCAGGGCCAGGCGTTCGGCGGCCGAAGGGGCGTAAGCGGCCCGGGCGGGGTCGGCGGCCAGGGGCAGGGCCGGGGCTACCTGGGCCGAAGCCGTTCCGGCAGCCAAAAGCAGCGCCGGCAGCAGACGGCAGCCATACTTGCGGAAAAGTGTTGTCATATAGAGAACCTAAGGCCCGGCAACGCCGGGCGCAGCAGAATATTGCTTATCTCCAACGCTATACAAGTGGCCGCGCCGCGGGGTTGCCTGCTTATTTAGCCACCCAGATATCCACTAGCTGGCCCATGCGGATGGTGGCGTCGGGGCCGTAAATGGGGCGCTGGCGCACCACCGTGCCGGGCGTCTGGCCTGCCTCGGCGGGCAACTCAAATACTTCGCCTTTTTGCAGGCCCTGGCCAATGAGCAGGGTAATGGCTTCGTCTTCGGGCATGTCCACCAGTTTAGGCACGGGGAAGGTTTGGTTGCCCTGACCGTCGCCCACCACCAAGTCTACCCGGGTGCCTTTGGCAATGGGGGCGCCGGGGGCTATTTCCTTGCCGTTGACCAATTGCTTGAGCACGGCATTCTGCGCCAGGTCGGGCACCAGCTGGATTTGGCCCACCACCAGGTCGTAGCTGTTGAGGATGAGCTGGGCGTTTTTCATCGAACCGTCGGTGAGCTTGGGCATCTTAATTACCGGCGGGTTCTTCATGCTCACCTGCAGGTAGATTTTGCGGCCTTCCTTCACTTTTTCGCCGGGCGCGGGGTCCTGCACCAGCACCGTAAACGGCCGGATGTTGGGGCTGTAGCTGGAGTCGTCCACGAAATAGGCCAGTTTGCGCTCGTCGAGGTAGTTTTCCAGGTCGGCCACGTTCATGCCCGTCACCTTGGGTACCGTGATGGTTTCGCCGTGGTGGGTGCTCACGGGCAGGTAAACGTAAAAGAAGCCCAGCACAAGCACTACCCCCACGGCCAGAATGAGCAGTAGGTGCTTGAGAACGTCGAGCGGAGTATCTGAAGAAAGGAAAGCCATTGTGGTAGGAGCAAATTATTTAGGCAAAGAACGAAAAACTCCCATCCTTATTAAGGAGGGGATATTTTCGCAAAGCGGAAATTGGGATGGTTGGTTCGTTGAACAACTCGCGTCGGACTCGTTTTGACGTCTCGTTCGGATGTCGTTCAACGAATCCAACCACCCCCGTCCGAGCCTGCGGCTCGAACATCCCCTCCTTAGCTAAGGAGGGGAGTGGGGACATGACTTGCTCGTTCCACCCGGGCCTTGCCAAACTCCAGAATCCGGTCGATAAACTGGTAGGGCGTGTAGCCGGCCAGGGCGGTTTGGTGGAAAATGCAGGTGGCGGGCGTCATGCCGGGCAGGGAGTTGACTTCGATAATGAGCACCTCTACCTGGCCCTGCTGGCGCACGCGCACAAACGCATCGATACGGGCGTAGCCTTGTATGTCGAGCACCTCGGCCACGCGGCGCAGCACGGCCTTCACCTCGTCGGAGATGCGCTGGCGCTCGGCGGAGTCAGAGGCGTAGCGGGCGGGGGTAATGTTCTGGCCCTCACCGGCCAGGAACTTCTCCTCGAGGCTCAGCACCTCGCCGGTAGCCAAGGCCTCGCTGGCCTCGAACACCTCAATCTTGAGCTGACCCTGCTCGTCGTACGACGTGAGAAGGCCGCCCGTGATTTCCAGGAAGTGCGCGGCCCCATCGCGGCTGATGAGGGTTTCGACCAGGAAGGCATCCTTGCGCGGAAACTCCTCCTTAAAGCCCAGATGCAGCACCGCGGCCGGGCCGGAGAGTAAGTCCTCTTCGGTGCGGAAAATCAACTGGCAGAAAGCCTCCAGCTCCAGCCGGTTTTTGATTTTCTTTACCGCCGAAGAGCAGCCGTCGTCGGCGGGCTTGGCGATGAAGGGGTAGGCGAACTGGGTTTCGAGCGAGCGGTAGAAGCTTTCGGCGTCGGCCTGCCACTCCAGCTTGGGGGCCATGCGGTGGTCGGCCACGAGCAGGCCGGCTTTGCGCAGGCGCTCGTTGGTTTCGAACTTGTTGATGGTGACGCTGCTGCTGGCCACGCCCGAGCCATTGTAGGGCAGGTGGAGCTTCTCGAGCTGCTGCTGCAGGGCGCCGTCTTCGCCGGGCCGGCCGTGCAGGGCAATGAACACCTCATCGGCGAGTTGAGCTAACTCTTCGAAAGAAATGCGGCGCGGCTGGGCCAGGGCCTGGCCCGCGTAGGTGCTGGTGATGACGCTGGCCTCGCGGCGGATGCGTTCGAGAATCGGGTGCGGAGCCTCGCCGGCTTCGGCGTGCTCAATTTTCTCGCGGATGTCGTCGGCGTTGTCCTTCAGCATCACGTTCACGGGCAGCACGTAGAGCTTGTGCTCGTCGGCCGAGCCGGTGAGGAACACGGGCACCGGCGCGTACTTGGCCGAGGAGCTGAGCTTCTCGTAGATGTTGCGGCCGCTTTCCACCGAAATGTGGCGCTCCGACGAGTAGCCGCCCATTATCACGGCCACCCGAATGCGCTCGGTGGCCTCGTGCTGGCGGCCGGCTACGGCTTCGTCCAGCTTGGCCAGCAGTTGCGCCAGCTTCACCGGGCGCAGGCCGGCGCGGCGGCGCGCCGCGAGCGACGTACGAATGAGGTAGGTGAGAAACTGTGAAGGATTCAGCCCGATTTCCGCTGCCTGGTGGAAGAAGAACGACGCCGGCAACATGCCCGAAGTGGTGTTCGGGTCATTCAAAAACAGTTTGCCATCGTGACCCACAAAGCCATCGAGACGGGCATATACCTGGAAGCCGAACGTGCGGAACATCTCCTCGCAGGCCTCGCGGATTTCCTGAATCTTCGCCTCCGGCAAATCAATCGGCGTGACTTTCCGGGCCAGGCCGGGCAGGTACTTCGAGCGGTAGTCGAACATCTCCTCGCCCTTCACAATCTCCGTGGGCGGCAGGGCCAGCGGCAGGCCGTTGGGGTCTTCTACCACAATGCAGCTGAACTCGCGTCCGGCCACGAAGCTTTCCACCAGCACCTGGGTTTCGCCGTCTACGTTGGTCAGGAGCACCTGCTCGGCGCTTTCCAGCCGCTCGTTGAGGGCGAAGAGCAGGGTTTCGGGGTGGTAGATGGGCGCGGTTTCGTCGTCGAACACCACCGGCAGGCCGATGCCCTCGCGGATGTCGGTAAGGTGCTGCACCCAAGCCAG
The DNA here is from genome assembly GCF_001507645.1 of Hymenobacter sedentarius. Taxonomy (NCBI): domain Bacteria; kingdom Pseudomonadati; phylum Bacteroidota; class Cytophagia; order Cytophagales; family Hymenobacteraceae; genus Hymenobacter; species Hymenobacter sedentarius. The sequence goes on along the minus strand of NZ_CP013909.1, from coordinate 4,275,737 downwards.
CTTGTCCTGCTCGCCGAGGCGCAGCCAGTCTTCGCGGGTCACGAGTTTGCGGAATAAACTACGGTCGATAGCGGCCTCAAACTTGGCGAGGTTGTCGGTTTTGAGAATGCTCACGCCGATGCTCGAGCCCTGGCGCGGCGCCTTGAGTACCAGCGGCAAGCCCAGCTCGCGCACCAGGTAGGCGAGCGTGGCGGCGTGGTCGGTGGTGTCCCATTCCTCGGCCTTGATGACGCGGAAATTGGGCGTGGGCCGGTTCAGGGCGTGCAGCAGGTTTTTCTGCGCAATCTTGTCGATGCCGAAGGCCGAGGGCAGAATGCCGGAGCCGGAGTAGGGGATGCCCAGCCACTCCAGCATGCCTTGAATGGCGCCGTCTTCGCCGCCCGGCCCGTGCAGGGCCAGAAACGCGAAGTCCATGAGCTGCGGCAGCTCCTCTACCTGCACCTGCCGGCCCACCTTCATAATGGCGTGAAACCACTCCTCGTGGCTCAATTCGCCCAGGCTTTCGATGTATACCTGCAGGTGGTGCACGGAGGCCGGCTGCGACTCCACGGGCGGGTAAAAGTCCCGGATGGTGCCCTTGTAAATAAACTGCCAGTCGAGCAGAATAAACTGCCCAAGGCTATCCACGAAGATGGGCACCGGTTGGAACAGGGCCTTATCTAGATTATCAAAGACGGTGCGGCCGCCGGCGAAAGAAATTTCCCGCTCGCGCGAAGTGCCCCCGAAAAAAATGCCAATTTTCATAAGTACCGCAAAGGTAAGGATAAGCGGGAGGGGATGGGATTGATGATAGGGGGAATTGTGGCAAGCAAGAACGACAACTCCCCTCCTTAGTAAGGAGGGGACGTCAAGCCGCAAGGCTTGGCTGGGGTGGTTAGCTTCGTTGAACGACGGGCGAACGATACCCGAACGATGCCGTAACGAGTCCGACGCGAGTTGTTGGCTACGCCGACCTTCGGTTCAATGCCTACAACCACCCCAGTTGCCGCGGGCGCGGCAACATCCCCTCCTTGGTAAGGAGGGGAGTTTTGGTTCTACTTTGCAGGCCCAATCCACTCACTACACACCTTACCGCTACTTTCCATGAACACCCTCGATACCTACAATTTCGCCGGCAAGCGCGCCGTGATGCGCGTCGATTTCAACGTGCCGCTCGACAAGGACCTGCGCATTACCGACGACACCCGCATCCGAATGGCCACCCGCTCGGTGATGAAAATCCTCAACGACGGCGGCTCGGTGGTATTGCTTTCGCATCTGGGCCGGCCCAAGGGGGGGTACGAGAAAAAGTATTCGTTGGAAAGCCTTGTGGCGCGCCTCTCGCAGGAATACGGCCGCCCGGTGCAGTGGGGCGGCGATGTGCTCGGCGCCGAAGCCGCGCAGAAAGCCGCGGCCCTGCAGCCCGGCCAGGTGCTGCTGCTCGACAACGTGCGCTTTTACAAAGAGGAAGAAGCCGGCGACCCCGCTTTTGCCGCCAAGCTGGCTCAACTCGGCAACGTGTACGTGAACGACGCCTTTGGCACGGCCCATCGGGCGCACGCCTCCACGGCGGTAATAGCCAGCTTTTTCGGCCCCAAAGACCGGGTGGGTGGCTACCTGCTGCAGTCGGAGCTCGACAACGCTAAGAAGGTGCTGGAAAACGCCGAGCGGCCCTTCACCGCCATCATGGGCGGGGCCAAGATATCCGACAAGATTCTCATCATCGAAAAGCTGCTCGATAAGGTCGATAACCTGCTCATTGGCGGGGGCATGGCCTACACCTTTGCCGTGGCCGAAAACGGCACGGTGGGCAGCTCCCTGCTCGAGGCCGACAAAGTGGACCTGGCCCGGCAGCTCATTCAAAAAGCCAAGGAAAAGGGCGTGAACCTAGTGCTGCCCTCCGATTCGCTCATCGCCGACCGGTTCGCCAACGACGCCAACGTCGAAGTGGCCGCCAACCACCACATTCCCGACGGCTGGATGGGTCTTGACCTGGGCCCCGATAGCCGCGAAACCTTCGCCGAAATCATCCGCAACAGCAAAACCATTCTTTGGAACGGCCCCATGGGCGTGTTTGAGATGAGCAACTTCTCGCTCGGCACCGAGTACGTGGCCCGCGCCATTGCCGAGGCCACTGCCAACGGCGCCTACTCTCTCATCGGCGGCGGCGACTCGGCCGCGGCCGTGCAGCAGCTCGGCTTCGGCGACCAGGTAAGCTACATCAGCACCGGCGGCGGCGCACTGCTCGAGTACATGGAAGGCAAGGAACTGCCCGGCGTGGTGGCCTTGGGCTAGTAAGGCCTGCCCAAAGTAGAACGTCACGCAGAGCGCAGCGAAGCATCTCGCCCGCGCCGTCTGTCATGCTGAGCGCAGCGAAGCATCTAATCGCTGCTGAACGAATCGTTCGAACGTGAGAAGATTCTTCGCTGCGCTCTGCATGACAGTTGCTTTTGAAAACATAAAAAGCCCCGGCTGCATGTGCAGTCGGGGCTTTTTGCGCAGTTTAAGCTGCTTTGTTACTTAACCTGCGCCTGGGCTTCCAGTAGGTGCAGCAGCTCGTCGGCGGCTTTTTCAATGTCGTGGTAGCCTTGCTGGGCGGCGCGCTCCTTGGCGGCAATCAGACCGTCGCGGTGCACGGTTTTGAAGTCGCCGTAGGGGAATTTGTAGCGGCCTTTGGTGTCTTCGCCCTTGCTCATGTCGAGGCCGAGGTGCCAGTTGCCGTACTCCTCAATCTTATGCTTTTCCAGGAAAGCATTTTCATCCGAGGAATCGGGGTTGTGCTGGCCCCAGTGCCCTTCGTCGTTCTTGATTTTGCCGTCTCGGATAAGGCGCTTGGCGTAGGTGACGGCCTGGGGGTTGAGGGAGGTGCTCATGGGAAAGGAAGTTGGTGGTGTCCTTGAGTACGAAGCCGGGTAATGGGGGTTCCTACTGCGCAGCTTTCTTGTGCAGCAAGTACTTGGTTTGGTTGAAGCTATAGCCCACCGACAGCACCAGGCGGCCCGCGCTGGCGGGGTGGTCGGTGGCGGCGGTGTAAATGGGCAGCTGGAAGCTGGTGTTCAACGACACGTTTTTGTAGTACACGTCGAGGCCCGGGCCCAGCAGGGCGTTGTTCATGGCGTGCTCGCCGGTGAGCTGGCCTTCCAGGGTTTCGCCCTTGGTTTTCTCGTAGAAAAATTGGGCCGATGGATACACCTGCCAGTCGGTGCCCAGGGGAATGCGGTAAAACAGGCTGGCGAAAGTGGCGGTACTGGGCGCCAGGCTGTTGCGAAACGCATTCTCGGTAGAGCGACGGTAGCTGCTGTTGATGCTCAGGCCCAGGCTGCGGAAGCCGGCAATGTAGTTGGCGTACACAAAGCCGTCGGTGGTGCCGGTGCCCACCTGGTTGAGCAGCGGGTACCGCTCGCCCTGGGCGTTTTGGCGGCGGAACTCGCCAGTGGGCAGCTTCACGCCCCCGCCCACAATGAGGCGGCTCTGGATGCCGGCCGTTTCAATCTGCCGGATGAGGTGGTAGCCGGCAAACACCGTAATGTCGCCCACACCCGAGGCGTTGAGCTGCTTGCCATTTATCTGCGAGGTATTCATCACGTAGGGCACGAAGGCGTTCAGCTCCACGCGCTGCGAGAGGAAGTACTTGCCGCGCAGCTCAATGACCCGGAAGGCTTCAAAATCGGTGGGGTCGCCGCTGTGGTCGTGCTCGTAGCCGTTGTCGCTGTTGAGCGAAGAGGGGAAGAACGGCCGCGCGCCCTTGGGAAAGAAATGCGGGGTTTGGCCGTACTCCTGGTAGCCGTTGAAGATGCGGTAGCGGTGCATCAAACTCAGGCCGCTCTGGTTGTCGTAGGGCGTGATGCCCATAAAGCAGCCGCAGATGTCGCAGGCGCGGCCGGGACGCGGGGCCAGCAGGAGCAGGGCGGCCAGTAGGAAAAGCGAAAGGGTTTTCATGCCGGGGAGGGAAGGCAACGGGCCTGGATTAGTTGGCGTGAATGTGCGAGACCGAGAACATGCTCGCGGCCACATTGTCGGCGAGCTTGGCGGCTGCCGGGCCGCCCATCTTATTGTACACTACGGCAAAATTCACCGGGTTCAGGAAGGGTGGGTTGGTGGCCGTGGCCGGGTTGGGCCCGTTGAACAGGTTGGCGATGTCGACGTGCAGGTGCACTTCGGGGAAGTGGTCGGGGCGCACCAGCAGGTTGGCGGTGGGGAAGGGCAGGCGCACCGTCCGGATGGTGTTGTTGGCCGCGCCCTTGTAGCCGGCCACGTGAAACACCAAGCCCCCGGTGGTGGCCTGGGGCGCGTGCGGCGCCTGCGGGGAATAGCCTTCCAGCTTCAGGTTGATAAACTCCGAGCCGTTCATGTCCCAATACATGCCGTTGTTGGCATTGAGCACACCGGTGAAATTACCGGCCTTGGTGCGGGCACTGTCCACGCCCACTGTGAAGCCGACGGCGGTGTAGTCGCCCACCGGCACGCCGGTCATTTTCAGGTCCTGCGACGCTGCATCCGCGTGGTCGACGAGGAAGTAGGTGTCCGGCACCGCGTAGCTGGAGTTGTCGGCCTTAAATAGCTTCACGTTGGAGATGTAGTACTTGAAGGTGCTCACCGTGAAGTCGTCGCCGTGGGCATTTTTATAGGAAGTAGTGCCGAGAACCAGCTTGCTGAACGTGGTGACGTTGGCCGTGCTCGTCACGCTCACCCCGTTGTCCATGTGAAGGGTAAACTCGCCGGTTTCGGTAGTGGGCGGCTCGGGGTCTTTCTTGCAGCCCGCAAGGCTAAGGACAGCCAGCACGAGGGCGCCGGCCAATTGAGAAATTGACAGAAATTTCATTGTAGAATAGAAGCTTAAAGCTGATTGAAAGCAACGGCGGGGCAGCGCGCCGTTGGGCCCGCCGCGGGCGCGGCTGGGCCAGCAAAGGCCGTTCTTCCAGCCATGCGGGAAGAACCAGACCCACAATCAGACTTTAGGCCAGGGGCGGGCGAAACACGCCGGGAGGCGGCACGGCCGCGCCGCGCGCCGTGGCAAGCGCCGGATAGCGCCGGGCTGGCAGCCGCCACCGCCGGGGTGCCAGCAGCGCAAAGGCAGCCGAGGGCAGCACCTCATATTTTACCTTGGCCTGTGCGCCTGCCGGGGCTTTTTTCTCGGCCGCATCGGCTTTGCGCAGCTGTTTGGCGAGGTGGCATTTGCCGTTGCAGTGCAGCTGCGGCCGGGCCTTGTTCACGCAGTACAGCGCCGTGATGCGCGCCTTATTGAGCTGATAATCCACGACCAGCACCTCCTGCCCCAGGGTTTGGAGCAGCATGAGGGCAGCAAGGAAAAAAGCCAGGAAGCGTTGCACGGCGTAGCAGCAGGAAGAGACCGGCCGCCACAAAGGTAACCCAGCCGGCAAAGGGAATAAGCAGGGCTTAGGCAATGCTACCGCTAGCTCAATTTCATGCTTCGGTTTACGCATCAGGAAAACAAGAAGTGTCAAAAGAAATTGAGCTGAAAAGCATGGGGTAAGGCGCTCCAGTCTCGTTGGTCCTACAGCTTATTCTGCCGGATTAGGGCCCGGTAAACGCGGAGCAGGCGGGGCTGCGACACACCCAGGCGGTAAAGCGCGGTGAGCAGGTAAAACACGCCCTGGAGCCGGAAGACCCCATTTTCGCGGTATTTGCGGGCCGAGGTAATTACGGTATCCGGCAGCACCCGGAGCCGGGTGTGCTGCCGTAGGCGCCGCGTTATTTCCTGGTCTTCCATGATGAACAGGTCTTCGCGGTAGCCGCCAGCTGCCTCAAACACTGGTTTTGTTACAAACAGGCTCTGGTCGCCGAAGCGGGCGGCTTCCACATTGAAGCGCGTAAACCACGCATTGGCCCGCAAAAACCAGTGGGGCTCGTCGAAGGCCAGGCGGAAGCAGCCGCAGCCGTACCCCGCCGCCACTGCCTGGCGGATATCACTGAGAAAGCCGGCCGGCGGTAAGGTATCGGCGTGCAGGAAATACAAGATGCTGCCGCGGGCGTGCCGGGCCCCAAAGTTGAGCTGGGCCGCGCGGCCTTTGGTGGGGCAGGCCAGCACACGGGCACCGGCCTGCCGGGCCAGGGTGGCCGTGGCATCGGTGCTGGCGCCATCGGCCACAATGATTTCAACGGCCGCATCGGTGCCCGTGCCGGCTTGGGCTAAATGCCTCAGCAGCTTCACGATGCCCTCGGCCTCGTTGAAGGTGGGGATGACGATGCTCACCAGGGCCGGGGCGGCAACGGGGCGGGCGGAGAGTGGCGGCATGGCGTGCTGAAAAAGAAGAAAACCCGCAACAGCCCGCCGCCGAAATCGTTAGTTTAGGTACGGCGAATCCAGCTCCTGGCCCATGCTTCGGAGCGTATCGGTGCTGCGGCGGCCAGTGAGGCGCGTGGAGAGGGCCTGGGCTTCGCGGGCGCTGAGCACGTCCAGCTCGTGCAGCCAGGCCACCCGCCGGAGCTGCGGCTCAATAAAGCCCAGGGGGTTGACCTGCCCGTACTCGTCGCGCAGGTAGGTTTTGGTGCGGCGCTCCAGCTCCGCCACCAGCGCCCGGAACTGCTTGCGCTGCCAGGGCCGCCCGGCCAGGGTCACGGACAGGTGGGCGGTTTGCAGCCGGAAGGTGCACCACTGCTGCTCAAAGCGAATCCACATCGACAAGGCATTCACGCCCAGAATCAGCCACCAGGAGTAGAGCGGGAAGCCGGTGTGGCCCGTGGCCAGCCACTCGCGCCAGGGCCCATAGCCCAGAAACACCAGCAGCAGGCCCGTGAGCACGAGCTGATTAACCGGGATGAGGCGGTGCTCGCCGGACTTCACCGGCAGGATTTCTTCGTAGGGCACTTCGGTTTCGAGGGTGGCCACCCCCTGCGGATTGCGCTTGCAGACGTACAGGCTTTCGGCCCGCAAGGCAATGTGGGTAGTGCCCAGAAAAAGCTGTTTTTGGGTAAAAATCATTCCGAGAAAAAAGACAAATAGCCGGCGCTGCGGCTGAAAAGCAAATGAGAAAATAGCCAACCATGCCGCCCGGCTGTACCGATTTCTGGTTTAACCAGCTTGGTTAATCTGAATGCCCGAAGGCCTTTACTTAAACGGGCTGGGGGTGAAGCAAAGGACAAAAATAACCACCATCAGCCAGCCCATTACTTTGCGGCCGGGGCTCAGCCGCCGTTCGTCGGGCGCAGGCGGGTGGTAAATGCCCGTGAAGCGGCCCAGCAGCAAGCCGAATATCAGCCAGCCGGGGTTGCCCATAACGCCGGGTTGGGCTACGCTAAAGGCCAGCTGTGCGCACCAGATGCCCGCCGCCAGCAGCAGCCCCTGGCGCGGCTTCGGCAGCACCCGCCAGAATATCAGCCCCAGGTACAGCGCATACACCGGGCCGCCGTAGAGCCAGGTTTGCCAGTCGCTGTGCAGCGTGAACAACCCTAGTCCGGCATAAAAAACAAACCCGATGAAGAGCACCAGCGCAGCCTGGTTGAAGCGCCGCCGGCCCATCAGCCCGTAGAGGATGTGGCCGCCGTCGAGCTGGCCCATGGGCAGCAGGTTGAGGGCGGTGAAGAACAAACTCAGGGCGCCGGCCATCAGCACGGGGTAGTGCATTAGCTCGTTGGGGTGGGGCAGCCGGGCCGGGTTGGCAAACGCGGCCTCGAGCAATCGGTAGAGCAGGGGCTTGGCCAGCGTAATGCCTTCCTGGCCGGGCGGGTACACATAGCGGGCGTAGTCGGCGCCGTACCGGGCGTACTCGGGGTGAATGGCGAATAGATAATCCAGCGGCGGCAGTTGCGTGAAGCCGTACACCAGCAGCGGCACCGCCACCACAAAGCCCGCCAGCGGCCCAGCCAGCCCAATATCGAAAAACTCGCGCCGCGAGAAAATCCGGTCCTTGATGCGGATGATGGCCCCAAACGTACCCAGCCCCATCGGAAACGGGATGTAGTATGGCAGCGAGGCACGCACGCGGTTGTGCCGGGCCGTGAAGTAATGCCCAAACTCGTGCACCGTGAGCACGCCCAAAAACGGCAGCGCAAACCACAGTCCGCGCTCCACCTCGGCGCGCAGCGCGGCCCCGCGCAGCGCAAACACATCGAGGGGCAGAAACCCGATGTCGCCCCGCGTGAGTTGAATGCCCGCCAGTGTGGTGGTCACGAGCGTGATTAAAAATAGCAGGATGTGCACGGCGTACGTGCGTGCCGGCGACGGCTCGGGCCGCTCGAAGCGCCGGAACAGCCGGCGGGCCCGGACCTGCTCCAGCGTGAGCCGCGCATGCGGCGCGGGCACCGGCGCTGAATCGGCAGTGCGGGCCACCTCGGGGTAGTCGGTGGGGTCAGGAACGGGCGGGGGCGTATTCTCGGGGAAAGGCACGGATGGCTTCGGGCAGGGCAGTGGTGAGGGTGAGGGGTGGGGCCAGGTGCAGCACCCGCAGCCCCAGGCGCCGGGCCGTGGCCACGTGCTGCGGGCTGTCCTCAATGAACAACGTATCCGCGGCTTGCCAGTTCATTTCGGTTAGCGCGTGCCGGAATATTTCCTCGCCCGGCTTGCGCAGGCCCACTTCCTGCGAGTAAAACACGCGGTCGAGTACGTCGGCAATGCCATGCTTAAAGCCGTATTTGGTGGCCAGGCGCTGGTTGATTTCGGCGATGTGCAAGGAGTTGGTGTTGCTCAGCAGGGCCGTTTGGTGGCCTTGCTTGCGCAGCTCGCCAATCAGGGCCAGGCGCTCGGCCGGCACGTCGAGCAGCATGGCGTGCCATGCGGCGTCGAGTTCGGCGTCGGTGGCGTCGAGCTGATAAGCTTCGCGCAGCCCGGCCCGAAATTCGGCCGGCGTGATGCGGCCCGTTTCAAACAGGTCAAACAGTTCAGCCTGTTGGGCTTGCGAAAACTCGATGGTGCTGCCGGCTCGGCTTAGCCGCCGCATGGCCGCCGGGGTGGCCTCGTAATCAATGTCGATGATGACGCCGCCAAAATCGAATAACAGATGAGGTAGCATGGGGTGGCTTGTTTTTCCGTGGGCGAAGGTCGTACTTTTGTCGGGTTGGAGGGCCGGCAACGGCAAGGGTTGAGGTGAAAGATGACTGCCTCCAGCACCGGGCCTATAGCTCAATCGGTTAGAGCAGCTGACTCATAATCAGCAGGTCACTGGTTCGATTCCAGTTGGGCCCACTAGAAACCCCGTCTAATTCAAGTAGAAGGGGTTTTTTGTTATTTTAGTACCATTATAGTACCACCTCTGTTGGAGAGGGCTGTTGTTGGCCGTAGAATCCCCTAGTGTTCGCTATGTTCGCAAACCACTGTTCCTTAATGTTCTATAAAATACCGTAAGGCTGTTGGTAACGAGGGGTAGGTCGTTTTGCGTAAAGGGAGGTGTCACTAAACCAGCACTTTACCAGATGCAATTCACCTTAACATTACCACCCGACTTTGTTCAGCAACTGGCCGTTCACTTGCTGACGGATATTCGTCAGGAGCTAGCCCGACAGGGGGCTACAAATAACGCGCTGGCGGGCAAGACTGCCGACCTGCTTACTTCAAAGATGGTAGCCCAGCGCCTAAAGGTCCACGAGAAGACCGTAATTCGGTACATTCGATTGGGTAGGATTCATGCTGCAAATCACGGCACGTTGGCCCGGCCAAAGTACCGGGTGAGCGAGGCAGACTGTGCGGCGTTCTACGTTGCTAACCAGGCCTAATGAAGTTCGTCGGTAAATAATGCTCTTTCGCACGACTGGTGCGTGAGCATATGGCACTTGCTCTGCTAAAATTGTCTACCTGCGGCGGAACCTGCCCGCGACGCCAAAAATCACCGGCGCCGTTATGCCAGAGCACCCGACCTCAGTTCGCTTGAAGATTACGCCGAACAACTCCGTGCTGGCCTTCCTTCTACTGTTCCCCGTAGTGTTCATCCCGCCAGGGTCGTTTTCAGATGATTGTACCATCAACGGCGTCCACCGAGCCCTATGCTGACCGAACGGCTATTGATTCTGATGATCAGTGAGGAATGCCTTTTTTTATGTGTTAAATGGGCTTGTTCCTACCCGTTAAGAAAGCGGAAGATTGCGGCATAAAAAAACTTGCGCTTTACTGAGCAATTCCGCTTGCTGCTCGCCCTCGTTTCACGATTCCGACCGTGGCTGTTGCAAAACTCGGTGGGCAACGCAGAAACGCTATGTGCTTACACTCAGCGCGTGTCAAAAGCCCGTTTAAGCGTCATTCTCCTTCAGCTCGGTTCGTAAAGACTTCGCTTGAAGGTGTCCCGCTGAGTTCTGCAACAGCCACGACCGTTTTCCTGAACCTAGCATCGGGCAACTGACCGACTATGAATTGAGCGGGCGCAAATCATCGCACGAACGAACCACACACCGGCCTGGCACAACGCGACTAAATGGCTTAGCTGAGCGCGCAACCAGGGTGCCATCGATTTTCCCGTGCCACGCTGGAGCCGGTTAGTTCTTTTTTCCACTTAACCATGCTTTACGGAAAGCTAGTTGCTGGCGCGTGGCCGACGGGAGGGCCACCACTTCCAGCGTCGGTGCTTCCTGGAGCGTTACCGGCACGGTGCGCACGCCGTCCCGGGCCCGCACTTCCACCGGCACCACATCACCGGGCTTGTGCGTGGCCAGTAATTGCTGTAGCACCGTGGCTCGTTTCAGCGGTTGGCCATCGAATTTGAGCAGCACGTCCTCCCGGTCGATGCCGGCCTGGTAGAGCGGGCTGCCGACGAGGGACGAAGCAGGCAGCAACGCGCCGCTGCTGTCGGGCAGGAATTGGAGGCGGTTGAGGCCGAGGCTGGCCTGCCCGGCTTTGGCCTTGCGCAGTTGCAAGCCCGCCGGGGCCAGGAGTTGCGCGAACTTCGGCAGCTCGTGCCCGTAAATGTGGTCGCGGAAAAAGCGACCCGCAAAAGCGGTGTCGTGGCTGACTTCGCCCAGCACCCGCTGCAAATCGGGCAGGGTGTAGGGGCGCTCGGGGGCGTAGTTGCGCTGGGCTTTGCCGTACTGCCGCCACACGGCCCGCATAAAGGCGTCGAGGGTCGTTTTGTGGTTGGCCCGCAGGTCCAAATCCAGCGCCAAGGCGTTGGCCCCGCCGATGGCGTAATAGCTGAGGTAGGTGTTCGCGCGGTTATCCGGGTCAATGGCCGCGGCGGCATCCACGAACGGCGCTTGCTGGCTCATCTGCACCGGGGAGTAGCGGGCTGCCCCCGGCGACAGCAACAGGGCGTTGACGAGGCCGTTCACCCCCCTCTCGCAGAATTGTTGGTCGGTCAACACCCCGGCGCGGCGCAGCAGCAACGGGCCGTAATACGACGTGAAGCCTTCAGCAAACCACAGCCCGCTGCTCATGTCAGCCCGGTCGAAATCGAAAGGCTCCAGGTCTTGGGGGCGGATGCGCTCCACGTTCCAGCTATGGAAAAACTCGTGCGCCACGGTGCCCAAATTGCGCTCGGCACCGGCCCCGCGCAGGGGCAGGTTGCTGGTGACGACCGTGGAGTTGCGGTGCTCCATGCCGTCGCCGCTGGTTTGGGGCAGGTAGTTGGCCAGGAAGGTGTAGCGGCCGAAGTCGTACGCCGGCAACTCTCCGAAGACCGCGGCCGCTTCCTTCACCACTTTTTTGGTTAGCGCTACGTAACTGTCCAACTCGGCGTCGGTGCCCTCGTGTAGCATCTGCATTTCGATGGTGCGGCCTTGTTCCTGCCACGTGCGCGTCTGGAGCGGCCCCAGCGAGGCGGGTGAGTCCATGAGGTATTGCAGGTGGGGGGCGTACCACGTGCCGGTGGCCGCATCGGGGCGCAGCTGCGACGCCACTTGCCACCCCGTCGGCAGGTCGAACTTTACTTCGGCCGGGCGTTGCTCCAGGCCGCGGGCGTAGGCCAGGGTCGCGGGCATGTTGAGTTGGGCGTGGCGGCTGTCAATGCCGGCGTAGGTGCCGTCGGTCCGGTCGCCGAAGAGCGTGTAGCGGAACACCACGGCCCCGTCGTGGCCCGCCACGTCCCAGCCGGACGGGTCGGGCCGGGTGATGCGCAAGGGGTTGCCTTTCGAGTCGGTGGCGCTGACGTCGTAAACGTTCTTCGCGAATTCGTGCAACGCGTAACGCCCGGGCGACGAGCGCGCCATGCGGACCTGCAACGGGCCCGGGGGCAGTTGCGCAAACGTGACGCGGACGCGCGCCTCGTGGTGCACGGCATTGGGGAACGCCACCGTGTAGGCCACGGGCGCCTGCGCGGCCACCGGTGCGCAAAAAGCCAGCGGCAGCGCCACCAGAAAAGCAGTAACCGTGTTTTGAATCATCAACAGGGGGGATAGAAAAACCAAAGGACGCGCTAAAGGTAGTCGCGGTTAAATAGGGCAACAGAAGACAGGATAGTTTCTTTTTTTACGAGCCATATCCCCCATCGAGGCCTGCACTAGGCTTTTAAAACAGGGCGGCTAGTGGCCGAGGCCATTGCCACCGTTTAGCTGAACTCACTGAGCTTCGCAATGTCAAGGATAGCCCAGTTGTAGCAGCGGGGGTAAAATCCTGTTACACGCGTTTAGGGGCTAATGCACGGCCAACTAGCCGCCCCGCACCGAGGTGGGCGTTCCCTGCGCTAGCCCTGTTTTTTAGCCTGAAGCTGGTCGAGCTTTTTGCGAACAATAGGGGTTTCCTTTAGCTGCAAGGACTTCGTGTAGGAAGCAATTGCCAAGTCCGGCTGATTTTGCTTTTCGTAGTAGTAGCCCATTGTGGCGTGCGCGCTGGGGCTGGCGGGATAATTCTGCAGGTTTAACTGGTAAAGAGCCAGCGCGCTTGGGGCTTGCCCGGGCATAGACAAAAATTTATAAGCCAGTCTAGTAACGATTGACTCGGGCGGCAGCACCGCGTAGCCGACCCGCGCCGAAACCTGCTGGTAATGCGCCACCAGCTTGGCCGCGGCGGCCTCGGTTGGCTTGTCCGCAAAGAGGGTGCTGTACTCCGCCGGCGCCAGCATGTAGGGCTGAAAGATGTATCGCAGCGCGTCGTAGGTCGCATCCACGGTGACCAAACTGTGGGTGTCGGTGGGGTAATAGCGGTAAGTCGACCGTAATCCGTTGCTTTTGGTGCGGGCCAAATTCCCGCGCAGCTTCCACTTGGCACGGGTATGCTGCCCGTCTACCGACGGGTCTTTTGCCGCTCGCACGGAATCCAGACCGGTCGTATTGGCCGAGGCAACAAATAACGTGCGCCCTTTAAAATGAGGCTGGGCCAAGGCCTCGTGGGCCTCTTTGAGTAGCTTTTCGCCGTCCCACCACAGGCTCGGGTCCAGGGCCACGTAATGCTCAAACAAGGTGGCGTGGTGCACCAGCGTGTTCAGCACCAGCAGCCCCCCAAACGAGTGGCCAATCAGGGTGCGGTGGGCCGAGGCCGGGTAGTGGGCTTCGATGTAGGGAATTAACTCTTTTTCTATGAACGCGGTGAATTTTTCGGCGCCGCCGGCTGTTTTCAACTCTTCCGGGGACATGCCTTCCACACTGGTTGGGCGCGAGGGCGTCAGGTCGCGCGTGCGCAGGGTGTTCGCGATGCCAACCACAATCATTTCCGGGAATACGCTACTTGTCGCGGCGCTTAGGCGCTGAATGATGTCCGAGGTGTACGCAAAATGAGAGGCGCCGTCGAGCAAGTACACCACCGGGTAGCGTTGTTTGGCATACGCCAAGTAACTGGCGCTGGCCGGCAGCGACACCCACACCTTGCGCTGCTCGTTGAGCACCGCAGACGTCAGACTGTCGACGTGGCCAATGACGATAGCGCCATTCTTTACGGTTTGCGCCTGAGCCAGCACGGGGCCGACCAATAATAACAAGAGGAGAAGTCGCTTCATGCAAAATGAGTTGAGTTTAAGCACGCAAATATATAATATTATATAGGAAAAAGCATGATTCGCTCGGTACCAGCTGAACATTAACCCATCGCTCGTTTTACTAAACAGAGTGTCTTTGTGACGCGCCCCTTTGTGTAGGGGCGAGCAGTTTCCAAAATTTATGTTCTCCTGAAATTCTTTGCCCTGGATTCAGTGAACCGACATACTGAACATAAGTTAGCGCTAATGAGAGCCATAGCGCTTGCCAGCGCCTTGACAAAGCGGCTGCACTAACCCCACGAGTCGCCCCTGGGCCCCCGCTGACGGTGTGGCCCACCGGAACCGGCCGCTGCCGGCCGGGACGGCTGGTTTGCCCTCCGCGTGAACCTTTCCTCCGGGCAGCGTCTTGATACCCGTTGAACCAGGCTGAATAGGCACGTGCCGGGGCTGGTCCTTTCTTCACTTTGAAACCACAACAAGCAGCGCCGTTCCCGCATGAGACAGCTTAAAATCAGCAAGCAGATCACCAACCGCGAAAGCCAGTCGCTGGACAAGTACCTGCAGGAGATCGGCAAAGTGGGCCTGGTCACGATTGACGAGGAAGTAGACCTGGCCCAGCGCATCCGCGAAGGGGACCAGCTGGCCCTCGAAAAGCTGACTAAGGCCAACCTGCGCTTCGTCGTGTCGGTGTCCAAGCAGTACCAGAACCAGGGCCTGACCCTGGGCGACCTCATCAACGAGGGCAACCTGGGGCTGATCAAAGCCGCCAAGCGCTTCGACGAGACGAAGGGCTTCAAATTTATTTCGTACGCCGTGTGGTGGATTCGCCAAAGCATTCTGCAAGCCCTGGCCGAGCAGAGCCGCATCGTGCGCCTGCCGCTGAACCGGGTGGGCTCGCTCACCAAAATCAGCCGCTCGTTCGCGGAGCTGGAGCAGAAATTCGAGCGCGAGCCCTCGCCCGACGAGCTTGCGGAGTTGTTGGACCTGAGCACCGCCGAAGTGGCGGACACGCTAAAACTCTCGGGCCGCCACGTCTCGATGGACGCGCCCTTCGTGCAGGGCGAGGAAAACAGCCTGTTCGACGTGATGGCAAACGAGAACGAGGAAAGCCCCGACGCCGGCTTGCTGCACGACTCCCTGCGCCGGGAGGTCCAGCGGGCCCTCTCGACCCTGACCCGGCGCGAGGCGGACGTCGTCACGCTCCACTTCGGGCTGAATGGCAACGCGGCGCGGACGTTGGAAGAGATGGGCGAGCAGTTCGGCTTGACCCGGGAGCGGGTGCGGCAGATCAAGGAAAAGGCCCTGCGCCGCCTCCAGCACACCTCGCGCTCAAAGGCCCTGAAACCCTACTTGGGCTAGCGGCGGCGGGCTACTCCCTGGATGGCCCACGCCAGTGGTGGCCTTGGTTGAAAGGTTGGCTCAAAAGTGGCATTCGCTCCTTTCACCACAGGGATCATGTTTACGGCACGACCCTTTAACTGAACTCGCGAAGCTTCGTCTGCCTCCCTGTTGGCCACTACTTCTTGGCCTGAAGCTGCGTCAGCTTCTGCCGGGTCTCGGGGTATTCTTTCAGCTGCAAGGCCTTGGTATAGGCGGCAATGGCCCGGGCCGGCTGGCCCTGGGCTTGGTAGTAGTCGCCGAGGCTGTCGTGGACGTTGAAGCTGGTGGGGTAATTTCGCACATTGAGCTGAAACAGGGCCAACGCCCGCGCGGCTTGTTCGGGCTGGGCCATCAGGCGGTAGGCCAGGGCATTGACCGTGACTTCGGAGGGCAGCACCGGATAGCCGGCCTGCGCCGAAATTTGCTTGTAATGCGCCTCCAGCAGGGCCGCCTGCTCGACCTTGGAGGCGGGGTTGAACAAGTCGCTGGTAGCGGCCGGCGACAGCGCGTAGGCCGGAAACAGGAAGTGCAGGGCGTCGTAGGTGGCCAGCAGGGGCACCGTGTTGTGCGTATCGGTGGGGTAATACTGGTAGGCCCAGCGCAGCCCGTTGCGGCGGTTGCGGGCCAGCTCGTCGCGCAACCGCCACTTGGAACGGGTCATCGCGCCGCCGACCGACGGGTCCTGGAGCACCTGGAGCGAATCCTGACCGGTGTTGTTGGCCGAGGCCACGAACAAGGCCCGGCCGGCAAACCGGGGCTGGGCCAGGACCTCGTGGGCCTGCTGGAGCAGCTTCTCCTGGTCCCACCACATGCTGGGGTCGATGGCCACGTAATTTTCAAACAGGGCGGGGTGGTGCACCAGCGTGTTCACCACCAGCAGCCCGCCAAACGAATGGCCGATGAGCGTGCGGTGGGGCGTGGTGGGGTAGTGCGCGTCGACGTAGGGAATCAGCTCCTTTTCCAGAAAAGCGGTGAAGTTTTCGCCGCCGCCGGAAGTTTTGAGCACGGCCGCGGACAGCTCCCCGGTGGCGGTGGTGGAGATGGACGGGGTCAGGTCGCGGGTGCGGTTGGTGTTGGGAATGCCGACCACAATCATTTCCGGGCACACCGAATTCGGGTATCCGCTCAGCTTTTGCAGCACGCCCGTCGTGGCCGTAAACCAGGCATCGCCGTCGAGCAGGTACACCACGGGGTAGCGCCGCGGAGCATAGACCGGGCTGGTGGCGCCGTCCGGCACATACACCCAAAGCTTGCGCTTTTCCTTCAAGACGGCCGACGTGACGCTATCGACCCGGCCGATGACAATGGCGTTGTTTTGAACCGTTTGGGCCTGAGCCAGGGCGGGGCCAACCACTAAAGCCAGGAGGAAAAGTAACTTCATGAAGAAAGAGTTGAATTTGGGCACTCAAATGTACAAGTATATACAGCGAAAACCCTTATTTTCCCGATGCTAGCCGGCAGTCAATTAACTCCTCCTTAGCTTTTTCGACCGTTAGACTGAACGGTCGCAGGGCGTAAGTGGAAGTCGCTTCGCGCAGACGGGGGTCGGCGCGGCCTGAAAGGCCTGTTAACGTGCACGCACCGCAGGCCTTGTCGGTCAAGCGGGTGCGGCACGGATAAACCCGTTTTCGCCGTAGCTTGCCCGTTCAAAGCTCAACTTTCCCTTTAATTAATTCCACTTCCGTGTAGGGCTGGCGGCGTGGTCCCTGGCTTTATGCGCTACTTGTTGTTGCTGGCCGCCGTCTGGCTGCTGACCCTGCCCGCCCGGGCCACCCCGTTGCCCGCCGACACCGCCGTCCTGCACGTAACGCGCCTGCCCGCCGCCGGCCTGACGCTCACCAAAGGCTGGCGCTACCACCCCGGCGACGACCCCGCCTGGGCCCGGCCCGATTTCGACGATAGCGCCTGGGACACGCTCAACCCCGTGCGCCCTTGGCGCGAGCAGCCCACACGCTTTTACACGGGCCGGAGCTGGCTGCGGCTGCGCTTCCAACTCGGCGACAGCCTGAGCCGGCAGGTGCTGCTGCTGCGGCCCAACGGCACCGGCGCCTTTGAGCTCTACCTGGATGGGCAACTGCTGCGCCGCGAGGGCCGCCTGCACCCCGACCTGCGCCGGGTGGAGAGCAACCCCAACGCGTCCGCGCCGCTGGACCTGCCCGCCCTGGGCCGCGGGCCGCACGTGCTGGCCGTGCGCTTTGCCCCCATGCAGTACCCCGCGTGGCTGCTGGGGGTGCGCACCTCCTACCCGCCGCTCTTCTGCCAGCTGTTCACGGCGCCGCAGGCTCGGCGGCAGGACGCCGAGCTGGCGCAGTTTGTCACCCGGTTTATGGTGTTGGCCGGCGTCTTTGGGCTGCTCACGCTGCTGCACCTGGTGTTCTTTCGCTACAACCCCGCCCGGCCGGCCAACCGCTACTTCGCCCTCTACGCCGGCACGACGGCCCTGTTCTTCGGCCTGCACGCCTACCTGCAAGGGGACACTGATTTCTCGTCCAACGCGCAGCAGATAGTGGCGTGGGTGACCAGTTACTGGTTGCAGCTGCTGAGCTACCTCTGGGCGGTGCGGGCGCTGTACGCCCTGTTTGGCTACCGGCCCGGCCGCCTCTACTACGGGCTGTGGGTCGTCAGTGTCCTGACCCTGGCCGGGGGCAGCTTTTACGTTTTTAGCACGGGGCCTTCCAATTTCGCAGTGGTCGTCTGCATGGGGCTGGCCATCGTCGAGCTGCTGCGCCTGACCATCCAAGCGGGCCGGGAGCGGCAGCGCGGCGTCGGCATTGTCGGCACCGGCTTTGCCATCGGGCTGCTTTGCCTGGTGGCCGGCGTTGCGCTGGCCGTGGCCCACATATACCGCTTCCACGGCTACCCCATCTTCGTTATTTTACTCCTGCTCGCCTTCCTGGTGCCGGCGCTGGGCATCAGCCTGTTTCTGGCCCGCGAGTTTGCCCTCGACGCGCAGCAGCTGCTGGCGAAATTAGGAGAGGTGGAGCAGCTTTCGGCCCAGACCATCGCCCAGGAACAGGAGAAACAAGCGCTGCTGGCGGCGCAAAACGAGACCCTGGAAACGCAAGTCGCCCAGCGCACCGGCGAGCTGCAACGCTCCCTCAGCGACCTGCGCGCCACCCAGGCCCAACTCGTTCAGAAGGAGAAAATGGCCAGCCTGGGCGAGCTCACGGCCGGCATCGCCCACGAAATCCAGAACCCGCTCAACTTCGTCAACAACTTCTCCGAAGTCAGCACCGAACTAATGGCCGAGCTGGAAGAAGCCCAGGCCGCCGGCGACACGGAAGAGGTCGCGGCCCTGGCGGTGGACGTGCGGCAGAACCTGGGCAAAATCACCGAGCACGGGCGGCGAGCGGCGGCCATCGTGCGCGGCATGCTCGAGCACTCGCGCACGAGCACCGGCGAGCGCGCGCCCACCGACGTCAACCAGCTGGCCGACGAGTACCTGCGCCTGGCCTACCAGGGCCTGCGGGCCAACGACAAAGGCTTCCAGGCCACGCTGCAAACCGACTTGGCGCCGGGCCTGCCGCTGGTCGAGGCCGTGGGGGCCGACCTGGGCCGGGTGCTGCTCAACCTGTTCAGCAACGCCTTTTACGCCGTGCACCAGCGCCAGCAGACCGGCGAGGCGGGCTACGCGCCCACCGTCAGCGTGGCCACCGCGCGCGCGAACGGCCACGTCGCCATCCGGGTGACGGACAACGGCACCGGCATGCCGGTCGCGGTGCAGGCCAAAATTTTCCAGCCCTTCTTCACCACCAAGCCCACGGGCGAGGGCACCGGCCTGGGCCTTTCCTTGAGCCACGACATCATCGCCCAGGGCCACGGCGGCACGCTGGCAGTACAAAGTCAGGACGGCCAGGGCACCACGTTCACGATTTGCTTACCCGTTTCTCCCGTTTAGCCCATGCGTGCTTTTCTACTTCGCCTGCTGAGTGGGCTAGCCCTATTGCTGCTGCTCAGCCCCGCAGCCCGTGCCCAGCCCAGCCCGGCCGAGAAGGCGCAATTTCAGCGCCGGCTGCGCGCCATCCGCTTCGACCACCGCTACTGGGATGCGCCCTTCGACTCGCTGCAGCGTGTACTCGCCGGCCAGCACGTGGACTCGCTGCGCCTGCAAACCCTGGAGCACCTGCTGGACACATACCCAACCACCGCCCTGCAAGGGCGGGAGCAAGACGCCGCCCAGCAAGAAGCCGCGGCGCTGGCCGCCCGGCTCCACTACCCCGAGCGCGTGCCGCTGCGCCTCGTCGCGTACTACCGGTCCCACGCTGCCGAGTTGAAGAACCAACCGGCCCTGCTCGACACGCTGCGGGCGGCCTTGACGTACTACGAGGCCCTGGGGCCCGTGCCGCAGCCCTTCCTGCTAGAACTTATTGGCCGCTTCTACAACGCGTTAAACCAGAAGGAGGCGAAGCGGGTGTTTGTTCAGCGCCGGCTGGCCTACTACCAGCCGCACGGGCCCGTGGCCAATGTGGCCATGTGCTACCGCGCCTTGGCCGGCTACTACGTGTCCCGGGGCGACTACAACCAGGCCATCAGCTACGAGCTGCGGGCCACCGAGCTGTTTCGCACCTTCTACAATTTTTGGTACTACAATGAAATTTACGTGATTGGGGCCAACTATGCCTCCTGGGGCAACAGCGCCCGCGCCCTGTCCTACCTGCAACAAGGCTTGAACTGGCCCGGCATTCTCCCGAGTGGTTGGCGGTTCGTGAACCGCAACATTGCCGGCATCTACTTCCGGCAGGGGCGCTACCCGCTGGCCCTGCGCTACGCCACGCTGGCGTTGCGCCCGCGCACGCCTTCCGACACCCTGTTGGCCGCCGAACTAGCCCTGGGCCTGGTGCAGCGAAGTGCCGTACTACTGGCCCTGGGCCGGGTAGGCGAAGTGCCTCCGTTGCTGCAACACGCCCAGCACCTGGTCGACTCGCTGAACCTGCCCCTGTACTCGTCCGGGGGATACTGCGAGCTGAACGCGACCTGGGCCAGGTACTACGCGGCCACGGGCGCCTACCCCCGCGCCGAAGCGGCCTGGCAAGCCGCGTACCGCCAGGCCCGGCAAGAGCACCGCACGCCGCTTCGCCTGGCCTACCTGCAAGCCCTGGCGCACTTTTACCAGCAGCGCGGGCAGCCCGCCCGCTCCAATCCGTATGCCCTGGCCGCGCTGGCCCTGACGGATACGCTCAATACTGCCCAGGCCGCCACGCACGTGGCGCAGTACGAAATCGAGCAGGCCGACCGTGCCCAGCAGGCCCGTATTGCCGCCCTGCGCGAAACCCAACTGCTCGATGCGGCCCGCGCCCGGCGCCAGCGCTATGTGCTCGGGGCCGTGCTGGTCGTGCTGGCGCTCATTGGCGGATTCTCGTTTTTGCTTTGGCGCGGCAACCGCCGCCAGCAGCAGGCCAACGCCGCGCTTAACCGCCTCAACCAAGCCGTCACGGCCCAGAAAGGCGAGCTGCAAACCCAGCGCGACCAGCTTGACACCAGCCTGACCGAGCTGCGCGCCACCCAGGCCCAGTTGATTCAGAAGGAGAAAATGGCCAGCCTGGGCGAGCTCACGGCCGGCATCGCCCACGAGATTCAAAACCCGCTCAACTTCGTCAACAACTTCTCCGAGGTCAGCACCGAGCTGCTGGCCGAGCTGGCCGAGGAACAACTACGCCCGGAACGCGACGCCGGCTTGGAAGCGGAACTGGTGAGCGACCTGCGGCAGAACATGCAGAAAATTACCCAGCACGGGCAGCGGGCGGCCGGCATCGTTAAAGGCATGTTGGAGCACTCCAGTTCCGCCGCCGGCGAGCGCGAGCCCACCGACCTGAACCGCTTGTGCGACGAGTACCTGCGTTTGGCCTACCAAGGCCTGCGCGCCAAGGACAAAAGCTTCAACGCCACCCTAAATACGGATTTCCTGCCCGACCTGCCGCGGGTCACGCTCGTGGGCGCCGACGTGGGGCGGGTGTTGCTCAACCTGTTTACCAACGCCTTCTACGCCGTGCGCCAGCGCCAGCAAGTGGGCGAACCCGGCTACCAGCCCCAGGTGGGGGTGCGCACGCTGGTCTTGAACCAGCAAGTGCAGATACAAGTGACGGATAATGGCACGGGCATGAGCCCGGCCATTCAAAGCAAAATCTTCCAGCCCTTCTTCACCACCAAGCCCACGGGCGAGGGCACGGGCCTGGGCCTGTCGCTCTCCCACGACATCATCGCCCAGGGCCACGGCGGGAGCCTCACCGTCGATAGCCAGCCCGGCCAGGGCGCCACCTTTACCATTATGCTTCCCTGCTAAGGGCGCGGCCACTACCTGTTCATGAAGCTCCTGTTCCTGCTGCTGGCCCTGCTCGGCGTTCTCCCCGTCCTGGCCCAAACACCCGACCCGGCTGCCATTCGCATCAGCCGCCTGCCCGACACGGGCCTGATTCTTACCAACGGCTGGCGCTACCACGCTGGCGACAACCCGGCCTGGGCCCGGCCCGAGTTCGACGACCGCGCCTGGGACACTATCAATCCTACCCGGCCCCGGCGCGAGCTGCCGGCGCAGCTGAGTTCCGGGATTAGTTGGCTGCGACTGCGCTTTCAGCTCAGCGACAGCCTGCGCTTGCAGTCCCTGGTATTCCATGCCCACCAGCTGGGCGCGTGCGAAGTCTACCTCAACGGCCGTCTGCTCATGCGGCAGGGCCAGCTAAACGCAAATCCGTCGCAAGTCGTACCGCGTGGGCGGTTTCCCAAACCGGGGCCGCTGCCAACCGGCGGGCCAGCGGTGCAGGTTCTGGCCGTGCGCTACGCGCCCTGGCAGTCGCCGCTATTGGGCGACATCCGCGCGCAGCCCCACCAGGTCATGTGGCTGTTTACCGCCGAGCAGTTCTGGACCGACGAGGCACGGCAACGCACGAATGCCACCGCCTACCTGGTGCCCATTGGTTTTTTCGCCTTGTTGACGTTACTGCACTGGGCTTTTTTCCGCTATAATCCCACCCGGCGCGCCAACCTCTACTTCGCGTATTTCGCTTTGGCCTTGGCCTTGGCGTTTGTGGCCGGCTACTGCACTGGCACGCTGGCGTACCCCACGCACCTTTCCTTTTTTTTAGTAGGTTTTACAGGTGGCGCGCTGTTAGGCCTGAGCTACATAATGGCCGTGCGGGCCTTATATGCGCTGTTTAAGGTGAGGCCGGGCCGCCTCTACCTGGGCCTGTGGGTGGTGTATGTAGGTTACCTGGCAGGTTTCTTCTTACCAAAGTCGGTGCCAACCTGGGAGGTGCTTCTGGCAATAGCTGCCGTGGAACAACTGCGTCTGATAGGGCGGGCCCTGCACCAAGGGCAGCGCGGGGCCTGGATTATCGGCAGCGGCTTTGCTGGTGGGCTGGTGGTGCTCTTGTTGTTGTACCTGACACCATCGGGGAGCATTGCCACCCAGTCAACGTTGCTGTACTCGTTGGGGGAAACGTTCGCATTTATGCTGCCAGCGTTGGGTATCTCCCTGTTTCTGGCCCGCGAGTTCGCCCTCGATGCCGAGCTGCTGCTGGTAAAGCTGGGCGAAGTCGAGCGACTGTCGGCCCAAACCCTGGCCCAGGAGCAAAGGCAACAAGCGCTGCTGGCCACCCAAAACGACACCCTGGAGCAGCAAGTGCAGCAGCGCACCGGTGAGTTGCAGCGCTCCCTCACGGAATTGCGCACCACGCAGGCCCAGCTCATTCAGAAAGAGAAGATGGCCTCGCTTGGAGAGCTGACGGCGGGCATCGCCCACGAAATTCAAAACCCGCTCAACTTCGTCAACAACTTCTCCGACGTGTCGGCCGAGTTGATGGCCGAATTGCAGGAAGCTCTGGCCACCAGCGACACGGCCGAAGCCACGGCCTTGGCGGTGGATGTCACGCAGAATTTGGGCAAAATCCACGAGCATGGGCAGCGGGCGGCCAACATCGTGCGCGGTATGCTCGAGCACGCGCGCCCGAGCACCGGCGAGCGCCAGCCCACCGATATCAATGCCCTCTGCGACGAGTACCTGCGCTTGGCCTACCACGGCCTGCTGGCTAAGGACAAAACCTTCACCGCCGAGTTGAAGACGGATTTCGCCCCCGGTTTGCCCCAAGTGGAAGGGGTAGGGGCCGACTTGGGCCGCGTGCTGCTCAACCTCTTCAATAATGCCTTCTACGCCGTGCAAAAACGCCAGCAAACGGGTGAAGCGAGTTACGCACCCACCGTTAGCGTCAGCACGAAGCAGGTGGGTCAGCAGGTGGAAATCCGCTTCCGCGACAACGGCACGGGTATGCCGCCCGAGGTACAGGCAAAAATCTTTCAGCCCTTTTTCACGACTAAGCCCACGGGCGAAGGCACCGGCCTGGGCCTGAGCCTGAGCTACGACATCATCACCAAAAGCCACGGCGGCAGCCTGCGCGTGGCGTCCGTGCCGGGCGAGTCCACCGAATTTATCATCACGCTTCCCGCTTAATCGTGCCCGCCTCCTTTCCCCTGATTTTGCGGCGAACGCAGCGGCTCTGGCCGCTGCTGCTGCTGCTGGCCAGCCCACTGGCCGCCCAAATCCGCCTGCCTGTCCTGAGCCCCGCCGACCAGGCCCGCCACCGCTACTGGGAGGCCACGGGCGATTCGCTGCGCCGGGTGCTGGCCACCCAGCGCGCCGACACCGCCCGCCTGCGTACTCTCCAGCACATGATCGATGTGGCTCCGGCGCAAGCCGAGAGTCACATGCAGGACCGGGACTACGAAGAGGTGATTGCCCTGACCGGCCGCCTGCACCGCCCCGAGCGGCGGGCCTACCGCCTGCTACTGCACGGCAACCAGCTCCTGAAACGCAAAGCCGTGGGGCCCGCCCTCGATAGCCTAACAGCAGCCATTGCCGTGTTTGACCGCCTGCACCGGCCGGTGCCAGACCTACTGGCTTCCATCCGCTTCTTCTTCGTAGCCGCGGGCCGGCTGGAGGCGCGGCAGGCCTATTACGAAGGCCACCTGGCCACTTACGGCCAGCGGGGCGATACCGCCAGCATGGCGGTCTGCTACCACGGACTGGCCGGCTACTACAACGCCCGCGGCGACCACAACCGGGCCATTGGCTATTACCTGCAAGCAGCCGAAGGGTATCGGTACTTCGACTGGAACACCTCCTACAACGAGCTGGCCACCGCCGGCCAGCTGTACGCCGAGTGGGGCAACCTGGCCCAGGCGCTGCACTATTTGCGGCAGTCGCTGGCGGGGCAAGGTGGCCCGCGCGGGCAGCTGCCCAGCTCCATCGCCTACCGCAACTGGACGATGGCCGATGTCCAGCTGCAGCTGCACCAAAATTCGGCCGCGCTGCGCGCCATCGACGTAGGGCTGGCGGCCGCCGCCCGGGACACCGCTGGCTTTGAGTCGGCGGCTTCAACGAAAGCCTTCGGGCTGGTGCTGAAAAGCGCGGCGCTGCTGGCGCTGGGGCGCCCGCGCGAAGCCGGCCCCCTGCTGCGCACGGCCGAGCACCTGAACGACTCGCTTCAACTGCCCTTACTAAGCGGCCTCGGCTATTTCCAGCTGGACGCGACCTGGGCCCGGTACTACACGGCCCTAGGCGATGAGGCGCGCGCCGAAACTCACTGGCTGGCCGCCTACCGCACGGCCCGGCTCAGCCACGCCACTTCCCTGCAGCTGGCCTACCTGCGCGAGCTGACCCGCTTCTACCAGCAGCGCCGCCGGCCGGCTGTGGCGGCCACCTACGCCCTAGCGGCCCTGGCCTTGACTGACACCTTGCGCGCGTCCGAAGGCGCCCTGCACGTGACCCATTACGAAACCGAGCGAGCCGACCAGGCCCAGCAGCAGCGCATCGCGGCCCTGCGCCTGACCCAGGTGCAGGACGCCGCCCGCGCCCGCCGCCAGCGCCTGCTGCTAGGAGCCACGCTGGCCGGGCTGGCTTTGCTGGCCGGCCTAGGTTTCGTGCTGTGGCGCGGCAACCGCCGCCAGCAACAAGCCAACGCGCAGCTGCAAGCCCAACGCGACCAAACCGCGCAGGCGCTGCAGCATCTGCAGACCACCCAGGCCCAGCTCATCCAAGCCGAGAAGATGGCCAGCCTCGGGGAGCTCACGGCAGGCATTGCGCATGAGATTCAGAACCCGTTGAACTTCGTCAACAACTTCTCCGAAGTCAGCGCCGAGCTCATGCTGGAGCTGGAAGAAGCGCAAGCGGCTGGTGATGGGGCAGAGGTAAGCGCCTTAGCGAACGACGTGCGGCAGAACCTGACCAAAATCACTGAGCACGGACAGCGGGCGGCCGGCATTGTCAAAGGCATGTTGGAGCACTCCCGCGCCAGCACGGGCGAGCGTCAGCCCACCAACCTCAACGCCCTCTGCGACGAGTACTTGCGCCTGGCTTACCACGGCCTGCGGGCCAAAGACAAGTCTTTCAATACGGAGCTACAAACCGACTTCGCGCCCAACTTGCCGCTGGTGGAGGGGGTAGGCGCGGACCTGGGCCGGGTGCTCTTGAACCTGTTCAACAATGCCTTCTACGCCGTGCGCCAGCGCCAGCAAGCCGGCGAGCCCGGCTACCAGCCGCAGGTGGGGGTGCGCACCGTGCTGCTCAACCAGCAGGTCCAAATTCAGGTCAGCGACAACGGCACGGGCATGAGCCCGGACGTGCAGGCGAAGGTGTTCCAGCCCTTCTTCACGACCAAGCCCACGGGCGAAGGCACGGGCCTGGGCCTTTCCCTGTCCCACGACATCATTGCCCAGGGCCACGGCGGTATGCTCACCGTCGAGAGCCAGTCCGGCCAGGGCACCATTTTTTGCATCAGCTTGCCGGCGTAGACCGGCTTTTATCGCCCTGCATGTTCCTTTATACCCCCAAGCGTAATCTCCTGTTGGCGCTGTTTGCCCTGCTCTGTGGCGCCGGGCACCTGCGCGCCCAGCCCACGCCCCGGGCCGGCTACCGGTACTGGGAAGCCAACCCCAACTCATTGCGCCGGGTGCTGGCCACCCAGCACAGCGATACGGCCCGCCTGCGCACTTTATTGCACCTGGACAACGTCTATGACGCCTACCTGTCGGTGGCCGATTTTGAGAGCAAGCTGACCGAAAAGGTGCAGCTCACGCGGCGGCTGCGGCGCCCCGAGGCCAGCGCCTACCGGCTCTGGCAGGCCGGCCGGCAATTCAGGAATGCCAAGCCCGACACCGGGCCGGGGCTCGACAGCCTGAAACGGGGCCTCGACAGCCTGCAAGCGGCCGTGAAGGCTTTTGACCAGCCTGGGCTGGGCCATAGAGGGGCCGTTAGGTAGTGTGTCCCAACAGTTCCTAAGGCTGAAACAGCCGGCGGCGCGGCTGGCGTGGTTGCGCGCCAAGGTGGCCCAGTACCAGGCTCGCGGCTCCTGGCAAAACCTTTCTTACTGCCACTTTCGGCTCGGGCTTCCACTTGTGACCCAGGGCGATTACAACCAGGGCATCAGCCACTACTTGCGCGCGGCCGACCTGGTGGGCACATTTGACCGGTACCAGCAGGAAAACCACCTGAAAGTAGTGGGCTATTACTACGCCGAGTGGGGCAACCCCGCCCAAGCCCTGCGCTACCTGCGCCAGTCGCTGGCCGTGTACGCCACGCTGCCCCGGCGCGACGGCTATGACTACCTGGCCTACACCTACCGGGGCATGGCCCAGGCCTACCGCCAGCTGCGCGACTACCCCGCCGCCCTGCGCGGCGCCAACCAATCCCTGGCGGGCGTCCCAACCGATACGACCCGCCTCTACACCGCCAGAGTTCCCGAAGTTCGGGCGTATGGTTTAACGCTGAAAAGCGCGGTGCTGCTCGACATGGGCCGCGGGGCTGAAGCGGCCCCCCTGCTGGCACGGGCCCAGCAGTTGGCCGACTCGCTTAAGCTTGGCATTGGCAATAGTGGAGTCACTATTGAACTGGATGCGACCTGGGCGCGCTACTACGCTGCCCGCGGTGAGCCCGCGCGCGCCGAAGCCGCCTGGCTCGCGGCCTACCGCAAAGCGCGCGAGGGCAAGGAAGTACCCCTGCGCCTGGCCTACCTGCGCGCCCTGACCGACTTTTATACCCGGCGCGGGCAGACGGAACCCGCCGGCCGCTACGCCCGCCTCGGCCTGGCCCTGAGCGACTCGCTCACCACCCAACAGGGCGCGTTTCACCTGGCCCAATACGAGGCCGAGCGCGCCGAGCAGGCCCAGCAGGCCCGCATCCAAGGCCTGCGCCTGGCCCAGGTGCAAGACGCGGCCCGCGCCCGCCGCCAGCGCCTGCTGCTGGGCGCCACGCTGGCCGTGTTGGCCCTGCTGGCCGGCTTGGGCTTCGTGTTGTGGCGCGGCAACCGCCGCCAGCAGCAAGCCAACGCCCTGCTCCAAGCCCAGCGCGACGAAACGGCGCAGGCGCTGAAAGATTTGCAATTCACCCAAGCGCAGCTCATCCAGAAGGAGAAGATGGCCAGCCTGGGGGAGCTGACGGCCGGCATTGCCCACGAGATTCAGAACCCCTTGAACTTCGTCAACAACTTCTCCGAGGTCTCAGCGGAATTAGTTGCCGAGCTGCGTGAGGAACGAGCCAAAGGGACGGCAGCTGATGTCGGCCTGGAGGAAGAGCTTTTGGAAGACTTGACGCAAAACCTGGGCAGAATTGGCCACCACGGGCGTCGGGCCGCGGGCATTGTCAAAGGCATGCTGGAGCACTCGAGCAGCGGCGCGGGCGAGCGCGAGCCCACGGACCTGAACCGCTTGTGCGACGAGTACCTGCGCCTGGCTTACCAGGGCCTGCGGGCCAAGGACAAGAACTTCAACGCGGCGTTGAATACCGACTTTCTAGCGGACCTGCCCACTGTGACCGTAATAGGTGCGGACGTGGGGCGTGTCTTGCTCAACTTGTTCACGAATGCTTTCTACGCCGTGCGCCAACGCCAACTCAGCGGCGAGCCCGGCTACCAGCCGCAGGTGGGTGTGCGCACCGTGCTGCTCCACCAGCAAGTCCAGATTCAGGTCACCGACAACGGCACGGGCATGAGCCCGGCCGTGCAACAGAAAATCTTCCAGCCCTTTTTTACGACCAAGCCCACGGGCGAGGGCACGGGCCTGGGGCTCTCCCTAAGCCACGACATCATCGCCCAAGGCCACGACGGAAGCCTCAGCGTGGACAGCCAGGAGGGCCAGGGCAGCATCTTCTCCGTGGCCTTGCCCCTGAACGGGGCAACTCCCCAGTCCGCAACCTAAACCCTCCGGTGGCGAATAGGACCGTGGCTGTTGCAGAACTCGGGTTCGTAGAGGGAAGATGCAAGGCAAAAAGCAATACCTCGACAAGGAGGTGGTCCGCTTTCGACTTTCCGAGCGGGTCCCGCCCCATAATCTGTACCGGCGGCTGGCCGAGCTGGTGGATTGGTCCTTCCTCTACGACGAGACGCGGGGCCTTTACAGCCACACCGGGCAGCCCTCGCTCGACCCGGTCGTGTTCTTCAAGCTCGTGCTCGTCGGCCGGCTGGAAAACCTCATCAGCGACCGCCGCTTGGTCGAGCACTGCGCCCTGCGGCTCGACATTCTCTTGTTTTTGGGCTACGAGGTGGACGAGGAGTTGCCCTGGCACTCGACCGTGAGCCGCACCCGCCAGCTGTTTCCGGCCGCCGTCTTCGAGCGCCTGTTCGACCACGTCTTTGCCCAGTGCGTGGCCCGGGGCCTGGTCGCCGGCGACACGCAGGCCGTCGATTCGGCCCCCGTCAAGGCCAACGCGGCGCTGGAAGCGGTGCTGGAAAAACAAGCCGCCGGGCCTGCCGGGCCCCACCTGAGCGGCCGCGAGGAGACACCCGCCGCGGGCTCGGTGGTGACGGCTCCGGCCCACCAGCTGCGCCAGCTGGCCACGGGGCAGCGCCGGCGGCAGGGCGCGCAGACCGGCGCGCTGGGCGCGCGGCACGAACAGGCGCGGCTGCTGAGCAACAAGACCCACTACAGCCCCACCGACCCCGACGCGCGCATCTCCGTTAAGCCCGGCAAAGCCCGGGCCTTGAACTACCTCTGCAGCCTGGCCGTGGACACGGCCAAGGGCGTCATCAGCCATGCGCAAGCGGACCTGGCTGACAAGCGCGACAGCCTGCACTTGCCCCGGCTGCTCACCGGCCTGCAGCGGCGCTTGCGCGCGAACGACTTGCCCCTGCGCGCGCTGCTGGCCGATGCCGGCTACGCCAACGGCCCGAACTACGCCTTGCTCGAAGCCGCCCACATCACGGCCTGGATTCCCGTCTTCGGTCAATACAAACCCGAAATCGAGGGCTTCGTGTACGACCGCCGCACGGACGCCTTTACCTGCCCCAAAGGCCAGGCGCTGCCCTTTCAGAAATACGACACCAACCAAGACGGGGGCTGGCATAAGATTTACTGGGGCCCGTGCCGCACCTGCCAGCAGTGCCCGCGCAAGCCCACGTGCGCCCCGCGGGCCAAGCGCAAGCAGATCAACCGCACCATTTACGACGCCGCGTACCGCCGGGCCTGGGAGCGGCAGCACACCCGGCGCGGGCAACGGAAACGCCGGGTCCGCCAGGGCACGGTCGAGCCCGTGTTTGGCAACCTGCTGCACCACTACGGCCTGCGGCGCGTGAACGTGCGCGGCCACGCGGGGGCCCACAAGACCAGGCTGCTCACCGCCATCGCCTTCAACCTCAAAAAGCTGCTCAAGCACCGCCCCAACCGGCACGTAAGCCTGGCCGTGGCCCTGCCACGGCCCGTGTTAGCGGCCAATAGGCGCGCCAGGCGGCGGAACAGGCGCCTCGAAGCGCCCACTCGAGCACGCGCCCAGCCGCTAACCGGAAAGGGAACTCCCTAACCCGGGTTCTGCAACAGCCACGACCGTTATCGTGAATAGCGGCGGTTTGAACCAGATGTGGATGGCAAAGAAATGCGGCTGCGGTGGTAGCCATGCTAATGGGCTGGCTTTGGGAGGATGAGCTATTCGTCCGAAACGGGTGTAGCTTGCTTCACCGGCCCAGCACCCGCTGCCCCAATTCCTTTATGCGCTACCTGCTTGCCCTCTTCTGCTGCTTCGTACTTGTCCCTCACCCGCAAGCGCGGGCACAGGGCGTCACCCGCCCAGCCCGCCCTGTAGCCGTCGACACGGCTTTTTTACTGCCCGTCAACGGGGTGAAGCAATACCTGGAAATCAAGGGCGCCTCCCGAACCAAACCGGTGCTGCTCTTCATTCACGGGGGGCCGGCGTGGCCGGCGACGCCGATGAATCGCAAATACAGCCAGGACCTGGCCAACGACTTTATTTTCGTTTCCTGGGACCAGCGCAATTGCGGCAAGTCGCAAACCGACACGACCGTGGCCTTGACGCCGGACCTCTATATCGAGGACGCGCATCAGGTCACGCGCTTTTTACAGCAGACGTTCCACCAGCGAAAAATTTTCGTCGTTGGCCATAGTTGGGGCAGCTTTGTGGGGGCGCAATTGGTGCAACGCTACCCCCAGGATTACGCCGCGTACATCGGGGTGAGCCAATTCATCGACGCCGGCCAGTCGGCGCTGCTCACCCGCACGCACGTGCAACAGCAGGCAGCTTTGCACCACGACACGGCCACCGTGCACGCGCTGGCCCGCATCCCGCTGTCGGAAGCGAAGGGGTTCGCGCGGGGCGTCAACGACTGGTTCGCCTTCCTGACGCTGACGGGTCCCTACCGCTCCAGCCCCGACGCACCGGAGTTGTCTAACCCCATGCAGCTCTACGGCGATTATCCGCCGCAGCAGTGGATGGCCCCGGTGATGCGCACCCTGCCCCCGCTCTTCCCGTACTTAAATGGCGGAAAAACGAAGGTCTTGCAGCACTCTGTATTCAAATTGCCGGTGTACTTTTTTGTCGGCAAATACGACCACAACACCGAGCCGGAACTCGCCCGCCACTACTTTGCAGAGCTCAAGGCCCCCAAAAAGCAGTGGTTTGAGTTTGCGCACAGCGGCCACGCGCCCAACTGGGAAGAACCCGCCCTGTTCCACCGCCGGCTCGTGCAAATAGCGGCCGAGAACAAATCGAAATAACGACGGCCACAACCGTTCCCATCCCTAGAGGGGCGACGCAAGGGTAATCGGCAGCCCGTACGTACCGACTAGGGTGTCTACCTAGTGCTCGTTTTATGATTCGGACCGTTTTCTTAAACGTTTCTTGCTCCCAAAAAACAGCCCTCTGCGGAGCGTGGTTATTGGGCGCTCGCTTTCGGAGCGGCCGGCCGCACCGTGGGGTAGGCAATGCCCAACTGCTCCAGGTAAGTTTTATACTTGGCCGGGTTGTAGTAGAATTTCGTCATCTGTGGCCGGTACTGGGCCATGATGCCTTGGTTAAGGGTGATGGCGGGCTTGTCGGTGTCCGAAATCAAGGGGGTGTACTTGGTGTTCTTGGTTTGCACGTCGTTGAAGTATGCCCAGGCCTCTTTAATGATTTCGGGTTTCACCAGTAGGTCGAGCAGGGTCAAGGCCTCGGCCTTGGCGCCGGCCGTCACCCCTTTGTGGGCAATGGGGGTGGCCATGGCAATGGCGTTGGCCCAGTGGTGACCGGGCAGGCCGGGGATGTTGGCCGGGTAGTGCAGCACCACCGTGGGCACGCTCCAGGAAATGTCGCCGATGTCATCCGAGCCCCCGTAAGTCGAAGTCGCGGGTCCCACGAGCGTATCGAGGCGGGTGGCCAGGCCGTCAAGGGGACGGTTGAGGCGGTCGGTTTTGGGGGCGTTGGTTTCGGCCTGCGCGGCGCGGGCCAGCACCTGGTCGGCCGCGCTCCACTGGGGCAGGCCCACGCGCCGGATGTTCTGGTACATGGCCTGGGCGATGGCCTTGTTCAGGTGGATGGGCCAGGCGCTGCCCAGCACTTCGTGGGTCACGGTGGTTTTGGTCATCAGCGTGGCCCCTTCGGCCATTTTCAGGGCGTCGGCGTACATCTCCCGGATTTTGGGGTAGGTGCGTTCGCGAAAGTAGTACCACACGGCCGCCTTCGACGGCACCACGTTGGGCTGGTCGCCGCCGTCGGTGATGACGGAGTGCGAGCGTTGGCTCACGTCCATGTGCTCGCGGTGGAAATTCCAGCCCACGTCCATCAGCTCCACGGCGTCCAGTGCGCTGCGGCCGCGCCAGGGAGCCGCCCCTGCGTGCGCCGCTTGCCCCTCGAAGGTGAACTTGACCGACATCAGGCCCGTGTAGCCATTGTCGCCCCACGACACCTTGAGGTTGTCGCTCACATGGGTAAAAATGCAGGCATCGACGTTCTTGAAATAGCCGTCGCGCACGAAGTAGGCCTTGGTGGCAACTAACTCCTCGGCAGCGCCGGGCCAGAGCATGAGCGTGCCCGGCAGCTTCTCGCGCTCCATGATTTTCTTGAGCGCCAGCACCGCCGTGATGTTGAGCGGCACGCCCGAGTTGTGGCCCTCGCCGTGGCCCGGCGCGCCCTCCACAATGGGGTCGTGGTAAGCCACGCCAGGCTTTTGGGAGGCCTTGGGAATGCAGTCGATGTCGCTGCCAATGGCAATAACCGGCTTGCCCGACCCCCACGTAGCCGTCCAGGCAGTGGGCACACCCGCAATGCCGGTTTGAATCACAAAGCCGTTTTTCTTCAGAATGCCCGTTAGGTAGCGCGACGTCTCGGTTTCCTGAAAGCCCAGTTCCCCGAAGCTGAACACCATGTCCACCATTTGCTGGGTGGCCTTTTGCTGCTGGTCGATTTCCCCGATGAGCTCCCGCTTCAGGGCTTCGAGCTTGGCGGGTGGCAGCGGGGTTTGGGCCGGGGCGACCCGCGGCGTCAGGGCGAGGCCGCCCAAAAGTCCCAAGAGAGTAGAAATACGAGTCATGCAACAGAAAAAAGGGAAAGGTGCGGAAATGCGCCGGTGCGTACGGGCAGCAACTTCGATGTTCAGAGCCGGAAATATACACTGTTTGGACGCCCGCTTGCTACCCTGATACCCCGGATGGAATGGCAAATGCGTGGTGCGGCATCAGTCGCCGAAACGTATCCCTCGTTTTGGAATTCGGATCCTTTCGATGGACAGCTTTGGTGAGGACCGAGCGCTTGGGCAGGAATGATCATTTGTTCTCCACACGCGGAGGCGGAGTGGGGTAGGAGTGGTTTTTACCTGGTTAAAACCACGACCGAAATGGCATTAACCTGGTTAAAACCACCCCTTAAATGGCGTTTACCTGGTTTTAACCAGGTTAAAACCAGGTAAACGCCAGGGTTAACGCCACCAGGAAGCGAAAAAAGCGTGCTAAAAAGGCCCATGGAAGCCGCGTTTGGGGCCGGAAGCTGCAGCAGATGGTCTTATTTGCACGCGAAAGCCCTGACGAACCGATTCAGGACAGCACCCATTTTCGCTTGCGATTCGGACCCTTTTCTTGAACTTAAAGCTTCCGTTTTAGGCAGTCTGTTCGAGGGCTGTCGGTCCAGCTGTTTTCCAGCTTTCATCCGGTGGGCAAGGACCTCGGTCGCCGGCGTCCCGGTGCCTTACTTCCCCGGAGGCGTTTCGGGCGCCCGTTGCAAATCCAGGTCTTGAAAGATGTTGCGGGGCCCGGCAATATTGTTCAGCTTGATGGCGGTGGCCCGGCCTTGCGCACCGAGGGTGAACAGGGCAAAGGCGGCGGGGATGCTGCGGTCGTTCCAGCGCACCACGAAGGTGTGGTCCCGGTAGGGCAGCAACTGCCCCATCAGGCGCCGGGAGCGCGCGGCCTTCACCCAAAGCTGAGCGCCCTGCTCATAGACGCTCATGTCCCCGAACAACGCGTCGTGGTAGCGGCCGCGGTACGGCGCATAGTCCGGCCGCTTAAGTACCGATTTTTGAGTAGTCGCCACTTGCTGCCACACGGCCGTGGTGCGCTGGGCCTCCGCGGCCGCCAGCACGTTGGCCGGATCGCGCAGTTCCTGCACCCGGTCCCGGCCGCTTACGCCCATGTAATGGTCTTCAATCTGGTTGGTCACGGCCGTGTAAGCGTCCCGGCTGGCTTGGTTGGTGAGCACGACGATGCCCAGATGTAGCTCGGGCAGCAACGTGATTTGGCTCACCATGCCTGGATTGCCCCCGGTGTGCCACACCTGCTGATAGCCGCGCACGTCGTTCAGCCGCCAGCCCAGGCCGTAGGCCGCGAAGTGGGTGGGGTAAGGCGTCGGCCACGCGCTGACGGGTACCAGGGTTTGCGGCGTCCACAGCTCGCGTTGGGTCGCGGGCTTCAGCAAGGGCGCCGGCCCCCCCGGCCCGCCCAGCAACATCCGGACCCACTGGCTTAGGTCGTTCGCGCTGCTGTAGATGCCGCCGGCGCTCAACAGGGCCCCCGTCGGGTCGGTGGTGCTCTCCAAATCGCGCCGCAGGACCTGCACCCGGCCCTCGACCGGCGTGTGCGCCTCCGCGACGTTGGTCGGGTCGGGAAGCCGGGCAAAGCTGGCGGCACTGCGGCGCATGCCCAGCGGCTGGAGCAGACGGGTTTCGACAAATGTGGTCCAGGGCTGCTTCGCCACCCGCGCCACTACCTCGCCCGCCACGAGGTACAGGCTGTTGTTGTAGGCGTACTGGCTGCGAAACGACGACACCGGTTTAATATAGCGCAGGTTATGCAGCACCTCTTGGATGGAGAAGTTCGTCGAGTCGGGGTACCGCAGCAGCAGGTCGCCCGCGCCCGCGCCCAAACCGCTGCGGTGGGTGAGCAGGTCGCGCACGGTGAATTCTGCTGTCACGTTGGCATCGTAGAGCTGGAATTCCGGGATGTAGGCGGTTACCTTGTCGTCCCAGCGCAGCTTACCCTCGTCCACGAGCAGCCCCAGTGCCGCCGCGGTAAGGGCCTTCGTGTTGGAGGCAATGCCGAACAGGGTGTTGGCATCCACCGGCGCCCGAGTTTTGAGCGAACTGACGCCGTAGCCCTTGCTGAGCACGACTTGTCCGTCCTTGACCACGGCCACAGCCATGCCGGGCACGTCAAAGGCGGTGAGGGTGCGGGCCACCACGGCGTCCAAGGCCGCCACGTCGAGCGGGGCTGTAACGGGGGGGGCGGTTTGGGCCAGCGCAGGTAGCGAAATAAGGCAGGCCAACAACCGACACCAGGAGTGGGAAAGGAGCATACGAACAAGAAGTGGTCTAAGCAGGTGGGTAAAGCTAGGCGCTTTAAGCCTCAACCCGCCTAAGCTGTGATCAACTGGTGGCCCAATAGACTCTCCGCCATTCAAAGGCTCCTTCAACTGAACAGAACTCGTTTACCTTGCTACCGTTAAAATGAACTAGCGCTGCCCGTTACCGCACAGATTTCAGAAATGTTGAGTGCCAATCGGCTAGCTGAGGAAAAGAGCCGGGTTGGGTCGTAGCTTGCCTGCCCATCGCCCAACTTTTGCTTTAATTAATTCCACCCCCGCGCAGGGCTTGCGGCGTGGCCCCGGTTTGTATGCGCTTCTTTATTTTGCTGGCCCTGCTGGGGCTGTCGGCCGTTTCGGCGGCGCTGGCCCAAACGACGGCCCAACGCCTGGTCCGCTACCGCTACTACGAAGCCAACCCCGACTCACTGCGCCGGGTGCTGGCCACCCAACGCACCGACACAGCCCGCCTGCGCCTGTTGCAGCACCTGGGGGATGGGGACAACTTCGCCTCCCCGGCGGAGGAACGCGCGGAGCACGGGGAACTCGCTCGGCTGGCCCACCGGCTCCGGCGGCCCGAGGCTCCGGCCTACCGGCTGTACGCGGCCGGTTTGACCCTGGCCGAGGCAAAGGCGCCCCCGGCCCAACAACTCGACACGGCGCGGGCGGCGCTGGCCGCGTTTGACCGGCTGGGACGACCCGCGCCCGGGGTGCTTGACCTAATCGGGGGGCTGCTCGGGCTGCTCGAACCCCCCGAGGCGCGCCGGGCGTTCTACCAGGCCAAGGCGGCCTACTACCGCCGGCGCGAAATGCCGCAGAATCTGTACGTGTGCTACCGGATGCTGGGGGGCTATTACACGTCGCGGGGGGATTACAACCAAGGCATCAGCTACATCCTGCGGGCGGCCGACCAAGGCCGCGCCTACAACCGGTACCACCAGTTTAACGAGCTAGGCGTAGCCGGCTCCTACTACGCGGAATGGGGCAACCCGGCCAAGGCCCTGCACTACCTGCGCCAAGGGCTGGCCCTGCAACACGCGCTGCCGCACCTGAACGGCTATACCTGGGACGCCTACCCGAACTGGGCCATCGCCCAGGCCTACCGCCAGCTGGGCGACTACCCCGCCGCCCTGCGCCACGCCAACTTGTCCATGGTGGACACCCCCACCGACACGACCCGCAGCTATGCGGCCTTGGTGCCGCGGGTGCAGGCCTACGGACGGGTGGTCAAAAGCGCCGTGTTGCTCGACCTGGGACGCGTGGCCGAGGCCGGGCCCCTGCTGGCGTACG
This sequence comes from Hymenobacter sedentarius, assembly GCF_001507645.1. NCBI lineage: Bacteria > Pseudomonadati > Bacteroidota > Cytophagia > Cytophagales > Hymenobacteraceae > Hymenobacter > Hymenobacter sedentarius. The sequence continues at coordinate 4,239,266 of NZ_CP013909.1, read as the reverse complement.
CCCAGCACCTAGCCGATTCGCTCCACCTGGGCCTGAAAAACCCCTCCCTCCGCTACATGGAGCTGGACGCCACCTGGGCGCGCTACTACGCCGCCCGCGGCGAGCCCGCCCGGGCCGAAACGGCCTGGCTCGCGGCCTACGGCCAGGCCCGCGCCACTAAGGTGGTGCCGCTGCGCCTGGCCTACCTGCGCGCGCTGGCCGACTTTTACGCCCAACAGGGACAAACGGCGCCGGCCGGCCGCTACGCCCGCACCGCCCTGGCCCTGAGCGACTCGCTCGGTGCCCGGCAAGGCGCCTTTCACGTGGCCCAGTACGAAGCCGAGCAGGCTACCGAAGCCCAGAACGCGCGCATCGCCGCCCTGCGCGAAACCCAGCTGCTCGAGGCCGCCCGCGCCCGCCGCCAGCGCCTGCTGCTCGGCGTCACGCTCGCCGGGCTGGCCCTGCTGGCGGGCCTGGGGTTCGTGCTCTGGCGCAGCAACCGGCTCAAGCAGCGCGCCAACGACCAATTGAACCGGCTGCACGCGGCGGTCACGGCCCAGAAAGGCGAGCTGGAAGCCCAACGCGACCAGCTCGACGCTTCCCTCACCGACCTGCGCGCCACCCAAGCCCAGCTCATTCAAAAGGAAAAGATGGCGAGCCTGGGCGAGCTGACGGCCGGCATTGCCCACGAAATCCAGAACCCGTTGAACTTCGTCAACAACTTCTCGGAAGTGAGTGCCGAGCTGTGCGAGGAAGCCCGGGAGCTGCTGGCCGCCACGAGCCTGCCCGCCCCCGAAAAAGAAGAGTTGACCGAGCTGCTGGCCGACCTGGGCCAGAACCAGGCGAAAATCAGCCAGCACGGGCAGCGGGCGGCCGGCATTGTCAGGGGCATGCTCGAGCACAGCCGCACGAGCGCCGGCGAACGCGCGCCCACGGACCTCAACCGCTTGTGCGAGGAGTACCTGCGCTTGGCCTACCAGGGCCTGCGCGTCAAAGACAACAGCTTCCACCCCGAGCTCACGACCGACTTGGCGCCGGACCTGCCGCTGGTCAGCGTGGTGAGCGGCGACGTGGGCCGGGTACTGCTGAACCTGTTCAGCAACGCCTTCTACGCCGTGCAGCAGCGCCAGCAGACCGGCGAGGACGGCTACCGGCCCACGGTAAGCCTGACGACCGCGCGCGTGAACGGGCACGTCAAAATCCGGGTAGGGGACAACGGCACGGGCATGTCCGAGGCGGTGCAGGCGAAAATCTTCCAACCCTTCTTCACCACCAAGCCCACGGGCGAGGGCACGGGCCTGGGCCTATCCCTCTCCCACGACATCATCGCCCAAGGCCACGGCGGCTCTTTGACGGTCGACAGCCAGGAAGGCCAGGGCACCACCATCCACGTGGGCCTGCCCTTGAGCGGACCGGCCTAACGGGGGCACGCTTGAGGCTTCTTTCGCCACGTGAGGAGAGGTTGTCTGGCAGCGTCTGTCGTGCTCTTTGGAAGTGCGAAGGGACTGAAGACGCGGCTTCGAAAAGAGTTCACGAAACTCATCTCCCTTTTGAGTTTCGTGAACTTTGATTAGTGAAAGAGTTTCTTAAACTCCATCTGGACCGTAGGGCCCCTCCGCTAGGCCAGTAGGCACCCACAGGCAGCGGTTCAGGGAAAGGAGGGTTCAGCGGAACGGTCGGAATTAGATAACGAGGGTTCAGCGGAACGGTCGGAATTAGATAACGAGGGTATAAGTAAGTAATGGTATGGCGTGATGGAATACGGACCCCATCAGCCTACCTTTCCGGATGCGAAATTTCTTCCGTCTTCTCCGCACCAGCCGCACTGCCGGCGTGTGCGGGCTGCTGGCCCTGGCAGGCCCCCGGCTCGCGGCAGCCCAAACCACCAACTCGGGCACCGACAAGTTTGCGCAGCTCGAAACGCTGCTGCCCACGCCCAACTCCTACCGCACGGCCAGCGGGGCCCCGGGCAAGGACTACTGGCAGCAGCGCGCCGACTACGACATCCACGTCACGCTCGACGACGCCAAGCAGGCCATCCGCGGCCGCGAAACCATTACCTACACCAACCGCTCGCCCGACGTGCTGCCCTACCTCTGGCTGCAGCTCGACCAGAACCTCTTCGCGAAAAACTCCATTACCAAAGCTACCCAGGTGGGCCAACTGCAGGAGAAGGTGTCTTTCCAGACGCTGGAATTGCTGCTGAACGATTTCGACGGCGGCTTCAAGATTGAAAGCGTGACCGGCGCGGGCGGCAAAGCGCTCCAGACGGTGACCAACTACACCATGATGCGCATCGACCTGCCCACGCCCCTGCGCCCGGGCCAGTCGTTTTCCTTCCACGTGAAGTGGCACTACAACGTCAACGGCTACCGGACCAACCGCGAAGGCTACGAGTACTTCCCCGAGGACAAGAACTACATCTACGAAATCGCGTGTTTCTACCCGCGCATGGCCGTGTACTCCGACAACCAGGGCTGGCAACACAAGCAATTTCTGGGCAACGGCGAGTTCACCCTGCCTTTCGGCGACTACCGCGTGAGCATCACCGCCCCGGCCGACCACGTGGTGGCCGCCACCGGCACGCTCCAGAATGCCAGTCAGGTGCTGACCGTGGCCCAGCAGAAGCGCTTAGAGCAGGCCAAAAAGGCCACGAAGCCCGTGCTGATTGTCAGCCAGCAGGAAGCGGTGAAAGCCGAAGCCGGCCGCGCCACCGGCACCAAGACCTGGACGTATGCCGCCAAAAATGTGCGCGACTTTGCCTGGGCCAGCTCGCGCAAGTTCCTCTGGGACGCCATGCAAATCCGGCAGAACGGCCAGCCGGTCATGTGCATGAGCTACTACCCCAAGGAAGGCAACCCGCTCTGGGGCCAGTACTCAACGGAAGCCGTGGCCCACGCCATCAAGACGTACTCGAAGTTCACCATTCCCTACGCCTACCCGGTGGCCATTTCGGTGCACGGCCCCGTCAACCCCGGCGGCATGGAATACCCGATGATTAGCTTCAACGAAGGCCGCCCCGAGAAAGACGGCACGTATTCGGCCCAAACCAAGTACAGCATGATTTCGGTGATTATCCACGAAGTGGGGCACAACTTCTTCCCCATGATTGTAAACTCCGACGAGCGCCAGTGGACGTGGATGGACGAAGGGTTAAACAGCTTCGTGCAGTTGCTGACCGAGCAAGAATGGGAGCGCGACTTCCCGTCCCCGCGCTGCGGGCCCGGCGTCGCGGCGGCCTACATGCGCACGGATAAGAGCCTGCAAACGCCCATTATGACCAACTCGGAGTCAGTGCTGCAGTTTTTCAACAACGCGTACCTTAAGCCGGCTACGGCCCTGAACATCCTGCGCGAGACAGTGATGGGCCGCGAACTCTTCGACCACGCCTTCAAGACCTACGCCCAGCGCTGGGCCTACAAGCACCCCACACCGGCCGACTTCTTCCGCACCATGGAAGACGCCTCGGCCGTGGACCTGGACTGGTTCTGGCGCGGCTGGTTCTACACCACCGACCACTGCGACATCAGCCTCGAGGGGGTGAAGGCCTACCAGGCAAGCACCGCCGACCCGGCCGTGGAAAAGGCCCGCGCCCAGCAGCTGCTGGCCACCGCCGCGCCGTCTCTCTCGGCCCAACGCAACGCCACCGATATCAAGTCCACGGCAATCGACGAGAAGCCCGAGCTTAAAGACTTCTACAACAGCTACAACCCGCTGGCCGTGACGGACGCCGACCAGCAGCGCTACACCACCTACCTGGGCACGCTCACGGACGAGCAGCGCCAGCGACTCGGCGACTCGCAGAATTTCTACGAGCTGAGCCTGCGCAACGTGGGCGGCCTCGTGATGCCCGTGATTGTGCAAATGACCTACGCCGACAACACGACCGAAGTGCAGACCATCCCGGCCGAAATCTGGCGCAAGAACAACGCGCAGGTCACCAAAATCATCGTGACCAAGCAGCCCGTGGTCAGCTTCGTGCTCGACCCCTTCCAGCAGACGGTCGATACGGATGTGAGCAACAACGCCTTCCCCCGGCAGCCGGCCTATTCCCGCTTCGAGCTGTTCGAGCAGCAGCAAGCCGCCGCGCCCAACCCCATGCAGTCGGCGGCCCAAACGCTGGGCAGCCCCCGGCAAACGCCAGAGCCGAAGCCCGTGGGCGGAACCCGTTAAATGCCCTCCGGGGTCCTTTCCGTTCACGAAAACGGTGGTGCCGTAAACGTGCTATGTTCAGCTGAAGGAGGCATTATATTGCGCACGTTTCCATTTCAACTACCTGGTAATGAAAATATTTGCCGTACTGCTCTTCTTTGGGTGGCTCCTTGGGAGTGCCGGCGCTGTTTCCGGGCAAGGAACGGGCTTCAGTGCCGGGCAAAGCAGCGGGACGCACGTCGTACACCCCGCCACCCTGCGCTTTTATTGCACCCCCGCCAATACGCAGTGCCAGCAGTTGGACGCGGACGGGGACGGCGTGGTTGATTTTGACCTGCTGGTGCAATACGGGGGAAGTATTTACACCCTGGCGCGTTCGTTGTTCCCCGCGGCCTGGCAGGTGCTGGCCGACAGCACCGGCGCCCCGGCCGCCTACGCGCCGGCCGCGCCGCTCCCGTACGGCGAACCCATCGGCCCGCGCACGGCGCGGCGCACCTGGACGGGCGAGGGCCAGTTGGTGCAGGTAACGACCTACGCGGGCCAGTTCCGCGAGAGCGGCAACTGGGCGCAGGACACGCTCACCCGCTACCTGGGCATCCGGCAGTGGCAGGGCGGCGCCTGGCGCTACGGCTACCTGCAGACCCGGCGGCAGGCGGCAACGCCCCTGAGCCCCATCTACGTCACGGCCTACGCGATGCAAACGGTGGTAACGGCGACGGCGCCGCCTTCGCTGGCCGGATTCGAGGCCTATCCCAATCCGGCGAGCGACGTGCTGACGGTGGGCCTGCCCGCGCTCGCCGCCGCGGAAGTGCAGCTGCGGGACCTGACCGGCTGGTCGGTCTACCGGCAAGTGGTGAGCCAGCAACGAACGGTGCGGGTGCCGCTGGCCGGGCTGCCACCGGGGATTTATCTCGTGCAGCTGCAAACGGCCGCCGGCATCGCCACCCGACGCATCGCAAAGGAATAATTGCTACTTCTGGAAGTGGTCCAGCTCAGCTGGGCAGAACCAAGACGTTGTTTGGCGTTGCGCATTGCGCAGTAGTCCACCACGCCGTAGCGTTCAGGAAAACGGTCCGAGAAACAACAAGAGCACTTGAAGCCCGTGTGCTTCGGTGCCCGGCGGGCGTACCTTTCCCCGGAAGGCGGCCTAGTTTCGTGCCCGCTTCCCCGTGGTTGTTTTCGCCCAAAGCCCCTGCTGTGCCCATGAATGCGCCCATCTCCCCAGACCTGTTTGTGCATCACGTGCTGTTTTACGTGCCCGCGACCGCCAGCGAATCCGACCAGGCCCGCCTGCTCGAAGGCCTTCGCACCTTGCGCGGCATTCCCGCCATCCACTGGTCGCACATTGGCACGCCGGCCGCGACGGACCGCGCCGTGATTGAGCGGACGTACGCCTATTCCTGGCTGTGCCTCTTCCAGAGCGCGGCCGACGAGGAGCACTACCAGCGGCACCCCATCCACGACGCATTTCGGGACACGTACGCCCGCTACTGGGAGAAAGTAGTGATCTACGACGCGATTGGCCCCATGTCTTGAGGCCCGTCGGCGAGCCGGGGCGACGGCCACCGCCGGGCCACTCCCTGTGCCCATGCCCTGAAGGACCGTTCACTTAACCGGTCCGAATCGCACAAGGAGCGAATTACTGGTGTATTTCGGAACGGGCCGAACGACTTGTGGTGCGCTGCGCTCTTTCCGCTTGATCGGGAGCCGGGAAACCAGCGCCGCATTGGGAGGTCAACCTTCCTCCTGTGGATGCTTGAGCTGAGCGGGTAGGCCGGTTCACGCAGCGGTCACCCCAGCAAGACGGGCGCGTCCTAGAGCGCCGCGGCGATGCGGCGCACGGAGGCCCGCTGCTTATAGTCCGGGTTGAAGTACACGTACCGGATGCGCCCGTTGCGGCCGATGACGTACGTGGCCGGCACCGGCAGCACGTCCTCCGGCGCGCCGTTGGCCTGCCGTAGGTCCACGCCGAAGCCGCGATATTTCTGCGCCGTGGCCGCGTCCACGGTAAAGGCCGTGTGGTAGGCCGTCATGATGGCGAAGCCCCGGTCGTGCACAATGGGAAACGCCGCCTGGGTCTTGGCCACCGTTTTGCCGATGTTCTCCGGGGTTTCGGGCGTGATCACCACCACCTGCGCCCCTTTGGCCGTGAGCAGCTGCAACGAGTCCTGCAGCTGGCTGAGCTGCTTGCTGCAGTACGGGCACCACTGGCCGCGGTAGAAATAGAGGACCACCGGGCCCTTTTTCAGCAGCTGCGGCAGCTCCACGGGGCGGCCGGTTGCATCCTTTGCTTTGAACGACGGGGCCGCCGTGCCCACCGCCAGGGGCTGCGCGGCGCGGGCCGGCGCGGTCTGGCCCCAGGCCGGCGCAACCGCCAGGACAAAAAGGCTGATAACCAGCGGGAAGAAGGAGTTTTTCATGGGATGAAAGGAAATTAACAAGCGGGCGCCGCGCCGGGGGCGGGGGGTGAGGTTCTGCCCCGTGCCCGGTGCCTGGAAAAGCGCGTTACCCGAGCAGTTGTTTGGCCACGGCTTCCAACGTGGGCCCCACCAGGCTGGGCACCGGGGCCAGCGGGTACTGCGCCTGCCCGGGCCGGGCGATGAAGGCGGCCTGGAGCCCCGCGTGCCGGGCGCCGGCCACGTCCCAGCCGTGGGCCGCCAGCAGCATGGTGTCCGCGGGGGCCACCCGCAGCTGCCGGCAAGCGGCGGTGTAGGTGTCCGGGTGGGGCTTGTAGTGCTTTTGCGGGTCGATGCTCAGTAACTGCTCAAAAAAGGGCGTCAGCTGGGCGTAGGCCATCTGCTGCTGTAGAGTGGGGCCGGGCGAGTTGGTGAGCGTCACCATCCGGAAGCCGGCGTGTTGCAGGGCCGTGAGGCCCGGGATGACGTCGGGATGGGGCGGCAGTTCGGCCAGGAGGCGCAGTAGTTCCTGTTTGCGGGCGGCGGGCCGGGCGGACTGGCCCAGGGCCTGGGCCAGCATGTCGAAGCCGGCGGCGCCAATGGCGGGAAAGTCGTGGTAGTGGCCCGTCACCGTGTCCACCAGGGAATACTGCAGCAAGAGGGCAAACCACTGCTGGAAGGCGAACGCGGACCGGAACTCCTGGTTGACGGCCTGCTGCAGTTTGCTGAGGTCGAGCAGGGTTTCGTTGACGTCGAAAATCAACAGCTGGGGGCGAGCGGGCGCAAAGGCGGCCATGGCGGCGGGGGAATGGGGCAGGGCCGCGACCGCAGCGGCCCGTGCCAGGGTGGAAACGACCGTGCGGCGGGTTGGCACCTGCGTGCTTACGTAGGTGCGCGGCCCCCGGTCCACGGTTCGGCTATCACTAAAATGATCGTTCTAGTTTAACGTAACGGTGGGCTGGCTAGCCGAAGTCTACTTTTTCTCGTTGAAGAAGGCAACCTCATTCCTGTTCCTGCTTCATGGCCATCAATCCAAAAACCACGGGCCTGGCCCACGTCGCGCTGCGCACCACCGACTTTGCCCGCGCCAAGGCCTTTTACCACGACCTGCTGGGCTTGCCCATCGCGCTGGACACGCCCGAAATACTCGGCTTCCTGGTCGGGGCCACCTTCATTGGCTTTAAGCAAGCGCAGCCCACCCACCCCGGGGGCGGCACCTTCACGCCTTTCAACGTGGGCCTCGACCACCTCGCCATTGCCTGCACCGACGAGGCCGAGCTGCACCGCGTGGCCGACGCCCTGCAGGCGGCCGGCGTGGAGAACACGGGCGTCAAACAGGACACGGTGGGACCGATGAAGTACGTGGCCTTCAAAGACCCCGACCGCATCGCCTGGGAATTTTACATGATTCAGGGGTAAGGCCGTCCTGGCGCTGCGACCCAGCTGCGCGGGGTAAAGCCAGTTACCTCGTTCACTTTAACGGTAGCAAGGTAAACGAGCTCTGTTCAGTTGAAGGAGGGTTCTGGCGAAGGCCATACGGGTGACCAATTGACGCACACCCGCTCCGCCCGCGGGCAAACCATGATAACTGCCAGTTGTGTGATAACGCGAATTACCGCTACTTGCGTCTCGTGAGAAGCGCGACCATGCAAGCGGTGCAAGCCGGGCGACACCCAGCTCCTCGCATTCACCAACACCTTCAATCCATGGCACCGCTTCCGTTCCTGCTCTTATTTGCCCTGACACTGGCGTCAACCGTGTTGGGACAAAGCCGAACCACGAAAACAAAAGCCCCGCTACACACCATCGTGGGCACTTGGCGCTTACTGGAGTTCACTGACCTAGACGCCAACAGCGGCAAATGGGTGTTTCGCTACGGCAAGCACCCCAAAGGGTACTTTACCTACACCAAAAGTGGCGTGGTGAACCTCAACATTTCCCGGGAAAATCCGCCGAAAATCTCCGAGGACTCGGCCAAAAAAACGGCGGTCAATTTGTTTGATTTCACCAATACGAACGCCGTGGGGTATTTCGGCACCTATACGGTGGACGTCAAAAAATCAATTGTAACGCACCACATAACCGGGGGCTCGTTGCCTTGGTACCTCGATACGGACCAAGAAAGGCCCTTTCGGTTGAAAGGCGACACGTTAATCATTGGCAATCACAAAAGTTGGCGAAGAGTTCTGGTCAGAGCAGACTAATGCTCAACCAACTGCCGTGCCTATCCCGAGTATTTGCGCTTGCCAAGTTTAAGAAAACGGTCGAGCTGTAAACGCACGCCGTTTAGCTGAAGGAAGGCCACGTGAAATAGAGCACCGCTCCTTGCAGCAGCGTTAGCCCCAGGGTCACGCCCCAGAAAGCCGCTTTGCGGTTTTTATGGTGCAGCAGCAAGATCGCCGCCCACGCGCCGGGCGCCGCGCCCGGCAGCGTCGCCCAGTGCAGCGTTGTTTCGGCAATGCGCCGCTGACCGCGTTGGGCTTTGCGTTTGTCCCAGGCGAAGAGCAGGAAACACAGCAGATTGAACAACAACAGGCCACTCAAGACTATTTTCATCGTGCCCGCAAGTTAGAGAGCTGCGTTCAGCGAAAGTGTCGGAATCACAAAGGAGCGTTTCCTTGCCCACTCAACGTGCGTCCCTTGATCTTCCTTCTGCTGTACCCATGCCCCGCCGAAACTTCTTAGGCTCTTGGCTCCTGCTTCTTGGGTCTGGCGCCGCTGTTACGCTGATGATCCTCCTGTTGGTGGGCTTTTTTGTCCGGGGGACGTGGTTGGACGCTTTGGAGCAACGGCCCCTGGTGCACGCCCTACAGCTATGGGGTAGCCCCGTGGTGCTATTACTATGCGGCCTGGGCCTCGCTTTACGGCCCCAAAAGGCGGCCCAGGGTCTCGCCCTCACCGCCTATCTATTCGGGGCTTTGTGGTTTGCGCTGGTGCTGTTCCACTATTCTGGCGGGACTTTTTGACCCCAGGCCAGCTGCCACACGCGTTCGACGACACTTAAGCGAGGGTGGATGCTGATTTAAGACACCGGGGAAGTGAAATCAAAAGTGCTGCCGGGAGCTGAGCACCAGCTCAGCGAAACGATCGTGGCCTAAACGCGCCCCGTTCAAAAATAGGAGGAATACGACAGACGATTGGTCGCACTGACGCTACCTTCGCTCTGGCCTCAACGTAGAGGCTAACCAGCTCTTTCTATGGGGGTAACCTTTTACTATTCCGCTGTTGTGGCCTTGCTGGCACTGGCCGCCCCGGCCCGCGCCCAAATGCCCGTGCTGCCGCCCGATACCTTACACGTAAGCGAGGCCGCGTTGCGCGCTCAGTTGTTGGCCGACACGGTCTACGCCCGCGCGCATTACCACAAGCAGGAGTTTCGCATACCGATGCGCGACGGGGCCCGGCTCCACACCGTCGTGTACGTGCCCAAGGACGCCGACCGGGTGCGCTACCCCATCCTGCTAAAACGCACGCCCTACTCGGTGGGTCCCTACGGGCCAAGTAAGTACAAGGCGAGCATCAGTCCGAGCAGCGCCATGCTGCGCGAGGGCTACATTTTCGCCCTGCAGGACGTGCGTGGCCGCTATATGTCGGAAGGTGTGTTCGAGGACGTGCGCCCGCAGCGAACGAACTATGCCGGCAAACAAGACACCGATGAGAGCACCGATGCCTTCGACACGATGGAGTATCTGCTCAAGAAAGGCCCTCCGAACAACGGCCGCTTGGGGCTGTGGGGCCTTTCCTACGACGGCTTCTACACGACGGCAGGTCTGCTCAGCCGCCACCCGGCCCTGAAGGCGGCCAGCCCGCAAGCGCCCGTCACCGACATGTTCTGGGACGACGACCACCAGAACGGCGCCTATTCTCTCCCCATGGTGGGCTTTTGGTCGGCCTTTGGCCAACCCCGGCCGCAGCCTACGGCGCAACGGAACGAGCGCTTGCAGGTGCCCGGCAACGACGGCTACGCGTTCTACCACCGCCTAGGCCCGCTCAAAAACGTTAACCCGCAACTCTTTCACGGTCGGGTCAAGCACTGGAACGACCTGGTGGCGCACCCCAACTACGACGCCTTCTGGCAGGTCCGCAACCCGCGTCCGCACCTAAAAAACATCAAAACCGCCGTGCTCACCGTCGGCGGCTTCAACGACGCCAGTGACCTGTTCGGCACCCTGCACACCTACGCAGCCATCGAGCAGCAAAACCCCGGCCTGGCCAACCGCCTCGTGATGGGCCCCTGGCGGCACGTCGGCTGGTCAAACGGCGCTGGCACCGGGGAGATGCTCGGCAACGTGGCGTACACCCCCTCGCCCTCGCTGTGGTACCAGCAGTACGTGGAGGCGCCCTTCTTCAAGGCGTATCTGAAAGACGCGTCGCCCACGGCCGCCGCCCTGCTGCCCGAGGCCCTCGTGTTTGAAGGCGGCACGAACCGGTGGCGCACCTTCGACGCCTGGCCGCCCAAGGCCGCGCAGGCACGCACGCTCTACTTCCAGCCCGGCGGCAAAATTGGGTTTGAGAAGCCAACCGCGGCCCCGGCAGGCACCGGCTTCGACCAATTTCTGAGCGACCCGGCCCGGCCCGTGCCGTACACCGAAGCCACGGTCCCGGGCAAGGTTGCCGCGTACATGACCGACGACCAACGCTTTGCCAGCCGCCGCCCCGACGTGCTCACCTACCAAAGCGACGTGCTCGCCGAGGACCTGACGTTGGCTGGCCCCATCCAGGCGCTGCTGCAGGTGGCCACCACCGGTACCGACGCCGACTGGGTGGTGAAACTCATCGACGTGTACCCCGACAATACGCCCGACGACCCGCGCACCGCGCCGGGCGTGCACCTGGGCGGCTACCAGCAACTGGTGCGCGCCGAGGTGATGCGCGGCCGTTTCCGCGACAGCTTCAGCCAGCCCAAGCCCTTCGTGGCGGGCCAGGTCACGGCCGTGCCCTTCACGGTGCAGGACCTAATGCACACGTTTAAAAAAGGCCACCGGCTGATGGTGCAGGTGCAAAGCACGTGGTTTCCGCTCTTCGACCGCAACCCGCAGCAGTACGTCGAGAACATCTTCGAGGCCAACGAGTCGGATTTCCAGGCCGCCACGCACCGCCTCTACTTCAGCCCCGAGCACGTCTCGCAGCTGACGGTGAAGGTGCTCTGACGGCCACCCGCAACGGTTTATTCGGAAGAAATGAAAAAGCAAAGAGGCGAGCGAAAGGCCGCCTCTTTGCTTTTCTAAGCATACCCCTGCTCGCGTGGAATTATGTTCTCACACGCATGCGCCGTGGTACTCCTGTCTGCTAACAGAATTTGTGTTCAATAAAACGGTCGGAATCGATTACAGAACGGTTCGTTAAGCGTTTGCAAACGGGTCGGAAAGGCAAAGGAGAGGTTTGCTAATAGATGAGACACAGTTGACGTTATTTGCTGGCATGAGACACGGTTATCTTACCATCGATCCCACGGCGGTGCGGCCTGCAGCCGGCACTTTCCTATTGGGTGCCAACCGTGCGCTTATGCGCAGTGGAAAGAAACTGGGCTTGCTTAGCCTGCTGGTCCTGCGATCCGTGTTCAGCCACGGCCAGCAAGCCACGACGCTGACCCGCCCGAATCTCTTCGTGGAGTACCTCACGACGTTCGAGGTGTCGGAAAAAATACAGCAGGGGTACACCACCGTGCTCGTTTACAGCGGGGGACAAGAAGCCACCGGCCCCCACGTGGCCCTGGGCAAACACAACTTTCGGGTGCCGGGCTACGCCCAGCGCATTGCGGCCCGGTTGGGCCACACGCTGATAGCACCCATCATTCCATTTGCCCCGAACTCGCCGGCGCTCCAAAAGTGGGCGGGCACCGTCACTCTCGACAGCCTCACGTTTTCCAAGGTCAACGAAGCCCTGGCCACCAGCATGATTACCAGTGGCTTTACGCGCATCATCTTGCTGGGTGACCACGGCCCCAGCCAAGCCCCCCTGGCGGCCTTGGCCCGAAAAATGGAGGCCCGGTACCGGGGACAAGGCATTGATGTCTACTACGCCGCGGACGGCTACACCACCGCTCGGAAGCAAATCGAGGCCTCCCTCAAACGCCAGGGCCTGGTGGGCGGCGGCCACGGCGGGAACTGGGACGTGTCGGAAACGATGGTGGTTTCCCGCCGTTTGGTGCGGCCCCGGCTGTTTGCCGCCGGGGACACGGCCCGAAACGGCAACACGCCCATGAATGCCCGGGGCCTTTCCGGCGACCCGACCCGGGCCAGCAAAAAGCGGGGAAAGCAATTTGGTGAGGTACGGGTCGGCGCGTATGTGGACGAAATAAAACGCCATTTAGCCGCGCTTGGCGCAGGCAGTGTAGAGAGCAAGTAGGCGGACCGTGCTGCACCGACGTAACCCGTTCGGTGCTGCTCGAACGACCGGGACGAGTGAATAAGGCAGATTAAACGTTACACCCGAACCGCGTTCGCCTTGGTTCGCATTCCTTTGCAGCGAAAGGGCGGTGTGGGGTACACAAAGCCCCGGGTACCGGCTAATGGAGCTACACCTAAGCGTTCAGCCAAACGGTGATTTCTGTCATCGGGGCCAAATTATGCCCAGCGCAAACTACACCCGTCGTCAGTGTGCTAGGGCCGGTATCGCTTTCGCTTGAAAGAACTCGTCCACCTTTCGATTGAACTCGTCGGCCTGATCCCGGAGCGTGGCGTGGCCGCTGTTGGGCACGATCCACAGCCAGGCGCGGCGCAGGTGGCGGTAGATAGCCACCGTATGGGCGTGCGTAATCATATCCCGGTCGCCAGCGATGATGAAGGCGGGCGCCGTAATCCGCCGCAGCGTCGCCAGCGGAATGTTGGGCTGCAACACATCCAGCGTGAACACCTTCCATTGATTGCGCTTCCCCGGGTCGGGCAAGGCCTTGCCCTTATTCGCTTGGTAGTACCGCTGTTGCGCTTTCCACACCGCCGGCACGAGGGCCGCGGAGTCGGGCGAGAGGTTGGCCCCTGTGGACGCTAGGCGCCGCACTTTGCTGGGGTGCCGGAGCGCGAGCACCAGGGCGTTGATGCCGCCGTCACTCCAGCCCAGCACATTCACCGAATCCAGGTGCAAGGCGGTGAGCAGGCCAGCAAAGTCATCGGCCATCATCTCAAAGCTCAGCGAGTCGCCCGGGTCCACCGACTTGCCGTGCGCCCGGCTGTCCACGGCAATCACCTGGTAGTGTTGGGCGAAGTAAGGAATATTGGCCTTGAACTTTTCGATGCTGCCGGCATTGCCGTGAATCAGCAGCAGGGGTTGGCCTTTGCCGTACACCTCGTAGTAGAGCTTGACGCCCCGCACCAGTTGGTAGTGGCCCGCGGCCGCGTTATTTCCGTACGGCACGGGTTGGCCCACGGCGAGCAACCCGGAGAATAGCAAACAGAATAGGAGTAGGAAAGGGCGCATGGGTGGGGTGGTAAGAGCGGGTTCACGTTTGGCACCCCAAATATGACGGGAGAATACGGCGATTAAGCCCTGCGTTGCTTTGTTTACGAAAAGGGTCCGACTAGCAAAACCACATTATTTAGGGTTTAAGGGGGAGGGATGGGTAAACAGGGCGGCGGGCCAGATGCTAAGTATTTACCTGGTTGAAACGTGTCCCCAACCCCGTGCGGGGCACCTGCCCTTCATCCATTCCTCAGCCGCCCACCCGAAGTTGGCGCCATGAAAACCCTTCTCTTCTGGTGCGCCTGCTTCGTGGGGTGGGCCGCTGGCCCGGCCCAGGGGCAAACCACCTCCCCGGCGGTGGTGGTCGTCCGCCTATTTGACAATGGCAACAACTTGATTATGGACATTGCGCGGCCAACGGGCGCGCCTGAACACCGCGAGTTTAAGCCGCGGGACTTACGCGCGCCGGGCGCGGCAGCCGAGCGGACCCGTCAACTCCTGGCCCAGCTCTACCAAGAAGGGTATGGCCTGACCAGCACCTACGGGGGCGGCGACCACCTGGGCAGTACGACCACGCTAGTGTTCACCAAACGAATGTAAGCGGCCGGCCCTGCCGGGCGCCCCCGCTCGCTGGCCAGGCAGGCACGCTAGCGGGCCAAGACCGGAGATGAATGACTCGCACAGAGCTACCCTAAACGGTCCGGACAGTAAAAGGAGCGTCCAACGCTACCGGCAGCACCTGCTGAGTGCGCTCACGCAACAGCACGATTGACCGGGTGGGCTGGGCATGGTTTTATGCTTGCGCTGCTAGCTAGCAGACCTCTTCGCCAGTACCTTTCACCCAGCAAAAAGACTGTTTTCACCTCTATTATCTGCAAAGCCTGTGCACAAGTCTTTACTTTCGCTTCCTCTTGCTAGCATTGGACTCCTGACGGCGGCATCCGCCCAGCAGTTGCCCGCCCTTACAGCGCAGGACTACGCCCGGGCCGAGCGCTTCATGGGGTACAACACGCTGCCGCTGGTTGACCGCAGCATGAGCCCACCCACCTGGCTGGCAGGCGACCGCTTCTGGTACCGGGTGCTCACGCCGCAGGGCAGTGAGTTTGTTCTGGTGGACCCGGTTCGCAAGACCAAAACGGCCGCCTTCGACCCGGCCAAGCTGGCGGCGGCCTTGGGCACGGCCGGCGGCAAACGCTACGAGGCGACCCGCCTGCCGTTCCGCACCTTTACCTTCTCGCCCGATGGGAAACAGGTCCGCTTCGCGGCCGAGGACAAGAACTGGCAATACGACGCGGCCAGCGGCCACGTCAGCGCCGACCCGATTCCGGCCCTCAGCCCGAGCGCCGCGGCCAGCGCCCAGAACGAAGTCGAGTCGCCCGATGGCCGGCGGGTGGCGTTTCTGCGCGACTACAACCTGTGGGTGCGCGATACCAAAACCAAGGCCGAAACCGCGCTGACCACCGACGGGATTAAGGATTTTGGCTATGCCACCGACAACGCCGGTTATGCGACCACCGACAAGCCCGTGCTGCGCTGGTCCCCCGATTCGCGTAAAATCGCGACTTTCCGGCAGGACCAGCGGCGGGTGGGCGACATGTACCTGGTGACCACCAACGTCGGCCGGCCGACGCTAAAAACCTGGAAGTACCCGCTCCCCGGCGACCCGGACGTCATCGCCATCGAGCGGGTCATTCTGGAAGTGGACCAGCCCAAGATGATCCGGCTGGCGCTGGCGCCCGACCCGCGCCGCAGCTCGAGCTGCTCCAACCTGGCGTGCGAGGGCCGGGGCATGGGCGACGTGGAGTGGAGCCCCGATGCCACCCAATTGGCCTTTGTGTCGAGCTCGCGCGACCGCAAACAGGTAACCTTCCGCGTGGCCGACGCCGCGACCGGCCGCGTGCGGGACGTCTTTTCCGAAACGGTGGCGACCTTTTTTGAATCGGGCCGCGAAGCCATGAACTGGCACTACCTGCCCAACACCAACGAAGTACTCTGGTGCTCGTCCCGCGACAACTGGGCCCACTTTTACCTCTACGACGCCACCACCGGCCGGCCCAAGCACCGGATCACCGCCGGCAAGTGGGCGGTGCGGCAGCTGGTGCACGTGGACGAGAAAGCGCGCCAGCTCTACTTTCTGGCAGGGGGGCGGGAGCCGGGCAATCCCTATTTCACCTACCTGTACCGGATGGGGATGGACGGTAAGCACCTGACCCTGCTCACGCCCGAGGCCGGCCACCACCTGGTCACGTTTGCGCCCTCTGGCCGCTATTTTGTCGACAGCTATTCGCAGCACGACGCGCCGCCCGTAAGCCAGTTGCGCACCCGCGCCGGCCAGGTGGTGCTGCCCCTGGAAAAAACGGACATTTCGCGGCTCGCCGCCACCGGCTGGAAGCCGCCCACGGCCATCACCGTCAAGGCACAGGACGGGCAATTCACCCTCTACGGCCTGATGTACACGCCCACCCACTTAGACCCGACCAAGAAGTACCCGGTGATCAACTACATCTACCCCGGCCCCCAGACCGGCCCCCTGTCGGCCAACACGGGCGCTGGCTGGTCGTTTAACGCGGGGCGGGGCGACCACCAGGCGCTGGCCGAACTGGGCTTTGTGGTGGTGCTGATTGAAGGCAGCTGCAACCCCTTTCGCTCCAAGGGTTTTCAGGACGCGTGCTACGGCAACATTGCCGAAAATACCCTGTCCGACCAGGTGAGCGGCCTGCGGCAGCTGGCCCAGCGCTACCCTTACCTCGACCTAAATCGGGTGGGCGTTTGGGGGCATTCCGGCGGCGGGTACGCGGCCGCGGCGGCCCTGTTCCGCTACCCGGATTTCTACCAAGTGGGCATCGCCGAATCGGGCGACCACGACGTGCGCAGCTACCAAGACGCCTGGGGCGAGCGCTACCTCGGCCTGCTCACGCCGCAAGCCGATGGCGCGTCCAACTACAGCTCGCAGGCCAACGCGCCGTTTGCCAAAAACCTCAAAGGCAAGCTGCTGCTGGCCCATGGCTTAATGGACAACAACGTGCCGCCTACCAATACGATGCTGGTGGTAGACGCCTTAATCAAAGCGAATAAAACCTTCGACCTGGTGGTGTTTCCAAACGCGCAGCACGCTTACGGCCCGGATGCGCCCTACATGACCCGCCGCCGCTGGGATTACTTCGTACGCCACCTGGCGGGCATCGAGCCGCCGCAGGACTATCTGATGAATGCCAAGACCGACCCGCGCGACGGGGTGCTCTAAAAAAAAGCGAGGCAACTGGCCACTCTTTGAACGTCCCTCAGAAAGAAAACGATGCTACATAACGTCTCGGCCCTTTGTTCAAGAAAACGGTTCCGAACAGCGAAAGGAGCGAATCGCAAGAAGGTGCCCCAGACGGTTTTGCCCATCGCCACGTGTGCCCCTCCGAGTGGTCGAAGAAGTTGCCCCGATAAGTGAAATGCCTTTGTTAACTTGGGCCGTCGCCGGCTCTTTTTCCGACCACACTCGCACAACGGCCTTCCTCCACTTTTCCTTACCGTCCCATGACTGGTTTTCCTTTCCTCCGCCGCGCACTGGGCCTGGTTGGCAGTGCGTTGTTGCTGACCATTCGCGCGGTTAACTGGGTTTTTCTCAGTCAATCGCCCGACAATCACTAATTACCGGGGCCCTCGCGCTGCGGGCCGATTAGCACCAGGTGCTGGACACGTCCTGGCGCAGGTAGAATAAAAAAATCCCCGGCATCAAGGAGTACTGGGAGGTTGAAAAAGAAGTAGACCGTTCCGTTCACTCTAACGGTAGTGGCTTGAACGCGCTCCGTTCATTCACAGGAGGGTATAAATATGTGTGGGCGTGGCAGCATACGGACATCCTTGGACTACCTTTCCGGATGCGAACTCCCTTCTGTCTTCTCACTAACTGCCTGACCGCCGTCGCATGCGCGTTGCTGGTCCTGGCCGCCACCGGACACGCCCCGGCGGCTCCCGCCCCCAGCCCAGATACCCGGTTCGACGCCTTCAAGCGCCAGTTTCTGCTGGCGCTGTGGCGCCAGGACCCGGAACTGGCAACCACCAAGGGCTACCACAAGTACGACTCGCTGCTGGTAATTCCCGACGCGGCCCAGCGCCAGCGCGACGCCGCATTTGCCAAGAAGAACCTGGCCACGCTCGGCACGTTTGAGCTGGCCCGCCTCTCGCCCGCCAACCAGATTGACCTGCGCCTGCTGCGCAACGAGCTACGCGCCCGGCGCTGGTACGCCGACACGCTGCGGGAATGGCAGTGGAACCCCGCCACCTACAACCTGGGCAGCGTCGTGGCCCCGCTGCTTAACGGCCGCTACTACCGCCTCGACCGGCGCCTGCGCAACATTTCCGACAAAATCAGCCACGCCGCTGACTACTACGCCGCGGCCCGCGCCAACATCAGCACCCCCACCAAGGAGCATACCGAATTGGCGCTGCAACAGCTGGCGGGCGGACTGGCCGTATTTGGCCCGGCCCTGGCCGACTCGGTGCAGCGGTCGGGCCTGCGTGCGGCCGAAAAGCAAGCCTTCATGGCCCGTGTGGCCGCCACCCGGCAAGCCATGCAAGGGTACCTGGATTTTCTGAAAAACGAGGTCTTGCCGGCGGGCCAGTTCCGCTCGTTCCGCATTGGCCAGAAGCTCTACGACCAGAAGTTTGCCTACGACATTCAGTCGCCGTTCCCCGCCGAGGCGGTGTACCGGCAAGCCCAGCAGCACAAAACCGACTTGCTGCACGACATGGGCCGGCGCGCCGCCCGCCTCTACCCCACGTACCTGCCCGGCCAGAAGGCCCCCGCCGACACGCTGGCCCTGATTGCGGCCGTCCTCGACCAGCTCAGCCGGAAACATGCCTCACGCGAGGGATTGGTCGACGCCGCCCGGGCCCAGATTCCCACGCTGGTGGCGTTTGTGAACGAGAAGAAGTTGCTGACGCAAGACCCCACGAAGCCGCTGGTCGTGCGCGAAACGCCGCCCTACCTGCGCGGAAGCGGCGTGGTCGCCGGGGTGTTGCCCCCGGGTCCGTACGACCCGGCCGCCGCCACCTATTACTACATCACGCCGATTCCGGGGGAGTGGACGGCAACCCAGGCCGAAAGCTTCTTACGCGAGTACAACGACTACACGCTGCAAATTGTGAACATTCACGAGGCCATTCCCGGCCATTACACCCAGCTGATGTACGCCAACCGCTCGCCCTCGCTCGTCAAAAGCTTGTTTTGGAACGGCGCCATGGCGGAGGGCTGGGCCGTGTACGCCGAGCGCATGATGCTGGAGAATGGTTACGGCAACAACGCCGACGAAATGTGGCTGATTGAGGACAAGAACAACATGCGTGTAACGCTGAACACCATTATTGACCGCGCCATTCAAGTCAATAACATGAGCGAGAACCAGGTTGTGGCCATGCTGCGCCGCGAGGGCTTTCAGGAAGAAGCCGAAGCCCGCGGCAAGTGGCGGCGCGCTACCCTGAGCCAGGTGCAGCTCAGCAGCTACTTTGCCGGCTACTCCGCCATTCTGACCCTGCGCGACGAGCTAAAGCGGCAGCAAGGCCCGGCCTTTGGCCTCAAGGCCTTCCACGAACAATTCCTGAGCTACGGCACCGCGCCCGTGAAATACATCCGCGAACTCATGCTGGCCCCGAGCGGGTCTCGGCCCTGAGCGGCTGGTGGCCGACCGGTACAGCGAAACTGTCCAAAGGGTAACGCGCTCCGTTAATTAAAACGAGGGTTAAATAAAAGAAGGCCCTCATGCTGAGCTTGTCGCAGCATGAGGGCCTTCTTCCAATTAAAAGGGCTTTGGCCGTGCCCGGGGCATGATGTAATCTACTTCACCAGATTATCCCGCAGAAACAGCATCATGGCGCCGTAGGTGTAGTCGCGGTTGGCCTTTTTGGCCAAACTGTGGCCTTCGTCTTTGGCCATAATGTACCAGACCGTATTCCCCTGCTTTTTCAGCCCGGCCACCATTTGCTCGGATTCCGAGAGGGGCACGCGGGGGTCGTTTTTGCCCTGGTACACCAGCATGGGCTTGGTGATGTTCTGGATTTTGTTGATGGGCGAGATGGTCTCAAACGCCTTCATCATGGCCGGGTCGCGCTCGTCGCCGTACTCCACGCGGCGCAGGTCGGCGCGGTAAGAGCTGGTGTTTTTGAGGAAGGTGGCGAAGTTGCTGATGCCGAACAAGTCGACGCCGCAGCGCATCCGGGCGTTGTAGTTGGTCATGGTGGCCAGGCACATGTAGCCGCCGTAGGAGCCGCCGTACACGGCCACGCGGGAGGCGTCGAGGTTGGGCTGGGTGGCAATCCAGTCGAGCAGGGCGCCGATGTCCTTCACGGAGTCTTCGCGCTTGGGGCCGTTGTCGAGGGCCACGTAGGTCTTGCCATAGCCGATCGAGCCGCGCACGTTGGGCACGAGGATGCTGATGCCCAGCTCGTTGGCCAGCAGGGCGTAAAGCGGGACGAAGCTGGGGAGGGACTGCCCCTCCGGCCCGCCGTGAATGCTGAGCAGCACCGGGGTTTTGCCGGTGGCGTTCTTGGGCCGGTACACAAAGGCGGGAATCAGGCGCGGCTTGCCGTTCACCTGGTCGAAGGTGGGGTACTGAATCAGGGTCGGCTCGGGAAAGGTGGCGGGGTTGAGGCCACCGGTTTCACTGGTGGTCCAGCGCGTGAGCCGGTTGCCGGTCAGGTCCAGCACGTAGGCGTCGGCGGCGCTCGTGCCCGTGCTCAGGGTCAGGGCCAGGCGGCGGCCGTCGTCGTTCATCTTTAGTGCGCCGATGAGGCCCTTTGGCAGGTTGGGCACGGGCTTGTAGGCGCGGGTTTTGGTGTCGAGCACGTACAGCTTGGAGAAGCCGCCCTCGTTGGTGGTGAAGACCAGCTTGGAGCCGTCCTTGCTGCGCTCCATCCCGGTCACGTTCCAGGGAATCTGGGCCGTGAGCGGGGTAAGTTTGCCGCTCGCCAAATCCAGGTGGCGCAGGGTTTGAAATTCGCTTGCCTCGTCAGAGGTCAGAAACAGGCTTTTGCCATCGGCGCCGAACGTGATGCGACTAGCAAAGTCGCCGTAGGCCACGGGCTTCTTGGTTGGGTGCAGCAGCTCCAGCTTGCGGCGGGCCACGTCGAGGTGGAACAGCTCGCTCTCGTTTACGGACTTGAAGTTCTGTAAAATCATCTGCCGGCCGTCGTCCGACCACGCCACCACGCCCCAGCCGCCGCCCTTCAGCTCCAGCAGGGCCGTGGGCTTGGTGGTGCCTGCGGCGGCGAAGTCTTGCACAAACAGGTCGACATCGGTGCCGTTGCGCTGGTTGCTCATGTAGGCCAACTGGGCGCCAGCCGTATTCCAGCCCATAAATTTGTTGCGGCTTTTGCCGTCGGTGAGCAAGCGGGAGCTGCCGGTGCCCAGGTCGTAGAAATAAACCTGGAAGTTTTCGTTGCCGCCCTCGTCGCGGCTGTAGATGAAGCCGTTGTGCTTCTTGTCGGGGCTGACGGCCACGCTGGCCAGCGGCTCCTTGAAGGCGGTGATTTGCCGCCGTTCGGCGCCCGGCGCGGCCACGTGGTGAATCTGGGGCACCTCGCCGGCGCGGGTGCTGATGAACAAGCCCTTGCCCTCGCGGTCCCAGTCGGCCACACTCGCGCTGCCCACGTTCTGGTACTGGTCTACCCGCGCCAGCAGGGCGGCGGGCAGGGCGAGGATGTTTTCCACCGTCAGGTTGCCGATGTCGCGGCGGGCACTTGCGTCCGTGGGGGTTTGGGCCAGTGTAGGCACACCCGTCACGGCCATTAGGATAGTGAATAGAAAGTTTTTCATTAAAAGTTGAACAGGAATGAGTCTACAAGATAGGCGCGTTTAAGAGTACCTAACAAAACCGGTTGACGGCCTTCCAGGTGATGAGCGCACACCCGAGCAGGGTGAAGGCCAAGTGGATGTCGCTGCGTTGTTCGTAGCGCACGCGCAGGCGGCGGAAACGGTTGAGCCAGGCGAACGTGCGCTCGACCACCCAGCGGTGGCGGCCCAGCCGTTCGCTCGACTCGATGCCGCGCCGCGCGATGCGGGATTGAATGCCGCGTTGGCGTAGGGCCAGGCGGCATTTGCGGTAATCGTAGCCTTTATCAGCGTGCAGCTTGCCGGGCCGTTTGCGCGGGCGGCCGCGGGCCTGCCGCACGGGCGGGACCGCGTCGAGCAGGGTGCCGAACACGGTGGAATCGTGGCAATTGGCCGCGCTCAACTGTACCGCCAGCGGGGTGCCGCGCCGGTCGACCAGCACATGGCGCTTCGTGCCCGGTTTGCCGCGGTCCGTCGGGTTTGGGCCCGTATGTGCCCCCCTTTTGCGGCCGGGATGCTTTGCGCGTCCACGCTGGCCCGCGACCAGTCCAGTTGCCCGGCCCGGCCCAGGCGGTCAAGCAACACCTGGTGCAGCCGCTGCCACACGCCCGCCGCGTGCCAGTCCCGCAACCGACGCCAGCACGTCATGCCCGAACCACACCCCATTTCCGCCGGCAGCATTTCCCACGGCAGGCCGCTGCGCAACACGAACAGAATGCCCGTCAGCGCAGCCCGGTCCGCCACCCGCGGCCGGCCCCCTTTCGGGTGCGCCGGAGCCGGCGGCAGCAAGGCCGCTATCACCGCCCACAACTCGTCTGTAACCAACTGCTTTGCCATGCCTCTTGCATACGAAACCCGGTTTTGTTAGGTGCTCTAAGCAAACGGTCCGAAAAGTAAAACACGGGAAAGGCTAGAAAGACAGAAAGGAAGCCATGCACTGGCTCAGGAAAATGCGGATTTGCTGGCAGTTAAGTGATTGGCCGCGTTTTGGAAAAGGATGCGCAACATGTCAAACACAAGCCGGGTCAGCAGGACGGCATGGGAACCAAAGCCCATGAAGTTGCCGGACAGCCCGAGCGTAGTAGGGTTCAAGGGGTGTGACATATTTGGGCTACATAGGTTGGTAAACCCCCATGCTCCTCCCGGGGCTCCCCCTGACTAAGGCTCCATTATGTCGCCCAAATGTGTCACGCTTTGCTGGGCTTTGTACAGTTATCAGGGGCGGACGAAACTAAATTACTGCAGGTACCAGAAGGGGGAAAGGATGAAGTAGTTTAATAAAGACCAACTGCTCAGGGCAGCCGCGCCCCAGCGTATTTCAAGGCCGTGGCTGGCTTTCGTATTAGTGGGGGAAGCAGGTGATACCACCTTCTTGGCAACGAAAACCTAGCTACCCAGTGCACCCCGTAAACAACATCCTGCCAGAATTCATACGCCACCGCGATGGCCGTCTACTTCCCCTCGCTCATGATGGAAGCCTACGGCTGTCCGACGAACAAAAACACCTCTACAATTCAAAGGCCGCTCGTGCCCGCCAGCGGCAGGCTAAGTCGCGAGCTGCGCGCAAGGCAGCAAAACCCGACTTCTTTATCGTTCCTACCGAGGCCATCGCTCGATTAGCCGAGTTGGGCATCATGGGTAAGGCCCTGCTCAAGCACTACCTATTCCTCCACCTTATCTACCAGGCTCACCACAAGCACGAACTCGACCAGAGCGAGTACATGGAGCTGAGTTCTGATATTCTACGCGTTCACCTTGGCAAGACTGGTAGGGTGACGTACGTGACCTTTCGGACTACCCTGGTGGCCTGGGGCATGATTGAGGTCAACAACTCGTATCTGACCGGGGCTAGCGCTAAGGAAGCTCAGGAGAGCAACCCTGGCGTGACGGCCGAAGCCTTTTGTAAATCTTACCGGTTGAGCGCATCATGCCGCAGCGGAGGTTTTGAGGTTGTTTCGGGCATCGGGCTTAATTTTTACAAGAAGGCCCAGGCTGATAAGGCCAAGCGTCACCAACTCGAGGGCGGTGGCCAGCATATCGATGCCTCCCTGCCTCATTTCTCTTGGCTGGAAAACTGCCTGAAGCGGCTTACAATTTCCCAGGAAGCCTACGCCTGGATTGATGAGCAGGAGCGCCAGCAGGCCCCGTTGAAAGATAAACGGGTGAAGACCAAAGCAGGATACGAGTCCAGGACCAACCGGAAATTCACCCGCGAAATAGCTCAAGGCTATAAGCTCACGGTGGATGAAATCAACGCCCGGCAAAGGGCCGGTGCTCCCACCTTTACCTTCAGCCCCACCAACGGCCGGCTCAACAATGCCTTCTCCTCGTTGGCCACAGGGCTGCGCCAATTCCCCGAAATCGACGGAGTTCCCACAACGCTCTCCGGCCTAGACCTGTCCTGCAGCCAGGTTTACCTGCTGCTTCCGCTACTTCAGAAAACCAACGCTGCCCAGAATGCAAGGGAGGATTTCTACCGATTTTTCAATTTGGTCTTCACCGGTTCTTTTTATGAGGAAGTAGCCAAGCTTGTGACCGCACGAGATAAGACTTTACTTCTGGAAGGCGAGGAGAAGCAGGCTTTTTTTATGCACGTTCTTTTCTCGACCATTCACGCTGCTTATGG
This sequence comes from Hymenobacter sedentarius, assembly GCF_001507645.1. Lineage (NCBI taxonomy): Bacteria > Pseudomonadati > Bacteroidota > Cytophagia > Cytophagales > Hymenobacteraceae > Hymenobacter > Hymenobacter sedentarius. Next base: position 4,214,902 of record NZ_CP013909.1, on the reverse strand, counting down.
CTATCGCCGGGCCTTCAACAAGGAATTTCCTACCGTCAACAGGGCCATCCTCGAATTGGTAACCAGCGAAGTAGTGGACCCGGCCACGGGCGAAGTACGAAGAGTAATAGATTCACTGGCTGTGCGTCTCCAGCGGCAAGAGTCGCACTTGTTCTTGGAGCGCATCGCGGCCCAGCTACACCATGAACTCGGCGACACCGCTTTCGTGGTGACCCTTCACGACAGCATCTACTTCGAAAAACATCACTACCAGGTGGTCCACCGCGTCATGACCGACATCCTTTTTGAGGCTACCGGCTACGTTCCAAACCTTAAGTCTACCAACCCCATAAACCACGACAAGTGGCTAGTAGCGGTCATCGAACACAAAGCCACGCTTGCTCACGTAATCGAGCTCTTCGAGGAATCAGAAAACGCGGTGGCCGAAACCCAGCGCGAAGTTCATGCCCTTCTTTTCGCAGGGCTCACACCGGCTGCTGTCATATCCAGCGTTATGCCCAACTCCCAGCTGTCGGGCGATAGTTGGAAACTTCGACAAAAGCCAGTTCCGGAATACCTCGCCATGGGGGCCCTGGCTTCCGCCCAGGAACTGGCGCTTTTCGAACGGGGTCCCTGCCTGAACTAAGTTGGGGTGGCCCGCAACTACAGCCGGTCGGCGGCGGACTGGCTGATGAGGAAGCCGGCATCGCGCAGTTCGCGCACGAGCTTTTGTTGCCAGTTAATGTTGCCTGGCTGGTAGATGATGCCGGCTAGGTCGCTGGGTTGCTCGATGTTGCCGGTGTGCAGCATGAAAACCTTGTCGCGCCCGAGGCGGCCAAGGAAGTAGCCGAGCTCGAGGACGACGTTTTGGCGGGCGCGCGGACGCGGGCTATCGGCGGCAGCGGCCGTTTTGCGGCCCTTGGTGCGCAGGCGGCCTTCATCGTCGGGTGAGCAAAGGATGATGGCGTATTCGCACCGGGCAGCCTCGCGCTCAAATTTCTGAATGACGGTTTGGCCGGCGTCGCCTTCTTTCTCGAGCACGATGGTGGGGATGCTCAACGAGTGCAGCACGCGCTGCACCTCGTTGCGGGTGTCGTGGTCGCGGCCATGGACAATGAAGATGTTGCGGCACTCGGTGTCAACCTTTTTAACCAGGCCGAGGAATTTGGTTAGGGCTTTCTTGTAGTCGGCAAGGATGAGTGTCGGGGCAGCCCGGCGCCCGAAACTGGGCTGCTTGGAAGGGAGCTGGGCACGGGTGGCCTGCAGCGCTTTCTGGTAGGAGGCGCCTTTGGCCAAGGGGTAGCTATTGAGCCACTTTTCGAGGGTGCCGCAGGCAGCGGCAAGCGCGGTGACTGGGAAATCCTTGTAGGTGTTGTGGGCAAGTTCGTCGTCGCGGAGGACGAGGAGGGCGGCTTCGGTTTGCTGGCGGAGCTTGCGCAGCGGGGCTTTGTCGTAGGGCTTCATCCGGGCAGGCTAGGCGGTGAGGAGCTGCTGCTCGGCGGGGGTGAGGCCGTAGAGGGCGGCCACGAGGGTATCAATCTGCTGCTCCAGCTCGGCGGTGTCGGCCGTGGCGTCCGCGGCTTTGGCGGCCAGAACCTGTTCGACTAGGGCAGCTATTTCGGCTTGCTGCGCGGGTGTGGCGATGGGGATGGGAAGTTGGGACACCTGTGAAAGCTGCATGGCCATAGCATTATCCTTCATCTTGGTAGTAATCTGCTGCAGGACATAGAAAATAGGGGCTGAATTGAGCACCCCAAGCAGGTATAAATCTTTGCCAGGAACAAAGAAGGTCTTGTTGTTGGCATAAGTGCCTTTGATATCAAGAGTAAACTCCTGGTAAACGGCTATCTCCTTCCACATTATTTTATCCTCAGCAAACAAATCATAGTAGTCGCAAGCACGCAACTCCCACCAGTACTGCCCTTTGTCGGAACGTTTAGAGGCGGCTGCTTCGAAGGTCAGCAAATACCTAGCAATTGCAGGATACCGGGTTTCCAGTGCCTCCCAAGGGGAAGCATGTGCGGGTGTGGCCGGCGGCACGGCGTAGGAACCTCGCTTGTCTTTCTGCCAACCCAACTGACGCCGCGTCCAGCCGCTGGGCAGCAGAATCAGGTAATTTTTGCTATTAGGTATTTGGTAACGCTTCAGGTCGCGGCCTGCCAGAAAAGGCTTCAGAATTTCCTCCGAAGCGGGGTCTTCCGCTATAAGCTGCTCGCGCGTCGAAGCATCTACTACAAAAGCTTCATTGAGACCAGTCTTGATGCCGTAAAAAAAATTGCCCTTTACATATTCCTTCAAGGGTATCCCAGCTGCCATCAATGCATCAACCCGCTTTTGCTTGGGTGCTTCAGACAGGCTCCAGCCAGTTTCGCGGAGGGTGCTTTGCAGTACGAGGCGGACGTGCTCATCAACGAGCTCATCAAGGGAAGATTCGGGCAGCGTGGGAATTAAAGCTGTGCGAAAAGTCGTGCTGGTGACTGGCGGTTGCCGTTTAAATGAAAGGATGGCGGGATAGGCTTTGACCTGTGGAAACACGTACAGGTCGCCAAAATCAATGAATTCTACTAAGGTGTGCGAAGCGGGTAGCCAGCGCCGTAGTGGTTCTCCAAAGCCAGTGTTCAGCCATTTGTTGGATGTGATGAACGATAATTCGCCTCCCGGAGCCAGCAGCTTAGCTCCTAATTCCATGAAGTAGATGTAAAGGTCAGCACCGCTGGAACCGGTTTCGTAGTGGTCCTTCAGGTGCTTTTTAGCGGCCGGTACCAGCTCTTCCTGCCGGATATAGGGTGGGTTGCCCACCACCACGTCGAAGCCCCGAAACTGGCCCTGGTCGTCGAGGATTTCGGGAAACTCGAAGCGCCACTCGAAGGCTTCGCGGAAGAGAGCGCCCTGCTCGTGGGCAGCAATTTCTTTTTCAAGCTGGTCACCGTACAGCTCCAGGCGGCGCATCTCGACTTGGCGGGCCTCGCGCTGCTTGGGCGTTTCGGGGATGAGGAAGTGCTGGGTGTCGAGGGCGGCAAACTGGCCGCGGAAGCGGCGCAGGGCTTCGCGCTTCTTGTCCTTCTTGTGCAGCACGGCGGTGAACTGCTGCTTGATTTGCTGGAGGTAGCCCTGCAGGTCTTCTTTGGCTTCGCGGCCGCGACTGTTGAAGTAGGTGTGAACCGTTTCGCGGTAGGTCTTAAGCGAAAACTTGCCCTGCTTGAACACGTCGGAGAGGTCGGCATCGAGCGGGAAGCGGCTGAGCAGGGAGTTGCCGGGCTTGATGTTGAGGTCGAGGTTGGGCAGGGTTTCAAGCTCCTGGTACCCGGTGTCGGGGCGGTAGTAGGCGTGCTTGAGCAGCTCAATCCAGAGGCGCAGGCGGCAGATGCGTACGGAGTTGGGGTTGAGGTCGACGCCGAACAGGGCGTGCTCCATGAGGTGGCGCTTCTCACGGAACAGGGCGCTTTGCAGGCGGGTGTGCTCGAGAGGCACGGTGCGGCTGCCGTCGGAGCCCAGGGTGGCGCGGTACTGCACCAAGCGCTCGTCTTCGTCTTTCACCACCAGCTCGTCTCGGGCCACCACGAGGGAGTAGCGCAGGCGGCGGCCTTCGTCGTCGAGCAGCAGCGACAGCTCGCTCTTGATGGCCAGCAGCTCGTTAAGGGCCGAGACCAGGAAGTGGCCCGAGCCCACGGCCGGGTCGCAGACGGTGAGCTGGTTGAAGTGCTCGCTGTAGGCGGGGCGCTGCTTGCCGTCGAGGGCATCGGCGAGTTGGGCAATAGTGTCGGCCCCGAAGCTGTACTGCTTGTTGAAGTGTTGCACCACGGCCCGCCGCAGGGTCTGGCGGCAGATGTACATGGTGATGAACCCCGGGGTGTAGAAGGAGCCGTCCTTGTAGCCGTTGAGCTTCTCGAAGATGAGGCCGAGCACGGCGGCCGAAATCAGGGTCTTGCCGTCTTCCTGCACCTGCTCTTCGCCTTCGGAGGCGAAATCGTAGGCGTCGAGGAAACGCAGCAGGTAGGCCAGGGCATCGGGGGCGGGGCCGGTGGTGCGCAGCACCGACTTGCGGAGCAGCGGTAGCGGCAGGTGGTCCTCGAGGGCGCTGACCTTGATGGTTTTGTTTTCGAGCAGCGATGGCTCGTACAGCGAGGAGTTGAGGTAGGGGATGTGGGCGTACTGCGTTTTGACTGGCTCTTTGCGCTCGGCGGGCGGCGTGTTGAGCACGCGGAAAAAGAGCTTGTTGAGGGTGTCGTACTCGGGGATGAGTTCCGGGGTAAGGAAGCGGAAGCGCGCGTCGTGGCCCGGGTGGTAGCGGCGAAGCTGGCCTTCGAGGAGCTTGAGGAAGAGCAGGCGGTTGACCCAGGTGAGGCAGAGCTCGAGGGCCACCCCGGTCAGGCGCTCGTCGGCGGTGGTGCCGTAGCCTGCGGCCTCGGCAGGGGTGAGGTTGGTCAGCTCGTTTTCGCTGTCGAGGATGAGCCGGGTGTTTTCGAGCAGGGAGCCGGGCTGCTGGCGCTCGGCGGCGCAGCGCTGGATGAGCTTGCGCCCCTTGTCCTTGATTTCCTCCAGGCCGATGAGGTAAAGCAGCTCTTCGTAGAAGGCCCGGTTAAGGGTGTTGGCGTCCTGGGCGAAGGGCTCCTTGAGCAGGTGGGGCGGCGAGAGGACCTTCGAAATCAGAATCTGGTCGCGCTCCGGGGCAGGGGTGGTGAGGTCGAAATAGGTGAAGGGAATTTCTGCTTCCAGTGCCGCGAGGAAGGGCGCGGCGATGTCGTCGTAGAAGAAGCTGGTTTTCTTAGAGGAAGCAGCCTTGCGCTCAAACTCACGAAACTGGCTTTTCAGGACTGCATTGGACCAGAAGAGGCGGTCGAAGTCGAGGGCATCGAAGAGGTACCACTCGTAGCCGTTGGTGATAACGAGGCGCTTGAGGCTTTTGCTGTCGGTGTCGGCGCGCTTGTCGCGGTCCTGCAGGTAGTAGTAGAGTAGCTCGTGGAAGGCCCGCCGGTTGAGGTTGGCGGGCGTCACCATCTCGCCGGCCGACTGGGGCCGCTTCAGCTCCAGAATGACGCCGACGGGGTCCTGGGGGCGGGAACCGGTGCGGATGACGAGGTCGCGCTTTTGGCGCACGTTTACGTCGTAGCCGCCAAAGTTGGTGTTGGTGAGGAAGCGCACCACCAGGTTTTTGACGTACTCCTCAGTCTCGTTCTGCTCTACGGCGTGGCGAATGTCGTTGAGCAGGGCCGTGCGACCCGCTTCAAATTTGTCGAGCTGTTCGCGGGTGGGCTTCTGGCGGCGGTAAGCGAGGTCGAGGGACTGGGCGGGGGTGAGCAGCTTCGAAAGCAAGAGGGAGCGGGTAGATGGGCGAATCAAAAAGCTCGGCAAGCTATATAGAACGAGGGTAAAAAGGTGTTTGGGATAACCTTAAGCACAGAAAAGCCCCGAACGCCGTGGTCGAGGCTTTTTGTTTTTGCAGAAACGATGAGGTGCAAGAGGCTGGTGAACCACGAAACGGGTCGGGCAACCAGCTTTAGTTAGGTAAAGCCTTCACCTTCGTTTACGGCGCGCCGCTCGGTTATTGTAGAGTTGGAGCTCAACCAAATACCGAATCCCAATCTGCGTCAGTCCAAATCACGGGTGAGCTTGACGGCTCCAGGGCGTTGCTCAGGCACTGGTCACCAAGAGGCTTATCGACGTGGATGTGCTGGCAGGCGCATGATTCAAATTGAGCAACGACTGGCACGTTTAACTCAGGCTTAGCACTACTGGTGGATGGAGCGGTGTAGTTGGGCTCAGATAGTTGGTGCTTTGCTCGCTTGGGCTTAGGGTCCACTTCCAGCAGTTCCGTGTGGGTAAACTGCTGGTGCGCATTCCTCCCGTAAAGCACCCCAAACCGGCCGTAGGTACGCTTATGCGTAACATGCACAGCGTAGAGTTCCCTCGCGGTAAGCGTTTGAAATAGCTCTGGGGCCGTGCCCTTGGTTATGTAGCCCACGGCCCCGTTCACCGCTCGAATGAATTGAGCGGACCCATGGCCTAACCCATGCACGTACTCGTGTTTTATCTTGCCTTCCTTCCAGTAAATGGGCTCCAAGCAGACGCCTCGTTCGTTGGCTCCGGTTCGGCGCGCCCACTCGTCGCGGAGCTGCTGCGTGAAGGATGAATGGCTGCTTCCGACATCCCTGCTAAGGTCTTGCTCGGCCAGGAGTAGGCAGTGGATGTGGACGTGTAAGGAGGTGTCAAGAAAGTCTTTCCTGTTCGCAGCAGGGGGAAGGATTTCGACGGCGTAAATGCCCCCGGTAATGTGGTTGTTCCACCACTTTTGTTGGCGCCTGTCGCCGTTGCTGCCTCGGGTTTCGCTGAAAGCTTCCAGCAACTGTCGAACACAGCCGCTAGTGTCCTTCCCTAACTCGTGAGCGTGCGGCACCGTCAAGGTCAAGAAGTAGATGCGCTGTCCGCGAAGAGCAATTTCATTGACCTTGAAAAAGGTTACAATGTTGTTTCGAAGGCGAACAGCACGAATATGTTGGCACCGGGGGCAGAGCCAACTTTTGCACCGCAACGCATGACGTGCTTTTGAATCGGGCGGGGACTCGTTGCGATATGGATACTCGCACTGGCGCAACCTGCTGGCGAGTTTTAACAAGGAGTGTTGCACCTCGTTGGCGGCTCCGTTGTAGGCTAACCACTCTAAGTGGTCATCCATGCTCCGTGTGTTTTTCAGACCGCGCCTAGAATAGGGCACCCGGGGGATGTTTCCGAGGCAGGGGGGCCTGCAGGGGATAACCCTAAATAACCTAGTAGTACCGAGTTATTAGCGGGTATATTCTTGAGAGGCTGGGATTTGGAGAAAAATTTTTTAATTGAAGAAATCATGAAAAAGGGCAATAGAGTGCTTGGCCTGCTAAGAAGCGGGCAGCGAGTTTTGCTCGCGCACTGTGGCGAGGGATAGTAAGGAGGGGGGATGGTGTAAACACACCTATGTTCATGTACCCAGCCCGGTGCACCAGGCTGGGGGCACGTGACCCGGTGCACCGAGCCAACGAACCATGAACAAGAAAAAAACGAGAAAAAGGTACTCGGGTAACTGAAGCACAGCGGCGCCTGCCCTGCATGAAAAGCAGGGTAAAAACGTAGCTGCCGTGCTGCGGGGCCGCAGACGAGAACTACATTACTTAAGCCAATCTAGTTGGCTCTAAGCGTCGAAGGGTCTATGCCGACTCGGCCCCTAGTCGGCTATCGGGACTGACCGTGTCTCCGAATCCAATATTTCACCTTCAGGTCGTATTGACTTAATTGGTAGCCTTTAAGGCTATATCATTAAGCTAACTCTGCATACAGACTAGATGCGGTTGAAGAATACCGTATTGGTAATCAAATTTACAGGATAAAAAGTCATTCCGGTAGGGCATAAATGCCCCTCAGGATGCTCATCCGGGGACTTCTGAGGGCTCGGGGGAGATGGTTGTTTTGTAATTGAAAAATGAAGTATTATGAGGGAAATGCGCCGGGCCCTCGAATAATTTTTTTTTTAAAATTTCAACTGCATTGAAGAAACGCCACGGCAGTCTACTTGTATACTAAGCCACCGTTGTGCTAAAAATATTTCTGGAAAAATTTGACCCGCACCCATTACATAAAAAGGGGGGAGAGGGCCCCGGGGAAGGGGGGGATGTGTAGGCAGGGGGGAGGGGTTTCCAGGAATCAACTTTCTGCTGAACTCCCGTCAGGGCATGCGCCTGGTTTATCGTCTCACCTGCAGTTGGGATGAAAATGGACTGCGAAAAGCCCGCGTTCCGGTACCACTTTCAGCGCTAAAACGTTGGTATTACCTCGTTAACTTAGCTTTTAGTACTATTAACTTTTGTACTTAGAGGCGGGATAGGCAAGAGAAAATCGGAGCACAACAGAACCTCGACGCCCGACTTTCCTTTCCACCTAGGCAATTTCGTCGGACCTGCAACCGCTGCTGTTCGTGACATCAAGAGATATCTATAAAAGAACGGCCATAATAAATTCGATTCGAGCCATTAACCTTCGACCCATGACGGGCTCTAAGACGAAAGCTTTGCGGCATATCGTGAGCCAAAGTCAGCCCCTGCGTCTTCGTGTAAATCGGTCAGGCCGATATAGCGAGAGAAGGCCGCCAGGGTTCGGTGGCCGCTCCACTGCATGGTGTCCTTGATGGAATAGCGGAGTTCCAGGCACAGCGTGCAAAAACTTCGCCGACTGCTGTGGCTTGAAATCAGCTCCCACTTAGGTGTTTCGATGGTGACAGTCTTATCCCGCTTCTTGGCCTCGATGACTACTGGTTCCCGTAGAGCTGGAATAAGCTGACAGAGCTCCTTGATGTATTCGTTAAATTTTTGATTGCTCAAATTGGGCAATAGCAAGGCTCCGCTTTCGCTGTCGGTGTATTTGTCAAGAACTTCCTGCAAAGGTTGGAAAATGGGAACACGCACCAGCATATCTGTTTTTTGCATGCGCATGACGATGTGCCCTTTCTGGATGTTGTCCTTGCGGAGCCTAATGAGGTCAGAGAAACGCAGGCCGGAAAAGATTTGCGCTATCATTAAGTCCCGGATGCGTTCCAGTTTGCGGCTGAAGTGCAGGTCGAGGTTGCGTAAAGCTTCGATTTCATGCTGATGTAGAACCACGGGGGGCGCCAGCCTTTGAGCATACAAGGGTTTGACTTTGCCCAATTTCACGTTCGGCGCTTCCTTTTCGCGTAGCAGTTGCCGAAGCAGGCGTACCCGCTTTCCCAAGGTGGCGTTGTTGTAGTCGTAGGTTTTCAAAAGCCAGTGCTGCCACTTGGTGAGTTCTTCGTTGGTCAGAGTGGGGAGCAGCCAAGTGGTTTTATTGTCGACCTGATATCGGGTTATGTTATTAATCAGTGTGCCAAACCCCTTGCGCGTGGCAGGGGCCCAGTCCGGGTGTTCTTCGATGAAGCTCCTCAACGCCTCAACTAAGGTCTCCGGGGTTTTCGGAGCTTCATCTGCTTGTTGAAGCGCCTTGGCATCCTCGTTGTAGCCAGCGTTGAGCTGGTCGATGGTTGGGTATAGCTGGCCGTTTTTAACATAGAGCTGGCTAACCCGGTCGTTCAGGCCGGTTAAAACAAACTTCAGGTGTTTGTTATCCTTGCCCACGTCGGGCGTGCCATTGGCCCGAATAAGTTTCTTTTCGTGGTCCCAGTACTTCTCCTGAATCTTGATGCCCGTGGCTACACGCTTGCACTTGCCTAAGTGACGGTACTCGGCGTAGACCGTGACCTCTTTGGTTCTCGGGTTTGGGTTTCGGATTACAAGTTGAGCTTTCACAAGAAGTAATTGGTTGCGAAGGCAAGTTTACGGATTAATACCGCTGTAGTACCAGATTCCAGGGAGCAGGAAGGAATAATTTGAGACAGGGGTGTTATAAAGCGCCTTGAAATGTAATCAGAGGGCATTCTATAGAACGTTAGATGAAAAAGGTGTTATTCCAGTTGGGCCCACCAAAAGCCCCTAGCGATACCGCTAGGGGCTTTTTTTGTCGTGTCTCCGCGGCCGGGCCTCCTCTATCCCTCAGTTGACTGGCCGCCGGGCCTTTGGAGCACCATGTTGGGCTAAAGAACCCCAGGGTCCCTTGTAAAAAACGTCACCCGTCAGGAACTCGAAGCCAATAATAATGCCAGCTTCAAAAGCCGGGGCCAATGACCCCGCTGCTCGACGAATTGAGGAGAATATCCAAACTGGACTTTGAAAACAGGAACTGGGCCGTATTGATAATGTTCAAAATACGGATGAGGTCTGTCGGTGGCAGGTGTTTGCCGGCCAGCAAATATTTTATGGTCGTAATTAATTGAACTTTTTGTCTTTATAAGAACAATAATATTAAATTTCTTATTTAGTCTAAGTGGTTGAGATTAAAATTAATGTTTATTTTCCAGTAAAAAATTATAAACTATGGTGTTTAGTCTGCGTATCTTCGGGTAAGCAGCTGCCTAAATAATCCATTCTCACACTTAATTTTTATAGTTATGCTTACGTTAGAAAATCTTGTGGCCGACCTGCAAGCGCAAAAGGTCGAGTTAATCGTTGCTGGTGGTGGTAGCTATTGTGGCTCTCAGAGCTCTAATAGCTACTCCTGCTCCAGCCAAAGCGGATCAAATAACAACTGTCATCCCACGCCGCCGTGTCATCCCACGCCGCCGTGTCATCCCACGCCTTGCCACTAAACCAGCGCACGCACTAGTTGAATAAGGGCACATATTTCAGTGTTGCGTGAATGCTTAAGTAAAAGCTGGGGAAACAGGAGTCTGTTGTTTCCCCAGCTATTATTTAGCATCGGCTGGGCCACTTTTGCGCGCCGCTACGGAGCGCGGGCATATGCCGGCCGCTCGGCCAACACCACCCCTCACTAGCAGGCACGAAGCGCCTCCTGCCCAAACGCTTGGCTGGGTGGGAGGACCTGGTATGCTGGGGCTGCCCAGCAATGCATGACGGCCGTTTCAGTAGGGGCCGCGCCATATTTTCCGTCATTCTTTTCCCGCTCATCCGGGGTGCCCTTATGCCCGCCATACGATACTACCTTTCGCAAGGGGTACGCGTGCACGAGCGCGCGGAGGACTTCTATATTGCAACCGTCAGGGACGAGTTCAAAGTCAATCGCACGATTGCCACTTTCATCGGCCTGCTCAACGAACCCAAAACGGCTCAAGAGCTAACCATTGGGCTCCAGCAGCTAATCCGCGATGCCAGCGAGGCCGTGGTTAAGCCGTTGGTAGACCAGTTTCTCCAAGACCTGCACCGGCTGCAGGTGGTGCGCCAGGAAGGCGAACCCGACATCGTGCCCATCACCCCGGCTTACCAGGCCGGCGCCCGCCTCGGGCCTTACCGCATCACCGATTTATTGTCGCAGCACAACCACCTGGTGCAGCTCTACCGGGCCACGGAGGGCGAATCCGGCCCGATGGTGGTGCTGAAAATCTTTGCCCAGGCGCCCGAGCACATCGGCGCGAATCCGCGCCTGGCCAGCGCCTTGCGGCAGTTTGAGCAGGAGTTCGACATCATGCGCGCGCTTTCGCCGCATCCCTGCCTGGGGGTGCTGCGGGCGTATCATACCCAGCCGCACCCGTACGCGGTGCTGGAGTACCTGCCGGGCGGTTCGCTGTCGGAGTGCCTGCGCAACGGCTCGTTGCCCGCCGACGGCAAAGCGCACGTCGCCACACAGATACTGTCGGCGCTGGCCCACCTGCACGCCAACGGCGTGGTGCACGGCGACATTCACGCCAGCAACTTCATGGTGAGCGGCGACCGGGTGGCCATGATAGATTTCGGCTTTTCGTACCGCGTAGGGGTTTCTGCCGCCGAGCAAAACATCGACGGCGGGGGCGTGCCCACTTATCTGGCGCCCGAGCGCATCCGGGAGCACAGCTACGAGTTTAGCCAGCGGCCCGCCGATTTTCGGGCCGAGGTATATCAGATTGCCCTGGTGCTTTTTAAGCTCTACCACGGGCAGCTGCCTTTTGTGGGCAACACCTGGCGCGAACGGGCCGCCTCGATTGCTGCTTACGATTTTGGCCAGCACCTGAGCCCGGCGGTGCCCCACGAGCGGGTGCTGCTGCACGCCCTCCAGAAAGACCCGCTGGCGCGCTACGCCGACGCCCGGGAGCTGCTGGCCGCCTGGCAGCAAGCCTTGCTGGTCGAGAACCAGGCGGAATACGCACCCGCTTCTTAGCGAAAGCGCCGCCTGGCCAGCACCCACGCCTGCTCGCAAGCCATTCTTTTTCCGAATTTTATGGTAGACTGCCAGCTCAAAAACAACGACTGCGGGGTAAGCGCGGTGAAGACCATCTTCAATATTTTCGACCAAGACGTGAGCCGAAAATATATCCAGCAGCACATCTTTCTGGATGAGCAAGGCTCCAGCCTCACCGACTTGCAGGCCTTCCTGGAGCAGCACGAGTTCACGACCCGCCTGCGCGTCCTCGACTTTCATTACCTGCAAGCCACGCCCGTGGCCTGGGAATACCTCATGCCCTTTATCATGCCCATTGTGCACCCCAACGGGCTGCACTACGTGGTGGTAGACAAGGTGAAGGGCGACAAGCTGCGGGTGCTGGACCCCGCCAAAGCCAACGAGTACTACGCCACGCCATCCGAGCTGAAGAACATGGCGTACTTCAGCAAGAGCTACTGGGACCTGGTGCAAATGGAGCAAAAGCTTATGCTGCTCTGCAACCAGGAGCTGGCGCAGTACGACGTGAAGCTGGAACAGGCCCTGACCACCAACGACGCCGGGACGCTGTTTAACAAGCTCACGTACTTCTCCTATATCAAAACCAACTTTGGGCTGAAGGACCGCGAGGCCGAGCAGAAGTTCCTGCACGACCTGCTCTTCAACCAGGAGATTGGGGCCCTGCCCAAGCATTTCCGGGCGCTGAAAAACGACGAGTCCCGCATGATGATGCGGGCCCCGCTGGTGCTCACCGTGGCCCCACCCCCGGCCCGGCCGCAGGCCGAGGCCGGCGCCCCCCAAGCCGCCCACCCCGAGGCCTCTGTGCCCGAACCGAGCCCTTACCTGACCCTGCTGCAGGAGCTGGGCACGAACCGCCGCATCTGGTACATCTACATTTTCGCAGCCCTGTTTTCGGCCATGACCACCCAGCTGGCCGTGTTCGTCAACCAGGTGCTGATTGACTACGTGCTGCCTTCTTATCAGCTCAATACGCTGGTGGTGTTTGCCATTGGGCTGGGGGTATTCAAGCTGTTTGACCTGGCCACCAGCCTCAACGTGTCGTTTGTGGGCATCCACATGGGCAACATCCTGGACAAGTACTTTCTGACCCGGTTCGACGAAAAGCTCAACCAATATTCCCTGCCGTTTATCCAGTCGTTCAAGCGCGGCGACCTGACCGAACGCCTCAGCGACGCCTTCAAGCTCAAGGGCTTCTTCCTGCGCTTTTTCACCCGGATTCTGGTCGACGTGTTTGTGTCGCTGTACTCGCTGGCCATCCTCTTCTACATCGATGCCCGGCTCACGCTGGTTATCTGCGGGGTGATGGTGGCGTTCTACGGCTGGTTTCGGCTGGTTACGCCCACGCTCAAGCGCAACGAGCGGCTGCGCTTTCTGCGCAAGTCCGAGTTCTTCACCAAGATGATTGAGAAGCTCGACGGCATCCAGGTGCTGAAGTCCTTCCGCATCGAAGAAGCCTACTCCCGCAAGCTGCTGCAGGTGGTGACGCAGCTGCTCAACGTGCAGCTCAAGAACCGGTACGTCGACTTGCTGAACGGCGCGGTGGTGTCGGTTATCAGCATGCTGGCGTCGCTGCTCATCATTGTGGCGCTCACCAAAAAGGCCATCGTGGGCAATGCCATTTCGTTGGGCCAAATCGTCACGTTCATTGCCTTGTCGGAGCGGGTGTTTTCGTCGCTGCGCGGCATCCTGTCCGAGAACCTGGTGCTGCAGGAAAACGAGGTGGTGCTCCGGCGCTACCTCGACTTTGAGGAAGCGGCGCCCGCGGCCGGGCCCCGCGGCGGCATCGAGGATTTTGCCATCGAGAGCCTCGCGCTGCACGAGCTCGGCTTTGGCTACAACCCCCAGCAGCTGGTGCTGCGCAACCTGTCGCTGGATGCCGAGCGGGGCGACAAAATCCGCATCGAAGGCCAGAACGGCTCCGGCAAAACCACCCTGAGCAAGGTGCTCACCGGCCTCTACGAGCCCGCCGCGGGCCGCATGCTGATAAACGACACCGACCGCCGCTTTTTCGACCCCGAAAAGCTGAAGGAAAAGCTGGTGCTCGTGACCAACGAAGACATCCTGTTCAACGACACCATCGAGTTCAACATCGCCTTCGGCCGCAAAGTCTCGCCAGCGCGCATCATGCAGATGGCCAAGAAGATTGGCTTGTATGAATTCATTGCCTCGAAAGAGGACGGGCTGGCGTTTCTCATCAATGAAAACGGCCGCAACCTCTCCACGGGCCAGCGCAAGAAGATACTGCTGATGCGGGGGCTGTTCTCCACGGCCGACGTGCTGATACTCGACGAAGTGCTGTCCGGCATCGACGCCGCTTCGCGCATTCAGATTGAAGGCCTGCTCAACGAATTCACCAACAAAATCCTGATTGTGATTTCGCACGAGGCCATCGACTACCTCTGTTTCACCAAGCATTATTCGCTCGAGCATGGAACCCTTATCGTACCGGCATAGCACGGCCATCTGGCTCATTCAGGTGTTTTGCGGCCTGTTGGTGGGCTTTTTGGTCCTCGGCATTGGGCTGCTGTGCTTCCTGCACATTAACGAGACCGTCGATTTTCGGGAAGGCGAAATCTACTCCCGCAACCCGCAAACGGTTATCCGCACGCCCACCGATGTGCGCGTGCTGAAGGTGCTGGCCCGCGAGGGCGACGCCGTGCGGCAGGGCGACACCCTGTTTGTGCTGGAAAACAAGCGCGTGCAGTACGACTACGCCACCACCCGGCAGGAAGTGGGGCTCACCCAAAACAAAATTGCGGTGGCCGAGCGCATGCTGGCCTACACCCGCGAGCGCCGGGCTGCCATGGAGCGGCAGCGCACACTCTACGAGCAGATGTACGCCGCCGACCGCCAGCAAAACCAGCGCGAGCTGCGCACCCTGGCCGCCGCCCGCCGCTACGCCGAGGAGCAAAGTGCCATCAGCCGAGAGCAGTACCGCACCGATTCCATTCTGCATGCCCGGCAGGCGCTGTCCCGCCTGGAGGCGGCCGAATCGAAGAGCCGCAGCCTGCTCAAGCGCAAGGAGGCCATCGAAACCCGCGCCGCCTACGAGGAAAAGCGCGCCCGGCAAACCACGCTGCTCCAGACCCTGCACCAGCAGATTGCCAGCCTGGACATCGACCTGAACACGCTGAAGCAGGACGAACAGGCCAAGCAGCGCGAGCTGCTGGACTTGCGCTCCCAGCTGGGCAGCACGCGCAACTCGGCCGTGGTGCTCGGCGATGCCGCCAACCAGCTCATTGTGCGGGCCCCCGTGGCCGGCACCGTCCTCAACCTCTACAACGACCGCCAGGCCACCGAGCTGCTGGAGCGCAACCAGCCCCTGGCCGTCATTGCCCCCAAACAGGGCCAGTTCTACGCCAAGGTGATTCTGCCCGAGCGCGAGCTGGCCTACGTGCGCCTGGGCCAGCCGGCCAATCTGAAGATAAACGCCTACTACCACTACAAGTTCGGGCCCATCAAGGGCCGCGTGTCCTTTATCTCGTCGGCGAATGTCAACGACCAGTTTTTCACCATCGTGCAGATCACGGGCAAGCCCCGCTTCCCGCTCAAAGCCGGATACAAGCTTAAGGGCGAAATAATTACGGGCAAGTACACCTTGCTGCGGTACGCCATGAAAAAGCTGTTCGATAAAATCGATGCGACCAATGAAACAACATAGTTGTTGGGCTGCGGTGTTCGGGGTGGGGCTGCTGCTGGGAGTGGGGAGGCCCGCCCGGGGGCAGGAGCGGCTTTCGTACGAAGCCTGCTTGGAGCGCGCGTTTCAGCAGAACCTGCAGCTCAAGCGCGCGCTGCTCGACCTGGAAGTGGCCACGGCCCAGCTCAAGCTGCAAAAAGCCGACCGGCTGCCCACGCTCAACGGCGTGGTGCGCAACAACAACTCGGTGGGCCGCAGCGTGGACCCGCTCACGAACGGCTTCATCAACCGCCAGTTCAACTCAGTAGGCGGAACGGTAAACTCCTCGGTTTATCTGTTCGAAGGGCTCAAAACCGTCAACGCTATCAAGGCGGCCAAGCAGCAGGTGGAGCAGAATTCCAGCCAGGTGCAGGCCGTGAAAAACGACATCATGGTGGAAGTGGCGCTGGTGTACATCCGCATCAACTACCTGCTCGAGCTCATCAAGAGCCGGCAGCAGCAAGTGGAGGCCAGTGCCCAGCTCGTGAGCCTGACCCGGCTCAAGCTCAGCGCGGGCCGGGTGGCGGCGAGTGCGCTGTTTAAAATGATGGCCCAGCAGGCCACCGAGCAGGTTGGGCTGGTGAGCAGCCAAAACGAGCTGACCCTGGCCTACCTCGACCTGCGGCAAATCCTAAACGCGAAGCCCACCGAGAACCTGCAGATTGCCCCGCTGGCAAACAGCGGGGGGCTGGCGGATTTTGACATGCACGCCTCGTTTCGGGAAAACCTGGAGCTGGCCGTGGAAGCGCAGCCGGCGCTGGCAGCCAAACGGCACAATGCCTACCGGCTCTACAACCAGATAGACGTGGCCCGCGCGGGCAAGCTCCCCTCGGTGCAGCTTACGGGCGCCCTGGGCTCCAACTACAGCAACACCAACCAGCAGTTTGACTTTGGGAGCCAGCTCAACAACAACATGTACTACGGCACCGGCATCGTGCTGTCCTTGCCCTTGTTCAATAGCTTTCGCAACAACATGGTAATCCGGGAAAGCCGGCTGCGCTACGAGCAGGGGCTGCTGGACGCCGATATCGAGCGCAACCGGCTTTCCCGCGTAATTCAGCAAGCCATTACAGATGCCGAAGCCGCCCGCCAAAGCTGGGAAGCCGCGGTAAAAGCCGAAGAGTATGCGCGCAAAAGCTTCGAAGCCGATAACCTCAAGTACCAGTACGGCACCATCTCCGTGTTTGAGCTCAACCAAACGAAGGCGGTGTTCCTGAATGCCCAAACCGACTTGTTTAAAGCCAAGTACGAGCTGATTTTGCGCTCGAAGCTGGTTGGATTCTACCAGGGCCTGCCGCTGATGCTTTAGGCCCCCGGGCCAGCTGGCAGCCAGCATACGCGCGGGCCAGCCGGCCCGCGGCAGCAAGCGCGCCAACGCCCGGAATAGGACGGGAAAAGAAAAATGGGTTGGCAGGTGGGCTATGGGTACTGCATTGGCCGTAAGAAACTTAGCGGCTGGCGCCACGGCCGTGCTTCGTTCATTTCTATTCTTCGCACCCATGAAAAACCTCCTGGTCCCCACCGATTTTTCGACGGAGTCGCACAATGCCTACGAGGTGGCCTTGCAGCTGGCCAAGCAAACCGGCGGCCGCGTGACCCTGCTGCACGTGCTGGAAACGCCCGAAATGGCAACGGCCAACTTCAGCACCTACGGCGGGCCCGTGAACGGCGTGGACCTGCCCAACTACAATGCCATCGCCGATGAGGAGTTCATCATCCGGCTCATGCAGATGACCAAGCTCCGCATGCACGCCTACAAGGACGAGGCCGCCCGCCTGGCCCCCGGCGTGCCGGTGCAGGACACGGTGGAAATAGCGCGCATCGGCGACGGCATCCTGGCCGCCATCGAAAAGCACGGCATCGACCTGGTGGTGATGGGCGCCCAGGGCCACGGGGCCATGGAGCACTTCTTTGTGGGCTCCAACACCGAGCGCATGATTCGGCTGGCGTCGTGCCCAGTGCTCACGGTCAAGCACCAGCAGCCGGAGTTCAACGTGCGCACCATGGTGTTCCCGTCCGACTTTTCTCCCGAAGCCAGCCGGGCCGTCGCCGGCCTGCAGCGCGTGCGGGTCGCCTTCCCCAATGCCACGCTGCACCTGCTGCACGTGGCCACCCACGACCACGATGCCGTGGACCAGCACCAGCTGCAGGCCTTTGCTACCCGGCACCACCTCACGCATTACAAAACGGCCGTCGTGAAAGCCGAGCGCCTGAGCAGCGGCATCGAGGCGTATGCGCAGCAGGTGCAGGCCGATTTGGTGCTCCTGCCCACCCACGCCCACTCCGGCCTGAGCACCCTGCTGCGCACCAGCATTGCCGAGGCCGTGGCCACCCACGCCTTTCCGCCGGTGCTCACCTACCATTTTCAGTAGCCAGCGCCTGCAGTGGCCGGAGCGTTGCGTGAGGGGAGAGCCTGGTCTGGGTCAGCTCAAGGAGCGAATGCTGCCCGGCCGCCTACTGCGCGGTACCTGTAGATGCGGTTAACGTTAGTGCTGCTGGTTTGGCGTTGTTCCCTGCAAGAGCGGCGATATAGGTTGAAAAAAGTTCGCAGCCTCCGGCGGCCGTCTCCGATAGCCAAAGTGTGAGAATTACGGCCACCAGCCCGGCCCGCGTGGGCCACGACGCGGGCGTGTGGCATCCGGGCGCCCGACAATGCCTCTTAGTGCCTATTTTTTTAATAATGGTTAGCCACAACACTTATAAAATCAACTATAAAATACTTAGCTCGTCATTAAAATAAGATAAAAAATTATTGAAAAAATTTATTATTCATGAAGTTTTGTTGTATATTAGGGTAGATGGTAGCCATGGTTCATAGCCATTAACTCGGCTATGAAGCTTTAGTGTTGCGAGCTTGTGTGTCGCCTCCTGTGAGAGGTGGAGAATCTGGTGAAATTGCCAACGATGGCACCGGCTAGGCCGGTTTTAGAACTGTGCTGTTGAGTCTTTGCAACCTTTGCCTGACTACGATTCAGCTCAATTGTAAGTAGACACCCAATCAAAATTATTCTGGGTTTTTCCCTGGCCTCTGACTAGGGAACGGGATGCTTTTGCCCCGCGAATTCTGGTCTACCTGTACCACGGCCCCTTGTGCTTGGCCTTGGTCGGCTGCTGCCTCAGCAGCCACTCCCGACGAGAATGAATGCCAAATCCTTTCCATCAAATGTCATGAATACAACTTTTAAGACACCCAATTTTATATATGCTGAACTATGTACACGTGCAGTAGCTTCAACCTCTTTTGCAAGGCGAGCCACTGCTAGTTGGCTACACTTTCTGCTGCTATTAGTGGCGGGATTTCTGTTTTCCGGAACTGCATTAGCGCAAGTAACCCCAGCGCACTTGCCTGTGTGCACCAAGGGACAACCGCACTGTGTAGCGCAGGACTTAGAGGTAACCGGGGCTTTTCTTACAACAACTAATGGCCAGTGTGCCTGTACTTCTGGGACTCCAACAACAGCAACGTTGAATTTTAAGTTGTACAACAAAACGGGCTCAGAGCGGACGTCATTCACTGTTTATGCTGTTTTAAATCAGTATGACGCAAGCGGTACGCTAACCTCAAGTCAAGTTTATGCTAGTTGCACTAGTCCAGTCGCTCCAGGTGAAAGATCCACAATTTCATTTCCCCAAACTATTTCGTTCACCTGCGGGTCCAGCTTAACGCTAACAGAGGCCTATATAGCCTATACCGATGCATCCGATGGCACAAGCCGCCAATGCCCATCGGGAACCTCAGCACAGGTGCAAGCTGCGTTGTTGGCAAGGTTCTGTGACATTGCGCCTAAATGCGGAGGCCCGCAGACTATACAAATTGCACCCCTACTGTCAGCTTCGGTCGCTAGCTTCATCAACCCCTGCGCAGGCCAAACGGGTAGCATCACGGTGCGTGCCACTGGGGGCACAGGCCCTTACACCTACACCGTGAACGGCACAGCGACCACGCCTACCTCAACTACGGCAACTACGGCAACTTTTGGTGGCCTTACGGCAACCGCTACCGGCACTCCCTATACCATCATTGTTACGGATGCCGCTAATTGCCAAACCACCGTTTCCCAGACCTTGACTACAAGCCCCGCGCCGACGAGCTTTACGCTCGCGGCTGGCACGTACTGTGCCGGGTCCACGCCGGCTACGGCGGCGGTGACGCTGAGCGGCTCGGAGACGGGCGTCAATTACCAGCTGCAGCGCCTCAACACTGACGGTACCACCTACTCCAACGTGGGCACGGCCGTAGCTGGTACCGGCGCTGCGCTCAATTTTGGCGCGCAATCAAACGGTACATACCGGGTGGTGGCTACTAACACAACCACGACGTGCTCTTCTACCTTTGGCTCGGCCACTGTAGCCGCAACTAGCCTGCCGCAGAGCTTTACACTCGGAGGTGGCGTTTGTAACACGACCACTGGCGTTTCCGGCGCCGTGACGCTGAGTGGCTCGGAGACAGGCGTCAGCTACCAGCTGCAGCGCCTCAACACTGACGGTACCACCTACTCCAATGTGGGCACGGCCGTAGCTGGTACCGGCGCTGCGCTCAATTTTGGCGCGCAGACACCCGGTACCTACCGCATACTGGCCACCGGCACGAACCCAATCACGTGCTCTTCAACTTTTGGCTCGCTGGTGGTGACCACATGTGTTGCACCATGTACCCCGCCGCTGGCGTACTCGCTCTCGGGCGGCACGTGCACCAACGGCGTACGGTCGGCCCTGGTGCTGAGCGGCTCGCAGACGGGCGTGAGCTACCAGCTGCAGATTCTTAACACGACCACCAACGCCTACGACAACGTGGGCACGGCCGTGGCCGGCACGGGCTCGCCGCTGAGCTTCACCGCCACCACGGCCGGGACCTACCGCGTGCTGGCTACTAGCCAGGGAACGGGCACCAACTGCACGATTTACTGCAACGTCGTGATTGTGCCCATCTGCCCCCCCGTCTGCACCCCGTGCATTACGCCCTGCATCCCGCCGCTGGCGTACTCGCTCTCGGGCGGCACGTGCACCAACGGCGTACGGTCGGCCCTGGTGCTGAGCGGCTCGCAGACGGGCGTGAGCTACCAGCTGCAGATTCTTAACACGACCACCAACGCCTACGACAACGTGGGCACGGCCGTGGCCGGCACGGGCTCGCCGCTGAGCTTCACCGCCACCACGGCCGGGACCTACCGCGTGCTGGCTACTAGCCAGGGAACGGGCACCAACTGCACGATTTACTGCAACGTCGTGATTGTGGGCGAGTGCTCCGCAGCGAATGGCTGCACCTTGGGCTACTATAAGAACCATACCGGCAGCGACAGTTGGGGTTGTGGATATACACCAACTACCCTCTACACCACTGTGTTTGGGTCTACCAATGGTCTGCTGGACCCCAACCTTACCTTGCTGGGGGCGCTTCAGCTCGGTGGCGGCAAGCAGTTCAATCTGGCTCGTCAATCAGTAGCAGCGCTTCTCAATATTTGCAGCCCACTGGTAAACTACTCCATCTACGAAGGAAATATTGCAGGCTTTATTGCAGCAGTTCATAATGCCTTCTCAAGCGCTGATGCTGCTGGTGCGTATGCGTCTATACTCGACGGGTATAACAATACCGGCGAATGCCCATTGAGTGGAACGAATACTACAGCCGGGGGGAATCACAATAGTGACTTGACCTCAGCCTCCGGTATTATCTCCGGTACCACTCACGGGGATAAGCTGATGGAGATTTACCCGAACCCCTTCACGGATAAAGCTTCGGTCGAGTTTACCCTTGTCAAGGCGCAGCACTACACGGTGCAACTGTTCGACATGAATGGCCGACTGGTGAGCCGGATTGCGACTGGCATCGCTGATGGCGGCAAGCTCATCCGCCTCCAGATTGCCGGCCACGACTTGCCGGCTGGTATCTACACGCTGCGGCTGACAACCGATTCGTTTACGCAAATGCGTCGTCTGGTTATGAATAAGTAACCCGGTAGAGCACGCATAAAAAAGGCCGGCAACAGACGTTGCCGGCCTTTTTTGCTTCCGGGGCAACATGGGTAGCGGGGTGGGTTTGTGCTCTAGGAATCCAAAGCAAGCTGCATGCCTGCATGCCTGGCTTTCGTTACTACCCAAGGCGCCGCAGCCCGATTACACCAATGATTATCAGGCTGGTGTAGAAGAGGTGGAGCAGCGAAAACGACTGCTTAAGCACGAACACGTCGATAAGCTTCAGCCCAACTACGGCCAGGGCCATCCAGGCGGCATAGGCCGTGGCGGTGGGGATATGGCGCATGGCCATCGACAGGAACATGACGTTGCCGAGCCCAAAGGCCACGTAGGCCACCAGTGGTATCACGGGCGTGAGGTGGGCGGGCTGGGACAGCGAATGCATCCAGTCCACCTCCCGGATTTTCTGCACATTCAGGGCTTTCAGGCTGTAGGTCCAGCAGACCTCTAAAAGGGAAGCCACGAATAAGTAAAACCAGGGCATTGTCGAGGGAGATTAGGAAAGAAAAATGTCGTTTTTCGAGGGCGTTCAGGCCGCGCTGCTATCGGCCAATACCGAGGGGGCTTGGGCTGCGGAGCGCCGTTTTGCCAGGCCCCGCAGGCGCCGCCACAATATCGGGCGCAGCAGGTTGTAGCGCCGCAGCAGGGGAAAGCGTCGCCCCAGCTGGCGCTCGTCGAAGCGCTTCACGGAGAAGACGTGTTGAAGAAAATAGTCTTTGGGAAATGCATAATACAGGCCCCATTTCCGGGGTTTGTGGCCGGGAAAATAGGCGGTCCCGAAGAGCCAATCCCAAACGGCGAACTTGGTGGAGAAGTTCGCGTGAAACACCTCCTGGTGGTCGGCGTGGTGCCAGAGGTGCATTTCGGGCCCGTTGAAGAAATACTGCAGGCGGCCCGATTTCACATCGATATTGGCGTGAATGTAGATGCCCCACACGGCATCAATCAGCGCCTTGATGGGCACCACCACGGGGTCGGCCCCGAGCAGCACGATGGGGGCAAACTCGATGGTCTGGTTGATGAGAATCTCGACGGCGTGGGAGCGCGAGCCCGCCAGCCAGTCTACCTGCTTGCCCGAGTGGTGCGCCTCGTGGGTGCGCCACAGCACGGGGCTGTGGTGCTGCCAGCGGTGAAACCAGTAGATGTAGAAGTCGTGGGTGACCAGGAAAAACAGCACCTGCACCCACACCGGCCAGGCCGTGACGAGGTGCAGCCGGGACAGGGCAAAGTGCTGGTCGAGCGGCTGAATGATGTAATCAAAAATGATAATCTTCAGCAGGTAGCTCTGCACGAAGGTGTAGAGCACGAGGTCGGTCCAGAAGCCTTCCCGGAAAAAGGGCAGCCCCTTGCGGTACGGAAAGCGCCGTTCCAGCAAGATGACCACGGCCACCCAGCCCAGCAGCATGGCCGTGGTGATGATTTCGACCTGTTTCATATCCTCGGCGTGCTAATCGCGGAAACATCCCCCGTAGCAGACGCGGCCAGCCGGCTTTTGTTTGGTCAATGCCGCAATCTTTTGCGTGTTGGGCTAAGCACCCACCGGGCTTTGCTCCCGGCGCAGGCGGCGGCGGGGCTCCAGCTCGCTTTCGTACACGCACTTGATGCCGTCGCCGAAGGCCACTTCTGCGTCGCGGATGTCGCGCACGAGCTTGGCCATGCCGCCCGGCTCCACCGAGGCGGCGTGGTCGGAGCCCCACATGGCGCGGTCGAGGGTGAAGTGGCGCTCTACGAAGCTGGCGCCCAGGGCCACGGCCGCCACGGTGGTAGCAAGCCCGGTTTCGTGGCCGGAGTAGCCGATGGGCGTGGTGGGGAACAGCGCTTGCAGGGCCGGAATCATGCGCAAGTTGAGCTCCTGGGGCGGGCAGGGGTACGACGACGTGGAGTGCGCCACCATTAGGTTATCAAGCCCAACCCAACTCACGGCCTGCGTGATTTCGTTGAGGGTCGACATGCCGGTGCTCAACATCAGGGGCCGGCCGGTGGCGCGCACGCGGTTGAGCAGGGGCCGGTCGGTGAGGGAAGCGGAGGCCATTTTGTAGAGCACGGGCTGAAACTGCTCCATAAAGTCAACCGAGGGCTCGTCCCAGCACGAGGCAAACCAGTCGATGCCCAGGGCGCGGCAGTAGTCGTCGATGGCGGTGTATTCGGCCTGCCCAAACTCGGTGCGGCGCTTGTAGTCGATGTACGTCATGCGGCCCCACGGCGTGTCGCGCTCCTTCTCCCACTGGTCCTTGGGCACGCACAACTCGGGCGTGCGCTTCTGAAACTTCACCGCATCGCACCCGGCGCGCACCGCTTCGGCGATGAGCTGCTTGGCTAGGTCCAAGGACCCGTTGTGGTTGATGCCGATTTCGGCGATGATGTAGGCGGGATGACCGGCCCCAATGAACCGGTTTTTACCGATGGCGACTGCATTCATACGGTGTGGAGTTAGCGCGTTCAAAAAGGTGTGGAGAATGGAGCTAGCCGGCGGGGCGGCTAGGGCAGGCTGCGCAGCATTTGCCGCTCAAGAAATACCCGCTGGCGGCCGGTAGATTCGGGGCTTTGGCTGGCGATGATGAGCTCGGCTAGCTCCCGAAAGCAGCCGTGGCCGCCGGAGGTGGTGCAGTGGTAGTCGGCTACGTGGCGGGCAAAGCGCGTGGCATCGGCCGGGCAGGCCGCCAGCCCCACCAGCTTCATGACTTCCACGTCGTTGGTGTCGTCACCGATGAAGGCGACTTCGTCGGCCTGCAGCTGCAGGCGCGTCAGAATTTCTTGGAGCTTGGCGGCTTTGTCCTTCACGCCAAGGTGCAGCTCGGTGATGTGCAGCTTGAGCGCCCGCTTCACCACCGAGGGCGACGTTTCGCCCGTAACGATGCCCGTGGCAATGCCGCAGTTGCGCAGGCGTTCCACCCCCATGCCGTCGCGGATGGAGAACTGCTTCATCTCTTCTCCCTGGGCCGAATAATACACGCCGTTGTCGGTGAGTACGCCGTCGGAATCGGTGAGTACCAGCTTCACGCGGCGGGCCTTGGCATTGAGGTGGGCAGTCTCCATAGTGGCAGTTGAATAGGTGAACAATAAAGATTATAAAATCGGTGAGGATACCTCTAGATGTAAGTTTATGAAATAGTTATGAAATAAGGAAGGCCGTTTGGGCCGGAAAAATCATATGGCCGTCCAGCCGCCGTCCACAACCAGATTGGCGCCCGTCATGTAAGCGGAAGCATCCGAAGCCAGAAATACCACAGCCCCTTGATAATCCGTGGCGGTGGCCATGCGGCCCAGGGGCGTCTTGGCGCTGTACTGCTGAATAAAAAACCCATCCTGATTATTTTCCACCCCGCCCGGCGACAGCGTGTTGACGCGCACGCCGCGCTTGCCCCAATACGCCGCCAGGTAGCGCGTAAAGCTGATGACGGCCCCCTTGGTGGCCGGGTAGGAGGGCGACTTAAAGAAGGTCTGCTCGCCCTGCGCATTCACGTAAATGCTCTGGTCGGGCCCCACCAGGCCGTAGGTGCTGGCCACGTTGATAATGCTGCCGTGGCCCTGCACCGCCATGGGCGTGCCGAACACCTGCGCCGCCAGAAAAACCCCGGTCACGTTCACCTCCAGCGACTGCTGCCAGGTGCTCAGCGGGAAGTTTTCGAACTTGGACAAGTCCGCCGCCAAAGCCGGGTTCTCAAACATGTCGTTGATGGCCGCGTTGTTCACCAGCACGTCGATGTGCCCAAATTGAGCTAAAATCTGGTCGCGCGCCGTCGCCAGGGAGTCTGGGCTGATGACGTTCACGGCCAGTGGCATGTGGTGGCCGCCCGGCAGTTCCGCAGCCACGGCCGCACAGGCCGCAAGGTCGAGGTCAGCCACTACCACGTTGGCACCAGCCAGCGCCAGGGCGGCGCAATGCTGCCGGCCGATGAGCCCACAAGCACCGGTGACAATAGCGGTTTTATCGAGTAGAGAAAAGAGGTTAACCATAAGGTCCCTAAAAGGCTATCGATGAGAGTTTCTCGTCATGCAGAGCGCAGCGAAGCATCTTTACAGCTTCGTTGAATCGTCTGTCATGCTGACGCAGGAAGCATCTTATCGCCGCTGAACGAATTGAGCTAACCTGAGTAGATACTTCGCTGCGCTCTGCATGACAAACGGCGCTCGGCATGACGTTCTGAAGCTTGAGTTACTTCGCTTTAACCGGCGCGGCGTTGGTCACCTTGCGGAACACGGCTTCCACCGGCTCTCCCAGCAGGCGGGAGGCTACGTCCCCGGCCTCAATGGCGGCTTTCAGCAGCGGTAGCACGTCGCGGTAGGCGGCCAGGGTGTAGGCCACGTCCTCATCCGAATGCGAGTAGCACATGTTGTGAAAGCCGCCCCACAGGATGCCGCGCTTGAACAGCTCCTGCTGCATGAAGGCCTTTAGCTCCATGGGGTTGCCGGCCTGCGGGTCGAAGGTGACGATGGTGCGGCAGTCGTAGCCGTAGCACTTAGTGTACTGGCTTAGGCCCAGGTCGGCGGCTATCAGGTTATAGCCGTCCTTAAGCTTTTTGCCTTGCTGGGCGAGGCGGGCGGGTACGTTATTTTCGCGCATCTCGGCGATGGTGGCCATGGCGGCGGCCATGCTCAGGGCCTCGCCACCGAAAGTGGTGAAGAAGAATACGTCCTGCTCAAACAGCTCCATCACGTCGCGGCGGCCGGTGAGCAAGGCAATGGGCATGCCGTTGGCAAAAGCCTTGGAATACACCGCCAGGTCGGGCGTGATGCCGAAAAACTCCTGCGCGCCGCCCACCGCAATGCGGAAGCCGGTCCACATCTCATCAAAAATCAGCAGCGTGCCGTTGGCCTTGCAGAGCGCAGCCAGCTCGTGCAGGAAGTTGTCTTTGGGCGCATCAAAAATGAACGGCTCCAGAATCACGCAGGCCACGTCCTCGTCCAGCAGCGCTTTCACCGAATCCAGGTTGTTGTATTCGAAAGCGGCCGTCAGGTCCTTTATTTCCTGTGGAATGCCTTTGTCGCGGCTGGTGGTGCCGATGTACCAATCGTGCCAGCCGTGGTAGCCGCAGCACAGCAGCTTGTTGCGGCCCGTGAAGGCGCGGGCTACGCGCACGGCGGCCGAGCACACATCGGCCCCGGTCTTGCTGATGCGGATGCTCTCGGCGTTGGGGATGATTTCGTGAATCAGCTCGGCCAGCTCAACTTCCAATTCGTGCATCATCGAGAAGGTGATACCATCCTGCAGCTGGGCCCGAATGGCATCGTCCACTCGCGGGTAAGCGTAGCCAAGCGAAATCGGCCCAATTCCCATCTGGTAATCGATGAATTCGTTGCCGTCGACGTCCCAGATGTGCGAGCCGGCCCCGCGCTTCACGTACTTCGGCGAGACGCCCTTGGTGTATTGCCCGGGCCCTTTGGCCAGCGTCTGAGTCACGGGCGTCATGATTTTCTGAGCGCGGGCATACAGCTCATCCGACTTCGTGATTTCGGGATAATTCTCGTTGAAGGAAACGGTGTTTGGCATGGGAAAGGATATTTAACTGTTAAACTAGAGCGTCATGCTGAGCGTAGCCGAAGCATCTCGCTCGCATCGTTGCACGATTGGTTTAGTGACAGCACGCGAGATGCTTCGGCTCCGCTCAGCATGACGGTCTATTGATTGTGCCAGGGCGGATTATTCGGCAAACTGATTTTCCAGCACGGCCGGGCCGGCGGAAATAGTTGAGCCATTTTCTCCCAGCGCCGTGGCGATGCGATGGGCAATGTGCTGGCCCGTAAAGCCTTCGTGCTCCAGCACGGCGCTCAGGCGGCCGGGCCGGTACCATCGCTCCTCCAGGGCCAGCGGCAGCACCCGCGCCGTGAGCTGGTTGCGCAGCAGCACTTCGGCCAGAATGGAATAGAGGCCGCCCGTAATAAAATGGTCTTCCACCGTGACGAGGAGGGAGCCGCGGCGCGCGACGTTGAGCAGGGCCGCTTCGTCAATCGGCTTGAGGCTGCGCAGGTTGATAAGGCCCACCGACTTGCCCTGGGCCTGCAGCAGCTCGCGGGCCACCAGCGTCTGCTCGAACAGCATGCCGTAGGTGAGGATGGTAACGTCGGTGCCCTCGGCCACGATTTCGGCTTTGCCCATCTCGAAGGGCGCGTGCTCATAGGTGGCGGGCCGGGTGTTGATGCGCACGTACGCCGGCGCCGGCGAGGCCCAAATGGCGGGCAGCATGGCGAGCATGTCGGCTTCGTCGGCGGGCGCGAAAACGGTCATGCCCGGGATGCCACGCATCAAGCTCACGTCTTCGATGGCCTGATGGGTGGGGCCGTTGCCATCGGATAGGAAGCCGGGCACGAAGCCGCTCAGCTTCACCGGCAGCCCGGCAATGCCCACGTCGGTGCGCACGAATTCGAACGCCCGCAGCGTGAGGAAGGTGGCCAGCGCGTGCACCACCGGAATACGGCCGCGAAGCGCCAGCCCGGCCGCCGCCCCAATCAGCGTTTGCTCCGTGATGCCGGTATCGATGAAGCGCGGGCCCAGCACCGCGGGCAGGTTGCGGATGAGGGCGCGGTTTTCGGCCGTCATCACCACCAGGCGGTCATCGGCCAGGGCAGTTTGCTTGATTAACTCTTCGTAGGTCATAAGTCTGTCCTTTGCAATTCCTTGTCCGTCATGCTGAGCGCAGCCGAAGCATCTCTACTGCGCAAGTAATCATAGTTAGTGGAGTGGTAGAGATGCTTCGGCTGCGCTCAGCATGACGGCCTTTTAGGTTATTTATTATCGTACGGTCAGCGTTTCGGAGCGCAGGGCTACGGGCGTTTCGCCGTGCAGCTCCCGCAGCAATGCCTCCACTTCCTCCGCCGAAAAATTGCAGAACCAACGGTCGGCCCGCGCTTCGATGCTGGGGAGGCCGCGGCCGCGCACCGTGTCGCAGATGATGACGCTGGGTTTCGTGTCCGAAAAGGGCAATGCCGAAAAAGCTTCCTCTAGCTGGTTGAAATTGTGGCCATTGATGCGGCGCACGGCGCAGCCGAAGGCTTCGAACTTGGGCCCCAGGGGCTCCAGCGGTATCAGGTCTTCGGTGGCCACATTGGCCTGAAACTGGTTGCGGTCGACCACCAGCGTGAGGTTGTTGACCTGGTGGGCACTGGCCACGAGCAGCGCCTCCCATACTGAGCCCTCGTTCAACTCGCCGTCGCCGGTGATTACAATGACCTTGTTGTCTTGGCCGCGCATCCGGCAGTCGAGGGCCACGCCCAGGGCCACGCTGGGCAAGTGGCCCAGCGAGCCCGAGTGGAATTCCACGCCCGGCACATTGCGGTTGGGGTGCCAGTAAATGTGGTCGTCGGTGCAGAGGTGCCGGGCCAGGCGTTCCTTGTCCAGGAAGCCCAGCTCCACGAAGGTGCCATAGAGCGCCGGCACGTCGTGGCCTTTCGAGAGGAACAGGTAGTCGCGCGTGGGGTCCTGCAGGTTGTCGGGGTGCACGTTGAGGCAGTCGGCGTAGAGATAGACCAGCAGGTCGGCGCAGGAGAGGGAGGCACCCGTGAAACAGCCGCCGTCGGTGCTCAGGCGCACGATGTGCTCGCGCACGCGCAGGGCCAGGGCTTCGAGTTCTTGGCGTTTTTGGTCGGTCATAAAGTAGGGTGCGGGGCTGGCCCCCGCCCGTCGTTGAACAAATAATGTCGGGGTAACTACTATCAGTATAGGCGTAGGGGCGGGGGCAAGCCCCGCCCCTACAAGGTTCTGGTTTGCGATGCGTCCACGGTTTTTAGCTCGTCGAGGTGGTTGCGGTACCAGTTCACGCCCGCCAGGTGGGCGTTGAGCTGAGCTATTTCGGGGCGCTTGGAAATCAGATTCAGGATGTCATCCAGCCCAAAGGCGGGAATGGTGGGGTACAAGGCGTCGTAGACGGCGCTGATAAAGGCGTAGTCTTCCGGGTAGTCGATGGTCCACCGGTGCGTCATTGAGAAGTCCTGGCCAGTATCCCAGGCCACGTTGCCCACCCGAAACCGGTCGGGGTTTTCCCAGAAAAAGGGCGTGGTGTGCTCGCGCTCCAGCGGCCGTTGGGCCTCACGCCAGGCTGTTTCCAGCGCGGCAAAGGGCATTACTTCCACGTCGTTGCCATCGGGAAAGGTGGCAGGGTGGAGGTTGCTCACAAAGTCGTAGCGGTCGGAGAAATGCAGGTAAAACCCCACCACCTCATCAATAATGGCCGGGTCGATGAGCGGGCAGTCGGAGGGGATTTTTAGTACCACGTCGGCGCCGTAGTGGCGGGCCGCCTGGTAGTGGCGGTCGAGCAAATCGAGGGCGTCGCCGCGGAAACAGGCCAGGCCGTGCGTGGCGCAGCATTCGGCCACGGCGTCATCGGTGGCTTCGGTGGTGGTGGCCACTACCACGGTGCCAGCCAGTTGGGCGCGCTGCACCCGCGCTACCATGCGCGCCAGCAGCGGCTGGCCGGCTAGCGGCAGCAGCACCTTGCCGGGTAGGCGCGAGGAGCCCATGCGGGCTTGCACTACAGTGACGATTTTGGGCAACGACATGGTATAGAGGTGGATATCTGGAGAATTGGTATTAAGCGGTAAACATTTGGTACAAGGAAGTTCTAAAGCAGAAAAAGCGGGACGGTTTTATAGTCTCGTCGTCGTTAATGGACCGCCAGCGAGCCGTCGGCTGGGGCGGAAGAAGAGAGTTCTTCGGGCTGGTACTGGCGGAGGAAGGCCGGTCCACTGCCCTCGAAGCGGCTGAAGCCCCGGCAGATGGCCGCAATGCGCCGGGCCGAGGTGCCGCCGTTTTGCCACGGCTGCTTGCGCTTGAGGTCTTCCACGTCGAAGTAGGAGTGCACGGGTTTGCCCAAAGCCAGCCCCACGTACACCACCGTCGAATACTGCGTGATGAGCTCCACGCAGTTGGCAATCATGTGGTCGGTGTTGCCTTCGGTGTACACCAGGGTGCCGGGCGGGGCATACCGCTTGATTTCGGCCACGGCGCGGTCTACTTGCTCGTTGGGGTGGAGCTTGAAAATCATCGGCCGGCCCGCGGCAATGCGCGTGCAGTGGGCAATGAACTTCTGGCGGTTGTCGGGGGTGAAGGTTTCGCGCAAGTCGGAGGTGGCCACCAGCACGTAGCCGTGGTGCGGGAAGTCGTTGTGGCGCAGCTTTTCGGCGTCGTCAAAGTTGGGAATGCCGGTTACCACCAGCTTGTCGCGGTCGACGCCCACGTAGGCGAAATGCGCTTTGTAGCCTTCCGAGGCCACGCAGTAGATGTCGCAGCAGTTGGCCAGGCCGTTGAGAGCCGTGCCGATGGCCAGAATCGGCATCCAGTTGAGCTTGCGGATAAGGCGCGCCCACCAGTTGAGCGGGTCGGTCATGCCTTCCTGCACGAAGATGGTTTTGGTGCGGCGCACCAGCGGCCAGGGCACTATCACGTCGGAACAGCACACCAGCAGGTCGTAGGTGTTGCCGTATTGGCGGGCTTCGAAGTCGTTGGCGAGGCCGTGCTGGGCCAGGTACTTATCGGCCTTGGCCTTGATGGCCCCGGTCACAATGGTTTTGTCGAGCCCCCCGGTTTTGAGCAGAAACCGGTAGAAGCCGCGCTGCCAGCCGTCGTAGTAGAGCTGGCTGAAGTAAGGGTCAAATTCATCTGCCAGCAGCTGCGCAATCTGGTGCATCTGCGTGGTTTGGTTGGGCGAGCCAATGAGAAAGAGGACCTTTTTTCGGGACATGCAGGAGGATACAATGACGCAACCGGACCACAAACGCACCGCCTCGTTTCACCGCTTACGCATCAGCTCCACCGCTTGCACAGCGGCCGCCGTAGGAAACCAGGCTCGTGGCCAAGGTACTGAAGAAAGGCGAAGTAACCACACCGCCATGTCCCGTCCGAGAAGAGGGAATTAACTAATGGTGAGGATTTCACGCCCTTAGCCAGTCGCAAGGACGGGCCTATTAATCTGATTATTCAGGTTAATGGCTATTCCGCGGGCGTGGGGGCCTCCCCGGCCGCTTCCGAAACCGTGGGCTCGGGCATTTCTTCCACCACCGGCAGCGTGATAGTGGCAATGGTGCCGCGTCCCCGGCGCGATACCAGCTCAAACTGCCCGCCCAGCAGCGCGGCGCGGTTGTAGAGGCTGGTGAGCCCAATGCCCTTGCCCATGCCCACGGTGGTGGCCACGTCGAAACCAGACCCGTTGTCCTCCATGCTGATGTTGACCTGGTGGTTCTCGTGCACCACGTGCAGGGTGGCTTCTTCGGCGCGGGCGTGCTTCATCACGTTGCTCAGCAGCTCCTGCACCATGCGGTAGATGGCCACGGTGAGCACCAGCGGCAGGGGCTGCTCCAGGCCGGAAAGGTAGAGATGCAGGCGCAGCTTGTCGGGCGGAATGTTTTTGCACAGCTTTTGCAGCGCCACAGCCAGCCCAAAATCTTCCAGAATGCTCGGGGTGAGCTCAAACGACACGCTGCGCGTGGCTTTAATGGCCTCTTCCAGCAGGGCGAGGGCGGCACCGGTAGCCGAGGGCGCATCGGCGCTTTCCTCCAGGTGTAGCTTGGTGGCGTAGAGCAACTGGCCCACGCCGTTGTGCAGGGCTTCGGAAATGCGCTTGCGCTCGATTTCCTGCGCCAGCAGCACCATCCGGAAGGTTTCGCGCTGCTGCTGGGACCGGAAATTGGCGGCGGCCGCGTGCAGGCGGTTGCGCTCGGTCACGTCGTGCAGCATGAGCAGGCCGCCCCCGTCGGGGTTCAGCGAGATGGCCGTCAGCTCAAAGTCACGGTCGGGCGCGGTCTGCTTGAAGGGCTGGTGGAAGTGCGGGCGGTGCGCCCCGTGCAGCAAATGGTCGACGATGCGGCCCGGCGCCGAGCTGCGGTCAAACGGCAGGCAGGCAAATACGTCCTGGCCGATGGCGTCGGCTTCGGCCCGGCCGGTGAGGGCTTCCATGGCGCGGTTCCAGGCCGTGAGGCGGCCGGCGGGGTCGAAGGCCGCCACCCCGTCCAGGGAGTGGTTGAGCAGGCTTTTGGTGAATTGCTGCTCCTCGAGCAGTTGCTTCTTCATTTGCTCCGACTCCGTTACGTCGATGGCGAAGAGGACGGCCTGGCGGCGCTGCTGGTCAAAAAAGCCGTAGTTCTGGAAATACAGCTGCTCGCCCTTGACCTCGACGTTGCCCACGAAGTTGACCGGCTCGCCCGCCAGCAGGCGCCGTAGGGGTTCGGAGAGCGTGGGAGAGGTCTTGAAGACGGACTGGCCCACCAGGTCCTTGCTTTCGACCCCGATGCGCCGCAGGCCGGCGCCGGCCACCTCCAGGTACTCGCCCGCGGGCGAGAGGCGCGCAAACAGCATGGGCAGGTTGTCGAGCAGCTGCTGCACCTGGCGGTTGCGGTAGTCCAGCTCTTCTTCCACGGCGCACCGGCCGGTCTCGTCGCGCACCAGCCCCACGAGGCTTTCGGGTTTGCCCTGAGCGTCGTACTGCACCTTGCCGTGGGCCGACAGGTAGTGCACAGTGGCGTCAGGCCAGTTCACGCGCAGCTGCAGGTCGAGCGGGTGGCCGTGTTGCACGGTGGCTTGCAGGGCCCGCTGCACGGCCACCACATCGTCGGGGTGCACGGCGCTTTGCAGCACCGAAAACGAAGTGGGCGCCGGGTCGTGGGGCCGGCCAAAGCAGCGCTGGGCCCGGGCGTCCCACTCCAGCAGGTTGGTGGCCAGCGTCCAGACCCAGACGCCGGTGCCGGAGGCGGCCAGGGCCAGCTGCAGCTGCTCGTCGCTGCGCTGCCGCCGCTCCACCGCCTGGCTCAGGGCCGTCACGTCTACCACGGCGAGCTGCGCAATGGGCCCGCCCGCGGCCGAGGTGGCGGCCGTGCCTTCCAAGTGCGCCACAAAGTCGGCCCCGGCCGAGGTTTGCAGGTGCAGCTCGGCGGTGTGCCGCTGCCGGTTTTGCAAGACGTTATCAAAGAAAGCCCGGAAGTCGTCGCGGCTTTTCGGGCTCACAAACAGCAGGAAGCGCCGGTCGGTGAGGCGCGCGGCCGTGGTGCCCAGCAGGCGACATGCGCGGTCGTTGAGCTGCGCAATGCGGCCATCGGGCCGCAGCGAAAACAGCGCGGCCGGCGCAAAGTCGTAGAGCTCGGCGTATTGCGCCCGCGACGCCTCGGCGGCCAGCCGCGCGGTTTCGGCGGCGGCCTGGGCGGCCAGCAGCTCCTCGTTCTGCATTTCCAGCTCAATCTGGTGCACTTGCAGCTCCTGCACCAGGCGCTGCACTTCGGGCGATGTTCCGGCGTCCTTGAGCTTGGCGGTTAGTTCCTCCACGCGGGGCTGGGCGGCCCAGTTGCGCAGGCGCTGTTGGGCCTGGGTTGCCAGCGTGGGGTCGGGTAGTTTTGGCATTGGGACACAAACAACAGCGGCGGCTCCTACTCTACTTAACTCTTACTTAATCAAGCCATCGGCCAGGGCTATTTTCACAAGCGCGGCCGTATTCTTCGCTTGCGTCTTTTCCAGAATGTTTTGGCGGTGGGTTTCCACGGTGCGCTTGCTGGTGAAGAGCTGGTCGGCAATCTCGGCGTTGGTCAGGCCTTCGGCAATCAGCTGGAGCACCTCCATTTCGCGTTTCGACAGCAGCTGGGATTTCTGGGCGGCGGCCGGCGGGGCGCCGCTGGCGTTCCAGTCCAGCACCTTGTGCAGCATGGCCAGCCCCACTTCCGAGCACAGGAACTGCTTGCCGTCCATCACCATCCGAATGGCGTGGATTATCTCTTCCTTGCCTGTGCTCTTGAGCAGGTAGCCGCTGGCGCCGGCCTCCAGCATGCGCCCAATGTAGAGCTCCTCCACCAGCATGGACAGGGCGAGGATGCGCACGTCGGGGTATTCCTCGCGCAGGCGCAGCGTGGTGGCGTAGCCGTCCATCACGGGCATGTTGATGTCGATGAGCACCAGGTCGGTGGGGATGTTGGGGAGCTGGTCGAGCAGCTCCTGGCCATTGCCGGCCGTGCCTACTACCTCCAGGGCAGGTTCGCGCTCCAGCAACGACCGGATGCCATCCCGAACAATGGGGTGGTCATCAACTAAAAAGACGCGAATCATGGCAGTAGCAGCTTATAAAGTGAGGGGGTGCCAGCAGTGGTTCGGGTAGGGGCCGACTTGCTGTTTGCTATTGCGCAAATTGGTAGAAAGGGTTTGATATTAGTCAATATACGATGATTTTTCAGGAATAAATCTGGTTCAACCAGCTTAATTATGTCCTTTCGTCGGAATCGTCAGTATGGTTGGCGTTAAGCCGGGGCCTGGTTGAGCTATAATATCCTCCGGCCTGGTGCGGGCGCGGGGAGTAAAGCACAAAAGCAACTGGTGACCGAGAAGCTAAAAACTCAGCCCAAGCAGCAGCGCACCCGACTAAGGTATACGCTGCCGCTTGGGCTGAGTTTAAATAACTTTATATAAATCACTTACATAGACACAAGCGATGAGTTGAGCGGGGTAGACGCTCGCGCTCAAACCTTCTTATAGAATAGTGTAACTGACCGCGTGGA
Source organism: Hymenobacter sedentarius (assembly GCF_001507645.1). Taxonomy (NCBI): domain Bacteria; kingdom Pseudomonadati; phylum Bacteroidota; class Cytophagia; order Cytophagales; family Hymenobacteraceae; genus Hymenobacter; species Hymenobacter sedentarius. The sequence goes on along the minus strand of NZ_CP013909.1, from coordinate 4,180,110 downwards.
AAGGAAGGCAGTGACTAGGGAGAGGGAAACCGGGAGTTATTATGGGAAAGCCAAGCACAGGCTGGCCGGGGCTATTCGTCCTCGTCGGGCAGGGCCTGCCAAAACTCTAGGACCGAAGGGGAAAGCCGGGCGGCTAAAAAGTCGACCAGGGAGTGGCCGCGCTTTTCCAATAAAAAGCGCTTGAAGTCGGGAATGGCGCGGGCCGATGCCAGGCCGCGGGATTCGGCGTGGGCCCGGCGCGAAGCCGGGAGCGTGGCCAGCCAGGCCGCGAAGTCGGCGGGGGTAGCTTCTACCTTGCGGGCTTCGCGGTAATAGAGGTAAGTAGTGAATGCGATGTCGCCGAGGGCCCCTTGGGGCATTGCAAAACTGATATTAGGTGTCATTTTAGCGGGGAAACATTGGCGTTTTCCTAGCCCGCTCCTTGGGCTGGAAAGTCCCACCGTGGAACTATTACAAAGTTGAGTTGGGATTTTCCGAGTTTTATCCCCCTAAATACGGGTTGTCGGTAGGCGTCATACTTAAAAAAGCTACGCACTAATCGCGGCGCGGCCGGCTACATAGGCTGCGCAAAGCCGCAATTGAGCCTACTTCTTCACGACCCGGATACTGACCTGCCGGTTGAGGGCGCGGCCGATGGGCGTATTGTTGGGCATCACAAAGTACTTGGGGCCATAGCCCTTGGCTTGCAGGCGGTCGGGGCTCACGCCCCGCCGGACCAGGGCCAGCATGGCGGCACGGGCGCGGTCGTCGCTGAGCTGGTAGTTCAAATCGGCGCTTCCCGTGCTGTCGGTATAGCCGCCGATTTTGACCACGGCATTGGGAAACGATTTGATGATGCGGGCAATGTTGTCCAGCTGCGGTGCCGACTCGGGGGTCAGCGTGGCCTTGCCGGTCTCGAAGTTGACGCGGTCGAAGTTGATCCAGCCCTTGGTCCGGTTTACCGAATCTACCTCCACCGGAGACGCTAGAAAGGTATAGAGGCGGTTTTCGGTGGAATTAGCGCCCACCTTCAGGGTCGTTCCATTGGCCAGGGTCAGCTTAATGGGGCGGCCGATGTCGTAGATGTATGTGTCGCGGTCCTTGTCGTAGCGGCCCGGCGAGGCCCCGCTGTTGTTAGCAGAAGCGTTAGGGTTGTTGCCGGTGGCCGTAGCCTGGCTGCCGGGAACCAACGAAGCCGATTCCTGGCCCTCGCTCTTGCTGCCATTGCCGGAAAGGGGCCGCGAAAAATAGCCGCTTCCGAAAATGAACCCCAAGCAAACGGCCAGTAGCAACAAGGCGCCCCATTGCCAGCGCAGCCCGGTAGCATCAGGAGCGCCGGTAGTTGCGAAGCCCGGGCCCGCAAGCGGCTGCCCGAGCCAGGGGGCGGGCGAGTGTGCGGAAACCGCCTCATAAGGTGATTTGGGCCAGAGGGGAGGCGCCGACAGGGCCTGCATATTGGCTTCGGGCTGCCGCGATAAGTTGCGTTCGGTTTCGGCAAGCGGGCGGGGGGGCGGCGGGGGCAGCTGCGCCGTTTCGGCGGCATTCTTGAGCAGCGCCAAATCAATGGCATGTTTTTGCGCCCGCAACCAGTCCGAAAGCCCGGCAGCCGAAAAGTTATTCTTGACAACGACTTTCCCCAACGCTCCCAGCACGGCCATGGCTACAACTTGCATAAGCGTGCCGTAAGTAGCGGGCCGCAATCCGGCGCCCTCCGCCATCTGGTTGACCGTGCTGCCATACGCATCGCCCAGTAGCGAATACGGCAGGTTGGTGGTGGGCTCGTGCCATTCGGAAGGCTTCTGGCTCAGCGTCTGCTTCAAGGCCTTGGTGTAGTCCGTGGCGTGCACCAGTTCAAGTAGCGTTTCGGGCGGGTACCCTTGTTCTAGCCGGTTTTGGAGCCCTTTGAGCACAATGGGTACCGATTTAAAAATGGCTTTGCCCACGCTGGCATCGGGTTCACCTAATGCAGCACTAAGATGCGCAATGGCGGGACTGGTAAAATAGGAGTTTGCGGATTCGACTACATTATTTTTCATAATCGTAAAAGGAATATAGGTAGCTGATTATGAGGCTTGTGCTAACAAGCGCCATGCTGCATAAACGACGGCTAGACGCTGATGTGCATTCCTGAGTGCGACGATAGAAATCAATGCCTTCGACCGCTGGAAATATATTGATACTCAGGTAGTAGGCGCCAAGCCATTGTGTGCCCATTCCCCCATTCTTTGCCGCTCACTTGAAGTGGAATCCTGGCTAAACTCTACAATAAGTTTTTAATAAAAAAAGATACGGAATTTTATCAAAAAAATCGTTATTATTAATAAGGAACGTGACGTAGATATAGCTGATAACAAACGGGTTAACCTTAACCTTGCCACCCAAAACTACCTTTGTTATCAACGGAATTATAGGAAAAAGAAAAGAGCAAATAATGCCTAAAAAAGCTTGATTTAATAAGCCTGATAAGCCCATTATTGCGGCGAGCTTTACCCGGATAGCTGCTTGGGTATGTTCGAGGCTGGCCGAGTAACCCCCGGTTTTAGCTGCACAGCGTTAAAGTCACGCGTTTTTGGTGGCGTGGCATTCTGCGCGGTCCAATGTGGAGCTAATTTTGGGGCTGCCATGAACGACCCGGAAATCCGCGCCCTGCTCTACCCGCTGCTCACGGGCGGCGTGTACGTCGACGAGCTGCCCACCGGCACCACCCGCGCCGACGTGGTGCACATCACGCCCGCCTTCATGCACGGCTACGAGGTGAAGGGCGACGGCGACACCCTGCAGCGCGTGGCCAACCAGCTGCGCTGCTACGGCGAGGTCTACGATTTCGTGACCTTCGTGGTGACCGAAAAGCACCTGCTCAAGCTGCTGCCCCTGCTGCCCGACTGGGTGGGCGTGCTGGTGGCCTCGGCCGGGGGCCTGCGCCCCCACCGCGCCGCCGGCTACAACGCCACCGTGGAGCGCGCGCCCATTGCGGGCCTGCTGCTGCTGGAAGAAGTAAAGCAGTTTCTGATGGCCCGGGGCCTGGCCGGCGCGAGCACGCTGCGGAGCCGGGAAGTGGGCCACTACCTGCGCACCACCCACACGGTGCCGCTGTCCTGCCTGGCCCAGTACGTGCGCGACCGGCTCATTGCCCGCCTGCCCGAGCGCCTACTCATGCGGGCCGAGCGCAAGGCCGAGCGGGAACGGCTGCCGCCGCGCAAGAAAAAGGCCAAGCGCAAGAAGCCGGCCCCGCGCAAAAAAGCCCTGGCCGCGTAGCAGCCGGGGCTTTTTAGCTCAATTCAGGGGCTACTTCTTTTTTAAAGCGGCAGCCACGGCTTGGTTCAAGAGCGGCTCCATCACGCGGTAGCCGGCCAGGTTAGGGTGCACGCCATCTTCGCCGTAGGCCTTTTTCAGGCCCTGCTGCTCATCGGCCAGGGCCGAGTGGTAGTCGAGGTACACGCAGCCAGTCTTTGCCGCGTAGGCTTTGATTTGCTGGTTGAGGGCCAAGATTTTGGGGGCGGGGTTCAGGCCTTTGCGCCACGAGAAGTCGGCCGCGGGCGTCACCGAGCTTAGCACCACCCGGATGCCGTGGGCCTGGGCCAGCTCCACCATCGACATAATGTTGCCGAGGGTGGTCTGCGGGTTGTAGGGGCCGTTGTTCTCGGCCACGTCGTTGATGCCGATGAGCAGCACCACCACGGCCGGGCGCAGGTCAATGACGTCCTGCCGGAAGCGCAGCACGGTCTGCCCCGACGTCTGCCCGCTGATGCCGCGCCCAATGTAGCCATAGGGCTTGCCGGCAAAAAAGGCCGAGTCGGCCTTGGGCCAGTTCTCGGTGATGGAATTGCCGAGCAGCACCACCCGGGGCACGCCGGGCTGCGGCGCGGGCAGCCGTCGGTTGGCCGCGGCGTAGCGCTGCAGGTTGGGCCAGTCGTTGTGCAGCAGGTATTCCCGCTGCCGGGTGTAGGCTTCGTCGGCTGCTTTTTTGGCCTCGGCGGCGGTGGGCTGCTGCGCCAGCGCCACGATGGGGGCGAGGAAGGCTCCGCAGAGGAGGAGTGCGACTCTGAATGATTTCGGAAACGTCATAGCAAGGGTATAAACGCTGTCATAAAACAAACGTCTGTTCTGCAGCGCGCCATTTGTCCTGCTGAGCGTAGCGAAGCATCTTATCACGTTTGGACGACTCGTTCGACGGCGATAAGATGCTTCGCTACGCTCGGCAGGACAGGCGATGGCAGGCGATTGACGGGCGAAAGGCCAGCCGGCAGCCAGAGAAAATCAATTTACCACCAGCGTCATAATGGAGTGCGCAGCCGACGTGGTTTTGGCCCCTTGGCCCGCCAGCCACAGCTGGAAATCCAGGGGCTTGTCGGTCTGATTTATTACCACCACGGCTACGCTGCCATCGGGGTTGCGGAAGGCGGTGGTTTGCAGCACGTCGCGGTTAGCGGAGCTCACGATGCGCTTGGCGCCGGGCCGGATGAACTTCGAAAAGTGGCCGATGTAGTAGTAGGCGTTGGTGTAGAGGAGCTTGCCGGCTTTGGTATCGGCGATGATGGGGGCGTAGCAGAAGTTGCCCACGTGGTTGGGGCCGCCGGTTTCGTCGAGCAGCACGTTCCAGTCGGTCCAGCCCACGGTGCCGGCGTTGAAGTCGCCTATCATCGACTGGCCGTATTTCTCGCCCAGGTCCCAGCGGTCGATTTTGGCCAGCTCAAACTTTTCGAGACAGCCTTCGGTGAACAGCAGGTTTTTGTCGGGGTAGGTTTCGTGCACGCGCTTCACGTTGTCGAAGAGCATGCCGCTGCCGGTCCAGGTTTCGTACCAGTGGTAGCCGATGCCCCACACGTACTTGGCGGCCTGCGGGTCGTCGAGCACGGTGCTGGTGCGCTGGTAGAGCAGGTCGCGGTTGTGGTCCCAGGCAATGAGCTTTTTGTTGCCCAGGCCGCCCTTTTGCAGGGTGGGGCCGAGGTAGCTTTTGATAAAGTCCCGCTCGTCCTCGCCGGTGAAAATGCACGACTCCCAGGTTTGGGTGGCCATGGGCTCGTTCTGCACCGTGAGGCCCCACACCGGGATGCCCCGCTGCTCGTAGGCCTGGATGAACTTCACGTAGTAGTCGGCCCAGGCCTGGCGGTACTGGGGCAGCAGCTTGCCGCCGTGCAGCATCTCGCCGTTGGTTTTCATCCAGCCCGGCGGGCTCCAGGGGCTCACGTAGAGGGTGAGCTTTCCGCCGGCCGCCGCCAGGGCCTGCTTGATGAACGGAATGCGAAACTGCTCGTCGTGCTGCACGCTAAAGGTTTTCAGCGCCGCGTCCTGGTCGGTCACGTAGGTGTAGCTCCCGCTCGAAAAGTCCGAGCTGTGGATGCTGGTGCGCGCCAGCGTGTAGCCAATGCCGGCCGTGGGGCTGTAGTAGGCCTGCAGCAACTCCTGCTGCTGGGCCTTGGGCAGTTTGGCGAAGGTTTCGGCCGAGGCATCGGTGAGCGCCCCGCCAATACCGAGCATGGTCTGAAACGTGTGCCCGGGGTCCACAAATACGCACACCTGGGTTTCCAGGGGCTGCCCGGCGGGCTGAAAGGCGAGGGCGTCGCCGGCCGCGAGGCGCTGGGTGGTATTGGCCGCCGTGGTGTAGACCTTGGCCTTTTTGCCGGCCGCCGAATAAGGCGCGCCAGGGGTGGGTTTGCTGGTCTTTTGAGCCGCAGCGCTGCCCACGCTCAGCGCCGACAGTACCAGGAGAGGAAGGAGTTTTTGTGGCATAGGCAGCAAGGTAGGCAAACCGCTATATACACGGTATCCTACCACACGTAAGTGCCCACGGCGCCGGGCGCCAGCTCAGAAGGTAGCCGTTTGCCCTGGTGCCGAATGTTGAAATGTTGGGCTGCTGAAAGGGGGCGAGCAGAAACCCAAGTGGCTTAAAAGCAAAAAGTCCCGGCGCGCATGCGACCGGGACTGTTGCTGTAGAGAGAGGACTCGAACCTCTAATTTTACTAGCGAGATAGGCTAGCGCGTCTGCCAGTTCCGCCACCCCACAAGGTATTTATGTAAAGGTAGACAAACTTTTCGCCGATGTAAAGGAAATGGTCAATATTATTTTTGCGTTAACATCCTGTATATGAGATATATCACCGCAATCGATTGCAGTGGAGAAGGAAGCCCTACCTACCCTGATTTGCTGCAAACGCAGATTCGTCGCTCCGCCCCCGCCGATTTATCTTTGAAGAATAAACAGTAAGAATAGTGAGTGAGAATTTCATTCGCAAAATCATCCATTTGGACATGGATGCATTTTATGCTTCTGTGGAGCAGCGAGATAACCCCGACTTGCGCGGGCGGCCCGTGGCGGTGGGCGGCGCCCGGGAGCGGGGCGTGGTAGCGGCAGCCAGCTACGAGGCCCGCGAATACGGCGTGCGGTCGGCCATGCCGTCGACTACGGCGCTGCGCAAGTGCCCGGAGCTCGTGTTTGTCTCGCCGCGCTTCGACGTGTACAAGGACGTGTCGCGGCAGATTCGGGCCATTTTTGCCGAGTACACGCCACTTATTGAGCCGGTGTCGCTGGACGAGGCCTACCTCGACGTCACCCACAACCTCAAGGAACTGGCCTCGGCCACTCAAATTGCGCGAGAAATCCGGGCCAAAATCCTGGCCGAAACCCAGCTCACGGCCTCGGCGGGCATCTCCTACAATAAGTTTCTGGCCAAGCTGGCTTCCGACTACCGCAAGCCCAACGGCCAGTTTGTGGTGCGGCCCGAGCAGGGGCTGGCGTTTGTGGAGGGCCTGGCCGTAGGGCAGTTCCACGGCGTGGGGCCGGTCACGGCGGCCAAGATGAACCAGCTGGGCATCTTTACCGGAGCCGATTTACGGGAGCAGACCGCTGAGTTTCTGCAGCAGCAGTTTGGCAAGGCCGGGCACTACTACTTTGCCATTGCCCGCGCCCAGGACCACCGCCCCGTGGTGGCCGACCGCCTGCGCAAGTCGGTGGGCTCCGAGACCACCTTTGCCCAGGACCTGACCCTGTTTCCGGACTTGCTGGATGGGCTGCGGCCTTCCCTCGAAGAAGTGTGGGAGTACTGCCAGCGCACCGGCATCCTGGGCCGTACCATCACACTGAAGGTGAAGTACGCCGACTTCCAGCAGATAACCCGCAGCCGCAGCACGGTGAGCTCCATTCCCAGCCAGGCAGCGCTCGAACGGCTGTGCAAAGAGTTGGTCGAGTCCTTGTTTCCGCTGCCCAAAGGCGTGCGCCTGCTCGGGGTATCGCTCTCCAACCTGAGCAACGGCCAGCACGCCGCCGGCCGCCAGCTCACGTTGAGTTTTTAGGAGAGGAGTGCTGCCGTGGAACCTCACCCCCGGCCCCTCTCCAAAAGAGAGGGAAGCCGGACGTTATTCAATCAAACAGAAAACGCCCTGGCTCAAGTGAGCGGGGACTTTTCTATTCAAAATTTAGCTGATTCTTGTGCCGTGGCACCCCTCTCTTTTGGAGAGGGGCCGGGGGTGAGGTTCCACGGGGCGCGTTTCTTCCAGCCCAACGCAACCCTCCTTCAGGAATTTCTGCCTTTCATTTATTGTTTATTTAAATATGCTTCTAGCGTGGTGCCACCCTGCCAAGCCGGAATTGCACTGCTTGTCGATAAGACGTGGTGGATTTAAGATTGTGAATGGGTACTTTTCGCAACCTTATTGGTAGGGTTTTGACTTTAATGGCATACTTGGTGCGATTGTAGCACCGTCGCTGTCACCTTTTGCCCTCAAAGTAGCTCATTCACGTAGCGCGGCCCCAGGCCGGTGCTCTGTTTTTCTCGCTCTGAAATTCTTCTTCGCATGCAAGCTTCCCGTTTGAAAGTAGGATTGTTGTCGACGCTGGCCTTGGTTGGGCTGGCCTCTTATTCCGTTTACCAGGGCACGCCGCCGCGCGACCAGGTGGTGCTGGGCACCATGCTGCAGGGCCTGGGCGTGCTTCACTACCAGCCCGAAAAGCTCGACGACCAGTTCTCGCAGCGCGTGTTCGACCTTTACCTCAAGCGGGTAGACGTGAACAAGCAGCTGCTTCTGGCTCCCGAAGTGGCCCAGCTGCGGCAGTACCAAACCAAGATTGACGACGAGCTGAAGGGCGGCACCCACGAGTTTCTGGACGTGACTAGCAAGCTGCTGAGCAAGCGCACCCTGGAAATTCAGGCGCTGTACCGCCAGATTCTGGCCAAGCCCTTCGACTTCACGGTGCAGGAAAGCCTGGAAACCAGCCCCGATAAAGCAGCCTTCGCGCCCACCGCCGCAGTCCAGCGCGAAAAGTGGCGCAAGCTGCTGAAGTACCAGACCCTGGCCCAGCTCTCGGAGCTGATGGACGAGGAAGCCCGCAAGAAAGACAAGCCGCTGGCGGCCGCTACGCCGGGCACCTCACCTGCCGTAACGTCGGAGCGGCAGCGCACGCCGGCCGAGCTAGAGGCCGCCGCCCGCAAGCGCGTGCTGAAGTACTATGACGAATACTTCGCCGACCAGCTGCAAAACGACGACAACGACCACCTGGCCGAGTTTGCCAACGTCATTGCCAACACCTACGACCCGCACACCGAATACTTTGCGCCCATTGCCCGCGACAACTTCGACATTGCGATGTCGGGCCGGTTGGAAGGCACCGGCGCGCAGCTGCAGGAAGACGAAGGCCACCTCAAGGTAACCGACATTGTGGCCGGGTCGGCCTCGTTCCGGCAGGGCGAGCTGAAGGTGGGCGATATCATCCTGCGCGTGGCCCAAGGCGCGGCCGAGCCCGTGAGCGTGGAAGGCATGCGCTTTGAGAAAGCCGTGAAGCTGATTCGCGGCCCCAAGGGCACCGAAGTGCGCCTGACGGTGCGCAAGCCCGACGGCGCCGTCGTGGTCATCCCCATCATCCGCGACGTGGTGGTGATTGAGGAAACCTACGCGCAGTCGGCCATCATCAAGCAGGGGGGCAAAAACTACGGCTACATTCACCTGCCGGGCTTCTATGCCGACTTTGGCGGCAAAGGGGGCCGCAGCAGCGCCGCTGACGTGAAAACGGAGCTGGCCAAGCTGAGCAAGGAAAACGTGGCCGGCGTGATTCTCGACCTGCGCTACAACGGCGGCGGCTCGCTGCAGGACGCCGTGGAAATGGGTGGCCTTTTCGTGCCCAGCGGCCCCATGGTGCAGGTGAAAGCCGGCCGCGGCCGCCCCACCGCCCTCGACGACAAAGACCCCCAGGTGCAGTACGCCGGCCCGCTCGTGGTGATGGTGAACAAGTACAGCGCTTCGGCATCGGAGATTCTGGCCGCCGCTATGCAGGACTACCGCCGCGCCATCATCGTGGGCAGCACCACCTACGGCAAGGGCACCGTGCAGCAGCTTATTGACCTCGACAACGCGGTGTCGCCCGAGGCCAAGGCCCTGAAGCCCCTAGGCTCGCTCAAGCTCACCATCCAGAAGTTTTACCGGGTGAATGGCGGCTCCACACAGTTCAAAGGCGTGGTGCCGGACATTACCCTGCCCGATGCCCTCACCTCGTTTGCCAAGGGCGAGCAGGAGTCAGAGTACCCCTTGCTGTGGGATGAGATTTCGCCCGCCGCCTACCAGCCCAGCAACACGGTGCCGGCCATTGATAAGCTGCGCGCCGCCAGTGCGGCCCGGGTAGCGGCCAGCCCCGGCTTCCGCCTGATTACCGATGCTACCCAGCGCGCCACCATCCGCCGCAAACAAACCAACCTCTCGCTGAACCTGGCCGCCTACCGCGCCACCCAGCAGCAGGTGCGCGACGCCAACAAGCAGCAGACGGCCGCGCAAAATGCCCTGCCTTCTCTGGACGTAGCCCAACTGACGGCCGATGCCAGCGTAGCTGGCTCCGACTCGACGGCTTCCAAGCGGGCCGCCCGTTTCCTCAAGCCCCTGCGCAAAGACGCGGCCCTGGCCGAAGCCGTCGCCGTAATTGGCGACGAGCTGAAGTAAGCCGTCGGTTTAAGCTCAACTTGGATACCCACGCCCCCGTTGCGGCCCGCAGCGGGGGCGTGTGCGTTCCGGGCGGGCCGCTCTCTGAACGCAGCGCCGGAAGGGGGCCTGGGCTAAAATTGAAGCAGACTTGCTTTCAGCAGGTTCCCGCCATCGAAGCCGCCAGTTCTGCGTATGAATCAGCTCAACATTCCGGTTGTGTTTACCTTCGCCGCATGCCCGATTCTGCCTCCGCGTCTATCCCCGCCGAACTCCGCGACGCTTTTCCGCTTGGCGACTTACTGGAGGGCTTGCTGGATACCTCGCTGCAGGGCGTGGCGCTCTACTCGCCCGTGCGGGCGGCCAGCGGCGAAATCGTCGATTTCACCATCGATTACTTTAACCCCACCGCCCAGCGCATGCTGCAGCAGCCGGCCCGGCCGGCCGGCACGTACCTGGAGTACTACCCACACACCGTCGCGACCGGCGTTTTTGCCTTTCACCGCGAGGCCTTCGAATCCGACGCGCCGACGCGGATGGACATCAACTACCAGGGCGACGGTCTCGACAACTACTTCCGGCTGTCGGCCCGGCGGGTGGGGCGGGGGCTGCTGGTAAGCTTCAGCGACACGGCCCACCATACCCGCACGGCCGTGGAGTTGGCCCTGCGCGAAAGCCAGGCCCGCGAGCGCGCCGCCCTGGCCGAAGCCGAACGCCAGCGCGCCGCCCTGCACGAGACCTTTATGCAGGCGCCGGCCATGATTTGCATCTTCGCGGGCCCCGAGCACGTGTTTGAGCTGGCCAACCCGCTCTACCAGCAGCTGGTGGGCAACCGGCCGCTGCTGGGCCGGCCCGTTCGCGAGGCCATGCCCGAACTGGCGGGGCAGCCCATTTTTGGCCTGCTCGACGAGGTGTACCGGACCGGCCAGACCTTTCGGGCCAACGAGATGCTCATCCAGCTCGACCACGCCAATGCGGGCAATTCGGAGCTGGAAAATCGGTATTACAACTTCAGCTACCAGGCCCGGTACGACACCAGCGGCGCCATCGACGGCATTATTGTGTTTGCCTTTGAGGTGACGCCGCAGGTGCAGGCCCGGCAGCAGCTGGCCACCACCGAGCGGCAAAGCGCCGAGCTAAACGAAGAGCTGGCCGCCGCCAACGAAGAGCTGCAGGCGGCCAACGAGGAAATTCGGTCCAGCAACGACGACCTGTTTCGGGCGCAACTCCGGCTCAACGAGCTGAACCAGGAGCTGGAGGTGCGGGTGGCCGACCGCACCGCCCGCCTGCTGCGCGCCCAGACCGACGCCGAGCGCCAGCGCGCCCGGCTGGAGCGGTTCTTTATGCAGGCGCCGGCCGCTATCTGCATTCTCGACGGCCCCGAGCTGGTGTATGAGCTGGTGAACCCGGGCTACCAGGCGCTGTTTCCGGGCCGGCAGCTGCTGGGCCGGCCGATTCTGGCGGCCCTGCCCGAAATCGAGGGCCACGAAGTGCACCGCACCCTTCAGCGCGTGTTCGAAACGGGCCTCACCAACGAGGAAAACGGCATTCTCATTCCCATTGCCCGGCCCGAAGACGGGGTGCTGGAAGACCGGTACTTTAACTACATCCAGCAGGCCCGCTACGACGAAACCGGGCGCATCGACGGCGTGCTCGTGTTTGCCTTTGAGGTAACGGAGCAGGTGCAGGCGCGCCGGCGCGCCGATGCCCTGCAAGCCGCCACCCTCGAAGCCTCGAAGCAGCTGGTGCAGCAGCGCGAAACCCTTTACCAGGTGTTTGAGCAAACGCCGGCCAGCGTGGCCATCCTGCGCGGCCCCGAGCACCGGTTCGATTACGTGAACCCGGGCTACCAGGCCCTGTTTCCGGGCCGGCCGCTGCTGGGCCGGCCGCTGGCCGAGGCCTTGCCCGAGACGGTGGACTTTGGCTTCCTGGGCCTACTCGACCAGGTGTACACCACCGGCGAGGCGTTTTTTGGCACCGAACTGCCTTTGCAGGTGCGCGATACCGCGGGCAACCTGCTGCCCGAGGTCTACTTCACGTTCACCTACCAGGCGTACCACGACGGCGGCGCCGTGGTGGGCGTGTCCATTTTCGCCTTCGACGTGACCGAGCAGGTACTGGCCCGCCAGCAGGCCGCCGTGCTACAGGAAGAAATGCAGCAGCGCGACGCCCAGCTGCAGGCGCTGTTTGAGCAAGCCCCGGTGGCCATTGCGGTGCTCCGCGGGCCCGAACTGGTGGTGGAGCTGGCCAACCCCGGCATGTGCGCCATATGGGGCCACACGCTGGAAGAAGTACTCGGCAAGCCGCTGATGGACGGCATGTTCGAGCTGCGCGGCCAAGGCTTTGACCTGCTGCTGCAAGACGTGCTGACCACGGGGCAGGCGTATGTGGCCCAAGGGCAAGCCGTGGAACTGCCGCGCCACGGCCGGCTCGAAACCGTATACGCGAACTTCGTGTACCAGCCCCTGCGCGACAGCAACGGCCAGATTACGGGCATAGCTGCCGTGGCCACCGACGTAAGCGAGCAAGTGGCGGCCCGCCAGCTGTTGGCCCGCGCCAACGAGGAAATGACCGCCGCCCACCTGGCCGTGAGCGCCCGCAACCAAGAGCTGGCCCAGGCCAACCTGCAGCTGACCCGCACCAACCAGGACCTGGACAACTTCGTGTACGCGGCCAGCCACGACCTCAAGCAGCCCGTCAACAACCTGGCGGGCCTGTTCGAGGAGTTGCGGCGGTCCACCGTGTTCCAGGACCCCGAGGAAAAGGACCTGCTCGAACCCATGGTGGAAGATGCCCTGCGCCAGCTGGGCACCACCATCGACGACCTGGCCGTGGTGGGGCAGGTGCAGCGACTCCCGGAGCTGGCCGCCGAAACCGTGCTCATGGACGAGTTGACCCAGGAGGTGCTCCAAACCCTGCAGCCCCAGGTGCAGGCGGCCCGGGCGCGCATCACCACCGACTTCTCGGCCCGGCCCACGCTGTCCTACGCCCGCGCCAACCTGCGCACCATCGTGCTCAACCTGCTCAGCAACTCGCTGAAATACGCCGACCCCGCCCGGCGCTGCCGCGTGCACCTCTCCATGTGGGTGCAGGAGGACCGGCCCGTGCTCATGGTGGAAGACAACGGCCTGGGCTTCGACGTGCAGCGGCACCGCGGCGAGCTGTTTCACCTCTTCCGTCGCTTCCACGACCACACCGAAGGTACCGGCGTGGGCCTCTACCTCGTCAACCGCATCGTGCAGAGCAACGGCGGCCATGTGGAGGTGGAGAGCGAAGTAGGGGAGGGTACCACGTTCCGGGTGTATTTGTAAAGGGTGGTTGGGCCAGAACGGTACGTCCTGCCGCGCCTCTTGTCATGCAGAGCGTAGCATCTTTACCCCAGTTGCAATCCAATCGTCCGTCATGCAGAGCGCAGCGAAGCATCTTGTCACCCTTGCACGACCCGTTGAGGAGTGATAAGATGCTTCGCTGCGCTCTGCATGACAAGAGGCGCGACATGACAGGCGATTTCAGCCTATTTCCCTGCTAAAGGCTAAGTCCTGGCCTTAATAGGTATCCAGATTTCCTCTTCTGATTCGGGGGCGTTGTTCTTATACTTTTCTCCCAGCAGTTCGAAGTGGGGCCGGTCGTCTAGCAAGTAGCCCGAGGCAGGCAGCCAGGTTTCGAAGATGTACCGAAACGTTTGGTCGGGGGTGCTGTCGTCGGCGCGGTGTAGGAATACGGCATAGAGGCCGCCGGGCAGCGTGATGGTTTCCATGCCCTGCGGCACGTTGTCAAAGTCCGTTACCGCCACCGTAGCCCATTTCTCAAATTCGGTAATTGGGCTAAAATCCTGGAAATACCCCGGGCCATAAAGTTGCATAGAGTAGAACTCGGGGCCCAGTGGATTAAGAATTTCCCGGCGCCGGGGCATGAAGCTTTGCCACAGCTCGCGCGTTTTATTCTGCGCCAATGACATGGTCATGCGCTTGCCAATTAATTTCTTTTCGGCCAGTTGCTCGATTCTTGGTTTCATGTCGAAAGCTAAAGGAAGGAGCAGAAATTGAGCTGGCCCTGCGCCCGACTTGAGCCTACCGCCACGGAAAAGCGCGAGCTTTGCCCTACGCAACTGCCCGGATTGCCCCGGTTTCGCTTAGCTCAATGTTTCTATGAAAGCCTTTGTTTTCGACCTCAACGGTACCATGATTCACGACATGGAATACCACACCCGCGCCTGGCAATACCTGTTCAATTACGACCTGGGCGGCCAGTTTACCTGGGATGAAGTGAAGCCGCAGATGTACGGCAAAAACCAGGAGGTACTGGTGCGCATGTTTGGCCCCGACCGGTTTAGCGCGGCCGAAATGGACCGACTCTCCCTCGAAAAGGAGCGGCGCTACCAGCAGGAGTTTCTGCCGCACCTGCAGCTGCTGCCGGGCCTGCCCGCGTTTCTGGAAGCGGCCCACCAACGGGGCATACCCATGGCCATCGGCTCAGCTGCTATCCCGTTCAACATCGACTTCGTGCTCGATAACCTGAACATCCGGCACTACTTCCAAACCATTGTCAGCGCCGATGACGTGGTCCTGAGCAAGCCCAACCCCGAAACCTTCCTCAAAGCCGCCGCGCAGCTGGGCGTGGCGCCGGTTGGCTGCATCGTGTTCGAAGACGTGCCCAAAGGCGCCGAAGCCGCGCACAACGCCGGCATGAACGCTGTGGTGCTCACCACCACGCACGAGGAAACCGAATTTGCCCACCTCCCCAATGTGCTGCACTTTGCGCCGGATTTTACCGACGAGTTTATGCAGGCCTTAGTCTAGCATGGTCTGGTTCGGGCGGCCAGTGCTAGAGCGGTTTCTGAGTGAGTGTATGGCAGTAGCGCGGACTTTTAGTCCGCGAGGCCGTAGCGCCAACTGGCTCGCGGACTAAAAGTCCGCGCTACTGTACACCGACTCCGAAACTGCTTTTAATAGTCGAAGGCGGCGCGGTGCTTTTCGATGAACTGCCGCCACCGCACCGGCTCCTGCCCGGCAATGCCGGGAAAGTTGTCGAACACGTCGTCGGCACCCGGCAGGGTGTGGGCGGCGTAGCGCTTGTAGTGGTCGTACACGCAGTGCATGTAGGCCATTTCGGCGCCGGCGGCGCGCATGTTTTCCAGAAATACCTCCGGCGCTACGGGCTCGTAGCGGAAGGGCTTGCCCAGCACCTCGGCCATGACGGCCGCGATTTCGTGGTAGGATTTGGCGTCGTAGCCCAGCCGGTAGGTGTAGCCGGCGTGGCGCTCGGGGTGCAGCAGGGCCTGCGCAGCGGCCAGGGCCACGTCTTCGGCATCGACCCAGCTCAGGCGGGCATCGCCCACAAACTGCCGGATGAGGCCCGCCTGCACCACCTGGGTACCGCCGTAGCTGAGCAGGTTTTGCATGAAGGTTTCGGGCCGCAGGTGGGTGAAGGAGAAGCCGCGCCACTCGATGTAGCGCTCCACCAGTTGGTGCCAGGCCCAGTGGGCCACGGTGGTGTCGTCGGGGCCGCAGGCACCCAGGTGCACCACATGGCGCACGCCGGCCAGGTGGGCCTGGTCGAGAAAAGCCTTGCTCTGGCGCAGCATATCCACGGTGTAGCCGGTTACGAGCAAGGCGCGGTCGATGCCGGCCAAAGCGGGCGCCAGGGTTTCTTCGCGGTCAAAATCGAGCAGCACGCTGCGAACGCCCTGCGCCTCGAAGGCCGCTGCCTGGGCCGGGGAGCGCACGGCTGCTACCAAGGTTATGGTGTCGTCGGCGCGGAGGCGGCGGAGCGTGTCGCCGCCAATCTGGCCGGTGGCGCCGGTAATGAGAACGGTGGGTTTGGAGCTAGGCATTGGGCTGGAAAAGGGAGAGCCCATAACGGAGGAAGCAGGCGGCATGTTTTAGCCCAACCCCGCTCCGGGGCGTGAAGCTAGGGTGCTACCACCTGCACCCGGACCGCCGAAGCCTGCTTGGCATCGTGGTAGAGCCGGATGGTGGCTTTCTGGAAATCCTTGGCCTCGGCCTTGGCAATGGGCACAAATTTCTGTGGGTTGCGGTCTACCAGCGGAAACCAAGTGCTTTGCACCTGCACCATGAGGCGGTGGCCTTTCCGGAAGGTGTGGAGCACGTCGGGCAGCTCATATTTTACTTCGGTGGGCTGGTTGGGCTTGAACGCCTCGGGCTGGGTGAAGCTGTTGCGGAAGCGGCCGCGCATTACCTCGGCGCGCACCAGGCGCTGGTAGCCGGCCGTGGGTTTTTTGCCGGGCGCAAAACCGGTGGCATTGGCGGGCAGCACGTCGATGACCTTCACAATAAAGTCGGCATCGGTGCCGGAAGTGCTCACAAACAGGTCGGCGGTGAGCGGGCCAGCAAGGGTGAGGTCCTCGGTCAGGGGCTCGGTTTGGAAGGTGAGCACGTCGGGGCGCTTGGCGGCGAAGCGCTGGTCTTCAATCATGTACTCGTTTTTACGCTCGGCGTGCACGCCCTCGGTGTAAGGCACGGGGTTGGCCGGGTCGCTGACATATTGAGCTGGTTTAGAGGCCGCAGGAGGCGCCGTAAACCCGAGGCGGCCGGCTTCCTGGAAGTAGAGCGTGCGCGTTTTGGTAGCCGCCGGGGGCCAGGCGGCGTAGGTTTTCCACTCGTTGGTGCCGGTGTTGAAGACCGTGGCTTCGGCCGGGTTGAAGCTGCCTTTGTCCTTGAGGTAGAAGTTGAAAAACGGCGTTTCCAGCGTTTCGCGGAAGGTCTGGGAGACGTTGCTGCCGAAGCTCAGCGGGCCGAAGGTGCTCCAGTCGGGCCGAGCCCAGGCGCCGTGAGTCCAGGGGCCCATCACGAGGCGGTTGGTGGCGCCGGGATTCTGCTTTTCGATGGCCTTGTAGGTGTTGAGCGCGCCGAACAGGTCCTCGGCATCAAACCAGCCGCCCACCACCAGCACCGCGGGCTTCACGCCGGTGAGGGCCGTGCGGATGTTGCGGGCCTGCCAGTAAGCGTCGTAGGTTTCGTGCTGCAGGTACTCGTTCCAGATGCGGGCGCGGTTGTTAAAGTACTTGCTGCTGTTGGCGTTTTTGATGGGCCCCAATTTGAGGTAAAACTTGTACGCGTCTTTGGGCTCAAACTTGAACAGCTCCTCGTATTGGGCCACCGGCTTGGGGCGCGGCACGTCGAAGGAGTTGGTGAAGTCGAAGTTGTCGAGCAGGAAAAACGCGCCTTTGTGGCGGGCATCGTCGCCCATAAACTCATCCGTGACCGGGGCCTGCGGCGACACCGATTTCAGGGCCGGGTGGGCGTTGGGCAGGGCCGCCGTGGCGTAGAATCCGGGGTAGGAAATGCCCACCATGCCCACGCGGCCGTTGTTGCCAGGCACGTTCTTCAGCAGCCATTCGATGGTGTCGAAGGTGTCGGTGCTTTCGTCGTGCGGGGTGGCGGGGCCTTGCACTACTGCCGCTTTAATGCCCTTCAGCGCCGGTGTCATTTCCTCAAACTGGCCCTGGCTCAGGTAGCGCCCGCGCACGTCCTGGTACACGAAAATGTACTTTTCCTGCGATAATTCCCGGCTGGGCCCGGGGCCGCGCAAGCGGTACTTCTGCTCCCCATACGGCCCGGCCGAGTAGGGCGTGCGCGTCATCAAAAACGGGTAGGGAGTGCCGGCCGAAGCATCCTTGGGCACATAAATCACCGTGTATAGCTTCACGCCGTCGCGCATCACAATCTGGCGGTCGAGCTTGGTGTAGTTCTGCCGCACGAAGGCCGAATCCTGGGCGCGGGTAGGGGCTTGGGCCTGAGCTGAAGCGGCTATGCCAGCGGCCAGTAAAGTGGTGGTGATAACGGTGCGAAGCATGCAGGGAAGGGTATAAGCAGAAGAGGTGAGGGTTGGCAGCCCGCAAAGAACGGCAGGATGTTAGGATAGAAGTTTTGGTAGGAATATGATGCTGGTAGACTGTTGCGAAGCTTCCCCTCGCGTGGAACCTCACCCCAGGCCCCTCTCCAAATGAGAGGGGAGCCTCACGTTAAAAAGTGAAAGGCGCGGCTCAATTGAGCCGCGCCTTTTAACTTAAAATTGACCTGAGTCTTGTGCCGTGGCACCCCTCTCTTTTGGAGAGGGGCCGGGGGTGAGGTTCCACGGGAGGTGCTTCGCGGCGTTCTGCATGACGGAAACTATACACACTCACATCAGCGCAGCAGGCGCACGGTGGTATCCAGGCGCTGGGTGAGCAGGAAGTCGCGGTACTGCTGGCGGAGGCTGGCTTCCTCGCGGCGCTGCTCTTCCTTCTGAAACAGGCGAACCTTGTACTTCTCCTTGGGTTCGGTGCGCCGCAGGTTGATGTAGGTGAGCTTGCGGTCGGCATTGCGCTTGGGTTCGCCGTCCTGGATGCGCTCGATGCGCTCGATGCGCTTGTCGTTGTTGCCAAACAGGGCCTGCAAGGGCTTGAGGCCGACGAAGAGGTTGCTGCGGCCATCCAGGCCGTAGCGGCCGCTTACCTGCAGGCTGCTAAGGTTGCTGTTCAGGCGCAGGCCGGGGATGAGCAGCTGCCCATTGGCCAGGATAAACTCGCTGCTCACCGGCTCAAAATACAGGTGACTGGTTCGCTCGGACTTCATGAATTTAAGTGCCTCCATCAGGGCCTCCACATTCAGCAGCTCCAGGTCTCGGAAATCGGCTTTCACGTAGCCCACCGTTTGCGGCAGGCTGGGCAGGAAGGTGCTGCCGAGGTCGGTGCGCAGGTCTACCAAGCCGCGCAGGCTCCCGCGGATATTGTCGCCGCCCAGCACGTTGAGGCCCATGGCCGTGGCAGTACTGAACAGGGCAGGCAGCTGCACATCTTCCAGCCGCAGCTGCGCCTGGGCAGGGTGGTGCTCGCGGTCACCGGTGCTCAGCATGAGGCCGCGCAGGCTGATGTGGCCCTGCAGCGCGTCCAGCGAACAATCGTCGAGCCGGGCCTCGCCCTCCAGCAGGTGCGATACCAGCCGGAACCGGGTGCCCTTGATGGCGGCGTAACGCACCTCATTGGCCTCCACGCGCAGCACCGCGCTCAGCACGCCGCTCGACACCATGGAGGTGCTCTTGGGCGACTGTAGCCGCAGGGCCCGGCGCGTGGCGCGGGCTATGGTGCGGGCCGTGGGCACGGTGTCGACGGGAGTGGTCATGCTGGCAATCCAAGCCAGTAGGCGCTGCACGTCGAGGGTCGCGTAGCGCAGCTTTATCTCGGCATCGGCTGCCTGCAGGCGCATGTTGGCTACCTGGGCGGTGCCGGTGGCTTCTCCCTGGCCGCCCGCGGGTGTGGTAAAGCGTAGAAAGGGCACCTGGAGGAGGGGGCCGGTTTTCTGTAGGCGAAGCTGCACCTGGCTCAGGATTTCGCCGGCGGGAAGCTGCACGTGGTCGATGTCGACGTTCAGCCGGCCATTGGCGGTCAGCAGCAAGTCGCGCAGGGCCGGCATGGCGGCGCCTTTGCCCTTGGCAGGCCGGGGCGTATCGGGTAGGGGGCGGGTGAGGTGGGCCATAAACTGGCGGTAGTTGATGGTGCCAAAACGCACGCCCAGCTGGTATTGCACGGGCGCCACCTCGTTTTGGGGGTCGGTGGGCCATTCCACGTTGCCGCGCACGGCGCCGCCCCACACCTGGCCCGCCAGGTTGCGCAGCTGCACCCGCTGGCCGTCGTGCCGCACGGTCACGGCCAGGTCGTTGAGGGTGTCGCTGGCCAGCAGCAGGCGCTGGCAGCGCAGGCCCACATCCAGCAGCAGGCCTGGCGGAATCAGCTCGCTGCCCAGCGTGGCGGCGAGCTGGGCCTTGTCGCGGGGTGTCCGGCGCTGCCGGTGCCGGCGGCCGGCCGAAGGCACGGCCCCGGCGGTGCGGGGCATGGGCCGCATCAGGGCCCGCAGCCGGTCGATGCGCAGCTCATCCACCGCAAAATTGCCGCTGATGCTAGCCGTGGCGTGCTCGCCAATGAAGTAGTCGTACAGGTAGATGGTGCGGGCCGTGGCCTGAAACCGCATGCCACTCAGCATCCCCGTGGCATTGGAGAGGCGCCAGAGGCTGTCCTGCAGGCCCACCAGCACGTTGAGTTTCGATATGTCGGCCTCGCGCCCCGGCAGGCCCAGGGTGGCATTGCGCAGCGCCATGGTACCGCGCAGCGAGAGGCCTTTGGGCAGCTCTTTGGGGCGGGCGGAGCCGCCGGGGGAGTGCAACAGGCCGCGCACCCGCACGTCGAGGTCGGCTATGCCCTGGCGGGCGCGCCACCGCCCGGGGGCTACCAGCTCCGCCAGCTCGGGCAGTTGGGTACTGCCCCGGAGGTTGGCATTCAGGTAGGGGCGGCTGAAATCGTTCAGGGTCAGGGCCACGTCGAGGCGGCCGGCGGCGGAGTAGATGTGGCAGCGCCGCAAGGTGAGTTGGGTTGATTTGATGCTGTGGGCCCGGCCGTTGTCGTAGGTGCCCTGCAGGTCCCAGCGGCTGATGTGGCGGTTGGCCTCGGGCCACTGCATACTGGCGCCGCGCAAACTAAAGGTCAGCACGTTGCGCGGGCTCACGGTGGGCCCGCTCAGGCCCGTGATGGTGTAGTGAATGTGGGCTTTGCTGGGGCTGGTGGCGCCGGCCAGGTAGGGCTCCAGACGCGGGGGCAGGGCCGCGCGCAGCGTTTCGGTGAGGGGCTGGTTGCCCACAAAACGCAGCTTGAGCATGGTGCCCACCGGCTGCCTTGGGTCCACGGTGTGGGTGCCGCTCACCCGGATGGTGTCGCCGTGGAGGGTGGCGCGGGTGTTCCAGAGCAGGCCCTGGCGGTTTTGGAACGTGTACTTGTAGTGCACCCGGGCATGCACCGGCTCCCGCTCGAAGAGGGTGCCGGCGCGGGTGCGCAGGTAGCTCAACTGCCCATCCAGGGTGCCAGCCACGCGCAGCACCCCGCGCTGCAGCCGCGCCGTGAGCCGGGCCTGCTGCACCTGGGCCCCAAACGCACTGCGCGAATACCCATTGTGCGAGCTAAAGCGAAAGTTGTTCACCAGCAGCTCGTCCAGCTCAAGGTTGAGGGTGGGCGGGGCGCCGGTGCCCTTGCGGCGCTTGCCGCGCAGGCCCCAGGACCGGCCCAATGAATCGACTCGCTCCCGAAAGTCCGCGTCGGTAAGCGCCAGCCGCGTGACCCGAGTTCGGCCGCGCAGCAGGCTGGCCAGCTCCAGGCGCAGGTCGGCTCGCGCAATGCGCAGCACCGGCACCCGCTGCTTAAAAGAAGTGTCAATCAGGGCGATGTGGTGAATGGACGCCGTCAGGTGCGGAAAGTCGCGCCACGGCGACAGCTCCACTTCGAAGGGCGCCAGCACCAGCTCCGAATTGTGCGTGAGCCCGCGCCGCACGGCCTGGGCAATGCGCTTGCGCCCGTATTCGCTGCCCAGCAGCCACACCGCCACCCCCGTCCCCAGCACGCCCAGCAGCAGCAGCGAAGCCAGGAGCCGACGGACGGGGAATGATTTCATAGAAAGAAGCGGCAGGGCAAGATACCAGTGCGCACCAGCAACACCAAAACAAATGAAGGTAGCCGTAATTGCGCCAAAGCCCCTAAAATAATCTCAGCCGTTGGCGAAGTTCCCCTAAGCAAAAGCCCTGAGCTGGACTGCTCAGGGCTTTAGAAAAAGACATATCGGCGTCAGCGAAATAATGGGCGGGGCCAGCAAAGGGTGCCTGGCCGGCGCACTACTTCCCGCCGCTAGCGCCGCTGGTAGGGTTCTTGAGTTGGCCGAGGAGTTCCTGCACAGCGGTATCCAGCTGCACGTCGCGGCCAGTGTAGCTCTCGCCGATGGGCCGGGTCACGGCCACGTCTACCGGGCGGGGGTTCATCTCCATCACCTTGCCATCGCGGGCCGACCGAATGGTGACGAACGGCAGGCGCAAGCTCGAGCCATCGAGCAGCGAGACGTTGGCGGTAAAGATTATCCAGCCGCCGGTGGGCTCGCCCACTATTTTGCCCAGCTTTTCGGCCCGGTAGCCCTCGCTAAAATCTTCGGCATCGGAGAGGGAGTGCTGGTTGGTCACGAGCACCGTGGGCAGCTCCAGGGAGCGCTGGCCCAGGTAGGAGCGGATGGGCTGGAAAGTGGGCTGGCTGCGGTTGGCAAAGGTGAGGTAGCTGCGGCGGGCCAGCACGTCGATGGCGTACACATTCACGAAGCCGCCGTTGTTGTTGCGCACATCCACCACCACGCCTTCGCGGCCCATGTTCTCGGCGTCGAGGTCGAGGTGCAGCTGGGACAGCGCCCCGGCCGACATGTCGAACATGTGCACGTAGCCCAGGCGGCCGCCGCTGGCTTTGGCTACGTAGGCCCGCCGTTCTTCCACCCACTGCTGGTAGTCGAGGCCTTTTTCGGTGTCGCGGCTCAGGGGGCGCACCACCACGTCGCGCTCGGCTGCCGCGGAAGGAGTGGCCACCGTTTTGGTTTTGGATTTCCGTTTGCCGGTCGCGGCCGTTGGGTTGGCCTGGCCGCTGGCAATGCGCAACGTCACGCGGCGGCCCACTTTGTATTGCAGCAGCTCGTCGAGGTTGGTGGTAGGGGTGAGGGCCTGGCCGTCCACCGCCCGGACTACGTCGCCGGGCCGGATGCCGGCTAGCGCGGCGGCGCTTAGCGGCAGCACGGTGCTTACGCGCAGGCGCCCGTTTTGCTCGTATTCGGGGGCGTCGAAGCGCAGGCCCAGGCGGCCGGTGGCCGCGGGCACCACCGTGCCGGCGGCCAGGGCTGGGTTCAGGCCGGAGTGCGAGGCGTTGAGCTCGCCAATCATCAGGTTGATGAGGCGGCGGGCTTCGTCCACGGTGCGGGCGCCGGCAATGAGCGGAGCGTAGATATCGTGCTGGGCTGCCCAGTTCACGCCATTATAAGTGGGGTCGTTGAAAAAGTCGCGCAGCAGGCTCCACGACTGCTCAAACACAGCCACCTTTTCTTTTTCGAAGTCTACATCCATCTCGGCCGATACGGCCACGCTATGCGCCGCACCCTTGCCCACTTCCACCGGCACCACCTTGATGACGCCCTGGTCGAGGTAGTAGATTTCCTTGCTGTCGCGCGAGAACTGCGCGTCGCGCTTGGCCCCCACGGTAGACGTGAGCTGCCGCACCACGGCCGGCTCCTTGCTCAATTCGTCGAGCGGGTACACGTACAGGTTCGATTGGTTGGCCGAATATGCCGTCAGCAGTAGCCATTTGCCGTCGGGGCTGATGCTGTGCGGGCCCACGTTCACGCCCACTGGCAGCAGACTCAAGCGGCGGCGAATGTCTTCAAACACGATGTTGACGGGCGGCTTTCCGGCTTTGGCGGGTGCGGTGCCGGCCGGGGCAGATTTTCCGTTTTGGGCTGAGCGGGTGCCCAGCGAATCGGTGGGGCCGCCGGGCAGCACCGCGGGCCGCGCTGTAGCGGCGGGCTTCACGGGCGGGGCCGTGTTTTTATCGAGCGTGGTGGGGCTGGGCGCGGGCTGCTCCTTAAACAAGTCGCGGAACTGGTCTTCGCGGAATCGCGGGGTGCGGGGTAGCAAGTCGATGCGGGCCAATTGGGCGTCTTCGGTGCGCTGGCCCGTATCGAAAAGCAGAAACTTGCCATCGGGGCTCCACGAAACCGAATTGGTGTTCGTGTTGGCCACGAAGCTCACCGCCCGCGCAGTCCCGCTGGCCGCGGGTACCACGTTGACGTTGGTAAAGCCGCGGGCGCCGCGGGGCGTGAAGGCCACCCAGCGCCCATCGGGCGACCACACAAAGCTGCGCCGGGCCCGGATGGGCGCCCGGCCAAAAACGCCCTTGGCCAGTACTTTTTCCTGCTGTTGGGCTACGTCCAGCACGCGCAGTTCGGCGGCATCGCGTTCAAAGGCCAGCTGCTTGCCATCAGGAGAAAACGTGGGCGCGGCATCGTTGAGCGGGCTGTTGGTCAGGCGGGTTTCCAGGCCAGTGGCAAAGGCGTAGCTGTAGACGTGCGAAGGCCCGTCGCGCTCCGACACGTATACCAAGCGGCGGCTGTCCGGCGACCAGGCAATGTCGGACTCAGCAGTGGGCGTTTGCGAAATGCGGGTGGCTTCGCCGCCATCGGCCGCCGATGCTGCGAACACTTCGCCGTGCACCACAAAGGCCATTTTGGTGCCATCGGGCGACAGCGCTAGCTCCTGCAGGCGGTCGGTGAAGCGCAGCCGCTCCGTGGCCGGGCCGGCGGGGGCGCCGCGCCGCTGCACCGCTATTTCGCGCACCTGCCCATTGTCGGTGTCCAGGGTCCAGAGCTTGAAGTTGCGCTCGAAGGCAATCAGCTTGCCGTCGTAGGAAATGCTGGGCCAGAGCACGCGCCCGTCCTTAAATGAGGTCACGGCGCGGGCCGGCGCCTTGTCGCCGTTCAGGCCCAGCACCCAGATGTTTTCCTGGCCATTTTGGTCCGAAACGTAGAATAGGCGCTGCCCGCCCTGTCCCCACATGGGCCACAGGGCCTTGCTGCCCGCGGCCGTAATGGCCTCGTAGGTGGGTACGCCGTTGGCCCCCACGCGGCGCAGGGTGATTTCCGATTCGTCGAGGTGGCTGTGGCCGTGGCGCCACCACTGGTTGCTGGCAATGCCCCGGGCGCTGAAGGCCAGGGTTTTGCCGTCGGGGCTGGGCGCGGCAAAGAATTCGTTGGCGTAGCGGTCGGCGCTCACGGCGGTGGGCGTGCCCCCGGTGGCCGGCACCCGGTAGATGTCGTTCATGCCCGCGATGTCGCGGCTGGTCGAGGAAAAGTACAGCCATTTCCCATCGGCCGACCAGCTGTCGAGCTGGTCCGGGGCATCGTCGAAGGTGACGCGGCGCAGCTCGCCGGTTTCCAGGGCCAGCACGTACACGTCGCCGTTGCCGGTGCGGGTCGAGACGAAGGCCAGGGAGCGGCCATCGGGGGAGTACAGCGGGCGGCTTTCGGTGGCGAGGTGGGCCACCAGCAGGCGGGCCTCGCCGCCGGACACGGGACTGGTCCAAATGTCGCCGCCCGACACAAAGGCTAGCTCGGTGCGGTTGGGTGAGATGGCCGGTTCCGAGAAGTACGGCACAGGTGCCGGGGCCGCCAGGGCCGCAGCCGGCAACCCAATGGTGGCCAGCAGTCCCCCTGCCAGCACAGGGGTAAACCATCCCCTCCGGGCAAGAGCGGAAAACGCGTAAGCAAGCATCAGCAAGAAGCGGTTAGGTAAGGGTAATTTCAAATAGTAGGGCGTTTGCCATTATTGGGCTAAGGTATGGGCGTAATGAACATATCTAACATTTTATAGCAATTTATTTTGTAGTCATTTGGGATTGGCCGCCAGCAGAACGGCCCCGCGGTGCTAAACACCACGGGGCCGTTCTGTTTTGAGATGGCTTGCGCCCAGCTATTAGCAAGGGTTATTCCGCTTCTTCGCTCACGGCATCGGCGTGCGTGGTGGCCTCGTAGGTGTCGGCGTATTTGAAATCCTCGAGCCAGTAGGCGGAGCTCACCACGTCAAATGTCACCGAATTGGCTTCGGTTTTTACCGTCTTTAATTCCCAAAGCATGGACTCGGCTTCCTCAAATTTCGGTCCTTCCAATTGCGTCGAGAACAGCCGATTAATTAAGGCTTTATCGGACAGGCCCGGCGCCAGGAGCCGCATGAGCGGAGCCGCCGGCGAATCCGTGAGCATAGCCAGGTCCTCAGGGTTTTCAGCCGTGCATTTTACCTGGAACTGCACGGCCTGGGTGCGCGGAAAAGTGCCGTTGTAGGCCGTGTGCAGCAATTCAGTGGCTTTGTAAAAGCCTTTGTGCAGCGCTAATTCGGGGTTTTCTTCCCAGAGTTTTTCGGTGAGCATCTGGTGGCCCAGGTTCTCAATTTGGCCGGCATTTAATTCCTCTGGAAATAAATAGCCCAACACGATTTCGGCGGCTTCGCGCGGCTCCATATCGGTGAAGGACATGAGGCACATGTCTTTTAATTCGGCTTCCTTTATTTCATCCGGATTATCATAGTTCATCTTCTTCAGAAGCTCTTTGTAATCCGCGTTCTGCCAGGAGTTGGGCAGCTCAGTAAGGGAGGTAAAGGATAAACGCTCGACGGTGAATTTCGACATGGTATTGACTTATGGTAATATCTCGGGGAATGCGCTGATTTGCTGAGGGAAAGCACCAGCGGTAGTCGGGTTTACGCGCAAAGCCTGTAAACAACCGGAAAGTATGGCTTTTTGAAATTAAACCGCCTGTTACGGTCAACGCAGCCTCTCGCTTCGTTGTCATGCAGAGCGCAGCGAAGCATCTTATCGCCGCGGAACGACTCGTTCGAACGTGAGAAGATGCTTCGCTGCGCTCTGCATGACAGGCGATTAATGGAAAGGCGATTGAGTTAGCACTGAGGTAGAGATGCTTCGGCTGCGCTCAGCATGACTGTTCTTCTGTATCAGCATGACCGTTACTTTTTATTCGCCTGAGCGGCCCCGTTTATTTAAAAACAACTTACCTATCCCGCTATAGGCAAGGTGAATAGAAAGCGGCTGCCTATTTCTGGCTGGCTTTCTACCCACAGCTGGCCGCCCTGCGCGCCAATAAACTCCCGGGAGATGCTGAGCCCCAGGCCCGAGCTGCCGGCCTTCTGCGCGGTTTGGCCCGGCACGCCTGCAAACCGTTCGAAGATGCGCTTGTGGTAGGCGGCGGGGATGCCCGGGCCGCGGTCTTCCACGCTCACGCGCACCATTTCGCCCCACTGCACCACCCGGATGGTGAGCGGCGCGGCCACCGGCGAGTACCGGATGGCGTTGGAAAGCAGGTTGATGAGCACCCAGGTGGTTTTTTCCACGTCGCCGTGCACGTCGGGCAGGGCGTCGGATACGTGTACGTCGAGCTGCAGCTGCTTGTCGTTGAGCTGCGGGCGCACGGTTTGGGTGGCGAAGCAGATGACCTCGGCCAGCTTCATGGGCTGGGCGTTGAGTTTGATGCCGGCGCCGGCATCGAGGCGGGCCACGTCGATGAGCTGGCCCACCATGTTGAGCAGGCGCTGGGTTTCTTCGCCGATGCCCGTGGCCAGGCGCTGGCGTTCGGCGGCGTCGGTGCGCTCGTGCTGCAGCAGCATCAGGCTGAGCTTGATGCTGGCCAGGGGCGTTTTGAGCTCGTGCGAAATGGTGGCCAGGAAGCCCGACTTTACTTCGTCGAGCTTCTTGAAGTCGGACACGTTGCGGAGGCAGAAGATGTGCCCGCCGGTCTTGGCATTCGTGCGGTCGAAGGCCGAAATTGGGCTGATGCTGAGCTGGTAGTGGGGCGCCTCGCCTTTGTGCGGAAAGGTGAACACGGGGTCGGGCACGGCGTCGCCGGCCAGGTTGGCTTCGGCCAGGGGCACCAGCATCTCGCGCAGCAAGCCATTAGTGGCCGCCACGGCATCGGCCGATTTTCCGAGCAGGTCGGTGGGGGCGAGGCCCAGCAGGTCGCAGGCCACGGGGTTGGCCAGCACGATGGTGTTTTGCTCGTCGAGCAGCAGCAGGCCTTCGTCCAGGCTGCGTACCAGGCTGTCCATGCGGTTGCGCTCGGTGAAGAGTTCGGCTAGGGTGGCGCGGCGCTGGTCCTGGGCCTGGCTCAGCACGCGGTTGACGGCGG
The DNA here is from genome assembly GCF_001507645.1 of Hymenobacter sedentarius. Taxonomy (NCBI): domain Bacteria; kingdom Pseudomonadati; phylum Bacteroidota; class Cytophagia; order Cytophagales; family Hymenobacteraceae; genus Hymenobacter; species Hymenobacter sedentarius. The sequence continues at coordinate 4,152,703 of NZ_CP013909.1, read as the reverse complement.
CGGCCACGCTGCCTACTTCGTCGTGCCGGCCCACGGCCACGCGGGTGGCGGGGCCGGGGCCGGCCACCCGCTCCATGTCCACGGCCAGGCGGTGCAGGGGGCGCACCACCATGCGCGGCAGTCGCACCATCATGGTGATGCCCACCACCGTGCCGGCCGCCAGAAAGGCCAGCACCGCCAGCCGCGCCGCGTTGAAATCGGCCTGCTCAATGCCGTGGGCGCCGTGCTCCAGGTAGCTGATGGTGAAGAAGGCATACCCGCCCAGCCCCAGCAGCAACAGCAGCAGCAGGAAGACGCTGAGGCGGATTTTAAGTTTGAGGGACATGGTTTCAGTTAACAATTAACAGTGAGCAGTTATCAGTTGCTCGTTGTCCGGTGTCAGTGCTTAAAAAGGCCGTCATGCTGAGCGCAGCCGAAGCATCTCGCTCGCATCGTTGAACCGAAGGTCAGCGCAACTAACGATTGATTTACTACCACACGCGAGATGCTTCGGCTGCGCTCAGCATGACGTTCAGGGAAGTTGACTACGCCTCCAGCCCGTACTCCTGCAGCTTGCGGTAGAGCGTGGTCAGCCCAATTCCCAGGCGTTTGGCTACGTCGGGCTTATTGCCTTCCAGCTCGCTCATCAGCTTGGCTATGTGGCGGGCTTCCATGGCGCGCAGGCTTTCGTCGGCGGCATTGGCGCCGGGCTTCACGGGGCGGCCCAGGGCGTGGAATTCGTCGGGCAGGAAGTCGGCGGCCAGGGGCTCGCCGGCGGGGGAGAGGATGGCGGCGCGCTCCAGCACGTTTTTCAGCTCGCGCACATTGCCGGGCCAGGGGTAGCGCTGCAGCAGCGCCAGGCACTCGGGCTCGAGGCCGGGGAGGCGCTTGCTGAGCTTGGCGGCGAAGTATTGCAGGAAGTGGTGGGCCAGGGGCGGCACGTCGGCGGGCCGGTCTTTGAGGGGCGGCACGTTGATGACGAACACCGAGAGGCGGTAGTACAAATCGGGGCGGAAGCGGCCTTCGTCGGCTTCCTGCTTGAGGTTGCGGTTGGTGGCGGCCACCAAGCGCACGTTCACCTTGGTGGGCTTGGTGTCGCCGAGCTTGGTGAACTGCTGCATCTCGAGCACCCGCAGGAACTTGGCCTGCACGTTGAGCTCCAGCTCGCCGATTTCGTCCAGAAACAGGGTGCCGCCGTTGGCTTCTTCCAGCAGGCCTTTCTTGTCGGTGAGAGCGCCGGTGAAGGCACCTTTCTTGTAGCCAAACAGCTCCGATTCGAGTAAATCCTTGGGGAAGGCGCTGCAGTTGACGGCCACGAAGGCCTTGCCCTTGCGCCCGCTGGCCTGGTGAATGGCCTGGGCAAAGAGCTCCTTGCCGCTGCCGGTGGGCCCTTCCAGCAGCACCGTAGAGTCGGTGGGCGCTACTTGCTGGGCCAGTTTCTGCACCCGCTTCAGCTCCGCGGAGTCGCCTATCATGGACTCGAAGCGGTACTGCTGGCCCACGCGGCGCTCCAGCTCGGCCACGCGCTTGCGGAGGCGGGCTTTTTCGGCGGCGCGGTCCACCACCACCACCAGCTGCTGCTCAAAATCGCCCTTGGTGAGGTAGTCGAACGCGCCGAGCTTCATGGCCTTCACGCCATCGGGGATGGTGCCGAAGGCGGTGAGCAGCACCACTTCGGCATCGGGGGCGGCGGCTTTGTAGCGGGGCAGCAGGTCCACGCCGTGGCCGTCGGGCAGCTTCACGTCGGATATCACCAGGAGCACGTCGTCGGCGTGTTGCTGCAGCAGCTCCAGACCGCGGTGGGCGTCGGGTGCTTGCAGCACAGTGTAGCCTTCCAGCTCCAGTACCTGGGCCAGCAGCTGGCGCAAGCGCGCTTCGTCGTCGATGATGAGCAGGGTACCGGTGGGCATTGGTTGCGTTAGAAGGTTGAATTGAGCGCTCAAAGAACGCCTGACTCTAATGAGGCAGCAAGGGAAACTGGAGTGACTAAGAGCAACCCATTGTCATGCCTAGTTTTGATGACGCCAATTATCCATTCTGCTGTATGTCTGATGTTGCTTTGAAGCTTGCTGAAGCTGTTGAATTATTAAACAACTCAATAGCTCTTAAAAGAGAGTCAGGAGCAAAGCGACTCCGTAAATTAGGCTTGCCCGAATCAGGGGAAGCACTATTAGATGCTTTAAAAAAGGAGGTTAAAGACAAACGAACCTGGTCTGCTCGATACCATTTAATTGCGGCTTTGGGTGTAGTTAAATATCAGCCAGCATTGCCTTTTCTATGGGAATTAACGCACCAAGATTTTGACGCGACAATGACTTATTTAGGGCTTGGCGATGCAGTCTTACGCTTATCTGTTTTAGAGAAGCCCCTTGCGGAAGTTTGGGCTGAAGTTTTGAAAACGCAAAATGCAATGTTCATAGACGGTGCGTTGCGAGCAATTGCTTTACTTAAACTAGTGCCTGACGATGAAACGATTCAAAGCATCATTGCCGTAGCGAGACAACCGAAGTTTATAGATGGCGTCCGTGGATATCCAGGTGACCAATCCGGGCTTAGGTACTGGGTTGCGGCTGCTAGTGGAGGCTGGAAGAAATCATTGACACATGAGTTTCTTTTAGAGTGTCAACTCATCAAGGACACCAGTTTAAAATTTGCTGCTGAACAGGCGTTGAAAGCAAGTACATCAAGTGGGATTATTAACTCCCCCGAATCTCATTCTTGATGTGCTCCACGAACTGGGCGAATTCCGGTTCGGCTTCGACGTTTTCGTGCCAGGCGAGGCCCATTTCGGCCAGGTTGTATTGGTGCTGGGGGCTGATGGTGGCGCCCGGCACGAGGGCCCCGGCCGCATCGTGCTCGTAGCCGAGAAGCCAGAGGCGGTCGGCCAGGGCGGTGGTGGTCACGATGTCGTGCGAGACGATGATGACGGTGTTTAGCTCGTCCATGGTCGTCACTTCGACGATAATGCGTTTCACCTCGTCAATCATCGCTACGTCGAGGCCGGAGAAAGGCTCATCGAGCAGGATGAGGTGGTCGGAGCAGAGCAGCTGTTGGGCGATGGCCGCCCGCTGACGCTGCCCGCCCGAGAGGTGGGCCGGGTACTTTTTGCGGTGCGGCGCGAGGCAGAACCGCTCCAGGTAGATTTCGACGTGCTGGCGGGCCACTTCGGGGGCGTGCTTGCGCTCGGCGGCCACCAGCAGGTTGTCGAGCAGCGTGCGGTGGTCGAACAGCGGGTATCGCTGCTGCACGAAGCCCACCATGCCGGGTGTCACGGGCTGTTGGGCCTGGCCCACTTCCACGGTGCCGGCGGTGGGCGCAATCAGCCCGGCCATGATGCGGCACAGCACCGACTTGCCGATGCCCGAGCGGCCGTAGAAGCCCACCACCTGACCTTGGTTCATGCCGGGGCGCGTCACGTCGAGGACCTGGGCGTTGATGTCGCGCAGGACTTTTTCCCCGTTGAAGGAAATGGAGACGCCATTCAGAGTGAGGATGGGGTCTTTGTAGGAGTAGGCGTGAGCAGTCATGGCGGATTGTAGCGTGGACTCTGCGAGTCCGCGTATGTAAGGGTTGTTGGGATTGCGCGGTAGGGCGCGGACTCGCAGAGTCCACGCTACATTGCGGGCGTGTCGGACTTGATTCATTATGAGCGGAACCTGCCGCACCGGTTGCCGCCGGGTGAAGTGGTGTTTCTCACCTTTAGGTTGGCGGGGTCGCTGCCGCGCACGGTGGTGGAGCACCTACAGGCCGAAATTGAGCTGGCCCGGCAACGCTTTGAGGTAGAACCTGCGCAGCTTTATGCGGCGCAGAAACGGTACTTTGGTCGCTTCGATGCCCAACTAAACAAAGGCGAGTACGGCCCTACATATTTGCGGCAGCCCGCCGTCGCGGCCTTGATAGCGGAGTCCTTGCGCTATTTCGATGGCATGGGCTACGACCTGCGGTGCTACTGCCTGATGCCAAACCCTGTGCATCTGGTGATGCGGGTGCTAGAAGAAGCTCCACCGCTTGTGAAAACGCTGCAGCGACTGAAAAGCTATACCGCAACACAGGCGAACAAACTACTTGGGCGAATAGGCACTTTCTGGCAGGCAGAGAGCTACGACCATGTGGTACGCAAAGGAGAATTGGAGCGGGTGTTGGCTTATGTGGTGGAAAATCCGGTGCAAGCGGGACTGGTAGAAGACTGGGAGCAATGGCCATACACGTATCAGGCCCCGCTGTAGCGTGGACTCTGCGAGTCCGCGCCTGGCAGGATGGTGGCTGTCGTTCGCCCCGGCGCGGACTCGCAGAGTCCACGCTACTTCGCGGTAGTTAGCGCCGAGTAAGGGAAAAACACCCGTCGCAGCAGCACAAACACGTAGTCCTGCACCGCCCCGGTCGCCAGAATCACTAGCTGAATAGCCAGCACGCCATCGAGGTGCAAGTAACGGTTTTGCTTGTAGAGCAACAGCCCAATTCCGCCCTCGCTCTGGTACAGCGTTTCGACCAGCGTAATCATGGTCCAGATGATGGCGAAGTTCTGGCGCACCACTTCCAGCATCTCATCGAGCTTGCCCAGCACCACCACTTCCCAGAAGCTACGCCACTCGCCCATGCCCAGGGTGCGGGCGTGGTCCATTTCCTCCTGCGTGGTGGTCAGAATCACGCTCGTCATGCCCGTGACCAGGTACACCGTGGCGCCGAAAATGAGCACCGAGAGCTTCACCTGGTGGCCGGAGCTCATCATCAGGGCCATGAAAAACGTGAGGCCCGTGAGGGTGAGATAGCGCATCTTGCTAGCCGCGTAGGCAATGGGCCGGAAGAAGGGCAGTGCCGTGAGGTAGGAGATGCCCAGTGCCAGCAACGTGGCCACGGCCAGGGCTTGCAGGGCCGTGGTCATGCTGGCCCACAGCTCCTGAATGAGGCCCTGCGTGGTGATGAGGTCGCCCAGTGAGCGAACCACTTCGCCCAGGCTGGGGAACAGCTGCATGGGGTAGAACAGCCATATTAACAGCAGCAGAGCCACTTGAGCTACCACCATGGTGGTGAACACTAGGCGGTGCGGCTGGGCGTTGGGGGCGAATAGAGTTTTCATTTTTGGGGAGAGAAAAAACCAGAACGTCATGCTGAGCGCAGCCGAAGCATCTCGCGTGTATTGCTAATTAAATCGTTGTGGCGGTATTGATTACTGCCTCACGCGAGATGCTTCGGCTGCGCTCAGCATGACGTTCTTTTATGGTTCGGGCATAGAGCTTAATTGCCCAGCACGATTTCCACGCGGCGGTTTTTGGCTTTGCCGTCGGGGGTGGCGTTGCTGGCTACCGGCTCGGTGGCGCCGTGGGCGTACACCTGCACCCGGCCGTCGGGGAAGGCACTGCGGCTTTTGGCTTGCAGCCAGTGCTGCACGGCCATGGCGCGGTCTTCGGAGAGCTGCTGGTTGCGGCTGGGGTCGCCGGTGTTGTCGGTGTGGCCGTGCACGGCCACTTTCAGGCGGCCGGCCACCACGAGGTCGTTGAAGAGCTGGTTGAGGTCGCGCTCGGCGGCGGGGGTGAAGGTGCTCTGGCCCGAGTTGAAGGCGATGTTCCAGGCCCGCTTGCTCACGCTCTGGCGGATTTCGTCGTCGGCGGCAAACTGCTGGGTTTCGGCTGGGGCCACGGTTTTGCCTTTGTATTGAGCCTGCAGCTTCTTGAGAGGTGTCAGGTCCAGCATGTCGGCCAGGGGCACGTAGCTGGGCAGCTCTTTGGGGTAGAGCTTGCTTTGCACGTCGCCGAAGGTTTTGTACACGGCGGCGTAGATGTTGGTGCCGCCTTCGTCGAGGCCGAACAGGTTCAGGTTGTCGCTGAAGTTGAAGGCTTTGCTGCCGCCCAGCTCCACTACGTCGCCGTTGCGGTCGGCTTCGCTCACGCTTTTGTAATACTTTAGCCAGTAGGCGCCGGGCTTGTCCTGGTCGCCGTACACGGTGGCCGAAATGTCGGCGGCACGGGCCAGGGCTTCGGGGTGGCTTTTCACCTGGTCGCCGGCCACGGCGAAGGCCGTCATCAGGCCCAGCACTTCCTTGGGGTGGGCATCGTACCAGCGCTTGGTGGTCACCATGATGTTGGGCATCTGGTTGGAGTAGTCCTTCGTGCTCACGATGTTGACGAGGCCGCCGCGCTGCTTGGCGATGTTCACGTCGCCGGGCGTCCAGGTGGCTACGGCGTCGGCCACCACGTCCACTATCACGCCGGTGTTCTTGCCGTTCACCACTTTGGTGCGGGCTTCCGGCTTGCCGAGGATGTACTTTTCAGCGGCTACCAGGAAGTCGGAGGCGGCCATGAAGTTCACTGCTTCGGGGTCGTAGGTGGTTTCGTCGGGGTTCACTTTCAGGCCGTTGTCGGCGCACCATTTCAGGGCAATGTTCTGGTCGCCGTCGCGCAGGTAGCAGGCAATGGTTTTACCCAGGGCCGATTTCGGGCTGTCTAGCCATTCTTTCGGGCCCATCAGCTTGTCTTCGCCAAAGCTCTTGCCCACCGAATAGGGGATGATTTGCAGGCTGGTGCCGGCCTTCTGCAGCTGCGTTTGCACGGCCGAGAAAGCAGGCAGGCCGTCACCCATGATGCTCACAATCAGGCCCGGCATGGCGGGTTTGTTTTGCAGGTCGAGGGCGTTTTTCACGAGGTCTGCCTGCATTTTGCTCACGTCGTCCTGCCGCACAATCTGCAGGTCGAGGCCGTTGGCGGCCATGCTGGAGCCCATGGTGCTGCGCGGGCCGCCGTTGGCCAGCATGCCGGCCATCTGGCTGTTCCAGGCCATCACCTCCCACACCACGGGAGTACCCTTGTCGGCCGGGGCCGTGCCCGGCAGCGGCGCCAGCGGCACCACAATGGTGGCCCGGCTGCCGCCCGTGGCGGCCGGCAGCTCAATCGAGTTGAGCATTACCGACTGCGTTTCGGCTTTCTTGAACACGGCACCGCTGGAAACCAGCTTATTGATACCGAAGTAAAGGGCCGCTACCAGGAGCAGGCCGATTACGATTTTACCACGTGTTGTCATTTTAGTAAAGGCAAAAGAGGAGTGGGGCGCCCGTTTCGGGCGCAAGTGTTTTGAGTTGCTTTGGTAGGGGTGGTGGCTGCTCCTGGCCTATCAGTTGGTCCTATCAGTTGGTCATGCCGAGCGTAGCCGAGGCATCTCGCTTGGGCGACCCAGAACAGTCATGCTGAGCTTGTCGAAGCATCTCTACCGCTTCGTTGTAGCGGCATTGATTACTACCGCACGCGAGATGCTTCGGCTCCGCTCAGCATGACGTTCTTTTTGTGTGGGGTGATGTTGCGCCACCAGAGTCGGTTGGCTCAGCAAGCTCACCAGGCAGGCAGCCAGCAAAAAGCTAATCAAGCAGGCTAGAATAGGCATCATCGGAGGCTTTTTTGGTGGTGGCGAAGGATTGTTGGGCTTGCGGTTTTTCGTTGAGCACGGCGTTGAAATCGCCGTTTTGGTACTTGGTGAGCAGGCGCTGGCCCTTCTCGCTCATCACGCCATTCTGGATGTCCATCTCCTTCACGAACTCCTGCGAGTAGCGCATGGCCTGCTTGATTTGGCCGAGCTGCTGGGCCATGTCCTGGGCCACGCGGTCGGTGGCCAGGTCGAAGAAGTACTTCTTGTCGGGGTCGCCGCGCAGGATGTTCATGGCGGCGCGCATGCCCGAGCTGGTGCGTTTTACTAGCTCGTACTCGTCTTTCAAGAGGTTGACCTTGAACTTGCTGCCGTCAATCTGGCGCAGGGCGGCTTTCAGAATCTGACGCATCACTACCGAGACGTTGGCCGTGGTGGTGGCCATGGGCTGCAGGCGCTTGTTGTAGTCTTCCAGCTGCGCGGCGCGGCTGGCGTAGCTCTCGGCCATGTCCTTTTCGCCCTGGCGGGTGGCGGAATTGGCCAAGGCCAGGTACTCCTTCATCTGGGTGGTGTTGGCGGCCAGCTTGCGCTTCACCAGCTCGTGGGCACCTTCAATGTTGGTTACTTCGGCGTCCATCTTGCGGGCTTCCTGCTCGGTGTTCTTGATGTAGTCCTGCATGATGCCGATGGGGTCGGTGTTGACGAAAATCCCGGCCAACGTGCGCAGAATGCGCTGCCCAGCATACCACAGCCCGGCGTGAATGCGCTTGTTCGTGACCAGCAAAAACAGCACGAACAGCACGCCCAGCCCAATTCCCAGCTTCACGCTGTTGAAGACGACGTCGACGAGAAAGGGCAGTATTTTGCCCCAGTAGTACACGGCTGCGCCCGCCAGCCCGAGGAGCACCACGCGGCCGGCAATCTTTTCCGGCTTTTGCCACTTGGGCAGGCCGGTATCGGTGTCTGAGGAAGTTGTTAGTAGCGTGTTCATCGCTGAAATAGTGAAATGGTGAGGTGTGATGCGTTAAAGAGTGCGAAGGGGCGAAGCGGCGGAAATAGGCGTGAGCGCATGGCGACTCACCATCTCACTATTTCGCCACCTCACCGCTGAGGAAGTTTTGCGCGGCCTGGCGGTGTGCCTGCAGCTCAGCGGCGGCCGCGGCATTGGCCAGCTCGTAGGAGGCCAGTGCGGCCTGCGTTTTCTGCTTTTCTGCCTGCGCCTGCTGCTGGATGTCGCGTAGCTGCTGGCTCTTTTCGGTGAGCTGCTGGGTGAGCGCGGCTACATCGGCTTGCAGCTGAGATTCGCGCTGTTGCAGCAGTGCCAAGGGGCCGGGCGCGGCTTTCGAGGTGGCTTCGCCCAGCTTTTCGCGGTGGCGCTGCAGCACCCGGGCCCGGTCGTCGGCCAGCCTGTGGGTGAGCTGCTCGGCCGAGGCCAGTAGGGCGGGGCGGTCCACGCCGGTGAGGGCGGAGAAGGCGTTGAAGGCCGTTTGGTAGAGCAGCGGGCCCGTGAGGCCGCTGCTGGCCATACTGCTCACCATCTTGGTGTAGGCGCCGAAGTCTTTGCCGTCGCCTACCAGCAAGCTGGCGATGTGGTCGAGGTGGCGCTGCTCGGCTTGGGTGACGAGCGGCGCCGGGCCGGCGGCTCCAGTGGTAGCCGGTGTGGCCAGCGCCGGGGCTACTGGTGCAGGAGTTGCAGCGGAGGCCTGTTCATCTTCTTCGATGAAAAAGCCCTTGGCGGCTTTGGTGAGGTTATCAAGAATGGCCATGGCAGCGGGTGGTTAGTGACTTCCACCCTATGCCAATACCAGTGCCGTTTCGATAATTAATTTTCGGAATTGCCGTCTGTCGATTGATATTGAGCTGATTAAATGAAAAATCCCCGCCGAGCATTTAGCTCAACGGGGAGATATTTTTCCAAAATGGAAAGGCTATTTTTTCAAATCAGCAATGGTAGACTGTTAACCTAGCTTATTGCCTAGGGCATTAACTCAACCGTCTGTCATGCAGAGCGCAGCGAAGCATCTTCTCCCGGCTCAACGATTCGTTCCGCGGTGATAAGATGCTTCGCTGCGCTCTGCATGACGACCATTTACCAAGCACTAAAAAAATGCCTGTATTAAATACTCAGACTAAACGAGTCGCCCTTACCTTTCAATGAGGAGCCGCGAATAACCAAATCGCCGGAGATGACGAAGGTGCGGGGCTGGAAATCCTCCTTTTCGCGCACCTGCTCCAGGAACAGCCGGGCGGCCTGCTGGCCGATGCGGTAGGGGTGGAGGTTGACGGTGGTGAGGCCCGGCTCTATCATGGAGGCCATGAATTCGTCGCCGAAGCCCACCACGGCAATGTCGTCGGGCACGCGCAGGTGGCGCTTTTTTAGGGCCACCAGCAGGTCGAAGGCGTTGGTGTAGTTGATGGCGAAAATGGCATCGGGGGGCTCGGGTAGGGCCAGCCAGTTGTCGAGCGCGGCCACGGCCTCTTCCGTCTGGAACTCGATGTGCACCTCATACTCCGGGCGCAGGTCGAGGTTGTAGCGCTTCAGGGCGTGCTGGTAGCCGGCCAGGCGGTTGCGGCTGATGAGCAGCGTCTCGGGCCCCGCCAGAATGGCGATGCGGCGCGCGCCCTGCTGAATGAGGTGCTCGGTGACGTTGAAGGCGCCGTTCCAGTCGTCCAGAATCACCTTGGCGCTGTCTACTTCGTCGCTCACGCGGTCGAAGTGCACCACGGGCACGCCCCGGCACGCCTCGGGCTTCACGTGGTCGAAGTTCCTGGTTTCGCGCGAGTGGCAAATGAGCAGGCCGTCGACCCGGCTGGCCACCAGGGCCTGCACGTTGCTCACCTCCGTTTGGTACGATTCTTTTGACTGGCAAATCATTACCCGGTAGCCGGCCTCGGAGGCCACGTCCTGAATGCCGCTGACTACGGTGGCAAAAAACGGCCGCTCAATGTCCGGAATGATAACGCCGAGGGTGTGGGTTTCGCGGCTTTTTAGGCTCTGGGCCAGCAGGTTGGGGTGGTAGTCCAGCTGCCGGGCCGCGTCCAGAATGGCCTGGCGGGTGGTGGGGCTGATGTCGGTGTGCCCGTTCAGGGCCCGCGACACCGTGGAGGAGGCCACGCCCACGGCCTTGGCCACGTCGCCGATGGTGGTTTGGCGGCGGCGGCGCTCGGTGAGCTGGCCGGCGGGCTTCTCCTCCGTGAAGTGGTAGTCGCAGGCCTTGCACAAAAAGCGCTGACGGCCCCGCACGAAGCCGGCTTTCAAGACCGAGCTACTCTGTTTGCATTTGACGCAGGTTATCATCTTAGTTTGTACTTTTTGTGGAAAAGGACGAGTTTAGATACGGCCGGTTGCTCCTGCTTTGTCTTGTTATTCAAAGGTAAGACACAAAATATTTTTTTTGCTACCGCACAGCCAAGATAGCTATCGGCAACGATTCCGGAATCGTTGCCGATAGTTTTTCCCTGAAAACAAGTTGTTTAAGCTGTTTTTCGGGTATTGACTATAGGTAATCATTATGTACTTTCGGTAAGTAGTCCAGCAAATAGGTTTCCGGTAGCTTTTTGAGACTCGAGCGTTACCCGCCGGATTAGTGTATGGATAAATTGTATTCTGAAGAAGCGTCTTATGCTACACACCATGCGTTGGTTCGGTCCGCACGACCCGGTTTCGCTTTTTGATATTCGGCAGGCTGGGTGCGCGGGCGTGGTTACGGCGCTGCACCAGATACCAGTAGGAGCGGAGTGGCCCGTTACGGATATTCGGGCCCGCCAGCAACTCATCGAAGCCGACAACGCCACCCACTCCCCCCTGCACTGGGAAGTGGTGGAGAGCCTGCCGGTGCACGAAGACATTAAGAAAGGCCGCCCCTCGCGCGAGCAGTACATAGAGAATTACAAGGAGTCGCTGCGCAACTTGGCGGCCTGCGGCATTCGCACCGTGTGCTACAACTTCATGCCGGTGCTGGACTGGTCGCGCACCGACCTGAGCTACGAAATGCCCGACGGCTCGCGCGCCCTGCGGTTTGTGTGGCAGGATTTCGCCGTATTCGACCTCTTTATTCTTAAGCGGCCCGGCGCCGCAAACGATTACGAACCCGCCGTGGCCGAAGCCGCTCGGCAGCAGTTCGCCGCCATGAGCCCCGAGGCCATTGCCAGCCTCACCAATACCGTGCTGCTGGGCCTGCCCGGCTCCGAAGAAGCGTTTGAACTGGCCGGCTTTCAAAGCTTGCTCGATGAGTACGCCGCTATCGATGCGCAGGCCTTGCGCGAAAACCTGCACTACTTCATTCAAGAAGTAGCTCCGGTAGCTCAGGAACTCGGCATCGGCCTCTGCATTCACCCCGACGACCCGCCGTTTCCCTTGCTGGGCCTGCCCCGCGTGATGAGCACCGAAGCCGACATTGCCCAGCTGATGGCGGCCTGCGACGTGCCAGCCAACGGCCTCACGTTCTGCACCGGCTCCCTGGGCGTGCGGCCCGACAACGACCCCGCCGCCATTGCGCGCCGCTTCGGGCCCCGCATCCATTTCATCCACCTGCGGACTACTAAGCGCGAAGACAATCCGCGCAACTTCCACGAAGCTGACCACTTGGCGGGCGACGTGGACATGTACGCCGTGGTGCGCGAGCTGGTGCTGGAGGAGCTGCGCCGCGCCGAGCACGGCGGCCGCGCCATCCCCATGCGCCCTGACCACGGCCACCAGATGCTCGACGACCTCAAGAAGAAAACCTACCCCGGCTACTCCGCCATCGGCCGCCTACGCGGGCTAGCCGAGCTGCGCGGCCTGGAATACGGCATCCGCCGCAGTCTGGAAGCCGAGGACGCGCCGCCCAGCGTGCGCGCCGAAGCCCAGCAATACTCCTAACCTCCTCCCCCAAATCCCACCCACATGTCGCTCCGGTCTTTATTGCTCCTGTTGGTATTCGTTGCCGCCGCGCACCGCGGCTTGGCCGACGATGGCTACCGGCTGTGGCTCAAGTACGACCCGATTACGGATGTGGCCCAACGCAACGCCTACCGGCAAGCAGCCCAGTACATTGCCGCCGATGGCAGCTCAATAGTGCTTAAGACAGCCGCGAAGGAACTACAGCGCGGCCTGCAAGGGCTATTGGGCCAGCCGGTGCCGGTGGTGGCAAAGGTGGAGTCAGGTAGTACAAAACGCGGGATTCTTTTAATAGTAAGCCCGACCGCAAACGTTTCCGTAACCGGGCACAGCCAGGACGGCTACCGCATTTTAGCCCAAGGCCGCAACCTGGTGGTGACGGGTAGGAGCGGAGCCGGCGTACTCTACGGTGTGTTTGCTCTGCTGCGGGAACTACAGACCGGGCAGCCAGTTTCTAACCTGGCTCAGGCCAGCAGTCCGCGCATTCAGTACCGCCTGCTCAACCATTGGGACAACCCGAACGGCACGGTGGAGCGGGGCTACGCGGGCTCGTCCATCTGGAAATGGTACGAGCTGCCCAACAACCTCGACCCGCGCTATACCGACTATGCCCGCGCCAATGCCTCGATTGGCATAAACGGCGTGGCTATTAATAACGTGAACGCCAGCGCGCGCTACCTCACGCCCGAGTACCTGCAGAAGGTGAAGGCCCTGGCCGGCGTGTTTCGGCCCTATGGCATCCGGGTATACTTGTCGGTGTTTTGGGCCGCGCCCAAGGTGATAGGCGGCCTGAAAACCTCCGACCCGCTCGACCCGCAAGTGAAGCAGTGGTGGGCCGCCAAGACCGAGGAGATTTATAAGGTAATTCCCGACTTCGGCGGCTTTCTGGTGAAGGCCAACTCCGAGGGCGAGCCCGGCCCGCAGGACTACGGCCGCAACCACGCCGACGGCGCCAACATGCTGGCCGACGCCTTGGGCCAGCACGACGGCATCGTGATGTGGCGCGCCTTTGTGTACAAGGCCAACAGCAACGGCGACCGATTTAAGGAAGCCTACGAGGAGTTTAAGCCGCTCGATGGCAAGTTCTTGCCCAAAGTGCTGGTGCAGGTGAAGAACGGGCCCATTGACTTCCAGGCCCGCGAGCCGTTCCACCCGCTGTTTGGGGCCATGCCCAAGACGCCGCTGGTGCTCGAAGTGCAGATTACCCAGGAGTACCTGGGCTTTGCCACGCACCTGGTGTATCTGGCGCCGCTTTTCAAAGAGTGCCTCGATTCGGATACCCAAACCAAGGGCCCCGGCTCCATGGTGGCGAAGGTGGTGGACGGCAGCCTCGACCAGCACCGTATCAGCGGCATTGCGGGCGTGGCCAACATCGGTTCCGACCGCAACTGGACCGGCCACCCCATGGGCCAGGCCAACTGGTACGCCTTCGGCCGCCTGGCCTGGGACTACCACCTGACCTCGGCCGCCATTGCCACCGAATGGGCCAAGATGACCCTGACCCGCGAGCCCAAAGCCGTGGCCACCATCGTGGATATGATGGATAAGTCGCGCGACATCTACGTGCGCTACACCACACCGCTGGGCCTGCACCACATCATGGGCGAGAGCATTCACTACGGCCCCCAGCCCTGGCTGGCCAAGGCCGGCCGCCCCGACTGGACGGCCGTGTACTACCACAAAGCCGACTCCCTGGGGCTGGGCTTCAACCGCACCGCCACCGGCTCCAACGCCCTGGCGCTGTACTCCCCCGGCGTGCAGAAGCAGTGGGGCGACCCCAAAACCTGCCCGCTCAACTACCTGCTCTGGTTCCATCACGTGGGCTGGAAGCAGCCGCTGCCCACCGGCCGCACCCTCTGGAACGAGCTGGTGACCCGCTACTACACCGGCGCCGACTCCGTGACCTGGATGCAGCAGCGCTGGGCCAGCGTGAAACCCGCCGTGGACCCCGCCGTGCACGCCGACGTCACGGCCCGCCTGCAAATCCAGCGGCAGGAAGCCCTGTGGTGGCGCGATGCCTGCGTGCTCTACTTCCAGACCTATTCGCGCCAGCCCATTCCGGCGCCTTTTGCCCCGCCCACCCGCACGCTGGCCGAAGTCAAAAGCCTGGTGGACCTCTATCAGCTCAAGTAATTCTTTCCCTGCCAATCTCATCGAAATCAACACTATGCCGATTTCTATTAATCTCGCTCCCAACGGCCAGCCCGAACCTGTGGGGGTAGCTGTGGCCCAGCCCCAGCCCGAAAACGTGTTTTCGCTGGACGGCAAGCTGGCCCTCATCACCGGCGGCGGCACGGGCATTGGGCTCGAAATCGCGCGCTGCATGACTGCGGCCGGGGCCACGGTGGTCATCACGGGCCGGCGCGAAGAAGTGCTGCGCGACGCCGCGGAGGGCCTGGGCCGGTCGGCTCAATACATCGTCAACGATATCAACGACCTCTCCTCCATCGAAGGGCTGGTGGCGCAGGTTGAAGCCAGCTACGGCCCCCTGGACATTCTGGTCAACAACGCCGGCATCAACATGAAGAAGCCGGCGCTGGAAGTCACGGACGAGGAATTCAGCCGCATTCTGCACACCAACCTGCACTCCGTGTTTGCCCTCACCCGGGAGTGCGCCCGGGGCATGGTGGCCCGCAAGAAGGGTGTCATCCTCATGATTTCGTCGATGGCTGCCTACTACGGCATCGACCGCGTGGTGGCTTATGCAGCATCCAAGTCGGCGGTGGAGGGCATGGTGAAGGTGCTGGCCTCGGAGTTCTCGGGCCAGGGCGTGCGCGTGAACGCCATTGCGCCGGGCTTCATCGAAACCGAGATGAGCCGCAAGGCCATGAACTCCGACCCCGAGCGCCGCGACCGGGCCATGCGGCGCACGCCCATGGGCGCCTTCGGCCAGCCCGCCGACATCGGCCACGCGGCCGTGTTCCTGGCCTCGCCGGCCGCACGCTACATCACGGGCGTGTCGCTACCCGTGGACGGCGGCAATTCCATTGGCTTTTAAGTACCTGCCTTATAAAACAACATTCTCACCAAACCACAAAAAACCCACTGAATATCATGCGAGTACATTTATTGAAATCCGCACTGTGCCAGGTCCGGCTCTGTGCGCAACTCATGGGGGCCGGCTTCCTGCTGGCGGGGGGGCTGGTGCCCACCAGTGCGTGGGCCCAGGTTGGGCGCACGGTGACGGGCAAGATTACGTCGGACAAAGGCGAAGCCCTGCCCGGCGTAACGGTGCTGGTGAAGGGTACCACCAACGGGGCCACCACCAACGCGGACGGGGTGTATACCCTGACCGTGCCGGAAGGCCAAAACACGCTCGTTATCAGCTCCATTGGTTTCGAGCGCAAAGAAGTGCCCATCGGCGCTTCCGGCCCCACGGATGTTCGCCTGGCTCCTGAGGCCCAGACGCTGAATGAGGTGCAGGTGGTGGGCTACGGCGTGCAGAAGAAAAGCCAAGTGACGGGCGCCATCTCGTCGGTGAGCGAGGAGCAGCTGCGCGACGTGCCGGTGGCCAACGTGGGCCAGGCCCTGCAAGGCCGCGCCGCGGGCGTGACCATCGCCAGCTCGAGCACCACGCCGGGCCAGGCGCCGGTGATTCGCATCCGGGGCAACCGCTCGTTTTCGGGCAGCAACGACCCGCTGCTGGTGGTGGACGGCGTGCCCTTCGACGGTAGCCTCAACGACCTGAACCCCGACGACCTGACGTCGGTGGAAGTGCTGAAAGACGCTTCCTCGACGGCCATCTACGGAGCGCGCGGCGCCAACGGCGTAATCCTCATCACCACCCGCCGCGGCAAAGCCGGCGCCCCCAAAGCCACCTATAGCGGCTACTACGGCGTGAAAAAAGCCTACGGCCTCTACGACGTGCAAAACGGGCAGCAGTACTACAACTACCGCCTCGAAGCCTACCGCGCCCAGAACCCGGGCTACGACCCCAACACGGCCACGTCGTTCCTGACGGCCGACGAGCGGGCCAACTACGCCGCCGGCAAATCAACCGATTACCAAAGCCTGATGTACCGCAACGGCCACATTCAGAACCACGTGCTGGGGCTGAGCGGCGGCACCGAGCAGACCCAGTACTCGGCCTCGCTGGGCTACTACGACGAAACCGGCATTGTGCCGGTGCAGCGCTTCCAGCGCTATTCGCTGCGCGGCACCCTCGACCAGAAAATTGGCGGCCGGGTGAAAGTCGGGCTCAACACGCTCAATACCTTCAACCGGGCCGATGACCCCAACATCAACATCCTGTACAGCATCATCACAACCAGCCCCTTGGCCTCGCCCTACGACGCCAACGGCATTCCGATTCTCTACCCCAACACCGACACCGGGATGTCGAACCCGCTGACGCTGTACACCACCGACGCCCACAAAGACCAGAACCGCCGGGTGCGCACCTTCAACAGCCTCTACGGGCAGGTGAACATCCTGAAAGGACTGGACTACCGGCTCAACCTGGGCCTGGACGTGCGCTCGGAAAACAACGGCAACTTCTTCGCTTCGCTGACGCCGCAGAACGGCGGCGGCCCCGCCACGGCCGGCCGCTCCACCAGCCTGGCCTTCAACCTGCTGGCTGAAAACATCCTGACGTATAACCGCACCTTTGGCCAGCACGACCTGAACTTCACGGGCTTGTACAGCGCCCAGGAGTTCCGCACCGACAACTTCGGCACCGGCGTGCGCAACCTGCCCACCAACTACCAGCTCGACAACAACTTGGGCGCCGGCTCGCCCACCAACGCCTTCAGCGGGCAGCAGCAGTGGGACATCGTTTCCTTTATGGGCCGCGTCAACTACGCCTTCGCCAACAAGTACTCGGCCACGCTGACCCTGCGCACCGACGGCTCGTCGCGCCTGGCGCCCGGCAACAAGTACAAATCCTTCCCCTCGGCCGCCGTGGCCTGGAACGTTGCCAACGAGGATTTCCTGAAAGACTACTCGTGGGTGAACACCCTGAAGCTGCGCGCCAGCTACGGCCGCGTGGGCAGCACCGCCGTCAACCCCTACCAAACGCTTGGCTCGCTGCAGTCGGGCATCGGCGCGGGCTATTACAACTTCGGGCCTACCGGCGCCGTGGGCGTGGTGCCGTCCAGCATCCCGAACCCCAACCTGGGCTGGGAATACACCGCCACCACCAACTTCGGCCTCGACTTCGGCTTCCTGGAAAACCGCCTGTCGGGTAGCGTAGAGGTGTACCAGCAGCGCACCAGCGACCTGCTGCTGCCCGATGCCCTGCCCACCTCCAGCGGCTACGGCTCGTTTGTGCGCAACGCCGGCGAGACCCAGAACCGCGGCCTGGAGGTGTCGCTGAGCACGGCCAACGTGCGCTCCAAACAGGAGGGCGGCTTTGAGTGGAGCACCGACTGGAACTTCACCGTGAACCGCGAGAAAGTGCTGTCGCTGGCCCGGGGCAAAGACGCCCAAGGCAACGAGCGGAGCGACGTGGGCAACCAGCGTTTCATCGGCCAGCCGCTCTACGTAATCTACGACTACAAGAAAATCGGCATCTGGCAGACCTCGGAGGCCGATGAAGCCAAGAAGTACGGCTCGAAGCCCGGACAAATCAAGGTGGAAGACCTGGACAAAAACGGCGTCATCAACGCCAACGACCGCCAGATTATCGGCTCGCGCCAGCCCAAGTTTGAGGCCGGCCTCACCAACCGCTTCCGCTTCAAAGGCTTCGACCTGAACGTGGTGGCCCTGACCCGCGTGGGCGCCACCGTGGTAGACCCCACGTTGTTTGGCCCGGCTTACTTCGCCACCAACACCGGCCGCCGCAACCAGGTAAACCTGAACTACTGGACGGCCAGCAACCCCACCAACGACTACCCGCAGCCCGACCAGAGCGCCCGCGCCACCGAGTGGCCCACCTACGGCCAGACCTTGGCCTACCTCAGCGGCACGTTCGTGAAAGTGCGCAGCATCGACCTGGGCTACACCATCCCTTCGGCCTGGGCCACCAAGGCCTTCATGAGCTCGGCCCGCATTTACCTGCAGGTGCAAAACCCGCTCATCTGGGCCAAGGCGCAGTACTTCAAGGACAACAAAGCCATTGACCCCGATGCCTTGTCGTACTCCAGCCGCTTTAACGCGGGCAACCCCGGCGGCATCGAGTTCACGGGCGGCAACCCCAACAGCTCCAGCGCGGGTCTGGCCGGCGTGGGCGTCAACTACCCCGTTACGCGGGCCTTCATCGCCGGCATCAACGTGGGCTTTTAATCTCACTGCGTGACTTAGCGACTGAGTAGCTGAGTGATTGAGGGAAGCAAATCCAGCTCAACGCCAAAGCAACCCGCTTTCACTCAGCTACTCGGTCACTCTCCCCATCAACCTCAACTTTCCAGCGCATCGCGCTACGCACATATGAAAAAGATAGTATTAGTCACGTTAGGAACTGCCGTGCTACTGGGTGCTGGCAGCTGCAGCAAGACCATTCTCGACGAAAACCCGCAGTCCATCCTTACGCCGGGCTTCCTGGCCACGCCGCAGGGCGTAGAGGCCGGCGTAACGGGCGTGTACTCGGGCCTGCGCCAGCTCTACGGCAACGACTCCGGCTTTTTCACCACCGAAGCCGGTACCGACCTGTGGACCAACGGCATCACCTCGAGCAGCGGCCTCAACGATTACAACACCTCGGACCTGACCCCGGTCAATGCCGGCGCCACTTCCTTTATCTGGAGCCTGAGCTACCAGTACATCAACACCGCCAACGGCGTGCTGAAGTACGCGCCCACCGTGCAGGGCCTGAGCGCCGCCCGCATTCAGCAGCTGATAGCCGAAACCAAGCTGCTGCGGGCCCAATATTACTTCGTGCTGGTGCAGCACTTCGGCGACGTGCCCCTGATGCAGAGCTTCGTGGATGTGCCCACCAAGGACATCACCCGTGCCCCGCAGGCCGACGTGTATAAGGCCATCATCGCCGACCTCACCGACGCCATGAACACCATTGCCGACAAGCCCGCCCAGCCCGGCCGCGTGACACGCGCCACGGCCCTGCACCTGCTGGCCAAAGTGTACCTGACACGCGCCACCTCCTCGGCCAAGGACGCCAGCGACTACGCCAACGCCGCCAAGTACGCCAAGGAGCTCATCGACAACCAAAGCCGCTACGGCCTGGGCCTGGAAGCCGACCCCGCAAAGGTATTTGAAGAAGGCAACGAGAACGGCAAAGAGGTTATCATGAACGCGCAGTTCAACGGCGACGCCACCTTCTCCCGCGTCGACGGCTTCACCTTTGGGGGCGAAAACGTGGCGGGCTTCAACTTCCGCAGCCGCTACGACCTGCTGCCCAACATGGTGCGCGACATCAACAACGGCCGCCCCTTCGCCCGCCACTCGGT
Organism: Hymenobacter sedentarius; assembly: GCF_001507645.1. Classification (NCBI taxonomy): domain Bacteria; kingdom Pseudomonadati; phylum Bacteroidota; class Cytophagia; order Cytophagales; family Hymenobacteraceae; genus Hymenobacter; species Hymenobacter sedentarius. The sequence goes on along the minus strand of NZ_CP013909.1, from coordinate 4,133,152 downwards.
GACGCACTACCTGGAAGACTCCTACATCCTGCGCAACGCCAGCGGCGCGCCACAGGAATCGGGCAAGTCGCTGCGCACCACCGACACGCGCTACGGCAAGTGGTTCACGACGGTGTACCGGGTGAACGCGCCGGGCAACAACAGCGGCAGCGCCAAGGCCGTAATCGGCGACACGGCGGTCTGGTACCCCGGCCGCGAGCTGTCGGCCGCCGAGCTGGCCCGCATTGCCAACCGCCAGCCAGTGGCCTACCGCGTGATTCAGCCCAGCCAGTACACCACCGAATACTTCCCCACCCTCAACAAGTTTGACTCGCGCAACCGCGCGTCGGTCAACGGGTTCTCGACCCGGCCCAACATCGTGTACCGCCTGGCCGAAACCTACCTGATTGCGGCCGAGGCCTATTTCTACCTGGGCGATGCCGCGCAGGCCGCCAAATACCTCAACGTAGTGCGGGAGCGCGCCGCTGCTGCCGGCAAGACCACGCAGATGGACATCACGGCCAGCCAGGTAAACATCGACTTTATCCTGGACGAGCGGGCCCGCGAGCTGGCCGGCGAATTCACGCGCTGGTACGACCTCAAGCGCACCGGGAAGCTCCTGGACCGTGTGAAAGCCTACAACCCGCCGCTGACGCGCCTCGCCACCGGCATCTACGGTTCCAACGCGGCCATCAACATCCAGCCCTACCATGTGCTGCGGCCCATCCCGCAAACGGAAATTGACCGCACCAGCGGCAAAATCACGCAGAACCCCGGGTACTAGTAATTGCTAGATAATCCGGAAGAGACCATAAGAACGTCCTGCTGAGCGCAGTCGAAGCATCTCTACCGCTTCGTTGAGCTAGCATTGATTACTCCCGAGGTAGAGATGCTTCGGCTGCGCTCAGCATGACGTTCTTTTTTATTCTGTCGCCCTTCTTTCTGCCACCATTTCCACCATATCTAACCGAACCTTTTGTTACACAGAACTCTCCTGTTTTTCCTGCTCGTAGCAGCGGCTTTCCCGGCGCAAGCCCAAGGAACGGCCAGCGGCATACCGCGCTTGGTGAAAACCGGCTCAAGCACCCAACTTCTGGTAGATGGCAAGCCCTACTTTGTGCTGGGCGGCGAACTGGGTAACTCCACCGCCTCCAGCACGAAGTACATGCAGCCCGTGTGGCCCAAACTCAAGGCCATGCACCTGAACACGGTGATTGCGCCGGTGTACTGGGAGCTGATGGAGCCCGCCGAAGGCAAGTTCGACTTCACGCTGGTGGACGACCTGCTGCACGACGCCCGCAAGCATCAGATGAAGCTGGTGCTGCTTTGGTTCGGTGCCTGGAAAAACAGCATGTCGTGCTACGCCCCGGCCTGGGTAAAAACCGACCTGAAACGCTTCCCCCGCGTGGAAGACGACAAGGGCGTACCGCAGGAAATCATGACCCCGTTCAGCCCCGCCAACCTGGAGGCCGACCGCAAGGCGTTCGTGCAGCTCATGCAGCACCTCAAAGCCACCGACGACAAGCAGCACACCGTGATAACGGTGCAGGTAGAAAACGAAATCGGCATGCTGCCCACGGCCCGCAGCTACGACGACCGCGCCAATGCCGCCTTCAAGCAGCCCGTGCCTGCCCCGCTGCTCACGTACCTGCAGCGCGAGCGCAAAAACCTAAAGCCCGAGTTTGCGGCCATCTGGCAGCGCCAGGGCGCCAAAACCAAAGGCACCTGGGAAGAGGTGTTCGGCAAAAGCCTGGCCACCGATGAAATCTTCATGGCCTGGTACTACGCCACGTTTACCAACGCCCTAACCGTTGCCGGCAAAGCCGCTTACCCCTTGCCCATGTACGTGAACGCCGCCTTGAACCGGCCGGGCGTGGCGCCGGGCAAATACCCCAGCGCCGGCCCGCTGCCCCACCTGATGGACGTATGGCAAGCCGGAGCCCCGGCCATCGATATTCTGGCGCCCGACTTCTACAACCCCAATTTTGAGCACTGGTGCAACCTGTACACCCGTGGCGGCAACCCGTTGTTCATCCCCGAGCACCGCTTTGAAGAGGGCGTGGATGCCAAAGCTTTTTTCGCGTTTGGCAACTATAACTGCCTCTCGTTTTCGCCCTTCGCCATCGAGGGCAGCGACACACTGAAGGCGGCGCCAATTGGCAAGGCTTACGAGCTGCTGCAGCAAGTGAGCTTCTTGTTGGGCAAGCACCAGCCTACTGGCCAGGTGCGGGGCTTTCTGCTGCAGAAGGACTCGGCCGCCCGCACCGCCACGCTTGGCAATTACCGCTTCACGGCCAAGCACGAGTACACCCTGGGCTGGTCGCTGGGCGCGAAAAAAGCGGAGTGGGCGCCGGGTGGCGGCCTCGTCATCGCGGTGGCGCCCGACGAGTTTTACGTGGTGGGCACCGGCCTAGTCCTCACCTGGGAGCCCACCGCCAAGGACAAGCGCGCCGGCTACGTGAGCGTGGACGAAGGCAGTTTTGAAGGCGAGAAATGGGTGCCCGTCCGCCGCATGAACGGCGACCAAAACCACCAGGGGCGCCACGTGCGCGTGTCCGGCGGCGAGTACAGCATTCAGCGGGTTAAACTCTACACCTACTAAAATCTGGTCCATGACCTGTATACTTTCCCTTGGTGCGTTCCGGCCACAGCCCTCCATCGCAGGTTGGCGGGGCCTGCTGTGCACCTTAGTAGTGGGCAGTGCGCTGTTAGCGCCGGCCCGTGCCGTGGCCACCGTGCGCCTGCCGCGCTTGGTGAGCGACGGCATGGTGCTGCAGCGCGACGCCAACGTGAACGTGTGGGGATGGGCCGCGCCCCAGGAAGCCGTCAGCGTGACCTTCCTTAGCAAAACCCACCGCACCACCACCGGCGCCGATGGCAAGTGGAGCATCAAGCTGCCGCGCCTGAAGGCCGGCGGGCCTTTTGAGATGACCATCGCGGCCAGCAATAAGCTGGTCATCAAAAATATCCTGGTGGGTGACGTGTGGCTGTGCTCGGGCCAGTCGAACATGGAAACGCCCATGAGCCGCCTGCGCGACAAGTACCCCGAGGTAATTGCCCAAGCTACTAACCCGCGCATCCGGCAGTTTGACGTGCCCCTGACCTATGCGTTCGACAAGCCGCGCGCCGACTTCACGGGCGGCAAATGGATGGAGGCCAATCCCCAAACGGTGCTTCAGTTTTCGGGCGTCGCCTACTTCTTTGCGAAGGAAATCAACGCCAAGTACCAGGTGCCGGTAGGCATTATCAAGGACGCCGTCGGCGGCTCGCCCGCCGAAGCGTGGCTGAGTGGCGACGCGTTGAAGCAATTTCCAACCTACGAACAGCAGGCCGCCAAGTACAAAGACAGCACGCTGGTAGCCAGCATCAAGCAAAAGGAGCAAGCTGCCACCGCGGCCTGGTACCGCCAGCTCTACCAGGCCGATAAAGGTGAAGCGCCCGGCCAAACGCCCTGGTACGCGCCCACGTTTGATGCCTCCGGCTGGAAAACCATGCAGGTGCCGGGCTATTGGGCTGACCAGGGCCTGGGCCCGGTGAACGGGGTGGTGTGGTTCCGCAAGGAGTTCGACGCGCCGGCCGCCATGGTGGGCCCGCCGGCCCGAATTGAGCTGGGCACCATCGTCGATGCCGACTCGGTGTACCTGAACGGCAAGCTGGTGGGCACCACCGGTTACCAGTACCCGCCCCGCAAGTACGAGCTGCCCGCGGGCGTGCTAAAACCCGGTAAAAACGTGCTGGTAGTGCGCGTGATAAACAGCAGCGGCAAGGGCGGCTTCACGCCTGAGAAAAAATACGAACTCCGGGCCGGTGGCCAGACGGTGGATTTGCGCGGGCCCTGGCAGTACCAATTGGGTGCCACCGCGGCGCCGGCGCCGGGCACGACCACCTTCCAATACACGCCCGGCAGTTTGTTTAACGGCATGATTGCGCCGGTGCGGCCGTATGCCATCAAGGGCGTTCTGTGGTACCAGGGCGAGTCGAACGCCGGCCGCCCGGCCGATTACCAGGCGCTGCTCACGGCCCTGATTGCCGACTGGCGCAAGCACTTTCAGCAGCCCAACTTGCCGTTTATCTACGCGCAGCTGCCCAATTTTATGGCGGCGAAAAAAGAGCCGGGGGAAAGCGGCTGGGCCGTGATGCGCGACATCCAGCGCCGCGGGCTGGCCGTGCCCCACACCGGCATGGCCGTGATTCTAGACGCCGGCGAGTGGAACGACATTCACCCGCTCGACAAGCAGACACCAGGCCACCGTCTGGCGCTGGCCGCTCAAAAGGTGGCTTATGGAGAGAAAAACTTGGTGGCCTCGGGCCCCCTGTACCAATCCATGCAGGTGGCCGGCAACAAGGTCACACTCAGCTTCGCTAGTGCCGGCAGCGGCCTGGTAGCCAAAGGCGGCGGGCCGCTGATGGGGTTTGCTGTGGCCGGGACCGATAAGAAATTTGTGTGGGCGCAGGCCAAGATTGAGGGCAACAAGGTGGTGGTGTGGAGCGACCAGGTGACAGCCCCGGTGGCCGTGCGCTACGCCTGGGCCGACAACCCCGAGGGCGCCAACCTCTACAACAAAGAAGGCCTGCCGGCTTCCACCTTCACCACCGAGCCCGAAGTGCCCCTGGCCACTAGCCGCCTCTGATTCAGCCCAACTTCAGCTCAATTTTAGCACCTCTAGCCGCACCATTCCCATGTCACGCCCCTTCGCCCGCCTGCGCCGCCAAAGCCTGTTGAGTGCCGCCCTATTTCTGGGGTTGCAGGGGGCGGTCCACGCACAGGCCACGGCTGCTTCGGCGGTATTTCTTGACCCCAAGCAGCCCATCAATGCCCGCATCAAGGACCTGATTTCGAAGCTCACGCTGGAGGAGAAGGCCGACCAGATGATGTACAACAGCAAGGCCATCGAGCGGCTGGGTATCCCGGCCTACAACTGGTGGAACGAGGCCCTGCACGGCGTGGGCCGGGCCGGCGCGGCCACGGTGTTTCCGCAGGCCATAGGGCTGGGCGCCACCTTCGACGACGACCTGGCCAAGCGCGTGGCCACCGCCATTTCCGACGAAGCCCGCGCCTCCTACAACGCGGCCGTGGCCAAGGGCTACCGCCAGCAGTACAGCGGCCTCACGTTCTGGACGCCTAACATCAACATCTTCCGCGACCCGCGCTGGGGCCGCGGCCAGGAAACCTACGGCGAAGACCCCACGCTCACCGGCCGCATGGGGGTGGCCTTCGTGCAGGGCCTGCAGGGCGACGACCCCCAGCACCTCAAGACTGCTGCCTGCGCCAAGCACTTCGCCGTGCACAGCGGCCCCGAGCGCCTGCGCCACGAATTCAACGCCGTGGCCACGCCCCAGGACCTGCAGGAAACCTACCTGCCCGCCTTTCATAAGCTAGTCGATGCCAAAGTGGAAGCCGTGATGTGCGCCTACAATGCCACCAACGGCGAGCCCTGCTGCGCCAATACCTACCTGCTGCAGGACGTGCTGCGCAAGCAGTGGGGCTTCAAGGGCCACATCGTGAGCGACTGCTGGGCGCTTGTCGACTTCTACCAGGGCCACAAAGTGGTGAAAACCCCCGCCGAAGCCGCCGCCCTGGCCCTGGACCGCGGCGTGAACCTGAACTGCGGCAGCGTGTACCCATCCCTGCCCGAGGCCGTGAAAAAAGGCCTCACCACCGAGGCCAAGATGGACAGCTCTCTGGCCGTGCTGCTGCGCACCAAGTTCAAGCTGGGTTTGCTCGACCCCAAGGGCAGCAGCCCCTACGACAAGCTTGGGCCCGAAGTCATTAATAGTACCGAGCACCGCGCCCTGGCCCGCGAGGCAGCCCAGAAGTCCATTGTGCTGCTGAAAAACAACGGCGTGCTCCCCCTGCGCAACGACTTGCCCAAGTACTTTGTGTGCGGCCCCAACGCCGCCAACCTCGACGCGCTGCTGGGCAACTACTACGGCGTGAACCCGGAGATGAAAACCATCCTGGAAGGCCTGGTGGGCGGCGTGCAGCCCGGCAGTCAGATGCAGTACCGCCAGGGCGCCATGCTCGACCGGCCCAACGCCAATACCATCGACTGGGTGAGCGCCACGGCCCGCACCGTCGATGCCACCTTCGTGGTGTTGGGCATCACCGGCCTGCTGGAAGGGGAGGAGGGCGAGTCCATCGCCTCGCCCACCTTCGGCGACCGGCTCGATTACAACCTGCCCAAGAACCAGATTGACTTCCTGAAAAAGCTGCGCGAAAACAACAAGCAGCCCCTCATCGCCATCATCACCGGCGGCAGCCCCATGAACCTGGCCGAAGTACACGAGCTGGCCGACGCCGTGGTGCTGGCCTGGTACCCCGGCCAGGAAGGCGGCAACGCCGTCGCCGACGTGGTGTTTGGCAAAGTCTCGCCCTCCGGCAAGCTGCCCATCACTTTCCCCAAATCCCTGGACCAGCTGCCCGCCTACGAAGACTACCACATGGCCGGCCGCACCTACCGCTACCTGGCCGCCGAGCCGATGTACCCCTTCGGCTACGGCCTGAGCTACGCCAAATTCACGTATCCCTCGGTGAAGCTGGCCAGCAGGCGCGTGGCCAAAAACAAGCCCGTCGATGTGACGGCCACCGTCACCAACACCGGCAAAACGGAAGGCGAAGAAGTGGTGCAGCTTTACGTGACGCACGCCGCCAAAAAGGGCACCCAGACCCCGCTGTATTCGCTGAAAAACTTCCGGCGCGTAAAGCTGGCACCGGGCGCCAGCACCACCGTCAACTTCACGCTCACGCCCGATATGCTGGCTTTGGTGAACGACAAAGGGCAGTCGGTAGCGGCCAGCGGCCCGGTAACGGTGTGGGTGGGCGGCTCGCTGCCCAGCGCCCGCAGCGTGACGTTGGGCGCCAGTCCGGCCGCCTCGGCCGTCCTTACCATTAAGTAAAATTCTAGAACGTCATTGTAAAAACGATTAAAAGACCATCATGCTGAGCGCAGTCGAAGCATCTCGCTCGCGCAACTAATCAATGCCATTGCAACGAAACACGCGAGATGCTTCGACTGCGCTCAGCATGACGGTCTTCTTTAACATGACGACTTCTATCAATCTGTATCAACTATGAAATACCTCCTCGGCTACGACATCGGTAGCTCTTCCATCAAAGCCTCCTTGCTCGACATTCATACCGGCAAGTGCGTGGCCGCGGCCATCTCGCCCAAGCAGGAGATGGAAATCACCGTGCCCCAGCCCAACTGGGCCGAGCAGCGCCCCGAGCGCTGGTGGCAGGAAGTCGTGAACGCCACCGCCCAACTCAAGGCCGACTACGGCTTCGATACGGACCTGGTGGCCGGCATCGGCATCACGTACCAGATGCACGGGCTGGTCTTGATTGACAAGGACGGCAAGGTGCTGCGCCCGGCCATCATCTGGTGCGATAGCCGGGCCGTGGAATACGGTGATAAGGCATTTGAGGAGCTGGGGGAAGAGTATTGCCTGAGCAACTTCTTGAATTCGCCCGGCAACTTCACGGCTTCTAAACTGAAATGGGTGCGGGAAAACGAGCCCGAGATTTACGCCCAGATTCACAAAATTCAGCTGCCCGGCGACTACATTGCCTTCAAGCTGAGCGGGCGGCTGCAAACCACGGTGTCAGGCTTGTCGGAAGGCGTGTTCTGGAATTTTAAGAAGCAGGCCATTGCCCAGGATTTGCTGGACTACTACGGCATCAGCGCCGACCTGCTGCCCGAGGTGGTGAACACCTTTTCGGTGCAGGGCCACTTAAGCCCCGAGGCGGCGCAGGAACTGGGCCTCACGGCCGGTACGCCCATCAGCTACCGGGCCGGCGACCAGCCCAACAATGCCTTCTCGCTCAACGTGCTGCACCCCGGCGAGGTAGCGGCCACGGGCGGCACGAGCGGCGTGGTGTATGGCATCAACGAAACCAACACGCCCGACCCGCGCTCCCGCGTGAACTCTTTCGTGCACGTAAACAGCACGGCTGCGCAGCCCCGCAACGGCGTGCTCATGTGCCTGAACGGCACGGGCATTCTCAACAGCTGGCTGCGCAAAATCGTGGGCGAGCTGCCCTACGACCAGATGAACCAGCTGGCCGCCCAGGCGCCGGTAGGAGCGGAGGGCCTCGTATTCCTGCCCTTCGGCAACGGCGTGGAGCGCATCCTCGAAAACCGCCCGGCCGACGCCGCGCTGCGCGGGCTCAACTTCAACATTCACCACCAGAAGCACGTGCTGCGCGCCGCCCAGGAGGGCATCGTGTTCGCCCTGAACTACGGCATGGACATCATGCGGGCCTCCGGGGTGCAGGTGCGCCAGGTGCGCGCCGGCAACGCCAACATGTTCCTGAGCCCGGTGTTCCGCGAAGCCTTCGTGAACAGCGGCAACGTGGAGCTGGAGCTCTACAACACCGACGCGGCCCAGGGCGCGGCGCGCGGCGCGGGCGTCGGGGCCGGCGTGTACGCCAGCCCCACCGAAGCCTTCATTGGGCTCGAACGCATCCTGACCGTGGAGCCCACCGACCGGCTGCGCGAACAATACCACGCCGCGTACGGCCGCTGGCAACACGCTTTAGCTCAACTTATTCCTAACCCAACCACTCCTTCCCATGTCAAGCAGCACGCTTTCTAAAACCGAATTTTTCACGGGCATCGACACCATTCGCTTCGAAGGGCGCGAGTCGGACAACCCGCTGGCCTTTAAGTGGTACGACGAAAACCGCATGGTGGGCGGCAAGTCCATGAAGGAGCACTTGCGCTTCGCCGTCTCGTACTGGCACACCTTCACCGGCACGGGCGGCGACCCGTTCGGGCCCGGCACCAAGCAATTTGCCTGGGATACGCACCACGAAATCATCGGCCGTGCCAAGGACAAGATGGACGCTGCCTTCGAGTTTTTCACCAAGCTCGGCACGCCTTACTACTGCTTCCACGACATTGATTTGGTGGAGGAAGGCGACTCGCTGGCCGAGTACGAGCGCAACCTGCAAACCATCGTCGACTATGCGAAACAGCACCAGCAGGAGACCGGCGTGAAGCTGCTCTGGGGCACGGCCAACGTGTTTTCGAACCCGCGCTACATGAACGGGGCCAGCACGAATCCCGATTTCCAGGTGGTGGCCCACGCGGCCACGCAGGTCAAGAATGCCATCGACGCCACTATTGCGCTCAACGGCGAGAACTACGTGTTCTGGGGCGGCCGCGAGGGCTACATGACCCTGCTCAACACCGACATGAAGCGCGAGCAGGCGCACATGGGCCGCTTCCTGACCATGGCCCGCGACTACGCCCGCAAACAAGGCTTTAAAGGCAAGTTCTTCATCGAGCCCAAGCCGGCCGAGCCCACCAAGCACCAGTACGACTTCGACGCCGCTACCGTCATCGGCTTCCTGAAGGAGCACGGCCTGGAAAACGACTTCATGCTGAACCTGGAAGTGAACCACGCCACCTTGGCCGGCCACACCTTCCAGCACGAGCTACAGGTAGCGGCCGACGCCAACATGCTGGGCAGCATGGACGCCAACCGCGGCGACTACCAGAACGGCTGGGACACCGACCAGTTTCCTAACAACCTCAACGAACTGACCGAGTCGATGCTCATCATCCTGGAGCACGGCGGTATAAAGCCCGGTGGCATCAATTTCGACGCCAAAACCCGCCGCAATTCCACCGATTTGGAGGATATTTTCATCGCCCACATCTCGGGCATGGACACCTTCGCCCGCGCCCTGGTGGTGGCCAATGACATCCTGGAAAAGTCGCCCTACCGCAAGTTTCGCCAGGAGCGCTACGCCTCGTTTGATTCGGGCGAAGGCGCGGCCTACGAGCGCGGCGAATTGAGCCTGGAAGACCTGCGCACCATCGCCATGAAGAGCGGCGAACCCACGCCCCGCAGCGGCAAACAGGAGTGGCTGGAAGCTATTATCAATCAGTACATCTAGGGCTTATAAAAGTAACGTCATGCTGGGCGAAGCCGAAGCATCTCGACTCCTTCGTCTGTCATCCTGAGCAGCGCGAAGGACCTTCTCACGGCTGAACAAATTGCTCGGACGTGAGAAGATGCTTCCTTCGTCAGCATGACAAAAGGCGCACGCGAGATGCTTCGGCTTCGCTCAGCATGACGTTCATCTGCAAAAAACTGAACCAGCCGGCCGCCAGGTGGTGGGAACAGCAAGGCGGCTGGCTGGGGAGGTTGGTGCCGACTGCGACAGGCCTGCAAGAGCTCGCCTGCCAGTAGGCGGCTTCGGCGTTCCGGCACGAAGCACAGGTCCGTTCGTGAGCGGGGCTGGGCTTCACGCAGGCCATTGGCCTGCAGGCCGGAACGCCGCTTTGCCGGCTGGTTCGTTTGCGGCTTCTTTTGGGCCATTCGTTCACATATGGTGCATTTCTACTTTTTATGACCTTCTCCAAGCGCCTGGCCGCTTTTGCCACTACCCTGAGCCTCGTTGCTTCTACCGGAGCCGCGGGCCAAACCGTTCAAATGGTCGTGCAGGCCGGCGACCCCAAGCTGCAAATCAGCAAGCACATCTACGGGCATTTTGCCGAGCACCTGGGCCGCTGCATCTACGGCGGATTTTGGGTCGATGAAAAGCTGGACGTGCCCAAGCAGGGCCGCATCCGGATGGACGTGGTGGAGGCGCTCAGAAAAATCAAGGTTCCCAACCTGCGCTGGCCCGGCGGCTGCTTCGCCGACACCTACCACTGGCGCGACGGCGTAGGCCCTACAGCCCAACGCCCCAAAATGCTGAACATGTGGTGGGGCAATAATTTGGAGGATAACAGCTTCGGTACCCACGAATTTCTGGAGCTGTGCAGCCTGCTCGGCACCGAGCCTTATCTGGCCGCCAACGTGGGCAGTGGCACGGTGCAGGAAATGGCCAGCTGGATGGAGTACCTCAACTCCAACGACGACACCCCGCTGGTGCTCGAGCGCCGCAAAAACGGCCATTCCGAACCTTATAAAGTGAGCTGGTGGGGTATCGGCAACGAGAGCTGGGGCTGCGGCGGCAACATGACGGCCCAGTACTACACCGACGTGTACAAGCGCTACGCCACCTTCGCCCACAGCTACCCGGCCTCGCCGCCGCTCAAGAAAATCGTGAGCGGCGCCAACGGCGACGACGCCAACTGGACGGAGACGTGCATGAAAAACATCCCGCTCAACCAGATGTGGGGCCTCACCCTGCATCAGTACACGCTGCCCACCGGCAGCTGGAGCGGCAGCAAAGGCTCGGCCACAAACTTCGACGAAGCCCAGTACTTCAACACCCTGAAAAACTGCCTGAAAATGGAGGCCGTCGTGACCAAGCACGCCGCCATCATGAACAAGTACGACAAGGATAAAAAGGTGGCGCTGCTGGTAGACGAGTGGGGCGTGTGGACCGACGTGGAGCCCGGCACCAACCCGGGCTTCTTGTACCAGCAAAACTCTTTGCGCGACGCCCTAGTGGCCGGCACCACGCTCAACATCTTCAATAACCACTGCGACCGGGTGCGCGGCGCCAACCTAGCCCAGGCCGTGAACGTGCTGCAGGCCGTCATCCTCACCGACAAGGAGAAGATGCTGCTCACGCCTACCTACCACGTGTTTGACCTCTACCAGGTGCACCAAGACTCGCAATATCTGCCCCTGCAATTCACCAGCCCCGACTATGCTGTGGGCAGCGACAAAATCCCAGCGCTGAATGCTTCAGCCTCTAAAGACGCTAAAGGCGCGGTGCACATCTCTCTAGTGAACCTGGACCCGCATAAGATGCTCAAATTGGAAACAGCGCTGGCGGGTGTGAGCTGGAAAAACGTGACCGGTCGCATTCTGACCTCTGGCAAAATCAACGATTACAACACCTTCGACAAGCCCAATACAGTGAAGCTGGCCAGCTTCGCGGGCGCCAAAAAGCGCGGCGATAAGCTGGCCGTGGAACTGCCGCCGAAGTCGGTGGTGATGCTGGAGCTGAAGTAAACCGCTTTCTGCCCAACCGGACGTTGAAATCAACAGCACGTCATGCTGAGCGGAGCCGAAGCATCTCTACTGCAACACTAATCCAACGGACCCAACGAAGCGGTAGAGATGCTTCGGCTCCGCTCAGCATGACGTTCTTTTTCAATAATATGAAGTCAAATAACTTTTCACAAAAGGCTATTAACAGGTTAGTTGCTGCCAGCCTAGTAGTAGGCGGCGCTGCCTTGCTTACAAGTCAGGCGCCCGCTCCCCAAAAAGGCCTAAAGGACTATTACAAAGACTATTTCCCCATCGGCGTGGCGGTGTCGCCCCAGGGCCTGAAAGGGGCGGAAGGCGAGCTGATTAAGCAGCAGTTCAACAGCATCACGCCGGAGAATGCCATGAAAATGGGTCCGATTCACCCGGAGGAAAACCGCTACTTCTGGAAGGATGCCGACGAAATCGTGCAGTTTGCCCAGACCAGCAAGCTGCGCGTGCGCGGGCACAACCTGCTCTGGCACGAGCAGACGCCGAAGTGGCTGTTCAAGAACGCCGACGGCACCACCGTGAGCAAAAAGGTGCTGCTCAAGCGTCTCAAGAGCCACATCGATACCGTGGTAAAGCGCTACAAAGGCAAAATCTACGCCTGGGACGTGGTCAACGAAGCCATTGCCGACGACAGCACGCAGTTTTTGCGCAACTCGGAGTGGTACAAAATCTGCGGCGAGGACTTCATTGCCAAAGCCTTCGAATATGCCCACGCGGCCGACCCCAAGGCCCAGCTGTTTTACAATGACTACAACACCGAGCGGCCCGAGAAGCGCGAGCGCATCTACAAGCTGCTCAAGCAGCTGAAGGACGCCAAGGTGCCGATTGATGGCGTGGGCCTGCAGGGCCACTGGTCACTGCAGGAGCCCACCGAAAAGGAGCTGCGCGCGGCCCTAGACCGGTATAAGTCCCTGGGTTTGAAAATCCAGATAACCGAGCTGGACGTGTCGATTTACCCCTGGGAAAAGAACCGCCGCGAAAAGCGGCCCGGCGAGTCGGACGCCTACACGCCCGAGCTGGAGCAGAAGCAGGCGGACCATTACAGGATGTTTTTCAAGGTGTTCCGCGACTACAAGAACGTCATCACCGGCGTCACCTTCTGGAACATCTCCGACAAATACACCTGGCTGGATACCTACCCCGTGGCCGGCCGCAAAAACTACCCGCTGCTCTTCGACCAGAATCAGAAGCCCAAGAAGGCCTTCTACGAGGTGGTGAAGTTTTAGCAAGTAAAAGCTATTTGAATCCAATGTTCTATGGCCATTATATAAAACGTCATGCTGAGCGCAGCCGAAGCATCTCGCGTGCAGCAGTAACCCTGATGATTACAACGAAGCGAGCGAGATGCTTCGGCTGCGCTCAGCATGACAGCCTTTGTTAACTACATTAATTGTTGGTGAATCTTATGAAGACACTATCCCTCAAATTTCACCTGCTATTGCTCCCCTTGGCCGTGCTGTTTGCCTTCAGCAATGCGCTGGCCCAGACGCTGCCCGTGGGTACTTTAACCGTATCAGCTACGAAAGGCAAAGGCGACTTCACGCTGGCCGCCAACGGCAAAGGCGCCGCCATCTACGCCAGCGCCAGTGACTGGCCCGGCGTGTTGCGCGCTGCCAAGGACTTGCAGGCCGACGTGCAGCGCGTGACGAAAATTGAGCCGCGCTTTGGCACGGCCAAGCCGGCCGGGGCAGAGGTCGTGCTCATCGGGACTATCGGCAAAAGCCCGCTTATCGACCAACTGGTGCAGCAAAAGAAGCTCGATGTGAAGGCGGTGGCCGGGCGCTGGGAAGTCTTTGTGCGGCAGGTGGTGGAGAACCCCATGCCCGGTGTGGAGCGGGCGTTGGTGATTGCTGGCAGTGACAAGCGCGGCACCATTTTCGGGATTTATGATTTGTCGCAGCAGATAGGGGTGTCGCCCTGGTACTGGTGGGCCGATGTGCCCGTGAAGCCGCAAAACGCGCTGTACGTGAGCCCGGCTCGGTACACCTTGGGCGAGCCGGCGGTGAAGTACCGCGGTATTTTCCTCAACGACGAAGCGCCCGCGCTTTCGGGTTGGGCCAAGGAGAAGTTCGGCGGCATTAATTCCAAGATGTATGTCCACGTGTTTGAGCTGATTTTGCGGCTCAAGGGCAACTACCTGTGGCCCGCCATGTGGGGCAACGCCTTCAACGACGACGACAAGCAAAGCCCCGTGCTTGCCGATGAATACGGCATCGTGATGGGCACCTCGCACCACGAGCCCATGCTGCGCGCCCAGCAGGAGTGGAAGCGCTACGGCAAAGGCCCGTGGAACTACCAAACCAACGACAGCACCTTGCGCGAGTTCTGGCGCCAGGGCATCAAGAACATGGGCACCCACGAAAGCATCGTGACCGTGGGCATGCGCGGCGACGGCGACGAGCCCATGAGCGAGGGCAGCAACATTGCCCTGCTCGAAAAAATAGTGGCCGACCAGCGCAAAATTCTGGCTCAAGAAACCCACAAGCCCGCCGCCCAAACGCCCCAGCTCTGGGCCCTCTACAAGGAGGTGCAGGACTACTACGACAAGGGCATGCGCGTGCCGGACGACGTGACCCTGCTGCTATGCGACGACAACTGGGGCGACATCCGCAAGCTGCCCAAGGCGGGCGAGAAGCCCCGCAAGGGCGGCTACGGCATCTACTACCACTTCGACTACGTGGGCGGCCCGCGCAACTACAAGTGGGTAAACACCAACCCGCTGCCCCGCATCTGGGAGCAGATGCACCTGGCCAAAGCCTATGGCGCCGACCAAATTTGGATTGTGAACGTGGGCGACCTCAAGCCCATGGAACTGCCAATCAGCTTCTTCCTCGACTACGCCTGGAACCCCGAGCGCATTCCCGCCAGCGGCGTGGCGGCCTACACCCAGCGCTGGGCCGCCCAGCAGTTTGGCCCAACCCGTGCTTCCGAAATAGGCGACATCCTGGCCAAATACGCCAAGTACAATGCCCGCCGCAAGCCCGAGCTGCTGACCCCCGAAACCTACAGCCTGGCTTCCGGCGAGTGGGCCACCGTGGTGAGCGACTACAACCAGCTGCTGGCCCGCGCCGAGGCCATCAACCAGAAAATACCAGCTGGCAGCCGCGATGCTTACTATGAGCTGGTGCTACACCCGGTGCAGGCCTGCGCCAACCTCAACGAGCTCTATTACACTGTAGCCCTGAACCGCCAGGCCGTTCAGAAAAGCCAGCCCAACACCAACGAGCTGGCCGAAAAAGCCAAAGCGCTGTTTGCAAAAGACGCGGAAATCATGCGCCGCTACCACGCCGTGGCCGGTGGCAAGTGGAACCACATGATGGACCAGACCCACATAGGCTACACCAACTGGCAGCAGCCCCCGGTAGACAAAATGCCCGAGGTGCAAACCCTGGCCGGACCCGCCACGGCCGCAGCTTCCGCGGCGCCAGTGGCCCCGGCCACCACCGCTAAGCCAGCCGTTTCGGGCGGGCCCGGAGCTGGCTTTGTGGAGAACGACGGCTATGTATCCATGGAAGCCGAGCATTTTACGAAAGCGGTGGGTGCCGGCCCCGTGACCTGGCAGCGTCTGCCGGACCTGGGCCGGACGCTGGGTGCGGTAACTACTTTTCCGGTCACGGCCGCGCCGCAGGCCGCGCCTGGTGGCCAGTCGCCTCACCTCGAATACCAAGTAACCCTGAAGCAAGGCAGGCCTGTCACCGTGCGCGCCTACTTCGCCCCAACCCTTGACTTCACCAATACCCAAGGCCTGCGCTACGCTGTTTCTATTGACGACGAAGCGCCGCAAATTATCAACCTGCACACCGGCCTGAAGCCCGACAACGGCAACCGCCCCTGGGAGCAGGCCGTGGCCGATAACATCATCATCAAAACCTCGCAGCACAACATTGCGGGGGCAGGCCCGCACGTGCTCAAGTTCTGGCGCATAGACCCCGGCGTGGTGCTGGAAAAGCTGGTGATGCACCGCGGCGAACTGCCCGCCAGCTACCTCGGTCCACCCGAAAGCCCCCAAAGCCCGGCACCCGCGCCGGCCACCGGCAAAGGCAGTGTGGGCCGCCGGTAGCTTTTACGTGGATTGGGCCCTGCCCAATTACTGAACGGATGGCCGGTAAAACAGCGGACTTCAAAAACGCTACTGCCAACCCATAATGCAGGGCGCAGCTTCAAAATAAGGCGATTGTCAGCGCGGCTACATAGTGAAATGCCGAGAAGCGGCGGCGTCCGGCCTTGCAAGCACCACACTATAATAGGGTTGGCATGTTGCTTTTATCCGAGAAATCGGTGTAACCTTGCTTTGCTCAATTCTCAGCAAAGCCCAAGCAATATGAAGATTTATACCTTTTTACTGGTCGGCGTACTAGCCTCGCGTGCGGACTGCTATGGCCAGGCGGCCAAGCCTGCCGCCAAGGCCGCTGCGATGTCCCAACCGGCTGCCTCGCTGGCCTCCATGACCAAAGGCCTGCAGAAATTCGATGGCTACTTCCCCTTTTACTATGACCCGAAAACGGGCAAGGTGCTGCTGGAAGTCAGCCGCTTGAACGAAGACTTTTTGTACTTCGGGTCGTTGGCCAGCGGCGTGGGCAACGGCATTGAGCGGGGGCAAAGCTCGTCGGCCATTGCCCGGTTTGTGCAGGTGGGGGGAAAGGTGCTGCTGATTGAGCCCAACCTCGATTACCGGGCCTCGTCGGGCAATGCCGATGAGCAGCGGGCCGTCGACAATGCCTTTGCCAAGTCGGTGATTTGGGGATTTGTGCCGGTGGCCACGGAGGGCAGCAAAGTGCTGCTGGACCTGACGCCGTTTTTGGTGCGCGACAGCCAGAAAATCGGCGAGCGCCTGAGCAGCAGCGGGTTTCAGGGCCCCGGCGCGGGCCTGATGAGCCCGGGCGGAGCCAGGCCGTCGGTGAGCTACCGGTTCGATGAATCCCGCTCGGCTGTGTACCTGGAAAACACCCGCAACTTCCCCAAGAACAGCGAGTTCGAGGCCATGATAACCTTCACTGGCGGGGCCAGCAGTGGCGGCTACGACGAGTCGTTGGCGCCGGACCCCAGCGCGGTGACGGTGCAGATGCATCAGGCCTTTATTGAGCTGCCCGACAACAAGTTTCGGGCCCGCAAATTCGACCCTCGTTCGGGCTTCAATCAGTTCAGCTTCGTCGATTTTTCCGCACCCATCAATCAGCCCCTGGCGCAGCGCTTTACCGTTCGCCACCGGCTGGAGAAGAAGGATCCGACGGCTGCCACAAGCGAGGCCGTGAAGCCCATCGTGTACTACGTGGACCGGGGCGCCCCGGTGGCCATTAAAAAGGCGCTGATTGAAGGCGGCTCGTGGTGGAACCAGGCGTTTGAGGCCGCCGGCTACATCAATGCCTTTCAGGTGAAAGAGCTGCCGGAAGGGGCCGACCCCATGGACATCCGGTACAACGTGGTGAACTGGATAAACCGCTCCGGCAGCCCCCGGGCCTTCTCGTATGGCGCCTCCTACGTGGACCCGCGCACCGGCGAAATCCTGAAAGGGGTGGTGTCGCTCGGCGCCGACCGCCACCGCCAGGACTACCTCATTGCCGAAGGCCTGCTGCAGCCCTACGAAGACGGCAAACCCGTGAGCGACCAAATGGAGCAACTGGCCCTGGCGCGCATCCGGCAGCTGTCGGCGCACGAAATCGGCCACACCCTGGGCTTGTACCACAACTTCACGGCCAGCACCAAGGAGCGGGCGTCGGTGATGGACTACCCGTTTCCGCGGTTCAGCCTGCAGCCCGACGGCCACATTGATGTCTCGGACGCCTATGCCACCGGCATAGGCTCCTGGGACAAGCGCGCCATCCTGTGGGGCTACTCCGCATTCGCCAAGGGCACCGATGAAAACACGGCCCTCGACAATATCATGAAGGAAACCCTGCAGCAGGGCTTCCGCTTCATCCCCGACATTGGGGGCTACGTGCACCCGGCCGCCAACCAGTGGGACGAAGGCGCCGACCCCGTGGCCCAGCTCACCAAGCTGATGGCCGTGCGGCGGCACGTGCTCGATGGCTTCTCGGAGAAAGCGATTCGGGCAAACGCGCCCATGGCTACCCTGGAGGAAGTGCTGGTGCCCATCTATCTGCTCCAGCGCTACCAGATTGAAGCCGTGGCCAAATCCATCGGCGGGCAGTATTTCACCCACGCCCTCAAAAACGACGGCCAGGCGCCCACCAAGATGGTGGAGCCCGCCGTGCAGCAGCAGGCCCTGGATGCGCTGCTCGCCACCATCACCCCGGCCGCCTTGCAGTTGCCGGAGGCGCTGATTGCTAAGGTTCCGCCCCGCCCTTCGGGGTACCCGGGGTCGCTGGAAACCTTCTCGGGCTTTACCGGGCCCACGTTTGACCCGCTGGCTGCGGCCGAGGTGGCGGCCGGCCCCACCATTGCGTCCATCCTGAATCCGGAGCGCGCCGCCCGCTTAATTGAGTACCAGGCCCGCGACAGCAAGCAGCCCGGCTTTGGGCCGGTAGTGGAGCAGCTGCTGGCGCACACCTGGCGCGCTCGGCCTGAGACCGGCTACGCCGGGGCTCTACAAACCGTAGTGAACAACCTCACCCTGAAATACCTGCTGCAGCTGGCAGCCGATTACCGCGCCGCCGCTAGTGTGCGCGGCCAGGCGCTGCTGGAAGTGGAGGGCTTGCAGAAATGGATGCAAACGCAAGCCAAACGAGCCCATCCGACACAAAAAGCCAACCTGTTGTTCGGCTTGTCGCAAATTGACCGCTTCAAGGCCGACCCGAGCAAATTCACGACTCCGCCAGCCGTGAACATGCCGCCCGGAGCCCCCATCGGCATGCCCAACATGGATTTTATGGACTAGGGAAAGGTTGAGCTGCGCCAGGCAAAGCGGAAAAGAAACCATCCATTTTGCCTCGTTTAATTCCAGCCAAATTTATTCAAACCGCTTCACTAAGAGCCTCATGCAGCATCCTGCATGAGGCTATTTTTCATTTGGTTAACTCTTAGTTTCAGCTCAATGAACGGGCGCGAGGAGCGGCATGGTCTGGAGCAGCCACTGGTACAGCCGCTCGGCATCGCGGGCGTGAAACAGCTCGGTGCCGGAGTTCATGGTTGCGGCCGAGCCGCAGGCCACGCCCATGCGCACGGCCTCGCGCACGGGGCGGCCCTGGCACAGCGCGTACACCATGCCCGCCACCATGCTGTCGCCGGCGCCCACGGTGCTACGTTTCTTAACGGCCGGGGCCGCAATGTGCTCTTCTACCTCGCGGGTGACGAAGCAGGCTCCCGCCGCGCCCAGCGAAACCACAACGATTTCGCACTTGCCGGCTTCCACGATGGACCGGGCCGCCGCGGCCGCCGACTCGCTGTCGAGCGCATCGGTGCCGGCCAGCATGGCCAGCTCGCCCAGGTTGGGCTTGAGCAGGTACACGCCTTCGTGCACTGCGCACCGCAGGGCCTCGCCCGACGTGTCGACGATTAGCTTGGCCCCGACGCTGCTGGCCCACCGGGCAATTTCGCCCATAAATTCGGGGGCCACGCCGGGCGGCAGGCTGCCGCTGGCCACCAGCACATCGGGCACCGGGCTAAGGCCGGCCAGGGTGGCCAGCACCTGCGCCTGCTCCGAGGCAATGAGCTCGGTGCCGGGCATGCCAAAGCGGTACTGCTGGTTGTTGGACGCATCCACTACGGTGAAGTTTTCGCGGGTCCAGGCCTCGGTGGGCACGGGGTGCTGCTCGATGCCTTCGCGTGCCACCAACTGCTTCAGGACTTCGCCGGGAGGGCCACCGGCCACAAACACGGCCTGGCAATCCAACCCCAGCCGCTTCAGAGCCCGGGCCACGTTGATGCCGCCGCCGCCGGGCTCTACTTTGGGCTGTTCGCAGCGAAGCTTTTGCTCGGGCACCAGCTGGGGCACCGACGTGCTCTTGTCGATGGCCGGGCTTAGCGTAAGGGTGACAACATGTTTCATGGCGAAGGCGGATAATAAGGCTTTGGGTATAACGCAGGGTGTGAGTTCTTTGATGTGCTTTTCTGGCTTTTCCCAAAGCCTGGCTACGAATCCGAGGGTAGCTCAGCTGCTTCGCGTTGCCTTGAGCTTATCTCGGGCAAGGTTCGTTGGCAAGGCTATGCCGCAAATCGGGTACACAATCCAGACGCTAACACCACATGGAAGCGGGGAGTGCCGGCCGCCGCTTCCAGCCAACACCAGCTGCTCCGGCTGCTGTCGGCTCCTACGCGTCGCAGCCTTATTGCACCAGAATCATGGCCGTGCTGGCGGGCAGCTGCAGCGCGGCGCCGGCCTGCTCCACTTTGCCCAGGCCCTTCTCGTTGAGCTGGTCGCCGCGCAAAATCACTGTGTATTTGCCATCCGGAATCGGCATGTTTACTGCCGTGCGGTTGCCATTAAACAGCACCACAATATTCTGCCATTTATCGCCGCCGGCGTGGTCTTTCAGGCGGTAGGCAATGGTGCCGGCGGGCAGGTTGGGCAGAAACTCCAGGTGCTCCTGAATCAGCTCCGCGGTGGGCAGGCGAAAGGCAGGGTGAGCGCTGCGCAAGGCAATGAGGCGGCGGTAGAACTCAAACACCGCCTGGTACTTGGCCTTCCGGCCCCAGTCGAGCTGATTGACGCTATCCGGCTGATTATAAGAATTGTGTGAGCCGCCTTTGGTGCGCAAAAACTCATCGCCAACTGGCAAAAACGGCACTCCCTGCGAGGTAAACACAATGGTGTTGCTCAGCAAATCCATCTTGATGAGCTCCGCTTCGGAGGCGCCGGGGTTCGATACGGTGAGCTTGTCCCAGAGCACCCGGTCGTCGTGGCAGGCCACATAGTTGATGGCCTGGGCCGGCGACGATGCCCAGGGCGCTTTGGAGTAGTTCACCTTGGCATAATTGAGCTGCGGGTGCTGGGTGGCGGCCACGATGCCGAACTTCACGCTTTCCTCCAGCCCAGGCTGGCCGCTGGCAAAGCCCGGCTCGTTTTGGCGGGCGTAGTGGCCCTTCACGCCGTCGCGCAGCTCGTCGCCAAAGGCTGCGATGCGGGGTAGCTTGGGCATGTTGGCTTTCACGGCGCGGCGGGCTTCGGGCAGGGGCGAGGGGCCGGCGGTCCAGCCTTCGCCGTACACGAAAATGCTGTGGTCCTGCAGGTCGAGGGCCACGCGTAAGGCGCGCATGGTTTCAATGTCGAGCACGCCCATCAGGTCGAACCGGAAGCCGTCGGCGTGGTATTCGCGGGCCCAGTACGCCACCGATTCCACGATAAGCTTGCGCACCATGGGCCGCTCGGAGGCCACTTCGTTGCCGCAGGCGGTGGCGTTGCTCAGGCTGCCGTCGGGGTTGTGGCGGTAGTAGTAGCCGGGTACCAGCTGCTCGAAGGCGCTGCGGGCAGCGTTAGACGTGTGGTTGTACACCACGTCGAGTACCACGCGCAGGCCCTGGCTGTGCAGGTTCCCCACCAGCTGCTTGAACTCGCGGATGCGCACGGCGGGGTCGGCGGCATCGGTGGCGTAGGTACCTTCGGATACGGTGTAGTTCAGCGGGTCATAGCCCCAGTTGTAGCGGTTGGCACTGGCGGGCGCGGCTTCGTCGATGGAGGCAAAGTCGTTAGTCGGCAGCAGGTGCACGTGGGTTAGGCCCAGCTCCACGAGGTGGTCGAGGCCGGTGGTCACGCCATTCGGGCCGCGGGTGCCGAGTTGGGCCACGCCCAGAAACTTGCCCTTCTCCCGGATGCCCGACTGCGGGTGCATGCTCAAATCGCGCACGTGCACTTCGCCAATCACAATGTCGGTGGGCTGCTTCAGGGCCGGGCGTAGGTCGTCGGACCAGCCGGGGGGCTGCGCGGAGGCGGGGTTGAGCACGGCGCCGCGCTGCCCGTTCAGGCCCACGGCGTGGGCGTACGGGTCGGCCACTTCGGCCATGGCCTTTCCCTTAATGGTGGCCTGCACCGAGTAGAAGCCGGTGGTGCCGGCGGGCAGGGTGCAGGTCCAGGTGCCGCCTTCGGCCTTGCGCATGAGATGGTCGGCTGTGGGGGCACCGCCCGTGCCCGCGGTGTAGAGGCGCAGGTGCAGCGCCTCGGCGGTCGGCGCCCACACGCGGAGGGTGGCCTGGCCGGCTCGCCAGGTCAGGCCCAGGTCGGGGCCGTTGTAGGTGGGGTACTTCGCGTAGTCGGGGAGGGACTGGGCCGGAGCGGTGGGAGCGGCAAAAAGTAGCACAAGCAGCAGGAACTGACGAATCATGGCCGCAAGTTCGGGGTTTCTGTGTTGGACTTTGCCCCACACTCCCCTCCTTACTAAGGAGGGGATGTTCAGCCGCAGGTTCGGACGGGGGTGGTTGGATTCGTTGCACGATACCCGAACGACTCCAGCCCAAGTCGTTCTGCTATTATGCTTCCATCGTGCAACGCCCACAACCACCCCAGCTCAACTTGGCAGTTGAGCGTCCCCTCCTTGGTAAGGAGGGGAGTGTGAGGGCTGGGCTGAACGGTAAAACCTTACCCGCGGTCGATAGATTACCGCTTGCGGTCGGTTTGGCCAGGCGTTGGGTTCGGGCCTTTGGTATGTTTGCTTCGATTCTTTGCTTTCCTATGGCCGTTCTCACTCCCCGACGTTTCCTCACCCCGCTGATTCACGTGCTGGTGTGGGGGCTGTTCGGGCTCACGTTTTTGTTGTTTCAGCCCCTTACGGGCCGGCTCACCATGCCTCCGCAGTTTTGGCTGAAGCAGGGGCTGATGTTCTGCGTCTGGATTGCCACGTTCTACTTCACTGCCAAGGTGAGCGTGCCCCGGTTTCTGTTTCAGGGGCGCACCGAGTTATTTGTGCTGGCGCTGGTGGCCACCACGGTGGCGGTGCTGTTTTTCAGCAAGTTTCTGGAGTCGGCCCTGAACCTGCCCGAGCTGATGGACAAGGCGTTTCGGGCCGCCGCGGGCCGGCCCCGGCTGGGCCGCAACGGCCCGCGCATCGACACGATGGGCCTGCTCACCACCATGTTTGTGCTGGGCATCAGCACCAGTACCACAGTGGTTCAGAAGTGGCAGAAAGACGCTCAAATCCGCCAGATGCTGGAGCAGCAGCGGGTTAGCTCCGAGCTGTCGGTGCTGAAGGCTCAGATCAACCCGCACTTCTTCTTCAACACCCTCAACAACATCTACGCCCTCACGCTGCTCGACGGCGAGCAGGCCCGTACGGCCATTCACCGGCTCTCGCGCATGATGCGCTACGTGCTCTACGACACCGCCGGCGGCTTCACGTTGTTGAGCCAGGAAATTGCCTTCGTGCAGGACTACATCACGCTAATGCAGCTACGGCTCGACGACCGGGTGACCGTCACCTTCGAGCGCCCCGAGCCCGTGCGCGACGTGCCCGTGGCGCCCATGCTGCTGCTACCGTTCCTCGAAAATGCCTTCAAGCACGGCGTGGCCGCTACGCAATCCAGCTCCATTTACATTGCCCTGCGCCAGCCTGCGCCCGACGTAGTGGAGCTGGAAGTGCGCAACACCCGCCTCACGTTGCCCTCCACCGACTTGTCGGGCAGCAACGGAATTGGGCTGGCCAACACCCGCCGCCGCCTCGATTTGCTGTATCCCGGCCAGTTCAACCTGCTGGTCGACGACCACACGGCCACCAACGAGTTTCGGGTTCACTTAACCTTACACGTCGCATGAGCAGCCTGCCGCCCCTCAAATGCATCGCCGTCGACGACGAGCCGCTGGCCCTGGGCCTGGTCGCGTCGTTTATCGAAAAAACGCCGTTTTTAGACCTGGTTGGGCGGTTTGGCAGCGCGGTAGAAGCCCTGAAGTACCTGCACGAAAACCCCGGCGTGGTGGAGCTGGCGTTTCTCGACATCCAAATGCAGGAGCTCAACGGCCTGGAGCTGGCCCGCGTGCTGGGCCCCACCGGCCCGCGTGTCATCTTCACCACCGCCTACAGCCAGTACGCCCTCGACGGCTA
This sequence comes from Hymenobacter sedentarius, assembly GCF_001507645.1. Lineage (NCBI taxonomy): Bacteria > Pseudomonadati > Bacteroidota > Cytophagia > Cytophagales > Hymenobacteraceae > Hymenobacter > Hymenobacter sedentarius. The sequence continues at coordinate 4,109,300 of NZ_CP013909.1, read as the reverse complement.
CCGCGTCGACGCCCTCGACTACCTCGTGAAGCCATTCAACTACGAGGAATTTCTGCGGGCCGCTGGCAAAGCCCGCGCCTACGCCGAGCTCACGGCCCAGCACGCCACCGGCGCCCCTACGGCCGGCCCTGAGGAAGAAGAATACCTCTTTCTCAAAGCCGAATACCAACTGGTACGCGTGGCCCTGAGCGACATTCTCTACGTCGAAGGCCTGAAGGACTACGTCAAAGTGCACCTCAAAAGCACCCCCCGTGCCCTGCTCTCCCTCATGAGCCTCAAGGCGATGGAAGAGAAACTGCCCGCCCGGCGCTTCATGCGCATCCACCGCTCGTTCATCGTCGCCCTGGACAAAATCGAGGCCGTGCGGCGCCTCACCGTCCAGATTGGAGCGGTTACCATCCCGGTGGGAGACCAATACAAAGACGCGTTTCTGCAGTTCCTGAGCCGCTGGAGCTGATTTCCTGAGCTACTGTTACCGCGTGCCTGCCACGCCCCATTGCGGCCCGTTTGGGCCGCAATGGGGCGCTGCTTTGCCCAATTCTACCGGGTGCTACCGGCCCGGCACCCGCGCTCTACTCGTTCTCTCCTGCCTTTCCTATGAAATACCAAACGGAATTCGAAAGCTTACTTGGCCAACATGCCGAGCACGAAGCCACGCCGCAACTGGCCGTACTCTGCCTCTCCGGAAGCTTGGGCGGGCTGGAACTGAATAGCTTAAAATTTGCGGGTTGGATGCAGGAGCGCGGCTGGCGCATCACCTTTTTTGCGCCGCCCGCTACGCCCTTGGCCAAGTTGTCCGAAGAATGGTTTGTGCCGATGGAAATATTGGCCGTGCGCCGCGGCTTGAAGCTGCCGCTCACCGCCTGGGCCCTAAAGGAGCAGCTTGAGCGCCTGCACATTGAGGTGCTGGTCGTGACGCAGAACAAGGACCTCGCGCTCGCCACCTTGGTCAAAACCTTAATGGGTGGCCGGCTGCGGGTGATATACCAGCAGCACATGCAATTGGGGCGACCCAAGCGCAGCCTGGTGCACACGCTGCGCTTTCGTCTGGTCGATGCCTGGCTGACGCCTTTGCCGGGCCTGGCGCAGGAAGTAGCCCGCCTCACCCGCTTCGAAACCCAACGCCTGCACATTGTGCCGCTGGGGCTGCCGCTGGAGCAGTTTGCCGCGCCCACCCGCACCACGGCCCAGGCCCGCCAGGAACTGGACCTGCCCGAGCACGGCCGCCTGCTGGGCATCCTAGGGCGCCTCGACGCCGGCAAAGGGCAGGCCTTTGTCATTGAGGTGTTGCACCACTTGCGCACCCAACTCAACCACGACGCGAGCCTGCTCATCATGGGAGAATCTACGCGCAACGAGGGCGAAGCTTACTATGAGCAGCTCAAGCAGCAAGTGGTCCGGTTGGGGCTGCAAGACCGGGTGCATTTCCGGGGCTTCCGCGCCAACCCCAGTGTTTTTTATAAAGCCATTGATGTGTTCGTGCTGGCCTCCGAAAACGAAACCTACGGCATGGTCACCCTCGAAGCCATGGCCGCCGGCGTGCCTGTAGTGGCCACCGCCACCGGCGGCACCGTAGAGCTGGTGCAGCACGGCAAAACCGGCCTGCTGTACCTGCGCGGCGACGTGGCCGCCTGCGCCCGCGCCGTGCGGCGCTGCAGCGACGAGCCGGCGCCCACCCGCGCCCGCGTAGAGCTAGCCCAACTCGAGCGCTGGCGCTACTCGCACCACCGCCAGTGTGCCCTTACCGAGGATATCATCCGGGCGCTCAGTCCCGTCCCCGCCGCAGCGGCCCCAGCCTTGCCCCGGCTGAAACTGCCAATAGCCATCAATGCGGCCTTTAGTAAAGTGGCTGCGGGCGGTCAAAAACCTTTAATCTTACGCCATTCCTGACCTAAGTCTTGTCATTCTTACCCGGTTTAAGCGAACTGGTTGTGGCCATCCACCCAGCAGGGTTCGCCCGCTGGTAGCAGCACCCAGCCCCCGCTACCGATGCGGAATGACAGGCACTAATTTTTCGGAGACTTGAGCTGGCGTAAGAATACCTACAGTCCTGACCGAATATTTTTTAGGCTGAAAGTTCAGATTCTGCTTGCGGATCTAAACGCCACAGTTGCAGCTCAGCATCGGAGCATGTACTCGCACTTGCAGGCCAGTGCGACAAGTGGTTTTCTAGTTGTTAAAAGACAGAGAAATAAGAGGTTTTCTTCTTTAAAATAGCATCGTTGCTCAATAATTTTCACTTTCCTTAGGAGCCTCCGGGTATTGCCTCTTCGTAACCTGCAAACTGATTAAAATGCTGCAGTGAACAAGCAGTGCGGTGCTGGATGGTCGTATCGCTATATGGCTTGCTTCGGAACTTTTCATAACCATATAATAATTGCACTATCACAAATAAAAGACTCAAGTGCCTGTTGTAATTCAAGGTGTTTGCCTGCCGGTGTCCTTTTAAAAACATTAAACGCTTTCTATGCAGAGTACGTCAACCACTTTATTTAGCCAGGCCGGCCGATGCGTCGTGCTGTACTTCGGTATTCTATTTCCACTTTTGGCTTGGTCGTCGCCAATTGAAACAGAGTCGCCATTCAGCTCAAGCATTAGCAATGCTACTTTAACTACCTCAACTACTACTTACACCTGGACTGGCGCCACTGCTGATGGCTCATGGGCTACGCCTGGGAATTGGCAACCAGCCCGTAGCGCGCCCCAAGCCACAGATATATTAGTGTTTGACGGTGCTGTGACACCGGCCGCCAAAGTCACATTAGACTTTGTCTCGCCCGAAACCGTTGGGCAACTGCAGTTCATTAGTAATGTGAACGCAACGTTCAGTATCGATGCTGACCGTACGCTGAACATCAACAACATTGCTTCGGGTGCTGATTTCATTATTGCCGCCGGTTCCTCTCTGACGGTGACAAACATCGGTGTTGCCGCAGCAGGCGCCGTAATGCTATTGAATGCTGGTGCCACGGCTACGATTGCTGGTAAATTGGTTTTTGAGGGGGTGAATAACGTTAATGCAGCGCATCATCTGCAGGGCAGTGGTACCAACAGCATCGAATTTGTAAGCGGCAGTGTGTTCACCGGCGGGCAGAACTTTTCTGGTTATGCTTTTGGGAATTCAACTGCTCTGCAAAATTCCGTAGTGTTTCACAATGGCTCACGTTACGAGCAATATTCCGGTTCGGCGCCCTTCGCGTTAGGTCAGCCCAGTAGCGTTACGACCTTCGAGCCAGCTAGCTATTATTTATTTGCTCCAACCGGGTACACCCAGGCAGGATTCAGCGGCCGTACGTATGGCTCGTTCGAATACAATATCGCCAACACGAATACCGCAACTATATCATTTCCTGTGACTTTTACGGGCAACCTAATTGTTGCAAAAGGCACTATTGCCATCAATGCGACCGGCGGCGTTAACATCAAGGGCAATGTGCTGGTAAACGGCACCAGCACCCTTACATTCGGTCCAGCTAGCGCTACGGTGGTCCAGTTCAATGGCACCACCGCGCAGACAATTGGTGGCACCGCTGGGGCAGCAGCCCTTACACTCGGCGATTTTGCCCAAGTGACAATTGACAACCCAGCTGGTGTGGTGCTTCAACGGCCTATTACCCTGAAAAATCAGCTCACCCTTGCCAATGGCAAAGTGACCACGGATGCAACTAACCTGTTGACGCTGAGTAGCACCGCCTTGCTAAGTGGCGGCAATGATAACAGCTTTGTGAACGGCCCGTTAGCCCGTGTCATTGGTGTAGTAAGTACAAACACCGATTTCCTGATGCCAATCGGTAAAGGGAATGCCTACCGCCCGCTAACGTTCCGGCTTACGCAAACGGCCGAAAGCACTTACACCGCCGAGCAGATGGAGGGGAGCCCCGGAGGGGCAATGTCCGGATTTAGCCTTATAAATCTTACGCCCCTCAAACGCGTTTCCCGGGTGCGGTGGTACCGGCTCACCTCATCGAACCAAGCTAACAGCAACACCAGTGGCAAAATCACGCTCTCCTTCGGGCCCGACGATGGGGTAAACGACCCCACTGACCCAGGTTTTGTGGTGGCGTCCCGTTCCTCCATTTCTTCTAACTCCTGGATTAATCTCACCAATACTGCTGATACCGGTTCCCCTAGTTCCCCCTTTGGCTCGTTTGTATCGGGCACCGTGTCGTCTAAGTTTTTTGATGTTCTGACAAGTCCTGCGGATTTTGCTCTTGGCTCCACCAGCAGTAACACCAACCTCGGGACTGCTATAAATCCACTACCGGTGGAGCTCACCAGTTTCACGGCCCGGCGCCAAGCAAACGCCGTTGCCGTGCGCTGGGCTACGGCTAGTGAGAAGAACAGCGCCTACTTCGAGTTGCAGCGCAGCCTTACCGGCAGTGAGTTCGTCACGGTTGGCAAGGTGGAAGCTCATGGTAACAGTACGGTACCAAACACCTACGCTTTCCACGATGAAAAGGCCCCGGTCGGTGTGCTCTATTACCGCTTGCGGCAGGTGGATAACGATGGCAAAGTGGCATTTTCGCCAATTGTTACCGTGAGTTCGCCCGGCGTCAGCACTGAGGTGGTTCTTTACCCCAACCCAGCAAAGAGCCTGGTTAGCTTCATGGCAACCACTACCACTCCTTACCACGTACTCAACCAAGTAGGGCAAGTGCAGATGAGGGGCATTGCCGAAGCCGGCACCGCTGTTGTGGAAGTAAGCAAACTACTGCCTGGCGTCTATTTGCTCGAACTGCAAACTGCCCAAGGGCGGGTGGTGCGCAAATTCATTAAAGAATAGACCAGCTTACCTCAAAACAAAACGGCCCCGTGCATCATGCACGGGGCCGTTTTGTTTTGAGGTAAGCTAGCTCTTATGCGGAGGCCGCGAGGCTTAAACCGAGAAACTCTCGCCGCAGCCACACTCGCGCGAGGCGTTGGGGTTGTTGAACTGGAAGCCCTTGCCGTTGAGGCCGTCGGAGAAATCCAGCTCGGTGCCGGCCAGGTAGAGGAAGCTCTTCATGTCCACTACCACGCGTACGCCTTTGTCTTCGAACTCCTGATCCATGGGCCGCACTTCGTTGTCGAAATCCAGCTTGTAGCTCAGGCCCGAGCAGCCGCCACCGGCCACGGAGGCGCGCAGGCGATAGGTAGCGTCAAGGTGCGCGTCTTGAATCAGGCGCGTCACTTTCTCTTTGGCTTTATCAGAAACGGTAATCATGGCGGTAGCAGTAGCGCAAGGCTCAACTCACTGGTAAGTCAAACGGAGGCGCAATTTAGACACATTATAAACAAGCTCCCGCATTTCTTTGTTCACTGGCCCGTCAAAGAAGTGATTTAGGCGCTTAGGAACTCGGGTTCAAGACCACGCTGAATACGGTGATGGTATTCAGGTCGCGGCCGAAATAGAGCTTGTCCAGTGCTTCATACGCATTGTGTGCCCGGAAGTAGGAGGTGTGCAGCTCCTTGTCGCCGCGAGCCCGCCACTGGAGCGTGTAGGAGCTTTCGTTGTCGCGAAAATTGCGCACGTAGTCCTGCATTTTTTGGAGGCATTCCACCTCGTCGCGCCCGGTTTCGTAGCGAAACAGAAAACTTTGGTGGTGCCGTGGGTTCACGGTAATCAGGTCAAGGCGCGTTTGCCCGTCTACTTCCCGGAACTCAAACCGCAAGTTACCGGGCTCCATGCCCAGATGCTGTTCAATTTCGCGCTGTAGGCGGGCAACTTCGAATTCGTCGGTCATGCTATAAAAAATGAGGAATGAAGAATGCGGAGTAAAGAATTGGCCCAACCGACCAATTCTTTACTCCGCATTCTTCATTCCTCACTTAAAACTAGTGGTGGGCGAGCTCCAGTGCAGGCAGACCGTTTTTCACACGGTAGTCCGAGATAGCCGACTTAATGGCATCCTCGGCCAGTACCGAGCAGTGAATTTTTACGGGCGGCAGGGCCAGCTCTTCCACAATCTCCATGTTGTCGATGGCCAGGGCCTCGTCGATGGATTTGCCTTTCAGCCACTCCGTAGCGAGCGACGAAGAAGCAATGGCCGAGCCGCAGCCGAAGGTCTTAAACTTGGCGTCGGTGATGGTATTAGTGGCTTCGTCTACCTCAATTTGCAGGCGCATTACGTCGCCGCACTCAGGAGCACCCACCAGGCCGGTGCCTACGTTCTTTTTGCTTTTGTCCAGCGTGCCCACGTTGCGGGGGTTGCTGTAGTGGTCAATTACTTTATCGGAGTAAGCCATGGCTTTTTATTTCAATTAACAGTTAACAATTATCATTTAACACTCAACGGTTCAGAAACAATTGCTAATTAACACCTTCAGCCAAGAACAACTGATAAATGTTAATTGCTAATTGTTAAATGACCTAGTGTTCCGCCCACTCGATTTTGCTCAAGTCGACACCTTCCTTGAACATCTCCCACAGGGGCGACATCTCGCGGAGCTTAGTTACGGCCTCTTTTACGTGGTTGATGGCGTAGTCGATTTGCTCGTCGGTGGTGAAGCGGCTCAGGCCGAAGCGCAGCGAGGAGTGGGCCAGGTCGTCGCTCAGGCCCAGGGCCTTGAGCACGTAGCTGGGCTCCAGGGAGGCCGAAGTACAGGCCGAACCCGAAGATACGGCCAAGTCTTTCACGCCCATCATCAGGCCTTCGCCTTCCACGTACTTGAAGCTGATGTTGGTAACGTGTGGGAGGCGGTGCTCAATTGAACCATTCACGTAGCTTTCTTCCAGCGTGGTCAGTTCCTTTTCGAGGCGGTCGCGCATGGCGCTCAGGCGAGCGGTGTCGGCAACCATTTCGTGCATGGCCAACTCACAAGCCTTGCCCAGGCCCACGATGCCGGGTACGTTGAGCGTGCCCGAACGCATGCCGCGCTCGTGGCCGCCACCGTCCATCTGGGCGGTCACTTTTACCCGGGGGTTCTTACGACGCACGTACAGCGCGCCTACGCCCTTGGGGCCGTACATCTTGTGAGCCGTGAAAGCCATGATATCGATGCCGTCGGCCATCACGTCGACCGGAATTTTACCTACTGCCTGGGTGCCGTCCGTCATAAACAGGGCGCCGTGCTTGTGGGCAATCTTGGCGATTTCGCGGATGGGCTGAATGGTGCCCGTCTCGTTGTTGCCGTACATGATGGTGACCAGGACAGTCTCCGGCGTCATAGCGGCTTCAAGCTCTTCGAGGCTGATGAGGCCCTGCTCGTTCACGGGCAGGTAGGTCACGCGGCCGCCGAGCTTCTCGATGTGCTTGCAGGTGTCGAGCACGGCTTTGTGCTCGGTGGTGGCGGTGATGACGTGGTTGCCTTTCTGGCTGTACATCTCAAACACGCCCTTAATGCCCAGGTTGTCCGACTCGGTAGCGCCCGAAGTGAAGATAATCTCCTTGGGGTCGCAGTTGATGAGCTTGGCAATCTGTTCGCGCGAGTAGTCCACGGCTTCTTCAGCAGCCCAACCAAAGGGGTGGTTGCGCGAAGCCGCGTTGCCGAACACTTCGGTCAGGTAAGGCATCATGGCCTCCAGTACCCGCGGGTCGAGGGGCGTGGTGGCGTTGTTATCGAGGTAAATAGGGAGCTTAAGCATTGCGCGCAGCGGTAAAGCAGAGTGTTAGGCCAGCGAATAACTGGACCCTTGTAGAACACGGTTACAAGGCAATCAGTTTTCTTTGGTCCTACAAAAGTAGATACAATCTAAATAAGGAATTGCGCGGACTTTCGGCAGTGGCGCAAAAAGCTCGGTAAAACTGCGTTATTTCCATGGCCAGCGGCTTTTGCCTCCGCATTTTCGTTTCCATTTTCTTCTATGTTCACCAACCTCGAACATCTCGGCTTTGCCGTAACCAACCTGGAGGCTGCCACCGACCTCTACACCACGCTGCTCGGCGTGGCTCCTTATAAGATGGAACACGTGGCCAGCGAGGCGGTCGATACGGTTTTCTTTAAGGTGGGCGGCTCCAAAATTGAACTGCTGGCCGGCACGTCGCCGGATAGTGCCATCACGAAGTTTCTGGCGAAGAAACCGGAGGGCATTCACCACGTCGCTTTCGAGGTGGATGACATCCGGGCCGAGATGGCGCGGCTGAAAACGGAGGGCTTCGTGCTGCTAAATGAAAAGCCCAAGCGCGGCGCCGACAATAAGCTTGTTTGCTTTGTGCATCCGAAGAGCGCCGCCGGCGTATTGGTCGAACTATGCCAAACCATTCACCCATGAAATATTTCCAGCAAGAAGTAGATGCTGCCGTCGATGCCCTGCTGCTCCAACAGGTCATTCTGTACCCCACCGATACCGTGTGGGGCCTGGGCTGCGACGCCGAGTCGCCCCCAGCCGTGAAGCAGCTCTACAAGCTGAAGGGCCGGCCCGAGGGAAAGCCCAGCATTGTGCTGGTGGCCGATATGGCCATGCTGCAGCGCTACGCCGCCCAAGTGCCGGAAGAACTGGAGCAGCTGCTGGCGGCCGATACCCGGCCCACTACCTACATCCTGCCGGCCAGCCGCGCCGTGGCGCCCGAGCTGGTAGGCCCCGATGGCACGGTGGGACTGCGCATCACGAAAGACGAATTTTGCCACAAGGTGGTGCGGCGGCTGGGGCACGGGCTGGTGTCCACGTCGGCCAACAAGGCGGGGGAGCCGGCCCCGGCCGTGTATTCCGAAATCGATGCCACAATCCTGCGCGGGGTCGACTATGTAGTGAACTGGCGGCAGGACGATGAAACCCGCGTGGCACCTTCGCGGGTGGTGCGCCTGGGCGAGGGTGGCAAGCTGGAAGTGGTGCGGGAGTAGAATCTTTGATACTGTCATTGCGAGGAGGCACGACATTCCAGGTATCAAGCAGCGTCAATCCGTCCTGGTCTCAGCGACCAGCCCTTCTAATGTGAAAAGCCCTGGCTCTGTGCAGAGTCGGGGCTTTTTGCTTTAAAAAGGTTTATCACAACTCTAGGTTGGTCGCAGGGAGAGGACGGATTGCCGCGTTCCGCTGCGCTTCACTCGCAATGACACCAGCCTTGCTGTACAACGCACAGCACCGAACTTTGCGGCCATGAAGACGCCCCAACTGCCCGAATTGCCCATCTTTCGCACCATTGCCGAAGCAGTTGCTGAGCTCCAGCAGCCGGCTTATGTTATAGGGGGCTACGTGCGGGACTTGGCCTTGGGCCGGGAAAGCAAGGACATTGACGTGGTGACGGTGGGCGACGGCATTGCGCTGGCCCAGGCCGTGGGCGCCAAGCTGCCGGGCCGCGGCCGGGTCACGGTGTTCAAGAACTTCGGCACGGCCATGCTGCCTACCAAGGAGGCCGGCGAAATCGAATTTGTAGGGGCCCGGAAGGAAAGCTACCGCGCCGACTCGCGCAAGCCCGAGGTGGAAGCCGGCACGTTGGAAGAAGACCTCGCCCGGCGCGACTTCACCATCAACGCCATGGGTCTGAGCCTGAACCCCGAGGACTTTGGCGCGCTGGTGGACCGCTACGAGGGCATGAAGGACCTAGCTAGCAAAACCATCCGCACGCCGCTGGGGCCCGACGTGACGTTTTCCGACGACCCACTGCGCATGATGCGCGCCATTCGGTTTGCCAGCCAGCTCAATTTCGATATTGAGCCGGATACGTTCGACGCCATCATCCGGAATAAAGACCGGATTAAGATTGTGTCGCAGGAGCGGATTACGGTGGAGCTGAACAAGATTATCGAGTCGCCCACGCCGAGCTACGGCTTCAAGCTGCTGTTCCAGACCGGGCTGCTGCAGCTCATCTTTCCGAAGATGGCGCTGCTGCACGGCGTGGAAAAAGTGGGCACGCACGCCCATAAAGACAATTTCTACCACACCCTTCAGGTGCTGGACAACGTGGCCGCGGCCGGCGGCGACCTCTGGCTGCGCTGGGCCGCCGTGCTCCACGACATCGCCAAGCCCGCCACCAAGCGCTACGACCAGCGCGTGGGCTGGACCTTCCACGGCCACGAGGACAAGGGCGCCCGCTGGGTCCCGGGCATCTTCGCCGAGCTCAAGCTGCCCCAGGGCGAGGAGATGCGCATGGTGCAAAAGCTGGTGCGGCTGCACCTGCGCCCCATTGCGCTGGTGAAGGAAACCGTGACTGACTCGGCTGTGCGCCGCCTGCTGTTCGAAGCCGGCGAGGACATCGACCGGCTGATGCTGCTGTGCCGGGCCGACATCACCAGCAAGGACCACACGCGCAAGGAGCGGTACCTGCGCAATTTCGGGCAGGTGGAGGAGAAGCTCAAGGAAGTGGAAGAGAAGGACCACCTGCGCAGCTTCCGCCCGGTTATCACCGGCGAAATCATTATGGAAACCTTTGGCCTGAAGCCTTCGCGGCAAGTGGGCGAGCTGAAGGAAGCCGTGATGGAAGCCATTCTGGAAGGCACCATTAAAAACGAAATGGAGCCAGCCCTGGCCTTCCTGTTGCAGCAGGGGGCGACCATGGGACTGGCTCCGGAAGGAGGCGTGATTCACTCACCAAACCAAGCCTAACTTCTTTATTCAGGATATAGAGGTAATCATACGGCGAAAGTTGCGTGAAGGCTGGTTAAATACCTGAAAATTAGTGATGCGCCTCCCGGATTGGGCCAGCCAGCCCACTGGTAGCAGCTGGCCGGCCAGGGGGTTGCCACGCTCTACAGTCGCTTGATGCTGGAGGGGCCGGTGGCGTCTACTTTCACGCTGTTGGGCTTGCCGCTGTAGGCAATTTCGCTGGCACCCACGGCGTCGCCGCGCAGGCTTTCGCTCACGTTGAGGCGCGCTTTGCACACGCCGGCCAGGTCCACGGTGGCGGTGCGGGTTTGCAGGTTGGCACCGGCCAGCTCGCAGGCACCGGCGGCGTCGAGGTCGAGCACATCGGCCCGGCCGGTGGCGGTGGTGCGGCAGGCCCCGGCCTGCTCAATTTTCAGGGTGCCGTAGTTGCCGTTGAGGCGCAGGTGGCTGGCGCCAGCCTGCTGCACATGCAGCCGGTCTTGCCGGTCGAAGCCGCCGAGGTCGGCCTCCACGCCACCGTTCAGCTCCAGGTTTTCCACGTTGGGCATGTCGATGCGGATTAGCACCTTTTGTTCGCGCCGGTTCCAGTTGCGGCCAAAAAAGGAAACGCTAGTGCGGGGCTTGATTTTTATGGTGTTGCCGTCGCGCTCCACCCGCATGTCGTTGAGCACGCCTTCTTCGCCGCCGGCTTCTACTTTAAAGCCATTGCTGTGGCGCACCACCACCCGGTAGCCGCCGGCCACATCCACTCGCGTGAAGCCGGCTTCTGAGAACGTGCGGCGGCCGCTGCCGTAGCTGTTCAGGTCGGTGTCGAAGGAGGGAGCGCCGCCGTAGTTGAGTGTGGTGCCGCTGTTGTTGGCGTCGGAGTCGCCGTCGTTGTCATTGTCGTCGTCATCATCGGAGTCAATGTTGATGTCGGAATCATCCTCGTTATCCGTGCGGCCCAATTCCTTTTCGGTGCAGCCAACGCACTCCAGGCGGTTGCCGCGCAGGCGGTAGCGGTAGTTTTCGGGGTCGTTGGGCCGGCGGTCGTTCACAAAGTTCTCGTCGTTGAGCATGTTGTGGGCAAAGCGGGAGCTGATGCGGAACGTGCGGTCGCGGGGCAGGCGGATGGTGAGGGCCAGCTCCTGCTTGCGGTACTTGGCACCGGGCAGGAAGGAAAAATGGTCGTCGAACACCAGCGAGGAGTCGCCGCTGGCGCGCACCGTGTAGTCGATGGACGAGAGGGCGTTGCGGCGGGCCGTTTCTTCGTTGGGGCCTTTGGCGCTCAAGGTGCGGAGTACTTCCACGGCGCGGCCGCTATCGGCGGCGGCGAGACGCACGTCTACGTGCTGCTCCCACTCGCGGTCCACGTTGCGGGCGTCCAGCATCACGACCGGGGTGCTGATGGCGGGGTAACGCTCCAGCTGCTCTACTTCGGCGTCGTACTGAAACTGGCGGCTTTGCTGGGCAATGGCCATCGTGACGCCCACCACGCTGAGCAGCCACAGCCCCAGCAGCGACAAGCTCACGGTACGGGACATCAGGGAGCGGCGCAGCAGCAGGTTCAGGCCGGCGAGCAGCAGCGCCAGGGCCGGAATGGCGGCGGCAAAGAAGCCGGCCAGCAGGCCCCAGGTGGGCACGCCGTTCAGCAGCACGTGGGCGGGCACGTCGCCGGCCACAATATTCTCGGAGTTCGGAATCAGCCCAATGCCGGCACCCAGCATGATGGCCAGCGCGAGCAGCAGCGAGAAGCCGCCAATGGTGAGGAGCACGCCGGCAACAATGCGAATGGCCGAGCCAATAAAGTCAACCAACGGGCGCAGGCTGCGGGCAGCGTCTTCCACGAAAGCCCCCACGGGGCGGTTAGTGGTTACGGGGTCGTCGGCGGCCAGGGCATTGTTGCGCAGGCTGCTGTCGTAGCCTTCCAGGGTCACGGCGTCGCCGCGCATGCGCATCTTGTCCGAAACCGTTTTGGCTTCGGGCAAGACAATCCACATGATGATATAGAGCAGGAAGGTGAAGCCGCCCGCAAACAGGCCGGCCAGGAGAATCACCCGCACCAGGGTCACGTCAATGTTGAAGTAGGCGGCCAGGCCACTGGCCACGCCGGCAATTTTTGCGGTGCTGGTGTCGCGAAACAACCGGCGGCCGGCCAGCGGGCCGCTGTTCACCATGGTGTCAGTCGGGGTGGGAGCATCGTAGCGCTTGGGCAGCGCAATCCACAGCACGATGTAGGTCAGGAAGGCAAAGCCCGACAAGCCGTCGTTGTGGCTCATGTGCACGGTGCCGAAGCTGATGGTGCTCACCACCGGGCGGAAGAGCAGCAAGGCCAGGAAGCCCAGACGCACCCACAGGGGGTTGATGAGGAAGTACTGGGCAATGCCGGCGCACACCCCCGCGATTTTGCGGTGGGCCATGTCGCGGTACAGGCGCTTGGGTTCGGTAGCGGCCGGTGCGGCGGTAGCGGTGCCGTAGGCACTGGTCTGGCCATACGTGCTGCCGGTGGTGTAGCCGCCGGCGCCCAGGGGGCTGCTGGTGGTTTCGGTGGCTTCGTCGTCCTCGTCGGCGTCGGGAGCAAAGTCGCTCACTCGGCCCATTTTGGCGGTCATGGCCTCCACGTCGTCCAGGCTGATGACCTGCTTGATGGGGGAGAGGCGCGCCGAAAAAATCTCTGCAATCCGCCCTTCGATGTCGGCCACAATGTCTTCGTGGCCTCGGTAGTTGGCGAAGTGCGCTTTCACCTCAGCCAGGTAGCGGCTCAGCACTTCGTAGCCGTCTTCCTCGATGTGAAAGATAATCCCTTGCAGGTTAATACTGATGTTCTTTTTCATGGTAAAAGGCTGAAAAAAAGCCGTTTAAATCTTGGTGAGTGAAGAAGGAAAAAGAAGGCGATAATCAAGCAACGGGCTTCGGCGGAGCGCTGTGCCGGATGATGCCCACCGAGGTGGCCATTTCCTCCCAGGTGTCGCGCAGCTCGGCCAGAAACTGGCGGCCGGAGTCCGTGAGGGTGTAGTATTTGCGGGGTGGGCCGCTGGTGCTTTCCTTCCAGACATAGTCCAGCAGCGAAGCGTTTTTAAGGCGGGTGAGCAGCGGGTAGAGCGTGCCCTCCACCACTATCATGCGGGCCGAAGTCAACTCCTCCAGCATGTCGGAGGCGTAGGCTTCGCCGCGGGCGATAATTTCCAGGATGCAGAATTCAAGGATTCCCTTGCGCATCTGAACCTGGGTGTTCTCGAGTTTCATGGGCGTTGCGATTAGCTAGTGGGTGAGAAACAGTACAAATGTATGGTAGGTACTTTGTAACGCAAGGTACTGGATAAATAATTCCAGCATAATCGCGGATAAATTTCGTTAATAATTGATAATCAGCAAGAAAATTTTAAGATAGAGAAAGCTGAATATCTCTTATTGCCCTCTGAAATTTTATTGAGCCACGCTTTGGTCGGTCGATTTCATCCGAGAAGAGGCCCGGCAACAGAAGGCTATTGGCCCAACCCGGTCCGGGCCACGGCCCGCGCAAAGCCCGGCTGCCGCCAGCAGAATGCTGGCCGGCACCGCCGGTTTGGGGCGGGGCCCGGTATTTGCGGGCGCGGGCCACTTTAGTGCCGCACGATAATGAAGTAACTTGCGTTCCGTCGGCGCTATTCTAACCCGCCGTCTTGCATATGCTCCAACTTTCCTCTACCGCCCGTAGGCTGCTTTTTATGGGCGCTACGGCCGCGCTGGCAGTCCCGGCCGCCGCGCAATCCACCAAAACGCCCAAGTACAGCAATGAATTTCTGAACATTGGGGTGGGGGCCCGGGCACTGGGCATGGGCAAAGTGCAGGTGAGCCTGGCCGATAATGCCACCGCCGGCTACTGGAACCCCGCGGGCCTGGTGAACCAAACCCACAAGTACGACGGCGTGCTGATGCATTCCGAGCTGTTTTCGGGCGTGGTGAAAAACGATTATGCGGCGTTTTCCATGCCCCTGGACGACAAAAGTGCCATCGGCGCGAGCGTGATGCGCCTTGGCGTCGACAACATTGCCGACACCCGCAACCTCATCAACGAGTACGGCTACGTCGACTACAGCAAGATTGAGTTCTTCTCGGTGGCCGACTACGCCCTGCTGCTCTCGTACGCCCGCAAGCTGGGCAACGTGGAAGGCCTGAGCCTGGGGGCCAACGGCAAAATCATCTATCGCAACATCGGCAAGTTTGCCCACGGCTACGGCTTTGGCATCGACGCCGGCCTGCAGTACAACCACAAGGGCTGGAACCTGGGCCTGATGGCGCGCGACATCACCACCACCTTTACCCAGTGGAACATCAACGCCGACGAATACCAGAAGGGCGTGAGCAGCACCATTGCCAATGGCAATGACCCCACGCCCAAGAACAGCGCCGAAATCACGCTGCCGCGCTTTGTGCTCGGGGCGGGCCGCCGCTTTGCGCTCCCCAAGGAGTTTTCGGCCCTGGTAGCCGTCGACCTGGAAACTACCACCGACGGCCAGCGCAACACGCCCATCTCGACCAGCGCCGTGAGCGTGGACCCCCGCATCGGCCTGGAATTGGGCTACAAAGACCTGGTGTTTTTGCGCGGCGGGGCCGGCAACTACCAGAAGATTCAGGATTTCACCGCCAATGCCGGCGGCACCTATGGCAGCAGCTGGAAGGGCCAGTACAGCCTCGGCGCGGGGGTGGCCGTAAGCGGCTTACGCATCGACCTGGCGTTGTCGCGCCTGGCGGTCGAAAAGCTCGGCAGCGCCTCACAAACCAACTCGCTTATCGTGTCGTTGGGCTACGGCCTCAAATAATAATTACCCGAGCTGGCCTGCTTGCGCATGGGTGCCAAGCTGGTTGATATGCGCTCTAAAAAAGACTATATAGTTAAGAATGGAAAACATACCTACTACTAAAAAAAAGGGGTTGGGGTGGTTGATTTGGTTACTGGTGTTGGCCCTGAGCGGGCCGGCGGCGCTGGCGCAGTCGGGGCCCTACGGCAACGAATGGATAGTGCCCAGCCAGCAGTACTACAAGGTGCGCGTGACGCAGGACGGCATTCACCGCCTGAGCTACCAGTACCTGACCCAGGCTGGCCTGAGCAACATTGACCCCAGCCGCCTGCAACTCTGGCGCCGGGGCCGCGAAGTGGCCGTGTACCAAGGCGGTGCCCGCACCGTGTTCGATGCCAATACCTACCTGGAGTTTTACGGCCAGCGCAACGACGGCCAGCTCGACCGCGACCTGTACAAGAACGCCTCCGACCAGCCCCACAAGCTCTACAGCTTTTACACCGATACCGCCGCTTACTTCCTAACCTACCCCGGGCCCACCGCCCCCGCAGCCAAGCGCATGGCCGAGCCGGTGACCGCCGGCGGCACGCCGCACGCCTGGCGCCTGGCCAGCAGCCTGAAGCTGGAAACCGAAGCCTTTGGCGACGCCCCGCGCGACGTGACGTTTCTGCCGTGGGTAGAAGCCGGCGAAGGCTATTTCTCGAGCCAGCTCAACGGGGTGGCCACCACTTCCACCGACACTGTACTGCGGGCCGTGCCCGCCACGGGCCCCGCCCCCGCGCCCAGCCTGGAGTTGCGAATAGTAGGGGCCACCAACGCGCCGCACAACGTGGAAGTGCTGGTGCTCAACACCGCCACGAATACGTACCGCTCCCTGGCCCGACTAGTGTTTAACAGCTACGCCCACGCCGGCGGCAAGTACGCGCTCCAACGCGCCGAAATTGGGCCAAATGGACTGGTCACCGTCCGGCTTTCGGGCAGCACGGCGGGCACGGGCACCTCGGCTGATAAGTTCCGCCGGGCCTTCATCCGGGTGGTGGCGCCCCAGGCCAACCGCTGGCTGGGGCCCCGCCGGCAGCTGGCCTTCGCCAACGATTCGCTGCTGGGCGGCCCGGCCACGTTTGAGGTCGACAGCATTCCGGCCTCGGTGGTGGGCTACGACATTCAGGACCCTTGGAACGTGCAGCGCATTGCGCCCACTGCCGCCCAGACCCTCGGGCCGCTGGGCCGTCGGTTTGTGTTTCCAAGTGCCACGCAGGCTCAGTCGCGCCGGCTGCTGCTGGCCGATGCGCAGCGTCCGTTTGTGCCCCCGGCCGCTACCAAGGTGCGGTTTCGGATTATCAACCAAGCCACGGTCAACTTCGCCATTGTATCGCACCGCCAGCTCTACGGCCCGGCTACCGATGGCGGCACCAGCGTGGCCAACGCGGCCAAAGAATACGCCAAATACCGCGCCTCCACGGCCGGCGGGGGCTACGATACCCTGCTGATTACCACCGCGCAGCTCTACGACCAGTTCCACTACGGCGAACGGTCGTGGCTGGCCATGCGCCACTTTGGCCTCTGGCTGGCCGCCGGCGCCCCCGCCAATGCTAACCGTTACCTGCTGCTGCTGGGCAAAGGCATTGTGCCGTCGGAGCCGCTGATTGGCGGCAGCAACCGCAACGAAACTTATACGCGCACGACAGCCCGCGGCACCGGCGAACGGGGCCTGGACCTGGTGCCCACCAGCTCGCGGGCGGTGTCTGATAACCTGATTACGGCCAATTTCCAGGCCAACGATTTTGTACCCAAGCTGCGCACCGGCCGCCTCACCGTGACTACGCCCCAGCAGATAATCAACTACTTGGGCAAGCTGCGCACCCACGAAGCCCTGGGCCCGGAGCCCTGGCGCAAAAACGTGCTGCACCTGATTGGGGGAAAGGATGCGAGCGAGACCGCCTATTTCACGAGCATAATGGACCGGAATAAGCACCGGGTAGAGCGTCCTTTTTTTGGTGGCCGGGTAACCACCATATCCCGGCAGTCAACCCTGCCGGTAAGCGTTAATATTTCTAACGAACTGAACGCCGGCATCTCCCTGATGACGTATTTTGGCCACGGCTCCAACAACACCTTCGCGCTGAATTTCGGCACTCCGGCGGACCCCTCTTACAATAACCCCGGCAAGTACCCCTTCTTCTTCATGAACGGCTGTGCTGCCAACCACACCTTTACCGCGGCGCCCACCATCATCGAAGACTGGCTGTTTGCGGACCGGAAAGGGGCGTTGGGCTCGTTAGGCGAGTACGGGTTCAGCTACCCCGACCGGCTCGAAATTGCCTTGGATACCATGTACACGCTGCTGTTCAACAACCCGCAGTGGTACGGCAAGCCCATTACGGCGGTGCACAATGAGGCGGTGCGCCGCCTGCAGAACACCCCGTATTTTAGCGACGACATCGGCATTGAGCAGCTGCTGGCCACCGGCTGGCAGGGCGACCCGGCCCTGGCGCTGTTTGCGCCCGAGCGGCCCGACTTTATTGCCAGTGCCGCCACGCTGTCCATCACGCCTTCGCCAGGGCAAGGGCCCGTTAAGGGCTCCTCCACCGATTTTATTCTGAACGTGGGGGTGTCGAACCCCGGCAAGATTACCTACGACCCGGTGGAGATAAAGGTGACCCGCAAAATAGCCGGCCGTCCCTCACTGGTTTACCAGTTCTCGCGCCGGCAAGCCTGGGTTCGCGATACCACGTATGCCCTCACGCTGCCCAATACGCTGGCCGACGCCGGCAACAGCACCTTCCTGGTGGAGCTGGACCCCAACAACCGGGTAGCTGAAATCAGTGAAACCAACAACTCGGCGCAGATTGACTTCACCTTCCTGCAGGGTGGCCTCACGGTGCTCAAGCCCTACGAATTTGCGATTGTAACCACTAATCAGCCCAAGCTGCTGGTGCAAAGCAACGACCGCAATGGTCCGCAGCGCGGCTACGATTTTGAGCTGGATACCGTGCCCACTTTCAACAGCGGCCTGGTGCAGCGCGCCCCCCTCATCACGGCGGGCGTGGTAGCTGAATGGCAGCCCACGCTGCCCGCGGTGGCCCCGCGCGACAGTGTGGTGTGGTACTGGCGCGCCCGCTTTCATACGCCGGCCCCCGGCGAAGACGGCAGCTGGGTTACTTCTTCGTTCCGCGTTATTCCCAGCAGCCCGGGTGGGTGGTCGCAGAGCCACTACGGCCAGTTTCAGCGCACCACCCGCACCGGGGTGGATGTGACTGTGCCCTCGGGCGCCTGGACGTTTGTGCCCAACCAAATACCCCTCCTGATGCGCACCCGGGGTGGGGGCGTGCCCCGCAGCGCACCCACGTTCACGGCCCAAAACACTTCGCAGAACGCCTCTGGCATCTACCTGCAAACGGCGGGAGCGGCCATGCCGGCGGTAGTAGGATGCGGCGTAAACTCGCCCAACCTGCTGCTGGCGGTGTACGAAGCGGGCAGCCTGCGCTCCGTGACGATGCCCAGCACGTACCAGCGTTGCGGGCAGGCGCCCAATTACTTCTACTATTTCTCCGCCAGCGACCCCACCGGCACCACGCCACTTGATACGCTGGATAACCTAAACTACAGCGCCACGCGCCAGCAGCAGCTGGCCAGCTTCCTGGCGGCAGTGCCAGCTGGCTCGTATGTGGCCTTGGTATCGGCCAACCGCCTGCGCTATTCGCTGCTGCCGGCTTCACTGAAAGCCACCCTGCAAACCCTGCTGGGCTCGCGGCTAATTGCCCAGCTGGCCGATGGCGAGCCGCTGGCTCTGGTGGGCCAGAAGCTTACCGCTACGTCGGGCCGCCTCATCAGTGAAGTGGGGCCGGACCGCAGCCTGGCCACCCCGACCTACAATCAACTTATTGAGCTGCGCGGTTTGCTGCAGCAGCCCGCATCAGCCGGCCGCATCGTGTCGCCCCGCATCGGGCCGGCCAAAGACTGGCTGAATCTGTACTCCACCATTCGCAATGCTACGCCCAGCGGCTACCACACCCTGAGCGTGGTGGCCATTGACCCGCTCGGCCGCGAAACGGTGGTGCTGCCCAATGTCACGTCGTCGGCCCAGCCGCTGGCGGTTTCGGCCGCTCAATACCCGTACCTGCGGCTTGAGCTGGCCCTCGGCGACTCCGTGACGCGCATCCCGCCACAGCTGCGCCAGTGGCTGGTTACCTACCGCGGCCTGCCCGAAGGCATCGTGCGGCGCGACCTGGAGCCGGCCATCAGCTATGCCCCCGCCACGCTGGCCCAGCAAGCGGTCGATAAGGGCATCATTACCTTCAACGTGAAGTTTCAGAACGTGTCGGATGTGGATTTCTTGGCCCCGCTCAAGGCCCAGGTAAACCTGCGCAACACCACCACCGGAGCAGTAGTGAAAACCCTCGACGTAACCTTCCCGGGCGTGCTGGCCGCCGGCGCCACCGCCACCATTCCCGTGAGCTTGGATGTGAAAAAGCAGTATGGCACCTTCGTTATCGAGGTATTTGTGAACCCGCGCACTCAGCCCGAGCAGCTGTACACCAACAACGAACTGATACTGGACCCCTTCACGGTGGGCGACAACAACGTGCCGCCCACCCTGGACGTGGCGTTTGACGGCCGCCACATCCTCAACGGCGAGCTGGTTTCTTCGACCCCGGTTATCAACATTCAGCTCAACGACGAAGACAAGCTTAACCCGTTCACCGACCGCACCGTGTTCACCGTTACGCTGCTTAAGCCCGGCTCCAATACTCCGGTAGTAGTGGACCTGAACGGCCCGGAAATAAACTTCAGCGTAGACGCCACCCAAGGCAGTGTGGCTAAGCTGGAGTACCGCCCTGGTGCGGGCAAGCCGCTCGATGACGGCATGTACACGCTGCGCGTGCAGGGCCGCGACCCCCGCAATGCCAACGCCGGCTCGCAGGATTTCCAGGTGAAGTTTGAGGTAGTGAAGGCGTCGAAAATCACCAACGTTTACCCGTATCCCAACCCGGTTATCAGCAAGGCCCGCTTCGTATTTACCGTGACCGGCAATGAGCTGCCGCGCAATATGAAGATTCAGATTATGACCCTGACGGGCCGGGTGGTGCGCGAGATTTATAAGGAAGAATTGGGCCCCCTGCACATCGGCAACAACATCACCGACTTTGCCTGGGACGGCACCGACACCTACGGCGACCGGTTGGCCAACGGCACCTACCTCTACCGGGTGTCACTGGATGACCCGGCCGGGCAGTTTGGCCGCCGCGAAACCGCCGGAGACCAAGCCTTCAAGAACGATTGGGGCAAGCTGGTGCTGATGCGCTAGCGCCCAGGTTCAGGACCCGTTTTCGCAAACGCGGCCATCGGCAACGATGGCCGCGTTTATTTTGCACGATACCCAAGGGCGGTACACCTTCTTTTTCCAGCTTTACTATGCCTATTAATGCCGCTCCCGATACCATGCACGCCCTCTATTTCTCTGAATTCGGAGGCCCGGAAGTGCTGCAATACGGCACGGTGCCGCGGCCCGAAGTGCTGCCTGGCACGGTCCTGCTGCGCACCCGCGCCATCGGCCTGAACTACGCCGACGTGTACCGGCGCCGCGGCAACTACCACCTCGTGGGCCAGCCGCCCTACCTGCTGGGCTACGAAGCAGCCGGCGAAGTAGTAGCCGTGGGCCCCGGCGTGACCGGCGCCCACATGGGCCAGCGCGCCGCCTTTGCCGACGTGCCGCACGCCAACGCCGAATTTGTGCGAGTGCCCCAGGAGCACCTCATTCCCCTGCCCAATGACGTGAGCTTTGAGCAGGCCGCGGCCGTGCTGCTGCAGGGCCTCACCGCCCAATACCTGACCGCCGACAGCTACCGCCTGCAGCCCAACGACCTGGCCGTGGTGCACGCCGTGGCCGGTGGGGTAGGCCTAATGCTCACGCAGCTAATCCGGGCCAAAGGCGGGCGCGTCATTGGCCTGACTTCGAGCGAAGCCAAGCGGCAGGAGGCTCTGCGCGCCGGGGCCGAAGCCGTGTTCCTGTATACTGAGTCCTGGGAACAGCTGGTGCTGGAATACCGGCCCGAGCGGCCTGGGGCTGATGTGGTGTACGAATCGGTGGGCAGCACCCTGCCCCAGAGCCTGGCCGCCACCCGCGTGGGCGGCACGGTGGTATTCTTCGGCATGGCCGGCGGCGACCCTGCTCCGGTAGACCCGCGCTACCTCATGGACACCTCCAAGACACTGACCGGCGGCGACCTGTGGAGTTACCTCACTTCCCGCGAGGAGCGCACTGCCCGGGCCAACGTGCTGTTCGACTTAATACGCAACGGCCAGCTCACGGCCAGCATCGGTGCCGCCTTCCCGCTGGCTGATGGAGCAGCTGCGCACCGCCTGCTCGAAAGCCGCAAGAGCACGGGCAAAATCCTGCTGCTGCCTTAAACAGCAATTGGAATTGGTATCTGCAGTCTCCAGCACGCTGTAGAGACGCGACACTTCGCGTCTCGGCGTTGAACGATGCGCGGCTCAATAAGCGCTATGCAACGCGGACGCCGAGACGCGAAGTGTCGCGTCTCTACAGCGTGCTGGCATCCCTATAAATAATCTCAACAGATTCTTAAGCCCGACTTAGCGGCGGCGCAACGTTACGAAGCTGAACGGGTAGGCGTGCTGCTCGTCGGCTTCGTGGCGCTCACGGCTTTCTTCGCGCCACTCGGAGGGGTTGAGGGCGGGGAAGAAGGCATCGCCTTCGAAGGGGTGGTGCACTTCGGTGAGGTAAATGACGTCGGCGTAGGGCAGGGCTTCGCGGTAGATTTCGCCGCCGCCAATAACGCACACTTCCTCATCCAGCTCGCGGGCCCGGTCCAGCGCGGCGCTTACCGAAGGGGCGGTTTCGCACCCGGGCGCGGTCCAGTTGGGCTGGCGCGTGACTACAATATTGGGACGCTTGGGCAGGGCGCGGCCCAGGCTGTCGTAGGTGCGGCGGCCCATCACCACGGGGTGGCCCAGGGTGAGGCGCTTGAAGTGCTGAAGGTCGGCCGGCAGGCGGCCCCAGGGCAGCTCGCCTTTCAGCCCAATTGCGCCATTTTCGGCCACGGCCACAACGAAAGAAACCATACGGATACTAAAAAATTCAGCTAAAATAGACGGGGACAAAAGGCTCCGCTGTCAGTTGTGTTATAAAACCAGTGACCGGCGCAGATGTCCTAGCCTTCCTTTCTACTGCAGCTTAAAGCCGAGCAGTAGCTCTTTTACGGGCAGCCGTTTCTTGCCTTCGAGCTGCACATCCAGCAGGTCGAGCCAGGCATCGGCGGCGGCTACGCGCAGGTAGTGCCGGCCATCCGACGCCCAGGTGCCGGGTGCGGCCAGCGGTTGAGCCACCGGGTCGGGGGCTACGGCCTGGGCCCGGAAAATCTTGATGGTGCGGTCGTCGGGCAGGGTGGCGAAGGCGGTGGGAACGGGCGAGAGGCCCCGCACCCAATTCACCAACTCGGCGGCGGGCCGGGTAAAATCGAGCCGGCCCGTTTCCTTTTGAATTTTGGGAGCGGCGCGCAAATCGTCGCGCTGCTCCTGGGGCGTGCTGGGCGCGTTGCCGGCAGCAATGGCTTCGACGGAGCGCCGTGCCAGAGCTGCGCCGGCAACCTTCAGCTTGTTGTATAAGCTGCCGAAATCGTCCTCCGGCGCAATAGCTACCCGGTCCTGCAAAATGAGGTCGCCTGTATCAATCTCATGGCGCAGAAAAAAGGAGGTAACGCCGGTTTCGGTGTCGCCGTGCATTAGGGCCCAGTTAATGGGCGCGGCGCCCCGGTACTGCGGCAGCAGCGACGCGTGGATGTTGATTGAGCCCAGGCGCGGCATGTTCCACACCGCCTCAGGCAGCATGCGGAAGGCCACCACCACCTGCAAATCTGCCCCGTAGGCTTTCAGCTCTGCCTGAAACTCCGGCGACTTCAGGTTGGTGGGCTGCAGCACGGACAAGCCGTGGGCCTCGGCCGCCACCTTCACGGCCGAAGCCTGCAGCTGGCGCCCCCGCCCCGCGGGCCGGTCGGGCGCCGTCACCACGGCGACCACGCGGCCGCCCGGCCAGGCCAGTAAGCTTTCCAGGGTGGGCACTGCAAAATCGGGCGTACCCATGAAGACGATGTTCAGCATGAAAGAGAAGTCAGGAGAATCTTTATTTATAAATAAGGTGTGTCATGCAGAGCGCCGCGAAGCATCTTGCCCGCGCCTTTTGTCATGCTGACGAAGGAAGCATCTTATCACGTTGAAACGATTCGTCCGAACCTGATAAGATGCTTCCTTCGTCAGCATGACAGCCGATTAATTAGCACGACAAGCGGAGTTATGCTACCGCTCCGGGTACAGCAGATACTTGCGGCGCAGAGTTTTGAATTTATCCAGGCCCGGCTGCCAGGAACTGCGGATTTCCGCTTCGCTTTTGCCGGTAATAATTTGCTGGCGCAGCGCCGGCGTGCCCGTAAGCTGTTCGAAGTACTTGCCGAAGAAATTCGCCTTGTCGGTGCTTTGCTGGTAGAAATCGAGCAGGTATTTAAGCACGAGGCCCGACGATTCGCGCGCGGGCGCATCTGCCAGATTCAGGCCGTAGCAAAGCTGGCCGTTGAGGGGCGGCGCGGGCGAGCCGGCGTTGGGCTTGGGGGTGAACGAAAACGGCCGCGTGGCCGGCTGCGACGGGCTGCCGATGACTTCAAACGGTGTGCTGGTACCCCGGCCCACGCTCACGTTGGTGCCCTCAAACAGGCAAATGCTGGGGTACAGCCGTATCGATTGGTCGGTAGGTAGGTTGGGGGAGGGGCGCACGGGCAGGTGGTAGGCCGTGGCGTGGGTGTAGCCCGCCGCTACGGGCACCACCGTGAGGCGGCAGCGCTGGCCGCCCGCCAGCCATTTTTCGCCGTTTATCATATTGGCCAACTCACCCACCGTCAGGCCATGGGCAATGGGCAGCGGGTCGAGGCCGACGAAGGATTTGTGGGCCGGCTCCAGAATGGGCCCATCCACCAGGTCGCCGTTGGGGTTGGGGCGGTCGAGCACCAGCACCGGCTTGTTTTGCTCGGCCGCGGCCTCCATCACATAGTGCAGCGTGCTGATGAAGGTGTAGAACCGGGCGCCCACGTCCTGAATATCGAATACCAGCACGTCGACATCGGCCAGCATCTCGGGGGTGGGCTTTTTGGTTTTGCCGTACACCGAGCGCACGGGCACGCCGCTGCGGGCATCGCGCCCGTCCTTAATGGTGGCCCCGTCGGCTTCTTCGCCGCGGAAGCCGTGCTCAGGGGCGAAAATGGCCGTCACGTTGACGCCCCGTGCCCGCAGCGTATCGACCAAAAAGGCATTGCCCACCCGCGAAGTCTGATTGATAACCAGCCCAACGCGCTTGTTTTTCAGCTGCGGCAGGTATTTCTCCAGGCGCTCGGCCCCTACCACGATGCGCGAAGCGGCGGGCGGCGTTCTCCCGGGCGTAACTACCGGCTGAGCAGCAGGTGCTTCCGGAGAAACAGCTGCCGTAGCAGCGGGCCGCGTGGTGCCGCAAGCCGGCAGAGCCAGCAGCAACGACAAGGTGATTTTAACTGAAATACTGAGCATATAGGGGGTGGGAAGGGCTAAAAATACGGCGCAGCTTGACGCCGCGCCGGGCTAGCAGGACAGTAGCGTGGCCGGTACGCGTTCAAAACGTAGCTTTACAGTCGAATAATGAACGTCGCCCGCTACATTTCGCACAAGATTGACGGAGGAGCCGATTCCGGTTCGTTCACGTCTTCGGTCACAAAAATAGCCATCATCAGCATTGCCATGGGCTTGGCGGTGATGGTGGTGTCGTTTGCCATCCTCCAGGGGTTTCGCAACGAGATTCAGAATAAGATTTTCTCGTTTGGGGCGCACCTGCAAATCACGCGCTACGACACCAACAACTCCCTGGAAGTGGCGCCCATTGCCGGGCCGCGGCTGGTGGCCGAGCTGCATGGGTTTCCGGAGGTTAAGGCCACGCAGGCCTTCGCGGTGAAGACGGCCATCATCAAAACCAAGGAAGAGGTGCTGGGGGTGGTGCTGAAAGGCATTTCGGAAAGCGACGGAAAGTCGCCGATGCGCGCCAACCTGGTGGCGGGCAAGTTCCTCAGCTTTCCCGACTCGGCGGCCAGCGACGACGTGCTGATTTCGCGCAAAGTGGCCGACAAGCTGCGCCTGGGGGTGGGCGACAAGGCCTTGTTTTACTTTATTCAGAACCCGCCCCGCATTCGGCAATTCCGGGTCAGCGGCATTTATTCCACTGGCCTCGACGAGTTTGACGAGGTGTACGTGATTGGCGACATCCGCCAGATTCGGGAGCTCAATTCCCCCGCCTGGCCCGACTCGCTGGTGGGCGGCATGGAAGTGGTGCTGAAGGACTTCAAAACCCTGGACAAAACCGCCGATAAATTCTACGAGCGGCTGCCCTATGACCTTAAGATTGATAAAATCACGGACCAGTACGCCCAGCTTTTCGACTGGCTGCAGCTGCTCAACCGCAACGTTATTATCTTCTTGATACTGATAATTTTCGTGGCCACGTTCAACATGGTGGCCACCATTTTTATCATGATTCTGGAGCGCACCAACATGATTGGGGTCCTCAAGGCCCTGGGCGCGACCGACAACCAGATACGCCGAATGTTCTTCTACCGCGGCCTGTCGCTCACGGTGCGCGGCATGCTCATTGGCAACGTGATAGCCGTGGGCTTCTGCGCCCTGCAGTATTACTTCCACGTCATTCCCCTCGACCCCGAGAACTACTACATGGACCGGGTGCCGATTTCCTGGGACCCGCGCATGCTCCTGATGATGAACCTGGCCACCTTCGTCGCCTCGCTGCTGGCCGTGCTGATTCCGACTTATTTGATTTCGCGGATTAAGCCGGTGGTGGCTATTAAGTTCGACTAAGGATTTTCAGCTCGTTTTGCTGGGGAACCTCACCCCCGGCCCCTCTCCCGCGGAGAGGGGAGCCACGGCGGCTCAGGTTTTAGCTCAAGTTCATCGAATGGAAAGCCCCAGCTCAAAATTGAGTTGGGGCTTTTGATTGGTTAACGTTCGGCTCCCCTCTCCGCGGGAGAGGGGCCGGGGGTGAGGTTCCGCCGGATTGAGCTAGCTCAGCAGAACAGCAGGCCTAGGCCAACACGCTACTCTGCAGCACCAGATTTGGGTCGGGGCACAGCGCGGCCCACGCCTCCCGCTCCGAGGGCCGGGCCACGCCCGGGAAGTCGCCTACCCGGCCCTGCAGGTCGGCCATTATCTGGAAGTGGAGGTGCGGGGGCCAGTCGCCGTTTTCGGGATACGGGCCAACGGAGGCGAAGGCCTGGCCTTGCTCAAGGCGCTGGCCCACGCGCAGCGCCGTCCACTCCAGGCGGCTGAGGTGGCCGTAGAGGGTATAAAAAATGGTGCCTTCCAACTCGTGCTGGAGGATGACGGTGATGCCGTAATCCCCGAAGCCGGCGTTGTCGGCCAGGCTGTGGACCTGGGCGGGCAAGGGCGCCAGCAAGGGCGTGCCCGCCGGAATCCAGACATCGACGCCCAGGTGCAGGGAGCGGGCTTCTTCGGCCTGGCCGGGGCCGAAATGCTGGCTGCGCCGATAAATAACCCGGTTTTCGAGGTAGCCGCCGATGCCGATGGTGGCGCCAGCCTGGGCCAGCATGGTGTTTACCAACTGCTCGAAGGCGGCCGTGTCGCGCAGGTCGGCTTGGGCTAACAGCGGGTTGTTATCTGTGAAATCGAGGCGGGTGACAGCGGGGCCGCTGAGGTCGACGGGCAGTACGGGACCGAAGCTGGCCTGGTGGCGCAGTAGGAGGGAGGCGAGGGACAAGGGCGCGGAGTGGAGTGAGTGGAAACGTTGCGGAAGCCCATCAACAGTTTCCAGGAGATGACTGTTAATCGGCAGCCGCGTGGCAAGTTACCTTTGCGGCCGAAGTTGGGCTGCCGGTGCCGTGGCCTGCGCTTGTTTTTTGTCATTTATAAAGTTCGGGAGCCTGCCGGCTGCGTACATACGTAGACTCCTCAATACCTCCATCTCTTCCCCGCATGAGTTACCAAAACCTGACTGTTGTTGCGCTGACCCAGGAAACCGCCGATTCTATCACCATTCACTTGGAGCGGCCCGACCGCCAGCCCATTGCCAGCCGGCCCGGCCAATTTCTGACGCTGATTGTACCCTGCGGGGCCGGCGGTAAAAAAGAGCGCCGCGCCTACTCCCTGAGCAGCACGCCGCACGAGGCCCCACGCCTGTCGGTCACGGTGAAGCGCGTACCGGGCGGTTTGGTGAGCAACTATTTGCTTGATACCGTGGAGGTGGGCCAGCAAATCGAAGTGATGGAGCCGCTGGGCAACTTCACCCTCAGCCCCAGCCCCAAGGCGGCCCGCTCGTTGGTACTCATTGGGGCGGGTTCAGGCATCACGCCGCTCATGTCCATCCTCAAGGCGGTGGTGAATACGGAGCCCAACAGCCACGTGCTGCTCATCTACGGCAACCGCAACGAGGAATCGGTGATTTTTCAGAAGCAGCTCGATGACCTGGAAGCCAGCACCAAGGGCCGCGTGCAGGTAGAGCACGTGTACAGCCAGCCCCTGAAGCCCGGCGGGGCCCACCGCCACACCGGCCGGCTCAATCGCACCATGATACTGCGCATTCTGGAGCAGCGCCACCAGTTTCCGGCCGAGCAGGCCGAATACTTCATGTGCGGTCCCGAAGGCCTGATGGCCGAAGCCCGCGCCGCCCTCGACCTGCTCAACGTGCCCGAGGCCCGCATCCGCCGCGAAAGCTTTGTGGCCAGTGCCGATACCGCCGAGGCCGCGGCCGGCCAGCCCAACGGCCACGGCGACGTCTCCGACAGCCCCGGCGACGACACCAAGAGCACCCGCTCCGTCACGATTCAGTACGAAGGCAGCGAGTACGTTATCGAAGTGCCCGCCGGCAAAACCATCCTCGAAACCGCCCTCGACCAGGACATCGACCTGCCGTATTCCTGCCAGGCCGGCCTGTGCACGGCTTGCCGCGGCAAGTGCTTGAGCGGCAAAGTGCATTTGGACGAGCGCGAAGGCCTGTCCGATTCGGAGATGAAGCAGGGCTACGTGCTGACCTGTGTGGGCCATCCCATGACGGACGACGTTGTGATTGAAATTGGTTAATTTAATAGCCTTAAAAAGCTCGGCCGGCCCGGGTGTTTTTACGCCCGCGCCCCAATCCATGAGGGAAAACTTTCGTCCGGTGCGTTAATTGTTTCGTAAGGTAAAGGCTATGGCCTCGGCACTCCCCGCCCGGGTCCATTCTACTACTATTGTATCATGATGCTACTTGCTGAACCTACCGCTGCGTCGGCTACTGACACGAGCCGGCCGCCGCGCCAATACTTGCCCGAGGATTTTCTGGTAACCGATTGGGCTGCCATTGAGCCTTTTTTCCAGGAGCTGCAGGACCGGCCGATTCACACCCCGGCGGAGCTTGAGCGCTGGCTGCTCGACCGCTCGGAGCTGGAATCCGTGCTTAGCGAAGACCTGGCCTGGCGCTACATCCGCATGACCTGCGACACGCAGGATGCCACCCGGGCCGAAGCCTTCCAGTATTTTGTGAACGAGGTGGAGCCCCAGGTGGCGCCCTTCGACCACGCCCTGAACGAGAAGATGCTGGCCTCGCCGCACCTGGCCGGGCTCGACGAGCGCCGCTACGGCGTGTTTCTGCGCTCGGTGCGCCGGGCCTCGGAAATCTACCGGGTCGAGAACATTCCGCTCAAAACCGAAATCAGCACCAAGCAGCAGCAGTACGCGGCCACGGTGGGCGCAATGAACGTGACGCTGGATGGCGAAGAACTTACCTTGCCCCAGGCCGCCGACCGGCTGAAAAGCCCCGACCGCAACGTGCGCGAAACCGCCTGGCGCGCCATTCAGGCCCGCCGCGTGCAGGATGCCGAGCCCCTCGACCAGCTCTTTACCGAGCTGGTGGGCCTGCGCCACCAGGTGGCCCTGAATGCGGGTTTTGCCAACTTTCGCGACTACATGTTTGCCGCCCTGGGCCGGTTCGACTACACGCCGCAGGACTGTTTTGATTTCCACCGGGCCATCCGCGAGACGGTGGTGCCACTCATCGACGACTTTGACCTCGAGCGGCGCCAGGACCTAAACCTGCCAGCGCTCCGGCCCTGGGACCTCGACGTGGACCCCAGCGGCCAACCGCCACTGCGCCCCTTCGGCACCGGCGAAGAACTGCTGGAAAAAACCATCACAGTTTTTCAGAACCTCGACTCCTACCTCGGCGACTGCCTGCGCACTATGCGCCACATGGGTCACCTCGACCTGGAAAGCCGCAAGGGCAAAGCCCCCGGCGGCTACAATTACCCGCTGGACGAAACCGGCGTGCCCTTCATCTTCATGAACGCCACCAGCTCCCTGCGCGACGTGGTGACCATGCTGCACGAAGGCGGCCACGCCGTGCACTCCTTCCTCACCCGCGGCCTGCCGCTGGGCGCCGACAAGCACCCGCCGTCGGAAGTAGCCGAGCTGGCCTCAATGAGCATGGAGCTGATGAGCATGGACCAGTGGCACGTGTTTTTCCCCGACGCCGAGGACCTGCGCCGGGCCAAGAAAACCCACCTCGAAAGCGTGCTCGAAACCTTCCCCTGGGTGGCCACCATCGATAAATTCCAGCACTGGATTTACGAAAACCCCGCCCACACCGAAACTGAGCGCCATAACCGCTGGGTGGAAGTGTTCGACGAGTTCAACCAACGTACTGTGGATTGGACGGGGCTGGAAGACTTCAAGCCCTACCTCTGGCAGAAGCAGCTGCACCTCTACGAAGTGCCGTTCTACTATATCGAGTACGCCATGGCGCAGCTCGGGGCCATTGCCGTGTGGCGCAACTACCGCCAGAACCCGGCCGAAGGCCTGGCCGCCTACAAGCGTGCCCTGGCACTGGGCTACACCGCGCCTATCGGCCAGATTTATGCGGCCGCCGGCATTCGCTTCGATTTCAGCACCGATTACCTGCGCACCCTGGCGGACTTTGTGCGCGAGGAAATGGCAGCGTTGTAAGCAGATGATTTTTCGCTAAACGCAAGAAGGCCGGCAAATTTGCCGGCCTTCTTGTTGTTGGGCTAATTGGTGAAACGGGTCTGCTGAAACCCGGCTCAATTAAGAATTCCCGGCTGGGGGCGTCGTAGTGGGCGCGGCGGTTCCGCACTTGCGCTTGGGCTTGGGGTCGCAGTCTTTGCGGTGCTCACAGGAGCTGAGGGCAAGGCCAGCCAGCAGCAGTGCAGGCATCAGCCGACGAAAAAGAGAAGCGGTGGGCATAGCGGTTGAGGTTATGTGGCTGATTATTTAGTAGCTGATACTGGAATATACGTAATAGTTGCATCCCGTTATTATCCAGCTCAATTTTCAATATCCTTCATCCAAAATGCTCACGCGCAGGCTCACCAGTATCCCGTAATCGTCAAGAATGCATTGAAGTGAGTGTTTGCAATTACCAATCAGGGTGTAGAGACGCGACACTTCGCGTCTCCTGGTTGAGCGAAGCCTGGACAGCACGCATGCGAGGAGACGCGAACCGAAGGTCGGCGTAGCCAAGTGTCGCGTCTCTACACCCTGATTGTATCCCAATAATTAATGCAAATAGCTGCTTAGTGCTGCAGTTCAAACAGCGGCAGCGGCTTCAGTTTCGCATATTTGCCGCCCAGCGACTCCAACTCGGCCTGGTGGAGCTTGAGGTAGTCGTTGTATTGGCGGGCGGCCTGGTCGTACTGCACGCGGTAGCCAATCACGCCGGCGTCGAGCTGCTGCAGGCCTTCCACGTAGTTGCGGGCGGCCTCGGTTGGAGCGGTTCCGTTGGGAGCCGCTACGGGCATAAGTGCCCGCATTAGGGAGTCCTGAGCGGTGTCGTACTGGTCAATCAGGTCCGAGCTGGCCATGGTTTGCTGGCTGTAGCGGCGGGTTTTGAGCTTGGCGTTGGCGCTTTCCAGGCCTTTCAGTTGGGCGGCGTCCATGCCGGCGCGGCCCTTTAGCTCGTGCAGCAGCATCCGCGTGACGCCAATGCGCTGGTCGTCGCTGGCCGTCATGGTGTTCCACTTCACGTTCACGGAGTCGCGCAGCACGTCGAACTGCGTTTTCACGGCCGCGGCCGAAGCCGGGTTGAGCACGACGGCTTCAGAGCCTGCCCGCTTGCACGAGGCCGCGCAGCCCGTGAGTATCAGGATGCAAAAAATTGCTGATTTCACCGGAGAAACTAGGGGAGTAGGCATTGCAAAAACAGAATGGGGTAAACAGCCAGTTGGGCAAAGCTACACCGGCTTAAATTGCTCAAACAGCTGGCGGCAGTCGTGGCAGTAGTGCACGGCGCGGCACAGCGTAGCCCCAAACGGCGTACGCAGCTCCGTATTGTTGCCGTGGCAGTTCGGGCACTCCGCATACTCCAGAAAATCCAGGTCGAGCACCTGGTTGCCGAGCACTGGCGGCGGCGAGAGCTTGTGCTGGCGCAGGGCCTGCCGGCCGGCTTCGGTGAGCATGTCGGAGGTCCAGGCTTCGCGCATGCTGATGTCGACTTCCACGGCGGGCACGCCGTGCGCCAGCAGCGTGCGCTCCACGTCGCGCTTCATGTAGTCCATGGCCGGGCAGCCCGCAAACGTAGGCGTGAGGTGCACCGATACCTTGCCCGTGGCCTCGTCGACCTCCACGCCGCGCACCACGCCCAGGTCAATCAGTGAAATCGTCGGAATCTCCGGGTCATTCACAGCTTGCAGCCAGTCGAGAATTTGGGCTTTATCAGGAGCGGTAACGGGCATGAAATCAGGGTTTACCAATCGGCAGTGGGGTCGAGGCGAAACACCTCGGCCATTTCATCCAGCAGCGGCTGCAGAAACTCGGTGTGCTGGCCGTGGCGCCCACCAAACACGGGTGTTAGGGTGTTTACATCGGGCATGTCTAGGGCAGTTTGGCCCAGTACTTTGCTGATGCTTTCCAGCCACCGGTTTTTCAGCTCATCCTCCCCAACAAACAGCCCGGAGCTAATAATTTCCGGCTCGGTTTCCGTCTTTTCAAAAATGCCCAAGGCATAGGGCAGCGTGAAGTTCAGCGAGCGCTGCATGCGCTCAATGGCCTCTTCCGTGGCCGTGCCCAAGCGTTTCATCCACGTGTTGGCGTGCAGGGCGTGGTACTTGAGCTCGCCGCGTAGTTTGCGGGCTACCTGGGCCAGCGGCTCGTAGCTGCTGCTGGCCAGCGCCTCGAAGCGCAGCAGCTCGGCGTGGTCGAAAAGGAAGTGGCGGGTGAGGCTGAAATCGTATTCGCCAATGGGCAGCTCCACCAGCTGGCAGCAGTGAAACTGCGGCGCGTTGCGCGTGAAGGCTACCGTGTCGGGCTCGGGCTCGCCCAGCGCGTGCAGCATGGAATACATTTGCAGGCTATGACCAAGCTTGTCCTGGGCCATGCTCGAAAAGGCAATGTCTTCCTCCAGAATGGGGCCCAGGCCGTTCCATTCCGAGTTGCGGTGGCCCAGAATAAGCTGGTCGTCGGCGAGGCGATACAGCAGGTCGATTCTCGGGTCTTGGAAAGTCAGCGACATAGGGGTTAACTAATGATTCGGAGAGGGCAAGGAAGTAGAAGAGGTACAACAAGCAACTGCCAGTTGCTTACGCTTCCGCCTGCCTGAGCCCTTCTTGCTTAAACTTTTCGATGCGGTCCTGCACCTTGTACGAAATGGCGTCGCGGTACTTTTTTTCCGGAGTGGTGGCCCAGATGTCGCGGTCCTCGTCGTCGGAACGCAGAAAGTCAGCGGAGCGCGCCACCCAGACGTTCACCACGGGCCGCTGCTCGCCAAAAACCGCCTTGGCTACTTGCAGCGCGTCGGCTGGGGAACTGGCCCGCACCTTACCCACGTGCTGGTGGGCCTTGCCGCGCTTCTTGAGGTGGAAAACGTCGTAGTCCTCCTCGCCAGCCGCGTAGGCAGCTTCCTCTTCGGCGGTGTCGTCGATGGGAGGAGTGGTAGGCGCCTGGCTGGTGGGCAGCAGTGGCAGCGTGTCATACGCCGATTCCTGGTCGCCTACATAAGCCGTCACGGTGATGGCCGAGGTGGGAACTACCCACAGGCCGGTGCAAGCAAAACGCCGGCTGTACTGCTCCTTCGCAAACAGAAAGGCCACGTCGGCAGAGGGCGCGTGCACCGGCCCCACGTACACATACGGCGTGCCTTCCTTCTTCTGGTGAAACACCTCATAGGTGCCAAACTGGTCGAGGGCCTCTTTGGCAGCGGCCGTGGCGGGCGCATCGGGCAGCCCCAGCCGGTTCATGCGGGGGTCGAGGGAGTGTATCATTCCAGGCAGGGTTGAGTGTTGAGGGGGTGAGTGTTGAGTTAGGATGCTGAACCAGGCATTCAACATTCACCCCTCAACATTCAAAACTTCATTAAGCCAGCGGGCGCACGTACTGCGTTTTGGGTGTGAGCAGGGCGCGGCGCACCCAGGCGCCGTTTTCCTCGGCGGCGCGGCGCACGGCAATGCGCTCGGCGTTGCAGGGGCCGTCGCCGTTAATCACGCGTTTAAAGTCTTCCCAATCAGGCTCGGTGAATTCCCACTGGCCGGTTACCTCGTTTTTGCGCAGGTTGGGGTCGGGCAAAGTCAGCCCAATTTCCCAGATTTTGGGCACGTACATGTCCAGGAACTGGTTACGGCACTCGTCGTTCGAGGCCATCTTCACCTTCCAGCGCATCAGGATTTCGGTGTGCACGCTCATCTTGTCCGAGGGGCCGAAAAAGGTCATGATGGCGGGCCACCAGCGGTTGAGGGCCTCCTGCATCATCTTGCGCTGAATGGGCGTGCCGGTGGCCATGTGTACCACGGCGTCGTGCCCATACTTCAGGTGGAAGGCTTCCTCGGCGCAAATCCGGTCGAGGGCGCGGCAGTAGGGGCCGTAGCTGCCCTTGGCGTTGGCGAGCTGGTTTACGATGGCGCCGGCGTCAATCAGCCAGGAAATAACGTTGGAGTCAGCCCAAGTCGGCGTGGGGTAGTTGAAGACGTTGGAGTACTTGCTCTTGCCGTTAATCAGGTCGATGAGCATCTGCTCGCGGGTCTTGCCCAAGGTTTCGGCCGCCGAGTACAGTAGCTGCGCGTGGCCCACTTCGTCCTGCACTTTGGCCATTTGGGCCATTTTGCGGCGGAAGCCGGGCGCCCGCGTAATCCAGGTGCCTTCAGGCAGCGAGCCGATGATTTCGGAGTGCGCGTGCTGCTCAATCATGCGGGTGAGCTGCTTGCGGTAGAGGGCCGGCATCCAGTCGCTTGGCTCAATTTTCTCGCCCCGCGCAATGCGAGCCTCAAACTCGGCCAGCAGGATGGGGTCTTCGTTTTCCAAGCCGGTAGTGGCGGTAGTCGGCTGGTCGTGGGTGCTGGCGGAACCGTACATTTTTAATGAAGAATTAAGAATGAGGAATTATGAGAACAGGAAAGAGAAAAAAATGAAGGGTGAAATCGAAAGTAATTCCTCACTCTTCATTCATAACTCCTCATTCCATTGAGCAACTGCTCAGCTAGGCGGTGGGCAATTTCATCGGGCGACAATTTTCCGTCGGGCCGGTACCAGGCCGGGAGCCAGTTGAGGCTGGCCAGCAGGGTGAGCGCAGCAAAAGCCGCATCGGGTGCGTGCAACTCGCCAGCGGCAATGCCCTGCTGAATCAGCCCGCGAAAGGCAGCTTCGTACCGGTCGCGCAAGGCCAGGAATTCGGTGCGGGCGGGCTCGCTCAGGTGGCGCCACTCCTGCAAAAACACCGCCGAGGCCGCGCTGTCGCGGGT
Source organism: Hymenobacter sedentarius (assembly GCF_001507645.1). Lineage (NCBI taxonomy): Bacteria > Pseudomonadati > Bacteroidota > Cytophagia > Cytophagales > Hymenobacteraceae > Hymenobacter > Hymenobacter sedentarius. The sequence continues at coordinate 4,074,303 of NZ_CP013909.1, read as the reverse complement.
AAGCACCCGCACGTGGGCTTCGATGGCCAGCCGCAGCTGCGTTGCAATGGGCGCCGCCGAGTCGAGAGTAGCCGCGGCAAAGCCCGCGAAAAACTCCTCGGCCAGTCCAAAGCACACGCGGTGCAGGATTTCCTCCTTCGACTTGATGTGCGAATACAGGCTGCCGGCCTCCAGGCCGAGCTCTGTGGCCAGCTCGCGCATGCTGGTGGCCGCAAAGCCGCGCGCCCGGAACAGGGCCGTAGCAGTGCGGTCTATCTGGGCTTTGCGCGAACGAGTGGGAGCGGTAGTAGACATCAGCAGGAACAAAGGTATACTTGCTAACGCTCGTTAGCAAACGAAAGTTGCTTTTAGCGTCCTATTTTGTCCAGTGCTGGAGAGCTGAATGTCATTATATTGAGCTTAAATAAGCTGTTGGTGGTAAGCAGATTTTAAGCTCGGCAATCACCCTTAACGCGCATGTCTTTGCCGATGCTGATGGCTTTTTACCGCAACTTTTTATGAAAAACATTACTATCTGCTTTCGGCCGCATTGCCGTTTTGCGGTGCTGCTCACGCACAACAGGGTACCGAGCTATTCTTTTTCGAATACGACGAAGGCGCCCACCAGACGGGCGTGAACTACGGCGGCGCTACTACTTCGACCGGCAGCGAGCGCGCCATCGAAATCTTCAACCCGACCAATAACGTGGTCAGCCTCAATCCTTATTCCATCCGCCGGTACTCCAATGGGGGCACCTCCGTGGCCGAAGAGGAGCGCCTGCTGCGCAGCGATGCGTCGCAGCAGCCTGTGGGCGCAAACAGCATGAACGCCCACACCACGTTCGTGATTGCCAGCGGCGAGGCCATCCTGCCCGATATCCGCAATGCGGCCAACCAGTTCAGCGTAGGCCATTCGCCCGTGAGCGGCCCCACGGTAATCACAGGCGGCGGCACGGTGCACATCAACGGCAACGATGCCATGGCCCTGGTGCGCTACATCAGTGGCACGGTCGGCGTAGGCCCGGGCGTCGTTGTTGACCTGATTGGCGTAATCGGGGAAGACCCCCTGCTGCAGTCGTGCACCACCACCAGCAGCGGCAACTGGAGCGGCACCAACCTGCTCGACGGTACCGGCGCCAATGCTATTTACGTGTCGTCGACCAACCAGTCGCTGGTTCGTCGGCCTACTGTATCGGGCGGCGTGCGCTACAACCCACAGTTTCAGAATACGGTGGGTTCCTGCCCGCCTGTGCGCCAGACCGGCGGCTACAACATCGCCGATAAGTGGATGATGTACTCCACCGCGTTCAACGGCCCCATCATTGCGCCGGCTACTACGCCCAGCAGCAACCCCGGCGGCCAGTCGTATAAGCAGCTCGGCCAGCACATCGACTACACCGGTCCTTTTGGGGCTTATCAAGCCACCATTACCGGCACGCTGGCTAAGTTCGACGCCAACATCAGCGTGTACCCCAACCCGGCCCATGGCACCGCCACGGTCGAAATCAAGGACGCCAAGGTGGCCAGCGTAACGGTGATGAACAACCTGGGCCAGCGCATCAGCGCCCAGGCCAAAGGCCAGGGCCAGGAGAAACTTATCCTCGACATATCGCGCCTGAAAGCCGGCCTGTACTTCGTGCAGATTGTGAGCACCGACGGCCAGACCAAAATCTATAAGGAGCTGGTGGTGCAATAAGCACGCATCGGTTTCAATAGTAAAAGGAGGGAAGCAATTCCCTCCTTTTTTTGTGGGTGTACTTTTGTGGCCCCGCCGGGCGCTGCCCGGCGGCTTTGTTTTCCTGATTTCGAAGTTATGTCCGAACTGACGCCCCTCACCGCCATTGGCGAATTTGCCCTCATCCGCCGCTTACAGCAAGGCATTAGCACGCGCCAGCCCAGCACGGTGCTGGGCATCGGCGACGACGCGGCCATCATTGCGCCCACCCCGGGCACCGAGCTTGTGATGACCACCGACCTGCTGGTGGAAGGCATTCATTTCGATTTGGCGTTTTGCCCGTTGCGGCACCTAGGCTACAAGGCCATTGCGGTGAACGTATCCGACGTGGCCGCCATGAATGCCCTGCCCACACAGCTGGTGGTGGGCGTGTCGGCGGGTCCGCGCTTCACCGTGGAAGCCATTGAGGAGCTGTACGCCGGCATGCGCCTGGCCTGTGAGGCCTACAACGTGGACCTGGTGGGCGGCGACACCACCGCCAGCCGGGGCGGCCTCACGCTGGCCGTGACGGCCCTGGGCGAAGCCCCCGCCGGCGATGTGGTGCGCCGCAGCGGCGGCAAGCCCACCGATTTGCTGTGCGTGAGCGGCGACCTGGGCGCGGCCTTTCTGGGCCTGCAGGTGCTGGAGCGCGAAAAGCAAGCCTTCCTGGCCGACCCGGAAACGCAGCCCGAGCTGGCCAACTACGAGTACGTGGTGCAGCGCCAGCTGCGGCCCGAAGCTCGGCTCGACATCATTCACGAGCTGCGCGAGCTGGGCGTGCGGCCCACTAGCATGATTGATATTTCCGATGGGCTGGCCTCGGAGGTGCTGCACCTATGTGAGGCCAGCGGCACGGGCGCCCGCATCTTCACCGAGTTCCTGCCCATCGCCAACCCCACGCTGGAGGCTGCGGCCGAGTTCAACCTCGACCCCATTACCTGCGCCCTGAACGGCGGCGAGGACTACGAGCTGCTGTTCACAGTGCCCGTAACCGACCACGAAAAGCTCAAAAACCATCCCGATATCACCATTATCGGGCACCTTGCCGCGAAAGAAGAAGGCGCCAACCTCGTAACCAAAGCCGGACAGGCTGTGCCGCTCCAGGCACAGGGTTGGACGAGTTTTTAGCCCAATTCATCGTGCGTTAGCCAACTTGACGGCATTTCGGCCGTTAAAACCGCCATTGGGGAAGCTCGAGTGGCACGCTAATTGTCTTCCTGTTCTCAAACGTGAGCATTTTCCCTTCAATTTTAAATCTCTTGTCATGAATAAGCTTCCCTATTTCTTCGCTCTGATTGTGCTGCTGAGCACTGTATTTGGCTCCCGTTCGGCCCAGGCTCAGTGGAGCCCGCAGGCCAAAGGCGCCGTTATTGGTGGCCTGGGTGGTGCCGCTGCGGGTGCCCTAATCAATAAGCGCAACCGTGCTGTAGGTGGGGTAGTAGGCGGCGTGGCCGGTGGTGCTATCGGCTACGGTGTAGGCAAGCACATCGACAACAAGCGGAAAGAGCGGGCCCGTATTGCCGCTGCCAACCGCGCTGCGGCCATTCGCGAACAGGAATACCGCAACTCGCTGCGTCGCTCGGAGTCCCGCCGCGAAACGCTGGTGGCTTCCCGCACGCAGACCACCGCTGTACCGGTTAACAGCCTGACGGCTTCGACCGTGAGCATGACTCCTGCCATGCAGCTCAATGCACAGCCTACTGCTACGAATGTCAACTACCTGCCCAACGATGCTTACGGCAACCCGTCGAACCCATATTCGACCTCGGAGTACCGTCGTAAGAGCTGGTAATAGCCCAACTTATCTGATTTCTAAACCCCGGGCGTACCTGCCTGGGGTTTAGCCATTATAGCCCGTTGTAGTGAGGGGTCATTGTGGCTGTTACATTTACTTTTTCTTCACCAACTCCTCTTTCACTTTATGAAAGCCATTCTGTGTAGTTTGCTCCTGGCGGCAACGCTTACCTCTTGCACCAAAACGGACGAAGCGGTAAACATTCAAAGCCTGAACCAAGAATTTATCAGCGCTTGGAATAACAAGGACTCGGGCAAGATTACCGGTTTCCTGGCCGACGACGTGAGCTTTGTGCAGGGCAATGCCCGCTGGAAAGGCAAAGGAGAAGTCTCCCAGAAATGGGTGAGCGAAACCCTGCCCACCATCAGCGATTTGAAGACCAGCGTGGTGAGCTCTTCTACCGATGTCAATACTGCCTACGAAGCCGGTACGTTCTCGGTAGACGTGCTGCCGGCCGGCCCCAACCAGCCCCACGGCTTTGGCGAAGGCAATTACATTTTCCTCTGGAAAAAAGGCCCCGATAAGACCTGGAAACTGAGCTACGCCCAACTGGAAGACTTGCCGGTGCAGCGCCGGAATTAGTAGCTGCTGAGGTAGCGCTGCCGGGCGCAAAACCAGAACGTCCTGCTGAGCGAAGCCGAAGCATCTCTACCGTGGAAGTAAATAATTACTCTCGCGGTAGAGATGCTTCGGCTTCGCTCAGCAGGACGTTTTTTTGTTCAGTTTTCTCTCTGCGGGTTAATCCTCCGGATACGGCACGAAGACGAAGTTCGTGAACTCCTCATCGAGCACGAAGAGGCAGCAGAATTCGTCAGGGTCTTTGTAGGTAGCCTGGAAGGCTTCGACGCCGTCGACATCAATGATGCCTTGCTGCACAAACAACTCCATGTAGCTGGCGAAAACGTGCCACTCCAGGTTCAGCTCATCGGCATTTACAAGGAGGCCGCCGAGCGGCACTTCCTGCTTGGCAAACACGAAGATGGGGTATTTGCTGAAGTCACCCTTACGGATTTGGGAAGAGGCTTCGAGCAGGGTATCGCACACGACGACGAAATCCTTGGTGATGGTGCCAAGGTATTTGCCGTTGAGTTCGGGGTCGTTGAAGTAGTCCATTTTTGGGTTATGATATTCTGCCGTTTTTCTTCAAAAAATATGAAACGGCAATGACGGACAAGCAAAGGCCAATTATGTAGTAGCCTATGGTGTTTTGCTTTCCCCGGATAAAATAAGGCTTGCCATCCTTATCAATAAAATGGGCCAAGCGCGAAACCTCGGCATCGCCGCCTAAACTAGTTTCGTCATAATAAACGGTAATGGTGTCATCGACTTTAAGCTTGTCAATTTGCTGAAAAGTTGGCTTAGAGCCGTCTATATCTTCGCCAATAAGCAGTTTAAAGTATTTCGGGTAGTCCTCAATCTTTAGGTAACGAATTGGCTCATTATTAGGGTTTAAATGACCTTGTATATCTAATGAGTTAGATATGCTGGTGATTTTGCTTGTCAGATGAAAGAAGTTATCTTTTGGCTTTTGGTTTCGATATAACGTGATAAAGCAGAGAAGCAATGTGAACAGCATTGCGGAAATGAGTTTCCAGAAAACAGGTGCTTTATCAGCCATAAAATGTTCCGAAACCTACTTCAGCTCCAGCGCCACCACATTCTCTACGTGATGCGTGTGCGGAAACATATCTACCGGCTGCACGCGGGTGACTTTGTAAGCAGCGTCGAGCAGCTCTAAGTCGCGGGCCTGGGTGGCGGGGTTGCAGCTGATGTACACGATGCGGGGGGCGCGCAGCTCTAGTAGGCGGGCCACTACGTCGGGGTGCATGCCGGCGCGGGGCGGGTCAGTGATGAGGACGTCGGGGCGGCCATGGCGGGCGGTGAACTCGGCGGTGAGGATGTCCTTCATGTCGCCGGCGTAGAATTCCGTGTTGGTGATGTTGTTGATTTCGGCGTTCACGTGGGCGTCGGCCACGGCCTGCTCCACGTACTCTACGCCGATGACTTTGCGTGCCTGGTGGGCCACGAAGCTGGCGATGGTGCCGGCGCCGGTATAGAGGTCATACACCAATTCATCGCCTTTCAGCTCGGCGAAGTCGCGGGCCACTTTGTAGAGCTGGTGGGCGCCTTCGGAGTTCGTTTGGTAGAACGACTTGGGGCCGATGCGGAAGCGCAGGCCTTCCATTTCTTCCTCGATGTAGGGCTTGCCCTTATAGGTCACCACTTCCAGGTCGTGGAAGGTTTCGTTGCCCTTGCTGTTGAGCACGTAGTTGAGGGAGGTGATGCCGGGGAACTTGGCGTACAGGGCGTCGAGCAGCGGCACAATGGCCTCGTCGGCGTGGTAGCATTGCAGAATCACCATTAGCTCGCCGGTGCTTTGGGCAATGCGGATGATGAGGTTGCGCAGCAGGCCGGTTTGGCGCACCAGGTTGTTGAAGGCCAGGCCGTGCTGGTGGGCGTAGTCGCGCACAAACAGACGGATTTCGTTGCTAGGCTCGGGCTGCAGCCAGCAGTGCTCCACGTCGATAATCTTGTCGAAGCGGGTGGGGGTGTGGAAGCCCAGCACCTCGCGGTTGTAGGTGCGCGAGTCGTCGTTTATCTGCTCGGTGGTGAGCCAGCCGTTGTCGCTGAAGGTGTATTCGAGCTTGTTGCGGTAGTAGGTGCGCTGCGGCGAGGAGAGGATGAAGGGAATCTCGGGCAGCTCAACTTTGCCGATGCGGGTGAGTTGGTCGACCACCTGCTGCTGCTTGTAATGCAGCTGCGAGTCGTAGGTGAGGTGCTGCCACTTGCAGCCGCCGCACACGCCGAAGTGCTGGCAAAACGGCGTGGTGCGCAGCTCCGAATACTCGTGGAACTTAACCGGAACGGCCTCGAGGAAGCTCTTCTTGGCCTTGGTCACTTTGAGGTCCACCACGTCGCCCGGGGCGACCTGCGACACGAAGATGACCAGGTTCTCGACGCGGACGAGGCACTTGCCCTCGGCCACCATGTCCTGAATTTTGACGTTGCGAAGTAGTTCCGCGGGGATATTTTTAGCTCTGCTCATAAGTAGCCGCAAAGGTAGACCACGGATTGGCCCGGATTTAAGCGGATTATCCGGATTTTGTAGTAGGTGGCAACCGGCGTGTTTTGGAAAAAGAAAAAGGCCTACCAAGTGGCAAGCCTTTTTCTTTTTGAAAGCGAATCGGCTACAAAAGCCGGGCAATCCGTGGTCTATTTTACCACTTCAAACCAGTTTTTGAGGCTGCTGCCGTTGGGCAGCTTCAACAGGTAGAAGTAGGTGCCAGCCGCGGTGTTGGCGTCGCCGCCCCAGTTGTTCTGGTAGTTGGTGGTGCTGTACACTTCGCGGCCCCAGCGGTTGAAAACAGTGAACGTATTGCCGGGGTAGAGCTGAATGTTGTCAATCACCAGCACGTCGTTCTGGCCGTCGCGGTTGGGGGTGATGATGTTGTAGGTCCGGAGGGCGTTGGCAAAGTTTACGCTGGCCTCATTCGAGTTGGAGAGAATAGAGCCTGGGCTCACGGCCACCACCCGGAAGTTCTGGGTAAATCCTGCCCCGGTCACGGAGCCGGCATCTGCGTTGGGCACCGTGGCCTGCAGCGTGCTGCCGGGCACCGTGGTGATGAGAACCGGGGCGCCAGCATCGGCGCGGCGGTAGATGCGGTATTCCGTTACCGGGAAGCCCACGTAAGCGTTCCAGCTGAGGGTGGTGCTGCCCTGGTTGCGGCCCCCCGTGCCGGGAGTGGCCGAGTTGCTCGCCACCAGGCGGATGGTTTGCGCCACGGTGCTGAGCACCGGCGTGCCGCAGCCATTGGTGAGGCTCAGCTGGTACTCATACGAATTGGCCGAGGCGTCCAGCGCGGTGTTGTCGGTGTAGGTGATGGCCGAGGAGGCCACCGTGCCCACCTGGGCAAAGGTGCTCGAGCCCGCCACCCGCCGCAGAATGCGCACCGGGTTGAGGGTATTGGTGCTGTTGGGCGAGGTGAAGGTGAGGATAACACGGTTGTTGCTGGTGGCATCCACCGAGGCGGCGGTCAGTGTCAGGCCGGGGTTATCGAAGGTGATGGTGCGGGTGGCGGCGGGGCCGGCGCAGGAGGCCGGGCTGGCGCTGGTTTCCACGGCGCTCACGCTATACGGGCCGGTGCTGTTGAAGAGCACCGTGACCTGGCTGCTGTTGCCGCCGGCCGTGATAGTGCCGCCCACCACCGTCCACTGGAACGTGGCGCCGGCAGTGGGATTGGCAATGGTGTATTGCTGCGGCGTGGCCGTATTGCACACGAAAGCCGAGCCCGAAATGGTGGGCGCTACCGGAAGCGGGTTCACCGTGAAGGGAGTGCTGAGCAGTGGCCCAACGCAGCCCCCCGCCGTGGTTTCCTGTACCGTGAGCGAGTAGGTGCCGGGCGCGGGCAAGGTGTTCAGCACGCGGGTGCTGCCGGTGCCGGCCAGGGTGCTGCCATTAAGCTGGAATACATAAGTGGAGCCGGTGAAACCGCCGGGCACCGAGAACGTGACGGGGCCGCTGTTCTGGCACACCCGTACCGGGCTCACAATGGCCAGCGTGCGAGGCGAGGGGTTAATCAGCATCTTCAGCGTATCCGAAACGCCACGGCAGATGCCGCCAGCGGGGTTGCTGGTTTCGGTAGCCACAATTTTGCCGATGGTGGGCACCGAGACCGGCGCCCAGTTCACGGTCACGGTGTTTTGCGCGGTGCTTACCTGCGTGCCGCCGATTATCTGCCAGGAGTAGCTGGAGCCATTGGCAAATGCCCCGCTGCTGTAGGTAAAAGGGCCGTCGGCCTGGCACACGGCGCGCGGCAGGGGCGCCGCGGCGAGGATGTCGCCGGGGCCGGTGGGCCGCACCGTTTGCAGGCGCGGGTTGATGATGACAGGCAGCGTGGTGGTGTCGGAAGAGCAGCCTTGGGCATTCAGGCGGAATACCTTGAGGTAGGCGCCGCTGCTGGCTCCGCCCCAATCGATGGTCACGGCCGGTGTGCCCTGGCCGCTGGCAATGGTGCCGCCGCTAACCAGCCATGTGTAGGCCGTGGCAACTGGAGTGGGCACCGAGTAAGCAATGCCCGTGACGGTGGGGCACACCGAAACCGGTCCGATAATGTCCTCGGCAGCCGGACGGGGGTTTACCGTCACGGTCACGGCGTCGGTCTTCACGCAGCCATCGGCCGAAGTAGCCGTTAGGGTATAGGTAACGGTCAGAGGCGCTGCGGTGGTGTTGATGCCTCTCAGCACGGGCTGCGCTACGGTGCTGCTGCTCAGGCCAGTGGCCGGGCTCCAGCTATAGGTGTAGCCGGCTTGGGCGGGCGTACCCAGCGTGGTGGGCTGGCCCGCACACGCGGCCCGGGCCGGTCCTGCGTTGGCAATGGCTTCCGGGTTAACGGTCACGCGCACGGAGCCGTTACTGGAACAGCTGGCGCCCGAAACCACAGTGAGCACATACGTCTGGATGATGGGGGCGCCGGTAGTGTTGGTGAGCGTGACGGTGGGCTGCGCTACGGTGCTGCTGCTCAGGCCGGTGGCCGGGCTCCAGCTGTAGGTGTAGCCGGCTTGGGCGGGGGCGCCCAATACAGTGGCGGTGCCGGAGCAAACGCTCCGGTCGGCTCCAGTAGAGGCAATGGGCGGGGGCGTTACGGTCACGGTCACGTTGGCCGAGATGGTGCAGGTACCGTCGGTACCCGTCACGGTGTAAGTTGTGGTGGCAGTGGGCGATACTGTGAAGGTGGGGCTGGTAGATGTCTGCCCGCCGCCTGACCAAGTATAGCTCAAGCCGGGCTGGCCATTCACTCTCAGAATAGTGGAACTGCCCTGGCAGATACTGGCCGAGCTGGCCGTAGCCGTGAGTTGGGACAGGGGCCGAATGTCCACGGTTTTCACAACCGAGTCGGTGGGGCAGCCCTGCGCCGAAACACCCTTGAGGACCAGGGTGCCAGTAGTGTTGGCATTGGCCCATACCACTTGCACGGCACCCGTGCCCTGGCCCCCGGTGATGGTGCCGCCCACGGCGCGCCACTTGTAGGAAGCCGGCACGGGGCCGCTGGCCGTGTAGGTGCGCACCGTGGCGGGGTCGCACACGGTGGCGGGGCCGTTGATGGCGTTAGGGCCGGCGGCGCGGGTCACGGTGATGCGGAAAATATCGGAAGCCAGGCGGCCGCCACAGCCGTTGTCTTTCACGGTTACGCCGAGGTCATAGGCCGTAGCCCGCGCAGTTCCGCAGGCCGACTTGAAGACAAACGTGCCACTCACCAAGCCCGTGCCCGAGGCCGTGGCCGTACCGGTCAGGTTGCCGGGCTGCACCGTGCCGGTGCTGCCGTTGAAGGTGGTGTTGAAGGGGCCGCTGCCGTCGAGCAGGGCGCTGTTCACAGTGAGCACCAGCGGGTGGTTGCTGGCTTGGGTGGCCGTAATCGGGATGCTTAAGGACTGGCCTTCCTCAATGGTGTAGTTGCGCGGGGTGGTCAGGGTGGGCGGCAGCACGGGCGGCGGCGTGGGCGGGCAGGTAGACACTACCAGCTGCAGGTCGCGCCGCGTGGTGCCAATGAGCACCTCCCGGCCGTTGATGGTGCGGTATTCCGATACGTCGACTGCAATTACATACAAGCCGTTGTTTTTGGCGCCGTACTTCGCCACGCCAGTGCTGGCGTTGATGGTGGCAAAGTTGCCAGTGCCCTGGCCAAACGGGTTGGTGGCGCTGTAGCCAGAGAAGTAGGGCACGGCCTGAGGCAGGGGCGGAAAAGTGGCCGTAGAGGTGCGCTGGCCGTAGGGGCTGCCAAAGGAGTACACGAGGCGGTCGCCGTCGGCGTCGAAGGCGTTGTTCAGCGTGATGGTGGTATCGTTCTGGCATACAATGGCCACGGCCGTGTCGGAAAATACCGGCGAGCGGTTGGGTATTAGCGGCGGGGCCATGCTAACGTACAGCGTCAGCGGCTGGCCGTTGCTGGCTGGGGCGTTGAGGTTGGTGAGGGTGTAGTTGCGGGCAGCCAGCGAGAACACCGCGTAGTAGCCATCGAACGACACCGGCAGGTTTACTGTCTGCACGTATTTCAACAGGTAAAACGGCTGGTTGGGCCCCACTACCGCGCAGCCCTGCGGCACCGAGGGCCGGATGGGCTGCGGGTTGAAAACCCCCTGCCGGGGCGCCGAAACGGCGGTGATGCGCGCGCCGCTGGTCTGGTTATACAGCTCAATCGTGACGTTGTTGGGGTACATGGCCACGCTTGGGTCGGTGGGGTACAGGCCGTTGCTGTACAGCGTCACCGTTATTTCGTAGCGAAAGGGAGTCGCCGCCGGGCCGTTGGCGTCGAGGTAGCGGTAGTTCATCTCACCGCCCAGCAAGTGCGATGCCTGCGCCGGGCGGGCCCCCAGCACAAGCAGCATCAGCAGTAGTATCGACCCAAGAAAACGCTGTAGTATGGTTGTGGACATATAAAAAAGTAAAGAGAAGCAAAAGGGAAGCACCGGGCCCGCGCCCGCTGGCAGGCCCCGGTTTGGTTAAGCACCAGGGGCGCGGCTGACTGCTGCGCGGCAGCTTACTCCCGCACCACGCGGCGCAGGGCGGTTTGGCCGTGGGCGTCGCGCAGGCGCAGCACGTACACGCCCGGAGCCAGGCGGCTCAGGTTCAGGGCCGCGTCGGCGGTTGCGCTCAGGCGCAGGGCCGCGGTGAGCACGGTGGCGCCCAGTAGGTTCTGCACTTCGGCGGAATAGGCGCCGGCGGCGTTGGCGTCGGTCAGGCGCAGCCGCATCTGGCCGGTAAGGGTGGGGTTGGGGTAGAGGCTGAGCGAGGGCAGGGCCAGAGCGTCGCGGGTGGCCAGCAGGGGCGTCACGCGCAGCTGGTAGTCTTCCACCTCCGCATTAAACTGGTTTATCTGGCAAGGAGAGGGCGTATTGGTATTCACCACGCTGAGCACCCGCATGCGGGTATTGAGCACGGTGGTGCGAATTGGGGCCGCAAAGCTTGCTGTAAACGTGTTGGCGCCGGCGCCGGTTTGCGTTATGCCGATAGCCACCAGCTCAGTAGATTCGAATGTGCCGTTGGCGTTTAAATCCACCCACACGGCGGTGCGATGCACCACGGCCAAGTTCGTAACTACGGTGAGGTTGACCAGGCTGCCGGAGGTTACGTTAATCGGCTGCGCCGTGTAGTTGGCGTAGCCGCCGGGGGCATTGCCGGTTGCATTGCTGTAGGCCGGCTGCGCGTTAGAAACGCTCACCAGCGTCATCCAGAACTGGCTGGGCAACTGGGTGCCCCCTGGGCCACCTCCGCCCGAGCCATTGGAGGGGCAATAAGTGAAGCACGGCACCGACACTGCTATCGCGTCAGGGCGCGTAATGCTGGCTGACCCGAACGAGTTGGTGGCCGTGAGCGAGACGGTGTAGGTGCCGGTAGCGGCGTACTGGTGCGAGGGGTTCTGGGCCGTGCTGGTGGTGCCATCGCCAAAGTTCCAGAGCCAGGAAGTAGGCAGGTTCTGGCTGGCATCGGTGAACTGAATGGGGTTCACGCAGCCCCCGGGCACGTAGTTGCTCGTGAAGTCGATGCTGGGCGGCGAAGTGTTGGGCCGCGCTATCACCGTATAGTCTTCCACCTGACCGCTGATGGGGCTGGTGCAGGGCCCCGGGTTGTTGCCCACGGCATCGGCCATCACGCGCAGGCGCAGCGGCTGGTTGAGGGGGGTGCTGGCGGGCAGGTTGAGCCGGGCCGTCACGCCGGGAGTGGGAGTGTTCAGGCTCTGAAACACCTGCTCGGCGGTGGTGAGAACGCCGTCGTTGTTGGAATCGAGGTACACCCGGATATCGTGCGCATTCACGCCGCCGGTAGTGATGGTCATCGAGTTATTAACGCTCACCGTAAGCTGCGTGCGCTTGGCGCAGGTGAAATCCTGGTAGCCGGCGCTGCCATCGGCCGAGGCATTGTCGATGGTGCCGAGCTGGAAGCGGGTGATGCCGTATTTGGCGAAGTAATTGATGGTTTGGGGCGAGCAGTTGGCCGGGAGCGGTATCTGCGTGTTGTACTCGATGCTGGTGGCCGCGCTGGTGTTGGCGCCCGCCGAATTGGTGGCTTGCAGCGTCACGGCGTAGGTGCCGGCCGCGGCGTAGCAGTGGCTGGGGTTTTGGGCGGTGCTGGTGGTGCCGTCGCCGAAGGTCCACAGCCAGGACGTGGGCAGGTTCTGGCTGGCATCGGTGAACTGCACGCAGCCCGAGCACGTGATGGTGCTGCTGGCGCTGAAGCTGGCTACCGGCGCGCTCACGTTCCCGGTCAGGGTCACGCTATAGTCTTCATCCTGCGAGTATTCGGGGGTGGAGCAGGGGGTGGGGATGGTGCCGTTGGCGTAGTCGGCCGCTACGCGCATCCGCAGGCGGGTGCCCAGGGTAGCCACGGCGGGCGGCGTAATGGTGCCCGTGTGCAGCGTGGCGCTGTTGGAGCTGAATACCAGCTCGTTGTTGCCGGTGAAGGCCCCGTCGTTGTTGTAGTCAATCCAAACCCGCACGTTTTCGGCCGCGTTGGTGCCCGTCCGCACGCTGATGGCGTAGCTCTGGCCCACTACCAGGGCCGCATTCTGCGTGCAGCTGTAGTCCTTGTAGCCATCCAGCTGCCCGGGTGTGGTATTGTTAATGAGGTTGTTCCCCAGCGTTACGTTGAGGATGCCCATATTGTAGGTAGCGGCCTGGGGGCTGCTGGCCCGGCCCGGCGTGCACGTGGCCGCAATGGGGCAGGTGGTGCTCTGGGCCAGAACCGGAAACGTGCCCAGCGCCACCAAAACGGCCACAATTCCGGGGGCAATGCGGGACCAAGAACGTAAGAGTGGGATCATAGGGTATGCTAAGAGAAAACCATAGAATTCAGTGGATAAATGTAAGCAAGAAAAGGCACGAAGCCGCCAAAATAGCCCACTTTCGCGCAGCAATTGGCCAGTTACCAGAGCGTTCAGCTCAACCCGCGGTTCCGGCTCTCACGGCTGAGCCCACGAGGGCGTGCCTGGCACCTGCTGGCCCTGCGGAAAAGGTCACGCAGAAGTCGCTCAGCGCGGCCGTAAGTTTGTTGCCTCAATAACTGGTCTCAAGCTTTTCAGTGGCGCTGCGGTGCCATTATTTCCACTGCTATGCCTTCTCATTCAGTTCTTATCACAGGTGGTACCTCGGGCATCGGCCGGGCCTGTGCCCTGGCCTTTGGTCGCGCCGGCTACCAGGTGGCGTTTACGGGCCGCGACGAAGCCAAGCTCGCCGATACCGCCCAGGCCCTGGCTGCGGCCGGCATTGCTCACCTGGCTGTGCGCGCCGATGTGGGCGACGAAGCCGCCGCCGAACGGGCCGTGCGCGAAACCGTAGCTCAATTTGGCGGCCTCAACGTGCTGATTAACAACGCGGGCATTTCCATGCGCGCCCGCTTCCAGGACGCCGACCTGGATGTCATCAAGCGGCTCATGCAAACCAACTTCTTCGGCACCGTCTTCACCACCAAGTTTGCCCTGCCCAGCCTGCTGGCCAGCAAAGGTACCATTGTGGGCATTAGCAGCATAGCGGGATACCGGGGCCTGCCGGGCCGCACCGGGTACTCGGCTTCCAAGTTTGCCATGAACGGCTTTCTCGAAGCCTTACGCACCGAGCTGCTCGACCAGGGCGTGAACGTGCTCACGGCCGCCCCGGGCTTCACGGCCTCCAACATCCGGCAGGTGGCGCTCGCGGCCGACGGCTCCGCCCAAGGCGAATCGCCGCGCGACGAAGGCGCCATGATGAGCAGCGAAGCCGTGGCCGATGAAATCCTAAAAGCCGTGCAGCAACGCCGCCGCTCCCTCGTGCTCACCAGCCAGGGCAAACTCACGGTCTTCCTCAACAAGTGGCTGCCGGGCCTAACGGATAAGCTCGTGCTCAACCACTTCCGCAAGGAAGAAAAAGGAGTTGTGGTGGGGTAGGGGTTGTGTTATAGCCTCACGGCTATAACCTCACCCCCGGCCCCTCTCCCGCGGAGAGGGGAGCCATTCGTCGCCTGTCATTGCGAGCGCAGCGCAGCAATCTTTCCTCTGTCTGCACTTACCCCTGAGAAGTAACAACGTCTTTCATCGCAAAAGCCCCGACTCGTAGCAGAACCGGGGCTTTTCACATTAGAGGGCTGGTCGCATTGTCAGGACGGATTGCCACGGCCTGCGGCCTCGCAATGACAGGCGACGAATGGCTCCCCTCTCCGCGGGAGAGGGGCCGGGGGTGAGGTCCCCGCCGTGAGGCTACAGCGACGCCTTCTGCGCCAGCCGCACCGCCTCGTACAAATCCACCACGCCGCCCGTGACGGAGAGCGTGGAGAAGTCAACCATTTTATCGGTGCCGGGCACCTGCACTTTGGTATGGTGCACCCGGGCCGATTGCATGATGATGCGCTTCAAATCGGCAGCGGTGAGCTTGGGGAAGTACGATTTGAGCACCGCGGCCACGCCGGCCGTGACAGGCGAGGCCATGCTGGTGCCGCTTTCGTTGCCAAACTTGCTGCCGGGCAGGGTGCTGAAGATGCTCATGCCGGGGGCAAACACATCGACGGCGCGCTTGCTGTAGTTCGAGAAATTGGCGGGCAGCTGGGCGTTGTCGCGCGGGCCGGAGGCGCCTACGGTGAGCAGGTTGGGCACCGTGGTTTTGTTGATGTAGAACGAAGCCGGATAGTTGCTCGTCACGTCGAGGTTGGCGTTCTCGTTGCCGGCGGCGTGCACCAGCAGCACGTTTTTGCTGGCGGCGTATTTAAAGGCGGCTTCCACGGCCTGGCGCTGGGGCGAGAATTCTTTGCCGAAGCTCATGTTGATAATCTGGGCGCCGTTGTCCACGGCGTAGCGGATGGCGTTGGCCACGTCCTTGTCGCGCTCGTCGCCGTCGGGCACGGCCCGCACCACCATGATGCGCACCGGGTTGGGCGCAATGCCCTGCACCCCCAGCTGGTTGTCGCGCACGGCCGCGATGATGCCCGACACGTGGGTGCCGTGCATGGGGTCGGGGCCGTGGAGGTCGTTGTTGCCGTAGTAGCGCTCGGTCACGTCGTTGGGGTTGTCCTTTACGATGTCGGCGCGCGGATTAAACTTCAGGTTGAGCGAGTTATCCAGCATGCTGCGCTCCTGCTTGGCGCCTTCGCTCAGTTCCTTGAGCAAGGCATCGGTATCGGCGGCACCGGTCTGGCGCATCATCTCGAGCATGCCGGCCGTGGCGCGGCGCAGGTTGGGGTCGTCGGTCTTGATGGTGCGCAGCGCCGTGGTGTCGAGGGTGGTCACGCCCAGGGCCTGCTTCAGGTTGTCGACCATCATGGTGAGCGGTCCGGTCATGCTTTCTACCTGCTCGCTGCGCTCGGTTTCTTCCTTGAGGCGGGCGGAGTAAGCTTTTTCGGCTTTGGTATACAAGGCGAAATCGGCCCGCTCGGTGGGCTTCACGGTGGCGGCCGTCTTGCCCTTGAAGCGCTTGCGGCCAGCGGCCACAATGCGGGTCATTTCCAGGGTTTCGGCGTTGACGTTGCGGCCATCGGCCCCGCCCAGGAAGTTCCAGCCGTGCACGTCGTCGACGTAGCCGTTCTTGTCGTCGTCGATGCCGTTGTTAGGTATTTCCTTGGGATTGGTCCACAGCATGGGCTTCAGGTCGACGTGGGCCGTGTCGATGCCCGAGTCAATCACGGCCACTACCACGGGCTGGGGCGTCAGCGTTTTCAGTATCTCATCGTACACCCGGGTAGCGCCCACGCCAGGTACTTTATCCAGCGTGGGGTCTTTCAAATACCACTGCGAACTGCTCAGGTCGCCGATGGGAGCCGGGGTAGGTGCGGGGGCGGGCTTGGTTTCGGGGGCGGTGAGCACCTCCGGTGCCGCGGCGGGTGCACTAACGGCAATAGACGCCACGGGAGAGCTGGCCTGGGGCCGGCGGGCACAAGACGATAGCAGCGTAACCGCCAGCAGCACTGGCATTGATACGCGGGAAAGGGATAGTGTCATAAAGTAAGAAAAAGCCGTGTGAGACGACTGAGTAGCAAAGGAACCGGTGTCGGGGCTGAGAAAGCTGAGAAACACTAGCGGCCCTAAAGACGTGCCCGGTACGGGCATTGTTGCGCCTGCACAGCCGCCGCGCGTTTATTTACTTGGGTATTTGCTATTGTGGCTGGCTTGCTTGGCGCTCCGGCTCGGCGCATTTATAATAAATGGCAAGCTCAAGGAAGTTGGGCTAACAAATAATGAAGCGGCTGTCATGCAGAGCGCAGCGAAGCATCTTATCACGTTGGCACGACTCGTTCCGCGGGGATAAGATGCTTCGCTGCGCTCTGCATGACAGACGATTGGTAAGATACTTGGCTACGTACTAGTAGGCTCAGCAAGTTGAGCTGAATCAGGTGCTGCTAGGCAGCCAATTAGCCGTAGGGGAGGGCTTGCGCTTAACTTCACGGCCTCATTCTGGTTTCTCTGCACATGTTCCGTCACCTTCGCCCGCTGCTTGCGGCGCTGCTGCTGCCCCTGGCGGCCCTGGCCCAAACGCCCAAAACCTACTCCTCCTCGGATATCCTGCTGGGACTCAAGAAGCTCAACGTGCTGGGCTCGGTGATGTACATCGCCGCCCACCCCGACGACGAAAACACCCGCCTCATCGCCTACATGGCCAACGAGCGCCTGCTCGAAACCAGCTACCTGAGCTGCACCCGCGGCGACGGCGGCCAGAACCTCATCGGCCCCGAGCTGCGCGAAGGCCTCGGCGTGATTCGCACGCAGGAGCTGCTGGCGGCCCGGCGCCTCGACGGCGGCCGGCAGTTCTTCACCCGCGCCAACGACTTCGGCTTCTCCAAAACCTCCGACGAAACCTTTCGCATCTGGGACAAGGAGCAGGTGCTCGCCGACATGGTGTGGGTCATCCGCCAGCGCCGGCCCGATGTGCTCATCACCCGCTTCCCGCCCGATGCCCGCGCCGGCCACGGCCACCACCAAGCCAGCGCCATCCTCGCCGCCGAAGCCTTCGACGCCGCCGGCGACCCCAAGCGCTTCCCCGAACAGCTCCAGTACGTGCAAGCCTGGCAGCCCAAGCGCCTGCTCTGGAACACCGGCAGCTTTTTCGTGAAGCCCGGCGAAGACATGAGCGGCTACCTCAAGCTCGATGCCGGCGGCTACAACCCGCTGCTGGGCCAGAGCTACGGCGAAATCGCGGCCCGCAGCCGCTCCAACCACCGCAGCCAGGGCTTCGGCTCGGCCGCCCAGCGGGGCGAGGCGCTGGAGTATTTCCAGCCCGTGAAAGGCGACAAGGCCACCAAAGACCTGTTCGAAGGCGTGGACCAAACCTGGAACCGCGTGCCCGGCGGCGCGGCCGTGGGCAAGTTGATTCAGGAGGTGATTCGGAAGTATGATGCGAGCAACCCAAGCGCGAGCGTGGCGGGGCTTATGAAATCGAATAAGTTGATAATGCAGCTTCTCTCAGCGAAGCAAGCCAATTCTAAGATACCATATGTTGGGGCAGGGAGGGAGCAGAGATTAATTCTAGTTGAGAAGTCGCGCGAGGTACACAAGCTGATTGCTGCTTGCCTCGGCCTTAGCATAACAGCAACTGCTAGTGAATCTTCGGTGGTAGCAGGTCAAAAAATGACTGTTGCAATCGCCATATTGAACCGCTCGCAGAAAGAGATTACCCTCAAACGGGTGAGTGGTTTTCTGACAATGTTTGATACTGTGATGCAGACGCCACTTCTTACCGGGAAAGTAGTGAGCTTCAGCGCAGCGCTTACTATTAATAAAAAAGTAGGTACCTCCCAACCGTACTGGTTGAGGCTGCCTAGCAGCGTAGGCATGTATCAGGTGCCGGATTCTGTGCTTGTCGCAGAAATGAGTAAGAGTACCAGCTTTTTGGGCTCTACAAATGGAGAGCCACTCAAACCAGGTAAGGGGGTAACCAAGAATTTTATTAAACTGACTAGGCAAGAGCTAATAGGGATGCCGGAAAATGAGTCTAACGCGTCTGTTTTGACCTCATTGGAAGTGGAAGGCCAGCAGTATTCTATTTACGTTCCCGTCCAATACAAGCACACCGACCCCGTGCTGGGCGAATTATACCAGCCGCTGGCCGTGGTGCCGCCCGTGCTGGTGAACCTGCCGCCCGCCCGTTCCTACGTCTTCGCCGATGCCCAGCCTAAGACCGTGCCCGTCACGCTGCGGGCCGGGCGCGCCGGGGTGAGCGGCAGCCTGGCCCTGGCCCTGCCCGCCGGCTGGAAGTGCGAGCCCGCCACCGCCGACTTCGCCCTCGCCGCCAAAGACGAGGAGTTGACCGTGAACTTCCAGGTGCAGCCCCTGGCCGGCGCCGCGCCCGGCCGCGCCGAGCTGCGCGCCACCGCCACCGTGGCCGGCCAGGCCTATGCCCGCGGCATCCAGAAGATTGAGTACCCGCACATCCCCACGCAGTTCCTCTTCCCCGAGGCCGTGGCCCCGCTGGTGAAGCTCGACCTGAAGCGGCGCGGCCAGAACGTGGCCTACCTCATGGGCGCCGGCGACGAAGTGCCCGATGCCCTGCGCCAAATCGGCTACAACGTGACCCTGCTGAAACCCGAGGAGCTCACCGCCGCCAACCTGAAGAAATACGATGCCCTGGTGGTGGGCGTCCGCGCCTATAACACCGTCGAACGCCTCAAAACCCAGCAGCCCGAAATACTCAAATACATGGAGCAGGGCGGCAACGTGGTGGTGCAGTACACCGTGAACCGCGGCACTGTGCTGCCCCAAATTGGCCCGTACCCCATGACCATGAGCAGCGACCGGGTGACGGTAGAAGACGCCCCCGTGACCCTGACGAAGCACCCGTTGCTGAACGCGCCCAACAAAATCACCGCCCAGGATTTCAACGGCTGGGTGCAGGAGCAGGGCCTGTACTACCCCTCGCAGTGGGACCCCAAGTACCAGACCGTCATCAGCAGCCACGACCCCGGCGAAACGCCCAAGGAAAGCGCCATCCTGGTCACGGACTACGGCAAGGGCCACTACATCTACACGGGCCTGTCGCTGTTTCGGGAGTTGCCGGCCGGTGTGCCCGGGGCGTACCGAATTATCACGAATATGATTTCCTACGGCAAGGAGCCCGCGCAGTAGTACCACTATCACGGCTGACTTACTTTAAAACGTCATGCTGAGCTTGCCGAAGCATCTCTACCACGAGAGTAATTAAATTACTTCCCCGGTAGAGATGCTTCGGCAAGCTCAGCATGACGTTCTTTTGTGTCTTAATAATCATCCTCAGGCTCCTGCGCCTTTTGCTAATTACCCAGTGCTCACAGTAGAAAAAATCGGCGGCACCTCGATGACCGCCTTCTCCGATGTCTTAGAAAACATCATCTTCCACGGCCGCCAGGGACCGGAATTATACAACCGCATTTTTGTGGTTTCGGCCTACGCCAACGTCACCAACTGGCTGCTGGAGAACAAGAAAACCGGTGCCCCCGGCGTGTACCACCACATCACCCAGAACCAGGAGTTTCGGCAGGCGCTGCAGGACGTGGCCACCAAGCTCAAGGACCTGAACACGCACTACGAGCCCCTGGGCCTCGACCTGGCCGCGGCCGATGCCTTCATTCAGCAGCGCATCAACCAGGCCCAGACCTACCTCGAAAGCCTCACCAACGTGCTGGCGTCGGGCTACGTGAACAGCACCAACATCCTGCAGGCCGCCCGCGAAATCCTGGCATCCATCGGCGAGTCGCATTCGGCGTTCAACTCCGTGAATATCCTGCAAAACCGGGGCGTCAACGCCACCCTCGTCGACCTGAGCGGCTTCGACGACGCGCACCCACTCACCATTGATGAGCGCATCAAACAGACCTTCTCCGGCATCGATTTCGCCAATACCATCTGCATTGCCACCGGCTACACCAAGGGCACCGAAGGCATCATGCGCGAGTTCGACCGCGGCTATTCGGAGGTGACGTTCAGCAAGATAGCCGTGGCCGTGCGGCCGCAGGAGGCCATCATTCACAAAGAATACCACCTTTGCTCCGCCGACCCCAACCTGGTCGGCATTGAGCGGTGCCACCCGGTGGGCTTTACCAACTACGACGTGGCCGACCAGCTCGCCGACGTGGGCATGGAAGCTATTCACCCGAAAGCCTCGAAGCCGCTCGAAATCAATGCCATCGATTTGCGCATCAAAAACACCTTCGAACCCGAGCATCCCGGCACACTCATCACCCGCGACTACGTGAGCCCGCGCAAGCACATCGAAGTCATCACCGGCACCGATAAGGTGGTGATAATCGACATCCACGACCCGCTGATGGTGGGCACGGCCGGCTTCGACCTGCACCTCATGCAGGTGTTCTTCGACCTCAACGTCAGCTACATTTTCAAGGCAACCAGCGCCAACAGCATCACGCTGCTCATCTGGCAGAAAGACCTGCAGGCGGCCTTGCTCGACGAGCTAAACGCCAAGTACGAGAAGGTAACCATCGAAGACGCGGCCCTGGTTTGCCTCATCGGCTCCAACATCGACGAGCCTGGGCTGCTGGCCCGCGCCGCCGGCGCCCTGGCCGATGCGGGAATCAATATCCGCAGCGCCGGCTTTGCCCTGCGCAAAGTAAATATTCAATTTATAGTGGGCCGGGACGAATACAAGGCGGCTATTGTCGCCCTGAACCAGGCCATTGGATAAGCCGTAGCCTGGACTCGGCGAGTCCGTGCGGGTAGAAGAACGTTCCGCCACGCGCGGACTCGCCGAGTCCACGCTACTTATTTAGCATGACGCTCCGCCAATTCCTTGCTTTCTCGACCCTTACGCTGCCGTTTTGTGCGTTGCTTATCCTGTTTCTCGACCAGCCGCTGGCGCTGTTTGCGCAGCAGCAGTTGAGCTGGGCCGCGCAGTTTTTTAGCTCAATTACGGCTGCGGCCGATGCCGTGCACAATGCGCTGATGGTGCACGTGGTGGGCATTCCCATTATTTTTCTGGCGCTGGGGCTGGCCTTCGCCATCGGGCGGTATGCGCTGAAGCGGCGCGGCGCGACGCTGTTTCTCATTCTGCTGCTCACCCACGAGTGTAGCATGGTGCTGGCCAACGTGCTGAAGGGCGCCGTGCACCGCCTGCGGCCCGAAGTGCAGTTTGCGGGCGGATACCCGGGCACGGGCTTGTGGGCAGTTGGGCCGCACAACGACTCGTTTCCGTCGTACCACACGGCCGTTTATTTCAGCTTGTTTTTGCCGTTGGCCGTGGCATTTCCGCGCTGGCGGGTGCCGCTGCTGGTGCTGCCGGGGCTCATTGGGCTGGGGCGGCTGGTGCTGGGCGCGCACTACCTCAGCGACGTGTGGGCCAGCCTGTGGCTGGTGGTGGCACTCACGTTCCTGTTTGGGCGCTTGGACCAGGCCACCCGCCCCGCCGAGCTGGCGGTGTAGCCCCTCATATTCGTTGGCCCTGCCAACTTCGGCTGCTGTTTGTCGTTCAGAAGGCCACTGGTGCGTGCCAGCATTCCCTTTTGATGAGAAACTACTCCGCGCTTTCCGGGGCCGTCCGGGCTCTTTTTGTGGTGTTGCTGGCCGCCTGCGCGGCCCCCAAGCCTGTTGCCAATCCCAAGCTGGTGGTGCTGGGCCACGCGGGCTCGGGCTTTTTTACCCCCATCAGCCCGTTCAACTTCCGGCCCCCGAGCAGCTGGCGCGGCGTGCGCCACGCCCTGCGGCTGGGAGCCGACGGCTCCGAAATTGACCTGCAGCTGAGCCAGGACAGCGTGGTGATGCTCTACCACGACCAGAAACTCGAAAACAGCAGCACCGGCCACGGCTGCGTGAGCCAGCACCCGGCCGCCGAGCTGGTGCAGCTGCGCTACCGCGGCGGCTGGCCCTACGACTGGTTCCAGCACGAGCGGCCCGTCACCTTCGATACCCTGCTGGTGCGCCTGAGCCGGCGCCCCAGCTTCCCGCGCCTCCACCTCGACCTGCACGAAGACGACCTCTGCCTGCCCGCCGGCCACCAGCATGACCGCACGCCGGCCTTCATCCGGCAGATTGCCCGGAGCCTGAGCCGCTACCATGTGCCGCCGCAGCAGGTGCTGCTGGTCACCCAAGAGGCTGGCACCATCCCGCTGGTGCGCGCTGCCATGCCCCAGGTACGCATCGGCCTGGAAATAGCGTCCGACGAATTCGGCACCGGGCTCCGCCTGGCCAAGTCCGAAAAAGTACACACCATCGTGCTGGATGCCGACCGGGTAACACCCGACCAAACGGCCCAGGCCCGCGCGGCGGGCTTGTCGGTGGTGGTTTTTGGCGGCCGCTCGGCCAAGGATATCCGGCGGGTGCTGGCCACCCAGCCCAACGAGATAGAGGTGGATAACGTGAAGCGCCTGCTGATACTGCAGGGGAGGGGCAAGAAGCACTAGCAGGCGCCGGGCTGGCCCACGGAAATAAGCCGGCCCGTTGGCCTAACAGATTAGCAGCGCGGCTACTACCTTCGCTCCGGCCGCCGCGTGGGGGCCAGCCAGCTGCTTTGCTATGAAAAACACTGTTTACCGCTCCGCTGCATATGCCTTGCTGGGCCTGCTGCTGGCCACCCGGGCCGCCGCCCAAGCCTTGCCCCAGCCCGTGGCCGTCACCGATGCCGAGGCGGCCGCCCGGGCCGCCGCCGATACGCTGTACATCCACGAGCATTACACCAAGACGGAACACCAGATTCCGGTGCGCGACGGGGTGAAGCTCTACACCGTGGTGTACGCGCCCAAAGATGCCGATAAGGTGCGCTACCCCATCATGCTCAACCGCACGCCCTACTCGGTGGGGCCGTACGGGCCGGGGCGCTACAAAACCAACATCAGCCCCAGCAGCACCATGCTGCACGAGGGGTACATTTTCGCGTTTCAGGATGTGCGCGGGCGCTACATGTCGGAAGGCCAGTTTCTGGACATGCGCCCGCAGAAGGAAAAGCACACCGGCAAAACCGACACCGACGAGAGCACCGATACCTTCGACACCATCGAGTACCTGCTCAAGAAGGGCCCAAAGAACAACGGCCGCGTGGGCCAGTGGGGTATTTCGTACCCGGGCTTCTACACCTCCACCGGCCTGCTCAGCCGCCACAAGGCCTTGAAAGCCGCCTCGCCGCAGGCGCCCATCGCCGATTGGTTTTGGGACGACTTCCACCACAACGGCGCGTTTTTTCTGCCCCACGCCTTCAACTTTCTGGCCAGCTTCGGCCTGCCCCGGCCCGCGCCCACGGCGGTTAAGAACCCGGCCTTCCAGCACGGCACCCCCGATGGCTACGACTTCTTTCTGCGCATGGGCCCGCTCAAAAACGCCGACGCCCGCTATTACAAGGGCCAAGTTGGCTTCTGGAACGACCTGATGCAGCACCCCAACTACGACGCCTTCTGGGAGGCCCGCAACCTGCGGCCCCACCTGCACCACATCAAAACTGCCGTGCTCACCGTGGGAGGCTTCAACGACGCCGAGGATTTGTTTGGCGCCCTGAACACCTACCAAAGCATCGAAAAGCAAAACCCCGGCACCGCCAACCGCCTCGTGATGGGCCCCTGGATACACGGCGGCTGGGCCCGCGGCACCGGCGAGATGCTGGGCAACGTGAATTACGGCCCTTCACCGTCCTACTGGTACCAGCAAAACGTAGAGGCTCCGTTCTTCAAATCGTACCTGAAAGACGACAAGCCCGCTAAACTGGCCGAAGCCTACGTCTTTGAAAGCGGCACCAACCAGTGGCGCACGTTTGATGCCTGGCCGCCCAAAGCCGCCCAGGACCGCACCATCTACTTCCAGCCCAACGGCAAAATCAGCTTCGACCAGCCCACCGCCGACACCGAGTTTGACCAGTTCCTGAGCGACCCGGCCCACCCCGTGCCCTTCACCGAAGCCACCGCCACTGGCATGACCAAGGAATACATGACCGACGATCAGCGCTTCGCCAGCCGCCGCCCCGATGTGCTCACCTACCAGACCGACGTGCTCACCGAGGACCTCACCCTGGCCGGTCCCATTCAGGCGCTGCTGCAAGTGGCCACCACCGGCTCCGATGCCGACTGGGTAGTGAAAATCATCGACGTGTACCCCGACAACACGCCCGACGACCCGCGTACCCTGCCGGGCGTACACTTGGGCGGCTACCAGCAAATGGTGCGCTCCGAAGTAATGCGCGGCCGCTTCCGCAACAGCTTCGCTAAGCCCGAGCCGTTCGTGCCCGGCCAGGTGACGGCCGTGCCCTTCACCGTGCAGGACCTCATGCACACCTTCCGCAAAGGCCACCGCCTCATGGTACAGGTACAAAGCAGCTGGTTTCCGCTTGTTGACCGCAACCCGCAGAAGTACGTCGATAACATCTACCAGGCCGAGGAAAGCGACTTTCAGCCCGCCACGCACCGGCTCTACCATTCGCCCGCCCACGCCTCCAAGCTCACGGTAAAAGTGCTGTAAAGACAACTTGAAGGCTTAATCCAGCTGGGTAAAAAACACAAAGAGGCGGCCGAAAGGCTGCCTCTTTGCTTTCCTGGGCATTGTACCGGGTTGGCAAAGTGCGTTGCAGCCAATACCGGCGAAGTGGGTCTTTGGAATGAATTTGTAGGGATGATGGGCGGCACCCACTCACGCCGTTCTTGGGAAGCGTAAGTGCGGATAATGAACAAAAATTGTGTAAATTATACAAGCTGCAATTGCTGTAGTAAAGCGGCACTTGTTTGCTTCGGGCAACCAAGGGAACCCGTGTAACCCGCTCCCTTGGCTTAGCATGACGAGTAACTGCTTGCTTTTGGTATGAAACGTTACACTTAACCTCTTACAGCCATGAACGACCAAACCGCATTAATTACTGGCGCCTCAAGTGGCATCGGTTTCGAACTGGCCCGGTGCTTCGCCCGCGACGATTATCGGGTAGTGCTGGTGGCCCGCCACCTCGACGAGCTCAAGGAAGCGGCCCGCCTTATACATCAGGAGTTTGAGGGCATTGATATTGTGCTCCTGCCTTTCGACTTGAGCCTGCCCGAATCGCCAACCGAGCTATACGCCGAAACTACGGCGCTCGGCCTGCAGATAGACGCCCTGGTTAACGACGCCGGCTTTGGCGAAACCGGCTACTTCTCCGATACCGACATGGCCACCGAACTGGCCATGATACAAGTGAACGTGTCCGCGCTGGTGCACCTCACCAAGCTCTACCTGCGCGACATGCTGGCCCGCAACTCCGGCCGAATCCTCCAGCTGGGGGCCATATCTTCTTTCACGCCCAGCCCCTGCCAGGCCGTGTACGCCGCCACCAAAGCCTTTGTGCTCAGCTTCACCGAAGCCGTGCAGCACGAGCTCAAGCAGCAAAAGACGGCCGTTACCATGACGCTGCTGTGCCCGCCCAACACCGATACCAACTTCTTCCACGTGGCCCACGCCGACAATACCCGCGCCGCCAGGCACACCGTATCGGCCCGGGCAGTGGCCGAAGAAGGGTACGATGTGCTCATGGAAGGCGGCGCCCGTAGCCTGCCCACCATGGCCGCCAAGGTCAACTTCTTCTCCAGCCTGGTGCTTCCCGATTCCATGCTGGCTACCATCATGAACAACCAGCTGCATCCCGCGCAGCGCTAAGGCCATTGGGGCTGCCCCAACCTCAGCTCAACCCGCCACAAAAAAGGCCGCAGCACTTATGCTGCGGCCTTTTTAAATAATTAAATGGGGGTTTCCTGTAAGTGGAAACCCGGTGGGGAATGCCTTCGTGATTTTACTTGCCGGCCTTCTTGGCTTCTGCCATCAGTTCTTCGTTCATTTTCACGTACTCACCGTTGGGCGGCGTGGCCGCCAGCGCGGCTTTCTTCGAGGCTTCGGCAGCCTTGGTAGCACCGGCATAATCCTTCATCTTGAGCCGGATTTTAGCTTCGGTGTTCAGGTTCCAGTACTTGGCATCGGTGGCGTTGGCTTTTTCCATCCAGGCCAAGGCTTGCTTCAGGTCCTTGTTGTTGTCGAGGTAGTACACGGCGGCCGCCGCGAGGTCGTTGGCCGAGGGGTTGGCGTTTTTGGTGATTTTCTCGTCAATCTGCGCCATCACCTTGCTGTCTACGTCAGCCGTGATTTTGAACTTGACGCCGGTGTTGGCCCATTCCATGGCTACGTTGGCGGTGCCGGGGGTGATATCCGCGAAGTTGATGGTGAAGGTCTCCACTTTGCTGGCCACTTTGTAGGGCTTCACGGTGAGGCGGGCCACGTCCTGGTCCTCCTTGAAGCCTTCCACGTCGGCGCCCTGCTTCAGGCTTTTGTTCAGCACCACCGTCCACTCGTTGGCGCGGGGAATGGTGTAGATGCCGTACTCGCCGGCGGGTACTTTTTTGCCGTCAATGGTCACATCATCCGAGAACTTGATGCTGGTGGTGGCATTGGCGCCCGTGCGCCAGCGCTGGCCCAGGGGAGCCAACGGCGTTTTGTCGCCAAACACGGCCCGACCTTTCAGGCTGGGGCGGGAGTACACAATGGTAATGTCAGTCAGGCCCACGCGCTGCGTAACGGTGCTTTTGGGGCTGGCCTGCGGCGTCGTGATTTGGGCTTGGGCAGAAGGAGCCGCCAGCAGCGTAACTGCGGTGGCCAGGGCAACGGGAAGATTCAGCAAATGCTTGCTCATCAGAAGGGGAGAAGTTGGTGAGGTGATTGTGGGGCTAAAAATACGAAACCCGCGCTGGGGGCGCGGGTTGTATTAAATATTTATGTTACGGCGAAACAAGGCAAAGCCTGAAACTGTCGGACTGCTGCTTGGGGTTAACAGTTCGCGACCATTGACTTGCCCCTCGTTCGAATGGCTTATGCGGTCATCCGACGCCCAAAGTGTCAAAAATATTAAATGGAAGGTTATTGCTCCTGCCGTTTCTCGCTACCTGACATGCTATGGTACAGCGCACCTTAAATTCGGACCCTTACCTCACCCTAACCTACGACCCCGACCACGACTGGCTCTACGCCGATTGGCACGGCCAGGTGGATAGCGAAGACGTCATGACGGGTTCAGTAAATTTGTTGAATGCACTGCGAAGAGCGCAGTGTGCCAAAGTGCTCAACAACAACACCAACCTGTCTGGTCTCTGGGCCGATGCGGCGATATGGGGCGCCGAAGAACTGTTGCCCAAACTTTACGAAGCCGGCTGCCGCTATTTTGCGTGGGTGTATTCTCCCGAAACCTACAGCCGCCTTTCTACCGAAATCATCATTGAGCACACCAGGGCCGGGATTGTGATACGAACCTTCGACGACCTCGACGCCGCCGGCACCTGGCTCGACCAAGTGCAACCAGCGCCGCAATTTGAGGCCCACACCCAAGCTTAGCTCAACTCAAACTGCAGCTTCAGCAGATTGGCATACAGCCCGTTCTCGTTGTCGGCCAGCTCCTCGTGCGAGCCTTGCTCCACGATGCGGCCGCCGTCAATCACCAGAATTTTGTCCACCTTGCGGATGGTGCTCAGGCGGTGGGCAATGATGATGGACGTCCGGTTTTTCATCAGCTCATCCATCGCGCCTTGCACCAGCTTTTCCGACTCAGAATCGAGCGCGGAAGTAGCCTCGTCGAGCAGCAGAATGGCGGGGTTTTTCAGGATGGCGCGGGCAATGGCCACGCGCTGGCGCTGCCCACCCGAGAGCTTGATGCCGCGCTCGCCCACTACCGTATTCAGGCCTTCGGGGAAGGAGTCGATGAACTGCCAGGCATTGGCCTTGCGAGCGGCGGCAATGATTTCCTCGTCGGTGGCCGCGGTGTTGCCATAGGCGATGTTTTCGCGGATGCTGCCGCCAAAGAGCAGCGTTTCCTGGGGCACGATGCCGATGTGGCGGCGCAGCTCCGTGAGGTCGTACTCGCTGATGGGACGCTCGTCAATCAGGATTTGGCCGCCGCTCAGGTCGTAGAACTGCATCAGCAGCGACACAATGGTGCTCTTGCCCGCGCCGCTGGGGCCCACCAAGGCAATTTTCTCGCCCGCGGCAATCTCAAAGTTGATGTCCTGTAGCACCGGCAAATCGGGCCGGGTGGGGTAGCGGAAGGCCACGTGCCGGTACTCGATGTCGCCGTGCAGCTGCAGGGGCGCCTGGTCAGCCGGGCGGGGCAGGTGGGTGGGCTCGCTCTTCTCGTCCAGTATTTCCAGGATGCGCTCGGAAGCGCCCAGCGTGCTTTGCACCTTGCCATACAGTTCGCCCAGGCCCGCCACCGAGGCACCGATGAACATGGTGTAAAGTGCAAACGAGGTGAGGTCGCCGATAGTCATCTGGCCCGATTGGGTGAGCGTGGCCGCCCGCCACAGCACCAGAATAATTCCGCCAAACAAGCCGATGATGACGAAGGAGACAAAGGCGCCGCGGTACAAATTGCTTTTCAGGGCCGCGCGCACGGTGTTGGTGAGCGAGGCCGTGTAGCGCCGCGTTTCAAACTGCTCGTTGGTAAACGCCTTCACGGTGTTGATGCCCTGCAACGTCTCTTCCACGATGACGTTGGCCTTGGCCAGCTCATCCTGCGTGGTTTTGGCCAGCACCCGGATTTTGCGCCCGAACACCATGGCCAGCACCACAATGGGCGGGAACGTGGCCAGCATGAACAGCGACAGCTTCACCGACACCACCATGATGAACACAATGCCCGCCAGCAGCGTGGTGACCTGTCGAAACAGCTCGGCCAAAGTCAGGGAAAACGTATCCTGAATCTGAGCTACGTCCGAGGTAATGCGAGAGGTGATGGCGCCCACCCGGTTTTTCTCGAAAAACGGAATGGGCAGCGACACAAACTTGGCGTAGAGCGCCTGCCGAATGTCGCGCACGGTGAACTCGCTCACGCGCGTGAAAAACCAGATGCGCCCGAACGAAAACAGGCCCTGGAACACAATCACAACAAACAGGCCGATGGCAATGCGGTTGACACCCACCACCATGCCGCCGGGCAGGGCCACGGGCTTGCCGTTGGCCACGTCCACCAGCTTGCCGATTATCCACGGAAACATCATGGTGGTGCTGCTGCTGAGCGTGAGCAGCACCATGCCCACAATGAAATTGCCTTTGTAGGGCAGCACGTAGCGGAACACCCGCAGGCTGCGCCGAAAAGCTTCTTTGGTAAGCTTGGGCTTGGGGACGTCGGCGCCGACGTCGCCGCTGGTATTCAATCCACTACGGGCCATTCAATAAATAAAATCAGGGCCCTGTGGAAACAAGGCTCTCACGAAAAATAATCTTAACGTCTCGGTTTTGGCTGACGACGGTTTTGCTCCACTTTTATTTCACCGGCGCCGCCAAAAGGCACGGGCAATTGAATGAGCACCGGCAGCGGCCGGCCGCGCCGCATGGCGGGCTGCCAGCCCGTGAGCAAGGGCACCACGCGCAGGGCCTCGGCGTCGCACTCGGGCGAGAGCGACTTGGCCACCATGGGGTTGGTCACCGAGCCATCGGCATTCACGGTCGCATTTACGAGCACCGTGCCGCTTAGCTGCTTGGCGCGGGCCGCGGCGGGGTAGTTGATGTGCTCCAGAAAAAACAAGCCCAGCGCCTGCTCGCCCCCGGGGTACACCGGGGCCCGGTCGGGACGGTTGGGGGCGGAGTGGGCCTGCACCTGCATGTGGCCGGGCTTGAGCACAATGGGCTCCTGGGTAGCGGGAGCGGGCTGCTGGGCCAGGGCCACCGGCGCGGCAGCTACTAGCAGCAGGAAAGAGAAGATAGTATTGGTCATAATGCCTTAAACCGCAGCTTGGGGTATCGGGTTCACCACGGCGGGGCGCGAAATGGCCAGCAGGCCCAGGTACACCAGCGCGCCGTTGAGCAGCAGAATTTCGAAGCCAAACTTGTAGCCGTTGAGCCACTCTACCGAGTGCGACACAATGAGCCAGGTAAGCAGCACCGCCGTCACGCAGGTGGGCAGCACCAGCCGGTCGCGCAGGCTGCGCCGGGTGAGAATACCAAAGGCAAACAGCCCCAGCAGCGGCCCGTAGGTGAAGCCTGCGGCCTTGTACACGGCATCAATCAGGCTCTGCTCGTTGATGACGCGGAAAATGAGGATGATGCCAATCAGCACCACCGACCAGCCCAGGTGCGTGAACTGGCGCAGCTGCGCCTGCCGCTTCTCAGGGTACTGGTTGATGCCGAGAAAGTCGACACAAAACGAGGTGGTGAGGGCCGTAAGGGCCGAGTCGGCCGAGGCGTAGGTAACGGCGATGATGCCCAGAATGAAGATGATGCCGGCCGTGAGCGAAAACTGCGTGGTGGCCAGAAACGGAAACACTTTGTCGGTATCCAGGCCGCCTTTCAGGTTCAGAAGCTGGGGCAACTGCTCGAGGTGCAGGCCACGGGCGGCGGCGTATTTGTACATGAGCACGCCCAAGGTCAGAAACAGGATGTTGACGCACACGATGACCGGGGTAAACCAGAACAGGTTTTTCTGCGCCTCTCCCAGGCTGCGGCAACTCAGGTTTTTCTGCATCAGGTCCTGGTCGAGGCCGGTCATGACGATGGTGATGAACATGCCCGAGGCGAATTGCTTCCAGAAGAACTTATCGTCCCGGAAATCAGAGAAATACATCTTCGACATGGGGCTGTCCGTCACGGAGGTCACCAACTGCTTGAAGCCCAGGTTCAGCGCATCCGACATAAAATAGATGCTCAGGCCCACGCAGCTCAACATGGCCAGGGTCTGGAAAGTATCGGTCCACAGAATGGTTTTCAGGCCCCCCTTAAAGGTGTAGAGGTAGATGAAGAGGATGCTGACCACCACCGTGACGGCAAACGGTATGCCCATGGCATCGAACACCGCCAATTGCAGCACGCCCGCTACCAGATACAGCCGCAAGGCCGAGCCCAACGACCTAGAAATCAGGAAGAACAGCGCGCCGGTCTTGTAGCTCCAGTAGCCAAATCGCTGCTCCAGATACGAGTAGATGGACACCAGCCTCAGCCGGTAGTACAGCGGCAGCAGCACGGTGCCAATGACCACGTAGCCGGCCACAAAGCCCAGTGCCACCGCTAGGTAGCTCCAGCTTTTGCCGTACACGTTGCCCGGCACCGAAATGAACGTGACCCCCGACAGGGAGGTACCAATCATGGCAAACGCCACCATGTACCACGGCGCGTTGCGGTTGGCCACAAAAAAACTTTCGCTCGTAGCCCCCCGCGAGGTGAGGATGGCAATGACGATGAGAACGGCAAAGTAGCCCGCAACGAGGCTCAAAACTAGAGTTGGCGACATAAGGGGCAAAGGTAGCGCCCATAAGCGCTGCGGTGTACCATGGAAGTTGAGCCGAGAGCGAATGGCGAGCAGCCGGCCGGGCTCCGCTAGCATAATAAATACCCTATATTTAAGCTTCAAGGGCTTGGGACGATTCCACCCGGCGGCAATCCTTCCTAATCCTACCTTCTCTGACCTGATGCGCTACCTCTTCAACTTGATTATGCTACTGTGCTGCAGCACGGCGGCTTTTGGGCAAACCACTGCCGTTAACTTTCGAAGTGGAGGCTGGGCGCAGGTGCTGGCGACGGCCAAAAAGGAGCATAAACCCATCATGTTATATGTCTGGTCTCCCAGTTGTGGCCCCTGCAGAGAGATGGCGCGCGATGTCTTTCCTGACCCTGCCGTGGGTCAGTACTACAATGCCACTTTCATCAATTACAAGGTGAACCTTGATGAAGGCATTGGAAAGCAGCTAGGTACCCAATACGGCATCGTTTCGCTGCCCGCGTACCTGTATTTCAATTCCGAAGGCAAACTGATGCACCAAACCGGCAGTGGAAAAGCTGCGGCAGCGTTTATTCAGGATGGCAAGGATGCATTTGACCCTCAGAAGACCTTCTTTGCCTTAAAAAAGAGGTACAAAGCGGGTGAACGCAATTCGGACTTTTTATACAGGTTCAGCGAGTCAAGTGGCCTACACCAAGATATGGCACTAGCTAGGCAAGTGGCCGAGGAGTACCTGAAAAGCCAGCGACCAGCCGATTTGACATCTGTTAAAAACCTGGATTTCATTTTCAAATTGAGCACTGATTTTACGTCTCCAATGACTCAGTTTTTTCTTTCCCACCAGCCAGATTTTGCTACCCATTTCGGGCAGGAAGCCATCACAAACAAAACGCGCAACATGGTGGGATGGACCGCTGCTGAACTTGGACAGAAAAACGACTTGCCAGGCTTGCGCAACTTTCAGGCATCGCTAGCCCAACTCATGCCTAAGCAAGCCGAGCAGTGGCAGGACTTGGCCACAATTAAGTACCTGTTGGGCCAGCCGCAGCGGAATTGGCCGGCTTACGTTAATGCTACCCTGGCCTATGGGCAAAGGTTTGCTGCTCAAGACAACTATACCTTGTACGAAGCAACGGCATACCTCGCCGCGTTCGTAAACGACAAAGCGCTGCTAGCCAAAGGAGACCAGATAATTCAACAAGCCATTGCCGCTGACAGAAGCCACTTTTATCTGCTAACGCGGGCCAAACTGCTGCACAAGCTGGGCAACGATGCCGAAGCTACCACTGCGGCTACCGAAGCAATAGCAGCGGCCACCAAAGCGGGCGCGAATCCCGATGAAGCCACTGCGTTTCTGGCCGAAATCAAGAAGTAACGCCGGGGCGCTATTCCCACTCGCGCCAGCGCAGCACTTCGCCCACGGCGGGCGTGTGGAGCTCGCCGCGCAGCATGCCGCCCGCGGCCACGTCGGTGAGCTGGCGCAAGGGCTCCGAAGCGGGCTCGTCGGACAGGTCGAAGGTGCCGTAGTGCATGGGCACGATGTGGCCGGCCCGCAGCACATTCACGGCCTTGGCGGCCTCGTGCGGGTTGACGTGGCTCCTGGCCATCATGAAGGCGGGTTTGTAGGCTCCGATGGGCATTAGCACGATGTCGAGGGGCCCGAACCGCTCTTCGATGGTTTCGAAATGCTCGGCATACGCGGTGTCGCCGGCAAAGTAGATGAGCTTATCGGCGGCCCGAATGAGGAAGCTGCCCCAGAGCACGCGGTTCAGGTCGGCTAGGCCCCGGCGGTGCCAGTGGGACGCGGGCAGGTAAAAGATTTCCAGCGGCGCTTGGGGCTCCAGGTCGTATTGCTGCCACCAGCCGGCCTCCTGCACGGGCAGGCCCGGCGCCATGTCTTGCAGCAGCGGCCCCATGCGCAGAGACGACAGCACCCGCATCTGCGGGTTTTGCCGGGCCAGCAGGCGCAGGGATTTTTCGTCCAGGTGGTCACGGTGGCCGTGCGATAGCAGCAGGTAGTCAATGCCCGTGATGGCCTCTGGCGCGCAGGGCAGGGCGTGGCGGTGGCGTAGCCCAATTGAGCTGAACAGGACGGGGTCAAACAGCAGCGTTACGCCCGCCGCGCGCAGCAAAAAGCTGGAGTGCCCCAGCCATACCAGCATATCTTCCTGGGCTGAAAAAGCGGCCGTGCAGTCTACCACGGCAGGGGCCCAGGTGTCGGCTTTCTTTTCGGCTTTTTGGGGGTTGGCGGTGAGCTGCCACTTGAGCACGGTGGAAAATGCGGGCTCAAACAGCTCCTCGCCGTTGGCGAATTCATCGCCGAAAAGCTTGTTGCCGGGGTAGCCGGGCCGCACGGTTGGCAGGGCTTCGTTGCGGAGGTAAGAAATGCGTTTGGCCATAACCGGGAAGATAAAATTGCCCGATTACGCGCGGTAACCGGGCAATTTGTGTTGCTTAACTAACGAAACCCTACGCCGCGGGTTTAATTGGCCACCTGGCTGGCCAGCCACGCCTCGCGCAGCGCTTTCTGGCTGGGCGAATACACCATTTTCTCTACCGCTTCCACGGGCTTTACTTGCACGTTGGGGTCTTCGGAGAGGATGAGCTGGGTGGTTTTTTCGGCGCCGCCGCGGGTTCTTACCTTCACAAACACCACATCGTTGGGCGAGTGCTTGCGCAGCACGCCGTCGAGGTCGGCGGGGCTTTTGAGGTCTTTGCCATCGAGGGTCACCAGCTGGTCGCCGCGGTCGATGCCGGCTATGTAGAGGCCCGAGCCAACCTGGGTATTATAAGCCACTACGCACCGGCCGGCCTCGTCGAACGCCACCTGGTGGGTCAGCGCCACGCCCGGCGTCCGGGCCGGCACCAGGGCCAGGCCCGCCCCGAGCAGGCTTTCGCTGAAGCGGGGCTGCTCGTGGCCGTACACGTACTGCCGGAAGAAGCGGTTGGCAAATACCGTGTCTTTGCTCACCTCGCCCAGCACCCGCTGCAAATCCTTTACAGTGTAGGGGTTAGCCGGCGCGTAGCCTGCCTGCTTCTTGCCGTATTGCTGCCACATGGCCTGCATAAACTTGTCGAGCGTGGTGCGGTAGTTCTGGCGCAGCTGCAAATCGAGCACCAGCGCAATGCCCGCGCCCTGGTCGTAGTACGAGAGGTAGGTGTTGCCGGAGTTGAGCGGATCGATGCTGGAGGCGGCGTCCATGAACGCAGCTTGGCGGCTCATGTCGATGGGGGAGGCGAAGCGTGCCCCAGGGCTGTTCTGGCGCAGGTTTACCCAGCGGCCGATGTCGCCGAGAAACTCTTCGTCCTCAATCAGCTTGGCCCGGCGCAGGGCCAGGCGGCCGTAATACTGCGTGAAGCCTTCGGCGAACCATAGGGCGTCGCTCATGTTGGCCCGCTGGAAATCAAACGGTTCCAGGTCGCGGGGGCGCAAGCGCTCTACGTTCCAGGCATGGAAGAACTCGTGCGCCACCGTGCCCAGGTTGCGCGCGGCTTCCTCGTTGTGCAGGGAGCGCGGGCTCGTGACGGAAGTGGAGTTGCGGTGCTCCATGCCGTCGCCGGTGGCCTGGGGCAGGTAGTCGGCCAGGAAGGTGTAGCGGCCAAAGTCGTAAGTGGGCAGCTCGCCGAAAATCGACTTTTCTTCCTTCACCACCTGCTGCACTTTCTTGGCGTAGGCATCTACCTCGGCCACGGGGCCCTGGTAGAGCACGGCCAGCTCAATGGTCTGGTCGCCCTCGGGCCAGGTGCGCACCTGCTGGGCGCCCAGCGAAACAGGGCTGTCCATGAGGTACTGCAGGTTGGGGGCAGTGTAAGTGGTTTTGTCGGCGCTGGCCCGCAGCTGGGTGGCCACCTGCCAGCCTGCGGGCAGGTCAAACTTTACTTCGGCAGGGCGGCCTTCCAGGCCCGTGGCGTAGCATAGCGTGGCGGGCATATTGAGGTGGGCGTGCTGCTGGTCGATGCCAGCATAGGTGCCGTCGGTGCGGTCGCCGTAAAGGGTGTAGTTGAACACCACGGTGCCATCGACGCCAGGCTTCACGTCCCAGCCATACGGGTCGGGCCGGTTAAGCGATAGAGGCTGGTTGCTGCCATTGGTGGCCACCACGTAATACACGTTCTTGGCAAACTCGTGCAGCGAGTAGCGCCCAGGTGAGCTGCGGGCCATGCGCACGTGCAGCACCTGGCCGCTGGGGACCCCCGAAAACGTGGCCGTAACCCGGGCCTCGTGGTGCACGGCATTGGGAAACGCCACCAAGTACCGCACGGCCGGGCCTGCATCGGCCTTCGCCTTTACCTGGGCTTGTGCCTCTGTCGCTAGGCTCAGCGTCAGTAAGATAGTAGCGGTAATAACCTGTTTCATGAGCAGAAATTATAGCGAACTGAGGAATTCAAAAACCAAGCTGAACCAGCTAGGCGCACAAAGTTGCTGTAAACCTGCAATACGAACTTGGTTGGTGCGCTATTAATTGGGTTCGGTACTGCTAAATTGATGTTTCAGCCCTTTGCAGCGCCTGCAGTAGCTTGCGCCATCAACCTTGCGGAATAGCTTCAATCCCCCTAAAAACTGCAGCTTCCATGGCCCCGCCAAAAAACACGGCGCTGCTCGTTGGGCTAAGTCCTAGGCGGCCCAACGCCGGGTGCAGATCGGGCAGCTCCCGCGCCTGCAGGTCCGTCGTGAGCCGAAAAAAAGCATACATGAGCGTGAGCAGCACCCGGCGCCAGCCCCGCCGCGCCGGGCGAAAATCTGCCAGTAGCCACGGCGCCCCCGGCCGCTGGGCGGCCCGCAGCTGCGCCAGGGCCGTTTCAATCTCGGAAAGCGCAATGCAGTCGAGCACGAAAAAGGTGATAATGGCGTCGAATTGCTCCATCGGGCCTAGCGCGGCTTGCGTACCGTGGCGAAACTCTACCTGGGCAGCTGCTTGTGGGCATTCCTGAGTGAGCCGGGAGCGGGCGCGGGCCAGCATATTCGGCGACGCTTCAAGGTAGAGCACTGTGGCCTGGGGCCGGCGCTGCAGCACCTCCGTGAGTATCCAGCCCGTGCCGCCACCTAGGATGAGCACGCGCGGGGACCCGGCCGGCAACCCCGCCAGCGCCGCCCGCTGGGCCTTTTTCAGGGTGGGCCCAAACACTAGGCCGGTGAGGGCATCGTAGCACCACGCCACACGGTCGAACCCCGTGAGTGGCTCGGTGGCCGCAGAGGCTGGAAGTGGGGCAGTAATTGGGTCGGGCATGTAAAAAGAGGGGAGGGAAGAAAAAAAATGGCTCTGCAAGTAACTGAGAAACAATTATCGGTGGCGCAATACACCCGGGCGCTGCGAAAAAATTGGGCTGGGTGTTGTTTGGCTGCAAAATGGGACTGTATCTTTGCACCATCAAAAGGCCGCACTTCTTAACGGAGAGCGGCTTTTTGCCCACTGCATGCGCTTGTGGCGAAATTGGTAGACGCGCTGTCTTCAGGCGGCAGTTCCGCAAGGTGTGGGAGTTCGAGTCTCCCCGAGCGCACGTTTTTGAAAAAGCCAGCCCAATTGGGCTGGCTTTTTTGGTTTTGCGTATTTGGGTTACCAAAACCCACCCACGCATTTTAGCGGCCCACGTGCCTATGAACCGCTTTACCTCCCGCTTGCTGGCCCTGGCCGGCCTGCTCACCCTCGAAATCGTGTTTGGGGCGGTGCTTTTTGTGGCAGCGTTTGCGGTGTTTTTTTACCTGGCCCGGGTCGTATTCGTGCACCATTCCATGGCGCTCGACAACTGGGCGTCCAGTATTGTCGACGACTGGCGGCACGCCATTCCCGGTCTTACGGGGCCGGTGCGGTTCGTGACCTTCTTCGCGGCGCTGCCGTTTTTGCTACCGGCCAGCATCATAGCGCCCTGGCTGATTCGCCGCGCCGGCCACCCGCGCGAAGGCTGGGAGCTGGTTCTGGCTATGTTCGGCGGCATCGTGCTCAACCAGTTGCTGAAGTGGTACTTCGGGCGGCCGCGGCCCAGCAATGCCCTGCTCCACACCTTGGGCCTGAGCTTTCCCAGCGGGCACGCCATGCTGGGCATGACGTTCTACGGCTGCCTGGCATGGCTGCTGGCCCGGCACTTTGCGCGGCCCGGCTGGGTCGCGCCCCTGCTGATATGGGTGGGGCTGATTGGGCTGACCCGCGTGTACCTGCACGCACACTACGCCACCGACGTGCTGGCCGGCTTTGCTGGCGGCGCGGCCTGGCTGGTAGTCTGCCGGGCCGGGCTCAAGCTGTTCTGGAAGGAAGAGGAAG
This sequence comes from Hymenobacter sedentarius, assembly GCF_001507645.1. Taxonomy (NCBI): domain Bacteria; kingdom Pseudomonadati; phylum Bacteroidota; class Cytophagia; order Cytophagales; family Hymenobacteraceae; genus Hymenobacter; species Hymenobacter sedentarius. Next base: position 4,036,439 of record NZ_CP013909.1, on the reverse strand, counting down.
TGGTGTTGGGCGCCAAGGAGTAAGGCGCAGACACTTCTTCCTGCGGCTGGCCCAACCGTTGCCCCCAAGCCTACAGTTTTACCTGCACGCGCAGGGCCAGCAGGCCCTTCACGCCCTGCAGCTCTTCCAGCTCCAGCTCCTCTACGCCGGGCTCCAGCAGGCCGCGGTCCTGCAGGTAGTCGATGTACTCGACGTACTCCACGGCCTCGCGGGTTTGGGCGTACACCAGGGCAATGGTGCCGGGCTGGGTCAGCCGCTCGCCGGTGCCTTGCACGGTGGCCTTGTCGATGCGCTTCTTGATGATTTCGTAGCGGATGTTGTAGGCCCCGTCCACGTCAAACTGGCGCTCGTCCTGCCGGAAGCGGATGCTCAGGGCCTGGCCGTGAATGAGAATGAGCTGCGTGGTTTCGAGCGGCACGGGCAGCGTATCGCGCAGGGCGGCGGTGCGGCGCGTGATTTCCACCATCGTCAGCAGCTGCCACAGCCGCAGGTTTTTCAAGAAAACCAGGTCGAAGGGCTTATTCTCCACCAGCGTGCCGCCCACGTAGATGTTGTACTCCACGCCATCGGTTTTGTAGCGCTGGAAGTAGTGCGGAAACATGTGCTGCGCCTTGTACTCTTCCTCATCGAGGAAGGCACTCACGGCATCGTTCAGGGTGGTCACGCTCACTTCAAAGTCCTTCCGGCGCTTGTAGAGAATGCCAAGCTTGTCGTCGATATTATCCCAGTACTTCGTGATGACGGGGCGCAGCTCCGGCGTGTGCGTGGCCAGGTACTCAAACAAGGGCTCTACTTCGCGGGTAAGCGAGTCGTAGATGTTGGCTTCATCGCCGGAGAGCATGCCCTCGTGCAGGCGCTTCAGGTTCTTGGTCACATAGAACTTGAGCTCGTCGAGGATGGGCAGGTGCTGGTACTCAGAGGCCTTTTTCAGGACCTTGTTGGCCAGGGTGAGGTGCTCAATCAGGTCGCCCTGAATGGCTTCGTTTCGCGCCGTGCTGCTGCCCCGAATGTCGCAGGAGCCGTGCAGCGGGTACACGTCCTCAAACACAATGGCTTCCATCTCGGCGTTGCGGTTGCCAGCATCGAGCTCGGCGAGCAGGTTGCGGGCCGCGTCCATAAAGCGCCACTCCATGGTGGGGTGAATGGCCGTAAACTTCTCGCGGATAATGGCGTGCACGCGCGCCTGCAAATCCTCGGCGTTGCGCTTCACGGCTACCGCAAACAGGGGCATGAATTGGGCCACCTTGTCCATGTCGAACTCATCGAGCCCGCCCACCGCGGGCGTGCCCAGTTCCAGCAGGCCCACCGTGTCGTTGCCATAGGGCAGCAGCGCCAAGATGGTGGAATGGATGCCCAGCCCCAAGATTTGCTGGCGCAGGTCTTCGGGGATGTCGGCCGTGGCCACGTCCTTCATTACCAGGGGCTCACGCTCGCGCAGGAGGCGGTCGTAAATCAGCCGGAAGCTGCTGCTGGCCGACTGGTGCTGCACCTGCTTGGTAAGGAAGCTGTGGTTGATTTTGCGCCCAAAATCCACAAAGGCGCGCTTTTTCTCATCGTAGGCCGCGATGCCGAGCTGTAGCGCCGGCTCCGCAAACAGCACCCGCAGCTTTTCCTGAATCTGCTCGAAACGGGCCGGGGTCTGCAGTACGTCGCGCTCCAGCAGGTCGTACTTCAGCTCCGACAGTATCTCCTGCTCAGTCACATCCACCAACTGGATGATGTTGAAGCCTTCCAGCTCGAAGTGCTCGGCGGGCAGCAGCTGGCTCCAGAGCTCGGGGCGGTGGCGGTTGTGAATGAGCGTTTCCACCTGCTCGGGCGTGAGCACCGGCGGCTCGCCCACCACTTTTACCCGCACAAAGTCGGAGTTGAACACCACCCCGTAGTGGCGGTACAGCCCAATTTTGTAATCCGGCACCGTGAAAATAATGGTGCCCAGGGCCGGCAGCTCGGCTCCGTACACGCGGTGCAGCACGAGGTGGTAGGCCATCAGCCCCATTTGCCGCTCCATGGCCGCCATGTCGATGTTGAGCGGCTGCTTGATGGTGCGGTCCTTGTTGAGCATCACCGCTTCAAACAAGCGGGTAGAGTAGAAGCTGCGCCGCTGAAACGGCCCAATTACGCCGCTGATGTCGGAGGCAAACGAGGCGGGCGGAAACACCGCCATCATGAGCGTTTCAATCAAGTCGCAGCCGCACTCCACCACCGAGTGGTCGGTGAGGGGGCCGCGGCACCAGGGCTCCTGCGCTACCTGCTGGGCAATGGCATGGGCCAGTAAGGCCACCCCGGAATTGGTGGACTGCTCACGCTCCTGCCAATAGGCAATGAGCGGTTCCAGGCTGAGCGTGGAACGGAACGGGAAAAGCGAGGGGGCGGCGTTTTGGCGCGACTCGGGCAGCGCCGGGGCTACCGGAGTGGGGGTTTCAGCAGGCATGGTAACGAAAAACACGAATTCCCGGCCAAACGTTGCAGCGCGGTAGGTACTATACGCGAGCCACTTCCGGCGCGACTACTTGACTAGCTCGATGTACGGCTTTTGCTTGAGGTCAATTACAAACGCACTGTCGGCCGCCGCGCTGTTGCGCTTGGGCCGGGTGGCATAAACTGTTTTTTGGGTATTGGTGTAGCAGGTGCAGCAGCCATTGCCGTCGAGGCTGCCGGCCAGCCGGATGCTGTCGATAACCAACACCGTGGTGGGCACGGGCTTGCTTTGCGGCGCCTGCCCCAGGTATTGCACCACGTAGCGGTACTTGTTGAGCTTGGCGGTGCCGGCCTGGGCAAACGGCGTGGTGTTGTTGATGACCACACTGTCGCGGACCCGGGCCGCCGTGCGAACCAGCGTGACCGTTTCCGGCTTGGTCGTGGGGCTGTAGGGCAGCGGCGAGCGCTGAATGATAATGGTATCGAGGTCGGCGGTGGCAAAGCGCGGGGAGAACCGCAGCTTGATGGCATCCGCCTGCTCGTCCTGGCAGTTGCAGACGTTGTTGGCGCAGCAGCCGCTCAGCAGCAGGGCCACGGTCAGGAAACAAGCAGTAGAAACTCGAAAGGGCAGGAGGTGAGCCATAGCAGCCCAAAGGTAAGGCCCGTAGCACCCACCTCGGCCGCCGTGGGCCGAAGCTGGGCACTACGGGCCAGACGGTATCAAAAATTGAGCTGAGGCAGGGCTCCGCCCGAGCTTAGCGGCTTAGCGGCTGCCGGTAACCACCGACGACGAAGGCAGGGTGGGGTTCTCGACGGTACCGCCCGAGAGCAGCAGCGGGCGCAGGCGAGCGGCGGCCGTATCGAGCTGGGGCCGAATTTGGGCCATGGCGCCGCGCAGGGCAATGACGTCGGCCAGGCGCGGAGCGGTGGTTTGGGAGTAGCCGTGGTACATGGCCACCTTCACGGCGGAGGTGCCGGTGCCCGCGTAGGAGCCCAGCAAGTTGCCGGCGGCGTCGCTCACTTCCACTTCGGCCTGCAGGGTGGTCTTGTACCACTCCAGCGGAATGCCCAGGATGGCCGGCACCATAAACGTGAGCACCTGAAGGCCCTGCAAGCCGCGGCCTGTGCGCACGGTGCGCACTTTCTTCACCACCAACTTGGCGTAGCCATACGTCGCGGTATCGGTGGCCTCCGTCAGGTTCACACGGCACTCTTGTTGAAACAGCTTGAGCGGGTCCTCGGGCAGTGCGCCGTCGTTCATCGCCAACGGGCCTTGGTCAGCCATGATTTCCAGGGCGGGCAGGCGCTTGGAAATACTAGCCGTGGGCGTGCTTTTCATCATGGACTTCACCGACACACAGGCCGGCGCAGCCAGCAGGGCCGGAGCAAGTGCCAGCAGGGCGAGTTGACGAGTGAGCTTCATAGCTGTAAATTAGTGAGAATAAGGGTAAAGGGAAAGCAGGGCTTCAAAAAATGCCATAATGTCGGCCAATGTGATGTAACCTGAGCTAAGAGAAGCTAAATTACCTGATATAGGTGGCAAACATGTTGTTTCTCGGTGAACGGAGCAAAAAAACCTGCTACCGTAGGCAATTTGGAAGGTCAACTTTACGGGCTTTCCCCTGCTCAAAAATTACAATAAATAAAAGTTGACTATTTATAAATAGGCTCTTCTATTGCGGTTAGCTCCGGGTTGTGGTAGTCATCGATAAACTCGCCTTCCCAGCGGGCCACTACCGCCGAGGCCAGGCAGTTGCCGAGCACGTTCACGGCGGTCCGAGCCATGTCCATCAGGGCATCGATGCCCAGGATGATGAACACCGGCCAGGCCGGCAGGTTGAAGGAAGCCACCGTGGCCAGCAGAATAACCAGCGATGCCCGGGGCACGCCGGCCACGCCTTTGCTGGTGAGCATCAGGGTGAACACCATCAGCAACTGCTGCCCAAAGGTGAGCGGCACGCCCGCGGCCTGGGCTACAAACACCGCCGCCAAGGACAAGTACAGCGTGGTGCCGTCGAGGTTAAAAGAGTAGCCCGTGGGCATCACGAAGGCCACAATGCGGCGCGGCACCCCGATGGATTCCATGGCTTCCATGGCGCGGGGCAATGCCGCCTCCGAGGAGGTGGTGGCGAAGGCGATGCTTACCGGCTCGGCCACGGCCGCCAGGAAGCGGCGCAGCGGGAGGCGGGCAATGAGAGCCACCGGCAGCAGCACCAGCACGGCAAACGCAATCAGGGCCCCGTACAGCGTCAGGAGCAGTTGCAGGGCGTTGAGCAGCGGCGCAAAACCCATTTTGCCCACCGTGTAGGCCAGGGCCCCGCCCACGCCCAACGGCGCGAAGTACATCACCACGTTGGTGAACTTAAACATTACTTCCGAGAGGCTTTCGCAAAATTCCAGCATCACGCGGCGGGGCCGCTCGGGGGTGAGGGCCAGGCCAATGGCGAACAGGATGGCAAAAATCACGACCTGCAACACCTGGCCCTCGGCTACCGACTTGGCAATGTTTTCGGGGAAGATGTGCAGGATGATGTCTGCCGCGGTTTGGGGCGGGGCGGCGGCCAGCGCTTCTTCCTTCACACCCGCCTGGCTGATGCCCACGCCGGCTTTGGTGAGGTTGATGGCCGCCAGCCCAATAAACAAGGCGAACGTCGTGACAATCTCGAAGTACACCAACGCCTTCAGGCCCATGCGGCCCACTTGCTTGAGGTTGGCGTGGCCGGCAATGCCAACCACCAGCGTCGCAAAAACCAGCGGCGCAATAATGGTTTTTACCAGCCGTAGGAAGGCGTCGCTCAGCACCTTGAGGTTCATGGCCACGCCGGGCGCATCGTGGCCCAGCTCAATGCCGACCAGCATGCTGACCACAATCCAGAGCGTGAGCGAGCGGCGAGGGGCCACGGCACCGGCCACGGCCGCCAGCGCCAGCCAGCGGGCTGCCACCGGAACGGCGTGGGGCAGCGCAAGTAAATTATTGGCGGTCAGTACGGTGACAATGAGCGCCAGAAGTAAAAGCGTAACCGCAACGAGGAGTAAGCGAGATTTCGTCATGCAACTAAAAAGGCCGGGATAACGGATTGAAGGCCTAAAGAACGGCATTATCCAGCCAGCAAGCTCGCCGGCGCCCCAAGCGCGGGCGCCAGACCAAACGAAAACGCCTCGTAACCAATGATTACGAGGCGTTTTGGGTAGGCCAAAGGCAGCGCTAGAGCGACAGTAGGTAGCCAATGGTGAAGTTGGTATCGTAGCCGAACACGAATTGCTGGCAACCCGTAGCCGCGGCCACCGTCTCGTAAATATTGAGGCCGGCCTTGGCTAGCATGTCGCCTTCCTGCAGCACCACCCGCTTGCCGCTGGTAAGCACCACCGACTGGGTGCGGTACTCCACCCGCACGCCGTTGGGCAGGGTGATGTCCTGGCTCAACGGCTTTGACTGGTTGCCAGTCTGCAGCACCATGGCCTGGTTCTGCACCTTAAACCACGGGATGTAGCCCCGGGCTCCCGTGGCTTTGGACTGGGCAGCTGCCTGCTGGAGGCTGCTGGCCAGCAACATGGCGCTGAAAAGGAGGGAGGCAAGTAGCGGTTTTTTTATCGGAGTGGGTGCGAAGCAGATTTCGGCGGTTTAGATGGACCGGAGAAGAATTATAACGCTGCAAAGCTCAGCCTCACCGTCCAGCTTGCCCTTTGCCATTAGGCCAAAGGCTAAAATTGCTGGCTTAGTTGTCCGATTTGCCCGGCCACAACGTAGGTGGTTGGTTTTTTGGCCCCATCTTGGGGCACGCCCCAATGGCGGCTGCATTCCCCCTCATGCTAACCTGGACCCTGACCACCCACGAGCTGCACCTGCGCTACGTTTGGAAAATTTCCCGCAACGCCTCCAGCACCAAAACCAATCTGCTCCTGCGCGTATCGGGGGGCGGCCAGAGCGGCACCGGCGAGGCCGCACCCAACGTGCGCTACAACGAAACCCCCGAGCTGCTGAAGCAGCAGTTCGATGCCCTGCAAGCCAATGGATTAACCGCCGTCACCTCCCTGGTTGAGCTGGATGAGCTACTAGCCACCCAGCCCGTGGCCCATGCCCTGAGCTTCGCTCTGGAATCGGCCTTGGTGCAGTGGTTGGCAGCTTGTGCCGGGCAGCCGGTGTGGCAGTGGCTGGGCGTGCCGCCGCCCGCCCGCACCGTCCCCACGGCCTTTTCACTGCCCATTATGGAGCCCGGCGCCGTTGCCGGGTTTTTGCAGGAGCAAAACGCCGCGCGGTTTCAGCTGCTCAAAATCAAAGTCAACCAGGCTGAAGGACTTGAGCTGATTCGGGAGGTGGCCCGCGTCTTGCCCGGGCACGGCCTGCTGGTAGACGGCAACGAAACCTGGACCAACGCCGACGGCGTGCTCGGCTTCCTTGAGAACGCCACGGCGCTGCCCGGCGTGCACCTGCGCTTTCTCGAGCAGCCCATGCCCGCGGCCCTGGCCGAAGATTACCGCTACCTGCGCCCGCGCAGCACGGTGCCGCTGCTGGCCGACGAGTCGGTGACGGACACTGCCGACTTTGCTGAAATCGCCCGGCAGTTTCACGGCGTCAACGTGAAGCTGATGAAAGCCGGCGGCTTTCGGCGTGGCGTTGAGTTGCTCCGGCGCACAAATGCCCACGGCCTGCTCCCCATGCTGGGCTGCATGGTGGAGACGACGGTGGGCATTGAGGCGGCCATGCAAATCAGCGCGCTGGCCGACGTGCACGACCTGGACGGCTTCCTGATTGTGAAGGACGAGCCGTTTGGGCTGGTGGGGGAGGAGGCCGGGCAGCTGTTTCTGCCTGCCTAATCCCGGCCTTATTTCGGGGCCGTCAGCTGCGCATCGAGCTGCGCGATTTGGGCGTCGATGGATTTGGTGTCGGGCAATTCGGTGCGGCCCTGGCTCAACAAGCTTATCTTCTGGGTCAGCAGCTCAATTTTTTTGGTGAGGAGCGAATTCTGCATTGCCGGGTCGGAGAAGCCGGGGCCGCGCTGCACGTATGTATCGAACTTGCCGCTCGGGCCATTGGGCGCTTCGCCCCGGGCCGCCGCCGCACTGCCGGGCGTGGCAAACACCACCCCGCCGTCGGCCCGCACGTAGTCGCCTTCGCGCAGCGTCAGCTTTTTGCCCTGCGGATTAACCTTGTCGGCGGGCATCTCCACGATGCCGTTTTTGTAGTTGATTTTGACGCCGCTTTCCAGCTTCACGTTTTGGGTGAGGGGCGTGAGTACTTTGCCCTCGCGGCGCATTACCTCGCCGTTCTTAAACACAAACTGGGTGCGGGGCGTGGTCTTAACGGGGAAACCGCCCTCCTGCGCGGCGGCGTGGCGGGGGGCGGTGGCCAGGCAGGCGGCCGCCAGCAATACGAAAACAAAACGAAGCATAGAAATGGGAAAAGTGGTTGAACCTGCGAGGATACGCATTTTGCGGCGTTAGGGAGAAAGCCCGACCAGTAAGCCTAAAAATAATTTTAAAATAATTGGGAACAATGTTGCGACATTAAATGTACCTACATAAATTTGCAACTGATTCCACTGCCTACCATGCGCATCGAAGACGAAATCAAGCAGCCCATTTTTCGCGACGAGTTTCAGAAGGCCCACATCAACCTGCTGTACACGGCGGGGTGGCTGCAGCTGCGCCAGGCGGCGGCGTTTAAGCCCTTCGGCCTCACGCTGCCGCAGTTCAACATCCTTCGCATTTTGCGGGGCCAGCACCCGCTGCCGGCCACCGTGGCCTTGCTCATCGACCGCATGCTGGACAAGACCAGCAACGCCTCCCGTATTGTGGACCGGCTGGAGGAAAAGCAGTTGGTGACGCGCACCGTGTGCCCCGCCAACCGCCGCGCTGTGGACATCCGCATCACGAAAGCTGGCCTCGACCTGCTCGACCGCATCGAGGAAGCCGGCGTTACCAAGTCCGGCGGCATGAACCAACTCACCGCTGAAGAAGTGCACCAGCTCAATACCCTGCTCGATAAAATTCGAACGGAAGAATAATTGATTTTACCTAAGTAATAGGAAATGCCGTTCTGGCACATTTTTTCGTTGCGGCCGGGCCGTAGCATTCTCTCAATTAGTTATTAAATTTCCCCAATTCCCTTTTTCAGATGAAAAAATTCCTGTTGCCCGCATTGTTTGCTGTTGCCGTCCTCGGCGGTGCCCCTGCTGCTTCGGCGCAAAAAATGAACAGCGCCAAAATGGCCACCAACGCCCCGGCTTATAAGCTGCAGCCGCAGCTCAGCACCTTGGGCTGGGATGGCAAAGCCGTAACCCACGGCCACAACGGCACCATGCAATTCGCCAACGGCGACCTGCTCGTGAAAGGCAATGCCATCGTGGGTGGCACCGTAACCGTGGACATGAAGACCATGAAAGCCACCGACATCACGGACGCCGAGAACCAGGCCAAGTTTGTGGGCCACATGAGCAGCGACGACTTCTTCGGCGTGGCTACGTACCCCACCTCTACCTTCAAAATCGTGAGCGTGGCCCCCATTAAAGGCGCCGCCAAAGACGCTAACAACGCCACCATCACCGGCGACATGACCATCAAAGGCGTAACGCAGCGCCTCAGCTTCCCCGCCAAAGTAGGTGTGAAAGACGGCGTAGCCGCCGCCACTGGCAAGATGACCATCGACCGCACCAAGTTCGGCCTGAAATACGGCTCGAAGTCGTTCTTCGAGAGCATCGGCGATAAGGCCATCTACGACACCTTCGACCTGACCTTCAACGTTATTGCCAAGAAGGCTTAATTGCCCAGGCAGTCCGGTTTACGGGCCTTTCCGCAGTAGCCCACGCGGTTGCTGCCGTTGAAATGCCCTCTTCCAACAAAAAAGCCCGCCAATATTGGCGGGCTTTTTTTATTCCGGTATGCTGAAGTGCCGGGGCAGCTCAAATTTCAAATGCCGACTCTTGCTGCGGTTGTGCAGGTTGCTCAGCATCTCATCCAGTTCTTCCTTGTACTCGAGCCACAGGTCCTCGTGCAGGTTCTTCAGAATCATGGCCGGCAGGCGGGCCGCCAACCGCGCCGTGGCGTTGAAAAACCCGTCGTACACGCTGTCGAATTGCCCGGAGTAGTTGTCGATGCACTGCCGCAGGATGTACACCAGCAGGTCCACTTCCAGCTGCTTGCTCTTGGTGATGCGGCGGGCGCGGGCCGCCTCCTGCACACTCGCCCGCAGCGCCTTCACCAAGCTCCGATTGAGCAAGCGGCCCGATACGGCCACGTTGAACAGCTCGTGAATGCGGTCGGCGGCTTCCTCCTGAATCTGGGCCAGGGTCACGTCGGCCAGCAATTCGAAGCGGTAGGTTTCGTACAGCTCGGCGTCGCGGCGCACGGCGCGCAGCAGCAGCGCTTCCTTATCGCTTTCGGGCAGGCGCTTGAGGGCTTTTTTGAAATCGGAGGAGGGGACGGGCATTATGGGGCTGATTTTTAAACGATTATCGGCAAGTCCTTATTTGTTTGATAACCATAAGTAAGCAAACGTAACGCATGAGTTTGACAAAGGTTATCTCATGAAAACATTGTGAATATTATTGGTTTAAATGGGAAATATATTATTACTTAGTAGAAAGATTCATTATTTTCTTGGTAAAACCTGGTAACAATTCACTTATTTCATTTTTATATGAAGGTTTTCTCCTCTCTTTTCTACTCATTGGGGGCAACGAGTTTGCTGCTGCTGGCCACGCCGGCAGCGCGGGCCCAGACCGGCATTGGCACTCTTAACCCCGATGCCTCGGCGATGCTTGATATAACCAGTGCAAGCCGAGGGTTGCTTATCCCGCGGGTGGCGCTCACAAGTGCAACCGATGGGGGAACAATTACAAACCCGGCCACTTCGTTGTTGGTCTACAATACCAGTGGCGCTATCGCCGGGCCAGGTTTTTACTTTAACTCTGGTACGAGCAGCGCGCCCAACTGGGAGCGTTTCGTGAGTTCAGCGGCTCCGGTCGGCCTCGATTTTTGGCGCACTACCGGCAACGCCGGTACCAATCCATCTTCCAGCTTCCTGGGCACTACAGACGCCCAGGACCTTGCCTTTAGAGTAGGTAACACTGAGCGGATGCGGCTTCGCCAGGACGGTACTCTCAATCTTCTTAATGCCTTGACCGTGGGTGGCCCAGCTTCATTATTTTCAGCTATTGTAGCCAATGGGCTGACCGTGGGCAGCACCTTGGGGGTATCGGGGGCTACCACCCTGGCCGGCCTATCGGCCGGGGCCACAACGGTGAATGGTACGCTGAATGTTTCCGGCGTACCTACTTTCGGCGCGTTGGGCGGCACCGGCAACCGCTTAGTGGTAGCAGATGGGTCAGGTAATCTGAGCACTCAAGCAATTCCTGCTCCTGGAGATGCTATTCTCAACCAGAACACAGTTGACCAAATTGCCAATTTCCGCATCACTGGGTCAGGCCGACTTAATGGCGCGCTTTCCGTGGGTTCTACGTTAGGCGTAACCGGCGCCACTACGCTAAGCAGCACCCTTGGGGTCACGGGCAACACAAGCCTGAGCACGGTGGGCACGTCGGGCCTGGCCACCCTGAACACAGCCCGGGTTACGAGCCTAGTCGGGGCTGGCAACCGTGTTGTGATAACAGACGCCAACGGCAACCTTATCACGGGCGCTGCTGCTTCAATTGGTACGGGTGAATTCATTCAGAACCAGACCGCGGTAGCCCAGCCTGCTAACTTCCGCATTAGTGGCTCTGGCGAAGTGGGTGACGGCTTTAAGGTGTTTGGCAAAACAGTCTTAACTGGCGACTTGAAAGTGGCGGGAAGAAACAGCGTCACCAATTTATACGCCACAATCGTTGGCAACCCAAGCGAGAAAACCTACTTGCAAGTAAACGGGGAAGCTACTATTACTGACCTAGTTGGTACCGGGACCCGTTTGGTAGTAGCCGATGCAACCGGTAAGCTTGGTACACAGACCGTTGCAGCATCAGATTATTCCATTCTGAACCAGAACGCGGCCGACCAAATCGCAAATTTCCGCATTAATGGTACTGGGCGGATTGGTTCTACACTAAATGTAGCCGGTGCAACTACTCTAGCCGGCCTCACAGCAGGCACTACTTCGCTTGGCTCTACTAGCATAGGGACACTCGGAGTAACGGGCGGTACTACCCTTGCCGGACTTACCGCTGGGGCTGCCACGCTAAATTCGGCTTCCGTCACCAATGTGTTGAGTACTGGCACACTTAACTCCTCGGGTTTGGCTACGCTGAATTCGGCCCGCGTGACAACCCTGGGCGGCTCCGGGAACCGTTTGGTGGTAACCGATGACTTAGGCAATCTAACCACACAAGCTATTCCCGCGCCAGGAGATGCCATCTTAAATCAGAGCGCTATAACACAACCCGCTAATTTCAAAATCAGTGGCTTGGGCCAAGTAGGGACCACGTTTGGTGTGGGCACTGACTTAACGGTGGGCAATACGTTGACGGTAGCTGGTGCCAGTACGCTTAAATCGGTAGGTGTAACCAATAACGCGACGGTTGGGGGTACACTCGCAGTAACGGGCAATACGACCCTGTCTGGTGCTAACACGTTCAATAGTGCCACCGTCACAAACGATTTGACCGTGACAGGCAACGCCGGGCTGAAGACGCTTAGCACCTCCGGCCTAGCTTCGCTAAGTGCTGTGCGCATCGGCACATTTGTCGGAGGCAGCAGCAATCGAATGGTTATCGCTAACAGTACCGGAGACCTATTAGCCGTTGACTTACCAGGCAGCTCTGGCGAGTTTATTAAAAACACCAACACAGCTGCAGCACCTGCTTTTGCCGTGAGCAACGGATTGATTAACGCCAACCTGACCGTTGGGGGAACTTCGGCGCTGGGCGTCCTCAGCGCTGGGGCTACTACGCTAGCTTCGGCTAACGTCACCAATGCCGTGAGCGCCGGTTCGCTAGGCGTTACGGGTACGACTACGCTCAACAATTCCTTGGTAGTAGCAGGGCCCACTCAGTTAAGCAGCCTGGGCATAAATCAAGGCACCCGCTTGGTGGTAACGGATGGCTTGGGCAACTTGTCTACGCAGGCTATTCCGGCAACAATTGACCCTATCTTAAATCAAGTCTCTACGCAGAATGCTAGCTTTAATCTGAGCGGGTCGGGTGAGCTGAACTCGCTGAGAGTGAACGGTAACACCTCCATGGGCGGAAGCAATACAGTTGGTGGTGCATTGGTTGTGATGGGCACTAGCACTTTAAGCACGGTCACTGTAAATTCCAATGCGACCGTAGCCGGCGCACTCGGTGTAGGAGGCACTACTACCATGAATGACCTCAATACCTCCGGCTTGGCTTCACTGGCTTCGGCCCGGGTAGCTAACCTGAAAACGGCTGGCATGGTAGTCAACGACGCCAACGGAGTTTTAACCACTCAGCCTCTGCCTACCCCAATCAACGCCATTCTAAATCAAACTGGGAACACCCAAACGGCTAATTTTCAAATTAGTGGCTCCGGTGCCTTAGGCACTTTGACCGTAAGCGGTGTTTCCACGCTGGCTGGGCTAAACGCCGGGGCCACAACCCTAAGCTCGGCCACAGTGGCGGGTAGCTTGAGTGCTGGAACTACCACCCTGAACTCTGCAGCTGTAGCCGGTCCGCTGTCGGTGGATGGCGCCACTACCTTGAAAAGCTCCTTGGATGTAAGCGCGGCAACCAAACTTTCTGGACTTACTGCTGGCTCAACAACGCTGGCCATGGCACAAGTAACGAACTTGGGCGGCACCGGCACCCGGCTTGTTGTGGCTGATGGCTCAGGCAACTTGGGCACTCAGGACTTTCCCTCGCCAGGTGTTGCCGTTTTGAATCAAAGCTCGACTGCCCAAGCCGCTAACTTTAACATCAATGGCTCTGGTCAAATTGGTACAACGCTGAGCGTCGGCACTGCCATGAGTGTAGGTGCCACGTTGGGCGTAGGCAGCAATGCTTCAGTAGGTGGAGCGTTAAATGTGACGGGCACCACCACGCTCGGCAATGCGCTAACTGTAACCGGCAATATTGTGCCGAACTCTGATGGCAACAATACGCTTGGTACTTCGGCTTTGCGGTGGGCGAACGTGTATTCCACCAATGGAACTATACAAACCTCTGACGCCCGCCTGAAAACTAACATCATGGGCCTGGGCTACGGCATGAGCACTGTAATGGCCATGCGCCCCGTGCGCTACGCCTGGAAGAAAACGCCAAGCCAAACCAACAAAATCGGCTTTATTGCCCAGGAGCTGCAGAAGGTGGTACCCGAAGTAGTTTCCGTTGGCACCGATGCCAACCAGACCATGGGCGTGAACTACGCCGAGCTGGTGCCCGTGCTGGTGAAAGCCCTGCAAGAGCAACAAGCTCAACTCGACACCATGCGCGGCCGGGCCGAGAAAGCAGAAGCTGCCGTGCAGACGTTTGAGTCGCGTTTGCGGGCGCTGGAGGCCGGTACTCCGGTTAATGCCACGGCCCAGGGCCAGCGCTAAGTGTCTTACTCCCTTATGCGTACCATGATGGCCAATTTTAACTTTCCGCGGCCGGGACGCTTAGCCGCGGCCCTGTTGCTTGGCGGCCTGTGGCTTTCTTCGGCCGCCCGGGCCCAGACGCTCTACAATGGCCCCAATGGCATGGTGGCGGTAACTGACTCGCTGCTGTACGTGCGTGGCGATGCGACCGGTAAAGCCTTCAAAAACGAGGGCCAGTTTAACCAGACGGCCACGGCGCCGGCTAGGCCCCGGCTGTTTCTGGACGAAGGCGACTTGCTCAATACCGGCACTTGGGTGCCGGGTTTGGGCACGGTGGTCTTCAACGGGGCCAGCGGCACCCAGCGCAATCTGACCTTGAACGGCGCCATCCTGCACCACCTGCGCATCGACAATCCGGCTGCGGGCAGCAACCCCGGTGGGGTACTGCTGGGCTCCAGCGGCCAGGTTGATGGCGTGTTGCGGATGAAGAATGGTCATTTGCTCACCACCACCAACTACCAGCTGCGCCTCACGGCCACGGGCAGCGTTTTTGGTGAGACCGATGCCTCCTATGTGAAAGGCAGCCTGGTGCAGCAGCAAAGCGTGCCTGCGATTACTTCCGACGTTGATTTTGGCGGCATGGGCTTTCTGGTGAACCCGCAAAGCCAAGGCTTTACCCTGGAAGTAGACCGCCGTACCGGGCTGCTGCTGGCAAATTATTCCTTCGGCCAAAATCCGGTGCTTGGGAGCAACCAGGGCATCGACCGCATCTGGCGCCTGACTACACCAGCGCCTCCAGCCGCGCCCGTGACCCTGACGCTGAAATGGCTGGCCGACAACGACCACGGCTTGAATTTCAACAACAGCCAGGCCCAGGTGTGGCGCAGCACCGACAATGGCCTTACCTGGGTGCGCCAGGGCCCGCTCCAGCCGGCTGCTAACCGTTCCGTTACGGTTAGCACCACGTTGGAAACCGGGGCGTGGTACACGGTGAGCACCTACGAAGTGCCGCTGCCAGTGGAACTTACCTCGTTTGCTGCCACGGCCCGTGAGCTGGATGCTGTGCTGAAATGGAGCACTGCCTCGGAGCACAACAGTGCCTGGTTCGCAATTGAGCGCGCGGAGGATGGCAAGAACTGGATGGAAATCAGCCGCAAACCGGCTGCGGGAAACAGCAGCTCAACGCTGTCTTATACGGCAACTGACCTCGGAGCCGGCCGCAAAGCGGCGGCTTTCTACTACCGCTTGCACCAGATTGATTTGGATGGCACTTCCAACTACAGCGGCGTGCAGTACGTCCGGTTCAACAAAACCATTGTGTTCTCGGTGGAGGCTTACCCGGTACCCATGCAGGCCTACCTGACGTTGGATTTGGTGTCGCCCGCCGCGGGGCCGCTGCAAATTGAGCTTTATGACATGACCGGCCGAAGGGTAATCAGCCAGAAGGAAATGGCACCGATGGGCAGCAGCCGGTACCAGGTGGACGTACGCTCGCTGGCCACCGGCAACTACACCTTGCGCGCCGTGCAAGGCGGCCAGCAAATTACCCGCAAAGTCTTGCGCCTGTGAGGTTAACCCCGAGCCACCGGCCTGAGTTGAAAGTGTAATAACCCGAGGCTGGGCTGGTGATGGATGCTGCTCCAATCGCCGCGAAACCAGAATCTCGGTTGTTCGGGCCCGTGTCCTGCGGGTTTACTTCGAGATTGCACAGTTAGCCCAACCACGTTTGGGCGAAAAGCCCCGCTGCCCAGAAAGAGGACAGTGGGGCTTTTTCATTTTTATATGAAAATTATTGCGAGTAAGTAATGGTGCTTGAGGTCCGGCACTGAATAGTTTTGCTTAGATCACCTTGATGCGCCCAATAAGTGTGATTGCCGGCGCCCAACAAGCTCCGCCATGGGTTAATAAAATCAGTGGAAATAAGGAAACGAATCAGGGATATTCATAGTTACTACAAGCTACCCCCACGCGGGCTTTCCTGCGTAATTTTGCCCTATGAACACCCGCCCGCAAATTGAGCACGATGAGGACGTACTGCTGCTCGAAGAAGAAGTTGAGCTGCGTAACCTCGTTGTGTACAACGACGACGTCAACACGTTTGAGCACGTCATCAAAACCCTGATTGACGTGTGCGGACACCAGCCGGAGCAGGCCGAGCAATGCACGCTGCTCATCCACTACAAGGGCCAGTGCGCCGTTAAAATAGGCACGTACGAGGAACTGGAGCCGCTGTGCACGGCCATCCACGACCGCGGCATCTCGGCAGACGTGGTCTAGTTGTCAGTTGCTCGTTGTCAGTTGTCAGGTTGCACTGGCAATTCACAACCTTCGACTAACAACCGACAACCATCAACTAACAACCTGAATGGAGTTCCCCTCAAAACTGATTGAAAACGCGGTGGGCGAGCTGGCGCGCCTGCCCGGCATCGGCCGCAAAACGGCCCTGCGCCTGGCGCTGCACTTGCTGAAGGCCGAGATGGATACCACCGCTTCATTGGCCGAGGCGCTGGCCAAAATGCGCTTCGAAATAACCTACTGCCGCACCTGCCACAGCATTTCCGATGCCGAGCAGTGCGACATCTGCGCCAACAAGCTGCGCGACCACAGCCTGGTGTGCGTGGTGTCGGACGTGCGCGACGTCATTGCCATTGAAAACACGGGCCAGTACAAGGGCGTGTACCACGTGCTGGGCGGCGTGATTTCGCCCATTGAAGGCGTGGGCCCTTCCGATTTGCACATCGATTCGCTGGTGGAGCGGGCCAGCACCGAAGACTCCGAAATCCGGGAAGTCATCCTCGCCATCAGCCCCACGATGGAAGGCGACACCACGGCCTTCTACCTCTCGCGCCGGCTGCGCGACCTGCCCAACGTGCACATCAGCACCATTGCCCGCGGCATTCCGGTGGGCGGTGAGCTGGAATACGCCGACGAAATTACCCTGGGCCGCAGCATTGTGGAGCGCCTTCGGCAAGCCCGGTAGATTGCGAGTGAAGCGCAGCGTAGCTATTCCGTACTGTTCTCATCGGTTAGCCTAATAATGTGAAAAGCCCCGGCGCTGCGCAGTGCCGGGGCTTTTTTGCGTCCAGTGAAATGGCTGTCACGGCTCAGACCCTGTCGCGTTGGAAGGACGGATTTCCGCGTTCTGCTGCGCTTCACTCGCAATGACCGTTCTGCCCGTAATTTCGCCGGCTGTGGTGAAGCTCTCCGTCATTATTGTCAATTACAACGTCTGCTATTTTCTGGAGCAGGCGCTGCTGTCCGTTCGCCGGGCCGTGGAGAAATTGGCCCAGCCGGTAGAGGTGTTCGTGGTCGACAATAATTCCGTCGACGGCTCGGTAGCCATGGTGCAGGCGCGGTTTCCGGAGGTTATCCTGATTGCCAACCGCCACAATCCCGGCTTTTCGAAAGCCAACAACCAGGCCCTGCGCCGCGCCACCGGCCAGTACCGGCTGCTGCTGAACCCTGATACGGTGGTGGAGGAAGATACCTTCCGCGCCTGCTGCGAGTTTATGGACGAGCACCCCGAGTGCGGCGGCCTGGGCGTGAAAATGCTCGACGGCCAGGGCAATTTCCTGCCCGAAAGCAAGCGCGCGTTGCCCACGCCCAAGGTGGCGTTTTACAAAATGTTTGGGCTGGCGAAGCTCATGCCCAAGTCGCGCACCTTTGGGCGGTACCACCTCGGCTTTCTGAGCCAGGAAGAAACCCACGAAGTGGAGGTGCTGAGCGGCGCCTTCATGCTGCTGCGCCAAACCGCCCTCGATAAAATCGGGCTGCTCGACGAAGACTATTTCATGTACGGCGAGGACATTGACCTCTCGTACCGCCTCACGCAGGGCGGCTGGAAAAACTATTATTTCCCCGGCACACGCATCATTCACTACAAGGGCGAGAGCACAAAGCGCACCAGCGTAAATTTCGTGTTTGTGTTTTACCGGGCCATGGTGATTTTTGCCCGTAAGCACTTCGCCCCGGGCCAGGCAGGCTTGTTTTCGCTGCTGATAAATGCGGCCATCTGGCTGCGGGCCGGCGCGGCGGTACTGGAGCGGCTGGCTGTGCGGGTGGCCCCGCTGCTACTCGATGCCGGCCTTATTTGGGGCGGCATGTACTTCCTGAAATCGTATTGGGAACGCAACCACAAGTTTGTGCCCGGCGATTACCCGCCGCAGTACATGATGGTGGCCGTACCGGCGTACATCCTGGTCTGGCTCACCTCGGCCTACCTGAGCGGGGCCTACGACCCGCCCGTGAAAACCGCCCGCGTAGCGCGCGGCATCTTTGTGGGCACGCTCTTAATCTCGGCGGCTTCTAACTACCTCGATGCCTGGCGCTTTTCCAAGGCGCTGATTATCTTGGGCGGCGGGTGGGCCGTGGTGGCCCTGATGGGCCGGCAGCTGCTGACGCACTTTATCAAGTACCGCGACCTGCGCCTAAGCGAGCAGCGGCATAAGAACATTGCCATCGTGGGCTCGGGGCCCGAAACCCACCGCGTGCGCCAGCTGCTGGAAGCCGCCGGGGTGCAGGCGCACGTGATTGGCTACGTGAGCGTGGCCCAAAAGGGCAGTCACCCCGCCCCCTCGGCACCGCTGTTTAGCAACGCGTCTGCCCCGGGACCGGATGAGCCCTTGGGCGAGCTGCGCCAGCTCGCCGACATTATCCGCCTCTACGCGCTGGATGAGCTGATTTTTTGCGGCAAAGACCTGCCTGCCAGCCAGATTATTGCCCTGATGCTGAGCCTACCGGCCGCCCCGCGGGTGGCCTACAAGATTCTGCCCGAAGACAGCCAGTACATCATCGGGAGCAGCAGCAAGGACACGCCGGGCGACTATTACACCCTGGATATTGCCCTGAACCTCTACCAGCCCCGGCAGGCCCGGGCCAAGCGCCTGCTCGACGTGCTGAGCAGCGCTGGGCTGCTGCTCTTGTCGCCCGTGCTCATATGGCTGCAGCCCCAAAAAGGCCGATTCCTTCGCAATTGCCTGGCGGTGCTGCTGGGCAACCGCACCTGGGTGGGGCTGCGGCACACCCACGGCTCGGCCCGGGCGGTGCCCGCCGTGCTGTCGCCGGCCGATGCGGCCGTGTCGGCCGCTCCGCTGAACGAAGTCACGCGGCGGCGGCTGGAGCTGCTTTATGCCAAAGATTATGAGCCCAGCACGGATTTGAGCGTGCTTTGGCGCTGCTGGCGCCGGCTGGGGCAGTAACTTAATTCGGACAGCATCGATTCTGCGTCGTAATTTGGGCATCTCTGCCGGCAAAGGCAGATGTTCCTGAACGCTGCTTCGACCAATGCTTGGGGCGGCGGCACCTTCGGTTAGCTACTATCACTTTCACTGCATTATGTCCAGCACTACCACCATCGCGCCCGCTTCGCCGCTCTCCAGCCGCATTCAGGCGATGCACGAATCGGCTACGATTGCCATGGCCAAAAAGTGCCGGGAACTCATCGCCAAGGGGTTCGACGTTATCAACCTGAGCTTCGGCGAGCCCGACTTTCAGACGCCCCAGTACATCAAGGACGCCGCCAAGGAGGCCCTCGACAAGGGCTTCACGTTCTACACGCCCGTGCCGGGCATTCCGGAGTTGCGGCAGGCCATCTGCGACAAGTTCAAGCGCGACAACCAGCTCGACTTTCAGCCCAACCAGATTGTGGTGAGCACCGGCGCCAAGCAGGCGCTGGCCAACGCCGTGCTAAGCCTAGTGAACCCCGGCGATGAGGTCATCGTGTTTTCGCCCTATTGGGTGAGCTACGAGGAGATGGTGAAGCTGGCCGAAGGCACGTCGGTGCCGCTCGTGGGCACGCTCGAAAACGACTACAAAGTGACGGCCGCGCAGCTCGAAGCCGCCATCACGGAACGCACCAAGCTCATCATGTACTCTTCGCCCTGCAACCCCACGGGCTCGGTATTCAGCCGGCAGGAGCTGAGTGAAATTGCGGCCGTAATGGCGCGGCATCCGCAGGTATTTGCCCTGGCCGATGAGATTTACGAGTACATCAATTTTGTGGGCGAGCACGTGAGCTTGGCTCAATTTCCGGAGGTGAAGGACCGGGTGATTACCGTGAACGGCTTCTCCAAGGGCTACGCCATGACTGGCTGGCGCCTGGGCTACCTGGCCGCCCGCCAGGACATTGCCGCGGCCTGCGAGAAAATGCAGAGCCAGATTACGTCCGGCACCTGCTCCATTGCGCAGCACGCCGGCCTGGCGGCCCTGCGCGGCGGCCGCGCCTCCGCCGACGAGATGGTGGAGGCCTACCGCCGCCGCCGCGATTTGGTGCTGGACATCGTGAAAGACATTCCCGGCCTCAAAACGCCCACGCCCAGCGGCGCTTTCTACGTCTTCCCCGACGTATCGGCCTTCCTGGGCCGCACCGCGCCCGATGGCAGCATCATTAGCACCTCGATGGATTTGGCGCTTTACCTGCTGAACGATGGGCTGGTGTCGGCGGTATCGGGCGAGGCGTTTGGGGCCCCGGAATGCATGCGGTTCAGCACAGCCGCGGCCGATGACAAGCTGGTAGAAGCGTTTCGACGGGTGAAAGCCAGCTTGGCGAAACTGTAGGCCCGCGCCGCAGGGTAGGCGGGGCAGCCCAAGCTCGGCTATGGGAGTGGACATGCTGGGGTAGAACGCGCCGTGGCTCGTCCCTACCTTTGCACAATGTCTGTCGATTCTCTGCTTACACTTTTCGAAAACTTCAATCGCCTACGCGTCCTCATCATCGGGGATGTGATGGTGGATGCCTACGTGTGGGGCCGCTCGACGCGGCTCTCGCCCGAGGCGCCGGTGCCCATCGTGCACGTGGCCCGCACCGAGCAGCGCCTGGGCGGGGCTGCCAACGTGGCCCTGAACGTGCAGGCCCTCGGCGCTACGCCGCTGCTCTGCGCCGTAATTGGCAACGACCCGGGCGGCGACCAGCTCCTGCAACTGCTGCACGAGCGGCAGCTCTCGTCGGATGGCATCATTCGCAGCGCACACCGGCCCACCACGGTCAAGCAGCGCATTCTGGCGCACGGCCAGCAGTTGCTGCGCATCGACTCCGAGGTTGAAACCGACGTCAACGCCGAAGAAAGTACCCAATTGCTGGCCGCCTACGACGACCTGCTGACCCGCGCCGACGTCGTGATTTTCGAGGACTACGACAAGGGCGTGCTCAACGAAGCCATTATTGCCGAGTGCATTGCGCGGGCAAGGGAGCGCGGCATTCCCACGGTGGTGGACCCCAAGAAGAAGAACTTCCTGGCCTACCGAAGCTGCACGCTCTTCAAGCCAAATTTGAAGGAGCTACGCGAGGGCCTGAAACTGGAGTTCGGCGACCCTGTGTCGGACCGCCCCGGATTTGAAGCGGCCGTAACCCGGCTGCGCGAGGTGCTGGAGCCCGAAACGGTGCTGGTGACACTGTCGGAATACGGCGTATTTGCGCAGCAGAATGAGCAAAAAACGTATCTGCCGGCCCACCTGCGCACCATTTCCGATGTGTCCGGCGCTGGCGATACCGTCATTAGCATTGCCGCGCTGTGCGTGGCCTTGGGCTGCCCGCCCGCCTTCACCGCCGCGCTGGCCAACCTGGGCGGTGGGCTGGTCTGCGAGCAGGTAGGCGTGGTGCCCGTGGAAAAGCAGCTGCTGCTCCAGGAGGCCATGGAGGCCGGAATCTAAACTGCCCAACCCGAACAGGTTAAAAAGGAAATGGCGCCGGGCAGAACCTGGCGCCATTTCCTTTTTAACCTGTTCGGGTTTATGCTTTCTTCAAAAACTCAGTTTTGAGCACCATGGTGCTGCCACCGGCCCGGCCTTCAATCTCGCTGGCGCTATTGGTGAGGCGGATGTTTTTGACGAGCGTACCGCGCTTCAGGGTGAGGGACGAGCCTTTCACTTTGAGGTCTTTGATGAGGGTGACCGAGTCGCCTTCGGCGAGCAGGGTGCCGTTGCTGTCTTTGACGTCCATGGAAGGCTTTTTTAATAACGAAGTGGGGAGTGAAAATCACAATCGGCTGTCATGCTGAGCCTGCGAAGCATCTTCTCATGGCTAAACGATTAGTACTAACCTGATAAGATGCCTCCTGCGTCAGGATGACAGCCGATTACAAACTACCCGCGCCAGGCCTTCACCGTGTCCACGAATACGCGGACGTTATCCGGGTCGGTATCAGGGTACACGCCGTGGCCGAGGTTGGCAATGTGGGGGCCGCCGGCAAACTTGCGGAGCATGGTTTCAGTGGCCGCTCTCACCTGCTCGCGGGTGCCGTAGAGAGCGCAGGGGTCGAGGTTGCCTTGCAAGGTTTTGCCGTCGGCTTCGCGGCGCACCTGCATGGGGTCCTGGTTCCAATCCAGCCCAATGGTGCGACAGGGCAGGGCCGCAAAATCGGGCACGGCCCACCAGGCGCCTTTTGCAAAAACGGTGACGGGCACCAGGGGAGCCAGCGCTTCGCAGATTTCAGCAATGTAGCGGGTCGAGAATTCGCGGTAGTGGTCGGGGGGCAGGATGCCAGCCCAGGAATCGAACACCTGCACCACCTGGGCACCGGCGGCCACCTGGGCCTTGAGGTAGGCAATGGTCGTGGCCGTAATTTTGGCGAGTAGCTGGTGGGCCAGGGCGGGCTCGCGGTAGAGCATGCCGCGGGCTTTGCTGAAAGTTTTGGAGCCGTGGCCCTCAACCATGTAGGCCAGAATGGTCCAGGGAGCGCCGGCGAAACCGATAAGCGGCACCCGGCCGTTGAGGGCGCGGTGGGTAATGCGGATGGCTTCGAGCACGTAGCCGAGGTGCTCTTCGGGGTCCGCGATGCGGAGCTTGGCCACGTCGGCGGCCGATTTGATGACTTCGGGAAAGAGCGGGCCGCGGGCTTCCACCATCTCATATGTCAGGCCCATGGCATCGGGCACCACCAGGATGTCGGAGAAGATGATGGCGGCGTCCACATCCAGCGCATCAATGGGCTGAATGGTGACTTCGGCGGCCAGGGCGGGCGTTTCTACCAGCTCTTTGAAGCCGGAGAGGCGGGCGCGCAGGGCGCGGTATTCGGGTAGGATGCGGCCGGCCTGGCGCATCAGCCACACGGGCGTACGTTCGGTGGCCTCGCCGCGAGCGGCGCGGAGGAAAAGGTCGTTTTTCAGCATAAGCGAGGGCAAAGGTACACCGCCAGGCAGACGCATGCCGCATTGCGTCCGAGTTGAAAAAGCGACGTTATGTCCCGGCTCTCGACATGCGGCACGCTGCCTGACGGCCGTTGGGCTTTTACCGCGTCAGCCCCGGAAACAGGGCGCTGATGGCCGTGGCAAAGAAATTGACCCCAATGGCCAGGGTGATGAAGCCCATGATGCGCGCCATGGCCGCCATGCCGGGCTTACCCAGCACGCGGGTGAGCCGCAGGGAAAAGAGCAGGATAATAAAGGCCGCCAGCGCCACCAGCGTAAAGCCAAACACTGTCATGGCCTTGTCGACGTAAGTGGGCCGAATCAGGCCAATGCAAATGGCCATGGAGCCCGGCCCCGACAGCATGGGCATGGCCAGGGGCGTGAAGCTGATGTCGTCCTTGTGCTTGCTTTCTTCAAGGGCATCGGGCCCCACCCGGTCGCGGTTGGCGCCGGGCGTGAGCAGCTCAAAGGCCGAGCGCATGAGCAGGATGCCGCCCGCAACGCGCAAGTGCTGGATGTTGATGCCAAAAAAATTGAGAATGTACTGACCGCCAAAAAAGGCCACGCTCAGAATCGCCACCATGTAGATGCAGGCGCGCAGGGCCGTGCGGGCGCGCTCCTGGGCCCGGTCTTCGGCCGTGAGGGTCAGAAAAACCGGCATCGCCCCAAACGGATTGACGATGGAAAACAGGGTGGTGAAGGTGGCGAGGAGAATTTCCATAGGTCGCAAAGGTATGCGTAGGTATTGGCTGGATGGAAAAGCCTTATTTTGCCACCTCAACGGCGGAGTTTACTGCTCTGCTTCCTGCTTCCCTCTTTTCGCCTTTCCCCACCTGATGATTCCTGACTCTTCCGCTGAAAGCTCGCCGTCTGGCCCAAGTAACGACGACCGCCCCATTATGGAAACGCCTATTGTAGGCATCATCATGGGGTCGAAATCGGATTTAAAAATTATGGGAGCCGCTTCCGACGTGCTCCGGCAGTTCGGCATTCCCTTCGAAATCACGTTGGTGTCGCCGCACCGCACGCCGCACCGCATGGTGGAGTACGCCGAAAGTGCCCGCAAGCGCGGCCTGCGCGTGCTCATTGCCGGTGGGGGCGGGGCCGCCCACCTGCCGGGCATGGTGGCGGCGTTCACCACGCTGCCCGTCATTGGGGTGCCCATCAACAGCACCATGTCCATTCAGGGGCTCGATTCCATTCTGAGCATGATTCAGATGCCGGCGGGCGTGCCCGTGGCCACGGTGGGCGTGGACGCGGCGGCCAACGCGGCCGTGCTGGCCACCCAAATGCTGGCCCTGAACAACGCCCGCCTGGCCGATGCCCTGGAAAAGTACCGCGCTACCCTCAAAGACCGGGTGATGCGCACCATTGAGGAGTTGCGCAAAGGCGGCTTCCAGGACGATGTATAATTCCTTGCGCCGCGTAGATGTCTGATTTTTTATACCTGCTGGTCACCATTGGCCACTGGGTGGTGTGGGTGCTCGGCGGCCTGGGCCTGGTGGTGACCCTGCTGCCCATACTGCGCCAAACCGCCTGGTGGATTCGCGCCTGCGACTTTCCCCGCCTGCAAATCGTGGCGGGCCTGGTGCTGAGCCTGGCGCTCACGCTGGCCCTGCCGCACGAGCCCGGCCCGGCTCATTCCTGCTTTTGGGTGAGCCTGGCGGTGGCCTTGGCTTACCAGGTGAGCCGCATCTGGCCCTACACGCCGCTGCACCGCAAGCAGGTGGCCAACGCCCTGCGGGCCGCCGACGACAACGACCACCACATCAGCCTGCTGGTAACCAACGTGCTGATGTACAACCGCGACGCCTCACGCTGCCTGGGCCACATTCGCAACTACCAGCCCGACATCGTGCTGGCCTTGGAAACCGACGATTGGTGGCTGAGTCAACTCCAAGGCATCGAGAAAACCCACCCCTATACCTGCCACGCGCCCCTGCCCAATACCTACGGTATGCTGGTGTTTTCGCGGCTGCCCCTGCGCGAGCCCCAGATTCGGTACATTCTGGACAAGGATATCCCCTCGTTTCATGGCTGCGCGGTGCTGCCCAACGGCGTGGCCGTGAACATGCACTTCCTACACCCCAAGCCGCCGGCGCCGCAGGAGTCGAAAACCAGTGCCCGGCGCGATGCCGAGCTGCTGGTGGTGGGCAAGCTCATTCAGCGGCACGACGGGCCCACCATCGTGGCCGGCGACCTGAACGACGTGGCCTGGTCGCATACTTCCGAGCTGTTTCGGCGGTTGTCGCGCTTGCTCGACCCGCGCATTGGCCGGGGCCTGCTGCCCACCTTCCACGCCGACCACAAGCTGCTGCGCTGGCCCCTGGACCACGTCTTTCATTCGTCGCACTTCCGCCTGCAGCACCTGGAGCGCCTCACCCACATCGGCTCCGACCATTACCCCATCTACATCCGCCTCAGCTACGAGCCCAGCGGCTGGCAGGAGCAGGAAGACCAGCTGGAGAAGGCCGATGCCGACGACCACCAGGAAGCCGACGCCAAAATCGAAGAGGGCGTAATCGAAGCCGCCCAGCCCGCCGAAGATTAATTCCGGCGAGCTGGGCGGCAAGAGTTGGGCTGCGAAATTG
This sequence comes from Hymenobacter sedentarius, assembly GCF_001507645.1. Taxonomy (NCBI): domain Bacteria; kingdom Pseudomonadati; phylum Bacteroidota; class Cytophagia; order Cytophagales; family Hymenobacteraceae; genus Hymenobacter; species Hymenobacter sedentarius. The sequence goes on along the minus strand of NZ_CP013909.1, from coordinate 4,010,843 downwards.
GGCTAGCGCTTGGCTGATGCTTTGCGCGTAACCAGTTCCGCGGGCTGGAAATCGCCCACGGGCGTCACGCGGCCGCTGGCGCTCACGTACGTGGGCCGGATGCGCATGGTGAGGCGGCGGGCGCTGCCGGTAAAGTCGGCCAGGCCAGCAGCGAAGGCGGCCGGGGTGCTGCCATTGAGCAGCGCCGGGGTCAGCTTCAGGTCCACGTCGACGGGCAGGGTCACGATGGCGCTGGATTCCAGCGCGGTGTTGGCGCCGGTGCTGCCTTTAGTCAGCTCACGGCCGTCGAGAAAGAGCTGGTAGTCGAGCTGCTTAAGCTGCAGGGTAACCTGGCTGGAATTGCGGGCATACACCCGCATACGCAAGCGCAGGGGCAGGTTGCCGGCTTGCAGGGCGGTTTGTAGTTTGGCTTGCTGGGCCGGCGTGAAGTCGCTGGCCTGGCGCACAAACAGGATGTCCTGGCCGCCTAGCTTGGCTTCGTCCATGAAGTTGAGCCGGTACTGGATTTGGTCGTAGGCCAGTGTTTCCTGGGCCTCGGTTGAGAGGTTGCTTTTCCGAGAACTGGGCGATTCTTTAACCTGGTCGCTAACGCTGCATTGGCTGGTGCCCACCAGCAGGGCCCCAAGGGCAAGCGCCCGGAGCGGAAAAAAGTAGGAAGTGGATTTCATAAAGTAACGAGTGAGTCGTGGCGGGGAGTCGAAAGTTGCGCAAGGCCAACAGGCCGCAACGGGCGTGCTTACGCAAATGGGCGAATGTTGGGCTAAAATTAGCGCATCTCAACGCTACTGTTGAACTAACCAGAATTAATTGGCCTCTTTCCGACGTATTCATTCAACTTGAGCCGAACCCGGTAGGAGCAGGCACCCTTTTCAAATCAGGTCAATAAGCATGGATTGGGCATAAAAAAGGCTGGAAGCAATGCGCTTCCAGCTTTTTATTATCCGCGACGGCTGGTATTATTTGCCGTCTACTTCTTCGTAATCCACGTCGGTTACGTGGTCGCCTTGAGGCTGGCCCTGGCCATTGCCATTGCCGCCGGCACCTTGGCCGTCGCCGCCGGGGAAGCCCCCGCCGGGCTGGCCGGCTCCGCCGCCTTCGCCACCGCCCGCAGCGTACATCTCCTGCGAGGCAGCCTGCCAAGCCGCGTTGATGGCGGCCATGGCCGTATCAATGGCGTTGAGGTCTTTGCTCTCGTGGGCCTTCTTGAGGTCTTCGAGGGCTCCTTCGATGGCGGTTTTGTTGCCACCGCTCAGCTTGTCGCCGTACTCTTTCAGCTGCTTTTCGGTCTGGAAAATCATCGAGTCGGCGGCGTTCACCTTGCTGATGCGCTCGGTTTCGGCTTTGTCCGATTCGGCATTGGCGGCAGCCTCGTCGCGCATGCGCTTGATGTCGGCTTCGCTCAGGCCCGAGCTGGCTTCGATGCGGATTTTCTGCTCTTTGCCAGTGCCCTTGTCCTTCGCGGTTACGTTCAGGATGCCGTTGGCGTCGATGTCGAAGATTACTTCAATCTGCGGCACGCCACGGGGTGCGGGCGGGATGCTGTCGAGGTGGAACTTACCGATGGTGCGGTTCTGGCTGGCCAGCGGACGCTCGCCTTGCAGCACGTGGATTTCCACCGAAGGCTGGTTGTCCGACGCCGTCGAGAAGGTCTCCGATTTCTTGGTCGGGATGGTCGTGTTCGACTCGATGAGTTTGGTCATCACGCCGCCCATGGTCTCGATGCCCAGCGACAGCGGGGTCACGTCGAGCAGCAGCACGTCCTTCACCTCACCGGTGAGCACACCGCCCTGGATGGCCGCGCCGATGGCCACTACTTCGTCGGGGTTCACACCCTTGGAAGGCTTCTTGCCGAAGAACTTCTCCACTTCCTCCTGGATGCGGGGAATGCGGGTAGAGCCACCCACAAGGATAACCTCGTTGATGTCGGAAGTCGACAAACCAGCGTCTTGCAGGGCCTTTTTCACGGGCTCCATCGAACGACGCACGAGGTCGTCGGCGAGCTGCTCAAACTTGGCGCGGCTCAACTTCACCACCAAGTGCTTGGGGCCCGAGGCCGTAGCGGTGATGTAGGGCAGGTTGATTTCGGTTTCGGTCGAGCTCGACAGCTCAACTTTGGCTTTCTCCGACGCTTCCTTCAGGCGCTGCAGGGCCATGGGGTCCTTGCGCAGGTCGAGGCCTTCGTTTTCGCTGCTGAACTGGTCGGCGAGGAAGTTGATGATAACCTGGTCGAAGTCGTCGCCACCGAGGTGGGTGTCACCGTTGGTGCTCAATACTTCAAACACGCCATCACCGAGCTCGAGAATGGAAATGTCGAACGTACCACCGCCGAGGTCATACACGGCAATCTTCTGGTCTTTGTGCTTCTTGTCGAGGCCGTAGGCCAAGGCAGCGGCCGTGGGCTCGTTGATGATGCGCTTCACGTCGAGGCCGGCAATGGCACCGGCTTCTTTGGTGGCCTGGCGCTGGGCGTCGTTGAAGTAAGCCGGCACCGTGATAACAGCTTCGGTTACGGTCGTACCCAGGTAATCTTCGGCCGTCTGCTTCATCTTCTGCAGAATCATGGCCGAAATCTCCTGCGGCGTGTAGTTACGGTCGCCAATCTTCACGTTCACCGTGTTGTTGGGGCCGGCTATTACCTGGTAGGAAACGTGCTTCTGCTCGGCAGTCACCTCATTGAAGTGGCGGCCCATGAAGCGCTTGATGCTGGAAATCGTGTTTTGGGGGTTGGTAACGGCCTGGCGCTTGGCAGGGTCGCCCACCTTGCGCTCGCCCTTGCCCCCGTCGAGAAATGCGACGATGCTGGGGGTGGTGCGGCGGCCTTCGCTGTTGGGAATTACAACAGGTTCGTTGCCTTCCATTACGGCCACGCACGAGTTGGTGGTGCCGAGGTCAATGCCGATTATTTTTCCCATGATGGGGTGTTTTTTAGTTAGGTGTGGAATGTCAGGTCAAAGCAGCCCAATGGGCCGCTGACCGACGATTACAAGCAACGTACCAGCGTGTTTTTGGTGACAGATTGTCACCGGCAGGCCACAGAAAGCCCATCCAAGCCGCCGCCGTGGCCGGATTGGCCGCAAGCAACTGAATATTTCCTGACAGGGATGCAGCCTAACTCGGCCGTCAGCTACTTAAGCGCCCTTTCCCGGATGCCTTATGCCTGTGTAGATTTCGGCGAGGTGCCCGATGAGCCCTTGGGTACTTTCACCACCACCTTCCGGTTCGCCGGGTTTTTCGTGGCCGAAAACTTCGCTTTCAGCTTGCGGGATTCTTCCGGCGTGAGCTCGCGCCATTGGCCGGGCGCCAGCTCGCCCAGGTCCAACTCGTCGATGCTGGCGCGGATAAGGCGCAGGCAGGGCAGGCCCACGGCCGCGCACATCTTGCGCACCTGCCGGTTCATGCCTTGGGAAATGGTGATGGCCAGCCAGCTGGTCGGGATGCTGGCCCGGTAGCGGATGGGCGTGCTGCGCTCCCAAAGCTCAGTGGGCTCGGGCAGGACTTGGGCCCGGGCGGGAACGGTGAGGCCATCTTTAATCTGCACGCCGCGCCGCAGCTTCTCCAGCGCTTCTTCCGAAACCACGCCTTCTACCTGGGCCCAGTAGGTTTTGGGAACTTTGAATTTGGGGTCGCTGAGGCGGTGCTGGAGGGCTTTGTCGTCGGTGAGCAGGAGCAGGCCTTCGCTGTCGAAATCGAGCCGGCCCACCGGGTAAATGCCGGGCACGGGCACGCAATCCTTGAGTGTGGCGCGGCCGTGCTCATCCGTAAACTGGGTGAGGACTTCGTAGGGCTTGTTGAGGAGTATGTAGCGCATATAGTTGGATTTGCTTAGACCATCATGCCGAGCGCAGCCGAGGCATCTCGCGTGCCGTGGCAATTCATTCGGTACAACGAAGCGGGCGAGATGCCTCGGCTGCGCTCGGCATGACGGACTTGTAGTGCTCCGCGCTACTCCCACCAGCGGGAGCTTGGCAGCGCAGCCCCCAAAGTTACCGGTTCGCCCAGGTGTGGCGTGGTGATGGGCTGGTGCAGGCGGGCCGCCTCGGCCGTGGCCCGGATTACCGGGTCGTTCCAGGCATGGTTGGCTTCGGTGAAAGCCGCCCAATGCACGGGCAGCATCACCTGAGTGCGCACGTCGTGGGCGGCCTGCACACTTTGTTCGGGCATCATATGAATCTGGGCCCATTGCGCGTCGTACTGCCCACATTCCATCAGCGCCAGGTCGAAAGGCCCGTAGGTGGTTCCAATGGTGCGGAAGTGGGGGCCATAGCCGCCGTCGCCGCTGTAAAAGACGCTTTTCGTGGCCGACTTCATCACCCAAGAGCTCCAGAGCGTGGAGTTGCGGTTGGTGAGGCCGCGGCCCGAAAAGTGGCGGCTGGGCGTGCACACCAGCGTGAGGCCGGGCAGCCGCACGCTGTCGCCCCAGTTCATTTCGCGGATGCGCTCCGGTGCTACGCCCCAGGCCCGCAGGTGCGCCCCCACGCCCAGGGGAACATAAAAGTGGGCCACTTTGCCTTTGATGCGCCGAATGGTTTGGTAGTCGAGGTGGTCGTAGTGGTCGTGCGAAATCAGCACGGCATCGATGGGTGGCAGCTTTTCCGGGCTGATGGGCAAGGTGGGGTTGTAGCGCGGCGGGGTCAGCAAGGCGCTGGGCCCCAGGTCCACGCTCAGCATGGGGTCGAGCAGAATGTTTTTGCCGGCCAGCTCCACCAGGCTGGACGAATGGCCGAACCACGTCACGCGCACAAGCTCCGGCGTCTTGTGCACGATAGCCAGCGAGTCGAGCGGCTGCATGGGCAGCGGGCCGGCGGGCCGGGCGTTCGGGTTTTTGCGAAAGAGAAACTTCCACAGCACGGCCAGGGTGCTGCTGCCGGTCATCACTTGGGTGGGCACCAGGTTCACAAACTCGCCGTTGTGGTAATGGCCCGATTTCGCAAAAGCTGCCCGCTCGGCCTTAGTGGGCGTGCCGCCAAACTCGGGGCTGAGGCTAACAAACGCCACGGCCGCAACGAGAGCCACGCCAATGATGCTGCCGAATGCCATAAGGAAGGTTTGTAGCGCTTTTCGCATGCGTTAGGCAGCCACCTTGCCGTGGGCCAGCGCCACAATATCCCGGACTTCCAGCACCGGTTTTGGGTAGCCCGTGCGCACTGCTGCTATCATGGCCTGGCCCAACTCCTGCAGGGTGGACGCATACGAGGGCGCCAGCCGCCGGATAATGGGGTAGAGCCAGCCCACGTACCGGTATGCTTTCGGCATGTTGCGCTGGCCAGCCGTGGGATGCATGAAGGCGGGCCGAAACATGTAGGCGTGCCGAAAGGGCAGGTGCATCAGGGCGTTTTCGGTGCGGCCTTTTACGCGGGCCCAGTGGCTGCGGCCGCGCTCGGAGCTGTCGGTGCCCGCGCCGGTGACGTAGCAAAACGTCAGGTCGGCGTTCAGGCGAACCAGGGTCTGGGCCACGGCCAGGGTCAGGTCGTGGGTGATGCGCTCGTATTCTGCTTTCGAAATGCCCAGCGAGGAAATGCCCGCGCAGAAAAAACAGGCATTGTACCCGGTGAGCTGGTTTTCGACGGGGCCCAGGTTCTGCAAGTCGGCCACCAGCAGCTCTTTCATTTTGGGGTGCGAGCGGCCAGTAGGTTTGCGGCCGAGCACCAGCACTTGCTCCACATCAGGGTCTCGTAGGCATTCGAGCAGCACGCCCTCGCCCACCATGCCGGTAGCGCCGGTAAGAATCGCCTTGATTTTCATATTGGCTAGGTAAAGTAGGAGGGAGGACGCTGCGGAGAGGATTCTACTTTACGGAGCACCGCGCTACGGGAAAAGGGTGGCGCGGCGAATGCGGAGGTGCATGTACAATAGGCTATAGTCTACCGATAAGAGCTGTTCTGAATCAGATAGAAAGGAAGCAGCGAAAATGAAATAAGTAGCAAAAGCACCATAATGCTACCTAAGTGGCGCTTCGCTGGAGAGTGCCCTGCAAATTCAGAACGATACAAAATCCAGTGGGCCGACTTTAGAATTCGATAGTTAAGCCAATAGGTTACTAACCATTCCGTGCCGAGTATACCCATAAACCATAATTGCTGAGATTGCCGATTATAGATAATGCCTGCATTCGTTAGAAAATGCATTGCGATAATAAGACCATACAGCGACCAACCCATAAAAGGGAGGAGCATTAGTCCAGCAGTATCTACGGCTCTTTGAGTTACTCTGGCACCCAAGGCTTTTATCTCCGTGGCCATTCGGAAACGAAAAACTTTATACAAGACATAGCTATACAGCTTCATTAACGCCCCCAATTAAGTCCCAACGTCTACACGCTGCCCGAGTACTTCCGCGTCGCCCATTCGGCCGTGAGGAAAGCCAGAATCACGAAGAAAATCCACTTCAGATTTATCAAATCCTTCAGGTCTTCTTCGGCGGTAATTACCGGTTTGTAGTTCGCCTTTTGAATGTCCTGGGCCAACTGGTCGAATTGAGCCGGATAGTAGAGGCGTGAGCCGCTGCGGCGCGAAAGTTGAGCCAGCAGGTTGTGGTCGGCGCGCGACTCGAGCGCTTCGAGCGGCTGCGACTGCACTACTAGCTCGCCTGCATCTTGTTGGGCCTGACCGCCCAGCGTGGCGCGGGCCTGGTAGCGGTAGAGGCCCGCGGGCAGCGGGCCCAGGTGCAAAGGCGACCCATCCTCGGGGTTGGCGAAGGTGAAGCGGCGGGTTTGCTGCTTGTCGTCGGTGAGGGTGAGGTCAATTTTTTGGTTATAGATGCGCTCAAACACCGCGTTGTAGGTTTCAGCGCCGAGGGTTACGTCGTCCTGCGTGCCGAAGCTTTCCTGCGTGGGATACACGTCGAGCCGCTTTTTGTTGGCGTTTTGGGTCAGGAGCTGCAGCGTGCGGATGATGAGCCGGTCGTAGGCTTCGGGCTTGTCGTCGTGCTCCACGGCTTCCTGCAGGCGCCACTGCCAGCTGCCATCGGTGAGTAGCGTGGCCTGGCGCCGGTCGGTGGTGCCCCCAAAAACCAGCAGCGGCTTTTGGGTGGCCACGCGGCCCACGCGTTGCCACAGCGCTGCCTCGGCGCCCGCGCCCAGGCGCAAATCGCCGAACGGCACCGGGGCCGGTGGGTACGCCGCAAAGCGGCGGGCCGATTCTTCGTCGGTGGCGAAGCGGGCAAAGCCGGGGTTGGGCAGCGGCGTCACTTCATCGGTCTGGGCCCCGCGCGGCTGAATGGTGAGGCCCGTGCCCAACTGGTTGTACGCCGCCAAATCCGACTGCGCGCCGATGATGTACAGCGCCGGCGTGCGGCGAGCTTTCACCTGAGCCAGAATCTCATTGCCCAGGCCACCCTGCGCTGGTATCTGGTGCAGAATGGCCACGTCAAAATCGGCCCCAGCCCGCAGCGGCGCCACTCCCGGCAGCGCCAGCGTCAGGTCGAAGTTGTTGTTAGCCAGAATCGCGGCCCGCAAGGCCTTCAGGTCGGGGTGGGGCGCGGCGCCGGCCAGCAGCACGCGCAGCTTGCCTTTCACGATTTCGATGAAGGCCGTGCGGGCATTGTTCAGCTCTGTAAACTCGCCGGGCTGGGGCACCACGCGCACTTCGTAGCGGCGCTTACCCGGCGCGGGCGCCGTTATCTGGAAGGTGGCTTTTACGCGCCGGCGGCCGGCAGGTAACGCCACGCGGCGCCTGTCGAGCACGCGGTTGCCTTCGCGCAGCTCCACGGTGGCCGCGCCGCCCGCGAAGCCCTCAAACCCAATTTCAGCCTCCACTGGAAACCGGTTGCCGCTAAACGCCACGCGGTTGTAGATGAGGCCGGTGAGGCGCAGGTCTTTTTTGGGCACGGTGTCGCCCACCGCCACGCTGTATATCGGAAAGCTGTACTCGGAGTAGGCCGGACTGCGGCCCTGGTTTACCAGGCCGTCGCTCAGCAGCACCACGCCGGCCAGGTTGCGGCCGTCGTAGGCTTCGCGGGTGCCGGAGAGCAGGCGGTCGAGGTCGGTGGTGGGGGCGCCGAAGCGTAAGGAATCGAGCCGAGCCGGGCGACCGGGCGTAGGAGTCAGAGTGCGCGTTTCGACATTGAAGCCCTTGCTGCGCAGGGTTTCGGCCAGGCGCGCGAGGCCCGCAGTGGCCTGGCTCAATACGTTCTTCGGGGTGAATAGCTCCACCGACTGCGAGTTATCAACCGCGAGCACAATGGTGGGCTGCTCGGTGTGCGTGGTCGTCGTCTTGATAAACGGCCCCAGCAGCAGGTAGCACAGGAAGCTGACCACGGCAAAGCGCAAGGCGGCCAGCGCATAATTCAGGTTGCGGCTCCACGGCGCTTTGGCCGAGTATTGCAGCGCCGCATAGCCCGCTCCCACGAGCAAACACAGCGGAATAAACCAGGCAGAATATTGGGTAGTCAGCAAGCGAAAGTCGGATTGAATCAGCGCTAAAGTTCGTCACTCGCCCCCAAGGTTGCAGGCCGTGGCGGGTGCCTCAGGATAGCCCAATAACCAGTGGGCGACCAATGAAGATATAAGCCGGCCGAATATAGCGCTCAGACCATGGCCGTGCCTGTCCCTTCGCGCCCGCAGCAATAGGCGTGCTGCTGCGGGGCTACTGGGGTCAAAATCAATACGATTCTGCTTCGTTCCGGGGCTTTGCCTACTACGTCAGCATGCCGCCATCTACCTGCAGCACCTGGCCGGTGATATAGCTCGAATCATCCGACGCCAGGAAGGCTGTGGCTTTGGCCACGTCTTCGGGCGAGCCGCCGCGCTTGAGCGGAATGGCCTTGCGCCACTCGTCTACCTGCTTGGGGTCGAGGGCATCGGTCATTTCGGTTTCGATGAAGCCGGGGGCAATGGCGTTGCAGCGGATGTTGCGCGAGCCCAGTTCCAGGGCCACCGACTTGGTGAAGCCGATGATACCGGCTTTGCTGGCGGCGTAGTTGGCCTGCCCGGCGTTGCCTTTAATGCCCACCACGCTGGTCATGTTGATGATGGAGCCGGCTTTGGCGCGCATCATGGGCTTGGTGGCGGCCTTGGTGAGGTTGAAAACCGACTTGAGGTTCACGGTGAGCACCTGGTCCCACTGCTGTTCGCTCATGCGCATGAGCAGGCCGTCCTGCGTGATGCCTGCGTTGTTGACGAGGATGTCGAGCTTGCCGAAATCAGCCAGCACGTCCTCAATCAGCTTTTCGGCCTGAGTGTAGTCCGAGGCGTCGGAGCGGTAGCCTTTGGCTTTGGTGCCGTGGGCCGAAAGCTCGGCCTCCAGGGACTGGCCCTTTTCGACGGAGGAGAGGTAGGTGAAGGCCACTTGGGCACCGAGTTGGGCAAAATGCGCCGCGATGGCGCGGCCAATTCCTTTGGAAGCGCCCGTTACGAGGGCCACTTTTCCGGTCAGCGTTTGAGTCATGGGGCGAAGGTAAGTAGCGCGTCCGTAGCGCGGACTTTGTCGTCTGCGTCTTTGAAAGACTTAAGCGGCGTGGGGGCGCGGACTGCAAAGTCCGCGCTACAGCGGGCTAACTTCGCCCCAGATTATGCTTCACCACGATATCTGCATTTTGGGTGCCGGCCCCGGCGGGGCCACCGCCGCCCTGCACCTGGCCAACGCCGGCCACCGCTGCCTGCTGCTCGACCGCGCTTCCTTCCCCCGCGACAAAATCTGTGGCGACGCCCTCAGCGGCAAGGTGCTGAGCGAGTTGCGCCGCATCGACGAAACGCTGCCCGCCCGGCTGGCCGCCGCGCCCATGCAGGTGCCCAGCTGGGGCATCGATTTCTTTGCGCCCAATGGCCGCCGTCTCGGCATTCCCTTCAAGCCCAAGTTCGACAAGGCCACCGACCACGCCGCCGGCCACGTAGCCAAGCGCCTCGATTTCGACAACTTCCTGGTGGAAGAAGTGCGCCAGCGGCCCGAAATTGACTTTCGCGAAAACGTGGATGTGGCCCGCACCGAGCGCACGCCCACCGGCTGGCAGCTGCTCGACAAAGCCGGCCAGGAAGTGGCGACTTGCCGCATTCTATTGGTGGCCAACGGCGCCCAGTCGGAGTTTGCCCGCAAGGTGGCCGGCCACGCCCTCGAGCCCGACCATCACTGCGCCGGCTTGCGCACCTACTACGACAAGGTGACCGGCCTGAGCCCCGACAATTTTATTGAGCTGCACTTCATCAAGGATTTCCTGCCCGGCTACCTCTGGGTATTTCCCTTGCCTAACGGCCAGGCCAACGTGGGCGTGGGCATGCTCTCCAAGACCGTAGCGGCCAAGAAAATTAACCTCCGCCAGCGACTCGACGAAATTCTGACCACCCACCCCACGCTGGCGCCGCGCTTTGCCAATGCCGAGCGGCTGGGGCCCGTGCGCGGTTTCGGCCTGCCCCTGGGCTCGAAACGCCGGTCCTTGTCGGGCGCCAATTATATGCTGCTCGGCGATGCCGGCTCGCTCATCGACCCCTTCAGCGGCGAGGGCATTTCGCACGCCATGGTGAGTGGGCGCCACGCCGCCATCTGGGCCGCCCAAGCCGTCGCCAAGGCCGATTTTAGCCTAGAATTCCTGAAGAACTACGACAAAGCAGTCTACAACCGCCTCGGCCAGGAGCTGCGCCTGAGCCGCGTGATGCAGCGGCTGCTCAACTTCCCCAGCCTGTTTAACATTGTAGCCAATCGTGCCGTGAACAATCCCACCTTGGCCGAAACCCTGTCGGCCATGTTCATGGACCTTGACCTGCGGGAACGGCTGCGCCAGCCAGGGTTTTATTTCAAGCTGTTGTTTGGCGGGAAGTAAGGGTATTTTATTCCTTAAAAAAAACGTCCTGCTAGGTGAGGTCGCGGAACCTCACCCCTACCGAGCACGGCCCCGGCCGCTCTCCAAAAGAGACGGGAGCCAGACGGTCATACAACTAAAAGCCCCGGCTCAATTTTGAGCCGGGGCTTTTAGTTTCAAGAAATTGAGCTGGTACTTGTGCCGTGGCTCCCCTCTCCGCGGGAGAGGGGCCGGGGGTGAGGTTCCGCTACCGCTTTGCTGCAGGGCGGGGCGCCACTTTAGCTCCCGTAGCTTTAACAGGCTCTTTGCCTTCGTTTTTCACATAGCGCCGGAGGCTCTTAGCCGCTTCGGGGTTGAGCTTGGTAGCCCGCTCCAGGTCGCGCCGCGCTTCGGCTAGCTTGTCAAACGACGAGTAGCTGATGCCGCGGTATTCCCAGGCATCGGCATAGGTGGAGTCGAGCTGGATGGCGCGGGTAAAATCGGCCACCGCTGGCTTGTATTGGTACATCTGCATCTTGGCCACGCCGCGGCCGAAGAAAGATTCTTTGTCGTCGGGCCGATACTTGAGGGCACCAGAAAAGTCCGACGCGGCCGCTTTGTATTCCTTCATCATCAGGCGGTTTACGCCACGGTTGTAGTAAGCGTCGGGGTTGGTGCGCTCGTAACGCAGGGCAGCGGTGTAGTCGGGCAGCGCTTCTTTATACTGCTTGAGGTAGCTTTTGGCCTTGGCCCGCTGGAGCAGGGCGGCGGCGTTTTTGGGATTGGCCTTCACGGCCGCCTCGGCGTTGGCGAGCATGGTGCGGTATTCCGCGGTGGTCATTTTCTTCTCCTTCGCCCGCTCGGCCGAAGCCACCGCCGCGCTTGGGGCTACAGCAGGAGCAGCATTAGCGGCCGCGCCACCGGCAGCCACGCTTTCCGTGATGGGCGCATTCACGGGCGCTCCGGTCACGGTGGGAGGAGTGGTGGGTTCGGCGGCGGTAACGCGGGCATCCGGCGCGGTAGCCGCGGCGCCGCTCGAGTCGGGGCGGGTGGCACCGGTGGCCACGGGCGCATCCATGGGCTGGCTCGCAACGGACGGCTTCTCCTTTTCGGTAACGGTAGTAGCGCAGTTGGTAAGGAATGCCAACAGCCCAATGGCAGCCAGCGGTGTGCGGAAAAGTAATTTCATGGAGTCAGAAGTATGGTAGGAAGTGGGCGGCTTTGCCGTTACCGGGGCGTTATACGGAGACAATGCAAGTGTGGCCGATATCCTGGGCCGCACAAAAGCCCTCCCAAGTAGTTAAGCCGAAGTATTGGATATAGCTGCGCGGTGCGGGGCCGCGTCTATCTTTGCGCCACAATGGGTGGGTCCCCCAGGCGGGCCCGGTGTACTTTTTTCTTCCTGAGCATTTTATGGCATTGCAATTTGATTTGGTCGTGGTCGGCAGCGGCCCCGGCGGGTACGTCGCCGCCATTCGGGCGTCGCAATTGGGTTTGAAAGTGGGCGTTATCGAGCGCGAGTCGCTGGGCGGCATCTGCCTCAACTGGGGCTGCATCCCCACCAAAGCCCTGCTCAAGTCGGCGCAGGTATTTGAATACCTCAACCACGCCAGCGACTACGGCCTGAAAGCCGACGGCATCGGCTTCGACTTCAACGCCGTTATCAACCGCAGCCGCGGCGTGGCCGACGGCATGAGCAAGGGCATCAACTTCCTGTTCAAAAAGAATAAGATTGAAACCGTGATGGGCACCGGCAAAGTGCTGGCTCCCGGCAAAGTAGAAGTAACCAAAGCCGACGGCAGCAAAGAAACCGTCGAAGCCAAAAGCATCATCCTGGCCACCGGCGCCCGCTCGCGCGAGCTGCCCACCATGCCCGTCGACAACAAGAAAATCATCGGCTACCGCAAGGCCATGGCCATGGAGCAGCTGCCCAAGCGCCTCGTGGTGGTGGGTTCGGGCGCCATCGGCGTCGAGTTTGCCTACTTCTACCGCACCATGGGCTCGGAAGTGACGGTGGTGGAGTACCTGCCCCGCATCGTGCCGGTGGAGGACGAGGAAGTGTCGCGTCAGATGGAGAAGTCGTTCCGCAAAATCGGCGTGAACGTGCTCACCAGCGCCGAAGTAACCAAAGTGGACACCGCCGGCGAAGGCTGCAAAGTGACCATCAAAACCGCCAAGGGCGAGCAGGTGATTGAGTGCGACGTGGTGCTGAGCGCCGTGGGCGTGACCACTAACCTCGAGAACATCGGCCTTGAAGAACTGGGCATCAAAGTGGAGCGCGGCCGCGTGATTGTGGACGACTTCTACCAGACCAACGTGCCCGGTATTTATGCCATCGGCGACATCGTGCCCGGCCCCGCGCTAGCCCACGTGGCCTCGGCCGAAGGCATCATCTGCGTCGAGAAAATCGCCGGCCATCACCCCGAGCCGCTCAACTACCAGAACATCCCCGGCTGCACCTACGCCTCGCCCGAAATCGCCAGCGTGGGCTACACCGAAGCCGAAGCCAAGGAAAAAGGCTACGACGTGCTGGTGGGCAAATTCCCGTTCTCCGCTTCGGGCAAAGCCAGCGCCGCCGGTGTGAAAGACGGCTTTGTGAAAGTCATCTTCGACAAGAAATACGGCGAATGGCTCGGCGCCCACATGATTGGCTCAAACGTAACCGAGATGATTGCCGAGGTAGTGGTAGCCCGCAAGCTGGAAACCACCGGGATGGAAATCATCAAGTCGGTACACCCGCATCCCACCATGTCGGAAGCCATTATGGAAGCCGCTGCAGCGGCTTACGGTGAGGTGATTCACCTCTAGGTCTGAGTTTAATTGTTTGAGAAAAAGGCCCGGCTATTTAGCCGGGCCTTTTTGATTTAATCCTGCACTGCCACCAGCGGCACCTCAGGCTCGGCTACCGCTTTGGGCTTGCGGCTCACCAGCCACACACCCAGGAAGATGAGCACGGCCTGCCCGGCCTTGCCCCAGGTGAGGTGGTCTTTGCCCAGACTCACGGCGATGAGCACGGCCAGCACAGGCTGCAGGTAGATGTATACGCCCAGCAGGGCCGGGGAGGCGTATTTCAGGGCCCAGTTGTTGAGCAGGTAGGCCAGAATGGTGAGGAAGATGACCATGTAGCCGATTTCCAGCCAGATGTGCAGCGGAAAGTGGCCGTAATCAGCGGTGAGGGCCTCGCGCCAGCCAAAAGGTACCGCGATGAAGGCACCCACCAGGAAGATGCGCGCCAGCACGGTGAAGGCGTGGTACTTGCGCATCAGCGGCTGCACCAGGACCAGGTACAGCCCAAAAACGGTGGCATTGGCCAGGATGAAAGTATTGCCCAGTGTGGCGTGCGGGTAAATGGCTGCCTGTGCGTTGCGGCTCAGGATGAGCAGGCCCGCCCCGAAGGCGCCCACGGCAATGCCGAGCACCCGCGGCAGCGTGATTTTTTCACTGAGCAAAATGGCCGAGGCAATGACCACCACAATGGGTGCGATGGTTTGCAGCAGCGAGGCGCTGATGGGCGACGTCAGATTGAGGCCCGAAAAAAACAGCAGCTGGTTGACGCCAATGCCGCAGATGCCGCAGGCAATGGCGCGCAGGTTGTCGGCCCGGCCCACCAGCTTGTCCTGCGGGGCCACGATGCGGTGGATGATGCCGAAGAATAGCGCCGCCCCAACAATGCGGAGCGTGACAATGCCAAACGGCCCCATGTAGCGCGGCATCACGTCTTTCGACAGGCTGTAGTTGGCGGCGTAGATGAGGGCGACGAAAAACAGCGCCGCGTGGACGCGGTAGGAATTACGCATAGTTTGGGGAGGGCTGTAGCGCGAACTTTGTAGTTCGCGTTTTCGCGCCGTCAGAACCCGTTACGGTGCCGAACGTTCTAAAAACGCGAACTACAAAGTTCGCGCAACTTTGCTACTCATGACTTCCCTTTTTCCCGACGAACCCGCCGCATTTACTCCCCCGCCCGGCCCCGGGCCCGACGCGCCCCTGGCCGAGCGCCAGCGTCCCCGCCGCCTGGCCGACTACGCCGGCCAGCAGCATTTGGTGGGGGAGAAGGGCGTGCTGCGCCGCTACCTCAACTCCGGCCGCCTGCCCAGCCTGATACTATGGGGCCCGCCCGGCGTGGGCAAAACCACCCTGGCGCACTTGCTGGCCTCGGAGCTAAAACAGCCGTTTTCGGCGCTCTCGGCCATCAATGCGGGCGTGAAAGACGTGCGCGACGTAATCGACAAAGCCAAGCGGCAGCGGGGCACGGTGTTGTTTATTGATGAGATACACCGCTTCAGCAAGGCGCAGCAGGATGCCTTGCTCGGGGCCGTGGAGCAGGGCACCGTCACCCTGATTGGGGCCACCACCGAAAACCCGTCGTTTGAAGTCATCCCGGCCTTGCTATCGCGCTGCCAGGTGTACGTGCTGGAGCCGCTGAGCGCGGAAACTCTGCGCGAGCTGGTGGCCAAAGCGCTGCGGGAAGACGAGGCCCTGAAACAGAAAAAAGTAAAGCTGGCCGAAGACCACGCCCTGCTGGCCCTGAGCGGGGGCGACGCCCGCAAGCTGCTCAACCTGCTCGAAATCGTGGTGCAAAGCACTCCGCCGGATAAAAAAGGCGTGGTCACCATCACCGATGCCGTGGTGCAGGAAGTGGCCCAGCGCCCGTTGGCCAAGTACGACAAGGGCGGCGAAATGCACTACGACGTCATTTCAGCCTTCATTAAAAGCATGCGCGGTTCCGACCCCAACGCCGCGCTCTACTACCTGGCCGTGATGCTGGAGGGCGGTGAAGACGTGAAGTTCATTGCCCGCCGCATGCTCATTCTGGCTTCCGAAGACATCGGCAACGCCAACCCCAACGCCCTGATGCTGGCCACGAGCTGCTTTCAGGCCTGCACGGTCATCGGCCTGCCCGAATCTGATTTGATTCTGGCCCAAACCGTTGTTTACCTGGCTACTTCGGTGAAAAGCAATGCCTCGTACATGGCCATCAGGGCAGCGCAGGCCGAGGTGAAAGCCAACGGCGTGTATCCAGTGCCGGTGCCGCTGCGCAACGCCCCCACGCGCCTGATGAAGCAGCTCGGCTACGGCAAGGAGTACGCCTACTCGCACAATGGCGAGGGAAACTTTGAAGAGCAGGAGTTTCTGCCCGATGCGCTGAGCGGCACCCGTTTCTACGAGCCGGGCCTCAACCCCAGCGAGCAGAAAATCCAGGAGCGCCTGCGCAGCTGGTGGGGCGAGAAGTACGGTTATTAGCCCAACGTCATGCAGAGCACGTCTGTCATGCAGAGCGCAGCGAAGCATCTTATCAAGTCAGCACGACTAGTTCAGCGGTGAGAAGATGCTTCGCTGCGCTCTGCATGACAGACGGCGTGAGGGAGACGACAGGCACTAAGCAGTTTAAGCTAGCTCAATTTCGAAACCAGGGCTGTTTTTGGATAGGATTTAAAAAAGCAGCGACAGCAGTTCTACGTCCTTACTTTTACAAACCTAATTTCTGTAAATAAACGACATGCGTCAATTCTTTAAATACGTGCTGGCCACCCTCGTAGGCCTGGTGGCGTTCTGCTTTTTGGGCTTTGTGCTGCTGGCCGCCATCATTGGGGCCGCCAGCACGGCCGACCGCAAGGTAATCGCTGCCAATTCGGTGCTGGAGCTGAAGCTCAACGAGCCGCTCTCGGAGCGGGGGCGCGACAGCAAGTTCAATTTCTTCGGGGGCAATAACTCCTCCACGGGACTGGTGAGCCTGAAGCAGGCCATTCGCCGGGCGAAAACCGACGGCGACATCAAGGGCATTCTCCTGAACCTCGACATTGTGCAGGGCGGCATGGCTTCGATGGAAGAGGTGCGCAACGAGCTACTCAACTTCAAGAAGTCGGGCAAGTTCATCGTGGCCTACCACGAAGTGTGCTCGGAGAAGGCCTTCTACCTTTCGTCGGTGGCCAATGAAATCTACCTGCACCCGCAAGGGACGCTGGAGTTCAATGGCTTGAGCACGGAGGTGCTGTTCTACAAGCGGCTGTTCGACAAGGCCGGCATTGAGCCGTACATCTTCCGGGTGGGTTCTTTTAAAAGCGCGGTTGAGCCGTTTTTCCGCGAGAATTTCTCCGATTCGGCCCGCTACCAAACCGTGTCGTTCCTGAACGCCATCAACAACCACATGATTGGGCAGGTCGCCGCCACCCGTGGCATTGCGCCGGCGCGCCTCAAGGTTATCAGCGACTCGATGCTGGTGCACAACGCCCCCGATGCCCTGCGCCTGAAGATGGTAACCAAGCTCGGCTACTTCGACGAAGTGCAGGACTACATGCGCGGCAAACTGGGTTTGAGCAGCAAGAAAAAGCCCAACCTGGTGAGCCTGCACGACTACTTCGACGAAGACAAAGCCGATGAAAACGAAGGCAAAACCAGCGGCAACCGCATTGCCGTGATTTATGCCGAAGGCGACATCGTGACCGGCAAAGGCAGCGACGACAACATCGGCAGCGACAAGTTTGCCGAAGCCATCCGCAAGGCCCGGCTCGACGACAAGGTGAAGGCCGTGGTGCTGCGCATCAACTCGCCCGGCGGCTCGGCCCTGGCCTCCGACATTATTTACCGCGAGGTGCTGCTCACCAAGAAGGTGAAGCCGATTATTGCGTCGATGTCGGACGTGGCGGCGTCGGGCGGCTACTACATTGCCATGGCCTGCGACACCATTGTGGCCCACCCCAACAGCATCACGGGTTCCATTGGTGTGTTTGGCGTGCTGCCCAACATCCAGCCCATGCTGGCCAACAAGCTCGGCATTACCGTGGACCGCGTCACCACCGGCAAGTTCTCGGACCTGCCCACCATCACGCGCCCGCTCTCGGACTTTGAGAAGCGCACGCTGCAGCACGAAGTCGACCACATCTACGCCGACTTCACCACCAAGGCCGCCTTGGGCCGGCACATGCCCGTGGCGCGCCTGCGCCGCCTGGCATCGGGCCGCGTCTGGAGCGGGGTCGAAGCCAAGAACAACGGCCTCGTAGACGTGCTGGGCGACTACACCGACGCCGTGAAAATCGCCGCAGCCCGCGCCCACATCAAGGCCGACGACTTCCGGGTGCAGCGCCTGCCCCGCCGCAAAACCGAGCTGGAACGCCTGCTCAACATGTTTGGGGCCAGCGATGACGAAGAAGCCCAAACCAAGGCCCTGCAAACCCAGCTGGGCCCGCTCTACCCGGCCTATGCGCAGTACCAGCAGCTCATGCACATGCGCGGCGTGCAGGCCCGGCTGCCCTACGAATTCGATTTGCAATAAACTCTTTCAACTGCCCGACTCCCAGCTCTAAATGCTCCATATGCAGCAACTGCGCGAGGCCACCGTCTACATCGAAGCCTACGCCCCCAATTTTCGCCCCGACATCGGCATCATCCTCGGAACGGGGCTCGGCGCGCTGGCCCGGGAAGTAGAAGTGGAGCACAGCATCAGCTACGCCAACATCCCGCACTTCCCGCTTTCGACCGTAGAAAGCCACGCCGGCCGGCTGCTGCTGGGCCGCCTGGGCGGCAAAAACGTGGCCGTGCTGCAAGGTCGCTTCCACTACTACGAGCGCTACACCATGGAGCAGGTGGTGCTGCCGGTGCGGGTGCTGAAGATGCTGGGCATCAAGCAGCTGGTGGTAAGCAACGCCGCAGGTGGGCTCAACCCCGACTTCAATATTGCCGACCTGATGCTGATTGACGACCACATCAACCTGCAGCCCACCAACCCGCTTATCGGCCCGAACCACGACGAACTGGGCCCGCGCTTCCCGGACATGTTTGCCGCCTACGACCACGGCCTGCTGGCCCACGCCGAAGCCGCCGCCCAGGAACTCGGCCAGGCCGATACCACCCGGCGCGGCGTGTACGTGAGCGTGCCCGGCCCCATGCTCGAGACCCCGGCCGAGTACCGTTACCTGCGCATCATCGGGGCCGATGCCGTGGGCATGAGCACCGTGCCCGAAGTAATTGCGGCCCGCCACCTGGGACTACCCGTGCTGGCCGTGTCGGTCATCACCGACTTGTGTTCGCCGGGGCACCTCAAGCCGGTGGTGCTGGCCGATATTTTCGCCGCCGCCGCCAAGGCCGAGCCACGCCTCACGGCGCTGGTAAAGGCCGTAATTGAAAAAATGTAAGCGCTGAATTGTTGATTGAGCCAAGCTCAATTTAGCGTGAGTTCAACCTGGTGTCAGGACAATAAAAAGGCCATTGCATTTTGCAATGGCCTTTTTATTATGAGCAGAAATGCATCGGGCCTAAAGTGGAAATCCGGCGGAGTACCTCTTATATAATTGCTGCGCCGGCCCACCTGTTGGGCTTAAGCTGTCTTTTAACACCATTGATGTTTAGCTACTTAATAATCTTAGTCATATGGGTGCCGCTCAGCACCGAGAAGATGCCGACGCCGCCCTGCACGTTGCTGTAGATGGCCGAGGGCTGGGCAAACGGGTTGCCGTTGGCCCCGCGGGCATCGCGAATCGACTGGCGGAAACGGTAGAAGGCCGCATCGGTGTGGTAGAGAGTGGCCGTGACGGTATCGCCGCTGAGAAAGCGGTAGGTGGTGCCCACCACAAACGGCTTGCCATTGAGCAGCCGGTCCTCGAAGGAGTTGTCGACTTCGGGCTGCTTTTGCAGGGCACCTTTGGCCGGGTTGCCTTTGTGCAGCTGCAGGCGGTAGCAGTCATCGGCCGTGGGCGGGTCGCGGAAGCTGGTGAGGAAATAGGCTTTGCGCTCGGCCCCGGTTTTATCATTGAACTTGTATTCCACCGAATCGATGGGCACGGGCGGCAGCATGGTAGTGGTACTCGTGACGTGGCGGCCCTGGGTATCGCGCACGTCCAGCTTAAACACGTCGCCGGGGCGGGCCACCAGTGGGTCGCGCCCAATATGGGAGTGGAATTTCTGGCCCGAGCTGGTGTCTACCAGGGCAGCGTAATTGGGCTTGAACGGCAGCGGCACCACCGTACCATTGGGCATCGTGAGGCTCACGGTAACGTCGGTGGGCACCTGAGGCAACGCCGCGCTCAGGTACGGCACCGAGGTAGTGACAGCCAGGCTCGGCACCTGGCCCGGCTCCAAATAGCACTCCACCACTAGCTCGGCCGAGTAGCTGGGCAGCGGCACGTCGATGTTGTTCTGCAGCTTGCCGCACCCCGCCAACGCCAGGAAGGCAAGGAGGTAAACAGCAGATTTATTTACGATTATCATATTGGGGATATTCACCAGTTTTTTAGAGGCTAAGTTGCTCAGCAGCATCGTTGCACGTCATGCTGAGCTTGTCGAAGCATCTCGCTCGCGCCACTTGTCATGCTGACGAAGGAAGCATCTTATCAGGTTAGCACGATTCGTTCAGCGGCGATAAGATGCTTCCTTCGTCAGCATGACAAGTGGCGTGGAAGCATGACAGATAGATGCGCTTTGCAAGGACATTAAAACCTGAAATTGTAAGTCAGCGAGGGGATAACTGGGAACAGCGACACCTGCTTGGCTTGAAAGCCGGTGGTGCGGTCGGTGGCTTTGTCCTTCACGGTTTCAAAAAACACGAAGTAGGCATTGCGCCGATTGTAGGCGTTGTAGATGCTCAGGGTGAGGTCCTGGTTGCGGCGGGTACCAATTTTGTACACCACGCCGAGGTCGAGGCGGTGGTAGGGGATGAGCTGGTAGGAATTGCGGTTGGGGTAAATGGGCACCGGCCGCGGGTCGATGCCCGTGCTCGAGCCCGGAATGTCTTGCACGCCAAACCGGCCCAGCGGCAGCGTGGTGAGCGAACCCGAGGTGTAGATAAAGCTGGCCGTGAGGTTGATGCGCGCGTTGAGCTGGTGCAGCAGCACCACGGTCAGGTTGTGGCGGCGGTCGTAGTTGGGGTGGAAATCCTGGCCGCTGTTTACGCCGGTGGTGCCGCGCTGGGGCTGGAAATTGCGCCAGCTCCAGGCCAGCGTGTAGCCTATCCAGCCGGTCGTTTTGCCGGTTTTCTTTTCCAAGTACAACTCGTCGCCGTAGATCCAGCTTTTGCCGAAGATGAATTCGGCATCCAACTCGGGGTTCACAAAAAGCTGGGCGCCGTCCTTGAAGTCGACTTGGTTGCGGCCCCACTTGTAGTATACTTCGTTGGTGAGCAGGTACTTGCCCCGGCCCAATAAAAAGCTCACGCCACTGCTCAACTGCTGCGAGCGCTGCGGCTGTACCGCGAGCCGTGAGGGGTACCAGATATCCGTGGGCAGCGAGGCACCCGAGTTCGTGACCAGGTGTACGTACTGGTACATCAGGGCGTAGCTGGCTTTGAGCGAGGTACGGTCGTTGAGCGAGTAGCGGGCCGATGCGCGGGGCTCGAGGCTGCCGTATTGGTTGCTGCCGCTGCGGAAGCCGGTGAGCCGCAGGCCGCCTTCGAGCTGCAGCTTGTCGGTGGCTTTCAAGTTGTCGGAGGCGTAGAGGGCGCCGTCGAGGCCGTAGTAGCTCACATCGGACCCAAAGTTCACGCGGCCGTCGCCGGAATTGGCATCCAGCCGGCCCACCCCAAACTTGTGCTGAGTGAGTTGCGCCCCGGCTTTGAGCACGTGCCGGTCGTTGGGGGTGTACTCGAAATCGGTGCGGCCGCTGTAGTCCGTGATTCGGGAGCCCAGTTTGAAGCTGAACTGGTCGAGCTTGTTGGTCAGGTCGTATTTATAATCCGAAACCGAAACCGAGGTATTGACGAAAAGCTTGGGCGAAAAGACGTGGTTCCAGCGCAGCGTGCCGATGGTGTTGCCCCAGTTGAATTTAAAATCGAACCCGCCCGAGCTGTTGAACCCGAACGTATCGCGGCCGAGGTAGCCGCTCAGAAACAGCTGGTCTTTCTCGCTGAGCGTATAGTTGGCCTTGGCGTTGAGGTCGTAGAAGTAGTAATCGGGAATGGGGCTGTAGTCTTCTTTTCCTTCGTTGGCCTTGTTGAGGGCGCGCGTGAAAATGTCGAAATACGTGCGGCGGCCCGACACGATAAACGAGCCTTTGCCTTTGTTGATGGGCCCCTCATAGGTGAGGCGCGACGAAATGAGGCCCACGCCGCCGGTGGCCACGTAGTGCTGGCGGTCGCCCTCGCGCAGCTTCACATCCACCACCGACGACAGCCGCCCCCCAAATTGAGCTGGAAAGCCCGACTTGTACA
The DNA here is from genome assembly GCF_001507645.1 of Hymenobacter sedentarius. NCBI lineage: Bacteria > Pseudomonadati > Bacteroidota > Cytophagia > Cytophagales > Hymenobacteraceae > Hymenobacter > Hymenobacter sedentarius. Next base: position 3,989,002 of record NZ_CP013909.1, on the reverse strand, counting down.
AATCCACGCTTTGCACGGCATCGGAGTTGAACACCGAAAACAGCCCAAACAAGTGGTTGGGGTTGTACACCAGGGCATTGTCGAGGAGCACCAGGTTTTGGTCGGCCGAGCCGCCGCGCACAAACAGCCCGCTGGTGCCCTCGCCGCCGCTCTGTATGCCCGGCTTGAGCTGCAGCGTTTTCAGAATATCGACTTCGCCAAACAGCGCCGGCAGCAGCTTGGCCTCCCGGATGCTGAGGTGCTCGACGCCCATTTGCGTGGTTCTGAGCTTTTCTTCCAGCGTAGCGGCTCCTTCTACCACCACCTCGCCGAGCTGGTTGCCGCTCTCTTCCAGGGCCACGTTGAGCCGCTGGTTTTTGGTCAGGTTCAGCTCGCGGGTGATTTGCTGATACCCCACGAAGGCCACCACCACCTGGTGCCGCCCGGCCGGCAGCCTCAGGGAGAAATGCCCCAGGGAATCGGCTGCGGTGCCGGTATTAAGGGCGGGCACGGCCACGCTGGCCCCCGGTAGCGCTTCGCCGCGCACGCCGCGCACCGTGCCACTGAGCAGAAAATGGGCTGCCTCCTGCGACCAGCCCACCCGTGGCCAGCCCAGGCCTAACCATAACACTAATAAGAAGTAACGTTTAACAGAACCCCCAGGCATACGGTAGCAATCGAGGAAAACACAAAGGTAGCGTGCTCTCCAACGCCCAGCCCGACCGGATAGTTTGCCGCCCGCTCGCAGCCCCGCAATCGGAAAACCCGATGAGCTAGCTCTTGCCCACGAAGGGCTGCAGCGCCTGGCTAATTTGGGCGGCGGGCACCACGCCCGCCTGCCGCCACACCGGCTGCCCCTGATGAAAGAGAATGAGCGTGGGGATGCTCTGCACGCGGTATTGCTGGGCCACGGCCGAGTTGCGGTCCACGTCAATCTTGATGACGCGCAGCTTGCCGCCGTGCTGGGCCGCTACCTGCTCCAGAATGGGCGCCATGGTTTTGCAGGGGCCGCACCAGGTGGCATAAAAATCGACCAGCACGGGCATGCCCGGGCTGTTGATGAGTTCGGGAAAGGATTTGCGTGGCACGGTAATGACGAAAGAAAGTGAACGAATAACGGACCCGGTGCGGTATTCCCGGCTGGCCAGGGCCCACTTTCTAAACGAAAAAACCCGGCACATGGCCAGGCTTTCGTTGGTTTCGCTGCTTAAAAAGCCGCCCGTGCGGTGGGCATTTACTTGGTAACCACGCTCACGTCGTTGCCGACTTCGGGAAACACAAACCGGCCACCCACGGCTTTTACGCCTTTTACCCGGCATTCCCAGGTGTAGCGGCCGGGCGCGGCGGCGGCCGCCTCCCCCGATTCGGTTTTGAAATACTGCGGGTCCGAAGGGTCGGTGGGGAACAGCACGTCGACGCCCGTTTGGCCCTGGGCCAGCTCCTTCACCAGGAAGTAGTCTTTGCCGGTACGCTCGCTGTGCACCACAAACGTGGCCGTGTAGGGTCCCAACTGGCCGTATTTATCGAGAATGCCCATTTTGATTTGGGCGTTGGTGCTCACCATCCAGGTTTGGGCGCGCACCGAGGGCGCGGCTCCCAGCAACAAGAGGGCCGTGAGCACGCCGGCTACCCGGCCGGCCAGCGACGGCTGCTTGGTTGAGGTAACGAAGGGTACGGTTGTTATCATGTGGGGAAATAGTGAAAGTTATATGAAACAAAGAGTAAATTAAGCTATGCAAGTAAGCTCAACCCAGGCCAAGGTAGCGCATAGTAAGCATATCAGCAACTTGTGAAAGTTGAACGGTGTTAGCTCAATAAATAACCCTCTTTCTAACTCGCCCTTTTGCAGCTTATGGCAAGGCAGCGCACCCGGCCCTCGGCATGGCCGCCCCTCGATTCACCGGTTACCGTTGGCCCGCAGTGCGGCCTGTGCGAGCGGGAGGTACAAGCCACTTCCCGGCACCACTTGGTACCGCGCGAAGAAGGCGGCAAATACGGCCCCACCGTTGAGCTATGCCAACCCTGCCACAGCAGCGTGCACCGCTTCCTAAGCAACCGCGACCTTGCCCAGCGCTACTCTTCGGTTGAGCTGTTGCGCGCCGCCGAGGAGCTGCAAACCTACCTGCGCTGGATTCGAAAGCAGCGCGTAGAGCGCATCGCCAACCGCCGCGCCCGCCGCTGAGAAGCTATGCAGTTGCCCAAAAAGACGCAAAAAGAACTGTCATGCTGAGCGCAGCCGAAGCATCTCTACCTCGTGACTAATCATTTTAAGCGCCTGTCATGCAGAGCGCAGCGAAGCATCTTATCGCCGCTAAACGAGTCGTTGTGGCGTGATAAGATGCTTCGCTGCGCTCTGCATGACAGACGTAAGGGCTAAAGATTTATACGAGAATCCCTATAGCCCAACTACTCGAATTGAGCTGATGCCACCCGCGCCCTTGCGCACGTTGATTTGGGTGCTCACCCGTTCCTTCAGGGCCTCGACGTGGGAGATGATGCCGATGGTTTTCCCCGTGCCTTGCAGCATCTCCAGGGCCGTGAGGGCCACGTCTAGCGCATCGGGGTCCAGGGTGCCGAAGCCTTCGTCGATGAACAGCGTGTCAATCTGCGTCTTGCGGCCGGCCAGCTCACTCAGACCAAGGGCCAGGGCCAGGCTCACCAAGAAGCTTTCACCGCCCGAAAGCGAGTTCATGGAACGGGTGCTGCCGGCTTGGTACTCGTCCAGAATCAGCAGGTCGAGGTGCTCCTCGGGGTTGCGCAGGATGTGGTAGCGGTCGGTGAGGCGGGTGAGGTGGCGGTTGGCCAGGTCCACCAAGCGGGCCAGGGTGAGGCCTTGAGCAAACTCGCTGAACTTCTTGCCGTCGGCCGAGCCGATGACTTCGGCCAGGCCGCGCCAGCGGCGGGCTTCCTGCTGCTGCTTTTCGAGCTCGGCGGCCATTGCGGCGTGGCGCTCCAGGCCGGTGCGGTGGCTGCTGAGGCGCTCCTGCCGCTGCCCTAGCTGCTGATGGATGGCAGCCAGCTGCTCGCGGTTGGCCTGCAGCTGGCTGGCTATGGTTTCGGCTGGGTCGGGGGTGAGGGCCCGTGCTTGCTCACTGTGGAGCTGGCCGGCCAGGTCAGTCAGGTTTTGCTGGGTGATGGCCAGGTCCTGTTCGTGCTGCTGGAGCTGGCCGGCCAGGCGGCGCACCTCGGCATCGGGCAGGAGCAGGGGGGCGAGGGCCGAGGGGTCGGGCACGAGGCCAGCGGTTTCGAGGCTGGCCACCAAGGCCGCGTGCTGGGTGGCGCGCTCCAGTTGCTGCCGAGCGGCGTCCTGCTCGCGCTGGCGCAGCTGGTTTTCGGCGGTAGTCAGGTCGGTTTCGTGCTTCTGGAGCTGCTGGTCGGCTTCGGTTAGCTGCTTATCAGCCCGTTGAGCTGCGGCTTCCAGCTGCTCTCGGGCCACTGCCACATCGGGGCCGGCAAATAGCAAATGGCGCTGCTCCTTTTGGGTCTTAATGGCTTCGTGCTCGGCCAGCAGCTCGGTCTTGCGGGTGCGCAACCAAGCGTCTACCTCGGCTTTGTCCTGCTCGTCCTTCGCCAAGCCGACTTCGGCTGCTGCCAGCTCCTTTTCGGCCTCGGTCTGGGCCTTCTGCTTGTTCTGGAACTCGATGCCCAGGCCCTTGAGCCTATCAATTAGCTCAGGCCCATTTTCGCCGGAAAAAGTCAAGCCAAAGCTGCTGCTCAGGCTCGCCAGCTGCTCCCGCACCAGGGGCTCGCGCTCCCGGGCATCGGCCAGGTCGGCGCTTACCTGCGTCATTTCGTTGGTCAGCTCCCGGTGCTGGTCGGTGGCCTGCTGAACCCGGCTTTCTGCCTTGGAAAGCACGAGCTCCAGGGCTTGCCGCTGCTGTTCCAGTTCCCGCAGCTGCGGTCCCAGCGCCCGCACCTGCGCAAAAGCATCGGCTTCTTCGGCCTCGGAGAGTGGGGCCGGCGTGCCGGGGCCGGACTGCACCAGCCCACCGTTGTTTTCGAGCATGCCGGTCAGGGCCTGCACGCGGTTGAGCCGGGCATTGAGGGCCCGGACGCGCTGGCCCAGTTCCTCCTCTCGTTCCCGGTCGGCGCGTACCGATTCGGCATTTACGCCCAGCTCACCGGCTGCATACGGGTGCTCGGTGGCTCCACACAACGGGCAGGGCTCGCCCGCGGTGAGGTGCTCACGGGCTTCTTCGTGCGTAAGAATGAGGTGGTGCGCCTGAATGAGGCGCCGCAGGTCGTTTTGGGCCCGTTCCTGGTCGGCGTGCTGCTGGCGGAGGGTCGTTTCGTGGTGCTGCAGGCGCTTGAGCCACTGGTCGCGCTGGGCAGTGGCGGTCTGTTGCTGCTCGCGTACGGCGCTCAATTGCTCGGTGGCGGTGGTAGCCTCCGCGCGGCCCTGGGTGCCAGCAGTAATGGCAGCAGTGAGGCGCAACTGCAGCGTGCGTTCGGCTTGCAGCAGCCGGCCCAGTTCCGCCCGCAGGTGGTCCCAGTCCTGGAGGCTGCCCGTGAGGGCGGGCAGGGCCTCGCCCAACTCTGTGAGGTGTAAGTTCTTAGTGAGCCATTCCTGCACGGCGTGAAGCTGCTGCCGCAGCTCGCGCAGGCGGGTGCTGGCGGCCTCAGTGGTCGCCTTGAGCTGTTTGCACCGCTCATTTTTAACCTCGTATTCCTGGCGATGCTCCCGCAGGCGCTTATCAGCTTCCTGCACCTGCAAATCCAGCTTTTCGGCTTCGCGAAGGCGGGGTTCCTGGTCGCGGCGGGTCGCGGCGGCGGTTTCCCGCGCTTCGGCGGCCGCAGTGCGGGCCTGGCGGGCAGTGGCTACCTGTGCCTGCAGTTGGGGCAGATGTTGGCGCAGCTGCTCGGCCTCACGGGTCAGGTGCCGCAGTTGCTCGTCGGTTTTTTGCAGCAGGGCCCACGGCGTTTGAAAGGGGAGCGCCTGCTCGTGCCGGGCCACGCGCTGCCGCACCGGCGTGAGGGTTTCGGCCTGGGCCGTGAGCTGGTGCAGGCGCGACTGGCTGCGCTGCTGCTGCAGGCCCAGCTCTTCGAGGCGGCGGCGCCAGGTTTGGGCTTCGGTCAGGCGCTGCTGCTCGGCGGTAGCGTGCTGCACGTGCTGGGCCAGCTCCTGCACATCGGCTTCCAGTTCGGTTACTTCTTCGGGGCTTAATAGGGCTACGCCAGCCAGGCCGGCGCGCAGGGTTTCCACCCGTTGGGTTTCCTGCTTGGCGCGCTCGTAGGCTGCCCGGGATATGTCGGAGTATTTGCGCGTGTCCGTTAGCTTTTCCAGCAGCTGGGCCCGCTCGCCGGCGGTCGATTTCAGGAACTTGGTAAACTCGCCCTGGGCCAGCAGCACCGAGCGCAGAAACTGCCGGTATTCCAGCCCACTAAGCTCGGCCACCTTGCCAGGTACCCGCGACTTGTAGGTTTCTAGGAACGGCCAGGTTTCCTCGCCGTCCACGATTTTTTGCTCGCTAAGCTCCATTTTGGAGTCCTGCAGCGGGCCGTCGGCCCGGCGGCGGGCGCGGTGCTGGCCCCACTTGGCCCGGTACACCCCGCCACTGGCCTGAAACTCAACTTCGGCCCAACTCTCGCCCGTGCCGTGGCTCATTACCTGCTCGGGGCCGCTGCCGTCGTGGCGCGGTACCTGCCCGTAGAGGGCCAGCGTAATGGCGTCGAGAATGGTGGTCTTGCCCGCCCCCGTGGGCCCGGTAATGGCAAACAGCCCCGCATCGGACAAGGGGCTGTTGCCGAAGTCGACCTCGTGCTCGCCGCGCAGGGAGTTCAGGTTAAAGAAACGGACGCGGAGAATCTTCATGCGTGGGGCATCCCTTCCAATAGTTCGTCAAATGCGGCCAGCAGCTCGGCGCGGCCGGCTTCCGGCTCGTTTTCCAGCCGCTGCGCAAATACCTGGCGCTCGGTAAAATCATGCAGGCTGGGCGTGAGCGGGGGCTCGTCGCCGGCCGCTTCGCCTAGGGGCCGCAGCTTCACCAGGCGCAGGTGGCGGCGGGCCAGCACTTCCACATGTTTGCGGTCTAGGTCCTGAATAACTTTCAGCAGCGCTTCGGCTACTTCCAACTGGGTGAGCTCGGAGCGCACTTCCACGTCGACCCAGGCGGGCAGCAGGTAGCCGGTGTTGTCGTAGGCCACGAGCAGGCCCAGCACTTCGTCTAGTTCCCCATGAAAACGTAGCAACCGTCGCGTACCCGGCACGGCCAAGGCCACGAGCGTGGCCAGCTTGCCGCCGGCAAAGTCCAGCAGCAGCACTTCCTTGCCGTGGTCTATTTCGGAAAACGACAGCGCAATCGGCGACCCCGAGTAGCGAATGTGCTCGCGTCCACCCACGCGCTGGGGCCGGTGCAAGTGCCCCAGGGCCACGTAATCGAATATCTCCGGGAAATGCTCGGCCGTCACCTGCCCCAGGTTGCCCACGTGGATGGTACGCTCGGAGTCGGAGGGTGCTGCGCCGGCGGCGTAGAGGTGGCCCGTAGCCAGCACGGGCAGGCCATTGGCTTTCAACTGCCACACGTGCTCCACTTCGGCAATGCGGGCGTAGTGGTCGGCAATGCCTTGCTTAAGCCGGGCTTCGCGCTCCTCGGCCGTTTCGCCGGGCACCGACAGGCGCACGTCGCGGTCGCGCAGAAAGGGCACGGCGCACACCACCAGCCCAGGCTGCCCGGCAGCGTCGTTCAAAATCAATACCTGGTCCTCGAAGCAGTCGGGCACGCAGCCCACCACGTGCACCCGCAGGTGGCGCAGCAGCCTGGCCGGCGCATTGAGGGTAGCCGGCGAGTCGTGGTTGCCGCCCACCACCACAATATCGCGGCACTCGGTGGACTGCATTTGCAGCAGGAAATCGTAGTACAGCTCCAGCGCCTGGTTGGAGGGCGAGCCGCTGTCGAAAACGTCGCCGGCAATCACCAGGATTTCCACGGCGTGCTCACGCACCGTGGCCACCAGCCAGTGCAGGAAGTGGCGGTGCTCGTCGGTGCGCTCGTGGCCGCTGATGAAGCGCTGGCCGAGGTGCCAGTCGGCGGTGTGGAGGACGCGCATAGGGTAGAGATAATCTCAAAGATACCCATGCGGCAAGGAATGCAAAAAGCCCCGGCAAATGCGCTGGGGCTTTTTTGGATGTTGAGATAATGCTGAATTGAATTTAAAGCTGATAGAGAAACAAAGCTAACGTTCCCTTTACCTGCCCTATTTATTAACGCCAAACCACTTGCTGGCTGCGAGCTTTTGTTATTTAATTTATTTTATTGACCGAATTTTTAGCAGCAATCTGAAAGCAGTAATTTCTAATTTTCATTAAGGAGCATCCAAGACGTACCGAATCTATCGCGCAGCATGGCAAAACGATTCGCAAAGAAGGTCTTTTCCATCTTCATAAAGATTTCGCCATCAGTGGAAAGTAGATTGTAGATGTGTTCTGCTTTTTCCGGCGTATCAAGTCTAAGCGTAAGATAGGCGCTACGCATAGGTTCGGCACCAAGAATGTCGGCGCCCCTAACCAAAGTGCCACCTATCTCGAGTATAGCATGAAGAATTGGGCGCTCCCATTCAGGGGGAAATTGGGATGCGGTTGTTGGTGAGGCATCATCATATTTATTTTCCCACCAAGATGCTGCTCGTAAAATCGAAACGCTTTTTCGCAATGCCCTGGATAGTTGACGTAAATGTCAAGCTTCATTGAATGGTCGGTCATAATTCTTGCCCTTATTTAATTAATAGTTTAATTATTTGGAAAGAAGGTTTTGTCTTTCAAAAATAAAGAATGGCGTTACGACAAACGAACAACTTACTGCGTCAATTATAATGGGTTGGTTTTGGTTGTTTTAATACGCTTGGTTCGACATTAGAACGTATGCATCAGCGCTTGCTGTCAGCCGGAGTACTAAGGCACTAGATGAGCAGCGTGATTCCGCCCCACTTGTGCGGAATTACGCTGCTGTAAACGCTGTATATAAGGTGGTGCTAGTGCACCGCCTGCTTCTGAAACTCCGTGATGGCATCGCCCAAGTTCAGCACTTCCACGCCGGGCAGCGCCTGCTGCAGGATGCTGGCGCCCGCAGCGGAGCGGTAGCCGCCGGCGCAATGCACCAGCACGGGCTTGTCGGTCGGCACTTCGTGAGCCCGCTCGCGCAGCTCGGGCAGGGGGATGAGCAAGGCGTTCTCGAACACCGGAACCCTGGCTTCGGCCCGGTTGCGGATGTCGACGATGGTGAAGGCTTCGGGGTGCTCGCGCACCTGGGCTACATCGACTTCGGGCGAAGTAGCCGGAAGCGAGAGCGGAGCCAGCAGAGCGCCTTTGATGTTGCCTTCGTAGCCAATCTTCGCCGATTTGCGGACTACGGTATCCAGCGCAATCTGCGAGTCGGCGAGGAGGTAAAACGGCTCCTTGGGGCCCACGATGGAGCCCAGCCAGGTTTCAAATTTGCCGCCATCCTGCAGGTTGATGGCGCCCGGCAGGTGGCCCGCGCGGAACTTGGCCGCCGGGCGGGTGTCGATGAGCAAAACGCCCGGCTCCAGCACGGCGGCGCTGCTGAGGGTGGGCACCGCCCGGATACTGTCTTCGAAGCTTGGGGCACCTTGCTTGTTGAGCTTCACATCGTGCCCGAAATACTTGGGCACAAAGGGCTGGTCTTCCAGTAGCACCTTGACAAACTCGTCCTGCGACATGGGCTGCAGGGCGTAGTTGGTCTTGAGCTCTTTGGCGATGGTGCTGTCGAGGTCGGGGCTGGTGGTCTTGCCGCAGAGCGAGCCGGGGCCGTGCGCGGGGTACACGCGGGTGGTGCCGGGCAGGGTCATGAGCTTGTTGCGGGTGCTGCGGTAGAGCTGGGCCGCGAGCTCCTCGCGCTTGTGCCCGCCCACGGCTTCCTCCTCGCGCAAATCGGGCCGGCCCACGTCGCCCACGAAGAGGGTGTCGCCGGTAAAGACGGCGCGGCTTTGGGCCAGCTCGTCCAGCAGCAGGATGCTGATGCTGTCGGGCGAGTGGCCGGGGGTGTTGATGGCGTGCAGCTCCACGTTGCCCAGCTTAATCCGGTCGCCATCGTCGAAGGCTTTGTGGGGGTACTTGGCGCCCAGCAACTTGCTGCAGTAGATGGTGGCCTCGGTTTCTTCCGCAATTTCCAGGTGCGACGACACAAAATCGGCGTGCGGGTGCGTCTCAATTACGGCGATGATGTCGGCCTCGTGCTCGTCGGCAAAATCGTAGTAGGGTTGGGGGTCGCGGCCCGGGTCGATGACGGCAACCTGGCGGCCGCACCGTACGGCGTAGCTGGCGTGGGCCAGGCCCTTGTCGTAAAACTGCTGAATTTGCACGGCCGAAGCCGTGCTACTGGGGAGGGGAGGCATTGCGTTTGGGGTATTAAGGCTGCATTTGGAGCCAGGTGGCTAGGCCAAATATAAGCAAGTAGCCGAATGCGGAAATCGGTTCAGCTTAAGCCAAAATACGAAAAAGCCCCCACCTATCAGGCGGAGGCTTTTTGGAACCGGGGCCGAGGCCCGCGGTTACGCTTTGGCTTTCATTTTCATTTTGCCGCCGCCCTGCAGCTTGCCGTGGCCGTGGTGCTCTTCCTTCAGCTTGTCGAACTTGGCGTACTGGTCGGCCGTCAGGATGGCTTTGAGCTGGGCCTGGTAGCGCTCGTGGGCGGCCTTCATCTCGGCGCGTCCGGCTTTTTTGTCGGCGCCGTACTTGGTTTTGAGGGCCGCGGTTTCCTGCTGGCGGGCCAGCATCAACTGCTCAACTTTGGCTTCCTGGTCGGCCGTCAGTCCAAGTTCCTTGGCTAGTTTGGCGGCCCGGTGGTCGGCTTTTTGGGCGGGGGTGGCGTGGCCTTTTCCTTTGTGCGCTTTCAGGGTAGTAGCGGCGGGGGCGGTGGTCTGGGCAAAGCTGGTGCCGGCGGTGGTCAGGGCCAGGGCAGCCAGCAGAATCAGGTTCTTTTTCATGAGGTAATTGGAGGATTGAGAAGGGTCTATTGCGGGAGGAGGGGCGGCTGTGCTTAATAAGATGCATGTGCCTTGCCAGAAGATTTGCAAGCGGTATGCCAGGAATAGTTGAGCCAGGATGCGCACCTGATGCAATCGATAAGCAGGTGCTTTTTCCGGACAAAGCCGCTGGATTAATCCTTCGTAGCGGGAGGCGGGGTGCAGGTTGGCGGCTTCCATTTAGTGGCTCAAATTCCGGCCTTCCACCCCGGCCGGGGCGTGTTCCGACTACTTTCTGGGCTAAATCTTTCTGAGCTAAACCTGATGCGAGGAAATGCCCAGGCGGCGAAAGCACGGACGCTGCTCGAATATCCCAAGGCTAGCGGGCTGTCCCTACACTGGCTATGATAGCCCAATCTGTGTCGGGTTTAAGCCGCTCATTCTGAGCAGTGGTTTCCTGTTTGCCATTGCCTCTAAAGGGCGAAAACCGGGATGGAGCGAATTTGCTGCCTATATTTCGGGCCTGTCGGTGTCACTTTTCAATATTTTCATTGCGAATGGGCCCGACGGTTCTGTTTAAAAGGCTTTTTATTTCACACTTCTTCCTTCTTCATACTTAAAACATGGCAAGTATTTTCGCCAAAAAACCCCTGGCCGTGCTTCTGGGCGAGGCCAATTCCACCGGGCACGGGACCCTGAAGCGGACGCTGGGCGCGGGCAACCTCGTGGCGCTGGGCGTGGGCGCCATCATCGGGGCGGGCCTGTTTGTGCGCACGGCGGCGGCGGCGGCCCAGGCTTCGGGCCCGGGCGTCACGCTGGCGTTCATCGTGGCCGCCATTGGCTGCGTGTTTGCGGGCCTGTGCTACGCCGAGTTCGCGGCCATGATTCCCATTGCCGGCTCGGCCTACACCTACGCCTACACCACCATGGGCGAGTTTGTGGCCTGGGTAATCGGCTGGGCCCTCATCATGGAATACGCGCTGGGCGCGGCTACCGTGAGCATTGCCTGGAGCGAATACCTCAACAAGCTCCTGCAGGTGTTTGGGATGAGTATACCGTACAACCTGAGCCACTCGCCCTTCGAAAGCGCCGTGGTGAACGGCGTAACCGAGCACGGCCTCATCAACCTGCCAGCCCTGCTGGTGATTGTGGCGCTGAGCCTGTTGCTGGTAAAAGGCACGCAGGAGTCGGCCATGTTCAACGCTGTAGTGGTGGTGCTGAAAGTGCTTATCGTACTGGTGTTTATCGCAGTGGGCTGGCAGTTTATCAACCCCGCCAACCACACGCCTTACCTGATTCCTGAGAACGCCGAGCCGGTGAAAAACGCCGCTGGCGACGTGGTGCGCAGCTACACCGAGTGGAACAAGCACGGCTTCGGGGGCATCCTGGGTGGTGCTGCCATCGTGTTTTTTGCCTTCATTGGGTTTGATGCCGTGAGCACCGCCGCGCAGGAAGCCAAAAACCCCAAGCGCGACATGCCCATCGGCATCCTGGGCTCGCTGGCCATTTGCACCGTTCTCTACATCCTGTTCGGCCACGTGCTGACCGGCGTGGCCAACTGGCGCGAATTTGCTGACCCGGCTCTGGGCGGCGAAGCCTCGGTAACCTACGCCATCAAGGCGCACATGCCCGGCTACGGCTGGCTGGCCACGGCCGTCACGGTGGCCATTCTGCTTGGCTTCTCGTCGGTAATGCTCGTGATGCTCATGGGCCAGAGCCGCGTGTTCTTCTCGATGGCCAAGGACGGTCTCATGCCCAAAGCCTTCTCGGAACTGCACCCTCGCTTCAACACGCCCTACAAATCCAACCTTATGCTGATGGTGTTTGTGGGCCTGTTTGCGGCCTTCGTGCCCGGCTCGTTGGCCGGCGACCTCACCTCGTTCGGTACCCTGCTGGCCTTCGTGCTGGTGAGCCTGGGCGTGTGGATTATGCGCCGCTCCGACCCCGACCAGCCCCGGCCGTTCCGCTCGCCGCTCTCTTCGCCCAGCTTCCCGCTGGTGCCTATCATGGGCGCGCTCATCTGCCTGCTGCTGATTGTGGCCCTCGATGCCTTCACCCTGAAAGTGGCGTTGGGCTGGATGCTGCTTGGCTTTGTGGTCTACTTCCTCTACGGCCGTAGAAAATCGCTGCTCCAGAAAGGCATCGTGGTAGTGCCGACGGAGATGGAAGAGGCGGCCTTTATTGAGCCCAGCGACAAAAATCTGTAATCTGCCTTAGATAGCTAAGTCATTAAAAAGCCCCGCCGGTTCAAACCGGCGGGGCTTTTTACTTTGGGTGTAATTACTGGAAGAACGCAAAAGGAAGCCCCTCTACCGCTTTCTCGCGCCGTCTGTCATGCAGAGCGCAGCGAAGCATCTTATCAGGTTAGAACGAATCGTTGAGCCGTTATAAGATGCTTCCTTCGTCAGCATGACAAATGGCGCGGTCGAGATTCTTCAGCATCGCTTACCATGATAGGCTACACGACCGATAACCGATATCGATGTCGTGCCACTCAGCTCGCCGCTTTTACTTCGCTTTTGAGCTTGAGCACCCGGTCGCCGTTTTCCTGCACGATGACCAGGGCGGGGTCGGCGGCGGAGCCGTTGCGGTGAATCTCGGAGCCCTTTATGGTGCGCGAAACGGGCTCTTTGTGCACCGATTCAATTTTGCCAGTTGCGGTGCCGGTGCCGTATTTCCAGGTGACTTTGGTGCCTTTGCGCATGGGAAACGGGAGAAGAAGGGTGAAAAATCAGGGGACGTAATTAATTCTTACTGGCAATTGAGCTGGACCGTTGCCAGACGGTGGGCGCGGGCGCTACATTTGACGAGAAAGCGGGAAGCAACGCCGTTGCTTCGGGCAAATTACTCGGGTTTAGCACCATACTTTTTGAATGAAAATTTTTAATCAGGATGTGCCGCTCACGGCACTGCTCGCGCTGGCGGGCTCGGCGGCCGTGGCGCAGCCCGGCACGTTCCCACGCAACGGCGTGTACGACCAGCGCCCCGGGGTGTTTGCTTTCACCCACGCCACGCTGTTCACCGATTACCAAACCAAAATCAGTGACGGCACGCTACTGATTCGGGACGGGAAAGTAGTGGCGACTGGCCCGGCGGCTTCCGTGAAAATCCCGGCCGGTGCCGTGGTGCAGGACGTGCGCGGCAAGTTCATCTACCCCGGTTTTGTGGACGTGTACACCAGCTACGGCGTGCCCGAAACCAAAGCGTCGGAGCGCCAGGGACGCCGGGCTGCCCCGCAGTTCGACAGCCAAAAAACCGGCGCGTATAACTGGAACCAAGCCGTGCACCCCGAAGTAAACGCGGCCGAGCAGTTCAAAATCAACGAAGAGCAGGCCGCCGCGTACCGGGCCCTGGGCTTCGGCGCCGTGCTCACGCAGCAGGCCGATGGCATCATGCGCGGCACGGCGGCCTTGGTCAGCCTCAATACCAACCGCCGCGAGCACGAGGTGATGCTGCTGGAAAAAGCCGCCTCGGGCCTATCGTTCGACAAAGGCACCAGCACCCAGGACTACCCCGGCTCGCTGATGGGCAGCATTGCCCTGCTCCGCCAAACCTACCTCGACGCGCAGTGGAACCAGCGCAACCCGCGCCGCGAGCAAAACCTGTCGCTGCAGGCCCTCACTAAGCAGAAGGCCCTGCCGGCCATTTTTCAGGTCACGGACAAACTCTCGGCGCTGCGGGCCGACCGGGTGGGCGATGAGGCCGGCCAACAATACATTATCAAGGGGAACGGTGACGAATACCAACGGCTCAACGACCTGAAAGCCACCGGCGCCACCTTCGTGCTGCCCCTCAACTACCCCGAGGCTTACAACGTGGACGACGTGTATGATGCCTTGCGCATTCCCCTCGAAGACCTGAAGCACTGGGAGTTGGCCCCCGCCAACGCGGCCCGCCTCAGCCAGGCCGGCGTGCCGTTTGCCCTCACCGCAGCCGACCTCAAGGACAAAAAGAAGTTCCTGCCCAACCTGCGCAAAGCCGCCAAGTACGGCCTGAGCGAAACCGATGCCTTGCGCGCCCTTACCGAAACGCCTGCCCACCTGCTGCACGCCCAGGACCGCATCGGGGCCCTGAAGCCCGGCATGGAAGCCAACTTCATCGTGTGCTCGGCCCGCTTCCTGGCCGACGACAACGTGGTGCTCGACAACTGGGTGCAGGGCGAACGGTACCAGGTCAGCACCGTGCCGGCCGACTTTCGCGGCGTGTACACCTTTAAGGTTGGCGAGCAACCCGAGGCCCGCCTGCTTATTCAGGGCAAACCCGAGGCCCCAGAGCTGAGAATTGTGTCCACTGCCGGCGATACCGTTCGCGGCAATGTGAACGTGACCAGCGACTTGGCCACCATTGTGTACAATCCCAGCGACAAAGTGAAAGGGAAAAGAGGGCCGGATAAAAGTGCCAATGCCCCGAACCAAGTCCCAAGCCCTACGCCCGGCTCCGTGCGCCTGAGTGGCTTCTACACCCAGGAGGGCCGCGTGTTTCAGGGCGATGGCCTGCTGGCCGATGGCACGCCGGTGAAGTGGCGCGCCGCGCGCCAGGAAGAAGCCAGCCGCGCGGCCAAGCGCGACTCGGCCAAGGTGACCCCGCTGCCGGTGCTCGGCAACATTACGTTCCCGTTTGCCGCCTACGGCCGGTCGGCCATCCCCAGCCAGCAGGCCACGCTCATCAAAAACACCACGGTGTGGACCAGCGAGGCCGCGGGTAAGCTCGAAAACACCGACGTGCTGCTGGAAAACGGCAAAATCACCAAAATTGGCAAGAACCTGGCCCTGCCCAAGGGCGCCCGCAGCATCGACGGCGCGGGCAAGCATCTCTCGCCGGGCATCATCGACGAGCACTCGCACATCGCCATTGCCGGCGGCGTGAACGAAGGCACCCAGGCCGTGACTAGCGAGGTGCGCGTGGGCGACGTGGTGGACAACGAGGACGTGGGCATCTACCGCGACCTGGCGGGCGGCGTGGTGGCGGCGCAGCTGCTGCACGGCTCGGCCAACCCCATAGGCGGGCAGTCGGCGCTGGTAAAGTTTCGCTGGGGCGCCACGCCCGATGACATGCGAATTGCCGGCGCGCCGGGCTTTATCAAGTTTGCCCTGGGCGAAAACGTAAAGCAAAGCAACCGCAACGAGCTTAGCGTGCTGCGCTTCCCGCAGACGCGCATGGGCACCGAGCAGGTATTTGTGGATGCCTTTACCCGCGCCAAGGAATACGAGAAAGACCTGGCGGGCTACAAAAAGCTCAGCAAAAGCAAGCAGAAAACCACCGAGGCTCCGCGCCGCGATTTGGAGCTGGAAGCCTTGGTCGAAATTCTCAACCGCCAGCGCTTCATTACCTGCCACAGCTACGTGCAAAGCGAAATCAACATGCTGCTGAACGTGGCCGACCGCATGGGCTTCAAGGTGAATACCTTCACTCACATTCTGGAGGGCTACAAAGTGGCCGATAAGATGAAAGCCCACGGCGCCAATGCCAGCACGTTCTCGGACTGGTGGGCGTATAAAAACGAGGTAAGGGACGCCATTCCGTACAACGCGGCCATTATGACGCGGGCCGGCCTGAACGTGGCCATCAACTCCGACGACGCCGAAATGAGCCGCCGCCTCAACCAGGAAGCCGCCAAAACCGTGAAGTACGGCGGCCTGACCGAAGAAGAGGCCCTGCGCCTGGTCACCATCAATCCGGCCAAAATGCTGCACCTCGACGCCCACATGGGCTCCATCAAGGAAGGCAAGGACGCCGACGTGGTGCTCTGGACCGATAACCCCCTCAGCATCTACGCCCGCCCCGAATACACCTTCGTGGACGGCCGCGAAATGTTCAGCCTCAGCACCGACGCTGCCCTGCGTGCCGACATGCAGAAGGAGCGGCAGCGCATCGTGCAAGCCATGCTGCTGGCCAAAAAGAGCGGCGCGCCCACGCAGTCGGCGCCCAGCAAAGCCCAGGGCCTCTGGCACTGCGACACAATCGGCCAGGAAAAAGAGCTTGCCAAATAATTCAGTCTTCGAAACCATGCGCATATCCGCTTTATTATTTGTCTGCCTGCCCCTCGCCGCCCTGGCCCAGGTGCCCACACCGGCGCCGCCCCAAGCCAAGCCCGTGCTCATTACCGGCGCCACGCTGCACGTGGGCAACGGCACCGTGGTGCCCAATGCCACGGTTGCCTTCGACAAAGGCCGCTTGACCTATGCCGGGCCCGCCGCGGGCTTCACGCAGGACAAAGCCGGCTTCGAGGCCATTGATGCCACGGGCCAGCAGCTATATCCGGGGCTGATACTGCCGAATACGACCCTGGGCCTGACCGAAGTCGAATCCATCCGGGCTACGGTGGACGAGGAGGAAGTAGGCACGCTCAATCCCAACGTGCGGGCCCTGATTGCCTACAATACGGACTCCGACATTCTGCCCACCGTGCGCACCAACGGCGTACTGCTGGCCCAACCTACCCCGCGCGGTGGGCTGCTGGCCGGCCAGAGCAGCGTGGTGCAGCTCGACGCCTGGAACTGGCAGGATGCCGTGGTGCGCGCCGACGACGGCCAGCATCTCACCTGGCCCGCCATGGTATTTCGCATCAACCCCACCGAAGACGCCGCGGCCCTAGACCGCCGCCAGAAAGCCCGCGAAGCCCAGCTGCGCGACCTGGAGCAGCTCTTCGGCGAAGCCAATGCCTACCGCCAAGCGCCGGCCGGCCGCCCCGAAAACCTACGCCTTGCCGCGCTGGCGGGCCTTTTTGATGGCTCCAAAACGCTGTACCTGCACGCCGACTACGGCAAGGAAATCATCGAAGCCGTGCGGTTTGCCCGCCGCATGGGTGCGCAGAAGGTGGCCGTGGTGGGGGCCCGCGATGCCTGGATGGTGCTCGATTTCCTGAAGCAAAACGATGTGAGCGTGGTCGTGTCGCGGATTCATGCGCTGCCCCGCCGCGATGCCGACGACTACGACCAGCCCTACAAGCTGCCTGCGCAGCTCCAGGCCGCGGGCGTCCGGTTTTGCCTCGATTACCAGGGCAGCATGGAAACGGCTGGTTCCCGCAACCTGGCCTTTATTGCCGGTACTGCCTCCGCGTTTGGCCTGAGCAAGGAGCAGGCCCTGACGGCCGTGACCCTGAGCCCGGCCCAAATGATGGGCATCGACAAGGACTACGGCACGCTGGAAACCGGCAAAAGCGCCACCCTGGTGCTGAGCAAGGGCGACCTGCTGGACATGCGAACCAATGCCGTGTTGCGCGCCTTTATCGATGGCCGCAGCATCTCGCTGGATAGCAAGCAAACGTACCTGGCGAATAAATTCCGCAGCAAATACGGGCTGTAATGGGGCTGAAAACGTGGCTGCGGAGTGGGCACCTGCCGGTATGCTTTCCCGGCTTGAAATGCACAGTTCACCTTTCCCGCCGTTCTTTTGCGTTGTTCACCCACGCGGGCTCGTTTCCTGCCCGCCCCCGCTGATGTTTCGATTGTTGCTGTTGGGCCTGCTGTTGCCCGTTTTTGCCCACGCCCAAACCACCTTTGTGCCCGATGAGCGGGCTTTCTACGGGCTGATTGACCGCGGGAGTGGGCGCTGCCTCGACGTGGCCAGCGCCAGCACCGCCAGTGGCGCGCCCGCCGTGCAGTGGGAGTTTACGCACGGGCTCAGCCAGCAGTGGCGCTTTGTGCCGCTGCGGGCCGGCAGCGACTACTACCGCATCGAGGCCCGCCACAGCAACCAGTGCCTCACCGTGAGCAAGGCCGGCGAAAACATGGCCCTGGTGCAGCGGCCCTTTCAGGGCAGCGCCGAGCAGCAGTGGCGTCTGGTGCCGGCCGGCCCGGCGGGCAGCTACCAGCTCGAAAACAAGAGCGAAGGGCGGTGCGCGGCCCTGGCCTCTTCGGATAAATTCAACGGCACGCCGGTGCTGGCCCAGAAAGGCAACGGCCGGGCCAGCCAGCAGTGGCGCCTGTTTCGGCTCCGGCTCAACGTGGTGGAAGGCCCTTCGCCATTTGGCCCCCCCAAGCCCCTGGCCGGCCCCGTAAACTCGCCCGGCAACGAAGTGCACCCCGTGCTGAGCCCCGACGGCAACACGCTGTACGTGGCGCGCACCAAGTTTGCGGGCAACACCGAAGGCAATACCGACTCCGGCGATGCCTGGATGAGCCAGAGCGCCGACCACGGCCAGACCTGGGGCCCGTCCACGCGCCTCGACGCCATCAACACCCCCCAAAACAACGAAGTAGTGGCCGCGGTGGGGCCCGAGGGGCGCACGCTGTACGTGCGCGGCACCTACGACCCAAACGGCTTTCGCGACGAGAGCCTGAGCAAGGTGCCCAAGGCGGCGGCCACGAGTGGCACCAGCAAAGGCGTGAGGCCCGAGGGGCTGCGGGTGGCCAACTACTATTCGGCGGTGCCGGGCACTGGCTTCTTTGTGAGCCAGGACGAAAAAACCCTGCTGCTCTCGCTGGAGCGCGGCGATTCCGAAGGCGGCAACGACCTGTACCTGAGCCGGCCCGACGGCAACGGCGGCTTCACCGAGCCCCAGTCCCTGGGCCCGGTACTCAACTCGCCCGGCTTTGACTTTGCCCCTTGGCTGGCGCCTGACGGCAAAACCCTGTATTTTGCCTCTTATGGCCACATGGGGTACGGCTCGGCTGATATTTTTGTGAGCGAGCGGCTCGACAACAGCTGGAGCAAGTGGAGCGAGCCTCGCAACCTGGGGCCGGTACTCAACGGCCCGGGCTTCAACGCCTACTTCAGCTTGACGCCCGATGGCAAAACCGCCTATTACTCGTCGTCGACCACGGTAAACGGGACCAGCGACATCTGGCGGACGGGCCGCGCAGTACCCGCCGATTCGCTGCCGGCCGCGCCGGTGGCCGCCGTGACCGAAGCCCCGGCCCGCGCTTACCTGACCGGCCGTGTGCTGGATGCCCGCACCAAGCAGCCGGTGCCGGGCGCCATTGTGAAGGCCAACCTGCTGGCTAATGCCGCCGGGGTGCAGTTCAATGCCACTAGCAAGGCCGACAATACCGGCGGCTACCAAATCTCCCTGCTGCCGGGCAAGTACTACCTCTCGGCCATGGGCGGCGGCTTCCTCACCGTGGGCGATACGCTGATTGCCACTGGCTCGCCGCGGCGCGACCTGCTGCTACTGCCCGCCGCCGTGGGGGCAAAAGTGGACCTGCCATCCATCATTTTCGCGCAGGGCAAGGCCGGTTTGCTGGGCTCGTCCTACAGCGAACTCAACCGCCTGGCCATTGCCCTGCAAGCCAGCCCAACCACGGAAGTGCGCCTGGAAGGCCACACCGATAATGTGGGCCCGGCCGATAAAAACCAGCAGCTATCCGAAGACCGGGTGGCCGAAGTGAAACGCTACCTCGTGGGCCGAGGCGTCGATGAAAAGCGCATTACCACAGTCGGCTTTGGCGGCTCGAAACCGAAGTTCTCCAACGACCGCGAAGAAACCCGCCGCCTGAACCGCCGGGTTGAACTGGTGATTGTGAAGTAAGCCGGCATCGCCGGACCGCCGTCCGGCGTAGGCCATAAGGGGCTGACCGGAAACCGGGCGCCGTTTTATTGAGGCTTTTCACCGAGACTTTTAGCCCAATTTGGGCGCGCGCATGACTGCTACCGTTCTTGCCGAAACCAGCATTGCCGGCCTGCCGTCGGCGTCGGGCATTGAGCTGATTGGGCCCGTGGCCTACGTCATCAGCGACGATGCGCCGTTTGTGTACCTGCTGGATGCGGCCACGCTGGCGGTCACGGGCCAAGTTCGGCTGTTCGAAAGCGCCGAGTTTGGCAGCGGCCGCATCCCCAAGAAAACCAAGGCCGACGCCGAAGCCCTCACGGCCCTCACCTGGCCCGATGGCGCGGCGGGCGTGCTGGTACTGGGCTCGGGCAGCACGCCCTTGCGCGAAACTGGCTGGTTTGTGCCCGTAGCGGGCGGGGCGGCGCAGCCGGTGGCCCTGGCGCCGCTCTATGCCTTGCTGCGGGCGCATCTGCCCGCCGGCGCCCGCCTCAACGTGGAAGCCGCAGCATCTTCCGATACCGAGCTGCTGCTGTTTCAGCGCACCACTGAGGTAGCCAACGGGGCGCTGATGTTTCGGCTACCGCTGGCCGCTACGCTGCAGTTTCTTGCGTGCGGTGGGCCGGCACCAGGTGTGGCCGCGCCCTTATCGTTTGAGTTGCCCCATATCAATGGGCGTCCGGCGGGGTTCTCGGGGGCCTCCTTCGTGCACGAGAGGCTGTTCGTTTCGGCTTCGGTGGAAGAAACCAAAGATTCGGTGCTCGATGGGCAGGTGCTGGGCTCCTTCATCGGCGTGCTCGATGAGCAGCATACGGCTGCCACTTTCGCCCGCCTGGTGTGGGCCGATGGCCGCGCCTACATCGGCAAAGTGGAGGGGCTGGCCGTGCGCCGCACCCTGGAACCGAACCGCTGGGAGCTGCTGCTCGTGACCGACGACGACGCGGGCGGCAGCACGGCCGTGGTAGCCGAAGTGGCCATGGCCGAATAGCAAGCGGGTAGGCGAGGGGCTGCTACGGCAGCTGGCGCAGCCACGCTTCGGCCTCTTCCTCGCCCTCAAACAAGCGGTAGGTAAGCGCCGAATGCTGCGAGTCGTTCATCACCAGGTTCACCGAAGGGCGGGCAAATACGTCGCTGGGAATCACCACCGCGCCGTACAGCTCGTAGCCGTCGCTCTGGCTGCTGGCCAGCCAGAATTTTCCAATCCAGGTGCATTCGGCTTCCATGGAAGGGGCCATGTCGCGCTGGTCCACCAACATTCTGTGCCAGCCCTGCCGGCGCAATAGCTGGCTAACGTGGGTGAGGAAGGCCTTAAACGTCGCAAAATCCCGAGCCCCGGCGTTG
This sequence comes from Hymenobacter sedentarius, assembly GCF_001507645.1. Lineage (NCBI taxonomy): Bacteria > Pseudomonadati > Bacteroidota > Cytophagia > Cytophagales > Hymenobacteraceae > Hymenobacter > Hymenobacter sedentarius. The sequence goes on along the minus strand of NZ_CP013909.1, from coordinate 3,968,277 downwards.
TACTACACTACGGCAAAGCCGTGCGGGTGTTCGAGCAAGCGCCTGATGGGATTTTCATAGTAAACACGCATACAGGATAGCGGAACAGAACGGGACGGATAGCCATCTTATAAAATCCATAGCGGTTGGGCTAAAACCTGATTTCATAACGCGACCTTGCGACCACGGGCAAAGGGTTTTTGTTATAAAAAAATGTTGTTGGCTTTTCGCAGTGTAAATTTGTTAGGCATATGGCAATCTGTATGTTTTAACGCTCGCCTCTACCCACGCTCCATGAATTCGCTGCCCCAGGCTAAGGAAGGCCATTATTTTCAGAATGCCGCTGGTAAGCTTTCTCATAACCCAGCGGGCTTTGTGCGGATGGTGTGGAGCGCGGAGCGGGCCCCTATTGAGGTGATTAAAGCATTTTATGAGCAGGCCCTGGCGCTGCTGCTGAACTCCGGGTCCCGTAAAATTCTGTCGGACCACGGCCTGCGGGCCCCTTTGTCGGGCCCAGCCCAGGAGTGGCTGACCGAAAACTGGATGCCGCGGGCCATCAGCCAGGCCCGCGCCCGGTACTGCGCCATCGTCGAAGGCGCCGACCCCATGCACCGCCTTTCCACTCAGTCGGTGGTGGCGTCTTCGCCATCCGGCCTGGTCTTCCAGCGATTCAGCAACGCGGAAGAAGCCCAGGCCTGGTTGGTCAATGCCCGGATTTAGCAGGAGCTCTTGGGCGCCCCGGACAGCCGTTCAGCGAGTTGGCGATGAACAGCAATAGGCCTATTGCCCAGAAATTTGTGCGCTGACGCAGCGGGGGCCTGTATCTAGTTGGAGTAAAACTGCGTAAAGGCATGCCTTTACGACGATACGATATCTAGCACTGCAATCCGACTATTTTGCCCACTAACCAAGCGCTCCGTGAGCAGATAGCTCAGCGGCTAAACCAAGAGCTGGAGGCCTTAGCCAGCTACGCGGCCAAACAGCTAACTCATCCGGCCGGTACCGATGCCGGTTCGACTTTAGACCAGCTTAAGCAGCACCTGCTGGCCCTGGGCAATGCCGTGCTGATGAACAGCCCGGCTTTGTTCGAGGCGCACGTGCTTCAGCTTAGCAAGGAGCTAGGCGCGCCGCACGCCATTGAGCAGGTAGCCGCCCTGAGGCAAGCCCTGCTGCTGCGCCTGAGCGTGGGCGAATACGTGGTGGCCGCCAGTACCCTGAGTGCGGGCGTTAATGCGCTCACAAGCAAGGAGGTCGCAGTAGAGCCCATAGCGGCGCCAAGCCCGGAGCGTACGCCCGAAGCGGGCCGGTTTGCCGGCCTGAGCGCCGATTATCTGGCCCTGTTGCTGGCCGCTGACCGCACTGCGGCCCAACGCCTGGTGCTAGCCGAAGCCGAGGCGGGCACCGATGTGCGCCACCTCTACCTACACGTGCTGCAGCCTGCGCAGCGCGAAGTGGGCAATTTATGGCACAGCGGCACCATCAGCGTGGCCGAAGAGCACTACTGCACGGCCGCCACGGCCGGCCTCATGGCCCAGCTGCAGCCCTATTTCCAACACACGCCGCGCAACGGGCGCCGCCTGCTGGCGGCCTGCGTGGCCGGCGACCTGCACACCCTGGGCCTGCAGATGGTGGCCGATTTTCTGGAGTACGACGGCTGGGAAGTGAGCTACCTCGGGGCCAGCACCCCGCTGGAGAGCATTCGGCGCATGGCCGCCGAGCAGGGCGTGGACCTGTTGCTCACCGCCGCCTCCATGCCCCACCACGTGCCACTGCTGCGCGAACTGGTGACCGGGCTTCGCAGCGACCGCGTCACCCAGCACGTGCGCGTGCTGGTAGGCGGCCGGCCGTTTGCGCACGAAGCCGGCCTTTGGGAGCGTACCGGCGCCGATGCCTGGGCCGCCAATGCCGACGAAGCAGTGACCGTAGTGCGTGGGATGTTTGGGGATGGAAACAGGGATGCCGACGTAAAAGCCAGCCAGGCTGCGTCCTAGCCGGCGAGGCCGCCGGCGGGCTGGTTGCTACTCCACCACCATTTGGTTGTCGCGGGTCTTGGTTCTTTTGGCGCGGGGCCCTTCTTCGTCGCCCAGCAGCAGGCCCCAGGGTTTGAGGGCCGGAATGCGGTCAAACACGATTTTGAGGATGGCGATGACGGGCAGGGCCAGGAACATGCCGGCCACGCCCCCGATTTCGTTCCCAACGAGCACGCCCACAATAGCCACCAGGGCATTCACCTTGATTTTGGAGGCGACGATGCGGGGGATGAGGAAGTGGTTGTCGATGAACTGGATAAGTATGTACGCGGCCACCACGGCCACGGCATGCCCGTAGCCGGCCTTCGTAACGAAGGCCATGAGCGTGGGCAGGGCAATGGCAACGAGCCCGCCGATGTAGGGAATGAAATTTAGCAGCGCCCCCAGCACCCCCAGCAGCAAGGCATACGGCACCCCAATGACGAGCAGCGCCAGCGTATTGAGCGTAGCCACGATGCTGCCCTCGATGAGCAGGCCCACCATGTAGCTCCGGATGGTGGCCTTGCTCTCGTGCAGCACTTCCGCTACGCCGCTGTCCTGCCGCCGTCCGGAGAAAACCTGGGTCAGGAAGTCCACCAGCCGCCTCTGGTACAGGAAAAACAGAAAGATGTAGACCGGAACCAGCGTGGCCACCACCAGCAAGCCCGACACCGCCGACAGCGTACTGCCCAGCAAGGCCGAGGCCCGGTTGCCCGCCTCGCCCAGCAGGCCCTGCAGCTTCTCGTCGCTGATGCCGAACCGGTCCTGCAGCCACTGGTGCACCTGCGCGGTGGTTTGCAGGAACTTGGCCTTAAAAAGCGGCATCTCGCCCGACAGCTGCAAGGCTTCGATGTAGATAAAGTACAGCAGCCCCAGCAGCGAAGCCACGCCCAGCACCACCGTGAGCGTAATGGCCAGGAGCCGCGGTACCCGGTGCCGGAGCAGCCATTGCTCCACCGGATGCAGCATGATGGCAAAAATGCCCGCGAAAAACAGCGGGAAGATGATGGCGCTGGCAATGTGCAGGGTAAACACCACCAGGGCCAGCCCCAGCAGCACCAGCGGGACTTTCACGTAGAGCGGAAACCGCAGTTCCTGGGGGGAGTGGTCGTAGTGGTCAGGCATAGGAAGGCCCGTGGGGGCGAAAAAAGGCGGTTGAGTATTGCGCGGCCGCGTAGCGAAAGCCCTGAAATGTGGTCGGGAAATGGCTAGCCCGGTGCACCTTGGTCCCCCTTACGTCGGCTGGTTTGCCATGTTGCCCGCTCCGGTTTAGCTCAATTTTCCTCAACGGATTCAAATTGAGCTGAAAGGCGCCCGGCGGCACCTAGCGCGTGAAGTCTTCTACCACCTGCAGGAACATGGGCGACGGCACTTCCGCCGTCTGGCCGGTGGGCGTAAGCAGGCCGGTTTGCTGGTCGATGCGGTAGGTCACCACGTTGTTGGAGTTTTGGTTGGCCACCAGCAGCAGCCGGCCGGAGGGGTCGAGGGCAAAATTCCGAGGCGTTTTGCCCTGCGTGTCTACGTCCTGCACCGGCGTGAGCGTGCCGCTGCTGGCATCAATGGCAAACACCGCGATGCTGTTGTGGCCCCGGTTGGAAGCGTACAGAAACCGGCCGTTGGGCGAGACGTGGATGTCGGCGCAGGAGTTGTCGCCCACAAAGCCGGCGGGCAGCGCCGACAGCGTTTGGAGCTCCCGGAATTTGCCCGCTGTGGGGTCGTAGACCAGCGCCGTTACCGTCGAGTTTAGCTCGTTGATGAGGTAAGCCAGCTTGCCATTCGGGTGGAAGGTGAGGTGGCGCGGGCCGGCCCCGGGGCGCGCCACAAACGCCGGCTCCGGCATAAGGGCCAACTGGCCCTGGGCCGGGTTCAAGCGGTAGACATACACTTTATCGGTGCCCAGGTCCACGGCAAAGGCGAAGGCATTGGCTGGGTCGGGGATGATGCAGTGCGCGTGGGGGCCGTTCTGGTTTTTGTGCGGCCCACTGCCCTCGTGCTGGTCGGTGGCGGTGGCGGGCGCCAGTTTCCCATCCGGTTGCAGTGGCAGCAGGCTTACGGTGCCGCTCACGTAGTTGGCCACCAGGGCTACTTTGCCGCTGTGGTCGAGGCTGATGTAGCAGGGCGAAGCGCCGTTGGAAGGCTGCTGGTTGAGCAGGGCCAGGTCGCCGGTGCGGCGGTCTACCGCAAAGGTGCTTACGCCGCCGCCTTTCGCCCCCTTAAAGGTCTGCGTTTCGCTGACGGCGTACAAAAAGCGCCGTCCGGCATCCATCGTCAGGTAAGTGGGGTTGGCGCCGCCCCGTTGGGCACTTATCCGCGTGAGCGCGCCGGTAGCAGGGGAGAGGCGGTAGAGAAAAATCGTGCTTTCCTGCTCTGCTGCCACATTAGTGCCCACATAAACCAGGTAATCCTTGGCGCTGTTACCGCCGGCCGCCGGGCGGGTGCAGCCCGCAAAAAGAGTCGCCACTGCTAAGCCCATTCCACTAATAAACAAAGAGCTATGGTGGAGGCAAGCGGCGTAGGACATAAGTCGGGCGGGTTAGTTGAGCTGGAGGACGGAGTAAATGCTGCCTCCAAGGTAAGCCGACTAACTCAGGGCGAATGTTTTTACGCTAACCATCCAAAAGCAAAATCCCCGAAAAACCGCCTTCACAATGTGAGCGGCAGCTTTTCGAGGATTATAAGAGCGACTGTTAGTGTCTATAGTAAATTGACTAAGTAGTTTAAAGCCAGTTGTCTATAATAGTTTGTAGGTTCCTGTGATAGAACAGGATACTATTCGCCAGGAGCCCGGTAGCTGACGGATTTTTTGGAGGCTTCGTCAATTTCAGCAGGGGTGAGCAGCGCAGTTATGGAAATCCTGACCAGCCCGGCCGCATTAACCCTTAATGCAAGGGCTGTTGCCGATATCTCATCGGGAAGCTCGATAACCAGGTACACATCGTTCTCGCCAAAAGCGTAATAAAACGACTCCACTTTGCCACCAATTTCTCCCAACATTTTCTCAACAGCAGCCCTACGCCCAGAGCCCCCTTCCTTAATTAAGCCCTTGGTTCCTTCGGCGTTATAAACTCCTTTAATCAGATACTTTTTCATGGGTTCATTATTTAGCTGTTACCTACACTTATGACATCTTGGACTTCATTCTTTATGTTTTATGAATATACAAATTAATTATTAAACTAAAATTATAAAATTGCCTGCCGCTGATAAAGAAAAGTGTAAGCTGCACTAAGCGTTGAATGACGCGACAGACACTTTGAAACGAACAAGCAGCCAGCTTTTCCTGTAATGTCACCGCCTGCCTCCGCATTAACTTGGGCATTAATGGTGGCTACGCTCTAAGCAGGCCAGCTCAACTTGAGCAGTACCGTTTCCGACGCTGTGGTGGAAACTCTGCATGATTTGATGCCATGCAAAAAGCCGAAAACCGGCCCCTCTTAGATGCTAAGAGAAGCCGGTTTTCGGCTAATTCGACCCGGTTTAGGTGGTCAAAAGCAAGTTAAAGTACCCGGAGCCGGAGTCGAACCGGCACACCTTGCGGTATTGGTGTTTGAGACCAACGCGTCTACCGGTTCCGCCATCCGGGCAGGATGAGCTTTTTCAGAACAATTCCGCTCTGCCGGTATCAGGAGCGGGCTGCAAAGGTAGCCACCTGCTGCTGAATGCGCAACAGATACCGCTTTTTTAGGTAGTAGGTGCGGATTTGCTGGAGCGCGGCCGGCCGGTGGTCGGCTGGTAAGCCTTCATACCCAGCCAGTACGGGCTGAATGCCCGCGTCCAGGGTGTCGGCTAGGGCCTGAACTTCGGCGGCTACTTGGGCTACGGCTTCGGCGTTGGGAGCCGTTTCCAGGTCCATCAGCTGCTCGTTCAGGTCCATCATGTCCATCAGGAAATCGGGCGGGAGCTGTTCCTGCTTGCCTTCGTCGAGCAGGCCGTGCTGGCGCAGGATGTAGGCCATGCGCTTATCCGGGTCGGCCAGGGTGCGGTAGGCATCGGTGTTGAGGGTGGCTTGCTGCAGCATGTCGGCCTGGTTTTCGGCCGAAGTGGTCGCGTGAAAATCGGGATGGGTTTCGCGGCTTTTGGCGTAGTAAAGGCGCTTGAGGGCCGCTTCGTCGGGCAGAAAAGACTCGGGGAGGCCGTAGAAAGCAAAGTAATCGGAAGCCATGGGCAGGGAGTGAGCAGCGGGTGTTTTTTGAAAATGGTAGTACGGCTACAACACCTGAGTAACCGAAAAGGCCACGGGCGGGGCCGCAAACAGCCGCTTGGTGGCCGGCCACACTTCCCCAAAAAGCGCCGATTTGCGGTAGGCGTCGAGCGCGGCCGCATCGTCCCAATGGCTATGGGTGCAGTAGGTGGCGGGGTTGTCGGCATCCTGCCACAGTTCCAGATGGCGGCAGCCGGGCTGCTGCCGGATACGGTGCTCAGATTGGCGGAAAAGCTCCAGAAAAGCGGGCACCTGCTCGGCAACGAAGGTCATGCGAACAATGCGAATGAGCATAGCAAAAAGGCAAAAAGTTGAGCTAAAATGAAATGAATTTTAGGATAAAATGCAATAATGCCAACTACTGGCTGGTACTTGTCGTAAAGGTCAGGCACTAATCTTTCACTATTTACATCCTTACCAATTCACTTGCATGAAACGTCTTTCATTTCGCCCATCGGCCTTGGCTTGGGTAGTGGCGCCGGCCCTGGCCGGTGGCCTGCTGCTGAGCAGCTGCAATAGCAATCCGAAAGCCACCGAAGCCGACAAAACGGTGACGGTGGTACCCAAGGAAGTCACGAAAGCGTCGGATAGCGCCGCCGTTACCGCCACGGCGTCGGCCCAGGGCAGCACTGGTGCGGTGAAGCCCACCGGTGCTAAGCCGGCCTGGGGCCCCAATATCAAGCCCGAGATGCAGGCCGTGATTGAGCAGTTTATGAGCTTCAAAAACAAGCCCCTGCCCGAGCTCACCGCGGCCCAGGCCCGCAAGCAGCCCAGCGCGGCCGACGCCGCCATGAAGCAGATGCGGCTGAGCAACATCACGCCCCCGCCCATGAACTGCGACACCGCAACCAAAACGCTGGCGGGCGTGAAGTCGCGCATCTACACGCCTAAAGGCGGCACGGCGCCGTATCCGGTGATTGTGTACTACCACGGCGGCGGCTGGGTGATTGCCACCAACGACACGTACGCGGCCTCGGCGCAGGCCTTGTGCGAGAAAGTAGGGGCCGTGGTGGTGTCGGTGGAGTACCGCAAGGGGCCTGAGCATAAATTCCCCGCTGCGCACGACGACGCGTTTGCCGTTTACCAGTACGTAGTGAAGAACGCTGCCAGCCTGAAAGGCGACCCGAACAAGGTGGCCCTGGCCGGCGAAAGTGCCGGCGGCGGCCTGGCCTGCGCCGTGAGCATGATGGCCCGCGACCGCAAAGTGGCCCTGCCCAAGTACCAAGTGCTGGTGTATCCCATTGCCGGCTACGACCTCAACACGCCTTCTTACCAGAAGAATACGGAAACCGCGCCCCTGAATAAAGGCGGCATGGCCTGGTTCTTCAAGAACTATCTACGCACCCCCGCCGATGGCAAGGACCCCCGCATCAACTTGGTAGCGGCCAACCTGAAGGGCCTGCCGCCGACCACCATTATTGCAGCCGAGTACGACCCGCTGATGAGCGAAGGCAAGACCCTGGCAGACAAGCTCAGCGCCGCGGGTGTTAAAGTCAACTACAAGCTGTACGACGGCACAACCCACGAATTCTTCGGCATGGCGGCCGTAGTGCCTGAGGCTAAAGACGCTCAGGGAGTGGCCACCAACGACTTGAAAGGCGCGCTAAAATAAGCCACTCGCTGTCATTGCGAGGCGGCACGACATTGCGCGCATCAAGCGGCGTCAATCCGTCCTGGTCTCAGCGACCAGCCTACTAATGTGAAAAGCCCCGGCACTGCGAAGTACCGGGGCTTTTGCAATGAAAGAGCGTTGTTACTTCTCAGGGGTAGCTGCAGGCAGAGGAAAGATTGCCGCGCTGCGCTCGCAATGACAGACTGGACAGTTGGCGCTACCCAAACAAATTGGAGCCAGTGTTACTCTACCGGAAAGCGCACGTCTACCTGCGAGTCAAAATGCAGGCCCAGCAGCTCGGAGGCGTTGCCCTGGCAAATGCCCAGGCACAGGCAGCCCTGGCTGTTGAACACCGCCACGGCCTCGCCGGGAGGGGCAGCCGAAAAATGGGGGTGCACCTCCTTCACCACATCGCGGCCGAAGTACACGGCAAAGCCCCGGCCGTGCCCCACGGCATCCACCGCGGTGCGGGAGATGTTGGTAATGAGGTTGCCGTAGTGGTCGATGTGGGCCACGTGGCCGGTGATGCGGTGGTCCTGCAGGCGCAGCTGGCGGTTGTTGAGCTGATGGAACGTGGTGATGAGCGGACCCAGGCTGGCGAGCCCCGCGCCCTGGGCCAGCGCCACGGCGGCGGGCAAGAGCACGTCGCGGGTAGGCGAGGGGGTGACGGCGGCCGGCAGCGCCACCAGCGCCTCGGGGGCGCCGCTGGTGAGCAGGGCCAGGATGCCGTTGTCACCGGCTACGAAGTAGTGGCCCTCAAAAAGGGCGGCCTGCCAGCCCGGCTCGGTCCCGGCGCCGTGGTCGTCGACGCCGATGACGTGAACCGTGCCGGATGGGAAATCCCGAAATACCGATTGGAGAACGTGAACGGCGTGCGCGATGTTGAAGGGTTCTACGCCGTGGCTGATATCGACCACGGTGGTAGCCGGTGCCAGTTGCAACAGCCGCGCTTTTAGCGCCGCCACGTAATGGTCGCGGTAGCCAAAATCTGTCAGCAGTGTTATCAACCCCATGCCCGCGTTGCGTAGTTTTTCGTAGTATTGTTCATTCGCCCGAACCGGGGCAAAAGTAGCCGGTTTAGGGTGAAAACGGGCTGTTTTTTGTCTTCCCTTTTCTTTCCCCCTCTCTTCCAACTTGGTCGAAAAAATCATCACCCTCGAAAACATGTCCCTGGTCGATTTCCTCGGCCCTGACAACCAGAATATCCGCATGCTGGCCGCAGCCTTCCCGGGCTCCAAAATCATCAGCCGCGGCAATGAAATTAAAATCCAGGGTCAGACGGAAGTCATTTCCCGCATCAACGACTTGCTTTCCTCGCTCATCGAGCATTACCACCAATACGGCCAGATTACGGATAAAACGGTTAATCAATACCTCTCGGCCACCAGCGAAGAAGCGGAAGGCCGGGTGCTGGCCGCCTCGCCCGACGTTATCCTTTTCGGAGCCAAAGGCGGCGTTATCAAGGCCAAAACGGCCAACCAGCAGAAGCTCGTGGATACCGTGATGGCCCACGACCTTACCTTCACGCTGGGCCCGGCCGGTACCGGCAAAACGTACATTTCGGTGGCCCTAGCCGTACGGGCACTGAAAAATAAAGAGGTCAAGAAAATCATCATCTCGCGGCCCGTGGTGGAAGCCGGTGAAAGCCTGGGTTTCCTGCCCGGCGACATGAAGGAGAAGGTAGACCCCTACCTGCGCCCGATCTATGATGCCCTGGAAGACATGATTCCGGCCGAGAAGCTGAAATTTTACCAGGAAAATAAAATCATCGAAATAGCCCCGCTGGCTTACATGCGCGGCCGGACGCTGAACAACGCCTTCGTGCTCCTGGACGAGGCGCAGAACACCACGCCGAGCCAGATTAAGATGTTTCTGACCCGGATGGGCCCCACCGCCAAGGTGATGGTGAACGGCGACCGCAGCCAGATTGACCTGCCCACCCGCCAGAAATCGGGCCTGATGCAGGCCATGGACATTCTGAAAAACGTGGCGGGAATCGGCTACGTCGAAATGACCTCGGAAGACGTAGTGCGCCACCGCCTGGTGAAGGAAATCGTGGAAGCCTACGATAAGTACGACACCGATGAAATGACGCGCCAGGCCCAGCCGGGCAGCAACGGCCTCCGCCGCGATGAGCGGCACGAGCGCCGCCTGCGCGAGCTGCAGCAGGAAGCCGAGCTGCCGGTAAACCAGGAGCAAGCGCTGTAATAAATAGCCCATTTAATCATTTTTTCGTCATCCTGAGCTTGCGCAGGACCTTATCACGTCAGAACAAGCCGTTCGGACATGACAAGGTCCTGCGCAAGCTCAGGATGACAGTTTTTGCCCCATGCCAGCCACCGCTTTCCGCGTCACCGACCTGCGTGACCTCGACGCTGCCTTCACCATCCGCGAAAAAGTATTTCAGGAAGAACAAGGCGTGTCCGCTGCCAAAGAACACGACGAGCACGACCGCACCGACGCCCGCCACTACCTGGCCCGCACCGCCGACGGCACGGCCGCCGGCGCCGCCCGCTGGCGCGAAACTGAAAACGGCGTGAAGCTGGAGCGCTTTGCCGTCCTGGCCGACTTTCGCAACCAGGAAATCGGCGCCGCGCTCTTACACGCCGTGCTAGCCGACGTGCAAGCGGAACTGCCCGATGCCGAAGTGTACTTGAATGCGCAACTGCGCGCCGTTCCTTTCTACGAGCGCCACGGTTTTCAGAAAGTAGGGGAGATGTTTGAGGAGGCGAATATTCAGCACTATAAGATGGTGCTGGGGTAGCTCAAGCATCTCGCGTGCGTGGAACCTCACCCCCGGCCCCTCTCCATGAGGAGAGGGGAGCCATACGTTGAATTAATGAGAAAGCCCCAACTCAATTGAGTTGGGGCTTTCTATTTTTCAGGAATTGAGCTAACTGGTGTCCGGCTCCCCTCCCTTTTGGAGAGGGGCCGGGGGTGAGGTTCCACCCTGCATGACGAGCAGGAACAAAAGTCACAGCGTTAGCCCAGCAGCGCGGGTCGCTGCGTGATTTCGTGGTAGCAAATGTGGGCCCGGCTGAAGTAGTGAAACACCATGCTTTTGCGCGTTTGGGTTTTGTCGCGGTGGGGCTCGCCGCCGTGCATCAGGTTGGCGTGCCAGATGAATACGTCTCCTTTCTGGGCTAGAAAAATCTGTTTGAGAATACCGGCTTCGGCAATTTTTTGGGCGATGGTGGCTTCGTATTCGGTGTATTCCTTGTCGCCGGTGAGCCAGGGGGTGCCTTCGTTGGCATAATCGGCGTTGAGGTAATAGGGGAGCTTGTGGCTGCCGGGGTAGTAGTGCAGCGGGCCATTGTTGGGGGTGATGTCTTCCAGGGCCACCCAGGCGGCGGCCAGCCCACCGAGCGGGAAGGTGCTCATGTGAATGCTGTCGGAGTGCGTGCGCTGCTCGCTGCCGGTGAGGAAGTTGATGCTTTGGAACAGCGTGGTCTCGTGGCCCAATAGGGCCGCAACCACGGCCCGCAGCGCTCCCTCGCCCGCTTTGCGAATGCGGTCCGAATGCCGGAAGGCAAACATGAACTTGTTGCGGTAGCGCAGGCTAACCTGCTTGGTGGCAACGAGTTGGCTCAATTCCTGGTTGATGCCATCTACCGTTTCCGGGCTGAAGTAGCCGGGCAGTACGGCAAAGCCATTTTCTTCAAACGCCAGCAAGCTGGCCTGGCTTTCCGCGGACAGTGCCTGGAAGGCCGGGCTGGCTTCCAGCCGTTCGGCCAGGGGAGGCACCAGCGGCAAGCCCGCATCGGGCGGCAGGTGGGCAAAGTCGCGGCTGCTGACCGGCGAGAAGTACTGCTTGTTCAGCCCAAGCCGCTCGTACAACGGCAGGTTGTGCACCAGCTTGCGGTGCTGAAACACATTATAGACGGAGTAGCTGAGCTTGAGGCGGCGGAGGAAGGAAAGCATGAGGCAGCAAATTTCGGACTGCCAAGATAGGGCCCTGCGCAAGTCGTGGGCCGGAGGTGTGGGGCCTTTCTCAATAATCATATACATTGCCAATTCAATATCCTTCCTGCTTCTACCTCGATGATAACCTGGGCCGCCTTCCCCTTTGTGCGGTACACCCCCGCGCTTATTGCCGGCATTGTGGCGTACCTCTACCTCGGCGCTGGCTGGCCGGAACTGTGGCCCTATGCCGCTGCCATGGCAGTTCTGGCAGCGGGGCTCATCTTCTGGAGCGTGCGCCACCGCACTGCGGCGGCCACCGATGCCGCCGGCCTGCTGGCCCTGTGCACGGTAGCCGTATTGGGCGCCACCCTCACGCAGCGGGCCACCGAAAGCCGCCGCGCCGACCACCTCAGCCGCTTCGCTGACCGGGTAACCAGCTACCAAGCTGTGGTGGACGACTATACGGTGGTGCGGGCCGCTACCTACGCCACCACGCTGCGGGTGCAGGCCGTGCGCGTGGCTGGCCGCTGGCGCCAGGCCACCGGCGGGGTGCGCGTGTCGGTGCCGCGCGTGGCGGGCGTGGCCCAACCGCGCTACGGGGAGGTGTGGCTCATCCGCGGGCACCCCGATTTGAGCAAGCCCCCGCTCAACCCCGGCGAGTTCGATTACCGGCGCTATCTGGAGTATCGGCAGGTGTACCACCAGCAGTACATTCACCCGGACCAATACCAGGTGCTGCGCCTGCAGCCGCCTAGCGTGTTGGTAGCCATCAGCATGCGGGCCGCCGCGCAGCTGGATGGTGTTTTTCGCCACTACATCAAGGCCCGGCGCGAGTACGCCATTGCGTCGGCTCTGGTATTGGGCATCAAGGACGACGTGGATTTGGCCACCAAGCAGGCGTATACCAACACCGGGACTACGCATATTATGGCGGTGTCGGGCTTGCAGGTGGGGCTGCTGTTTGCGGCCATGTCGTGGCTGCTAGGGGCGTTGTTTGGGCGGGTGCGGGGCTTCCGGATTTGGTCGGCGTTGGTGGGACTGGTAGTTATTTGGAGCTACGCGTTTCTCACCGGCTTGTCGGCGTCGGTACTGCGGGCCACGGTCATGTTCACGTTTGTGATATTGGGGCGGGCCACCGGCCGGCAGGATATGATATTCAACACCCTGGCCGTGGCAGCTTTTGCGCTGCTGATTTACAATCCCTTCCTGGTGGCCGATGTGGGGTTTCAGCTCTCCTTTTTGGCCGTGCTCAGCATTGTGTACCTGCAGCCCCGGATTGTGCGCTGGCTCGATGTGGAAGCGTATTTCTATGCCCGGCGCCGGCCTTGGCAGCCCAAGGCGCTGCAGTTGGGCTGGCGAGCCAGCGGCTGGTTTCTCGACAAAGTGTGGCAGGCCACGGCGCTGTCGTTGGCGGCGCAGGTGGCCACGTTTGGGCTGGGTCTGTACTATTTTCATCAGTTCCCGATCAGCTTTCTTTTCTCCAACCTCGTGGCCGTGCCCATCTCGAGCGGGGCCGTGTACGTGGGGCTGGGGCTGCTGGGCCTTAGAGGCTTGGCCGCCGTGCTGGGCGCTCTGCTGCCCGCGAGCGCCGCCGGGTGGCTCGATTTGCTGCCTCGGCTGGTGGCCTGGGTTTTTGAGGGCATGGTGTGGGCCTTCAACGAATACATCTTCTGGGTAAGCCGCCTGATGTCCGGGTGGGTTATCCGCGAAATCCACGTCACGGCGCTGCAAACCGTGCTGCTGTTTGGGCTGATTGGGGCCTTGCTGGCCTGGGCCAATACCCGACGCCTGGGCTGGCTGCGCTGGGCAGCCGGCATGCTGCTGGTGTATGCGGGCACGCGGGTAGCGGAGGCCCGCACCGTGGCGCCCACCGAAGAATTTATCGTGTACAGCATCCCGCGCCGCTCAGCCGTGGGTTTCTGGCAGGGCAGCGCGGCCGAGTTCGTCACGCCCGATTCGCTGCCGCTCAACGAAACCGAACGCACTTACCGGCTGCTGCCGGGCCTCATTCAGCGGCAGGCCCAGCGCCCCGCCTACTCGGTGGGCTGGCGGGGCGCCACCGTGCCCGTGCAGCGCCTCGCCGACCCCGACAGCGCCAACGACCGACTATTTCTGAAGCCCGGCCCGGTGGTGCTGGCCCGCTGGCGGGGCCTGCGCATAGCCTTTGTCTCCAATCGGATTTCATCGGCCACCCAGCCCGTGCCTGTCGATGTGCTGGTGCTCCGCCGCAATGCCCGACTCAGGACCGAAACCGTGGCGGCCGTTTTTGGACCGCAAGTGCAGGTGGTTTTCGACTCGTCTTGTAAAATTTGGTACGTGGCCCGGCAGGATTCTTTGCTGCGCGCCGCCGGCTTTCGCACTTGGGACGTAACTGCACAGGGGGCCTTTCGGCGGCGCCCGCCCATGGCCCGGCAGTAGGCAAAATGTAGCCTCAACGGTTGGCGTGGCCGAATGCCAGGCAACTTCAAGGCTCCGAATTTCGAGTTTAGGGCATGACACTATATATGCCAGTGGCCGAACACCTTCGGTAGCGTAGCGATATAGTTGGCGGTTGATTATAATCTCCTTGGACGTTTTTTGCGTTAATTGCTTCAAAGGATGCCACCATTTCACAGCTTATGGTCATCTCTAGATATACCCATCCGCCCGCGCTTGTTCCTGCTTCCCATGGAAAATCTGCTTACTCCCGAACTCGAAGCGCTCCGCTACATCCGCTACGATGTGCAGGACCGCATTGGCTACATCACGCTCAACCGGCCCGACAAGCGCAATGCCCTGAACGCCGACGTGGTAACCGAGCTGAAGCAGGCGTTTGACTTTGCCGAGAACGACGAGGCGGTCAAAGTCATTGTGCTGCGCGCTGACGGCGACGTGTTCTGCGCCGGCGCCGATTTGGCCTACATCCAGGACCTGCAGGGCTATGGCTACACCGACAACCTGGAAGACAGCACCCACCTCATGCAGCTCTTCCACCAGATTTACACCCTCAAAAAGGTGGTCATCGGCCAGGTGCAGGGCCACGCCTTGGCGGGCGGTTGCGGCCTCGCCGCCATCTGCGACCTCACCTTTGCCGTGCCCGAAGCCAAATTTGGCTACACCGAAGTGAAAATTGGCTTTCTGCCGGCCATTGTCAGCGTGTTTCTGGTGCGTAAAATAGGGGAGGCCCGCACCAAGCAGTTGTTGCTCAGCGGCGACGCCATTTCAGCCCAATTGGCCCTCGACATGGGCCTAATCACCTTCTTGGCTTCGAAAGAAGAGCTGGCCGGCACCGTAAGTGCCTACGCCCGGCGCCTGTGCCGCGAAAACTCGGGCCAGAGCATGGAAGTCACCAAGGAAATGCTGGCCCGCCTGCCGGAAATGGACCTGGAAGAAGGCCTGCGCTACGCCGCCCAGCGCAACGCCGAAGCCCGGGGCTCCGAAGACTGCCGCCAGGGCATCAATGCGTTTTTGCGCAAGGAAAAGATTAGCTGGTAGCGTGAAAAGTCGTTATTTAGTAGCCCAATAGACCGGAACGCCGTTCTGCTCCCGCAATTCGTTTGGGGCGGAGCGGCGTTTCTGCGTCCGTTCCAAACATCCCCTTCCCTGCTCTGGTTACTTCCGCATGACGATTCTGCCTGCCCTTGGCATCACCCTCACAACGTTTGCTTTCATGGAGTTCTGGGCGTGGTTCATGCACAAGTTTGTGCAGCACGGCCCGTTGTGGTTCTTGCACCGCTCGCACCACGTGCGGCACCCGCACCCGGTGGAGCGCAACGACCTGTTCTTTCTGATTTACGGGGGCATCTCAGCCGCGCTTTTTATCACCGGCGACGACGGCGGGCGCTGGTGGTTTTGGGTGGGCGTGGGCATTGCGGCCTATGGCACGGTCTACTTCTTCGTGCACGACGTGCTAATCCACGGCCGGCTGCGCTTCTGGAAAAAATCGAAGCACCCCTACCTGCGGGCGCTGAACATGGCCCACAAAACGCACCACAAAACCGACGGCCGCGACGGCTCCCAGGAGTTTGGCCTGCTGTGGGTGTCGCCCAAGTACCTGCGGCTGGCGCGCCAGCAAGCCGCGGCCAAACAAGAGAAAATCAAAAGCACGGTGGAATAGGCGGTGATTTCAGTAGCCTTGAACAATTCCCCCCGATTCGCTTTATACTTCTCAGAACTTGATTTGAATTAAAAATGGGCCACTTCTCCATCAGCGACTTAGAGCAGCTTTCGGGCATCAAGGCGCATACCATTCGGATGTGGGAGCAGCGCTATGGCCTGTTGCGGCCGGTGCGCACGGCCACCAATATTCGCCTGTATTGCGACGACGACCTGCGCCGCCTGCTCAACGTGACCACGCTCTGCGGGCGGGGCAAGCGCATCTCGCAGGTGGCCCGCCTCAGCGATGCCGAGATTCAGGCCGCCGTACTGGCCTGCGGCAACGACGCGCATGATTACCAGCTGCAGGTAAATGCCCTGCTGGCGGCCATGCTCACCTTCGACGAGGTCCGGCTCAACCAGCTGCTCGACGATGCCACCAGCAAGCTGGGGTTTGAAAACATGATGCTGCAGGTGGCGTACCCGCTGCTGCAGCGCATTGGGCTGATGTGGCTGGCCGGCACCATGAATTTGTCGCAGGAGCACCTGCTTTCCCACTTGCTGCGCCAAAAGCTGCTCGTCGCCACCGATGCACTGCCGCCCATTGGCTCCGCGGAGGCGCCCCGGTGGCTGTTGTTTCTGCCCGAGCACGAGCTGCACGAGCTGGCCCTGCTGTTTATGAACTACGCCCTGCGCTCCCGGGGCCAGCACACCTTGTACTTGGGCCAGAACATGCCCATCAAGGAGCTCACCATGGTGTGCCAGTTCTACCGGCCCAACGCCCTGGTGACGGTGCTCACCACGCAGCCCGAGCGCACCCGCATTGGCGAATTTGCCCAGGAATTGCTCCAGCTGTGCCCCGCCGGGCGGGTGGTGCTCTACGGCAACCTGGCCCGCCAGGAAGGCCTGGTGCTGCCCCCCAACTTTGTGGCGCCGCCGCTGATGACCGATTTCCTGGCCATGATCAGCGAAAATAATTTCGCTCCGGTATCCGCCTAAATACCCGGGGTGGCGGCCCAATCCGCTTGCCGCTCGTGCCCGTAAATGCATCCGGTCGTGGGGAAAAGCTGGTCATTGGGCGAGGAACGAGCCAAGGGAATGGCCAAACTGACTAGCTTGACGCAACAACGATTGAGAAAAGGATTGATAATAAGGCGAGCGGGCTAAAATTATTTTGGCATCCGTGGTCAATTTCAGTTATGACTCGTATATTTGTTTAACAATCGGCCACGAAAAGCTAAACAGCATGACTTCGCTAGAATTCACCTCGCAAGTGCAGAAGATTTCGCTCACCCTCCGGCCCGCCGCCATGAATTTGACGCGAGACGCTGATGATGCCAAGGATTTAGTGCAGGAAACCCTCCTCAAAGCCCTGCTTAATAAGGACAAGTTTAAAGCCGGTACCAACCTGAAGGCGTGGTTGTATACCATCATGCGCAACACCTTCATCAACAACTACAACAAGATTACCAAGCGCAGCTCCAACATCGATTCGACGGAGTATTTCCAGTATTTCAACACCGACCAGAACTACATCACCCACAATGGCGCCACTTCCGATTTTGTGGTGCGCGACATCAACGAGGCCATCGCCGGCCTGGGCACCGACTACCGCACGCCGTTCATGATGTACTACATCGGCTACAAGTACATGGAGATTGCCGAGAAGCTGCAAATCCCCATTGGTACCGTTAAAAACCGCATTCACATTGCCCGCAAGGAGCTCAAGTCGGCCCTTCAGGTGTATGCCCCGGTAGGCGCATCGGCCGGCGAAACGAGCGACGCAGTAGAAGATTAACTCCCTTGCCTGATTACCTTGGCCGCCGGCCTTGCTGCTGCAGTTGTGGCGCAGGGTCGGCGGTTTCTTTTGGGGCTGCATGTCATGCAGCACGCCGTTTGTCATGCAGAGCGCAGCGAAGCATCTTCTCACCGCTGAACGAATCGCGCTAACCTGATAAGATGCTTCCTGCGTCAGCATGACAAACGGCGTGCTGCATGACGTTCTTTATGGTTTACATAAGCTTAACCCCACACGTTGCAAAGCAAAAATCCTAAGCACGCCATCGTCATCGGCGCCGGCTTTGCCGGTTTGGCTGCGGCCACTACGCTCGCTCAGGCTGGCTGGCGCGTCACGGTGCTCGAGAAAAACGAAGGCCCCGGGGGCCGGGCGCGGGTCTTTCGGGCCCAAGGCTTCACCTTCGACATGGGTCCGAGCTGGTACTGGATGCCCGATGTGTTTGATAAATATTTTGCCCGCTTCGGCAAGACAGTAGCCGACTACTACGAGCTGCAGCGGCTCGACCCCTCGTACCAGGTAATTTTCAAAGGGCCGGAAGCCGTGGACATTCCGGCCAAGATGAGCGAGTTGCGCGCCCTGTTCGAGCGCTACGAGCCCGGCAGCGCCGCCCGGCTCGACGAGTTTCTGAAGCAGGCAGCTTACAAGTACGAAGTGGGCATCAACCGCCTGGTGTACGCGCCCAGCCGCTCGCTGCTCGAATTTGCCGACCCCAAGCTGCTCGTCGACATGGTGCGCATGGACGTGCTGCAGAGCATGCACAAGCACGTGCGTCGCTTCTTTAAAGACCCGCGCCTGCTGGAGCTGGTGGAGTTTCCCATCCTGTTTCTGGGCGCTACTTCCGAGAACACGCCCGCGCTGTACTCCCTCATGAACTACGCCGACCTAGCGCTGGGCACCTGGTACCCCAAAGGCGGCATGCACAAGATTGTGGAAGGCATGGTGCGCCTGGCCGAAGAGCTGGGCGTGGAAATCCGCTGCAACGAAGAGGTGCAGGAGATAGTAGTGGAGCAGGGCCGGAGCACCGGGGCACGCACGGCCAGTGGCTTTCTCGCCGCCGATGCCGTGGTGGCCGGCGCCGACTACCACCACATCGAGCAGGAAGTGCTGAATCCCGAACACCGCCACTACGACGAGAAGTACTGGAACTCGCGTACCATGGCGCCGTCGTCGCTGCTGTTCTACCTCGGCGTGAATAAAAAGCTGGACAAGCTGCGCCACCACAACCTGTTTTTCGACGAGGATTTCAACCAGCACTCCCGCGAGATTTACGAGCAGCCTCAGTGGCCCAGCCGGCCGCTGTTCTACGCCTCAGTTCCCAGCAAAACCGACCCCACCGTGGCCCCCGAAGGTCAGGAAAACCTGTTTCTGCTCATTCCGGTTGCCCCCAACCTGACCGACGACGAGGCTACCCGCGAGCGGTATTACAACATGCTAATGGACCGGCTCGAACGGCACTGCGGCCACAGCATCCGCGACGCGGTGGTATACAAACGGAGCTATGCCCACCAGGACTTTATCTCCGACTACCACAGCTATAAAGGCAACGCCTACGGTTTAGCTAATACCCTCAAGCAAACGGCCATCCTGAAGCCCACCCTGAAGAGTAAAAAAATCAGTAATTTGTATTTCACCGGTCAGCTTACCGTGCCCGGGCCGGGCGTGCCGCCTTCGCTAATATCCGGCCAAGTGGTGGCGGGAGAGGTACTAAAAGAAAATTAATAACGGCCGTACAGAACGTCATGCTGAGCGCAGCCGAAGCATCTCGCTCACGAGAGTGATTAATTACTGCTGCACGCGAGATGCTTCGGCTGCGCTCAGCATGGCGTTCTATTTTGAATCAGGCCTCATTCAACAAAATGGACCACGTTAAACTATTCACGGATACCAGCCTGGCGTGCAGCAAGCTCATCACGGGGCGCTACAGCACTTCGTTTACGCTGGGCATTCGCACGCTCGACCCCAAGCTGCACCTTCCGGTGTATGCCGTGTATGGGTTTGTGCGCTGGGCCGATGAAATAGTGGATACGTTCCATGACCACGACAAAACCGCGCTGCTGGCTGACTTCCGCCGGCAAACCTATGAGGCGCTGGACACCGGCCTGAGCTTTAACCCGGTGCTGCATTCCTTTCAGCACGTGGTGCGGCAGTATGGCATCGACCGCGAGTTTATTGAGGCCTTTCTGCACAGCATGGCCCTGGATTTGGAAGACCAGAACTACCACCCCGGCTTGTACAACGAGTATATCTACGGCTCGGCCGAAGTGGTGGGGCTGATGTGCCTGCGCATCTTTTGCGATGGCGACACGGCCCTGTTTGACCGGCTGCGCGAGCCGGCCCGGCGGTTGGGCGCGGCGTTTCAGAAAGTAAACTTCCTGCGCGACATCCGTTCCGATTACGAGGAGCGCGGCCGCGTGTATTTCCCGGGCGTGGTGTACCAGCGCTTCAACGACGCCACCAAGCAGGAAATCGAGGCCGACATCAAGGCCGATTTTGAAGCTGCCTACGAGGGTATTGTGCAGCTGCCGCGCTGCGCCAAGCTGGGCGTGTACCTGGCTTATGTGTACTACCTGAAATTATTTTATAAAATAAAGAAGTTGCCGGCGGCCCGCATATTGGGCGAGCGGGTGCGGGTGCCCGATAACACCAAGCTGCTGTTGCTGTTGGGGTCTTATTTCCGGTATCGGTTGTCGCGCATTTGAGGCGGTTTTCGAGCACGGGTTTTGCTTAGCGCCGGCCCGTTGCGGTTGAGCTAAGTAATTTTGCAGATATGAAGATTCCCAGCGGGCTCCTTTTCCTCGGTATTGCAGGCATGTGGTCTGGCTCCTCGGCCGCCGATTTGCGTATGGGGGGAAACCCTGCGGGCACGGTTGTGCGGGACCACGTTTCGGTGATTGCTGCCCCACGCGTTCTGCTTCCTGCTTCATCCACTTCCGTAAAAAAAACCGTGTCGACTACTTACCCACCCGCCACCCTGCGCCGCCACTACGAGCAAGCCGCTGCCGACAAAACCGCCGGCGAAAAATTCTACAAGTTGCTGGCCGACTACAAAGACGGCAATGCCCTGGTGCTGGGCTACAAGGCTGCTGCCGAAGCCATTCGGGCCCGCGACGCCTCCATGTTCAATAAGATGACCTACGTGCAGGACGCCGCGCGCACCTTCGAGCAAGCCGTTGGACTTGACCCGCAGAACCCCGAAATCCGCTTTCTGCGCTTTTCCGTGGAAAGCAATCTGCCCGCCTTTCTGGGCCTGAGCAAACACGTTGACGAAGACAAAGCACTGTTGCTCAACGCAGCGCTCAGCCACCCCAAATCGGGCCTCGACCCGGAAGCCTTCCGGACGGTGCGCAACTTCCTGGTGGAGCGCGGCCACGTGAGCGACGAGCAGGCCCAGCGCCTGAGCAAGGTGGCTGAGTAGCCGACCCGGCACCGGTCGGGCACGGCTCCGTGCAAGTGCAGTCTGGTCAGGATTTTGGCGGCATATTGCCTTTGCCAATCCAAAATGCGTTTTACTTACGTATTTTTCGGAAGATAGGCTCGTGCTTCGCAACCTTGCGGGTAGGTTGCTGGTTACCTTGGCCTATGCCGAAAATGTCGCTCAGCGTCCGAATTGACCCCAACTCCGGCTTTTGCTTTGGCGTGATTTACGCTATTCAAATGGCTGAAGACTTGCTTGATGAGCAGGGCTATTTGTACTGCTTAGGCGACATCGTGCACAACGACGAAGAAGTGCAGCGCCTCGAGGCCCGCGGCCTGCGCATTATCTGCCACAACAAGCTGGCCGAGCTGCGCGACGAGGCCGTGCTCATCCGGGCGCACGGCGAGCCGCCGGCCACCTACCAGATGGCCATGGAAAACAACCTGACCCTGATTGACGCCAGCTGCCCGGTGGTGCTCAAGCTGCAAAACCGCATCAAGACCAGCTACGATAAGCAGGAGAAGATTTTCATCTACGGCAAGCACGGGCACGCCGAAGTACTTGGGCTGCTGGGCCAAACCAGCGGCAACGCCGTGGTATTTGAGAACCTGGACGAGCTGCTGAGCCACGAGCTGCCCGAAAACATTACCCTCTACAGCCAGACCACGAAGAGCACCAACAGCTTCTACAACATCAAGAACGAGCTGGAGGGGCGGGGCTTTCAGGTGAATGCCAACGACACCATTTGCCGGCAGGTGAGCAACCGCGACAAGGACCTGCGCCGGTTTGCGGCTCAATTTGACCAAATCGTGTTTGTGTCGGGCACTAAAAGTTCCAACGGCAAGGTGCTTTACCAGGTGTGCCTGGAAACCAACCCGCAAACCCACTTTATTTCCAACGTGGCCGAAATTCAGCCCAACTGGTTTCTGCCGGGCCAGTCGGTGGGCATATGTGGGGCCACCAGCACGCCCATGTGGCTAATGGAGCAGGTGCGCGACCGGCTGCTGAATTTGTAGACCAGCCCAGCCCGATGCTATGCAGATAACGGACTTGCCCTTTGGCGTCACCAACTGGCCGGAGGTAGCCGGCGAGCAGTACCCCGGCACCACTGGCGTGGCCACTTGGCGCACCCAGCAGTTTGGCCCGGTGCGGGTGCGCATGGTGGAGTACAGCCCGGAATACCTGGCCGACCACTGGTGCCAGAAGGGGCACTTCCTCCTGGTGGTTGCTGGCGAGCTGCACACTGAGCTGGCCGACGGGCGCCAGTTCGTCCTAACGCCCGGCATGAGCTACCAGGTAGCCGATGGCGCCGAAGCCCACCGGAGCAGCACCGCCACCGGGGCCACTCTTTTCGTAGTCGATTAGTGTAATGCCGACCATTGCCCAACCCACTCTTGCCGGTGCTGCTTCCCGCCGGGTGGCCCCCGCGCCGCTGGGCGCGAAAGGCGTGGCCGTGGCCCTGGCGGTGTTCACGGCGTGGGCGGCTTTGCTTACGTATTTGCTGGCCTTTCATCAGCCCAACTGGCGCAGCCCGGTGCCCTACGTGCTGGTGCTGTTGCAAACGCACCTGTACACGGGCCTGTTCATCACGGCCCACGACGCCATGCACGGCCTCGTAAGCGCCAACAAGCGCGTCAATAACACCATCGGGACGGTAGCCGCGGGCCTGTTTGCTTACAACTGGTTTCCGGGCCAGCTGCCCAAGCACCACGCTCACCACCGCCACGTGGGCACCCCCGACGACCCGGATTTCCACGACGGCCGGCATCCCGGCTTTCTGCCCTGGTTCCTGCGCTTCGCCTGGAACTACGTAACCTGGTGGCAGGTCGCCCTCATGGCCATCACCTACAACGTGCTGAAAGTATGGTTCCCGCAGGCTAATGTTATTGCCTTTTGGATGGTGCCGGCGGTGCTGGCCACGTTTCAGCTGTTCTTTTTTGGTACCTACTTGCCGCACCGCGGCGAGCACGCCCCCGATAACCCGCACAAGTCGCGCAGCCAGTTCCGGCACCACCTGTGGGCCTTCGTGAGTTGCTACTTCTTCGGCTACCATTACGAGCACCACGACCAGCCGTACCTGCCGTGGTGGCGGCTGTGGCAAACCAAATAAAAAGGCCCCGTTCTCAGGAGAACGGGGCCTTTTTTGTTAGCTCAACTTCGGTTAGTGCGCGTCGGTGTGCACGGTGTTGGTTTTCTTGCAGCAGTCCGGCAGGCGGTTGTAGGCGCGGGCGTCGGCGGTCAGCTCGTCGGCGTCGTAACCGGTTTTCTGAACGGCGGTGCGCAGGTTGGCCGGCGTGGTTTTGTCGGGCCGGTACGTCACGGTGAGGACCTTGCTGGGCACGTCGAGCGTGGCGCTTTGCACGCCTTTCTCATAGGCCAAGCTTTTTTCGAGGCGTGCCTTGCACATGTCGCACACCGCTGACGTTTTGAATTGGGCGGTGGCCACATTTCCGGTCTTGGCTGCCGTAGCGGGCGCGGTTTGCGCCTGGGCGTTTGGCGAGAAGCTTAATAAAGCGAATAGCGGGAGTGCTAGGAGGAATTTCATGGTGAAGATTTTGAGAATGCTGTGTAGTGACAGCGATAACAAAATTGCTGCCGGAAAAAGTTAACTAGGCAAAAAGCTTGCCGCTACTCGATGCGGTAGCGCAGGCCGGCGTAGGTCAGGCGGCCGTACACCGGGCCCCACACCATGGCGGCGTCAAAATTTGGTCCTAAGGGGTTGTCGGCGCCTTCGATGGGGTTGGGCTGGCGGTAGTTGGTGAGGTTTTCTACGCCGGCGTACACTTCCAGGCGCTTGAAGGCCCTCGTGATTTGGGCATTGAGCAGGCCGTAGCGCGGCCCCAGCTCGGGCGTGTATTCCTGTCCTGAGCCGTGGGCGTGGGTGCTGGTGATGTGTGCCAGCGGGCGCTGGCCAAACCACTGCACAGTGAAGTCGCCGCGCCATTTATCGAACGCGCTGGCGTAGTCCAGGTTCACAAAGGCGCGGTGCGTGGGCGTGAGAGGCTTGGCCAGCAGCACGCCGTCGTAGGTGGTACGCACGTCGAGGTACTTGTAGGCCCCCTTCACTTGCAGGCCTTTCAGCGGCTCAAGTTGCAACTCGCCCTGCAGGCTGCGGGCAAAAGACCGGCCGCCCGGCCCCAGGTTCTGGATGTTGATGTATCGGGCCGAGGTGTACATGTCAGCCACTACCTGGTTGTCAAACTCGGTGTGGTAGTAGTCGGCCACAAACGTCGCCTGCCGGCCCAGCACTGTGAAGTACTGCGTGGCGCTGCCGCCGATATTCCATGCCCGCTCCGGTCGCAGGTTGTCGCTGATGAGAAACTGGCGCGCGCTGGCCAGCATGGCCGCATTGTCGGCAATGGGGTTGGCCACGCGGAAGCCGCGGCCCGCCGCCAGCCGCAGCACGGTGTTCTTGGCCGCGTCGTACTTCAGGTTGAGCCGGGGCGTCACCTGCCAGCCGTAGAGGTTGTGGCGGTCGGTGCGTAGCCCGGCCACCACCGTCAGGTTGCGGCTGTTCTGGTAGGTGTACTCGGCAAAGGCGCCGGGCACCAGCTCCAGCCGGTTGCGGTGCTCCCGGGCGTACACGTCGGCGTCCGTTTCGGTGGGGTAGCGGTGGCCGTCGCGAAACACCTCCCGGTAGTCATCATACAGAAAGCTCAGCCCCGCCCGATACACGTGGGAGGTGTTGCCCAACACGCTCTGGAACAGCAGGGTACCCAGGCCGGTGCGCTGGTTGCCATCATAGGTGCGAGGCCCCGTGGTAGGCGCCAGCGAGTAAGCCGGGCTATAGGCCGACGTGAAGGCATGGTCGGTGCCACTCAGCAGCAGGCCCAGGCTTTGGAATGGCCGGGTGGGCCAGGTGTACGAAGTCTTGGCGTAGCCCGTGTAACGCGTGGTGGCCTGCGTGGTGCCGTAGTGCTGCAGGTACGCGTCGGCATCGCCGGTATTGCGAAAGTTAATCTGGCCGCCCTGCCGGGTTTCGCGCAAAGCGCCCAGCCCCACTTCGCTCACGAAGCCGGTACCGGAAATGTACTTCCACTTATTAAAGGCATTGAACTGGGTGGCCAGAGGCAGGTCTAAGAACTTGTCGCCATTCCGGTCCACGCGGTTGCCCAGGTGGTCGGTGTGCAGCAGCAGCACCGTGCTCCACTTCGGGTTGATGCGGGCAGAGGCATTCAGGTTGACATCGAATTTGCCCAAGTCGTTGCCATAGATGTTGAACAGCAACTGGTCGGTTTTCTCGGGCTCCTTCAGCTTCACGTTCACCTGGCCCGAAATGGCTTCGTACCCGTTCACCACCGAGCCCGTGCCCTTGATGATTTCGATGTTCTCAATCCACGGCCCGGCCAGGTAGCCCAGGCGGTAGGGCGCGGCCAGCCCGCGCAGGGCCGGCTGGTTGTCCACGGTCAGCAGCGAGTAGCTGCCATCCAGCCCAAGCAACTGAATCTGCTTGGCACCGGACACGGCATCGGAAGTGGTGACCTCGACCGAGGCGTTGGTTTCGAAGCTCTCGGCCAGGTTGCAGCACGCCGACTTGGTGAGGTCCCGGGCCGATATCACCTGCACGTTGGCGGGCGTGATGGCCGAGTAAGCCGGAGCACGGGCTGTCACGGTGACTTCGCCCAGTTCCTGGCCAGCGCGTAGGGCTACGCGCAGGTAGGGGGCGCCGGTAGCTGGCACGGCCAGGGTATCGGCCTGGTAGCCCAGGGCCTGCACCACCAGGCGCGAGGCCGCGCGCGCCGGCCGCGGCAGGGTAAAGCGTCCGGCCGCGTCGGTAACGGTCGTGGTGGTTGGGCCTTCGGCCTCGGCCCCGTCGAAGAGCCAGCGCAACAGCGCGCCGGGTAGGGGAGTGGCTTTGCCGGCTTCCGTGACTTCGCCGCGTACCGGGGCAATGGCAGCCGATTGGGCCACAGCCGATTCCGGCTGCACCCAAGCCACCAGCAGGGCAAGCATAGCAAGCAGCGGGCGGTGCCCGCAGATGGATTTCATAATAGCAGTAAGTTAGATTTTTGTGAAAAAAGGCCGGTGCAGACCACGCGGCCCCCTCGTTGCGACCAGCGTGGCAACGGGCATTTTCAGAAAAACCTAGACTACCAGCGTGCAGGCAAATGCCAGCAGCCCGCGCCCGCCCAGGGGTGGGGGCGAAGAATCGGCCGCGAACCAGCGGGGGCCGGGCGCCTCGGGCAGTTGAGCCAGCCCAAGCGGCGCCCAGTTGGGCGCCGGCAGCCAAACGGCCAGCAGTGGAGCCGGCACGAGCACCTTCGCCGCCAGCTCGTGGGCGGGCACCGAGAGCTTATGAAGGTGGCTGCTGAAGTCACAGCAGTTGTCCTTGGCCACCGGCTTGGTGGGTGCCAGCTGCCCATCGCAGCCCCGCAGCGACGCCTGCCCCGTGACCGAAATATCCACCTTGCTGACGCCACTCATGCGGCAGGTATGGCGCTGCACCGTGAGGCCCACCGAGGTGATGAGCACCAACACGGCCAGCACCAGGCTGACGAAGCGACGGCATAAAGAGTAGCGTGGCATTACCGGGCAAAGATACGGCTTCGGTGCCGGAGGAGCAGTGTGGAAATCGGGCGTAGTAGGTGTAGAATCTGGCCAAAAATGTAGCGCGTGCCAGCCGGAAGTTAGCCCAATGCAACGGCTGACACTTTGGCAATTCTGAACTGGGGTAATGAGGGGGCTGATAATCCCCCGTTGCTAAACCGGCTTGAAAACCCATTTTAAATATATAGGAAGGCCCTATTTCTTTTGTGGTAGGAAATGGTAAATCGTGGTTGGTTTTCGAAGGGCTTCCCGTACATTTGCCAATACCGTTCAACTTTCCTGCGACGGTTTGTGCCCATGAATCTGCTGTCCGGCGAATACGAATGCAAGCTTGACCCGAAGGGGCGGCTTGTGTTGCCGGCCAAAGTAAAGGGCAACCTGCCCGAGCAGTCGGGCAACCAGCTGGTGCTCGTGCGCGGCTTTGAGCCCTGCCTGGTATTGTACCCCCGGTCGGCGTGGGGCGTCATCCACGAGAAGGTGATGGCCCTCGATGAATTCAACGAGGAGTACCGCCAGTTTCAACGGAATTTTTTCCGGGGTATGACTGAAGTGGAGCTTGATAGTATCAGTCGCTTCATGTTGCCACGCAGCATGTTACGCTACGCTGGTATCGAGAAGGAAGCTATTATCGTTGGCTTGGGCAACAGGTGCGAAATCTGGGACCCCAGCCGTTACGACGAGTTTCTAATCAAAGACCAGCAAAGCTTTAGTAAGTTGGCACAGAAGTTTTTGTCGGTAGATACTCCGCCGCTAGGCGGGCCCATTGCGTGAGCGACTATTCCAACGATACCGCCTACCACCGTCCGGTGATGCTGGCCCAATGCTTGGCCGCGCTCGACATTCAGCCCAACGGCCGGTACGTCGACGTCACCTTTGGTGGGGGAGGGCACTCGGCCCGCATTCTCGAAAAGCTCACCACCGGCCACCTCTACAGTTTCGACCAGGATGCCGATGCGGAAGCAGAGGCAGAAAAGTTAACTCGCCCCCAATTCACATTTGTAAAGGCGAACTTTCGCAATTTATCGTCTGAATTGCAGCAACTTGGCGCTTTGCCGGTAGATGGCCTGCTGGCCGACCTTGGGGTTAGCTCGCACCAGTTTGATACGCCGGAAAGGGGCTTTTCGACCCGTTTTGATGGGCCCCTGGACATGCGCATGGACCCCGACGGCCCCCTGACGGCCGCCGATATCCTGAACGATTACAAGGAGGCCGACCTGCACCGCATCTTCGGCATGTACGGCGAAGTGACCAACGCCCGGACCCTGGCCCAGACGGTGGTAGCCGCCCGCCGCGGCCGGCGCCTCGAAACCATTGCCGAACTCAAGCAAGCCATTCAGCCGTGCACCCCCCGCGGCAAAGAGAACAAGTACCTGGCCCAAGTTTTCCAGGCCCTGCGCATTGAAGTGAACCAGGAAATGCAGGCCTTGCAGGAGATGCTGCTGCAAACTGCCGAGGTGCTGCGGCCGGGTGGGCGCCTGGTCGTGCTCAGCTACCATTCGCTGGAAGACCGGCTGGTGAAAAATTTTATTGCCAAGGGCAAGTTTTTTGGGTCCGTGGAAAAAGACTTCTTTGGCAATGAAAGCAAGCCATTTGAAGCCGTGAACCGCAAGCCCGAAGAAGCCGACCCCGCCGAAGTAGCGCTGAATAGCCGAGCTCGAAGTGCTAAATTGCGTGTTGCGATTCGAAATGAGTGAACGGATTTCAGGCGGGGATAGCGGCGGTTTTCGCCGGCCAGCCCCGCCATTGCTCACCCATCAACCTTCGCTGTAACGCCTTTTTAAGTTCGTGTAAAAGCATTCCTGACTAGCAGCCTGTGGCCACCAATACGCTCAAACCCTCCGACAGCCAGCGCCGGGCCAACGTGCCCCGCGAAGTACCCGCGCCGGCTCCCGAGGTGATGCCCGAAGCCGCGGCGGTAGAAATGCCCGAGCCGGAGCCAGTGCGAGCCCCGGCCCCCGAGCCCCGCCCGCGCAAGCCCAAACCCGAACCCCGACCGAAGAGCAACTGGAGCCTGTTCTCCCTGCTCGACCGGGTGACCAGCGTGGACGGCCTGTTTCGGGAAGGCCTGCCGGTGCGCTTCCTGCCGCACCTGCTGTTTATTATGGCCATCACGCTGCTTTACATCGGCAATACGCACTACGGCAACCGCATGAACCGCAGCATTCAGCGCCTCAAGCAGGAGACCGAAGACCTGCGCGCCGACTACACCACGCTGAAATCCGACTACATGGAGGCGAGCAAACAGAGTGAGGTGGCCCGCAAAGTGGCCGCCTTCGGCTTGGTGGAAAGCTCGTCGCCGCCCTTTCGCATCTCGGTGCCCGCTGGCCACCTCGACGCGGCCGAGCTGGAGCTGATGCCCGTGCTCACGGCCGATACCCTGGCCGCGCGAGCTGCTCGTGACTCGGCGGCAGCTCAGCAAAACGACCTGCTGGCCGGCCGCAATAGGGCCGCCACAACGGGTGACGACGAGAATAGCGGCCCCGAAATCATTGCGCCGCCCCTGGCCCTGGATGGCGATACTACCGAGGCCAGCGCGCCTGTTTCGGCCGCGCGCCGCGCTTCAGCTCAACCCATAAAAGCGAAATCCAGGCCGGCAAAAGTTAGCTCGAACAATAAGCCCAACAGCAGGAGCAAGGCACAAAAAGGCACAAGCCCGCACAAAGCGAAACCGACAACCAAGCAGGCAGTTAGAGCCCATTCCCGATGAAAGGCAGCGTAAAGAAGTCCATTGTCACGCGGGTGCGGCTGGCCTTTTTGGGGGTCGCCGTGTTTTCGAGCGCTATTTTCTGGAAGGCCACCAAGATTCAATATCAGGAAGGCACCAAGTGGCGGGCCCTGGAGCAGGAGCGGCGCATCAGCTACCAGCCGGTGCCGGCCACGCGGGGCAATATTTACTCTGATAACGAGAGCATTATGGCTACCTCGCTGCCCTTCTACCGGGTGGCCTGGGACCCTGGCGTGGTCGACGACGCCGTATTCCGTGCCGGTGTGGATTCGTTGGCCTGGCATTTATCCCACTTTTTTGGCGACCGCAGCGTGCAGGAGTACCGGCGCCGGCTGGTGAATGCCCGCGACCCTCGCCACCCCATGGTGCGGTACATCCGGCTCAACTCCCGCCAAATCAACTTTCAGGAAAAGAAGCTGCTGGCCAAATGGCCCATCTTCCGGGCCAAGCGCAACCGCGGCGGGGCCATTTTTGAGAAGGTAGACAAGCGCTTCCGGCCCTTTGGAGGGCTGGCCCAGCGCACCATCGGCTTCGTAAACGAGGACCACCACGGCGCCGGCCTGGAGTACACTTTCGAACAAAGCCTGGCAGGCAAATCCGGCGAGGCCTTGTTTGAGCGGGTGCCCGGCGGCGTGAAACCCGTGTACGACGGCACCGAAATCAAGCCCCTGCCCGGCTACGATGTGAAGACCACGCTCGACATCAACCTGCAGGATGTGGCCGAAAATGCCTTGTACAAGTCCCTGGTCGACAACAATGCCGAATATGGCTGCGTGATACTGATGGAAGTAGCCACCGGCGAAATCAAGGCCGTGGCCAACTTGGGCAAGGCTTCGGACGATACATATAAGGAGGACTACAACTACGCTTTTGCCGACCAGGGCCGCACCGAGCCCGGCTCCACTTTCAAGCTAGCGTCGATGATGGCCTTGTTTGAAGCCCGGCCCGACATCAAGCTCGACGACATCGTGGACACCGGCAACGGCCGCATGCTGGTAGGCGGCGCCGTAAAATCGGACTCGCACGGGTACGGGCGCATCACGGTGCAGCAGGTGTTCGAGAAGTCGTCCAACATCGGGGTGGCTCGGCTGGTGAACGAGAACTTCGCGAAAAACCCAGCCGAGTACACCGATTACCTCAAGAGGTTCGGCCTCGACAAGCCCCTGGGCTTCCAGATGGCCGGCGAGGCCCGGCCCTACGTGAAAGACCCCACCGACCGCAGCTGGAGCAAAACCTCGCTCACTACCATGAGCATCGGCTACGAGCTGAAGCTGGCGCCCCTGCAAACCCTGGCCTTTTACAACGCCGTGGCCAATGGCGGCGTGAAGGTGCAGCCGCTCATCGTAAAAGAAATCAAGCAGGCCGATAAGGTGTTGCAGCGCAACGAAACCAAGGTACTGAACCCCAAAATCTGCTCGGAGGCCACCCTGGCCAAGGTGAAAGCCATGATGGAAGGGGTGGTGACCGAGGGCACCGCCCGCGCCATCCGGCCCAAAGACTATAGCATTGCCGGCAAAACCGGGACGGCCTGGAAGTTTAAAAACGGCCAGTACACCAAGACATATTCCACGAGCTTCTGCGGCTACTTCCCGGCCGATAAGCCCAAGTACAGCTGCATTGTGGTGGTGGACTCGCCCCGCAACGGCCGCATCTACGGCGCCGATGTGGCTGCGCCGGTGTTCCGCGAGGTGGCCGATAAGTGCATGGCCCGCGACCTGCTGAGCCAGCGCCCGCTGCTCGCCAAAGCCCGCCTGAACAAGAGCCACGTGCCGCTGGTGCGCGCCGGCATGCAGGAGGAGCTGGCCCTGGTGTGCCAGAAGCTGGGCCTGGCCGGTAAGACCCAGGCCACGGGCGGAGAAGAGTGGGTGCGCGCGGCTTCTGACACAGCGTTTCACGCGCGCACGGTGGCGCTGGTCGTGAACCCGGTGCGTCCGGGTCGCGTGCCTCAGGTAAGCGGCCTTTCGCTGCGCGATGCCCTGTTTCTGCTGGAAAACCGGGGTCTGCACGTGCGGGCCACTGGTACCGGCCGGGTGCGGGAGCAGTCGCTGCCGGTGGGCTCGCCCATCAAGCGGGGCGATGTTATCACGCTTACGCTCGTGGAGTCGGGCCCGCGTCTAACTGCGCCCAAGGCTTTGCCGGAACCGGAGCACACCGACCTGGCCGAAAACAAGCTCCTGACTCCTGCCGACCCCGAGCCGGTGGCCAAGGCGCTCGTGATAAAGCCTTTCGCCTCGTCGGCCAAAGCCAAGGTAAACCCACCGGTTCGCTCCAAACCCAAGGCAGCTACCGAAGCCGTTTCCAAGCCTGCTGTTACCACTGGCAAAACTGCTCCCAAGGCTGCAACCGAAAAAGCCGCTCCCAAGAATGCTAAAAAGGCAGCTGCCCCGGCACCTGCAAAACCTGCCGTCCGCCGGACCTAGCCGCTGGGCAATGCCGGCTTCCAAGTGAGCTGAACGTTATTTCAATGATTTCTCTACCGCTCTTTTCCCTGCTTACCGACGTGACCGTGCTGGCTCAGCACGGCCCCACCGACGTGCTGATTACTGCGCTCACGCTCGATTCGCGGGAGGCGGGTCCGGGTGTGGCGTTTTGTGCCCTGCGCGGCACGGCCACCGACGGCCACAAGTTCATTGAAACTGCTGTGGCACAGGGCCTGGCTGCCGTGGTGTGCGAAGAGCTGCCGGCGGTGCTGAACCCAGCTACCTCTTATGTAGTGGTGGAAAACAGCGCGGCCGCCTTGGCGCACATGGCAGCGGCTTTTTACGGGCACCCATCGCGGCAACTGCAGCTCATCGGCATCACGGGTACCAATGGCAAAACCACGTGCGCTACGCTGCTGCACAAGCTGTTGCGCGAGTTGGGCTACCACGCCGGCTTGCTGAGCACGGTGCAAAACCAGATTGACGAAGAGGTTATTCCCTCCACCCACACCACGCCCGATTCCATTCGGCTGAATGCGCTGCTGGCCCGCATGGTAGCGGCCGGCTGCACCCACGCCTGCATGGAAGTGAGCAGCCACGCCGTGGCCCAGCACCGCGTGACCGGCCTGCGCTTTGCCGGAGGCGTGTTCACCAACCTCACCCACGACCACCTCGACTACCACGGCACGTTCGACAACTACCTGAAGGCAAAAAAGGGCTTCTTCGATGCCCTGCCCAAGACTGCTTTTGCCCTGACCAACGCCGATGACAAGCGCGGCCCGGTGATGCTGCAAAACACCGCCGCCCGCCGCGAAACCTATTCCCTGCGCGGGGCCGCTACGTTCCGGGCCAAGCTCATTGCCAACGAAGTGCACGGCCTGCACCTCGAGATTGACGGCCGCGAAATCCTGTTTCGGCTCATTGGCGTGTTCAACGCCTACAATCTGCTGGCCGTGTACGGGGCCGCCGTGCTGCTGGGCGAAGACCCCACCGAGGTGCTCACCATCCTCTCGGGCCTGACCACGGCTCCCGGCCGCTTCGAGCCAGTCGTGTCGGCCCAGCAGGGCATCACCGGCATCATCGACTACGCCCACACGCCCGATGCGCTGGAAAACGTGCTGCAAACGCTGCACGAAATCCGCCAGCCCAGCCAGCAAATCATTACGGTGGTGGGCTGCGGCGGCAACCGCGACGCCGCCAAGCGCCCCATCATGGCCAACTTGGCCGCGCGCCTTTCTAATAAGGTCATCCTTACGGCCGACAACCCGCGCTTCGAGGACCCCAACGACATTCTGGCCCAGATGCAGGCCGGCGTGACGCCGCCGGATTCGGCCAAAGTACTCACCGTGGCCGACCGGCGCGCCGCCATTAAAAAGGCCGTGGAGCTGGCCGGCGCCAATGACATTGTGCTGGTGGCGGGCAAAGGCCACGAAAACTACCAGGAGATACGCGGCGTGAAAGCCCCGTTCGACGACAAGCTGATTTTAACCGAAATTTTTGCTCAATTGAATAAATAGAACGTCATGCTGAGCGCAGCCGAAGCATCTCGCTCGCTTCGTTGTCATCATCAGGGTTACTGCTGCACGCGAGATGCTTCGGCTGCGCTCAGCATGACGTTCTGGCTTTTAAAAGCCCTTACGAATGCTTTTTTACCTTTTCCGTTACCTCCACGAGCATTACCACCTGCCCGGCACCGGGGTGTTTCAGTACACCACGTTCCGCGCCGGCCTGGCGGTGGTCATTTCCCTGCTCATCGCCTTGCTGTTTGGCAATCGCCTTATCCAGGTACTGCAAAAAAAGCAGGTGGGGGAAAGCATTCGCGACCTGGGCCTGCAGGGCCAAAACGAGAAAAAAGGTACCCCCACTATGGGCGGCCTCATAATCATACTGGCCATTCTCGTGCCGGTTATTCTGCTGGCGCGGTTGCGCAATATCTACATTATCCTCATGCTGCTGAGCACGGTGTGGCTGGGGCTGATTGGCTTCCTGGACGACTACATTAAGGTATTTCGTAAGAACAAGGAAGGCTTGAGTGGCCGGTTTAAGGTGCTGGGCCAGGTGGGGCTAGGCATCACGGTGGGCTGGGTGCTGTTTTACAGCAACGAGATAACCGTGCGCGAGTACCTGATGCCCAACGGCCAGTTTTCAGCCATTGAGGCCAGCAAAGTCTTCAAAGACGTGCACCTGATGATTACCACAGTGCCGTTCATGAAGAACAACGAGCTCAATTATGGCGACTTGTTTGCTACAGCCGGCACCTTCTTCAACGGTCTGTACGGCGTACTCTACATCCCCATTGTCATCTTCCTGATAACGGCTGTGAGCAACGGCGCCAACATCACCGACGGCCTCGACGGGCTGGCGGCCGGCACCTCGGCCATTATCGGCATCACGCTGGCAATCTTCGCCTTCGTGAGCGGCAACGCACTGCTGGCTGATTACCTGGACGTAATGTTCATCCCAGACTCCGGTGAGCTGGTTATTTTCTGCACGGCTTTCGTGGGGGCGTGCATCGGGTTTTTGTGGTATAACAGCTATCCGGCGCAGGTATTCATGGGCGACACGGGCTCCCTGGCCCTGGGCGGCATCATTGCAGTTCTGGCGCTAATTGTGCGAAAGGAGCTGCTAATTCCGATTCTGTGCGGCGTGTTTTTGATTGAGAACCTGTCGGTTATCGTGCAGGTGAGCTACTTTAAGTACACCCGGCGCAAGTACGGCGAAGGCCGCCGCCTGCTGCGCATGTCGCCGCTCCACCACCACTACCAGAAGTTGGGCTACCACGAATCCAAAATCGTGTCGCGCTTCTGGATTGTGGGCATCATGCTGGCCGTCATTACCTTGGTTACCCTGAAACTGCGTTAGAAATACGTCTGTCATCCTGAGCGGAGCGAAGGACCTTATCACGGTCGCCCTGCTTGGTGTAAAACTCAACGTGATAAGATGCTTCGCTCTGCTCAGCATGACAGATAAAATGAACATTGTAATTCTGGGAGCGGCCGAAAGCGGCGTTGGGGCGGCCCTGTTGGCGCAGGCCAAAGGGCACGCCGTGTTTGTGTCGGACCGCGGCGCCATTCAGCCGGCTTATAAGGAGAAGCTCACGCAGGCGGGCATAGCCTTCGAGGAAAACCAGCACACGCTGGAGCGTATTTTGCAAGCCGACGAGGTGGTGAAAAGCCCCGGCATTCCCGAAAAAGCGCCGGTGGTTCAAGCGCTGCGGGAGAAGAAAATCCCCATCATCTCAGAAATCGAGTTTGCGGGCCGCTACACCAAGGCCCGGAGCATCTGCATCACGGGCACCAACGGCAAAACCACCACCACGCTGCTCACCTACCACTTGCTGAAAAGCGCGGGCCTGAACGTGGGCCTGGCCGGCAACGTGGGCTACAGCCTGGCCGAGCAGGTCATTGCCGACCAGCACGACTACTACGTAATTGAGCTGAGCAGCTTTCAGCTGGACGACACCCACGACTTCCAGCCCTGGATTGCGGTGCTGCTCAACATCACGCCCGACCACCTCGACCGCTACGACTACTCCCTGGAAAAATACGCCCAGGCCAAGCTGCGCATTGCCCGCAACCTGGACAGCGAGGGCGCATTCATCTACAACGCCGATGATGAAGTGACGGCCCGCTACCTGCAGTCTTCCTTTATGGAAACGCGCCTGCTGCCCTTCAGCCTGCACCACCGCCACGATGTGCACCTGGCCGGCTACTACACCGGCGAGACCACGCTCTGCGTTGACTTCACCACCGACCTGAGCCCCGACAACCGCCAGGAGGTAAGCATTGCCAATTCCCCCTTGATTGGCCAGCACAACCGGCAGAATATCCTGGCCGCCGTCTTGGCCGCCCGAGTTGCGGGCGTGAGCCCCGAGCAAATAGAGGCGGCCCTGGCCACGTTCCAAAACGCCGAGCACCGCCTCCAGCCCGTGGGCGAAATCAACGGCGTGCGCTTCATCAACGACAGCAAGGCCACCAACGTGGAAGCGGCCTGGTACGCCCTCGACGGCATCAAGCAGCCCATCGTCTGGATTGCTGGCGGCACCGACAAGGGCAACGACTACAGCAACCTGCTGCACCTGGCTGAAGCCCGCGTGAAGGCTCTCATCTGCCTGGGCGTGGACAATGCCAAGCTCCACGCCGCCTTCGATAGCGTGGTGCCCCACGTGGAAGAAACCCAAAGCATGACCGACGCCGTACGCCGCGCCGCCGCGCTGGCTGCCCCCGGCGACGTGGTGCTGCTCTCGCCCTGCTGCGCCAGCTTCGACTTATTCAAAAACTACGAAGACCGGGGCCATCAGTTCACGGCCGCCGTCCAGGCCCTGAGCGACGAAGTGACGTCCTAACCAATGCTTTTTTGCCTATCCCGCCATTCCTGTCTTCCCTCAGCCACTCCATTACCCCGTCACTCCCTCCCCAATGGAACCATCCAACAACTGGCTGCAGCGCAATCTTAAAGGCGACCCCATTCTGTGGGCCATCGTGCTGCTGTTCTCCTTTATCAGCATCGCCGTGGTGTACTCGGCCACGGGCACGCTGGCGTACAAGAAGATGGACGGCAACACCGAAGCCTTCCTCTTCAAGCATACCGGACTGATTCTCGTGGGGCTGGTTTGCATGTGGCTGGCGCACCGCATCGACTACCGTCACTACTCGCGCCTGTCGCTCTACGCGCTGCTGGTAAGCGTGCCGTTGCTGCTGTTTACGTTCTTCCTGGGCGGCGAAACCAACGGCGCGTCGCGGTGGATGACCATCCCGGTGATTAACCAAACGTTCCAGCCCTCGGACTTAGCCAAGCTGGCCCTGATTTCGCACCTGGCCAGCATGCTCAGCCGGCGCCAGCAGCACCTCGACGATTTTAAGTCGACGGTGCTTCCGGTGATGCTGTGGGTGGGCACTATTTGCAGCCTCATTATTCTGAGTAATGCCTCTACGGCATTGCTGCTGTTTGCTACCTGCATGCTGCTGATGTTCATCGGCCGGGTGCCGCTCAAGCACATGGCCGTCATGGTGGGCATTTTTGTGGTGCTGGGCGGGGGCGGTTTGGCCTTGGGCCAGCGCCTGGGCACGGTAATGTCACGCGTTACGAATTTCACCGACAAAACGAAAAAAACGCCCTTCCAGCTCGAGCACAGTTACATAGCCATTGCCACCGGCGGCATCGCGGGCAAAGGCCCGGGCAAAAGCACCGAGCGCAACATTCTGCCCCACCCGTATTCCGACTTCATCTACGCCATCATCATCGAAGAATACGGCCTGATTGGCGGGGCCGTGGTGTTGTTTCTCTACCTGGCTTTCCTGTATCGAGGGCTCAAAACGGTGATGAACAGCTACGGCGCTTTCGGGGGCCTGCTCTCGGCGGGCCTGAGTTTTAGCCTGGTGTTGCAGGCACTGGTGAACATGGGCGTGTCGGTGGGGCTGGGCCCCATTACCGGTCTGCCGCTGCCCTTGCTGAGCATGGGTGGTACCTCGCTTATCTTCACGGGCATCAGCATCGGCATTATTCTGGCCGTGAGCCGCGGTGAGCGCGAAGTGCGCCCCATGACCGGCGAGCCCGACGACACCGCCCGCATCCCCAGCAAGCGCGCATATGTAAACGCCTAACCGCTCAAGTTGAGCTGGCCAACGCCTCGCTACCGGGCAACTGCTTCCAGTTGGTCGCCCAATAGCAAGCGCCACCGCTGCTCTGCCTGACGTTCTACCTAAACATGACTCATCCTCTTCGCGTCATCATCAGCGGCGGCGGCACCGGTGGGCACATTTTCCCAGCGGTGGCCATTGCCAATGAACTACGCCGCCGGCTGCCCGATACCGAAATCCTATTCGTGGGCGCCAACGGCCGCATGGAAATGACGCGCGTACCCGAAGCCGGCTACAAAATCGTTGGGCTGGATATCACCGGCCTGCAGCGGCGGCTTACACCCCAGAATTTGCTGTTTCCGATGCGCGTGCTGCGGTCGGTGCGCAAGGCGGGGAAATTGATTAAAGAGTTCCGGCCCGATGCCGTGGTAGGAGTGGGGGGCTATGCCTCGGCGCCCGTGCTGCTGGCCGCCACGTCGCAGGGCATTCCGTCGCTCATTCAGGAGCAGAACTCCTACGCCGGCCTAGTCAACAAGCTGCTTGCCCGGCGGGTGAACCGGATTTGCGTGGCGTATGATGGGATGGAGAAATTCTTCCCCCGCGAAAAAATTGTGCTAACCGGCAACCCGGTGCGCAGCGAAATTGCCACCGGCGACCGCGCCGAAGCCCTGAAGTTTTTCGGGCTGGACCCCAACAAGAAAACGCTGCTCGTGGTGGGCGGCAGCCTGGGCGCCCGCACGCTCAACCTGGCCACGGCCGCGGCTTTGCCGCGCCTCCGCGAGGCCGGCGTGCAGCTGCTCTGGCAAACCGGCAAGCTCTACTTCCCCGAAGCCCAAAAACTGGCCGAGCCCTACGAGCAAGACAAGCTACAAGCCCTGGAATTTATCCAGCGCATGGATTTGGCGTATGCCGCGGCCGACGTCGTCGTAAGCCGCGCCGGCGCCCTGTCCGTTTCTGAGCTGAGCCTTACCGGCAAGGCCTGCATCCTGGTGCCCTCGCCCAACGTGGCCGAAGACCACCAAACCAAAAACGCCCTGGCGCTGGTGGGCAAAGGCGCCGCCGTGCTCATCACCGACGAGCACGCCCGCACGCGCCTCTACGACGAAGCCCTGCGCCTGCTCGCCGATACCGAGCGCCAGCACCAACTCAGCGCCCGCGTGCTGGAGCTGGCCCGGCCCCAGGCCACCACTGCCATCGTGGACGAGCTACTGAAATTAATTCCCCGCCAACAATAGTCCCGGCCTTGGCTCATTGTTAATTGTTAGTTGAATTGGAGCAGTTTCCCTACGTTTTCTTTTTGGGTATTGGCGGCATTGGCATGTCGGCCCTGGCGCGCTGGTTTCAGGCCAATGGCCACCACGTGAGCGGCTTTGATAAAACCGAAACGCCGCTGACGCAAGCCTTAGCTGCCGAAGGCATTGCCATTCATTACGCCGATGCTGTGGAGAATATCCCGGCGGAGGTGCGGGAAAACCGCGCCCAAACGCTGGTGGTGCTCACGCCCGCTATTCCGGCCGAAAGCCTGGAGTGGGCCTGGCTGCGGGCCCAGGGCTACGACATTCGCAAGCGCAGCCAGGTACTGGGCGTGCTCACGCAGGGCCGCTACACCATTGCGGTAGCCGGCACGCACGGCAAAACCACCACCAGCAGCATGGTGGCCCACTTGCTGCACCACGCCGGCCTCGACGTGGGCGCCTTCCTGGGCGGCATTGCGGTGAACCTGGGCAGCAACCTCTTGCTGCCGCGCAGCGAGCAAGCCCCCATTGTGGTGGAAGCCGACGAATACGACCGCAGCTTTCTCACGCTCTTTCCCGACATCGCCATCGTCACCAGCACCGATGCCGACCACCTCGACATCTACGGGGACCAAAACGCGCTGATAGAATCCTTCCGCCAGTTTGTGGCCCAGCTCAAGCCCGGGGGCACGCTGCTCATCAACCACACCGCCGACCCGAGCGTGGCCGCGGCCGCACCGGCCGGTACCAACGTTATCCGCTACGGCCTCTCGGCCGAGCAGGGGCCGGAATTGTTTGCCGCCGCTATTTCGGCCGAAGGCCACCAATTTCACTTCGATTTGCACGGCCCGCAAGGCCTCGTGCCCAACCTGGAATTGGCGGTGCCGGGCTACCACAACGTGGAAAACATGCTGGCGGCCGCGGCCGTCGCCCAAATTCACAAAATAATTCCGGAAAAATTACGTGCTGCCGTCGCGGCGTACCGGGGCGTAAAACGCCGGTTTGAGTTTGTGGTCACCACGCCCCAAAACGTCTATTTGGACGACTACGCCCATCATCCGCGCGAAATTGAGGCCTTTTTGCGGTCGGTGCGGACCCTTTACCCTGGCAAGCGACTGCGCGTAATTTTTCAGCCGCACCTATTTACGCGGACGCGGGATTTCGCCGAAGGTTTTTCTAAGAGCTTAAGTATTGCAGATGAGGTATTTTTGTTAGATATTTACCCAGCTCGAGAAAAGCCAATTCCGGGAATTACTTCGGAAATAATCTTATCAAACATTACTTCCCCAACCAAAGCCATCCAAACCAAAGAGCAAGTGCTGGCCGCGGCCAAAACCGACACATCGTTTGATGTTTTGGCCACGGTAGGCGCGGGGGATATTGACACGTTGGTGCCGCAATTAAAATTATTACTGACCGAGCGCTGGAAATAGATTACGCTAAAAAATTATGGCTTTTAATACCACCTTACTTCATCACACCGTTACCTTATTAGTCTTTGGAACGCACCGTTAGAAACCTATTAGTTGCTGCTGCTTGCCTGTTGGTGCTGGGCGGCCTCGGTATTTTCGCCGCCATGCGCCAGGCAGCCCGTCCGGTGGGCGAAGTATCGGTGAACATTGCCAACGAATTCGATAATTATTTCATCAGCGAACGGGGCGTGACGGCGTTGCTCACCAAAGGTGGCGCCGAGCCCGTGCTGGGCACCCGGCCCGAAGGCCCCCGCCTCCGGCAGCTGGAAGACCGGCTCCGCGCCCATCCCTTCGTGCGCGAAGCCCAGGTATACCGCGACCTGGCCGGCAACCTGCATGCCGACGTGCGCCAAAATCGCCCCATTGCCCGCATCACCCACCCCGACACCCGCCTCGACACCTACGTGGATGCCGAAGGGCACGTGCTGCCGCTCTCGCCGCTGTTTACGGCGCGCGTGGCCACGGTGGCGCGGCCCAGCGGCGGCAGCCTGCCAAGTGCATTTTTCCAGGATAGCACCGGTAAGCGCTACCTTGAGTTTTTGCGCTATGTCGACGAGCACGAATTCTGGAAAGCGCAGGTCTCGGAGGTCTTTATTGAGCCGAGCGGCAAGCTCTCGTTCACCCAGCAGGTGGGCGACCAGCGCATCGAATTTGGCCTACCCGAAAATATTTCCGAGAAATTTGCCAAGCTTATGGTATTTTACCGGCAAATTCCGTCAGTTTTGGGATGGGATACCTACCATCGTGTAAACGTGGAATACCAAAATCAAATTATCTGCGAATAGTAATTCGCTGAAACATAGACCTTAGGGTCAAAAATCTCTCAACCCCCAACCCAAGTTTCCTTCACGCTCGCCAGCACCGCATCTATGCAACAAGACAAAATCGTCGTCGGGCTCGACATTGGCACCACAAAAATCTGCGCCCTGGTGGGCCGTAAAAACGAATTCGGTAAACTGGAAATCCTGGGCATGGGCAAAGCTGTGTCGGAGGGCGTTTCGCGGGGCATCGTACTCAATATTGACAAAACCGTCGACGCCATTAAACGGGCGATTCGGCAAGCCGAAGAACAATCCGGAATTAGCATTGGATTGGTAAACGTGGGCATTGCAGGCCAGCACATCAAGAGCCTGCAGCACAACGGCAGCATCACGCGCAACTCGCACGATACCATCGGTCCGGACGACGTGAACCGCCTCACGCAGGACATGTACCGCCTCGTGACCCAGCCCGGCTCGCAAATCATTCATGTGATGCCGCAGGACTACAAAGTGGACTACGAGGAAGGCATCGCCGACCCCGTGGGCTACGAAGGCGTGCGCTTGGAAGGCAATTTCCACATCATCACGGCGCAGAGCACGGCCATCAACAACATCAACAAGTGCGTAACCAAAGCCGGGCTGGAAATTGCCGACCTGATTTTGGAGCCGCTGGCTAGCTCGATGTCCATTCTCTCCGAGGAGGAGAAAGAGGCCGGCGTGGCCCTGATTGACATCGGAGGTGGAACGACTGACCTGGCCGTGTTTAAGGACGGCATCATCCGCCACGCGGCGGTACTGCCGTTCGGTGGCAACATTATTACGCAGGACATCAAAGCCG
Organism: Hymenobacter sedentarius; assembly: GCF_001507645.1. Taxonomy (NCBI): domain Bacteria; kingdom Pseudomonadati; phylum Bacteroidota; class Cytophagia; order Cytophagales; family Hymenobacteraceae; genus Hymenobacter; species Hymenobacter sedentarius. The sequence goes on along the minus strand of NZ_CP013909.1, from coordinate 3,926,709 downwards.
GCTGCAACGTGGCCCCCGGCCAGGCCGAGCAGCTGAAGGTGAAATTCGGCAAGGCCATCGCCGAGGAAGCTTCCGATTACGAAATCGTGAGCATCCCTGGCCTGCCCAACCGCCCGCCCAAAGAAGTGTCGCTCAAGAACCTGGCGTACATCATCGAGGCCCGCATGTCGGAAATCATGGAGCTGGTGTATGCCGAAATCTACCGCATGGGCCTGCACGACAAGCTGTCGGCCGGCATTGTGCTCACGGGTGGCGGCTCGCAGCTGCAGAACCTGGAGCAGCTCACCGAGTACATCACCGGTCTGGATACCCGCATTGGCTACCCCAACCAGCACCTCGGCAAGAGCCGCATCGAGGCGGTGAAATCGCCGATGTATGCCACTACCGTGGGTTTGGTGCTATCGGGCTACCACTCGCTCGACGAGCGCACCAACTCGCGTGCACCCTACGAGCAGGAAGAGCAGGTGATTCCCGCTTACTATGCCCCCGTACAGCAGGCTGCCCCGGCGCCGGCCACCGCTCCGGTAGAAACGCGCGCTTACGTGCCCGCTGCCCCGGCTCCGGCCCCCGTGCCCGCCAAGCCCAAGGAGCCCGGCGCTGCCAGCCGCTTCTTCAAGGACATCATCACCCGCACCAAGGGGTTGCTGATTGACGATTACGACGATAAATCCTATTAGAATCTAGTTATGAGTTATGGGTTATGAATTATGAGTTGGCCACTGGTTTTTGGCTGGCTTGCAACTCATAATTCATAACTCATAATTCATACTTTGTCATTTATGAATTACAAATTCGACATTCCTGCCCAGAACAAGTCAATCATCAAGGTGATTGGCGTGGGGGGCGGTGGCTCCAATGCCGTGAAGCACATGCATAAGCAGGGCATCAAGGACGTGGAGTTTATCATTTGCAACACCGACCACCAGGCGCTACAAAGCTCCACGGTGCCCAATAAGCTCCAAATAGGAGTGGACCTGACTGAAGGCCTCGGCGCGGGTGCCAAGCCCGAGCGCGGCCGTCAGGCAGCTATTGAAAGCAAAGAGCAAATCCGCGACTTGCTGAACCAAGGCACCAAGATGCTGTTCATCACGGCGGGCATGGGCGGCGGCACGGGCACCGGCGCGGCCCCGGTAATTGCGCAGGTAGCGCAGGAGCTGGGCATTCTGACGGTAGGCATCGTGACGGCGCCGTTCATGTTCGAGGGCAAGAAGAAGCGTCAGCAGGCCGAAGAAGGCATCAAGGCGTTGAGCGAGCACTGCGACACGGTGCTGGTGATTCTCAACGACAAGCTGCCCCAGATTTACGGCAACCTGACCATGGGTGCCGCCTTTGCCAAGGCCGACACCGTGCTGACCACGGCCGCGAAGTCCATTGCCGAAATCATTACGGTGACGGCCGATGTGAACGTGGACTTTGAGGACGTGAAAACGGTGATGAAGGACAGCGGTGCCGCCGTAATGGGCAGCAGCGTAACCGACGGTGAAAACCGCGCCCGCCGCGCCGCCGAGGAAGCCCTGAACTCTCCGCTGCTTAACAACACCGACATCCACGGTGCGCAGCGCATTCTGCTCTCCATCATGTCGGGCGCCGAGCACGAGCTGGAGATGGACGAGCTGACGGAAATCACGGAATACATTCAGGAGAAAGCCGGCCAAGACGCCGAAATGATTTTCGGCCACGGCATCGACGAGTCGTTGGGCCAAAGCATTCGCGTGACGGTAATTGCCACGGGTTTTGCCCGTGATGCACACTCCATCAATACGCCCGGGACCAGCACGGCGGAGGCAGCTCCAGTTGCTGCAGCTCCGGTAGAAACGGCTCTTACGCCGGTTGCGCCAGCCGCTCCGGTGGCTAGCAACCCAACGGCGCCATTCGTGCCCAGCTTCGGCAGCTCAACGCCCGAGCCAGCCCGCGTCACGTTTGATTTGAACGGTCCTTCGTCGCACAATGCGCCGCCGTTGGCTGGCATCCCCGCCAGTGCCCCCACGGAGCCGGTACTGACTTCGAGTGCTACGCCAACTCCGGCAGCTTCGCCTTCGTCAGAAAATCGGTCGCGGCCCGCCATGGATGCCCAGGCACTGGAGCGTCGTCGTCGCCTGCAGGAATTGAGCAATGGCTTGCCGCCCGAGGCAGTGAGCCAGTACGACACGCCCGCTTACCTGCGCCGCCAGGTGAAACTGGAGAATGTTGAACCGAGCTCAGCGCAGAATATCTCGCGTTTTAATTTGTCAGATGATAATGAATTGCTGGGAGACAACCGGTTTCTGCATGATAATGTAGATTAGGTTAAAGCCTGCTTAATTAAAGCAAAAAGCGCCGCTGCTGATTAATTCAGCAACGGCGCTTTTTTAATTGTAACAATTCGGGTATTGCCGAATGTGGGCATTTTCATCACTACCGCTTAATAGAATCACTGCCATCAGCCCATGAGTATTGCATCAGTTCCACATTTAGCAAGACTTGCTAGCTGAGTTTATTAGTCCCACGGATTTTTATGTTTGATTATTTCTGTCAACTTGTTTTCAATTTCTGTTATTAATTTTTGTCCTGAAAAAGTTATTGTCCCTTCATGGGAAATATAAATTAGCCAATCAGTTTCAAAGTTGCAATAGGCTGATTCAATCCGATCAAGCTCTAAAGCTGAAGTTGCAATCTCATAATTAATGCTTTCCTCTGTCAACAGGTAAATTCTGTCGCCTGAAATTGATTTTACGATTTCAAATACTTTTTCAACATCCTTTGACTTGAATAATTCGGCTTCAAAGTAAATTAGAGGGACTTTGTTTTGAGTTTTGGAAAGTGGCTCCCAATAATAATTTTCATCTTTCCAAGTTCCAAAATCAAACTTGTCTTTTAATGCAGCTGTAAGTGTTTCTAATTCTTCTTTTCTTATTCGTCTTTCAAATGGAATAGGTGATACATCGGTCAGTTCGTCTATATTTAGTTCGTTTACAAAACGAATAAACCCGGACTTAATAGCCTCAGCCATTTTTAAGTGTCCAACTTTGTCAAACACTTTAGTTTGTAATTCATACTCCTTCAAACAAGTAGTAATTATTTCGTCTTTGACAGTTTCACTGTTGTCGTTTCGTCCAACAAAATAGTCAATACCATTCTTTAAACCTGTTACCATATTTTGATGTGTACTATAACCTTCCGAATAAAGCTTTAGAATGTACTCTTTGGTTTTGGTAACTATTTTTTCGGTGTCGGTCATGAAATTTCCGTTAACATTTGAGTTGCGCTACTGCCAACTTACTCCATTAGCGGTTATCCCTTCTTAATACGCAATACAAATTGCGGCAAGCAAAGCAAATAGGGCAGGCTTACGCTATTTAGTGGACTTGTGCACAGCATTCGGAACGGTGCTTCTGGCTGGACGCAGCCACTTCCTAATTGGCTCCTCCACCACTCGATACACTACATAAGACACCACCTGTACCGCCAGCAGCTGTAGCGGCCAAATGCCCGGCAGGCGTTCATAAACCCAAAAGGCCAGCGGGCCGGCGTGCAACAGGTAAAACGCATAGGAACTCCGGCCCAACTTCTGAAACAAGCTGCCGCTGAGTAGCTGCCGAAACCAGGAATGCTCGCTGAGCAAACCGGCGAAAAATAGGCCGCCCGCCGCAGGCAACCCGAGCAGGTTCAGGACCAGGGTAAGCGGGTGGTCGGGGTTGTGGAATTGGGCTTGGGTGAGGCCCAGAGCGACCGTGACGGCTATCCAGAGCAACACGCCGCCGGCAGTGCGCCAATAGCCCACAGGCCAGCCCAATTTGCCGGATTGGTAGCGGCCGGCCAGCCACACGCCGATAAAGAACTCCAGGCTGTGCCCCAGAAACGTGTACATGAGCATGAACGGGTACGTTCCAAACAGGCCGTGCCAGTGCAGCGGAGCCAGCAGCGCCACCAGCCCTGCGCCCAGGGCCAGCAACAGCAGCGGCTGCAGCCACAGCGCGACGCCCCGGGCCCGCAGGCCAAGCAGCAGCGGGGCCGCCAGGTAAAAGCATTCGAGCAGTGTGAGGGACCAAGCCTGGCCGATGCCGGTGAACTTGTATTCGTCGAAAAAGCCGCGCAGCAGCGTCAGATTTAGGAAAAGCTGGGTTGGGGTGACGCTAGGCGAGTGCCAGCGCCAGAGCAGCGCAAACGTGGCCAGCGTGAGCAAGGCATACAGCGGGTACACCCGGGCGACGCGACTTTGCAAATAGCGCCGCCAGCCGCCGCGGGGCCGGAAACTGGGCGTGCCGGTATCGTAGCGCAGGGCGATGAGAAAGCCGCTGAGCAGCAGCAGCAGCGGCAGGCCGTGCGACTCATCGACGAGGTACTGGAAGGCGCGGGCCACGCCGGGCGGCGGCACCGGGCCCAGGGGGTAGTGGTTGAAGAACACCAGCCAGGCCGCTATGGCGCGCAAGCCGGTGAGGGCAGGTAAGTAGCCGCTGGGCTGCGGCATGCCCGGTGAAATGCCCGCGGCTACTGAAGCAGAAGGTTCGGCGACGGGCATAGGCGGCAGCGGGGGCAATGGTTACAAGTGAATGCCTACAGGCAAAAAAAGAACGTCATGCTGAGCGCAGCCGAAGCATCTCTACCGCGCAACTAATTCAATTTAGTATTGCGGTAGAGATGCTTCGGCTGCGCTCAGCATGACGTTCTTGGGAAAGGATAGCAGGGCACCCTGGCGTTAGCCAACGGTGTGGTACACGGCCTGCACGTCTTCGTCGTCTTCGAACTTCTCGATGATGTTCATTACTTCTTCCAGCTGCTCGTCGTTGAGCGAGACGGTGGTGTTGGGCACGCGCTGCAGGTTTACGCTCACCACGTGGCGGCCCTGGGCTTCGAGGGCTTTCTGCATCTGGCCGAAATCGGTGAAGGCCGTTTCGACCACGATGTACCTGTGCTCGGCGCCGGCTTCGTCTTCTTCGGCGGTTTCGTACACGTCTTCGGCGCCAAAGTCAATGAGTTCCAGCTCCAGCTCGTCGCGGTCGAGGCCTTCGGCGGCCAGCTTGAAGACGCCCTTACGGGTGAAGGTGTAGTCGGAAGAGCCGGCGGTGCCCAGCGTGCCCTCGTTGCGGTTGAAAATGAGGCGCACGTTGGAAACGGTGCGGGTGGGGTTGTCGGTAGCGGTTTCGATAACTACCGCAATGCCGTGGGGCAGGTAGCCCTCGTAGACCACTTCCTGGTAGTCTTTTTCCTCCTTGCTGCTGGCGCGCTTGATGGCGGCTTCCACCCGGTCTTTGGGCATGTTCACGCCTTTGGCGTTTTGCATGGCGGCGCGCAGGCGGGCGTTGGTATCGGGGTTGGGGCCGTTTTCTTTCACCGCCATCACAATTTCCTTCCCGATGCGGGTAAAGTCTTTCGACATTTTATCCCACCGCTTCATTTTGCGGCCTTTGCGAAATTCGAATGCGCGTCCCATAGGGGGTCAATTAACAATTAGCAATGAGCAATTAACAATGCCGTGGCGGCGGCCTGACCAACAAGCGCAGCCGAAACGGGCCGCAAGTTAGCCAGAAGGGGCGGGGGGAGCCAAATGCGACCCAAAGGCCGGGCTAGTGCTTGCGCTTTTTTACGGTTTTGACGCGCAGCACCGCCGGCGTGGCTACTGGTTTGGTATCCACGGCCACCAATTCATACACCCCTTTATTGCCGGTTGGGTAGCCCAGAATGGTGAGGGTAAGGTGCTTGTTGGCGGGGTTGAATTGGAAGGTGCCGCGCTGCACGTCGGCTCCCTTCAGGTCGCTGAAGGCGAAGCGAATGCTGTCGCCGGTCAGCACGAAGCGGCCGGACTGGTTGAAGTAGTGCGGGCCGCTGGGAGTGACGATGCTCAGGTGCTTCTCGTAAGTGCCGTCGGGCCGCAGGGTGAGCGAGCCGCCCACGCCGCGCACTTCGGTGGGTGGGTCTGTGTTGGTATTGTCGTACACGGTGTAGCCCGTGTAGTGGTAGGTAGAATAAAAAGGCGGGAGCGCCGCAGTAGTTTGGGCCGCTGCCGGGAGTGCCAGCAGGGGCGACAGCAATAAGCAGCCGCCAACAAACCGCAGGGAAGAGAAAAAAGCCATTGTTCGTAATTAACCTCGGTAACCAGAGTACCCGAAGGTAGGCTACCCTAGCTGGTAGAAATTGGGCTGACCTAACGTAAGGACAGCGAATGCATTTGCCAAACACGTAAAAATGGGGCCGAAAATTAGCGTTTCCCCAGTCCCCTCCCAGCTATCCGGCCTGCTGCTTCTTAAGCCGGGCAGTTGCTGAGCTACTTCATAAACTGACTAAGATGCTGTTTGGGTTAATTATAGCAATGTAAGAACAATGTAGAGACGCCATACTTGGCGTCTCGTCGTCCGCGCCGTTCGGACATACCCTTTGCAACGTCATCGTTCAACGACGAGACGCTACACTGTTCTACTGATTGTAGAGTATAATCCGAACAGCTGTAACCCAACCAGCAGCGTTTTCAGCCCAATAAACCCGCGGCTCACCTAAGGATACTAAAAATCTCCCCTGCACAGGAGCTGGAAATGGGTTTATGCTATGGTGCAGCTTGCTTTAATGACGGCGAATAGTGAAAATTCGATAAGATTTGGGAGGGCTATTGTGGCCGTGTAATCCCTCACCACCCTTAGCTGCGTTTTTGTGTCTGACGCTTCGTCCGTTTCTGTTGCTCCTTACCTAGCCTCGCAGTCGTTGACGGTGCTCGTGCCCGTGTACAACGAAGAAGAAAGCCTGCGCCAGCTGGTGGTGGAGGTGGATAAGTTTCTAAGCCAGACGCCGGTGCCCACCACGGTGCTGTTTGTCAACGATGGCAGCACCGACGGCTCGCTGGCCTTGCTGCGCGACATCTGCCGGCCGGGCACTGCCTACGAGTTCATTTCCCTGAGCGAAAACCGTGGACTGAGCACGGCCATCAAAGCCGGCATCGACCACAGCCGCAGCACGCTGGTGGGCTATATCGATTCGGATATCCAAACCACGCCGCTCGATTTTCTCACCTTCTTCGAGTTTTTTCCGGCTTACGATATGGTGAATGGCATTCGGGCCAAGCGTCAGGACACGTTCGTGAAGAAAGTCTCATCCAAAGTGGCCAATGGCGTGCGCCGGGCCCTTATCAATGACGGCATCGAAGACACGGGCTGCCCCTTGAAAATCATTAAGATAGAATATGCCCGGCGGCTGCCGCTGTTCCACGGCCTGCACCGCTTTCTGGGCGCTCTGGTGCAGCTGCAGGGCGGCCGGGTGAAGCAGATTCCGGTTCGGCATTTCCCGCGCTTTGCCGGCACGGCCAAGTACACCCTCTGGAACCGGGCGTGGAAGCCGCTGGTCGACACCTTCGGCTTCCGCTGGATTCGGAGCCGCTGGAAGAACTACGAAATCGGGGAGCAGTACCGGGCTACCAGCCGTGCTTAGTGCCCAGCAGCTGGCCCTGGGCATCGGCCTCACGTCGCAGCTGCTGTTTAGCAGCCGCATTGTGCTGCAATGGGTGCAGAGCGAGCGGGCCCGCCGGGTACTGGTGCCCGCGTTGTTCTGGGAAATCAGCCTGATATCGTCGTTTTTGATGATAATCTACGGCATGCTGCGCCACGACCCGGTGATACTGGCGGCTCAACTCGTGAGCTACGGCATCTACATCCGCAACCTGCAGCTGCAGGGCGAGTGGCCCAAGCTAAGCCCCTGGTTTCGGGCGGCGGCTTACGTGTTTCCGGTGGCCATGCTGGGGTGGGCGGGGGTGGGAAACCGGTACTTCAGCCTGCAGGCGGTGCTGCGCCCCGGCATTCCGAGCGGGGTGCTGCTGCTGGGCGCGGTGGGCCAAACGGTGTTTCTGCTGCGGTTTGTTTTCCAGTGGCTGTATTCGGAGCGCCAGGGTGAGTCGGTGCTGCCGCTGGGGTTTTGGGTGGTGAGTCTGGCCGGTTCGCTGCTCATCCTGGCCTACGCCCTGCTGCGCGACCCGATTGACGTGGTGCTCATCATCGGCAACGTGTTTGGGACGGTGGTGTATTTCCGGAACATCGTGCTGCTGCGCCGAGGGCAGCGGCAGCAGGTAGCGGGGTAGCGCGCCTGTTTGCCAAGCCTGTTCATTTAGCAGCCGAAGCTGGCTCAACTAAGGTTACGCGCCAGTACTTGTATTTCCGCTTCCTGTTTAGGTAAAAGCTTTCGAATACGCGCAGGCCCGCTGCCATCTCCCAGGCCACCACGAAGTTGTGGGCCTCCATCAGAGTGATTTCCGAAATGCCTGGGTGCACAAAAAGAGCTGAAGAAGCACAGGGCCAGCACGGCTGCCAGCCGTGCGCCCGTGCGGCGCATTTACACGGGCGGCACCAAGTCCACGGCGCGCGCAGGCTGGGGGTGGGCAGGGACGAATTCCCTTTCATCGAGCCAGCTCACAAATTGCCGCAACCCCTCGGGCAGGGCCGTGCGGGGCTGGTAGCCCAGCAGCTTCCGGGCCTTGCTGATGTCGGCAAACGTGACGTCCACATCGCCGGCCTGGGCCGGCAGAAACTCCAGCTGCGGCGCCACCCCCATGGCCTGTCCGAGGGCCGCCACCAGCTCCAGCAGCGAGATGGGGTGGCTGTTGCCGAGGTTCACGATTTCGTAGGTGCCAGCGTGCGCGTCCAGATAAGCCAGGCCGCGCACGATGCCGTCCACGATGTCGTCGATGTAGGTGTAGTCGCGGGCGGTGCGGCCGTCGCCGTACACGGGCAGGGGCTGGCCGGCCCGCAGCCGCCGCGCAAACTTGTGGATGGCCAAATCAGGGCGCTGCCGGGGGCCGTACACGGTAAAGAACCGCGCGTTCAGCACATTCAGCCCGTAGAGGTGGTGGTAGGTGAAGGTGAGCTCCTCACCGGCCAGCTTGCTGGCGGCATAGGGCGAAATGCAGTGGGCAAACAGCGGTTCGTCTTCGCGGAAGGGCCGCGCGGGCGTGTTGCCATACACCGACGAGGAAGAAGCAAACAGCAAGTTGGGCAATTGTTGCGGCTGCTGCCGCATCCATTCCAGCAAGTGGGTGGTACCAAGCACATTGGTGTCGAGGTAGGCCGCTGGCTCGCGTAGCGACGGCCCCACGCCGGCTTTGGCTGCGAGGTGCACCACGGCGGCATAGGGCTCGGGCGGCAAGGCGGCGAGGCCGTGGCGCAAGTCCAGCTCATAAAAAGAAAACCGGGGCTGGGGCCGAAGCAGCGCCAGGTTCTCAACCTTAGTGTGGCGGTCGTAAAACGGGTCGAAATTGTCGAGGCCCACCACCCGGTAGCCGTCGGCCAGCAGCCGTTCGCTCAAGTGAGAACCGATGAAGCCCGCGCAGCCGGTGACGAGGATAGTAGACATAGCGCAATCAAAAAAGTATAAAAAACCCTGGCCGCCTCCTCTCGGCTGGCCTTGCCCAACCGCTGGCGTAGAGCGGAAGCTTAACAAAAACGTTGTTATAAAAAATTGATAATTAGGGTGCTATAAATAATGGCTGGCATTGTTGAAATCACGCCTTGTACAATGTAGTCTATATTATACCTTTATTTTATGGAACTATTTCCGGAAGCTGAGCCGTTGCGAGCCCGCTTTGCCCTCCTATGGTTGGGGCTATTTCTAATACTATTGGGGCTGGGGCTGCTGTCCGGGCTCAACGCCTGGGGCCCGCTGGAAAGCAGCGAAGCGCGCTACGCCGAAATCGGGCGGGAGATGCTGGCCAGCCGCGACTGGCTGCACCCGCGGCTGCTGGGTATTCAGCACTTCCATAAGCCGCCGCTCACCTACTGGCTCACGGCCGCGGGACTGGCGGTGGCGGGGCCCACGGCGGCGGGTGTGCGGCTGCTGCCGGCGCTGGCCGTGCTGGTGCAGGTGGGGCTGGTGTACGGGGTGGGCCTGGTGCTTTTTGAGGGCAACCGCGCCCGTGCCCTGGCGGCGGCCGTGGTGTACGGCACGCTGCCGGCGGTGCTCATTTCGGCCCTCAACGTCACCACCGACGTGTACCTGGCCACGCTGGAGCTCGCGGCCGCTTATGCCGTGCTGCGGTATTATGTCAACGGCCGGCCCGGCTGGCTGTACCTGTTTTGGCTGGCGTTGGGGCTGGCGTTTCTTACCAAAGGGCCGGTGGGCCTTGTGCTGCCGCTGATGGCCGTGGCGGGGTTTTATTTCCGGCAGAGCCGCCCGCGCCGGCCTTTCACGGTGCACCACGCCCTGGGCATCGGCTTATTTTTGGTGGTGGGCTTGGGCTGGTACGGTTACCTGGCTACCGAAAACCCCGCGTTTGTGCGCTACTTCCTGTTCAACCATACCGTGGAGCGCTTCGTCAATCCGGCCTCGTTTGGGCGCAGCAAGCCGTGGTGGTTTTACTGGGTGCTGGCCCCGGCGGTGAGTTTGCCGTGGTCGGCGGCGTTGCTGGCTCAATTTGCGCGCACGCCCTGGGCGGCGCTGCCCCGCACCTGGCGCAACGTATGGGTGTTTTGGGTGCTCGTACCGCTGGTGTTTTTCTCGCTGTCCAGCTCCAAGCTGTTGCTGTACGTGCTGCCCGTGTTTCCCGGCGTGGCCCTGCTGGTGGTGTACTACCTGGGCCGCTGCCCCGAGGCGGTGCTTTACCGCTGGTACCTGGGCATGGGGCTGTTTTTTGGCCTGATGCTGACCGCAATCGGGGTATTGCCGATGCTAAGCATTCGCGCATTGCCGCTGGTGGCGAGCCCGGCCTTGGGGTTCTGGGCAGCGGTGGGCCTGGGGGCGTTGCTGGTGCAGCACCTGCTGTGGCGGCCGGAGTGGCCGGTGCCACGCCTGCTGGTAGCGCCGGCGGTCTTCACACTTTTCCTGCTGCTAGCCGCCAAAACCCTGTTGCATCAAAACGAGCTCCTGTTCAACGGCACCCGGCCGGTGGCAGCCCGCCTGCTGCTCCCACACCTCGCCGGCCGGCCAGTCTTGGTGTACAACGAGCTGCTGCCGTCGCTGGCGTTTGAATTGGGCCAGATTCCGGTGTCGCTCTTTGATGGCAATGAGAAGCTCAGGCGCGAAACCCAGTTCGAAGCCGACCGTGCCTGGCAGCGCCTGCTGGTGAACCTGCAAGACAGCACGGCCCCCAGTGTGCCCCTAGCGGCCCGCTGGTCCCGGCCGCCGCTGCTGGTGGTGAAGGGCGCCCTAGCGCCCGACCGCCAATGGCTGCGCACCGGCCTGCTGCGCGAGGAGCAAGTCGGTCCCTGGCGGATATACTACGCGCCCTGAAGCCGCTAAACTCTCTGCTTGCCGTCTTTGCCGCGGGCCTTTTTCTACATTCGCCTCCTGAATACTCTCTCCGCTATGGCAACCTTTCTCCGCGACATCATCCGCCCCGCCGCCGAATTGCCCGCCGCCGACGTATGCCTGGTGGGCCTGCCCCTGGATTTTGGCACCGTGCTGGAAGGCGGCCGGGCCGGGGCCGTGGGCGCGCCCGATGCTATTCGGCGCGAGCTGCGCCGCTACCACAAAGTTTACAATCTGGAGCACGACGTGAGCCTCGACCAGCTGCGCCTTGCCAACGCCGGCAGCCTCGACCTGCACGAGCACGACCACGCCCGCAACCACGCCCACATTCGCGAGCAGCTGGGCAAGCTGCTGGCGCAATATCCCCGGGTGGTGGTGCTGGGCGGCTCGCACGATGGCTCCTACTCCACGGTGCGGGGCCTCTTCGATGCCAGCGGCGGTAAGCCCGTGGGCGGCATCAACCTCGATGCACACGCCGACGTGAAGGACAAGCCCGAAATCAGCAGCGGCACGCCGTTTGGCAAGCTGCTGCGCGAGGGCTTTGTGGCCGGGGACCGGTTCACCGAAATTGGGCTGCATTCCAACCTCAACACCAAGGAGGATGTCGATTTCCTGAACCAGCAAGATGCGCACATCGTGCCGCTGGCCCACGTGCAAAAGGACGGCATGGAGCTCTACATGACGCGCGCCCTGAGCCGGGCCATCAAGGCGGGGCCCGCCTTCGTGAGCTTCGACATCGACGGCTGCGCCGAGGCCTACGCGCCCGGCGTATCGGCACCCAGCGCCGACGGCTTTACCCCGCGCCAGGCCGTGGAAGCCGCTTATCTGGCGGGCCAGAAGGAAGAGGTGCGCCTGTTTGAGGTCGCTGAGCTAAACCCGCTGTTCGACCGCGACAACCAAACGGCGCGCCTGGCCGCCACCATCATTACCGCGTTTCTGACCGGTGTGGCTGCGGCCGTCGCCGACCGCGCCGCCGGCCGCCGATAAGCAGCCACGAGACGCCCGCTACCGCCAGGCCCGCGCCCAGCATGGCAGCCTGCATGGGCAGCTTGTCGGCCGGGGCAGGGGGCAGGTGCTCCACGCCGCTGGCATCGGTGCGGGCGGGTTCCTTCACGTAGCGGCCGTGGGAGGGCACGGGGTAGTGGTCGGCCAGTTCATGCAGGCCCGCGGCTGCTTCCGGGCCTTTTATAACCGGGCCGTGGCCGCAGCCGATGGCCTTGGGCTCCAGGGCAGCCAACAGCTGCACCGAGCGGCGGGCCGCTTCCCAGTCGTAGTTGAAGGGCGTGCCGGCCCGGCTGATTTTGGGCAGCCCCAGCAGCACGGCCGGCACAGAATCGTGGTGGCAGGTAGCGAAGGCATCGGCCCCAAGGAGCACGCGGTCGGCCTCGCGGAAGAAAGCCAGTTGCCCGGGCGCGTGGCCCGGCACGTGCAGCCAGCGCCAGTTCATGAGGTAGGGCGTGGAGGGGTCGTCGGTGTTGAGGGCCTGCACCCGGTCGCCCAGGTTGGGCAGTTGGGCTGGAAAGAAGCGGCTCATAAACGCCAGCGAGCCGCCCACGGTGGGGTCGCGCGGCGGGTACAGCGCCTTGCCCGTGACGTAGGGCAGCTCCAGTGAGTGCACGATGACGGGCACGTTCCAATGGTCGGCCAGTTCCTTGGCCGAGCCCAGGTGGTCGAGGTGGCCATGGGTCAGCAAGATGGCCTCGGGGTGGCTGCCGGGGTAAAACAGCTTGTCGGCGGCGGCGATGATGGTTTTGGCGCTGCCGGGCAGGCCGGTATCAATCAACACCCACTCGCCGGGCGTACCGGTTTCGACAAAATATACATTGACAAAACGTTGTATGCGGAGCTGGGTGACGCCGGCGGCTACATTATCCATGGCAAGTGGGGTGTTGGAGAAAGGAAAGCTTGAAAGCAGGCATACGATGTCCGGCGAAAGAGGGGAGGGCTGCGGCCGTAAAAAAATCTAGGAAGGTGTGTAACGAATCGGGAATTACCCGGTAACCCTTACACGGCCAGCCGCTGCCTCCCGCTTCTGAAACCTCAACCCTTTCAAATTCTTACTCTTATGCTCACCTCCAAAACCCTTCTTTCTGCATTTGCCATCTCCTGCTTAGCCCTGCCCGCCCTAGCCCAATCCACCACCGAGCCCCAATTCAAAATCACTTGCGAAGAAGGCAACTGGTCGAGAAACGACGGCGAGAACAAACGCTTCTGCGAAACCCGCGACCTGACCATGAACGCCCCGGGCGGGCAGCCCCTCAGCATCGACGGCGGCGCCAACGGCGGCATTGCGGTGCATGGCTGGTCGGGACCCAACGTGCGCATTCGGGCCAAGGTGACGAGCTGGGCCAGCACCGACGCCGAAGCCCAGTCGCGGGTGAAAAGCGTCACCATCCGCACCGCCAACAACACGTTGAAAGCCGATGCTCCTGGCAAAGACGAGCACTATAGCGTGAGCTACGAGGTATTCGTGCCCCGCCAGACAGCCCTGGCCCTGAACACCGTGAACGGCGGCATCAGCCTCGATAATATGCAGTCCGACGTGAAGTTTCACGCCGTGAACGGCGGCGTCTCGCTCACCAGCCTGGGCGGCCAGGTTACCGGCCAAACCGTGAACGGCGGTCTGAACATCACCCTCACCGGCAACAAGTGGAACGGCAAAGGCCTCGACGTGGAAACCACCAACGGCGGCGTTCACTGGAAGCTGCCCCAGGACTATTCCGCTCAATTTTTCACCAGCACCAACATGGGCGACATCCGCTCGGCTCTGCCCGTCAATAAATCAGGTTTCATGCACAAGGAAGTAACCGCCAACCTCGGCAAAGGCGGCGCGCCGGTGAAGGCCGTGACCACCAACGGCGGCATCAGTGTAGACCAGGGCCGCGACTAGCCTAATCATCTGTCATGCAGAGCGCAGCGAAGCATCTTATCGCCGCTGAACGAGTCGTTCCAGCCTGATATGATGCTTCGCTGCGCTCTGCATGACAACGGAGCGGTAAGATGCTGAGGTTCTGCGGGTGCCAAATGAGCAGGCTTTTATGTACTTGGCTCAGCAGCCCAGGCTGAAATCGGGGAAGTCGGCATAGGCAGGGGCGGGCGTGTCGTCGAGGCGGATGATGTGGTCGAGTCTGATTTCCTCGCCCGATTTCAGGCGCATGTATTCCACCTTGTCGCGCACCAAAAGCGTGTCAATTACGCCGGATGCGAGGCAGAGCTGGCGCAGGTCGTTGAAGTACTGCAGGTCTACCCGGCGTCGCAATGTGGCGGCAGCTTCCAGTAGGTCGTAGAAGTGGCAGTCGATGGGAGTGTAGTCGGTGCTCATGAAGCTGGGAAATAGGGCGAGCGGAAGGTAGGGCAGCCCAACAATGCACTGGTTACGTGGGCTGGTAGGTGCACGATACAAGGGCTGGATCCGCCAATAGGTTTCCGGATAGTGCTGCAAGTCGGCACTTTTCTATCTTCGCCGCACCCACCCAATCCACTTCCCACCCATGCAGACCACCCCCCTCGCTGCCGAACTCAATCTTGAAGCTAACTCACTTTCCAGCGGCCCGGGCACGCCCAAACCGAACGGCGGCAAGCGCCCGATGTTCTACGAGTTCAAGCCCACCGAAACCGTGCGGGCCGCCCACGGCACCACCCTGCGTTGCAAAACCTGGGAAGCCGAAGCCGCCCTGCGGATGCTGGAAAACAACATCGACCCCGCCGTGAGCTTGGTCTACGACGAGCTGATTGTGTACGGTGGCGCCGGCCGCGCCGCGCGCAACTGGAAAGAGTACCAAACCATCGTGAAGACCCTGAAGGAACTGGAGCCCGACGAGACCATGCTTGTGCAATCGGGCAAGGCCGTGGGCGTGCTCAAAACCTGGCCCCATGCCCCGCGCGTGCTCATTGCCAACAGCAACCTGGTGCCCGCCTGGAGCACCCAGGAGTACTTCGACCAGCTCGACCGCATGGGCCTGATGATGTACGGCCAGATGACGGCCGGCTCCTGGATTTACATTGCCACCCAGGGCATCTTGCAGGGCACGTACGAGACCTTCGCTGCCATGGCCGACCAGCATTTTGGCGGCAGCCTGCGCGGCACCATCACCGTCACGGCGGGCCTGGGCGGCATGAGCGGCGCCCAGCCGCTGGCTGTGACCATGAACGACGGCGTGTGCCTCGTGGTGGAGCCGATTGATGAGCGGGTGAAGCAGAAAGTGCGCGAAGGCTACCTCGACGAGCAGGCCCGCGACCTCGCCCACGCCCTGGAGCTCTGCGAGCAGGCCAAAGCCGAAGGCAAAGGCTGGTCCGTCGGCCTCACCGGCAATGCGGCCACGGTGCTGCCCCAGCTGCTGGAGCGGGGCTTCCGGGCCGACATTGTGACCGACCAAACCTCGGCCCACGACTTGATGGACTACATGCCCGAAGGCGAGATAGACACGGTGCTGGCCTTGCGCGCCAGTAACCCCGAGGAGTTCAAAAAGCAGGCGCTGCAGGCCATTGTAAAGCACGTGTCGGCGATTCTGGAGATGCAGAAGCGCGGCACCATCGCCGTGGACTACGGCAACAATCTGCGCGGCCAGGCCGAAAAAGGCGGCCTGCCGGTGCGCGACGAACACGGCCATTTTCTCTATCCCGGCTTTGTGCCCGCGTACATCCGGCCGCTGTTTTGCGAGGGCAAGGGGCCGTTCCGGTGGGCTGCTCTCAGCGGCGACCCGCAGGATATTCTGCGCATCGACCGCGCCCTGCTCGAAACCTTTCCCGAAAACAATCTCCTGGCCCGCTGGATAGCCAAGGCCCAGGCCAAAGTGCCGTTCATCGGCTTGCCGGCCCGGGTGTGCTGGCTCGGCTACGGCGAGCGCGAGAAGTTCGGCCTCGTCATCAACGACCTGGTGGCGCGGGGCGAAGTCTCGGGCCCCATTGTCATCGGCCGCGACCACCTCGACTGCGGCTCGGTGGCCTCGCCCAACCGCGAAACCGAAGGCATGAAGGACGGCTCCGACGCCGTGGCCGACTGGCCCCTGCTCAACGCCCTAGCCAACTGCGCCAGCGGCGCCGACTGGGTGAGCCTGCACAACGGCGGCGGCGTGGGCATCGGCAACTCCACCCACTCCGGCATGGTGATAGTAGCGACCGGCACCCCCGAAAAAGCCGAACGCCTCAAGCGTGTGCTTACTACCGACCCCGGCATGGGCATCTTCCGCCACGCCGATGCGGGGTATGAGCTGGCTCAGGATGTAGCGCGGGAGCGCGGGGCGAAGATTCCAGGGGTGAAGTAGAATACAACACTTAACAAACACTATGAAACTGAAGCAGACTTTGATGCAGAAATACAGTAGTATTTCAGAAGCGTCAATTACGGAAGCCAATATTTCAATTGAGCATTTAGCGGCAATTGATGATGACTTTGCCAAATTGAATCCACAGCTTGACCAAGCTGCTGAATTTATTACTAGATTCTTATTGAAAGCAAAAGATATTCATTCTGTTAGATACAGACTTAAAAACCCTGAGCATTTACTTAGAAAAATAATCAGGAAAAAGAAAGAAAACTGTTTAAGAGAAATAACGCCTGGAAATTACAGGAGTGAAATCACCGACCTGATTGGTGTAAGGGCCATTCACTTGTTTAAAGAGGATTGGAAAAAAGTTAATGACTTTATTATGAATACTTGGGAAGTGCATGAACAACCAACAGCATATGTTAGAGCTGGTGACACGGAAGAGTATTCTGATATGTTTAAGGAAGGAGGCTGTGAAATCAAACCCCACCAGTTTGGGTATAGGTCAGTTCACTATATAATTAAAACTCGACCTGCGAAAGAGGAAATACTTGCTGAAATTCAAGTAAGAACCATTTTTGAAGAGGGATGGAGTGAAATAGACCACAAAGTGCGTTATCCATCGCGTAATAGTAATGAACTAATTGACTACTTGTTATTAGTCATGAACAGATTAGCTGGCAGCGCTGATGAGCTAGGGTCATTTACTAAAAAATTGGGGCTACATATGTTGGAAAGCAGGTTGGATTATGAAGAAAAGCTTCTTGAAAAAGATGCTGTGATTTTAGAACTAGAAAAAAAGATAAAACTGCTTGATATCGATAAGGATAAAAAGGCTGAGTTAACTAAAATGACTTCTGATTTGCATGCATTGGTGCCGCCAAAATTTGATTTTAGTTCCTTGTTTCCAATTCAGGGTATAGGAGCAGCATTAGCTGAGGCAGTTGGACCATTAGCAAACCTCGACTTTTCCCAAGCGTCGGATTTATACAGAATTCAAAATATGGCTTCGGATAAAGTGACGCAGTTACCGGCACCGCTATTAGAGCCTGGAAAGCAAAGAAATAAGATTAAAAGCGTTAATAATAAAGCCAAAAGCGCTGAGTAAAGTATACTTTCGGTCAATGGAACGGCCCCGCTGCAATCACAGTGGGGCCGTTCCATTTCCACCGCAGCCTATGCTTCCGGAGGCTTCACGTTGTCCGTCCCATTTGCTTGCGGTTGTGTCTGAGGAGCGTGGCAGTGGCGTAGAGCGGCTTTTTTGACTGATTGTCTTTTAAATCAGGTGCTCGTTCCTCACAGGTCAGTGAGAGTGGCCGTGAATGCATTACTGTTGTCACGTTGCGATGTACTAATTTTCTCCAATGACAATGTTTAAGACCGTTCTAATCAGCCTATGAAGCCTCGCCCTACGCTGTTGTTCGCCGGGGCCTTACTGCTGAGCGGATGCCAGGCCGCCACGGCGCAGCAAGCGCCCTCGCCCTACAGCACCCGATTTGCCGTGGATGCGCCCATCACAGTTGGGCTGGCGGGACTGAGCGTAACGGGGCTGTACCTGGTGCAGCAGAAGCACGTCTCGACTGAGGCCGAGCTGGCGGCGCTGAACCGTCAGGATATCCCCAAAGTTGACCGGTTTTCGGCGGGGTGGTACAGCGACCGGGCTCAGGTTACGAGCGACGCTTTTTGCTACGGCACGCTGGCGCTGGTGCCCGCCCTGTTGTCCTTCGACCCTAAGGTGCACGGCCGCTACGGGCAGGTAGCCGGGCTGTATCTGGAAACCATGAGCGCCACGGCGGCCATTTTTACCCTCACCGTGGGCACGGTGTACCGCTCGCGGCCTTACCTCTACGGCACCGAGGGCGGCAGCAAGCGCCACGGCACCATTGCCACCGATTCGTTTTTTGGCGGGCACACGGCGCATACGGCTACGGCCACATTTTTTGCGGCCCAGGTGTTTCATGATTTCAATCCCGGCTCGGCAGCCCAACCCTACGTGTGGGGCGCAGCCGCGGCCCTGCCGGCGGTGGTGGCGTACTTCCGCGTCCGGGCCGGCAAGCACTTTCTCACCGACAACCTGGTGGGCTACGCCGTGGGGGCCACGGTGGGCGTGGTGGTGCCCCGGCTGCACCGCAGCGCCCCCGGCTACGATGCCGCGGCGGTGCCCGCCCAAAATTTCACCGACTCGCTGGTGGGCTGCGGCGTGGGCGCGGCGGCCGGCGTGGTGGCGCTGCATTTCTACAAGAAGGTGCACGGCACGGGCGTATCCATGGTGCCCATCCAGGGCCTGAGTGTGAATGGATATGCTTATGGCGGCCTGATGGTGACCCGGCGCTGGTAGCCGCGCTAGTTGCTTAGCAGCTTGAGTGGTGGGCAGCTCGTCGCAGCTGGCTGCCGGCCGTGGGCAGGTAGGAAACCGGCGCGGGCGCTACCAGCCGAAACTACGGGCCCGGCACGTCGTAAGGTAGGAGCTACACCGTCTGGTAATCAAAACGTCGATGAACAAGGTCAATCTAGCCGAATCGAATAAGCTGCCCGCTGGCGCCAGCGGGGCCGTGCAGGGTAGGGGCGCCGGGAGCAGCGGTAAGATTGTGCATCCGTACTTCTGGACCTTGGCTTGTGGAGTGCTGCTTGAGCTGGCTTCGCTAGTGGCTTGCTCCGATGACCAACCCCGAAGCGCCAATTCGGAAATGCGGGTCGACCAACCGGAAACTGCGGCTACTAGCGGTGCCGGTGCCAGCCCAACAGCTCCGCAAACGGCCAGCGATAATGCCGCTGCCGAGCCTCCAGGTCCGCTATCGGGCCAGGGCCGCCGCTACCGGGTGGCGGTCGGCACGGCGTATTTTTTTGATGCTCCGCAGCAATCCACGCCCAATGGCAAGTACCTGCGCCGGGGCGACGTCTTCTACGGGGAGGGCGAATGGAACGGCTTCGTGAAAACCGGTTTTATCGGCCCCGACGGCACCAAGAACACCGGGTGGCTCAAGGCCCAGGAGCTAACCCGGCTGGCCGAAAGCACCGCTCCTGCCAAAGCGGCTCGCACCAGTTCGGCACGCCCGTCCGCAACTGTAGCGCAGCCGAACCGCACGCCCATGCCCACTCCTGCAACGGCCCCCGTGCAGCGGGCCAGCAGCAACACTACCAGCGGCCAACGGGCGGTGGTGCAGGTGGACCGGGCATATTTCTACAACTCGCCCGACCTGGCCACGCCCCGCAGAGCATTTTGCCAGCGCGGAGATAAAGTGCACCTGGGCGAATCCCGCGGAGCTGCCGTGTACGTGACGTTTACCAATTGGGAAAAGGTGACCACCACCGGCTGGATGCGGAAAGACGCTTTGCGGTTTAATCAATAACCAATCAGCCCAATTTTTAGCCCAATAAACAGCTGCTGAAGAGCAGCCGCTGGGCGCCCGGCGGCTAGACTTTCTCTCCGCAGCGCCAGCAGAACGCTGCTTCCGGGCGGTGGCCCTCGGCCTGGCACCGGGGGCAGCGCGCTAACTTGTAGGTAGGCATTGAGGAGGAGGAACCCTGGGTCATTTGGGCCGTAACGATGCCCGTGGGCACAGCAATGATGCCAAAGCCCAGAATCATCAGTAGCGCGGTCAGGGCCTGGCCCAGCACGGTGCCGGGCGCGGTGTCGTTGTCGCCCACCATGGTTACCGTCCCGATGGCCCAGTAAACGCTCTGCGGAATGCTGGTAAAGCCATGGTGGCCGCCCTCGACCACATACATGAGCGTGCCGATGACGATGACCAGCGAAAATACCGCGGTCAGAAACACCGTTATCTTGAAACGGCTGGCCTTCAGCGCGTCCACGATAAATTCCCCCTCGCCCATGAAGTGGCCCAACTTGAAAATGCGGAATACCCGCAGCAGCCGCAGCGTGCGAATCACCAGCAGGTAGCGGCTGTTTGTCAGCACCAATGCGGCCAGCGTGGGCACGGCGGCGATGAAGTCGATGATGCCGAGCCAGCTCAGCGCATAGGCCAGCGGCCGGCGCACCACCACCAGCCGCACCAGGTATTCGAAAATGAAGAGCGCCGTGAAAAACCATTCCACCGCGTGCAGGTACGGCCCGTACGCGGCCCTGATTTTTTGCACGCTTTCCAGCATCACGGCCGCCACGCTCAGCCCAATCGCGACCAGCAGGACAACGTTAAAGGCGCGGCCAGCTGGCGTGTCCGAGTCGAAAATAATGCGGTACGTGGCGAGTTGCCAGCGGGGGGCTGTGTTGCGGGGGCGGTTGTCCATAGCCGAAAGCAGAGGCCGCGCCTTTTCGGGGCCCCTTGTCAGTCTTTTCTTACGCAAACCGGTCGCGGCAGGACAGACAAGTTAGTTGGGCTGGTTATGTGCCTGTCATTTGGTTTCAATTTACTCAAATGCTGAGTTTTATACAAATATTAAGCGCCATTTAGCTTGACTTTAACCGCGCAGGAACAAGCCACAACCGTGGTTTTTTGGGTACATAACTGCTAATAATTTTGATTATATTGAGTTAAATCCGTTTGCTCGACAATAGTGGTACCAAGCCCTATTGCCGAGTATGAATTAGCGCCTAAAACCATGCTCTACGACTGCCATAAGCTACTGGAAATACCCGTGGAAGGCGCCCGGCTGACCGGAGAAATCATTGTGCCCAGCGGCGCGCGGTCCCTTGTGCTGTTCTCGCACGGCAGCGGCAGCAGCCGCCTTAGCACCCGCAACACCTTTGTGGCCGACGTGCTGCACCAGCACAGCATCGGCACCTTCCTGTTCGACCTGCTGACACCGGAGGAAGACGCCGTTTATGCCCATCGGTTTGATATTCCGCTGCTGACCGACCGGCTCGTGGCGGCTACCGATTTCCTGGACGCGCTGCCGCGGTTAGCCCACCTCACCTTCGGCTATTTTGGGGCCAGTACGGGCGCGGCGTCGGCGCTGGGCGCGGCCGCACGGCGGCCCGACCGCGTGCTGGCGGTGGTTTCGCGCGGCGGCCGCCCCGACCTCGCGGGGCCGGCGCTGGCCCACGTGATGGCGGCCACGTTGCTCATCGTGGGCGGGCTCGATACCGATGTGTTGGCGCTCAATCGTATGGCGCTCGAGGGCCTGCACGGCACCAAGTACCTGGCCGTGGTGCCCGGGGCCACCCACCTGTTTGAAGAGCCCGGCACCCTGAAGCAGGCCGCCGAGCTGGCCGCCGCCTGGTTTAGCAAATACCTGCAGCCCATCCCCCAAACGGCCACCTGAGCCGCCCCGCCGATGTTTCAGAACCGCCAAGATGCCGCCCTTCGCCTGGCCCAACGCCTCGAAAAGTACCGGGGCGAAGACGGCATTGTGCTGGCTATTCCGCGCGGGGGCGTTCCCATTGGCTACGTCATTGCCCAGCAGCTGGGCTTTCCGCTCGAAGTGGTGCTATCCAAAAAAATAGGGCACCCCAACAACAGCGAGTACGCCATCGGCTCGGTGTCGCTCGATAGCGTGGCCGTGGACGAGCGCACCGCCTCCGGGATTCCCGCCGAGTACATTCAGCAACAGGCGGCCCGCATTCAAGCCAAGCTCCGGGAGAATTTCCGGCTGTTTATGGACGGGCGCCCGCCCACCAACCTCAAGGGCAAAACAGTAATTGTGGTCGACGACGGCATTGCCACCGGCCACACCATGGTGGCCACGGTGGAGGCCATCCGCAGGAGCCAGCCGGCCAAGCTGGTTGTGGCTGTGCCGGTGGCCCCGCCACGCGCCCAGCAGCAGCTGGCCCCGCTGGTCGATGAGTTCGTGTGCTTGCTGCTGCCCCATGATTTTGCCGCCGTGGGGCAGTTCTATGTCACTTTCGACCAGGTGAGCGATGAGGAAGTTATTCGTCTGCTCCGCAAAAGCGCGGCTGGCGCCCACGACGGTGCATTTGCCAAGTAAGGTGCTGACTGGCTTAAGCATAACCTGCTTAGATAGCGCTTCGCTGTAGACTAAGCCGGCGTACCCAGAGCCGCACTAAGAGCCGGCGCGGGAATCTCCACCACGGCGCGGATACGGGGCAGGCAGCCGGGAAACTCCCGCTGCAGAAAGCCCACCAGTTGCTCGCGAACGGCGCAGCGCAGCTCCCACACGTCGCTCGCGTTGGCGGCACTTACCAGGGCGCGCAGCTCCAGGGTGCGTTCCTTGGAGTCGGTAACGTGGAGCACGCACACGCGCCTGTCCCAGAGGGGACTGGCTGCTACAATGCGCTGCAGCTCAGTGCGCACGGCCTCGACGGGGACGGTGTAGTCGGTTTGCAGCAGCACCGTGCCGAGTATCTGGCTGCTGTTGCGGGTCCAGTTCTGGAAGGGCTTTTCGATGAAATAGTTGAGCGGCAGCACCAGGCGGCGTTCGTCCCAGATGCTGAGCACGACGTAGGTGAAGGTGATTTCCTCGACCCGGCCCCACTCGCCTTCCACTACCAGCACGTCGTCGATGCGGATGGGCTGGGTGAAAGCTATCTGGAAGCCCGCCAGCAGGTTGCTGATGGAGCGCTGCGCCGCAAAGCCCACAATAACGCTAGCAATGCCCGCCGAGGTGAGCAGCCCGGTGCCGAGGCGGCGGACCGTTTCGAAGCTCATCAAAACCAGCCCAACAGCCACGAATACGATGAGCGACATGACCAGCTTCTTGATAAACTGGAGCTGGGTGAAAAGCTTACGCACGCGCAGGTTGTCGGTGGTGTTAATCTCATACCGGCGCAGCACCTCGTCCTCTACCACATCCGTTAACTTGACAAGGCCCCAGGCGAAGGTGGTAATCAGGGCCATCTCGACCAGGCGGCGCAGCACTTCGAAGGGCTGCGGCGGCAGCTGCACCAGCGGCAGGAGCAGCGACACCGCCAGCGCCGGAAAAAACCACCCACTGGCCGGGCGCAGGTGCCGCTGGATGGATGTAATAAGCTCCGAATTGGCGCGCCGGTTGTAGGTCTGGAGTACCGTCGATATCACAAACCTGGCCACCAGCCCCATTACCACGCCCAACAGCAATATGCCCAGGGTGGCCACAAAGCCAGGGAAATGGGTCAAAAAATGAGCAAACTCTTCTTTCATACCAAGTGCTGCGCGGGCCGGTGGCCCGCGTTCCGATGAAATGAGTTTACCCTGCCCGGGTAGGAAAGGTTAACGGTAGCGGGGCCGGCAGGGCCAGGAGTGGAGGGCCTCCGTTACCGAAGCGCCTGGCACTGCCGGTCCTGATTGCGGCACTTGCGGGTGCGGTGGCTACGCGCGAAGTCGTTTTAAGACAAGTTTGCCCGAACTTTAGCAAGTTGAAAAGCGCATTTAGTAATCAGGAATCTTATCCGCATCGGCACTAAAAAGTGGCGCCGAAAGTTTGGCCCAACTGACCTTGCTGCTTTTGCGATGCCGTTTTTACTGCTGATTCAAAGGGCTTTTGTACTCGCTGCGGTATGCGGGATGGCGTTTGCCCAGCCCGCCACAGCTCAACACTTTGCCGCCATCGGCGACTATGGCTACGCCAGTACGTCGGAGGCCGACGTGGCCCGGCTAGTAAAAAGCTGGAACCCCGATTTCATCATCACCCTGGGCGACAACAACTACGACCAGGGCGCGGCCAGCACCATCGATGCCAATATCGGGCAGTATTACCACGAGTTTATCGGCGCTTACAAGGGGGCGTATGGGAGCGGCTCGCCCACCAACCGCTTTTTTCCGGCCTTGGGCAACCACGACACCAGTGCCGGCGGCGGGGTGCCCTACACCGACTATTTTACCCTGCCCGGCAATGAGCGGTACTACAGCTTTGTGCGCGGCCAGGTGCAGTTCTTTGTGCTGAACAGCGAGCCCACCGAGGCCGACGGCACCAGCAGCACCTCCACGCAGGCCCTGTGGCTCAAGGCGGAGCAGGCAGCCTCTACGGCTCCGTGGAAGGTGGTGTACTTCCACGAGCCGCCGTATTCGTCGGGCTCGCACGGCAGCAACCTGGGCATGCGCTGGCCCTTTCAGGAGTGGGGCGCCTCGCTGGTGCTGGCCGGGCACGACCATCACTACGAGCGTCTGGTGGTGGGCGGGCTTACGTATTGCGTCAACGGGCTGGGCGGGCGCAGCATCTACGGTGTTACCAATGCCATCGGCGGCAGCATGGTGCGCTACAATGCCGACTACGGGGCGCAGCTGTTCGACGCCGGCCCCGACAGCCTCCGCGTGCGTTTCTACACCCGCACCGGGCTCCTAGTCGATTCCTTTACCCTCCGGCCCGGCCTGAGCGCCGAGCCGCGGCTGCTGGCCGTGTACCCGACGCCCTTTGAAGAAAACGCCCGGGTTGAGTTTTCGCTGCCCGGCGATGACGAGGTGGAAATCAGGCTGCTGAATGCCCTGGGCCAACAGGTGGCCGTGCTGCAGCAGGGCCGCTTGCGGGCCGGCCACCACGAGGTGGGCTACTCGCGGGGCGGCCTGGCGGCCGGCCTCTACTTTGTGCAGCTTCGAAGCGGCCATTATACGCCCGTGAGGCGCACGGTGGCCCGCTAACGCGGGAGCTCCGCCCGACGCTGGTGGCGAAAAAGCCCGAGCAGGCAAAGATTCTGGGGAGTTGCAGCAGCTGGCGCGCCCGCCCAGATGGTAGCAAGCTTTGCTAAAATATTTTGCTAAACGCGACAAGGATTTGGGCCGCAGATTTCTAACTTGGCATCCCTTTCCACCCATTTATCGGTCCTCATTCGCCTATGCTCCAGACTACTATCCTGCCACCCACGCCCGCGCTGAACCGGGCGGTTGCATCCCGCGTGCAAGCCATCGATGTGGTGCGGGGCCTGGTAATGATTATCATGGCCCTCGACCACGTGCGCGAGCTTTGGAGCCCGACCACGGTGCGGCCCGAAGACGTGGCCCACGCATCGGCGCTGCTGTTTTTTACGCGTTGGGTCACGCATTTCTGCGCGCCCACGTTCGTGTTTCTCTCGGGCACCAGCATCTTTCTCTACCAGGAAAAGCAGCCGGGCCGGGCCCAGGTAAGCCGGTTTCTGCTCACGCGCGGCCTGTGGCTGGTGGTGCTGGAGCTGGTGGTTATCAACTTCATGCTGCAGTGGGGCTACAATTTGCTTTTGCTGCAGGTTATCTGGGCCATTGGCTGGGGCATGGTGGTGCTGGCGGGCCTTATCTGGCTGCCGCGCGGGCTGCTGGCGGCGCTGGCGTTTGTCATCATTGCGGGGCACAACCTGCTACCCGTCATCCAGCCCGTCACTTCTACTAATGCGGTGTGGGCGCTGCTGCACAACACGCCGTTTGTGCTGCCGGTGCCGCCGCTGCCGCCCTTGCTGGTGGCGTATTCCATTGGGCCGTGGCTGGGCGTGATGCTAGCCGGCTACCTCATTGGGCCGTGGTTCCGGCGGCCGCTGCCGCAGCGCAAGCGGCTGTTGCGCCTGGCAGGGGCGGGGCTGCTGGTGCTGTTTGTGGCGCTGCGGGCCACCAATTGGTACGGCGACCCCAGCCCCTGGAGCGTGCAGCCGCGGGGCCTGGCCTACACGGTGCTGTCGTTTATCAACGTCACCAAATACCCGCCGTCGCTGCTGTTTCTGTGCCTCACGCTGGGGGTGGCGCTGCTCTTGCTGAGCGGCGTCGAAAGTGCTGCCAACCGGCTCAGCCAGGTGCTGCGCACCTTTGGGCAGGTGCCGTTTTTCTACTACCTGATGCACTTGCTGCTCATCAGCGGCGCGGCCTGGGTCTGGACCACCTTCGCGTTTGGCAAGCCCTTCAACTTCTCGTTTGCCTCCGTTAAGGATTGGCCAGCGGGGTACCAGCCCAGCCTGGCGCGGGCATACCTGGTGTGGGCCTCGGTGGTGGTGCTGCTCTACTTGCCGTGCCGGTGGTACCAGGGTTTCAAGCAGCGGCATTCCTACTGGTGGCTGTCGTACTTGTAAGCCCCACGTAGCGAGAACGGCTATTTCACTGGCGCGGTGCGCACGGTGCCCGTGGCTTTGTCTACCTCGAAGCGGGCGCTATTGGGCATCCGCTGGGCCCAGTCGGTGCGCGGCACCAGCACTTGCCACGTGGTTTCATTATCGTTTACGCGGGCCGAATCGAGCACGTAGCGCTTGGCATTGGGCTGGCTTTGGAGGTAGCGTCCCACGGCCGCCCGTGCCTCGGCCTGGGAAAGCGGCGCGGCCGGTTGCGTGGCGTCGGGTTGGGCTGAAACCGTGGTGGGCGGCGTTTGCTGGCAGCCGGCGAGGGCTATTACTAGCACGAGGGCGAAGGGCTTGTGCATGAACGTAGGGGAGGAGTACGGGCGAGGGCAACTGTAGCTAGGGCACCAGCAGGGCCTGGCTTTCCAGGACTTGGATGCCGCGGGCTTGCATGTCGGCGAGGGCCGCCTGAAAGCCTTCGGCGCTGATGGGCCGGGTGGCGTCGGTGATGAAATGGGTGGCAAAGCCTTCGGCCTGGGCATCGAGCGCCGAAAAGTACACGCAGAAGTCGCCGGCCAGCCCAACCAGATACACCTCGGTGGCGCCGCGGCCGCGCAGGTAGTCGGCCAGGCCGGTGGATTTGCGGTGGCCGTTGTCGTAAAACGCGCTGTAGGAATCAATCTCCAGCGCCATGCCCTTGCGGAAAATAGCCTCGATGCGCCGGGTGTCGAGGGCCGGGTGCAGGTCGGTGCCGGTGGTCTCCTGCACGCAGTGGTCGGGCCAGAGCGTCTGGGGCAGGCCGTGCAGCTCAATATGGTTGAACGGCTCGTGGCCGGCGTGGCTGCTGGCAAAGCTCTCGTGGCCCACCGGGTGCCAGTCCTGGCTGGCCACCACCAGATCAAAGAGCGGCTGTAGCGCGTTCACGAGCGGAATAATGGCGTCGCCATCGGGCACGGCCAAGCGGCCGCCGGGCACAAAATCGTTTTGAATGTCGATGAGCAGGAGGGCTTTCATGGGATGCGTGCTGGCCAGGGCCTGCTAAACTCAAGTATGGCGCGGCGGGTTACGTCTACGCGCTTACTCATTCATTAGCAATTAACCCGCACATGCCCGACCTTCATCATCAAACAGTGCTCGTTACCGGAGCTACCTCCGGCATTGGCAAAGTAACGGCCACCGAGCTTGCCAGCATGGGCGCCCACGTGGTGCTGCTGGCCCGCAACGCCGCGAAGGCCGAGGCCACGCAGCAGGAAATCAAAGCCGCCGCCGGGCACGACCACGTCGACGTGCTGCTGGCCGATTTGGCCGACCTGGAGCAGGTGCGCCGGGCCGCGGCCGAGTTCAACGCCCGCTACCCCCGGCTGGACGTGCTGGTGAACAACGCCGGGCTGATTTTTGGGGCCGAGCGCCAGCTTTCCGCCGATGGCAACGAGCTGGGCCTGGCCACCAACCACCTGGGGCCGTTCCTGCTCACGGCCTTGCTGCTCAAGAAGCTGCAGGCCAGCCCCGCCGCCCGCGTGGTAAATCTGGCCTCGCTGGCTCACAAATTTGCCAAGCCCAACCTGGCCGATATCCAATCGGCGCAGCACTACAGCGCCGCGCGGGTTTACGCCAACACCAAGCTCTACAACATCATGTTCACGCAGGAGCTGGCCCGCCGCCTGCGCGCCCACGGCATCGGCCACGTGACCACCAATGCCGTGCACCCCGGCGCGGTGGCCAGCAACTTCGGCGACAGCGCCGGCGGATGGCTGGGCAAGCTCACGCAGCTGGCCCGCCCGTTTATGCTCTCGGTGGAAAAAGGCGCCGAAACGAGCATTTTCCTGGCCTCGTCCCCCGAGGTAGCGAACGTGAGCGGCGGCTACTTTGCCAAGAAAAAAGCCGTGCCCGTGCAGCACCCCTTTAACACGCCCGAGCACGCCCGGCAGCTCTGGAAACTGAGCGAGCAGTTGACGGGTACGTCGGTTCTGGCGTAATTAGCTGTCGCAACTTGCTTGCCCAACCGCCATTGTCCGCCTATGTCTGCCACCGTTGACCTTGCCGCCTACACCGCCCGCATTGGCTACCAGGGCCCGCTCACGCACTCGCTCGACACGCTTGTGGGGCTGCACCTGGCGCAGGCGTTCAGCATCCCCTTCGAGAACCTCGACATTCACCTCAACCGCCCTATCGGCCTCGACCCGGCCAGCCTTATGCAGAAGCTAGTGCAGGAGAAACGCGGCGGCTACTGCTACGAGCTCAACGGCTTGTTTCGGCTGGTTCTGCAGCAGCTGGGCTTTCGGGTGACGTGCCTGGTGGGCCGCAACCTGCTGGCGGGCCCGCCGCTGCGGCCCCGCGCGCACCAGGTGCTGCTGGTGGAAGTAGCCGGGCAGCCCTGGCTGGTAGACCTGGGCTTTGGCACCAACGGCCTGATTGAGCCAATTCCCCTGGAAGCTGGCCCGGAGCACCGCCAGTTTTTCGATGCCTACCGCCTGCAAGCCGCGCCCCAGCACAACTTTCACCTGCAGCTGCACATGCAGGGCCAGTGGCAAAGCCTCTACACGTTTACGCTCGACGAGGCCCAGCCCAGCGACTACCAGATGATGAATTTCTATTATTCGCAGTCGCCAGATTCACCGTTTCGCAAGCAGCGCATCACCACCCTGGCCGCCCCGGATTTTCGTGCCAGCCTTGTCGATACCGAGCTGAAAATCCGGCGGCCCGATGGCTCCATTACCGCCACTACCCTGGCCGATGCAGGTGCCTACGCCCAGGCCCTGGAAACCCATTTTGGCATTCGTCTGCCCGCGCCATTGCCCGTTTAGCTCATATCGATAAGCGTCGGGTACTGCAGCCCCTAGGGGCGACATCTCGGTAGTAAGGAGGAAATAAAAAAGTTAAGCCCCAGCGGGGTGACACTCGTTGGACGAGTGCCGCCCCGCTGGGGCTTTAGAATTCAATGGAGCTGTGGTTTCTACCGATATGACGCCCTAACGGGTACGACCCCGCTGGGGCTAAGCCCCGTGCTACTTCGCGCTGCTGGGGTCAACCGTGTTCAGCACATCCGCCCAATCGGCTTCTGTTTTGGGGCTTTTCGCGGCGACGGCCGTTTTCAGGGCAGCGGCGAGGGTGGGGGCGGCGGCTTGCAGGGGCTTGAGGGCCAGCTTTACCGGCACCAGGCTGCCTGCGGCAGAGCGCAGGTAGTACACGGTTTTGTCTTCGATTTCGTCGTAGCGCTGGTCGGTGCTGTAGGCCCCCTGGTAGTTCGCTTTCTTCAGCGTCTTGATGTAGTGTTTTAGCAGGGAGTACTGGCCTTCGTGCAGCACTTCCACATAGTCGGTGCGGTGCTTTTCGAGTGGCGCATCCGAGAAGCGGCGAAACACGCGCTGCCGGGCGGGGCCAAAAGGCGTGGCGGGCTCCTGCAGCACAAAGCGCACCACCTGGCGGTCGTCGAGCTGAAGCGAATCCTTGGGCCGGGCTAACGTGCGCATCAGCAAGCGGTGGTCGAGCACGTCGTATTTGAGCGGCACTGGCGCCAGGGGCGTGTTGGTGTTCAGGGTGATAAGGGCAGGCAGCCAGCGGTTGTCGGCATAGGGCGAGCCCTTTAACCCATAGCTTTCGCCCCGGGGCAATACCGCAGGAGCACCGGCCACCAACGCGTTTAGGTTGGCTTGGGCCGCGACGCCACCCGATTGGCTACCCTGCTGCGCGTGAGCGGTAGCGCCAGTCAGCAAAAGGCCCAGCAGCGGTAATAGTCGAAAGTTCATGGGAATGAGAAACATCAGAAGTAGAAATGCAGGCTCAATTTATAGCTTTTTTTCTTGATTGGCCGCCGTTTTCCAGCTCCATGCAAGTACCAGGCCGTGGGCTTTAGCTACGCTGCTTTCTCAGCGGCGGGGTGCAGGGCACGCCACTCGTCTTCCAGGATGCCCATCTCAATGAGCGACCAGTATTCGTCGCCGTGCCGCACCACGTCGCGCAGCACACCTTCCTGCGTAAATCCGGCTTTCAGGTAGCAGTTGATGGCCGCGTGGTTGAAGTCGTATACACCGAGGCTGATGCGGTGCAGCTTCAGGTCCTCAAACCCAATGCGCAGCAAGGCCTTTACCATGCCCTGACAGATGCCCCGGCGGCGCTCCGTCGACTTTCCCACCAGCACGCGGGTGATGCGCCCGGCCCGGTCGCGCTGGCTGATGCCGCCCAGCGAGATATGGCCCACCGTAACGCCCGTTTTGGACTCCACGGCTTTGTAAATAAACACGTTGGGGTCGGTGAAGTTGTTGGCGTCTTCCACGTACCAGTTGAGGCTGGCTTGGGTGAGGGGAAACGAAAACATCGAGCCGCTCCACTCTTTCATAAGCCGTTCGTCGTCGACCCAAGCCATGAGTTCGCTGAAATCGGCCGGGGTGAAGGGTTCTAATTCAATCATAAAAAGCGCGTAGCGCGTAAGATTAGTTGCAGCAATAAGCCCGAAAGATAAGTCCCCGGCCGGGCTCCCCGCTCAACTCTCTGCCGCCGTTACTTGTTAGCGGCCAACTTCCACTTACCACCCTTTCCTTTCATGAACTTATCCAACAACACGGTTCTGCTCACCGGCGGCGCTTCCGGTATTGGGCTGGCCCTGGCCGCCCGCTTTTTGCAGGCCGGCAGCCAGGTTATTATCTGCGGCCGCCGGGCCGACAAACTCGCCGAAGCCCAGCAGCTCTACCCGGCCCTCATCACCCGCGAGTGCGACGTGGCCAACGTGGCCGAACGCGTAGAGCTGGTACGTTGGGCCACTGCCAACTACCCGCGCCTCAACGTGCTGGTAAACAATGCCGGTATTCAAAACCGCATTCAGCTGGCCGACAGCCCCGGGGACTGGGAGACCCTCCGCCAGGAAATCACCATCAATGTGGAGGCACCCATACACCTGGCCATGCTGCTCATTCCGCACCTGCGCGAGCAGCCCCAGGCCGCCATTATCAACGTCACGTCGGGCTTGTCGTTTGCGCCTGCGGCATTTGCGCCCATCTACAGCGCCACCAAGGCCGCGCTGCACTCGTTCACGCTGTCGTTGCGCCACCAGCTGCAGCCCACCGGTATTTCGGTGCTTGAAATTGTACCGCCGGCCGTCAATACCGACCTCGGCGGGCCCGGGCTACACACCTTCGGCGCGCCCGTCAACGAGTTTGCCGATTCCGTGATGGCGCGCCTGGCCGCTGGCGAGCACGAAGTAGGCTTTGGCACGTCGGAGCAAGCCCGCCTGGCCTCCCGCGCCGAATTGGACGAGCGGTTTCGGCTCATTAACAACCGATAAAATAGCGCAATCGTCTGTCATGCAGAGCGCAGCGTAGCATCTTCTCACGCCACAACGAATCGTTCAGCGGCGATAAGATGCTTCGCTGCGCTCTGCATGACAGACGATTTGCGTCCTTACGCCTCCAATTTCAGGGCTTGGCGGCTGCGCTCACGCACTTCAGCAGTGAGAGCCGGGTCGTTGGCTAGGTGCTTGCCGAAAGATGGTACCAACTGCCGGAATCGCGCCTGCCATTCAGGAGTGGAAGCCCGGTCGGGGAAGCACTTTTGCACCAAATCTAGCATGATGGCCACGGCGGTGCTAGCGCCCGGCGAAGCCCCAAGCAGCGCCGACATAGAGCCGTCTGCCGAGGTAACCATCTCGGTGCCGAATTCGAGCACGCCGCCCTTCTTTTTGTCCTTTTTGATGACCTGCACACGCTGGCCGGCCACTTCCAGCTGCCAGTCGTCGGGGTTGGCTTTGGGGTAATACTCGCGCAGGGCGGCGGTGCGCTCCTCAGGCGATTGCAGCACCTGCCCAATGAGGTAGCGGGTAAGGCCCAGGTTGCGCGCCCCGGCGTAGAGCAGTGGCCGGATGTTGCCCAGCTCAATGGAGCGGAACAAATCGGTGTAAGAGCCCTTCTTCAAGAACTTGGTGCTGAAGCCCGCGTAGGGCCCAAAGAGCAGCTCTTTGCGGCCGTTTATCTGGCGGGTGTCGAGGTGGGGCATCGACATGGGCGGCGAGCCCACGGCGGGCTTGCCGTACACCTTGGCTTCGTGCCGGGCAATCACGGCGGGGTTTTGGCACTTCAGCCACTGCCCGCTCACGGGAAAGCCGCCAAAGCCATTGGCCTCCGGAATATCGGTTTTTTCGAGCAGCGGTAGCGTGCCGCCGCCGGCCCCAATAAATACGAAGCGGGCCCGCACAATGCGGCTCTCGTCGGTAGCCAGGTTGCGCACCTTGATGCGCCAGATGCCGTCGTCTTTGCGGCGGAAGTCTTCCACTTCGTGGCCCAGGTTCAAATCTACCCCGGGCAGGCTCTTCAG
The DNA here is from genome assembly GCF_001507645.1 of Hymenobacter sedentarius. NCBI lineage: Bacteria > Pseudomonadati > Bacteroidota > Cytophagia > Cytophagales > Hymenobacteraceae > Hymenobacter > Hymenobacter sedentarius. The sequence continues at coordinate 3,894,105 of NZ_CP013909.1, read as the reverse complement.
GTAATTGGACAGGCAGCGGGTGAGGGAGCCAAAGTTGACATCGGTGCCGATGGGCATGCGCGTGGCGGCTACCGGCACGGTGGGGTCGCGGCCGTCCATCACCAGCGGTATCCAGGCGGCAATCTGGGCGGGGTCGTCGCTGAATTCCATGCCCTGGAAAAGAGGAGAGCCCAGCAGGGCCGTGTGGCGCTTGCGCAGGTATTCGACGTTGGCCGCGCCCCACACAAAGCTCATGTGCGGAATGGTGCGAATGAAGGAAGTGGGGTCGGGCAGCAGGCCGTCCTGCACCAGCGTGGCCCAAAACTGCTTGCTTAGCTCAAACTGCTCGGCAATTTTATCGGCCTTGCTGATGTCGATGGAGCCGTCGGGGCGCTCGGGGGTGTAGTTGAGCTCACAAAACGCCGAGTGGCCGGTGCCGGCATTGTTCCAGGCGTCGGAGCTTTCGGCTGCTACGGCGTCGAGGCGCTCGTAGCCGGCAATGGTTACGTTGGGGTCCAGGGCTTTGAGCAGCACGCCCAGCGTGGCGCTCATGATGCCCGCGCCGATAATGACGACATCGGTGACGGGTTTGGTGGGGTCTTGGTCCGTAGGAGTCATAGAAATGGAAATAGAAGGGCCGCAGGCAATACGAGCGATAACGGGCAAGGGCTGTTGGTTGACGAAAAAAACCGGCACACTACCTTGCAGCACCCATATCACTCCCCTCCTTAGCTAAGGAGGGGATGTTCGAACCGCAGGTTCGGACGGGGGTGGTTGGAGTCGTTGCACGATACCCGAACGATTCCAGCTCAACTCGTTCTGGCATCGTTCAACGCCCACAACCACCCCAGCTCAACTTAGCAGTTGAGCATCCCCTCCTTGGTAAGGAAGGGAGTTTTCGTTCTCTCGTTCTTCCTCCCATGCCCGACCTCGATTTGCCGCTGCTGCCCCTGCCCACACGCCCCGACCCGGCTAACACCGCGGCGCCCCGACTGCTCATTATTTACACCGGCGGCACGGTGGGCATGGCTGTGAATCGAAGCGGCGAGCTGGTGCCCATGCAGTTCGGGCGCCTCGACCACAAGATGCCCGAGCTGGCTCGCCTGCCTTTTCAGCTAGAATTGCTCAGCCTGCCCGCGCCCATCGACAGCAGCAACGTAACGCCCGGCGACTGGCTGTTTCTGGCTCAACTCATCGGCCGGCACTACGCCGATTTCGATGGCTTTGTGGTGCTGCACGGCACCGATACCATGGCGTATTCGGCCGCGGCCCTAAGCTATGTGCTCGAGCACCTGGGCAAGCCGGTGGTATTCACCGGAGCGCAGGTGCCGGTGGGGGCCAACCGCTCGGATGCCCAGCGCAACCTCGTGACGGCGCTGGAAATTGCGGCGGCCCGCCACCCCCGCGCCCACACCGTGCGCGTGCCGGAGGTGTGTGTGTTTTTCAACGACGTGCTCATTCGCGGCACCCGCGCCAAAAAAGTGGAGAGCCAGCAGTTTGCCGCGTTCAAAAGCGAAAACTACCCGCCGCTGGCCCGGGCCGGCATCAGCCTGGAGTTCGACGACAAAAGCATTCGCCTGCTGCCTGGCGCTCACCTGAAAGTGCACACCAACCTGGAAACCGGCGTCGCCGTCCTGCGCTTGTTTCCGGGCATCACCGAAGCCGTGGTAAGTGCTATTCTGGGCATCCCGGGCCTGCGGGGCTGCGTGCTCGAAACCTACGGCTCGGGCAACGCGCCCACGGCGCCGTGGTTTTTGAAATGCCTGGCCGATGCCCGCGCCCGCGGCGTGTGGCTGCTCAACGTGAGCCAGTGCGAAGAGGGCCGCGTGGTGCAGGGCAAGTACGAAACCAGCGCGCACTTCACCGAGCTGGGCATCGTGGGCGGCGACGATATCACGACCGAAGCCGCCGTGACGAAGCTCATGTTTGTGCTGGGGCTGGGGCTGGGGGAGGAGCGTACCCGGCAGCTGCTGGGCCAGGACCTGCGCGGCGAAATCACGCCCTGATTTTTAGCTGTCACTTGTTGGTTGTCAGTTGTCGGGCCGGGTGAAGCGCACAAAACTGGCAACTAACAACCAACAACTGCCAACTGCGCTCTATCTTTGCCCCATCAACCACCATCCTTGAGGGGTGTCCGAGTGGTCGAAGGAGCACGCCTGGAAAGTGTGTATGGCTCAAAAGGTCATCGTGGGTTCGAATCCCATCCCCTCAACAAAAAGCCCGTTTCCATTGTGGAGACGGGCTTTTTTATTGTGCTAATTAGGCAGCTCCCTTAAGTTGAGCTACTTGAATCACAGTTTCCGAATTCTTAGCTTGTACCCGTGCCAACGTCAGCTCTCCAGGCGCTTACCACTGGGTATATAGCTTGAGAATCTCATTGCTATGGGAGGGCACGGGACGAGCGCGGCCCAGTGCTGCCTAACCGACGACGAAACCCGCCAGAGAAGGGCCACGACTCCGTTCACTCGCAAGTCGCCCAATGTGGAGGTTACCGCGGAGCTCGGGCCAAGGTGCAAGCGCCCAAAACCCATTACCTTGCCCGCATATAAGCTCCAACCTGCGCCCTTCCTTATGGCCTCTTCCCCAACCTTGGCAACCGCTTCCGGTGCCATCGAAAAAGACAACAAGCGCATCACCACCGGCTGGACGTTCTACGACTGGGCCAACTCGGTGTATCCGCTGGTGATTACCAGCTCAATTTTCCCGATTTACTGGTCCAGCGTCATCAAGCAGATAACGCACACCGATAGCGGCCAGACCCCGGTCGACTTTCTGGGGATGAAGGTGCCCGGCTCGTCGCTGCTGAACTACGCCATCTCGGCTTCCTTTCTGCTGATTGCCCTCGTCAGCCCGTTTCTCACGTCGCTGGCCGACTTTTCGGGCCGCAAGAAGCTGTTCCTGCAAATCTTCTGCTACATCGGGGCCGCTTCGTGCGCGGGGCTGTTCTTCTTTTCGCCGGCCACGCTCACGCTCTCCACGTTCGTGTTTGTGGCGGCCACGGTGGGCTTCTCGGGCAGCATCGTGTTCTACAACTCCTACCTGCCCGAAATCAGCACCGAAGCGAAGTTCGACTCCCTCTCGGCCAAAGGCTTTTCGATGGGCTACATCGGGTCGGTCATTCTGCTGATTATCTGCCTGGTGATAAACCAGTTTCACGATAAAGTGGGCATCACCGGGGAGCGCGCCGCGCAGCTGTCGTTTCTGCTCACCGGCCTGTGGTGGGCTGGCTTCGCGCAGATTCCCTTCTTCACGCTGCCGCCCGACCGCGGCCGCCCCGCCGATGCGCCCGCTGCGGAAGGCGGTTGGGTGCTCAACGGTTTTCGTGAGCTGGGCAAGGTATGGAAACAGCTGGAGCAGCTGCCCAACGTCAAGAAATTCCTGCTAGCTTACTTCACCTACAACATGGGCGTGCAAACGGTGATGTACGTGGCCACCCTCTTTGGTACCGACGAGCTGCACCTCGAATCGGGCGCGCTGATTCTCACCATTCTGCTATTGCAGGTGGTGGCCATCGCGGGCGCTTACCTGTTTGCCAAGCTCTCCGAGCGCATCGGCAACACGCGGGCCCTGAGCTGGTCGGTGTTCATCTGGATGCTGATTTGCATTGCCGGCTACTTCGTGCAGGCCGGTTGGAGCTTCTACACGCTGGCGGCCATCATCGGCCTTACTATGGGAGCCATTCAGAGCCTGAGCCGCTCGACTTATTCGAAGATTATTCCCGAAAACACGCCCAACTCGGCTGCCTTTTTCAGCTTTTTCGACGTGACCGAGAAGCTGAGCATCGTCATCGGCACGGCCACGTTCGGCATCATCAACCAGATAATGGGCTCGATGCGCTACAGCCTGCTGGCCCTGATAGTATTCTTCATTCTGGGGCTGATTTTCCTGTTGCAGCTCCGCGGCAAAAAGCTGCGCGAAGACTCGCTGGGCCCCATTGTGCTGCCCGGCCCGCCGCCCGCCTCGGCGGCCGCCGAAATGGGCGTGCCCATGGCCCGTTAGCCATTGGTTTTGTGCTTACTTCGCAGCTCTTAGCCCAATTTCCAATACCTCATGCACACCTCTTCCATCCAGCAAAACATCCTCGCCGAGCTCGACCACGAACTGGCCCAAACCCGCAAAACACTCGAACGGGTGCCCTTCGACCAGGCCGACTACAAGCCCCACCCCAAGAGCATGTCGCTGTGGCAGCTAGCTACCCACGTTGTGAACCTGCTGGCCTTCAATACCCTGTTTGTACAGCTCGATTCGCGCGACTTCCTCGACCCCAACGCACCAAAGCCCGGTCCCACGCCCACCAGCCACGACGAGCTGCTCGCCCGCTTCGACGAGTACAGCGCCACCCTGCGTCAGGCCTTGCACGGGAGCGACGACGAAAAGCTGACGCATAATTTCAAGCTGCACCGCGGCGAGCACACCATCATGGAGATGCCCAAGGGCGCGGCAGTGCGCATCATGGGACTCAACCACAGCATACATCACCGCGGCCAGCTCACGGTGTATTTGCGGCTGCTGGATATTCCCGTTCCCGGCCTCTACGGGCCCAGCGCCGACGAGAAGTAGAACATTTGCTCATGTCATTACGAGCGCAGCGTGGCAATCCGTCCTGGTCTCAGCGACCAGCCTTTTAATGTAAAAAGCCCCGGCTCAAATGTGAGTCGGGACTTTTTAACTAAAGGGCGTTATCACTTCTCGGGGCTGGTCGCAGGGAGAGGAAAGATTGCCGCGCTGCGCTCGCAATGACAGGCGAGCCTCCAGGCAATGACCGGCGCCTACTTACGCTCAAATACCTGCTGGCCGCCAATCCAGGTTTGCAGCACCTTGGCATCGCGCAGCTGCTCGTTCGGGGCCGTCAGCAAATCGGTCCGCATCACCACGAAATCGGCCAGCATGCCGGGCTTGATTTGGCCCTTGCGCTTCTCTTCGAAGCCGGCGTGGGCGGCCCAGGTGGTCATGCCGCGCAGGGCGTCGGGGCGACTGATGGCGTTTTCCATCTGGAAGCCGCCTTTGGGGAAGTTTTTGGCATCCTGCCGGGCCACGGCCGAGTGGAAGCCATACAGCGGGTTGATGTCTTCCACGGGAAAGTCGGAGCCCAGGGCCAGCTGGCCGTATTGCTTCAGCAGCTCCCGGTAGGCGTAGGCCGTTTTGAGGCGGGCGGTGCCCAGGCGCTCGCCGGCCCAATACATGTCGGAAGTGGCGTGGGTGGGCTGCACCGAGGGCACGATGCCAAACTGCCCGAACTTGGGCATGTCGGCCGGGGTGATGACCTGGGCGTGCTCGATGCGCCAGCGGCGGTCTTTCTGGCCCTTCAGCGCCTCGCCGTAGATATTGAGGATAACCCGGTTGGCGGAGTCGCCGATGGCGTGGGTGTTCATCTGGAATTTCGACGCGGCCAGCTCCTTGGCCAGGGCGCGGTATTCCTTCACGGTGGAAAGCAAAAACCCTGTTTCCTTGGGCCGGTCGGCATAGGGTTCCACCAGGCAGGCCCCGCGGGAGCCCAGCGCCCCATCGGCGTACACCTTGAAGGAGTTTACCGTGAGTTGGTCGGTGAGAATTGGGCCGTTTTTCAGGTAATAAGCCCGGTTGGATGGGGTGGGGGCCATCATGGCGTAGAGCCGCAGCTTGAGCTTGCCCTGCTGCTGCAACGCGGCCATCTGGTCGATGTTGGCCTTGTCGAGGCCGGCATCGGCGAGGCTGGTGAGGCCCACGGCCAGGCAGTTTTGCTGGCCTTGCAGCAGCAGCTGGTTGGCTTCGGCCGCGGAGGGGGCTGGGATGTCTTTGCCGACCAGGCGGGTGGCGTTGTCGACAAGCAGGCCGGTGAGGCGGCCCTGGGCATCGCGCGTGATGGTGCCCCCGCTAATAGGCGTAGCGGCCGTAATGCCGGCCAGGTCCAGGGCCTTTTGGTTGACGAGGGCAGCGTGGCCATCGACGCGGGTGATAGCCACCGGCACATCGGGAAACAGCCGGTCCAGCGCGTCTTTGGTAGGGAACTGCTTGTTTGGCCAGTCGTTCTGATCCCAGCCGCGGCCTAAGAGCCAGGCCGCCTGCGGAAACTTCTGGCGGTGCGCTTGCAGCTTCTGCAGCACGTCTTCCCAGGAAGTGGTGCCCACCAGATTGGCGGAGCTCAGGCCCAGCGAATAGCGGTAGAAGTGGCAGTGCGCATCGTAGAAGCCGGGGTAGATAAATTGCCCCTTGGCATCAACTTCCTTCGTGGCGGCGTACCGGCCCTTTAGGTCATCGGAGCTGCCCACGGCCACAAACTTGCCGTCTTTCACCGCAAAAGCCTGGGCTTTGGAAAAGGTCGAATCAACGGTGTAAACCGTAGCGTTGGTAACGAGCAAATCCACGGGCTCGCGCTTGGCTTGGCAGCCAGCCAGGGCGCCCAGCGCAAGCACGGAAATGCCCGCTTTCTGCCGCAACAGATTGGTAAAGTTTCTCATGGGAAACTGAGTGTTTTGGAAATAAAAAAAACGTCATGCTGAGCGAAGCCAAAGCATCTCGCGTGCAATACTAATCTGAATTAGTTACGCGGTAAAGATGCTTCGGCTTCGCTCAGCATGACGTTCAGAGTTGAGCCAGCTTCAGACGAAGCCTTACTCGAAGCGCATGTGCTTCACCGACTCGCCCGAAAACTGCAGCTCCTGCAGCGACTCGATGCCGATTTGCAGGTGGCGCTTCACATAATCGGTAGTCACTTTTGAGTCCGACTCCGAGGTTTTCACGCCTTCGGGGGTCATGGGGTTGTCGCTCACCAGCAGCAGGGCGCCGTGGGGAATGTCGTTCATGAAGCCGACCACGAAAATGGTGGCGGTTTCCATGTCGACGGCCATGGCGCGCACCCGGCGCAAGTAGTCCTTAAACTCGGTGTCGTGTTCCCACACGCGGCGGTTGGTGGTGTACACGGTGCCGGTGAAGTAATCAAGCTCGTGCTTTTTAATCATCGACGACACGGCGCGCTGCAGGCGGAAGGAGGGCAGCGCCGGAATTTCCTTGGGCAGGTAGTCGTCGGAAGTACCGTCGCCGCGAATGGCCGCGATGGGCAGCACCAGGTCGCCAAGCTTGGTTTTTTTCAGCCCACCACACTTGCCCAGAAACAGCGCCGCCTTGGGCTTGATGGCCGAGAGCAGGTCCATCACCGTGGCGGCCATGGGCGAGCCCATGCCGAAGTTGATGATGGTGATGCCGTTGGCCGTGGCCGTTTGCATGGGCTTGTCGAGGCCCCGCACTTCACATTCGAACTGCTCGGCAAACATGTACACGTAGTTGCTGAAGTTGGTGAGCAGGATGTACTGCCCAAACTCATTCAGCGGCACGCCGGTGTAGCGCGGCAGCCAGTTGTTAACAATTTCTTCTTTGGTCTTCATAAGGAGTGACGGGGTGGTTGAGCGACTGAGTGAGGGGTGGAAGAAAGGACGCAAAACCCGAAGTCACTCAGTCGCTCAGCTACTCAGTCACTCGATTTGGCCCCGTACCTTTGGAGGTGATGCAAGCTCTGGACCTGCCGCCTTTCGACGCCAAACTTACGCAATCGGCCACGAACCAACCACTCATCTGGGACGGACTGCGGCGCAAGCACGTCGTGCTCACGCCCGAGGAATGGGTGCGCCAGCACGTCGTGCATTACCTCACCGGCCACCTGGGCTACCCGCGTGGCCTGCTGGCCCTGGAGCGCGGCCTGCGCTACAACCAGCGCCAGAAGCGCACCGACCTGCTGGCGCTGGATGCCGCCGGCCAGCCCCTGCTGCTGGTGGAGTGCAAAGCGCCAGCCGTGCCCATCACGGCCGCCGTGGCTCACCAAGCCACCACCTACAACCAAACCATTGGCGCCCCGCTGCTGCTGCTCACAAACGGCCTGGTGCACTACTGCTGGCGCGTGAACTTTGAGAAGCGCACCAACGAGCGCCTAGAGGAAATCCCGCCGTTTGCTGTGGCGGTGCGGCTGTAGTTTGCAGATTTTAGCTCAATTACTGTTTTCTGTGCTTTGATTTCGTGAGATGGTTCTTGAACTTGTTCTGGACAGTAGAGCGGATTAGCAGCAACAGTAAGCTCTGACGAGATGCTGTTTAGGAAACGATGATTCTGATTTACTACTTGTAAAAGTTATGACCCTGGAATATTCTTTTATTTAATTATAAATAGCTTGTGGAAAAACTGTTGTGTGGCTAAAGTGTGGTTGGAAAAGTCTGAAGAGCCAGTCGATTGCCTGGTGCGCACACTGAGGCTCCAATAGATTTGAAAACTTATATGCTAAAGCGCTGCCTTACTCCCCATCCCTCCATGAAAAAGTCCCTCTTGTTGCTGCCCTGGTGGGTGTTAATGGGCTGTCACAAGAAAGACCCAAATCCCGCGGAGCAACTGCCTGTGGCCTCCCAGACCGGAGCGAACACCTTCGGCTGCCTCGTCAACGGTCAGCCCTGGACCCCGAAGGGAAACAATGGCTCGTCCAACTACAGCGTGTCCTACGATAGAACGTACAAAAATGGCACCCTCAACGTGGGCACGTATCGCTACATTGGCACCGGCGCGAATGACTATCAACTCGTCGGCTTCTATGCGGATAGCATCCCCGCCCCGGGCACTTATTCCTTGGCTATTGTCAATCACCACGAAGGAATTTTCCTCGACAGAACTAAAACCTGCCAATTTCCCGGCAATGACGCTTATTACCGCAAAGGCAGCCTGACCATCACCCGCTTGGATGTGCAAGCCGGTATCATTTCGGGCACGTTCGCCTTTACCCTCTACAAGCCCGGCTGCGATTCTATTCGCGTGACCAGCGGACGCTTCGACAAGAAACTCTAAGCGGCAGCTGTGTCGCGTGCTTACTGGTCCAGGAAGGCGGTCCAGAAATTGAGCTAAAATTTGAGTCGACTGTTTCAATAATCCCCTTGGGCTGAACAACAAAAACGCCGACCGTGAATAACACAGTCGGCGTTTTGTTTGTGAGAGCTGCAGTTATTACTGTATCAGGCTGCTGTTAGCATGATACACTCCAGAGCGTAGTCAACCGTTCTGCTGGAGTTGAATTGTAAAGGCTTTGGAACAGCTTTTTAAGCCGTTGCTCAACTTTGTTAATTCCAGCCGCCACCCAAGGCCCGATACACATTGACCGTGGCATTGAGCTGCTGCATTTTGGTTTCGATAAGGTCAAACTTTGATTCCAGGGCGTCGCGCTGGGTGAACAGCACTTCGGTGTAATCGGCCCGGGCAGAGCGGAAGAGGCTGTTGGAAATTTCTACCGATTGATTCAGCGCGGCTACTTCCTTGGCTTTGGCATCGTAGCTTTTTGCCAGGTTGCCGATGCTGGCGAGCTGATTGGAAACCTCGACATAAGCATTCAGAACGGTCTTTTCGTACTTGTACACCGCCTGGGTTTGCTGGGCATTGGCGTTGTAATAGAAGGCCTTGATGCCGTTGCGGTTAAACAACGGCGCTACCAAATCGCCACCCAACGAATACAGCACGGATTCGGGAGTGGAGATGAGCAGAGCAGGGTTGAAAGCGGCCAGCCCCAGGCCACCGGTGAGGCGTAGCGACGGATAAAAGTTGGTACGGGCCACCTGCACGTCCAGCTTAGCGGCTACCAACAGCTGTTCGGCCTGCCGGATATCGGGGCGGTTGGTCAGCAATTGGGTGGGCATGCCGGCCGTGATTACGTTCGGCACCAAATCGTTGAACGACTCGTCGTTGCGCGCCACCGGCTGCGGGTACCGGCCAGCCAGGTAGTTGAGCTTATTCTCGGTCTCGACGATGCTTTGCTGGAGCTTGTATTGCAGGCTTTTGGTGTGCTGCACCTGGGCCTCAAAGCGTTTTACGGCCAGCTCCGTGGCGCGCGCCGATTCCTTCTGGAGCTTCACCAGCTCCAGCGCGTTGCTCTGAATGCCGATGTTCTGCTTCACAATGGCCAGCTGATTATCAAGCGCCAGCAGCTCATAATACGAGTTGGCAATCTCCGCAATCAGGTTCGTCATCATGAAGTTCTTGCCCTCCACCGAGGCCAGGTACCGCATGGCCGCGGCCTTCTTCGCGTTGCGCAGCTTGTGCCAGATATCGACCTCCCAGGTGGCAAAAGCGCCCAGCTGGAAGTTGGTGAGCGGGTCGGGCGTGCGGCGGTTTTCCTTGATGTCGACCTGCTCCTCGGTAGCGCCTTGCAGCGTGTAGCGGCCCACCTTCTCCACATCGGCCCGGCCCCCTATGCTCACGAAAGGCAAGTACTCGCCACTGCGAGCGCGGACTTCGTTGCGGGCAATTTCGATTTCCTGCAGCGTGATGTTCAGCTCCTGGTTGTTTTGCAGGGCTGTTTCAATCAGGCTTTTCAGGTTGGGGTCGGTGAAAAACTGCTTCCACTTCACCCGGGCCATGTTGGCGCTGTCCGGGCTGGCGGCGGTGGCCGTGGAATAGCTGGCCGGCGTGTTGCGGCTTTCGTTTTTCACCACCAGCTCCGGCGTTTTGCAGGCGCCCACGGCTAAGGCTAGGCCGGCGGCGCTTAGGCATTGATAAATGCGTTTCTTAAGCATAAGGCTCTGTTTCTTCAATTAGTACGCGAGGCTCAACACCTTCGAAAATCGGGGATTCGTTTTCGTCCCGAATCAATTTGTGGTCGCCGGCCAGGGTGCCGAAGAAGTAGTACAAGCCGGGGATGATGATAACCCCGAACACGGTGCCGAACAGCATGCCGCCGAGCGCCGAGGTACCGATAGTACGGTTGCCGATGGCACCGGCGCCGGTGGCCACCACCAGCGGAATCAGGCCGGCGATGAAGGCAAAGGAGGTCATCAGAATCGGGCGGAAACGCACCCGGGCGCCTTCAATGGCCGCATCGCGGACCGACATCCCTTCGGCGTGTTTCTGGGCGGCGAATTCCACAATCAGTACGGCGTTCTTGCCCAGCAAGCCCACCAGCATCACGAGGCCCACCTGCGCATAGATGTCATTGGCCAGGCCCATCATTTTGATGAACAGGAACGACCCGAAGACCCCGGCTATCAACGAGAATACCACGGCCAGCGGCAGCAGGAAGCTTTCGTACTGCGCCGCGAGCACCAGGTACACAAATAGCAGCACGACCAGGAAAATAACGGTGGCTTCGTTGCCGCGCGACACTTCGTCTTTCGACAGGCCGCCCCAGTCGATGTCGTAGCCGCGGGGCAGGGTCTTGGCGGCTTCCTGCACCGCTTTGATGGCCTCGCCGCTGCTGTAGCCAGCGGCGGCACCGCCCCGGATGGAGGCCGTGGTGTACATGTTGTAGCGGTTGATTTCGTTGGCGCCCTGGGACTTCACGATTTTCATGAAGGCCGAGAACGGCACCATTTCGCCTTTGTCGTTTTTCGCCCACATGTTCAGGATGTCCTGGGGCAGCTTGCGGTATTCCGGCGAAGCTTGCACGTACACCTTGAAAAAGCGCTGGTACTTGATGAAGCCCAGCTCGTACGTCGAGCCCACCATGATGGAAAGCGTGTTCATGGCGTTGCCGATGCTCACGCCTTTCTGCATGGCCAGCTCGTTGTCAATCTTGAGCTCGTACTGCGGGTAGTCGGCCGAGAAGAAGGTGAACAGGCCGGCCAGCTCCTTGCGCTTCTTGAGCTGGGTCATGAACTCCTCGTTCACCTTTTCCAGCGCCTTGTAGTCGCCCGTGTTGGTTTTGTCGAGCAGCTGGAGCTGGAATCCGCCCGCGGCGCCGTAGCCCGGTACTGCCGGTGGCTCGAAGAATTCGATGGTCGCACCCGGAATCTGCTTGGCCTTTTTCTCCAGCGCCCCGATGATGTCGGCGATGGATTCCTTGCGCTCCGACCACGGCTTGAGGTCAATCATACAAGTGCCCGCGTTGGAGCCGCGGCCTTCGGTCAATACTTCGTAGCCCGCCAGCGTGGAAATGTTGGCGATGCCGGGCACGTCTTTGGCCAGCTGCGAAAGGCGCTGAGACACGGCATTGGTTTGCTCCAGCGTGGTGCCGGGCGGCGTTTGCACAATGGCGTAAATCAGGCCCTGGTCTTCGCTGGGAATAAAGCCGGCCGGCAGCCGGGCTGTGACGGCCCAGATGCCCAGGCCAAACAAAAGCAGCATGGCGAAGGTGATGAGCCGGTTGGCCACAATCTTCTCCAGCAGGCCGGTGTAGCTGTTGGTGAGTTTTTCAAACCCGCGGTTGAACCAGTCGAAGAAGCGCTGCATGGGCGTTTTCTTCTTGGGCTGGCCGTGGTTGTTTTTCAGAATCATGGCGCAGAGCACCGGCGTCAGCGTGAGGGCAACGAGGCCGGAAATCACGATGGCCGTGGCCATGGTGATGGAGAACTGGCGGTAGAAAATGCCCACCGGGCCGCTCATGAACGACACCGGCACAAACACGGCCGTCATCATGATGGTGATGGCGATAATGGCCCCGCTGATTTCGCCCACCACCTTCTTCACGGCGTTGTAGGGCGAGAGGTGCTCTTCCTCCATTTTGGCGTGCACGGCTTCAATCACCACAATGGCGTTGTCGACCACAATACCAATCGAGAGCACCAATGCAAACAGCGTAATCATGTTGATGGTGAGGCCGAACGCCTGCATGGCCATAAACGAGCCGATGAGCGACACCGGCACGGCCAGCGCGGGAATCAGCGTCGAGCGCCAGTCGCCCAGGAACAGGTACACCACCAGCGCCACCAGAATAAAGGCGTCGCGCAGGGTGTGGATTACGTTCTCAATCGAAGCGTCGAGGAAGTTCGACACGTCGTAGCTGATTTTGTAATCCATGCCGGGCGGGAAGCTGGTTTTCTTCAGCTCCTCCAGCTTGGCTTTCACTTCTTTAATTACGTCGCTGGCGTTCGAGCCATAGGTCTGCTTCAGCACGATGGCCGCCGACGGGTACTGGTTGAGGTTGGAGTAGATGTCGTAGAACTCCGAGCCCAGCTCCACGTTGGCCACGTCGCGCAGGTGCAGGCTCTCGCCGTTGGCATTGGCCTTGAGGATGACGTTTTTATACTGCTCCACGTCGTTGAAGCGGCCGGTATAGCTCAACACGTACTCCAACGACTGCGCCTGCTGGCCGTCGGAGCGGCCGATGCGGCCCGGCGAGCCGATAACGCTCTGCTCGCCCAGGGCTTTCATGATGTCATCAACCGAGATGTTGTAGGCGCGCATCCGGTCGGGCTTGAGCCACACGCGCATGGCGTACTGCCGGCTGCCCAGAATGCTGGCCCGGCCGATACCGCTCAGGCGCTGCAGCTCGGGTATCATGTTCACCCCGGCGAAGTTGAACAGGTACTTCATGTCGGTGTTCTTGTCCTTGCTGTACAAGTTCACATACATCAGCATGTTGGGCACCACGCGGTTTACTACCACGCCTTCGCGCTGCACCAGCTCGGGCAAGCGGTTGAGCACCTGCGCAATGCGGGTGTTCACGTTCACCACAGCTTGGTCGGGGTCCGTGCCGAGGTTGAAGACAATCTGGATGTTGGCTTCGCCGGCGCTCACAGCGTCGGAGGTCATGTACTTCATGCCCGGCACGCCGTTCACGGCCTGTTCCAGCGGAATCAGCACCGACTCGGTGAGCACCTTGGCACTGGCGCCGGGGTACGCGGCCGCCACCATGACCATGGGTGGCGAAATCTCCGGAAACTGGGACGTAGGCAGTTTCATGATGGCCAGCCCGCCCATGAGCAGGATGACAATCGAAATAACAATGGCGAATACTGGCCTACGAATGAATTTACTAAACATATTCTGGCTGGTTTTTTATAGGAAAAGGTGCCGAAAGGGCTTGATGCTGAGCGCCGCGAACCAGAGGTCGGCGTAGCCAAACATCTCGCTCACGCCTTTTGTCATGCTGAGCCTGCGAAGCATCTTATCGCCGCAGAACAAGTCGTTGGGCCGTGATAAGATGCTTCCTGCGTCGGCATGACAGACGATTGGAGTACTGCCGTCCGCGAGATGCTTGGCTACGCCGACCTCTGGTCCGCGGCGCTCAGCATGACGGCCTGTTTCAGGATTACAAGACCTTACTCGCTGTACACTTTCAGGTGCGAGAGGACCGACTGCGGGGCCTTAAAGTCGAAGCTCACCTTGTCGCCGTCCTTCACCTTGCGCAGGCCTTCCAGCAGTATCTTCTCGGTGGCGGCCAGGCCGCTTTTGATGACGTACAGGTCGGGCATTTCCGAGGCGATGCCGATTTCCCGCTGGTGCACCACGTTTTTGTTGTCGACCACGTAGACGTATTTCTTCTCCAGAATTTCGAACGTGGCTTTCTGCGGAATTAGCAGGGCATTCTTCATGGGCACCGTCATGAGCACGCTGCCGGTTTCGCCGTTGCGCAACAGCCCGTCGGGGTTGGGGAAGGTGGCCCGGAAGGCGATGTTGCCGGTTTCGTTGTTGAAGTCAGCTTCGATGGTTTGCACCACGCCGGGCTGGTTGAATACCTCGTTGTTGGCCATCAGCAGCTTCACTTTCTGGGCGCTGTCGCTGGCTTTGGCGTGGGCTTTATAAGCCAGGTATTCGGCTTCCGGCACATTGTAGTACACCCACATTTTGCTGTTGTCGGAGAGCGTCGTCAGCAAGTCGCCCTCATCCACCAGGCTACCCAGTCGGCCCTGGAAATGGTCCATGATGCCGCTAAACGGGGCTTTCACGGTGGTGAACTGCAGGTGCGTCTGGGCCAGCGATACGTCGGCATTGGCCTTGTCGTATTTGGCCTGGGCCAGCGCCAGCTCGCTCTTGGAGACAATGTTCTTGTCGGCCAGCTTTTTGGTGTTGTCGTATTCCAGCCCCACGTAGTTGGCTTCGGCCTGCGACTTCTTCAGCTCGGCCTGGTACACCGTGGGCTTAATCTGAAACATGAGCTGCCCTTGCTTCACGTGTTGCCCCTCGTCGACAAAAATCTTTTCCAGGTACCCTTTCTCCAAGGCCCGCAGCTCAATCCGCTGGATGGAGTGAATCTGGGCGACGTACTCTTTGGTAACGGTCGTGTCTTTCTGCAAGGGGCTGGTGGCTACCAGCTTAATCTGCTCTTCAACTTCCTTTTTTTCTTCCGAGCAGCCGGTTGTGTAAACCAAAACACCGCAGCTCAGCAGCATGAACATTCTTTTCATAAGAACCTTGGGTAATAAAACAGGCAATAGGTTAGGCATAGGATATTTTATTCCGGGCAGGGGCTTGCCCGGTGAATGGCTTACCCGTGATGTATGGAGGGGCTTGGGCCAATTGGCTGGTTAGGCTAGCGGGCTGTTGATTGGGCTGGTGACTGACTGATGGGCATCGGTGCCGCGCTTCGCCATTCATCAACTTTCCAGGACTGACTAACTCGGATTCGTACATGCGTAGAAGTGGGCTTTGCTCAAGTAGCAACAAGCCAATAGTTGCCGGCAAAAGCGCCGGTGTCAATCCAAGCCGGGAAAGCAAATCGAGGGGTGGGAGTGCCGATGCTGCGCCGCTATTGCCGTGGGTTGACGGCACAAACCAAGGCGCCGTGGCATGAAGCGGATATGAAGCAATGCTTAAATGCATTCGATTTTTTCCTGCATCTATAGCTTCCAGTGAAAGCTTTTGCCTTGGATAGTGCTCGCCTTCAGCTGGCTAGGTCTGCCTTGGCAAACCTGCCGGGCCGACGAGCTTTTTTGAAAGGCGGTGCGTCGGCGTGCCTACCCGAAACGTTGGAGCCTGCGTCATCTTACTGTTGCACTTCTCTATTAGCTTGAAAGCACAAAGGTGCGGGGCCGTATTAACGTGGGGTTGGAATGAGATTAGAGTTTCTAATCTGGGCGATTCGCTTGCTTATTCCTCACAGCCAGAATTTAAACTCCGTGCCTTCCTCAACTACCGATTTGGCGGCAACGCCGCCGTGGAGCTCGGCCACGCGCTGCACCAGGCTCAGCCCCACGCCGTTGCCGCTAAAGCGGGTGCGCTCGGCCTCGGCCCGATACATCGGCTCGAAGATGTGTGGCAACGCATCGGCGCCGATGCCGGGGCCGGTGTCGCGCACGGTATAAATGCCGCCGCCTGGGCTGGCCGCCAGGCTCACCAGCACGGGGGAGCCGGCAAGCGAGTACTTGCAGGCATCGTCGAGCAGGTTGATGAGGGCCAGGGTGAGCAGCTCGGCTTGGGCCCGGGCCTGGCAGTCCTCCACGGCGTCGGCAGGTACAGCTCGATGGCAGTGGCGGGGTAGCGGCGCTGCACCGGCTTGAAGGCGTGGCCCGCAAACAGGTTGGCCAACGCGATAACCATCGCCAAGCACAATATAGTGGTAATAAGCAAGTTGTTGCGCAGGCGCTTTAGCGCCTCCTGGCCAAACTTGTCTTTGGTCGTTACCACCACTACGAACCGTTCGGTGCCGCTTGGTTGTACAGCGCTATGCCCTGCGCCAGCCCCTGGCTTAAGTGCACCCGCCCGGCCGTGCGTGCCCGCTCCAAAAAGCGGGGCGTGATAACCAGCTCAGAATTGGGCCGGCTGGCATACACCAGCTTGTTGGCTTCGTTGTAGATAGCCTCGTACTAATTTTGCTGAGTACGCCCCAAATGCCAAGTGAATTATCTATAAAAATCTATTGCAATTGTGTTAAAATCTATTTACTTTAGACTATTCAAATAAAAAAGTGGCTTCCCATTCTAGGCACGGAGGCTGCTGCTTGTGACCTCGAGCACTGCCCAGCTACATCGGGTAGTCTAGGCTGCGTTGCTGGGCTACGCGGTAGTACGGATTTCTGCATCTGGCATTGCCTGATTAAGGCAATGGGAGCCAGGGCTATGCCTAATGCTTTCCCACGAATCTACTTCGGTGGGCGTTTGGCGCAGCGTGGCGCCCCGTTGGGCTAGCACCGAGCGTAGTCAAGCATCAAAAGATAGGGTGCCTCACCAATGGCATTAAGGGCCGGGTGCGAATAATTTTTAACAGAACCTATAACCTCCAAAACCTAATTACTATGAGAAAGCTAACTCATTTAACCGTTTCACTAACCCGGATGGCGCTGCTCGTGGGGCTGGGATTTATTGCCCCTTCCTGCTCGCAGCAGGAAATAGCAGAGCCCAAGTTGCAAAGCGCAACTGAAGAAGCAGCTAAAGCCGACAAAACCAAAACGTTTTATGGGCCGGCAGTGCCACTGGGCCAGGGCGTAGGCCGGGCGTGGGTGATGGTAGATGCCACCGGGACCCCGCTGTCTATCGGGGTTGACTTATCGGCCAAGTCGGTGCTGAACCAGGGAACAACTCAGGTGGATTATGTTTTTCAACTTCCTAAGCAAGTGGCCGTGCCTCCCTTCGACCATATTGAGCTGGGCTGGAACCCGCAGGGGCACGAGCCGGAGCATGTGTATGACGTGCCCCATTTTGACCTGCATTTCTATATGATACCCTCTTCCGTGCAGGCTACCATCCCATTTCTGGCACCCCCGGCCATGGATGTGGCACTCGCACCAAAATACGTAGCTCCTGCTTACATACTAACCCCCGGCTTGGTGCCCAATATGGGCGCCCATTTAGTGGATGTCTTATCTGCTGAATTTCAGCCCGGCGGGGTTTTTACGAAGACCTTCATTTATGGAAGCTACAAGGGCAATCTGATTTTCCTGGAGCCCATGTTTACGCTTGCTTACCTGAGCGAGCAGAAAACGGAAACGACTCCCATCCGGCAGCCATCCGCATTTCAGCGAGCCGGTTATTATCCCACCAGCTACACCATCAGCTACGACGATTCACCGAAGCAATACCATATATCGCTGGATAACCTGACGTATCACCGAGCGAACTAAGCGGTTGAAGGAGAGCGGTCGGCTCAAGCAAGTGGGCTTAACCGAACTGTTTTGTTCCGCTTAACCCCTGAACTAAAAAGCCTGCTTTCATCAGAAAGCAGGCTTTTTGTGCGTGACTGTTCGCCGTGAAGCCCTTTGGCCTCTGGCTCGTTCAGCTCAATTATTTATACAGCCGGTTGTCGAGCAGTCCGTTGACGTAAAACTGCACGCAGGCGCGCAGCTCATCGCCGTATTGCTGCACCAGCGCCGGGTCGGGATTGGTCACGGGCTTGGTGGGAATAAAGTGGGTCTGGTAGGGGTAGATCCGCACGGCATTGGCGTTGGTGAGCTCCGTTACGAAATCCGAGTGCACGAGAAAGTAGGAGTCGCCGTCTCGGAAAATGGCCCGGCCGGGACTGGCCGCGTCGAACACCGAGGAGCCAAAGGGCAGCAGCAATTGCTGGTCCTGCCGCAGCCCCAGCACGTCGAGCACCGAAGCCGGCACGTCGGCCTGCTGGGAGATTCGGTGGGGGTTGGCGGCCGGCAGCGGGTGGCCGGGCCGGAAAAACAGCAGGGGCGTTTTGAAGTTGCCCAAGGGGTTTGCGTAGCCCTCCTGGTCGGATTGCGAAGTATGGTCGGCGGTGAGGATGAAGAGCGTGTGCCCGAACCAGGGCTGCTGGCGGGCCGCCCGGAAAAAGCGCCGCAACGCCAAATCCGTGTAGGCAATGGTGGGGTGAATGGGCAGCGTGCCGGCCGGAAACCTGTCCTTGTACGCCTCCGGCAACTTGAAGGGGTCGTGCGCGCTGAGCGTGAACAGGGTAGCAAAAAACGGCTGTTTGGTGGCCGCCAGCTGGCGGTTGAAATACTGCAGGTACGGCTCGTCGAAGATGCCCCAGTGCCCGTCGTAGTCGGGACTGCCGACGCCGCCGGGGTATTCGTTCAGGCCGTAGTAGTGCTGCATTCCGGCAATGCCAGCAAACATGTCGAAGCCCATGGTGCCGTTGGCGGCGCCGTGGTACATGGCCGTGGCGTAGCCGTGCCGGCCCAATATTTCGCCCAGCCCGTGCAGCTCGGCGGTCTGGAAGCTGGAGGTGATAAACGGCTCGTCCATGATGGAGGGCAGGCCCGAGAGTACCGCCGGCAGTGCTTCGATGGAGCGGCGGCCGTTGGCGTAGTTCTCGCGCATAAGCAGCGCGCTTGGTGCGGTGGCCAGGGAGTCGAAAAACGGAGTGTAGCCGCCTCGGCCGCCGTTTTCCACGCCGGTGTATTCGGAGCCGAAGCTTTCCAGCAGCAGCACCACTACGTTGTCGGGCGTGGGGGCCGTGGCCGGCCGCAATGGCAAAGCGGCCGCGCCCAGGGCGGGGCGCAG
The DNA here is from genome assembly GCF_001507645.1 of Hymenobacter sedentarius. Taxonomy (NCBI): domain Bacteria; kingdom Pseudomonadati; phylum Bacteroidota; class Cytophagia; order Cytophagales; family Hymenobacteraceae; genus Hymenobacter; species Hymenobacter sedentarius. The sequence continues at coordinate 3,875,065 of NZ_CP013909.1, read as the reverse complement.
GGCCGCGGCGGTGGGGAAGAAGCTGATGCGCTCCATCGGCACTTCATCCACCGATTTGAGGACGGTGAACGTGCTGTTGAGGGCCAGGTGGCCCAGCACGGCGGGCTGCTGCTCGAAGGCCGAGCCGGTGCGCAGGGGCTTGAGCTGCCAGCCGCCGCGCAGGCCCAGCACCACCAGCCCAACTATTACCGCTCCTTCCAGGCCCCGCAGCAGCCACTGCCGCCGCGTAAGCTGCGGGGGCGTTGCGCTTGCTGGCTTGGGCATGGGGCACAGGCGCCACAGCAGATAAACGAGGGCGCCCAGCGGCAGCAGCAGGTACCAGTAGTGGCCCACTATCTGGCCGGCCTGGCGCTGAATGTCGCCCCCGATGGTGTGCCATTCGTTGCTGAGCCGCCGGCCAATAAACTTAAAATACTGCCAGTCGATGACGTTGAGCAGGAACCCGATGGCATTCAGGCCCACAAACAGCCCGCGCAGCCACTGCTGCCCGTACCGCGACGACACCGGCACCAGCAGCGAAAGCAGCACCAGCGGCAGGTTGAGCCACAGCAGCGCCGAAACGTCGAACCGCAGCCCGTGCACAAACGCCAGCAGTACCGCGCTGGCCTCGATGCCCCGGAAGGTGCCGAGGTTGAACAGATAAAATCCCAGCCGGAGCAGCGTGTACACCCCCAGCAGCAAAGCGAAGCGGCGCAACAGCAAACGGATGGCAGGCGATAGAAACATCAAGTAATAAGTCTTGGGATGCGCTATTATAAAAATGCTCGGTATGCGCTTAGAATACCATGCAGCACGCAGCTGCAGCATCTTCATGTAGGGCTTCGGTGATTAATTCGGTTGTCCGGCTGACGCAGGAAGCAGCTTATCACCGCTGAATGAATTGAGCTAACCTAATAAGACGCTTCGCTGCGCTCGGCATGACACAAGGCGCAAAAGAGCAGCTTTGGTTGCACAAAGCAGGAAGGACGTTTTAAATAGTTAAAAACCTTAAAAACGGCAGACAATACCTGAGTTTTGATTTTGTTCCCAATCAAAAAGCCCTCCCGACTTGCGCCGGGAAGGCTTTTTTTATCGTTTACGGGGTGCGCTAAGGCTAAACCGCTGCGGTTTCCAGTACGCTGTCGACGCTTACCAGGGGCAGGCCCCAGGCGTCGGCTACGCCTTTGTACACCACCTCGCCGTGCACCACGTTCAGGCCGAGGCGCAGGGCCTCGTCGCGGCGGCAGGCTTCCTGCCAGCCCAGGTTGGCCAGCTTCACAGCGTAGGGCAGGGTGGCGTTGGTCAGGGCCAGGGTGCTGGTGTAGGGCACCGCGCCGGGCATGTTGGCCACGCAGTAGTGCACCACGTCGTCGATGATGAAGGTCGGGTTTTCGTGGGTGGTGGGGTGGCAGGTTTCAATGCAGCCGCCCTGGTCCACGGCCACGTCGACCACCACGGTGCCGGGACGCATGGTCTTCAGCATGTCGCGGGTGATGAGGTGGGGGGCCTTGGCGCCGGGAATGAGCACCGCGCCCACAATCAGGTCCGACGTCTTGATGGCTTCGCGGATGTTGTACTCGTTCGAGTACTGCGTCACCACGTTCTTGGGCATGAAGTCGTCGAGCTCGCGCAGGCGGTTCAGGCTGATGTCCATGATGGTAACCTGGGCACCGAGGCCGGCAGCTACTTTGGCAGCTTGCGTACCTACTACGCCACCACCGAGCACCAGCACGTTGGCGGGCTTCACGCCGGGTACACCGCCCAGCAAGATGCCGCGGCCTTTCAGGGGCTTCTCCAGGTACTTGGCGCCTTCCTGCGGGGCCATGCGGCCGGCCACTTCGCTCATGGGAATGAGCAGGGGCAGGGCGCGATTGGACAGCTCCACTGTCTCGTAAGCAAGGCAGATGGCCTTGCGCTCAATCATGGCGTGGGTCAGCTCCTCGCCGCTGGCAAAGTGGAAGTAGGTGAACAGCAGCTGATTCTCCTTGATGAGGGGATACTCCTCAGCAATCGGCTCTTTTACTTTGATAATCATCTCCGCCTGCTCGTACACATCGGCGATGGTGGGGAGCAGCGTGGCGCCGGCCGTTTTGTACTCGTCGTCGGAGAAGCCGCTGCCTTCGCCGGCGGTGCTTTGCACGAGCAGCGTGTGGCCGTGCTTGCGCAATTCGGCAACGCCGGCAGGCGTGAGGCCCACGCGGTTTTCATTGTTTTTTATTTCCTTAGGAACGCCGATTATCATGAGTGGAGTGGTGGGAGTGGAGTGAATCAGGAGGTGAGAATTCTGAGCGCAAAGATAAGCGACCGCCACAGTAAGCCGGGCGTTGGTACTTACGAGCGATACGGAAAAAGGACTGTGGCCGGCGCTACTTCTCGGCTAGCAGCCCGGCCATGTCCAGGCGGTGGGTATACATCTGCACGCCGCCATCGGGGGCCATGGGCCACTGCTCGTGCGGCCGGTCCCAGTACAGCTCTACGCCGTTGCCATCGGGGTCGTCGAGGTACACCGCTTCCGACACGCCGTGGTCGGCCGCGCCGGTAATGGGGTAGTTGGCCGCCGCCAGGCGGCGCACCGCTTCTGCCAGGTCGGCCCGCGTGGGGTACAGTATGGCCGTGTGGTAGAGCCCGGCGCCTTCCTTGCGCGCCGGCGGCCCGCCCTTGCTGTGCCAGGTATTTAGCCCAATGTGGTGGTGGTAGCCGCCGGCCGAGATAAAGGCCACCTGGTCGCCGAAGCGCTGCATGACCTGAAACCCCAGGATGCCCTGGTAAAACGCCAGGGCTTTTTCCAGGTCGGTTACTTGCAGGTGGATGTGGCCGATGCGCGTCTGGGCGGGTACCACGTAGGGGGTACCCGTGGCGGGAGGGGCGCTGGTTGCGGTGTCGTTCATGAGGGTGAGTGGTTAGTTGAAGAATCGTGTACCAACATCATTCCAAAAACGAAGGCCCCGCCAAAACGGCAGGGCCTCCCAAAAAACAGGTGCACCAGAACCCGCAGCTTTACTTAAACGGGACGGCGGTGCCGCTCTCTTTCACCATGCTGTTGCCGCTAAGGTCGCGCACGATGGTGGCTTTCAGCGTCACTTTGGCGTCGCCGCTCACGTCGTTGGAGGTAATGGTAACGGCGTCGTTGACTTGGCCGAGCTGGCGCTGGCTGTACAGCAGCTCCACCACGGCGCTCTGGCCGGGGGCAATGGGGGCGGGAGTGGCTTTGTAGCCCACGCAGTAGCAGCTGGAGGTGAGCGCGCCCAGCACCAGCGGCGACTTACCGGTATTCTTCACCGTGAAGCGGGCAATGGGCTGCTGGCCGACCTCCATCTTGCCAAAGTCGTGGGTGCTTTTGTCGAGCACCAAGTGCGGCGACTGCGCCAGCTGGGCGGGCGTGAGGGTGGGCTTGATTTCGTCTTTGGTGAGCACCGAGCCTTTGATGCTGAGCACCTTGCTGGGCTCGACGGCATTGCTGGTCACGGTCACGGTTTTGTTGAACACGCCGGGCCGGCCCGCACTACTGTACATGGCCTTGATGATGCCCGTTTTGCCGGGCAGCACCGGAGTTTTGGTCCAGTCCGGGGTGGTGCAGCCGCAGCTGGCCTGCACGTTGGCAATAACCACCGGCTGATTGCCGGTGTTCTTGAACTTGAATTCGTAGGTTGCCATCGTGCCCTCGGCCACCTTGCCAAAGTCGTGGGTATCGGTTTCGAACTTCATCACGGCCTGGGCCCGGGCGGTGATGGCAAGTGCCAGTAGGCAGACGGTAAGTAGTTGTTTCATAATGATAAAAATTGAGCTGCCAACCGAGCACTAACGCAGCTTCGCGCTGCCGCCTTACGTTTAACAATCAAAACCAGGAATGGTGCGGCCTGGCTAGCAGCCAGTGCCCGGCCCGCCAAACCCTTAAACCCAAATATACGCCGAATCCCGCAGCACCACCCACCCAGCCGCAATTCCGTATTTTTGCCCCGCGGCTCCGGCCTGTTCGTCCTTCCTACTTTATCCCACCCCCTCCGTTCCCTACGCTATGCCCACTGCCGAAACCGCGTTGCCTGCGCTATCCGCACCTCTTTCTAAGGTCGATTTCCTGACCGATTACCGCCTGGCTTGGGAAAGTCGCCACGCTTCGTTAGCCGGCCGCAAGGAGGTTTTTATGGGCAAGGCCAAATTTGGTATTTTCGGCGATGGCAAGGAGGTGCCCCAGCTGGCCATGGCGCGCGCCTTCCAGAACGGCGACTTCCGCGCCGGCTACTACCGCGACCAGACCTTCATGGTGGCCATTGGCCAGCTCACCTGGGAGCAGTACTTTTCCCAGCTCTACGCCAACCCGGATGTAGAAGCCGAGCCCGCCACGGCCGGCCGCGCCATGAACGGCCACTTCGCCACCCGCATGCTGGACGAAGACGGCAACCTGACCGACCTCACCAAGACCAAGAATTCCTCGGCCGATGTGTCGCCCACGGCGTCGCAGATGCCGCGCCTGCTGGGCATGGCGTACGCCTCCAAGCTGTTCCGCCAAAACTCCGCGCTGCACGAATTCACCAATCTTTCTAATAACGGCAACGAGGTGGCCTTTGGCACCATCGGCAACGCCAGCACCTCGGAGGGCATGTTTTTCGAGGCGCTGAACGCGGCCGGCGTGCTGCAGGTGCCCATGCTCGTGAGCGTGTGGGACGACCATTACGGCATCTCGGTGCCGGCCGAGTACCAGACCACCAAGCAGAGCATTTCGGAAATAATGGCCGGCCTGCAGCGCGACGGCGAAGGCCAGCCGGGCTTTGAGATTTATGTGGTGCGCGGCTGGGACTACGCCGGCCTGGTGGATACCTACCAGCGCGCCGCTGCGGTGTGCCGCGAGCAGCACGTGCCCGTGCTCATCCACGTCACGGAGCTCACGCAGCCCCAGGGCCACAGCACCAGCGGCTCGCACGAGCGCTACAAGAGCAAGGAGCGCCTGCAATGGGAAGAAGCCCACGACTGCCTGCACAAGCTGCGCGAGTGGCTGCTGGCCGAAGGCCACGCCACCGAAGGCGAGCTCGACGAAATTGAAAAAGCCGCCGCTGCCACCATCAAAGTTGCGCGCACCGCTGCCTGGGCTGCCTTCTTCGACCCCATCAAAGCCGAGCGCGACGAAGCCGTGCTGCTGCTCGATAAGCTGGTGGCCGACACCGGCACCGAGAACACGCTGCACGAGATGGTGGAGCAGCTCAAGCTGAACCCCACGCCCATTCGGGCCGACATTGTGCGGACCATGCGCCGCATCCTGCGGCACGTGCGCCACGAAAAGCGCAGCTTCGGCCGCCGCAGCGTGCAGCGCCACCTCGAGCAGCTGCTGGCCGAAAACGCCGACCGTTACAATTCCAACCTGTTCAGCCAGAGTGAGTACGCCGTCGGCAATATCGAAGAAGTGCCCGCGGTCTTCGCGGCCAACGCCCCGGTGGTGGATGCCCGCGAAGTGCTACAGGCCTGCTTCGATGCCAACTTCCAGCGCGACCCCAGCATCTTCGCCATCGGCGAGGACGTGGGCAAGATTGGCGACGTGAACCAGGCGTTTGCGGGCCTGCAGGAGAAGTTTGGCGAACTGCGCGTGACCGATACCGGCATTCGGGAGTGCACCATTGTGGGGCAGGGGATAGGGGCGGCCTTGCGCGGCCTGCGGCCCATCACCGAAATCCAGTACCTGGACTACCTGCTCTACGCCATTCAGATTCTGAGCGACGACCTGGCCTGCCTGCAGTACCGCACCAAGGGCGGCCAGAAGGCCCCGCTTATTGTGCGCACCCGCGGGCACCGGCTCGAAGGCATCTGGCACTCGGGCTCGCCCATGGGCATGATTCTGGGCAGCATCCGGGGCATGCACGTGTGCGTGCCGCGCAACATGGTGCAGGCCGCCGGCTTCTACAATACGCTGCTGCGCAGCGACGAACCCGCCCTGGTGATTGAGTGCCTGAACGGCTACCGCCTCAAGGAGCGGATTCCGAGCAACGTGGGCGAATTTACCCTGCCGCTGGGCCGGCCCGAGGTGCTGCTAGCCGGCACCGACATCACGGTGGTTACCTACGGCTCCATGTGCCGCATTGTAATGGATGCTGCCAAGCAGCTGGCCGAGGTGGGCATTTCCGTCGAGGTTATCGACGTGCAAACCCTGCTGCCTTTCGATGTGGAGCACACCATTGTCGACAGCATCCAGCGTACGAATCGCGTGCTATTTGCCGACGAGGACGTGCCCGGCGGGGGCACGGCCTTTATGATGCAGCAAGTGGTGGACGAGCAAGGCGCCTACCGCTTCCTGGACGCGCAGCCGCGCTGCCTGGCCGCGCAGCCGCACCGCCCGGCCTACAGCTCCGACGGCGACTATTTCAGCAAGCCCAACGCCGAAGACGTATTCGATACGGTGTACGAGCTGATGAGCGAAGCCCAGCCCGAGCAGTTCCCCGAGATTTATTAAGCAGGAAATAAAAAAGTTGGGCCAGAATTACTGGCCCAACTTCACTTCCGATGTGGTGATTTTGTTGCTCTCGTGCAGGGCGCGGTCCATGATGCTGATTTCGAAACGAAATACTTGGCCGGGTTTAAACGCAGTGCCGTCGAGGGCGAGGGGGAGCTTGTAGCGCAGTACGCCCCGCAGCGGAGCGGGCTTGGCATCGGGGCCGTCAAGGCGCAGGTACCGGCCGTCGTACTCGCCCACAAACCCAAACGGGGGGGCGTTGACGAACTGCACAAACTTGCCCGAGGCGTCCTTCAAAAAAGGCTGAATGAAATAGTTAAAGCTGTAGCCGCGGTTGTTGTGGCCGCCAGACTTCGCATTAAATGGAGCGTTTTTGATGTCATCGTCGGACAGGCCCAGGTCGCCGTCGCCGTCTTTGAAATTGAGCGCAAACTTGAGCGTGTCAAAGGCTAGCTGCCCGTTGCCCGGGCGGTACTTGCCCACCTGGAGGTCTTTAAATTCAATTTCCGGCACAATGGGGTAGTTGGGGGCGTTGATGCAGCTGTTGAGGCCGGCACCGGTCAAGCCCACCAGGAGAGCCCCGCTCAGGGTACGAAACAGGTTCATAAGTACAGGAAGTGAAAAGACAGCAGCACAACGGCCGAAACGGCGCCAAAGTACATTGTTTCCAACGAATAGCTGGATTTGTTGGTTCGAATCTGGTTGCTAACCGTGCGGCCCGCCCATGAGTTTCCGCACCGACTTCCTGCAGCGCCTGCCGCTGCTCACGGCCGCTACTTTCGAGGCCGCGGCGCTGGACCTGTTTCGGTACCAGGCCACCCACTGCCCGCCCTACGCCGAATATTTAGCTCAACTGGGTCGTGCCCGGCCGGGGCATAATCCAGCAGCGGCCGTTTCCCGGATGGCGGATATCCCATTTCTGCCCATCGAGTTTTTCAAGACCCATGAGGTTCGCACCGACCCGGCCGCCTGGGAAACCCAGGAAGTGTTTCTAAGCAGCGGCACCACCCTGCAGCAGCGCAGCCGCCACCTCGTGCGCGACCCCGCCCTATACCGGGACAACGCCGCCCGCATCTTCGAGCAGCGCTACGGGCCACTCACGGGCTGGACGTTTCTGGCCCTGCTGCCCTCGTACCTGGAGCAAGGCAACTCGTCGCTGGTGGCGATGGTGGACGATTTTTCCCGGCGCTCGGGCCAGACCCAGGCGGCTTTTTTTCTACACGACCACACCGCGCTGCGCGCCGCTCTGGCCGAGGCCAAGCAGGTGCCCGGCCGCCGCGTGATGCTCATCGGCGTGAGTTATGCGCTACTTGACTTTGTGGCCGAAACCGGTGCTGCGCCGGAGCTGCAGGGCCTCACCGTGCTCGAAACCGGCGGCATGAAGGGCCGCCGCCGTGAAATGATTCGGGAAGAGCTGCACCAGGAGCTGCAGACTGCCTTTGGCCCGGCCGGCATTCATTCCGAGTACGGCATGACCGAACTGCTCAGCCAGGCTTACTCCCTGGGCAAAGGCCGCTTCCATTGCCCCGAAGTGATGCGCGTGCTGTTGCGCGACCCCTCCGACCCGTTCTCCGTAGCCGAGTTTCGCCCCGATGGCGCCATCAACGTCATCGACCTGGCCAACGTGGATTCCTGCGCCTTCATCGAAACCAAAGACCTGGCGCGCATGCACCCCGATGGTTCCTTTGAAGTCCTGGGCCGCATGGATAACTCCGACGTGCGCGGGTGCAATCAGATGGTGTGAACCTCACCCCCGGCCCCTCTCCAAAAGAGAGGGGAGCCTAACGGTAAGGCAATGAAAAGGCCCGGCTCAATTGAGCCGGGCCTTTTCATTTAGATTGAGATTGAGCTGAAACTTGGTGCCGTGGCTCCCCTCTCTTTTGGAGAGGGGCCGGGGGTGAGGTTCCGTAAGGGGCGAAGGCTATTTCCCCGCAAACGCCTTCGCGTCGGCTTCCGAAATCGTGTCGTCGCTCATAATCACCAGGCGCTCGACCACGTTGCGCAGCTCGCGGATGTTGCCGCGCCAGTCTAGGCCCTGCAGGTATTTGAGGGCGGCTTCGTCTATCTTCTTGGGCTTATTGCCGTAGTCGGCGGCGATGTCGTTGAGGAATTTCTGCACCAGCTCCGGGATGTCTTCGCGGCGCTCGTTGAGCGAGGGCACCTGGATGAGGATGACGGAGAGGCGGTGGTACAAGTCTTCGCGGAAGTTCTTGTCGGCGATTTCCTGCATCAGGTCCTTGTTGGTGGCGGCCAGCACGCGCACGTTCACCGGAATCTCTTTCTCGCCGCCCACGCGGGTGATTTTGTTTTCCTGCAGAGCGCGCAGCACCTTGGCCTGGGCCGAGAGGCTCATGTCGCCGATTTCATCCAGGAAGAGCGTGCCGCCGTCGGCCTGCTCAAACTTGCCGATGCGCTGCTTTACGGCCGAGGTGAAGGAGCCTTTTTCGTGGCCGAACAGCTCGCTTTCAATCAGCTCCGATGGGATGGCGGCACAGTTTACTTCCACCATGGGGCCGTTGGCCCGCTGGCTCATCTCGTGGAGCTGGCGCGCCACCATTTCTTTGCCTGCGCCGTTGGGGCCGGTGATGAGCACGCGGGCATCGGTGGGGGCCACCTTGGCAATGGCCTTGCGCACAGCCGCCAGTGCGGCCGAGGAGCCCACCATCTCCGAGCCTTTGGTGACGGAGAGCTTCTTTTTTAGGGTCTTGGTTTCGCTCACCAGCTTGGTGCGGTCGAGGGCGTTGCGCACCGTCACGAGCAGGCGGTTCAGGTCCGGCGGCTTGGACAGGAAGTCGTAGGCGCCTTTTTTGGTGGCTTCCACGGCGGTGTCGATGCTGCCGTGGGCCGATACCATGATGAAGGCGGCATCGGCGCCCATGGCCTGGGCTCGGGTCAGGACTTCGAGGCCGTCCATCTTGGGCATTTTGATGTCGCAGAGCACCACGTCGTACTTCTGCTGGATGAGCATGTCGAGGCCAGCGGGGCCGTCTTCGGCCTGGTCGACGGTGTAATTTTCGAACTCGAGGATTTCTTTGAGCGTGTGACGAATCGCGCGTTCGTCGTCGATGATGAGAATGCGGGGCATGGACATTGGGTAGGTAAGTCGGGGCCGAAAGTAACGAAAAGCAGCCCGACAAAGGCGGACCGTAGAATCGGGCGCCGTCGACATCTGCCATTATCTTCGCCTCATCGTCGGGCTGGCTACGGCTGACCTGGAAACCCCCAATGGCTTAATCGAGTTGGAGCATTTCCAGGAAGCACAGCAGGTGCCAGCTGCGGGCAAAGCCTTTATGCAGCTCAATTTCTGTTCGGCCGGTTCCCTAATCAGCCCAATTGCCACTCGCTACAGCAAAAATAAAACTTACTGAATTAGCTCAACTCATGAAAAACGCTCTATCCCGCGGCCTGCTGCTATCCACGGCCATTGTCGGGAGCCTTTCCTTGTACTCCCTGACCACCAAGGTCGCCGTAGTGACGGCGGACCCCGACAATGCGGGACTGAAGCTGCCGGCCGGTTTTGGCGCCCTGGTGGTGGCCGAAACCGGTGCGCGGGCCCGCCACCTGGCCGTGACGCCCCAAGGCAACATCTACGTGAAGCTGAACCGGCCCAACAAAGAGGGCAAAGGCATTCTGGTACTGCACGAAGGCCCCACCGGCAAAGCCACCGTGACCGGCGGCTTTGGCAGCTACGGCGGCACGGGCGTGTATGCCAACGCCGGCTATCTGTACGCTACTTCCGACGAGGAAGTGTTCCGCTACAAGCTCAACAGCAAAGGCGAGGTGACCAACCCCACGCAGCCCGAAAAAATCGTGACAGGCTTGATAAACCGGCACCAGCACGAGAGCAAATCCATCACCCTGGACAAGGAGGGCAACATTTACGTCAACATCGGGGCGTATTCCAACTCCTGCCAGGTGAAGGACCGGCAGAAAGGCTCGCTGGGCATGCCCAATTGCCCCATTCTGGATTCGGCCGGCGGAATCTGGCAGTTCCGCGCCGATAAGCTCAACCAGACCTACGGTACTGGCACCCGCTACGCCACCGGCCTGCGCAACGTGGTTGGGCTGGATTGGAACGCGCAAACCAATCAGCTCTATGTGATGCAGCACGGCCGCGACCAGCTCCACGACATCTTTCCGGAGCTCTACGACACCAAGCAATCGGCGGAGCTGCCAGCTGAGTGCCTGTACGCGCTGAAAAAAGGCGACAACGCCGGCTGGCCCTACATGTACTACGACAACACCCAGCACAAGCGCATGATGGCGCCCGAGTACGGCGGCGACGGCAAGAAAGTATCGCCCGGCAACTACATCGAGCCCGCCGCGGCCTACCCGGCCCACACCGCGCCCAACGCCTTGCTGTTCTACACCGGCACCATGTTTCCGGAGAAATACCGCAACGGCGCCTTCATCGCCTTCCACGGGTCCTGGAACCGCGCCCCCGAGCCGCAGAAAGGCTACTACGTGGTGTTCCAGCCGTTCAAAGACGGCAAGCCCTCCGGCGATTGGGAAGTGTTTGCGGATAATTTCGCCGGCTCGCCCGAGAAAGTGGCCACTGGCCGCGCCGACCACAAGCCCTGCGGCTTAGCCCAAGGCGCCGATGGCTCGCTCTATGTCTCCGACGACAAAAAGGGCACGATTTACCGCATTGTGTACAATAAGAAATAAGCGCGTTTGTGAAGAAGACCCTCGTTGGGCTGGCGCTGCTGGCCCTGGCCGGCGGCCCCGCCCTGGCCCAGAAAAAACCAGCTCCCAAAGCCAAAATCCCCGCTAAAAAAACGGCTACGGCAGGTGTGCCGGCCGCGTCCCTGCTCCAGGGCAAATCCATCTACACCCAATACTGCCTCACCTGCCACCAGGCCGACGGTGGGGGAGTAGACGGCCTGAACCCGCCGCTCACGAAAACCGACTACGTGCTGGGCGACAAAACCCGCCTGGTCCGCGTGCTGCTCAACGGCCTGCAAGGCGTGGACATCAACGGCGAGCCGTATAATAACGTGATGCCGTCGCAGGATTACCTAAACGACCAGCAAATGGCGGATGTGCTCACCTTCGTTCGCAACAGCTTTGGCAACAAAGCCAGCGCCGTGAAAGCTGCTGAGGTGAAAGCTGTGCGTGTTGCGAATAAGAAGTAGGATACTTTGCCTTGTCACACTTCCTGTCATGCAGAGCGCAGCGAAGCATCTTATCCCGACTGAACAAATCGTTTAGCCGTGAGAAGATGCTTTGCTGCGCTCTGCATGACAGGCGAATTAAGACAGACAACAAAAAGGCCGCCGCAACTTCCGTTGCGGCGGCCTTTTTGATGATTGGTGACGGGTCTATAAGCCGGGTTTTGTCCGCGCCCGAGGGCGCGTCCCCACCATTTATCTAGGCCAGTCCTTGCGGAAAGGCTCCATCAACCTACCCGCTGGCGCCGGACGAGCCGCCCGGTGCCGATGCGGCCGAAGCCGCGCCGGCGTACCAGCTTATTTGGTCTTTCAACCCCTGAGGTTTACCCAGCCGGGACGGTTACCCGCCCACTGGTGCGCTCTTACCGCACCTTTTCACCCTTACCACGAGTGACTGAGTGGCTGAATGACTGAGTGATTTTATTCGCTCAGCTACTCTGTCGCGCAGTCACCGTCTGGCGGTAGTTTTCTGTGGCACTGGCTGTCCTGGTTTGCATTATACGCGCCAGTCCTTCCCGTTAGGAAGCAGGGTGCTCTGCGTTGCCCGGACTTTCCTCGTCGCCATTCTTGCGTTTGGCGCCGCGGTGGGGCGACCCATCACTGCAGGCAAAGGTAGCCACCTGGTTTTAGGTTTTGGCCCACGCTACATTTTCAAGATTACTTTGGTTCTTATTTTCTATCACCTTTACAGTTGTAGAGCTGATAATCCAATGATAAGAAACCCTGAGCAGGTACCAGTACTCATAGCTGAGTTGACAAAACTTCTCAATAAATTTCATTCCATCGAGAAAAACTTAGCACTTAAACAGCAAGGGCCTGATGGAATAATACAATCGATAACAGTCACACTTGAAAATCTTCTTACCGCCGTTACCAATAATCAGGAAGTGAGTCCAAGGACGAGGGATGGATTAGACAAGTCCTGCACAGTTGCTATAAGACTGTTCGAAGGGTCTAGTATTGAAGACGATTTGTTCAGAATTAAGGAACTGCTGAAAAATTACGTACCAGTTCATCCTACTTCTCCTCCCACACATTATCCGTCGGAAAGCTATCTGGCACCAAGGTGCTTCCCAAGGTTACGCGCTTCACTGGTTGCTTGGTGGCGACAGGTATGGTGACGGACATAGCGCCCGTTTCCCAGACGCCGATTGTGCGGTGGAACTTCTGGGTGGAGTTGTCGGCGAAGGTCACGGTTAGGTCTACGGGGACGGGCTTGCTGCCTTTGGCTTGCACAACGATGTCGTAGCCGGGTGTGGTTTTATTCACGCTGGCGATGGCCAGGTCGGGGTAGCCACTGTCGAAAAACCAGCGCTGCCAGAACCAGTTGAGGTTGCGGCCGGCGCCGGCGTTCATGCTATTGAAGAAGTCGTAGGGCATGGGGTGCTTGCCGTTCCAGTTGCGGATGTAGGTATGCAGCGCCTTCGTAAACAGCTCGTCGCCGAGCAAATCCTTCACGTAGAGGTAGCCCATGCCGGGCTTGGGGTAGGAGTTGAGGAAGAACGGAATGCCGCTCTGCTGCGTGCTGAGCGTGACAATGGGTTGGTCGTTTTCGGTGGCGGCGTAGGTAGCGTAGCGGGCCACGCCGTAGTCGTCGTCCAGCTTGGGGTCGATAATCGACGACAGCAACCACTCGCCGATGGTAGCCCAACCCTCGTCCATCCAGCCGTACTTGGTTTCGTTGATGCCCATGTAGAAGGGGAACATCGTGTGGAAGATTTCGTGGTCGGTTAGCTCAATGGCGTCTTCGCGGGTGGCGGTGGGGTTGTCGTTCACCATCATGGGGTACTCCATCTGGTCGAGGCCGTCGAACACCGTTTCGTGGGCGTAGGGGAAGGGCCACTTCGGAAAGTTGTAGCTCATGGCCTCCACTGTCTTGCGGCTGAAGTCGATAACTTCTTCGTAATCCTTGTGCTTGGGATTGTACACGGCATCGACGCGGGTGCGGCGCTTGGTGGCGGGGTCTACCACCAGGCTGGTAGCTTGCCACACGTAGTGGTCGCTGGTCGCAAACACGAAATCGGTGACGTTGCGGGCCTCGAAGCGCCAGGTGTTCTGGGCGTTGGGCGCGGTGATGTCGCGCCGCTTCGCATCGTCGACCGTGATGATGGCGGCTACGGCATCCTTGCTCTCGGCGTCCTGCAGGCGCTGGGCGTACTTCTGGGTCAGGACCTGGGCGGCATTCTGGAGGTCGCCGGTGGCCCACACCACGAAGTCTTTGGGTACGGTAACGGCGGCTTTGAAATTGCAGAAGTCGTTGTAAAACTCTTGGTCGCCGGTGTAGGCCAGCCGGTTCCATCCGTCGATATCGTCGTACACGGCCACGCGGGGAAAGAAGTAGGCCACGAAAGCGGCTCCCGGCTCAACTTCGCCGGTGCGCTGGTGCGAGCCTTTGTTGAGGGTATAGGAGTAGGTGGCTTTCACCGTGGCCACTTTACGGGCACCGATGGCGCGGCGCAGGGGCACGGCCAGGTTGGTGTTTTCAACGGCCAGCTTCTTCACATCGAACACCTCGCCGTTGATGGTGAGGGCCGAAATGGTGATGCCCTCGTTCACGTCTTCGAGCTTGAAAGCCCGCGTACGGGGCGCCCCTTTCTGGTAGATGTTGGGGTAGAGCTTGAACCAAAGCTGCCGCAGCGAATCGGGGCTGTTGTTCTGGTAGCTGATGGCCACCTTGCCCGCCACGCGCCGGGTCACGGGGTTGAACGTGACGTTGAGGTCGTAGTCGGCGGTGTTTTGCCAGTAAGCGGGGCCAGGCAGGCCGGTTTCGGCGCGGGTGCCTTTGGTGTAGGTGGCTTGCAGATTGCGCGGGACGGGCAGTGGCTGTTGGGCCAAGGCCGCGAAGGTGAAAAGGAAAGAAGCGAACAGTAAGGGTAAGCGCATGGAACAGAACAAGAATTGCGAGTAGTGGGGAGTATGGTAGGTAAGTACCATTGATAAAAGAACGTCATGCTGAGCGCAGTCGAAGCATCTCTACCGCGAGAGTAAATAATTACTTCCCCGGTAGAGATGCTCCGACTGCGCTCAGCATGACGTTTGCAAGCACTTTTGGTAATGGTAAGCGCAGACCTGTAAAAAGCTACTTCAGCCGCACCAGCGTGGCGCCGAAGCCGAATTTCTCCTTGCGGGCGTCCTCGAAGAACTTGATGTCCTTGTTCCGGCTCAACTGGCGGTGGATTTCCTTGCGCAGCACGCCGTTGCCCATGCCGTGGATGAACACGATTTCGTGCATGTTGGTGGCCAGCGCGCGGCTCAGCGCATCCTCAAACGCATCGAGCTGAATGCGCAGAATGGCCGTATTCGACAGATCTTCTTTGTGGTTGGGCCGCAGGGCTTCCAGGTGCAGGTCGAACTCGTGGGGCGGGGCTACTACCGGTCCGGTGGGGGCGGGCGTGGCGGCTGCTACCACGGCGGCGGGCTTGGCGGGCGCATCGCCGGTGAGCTGGGCTTTGAGGGCGGCAGCATCTACGCCGGCGGGTTTGGCCGGAGCAGGCGCCGGGGCAGCGGGTGCTTCCTGCGTTAGCTGCTCAGGCTCAATGGCTGCGGCGGGCTTTTCATCTAGCTGAAACAGGTAGGCCTCTTTGCCGATAACGGGCGCGGGCCGGTTGCTCGAGTAGAACGTGCTGGCTTTGAAGGCCTGGCGCTTGGTGAGCAGCTCGTAGGCGGCGTCGCCGTTGAGGCGGTGGGGCAGCAGCTGAAAAATAACGGCCGGCCAGGTCTCAAAATCCTTCATGTGCAGGAAGGAGAGCGGCTTGGTCGTGGACTTGGGGCCGAGTTTGTCGGCGGCCAGGGCGCGGTAGGGGCGGGTGCTGGTTTCCTCGCCGTAGGTGTAGAGCACCTCGGCTTCGGTGTTGTTGATGAGCGTGACGCCCAGCAGCTCGGGCGACTGGTGCACCAGCGCCAGAAACACGCCTTTGGCGGCCGGGGCCTGCTTGGCGCCCGGGGCGGGCGTGTTGATTTTGGCCACTCCCGCGCCGCTGGAGGCCACGGCGGCGAGTGCCTCGGCCAGCGAGGGCTGAGCGGGCCGGGCCGCTACGGGCTTGGCGGCGCTTTTGTCTTTTTTGCTGGCGTTGGCGTTTTTGCCCGGCACCTGGCCCACGCGGTAATCGGGGGTGGTGCGGTCAAAGTTGTTGCCTTCTTCCTGGGCCACTACCACCACTTCGCGGCGCAGCACGGGTATGGTAAAATCGTTGTCGATGGCCACTTCCACCAGCTCGCTGTCGAGCAGGCGGGTTACAATACCTTCTTCGGTGCCGGTGAGCAGGCGCACTCTATCTCCTACGTTCATATTATCACTGATTTACGCTGGCTGGGGCTGTTGCTATGAAGCAAGAAACAGCGGCCGGGGCCAGTCGGGTTCTTCAAAAGTACGGTTAGAAGGGGTGGAACGGGTTTGCAAACGGATTTCGGCGGACGCTTCCTTACAGGTAGAGCCCGTGAAATTGAAAACCGTTGCGTCCATTGTATTCTAGGGCGGGGGCGGGCAGGTGGAAAATGCTGAGGGTGTAGAACACCCGCTTAAGCAGCACGCTGCGGGTGGGTATACGGCGCAAATCCACATCGAGCGACAAATACAGCTGGCGGTAGGGGCGCAGGCCCGCGGCGGCGTTGGTACCGTCGTCGTTATATACCATGTCTTCGCCGCCGTAGCCCACGGCCGGCTGCAGCCAGCGCGGCCAGCGGTTGCCGGGCTTCAGGAAGGCCCCCACGTCGGTGCAGAGCCAGTAGGTTTGGCCGTTGTAGTCCTTCAGCCAGCGCTCGGGCACGGTGCGGCCCAGCACGTTGGGCCGCTGCTGGGCGTAGCCGGTGAGGTGAAACGACCACTTCGGCATGATGCGGATGTCGTGCCAGGCCAGCTGTTGGGCCAGCAGGGCCGAGGAGCCCAGGAAATTGGCCGCCAGGTCGGTAGCTGAGGCACCGTAGGCCGGGTCGCGGCCGTCGAGCAGCTCGAGCGGGCTCTGGATGGCGAAGCCCACGAAGGAGCCGTACCAGATGGCTTTTTTTTCGCTCAGGCCAGCCCAACGCAGCATGTCGATGGCGCCGCGGCTTTCATGAAACGAACCCCAGAAGTGGCCGGCCTTGTCGAGCTGCTGCCACTCGGGCAGGTCGTTGAACCAATGCATCGGCACCCGCTCGCCGGTGTACCAGGAGGTGGTGAGACCGGTGTAAATGACGCTGTAGCCCACCGCCGAGCCGCCCAGCAGCAGGCGCAGGCGGCGCTTGCGCTGCGCCGCGGCATCTGCGGCAGCCTGCGACGGCCCAAGCAACGGCGCTGCGGCGGCTGCGCTGTCGGGGTGGGGGATAATCTGGGCATTTGCCTTCTCGGGCGCAGCTAACAAAAGCACAGCCACTAATCCAGCTAAATACCACAACCGCAATGGAACCAGAAAGCGAAGAAAAGGCGTCATGCGGGCAACAATAGAGGGCAAAGGTACGGCGGGCCCGACCGGCCGGGTACGCCGCCGCCGTATCTTGCCAGTCGTTTCACCGTAGAGCTTGCCAGCGCCCCAGCGCAAGCGGCTTTTCCTCCAGTTTTCCTATCCCACCAACCATTATCTAATGCAAACATTTCGACGCTTAACAACCCTGCTATTGGTACTGCTGGCCTGGACAGCCCAGGCCCAAGTGGTAACGACCCAGCCGGTTTTCTTTACTGAAACCACCCCGGTTACCATCAATTTCGACGCCAGCCAGGGCAACGCCGCCCTTAAGGATTTCACCGGCGACGTCTACATCTGGACCGGCACGGTGACCAACCTCAGCCCCAACAACACCTCGTGGCGCAACGTGAAAAGCCCCAGCTTCTCGGTGGCTGACCCGGCCGCACTGATGACCCGCGACGCCGCCAACCCCAACCTCTACCACATCACCTTCACGCCCCGCGCCTTTTACCCGGTGCCCGCCAGCGAAACCATCCTGCGGTTGGGCATGATTTTCAAAAACGCAAGCGGCTCCATCGTGGGCCGGGCGGCCAACGGCGGCGACATTTTTGTGGACGTGACCGCGGCCGGGCTCTCGGCCCGCATCACCAGCCCCGCCACCTCGGCCGGCGGCAATCCGCTGTTTGTCAACCTCAACGACCAGCTCACCATCACCGGATCGGCTTCGGCGGCCGCTACCCTGACCTTTAGCCTCAACGGCACCCAGGTAGCCCAACAGGCCAATGCCACCACGCTTACCACCACGGTTACGGCCGCACAAGCGGGCCGCAGCGTGGTGAAGTTTAAGGCTGACAACGGCAGCGCGCAGTCCACCGATTCGCTGGTGTTTGTGGTGCGGCCCCCGGTGGTCACGGCCGCGTTGCCGGCCGGAGCCAAGGACGGCATTACGTACCTGGCCGGCGGCACGTCGGTGATTCTCAACCTGACGGCTCCCAACAAGCAGTTTGCCTACGCCATTGGCGAGTTCAACAACTGGCAGCCCGACAACAGCAGCTACATGAAGCGCACGCCCGACGGCAACCGCTGGTGGGTGCAGATTGACGGCCTCACGCCCGGCCGCGAATACGCCTACCAGTACCTCGTGGATGGCACCCTGCGCGTGGCCGACCCGTATTCGGAGAAGATTCTGGACCCCAACGATGACCAGTACATTCCGGCCGCTACCTACCCCAACCTGAAGCCTTACCCGGTGGGCAAGACCACGGGCATCGTGTCGGTGCTGCAGTCCAACCAGGCGCCCTACGTGTGGAGCACCACCAACTTCCAGCGCCCCAGCCGCGCCGACCTCGTGATTTACGAGCTGCACCTGCGCGACTTCCTGGCCCGCCACGACTACCAGACCCTGCGCGATACGCTCAACTATATCAAGCGCCTGGGCATCAACGCCATTGAGCTGATGCCCATCAACGAGTTCGACGGCAACGACAACTGGGGCTACAGCCCCGATTTCTACTTCGCGCCCGACAAATACTACGGCACCAAGGAAGCCCTGAAGCAGTTCATCGACGAAGCCCACCGCCGTGGCATCGCCGTGATTCTCGACATGGTGCTCAACCACTCCACCGGCCAGAGCCCCATGGTGCAGCTGTACGAGAGCGGCGGCAAGCCGTCGGCCGATAACCCCTGGTTCAACCGCGACGCCACGCACCCCTACAACGTGTACAACGACATGAACCACGAGAGCCCGTTCACGCGGTATTTCTCGAAGCAGGTGATGTCGTTCTGGCTGCAGGAATACAAGATAGACGGCTACCGGTTCGACCTGGCCGGTGGCTTTTCGCAGAAAATCACCACTACCAGCACCTACCCTAACTACGACCAGTCGCGCATCGACATCTGGAAGGATTACTACCAGCACATGGTCAGCGTCGACCCCACGCTGTACCCGATTCTGGAGCATTTCCCCGACAATAGCGAAGGCAAGGCTCTGTCCGACGTCGGCTTCATGCTGTGGGGCAACGCCAACTACAACTACAACGAGGCCACCATGGGCTACCTGCCCGGCTCCAACTTCAGCTACGGCTACTACGGCAGCACCGCCCAGGGCGGCCGCGGCTGGAACCAGCCCAACCTGATTACCTACATGGAAAGCCACGACGAGGAGCGCCTGATGTACAAAAACCTCACCTTCGGCAACTCCTCGGGCACCTACACCACCCGCGACCTTAAGACCGCGCTGGCCCGCCAGGAGCTCGCCGCCGCGTTCTTCTTCACCGTGCCGGGCCCCAAAATGGTTTGGCAGTTTGGCGAGTTGGGCTACGACAAGTCCATCTTCATGTGCTCGAACGGCACGCTGCCCACGCCCTACCCGAACGACCAGTGCAAGCTCAGCGCCAAGCCCGCCGTATGGCCCTACTACCAGGACCCCAACCGCCGCAAGCTCTACGACGTGTACCGCAGCCTGATTGCGCTTAAGAAAAAGGAACCGGTGTTTGAAACGCCCACGTCCTACACCCAAAGCCTGGCCGGCGCTGCCAAGTCCATCCACCTCGCCGATGCCACGGTGAGCGTCACCATCATCGGCAACTTCGACGTGACGGCGACCACCATTGACCCCGCCTTCCAGACCACCGGCAAGTGGTACAACTACCTGAGCGGCGACAGCATCACGGTATCCAACGTGAATGCGCCCATTAGCCTGCAGCCCGGCGACTACGCCGTATACACCTCGCGCCGCATCCAGCGCAGCACCTTGCTGGCCACCCGCCCCGGCCAGGAAACGGCCAATGCCTTCCACCTGACCGCCGCCCCAAACCCCGCCAGCGGCACCACCACCGTGCAGTACGAGCTGCTCACCGGCGCGCCCGTGCAGCTCACGGTGCGCAACGTGCTGGGCCAAAGTGTACTAACCCTGCCCGTCGTTCGCGAAGCAGCCGGCGCTCACACCCGTGAGCTGCCGCTCGGCAAGCTTGCCCCGGGTGTCTACATCGTGCAGCTGCGGGCCGACAGCCGCCAGCAAATGCTGCGCCTGGTAGTCAACTAGCTCAACCCGCTGCCTCGGACAGCAAAAAGGCCCGCCGTACTACACGGCGGGCCTTTTCTATGAAGTAAGCAACCAAGCTTTTCAGCTCAATAATCCGGGTGTCAGCTTGGGCTGCTGCGGTTCAATATGGGCGTCAGAAGCAGTTCCTATTCGTGCTCGTGGTAAGTCACCAAGTCATCGATAGGCGAGCGGATAATCTTGCCGACTTCCATGCCGTGGCCGCGGGCCACCTGCGTCAGCACGTCGCGGAAGTTGTAGCCCACCGAGCCCACGCAGTTGAAGGTGTAGTCCTGGTAGCGGGGGTAGTGCAGCACCAGGTTCTGGAAGAACGTCTCGAAGCCATCGAGCACGATTTCGCGGCAGTAGCTCACGTTATTGTGGTCGTAGGCAAACTTGGCGAAGTTGGCCAGGTAGCGGTTGGGCAGGGGTTGGTTGTAGAGCCGGTCGAGGATGTCGTTGCGCGAGCCCAGCGAATACGTCTCGCGGAAAATTTCCTGCAGGCCATCGGGCAGCAGGCCGCGCAGGTAGTCGCGCAGCAGGCGCTTGCCAAAGAACGACCCCGAGCCCTCATCGCCCAGGAAGTAGCCGAGCGAATCCACGTTGTAGGTGATTTTCTGGCCATCGTAGAGGCAGGAATTGGTGCCGGTGCCCAGAATGGCAGCAAAACCTGGCTTGCGGCCCAGCAGCGCGCGGGCAGCGGCCAGCAGGTCTTCCGTCACCGTGGCCTTGGCTTGGGGGAACAGCTGCCGCAGCGCCGCCGCAATCACCTCGGCCTTGAGCGCCGACGACACGCCGGCGCCGTAGAAGTGCACTTCTGTTACCTTGTCGCGCTGGAGCGTATCGGGCAGGTTTTGGGTGAGTGATGCCGCAATCGCCGCCGTATCCACGAAATCGGGGTTGTAGCCTTCGGTGTTGAAGTAAACGCGGTTTTTGGTATCATCGAGCAGGCACCAGCTGCACTTGGTTGAGCCGCCGTCGGCAATCAGAATCATAAGCTATAGTTACGAGTGGGACAGTGGGGCGAAAGTAAGGCCCAGCTATGAAACCGGCAGCTAGATGGCTCGTATTGAAAATGCCCAGCCATTGCGAATGCAATGCGTAAAATTGAATTTCGCCGAACCCAGAAAATAATAAAACAATAATTCTGAGTGTTACTTTATAACATTTGAATGGTGCACCGGCGAATTATGCTGTATTTTGCACGCAAGAACCGCATCTGTATCGAATACCACTTTTCAACCCAAAAACCCACATGAAAAAACTGTTTACCCTTGCTGCGGCCGGACTTATGTCGGCCGCAACTTTTGGCGCTCACGCACAGGTCACCGTCGACGGAGTGCTGAACACCGCGGAGCTGACTTCGGGCAACTACGTCTTGGTTGGCAAGTACACCAATCCCCGCGGCTTTGGCGATGCCGGACTGCTTAGCTTATATGCCGCTAGCACCGCTACAAAGGTCTACTTCTTTGTGGGCGGCACGGTGGAGCCCAACGGCAACTCGTTTCAGCTCTTCCTGGACCTGCCCGCCACCACCGGCGTGCCCGTGGGAACGTCGTTGCCAGCAGGTGCCGCCGGTACCTCATTTGAGAAGATGGTAGCCAAAATGGACCTGCCCGTTGACCTCGCCCTGGCCTTGCGTAGCGACGGCACCGGCTATAAGATTGAAGGCGCTACCTACACGGCCACTGCGGTCACCAGCAAAAACCTGACCGGCACAACGCCCATTGCCGGCGACGGCACGGCCAGCATGCTGGCTACCGATGTTGCTTTTCCCATGCTGGCCACGGCCCGGGTTGCTTATAAAAACGCCACTGGTGGCAAGCTCTCAGCAAACCCCGGGGCTATTCCTGCCAATACCACCACCGACTATGGGGGAGCGGGAACCTACGGTTGGGAAATTGAGCTAGACCGGGCCGCAATTGGCGCCCTGGCAACCTCTACGCTGCAGGTATTCGTATTGCAGAACAATGGTGACGGCGGTTTCTTGTCCAGCGATTACATCCCGCAGGCCACCACTACCCCCACGGGCAACGGCAACCTGGGGGATGCGCCCACGGTAAACTTCGCGAACGTACCGGGCCGTCAGGCCGCCACCCTCTCGTTGACCGCTACGGGCACCGTACTCCCCACCAAGGCCGCCAACGAAGCATCGGTTGCCATTGGCGTATTCCCGAACCCTGCTTCTGGCTCAACCACGGTTTCGTACCGCGTTGAAACCGCGACTGCTCCGGTTCGTATCGAACTCAACGACCTCTTGGGCCGCACGGTTCGCGTGGTGGAGAGCGGCGTGAAAGGTGCAGGCGCGCAAAGCAAGCGCTTCGATACCGCCGACCTCGCCGCGGGCACTTACCTGGTGCGGGTGCAAGTAGGGGAGAAAGTAGCAGTTAGTAAAGTCGTACTGCGGTAGGCCGTTTGCGTAATAATTAACAAGCAGTAAAAAGCCCCATCGCACGAGCGATGGGGCTTTTTTGTGTTCTCTAGGACTTCATAAACAGAGGCCCTTGCTCTTAATGCAAGCTGTGCAGTTTGCTTGGCATTGGCAAACTATCTATTTAAATCGATAACGGGTGAGGGAGGTTAGCACGCTTTGCTTTAGCTCAAATTGAGTCTTCTCATAGGCTCAAACTAAAGCCATTGTTGGTTAGCCGCGGATTACTTCGCACAGGTAGGAATGTGATAGGCAACGGTACAGGACTTACTTAACTACCTAATGTCTCAATAAAAAAGCCCTGGCGAATCTCGCCAGGGCTTTTTTGTGTCAGCAAAAACATGCTAGGCTTTTATTCCCACACCGGTGTTCACGCCGTGCGAAAGAACAAAAAGCTGCTTGTTCTGGCTAATTGATAGAATACTTCATGTTATTCAAATCCAACTTAATGGTGTAGGTACCAGCTTTTGTAACGGTGATGTTGCTGCCGTCTTTTACTATAGTACCGCCCGTGCTGGAGCTGCTGCCATAGTTCAACGTCCAAGCGTTGTCGGCGCGGAATTTGAATTCGCCTGCATTCATCTGACGCGTAATATCGAAGGTTTTGGTGGTGCAGTTATAAGTCAACGGAACATCGGTGTTCCAGTCCACACCCGCCGGGCCGATGATGGACCATTTATTCGAGCCAGCCGGAGGCAGGCACACCGTGTAAGCCGTCGCCGTAAGCGGCACGGCATTGGAAACGAAGCTGTGAGCATCGGTGCCTGCTACTGCGGCCACGCGCGCATAGACAGGGGTAGCCGTGCCAGCAGTCACGCCCAGTGTAGTCAGTGCCGTGTTCAGGTCGCTCACGGTTACGGCTTTTGTGGTACCCGTACCGCCGTCGATTACGACCGGATAGCCAAAGCCATCAGCCGTTTTGGATAATTGCAGCTGGTAGGTAACGGCCGGGGTCTTGGTGTAAGCAGTACCGCTCAATGCCAGCTGTACAGGCGTCCAGGTGTAAGTGAGAGCGGTTTGGGTGCTGTTGGCCTGGGACAGCACCACCGAGTTGGTGGAGGCGGTAAGGGTTGGCGTAGCCGAAGGGGTGACGGTCACCTTGTCCTCGTCCTTTTCGCAGGATGCCAATGTTGCCACAGCAAACGCCATTGCGGCGACTTTGGTAAGCAAATTTTTCATAATGGTTTCTTGATTAAAATGGGGTACGCAGTCCGGATATACTCTCAACACCAACACTTTGGATTTAGTAAAAGTGTCGGTTTTCGAAGCCTTAACGTAGCAGGGCTGAAAGGTGGGCCGTTCTGCAAATGAAGTGAAAAAAGCGAAGGAGTTGAGCCAATACGTATTGGCTCAACTCCTTGCTTAACGCCTTAGTAACCCGGGTTTTGCTTCAAGTTCGGGTTGGCCGTGAGGTCAGCAGCCGGCAGGGGGAACAACCGGTACTTGGCGTCTACGCTCTTCCCGCTGGCAACGCCGCCTTTCCAGGGCCACAGGTACGTAGCGTCGGTGAACTTGCCGTAACGGATAAGGTCCGTGCGGCGGGTGCCTTCCCAATGCAGCTCGCGGGCGCGCTCGTCGAGGATGAAGTCGGTAGTCATCTGGGCATCGGTGATGTCCGCTACCGCGCTGGCGGTGGCGATGGGCAGGCCGAAGGCACGACGACGAATCTGGTTTACGTAGCCCAGGGCAGTGGCGCGGTCACCATTGCCGCGGGTAGCCGCCTCGGCGTAAATGAGCATCATGTCGGCCAAACGCAGCATGGGGAAGTCAATGCTGGAGAAGTTGCCCGGACCACCCTGCGGGGTGCCGGCCGAGGTAACGTTGCGATACTTCAGCACGCCAAGGCCTTGGGTAAACTGGCTGAGGTCATTGATGGTCAGCGTCTGGCCTTTGGTGTAGAAACGGCCGCGGCGGTCGCGAGCGGTGTCGCCACCGGCCAGGAAGAACTTGTCGAACAGGGCGCTGGTCGTGCGCACGCCGCCCCAGCCCGTGGTTTGGCCCACGAGGCGCTGCCACGCAGCGTCGGCACCGCTGGTAGAGCCGTTCACGAGGAACGTGGTGCCCCCGTAGCTCTGCACGCTGTTTGCGTCAAAAATAACGGGCCAGATGATTTCATTTTTGGCCGGGGCCAGGTTGTTGTCGGCCAGAAACAGGCGGCCGTAGGCCGAAGCCACGGGAGTAGCCGGGGTGGTGTTCAGCGTATAGCCCGCGTCAATTACGGCTTTGGCTTCGGCGGCGGCTTTGGCGTACTGGGGCGTGCCGGTGTATACCCCGGCGTTCAGGTAAAGGCGGGCCAGCATGCCGTGTGCGGCGGCTTGGTCTACGCGGCCGTACTCGTTGGTGCGGGGTGCGGCCAGGTCTTTGGTCAGGGCTAGCAGCTCGCTTTCCACGTAGCTGTACAACTCCTGGCGGGTGGCGTACTTGGGCAGCGGGCCACCCACGGGGTCATTTTCCGTCACGAAGGGGCCATTGCCGAACAGGTCGATAACGTGCGAGTAAGCCACGGCACGTAGGAACCGGGCCTCGGCCCGGAACAGCTTGCCTTGCTCCAACTCGCCGCCGCCCAGGCGGCTGCCGAGCTTGTCGTCGGTGGCTTCGCGGAGAAACTCGTTGCAAATAGCAATTTCGTAGTAGAGGCGGCTGTAGAAGCCCCGGGTCAGCGGGTCGCTGGCGTCCCAGTTCATCTTGTGCCACTCCTGCACGCCCGGGTCGTTCCAGGCAATTACGGCTTCGTCGGTGGTCAGCTCCTGGGCACTCCACCACTGGCGGATGTAGTCCGAAGTACCGGCGTCGATGCCCGAGATGTCACCCGAGCCGGGGCCCGAGGAACCGGTGAGCGCAAAGCCGCCGTAGAGCTTGGCAAGCACCTGCTTGTAGCCCGTCAGGCCAGTGTACACCTTGTCGGGCGTAAGCTCGTACTTCGGCGTCTGGTCCAGGTCTTTGGTGCAAGACGTGCTGAGGCTAACCAGGGCCGTGCTCAGCGTGAGGGCCGTAAGCCCCCGGGATAATACTTGTTTCATGAGAGGTGGGAATTAGATGCCGAGCGCGAGGCCGAGGGTGAAGGTGCGGGCACGCGGGTAAAAGTTGGTGTCGATGCCGCCGAATACTTCGGGGTCAACCCCTTTGTACTTGGTCACGAGGAAGGCATTCTGCACGTTGGCCGTTACGCGGAGCGACGAAGCGCCGAGCACCTTGCCCACGTTGTAGCCCAACGAGATGTTTTCGCAACGCAGGAACGAAGCATTCTGCACGTAATAATCCGAGAACAACTGCTGGCGGGTAAAGCCCGTGTTCTGAACGTCGGGGCTCAGGTTACTTACGAAAAGAGTGGAGCCTTGGGCGTTGGCATAGTTGCCAAAGTTTGCAGCGTTAGCATTGTACACGTAGTTGCCGAGGTTGCTGCGCAGGGTAAAGGCGGCAAACAGCTTCTTATACGTTACGTTCGAGCTAAAGCCCAGTGTAACGAGCGGGGCGGGCTGCTTGTAGAACGTGTAGTCGGCGTCGTTGATGATGCCGTCGCCATTCTTATCCACGTACAGGCCTTCTACGGGGCGGCCATTGGCGCCGTATACCTGCTGCGCGGTGAAGAAGGAATTGATGGGGTGGCCCACCGCCTGAATCTGGATGGTGTTGCCGGTACCGCCGCCAATGCCACCAACCTTGTAGCCCTGGAAGTTTTCAGCTTGCTGGCCCAGGTCGGTGATTTTGTTTTCGTTGTAGGCGCCGTTCAGGTTCACATCCCAGGTCAGGTCTTCGCTGCGCAGGATGCCGTAGTTCAGGCCTACTTCGATGCCGCGGTTACGCAAGGAGCCAATGTTGGCATCGAGCTGGTTGGTGAGGTTGGAGCCGGCCGAGAAGTTCACGCGGGCCAACAGGTCGCTGGCCGTGCGCTGGTACACGTCGACGGTAGCCGTGAGGCGGTTGTCGAGGAAGCCCAGGTCCAATCCGGCGTTGTAGGTGTTGGTGGTTTCCCAGGTCAGCACGGCGTTGTAGCCTTGGGGGCTGTAGCTAGGCACGGTGCCGCCGGTGTTGCCCAGCGGGTACGTGGTAGACGCACCGCTCAATACGTAGCGCGGCTGCGTGTCATAGTACCCATTGCCGAGGTCCTGCTGGCCGGTGCGGCCGTAGCCGGCGCGCAGCTTCAACTCGGAAAACAGGTTGTTGTCTTTCAGGAAATCCTCGTTCTTAACACGCCAGGCCAGGCCCAGGGCCGGGAACCAGCCACTACGGTAGCCCTCACGGAAACGCGAGGTCCGGTCATTGCGGAGGGTGGCGGTTACCAGATACTTGTCCTTCACGTTCATCGTGGCGCGGCCGAAGTAGGAAAGCATCACGAGCTTGCCATAGTAGCGAGGCAGGAGCAGGGTATCAGCCTTGTTTACTTTGGTGGTGCGGTTGAACCGGTAGTCCAGGAAGTTGGGGCCCTGGTACTGGAAGGTCTGGTAGGCGTAGCCGCCCTGCACGTCAACCTTGGTGCCGCCGAGCTGCTTGCCGTAAGCCAGGTAGGCTTCGAGCAAATGCATGTCCTTGTCCTGAGCGTACTGGGTGTAGCGGCCGTTCAGGCCAGCGTTGGTAGCAGCGGCTGGAGCGCTGTTATAGTTGCCGAAGTCGATGGGCTGAATGGTTTTGCTACCGCGTCCGCGCGAGGCGTCGAGGCCCAGGTTGAGGTTGGCACGCAGCCCATCAATGCCGTGGACTTTGTAGTCGAGCTGCACGTTGCCGATGAGGCGCTTCACTGTGCTGTTATCGTTGGTATTGTTGAGCGCGGCCACCGGGTTGCCGGGCGCGTTGCCCAGCGGCTGGCCTACCGAATTGGTGAACTGGTAGTAGCCGCCATAGCGCGAAAAGCGCCCTTCGCTCGACGTAATCGGCTGCGTGGGGTCATACAGCGCGGCGTTGGCCACGGTGCCGTAGTCCACAAAGCGGTTGTCTACCACCGTGCCTTTGGCATTGATGTCGATGCGCAAGTGTTTATCAAGCAGAGTGGGCGTCAGGCTTACGGAGCCCGAGTTACGCTTCAGGTTGTTGGTGATGACGATGCCTTCCTGGTAGAGGTTGCCGTACGACACGCGGAACGGCACTTTGGCCACGCTGCCAGTGAGGCTAACGGTATTGTCGTAGGTGCCAGCCGTGCGGAAAATCTCATTCTGCCAGTTGGTATTGGCTGTGCCAAGCGTAGCATACTGGGAGGGCGCGCCATTTTGTTGAATCAGGCTGCGGAACTGGTCAGCGCTCAGCGGCTCGTAGCGGCGCGCCACAGTCGAAACGCCAACTTGGGAATTCAGTTCAACGTGCAGCTTTTCGCCTTGCAGCCCGCGCTTGGTAGTGATAAGGATAACACCGCCCGAAGCCCGGTTGCCGTAAATAGCAGTAGCCGAGGCGTCTTTCAACACCGTGAAGGTCTCGATGTCGTTGGGGTTAATCAGCGAGAGTGGGTTAGAAGCACCGCTAATACCTTCCTTGTCTACCGGCACGCCGTCAATTACATACAGCGGGTCGCTGTTGGCGTTGAGCGAGGAGTTGCCGCGGATGCGGATGGTAGTGCCAGTGCCCGGGGCACCGCCGACCGTGGTGATGGCAACACCGGCCACCTTGCCCTGAATGAGCTGCTCGGGGTTGGTTACCTGGCCCTGCACAAACTGCTTGGAGTCGACCGTAGCCACGGCGCCGGTCACGTCCTGGCGGCGCTGGGTGCCATAACCTACTACCACGGCTTCGGAAAGCTGAGTGGTATTTTCAGTCATCTTGGCCGAAATCTCGGAGTTGGCGCCGGCAGTCACCGTCACTGGCAGGCGAACAGCATTGTAGCCTACAAACGAAATAACCACGGTGTGGGGACCCGCCGGTACGTTCTGAATGCTGTAAGTGCCGTCGACAGCCGACGAGCTGCCCAGGGAAGTCCCTTCGATAAGCACGGTTGCACCCGGAATGCCTTCGTTCTTACTGTCGGTAACCCGGCCGCTTACGGAGCCAGTTTGGGCAAAGGCTCCCGAAGGGAATCCAAAGCCCGCGAACAATAGCAGAAACAATAGTTTCGCTAGATAATGGTGTTTCATAGGAAACGGTAATTTGGTGAAAAATGTGAGTGGTGGGAAAAAATAAAAAAGTTTTCGGAAAGAGGGCGCAAGTTACCCTATAAATGGCATTATAGCAGCTTGTAGGTGGCTTTTTCAAGCTGCTATTTCCTAGCTATATAGGGCGGTGGGAGTTTGTTCAGGGCCATTCTCCAGTAGCTAAATTGCTGGGCATAATTTACACATTTTTATGCGACAAAATGCTTGTAAATAGGAAGTTAAGTACGTTAACGGAGTGGCTTTTCTTGCCGCAGCCCCCCTGCAAACGATTAGGATTGCAAAGGGTTGGGACTGCAGTTGGCGGGGGCGCCGGAGGGTGGCGCCCATTTCAGCTCAAGTTTTCTGCTTACTGACTTCGCCTAAATCCTGATTGATAGTACGGCGGCCTTTTCAGCCGAGAGCAGAACTCGTCCTAGCACCGGCCTATTTCGAGCGAGCGCAGGGCAGAAGGCAAACGGCAGGAGCAAGGAGGCGAAACTCCCCTTGAACTGATGCCACAGCGGCGTCGGCCACCCAGGCGAATGCCCGGTAAGTGCCTGTCCGATAGAATTTCAGTGGCTGGTGCTACCGCTTTAGCTCAACTCTTTCTGGTTGAGCCCCGTAACAGGCCAAGCTATATTGGCTTATTGCTGAAACCAGCTCAACTTTTCCACTTCAACGAACCTGCCTGCACTTATGAAAACGAACAAGCTGCTTGTCTTAACTGCTTTGCTGGCCACCGGTGCCTATTCAGCTAGTGCTCAATCCAGCACCACTACCACCACCAAGCAAACCACGACCACCACGCCCGCACCTACCACCGTGCCAGCAACCCCGGTACAGAGCGCAACCGCGCCCGCCACCACCGTGCCGGCAACGACGAACACCGTCGAGTCGACCACAACGACCGTGACCCCGGCGCCCACTGCAGCCCCCACGCAAACCGTGCCCGCCAACACCAAGGTGAAGGACAAGCCAAGAAAGACCAAAATCAAGCCCAAGCACTAAGTAGGGGGTTGTTTTTAATAATTACAAAAGCCCGGCCGCTAGCATATGCGGCCGGGCTTTTGTTGTTTTTAGGGCTGCTAAAACGGCACATTTCGGGTGGTCGCCGGCCCATCGGTGTCGGGCCGTAATGGAGGAGCTACTGGTGCCAGCCCCAATGGTACTGCCGCATTGTGGCAGGTGCGCCAGCGGCCTTGCAAGGCCAATGTCTGCTCGTTACATTTGGCTTTTCCTTAGAAGATGAAAAAGCCCCATCTGCTGATACTTTTGCTGCTGGCCAGCGGCGCGACCACTGCCGCGGCCCAGTCCCATGCCGGCGCGCGCAAATCTTCTCCAAAAGAGAAAGGCACCTCGACAAAAGGGAAGAGCAAGCAGCTGCCCGCATATGGCCCAGTTACAGCCGCGCGGACCGGCGAAGGCCAAAGCGACGCACCGCCCGTATATGTCGGCAAGGTCAAGCTTGAGAAGCCCGTGCTGGTGTATTACGAGGAGGCGCCTCCGGGCAAGGCGGTGCAGCAGCTCATCATGGCCGAGAAACACCTGGGCCTGCTGAAAACCCTGGACCTTGAGCACCTGATGTCCCGCCGGGAGGTGTTTGTGGACGGCTTGGGCAACCTGGCCCTACCCGGCAGCGACCTTGCCAAGTACCGCTTGCTGGGCACCAGCGCCGTGGCCGAAGATGCCCGCCGCCCCGCCGGCGACGGGCGCAGCTTCTACTCGCGGCTCAAGGTGCCGGCATCGGGCATCCTCTACGTGGTGCGCGAGTCGGCCGAAGAATACCGCCATTTCGTGAAAGGTCCCCAGAAGAAAGGTTCGTTCCTTGATTTTCAATCCAACGGCCTGCCGGGTGTCGATTCCGTGCGTGCCGTATACACCCTGCGCAAGATGGATTCGGCGGAGCGCGGCGCGGGTAGCGGCGAAACCATTCGATAATAAACCAGCTATTTATGATTATAAAAGCCCTGCTGACCAGCAGCCTTGTGCTTGGGCTGAGCCCTGTGTTTGCCCAAGCCATTCTGAAAATCACCAAGGTGCCGGCCACCACGCCGGCTAGCGATACACTGTTCGTAGCCGGCTCCTTCAACAACTGGAACCCGCACAATCCGCGGTTTGCGCTGAAAAAGAATGCCGACGGCACGTATCAAATAAGCCTGCCGCTGAGTGCGGGACCGGCCGAATACAAGTTTACCCGCGGCAGCTGGGCCGCCGTGGAAGTAGACGACAAAAACCAGCAGATTGCCAATCGGAAAGCGGATTTGAGTTCGGCCCGCGAAGTCACGCACCAAGTGTTGGCCTGGGACGACCAGAGCGGCGCGGCTGCCAAGCCAAAAGTGCATACGGCCAGCCCCCGGGTGCGCGTACTGGCTAATTCCTTCGTGATACCGCAGCTCAGCCGGCAGCGCCGGGTATGGGTGTATCTGCCCGCCGACTATGCCCAGAAGCCCTCTCAGCGCTACCCCGTGCTATACATGCACGATGGCCAGAACGTGTTCGACGACGCCACCAGCTTCGGCGGCGAGTGGGGCGTAGACGAGACGCTGGACAAGCTGCGCGCCGCCGGCCAGGACGCGACGGGCGCCATCGTAGTGGCCGTTGACAACGGCGACCAGTTTCGCTCCGACGAATACATTCCCTGGCCCAGCGCCGCCTTGAAAGACCAGCCCCACCAGGGTGGCCAGGGCGACCCGTACGTTGACTTTCTGGCTCAAACCCTGAAGCCCTACGTGGACTCCCACTACCGCACCCAGCCCGACGCAGCCCATACCGGCATCGCCGGCTCCAGCCTGGGCGGGCTGATATCGGTGTATGCCGCCTTGAAGTACCCCAAAGTATTCGGCGAGGTTGGCGTGTTTTCCCCAGCCTTCTGGGTGTGCAACGACTCTCTCTTAACTTATGCTAAAACCCACAAGGCTGCTTCCACAGCACGTTTTTATTTCGTGTGCGGCCCCAAGGAATCGGAAACCATGCTGCCGCTGATGAAGGCCTGGCGCGATGAACTGCGTGCCCAGGGAGTGCCCGCCGCCAATCTAGCTTTTTCCGCCCCGGCCGATGGCCAGCACCGCGAGTGGTTCTGGCGCCGGGAGTTTCCAGTTGCTTACAAGTTCATGTTTAGCCCAACGGCCAAAACCAAGGCTTCAGCAAGAAAGGCTACTCCTAGTAAGGCTGCTTCTCATAAGGCTGGACTTAGCAAATAAAGTGTCATAAAGAGCACGGCGACGCCTATTGCGCGAGCCACTTGTCATGCTGACGAAGGAAGCATCTTACCACCGCTGAACGATGCATGCGTGAGAAGATGCTTCGCAGGCTCAGCATGACAGCCGATTATTAATAGATGGCTGGTAATAATTCCAGCTCAATTTCTGCTACAGTTTGCTAAATCAATATCAGAATTAAAAGAAGGTTACCAGCCTCGCATTAAAAATCAATGCATGTTACTGGTATTTTAAGAAAGTACCATTATCTTTGCGTCGCGTTTCCAGGAAGCGCACTCCCAATATGACCTCACATCGTACTTCCCAGGCTTGGTGGTGGCAGTTCCGAAACATCGGACCGGACTGCCTGTGCGCCTAGTGAAGTCAACTTTGATTTTGCCTTTGACCACAAAAGCCCGGCCCACCAGCCGGGTTTTTTGCATTTTAAATCTCCCCTGAGGCACCCGATTCGCCTCGTTTGTTCCTACTCGCCTCCGTGTCTTACCAGCTCACCACCCGCCACCGCCGCCTTCTGGCCGATACCGTAACGCCGGTGGGCCTGTACCTGCGCCTGCGCGACCAGTACTCCAACTGCCTGCTGCTAGAAAGCGCCGACTACCACGGCCAGCAAAACGCCTTTAGCTACCTGGTGTGCGAGCCATTGGGCACGTTTGAGCTGCGGCGCGGTGGCGAGCTGCGCCAGTCGTTTCCGGACGGGCGCGCTACCAGCGAGCAATTGAGCCAACCCCGCCAAGCCCTGGCCGAACTGCGGGTGTTTGCGGCCGCATTTACCCCCGATGAAGCCGCTGCCAAGATGCCCTTCATCAGCACCGGGCTGTTTGGCTACATGGGCTACGAGGCCGTGCAGAGCTTCGAGGACGTGACGTTTGACGCGGACAAGGTGCCGGCCGGCGATGTGCCGCTGATTCGCTACGGCGTGTACCGCTACGTCATCGCTTTCAACCACTTCCGGCAGGAGCTCTACTTGTTTGAGCACGGCGTAACCGGCCAACCAGCCGAAGCCGACGGCCTCGACCGCCTTGAAAACTTGGTGCGCAACCCCAGCGTGCCGGTGTTCAACTTTGCCACGGTGGGAGAGGAGGCCAGCAACCAAACCGACACCGAGTTTCTGGCGCGCCTGACGCAAGGCCAGGCCCACTGCCTGCGCGGCGACGTGTTTCAGATTGTGCTCTCGCGGCGGTTTCAGCAAAGTTTTTCCGGCGATGAGTTCAACGTGTACCGCGCGCTGCGTTCCATCAATCCTTCGCCGTACCTGTTCTACTTCGATTACGGCGACTACAAAATCTTCGGCTCCTCGCCCGAGGCCCAGGTGCTGGTGCAGGGCCGCGAAGCCAGCCTGTACCCCATTGCCGGAACGTACCGCCGCACCGGCGACGACGCCGCTGATGCGGCCGCCGCCCAGCGCCTGGCCGCCGACCCCAAGGAAAACGCCGAGCACGTGATGCTGGTGGACCTGGCCCGCAACGACTTGGCCCGCCACGGCAGCCAGGTGCAAGTGCGCACGCTGCGCGAAATCCAGTTTTACTCGCACGTCATTCACCTAGTGAGCCACGTCACGGCCGAACTGGATGAAGGCACCGACACGCTGCAAGTGGTGGCCGACACTTTCCCGGCCGGCACGCTCTCCGGCGCGCCCAAGCACCGCGCTTTACAACTCATTGACGGCCTCGAGCCCACGGCCCGCGGCTACTATGGCGGTTGCATCGGCCACTTGGGCTTCGATGGCAACTTCAACCACGCCATCATGATTCGCTCGTTTTTGAGCACTGGCAATCAGCTTTATTTCCAGGCCGGTGCCGGCGTGGTAGCCGCCTCGAGTGTTCAGTCGGAACTAGAAGAGGTGCACCACAAGTTGGGCGCGCTCCGGGCTGCTCTCCGCGCCGCCACCGATGTTCAATAGGTAATCAGCACGATAGCAACGCCATGAAAATCCTCGTTCTCGATAACTACGACTCCTTCACCTACAACCTGGTGCACCTGCTGCGGGAGCTTGGCCACGGCGCCAACCTCACCGTAACGCGCAACGACCAGCTGCCCCTCGAAGCGGTGGAGGCCTACGATGCCATCATGCTGTCGCCCGGTCCCGGCATTCCGGCCGAAGCGGGACTGATGCCTCAAATCATTAAAACCTACGCGCCCACTAAACGCATTTTGGGCGTGTGCCTGGGCCACCAGGGCCTGGCTGAAAGCTTCGGTGCGACGCTCTACAACATGCCCGCCGTGCTCCACGGCGTTGCCAACGAAGCCGAGGTAACGGCGCCCGACGAGCGGCTTTTTGCCGGTCTGCCGCCCCGTTTTCAGGTAGGCCGCTACCACTCCTGGGCCGTGCGTCCCGAAACCATGCCCGCGGAGTTGGAAACCACGGCCCGCGACGCCAACGGCGAAGTGCTGGCCTTCCGTCACCGGCAATATGATGTGCGCGGCGTGCAGTTCCACCCCGAAAGCATCCTCACCGAGCACGGCGCCAAAATGCTGGAAAACTGGTTGAGCTAACGTTTAGCTCAATAATGGCCGTCATGCTGAGCGCAGCCAAAGCATCTCTACCGCTTCGTTGCAATCATCTGGATTACTGCTGCACGCGAGATGCTTTGGCTGCGCTTAGCATGACAGTCTTAATAAATGAAACAGTAGCACGCTTTGAAACAGATTCTCAACAAGCTTTTTGACCACCAGCCGCTGACGCACGCCGAGGCCCATGCTGCCATGCGCCAGCTGGGCGAAGGCGGGGCTAATGCCGCTGAAACCGCCGCGTTTCTGGCGGTGTACCGCATGCGGCCTATCACGGTGGCCGAGCTGGCCGGCTTCCGGCAAGCCCTGCTCGACTTGAGCCGGGACCCGGAGCTGGGCACCAACGAAGTGCTCGACATTGTGGGCACGGGTGGCGACGGCAAAAACACGCTCAATATTTCCACGCTGGCCTGCTTCGTGGTGGCTGGGGCGGGGGTGAAGGTGGCCAAGCACGGCAACTTTGGCGTGTCGTCGGTCTCGGGGGCCTCCAATGTACTGGCGCATCATGGCTATGATTTCGAAGCCAGCTCCGACCAGTTGCGGCGGCAGCTGGACAAAGCCGGCATCTGTTTTTTGCACGCGCCGGCTTTCCATCCGGCCATGCGGCATGCTGGGCCGGTGCGCCGCGAGTTGGGCTTGCGTACGTTCTTCAACATCCTGGGCCCGCTGGTGAACCCCGCCCGCCCCGCGGCACAGCTGCTGGGCGTGTTCAACCTGGAGCTGCAGCGCGTGTACCACTACCTGATGCAGCCCACCGGCACCCGCTACGCCGTGGTGCACGCCCTGGACGGCTACGACGAGCTGGCCCTCACCGGCCCGGCCAAGGTGGTGTCGTCGTTTGAGGGAGAGCGGCTGCTGACTCCCGACACGCTGGGCCTGGCCACCTGCACCACCACCGACCTGGCCGGCGGCAGCACCGCCGCCGCGGCCGCCGAGCTGTTCAAGCAGGTGCTGGATGGCAACAACACCCCCGCCCAGCGCAATGTGGTGACGGCCAACGCCGCACTCGCCCTGCAGTGCGCTCGCCCCGGCCTGAGCTGGGAAGATTCCCTAGCCCAAAGCCGTGAATCTTTGGATTCCGGGGCCGCGAAGCGCGCGTTCGAAACCATGCTCAGTATTAAATAAGGGTCGCGCTGCTGGCTCAATTTCTTAAATAATCAACGTTGTGCGAAGCAAAAGCTTCGCCTCCCTGTTTCCCTACCCATGTCTCAGCCCACTATTCTTCAAACCATCGTCGCGCACAAGCGGAAAGAGGTGGCCACCCGCCGCGAGCTGGTGCCCGTCAAGCTGCTTGAAAGCAGCTTGTACTTCAACTCGCAGCCCGTGTCGCTGCGCCAGTATTTGCTCCGCGATAACGGCAGCGGCCTCATCGCCGAATTCAAGCGCAAGTCGCCCTCCAAGGGCTGGATAAACCAGTACGCGCCGGTGGAACGCACCACGTTGGGTTACATGCAGGCCGGCGCCGCCGCGCTGTCCATTCTCACCGATACCGAATTTTTCGGTGGTAAAAACGAGGACCTGACCACCGCCCGCCGCTTCAATTTCTGCCCCATCCTACGCAAGGATTTTGTGGTGAACGAATACCAGGTTCTGGAAGCCAAAAGCATCGGGGCCGATGCCGTGTTGCTGATAGCCGCCGTGCTCACGCCCGAAGAAATCAACACGCTGGGTAGCCTGGCCAAGTCGCTGGGTCTGGAAGTGCTGCTGGAAGTACATGATGGCGAAGAGTTGGCCCGCTCGGCCAATGCCGACGCCGTGGATTTGGTTGGCGTGAATAACCGCAACCTGCACGATTTTAGCCTGAGCCTGGATACCTCGCTGGAGCTGGCGGCGGCCATCCCGAACGAGTTTGTGAAGGTGTCGGAAAGCGGCATTTCCAGTGCGGCGGCCATCGGCCAGCTCCGCGAAGTGGGCTACCGCGGCTTCCTGCTCGGGGAGGCCTTTATGCGCAACGCCCGCCCAGAGCGCGCTTGCGCCGCCCTCGTGCAGGAGATTGCTGCATTGCCCAAACCGGCTGCTGTTTCCTAGCCCAACCAATGAAAACGCCCCGCCACTTACCCGCTGATGTTGCTAAGGCTGCCGGCCTTCCCGAAGCCAGCGCACGGCCGCAGGCCTCAGCCCAACCGGCAACCCCGGCGCGGCTGCTGGTGAAGGTGTGCGGAATGCGGGACGCCGCGGCGCTCGCTGAGGTTGCGGTGTTGACTCCGGATTTTCTGGGCTTCATTTTTGCCCCAGCATCGCCGCGTTTTGTAGGCGAGGCGCTTGCCCCGGAATTGGTGCAAGCCTTGCCCGCCAGCATCTGGAAAGTAGGCGTGTTTGTGAACGAAACAACTGAAACCATCGTCACCACTGCCGAGCGTTTTGGGCTGGCTGCGGTGCAGTTGCACGGCCAGGAGACGCCCGCGCAGTGCGAAGAATTAAGCGAAGCTGGCCTGCTGGTGATGAAGGCTTTCTCGGTGGGCAAAGCGGTTGACTTTACCGCGCTGTTGCCTTACGTGCCGCATTGCGACTTCTTTCTTTTTGATACCAAAGGCGCGGCCCCGGGCGGCAATGGCGCCGTTTTCGACTGGGACTTGTTGAAGAGCTACAACCTGCCTGTGCCGTATTTCTTGGCCGGTGGGTTGGGCCTGGAACACGCCCCTGAACTAGCGGACCTTCGCCTCCCGGGTTTGGTGGGCGTTGATTTGAATAGCGGCTTTGAAACCGCACCGGGCGTGAAAGACGCCACCCGGGTTGGGCAGATGCTGAAAGCGTTGCGGCCTATAGTGACTTAATAATCTAAAGAAGAACGTCATACTGAGCGCAGTCGAAGCATTTCGCGTGTAGCAGTAATAAAACCAGCCCAACGAACCGAGCGAGATGCTTCGACTTCGCTCAGCATGACGTTCAGAGAAAAAAACTACTTGCCATGACCCCATCCTATCAGCAACCCACGGCCCGCGGCTACTACGGCGAATTCGGCGGCGCATTTATCCCCGAAATGCTCTACCCCAACGTGGAGGAGCTGCGCACGCGCTACCTGGACATCCTGGCCGACCCGGATTTTCAAGCGGAGTTGCAGCAGCTGTTGCGTGACTACGTGGGCCGGCCCACGCCGCTGTTCGAAGCCAAGCGCTTGTCGGAACGCTACGGCACGCGGGTGTTTCTTAAACGTGAGGACCTGTGCCACACCGGTGCCCACAAAATCAACAACACGGTGGGGCAGATTTTGCTGGCCAAGCGCCTGGGCAAAACGCGCATCATTGCCGAAACAGGCGCCGGGCAGCACGGCGTGGCCACGGCCACCGTCTGCGCCCTGATGGGCCTGCCCTGCGTGGTATACATGGGGGCCATCGACATTGAGCGCCAGGCGCCCAACGTAGCCCGAATGCGCCTGCTTGGGGCCGAAGTGCGGCGGGCCGAAAGCGGCAGCCAAACCCTAAAAGATGCCACCAACGAGGCCATCCGCGACTGGATTTCTAACCCCGTCGACACGCACTACATCATCGGTTCAGTGGTAGGGCCACACCCGTACCCCGATTTGGTGGCACGCCTGCAAGCTGTTATCAGCGAAGAAATGCGGGCCCAGCTGCTGGAGAAAACCGGCTCTGAGCTGCCCAATTTTGTGGTGGCCTGCGTGGGCGGTGGCTCTAATGCGGCGGGCGCCTTCTACCATTTCTTGGACGAACCTGCCGTGCGCCTGATTGCGGTGGAAGCAGCCGGTCACGGCATCAATTCTGGGCACTCAGCAGCTACATCTGTGCTGGGCACGCCGGGTATTATCCACGGCAGCCGCACGTTGCTGATGCAGGACGAGCACGGCCAAATCACGGAGCCTTACTCGCTGAGCGCCGGCCTCGATTACCCGGGCATCGGGCCGCTGCACGCTCACCTGGGCGCTTCGGGCCGGGCCCAGTTCGTTTCCATCACCGACGACGAAGCACTGAAGGCAGTGAGTGAATTGAGCCGTTTGGAAGGCATCATCCCCGCGCTAGAAACCGCGCACGCGCTGGCGGCTCTCGGCCAGATTGGGGCCGGCCCCAACGACGTGGTGGTGGTAAACCTCTCCGGCCGCGGCGACAAGGACCTGGAAACCTACCTCAAGAACATGGACAAGCTGGTGTAGCCCGCGGCCCACCACTTCACAACTACGATGGACCGAATTAAACAAGCCTTCGCGAGCAAGCAAAACCTGCTCAACATGTACTACACGGCCGGCTACCCTAGCCTTCACGACACGCTGCCGCTCGCCAAAGCGTTGGTATCTGCCGGCGCCGACATCCTAGAAATCGGCATGCCGTTTTCTGACCCGCTGGCTGACGGCCCCGTCATTCAGCGCAGCAGTTCGGCGGCCTTGGCCAATGGCATGAACCTTCCCGTGCTGTTTGGGCAACTACAGGAGTTGCGCGCCGCCATTCCCGAAACGCCGGTGCTGCTCATGGGCTACCTCAACCCGGTGCTGCAGTTTGGCATGGAAGCCTTCCTGAAAAAAGCCGCTGAAGTGGGTGTCGATGGCCTAATTCTGCCGGATTTGCCACTGGACGAATACGAGGAGATGTATCACCCGATGTTTCAGAAATACGGCTTGAAGGCAGTGTTCCTGATTACGCCGCAGACCTCGGAAGCGCGCATTCGCCGGCTCGATGCCTTGTCGGATGCGTTTCTCTACCTCGTGTCGGGGCCCGGCACCACCGGCGGCACCACGCTGCCCGATGTAGAGGCGCAGAAGGAATACTTTGAGCGCATCGCCGCCATGAACCTCAAGACCCCGCGGCTCATCGGATTCGGCATCGCCGACAAAACCGGCTTTGACCGTGCCTGCGGCCACGCCGACGGCGCCATTATCGGCTCCGCCCTCATCCGCGCGCTAGAAGACACCGACGATGCACCCGCCACGGCTGCCCGATTCGTGCAAGCCATCAAGCAGGCGTAAACCTTACAATCACCAAAAAAGACCGTCATGCTGAGCGCAGCCGAAGCGTCTCGCCCGCTTCGTTGCAACCATCTGAATTACTGCTGCACGCGAGATGCTTCGGCTGCGCTCAGCATGACGGTCTAATTAACTTCTTCACTCCGTGATAATTCAACTTGAGAAAACTGCCCAAGTGCCGGCCATTACCGAGCACCTGAAGCAGCAGGGCTACAAAACCACCGAAGTCACTACCCAGCACGCGCACTACCTGGTGGCCATTGGGAAGAAGGACTTCGACATCCGCACCATCGGCCAGCTGCCCGGCGTGCGCGACGTGCACCGCGTGTCAGACGACTACAAGCTGGTGAGCCGCAAGTGGCGCGTAAAGCCCACCGTGCTCGACCTCGGCGACGGCGTGACGATAGGCGAGGGCACCCTGGCGTTGTGCGCCGGCCCCTGCAGCATCGAGAGCGAAGCCCAGATGGAAAAAGTGATGACGCACCTGCTCGAAAACGGCGTGCGGCTGATGCGCGGCGGCGTGTTCAAGCCCCGCTCTTCGCCTTACTCGTTCCGCGGCCTGGGCATGGACGGACTGAAGCTGTTCCATAGCATGGCCCGCGCGCGCGGCATCAAAATCGTGACCGAGGTGATGCAGGTTTCGCAAGTCGAGGAGATGCACGACTACGTGGACGTGTTCCAGGTGGGCGCCCGCAACACCCAGAACTTCAACTTGCTTGATGCGCTGGGCGGGGTAGACAAGCCGGTGATGATAAAGCGCGGCATCTCGGGCACCATCGAGGAGCTGCTTTCTTCGGCCGAATATGTGTTTTCGGGGGGCAATGAGAAGCTGATTCTCTGCGAGCGGGGCATTCGCACGTTTGAAACAGCCAGCCGCAATACCCTTGATTTGAACGCCGTGCCAATCCTGAAAGAGAAGAGCCACTTGCCGGTAATCGTGGACCCTTCGCACGGCATTGGCATTCGGGACTATGTGCCCGCTATGGCCCTTGCGGGCGTGCTGGCCGGCGCTGACGGCATCGTGTACGAAACCCACGAAACGCCCGAAACCGCGGCGTCGGACGGGCAGCAGACACTGAACTTCGACGAGTCGGCCAAGCTGGTGCGAAACCTGCGGCGCGTGTTTGCCTTGCGCGGGGAGCTCGAATAGAGGTGGTTAGCGGTTGAGCTTATTTAAATTTAATTTCAGGCGCCCCTTGCATAATTAAAATCCGTCCTTAAATTCGTCTTAATCATGCGCCACCAACACGTCAATATTACCAACCTAATGACTTGCCCCAAACAGGGGGAGATTGGGCTGTTATTGGCGAAAAGGAAGAGCAAGGCATGATGCCAGACCTTCACTAAGAACCTTCAAAAGCCCGAATCCACCAGGATATCGGGCTTTTTTTTCGCCCAATTATTAGCTCAATTCTCATGTTTGCCAAGCTCAATCCCGCAACTGCCACCGGCCAGGACCAGCTTATCTGGAAGATTCTCTTTGACCGCCAGACCGCGCTGCTGCATCGTCGGGCCGCGCCAGCGTTTACCCGGGGCTTGGCCCGCTTGGGCATGAGGCGCGAGGTAATCCCGGACATCGGCGAGCTCAGTGCCACCGTTTTTCAGGAGACGGGCTGGAAGCTCGCGCCGGTGGGGCGGCCCTTCGAGCCGGCCGCTTTCTTCGAGCTGCTGGCCGAGCGCCGCTTCCCGATTGTGACCCGCATCCGGCCCATGCACGCCTTCGATTTCAGCCCGCAGCCCGACTTGTTCCACGATTTGTTTGGGCACGTGCCCATGCTACTGGACGAAGGGTTGGCCGATTTCCTGCACATGCTAGGGCAGGCGTACCGGGCGCAGCCGGTGGGCTCGTCGGCCCGCGAGCAGCTGTGGGCGCTCTATTTCTTCACCGCCGAATTTGGGCTGGTGCAGCACGAGGGCCAGCCCCGGCTCTACGGCGCGGGCTTGCTTTCTTCGGCCGGCGAAATCCACCACTGCGTGAACGAGAACACGCCGCGGTTGGTGTTCGACCTCGCCACGGTACTGAAGACGCCCGTGACCGGCGCGCGCTACCAGGACCAGTACTTCGTGCTGCCCGCCTGGGAGCAGCTCACCGACTGCGTGGCTGAGCTGGCCGGCTTGTTGGCCATGGCCTAAACATGCGGCGCTTCGTGAGTAATACCCTTATCCGTACCACCTCACGAAGCGCTCCGTTTAGTAACTCCAGCCCAGGCGGCGGTACACGAAGTGTAGCAGCCAGAGTGGCCCAATCAGCAGAAACTGCAGGTCTTTGAGGAAGCTGGGCTTCTTGCCTTCTACCTTGTGGCCCCAGAACTGACCCACCCAAGTCAGCGCAAAAATGATGAGGCAAACGGCCCACAGCGGCAGTATGGCCAATTCGGCCACCAAGTGCAGGGTGCCGGCCATGGCTACCCACACCAGCACCATGCCCAGGGCCAGCCGGCCGCTCAGGCGCACGTAGTAGGCGAGGGCCAGCACCATCACCAGCGTACCCCAATTGAGCCAGGGACTGATGCGCTGAATGGCCGCCGGCACCGGCACGGCCCAAAGCAGGCCCAGCAGCGAAAACATGATAAGCGGCACGCACACCCAGTGCACCAGCTTGTTGGTCGGGTTTTGATGGCTTTCACCGTATTCGGACAAGAGGGCAGAGAGCGAGGCCATGGGAATTCCAGGAAGGTGAAAATTGAGCCAGGTAGTTTGTAAGGGCCAACAAATTAGCATAAAAAATGCCTTCCCGATTGGGAAGGCATTTTTGTTATCGGGTAGTCGGCATTACGAGGCTTTTACCTTGAATTTGGTGCGCAGGTAAGCCAGCGCCTGGCTGTGGGCCTTGGCGGCAAACTCCTTGTTGAACTTGGGGTTGGAGGGGTTGGCGAAGGCGTGGTCGGCATCGTAGCTGTACACCGTTACTTTTTTGCCGGCGGCGGCCATGTCTTTCTTGAACTGGCTCACTACCTCGGGGTTTATCCACTTGTCCTGGCTGGCGAAAATGCCCAGCACGTCCGAGTTCAGGGTCTTGAGCTTGGCCACGTCCTTTTCGGGCATGCCGTAGTACATCACGCAGCCCACCGTTTGCTTGCCGCCGAGCAGGGCTTGCTGCAAGCTCCAGCCGCCACCGAAGCACCAGCCGATGCTGGCAAACTGCGCCTTGGGGCCGGCGTACAGCTGCGCGCCTTTGAGGATGGACACGGCGCGCTCGGTTTTCACCTCGCCCATGTATTTGCCGGCTTCTTCGGGCGTGGTAGCCACTTTGCCATCGTAGAGGTCCACGGCGATGACGTTGACGCCGGGCAACTCCTTGGCGAAGGTAGCGGCTTCCTTCTTAATGTAGTCGTTCAGACCCCACCACTCGTGAATCACGAACAGGTACTTGTTGCTGGGCGTGGCACTTTTGATTTCGTAGCCGCGGCCAGTGGCGCCGTCGGGGGTTTTGAAGGTAATATCCTTGCCTTCGCCGGTGAACACGAAGGGCAGAGGCGCATCGTGGCCACCCGAGAAGTCTTTGTCGGCGGCCAGCATGGCGAAGGCCTCCGTGGCCGAGGCCGAGAGGTTGCCGGCCGGCTTGGCGCAGCAGCTGGCTATTTGTTGGGCCGAAGCGGAGAAGGTGATGCTGAGCAGGGCCGCGCCGAGGGTAAGTAGTTTTTTCATGGGAATGGTGAGAATTGGAGCGAATGTGGCTACGCAACAACTAACCCGGCAAATCTTCCCGCAAAACACTGCGAAGTTTGGGGAGTTCCCGCTCGGCCCGGCTGTGCAAGGCGGCCGACTTGGTGGTTGCCAGCACGTCCTCGACCGCTGCCAGCAGCTCGCTCGTCAGTTCCGGGTAGGGCATGGCCAGGCGCACGGCGGCGCTCAGCGCATAGGCGCGGATGGCAACCGACTCGGCTGGGGATTGCAGCATGCCCAGGCAAGTATCGAAGGCCAGCGCCTGCAACGCTTCCGGCACCGGCACGAATTGCAGCACCCGCGCCACGCTGCGCCGAAGCGCCGGGTGCTGGCCTGGGTTGGGCTGTGCCGCGACCAACAGGCCCGGCAAGTGCGGCACCAGCCACTGCGGCCGCCGCTGGCCCACCCAGCCGAGCACATCGGCCGCCAGCTGCCGCTCCCGCGGCTCGCCGTACCAGAACACCTGCAGCAGCTCGGCCAGGCACGCCGGGTGCGAGCAGGCGTACTCGGTCAGCCGCTTGGTCTGGCGCGCCGAGTGTTCCCGCAGTAGCTCCGCCCGGATATTCATGGCCGCGAAGGTAGCACGGCCTGTTGAGCCAGCTTTTAGCTCAATTTCTGAAATTGCTAAACTGTAACTTCAGCCACAGTGGGCACGTGGGTTTCTATCACAGCGCCCAGCTCAGTTAGTAGGGCAAACAAGCCCACGTAGGTGCGGTTGAGGTAAATGAAATGCTCGGAACCGCGGGGTTCGCGCTGCTTGCGCAGTTCAGGGTCGGCCATCAGGTCGTCGCCCAGGGCGTAGAGCGCGGCCATGTACGTGGGGTCGCCGAAGTCGAAAGTGGCCTGCCGGAAGGGGCGGCCCACCAGCTCCAGCGACACCTGCAGGGTCCGCAGGTAGAGCACCCGCATTGCCGGGGCATCGGTGGCACGCAGCACGCCGGCCTGCGTGAGCAGCGAGGCGAGCCGGGCTTCGTCGACGATGGTTTCGGGAGCCAGCAGGGCGGTAAACAGCTCGTACACGTCCTGCGGCACGTCTTTCACGCAGCCGAAATCCAGCACGCCCATAGTGCCACCGTTCTCCGCGCGAAGCAGGAAGTTGCCGGGGTGCGGGTCGGCGTGCAGCCGGTGCAGGGTGTTGAACTGGAACTGGTAGAAGTCCCAGAGCGCCTGGCCGAGCTGGTTGCGGACTTCCGGCGCTGGGTTGGTGGTCAGAAACTCTTTCAGGTGCTGCCCGCCGAGCCAGTCCATGGTCAGAATGCGGGCCGTGGAATATTCCGGGTAGTAGGCCGGAAACTCCAGGTGCGGCAGCCCCTGGCATTGGGCCGCGATTTCCTGCCCGCGCCGCAGCTCCAACTGGTAGTCGGTTTCTTCCAGCAGGCGCGCTTCCACTTCTTCCAGGTAGGGCCGCACCTGGCTTTCGCTGAGGCCCATCACCCGCAGGGCAATGGGTTTTACCAAGTTAATATCGGATTTAATGCTCGCGGCCACGCCTGGGTATTGCACCTTCACGGCCAGCGGGCGGCCGTCCTTTCGGGCCAGATGCACCTGGCCGATGCTGGCGGCCTGCCGGGCTTCGGGCTCAAACTCGTCGAACAAGGTATA
This sequence comes from Hymenobacter sedentarius, assembly GCF_001507645.1. Lineage (NCBI taxonomy): Bacteria > Pseudomonadati > Bacteroidota > Cytophagia > Cytophagales > Hymenobacteraceae > Hymenobacter > Hymenobacter sedentarius. The sequence goes on along the minus strand of NZ_CP013909.1, from coordinate 3,830,671 downwards.
GGGCGACTGCCCAAACGCATCGCGAAAAGCCTTCACCACCAGCGGGCCGGAGAGCGGCGGCGTTTGGTACTGGGCTTTGGCAAACTGGTCGGCGTAGGCGGTGGGGAGCATGTTTTTCTCCATCGCCAGCATCTGGGCCACCTTCAGTACCGAGCCTTTCATCTCGCTCAGGGCGCCGTAGAGCTCGGCGGCGTTGGCCGCGTGCAGGTCTTCGGTGGTCGATTCGGCGCCCACGGCCCGCTTGGCATAGTGCTTCACGTAGTTGGCGCCCACGCTGATGCCGGTTTTGGCAAAGCGCGCGGCCCGGGCCACTTTGGTGGTGGGCAGGGAGGTTTGGGGTTCGTCGGACATCAAGGCAGGATTAGCGACGCACCAAAAACCGCACGAAATCCACGGCCGAATCCAGGGTGTTGCGGCCCACCAGGTCGAAGCTTAGCGTCACGGCTTTTTCCACGGCGGCATCGGTGCGCTCGAAGTTTACGGTGTCGTCTTTGGCAAAAAAGCCCAGCACGAACAGCGCCTGCTGCCAGAATAAACGGGGGTAGCCTTCCTGCACCAGTGGGCGGTTGGCGATTTCGCCGCTCACCCGGCCGTCGCGCAGCAAGTCGCTCACAAACAGCTCAAAATCCTGCCGGAAATCGTCGAGCACGCGGGGCGTGAGCGCCGGCATGCGGTGCAGCGAGCGGCGCAGGCTCATGAGGGCATACGAGCGGTTTTGCTTGAGAATCTCGAGCAGCGTGTAGTAGAAGGCCAGCAGCTTTTCGCGGCTGCCGTAGCTTTCCCACACGGGCTCGGATGCGGCAGCGGTGCGCGTCTGCCGGCCAAAATCGGCCCACAACTCGCGGTCGATGGCTTCAAAATTGGGGTAGTGCTGGTAGAATTCCTGCTCCGCAATGCCCAGCTGCTGCGTGAGCTTAAACACCGACTGCGGCGGGTGGCCTTCGTTGAGCACGAAGCTGAGATAGGCTTGTTTGATGCGGTCCTTTTCCATGTAGTTGGAACCGCCTCGGTAGGGCATAGGTTCGAGCCTGCTGCGCTACGGTTTACAATGCCGCATTGCGGGCCGCCCGCAGGGCTTCCCCCGACCGTTGGCGGGCAAACGTGTGGTCGACAATGGGGGCGGGGTAGGCGGCGGTGCCCACTTCGGGCACCCACCGTTTCACGTATTCCAGTTCGGGGTCCACGGTTTCCTGTTGGTTTTGAGGGCTGTACACCCGAAACCACGGGGCTGCTACCGCTCCCGTGCCGGCCACCCACTGCCAGTTGCCCACATTGTTGGCCAGTTCGTAGTCCATCAGCTTATCGGCAAAATACCGTTCGCCCCACCGCCAGTCGATAAACAGGTGCTTCACCAAAAAGCCGGCTGTGGCAATGCGCACGCGGTTGGGCAGGTAGCCGGTGGCGTTGAGCTCGCGCATGCCAGCATCCACCAGTGGGTAGCCCGTGCGGCCCTCGCACCAGGCTTGGAACTCCTGCTCGTTGTTGCGGTAAGGCACGTTCCGCATTTTGGGGTCATACGCTTCGGTAGCGGTGTTGGGAAAGTGCCAGAGCAGCATCATGAAGAAATCGCGCCACATGATTTCGGAAAGCAGCTTCGAATTCAGGGCCTTCGCCTGGCGCATCACCTGCCGCACGCTGAGGGTGCCGAAGCGCAGCTGCACCGATATGCGGGTGCTGCCATTTTGCAGGGCGGGTATGTTGCGGGTGCTGTCGTAGGTACGCACCACGGCCTCGGCGGGCAGGTCGGCGGTGGGCACGTATTGCTCCAGCCGCTCGAAGCCCAAGCTGGCCAGGGTGGGGCGGGGGCCGGCTTGGGCTGGCTCAAGCTGCTGCAAACGAGCCTTGGTGAAGGCCGCAGCCGAGCCGAAGGGCAACAGCATTGCATCGGTGAGCTTGGCCAGGTAGGCTTTATGGTAGGCGCCGAATACCTTGGGCACGGTGCCCGATTTGGTCAGGATTTCATCCTTGGCGAAGATGACCTGGTCTTTGTAAAGCAGAAATTTCACCCCATGCTTTTGCAGCATCGTGCCTACCTCGGTGTCGCGCTGGGTGGCGTAGGGCTCGTAGTCTTCGTTGGTGTGCACAGCCGCCACCTTAAACTCCTGGACTAGCTTTTCCAGCACTTCCACCGGCTTGCCGTAGCGCGCCAGGAAGGTGCCGCCGGCCGCTTCGGTGGCCGCGGCCAGCCGCTCCACTTCATCAAAAATGTAGGTGAGCCGGGCATCTGCCTTATTGGGCAGGTGGTCGAGAATGTCCTGGTCGTAGATGAAAAGTGGTACCACCGGCAGGCCGCTGGCCAGGGCGGCGGCCAGGCCGGCATTGTCGTGAAGGCGCAGGTCGCGCCGGTGCCAGAAAATGCAGATTTTCATAGTTTAGTCTAGTTGTCAGTTGCTCGTTGTCAGTTGTTGGTTTTCTACTACCACTAGCTGGCTGTTGCTGAAAACTGACAACGAGCAACTGACAACTAATAGCTGACAACCGGGCTCCTATTTCAGCTTGCCCAGGCCGCCGTCCACGGCCAGCACTTGGCCGGTGACAAAAGAGCTGTGGTCGGAGAGCAAGAACGAGGCCGTGTACGCCAGGTCCTGGGGCTGGCCGATGCGCTGCAAGGGGTGGCGCTTGCCGCCGGCTTCCACCTTCTCGGGCGAGTTGAGCAAGGCCGCAGCCAGGGGCGTGTTGGTAAGGGAAGGCGCGATGCAGTTGACCCGCACGCCGCTGGCGGCGTACTCAGCGGCCAGCGACCGGGTGAGGCCTTCCACCGCCGCCTTGGCCGTGGCGATGCTGGTGTGGAAGCTCATGCCCGTATCGGCGGCTACGGTGCTGAACAGCACCACGGAGGCGCCTTCGGCCTTTTTCAGGCGCTTGATGGTGGCTTGCAGCACCCGCACGGCACCCAGCACATTTAAGTCAAAATCGGCCTGAAAATCATCGGTGGGAATGCGCTCGAACGGCCGCAGCTTGATGCTGCCCGGGAAGTAAGCCACGCCATGCAGCACCTCCGGCAACCCGTCGAAAGCAGTGCCGACGGGCTGGGTGGCATCATAGACAATGTGCGTGGTGCCCAGGGCTTCCAGCTCCGGCGACAGGTGCCGGGAGGCGGTGAACAAGTTCACGTGCAGCTGGCTGAGCAGCTGCGCCGTGGCCAAGCCGATGCCCGACGAGGCGCCGATGAGCAGAATGTTTTTGTCGGTGAAATCCATGCGGGGAAGTGAAGAATAGCGGGCGGGAGATGACTTCCTAACCCCTATGCTGCCCACATGTTTTGCCGCCCGGCCGCGGAGGCTACTGGTCGAGAATCAGGTCGAAACGCCCGTCGGTGAGCGCCACCGACTGACCAGTGCCCTGCTCAACCAACTTCACTGAGAAAGTGCCTTGCAGGTGCCTGCTTGCAGCATCCCATTGCGTAACCGTAACCCGCGCCCCTGGTGCTGAAACGGGATAGAAAGTCAGGGGCGAATCCAAGCGCTTGTCGCTGTTGAACACCGACACTTGGTAGAATGTCTCCGGCGCGCCAAGTGCGTAAGTGCCTGGTCCTTGAAACGCGGGCAACTCCAGGTGCAGCACGTGCTGCTTTTGGCCGGCTGCCGGCGGGTTCTGGCTATCCACCCCATGAATAACCAGCTGGTTGGTGAAATCCAGATAGCCGCTAACCGGGCCCTTTCCGCCAAATATTGAGCTGATGATGGTGCCGAAGCTGGAATCGTTGTGAGCCACCACGGGCAACCCCTCGGCCTGGTAAACGAGCGTGTTGCCGCCGCTGATGCGTCCGGTGGGCAAGTTCGGCTCCACTTCGCTGGACGTAAGCGAGCAGCCGACCACCAGGGGCAATAACCCCATGAAGAGCATATGTCCGTGCAAGTGAGTAAGAAGTGGACGCATCGTGGCAGGAAAAGTGGCGGGTAAATAAGGCGTGAGCTGCTGGGCCATTAGTTGCCGTGGCCCGAAGGGGAAGCGCCAAGCTGGCCGCCCCAGAACGTGAGGAGCAGGCAGTACACGGACTTCTCGGGGTTGAGGTTAGTTTGAAACGCGAGCCCGATACCCAAGCCCCGTTTCGTGCCCGGGGTTAGCAAGCCCACTTCCAGCGGAACTCCAATGGCCTGGTAGCTGCGGTAAGCATAGTAATGGGTGTCGTTGGAAAAGAAGTTGTTGCTTCTAATCGTGTAGCAGTAGGCTCCGAGCTCCCGGCCGGCTACGTAGCCCACGCCGGCTGCTGCATAAGCAAGGCCGCGGCCTACGGGTAGGCCGTAGCCGGCCAGGGCGGCCACTTCGGTCTGCCGCGAACGGGTGTTGAAATTCTGTAGCAAGTTGCTGGAACCGGGGCCTTCCTGGGGCCCCCACCACTTATAGCGGCTGCGTCCCACTAGCAGCAGGTGCCCTTTGAGGTAATCAGCGTGGATTTCCAGGCCATTGCCGATGCCAATGCCACCGCCCCAAGCGCCTGGGCTGGCAGGAGCCGGAAGCGGCGCCGCCGATTGTGCCCGCGCCGCCAGGCTTAGCAGCAGGGCGGGGAGATAGCGGAAGCGCATCATAAGCAAAGGGCGGACTGTCGCAGCCAAGTTGAGCCAAATATAGCGGTATACAGCTATCAGGTATTTGCTGCACCTGAGCTGCGTAATTCTACTCCAGGCAAATCCTAAATTGGGCAGCCTATGACGTAGTTTCGCCGTAAGCGCGCTTGTCTTACTCCTCGCATATGAACATAACCAAACTCCTGGTCGCCAACCGTGGCGAAATTGCCATTCGCGTGATGCGCGCCGCCACCGAGCTCAACATCCCCACGGTAGCCGTTTATACCTACGAAGACCGGTACTCGCTGCACCGCTACAAGGCCGACGAAGCCTACCAGATAGGCCGCGACGACGAGCCGCTGAAGCCCTACCTCGACATCGAAGGCCTGCTGCGGGTGGCCAAGGAGAACGGGGCCAACGCCATTCACCCGGGCTACGGCTTTCTGAGCGAAAACGCCACGCTCTCGCGCCGCTGCGCCGAGGAAGGCATCGTTTTCGTCGGTCCCCGGCCCGAGGTAATGGAAGCCCTCGGCGACAAGGTGCGGGCAAAGGAAGTAGCCCAACGCTGCCAGGTGCCCCAGATTGAAAGCAGCGAGGCCGACCTAGTCGATTTCGAAACCGCCAGAACCGAGGCCAACCGCATTGGCTACCCCGTGATGCTGAAGGCGGCCAGCGGCGGCGGCGGGCGCGGCATGCGCATCATCCGCGACGACGAGCAGCTGGAAAAAGGCTTTTTTGAGGCCCGCAACGAGGCCATGAATGCCTTCGGCGACGACACCGTGTTCCTGGAAAAATTCGTGGAGCGGCCCAAGCACATCGAGGTGCAGTTGGTGGGTGACCACCACGGCCACCTCGTGCACCTCTACGAGCGCGACTGCTCGGTGCAGCGCCGCTTCCAGAAAGTGGTGGAAGTGGCCCCGGCCATGAACCTACCCGACCACCAGCGCCACCTCCTATACGAGTACGCCCTGCGCATCGGGCGGGCCGTGGGCTACGACAACGTGGGCACCGTGGAGTTCCTGGTGAACCCCGAGCAGGACCGGATATACTTCATCGAAGTGAACCCCCGCATCCAGGTGGAGCACACCGTAACGGAGATGATTACGGGCGTGGACCTGATTAAAACCCAGATTTATATCGCCGCCGGCTACCAGCTCAACGACCCCGAAATTGGGCTGGGCCCCGACGTGGTGCCGCTGCGGGCGGGCTTCGCCATCCAGTGCCGCATCACCACCGAAAACCCCGAAAAGGACTTCAAGCCCGACTACGGCACCATCGTGGCTTATCGGGCGGCCGGCGGCTTCGGCATCCGGCTCGACGAGGGCTCGGTGTACCAGGGCGTGGTGGTGTCGCCGTTTTTCGATTCGATGCTGGTAAAGGTGTCGGCCCATGCGCCCACGCTGCAGGGCGCGGCCCAGAAAATGCTGCGCAGCCTCGACGAATTCCGGGTGCGCGGCGTTCAAACCAACATCCAGTTCCTGAAGAATATTGTTGGCAACGCGGAGTTTCAGGCCGGCCAGGCCAACGTTGATTTTATCAAGGACCACCCCGAGCTGTTCAAGTTTGAGACCCGCCAAGACCGGGCCACGCGCCTGCTCGGCTTCATTGGCGAAGTGGTGGTGAACGGCAACCCCGACGTGAAAAACCTGCTCGACCCGCGCGCCAACCCGCGCCGGCCGCGCCTCCCGCAGTTCGACCACGCGGCGCCCGCGCCCGGCACCAAGCAGAAGCTGCACGAGCTGGGCCCAGAAGGCTTTGCCCAGTGGCTGCGCGCCGACCCCCTGGTGCACTACACCGACACCACCCTGCGCGACGCCCACCAAAGCCTGCTGGCCACCCGCATGCGCACCTGGGACATGCTGAAAGTGGCCGGCGCCTACGCCCAGCAGCACCCCCAAACCTTCTCCCTGGAAGTCTGGGGCGGCGCCACCTTCGACGTGGCTCTGCGCTTCCTGCGCGAAGACCCGTGGGAGCGGCTGGCCAAGCTGCGCGAAGCCATCCCCAACATTCTGCTGCAAATGCTCATCCGCGGGGCCAACGGCGTGGGCTACAAGGCCTACCCGGACAACCTGACCGAGCGGTTTGTGCAGCAGGCCGCCGAAACTGGCGTCGATGTATTCCGCATTTTCGATTCCCTGAACTGGCTCAAGGGCATGGAGGCGTGCATCGGCTTCGTGCGCAACAAAACCGACCGGCTGGCCGAAGCCTGCATCTGCTACACCGGCGACATTCTCGACCCCAGCCGCACCAAGTACACGCTCGACTATTACCTGAAGCTGGCCAAGCAGCTCGAAGATGCCGGCGCGCACATCCTCTGCATCAAGGACATGGCCGGCCTGCTCAAGCCCTACGCCGCCACAGAGCTGATACAGGGCCTGCGCGACACCGTGAAGCTGCCAATTCACCTGCATACTCACGACACGTCGTCGCTGCAGGCGGCTACCTACGCCAAGGCCGTGGAAGCCGGCGTCAACGTTATCGACGTGGCGCTTGGCTCCTTATCGGGCCTCACTTCGCAGCCCAATTTCAACTCGGTGGTAGAAATGCTGCGCCACACGCCGCGCCACCGCGAGTTCAACCAGCAGTCGTTAAACGAGTTCAGCAACTACTGGGAAGCGGTGCGCGAAATGTACTATCCTTTCGAGTCGGGCCTGAAAGCAGGCACCTCGGAGGTGTTCCAGCACGAGATTCCGGGCGGGCAGTACTCCAACCTGCGCCCGCAGGCGGCCTCGCTGGGCCTGCTCGACAAGTTTGAAGAAGTGAAGCAGCGCTTTGCCGACGTGAACGACTTGTTTGGCGACATTGTGAAGGTGACGCCGAGCAGCAAAGTGGTGGGCGACATGGCCTTGTTCATGGTGAGCAACAACCTCACGCCTCAAGACGTGATGGAAAAAGGCGAAACCCTGAACTTCCCCGAATCGGTGCGCGAGCTGTTTCGCGGCGACATTGGGCAGCCCGAGGGAGGCTGGCCCGCCGAGCTGCAGAAGCTCATTCTCAAAAACGAGACGCCGTTTACCGACCGGCCCAACGAGCACTTGGCACCCATCGACTTTGATAAGGAGTGGGCAGCATTTCAGGAGAAGTTTCCGGGCGGGAAGTTCACCGACATGCTCTCGTCGCTGCTGTATCCCAAGGTGTTCGAGGAATACTGGGCGCACCGCCTGAAGTTCGGCGACGTGAGCAAAGTGCCCACGTCGGTATTCTTCTACGGCCTCAAGCCGGGCGAGGAAACCATCATCGAAATAGCCCGGGGCAAGTCGGTAATTGTGCGTGTCGAGTCGGTGGGCACGCTCAACGAGGAAGGCTACCGCACCATTTTCTTCACCCTCAACGGCCAGACCCGCAACCTACAAGTGCGCGACCAGTCAGTGGCCGTCACCAAGGTCAGCAACGCCAAAGCCGACAAGGCCAATCCGCACCAGGTGGGCGCGCCGCTGCAAGGCATGTTGAGCAAGGTGCTGGTGAAGCCCGGCCAGTCCGCGCCCAAAAACACGCCGCTCTTCGTCATCGAAGCCATGAAGATGGAAACCACCATCACTGCGCCGCAGGATGTGGTGGTCGACAGCATTGTGCTGCCCGAAGGCAGCCGCGTGCAAGCCGACGACTTGGTGCTGACGTTGGGCTGAATTCAATAAACCAAAAAAGCGGGCCGCAGCCGGAGTGTATCCAGCCGCGGCCCGCTTTTTTTGGGTGAATGCGTTATTGGCCCAGCTTAAAGGTCAGGCCGGCGCCTAGGGTAGCCGTGCCGCTGGCCGGCCCGCCGAGCACGCGGCCGGCATTGATATCTACGCGAGCTTGCGGTACGGGGCGCCAGTACAGGCCCGCCGTGGTGCCGGAAGTGAGCACCGAGCGGCCGGTGCCGTAGGCCTCCACGAAAAAACCGGTCTTATTGGTAATGGCGCCATTCAGGGCCAAGGTGCCCAGGAATTGGCCTTTCTCGATGTCGGCCGCTTTCATGCCGGGTTGGCTGAAGCCGAAGTTTGCTTCGATGCCGTAGCGCTGCCCAAGTTGCTCGCTAACGAGCAGCCGGGCGCTGGGGGCGAGGGTCTTAGCCGCCAAGGCCTCGCTGCCGGTATTCGGAATTGGCGACTCCACCAGCAGCGCCACTTGGGTGCGGGTATCGTAGTTGGGCGAAATCATGAACTTGGCCCCCACTACTACCGGCGCCCAGCCCGGGGCCGCTTCCATTTGGCCCGATTCGGGGTTGAGGCGGCGGTAGTTGTGAAAGTACGGCTGGGTTACGCGCAGCTCCATGCTGTTGAAGAAACCCACGCGGAGGGTGGCGCCGGTGCTCAACATGCTCGGGCCCAGGCTGGGAGCCGTCCGCAGCGTGCCTACTTCCAGTTGAAAGCGGCCAGGCTGCAGCACCTGCGCGGTGATGGTTTGCCCGGGGCGGTCGGCGCGAATATTTCGCACGAAAGGGGCATCAACGTTGGGGTTGTTTTCTTCCGGCGTGTTCTGGGCCAGGGTGAGGCCGGGGCTGCTCAGCAGAGCAGCGACGGCCAACAGAGTGGTCTTTCGCATGCAGCCAAGACCCGCCGGGCTACGGCATGGTTCATTTAGGGTTGCATTTTGTTGTAATTTCCTTGAAAAATAGAAAATCTGTGTAAGATAATGCCACCATGTGGCTATTTAGCTCAACCGTTCGTACAATTGCGTTATCTATGAAAATAACCTGCTTTTTCCTCGTTCCTGGCCTCGTGCTGCTGGCTGCCAGCCGCTTGCTGGCCCAGCAAACCTTCCCGCTTTACTCCGGCACCATCCCCGATTCCAAGCCCAGCGAGGTCCAGGAAACGAGCATTACGTTGGCCAACGGCGGGGTGCGCATCTCCAACGTGGTGCAGCCCAACTTAACGGCCTTTTTGCCCGCGCCCGGCACTGCCAACGGCACGGCCGTCATCATTTGCCCCGGCGGCGGCTACACGCGCCTTTCCATCGACAGCGAGGGGTACGACGTGGCCAAGCGGCTCAACGAAATGGGGGTGACGGCCTTCGTGCTGAAATACCGTCTGCCCAACGACCAGAGCCAGCCCGACAAGACCATGGCGCCCTTGCTCGATGCCCAGCAGGCCCTACGCCTCGTGCGCCAGCAAGCCGCCAAGTATAGCCTCAACCCCGAGCGCATTGGCCTGGTGGGCTTTTCGGCCGGTGGTCACCTGGCCGCCTGGGCCGGAACGCAGTTTGCGAAGCCCGTGGGCCCCAATCCCGGCCCCGTTTCGGTGCGGCCCGCCTTCCTAGTGCTGATGTACCCGGTTATCAGCTTCAGCGACAGCCTGCGCCACCCCGGCTCCCGCGACAACCTGCTGGGCAAAACCCCTACGGGGGGGCAGGTGCGCCAGTATTCCAACGAGTTGCAGGTGACGACCCAAACGCCGCCCACCTTCCTGGTACATGCCCAGGACGACAAGACGGTGCCCGTCAACAACAGCATCGTATTCTACCAGGCCTGCCTGCGCCACGGCGTGCCCGCCGAAATGCACCTGTACCCCCACGGCGGCCACGGCTTCGGCCTGCACAACAAAACCACCAAAGACGACTGGACCGAGCACCTTAAAAACTGGCTCGACGCCAACGGGTGGCTCACGAAATAAACGGCCAAGGGTGCCAGCCTGGCCATTTATTGTTACTAATAGAATAGCCGTTCCGACTGGGGCAGGTGTATGTTTGCGCCAAGCGCAATGTTGCTGCGCCAAACCTAAAACCTTTGGGTGGTTCTTGAAATAAGGCGCTACCCTTCAAATAGTTGAAATGAAAGCACACCTGCTCACTTTGGCGCTGGCGCTCACGGCTCTCACCGCCCCCGCCCAACGGCGCAAAGCCCCAAAAGCCGCCCCTGCGACGCTGCTGGTTTCGGCGGTCACGGTAGGGCGGGTGCTCACCACCTTGGCTGGCGACGCCATGCAGGGCCGGGGCACCGGCCAGCCGGGCGGGCTAAAGGCAACTCAATTTCTGGCGGGCGAATTTCAGCGCATTGGGCTGCAGCCGTTGCCGGGCGCTGCGGGATTCGAGCAGGTGTTTCCGGTATATAGTTCGCGGGTGGCCGGGCTGAGCGCGACGCTGAACGGGACCGCCATCGCGGCAGACAAGCTGCTGCTTGTCAGCAACCAACCCACTGTGGAGTGGACCCAGCAAACGCCTGACTTGGAGGTGCTCACCATTACGACCAACGGCGATTTTGGGCAGGTGTTGAGCAAAATCCGGCGGCCCAGCCAGAACCTGCTGGTGCTGCTAGACCCCATCCACAGCGCCGACTTCAAGAAGCTGGTGGATAGCCGGCGGCAAGTGCGGTTTCGGGCTACGGAGGCGGGCAGCCCGTATTCCTGCGTGGTGCTCGTTACGCCCACCGCCCCGGGCCTGGCCAACAACGCCACGGCCAAGAGCATCACGTTTGAAGTGAAGGGCAAGACCGAGCAGGTGGTTACCGAACTGCGCAACGTGGTGGGCATGCTGCCCGGGCGCGACACGGCGCGGGCCAAAGAAAAAGTGGTGTTTTCGGGCCATTATGACCACCTGGGCATCATCAAGCCCTCCGCCGCTGGCGATTCCATTGCCAATGGAGCCGACGACGACGCCAGCGGGACCACCGCGGTAGTGGCGCTGGCGGAGTATTTCAAGCTGAGAAACGACAATGCCCGGCCGCTCATTTTCACGGCGTTTGCGGCCGAGGAAGTGGGCGGGTTTGGGGCCCGCTACTTCTCCCAGCAGCTCGCCCCGGAGCAGGTGGTGGCCATGTTCAACATTGAGATGATTGGCAAAGAGGCCAAGTTTGGGCCCAACACCGCTTTCATCACGGGTTTCGACAAGTCGGACTTTGGCCAGCTGCTGCAAGCCAACCTAACGGGCAGCAAGTTCCGCTTCGAGCCCGACCCGTACCCCGAGCAAAACCTGTTTTACCGCTCCGACAACGCTACCCTGGCTAAGCTTGGGGTGCCGGCCCACACCATCAGCAGCGACCAGATTCCCGACGACAAGCTGTACCATTCGGTCGACGACGAGGTAGAAAGCCTGAACCTGCCCAACATGACGGCCATCATCCAGGCCATTGCGCAGAGCGCCAGCGGCATCGTGGCCGGCCAGCAAACACCCACGCGCATTGCCCCCGAGCCTGCCGCCAGCAAGTAGCGCGCAAAAACGAGAGTATTTAGCTCAACTGACTGCTACCGGCTGGTATTTGGGCAGCCAACTGCTGCACTTGCAAGAGCGAGCGGTGAATTTCGCTGAACACGGGCCGGGCAGCCACGGTGGGCTGCACGCATTGCCGCTGCAAGTTCCAGAGGGCCTCAAGAGGCTTTGGCGTGGCCTCCGAAACCGGGCAGCGCTCCAGTAATTCTTCCAGCAGGCACCCGAAGGCCCGTGCTTCTAGCTGCTGCAGGCTGCGGGCCGTGTCGGGCTCATCGGGCAAGAAAAAGCAAGCCGCCCCAAAATCGCCTAATAGCGCGTCGCCCGTGTCAGTGGTTAGAATGTTGTGAGCGTATAAGTCGCCGTGCAGAATGCCGTTGGCGTGGAGCTGGGCGGCCGCGGCGGCTATTCCGGTGGCCAGCCGCAGGGCCGTTTCCAGGGTGAAAGAAGCGTCGGCCGCATACACGTCGCGCGTGCAGGAAGCCAGGCTGGGCGGGCCCGCCAGGTTCTGAAAAGCGGGACTAATCAGCTCAAGTACCAGCCCTTCGGCTTTGGCAGGATGTTGAGCTACCTTGCCTTCCACGGCAATCAGGTTGGGGTGCGCGCCAGCGCTGATGCAGGCCGCCATTTCGCTGTGCGGCAGGCCGTCGCTGGTCAGGGCACCTTTGAATAGCTTGACGGCAACCTCAGCGGTAGCGGCGCCCGCTTTCTGCCACTGCGCTCGGTAAATCACGCCCGAAGCCCCTTCGCCCAGCTGCTGCTCGATGGCCAGTTCCGCCCAAGCGATGGTGGCGATGGGGTGCTGGGCCACGGCTGCCGTTTCGGCCCGCTCGCAAAACGGGTTGCCGGCATAGGCCAGCCAGGTCAGGCGCGGCATTGCCAGCAGCCAGGCGGGCAGGGTTGTGAGCTGGTTGGCCGCAATGCGGAGCAGCTCCAGCTGCGTGCAGCGGCTCAGGCTCTCGGGCAGTTGCCGCAGTTGGTTGCCGGCCAGCATCAGCTTTTGCATTTGCAGACAATCCCCAATCTCCTCGGGCAGTTCGGTGAGCTGGTTGTCAGTAAGAATCAACCAGCGCAGGGCCGGCGTGAGGGCTGCGGCCGGCAGGGTACGGATTTGGTTGGCCTTGAAGCCGACCATGCTCAGTTGCGGGCATTGCCCCAACACCTTGGGCACGGTGGTAAAGCGGTTGTCGGAGCAAAACAGCACGCGCAGCTTGTGCAGACGGCCCAGGTCGTCGGGCAGTTCGGTCAGGGCGTTGCCCGAGAGGTTCAGTACTTCAAGCGTGTCGGCAAGGTCGAATATCTCGCGAGGAAACTCCGTCAAGCCCGCGGCCATATCGAGCCGCTGAATGCCGGCCAGCTTCCCGGCGCGCAGTTGTTCAAGGGTGTGCATGGGTCAAAGTTCGGCAGGGGAGGCCCAAGGTTCAGCTCAACCCCCATTTCACCGCCCTCAAACCAGCACCACTTCCCCGGTGCCGAAGTAATAAATAATGCCTCGCACCTCGGCGTAGCCCAATTGCTCAAATAGCGTGGCGTAATTGCGCAGCAGCCGCTTATGTTTTTCGTGGGGCGGTGGCAGCCGGAAATCCAGCAGCGTGACGCGGCCCCCGGTGCGGTCCGACACTTCCAGCGAAGGGGCCAGTACCACGCGGTCGGGCTTGTAGTCGCGCAGGCGCACCCCGCCAACAAGTATTTCCCGCTCGGTTTCCACGCTTAGGTGCGGAGCAAAGTAGGGGGCCAGGCGCGGGTCGCTCACCAGCTTTTCCAGGCTCTCGACTAGGGCGGACCGTTCGCGGGCGCCCAGGATGCCTTCGGCCACGAGCTGGCTCGCTACCCGGCCCACGTCGGCGGCCGTGAGCAGGCGGCGGAGGGCGTAGTGCAGCTTACGGTTCCACTCGCCCTGGGCTTGCTGCTCGTCAAAGTCGAACAACGTGGTGGCGTGCCGGCGCAGCTTCAGGCGGTCTTCCCAAGGGGCGGCGGCCAGGTTAGTGAGGGTAAAGGTGGGAGCCAGCGCGGCCGCCGCCTGCTGCACGGCCATCGACCCCTGCGACAGTACAAAGGACACCTGGTCTTCCTGCCACACGCCGCGCTCCAGCAGGTAGCCGTGGAGCAAATCGGCCACGTTGCGGGCCGCAGTGCCGGGCGCAGCGGGCCCGGCTTCGTCGCTCGATTTCGCCGTTTTCTTTTCCTCGGGCCGCTTGCTGATAACGTAGAGCCGGTGGCGCGGCCGCGTAAAGGCCACGTACAGCGTATTGAGCCCTTCCAGGAAGGTTTTTTCGCGCTCTTCGTCGTACTGCGCGGCCAGCGCCGTTTGCTGAATGCCTTTGCTCAGGCTGACCACCGCAACCTCGGGCATACCTTCCAAGGGCTTGTCCGGCGCTTCCAGGTGGCCCCAAAGCAGGGTGCCGCGGTGCGGCTCGAGGCTCCAGTCGGCAAAGGGCACGATGACCACGCCGTACGCCAGGCCCTTGGCTTTGTGCACCGTGGTAATTGTGATGGCCGCCCGCCCGCCCGGCGCGTTGATGCTGATGCGGCCCTTGCGCTCTTCCCAGTGGGTGAGGAAGTTGCCTAGGTTGTTGCCAAACTTCAGGCTGTATTCCAGCGTCAAGTCGAGGAAGCGGAACAGGTAGTCGCTCTCGCCGTTGCGGCCCAGCAGGCCAAATAAATTGAGCAGGCGCTCGGCCAGTTCGTAGAGGCCCAGGTTGCCGGTTTCGTCCTCCCGCACGTCGTAGCCCAGGGCCCGCAGCTCATCAAAGAACGGCTTGCCGTGCAGGTCGTTAGCAATTTCGGCAATGTGCCGGGCGCGGGCAGGGGTGGGGGCGAGCCCCCGCACTACCTTATCTACAAGCAGCAGCGCTTCGGCGCGGGCCAGGGTATCGGCGGGCTGGTGCAGCACCCGAAGGATGCTCACGAGCAGGTTCACCACCTCGGCAAATTCCAGGGCCAGCGAATCGGCGGAAATGATGGCGTAGCCCCGTTCTTTCAGGAATTTGGCAATGATTTTACTGGCGTACCGCGTGCGGCACAGCACGGCAATGTCGGCCAGGGCAAAGCCGTCGCGCAGGGCCTGTTCCACCAGCTGCAGCGTGAGGTAGCAGGTGCTTTCGTCGTAGGTCAGCAGCGCTTCGGGCAGGTGGCCCGGCAGCGGCTCTTCAGTATAAGCCCCCGTCGCGGCATCGAACCACCGGGCGGGCGCGTCTTTTTGAGTAAACAGCAGCTCCACGTGCCCTGGCTGCGTGCCGGCGCGGACTTCGGGCACTTGCTGGCCAAAGGCGTCGTCGTAAATGCCGCCCACCAAACCCAGGGACGCGTGCCGGTTGCTCACCGCTTCAAAAAATGCGTTGTTGAAATCGACAATCTCGCGCGCCGAGCGGTAGTTGATTTGCAGCGCCTTGGCCTGCAGGGCCGGGTCCAGGGTTTCGTAGCGTAGCCGCAAGAGTTCGCGCATTTCCTCGTCGCGGGCCCGGGCTACCAGCGCCGCGGTGTCGCCTTGGTGCAGGCGCAGAATCTGCTCCATCTCGCCGCCGCGCCAGCGGTAAATGGCCTGCTTGGCATCGCCCACCGCCAGGCTGGAGTGCCCGTTGGCCAGCGTGTTTTCTACCAGCGGCAGCAGGTTGTTCCACTGCAGGACCGACGTATCCTGAAATTCGTCGATGAGAATGTGCTCGTACTTCTCGCCCAGCCGCTCGTACAAAAACGGCACCGGCTCGGTGAGCACAATGCTGGCAATGCGCCGGTTAAACTCCGAAATCAGCACCACGTTGCGTTCCTGGCTGATTTGCTCCACCAGCTTATTGAGCTCGCTCAACAGAGAGGCATGAAACAAGTACGGCTGCATGGCGGTCAGCAGGCCGTAGTTGGAAAGTTGAGCCAGGCGGATTTCGGCCAAGGCCAGAAACGCGTCCTCCAGGGCCGGTCGCACGGCCTCCACATCGTCGAGGCGTTTGTCGGTTTTGGCCTGGCCGCTGCTCCACTTGCCGCTTTCTACCACTTTGCGGGCCGTAGCCGTGGGCGTATCGCCGGCCTGCAGCCAGCGCAGCGGATTGGCGAAATGCGTGAAAATGCCGTTTTTGCCGCCGCTCAGGTGCGTAGGGTCGAGGCCCGCGGCTGTGATGGCCTCAGTGGCCTGCCGGCCAATTTCCAGTACCTGGGCTTCCAGCTCAGCGCGCCGCGTGCGCATCTGCTTGTCGAGCCGCCTGAAATCGGCGAGCGAAAGCTTGCCCAGTTGAGCCACCGCCTCTTGCACCGTCTCATTAAAGAGCACCTTGCCGAAGCCGGCCAACTCCTCGGGCAGGCGGCTCCAGCTTTTGCCTTCTTCGGCCTGGCCCAGCGCGTATTCGGCCAGGGTTTGCGAAAGCAGCTTGCTGTTTGGGTCCCGGTTCACTTTGTCGAGCAGCGCGGCCACGGCGCTTTGCAGCACACTATCCGTATCCAGCTCAACTTCGAAGGTGGCCGGCAAACCCAGCTCCCGGGTGAAGGCCGTCACGATGCGCTGCACAAACGAGTCAATCGTGCTCACCGCAAAGTCGGCGTAGTGGTACAGCACCAGCCGGAACGTTTCGGCGGCCCGGCGCTGCACTTCCCGCTGCTGCTCCTCGGCGGTTTGGGCATGGGGCGGCAGATGCCCGCTGGCTGCCAGCTCCGCCGCCACTTCTGCCAGCAGCCCATCCGCCTTGCCGCTTTCGGGGTAGGCAAAGCGGCGCAGCGCGCCCACAATCCGCTCCTTCATTTCCCCTGCCGCGTCGTTGGTGAAGGTGATGGCCAGAATGCGCTTGAAATAGGCCGGGTCGTCGGCGCCCAGCGCCAGCAGCAGGTATTCTTTGGTGAGCTGGTAGGTCTTGCCGGAGCCGGCAGAAGAAGAGTAGATGCGGAAGGAGGCAGGCATAAGTAAGATAAGGGCACCGCGCCTGAAGCAGTCAGGCCAGCACCGTAGCGCAATTAAGAAATATCAGCAGTCAACCAATTCACCATCTCAGCCGTCACCCGCACCGGCCGCCCAGTCTTGGGGTCGAGCAACGCCCAGGTGGTCTCGGCCTCGCACAACAATACGCCGTCGCGGGCGCGGGTCAGGCGGGTAAAGCGTTGCGAAGTGGCCCCGCTGGATTCGCCCACCCAGGTAGTGGCCCGCAGTATTTCGCCTGCCAAAGCTGGCCGCTTGTAGCGAATGCGGTGCTCGCGCACCACCCAGATAATAGCGTCGCGCTTCTCGGGCGGGCAGATAGCCTGCCAGTGCGCCTCAGCAATATCCTGCACCCAGCGCACGTATTCCACGTTATTGGCGTGGCCCAGGGCGTCGATGGCACTGTTGGGTACTTCGAAATCGTGGGAGAAGGAATAAGCAGGAACTTCGGCCATGGATGCTGAACAGGAGGGGAGCGGGCAAAGGTCGGCACCGGCTGAAAAAAATAGCTATGGACTTGGTGATTTGGAAATTGTGCCTATCTTTGACGCAACCTAAGAAACCAAGCCACGGTGGCCCAAAAGCTTAGGGAAACTCCACAACCAACCACCATGCCCACCGGAACGGTAAAATTCTTTAATGAGACCAAAGGCTTTGGTTTCATCAAAAACGACGAAACTGGCGAAGACATTTTCGTACACATCAGCGACCTGCAAGTAAGCTCGATCCGCGAAAACGACAAAGTTCAATTTGAAGTAGCTCAGGGCAAAAAAGGCCCGAACGCTGTTAAAGTATCGCTGGTTTAATCCTGCCTTAGCTTTGTATTAAGAAAGCCCGCCTTTGGCGGGCTTTTTTTTGTGCCCGGTGGAAATTGGGAAAAGCTGCTAATAATCGGCCGTCATGCAGAGCGCAGCGAAGCATCTTATCAGGTCAGCACAACTCGTTCCGCGGAGATAAGATGCTTCGCTGCGCTCTGCATGACAGGCGCGAGGTGGAAGCCCCTAAAACTCATTTCGCCCATTGTCTAGCTAATTCGGAATAAAAATCCTACCTTTGCACCCGCATTTGAGGACGGCCCTAAGTCCGCGCAAGCCTGAGAGAGGCATAACGCATTGGCCGCATAGTTTTTTGGTTGTTTTTCCCGCCTGATTGTGACAAGGTAGAAGGAGGGGAAACGTCGCTGAGTACGGCTGTTTTCGGAGCGAGTCTCTTACCCCTTACCATTTTCCACATTCATGGAAGCTGAAAAAATTGTAGTTCGTTTTGACGAACTGAACCTCTCTGAGGAAGTACAACGCGCTATCACCGAGATGGGCTACGAAGAAGCATCGGCCATTCAGGCTGCTGCTATTCCCGTGCTCCTCGCTGGCAAAGACGTTATCGGCCAGGCCCAGACGGGTACCGGCAAAACCG
Organism: Hymenobacter sedentarius; assembly: GCF_001507645.1. Classification (NCBI taxonomy): domain Bacteria; kingdom Pseudomonadati; phylum Bacteroidota; class Cytophagia; order Cytophagales; family Hymenobacteraceae; genus Hymenobacter; species Hymenobacter sedentarius. The sequence goes on along the minus strand of NZ_CP013909.1, from coordinate 3,812,734 downwards.
CCGCTTTCTCGATTCCCGCCATCGATAACATCGATACCGAGAGCAAGGACGTGCAAGTACTGGTGCTTTGCCCCACCCGCGAACTCGCGGTGCAGGTTTCGGGCGAAATCCAGAAGCTGGGCAAATACAAGCGCGGTTTGATGGTGGTGCCGATTTACGGCGGCAGCCCCTACGACCGTCAGCTCCGCGCCCTGGAGCGTGGCGTTCAGATTGTAATCGGTACCCCCGGCCGCATCATGGACCACATCGAGCGTGGCACCCTGAAGCTGGAGAATACCACCAAAATCATCCTCGACGAAGCCGACGAAATGCTCGATATGGGCTTTCGCGATGACATCGAGTTCATTCTGAGCAAGATGCCGAAGGAACGCCAGACGGTGTTCTTCTCGGCCACGATGAGCAAGCCCATCATGGAGCTCACCAAAAAGTACCAGCGCGACCCGCAGGTAGTGAAGGTGAACCACCAGACCATGACGGTGACCAACATCGAGCAGAGTTACTTCGAAGTGCGCGGCCCCCAGAAAAAGGACGTGCTGACGCGTATTCTCGACATGTACAACCTGAAGTCGACCATCGTTTTCGCTAACACGAAGCGCATGGTAGACGAAATCGTGTCGGACCTGCAAGCCAAGGGCTATTTTGCCGAAGGCCTGCACGGCGATATGGGCCAGCAGCAGCGCCAAAACACGCTGGATAAATTCCGCAAGTCGACCATCGAAGTACTGGTAGCTACCGACGTAGCCGCCCGTGGTATCGACGTAGACAACGTGGAGGCCGTATTTAACTACGACCTGCCCGCCGACGAAGAATACTACGTGCACCGCATTGGCCGCACGGGTCGCGCTGGCAAGTCGGGCAAAGCCTTCACGTTTGTGAGCGGCCGCGACATCTACAAGCTGCGCGACATCATGCGCTTCACCAAGGCCCAGATTAAACTGGAGCAGGTGCCGTCGTTTGCCGACGTATCGGAAGTAAAAACCACGTTGTTCCTGAATCAAATCAAGGAAATCGTGGAGAAGGGCAACCTCGAGAAATACGTGGGCCGCGTGCAGCGCCTGCTCGACCAGAGCGAGGAAATTACCTCGCTCGACATCGCTGCCGCGCTGCTCAAGATGACGATGAAGGAGGACAAGAGTGCTCAGCAGAGCCTCGACGCCAGCAAGGCCGCCGGTACGGCGCGCGCCGGCTTCACCCGTCTGTTCGTTTCGATGGGCAAGAAAGACCGGATTCACCCCCGCGACATCGTGGACCTGATTTCGGAGTCGACCAACCTGACTGGCAGCAAAGTGGGCGACATCGCCCTCTACGACAAGTTCAGCTTTGTGGAAGTACCTACGGAGTTTGCCAGCGAGATTGTAGAGAAACTGGGCCGCACCAGCATCCAGGGCACGCCGGTTAGCTTCAGCATCGCCACTCCGGTTCAGGAGGGCGCGGCTAAGGAAGAAGGCTTCAACCGGACCGGTGGTTCGGGCGGTCCCGGCGGCTTCGGCGGCGACCGCGAGCGTCGTCCCTTCAGCGGCGGCGAGCGTCGCGAGGGTGGCTACAAAGGCGGTAACCGCGGTGGCAGCAGCTATGGTGGTGGCGAGCGCCGCGAAGGCGGCTACGGCGGAGGCTACAAAGGCAACCGCGACGGTGGCGACCGCCCCAGCTACGGCAACAAGCCGGCGTATGGCAACCGCGAAGGCGGCAGCGGCTACGGCAACAAGCCCAGCTACGGTGGCAACAAAGGCAGCTATGGCGACAAGCCCAGCTATGGCAACAAGCCCAGCTACGGTACGCCCCGCGAGTACGAAACCCCCCGCACGCCCCGTGCCCCCCGCAACGAGAGCTTCGATGAATAAGCTAACTAGTATGTACGTGTACCTGGATTATCCAGCTTAGGTGAATAATTAGGTAAATTATATTAGGGTTAGAAAACAAAAAAGCCGCTCAAATTGAGCGGCTTTTTTGTTGGGCTGAACTATCAAACGAATTTATTTCGCCGTGTCCCGCAGGGTGCGGATGGTGTTGTGGGCTTCCTGCACGCCTTGGTATTGCTTTTCGATTACCGATTTAAGCGGCGTAGGCAGGTCCTGGGCCTTTAAGGCGGTCTGGTAAGCTTTAACTGCGTAGTCTTCGCCGCGCTCGCACTCGTTGAGCACGGCTTTGTTGTCTTTGCTGGTCAGGGCCGACTTCAGGTCAATCCAGGCGCGGTGCACAGTGCCGGTTACCGAAGAACTTTCGTCGGGCTTGAGGTCCAGCTTGAACATCTGGTCTTCAATTTCGGTGATGTAGCCGGCGCGCTGGGCCGCGTATTTTTTGAAGGTTTCTTTCAGTTTGGGGTCCTCGACGTCGGTCATGGCGTCGGCGTAGCCTTTCTGGCCATCTTTGAGGGTTTCAACCAATTCGTTGAGTAGGGCTTGGGTGGCTTTGGCTTCCATCGGAAAAGGGGAGTAGTTAAAAGTGAAAAATTTCTATCTCCTTTACTGTCGGACTCTCAGGAAAGTTGCGCAAAGGCGGTTAGCCGTTGGTAGTGAGCTGTTTGCTTTGTAAAAATTGGCCTGACTCGTCAACGTTACCTAACCCTGCTGATGGCCCGGTTTGCTCATGGCGCGCCCGGCCAGAAACCCCGTGGTCCAAGCCGCCTGGAAGTTAAATCCCCCGGTTATTCCATCGATGTCGAGTACTTCGCCGGCGAAATACAGCCCCGGAACCCGGCGGCTTTCCATGGTTTTTAAGTCAACTTCTTCCAGCAAAATTCCCCCGCAGGTCACAAATTCTTCTTTGTAGGTGGTCTTGCCGCGCACTGCCAGGGGGGTGCGTAGGAGCAGTTCCAGCAGGCGGTTTTGGGATTTGGCGGGCAGGTCGCTCCACCGAATATCTGGGGCAATGCCGGCTTGCTCGATGAGATTGCGCCACAGCCGCTGCGGCAAGCTAAACTGCGGATTGGCGGCCACGGTTTTCTTGCCATTTTCCTGCCGGAACTGCTGCAGCCAGGGCCGCAGCGTTTCTTCGGTAAAAGTGGGAATCCAGTTGATGAGGGCCGTGCCCACGTAGCCCAACTCGCTGAGGCGGCGGGCGCCCCAGGCCGAAAGCTTGAGCACGGCCGGCCCGCTCACGCCCCAGTGCGTGACGAGCAGCGGGCCTTCGTATTGGAGCTTTTCGCCAGCCAGCACCACACGGGCCTGGGGTACGCTCACGCCCATCAATTCATTCAACGGCGAGTTGGGCACGTTGAAGGTGAAGAGCGACGGCACCGGCTCGGCAATGGTGTGGCCCAAGGCGCGCAGCCAGTCGTAGTTGACGCTTTTGGGGTTGCCGCCGGTGGCTATGAGCAGCTGGCCGACCCGGAGGCTGGCCCCAAATTGGGCCGCCCCGCTGCCACTCAGCTTGAGCTGAAAACTACCCCCGTGCAATGGCTCAACTTCTTCGACCCCACAATTGGTAAGAATGCGGACGCCTGCCTGGCGGGCGGCCTGCTCCAGGGCTTGGGCAATGGTTTCGCTGGAATCCGTGGTGGGAAACATGCGGCCATCTGCTTCGGTCTTGAGCTGCACGCCCCGCTTGGCAAACCAGGCGATAGTTTCACGTACGCCAAACTGCTGGAAAGCGGCCTTGAGCTGTTTGTTGCCGCGCGGGTAGTGGGCCACCAGCTGGGCAGCGGTGTCGCAGGCGTGCGTCACGTTGCAGCGCCCACCACCTGATACGCGCACCTTGCTGAGCAGCTTGCCCGTCTTTTCTAGCAGTAGGACCTGGGCATGGGGGTTGGCTTCGGCACAGGCAATGGCGCCGAAAAAGCCGGCCGCGCCACCGCCCAGCACGGCCACGAGGGGTTGGGCTGCATCGTTGTTCACGGGGCAAAGGTACGGCGCCCACCGAGGCGATGGGGGCGGGTTTAGCAGTGGGCGAGGGCCTTGAGCACGTCGTCGTGCTGAAACTGGTAGGGCAGCAGGCTGCGCACCAGGCTGCTGTCGATGGTTTTACCGCTCGGGCCGGTTTCTTCCTTAAAGGTGGGCGATTCCAGCTTGAGGTACTGAGCTGCGGCAGGGTAAAAATCGCGCCGCAGCGGGTGCTGGGCCGAGCACACGTTTAAGGTGTGGCCCCACACGCCGTGTTTGATGATACCCGACAGCACACCGACTGCATCCGTGAGGTGCACCAAATTTACGGGCGCATTGCCCTGGGCCAGGTCACGGCGGCCGGCCAGGAAGCGACCGGGTGAACGGTCGGGCCCAATGAGGCCACCCAGCCGGACCACGGTGCTCTTCCACTGGCCATAGCGCGGCACAAAATGGCCCTCGGCCCGCAACACGTCGGAAGCCGCATCGCGGGTGCTCAAGGCATCGGTTTCGTGCATCACGCGGGGCTCGTCGGGGTACACACTCGTGGAGCTTACAAAAATCACGTGCTGGGTGCCGGCGGCGGCCACGGCTCGGTGCACCGGCCGCAGGAGGGCCGGGTAAGCTCCGGCGGCAGAAGCCCGGGGCGGCACGTTCAGCACCAGCACATCGGCCGATTGCAAGAGGCGGTGAAGCAACTTTTCGGCCGGCGCGTCAAAATCGGCTCCCAGCCGGAGCAGGTGCGCCTCAATGCCCGCCGCTTCCATTGTGGGCAGCTGCTCGGTGGTAGTGGTGGTGCCGAGCACTTTGTGCCCTGCTGCCACAAGCGAGCGGGCCAGGGCCATGCCCAGCCAGCCACAGCCCATTACCAGTACCGTTTGGGGTTCCGCTCCCAAATTTGCGCCCGTGGAGCTTCTGGAACTGGAACTATTCATGTAAAATTATTGCGTTTCTCTGGTAGTGGGTGCGAAGTTGCGAAAAAAATACGTAGTACTTTATACCGTAACCAAAATAAGTGGCGGTGGTTTCAAGCCTGATTGGTTAACATTCGCATCAGTAGGCTTGTACCTTCGGGCCTCGATTCAATTCGCAATTCCCACCTTCATCACTGCTTTCGCATGACCACACCCTACACCCAGCCCATGCTGCGCGACAACGCCCTGGCGGGAAAAACCATCATTGTCACCGGCGGCGGCACTGGCTTGGGCCGGGCCATGACCACCTATTTCCTACAGCTCGGAGCAAACGTCACCATCACCAGCCGTAAGCTGGATGTGCTGGAAAAAACCGCGGGCGAGCTGCGCGAGCAAACCGGCGGCAAGGTGTTGGCCATTGCCTGCGACGTACGAAAATACGACGAGGTGGAAGCCATGCTGGACCGCACCATTCAGGAGTTTGGCGGGGTGGATGTGCTGCTGAACAATGCTGCCGGCAACTTCATCAGCCCCACGGAGCGTCTGTCGCACAAGGCATTCGATGTGATTGTGGACATCGTGTTGCGGGGTTCTTACAACTGCACGCTAGCCGTGGGCAAGCGCTGGATTGCCGATAAAAAACCCGGCACCATCCTCAACATCGTCACCACTTATGCCTCCGTGGGCTCGGCTTATGTAGTACCATCGGCTGCTGCTAAAGCAGGCGTGCTGGCGATGACCCGCTCTTTGGCGGTAGAATGGGCGAAGTACGGCATTCGTTCGAATGCCATTGCCCCCGGCCCGTTCCCAACAGAAGGGGCGTGGAGCCGGCTCTTCCCCGAGCCGCTGGCCAGCAAGCTAGACCCTGCTGCCAGCGTGCCGCTCAAGCGCGTGGGCCAGTACCAGGAGCTGGCCAACCTGGCGGCCTACTTGGTGTCCGACTTTTCGTCTTATGTCAACGGGGAGGTGGTGACCATTGACGGCGGCGAATGGCTCAATGGCGCCGGCGAATTCAACAAGCTGGAAATGCTAACCCCGGGTATGTGGGACCAAATAGAAAAAACAATGCGCCGCTAAATCACTAGTTTTCGAATTGAAACAGATTTCACGGATTTTGTAGACAAGCATAATTAACATAAAAAGGCCGCTGTAAAAGCGGCCTTTTTATTTGCAGATAATTAATTAGTTCAATTAAATCATTGCGCGTAATTGTTGTCAATCGTTTACAAAATCCGTGAAATTCGTTTCAATCCGAAAAATCAGTGATTAGAGTTTGTAGCCATTATAATCCCTGGTAAATTCTTGCGTGGGAATGGGCTGATTGGCAATTACGTCGAGGAATTCGAATTTCTCATAAAGCCCCTTGTCGTCATCTACTTGCACCATGATGGGCAGGTAGGTTTTAGGGTCAATGCACACGGTGGTGCGGCGGCCGTAGGCGTTGGGCACTTGCAGCACTTTGCCCTCGGGTATTTTCTCGCCAATGGTGAGGCTGTTGCGCTCAAAAATCCGGTATTCACCACAGCCGAACCGTTCGGCTACCGTGGAAATGGTTTCGTTTTTACCCGCGCGGTAATTCACATAATGAAACTGCGGGTAAACAGAGCGCAACACGTAGGCCGGCCGGCCCAGTAGCACGGTATCACCGGTGTAGCGGAAAGAGCGGCTGAAGGAATTGTCCTGCCGTAGCCCCGTGGTGCGCAGCAGGTCGGAGATGGTGCCGAAGCCGGCCTGCAAGGCGGTGTGGTGCTGGTTGCCGCGCATGAGCTTGCCGTTGGGGTCCAGGCTGAGTGTGACGTAGGGGAAGCTGGCGGGATATACCCAGGCGTCGCCGGCGTTCTGGCCAGCCACCCACAGTACTTCCACCCCTTTCTGGTTTTTGATGTAAATGCGTAGGGGCTTGTAGCTTATTTTCATAATGCTACGGGCCTGCATGATGCCGTTGCCAATCCGCTCCTGCGCCTTTACGGTGCAGCGCAAGTACTTCAGGTTTTCGATGGCCGCGCTCATCCGCGTGGTGAGCTGTTCGGTGGTAAGGGACGTTGGTTGGGCTGGAGCCGTGGCCGCTAAGAGGGCCAGCGCGCCAAGGGGCCAAATATTTCGGAGTCGGGGAAGAAACGAGGTGAGCAATGCTACCATAAATGGAACAGGAGTGGCCGGCCTAAAAGAAAAAAGGCGGCTGAAAAGCAATTAATTGAGACTAATGTGGGGAAAGCGCGAATAAACGCTGTCAAAGATGAACAGCTCATCAATTTCCACGCCATGCAGGTAGGGGTAGAGCGGAAATTGTTCGACCACGGCTTGCACCGCCACGGCGTTGTCGGCGTTGATGGTCACCCAGCCGCGGCTGCGGTCGCTGCTGATGGCGTACACTTCAATCACCTTGTCATTGAGCAAGCGGTTGATGAAGGCACGATGGCTGGGGATAAGGGAAATAAATTCCTCATCGAAATCGTCGGGTAGGCGCAGAGAAACAACGAAAGTAGGCATAAACGCAGGCGGCTAAAGCTGGCAATCTAACGCCGGCCGTAACCCGAAAGTTGGGGAATGTATGTGGAGGGCAAATTTGAAACCATACCCGCCAAGGCCGGCACAAAGTATCACACCGGCGTCTTTAAGAATACCACGCAGCTGCTTTATCAACCGTTTTAATGGTGATTCTACCTCGATAGTAAGGCTTTTTAGGATGTACTCCGGAGCTTATCAATTAGGATTGATTGCCAGCCAGCCGAGCGCACAGCCAACTACGACAAAAGCTCCGAACAACGTCGGAGCTTTCATTTCGGTGGTGTTTTATTGGGCTGGCTAGCAGTAATCGATGCTTAAGAATGGCCGAGTTCGGCCACGCTCGGCTGTGAGACGTCGCCCAAAGCAGGCATTGCCGCGGCATCTGGGGCGCCCGCGGTTCCGTGGGTGCTGGCGGCCTGGCCCCGGCCAGTGGCTTCCCATTCCCTAAAGCGGGTGATTTCGCCGTGAAACTTGCCCACAAACCAGCTTACCAGGCTCAGGTCGTCGAGGAAGCCGAGCACAGGAATAAAGTCCGGGACCAGGTCAATGGGCGAAAGGACATAAAGCAACACCGCTAAGCCAGATACGATGGTACCGGTAGAAATTTCACGGTATTCGCCGCTTATGTAGCTGCGCACCAAGCGCACCAGGGTCAGCCCAACTTCAAATAGCTGGCGAAATTTATGCGTCTTACTTTCTTTATCGGCCAGCTTGTCGGCGGCTTCGTTAAGTACCGTGACAACCTTGAACGGCTTGCCTAGCAATTTGGCGGCCCGCCCTACAAAGACGTTAAAGAGGACATTCTTGGAGATTTTGAGACCGTTATCAGCGAGTGACGACATGGGGTGCAAGTGAAGGGTGATAGGTTGTGCTTTACGCGCAACTATTCCCGTGCGTTGTTGAGGCCCACTGCAAACCCGCGTTTTACTGTTTAGCGCTCAAACATGGGCGTGGTGCCGCCTACCCAGTCTTTGTCCTTATTAAAGTCTACACCAATCATGGCGCCCCGGCTCAAGCGGCTCAGGCCCGTGAGTAGCTGCGGGCGGGCTTCGCCGACCGGCCAGATGTAGAGCAAACGAATCTCGCATTTCACCAAGCCATCGGGCGATTGCACCACCGGTTCGTAGCTGACTTTGCGCTGCAATAGATAATTCTGTTTATCAGTCAACGCATCCAAGTCGGCGGCCGTAACGTCCAGGCGCACACCCGCTCCAGCAAAGGAGAATAGGGGCTTTAGCACGTAATTCTCCAGGTCGGCCGGGTACTCCGTGAGCTCGTGCAAGAAATAGCTCGGCGGCACAAAAGGCGCGTGCAAAAGCGGCAATGTGTACTTGCTGATGCGGAAAAACCAGTTGGGGTGGCCCACCCAGGTTACATCAACGTCTTCGGTCAAATTAAAAGACAAAGTGAGCTCCGGATAGCGCTCTAATTCATCAAAAATAATGCGATTATAAATGCGTTTTATTTGAATTAAGCGTCCGTCTTTTTCATAAAACAAATCCCGACCGTTGCGCTTAATTTGGGTTAAGCAAACGGCCTCAACACCCCAGAATTTTTTCGATAACGCAAAATCAATTCGGGTTTTTTGCTTCTCCGGAAATAGCTCTAATAAAATAACTTGTTCCGCAGGTTGACCGCCCAGAATAAATGCCCGCATCCGCTCCTGGTAGGTGTCAAAATCAGGAACGCCCAAGAAGGGACTGACCGAATCGGCAATGGGGTAATGCCGACGGAACACCGACGGCAGCCACGACTGAAACGCGTAGAGCGACGGGAACCCCTGCATCTCAATGAGCTGGGGTTCTAGCTCTCCCTGGGCATCGCGGCACACCGCGAAGTCAAACGTCAGGAATTCGGGCCGCGCGTCTTCATTAGGCACGCGCTGGTGCGCCGGAATGGCTCCTTCGGTTAAGTCCTTGAAATTGGGCTGCTCAATTACCTGAATGATGCTTTCGCCGGCCGCCTTCAGTTTGTCGCGCAAGCCTGCCGGTACGAATACCGGTGTTTCGGCTACTCGGAAGTCGAGCTGGCCGGGCAGTTGCCGGTCGATGTCGGCGAGCATTTCTTGGTAGCGAGCCGGGCTAAACGCGGCATTGAAAGTCTGACGGTGTTCCGGAATCATAGAGCGGGGCTAAGCAGGCACGGCGGGCGATGGACTAGGCAGCCGTGAGGACGCCCAGTTGGGCCACGGCGCGGCGCAAAAAGGTAGGCACAATTACCGACTCCGTGCGCTCGATGGTGTCCGGATTGGCCAGCAGGTGCACCATTTCTTCGTATTTGGCCTCGCCGTAGGTGGTGATTACCTGTTGCTTGCGCTCGTCGGTGAGCATGTAGCGGAGCATGCCTTCGCCGTCGGCCTCGGGGTGAAACTGCGAGCCGAACACCTCCGGCGTAAAGCGAATGGCCATGATGGCGCGGGCCAAAGGCACGTGGGGCCGCTCTTTCTCCAGGCACACCACTTCGGCGCCCAGTTCTTCGAGGCGGTCCATATCGAGGTTAGTGAGCTGATAATCGCGCGAATCGACGATGTAGAACGGCTCGGGCAGGCCCTGCAGCACGGGCTCGGTGAGGCCGGCCGAGGTGAGGTGCACAGGAAGTACCCCGAAGGAAGTGGACTTGCGCCGGCTCACTTCGCCCAGGCCCAAGTGCCGGCTCATGAGCTGAAACGAGTGGCAAATCAGCAGCAGGTGCTTTTTGTGTTCCTGGGTCTGGTTGTAGGCCAGCAGCGAATCGATGAAGGCAAAGTAGCGCGGCTCCCAGGCCTCGCCCGATTCCAGAGGACTGCCGGGGCCGCCCGAGGAAATGTAAATGTCGTAATCCAGGCCGGGCAAAGCGTTTTCGGCGCGCACGTTATAGGTGTCGACGGCAAACGCAACGCCGTTTTCGTGGGCGCCGCGGGCCAGCAGCTGCCTGATGCAGCGCATGCCTTCGTTCGGCGCGTTGTTGTACATATCCAGAATCGCAATGCGAATAGCCTCCATAGGGTAATCAAAAATAAAAATTGCCAGCACTGCCAGCCGATAAACAAAGCTAAACCGTAGTCTAGGCAAAAAAAAGCAACGCCTGCCTTGACGGCGGGCGTTGCGTTAGCAAAGGTCGTTTACTTAACTTATAGCCCGTGAGCGGTTTCGGCGAGAATATAGTCGACTACCTTGCTCAAGTCGCCGGTTTCCCGGAAGACTTTGAGCTGGCGGTCGGCACCGGTGCCCATCTCCATCATCGTCAATACGTATTCTACCTCGTGGCGGCTACCTAAATCGTCGACAACGTCGTCAATAAAATCGAGGAGCTCCAAAATCAGCTTGCGGGTGGGCACTTCCTCCTGCTTGCCAAAGTCAATCATATTGCCGTCGAGGCCGTAGCGGGCGGCGCGCCACTTGTTCTCCTTAATCAGCGCGCTACGGTAGATGCGGAAGTTGAGGTTCTGCATCTTAAGCTTGTAAATCTTGGCCACCAGCGCCTGCATAATGGCCGCGATGCAGATGGTTTCGTCGGCGCGCAGCATCATGTCGCAGATGCGGTACTCGATGGTGTCGAAAAAAGGGTGGAGGCGCAGGTCCCACCAGATTTTTTTGCCGTTGTCGATGCAGCCGGTTTTAATGAGCAGCTGCAAAAACTCGTCGTAGTCGCTGGCGCTGTGGAAGAAGCCCGGGATGCCCGTGCGCGGAAACCGCTCGAATATCTTGGTGCGAAACGACTTGTACCCCGTTTCGCGTCCTTCCCAAAACGGCGAATTGGTGCTGAGCGCAAACAGGTGCGGCAGGAAATACCGCAGCGCGTTCATCATGTACACGCCAATGTCGCGGTTTTCGATGCCTACGTGCACGTGCATGCCAAAAACGAGGTTGGAGCGGGCCGCTTCCTGCAGCTCCTCCACAATCTTGTCGTAGCGGACGTCGGGCGTGATGGGCTGGTCTTGCCACCGCGAAAACGGGTGGGTACCGGCCGCCCCAATTTTCAGGTTCTGCTTGTCGGCCAGCTCCATTACCTGGCGGCGCAAGTGGAACACTTCGGTGCGCGCCTCGCCGATGTTGTGGCAGATGTTGGTGCCTACTTCCACCACGGCCTGGTGCATTTCGGCCTTCACCTGCTCTTGCAGGGTTACCCGGCCGCCTTCTACTATCTGCGATAGGTGGGAGCGCAGCTCCCGGGTATCGGGGTCAATCGTCTGAAATTCTTCCTCGATGCCGAGGGTAAACGCGGGCATGGCCATTGACGGTGCGGATTGGAAAGGAGGAAAGGAGGGGGCGCATAGCCCAGCGCGCTAGGGAGCGCGCCGGGCCCGTCCGTACGAGCTAGTGCCTACTCGGCTTTTTTAGCAGCGGGCTTTTTGGCGGCCGCCTTGGGAGCAGCAGCCTTTTGGGTCGCGGGCTTTGCCGCAGCGGGTTTGGCGGCGGCAGGCTTGGCAGCCGCTTTGGAAGCCGCCGGTTTTTTAGGAGCCGGAGGGGTGTCGCCGACCGTGAAGTGGGTTTCGCCGGCTTTGGCGCGGTGCGGGTGCACGAATGTGCCCCAGGTCAGGTTGTCTTCGCCGGATTTCTGCGCGATGGCGCGCGCAATGGCCATGTTGGCCGCAGCCTCCACTACCCACTCAAAGTTCTTCTCGCCCACGGAGTTGATGTCGGCGTCGGGGGCGGGGTTGCCGAAGTCAATGGCAATTGGAATGCCGTCGCGCACTGCAAATTCTACCGTGTTGAAGTCGTAGCCCAAGCCCGCATTGAGCTTCAGGACGTAGTCCTTCATGGTGGCCAGCAGCTTCTCGCCCGCCTCGCCGGTGGTTTTCATCTCGGTGGCGTAGCGCAGGTGCGGCTCGTTGCGGGGCTCGTAGGGCATGATGAGCACCTCAGTGCCGCCAATGCAGTAGCAGCGGAAGTAGTCGGTAAACTCCACGTTTTCCTGGAAAAGCATCACCAGCTGGCCGGTTTCGTTGTAGGCCCGGAAAAATTCATCGGGCGAATTCACCTTGTACACGCTTTTCCAGCCGCCGCCGGAGTGGGGCTTCATGTAGGCCGGGAAGCCAATGTGGGCAAAGGCCGCGTCCCAGTCCATCATGTTCAGGTTGCGGAAGCTGCGCTCGCTGGTGTCGGCGGGGCGCTCCTTGCTGGGCAGGAGTAGGGTTTTGGGCACGGGCACGCCGAGGCGCACGGCTAGCGCGTTGTTGAAGAACTTCTCGTCGGCCGACCACCAGAAGGGGTTGTTAATCACCGCCGTGCCCATTAGGGCCGCGTTCTTGAGGTAGGCCCGGTAAAAGGGCACATCCTGCGAAATCCGGTCGATGATGACGGCGTAGTTGGGCGCGACGTGCTGCTCAACCTGGTCGATGCGCACAAATTCGGCGCGGATATCGGCCGGTGCTTTCTCATTCACGCGGTCGATAAATGCTTGGGGGAAGGTGTTTTCCTGCCCGAAGAGGATGCCGATTTTTTTCATAATCAGGGGGTGTGTTGGTAGCGGTTAGGCCAAGGGTGAAAGTGTAAATAAAGAGGTTTGGGGCGGCTTAGCCGATGGAGTCAAGGTACTGCGGAAACATTTCGCGCCACACTGGCCAGTCGTGGTTGCCGAAGGGCTTCACATCCAGGGTATAACGGATGCCTTTGTCGCTGAGAATGCGGGCGATTTCGAAAGTGGAATCTTTGCAGAAGTCGTGTTCGGCCGTGCCCAGGATGATGTTCATCCACTGGAAATGCTCGCTCTGCGCGCCCGGCAGGTACTCGGGCGGGTTGTTGTAGTACACGTTGTCGTCGTGGTAGCCGTCCACAAACTGGCGGATGTCGAAGGCCGCGCCCATGGTAAAAAGGTGCGCGACCTGATGGGGGTGGCGGAAGGCAAAATTTAGGGCATGGTAGCCCCCAAAGCTGCAGCCGGCCACACCAATCTTGTCCACGTTGCACTCTTTCTGCAGCATGGGCACCAGCTCCTCGCTCAGGAACTGGTCGTAGAACACGTGGTTCTGTACCCGAATTGAGGGGTGCAAGTGCTTGGCGTACCACGAAAACCGGTCGATGCTGTCGATGCAAAACAGCTTGACGCGGCCCGCTTCAATCAGCGGGCGTGCCGATTCGATGAGTTGGAAGTCGCGGGCTTCGTTGATGCCGCCGCCGGAAGTGGGAAAAATGACAACCGGGTAGCCCCAAGTGCCGAATACCATCATGTCGATGTCTTGGCCGAGGTGGTGCGAGTAAAAGCGGCGGTGTTGTTCCTGCACGGGATGGGCGAATTAGGGTGAGGCGAAAGCGTGTTTTTCAAGCTGTACGGCAAACTAGCAAAAAATAACGGACCAGCCATATCCGGGTTGTCCGATTCATTTTTTAAGCTCAACTCAAGCAGTAAGCGTTACTTTAGTTTAATGCTTATCGATTCTCTTACCTTGGTTCCCATGTCCACCGGCTTCCGGCTTGTTCGGGAAGTGCTGCCTTCCAGCTTTTTGGGCCGCGATGTGGAGCTGAGCATCCTGCTGCCACCGGCTTACGACGAAGTCGCCGCCCCGTTCCCCGTGCTGTACCTGAACGACGGGCAGGACCTGGAGCGGCTAAATTTCCAGGCCACCCTCGATGAGCTCTATGCCCGCGGGGCGGTGCAGCCTTTCCTGGTGGTGGCCCTGCACGCCAACGAGCAGCGCAAGCACGAATACGGAACGGCCGCCCACCCCGACTACGACGGGCGCGGTGACCTGGCTGGGGTGTATTCGCAGTTTGTACTCGAAGAGGTATTGCCCTTTGCCCAGGCCAACTACCAGGCTTCGCCTAACCCCGCCCACGCCGTGATGGCGGGCTTTTCGCTCGGCGGCTTGTCGGCGTTCGATTTGGTGTGGCACCACCCCGATGCCTTTGCGCGGGCGGGCGTGTTCTCAGGCTCGTTCTGGTGGCGGCAGCGGGCCGTGGGAGCCGGCTACACGCCCTCCGACCGCATCATGCACGGCCTTGTGCGGGCCCGTCGCCCGCACTCTAGCCACCGTTTCTGGTTGCAAAGCGGCACCCTCGACGAGCACAACGACCGCAACCAAAACGGCGTCATCGATTCCATTGAAGACTGCCTCGATTTGATTGAGGAGCTGATTAAAGTTGGGCTGGACGCGCGCCAGGCCCTGCGCTACGTGCAAGTAGAAGGCGGCCACCACCACCCCGACACCTGGGGCCGGGTCATGCCCGACTTCCTGATTTGGGCGTTTGGGCAGGAGGGAAGCACCGCTGCGTTGCCGGCCCCATTGCCCGTGGTGCGCCTGCAGTTCGACCCAGAGTTAGCGCCTTCCATCTTGCCGCCTACGGCCGACGTGGTGGCACCCGCCGTTCCCGAACCGCTGGTGCTGCCCGAAATGCTGTCGCCACCGGTGCACGCGCTGCCCCTCCATACTGACCTTACCGCCATTTCATCCCATTCCGTCATGCCCATTGCCCGTCCTGCCGAAGGAGATTTCCTGCCCTACGCTTCCACCTACATCAATCAGGTGCCCGTCGGTGCTGACCCGCGCGAGGCGCTGCGGGGCATTGCCCAGGAATTCCACGCCATCTTCGAAAACCTGAGCGAAGCCCAAGCCGAAAAAGCCTATGCCGACGGTAAGTGGACGCTCAAGGAAATGCTGCAGCACCAGATTGATACCGAGCGCATTTTTGCCTACCGCGCCATGCGCTTCGCTCGCGGCGACAGCCAGGACCTGCCCGGGTTTGACCAAGACGGCTACGTGGCCCAGAGTGGCGCGAATGCCCGTACCGTGGCCAGCCTGCTAGCCGAGTACGATGCCACCCGCGCTTCCACCCAGGCCCTTTTCGACAGCTTCACCGACGAGCAACTCGACCGTCGGGGCACGGCCAACGGCGGCCCGGCCACCGTGCGGGCCCTGCTATACATCGTGCCCGGCCACGAGCTGCACCACCTCAATATTATCCGCGAGCGGTACCTGCCCGTGCTGTAGGTTTCGGCAAAACTTCTACCTTCGCCCGGCACAACACATCGGCGGGGCCGTGCGTTGAAATATTCCAAACCTCAGACCTTACATCCCTAAACTTCTTTTCAATCATGGCCAAAGCCCAAGACGCCCGCAAAGAGAAAAAGAAAGAGCCCGTTAAAACGACCAAGGAGAAAAAAGCCGAAAAAGAAGAGAAGAAAATCGCCCGCGCCCGCAAGCAAGACTAAAGCGCAGTCATTCTTAAAAAGCGGATGTTTCCCAGCTCAGGCTCGGGAAGCATCCGCTTTTTTATTTTACAGCGTGTAATACGGCTCCTTTTCCTTGTCGTGGTGACGGATATAGCCGTGAAGCACTAGCTTAATCAGCGTTTGATAGGCCCGACGCTTGCCAAAATTTACGAGCTTCATAAACTGCCCCAGTGTAATGCGCGGGTGGCTTTTCAGGTAGTCAATCACCGCCAGCTCCTGTTTATTGAGCGGGATCTTTTCAAAGCGGGATTCGGGCTGCTGGCGTTCCAGCACCTTTTCGGTGAGGCCGCTGGTTTGCACGCTGGCGTCGCGCACCCGCACGTAGCCGCGCCAGTCGCCGGGCGCCACTTGGGCGCGGTGGGGCTTATTCAGGCTTTCGGGCACGGTGACCACCAATACGGTGCGGCCATCTTCCTCCAATTCGAGGAAGTGCAGGGTGGTAAGAGGCGGCTGGATGTAATGTTGAGCTGCTTCGCGCAATACGAATAGTTCTTCCTCGGTATCGCGCACGCCCACCACGCGGCCGAGGTCGTCGACGCCCACGAGAACTTGTCCGCCGCGGGTGTTGGCCAACGAGACCAGGGTGCGCGAAATTCGGTGCGGGTGCGTGGTTTTTTGCTTGAATTCCAACTCTTCGCCCTCGCCGCGTGCAATTAGCTCGAATAAATCCATGTCGTTCTATACGTGAGATGGAAACAAAAATGCCGCCTCCGATAACCAGAGGCGGCATTTTCAAGAACTGCGTTCAGCCGCGGGGCGGCCGAAACGATGGAGCTACCTTAGAAAGGCAGGTCGTTGTCGTCGTCGCTGGCGATGGGTGCTGCCGAAGGCTGGGCACGCAAGGTCGGGTTCTGGTTCTGAGCGGCGGGACGCGGAGCGGCCTGCTGCTGGCCGCCGCCGAAGCTGCCGCCGGCGTTGCCACCCGAAGCCGGCTCAATCTTCCAGGCTTCCAGGTTGGTGAAGTACAGCATCTGGCCGTTCTTGTTGAAGCCGCGGCCCCGTAGGTTAAAGGTCACTTTCACCTCATCGCCCATTTTGAAAGGGTCGATGAGGCTGGTTTTGTCCTGAACCATTTGAAACTTGATATGCTCGGGATACTGGCCGTCCTGGACTTCGAGCACGAACTCACGCTTGCGGAATTTCTCGCTTACCTGCTGTTCGTCAAATATTTCGTGCAGCCGGCCGGTTACGTCGTATGCCATAAAAGTAAGGTGTTTGGAGATTAAAAAACTTAAGGGTCAAACCTACGAAAAAAAACACTAGCCGCCCGCTACCCGTTCCCTACGGCTACCTTTGGGGCCATAATTCTCAACATTTTTATTCCTGAATGTTCGCTCTCGCCCTCCATGGCGGTGCCGGCACCATTGCCCGCGCCACGCTGCTGCCCGCCGATGAAATGCTTTACCGCAATGCGCTGGAGCAGGCCCTGAACACCGGCTACGACCTGCTGCGCGACGGCGCCGCGGCCCTCGACTGCGTGGAAGCCGTGGTGCGCAGCCTCGAAGACTGCCCCTTGTTCAATGCCGGGCGCGGCGCGGTGTTTACCCACGAAGGCCACCACGAAATGGATGCTGCCCTCATGGCCGGACACACGCGCCAGGCCGGCGCCGTGGCCGGGGTGCGCCAGGTGCAAAACCCCATTCGGGCCGCCCGGCTGGTGATGGAAAAAACCGAGCACGTGCTGCTGGCCTACCCCGGCGCCGACGAGCTGGCCCGCGAGTACGGCCTGCCGCTGCAGCCGCCTGAGTATTTCTTCACGCAGCACCGCTACGACCAACTGCAGGAAGCCCTGCGCGAAGGCCGCATGCGCCTCGACCACAGCCAGGCCCAGCCCGCCGAAGCGCCAACCTCGCCCGTGACGGCCCCGCTCGAGGAGCCCGGCAAGGTGGAGGAGACGGCCGACCCCAACTGGAAAAAAGGAACCGTAGGCGCCGTGGCGCGCGACGTGCACGGCCACCTGGCCGCCGCCACCAGCACCGGAGGCATGACCAACAAGCGCTACGCCCGCATCGGCGACACGCCGCTCATCGGCGCCGGCACGTGGGCCGATACCCGCTGCGCCATCAGCTGCACCGGCCACGGTGAATATTTTATCCGGGCCGTGGCGGCTTACGACATCGCCTGCCTGATGGAATACAAAGGCCTGAGCTTGGAGGAAGCCTGCCGCATGGTAGTGCACGACAAGCTCGCCCCGGCCGGCGGCGAAGGCGGCCTGATAGCCGTGGACGCGGCCGGCAACGTGACCCTGCCCTTCAATTCGGAAGGCATGTACCGCGCCAGTCGCATCGAAGGAGGCGAGGCCCTGGTGGCCATTTATAAGTAGGTGGCGGCCCCAGCGCGGGCACAAAAAAGAGGGGCTCCTATACCTTATATATAGGGGCCCCTCTTTTCATGAATTCCCTTACCAGGTGTGGTGCACCAGGGGCTTGATTTTTCGGTCGTACACATTGCGCACGGCCTGCAGCTGCTCGGCCGAAAGGGCCGGCATTTCGGCCGCTTTCAGGTTGGAAAGAATCTGCTCGGGCCGGGAGGCGCCGGGGATAACGCAGCTCACCTCGTCGAACATCAAAATCCAGCGCAGGGCGAAAGCGGCCAGCTGGGAATCGCCCGGAAAGACTTGTTTTAATTCTTCCACGGCGGCCAGGCCGGTGGCATAGTCCACGCCCGAAAACGTCTCGCCTTTATCGAAGGCTTCGCCGTTGCGGTTGAAGTTGCGGTGGTCTTCGGCCGAGAAGCTGGTTTGCGGCGAGAACTTGCCGGTGAGCAAGCCGCTGGCCAGTGGCACGCGCACTATCAGCCCCACGTCGCGGCGGGCGGCTTCTTTGAAGAGCAGTTCCGGCGGGCGCTGCCGAAACATGTTAAAGATGAGCTGCACCGTGGCCACGTTCGGAAATTCGATGGCCTTTAGGCCTTCCTCCACTTTTTCGATGCTCACGCCCAGGTGCCGGATTTTCCCTTCGTCCCGCAGCCGGTCAAACAGCTCAAATATCTCGGGGCGGTAGTACACGTCCGTGGGCGGGCAGTGCAGCTGCACCAGGTCCAGGGTTTCGAGCTGCATGTTGCGCAGGCTTTCTTCCACAAACTGCCGCAGCACGGCGGGCTGGTAGGCGTCGGCGACGTGGGGCTGCAGGCGACGCCCGCATTTGGTGGCCACAAAAATTTGCTCGGAGCGGGAGCGCACGAGCCGGCCCACGGCCTTTTCGCTTTCGCCGTCGCCGTACACATCGGCCGTGTCGATGAAGTTGATGCCCGCATCGACCGCGGCGTTGAGGATTTTGTCGGCGTTGTCGTGGCTAAACGGGTCGCCCCATTTGCCGCCGACCTGCCAGGTGCCCAGGCTGATTTCAGAAACAGAAAATCCAGTTTTACCAAGCTTGCGATAATTCATTGAGAGGAATATGAGAAAGGTGAGGTAGTTAAGGCTGCTTAACGGCGGCCCGCTAGCCGAGAAAAGTGGGCGTGAAGTTAACGTACGTGCTGAGGCGGCTACGGTAGCAAAAAAGCCCGCTCATCCTGAAGAAGAGCGGGCTTTTTTGTAGTTGATAGAAAGTTGAGCTAAAAGAGCCGAGGCGGCAAGTGCCCGGCCAGTCCATTAGGCTTGCTCTACCGTCGAGTCTGCATCCACGGTGTCTGGTTTGGGATGGCGGGCGGCTTGGGCTTCCTTGCTCACGTAGAATTTCCGCTCGTGCATGTCGTACACATTGCCTTTGGCCAGCACGTGCATGGTCACGTTTTCAATCGAAAGCACGGTTCCTTTCTTGGCTGCCGCGGCGTTGTTATGCTGAATATGGTGCCCGTCGAGAATGATAACCAGGTTAGAACCAATGGTTTCGACCAAGTTTCCATCCGTAATAAGCACGCCGGTGTCTTCGCCCAGCCCAATACCGATGAGCTTGGGGTGCAGCGCCACCGACTCGATGAGCCGGCCAAAGCGGCCCCGCTTTACAAAGTGCGAATCGACAATGGCGGCCGGCAGCAGGCTCAGCCCAACGCCCATTTTCACGGCGCCTTTCAGCAACGCATCGGGCACCGACCCCCCCCGAATCATGTGCTCGGACATGGCCATGGCCCCGGCGCTGGTCCCGGCAATCACGAAATGGGGCTCGTCGTAGTAGCGCTGCGTCATGCACTTCAAGAATTCGGAATCGCCGAACATCTCGCGCAGCCGCGACTGGTTGCCGCCCGAAAACATCACCACATCGGCGGCCTTCAAGCGCTCGAGGTACTCCGGCTGCCGGGCATCTTCGGGCGTGCGGATGTCCATGACGCCCACATTGAGGCAGTTGAGCATGGCGAAAGACCCCGTGTAAATCGGCCCAACTTCTTCCGGAATCATGGAAGCCGTGGTGATTACTTCAATGCGCGGGTCGAGCTTGCCGGTTTCCAGGACAATGCGCTTCAGAATGCCCAGCTTAAAAAAGTTGAGGTAATACTTGCGGCGCGTGCGAGGATTGGGGTAGGTGCCCTTGTCTTCATTGCCGCCAACGGCGATGAGCTTGCCTAATGGAATGATGTTTTTCAACGTATAAATAAGGTAACTGAGTAATGCGGGATAAATAAGCCCAGCCGTATGCCGCTATTGGGCTGCTAAGAACGGGCAAAGTTCGGGCCGGATGGCTTTATGTTCGTTCGGCGAGTAAGGCGTCGAGTGTCCCGGTGGCCACCGAGTGATAATTGGGCCGGGCCTCAGCGTAGATGGCGCGGGCCCGCTGCGGCCCGTTGGGCGTGGCGAGCAAGGCCCGGTACAACGGCACCAAAAATTTGCGCCGCCCCACGTGCCTCAGAAAATTTTCCAAGGCCGGGGCTGCCGCGGCGTAGCCGGCCCGCAGCGTGTGCGGAAACCAGGCGGTAAGAATTTCAGCGTTGCCGGAGGTGGTAAAATGAAAAGCGTCGTCGAGAGGCTTTAGCTGCTCCGCCGACAAGGTAGGCGGGAGGCCTTGTAAGAAGTGCACCCATTCGTGGCTGCTCCACTCGGCCGTCTCCTGAGCGAGGGCGGCCGGCGCGGTACCAGCGGCCAGCCGGGACAGCGCCTGATCCACGGCTTCGAACCGGTGGGAGGTCACGGCCGGGGTGTTCGCGGGCAGGCCGGGGCCGTCGACCCAATCGCTCAACTGCAGCCGGGCCTCCAGGCCGGGCTTCTTATCCAGAAGCTCGGCGCGGAGGTAAGCGAGGAAGGTGTCCGTGTCCATGGCCTGAAAACTGAAGCGGGCAAAGTACTCCTTAATAAAGGCATCAAGCCGGGGTCGGCCAATCAGCCCTTCCAGGGTGAGTAGGAGGGAGCAGCCTTTTTCGTAGGCTATTTCGGTGAGGCCTTCGTCGGGGTCGCGGCCGGCCAGGTTCAGGCGCAGGTGGGTGTCGGGGCTGGTCGCGCCTATCTCCTCAATGGTGTGGTGCAGGGCGTCGCGGCCCAGCACCTGCAGCATGTCGGCATATTCGCGGCCATACAAATGTTCCATGATGCGGCGCTCGAAATACACGGTAAATCCTTCGTTGAGCCAGAAATCATTCCACGTTCCATTTGTAACAAGGTTGCCCGACCAGGAATGGGCCAGCTCGTGAGCCACCAAACTTGTCAGACTGCGGTCGCCGGCCAGAATGGTAGGTGTTACAAATGTTAACCTCGGGTTTTCCATTCCGCCAAAGGGGAAGCTGGGGGGCAGCACCAGCAAGTCGTACCGCTCCCAGCGGTAGGGGCCGTAGAGCTGCTCGGCGGCGGCCACCATGTGTTCGAGGTCGGCAAACTCGTGGGTGGCCGGGGGCAGGGTGGCCGGCTCGGCGTAGATGCCGGTGCGCTCGCTCAGCGGCGCAAACTCTAGGTCGCCTACGGCCAGGGCCATGAGGTAGGCCGGGATGGGCTGGTCCATCCGGAACTGGTACTCGCCGCTGGCG
This sequence comes from Hymenobacter sedentarius, assembly GCF_001507645.1. Taxonomy (NCBI): domain Bacteria; kingdom Pseudomonadati; phylum Bacteroidota; class Cytophagia; order Cytophagales; family Hymenobacteraceae; genus Hymenobacter; species Hymenobacter sedentarius. The sequence continues at coordinate 3,791,457 of NZ_CP013909.1, read as the reverse complement.
CTCCGCTGCTGGGGGTTGGCGGCGCTCATCAGGGCCAGCAGGTGGGCTGGTACGCGCACCCGGGCCTCGTAGGTGAAGCGAATGCCGGGGGAGTCCTGGCAGGGCAGCCAGGTGCGCGCCAGAATGGCCTGCGACTGCGTGAACAGGAAGGGCTGGGTGCCGGAGGTCTGGGCGGGGGCCAGCCATTGCAGCGCGGCCGCGGCAGGAGCGGTGCGGTAATGGATGCGCACGCCCGTGGTGTCATTCGCCAGGGCGACTCGCAGGGGCTGGCCAAGCACTGGGTCGGCGGTGCCCAACGTGTACTCAGCCGGGGCAACCGTGCCCGAGCCGTCGAGTCGTTCGACGGACTCGATGGCCAGCTCACGGGTGTCGAAGATGACCGGGCTTGCCTCGCCTGCATTGGCCAAGTGCCAGGTAGCGCTGCCCGCTAGGGTGCGGCTGTCGAAGTCAACGGCCAGCTCCAGCAGCAGGTGCCGGACCCGGACCGGGCTTAAGCCTGAATAGCTGTGCGGGTCGGGGGACAAGGCGACCGGCGAAGTAGTAGGAGAGGTCGAAGCAGTAGGAGAGCCCGAAGCAATAGGAGAGACCATAGAGGAGGGAGTCAAAAAAGCAGAGATTGAAAAAAACAGAAAAAATTACCTAAAGTGTGGCGTGCGGGGTTCCAACTGACGAGCTAAGCAATAGCCCAATGCCCGGAGTGCTGCGCAACTCGCTCGTTATTTGTGCTTCAGCTTCTAGAAGCCGGAGCGAGAGCGCAGCCGAAATCCTTTTTCGCGGAGCCCGGCCGGGCGGCAACTTCTATTTTGGCGTGCTTGGAGTACGAACTTGGCATGATAACGGCCGTTATAAGGCCAGGCTATGCCTTACGGTTGCGTACTTTGCATTAGGACTGCCTGCGGGCGGCCCGGTTCAGGTTCGCCCCGCTTGGCAATTCACCGCCCGGCCCCTTGCGACTGCCCGAGGCCTTTGTTCTCTCCGTTTTACTTCTCTCAATGTCTTTTCTGTTTCGTTTCACTTCCCTGCTGTGGGCGCTGCTACTGGTAGCGCTTGGCAGCGCCACGCTGCAGTCCTGCGGGTCCGATAAGGGCCAGTCCGCAGATGGCTCCGCGGGCGAGTCGGCTGCTTCCGTGGCCGCTGGCCCGCAGCCCTTGGTCGACAGCACGTATGTCATCAATAGCATCCGGTCCGAGCCGGCGTTCAAGGCGCAGTTGCTTGCGGCCCGGCGTTTTTACCGGGAGCGAAAATTCAAGTTGGGCTGGTTTAAGGACCATCAATTGGTACCGCAGGCCCAGACGTTGCAGAATATTATTGCTAAAGCCCAGGATGAAGGCCTGGACCCTAAAGACTACCAGGTTAAGGACTTCAAGAAGCTATTTGCCGAACTGGAACAGGTTCGGGCCGATTCGGCGCGCCGCAATGCGCTGGAGCGAAAGATTGACGTGGCCCTTACCGGCACCTACCTAAAGTGGGCTTCCGACTACTACCGGGGCGCTGCCAATCCGCGCGATTCCAAGAACACAGCGTGGCAGGTAAAGCCCAACAAAATCAAGCTGCACAAGGCCCTGCTCACCTTTTTGGGAGAGCGGAAAAGCCGATACAACTACTACGAATTTGCGCCCCTGCACCCCGAGTACGACCAGTTGCGCAAGGCCCTGGCGGCCTACCGGGCGCAGGAGCGCGCCGGCGGCTGGCCCGTATTGCCGGCCACGCTAAAGCTCAAGCCGGGGCAGTCGTCGCCGGCCGTGCCTGCGTTGCGGCAGCGCCTGTTGGGCGGTGCCGGCAGCCCGGGCGGCGCCCAGCCCGCGACTGCACCAGCCGCGATGCCGGTGTCGCTAAGAGATAGCGCCAGGTCTGGGAAAGCCGCCGCGGCTCCCGTCGAGCAGGTGTATGGCCCCGATTTGGTGAGCGCCGTGAAGACCTTCCAGGAGGACGCCGGGCTGCGGCCCGATGGCATTGTAAGCGGCGAAACTTTGCGCCAGCTCAACGTGCCCATTGGCTCCCGTATCGACCAAATTATTCTGAACATGGAGCGGTGGCGCTGGCTCCCCAAGCGCTTTGAGCCGAGCTACCTGCTGGTAAACATTCCGGAGTATACCCTGCACGTAATTGAGAACGGCAAGGAAGCTTTCAACATGCGCGTCATCGTGGGCAAGAGCCTCCACGAGACCCCCATTTTCAGCGATAAAATGGAGTACGTGGTGCTGGCCCCCTACTGGAATGTGCCCTTCAGCATCATCGAAAATGAGCTCAAGGATAAGCTGATTGCCGACCCCCACTACATCGACCACCTCGACATGGAGGTAGTGAAAGGCTACGGCAAAAAGGCTGTGGTGGTAGACCCCTCCTCCATCGATTGGGCTGGGGTGACAGAAGAAAACTTCAAGTACACGTTGCGTCGTCGGCCCGGGCCGGAGAATGATTTGGGCAACATGAAGTTCATCTTCCCCAATTCCAACGACGTGTATTTGCACGATACGCCCCACCGCGAGTTGTTTTCCCAGAGCCTGCGCAGCTTCAGCCACGGCTGTGTGCGGGTGCAGGACCCCCTGCGGCTGGCCACCTATTTGCTGCGCGATAAGCCCGGCTGGGACCAGCAAACCATCCTCGATACCGTGGCCCGGCGCCGGGAAAAGTACGTCCCGCTCAAGACCAAATTACCCGTGTATCTGGTGTACTTCACGGCATGGGCCGATGCCGATGGGCACCCCCACTTCCGCGACGACATTTATGGTCACGATAAGGCGCTAGCCCGCGAGTACTTCGATTAGCCGCCGGCTGCGTTCCGACTGAATCTTTCTGGCTTCGTTATCCAAGCGGTGCCAGGATATATAAGAGCCCGACAACTTCGCAGTTGCCGGGCTCTTACGCGTTACCATATATATAACTCCACAAGCAATACACACACTGGCCAAATTGATTACAATTATAACGGCCGGATAAAAGGTTGTATCCATGTTCTTTTGAGATGATATACAAATGTAATACAAACATACGAAAGAATTGTAATCAAAGTCAAGAGATTTAATAAAAATATTTTTGTGCAGGTCCGAAATTATGTGGTAGATTTGTAATCAAACAAACTGCCATGGTCGAGCGTATCCGAACGCTGTTGGAAACCCGTCAGCTTACTCCTACTCAATTTGCCGATGCCATTGGCATTGCTCGGCCGATTGTGAGTCATATTCTGTCCGGTCGCAACAAGCCTAGTTTGGAGGTGGTGCAGCGCATTCTGGCGGCCATGCCGGACTTATCGATGCCTTGGCTGCTCAATGGCACCGGGCCCATGTTGGCGGATGCTGTTGCTCCGGTTTCTATTGTTGCTGCCCCCGCGGCATCCATACAGGCAGTTGCGCCGCCTAAACAAGCTCCTCAAGCACCAGAAAAGGAGCCGGCCCCGGCGCCAGAAGCGCTTCCGGTCGTTGCCGAGGCACCAGCTACCCCGGCTCCTCGTAGCCCACGAACTGCTGTCGCTGCCCCTACTGGGCCCATTTCCCGCCCGGTCAATACAGGTGCCAAGTACCCAGTACCTAAGCGGTTTACTACTTCGCGGCCTAATGCTGCCCCTGCGCCATCTGCTGCTCCGCTGGTGGCCCAGCCACAGCCGGCCGTTGAAACGCCCCCTGCGCCTGCTACCAGCCCTACGGCAACGGTAGTGCCACCGGTAGCTGTAGAAACTGCTCCGGCTCAACCGGCCGTTGACCCCACCGCTGCCGCATTAATCGAAAGGACTGAAAAGCCGATTCGACGAATCGTGATTTTCTATCGCGACGGGTCCTTTGCGGATTATCAGCCCGAGTAAACAAAATCCCTCTTCCGGGCTGCCGACTATAGGTCTGCTGAGGCACCGTCTCCATTTCCAAATGTTTGGGAATGGACACGGTTTGCTATTCTGGGATTGGAGTAGACCCGGGGCACCTTACTTATAACAAAGCGGGTCAGTAGCTGCATCATTTGGCTGCCTTTCTGCCTGCCTACAGCGTGCTTACCGTAGGCTTCAGCGACTTTGCTAGCGCTTCATTATGGCTGGCGTAGGCCAGGTTTAAAGAAGGAGTAGGTTGCTGCATTGGTTTGGATAGCGACACTAGCTTATTATAAGGTCAGCTTGTAATAGCACAATTTGTCAGCCTGACAATACGAGCTATTTTGCTTCCCAGGAATTGACTTGGTAATGAGTTAATTCATTAGTATGATTTATATATTCAACTTATAAGGATACTAATTTCCGTGGCTAGTTAACGGATAAAGCTTTTGGAACTCATTTTGCTATCATAAACACCTCTATTTCAATTAATTTAATTTAGCTAATGAAACCAAGGGGTTAGGTAAAATTGGATGCATTTATACTTGGTTTGCTGTTCAGGTCAGTACCCGGGTATCTAAGTTAGATGGCACCTGTGCTTGATGGAGTAGCTTAGTTATACGAGGAATGGTGCTAATAATATGGGCACCTGCCAAGCTTCTATAAACACAATGGGTGAGGAGCCCTGCTTGTTTTCGATGCTAACCCATTGAGCGCTTGCAAAGCGGTGTTGAGCTGGAATCTAACAGCTCATGAGTCGGCTGTAGCTAAGTTGTGGCCTGCCTAATTTGGACAGGATAGCCGATTCGTGGGTGAAGCCTTAACTGCCTTGGTTCATCTAATCTAAAGTGGGTTGGTTGTCATTTGTAAATGCTGTTTTGACCTTAGCTGGTGCCTACTGATTCTATGGAAGTGGCTTAGGCGTTGCCCTTGAATTGGAACACGAGAGTTGCGCTTGGGCCCGGTAAGCGCTGCTGGTTCGGTTGTGCGTTTGGCGCGGAGCGGTTACCTTCGCAGCATGAAACTGACCCGCACAAATCTTTGGTTGGCCGCTGCCGCGGCAATGTTCCTGACGGCCTCTTGCACGCAGGCCCCCGACGCTGAGAAAGACCCCAATGCCGACGCTGCCTACAAACGCGCGCACCGTGCCGAAGGCTACCGCGAAGCTCAGCGCTCCAACGTCACCCGTTAATCCAGGAGTATAGCGGCCAGCCGGCTCGGCCGCCCCTGGCTTGCATCCGATAAAAAGCAAAAGCCCCTGCCAAAATTTGGCAGGGGCTTTTTGCGTGTTTGAATATTTCAGTCGGCATGGCCCCGAAGAAGAGGCACAGCTTACCTGGCGACTGCGGCCTTATACGTCCGCAGCTACACCGACCAAGGCTGGGCTCGGCGTGGGGGTTGGGCTGAAGTTGGGCAGGGTGATGCTGGCCAGTAGGTTTTGCTCCAGCAAGTCGGCCCAGGTGCGGAGGTATAGCACCACGTCGTCGCGCTGGTTGTGGCGCAGGGCGTCGCGGCGCTCGAAGGGAATGGCGGCCCGAATGGTGGGGTCGGAAATTTTCTCCAAGTGGGTGAGGTCGGCGCGGGTGAAGCCCAAGGCCAGCATCTCATCGATGGTCAGGTCGATGGGCAAGCCGCTGGTGGGACAGTAGTCGATGAGCTGCCGCTCCCAGTCGCCGTAGCGCTGCATGGCCCGGGCATGGATTTCGGCCTTGGTGAGGCGCGTCACCGTTTGGGCCAGGTGGCCGCAATTGCAGCTGCCCATGTGGCCCCACTGGTAGGGCGCTTGGGTGGCGAGGCGGTGCGCTGTGTCGCGCAGGGCCTGGATAACGGGAAGCGTGGACTGAGCCATGAGCAAGCAGAATAATGTATTCGTGGGTAAGCACGTAATCTGCCTTAAAAAGCAAAACAGCCCGGAAAAAGTTTTCCGGGCTGTTTTGCTTTTACTTATGGACGTTGCCTAGAACGAGCCGCGGCGCGAGCCACCGGCATCGCCCCGACGACGGCCGCCCTGGTCGCCCCCTTCGCGGTTGCCACCCACGTTCACGCGGGCACCGCCGCTGCCGAAGCGGCGAGCCGTATCCGAATGACCACCGCCGGCCGGAGCCGCCGGACGGCTACGCTCGCCGCTGGGGCGGCCGCCGCCCTGGCTGCTGGGGCGCCCACCGCCCTGGCCACCGCCGGAACGTCCGCCGCCACCATTGCCACCCTCGCGGGGGCCGGAACGGGCCGGACGACCAGCCGGGCCTTTAGGACGAATGATGCGCTCGTTGCCATGCAGCATCACGGGCTTGATGCGGCCCGAAGTGAACGGATGCTCGGCTTCCACGTCAATCTGACGGCTGATGAGCTTCTGGATGTCCTGCAGGTAAGCGCGCTCCTCGTCTTCCACGAAGGAAAACGCGGTGCCGAACGCCCCGGCCCGGCCGGTGCGGCCAATGCGGTGCACGTAGGTTTCGGGCTCGTTCGGGATTTCGTAGTTGATAACGTGGGTCAGCTCGTCCACATCGATGCCGCGGGCGGCGATATCGGTGGCCACCAGCACGCGGGTGCTGCCGGCCTTGAAGTTGGACAGGGCGCGCTGGCGGTGGTTCTGACTCTTGTTGCCGTGAATGGCTTCGGCCTGAATCTGGTTGGCGGCCAGAGCTTTTACCACTTTATCGGCGCCGTGTTTGGTGCGGGTGAAAACCAGGACGCGCTTAATGCCTTTGTCCTCCAGAATGTGGCGGAGCAGGGCGGGCTTGTCGTTGGTTTCAACCAGGTAAACCGACTGGGTCACCGTATCGGCGGTGCTGCTGACGGGCGTAACGGCCACGCGAACGGGGTTGGGACGCAGGATGGTGCTGGCCAGCTCCTGAATCTGGCCGGGCATGGTGGCCGAGAAGAACAGCGTCTGGCGCTTGGCGGGCAGCTTGGGCAGGATGCGCTTGATGTCGTTGATGAAGCCCATGTCGAGCATGCGGTCGGCTTCGTCGAGCACGAACACTTCCACCTGGCGCAGGTCCACGAAGCCTTGGTTCATGAGGTCGAGCAGGCGGCCGGGCGTGGCGATGAGCACTTCCACGCCGCGCTTGAGCTGCGCTACCTGCGGGTTTTGGCCCACGCCGCCGAAAATGACGGTGTGGCGAATCTGGCTCAGGTGGCGGCCGTAGGCGCCGAAGCTTTCGTTGATTTGGATGGCCAGCTCGCGGGTGGGCGTGAGCACGAGGCAGCGAATGGCGCGCGGGGCGTGGTTCGAAACCTGGGCCGTGCGGTGCAGCACCTGCAGGATGGGCACGGTGAAGGCTGCCGTTTTGCCGGTGCCGGTCTGGGCCACGCCGAGGAGGTCTTTGCCTTCGAGCACATGCGGAATGGCTTGCTCCTGGATGGGGGTGGGGGTGGTGTATCCTTCCTCTTTGAGGGCTTTGAGGATGGGGTCAATCAGGTTTAAATCGTCAAACGTCATGTGTGGTGTTTGGTACTGGGTACTTAAGTTAGGAGTCTGGCAGGCAAGGGCCTGCCGAACAGTAGGGTGCGCCTAACGCGTTGGCATAGGCAGGCATGACCACGCCGGAGTGCGCCAGGCGTGGGCGGGGTTGGCGGCTCGTCGGAGGCCGTCATGTTCCCTGAATGAAGAGAAGTTGGGGTGAGGTGCGCTTACTTGCGGAGGCAGCCGAGGCGCGGGGCTTTGCCCGGTACAGCCGGGCGGCGGGCTGCTCCGACGGCGGCCCTGGTTTCTACAAAGGTACAACATTGCTTCCCCACCATGCAGATTATTGAGCGGAGCCGCGTATTCAACGGCCATTACAAAGTCAACCAACTAATCGTTCAGGACGGCGACACCCAGCTCAAGCGCGAGCAGTTTGCGCCCGGCAAGGCCGTGGCCGCGCTGGTCTACGACACCGACCGGCAGGTGTACGTGCTCACCAGCCAGTTCCGCATCGGCCCCGAAGCCGAAATCCTGGAGATAGCCGCTGGCATGATAGACGGCGGCGAAACCCCCGATACGGCCGTGCGCCGCGAGATTCACGAGGAATTGGGCTACGAAATCGACAAGCTGGAAAAAATCGTGGACATGTGGCCCTCGCCCGGCACCAGCTCCGAACTAATCACCGTGTACTACGCCGAGGTCAGCCACCGCAGCGGCGATGGCGGCGGGCTGGTTGAGGAAAACGAGAATATTGAAATGGTGGACTTCACTTGGGACCAACTGGTGGCTGAGCCGCTGCAGGATGCCAAGACGGTAATTGCGGTGCAGTGGGTGCGGCTGCGGAAGTCGTAGGGGAACCTCACCCCCAGCCCCTCTCCAAAAGAGAGGGGAGCCACGGCGGCGCGGTGCTGTCATTGCGAGGACGAAGGACGAAGCAATCCGTCCTGGTCTCAGCGACTAGCTTAATAATGTGAAAAGCCCCGGCACTGTGCAGTGTCGGGGCTTTTTCCATAAAAGGCTTTATCACTTCTCAGGGCTGGTCGCAGGGAGAGGAAAGATTGCCGCGCTGCGCTCGCAATGACAGGCGATGTCAGGCCCCCTCTCTTTTGGAGAGAGGCAAGGGGTGAAATTCCCCTATTGCGCTGCTGGTAGGTTCAAGATATAATCGAACGTCTGGTAAAGCTTGGCATCGCGGATGCTGACAGCCAGCTCCTGGGCATCCATTTTAGGGAATGGAATAGCGCGTTGAGCCATGTAGAGGTCGCGGCCGAAGAAACGGCCGTTGCCGGGCTCCAGGGTTTGGGCGAAGACTTCCTTGCCGTCTTTGGAGGTAACGGTAAGCGTGAGGTTGGCTAAGTCAGCGTTTTTGGGGCCCTGGCGGTGGATGGTGACCAGCAAGGCGCCGCCGGCGGGAATGGCAGCCACGCGGCGCTGGTAGGTGGTATCAGCCCAATCCTTCAGTTTTCTTAAGGCGTTGATTTCAGTCAGCAAATCATTGTAGGAGCGGTAGCCCAGGCGGGTAAAGGAACCGTCGACTTCCTGCTCTTCGTCGGTGTTTTTGGTCACGTTCTGCACGTAGGGCGACACGGCATCTTTCTGGGCAAACGTGTAGCGCTTGCGGCCTTTGGCGGCCTTGCCGGTGGGCTGGGCCATGGCGCCGCCGGCCAGCAAGCTCAAGAGGCAAATGGTGAGTAGACGGCGCACTAAAAGAGGAAAAGTGGGCATAGGTGGGACTAAATAAATGAGTACAGGAAGATTGCGGGCAACCTACAAGGAATTAAGCCCACAAAAGTAACTGACTGCCACGATAAACCCGGCCGTGCTGTCCCGAAGCATTCATCTATTTCAGCATTTCGCGGTAACTCATAAATCGCTCAATCAGTCCCTCCGGGTGCTGCTCGTCAAATTCCCCAAAGCCCAGCACAATGGCGGGGGCGGGCTGCACGAATTGGATGGCCTGCTTCACGGCCTCCAGATACCAGCCGAGGCGTTCCCGGTCACCGTCGGCGGCTGCGAATTCGGCGTCCCAGCGCAGCGCGTCCGGGCTTTTGCGCACCAGAAACGGCAGCACGAAGGGTATATAGCGGCTGAAAACCGGGTTTTCAGTGCTGGTCAGCCGGGTGTCGGGCCACACGTTAAACTCGGCAAATGAGGCCGGGGGCGCCACCAGAAACTGGGCTTGCTCCAGGGTCATTTCCCCAAACATTTCGATGCGGTTGGGCTGGGCGTAGAACTGCGCGAAAGCCGTGTACCACACCGACACCCCCGCGGGATTCAGCAACTGATACGGGTGAAAGGAACTGCCGATGCTCAAGCCGCCGTGGGCACCGATGACGAGGTTGTACAGTTCGCCAAACTTCGCAATGTCAGCGGATTGCTGGTAGGGGTTGTTGGTGAGGCCGTAGAGGTAGAAGCTGGCAAAATCATTCAGGGTGGGGCCGGTAGGGCCAGTGGCAGGAGTGGTATCAGGCACGTGGAATAGACCGGTGAAAATGAATCCGGTTCAGGCAAATTTCGGTAGGTCACACCATTTAATCATTCCTAAAACTGTCGAACTTAGGCAATCCACAGCATCTCCGCTTGCTTAATGTGCCAGTTGGAGTTGATTTTTTCTACCAATAGGACTTCTGCAAAGCCACACTTGCCTCCACAAATCCAATCATACCTCACTACCGCTTTGGTTTTAGTAGCATTGAATACGATTTTTGAAAAGCGAACAGTGCCAAGCTCCCTTGACCATGGTCTTTTACTGGAAGGTGCAGGCTGTGAGGCAATTTTTGCAGTGCAAAGCTGAAAATTAGGTGCGGAAATATTTTGCTGCAGCATACTTAGCTGCGTGGCGGTTATCTGCTTTTCACTAGGAGTAACCTGAGCAATTATGGCATTAAGCTTCACATAATGCCGTAAAAAGACTGAATCTATCAGCGGGTCTTCTGGCTTTAAGCTGACGAAAGACAAAACCCTTCGGCTTGAATCCGTATCCAGATAAAACGTTTTAAATTTAGCGCTGTCGTTAAAAAGACGATTTTGCTGACTCGCCTCCAAACTCTTTTTGACCCTTTCGTAGCGCTTGGCTAAAGCGGTATCCCTTTCATTAAAGCTGTCTGGCGAAAACTGCTTGTTTAGCTCTTGAAAAATTAGCTCACGGGCACTATCGGGTAAGTAAGAACCGTAAAAACGTTGCTCGATAAGCTCATTCAGTACTTGGCTGTACAACCGTTTTTCAGGGTCTGTATGTGTGCAAGGGCATTCGCGAAAGTTGGGCTGCTGCGGAGCAGAGCACATAGTGAGCAGCAATAGCAGGAGGAGAGGTGCTTTTATCATAAAAGTGGAGCAACTGCTTGTTAGGTAAAGCCCCGTCCGTGTCGCCCGGCTACTTCCCCACCATCTTCTCCCGCGCACCCTTAAACTCTGAGCTTTCGCGCCACTTCGGAAACGAGGTTTCGCTGGCCAGGCGCTGGCCGACGCGGAAGTAGAGTTGCGCATCTTCGGCCACGCCGCTGAGGTCCCAGCTGGGGTCCATTTGGTCGGCGGGCTTGTGGTACATATTGGTGGTGTAGTTCTGGCGCTTTTCGGCGATGTACTCCTTGCCGTGGGCGCGGCTCTCGTAGCCGCCGCTGGCGTAGAGCGAGGGCACGCCCACGTGGGCGAAATTGAAGTGGTCGGAGCGGTAGAACATGCCGGTTTCGGGCGTTTGGTCGGGCAGCACGTACCGGTCCTGCTCCTTGGCAGCCGCGCGGGCGTAGTCTTCGAGCTCCGACTGCCCGTAGCCGATGATGGTAAGGTCCTTCATGCGGCCGTAGGGCCAGAGCATGTCCATGTTGAGGTCGGCCACGGTTTTGGCCAGCGGGAACGGCGGGTGCTGTGCGTAGTAGGCCGAGCCCAGCAGGCCCTGCTCTTCGCCGGTCACGGCCAGGAACACGATGTTGCGGGCGGGCTTCTCCTTGGCCGTCTGGAAGGCTTTTGCGATGCTGAGCAGGGCGGCCAGGCCGGTGCCGTCGTCCACGGCGCCGTTGTAGATGGAGTCGCCGGCAATGGCTTTGCCCACGCCGAAATGGTCCCAGTGGGCCGAGTAGATGATGTATTCACCGGCGCGGGTGGTGCCGGGCAGCACGGCCAGCACGTTTTTGGAGGTCTGGCGGCGGAGCTTGTTTTGCAGGCTGGTGCTCATGCTGAGGCCCAGGGCCCGGGGCCGGAAACCGCGCTGGTTGGCCGCGGCGTAGAGGGCCTCGTAGTTCTGGCCGGCGGCCGTGAAGACGCGTTTGGCGGCATCGAGCGTCAGCCAGCCTTCCATGGCGCACTTGCCTGCGCCGCGGTCGGGCGTTTGGGGGCGCAGCTTGGGGCCCATGGCGCCGCTCAGCACCACGCTCCAGGGGTAGGCGGCGGGCTTGGTGTCGTGGATGATGAGCACTGCCGCGGCCCCGTGGCGGGCAGCTTCGTCGTATTTATAGGTCCAGCGCCCGTAGTAGGTCATGGCCTTGCCCTTGAAGAGCGTGCTGTCGTTGCCGGCGTTGCCCGGGTCATTCACCAGCACCACCACGGTTTTGCCCTTCACGTCGAGGCCGGCGTAGTCGTCCCAGCCGTATTCGGGCGCCACCACGCCGTGGCCGGCAAACACCAGGGGCGAGTTGGTGACGGCCACGGTGGGCTGCTCGCGCTGCGTAAATACCACGTAATCGGTCTTGTACTGCAAGGTCAGCTGCTGGCCTTTGCCGGCAATCTGCATTGTCGGGGCCGGCGCTACGCTAATTTCCACCATGGGCACCGGCTGGAAGTAGCTGCCGCTGGGCCCGGGCTGCAGGCCCAGCTGCTTGAACTGCGCCGCCAGGTAGTTGGTAATGCGCTCTTCGCCCTCCGTAAACGGCTTGCGCCCCTGCATTTCATCCGAGGACACGGCTTTGAGGTAGCTGCCCATTTCTGCCGCGGTAATCGCGGCGGAGTCGCCCGCCGCGGCCGCCACGGGCGGGGTGGCCGCCGTCGTAGCGGTTTCCTTGGTGGAGTTAGATTGGCAAGCGGCCAACGACAGAGCCAGCAGCCCGGCCGGCAACAGCCGAAACGGGAGCGAGTGCAAAGAGGAGAGGAGCGTCATAAGAAGTTGAGCTGTCCACCAAAGCGGCGGGGTTTACCGGCTCAAGGTACTCGACATTCTTACTTGCACCCAGCAGGCGCGGCCGTAAGGTGAATATTCTGGTTGCCTGGTGGCTAACGAACTACTCCTGTTGATGCGACAGCATGCCTTGGTAAGTCAGAAAATGGCCAGGCGTCATTCAGCACCAGCGCGGCCGAAGAAGCTGTAGCCGAATGGAATGGGACCGCGACGTAGCTGTTAATCGGTTTGTTTCTGCGCTGCTTTGCCCGCCGCCAGCGTCCGCTCAATCCGCCGGTCCGGAATCAGCCACATCAACGCTACGCCGATGTAGATGCCGCCCGCCACCCACGGGTTCCAGAAGCTGGCAGCTATTCCCGCGGCGTAGAGCGGGCCCGATGATTTGCCCTTCAGGTCGCGCCCAATGGCGTGAGCCAGCACCGAATTGGGCCCTTCGATGGCAATGATGCAGTTCTGCATTATTAAGTAAGCCAGCCCGGCCATGAGCAGCACCACGCCATACATCACCAGGGTGGCCCGGGCAAAGTGGTTTTCGCCCATCCAGCCGGTGACGAACGGCACCAGCGAAAGCCAGAACAGCAGGTGCAGGTTGGCCCACAGGATGCCGCCCGAAATCCGGGTGGTGCCCGCCAGCATCATGTGGTGGTTGTTCCAGTAAATGCCGATGTAGATGAAGCTCAGCACATAGCTCAACACCGTGGGCAGCAGCGGTTTCAGGGCCGCAAAATCGCCCCCGTGCGGCACCTTGATTTCCAGCACCATGATGGTGAGGATGATGGCCAGCACGCCATCGCTGAAAGCTTCGAGTCGTCCTTTGTGCATGGGCGCAACTTACTCAGGAAGCGCAGCCAACGGGGCCCTGGGCTACTGCAGCGGCACCAATTTCACGCCGGTGTAAACCTTGGGGTTGGCTACCGAGGCGATGGGCTCGATGGTCAGGCGCTTATCGAACCGGCTGACGTTGGCCAGTTTCAGCAGCGTATTGTAGTCCGATGCGTGGCCGGACCTGGTCTTGATAAAGTAGCTGTTAACGTGCAGCGTTTCCGGGTTGTAGCTGACTTCCAGCGCCGTGGTGTCGCGCCAGTAGGTAAACAGGGCCTCCGTGCCGCCCGTGGCCGACTCGCGGGGCGTGCGGTCGTGGTCGGGCCGAATGGACTGGCCGGTTAGCGGTTGGGCAATCTGATTGGCGTTCATGCCCAGCAGGGCAGGCACGTCGAAGGCGCGGTCCACTTTCAGGGCGCGGGTTACGGCAGGCGTTTCAGCAGTTGGTTTTTCAGTAGCGGCGCAGCCCATCACAAGGGCAAGCGGAAGAAGGTAGGCGTAACGCATAGAGGTGGTGGTTAACAAGGAGTAAAGCTGCTACGAAATAGCTTGGGAAAAAAGCTCAGCTTTCCGGGTTAGCGCTCAAACTTAGCTATATATTTCTAATATATGGCAATAAGTTCATATAGTGAAGGTGAAGCCGATGCAAAGACGAGCTGTGCTTGGGCAAAGCATAACAATTGGCAGATTAAATAATATTCTATAATGATTAATTCAAAGTATTTCAGTAACTTAAGCGCAGCATTGAAACGCCTTCTCACACCTTCCTAACCTTTACCCTTACGAAAATGGATACTACACTTCATGCTCCTGGAGCTATCGTAGCCGACTTGATTGCCTTGATAGACAAGGGGCTTAAGAAAGAAGGGGCCAAAACACCCAAGGGCGCAGAATGGGGGCTGCCCGGAAATGCCTTGCAATTAAACGCTGGGGATGGCACTGGCAGCCACACGTTTGTTCATTGCAAAGAGCAAAAGGACTTCGACGACCTTTACACGGAGTTAACGGAGCGACTTAAACTAGAAATCAAGGAGGAAAAACGCTGCTTGCCAGAGTATTACAGCAAAGGGAAGGACGTGTCTCCAGGTAAGACCACCTTCTTCAGCGTCTACTTACAAGCCACTAAAAGCTTAGGGGGCAGCACAGAAATGCTGACTGAATCAGATTCATTGGGGGTGATTCACAATCCAAATTACTGATTCGCAGTCTTAACAAGGTAGCCATGCTGCGGCGCAATTGGGGCATGAAAGAAGCCAGCTTAGCCAAGAAGCCGTGGCTTAGGGGTGGCAGGCATCCCGGACTTTTCCTTCGCAAGATGAAAAAGGCCAGGTGCTTGTCGGCTTGGAGTAGTCTCGATTTTTAGTGCCTGCGCATGAAAGCATACCTTGTTCTCTTTCTCCTTGGGCTGGCTCAGCTGCCGCTGCCAGCACCCGCTTTCGCGCAAGCGGCTCGGCGCGCGAGCCCGCCCCAGCCGCAACGGCCAGGGCCGGATACGGCGGGCGTGCGCCGGCTCTTGGCCCGGGCTCAGGAGCTGCGGGCCACGGACGCCGCCCAGGCCACGAAGTTGAGCTACCAGGCGCTTGCCCTGGCCCGGCAGCAGCACGACGCCCGGGGCGAGGGCGAAGCGCGACTGGCCATCAGCATCGGGCTGCGCCGCCAAAGCCAGTTCGAGCCGGCCCGCACGTATGCCCTGCAGGCCCAGCGCCTCTTTCAGAGCCGTGCCGACTCCCGCGGGCAGGGAAAAGCGTGGCTGCAGCTGAGCCTGATTCACATGCTGCAGGGCAACCCGGCGCCGGCCCTGGCCGCTGCCCTCAAAGGCCTGCCGCTAGCCGAAAAAGCCGGCGATGCCCAGACGGTGACGCGCCTCGAAGCCAATTTGGGCGACATCTACTACTCCATGGGCAATTATGCCGAAGCGCTGGCGGTGCTGCGGGTGGTCTTGAAAAGGGGGGAGCGCAGCGGCGACAAGCAAGTGGTGCTCACGGCCCTCAACGGCTTGGGCAACTCGTACGAGCAGCTCCGCAAATGGCCCCAGGCCCTGGCGTACTACCAGCGGGCCCTCGCCCTGAGCCGGGAGCTGGGCGACACGTCGGGGGAGATAGGCAACGAAACCAGCCTGGCCCAAGTGCACGGCATGCTGGGCCACCAGGCCGAGGCGCTGGCGCATGGGCTCCGGGCCCGGCAGCTGGTGCAGGCCACCCACGACGACTACAACCTGCCCCTGGTGCAGCTGATGCTGGCCCAGGCCTACCTGCTGGCCCAGCAGCCCGACAGCGCCCTGGCCCTGGCGCACCAGAGCCTGACGCTCAGCAAGCAAGCCCGCAGCAAGGACAACATTCGCAAAGCGGCCGACATTCTGGCCCGCGCCTATGCCTTACGCCGCAACTTTGAGCAGGCTTACCGCTACCGTAACCTACACATGGCCTACAACGATTCGCTATCGGGCGAAGACACCCAGCGCCGTACCAGCGCCCTGCGCTACGAGTACGAGCTGGACCGCAAGCAGGCCCAGATAAACTTGCTCACCAAAACCCGGGAGCTGCAGGCCCAAACGGCCGCCCGGCAGCGCATGCAGCTCTACGGCCTGCTGGCCGGGCTGCTGGGCGTGGTGCTGCTGGCAGCGCTGCTGCTGCGCAACATCTTCCTGAAGCTGCGCACCAACCGCCGCCTGCGGGAAAAGAACGTGGAAATAGCCGCCCACCGCGACACCCTGGACCGCACCCTCACCGAGCTGAAAACCACCCAGGCCCAGCTGGTGCAGCGCGAGAAGATGGCCTCGCTGGGCGAGCTGACGGCCGGCGTGGCCCACGAAATTCAAAACCCGCTCAACTTCGTCACCAACTTCTCGGACCTGAGCGTGGAGCTGGCGGCCGAGCTGGAAATGGAGCTGGCCAAGGAGCCCCTCACGGTGGGCGGCAAGCACACCATCGACCAGCTGCTGCAGGAACTGACCCAGAATCAAAGCAAGATTCATGAGCACGGCCACCGCGCCGACCTCATTGTGAAGCGCATGCTGGAGCACTCCAGCTCGAGCAACGGCGAGCCCCAGGTCACGGACCTGAACGCGCTGGTCGAGGACAGCTTGCGGCTGGCTTACCACGGCTGGCGGGCCAAGGAAAAGAACTTTACCGCCGTGCTTATCTCCGACCTCGACCCGGGCATGCTGCCGTTGCGGGTGGTGCCCCAGGACCTGAGCCGGGTGCTGCTCAACCTGCTCACCAACGCCTTCTATGCCGTGGCCGAAAAAAGCCGGCAGCTCGGCGAAACTTACCGCCCCGAAGTGTGCGTGCAAACCCGGCGCACCGCCAGTACCGTCCAGATTCTGGTGCGCGACAATGGCAACGGCATTCCGGCGGGCGTGCAGGCCAAGGTGTTCCAGCCCTTCTTCACCACCAAGCCCCCCGGCGAGGGCACGGGCCTGGGCCTGTCGCTCAGCTACGACATCGTGACCAAAGAGCACGGCGGCTCCATGGAGGTGGAAAGCGAGGAAGGGAAATACTCACAATTCCGGATTTCGCTGCCCGTAAGCGTAAACGAAATGGCGCAACAAATCTGAACTATTCTGCCTTTTTTTTAAATTAATTTTATATCTTTAGGAGGTTTCCTGCCCCATAAATTACCACTGGCCTGGGCGGGCCCTTGGTGGGCTGGGCGGGAGGCCCGGACCAAGCTCATCCCCTGCCTTCCTCGATAGGAGGAAGCAGAACAGGCGCCCGCCACAAGCCAATGCCAACGGCTTGGCTGGCGCTTTGAACTCTAAGGTGCCAGCAAAAGTTACTGGCAATAGGCTGTGCTTCTATGGTTTATCCGGCGCCAATGGCCGCGGTACGCTGGTAGCTCAGGCAGCTTTTCGTTGTAATTACCAGGCTTTTGCTGGGTGTGATGTTACTCGAACAATTTCTTCCCCCGCGCTTTCGCACCCGAAAGCTGGCCCGGAAGGCCGCGCCGGCGGCCAGCGGGGGAGTAGTGGCAGAGCCCGCCACCGCCACGGGCCCGCTGCCTAGCATTTCGCTGCAGGCCGTGGGGCAGTGGCTGGTGCAGGGGTTTTTCCTGGCGGCGGGGATGTTTTCGGCAGCGCTGGGCCTGAAAGGGTTTCTGCTGCCCAACGGCTTTATCGACGGCGGCGTAACGGGCGTTTCGCTGCTGGTGAGCCAGCTCACCGGCGTGCCCTTGTCGCTGCTGATTGTCTTAATCAACATTCCGTTTATTGGGCTGGGCTATTACCACCTTGGCAAGAAGTTCGCCATCAAGACCTTGCTTACCATTCTGGCGCTGGCCGGGACCTTGCTGGTGGTTTCCTTTCCGGCCCTCACCCAAGACAAGCTCCTGATTGCGGTGTTCGGCGGCTTCTTTCTGGGAGCGGGCATTGGGCTGGCCATGCGCGGCGGCGGCGTGCTCGACGGCACCGAAATCCTGGCCCTCTACCTCAGCCGCAAGCTGCCCATCTCCATTGGTGATATTGTGCTGGTAATCAACATTGTCATCTTCGGGGTGGCGGCCTGGCTGCTGTCGATAGAAACGGCCCTGTATTCCATCCTGGCGTATCTATCGGCAGCTCGCACGGTGGATTTTGTACTCGTGGGCATCGAAGAATACACCGGCCTGACCATCATCTCGTTTCACAGCAACGAAATCCGGCGGATGATAACCGACAAGCTCCGCCGCGGGGCCACGGTGTACGAATGCACCCAGGGCTACGGCACCCACGGGCACCAGCACCTCAAGGTGGAGGCGATTTTCACGGTGGTCACGCGCCTGGAAGTGGTTAGCCTGGTGGACGAAATCTATAAAATTGACTCGCATGCCTTCATCGTCATGCAAAGCGTGAGCGACATGAAGGGAGGGCTCATCAAGAAGCACCCTTTGCGCTAGCGCCGCAGCCCCGGCCCGAAAGCAGCGTCTTTGCTGCTGAAGCAACACTGCCGGAGCCTTGCTTAAATCAGAAAAATATCATGGAAAAGTGGTACCGTTTTCTGGGAGTTCGGCCAAGCGAGACCAAGACGGTCTGGCTGTTTTTTGTGCACAATTTTCTGCTCGGCCTCGGCACCATCTTGGTGTACGTGGCGGCCAACGTGCTGCTGCTGGCCGAGCACCCGGAGCGCAACTTGCCGCTGGCCTACTGCGCCGGCGCCGTGGCCATGATGGTGGTGGGCCGGCTATACGCTTACTACGAGCGCAAGCTGCAGCTCAGCTCGCTGGCCGTGCGCACGCTCCTGGTGACGGTGGTGCTCACGCTGGTGCTCGGGCTGGTGCTGCTGCGCGGGCCTTCGGTGGTAGCGGCCGTGGCCATCATGACGGGCTACCGCCTCATTTACCTGCTCACCAACCTGGAGTTCTGGGGCATGTCGGCGGTGGTGTTCAACGTGCGGCAGGGGCGGCGGCTGTTCAGCGTGATTAGCTCCGGCGACATGCCGGCCAAGGCCCTCGGCGCGGTGCTCACCATCTTCGTGCACGCCCACAACGCGCTCTACGCGCTGCTGCTCACGGCGTCGGCCTTCTACTTGCTGGCGCTGTTCATTCAGCGGGCCACGTTCCGGGCCCAGGCGGTGGTGGCCCGGCCGGGGCCGGTGCGCGAATCGGGCCGGGAGCTGACCCTGCTGTTCCGGCGGTTTTTCGGGGCCAGCCCGCTGGTGCGGGCCATGGGCCTGAGCCTCACGGCCATTGCGGCCGTGGCCGCGGGGGTGGAGTACCTGTTCTTCGTGAACGTGAAGTACAAGCTGCAGGACCAGACCACCATACTGCAGTACGTGGGCGGCGTGCTGGCCCTCACTTACATGCTGGCCATGCTGTTTAAGCTGGGCTTTTCGCGCCACAGCCTCGACCGGCTGGGCGTGCGCTGGACCTTGGCGCTGCTGCCGCTGCTGGCCTTTGCCGGGGTGCTGCTGTTTGGGGTGCTGCAATCGGCCCACCTGGGCCCCGCCACCCTGATGGCCTATTTCGGCGGCCTCTACCTGGTGCTGGAAGTGCTGCGGCGGGCCGTGTTTGAGCCGGTGTTTCTGGTGCTGCTGCAGCCCCTGGCGGCGCCCGAGCGGCTGGAAGGCCACTCCCTCGTGAAAGGGTTTTACGAGCCACTGGGCCTGGGGCTGGGCGGCCTGCTGCTGCTGGGGTTGCCGCAGCTCCCGGAGCTCAACTTGTGGGTGCCGTTTGTGTGGATGGGGCTGCTGCTGCTCGGGTCCGTCTTCCTGCTGCAGCGCACCTACTGGACGTATATCGACGAGCTAAAGCGCACGCTGGGCCTGCGCTTTACCACAGATGCAGCCTCGGACTCGGCCCTGCACTTCCAGCCGGAAACGGAGTACAACGGCTCGCGCATTAGCCCCACGGATGCCATCCGGGCCATTGATTACCTGCACAAAGCCGAGGCGGCCGCGGTGGTGAAACACGCCGAACACCTGCTCAAGCACGCGGACAGCCGGGTGCGGCACCGGGTGCTGAGCGTGGTGGGCCAGTCGGCCGATGTGGCCCTGCTGCGCCGCCTGGCCCTGGCCGACCCCGACCCGGCCCTGCGCGAAACGGCCAGCTCGCTGGCCAGCCACCACCCCGAAGCCACCGATTTGCTGGAGCACCCCGACTTGGCCGTGCGCAAAGGCGCCATTCGGGGCCGGCTCGAAACCGCGCCCGCCGATGCCCCGGCCCGGGCCAGCCTCGCCGCCATCGTGGCTTCCGACGAAACCAGCTCCCGCCTCGCCGCCCTGGCCCTGGTCGACCTGCTCACGCCGGAGCAGCAGGTGGAGTTGGTTTCCAGCAGCCTCTGCAACCCCGACCCGACGGTGGTGTCGGCGGCGGTGCAGGCCGCGGCCGAAACTTCCAACCAGGCCCTGATGAAGCAGCTCATTGCCTTGCTGCGCATCAAGGCCGTGCAGAAACATGCCACCACCGGGCTGGTGAAGATTGGCGCGGCCAGTCTGCCGCTGCTGAAGCAGGCGCTGGCCCGCGAAACGGACTCCCGCGGCTTCCAAAGCCTGGCCCAGGTATGCGCGCACCTGGCCACGCCCGCGGCCCGCCAGCTGCTGGTGGAGCTGGCCCAGGGCCCCAACCTCGTGGGCCGCGCCGCCGCGCTGCGCGCCCTGAGCTCCTTTGCCACGGAAGCGGCCGATACGCCTCTGTTTCAGCGCTTGGTGGAGGAGGAGATGCGGCTGGCTCAGCAGCTGCTGCACGGCATGGTGGCCGCCAACGCCGAGCTCCGGGCGGCCCTCCGCTACGAGCTGCGCAAAGGCCAGCAGCGCATTTTTGGGCTGCTGGGGCAGGTGTATGAGCGGCAGCCCATCCTGGACGCCCAGCGCGGCGTGGCCCACACCGCCGGCGAGCGGCAGGCCAACGCCCTCGAAATGCTCGATAACCTGATTCCGCGGCCGCTGTACCACGGGCTGCAGGCCATGCTCGACGTGGGCCGGCTGCGCGACAAGGTGCGGAAGTTTGATGATTTGCTGGGCCCCACCAAAGCGTCGGAAAGCATCCAGACCGTCATCGTGCGCGGGGGCACGGCTGCTTTCTCCATCTGGACTATTAGCCTGGCGCTGCAACAGTGGCACCCGCAGCCCGATACCGTGGCCTACCTCTACCCGCACCTGGAAAGCACCAATTTGCTGATTCAGGAAAATGCCATTGCGGTGCTGCGGCAGCTGCCCATTCAGCGGCCCGCCGCCTACGACCAATTAATCAGCCTGTTCCCATCTGTTGCCTCCCTGCTCATGTCACCTCAAGGCCCCACATCCAGCGTTTCGGCGCGTGAGCGTGTGCTGATGCTCAAAGGCACCACGCTGTTTGCCGAAACCCCCGAAAACATACTCAGTACCATCATGCCGATAATGAAAGAAGTTGCTTTCCAGCCCGAGCAGCAGATTTTTGCGAAAGGGCATCTCGGCACCTCGCTGTTCATCATCAGCGAAGGCGAGGTGGGGATTTTTGATGGTTCCCACCACCTGACCACCTTCCGCAAAGGCGAATTCTTTGGCGAGCTGGCCCTGCTCGACGCCGAAGCCCGCTCGGCCACTGCCCAGGCCATGTGCAAGGTGGTGGCCTTCCGCATCGACCAGGAAGACTTCTACGACGTGATGGAAGAATGCCCCGAAGTAGTGCGCAATGTGATGCGGGTGCTGTGCCAGCGCCTGCGTCGGCAAAACGAAAAGATGCAAACCATTATGCCAGCTGAAACCTGATGGCTGAAAGGGCAAACCCCCAATCATCCGGTAGCGGGTAAGCAGTATCGCCCAACACCAAGGCCATTCCCGGTTCGGGGATGGCCTTGGTGTTTTTCGGGAAGAAGTTTTAGCTCAACCCGCAGCGGCGAAAGGTTGCCGCCGCCGCTTTACCAAGCCGCTCCAGATAGTCCCGTTTCTCAGCAGCAAGCAATGAGCAAAGGGACGTTTTTGACCCACTGGTAGGGGGCGGAGGAAACCGCGGGCGCCCGGGTACCGGCGGGCGCCCGCGGCTGGTGCGGCTGGCGGTATCGACTTTCCTCGTGCTTGCTCCGTACCTACCTTGGTGCCATAGCTTGCGCATTGGCGCTTCCGGTTGTCTTCCTATTCCCTTGCCCGTATGCCTTCCCTGCAGGTATTGCCCGACCGCCAGACCATTCCCATCGAGCCCGGGCAATCGATACTACAGGCCACTTTAAGTGCCGGCATTCCGCACGTGCACGCCTGCGGCGGCCGGGCCAAGTGCTCCACATGCCGGGTGGTGGTGCTGCAGGGGCTGGAAAATTGCCTGCCGCGAAACGCCGCCGAACAGGAACTAGCCGATAAGCTGCGCCTGCCCGCCGAAGTTCGGCTGGCCTGCCAGACCTGCGTGCAGGGAGATGTGGAAATACGCCGGCCCGTGGTCGACGCGCTGGACCTGGCCATGACGCGTCAGGAATTGGAAGCGCCGGGCCAGCGCCTGGGCGAAGAAAAGCAGCTGGCCATCCTCTTCACCGACATCGAAAACTACACGCCCTTTGCCGAGGCCCTGCCGCCCTACGACACCATCCACGTGCTGAACCGCTATTTCCGGCTCATGAACGAGGCCATTGCCGCGCACCACGGCTACCTCGTCGATTACGTGGGCGACGGCCTGCTGGTGGTGTTTGGCCTGGAGCGCCCCGCCGAGGCCGTGGCCGACGCCCTGGCGGCCGTGCAGGCCATGTATCAGGCCCTGGACCGGCTCAACCCCTACCTCCAGCAGATGTACGGCCGCACCTTCCGGGTGCGGGCCGGGCTGCACTACGGGCCCGTGGTGGTGGGCCACGTGGGGGAGGGCGCCTCGCGCAAGCTGGCCGCCATCGGCGACAACGTGAACCTGGCCAGCCGCATCGAAAGCACGAACAAGGAGCTGGGCACGCAGTTTCTGGTTTCCGAAGCCGTGGTGCAGGCCGCCGGCTCCGACTTGTTCATTCACCGCAGCTGCTCGCGCGCTCTCAAAGGCAAGTCCGGCCAGTACCAGCTCTACGAAGTGCTGCTGCCCCAGGCGGCCGGAGCTTAGCGTTGGGCTAAAAGGCGCAGGGTGCTGGGGTCCTGCTGGCCTTGAAAGAACTTGGCCAGCACCTGCTGAAAAACGGGGTGGGCGTGGGGCAAGGACGCAAACAAGGTCATGCACGAGCGAAGCTTCACATCGTCCGGGCTGCCCAGAATGCGCGTCGCGTCGTTGCCAGGCAGCCCCAGCAAAGCCTCGCTGATGCGCACCAGCCGCGGCCCCAGCACAGGGTGTTGCAGGAAGGCCTCGGCCTCGCGGGCCCCTGTCAAGCCATAGTACTGAGCCGTGGAGCTAAAGCCCAGCCCCTGCAGCTGCGGAAAGATGTACCACATCCAGTGGCTTTGTTTCTTGCCCCGCTGGATTTCCGCCAGGGCCGTGGGGTATGCTTCTGCCTGGGCGTCCAGGAAGCGTTGCAGGGATGGGGCGTCGGTCATGAGACCTCATACGGAACTTCCTGCTCAGGTGACCTGCTTTGGTTCGTCTTATCATGCGGCAGGGCAGAAGTGCCTGTGCATCCGTTTCTGGCCGGCCTTCTAAAAAAGCAACTTCGATGCTGTAGGTTTGCGCCTGCATTTCTCCTCTCTCTTCCTATGCTGCTTGCGATATTATTACCCGGTATCTCGATGATTCTCAACGGCCACCTGTTGAAGGGTATCGTTTGCGGGGTGCTCCATCTCACCCTCATCGGGTGGATTCCGGCGGCCATCTGGGCCGTGGCTTCGCGCAGCCAGGATTTGGCTGAGCGGCGCCACCGGGAAACGCTGGCTGTGCTGGCCGCCCAGGGCCGGCGCTAGTGCGCGGCGGCTCCGTGGTGCGGGTTGGGGCTTTGAAGGCGTTGCCGGAATTTCGGCAGGCGGGGCAGCGGCTGGGCGGCATCGGCGTGCCTGGAGTGCTCCTGCACCCGATAGCAGGCTTCCTCCATCAAACTGGGGAGACTATATGACTTAGCCGTTTAAATTAACCCAAGCAGCCAGGGCGACCCCATGGACAGCGCCTGCGCATTTTGTTTTATTGATAAAGAATATTATATTTATCAGAGGGGCTTACGGCCGAGCAGAGCGGGTGTATCTGGGTTCCCTATCCCGAAGTGGCAGCTGGTCCTGAAATGACGCTATGAAATTGAGCTAGGAAACGGTAACCAGCTGCCCCTGATGGCAGCAGCAAAAGCAATGTAGTTGAGATAAAACATTATTCGATAGAGCGTTGTGCTGGTATTTTCCTTCCAATCCGCTTGTTAGCTAGTTTTTAATAGGCTTCCGCCAATTTGAGAAGGTTGGCAATTTGGTGGCAGGCTTTCTACTTAATCCGTCGAGTGCCATGGCATTCTTTGCACCCCTCGGGCGGCGGAGCCGCCACCATACTCGTGGCTCCGGTGGGCCAACGTATGTATTCTGGCTCTTTTGCTGGCTGCTGCTCTTGCTCGTGGGCTTTGCGCCACCCAAAAAGCGCATTCGCACCAAAAACGTCATCATTGTGGTCATCGACGGGCCCCGGTATTCCGAGACCTGGGGCAACACGCCGGGCCTGATTCCCAATATGGCGACTAAGCTGAGGCCCCAGGGGGTGTTCTTTTCCAGCTTTTACAACAACGCCTACACCTACACCAACTCCGGGCACACGGCCATCACCACGGGCGTCAACCAGCCCATCGACAATTTCGACCAGGAGCTACCCGCCAATCCTTCCATTTTCCAGCTCTGGCGCAAAGCCACCGGCAAGCCCGCCAGCGCCGCCTGGCTTATCACCAGCAAAGACAAGCTGCACATTCTGGCCAATACCCTGAACCCGGAGTGGAAGGACCAGTACCCGCCATCGCTCGATTGCGGCGTGAGCGGCCCGGGCACCGGCTACCGCGCCGATTCCCTGACCCTGGTGGCGGCCAAACGCATTCTGACCCAGTACCAGCCCAACCTGGTGCTCATCAGTTTTATGGAGCCCGACGGCTTTGCCCATGCCGGCAACTGGCCCAACTACCTGCGGGGCATTGCGCGCGACGACCGGTACATCATGCAGCTGTATGATTTCCTGCGCAAAAACAAAGCCTACCGCAACAACACGACGCTGCTCATCACCAACGACCACGGCCGGCACCTCGACGGCGTGGCCACCGGCTGGATAGACCACGGCGACGCCTGCGAAGGCTGCCGGCACATTAGCCTGCTGGCCCTGGGCCCGGATTTCAAAAAAGGCCGCACCATCACCGAGCCCTACACCTTGGTCGACATACCGTCTACGGTGGCGTATTTGCTGGCGCTTCCCTTTCCGCAGGGCCAGGGAAAGGTGATTGAGAGCTTGCTGAGACGCTGATAATCGGTTGTATTTAAAGGATTTTATCCCAACGGAGTAGGCCGTTCCTGCCCGTTCATCGGTTCACGAAGCACGCTGCTCGTCGCGGCTGCTTTTAGTGGTGATGTTGCTGTGATACCCCAGCTTCTTTCAGTGCTGGCAAGCCTGAGCCTGCTGCTTTATCAGCCGCCCGCGATACCGGCGGGCTGCCGCGAGCGGGCGTGCGCGTACTCGCCCGACAACCCTTTTTTTGCCCGGGACGATGTCGTTGAGCTAACGCTCGACCTGCCGCTCGATGCCGTACTTGATGACCGGGGCGCGACTACGGGGCTCCACCCGGCCGTCCTTTCCTACCGGGATGCCACGGCGGGCCCCAAAACCCTGGCCGTGCAGGTGAAGGTGCGGGGAAACCGCCGCAAAGACCCCGCGGTGTGCGGGTTTCCGCCGCTGCTGGTAAAATTCCCGCCGGAGGCCACGCCCAGCCACATTTTCGGGCCGGTAGGGGAGCTAAAGCTCATCACGCATTGCCTCTCGGATACGTACACGCTGCGCGAATACCTGGTGTACAAGCTCTACAACGCCCTCACGGACATGAGCTTTCGCACGCGGCTGTGCCTCATTACGTACCGGGACAGCCGGGGCCGGCGCAGCACCATGGTGCACTACGCCTTTTTCCTGGAGAATGCCGACGCCCTGGCCCGGCGCAACCAGGCCACGGAAGTGCCGAAACGGCTTTTCATCGGCATGGAAAACATGAACCAGACGGCCATGGCCACCATGGCCGTGTTCCAGTACATGATTGGCAACACGGATTGGTCGGTGCCCTACCGGCACAACATCCGACTGCTGACGCAGAACGTGCAGCACCCGCCCGTGCCGGTGCCCTACGACTTCGACTACAGCGGGCTGGTGATGGCCCCGTACGCCGTCCCGCCCGAGCAGCTCGGCATCACGTCGGTCCGGCAGCGGCTTTTCCGGGGCTACGACTTCCCGCCCCAGACCTACGCTCTGGTTCGGGACCTGTTCAATTCCCGGCGCGCAGCCATGTACAACGTCTATCTGGCGTGCCCCTACCTCAGCCTGGAGGAGAAAGAGTTTGCCACGCGCTACCTCGACGGCTTTTATAAAACGCTGAATGACCCCAAGGACTTCGAGCGCCACATCGTGCGCGCCGGCCTCCTAAATCAACGCAAGTACACCAACGTGCGCGGGTTTGACTAACCCCGGGAGTTTCGTTCTTGGGCTGCCTGAACAAGTAGGTTGATTCCAGAAAATTGAGCTGAAGCAAGGGCCTTTCCACCAGAAGCCCAGGGACGAAAAACCGGCCAAGCTTCGTTTGAAAACTAAGCGGAAATCAGCAAAAATCGGTAAATTCAGGAAGCGGGCCACGTAGCTGAACGCTAGTTGTTTACGTTGGTGCGGCCGCTGAAAACATCTGTTGCCGATGGGGTTGCGGGAAGAGATGGCGGGCAGGTACAACCCTTCACCAATTCTCACTTACACGGCCATGAACGAGCAGCAAAACGTCCAGAAAATTCAGGAAGGGTATGACCTTTTTAGGAAAGGCGATATCCAAAATTTGATGAAGCTGTATACCGAGGACATTGAATTCGTAATTCCCGGCCCCGCGCAGGTCGTGCCGTATGCCGGCATCTACCGCGGGCAGGAACAGGTGACGACTTTTTTTGCCAAGCTGCACGAGGCCATTGACTTCGAGCGTTTCGAAACCGTGGAATGCATCGCCCAAGGCAACGCCGTGGTGGCCCTGGGCTACGCCAAAGGACGGGCCCGTACCACCGGGCAAATCAGCGAGGAAGAATGGGCGCACGTGTTTCGGATGCGCGACGGCAAAGTAGAGCGCTTCCAGGTGTACACCGATACGGCCGCCGTGGTGCAGGCCTTCCAGCGCAGCAACCAAATGGCGATGTAAGCCCAAGCCCCCTGGTTTTTATGGCCTTGTACAAATCGGAGCGTCAATCACCGGCCAAGCGGGTCGTAGGCCTGCCTGCGGACCTGAACGAGCTAAATAAAAAGTTCGCGCGGGAAATCAGCCAGCCAATGGTCCGCCTGGCCGGGGAGCTGGCCAAACGGTTGTACCGGCTGCTGGCGCAGGACCGCAATAAGTGAACCCGGAAATCCGAGGTAGTCTAGCTAGGCTGGCCAGAAGTAGGACGTATATTCCTGCTGTCATGACAGCAAAAAAGAGCAAAACGTCGCTGGAAGGCCGGCGCAAAGATGCTTTTAAAGCCAGGGCGTTGCGCCTGGCGACCGAAAGCTGGAGCACGCAAGCCGCGGCGCAGCAGTTGGGTTGTACCCGGTAGGGCATCAGCCCCAAGCTGCTCTATCGTTGGTAGCAAGCGCAGCTCGTGGCCGAAGTGGGCAGCGTGGAAGTGGCCCGGGACCCGGAAGTGCGGGCCCTGCGCGCCCGCCTCAAGCGGGCCGAGCAGGAGCTCGACATTTAAAAAAAGCGTTGGTCTCCCAAATGCTATAAGCGCATTTTCGCCCAGCTGGCCCGGTGAGCACCTTCCGGCACATAGCCCACCGCCGGGCCCACGTGCCCGTGCGCCAGCTCTGTCTGGTGCTGCGGGTCGCGCCGAGGCTCGTGGTGCACTTCGACCAGGGCGGCCAGTACGCGGCCACCAATTTTAAGCACTTGCTGGCACGCCACGACCTCACGCAAAGCATGAGCCGGTGCGGCAACTGCTACGACAACGCGCACGCCGAATCCTTTTGGAGCCGCCTCAAAACCGAACTACTCGACGGCGGCCGCTTTGCCAACCTGACGGGGTCGCGGCTGGAAGTCAGCCAGTACATCGCCTATTACAATGCCGGGCGGCGGCATTCCGCCTTCGGCAATCTCGCGCCCACCCACTTCGAAACCCATCTTCAATCAATGTCCCGCCTCATGGCGTCCGCTAGGGGCGGTAGACCGGAGGGGTGGGTTTTGCGTACGCTTAGAAACACAAGGGCATTTTTAAGCACGCCATGACCGCTCCACTAGCCGGCAAGAACGGAAAACACCACCGCGACATTGTGGTGATTGGAGCCTCGTCGGGCGGGGTCTCGGCGCTGCTGGAGCTGGTCAAAACCCTGCCGGCTGACTTCCCGGCGCCTATTTTTGTGGTGCAGCATGTTGCGCCCGATTCGCCCAGCATCCTGCCCCAGCTGCTCAGTGCGGTTTCGGCCCTGCCGGCCAAGCACCCGCACAACGGCGAGACGTTCCAGCCCGGCATCATTTACGTGGCCCGGCCCGACCACCACCTGCTGCTGGAAGGCGATAAGGTGCTCGTGACCCGGGGGCCGAAAGAAAACCGGTTCCGGCCCTCCATCGACGCGCTGTTCCGCTCGGCGGCCTACACCTTCGGGCCCCGCGTGATTGGCGTGGTGCTCACCGGCTACCTCGACGACGGCACCTCTGGCCTCTGGAGCGTGCAGCGCATGGGCGGGCTCACCATCGTGCAGGACCCGGCCGATGCGCAGTCGCCGGCCATGCCCACCAACGCGCTGGAGTTTGTCAAGGCCGACTACATCGTGCCGCTGGCGGAGCTGGGCACGCTGCTGGTGCGCCTCACCCTGCAGGCCGCGCCTGCCAAAACCCACCTCCCGGCCGCCGAGCTGGACCTGCTCCAGGTGGAGCTGACCATTGCCAAGCAGGGCGGCGGGTTCGAGCTGGGCATCATCGATAAGGGCAAGCCCACGCCTTTCACCTGCCCCGACTGCCACGGCGCGCTTACCCAGCTCATGGAAGGCAAGTTGATTCGCTACCGCTGCCACACCGGCCACGCCTACTCCCTGAGTGCGTTGCTGGGCGAGGTCACGGCCTCGGTGGAGAGCATGCTCTACCAGTCCATGCGCGGGCTGGAGGAAACCAAAATGCTCCTGCAAAGCCTCGGCCAGCACTTTCTGGAAGACAAACAGGATGCCGTGGCCCAGCTGTTTTTCCACAAAGCCGACGAAACCGGCCGGCAGGCCCGGGTGGTGTACGAGTCCATTCTGCGCCACGAATCCCTCAGCGGCGACCTGCAGTTTCAGAAAAAGAAGTTGGGCTAAGACCTACGTGCCCGGCACCGGATGCGCCGCGAAGTAGTGCCATAGCCAGCCCAGCAAAGCAACACTGCCCCAGCCCACCAGCCCCAGCACCACCAGGAAGCCCAGCACCAGCGCCACCACCAGGCCTTTGCCGCTGCCGCGGTACCGGCCTTCGGCGTAGTGGCTGCGCAGCAGGGCCACGTTGCGCTCGTTGCTTTTGTAGGCAAAGTCGAACAGGTTGCCCAAAACCGGCACGGCGCCCACCACGGTATCGAGCAGGATGTTAAGCGCCATGCGCACCACCACCGCGCCGCTGGCACCGTGGCGCAGCATGGTGAGCAGCAAGGCCACCGAAACGGCCGTCGACGACAGGTCGCCCAAAATGGGCACCAAGCCCAATAGCGGGTCGAGGCCAAAGCGGAACCGGGTGCCGGGCAGCCGGAACTGGCTATCCATCAAATGGGCAATGCGCTCCACCCACCGCAGCCGCTCATCGGCGTCGAAGGGGGCGGAGGCGGGCAGGCGGGAAGGCTGGGGCATGGGCTAAAGGAACTGCTAAGGCCCTATACGCCCCACGACGCAGGAAGGACACCTAACCCAGCAAGCCGCACCAGGCGGCGCTGCCCAGCACCCGGCTTTCGGGCTTACGGATGGGCCAATTGTATGCGGGTGCGGGTACCCAGGCCCGGCGCCGAGTGCTGCTTCGGTTCCGCGCCCAGCGTCTCGACCCGCACGCCGATGCTGCGCAGGCCCATTCCCCGAGCGGCAGTGCCGTCCGGCGGCGGGCTCGTGGCAAACCCGCCGCCGTCGTCCTCTACCACTAGTACCAGGTTGCCATCCTGCTGGCATAGCTGAATGCGCAGGTGGGCGCCGCCGCTGGCGTGTCTGAGGGTGTTTAGTTCGCTCATGCCTTGGCATTTGGTTGAGTACATCCGCATGGACTAACTGGCAGTATTTTAGCGTGCTTACCTTATCGAAAAAGTCGTATTGCACCGAGTGCGCCTTATTTCTTTCGACAAATTGAGTCAGAATGCGGTTTACTTCGCTCATCGCTATTCCAATAAATCACGCTTGCGCTGCTCGCTCAATTCGAACATCACGGTAGGGCGCAACGCTGGAAATGTCTAGCCTGGAATGGATAACTGGGCAAGGGAAAAGACGTCGCGCAGATTTGAACGGAACGGGGTCTGGCCACCGGCCTTGCCGCTTCCAGTTGATTAAATCTCCACCTTAAGCGTGGCCGAACGGGTGGTTTGCTCGAACAGCTCGCCGTGGGGTACAATGGTAATCTGGCCGTACTCCTGCAGCAGTTGGCGGTAGGCCTCGGCGACGGGCCGCGGCTTGCGGTTCAGGTCAAAAAGGCCGCAGGCATTGACGGTGCCTTCTTTGCGGGACAAGCCAATGTTCCAGTCCACCTTGTCAATCAGCGAATACCAGGTGAAGCCCAGCACGGGCACGCCGGACTTGCGCATCTGCAGCACGTTTACCCACTGCTTCCACAGCCAGACGGGGGCATCCGCGGCATCAAACGTGTTGGTTTCGGTGTGCATCACGGGCTTGGAGTAGCGCCGGAAGTATTCATAGGTGATGTGATACCACCCCATTACGTCCATGCTGGTGATGACATCGCCGTAGGGCAGGATGATGCGCTCGTTGCGGCCGTAGTAGTCGTTGCCCATAATCTGGTAGCCGGGCGGCTCGCCGGCCATAAACCAGTCGTACTCTTTGTCGGTGAGGCCGTTGTCGCGCACGAACCGCGCCACTTCCCCGTCGGGGTGGTGGGCGTAGAGCAGGTCCAGGGCCAGGAAGCGCAGCTTGTTGTCGAGCTGAATGCGCGGGGTGCGCTCGGTCCGTAGCTCGTGCGTATACTCGGCCGACTCGCTTTGCACAATCACGCAATCGGGGCGGTGGAGGGCAATCTGCTGGTTGCCCATGATGCTGGCAGCCACCAGGTTTTTAAGGGCCGTTACAAAGGCCCGTTCGTCGCGCAGCTGCTCGTTCCAGAGCCCGTCCATGGCGCTGAGCTTGGCCGAGACGTAAATCTCGTTGACCGGTGTGTAGTAGCGCACCCAGGGGTAGCGCTCGGCCACAGCCCCGCAGTAGTGGGCAAAGTGCACGGGCAGCTCCGGGTTCTGGAAATTGCCCAGCCAGTCGGGCACGCCAAAGTGCATCAGGTCCAGAATGGGCGTGATGCCCAGCCGCTGCATCTCGGCCATGGCCAGGTCGGCAAATTCCCAGTCGTAGTCGTTCGGGCCCCGCTGGATGCGGTAGTAGGGCAGGCCGTAGCGCAGCACCTTCAGCCCCATTTCCCTTACCAGCCCCAGGTCTTCCTGGTAGCGGTTGTAGTGGTCGCATTCGGCCAGCAAGTCGCGGCGCGTCCGGCCGTGGTCGATGGTGGGGTACGAGCACTCAATGCCCGTGGCAAACATGAAGTTGCCAGGCGAGCCGCTCGGCAAGCCACTGCCCACGGTGCCGCCGGCCCCGCCGTATTCGTCGCCGGGGTAATGGCCGTCGCCAAAGTGCTTTTTTATTGCGGTTAAAAAGGAAGTGGCCATGGTAATCAAAGCTTTTTTTAAGAAAAGCAGCTGCGGGCGGCCCGGCGTGCAGCGCTACAAAATGTTGAGCCGGCCGCCGTCGGCCACCACGGTGGTGCCGTTCACAAAGGCGGCTTGCGAGGAGGCCAGAAAGCAAATCACCTCGGCAATGTCCTCGGGGCGGCCCACGGCGCCTTCCACTTTTTCCTGGCCGCTTTTCACGTTGGGGTTTTCCCAGAGCATGGGCGTATCCACCGCGCCGGGGGCCACGTTGTTGATGCGGACCTTCCCGATGTCGTACTCCCGGCTCACGCCCCGGGTGAAGGCCTCCATGGCGCCCTTGCTGGCAGCGTAAGGAATCACATTGGGCGTGGTTTCGTGGGCGTGCACCGAGCTGACGTTGACGATGGCCCCCTGCTCCATGTGGGGGATGCAGTACTTGCACAGCAGAAACACCGCCCGCAGGTTGACGGCCAGCACCTGGTCCCACTCTTCCACCGCTAGCTCGGTCAGGGGTTTAAAAGTCATTATGGCCGCGTCGTTCACCAGCACATCCACCCGCTGCCACTTGTTTAGCACCTCGTCCACCGCGGCCTTTACTTGCTCGGGCTGGCCCACGTCGGTTTGCAGGAACACGGCCTGCCCGCCTGCCTCGCTGATTTCGGCCACCACGGCCTGCCCTTCGTCCCGAGAACGGCTCAGAATGGCCACCTTGCCGCCTTCGGCCGCCATTTGCAGCGACGTCGCTTTGCCGATGCCGGAGCTGCCGCCGGTGATGATGCAGACCTTGTTTTCAAATCGTTTCATGGCTTCTGCGTAGGCAATGAGGGAGCCGGCAGTGCTGGCGCCGGTTCCAAGGGCCTGTGTAAGAGTTGCGTGAGGGCAGCTTCGTCGTGGTTTTCCAGCGCCACTTCGGCCCGCAGGTTATCCAGGTCGCGCTTTACGCTGGCCACGGCCAAGGTCTGGCCCTGCCGGACGTAGGCCACGCTTCCGGCCCGCTGCGCCAGCGGGCCGTCCACCACCAGCTCGTCCCATTTCTCCGCGTGGCCGGTGTAGCGAATCGACAGGTTGTAGTGCTTGCTCCAGAAGAAGGGCACCGCGTCGAACCGCTGCCGCTGGCCCAGCAGGTTGCGGGCCGCCGTCTGGCCCTGGCGCTGCGCCACCACCCAGTGCTCCACCCGGATGCGCTGGCCAGTGTGCGGGTCGGGCCAACGGGCAATGTCGCCGGCGGCGTAGATGCCCGGCACGCTGGTTTGCAGGTATTCGTCTACCAGCACGCCGCGGTCCAGGGCCAGGCCGGCGGCCTCGGCCAGTGCCAGCCGGGGACGCACCCCAATGCCAGCCACCACCAGGTCGGCCAGCAGCCGCTCGCCGCTCTGGAGCACAACCGCCTCCGGCTCGATGGCGGCGGCCGTTTGCTGCAAATGAAACACGATGCCTTTTTCCTCGTGCAGCGCCTGCACCATGGCACCCAACTCCGGGCCCAGGATTTTGGTCAGCGGGGCTTTGTCGGGGGCCACCACGTGCACTTCCAGCCCCAGGGCCAGCAGCGCGGCCGCTACTTCCAGCCCAATAAAGCTGGCCCCCAGCACCACGGCGCGCCGGGCAGCAGCGGCCCCGCTCATAATCGCGCGGTGGTCGGCCAGGGAACGCAGCACGTGCACGTGGGGCCGGTTGTGGCCGGGAATGTCCAGCTGCACGGGCTCGGCCCCGGTGGCCAGCAGCAGCGCCTCATAGGCTTGCGCGGAGCCATCAGCCAGCAGCACGCGGCGGCCCGCCACGTCCAGCGAGGTTACTTCGCCTTGCACCAGCTCAATGCCGTGTTCGGCATAAAAGCCTGGCGGCCGCAGGGCAATGTGTTGCTCGTCATCCGGGGAAAAGCTTTTGGAAAGGTTTGTGCGGTCGTAGGGCACGTCCGCTTCGCTGTCGAGCAGCGTGAGGCGGCCCTGGTAGCCTTCGCGGCGCAGCATTTCCGCCGCCGCGTTGCCCGCCCCACCGGCCCCAATGATTACAATGGTCTTGGGGTGGCCGGCCGGCACGGCTGTCATGGGCGAAGGGGCCAGCGGGTCGCGTTCCTGCTTGCCCGTTACGTAGGCCCGCCCGTCGCGGCGCTCTACCGTCCAGCAGGGCAGCGGGTTGAGGGCCGGTGCCCGCAGGGCCGCTCCGGTGCGCAAGCTGAAACAGGCATGGTGCCAGGGGCAGCGCACCGTGTCGCCCACGAGCAGGCCCTTTTCCAACGGCGCCCCAAAGTGGGTGCACCGCGCGCCAATGGCCAGCAGCTCCTCGCCCTGCCGTACCAGCAGCACCGGCTCGCCGAAGGCGTGCCCGCGAACCAGGGCGCCCTCGGCCAGGTCCGTAAGTGCAATCCCGGTTACCCCAAAATCGGGACCGGAGAGCAAGGGAGCTTCCATAACAAAGCAACGTGTTAGAAAAGGGTCGAACACAAAGCAGCCAGCCGGAACAAGCCCGAGCCACTAGCTAAGCAACCGGGCGCCTGGCGCCGTGTTTAGATGTGCCGGAAAACCCGGGCCACCATCTCGTCGCAGTAAATAAGGTTGAACTCGTACACGCTGGCCCGCGGATACCAGCTTTCCAGCTGCTTGCGCAGCTGCACCTTGGCCCGGCTCAGGCGTGCGTTCACGTTGGTTTCCGTGATGTCGATGGCCTGGGCGGTTTCCTGGCTGCTGAGCCCTTCCAGCTCGCGCAGCACAAACACCATCCGGTAGTCGGGCGGCAGGGCCTGGATGCAGTGCTCGAGCACCGTGCCCAGCTCGCGGTTGAGAATTTCCTGTTGCCCGTCAGTGGAAGGGCTTTGTGGGGTATCGGGGGCTTCGTTTGTAGGGGGCATGGCAGCGGCGGGTTGGGGCTGATGAGCGGCTTTCCGGCTCCACTGGTAGCAGTGGTTGAGCATGATGCGAATCAGCCAGGTTTTGAGGGTAGCCCGCGCTTCAAACTTGCCCAGGGCCTGGTAGGCGGCCACGTAGGTGTCCTGCATCAGGTCCTGCACCGTGGCGTGGGCCAAGCCGTAGGAGCGGCCTACTTTGTAGAGCGCCCCGTTGTAGCGCCGGATTATCAGCTCAAAGCAGTCCTTTTGCCCGGCCAGGATGCGGGCAATCAGCTCCGCGTCGGTGGGCGCGCCAGCGGCCGGGTGGGCCCGGGAGGGGGTGGAAGTGGGTGCATCAGTTTTCATCGATGGTACCAAGCCGGTATTTTAAGACAAGCTGCGCGCCCAGGTAATTACCAACCACCAGGGCCAGCAGCAGGGCGGCTTTGCCGAACAGTAGCAGGCCAGTGGCCAGGGCCAGCGCCGACTGCCGCCATTGCAGAAAGAAAAGTACGGAATAACCCATGAGCACCAGCGTGTTGAGGCCGGCGTGCCATAAGGCCGTGCGGTGGGCGGCCGTCCGCTCCGCTGGAATTCGGGTCAGGTCCACAAACCCAAACACCAGGGCCAGCCAACCGGCCCCCACGCCACCCGCCAGGGCGTAGTACGCGGCCGCGGTGAAGGCAGTGTGGTGGGTGTACCAGCCCAAGGCGGCGCACACCAGGTCCATGGGCAGCAGCGCCGCCGGGAAGTGCACCAGCATCAGGTGGGGCGGGTGGTAGTTCAGTTTCATGGCCCGGGGTAGCTTAGCCGAAGACGAACACGAGCAACGTCACGAGGCTGCTCACGGCCAGCAGCGCGTGCAGCCCGCCAATCGGAATGGGCTTGGCTTTGTCTGGGCCGCTCACGAGAAACATGTAAATGCCGCCCAGGGCCGTAATAATGAACAAGCCGATGGCCAGCTTGGGGTAGGCCGTGGGATGGGTGAAGGCGTAATACAGCAGTACCAGCAACCCGGACACCGCCAGCAGCCCGTGGGTGTACACCACGGCCCGGGGCGCGTTTTTCTTGTTGAGCCAGGTGATGAGAATCGTCGCGCCGAAGACGGCCGCGAGCACGAACAGGGCAATGCTTGCGTACAACATGAGTAAAAGAGTTGAAGGGTGTATTGCTCATTGGAGTGCCACCCGGCCCTTATCCTTACACAGGCACTGAAAATAATTTTAGGCTCAAAGGCGGCTCCTCACGCAGAGGTGGTCGGCTTCGATGAGCACGGCCACGTCGTCGGTGCCCAGGCTCTGCTTGAGCTCCTCGGCCACCTAGCGGGTTAGGTGCTCAAGCACCTGCGGGCGGCGGGTGTAGTTACAATTCGGCCGTCGACCTTAAGCCCCGACGATGTGCTGGCTTGGATGAGAACGCGCTATGAGTTGCAGTTGGAGCGCCTGCGCAACCGGGCGGCCGGCAGCCTGGCCAGTCAGCTCCCCGATAAGCAACTCTTACAATTTCAGCAGTTACAGGAAGAAGTTACCCACTGCGAACGTGCGGTTATTGCGCAACTTCGGCCCGCCCAGCACACCAGCCACCATGCCGGGCGGGCCTGCCTTAGCGGCCCCACTGGTTTTTGGCCGTTTCCTGGGCGGTTGGTTTGCGCTGGGACTTGAAGGCTGCCCGCATTTCACCGGAGAAGAGTTCGGACTGTTGCCAGGCGGCAAAGTGCCCGCCTTTGTTGAGCCGGTTGTGGAAGAAGGAGGTGTACCCGGAGGTCGGCTTTTCGAACTTGTTGCACTTTTCCATGGCGTTCAAAAAGCCCTTTGGCTGCAGCCCTTTGCTGCAGGTGCCCATTCCGGGCCGCCCGAACTTCGCCGCGCCGCGGGAGCTAAAACAGGCCCCTTGATTTGCGTAACCAACGCTTTACCATAACTTTAAGAAAGACAGGTACGGGCGCGGAAGTGCTCCTTATTTCATGGCGGCGTTGGCTGCCTCATTCCATGAAATCATGCCCAAAATCATTGCTCCCGCGGTTGAATTCGGCTTGCTGCTGAAGCAAACCAAACAGGCCGCCCCCGAAATCTTCGCGGCCGACGGCACGTCCTTCCTCAACCTGCTGGAAGGCCGCTGGCAGGAGCCCGGCACGCCCCGGCCCTTTGTGTCGCCCGTCGATGGCACTACCCTCGGGGCCTTGCCCATGCTCGACCAGGCCACGGCCTTGCGTGCCGTGCGCTATGCCAAAGGCGAAGCCGCCGCGTGGGCCGCCACTGGCCTCGACGAGCGGCGCGCCAAGGTGCAGGACTGCCTCGCCCTGCTCCGCACAAACACCGACCTCATCGCCAAGCTGCTGATGTGGGAAATTGGCAAAACCTACAAGCTCGGGTTCGTAGACATTGACCGCTGCATCGACGGCTTGCAGTGGTACGTGGACAACATCGAGCGCATGCTTGGCGCGCGTACGCCCCTGGGGCTGGTGAGCAACATCGCCAGCTGGAACTACCCGTTTTCGGTGCTGCTGCATGCGGTATTGGTGCAGGTGCTGTGCGGCAACGCCAGCATTGCCAAGACCCCCACCGACGGCGGCTTTATCTCCCTGAGCCTGGCCTATGCCCTGGCCCGGCGCTGCGGCTTGCCCGTCACGCTGGTCAGTGGCTCGGGCGGCGAGCTAAGCGACGTGCTCGTGAAAAACGATGCCGTAGACTGCCTCAGCTTTGTGGGCGGGCGCTACAACGGCCGCAACATCGCCGACGCGCTGGCCCAGCACCAGAAGCGCTACATGCTGGAAATGGAAGGCGTGAACGCCTACGGCATCTGGAATTTTTCGGACTGGAACGGGCTGGCCGACCAGCTCAAAAAGAGCTACGACTACGGCAAGCAGCGCTGCACGGCCTACGTCCGCTTCGTGGTGGAGCGCCGCCTGTTCCCGCCGTTTCTGGAAACGTACTGGACGGTGCTGCACGGCCTGCAAGTGGGCAACCCGACCCTGGTCAAGCATGCCGAGGACCAACTGCCGGACCTGGCCTTTGGCCCGGTCATCAACGCGGCGCAGGCCCAGGACCTGGACCGGCTATACGACAACGCACTCAAAACCGGGGCCACGCCGCTGCTCGAATGCCACCTCAACGACGAGCTGTTCCTCCCCGGCCAGGACCGCTCCGCTTACCGGGCGCCCCGTGCCCTCGTCAACCTGCCCCGCCAAAGCGAGCTGTACTTCAAAGAGCCTTTTGGCCCCATTGATTCGATTGTGCTCGTGGACCGGACCGAGGAGTTGGTCGGCGAGATGAATATCAGCAACGGGGCCTTGGTATCTGCCCTTGCTTCCGACGACCTCAAGTGGGCCGGGCGCACGGCCAGGGAAGTGCGGGCTTTCAAAGTCGGCATCAACCGCATGCGCTCCCGCGGCGACCGCGAGGAGCTGTTCGGTGGTTTGGGCGAGTCGTGGAAAGGGGCTTTCGTCGGCGGCCCCCTGCTGGTAGAAGCGGTAACGAACGGTGACAAACCGCTGCTGGGCAACTTCGAGGACGCGCTGTTGCTGCCCGAAAAGACTTGACCCCAGCGGTAAAGGGTACGGCCATACCCGCTCCGGCATTTGCCTGGTGTTTTGCCGCTTCTTAACCCTTGCTCTTATGCTTCTGCTCACCGCGTTCACGCCGCAGAATGGGCCTCTTGCACCCTGGCCGCGGTCGGGCATAATCCCCGTGCTTGGATGAATTTAGAGGAAAGGAGCAACCTCGAACTGTTCTCGAGCATTCAATACATACTTCCAAACGAAAAGCGCCCTGTAACTCATTGAGTACAGGGCGCTTTCTTGCAAACGGTAGCGGTCTGGACGGGACTCGACTCTGCTCGAAAAGTGCCTTTTTGGGCTGTTCTCTAGCCTTCTGAGTGTTCCAATGCGCTACAAAAAGCAGCACTATTTGCGCTGCTAAAAGAGTCGCAGAACGCGCTATCTTCGGATTGTACTAAATAGCACAATTTAATGAAAACCAGCGCGTACTTACGGACCCCGGCTCGTAATAAAGAGTGCACCATCAGCGTGCGATACACCCACAAGCATCAGTACTTTGCGGTACGAACCGGACTCTCTATCCGACCCGAGCTGTTTGACGAAGACGCCGGATGTGTCCGACGGTCACATGACGACTGCGACCTGATGAACGCCATTATTGAGCAACGCAAGGCGGGCATCATGACGGCGGCCAGAACATTACTGCTGCAAGGCCAAGATCCTACCATAGAAAAAGTTAGGGGCCTACTCAATGGTGTTCTCCCTCCAGCGCCCGTTGCCGCAGTCGTTCCAGTGCCGGTGATTGAAGCAGTATCGCTCGCCCCGGTTGTTACGAAAGTAAGTCGTAAGGTTACGGTTGTAAGCTCCGAAAGAAACCGCTTTCAGGAGCTGTTGGTGCTCTACTCGAAGGGCTCGGTGCACGACGCGGCCTCGACCAAAAAGGACAAGGAGTTGTTCGTCCGGATCGTCGCCGAGTTCCAAACGTGGTACGGAGGAGAATTGTCTTATGACAAGATGGACGGCGCTATGTACGCCAAGCTGGCCAAGTATTTTCTTGACATTCGAGGCGGCTACAACAACGTCTTCGGCAAGCGCATCAAGGAACTCAAATCCTTCCTGCGGTGGAGCGAGGTCGAGCACGCCATTCATCCCCACCAAGCCTACCGAAAGTGGCGGGTGTACCACGAGGAAAAGGAAATCGTCTACCTCACGCAGGAGGAGGTGGACCTCTTTTACCACGCCGAGGGATTGACCCCGCAGATGCAGAAGTACCGCGACGTGTTCGTGTTCAGCTGCCTCACCGGCTTCCGTTGGAGCGACATCATCCGCAGTAAGCAGATGGTGGTGCAGAACGGCTTGCTCACGATCGTCACGCAGAAGAATAGGGGCAACGCCAAGGTGCCGATGAACGACCGCATCAAGGCCATCATGGACCGTTACAACGGCGACCTGAACATTGTGGCGTTGCAGAAGCTGAACGAGGCCATCAAAGCACTCGCCCATAAACTGGGACTGGACAACGACGTCTACTACTATCGTCACAAGCTGAAGGAGGCGGTGCAGTTCAAGGAGCCGAAGTGGAAGCTGTTGAGTGCCCATTGTGGCCGGCGCAGCTTCATCACGAATGCGTTCACACAAGGCTTCTCGGTGCCGGAAATACTGGAAATGATTGGCAGCACCGATGCCAAGGTGCTCGGTGGGTACATGGCCATCACGGGCAGCCATCTGGTCAGCAAGACCAAAGAGCTGTCGAAGGAGGGTTCGAGTTGAGGCTGGACTCTGTAGTACTTGGACTAGATGAGCTGAACAAAGTAGGGTTAGGGCGACATGCTATTCAGACCCGGCCTGCCTACAAATGCATGAATTACTGCCTAAGGCTGGCGACTTGATTAACTCAGTTGTAGGCCAACTAGGTACGTTAGCAAAATGATAGACAGATGGGTTTTCAAGTGCTGTTTAGCCAACTTTATTTGCTCAAAACCTTAGTGGTCGTATCTGCTTAGGCCTGCTTACAGCTACCTTAGCATTAAAAAACACTGCTATGTTATTAGACCGGTTAATATTTCAGGGTCACGATACTTTTATCTGTAGAAACAACTGGTTGAAGAAGGGCTATGACTTCATTCAAACCGGGGGCAGCTTCACCGACGAAGACGCTGTGGTTAAGTTGGGGGTCGGGAAAAACATGGTCACGGCTATTCGCTATTGGCTGCGGGCGTTCGGGTTGACCGACGAAAACGACACGCCCAAGCAAGTAGCCCACGAATTGTTTAGCCAAGATGGATTTGACCCATATATTGAGGATAACGCCACCCTTTGGTATCTGCACTACTTGCTAGTAAGCACGGGCCGGGCCTCGCTTTATCACTATATCTTCAACGAGCTGCGCAAGGAAGGTTTTTCATTTAGTCGAACTCAGCTAGAGCACTTTATTAACCGCAAGTGTTCGGAACGTGGTAGCCCGGTAAATGAGAATACGTTAGACTCTGATATTAAGGTATTCGTGCGTGCTTACGCGCCCTCGGGTAAGGAGTCAGGCAAGGTGGACATTGAGGAAGAATCTACGGGCCTTTTGCAAGACTTAGGCCTGTTGTTGATAACCAAGAATGATGACACTCGCTACAGCATCGAGAACCTAGAACGGCCTGAACTGCCTTGGCAAGTAGTGCTACGGGTAATCTTAGAAAACGAAGCTTATGGCGAAACCATCAGCTTTACCGACCTCGAAGTTGCGCCTGATTCGCCGGGATTGGTGTTTGCCTTAAACGAGAAAGGACTGTTTTACAAGATTGAGGAAATGATGGCATACTATCCTACGGCCATCGTCTATTCGAGCACGGCCGGCAACCGGGTGCTAACTATCAAAAAAGACCAAATCAACCTCATTGAGGTTCTACAAGAATACTATGGACAGACCGTTTAGCCCTTCCATTAACATCGTCCGCGATGCCGCACAGGAGTTATCGTATCTGCCCACACCAAATGCGCAAACGGTTTTTGGGCAGCTAGTCAACAACTATCTCTCAGGCATCCACTGCTTCAACATCGTGGGTGCCTATGGCACGGGGAAATCAGCATTTCTGTGGGCTTTCCAGCAAACGTTAAGCAAGCAGCACGAGTATTTTCGGCTGGAAGCTGGCTTTAAAAATATCAAGGGTTTCCACTTTGAGCATTTTGTGGGCCAATACGC
Organism: Hymenobacter sedentarius; assembly: GCF_001507645.1. NCBI lineage: Bacteria > Pseudomonadati > Bacteroidota > Cytophagia > Cytophagales > Hymenobacteraceae > Hymenobacter > Hymenobacter sedentarius. Next base: position 3,750,514 of record NZ_CP013909.1, on the reverse strand, counting down.
TTCCTTAAAACAAACCCTGGCGCAGCACTACGTGGTAGGAGCTACTGCCGACACACCTACTCCTACCATCATTGCCGCACTTGATGAAGAGTACCGCCGTCTAGCTAAAAAGAAGTTGGCGTTGGTGCTGGTGGTTGATGAGTTTGGTAAGTTTCTGGAATACGCTGCGAAAGAGAATCCTGAAGAAGAACTCTACTTCATCCAAGAGCTGGCGGAGTACATCAACGACTCGCGCAAGGATATTTTGTTGCTAACAACCGTTCACCAGGACGTTAGCGGCTACGCACTGGAATTGACGCGCACCCAACGGCAGGAATGGGAGAAGGTGAAGGGGCGGCTGAAAGAACTGACGTTTAACGAGCCAGTGGAGCAGCTGCTATATCTGGCAGCTCAGCAGCTCGGGACTACGCAGCAGGACACGGCACCAGAGGCCGCTATGAACAGCCGATTGTTTAAGGCCATTGCGAAGGCCCAGGCGTTTCCGTTGCGCGACTATTTCTCGCCGGAAATGCAGCAGCAGTTATGGCCAATGGACTTGCTGTCGGCGGCCGTGTTGGTTCAAGCCTTGCAGCGATATGGGCAGAACGAACGGTCTCTGTTCACCTTTCTGCGCTCGAATGACTATTTAGGTTTACAGCAACATGCGGCCCGCGGCACTTATTTCAGCCTAAGTCGGGTATACGACTACCTCAGCTTCCATTACTATTCTTTGCTCACGTCCAAGTACAACCCTCATTTTGCGCAGTGGGCTATTATTCGGACCACGCTTGAGCAGTTGGAAAAGCATATCGGAAACCAAGCTGAACTGGAAACAGCTAACCAACTGGTGAAATCCATTGGAATGCTGTCCATTTTTGCGCCAGCCGGGGCAGAAATTAGCGCAGATTTTTTGGAAACTTACGCGCAAATCAGCTTGGCCGTGCCTACGATCGTGCCGGTGCTGCAAGTGCTGGAACAGCAAAAGCTGGTTCGGCTAGTGCCACACAAAAACAGCTACATCCTGTTTGAAGGCACCGACCTAGATATTGAGTTGGCAATTGATGAGGCCGGCAACTTGGTAGAGCAGGTAACTGATGTGGCCACGCGACTACGGGAGTTTTTCAGCTTCCCCTACATCGCAGCTAAGCAATTGTCTTTTGAGAAGGGCACACCTCGCATCTTCGAGGTAAGGATGACCGAGGAGGCCCTGTTGGAGGAACCCAAGGGTGAAGTAGATGGGTTTGTAAATCTAATTTTTTCGGACTCGCTCACGCTGGATAAGCTAAAGTTGACAGTTGGAGACCGAAAAGATGCTGTGCTTTATGGAATATACGAGCGGTCAGGGGAGATTAAAAAGCTGATTCGCGAGATCGATAAAGTGCGCAAAGTGCGTGATGAGAACCTAAATGACAAGGTTGCTAAGCGCGAATTAAACAGCATTCTTGAACACCAAATAGCATTGCTTCGGCACTATGTAATTGACAGCCTGTATGCTCAAGACGGTGCAATTACGTGGTACACGAATGGACCGGCCCAACTTAATTTTAAAGGCCGACGGGATTTCAACCGTTGCCTGTCCAATATTGCCGACCACGTCTACACTGCCACACCAACCTACTATAGTGAACTGGTTAATAAAACCAAGCTTTCTTCACCTATCGCAACGGCCCGCAAGAGCTTCATGCGGGCCCTGTTTGAAAACTGGCAGTACCCTGATCTAGGATTCCCGGCCAAGAATTTTCCACCCGAAAAAACTATCTACCTCTCGCTCCTAAAGGAGACAGGGATGCACCAGATTGTTAACGGTGAGTATGCTCTGACTCCTCCCACTGATGCTTCTTTCCAAGCTCTATGGCAGGTAGGTGAAGTGTTCTTGCAGCGGTCTCAAGAAGGACCCTTGAAAATTTCGGAACTGATGCAGGAGCTGCTACGCAAGCCGCTCAAGCTAAAACAGGGATTTGTAGATTTCTGGGTGCCGGTGTTTTTATTCATGAAGCGTCACGATTTTGCGCTGTACGGTGAGCAAGGCAAGTACATTCCCGAACTGCGTTTAGAAGTTGTAGACCTCTTCACTAAAAGCCCAACACTGTACACGGTAAAGGCCTTCGCGCTGCTGCCTGAAAAGTTGGCGTTGTTCAATGACTATCGGGAACTGCTTCAGTTAGGCACAACTGAACGGGTATCCAATGCGGCTTTTATCGAGTCAATCAAGCCATTTCTGACCTTCTACAAGCAATTGCCGGCGTATGCGCAACATACCCGAAATTTGCCAGTGGCCACCCAGCGCCTGCGCGAGAGCATTTCCACAGCGAAAGACCCGGAAGCCGCTTTTTTTGAGAAGTTTCCTGGAGCACTAGGTTTCAACCTACCTGAGTTGCAGCGCGACGCGGCAACGCGGGAGCAGTATGTAAAAACACTGCAGGAAAATATTGCGCGCCTACGCCAAGCATATCCGGCTTTACTAACTCGCTTGGATGCCTTCATCAGCAGCCAGGTAGTGGGTAAAACAGTAGATTTTGACCACTATAAACGGCGGCTGCAGGAACGTTTTAAGGGACTGGAAAAACACCGAGTACCGGCCGACCTCCGCGTATTTCAGGACCGAGTAACGTCGAAACTGGATGACCGAGAATCGTGGCTTAACTCAATGTCAACTTGCATTCTTGGTAAGAGCTTGACCAGCTTTGAGGACTCAGACGAACGTAGATTCCAAGACGAGTTTCAGCAGCGCATCCATGAGCTGGACAATTTGTGTGAGCTAGCGAAGGCCAACCCTGACTCTGATACAGAGGACATTTTCCGGTTGGGCATCGCAGCGTTCGGCAAGAAAGAACAAACACGTATCATTCGACGCCCAAAGCAACTCAGCGCTGCAGATGTAGCTGTAGAAAATGAAATACGCACACTACTAGGCGCAGACAAAGCCCGTAGCCTCGCAATTCTGGCCCGCCTACTACAGGAACAATTATAATAGCATGACTAAGCCCACACGGCATCTACTCGGCATTTCCGGCGGCAAGGACAGCGCGGCGCTGGCCATTTACCTACGGCATAAGCATCCGGAGCTGCAACTTGAATACTACTTCTGTGACACCGGAAAAGAATTACCCGAAACGTACACGCTAATAAGCAACCTGGAAAACTACCTGGGGCAGAAGGTAACACGCTTGGAAGCAGCGGAGGAAAGCCCGGAAGATTCCTTTGACCACTTCGTAAAGGTGTACGGTGGATACCTGCCTTCATCAAGCGCCCGTTGGTGTACTAAGAAACTGAAGCTAGAGCCGTTTGAGAAGTTCGTAGGCAATGACCCCGTAGTTTCTTATGTAGGCATCCGCGGCGATGAGGACCGGGAAGGCTATATCTCGCGCAAACCTAACATACAGTCAATTTTCCCCTTCCGGCGCAACATCTGGAGCGAAGACGTAGTGCAGAAGGTTCTGCAAAACGATGCCATGGCGCGCCTGCGCGGGCTGTACGAGGAGTTAAGCGAACCGGTGCAGTTGGCACGAGTGGTGGCCTTAGCGGAAACGCCGTTATCGCGGGGGTTCACGCAGGCTCAGAAGCTTAATGCCTTACTCGATGCCGACACTCGCTTGTTTAATAAGGTCGTGTTTGGGATGCTGCGCGGTACTGCCTATCCACTAGCCAAAGCTTCTGCGTTCTCACTACTCGATAACGAAGACAACCTCATCAGGTCCGATATCTTCCGATTGTTACGCGAAAGCGGGGTGGGCGTGCCAGCTTATTATGAGAAAATAACATTTGAGGTTGACGGGCAAAAGGGCGAATATGCCCGTAGTCGCTCGGGCTGCTTTTTCTGCTTCTTCCAGCAAAAGATTGAATGGGTTTGGCTTTATGAGCAACACCCGGAACTGTTCGAGCGGGCCCTTGCCTATGAGCGGGACGGATATACTTGGATGGAAGAGTCGTTGACTGACTTAATCAAGCCAGCGCGTCTGCGTCAAATCAAGCTTGACGCTATTGGCAAGCAGCGCAAAGCGAAAGGTCCTGCAAGCCCCTACCTGTTGGATATTTTGGATGATGAGGAAGAGGTAGGTTGTGCTTCTTGCTTCATATAAGCCGCGATATGGCAAAGAAAGCCCCTTTAGCAAAGAAAGCTCCCGTAGCGAAAAAGGCATCTGCACCAAAGAAAGCTCCTTATGACCTTGATTTCGGAGAGCGTGGCACTCTGAAAGACCACAGAAAGGCATTTTTCCTTTATCCAGTATTTTGGAAGGAAACTACTAATCCTTTGCCTTCACACATTAAATGGAAACGAGTAAAATTCACCAAAAGCAATCTTAAAAGTATCCCATTAGTGAGAGGTATTTATTGCTTTGTAGTGTGTCCTGAGGTAGGCCTGTTTTTTGACACTAGTTATCTGTTTTACGTTGGCAAAACAGATAGAACGCTTAATGTAAGGTTCGAAGAATACCTTGCTGACCAAGATGGCAAAGGAAAACCTCGAATTAAAGTTTTCGAGATGCTTAAGCAATATGATGGCTTCTTATACTTCTACTACACTGAACTACGGTCTGCGGCAGAAGTTAAAAGAGTTGAAGAGAAATTGATTAACACTTTTGTACCAAGGGTAAATACGCAGATTCCAAGAACGAAAGTAAAGGAGGAGCTTAAATATCTTTACGAGATTTAAAGATGAAAGCCTTGAAAAAGCCTACTAAAAGTTCTGCACAAACAACCACTTTAGCCAAGAGCACCGCTAGCCAAAGCGCTGCTGGAAGGCTTATACTTCCATGTTTGAGAGGAAGAATAGGGGATTGGATTTACTATTCAACGCTTTTGCCATTTAAAGAAATAGCGAAGCGCGTTTCAATGGCTGATGAAATACACAAAAACAAGCAACTCAGCCATTGGATTCAACGAGAAATTAGTGATAGAATACCAGAGATAGTCAGTTATTTACGTGAACAAGAACAGCGCTTTTTCAACTCAATCATAGTTGGAATATACGGTGGGAAGCCTGCATGGCAAGGCTTGTCTATCGATATGAAAGATTTGAAGTTAACTGAAGAGGAAAGCGATTATTTAGATAAAACATTTGGCATTCTTCGTTTAACGGGTAAGGAGGAAATGTTTGCAATTGATGGTCAGCATAGAACGGCTGCCATAAAAGACGCTATTGCAGTTGCCTCAGAGTTAGAAACAGAAGAAGTTCCGGTAATATTCGTAGCCCACCGCACTGATTACGAAGGCGAAATCCGCACACGCAGGCTTTTTTCAACACTTAATCGCTACGCAAAACCGGTCTCAACTAGTGAAATAATTGCACTAGATGAGGAAGATAATGCTGCGATATTGACGCGTAAATTGATTGAGCAATCCTCAATATTCACGGATAAAATTGCTTTCAATAAAAACAAAAGCCTCAGCCTTAGTAATAAAAATGACTTCACCAATATAATTCTCTTGTATGAAATAGTCATTACACTTTTAACCGATAAAATATTTATAAAATCATTGCCAATCGGCGGGGAGAAGTACGCTTCGTTTGTAAGTAGAAGATTATCGGAGGATAAGCTCACGAAAATTTATGATGGCCTCGTAAGTGAATTCGAAGAAATAATCAATGGGTTGCCATTTCTTCGTACGTTCTTCGAAGGCGGCACTATTGACCGTAAGGCAAATACCACTAACCTTATATTTAGGCCTATTGGGCAAATAGTATTTTTTAACACTTATAGGATTGCTAAACACCACAAAAAAGAGAATTTAGTCATTAAGTATTTTTCTAATGATGGGTTTAACTTGAACCATCCCGTTTGGAATAAGCTATTTGTAGACCCTGGTACAAAGAATACAGTTGTAACTCAGCAGGTCCAACGAGCAGCAATTCTATTGCTTTTAAGCAAGTTCAACATTCCATTTAGCGGCACGCCTAAGGATAAGGAACTCATTAATAATTTGTCAATTGATGTAACCTCTTTATAGCCTTTGAAGCAAATAAGACGAGTGATGCTTAAAGCTTAGATTCAATGTTGAATATGTGCGCCACTTCTCCTGCATGCTGAAAGATATCAGGTTTCCACGAGGAGAAGAATATCGCTCTGGCACCGATAATGAGCCATTTGCCTTCTACCTCGAAAGTTTGGTAGAAAGCAAGCGACTTGATTTGCTGTTGGGCTATTTCAGTTCATCGGCAATCAATGTGTTGGCATTAGGATTCGCTAAGTTTATCAGCAATGGCGGGCAGGTCAGGCTGATAATTAACCATGTGCTTTCATCACAGGATAAAGCAGCCGTGCTTAAAGGGCTTGCTGCAGGTGAGGAGAACGACCAATTTTCAGTCGAAGACTTTCACGGCTTGAAAAACGCCCTGGATAAATATGGGCAGCATTTCTTTGATTGCATCGCCTGGCTGATAGGGCAAAAGCGTATCCAAATCAGAGCAATCAAGCCAATGGGCAGGCGCGGAATTGCTCATTATAAATCGGGCATATTCTATGACGGCACTGACAAAGTAAAATTCAAAGGCTCATGCAATTTTACCGCCTCTGGGCTGCTGGAAAACCTGGAAGAGCTTGACCTAAAATTGTCCTGGAAATCAGAGCGCGATGCCTTTGCGGATTACGAACAGGATTACAACCAGATTTTTGCAGGGCAGACCGACTACGCCGCGCTGATTCCATTCGACAAGATTGAAGAAGTCATACTGCGGGAGTATGGGGGCAAAGATTTAGACGAACTGCTGATAGATGAGCAACAGCTGCTAGAACAAAAGGCGAAGCAAAAGCACAACGAAAAGACGCAACGAGTATTGGAAACGATTATGCAAAAGATAGAAGCGTACCGTGCCTCCCCTCGTTTCCCTTTCGATGGCGAGCCGCGGCAGTATCAGGAAGAGGCTTATCAAAACTGGGTTGCCAACGGGCACCACGGCATTTTTGCAATGGCCACGGGCACGGGCAAAACCATAACTGCTCTCAATTGCGTGTTGCACGAGTACGCTGCAAGTCAGCAGTACCAGGTAATCATCTTGGTACCTACTACCATATTAGTGGAGCAGTGGGAAAAGGAAGCCAAAAAATTCAACTTTAAAATAGTTATCAAGGCGTCGTCCCGGAATCCTGGTTGGAAGAATGAACTAAGCGAAATCAGGAATAGACAGCTGGCGGGTGTGCCGTCTTCCTACGTCATTGTTTCGACTTACCGGACATTTGCCAATCCCGAGTTTCAGGCATTCGTAAGTTCAGTTGGTGAAACGGCAATTTTAGTAGCGGATGAGGCCCACAACGTCGGGGCACCGAGCGTAGCCGCAAATTTTGAGCAGCTTAAGATTCAGAAGCTGATTGGCCTTTCCGCTACACCAAAGCGCCTGTATGACGAGGACGGGTCGGGCAAAATGGAATTGTTCTTCCACGATAAAGCACCCTACACATACAGCTTTACAATGCAGCGGGCCATTGAAGAGGGTATCCTATGTAAGTATTATTACTACCCACGGGTAGTAGAGCTGACGCCGGAAGAAATGGTGGAGTATACCGAAATATCCGCTAAGCTGGCTTCACTTCACGACCGGGCTACCAAGGATGCTTCCGCGCAACGTAATTACGAGATGCTGCTTATGCAACGGAAGCGCATTATCCACAAAGCGACCAACAAGCTTAAGGCATTTGAGGAAATCCTTGAACGAGTAAAAGCTTCCGAAACAGGACTAAAATACATGCTGGTGTACGCCCCGGAAGGATATTATGAGGATGACGAAGTGGCCACGGAGTCCTATCCAGATGTTGAGGATTCTAGCCGGATAATTAGCTACTATTCCAACGCAGTGCGGCAAGTTTCGCCTACTACTCACGTCGCGCAGTACATCAGTGATTCGGCAAACAAGGACCACATCCTGAAAAGCTTTGAGGAGGGAGATATTGACGTGCTACTCTCTATGAAGTGCTTGGATGAAGGGGTCGATATTCCGCGCACTGAACAAGCGATTTTCTGCTCTAGCACGGGCAACCCTCGGCAATTTATCCAGCGGCGTGGCCGCATTCTGCGACGGCACGCCGACAAACGGTTTGCGAAGATTCACGACCTAGTGGTGGTGCCGAGCAGTGTACCGACAGGCTCAACTTTTGACCTGGAGCGGAACATGGTGAGGAAGGAGTTGGAACGGGTGGTAGATTTTGCCTACATGGCACTAAACAAGTACGAAGCCATTGAAGCGGTGCAAAGCGTGTGCCGCCGTTACGGAATTAACCCTGATACCCTTGACCCTTATTCTTCACACACCAATGAGTAGCATCACAACCCTAAAAGCATTCCTGCAGGACGAAATCATCCAAGAGGAGTACGGAATCACTGAAGCAGACGTGGCGGGTGCCTCAATGACGGGCTCCACGCATGAATCGAATATGATGATAGTGCTACTGCGTGAGATGGTCAATCAGCACACCGACCGGAAACCCTCAAAATCAATTGCTACTCGTCTTTATACGGTGCTCACCAGCCGTTTGTAGTTCTATGCGCGTCCTCAACATCACCATGAGTAATTTTCTCTGCTACTACGGAGAAAATAACCGGATTGTATTCACCGATGGGCTCAACCTAATACTAGGGGCCAACGGCTACGGTAAAAGCAAGCTATATGACGCTTTTCAGTGGGTATTCAACGACTATATCACAAATGAGGCTTTGGCACCGGCAGTCAGGTATACCAGTGAGCTGGGAAAAGCGCTTATTAATGAGCGGGCGCTTGCTGAAGCCGAAAAAGATGCCAAAATCTCCTGCGAGGTTTGTATTGAAGTGTCCCGTGGGGCTGGTAACACATTCCAACTCATCCGGCGCCTATACGTCGTAAAAAGTAATGAAAATGAGTTTAAAGCTGCCACAACTAGCCAATTCATAGTCAGGAAGAAAGACGTTCTGGAATTCAAGCCCTTGAGCGAAGCCGACGCCAAACTGGAGCGTGATAGACTTATCCCCGCTGAAGTAATGCCTTATCTCTGGTTTCAGGGGGAGCGTGGCGTCAGTAACATCATTGATACTTCACGCCGCGAATCGTTGAAGCAGATTGTCAATAGAATGTCCGACACGCAGAAGTGGGACGATTTTATCGACATAACAAAGCAGGCCTACTCGATAGCGGATAAAGAATTCAACCAGGCGCTTAATAGTGATTCAACCCAACGCTTAAAAGCCAAGGAATATCAAGAGCAGCAAACGGCCGCTCAGCAAAATCTCGAAGCAGTTGAGACAGAGCTAACGGAGGTGGAGAAGAATTTGGATATGGCCGCTCAAAAGCACGAGAACATTGCTGGGCAGTTGGCCGCCGCGCAAAAAATAAATGACCTGAAAAAAGACCGTGACGTGCTTGGCGCGTCACTTCGCATAGCAACAACTCGCTATGAGAATCTTAAGCTAGGCTTTGCAAAACGCTTATTTACAGACTCATGGTTGCTAACGGGTACCGACGATTTGGTCGACCAGTTTGAGCAGAAGTACAATGATTATGAGACAATCGTAAGAGATAGAAAAGTGGCGGCTCAGGTGGCTTACAATGAAGCGGAGCGTGAGCAAACGCGCTTGCCCGAAGGTGTGCCAGACCGGAATACTGTGCAACTCATGCTGCATGATGAGCACTGCCAAGTGTGTGACCGGCCCGCACCAAAGGGCTCAGAACCATTTCTGGCAATAGAAAAATTGTTGGAAAAGCCTAAGCCAATTAAGCCACTCGAAACAACACCCAATATCGCAAAAGAGCTACGTGAATTGTACCGGGCAGGCATGAATATGCAGGGCAAGTACAGCAAGGCACCTGAGCAGATTCGTGCCACCTATCTTGAACAATTCAGTCTGGAAGGTGAAATGCGCGATTTGGAAGACCAAATCAAATCTGTAGAAGAAGCCATTTCCACGGAAGTGATTAACAGCGGCTTAGAGGAAAAGGACGCTGCCGGAATGCTGAAATCAATCCGGTCGGCCAATGATGACACTCATACTTTTTCCGCACAAGCAGAAAAGCTGCGCACTGCCCGCGAGAAATACACAACGCAACTGAATGACATTAAAAACGGACTCACAAAGCTCTCGGTAGATGTCAAGATGGACCCTAAACTGGCGCAGAAACGGAAAATGCTAGATGACCTGCGCGAGTTAGCTATTCGCATGAAATCCACGCAATACAAAAAGCTTATCCATCAACTAGAAGAAACAGCTAATCAGCACTTCAAAGAGATGAATGAGCCCACAGGCGCTTTTTATGGCACTATCAAATTTGTGCCGGATGGGGATGGCTACATGCCGCAGATTCACGATGATGCAGGCCGGCGAGTTGACAATCTGAATACGTCTCAGACCAGCTCTTCGAAGTTGGCAATCATCATGGCCATCGTCACAGCAAACCAAACCCGAGGGTTAGCTGACCAATACCCATTGATTGCAGACGCACCGATTTCAGATTTTGATGCTGTGAAAGCGCGAGCATTCTTAGCTCAGACTGCTCGCGCCTTCGGGCAGAGCATTGTCATTGTTAAGGATTTCCTGGATGCTGACCCTACACAAACAGGGCAATACCAAGCGGACACTGTTCGGCTCGCTCAAATCAAGCAGGACGTTGAGGCAGCAGGCAAAACACTTAATATCTACCAATTGACGATTCCAGCGGGTCAGACTGCCCAAAACCGCAAAAATCTATCTGTACAAATCACCCCGCTTGCTATCTAATGGAAAAGTTAAGAATCAAGTTTCTGGAGAAAGTAGCGCTCTACCCAAAAACTTACGAAGAATTGGTAACCCGCTTGACTCGGGTAGGCGACGTAAGTAAAAGCCTCGGCACCAACGAAGAGCAATTTGAAAGAGGCAAGGCCTTTGGCTCTGTTTACGAATGCTTCATGTATGCTACTATGGTAGGCATAAAGGCCCGAAACTCCTTGCCATTTGAGCGCGGCGCGGCAGGCAAAAAATTTCTACCAATTAAAGATTGGAAGCCTGATGCCATTGTTCAGTACCTCTTTATGAGTCTGTTGGCTTTGGGTGATTTCCCTTTGTCGGACCTGGAAGCATTGGGCACCGACGCTGAAGATAAGAAGGCTAGCGAGTTGGTTAATTTGATGGAATGCTACGCCAAAGGAGGTTTTGAACTGATGTCGGATAAACGTAAAGCGTCACCGCAATTTTTTGAGTCTCCTAGTAATGTTGTTACATTTTTGAAGGAGATGAAGCCTCTGAACAATTAAATTAACCTGGCTGATTCTCGGTTGGCCTCAAAGTCGGCGGGCGAAGGCATAGGCTACACAAAAAACAGAACATAGTTAATGTTATAAATCTACCTTACAGGTAAAAAAATGGCTGTTTGGATAAACCGTCCCATAGGCAAACGAGCGTATGGTCTAATCTAGCCCCTTTAGCCCTTTCATCCCTGTCGGCCCATTCTACTAAAGCCTCCCAAATCTGGGCCGGACGCTCTGCATAGCTACTAAGCTGCCTAGAGGGTTCGGCCTTTTTATGGCATATAGGGTGCGGCCATTCAGCACCCTTATCAAGTGCCAGTTCTTTCCTTCTTATAACCGATGCACTAGGTAGCTTCTTGTCAAGCAATTTAAATTAGGTCGTAAGGATTGCTTCAACTTCAACTCGCGATCAGTCTTGCCTAAGTATCAATGACTATACGTAGATTTAGAAATTTGCATTTAGTAGTAAGAGCCCGTTTTGAGACCATGGCGTGATGAGCAACGGCAGGAGAGATGGTAGCTTCATGCTCTTCTGCCTTTTACTGCAAGAGTCTTTTATCTAAAACTTCTCCCGTGTACCACCTTCGTTTTTGTACTCTCGTTCTGGCCCTGCTGTCAACTGCTTGCCAAAAGGAAGCCGTCGCACCCACTCCGGTTCCAGCTACTCCTGCACTCCCCGAGCACCTTACGCTGGGAAATCCAAGTGGGGCCACCGCCAACGAAGCGCAGCCTACTAATTACTTGCTGTTAAAACCGCAGTACGCCGTTTCTTACCACCGGGACCAAGGCAAGCCCAATTGGGTGAGCTGGCACCTGAGCACTACCTGGCTGGGCGCGGCAGCCCGCCAAGATGATTTCAGGGCGGACACGGACCTTCCGTCAACGTGGTACAAGCCCAGCGCGACCAGCTACACGGGGTCGGGCTTTGACCGAGGCCACAACTGCCCCTCGGCAGACCGCACCAGTACCGTTGCGGATAACTCGGCCACGTTCCTCATGACGAACATGATGCCACAGGCCCCGCGCAATAACCAGCAAACCTGGGCCAACCTGGAGGACTACTGCCGCACCTTAGTGGGTAAAGGCAACGAGCTCTACATCATCTGCGGCTCCTACGGCCGCGGCGGTACCGGCTCCAATGGCTACGCCACCACTCTTGACCAGGGCCGCGTCACCGTGCCGGCCCGTTGCTGGAAGGTCGTGGTGGTTATGCCTGCTGGGAACGACGATGCGTCACGCATTAGCGGCACAACCCGGGTGATTGCCATTGATACGCCTAATGACAATTCGCTCAACACCGCATGGGGAACATACCGTACCACCGTTGACGCCATTGAAACAGCCACGGGCTACGATATTCTATCGGCCGTTCCAGTAGGCATCCAGCAGGTCATAGAGAGCAGTATCGACAATGGTCCCACCAGTTAAGCGCCGAACTAAGCTGCAATAGAACTGACCATTCAGGTAAAAGCGGGCTCCCAATGTCCGCTTTTTTTATTGGCCATCAATAGCCTCAATTCGCTCACACTCTATCAATTCCGTAATTTGAGTCCGCTATTAACATTAGTTACTAACACATTTGGATAAAAATCTACTAACATTATTAGCAATTGCATCGTTATTTGCGTGGCGTTTGCCTTCCCATCTTATTCCGATAGCTTATGTGTCGCGTTGATATTCTCCAGGTTGCCCGCGAACCCGTGTGGCTCATCGAGTGCGAAACCGCGATTCCCGCGGGCTTTCCTAGCCCCGCCGAGGATGAGCGCGGGGTGCCCATTGACTTGAACAAAATCCTGCTGCCACACCCCACCCACACCTACCTGGCCCGGGTGAACGGCACGAGCATGGATGGTCCGCCCTCGAACATCCCCGACGGGGCCTTGCTTGCCATCGACTGTGCCCTCAAGCCACAGCCCGGGCAGGTCATCGTGGCTGCGGTCGAAGGGGAGTTCACCGTGAAGCGCCTGGAAAAGCGCGGGGCTACCTACTGGCTCGTGCCCGACAATCCCACCTTCCCGGCCGTGGAGGTCCGGGGCAAAGAGCACGTGCAAGTGTGGGGCGTCGTGACCCACGTGGTGACGGAATTAATCAATGGCAAACTCCACGAACATGTTCGCGCTCGTCGATTGCAATAATTTCTATGTCAGCTGTGAACGAGCCTTTCAGCCCAGCTTGGAAGGCAAGCCCGTGGTGGTGTTGAGCAACAACGATGGCTGCATCGTGTCCCGCTCGGCGGAGGCGAAAGCGCTCGGCATCCCCATGGGGGAGCCCCTGTTTAAGATTCGACCTCTGGTGGAGCAGCACGGTGTGCAGGCGCTGTCTTCTAACTACGCTCTTTACGGCGACATGAGCGGGCGCGTAATGGGTTATTTAGCGTCCATGGCCCCGGAGCTGGAAGTCTACTCCATTGACGAAGCCTTTCTCAGCTTGCACGGCATGGCTCGCTGGCACGGGCCCTTGGATACGTACGCCCGACAGATTCGCTCCGAAGTCAGACGCCGTACCCACATTCCCACCTGCATTGGCTTGGCCCCGACCAAAACCCTGGCCAAGCTGGCAAACCGGGTGGCGAAAAAAGATCCCAGCCTGGGAGGGGTATTGCTGCTGGACTCCAACGAGCGGCGGCAGTGGGCCCTGGAGCGAGTGCCCGTGGAGGACGTGTGGGGAATAGGCCGGCAATACGCGACCAAACTCCATAGCATGGGCATTACCACGGCCGCGGGACTGGCCCGATGTTCCGAGGCCATTGCCCGCAAGCATTTGGGTGGAGTAGTGGGCGCCCGGTTGGTACGCGAACTGCAGGGCTACCCGTGTCACCAATTAAATCCCAGCGAAGATGGCAGCCTAGCCCGGCAGAGCATCGCTTGCACCCGAACGTTCGGAAGGCCCTTGGCGCAGTTTGAGGACGTGCTGGGCGCCGTGGCGGCCTTTGCCAGTCGGGCGGCGGAAAAGCTGCGGCGTCAAGGCTCTGCCGCCAGCTTGCTGACTGTCTTTCTCAGCCAGAACCGTTTCGGCAATGCCCCTCCGCCGCACACCCGCTCGGCACAGGTCACGCTGCCCGTTTCCACCAGTAACACCACGGAGCTGGTGCGCTTTGCCCGCGCCTTGTTGGGTCGGCTTTGGCAGCCGGGTACTGTTTACACGAAAGCAGGCGTGATTCTGGACGGTTTCGAGCAGGGGGGGCAGGAGCAATTAAGCTTATTCGCGCCAGATGGCGGGGAGCGTGTCGAACGCCTCATGCGGAAGCTCGATGCCCTCAATGCTCGTTACGGCATAGGGAGTGTACAGGTCGCCGCGGTGCTGGGCGCGCACCCGGGTAAAGCTCCATGGAAGGGCCAGCAACAGCGCCGTACCCCGGCCTATACCACGTGCTGGGATGAATTGTGGCAGGTTGGGTAAAGGGAAACCCTATTAAGGGCCGATTCAACGGTGTTGAACTCACTATTACGAAGGTATTAAGTTCGGGTACAACAACCTGGAACAGCTAATGGAGTTCGCAGACAACCAGAGCGAGGTTAATGAGATGGGGAAGGCTTTCGGAGTGCATGCCGTCAAAGTGGGGTAAGACCTAACCCTTAATGTGCGGACACAGTAGTTCGGAGCCTTTTCTTCATACTTTCACTTTCTAGTGCCAAAGCACTTAAATGGATATTTAAAACAATAGTAAAATACCTATGAGTCAAGGCAGCCAACCCAAATACCAAAATTTAAACGACTGCCTGAATCAGATTGAGGTTGGCTTACTCAAGATTGATGATTCGTCGATGCCGCACAATGATGAAGGCAGGTCATTGTCGCTTGATTTTTTAGAGCACAGAGAAAGGAATATAGAACTGGTGCGGCGTTTGAAAAAGAATTCAATGCTGTATGAGCTGAAGCGCTGGGGGGGAATAAGAAGGGACTCAGGCTATCCTGGGTACCATTATTCAATAGTAGACAAAAAGGGCGTGGAAAGATATACGGTGGTAGAAGAGTATCATTATCCTGAGGATTTGATTACGATGGAGGTTAAAGATTCCTATAATTGTACTAGAACAGCCGAAAAGGAGGACTTGGATTCACGAAATATTGTTAAAGAAAATTTTATTATTCAGAAGTTGGAAAAGGCCATTCGCCTTTTTTATGAAGATGAATTTGATGGCTTCGAGGTAACTACCGGTACTGTTTTCGGGCGTAACGGCAGAGACGAGATTAATTCTGTGTCATTTCCAACTGATAATATAATAGAGCTGTCTTATTCCTATGGCAGAAAGCATGGTTATTTTAAAATGACTGATTATGGTGCCACGGTTGTGGTGAGAATTCCGGAGTGGGAAGTCATTAGCAATACTATCACCTATGAAGAAACCTACAGCCTAGGCTAAACCTCGCACACGCATACCAAATCTGTCCCCAGTTGAGGCCGGACCCTTCAGTTAGCTTATGCTAGCTGGAAGGCCCGGCCTTCTCTGTGGAGCCCGTTTGCGTCCGTTAGAAAATGACGAAATATTGCACTTATAAAAGTTGATGGGTGCCGCAGTAGTGTCATGGCAACAGCGCTACTTCACATCATCAATCAACCAAATGACCCCAAACAAACATGATGAGCAAAAAAACCACCACCGCCAAAGTAGCTGCTGCCATCGAGAACGCACCTGAAGTTGAACAAAACGAAGTAGTTGATTTTGCATCGGAATCGAACCCAACCACGGAGGTACCGGTTGCCAGTGAGACGGTAGCCGAAGCCAAGAAGCGCGAGCGTAACTATTCGCAGTCCGCCATCAACACGGCCGACATCGAGCGCTTGACGCAGCTGAAGGTCTTCGTCAAGGAGAAGCTGAAGGTCAACGTGAGCAACCAGCGCATCATCAGCGCGGCCTTGGATTGTCTTGGCGAGCACGTCGAGTCCTTCCTGAAAGGCATCGCCGAAGACGCCAACAGCAAGCAGCGCGAGAAGGACCAAAAAGCCTTTGAAGCCCTACGCGCCAAGCTGGAGACGCCCACGGAGCCCGAAGCCTCCCACACCGAAGCCGCTTAATTTCTTTCACCGAAGCCCTCGCTGTTTGCGCAGCGAGGGTTTTTTATGTCCCAACCCCAATGACCATTTCCCTTTATAAGCCCACGGAAGAGCCCTTGCTGCTCACCCCCACCCAGTTCTCTGCAGACATCCATTGCAACGGCCAACTCCCCGTGGATCGCGTGGCCGAGCTCTTGGGCTGCGCTAAACTCTTGGTGGACGTGCTCGCCAGCGGCCCCGATTACGTCATGTACAGCGTCTTCGATTGCGAGGGCGAGATCAACCCCATCGCGATGGAAGTCTTCGAAGCGCTGACCGGCGAACCCTGCGAAGACGATCCCTTGCGCGGGCCCATCCTTTGCCTTTGCCTCTAACCCATTCACAACGAAGCCCATGCTGTTCGCGCAGCATGGGCTTCTTCACTTATCACCCCAATGACTACTGAAATGACGCTCCAAGATAATACGCCCCGCGTGTACATCGCTTCCCTCGCTGATTACAATGCGGGTCAATTGCTCGGCCGCTGGTTTGAGCTTGATGACTTCACCGACGCTGACGACTTGCTCCACGCCATTCAAGGGATGCTGACCATCTACGACGACACGTATGGGCCGCTGATAGGTACGAAACGAGAGGAATGGGCGATGCACGACGCCGAGCACCTGCCCAAGCGGTTCGTGAGCGAGTCACCTGATTTTGCCGCCATCTACGAGTACTTGGATGCCATCGCGGACATGGACGAGGACATCGCAACAGCCTACGAGCTGTTCGTGAACAACGGCGACGATCCCAGCCAATTCCGCGACCGGTACCTTGGGCGCTACGGCGACGGTTACGAGTACGACGACGAGCGCGTAGCCGCCGATTACGCCGAGCAAAGCTGGTTTGAGTACCACGACGAAAAGGAGATTCCGCCGAGCCTGAAGAACTACATCGATTGGCACAGCATGGGCCGCGACTTGGTGTTAGGCGGTGACGTTTGGATCAGTGACGGCTTCGTATTCCGCTCGTAGCTATAACACACTCAAAACAAAAAAAGACCCACCAGCTGCTGGTGGGTCTTTTTTGTTTATGCTTGGTCTTGCCTAGCTATCATCCTCAACGTAGCATGCAGCGTTGCCAAATAGTAGTTAAACATCCAACTGTACCAAATTTCGTTGTCGTAACGCTCTTTTTGTTTTCCGTTATTATGGCGGATAGCAAAATTGTTGGCAAGGTTGAACATGTCGCTTTCGTCCTTGTCAAAAAAGTGCTTAACCTGAGGACGTATAAATTCCAACGCGGCTGCCAAATCTCGTATAGCACCTAGCTTGTCTTCCGCGGTAGCGCGGTGTCGGCGGAATTTGCGGATGGCCGCCAGCATTGGACCCCGTACATTCTCAGGCGTAATCGCGGGGAATTCAGCCTCCAATAATGGCTTTAGGCCTTCGTCGGCCAACGACAATACTTCCCCGGTTTCCGATAATTCAAAGCCTTCGTCGTATGCCCCCAACACGCGGTTCATTCGCGCTCGGTAGCTTGCGCGGCCTTGGGCTTGGTCGAACTTATAATAATGCCAGCCGCAGTTATCGTAATCGTGGTAATTCCCACTCTTGGGCATTGATACGCGGTCATAGAGATATTCAACCACGTCGAAGAGGTCGTCTTCAGTCCACGATGCAATGGTGTCCTCAAAGGGCCATAAGTTGGTTTTGCGAAGCGCAACCAGTAAATCTATGTGCAGCTCTTTACCCGCAAGTCCGGGGACAAAGCCCCTATCAACGCACTGGTAGCCTAGGTGCTGTTGGAAGTAACCATCACGGTCAAAGTCGTTGTAGAAAGCCAAAAACCCTTGTTTCAATTCATCAAGGCTTAAGCCATTTTTGACTTTTCCTGCGCGCTGTGAATAATAAGGACGGTCCATGCGGGAACTAGGGTAGAAAGAACAAGCTCAGAAGCCGCGAAGTACGGTTACAAACGTTCATCGAACTAAATCCTACTGTCCATACTTAGCCGTGGAATAGAGTGCCGCAATAACTAAAAAAGAAAAGCCCTCTCATCTTACAAATGAGAGGGCTTCCTTTTGCCTCGGCGTCATGCAAACACTTCGTGGCGGGATAATAAAATAAGACGTCACCGTGTATGTAATGCCAGAAACTTTGACGGTGAACGTATCTTATATAGCGGATTTTAACAAAAGTTTTTTTATTCTTTTACACTTCCTAAAAGCAGCAAAACGGGCTCCTCTGTCGCGTCTGGATTCGCAAGGCAGCAGAATAGCTATCTGGGCAGTCCGGCCTCGTCTGGGGTCAGATTTGGATAGGGTATGCACAACTAAAGCTCTTTCAGCGTAGGCTCGTCCCTGCGCCTGCTGCCCTCCGGGCGGTTACGGGTCTCCGGGCCAAAGAAGGGGTAAGAGGGGAAAGAGCGGAAAGAAATTCAGGTACGGAAAGTGTTCTATAAAGGAGGGTATCTCCTCTCTCATCTCTCCTTCCTAACTCACCTGTCCTTACCGAAGACCCACGGCCCTCAAGGCCGTTGGGGCGGTACCGGGTTAGGTCGACTCTCACTTTTCTTTTCGGGTAACAACGTACTCCAGGCTGTTCACGACCGTGTTAAAGGTCTGGTCGGTGATGATGCCTTGCTGTAGAAACAACAGCAGGTCGCGCAGCATGGCGTTGCGGAAATTGAGTTGGCGGCGTTCGGATTTAGTCATGGGAAGGGGCTGCGTGGACGAAAGCGGAAAGAAAAAGGGGACGACGGCAAACTTTTACTTTGGCGGGGGATATAAGATCACGCATTACGCGTGGTGTATACAAAAGCCCCTGAACCGGTTAGCGCGGTTCAGGGGCTTTTACTGTTTAGGCGATGGTGATCCAGAGACTGCCTAGGGCGGTTTGAAACGATTCGGGGGTGATCAGGCCGAGGTTGCGCATCCGCACCAAGTCTATGGTCAACATGTTGCGAAATTGATACTCCTGGCGCTGGCGTTTGGTCATCTTCGTTTTCATGGTCGGGTCGTTCTTGGAATAATGATAAAACGAATATGATAGAGGATATTTTAAACATTCTATCATTTGACTACGGCCCGATACAAAGGGGTGTTGATGGCTGGTGTACAGCAGGTTGAAGTGGAATTAGCGGCCGATGCTGACTAGCAGGGAATTGAACTCTTCCAGGGTGTAGCAGACGCAATACACGTGTCCTAAACGCGCACAGGTCTCCCCGAATGCGACTTGTGAGTCCCGGAGGGTATTGCCCTTGATTTTGAATTCGACCCACGTAGCGGAGCCGTTTGGCCCCAGGATGCAGCAATCCGCCACGCCGGCCACCACGCCGCTTTTTACATGCCTGGCCCAGGTCGGGTGGGCCAACTCGACGGGAATGCTGAACATGAGCAGGTCGGGCCGTACACGCCGCAGGTAATCCACGCAAACCGCTTGCAGTTCGTATTCCGACCATTTCGATTCCGGGACGACCGCGTGGTTGGCCAGGCCCCGGGGGATGTTGACGACCTCGGCCGACACAAACTCTTCCAGCTCTTTGGAATAGACCGACTGCACCACCACGTTCTTGTGGTCGGGGTGCTTCAGGTCCAGGGCCGTTAAGGGCAGCAGCTCCACGTTCAGCCCCAGGTTATCTACTACGGCATAGGAGAGGGCCGCGTGGGCTTTGGCCGCGGCATCAAAAAGGGTATTCCAGACTTCTACTGTAAAAGTGACGTGGAACGGTTTGACGTTGGCAACTGCGGTAGTAATGAGCTGGGTTTGACCATTGGCGGTCAGCAGCACCCCGAAGCGATGGTTGGTAATCGTGGCGCCGGAAACGGTGCGGCGGAGCAGGGACGTGAGCTTTTTCTTATCGGCTGCAGGGACGGTGGGCAAAGTGAACGGTGGGCGGTGTTTACCTATTTATTATTTTCAGGAACAAGTAAAAGGTGGTAGGGTAGTACAGCGCTTGACCAAAACGGGGATGGCAAATGGCTGATTTAGCGCACGCCGTGAATACCCGACCTGCGCCGGCCGACTACTTAAGGAAAGGCTCTCTGTCACTGGAGGGCCTTTTTAGTAGCGGTTACTGGTCCGCCAGCTCTCCTTCGGTGGGGGTAGTAAGCTGGGTGACATTGGCAGGGGAGACCGGAGGGGCCGCGACCACGGGCTCCGACGGGGCGACCGCGGTGCCCTCCTGGAGCAGGGGAGCGCCCGTGCTGTCCGCTGTTTTCCGTTGCAGCCAGGCTTCGCCGATCCGCAGGCCCGCAATGCCAAAGGCCAGGCTCCAGGCCAGCACTGCCGGGTCCAGTCGGATGACTACGCCCATGAAATCACCAACGACGGCAGCGGTCGCGAAACAACAGCCCAGTACGAACACCACGGCCCGCATGACCGCGTTCGAGCTATACTTTTTCTTGTCGTTGGTTAAGACGTCTTCCCAAAACTTACTAGCATTCATGCCTACTTGTCGCGGCGTTCTTTTAGGAGGTAAAGCACCTCGTTGAACTGGGCCTTGCTCTCGGATTTCATTTCAGAAATCTTGGCGTCCATCGTCGTGATGAGGGCGTTCTGCACCTCCTGACGCGTCTTCACGCCGTTGATTTCCACCACCAGCGTGTCCACCTGGCTGACCTTGTGCTCCATCACGCGGAACCGCACGTCCATGGCGTCCATGTTCTTCTCGCGTTCCAGTTGGGCGGCCATGTGCTTATTGGTGTTGTTGTGAATCTCTTCTTCCATCTTTTTCAGCCGAGCCAATAGGTCGGCTTTTTCTTTGACCGTCGTGTCTTCCTGAAGCTTGTGAGCGGCCGTCTTTTTATCCAGGTGGATTTTGTACACGGTCAGAATCGCGCCGGTAAAGAGGGTAATCACCAGCCAGAGTTCTTTGAGCAATCCGGCCAGGATGGGGAATTGCATGGCCGTGGCCGTTGCAGTGGCGAGGAGTAGGGTAGGGAAGAGCAAGGGTGGAGCACCATCTTTTTGGCGGTAAGGCTATGGTATGTATTCACCGAAGCGGATTGAAAAAAGACGCTTGGCTGCCCGGAAACAGGGCGATATATAGCGGAAAGCCTTCTGTTATGAAGTTCCTCAAACGCCTCAGCCCTTTCTTCGTGCTGCTGCTCCTGCTACTGGTGCCGCCGCTTGTCGATTACCGCTTCACGGGTGGCTTTGGCCCGCTCACGTACACCTGCGAGAGCATCGGGGCCCTGGCCGTATTTGCCCTTATTATCCGTGGCATTGCCAACCAGGCCAAGGACAAGTAAAACAAAAGACCACTCCAATCGGAGTGGTCTTTTTTCAGCTTAAGCCAGGGACGTTTCCAGGTTGCCCGCGTCGCTGATGGTGAGTTTGTAGCGGGTGCCGTTGGGCGACTTCAGAATGAAGGACCCGGAGGCTTCGATGTTTCCCTCGACCTGCAACCGTTCCGTGGGGGCGCTGGGGCCGATGCCGACGTTGTAGGTATCCCCACCGGCCCCGCCCAGGCACATGACGCCGTTGGCCGTGGGAACGACGTTGTTGCCCAGGGCCACGGTGTTGTTGAGCACCGACCGGGGGCCGGCCATGTAGCCGAAGGCGATGTTGCGGATGCCGCTTATAAAACTGGTGCCCACGTAGCGGCCGATCAGCAGGTTGTCGTCGCCCGTGGTGTGATTGAGGCAGGCGTTCTGGCCGATGAAGATGCCCCCGGCCGGGTTGCTCTTGTACCCCGCCCCGGTGCCGATGAACACGCTGCCGAAGCCGCCCGTGGTGCCCGCGCCCGCGTTGTTGCCCAGGTTCGTGCAATAGCCGCCCGGGGTGTAGGCGCCCACGCCCAGGGCCACGCTGACCCCGGTGGGCTTGTCGTATTTCAGCGCCAGGCCGTTGGTGACCGCGTCCACGGAAGGGGCCGCCGTGGCGCTGGCCGGGCTCAGGCTGTTCTGTATGCTGCCCCCGCCGGTCACGAGCTGCGCGTTGCGCAGGTAGGTCACGTTTTGCGGGGAAGTGGGCGGGGTGAAGTTGGTGCAGTCAATCAGCGTCACCCCGGCATGGTTGGCGGTGAGCGTATTGCCCGAGCCGCCGTCAATGACGCAATTGGAGCCGGCGATGCTGTTGTTGCTGCCCGTGCCCAGGATGCGGGAATCGCTGGTGTACAGGCCGGAAATGCTGTTGTTGCTGCCCGTGCCGGAAATCAGGTTGCGCTGGCCCACGGGGGTCGCAATCACGTTGCCGCTGCCCGTGGAATGGAGGAAGCAGGTGGCGCCGCCCGATACGTCGTTGGTGTTGTTGGCGAGGCCCAGCACCAGCGTGCCGCTGCCGCCGCTGCCGGTCTTGAGGTAAGCGCTGGAAAGCGTGCCGTCGCCCTGTACGGCCAGCCCGGCGCCGATTTTCACCACGCCGGTTTTGGCAGTGGTGGCGATCGGCAGGCTCCCTGCCGGTTCGGCGGGCGTGGTGACGGTCAAGGCCGGGAGGCTGTAGCTCTCATTGGCTTGGAGGTTCTTCATGAAGAAGGCGGGGGTTCTTTTTTGAGGGTACTGCTGCGGCTTAAAAGAAGCAGAAGAAGGCCCCGGTGTTTTTCACGTTGTAATTGACCGTGATGGCGATGTTGCGCACCCCGATGATGACCTTGGCCGTGTTGCTGGCGCCGGTGTTGGGCTGAACGTAGAGGTAATAATTCATGACCGTGGCCGGGTCGGTGTAGAGGCCGGTGGGCGTCCACGTGTTGGACGCCGTCGTGAGGAAGGTGGCGTTGGCGGCTGCCAGACCGGTGACGTTGCTGAAGCCCTGCAAGGAGGTCAAGCCATCGGCCGAAATGGCGCTGGCCCCCACGGAAGAGGAAGCCCCGGTGGTGTAGGTCGGTACGTGGTACTGGAACGTCAGGGTGACGCTGGTCATCGTGGCCCCGGCCGGCACCCCCAAGGACACGTGGTCGGTGGTGAGCTTGAAGAAGGTGGTGCCGTTGGTCAGTGCCCGGCCCGAGCGTTGCACGCCGGGGTTGGTGCCGTCCACGACCTGGGTGATGCCGGTGCTGCTGTTGCTGACGAAAACCCAGGGCGCGATGGCCGTGGTCCCGACAAAATGGTTACTGGTAATACTGGGCATAAGGAGCGATTACAGGTTTTGGGTGATGGCCACGCAGTCCCAGAACCCCGTGCCGGCGTTCCAGGTGAAGCCGTAATAATCCGTCTTGCTGAGGGCCTGGGTCATGGCCGGGGCGGTGCCGCCGGGGAAGCGGAAGGCCGACGACCACGTGACCGAATACAGGGACCCCGCGCCTTGCTGGGCGATGCGGAAGATGACCTTCTGGCCGTCGTTCTTGAACGTAGTGTTGTCGTTGATCAGGATGCTGCCCGCCAGCAAGTAGCCGAACTGGTCCTGGTTGTCCATCGAGGCCGTCAGGGTGCCCGAAACGCCCACGTAATTGGTGCGGGGCAGGACCCGGTACACCCCGATGGTGCCGTCGGGGTTGGCGATGAGGTTCTGCCCGATCTTGACGCCGCCGAGCGTGTCCGGGGTGGCCAACGGTAAGGTGTAGGCCGTGCCCCCGGTGCCGTTGGTGGCCAGAGTGCCGTCGGGCTGAACGAGGAGGCCGTTGCCCACTTTGATGCCGCCCAGGGTGGTCGTGGTGGCCGGGACAATGGATCCTCCCGAAGCGTTCAGCGTGCCGTCCGCGGCGACGGTCAAATTGGTGCCGGGCTTGATGGCGCCCAGGCTCGTGGTCGTGGCGATGGGCAGCAAGGACGCATAAATCTGGGCGCTGGCGTCCAATTGGGGAATGCCCCCGGCCACGTTCTTCATCAGGTTGATGCGCCCGTCCGCGGCCGTATTGAAGTCCGTAACCTGGGAAGCCGTGTGGGTGTGGCCCACGTCGGATTTGTTGGCCAAGCTGGCAATGGCGTCGTCGGCTTTCTTCTCCAATTTGCCCAGGGCCAACGGGGTGGTGTCCGTGGTGGCGATGGCCGTCTGGGTGGCTGCCTTCGAATACGTGCCCAGGGTCACGGCGCGAATCGTGGCCGTGATGTTGGTGATGAAGTTGGTCACCTTGTTCCAGGCCGCCAGCATGGTGTCGGCGGCCACGGGGGTGCCGCTCGTGGTGGTCACCAGTCCGGTCAGTGCCGTGTTGAGCACGCGGGTCGTGGTGAAGTACTGGTTGGTGCCTTCGCCGATGGCCGTGGTGGTCGTGGTCGGACCCAGCTTGCCGTTGAACGTAGTCCAGTCGGCCGAGGTCAGGTAACCCGAGACCGTGCCGGAGGCCGCCGATAAAGCGTTCTGCTTGCCGTTAAAAGTCGTCCAGTCCGTCGAGGTCAAGTAGCCGTTGGTGGTGCCGTTGGCGGCCGCCAGCGTGTTTTGCTTGCTGTTGAACGTCGTCCAGTCCGTGTTGCTCAGGTAGCCCGACGCCGTGGTGGTGGCCACGGGCAGCGAGAAGACCCCGGTGCCGGTGTTGTAGGTGAGGGCACTGCCCGCCGTTGCCGAAACCGAAGCGCGGGCGCGGGCATCCGTGTAGTACTTGTTCGTGGTGCCTTCAGTCAGCGCATCGGTGTTGACGATGGCGTTCTGCTTGTTGTTGAAGGTATTCCAGTTGGCCGACGTCAGGTAGCCCGAGACCGTGCCGGAAGCGGCGGGCATCGTGTTGCTGATGATGGTGCTGCCCGGGGTCGTGGTGGTGTCCAAGCCGATGTTGGTTCCGGCAGCTACCGTGGTCAGGCCGTTGAGCTTGTTCTTCTCTGCCGTCGTGTAGTCGTTGGTGGACAGGCCCATGCCCGCTACCTTGTCCACTTTGGTGGTCAGGGCGTTGGTGTTGCTGGTGATCTGGTTTTGTAGGCCGGTGTCCTGGGCATCGACATAGCTCTTGTCGGCTTTGGTAGCCAAGCCGTTGGTGTTGCTCGTGATTTGGTTTTGGAGCGCCGAATCCTGGCTGTCCACATACGTCTTGTCGGCTTTGGCAGCCAGACCGGCGTTCACGGCGTCCACGCTCGGCGGCACGGTGGCGCTGGCCGGAGACAATCCATTCTGCGCGGCTTCGCCACCGGTGCCACCGGCATAGGTGACACTGCCTTTCTTGTAGTTGCGCACCCATACCAGCGTACCCAGGTCGCCGGGCATGTACTCGTAGTCGTAGGTCTGGTACGTGAAGCGCATGCCGCTCACCGAGCCGGTAACGGCCGTGGTCAACTCGTTGGAATCGTTGAACGTGCCCTGCACCACGGCTTCGCGGAGGGCCTGCGACACGTTGTAGACATCCACTGCGGCGGTGTTTTGCAACGCAGTGAGCTGGCTTTGCAGGGCCGCGTCGGCGGTGTCCACGTAGCTCTTGGTTACGTCGGCGTTAGTGAGGCCCGCCAGCTTGGTCTTTTCTGCGGTGGTATAATCGTTCGTGCTGAGGCCTTTTCCGGCCACGGCATCCACTTTCAGGGCGAGGCCCGCCGTGGTCGCGTCGACGGAAGGCGCCAGCGAGGTACTGGCCGGGGTCAAGGCGTTCTGTACTTTGCCAACGGTGGAAGGCTTGCTGCCGCCCTGGTAGGAGCCGACCCAGTTGGTGGACGCGCTGCTGCGGTGCACCAGCATCAGGGTTTCCCCGGGGCTCAGGAGCGCCGTGCTCACGCTGGTGTTGTTCACCAAAATGGTGTTGGGGGCCGTCGTGGCAATGGTCAAATCGCCCGTGCCGATGTTTTCCACCCAAAAGGTCTGGTAGGTCGAACCCGATAGCTGCGGCAAGGTGAGCGTGTGCCCGCCCGTGCCGGTGTACATCTGGTGCTGGCCCGTGTTGTCGTGGGTCTTCGAGGCGTTGAAGTCCGTGGTGCGCAAGTCCATGCGGCCGCTCATGCGCAGCGTGTTGCCCGAGTTCAACCACAAGGTGGCCGATCCGCTCAGGTTGAGGTCACCGCTGAAGGTCTTGCTGCCCGTGAGGGTTTCGGTGCCCGCCAGGTGAACCACGGCGTTGTCGGCCGCCTTGGCGTTGATGTTCGTTTGCAAGGTGGCGGTGGCGGCATCGACGTACGCCTTGTTCACGTCGGCGTTGGCCAACCCGGCCAGTTTGATCTTTTCCGTCGTCGTGTAATCCTCGGTGCTGAGCTGCTTGCCCGCCACCTTGTCCACCTTGCCGCTCAAGCCACCGGTCACCGCGTCCACGGTGGGAGCGAGGGTGGTGCTGGCGGGCGTCAGGCTGTTCTGGTTAGCAGGCGCATTGTTCAGCCCAGCCAGCTTGGTCTGCTCGGCGGTGGTGTAATCGTTCGTGGACAGCCCTTTTCCGGCTATTTTATCCACTTTCAGCGCCAGGCCGGTGTTTACGGCGTCCACGGTCGGGGATACCGTTGCCGAAGCCGGGGCCAAGCTGTTTTGATTGGGCACGTCGCTCACCAGCCCGGCCAGCTTGGCTTTCTCCGCGCTGGTGTAGTCCTCGGTGCTGAGTTGCTTGCCGGTCACCTTGTCCACTTTCAGCACGTTTTGGCTGTCCACGTACGTCTTATCCGCCTTGGGTACCAGGGCGTCGGCCGTGGCCTTGATGCTGGGAACGCTGGTGGTGCTGTTGCTGCCCAGGGTCTGCTCGACCACGGTCGCGGGGCCGCTGCCACCGCCGAGTTGCAGCCAGTACACGTTGGTCGCGGTGGGCGCCGCGGTGCTGTTGGCGATGTTCTGCTTGGCGATGTACACGTTGCCCGCGTTGGTCACGAACTGGCCCTTTACATAACTACCGGGCACGTAGTCCGGGGCCGTGCTGACCAGCGCGTTCAGGCGGTTGTTCAGCTCGGTGTAGTGCGCCTGCTCAGTAGTCGTGAGGGCGTCGAGGGCATTCTCTGTGCCCAGGACACGGGCGGTCAGGGCGGTGTCGTCGTAGCTTACGCCGCCACCGCTGTTAAGCGGCTGCCAGTAGTCCAGATCCGGGAAGTTGTCGTAGGTGCCGGCCTGGTTGACGAAATCGCCGATCACCAGGTCCTGCTTGGCGCGGTACTGCGTGCCGTTGAACACCACCACCTGGTCCTTCTTGTAGGAACCGGGCAGGAAGTCGCGGACAACCGACGTGGCGCCCGCGTTGATCTCCTGCCAGTTGGCATCGGTGTTCAAGCCGGTCGGTGCCGGAATCTGGGAAGGGGTGAACGTGGCTTTCACCAGCTCCTGCTTGGCCGTGAACAGGCGCAACTGGCCGTTGAGGGTGTACTTGACGGTGGCGTCCTGCGCGTACGAGAAGGCAAAGGGGCTGAAGTCCACGATGCCCTGCACCTGCGCGTCGATGGAGCCCACGGGCACCCACTTGGCGCCGATCTTCTGGCCGGTGAAATCGCCGTCGCGCCACACCTGCAAGGGGGCGCCGGGGGTGCCGTCGTAGACCAGGAGGTATTCGGTCGAGGGGTGGGGGAACTCCACGCGGCAGGTGGTGAACAGGCACAAAAAGTCCGGGTTCAGGCCCACCAGGGTCTCGTCGCCCGGGGAATAGTTGACCGCGGTCGCATCGTAGCAGCGGGCCGTCTTGATGGCCACTTTGGCGTTGTTGCCGCCGGGCAGGTTGTTGGCCACGGTCTGCACCACCGTCGGGAAGGATACCTTGAAGCTCTGGTCCGTGCCGCTGCCGGATTCGACCTCGAAGATTTTGTTGATTAGGTCCGCCTCCTGCGTCAGCGCCAGGAGGTCTTTGATACGGTACTTGTTCAGCGATACGGGCATGGAAAAGGGGGCTGTTGTCCCTTATATATCCCGCCCCAATAGCGCAGAAAGGCACGGTCCACCGAAGCGAACCGTGCCTTTTATCTGGATCCGGCCAGCCGGTTAGGGCTGGGCCGTGCGAAAGCCTTCCGCGCCGTTTACTACGCTGATGCGGTAGCCCAACCGGCCGTTTTTGTAGCCGATACGGGCATCGTCCGGGACGTCGGGCTGGGCGTTGCCGTAGTAGCCATCGCCGAGCTTGCGCACCGTGATGCGGGCCGTGCCCATCCGCTCGTTCTTGAAGCAGCTCAGCACCAAAAACTTGCCTTCCAGGTCTTCGGGCATGTCCAGCATCAGGCCGATGCGCAGGAAGTGGATACCAGGACCGGCCACTTCGCCGGTTACCTCGCTGGAAGGCACCGAGCGTAGGGCCATGCGGTCCTGGGCCGCGTTGTCCAGCAGGGGCGCCGTGTTGGGATAGCCGGGGCGCTTCCAGGCCGTGGTGGCCGTGAAGTCTGCGAGCGAAACGGCGTGGCGCCAGGCGTACACGTCCATTTTCTTTGGCGCCATGGCTTTGCTGTTGAAGGCGGGCAGCAAGGGCAGGTCGGCATGGGCCAGCTCGACGTCGTCCAGTCGGATGCCGGTGGTGATGCCTTCGTTGTTCTCAACTTCCACGAAATCCTGCTTCACGTCGCTCCAGTCTACCAACCCTGGCTGGATGGCCAGGGCCACGTAGCTCACGCTCAGGGTGCTGGCCAGGCTGGCCACATCGGTCGCCACGGGCTTGATCAGGCGTACCCGCACCGATGTACCGGGCAGGCCCATTGGCAGGTTCAGGGTGTGCTTCTTCCACTTGTCCTTGCTGGAAATCAGTACAGGCAGCAAAGGACCCACGGGAGCCCCGTCGCAGACCACCTGGAAGTTCAGGGTCGCCGTCAGCTCGGCCGGGTTCTGGGTCGTGGGCGTGAGCTGGGCCTTGAACTCGACTACCATGCCGTCCTCATCCTGGCCCTCGAGGTGAGGGGCAGCCGGTGACAACAGGTAATTGCTTGGGCTCAGGGTAGTCGAGTAACCGGCAAACTGTACCGCATACTCTTTAGCCTTTTCGCCCTTGGCGCGTGTTACCCCCGGCGTGCCCTGGGTGCTCCAGTACAGGGGGCGGGTGTTGGCGGCGTCCCACTCCGCAAACTCGCCGTTGCGCAGTAGGTTGGCTTCGAGCTTGAGGTCAATCGTGGCTTTCAGAATCTGGGCCGCGGCCACCGTGGTACGGCTTTGGGTGCTGTTAATCCAGTACAGCTCGCGGGGTCCGGTGGCGTCCTGATCCGGGAGGATGCGCAGGGGCGGCATTGTGGTATCCATGCCCGTTAACAACGTACCAGCCGGGGAGAAGACCCGCGTGGCAAACACGTCGTGCACCTCGTTGAGGGCGATGATGCGCCAGGATCCATCGGCCTGAAACAGCTGGGCGTTGAACACGCGCAGGATGGCATCAAGTACCGTGCGGCAGTCAATGATGTCCTCGTCCTTAATGACTTCGCCGTCCTTTTGGTCGTAGGTGCTGCGGTTCACGTAGGCCTCCAGGTATGGATCGCCGTTGGCCGTCATCAACTCGTCGCGCAGGTTGTTGCCGCAGTAGAGGGGTAGGTTGACGTCGCAGAAGCTCAGGCACTTCAGCAGGATGCTGAGCATGCTTGTGCGGCCCACCTGGCGCTCGCGGCGGTGGTTGATGAACTTGGTGTTCTTGAGCTGGCCCAGGCCGTCGGTGGCCGTGAGGGTTACGGTCTGACCGGGACTTAAAAGGGCCTCCTGGTAGGTGGTGGCGTCGATGTAGCCGCGGAAGTGTAGCTTGCCGCCGCGGTAGTAGTCGATGCGGTGGTTACGGTCATCCTTCAGAATGGTGTCCACGAACTGCTGGGCCACTTCCGTGCGCACGTTGAATTGCAGGTTCGCACCCACTGCTTCGGGCAGGTAACCGGCCGGGTCGCCGCCGTGGTCCCAGGACAGGATTACGGGCGTATCGGTGCCGCACACGTCGGTTACGGGGCCGGTCCAGTCGCGCTCAAAGAACTGAATCTCCAGCGGCTCGGCATCGACGTCGTCAAAGGTGAGTTTCCAGCGCGCCTGGTAGCGGTCCTCGATGTCGAATTCCACGCTGGCGTAGCGGTTGTTGGCGTCGGTGATGTCCACCGCGTAGCGCCCGGGCGATAAGCGTTCGTAAATGCCCGTGGTGTTGTCCTGCACGTAGCCGGTGCGCACGCCGTTGCGCAAATGGTACTGGATGGGCATACTCGGGCTGGTGGCCAGGATGGCCACGCTGCCGTTCTCGGCCCCGCGCTCGTCGATGTCGTTCTTGATGACGTCAAGCACCACCAGGTCGCCGAGCTGGGTTTCCACACCGGGCGTGGTGTCGTCAAACAGCACGAAGTCGAACCCGTCCACGCGCTGGAAGTCGGTGCTGGTGGGCACGTACATCAGCTGCTGGGGATTAAACAGGTGGTAGCGCACGGTGCGCGCCAGGGTGCCGATGGTGTACTGGTCGATGGCTTGTTGTTCGGGGATGGCGTAGTAAAACGTGTCGTAGTTGTTCACCTTTTCCCAGAGGTCGGGGCGGGTGGGCGGCGCGTCCATGAGGTGGTTGGTGAAGTACTTGCTCTCGATGCGCTTCTTGGCGCGGTAGAAGCTGTCCCAGCCGTAGCGGGTCACGCTGTTTTCCTCGTAGTACCACCAGCCGCCCGAGGTAGCGGGGGTGCGGTAGCCGGTGAAGTAGGGCTCGGACACGGGCACCCCGGCAAAGCCTGCCCCAGTGGTGTAGTAAATGGTGCCCCCGTAAAAGGTGCCCACGTTTTCCCACTCGGCGGTGCTCTGCCCGTAGCGGTTGGGCGCGGGCACGGCGTTGGTGGGCGGGAAGTCGGCGGGCTTCAGGTCCCGCGTGGCGCGGAAGAACGCCTGCTGCCAGTTAGTGCTCACGCCCTGGTTGGAGTACCAGACGATGTCGCCCTTTTGGTAGGTGGCTTGCTGGTAAAAATTAGGGTAGGTGATGGGTACGCCAGTGACCTGGTAAGGCACCTTGGTGGCCTTGCTCCAGGCCCAGCCTTGAAGCTGGAAGGGCGTGCCCTTGGCGAAGCCGTTACCCGTCAGCTCGTACTTAAACCAGTCATAGTGCTGGCCGCTGCCGGTGCCCGGGGCGCTGCCGACCGCGACCACAACCGGGGCAGTGGTGAAGCGGCAGTTGTTGTTGTCCTGGATGGCAAAGGCATAAGTGCCCGGGGCCACGTTGTCGTAGTTGACAATGTAGGTGGCCGGGGTGATGCCAGGAGCGCTGTACAGGGTATTGGTGGTAGGGCTGCCGAGTGTGGCGTTGTACACCACAATCGGGGGATAGGTGGTGGTGACGTCGAGGCGAATCTTGCCGTCGGTGCTGGTGGGGGTCGTGGTGGGCGTGGCCGACACGTAAGGGCTGTTCAGGTCGCAGGTGAAGTCACAGGCCGAGTCGGCTACTTCCTCGGTGCTTTGCCAGTTCAGGAACTGGATGTCGATGAACTTGATGATGCGGCGCACGCCTGCTCCGTTGCTATCCAGGGTGCAGAAGCTCTCGAGCTGGGTGCCCGCGGGCATGGTGAACACGCTGCACGAAATGGCGGGCTCGGTGACCGTGGTAATGGGGTCGAGACCGCGTGCCAGCAGGCCGGTGGTGTAGTAAATCGACGTCTTGGAGTACGAGTTGTCCGGCTGGAGGTCGCAGGTCGTCTTGATGAGGGTTTTCGCCATAAACTGTGGGGGTTGTGGCTTATATATCCCCGGCCGAAGGCAATGAAAAAGGCCCTCTCGGGTAGGAGAGAGCCTTGTTCTGAAGCATAAAGCGTATTAGCGGTTTTGCGTGAGGCGGTAGTTATCTACCCGCATGACCGAGCGCAAAGCAGCGCCTTCGGCCCGCAACTCTACCGGGGCAAAAGTGACGGTGATGTTCACGTTCTGCTTGTCCTTGCTGGACGTACCAGATCCAGGGGTCGCCGACGCCGACGTTTGGGGTGTGCTGGCCTTGCTGCTGCTGGGTGCGGCTGCCGAACCAATGGCACTCATGATGGTGCCGCCCAAGTAGAGGGCACCACCGGCTGCCAGCTCCAGGCCACCGGCCGTGACCATTGCGGGGTTGGCCGTAGCCAGGCCCATCGCGACGTGACCAGCGCCGAGCAACAGGAGTTGCTTACCGAAGTCCTTCATGAAGTTGCCCACGATGCCGAGGGTCTTCGAGAAGATGCTGGCCAGTCCATCCGTGAGGGACATCTGACCGGTAATGATGCCGCCAATGCCGCCAAGGATGACGGTGGCGATTTCACCGAGTGATTCACTCGCCTGCTGGGCCGCTCCGGCGTAGACGTCGGTCAAATCCAGCTGGCCTTTTAAGCCCGCCACCGCGTCCTGGGCCTGCTTGATACGTACATCATCAGCACCGTCCTTTTGAAGGTCGTGGACAGCGTCCTGGGCCTTGCGAATTCGTTCTTCCAGCTCGTCCTGGGCCTTGCCGCTGGCCAAGTCCTTAAAATTGGTGCTGGCCTTGCTGCCCGTGCCGCCGTTGAGCGATTCGAGCAAATCGTCCGTATCCGCGTCACGCTTGGCCTGGGCGGCGGCTTTGCGGGCCTTCTCCAGTTCAGCGGTCAGTTCCTTCGCGTGCTGGCGCTCGGCCAACAGGAACTCGTCGTTTTCCCCGGCACCTGCTTTTTGCAGGGACTCCACGCCGTTGAGCGAAGCACGAAGCTGGGATTCCAGCACCTTTACCCGCTCTTTCGCATCGTCGGCCGTCATGCCCAGGGCCAGGATGGCTTCGCCGTTGGCCTTGATGGTGGCTTCGGTGTTCTCGAAGATGCCTTTCAGTTTCGCGGTTTCCTGGAAGCGCTCGCTGGCAATGGTGAGCAGCTGATACTCTTCCATCGCCTTTTTGAACTTGGGCGAATCCTCCACCTTGCCGGTCTTATCCAGCTGAATCAGCTTGTCGAGGTAGGTTTTGTACACCTGGGCCTTTGCGGCACCCACGTCGAAGGTCTCGCCCTGAATCTTGTACTCCAGGTTCATCTGACGCAGGCCGTCGCGGAACGCCTCGTTGGCGCGGGCCAGCTCGGAAATCTCTTTTGCCTTCTTTTTGGCGTCGGACTTGGAGCCTACGCCCAACTCGTCAATGGCCTTGATTTGCTTGTCAATGGAGGCCACATCGAGGTTGATTTCCGCAATGCGGGCATCGCCTTTCCTGGTGATGCTGGCCTTGAGGGCCGCAATCTCCTGCAGCAGCACTTTTTTAGTATCCGGGTTGAGCCGGACGTCCAAAAGCTGGGTTTCCCTTTTGGTAATCTCCTTGGTGATTTTCGACACTTCGGCCTTGTTGGTCACGGTGCTGCCGGTGGCTTTGCGGTCCACCAAATCACGCTCGGCCAGCAACGCTTTCTTGCGTTCCTCCAGGCCCTCGCGGGTCAGCTTGTTCTCTACTTCTTTCTTCTGGTTGAGCGCATCCTGGCTCTTGTTGAGCTTTTGAGCGTAGCCTTCGCGCACCACAAAGTTGTCGTCCAGGCTCTGCTGGGTAATGCCCAGGCGCTTGGCCATGTCGTTGCGCTTTTGCAGCTCCTCTTCCAGGATGGTGCCCAGGGTGGCTTGCTGCTTGCGGTAAGCCGCTTCTTCCTCCTGGCCCACTTTAATCAGTGCCGGCTTGGTGCCGTTGGCGCCGCCCGTGTAAAAACCACCAAACTTCTTGATTTGGTTGAGGCGGTCCACGTAAAACTTCACTGCGTCGGCCGCCTCGCGCACCTTCTTGTTTTGCTCGGGCAGGGCCGCGATGGCGTCGTCCACCACCACTTGCTGCTTGGCTTTTTGCAGGGCAACCAGCTTGGTTCGGCTCAACTCAATGGCGTTGCCGTATTTGTCAAACGCCGTGGCGGCACCCGGCAGGAGCGCGGCCAGCTGCTTGACGGTCCCGGCCAGGGTCTCTTGCTCGGCAGATGTGAGCTTGCTCTTGGCCGTCAGGTCGTCGTAGGTCTTCAGCAAGGGCGTTAGCTGGGCGTCCAGGTCGTCGGCCGCCTTCGCGCTCTTGTTGAATTTGTCTTCTACCGTTTCGTAGGTCGCGATGAAGTACACTGCGGCCGCTGTAACCGCGGCAATGGCGATTCCAACTGGACCCAAACTGGTAACTAACAGTTTTCCAACCGATGCGAAGGCTTCAAAGCCTTTGATGGCAATCGGCAGTGCCTGTCCCAATGCCCCAACCGTCAGCAATACGGGACCGGTGGCCGCCGCTACACCACCCAATCCCAGGATGGTCTTCTGCGTGGCCGGGTCGAGCTGGCTGAACGAATCGGCCATGCCCGTGAGGGTGTTGCCCAGGCGCTCGGCGACGCTTTCCAGGTTGAACGACTTGTTGAGGGAATCCCCCAGCTTGGCCAGGGCAATGGTGCCCGAATCGCTCAGGTTTTCCAGCGCGTTCTTGATGCCGCCGGTTACTTTCGGGAGCTTGGCCAGCTCCCCGGTCAGGTCAGTTATGAAGTCCTGGGCGCTCTTGCCTTGCTTTTGCAGGGAAGCCGAAATGGCTTCGGAATCGACGGTGCCGTAGAGGCGCTGCAAAGCACTGGCCGCGGCAGGTGCTGCTTCAATAATGGGACGCAGGTCCTGGGCCAGTAGCTTTCCCTTAGCGCTCAATTGCGCCAGCTGCACGGTTACCCGGTCCAGCTCGTTCTTGCCGCCGCCCGTGGTGGCAATCGCGTTGCCAAAGGCCATGAGCGCCTTGCGGGCCTCCTCGGCGCTGAAGCCCACGGCCTGCAAGCGGATGGAGCCCTGTTCGGCTTCCTTGATGCCCAGACCCGGGAGCTTCGCCACTTCCTGGAGCTTCTTGAGTTCCAGGCCTACGTCGCCCGCGCCTTTATAGACCGCGGCAAAGCCCTTCTCGAGGGCCTGCAAGTCACCGGCTGTTTTAATGGCGGCACCGGCCAGCAAACTCAGTGGCAGGGTGACGTATTTGCTCAGACTTTCGCCCGTTTCCTTCGCGTAGCTGCTGAGGCGGCCCAGGCCTTTTTCGGCCTGCTTGATGCCGTATTCGAAGTCGTCAATCTTGCAATCAATCGCAACCTTTAGGTATTCTAAATCCACACATTGTCATGCGATTTTTATATCCGACCCTTGGCTTTCATTTCTTCAAAAAAGGCCAGGTCAGCGGCTAGCTTGGCTTTGGCTTCGCCCTCCAGGTCGTCGGTCGGCAGGGTGATGTATTTCCGGTAGTCCACCGGCTTCTCATTCATGTTGTTGTACACCTCGCAGGCAATGCGGCGGGTCCGGTCCCACTCATGCCATTGCCGCTGGTTGTAGCCGTTGACGCGGCGTTGGTACTCGTTCCACGTCATGAGCCAGAAGTCTTCTGCGCGTATCCCAACCTCACCACAGGCATAATCCAAAAGAGCGCACCAGGTGCCAGCGTAGTCGTCTGGTTCTGGTGCGCTCTGGTCGGTTGTTGTGGTGACTACGCAGCCTACTTTTTTGGCGTATCGCGGCGCATTTCCGCCATGACGACGAATAGTTTGGCTACCTCGTCGGGGCTGGCCATGTCGGCCCAGAAGGTTACCTTGACGGGCGTGAAATCAATCGGCTCGTCGTGGAAGGTGGCATAGGCTACCAATGCCGAATACAGCAAATCGCACACGAACTGGTTGTTGGCCATGCTGTTCGTGAAGTTGAACTTGTTCAGCTCCTCAAAGTAGTCGTCCAGCTTAATGCCGCGGGTATCGCAAAACACCTTGGACTGGTACGTGCCGATGTGGAAGCCGCGGTCTTTGCCACCAATGGTCATGGTGCCAAAGCCTCTCTCTTTAATCTCCATTAGATAAATACAGGGGGTTATTTATCCGTGAGGATTAGGCGCCAAGCAGCAAGGGCTCAGCACCTACGAGGTTGGCCGTCCAGGTAACAGCACCGGAACCCTCGGGAACCGAGATGTCCACGTTGCTCAGGTAAGCCTTCGAGGAGAAGATGAAACCATCCACGCCGCCCAGCTCATACTCCACGTCCACGAGGGTCTTCTCGCGCAGGGAGGTGTACATCTCACGCAGGGTCACGTTCGAAGCGACTTCGGCGGTAGGGAACGTGCGCACGATGGCGGTCAGCGAACCGTCCCACGACTCCATGCCGGGCACCTGCTTCTTGAAACCGCCCGTAGCGGAGCAGACGACGCCGGTCATTTCGACTTTGGTCGAGAACGACGCGCTCTGGGCGCAGCCAAAGACCTTGTCGTTGATTTTGATTACAACATTCGTTGCGAGGATTTCACTAGCCATGTGTGCTATTCATCTCTATTTTTTTCTTGATAGACTCTCATCTTCAAGGTTATATATCTCAGCACTTCGACCGAGTTTTGGGTAAAGCGGCTGAGTTTCCGGGTCTGGGAAACCTGGATGGGGTGCATCTGGAAGCCGTCGGTCAGCGGGAGGTACTGGTCATCCAATGCGGCCATGATTTGGCCCTGGATGTCGAGACCGGGGAGGTCCGAAACCTGTCCGGCCACCTCGAAAGCCGTCAGCACGGTAAGCTGAAACACGCTTTCCCAGTGCTTGCAGGCCACATTGCCATTCAGGGGCACCGTGGATATTTGGTCAAGCACCACGTAAGGCGCGCCAGCAGTTGGGGGCACGTTGGCGTACACCGAAACCGGGTTGCCGTTGAAGGTCAGGCCCGCGGTGCTCAGGGTCCCGTAGAGGGCTTTTTGGAGGACTAAATCGACACTTGGCACGCGTTAGAATCTGAATTTTAGGGCCTCCTTGAGGTTGGCCAGGAACGCGGCCTTGTTCTTGTGGTAGGCCGGGTAGAGGAAGGGCTGCGGCTTGTTGCGGCCGTTGCCGAATTCCACCCATTTGGCGTAGTTGACGCTCACCGTGACGCTGCCCGCGAGCCGCCCACTCAGGTTGGCGTGGATGGAGCCACGAAGCAGGCCGGTATCGACCGGGGCCAGGTCCTTGGCATCAGACTCAATCTGGAGCAAAGAGGCCGCCACGGTCTGCTGTACCCGCTTGGAAGCGCCCGTGGCGTACACCCGGAGCTTGCCCAGGAAGCTTTCGGCGCCCTCGAGCTTAACTGTCACACTCAACGCCGTAGAGGTAGATTTCTGTGGTCCGCTCGTTGCTCACGATACTGGTGACGCTGATGTGCTTGCCGTTGCACTCCATGCGGGTGCTGTTGCTCAGGCTGCTGGCGTAGCGGATGGTCACCTTGTAAGGCTGGCGAGGGACGATTTTGCCGCTGATAAGGTCTTCCTTGGCCGGTAGGGCCTGGACTCTTGCCCAAAGGGTGAGGCTGGTTTCGGGGCCTGCGGGCAACTGACCCCCGGCACCGTCGGAGACCGTAGCACCCGGGGTGTAGAAAGTGACCCGCTCGCGGTATTTTCCTGCGTTACTCAAGGCTACGAATTGATGATTTTGTAGGGCGCCAGCAGGCTTTTGAAGCCGATGCTCAGTTCCTGGTTACCAATAGAGGTGCTGTGCTCGCGGTTCTCGTAGAGGTCAGCCGCGATCTTGGCAATGGCCACTTTCACGGAAGCGGGCACGTCGCTGGGGTCGATGGTGACCTGGTAGCGCACGGTGTAAGTGGGCAGGTTGTCGTAGTCGATGGGGTAGTCGCGGTTGACGATGATGCCCTTCTGGTATTCCACCCAGTACCAGTAAGCCTGCGCCACTTGTTCGGCGCTGGTGTAGTAGCCGGTAACGGAAAGGATGTCTTCGGCCGGAATGGTGCTGGACACGTTCACCGGGAAGGTCTTCTCGGCCACCTTGCTCACGAAATGGCGGTTGCAGTAGGCTTCGGCCTTCTCCCGGGCGGCGGCGATGAACAGCTCAAGCACCGCGTCTTCGATGTCATTCGAGAGGCGGGCGTAGGTTTTGAAAAAGGCGAGGGTAACGGGTTCCATGCCTTATATACCCCGTTTCAGCAGCAACCTTTTGGGCAGTAAAAAGCCCCGCACCTTAATGGGTGTGGGGCTTTGGGTTTACTTGGTTTCCAGCTTTAGGCGCTTGGGCTTGGTGCTGCGCTTGGTAGGAGGAACTTCGGCAACTTGCGTTACCTCCGTTCCCCCCGCTTCAGCGACCAGGCCCGCCTTCAGCAATTCGTCCGCCAGGTGCTGGCTGACTTCCTTGCGTTCTCCTGGGAGCCACAGTTCCCGATTACTCAGGAAGGTGGTCAGGGCAATGACGGTCTTCGTCATGGCTTAGCGCTTACGCTTTGTTGAGGCTGGTAATGGCCGATGCGAACGAGCCCTTGATGAAGGCCTCGGGGCGGTTGACCAACTGCACGTGGCGCGACTCAAGCACGACGAGGATCATGTTGTGCATGGCGTCGTCTTCGTTCTGGTCGTACACGCGCAGGGTCAGGCCGTCGCGGGTGTAGAGCTTGGCGCCGCGGTCGAACGAGCCCACCAGGAACTGGCCGGTGGGCATGGCGTCCATCTCGACAATCTTCACGCGGCCAATGGTGGACAGCGTGCCGGAGAGGATGGTCGGCAGCAGGTAGTTGCCGTTGGCGTCCTTTTGCAGCTCCAGGTCGGCCACGTCCACGGGGTTCATCACCACGTGCGAGGGGGTGTAGAGCGCAATGCGGGCCTGGGCAATGGCCACGCGAATGACGTCGATCTTCTGGGCATTTGAGATGGTGGACGCGAAATAGCCGGCGTCGAAGGACTTGGCCAGGGGCATGATGCCCTGCAGGTCGTTGCCGGTGCCCGAGCCCAGCAGGGACTGCTCGTCGAGGTACTCGTTGTGCAGGCGCACCATTTCGCTCTGCACGAGGCTCACGAACGTGGTGGCGTCCTTGGTGGCCTCTTCCGAGAACTTGGCGGTGACGGCTATCTTCTTGACGGTCGCGTCGATCAGCTCGGTGGTGAGCGAGAACTTCGGCTTCAGGCCGCCTTCGGCCACCATCTGGGGGCCGCCCTCGTAGCCCGTGATGCGGACGTAGGAAAGGCTGGGGGTATTGATGGTGCCCCCGGCGACGATGTCGCTGATGGAGGTCGGCGCCGCGGGGGCCGCCTGGTAGCCCAGCTCGGTCTTGCCCACGAAATTGGCGCCGGCGGCGGTGAACATGTTCACGGCTGCTTTCTCATCCAATTGGAAAGTGACCGTCTTGCGCTCGGCCAGGTTCTTCAGGTCTTCCGACTTGGCTTCGACCACCGCCAGGAATGACGAGGCGGTCTCGCGCTTCTCGGCGCCAATCTTGGCGTTCTTCTGCTCGGCCGCAATGGCGTCGAGCGAGGCCTGTACCGCTAGCAGGTCGGCGGCATGCTTGGCCTCGAGCGAGGCGAGGTCGGTCTTTACAACATTGGCAACTTCTTGTAGTTGTGCTTTGAATTCATTGATTTCCACGGTTAGGGTGAATCACTTTTTATAAGCGTCTTGGAAGACGCGGAGCGCATTGAATTCCAGCTTCACCTGCACCGGCTCGACCACCAGCGCCTGAGTGGCTTGCACCGGCTCGGCTGGAAGAGGGAGTGATGGGGACAGTAAATCCGAAATCGCCTGCTGTATTTGCAGCGCCTTGATTTCCAGAAGCGCGCACGTTTCGTCCGAGATATTCCCGTGGCGAAGCGATTTTTGTAGGAGGGTGAGCTGCTTGAAGAGCTCGGCCTGCTGGTCGGCCGGGGTCAGGGACTTGATGCCCACGATGCCCGCGTTCTCGTTGGCGCCCCAGGTCACGGTGCTGTACTCGTAGAGCTTGATTTCCTGCAGGGTGCGCGTGCCGGTCGATTCGTCGCGGCTGGACTTCACGGCCGTGTAGCCGATGGAGTTCTCGGTAAGCACCCCATCGGCTACCAGCGTGAGCAGGTCGCGGCCGAGCTGGGTGTCGCTGATGATGGAGGTTACCAACAGGCCCTTCATGTCTTCCACGATGGACTCGGGGCGGCCCACTACCTGTTCGGTGTTGTGGTGCATCAGGTGCTTGATGCGGGCCCGATTCTCTTGAATCGTCTTCGCGAAGGCACCCGGCTTGATGACGTCCTGGTAAGAATCCAGGGAATTGAAGTCCGCCGCGTACAGCACGATGCGGCGCCCCGTCGTATCGACGTCGGTGATGATTCCGGTGGCAGCCTTTTTGGTTTCGAACATGGGGGGAGGTGGTGTTTTGCTGCTTTATATATTCAGCGCTTCCCCTCGCTTTTTGCCATAAAAAAACCCGCTTTTACGCGAGGTTCTGCTTGATGCTTTGGTGGTTATAAGTCCAATGAGCCGGTGCGTAGTGCGCCTTTTGGCTTGTAGCCGATGGCACACCGGCAGTTGATGCGCTCCCGCGCGCTGAGGGCCGGATCTGCTGGAAAACGGCAGGGCTCCCCGCCAATCAGAAAGGGCTGGTTGATGTCCACCTGCTGCCCACCAGCCGCCAAATGCGTGGGGCGGGTCCTGGCGTCGGCCGTGGTAATCCAGTACTTGTCGAGGGCCAAGCCAGTCGAGAGGGCGCCAACGTAGGAACCCGCCGACGAGGCACCAATCAGCTCGGTTCTCGCGATTCTACGAGCTCTTTTGGTGTTGAACTCGGTGATCTGGCTGCGCATGCTGCGGGCCGTATCGGCAATGCTCTTGCCAGTAGCCGCAGCCTCTTTGAGCACCTGGCGCACCTCTTTTCTCGTCGTTTCGGCGATTTTGACGATGGCCTTGGACGATTCGAGGGCGATAAAATTCTTTGCACGCCGCAGCCAATCCGTGACCGGTAGGCCAGTAGCCGCTTTTTGCTCCCGGACGAGGTGGCGGTACTCAAAACGCGCTTCCTGGACCATCACGGTCAGGTAGAGCTCGTGCAGTACCGCCTTCAGGTGCTTGGTGCTGACGCTGGCCGCGATTAATTCGGGCATCGCGCCCGCGGCCGCCAGGGCCAGGGCTCTTTCCAGGTCACGTAGCAGGGCCAGCCGGATACGGCGGGTGTACCGGTCCTCCAGCGCATCGATGCGCTGGAAGCGGTCAGTAAGATGTTGGTTCAAGCAGGGGAGGGGTGCGTTATTCTTCCGGCACGGCAGCGTCTCCCGTGGCGTAGGCATCGGCCGGGGTCTGGTCCTGCTCGTCAATGGTGGACACGTAGCCAATGGCCGCACTTCTCAGGAATCCGTCGCCGCCGTCGATGCTCTGGTAGCCCGCCAGCTTGCGCTTCTCGTTGACGGTGAGGAAGTCGGCGCTGTTGGCCGCGGTGATTAGGGCCGTGGTGTTGGGCTTTAGTACCTCCACGCCGGACAAGTCCAGATCGATGTACACCTGGTCTTTGTAGGCACCGCCAAACTTGTAGTTCAGGCCTTCCTGGAGCAACCGCAGGTGGGGAATCAGGCAGTTGTTGTACAAGGCCTTCTGCGCCTCGGCCACGTTGTTGTAGGTGTTCGATTTGGTGCCGCTGAGCAGAATGTCCGGGTAGTTCAACAGGTCAGCCACCATGCCTTTGTCGGCCTGGATGGAGTTCAGTACATCCAGTTCTGCCGGGCTTAGGCCGAGCTGCGCGGTGCCGATCTTGCTGGGCACGTAGGTGGCCTGGGAGCCGCGGCGGTTGAGCTTGGCGTAGAGGTCGCGTTCCTGGGCTTCGGTCAAATCGCCTTCCACCTCTTCGCTGGCGTTGAAGAACACCGTCTTGGGGCCCCCGTTAGCCAGTTGCTGGATGCGTTCGCGCATGGCGTAGTCCAGGCTGGTCAACGCCAGGAGGCCAGTGCTCAGCGGGCTGAGGCCGTAGTTCTTTTTTTCAGGGTTAAAGGTTTTCAGGTGCAGTACTTCTTCGGCCGAAAACGTGTCGTAGCCGCCGTCCTGGCGCAGCAAGCGGTAGCCCTGGACCGGAGACATCCAGTTCACGCCAGGTACTACTTCCGTGTGCTTAGGCATCAGCCACAATTGGGTGATCTGGCCGTAATTCAACCCGGACGCGTTAGTGCGGGCCAGAATGAAGGCATTGCCGGTGCTGATAAAGGTGCCCAGGTAGTCGGTGACAAAATCACCCCACGTTTGGGTGGGGTTGGGGCGGTACAGCACGTTGCCCAAGGGGTGGTTTGGGACTTTTTCCGCGGTCTCGTCTTTGCTCAGCTTGTACACATTCCACGGAATGGACCGAGAGGCAATCAGAATCGCGTTGAGGATGGTCGCGAAAACAATGTTGAGCTGCGCGTCGTTGCGGCCCAGGTTGATGGCCGGGGCGGCGTTGAGTACACTAAAGCTGACCGGATTGGTCCGGCCGATGCCATCCACGCCCACCAGGGCTTTTTGTTCAACAGCGAAAGGCGCTGCGTCCTGTGTGATGAACAGGTTCTTTAGGTTGGTCAGGATAGACATTCATGCCGTCGTAATTTTTGGTAGCCTGACTATATATGGACTGGCGTCAAGGCATAAAAAAACCGCCTCAGTAACTGAGGCGGCTCTGGTAGGGGCTATTAATTAGGTGATAAAAGAGAGCGTTCTTAGGCCTCTTCAATGTGAATCGATTTAATATCAATACGCAATGATTCTCTTATCAATTCGGTCTGTTCAGAAAATGTCCCATTGCTTATAGCTTTGTTGAAATAAGCAGCACTTTCACTTGGTAGCACGTAGACAGTTCCCTCAATTGGGTCCATCTCCCTACGAGCCCATCGATTTGGAGCATTCCCGGCTAACTGTAAAAACTGGGATTCTGTAAGTGTTTCGGTGCTGTGCTGTAAGGCAAGCAGGAGAAATTGTTGGTACTGTTTAGGATATGCTAACAAAGCTTTTAGAAGGACTTCTTCATGACGGGCGCTCTCCATCCAGTGTTCGTCACTAAGCAAATCCTCTGTGAAATTTTGATTACGCCCCCATACGCGGCGCAAAAAGTCAGGGGTGATTTCAACATCCTGCTCTACTTCAGCTTCGAATACCAATCGTATTTTTTTCATGCCGCCAAATTACATGGCAGCCGAATCTGAAGCTACTCTTTGGCACGCGGCAAGCACGTTTACTAGTTATCGTTGTTTTAGTACACCCGCATTTTGCGCTTGGCCTTGTTGGTGAGGCCCATCACGCGGGCTAAGCACTGGGTGAGCGTATCGACCCGGTCATCGTGCGCCGCGTTGGGGAAGCCGGTCAGCTCCGTGAGGAAGGGGACCACCCAACTGCCGTCGATCAGCTTGACTTTGTTCTGGTAGATGTAAGGCAGCACGTTGTGGGCCCGCTGCACCTTGTCGGTACTCGGGGCGGGCGCTTCCTCAACCAGCACTTTGCCCCGCTTTTGCATGGACTGGAAGACGCTTTTGCCGTTGGCCTTGGGCTCGATGTAGAGGGTGCTGCCGCTGGTGTAGCCGTTGCGGCCCAGGAACACGGGCAGGTAGTCCAGCAGCGTTTCGTATTCCATCCAGTCGCAGTAGGACTCGCGGATGTAGGTGATACCGTCGATGGTGCACGAAGCCAAAAGCGCCGTGGGGTCGTTGCTGGTGTTTTCGGTCAGGGCCGTGTCGGCATCGTAATTCCACAGCACGTTCTGGCCCTTCGTCACGGCTTGGAATTGCTCCCACGTGATGATTTCGAAGTTGGGCTTCTTGAAGATGCCGGTGCTGTCATCGGCTGGGTTCTGCATGACCTGGGCCGCGAAGGCATAGGGTCCCAGCTCGACCTTATAGGAGTCGATGACCGCATCGTTAAAGCGGTTCGGGTCCAGCAGGCCGCC
Organism: Hymenobacter sedentarius; assembly: GCF_001507645.1. Lineage (NCBI taxonomy): Bacteria > Pseudomonadati > Bacteroidota > Cytophagia > Cytophagales > Hymenobacteraceae > Hymenobacter > Hymenobacter sedentarius. The sequence continues at coordinate 3,707,126 of NZ_CP013909.1, read as the reverse complement.
GTTGGCGTCGTAGTAGGGCAGGGCCGACTGCGGCTGTACCAGGTGGCGATTGTCTGCTGTCACACGCGCCGGCAAGCAGATGTGCTGGAGCTTCTTCTTGGCCAACAGGTAGCCGCTGGGGTCGTCCAGGTGCAAACGCTGCATGACCGTAATCGTCACCGTGCGGCTCTTGTCGGTCTTTCGCGAGGAAAGAGTCGTCGAGATGTAATCGTTGGCGCTGGTGCGTTTTAAGAGGCTATTGGCCTGCTTCGCGCTCAGCGGGTCGTCGTTGATGATGAAGTCACTGTGCAGGCCCGTGGCCGTGCCGCCCGTCGAGCTGGTGTAATACACGCCTTTCTCCTGGTTGGCGAACTTGCTCTTGCCGTCGTTGTCGCGGTCAAAGACGATGCGCTTGGGGTAGGCCTTTTGAAACCGCTGCGACTTGAGGCACTCGCGCACCTTGCCCGCGTTCTTGATGCTGATTTCCCGTGAATAGCTGGTGCCGAGAATCTTGGCGCTAGGAGTACGTAAGGTTATCCAGGCTTCGAGCAACTGGAGGATGGTGGACTTGCTCAGGCCGAACACGATGTTGATCAAGACATCGTCCTGGGCCTCCTTGCGCTCCCAGCGTTCCACCACGCCTTGCAGGAAGTCACAGAGGAATTGAATGTGCCAGTTGAGCTGTAATTCGGCCGCTTCAATCTCGGGCCAGTAGGTACAGAAGAACGTGAAGAAGTTGCGGCGGCAGTCCTCGGCGACAATCGCCTCTTGCACGCTGCGCATTATTCATTTGGGTCCTTTTTTGGGGGCGTCGCGGCCGCAATGAGCTTCTTGTAAGTGGCGTACTCTTCGTCGGTGAACTGCGACAAGTCCAACTCATGGGCCGATTCGGCTTCGCGGGGCTCGGGGCGCTCACCAAACTTCTTCGGCTCCTGAATTTTCAACAGCCACTGGCGCAACTTCAGCTGCTCCCGAACCTTGGCAATCTCCACCACGTCGCACTCGTCCACGATGTCCTTCAGCTCGTCAAAGATTACCAGCATCTGGACCTTATAAGCGGCCTCGTACTGGCGAAGAAACTCGGGGTAGGTGGTCATCCAATTGAGGATGGTGCGGCGGGAAGGCAGGTCGTCGTCTTGACAGATTTTGCGCAGGGAATTGCCCTCGGCCACCAAATCACAGATTTGCCGGGCCAGTTCGGGGGTGTAGAGCGTGGGGCGTCCGCCCGCGTGCTTGGGTTTGGGTGCCTGGTTGTACAGGTCTTCAAAAGCATCCATTCAATAGGTGGTAAAAGCCTTTTGGAGCGCTTTACCACCTGTATTTATTGGATTGGAATAGACATAAAAAAGCCCTGTCAGTATCTCTGACAGGGCTTTTGTGCTAGTTAATTGGTTTTGCTGCTGCGCTGCACCACGGGCAACTTGTTGAGTTGTTCTGCGCCAAAGTCCACGGCGGGATGGTGGTGATGGCCATCTACGCCAACGACCCGTTGACCGCCTACCAACTGATCGACGAAGTAGTCAGCGCCTCAGTGTGATTTTACGGTGCTCCTTTTTTTCTTAAAAAGCTCATATGAATATGAGGTTTTTTTTATGAGTAGTCAGCTACATTAGCAACACATTCCTTCAATCTCCAAAATAGATACAGCCATGCTGAACGCAGAGATCCGCACGAATAAAAAAGGCAGAAGAGTAATAAAAATATTTGGTAGTGCAGGCGGAAAAACGACTTTAATGAAGTCCGGAGAATACAAATGCGTTTTTGAGAGCGGAGACGAATTAGTGCCCAATCCCGAGGGAGGTTGGAAATTAGTTTATAACGAGAATGAAATAGATCTTCCTGTCGGCAGTAGATGGAAAATTGTATTTACTGACGGCACGAAACTGTTTTCATTGCCTTATAAGAAAGTCGCGGTAGGGGAGTGGGCAAGAATCGATGGCACAGGCTTTTTGAAAGGCGATCTTGTGGTCTACATGGGTGGTGGGTTAAGCAAGCCTATTGGAATGCTTAATGTAGAAAAAGCACTACTGAAAAGGCAGTTCAATACTACAGTCCAAAAAAGAGATGATTACGACGATGAAGATAACGTGATGCGTGCCTTAAGCAGTGGCAATGGTGACAGGCTTGGGTTCTAATTGTGTACTCTAATTGTGATTAAATCAAAGTATTAACAACCCAGCTAAAAAAACTAATACAGCATGAATGACGCAAATATTATCAACATAGACAAAAAGGGCCGAAGAGTACTTAAAGTCAATGGTGATGCCCGGGGCCAAATGGTTCTAATAGAATCCGGGAAATACAAAAAAGTCTTTACAAGCGGCGATGAACTGGTTCCCACTCCTGAGGGAGGATGGAAATTAGTTGACAATCAAAACGAGGTTGACTTACCTGAGGGGAGTAAATGGAAAATCGTATTTACTGACGGCTCTAAAATATTTCCTGTGCCCTATAAGTCCATAACAGAAGGCCAGTGGGTCCTTTTGATGGGGTCTGGTCTTTTAACAGGAGAAATTATGGTCCATGATGGCGGCAGCCTATTTGTACCAGGCGGCTTTTTTGAAATGAAACCAAAACATGTTAAAAACCGAAAGAAGGCGTTTGATGCATTACCGAAGCTGCGCAAAGCGTATAAAATCGATGATGACGATGACGATGAAGACAAAACCATGCGTTCATTTGACAGCGGTGATGGCGATAATTATGGGTTTTAGAACTGAGAATAAGTGCAATAAGCCCTGCCCTCACCGGCAGGGCTTATTGTAATGTCTTTATAGCGGTTAGGCTACGTAGGTTTTGCCCTCGCAGAGTTCAGAAGAGCGCGTGTAATCCCACAGAAAAGCGTCGTCGTCGATGCTGTGGTAGAAAGCTTCGGCCTCGTCGTAGCGCAGGAATTTCTTCGCTTTTTCCTCCGGGGCAGAACCTTCGGTACGTTCGGTATACCTAACCGTAAACTTACCCTCGTTGTAGTCTGGGGCGCCTTGGCCACCGTAATTGCTGGTCGGCATAATTGAAATGGGTTTGTAACGCCAAAGTAAAACCGTCCACACTTAAACGCGGATTCAACGAGTGCACAAAAGCCCGGCCGCTCAAGGCAGGGCTTTTGTTGTGGTGAAAGAAACTAACGCGGCAGTACGGTTACAATCACATTGTTTTCCAGGTGTACGCGATGGGTATTGCTGACCATGTACCGGCCGCTGCTGCTGGTCTGGTAAGTCTGCAACAGCTCCGGGTCGTCCGAGCCAATCACTTGCCGCTTCATCTGTTCGATGTCCATGCCCATCACCCGCTCGAAGTAGCGAACCAATGCGTGGTCGGTCACCGCCGGTAACTTCGGCGTCAGCTCCTCTACTTTCTGCTCCAGCTGCGCCAGTTCCGTGTGGAGGTGGCTTAACCGGGAAGTAATCAGGGAGCGCCGCTGGTCTATGGCAGACTGTTCTTCCCGCAAGGCTTCTTTCTCTTTTGCGTGCTCGTCCCTCATGGCCACCACCTGTTTTAGGGTTAAGCCGTCCAGGGCCAACCCGTTCCGTGGCTCTTTGGGCGCAGGCACCGGTTCCAGGACGCAGAGGGACTTAAGCTGGGGATTGTCGGCTAATGACGTGCTGGCCGGAACGACATGAGCTTTGTTGGCCGAATCGTAGTACGCCTGCAAGCTTTTGTACACGATTTCCTGTACGCAAGGAAAATCGTTGTAGAGCTTGTTGATGTTAACCAGCAACTTCATGCCTGCCTCGTCACAGCTTTCCACGAGCTTGCGGCGCATCCATTCCACGTAGGAGGGTTCTGTTTGCAGCACGTGGGCCAGCGTGCGGCCCTGGTATTTGCGAAAGGTCACGTAGACGTTTTTGGCAATGTCCAACGCCCGCTGGAATTCTGCGGTGTCCTCGGGCTCCATTACTTCCGGCGTTTCAGGGTCGGCTTCCTCTACTACTTCCACCTTTACCACTTCGGAAGCGGATACTGCACCCGGAGGCGTTACGGGTTGACCACTTGGTTCCAGGCTTTCCTCTAACGTCAGTCCGCTTTTAATGCGCTGGAAGTAGCGCTGGTAGTATTTCTTTACTTCCGCGGGGGTAGCATCGGGGTGGTGCAGCTTTACTATTTTGTTGAGGTTTAGATTTTCACCTTCGTAGAAGTAAAGATTCTTTTGATATTCTGGTGCTCTCATGATGTGGGGGTTAAAGGCGTATAAGCCCTTGTGATTAGTAGAAATTACATGGATTATAAGGCCAATCCAGGGATTGGTTTGGCCGTAAAGACTTCAAAGTGATGCCGTTATTCGTTTTGGTGTTGGGCATGAAAAAACCCAGTCGTGGTGACCGGGTTTTTCAATGATTTACTACCCAAAGGCACGTAAGACAACTTGCTTACTTAGCCAACAGGAGCTGGCAGTTGCGATAGTAGCGGATGCCCTGCACCACTTCCCGGCCTTCGCGCAGCTCGACAATGGCGCCGTGCACGTATTGCAAGAGGTCTTCGGCTTTCTGGGCGTAGGGCTCGCCCACGGTGACCATGCCCCGAAACCGGGAAATGTCCTCGTCCAGGTTCTCGATCAGGTCGTCCTCTACCCGCTGCACAAAGGCTTCCACGGCCATGAACTTGCTGTCCTCGCGGTTCAGGTAGAACTGCATGATTTGGTTGAGGCTGCGGTTCGCAATGAATCGGTCCACCTCTTCCTCGTACACCGGCAGCGATTCCCGCAGCGACGCGAGGGCCAGCGCGTTCTGGTCGGCCAGTTGTTCGGGCGTCAGCTCCGTGCTGGTGTAGTACAGGGCGCCGGTCACCAGCTCGTACTTGTGCTGCTTGGGCACCAGCTTGCGGGTGTTGTAATCGGTCACGGCTTCTTCCAGGCCGTCAAAATATGAATCTTCCATATGGGGGTTGGGGGGTGGTTATTTGGCAAGCGGTCGCAAAAACAGCTTGTTGAGGTAGGTCTTTTGAAAGCTCTCGTGCACGTGGATCATCGAGGTGGCTTCCAGCACAAAGTCGTGGTCGTTGGGCCGCTGGTGGTAGAGGTCGATGGCGAGGGCGGTCTTGACGCTCCACTCATTCACGACGATGGCCTTGCGGGGCGCCCAACGCAGCTCGTGCTGGTCGTTCGTGACAGTGTACTTGGCGTTTTTAACCCCGCTGGCGTGGTTCACAAAGTTTTCCATCGACGTCATGAAATCTTGCACCCCAGCATGAGCAGCTTGTGTCAGTTCTGGGTCTTCAAACCGCGGCACCCAGATGCTGATCACGTCGTTGGCCAGCGTCATCAAGTTCAGGTCGCCCAACGCCTTGTCGCGGCGCAACACCTCGTCGTTGAACTCCAGCTCGTGGTATTCGATGGGATGCGGAAAACCCAGCTCGTCGCGTTCCTCGGCGGTGTAGAAGTCGTTTTCACCCAGCAGGTCGCGTTTGGTTTCTTCGAGCTCGTCGGCGTATTCGGCCTCGGGCAAGAGTTCTTCCATCGTCTTGAACATGTGCTGGACCCAGGTAATCGGGTCCTGGGTGATGGTTACCTTTTGCAAGGGAGGTTTAGAGGCAGCAGCCTTTTTGGGGGCCTTGTTTGTCGCTTTGCGACGGGTTTTACTCTTGGGCATGATGAAGGTGGTTGTTTTAATTTTTTTGTAAAAGTTGTATCACAGAATCAGCTGAAAGACTGGCCATTAGGGCTTATAATCCCCGACTCTGGTGGACACACTGGTGCCATTCGCATAGCTGGTGCCAGCGAAGGGGGAGCAGGTACGGAAAGTGTTCTATAAAGGAGGGTATCCTTCCTATCCCTTGACCCTCGGTTCGGTTTGGGCTCCCGATTCCTGGACAACCTCGAGGAACAGCTCTTTGGCGAACGCGAGGTCGGCCTGTTTCACCAGTGCCCCGTCGTAAATGGGCACGATGTCGTTGATGCCGTTCTCCAGGCACTTGATCAGAAAGGCTTGCATGATGCTGGACTCGATGCGCTGCATGAGCAAGGCCAGGTTGGAGTGGGCTCCTTCTTTCTTGCTGTTGTTGCAAGTCAGTCGGGTCTTCTTAATGGCTGCGAAAAACTGCCATACCGATGGCCACTCGGCTTTGAATGCATCGTTGAGGATGCTGAAATTCTCAGGCAGTTTAGCGGTCTTGCCGTTCTTCATGACAGTGCCTTCCTGCTTGGCGAAAATCACGCGGAAGAACAGGATCTTGGATAGGCTGCGGTCATCGATTTCGACGTCCTGGGCATCGCTGTCCTCGTAATTATACTCAGCGTCAAGGGCGATGATCTGGGCTCGCCAGTCGTCGCCTATATGCTCCACAAGCAACTCCATCCAACGCTCGTACACCGTGCCGTTGGCGCAGAGCAACCGGTAGGCGTTGAAATCCGCGGCCTTGGTGTAGGCACTGTTCAGGATGTGCTTTACTTCCTCGTAGGCTTCGGGCACATATTTCTTGACCAGTGCCTCGTCCACGATGGAAGTGATCCAGGGCTGGCTGTTGACGATGTCGAGCTCGGCCATTACCTCGTTGCAGCCGGGAAAGCGCAAGAGCTGGCGCAGCTCTTTCTTGAGGCTTGTGTACTGGCTGTGAAAGCGGCGGCCGAAGTTGCAAGCGAAGTAGTACTCGGTTTCTCTTGACTTAATGGCTTCGAGTTGGGCGTCGAATTCGTACTTGTCCTTGTACTTGGGGTTGTTGTGGAGCGCATCCAGAATGGCCCGGGCCTCGGGCGCGTCGTTGACCACCTCGATGTGGCGCATGAGTGGGGCCAGCACGTTGTAGGGAGCGGGGAGGCGGCTGAGCATCTCCTCGAACTTGAATTGCTTGTACGCCTGGTTGGCCCGGATGGCACGCGGGGAAGTCACGGCCACGCGGGTATAGGCGGGGGCCGAGAAGTCGAACAGGTCGAGCGGGCGGGTGCAGCGGGGGTGCACCCGGTAGCGGGTAGACGTCTTGGAAAAGGCGTGGGCGTTCTGTACCTCGATCAGCTCGTGCTCCACCATGAAATCGCGGTAGGCTTTGATCTTGTTGGCGCTGAACAGCTCTTCCATGTGCTGCCAGTGCATCTGGACGAAGGCGTCGGCATTGATGCGGCCGTCGCTGATGCCGCGGGTGCGGTTGTAAAGGAACTTGAAGAACACCACGATGCGGTCTGCATCGAAGGGGAGTCCATGGCACAGGTCGTGCAGTTCGGTGGCTCGCAGGCCACGGGGTAGATACCCTTCGCAGGTGGGTGGTTTTGTTTTCTTACGGGGCATTGTCTTCAGAGGCAACAGTTGATTTATTCGTGAAGGCGTTGGGGAGGCTTTCGAACTCCTCCCCAACTTCACCGAGCTGTTGCCCTCGGTGCACGTAGCCTTGCTTGCTTTACTTGGCCAAGAGGAAGGCGATTACCTCATGCATCGGAATGCTGCGCTCTTGCTCGAAGCTCAAACGACGCTGTAGCTGTAGCAGCTCTTGGTGTTGGGAGGCAGTAGTGGCGATAACGCGCTGATTAACTCTTGATTTGGCGAGTGATTGGATGCGGGCCATGATGATGTATGTGCTATATTTTTATTATAGTTTATATATCACTTGTATCAGCCTCGCTTGAGATAGTTTGCACTAAATCTTCAGATTCTTTTTCAAGGGGTTTCAGGTACGTAAAGTGTTCTATAAAGGAGGGTATCCTTCCTTCTCTCCATTCCTCACACCCCCCCGCCAGCGCGGCCCAGGGAGTGGGGCCATCGCCGTGGTGTGGTTAGTTTCGAAACCGATGCGTATCGCCGCGCAATAGGCTTAGAATGGTAGTGCGGCTTACCCCGAACTCCCGGGCAAGCACGTAAGATGAAACCCCGGCCGCGTTCCCTTCACGAATGAACTGCACGTCTTCTTTGCTCAAATGAAAAGGAGAATCACCGGGGCCCATTTTTAGCCTTTTATCGGTTACTGCCTGTAATTCCAAGGTCAGTTCAGACCGGTGCGCCCAACGCAAATTGGCGGCGCGGTTATCGGTGCGTACGCCGTTGATGTGGACCACATAGGAGTTACGCAAATTGGCATTAGGGACAAAGCAGCTGGCAATGAGTTTAGGCACGACCATCCAAGTTTGGTCATATCCGTTTACAAGTTTGACCATGTTCCCTCCTTTTTTGTCGGAGTATAAATGGCACAAGGTCTCGGCGTCGTTGCTCCAGACTAACCCGCCGCTTGATGCCTGGTAATTCGGGAAGCCAGGTACGTCTTTCCATTCATGTTCCGGCCACAGCGCACGCGGTCCGTAAATGGAATTTATGGATTCATGTACTTCGGAAGGGAAGGGTTCCAACAGGGGCGACAGCGTCCCCAACGCGACTTTGTTCGGATCGGAAAGTTGGTTGTAAGCGGAGTGTGTTTTTGTTGACATGTCAATAGGTGGTTATGAAGCCGGGGCATCGTTGCTCCCGGCTTCAGGTTGGGTGATTAAAAAGACGGGGCTACAAAAGGCTCGCCCGCGCTGAGCACGGTGTTCACGATGTCGGCCCAACCGGAATCGTCGGGTTTGAGGTACTCCAGGTACTGGGTGGCCGTCATTTCCAGCTCCAGGAACTGCTGCGTGGCCTCGCTCCACACCTGGGCCACCACGCGCTTGGTATCCGGGTTGACGTGCACCAGCAGTCCCGTGGGCACGATGTAGGTATCGTACAGCACGGAGTGGTGCTGTGTCATGCCCTTCGGGCCGCGGTGGTGAAAGGTGATAACATCGAACAGGGCCCAGGCCTCGGGGTTGATGCATTCGTAGTCTTTGTCGTGTTCGATTTGTATCATCGGCACGGCGAGCTGGTCATATTTATGGTTGTTCATATTTTGATTATTAGATGTTAAAGGGCCGGAAAATCCCGGCCCTTTTTGGTTGATTAAGCCTTCGCGGTGCTCGGTGGTGAAAGGGTTATCGTCCACAGCTCGTAGAACCACGGGTCGGTAAGGTCTTCCAGCCCCAGTCGCTCCATGGTTTCCTCGAATTGGGCGTAGGTGTACCCGAGGTATCGCGTTCCGCCCTCCTCGTAGCCCCGCAAGACAATTACTACGTCGGCCCGCTTGAGGTCTTGGACGGCTGGCGCGGTGGGCACCAACTGCAGGTAAGCAACTAGGGAGTGTTTACAGTTAAGGTCGACCTTTGAGCATGAATAAAGACCGGAGTTTATTGACCGATGCGCAGTGGGCGAAGCTTTCGCCGTTGCTGCCGGGCCAAGAAAGTTCGCCGGGCACGACGGCCAAAGACACGCGCTTGTTCGTGGAAGCCGTGCTCTGGCGGGCCCGTTGCGGCGTCTCGTGGCGTGATTTGCCGGCCGAGCGGTTTGGGCCCTGGCACACGGTGTACGCCCGGTTTCGCCGCTGGCGGCAAGCCGGGGTATGGCCCCGGGTGCTGGCCCAAGTGCAACAGGAAGCCGGCTTGCACCGCCTGCTGGTCGATTCCACCACCGTACGGGCGCACCAGGTGGCCGCCGGCGCGAAAAAAAAGACAGCCCTTGCGGGCAGGCGCTCGGCCGCAGCCGCGGCGGCTTCACGACCAAACTCCACCTGAGTTGCGACGCGCAGGGCCGCATTTGCGCCCTGGCCCTGACCGGGGGCCACGCGGGGGATTGCCCGCAAGCGCTCGGGTTGCTGGTGCAGCACTTGCGCCCGGGGCAGGCGGTGCTGGCCGACCGGGCCTACGACGCGGGCTACGTGCGCGCCCAAATCCAGCAGGCAGGGGCCACGGCCGTGATTCCCGGCAAGAAAAACCGCACGGTCCCGTTGGCGCATGACGCTGAAAGCTACAAAGAGCGCAACCACATCGAACGGGCTATTAATGGCTTAAAACGCTTTCGGGCCGTAGCTACCCGATTCGACAAACGCGCCGCCAACTACTTTGCTACTTGCTGCTTAGTTGCAGCTTTAACCTGGCTCTAACTGTAAACACTCCCTAGTTCGTCCACGCCTGCTGGCCCAACCGCGATGGCTGCAACGATGTGGTCGATGTCACGGCCGGAAATTGGCGTGAAGTAAGAGGTGGCGTTGAACTTGCAAGCCGGGAGGTACCGCTGAATGTTCGCGGGAATGATTGTGGTGGTACTGGTTTTCATGATGGTGTGTGGGGAGAATTAGTCCATGTCTTCGATGCCGTCGAAGAAATCTTCAGGGATGTTTTGCGGATTGGCGTAGTAGGCATCCGGCAAAGGAGCCGGTGTGCTCGCTGGCGCTGACTGGGCGTTTGTCAGCTCTTTGGCCACGGCCACCAAGTCGAGCCCCATCTCCAGCATGAGCCGGTAGGCCTTCACCTTTTCCGCATTCTGTGCCTGCGTGATGCGGTATTGCTTGCGCCGTTCCACTTCACAACGCGCATCTTCACGTTCTTCCTTGGTAATCACCCGCCTCTTGCCGCGATAAAACGCCTTCGGCACCTCGGCCGCAGCAATCGGGGTAGCCGGAACGCGGCGCACCACGACGTCCAGGAATTCCGCGCTCGCCACCTCATCGTCTTCGGTTATGAAGCACAGCACGCGCTCGGCGAACTTGGTTTTAAAAGGCGCAAAGAAGACGGCGCCTTTCACGTGCTCATCGGTATAGCCGCATTGAAACAGCATCGACCGAAAGAAGTACCCGTTAGTCCCTTGTATCAGCTCAAAGTCTTCGTAGGTGTCGGCGATGCTTTTGGCATAATACAGCAAGTCCTTCCGCGAGTAGAAAGTCATTCTTCCGATTCTACTGCGCAGCAAACCGTTGGCTGTTTGCGTTTTGATGATGTGCTTCCGCGGGGTCTCTTCGCCGGGTAGTTCGGTTTCCGGCCGCACCCCCGCAAACAACTTGTTGGCGATGTTCCGCTCCTGGCGCACGTTAAGTCCAGCCATGCGGGCGTATGCTTCACGCAGCCAGTTTGACCGGGTACCCGGCACGTAGGCCGAGGGCTTTACAGGTTCCTCCCGCAGCGGCGAAGGAGCGTAATTGTCATCGAATTCATCATCGTAATAGTCATCGTCGTGCAGGCCACCGTACCGCTCTTCATAGGATAAGGCTTCGTAATCGACGTAGCTGCTGTGAACTCCTGCTGCCAGCAGTTCGGTATTTTGTGTTACTTTCGTGTCCATAAAAAATGCATGTGCATGCGTTTTGGTGTGTTGCGGTGCCTGTTTTTTAGGCAAAGCGATGCCGTTCAGCACCCCGGCAAGGGTGCTGGCCAGCGGTAATTTTCAACTGCTTTAGTGCTCCATAGGCCTGTCGGTCAAAGGGTTGGGATAATGGCCTTGCCTAATTTTTAGGCAAGGGGGTGCCCGCACGTGCTTCTTCAAGGCACGTTCGGTAAGTACTCATACAAGTGCGCTGCCTTTACCAGAGGCTTTTGTTCGCTCAATGCGAGGGCACACTACTACTTTCAACGGTGGTTTAAGTTGCTGCTCGCGTTTGAGGTCAGCGCCGACTAGATGTTATTGAGATAGCAACCAGCGTTGCCATTTGCACCCTCTCAATGACATCAAGACAAAACTTCATTTGCCCTTTCGTGCCGTAAAGATGGGGGTTTCATTTTAATCCACCAAATAATTTGCAAAAAATAACCCGACTGCAATAAACAGCCGGGCTTGATTTCATTGCTTAAAAATGGCTATCCTACTTCTGCTCAGGCAGTAACCCTGCGGCGGCTAGTTCTTCCTGTAAACGTAAAAATTGGGCCACCCGCGGGTCTACGGTGTTGCGGCGGGCGTACGCAACCAGTTCGTCTTGGTGCCGCATCGCCATTTCGACGGCAAAATCCATCACCATTTGGGTGCTAAGGGCGGGTTGCATCTCTTTTAGCGCTATCTCCTTGAGCTGCGCAATCTTGGGCAACGCGGTCTTGGAGATGCTGACGCTGGTGTAATTGACTTCGCGCTTGGCTACAGAACGTTCAGGGATAGCGCGTACCGTCGGATTGACCTTCGTGAGACGGGGGCTGGAATTATCGGTTTCGGACTTGGCCATGAGAAGAGGAGGCGTGTTTGTTTGCTTGTCTCCTCAAAGGTAGCGCATGCAAATGAGAACCTGCCCGGTCTCGAATCAAAATTTACATTGAATGAATTTCATTTAATGGGTCACATTTAAATTGCTCCATTTGAAAGCGGGCAGTTTCCATCTGGGCCACTCCTTACGACGGTATGCCCTTCGTAGGGATAAACTTGGCGCAGCTCGAAAAGCTGCAAAACCCGAAATGCCACTGACCTTTGCAACTCCTACACGAACTGCTTCCGCATGAACGCTACCCTCTATCTGCCACACCAGTCACCGCAAGCCGTACCCACCGTAGGGTTGGTAATGCCAAATCCTTCTACTGGGCAGGTGGGTGTGCCGGCTACGGTGCCGCCTTTGTTAGGCTGTGCTCCTGCGTTAGTAGACGCACTGGCTTGCGGCCCGGCGTACGTTGCCTAATCTTCAACTGCAATGGCGGAGTGAACCCGGCCGCGCAATTCCAGCAAGCCGCTACGGGTGGCAGCAGCCTGGGCATTGAAGGATGCTTTAGTGGCGCGGTTCAGGGGTGGATTGATGGTGCGTCGTATGGTGTGCCGCGCTGCACTTTTACCTAGTGGTGCTTCTCGTCCCAGTGCTCGGGCCGCACCACGGCCCCGGTGCCCACACGCAGGCGGTTGCCTTCCCAGGTGATGGTAAGTTGAATGGGGGCCGTGCCGTCAGCGGCCAGGGCATCGAGGCGCAGCTGGCGCGTAATTTTCATCTAGTTAGCGGTTGCTTTCTCGATAAATTCAATTGCCTTGTTAACGCTTGCGTAACTCAGTTCCGCTTCGGCTTTGGTTACAAAGTGTTTCCTGCCGTGCACAATATGATTGCGCAGAGTAATCGTTTTGGTTTTTAAGGCCTCGTATTCATCGCTTCCATCGAAATTGAAACCGAGTGCATCCGGAATTAAGGTAACTAGAATGTCCCCTAGAGAAATAGGCAAGTGAAGCTCACCGGTCTTGAATCTCTCCTTTATTTCTCTGTTTTTTAGGCCTTTGGCTGTATAAGCCGCTTTCAGCTTCGGTGTAAGCCACGTTTCTAGCAGTATTGCGGAATCAATGGCTGCACTTCTCCAGTCTTTTAAATCTAAACTGTTTCGTATTTGTGAGTGCAAGGCATCCAGTAGGGCAGGTGGTTCACCACTTGCTATTAATTCTTTTAGCGTAACAGCGTCTGCTTCTGGTAGTTCACCAATGATTTGTCCATTTAAGTCAAAGTATTCTTCGACATCGTAAGCAAAATCATCAAAATCAGTTAAAACAGTGAACGCCATTATCATATATGAGGTCAGTCTTTGATAATGAAATCGGTCGAATCCAGGGATTCTGGTAACTACGGCATAATGCTCAACAAAAAGGTTTACAGCATCAACGACTAAATCACAATAAAGACCATTGTCCCACTTGAAATCATCATTTATTGATTCCAAGGGAATATTTGCAAGAACCTTGGTGTGGCTAAACTTTCCTAGCCTATCACCACCAAAGGAAACCGTTCCACCAAACTGTATCGGCGAAGTTTTGGGAACCGTGCTCTGATAGCAGAATCTTAATTGGATGGCAATGAATTCTCCTTTGCACTTGCGGCCGTAGTTGTCAGTTCCAATCTTTACTTCAAATACAGTGTTGGGATGCGGATTTAGCCGTAATGGAAACCTTGATGCATCAATTGTTTCTTTATTATTTAAACGAAAGCCCTCTGGGGTGCGAAGCGAAAAAGGCAAATTAAAGAGGAGCTGCTTAACGGTTGGATTTGCCCAAGCTTTCCGCTGTTTTATTAGATTTTCTTCACTTTCTCTAGCACCAACCGTCATAGGAGCATCGCGCCGTACAAAAACCTTCTTTTGGCCATCCATTTGGTATTTCGTTAAGAATTTAGCTTAGACTATTCACTGTCATAATCAGGACTACCCACTTCTTTCGGATGGGGCCGTGCCGTCAGCGGCCAGGGCATCGAGCCGCAGCTGGTGTGTGATTTTCATGATGATTAGCTAAGCAAGTCGGCGAGAGCATCAAGTATTCGCCCTTCTTTTTCACTGCGCAGGCCTTCGCCCCGCTGCCGGTCTTCTAGGTTGCGCTGAAGTCGGGTAAAAAGTATGCGCAGCTGTATGTGAAAAGCAGCCATTGCCGCACGGGCATTGGTGCCCAATTCTGCAATGTCGAGCGGTGGGTAACTGGCTTGAAAGAAATCCCCAACTCTCGAAACATTAACTTCAATGGGCTCCGAAAACTCAATAAGTTGGTTCTCAGATGACCTAAAATTAGAAACGATAATAGAGGTCTGATTGCCCGTATTTACCGCAAGCAGGGCCCGTCGTAGTTGAGCCATGGAAATGGTGGACGGGTCTTGACCTTCTTTTAACTCAAGCAATAAGCTGGTCAACTCAGTCCGAATGGCTTCATCCTCCTCTGGCTGAGGAGGAACGGGAAGGATGCGCTTGCGAACGGCTGCCGAGACGGGCGCCAACCGCTTGTATGCCTTCTCTCCCTCGATTTGGGTTTCGACGTAATAATTCTGGTTGTTAGCAATCTGCACAATAGGCAGAAAAATTGCCCGCATCTGTAAGTCGTCAGCGCTGCTCAAGCTATTAGGCCGCCGGACATCTCCGTAAAAGCTGAAATCAAAGACATCCCGCTTGTAGTCCTGTAGAATTTGCTGTTGCCAAGTAATTAGCTCTACCGGCAGGTTCTGCTCGCCTTGTGGCAACGGGTCAATGGCTACGTCTATTTCGAAGCTGCCAAATTGGTTGTTCACCCCACGCGGCTCAACACCTTTCAACACCTTGGCCAGGTCTGTCAGGGCATACTCTATGCGGCTGTATGTTTCCCGATAATCGGCGAGGAAGCGAACTTCAACGTAGCTTTTGAGCGAACGGGTGACGCGTTGCAGAAAGCCTCCGATGTCGTTAATGCCGAGCGTGGAAGCAAAGCGTGCTTCGAAGGGGGCGAGTCGAAAGCGAACTGCGGCTGCTCGCAGGTTTTGCAGATGCTGAGCATAAGAAATTTCTGACCCTTCTGCAGCAAAAAGCTGCTCGTAGCGGGCAGGCATTGCCAATTCGTAAAAGGAATCTGCCTCAGGTATGTAATCCGCAATGAGGTCTTCACACTCAACCAAAAGCGCATTAGAGCAGATACCGGCCGTGTCCGTGCTTAGAACAATTACTTTGCTATTGTAAGGTTCTTCAAAAATGTCGGCCAATGATTTCGCATCCGTGAGGTAATCGTATAGGTGCCGGTAGCTCACCTCCAGCACTAACCACCGGTTGGATGTGTCGTCGTAGTCAATCCAGGAAAATAAGTAGTGCTTGGCTCGTGGGTACGAGACATAATGCGATAGCAATGGGCCATCGTAAGCAACTAGGTCACCATACTTCACGAGGTTACTTACGAAGCTCTCAGCGCTCAGCGCCCAGCCATGTTGCGCTTTCATACTGAGAAGATGGTTTGCACGTTTTTGCTTAGACAGATGTCGGCAAATTCATGCAGGTTGAAGTGCTGTTTATGGTCGGTAGGAGTGCAGTTGCCGTCGTCGGGCGTGACACGGAGTTCTGCGATATAATTCTGAGTGAGTTTTTTGTATTTCCTTCTGACTTTGCGAGCAGCGTTAGGGCACTCAAATAATGAAATGGCCCACTGGTCACAAACGGCATGCTCCTCATCTAGAATTTGTTGCAGCGTCGGGTTTACCGGAATGTTAATGGCCCGCATCGGCGGGGGATTCGCGTCTAGTGGCCGGGGTAGAAAGTCGTCAGGATGGGGTTGCGACAAGTAGGCTAACCGATAAGCAACGCAATCCCGTGGCACTGCTGCTAAGCAAGGACAACAAGATTCCTTAAGATTCGCAGATACAGCAGCCAGCTGGGTAGAGTATTTGTAGACCATAGGGTAGAAGAATCTGTACAGGAGACTAAATTAAAAATCGTTGTTTATCTGATTGACAGATATGATTTTGGTGTACAGCTTTTGTAATTCAGTCATAGGAATTTCGCTCCTATAGCGTGCATCTAGACAATCGGCAATTACTGGAATATCCTTGTCGGTTTTTACTATGATGTACGATATATCATTAGAGTCAAATATTAGCCTTTTATCTTTTAGCGCTTCATTATAGCGGTTTCTGTCTTTATCATAGTGTTCGCCATAAACCATGGATCTAGCTTCTCCAAGTTCAGACTGTCTAGCCAAATAGCGCCATTCTCGTTCATCGTAGAAAACATAGTTTTCCTCTACAATTTTTCCTTTTCGCGTTAATGGACCTGCATGATTCTTGCAAAAACCTAATACCTGACTTAGCCTAAAGAAATTTTCCTCCTCTTTGGTAGCATCCATTTGTGCATCTCTCAATTTGGTAAATGAGGCTGCAACAGATAAGGAATGGACATTTAAATATTGACTAAGTGTGGATTCAGGCTCGAGGTATAGTACTGGATTTAGTTGATTCTTTTTTGCCCATGATTTAGAGAAACCGATGCCATATGAGCCATACTTTACGATATGCTCTTTGGCGAGTGTTAATGGCAAGTCGCAAAAGCAAACCATTGGGAAAGCAATAGATGCTCTACTAGTACTTGAAAAATGTATTGTTTCATTACAGTACTTTATCCGCAGACCTTTGTCCGTGATAATACCCTTTAAGTTTTTTAAACTGCCTGTGTAGTGGATGATTGATTTACTACTGACTGCCATGGTTATTTTATCTGATTTTAAGTGCAAAAAGTCGGTTGCAAGCCACCCGCATACCTTTTGCAGCAACTATATTGGGCTCTGAGTCGGTAAATTGACTCGGAAGTAAGAAATGATTAGTTAGGTCGGTTGAAGCAATCGGACCGATGCTTAAGCCTTATGCTCCTGCAGGTACAGGTACACATCTATAACCTTGCCGCCGACCGCCGCCACGGCAACGCGCAGCTGGTCTTCGGTGCACATGAGCACGTGGCTCAGCTACGCACCTTGCTGTCTTGGGTGGCATCGATATGAACTTCTTCTGGCTGGTTGGCCGAGGTAGAAATTCCGGACATAGTGGGCAGAAATAGGAGAGAAGGAGCATTACTGTGCATTTAGCTTAGCGAAGCGATCGGGGCTACAGTAATACAAGAGCTTGCAAGTTATGGCAAATCGTCAGGCTGAATTTACAAGTTGTGAAAAGGAAAAGACAAATAATATATTTTATGAATGTTTATGGCGGTTATTAGCCACAAAATCATCATTATAAATAATTCCTTAGCGCCCCCAAACTTTCGTCCTGGCCCGCCCTATAAGGGCATGCAAAAGCAAAACGAAATATGGAGGGACTGTGAGGGGTTCGCAGGCCACCAAGTGAGCAACCACGGCAACCTCACTAAAAACGGTGAAATACTCCCTTTGACCAACAGCAATGGGTATTTAACTGCCACCTTAGAAGGTGTGACCAAACTCATGCACCGGTTAGTAGCTTCAGCCTTTTGCCCTAAACCGGCTGGCGCCAGTATTGTCAATCACCTTGACGGTAGCCGGAACAACAACCACGCGACTAACCTAGAATGGACTACTGTTAAGGGGAATGCCGTCCACGCGGCCGAAAACAACATGCTGCCAACCGGTGAGCAACATATTCGCTCAGAGCTAACCGAGACAGTAGTGCTCGAAATTGATGCCCTGTTACGCGCAGGCAAGGCCAACGGTGAGATAGCCGATGCGTATGGAATCAGCCGAGAAGTCGTCAGCAAAATCAAAGCGGGTCGGACCTGGGCCAAGGTAACAGGCCGAGAATTGGCGCCAATCACTCGAATTAAGGCCGTAGGCAAACGCAAATTGTCCAACGACCAAGTAACTGCCATCCGGCAGCGGGTGGCCGCAGGGGAGTCCATGCGGTCCGTCGCCGCATCCTACAGCATGTCCCACACCACCATCGGGGCCATCATAAACGGCGAAACCTGGAAGTAGGAGCAGGGGCTGTTTGCGATACAAAACGCGCTACAGCTAAGCATTGTGCAAAACGTTAAAAGCAAAAAACCCTCATAATCGACTGATTATGAGGGTTTTCTTACAAACGGTACCTGCGAAAAGTACTATTGTTCCGCGGTCTGGACGGGACTCGAACCCGCGACCTCCGCCGTGACAGGGCGGCATTCTAACCAACTGAACTACCAAACCGTTTGCCGGACGAAAAACGCGACTGTTTTCCGTTTTGGTGATGCAAAGGTAGGGGATAAAAACAACGGCCTGCAAGCCTAGGGCTAAAGTTTTTCAAAAAACAGGGGGTCGGCGAAGGTTGTAGGTTGTTTTTCAGGCTCATTAATTTTTGTGGGTTGCCGCTGCGACGGATGTTTTACCTTTGCCATCCGCCCGGTGAACAGCATTTGCCAACGGCGAGGTTGCAGGTTTGTGCCCGGGCCAGCCCGCAACCCGCATTCACCGGTCATTCTTTCTGTCTTTCCATTCGAAATATTCCTAAGTCCATGCTCCTCGATTTTGAACAACCCATTGCTGCCCTCGAAGGCAAGCTCCTCGAAATGCAAAAGCTGGCCGACGAGAGCGACGTCGACGTGAGCGAAGCCGTGGTGGCACTGCAAGCCAAAATCAAGGCCCTTAAGAAGGAAACCTACGCCAACCTCACCCGCTGGCAGCGCGTGCAGCTCTCGAGACACCCCGACCGCCCGCAAATGCTGGACTACATCGGTGGGATGGTCGACAAGTTTGTAGAGCTGCACGGCGACCGCACCGTCGGCGACGATAAGGCCATGGTAGGTGGCCTGGGCGAGTTGGATGGGCACTCCGTGATGTTTATCGGCCAGCAGAAGGGGCACAATACCAAGGAGCGGCAGTTCCGCAACTTCGGCATGGCCAACCCCGAGGGCTACCGTAAAGCACTGCGCCTGATGAAGCTGGCCGAGAAATTCAACGTGCCCATCGTGACGTTGATTGACACCATGGGGGCGTTCCCGGGCCTGGAAGCGGAGGAGCGGGGCCAGGGCGAAGCCATTGCCCGCAATCTCAAGGAAATGTTCATGCTCAAGGTGCCGGTTATCTGCATCATCATTGGCGAAGGCGCCTCGGGCGGTGCGTTGGGCATCGCTATCGGCGACCGGGTACTGATGCTGGAAAACACCTGGTATTCAGTTATTTCGCCTGAATCATGCAGCAGCATTCTGTGGCGCACCTGGGATTACAAGGAGCAGGCCGCCGAGGCGCTCAAGCTCACGGCCATCGACATGCACAAGGCGGGCTTGGTCGATGGTATTGTGAAGGAGCCGCTGGGCGGGGCCCATACGGCGCCTGAGCAGATGATTGAAATCCTGAAAAGCACGCTGCTCAAGACCATGAAGGAATTGAGCGCTATTCCTGCAGAAGACCGTATTAGCCAGCGCATTGATAAGTTCTCGGCGATGGGCGTAGTGGTGGAATAGCCCATCTTCATTTAACAATTATCAATTAACAGTTAACAGCGCTTGCCACGTTTGACGGAACAAGCGCGCTAAATGGCTTTATTTGATTGTTAAATGTTGATTGATAATTGTTAAATGAACATTCATACCCTCGACACCGGCTTATTCAAACTCGACGGCGGCGCCATGTTTGGCGTGGTGCCTAAGAGCATGTGGCAGAAGCTCAACCCGCCCGATGCCAACAACATGTGCACTTGGGCCATGCGATGCCTGCTCATTGAGGATGGCAACCGGCTGCTGCTGATTGATAACGGTATAGGGGAGAAGCAGGACGAGAAGTTTCGCGGCCACTTCTACCTGCACGGCGACGATACGCTGGAGAAATCATTGCGCAAGCTGGGCTACACCAGCACCGATATTACTGACGTTTTCCTGACGCACCTACACTTCGACCACTGCGGCGGGTCGGTGCAGCGCCGGCCCGATGGCGCCCTGCAACTGGCCTTTCCTAATGCTACCCATTGGAGCAACGAGGCGCACTGGAACTGGGCCGTGACGCCCAACCCCCGTGAAAAGGCCAGCTTCCTGAAGGAGAACATTCTGCCGATTCAGGAAAGCGGGCACTTGAAATTTGTGGACTTGCAAGGTGGCGTGCCCCACACGCTGCCGCAGTTCCGCGAAATCATCATGGCCGACGGGCACACCGAGAAAATGATGGTGCCGGTGATGGAGTATAAAGGCCGCACGCTGGCTTTCATGGCCGATTTGCTGCCCAGCGCGGGCCATGTGCCGCTGCCCTACGTGATGAGCTACGACGTGCGCCCACTCATCACCATGACCGAGAAGGAAGCCGTGCTGCGCCGCGCCGCCGAAGAAAACTGGGTATTGCTGCTCGAGCATGACCCCACTCACGAAGCCTGCACCGTGCAGCTTACCGAAAAAGGCCTGCGCCTGGGCGATACCCTGCGGCTGGCGGATTTATAAGGCCGTAATTAGTTGTTGGCGGCTGGTATTGCGTAACGCGCAGCAGCGGCAGTGGCAGCCCGGTGGCGGTGCGGACGCCAAGCGCTTATTAATCACACATAAACAACACGATGGCCCAGTTGGGTTTGGCTTTCTCGGGGGGCGGGGCGCGCGGGATTGCGCATTTGGGCGTGCTGGCGGCCCTTGATGAACTGCAGCTGCCGGTGGCCCAGCTGGCCGGGGTGAGCTCCGGGGCCATTGCCAGCGTGTTTTATGCAGCCGGTTTTGCGCCCCGGGAGATACTGCGGCTGCTGCTGGCCACTAATGTCTTTCGGCTGACGCGGCCGGCCTTCAGTCGCTACGGTTTGCTGCACCTCGATGCGGTGTCGCAGCTGATAGCCCGCAAATTGGGCGCCACCGTCAATTTTGAGGACCTGAGCCGGCCCCTCACCCTGGTAGCCACCGACCTCATGGCGGGCGAGTCGGTTTACTTTAATACGGGACCGCTACTGCCGCCGCTGCTGGCTTCGTCGGCGGTGCCCATAGTGTACCGGCCGGTAGAATACCAGGGGCGGCAATTGGTGGACGGCGGCCTGCTCAACAACCTGCCGGTGGAGCCGCTGCTGGGCAAAGACGACCTGCGCGTGGTGGGTGTGCACTGCAACCCCATCAACACCGAAGCCCACATTCCCAACTTCCGCCGACTGGTGGAACGCACCCTGCACCTGGCCATCAATGCCAACACGGCCTCGCGCAAGGGACTGTGCGATTTGCTTTTAGAGCCACCCGAGCTTCGGCATTTCCGGCCCTTGAGCTACAAGCGCGGGCCGGAGCTTTTCGAAATAGGGTACCGCTACACCCTGAACCAAGCCGAGGCCCTGCAGGCGCTGCTGTAAGGTTAGCGCCACGCTTGGGGCCCGATAACCCATATTTGCAGCCCGGTAGGGCGTAATGCCGCCACTGCTCCGGCTGCTGATTTCTTCATTCACCTCCACCATATCCCAATGCCCGCCCGCAAAAGCTCTACATTCTGGTATTACGCCGCCAAATTCGTGTTTTGGGTTTCGGGCTGGAAATTGGGCCAAATCGCCAACCCGGAAATCAAGAAAAGCATGATGATTGCGGCCCCGCACACCAGCAACTGGGACCTCATTCTGGCACGGGCGGCGTTTTACCTCATGGACGTGGATGTGCGCTTTACCGTGAAAAAGGAGTGGACCGAGCACTGGTTGCTGGGGGGGATGGTGCGGGCCGTGGGCGCCCTGCCCGTAGACCGCAGCAAGAATAATAGCCTCGTAGATAGCATGATAAAGCTGTTTGACGAGCACAGCGAGTTGGTCATCCTCATCACGCCGGAAGGAACCCGCAGCTACCAGCCGCGCTGGCGCAAGGGCTACTATTTCGCGGCGCTGGGCGCCCATGTTCCCATTCGGTTGGGCTACCTCGATTATGGGAAAAAAGAGGCCGGCATTGGCGAAGCCGTTTACCCAACGGGCGACTACGAGGCCGACGAAGAAAAAATCAAAGCGTTTTACCGGACCAAAACCGGCCGCTTTCCGGAGAAGGGCGTGCGGTAGCCCCTGCCTGATTTGGCGCCGTTGCTTACCTTCCGGCCATGGACAAGGTCGTCACGCTGCTCTGGATACTTTTTGCCATCGGGGCCTTTGTGTTCCGGCTGATAATGAAGGCGCAGGAGACCAGCGCCCGGGAAAGCCGCGAACGGCCCACTCGCCCCGGTGGGGCCGTGCCCGAGCTGCCCACGGCCACGTTCCAAGAGATGCTGCGGCAGATGCAGGCGCGCAACGCTGCTGAGCCAGGTAGCCAGCCCACGCCGGCTACACCCCAGCCCACCGTGCTTCGCACGCCCGGCGGGCGCCTGATGCCGCGCGAACTGGCGCGGCCCACCCGGTCGCAGGAGCGGACCGAGATTCGGCCAGCGTCGTTGGAAGCGCCCGCTACGGCCCGGCCGCGCAATGCGCCCGCTCCGGTTGCCCGCCGGTCTTCCTCGCTGCCCCGGGCTTCGGCCCAAGCTCCACTGGAGGCCAGCCGGCCCACTATGGTCGTGCTGCCTGAGCAGCCACTCAATGAAACCGTGCGCCAAATGCTGCGCCAGCCCGATGGGGTGCGCACGGCTTTTGTGCTCAGCGAAATCTTTCAGCGCAAGTATTAGCGCGGGTTAGTCTTGGGTGAGGGCATATGCCACCAGGTTGGCGCCCATGCGCAGGGCTGCATCGTGAATGGCGGGGGAGTCTTCGGGGTAGGTGCCCACGTCTTCCCAGCCGTTGCCCAGGTCGCACTCGTAGCTGTAGAAGCACACCAGGCGGCCTTTGTAAATCAAGCCGAAGCCCTGGGCCCGCTTGCCGTCGTGCTCGTGCACTTTGGGTAGGCCGCGGGGGAAGGCAAACTTCTGGTGGTAAATGGGGTGGGAGTACGGCAGCTCCACAAATTCCAGCTCAGGAAACACTTTTTTCATCTCGGGACGGATAAATTTGTCCAGCCCGTAATTGTCGTCGATGTGCAGGAACCCGCCGCCGGTGAGGTAGCGGCGCAGGTTCTTGGCCTCGGCGGCGGTGAAGGTGACGTTGCCGTGCCCGGTCATGTGCACGAAGGGGTATGTGAGCAGCTCGGGCGCATCCAGCTCCACGGTGGCTTCCTCGGGCGCGATGTTGGTTTTCAGGGTCTGGTTACAGAACTGAATCAGGTTCGGCAGGGAGGTTTTGTTGGCATACCAGTCGCCGCCGCCGCCGTAGTGCAGCTTCGCAATTTTGAAGCTGGAGGTAGCAGGGCCAGCCGACGTGCTGAAGAGCAAAGCAGCAAAAAGGAACAGGTTTTTGAGCATGGCGGAGGGCATGGAATAAAATCAGCCTTTGGTAAAGTAAAAGCGGGTGCCGCAAAGTTGGTTCCCAAACCGCGGGGGCTGGCGAAATCCGTATGCCAAGGCTAATTCTGGGCTGCGCATCGCAACGCGTATTTCCAGGGCGCGGCGCTTAGGAATTGCTGAGCGGCATGAGCTTTTGCTTGAGCAGCGTGAAGTCGATGGGCTTCACCAGGAAGTCGCTGGCACCAAGCTGCATGGCTTTCGAGTAGCTTTCGGAGTCGCCGTAAGCCGTAATTATCATCACGGTGGGGGGCGGAATGGGGTGTTCCACTTTGATGTTGCGGAGCAGTTCCAGGCCGCTCATGCCGGGCATGTTAATGTCGGATAGGATGAGCACTACTTCCGAGTAATGCTGCTCCTGCGAGAGGTAATTAAGCGCCTCTTCGCCCGAAAAAGCGAAGGCAAACGAAAGCAACCCGTCGCGGATTTCGCGCCGGAACCGCTGCTCAAACAGCAGCTTGACATCCAATTCGTCGTCGACAACCAGAATCTTCATCATCATACAGCATAGGTTAAGGCCTGAACATTTTCGCCGTTTACGGGCAGGCAAATCGTAAACTCGGTGTATTCCCCCGGCTTGGAATCCACCATAATGGTGCCGTTGTGGCCTTTGGTCACAATATCATAGCTTAACGAGAGGCCCAGGCCCGTGCCTTCGCCGGTGGGCTTGGTGGTGAAGAAGGGCTGGAAGATGCGCTGCCGCACGGCGTCGGTCATGCCTGTGCCGTTGTCCTTCACCCGGATGGCGACCTGACCGTGCGGTAGCTGCTGGGTTTTCACGCAGACCTCGGGCCGGTAGCCATCTTGCCCGAGCTTTTGGCGCTGCTGCACGGCGTAGAAGGCGTTATTGAACAAGTTGAGCAAGACCCGGCCCATGTCCTGGGCCACTACTTCCACAGGTTTCAGGTTGTTGTCGAAGTCGGTGGTGAGGGTGGCGTTGAAGGACTTGTCTTTGGCACGCAGGCCGTGGTAGGAGAGGCGCATGTATTCGTCGGCGAGGCGGTTGAGGTCGGTGGGCTGGCGCTGGCCGGGGTTGGCGCGGCTGTGCTCCAGCATGCCTTTCACAATGCTGTCGGCCCGGTGGCCGTGATAGGTAATCTTGTCCAGGTCCTGGGTGAGCTCGTCCACCAGGTCGTCGGCGGTTTTTTTCTCGGCTTCGGGTAAGGTGAGCAGGGGGCCTTCCTTGAGCTCCGTGAGTAGCTCCACGGCCACGTCGGCGAAGTTGTTGACGAAGTTGAGCGGGTTCTGAATTTCGTGGGCAATGCCCGCGGTGAGCTCGCCCAGGCTGGCCATTTTCTCGCGCTCAATAAGCTGGTGTTGGGTGTTTTGTAGGTTGTCGAGCGTTTGCTGCAGGGCGGCGGTGCGCTGCTGCACTAGCCGCTCCAGGGTTTCATTTTGTTGGGCCAGGAGCTGTTGCTTTTCGTGCTGTTGGGCCAGGGTTTGGCTCGAGAGCCGGCGCACCTGGTCGAGCTTGATGGCCAGCAGCCGCCCGTTGAGGGCAAAGCGGCGGGTGAGGAAAAGCGAAATGGCCAGTACCGGACTCAGAAAGGCCGGGAACGTGAGCAGTGTGTGTAGCGGAATGGACAGGAACTCCACGTGCAGCAGCTTGGCGTGGTATCGGGCCATGTAGGCAAATACCAGCAACAGGCTCAGCGCCACGCCATACCCGGCCGCAATGATGCCCGCCGCGCGCTTGGTGCGGCGCAGGGCCCCCAGCGTGAGGCGCAGCTGCTCGGCCGTGACCAGCACCATGAATATCACCGTGGGGTACCAGCTCAGTTGCGGGCCAAACGTGAGCAGCAGTAGGCTCACCACGTTGGCCACCCACAAAGAATAATAGATGAGGCTGATGCGCACATTAAACAGGCAGTAGAGGGCGCGCACGGCCAGCATCCCGCCCGTCTGGATGCACACGTAGGAGAGGATATCAGCCACAATCCGCAGGTTGAGCCGATGGATTTCGTCCAGAAACCCGGTGAAGCAAAAGCTGCAGGCCGTGAGCAGGGTGTACAGGGCAAAGTAAATGTTGGCGTTCTGGGTCGAGTTGTAGTAGTAGTAGGCAAAGTGCAGCATGCTCAGCAACAGGAAAGCGCCGAAAAGCAACATGTCCGACGTTTTGAAGGTGGCTTCCTGCTCGAAATTCTGCACCAGCTGCGGCAGCCCGGTCAGGTGCGCCTCCACCAGCATGGGCACGAAAAAGGAATTAAATGCCCGGAAGGGCGCCCACTGCGCAAAGCGCACCGCCAGTACCTGTTCGGCCCCGGCGCTGCTGGCGGCCAGCTCAATGGGCTCGCCATCGGGCCAATAGGGCTGTACCTGGGCGGGGTTAGCACTCACGGTGCCGTAACGGCGCAGCAGCCGGCCGTTGAGGTACACTTCCGATGCCGCGTACTGGAAAATGCTCAGTGCCAAGGCCCGGTGCTGCAGCGCGGGGCCCAGCCGAAACCGCAGCCGGAGCCAGCCAATGCCGGCTTGCTTCACCTGGGGCGGAAGCTGCTCCAGGCCCACGGTTGTGTTTAGGGGCTGCCACTGGCTGTCGTCAAGGTCGGGCCGGGCCCAGTCGGGGTTGTCGCCGGCGTGGAAGGTCCAGCCTTTTTCCAGCTCAATTCCGCCGTCCGGCATTTGCTGCAGGGTTACGGCCGGCTGCTGGGCCGGTTGCGCCACCGCCAGCTGCCCAGCACAAACCAGCAGCAGGAATAACAAAGCTTTTTGCGGCAAAGAGCAAGGCATGGCTTTTCGGTCACGAGAGCAGAAATGAATTGTATTAGTCGCCTGATTTATTGAGCTAACCGATGGTCATTCCTGGGCTTTTATTGGGCTAAAACTGACTGTTGGCGTGGATGGCTAAGGCGGCAAGGCCCTCCGGCTTTGTGGCCGGTTGGGCTACTGGGTGGCCTAAATATAATGTTAACATTGTTTGAATAAATTACACATTATTGCTTAACATTACTTGGGTCCTTCTTCTGTTATGCTTATGCCTCAATCGTTTGCCATGGAAAATGCGATTCCGAGCCCGGGGAGTAGGCTGTTGCTGCCGGTGGTGAGGCTCTGGCAGCGTCTCATCAACATCGGAGTTGAGCCGGCGCTCACGGTTTGGCAGCGCAAGCGGGTGCATCTGCTCAATGGCATCAGCCTGGTTACCATTGCCATTTATGCGGGCTACGTCCTGGTTTTTATGAATTCCCCGGATTGGCTCACCTTCCGGATTTGCCTGAGCGGGGTGTTTCTCAACCTGCCGCCACTGTTCTTTAACTACCACCGGCGCTACGATGCGGCCGCTTATTACTGCATTCTGAGCGTGACCATCTTATGCTCGCTGATTGCCATTGCCCGCAAGTACGACGGGGTGGAGTACTACCTGATTTCGAACAGCATCGTGCCCATGCTGTTCTTCCGCAATTTCTGGAAGCTCATCCTGCTTTTTTCGTTGAATGTGGCCGCCTTTTTTGCGGTGCGGCACGCCATTCCGCTGGTGCAGCCCTTGCTCTACGTGCCCAACAGCGCCCACTTTTATGATGTGAACGTGCTGCTGGTTTTCATGTCGCTGTTTGTGGTGGTTTACTTTTTCCGGTCCGAGAATTTCCGTCAGGAGTATTTGCTGACCGTGAAAAACGAGTCGCTGGCCGAATCCCTGCAGCACTTGAAAGACACCCAGACCCAGCTCATCCAGCAGGAAAAGCTGGCCTCGCTGGGAGCTCTCACGGCTGGTATTGCCCACGAAATTCAAAACCCGCTCAACTTCGTCGACAACTTCTCGGAAGTGGGGCTGGAACTGGTGGAAGAGCTGCGCGAGGGGCTGAACCACGAGGCGCTTTCGGAGAAGGGAAAGCAGGCGCTCACTCACGTGCTGGATGATTTGGCCCAAACCCAGCGCAAGGTGAACGAACACTCCGATCGGGCGGGCAGCATCGTGCGCAGCATGCTGCAGCACTCGCGGGCCAGCAGCGGCGAACGAAAGCCCACCGACCTCAATGCACTGGCCGATGAGTACCTGCGCTTGTCTTACCACGGCCTGCGCGCCAAGTACAAAGACTTCAACGCCGCCCTTTCCACCGACTTCAACCTGCGCCTGGGCCCGGTGCCCGTGGTGGTAGAAGACATGGGCCGCGTGCTGCTCAACTTGTTCAATAATGCCTTTTATGCCGTGCGCAAGAAAGCGGAGCAGCTTCCCGCCGGCACCTACAACCCCGCGGTGTCGGTGAGTACCCAGCGCACGGCCCAGGGCGTGATAATCCGGGTGCGGGACAATGGCACCGGCATTCCGCCCGATATTCTGGACAAGATTTTCCACCCGTTCTTCACCACCAAGCCCCCCGGCGAAGGCACGGGCCTGGGCTTGTCGCTGAGCTACGACATCGTCACCAAGGGCCACAGCGGCAGCCTCACCGCGAAGTCGGTGCTGGGAGAGTTTAGCGAGTTTACCGTGTTCCTGCCCACCGCAGCCCACTAGAAATTTCAGCCCAATTCCTGGGTTGAGCTACTGAAAACGCTGCTTCCAGCGCGCATGTGCCAGGGGTAGTTGCTGGCGGTTATTCCCGGGAGAGGTGGGTCGTGAAAACGGCGGCCAGCGCGGCCGTTTCGGTGCGCAGCCGCGATGCCCCGAGCGTAACTGGCCGGATGCCCCGGCTGCGCGCCAGGGCAATTTCAGCCGGGGTAAAATCGCCCTCCGGGCCAATGAGCACGCAGCAGCCCGCGCCCGCGGCGGCTACGCTGGAGAGGGCCGTCCGCTCATCATCGGCCAGGTGGGCAATGAAGGTGGTAGTGGGGTCAATGGCGTTCACAAACTCGGCGTAATCCGTGAGCTCATCAAGCTGCGGCAGCCATGCCTGGCCTGACTGCTTGAGGGCGCTGATGGCAATTTTCTCGAGTCGCTCCAGCTTCAGCTCGCGGCGCTCGGAGCGCGCGCAGCGCAGGAACGTGATGCGCTCCACGCCCACTTCCACGGCTTTCTCCACGAACCACTCCATGCGGTCGAGGTTTTTGGTGGGGGCCACGGCCACGTGGGTGAAGTAGGAGCGGGGCGGTACCGTTTCGTGCTGGGTGATGCGCAGCTGGCAGCGCTTGGGGTTGGCATCGGCTACGGCGGCGGCGTAGCGGCCGCCCCGGCCGTCGAGCAGTTCCACGGCATCGCCGGGGCCGAGGCGCAGCACCCGCACCGCGTGTTTGCTTTCGTCTTCGGGCAGGGTATATGTGGGGCCGCTGAGGTCGGGCGCGTAGAACGTGTACATGGTTGCAAAGAACGGCATTGGGCCAAAATATGGCCGAGCCAAGCCCAGCCTTCCTGCCCAAGCCCGGCCATAACCACTGGGTGCCAGCCGCGTACCCTGTAGCTCCTTACCCACTATTATTCCCTTTCCGCTTATGAAACTTACCCTCAAAAAACTGCACAACCAGGTCATGGTCATCACCGGTGCTTCCTCGGGCATTGGCTTGGTTACGGCCCGCATGGCGGCCAAAGAAGGCGCCCGGCTGGTGCTGGCGGCCCGCACCGAAGAAGCATTGCGCCAGCTCACTTCCGAAATAAACAACGCCGGCGGCGAGGCCATCTACGTGGTGGCCGACGTGAGCCAGCCGGCCGATGTGCACCGCATTGCCCAAGCCGCCATCCAGCGCTTTGGCGGCTTCGATACCTGGGTGAACGACGCCGGGGTGTCGATGTACGGCAAAGTGGAGGAAATGCCCATTGAGGACATGCGCAAGCTGTTTGATACCAACGTGTGGGGCCTGATCTACGGCTCCCTCGAAGCCGTGAAGCACCTCAAGCTGCGGGGCGGTACCCTCATTAATATTGGCAGCGTGCTGTCGGAAGCCACGGCCATCCTCCAAACCGTCTACAGTGCCAGCAAGCACGCCGTGAAAGGCTTCACCGATGGCCTGCGCATGGAGCTGGAAATGGAGGGCGCCCCGGTGGCAGTGTCGCTCATCAAGCCCGCCGCCATCGACACGCCCTACACGCTCCACGCCAAGAACTTCATGGACCGCGAGCCCCAGCACGCCCCGCCGGCCTACGCGCCCGAAATCGTGGCCGATGCCATCCTGCACTGCGCCGAAACCGGCCAGGCCGAGGTGACCGTGGGCGGTGGGGGCAAGGCCATTACCACCATGGCGCACTATGCCCCGCGCCTCACCGACAAGTTCATGGAGAAGGTGTTTTCGCGGCAGTCTAAATCGGCCCGCCGGGCCCGGCCGCGGAGCGACAATGGCCTCGACCAAGCCGCCGCTCAGTTGGAAGAACGCGGCAATTACCCCGGCCACACCCGCGAAACCAGCATCTACACCGCCGCCACCACGCATCCCTTGGTTGCAGCGGCCGTGCTGGCCGGAGCCGGCGTGGGGCTGGCCGCCGTTATGGGCCGCTTAGGTACTGGCAAATCTGGCAACGGAAATGGCCGGAAGGAAAATGCCAGTAACGACAACGCCAACCGGCAACAAGCCAGCACCGGGCAGCCCAGCTAGGGAAAGGCAGAAAGCCCCTCTTGTATCTTCCAAAGCTGATTAAGAAGCACAAAAAAAGCCCCGCTGGCCAGAAGGCCGCGGGGCTTTTGACATCAGAATCGGGAGCAGCTTAGGCAGCCGGTGCCTCAGCGGCTACTTTCGGCGCGCCGGCCAGGATTTCTTCGTTTGCGAAGTCGGCGTACTTCTTGAAGTTTGCCACGAACTTATCGGCCAGCGAAGCGGCGGTTTTGTCGTAGGCTTCCTTATCGGCCCAAGTGTTGCGGGGGTCCAGGATTTCGGCGGGCACGCCGGGCACCGCGCCGGGCACTTCCACCCCAAACACGGCGTGCTTGGTGAACTTCACCTGGTCGAGCTGGCCGTTGAGGGCGGCCGTAATCATGGTGCGGGTATAGCCCAGCTTCATGCGGTGGCCCACGCCGTAGCTGCCGCCGGTCCAGCCGGTGTTGATGAGCCACACGTTGATGTCGGGGTTTTCGTCCATCTTCTTGCCCAGCATCTCGGCGTACTTGGTGGGGTGCAGGGGCAGGAACACGGCGCCGAAGCAGGCCGAGAACGTGGTTTGCGGCTCGGTTACGCCCATTTCGGTGCCTGCCACCTTGGCCGTGTAGCCCGACATGAACAGGTACATGGCGTGGCTCTTGTCGAGCTTGCTGATGGGAGGCAACACGCCGAAGGCATCGGCCGTGAGAAAGAAAATGTTCTTCGGGGCATCGGCCACCGAGGGCTCAATGGCGTTGTCGATGAAGTTGATGGGGTAGGCCGCGCGGGTGTTTTCCGTCACCGACTTGTTGGCGTAGTCCACCGTGTTGGTGCCGGGGATAAAGCGCGTGTTCTCCACAATGGAGCCGAACCGGATGGCGTCCCAAATCTGGGGCTCCTTCTCCTTGCTCAGGTCAATCACCTTGGCGTAGCAGCCGCCTTCAAAGTTGAAGATGCCGGCGTCGGGCGTCCAGCCGTGCTCGTCGTCGCCGATGAGGCCGCGGTTGGGGTCGGCGGAAAGGGTGGTTTTGCCCGTGCCGGAGAGCCCGAAGAAAATGGCCGTGTCGCCGGCTTCGCCCACGTTGGCCGAGCAGTGCATGGGCAGCGTATTGCGCTCATGCGGCAAAATGTAGTTTAGCACGCCAAAAATGCCCTTTTTCATCTCACCGGCGTAGCCCGTGCCGCCAATGAGAATCATCTTCTTGGTGAAGTTGATGATGGCGAAGTTGGGCTGGCGGGTGCCGTCCACGGCGGGGTCTGCTTCGAATCCCGGCGCGCAGATGATGCTGAAATCGGGCGTCCAGCTGGTATCGGCCCCGGCTTCGGGGCGCAGGAACATGTTGTAGCAAAAGAGGTTGTGCCAGGCCTGCTCGTTCACGATGCGCAGCTTGAGCTGGTAGTCGGGGTTAGCGCCGGCGTAGGCTTCGCGCACGTACAGCTCCTTGTCGGCCAGGTACGCTACCATTTTCTGGTGGAGCTGTTCAAACTTGTCGGCGTCGAACGGGATGTTGATGTCGCCCCACCACACGCTGTCTTCGGTGTTGGCATCCTTCACCACAAACCGGTCCTTGGGCGAGCGGCCCGTGAATTTGCCGGTGTCGGCCATCAGTGCGCCGGTGTCGGTGAGGTGGCCTTCGCCATTGCGCAAAGCGTGCTCAATGAGGGCAGCAGGGGACAAATTGAGGTGCACGGAAGCCGTTTCGTGGAAGCCAAGGGGCTGCAAACGATTGCGGGAGGTGTCAGCAAGCGTGGTGGATTCTTGCATGGGGACAAAAGTGTTGGGTGGGAGTTTGCTTGTGTGAGGGTGCAAAGGTAGAAATCTCCGGGCTACGGGCAGTGAAACAATTCGTTTCTTTAACGGGACAAATTAAACCTTGTCTGAGAAATTATTTACTATTGAATACGAAAGGCCTACTATCGAGCTTGTGCAAGCAGTATTAATATAACGTATGAATTTCATTAGGTTTGCTTTGTCCCTACTATTATTTCCGATTCATGGCAACTGATATCGCGCGCTACAACGGGATTTACGGCGACAGCAAGGCGCAGATTTCGCACGATTACCTCCAAAGCCAGCTCATTGTACCCCGGCAGCGCCTCACCGACTGGGGCCTGAAGCCCCACCTGCACGAAAACCTGTTTCAGCTGTTTTTTCTTGAAGCGGGCCGCGCTTCCTTCAAAGCCCCGGAAGTGGTGGAGCTGACCACGCCCTGCCTCGTCATCATCCCGGCCAATACGGTGCACGGTTTCACCTTCAGCCCGCAGGTGAAGGGCCGCACGCTCACGCTCTCCGAAGCCCTGCTCGATACCATCCTGCAGGCCGCGCCCGGCGTGCTGGTGGAGCTAAACACCGTGCACATCCTGTCCGATTTCAGCTCCGAAGTAAGCTTTGCCGATTTGCTGGCGCTGGAGCAGCAGATTCACGAGGAAATCTACTCGGAGCTGCCCGGCAAGCAGCTGGCGCTGAACGGCTACTTCAAGCTGCTGTTTGTGAAGATATTCCGGCTGCTGCACCACAACCGCCGCAAGGAGGAAAGCCCCAACCGCGCCCTGCACTACTTCCGCGAATTTCAAAAAGCCATTGAGCGCACCGCACCCTTCGACAAGAAGATTTCAGAATTTGCCCGGGAGCTCAAGATTACGCAGGTGCACCTCAACCGCATCTGCCAGGCCGTGAAGGGCAAAACGGCCCAGCAGATTGTGCAGGCCCACACCATTCGCAAGGCCCACAATTACTTGCTCTACACCTCGCTCTCGGTGGCCGAAATCGCCTACGAGCTGCAGTTTGTGGACCCCGGCTACTTCACCCGGTTTTTCCGCAAGCAAACCGGCCTGTCGCCCGGGGCTTACCGCGCCAAGGCCTACCGTAGCGAGAGCCCCGCCAAAGCGGCTACCCTGAAGCCCCCCGAATCAGCCGAGCCGCCCACGGGCTTCATAATGCCGAAACTTTCCTAGATTTACCGTGCCCGTATTGCATTGCTTGCGCATGGGGGCTGGTTTTTTTCGCTTCCCACCTCATTTCTCACCCTAGTTTTCCTCATGCAAACCATTCCTGCTCAAACCGAGCAACCGCTGTCAGCGGAATCCACGAGCCACCCGCGCGGGCTGTACCTGCTGTTCGCGACCGAAATGTGGGAGCGGTTCAGCTACTACGGCATGCGGGCCGTGCTCGTGCTGTTCCTCACCAAGGCCATGATGATGGACAAGGCCTTCGCGTCCAAATTCTACGGCGGCTACACCAGCCTGGTGTACCTCACCCCGCTCATCGGTGGCTTTATATCTGACCGCTACTGGGGCAACCGGCGCTCCATTCTCACGGGTGGTTTGCTCATGGCGCTGGGGCAGTTCACGCTGTTCTTCTCGGCTTCGAACTATGGTCCCGAGAGCACCCACGCCCTCAGCCACTGGCTGCTGTACCTGGGCTTGGGCGTGATGATTGTGGGCAACGGCTTTTTTAAGCCTAATATTTCGAGCATGGTGGGCTCCCTCTATTCCCCCGCCGACAAGCGCAAGGATGCGGCCTACACCATTTTCTACATGGGCATCAACCTGGGCTCGTTCATTGGCAACACCATCACCAGCCTCATCGGCGACACCGGCAATCCGGCCGACTTCCGATGGGCCTTCTTAGCCTGCGGCATTGCCATGCTGCTGGGTACCGTGGTATTCAATTGGGGCAAAGACAAGTATCTGCGCACGCCCGAGGGGGTGCAGGTGGGCGAAACGCCGGCCATCTCGGGCGGCATCATGGGCGTGTATGCCTTGCTGCCGGTGCTATTGGCCATTATTCTGGGCATCCTGTGGCTTGATTCAGCCAAATTCCCCACCATTGCCCCGCTGCTGGGCGTAGCAGTGTTGGGCATCACTTACATGATTTTCAGTGATAAATCGTTGAGTGGGGCCGATGTCAAGGGCATTATGGTCATTTTCATCGTGTCCTTCTTCGTGGTATTCTTCTGGGCGGCTTTCGAGCAGGCCCCGGCCTCGCTCACGTTCTTTGCCGATGAGCAGATGAACCGTACCATCTTCGGCTTTACCCTGCCGGCCAGTATTTTCCAAAACCTCAACGCCATCTTCGTGGTGGTGGGCGCGCCGCTCATGGCCATGGTCTGGACGGCCCTGGGCCGCCGCGGTGCCGAGCCGCCATCCCCCCTCAAAATGGCCATGGGCCTGGCCTTCCTGGCCGCCGGCTACCTGGTGATGTGCTTTGGCGTGCACAACCTGCAGCCCGGCGTGAAAGTGAGCATGTTTTTCCTGGTAGCGCTCTACTTCCTGCACTCTGTTGGCGAACTGTGCCTGTCGCCCATCGGCCTGTCCCTCGTAAACAAGCTGGCCCCGGTGAAATTTGCTTCCCTGCTGATGGCCGTATGGTTCTTGGCCAACGCCGCTGCCAACTACCTGGCCGGCTACATGAGCAGCCTGTACCCCGACCCCAAATCGACTGCTCCGGCGCCGGTGTTGCTCGGCTTCCACATCACCAACCTCTACGATTTCTTCATGGTCTTCGTAGTATCGGCCGCGGTGGCTGCTGGCATTCTGTTCCTTATCAGCGGCAAGCTGGCCAAGATGATGGATGCCCGCAACTACCCTGCACCTGTCCCGCAAGTGTAAGGTTAGCTCGGTATTCTTTGCAAAAAAGCCCCCGGCGCTGTAGTGCTGGGGGCTTTTTTGTGGCTTTTGGTTCTTCGTTTTAACTCGCATGGCTTACACAAATCGTTGCTGAGGCGAATGGCTACAATTCTTTCCCAATGCACTGTCATGCTGAGGCACGAAGCATCTTCTCACGTTAGAACCTGTCGTGCAGTCGTGAGAAGATGCTTCGTGCCTCAGCATGACAAACGAATGAATTTAGCCCAATAAAAAGCCCCGCTGGCAACGCCAGCGGGGCTTTTCTATACTCACAGCGAAGGGCTGCAAACGGCTTGACTTACATCATGCCGCCCATGCCACCCATACCGCCCATGCCACCGTCACCGCCGTGGGCATGGCCGTTGTCCTTGGGCTCGGGCTCGTCCGAAATCACGGCTTCGGTCGTCAGCAGCAGGCCGGCAATAGAAGCAGCATTTTCCAGCGCGAGGCGGGTTACTTTGGTCGGGTCGATGATACCAGCGGCCACGAGGTTTTCGTAGCGGTCTTCGCGGGCGTTGTAGCCGTAGTCGCCGCTGCCTTCGCGCACCTTCTGCACCACTACCGAGCCTTCGCCACCCGAGTTCTGCACGATGCAGCGCAGGGGCGCCTCCAGGGCCGTGCGGATGATGTTCACACCCGTGCGCTCATCAGAGTTGCGGGTTTCCACAGCGGCCAGCGCCTCGATGGCACGCACCAGGGCCACGCCGCCACCGGGTACCACGCCTTCCTCAACGGCGGCGCGGGTAGCGTGCAGGGCATCGTCAACCCGGTCTTTCTTCTCTTTCATTTCCACTTCCGTCGAAGCACCGATGTAGAGAATGGCCACACCGCCGCTCAACTTAGCAAGGCGCTCCTGCAGTTTCTCCTTGTCGTAGTCCGAGGTAGTGGTTTCCATCTGCGCCTTAATCTGGCTGATACGGCCGGTGATGGCCTCTTTCGAGCCCTTGCCGTTCACGATGGTAGTGTTGTCTTTGTCGATGATGATTTTCTCAGCCGTGCCGAGGTACTCCAACGTCGCGTTTTCGAGCTTGTAGCCCTGCTCTTCGCTGATAACGGTACCGCCCGTGAGGGTGGCAATGTCTTCCAGCATGGCCTTGCGGCGGTCGCCGAAGCCAGGAGCCTTTACGGCCGCGATTTTCAGCGAGCCACGTAGTTTGTTTACCACCAGCGTAGCCAGGGCTTCGCCGTCAACATCTTCGGAGATGATAACCAGGGGCTTGCCGGTCTGGAGCACTTGCTCGAGCACGGGCAGCAGCTCCTTCATGGTGCTCACCTTCTTGTCGTAGATAAGCACGTAAGGCGAGTCGAACTCAACCTCCATTTTCTCCGGATTGGTTACGAAGTAAGGGGAGAGGTATCCACGGTCAAACTGCATGCCTTCCACCGTTTTAACTTCGGTTTCGGTGCCACGCGCTTCCTCAACGGTGATAACACCTTCCTTGCCCACTTTGTCCATAGCATCAGCAATCATCTGGCCGATTTCCATGTCGTTGTTGGCCGAAATGGCACCCACCTGGGCAATTTCAGCCGAGTTCTCAATCTTTTTCGACTGAGCCTTCAGGTTGGCTACCACGGCGTGTACCGCCTTGTCGATGCCGCGCTTGAGGTCCATCGGGTTAGCCCCGGCGGCTACGTTTTTGGAGCCGGCGGTGTAGATGGCCTGGGCCAGTACGGTAGCCGTGGTGGTGCCGTCGCCGGCCTGGTCGGCCGTTTTCGAGGCCACTTCTTTCACGAGCTGGGCGCCCATGTTCTCGATGGGGTCGCGCAGCTCAATTTCCTTGGCTACGGTCACGCCGTCTTTGGTAATGGAAGGCGCGCCAAATTTCTTGTCGATGATGACGTTGCGGCCTTTCGGACCGAGGGTCACTTTTACGGCGTTGGCCAGTTTGTTCACACCGGCTTGCAAGCGGGCGCGGCCTTCGGTATCGAATTGGATGTTCTTAGCCATTTCTGGGGTTGGAGTATTTGGGAGGGTGAAATGATGGGTTTTTCGGTCTGTCTAAGCGCGTAGCTTAGAGCACCGCGAAAATGTCCGACTCGCGCATGATGAGCAGGTCTTCGCCGTCGACGGTGATTTCGGTGCCGGCGTACTTGCCGTACAGCACCTGGTCGCCCACCTTCACCTGGGGCTTGATGAGGGAGCCGCTGTCAGCGGTTTTGCCTTCGCCCACGGCTACAACTTCACCGCGCTGGGGCTTCTCCTTGGCCGTGTCAGGGATGATGATACCGGATTTGGTTTTCTCCTCGGCGGCGGCGGCGCGTACGATGACGCGGTCGGCCAGCGGTTTCATGCTAAGTGCCATTCTGTGTGTGTTTGGATTGAGTTGGATGAAAAATCAGCGTTTACGGCCTTCTGTCACTTCCCGTGCCAGGGCCATAAACCTGACAAAATGGGCAGAATTGGAGACTGCTATATGGCAGACCTGACGTGTAACCATGGCCGGCAAGCCGCCAATAGCAGCCACTGCCGAGCCGCAATTAGCTCCGGCCGGAATGGTTAAGCACGAAAAAGCCGGTGGCTCCTCTGCAGGAACCACCGGCTTTAGCAGTGTAATAGCGGCGAATGCGCTGGAATTACTTCTTGTCAGCAGGTGCTGGCGTAGTGGCTGGGGCCGTAGTAGGCGCCGTAGTTGTGGCAGCAGGAGCGGTAGCATTCCCGGCGGGAGTAGTAGCAGCACCGGGAGCGTTGGTAGCAGGAGCCGGTGCGCTGGGAGCGGGAGCAGGCAGACGCGTCTCCAAAGCGCGCTGTTGGTTTACGCTGCGTACGGGGCCAGCCGACGTGGAAGTGAGCATGTGGGTGCCCAACGACAACACTACCAGGCCAATTGCAAAGCCCCAGGTCAGTTTCTCAAGCAAATCACCGGTGCGCTTCACGCCCATCATGCTGGCGGCGCCACCGGCGCTGAACTGGCTGGAAATTCCGCCGCCTTTGGGGTTTTGGGC
This sequence comes from Hymenobacter sedentarius, assembly GCF_001507645.1. NCBI lineage: Bacteria > Pseudomonadati > Bacteroidota > Cytophagia > Cytophagales > Hymenobacteraceae > Hymenobacter > Hymenobacter sedentarius. The sequence goes on along the minus strand of NZ_CP013909.1, from coordinate 3,669,999 downwards.
CAGAACCACGAGGGCCAGCAGAAAGCACACAAGAAGAATTAAAATGATGAGGGCAGTGTACATGAGGAGCAAAGAAGCTGAAAAGGCGAATTACGCCGGGGGTTGCAATTGTTGTATTTGGGAGGCAAAGTACGCCATTTTTTCCGGCTGTTTCACCATTAGCTTCTCATAAATCTCAATGGCTCGGGCAGTTTTGCCCTGGCGCACCAGGATACGGGCGAGGCTTTCGGACGCCAGGTCGGATTCGGCGCGGGTGCTGCGGATGCTCAGGTCGGCCTGCGTGCTGGCGGCCGGTGGCAGCATGGCAGGGCGTGTCAGGCGCGGCTGGCGGCGCAGGAAGTTGTTGATGAGGTCGAGCGACGAAGGCACGACCGGCGCGGGCGGGCTGTGGGTAGCCCAATAATCCAGCAACAGGGGGTCCGGCTCAAAGAACGCGCCCACGGGCGGGAGCGGAGATGCTGGGGCCTGGGCAGCTGCCAGGGCGGCAGCGGCTGCGTCGGCTTCTGCCTTGTCGGTCAACAGGTTCAGCAGTTGCATGGAGTAGCCCAAGCGGCTGCTTTCACCGAAGGCATACCCCACGGCTTCATCGCCGGTGAAAGCGGCCGGGGTAAAGGCTACCGCAGCAGCGGCAGGAGCTGCGCCGGTAGCAGGTGGAATCTCAAGCAGCGACTCCAGGCTGCCCAAGCTGCGCGTTACTGCCGAAGCCGCCCATTCGTCTACCAAGCCCGGCAACTCATAAGTCGGCACCGCCGGTGGGGGCGGGTCTGCCAGGCCAAACTCAAAGCGCGCTTCCCCAACCTCTACCGGAGGGCGAATGGCGGGGGCCTGAGCTGGCAGGTCTTCCTCAATCTCAGGTTCGGGCTGAAGCTCAGCTTCGGGAATGAATTCGGGGGCAGGCTCCCCAACGGGAATGTTTACGCCTTCAACGTCGAGCAGCAAAGCCGAATCGGCCTCCGGAAGCACGGGGACTGCTACTTCTGCTTGTAGTTCCTCAGCGGGTGGAGCGGGATTTACTGGCGCATCCTCTGGGGCTACTACACTTTCAATTACTGGCTCAACAACTTGCTCAGGTTCCGCAATTGCTGCAACGGCTTCCTCAATCGGCGCGCTTACCGTTGGCTCAACGAATGGTTCGGCCTCAGCAACAACTATTGGCGGAACTGCCGCTACTGGTGCCGCAGGTGGCTCAACTACAGTTTCTGCTGGTGCAATAACCGCAATAGGCTCAGGTATTGCCGGTGCCTCGACAATTGGGTCAACTACTGTGGGCAGCTCAACTTCGGAGGGTTTGGCTGGCTCCACTTCCTCAATGAGGCGGCGCAGCAGGGTGCGGTCGGCGGCGTAGGTGGCAGCGCGGCGCAGGCGCTGGCCGGCCAGCATGGTGCCCTGGTCGTGGGCCGCTTTGGCCAGCAGGAGGTGGGCCGTCTGGCAGTAGGGAAAAGCCTGGGCCAGCTGCTCCAATTCGCGCACTTCTACCGGGCCAAGGGCAGAGGTGTTGTCCAGTACATGCAGAAGCGTGGCGCGAGTCACGGGAAATGGGTGGCTTTAACGACGAGCAGATTCAGGAGTCAATTCCTAAAACCTGAACCCCGAACGGAGTAATGGGGGCGCAACATTACGCTATTTTACGCAAATACCCACGCAGTTACTGCGGAGCTAATCCGTAATTCCCCAAATTATTAGCAGTAAACTCGCCCTGGCCCGGCTCAACTTATTCGAATCTTACCAGTTAGCCACCGACTTGTTGAAAATGTCGGTGATGATTTTGTTGGTCGTGGTGCGAACGGCGTTGGGGTCGCTGTTGATGGTGGCAATATTCCGGCTGGCCGCGTAGTCGTCGAAGCCCTGGAAGGTTTGCTCAAAGCTCTGCTTGTCGTCCTTGGTGTTGGTAAACCGGATTTTCACCTGGATGGTCAGGCGGTTGGAGCCGGCCTGGTCGATGCCGTCGATTTTCTGAATCGAAGCTGGGGCAAAATCATAAGCCACGATGTTGCCGTCGAACTGCAGGTCGCCGTCGCGCGGTACCAGCTTCAGGTTGGTATTGCGCTGGAAATAGTCTTTCAGGTCCTCGGTGAAGCGCTGGGTAAGGAAGGCCGGGCCCTGGGGCGCGTTGTTTTGAATGGTAGCAATGGAAATGGTCCGCACCGTCGGGTCAATGTTGGTGCCATTGAATGAGTACACCCCGCAGCCGCTCAGGCTCATTACTAAGCAGATAGCCAGTAGCGGAAAGCCGAAGGCTAGTTTACACTTGCTCCAAATCATACTGCTTGAGTTTACGGTACAAGGTGCGTTCAGAAATGCCTAGGTCGTGGGCGGCGTACTTGCGCTTGTTGTTGTGCTTTTTTAACGCCTTGAGTATCATTTCCCGCTCCTTGATATCCAGCGAGAGGGTTTCCTCTTCGGTTTCGTGCGGAATGTCTTCTACGGGCGCCTCATCGTCGTAGCCGCTGGCGGGCTCGTTGTTGTAGGGGCTCGACGCTGGCGGCAGGTAGTACTCAGAAGCGGCGCCGGTTTCAAACGCGGCGGGCTGGGCCGTATTGTTGAAGAGGTGGCTGTTTTGCCGCAGCAGCTCCTGGGCTTCGTGGGGGCGCTGGCCGGTGGCTAGCTCCAGCACCATTTTCTTCAGGTCCGTCATGTCGCGGCGCATGTCGAACAGGATTTTGTAGAGCAAGTCGCGCTCCGAGTAGCCGGCCGTGGCGCTGTCGGGCGTGCCCGGGCCCAGCAGCATGGGCAGGCGGCTGGCCTGGTCCTGCGGCAGGTAGGGAGCCAGCCGCCGGGCGTCGACTTCGCGCTCGGTTTCGAGTACCGACATCTGCTCGGCGATGTTCTTGAGCTGGCGTATGTTGCCGGGAAAGCGGAACCGTGTGAGCGCCTGCACCGCGTCGGGCAGCAGGGTGATGGGCCGGGTGCGGTAGCGCTCCGCCGCGTCGGAGGCAAACTTGCGGAACAGCAGGTAAATGTCTTCGCCGCGCTCGCGCAGCGGCGGCACCGTGATGGGCACCGTGTTGAGCCGGTAGTACAGGTCTTCGCGGAACGTGCCGGCCTGCACGCGGTCGAGCAGGTTCACGTTGGTGGCGGCCACCACGCGCACGTCGGTTTTCTGCACTTTCGACGAGCCCACGCGGATGAACTCGCCGTTTTCGAGCACGCGCAGCAGGCGGGCCTGGGTGCCCAGCGGCATTTCGCCGATTTCGTCCAGGAAGATGGTACCGCCGTTGGTTACTTCAAAATAGCCTTTGCGGGCGTCGTTGGCACCCGTGAACGAGCCTTTTTCGTGGCCAAACAGCTCAGAATCGATGGTGCCCTCCGGAATGGCGCCACAGTTGATGGCAATAAACTGCCCGTGCTTGCGCGGCGACAAGGCGTGGATAATTTTAGAAAACGACTCCTTGCCCGACCCGCTTTCGCCGGTGATGAGCACCGTCATGTCGGTGGGCGCGACCTGCGCGGCCACCTGGATGGCGTAGTTCAGCGCCGGCGCATTGCCGATGATGCCGAACCGGAGCTTGATGGATTGAATTTCTTGCGTAGTCATTAGCACGACTGAATCAGGGAAATCCAGTCATTTAAAAATCATTTTTTGGGGAAATTCATCCGCCACAACAGGCGAATAACCAGGAAAGCAATAAACCCGCCTACTAAAAGCTGCGCGGCCTGCCAAATCATCAACGTGCTTCCTGGTTTCATGGGGCGAGATTAAACAAGTAAAACAGGGTTGTGATTAATGCCGGACCCACGGTAGAGGACAGCGAAAGGTAGATTTCACTGGGGCGGGCTTACACTGCCTCGCCCAGCATGGTGCTCGCACTGGCGCTGTGCACCAATACATTCACGTAGTCGCCTTTCTTGAAGTTTTGCTTTGGGAAGATGACGACTTGGTTCTGGCTGTTGCGGCCGCTCAAATGCTCCTTCGAGCGCTTGGAGAAGTTCTCGACCAATACCTGGTGAACCCGGCCCACACCGCGCTGGTTGCGCTCGCCGCTGTGAAGCTGCTGCAAGTCGATGATTTCCTGCAGGCGGCGCTTCTTCACTTCCAGCGGAATGTCGTCGGTGAGCTTGCGGGCGGCCAGCGTGCCGGGGCGCTCAGAGTAGAAGAACATGTAGGCCATGTCGTAGCGCACAAACTCCATCAGACTCAGGGTGTCCTGGTGCTCTTCCTCGGTTTCGGTGCAGAAGCCCGAAATCATGTCCGAGCTGATGGCGCAGTCCTCGCCCAGAATGCGGCGGATGGCGCGCACCCGGTCCTCGTACCAGGGCCGGTCGTAGGTGCGGTTCATGAGGGCCAGCACGCGGGAGTTGCCGCTCTGGGCCGGCAGGTGGATGAACTTGCAGATGTTGTCGTAGCGCGCCATGGTGTGGAGCACTTCGTCGGTGATGTCCTTAGGGTGCGAGGTGGAGAAGCGCACCCGCAGCTCGGGGCTAACCAGAGCTACTTTTTCCAGGAGTTGGGCGAAGTTGACGTGCTCGGTACCATCGGCCGAGGCCCACTTGTAGGAGTCCACGTTCTGGCCCAGCAGCGTCACTTCCTTGTAGCCAGCGGCCACGAGGTCGGCGGCTTCGCGCAGAATGCTGTGGGCGTCGCGGCTGCGCTCGCGGCCACGGGTGAAGGGCACCACGCAGAACGAGCACATGTTGTCGCAGCCCCGCATGATGCTGATGAAGGCCGACACGCCGTTGGAATTCAGGCGCACCGGCGTGATGTCGGCGTAGGTTTCCTCGCGGCTCAGCAGCACGTTCACGCCCTTCTGGCCGCCGTCTACCTGGCTGATGAGCTGGGGCAGGTCGCGGTAAGCGTCGGGGCCCACCACCAAGTCCACGATTTTCTCTTCTTCGAGAAACTTGCTTTTCAGGCGCTCGGCCATGCAGCCCAGCACGCCCACCAGCAGGCCGGGGTTGCGCTTCTTGTGCGAGTTGATTTGGGAAAGGCGCATGCGCACCGTCTGCTCGGCCTTCTCGCGGATGGAGCAGGTATTGAGCAGCACCAGGTCGGCGCTGGCCAGGTCGTCGGTGGTATCAAACCCCTCGTTGAACAGGATGCTCGACACTATTTCGGAGTCCGAAAAATTCATCTGGCACCCGTAGCTCTCAATGTAAAGCTTGCGCTGCCGGCCCGTGCGGGTAGCGGCGCTCACGCGCACCTCTCCGCTGGGCGTAGCCTCGGGGGTTGGAGCGGCTTTATCTAAAAAATCAAGGGTTAACAGGGCTTGGGACATAATAAAAGCGCGTTTCGGCGGGCTACAAAGATACGGCAGCGCGGGGCAAAATGACAGAATGGCAGATTGTATTCTGCGTCAATGACTGGGTAACAGCCAGAAGCAAACGAGGATTTGTTTACAGAAAATAGAGCTGGATTGCCAACCGAGCTCAACACATGAACCCCCCGACCTCAGCAGCTCAATCCTCGCGGATGGTGGTGCCCAGTACTTCCAGCAGCGCTTTGGCCTTGAGCAGGCACTCCTCGTATTCCCGCTCCGGGTCAGAGTCGTAGGTGATGGCCGAGCCAACCTGGAAGCTGAGGTAGCCGGTATCCTGGCGGTACTGGAGCGAGCGGATGACGACGTTAAATTCGAACTCGCCATTGGGCCACACATACCCAAAGCTGCCGCTGTAGAGGCCGCGCCGGCTGTTTTCGTAGTGCTCGATGAGCTGCATGGCCCGGATTTTTGGGGCACCGGTCATCGAGCCCATCGGAAAGGTAGCGCGCAGTACCTCCACCAGGTCGGCATCTGGCCGCAGCTCGGCCGATACGGTCGAAATCATTTGCCAGAGGTGGCGGAAGGGGTAGAGGCCAAACAGCTCGGGCACCCGCACGGTGCCGGTTTGGGCTATGCGGGCCAAGTCGTTGCGCACCAAATCCACAATCATTAGGTTTTCGGCGCGTTCTTTTTCGTCGTGCAGTAAGGTTTGGCGCTGGAGCTCGTCGGCTTCGGGCGTGGCCCCGCGCCGGATGGTGCCTTTGATAGGCTGGGAAACGATTTGCGTGCTCCGGTGCGACAAAAACCGCTCGGGTGAGGCACACAGCAGAAAATGGTCGTGCCACCGCACGAAGCCCGCAAAGGGCGCCGGCGATGCTTCCATTAGCCGCCAGAACACGTCTGCCGGGTTTAGCCCAATATTTTCTGCATAGAACTCCTGGCACAAATTGAGCTCGTACACCTCTCCATTGAGAATGTCTTCCCTAATGGAATCCACGGCGCGCAAGTACTCAGCTTTGGGCAATCGTGGGCGCATGGCTGGCAGCTTTGGCGCTGCAAAAGCCAGAATGTGTTGAGCTAAAATCTGTTCCAAGACGCCCTCTGCCTGCCCGTGGATTTCTAACGAATCTTCGCGCCAGCAAAGCCAGGTCTTAGGCGTGAAAAAATGGAGCTGGGGCCAGCTGAACCCGTCGAAGTTGTGGCTTGAAAGTGCCTCAATATCGTTTTTGGTGTCGTAGCTGATGAAGCCGCAATGCGGGCCTGGGGCCAGCTGATTGGCTACGCTTCCCAGTTCCGTAAGTGAGCTGACTGCTACGGCTTCAGCAGATGCTACTGCAAGAATGCGGTCAAACGGACCATTAGGGTATTCCAGTCCGTTGGGCTCGAAATAAGTGCAGTGCGGAAATCTGGCCGCCCAATGCAGGGCACGCACGCGGAAATCGGCAGGCAAGTCGGCCAGTGGAATGGTGAACTGGGCAGACGTATTAGGAGAAGCGGACACAGGAAAATATCAAAGAGCAGACCAACTAGCGCCCGCCCAAAAGGGTAACAAACAACTCCAATAAAGTGGCTATCTCAGCTCGCGCAGGGCCAGGTTGGCTTTAGCATCGGTGCTGTTTTTATACTCGTGCCACGGGTAGTGCAGGGCCTTCTCAAAGTAGGTGCGCGCCAGGGCCTTGTTGCCGGCTTCCTGGGCCATGTAGCCCAACTGTAGGGCGGCTTGCGGGGCAAAATAAAACGGCGCCGTTTCGCCCGCCACGGCCAGCGTGCGCTCATACGCCAGCTTGGCCGAGTCAAGCTGGCTCAGGCCCTGGTAGGCGCGGGCGCGGCGGTAGGGCTCTTCGATGCGGTCGCGCAGGAGCGTGGCCGGGGTAGCATGGAAGCCGCGCAGGGTAGCCAGCGCCAGGCGGTTGTAGCCGCCATCGATTTGCAGGCGGGCCCGGGTCAGGGTGGGGTTGAGGGCCTGGGCCTCGTGGTAGTAGTGCTGGGCGTAGTTGTCTTCCTCGACATCGGTGGGCCCTGGCTGGTTGATTTGCTCCCGGTAACGCAACGCCACAGCCGCCGGCTGCCCACTCAGCCACACGGCGAGATAAAGCTTAAAAGCAGTGTCCTTGCGGTAATGCTGGCCTTTGTACTCGCGCAGAAATGCCAGATTTTCGCGCTCCGAGCCCGCATAATTTCCCTGGTAAAGCAGCAAGTCGGCAGCCATGTGGCGCAGGTAAGCCACCGACAGGTAGCCCGGGCCAACCGGGCGCGCGCGGTAGGCAGCCAACGCCGCCTCGCCGTGGTGCTGGCGCTTGTACACGCTGATGAGCAGGTAGGAAAAGAGCAGGTTGTCGGGCTGTTGGGCGTGGAGGCGCTCTACCAGGCGCACGGCTTCCTCGGGCTTTTTGTAGTAGCCTTCGCGAATGAGCGTGAGATATAGCTGGCTTTCGGTTTGGAAGTCGTTTGGCTGGGCGGCCGAAAATGCCAGGTTCTTCAGTCCGGTATCAACATTCGCCGTGAGGCCCAGTAAGCTCAGCAGCCAATGGTAGCCTTCCGGCAGCGAGCCCACCGCAAACTGGCAAATTCCCAGCGTTTTGCGTGCCGGAGCAAAAGACGGGTACCGCTTGGCCACCGCCTGCATTTGCTGAAAGCCACGCCGCAGGTGAAACCCACCCATTACCAGGTGCCGGAACACCAGCTGGCTCAAGCCTAGGTGCAGCGTGATTTCGGCGCGGGCGTAGTCGCGCAGGGCACTGGCCGGCGCCCGGTCCAAGGCAGCGAGGTGCGCTTCCTGGGCGCCCACCAGGGCGTCGTAGCGGCTGGCATCCTGGGTGATGATGAGCTCGGCAAAGTCAGCACAATTGGCCACCAGCAGGGGCGCCGGCGCGGTGGGAGCGGTGGCCAGCTCGGGGCGGAGCAAGTCGCGGGCCGCGCCCAGGCGCAATTTCAGCACTTCGGCGTAGGCGCGGCGGCTGTTGGTCGTGAGTTGGTCAACGCCGGCCGCCTCGGCGATAGTGGGCTGGGCGGCTGGGCTGGCCAGCCGGGGCGGCGGGGCGAAAGCAGACAGCAGCAGGCAGCCGGCTAGCAGGAGCCCGGCCCGGTGCCGGCCATTGCGTGGTGCCGGAGCCACCGGGTAGCCACCAGAAAAAAAATCAGCCCAGGACGCCATTAGCGATGCAACAAAAAAGGAACGGCACGGGGCCGTTCCTTTTACGATTTCAATCAGCAAATCAGATTTTTGGATGGACCAAATGCTCCGCTTATACTGCGCGGGCTTCCACGTCGGCCAGGATACGGCCGCAGTGCTCGCACACGATGATTTTCTTGTGGGAGATGATGTCGGCCTGGCGCTGCGGGGGCACCGTGTTGAAGCAGCCGCCGCAGGCATCGCGCCGCACCAGCACCACGGCCAGGCCGTTGCGCACGTTGCCGCGAATGCGGGTGTAGGCCGTCAGCAGGCGGTCTTCTACCGGCTTGGTGGCTTCCTCGCGCTGGGCCATGATGGCGCGCTCTTCTTCCTCGTTCTCGGAAACGATGGTTTCCAGCTCGCCTTTCTTGTTGTCGAGGTCTTTGCGACGCTCTTCCAGCTTCGACTTGGTACCGCTGATTTCGGCGTTTTTCACGTCAATCTGGTACTGCGACTCTTTGATTTTCTTGTCGGCAATCTGGATTTCCAGGCGCTGCAGCTCAATTTCCTTGGCAATGGCTTCGAACTCGCGGTTGTTGCGGACGTTCTGCTGCTGCTCGTCGTACTTTTTAATGAGCGACTCGGCGTCTTTGCTGGCCTGCTTGCGGCTCTTGATGAAGTCGTTCAGACCCTGAATTTCTTCGTCAAATTTCTTGACGCGCACTTCGTAGCCAGCAATTTCGTCTTCCAAATCCCGGACTTCCTCGGGCAAATCGCCGCGCACGCGCCGGATTTCATCGAGCTGCGAGTCGAGGTGCTGCAGGGTGAGCAGGGCTTCGAGCTTGGCGGCTACGGGAACGTCGGCGGGGGCCACGGCGGCACTTTTAGCAGTCATACTGAACGGGGTTCGTAGGGGTTTCGGCGATTAAGACCGCAAAAGTACGTCCAAATCCGGCCGTTAGCAAATCCCTGAACACCTCCCCGGTGAACTGTTCGCTCTCAAAATGACCCACGTCGCAGAGCATGAGCTGCCCTTCGGCCCCAAAAAACTCGTGGTATTTCACGTCGCCGGTCACGTAGGCATCTGCTTCGGCCCCCCGGGCCGCGCCAATGAGAAAGGCGCCCGCCCCGCCGCAAATGGCCACGGTCTTGATTTCTTTTTGAAAAGGAGTGAACCGCACCACCGGCACCAGCAGCTGCTGCTTGAGCATAGCGCGAAAAGCCGCAGGAGCCATGGCCGTAGGTAGTTCTCCCACTAGCCCGGCGCCTACTTCCTGGTGCGTGTTTTCGAGCTTAATCAGCTCGTAGGCCACTTCTTCGTAGGGATGCGCGGCGCGGAGAGCCCGCAGCACCCCAGCCTGCCGGTGCAAGGGGAGCAGCACTTCCAGCCGCAGCTCGGGCACGGTTTCGGGCTGGTGTGGGGCGCCAATGGCCGGCTGCGTGCCCGCGCCGGGCGTAAAGGTGCCGGTGCCTAATGCCTGAAAGCTGCATTCCGAATACTGGCCTACCTGGCCGGCGCCGGCAGCATACAGCGCCGTTAATACCCGGCCGGCTACGTCGTGCTGCTGGTCTTCTGGGCGGTGCGGCACATAGGTGATGAGGCGCGCCAGAGTGCCGCTTTGAGGGGCCAAAACCCGGGTTTTTGTCAGGCCTAATTTTTCAGCTAGCTTGTCGTTGACTCCGCCGCGCACGTTGTCGAGGTTGGTGTGAGCGGCGTAAATGGCCACGTCGTTTTTGAGCGCCGCGATAAGGGTTTGCTCAACTTCGTTGGCTCCGGTGAGCCGTTTGAGGGGCCGGAAGATGACCGGGTGGTGGCACACCACTACGTTGCAGCCCCGCCGCAGGGCCTCGGCAATGACGGCCGGCGTGCAATCGAGCGAAATCAGCACGCCTTTAACCTCGGCTTGCGGGTCGCCGCACTGCAGCCCGGCGTTGTCGTAGCTTTCCTGGTAGGCGAGGGGGGCGGCCGCTTCCAGCAGGCGGGCAAGGTCTTGAACGGTAGGGATTTTCATTTATCAATTAACATTTAGCAATTATCATTTAACAATCCGTTGGCTTGGGCGGGGCGAATGCAGCCAGTGCCGTGTTGAGATGGATTTCGGCTCAAAGTAGGCTGTTAAATGATGAATGGTAATTGATAATGGAAATATCAAAGCAAGCTGCCTAACGTTTTCACGTAGTGGTCCACATTTGCGGCCAGGTCGCGGCGGCGGTACTGCATGAGGTAGCGCGGGTGGTCGAGCACGATGATTTTCTCAAACAGGCCCAGCTCGTCGTTGAGGCGCTGGAGGAACGTGCCATTTCGCTTGCCCAGGCTCACAGCCACGTCGGTTCGCAGGCCCAGTTCCTGCACCTGCTGGCGTATGGATAGCCGCATATCGGGCCACAGGGCTTTAATGACCGCCGGCGAATCGTAATAATTATAGTTGAGCCCCTCGCGGACCAAGACCAGCGGGTACACCGAACCCAGATAGAAATGTTGGTAGAACGCGGCCGGCCCACCCATCTCGTTCACCACCTGGTAGATGAACTGGGTTGATAATTCCGGCCGCGCCCGGGGCAAGTCGTGCGCAATGCCGCAGTATTCGGTAAGGGCGCCGGGGTCGGTGAAGGCGACGCCGGTCCGGCCCATGCCCAGCCGGCCGGGGTTGATGCCCAACACCGCCACCCGCGGCTGCGCATCGGCATAATATGTTGTGGCAAACTGGCGGAGCAGCTCGTACACGGCCGGCTCGCGAAAAGGGCTCAGGGATTCGACGCCGTCCGGCAAGGACGCGGGCAGGGGAAAGGTGCTCAGGAAGTGCAGCAGGCGCTTGGCGAAGTGGGGCATATTTAGGATAAGATAACCGGCGGTTTCCTGGGGCTTACGAGCTCAACCAGGACTTTGGGTAGCTGGCCGCAGCGGGGCAGTACTTTTACGGGCCGTTGCTTCGGCCTTTACTCGCGTATGCATTCCGTGTTGGCTTATTTGCTGCTGCCTTATTCCTGGCTCTACGCTGGGGTGCTGGCCGTGCGCAACTGGCTGTATGACGTGGGTTGGAAGGAGTCCGAAGCCTTTGCGGTGCCCCTCATCAACGTGGGCAATTTGCGCGTGGGCGGCACCGGCAAAACGCCCCACGTGGCTTGGCTGGTCGAAGAAGTATTGCGCCAGGGCCACCGGCCGGCCGTGTTGAGCCGGGGCTACGGCCGCAGCACCCGCGGCCCGCGCCTGGCCGGCCCGACCGATTCGGCAGCAACCGTGGGCGATGAGCCGTGGCAGTATTTCCTGCAGTTTGTTTTGCGCCAAGTCCCCGTTGCGGTGGCCGAAGCGCGCCGCCTCGGGGTCCGGCTGTTACTACAGGCTCACCCGGAAATTACGGTTATCGTGCTGGATGATGCCTACCAGCACCGCGCCGTGCGGCCCACCCTGAACGTGCTGCTCACGGAGCTGGCGCGGCCATTTTACGCGGACCAGGTGCTGCCCGCCGGCCGCCTGCGCGAAAGCCGTAGCGGGGCCCGCCGGGCCGATGTCGTTATCGTAACCAAATGCCCGCCAGAATTATCGGCCGTTGCCCAAGCGGAAGTTGAGCAGCACATTCGGCGCTATAGCCAGCCCAATATTCCAGTTCTTTTTTCGGCTTACGAATACGCCGAACCCCAACCATTATCCGCCGAAATTGAGCTGGCCGTTGAACCGTTATCAACCCCAACCGTTAGCTCAATTGCGAGCCCCGCACTGCTGCTCACCGGAATTGCGCAGCCCGGCCCATTGCGGGAGCACCTCGAAAGCCGCGGGTATACCATTCAGCATCATGCGGTTTTCGCCGACCACCACGCCTTTCAGCCCGCCGATTTAGCGGCCCTGCGCACGCATTGGCAGTTGGGCTGGCCTATTTTTACGACTGAGAAGGACGCTACCCGCCTGCTGGCCCCCGCACTGCGGGCCGGCCGGAGCGGATTACCGTTCTATACCATTCCGGTGCGGGTGGCGTTTCTGGGAGATGGTGGCGCGGCCCTGCGCAGCCTATTGCCACCGTTACCCGCTTCGAACACCTGATTTTTATTTTGACACAGCTGGCTGCTCCCTGAGCTCCGGCGTTTTGTTTTACTTGTTTGAAGGCTCAGCAACGAGGATTCTTAATGGCGTGGCCGCGGCTGCAGCCCTTGGCCGGGCTGGTGGCGTTGCTGGTGCTGCTGGCCGCCCCCGCCGCCCGGGCCCAGGTGGTCGACGACTCTACCAAGGTGCTCTACGGCCCCAAAACCACCCGCGTCATCTACGAGGCCGAGGTGCTGCGCGACTCCACTTCCGGCACCCCGCTCGATACCACGCTCACGCGCTGGCCGCAGGCGCGGTTTTGGTTTCACGACACCACCTTTCAGCAGGATTTGGGCGCCGTGGGCACGGCGTCGCGGCCCTTGCTGTACCAGCCAAATTTGCAGCTGGGGTCTCGTTTTGGCCGCAACGTGTTCGACAAGTACGCCCGCGATGCCACCAAGGTGCCGTACTACGATTCCCGGTCGCCGTATTCGTTTTTCCGGGTGGTGCAGTCGGGGGCCGGCGAGCAGGAATTTGAGATTAGCTACAGCCGCAGCCTGAAGAAAAACTTCAGCGTGGGCATTGCCTACGAACGCATTGCCTCCAACAAAATACTGGCCTCCCGGTCGACCCGCGATGGCCTGGTAGAGCATTCCAACCTGCTGCTCTTTGGCCGGTACCAGAGCGAGGACGAGCGCTACCACCTGCTTTTCAACCTGAGCAATGTGCGCCACCGGGCCATTGAGCAGGGCGGCATCTGGCCCATCACCTCCACGGTGCGTTCCACCACCGGCCAGGACAGCCTCATTGGCCAAACGCGGCCTCAGGACCTGTTCAATTATGCCCGGCAGCGGGTGTACCTGACCCAGGCCGCCAACAAAGAAGACCGCGACGAGGTGTATTTCACCCAAGCCTACCGCCTGCTCGGCCGCGGCCTCACCGCCTACCACACCTTCGATGCCAAGCGCCAGTACAACAGCTATTCCGACTTGGCGCTGAAACGCCAGGACAATGGCAGCTTGCTGTTCTACCCCGGCGAGCCGCTCCGCAACTCCTTCGCCACCATCGACCGGGCCGAGTACCGGCAGGTGGAGAATACGGTGGGCGTGCTGGGGCGCACCAAAGTAGTGGAATACCGGCTCTATGCCCGCGACCGGGTAGCCTCCCTCAGCGCCCAGCGGCTCGATTCGTCGGCTTCGGCCACAACCTTGCCGTTGATGCAGGCCGCGCCCACCCGCAACTTCAACGAGCTGTTTTTGGGTGGGACCGCCGCCTTTAATTACCGCACCATCTACGCCATCGAAACGGCGGGCGAGTTGCATGCCCTGTCCTTGGGCAGCCCCTATTCCAACTACCCGGAGTACTGGCTGCGGGCGTCCATTCGCACCGGCCCGCTTTCGGCAGAGGCCCTGCGCAGCTCGTATTCGCCCACCCTTACCCAGCAGGAGTTCGTGGGTAACCACTACGAGTGGCACCACCTACCCGGCACCAACAGCGAGTTTCTAAACACCAACACCACCCAGCTCACCGGCCGCCTGCAGCTGAAGCTGCCCAACCTGGGCCGCGTTACCCAGCACCGCTTCGAAGCCAGCGCCAGCGCCGTGAACATTGCCAACCTGGTGTATTACAACACAGCCGGCGTGGCCGCGCAGATTGAAACGGCCCGCAACTTATTCATTGCCTCGGCGCGGCACCAGGTGCGGGTAGGCCGGGTAGGCTTTGATAACCAAGGCACCTACACCAAGGGCGGCGACGTGGAGGGAATTCGTATTCCCGCGCTCGTGGCCAATTCCCGGATTTTTTACGAAAGCTATATTTTCCGCAAAGCCATGTTTACCCAGGTGGGTGCGGAAGTGTATTATCAGTGGAATTACCAGGCATTTAATTACAGCCCCAGCACGCAGCAATTTTACCAGCAAGACCATTTTGCCATTCGTGATTATCCGGTGGTAGACGTGTTCTTTACGGCTGATATTAAAACGGTTACGGTTTTCCTGAAGGCAGCTTATGTCAATCAGGGCGTGTTTGATAATGGCTATTTCACCACGCCTTACTACACGGGTTATCCGCGTCGGTTTCAATTAGGTGTGAAATGGGATTTCTTTAATTAATTAACTGCAGATGAAAGAAAAAACCATTTTAAAACTGAAACTGAATACCGACCCGCGCTGGGTAGATATTGCCGGTAAAAACATCGAGGATATCCTAGTTGACCACGCCTGGTGCGAGCAGAAAGCAGCCAGCACCGGCATCAGCATGATTATCCATTACCCGGAGAAAACTCGTCTGGTAGATGAATTGACCGACCTGGTTGCCGAGGAGTGGAGCCATTTCGAGCGCGTGCTGTTGGAACTGCGCAAGCGCGGCTTTCAGTTGGGCCGCCCGCGTAAAGATGAATACGTAGTGCAGCTGCTGGCCCACGTGCGCAAAGGCGGTGCCCGCGAGCGCCAATTAATGGACCAACTATTAGTATCGGCGCTAATTGAAGCGCGCAGCTGCGAACGATTTAAATTGCTCTGGCAAAATATTGCCGACCAGGAATTAAGTAAATTCTACTACGAATTAATGGTGTCTGAAGCCGCTCATTTTGTGAGCTATGTGGACTTAGCCAAAGAATATTGCGACCCCATAATGGTAGAGGAAAGGCTGCAGGAATTACTGAAAATAGAAGGCGAAATTGTGACCAATCTACCGGTGCGAGACGACCGAATCCACTAAGCGCAAGGTTCCGCGAAGTTTAAAAAGGGAAGTCCCGCAAAGTTTGGCAGAACGTCAAACTTTGCGGGACTTCCCTTTTTAAACTTCGCGGACCTTTGCGCGTAAACTTTGCGCGCTAGTCGGCGGGCAGGATGGTGCCGCGCACTTCGCCAAAGCCGATGCGCACGCCTTCCTTTTCGGCATAGCCGCGCATGGTCACGGTGTCGCCGTCGAGCAGGAACTTGCGCTCCTCGCCATTGGCCAGATGAATGGGTCGGGTGCCGCGCCAGGCCAGCTCCAGCATCGAGCCCAGGGAGTCGGGCGTGGGGCCGCTGATGGTGCCGGACGCGTATAAGTCGCCCGCTTCGAGGTTGCAGCCATTGGAAGCGTGGTGGGTGAGCTGCTGGGCCATGCTCCAGTACATCAGGCCGAAATTGGCGCGGCTGATGATGGTTTCGGGGCCGTTGGCGGGCGTGAGGGCCACTTCGAGGTTGATGTCAAAGTTGTGCTCGCCGGCCTGGTCCAGGTAGGGCAGGGGTGCGGGTTGCTGCGCAGGGCCGGCGATGCGAAAGGGCTCCAGGGCATCGAGCGTGACGACCCACGGCGAGATGCTGCTGCCAAAATTCTTGCCCAAGAATGGCCCCAGCGGTACGTATTCCCAACTTTGGATGTCGCGGGCGCTCCAGTCGTTGAACAGGCACAGCCCGAAGATGTGCTCTTCGGCTTCGGCAATGGGCACCGTCGTGCCAAGCTCAGTGCCGGTGCCTACCACAAAGGCCATTTCCAGCTCAAAATCGAGCTGGCGGCTGGGTCCGAAGGTGGGCGCAGCTTCGTCGGGGGCCTTGCGCTGGCCATTGGGGCGCTTGATGGGGGTGCCCGATACCACGATGCTGCTGGTGCGGCCGTGGTAGCCGATGGGCAGGTGGCGCCAGTTGGGCAGCAGGGCATTGGCCGGGTCGCGGAACATGGTGCCCACGTTGGTGGCGTGCTCGATGCTGCTGTAGAAGTCGGTGTAGTTGTGGGGCTTCACGGGGCGCAGCATGCGCACCTCGCTCTGGCGCCGGAGGCATTCGCGCACGGCTTCCTCGTTGTCGCGTAGCTGGGAGGCATCGTGGCGCAGCAGCTCGCTCACGCGCTGGCGCACCGCCCGCCACGCCGGGCGGCCCAGGCGCAAAAACGCATTGAGCGAGCCGCGCCGGAACACCTTGGGCTGAGCCGCCCCCAGCTCCGTCAAATCTTCGAAAAAACCATACTGGCTGGCCGCATACAGGTCGAGGACGTAAAGGCCGATGGCCACGCCCAGGCGCGGGCCGTGCTGCTCGGTTTCGAACACCCCGAAGGGCAGGTTCTGGATGGGAAAGTCGTTGCCGGGCGGAATGTCAATCCAGGAATGCAGGGCAGGCGAATTGGGCGAGGTGGCCATGTGGGGAGGGTGGGGTACGGGCGCAAAAGTAGGGCGGTGGGTGCCCACCGCGCTGTTCAGCTTTTTTTGGTGGTCTTTTTTTTCAACATTGCTACCCCTTTCCACCATTTGCAGCATGATTCACCCCGATACCGAATTGCGGTTTATCAGTCCCGAAATCGGCTTTGGCGTCGTTGCGACCAAGCTTATTCCCAAAGGCACCATCACTTGGGTGTTTGATTCGCTCGACCAGATTATCTCGCCCGAAAAGCTGGAGCGGATGGACTCCATGCAGAAAGTGTTTTTGGAGAAATACTGCTACCGCGACCACACCGGCAATTACGTGCTTTGCGGCGACCACGCCCGGTTTGTGAACCACAGCTTTCGCTCCTCGTGCATGAGCACGGCCTACGACTGCGAGGTGGCCGTGCGCGACATCCTGCCCGGCGAAGAACTGACCGACGACTACGGCTACCTCAATCCCTCTGAACCCTTCGACTGCGTGCCGGAGGAGGGCTGCACCCGCACCCGGGTCCTGCCCGATGACTTATTGAATTTTCATCCCGAATGGGATGCCCAACTGCGCGAAGCGTTTGAAAACTTCAGCTCAGTTGAGCAGCCGCTGCTGCACATGCTGGCCTCAAAGTACCGGGCCAAGGTGCTGGCCGTAGCCGCCGGCCAGGCCTCTATGGACTCCATTCTGAACTGCTACTACGACGCCAGCAAAGTGCGCAAAGAATGACACCGCCGCATGCCCAGCCCGCCAAAAACCCCAACCGTGGGGCGTCATACAGCACGCTGTTGCGGGTGGCGGGGCCGGTGCTGCTCGGTAGCCTCACCCAGAGCATTATCTATCTCACAGAGTCCCTGTTTGTGGGCCGGCTGGGCGAAGTGTCCCTGGCGGCCATTGGCATGGGCGGGCTGCTATTTTACCTGCTCACTACTGTGGGGGCCGGGCTTGGGCTGGCGCTGCAAGTGGTGGTAGCCCGCCGCATGGCACAAGGCCGCCCGGGGGCGGCCCGGCGGCAGTTTGCGGCAGCCGGGCACCTGGCCTTGCTGCTGAGTGGGGGGCTGGCGGTACTGCTGTGGCTGCTGGCCCCGCCGCTGAGCGCGGCCTTGCTGCCCACGCCGGCCGCTGCCGCGCAGGTGGCGCGCTACCTGCGCGTGGTATCCCTGGCGGTGCCGGCCAGCTTTGGCTGGCTGTGGCTAGTGGGCTTGTATACTGGGTTGGGCCAAACGCGCCTGATTCCCTGGAGTGCGCTGGGCATCACCGTGGCAAATATTCTGGGCTCTTATGCGTGGATAGGCGGCGGGTTTGGCGCGCCCCGGCTGGGCATTGCGGGGGCGGCGTGGGCCACGGTGCTTTCCGAAGGCGTAGGTTTTGTGGTGCTGCTGGTGGGGCTGCTTTGGCCCGCGCAGGCCGGGCTGGGCGGCTGGCTACGCAAGTGGCGGTGGCATCGGCGGGCCACGCGCCGGCTGTTGCGCTTTGCCGGCCCGGTGGTGCTGCAGCAGGTAGTGGAAGTGAGCAGCTGGCTGGCTTTTTTTGTGCTGGTGGGCCAGCTGGGCATTCGGGCGCTGGCCTTGTCCAACATTGCCCGCAGCCTGTACACGTTCGCCAGCTTACCGGCCCTGGCGCTCGCCGCTGCCCTCCAAACGCTGGTGAGCCGCTACGTGGGCCAGGGCCGGCAGGCTGCCGTGCTACCCACCGTGCGCCGGGCCACCGTGCTGGCGGCCCTGCTGGGACTCGGGCCGGCCCTGGCGCTGCTGGCGGTGCCAGCCCAACTAGCCGGCTGGTTCAGCGACGAGCCGGCACTGGCCGCCGCCAGCGTACCGTTATTACGGCTGCTGGCGGGGCTGCTGCTGGCCTTCTCGGCCGGTACCATGCTGAGCAACGCCGTAGTGGGCGTGGGCGGCTCCGACCGCGCGCTGGGCATGGAAGTCGGCGCTACCGCCACCTACCTGCTGGCCGCGTGGGGCACCGTGCACCTGGGCCTGCCGCTGGCAGCCGTATGGGCCACCGAGTTTGCGTACTGGAACCTGCTGGGCGTGTTGGGCTGGCGCTACCTGCGGCGCGGGCGCTGGCAGCCGCTGCACTAGCTGGTAGTTAAGTTTTACCGGGCTTCCACGGCCGTGATTTCGGGCACGGCTTTCTTCACGGTGTCTTCCAGGCCGGCGCGCGTCATCGGCGACATGGGGCAGGCCCCGCAGGCGCCTTCCCATTCGAGCTGCAGCACGCCTTCGGGGGTGATGTTGGCCACGCGCACGTTGCCGCCGTCGGTGGCCAGGTAGGGGCGCAGGCTATCCAGGGCGGCCTCAATGCGGGGCATCAGCGGATGGTTGAATACAGGGGCAGAGGTTGGCGTTTCCACGGGCTTAGGGATTCATCTGCACGACGGCCGTTTTGGGGGCCACGTTGTTTCGAATACTAACTTGCCGGGCTACGGCTTCGGCCAGGTCGGCAAACATCTTGCCTACGGCCGATTCGGGGTCGAGGACGGCGGGCTGGCCCTGGTCCCCGTTTTCGCGGATGCTTTGCACCAGCGGCAGCTGGCCCAGGAGCGGCACGTCGTGCTGCGCGGCCAGGCGCTGGCCGCCGCTTTCACCAAAAATAAAATACTTGTTGTTAGGCAGCTCGGCCGGGGTAAACCAGGCCATGTTTTCCACCACGCCCAGCACGGGCACGTTGATTTGGGGCTGCCGGAACATCTGCAAGCCTTTCTGGGCATCGGCCAGCGCCACCTTCTGGGGCGTGGTGACGATGACAGCCCCGGTCACGGGCACGGTTTGCACCAGCGTGAGGTGAATGTCGGAGGTGCCGGGCGGCAGGTCGAGCAGCAGGTAGTCGAGCTCGCCCCAGTCCACTTCGGTGATAAACTGCTTCAGGGCCGACGACGCCATGGGGCCGCGCCACACAATGGCGCTTTCGGCCGGCGCCAGGAAGCCAATGCTCATCAGCTTCACGCCGTATTTCTCAATCGGCTGAATCAGGTTCTTGCCGTTGGGGCCCTGAAATACGTGGGGTGCTTCGTTTTCCACGCCGAACATGGTGGGCATGCTGGGGCCCGAAATGTCGGCATCGACCAGGCCTACTTTGGCGCCGGTAGCGGCCAGGGCCACGGCCAGGTTGGCGGTGACAGTGCTCTTGCCCACGCCGCCCTTGCCCGAAGCAATGGCAATAATATTTTTTACGCCGGGCAGCAGGTCGCCGCGGTTGTTGCGCAGGGTGGTCACGCGCGAGGTCATGGTAATCACCACGTTGGCGTCTTTGTCCACCATGGTGTGGATGGCGCGCTCGCAGGCATCGTGGATGAGCTGTTTGAGCGGGCAGGCGGGCGTGGTGAGCACCACCGTGAAGGCGACGGTGAGGCCGTCAATCTCAATGTTCTCAATCATATTGAGCGTCACGAGGTCCTGGCCCAGGTCGGGCTCTTCCACGTAGCTCAAGGCTTTAAGAACGGCTTCTTTCGTTATAGTCATATTGCGGGCAATGCGCCGGGAAATGGCGTGCTGCAAAGATAACCCCGGAAGCGGCGGGCAGGTTCGAGCCGAGTTAAATTGCTATTTTATAATGTAAGACGCTCATTAGCAATTATTCCGATTTACCTCCCATATTTACCGTCGCTTAAATTTTCTCCTTATTCTACTGATTTTATCCGCCACCATTCGTGTATGGAAAACCTTGACAAAACACCAAGCAACAGCACGTTAGCAATGTGTTGCTTTCCCGACGCTGACGACGACTCCGAGCCCCTGGTCATTTTTGAACTCCTGGTGCCGGTGGCAGCCAAGGTTCCCGCCCCTCGCCAGCACGTGGAATTTGAAAAACTTATGGTGCAACAAGGTTCTGTTACCAGCACCGTGCCCGGCACGGTTATCACCCAACTGAGTGCGAACAATACCGCGTCGGGCTCGGCGTGGTGCGTCACGGCCACGCTGGTGGCGCCGCGCACGCGGCGCCACTCGTTGATATACTAATGTGGCCGCCGCGGTAGCGGCTACTGCAGGTACTCCATTTGGCGCGATGCCAGCAACCCTTCGGGCACACTGAGGGCCCCGGTGTGCGGGTCAATGAGTCCGTTGCGCTCGTCTTCGATGTTTGTGGCCTGGGTATACACGTCGCCGGCAATGGGCCGGCGGCGTAGCTCCTGCTTAAAGGCGCGAATGGTATTGGTGCGGGCCTCGGCATCTTCGGGCCCACCGTAGCCGGAAAAGCCAAAGCCGCCCCACTCGCTCACCACCAGCGGCACCTGGTGCCGGTAGAAAAACGGGTCGCCCACCACCAGCGGGAAGGCGGCGGTGCCTTCCATCTCGCCGCCCACCAGGCGGTCGAGCAGCTCGCGCCAGCGAGCCAGGTCCGGGGTGTAGAGGTGGGCCGTGAGTAGATCCGACTTTAGGCGGCCGGTGTAGGAAATGTGGTGCCAGCCGTCGTTGTCCACCACCAGAAACTGCGGGTAGGCAATTTGCATGAAGTGGTAAGTGTCGATGATGTACTTGCGGGTTTCGGCGTTGGTGGCAATGTCCTGGGCGCCCCAGTCCTCATTATAAAGGCTCCAGATGATGATTGACGGGTGCGTTTCGCTGAGCGTAACGAGGCGGAGCAGCTCGGCGCGGTGGTTTTCGCGGCTGCGCGGCGTCGAGCTGTGCGGGCTGGGCACTTCCACCCACAGCAGCAGGCCCAGCTCATCGGCCAGGTTGTAGATGCGCGGGTCGATGCCGGCAATGTGCACCCGCACCAGGTTGCAGCCCAGGGCCTTCATGGCGTGCATGTGGCGCTGCATTTCCTCGTAGGTGGCCTGACCAGGCTGGTACAGGATGCCGTCGAGGTAGATGGGTTGGTTGTTGAGGTACACGTAGCGGCCCCGCGCCTCAATCTTGCGCAGGCCGAACAGCGTCTCGATTTGGGCCGGGTAGCCTTCGCTATCAATAAGTTGGGCTACGAGCCGGTAGCGGTGCGGGGCTTCCGGTGACCACAGCTCGGCGCTGGGCACTTCCAGCACCACGCGCTGCTGCCACTGCCCGGCCTCGAGGTGCAGCGGAAAATCGGAAGCCGCTAGGGGCTCTTTCCGGTTCGGGGTCACGGGGTCAAAAACCTGCAGGCGAATGGTGTAGTCGCCCGGGTCGTGGATGCGCAGCGTCAGGTTGAAGCGCACGAGGTGGTCTTCCACCACGCTTACCACGCCCACGCGGGAGCGCAGCCGGTTGCGCTCCACCACTTCCAGCCACACGCTGCGCACGGCGCCGGTGTAGGTCTGGTACCAGATGCCGCCGCGCTTGTACACGTAGGACTCCTGCTTGCCCCGAGGCGTTTCGGCGTCCATGTTGTCGGCAATGCGCACCGTGAGACGGTTCACCAAGTGCAGGTTGCTCTCGTCCAGCTCGTACGTAAACGAGGTGTATTCCCCGTAGTGCACTTCTTCGCCCTCGATGGTCTTCAGGGGCTGGCCGTTGAGCCACACGCGGGTTTCGTAGCCGCAGGCCCCAAAGGTGAGCTGGAGCATCGACCGGGTCTGGGGCTCGGCTACTTCGGGGAGGTTGAATTCCCGCTCGTACCACACCACTATCTGGTCTTTCCAGGCCGCGGCGCCCTGGTGGCCGCGGGCCATGGCCAGGTGCTCTTCCACCGAGCCCGGCCATTGGGCGGTTTCGCGGTACGTGTGGCCCGAGGCCCAGCCCTCGCGCAGGCCCTCGTCGTCATCGTCGAGGGCGAAGCGCCACTGGCCGTCGAGCAGCATGTGGTTGTTCATGCGCAACACGGCCCGGGGCAGCGGGTTGGCAACTTCGTCGATGGGGCCCTCTTCGGGGCGGCTGGTTGAAAAGGAGAAGTTTGAAGGATTCAGGTCTTCCATGCGGGGCGGTGGAAAGAAGGGCGGCCGTGCACTAAAAGCTGAGCCTAAAGTACTGCTAACGGGCCTGACCACGGGAATGATGCAATATGGCGCTATCAACCGCAAATACCAATTCACCCAACGATTTCGAAGGCCCAAAAATTCAGCTGATAATCAGTCCAATTGCAGGGACATTACCTATGCCTAAATAGCCTCAGGGCTGAATGGCCAGGGCCAGCCCGGCCCCGCCGCCCACGTAGGTGGGCACGAGCAGCAGCTTGTGGGCCAGGCGCGGGGGAAGGAGCCGGGTGAGGGCCGGATAAACGTGCCAAACGGTTTCAGCCGAGAGAAAGCCCACGGCCGCGCCCGCCAGCACGTCGGTGGCCCAATGCTTGTTGCCGAGCACGCGCATGGTGCCGGTGGCGGCCGCCACGGCGTAGCCGCTCACGCTCAGCCACGGGTATTGGCGCCCGTACTGCTCGTGCAGCAGCGTGGCCGTGAGAAAGGCCTGCGAGGTGTGCGACGAGGGGAAGGAACTGAAATCTTGCGCATTGTTGGGCCGGGCTTCGGCGCTCATGCGTTTCAGGTTGCTCACGACGCCATTGTCAAGCTCGTGGGCCAGCAAGTAGATGAGCGTGAAGCCGACTGCCGTGCGCTCGCCGGGGTGCCCGGAAGCCATCATGGCGTAGGCGGCGGCCAGGGGCACGTGGCGGGTGTAGTCGTCGAGGCCGTGGGCATCAAACGCCGGGAATTCCTCAAGGGTCTCTTCCTGTATCTCTTGCTTGGCCTGACACAGCAGGGCACTATACCGGGGGCTGTGGGCCATTACGCCAACCCCCAGCAGCGCCGAGGGAATGGCAATGCGCAGGGCCGCCGCCCGCAACGGTTTCTTAGGCAGCGTTGGTGCAGTAGTGACAGAATCAGGCGCGGGAAGTGGGGCCAGTACCTGAGCTTGCCCCTGACACTGGAAACTATTCCAGCAGGCGAACAAGAATAAAAAACGTCGCCAGGACATAAAACCGGTGCAGGGAATAATTAGGGGCCCTGAAAGTTATGCATTTACCCGCGCAACCCAACCATTTTCCCCTGCCCGTTGGCACCAAAAAATCAGCTCAATTTCCAAAAAAGGCCCGCTTGACTGCAAGCGGGCCTTTTTTGGAAATTGAGCTGAATTATTCGGGTTGAGCTAAGCAGCGGCAAGAGGCCAGTGAAGCGCGGTGCCGCTGGGGCTTAGGTTTTCTGCTTCTTTTTCTTGGCCGCCGGAAATAGGATGTTGTTCAATATCAGCCGGTAGCCGGGGGAGTTGGGGTGCAGCGACAAATCGGTGGGTTCTTCGCCCACGAGGTGCTGGTAGTCTTCCGGGTCGTGGCCGCCATAAAAGGTCCAGGTGCCCTTGCCAAGGGTGCCGTGGAGGTAGCGCGCCTCGCCGGTTTGCTTGGTTTCGCCCATTATCACCACATCCGACTTGATGAGGCTTTTGCGGAAGGCCGTGGTTTGGCCCATAAAGCCGTGGATGGTCTTTTCGTGGTTCTGGCAGAGCATGGTGGGCACCGGGTCGTACTTGGCCGAGAAGGTGAAGAGCGAGAAGTAGTCATTCTGCTCGCCCAGGCCCCGCTCGCCGGGCTGCATGTCGATGTTGGAGTATTCGTACTCGAAAGGGTTGCGTACCAGCTGGAAGTTCTGGAAGGCCAGGCAGCGGTTGAAATTAAGCTTGGATTGCGCGTTGGGGTCGGCAGGGTCGCCGTCGTACATGCTTTCCACCATGTCAATGCCCAGGCCCGCCAGGGCAATGTCGTAGCTGTCGGTGGCCGAGCACATGGCAAACAAAAAGCCGCCACCCGCAATGAACTCCTGCATCTTGGTGGCCACCGTGCCCTTCATCACGCTCACTTTGGCAAAGCCGTTGCGCTTGGCGGTGGCTTCGGCGTCGCGCTGCTGCTGCTGGTACCAGGGGTAGTTGCGGTAGGAGGCGTAGAACTTACCGTATTCGCCGGTGAAGTCCTCGTGGTGCAAGTGGAGCCAGTCGTACTTAGGCAGCTGGCCGGCCAGCACTTCGTCGTCGTAAATCTGGGTGTAGGGGATTTCGGCGTAGGTGAGCACCATGGTCACGGCGTCGTCCCAGGGCTGCTTGCCCTTGGGAGTATAAACCGCGATTTTGGGCACCTTCTCCAGCTTCATCACGTCCATGTTGGCGTTGGGGTCGGCGATTTCCTGCAGGATGCCGGTGTACTGGGCTTCGCTGATAACCTGGAACGTAACGCCACGCACGGCCAGCTCGTTTTCGGCGGCACTGGAGGTTTCGAAGGCGAACGAGCCGCCGCGGTAGTTGAGCAGCCAATCGACGGGTACCTCGCGCTGGAGCAGCCAGAAGGCCACGCCGTACGCTTTGAGGCACTCCTTTTGTGTGTTGTCCATCGGAATGAACACGTGGTTGGCACGCGCCGCCAAGGGGGCAGCCACGCCGGCCACGGCCAAGAGCAGAAAGAGCAGAAGACGCTTGAACAGCATAGTTTTTAGGAGAAAGAGACGCATCGAATCAACGAGGTTGCGGCGCCGGTGGTTCAAGTTAAGCGCCGGTCGCCGAACTTTGGGCAGCAGCTCCCGCTGTGAGTTGAAACCCCGGCTGCGCCGTCAGAATTAACAGCTTTGGTTGGGCTGAGTTTCAACCCAAACTGCCTCCACATTAAAGTTAGCTTTGCTGTCCTTCGATCAGCAATCCAGCCCATGAATCCTTTTGAAAACGTTCGCGAAGCCTTCCGCTCCATTCGTGCCAATTTGCTACGCACGATACTCACCGCGCTTATTCTGAGCATTGGGCTGTTTGCGCTGGTGGGCATTCTCACCGGCATCGACGCGATGAAAAACTCATTGTCGGAAACCTTCGCCAGCTTGGGGGCTAACTCCTTTGAAATCCACGCCAAGGGCTACAGCAACCGGGGCCGGCGCGGCGGCGTGCAAGCCAAGCAGTACCAGCCCGTGAGCTTTCTGGAAGCCAAGCAATACAAGTCGGCCATGGGCGACGATGCCCAGGTGGGCGTTTCGGCCTTCATTGCCGGGGCCGTGGAGATGAAGGCCAACGGCACCAAGACCAACCCCAACATGCAGGTGGTGGCCGGCGACGAAAACTACCTGAAAATTCAGGGCTACAATTTGGCCGAGGGCCGCATCTTCTCGCAATCGGAGCTGAACAGCGGGGCCAACGTGCTGATTGTGGGCCAGGAAATCCGGTCCAAGCTATTTCCCAAGCAAACCCCGGTGGGCAAGTACGTGTCGGCACTGGGCCGCCGCTTTCTCATTGTGGGGCTGCTTGAGAAAAGCGGCAGCAGCATGGGCGGTGGCGGAGCCGACCGCCTGGCTCTGGTGCCCCTCGAAACCGGTAACCAGCTGCCCCGCCAGCGCGCCCTGACCTACGACATTAAAACCGCAACCGACCAGCAGGGCACGCTCAACTTTCTCATCGGCCAGGCCACCGGCGTGATGCGTGCCGTGCGCCACGATAAGTTGGGCCAGGAAGACAGCTTCGTGGTTGAAAGCAGCGAGTCATTGGCGTCGGACCTCGAAGCTATTTCGGGCAAGGTGCGGGCCGGGGGCAGCATCATGGCGTTTATCACGCTGCTCGGGGCCAGCATTGCCCTCATGAACATCATGCTGGTTTCGGTGACGGAGCGCACCCGCGAAATTGGCATTCGCAAGGCCCTGGGCGCTACGGCGGTTCAGATTCGCCAGCAGTTTCTGATTGAGGCCATTGTAATCTGCCTGCTCGGCGGCTCGTTTGGCATCCTCCTCGGCGTGCTCGGCGGCAACGGCGTTGCCAAGTTCGTGGGCTCGGGCTCGTTTTTGATTCCCTGGATGTGGATGATGATTGGGCTGGTGATTTGCGTAGGAGTGGGGCTGGCGTCGGGTTACTATCCCGCCAGTAAAGCCGCCGCGCTGGACCCCATCGATTCGCTGCGCTACGAGTAGCGCGGGAGAAGCTGGGCATCCGCTTTGTACTTATTCGAAAAGGCCGCTTGACTTGGAGTCGAGTGGCTTTTTCTTTTTTACGCTAGGCACGGCACGGTAAATAAGTCTGCTGCTATACATTTGTGCAACTACTCATTTGTGCAAATACTATGGTTGCTCCCATTGCCGTCCCCATTGATCAGCGTTTTGCTCAACTCATTCAGCAGTTTGGGCTGACAAAAAACTCCTTTGCCATATCGTTGGGCAAGACGGCAAGCGTGGTGCAGCACCTCATCGATGGTCGTAATAAACCTGGTTATGACCTGCTGTGCAAAGTTTTTGAAGTATACCCAAATGTATCAAGAGACTGGTTGCTGCTCGGCCGCGGGCCCATGTTGGTAAGCAGCGGGCCTGGCCTGAAGACAACCACGGTCCCAGCAGCTCCCGCGCCTGAACTGCCGCTTGAGCCGTTGGATTTGTCCGAAATCGAGGTGCCGCCGCATCGCCGGCCAAGCCCCAGCATTGCAGGCTCGCGCCTCCAGCCCGCCGAAATTGCTGCCACTTTGGCCCTGGCTGCAGCAGCCACCCAGCCCGTTCGCACCACAGCTCCAACGCCTGCCGAGATACCAGTGGAACCCACCACTGCTACTCCCGAAACTCCAGTTGCGCCCGTCGCTATACAACCGCCGGTGGTGCCCGTACTAGCTGCCGCCCCCGTGCCTCAGGGTGCTCCAGTTCCTCAACCGCAAATTGCCACGGCTGCCCCCGTTACGGTTGCGCCCATCGTGGAACAACCCACTGTTGCTGTTGCGCCGGCGCCAGTTAGCGCGGCCCCCGAGCAGTATATAACCGCGGCTTTGCACGCCCAGCACCTGCAGCACCAGCTGGCCATGGCCGAAATGCGGAACCAGCACCTGCTGGAGCAGCAGCAAATGCTGCGCGAAATGCTGGCCATGGCCCGGCAGGCCATGGTTTAAGCTAGGATACCGACTTCTTCTGCTTCCATGAGGCCCAGCACATTCACACCAGAAAGGCGCAAGGTCTTCATTTCTCCCACCAACAGCGGGTCATACTTCACCGCCACCCGGATATAGTTGGGTGTGAAGCCTTCCATGCGGCCATCGGTTACGTCATCCTCAAACAGCACGGCGGTTTCCAGCCCCAGGTGCTGCTCGTAGAAGTAGCGCTTTTTCTTTTCAGATAAGCTGCGGAGCTGGGTGGTGCGCTCGTGGCGCACCCTGTCCTGCACCCGGCCGGGCAAGGTGGGGGCCAGCGTATCGGGCCGCTCCGAATAAGGGAAAACGTGCAGATAGCTGATGGGCAGCTCGTTCAGGAAATTGTAGGTGTCGAGAAAATCCGCGTCGGTTTCGCCCGGAAAGCCCACAATTACGTCGACGCCGATGCAAGCATGAGGCATCAGCTCCTTGATGCGCGCCACCCGGCTGGCGTAAAGCGCGCGCCGATAGCGGCGGCGCATCAGGCCCAATATCTTATCCGAACCGCTTTGCAGCGGAATGTGAAAGTGCGGCATGAAGCGCTCGGAAGCCGCGACGGTGTCGAGAATTTCGTCGGTCAGCAAGTTGGGTTCGCAGCTGCTGATGCGGAAACGGCGAATGCCGCTCACCTCATCCAGCGCCTTCACCAGCCGCGTAAAATCTTCGCGGCGCTCACGCTCCGGGCCCTGCAGGCCAAAGTCGCCGAGGTTAACGCCCGTGAGCACAATTTCCTTCACCCCGGTTTCGGCCAGCTTTTCTACCCGCTCCACCACGCTGGTTACACTGCCCGAGCGGCTGCCGCCACGCGCCAGCGGAATGGTGCAGAAGGAGCAGGAATAATCGCAGCCGTCCTGCACTTTCAGGAAGGTGCGGGTGCGGTCGCCAAACGAGTGCGCCGCGTGAAATTCCGTGGCTTCGGAAATGGGCGAGGCATGAACTTGGCCGGGCTGTCCTACTTCAGGCTTCTTAAAATCAGCTAGTATATCCACCAGCTGGAATTTTTCGGCCGCCCCAAGCACGGCGCTCACGCCGGGAATTTGCGAAATTTCCTGAGGCTTGAGCTGAGCGTAGCACCCCACAATAGCCACAAAGGCGTCAGGATTATGCTTCAGGGCCTGCTGCACCACTTTGCGGCACTTCCGGTCCGCATGGTCCGTGACAGAGCAGGTATTGATAACGTAGAGGTCGGCGCCGGCTTCAAAGGGGAGTTTCTGAAAGCCTTTTTCCTCAAACTGCCGGCCAATGGCCGACGTTTCGGAAAAGTTCAGCTTGCAGCCGAGGGTATAAAAAGCAACGGATTGGGGGGTAGGCATAGCGCCGCAAAGGTACGGCCGGGCCTAGCAACCTGCCAGCCCTGGTGGCCACTGCCCGTTGAGCTACCAAAAGCCTCGCTTTCAGCTCAACCAGCACCCGGACCAGGAGCCTGACTATTTACGGGCGAAATCCTCGAGGGAAACCTGTTGCATGGCCTTGCCCAACTTAACCTGGTCTTCGGGTACGTGCACGTCGCGGTCCCATACTTTTCGGCTCACGTTATCAAACGTGACGGCCCCGGCCGGAGACACGGCCCCAAACCCATTATTGAAGCAGTAGTACGCAAATGGGATGGGGTTGGGGGCCAGCAGGTCGCGGCTCCATACATAAGCGGTAGCTGGCAGGTTGAGCTGTCGCAGCAACGTGGCCGCCACATCGGTCTGCGAGCCAATGGTGCTAATCACCTTCCCGCGGGCATCGGGCCGCAACGCGCCACCCGCCAATACCAGCGGGATGTGAAACTTTTCGGGGCTTTGGTTGGAGGAGTGGCCGGGGAGCTGATGGCCGTGGTCCGCTACCAGCACCAGTAGCGTGTGCGCGTACCAAGGCTGCTTTTGGGCTTTCTTCAGAAATTTGCCCAGCTCGGAGTCGGTGTAATAAACGGAGTTGCGGAACAGGTCCTCCTCGGTCGTGCCGCGAAACTTGGGGCTGATGGGCACCTCGAAAGGCTCGTGACTACTCAGAGTGAACGCCGTGACGAAAAAAGGCTGTGACTGCTGCTGTAAGTCGCCCAGCAGGCGGTGGAAAAGCACGCCGTCGTGGGCGCCCCACTTCGAGTTTTGCTCGGCCATGCTAAAATCTCCCCGCTCGGTGAGGTGCTCATAGCCGGCCGTCTGCAGGTAGCTTTTCATGTTGGCAAACGCCAACTCGCCGCCGTAGTAATAGTGCGAGTGGTAGCCCACCTGCGCCAGCGAACGGGCCAGGTGCGGCAGGTGCTCGGTTTTGCGCGGAAACTTGATAATGCTGGTCGTGGGCTGGTTGGGGTAGCCCGACAGCAGCGACACCAGGCCTTTTTGGCTGCGGTCGCCAGCTGCGTAGATATTCGTAAACACGATGCCCGTGCGGGCCAGGCTGTCCAACGTCGGCGTGACGCCGGCCTCCCCGCCCACGCTGCCCACCAGCTTGGCCGTAAAGCTCTCCAGGATGATAAACAATACGTTTGGGCGCGGCTCGGCCAGGTAAGGCGCCGTGGCCTCAGGCAATACCGGGGCACCCACGGCCCGCGGGTAGAGGCCGGCTACTAGGCGGCGGGCCGTGCTATCGGGCATAAATGCCCTGGGCTTATCCTCCTCAGCCCGCAAAATGAGCGCACTCATCAAGTTCCACGGCGAATTGATGGCGGCGTGGTTGGCAAAGGCGATGCGGGAAAAATAGACGTCGCTCTGGTTTACCGGAATCTGCTGGGTGCCGCCGCGCAGGGGTACCACCAGCAGCGCTGCGTAGAGCAGCCCTGCCAATGCCGCCCGCCCGCGCCCAAACCAAGCCGGCAGGGGCGAGGGCCGGCCCACCACTACCTTATAGAGGCCCCAGCCGCTCAGCAGCAGCAGGGCCAGCAGCCCCACCAGGAGCAACAGCGGCGCACTGCCCGCCGATGCCGCCATTTCGGTAGGGGAGTTCAGGTACTGCAGCGGCGTATCGTCGAGCCGAAAGCCCCAGGTGCGGTAGAGTTCTAAGTCGGCCGTTATTAAAACCGTCAACAGGGAGCCAATGGCAACCGAATAACCCGCTACCAGCCCCCGGAACGGCAGCCGCGGCAGCAGGCTGCTAACCACAAAGAGCAGAAACGGCAGCAGGCATACGTAGGCCGCTGCCGAGGCATCGAGCCGCAGGCCGTAGCCAAAAGTGCCTAACAGGGTGCTAAAAGGCAGTTTTGCGGCGCCGCTGTGGTGATAGGCCAAAAAAACGGCCCGGGCCAGGCCAAAGAATAGAAGCCAGAATAGAAAGTAGCGTGGCTGAAACGCAAAGCGGTTTTTCACGCCGTAAAGATACAGGTCTTCCCAGCGGGCTGAAAAAATGCCGGCCTAACTCGTCTATATGCTGTTTTAAAAGCAGTTTAAAAATTGGGCTATAATTACAAGGGGGTAAGCGGAGAAAAGAAAGAGTTTTCTGAAAAAGCCTATTATTTTTGAGGTAGTGGTGAGGATAAATTGATTCGTGATTTATCTTTGCCTCCATAATTACAAGTGCACAAGTCCCATCTCGTTTAAATCGGTTTCTTCTACACATGGCCATCCTACGTTTTAAAGCTTTAGAACTCGTTAACCAGCGCCGTCCTATTACGGTAGTTCCCGCCGCCGCGCGCCGCTCCGACAGCTTTGGGCAAAACGTGTTTAACCTGGAAGCCATGCGGGCTACCATGCCCGGCGATTATTTCAAGAAGCTGCAAGGCGCCATCAAGCAAGGCGCTACCGTGGAACGCAACGTGGCCGATGCCGTGGCTTCGGCCATGAAAACCTGGGCCATGGCCAAGGGCGCCACGCACTACACCCACTGGTTTCAGCCGCTGACCGGCTCCACCGCCGAAAAGCACGACTCGTTCTTCGACCTCAACTCCGACGGTCGGCCAATCGAAAACTTCAAAGGCTCGGCGCTGGTGCAGCAGGAGCCTGATGCCTCGTCGTTCCCCAACGGCGGCATCCGCAACACGTTTGAGGCCCGCGGCTACACTGCCTGGGACCCCACGTCGCCCGCTTTCATCATCGAGACGGTAGGCGCCAAGACGCTCTGCATCCCCACGATTTTTGTTGCCTACACCGGCGAAGCGCTCGACTACAAAGCCCCGCTGCTGAAGTCGCTGGCCGTGCTGGAAAAGGCTGCTCTGGAAGTGTGCCACTACTTTGACAAGGACGTGAGCCGCGTGAACACCACGCTGGGCATCGAGCAGGAGTACTTCCTGGTGGACAAGGCGCTGTACGACGCCCGCCCCGACCTCGTGATGACCGGCCGCACCTTGTTTGGCCACGCGCCGGCCAAGGGCCAGCAGCTCGACGACCACTACTTCGGCTCCATTCCGGCCCGGGTGCACGGCTTCATGCTCGAGTTCGAGGAAGAAGCCAACCTGCTCGGTATTCCGCTGCGCACGCGCCACAACGAGGTGGCCCCCAACCAGTTTGAGTGCGCCCCCACGTTTGAGGACGCCAACCTGGCCATCGACCACAACCAGCTGTTGATGGACGTGATGGACCGCGTGGCCGAGCGCCACAACTTCAAAGTATTGCTGCACGAGAAGCCGTACGCTGGCGTAAACGGCAGCGGCAAGCACAACAACTGGGCAATGAGCACCGACACCGGGGTGAACCTGCTTGCCCCGGGCCGCCGCCCCAAGGAGAACCTGCAGTTCTTGGCCTTCCTCATCACCACCATTCAGGCCGTGCACCGCCACGCCGACCTGCTGCGCGCCAGCATTGCCTCGGCCAGCAACGACCACCGCCTGGGCGCCAACGAGGCTCCTCCGGCCATCATGTCGGTGTTCCTCGGCTCGATGCTGGATTCGGTGCTTGATGAGCTGGAGCGCACGGCCAAGCTGCCGCTCGACAAAGGCGATAACATTTACCTGAAGCTCGGCATCGATAAGATTCCGGCCATCCTGCTCGACAACACCGACCGCAACCGCACGTCGCCGTTTGCCTTCACCGGCAACAAGTTTGAGCTGCGCGCCGTGGGCTCGTCGGCCAACTGTTCCTCGGCCATGACGGTGCTCAATACCATCGTAGCCGACCAGCTCATCGACTTCAAAGAGTCGGTTGACGCGCTGATTGACCAAGGCAAAAAGAAGGAAGTGGCCATTGTGGAAGTGCTGCGCGAGTACGTTATCAGCTCCAAGGCCATCCGCTTTGAGGGCAACGGCTACTCCGACGAGTGGAAGGAAGAAGCGGCCCGCCGTGGCCTGAACAACATCGCCACCACGCCCCAGGCGCTTGATGCGCTGGTGCGCGAAGACGCGGAGGAACTTTTTGCCCGCCACGGCATCTTCTCGCAAGTTGAGCTGCATGCCCGCCACGAAATCTTGCTGGAGGAGTACCAGAAAAAAATTCAGATTGAAAGCCGTGTTCTGGGCGACCTGGCAATCAACCACATAATCCCGACGGCGCTGGCTTACCAGACCAAGCTCGTGAATAATGTGTGCGGCCTGCGCGACCTGGGCCTCGATGATACCCACAGCCAAGTAACTTTGGAAATGATTAAGTCGATTTCCAACTACGTAACGACTATTAAAACCAATGCCGACGCCATGACGGAGGCACGTAAGCAAGCAAACAAAATCGGAGACGCCCGGGCTTTGGCCGTGGCCTACTGCGACGATGTAAAACCGAAATTCGACCCCATCCGCCGCGCCGTTGACAAACTGGAGCAGATGGTGGCCGACGAGGACTGGCCCCTGGTGAAGTATCGCGAACTGTTGTTCAGCCGGTAATCAGGGGGCGGAATCGGGTCCGGTGTTGGGTGGGAATTCTCGCCGCGCCCCGGTTGGGAAAGAGGTGCCTCAGTGAGGTGCCTTTTTTTGGCAAGCGCCTGCAAACGTTTGCGGAATTGCCGAAATCACTTGCTTTTGGCCGTTTTTGGGGCAACTGGGGCCTTGGGGTGTTTAGGCTTGGCTGCGGGCGCTGCCAGCAATAGCGGAAGCCGCGGCGTCGGGAGGTCTTCGTCCTCATCCACTACTTCGGCGCTGGTGCCAGGGTCGGGTACCAGTATTTTCCAGGTGGCCCGGCGCAGCTCGTCCAGCTTGGCGAGCGATTCGCTCACGGTGGCATTGGCTTTGAGCTTGTCGAACAAGCCGCTTTTGTTGCCCGCTACAATCAAGCGTTCGATAACGAAGGGCAACACCCAACCCACCACGTTAGAGGCCAGCGCGCCGCGCAGGCCCAAGCGCATGAGCAGGCGCACCGTCATTTGCTCCACGAGCAGGGCCCGGGTGGCGGGCAGCGCTTTATCAGCCAGAAAGTCGGCCACCAGCTTGAGGTTGCCTTTCTCCACTTCGGCGCGCAGCACATCCTGCACGCTATCGAGGGCGCGGGCGGCGAGCTGCCGGAACAGGCGGCCGGTTTGCCAGGCAGCCAGGCCCGTGACGCGGGCGGCCCCAAGCAGGGCCGGGAAAAAGCGGGTTTTCTTCATGCAATGGAAGCCAATAATTTGCTTCAATAAGTAAGTTGGAGTAGAAACGAGCCAGTCGGCATAAGGGTTAAGCGCTACAGTTAGCCCAAGGCCTGCATCTGGCGCTCAGCGGGTGCAGATTGGCCTGTTGCCTTTTTCATTGTATGTCTGATTTGCTAATTGATATAAATTTACAACAGCTGCCCGACGATTATTTCAGTGGTGCATGGCAAGTAGCCAACCGCGTGCTGAACCGCAACGACCCGGGCAGCTGGAGGCGCAAGCCACGCGCCTGGTGCTCACGCCCGGCCAGCTGGAGGCGCAGTCGCCGGCTCCCGGCCCCAGCCACACCGGCAACTGGACCGTGATGCGCGACGAAATTCTAAACCGGCCCTACCTCAGCTTTGAGCTGCCCAATGAGGCCACCCGCGCCTTGGTGACGCGCCTGCGGCGCTCGGACGACGGCCTGCGCAGCCAGCTCAACCTGTATTTTGCGTCAAGGATGGAAATGCAGCTCGACCTCGATTAACCTTTTGTTTCGGACTTTTTATCCTGCCTTAATTTGTGAGTAATTCTTCTTCTGATAACCCATTGCCCGCTTTTGCAATCTCCGCGGCCGCCAAAAACGGTTTGGTAGGGCACGAGCAGTTTGCGTTTTTGGCCGATGTAATTCCGCCGCTGGTTTGGATTACCGACGCCAACGGCTTCCACATCTACTTCAATCATCGCTGGATTGATTTCACCGGCTATGACCTCGCCGGTAGCGTGGGACCGGACGTGTGGAACAACCTGCTGCACCCCGATGACCAGGCCCGTGCCCGGCAGGTGTGGGGCCACTCGCTGGCCACCGGCGAAGACTACAACATTGAATACCGCTTTAAAGCGAAAGACGGGTCCTACCGCTGGTTTCTCGGACAGGCCCTTCCCCGGCGCGGCGCCGATGGGCAGATTATAGCCTGGTTTGGCACCTGTACCGACATCCAGGAGCAGCGCCAGATGCGCGAACAGCTGGAAGCCGCGTATTCGGACTTAGAAGCAAAAATTACTTTCCGAACGCTGGATTAAGAGCGCGAAATGCAGGCACTGAAGCAGCAGCTTAGCCAGCGCTAAATAGTTAGCTCAATTTATGGTTTACAGTATAGCGGCTCTTCGGAGCCGTTTTTCGTTAGTATCCATTTCAAGTCCACGCGTCAGTGCTATTCGCTGGTGCGTACGTGTTTTATTCATTCGCATGAATGTCATCATTATTCAGCAGCCCGGCGGCCCCGAGGTATTGCAGCTCCACCAGCAGCCCAAGCCCCAGCCCGCCGCACATGAAGTTCTTATTAAAGTGCAGGCCGCCGGGGTAAACCGCCCCGATGTGCTCATGCGCCAGGGCAAGTACGCAGGCAGCGGCGATGTAACCGGCCTCGTGCCCGGCCTGGAAATAGCGGGCATCGTGGAGCAATGCGGAGCAAGTGCCGAACGGTGGCAGCCCGGCGACGCGGTGTGCGCGCTGTTGCCGGCAGGAGGCTACGCCGAATACGGGGTAGTCGATGCCCGCCATTGCCTGCCCGTGCCCGCCGGATTGAGCATGATTGAAGCCGCTGCGCTGCCCGAAACCGTGTTCACGGTATGGCACAACGTGTTTCAGCGGGGCGAGCTCCTGCCCAACGAAACGCTGCTGGTGCACGGCGGCAGCAGCGGTATTGGCACCATTGCCATCCAATTAGCCAAGGCATTGGGCAGCCGGGTGGCCATTACGGCGGGCGATGCCGCCAAGTGCGACGCCTGCCGCCAGCTGGGTGCCGATTGGGCTATCAATTACAAAACGGAGGACTTTGGGCAAGTGCTGCAAGCCCAGGGCGTCGACGTGGTGCTTGACATGATTGGCGGCGACTACATCGCCAAAAACCTGCGGCTGCTGAAAGACGACGGCCGTCTGGTTTTCATCAATGCCATGAAAGGTGCCACCGGCGAATTCAATGCCCTGGAAGTGATGCGCCGCCGGCTGCACATCACGGGCAGCACGTTGCGCCCCCGCTCCGCTGATTTTAAAGCCGCGCTGGCGGCTCAAGTGGAGCAGCAAGTCTGGCCTTTAGTGGTAGCTGGGAAAGTGCGGCCGGTTATTTATAAAACCTTTCCGCTAGCCGAGGCTGCTGCCGCACACCAATTGATGGAGAGCAGCGCACATATCGGCAAAATCGTGCTGGAAGTGGGAGCGGGCGTTACTAAGTAATTATAGTTGCTCGTGGGTGGGGAACCTCACCCCCGGCCCCTCTCCCGCGGAGAGGGGAGCCTGTTGTCAGGGATTGTGGTAAAAGCATGTGCCGTGGCTCCCCTCTCCGCGGGAGAGGGGCCGGGGGTGAGGTTCCCCACGGCAATAAAACCCTAAGCTCGCTACCATTTAATGGTGCACCCAACGGCTTTGGTTGAGCTGGGAGAAGCGGGCTTGCCGGCAATGATATCGGCCATGGCGTTCTCCACGTATTTAGTTTTCACCTGCTTGGTGTCTTCGGAATTGTCATCGATGGCCCCGATGTAGGAAACCACAAAGTCGGCGCCTTTGCGCGTGAGTACGAAGAGGTGTGGGGTGCGCGTGGCCCCGTAGAGCTTGGCTACCTGCTGCGATTCGTCCTGCAAGTAGGGGAAGGAATATTTCTTGGCTTACATGGCGGCGTAGGAGTCGCCGGGCGCCACGGCGGGGTCGTTGGGGTTGATGGCCACCACGGGGTACCCTTGGGGCGCGTATTTCTCGTTCAGAGAGACTGTACGGCTTTCGTAGGCCTGCGCAAATGGGCAGATGTTGCAGGTGAACACCACGATAAATCCTTTGGCGGTCTTGTTATCACCCAACGACACCATCTTGCCATCCACATTCTTGAGCTTGAAATCAGCGGCTTTATCGCCCACTTTGTACCCCTCGGAAGCAGGCCGAAAAACGAAGCTGCTCAGCAGCAAGGCGAAGCAAAGGGTGAGGAAAGGAATTGCTTTTTTCATGGTGCGGATTAAATAAAGGGTGACAAAATGAAATCTGCTACAGAAAAGGCTGTATAGCCGCTTTCAGCTTAACGGCCGAAAGCTCTTTCTCGAATGTAACCCGTTTTTTGGTCTTGTTGTTGACAATCAGGGTGAAGGGCAGGGCGCCCGACCATTTGGGGTCAACTTTGTCGAGCCAGGAATTGGGGTCGGGTTCGTTGAGAATCACCACTTCCGATTTCAAGCTGCGCTGCTTAACGAAGGGTTTGACTTTTTTATCCAGCTGCGAGGCGTAGTCCAGGCTCACGAGCAGCACTTTTACCTTTTTGTTGGCATAAGTGGTGCGGAGCTGCTCAAAGTTGGGCAGCTCCTTCACGCAGGGTGCGCACCACGTTGCCCAGAAGTTAATAACGTAGGTGGTATCAGTGGGCCGCGTAAGCCACTTTTGCAGCTCAGGAAATTTGATAACGGCTACCTGCTGGGCAAAGCTCGGCGCTGCTAACAGCAGGGCGAGAACTAGTGAAAAGGCTTTCGTGGGGACCATATAAGTCGATATGAAGAATAAGTTGTTAGGAGACTTTAAGCAGTCAGCAATACGTTTGTTTTTACCCTCGCTAGGTAAGGCTGCTGCTTTGCTACGACCGGTGAGAATCAAATAAGATGCTTCGTTGAGCTGATTATGCGGTGCGAGCATTGCAAAAGACGCATATTCCCAAATACAGGCAGCGAACAATGGCTTGAAGTTGCTGGCCGGCAGGGGTAGCGTCCACGCCGTACGGCTTTACCTTTGTGCTACGGCGCAACTTTCGCCTTCCGACCATAGTTTTTGGTTTATGAACAAAACGTATTGCCCCAGCCTGACCGAATACAAGCGCCGCGTAGCCCGCGTAGTTAACATTGGCGACTTGCCCTTGGGCGGCAATTACCCCATTCGGGTGCAGAGCATGACCACCGTGGACACCATGGACACGTTGGGTTCCGTGGAGCAGACGTTGCGCATGGTGGAGGCGGGCTGTGAGTACGTGCGCATCACAGCGCCCAGCATGAAGGAGGCCCAGAACCTGCTCGAAATCAAAAAGGAACTGCGCAAGCGCGGCTGCACCGTGCCGCTCATCGCCGATATTCACTTCACACCCAATGCCGCCGAGCTGGCTGCCCGCATCGTGGAGAAAGTGCGCGTGAACCCCGGCAACTACGCCGACAAGAAGAAGTTTGAGGAAATCGAGTACACCGATACCACCTACGCGGCCGAGGTAGACCGCATCCGGGAACGGTTTCGGCCGCTGGTGAAAATCTGCAAGCAGTATGGCACGGCCATGCGTATCGGCACCAACCACGGCTCGCTGTCGGACCGCATTCTGAGCCGGTACGGCGACACGCCGCTGGGTATGGTGGAGTCGGCACTAGAATTCCTGCGCCTCTGCGAAGAAGAAAATTACTACGACGTGGTGCTAAGCATGAAAGCCAGCAACACCCAGGTGATGGTGCAGGCTTACCGCCTGCTGGTACAAAAGCTTGACGAAGAAGGCCTGCAGCCCTACCCGCTGCACCTGGGCGTGACCGAAGCCGGAGAGGCCGAAGATGGGCGCATTAAGTCGGCCGTGGGTATCGGCACGCTGCTGGAAGACGGCCTCGGCGATACTGTGCGCGTGAGCCTGACCGAAGCGCCCGAAGCCGAAGCGCCAGTAGCGAAAATGCTGATTGACCGCTACACGCACCGCGCGGCAGCAGCCCAACCCTTTGCCCCGCTGGTAGGCGAGGAGCCGATAAACCCGTTCCAGTATTTCCGCCGCGTCACGCACGAAGTGGCCAACCTGGGCGGACAGAACGTGCCCCGTGTCATCACCGACCTTTCGCGCTTGCCCAACCTGGAGTATGCCGATTTGCGCGCCGCCGGGCAATTGTACTCGCCGTTCCTCGACAAGTTTCAGATGTCGGACTTAGGCGCTGACTACATCTACACCGGCCAGCGCCCGGCACCATTCATGCTGCCCAATGGCCTGAAGGAAATTGTGGACTATGCCGCCTGGCGCGACGCCGGGCACCGCGCCGACCATTTCCCGGTGTTCACCCAAGCCGAATACGCGGTGACCGCCGTGCGCCACCCCGAGCTCAACTTTGTGTTCCAGAACCTGGCTTCGCTCACTGCGCCCGCGCTCGACCAGCTGCGGGCCGACGGCACGGCCGTGGTCATTCTTTACACCGATAATGCTCACGCCATGCCGGAGATTCGGCGTGCCTTCTTCGAGCTGATGAACGCCGGCGTGACCTGCCCGGTCGTTATCAACCGCCAGTACCCGGCCCTTTCGCCGGAAGAAACCCAGCTCTACGCCGCCACCGATGGCGGTGGGCTGCTGCTCGATGGCCTGGGCGATGGCATAGTACTCAGCACCGAGTTGCTGCCGGAGCGCCCGAAGCAGGAATGGCTCAATACCCTCGATGGCCTCAACCAGCTGTCGTTTGGCATCTTGCAGGCGGCCCGCACGCGCATGAGCAAAACCGAGTATATCAGCTGCCCCAGCTGCGGCCGTACCCTTTTCGACCTGCAGGAAACCACGGCCATGATTCGCAAGCGCACCGACCACCTCAAGGGCGTGAAAATCGGCATCATGGGCTGCATCGTGAACGGCCCCGGCGAAATGGCCGACGCCGACTACGGCTACGTGGGCGTGGGCAAGGGCAAAATCTCGCTCTACCGCGGCCAGGAAGTCATCAAGAAATCCGTGCCCGAAGAAGCGGCCGTGGATGAGCTAATTGAGCTGATGCGCGAGGATGGCCGATGGATTGAGAAGGAAGTGGTGGAAGAGCCGGTAGGAGCGTAGCTTTAGAAAAAGTTAAGTATAAGAAAATATGAGCTTCAATGCGACGGTGTTTAATGTTATGATTGCATCTCCCGGCGATGTTCCCGAGGAAAGGCAAGCCGTCCGCGAATTGATATATGAATGGAACGCACTACATGCGGATGAACGGAAACAAGTCCTTTTGCCAGTAGGTTGGGAAACACACTCTGCACCGGACATGAAAGGTCCTGCACAATCAATTATTAATGAGCAAGTGCTGGCTCATTGTGATTTATTAGTTGGGATTTTCTGGACTCGAATTGGAACTGCGACCGCCGAATATCAAAGTGGGGCTGTCGAAGAAATTGAGATACATATAGCGGCTGGTAAACCAACAATGCTTTATTTCTCAGAGGCTCCAGTTAAACCAGATGCAACTAATAATAAGCAGTATCGCCAATTAAAAAAGTTTAAAGAATACTGTAAGCCGAAGGGGCTTTATGAGGGGTTTGATAGCATTGCTGATTTTAAAAATAAATTCAGACGACAACTTCAAATAACAATAAAGAATTATTTTGCGCCGAGTCAGAATGATGTCCTTGACAGTAGTATTTTCCTTGAATCAGCTGTGAATGAGCGAATAACACTTTCCGCTGATGAACAAGAGTTGCTTAAAGCGGCAAGTATTGATTCAAGAGGTTTAATACATCGTAGTAAGATAAGTGCAGGAACTTATGTTGAAACGAATAAAAAACAATTCATCAATATTCAATCTGCTAGGGAAATCGCAAAATGGAATGCTGTTTTAGAGTCCCTTTTGAATAAGGGATTAATAAAAGCTGTAGGTTATAAAGGCGAGGTATTTGAGATTACAGCTGAAGGTTTTGATGTAGCAGATGGTATCTTAGAATCAGCGTAAGGCTCTTACTACTTACACTTCTCCTTGCGCCGGGTGTCAATAATGTGCGCAATTTTCCAGCCATCGGCCAGCTTCACTAGCTGAAAAGAGTCGTAGCCGCAGTGGCTGAATTTGCTGCCTAGGTAGAACTCATAAGGCGCCCAGACGCTGGCCAGGTTGGCGTCGATAAGAACTCGCTCGAATTGCACCCGCTCGTCCCAGATTTCGGGGTGGGGCGTGCTTACGGCCTTTAGGAAACCGTTGATGCTTTCTGTTTCCAAAGTGGACGGCTGGCCGGGCTTGCCGCCGATGCCGTGGAAGACCGCGCCCGGCGCCAGGGTGCGGCGAACCAT
This sequence comes from Hymenobacter sedentarius, assembly GCF_001507645.1. Classification (NCBI taxonomy): domain Bacteria; kingdom Pseudomonadati; phylum Bacteroidota; class Cytophagia; order Cytophagales; family Hymenobacteraceae; genus Hymenobacter; species Hymenobacter sedentarius. The sequence continues at coordinate 3,629,422 of NZ_CP013909.1, read as the reverse complement.
AGTGCTGTCGCCGCGCCGCATGCCGTCGAAAAACGACGTTACGGTTTGCCTGACGGCAGCAGTTTCGGACGAAACTTTCTGGGCAAAAGCGGAGCTGGTGGCAGCAGCGGATAGCAGCAAAGCGAAAAAGTGATTCAAGGGAAGCGGTAATTAGTTTCGTGAACGACGCCGTGAGGCTGACGGAGTTGCAAACGTAGTACGGCGCAACTAATCCGGCTGCTCTAAATCATTCTGCCGCGCTTGGTGTTACCTTTCTGAACCAAAACACCACGTGCCATGAACGGTAAGAACCTATTTAATTTTGGTCCGGTCCTCGGTTATTACTTCCGCCGTAACGACCCCAATCGCAAGAGCAACTTCAACTTGAAGACCATGCACTTTATCAATAAGCTTAGCTTAGCGATGTTTCTGGTGTGCCTGGTGGTGATGCTGTTTCGCTACGTTCTGTAACAGCTTTGCGATGAATATTGAGGACTTTCGCGACTACTGCCTTGCCAAGCCCGGCGTGACGGACGGAACCCCGTTTGGCCCCGAAACCCTCGTGTTCAAAGTCGGCGGCAAAATGTTCGCCCTGACAGACATTGACACTTTCGGCAGCATCAACCTCAAATGCGACCCCGAGCGGGCCGTTGAGCTGCGCGAAGCCCACGATTACGTGCTGCCCGGCTACCATATGAGTAAGACTCATTGGAACACGGTGCTGATTGGCACCGGCATTCCAGAGCGCCAGCTACGCGAGCTGATTGACCATTCGTATGACTTGGTGCTCGCGTCTTTGCCCAAAGCTACCCGGGCGATGCTGGCCCAATAACCGACTAGCAAGTTCTGAGTTAGTAATCAGAATAAGCCCGTCATGCAGAGCGCAGCGAAGCATCTTATAACTGTTGAACGACTGGTTCGAACGTGATAAGATGCTTCGCTGCGCTCTGCATGACAAACGATTATTAACAGCCGATTGAATTACTTACGCAGCCAAGATGCTTCGCTGCGCTCTGCATGACAGCCTAATATCTCTAACAAAAAAGCCCCGCCGGGAAACTGGCGGGGCTTTTCGTTTTTATTGAGCTGGCTTATTGGCCTACCAGGAAAACGGCATTGCCAAAGAGCAATTTGCCGCCTTGCCAGAAGGCCCGGAACAAGGGGTTGTCGCCGAGGTACACCACTTCGCCGCGGCCCAGGTCCTGGGTGCCGACTACGAACGTGTCGGTCAGCTCCTTGCGGGCTTTCGTGCCGATGAAACCCGACGAGTAGCTGTCTTTCTTAATGACACCCACGTTCCAGCCGCCTTTGCCCAGGAAGCGGTAGTTCAGCGGGTTGCGAATCAGGGCGAAGTAGGTGTCGCCGTAGCCGAAGGCCAGGGGGTGGGTGTTGTCGAGCTGCACGCGGTACACGCTGCCCTGCACCACTTCCTCGGCTTCTTCGCGCTCGGAGTTTCCGTAGCGGCGTAGCAGCTTGTAGGGGTTGGCTTTTTCGTCTTTCCTGATGGCCACCGAATCGACGGCCTTGGCCTTGAGCAGGAAATCCTTCTTGTTGGAAAGCATCTTGGCCGCGCCCTCCATGGCGATGAGCTTGCCGCCGTCGCGCACCCAGGACTTCAGGCTTTCGAGGGTGCGGTCGTTGTAAACATCAGTGTAGGTGCCGTTGGGCATAATCAGCACGTCGTATTTCTGCAGCGACACCCGGCTCAGATAATCGGTGCCGAGCACGGTGATGGGATAGCCCAACTGCTGCTCGAAGAAGTGCCACACCTCGCCGAAAGCCGTGCCATCGACGCCCGGGCCGGCCACTACCGCCACGTTGGGCTGCTTCACGAAGTGCACGGTGCCGGAGCCCAGGTCGCGGCCAGTGGTGGAGAAACCGGATTTCACGGCCGTAACGATGGTGCCGGCCGAGTCGGCCTGCGCGCGCACCACCTGGTCGAAACGGGGCCCCATGGCCTCGTTGCCGGTGCGGGTGATAACCAAGGTGCCGGGCGCGTATTTCTGGCCTTCCGACTCAAACGCTTTCTCGGCGTAGCGCACCTTCACTTTTTGCTGCAGCAGGCGGCTCAGGAAACGCACGTCCTGCAGGTTGTTCCAGCGGGCGAGGTAGGCGTAGGGGCGGTCGGTGCTGGCGGCGGCGCTGCCGCGTACCGTGGCCTGGCTGGGGCTGGGGCCGGAAGCATCGAGCCGGCCGGGCAGCGCGTAGGCTTTCACGCCGAAGGCATAGGGCAGGGCCCAGGAAGTGATGTCGTAAGTGAGCGAGTCTTCGAGCTGAGCGCGGGGCTCAAACAGCACCTTCACCAGCGTGGATTTGGGCTGGAACATGCTCACCACCACGTCGCGTGGCTCAATCTGCACCGATTCGGTTTTGCCGGTGGTGTAGTTGTAGCCCTTGGTCTTGGAGCGCTTCGAGGCAAAGCCGTAGCTAATTTGGTTGCGCTCGAGGTATTGGGTGAGCGAGCGGAGCTGGCCCGGGTCGTTGCCGGCCGACAGCACGTAGCTTTTGTATTGCCCCTGCGGCTTGCTTTTGGCGGTGGCGAAGTACGATTCGAACTCGCGCAGCAGGTCGTCGTGGCGTTCGGCCGTGGCCTGAATGGTGGCGCGGCTGGCGGCGTGGTGGTGGGCAATGCGCTGGCCCAGGGTGAGGGTGTCGCCGTCGAGCCGCGAATAGGCCACGCCGGCCGGCCCACCGCCGCCTTGCTCATACGTCATGCCGATGGCGCCGTTGAAGCTGGGCCAGGTATCGCCGTAGGTGGGCGCAAACAGGTCGTAGGTTTCGCGGGTGAAATATAGCCAGTTGTTCTTGTCGAAAACCACCTTGTTGTAGTCGCCCAGCACGTCCTGAAACTTGCGCTGCCAGGGCGTAATGTCGGCGTGGTAGGGCTTGGCAGCCGGCGAAAAGTAGTAGGAGTTGTTGGGCCCCATCTCGTGGAAGTCGGCGTGCACGGCCGGGAGCCACTGGTTGTAGAGCACAATGCGCTGCTTGGTTTCCTGCTGCGTCTGCCAGGCCCAATCGCGGTTCAGGTCGAAGTAGTAGTGGTTGAAGCGGCCGCCGGGCCAGGGCTCGTGGTGCTCCCAGGAATCGGGGTTGGCATTCGGCGACTGGTTGCGCACGCGGTTGTACCAGTTGCCGTACCGGTCGCGGCCGTCGGGGTTCACGCAGGGGTCGACGATGACGACCGTGTTCTTGAGCCAGTCCTGCATCTGCTTGTCCTGGGGATTGGCCAGGTCGTAGAGCACCTGCATCACCGCTTCCGACGACACGGCTTCGTTGCCGTGCACGTTGTAGCTCAACCAGCACACGGCGGGCTGTTGGCGCTGGCCGCTGCCTTTTTCCAGCCCCGCGAGCTTGAGGTTGTTGTGGCGCACGTCTTCGAGGCGGCCGAAATTATCCGCGCTGGCAATTTCTACCACTTCCAGCGGGCGATGCTCGTAGGTGCTGCCGTAGCGCACCAGCTTCATGCGGCTGGGCGTGTGGGCCACCACGTGGTCTACGTAGCGCAAAATCTGGGCGTGGGGCGTGAATTGCGTGCCCAGCTTATAGCCCAGGAATTGGTCGGGCGTGAGCAGGGGGCCGGTATCGGTAGCGGTTTGGGCCGGGCTGGGTAGCGACAGCAGCGTGAGCAACGCTACGCTCCAGTTGCGTATTGCACGGCCCACCAAGGGCCGCGGAGTGAGTAAATGATTGGGAGACATTGAAAAATTATCTGAATATACCAGAGCAATAACCCGAGAATTGCCCGTCACAAAGATGCATTAGCGACGGGTTTAGAATGGCTTTTTCGGGCGCTGTAATTATCCATTTGTCATGCTGACGAAGGAAGCATCTTCTCACGGCTGTACGAATTGAGCTAACCTGATAAGATGCTTCGTGTCTCAGCATGACAGGCGAAACAGATACAACCCAAAGTTTAAAAAGCAAAAAAGCCCGCTGCGCAATGCCGCGGGCTTTTTCAGCTCAATCAAACGCAGGGAATTACACCACCACGTTGACCATTCGGCCGGGCACCACAATCACCTTTTTGGCCGATTTGCCTTCACCGAAACGAGCCAGGAAATCCGTGGACAGCACGCCGGTTTCAATCTCAGCCGCCGTGGCCGTGGCGGGAAACTGCAGTTGCTCGCGAACCTTGCCGTTGATGGCAATCGGATACGTCACCGTATCCTCCACCAGGTACTCCTGGCGGAACTCGGGGTAGCGGGCGCTGCTGATGCTGCCGGCCTCGTGGCCCAATTCCTGCCACAGCTCCTCGGCCAAGTGCGGCGCATACGGGGAAAGCAGGACCACCAGCGGCTCCAGAATGGCGCGCTTGTGCGAGTTGAGGGCCGTCAGCTCGTTCACGGTAATCATGAACATGCTCACCGAGGTATTGAAGCTGAACTTCTCGATGTCTTCCTGTATTTTCTGAATGGCCCGGTGCAGGGCCTTCAGCTCGGCGGGCGTGGCCGGCTCGTCGGTGACCGCCAGCGCACCGTCTTCGGGGTGGAAGAGGCGCCAGAGCTTCTTAAGGAACGTGGCCACTCCGCTGATGCCGTTAGTATTCCACGGCTTGTACTGCTCCAGCGGACCGAGGAACATTTCGTAGAGGCGCAGGGCGTCGGCGCCGTATTTGCCAATTAGAACATCGGGGCTCACCACGTTGTACTTTGACTTTGACATCTTCTCAATTTCAACCCCGCACACATAGGTGCCGTTGTCCTCGAGGATGAATTCGGCGTTTTCGTATTCGTCGCGCCACTTCTTGAACGCTTCAATGTCGAGTACATCGTTTTCCACGATGTTCACGTCGGCATGCAGCGCCGTGGTTTCGTACTGGTCTTTTTTGCCTAGTGTCACGAACTTATTGGTGCCGTTGATGCGGTACACAAAGTTTGAGCGGCCCAGAATCATCCCCTGGTTAATCAGCTTCTGGAAAGGCTCGTTGCCGCTCACGAGGCCCAGGTCTTTCAGGAACAGGTACCAGAAGCGGGCGTAGAGCAAGTGGCCGGTGGCGTGCTCGGCCCCGCCCATGTAGAGGTCCACGGTGCCCCAGTACTGCTCGGCTTCTTCGCCAACGAAGCGGGCTTCGTTGGTGGGGTCCATGTAGCGGAGGTAGTACCACGACGAGCCAGCCCAGCCGGGCATGGTGCTCAACTCATAAGGATACTGGCCGCGGTAGAGCCAGTTTTGAGCGCGGCCCAGCGGTGGCTCACCGGTTTCGGTGGGCTTGTACTCGCTGATTTCGGGCAACACCAGGGGAAGGTCGCTTTCAGCGATGCCGTAGGCGGTGCCGTCCTTGTAGTAAATCGGGATGGGCTCGCCCCAGTAGCGCTGGCGGCCGAAAATCGAATCACGCAGGCGGAAATTGACTTTGCCACGGCCCAGGCCCTTTTCTTCGAGGTAGGCAATGAGCTTCTGGGTGGCCTCCTTGTAGGTGAGGCCGTTGATGATGCCCGAGTTGATGTAGCGGCCTTCCTTGGTGGGGTCGGCTTGCTCATCGAGACCCTGCTGGGCATCGGAGATGGCCGGAATTGGCAGGCCGAAGTGCTTAGCGAATACGTAGTCGCGCTGGTCGCCGCTGGGCACGGCCATTACGGCGCCGGTGCCGTAGCCGGCCAGCACGTAGTCGGCCAGCCAGATTTGCACAGGCTCCTGGTTCACGGGGTTCAGGCCGTAAGCGCCAGTGAAGACGCCAGATACGGTTTTGGTATCGGCCATCCGGTCCCGCTCCGAGCGGCGCTTGGTGGCGGCGATGTACTCGTCCACAGCGGCGCGTTGGGCTGGCGTGGTGAGTTCATCAACGAGCTCATGCTCGGGGGCCAGCACCAGGAAGGTGGCGCCGTAAATGGTGTCCACCCGCGTGGTGTAGACCTTGATTTGGGCGTTTTCGTGGCCTTGTACCGGGAAGGTGACTTCGGCGCCGATGCTCTTGCCAATCCAGTTGCGCTGCATCTCCTTCACCGCATCGGGCCAGTCGATGGTGTCGAGGCCTTGCAGGAGGCGGTCGGCGTAAGCGGTGATGCGTAGGTTCCACTGGGGCATGAGGCGGCGCTCGACGGGGAAGCCGCCGCGCTCAGAAAGGCCGTCCTTTACTTCGTCGTTGCTCAGCACCGTGCCCAGGCCGGGGCACCAGTTCACGTAGGTGTCCTGCTGGTAAGCGAGGCGGTAGGGGTGCACGGCCGCCAGCTTTTGCTGCTCAGTAAAGAGCTGCCACTGCCCAGCGCTGAACACCTGGCGCTCGTCGGCATCGCCGGCGGCGTTGATGCCTTCGCTGCCGCGCTCGGCAAAGCGGGCGGTGAGCTCCGTCAGCGGCTCGGCCTTGTTGGTGTCGAGGTTGTACCAGGAGTTGAACAGCTTGAGGAAAATCCACTGCGTCCACTTGTAGTAGCCCGGGTCGGAGGTGCGCACTTCGCGGCTCCAGTCGTAGCTGAATCCCAGGCTGCTGAGCTGCTTAATGTAGGTTTCGATGTTTTGCTCCGTGGTGAGCGCCGGGTGCTGGCCGGTCTGGATGGCGTACTGCTCGGCGGGCAGGCCAAAGGAGTCGAAACCCATGGGGTGCAGCACGTTGAAGCCCTGCAGGCGCTTGTAGCGCGTCACGATGTCGGAGGCGATGTAGCCCAACGGATGGCCCACGTGCAAACCCGCCCCGGATGGGTAGGGAAACATGTCGAGCACGTAGTATTTGGGCTTTTCGGAGTGGTTGGCGGCCTTGAAAGTGCTGTGGGCTTTCCAATGGGCCTGCCACTTCTTTTCAATTTCTTCGGGACGGTATGCGGGCATCTTGCGCGGAGTTTATTCGAGGCAAAGGTAGGACGTAGAGAAAGTAGGGCGAACTTTGTTGGAGGTCGGCAGAACGTCGTCGGCCAACTAAAACAAGTAGGACGTCATGCTGAGCGCAGCCGAAGCATCTCGCTCGCATCGTTGAGCTAGTTGGATTACTGCCACACGCGAGATGCTTCGGCTGCGCTCAGCATGACGTTCTAAGTAGAAAAAAGCCGCTATCTCGCCGCCCATGGCCCGTATCCCCAAAGAACTAGTTGACCACATTATTCAAACCGCCGACATCGTAGAAGTAGTCGGCGACTTCGTGCAGCTCAAGCGCAAGGGGCAGAATCTGTGGGCGCCGTGCCCGTTTCACAACGAAAAATCCCCGTCCTTCTCAGTAAACCCGGCCAAGTCCTTGTACAAGTGCTTTGGCTGCGGCAAGGCCGGCGGCGTGGTGCAGTTTGTGATGGACGTGGAGGGCACCAGCTACGTGGAGGCCCTGAAATACCTGGCCAAGAAGTACGCCATCGAGGTTGAGGAAGAGGAAAAAACGCCCCAGCAGCAGCTGGAGCAGAACGAGCGGGACTCCCAGTTCATCGTTTCCGACTTCGCCAAAAACCACTACCACCGCCTGCTGCTGAACTCCGAGGAGGGCATGAGCATCGGCTACGGCTACCTGAAGGAGCGCGGCCTGAATCTGAGCACCATTCAAACCTTTGAGTTGGGCTACTCGCTTGACAGCTGGGACGATTTGATGAAGGCCGCCGAGAAAGCCGGATACGACAAAAAGTACCTGGAGAAATCCGGCCTCATCGTCACCAAAACCGACGACCAGGGCCACGACACCGGCCGGCGCTACGACCGGTTCCGGGGCCGCGTGATGTTCCCGATTCACAACATCAGCGGCCGGGTGGTGGGCTTTGGGGCGCGCACCCTGAAGCGCGACGACAAGATGGCGAAGTACCTCAACTCGCCGGAGTCGGACATTTACCACAAGTCGGACGTGCTTTATGGCCTGTTTCAGGCCCGCCAGGCCATCCGGACCGAGGAAGTCTGCTACCTCGTGGAAGGCTACCTCGACGTGCTCAGCCTCTACCAGGGCGGCATCAAAAACGTGGTGGCCTCGTCGGGCACCTCGCTCACCGAAGGCCAAATCCGCCTCATCAAGCGGTATTCGGATAACGTGACGGTGCTCTACGACGGCGATGCGGCCGGCATCAAGGCCTCGCTGCGCGGTACCGACCTGCTGCTCGAAGGCGGCCTGAACGTGCGCGTGGTGCTCTTTCCCGACGGCGATGACCCCGACAGCTACATCCGCAAAGTGGGCGACCAGCGCTTTGCTGACTACATCGAGAAAAGCAGCCAGGACTTCATTAGCTTCAAAACCACGCTGGTGGCCCGCGAGGCCAGCAACGACCCGGTGAAGAAGGCCGAAGCCATCCGCGACGTGCTCCACAGCATTGCTAAAGTGCCCGACGCCATCAAGCGGCAGGTGTTTTTGCAGCAGACTTCGGCCACCTTCGGCATTGATGAGCAGGTGCTCATCACCGAATACAACAAGCTGGTGAAGGCGCCGGCGGCCAAGCCCAGCGGCAGCTACGCCAGCGGCAACGCCGGAAACTACGGCAACGGCGCCGGCAGTGCCAACACCGGCTACCCGCCCAGCAGCTCAGGCCAGCCCCGGCCCGCGCCCGCCGCCCGGCCCATGAGCGACGAGGAAGAGGCCGAGATGCTGATGTACGGCGGCCATGAAGCCACCGTAGAGGTACTCGGGGCCGGCGCTACGTTCCAGCCGGCCAAGGCCGCCGAGCAAGACGAGGACCTGCCCGACATGCTGAAAGTCTGCGAGCGGGAGGTGTTGCGCCTGCTCGTGCTGTATGCGGGCCGCGAGGTCGAGGAGGAAATAAGCGTGGCCGCTTACCTGTTGGGCCAACTCGGCGAGACGCCCCTGACTCACCCGCTCTTTGCCGAAATGTGGGAGATGTGCCGGCAGGAGCTCCTGGCCAACCGTTTCCCCGACGCGCGCCTGCTGGCCCAGAACGAGCGCGCCGACATTCGCCACCTCATCACCGACCTGGCCACCGAGCGCTACGAAATCAGCCCCAACTGGCGCACCAAGGAAATCTACGTTTTCAACGAGGTGGACTTGCCCAAGCTGGCCTGCGACAACGCCGTGCTGCGCCTCAACAAGGTGCACGTGCAGCGCGAGCTCGACATCTGCCTCGACCGCCTGCGCCACCCCCTGGAAGATGCCGAAATGTTCGAAATTCTTGGCGATATCAAACGGCTCAAGGAGCTCGATAATGAGCTAGGGGCGTTGCTGGGCACCGTGGTGGCACGCGGCGCGTAACTTCATGTCGTTTAACAACTGTCTTCATCCATCCGCAAGCCCCTGTGCGTGGGCGGTAGGACTAAATTGGACGTTAAATATTAATTGTTATATGGGTATATGTTAAAGCAAGCCAACATCAACCGCATCATTCTGGCTATCGTGCTCACGGTTTCCAGTCTGGTTATCGGCCTCGTTGGCTTCACGGTCATCGAGCACTTTAGCTTGGTCGACGCTTTTTACATGACCGTTACCACCATTGCCACGGTGGGCTACGGCGAAGTGCATCCCTTCTCCGTTGCTGGGCGCATTTTTGTGTCTTTCTACATCCTCTACAACCTCATTGTAGTGGCCTACCTCGTGTCGGTACTCTCCACCTTTATCTTTGACGGCGAGCTGCGTAAACTTTTCAAAATGTACCGAACCGACCAGGAAATCAAGCGTTTTAGCGGCCACATCATCGTGTGCGGCTTCGGCCGCAACGGGCGCAAGGCGTTTCAGGAGCTTCGGCTCAACGGAGCCCGCGTGGTGGTGGTAGAGCAGGACGAGCAGCTGATGAAAAGCCTCGCCGAAGGCCGATCCGGCGAGGATTACGACGGTGACGGCGTGGCCGGCGGCAAGATTTTTACCGTGGTGGGCGACGCCACCAACGACAGCGTGCTGCAGCAGGCAGGGGTGGAGCGCGCTTCGGCGCTCATCACGGCCCTGCCCAAAGATGCCGACAACGTTTTTGTGGCGCTTTCGGCCCGGGCCCTCAACCCACACCTGAAAATCATTGCGCGCGCCTCCTATAAGTCATCGGAAAGCAAGCTGCTCTCGGCCGGCGCCGACTCGGTAGTAATGCCCGACGAAATCGGCGGCTCCCACATGGCCAACTTGGTGGTGCGCCCCGAAGTCATCCGTTTCCTGGACCTGATTTCGGGCCTCAGCGCCGATAAGCTGCGGCTCGAAGAAATGAATTTCAGCCAGATGCGGGAGGATTTGCACGGCCGCAGCATTCGGGAGCTGGATGTGCGTTCCATCACCGGGGCCACTATCATCGGCCTGCGCCAGGCTGATGGCACGCTGCTGGTGAGCCCGCCCGTCGGCTACATTCCGGGTCCCGGCGACGTGCTGCTGCTGCTGGGTAATGAAGAGCAAATAGAAACGTTTGAAGTCCGGTTCCGGCAATTGTAAATAACGCGGAACCCCAAAAATCCCCTCCTTAGCAAGGAGGGAACGCTGGCGCGAAGCGCCAGCTGGGGTGGTTGCGGTCGTTGAACGACTCGCGTCGGACTCGTTACGGCATCGTTCTTACATCGTTCAACGAATTCAACCACCCCCGTTCTCGCCCTTGGCTCAAACATCCCCTTCTTGCTAAGGAGGGGAGTTTGCCGTTCTTCTACTTGCTGCGCGCCTACCTTTGCAGGGCCTATGCACATTCTGCAACTCTGCCCCCGTGTTCCGTATCCGCTGCATACCGGGGGCGCCATTGCCATGTACGACGTGCCGGCCGGGCTGGTCCGGGCCGGCCACCGGGTGACGATGCTGGCCATCAACACTCCCAAGCACCATCAGCCGGCCGATGCGCTAGACCACCTTGGCCCCAATTTCCGGCTGGTATCGGTGGACGTGAACACGGACATCTCTGCTTCAAAGGCCTTAAAAAACCTGCTGCTGAGCCGCCAGCCGTACAATGTTGAGCGGTTTATCAGCGCGGAGTTTGGCGAAAAGCTCCTCGGGATTCTGCGCACCGAGGAAGTAGACGTGGTGCAAATGGAAGGCACATTTGTGGCCTGGTACGCCGAATTTTTGAACCGGCAGCACCGCGCCGATTTCCGCGTGCCGCCCCTCGTTTTGCGGGCTCACAACGTGGAATACACCATCTGGCAGATGCTGGCCAAGCGCGAATCGAACCCGCTTAAGCGGTTTTTCCTCGGTACGATGGCGGCCCGTCTCGAGAACTTTGAACGCCGGCATTTAACCCAGTTCGACGCCGTGGCTGCCATCACCGATGACGATGCCCAGCGGCTGCGCTCACTGGGCTGCCCGGAGCCTGTGCTGTTCATCCCGGCCGGAGTTGAGCTGAGCCGGTTTGTGCCCGACCCCGCCATTGCGGTAAAGCCACGCACCTTGTTTATGATTGGCTCGCTGAACTGGATGCCCAACCTCGAGGGACTGGAATGGCTGCTGCGCGAAGTATGGCCCGTTTTCCACGCAGAAGTCCCCGATGTGGAGCTGCACGTAGCAGGGAGCGGCACGCCTTCCAGCCTGCTAGCGGCCCGCACCGACAACGTCATCGTGCACGGCTTCGTGGAGTCGGCTTCGGCCTTCATGCAGCAGTACGAGCTGATGCTGGTGCCGCTGCTAAGTGGGGGCGGCATGCGCATTAAAATCATCGAGGGCATGGCCCTGGGCAAACCGGTGCTGAGCACCCCACTCGGGGCCGAAGGAATTGCGGTGCGCGACGGCCACGACCTGCTGCTGCGCGACTCGGCCACCGCCTGGCTGGAGGCGTTACGTGCCTGGGCCGGCGGCGAACTGCCCACCGCAGCAATCGGTGCTGCCGCGGCCCACACCGCCGCCGACCTGTACGATAACCGCCGCGTGACCCAGCGATTTGTGGACCTCTACGAGCGGCTGCAGCCGGTAGAAGCCTGATGGTGCCGGCCCTGCTCTTGCTTGTGTTTTGGGGCAGCCTACTGCTGGTGGCGCACACGTACGTGCTGTTTCCGGTGCTGCTGGAGAGACTTGCGCGGGGCCGGCAACAAAACCAGAACGTGTACCGTCCCGCCGCGGCCAACCTGCCCGCGGTTGACATCCTGCTGGCCGCGCACAACGAGGAGGCCGTGATTGAAGAGAAAATTCGCTCCACCTTTGCCACCACGTACCCGCTCGACCGGCTGCGGCTGCTCGTGGGGTCGGATAATTCCTCGGACCGCACCAATGCCCTGCTCACGTCCCTGAGCCGCGAGTTTCCACAGCTCCACTTCGAGGCCTACAGCGACCGAACGGGCAAGCCCGGCGTCATTGAAAGCCTGGCTCAACAAGCCACGGCGCCGATTTTGGTGCTGACGGATGCCAACGTGTTTTTTGCGCCCGACACGCTTTACCACCTCGTGAAGCATTTTCATTGCCAGGAAATTGGGCTGGTGGGCGGGCACATTATCAACCCCGAGCACCGGGCCGAAGGAATTTCAGGGCAGGAGAAGGCCTATTTGGAGCGCGAAAACCAGATTAAGTACCAGGAAGGCGTGGTGTGGGGCAGCATGATGGGCGCCTTTGGGGGCTGCTTTGCGGTGCGGCGCGCCTGCTACCACCCCGCACCGGCCGATTTTCTGGTCGATGATTTCTACATCACCCTGGCCGTGCTGCGCGATGGCTACCAGGCCATCAACGAGCTGGAGGCCGTGTGCTACGAAGACGTGTCGGACCGCCTGCCCGAAGAGTTTCGGCGAAAAGCCCGCATTTCGGCCGGTAACTTCCAGAATTTGAAAGAGTTTCGGGCGCTGCTTTTGCCGCCGTGGCGGGGGGTAGCGTTTGCGCTCTGGTCGCATAAAGTGCTGCGCTGGTACACGCCGCTGTTGCTGCTCACGCTGCTAGCCGCTACGGTGGGCCTGGTAGCGAGCGGGGGCGGGTGGTTTTATCAGCTGGCGCTGGCCGGGCAGCTGGGGTTACCGCTGGGGCTGCTGCTAGATGCCGCCCTGCGCCGCGCGGGGCGGCATTCGCGCGTGCTGCGGTTTATCACTCATTTCTACAGCATGAACGCCGCCCTGCTGTTGGGCTACTGGCGTTACCTGCGCGGCATCAAAACCACCGTATGGCAGCCCACGCAACGTTTTCAGCAAGCAAAGTAAATCTGACCAACTTCTGCGGTCCCGTTGGGGTTAAGCACGTAGAGTTGGCCTCATCCCACCACCCACTGACACCACAAAATGCTTGATACCATCGAATCCGCCATTGCCGACATCCGGGCTGGCAAGGTTGTAATCGTTGTCGACGACGAAGACCGCGAAAATGAAGGCGACTTTATCTGCGCCGCCCGCTGCGCCACGCCCGAAATTGTGAACTTTATGGCCACCCACGGCCGCGGCCTGGTATGCGCTTCCCTGCCCGAAGGCCGCTGCGAAGAGCTGGGCCTCGACCTGATGGTGGGCCACAACACCGCCTTGCACGCCACGCCTTTCACCGTATCGGTCGATTTGCTCAAGAACGGCGTGACCACGGGCATCTCGGCCTCCGACCGCAGCAAGACCATCCTGGCCCTCATTGACCCCAATACCAAGCCCGAGGAGCTCGGCAAGCCCGGCCACATATTCCCCCTCAAAGCCCGCAAGGAAGGCGTACTACGCCGCGCCGGCCACACCGAAGCCGCCGTCGACCTGGCCCGGCTGGCTGGCTTTGAGCCGGCGGGGGTATTGGTTGAGATTCTGAAGGAAGACGGCGAAATGGCCCGGCTGCCCGATTTGGAAATCGTCGCCAAAAAATGGGACCTGAAGCTGATTTCAGTGCAGGACCTTATCAAGTACCGCCTGGCCAAGGAAAGCCTCATTCACCGCGACATCTCGGTGAAAATGCCCACCGAATGGGGCGACTTTGACCTGTACGCGTACACCCAGCGCAGCAACGGCGTGCAGCACCTGGCCTTGGTAAAGGGCGACATTAGCGGCCCCGAACCGGTGCTGGTGCGGGTGCACAGCTCCTGCGTTACCGGCGACATCTTCGGCTCTTGCCGCTGCGATTGCGGCCCCCAGCTGCACCAGGCCATGCGCCAGATTGAGCGCGAGGGCCGCGGCGTGGTTGTGTACATGAACCAGGAGGGCCGCGGCATTGGCCTCATCAACAAGCTCAAGGCCTACAAGCTGCAGGAGCAGGGCCGCGACACCGTGCAGGCCAACGAAGACCTGGGCTTCAAGGGCGACGAGCGCGACTACGGCGTAGGCGCTCAAATTCTGCGCGACCTCGGCATCACGGAAATGCGCCTGCTCACCAACAACCCCCGCAAGCGCACCGGCCTGGTTGGGTACGGCCTCGAAATTGTAGACACACTGCCCATTGAAATAAACTCGAACCCTCACAACGAGGCCTACCTCGCTACCAAACGTGATAAAATGGGTCACGACATCATGCGCACAGTAACGAGTGACGAGCCCGAGGCCGCGTAGGTCACTGTCATTGCGAGGCCGCAGGCCGTAGCAATCCGTCCTGGTATCAGCGACTAGCCCAATAAAGCGACAAGCCCCGGTACTGTGCAGTACCGGGGCTTGTCGCTTTACAAAAGGTCTGGTGCTGGCAGGACGGATTGCCACAGCCTACGGCCTCGCAATGACAGACAGCTTAGCCTCTAATTCCCGCCAGCTGCTGCCGCAACATGGTGAGCAACGATTGGGCGGCGTATTCCACGTTTAGCGCCCGGCCGCGGTCAAGAATGTATTCCCTGCTGATGGTTTGGGTGGCGTCGGCGTAGGCCAGGCAGACGGTGCCGACCTTCTTGGTGTCGGTTGCGCCGCCGGGGCCGGCGATGCCGCTGGTGGCCACGGCTACGTCCACGCCCAGGCGCTGGCGGGCGCCCTCGGCCATTTCCCGCACGGTGGCTTCGCTCACAGCACCGAATTGGGCCAGGGTTTCGGATTTTACGCCAAGCTCCTGCTGCTTGATGTCGTTGTGGTAGGCCACGATGCTGCCCCGGAAGTATTCTGAGCTGCCCGGCACGCTGGTGAGGCGGTGGGCCACAAGGCCGCCCGTGCAGCTTTCGGCGGTACCGATGGTGAGATTGCGAGCCAGCAATAACTTGCCGATGGCCGCTTCCAGCGTGGTTTCTTCTTCGGCAAAAATGTATTCGCCGATGCGCTCCCGCAGGGCCGGGAGCAGGGCTAGCATGCGGCCGCGCAGGTTGGGTTGGCCGTCGTCGGTGCCGGTGAGGCGTAGGCGCACGGCCCCGAAGCTGGGCAGGTAGGCCAGCTTGATGTTGGGCGGCAGAGCGTCTTCCCAATCGGCAATTTTCTGAGCCAGAAACGACTCGCCCAGGCCGGCGGTCATCACCACCACGTGCTCGATGGGAGCGAGGTGAAACTGGGCCTGGAGGCGCGGCAGGACGTGGTCCGTCATTAGCCGCTTCATCTCAAACGGCACCCCGGGCATGCTCACGAAGACCGTGCCCTGGTCATTAAACCACATGCCCGGGGCCGTGCCCACGGCGTTGTGCAGCACTTCGCAGTTGGCCGGTACCAGCGCCTGCTGGCGGTTCACGTCGAGCATGGGCCGCTGGAAGCGCTTGAAGATTTCTTCCACGTGGCGCAAGGTGGGTTCGTGCATCACCAGCTCGGTGTGGAAGTAGCGGGCCAGCACGTGCTTGGTGAGGTCGTCTTTGGTGGGACCCAGGCCGCCCGTGATGAGTACCACCTGTGCGCGCTGCCGGGCCTGGTCCAGGGCTGCCACGATTTCATCGGCCCGGTCCGATACCGATGATATTTGCCGCACACGCAAGCCTATTTTAGCTAGCTCCTGGCCCATGAAGGCCGAATTGGTATCCACCACCTGCCCGTACAGCAGCTCATCGCCAATAGTCATGATTTCGACATCGGGCGGCGCGGCCTGCAGCGGATGGGATGATGCAGGAGCTGGAATTGGGGCGGGGGTGGGCATAGGGAGGAGGTTAAAAATAGGTTTGGCCGCAAAATTGTCTTCAATTTGCATACGCGGCGGTCCAAGGACAGTCATAGGGGCCATCCGGTTTTCCCGCCGCAGCTGTTTATTACATGTTTACACGCATCGCCAGCGCCCTGTTGGTAGCCGGCCTACTGGCCACTTCGGCCCCAGCTGCCCACGCGCAAACTACCGCCGCTAAAAAAGCTGCTGCCGCCAAAACCGCGGCCGCCAAAAAAGCGGCTGCCTCGAAAGCCGCTGCCAGCAAAGCCGCCGCGGCCAAAGCTACTGCCGCCAAAGCCGCCACATCCAAAGCCGCTGCCGCGGATGCCACCGCCAAAGCGGCCGCCGCAGCCACCCCGCCGCCCGCACCCCTCACCGAAGCCCAGGCCAGCGCCGGTATCAAGGATGCCCTCAATAAGGGCATCATCAAAGCCGTGCAGTTTGCTTCCGAGCCGGATGGCTTCAACCTCAACGACGACATCCATATTCCGTTTCCTGAGGATGCCATTTTGATGAAAACGACTCTGAGCCGGATTCCGGGCATGAATACGCTGATTAACACCTTCGAAACGCAGCTCAACCGGGCCGCCGAGGCGGCCGCGCCGAAGGCCAAGGACATTTTCCTCAACGCCCTGGCCAACATCAGTATTACGGATGCGCTGTCGCTCGTGACCAGCAGCTCCACCGATGCGGCCACGCAGTTCTTACGCAAGTCCACCGAGGCCCAGCTGATTGCCGCTTTTAAGCCCGACATCAGCGCGGCCATCGACCAGGTGGGTGCTGAAAAGGCGTATGCCAAGATGACCAGCCAGTACAACCGCATTCCGCTGATGACGCCCGTGCAAACTGACCTCTCGGCTTATACCACCCAAAAAGCCGTGGATGGCTTGTTCATCCTACTGGCCCAGGAGGAAGGCAAAATCCGTAAAAACCCCGCTGCCCGCACTACCGACATCCTGAAGCAGGTTTTTGGCCGCAAATAAGCCCGCCAAGCGCAACCTAGTTATACAAAAAGCCCCGGCTCAATATTGAGCCGGGGCTTTTTGTATGGGGGCTTTACAAAGGGCACCTTTTAATAATCGTCGCTGTCGAAGCTGCTGCCGCGGCGGCTTCCGCGGCCGCTGCTGTAGCCTTCGTCGGCCTCGTCGTCATCGTCATCCGCGAAGTCATCCTCCTCGTCGTCGAGGCTGGTGAAAGCGCCGCGGTCGGCGTTTTCGGCGCGCTCGGCTTCTACAAACTCTTCCTCCGTCATGTTGGCCAGGTCCAGGGCTTCGTCGTGCGAGGAGCCTGTGTCGGTCCACATCAGGTAGTCGGCGTATTTGGCCGAGAGTCGGTCTTCCGAAGTGCCGATGGCGGCAGCGCCGCCTTTGGCAGCATAGGTATCCAGGTCGTCGTCGTCGAGCAAGTCGTCGTCCAGGTCTTCGTGGTCAATCATGGCCGGGGCGGGATTAAGTTGAGTTGAAGGTATGTGCCTTAGGTGGCCGCGAAGATACGGAGCCAGCGAATTTCCAGCTGAGTATTTACGGGGTTCCAGACTTGAAAAACGGTAGCTCAATGGCTGCTTCTAGCTTTTTAGCGCATCCGGTCAGCCCTTGCTCAAGTCAAATTACCAGGCAATTGCAGCCTTGGCAAAGCAGGATTATACCACCCGAATATTTTGGAAATCCGTCACCAACAATTGCTCGTCGCAGAAGGCATATTCTGCCGGCACGTTGGAGCTAAGCAGCAGAGTACGGCCAGCGCGGGTGGCTTGCACGTGCTCCTGGTACCAGGCCACGCCGGTGGCATCTAGGTTGGTGGTGGGCTCGTCGAGCAGGAGCAGGGGCGCATTGGCATAGAGCGCCATGGCCAGCTTGAGCCGCTGCTTCATGCCCGACGAAAACTCGCGCACCAGCTGGTGGCGGGATTTTTCGAGGTACATCAGCCCAATTAATTTGTCGGTGGTCATGCCCGGGCGCAGGGCCTTGAAGCGGGTGTGGAAGTGCAGCATCTCCAGCAGCGTCAGCTCCTCAAGTAGCTCAAGATAGGGAGCCGCGTACGCCAGGTGCTGCGGCAGCTCCTCCACGGCTACCGTACGCCCCGCCAGCGAGTACGCCAAGGTGCCCTCAGTAGGCAGCAATTGGCCCGAAATGGTGTTGAGCAGCGTGCTTTTGCCGGCTCCGTTGGGTCCGAGCACGGCGGTAGCACTTCCGGGCCGGAAGGTGCGCGTGAGGCCGCGATAAATCCAGTCGCGCTGGAAGCGCTTGCCCAGGCTGGTGGCTACAATCTGCATGGCAGCGTGGCTTATTCCGCTTCGCTGCCGTCGGTGCGGCCCCGCTTGGGCCCTTTGATGATGCCGCGCGTAGCTGCCCGCACAAAGCTCACGGCGATTTCGCGTTCGGGCGAGGCCGGCAGCTCCCGCTCAATCTGCGCCAGGGCGTCCTGGGTATTAAAGCCGCCCAAAAACAGCGTGCGGTACAACTGCTGCACCAGGTTGATGGCGTCTTCGGTGAAGCCGCGGCGGCGCAGGCCCACCGAGTTGGCCCCGGCATAGGACAGCGGTTCGCGGCCGGCCTTCACAAACGGCGGCACGTCCTTGCGCACCAATGAGCCGCCCGAAACCATGGCGTGCGTCCCAATCTTAACAAACTGATGCACGGCCGAGGAGCCGCCGATGATGGCATAATCGCCAATCTCAACGTGCCCGGCTACCTGCACGGTGTTGGCCAGAATGCAGTGATTGCCGATAACGCAGTCGTGGGCCACGTGCACGTAGGCCATGAGCAGGCAGTGGCTGCCCACGCGGGTTTCGCCACGGTCAACGGTGCCGCGGTTCACGGTCACGCATTCCCGAATGACGGTGTGGTCGCCAATCACGGCGGTGGTTTGCTCGCCGGCAAATTTCAAATCCTGGGGCACGGCACCCAGCACGGCGCCCGGAAACACCTGGCAGTGCTGCCCAATGCGCGCGCCATTCATGATGGTCACGTTCGGCCCAATCCAGCTACCCTCGCCAATCTCGACATCCGCCGCTATCGTCGTAAACGGCTCCACGGTTACGCCAGGCGCGATACGGGCTGAAGGGTGAATGTAGGCGAGGGGAGAAATCATAAGGTCATTTAACATTTATCATTTAACAATTAACATTTTACAATCAACACTTGAAGGTTCGATGAAGCAGATGCAGCCCCGGTCCTGATAAATGTTAAATGATAAATGCTAAATGATTTTAAGCGTCTTTGCGAACAATAGCGGCGCTCATTTCGGCGTCCATTACCACTTTGCCATTCACGAAAGCCTGGCCGCGCATTTTGGCGATGCCACGCTTGATGGGAGCTAACAACTGACAGTGGAATAAGATGGTGTCGCCGGGCAATACTTTTTTGCGGAAGCGGCAGTTTTCGATGCCCAGAAAGTACTGCCAGTAGTTTTCGGGGTCGGGCACGGTGTTCATCACCAGGATGCCGCCGGTCTGGGCCATGGCCTCTACCTGCAGCACGCCGGGCATGATGGGGTTGCCGGGAAAGTGGCCCTGAAAGAACGGCTCGTTCATGGTCACGTTCTTCACCGACGTCACCATCTGGTCGTCGAGGTGAATGATTTTATCAATCAGCAGGAACGGGTAGCGGTGGGGCAGCACCTGCATGATGCGGTTGATGTCCATCACCGGCTCGCGGTTCATGTCGTACACCGGCACGGGGTTGCTGCGGGCTTCGAGCATTTTTTTCTTGATGCGCTTGGCGAAGGCCACGTTGGCCGCGTGGCCGGGACGGGCGGCCAGAATCTGGCCTTTCAGGGGGCGGCCCACCAGGGCGAGGTCGCCCACGAGGTCGAGCAACTTGTGACGGGCGGGCTCGTTTTTGTGGCGAAGGTCCACGTTGTTCAGGATGCCTTCCTTCTTCACCGACACGCGGGGCTTGCCCAGCATTTTGGCCAGCTCGTTGAGCTCGTCGTCGGTCACCACGCGGTCTACTACCACAATGGCGTTGCTCAGGTCGCCGCCGCGAATGAGGTTGTTTTTGTAGAGCATTTCCAGCTCGTGCAAAAAGCAGAAGGTGCGCGACGAAGCAATTTCATCGCCGAACTGGGCAATGTCGGCCAGCGTGGCGTGCTGCGAGCCCAGCACCGGCGAGTTGTAGTCCACCATCACCGTGAGGCGGTAGTCGGACAGGGGCAGGGCCGCAATTTCCACACCACGAGCATTGTCCACGTAGCGAATGCTTTCGGGGATTTCGTAGTAGTTGCGCAGGGCGTTCTGCTCTTCCAGGCCCACGGTTTCGATGGCCTTGATAAACTCGGCCGAGGAGCCATCCATGATGGGCGGCTCGGGGCCAGAAAGCTGTATCAGTACGTTGTCGAGCTGCAAGCCCACCAGGGCGGCCAGGGTGTGCTCCACCGTGTTGATGCGGGCGCCGTTCTGCTCGATGGTGGTGCCGCGGCTCAGGTCCACTACGTTGTCCACGTCGGCGTCCACAATGGGCTGGCCGGGCATGTCCACGCGCTGAAACTTGTAGCCGTGGCCCACGGGCGCGGGGCAAAACGTCATGGTGGCTTCTACGCCCGTGTGCAGTCCGATGCCGCGCACCGTGACGGGCGCCTTGATGGTGTGTTGCTTGTCGTTCATTTCATTAGTTGTCAGTTGTTGGTTGTCAGTTGTTAGCTGTGAAAAACCCGTAGGCCCGACAACTGACAACTAGCAACGAACAACTAAGAAGCTGCAAAGCTAGGGCTTTTCCGTCGTGCTTTTCGCCTTCTCCAAGCGCTCGACGCGCTGCTCCAGTTCGGGCAGCCGGCGGAAAACGATTTGGGCGCGCTGGTTCTGCTTGAAATCAAAGGCCGTGGAGCCTTGTAGAATCAAGCCTTCCTGCTTCACGTTTTTGCCCACACCCGACTGGGCCGTGACGGTGGTTTTGTTGGCTAGCGTGACGTGCCCGGCCATGCCCACCTGCCCGGCCAGCACGCAATGGTCGCCGATTTTGGCCGAGCCGGCGATGCCGGTTTGGGAAGCAATGACCGTATGCTGGCCGATTTCGACGTTGTGGGCCAGCTGCACCAAGTTGTCGATTTTGCTGCCCCGGCCCACGCGGGTTGAGCCAAGGGTGGCGCAGTCGATGGTGGCGTTGGCCCCGATGCTCACGTAGTCTTCCAGCACCACATTGCCAATCTGCGGGATGGCCTTATAGGAGCCATCGGGCTGTGGGGCAAAGCCGAAGCCGTCGGTGCCCACCACGGCGCCGGCCTTCACGACGCAAAACTGTCCAATTACTGTATCGGAATAAATCTTGGCGCCGGCGTGGATGATGCTGCCGTTGCCAATCGTGACCCGGTCGCCGATGTAGGCGTGCGGGAAAATCAGCACGTTTTCGCCCAGCTTGCAATTATCGCCGATGTAGGAAAAAGCGCCCCGGTAGTGGCCTGAGCCAATTTCCGAGGTCTCGCCGATGAAGGAAGGCTGCTCCACGCCGCGCTTGCCGGTGCGGGTGGCCTGGGCATAGAATTCGAGGAGCTGGCTAAAAGCAGAGTAGGGGTCTTCTACCCGAATCAGAGCGGGCTTGATGGCATTTCGCAGCTCAAGGCTGCGGCCTACGATGATGGCGGAGGCGCCCGTTTCGTAGAGAAAAGACTTGTATTTGGTATTGGAGAGAAACGTGAGCGAGCCGGCCTGGGCTTCTTCGATCTTGGCCAGGCTGGAAATGGGCTGGGTGGCGTCGCCTTCCACAGTGCCGCCGAGAACTTCGGCGATTTGCTGAACAGTAAATTCCATAGTCCGCAAATTTAGTGGTTGGCAGGCTGAAAAGACCGTCATGCTGAGCGCAGCCGAAGCATCTCCACCGCTTCGTTGAGTCCGTTGGCTTATTGTTGCAGTAGAGATGCTTCGGCTGCGCTCAGCATGACGGTCTATAGTTTTTGCGTCAACGCTACACAATCTCCTTGGGGTAGCAGATGTAGAACTTCTCCACGCGCTGGCTCAGGGCGCGGATATTGGGCAGGTCGGAGGCTTCCATCACGTTTACTACGTCGCCTCTTTTCGTAAGAATCTCAATGGGCTCCAGGCTCTCGGCGTTGTAGGCGCTGTTGCTCAGGCGGCCCGGTATCATGAGCAGGGCGGCTTCGGCGGGGGGCAGGTTAAATTTCTCTTCAATCAGCTCCTGAATGCCCAGGCGGAATTCTTCGTCGAACGGCTCGGGCGAGAGCACAATCTTGAGCAGGTTGCGGTTCAAAATGCTTTTGGCGAGGTAGCTGAGCACTTTATCGGGGTGCCCAGCCCAGTTTTTTATGGCCGACCAGAAGTCGTGGTCGTCGAGTTCCACGAAGTGGCTCAATATTTTGTCGTCGCGCTCGAAGTCGGCCAAAGTCACGGCGCGGCCTAGGAAATAGCCCAGGCAGCTATTGGCGGGCACGTCTACGCCCTGGCGGGCCAGGTCGCGGGCCCGCTGCACCACCCGGATTACCATTTGCTCGGCGCTGGTCACGGTCTTGTGCAAGTACACCTGCCAGTACATCAGGCGGCGGCTCACCAGGAAATTTTCGACTGAATACACGGCTTTCTCTTCCAGCACCAGCCGCTCGTCGTGCACGCGCAGCATCTTGATGAGGCGGTCGGCGCCGGGGCGGCCTTCCTCCACGCCGGTATAGAAGGAGTCGCGGTTGAGGTAGTCGAGGCGGTCCATGTCGAGCTGGCTGCTCACTAGCTGATGGAAAAACGGCCGCTTGTACGTGCCCTTGAACATCTCGATGGCCAGGGTCAGCTTGCCTTCAAACTCCTCATTCAGCCGCTCCATCAGAAACAGGGAGAGCTGCTCGTGCGGCACATCCTGGAAAATGGCGGTTTCCAGGGCGTGGGAGAGGGGGCCGTGGCCCACGTCGTGGAGCAGGATGGCTGCCAGGGCGGCCTCGCCTTCGGCCGCCGAAATCTTTACGCCCTTGTCCTTGAGCGTGCGCAAGGCCAACGACATGAGGTGCATGGCACCCAGCGCGTGGTGAAAACGCGTGTGCAGCGCCCCCGGGTACACAAACCCCGTGAGGCCCAGCTGCTGAATGCGCCGCAGCCGCTGAAAGTAGCGGTGCTCGATGAGGTCAAATAACAGCTCGGTGGGAATGGTAACGAAACCGTAGACCGGGTCGTTGAAAATTTTCTTTTTGTTCATAAAGGGCGTTGGCGGTGGGCCAACGGGACGTAGAGCGGGGCAATCGTGGTACAAAAGAACGACGGCCGCGCGGGGTTTAGCCCAACAGCGGCCGCTGGCGGCCCCGTGTGTGCAACCGAACCGGAGAGAAATGAGACCTTTGGGCTGGCCGCCGCCCCACGGTTGAGCTAGTGCCAATGCAATAACCAAACTGCCTGGTTTACGGTAAAGCTTTCGGGCTGGGCCGGTGGCCGGGGGCACTAGGGCTGCCGTTATACCGTTTAACCCATGCGTTGGGATTGTGTCCCGGCGAATTTCACCCACGGACGCCCCGGGCGTCCTGTTTTACTAACTCGCCACCGGTTCGTGGCGCTATCCTATGCAACAAACTTCCATTCTCTGGGCCGACGACGAAATTGACCTGCTCAAGCCCCACTTATTATTTCTGAAGGAAAAAGGCTATGACGTGACGCCGGTGAACAGCGGCGCCGATGCCATCGAGCAGATTCAGGAGCAGAGCTACGACCTGGTGTTTCTTGATGAGAACATGCCCGGCCTCACCGGCCTCGAAACCCTCAGCGAAATCAAAGCCATTCGGCCCACCGTGCCCGTGGTGATGATTACCAAGAGCGAGGAAGAGCATATTATGGAGTCGGCCATCGGCGCCAAAATTGCCGATTACCTCATCAAGCCGGTGAACCCGAGCCAGATACTTCTCTCTGTTAAAAAGGTGCTCGACAACAAGCGCCTGGTGAGCGAGGCCACCAACAGCGGCTACCAGCGCGACTTCCGCCAACTGGGCATGCAGCTTTCTGACCGCCTCACGCCCGCCGAGTGGGCCGAGGTGTATAAGAAGCTGGTGTACTGGGAGCTGGAAATCAATGAAACCGAGGGCAAGAGCATGGCCGAGGTTTTCAACATGCAGAAGGACGAGGCCAACACCTACTTCGGCCGCTTCATCACGGAGAACTACGAGGATTGGGTGAATGGCCGCGACGACGACGCGCCGCTCATGTCGCACCAGCTCTTTAAAGAGCGGGTCTTTCCCACGCTGAAGGCCACCGGCGACACGCCCGTGTACTTTGTGCTGATTGACAACCTGCGCTACGACCAGTGGAAAGTGCTCGAACCCATCATCACCGAGCTATTCACCGTGGACAGCGAGGAGATGTACTACGCCATCTTGCCCACTACCACGGCCTACGCGCGCAATGCCATTTTCTCAGGCATGATGCCCGGCGAGATTCAGAAAAAGTACCCCAACCTTTGGGTGACCGACGACGACGACGAAGGCAAAAACCTGCACGAATCCGAGTTCATGGAAATCAACTTCCAGAAGAACAACCAGAAGGTCAAGCACAGCTACAACAAGGTGACCAACCTGCAGGCGGGCAAGGACTTGCTGGGCAAGATGAGCAACCTGCACAACAACTACAAGTGCAACGTCATCGTGTACAACTTCGTGGACATGCTCTCGCACGCCCGCACCGACATGGCCATGATTCGGGAGCTGGCCGCCGACGAATCGGCCTACCGCAGCATCACCCGCTCGTGGTTCCTGCACTCGCCGCTGTATGAAATGATGCAGCAGATTGCCGAGAAAAAGGGCAAGCTCATCATCACCACCGACCACGGCACCATCCGCTGCAAGCGCCCCTACAAGATTGTGGGCGACCGCAACACCAACACCAACCTGCGCTACAAGCACGGCAAAAACCTGGGCTTCGAAGATTCGCGCGACGTGTACGTGGTGCGCAAGCCGGAAAACATTTTCCTGCCGCGCGAAAACGTGAGCACCGCGTACGTCTTCACGATTGGCGACTACTTCTTCGCCTATCCCAACAATTACAACTACTACGTGAACTACTACAAGGACACGTTCCAGCACGGCGGCATCTCGCTGGAGGAATGCATCATACCGTATGTGACGCTCACCGCGAAAGGCTAAGCGCAAAGTCTCGCGACGTTTAAAAGGGAAGTCCCGCAAAGTTTGACGTTCTGCCAAACTTTGCGGGACTTCCCTTTTAAACGTCGCGAGACTTTGCGCGCTATTTCAGCTTATCCAACGCAGCCCTCAACCGTGGCAGCGAGGCCTGAATAGATTCTACCGTTTCGGCGCCTACCGATGCGCGGAACCACGGCTCCGTGGCCGGCGAGCCGAAGGCACTGAAGGGCACCAGCGCCAGCTTGGCCTCGGCGATGAGGTAGGAGGTGAGCTCGGCGGTAGTGGCGAGCACGGTGCCGTCGGGCGTGATGCGGCCCAGTACATCGATTTTAACGGTGAGGTAGATAGCGCCGGCCGGCACCACGGCATCGACGGGGTAGCCCTGCGCCTGCAGGCTTTTCAGGCCATCGTACAGGCCTTGCAGGGAGCTTTGCAGCTTGCTTTTGGTTTGCGCCAGGAAGGCATCCACGGCCTCGGTTTCGGGCAGAAAGTGAGACGTGGCTTCCTGCTCGGCCTTGGGAGCCCAGGCGCCCACGTGGCCCAGGATGGACTTCATTTTCTCGATGATGGCCGTGGGGCCGAAGGCGTAGCCCACGCGCACGCCGGTAGCCGCAAAGCACTTGGAAATGCCGTCGATGTACACCACATAGTCGCGCAGCGCGGGGCGCAGGCTCACGGGGTCGTAGTGCTGCGTGTCGCCGAAGGTCAGCAGCCAGTAAATCTGGTCGTAGAGGATGTATAGGGGCTTTTCGTGGATGCTGCGGCGCTTGTTTTCGGCCAGCACTAGGTCGCAGATTTCTTCCAGCCCTTCTTTGGTGAACACCGTGCCGGTGGGGTTCAGGGGCGAGCACAGGGCCAGCAGCGTAGCATCCTCCAGGTAGGGAGCCAGCTCGGCGGCGGTGGGCATGAAGTTATTTTCCGGCAGGGTAGGCACGGCCACCGGCATGGCGCTGGTGAGGTGGCAGTAGTGGTTATTGTTCCAGCTGGGCAGCGGAAATACCACCCGGTCGCCGGGATCCACGAGGGCGCGGTAGGTGGCGTAGATGAGGGGCCGCGAGCCACCGGCAATCAGGATGTCGTGGGGACCGTAGTTCAGGCCCTGGCGGGTTTCGAGAAAAGCCGAAACCGCGTGGCGCAGCTCGTTGGTGCCGGCCGCGGGCGGGTAGTTGGTGTGGCCCTGCTGGTAAGCTTGGCGGATGCCGGCATTCAGGTCGTCCGGGATGGGGAAAATCTTCGGGTCAAAGTCGCCGATGGTCAGGTTGCAGATACTGGCGCCCTGGCGCACCTGCTCGCTTACCTGGTTTCCAATTCGGATAATTTCGGAGCCGCTCAGGCCGGCCGCCATCTGAGATATTTGCATAAAGAGAAACGTTGAAAGAAAGCCGCACTGGCACACGAAGGTATTTCAGCGCGGCCGTATCGGCGTGCGGCTAGCCCGCGCGGCGCTTCTCGTCCTCGGCTCCGGTGGTGCGGCGGCGGGTGGGGGCTACTTTCTGGTTGCCAAAGCGGTAGGTGAAGGCCAGCGTGACCACGCGGGTGTCGAAACGCTGGTAAAGCCGCTCCTGGTAATTGTTGTAGCTCGACGTGGCGCGGGTTTTCTGGGTGTAGAAAATGTCGGCGACGTTCAGCTTCAGGCTGCCTTTTTTCTCCCACAGGCTCTTGGAAACCCCCGCCACGAGCTGGCCCCGGGCCCGGATATCGAAAAAGGCCTGCTGCTGCCGCGACTGGTAGGTGCCCGTGAGGTCGGCGCCCCAGCCGTGGCCCAAGGTGAAGCTGTTGTTAGTGGTGAGGTTGAGGGTGGGGCGGCCTTTGTTGAGGTCGGTGCCGTTGAGCCGCCCGATGTAGCGGGCGTAGTAGCCCACCAGGTTGTTATTAGAGCTCCACCATTTAAATGGCTCCACGGGGGCGCTCAGGGTGAAGGAATAGGTGTCGAGCCGGTCGAGGTTGATGTTCTGAACCACCACATAGTTGCTGCCGGCCACCGGCTGCACCGAGCCGACAATGGGCAGGCTGGTTGCAGACCAGGCCAGCTCGGTAGAGAATTTCTGCTTAAAGGTGTGGCTCAGCTCCAGGTTGTAACTGGTTTGGGGGCGCAGGCCGGGGTTGCCGGTGCTGTAGGTGGTGGCGTCGACGTAGATGCGGAAGGGGTTGAGGTCGCCATACGTGGGCCGGTCGATGCGGCGGCTGAGCGACAGTGCCACCTCGTGCTGCTTGGAGAGGACGCGCCGGAAGGCAGCGCTGGGAAACAGCTGGAAGTAGTGGCGCTCAAAGCCTTGGTTGCCCACTTCCTGGTGGCCCGAGGTGTTGGTTTGCTCGGCGCGCAGGCCAGCCGTGAGGGTGGTTTTGGGCGTGGTGTGCGTGAGGGTGAAGTACCCGGCGTTCACGTTCTCGTCGTAGAGGAAATGGTTCGATTGATTCCGGTCAACCGTGGTCTGGTCCTTTTCGGTGAGCGTGAACAGAACGTCGTTATCGGAGCTTACCCGGCTGGTCTTAAAACCTGTTTCGAGTTTGGCTTTTTTGCTGAGCGGGTGCGTGTAGTCGGCTTTGAAAGACTCGATAACCACCGTGCCACGCTGGTCGCCGTTGAGCGTGGTGGGCGCGAGCACGGGCAGGTCGTAGCTAGTGGCCAGGGTTTGCAGGCGGGTGTTGCGGAACTGGGCGTAGTCGGCGTCCAGGCTCACTTCGCGCAGCCCCAGCGAATCCACGAAGGTGTGCTTGAAGTTGAGGTTGGCGGCGGCGTTGGGGCTGCGCACGGTGCGCAGATTGGTGGCGCGATACTGGCCCGTTATTCGGTCGGTGGCGTCGCTCAGCGAGGCGGCGTTGGTGCCATCCTGCGGGGAGGTGGCCGCCTGGCCGTTCATGGCCAGTCCCACGGTGGTACGCGGCGAGAGGCTGTAGTCGACGCCCGCTTTCCAGGTATGCACCAGCTGGCGCGCTTTAATATAGTTTTCCTGGTCGCTGTGTCCCAGCAGCGTGCTGCCGCTATAGAAGTCGCGGTGAAACGTCAGCGCGTTGAAGTTCTCCCGGTCGGCATAGCCGTAGTTGCCAAACACGTTGGTTTTGCCGTGGCGGTTGTTCAAGCTTAGGTTGGTACTGAGCTTGTTGTAGCGGCCGCGGCCCAGGCTGGCACTCAGGTTGCCGTTGGTGCCTTGGCGCTGGTCTTTCTTGAGGTTGATGGCGATGATGCCCGCGCCCCCTTGCGCGTCGTACTTGGCCGGCGGGTTGGTAATCAGCTCAATATTTTTGAGCTGCTCGGCGGGTAGGTTGCGCAGGAAGTCCGACAGCTCCGTACCGGACATGGCCACGCGCTTGCCATCGATGAGTACCATCACTCCCGGGCGACCTTTCAGGCTCAGCGCATCGCCCGAGCCGACGGACACGCCCGGCGCGCGGGCCAGGATGTCGAGCGTAGTGGAGCCGGCCGAAAGCGGGCTGTCTTCCACGTTCACAATGGTCCGGTCGGCCTGCCGCTCAAACAGGGGCTTGCGGGCCGTCACGGTCACTTCCTTCAGGGCCGTGGCCGCACTAGCCCGTAGCAAAATGGCCGGCAACGCCATGCCCGCCGCCGGCAGCTCAAAAGGGGCACTCCAATACCGCTCAAATCCCACCTGGGCCGCCGATACGCGGTAGCTGTCGCCACTAGGGGCTTCCACCTGAAAGCGGCCTTGCCCGTCGCTGAATTCCGTTTTTACCACGGTGGAGTCGGCCGCCCGGTGCAGGGTGATGGTGGCGAATTCCACCGGTGCGCCCGCTGCCGAGGCTACCGCCCCCGTGAGCGCCGCCCGGGCCTGCGCGGCCGCTGAGCTAGCCGAACCAGCATTTAGAATGAAAGCGCCGAAAAGGCAGGCACACAAGTAACGGTACTGCGGAAAGGTGCAATGCATAAGCCAGCAGGATAAAAGTGGCTCCAATGACTATTGGCCCTCCTGTGGGTTGCACACCGTGCTGTTTATTGCCCGGCGCGGCGCAGTTCGTCGTCGGCGCCCACGGTGCGTTTGCGCGCCGCGGCCACTTTGCTGTTGCCGAAGCGGTAGGTGAGGGATGCCGTGACTACACGGGTATCCTGCGCTACCCGGAAGCTCTCGGAGAAGTTGTAGTAAGTGGAAGTGGCTCGGCCCGGCATGGTGTAGAAAATGTCGGCCATGTTGAGCCGCAGCGTGCCCTGCTTCTCCCAGAGGCTCTTTTGCACGCCGGCCGCCACCTGGCCCCGGGCCCGCGACACTTCGAAGCCCCATATCTCGCCCGACTGGAAGTTGCCGTTCAGCTCAGCGGTCCAGCCGTTGGACAGGCCGAAGCTGTTGTTGGCGGCCAGCGTAAACGCGGGCTGGCCGCGGTCGAGCGGGGTGCCCGCCAGCGTGCCCTGGAACCGAGAGTAGTAGACCACCCCATTGGCATTGAGCGTCCACCACTTGGCCAGCTCAAAAGGAGCGTCGAGGGCAAGGGAATAGGTGTGCTGCGTCTTAAGATTCGCGTCGCGGTTCACCACCAGGCGGCCGCCGTCTTCGGAGAGCTGCACGGCGCTTACGATGGGCTGGTCGGTCTGCGCGTAGGTGAGCGTGGTGCTGAATTTCTGGCGGTACATATGCGTCAGCTCGATGTTATAGCTGGTTTGCAACTGCAGGTCAGGGTTGCCGGCGCGGTAGGAGCTGGCATCCGAATAGGCCCGCAACGGGTTGAGCTGGCCGTAGCTGGGCCGGTCGATGCGCCGGGCTACTGAGAGAGCCAGGCCGTGCCGTTCGTTGAGGGTGCGCTGCAGCAGGGCGCTCGGAAAGAGCTGGAAGTAGTGCCGCTCTCGGGAGGTACTGCCCACGGTGGCGGCCAGGGTGTTGGTTTGCTCGGCGCGCAGGCCGGCCTGCAGGGTGCTTTTGGAAGTGGCGCGGCGCACGCTCACGTAGGCAGCGTTCACGTTTTCCTCGTAGCGGAACTGGTTGGAGATGGCCGGGTCCAGCGCGCTCATGCCGTTGGCGGTGCGCACGAAGGCTACGTTGTTATCGGAGATTATCCGGGTCACTTTCGCGCCGGCCTCCAGGCGCGCCCGGTAGGGGAGCGGGGCGCTGAAATCCGTTTTCACGGACTTAATGGTGAGTGTGGTTCCCTGGTCACCGGAGAGCAAGCGGGGGGAGTAAGCTGGCTGTTCGTAGTAGGTGTTGAGCGCCAGCAGCCGGGTGGTGCGGTATTGGGCTATGTCGGCATCCGCGCTCAGGGTGCGGGCTGTGGCCGAGTCGGCGAAGGCGTGGCGGAAGTATAAGTTGGCGGCTACGCTGGGCCGGTTAAGGTCCTGGTCGGCCAGGGAGGTGAAACGAGAAGTGGTTTCGCCTTGGGCTCCAAACAGCTGGGTGTTGTTGGCCGTGCGGCTGTTGGTTTCGCTGGCCAGCCCGGAGGCCGAAATCCCCAGCGTTGTCCGCTTCGAGAGGTTGACGTCGAGGCCCACTTTGCCGGTGTGCGAGCGCAGGTGCGTAAGCTGCTCGTTGGCCAGCACACTGCTAGCCGCCGGCAGCAGCGCCGACTCGGCATACTGCCGATTGAAATTATGCCGGAAGAAACCCCGCCGGTCGGCGTAGGCGTAGTTGCCGTAAACGTTGAGGTTTTTGCGGCGGTGGTTCAGCGCCAGCCCCGTCGTGAACTTGCCGTATTCGCCGCGGCCGTAGCCGGCGTTCACGCTGCCGTTGGTGCCCAGGCGCTGGTCCTTTTTCAGGTTGATGGCGATGACACCGGCCCCGCCTTGCGCGTCGTACTGCGCCGGCGGGTTGGTAATCAGCTCAATACTTTGCAGCTGCTCGGCGGGCAATGACCGGAGATAATCGGCCAGCTCCGTGCCCGTGAGGGGCGTGCGCTTGCCATCGATAACAACCAGCAGGCCCGTGCGGCCGCGCAGGCCCAGCACATCACCGGTGCTTACCGTCACGCCGGGCGCGCGGCTCAGCACGTCGAGCGTAGTGGAACCGGCCGAAAGGGGGCTGTCGGCCACGTTGACCACCGTGCGGTCAGCCAAGTGCTCAAACAGGGGCTTGCGCGCCGTTACTTTCACTTCCTTGAGGGCCGTGACGCGGCTGGCAGTTAGTTTGATGCCGGGTAAAGTCAAGCCCTCCGCCGTCAGCTCAAACGCGGGGCTCCAATACCGGCCATAGCCCACCTGCACCGCCGAAACCAGGTAGCTGCCGCCCGCGGCTTCCAGCCGGAAAGCACCTTGCCCGTTGCTGAATTCGGTTTTTACGACGGTCGAGTCGGCCGCGCGGTGCAGCGTTACGGTGGCGTATTCGATGGGGGCGCCGGTGCTGCTGCCCACGGTGCCGCTCACCGCGGTGCGCTGTTGGGCCAGGGCCGTGAGCGGGGCCGTTAGCAAGACGCTAAACCACAGTAATTGCAGCGTAGGAAGAGGCTTGAAGCCCAGCCGAGCCGGGTAAAAATGGGCCATGTAGGAGGGTTTGGTAGAAAGCAGTAGGCATGTTGGCACCAACCGGGGCGGGCAGCCGGGCACCGGCAGCAGGAGAGCGAGGAGTAGCTGTAGCCTCTTTATATTAACATGTTACCCTGGCCGGTAAAGTGTAAAGGTGTGGTAAATGCAGCGATAATCCAAAAAAGCGTAGCTGCTTGTGCCGTACTGCGGTAATTTTGCACTATGCTTCCTCTCCTCATTGCAGTACCAACCCTCGCCGACCTGCCCGCAGCGGCCCGGCAAGTGCAGGCCGCCATTGCCGCATCTGGGTGCTCGGTGGTGGCCTTTGAGGGCGAAATGGGCGCGGGCAAAACCACCCTGATTCGGGCCCTGGCTGGCACCCTGGGCGTGGCCGACGACGTGAGCAGCCCCACCTTCGCCCTGGTCAACGAATACCGCGACGGGCGCAACCAGCCTGTGTATCACTTTGACTTCTACCGCATTGATTCCGTGGACGAGGCCGAGCGCATTGGCGCCTCTGAGTACCTTGATTCCGGGTATCTTTGTTTGGTGGAATGGCCCGCCCGCGTGGCGGAGTTATTGCCTGAACCGCGGCTTGAAGTACGTTTGGACGTGCTGAGCGCCGAGGCCCGGACCATTCATCTTGCTCTTATTAGCTAACTTACATCTGAACAGGCGCTAACCTGCCAGCCGCCAGCGCACTTTCCCGCCGGAAGCGCCCTTCGCCTTTTGGGCGCTGGCCCTGTCATTTGCTGCCCCACTTGGTTTATGGCCGAACAGCTACCATCCGGTTTTGAGTCCCTGGCCACGAGCCGCGCCTATTTCACGCAGGAATCGATGCTGGCCGTGGAAACGCGCAAGCGCAAGCTCTTTATCGGCCTGCCCCGCGAAACCTCGCTTCAGGAAAACCGCCTGGGCCTCACGCCCGAAGCCGTGCAGCACCTCGTGAACGAAGGCCACGAGGTAATCATGGAAGCCGGCGCCGGCGAGCCCAGCAAGTACGCCGACCACGCTTATTCGGAGGCCGGCGCCCAGATTGCGTACTCGGCCGAAGAGGTGTTCAAGGCCGATGTGCTGCTGAAGGTGGCCCCGCCGACACTCGACGAAATTGAGCTGCTGCATTCCGGCCAAACCCTAATTTCGGCCCTGCAAATGGGCTCCATGACCCAGGAGTACATTGCGGCGCTGTCGCGCAAAAAGATTAATGCCATCGGCTTCGAGCTGATGAAAGACCCCAGCGGCGCCCGCCCGGTGGTGCGCGCCATGAGCGAGATTGCCGGCTCCACCGTCATGCTGATTGCCGCCGAATACCTGGCCCGCTCCAACGAGGGCAAAGGCATCATCCTGGGCGGTATTACGGGCGTGCCGCCGTCGCAGGTAGTGATTTTGGGGGCCGGTACAGTGGCCGAGTACGCCGCCCGGGCTGCCACCGGCCTCGGCGCCGAAGTGAAAGTATTCGACAACCACCTCTACAAGCTGCGCCGCCTCAAGCACAACCTGGGCATGCAGCTCTACACCAGCACGCTCGATACGTTTGCCCTGAGCCAGCAAATCCGCCGGGCCGACGTGGTGATTGGCGCCCTGGCCGTGGAAGACGGCCGCATTCCCTTCATGGTGCCCGAGGAAATGGTGTCGAGCATGGCCCCCGGCTCCGTCATCATCGACGTGAGCATCGACCAGGGCGGCAGCTTCGAAACCAGCGAGATGACCAGCCACAGCAAGCCCGTCTTCCGCAAGTACGACGTGGTGCACTACTGCGTACCCAACATTGCCTCGCGCGTGCCCCGCACCGCCACCAACGCCCTGAGCAACATATTCACCCCGATTCTGCAGGAAATCAGCCAGTACGGCGGTATCAACGAGGTGCTGTTCACCAACGAGCATTTCCGCAGCGGCGTGTACATCTACCGCGGCTCGTTGACCAATGCAATGATTGCGAAGAAATTTAATTTGCGCTATAAGGAATTGGGACTGCTGATTGCGGTGCGGAATTAGATTGAAATTAATAAAACGGGTAATTGGGCATGTCATAGTGCCCATTTTTCATTCTGTAAACTATATCTTCTGGAGTCATTACAAGACCAATATCTGCTTGTTGGTGGAGTCCTTGCAGCGTTCCTACTGTACGCATTGGTTCACCCATTTCCCAGACTACCCAATTATTCGATACTAAAATTGGCTCCTGCCAAGGTGCTATTCCATAGTCATAGGTATCCCGAAACACTGGTTTGGGAGTTGCTGAAATGGGAGCTTTACCTGCTTTCTCCCAGAATCCTCTGGTTATGCCTGCTCTTAAATCACAGTGAGCGTGAAAATCGACATGCGCTTTTCTTATGCTATCAAAATCAGGAGTCTTGTCTGATAGATATTCCTGCTGGAATACGCTGATAACTCTGCTATTAAGTTGAGTATTATCATCGCCGATGTATTGGAAGAATTTGGTGATGCCTTCATGAACTTCCACCCGAAAAATGTCACCAAGCTTAATAATTACTCGTGGCATATTATTGCATATTAATTAGTAATTACTTTATAGCGCAGCCAGATAATTCCATGCATCAACTGTTCCGTGCTAATTAATTTCAATTGCGCCGCCGGCCCCGGGTTTTCGCCCTTCTCAAAAATAGTTGCCGAGGTAGCCGCACCATCCACCACGGGGAAGTGGAGCAGGCTGAGCTCGTCAATAAGGCCGGCTTTGAGCAGGGAGCCGTTAAGATGGCCGCCGCCTTCGAGGAGCAGGGTTTTGATGGGGAAGAGGCGGCCGAGCTTCTCGAGCACCAGCGCGAAATCGAGCTCCTTTTTACCACCGAAGAGGTAGGAAACGCCCTGCTTGCGCAGGTAAGCCAGGTATTCGTCGCTCACCTGCTCGGTGAGGATGCTGATGAGGTGGTCGTCGTCGATTTGGCCGGATTTCCAGCCCAGCTTGCCATGGGCATCAACGGCAATGGCGAAGGAATCTGCGGTGTAATCGGCCACGAAATCCTGACGGTCGAGCGGGTGGCTGACGGGTTGCAGGTCGGGAGTTAGGCCTTTGGTGAAGTCCTTCTCCATGGTCACGCGGCCGCACATCCAGGCATCGGCCCCGAAGGTGGCGGCGGTGGCTTCGTATTCCTTGGTATCGGGCGACTTGCCCCAGCGGCTGAGAATGGTGCGCCCGTCGAGCGAGCTCATCATGTGGCAGATAACGCGGGGTTTCGAGGAATTGGGCATAGCAGGCGGGCTAGTTTTACGTTTGGGGTAATGCCCCGCTTAACGAAAATCGCCGGTTCGCGGCCATTCATTCCAGCTGCATCAGCACCTTCCAGGCCTCCACCAACCGGCCCTCGGCCAAAAATTGCCGCCCCAAGTGTAGCAGCTGCTTCTCCAGCTCAGCGGCGTCGCTGCGGTACTTGTTGAGAGTATAAGCCACCAAGGGCTCGTCTTTAAATGCTTCAGCCTGCTCTGGCGTGGGCATGGCATCCAGCTCAATATTGGCCAGCCGGCCCAGCTCGTTGCCGGTTAGCACGTCGCTGTTGCGGATATACTCCGGCAATTGGTCGATGCCGATGCCGACGTGGCGGTTGGGCTTGGGTACCTCGAAGAGGCTGGCGCCATTGGCCCGGCAGTACCAGTCGCCGCCGAGGCGAGCCACGGCATCGAGCTTGAATGGGTCGATGCCGGTGGCGTTGGGCAGGAGGATGTCGGTGCGGAAATGCGCGCGCACCACGCGGCAAATGACGAGGTTGCCGGCGCCGTTGTTGTGGCCCAGCTCAATAACCTGCTCCACCACGCACTCAAATGCTGCCGGAGCCTCGGCCACCCGCGGCGGCTGCACCAGCTCGGAGGGCAGCTCGGTGAGGCCGGCTTTGGTGAATTCGTTCACGCCTTTCGCGTACTCGGTGCTGGCCAGCGACATCTGCTCCACCATCGCGAAGTCGCAGATGTTGATGACCACCTCGGGCACCTCGCGCACGTTTTGCAGCGTGTGCTTCTGGGTGTTGTCGCGCACCCGGTTGGCGGGCGAAAACACCAGAATGGGCGGGTTCGAGCTGAAGGCGTTGAAGAAGCTGTAGGGGCTCAGGTTCACGCGTCCCTCGGCATCGACGGTGCTGACGAAGGCCACCGGGCGCGGCGCCACCGCCCCTACCAGAAACGGATGCCACTCGCTGGGCTTGAGGTCGGCAGGAGTGAGGGAGTGGAAGGTGGCCATGGGCAGGT
This sequence comes from Hymenobacter sedentarius, assembly GCF_001507645.1. Lineage (NCBI taxonomy): Bacteria > Pseudomonadati > Bacteroidota > Cytophagia > Cytophagales > Hymenobacteraceae > Hymenobacter > Hymenobacter sedentarius. The sequence continues at coordinate 3,594,095 of NZ_CP013909.1, read as the reverse complement.
GCAGCGCAGAATTTAAGGCAATAAATAGGGCACGGGGCCACTTTTGCCAAAGCTAGGTAGCTTTCGCCGTATGAAACCCGAACGAATGCCGATTGGGCCGCTGGTGCTGCTCGGGAGTTTGCTACTGGCGGCAGCTGCGCAGGCCCAAGGCAAAAGCGCGCTGCGCAATTTCCTGGCCGCCGATACCAGCCGGCTCCGTTAGCATCTGCGTTATTTCACCACCACGCCGCTGCCCTGCAATTCGGCCCACCCCGTCAATCACACAACAATCGACACGGTAGCTCAACTCGACATACCCTGCCTGGCGCTGGCCGTGGATGCGCTGCTTACAACCCTGCTCACGCTTCGATCTTAATGCCAATTAGTTACGGATTCCCGCATATTTGCTAAAAAGGTATATATTTGCTCAATGCCTATAGCTTTCGCCGTTTCATCCTAATCCGTCTGTGCCGTGAATGCTCCCGCCTGCCCCAAATGCGAGTCGACGAAGGCCACGAAAAGTGGCGTGGTAAACGAGCGGCAACGGTTTAAGTGCACCGAATGCGGCTACCACTACACGGTGGCCAAAGTGGGCCGCGAGGTGAACCCGTACTATGTGGTGAAGGCCCTGCAGCTCTACATTGAAGGCGTGAGCTACCGCGAAATTGAGCGGCTGCTGGGCGTGAGCCACGTGAGCGTGATGAACTGGGTGAAGAAGTACGGCGTGCGGGCGCCGCGCCAAACCGACTACCACCCCACCTACAAAATCCTGAACCAGGCCGAACTGGCGGCTTTTTTCCAGGTGCCCGGCAATGTGAAAGGCGCCGGCATGATGATAACCGAACTCGGCGACAAGTTCATGGTCATTCGCTGGGAGCGGTTCCGGGCCGGGTAGGGCGGGGCGCAGCTATAGCGGTTAGCAAAACGACCCCGCGGGTGTAGTTAATGGGGAGGGGTGGGTGCTACTTAGCCGGGCTGAATGCTGCCTGGCGGCACTCCGCACACGCATTCCTCCCACCATTTTTCACCTTACTATGCGACTAAATCGCTACGCATTAGCCCTGAGTAGCTTGCTGCTGGCAAGTGCCGGTACGGCCTTCGGGCAAGTAATTCCGCCCACCCCCGGCACGCCCCCGCCGCCTGCCGAGCCGGCCCCGGCCCCGCCCGTGTCTTCGCCCGCGTCGCCGGTCCAGGCACCGGCCGCCCCGGCAAAGCCAGCGGCCTACGGGCCCGGCATGAAGGTGAACATATCGCCCGATGGCTCCAAGTACCTGCGCTTCATGATTTGGACGCAGGTGTACGCGCGCTACAACGAGAACAATACCGGCACCCTGCGCGCCCCCAATACCCCCAAGGCCAGTCAGGTGGATTTTGGCATTCGCCGCTCCCGCATGGTCATTCTGGCTCAGCTCAACCCCCGGTTTTTGATTTATACTCACTTCGGCATCAACAACCAGAACGGGGTGAGCGGGGGCGTGAACGCCACCACCGATGGCAAAAAGCCCCAGCTGTTCATCCACGAAGCCGTGACCGAGTACCGGGTGAACAAGTACCTCAACCTGGGCGCGGGCATACACTACTACAACGGCATCTCGCGCCTGAGCAGCGCCAGCACCACGAGCATCATGGCGATGGATTTGCCGCTCACCAACTTCCCCACCATCGACGCCCTCGACCAGTTTGCCCGCTGGATAGGGGTGTACGCCAAGGGCCGCGTGGGCAAAGTGGACTACCGCTTTTCCATGAGCGACCCGTTTCTGACCAACCTGCCCACCAACCCTACCTACGTGGTGGGGGGCGTGCAAACCGGCAACCCCCTGGGCCTGGGCACGACAACTGGCGGCATCAACACCGGCACCAACACAGCCCAGTACAACCCGCAGAATACCCACCACGTGTACCAGGGCTACGTCAGCTACAACTTTCTGGAGCCCGAAGCCAACCTGCTGCCGTACACCCAGGGCACCTACCTGGGCACCAAGCGCGTGCTGAGTGTGGGCGGCGGCTTTATGTATAACAAAGACGGGATGTACTCGCGGCCCACCAGCAGCTCGGTGGCTTTGAGCTCGCTCACGCCCGGCAGCGACCTGTACGCGGCCGTGCCCACCACCAAGCACGACATCAAGCTCTTCGGGGCCGATGTTTTCTACGACGTGCCCCTGGACACCACCTCCCGCACCGCCATTACCTTGTACGGGGTGTATTATAACTTCAATTTCGGCCCGAACTACACGCGCTTCGTGGGGCCCGAAAACCCGGGGTATGGCGCGAGTGCCACCCGTGGCAATGCCATTCCGCAGTCCGGCACCGGCAGTGCCGAATACCTTGAGGCCGGCTACCTGCTGCCCAAAAACACCCTGGGCCCCAAGGCGCGCCTGCAGCCCTACGTGGCCTACCTGCACAGCAACTACGAAGGCCTGCGCGAAAGCAATGGCGACACCAAAGGCGTGAATGTGTACGATGCCGGCGTGAACCTGCTGCTCGATGGGCACAACGCCAAAGTAACGCTCAACTACCGCGCCCGGCCCGATTTCACCAACGTGAACGACGTGAAATACCGCCCTGAAATCACGCTGCAGACGCAGGTCTTCTTGTAGGCCGCCCGCCAGCTTCTCATACCTTCTTATCTTTTTGCAAAAACCAACCAACATGGAACAGAGCCTGACCCAACCCCTTGGCGCGGCCGCCTCCGGCCCCGCCATTGCGCACGACAACAACGCCACCCCCACCAGCAAAATCTGGCAGGTAATCAAGGCCTCGTCGGTGGGCACGGTCATCGAGTGGTACGACTTCTATATTTTCGGCTCGCTGGCCACCATCATCGCCACCCAGTTTTTCCCGAAGACCAACCCGCTGGCGGCGCTGTTGAGCACGCTGGCCGCCTTTGCGGTGGGCTTTGTGGTGCGGCCGTTTGGGGCCGTGGTGTTTGGCCGCATCGGCGACATGGTGGGCCGGAAGTACACCTTCCTGCTCACTCTGCTGCTCATGGGCGGCTCCACGTTTGCCATTGGCCTGGTGCCCAACTACGCCACCATCGGCGTGGCAGCCCCCATTATCATCTTCCTGCTGCGCGTGGTGCAGGGCTTGGCGCTGGGCGGCGAGTACGGCGGTGCCACCACCTACGTAGCCGAGCACGCCCCCGACAACCGGCGCGGCTACTACACCAGCTTCATTCAGACCACGGCCACGGTGGGCCTGTTCATCAGCGTGGCCGTAATCGTGGGCACCAAGCTGATTGTGGGCGCACCGGCGTTTGCCGAATGGGGCTGGCGCATTCCGTTCCTGCTGTCGTCGGTGCTGCTGGTGGCTTCCTACATCATTCGCCGCAAGCTGAACGAGTCTCCGCTTTTTCAGAAAGCCAAGGACGAGGGCACCGTGAGCACCTCGCCACTGCGCGACTCCTTTGTGGAGCCCGTAAACCGCCGCCTTGTGCTGCTGGCCTTGTTTGGCGCCACCATGGGCCAGGGGGTAATCTGGTACACCGGCCAGTTCTACGCCTACTTCTACCTGCAAACGGTGCTGAAGCTGGAGCAGATTCCGGCCAGCATTATCCTGTGCGTGGCCCTGCTGGCCGCCACGCCCTTCTTCGTGTACTTCGGTAGCCTTTCGGACCGCATCGGGCGCAAGCGCATCATTATGACGGGCATGCTGTGCGGCGTGCTGTTCACCATTCCCATCTTCTACGGCCTCACGCAGTTTGCCGGCCCAGCCGTGGAAAAAACGCCCGCCACGGTAGACGCCGCTGGCGCCGTAGTGCCCGCCGTGATGGTGGCCAACAACTACCAGATGTTCCCCATGATTGTGCTGGTGTTCTGCCTGGTGCTGTTCGTGACCATGGTGTACGGCCCCATTGCCGCTTACCTAGTGGAGCTGTTCCCCACCAAGGTGCGCTACACCTCACTGTCGGTGCCCTACCACATTGGCAACGGCATCTTTGGGGGTCTCGTGCCCTTAATTTCGACCTCGATGGTGGCCTATGCCGCTGCCCAGCCCTCGGGTTTCCTGAAGGAGCACAGCATCTATTTCGGCCTGGTGTACCCGGTGGTCATTGCCGCCATCTGCTTCCTGTATGGAACGGCCAAAATGAAGGACGTGCGCAACGTAAAACTCATGGCCGACCAGCCCACTCCGGTGGCATAAAGCACGATTTTTCGGCTTTGGCCAACCTTAAAAAAGCCGCTGGTCCATTGGGCTGGCGGCTTTTCCGTTAAATTGAAGGGCTGCCGTATCCATACGCAGCGCCCGCCCATGCTCACCAAGCCCGAATTACCCACGCCGCCCCGCACGCGCCCCGAGCAAGCCGAACCGCGCCGGGGCCAGCGCCTGCTATTCCTCAGCGTTTTGTTTGGGGTAATGCTTAGTTTTCCGCTGCTAGGCGTTTTCGACCAGGACAAGCGGGTAGGAGGGGTGCCGGTCCTGTACTTGTACGTCTTACTGATGTGGTTTTTATTGGTGGGCCTGACCGCCTATCTGGTGCGCAAGCGCCGCGAGGAGTAAGCGGGAGCCTGCAGTGCCCGAGCGTTGGGGCCGCCTTGTGTTGGGTCTTATTTAACTGTTTATCGGCTACATGTCCAAGCTGCTCGTCATTGCCTTCTCCTTCGGCTACTTGGCCCTGCTTTTCGGCGTGGCCTACGCGGCCGAACGACGCTCGGCGGCGCGCAAAAGCCTGGTGAGCAACCCCTACGTGTACGCCCTGAGCATGGCCGTGTACTGCACCGCCTGGACGTACTATGGCAGCGTAGGCCGGGCCGCCACCCACGGTATCGAGTTCGTGAGCATTTACCTCGGGCCTACCTTGCTGGCCCCGGCGTGGTGGCTCGTGCTGCGCAAAATCATTCGGGTTTGCCGGCAGCAGCGGCTCACGTCTATTGCCGATTTTATCTCGGCACGTTACGGCAAAAGCGCCTCCCTGGGCGCCCTCGTCACGGCGGTGTGCGTCTTGGGCATCGTGCCCTACATCGCCCTGCAAATCAAAGCCATTGCGGCCTCATTCGTGACCATGACCGGCAGCCCGGCCGGCGCGGCTGGGCCGGCCGCGGCCACCGCCCTGTACACCACAGGGGCCCTGGCCGTGTTCACCATCCTGTTTGGGGTGCGGTCAGTCGAGGCCACCGAGCGCCACGAAGGCATTGTGCTGGCCGTAGCGGTGGAAAGCCTGCTCAAGCTGGTGGCGTTTCTGGCGCTGGGCCTATTTGTCACGTTTGGGCTGTTCGGCGGGTTCGCCGATGTGTTTGACCAGGCCGCCGCGGTGCCAGCTCTGCGGCAGCTGTTCACGCTGCAGGGCAGCGGCACCAGCGGTGCGGCGTGGTTTACGCTGCTGGTGCTCAGCATGTCGGCGGTGCTGCTGCTGCCCCGGCAGTTTCAGGTGGCCGTGGTGGAAAACGTGGACGAAAACCACCTGCGCAAGGCCATGTGGCTGTTTCCGCTCTACCTCATCGTCATCAACCTTTTTGTGCTGCCCGTGGCGTTTGGCGGCATGCTGCGCCTGGGGGCCAGCGGGCTCGATGCTGATACGTTTGTGCTCGCCTTGCCGCTTTCGGCGGGGCATTCCTGGCTGGCGCTGCTCACGTACCTGGGCGGGCTCTCGGCGGCCAGCAGCATGATTATCGTCGAAACCATTGCCCTGAGCGTGATGATGAGCAACCACCTGCTCATGCCGCTGCTGGTGCGCGTGCCGGCGGCCCGCCCCGCCCTTCAAACGCGATGGTTTGCCTACCTGGGCCGGGTGGCGCTCCAAAGCCGCCGCCTGGCCGTGGTGGCCGTGTTGCTGCTGGCCTACGGCTACTACGCCGAGGTGGGCAAGCAGCTGCCGCTGGTGAATACCGGGCTCGTGTCGTTTGCGGCAGTAGCTCAATTTGTGCCGGCCGTGCTGGGCGGGCTGTATTGGAAGGGCGGCACCCGGCGGGGCGCTACCGTGGGCCTGCTGGCGGGGTTTGGGGTGTGGTTTTTTACGCTGGTGCTACCCACCATGGTGGGGCCGGGCAAGCTGCCCGAATCCATTCTGACCGAAGGCGTTGGCGGCATTGCCAGGCTGCGGCCCTTTGCGTTGTTTGGACTGGAGGGGCTCGACTATCTGTCGCACGGGCTGTTCTGGAGCTGGCTGGTCAACATTGGCTTGTACGTTGGGCTGTCGTTGGCCCAGCCGCCCACGGCACTGGAGCTGCGGCAAGCCGACGTGTTTGTGGATGTGTTCATTCGTCGCAGCCTGGCCGAGGAAGTGGCCGGCTGGCAGGGCCGCACCGCATTTCCCGACGTGCGGGCCCTGCTGCTGGGCTTCCTCGGGAAAAAGCGCACCAACCAGGCCCTGCGGGCCTTTTCCGCCCGCTTCCCCAATGCCATTCCGGCCAAAATTCAGCCCAACGGCACTGCGCCGCAGGACCTCGCCTCGGCCGACCCGCGCCTACTCACCTACGCCGAGAAGCTGCTGGCTGGCAGCCTGGGGCCGGCCTCGGCGCGTATGCTGGTGGCCTCGGTGGCGGGGGCCGAGCAAATCAGCTACGACAGTGTGGTGGGTATTCTGCGCGAAAGCCAGCAGCTGCTCGAAGCCAACCGGCAGCTCCAGAAGCAGTCGCGCCAGCTCCAGCGCCTCACCGAGGAGCTGCGCGCCGCCTACGTCCAGCTCCAGGCCCTGGACCAGCGCAAGGACGAATTCCTGTACACCGTGACGCACGAGCTGCGCACGCCGCTCACCAGCATCCGGGCGCTGGCCGAAATCCTGGCCGACAACCCCGACCTGGAAGAGCCCGAGCGGCGGCGCTTTCAACTAACCATTGGCCGCGAGGCCGAGCGCCTCACCCGCCTTATTTCGCTGGTTCTGGATTTGGAGAAGTTCGAGTCGGGCCAGGCCACGCTGGAGCGCAATCCGGTGCCGGTGCCCGAGCTGCTGGAAGAAGCCGTGGACACCGTAGGCCAGCTGCTGCGCGAAAAGCACATCGCCCTCGACCTGGCCATCCCGCCCGACCTGCCCGAGCTGCCCGCCGACCGCGACCGGCTCATGCAGGTGCTTGTGAACCTGCTCTCCAACGCCATCAAGGCCTGCCGGCCCGACGGCTCGGGCCGCATCCGCCTCACCGTGGCGTGCTCGGAATATCCTTTAGAAGCTCACCCCGGCATTCACGCCCAGGTGCTCACCCTCACCATTGCCGATAACGGCAAGGGCATTGCGACTGCCGAGCAGGAGCACATCTTCGAGAAGTTCTTCCAGGCCCGCCACCAAACCACCCGGAAGCCCGAAGGCACCGGCCTGGGCCTGGCCATCACCAAAAAGATAGTTGAACTGCACCACGGCCGCCTTTGGGTGGAAAGCCAGCCCAACCAGGGCGCCACCTTCTATGTGCAGCTGCCCCTGGAAAATACCCCCGAACTCGTCAGCTAACCCTTCTACCCGCACCCTTCCTATGAGCCATGAAAGTCCCCCACATTCTGATTGTTGATGACGAGCCCAACATCGTCATGTCCCTGGAATTCTTGATGCGCAAAAACGGCTACCAGGTCGGCATTGCCCGCAACGGCACCGAGGCCCTGGCCGCCATCGCCCACACGCCCTACGACCTCGTGCTGCTCGATGTGATGATGCCCGATGTGGACGGCTACCAGGTGTGCCAGCAGCTCCGCGCCCGGCCCGATGCCGTGGGCACGAAAGTAATTTTCCTGTCGGCCAAAAGCCGCGATGCCGACGTGAAGAAGGGCTATGATGTGGGAGCCGATTTGTATATTCCCAAACCGTTCAGTACCCGCCAGTTAATGGAAAAAGTGCGCGAGCTCCTCGCTATTGCTGTGTAATCATTTGCTTCTTTAAATACCATTTAAGATTGATGAAAACTTTTCCTGTTTAGCAGTCACCTAACCTTTTGTATTCGGCTGTCATGCTGACGAAGGAAGCATCTTATCAGGTCAGGACGACGCATTCAACAGTGATAAGATGCTTCGTGCCTCAGCATGACAGCCGATTGGGTTACTAACCCAGCCGCCCCAACTGCCCCGCTCCTCCATTCCCACCCGCCATGAAACCTGCTTGTTCTTACGCCGCGACGCATGCCGCCAGCCTGGCCGATCCCGCCGCGTTTTGGCTCAGGCAGGCCGCCCACCTGCACTGGGATACGCCGCCCACGCGGCCGCTATCCCAGGATGCCCAGGGCTTTTACCGCTGGTTTGAGGGTGGAGAGCTGAATACCTCGTTTCTCTGTCTCGACTACCATGTGCAGCACGGCCGCGGCGCCCAGCCGGCCCTTATTTACGACTCGCCCGTGACCAATACCCTGCGCACCTACACCTACGCCGAGCTGCTAGACATGACCGAGCGGTTTGCTGGGGGGCTGCGCGCCATTGGGGTGGGGCTGGGCGACCGGGTTATCATTTACATGCCCAACATGCCGGAGGCCGTGGTGGCCATGCTGGCCTGTGCGCGCATCGGGGCCGTGCACTCAGTGGTGTTTGGGGGCTTTGCCCCGCACGAGCTAGCCGTGCGCATCGACGATGCCAAGCCGCATGCCATCATCTGCGCGTCGGGCGGCATGGAGTTCGACCGCATCATCCCCTACAAGCCGCTCGTGGACGAAGCCGTGGCCAAAGCGACTCATAAACCAGCCCACGTGGTGGTGTGCCAGCGCGACTTTGTAACGGCCACCCTGCAGCCCGGCCGCGACCTTGACTATCGAAAATTGCTGCAGGCCCCGCCCATTGCGGCGCTGCCCGTGCCGGCCACGCACCCGCTCTACATCCTGTATACCAGCGGTACCACGGGCCGGCCCAAGGGCGTGCTGCGCGACCATGGCGGGCACGCCGTGGCCCTGCGCTTCAGCATGGAGGCGATTTATGACCTGGCGCCCGGCGAGGTCATGTTCACCGCCTCGGATATAGGCTGGGCGGTGGGGCATTCCTACATTGTATATGGGCCGCTGCTCCGGGGCTGCACCACGGTGCTGTATGAGGGCAAACCCGTGCGCACGCCCGATGCCGGCGCGTTCTGGCGCATCGTGGCGCAGCACCGCGCTCGGGTCATGTTCACGGCGCCCACCGCCATCCGGGCCATCAAAAAAGAAGACCCCGAGGGCCGGCTGGCCCATAAATACGAACTGAGCTGCCTGCGCCACCTGTTTCTGGCCGGCGAGCGCTGCGACCCCGCCACCTTCGCCTGGGCCCAGCAGGTGCTGGGCGTGCCCGTGGTCGACCATTGGTGGCAAACCGAATCGGGCTGGCCCATGCTGGCCACGCTGGTGGGCCTGGAGGGCATGCCACCGCCCCGGCCCGGCAGCGCCGGCCACCCCGTGCCGGGCTACGATGTGCAGATTTTGGACGAGGCCGGCGAGCCCGTAACCGCCGGAACCACTGGCCTGGTAGCCGTGAAGCTGCCGCTGCCTCCCGGCTGCTTCCCCACGCTGTGGAACGACGATGCCCGCTTCCACGAAGCCTACCTGGCCACCTTCCCGGGCTACTACCTAAGCGGCGACGGCGGCTACCGCGACAGCGAGGGCTACTGCTACATCATGGGCCGCGTCGACGACGTTATCAACGTGGCCGGCCACCGGCTGAGCACCGGCGAAATGGAGGAGATACTGGCCGCGCACCCCGCCGTGGCCGAGTGCGCCGTGCTCGGCATTGCCGACAGCCTGCGCGGGCAGGTGCCCGTGGGGCTGGTGGTGCTGAAAGATGGCCAGACGATAGGAGAGGAGGCCTTGGAAAAAGAGCTGGTGGCCACCGTGCGGGCCCGTATCGGGCCGCTGGCCTGCTTCCGAACGGTGCTGGTGGTGAAACGCCTGCCCAAAACCCGGTCCGGCAAAATCCTGCGCAAAACCCTGCGCCAGCTGGCCGATGGCGAAGCTTTCGCCGTGCCCTCCACCATCGACGACCCGCTTATTCTGGATGAAATTCGGGCGGGTCTGCAGCGGCGCGCAGTTGGGCTGGCGTACGAAGCCAGCCATCCATCCCAATGACTCAACCCAAGTCTACCCGGGCCTTGTGGAGGTGTCTGATATATTTCATTCCTTGCATGGCTAAGTTAAGCCGGCCCGCCAAGGCCCGCGGATTCACTGCCGCCAATAGGTAGCAGATATCCGCTTCTAAAGTCACTGTTTCACTCCAATCTTCACCATTATGCACTCCCGCATTCGCACCCTCGAGCAATACCACGTCGCCTACAAGCAGTCCATTGACGACCCCGATACCTTTTGGGGCGACATTGCCGAACCCTTTACCTGGCGGCGCAAGTGGGATAAGGTGCGCGGCGGCGAGTTTTCGCCCGAAGGCCGGAGTACCTGGTTTGAAGGCGCCCGGCTCAACCTCACCGAAAACTGCCTCGACCGCCACCTGGCCCAGCGCGGCAACAAGCTGGCCATCATCTTCGAGCCCAACGACCCCAAAACGCGCCACCTGCGCCTGACCTACCGCGAGCTGCACGAGCAAACCTGCCAGTTCGCGAACGTGCTTTTGAAAAATGGCGTCAAAAAAGGCGACCGGGTCATCATCTACATGCCCATGATTCCGCAGCTGGCGATAGCTGTGCTGGCCTGCGCCCGCATCGGGGCCGTGCATTCGGTGGTATTCGCAGGCTTTTCGGCCACCGCCATCGCCGATAGGGTCAACGACGCCGAGGCCCAGGTGGTCCTCACTGCCGACGGCCTGAACCGCGGCGCCAAGCAGATTCCGGTAAAGGCAGTGGTAGACGAAGCCTTGCAAAACTGCCCTTCGGTGCGCCGCGTGATAGTGGTGGAGCACACCGGCTGGCCGGTTCAGTGGCAGGCAGGCCGCGACGCTTGGTACCACGACGAGGTGAAGGACGTGGAAAAGGAGTGCCCGGCGGCCGAAATGGACGCCGAAGACCCGCTCTTTATCCTGTATACCAGCGGCAGCACCGGCAAGCCTAAGGGCGTGGTGCACACCCAGGCCGGCTACATGGTCTGGGCCGATTTTACCTTTCGCAACGTGTTTCAGGTGGAGGAAAACGACGTGTACTGGTGCACCGCCGACATTGGCTGGGTCACGGGCCACACCTACGGCCTCTACGGGCCGCTGCTGGCGGGCAGCACCAGCCTCATGTTTGAGGGCGTGCCCACCTATCCCTCGCCGGGCCGCTTCTGGGAGGTGATTGACAAGCACCACGTCACCATTTTCTACACCGCGCCCACCGCCATTCGCTCGCTCATGGCCGCGCCCATCGACCACGTGCTGGCGTATTCGCTCAGCAGCCTGCGCGTGCTGGGCTCAGTGGGCGAGCCCATCAACGAAGAAGCCTGGCACTGGTACCACCAGCACGTGGGCAAAGGCCGCTGCCCCATCGTGGACACGTGGTGGCAAACCGAAACCGGCGGCATCATGATTTCGGCCCTGGCGGGCATCACGCCGTCGGTGCCGGCCCGGGCGGGCCTGCCGCTGCCCGGCGTGCACCCCGTGCTGCTCAACCAGGACGGCACCGAAATTGAAGGCAACGACCAGGAAGGCTACCTCGCCATCAAGGACAGCTGGCCCGGCATCATCCGCACCACCTGGGGCGACCACGAGCGCGCCCGCCAAACGTATTTCACGCCCTATCCCGGCTACTACTTCACCGGCGACGGCGCCCGGCGCGACGAAAGTGGCCTCTACCGCATCATCGGCCGCGTCGACGACGTCATCAACGTCAGCGGCCACCGCTTCGGCACCGCCGAAATTGAAAACGCCATCAACCAGAGCGAATACGTGGTGGAAAGCGCCGTGGTGGGCTACCCGCACGACGTAAAAGGCCAGGGCATTTACGCCTATGTCATCTGCCAGAACGGGGTGCCCACCACCGACATCGACCTGCAGGTAACCGAAGCCAGCATCATTGAAGCCGTGGTCGCCGAAATCGGCCGCATCGCCAAGCCCGATAAGATTCAAATTGTCTCGGGCCTACCCAAAACCCGCTCGGGCAAAATCATGCGCCGCATCCTGCGCAAAGTAGCCGAAGGCGAAACCAGCAACCTTGGCGACGTATCCACCCTGCTCGACCCACTGGTAGTGGATGAGATTGTGGCGGGGAAGCGGTAATACTTCAGCAGCCTAAACAACAAGCGGCCCACCGAAATATGCTCGGTGGGCCGCTTGTTGTTTACAGCGTAGGAAACTCAACGGAACCTACCCAAACACCTTCACCCGCTCGCCTTTGTGCTTGGTGCGCAGATGCTGCCGGATAATCTGCTGGGTGTCTTTGTTGTCCGTGAAAGGCTGGATGACGTCCCTGAAATCAGCCAACTTGCGGGCCGAGAACGTCTCGTCGACGTAGGCGAAGCCGCGGTAGCGGCCGTTCTCGACCAGCACAATGCTCTTTTCCAGCTCGGTGCGGCCCGCCCCGATGACCACGAAGGTTTCGTGCTCGTAGCTGATGCTTTCGATGGCCTCATCCACGCGCAGGTTGTAACTCTCGGGTGGCTCCAGGCCCAGGCAGGCGCCCTGGCAATGGTGCACCTGGTAGTCGAAGCATGCACCCTGCGTTTTGTAGAGGCCGCACAGCTTCTGGCACAGGTTGTACTTGGCCACTTTGTGGTACAGAAAGCCTTGGGCCTTGTACTGGTTGCCCAGCGCGATGATGGGTATTTCGGCGTTGCGTGCATCGGCCCGGCCGTAGGCCAGGCGCTTGTAGCCCTGCTCGTCGACGCGCAGGTAAATGCCGGCTGGGAACACCGAGCGGCGCTGGGCGCGGTTGTAGGCCGGCTTGAGCTGTTTGATGAGGTGCGATTCATACAGCAGCGCCACCAGCTCCGAGCCGGTGAGCTCCCAGGTGATGTCGGCAATGGAGTTCTTAAACTCCAGGCTCTTGCGCGACTTCACATCGACGGCGAAGTGCTGCTGGATGCGCTTGTAGATGTTGATGCTCTTGCCCACGTAAATTACCTCGCCGGCCTCGTTGTGGAAGTAGTACACGCCCGTGGCCTGCGGCAAATTCGCGACCACCGAGGCCGACAACAGCGGCGGCATCAGGGCTTCCCGAATGGCGGTTTGCACGGCGGCCACGCGTTTGGGCGAGGGCGCTTTGGTGGCGGCTGGGGGGCGGTTGCCGGCGGGCGCCAGGGCATCCACGCGGGCCAGGGTGTGGCTGGTGTCGGTGCCGTGGGGCACGCTTTCGCTTTCCTGGGTAATCTTGAGCAGCCGGCCAAACAGGATGGCCGTGGCGTGGGCGTCGCCGGCGGCGCGGTGGCGGTTTTCCAACTCAATGCCGATGTTCTGGCACAGCTTGCCGAGGCTGTAGCTGGGCTGGCCGGGAATGAGCGAGCGGCTCAGGCGCACGGTGCACAGCGTTTTGCGGGAATAGTTGTAGCCCAGGTCGGCAAATTCCTTTTTGAGAAACGAGTAGTCGAACCGAACGTTGTGGGCCACAAACACGCAGCCTTCGGTCATTTCCACCACTTTGCGGGCCACTTCGTGGAACCGGGGCGCGTCGCTCACCATGTCGTTGGTGATGCCGGTGAGCTGGGTAATGAACGGCGGAATGGCCCGGCCGGGGTTGAGCAGCGTGGCGTACTCGTCCACGATTTTCTCGCCGTCGTGAATGTATATCGCTATTTCGGTGATGCGGTCCTGGGTGGGCTGCCCGCCGGTGGTTTCAAGGTCAATGATGGCGTACAAATCGCAGGGCCGGGAAGGTGGTGGGAAAGAAGACTAACAAATTTAGCCCGGCATAAGGTTGCACAACTAAAAAAGGCAGCCCTTACGGACTGCCTTTTTTGCGCTCTGAGTGGCCAATTGGCAGCGTACCGTCTGGTAGCTACTAACGGCTATCGCCGCACTATCTGTTGCTCTTGGCTTGGTTTTTCAGCTGGGACAGGGTGTTTTTAGCAGACACAATCTGGTTCCGCTGCTGTTCGATGACTTGCTTAACTGGCTGGGGCAGGTCGGGCTCCTTCAGAGCCATATCGTAGGCCTTGAGGGCCGTGGTATCGACGGTTTCGCATTCGTTCAGAATGGCTGCTTCGTTGTGGCCGGACACGGCAGTCTTTACGTTCATCCAGTTGCGCTGCACCGTGGAGGCCACGTTGGTGAAGGAGCTTTCCACGGTCATTTTAGTATCGGTTTTCACGCCAAAGCGGCTGGCCTGTTGCGCTAGCTCCGAAGCGAATTGTGCTCTTTGGTCTGCAAGGTGCTTTAGCTCCGTCTTGATTTGAGGAGTAGATACCCCCGAAGCCGCTTCCTGATATCCTTTATTGGCTGACTTGTTAATTTCGACGAGGTCGATATAAGCGCGGGCTAATTTTTCATTGGGCGTTGTCATAGTTATAAAATAATTGGTGAGTCATGAAGTTACGGATTTTTTTATAATAAAAACAATGGCCGATATAATAAAAACATGGTTGAGCTGTCATTGCATCAGCTTTACCACGTGCCAGGCTTTGCCCAAAAAGCCGGGCTTGTCGTCCGACTTGTCCCGTTTGGTATCGTCGCCGTCGGTCACGTCGCCGAGCAAAAAGCCCCAGGGCTCGGTGGTCTTGTTGGAGTCGAACACCACCTTGAGCACGGCCACCAGCGGGATGCTCAGAATCATGCCGGGCGTGCCCCAGAGCTCGCCGCCCAGGATAAGGGCCACGATGGCGGCCATGGGGTTGATGCTCACCTTCGAGCCCGTAATCATGGGCGTGATGAAGTTGCCTTCCAGGAACTGCACGAACACGAACACGCCCACCACCCCGGCCGTCTTGCCAGGCAAGCCGGTGTCAGTAATGACGTAGTTTGGTGACTGCACAAAAAAAGCCCCATCGGCTGCAAAGCTTGCAGCCGATGGGGCTCGTTCTTTCTCCGCTAATTGGGCTAAATACCCGGTAATTATTTACCGTTTCAAGGTGCCTTTCTGCTGCGTAACCCAGTTCTTGGCTTGCAGTACCTGGCTGTGCTGCTGCTCGATTACCCGCTTGGCTTCGGTGGGCAAGTCCGCCGACTCCAACGCCGTTTCGTAGGCTTGCAGGGCCGTCGCATCGCCGGTTTCGCACTCGCCCAAAATGGCCGCGTCGTCATGGCCGGTGATGGCCGATTTGATATTAATCCAGCCCCGGTGCATCGCGGCGGCAGCGTCGGTGAGGGCGCCCTCCACCGTGCCGTGGGTGGTCGTGTTCAGGCCGTACTGGCTGGCGCGCTGGGTGAGCTCCGAGGCAAATTGGGCCCGCTGCTGCGAAAGGCGGCTCAACTCCGATTTGAGTTGGGGGTTGGTCACGCCTTCGGCGGCTTCCTGGTAGCCTTTGGCCGCGGTTTTGTTGATTTCAACCAGGTCATTGTAAGCGCGGGCGGTGGTTTCGGTGGTCGTAGCCATGGATATAATTGAGTTTAGTGGAAAGGAAAACTTCCTGTACTATACTGCGAAGGCTACTAAGGGGTTGCGGTCGAGCAGACTTGCCCGCCAAGCTTTACATACGCTTAATCATGTGCCAAGCTTTGCCGAGAAAGCCGGGCTTGTCGTCCGACTTGTCCCGTTTGGTATCGTCGCCGTCGGTCACGTCGCCGAGCAAAAAGCCCCAGGGCTCGGTGGTCTTGTTGGAGTCGAACACCACCTTGAGCACGGCCACCAACGGGATGCTCAGAATCATGCCGGGCGTGCCCCAGAGCTCGCCGCCCAGGATAAGGGCCACGATAGCGGCCATGGGGTTGATGCTCACCTTCGAGCCCGTAATCATGGGCGTGATGAAGTTGCCTTCCAGAAACTGCACGAACACGAACACGCCCACCACGCCGGCCGCCTTCGCCGGCGAGCCGGTTTCGACCAGCGTAATCAGGGCCGGAATGGTGGCGCCAATCATGATGCCGATGTAGGGGATGACCGCCAGAATGGAAGCGAAAATGGCAAAGAACACCGCAAACTTCACCCCCAAAATCAGCAAGCCAATGGCGTTCAGCACCGAGACTATGACGATAACCGTGAGCAGACCCGAAATGTAGGCCTGCACCACGGTCTGGATGCTGTCCATGGTGTGCAGCACCGTGGTGCGCTTATCGGGCGCCACAAACCGGAACATGAACTGGCGCATGTGGTCACGGTAGTACAGAAAGCAGAAAATGTAAATCGGAATCAGGGTCACCACGCTCAGCACGCCGGCCGTGGTGCTGATGGTGCTGCCCAGAAAGCCGCCAGCCGATTTTTTGGCCGAGCTCAACGAGGAGTCGATAAACTCGTCCTTGCTCATCACGCGCATGCCCAGGCGGTCGTGCAGCCATTGCTGGCCCTGGTCAAAAAATATCGCCAGCTTCTGCTGAATTAGGGGCAGCTCGGCCCGCAGGTCCAGGATTTGGGAGCCAAACAAAATGATAAGGCCCGCCAGGCCACTTATCAACAAAAAGATGGCCGCGATGATGGCCAACACCCGTGACCAGCCCCAACCTTCCAGCTTGGTGACCAAGGGCAGGAGCAGGGTGGAAAGCAGCGCCGAAAAGAAAAGCGGCAGCAGAATCCCGTCGAGCTTGTGGAGCACATACACCAGCAGCGACAGCCCAATGAGCAGGAAGGTGTAGTGCACCATCGGCGCCAGCTTGGCTTCGGGAATGGCGCCGCTTTGCTGGGCTACGTTGGAGTGGGGCGAGCCCCGATTGATTACCCGGTTGATTAGAGGAGGAAACATGCGGTATGAAGAGGGGGAAATCAATTGGCGCGGCGGGCCAAAACCCGTGAACCCAGGCCAGCTAAGTGGTGTTGGAGACTAAATAAATTAGCGAGGTGATACTAATAGAGCTGGCAATATTTCTTGCCCTCCTGCTAATTTCTGCGTTATTTTACCCAAAAACTGGAGAACAGTTGCCCAATGAACGACGAACTACTGACCGAAGCCTCCGAAGTGAAGGCCAAAGTCCCCGACCACGGCTATAACGAAGACAGCATCCGCTCGCTGGATTGGCGCGAGCACATCCGCCTGCGACCGGGCATGTACATCGGCAAACTCGGCGACGGTTCTGCTTACGACGACGGTATTTACGTATTGGTGAAGGAAGTGGTCGATAACTGCATCGACGAACACGTAATGGGCCACGGCCGCACCATCGATATCAAGATTTCGGACTCCCGCGTGCAGGTGCGCGACTACGGCCGCGGCATCCCGCTGGGCAAGGTGGTGGACGTGGTGAGCAAAATCAACACCGGCGGCAAGTACGACTCTAAGGTGTTTCAGAAATCGGTGGGCCTGAACGGCGTGGGCACCAAGGCCGTGAACGCGCTGAGTGGCTATTTCCTGGTGCAAAGTGTACGCGAAGGCATTATGAAGTCGGCCGAGTTTGCCCAGGGCAACCTCGTGAGCGACCCCAAGCCCCAGAAAACCAGCCAGCGCAACGGCACGCTGGTGACCTTCCAGCCCGACGACACGATTTTCAAAAACTACCGCTTCATTCCGGAGTACCTCGAAAATCAAATCTGGAACTACGTTTACCTGAACGCTGGCCTGACCATCAATTTCAATGGCCAGAAGTATTACTCTGAAAACGGCCTGCTCGACCTCTTGGCCCGCAAGGCCGATGTGGAGCACCTGCGCTACCCCATTATCCACCTGAAAGCGCCGGATATTGAGATGGCCATGACCCATGGCAACGACTACGGCGAGGAGTACTATTCCTTCGTGAACGGCCAGTACACCACGCAGGGCGGTACTCACTTGGCGGCCTTCCGCGAGGCCGTGGTGAAGGCCGTGCGTGAGTTTTACAAGAAGGATTTTGACGCGGCTGACGTGCGCGGCTCCATCATCGGGGCTATTTCGGTGCGGGTGCAAGAGCCTGTGTTCGAGAGCCAGACCAAGACCAAGCTCGGTTCCATCAACATGGGCGAGGACGGCCCCACGGTGCGCGGCTTCATCCTGGACTTCGTGAAGGAGCACCTCGACAACTACCTGCACAAGAACCCCGCTACGGCCGACGCCCTGCTCAAGCGCATCCTGCAGAGCGAGCGGGAGCGCAAGGACATGGCCGGCGTGAAAAAACTCGCCAACCAGCGCGCCAAAAAAGCCAACCTGCACAACCGCAAGCTGCGCGACTGCCGCTTCCACCTGGGCGAAAACGCCAAGGACGGCGCCGAAAAGGAGCTGCTCACCACCCTCTTCATCACGGAGGGCGACTCGGCTTCGGGCAGCATCACCAAGAGCCGCAACGTGGAGCTGGAAGCCGTGTTTAGCCTGCGCGGCAAGCCGCTGAACTGCTTCGGGCTGAAGAAGAAAATCGTGTACGAAAACGAGGAGCTCAACCTGCTCCAGCACGCGCTCAACATCGAAGAAGGCATCGAGCACCTGCGCTATAACCGCGTGGTGGTGGCCACCGACGCCGACGTCGACGGCATGCACATCCGGCTGCTGCTGCTCACGTTCTTCCTGCAGTTCTTCCCCGACCTGGTGCGCAACGGCCACGTTTTCATTCTCGAAACGCCGCTGTTCCGCGTCCGCAACAAGAAGGAAACCATCTACTGCTACAACGAGCAGGAGAAGCAGAACGCCATGCGCAAGCTGGGCAAAAACCCCGAAATCACCCGCTTCAAAGGCCTGGGAGAGATTTCGCCCGAAGAGTTCGGCAAGTTCATCGGCGAAAACATCAAGCTCGAGCCCGTGATTCTGCAGTCGGACCGCAGCATCCAGCAGGTCCTGACGTATTACATGGGCAAAAACACACCCGACCGCCAGAACTTCATCATCGAAAACCTGCGCCTGGAGAAGGACCTGGTGACCAGTGATGTGCTGCCCGTAGCCGAGGTGGCCGAAGCCGACCTGGCTTAATTGAGCTGAAATGCTACTGTGTTAGGAGCCCCGTTTGGCATTAGCCAGACGGGGCTTTTTTGATGCAGCCGGTATGCTTTCAGCGAAATAAACGTTAATATATGAATAGTAGAGCCATTCAGCAATAGGCCGGAGCAGCATAAAAACTGCCGTGGATTAAAGTTGACGCATATAGTGCCGCTTGCTTAAATTAGTCAATTCATAGCTCAGCAGTAGTACATTTATGGGCTGATTATCTAGATCTAATGCGGAGAATGATAGCGGGCCTGGGGCCGACTGCGATATTCGCCTTGGTGTTTTGCTGGGGCCTGAAGCAGGCGGGGGCACAAGCCCCGTCGTCGGCATCCAGCCCGGGACAGCCAATTGCATGGGCCGTGGCCGCAGCCCGAGCCACACATGGCCAGGCCCAGCAGCACCGCATCGACAGCGTGCGTGGGCTGGTACGGGCCCATCCCCAACTGGATTCTGTTCGGATAGTCCTGCTCACGCACCTGGCCAGCGAGCTGAAGCTGCAGAATGTGCAGTCGGCCCGCCCGGTGCTGGAAGCAGCCGTGCAGTTGTCTCGCCAATTGGCCATCGGGGATTTATTAGCGGAATGCTTGCTGGACCTGGCCGACTACCATATCACCCTGGCCGAATACGGCCCGGCCGTGCGGCGGCTGCGGGAGTCTCGGCAGGAGTTTGCCCGCATGCACGACCAGGGAGGCGAGGTGCGGTGCCTGGGCCGCCTGGCCCTGGTGGCCGACCAGCGGGGCCAGTACGCCTCCAGCCTGGCCTACTGCCTGCAAGGCCTGGCGCTATCCGACAGCGGCGATGTGCGCCGCTTTAATACTACCCTCAAGATTCAAGCCGGCGGCACCTTCAACAAGCTGGGCGATTACGCCCATGCCCGTTCTTACCTGCTGGATGCGTTGCAGGTGGCCCGAAAGTACGATTACCCCGACCGCATCAACCTAGCTTTGGCCGGGCTCGGCGATGTGTGCCGCAGCCAAAAGCAATGGGAGGCCGCGCGGCTCTACTACACGCAAAGCCGGGCCGTGAGCCAGCGCCTGGGCAATGCGCCGGAAGTGCTGGCTATGCAAGTCAATCTGGCGGAAGTGAGCGAGCGGCAGGGCAAGCTGCAGGAGGCGTTTGCGCTGGGGTACCCGGCGCTGCGCCAGTCGGTGGCGGCGGGCCAGCGGCTGGCCATTCCGCGGGCGCTGGGGGTGCTGGCCCGGGCTTTCCTGCGGGTGGGCCAGCCCGATAGCGCCATTCGGTACGGGCAGCGCAGCCTGCGCGCCAGCCAGCAGGCGCGCTTCAACGAAGGCGGGCGGGCGGCCAACGATGTACTGGCGCTGGCATATGCGGCGCGCCAGGATTTCGCGCGGGCTTATGAGGCCTCCATTGGCCGCAAGCTGTACAACGACAGCCTGCTGAGCGAGGCCACCACCCGCAGCACGGCCGCGCTGCAGCTCAATTTTGAGCTGGGGCAGACGCAAGCCAAAATCAAGCTCCTCACGCAGCAGGCCCGCCTGCAAAATCAGCAGCGCGAATTGGATAAGCTGCGCCAGGAAAACCAGCTTATTGGCATGGCGGGGCTGACCGTGGTGGCCATGGGATTTGCCGTCTACCTGTTTTGGCGGTTTCGGCGGCGGCAGAGTGCCCGCGAAACCGCCCTGCGGGAAAGCCTGGCCGCCGATTTGCGCAACGACGTGGGGGCCTTGCTGCGTCAAATCAGCCTGCAAAGCAACCTGCTGCAGGAGGGCCTGGCCGATGCGGCCGGCCAGCGCCTGCAAATCAGCCGGCTGTCCGATGCCAGCCGAACCGCCGTGCGCCAGCTCAACGACGTGGTGTGGAGCCTCGACGCCAAGAACGATTACCTGGCCGACTTGCTCACCCGGATGCGGGACTACGCGCACGAAGTGCTCGACCCCAAAGGCATCGAATTTGCCTACGAGGTGCCCGAAGTGATACCCATTTACCGCCTGCCGGCCCGCTTACGCCGCAACCTGTACCTGATTTATAAAGAGAGCCTTCAGAACATTGCCCAGCACGCGCAGCACGTATCGCGCGCCACGGTGCGCGTGCGGCTGGAAGGGCCCCAGCTCATTGTAGATATTATGGACAACGGGCAGCCAGCGCCGGCCTTCAGCCCACTTGGCCCGGCCGGCCGCGGGGGGAACGGCCGGGCCAGTATCGAGCTGCGGGCGACGGCCATGGGCGGGGCCGCCAGCACCGGCCCGGTGCTGGCGGCAAATGGTACTGTAGCCGGTTTTGGAGTACGGGTAGCCGTGCCGCTGCCCTCCGCCTGATTCAGCAAAAATCAAATGGGTTTTAGCGTTCAATGCAAAAGGCGAATGCCGGCCCTTCGCAGAGATTAATTTTAATATTAATATAGTTGCGTTTACTCCTTCGGTCAGCCCAAAATTCCCGCGGTTTCATCGGCTGATTTTATTGATTACGGTACCGCCGCTAATCAATAGCAAGTTGACTTAAGTGAAAGCTCGGCCGTAACAATCCGAAATACTTGTAAAAACCTACGTAAAAAGTGCGGCTTGTGGGCAACCTACGTATTGTGTTGTACGGTTTTTTTCGTAGGTTTGAATCGCCGCCTAGGGGTAGACTAGTCGGCACATTCCACGGAAAAGCCCGGACCCTTGGTTCGGGCTTTTTTCGTTTGGTCAAAACGAGCATATTGTCGGGCTTTAATGCAACGGCAGATGTTGATAGTTGGCTAGTATTTTTAGCTTGCTTTTTGGCCAAAAATTGCCGTATTTTGAAGCCTTTGTTCGCTTTTTATGGCTTTTGGAATTTGCTGGTTGATTGCAAATTCGCTAAGAAATTTGGGAACTTTCCGGCCTGGGCTGGAATTGTAATATGTTGCGCTCCGCGCTGATTCCGGTATTTTTGATGGCATTCGCCGACCTCTTTCGTTTCCCACGTGGCTACTCTCGATACTCCTGATTCCGAATTCCCCGACCAAAATATTTTGCAACCCGGTGATTCGGTCGACTTTGACTTAACGGCGTTTTCGCCTGCCGCGGCGGCGGATGCCCAGGAACCCGCCAGTTTTGCCGACCAAGCAGCTGAGCAGGCGGCTGCCGAGAGCAGCCAGGAAGCCGTGGACGCGGCCGATTTATTCGGCGACTTGCCGGCCGTGCACCTGGCGGCCGAGACCGTGCCCGAACCCGAAACCGAGGAGGAGCCCAAGTTTGCGCCCGGCGAGACCATTCACGACGTGGCCACGGTGAAGGGCATGTACCAGAACTGGTTTCTGGACTATGCCTCGTATGTGATTCTGGAGCGGGCCGTGCCAGCCATTGAAGACGGCCTGAAGCCCGTGCAGCGGCGCATTCTGCACGCCATGAAGGAGATGGACGACGGCCGCTTCAACAAGGTGGCCAACGTCATCGGCCAGACCATGCAGTACCACCCGCACGGCGACGCCAGCATCGGCGATGCCATGGTGAACCTGGGCCAGAAAGACCTGCTCATCGAAACCCAGGGCAACTGGGGCGACGTGCGCACCGGCGACGGCGCCGCCGCGCCCCGCTACATCGAAGCCCGCCTGAGCAAGTTTGCGCTGGATGTCGTGTTCAATCCAGACACCACCGAGTGGCAGCTCAGCTACGACGGCCGCAAGCGCGAGCCCACCACGCTGCCCGTAAAATTCCCGTTACTGCTCGCGCAGGGCGTGGAAGGCATTGCCGTGGGCTTGAGCACCAAGATTATGCCCCACAACTTCCGCGAGCTGTGCAAAGCCAGCATCGACGTGCTGCGGGGCAAAGAAGTGCAGCTGTTTCCGGACTTCTCGACCGGCGGCTTGTGTGACGTGAGCAACTACAATTCCGGCATGCGCGGGGCCCGCATCCGCCTACGCGCCACCATCGAGAAAGTCGACAAAACCCTGCTCATCATCCGCGACATTCCCTACGGTTCCACCACCACGGCGCTGATGGAGAGCATCGTTAAGGCCTCGGAAGCCAACAAAATCAAGATTAAGAAGGTGGTCGACAACACGGCCGCCGACGTGGAAATTCAGGTACAGCTGCCCACCGGCGTCTCGCCTGACCTGACCATCGACGCGCTGTATGCCTTCACCGACTGCGAAATCAGCATCTCGCCCAACACCTGCGTCATCATCGACGAAAAGCCCCGGTTTGTGGGCGTGGAGGACGTGCTGCGCCAAAGCACCAAGGCCACGGTGCGCCTGCTGGAGCGCGAGCTGGAAATCCGCCAGGACGAGCTGTGGGAGAAATGGCACAATGCGTCGCTGGAGAAGATTTTCATCGAGAACCGCATTTACCGCAAGATAGAGGAATGCGAGACCTGGGCAGAAATCCTGGAGACCATTGATAAGGGTCTGAAGAAATTTGTGCGCATCGAGGGGGAGAAGGCCAAGGCCGACGACACCCGCATTGTGCTGCGCCGCCCCATCGAAGAAGAGGACCTGACCCGCCTGACCGAAATTCGCATCAAGCGCATTTCGAAGTTCGACGGGTTCAAGGCCGACGAGTACATCCAGCGCCTGGAAGCCGAACTGGCCGAAGTAGCCGACCACCTCGCCAACCTGACCCGCTACGCCATCCAGTACTTCGAAAACCTGCTCAAGAAGTACGGCGCGGGCCGCGAGCGTAAAACCCAGCTCCGCACCTTCGACGTGGTGACGGCCCAGAAAGTGGCCATTGCCAACCAGAAGCTTTACGTGAACCGCGTCGACGGTTTTGTGGGCTACGGCCTCAAGAAAGACGAATTCGTGTGCGACTGCTCGGACCTGGACGATATCATCGCCATCAAGCGCGACGGCACGTTTACGGTGACCAAAATCGCGGAAAAGACCTTCGTGGGCCGCGATATCCTGCACGTGGGCGTGTACAACAAGAACGACGACCGGCTGGTGTACAACATGGTGTACCTCGACGGCGCCTCCGGCATCAGCTTCGCCAAGCGCTTCCTGGTGTCGGGCATCACCCGCGACAAAACCTACGACCTGACTAAAGGCACCAAAGGCACCAAAGTGCTGTACCTGACTGCGAATCCCAACTCGGAATCCGAGATTGTGAACATTCAGCTCTCGGACAAGGCGCCGGCGCGGGTGAAGCAGTTTGACTTTGATTTTGCCGAGCTCGGCATCAAGGGCAAAGGCTCGATGGGCAACATTGTGACCAAGCAGCCCATTAAGAAAATCACGCAGAAAACCCTGGGCGACTCCACCCTGGGCGGGCGCGAGATATTCTTCGACAGCGTAGTGGGCCGGCTCAACACCGCGGGCCACGGCCGCTACCTGGGCCAGTTTGATACTGAACATCACGTCTTGGTGGTTTTCAAGGACGGCAGCTACGAGCTAACCACGCCCGACCCCGCCAACCACTACGACGTGCCCAATATTGTGCTGCTGCGCAAGTATGAGCCCGACCTGGTGCTTAGCGCGGTGTACGTGGACGGCGAAACCAAAATCCATTACGTCAAGCGTTTCAAAATCGAAACCAGCACGTTGGGCAAGCGCTTCACCTTCATCTCCGAAACCAAGGGCTCGAAGCTGCTGGCCGTCACCGCCAACCCCGAGCCGCTGGTGGAAGTGAAGTTTCAGAAGGACAAGAAATCCGATAAGGAAACCGAGAAAATCAACCTGCACGACTTCATCGACGTGAAGGGCTGGAAGGCGATGGGCAACAAGCTCAACTACTTTAAAGTGCACGCCTTAACACTGCTCACCGACGAAGGCCCCGAGCCCCAGCGCCGCGAGGTAGCCAAGAAGCGCGTGGCCGCGGCGTTGCCCAAGCCAGGGGAGAACGGGGGAGGAGCGGCCGAGGCCGAACGCCCCGAGCCCACTGGGGCGGTGGACGTGACGGCCGAAGAAGTAGCCCAGGCACGGGAGTTGCTCAAGCGCCCAAAGGCGCAATTGGGCCTGTTCTAATGCGCAGAGCCATTGGTATCGGGTAACCGGGAGAACTTTTCTTCTGACCGGCTGCCTGATACCAGTTGTTAGCTACTTCCTTTTGGTGCCTCGTTTCTTTGCCTTTATGCTTGTTGTGCCCTGGTTGCTGTCGTGTCCTGCCTTTCCATTCAGGCAGTGGCGAAGCTGGCTGCTGGGAGTACTCATGCTGGGCTGGCTCGCCACGCCAGCTGCTGGGCAGTTCCGGACCCAGCCGCGCAAGCCAGCCACAGCCGCCCCCAGCCAGCGGCCACTCAACGCGCTGCCGCCGGACCCGCCGGCGGTGCAGGCCCAGCTCTTTCAAGCCGCCACGCTCGCCAAGGGCTTCAAAGATTCGGAGGCGCTGGCCGTTTACCAGGAGATTCTTAAAGGCACTCCCAACCATTATTTGTCGCTGTGCCAGGCCGCGGTGCTTAGCGTAAAAATTGGCAGCCGGTATTCCGACGAAACCCGCAAGTCGGCGTATTTCGACGCCGGCCGCCAGTACGCCGACCGCGCCCTGCTCATTCGGCCCGAAGGTGGCGAAAGCAATTACGCCGTTGCCTTCGCCTTATTCAACCAAGCCACGCTTTACAAGGCCGGGGCCCGGTTGAAAGCCTTCCGGGATTTGCGTTCGCACGTGTACCTCGTCACGGAGCGGCGGCCTGATATCGCGGAGGGCTGGCAGTTGCTGGGCCGCTGGCAGTACCGCGTGGCCCACTACAACTTGCTCGAGCGACTGTACAGCAAATTTGTGCTGGGTGGTGTGCCCGAAGGGGGCGACAGCCACGAGGCCATGGAAGACCTGGAAAAAGCCCGGAAGCTGGCGCCCAACAACATCGAATTCTGCTACGACTTGGCCCGTATGTGCCGCTATCAGGGCCGCCGGCGGCGGGCCATTGAGGTGCTGCGCGAAGCGGAAAGAATTTCGCCCATCACCAGCGAAGACCTTGTCATAAGCAGGCTGTGCCGGCAGATGCTGCCTCCCTTACTGCGCGCCGATGCCCGCCGGAGCCAACGCTCCGCCCGGCTCGAACAGAAAGAAGCAGCACCGGCCACGCTGCCGCCTAGCCCAAGCCCGGCCGCTGCCGATTCCGTTAGTCGCAAGCAGTAGCTTGGCTAGTAAGTCGATTTGAAGCACCGCCACTTGAGCTGATTGCAACTAGGCAGGCCTGTATTTGGCGCTTTTGGCTGGGTTAAAAGGCACTTCCAGGCCACGCATTAAGTTATTGATACTGTCTAAAAAGGTGCTCAAGAAGTCAGCGCAAGCTTATCCTCAACCGCTGCAGCTACCTTTGAACCACGCTTTCCTGCCGCTTGGCCTGTTCATGACCCGCCGTTTGCCTTTCTTTCTGGTTCTGCTCGCCGCCTGCCAGGCCGAGCCCAATGAACGGCCCGATACGCTGGTTAATTTGGCTACCGTCCAAAGCGGCCCCCGCGTGCAGGCCGATGAGCTGAACGGAGCCATTGTTCGGGAGCCTAAAAACACGGCGCTATTGGCGCGTCGGGCCACTTTGCGCCTGGCCGCCGGGCAGCCCCGCGCCGCCCTCCAGGATGTCGCGACTGCCCTGGAAATCGATGACACCGACGGCCGGCTGTACTTTTTGCAAGCGCGGGCATATCGGGCGTTGGGCCAATTGCCGGAGGCCCTAGCCGCCGCTCGCCAAGCGGCCGAGCACGGTTATTCCGGGCCAGAGCTGCCCTTGCTGGTGGGCGAAACTCATCTGGCCGGGCGCAACTATTCGGCTGCCCTCGACAACCTCGACCGCACCCTGCGCCTCGACCCCGACCAGCCCTCGGCCCTTTTCTACAAAGGCCTGGCCTATGCTGCCACTGCCGATACCTCCACCGCCGTCCAGTACCTGCAGGACGCCCTGGCCCGGGACCCCCGCGAGCCCGAGATTCTTCATCAGCTGGCGTTTCTGCTTAATGCCTGGCGGGTGCCCGGCGATGCCGCCCGCTACGCGGCCTTGGGTATGAAGCTGGACACCACCTCCGGGCTGCTCCGGTACGACTACGGCCGCCAGCTCGAGCTGCAGGGCCGCCCCGATAGCGCCCTGTGGTACTACCGGCGCGCGTTGGCGCTGGACACCACCGTGTACCGGGCCGACTACCGCCTGGGCCTGGCCGCGGCCAAAGCGCGCAGCCCCCTTGCCGTAATAGAGCATCTCAGGCGGGCCCTGCGCCGCAATCCCCACCTGCCGCAGGCCCGCGCGCTGCTCGCCGAAGCACTGGAAACCCAAAACCGCCTGCCCGAAGCATTGGCTCAATACCGCCAGCTTGTGGCCGAAAACCCGGGCAACGCGCACTGGACCTTTAAAGTCTGGAAACTCAACGGCCGGGTGCAGGGCCAGCTGCCGGATAGCTTGCGGCCCGCGCCACGGTATTATTACCGCCGGCCCCCGCGCCCCGCGCCGATTAGCCCGCTGCCATCGCTCCGGCCCAGCACCGGGTGAAAGCCCCCGGGCCAGCACACAGAAGTGCTTGCGTGAGTTAAAAATTATAACCCCCGCTTCCTCAATAATCTTAAGTTCATTATTGAGCAACGTGTAACTTGCGCCCCGCTTAGCCCCACGGGGGCTTTTATTCCAATCCTATGCTCAATATTACCCTCCCCGACGGCTCGGTGCGCCAAGTCGAGTCTGGCTCTACGGGCCATGCCCTGGCCGCCAGTATCAGCGAAGGCCTGGCCCGCAATGCCTTGGCTGTGCGCGTCAACGGCGAAGTCCGCGACCTCTACCGTCCCTTCACGGAAGACGCCACCGTTGAAATCCTGACCTGGAACGACGAGGCCGGCAAGGCTACCTATTGGCATTCCTCGGCGCACCTCATGGCCGAAGCGCTCGAAACGCTCTATCCCGGCGTGAAGCTGGCCATCGGCCCCGCCGTGGAGAACGGCTTCTATTACGACGTCGATTTGGGCGAAGGCCGCAGCATTTCCAGCGAAGACTTCCCCGAAATCGAGAAAAAGATGCTGGAGCTGGCCAAGAACAAAAGCCGCTACATCCGCCAGGAAATCTCGAAGGCCGATGCCATCGCCTATTTCCAGGAAAAGCAGGACCCCTACAAATTGGAGCTGCTCGAAAACCTGGAAGACGGCCAGATTACCTTCTATACCCAAGGTGGTTTCACCGACCTCTGCCGCGGCCCGCACATCCCCGATACCAGCACCATTAAAGCAGCCAAGCTCATGAACGTGGCCGGTGCATACTGGCGCGGCGATGAGAAGAACAAGCAGCTCACGCGCCTCTACGGCATCACCTTTCCCAAAGCCAAGGACCTCACCGAGTACCTGGAGCGGCTGGAGGAAGCCAAGCGCCGCGACCACCGCAAGTTGGGCAAGGAGCTAAAGCTGTTTGCTTTCTCAGAGAAAGTAGGAGCGGGGCTGCCCTTGTGGCTGCCCAAAGGCACCGCCCTGCGCGAGCGCCTGGAACAGTTTATGCGCAAAGCTCAGGTGAAAGCCGGCTACCAGCCCGTCGTGACGCCCCACATCGGTGCCAAGGAGCTGTACGTGACCAGCGGCCACTACGAGAAATACGGCGCCGACTCGTTCCAGCCCATCAAAACGCCCAACCCCGGCGAGGAATTCTTCCTCAAGCCGATGAACTGCCCCCACCACTGCGAAATCTATAAAACCGAGCCACGCAGCTACCGCGACCTGCCCGTGCGCTACGCCGAGTTCGGCACCGTGTACCGCTACGAGCAGTCGGGCGAGCTGCACGGCCTGACCCGCGTGCGCGGCTTTACGCAGGACGATGCCCACATCTTCTGCCGGCCCGACCAGGTAAAAGACGAGTTCAAGAAGGTGATTGACCTGGTGCTGTACGTGTTCAAGAACCTAGGTTTTGAAGACTACACGGCCCAAATCAGCCTGCGCGACCCCGAGAACAAAACCAAGTACATCGGCTCCGATGAAAACTGGTTTCTCGCCGAAAACGCCATCAAGGAAGCCGCTGAGGAGAAGGGCTTGCCCACCGTGACCGAACTCGGCGAAGCCGCCTTTTACGGCCCCAAGCTCGATTTCATGGTGCGCGATGCCTTGGGCCGCCGCTGGCAGCTTGGCACCATTCAGGTAGATTACAACCTGCCGGAGCGGTTCGACCTCGAGTATGTCGCTTCCGACAACTCGCGTCAGCGCCCCGTGATGCTGCACCGCGCGCCCTTTGGCTCGCTGGAGCGGTTCGTGGCCGTGCTTATCGAGCACTGCGCCGGTAATTTCCCCCTGTGGCTGACGCCCGAGCAGTTCATCGTCCTCCCGATTTCGGACAAGTACATCGACTACGCCAACGAGGTGAAAGCCCAGCTGGAGCAGCGCGAGCTGCGCGGCACTGTAGATGCCCGCGATGAGCGCATCGGCCGCAAGATTCGCGACGCCGAGATGGGCAAAATTCCTTACCTGCTGGTTGTGGGCGAGAAAGAGGCTCAGGACAACATCATTTCGGTACGCAAGCACGGCGAAGGCGACCTAGGCTCGATGCCGCTGGATGCTTTTGTGAAGAGCGTGCAAAGCCAGATTATTGAAGCTTATTAATTAAGGCACAGCACCGTCAGGTTGAGCCAGCAACAGCAGCTCAATTTGACGGTGTTTGATTTAACTGGCCTAAGGCTCGGCTTAGTGCATTTCGCCGTTGATTTCATAAGTAATTTGCCTTTACCAAGATAAATACCGATATTTGCCCCCTGATTGCCAGGCCTTACCAGGCCTAAACCGCCCCGAATCTCATTTCCCGCCACTTTTTTAGGAGGAGGACCAAACCATAGCAGCCCCGAATCGTCGGTACGTGCCCCGCCAGCAGGTGGAAGAGCCGTTCAAAATCAACCAAAAAATCCTGGCTCGCGAAGTGCGCCTGGTCGGCGACAACGTCGAGCAAGGCGTTTATCCGACCGACCAGGCCCGGAAAATGGCCCAGGACCAGAATCTCGACCTCGTTGAGATTTCACCCACGGCCACGCCACCCGTATGCCGCGTCATCGACTACTCGAAATTCAAGTACGAGCAGAAGAAGAAGACCCGCGAGCTGAAGGCCAAGCAGACCAAGGTCGTCCTGAAAGAAATTCGTTTCGGCCCCAATACCGACGAGCACGACTTCGCCTTTAAGGTGAAGCACGCCCAGGAGTTTTTGCGCGAAGGCGCGAAAATCAAGAGCTATGTGCACTTTGTAGGTCGTAGCATCGTGTTTAAAGAGCGGGGCGAAATCCTGCTGCTCAAGTTTGCCCAGGCCCTCGAGGACCTGGCCAAAGTAGAGCAGCTGCCCAAGCTCGAAGGCAAGCGCATGTTCCTGTACCTCGCCCCCAAAGCGGCGGCCGTCGTGAAGCCCGCTGCGAAGACCGCCGCTGCACCCGATGCCAAGGCTGAGAAAAAAGCGCCCAAGCCTTCTGCTGAGCCGGCTGGCAAAGCAGCTGAATCGGCACCGGCGACCACGGACGCTGAATAGATTTTACCGGTTGAAGATGGCTTCCCGACCCCCGGTCGGTCAGCAATCAACAATCAACAACCAACCCTCCAACAACCACTACAATGCCGAAAGTAAAGACGAAATCCGGTGCTAAGAAGCGCTTTGCGCTCACCGGAACGGGCAAGGTGAAGCGGAAGCACGCCTTCAAATCACACATCCTCACGAAGAAGACGACCAAGCAAAAGCGTGGTTTGACCCACACGGGCCTCGTGAGCAGCGCCGACATGAACCGCGTGCGCCAGATGTTGAATATCTGATTTGTTGTCAGTTGCTCATGGTCAGTTGTTGGAGTTTACTGCATCTGATTTGATACCAATAACTGACAGCCAACAACTAATAACTAAACCATCACCAGGCTTCCGGCTCTAAGACAACCCTCTGTCGCCGGCTGCCAAAAACTCTCTAGGTTATGCCAAGAAGTGTCAACCACGTGGCCTCGCGCCACCGTCGTAAGAAAATCATGCGTTTGGCGAAAGGCTATTATGGCCGTCGCAAAAACGTATGGACCGTAGCCAAGAACGCCGTTGAAAAAGGCCTCTTGTACGCTTACCGCGACCGTAAAGTAAAGAAGCGCGAATTCCGTGCCCTCTGGATTCAGCGTATCAACGCCGGCGCTCGTGAACACGGCCTGTCGTACTCGCAGCTGATGGGCGGCCTGAAAAAGGCTGGCATCGAACTCAACCGCAAAGTGCTGGCTGATTTGGCGCTGAACCACCCAGAGGCCTTCAAAGGCATCGTGGAAAAAGTGAAGTAATTGCCCCTGTGCGTCAAGAACCAAGAAAACGCTGGCCCTTGGGTTCAGCGTTTTCTTGTTTTTGGCCCAGAAAAATAGCTCAGATTAAATATTGAGCTAAAATGAAGTCAGTATTACTCTGGAAGTAGTGCCGCCTTCGAAAGTCCCTAAAGCAAAAAAACCGCCTCAGCGTAGCTGAAACGGTTTCTGAAGTAGCGGGGACGAGAGTTGAACTCGTGACCTCAGGGTTATGAATCCTGTGCTCTAACCAACTGAGCTACCCCGCCGGGTTTTTTGTGGGTGCAAAGGTAACGCTACAATTGGCCCCGACGCAAGGTCCTGGGGCAAAAAACACTGTATTTCTCCCTCGCGGCCGGTTTCAGACCCTTGTTTGACGAGGCCCCTTCGTATTGTAAATTATGGCTCTGCCTGATACCCAAACCAAAACACGCTTCGTGGTGGAATTTCCCATCAACGCTTCGCCTAAAATTCTTTTTCCTTATTTGGCTACCGCTTCCGGTCTTTCGCAGTGGTTTTGCGACGATGTGCGCTACGTGGAAGGTCAGCGGCTCAATTTTATTTGGGACCAGGAAAACCATTACGCCGAGATTTCGGGCCAGCGGCTGAACCGGGCCATCAGGTTCGTGTTCTTGAACGACCTGCGCCAGCAAGTGGCCGACGCGAATTATCTGGAGTTTACGCTTGATTCGTCGCAGGTAACCGACGAAGTGTATTTGCGGGTGATTGACTACTCGTCGGCACACGATGCCGGGGAGCAGCAAGAAATGTGGGAGGGCCTGGTGGCCAAGCTCCGCGAGCAAGTAGGAGGGTAGAAACCGCGCGAATCCTCCGATTGGGGTGGGGGCGGTTCCGGTACTTTTTTCCTTGGACTTTCGTTTCAGCGCCGACGTACAGTTCAGTGTTAGCGCCGTTTTCTATGCTTAAGAAGCTCGACAAGCTTATTCTAAAGGCCTTTGCTGGCCCCTTCCTGCTCACGTTCGCGGTGGTGCAGTTTATTCTGCTTACGCATACACTGCTCAAGTACCTCGACGATATCATCGGCAAGGATTTGGGCACGGGGGTGCTGCTGCAGCTGCTGTTTTACTTCAGTGTGCTCATCGTGCCCATTTCGCTGCCGTTGGCCGTGCTGCTGTCGTCGCTCATGACTTATGGCAACTTGGGCGAGCACCACGAGCTCACGGCCATCAAGGCCTCCGGCATTGCCTTAACGCGGATTTTGCGGCCGGTGCTGCTGCTCACGGTGGGTCTGGCCGTGGGAGCCTTTTGGTTCAACGAAACCATCGTGCCCAAGGCCAACCTGAAAGCCTACAGCCTGCTTTGGGATGTACGCCAGCAAAAACTAGCCTTGGACATTCGGGAAGGCGTTTTTTATAACGGCATTCCCGGCTATACCATTAAGGTCGACAAGAAAACGGGCGAAAATGGCGACCGCCTGCACGGGGTGATGATTTACGACCACACCCAGAAGTCGGGCAATGCCACCGTGATGCTGGCCGACTCCGGGCGCATGTTCACCCGTTTTAATGGCGGTTACCTTAGCCTCGAGCTGTTCCATGGCCACAACTACGTGGAGCAGCCCGATGCGCAGGACCGGGCCGGTGCCAGCTTTGTGCGCCAAGGTTTCGACCACAACCTGGTCACGTTTTCGTTGGCATCGTTCGACCTGGGCCGTACCAAAGAAGACTTGTTCAAGGAAAACCGGATGATGCTCAATATTCCGCAGCTGCACAATGCCACGGATTCGATTCAGAAGAAGCTAACCCACGAGCAGCACCAGGTGCCCCGGCAAGTCAACGCCTACTTCACCTTCCTGCGCTTCGATACCACCGGCCGGGCGGCCAACCGCCGCGTGGCCCACTTGCAGGTGCCGGCTTCGCGCCTGGCCGCGCCGACCGCGCCCATCATTCAGCAGGCCACTAACCGGGCCAACAACCTCCGGGCCTTTGCCAACTCCACCTCGGAACGGCTCAACGATTACGCCCGGAATTCGGCCCTGTTCCGCATTGAGGTCTACCGCAAGTATTCGCAGTCGGTGGCGGTGTTGCTCATGTTCCTGATTGGGGCGCCGCTGGGCTCAATTATCAAGAAGGGCGGCCTGGGGGTTCCCATCCTCGTTTCCATCCTCTTCTTTATCATTTATTACGTGCTTAGCATCATGGGCGAGAAGTACGGCCGCGAGTTTGTGTGGCCGGTTGGCATCGGCATGTGGATGTCGAACCTGGTGCTGCTGCCGGCTGGTTTGTTTTTCCTGTACCAGGCTTATAATGACTCGGGCCTGCTTGAGCTGGACTTCTGGCGCCGTCTGCCCCAGCGCCTGGGCATTCCGGGCCTGCGGAAGATTACTGAGCCGGTAGAAGAATAAGCGGCGGTTTTAGCTCAATAAGGCAGAACGTTAAGCAATGGAAAATTTCCCATATCGCGCTTTTATCCTGTTTTAAAATTGCGTACCTTTGCGGCACCCCAATGTGTGGGGTAGCAAATCAACATTTTTTTCATCCCAAAATCTAAGACGGGGTAACACCTATCAACCGATGATTTTAACTACAGAAGCAAAACAGGCCATTTTCGAAAAGAACAGCCTGCAGAAATTGAAAACCGATACCGGTTCGGCCGAGGCGCAGATTGGCCTCTTCACCCACCGCATCAACCACCTCACCGAGCACCTCAAGGCCAACAAGAAGGACCACAGCACGCGCTTGGGCCTGCTGAAGCTGGTAGGTAAGCGCCGCCGCATGTTGGACTACCTGCAGCACCGCGAAATCAACCGCTACCGCGCCATCATCAAGGAGCTGGGCATCCGTAAATAAGTCCAGAGTCTGAGAGTAGGGAGCCTTCCAACGAAGGTTCCCTACTCTTTTTTTGTTCGGGTCGGTTTTGCGCCGAGGCTGGCCC
Organism: Hymenobacter sedentarius; assembly: GCF_001507645.1. Taxonomy (NCBI): domain Bacteria; kingdom Pseudomonadati; phylum Bacteroidota; class Cytophagia; order Cytophagales; family Hymenobacteraceae; genus Hymenobacter; species Hymenobacter sedentarius. Next base: position 3,560,447 of record NZ_CP013909.1, on the reverse strand, counting down.
GTGGCACTGTTTTGTATCGGCGCGCTGTTGCTGTGTTTTCTGAGTAACGAATGCTGCTGGCGGTATTCGTTTTTGGCTGCTCGCCCGCTGTCGCTTTTCTAAGCAAATCCCGCTGATGTCCCAACCCCACGCCATTACCAAAACCTTGGCGCTGCCTGACGGCCGCGTTATCTCCATCGAAACCGGCAAGCTGGCCAAATTCGCCGACGGCGCCGTTGTGGTTCGCCTCGGCGACACCATGCTGCTCGCCACGGTGGTTTCGGCCCCGAGCCAGCGCGAAGGCGTTGACTTCCTGCCGCTGTCGGTAGATTACCAGGAGAAATTCGGCTCGGCCGGCAAAATCCCCGGCTCGTTCCAGCGCCGCGAAGGCCGCCTGTCGGACTATGAAATCCTGGTCTGCCGCCTCGTTGACCGCATCCTGCGGCCCATGTTCCCCAAGGACTACCACTACGAAGTGCAGGTGATGATTACGCTCATCTCTGCCGACAAAGAAGTGCAGCCCGACGCCCTAGCCGCTTTGGCCGCTTCGGCTGCTTTGTCGATTTCGGACATTCCGTTTGCTGGGCCCATTTCCGAAGTGCGCGTGGCGCGCATCGACGGCCAGTTCCAGATTAACCCCAAGACTTCCGACCTGGCCCGGGCCGACATGGACCTCATGGTAGGCGCTACGGCCGACTCCGTGGCCATGGTGGAAGGTGCCATGAAGGAAGTGAGCGAAGAAGAAATGGTGGCAGCCATTGCCTTCGGCCACGAAGCCATCAAGGCTCAGTGCCAGCTGCAAAAGGACCTGGCGGAAGCCGTGGGACGTGAAGCCAACTCACCTACCCGCGAGTACCCTCAGTACGAGGAGAACGAGGACTTGAAGAAGCACATCCACGCCAACATTTACCAGCACGCTTACGCCGTGGCCCGCTCCGGCAACACCAGCAAAGGTGGCCGCAAGGAAGGCTTCTCGGAAGTAAAAAAGGCGTTTTTGGAAAAGCTCTTGGCTGAGCAGCCTGAGCTGGACATGAAGATGTTCGGCCGCTACTACAGCGCGGCTGAGAAGAAAGCCATCCGCGACATGATGGTGAAAGAGCGGGTGCGCCTCGACGGCCGCCAGCTCACCGAAATCCGCCCTATCTGGTCGGAAATCAACTATTTGCCCGGTGCCCACGGCTCGGCAATCTTCACCCGCGGCGAAACCCAAAGCCTGACCACGGCCACGCTCGGCACCAAGCTCGACGAGCAGATTGTGGACCAGCCCCTCACCAAGGGCTACTCGAAGTTTATGCTGCACTACAACTTCCCCGGTTTCTCGACCGGTGAGGTGAAGCCCAACCGGGGCGCTGGCCGCCGCGAAATCGGCCACGGCAATTTGGCCCTGCGCTCGCTGCGCCAGGTGCTGCCGCCCGATGACGAGAACCCCTACACCATCCGCATCGTGTCGGACATCCTGGAGTCGAACGGCTCTAGCTCGATGGCCACAGTATGCGCTGGCTCGCTAGCGCTGATGGACGCCGGCGTGAAGATTTCGGCTGCTGTAGCCGGTATCGCCATGGGTTTGGTACAGGACAAGGAAACCGGTGAGTACGCCGTACTGAGCGACATTCTCGGCGACGAGGACCACCTTGGCGACATGGACTTCAAAGTAACCGGCACCGAGAAAGGCATTTGCGCCTGCCAGATGGACATCAAAATCCAGGGCTTGAGCAATGAGATTCTGACCGCCGCGCTGCACCAGGCCCGCGAAGGCCGCCTGCACATCCTGCGCGAAATGGCGAAGACCATCGCGGCGCCGGCTGCTGAGCTGAAACCTCACACCCCGCGCTCGCACAAAATGTTGATTGACAAAGAATTCATTGGCGCGGTAATCGGGCCAGGTGGCAAAGTCATTCAGCAAATCCAGAAGGATACCAACGCTACGGTTATCATCGAGGAGAAGGACGAGAAGGGCCACGTGAGCATCTACGCCTCCAACCAAGAGGACATGCAGGGCGCCATCGACCGCATCCGGGCCATCGCGGCCCAGCCGGAAGTGGGCGAGGTGTACAAAGGCAAGGTGCGCAGCATCCAGCCCTACGGTGCCTTCGTGGAAATCATGCCGGGCAAAGACGGCTTGCTGCACATCTCCGAGGTGACGCACGAGCGCATTCAGACCTTGGAAGGCTTGTTGGAAGTGGGGCAGGATATTGACGTGAAACTGGTGGAAATCGATAAGAAAACCGGCAAGTACCGGCTCTCGCGCAAAGTGCTGTTGCCCAAGCCCGAAGCGGCTGCTGCCAGCAACGGCGAAGCTAAAGCATAGCTTGAGCCAATTGTCCCGAACTAATGTCAGGGGGAGCCTGTTGGCTTCCTCTGACTGAGGGACTAGCCGGGCGGCTTTTTCTTACGTATAACCCCATCAGATATCGTTCTTACCTAGTCCCATGAGACAGCTAAAAATTAGTAAGCAGATTACCAACCGCGAAAGCCAGTCGCTGGATAAATACCTCCAGGAGATTGGCAAGGTTGATTTGCTCACGCCCGACGAGGAGGTAACGCTCGCGCAGCGTATCCGCGACGGGGACCAGCAAGCGCTGGAAAAATTAACCAAAGCCAACTTACGTTTCGTCGTATCGGTAGCCAAGCAGTACCAGAACCAAGGTCTTTCGCTCGGTGACCTCATCAACGAGGGCAACTTGGGCCTTATTAAAGCCGCCAAACGCTTTGATGAAACCCGCGGCTTTAAATTCATTTCCTACGCCGTGTGGTGGATTCGCCAGTCCATCCTGCAGGCCCTGGCCGAGCAGAGCCGCATCGTGCGTCTGCCCCTGAACCGCGTGGGCTCGCTGAACAAAATCAGCAAGTCTTTCTCGGAACTCGAGCAGAAGTTTGAGCGCGAGCCTTCGCCAGAAGAAATTGCCGAAGTGCTGGAGCTGACCACTTCGGAAGTGGTGGATACCCTGAAAATCTCGGGCCGCCACGTATCCGTGGATGCTCCTTTTGTGCAGGGTGAAGAAAACCGCTTGCTCGACGTGCTCGAAAACGAGGATGAGGAGTCGCCGGACATGGCCCTGATGAATGACTCGCTCCGCAAGGAAGTGCAGCGTGCCCTGAGCACGCTCACCAAGCGCGAAGCCGACGTTATCACCTTGTACTTCGGGTTGAACGGCGAAGCTGCTCTCACCCTGGAGGAGATTGGTGAGAAGTTTAACCTGACCCGCGAGCGGGTGCGTCAGATTAAGGAGAAGGCCATTCGTCGGTTGCGGCACACGTCGCGCTCGAAAGCGCTGAAGCCTTATCTCGGCTAATCAATTAGTTTTGCAGAATGAAAAACCCCGACCGTTAGGTTGGGGTTTTTTGTACGGTTTAGCGCTTGTTGTCGTCTACCGGCTGGCAGCCCAAGTTGGGATTGCCGGTCAGGCGTAGGCTGACTTTTTAGGTAGCTGGCTGTTTTATTTTCATCGCCCAACGATACGCGAGGCTACACGCTTCGCGCCGCATTCCCAATGTCTGAACACATTAAATGCCTGATTATAGGCTCCGGCCCAGCCGGATACACTGCTGCCATTTACGCTGCCCGGGCCAACATGGCCCCCGTAATGTACATGGGTTTGCAACCCGGTGGCCAGCTCACCATTACTAACGACGTAGAAAACTTCCCGGGCTATGCCGATGGCGTGATGGGCCCGCAGATGATGGAAGACCTGAAGAAACAGGCCTCCCGCTTCGGCACAGACATCCGCTACGGCATTGCCACAGCGGTAGACTTCTCGGTGCACCCGCGCAAGGTTACCATCGATGAAACGCTGGAATTGACGGCGGATACCGTCATTATTGCCACCGGCGCTTCGGCCAAGTGGCTGGGCATTCCGTCGGAAGCCCGGCTGAATGGCTCGGGCGTGTCGGCCTGCGCCGTGTGCGACGGCTTCTTTTACCGGGGCCAGGAAGTGGCCATTGTGGGCGCCGGCGACACCGCGGCTGAGGAAGCAACCTACCTCGCCAACCTGTGTAGCAAGGTGACCATGATAGTGCGCAAGGGCGAAATGAAGGCCTCGAAAATCATGCAGCAGCGCGTGCTGGACAACCCCAAGATTGAGGTGCTGTTTAATACCGTGACCGATGAGATTCTGGGCGAGCACAGCGTGGAAGGCGTTCGCGTGAAAAACCTGCTGACCCACGAAACCCGGGAAATTAAACTGACCGGCTTTTTTGTGGCCATTGGGCACGAGCCCAACTCCAAGATTTTTCAGCCCTACCTGCACCACGACGAGCAGGGCTACCTGAAGACGATACCGGGCACGAGCAAGACCAACATCGACGGCGTTTTTGCCTGTGGCGACGTGCAGGACTACACTTATCGGCAGGCCGTGACGGCCGCTGGCACCGGCTGCATGGCCGCTCTCGACGCCGAACGATATTTAGCTGCGCTGGGCGTACACTAAAATCATTGCATTGACGTGTTAGTAGGGACGAGCTTTGTGATTCGTCTTTACTAACCGCTTTGTTTAGCATGAACGGTATGACCGCGGGGGCGTTCTCTTCGCGGCCGGCCCTTTTTCTGTTTGCTTTTGTCTTTCCTGAAAACAATCCATTGGCGCCCGGCGCTGCTGTGCCTGACGCTTTTGCTGCTCCTGGTTGGGCTGGGCCCGGCCCAGGCGCAACACCGCAAGGCCCCGCGCACCAAGGCCCGGGCCGGCAGCACCTCCGGGGGCTCCGACTTCTTTCGCATCAGAACGCCACGAATGCGCTACGTGCGGCCGGATACCACCACGGTAATCGAGACCGAAGAATTGCCCGACGATAACTCTGACGCAGCTAAATCCATCTACTTCAACCCAGCCAAGAAGCTCAGTATTGTAAGCGAAGACACCTCGACGCTAAACAACGGCGGCCAGGAAATCGTGGAGATGTCGGAAGAAGTGCTCATTGACTCGTCGTGGGTGAAGGTGGCCGGTTACTACTCCATCTGGGACACGCATAGCGTGAATCCCTATCGGGTGGATGGCCGCAGCTACCGCGACTCGCTCAAGCTGAAGCTAACCGACCTGCCACGGCAGCGCTACGCCAAGATGCCCTTGGTTACCACGCCCATCACCTCTGGGTTTGCCTTCCGGGGCTACCGCTGGCACTACGGCATGGACTTGGACCTGGAAACCGGCGACTCGGTGAAGTCGGCGTTTGATGGGGTGGTGCGCATCAATGCCTGGGACGGCGGTGGCTACGGCAACTATATTCTGGTGCGGCACTACAACGGCCTGGAAACCATTTACGGCCACTTGAGCAAGTCGCTGGTGAAGGTGGGCACCTTTGTTAAAGCCGGCCAACTTATTGGCTACGGTGGCAGCACGGGGCGCAGCACGGGTTCGCACTTGCATTACGAGGTGCGCTATCAGGGCAACCCCATCAACCCGGCCCTGATGTACAACTTCCCGGAGTACAAGCTCCGCAAGGACAGTTTCACCATCACCTCGCAGCTGTTTAACTATTACAGCCGCGCGCTGCAGCATCGCGGAAGCAGCAGCCACGGCCAGCCTTCGCGGGCGCGGCAGGTGGTTACGCACAAGGTTCGCTCGGGCGATACCCTCTCGGAAGTAGCCGAGCGGTACGGGGTGCGCGTAAGCACTCTGAAAAAGCTGAATCCTGGCGTGAAAACGCTTCAGCCAGGGCGCAAGCTGCGGGTGAAGTAGATTTCAAGTCAATTATCGCCAGATGCTAATGCTGTTGAAAGAACGGCGTTAGCATCTGGCTTTTGGTACGGCCCATTTCTGTAATTGAGCTAAAAACGACACAACATGAAACTCGATATTCTGGCGCTGGGCGCGCACCCCGACGACGTGGAAATGACGTGTTCCGGCACCTTGCTCGCCGCCGTGGCGGCCGGCAAAAAAGTAGGCATTGTAGACCTAACGCGGGGTGAACTGGGCACGCGCGGTACGCCCGCCATCCGGGCCGCCGAAGCTGCGGCTGCGGCGAAGATTCTGGGCGTGAGCGTCCGCGAAAACCTGGGATTGCAAGATGGCTTCTTCCGCAACGACCGGGAGCACCAGCTGCCGCTTATTGCCGCCATCCGCCGCTATCAGCCGGAGATTGTGCTGGCCAACGCCATCCACGACCGGCACCCCGACCACGGACGCGCCGCCCAACTGGCCACTGAAGCATGCTTTCTGGCCGGCCTGCGCATGATTGAAACCCAGGACCAAGACGGCACGCCTCAGGCCCCCTGGCGGCCCAAACACGTGTACCACTACATTCAGGACCGTGCCATTGTGCCGGCTTTTGTGGTGGATGTTACCCCGTATTGGGCCAAGCGGTGGGAGAGTGTGCTGGCCTATAGCAGCCAGTTTTTTAACCCCGCTAGCGACGAGCCGGCCACCTACCTGTCTAGCCAGGAATTTTCAAAATTCATGGAAGCCCGCGCCCGTGACTTCGGGCATATCATCGGCGTGGAATTTGGCGAAGGCTTCACGGTGCACCGGCCAGTAGGCGTGCGCGAATTGAGCGACTTGATTTAGCGGGTTCCGGCCAGCAAGCAGCAAGCGGAACGTCGGGTTGAGCTGGAACAAAGCGGAATATTTTCCCGTTACTACGGAAAATATTCCCATCTTTGGGAATGCATTCCTCGCCTGTGCTCATGGCTACCGCCGCTCATCCTTCCGCCGTTTATTCGCCTGCCTTGCTGGGGCTGCAAGCCACCGTGGCCGATTCCTTCGCCTTGGTGATGGAGGCGCGCACGGGCGTGCTGGCCAAAACGGCGTTCGACGTGGCTGCCCTCCTGCAGTTGAGCGCCGACGAATTGGCCGACCTGCTCCACACCACCACCAAAACGCTACGGACCTACCGCCAAGGCAAGAAACGCCTGGGCCCGGCCCCCAGCGAGCAGGTGCTGAAATTGCTGGCGCTGGCCCGCCTGGGCGAAGAAGTATTTGGCTCGGTGCCGGCCTTCCGCCGCTGGCTCGACAAGCCCGCCTACGGCCTCGATAACCAGCCCCCGCTGTCCCTGCTCGAAACCAGCGGCGGCATCGACCTGGTAGCCGATGAAGTGGACCGCATCGCCCACGGCGATTTCGCCTAATCCCCCGCGTGGAAGTATACCGCATCTGCCTGGCGAAGTATGCCGGCGAACTAGTCGCATCCGGCAATCCCGGCCGCTGGAATATGCGCGGCCAGCTGGTTATTTACGCTGCCGGTAGTCGCGCGCTGGCCTGCCTCGAAAACGTGGTGCACCGCAGCGGCGAAGGCCTCAATAGCCTCTTCAAAGTCATCCGCATCGAGATTCCCGATGCCCTGCTCATCGAGGAGTTAACCCTGGACCAAATGCCCGCCGAATGGCAATTGCCGCGCCACTACGCCAAGTGTCAGCCGTTGGGCGCAGCTTGGTACCAGCGCCAAAAAGCGGCCTTGCTGCGGGTGCCGTCCTCCATCATCGCCCACGAACATAACTACGTGCTCAATACCCGGCATCCGGATTTTGGAAAGATTCGAATTGTGGGGTGGGAGGACTTTGCGTTTGACCCACGGATTAAGCATTAGTGGTAAGGGGGAGCGAACGCAGTGTTGAGAAAGCGAAAAACCCGGGGCTGTGCACTTGCACGACCCCGGGTTTAATGCGTTAATTGATTTTGCTTAATCCTTAAATTGGACGCGAGTGAACTGATTGCCTTGGCCAGTAACAAGGTGAACCATGTAAAGCTGATTCGACAGCGAACCCTTGTTGAACTGGTAGGTGAAGCGCTGGCCAGCATCGCCGGAGCCTTCGCCTAGCACAGCCACCACAGCGCCCAGCATGTTCAGTACTTCCACGCGGTAGGTTCCGGCTTCGCGCAGGGCGAAGGAAACCGCCGTGGAAGCGACCGCAGGGTTGGGTGCGCTGGTCAATTTGTATTCTGCTCCAGCGTCGTTGCTGGCAAACGAGTCGCCGTTGGGAATGACATCGCAGGTGCCCAGCATGTCGCCGTGCTTGAGGTGGTTCTGCACGTCGTCGGACTTCATACATTGTGTGTTGTTTCCGTTGTGGCACACCAATACCTTGTCGTTTGAGGGGCCGCAACGCACATCCACTACATTAATCGTAACCGATTCGGAAGCGCTGCAGTTGTCACCGTTCACCGACGTAACGGTGAGCTTGTAGGCGCCAGGGGTTGAGGGCGTGAACACAGGATTAGCAATGGCGGTGTTGCTGAGGCCGGCGGCGGGGCTCCAGGTGTAGCGCACCAGGCCGGTGCTGGTGCTGTTGGCCTGCAGCTGCACGCTCTGGGCGCCGTAGCCGAGGTAGATGGTCGTGGCCGGGCCATTGGTCTGCACGCTCGAGGTAGGCGCTACGGTAATGGTGGGGGCGGCGCAGGAATAGATGGGCGGCATATCGAAGGCTTCCACCTGGTCGAAACGGCTGGTGTTCAGGCCCTGGTTGGCGCTGAAGCCCAGGCCGCGCTTGGCAAAGGCTTTCCAAATCAGCTGCTGGTTGGCCCCGCCGTAGTTGGCCCGGTCGGCGGCCAGAATGGCGTTGCGGGCATCCACAAAGCCGGGCTTGCAGACCTGCATTTTCAGGCCATCGATGACCAGCTGCATGGCCATGTTGTTGCCGCCTTTGCCGTTGTAGAGGTCGGCATCGAAGCCATACTTGTCAATGAACCCCCAGGTCATGTCCCAGAGCATGGTGGCCCATACAAAACCCACACCGTGAGGCTGCGTGAGCACGGGGTTGTTGGTCGCGCCGTAGGTGTAGTTGTTTACCGCAAAGTCGGTGCTGTAGGGAGAAGGACGAATGCCGCGGCCCGAGGTAGGCTGGTTCTGCACGTAGGTGCCAATGCCGCGGGGCTTCACGCTGGTATCGCCAGCCTTCATGGTCAGCATCAGCCCGAACCAGTCGCTCCAGCCCTCACCGCCCTGTTCGGCGTTGTTGAGGCAGCTGGAGTTGCCGGGGCCGCCGGTGAGGCGGGTCGAAATGCCGTGGCCGTACTCGTGGGCAATCACGCCGTTGTCGAAGTCGCCGTCGAGCTCGGGCAGGCCGCCGCTGTTCTTCAGCACCACGTCGACCTGGTTGGCCGCGTCCAGCTGCTGGCGAATGAGCTGGCCCGCTTCCATGCTAATCATGACGGCCGGAATGGTAATGGCCGGCGTGGGATTGGTGGGCGTGCCCCCCATGGCGATGGGGTCGCCGGGGGCGTTGTTAATCACAACCACGGCCGTGGCGCCCGCAATCTGGGCATTCTGTACCTTGTCGGCAAAGGGGCAGTTGCCGCGGTACACCACGGCAATGTTGCCGCTTATAGCGGTGCCGTTGGTGAAAGAGCCACATCCTTCTTCGCTTTTGCCGGGCGAGGCGGGCGGCGTGGACTGGGCCAACACCAGCTTGCCCGTGAAGGCGGTAGCGGTAAGTGGCTTGCTAAAAGAGCCTTCGCGGGCGGTATACGTGCCGGCAATGCTGGCCGGAGCCGTCACCCGGAACAGGTTGGGGTCGGGCAGGCCGCTCCACAGGTACATCTGCATGCGCGGCGCTTGGCCGTCGGTGGGAGTAGCGAAATTGGCGTTGTTGCGGGTGGCAATAACGTTGCGGCTGTCCTGCGACTCGGCCATTACCTGGTCGGCGCCCAGGCCTTCCAGCGCGTTGGGGTTCGTGGTCTGGAAGTTGCCGCTGACTTCGTCGAAGCCATACTGATACCAAATGTCGTGCATGATGTTATTCATGTAAAACAGGTTGGTGGTAGCGGCTGCTTTGTAAGCTACGGGCTGCTTGGTAAAATCCACCGGAAAGTCGAACAGCATCGACGGACCGGCGTCGGGGCTGGAGCCGGGTGCCGGAGCGTTCAGGTTGTCGGGGTCTTCATAGGCATACACGTTGTTGCCCCGGGTAATGGAAAACGAGGTGCCGGGCAGGATGCTGTTCCAGCCCATGGGCGAGGCCTTGCCATCGGCTACCGAGGTGCTCACGAACGTGCGCGCCCCGTGCGAGGGGGTCTCGGTGGGAATGGCGTATACGTTGAAGGCATTGGTAGTGGGACCAGCCGCAACGGCCGAGAACGAGAACGGAACTACCACCGGCTGCTCGGCGTGCATGGGGGTGCCAGCTGGGCCATCGTTTTCGAAGTTGCATTCCACCACCAGGTTGTCCTTGTCCAGAACGGCGCCGGTGGCGGCGTCCACCCGAACGTTCCACCAGTTGCGGGCGTCCAGCTCATAGATGGAGACTTCCCAGGTCAGCACCAAATCATCGTTGGCAGTGGGCAGATATACCAGCCGAACGGGAATCGGGCGCAAAGAAATGCCGCCCGTGGTGAACGTGGCGGCGCGGTTGGTGCCACGGCTCAGGGCCGTGTAAGTAAGGGGGGCTTTCAGCGAAAGGCCGAGGGACTTGGCAGCGGCTGCAACGGCCGCTTGCGCGTCTAGTTTGGGTTGCTTGGCCTTAACTTTTTTGTCGAGGTCTTTACGGAAGCGGTTGCCCAGGTTGACGAGTTGGCCGTCTTTGGCGACGTGGACGTTGGAGATGGCGCCGTAAATATCAATGCCCTGGTAGCGCTGTTGGATGTAGTAGTGCCTCAGGCCGTTGTTTTTACTAAGACTCTCGCTGCTCAGCACCACATCCGCAATGTCGTCGTTGGACAGCTGCATAGTTTTTTGCTGTTTCTTGAGGTGGTCCAAGGCCACTTTGGGGACTTGTTCCTTCTCAGAACCGCCACTGCTCTGGCCAAAGGCGGCCAAATTTACGGCTAGCAACCCCGTGACCAGTACGGCCCGCGTTGCCTTAAGTAGTGTTTTTCTCATTTACCTTGTTGTGAAAATGGGGTGAATAAACAACTAAATGAAGTTCAAATGAATTTCACTAACGAGGGTACGTAGGTCGATATGTGTTTAGTTTTTCACTATGCTAATTATTTATTTAAAACGCGGTAAATTCAAATAAAAGACTAGAAAATTCTTCGTATTTTTAACTAAAATGTTAAAATTCAATCCTTTTTGGTAAAATCTACTCATGAGCGAAGCGGATTCGATTGCCTGAGAAAGCGTGCCTTAAAAAATGGTGAATGGAATCACTAAGGTCATAAGAGCTGGCTAAATCAAATCAGTGCTTGTATGATGTTTTTGCATTAAAATGAGAGCTGATTTAATTGTGGGTTTCTCCTCAAAAGTTAGTTCACGTGATTTGTCAAGATAGCCCGGCTTTGGCTTTTTTCAGACGCGGGGCGTAGCCACAGCCGGTGGGTTCGCTACGAGAGCAGAGACAGCATCCCCTGTACCCATGAGTACACCGAAACAGGCACAGCCCTGGTTGAGGGCTTAATCTACTTTGGGGCTCGCACTTCGAGGAAGGGATAGCCGGAACATAAAAAAATCCCGGCTGGCCTAACCGGGATTTTCTCTGTGCATTAATAACGGCCTACCGCACCCCGGACCGATTCCGACGCCACCCTGACGCCTCCGCGCCCGCCGTTTCGCCAGCTGCTACGGCTGCTTTGGGTTTCTTGTCGTTGAGCAGCATGGCGCCGAGCGTGGCCGCTACTCGCGCCGTGGCATCATCCGGCGTGGTGGGGGCCAGGGTGGTGGGGGTGAAATGGTCGCGGATGAAGTTCGTATCGAAGTTGCCGCTGACGAAGGCGGGGTGCTGCAGCACGTAGGACCCAAAGGGCAGCGTGGTTTCGATGCCGGTGATTTTATACTCTTCGATGGCGCGCAGCATCCGGGCAATGGCCTCGGCGCGGTCGGCCCCAAAGGTGACCAACTTGGCAATCATCGGGTCGTAGTAAATCGGGATGTCCATGCCCTGCTCGAAGCCGTCGTCGACGCGCACGCCGGGGCCCTGGGGGCGCACGTAGGTGGTCAGGGTGCCGATGTCGGGGAGGAAGTTGTTTTGCGGGTCCTCGGCGTATACGCGCAGCTCAAGGGCGTGCCCGGTGATGGTGAGGTCTTCCTGCCGGAAGGCCAGGGGCTCGCCTTGGGCTACTTTGATTTGCTCCTTCACCAAATCGAGCCCCGTGATTTGCTCCGTAACAGGGTGCTCCACCTGGAGGCGGGTGTTCATCTCCAGGAAGTAGAAGTTGTGCTGGTCGTCGAGCAGAAATTCCACCGTGCCGGCGCCGGTGTAGTCGCAGGCGCGGGCCACTTCCACGGCGCATTGGCCCATTTGGGCGCGCAGCTTCGGCGTGAGCACCGACGAGGGCGCTTCCTCAATCACCTTCTGGTGGCGGCGCTGGATGCTGCACTCGCGCTCGAACAAGTGCACAATATTGCCGTGCTCGTCGCCGAGCACCTGAATTTCGATGTGGCGCGGGCCGGTCACAAACTTCTCGATGAACACCGAGCCGTCGCCGAAAGCGGAAGTGGCCTCGTTGATGGCCAGCTGCATCTGCTCCTCAAATTCATGTGCGCCGTTTACGATGCGCATGCCCTTGCCGCCACCGCCGGCCGAGGCCTTGATGAGGATGGGAAAGCCCACTTCCTGGGCAATCTGCTTGGCGGCGCCTACGTCGGAAATGGCCTCATCAGTTCCCGGCACCAGCGGGATGTTGTAGGCTTTCACGGCTTGCTTGGCCGAGAGCTTGTCGCCCATGATTTCCATGGCCTCCGGGCTGGGGCCGACGAAAATCAGGCCCGCCTCTTTTACGGCGCGGGCAAACCCGGCATTCTCCGACAGAAAGCCGTAGCCGGGGTGAATGGCATCGACGCCCAACTGCTGGCAGACTTCGAGAATCTTGTCGCCGCGCAAGTAGCTCTGGGCCGAGGAGGGCGGGCCCACGCACATGGCTTCGTCGGCGTAGCGCACGTGCAGCGCGTTGCGGTCGGCTTCGGAGTAGATGGCCACAGTGGCAATGCCCATTTCCTTGGCCGAGCGCAGCACGCGCAGGGCAATTTCGCCCCGGTTGGCGACGAGCAGCTTGTTGATTTTCTTCATCGAATTCGCTAACAGTTCAGGTTCGAGCCACAAAGAAAGTTGGAAAGCGCATGCCTGCGTCAAACATCGTTCGCATATTAGCGTTATCAAGCCCAAATTGTGTACATCTCGGGCTCAGGGTTACCTTTGTCATTGGGCTAACTGCGAGCAAATTTCTTTTCGCCACAGTCGGCTCTTCCCCGCCTAACTCTTCACATTAACACCCCCGTTTTTTCAGTGGATATTTTCGACCGGATTTCGGCCAACCGTGGCCCCCTTGGCTCGCAGTCGCACTACGCTCACGGCTACTTTGCCTTTCCCAAGCTGGAGGGCCAAATTCAGCCCCGCATGCAGTTTCGTGGCAAAGAGGTGCTTACCTGGAGCCTGAATAACTACCTGGGCCTGGCCAACCACCCCGAAGTCCGGCAAGCTGACATCGACGGTGCCACCGAATTCGGCATGGCGTACCCCATGGGCGCCCGCATCATGAGCGGCAACTCCACCCTGCACGAGCAGCTGGAAAACGAGCTGGCCGATTTCGTGAACAAGCCGGGCGCGCTGCTGCTCAACTTCGGCTACCAGGGCGTGGTGAGCATCATCGATGCGCTGGTGAACCGCCACGACGTGATTGTGTACGACGCCGAGTCGCACGCCTGCATCATCGACGGGGTGCGCCTGCACCAGGGAAAGCGCTTTGTGTTTCCGCACAACAACATGGCCAGCCTCGAGAAGCAGCTGGAGCGCGCCAAGCGCCTTACCGACGAAACTGGCGGCGGCATCCTGGTGATTACGGAGGGCATGTTTGGCATGTCGGGCAACCTCGGCAAGCTGCCCGAAATCGTGGCATTGAAGAAGAAATTCGACTTCCGCATCTTCGTCGACGATGCTCATGGTTTTGGCACGCTGGGCGCCACGGGTGCCGGCACAGCCGAACATTTGGGCTGCGTAGAGGGCGTAGACCTAATTTTTTACACGTTCGCCAAGAGCATGGCCAGCATCGGCGCGTTTGTGGCCGGACAAGAAAGCGTGATTGAATATTTGCGATACAACATGCGTAGCCAGATTTTCGCCAAATCGCTGCCCATGCCATTAGTAATCGGGGCGCTGAAGCGCCTGGAACTGATTCGCAACCATCCCGAATACCGCGAAAAGCTCTGGACAATCGTGCGGGCCCTGCAAGGCGGCCTGCGCGAGAAAGGCTTCAACATCGGCACCACCGAGTCGCCGGTAACGCCGGTGTTCCTGAACGGTGAATTGTCCGACGCAACGGCCCTAACCTTCGATTTGCGTGAGAATCACGGCATTTTCTGCTCTATCGTGGTGTATCCGGTGGTGCCAAAGGGCGTGATTATGCTCCGCCTCATCCCGACTGCCATGCATACGCTCGCCGATGTACAGGAAACGATTGTGGCGTTTGAGGCCATGGCGGCTAAGCTCGACAAAGGGCTGTATAGCAAAGCACCGGTAACCGTTCAAACGGCCTAGAAAAGCCATTTACCGCACTTCACGCCGGTCATCCGCAAGGGTGGCCGGCGCGTTTGTTTTTGTACTATACTAAGCCAATGGGAGTAGCTCAACTTTGCGCAAATGGCCTTTTTTTTGGCAAAATCGGCCCCCAAAAGCAGGGGAGGGGGTTTTAGAAAAAAAATGGAAAACTTGCTTGCATTTGAAATCCCTGTATATTAGGGCCGGCTTAACACCACAACAAATTCATTTTTCACCCCAAACCCCCAAATCCCGATGAACAATTTCGGCAAACTGAAGGACCTCGTGATGTCGCTCGAAGACGACTTTTCGAAATTTTACGACAAGCAGAATGCTGCTGCCGGCACCCGCGTACGTAAAGGCATGCAGGAGCTGAAGACGATGGCCCAGGCGTTCCGCACGGAAGTGCAGAACACCAAGAACGCCGGTGCTGGCGCCGCTTCGGCTGCCGGCGGTGCTGCTAAGAAAGCTGCTCCTGCTAAGAAAGCCGCTCCCGCTGCCGCCAAGAAGGCTGCTCCGGCTGCTAAGAAGAAGTAAGGTAACGCGGCTACCGGCCGCTTTTACTTTGCAAAAAAGGGAGCCCGCAGTGCGGGCTCCCTTTTCTTTTGTTCGCTATTCTTAGCTGAGTAAGGCTGAGGCGTACGGTGTGCTTTGATTCCAATCACCCTAGCCTGTGCCCATTGTCATGCTGAGCGCTGCGAAGCATCTTCTCACGGCTATACGATTCGTTCTAACCTGATAAGATGCTTCGCTACGCTCTGCATGACAAACGAATTCGTCTACATCAGCTCAACCAGGAAGTAGTTCTTCTTGCCTTTCTGTACCACCAGGTACTTGCCCGCGAGCAAGGGCATGGCGGCTGCCAGAGTTTCGGGAGAGGCTACCTTCTCGCGGTTGATGCTCACGCCACCGGCCTGAATCATTTTCTTGGCCTCGCCTTTGGAAGGGAAGATTTTATGCAGCGTGGCATCGCTGAGCAGGCTTACGGCATTGAGGTTGGCAAGGTCGCTGCGGAGCACGTGCACGTGCGGCACGCCCGCAAATACGTCGAGCAGCGTGGCTTCGTCGAGGGCTTGCAGGGCCGCCAGGTCGCCTTTGCCGAATAACACCTCCGAGGCGGCAATGGCGGCTTCGGTGGCTTCGGCGGAGTGCACGCGCGTGGTGACGTCGCGGGCCAGGGCCTTTTGCAGCACGCGCAGGTGGGGCGCCTGGGCGTGCTCGGCTTCCAGGGCCAGGATTTCGGGCTCGCTGAGCAGCGTAAACACCCGGATGAGGCGGGGCGCGTCGACGTCGGCGGCGTTGTAGAAGAACTGGTAGAACTGGTAGGGCGACGTGAGCGTGGGGTCGAGCCACACGGTGCCGGTTTCGCTCTTGCCGTATTTGGTGCCGTCAGCTTTGGTGATAAGCTGGCCGGTAAGGGCGTAGGCTTTGGCTTCGCGGCCTTCGGCACTGCTCAGGCGGCGAATGAGCTCGGTGCCGGTGGTGATGTTGCCCCACTGGTCGCTGGCGCCCATTTGCAGGGTGCAGCCCAACGTCTTGTTGAGGTGTACGAAGTCGTAGCCTTGCAGCAGCTGATAGCTAAATTCGGTGTAGCTGATGCCTTCCGCGCGTTGCTCGGGCGCATCGGAGGCGTCGGCATCGGCAGTGCCAATGCGGCGCTTCACCGAGTCCTTGGCCATCATGTAGTTTACGGTGAGGTGCTTGCCAACTTCGCGCAGAAACTGCAGGAAGCCGAAGTCCTTGAACCAGTCGTAGTTGTTCACGACCAAAGCACCGGTGGGGCCTTCGGAAAAATCCAGAAACTTCTCCAGCTGGGCCCGAATGCCTTCTTGGTTGCGGCGCAGGGTGGCTTCGTCGAGCAGGTTGCGCTCGGCCGACTTGCCGCTGGGGTCGCCTATCATGCCGGTGGCGCCGCCCACCAGGGCCACGGGGCGGTGGCCGGCCCGCTGCAGGTGTACCAGCAGCATGATAGTGGCAAGGTTGCCGATATGTAGGGAGGCCGCGGTGGGGTCAAACCCGATGTAGCCGGTGATGGGGGCGTTGGTAGCCAGGTGTTCGGCGGTGCCGGGCATGGCGTCGTGGTACATGCCGCGCCAGGTGAGTTCGGGTATTAAATCCAAGGAGGAAAGAAGAATGAGGAATGAAGAATGATTGTGCCGCCCAAGCGGCTTCAAGGTAACAAAGGTAGCTAGCGCGTAATTTTGACTTCGTTCAGCCTTTCACCAGGCTATTCTTTCTTCCCCATTTTCCTTTCTCCTTGATACTAGAAGCCGACGCCCTTCTCAAACAGCTGCAGCAACGGCAGTTTCAGCCCGTGTATTTCCTGCAGGGGGAGGAGCCGTACTATATAGACGCGGTGGCCGAGCTGATTGAAAAATCAGTCCTGGCCGAGCACGAGCGCAGCTTCAATCAGGTGGTGCTATATGGCAAGGACGTGGACGTAGCCGGCATTCTGGGCCAAGCCAAGCGGTTTCCGATGATGGCAGAGCGGTCGGTCGTTATCGTGAAAGAAGCCCAAACGGTGGCCGACTTGGAGCTGGAGCGGAGCTGGCCTTTTTTGGAGGCCTACCTCAAGAACCCGCTTTCCAGTTCGGTACTCGTCTTTTGCTACAAGCACAAGACCCTGGATAGCCGCAAGAAGTTGGGCAAGATGCTGAGCGGCAAGGAGTCGCCGGTGGTGCTGATGACCAGCAAGAAGCTCTACGACAACCAGGTGCCGCAGTGGCTCACGGCCAACGTACGCGCCCGCGGCCAGCAGATAACGGGGCAGGCCACCGCTATGTTGGCCGAATACATCGGCGCCGACCTGGGCCGGCTGGCCAACGAAGTAGACAAGCTGGTGCTCAACCTGAAGCCCGGCCAGCCCATCGACGAGGAACTGGTGCAGCGGCTGGTGGGCATCAGCAAGGACTACAACATCTTTGAGCTGCAGAAAGCCCTCGTGCAGCGCGATGTGCTCAAGGCCAACCGCATTCTGGGCTACTTCGCGGCCAACCCCAAGGCTAACCCGCTCATCCCGAACCTGACCTTGCTGTTTGGCTTTTTTACCAAGCTGCTGGTGCTGCACCAGGCCGGGCCCAACCCCGCGGATGGCGAGTTTAAGAAGCTGGGCATTATGAACAGCTTTGCCCAAAAAGAATACCAGCAGGCCATGCGCGTGTACCCTGTGGAGCGGGTGGTGGGCATCATCCACCTCATCCGGCGGGCCGATGCGCAGAGCAAGGGCATCGAAAGTGGATCGATGGACGACGCGGAGATTCTGCGGGAACTGGTGTGGCTGATTCTGCACGCCGTGCCGGCCGGGGTGTTGGAATAGCTCGGGCAGAACGTGGGCACCGGTCTGGCCGTAACAGGAAGGTGTTTCACCTTAAGCCTTTTCACTCATGAACCAAGATGCATTTGACAAGCCAAGCGGTACGCTGGGCGGTATGTTGTCGAGCCTGTTCCGGGGCGGCTCTCGTTCTGGTCAGTACAATACAGGGCGTCCCAGCGGGGGCGGTTTTTCGCGCAAGCTGCTGAGCGGGGCCTTACTGGCCGCCGGCGCCGCCTACCTCTACAACCGTTCGAACCGTTCGAAATCCGGCAACATCACGCAGGTTCCGAAGTAATGGAGCAGAGGGCGCATAGCCGCCCGTTTTACCTATAAGCCCGGTTATTGGTGCCCCGTTCACGGGGGCGGCCAGTAACCGGGCTTTTCGGTTTGAGTACCGCTGTCGGTTTCGCCTAGCAAGCTGATGTGCATGAGGTAGCCATACTTTGGAGCTGGTGCGGCCGATTCTGCTCTGACTGCCCAAATGCAAGTTGAGCTAATGGCAAGGAAGAGCTGCTTCTTACTGCTGTGGTAGCTAAGTGAAAACATTAGTAGCGTCGTTTCTGCGTTATATGGGCAACCTACTGGCATTTTTCGCTACTTTTGGCTACTTCCCGGGCCCTGTGCGGCCCCCCACGCAAGGTATTTTCATGAAGCTTTTTCCCCGGTTGGCATTGGCCGCCGCCCTGAGCGCTGCGGCACCCATGGCAGCCCAAGCCCAGCAAACCCAAGTTTTTGCCGCCGATGAGCGGTACTTTCAAGAGGGATTGGAACTGTTTGACCGCGGCCAGTACGGGGCCGCCCAGGAGGCGTTCCGCCAGTACTTGGCCGTTGAGCCCGTTCACACCAGCCAGGCCGGGCCCACCGCCCACGACCGCATTGCTGACGCCGAATACTACTACGCGGTGAGTGGCCTGTACCTGCTGCACCCCGATGCCGAGGGCCTCATCCTCGCTTTTGCCGAGCAGCACCCGGCCCACCCGCGCTCCGCGTCGGCATTTTTCGAGCTGGGCAAGTTTTACTTCGACCAGAAAGACTACGCTTCGGCCATTCGCTACTTCGAGAAAGTGGCGCCCGATAACCTCGGAAACGACCAGCGCGGCGAATCGGACTTCAAGCTGGCGTACAGCTATTTTGAGCAGAAGGAATACGACAAAGCCCGCCTGCTGTTCGACCGCAGCAAGCAGGCCCAAACCGAGTACAAGTACGCCAGCTCGTACTACGCGGGCTACCTGGCCTACCGCGCCGGCGAATACGCCGCCGCCCGCGCCGACCTGAGCGTGGCCGAGCAAAACGACGCCTACAAACCGGTGGTGCCGGCCATTATTTCACAGATTTACTATAAGGAAGGCAACTACGACGAGTTGATACGCTACGCGTCCAATTCCTTAAAAAACACCCCGCCGCCCCAGAATTCCGACGAAATTCAGCTGCTGCTCGGCGATGCGTACTATCAGAAGGGCCAATACAAGGAAGCAGCGGAGAACTTCGATAAGTACGCGGCCATCCACAAGGGCAAAATTGAGCCGGCGCTACAATACAAAATTGGCTTTGCCAATTACAAGATGGGCGACTTCAAGGGCGCCATCGCCAGCCTGAAAAACGTAGCCGTGCGCCGTGATTCCCTGGGCCAGAATGCCGCCTACCACTTGGGGTTGAGCTACCTGCAAACCAACCAGAAGCCCCAGGCCGTGACGGCATTTGAAGCGGCCCGGCAAGCCACTTTTGATAAGGGCATCGCCGAAAATGCTACGCTGAAGTTAGCCCAAGTGCAGTACGAGCTGGGCAATCTGCCCGAAGTGACGGCGGTGCTCCGGGACTTTAGAAAGCACTTTCCCCGCTCGCAAAACCAGAATACCGTCGATGATTTGCTCAGCACCAGCTTCTTGTCGTCCACGGACTATGCGCAGGCGCTGGCTTACCTAGAAGGGCTCGACGAGCGCAGCGATAAGCTGAACGCCACGTATCAGCGGGTGGCCTATTCGCAGGCGGCCACGCTCTATAACAACGGCAATTACGGCGCCGCGCTGCCCTTGCTGGACAAGTCCCTGAAATACCCGGCCGACGACGCGCTACGTGCCGCGGCTCAGGTGTTACGGGGCGAGATATACAGCGTGGGCCAGCAATACCCCGATGCCATCAACGCCTATGTCGCGGCGGCCAGGTCGGCCCGGCAAGGCGGCGTTAGCGCCGAGGAGGTGGAGTTTGAGCAGAAGGCCCGCTACGGGTTGGGCTATGCCTACTATAATACCAAGCAGTACGAGCGCGCCCGACCGCAATTCCAGGCGTATCTGAACGATAAATCGGCCAAGCCATCGGACGCGAACTACAACGACGCCACCTTGCGGCTGGCCGACACCTATTATGTAGCCAAGAGCTATCCCCAGGCGCTGGAGCTATACGACAAGGTGATTAGCGCCAACGCCGCCGATAAAGACTACGCCTACTTCCAAAAAGGCCGTACGCTGGGCCTGATGGGCCGTCGCGACGAAGCGAACAACACACTGGCCTCGTTGCTCAAAACCAACCCCAACTCGCGGTATGCAGAGGAGGCAGTGTTTCAGCAGGCGCAGCTCTCGTTTGAAGCTGGCGAATACCAGCCGGCCGTCACGGGATTTTCGCGGCTGATTGACAACCGGCCCAACAGCCCGCTGGTGCCGCAAGCCCTGCAGAAGCGCGGCGTGGCCTACGCCAACCTCCAGCAGCAGGACAAGGCCGTGGCCGATTTCCAGCGGGTCCTCTCGGATTTCCCCCGCAGTGAAGCCGCTTCGCAGGCCATCTACAGCTTGCAGGAAAGCCTCACGGCGCTGGGCCGCACCGAAGAATTTGATGCGGCGCTGGCCTCATTTAAGGTGCAAAACCCCGACAGCAAGGCCACCGAAAGCGTCGAGTTTGAAGCGGCCAAGTCGTTGTATCTGGCTGAGAAATACCAGCCTGCTATCCTTCGCCTCGAGTCGTACTTGAAGCAATATCCACAAACCACGCTGGGACCGGATGCCCGTTTCTTCTTGGCCGATTCTTACCTGAAAACCGGCGACAAACAGCAAGGCCTCACCCGCCTGCGCGACGTGGTGACCGAAGGCAAGAGCGAGTTTGTGAACCGCGCCGTGGGCCGCCTGGCTGACCTGGAGTTTGAAAACAAGAACTACGCCGAGGCCGCCAAATACTACGAGCGCCTGCGCGGCGCCAGCAACAACCGCCGCGAAGTGGCCAATGCCACGCTGGGCCAGATGCGCAGCCTGTACGAGAGCGGCGACTACCCCGGCACCCGACGCGTAGCCGAAGAGCTCCGCACCCAGGCCGGTGCCACGGCCAACGCCACCAACGCGGCCCTGCTCTATTTGGGCAAAGCCAGCTACCGCGCCGGCAACCTCGACCAGGCCGCTACGGAACTGGCCGCCGCCGCAACCGCGGCACCCAACGATGTGAACGGCGCCGAAGCCCAGTACTACCTGGCCGAAACCCTGTTTAAGCAAAAGAAGAACGAGGAAGCCATTGCGGCCGCCCTCAAGGTCAATTCGAACTACAGCAGCTACACGCTGTGGCAAGGGCGTGCCTTCCTGCTGGTGTCGGATGTGTACGCGGCCGAGGGCGACAACTTCCAGGCCCGGGGCACGCTCAACTCCATCATCGACAACAACTTCCCGGTGGCAGAAATTGTGGAAGCCGCCAAGCAGCGCCTGAAAACGCTGGGAGCCGACCAGCCCGACGAGACTCCGGCGCCTGCGGCGCCTAAAACCACGCCTGCCAAAGCCCCAGCCAACACCCCGGCAAAAGCCCCGGCCAGCACTAAGCCGGCCGCTACGCCCGCCCCAGCCAAGGGCAAGGCGACCACCGTGCCCCGCGCCAACCTGCACGGCACCACCGCTGCCCCGGCCGATACGGCGACCCAACGCTAAGCTCAGCGTATCCTTTCATTGAATAACAATTTGCTGATGAAGCGTTTGTCGATAAAAAATTCTAAGCCGGCGGTTCGCCAAGGTTCAGGCGTAGTGGCCGGGCTGGTACTGGCCGCCGTGCTGGTGGGCGGTGGGGCATCCACCGCCACCGCCCAGACCACAAAGCCGAAACCTAAAACCGGTCAGATTGAAGAAGCGGAAATAGAAATTGTGAAAGAGCGGGTCAATCAGCTGCCCGAAGCCACGCGTAACTTCAATAAAATCAAGCTGCCGGCCCCACCCAAAACCGAGCGCAAGGTGACCTACACCTACCCGGATTTCCGCCTGCCGGCCGACCGGCTCACGCCTTCGGTGAAGGTGCTCACCATTCGGGCGGAGGAGCCCACGCCCCTCACCGGCAACTTTGTGAAGGCGGGCCTCGGCAACTACGGCACATTTTACGGACGGGGCTATTTCCATAGCACCCGCAATACCGACCATGCGTATGGCCTGGACATCAAGCACATCAACTCGCTTACCGGGCCCGTAGATGGCAAGAACTCCGCTACGGCCGAAACCAGCGCCCACCTCATGGGCGAGTTGTACCGGGGCACCGCCGCTTTCGGTGCCACCCTGGACTTGGGCCGCGAGGGGTACAATTTCTATGGCTACCAAAAAGCCGCTAATACCCCCGAAGGCTCGCCCGTTCCGGAATCCAAGGGCATTCAACAGGTGTTCAAGCGCTTCGGGGTGAAGGCCTATGCCCACAACCGCGACCCCGAGCAAGTGCTGACCTACGACGCTGGCATTGGCTACCGCTATTGGAATGACATCTTCGGAGCGACAGAAAACAACGTGTTGGTGAATGCAAAAGTGGGCTACGCGCTGGGCGACGCCAGCCGGGTGACGGTTGCGGCCGATGCTTCCTTTATTTCAGAAAAGGACATTGTTTCCTTTAATAAACTGAAGCCCGGTGCTCCCACTATAGATGTAACGCGCACCCGCACCTTCGTGCAGGCTACGCCGGCTTATGAATTCATTAACAACAGCATAGCCTTCTCGGTGGGCGCCACATTGGGCTATTCGTCCGATACGGCTACCAACGTGAGCAAAACCGTGGTGTACCCCGCCGTGCGCCTCGGCTATACAATAGAGCCCGAGAAGTTTATGGTGTACGCCGGCCTGGGAGGTGCCCTACAGCGGGTAACCCGGTACGACCTGAGCACCGAAAACCCCTGGCTCAACCGCGGCCTGAATGTGGCGGATACCCACCGGGGACCTACCGTCTACGTCGGCTTCACGTCGACGCCGGCCCGTGGCCTTGAGCTGAATGCCCGCGCCACCTACGCCCGCGACCGCAACCTGTATTTCTACCTGAACAACGCCATTGACCCCACCAAGTTCGACCTGGTGTATGACCAGAATGCCACGGGCGTGCTGAACATACACGGCGAACTGCTGTACAACGCAGCCGAGAAGTTCCGCTTGGGCACTCGGATGGACTACAACAAATACGCGCTGAAAAACCTGCCTCAGCCTTTTCATCGCCCGGAGTTTCAAGGCTCAGTGTTTGGCACCTATACTGCCTTCGAGAAGCTCAACCTGGGCGTGGAGGGTTATTTCTATGCGGCCAGCTATGGCATCAGCTACCGGCCGGCGGCCAGCCCGGGCGCAGTGCGGGTTCCCGACTTTTATCGGGCCACCGACCCAATTGTTGACCTAAATCTTCGGGCCGATTACCGCATTACGCCAAAAATATCCATCTTTGTAATGGGTAATAACCTCGCCAATCGACAGTACCAGCGCTTCTACGGATATCCTGTGAAGGGCATCAACGTGCTGGGAGGGGCGACCTATACGTTTTAGCTTTCTGGTTACTAGGAGCTTGCTGCAGGCTAGGGGCAATTATTGCCTTCAGTCTGAGGCAGGAATTGACCAACCAGTAACCGGAAACCAGCAAACAACAGCCGCATAATGCACTTAGCCGACCACATCCGCCCCCTGCTCCGTAACCACGACTGCGTGATAATTCCGGACTTTGGGGGCCTTGTGGCCGATGTGTCGCCGGCACGGGCCCAGCCCGGGCGCCAGGCGCTGAGTCCACCTACCAAACTGGTGGCCTTCAACCAGGCCCTTACCCGCAACGACGGGCTGCTGGTAGATGCTTTGAGCCAGCACCTTGGGCTGTCCATTGCGCAAGCCCGCGAGGCCGTGCGCACCGCCGTAGCCGGCCTACAGCAGGAACTAGAAGAAACCAACCGCACGGAGCTGCCGGGCATCGGCATTTTCCGCCGCGCCGTGGGCCGTGGGCTGGCGTTTGAATACACGGGTACTGATAACCTGCTGGCTTCTGCTTTTGGTTTGCCGGAGCTGGCAGCACGCCCTGTACGCGCTAACGATGCCCGCATCAAGCGCCCGCAGCCAGCGTTGCGCGGCGCTGCGACGCGCCGCTCGCGGCTAGTACGGTTGCTGCCCGGTGGCGCGCTGGCCGTAGCCGCAAGTTTGCTGCTGCTGTTCAGCAACGCCAGCTATGTGCCCACTCGATGGCAAACCCAGCTGCCGCAGTTGGAATGGGCTCAGCGGCGCACGATGCCGGCTACTCCCATCACCGAGCCACAGCAGGCCACCTTGGGGCAGCACGACTTTAGCAGCAGCTCGCTGGATTCTGAGGGGATGACCCCACTGGAGAATGCGGCTTCGGCGCCCGTGCCGCAGGTAGAAACCCAACCCAAAGCCCCTGCCAGCACCGAAACGGCAACGACTACGGAAGTGGCAACTGTGGCAAAAACGGAAGCGTTACCAGGCACCCCCGCCAAAATTGAGCCCACTGCCGCTGCTCCTACAAAAACAACTGCACCGGTGGCGCCGATAGCCAAGCCAACTCCCATAGCTGTGGTCAAGCCAGCAGTTGTGAAGGCTCCGGTAGGCCCGGCTGTCGCGGCAAGTGCAACTACAATTAAATACCGTACTGGCCGTTATTACGTCATTGCGGGGGCTTACAGCAGCCTGAAAGGTGCTGAGCGGGGCCGCCAGGTGCTGGCCCGGACCGGCCACGCCACGCATATCATTCTGCCGCCTTTTGGTAGCCGCCTGTTCCGCCTCACGGCTGCGGATTACCCCGACCTGGCTTCGGCCCAGCGCGAAGCCCAGCGCCTGCGCGTGAGCACGCATTGTGATTACAATACTTTGAAATTTTAACCCCACGCATGTCCGTATTCCTTTTGCAAGTTGCTGCCACTGCGGCCGATAGTGTAAATACCGCCGTTACGGCCGCTCCGGTAGTGCAAGCCGATGTTCCCGTTATCGACCTCATTATGCGCGGGGGGTGGATAATGGTCCCCCTGGTAGCCCTTTCCATACTCTCGGTTTATATTATTATCGAGCGTTACTTCACCATCCGCCGGGCCGCCGGCAACCCAGATTCGTTCATGAATGGCATCCGCTCCCTGATGGTGAAGGGTGACCTGGCCGGGGCCAAGCTGCTGTGTGCCCAAACGGCATCACCGCTGGCCCGCATGGTTGAGAAAGGCCTGCGCCGCATTGGCCTGCCACTGAAAGAAATCGAAACCAGCGTAGAAAACGTGGGCAAGATTGAAATTGCCCGCCTCGAAAAGAACATCAGCATTTTGGGCATCATCGCCGGCATCGCGCCCATGATTGGCTTCGTGGGTACCATCATCGGTGTTATTAAGATTTTCTATTCCATTGCTGCTACCAAGGAGTTCGGTATTCCGCAGGTGGCCGATGGCTTGTATGTAAAGCTGGTGACCTCGGCTACGGGCCTTATTGTCGGCATCATTGCCCACGTGGGCTACCATTGGTTGAGCATTCTCGTCGAACGCATGGTGTTCCGCATGGAAAACTCGGCCATCGAATTCATGGACATTCTCCAGGATAATTAATTTCAATGAGGAATGAAGAAGGAGGAATGCAGAATTGGCGTTTGTAGCCGTTCTAAATTCCTCCTTCTTCATTCCTCATTCTTCATTAAAAAAGAATGAATCTATCCCGCCGTCATCGCCTCACGTCCCACGTAGAGACCGGGGCCATGAACGACATCATGTTCTTCCTGATGTTGTTCTTCCTGATTGCTTCCACGCTGGTCAACCCCAACGTCATCAAACTGCTGCTGCCCAACGCGAAATCGAGCAAGCAGGTGATGAAGCAGCCCATCACCATTTCGGTAGATGCAGCCGGCACCTATTTTGTGAATAAAAAGCCGGTAAACCCCACTGCTGTTGAGCCAGAGCTGGTGGCCCTTATCGGCAACGTACCCACCACCGAGCAGCCCACCGTGGTGCTGCGGGTTGATAATTCGTTGAACGTTCAGAAGCTGGTTGACATTCTAGAAGTTGGCAACCGGCTTAAGCTCAAGATGGTGATGGCCACCCAGGCCCAGCAAGCAGCCGGCAAATAGGACCATTTGTTAGGCTTAGCGTATCATTCCCATGGCTATTGATTATCAGGAACCGCACCGCCGCGAAGGGCTGATTGGCACGCTGGTAGTGCACGGGCTGCTGCTGCTGCTGTTTATGTTCATGGTGTTCAAAGGGCCCAATCCACCTTTGTCGGCAATTGGCGGCGACGGCGTGGAGCTGAACTACGGCCTCGACGAAGCCGGCTCGGGTGATGTGCAAACCATGGCCACGGCCAACAAATCGCTGAACCGCGTCGACAGCCGCCCGCCCATTGCCAGCCCAGACCCTACGCCCCGGCCGCCCGTAGCGGCTGCCACGCCCAACCCAACGCCGCCTTCGCAGGAAAAAGTCATCACCAGCGAAGCCGAAGAAAGCCCCGTTTCTGAAGCGCCCGTTGAAACGCCCGCTCCGCCCAAGGAGGAAGTGAAAGCGACGCCGAAGCCCGCGCGGAAAGTGGCCGTCGCTTTTTCACCCAAGGGCAGCGCCACTGGCGGCGGCAACGGTGAAAACGGCAGCAGCAACACGCCCACCGGAAACAACAACGGTGACCGCCCCGGCTCCGTGGGCGACCAGGGCGACCCGAACGGCTCACTCGATGCCAAAGCGCTGTACGGCGCCCCCGGCAGCGGGGGCAGCGGCAGCAGCCCTGGCAGCGGCGGCCTCGAAATGAGTGGCTGGCGCTTTGAAAGCACGCCCGTGGTTGAGGCCGTAGACGATAACTCCGGCGTGATTCGCTTCAAGATTAAAATCTCGGCCGACGGCGAAGTGCAATCCGTGACCAAGGTGTCGGGTAACGTTTCGGCCGCTCAGGAGAAGCTTTGCCGCGACAAGCTGCTCGGGGCTAACTTCATCAAGACCAACGGTGCTCCCGGGGGTGCTACCGGCTTTTACACCTTTAAGATTGTAGTCAGGTAGCTCAACTTTAAAATCCGTATGGCCCCGCCGTCTGCTGAGCAGGCGGCGGGGCTTTTTGCTGCTATACAACCGGTAGGGCGTTAATTTGTGGCTCCCGAACGTTTTTTAACCCCCGAGTCCGTGACTTATTCCGAAACCCTGGCTTACCTCTACGACCAACTGCCCATGTTCCAGCGGGTGGGCACGGCCGGATTCAGAAAAGGATTGGGCAACACGCTGGTGCTGGCGGAAGCGCTGGGGCACCCAGAGCAGCGGTTTCGCAGCGTGCACGTGGCGGGCACCAACGGCAAGGGCAGCAGTTCACATTTGTTGGCGGCGGTGCTGCAGGCCGCGGGCTATAAAGTGGGTCTGTATACTTCACCACACCTGCGGGAGTTCACGGAGCGCATTCGGGTGAATGGCCAGGAACTGGCTCCTGAGTACTTGGTGCAGTGGGTCGAAAAGTGGCGGCCCCTTTTTGAGCAGGTGCAGCCCTCGTTTTTTGAAATGTGCGTGGCGCTGGCCTTCGACTACTTCGCCGAACAGCGTGTGGACATCGCCGTGGTTGAAGTTGGGCTGGGCGGCCGGTTCGATTCCACCAACATCATTACCCCTCTCGTTTCGCTTATCACCAACATTAGCTTTGACCACCAGGCCCTGCTGGGCAACACCCTCGTTGAGATAGCCGGCGAAAAAGCCGGCATCATCAAGCCGGGGGTGCCGGTGGTGGTGAGCCAGACCCAGCCCGAAGTGGCCGAGGTGTTTAAACGGGAAGCCGCGGCCAAACTGGCCCATTTGGTGTTTGCGGACCAGATTTATCAGGCTTCGTTCACAGCCGAGCCTTCGGCCGAGACCGGGTTGCGCCCGGTGGCGGTAACCCAGCACGGGCGGCCGTATTTACCCAATACCGAGCTAGGGCTGCCCGGCGATTATCAGCAATTCAACCTGCCCGGGGTGTTGGCCACGCTGGACGAGCTGCGCGCCCAAGGCTTCCACATCACAGAATCGGCGATTCGTACCGGCCTGCGGCAGGTGACGCGCCTGACGGGCATGCGTGGGCGCTGGAGCATTATCGGCCGCCAGCCGCTGGTGGTTTGCGACACTGGCCACAACGCGGCGGGCCTGCAACTGGTGGTAGCTCAGCTGCGGCGGCTTTCGTATCGGCAGCTGCACCTGGTTATCGGCACGGTCAACGATAAGGACGTGGCTAGCATGCTGGCGCTGCTGCCGGCCGATGGCATCTATTATTTTTGTGCGGCCAAGATTCCCCGCGCTATGCCTGCAGTTGAGCTGGCTCAGCAAGCGCAGGCTTTGGGGCTAGTGGGCCGGGCTTATGATTCTGTGACGGACGCCGTAGCCGCGGCGCGGGCGGCAGCTGGGCCCGACGATGTCGTGTTTATCGGCGGCAGCACCTTTGTGGTGGCCGAAGTCGAAGAACTGTTTGCGGTGGCCTAACCAAGTCAATTTCCTTTTTCCTTCATTTTTACAGAATACCGATTTGCCTCGCGTCAAACTGCACCGTTTCAACGACAACGCCACCCGTCCGGATATTATTGAGCAGGGAAAGCCCGAATACGAGCAGCTTGGCGGCCGTTGGCGCACCGACTTTTTCCAGGCGCCCCACCCGCTGACCCTGGAAGTGGGCTGCGGCAAGGGCGAGTACACCGTGGGTTTGGCCCAGCGCCACCCAGGCCGCAATTTTCTGGGTCTTGACATCAAGGGCGAGCGAATCTGGCGGGGCAGCACCCGCGCCGCCGAAATGGGCCTGACCAACGTGGGCTTCGTGCGCATGCGCGCCGAAGCCTTGGCAGCTCAATTTGGGGCCGGCGAGCTGGATGAAATCTGGATTACGTTTCCCGACCCGCGGCCCCGGGACCGCGATATTAAGCGCCGCCTCACCTCGCCGCGCTTCCTGGCGCTCTACGAACAATTGTTAACTCCCGGCGGCTTACTGCACCTCAAGACTGATAATGAGGGTCTTTTCGAGTTTACACTTGAAACGCTGGCAGCGCGGTCCGGTGCCCGGGTAGAACGGTTCACGCGCGACCTCTACGCCGAAACCGGCCCGGAATTCACCGAAGCGCAGGCCATCCAAACCAACTTTGAAGGCAAGTACCGGGCCGTGGGAGTGCCCATTAAGTACGTGCAGTTCCGGCTGACTTAGTCGTTTTCGAGGGCTTCGAAGACGGCTTCGAGCTGGTCAAAATCCCGCAGCCCCGGCTTCACCTCATCACCCGAAGGGAAAGAAAGGCCGGCTAACCGCAGGTGCGTGGCCAGGTAGTGTGCCCGTTCGGGGTCGAGCCCAGGGCCTAACCAAAGCGGACTCCGGTCGCAGGCCTGGCGCAACGTATCCAAGCCTTCCACGGGAATTACCTCGGGCAGTTCGAGCACAAAGCCTACAGGAGCCGCCGAAAAATCTTCAGGCTGAGCAGCCGTCTCAAAGGTCAGCTCAACGTACACCGGCGGCGCAATTTCGGCCAGCTCCGTAGCGGTGCGGGGGCGGCGCAGGAGCACGGCATCCAGCGCACATTCGGCGGATATGGCGTTGATTTCTGGCGCACTGAGTTGGTCAAATTCACCTATGAGTTCAACCCCGGCAATCCAGCCGGCGAGCTCCTTCACGGTTTTGGTATCGAGGTGGCCGGGCAGGGCCGGGTCGAGGATAAAAGTGAGTTTGTCGGCGCCCATGCCGGCGCAGTAGCGGGCATCGGACAGGTTATTAATGCCGCGAATGAGGAGGGGAACGAGGTGGGGCACGGGAAACGAACGGTGAGGCGAAGGGGAATTCTGGCGCGATGAAACGAAATGAACCGGGCGCGCTTAGTACCTGCAAAAGTAGAGCCTTGGGGTTGACTGGGGCGCACCGGGCTAGCGCCCGGCCGCTGTATCTTCGCCCCCATGAACTTAACTCGCCGTGCCCCGCTGTTGGCCCCGTCGTTTCTGGCCGCTGATTTAGCCAACCTCCAAGCCGAAACCGAGCGGCTAGCTACCAGCGCAGCCGACTGGCTGCATTTTGATGTGATGGACGGCCGCTTCGTGCCCAACATCTCCTTTGGCTTGCCGGTGCTGCAGGCCGTGGCCCGCTACGCCAAGCAACCCCTGGACGTGCATTTGATGATAGAAGAGCCCCAGCATTACCTGGCGGCCTTCCGCGATGCCGGTGCTACCAACATCACGGTGCACTACGAAGCCTGCACCCACCTGCACCGCGTGGTGCAGCAGATTAAGCAGTTGGGCTGCAAGGCTGGCGTGGCCCTGAACCCGCACACGCCGGTGGCGCTGCTCGAAGACATTGCCACCGAGCTCGATGTGGTGCTCATCATGTCGGTAAATCCGGGATTTGGGGGCCAAGCGTTTATTCCGAATACCCTCAAGAAGGTAGCCATGCTCAAGGAGCTGCTCATTGATACGGGCTCGGATGCGCTGATTGAGATTGACGGCGGCGTGAGCCTGGCCAATGCCGGCCCGCTTGTGGAGGCCGGGGCCGACGTGCTGGTGGCCGGGAATTTCGTATTTAGTGCCCCCGAAGGCCCGGTGGCTACGCTGGCCCGCATGCGCGACCATCTGGCCGGCCTGGGGCAGGACTCGGCCGACGAAGTGGTCAGCCAGAGGCAATAGCTGCCACCGCCGCACGTTAATTGAGCATCGTGAAACAACCCATTACGCCAGGACAACCGCTATTACGGGAGAATGCCAACTGCCGCCTGGCGCAGGCGGTAGCGTGTGGCTTGGTGCTCACGCTGCTAGCGCCGGCGGGCCTCTTGGCTCAGAACCCGCAGCCTAGCCCGGCTCAGGCCCCGGCCGCGGGCTACGTCACGATAACCGGCACCTTGCGCGATGCCAACGGGCAGCCTTTGGAGCTGGCCGCGGTGGGAGTAGAGGGCCAGCCCGGCGGGACCAATACCACGGCGGAAGGGGACTTTTCGCTGCAGGTACGCGTGCCGGCACCTGGCCAAACCGCCATCTTGCTGGTGCGCCGCTTGGGCTATCTGCCGCTACGGGTGCCATTGAAGCTACCAGCCGATGCAAGTGAACAGCTGCGCCTGACCATGCGCCTCGACGTACGCGCGCTGAGCGGCGTAAAAGTGACGGGCCGCTCCGACCAAGCCGATACCCGCGAGCAGGTGAGCATCACCCACATCGACCCGCGCACTGCGAAGGAAATCCCATCGGCCTTCGGCGATTTCAACGCCATTCTCAAGACCCTGCCCGGCGTTATTTCCAACAACGAGCTGAGCAGCACCTACAACGTGCGTGGCGGCAACTACGACGAAAACCTGGTGTACGTCAACGGGTTCGAGATATACCGGCCATTTCTGGTTACCTCGGCGCAGCAGGAGGGCCTGAGCTTCATCAACCCCGATATGGTGAAGCAGGTGGAGTTCAGCAGCGGGGGCTGGCAGCCCAAGTATGGCGACAAGCTTGCCTCGGTGCTGAGCATTGATTACAAAACGCCGGAGAAGTTTGCGGCTTCCCTTACGGCCAGCCTGGTGGGCGGCGCAGCCCACGCCGAAGCTCGTTCGGCCAACGGTCGAGTAAGCTATCTGGCCGGGGTGCGTTACAAAAATGCACAGTATGTGCTGCGCTCACTCAAGCAGGCGCAGGGCGGGTACAACCCCACGTTTTACGATGCGCAGGCGTTTGTAAATATTGGGCTGGGCAAGAAGGACGACATGCAGCGCACTACGCTTGGTCTGCTAGGTGTCGTAGCGTACAACGATTACCGCTTCTCGCCCGAAACCGGCCAGGCTACTTTCTCTACGGGTACGAACCAGTTTACGCGGGTGTTCATTGCCTACGACGGGCGCGAGCGGATGCAGTTTGATACTTACCAAAGCGGGTTCAACCTCAAGCATGACTTTTCGGCCAACTTGCAAATGGAGCTGCTGGGCTCGGCTCTGATTTCGCGCGAATTTGAATACCGGGACGTGGAAGCGGCCTATAGGTTTGCCGACATCAACCGCGACCCGACCTCGCCCGATTTCAATCAGACCGTACGGGAGCGCAACATCGGCTCGCAGTTCAAGCACTCCCGCAACCACCTCACGGCTCAGATATACACAGCCGAAACCCGCGGCCGCTGGACGCCCAACGGCGCGCACACCGTGCGCTGGGGCGCCAAAATCGGGCGGGAAAAAATCGAGGACACGCTCGACGAATACAGCTTTGCCGACTCGGCCGATTTTGTGCCCGATACCCGCCGCCTGCGCCTGCGCTCCGATTTGAGCCTGCTCAGCACCCGCAGCCAGGGCTTTGTGCAGGACACCTGGTCGCTGGATTCGCTGCGCACGCTCACCTACGGCGCCCGCGCCCACTACTGGACTACGAACGGCCAGCTCGTCATCAGCCCGCGGGTGCAGTACTCCCAAATCAGCCGCAGCCACCCCAATCGCTCGTTTAAGGCGGCGGTGGGCGTGTATTACCAACCGCCCTTCTACCGCGAATTGCGCGACCAGCAGACCATTCATCTCGGCGTACAGCAGGCCTATCTCAACCCCGAGCTGCGGGCCCAGAAGTCCTACCACTTTATCGTGGGCAAGGAAATCAGCTTCCAGCAATTCGGCCGCCCCTTCAAGTTTTCGGCCGAAGCCTACTACAAGTACCTGACCGACGTGGTGCCCTACGACGTGGACAACGTGCGGCTGCGTTACTTCGCCAAAAACAATGCGAAGGCCTACGCCGCCGGCTTCGACACCCGGCTCAGCGGCGAATTTGTGAAAGGGGCCGAGTCCTGGTTTAGCCTGGGCGTGCTCACCACCCGCGAGGATGTAAACGGCGATTCCATCAGCTCCTTCGATGCCAACGGCAAAGAAATCAGCCGCCGGCCCAAAGGATTTATCCGGCGCCCGCAGGACCAGCGCCTGAATGTGGGCGTGTTTTTCCAGGACCACTTGCCCAACAACCCCTCGGTGCGCGGTTACGTGAACCTGGTGTTTGGCACGGGCTTGCCGTTCAGCCCCCCCAATCAGCCCGATTTGCGGGGTACCAATGCCTTAGAGCGCAGCTACAAGCGGGTCGATTTGGGCTTTTCCAAAGTCATTGGGCTGAAAAACACCGACGCCCCCAAAGCGCATTTCTACAGCTTCGAAAGCCTGTGGCTGGGCCTGGAGATTCTCAACGTACTGGCCGCTAATAATGTGGCTGGCTACAGCTACCTGCAGGATGTAAACGGGGTCACGTACTCAGTGCCCAGCTACCTCTCGCAGCGCCTAGTCAACTTGCGGCTCATCGCGCGGTTCTAGGCACCTTGCTTGGCTTATTAGTGGCGGGCTGGAATAAGGCAATTAGGTAGGAAATTCTACTGTCAGGCGGTGACGTAGATGTACATTGCGGGAAATATTTCAGGCCGCCGGCAAACCTTTCACCCCGCCAGCGGGTATGGATTGGCGAAACGAAACCCGCGCCGCCGGTATTGGCCGTTGAGCTTTCCGTTTTACCTTTGCGCCCAATGACCCAATTGGCTTTCCAGTTTAGCTTCGATGCAGTGGCCGCGCCGGCTTTGTGCCTGGCTGCCGGCTTTGTTGTAGCTGTAGGTGCCCACCATCGCCACCACCATCTGTGGGAGGCCGGGTTGTGCGCCGGGTGCTAAGCTAGCACCGGCCGCCCGCGCCTCCACCGCCGCGTCCCGGGGTGAGTTTGCGCCGGGCTTACTACTTCAGTTTTCGGGAAATCCTGCTGCCGGCCACAGATGTCGGCGTGCAGTGGACTTGTGCTCAGCATTTGGCCGTCCCGCCTTTTTTACCTTACATGCTACGATTAGCCATCCAAAAGTCCGGTCGCCTAAGCGAGGATTCTCTTGCCCTCATTCGCGAATGCGGCATCAACTTCATCAGCAGCTCTTATAAGCTCAAGACCGAAGCGACCAACTTCCCGCTCGAAATTCTGTTTTTGCGCGACGACGACATTCCCGGCTACGTGCAGGATGGTGTGGCCGATTTGGGCATTGTGGGCCAGAACGTGTTGGTAGAAGCCGGCTATCCAGAGCTGGAGGTGGAGGCGCTGGGCTTTAGCAAGTGCCGCCTGAGCCTGGCCGTACCGCGCGCCGACGCTTACGCTTCGGTAGCAGCCCTGCAGGGTAAGAACATTGCCACCTCTTACCCCAACATTCTCGGCCGCTACCTGGCCGAGAACGGGGTGCAGTCGCACCTGCACACCATTAGCGGCTCCGTGGAAATTGCGCCCAGCATTGGTTTGGCCGAGGCCATTTGCGACATTGTTAGCAGCGGCTCCACCTTGCTCGGCAACGGCCTGCGCGAAGTCGAAACCGTATTCCGGTCCGAAGCCGTACTCATTGCCCAGCCCAACCTATCGGTGGAACAAACGGAGCTGCTCGAACAGTTGCGGTTCCGCATGCAAGCCGTGCGGCGGGCCAAGCGCAGCAAGTACATCGTGCTTAACGCTCCGCTAGCGTCCCTCGACGAAGTGCGGCGGTTGCTGCCCGGCATTAAGTCGCCCACCATTACGCCGCTGGCCGAAGCCGGTTGGGTCTCGGTTCAGTCGGTGGTGCAGGAAGACGAATTCTGGCACATCACCAGCCAACTCAAGGCCGTTGGAGCCGAGGGTATTTTGGTGTTGCCTATCGAAAAGATGATTGCCTAGCCCCACGCCATGCAAGTCTACTCTTATCCCGATTCCAGCCGCTGGGCCGCATTGCAACAGCGCCCCGCCGCAGCTGAAGCCCCCCAGGTGGCGGCCCGCGTGCGCGAAATCTTTGGCCAAGTGCGCGAGCGCGGCGATGCTGCCCTGATAGCTCTGGCAGCCGAACTTGATAAGGCCACGCTTCAGCACCTGCTGGTATCCGAAGCTGAATTTACGGCAGCTGTAGCCCAGGTGCCAGCAGCCTTGCAGGCCGCCATCCGCCAAGCCAAAACCAATATCGAAACCTTCCACATCGCCCAGCGCGAACCCGAGCTTCGGGTGGAAACCATGCCGGGTGTGGCCTGCTCGCGCCGTGCCGTGCCCGTGCAGCGCGTGGGACTGTACGTACCGGGTGGATCGGCGCCGCTTTTTAGCACGCTGCTCATGCTGGGCGTGCCGGCCCGCCTGGCCGGCTGTCCGGAAGTGGTGGTGTGCACGCCGCCGCAGGCCGATGGCTCGGTGAGCCCGGTTATCCTTTTCGTGGCTCAATTGCTGGGAATTGATAAGGTGGTAAAAGTGGGCGGTGCCCAGGCCATTGCCGCCCTCGCGCTGGGTACTGCCAGTGTGCCGGCCGTGGATAAAATCTTTGGCCCCGGCAACCGCTACGTTACCGCAGCCAAGCAGCTGGCTGCCGCCGAATTCGGCGTGGCCATCGACATGCCTGCTGGCCCTTCCGAGGTACTCGTTATTGCTGATACCAGTGCCAACCCTGCGTTTGTAGCGGCTGATTTGTTGTCGCAAGCCGAGCACGGGCCCGATTCCCAAGTGGTGCTGCTAAGTGATTCGGAAGCTGTAATTGCGCAGGTGCAAGCTGAACTGGAACAGCAGCTGGCCACGCTGCCACGCCGCGATGTCGCGGCCCAAGCGCTGGTCAACAGCC
This sequence comes from Hymenobacter sedentarius, assembly GCF_001507645.1. Lineage (NCBI taxonomy): Bacteria > Pseudomonadati > Bacteroidota > Cytophagia > Cytophagales > Hymenobacteraceae > Hymenobacter > Hymenobacter sedentarius. The sequence continues at coordinate 3,525,118 of NZ_CP013909.1, read as the reverse complement.
GAGCCGTGTTACTGCAAGATTCCGCCACCATGCTGGCCTTCTCCAACCAGTACGCCCCCGAACACCTCATTCTGGCTACCGACAACGCCGATGCTTTGGCCACGCAGGTAACCAATGCAGGCTCCGTTTTTCTGGGCCACTTGACGCCCGAAGCAGTGGGCGACTACGCCTCGGGCACTAATCACACCTTGCCCACCGGCGGCTACGCCCGGCAGTACAGCGGAGTGTCGCTCGATTCGTTTGTTAAGAAAATCACCTTCCAGCGGCTTTCGCCGGTTGGGCTCCAGTCTCTGGGCCGGGTGGTCGAAACCATGGCCGAAGCCGAAGGGCTAGCTGCCCACGCCCGGGCCGTAACGCTGCGCTTGGCGGCAATGGCTAGTTCCTTGCCGGTTGCCGCAGGCCCACAAACCGATGTTGCCCATCCCTACGCCGGGCTTATCCGGCCCAGCGTCGAGCGGATGCAACCGTATTCGTCGGCCCGTGATGAGTTTGAGGGTATGGCCCCGGTGATGCTGGATGCCAATGAAAACAGCCTGGGCTCCGTGGGCCCCGATGATTTCAGCCGGTACCCCGACCCGCACCAACGCGCCATTAAGGCCGATTTGGCCCAACTGAAAGGCGTTACGCCCGAAAATATTTTCTTGGGCAACGGTTCCGACGAAGCCATCGATTTGCTGGTGCGCCTCACCTGCACCCCCGGGCAGGATAGCATCGTGGTGTGCCCGCCCACCTACGGCATGTACGAAGTGGCCGCCAACCTGAATGATGTGCGGGTAGAGCAGCTGCCGCTCACGCCCGATTTTCAGCTTGCCGCCAATGCAGCCCAGCTACTTGCCGCCTCCAGCGCCAAGCTGGTCTTTCTGTGTTCGCCTAATAACCCCACCGGCAATTTGTTGGCCCAAGATGCCATTGAAGCCATTTTGCGCTCATTCAAAGGGTTCGTTGTGGTCGATGAAGCATATGCCGACTTCGCCATGTCGCCCAGTTGGACAACACGACTACCCGAATTCCCACGCCTAGTGGTGCTGCAAACCTTTTCAAAAGCGTGGGGCCTGGCCGGCTTGCGCCTGGGTGTGGCCTACGGCTCACCGGAGCTGATTGCCTACCTCAACAAAATCAAGCCGCCCTACAACATTTCCGCCGCTACCCAGCAGCACGCCCTGGCCGCATTGGCCGCAGCTCCCCAGCTGCCCGAAATGCAAGCCGAGCTGCTGAACAGCCGCCGCTGGCTAGCCGAGCAGTTGCCGCTGCTTCCCATTGTGGAGCACGTATTCCCATCGGATGCCAACTTCCTGCTAGTGCGCTTCAACGTTGATGCCACCGCAGTATACGACCAACTCCGGGCGCGCGGCATCGTGGTGCGCAACCGAACCACCCAGCCCGGCTGTGCCGGCAGCCTACGCCTCACCGTTGGCACCACTGATGAAAATGCGCAGCTGCTACAGGCACTCACCGAAATAGGAGCGGAGCTTCCTACTGAAGTAGCTACCAGCCGTTGAGCCAACTGCCAAGTGCGGCAGCTAAAGAGTATTGATAACTGTTTACGAATAAAAGAATTGAAAAAGGCCCTTTTTATTGACCGCGACGGCACCATCCTCGTTGAGCCCCAGCCGAGCCAGCAGGTCGACAGCCTGGAAAAGTTTGCTTTCCTTCCGGGGTGCATCAGTGCACTGGCCCGCATCGCCCGCGACTTGCCCGAGTATGAGCTGGTGCTCGTCACGAATCAGGATGGCTTGGGCACGGACAGTTTTCCGGAAGACACCTTTTGGCCCGCCCACCGGCTCATGCAGGAAATACTGGCCGGAGAAGGCATTCATTTCGCTGCCGAACTCATTGACCGGAGCTTCCCGCACGAAGGCCTGCCTACCCGCAAGCCCGGAACCGGACTGATGGGCCGCTACCTGGACCCGGCCAACGAATACGACCTGGCCAACTCCTATGTCATTGGCGACCGTCTTACCGACGTGGAGCTTGCCGCTAATCTCGGCAGCCAAGCCATACTAATAGGAGAGGAGCCCGACGAGCGCGCCGCCCTCACCACCACTAGCTGGGATGCTATCTACCATTTTCTGCGGTATCCGGCCCGCATCGCAGTCATTGACCGCAACACCAACGAAACCCAAATCTCCGTTCGGCTGAACTTGGACGGGACCGGGCAAACAAGCATACACACCGGCTTGGGCTTTTTCGACCACATGCTGGAACAGTTGGGCCGGCACAGCGGAGTTGACTTGTCCATAAATGTAAAGGGTGACTTGCACATCGATGAGCACCACACCGTGGAAGACACGGCACTGGCATTAGGCACGGCCTTCTCCCAGGCCCTTGGCGACAAGCGAGGCCTGGCCCGCTACGGCTTTCTGCTGCCCATGGATGAGGCGCTAGCTCAAGCAGCCATTGACTTCTCGGGCCGGCCCTGGCTTGTCTGGAATGCTGAATTCCGCCGCGAGCGGGTGGGCGATCTGCCCACGGAGCTGTTCTTCCACTTCTTCAAGTCCTTTACCGACAATTCCCGGGCTACGCTGAACATCTCCTGCACTGGCGACAACGAGCATCACAAGATTGAAGCCATTTTCAAAGCCGTTGCCAAGGCGATAAAAATGGCTTTACAGCGGGACGAGTCGGCCGCAATTCCCAGCACCAAGGGCATACTGTAGATTACAATATGCTTTGTACATATGTGTAATAATGACTTTCTCTACTTATTGCACAAATGGATTAAAAAACAGATTCATGGAAATTGCAGTTGTAGATTACAAGGGAGGAAACGTGCAGTCCGTGCTGTTTGCATTGGAGCGTCTGGGAGCCCAGCCCACGCTCACTTCCGACCCTGAGGTTTTGCGAAAGGCCGATAAAGTGCTTTTCCCGGGCGAAGGCGAGGCCTCTTCCGCGATGGAAGCCCTGCGGGCCGCTGGGCTCGATAAAGTGCTGCCTACTCTCACACAGCCCTTTTTAGGTATTTGCTTAGGCATGCAGCTACTGGGCCAGCACAGCGAAGAAAACGACACGCCCATGCTGGGTCTGTTGCCCTTCACGGTGCAACGCTTCGTGTCGGATGCCACGCATAAAGTGCCCCACATGGGCTGGAATAATCTCCAGGCTTTGCAGGGGCCGCTTTTTGCGGGCCTCACCGATGCCGACCACGTTTACTTTGTGCACAGTTATTACGCCCCGGTTGGGGCGTATACCACGGCTCAATCGGCGCATCCCGCACCTTTTAGCGCGGCGGTACAACACGGCAACTTTCACGGAGTGCAGTTTCACACCGAAAAGAGCGGCGCCGTCGGTACCCGCATCCTGGCCAACTTCCTGGACCTATAGTTTCATCCCTTCAGCTCAATTCACAATAGTATCCCGTGGAAATTATTCCCGCCATCGACCTGCTAAACGGTCAGTGCGTCCGCCTCAGCGCCGGAGACTTTGCCCGCCAAACCACCTACGATTCCGACCCTGTGGCCGTGGCCCAGCGTTTCGCTGATGCTGGTGTGCGCCGGCTGCATCTGGTAGACCTGGACGGCGCCCGTGCTGGTCATCCCGTAAACCTTGCCGTGCTGGAGGCCATTGCCCGGCATACGTCTTTGGATATAGACGCTGGCGGCGGAATTCAGACCCACGCATCCCTTACTCAGGTTTTTGATGCTGGAGCTTCTCATATCACTGCCGGCAGCTTGGCTGTGCGCGAGCAGGCCGCAGTAGAAGGTTGGCTGGAACTTTATGGAGCGGATAAAATCTTTCTGGGCGCTGATTTTAAGGGCGAGCATATTATGATAAACGCCTGGGCTGATCAAAGCCCCTGGACCTTGGCAGCCTTCATTGAGTCGTACCTGGCGGCGGGGGGCAGCACGTTCATTTGCACCGATGTCAGCAAAGACGGCCTGCTGCAAGGGCCATCGTTGGCTACTTATAAGACATTGGTGCAGCAGTATCCGGATGCGCGCTTCATTGCCAGTGGCGGTGTAACCACCGTTCCCGATTTAGAAGCCCTTAGTGAGGCCGGCATGCACGGAGCCATTATCGGCAAGGCCTTGTACGAAGGGACCATTTCCTTACCGGATTTGCAGCCGTTCTTATAGCATCACCCGTAACGGCCGTCAGCTCAATTTTTCGGCCACGCAATTCATTCTCATTAAACCTTAAATCCGTGGTCAAGAAAAGACTTATCCCTTGCCTCGATGTCCGTGATGGCCGCACCGTAAAGGGCATCCAGTTTGAGGGACTGCGCGATGCCGGCGACCCGGTGGCATTGGCTGCCCGGTACGCCCGTGAGGGGGCCGATGAGCTGGTGTTCCTTGATATCACGGCCACGAACCAACGCCGTAAGCCGCTTACGGAGCTGGTTCGCGACGTGGCACGGGTGCTCGATATCCCATTCACCGTAGGAGGTGGAATAGGCAGCGTCGGCGATGTAGAAGCCTTGCTGCTGAGCGGTGCCGATAAGGTTTCCATCAATTCGGCGGCCTTGGCCCGGCCGGAATTTATTGCGGACCTGGCCCGTCGGTTTGGCTCCCAGTGTGTGGTAGTGGCGGTGGATGCCCGGTTGGTGAACGGAGAGTGGCAGGTAATGACACGCGCCGGTACGGTGGCCACTGGCCGCGAAGCCGTGGCGTGGTGCCGCGAAGCCGCAGATTTGGGTGCCGGCGAACTGTTGCTCACTTCCATGAGCCACGATGGTACGAAATCCGGGTATGCACTCGACCTGACCCGGGCGGTTAGTAATGCCGTGCCCGTCCCGGTTATTGCCTCCGGTGGAGCTGGTCAGCCATCCGATTTCACCGATGTTTTCAATGCGGGCGGTGCCGACGCGGCTCTGGCCGCTAGCATTTTCCATTTTAACGAAACCGCCTTGCCTGCGCTGAAGCATTATCTCCACAGCGCAGGCATTCTGGTTCGGCTTTAGTCTTCACATTTGTGCATTAGTGGTGGTTTCCGTTGAGCTAAATTCCGCCTTCTCGCCTCTTTTTACTTTACCTCATGAGTGCTGCATTTTCTCACCCCGCAACCTTGCGATTTGACCCCGCTACTGGTTTGTTGCCCGCCATTGTGCAGGATGCTGATACCGGCCAGGTGCTTATGCTCGGTTATATGAACGAGGAAGCTTGGGCTAGAACGCAGCAGGACGGGCGGGTAACTTTTTTCTCCCGTTCAAAAAACCGTTTGTGGGTTAAAGGGGAAAGCAGTGGCAACTTCCTTACCGTTGTCAGCCTGCACGTCGACTGCGACGCTGATACGGTGCTTATTCGGGCTATCCCCGCCGGCCCGACCTGCCACAGAGGCACGGTGAGCTGCTTTGAGCAGCCTGAGCAAACGCTGGCGCCAGCAGCTCCCATTGGCTTTCTAGCAGGCCTGGAACGGCTAATTGTGGAACGCCGTGAGTTTCCTGAGCGTGCACCCACTTCTTATACGGTGTCACTTTTTAACAAGGGAATTGCTAAAATCGCGCAAAAAGTAGGAGAGGAGGCTGTAGAAACGGTTATTGATGCTGTAGGCGGCAGCCGTGAAACTCTTCCTGGCGAAGTGGCAGATTTACTGTATCACTTATTGGTGTTGCTAGTTGCTTCGGGTGTGCCGATGGCGGAAGTCATTAGTGTGTTACAGGAAAGGCATCGTTTGCCAAACACCCGCCACCTTACCGAAGGTTAAGCAATCAAGACGAAAACAAAACGGCGGATACATACTCTGTTTATAGAGTTTGTATCCGCCGTTTTGTTAAACCTCTGTACTGACGTTATCAAGTCTTCAATTGTCTTCTGATTTTCTCCAGAAGTGCGATGGCAATGGTAATATCTTCTTCCTCACTGATTGATAGCGTCGTGTTGACGCCAGGGCCGCTGACCTGAATTTGGTAACCACTACTGGCTCCTTGAGCACTTTGCACAGGGATTGGCGCCACTCGATTCGGTGCTAGTTGAACTGGCGGCTGCATTATGGGCATGCTCATGTCCTCAGACGCTGCTCGGGTGGTTGCCGCTGGTAACGACTCCGTGGGGCGTGCCGGGTGAGAAGTACCAGCAAAACCAAATAAATTGGCAATAGCATCTGGGCCTCCAGGTTTTTGGGCGGCAGTAACTGCTGGTCGGACCGTTGGTGTTATATCTGCTAAGGGCTTTACAGACTCGAATTCGTCATCAAAAAAAGGCTCACCCTGGGCATAATAATTTTCTCCCGTTTCAGGTTGCGGGGAAGCAAAGCTTTCGTTTTGGGGATGGTGCTCGCCCCTGAAGGTATTGGCGATTGGTTGAGGGCTGGCTAGCTCACGTCGTGGAGCCTGTTGGGCTGCAAGTGCGTCTATATCAGCAATCATATTCCGCTCATCCAGTAGGCCCACCATTCTACAGCCTTCAACGAAGGCCTTTGCAACTCCTTGAGCATTGATTTCTTCGACGCCAAACTCGCGGATGAGCATTACGTCAAGCATTTGAATAGGAAGCTCCCTGGAGCGAAATTTCCTGCACAATTGAGTGAACAGTGGCGGTGTTAGGAATGCCTCCCGGTGAAAAAGGAGTTCTTCCTGTTTATCGTAAGCATGCTTAATTCGCTTAAATAGCGTTGTTGTAGTAAGCAAGTCCCGTTTGCTTGTCAACAGCCCAAACTTCACTGCTGAGCCGATTATTGCTTTGAATGAGCCACTTACTTTACGGTTTAGCTTACGTGCTGCAGTTTCGATAGCACATTTTCCGCCAGTATCGTCCGTTACCTCCGCTAGTTCCCAGGCCCCAGCATATGTAGTTCTTGGGTAGTCTATAAGTTTTGGCATCAGTATTCGTCTTGGGTCTTGTTAGGGTTTGCAAGTATAACGTTAAGGTTGAGATTAGGATAGGGTTAAATTTCAAAAGTATAAAAAAGTTTTAAATGTGGGGCTATTTTATACTTTATTATACTCTATGTGTGGTATTTATGTATGTGGCTCTGTCAGCAATTGGAGGGAATTATAAGGCACTAGGTAAATACTTGGTTTTGTACTGATATGTTTAAGTTTCATTTCTAAACTTAAGCAACTATAGTTTTTAAGTTTCTTTAGTAATAAAGCTTGAGTTTTCAAAATGCATTGCTCAATGTCCAATAATAGGGTAGGAGCATAAAACGCTAAAACCATTACTTTCCATAACAGTATACAAAAGTATAAAAAATTCTAACGATTTGTACTTTTTTGTATCATCTGAAAAGAAATCTTGCAAGACATACAAGGTTTTAGCATAGCCCAAGATTATTGCCCAGTGATGTAATCATATAATAGCAATTAATAATTAATAGCAACTAATAATGAAGCGTATTTTTGAGATGGACACCAATAACTAGACATCAAACATCTTTATAAGAAGCAGCTTTTATTCACCAAACATTTATTCACCAAACATATAATATTGGACTTAACAACTCAAACGTTAAAAACTCCGCCATAAAAAAAGGGTAGCAAACATATAGCTTACAAAAACTCGTTTGCATGACAATACCAAAACTCGCCTTGCTAAAATACTTACTCAACAATTTCTTAAAGCTGGTTCACAGTTTACTTAATCTACAGTATGGTTAACATCGAATAGACGCCTTAAATCATCTGAGTCGTAAGCTTTCCACTAGATAAAGTACCTTGATAAATAACACCACTATTTGTCTTATAATTTATATTATGTTAAGTATGTTTTCTCAAATCATGGTACCCAAACAAAAAAAGGCCCATCCACAATGTGGACGGGCCCTCCTCTTGCAACACTAGAAGCTTATTTTCCCAGCGACTTCAGTTTCGCATTGAGTCGCTCAGAGTCAGCAGTACGACCTAAGCGGAAGTACACTTTCTGCAACGATGAGAGCGTGTTACGGTCATTGGGCTGCAACTGCAAAGCCTTTTCAAAGTACGGCACCGAAGCTTCGAAATACTTCTTGCCCTCAGCCTCATATTTCTTACCCGACGTCTGATAGGTTTTTAGGTCCATTTTGCTTGCCTTCGTGTAAGCGTCGGCAGCTCGGTTATAATTGTAGACGCCAAGATTGAACTGGGCATCGAAATTATTTGGGTCCAATTCAACAGCCTTTTTGTAATCAGCCAAGGCCAGGTCCGTTTTCTTCTGCTGGTCGTACATCGAACCACGAACCGCATAAAGGTTCGAATTAGTTGGGTCAGCGGCAATTGCTTTGTTGATTTTGCCTAACGCATCTTCACCTTTTCCACTGGCCAACGACATGTTCAAGTCTTCCAGCATGAAGGCCTTGTTGGTGGGATAAGCCGCCAAGGCCTGCTGAAGAATCTTAGCAGCTTCGGCATTGTCACCTTGCTGTTTAGCCAATTGCAGCAAACGAGCGTACACGTTCACCGATTTGTAATTCATGCCCAGCAGCTGGTTGTAGCTGGCTTTGGCACCGGCCAAATCCTGCTTGGCTTCCGACGCATAGGCCGAATAGAGCACTGCAGTCGTGTCTTGAGGCTTAATTTGGGAAGCCAGCTTGTAGTTGGCAATGGCCTTGTCGTACTCCTTGGCATTGTAACTCGCCACGGCGTCGTTGAAAGCACGACCGTACAGATTGTCCATTCTAGTCACTGCCTGCTTGCCAAATTCACCGGTTTTGGTGTCCAGCTCGATGGTTTTGGCATACGACTCATAAGCCTTCTGCAGGCCCTCACCAGGTTGAAGCTGCTTGCTGTAGATGGGGCTTTCCATCATAGCCTGGTAAATTTCACCGCGCGTAAACCAGGTTTTGGCTTTGGTGCTGGTCTTTTCATTCACAATGGCCTTATCGATATCAGCGCGGGCTTTGTCGAGCAGGCCGGTGCGCTGGTTCAGGATGGCATTGGTCACTGCCGAATTTTGGGCCGACGCAAGCGTAGGCAAACCAGCTGCCAGCACGGTGGCCGCGGCAAACGTCAAAAAAGTCTTCTTCATAAAATCGGGAATGTGCCGTGGGTGTGTTAATTAAGCAGGGTGAATCCGGCTATAACCAACACATTTTTAGCGGAAAGGATAAAAAACAGATGAGCAAAAAGGTGTTTACTGATGCAATTATAACGGTAGTATTGCATTCAGTAGGCCAAAAATAAACGGGGCGAACCAATGGACCGCCCCGCTCCTCTTCAGCAATTATGCCAAATCTTCGGCATCGGGTTCTTCATCGGCGGTATTGTCATCAACTTCGATGTCAAGCACGCCAACAGTAATAGCTCCGCCGCTGGATTCGGCCAGTTCTTCCGAGCTGTCCACTACTACCAATGTAGCTTCCGTCTCGGATTCATCTTTCTCTTCAGCAGCTACTTTAGCCACTGATGAAATCTCGTCGTTGCCGCCAATCTTAATAAGCCGCACGCCCTGAGTGGCCCGACCAATGGTCCGCAGGTCACTCATCCGCAGACGGATGGTGATGCCCGACTTGTTTATAATCATCAAGTCGTCGGTATCGTTTACGTCTTTGATGGCCACCAGATTGCCGGTCTTTTCCGTGAGTTTCATGGCGCGCACGCCTTTACCTCCCCGGTTGGTTACACGGTATTCGTCCAGCGGGCTGCGCTTGCCATAGCCATTCTCACTCACCACGAGCAGTTCCTGCGTGGGATCGGCGAGGCAGACCATGCCCACCACCCGGTCGCCGGGAGCATCGGACAAGGTGATTCCGCGCACACCCGCCGCCGAACGGCCCATGGAGCGCACTTTAGATTCGTTGAAGCGAACAGCCCGGCCGAAACGCGAAGCCAACACTACTTCCGAGTTCGGCGCCAGCAGCTGCACGTCTAGAATACGGTCGCCATCGTTGATGGTAATGGCGTTGATGCCCGCAGTACGGGGACGCGAATAAGCCTCCAGCGGAGTCTTCTTCACAGTGCCCTGCTCGGTGCAGAACATCAGGTAGGTATTCTCCAGGTAGTCCGGGTCCTTCAGGCCGCGCACGTTGAGCACAGAGCGCACCTTGTCTTCGCGGGGAATTTCGATGAGGTTCTGGATGGGCAGGCCTTTGGTAGCCTTCCCTCCTTCCGGCACTTCGTACACCTTGAGCCAGAATACGCGGCCCAGCTCCGTGAAGAACAGCAGGTATTCGTGCGTCGTCGCTACGAACAGGTGCTCGGTGAAGTCGTCCTTCTTGGAAACAGCCCCACGCGAACCCGCACCGCCGCGGCCCTGGGCCCGATACTCGTCGAGGTTGGTGCGCTTGATATACCCCTCGCGGCTGATGGTAATTACCATGGCCTCGTCCGCAATCATGTCTTCGGTCGAGAAATCGCCACCTACGTAGTTGATTTCCGTGCGGCGGGCATCGCCGTACCGCTCGCGGATATCTTCCAGCTCGGTTTTGATGATGCCGCGCTGCAACACATCCGACGCCAGTACGGCGTTCAGGTGGTCAATCAGGCGCATCAGGTCCTCGTATTCGGCCACGATTTTATCGCGCTCCAGGCCGGTGAGGCGCTGCAGACGCATGTCCAGAATGGCACGGGCCTGCACTTCACTCAGCGCAAAGCGCGAAATGAGCTGCCCCCGGGCCACTTCCGGGTCGCGCGAGCCGCGAATCAGGGCAATGACTTCATCGAGGTGGTCGAGCGCAATCAGCAAGCCCTCCAGGATGTGGGCACGCTTCTGGGCTTCGGCCAGCTCGTACTTCGTGCGGCGAATGATAACCTCGGCGCGGTGCTCTACGAAGTAATGAATGAGCTGCTGCAGGTTCAGCGTCATCGGGCGGCCTTTTACCAGGCACACGTTGTTGACGCCGAAGGAGCTTTGCAGCTGGGTGTACTTATAAAGGTTGTTGAGCACCACGCTGGGCATGGCGTCGCGCTTCAGGTCGTACACAATGCGCATGCCGTCGCGGTCCGACTCGTCGCGCATGTCCGAAATGCCCTCAATCTTCTTGTCGTTGATGAGCGCGGCGGTCTTCTCAATCATCGACGCCTTATTCACCATGTAGGGAATTTCGGTGACGATGATTTGCTCCTTGCCGGTTTTGGTGGTTTCGAACGTGGCCTTGGCTCGCATCACCACGCGGCCGCGGCCGGTGTGGAAAGCTTGCTTCACGCCCTCGTAGCCATAAATGATGCCGCCCGTGGGGAAGTCGGGCGCCGTCACGTACTGCATCAGCTCATCCACCGTGATGTCGGGGTTGTCGAGATAGGCAATGATGCCGTTCACGACTTCCGTCATGTTGTGTGGGGCCATGTTGGTGGCCATGCCCACGGCAATCCCCGATGTGCCGTTCACCAGCAGATTGGGGAATTTGGCCGGCATCACGCTGGGCTCTTCCAGCGAGTCGTCGAAGTTGGGCTGAAAGTCAACGGTGTCCTTGTCCAGGTCGTTGAGCATTTCGTCGGCCAGGCGTTTGAGGCGGGCCTCCGTGTAACGCATGGCCGCCGGCGAGTCACCGTCGACCGAGCCGAAGTTACCCTGGCCGTCTACCAGCGGGTAGCGCAGGCTCCAGTCCTGGGCCATGCGCACCATGGTATCGTATACCGACGTATCGCCGTGCGGGTGGTATTTACCCAGCACCTCACCCACGATACGGGCAGATTTTTTGTAGGATTTATTGTAGCCCACACCCAGTTCACTCATGCCGTAAAGCACGCGCCGGTGCACGGGCTTCAGGCCGTCACGAACATCGGGCAGGGCCCGGGAGATGATGACCGACATCGAATAATCGATGTACGCGCCCCGCATCTCGTCTTCGATGTTTATCGAAATGATTTTTTCGCCTTCCGCCATTTAGGGGGTTGATGTGCGGCTCAAGAAACCCCGAATAAGAGTGATTTAAGCCGCAGAGTGAATGGTTCTTTATACGCGTGCGAAGTTACAACAAAAAGGCCGTAACGACAAGCGCCACGGCCTTTTTAGGGCATCTTTTGCTGAGGTTCAAACCAGTGTGCAAACCGGGTTTACAGCCGCGCGAAGGATTCTGATAATGCTATACTATGGCCCCTATTTGAGTGACTTACTCTTGTCGTTGCCGTGCGTACCGGGCTTGGGGTTATAAGTCTTGATTTTTTCACCAATCGCGGGGTTCTGTTTTTTGAACCAGGGCTGGCCGTGGTACTTCGTGCCGCTGTGCAAATGCACCTTGCGCACGTGGCAGGATTCTATGGGGCAGGTACGGCAGCTGGACACTATCATCAGCAGCAGGCAAGGCACCAAACGGAGGAGCAATTTCATAGGACAAATGTAGCGGTTACGGGTACCGACGAGCATCATATAAACGTCGGGCCCTCCCCTTTTAGTCGATACCGTCCCACTCGGCCAAGAATCGGGCCACGTAGGTTTCCATGAATGCGTGCCGTTCCTGGGCCACCTGGCGGGCGGCATCGGTGTTGAGCCGGTCTTTGAGGTGCAGCAGCTTTTCGTAAAAGTGGTTGAGCGTAGGCGCCGAGTTCTTTTGGTAGCTGGCAAAGCTGTCGTGCGCCACCGGAGCCACGGCCGAGTCATGGAGGGGGCGGCCCTTGTGCCCACCGTAGGCAAAGGCCCGGGCTATGCCAATGGCCCCGATGGCATCGAGCCGGTCGGCATCCTGCACCAACGCGGCTTCAATGGAAGAAACCGGCGTGGCCACGCCCAACCCCTTGAAAGACACCTCCCGAATAACCGTTTCCACCCGCACAATCAAGGCTTCCGGGGCTTGCTGGCTGCGCAGCCACTCGCGGGCGGCGCGCGGCCCGGCTTCGTAGTCGCCATCGTGGAATTTCCAGTCGGCTATGTCGTGCAGCAGCGCGGCCAGTTCCGTTACCTCGTGGTCGGCTTCGGGAGCGGCTGTTGCCAGGCGGCGAGCCATGAGCCACACCCGGCGGATGTGGGCCCAATCATGCCCACTGCCCTCATCGGCAAACTTTTGTTCGATAAATTGGGCGGTAGCAGCTATGATGTCCAAAAGAAAAGAGTTGAGCTAAAGGGAAAACCTACGCCTCGCGGACTACTCCGCGGGCGAAACAAAAGTAACAGCCTGTACTCGGGTTAGAGTTAGCCCAACCGCGACGGCTTCCTAGCTATTGATGCATTCGAAAAAACCCATGCCCCCGGTGGGGTCGGACAAAAGTGTTTGCCGTCCGCTTATTCACAAAAGCGGCAACTCGGCCCAGGGTCTGGCCGGACTCATTTACCACCAGCCACCGGGCCAGGTCTCCGTGAGTGAAGTATTTGTTCTTGTTCCGGTCAAATACCCCTTCGATATCCTGGTTTAGCGGCCGCACATAATAGGCGTCGCCGGCGTATAGCCGTACCTGGAAACGTAGAAATTCTTAGGCCTGAGCCAGTGACACCACTTCCAACAAACGCATACTAAGACAGAAAAATAAAGGAATTCAGAACGGAGCAGCAAGTTAACTGGCTCCGCCACGCTACCGCTTATATGCCCATTGGGAAGTCTCGTGTCAGACTTCGCACTCAAGGCAGTTTCTTCGCACTCCGTATTCAGGTCCGCCCCGATGTCTCGTTATCTTCTACCGCTCGTCTTCGCATTAGCTTTGAGCGAAGCCCCTCAGCTTGCTGTTGCTCAAGTGCCCCAGCAGGTCCCCACTCCTGCCGATACGATTCATAAGTACCAGAACCCATCCAAGGCAGAAGGCACCCACCGTCCGTTTCTCAAAAGCAAAGGGTTTCGGGCTGTAATTGTACCGGCCGTACTCATTGGCTATGGGGCCAGTACTATCAACGGACATGGATTTTACAGTTCCTACGATGCGCAAAAGGACATTCGCCACACATTCGGCAGCTACCGCAACCACATCGACAATTACCTGCAGTTTGCGCCTTACTTCGAAATTGGGGCCGTCTTGCTGGCGGGGGTAGACTCCCGCGACGACCGCCTGAACCTGGCCCTAGTGCTGGTTAAAAGCGAGGCCATTATGCTCACGACGGTGTACGCCATCAAGACCTTGACCGCCATAGAGCGCCCCGATGGCTCCAACCACTTGTCGTTCCCCTCGGGCCACACGGCCCAGGCCTTCCTGGCGGCCAGCATCGTGCACACCGAGTTCCGCGACAAAAGTCAGTGGTACGGCGTGGGCGCTTACACCATCGCTACCAGCGTAGCCGCTCTGCGCATGATTAACGACAAGCACTGGGAAAGCGACGTGTTGGCGGGCGCCGGCGTGGGCATCCTCTCGGCCCATCTGGCTTACCTCTCGCACCGCAACCGCTGGGGCCGCAAGCCCATTGGGCGCGATGTCGGCGTGCTGCCCACGTGGAGCCCAGCCGGCGGAACCGGCCTCAGCATAACCTGGCAGCCCAAATAGCCGCCCTTTTTCAGACTTCTACCGGCGCTGCTACTTTTTTTGCCGACACCGTAGCGCCAACACTAGCCACTACCACCAGCACGATGGCCAACCACTGCGTTGGAATCAGGTGCTCATGCAGAAACACCAACCCGCACAAGGCCGCTGCCGCCGGCTCCAGACTCATCAGGATGCTGAATGAGCGGGCCGGCAGCATGCTCAGGGCATTCATCTCAAGGCTAAATGGCAGCGCGCTTGAAAGCAGGGCCAGCGCCACGCCGGCTCCAAAAAGGGACGGGGTGAGCAACGCCAGACTCCCACTGGCCACCGTGAAGGGCAGGATGGTGAGGGAAGCGAACAGCATTCCCGTGGCGACCGCCGCACCGCCTGGCAAAACCTGCGACACCCGGCCGCCGAGCACAATGTAGGCCACCCAGCAGCCGCCCGCCAGCAGTGCAAACAGCGCCCCCAGCAGGTCGACCCCGTGCCCGGCCCAGGGAGCGATAAGCGCTATGCCCACGCCCGCCAGCACCACCCAAACTACATCCACCGCCCGGCGCGACCCGGCCACAGCCAGCAGCAAGGGCCCCACAAACTCCAGCGTTACGCACAGCCCCAGCGGAATGCGAGCCAGAGCCAGGTAAAACAAGAAATTCATGGTGCCCAGCGCCACGCCGTAGGGTATCACCGCCCGCCATTGCACTGCCGTCAATTGCCGGAGCGGCGGCCTGAAGGCAACCAACAGCATCAGGGCGGATAGCCCAATTCGCATTCCCGCCGCCCCGGCTGCTCCCACCACCGGAAACAAGCCTTTGGCAATGGCCGCGCCCGCCTGCACGCTCAATATGGCCATGAGCACGGATGGCACCGGCGGCAGTGAACCTAAACGGGGTATTTTCATCACAATTCGTTTTCAGACAGCGTCATGCTCATACGGCGGGTAGCAGCATCAGCTTAACATCCGAGGCAAGCCCAATTCCTTGGCATTCGACCACAAAAAACCCGCTGCAAATGCTTGATTTACAGCGGGCGTTAAGCAACGTGAGCCTCCTGCCGGGATCGAACCAGCGACCTACTGATTACAAGTCAGTTGCTCTACCAGCTGAGCTAAGGAGGCGTTGAGGTGCCACAAAAGTACATAAGCGACGTGCTTCTGCCAGCTTTGATGGCCTAAATTATATTAAAAAGGGCCCCGATAGCAACGCTACCGGGGCCCTTTCAACTGTAAAACAGTGCCTTTACCCAAGCGTTAGCTGCGAATAATTTTCAACTGCTTCTTGAGCGTCTCAATGCGCTTCTGTCCCTCGGCGATGCGGCCTTGGTATTCCTCGCGCAATTGGTTGGCATTTTTGGAACGAGCGAAGAAGTCCAGGTTGGTTTGCAACGTGGCGTGGTCGTTCTCCAGCTCGTTGATTTCCTTGCGCAGGGCCATTTCCTTCCGGGAAAGTTGCTGCTGGGCCTGGGGGCGGGCTTTCAAACGGCCCACCTCTACCTGGAACAACAAGTCATTCTTGTCGGCGTAGCTCAGGCCAGGCACGTGGTCGAGGTACTTGCCGAGCAACGTCAGCAACTGCTCCTCGCTGCGGTCGGAAGTGCCCCGGCCGGGCTGGTCGTCGGTGGGGTCAAACTCGGCCACCCAGCCCGCGAGTATTTCGCGGAAGCCTTCCAGCGTGCCGGGGTTGTCGGCCGTGAGGGCGTTCACCCGGTCGGCAATCTTGTCGAGGTGCGCGGTTTGCTCTACCGAGGACTGCTGCACCTTTTCCTCGCGGAACCGGGCCTCGTGCTTGGGCCGCTCAAATACGGCGTCGCAGGCGGCTCGGAAACGGTGCCAGAGCTTGTCGGCCAATTTATCGGGCACGCGGCCCACGTCCTTCCACTCCTTCTGCACCCGAATGATAACCTGACGGGCAGCATCCGAATCCGGGTTATTGGCGGCTTCTTCGGCCTGCTCAATGAGGGCCACCTTCGCTTTCACGTTGGCCGACTTCTCGTTATCGAGCGACTTAAAGAATTCGTTTTTGCGGTTGAAGAAGGCTTTGTAGGCCGCCCAATATTGCTTGTTCAGGGCATCGGCCTGGGCGCGGGGCACCAGCCCAGCGGCTTCCCACTCGGCTTTGATTTCCTGTAGCTCGTCGGTTTTGGAGCGCCACAGGTTCACCCGGTCGGTGTCGAAGGTAGCGAAAGGCAACACCCGTTCCAGCAGGGCCTGTTTAACGACCAGATTGGCTTTTTCCTGGGTCGAACGAATGTCTACAAACTCCTTGCGGCGCTGGTGCAGCACGTCGGAGGCCGCGATGAAGCGCTGCCACAGCGGCTCGCGCTGGTCGTTGGGCACCGGGCCGATGTGTTTCCAGTCTTCATGCAGCTTGGTCAGCTCGTCTAGGGCCTTGTTGATGCCGGGCACATCGGCCAGGGCCTCTGCCCGCTTGATGAGGGCTTCTTTAGCCTCCAGGTTGCGGCGGCGGTCCAGGTCCTTCATTTCCAGGAAGCGCCCCTGCTTGCTGTAGTAAATATCGAGCAAGCCGTGGTAGGTATCCCATATGGCCTGGCTGTCGGTTTGGGGCACGGCGCCGGTGGCCTTCCACTCGGCCTGCAGGGCCTTGAGCTTGGCCGAGCTGTCCTTAGTTTCGGCGGCTTCTACCAGCAAGCGCAACTGGTCGAGCAGCTGCTTTTTCTTGGCGAGGTTATCGGTGCGGCTGGCATCTTCGGCTTTGGCATCCTTGGCGCGGCTTTCGCGGAATTCCTGCAGGGCTTTGTTAAGCTCCTGCTGGCCCTCGGGCTGCTGGAAAGCAAACGCTTCGGCGCCTTCGCCGCCTTCCGAGAACTTCTGGCGGGCGGCGCTGCGCGCCAGGCCCACGTTGGTCTCGTACTGACGCGTGAGGTCCTGAATCTGCTTGCGGTTGCGGGCGGCTTCGGGCTGGCGCAGCAACTGCACCAGGTAGGCGGCCTGAGCCGGCAAGTCCAGAGCCGTGAAATCCGGGGCTGTGGTTTCGGGCACATATGCATCCTCGCCCTGCGCGTCACCTTCCTGCTCGGCAGTAGCCGGCGCTGCATTCAAAGGCGTATCTTCCGAAGTGGGCAGCGTAGCTACCGCTTCGGGCGCCGCATCCAGCTCGGCGGCATTGTGCAGGTTCACCGTGGGCAGCTCAGGGGCTTGGTCTTCTACGGTGGCTTCGGCGGCGGGAGCACTCAGCGTTTCGGGGTCGGCAATGGGGGCGGGCGTAGCGCTGGCAATGTGCTCATCGGCGGGCAGAGCCTCCGGATTGGGCGCCGGAAAATGAGCTTCCTCCGGATGGGCCATTTCGCTGCCGTAATGGGTGACGGCCCGGGCAAGGGGAGCCGACACATCGTGGCCGTTTACGGTCACAGAATCGGGCACGTGATGGGCCGTTTCGGCCGCGGCGGACGCTTCGGGCGTGCCGGCCTCGGGAGCCAGGGCAGCTTCCGAGGCGGTCGCGGGGATTTCGGCAAGCGGTTCGGCCGTACCCGCCCCCAAGGGCTGGTCGGCCGGGAGCTCCGGCGTGCCCTGCGGCGGCATCTCAACTTGAGTGGCCCCTTCAGCCGAAGCCGTTGCGGCGGGCTCGGCGTTTCCTTGAATCTCAGCTAAGCGACGTTGCAAAATGGTCATTCGGTCGTCGGCGGCCGGGTCGGTGCCACCGGCAAGCGGGGCAGTAGGTATTTCTTCAGTAGCCATAATTCTACGTAAAAGCCAGCTTCGCTACGGAAGCCAGAAGAGAGAGCAAAAAGAGATTGGATTAAAACAAAAATATGTCCCTGCCGCCGCATTAATTCAAACGAGGGTCTACGGGATAGTTCGACAGCACCTTGAATCGCCCGCCTTTCTCCCGCAAAATATCCCGCCAGAAGGCATCAGATGCCAAAGTAAACACTTTCCCGGCGCTTGCGGGGTGCCGTATCCAACTCTGCCCCTGCATTTCAGTGGCCAATTGGCCCACCGACCACCCCGAATACCCGGCAAAGAGGCGCACCTGGTCAGGCCCTACTGCACCGCTACCGATGAGGCCCAGCAGCAGCTCAAAATCGCCGCCCCAAAAAACATCCTGCCCCAAATCGGTGGCGCCGGGCAGGTCGGCCCGCCGGTGCAGGTAGTGCAGGGTGTCGGGCTCGACGGGCCCGCCCACATAAATGGGCAAGTGAGCCGCGGCACTGACCAAATTCGGTGGCAATTCGAGCACGTCGCCAAGGGTGAGCGTGGTAAGTCGGTTGAGCACCAGGCCAAAAGTACCGTCAGTGGGCTCGTCGCGGCATACCAGCACCACGCTGCGTTCGAAGTTAGGGTCGCCGAGAAACGGCTGGGAGATAAGCAAAGTACCGGGACGCATGGTGTTAAATTAACAGTTATCGGCGAACAATCATCACAAAATATACGGTGCATGTGACGGGAAGGGCTGGGAACTGGCCGTTGAGAGAAAGGCCTTACAGATGTTAGTACCTTGCGCGCCAAACGCCCTTTTGCTAACGATAACTCGGGAGCGAGCCACCGGTTTATGGGATATTGATTATTTGATGAGGTTGATCCTCTTCGACTTTGCACTTGCCACAGTACCTGGGCTAAGCCAGCTATAGACGATTGAGAGGTGAAAGCTACTCATTTCAATCCAAATATTTCAAATAAAATAAACATTTTTGGTTAAATCGCGCCCAAAACAAGCAATGAACGACCCCCACCTCGCCGAACTGCGCAAAACCTATTCCCAGCGCACCCTATCCGAAACGGACGTGCTACCCGATGCCGTCCAGCAGTTTCGGGTGTGGCTCGAAGAAGCGCTTGCAGCCCAACTAGAAGAGCCCACCGCTCTCACCCTCAGCACCGTGGCCGCCAATGGGCAGCCATCGTCCCGGGTGGTGCTGCTCAAGGGGCTGCCCGATGACGCGGGCTTCTTGTTTTATACGAATTACGAATCCCGCAAAGGGCAGGAACTGGCCGCGCAACCGTTGGCCGCCATCAACTTCTTTTGGCCGGGGCTGGAGCGGCAGGTGCGGGTAGAAGGCCGGGTAGAAAAAGCCCCCGAAACCATGTCGACCGAGTATTTCCAGAGCCGGCCGCGCAGCAGCCAACTGGGTGCCTGGGCCTCGCCGCAAAGCCAGGTTATCGGCAGCCGGGAGGAGTTGGAAGCCCGGGAAGTGGCCATGGCCGACGAGTTCGGGAGCCAGGACCCGCTGCCGCGCCCGCCGCACTGGGGCGGCTACATCTTGCGGCCCCAGCGGATGGAATTCTGGCAAGGCCGCCCCAGCCGCTTGCACGACCGGATAGTGTACGAGCTCGAAGGCAACAGCTGGCGCCGCAGCCGCCTGGCTCCCTGAGGTCATTTTTCATTTAACAATTAACAGTTATCAATTAACATCTCATTTGGCACTTCATAGTATAACCCAGTCTGTTAGGGGGTGTTTACAATTAGAGCCACGTTAGCGCGGCAATCAAGCAGCAGGTAGCGAAATAATTGGCGGCCCGTTTATCAAAGCGGGTGGCTACGGCTCGAAAGCGTTTCATGCCGTTGATGGCGCGTTCAATTTGGTTTCGATCTTTATAAATTTCAGCCTCGTGCTCAAGGCGTATCGTTCGGTTTTTCTTGCCTGGAATCACGGCCCGGGCTCCGGCTTGCCCAATCTGGACGCGCACGTAGTCCGCGTCGTAGGCCCGGTCGGCCAACACGGCCTGGCCCGCCCGCAGATGGCGCCGCAGCAGCCCGGGGGCTTGTGGGCAATCGCCGGCCTGGCCGCCGGTCAGGGCCAAGGCGCAAATCCGGCCGTAAGCGTCGCAGCTCAGGTGGAGCTTGGTCGCGAAACCGCCCCGGCTGCGGCCGAGCGCCTGCCCGACGGGGCTGTCTTTTTTTTCGCACCCGCTGCGACCTGGTGCGCCCGCACGGCCGTCGAGTCGACCATGAGCCGGTGCAAGCCCGCCGCGTTTTGCACCTGGGCCAGCACCTGCGGCCACACGCCGGCCTGGCGCCAGCGCCGAAACCGGGCGTATACGGTGTGCCAGGGCCCAAACCGCTCGGCCGGCAAGTCGCGCCACGACACCCCGCACCGGGCCCGCCAGAGCACGGCCTCCACGAACAGGCGCGTGTCCTTGGCCGTCGTGCCCGGCGACTGCGCTTGCCCAGGCAAGAGCGGCGAAAGCCGTTCCCACTGCGCGTCGCTCAACATGCTGCGGTCTTTATTCATCCTCAAAGGTCGACCCTAACTGTAAACACTCCCTAGGAAATTTCTTTTGATTATTGAAGTGTTAAATGATAATTGTTAATTGTAAATAGAACGTGGCTGAAATTCAACCTTTGCGCGGCTGGCGCTACAATTCCACCCTTAGCGCCGACATCGACGCGTATGTTTCCCCGCTTTTTGATGTGGTATCCGCGAAGCAGCGCGAAGCGCTATACCGCAATCCGCTCAATTCCATTCACCTCTCGGTGCCCCGGGCCGACGACCCGGCCGCCGCGGCCCTGGCCCGGCTGCGCGAGTGGCAGGCCAGCGGCGTGCTGCTGCAGGATGAGTTGCCCGGTATTTACGCGTATTACCAGTATTTCCGGCTCCCGGGCAGCCCCCGCGAGTACTGCCGCAAGGGCTTCATGTGCCACATCAAGGCCTATGAATGGGACGAGAAAGTGGTATTGCGCCACGAGAACACCCTCCCGGCCTCGGTGAACGACCGAGCCGCGCTCCTGGCCCGCACCCAGTTCCAGACCAGCGCCACGCACGGCCTGTACCGCGACGAAGACTTTGAGCTGGAAACCTACCTGGACGAGGCCATACAATCGCCGCTGTACGAAACGGAGGAAGACTATCAGGGCGCCCGCGACGTGCTGGCCGTGATTCAGGACGTGGCCATCATCCGGCGGTTTCAGGAAGTGCTCAACGCCCGGCAAGTGATTCTCGCCGATGGCCACCATCGCTACGAAGGTTCGCTCTCCTACCGCCATGCCCGCCAGGCCGCCAGCCCCTACGCAACCGGGTACGAACCCTGGAACTACCACCTCATGTACCTCACCAACGCGGCGGCCGACGACCTGCGCATCCTGCCCACTCACCGCCTGTTGCTGGAGCTGCCCGGCAACCCGAGCGACGCACAGCTATTGGAACGTCTCCAGCCCTACTTCACCATCACCCCCAAGGACGACGCCAACGACCTGCCCGAAATCATCGCCGGCAAACCCTGGGCCTTTGGGCTGTACCTCGGCGGGCAAGCCTTCAAAATCCGCCTGCTGCCCGAAGCCCACGCCCTGTTGGATTGGGACACGACCGACGAAATAAAAGCCCTGGACTTGACGGTGCTCCACTATTTCGTGCTGGAAAAAGCCCTGGGGCTGGTGGGGCCGGATGTGCAGCGCACGTGGCCGGGCGTGGCTTACGTGCGCAACTTTGCCGAATGCATGCAGCGCGTAGACAGCGGCGAGGCCCGCGCCGCCATTATCGTGAACGAGGTGAGCATGGCCGAGGTGGAAGCCGTGTGCCACTCGGGCGCCGTGATGCCGCCCAAGTCCACGTTCTTCTACCCCAAAACCATCGGCGGCTTCCTGTTCAGCAGTATTGCCGACGAAGACGCGGACAACCACTTCGCCGGCCATTTCCAAAACTTCCAAATCAAATAGCTGCCACAGCTTTTTGCATATGCGATTTTTACTGCTATTGCTGCTGTTAGGCTCACTCCTGGTAGGGACTCATTTAGTGATTCTATACAGTTCATTACCTTATTCTACTCTAGGTCCGGCATTGGAATCGGCCAACCACGCTGCACGGCTAGCCAACATTCCATGGCCCCCGCGCCACCTGGCCCACACGGCGACAAGCTACCTGTGGCTACGCGGGGTAGCCTATGCCTTATTGAGCATAGGAGCTCTGGGCCTTGCATTTTGCCACAGCAAAGCACATCGTGCGTTTCACCTCTTTGTACGCGACACAGTTAGCGCAACACGGGCCATCGCTCATACACTGCTATACTGCTCACCGGCTGGTCAGATAGGAGCCCAAGTTGGGCTGCTAGTGATTATGGCGGTCCGCACGTATTATCTACTCCACAACCCATTTAACAACGACGAGCTAATCACCACGGATTACTTCGTCGCGCCGGGTCCAGCCGTGGCCGCGTCCTTTTACCTGTTGCCCAACAACCACGTATTGAACAGCTTGTTGGGGTGGCCACTTTTCCAATTTTACGCAGCCGGCGCGCCAGACATTATAATGCGCCTGCCGGTATTCCTACTTAGCTTGGTAGGATTAATGGTCGGCTTCATGGTTTTAACTCACCTCACGTCGCTCCGAGTAGCTCTTTTTGCCACGCTATTCTTCCAACTCTCTCCCATGGCGGTAGAGTACGCTACCACTATGCGTGGGTACGGCCTCCAAACATTGTGCATACAAGCAGTTATGCTTGCCACTGTGGTGCTGCTGCGGGGTCCCTCCTACCACCGCTTAGCATGGGTAGTGTGGGTGGGCTCCAGTGTGACTGGCTTTTATTTAATCCCCACTTTTTTATACCCTTTTGCAGGAGCAGGCGTTACTATGCTGCTTGCTGCTCCTCGGCGAACTGCCATTCCATTGCGGTGGCAGTTGCTTGTGGCTGGAGGCGGAGTTGGTGGCTTAGTATTACTGCTCTACCTACCAGTGGCCTTGCTATCTGGATGGAATTTGTTGCTGGCGAATCCTTACGTTGCGCAAATGGACGCCGTAAATTTCTGGCGGAATCTGCCGTCTTATTACATCCCCACCTTGCTTACAAACCTATACGGGCGCACCGCTCTAGGCTGGCCGGTACTTGGATTACTCATGTTAGCTCCAGTGTTGCTAATACGGCGGGATATCTCTAAGCTTAAATTAGCTGGGTGGGTGGTTTGGTTTGGCGTACTCACTCCTCTGCCACTGTTGCTGCTGCAACGAGTAATGCCACCCGCCCGAACCCTACACTACACATTGTGGATGGCCCTCGTATTGACAGGCATCGCAGTAGAAGTTGCCGCCATCACGATGCGCAAAAGAGCCTTTGCTGTGTGGATAGCTGCCTTTTTGGTAGGCGGCAGCTATACCCTTGTTCGCATAGCTCAATTGTCCAGAACTCTGCAAACAGCGCAGGAATACAACGTCGAATGTCAGGCGGTTGAAAAATGGCTTAGTGGCAACCACCCGCGGAGCATCCTGACTACCGTTCCGGCATACGACTTGTACCTCATTCACAAAGCAGTTTCGGCGGGCCGCTCCCGGCCAGCTGTACAAAATTACGCTTTACGGTTCTTTAATGACACTCCTTTGCTTTGGAACTATGATTACTTGGTGCTCGCTCATGACGAACTGCCGCCAGCCCACTTAGGCCTACGCCATTATAGAGCGGCATTATGTACTAAGCATTTATGGGTTTATCAATATCAAACGATTCCGTCACTTAGCTTACCAGCGAGACCTTCTAGTTTCTTCTGGTTTTAATTCAATTTGATAAAATGCATTTAATTCTAGCCTCCAACTCTCCCCGCCGGCGCCAGTTGCTCACCGACATGGGGCTGGATTATGAAATCCGGCTGCTTGAAGTTGATGAAGATTTCCCCGCCCACTTGCGGCGGGCAGAAGTAGCCGAATACCTGGCTGCCCGCAAAGCAGCCGCATACACCGAGGGCCTCGCGGCCGATGAGGTGGTCCTAACCGCCGATACCATCGTGTGCCTAGGAGACGACGTGCTCAACAAACCAGCCGACGTGGCGGAAGCCACCGCCATGCTCACCCGCCTGCAGGGCCGGGCCCACGATGTGTTTACCGGCGTGTGCCTGCGCTGCGGCGACGGCCGTGAGGTAGTGTTTTCGGACCAGACCACCGTACACTTCCGCCCACTGAGCCCGGCCGAAATCAGCCACTACATTGCCTCCGCCAAGCCATTCGATAAAGCCGGGGCCTACGGTGCGCAGGACTGGCTGGGCATGGTCGGCATCGCCCGGCTCGAAGGGTCGTACTTCACGGTAATGGGCCTGCCCACCCACCGCGTGTGGGAAGAATTGGAAAAGCTGGGGGCATTGCCCACGCGTGGGTAAATGGGTAGAATTTCGTTACGACTGTTTGGGCTGCTGGGCGCCGGCCTTTTGGCGCTGTGCGCAGCTTATGCGACTTTGGTGCTCAGCTCCGCAACCTGGGCCGAAGCGCGCTCCCTAGACCAAGTGTTTCCCTTTTATACCTGGCACATTCAGGATTTCACGGCGCAGGAATTTGCAAATATCCGCAATGCCTTAGCGGTATCGGCGGTGTTACTGGCTGGAATTTCGGCCACACTTGCAGCTAGTAGAATCTGCCGGCAGGAGATTTCAGCCCTGGCCGCTGAAGTAGCTCAATCTGCAAAGGGCTTGCTCAAGGGGCTCAAGGAGCTTACAACAGCAGAGTGCCGGGTAGCCTTCTGGTCCTTCGTGGGGCTTACGGCCATCAGGCTGTACTTCAGCATTTATAATCCCGAGTACGATGATGCCGTGTCGTATGAAGTGTTTGTTAGCAAGGGGCTATTGGCGACCGCCGCTTATTATCCGATACCCAACAACCACGTCTTTTCGAACACCATCAGCCTGCTGTTTTACCAGCTTAGCCCCGGGTTCTGGTGGAGCATGCGCCTGCCCGTACTGCTGATTAGCACCGCTGCCACGGGATTCCTGTTTGCGGCGCTGCTGCGGCGGGCTAGCTTTGTGGTGGCCCTGGTGGCGACCAGCCTGTTTTGCTGGCTGCAGCTCAGCTTGTACCACGCGGGGGTTGGCCGGGGATATTGGCTGTTGATTTGGCTGGCGGGCATCGTCTTTTTTAGCATGGTTGAGCTGTTGGCCGAGCGCGGGCGCCACCGCGCCGCCTGGGCCAGCATCCTGGTGGCCGGGGTGGTGGGCTGCTATACCATTCCCACCTTCGTGTATGTGCTGGCATCAACCTTTTCGTGGTTGAGCCTGGCCTTTTTGCGGCGGGAGCGGCGGGGGCAGTTGGTCCCGCTGATAATGGTGGGCGCACTCATTGGCGTGGCCACGGCAGTCCTGTATGCTCCCCTCCTGCTCGTGTCCGGGCTGCGCATCTTTGCCCGCAATGGCTACGTCGAAACCTTAGCGCCGGGCGTATTCTGGCCGCTTTTGCCCGGTTACCTCTGGCACAACGAAGGTTTTCTGGCCGGCCAGCGCACGCTGGGGCCACTAATCACGCTACCGGTGCTCGCTCTCATAGGTTGGATGTTCTACCAGGCCCGGGCCGGTAAACTGCCAGCCAACATGGCGATGCGGCTGCGGCAAGTGGGGCTGCCAGCCCTTTGGTTTATCAGCTTGCCTTATGCAGCTATCCTGGTACAGCGGGTATTTCCACCCGAGCGGGTATTACTCTACAAGGCGTTTTACTTCTTTATCCTCGCCGGGCTGGTGGTGGAATGGGTGCTGTGGCAATGGCCCGTGCCAGCCCACCGCTGGCCGCGCCGCGCCATGCTTACGCTGGCCGGGCTGTTTGCTTTGTACGAAACCTTCTCGGTGGTGCGGGTGAACCCAACGGCCCGGGGCAGCAACGCTAACTACCACGCGGGCCTGGTATGGCTGGCGGCCAATCCCCCGGGCCGCGTGCTCATCCCCGAGCCCACGCACAATCTGTTCTTTCGATTTTATGCCCACACCGAGCAGCGCAACCGCAACTGGCAAATCGACTATCAGCAGCTTGGCAATTCCCGGTACGACTACGTGGTGGCTTTCCCCAACAAGCGCGGATACTTCCAGCCCAAGTTCAACTTCCCGCCTGTATTCCAAAATCCGGACGTAGAAATCTACCGCGTACCCCAGAACTATAACCTCCAAACCAGGGCCTGGATGCGATGAACCCAGGTTAGTGACCCCGCGCCAACAGCGCGATGCCCACCACAATCAGCAGCATGCCCCCGGCTTGGGTCGGCGTGAGTGCTTCGCGCAACACCACCAGCCCAAGCAGCGCGGTGAGCAGCACCGAGCCGCCCACAATCACGGGCGTGCCCACCGAAGAATTGACCCCGCGCTGAAACACCACAAAAGTCAAAATCTCAGCCAACCCAACGCTCACCCCCGCCAGCGCCGCCAGGGCCAGGCCTTTGCTGTTCATCGGCAGCGGCTGGCCCTGCAGCTTTAGTTTCAGGAGCCACGCGGCGCCGAGCGCAGCGGCCACCAGCTGCAGCACCACGGCCCCCATAGCCGCTGGCAAATGATTGGAGGCCAGCTTGATGAAGAAATTGTAAAGCGCCAGGCACAAGGCCGTGAGCAAGGCAAGGGGCAGCCAATTCATGTTATTTGAGCGGTTTCGGGCGGGCCAAGTGGATTGGCTCATTGGAAAAGGGATAAGCTCAGGCCCATTCGGGGTAGTTGGGCTGGCGCTTGAGCCGGCATTACGGCGCCACTCGGCCACTTTACAGCAGCTTGTAGTTGCGGTATTCGCCCAGACGGTAGCCGGTTAGGTTTTCAAAAACCTGCTTGAGCCGGTCTTTGAAGCGGTAGCGGTTGCGGGACATGTTGTGGGCATACTGCCAGTTTTGCCGGTGAATGCGCTCGAGCATGGCGGCCGGATGGCGGCCCTCAAACGGCTTAAGCGAATCTATCTGGCTGTAATCAAACTTGGCGGCGGGCACCACATTGGCAGCCACCCATTCGTCGGAATGCCACAGCCGGTTGAAGGTTTCCTGCTTGCGCTGCATGGCGGCCGGCGGCTTCACCCAGCCGTAATGGTGCACGGTAGCATCGAGCAGCTTCACTTGCAGCTTCTCATTATTGCCCTTGCGAAAGCCCTGGGCGTCGCGGTACGAGTACACGCTCCGGTTGGGCCGCACGATACGGATTTCGCGGCGGTACCAGCGCCGCGAGTCGCCCACGTAATCATAGGAACCGTAGAAATGTCGGTAGTTGAACAGCAGGCCATCTACCTGCGGGTCGGCCGCCCACCGGGCCATGCCGGCACGAATGGCCGGATAGTCGTTCTCGTGCAGCACTTCGTCAGCCTGCAGGTAAATGGCCCAATCGGCATCGGCTGGCACGGCGGCCAAGGCTTTATCGGTTTCCACGGCCAGCACCCGACCGCCTTCGCGTAGGGTGTCGTTCCACACGGTTTCAATGATGCGGATTTTTCGCGAGTTAATGCTATTGATTAAGCGCAACGTATCATCGTCGGAGTTGCCCACGGCCACCACTACTTCGTCGCACAGCGGCAGCAGCGATTGGATGCTTTCCACTACCGGGTAGTCGTATGTGACGGCATTGCGCACGAAGGTGAAACCGATAACTTTCATGGACTTTTAACGCAACTGCTCCTTCAAAATCTCCATTTCCACGGTCGGGGCCACCTTTTCGTACAGCACCCGGTACGCCGCCGAGGTAATGGGCATGTGCACCTTCAGCTTCTTGTTGAGCTCAAAAATGCTTTTCACGGCGTAGTAGCCTTCGGCCACCATGTTCATTTCCAGTTGGGCTGATTTCACGGAGTAGCCGCGCCCCACCATGCCGCCAAACGTGCGGTTGCGCGAGAACTGCGAGTAGGCCGTCACGAGCAAGTCGCCGAGGTAGGCCGAGGCCGAAAGGTCGCGCGGCTGCGGATTGATGGCCTGCAGAAAACGGCGGATTTCCTGCACCGCGTTGCTCACCAACACAGCCAGGAAGTTGTCGCCGTAGCCCACGCCGTGGGCAATGCCCCCGGTGAGGGCGATGATGTTCTTCATCACCGCGCAGTACTCGATGCCGTCGAGGTCGGTGGCGGGGTGGGCGCGCACGTAGCGGTTGCGCAGCAGCTCACAAAACTCCAGGGCCAGGTCCGCATCGGGCGAGCCGATGGTGAGGTAGCTCTGCTTTTCCAAGGCCACTTCCTCGGCGTGGCACGGGCCGGCAATCACGCCCAGTTGGTTGCGATTGAGCCGAAACCGCTCGGCCACGTAGTCGGTCACGAGCTGGTTTTTGGCCGGAATCATGCCTTTGATGGCCGAAATCACGCGCTTGTGCTTCAGGGCGTCGCGGTCCAGCTTGTCGAGCACCGACTGCACAAAGGCGGCGGGCACGGCCAGCACCACCCAATCGGCTTCTTCGATGGCATCCTCCAAATCGGTGGTTGGGTACACGCGGTTCAGGTCGAACTGCACGGCCGAGAGGTAGCGCGGGTTGTGGCGGGTGCGCAGCAGGTGCTGCACGTCGTCTTTCGACCGCAGCCACCAGTCTACCCGGGCCCCGTTTTCACTCAGGATTTTGGTAAGGGCGGTGGCCCAGGAGCCGCCGCCAAGCATGGCAATTTTTTCCAAGAGAACAATGGCTTAAAAAGCAACAAACTCCCCTGCTGGCTGCAGCAAGGGAGTTTATGCTCTGTTTGAAATTATTTATTTGCGTCCGGCTCGTCCTTCAGCGCTTCTTTATTTAGGCTTTTGGCGTCCTTGATGTCCACAACGGCGCCGTCTTTCAAGGTTTTGGCCACGGCGCGAAACGGCCCGCTCACAACCTGGGCCCCGGCGGGCACGCCGCTGAGAATCTCAATATTCTGGAAATCGCTGATGCCGGTCTTCACGGGGGTAAGTACGGCTTTGCCGTCTTTCACAACGAACACCACCTCCTGAATCTCGGCTTTTGGGGCGGCGCCCGGCGTTACGGCGGTAGCCGTGCCCCGGCCGCGGCTTGGGCTCATACCCGGGCCACCCTTGTCGTCTCCCTTGGCCGCAGCAGAGTCGGAGCGGGTGGTAACGGCCGCCAGCGGCACGCTCAGCACCCCGGATTTGCGGTCGGTGATGATATCGACCGAGGCCGTCATGCCGGGCCGGAAAGGCACGATTGTTTTTTTGCCCACGGTGCGCAGCAAGTGCTTGTAGCTCTCGGGCAGCAGGCGGATGCGCACTTCAAACTCGGTCACGGCCTCGGAGGTGAGGGCGTCTTTGGCCGTGTTGGCGATGTTGGTGACAAGGCCCTTAAATTTCTCATTGCGGTTGCTGTAGGCGTCCACGTCCACGTCCACCGAGTCGCCGATGCTCACGTTGTTCACGTCGTTCTCGTTCACGTTCACGCGCACCTCCATGTTGTTGAGGTTGGCAATGCGCATGATTTCGGTGCCCGCCATTTGGGTGGTGCCCACTACCCGCTCGCCCTTTTTCACGTTGAGCTTGCTTACGGTGCCGCTCACAGGCGCATAGATGGTAGTTTTGTTGAGGTTTTTGCGGGCTTCCTCCAGCGAGGCCGACGCCGCACTCACGGTGCTTTGCGACGCGCGGATTTGCTGGCGGGCGCTGTTTATTTCTTCCTGCGAGGCGTTGTACGCGGCCTGGCTGGCTTCGTAGTCGGCCTGCGAAATCACCTTCTGCTTGTACAGCGAGGCATTGCGGCGGTAGGTGAGCTCGGTTTGCTTGGCGCTGGCCAGCAGCTGCTGCAGGCGGGCCTGGGCCTGGCCCACGTTGGCGCGCTGGGTGCCCACCTGGGCACTTTGCATGGCCACCTGGGCCTGATAATTGTCGGGGCGGATGCGCAGCAGCAGCTGGCCTTTGCGCACCGAATCCCCTTCCTGTACATACAGCTCAATAATTTCGCCCGATACGTCGGGGGAGATTTTTACTTCGGTTTCGGGCTGCACCTTCCCCGACGCACTTACTTTCTCCACAATGTTGGCCGGGCCGGCTTTGGCCACCAGCACCTCCACCCCGGCCGGCTTGCCAATCCAGCCGCGTTTTTTTGCCACGGTGTAGCCCACTAGGGCCACGAGTACGACGGTGGCCAGGATATAGAGTAAACGGTTGTTTTTCATTTAAATGAAGCGGTGAATTAGCAAAACGGGGAGCGGGAAAATGTTGAGGCAGCGGGTAACCTCGGTTACCCATTCGCTCAGCCCCCCTTACAGGGACAGCGGCTTGCCCTGGTAGAAGTCCAGCACCTTGCGGCGGAAGAAAAACTCGTACTTGGCCTGAATCATGTCCGATTCAGCGGCCGTGAGGTTGTTGCGGGCAATGTTGAAATCGGTGCCATTCAGCAAGCCGTTGTTGAAGCGGATTTCCGCGTTGCGGAAGGCCAGCGTGAGGGCCTCCACTTGGCGGGAGCTGGCGGCAAAGCGCCGCTGGGCGGCCAGGGCATCGGCGTAGGCCTGCTGAATGGACTGGCGCAGCTGCAGCCGGGTTTGCTCGGCCCGCAACTCTACTTGCTGCACGTTCACCTGGGCACGTTGCACGCCCACGCGGTTTTGCAAGCCGTTAATAATGGGGATGCCAAGGCTGAACTGCAAAAACTCGCCCCGGTTATCGGCCAGCTGGTCGAAGAAGTTGTAGGGCAGCTGCTGAAAGGTTGTTTGCGGCGTGAGCAGCACGTACGGCGAGGGCGAATAGCCGCCCGGCGCGGCGGGGTTCACCTGCAGCACCGGCACGGCAATGGGTTCGCCGGTAACGCGCAGCTGCTGGGTACGCACCGACGAATAACCGGTTTGCACGCCACCCGCCATAGTCAGGCGGGGATAGAAAGCCCCGCGGGCAATGTCGATGCCGCGCCGGGCGCTTTGCACGCGCAGCTCGGCGGCCTTGATTTCGGGCAGGTTCTGGCGGGCCAGCTCAAAGGTGGCGTTGGGGTCCAGGTCCTGGCCCGTGGCGGCCGCAAAGGCCGTGGGGTCGGGCAGCACGGGCGCCAGCACCTGAAAGCGGGCGGCGCCGGCGGGGTCCAGGTTGAGCTGCTGCACCAGGGCCAGCAGGGCTAGGTCGCGCTGATTTTGGGCCGTGACGAGGGTGCGCTCCTCTCCGGCAAGCTGGGCGCGGCTATCGAGCACATTGCCCTCGGCGACGGCGCCAGCCCGCAGCAGCTTCTCGCTGCGCGACACCTGCTCGCGCACCGTGCTCAGGCGCGCTTCGGAGGCCCGAATCAATTCCTGCGCCAGCAGCAGCTGCAAAAACGACGAAGCCACGTTCAGCGACAAATCGTTTCGCGCCTTCACGATGTCTACCCGCGCCGCTTCGGCGTCGAGCACGCCCTGCTTCACCGTGTTTCGCAGCTGAAAGCCCGAAAACAGGGTCACCTGCGCGCTGGCCGTGAAGTTGTTGCCGCGGACGTTCACGGCCTGAAACTGGTTGGTGAACGGGTCTTTGTTGGTGCCGAAGCTAAAGGTCTGGTTGCCATTGAGGCCGGCCGTGGGCAGCAGCGCAGCGCGTTGCAGGCGCTGGGTGGCCTGCTGCTGCTGGGCCGTGAGCTCGCTTTGCCGCACGCTTAGGTTGTGGGCCAGGGCGTAGTCTACGGTTGCTTGCAGGGTCCAGGGGCCGGCGGGCGTGGGCTGGCCCGCCAGCGCCGAAGCGGGCGGCAAAGCCGGGGTTTGGGCCCGGCCCGGCGCTGCCAACAGGCAGCCCAGCACGAAAGAGGCCGCGAAAGGAAACCCGGTTGTATTCATAAAGGGGGTAAAACCGCGTAGGAATAAACAGTTTGCTGCAAAGTAAGGCAGGCCTAATCCAAAGTGGGAATGTAGGTGATGCGCTGCACCCAGCTGAGCTGCCGCAGGTAGGCCAGCGTTATTTCCTTGATGGGGCTGTCCATCTCGATAAACTGCCGCGCGGCGTCGTTGCGGCCCTTGCGGCTGACAAACATGGTGGCGATGTTGCACTCGTCGTGAGCAATGACCGATGCAATGAAAGCAATGGAGCCGGGCACGTCGTTGGCATCGATGATGAGCGTGTGCAGCGCGCCCGAAAAATCCGAAGGAAACCCATCGACTTCTACGATGCGGATGACGCCGCCGCCCCGACTTTGGCCCACCACTTCCACGCGGTGGCCGGTGCGCCCATCGAGCAGGTTTAACTTGATGGTGTTGGGGTGCATGGTGGAGGCGTTGCCCACGCTCTGAAACGTGTAGTGCAGGCCGGCCTCCTCGGCGTGGTCGAACGCCGTGCGAATGCGAATGTCATCGGGCGCGTAGCCCAGCAGCCCGGCCACGATGGCCCGGTCCGAGCCGTGGCCCTCGTAGGTGCGCGCAAACGAGTTGTAGAACGTGATGACGGCCTCGGTGGGCACGGCGCCCAGAATGCGGATAGCGGCGCGCGCGATGCGCACGACCCCGGCCGTGTGCGACGAGCTGGGCCCAATCATCACGGGCCCAATCATATCAAAAATACTGGATTTTTCAGCCATGGACTTGCCCCTTCCTTGCGGTTGTGGGGCTAAAAGTAGCGGGTTTTGCGCTCTATCGGGTGTGGCGGCATTTTTAGCATTGTCCAAAGCATAAGTACACTTTCCAAGGCTAAAAAAACCGGCACCCGGTTATTTGAGGACAAAGATGCGGCGCAACCGGGCTAGTTGCGTTTTGGTTGGAAAAGGGCCGGAATCCGCCCCTCCAAACCTGGGTTATTTGCCGATATTTGCCCTTGCCCCACCCAGGCGTTCCCCTCCCACCTCACCCCTGTTTTCCATGTCCCCTCATTCCACCCAGGAGGAGTTTTCTCCGGCCGTGCTCACCCAATTGCGTCGGCTGCAGGAGAAATACGCCCCCGACGGCCAAGACCTGGCCGCCTACCTCGAAGGCCTGTACCACGCCAAGTATATCAACTATTGGGACTACATCGAGCTCGATACGCTCCTTTCGCTGCAGCGCCCGCTGACAAACCTGCCCGACGAGCGGATTTTTATCATGTACCACCAGATTTCGGAGCTGTACTTTAAGCTCTGCCTCTGCGAATACGAGCAAATCGGCGACCTCGCCGAGCCCACCCTGGGCGAGGTAGTCTTGCGCCTCGGGCGCATCAACCGCTACTTCGACAACCTCATCGACTCGTTTGATGTGATGGTGGACGGCATGGACAAGCAGCAGTTTCTCGATTTCCGCATGGCCCTGATGCCCGCGTCCGGGTTTCAGTCGGTGCAGTACCGGATGATAGAAATTGCCAGCACCAGCCTCGAAAACCTCACCGACAAGGCCAAGCGCCAGGCCCTGGGCGAGGCCTCAGCCCACGACTACGACCAGCTGCTAGGCTGCATTTACTGGAAAGCCGGCGCCACCATCGAAGCCAGCGGCGCCAAAGCCCTTACCCTAATCGAGTTCGAGCGCAAGTACACGGCCGACCTCGTGCGCCACGCCGAAGCCTACCACGACCGCAACGTGTGGGCCGTGGTGCAGCGCCTGCCTGAAGAAGACCGCCACCACCCCCGCCTGCTGCGCGCCATGCGCCAGCTCGACGTGAGCGTGAACGTGAACTGGCCGCTGATGCACTTCAAATCGGCGGTGCGCTACCTGCAGCGCAACCCCACCGACGTGCCCGCCACCGGCGGCACCAACTGGCGCAGCTACCTGCCGCCCAAGTTTCAGCGCCGCATTTTCTACCCCCAGCTCTGGACCGAGCAGGAACTCGCTGACTGGGGCAAAAGCTGGGTGGAGCAGGTATTGGACGAAGGCGTCCGGGCTTAGCCCAACTTGCACCATCGAGCTTTGGCAATCGTCAGAAAAGCCGCTGCACCGTGGTGTGGGGCGGCTTGCCCGGTGATGGCCTCACTGAAAATACAGCCATTCTGTATCTAGCTGCTACCCGCCAGCCGTACACACCCGGTGGGAGCCGCTGGCACCACCCCTTCTTCAACTGCCCTTCTTATGACCCAATCCGACCAAAAGAGCATCGACGATGCGCTCGAACACCTGCGCAACCTGCACCACAATGCCTCCAGCATGTGGGACAGCGACACGCTTGCAACGTTTTACTACAGTGTTATCGGGGGCACTATTGCCCGCAATGGCCCGGAAGTAGCCAAGGCGCTGATGGCAACCCTGACCGAAGTGTATACCAGCACCGCCAAATCCCACGTAGAGTTGGGCCAGCTCACTAAAGGCTTTGCGTCTAACACAACCCCGGAGCCCGACCAGCCCCAGGCCTAGCCCCGCCCAACGCTGAGCGGGTAGCCCAGCGCGCCTGGGGCCGTGCTTTTTAGGCTGGCGTTAGGAATGCGTGGGGGTATGGCCGCTCCTTCTAAAAATCAGGTAAGCCGCTATCATGATGACAAAACCCGCCGGAATATACCAGAGGCCACCCTGGCCGGTTTGGGTCCAACTCCACCAAGCTACCATTCCTGCAATCACCATTACGGTCATCAAAAACATAACCCATCCCCAGGACAAGGGCCGCGAATTTTCAAGCAATTTCATGGCTAAGGCGAAAAAAGTGTGGTTAAAAAGCCTGAGTTGAGCCAACCCGGGACCTCAACCCAACGGCTAGGAATTACGCCGATTTCCTAGCACCCCATGAAGCGGGATAATCCATTGATATAAACACCCCTTTGGCTCTCCCCAAGTTACTGTGCAGCCACCTCAAAAGCAATGGAGGTGCTTATGTTTCTTTGGGCTCCCGGGCATGGGGCAGTCCCTTACAGGTGCCTAAGTTTTCGGGCGGCAGAAGAAAGCCAGCCCCACATTGCCTCGAGTGGCAGTGGGGCTGGCTTTCTTCTGGCTATCCGCGGGCAATTAGTCATCCATCATCCCGGCATCCCGCGTGTCGCCCATGCGCCAGTACACCAGCAGCGACAGAAACGCGCAGCCGGTCACGTACCAGTAGAACCACTCCTCTACCCCCTGATTCTTCGCCAGCAGGGCCACGTATTCGGCCGTACCGCCAAAAATGGCGACCGTGAGCGCAAACGGCAGCCCCACCCCTAAGGCCCGGATGGACGTCGGAAACAGCTCTGCCTTCACCACGGCGCTGATGGAGGTGTAGCCGCTCACCACAAAAAGCGCCGCAATGAGCAGGCCGGCGGCGGCCCAGGCATCGTGGGTGTGGGCCAGCAGGCGTAGCAGCGGCACCGTACCCAGCGTGGCCCCCAGGCCAAACATTATCAGAACTGGCCGCCGGCCCACCTTATCCGAGATGGCGCCCATCAGGGGCTGGAACAACAACGCGACGGCCATTACCCCGAAAGAAATGAGGGTGGCCTGCTCCTTGCTGAACCCCGCGGTGTTCACCAGGAATTTCTGAGCATAGGTGGTGAACGTATAAAAGGCCAGCGTGCCGCCCATGGTGAGGCCCACCACCGTGAGCACCGCCCGGGGATGCTGCCGGAGCAAGTGCATCTGGCCCCGTGAGGGAGCCGGGCCCTCTCCTTCCGCATCGGCAGACAACACGCCCAGCTGGTGCTGCTCGAAAGCAGCCGTCTCGCCCATGTGCGTGCGGAGGTACAGCGCGCCCATGGCTGCCACCGCCCCAATCACGAAAGGCACACGCCAGCCCCAGTCGCCGAGCTCGGCGGGCGTGAGCAGGCGCTGCAAGCCCAGCTGCACCACCAGGGCCAGCAGCTGCCCGCCCATTAGGGTCAGGTACTGAAAGCTGGACCAAAACCCGCGGTGCCTGGCGCCAGCCATCTCGCTGAGATAGGTAGCCGAGGTGCCGTACTCGCCGCCCACACTGATGCCCTGTACCAGCCGGGCCAGCAGCAACAGCGCCGGAGCCGCCACCCCAATGCGCGCATAGCCCGGCGTGGCCGCAATCAGCAGGGAGCCACCGGCCATCAGCCGGACCGACAACAGCAGCGCCGCTCTACGCCCATGCCGGTCGGCATAGGCGCCGAGCAGCCACGCCCCGAGCGGCCGCATCAGAAAGCCCACCGCAAAAATGGCTGCGGTATTGAGCAGTTGGGCCGTGGGGCTGCCCTTCGGGAAAAACACCGGCGCGAAATACAGCGCAAAGGCTGAGTAGGCATACCAGTCATACCATTCCACCAAGTTGCCAATGGAGCCACTGACGATGGAGCGCAGACGCGAGATGGGGCGGGAAGTAGCGGGAGCGGAAGCTGTCATGCGGCAAATAAACAGAACGGATTCGCGTCGGCGCGGTCCCATCATTGGGTGCGTTGTGCGTCTAAGGTCAGCAAATCCCCCGCAGCGTCACCGCTTAACTTTGTGTCTTCACAGCTCAAGTTGAGTTGAACTCCTAAAGGATAGCCACCTTTCATATTACACAAATGTTAAAACAAGAATTAGAAGTCTTACTTGCCCCGGAAGTAGCTTTCGATGAGCTTGCGCGCTATGAAGCCATATTACAGCAAGCCGGGCTCCAACCCGGTGAAGCCGATTTTGTGCATTTAAAGCGGCGCTCTATTGATGCCCGTGGCCGCCAAGCCATGGTGCGGCTACGCGCCGACGTGTACCAATCCGCGCCTCCTGCCGACCTATTTGGGCCCTGGTTTGTTTATCCAAATGTTAAAACAGCTACTCGCTCTACTATCATAGTTGGGGCTGGCCCGGCTGGCCTGTTTGCGGCCTTGCGCTGCATTGAGCTGGGTATAAAACCCATCGTGCTGGAGCGCGGGCTCGACGTCCGGGCGCGGCGCCGCGACCTGGCCGCCATCAACAAGGACCAGGTTGTTAACCCGGATTCTAATTACTGTTTTGGCGAAGGTGGCGCGGGCACCTACTCCGATGGCAAGCTCTACACCCGCGCCACCAAGCGCGGCGATGTGGGCCGGGTGCTGCGCCGCCTGGTGCAGCACGGCGCCACCCCGGATATTCTCGTGGATGCCCACCCCCACATTGGCACCAACAAATTGCCAGCCGTGGTGCAGGACTTGCGCGACGCCATTATTGCAGCCGGCGGCGAAGTTCGTTTCGATACCCGCGTAACCGACCTCATTCTGGAAAAGGACCGCCTGCGCGGCGTGGTCACGGCCACCGGCGAGGCGCTGGAAGCCGATGCCACCATTCTGGCTACCGGCCATTCCGCCCGCGACATCTACGATTTGCTGCACCGCCGGGGAGTGCTCATCGAAGCCAAACCCTTTGCCCTGGGCGTGCGGGTGGAGCATCCGCAGGCGCTCATCGACCAGGCCCAGTATCGCCGGGCCGAGCGGGGCCTGCTGCCTGCAGCTTCCTACTCGCTGGTGCACCAAACCGAAGTGCGCGGCGAGCAGCGGGGCGTGTTTTCGTTTTGCATGTGCCCCGGTGGCTTTATTGTGCCGGCCGCCACGGCCCCGGGCGAAGTGGTGGTAAACGGCATGTCGCCCAGCCGCCGCGACTCCCGCTTTGCCAACTCCGGCATTGTGGCCGCCGTGGAGCTGTCTGATTTGGACGTGAAGCAGTATGGCCCCATGGCCGGCCTGCACTTTCAGCAGGAAATTGAGCAGCGCGCCTGCCACATCGCGGGCGGCACCCAGCACGCGCCGGCCCAGCTCCTTGGCGATTTCCTGAAGGACAAGCAGTCGAATACACTACTGGAAACGTCTTACCAGCCCGGCCTGGTGTCGGTGCGCATGGACGACGTGCTGGGGCCCGTGCTGGCCGAGCGCCTGCGCCAGGGCTTCCGGGACTTCGGTCGCAAAATTCCCGGGTATGCCACCAACGCCGCCCAGATTGTGGGCGTGGAAAGCCGGACCTCGGCGCCGGTGCGCATTCCGCGCGACAAGGACACCCTGCAGCACCCCGTGGTGGCGGGGCTATTTCCGTGCGGCGAGGGCGCGGGCTATGCCGGCGGCATCGTGTCGGCCGCCATGGATGGCGAGCGGTGCGCCGAAGCGGTGGCCGCGCTGGTGGGCCGGTAGCGCAGGCAGCTTGCTTTAGCTAGTTTAGGTTGTGTGCCCCCGGTTGGGCACCCAGGCGGGCTAGTACGTGGTGAACCATATTGTCGCAGCGGGGTCCGAGATAGGCGAAGGCTTGCTGGGGAGCGAAGTGCGCCAGCTGGTTTCGGAGCCGTTCGCGGGCCCGCAGCAGCCGCACTTTTACGTTGGCTTCGGTGAGATGAAGGGCATCTGCGGTTTCGTGTACGCTCAGTCCTTCCACTTCGCGCAGCACAAAAACGCTCCGATACATTTCGGGCAGGGACTCTACGGCGGCTTCCAGAGCTTCGCGCAGCTCTTCGTTCAGCAAGTTCTGCAAGGGCGTGCCGGCAGCGGGGCGCTGGTCTGGTGCGTCTTCGGCAGTGTCGTCGTCCAGGTCCACGAGGCGCTGCTGCCGGCGGCGGTCCATGAGGCATTCGTTGAGCATGATGCGCGTGAGCCAGGTTGGGAAGCTGGCGCGCTCTTCAAACTGGGCCAGTTGCTCGTAGGCCTTTACCCAGGCGTTCTGCATGGCTTCTTCGGCGGCCGCGGGATGGCCAAGCAAGGCAATGCCGGTGCGGTACAGGCGCTGGTTGTAGCGGCGCATGAGCAGCTCGAAGAGCTTCTTCTCACCCGCCAGCACCCGGTGGATGACCTCAGAATCGGTAAGCGGAACGAACGGCATAACGGCTAAGGGCGGAATCATGGGGCGAATATTGAGCTACGCGCGGCATCGCGCGGCGGCCATGGTTAGATGAAAAATCATGGAAAAGGTTACAAGTCCCATGCCCCACTGCTGCTGTAACCCCTGGCCCGGGCTGTGCATCTAATGGCAACAAACCCATTAAACCCTAGCGCCATGCAACCTTCTGCAAATTTTCCCTACAGCCAGCAACGCACCCAGCCCACTTCCAGCGCCGCGCACTCCGTTGTCCGGGCCCTGACCTTGACCTACAGTGTCGTGCCCATTGTAGCCGGGCTCGATAAGTTCACAAACCTGCTCACGAAGTGGGAAGCCTACCTCGCCCCGGGCATTGTGAAAGTGCTGCCCGTGCCGGCCCATACGTTTATGATGATTGTGGGCGTCATTGAGGTTATAGCCGGCATTCTGGTGTTTGCCCGGCCCCGCATTGGGGCGTGGGTCGTTATGGCCTGGCTGCTGTGCATTGCCGCCACCTTAATAATAGGCGGGCATTATTATGACGTGGCCGTGCGCGACGTGGCCATGGCCATGGGCGCGTGGTCGCTGGCCCGCCTGAGCTCCGCTCCGGAGAGTCACTCGTGACTCCTCGGCCCCTGAGGCGGTTGTTGCGTACAGATAAGCCCGTCCGCATTTTATTTATCCCACGCTTCGCCCGCCCATGGAATCCAATAAGAAAACCCTCGTCCTCGGAGCTTCCGACAATCCCGCGCGCTACTCGTTCCGCGCCGTGCACATGCTCAAAAACCACGGCCACGACGTGGTGCCCGTGGGCATTCGCAAAGGCCAGGTAGCCGGGCTCGATATCCACACCGACCGGCCCGCCGATGGCGACATCGATACCGTGACGCTCTACGTGGGCCCGCAGAATCAGCCCGCCTGGTACGACTACATTCTGGACCTCCAGCCCAAGCGAATTCTATTCAATCCGGGCACGGAGAACCCCGAGTTGCAGCGCTTGGCCCGGGACCGTGGCATCCAGACCGAAGAAGCCTGCACCCTGGTTTTGCTCTCGATTGGGCAGTATTAGCCAGCCTCGGCTCAGAAAGCAAAAGGCCCTAGCAAGATTTGCTGGGGCCTTTTTATTTAATTGGGTAATGCTATATTCCAGCCAGCACCGGGCATTACGGAGACCTGAGCCATATCTCCAGGAGAAAACGCAGCTGTATCGGTTCTGACATTGATGGTGGTTTCTGAGAGGGCAACCTCAACCTCATAATACCCCCCGAAAAACCGAACGGCGGCTACGGTACCATTCAGCCCAACTCCGGTGCCTGGCCCTAGGCGGAGCTGCTCCGGTCGCACCATGAGCTGGGTCGTCGAGGCTTTCCGCTTGGAAACGGGCGCCAGGGCCTGGCGGTCGGTGCCGCGCAGCAGGTTGTAGTCGCCAAAGAGGGCGGCCGTGTACTCGTTTACCGGTTGCTGGTAGATTTCCTGCGGCGGGCCTTGCTGAATGATGCCGCCCCGGTGCATTACCAGGATTTCATCGGCCCACGACAGCGTATCGGCCGCGTCGTGCGAAACCAGCAGGCAGGTGATGCCCAGGCGCGAGCCCAGTTCTTCGATGATGCCCTGCAGCACGCGCTTATGCATGCGGTCCAGGTTGGAAAACGGCTCATCGAGCAGCAGCAGCTGGGGCGAGCCCAATAGCAGCCGCGCCAGAGCCACGCGTTGCTGCTCGCCGCCGGAGAGCTGGTCAGTACGGCGTTGTGCCAGGTGGTCGATGCGGCACAATTCGTACAGGGCCTGGGCTTCTGCAGCGGGACGCTTGTTGGCGTAGCGCAGCACCTGCTCTACCCGCAGCGAGTGCGGCAGCGCAGAATTTTGCGCGAGGTACGCCACGCCGGGGTGGCCGGGTACCAGCGTTTCGGCCGGGCCGCGCACCCGGCTGCCATTCACGCGCACTTCGCCGGAGTTGGGCTGAATCAGGCCGGCTATTATTTGCAGCAAGGTGCTTTTGCCGGTGCCGGATTCGCCCGCCAGCGCAATTTTCTGGTGTGGCTGCTGCGTGAAGCTAATCTGCTCCAGCACGCGGCGGCCGTGCTCTTCCAGGCCGATGCCGGATAAGGCTAGCAACGCCATGCGGGCCAAATTGAAGAATGGGGCGGAAAGGGCTGCAAACAGTTCGGATTTCGAGCACGCGGTGTGAAGTGGCGCAAGCTACGCAAGCCCCGCCATTGCCAGGGAGCCAATGGTCGCTGGTTTGTTAGCTTGAAGCCTTACTAGATTAGCTCAATTACCCAGAAAACCGCTTATGAAAGCACCATTTAGCGCCATCCACAAAAAAGCAAAGTGGGCAGGCAACCCTTGTCCCTACTTTCGCATCTGCCGCGTCGACTCACTAGCTCTTCTG
The DNA here is from genome assembly GCF_001507645.1 of Hymenobacter sedentarius. Classification (NCBI taxonomy): domain Bacteria; kingdom Pseudomonadati; phylum Bacteroidota; class Cytophagia; order Cytophagales; family Hymenobacteraceae; genus Hymenobacter; species Hymenobacter sedentarius. The sequence continues at coordinate 3,484,460 of NZ_CP013909.1, read as the reverse complement.
CCTTTTGCCCACTCTTACCGTGACGACCGAAGCCGACCTCATCGCTGCCTGTGTGCGGGGCGAGCACCGGGCCCAACGCCAGCTCTACGACCAATTGGCCGGGCTCATGCTTACCGTGTGCCGCCGCTATCTCAAGCGCCGCGAAGACGCCGAAGAAGCTTTAATCCTGGGTTTTGCCAAGATGTTCCGGGCCCTGCCCAACTACCGGTTCGAGGGGAGCTTTGAAGGCTGGGTGCGCCGCATCATGGTCAACGAAGCCCTGATGCAGCTCCGCCAGCGCGAGATGATGACGGTTTCGTTTGAAGATTTTCAGCAGCCCGAAAACCTGGCCACCACCGCGGCTACGGCCGACACCCAGCTGCAGGCCGAAGACCTAATGGGCCTGCTGGCCACCCTGCCCGCCGGCTACCGCACCGTATTCAACCTCTACGCTCTGGAAGGCTACGGCCACCAGGAAATTGCCGAGCTGCTGGGCATCTCGGAAGGCACCAGCAAATCGCAGCTGAGCAAGGCCCGCGCCATGCTGCAGCGCCGCATTCAGTTTTCTGCCATCGCTAGCAATTAGTATTATGCCTCCTGAAGATATCGACGACTTATTCCGCGACCGACTGGACGGCCACACCACCCCGCCCGGCGATGCGCTGTGGGCCCGGCTCCAAGCCCAATCCCAATCGCCCTCCGAACCCACTGCCGACGCCAACGCCGACCGGCTGGACCTCCTGTTTCAAAAAAGCCTCAACACGCACGCCACCCTGCCCGGCCGCGAATTATGGGAGCGCCTTGAAGACGAACATCTGCGCCCCAAAAAGCGCCGCGCTGCCGCTTGGTGGCCCATGGCCGTAGCCGCGGCCCTGGCGCTGCTGCTGGTAGCCGGCGGCGCCGGCCTCTGGCTGGGCTTCCCGCTACGCCCCGCCCAAACGGGTTCGGTGGCTTCTCAACAGCAGGCAATACCCGACCAGCCGGCCCTAAACCTGCCCAATAACACTGAGGCTACTAAAGCAACTCCTGGCGTTGCTTCTCCTGAGCAAGAAGTGGTAGCAGCGGCCGAGCCAAGCCGCACCCCCGAAACCACGCTGCTTACGCCAGCAGAAAAAAATATAACCAGCCAGGCAACCCGTCCCGAAGCCCTTGCATCTACCGCATCAAAGGCCAGGATGTCAGCCCCCGGGCAGTCGCCCCGCCACCTGATGGAAACCAGTCGGCAGCCGGACGCGGCCGCCGCTCGCCTTCCCCTCGTGGCTCGCGCCGCCACCCATCCTACCCCGCCCCGGCCCACCGCTGCTGACGAGCAGCGGCCCACCCCCGAGCCGGAACGGGTGCTGGCCCTGAACCCCAAGCCTGCCCCCGCTGCGGAAATCGCCCCGGCCAGCTCGATTCCCAGTCAGGCCGTTGCCGCGGCGCCCGAGCTCATCACGGTAGAAGTGCGAAACGGCAGCGAGCCCGCGGCAACACCCGGCAAGCTCGCCGCCGTGGCCGTGGCTACCGAAGCTCCGGCAGAGCGCCGCCGTCTGGGCGGCCGGCTGCTGCAACAGGCCCGCAACCTGGCGCGGGGCGAGCGGGTCAGCCTGGCCGAAGTCACCGGCCTCCCCGAGAACGTGACCGTGCGCGCCACCGTGGCCGGCCACAGCCTCACCAAATCCATTCAACTCTAACCTCTCATTTTCCAGAAACCATGCAACGCTCTTTCCTCTCCTTTTCTCTGCTGCTGCTCATGCTGCTGGGCGGGCTGAATGCTGCCCGCGCCAGCAGCCTGGGCCCCAACACCCTGATGAAGGATACCATTGTGGTGCGCCTGCCCAATCAGGCCACTCTTACGCTGGTGGTGCGCGACGCCGCCCAGCTGCGCCAGATGAAAAACTATCACCTCGACTCGCTGACGTGGCGCCTGGCCGGCTACATTGCGCAGGCCGAGCTGGCGGCTAAAAACGCCAGCACCGACCAGGTGACCATGCAGTTTTACCCCGACAAAGACCAGCCCGGCAAAAACCTGCCCGAGCAAATCCGCATCACAACCCGCAAAAAAACGCCCAGCAACAACCGGGTCGACGTGCTGCTCAACAAGACCTTCGGCGTGGTGGTGACGACCGATAAGGACGGCTCGAAGTCCTACAATACCGCGTCGGATGGCAAGTCGAAAGAGGAACGCCAGGCCCACCGCGACTCTACCCGTCTCAAAAACATCGAGCGCAAGCACACCTCGAGCAACCTCATCTTCGACCTGGGCCTAAACGCCTTCGTCAACCAGAAGCAGTACCTCAGCCCTACGGGCCAGCCCGAAGCCGTGGACCTGCGCACCGAAGGCTCCCGCTACGTGAACCTCGGCTGGGACTGGGACACCCGCCTCGGCGGCAAGCACAGCCCCGTGAGCATCACCGTGGGCCCCCAGTTCGCTTTCAACAACTTCATGCTCAGCGGCAACAACAAGTGGGTGAGCGCCAACGGCCGCACCGACGTGGTGCACGAAGCCGACAGCCGCCAGCTCCAGAAAACCAAGCTGGCGACGTCCTCCATCAACCTGCCGCTGATGCTGCGCCTCCAGCTCCGCGACTCGCATTACAAGGAAACCTTCACCATCGGCGCGGGCGGCTTCATGGGCTACCGCATCAAGTCTTGGACCAAGCTGAAGTACACCAACGAAGGCACCGTGTACAAAGATAAGGAAGACGGCAGCTACAACATGGAAAACTTCTTGTATGGTCTGCAAGGCACCATTGGCTACGGCGACATAGAGTTCTTCGCCAAGTACAACATGAACCAGCTGTTCAAAACCAACGCCGGCCCCGACACCCAGGTACTGAGCTTTGGCATCCGCCTGTTTGGCAACTAAGCGCTAGCTAATTCTAAAGCAAAAGCCCCGGCTCAACGCGAGCCGGGGCTTTTGCTTTTATTGGGAGGCTTGCTGAAATCGGGTTTAACCAAGTAAGCCATCCGGTTTACTAATTGAGCTAAAAAATCCAGCTCAATTTTTCATTCCCGGCTTAGCTATTGATTACGAAAGAAATTATCCAGCAGAATGGCGGCTGAGATGGCAACGTTTAGGCTTTCGGCGCCGCCCTTCGCACCGCGCGGTATGTGCAGCCGGCGCGTGAGGCAGGCTTCGACCGAGGGCGTGAGGCCGTGCGATTCGCTGCCCATCACTAGCACCCCGGCGGGGCGCAGCTTGAGGTGGTGCACGTTGTCGCCTTCCAAATCGGCGCCGAAGATGCCCATACCAACCGGCAGCGTGGGCAGCCACTCGGCCAGGTCGCGCTCCCAAACCTGCACCCGCGCAAATGCGCCCATGGTGGCGGCCACGGTTTTGGGCGAATACGGGTCGGCGCAGCCGGGGCTGAGCACCACGCCGGGCAGCCCGTACCAGTCGGCCAGGCGCAGCAGGGTGCCCAGGTTGCCGGGGTCGCGCACTTCGTCGAGGGCCAACAACAAACCCGCTTCGGGTAGCGTTGGAGGCAAAGGTTTTTCGGCGGGCAGCCGGGCCACGGCCAGCGCAGTGGTATTGGTGGCCAGGGTGCCAAGCTGCGTCAGTTCGTACTCGGTGGCAATGGCCAACGGCAGCCCATCGGGAAGGTGCTTGTGGTGGGTCGAGGCAAACTCGGCCGTGACGAGCACGTGTTCGGTTTCCAGGTCGGAACTTAGCAGCTCCAACACGCTCTTGCCGCCTTCTACCAGGAAGGCGCCGTGGCGTTGCCGGTATTTTTTTTGGTGCAGCGATTGCACGTATTTGCCAAGTGCTTTTGAAACCATTGTTATCTAATAATTCGTCGAAGCTACGGCCATGGCGCTGGCTGAGTTGGAGCATGGCGCCCGTGCTGGGGCTATGGATGTTGGCGTCGTGCTCGCCGTTCAATTTGCTGCGGCCGGGCCAGCGCCTGCTCAGCCGCGTGGAGCTCAAGGGAGTGGAACAGGCCGACAAAGAACGGCTGGCGGCCCTGGTCCAGCAAAATCCCAACACCCGCTTCCCACTCCCCAAGCTGGGGATTTATCAGTTGGGCCACCGGTTCTACGACTCGGCGCGCATCAAAAGCAAGATGCTCGAAATCCAGAAAAGCTACGATGCCCAGCTGCAAGCCGCCGGCACCGATTCGGCCAAGCTGGGGAAGCTGCTGGCCCAGCGCGAGCGCAAGATTAAGCGCAAGCAGCTGGCCCTCGACAAGGGCAACGCCATCATGCGCCTGGGCGAGTCCCCGGCAGTGTACGACTCCGCGCTCACGCGCAAGTCGGTAGAGCAAATGACGACCTACCTGCGCACCCAGGGCTTTTTCCGGGCGCGCGTGACGGCCACCGACACCGCCCGCTACCACCGCGGCCTCGTGATGCAAGCCCTGAAGGCCGTGGGTTCCATCTTTCCGGGCAAACCCGACACCCTGGATGCTGCCAAGCGCTACCGTCGCGTCACGGTCACCTACAACATCACCGAGAACCAGCCTTTCCGCTACCGCCTTCAGCCGCCCAGCATTCCCGACTCGGGCGTGGCCCAGGTGGTGCGCAACGGTCAGGCCAAGTCCCTGCTCCACGACAACGAGCGATACAACGAGGAGCAGATTAGCGCCGAGCGCCTGCGCCTCGAAACTCTGCTCAAAAACGCGGGCTACTACGATTTCCGCCAGCAGTACATCACCCTCGAGGCCGATACCAGCTACGAGCCCCTTACGGTGCGGCTGCGCACGCTCATTGCCAACCCGGCCCCGGGCCAGGGTCACCGCGTGTATTCGGTGCGGCAGGTGCGGTTTGTGACCGATGCCGGCGTGGGCCGCACCCTGCGCGCCGCCACCGGCGATACCCTGCGCCGCTCTGGCACGCTGGCCGGCCAGAGTCGCCGCCCCAACCTCGGCGTGCGCACCGATACCGTCGTGACGGATTCGGTGCACTTCGCCGCCTACGAGCAGAAGTACAGCACCCGGCTGCTGGCCCGCAAGGTGATGGTGCGCCCCGGCCAGCGGTTCAGCCTCGACCGCACCCTGCAAACGCAGCGCCTCCTGGCCGACCTGGACATGTTCCGCTTCAATACCGTGAACTACCGCAAAGTGGCCGACCCACCCTCGGCCGACAGCGCCGGTGTGCACCCGCCGACCGGCGAGTTGGTAGCAGTTATCAATGCGTCGCCCGCGCCCAAATTCGCCGAAACCAGCGAAGTAGGCGGCACTTTTATCGCTGCCTTAGCAGGCCCATTTGTGAACCTGCGCCTCAAAACCCGAAACCCTTTCGGTGGGGCGGAGGTGCTGGAGCTGGGCGTGCGCGCCGGCCTCGAAGGCCAGCTCACCCGCGTGGCCGACTCCGATGGCAAAGATTCTCCGCAGTCGGTATATACCCGGCAGTTGGGCGCCACCGCCGCGCTCGTGTTGCCCCAGTTTTTAGTCCCTTTTAATACAAACAAATTTTTTACCCGTTACAACCCCAAAACGCGGCTTTCGCTTTCCGAAACGTTTGTGCAACGCCCCGAATACACGCGTTCTAACTTCGAGTTTGCCTTCGACTACATCTGGCAACGCTCTCTGTTTCACCAGTATGTGTTCTCGCCCATCGTCATCACCCTGGTCAACACGATAAGACAAGACGATTTATTCAAAGCCCGGCTACTTCAGCTACGCGACTCCACCGGCTCTTCCCTGTACCGCTCTTTCAGCAAGCAAATAGAGCCCAGCATGAGCTTCACCTCGCTTTATAATTCCAACGACTTTAACGAAACACGCGACGCCAAGTATCTGCGCCTCTTTGTGGAAGTTGGGGGACTCACCCGGGGGCTGTATAAGGAGAAGCTATTGAGCAACACGGGGCTTAACGTGTATGACTTTGCCCGCTTCAGTGCCGACTACCGCCGCTACCATCACCTCACTCCCAACACGTTCTTCGTGTGGCGCCTCAACGGCGGCGTGGTGCACGCCCTCACCCGCACCGACGACCCCGATGTACCCGGCAATGACCCGCAATACATCATTCCCTACGACAAATCCTACTTTGCGGGCGGCTCCACCAGCCTGCGGGCCTGGCAGCCCCGGAAATTGGGCCCCGGTGGCTACAGCCCCACCCGCATCACCAAAGACGGCAGCGTGGTGCGCGACTTCCTGACCGAACAACCCGGCGAATTGCTGCTCGAAGGCAGCGCCGAATACCGGTTCCCAATCTATGGCTTTATCAAAGGGGCTTTTTTTACCGACTTTGGCAACGTGTGGGGCCTGCAGGAGCGCAAAGGCAAGCAAGGCGAATACCTCCGCCCGGGTGCCCAATTTCAGCTCAATACCTTTTACAAGCAGATTGCCGTGGGCTCCGGCATGGGTATTCGTTTTGACTTTACCTTCCTCATCCTGCGGCTGGATATTGCCACCAAGATTTACGACCCCACCGCCCCCGGCGCCGATAGGTGGGCCCTGCGCAATTTCGATTCCAGTGCCAACCCCATTGCCTTTAACCTAGGCATTGGCTACCCATTCTAACGCAAAAAGGTCTGAATAAAAGCGAGAAAGGGTACATGACGCGTTTCGCATCATGTACCCTTTCTCGCTTTTCCAGCTTTATGGCTCAGCTCAATATGCCAGCAGCTCGCCCAGCGTCGCGGCTACTTTCGCTGCGCTCGGTAGCATTTGCCGCTCCAGCTCCACATTTAGCGCAATGGCCGGCAGGTTGGCGGCTCCCAGGATGAATACAGGGGCGTCCAGCTCCTGGAAGCACTGGCGCTGAATGCGGCCAGCCAGGCTTTCGGCAAAGCTGTTCAGCAGGGGCTCTTCGGTGAGCACCAGCACCTTTCCATGCCGGCGGGTGGCCTCATTCACGGCTTCAAAATCGATGGGGTTTAGGGTGCGCAAATCCAGAATTTCGACCTGCCCGGGGAAGTCGCGGCTAGCGGCTTTGGCCCAATGCACGCCCATGCCATAGGTAACTACCAAGGCGGTGTCGCCTTGGCGCAGCTTGTCCGGGTCGGCGGCCTGGGACACGGCTGCTTTCCCCAGCGGGATGACATAACCGGTCGCCGGCTCCATGGTTTTGGCGTCTTCCGTGCCGGGCACTTTGCTCCAGTACAGACCCTTGTGTTCGAGCATCACCACCGGGTTGGGGTCGAGAAAGGCGGCCCGCATCAGGCCTTTCATATCGGCCGCATTGCTGGGGTACACCACCTTAATGCCCCGAATGGTGAGCAAGGTGCTTTCGATGGAGCCCGAGTGGTAGGGCCCGCCGCCGCCATAGGCCCCAATCGGCACCCGAATCAGGGCCGAAACCGGGAACTTGCCCATGGTCAGGTAGCAGGATTTGGACAGTTCCTCCACCAGTTGATTCAGCGCAGGCCAGATGTAATCGGCAAACTGAATTTCGACAATGGGCCGAGCACCCACGGCCGCCATGCCGGCCGTGCTGCCCACAATGTAGGCCTCCTGAATGGGCGTGTTGAACACCCGGGCATCGCCGTATTTTTTGGCCAGCAGGGCCGCTTCGCGGAATACCCCGCCCAGCTCACCGCCCACGTCCTGGCCATAAAACAGCGCCTCGGGAAACTCCCGCAGAATGTCGTCGACGGCGTGCAGGGCGGCATCCACCATCAGGGCTTTTTCGGCGCCGGCGGGGCTGCGCTCACCGGCTTCGGCGGTGACGGCCGCGGGCGCAAACTCATGGTCGGCAAACGTGGCCGGGTCCGGGTTGGGAGCCGCTACCGCCGCCTGCCAGTCGGCGCGCACAGTGGCCTGGGCATCGGTGGCCAAAGCCGTTAGGTCGGCTTCGAAAAAGCCAGCCTGGAGCAGGCGTGCGTGCAAGCGCGGCAAGGGGTCCTGCTCCTGGTGCGCGGCCAGGTCGTTGCGGTACCATTCGCGGCGTACCCCGCTGGTGTGATGGCCCAACAGCGGGCATTTGGCATGCACCAACACCGGCCCCCGGCGGCTCCGCACGTGGGCAAAAGCCTCAGCCAGCCCTTGGTAGGAAGACCCAAAATCGGCCCCATCTACCTGCAGGCGGTGCAAGCCCGGGAAGCCCGCCGCAAATTCAAAGGCATTCATGGCGCGCATTTCGCGGCCCGTGGCCGAGATGCCCCAGTCGTTGTCCTGCACCAGGTACACGATGGGCAGCTGGTGCAGCACCGCCATCTGCAGCGCTTCCGAAACTTCGCCTTCCGTCATGGCCCCATCGCCAATGGAGCAAAGCACCAACGGGCTGGCCTCCACGCCTGGGTTGTTCAGCCCCTGCGGAACCTCAATGCGGATGCCCTGCTTCTCGAAGTAATGAATGGCGTGCGCCATGCCCGTGGCCGGAATGGCCTGCATGCCCGTGGCCGAGCTTTGGTGCGGAATAACCGGAATGCCCGCCCGCCGCAGCGAGGGATGGGAATAATAAGTGCGCCCGCCGCTGAAGGGGTCGTCGGCTTTGGCCAGCAGCTGCAGCATCAGCTCGTAGGGCCGCAGGCCCAGGCCCAGCAGCATCGCATCGTCCCGGTAGTAGGGAGCGGCGTAGTCCGTTTCCAGGAGCAGAAACGCGGCGGCCAGCTGCACGGCTTCGTGGCCGCGGGCGGTGGCGTGCACGTAGCGCGAGGCCACTGCCTTTTCCTCTTCATACAGCGTGGCCATGGCGGCGGCCGTGTGCATCAGGCGGTAAGCGCGCTTGAGGAGTTCATTATCCAGGACCGGAGCGGGCGCGCCGCTGGCAGGCGCGGCAAAAGCGGCGGCGGCCGCAGCAGCAGCGGCCGTTACGCGGGTAGAGGCCGGGGTGGCAGTATCAGAAACGGCGTATTCAGACATTAGCGGCGTGGGAATTTGGAGCACAAAAGTACGCCCCTCCCGCGCCCGTATCTTTGCCGGGCCAACGCCCACCCGCAGCTTCGGCCCTTGCGGGGGCATTGTTTCCGCAAAATCTTTAGCGCCCCCGGCGGTTAGTATATAGTGCCTGCAATATCCTCCCCTACCATCCGCCCCGAAATAGAAGTCTGGCTCGCTGATTTTCAGCTTCGTCTGTGCCAGCAGCTCGAAGCCGCCGATGGCGGCCCCGCCCATTTTCTCACCGATGCCTGGCAGCGCGAAGGCGGGGGCGGGGGCCGCTCCAAAGTGCTGGAAAATGGCCGCATCCTTGAAAAGGGTGGCGTGGGGTTCTCGGCCGTGTGGGGCCAGATGAGCGAAGCCGCTGCCCGGCAGCTGCACATGCCCGACCCCTCTTTCTATGCCACCGGCGTAAGTGTGGTGCTGCACCCGCGCAGCCCCCGCGTGCCCATCATCCACATGAACGTGCGCTATTTTGAGGCCGGCAATGGCGAGGCCTGGTTTGGGGGCGGCATCGACCTGACGCCGATTTACGTGGACGAAGCCCAGGCCCGCCGCTTCCACCAGCGGCTGTGCGCGGTATGCGACCGCCACAACCCGGCCTACTACCCGAAGTTCACCCGCTGGGCCGACGACTATTTCTTTCTGCCCCATCGCCAGGAAACCCGCGGCGTCGGCGGCATCTTTTTCGACCGCCTGACCGTGGGCCAGGACGGCTCGGCCGAGGAGCTGTTCAGTTTTGTGCAGGACGTGGCCGAACTATTCGGCCCCTTCTACACGGAGCTCATGGCCCAAAACCACGCCCTCCCCTTCACCGAGCGCGAAGAAAACTGGCAGACGCTGCGCCGCGCCCGCTACGCCGAGTTCAACCTGGCCTTCGACCGGGGCACCCGCTTCGGCCTTGAAACCGGCGGCCGCACCGAATCCATTCTGATGAGCTTGCCGCCGCGCACGGGTTGGGCTTACAATCCCCCCTTGCCCGCCCCCGGCTCGCCGGAAGCCACTACGCTGGCCTGGCTGCGCAAGGGCGTAGACTGGCTGGCCCATGCTTGAGTACCTGCGCTCGCTCGACGTTGAGCTGCTCCTGGCCATCAACCGGGCCCACACCCCGGCGCTGGACGCGCTGATGGTAACGGCCTCGGACCGGTACACCTGGTTTCCGGTTTATGGCCTGCTCATAATTGGGCTGATTTACCTGTTCCGGCGCCCGGCCATTCTGCTTCTGCCGCTGCTGATTCTGGCCGTTACCCTAGCCGATAGCATCACCAGCCGCTTGTTTAAGCCGTTTTTTGCGCGCCCCCGCCCCTGCCACGACGCTAACCTGGCGCCCCTGCTGCACCTGCCCGACGGTTGCGGAGGCCAGTTTGGGTTTCTATCCTCGCACGCGGCCAACTCCATGGCCCTGGCCGTTTTTCTGGCCATTGTGCTGCCGGCCGGCCGTTTCCGGGGCGCCAAGCTGGCGGTGTTTTTGTGGGCGGGCCTGCTCTCCTACAGCCGCATGTACCTCGGCGCTCACTACCCTACCGATGTGCTGGGGGGCGCCGCCGTAGGTGGCCTGTTGGGCTGGGCGGCAGCCACCGCGTACCAAAAATGGTCGCACACGTTGAAATCTTCAACTTGAGCTAAGCCGCCCTTATCATTTCCAAAACCAATAGAAAAAGGCCTCACGGATAAATTCCGTGAGGCCTTTTTTACAGCTTGTTGAGCTGATTTTACTTCGGAGCTTTCCGGTTTCCCGTGTGGCCGTCGCCTTTATCGCCCTGGCCGGGTTTGCTGGTCTTTTTGGAGTTGTGCTTATCGTCTTGCGACAACGAACGGTTTAGGTCGACGGAATGGTCAATCTGGCCGTCTTCATCGCGCCGAATGTACCGCTTATCGCCTTCGTTGGGCTCAATTAATTCACGCTTGGACATGCTGAAATCTGGTTACGTGGAAGGATATACTTTCTACGCAGGGATGCGGCTCAGGTTTTCGGGCTATTTACCCAACAGCTTTGCCACGTATTTGCCCACAATGTCGAATTCCAGGTTCACGGTTTCACCCGGCTGCAGCTGCTGAAAGCTAGTGTGCTCGTAGGTATAGGGAATGATGGCGACGGTGAAGCCATCATCGGTGCTTTCGAAGCAGGTCAGGCTGGTGCCATTTACGCAGATGGAGCCTTTCTCGACGGTGAGGCGGCCCGGGCCGGGCGCGTGCCTGAAGCGAAACAGCCACGACCCCTGCTGGTCGGTCACGCTCAGGCAGGTAGCGGTGGCATCGACGTGGCCCTGCACAATGTGGCCGTCGAAGCGGCCATTGGCGGCCAGGCAGCGCTCCAGGTTTACGTGGCGCCCGGGCTGCCACTGGCTCAGGTTGGTTACGCGCATGGTTTCGTCGATGGCCGTGACCACATGGGTGCCGGCCGCTGCATCCACCGCCACCACGGTGAGGCACACGCCGTCGTGGGCCACGCTCTGGTCGATTTTCAGTTCGGCGGCAAAGGGCGAGGCCACGGTAAAATGGCGGTTACTGCCCTGGGTATCAACGGCGACAATGGTGCCCAGGGCTTCAATAATTCCAGTAAACATGTATTGCAGTTTTAGACGTGGGTGGCAGCTGCCACGGTTTCTTACACAAAGAACGGCACCCCGAAGCCAGGGTGCCGTTCGTGTTGAGTAACCAGAAAGCTCGGCGATTGATTAGCGGTCGGCCTTTTCCAGGGCTTTCCAGTCGAGCTCACCGCCTTCGCGGCGGCGCAAAAACACCGTCTGGTCGTCCTTCTGGGTTTTGCCAAAGGTTAAGTCGGCGCGGCAGTCCATGCACCGCACCGAGGTGTACTTGAATTTGTCCATCGCCACGCGGCTGGTCAGGTCCAGATTATCGGAGCCGCAGAGGCCACAGTTGGGCACATCGGGGAAGCTAAGCCGGTCGTATTCAGCTACGGTTTCGTGGAAATTATTGCCTTGAACGGTGAAGTGAAACTGGCGGCGCCCAATGCGCTTGGAAATCATCATTTGCAACATATCCTGCAAGAAAATGGGGTTAATTTACGGTTTAAAATTACGAAATACCGGCCTCTAAAACAAGCTGATATATGACAGTAGGCGCATAAAAAAAGGCACTTTTCAGCGCCTTTTTTTATGCGCCTATATGCCCTTATAGCTGCACAAATTTCACCGAGCGCCGGGTAGTGCCCGCGCTTACTTCGCAGATGTAAACGCCCTTGGCCAAACGGCCCAACTGGAGCTGCGTGCGGCGGCCCGACACCGCCGCCAGTTGCTGCTCAGCCACCAGGGCGCCGCGCGCGTCTACCACCCGCACCAGCAGGGGCTGGCCGCGCAGCGGCGCGGGCAGGAACAGCATCAGAGGGCCGTCGCCGGTGGGGTTTGGAAACAGCGTCAGCGCGTCGCCATCGCCGGGCAACTGGCCGTTGGCGTCGAGCGGGGCGCTGGTATGCTGGGCGTTGTAGGCCTTCACGAAATTGGGAATGCCGTAGCCCAGCACATTATCCGGCGCGGCGGCCTGCGAGGCGGTGCTGCGCAATACCGTGATTACCTGTTGGGCCGTGAGCGTGGGGTTGGCTTGCCAGAAGCCCGCCACCATGCCGGCCAGAATGGGGCAGGCATAGGAAGTGCCGTTGCCCCGGAAAGCCGCGCCATTGGGAGCCAGCACGGCCGACGCCCGTCCCATGGCCGAGAGCGTGGGCTTGATGCGGCCATCGGCCGTGGGGCCATAAGAGCTGAAGTTGGCGTGGTTGCCCAACGAATCGACGGCTCCTACCGACACAATGGAGTCTGCATCGGCGGGCGCCGACACGTAGTGCCACGGGTCGTCGCCTTCGTTGCCAGCCGCATTCACCACCAGGATGCCCACCCGGGCCGCCATAGTAGCGGCCCGCGAGCTAATGGCGGTGCGGCCGTTCATGTCGGCATAGGTGTACGATTTCGAGGGCGCGTCGAAAGTAGTGTAGCCCAGGGAAGAGCTGATGATGTCGACGCCCGCCGAATCGGCGTATTCGGCGGCGGCCAGCCAATTGGCTTCTTCGATGGGGTGCTCCGAGTTGACGTCCTCCGTGATGCAGAGGTGGAAGGTGGCTTTGGGGGCGCTGCCAATGTAAAACCCGGCTTGGTTGCCTGCGATGGTTGATAAGCAGCTGGTGCCGTGGCTGCTGCGCTGGTATACGCTGGTGCCGCCATCCACGAAGTTGCGGGTGCTGGCCAGGCGCTTTTCCTTATACAGCGGCTGCAATGCCGCAATCTGGTCCACGCCCGGGAAGCCGGCATCGAACACGGCAATCTGCATGCCCTCGCCACGATACCCGGCTTCGTGCATGGCCAAGGCCCCAATCTGCTCATTTTGGCGATACGCCAGGCCGTATTGGGCACGTTTGGTCGGCGGGTTGTTGGCAGCATTCGCAGCTATCTGCCCGGGGGGCGGCGTAGGAGCCACGGGCTGGAAGCTGCGGTTGAGCGTGGCGGCACTGCGCACGGCGGGCAAGGCCTTGATGCGGCCCAGCGTGACGGAATCGCAGGAAACCACGGCGGCATTGAACCAGCGCGAGGTGTACAGCACTTGCGGGCTGCCGGCCACGCCCCGCACTTGGCTCACGTACGTTGGGCTAACGGGCAGGTCGCGGGGCAGGATGGCAATACCCTGCCGGCTGCGCCGCGCGAGCGAGCGGGCCGAAAGAAACTGCTCGGGCTTGCCAACGGTGAACGGAGTGCCCGCCTTATCCCGGAAGTAAATCAAATGGCGCCGTACGGTACCTTGCGCCGCGACTGGCGCTGTCGCCAGTACCTGCAGCGCGCCGGCTACCAGAGTCAAAGCCAGCCATTTACCAATAGTTGTGGGCACCATTATAGACCGTATTACCAAAAGAAAAAAAAGCAGCCCGCCTAGCGCGGGCCGTAATCGATAAGCGTCTCGGTGCGCGAGAAGCCCACGGAATATGACCCGGCAGGGTACACCTGGTTGCCCCCCGAACCCACGTAGGTATAGGGCAGAAACGAAAACCGATGCCGAAACACTGGCCCCACTCCTTTGGCAAAAACCTGCTGGTAGCCGGTGCGCTTCACCAGGCTGTTCTCGGCGGCTGTGCCGGTGTTGGTAGTTGTGAGCGTTGCGGCGTAGGTTTTGGCTGGGGTGCCGGCGGTAGCGGCCGTGGTAAACGGCTTGCCCACCAGGCTGTACCGCCGCGTTTCGGCCGTAATGGTGTCGTTGCTATTGTTATTGTAGCCGTTCAAATTCCACAGCCTTCCTTCCCGTACCGGGAAAATTAGCTCCAGCGTGCGGGCGTTGTTACGGTTCAGAACAACGGACTGGGGCGTGGCGCTCAGCACAAATACGCTGTCGTCCTGAAACGTGGTGCCCACCGGCCCCAGCTTGGAACGCACCAGGCGGTAGGCCGTTTTGCCGGCCGCATCGGTGAAGGTTTCGGTGACTTTCTCCCGGAACTGGTACACGGTGCGCGTGGGCACGCTGGCTACCAGCTGCGAGCCCTGCCCAGAGGCGGTGCTCCAAGTTGTATCCACTACTGAGTAAATCCAGAAGTTGCCCACGGCTACGGGGTAATAATCGACGCCGGTTTCGGGGGCGGGCTCGGTGGTGGTGCTACAGCTGGCGCAGCCCATGGCAACGGCCACGGCCACACCAGCCAGCCCAACGCGGCAAGCCGCTGCATTCCAATTCAGAGTCGATAAAATCCGAGGCATATATCCGGGTTAAGAAGCAATGGAGAGACTTAAACACTAGCCTCTACAGCAGCAAAAGGTAGGGGGAATTCGCCGATTACGTGGCGCTCAATCCAGCCGCCGCCCAGCACGTCGTTGCCGTCGTAGAATACGGCGGCCTGGCCGGGGGTGATGGCGTGCACCGGCTCTTCGAAATACACCCGGATTTTGCCGTCTACTTCTTCCAGAAACGCCGGGGCGCCGTCGTGGTTGTAGCGCACTTTTACCACAGCCGGCACTAGGCCGCGGCCCTCGAGCGAGGCCAGCTTGCCCATGTTGAGCTTGCCTACCACGGTGGCCGTGCTGGCCAGCTCCTCGTAGTTGCCCAGCACCACTTCGTTGGTATCGGGGCGGATTTCGAGCACGAACGCGGGGTAGCCCAACGCCACGCCCAGGCCCTTGCGCTGCCCAATGGTGTAGAATGGGTAGCCTTCGTGCTTGCCAATGACGCGGCCGTTTTTGGTCACGAAGTTGCCGCCGGCCACGCGGGCTTCCAGGCCCGGCACGCGCCGGCGCAGGAAGCCCCGGTAGTCGTTGTCCGGGATAAAGCAGATTTCGTAGCTCTCGGGCTTGTTCACCAGCTCGTTGAAGCCGCGCCTGCGGGCTTCGTCATAGATTTCGGTTTTGCGCATGCCACCCAGCGGGAACAGCGTGCGGCTCAGGCTCTCCTGGCTCACGCCCCAGAGCGCATAGCTTTGGTCCTTGTTTTCGTCCAGTCCTTTGCTCACCACAAAACGGCCGGTATCGGCGTCCTTGCGGATGTTGGCGTAGTGGCCGGTGGCAATGAATTGGCAGCCCAATTGGTCGGCGCGGCGCAACAGCGCATCCCACTTGATGTGGGTATTGCAAAGCACACAGGGGTTGGGCGTGCGGCCAGCGAGGTATTCGTCGGTGAAATTATCGATGACGAAGTCGCCGAACTCATCCCGAATGTCGATGATGTAGTGCGGAAAGCCGAGCTGCACGGCAATGTCGCGGGCATCGTTGATGCTGTCGAGCGAGCAGCAACCGGTTTCTTTTTTGGACCCGCCGGCGCTGGCGTAATCCCAGGTTTTCATGGTCATGCCGACCACTTCGTAGCCTTGCTCGTGCAGCAGCACAGCGGCCACACTGGAGTCAATTCCGCCGCTCATCGCGACTAGTACCCGTCCTTTTATTTCGGTATTCATAGGTGGTGCAATTCACCCGGGACTTGAATGGTTCCGGCTGGCAACCGCAAAGGTACTTCTTGAAATTATGAGTGTTGAGTTATGAATTGTGAGTTGGCAGTGTGTTAACTCACAATTTATAACTCAACACTCATAATTATCTATTTTCCCCGGCCTTCCAGGATGATTTTCAGGGTGTAGAGCACTACCCGGAAATCCATCGCCAAACTCATGTTTTCGATATAGAGAATGTCGAATTTGAGGCGTTCTACCATTTGCTCCACGGTTTCGGCGTAGCCGTATTTCACCTGCCCCAGCGAAGTTAGGCCCGGGCGCACGCGGTGCAGGTGGCGGTAATGCGGGGCGATTTTGACTATCTGGTCGATGAAGAACTGGCGCTCGGGGCGCGGCCCCACGATGCTCATGTCGCCCTTGAGCACGTTCCAGAACTGCGGCAGCTCGTCGAGGCGCACCTTGCGCATAAAGCGGCCCCATTTGGTGATGCGGGGGTCGTTGTCGGAGCTCAACGACGGGCCCAGCTTCTCGGCATCCACAAACATGGAGCGAAACTTAATGATGCGGAACGGGTGGCCGTTTATCCCAATCCGGTCTTGGCGGTAAAACACCGGGCCCGGCGACGAGAGCTTCACCATGAGGGCCGTGAACGCATACACCCAGCAGGCCAGCAGCATAAACAGCGCCGAGCCCAGGATATCGATGGTCCGCTTCAGCACTTGCTGCCACACCGGCAGCAGGTCCTGCTTGATTTCAATCAGCGGGGTGCCAAACAAGTGGTGCACTTTCACCGAGCCCAGCAGCATCTGGTAGAGGTCAGGCAGGATGCTGACCCGGGCCGGGGTGCCTTCGAGCAGGGCCAGAATGTCCTCAATCTGGCGGTGTTCGCTGGGCTCGATGGCGATGACGACCTGCTCAATTTTGAGGGCCCGGACCAATGCGCGCAGGCGCCGGTAGGAGCCGCGCGTGGGCAGCTCGGCCGCCAGGCGCGGGTCGATTGTATCGCCCACGGGCGCGAATCCCACGATGCGCAAGCCCAGGTGCCGGCTGGTGCGGGCCAGCTCGTGGAACGTGTGCAGCGCCAGCACATTAGACCCCACCAGCAGCGTAGGGAAGAAGATGCGACCGTTGCGTATCTGGCGCTGCACGCTGGTCACGGCCCAGGTGCGCAGGAAGCCCGTGATAAAAAAGTGTAGCAGGTAGTAGGCCGTGAAGGTTTTGTAGTAGGCCCGGTAGTTCACCACGCCCTGGTCGTCGAGCAGCAGGGTGAAGAAAATAACCACCGCCCCCAGCGCCGATACCTGCGCCAACCGCAAGATTTCGGCCAGGCGCGACTTGCGGTAGATATCCCGGTACTCGCCCACGAGGCTGTAGAGCACGGTCCAGAACACGGCGATGAACATCGCCGAGCCGGTGAGGTCGAAGAGCACGCCTTCGGTGAATCGGTAGCCGGTGAGCTCGTTGAGCAAATATTTGCGCACGAGGTAAAAACACATCCATGCCACCAGAGCCGCCCCAAAGTCGGCGGCGATGAGCTTGATGTATTGGAAGCGGCGGATTAGCTGCAAAACGGCGTGCTAGGTAGTATTTTCGCGGCCTGTCGAAGGGTCAGGCCCGGGCCAAAGGTAGGGCTTGCCGGAAGTTGTTGGGCTGAGCTTGCATTGGCCCTCCAGTAAAATTCGGTGGCATAGGCCTATCTTCTTATTCTAAAATAAATATCCGCTATTTCACCGCTTAAGGACACATACCGCCACCAAGGACTGCGGCGCGGGCTGGTGCGCGAGCTGCGCCAGCGCGGCATTCACGACGAGCGGGTGCTGGCGGCGCTGGCCGCGGTGCCGCGCCATTTGTTTTTCGAGCCCGCTTTCGAAGCGCACGCCTACCAGGACAAAGCGTTTCCCATCGGCGAGGGCCAAACCATTTCGCAGCCCTACACCGTGGCCTATCAAACCCAGCTGCTGGGCGTGCAGCCCACCGACCGCGTGCTGGAAGTGGGCACCGGCTCGGGCTACCAGTGCGCCGTGCTGCTCCGCCTCACGCCCCACCTCGACAGCATCGAGTTCAACGAAATCCTGTTTGCCCGCACCCGCCAGCGGCTGGCCTTGCTGGGGGCCAATGGGGCGGGGCTGCACTGCGGCGATGGCTCGGTGGGGCTGCCGGAGCGGGCGCCGTTCGATGCCATCTTAGTCACGGCCGGGGCGCCGGGGCTCCCTCCGGCCCTGCTGCGGCAGCTGCGCGTGGGCGGCCGGCTCGTGATTCCGGTGGGCGGCAACCACACCCAGCGCATGGTGCGCGTGACCCGCGAAGGCCCCGAAACCTTCGTGCGCGAGGACTTCGAAGAGTTCCGTTTTGTGCCGCTGCGCGGCGCCAGCGGGTGGCAAATCAAGTAAACCGGGCCTGCAAAGCAACCGGATTGAACTGCGAAAGCCAGCCGTGCGTTGGACGTGCAAGAAAAGATTTGTTGGGCTGAACCTTACCACTTTAAGGGTTGAATCCCGGCACTTTTCATAGTAAATTTGACGTCCTTGTTTCAAATTTTCCGGTATTGGCCCAGGTTAGCCTGGCTTCTCTCTGCTTCCTCACTTTATTATTCCATGCTGAAAAGAATTTTACCCTCGCTGCTCACGGCGGCCATGGCCCTGGCGAGCCTAGGTGCCACTGCCCAAAGCATGGCCGATGAGCGTGGCCGCAACTGGTGCGGCGCCGTGGCAGAACAGGAGCGCTACTTTTCCCAGCACCCGGATGCCGCCGAGGCCCAAAAGGCCCTCTATCGAAAGCTTGAGGCCAGGGAGCAGATAGTTCAGCGCAGCACCGCCGGCACTAGCTCGGCCGACGTGACCATCCCGGTGGTGGTGCACGTTATTCACTCCGGTGGCGCCGACAACATCAGCGACCGGCAGATTTACAGCGCCATCGAGCAGCTCAACCTCGACTACCAGAAGCAGAACTCCGACACGGCCAATACCCTGGCCCAGTTCCGGCCGATAGCTGCTTCGCTGGGCTTCCAGTTTCGGCTGGCCAAGAAAGACCCCAACGGCAATTGCACCACCGGCATCACCCGGCACTACGCCCCCAACCTCACCAACGACGACTATAGCGGTGCGGTGCAGGCCGTATCGGTCTGGGACCGCAACCGCTACCTCAACATTTGGGTGGTAGGCAGCATCGGCACGCCCACCGCCGGGGGTGGCATTATCCTGGGCTATTCCAACCTGCCCCAGAACTCGACGGCCACGCGCGACGGCTTTGTGGTGCGCGGCGACTGGTTTGGCAACCAAGGCACCAGCAACCCCACGCGCGCCCTGAGCCGCACGGCAACTCACGAAATTGGCCACTACTTCGGCCTGCTGCACCCCTGGGGCGGCAACAACAACCCCGAAGTGCCCGGCTATTGCAGCGACACCGACTTTGTGGCTGACACCCCGCCCACCAACGGCACTTTCTCCTGCAACCTCAACTATGCGCCCTGCGGCGATGTGGCCAACGTGCAGAATTTCATGGACTATGCCACCTGCCCCACCATGTTTACCCAGGGGCAGAAAGCCCGGATGCGGGACGTGCTTAACACCATTCGCACCGGCCTGACTACCCCGGCCAACCTCGTGGCTACCGGCACCAACGATGGCTACGCTGCCCCCGACTGCGCTCCCATCGCGGCGTTTGCCGCGGTACCCGGGGCCAGCACCAACGTGTGTGTAAACACCCCCGTGAGCCTGCGCGACTACTCCTCCAATTTCAGCTCAACCGGCGGCACGCTCACCTATACCTGGTCGTTTCCCGGCGGCAACCCTTCCACCGCTACCGGCCAGAACGTGACGGTAAGCTACCCCACCGCTGGCTATTACCCCGTGACCGAAACGGTGAGCAACAGCATCGGCACCAGCAGCAGCACCGTGACGGACTACATCCGGGTGGAAGGCCCCTCGGGTGGCGAAACGGCTCCCTTTGCGGAGTCGTTCGAAAACTCCAACTTCCCCAACCTGTTCAATGCCCCAACGCTGCGCAACTACACCGTGACGGGCGCCACCAGTTCGGGTACCGCTGCCAATTTCCGCTGGGCGTGGCAGGCCGCTTTGCCCGCCGCCGACGGCTCGGCCTACCTCGTGGTAAACAACCGCAGCTACCCTGCCGGGGCAGTTACTACGCTCATCACGCCCAATATCAACTTGTCGGCAGTGTCCAACACGGCGGTATTGAGCTTCTCCCGCGCATTTGCCCTCCGTTCGGCTGGCGCCAACGACCAACTGCGCATCTCGTTCAGCAACGACTGCGGCGTGAACTGGTCGAGCCCCACCGTGCTTGACGTGACGCAGCTCACCACCCAGGGCCTCACTCCTATTGATGGCTACGTGCCCGCCTCCAGCAGCGAATGGCAGCAATTGGTGGTGCCCATTCCAGCTCAATTCCAGGGCAGCGGCTTGTTTAAAGTGCGCCTGCAAATGGTGAACAGCACCACCCAGGGCAACAGCTTCTACCTGGACAATCTGCGCGTGTCGGCCCCGCTGGCTACCAAAGCCGACGCCCTGGCCAACCACGGCATTAGCGTGTACCCCAACCCGCTCACCAACGAAACCGCCGTTCATCTCAACCTGACCGGCACCACTCAAGTGGGGCTCAGCCTAACCGACGTGTTGGGCCGCAACGTGCTGAATCTGCCCACCAAAATGTACGGCGCGGGCCAGCAATCCCTGCCGCTGCAAACGGCCGGGCGCGCGCTCCGGGCCGGCGTGTACGTGGTGCGCATTTCGCTCAACGGCGAAACCTACACCAGCAAGCTGACGGTGAACTAGCCGAGCAATTGGCTCCATTTCCCTGCAAAACCAAGAAAGCTCCGGCCACCAGCCGGGGCTTTTTGTTGCCGGGGGATTTCGCTCAGGGCCGGGCCGTACCTTTGCGTCCCTGCACTCGGGAGCTTATTCCGGAGCAGCATTCTAGTTTTTGACCCTTCCCATTCGCTGATGCGCAAGCAAAAACCCGTCGCCGACTCGTTCGTCATCATGACCGAGTTGGTGCTCCCCAACGACACCAACACCCTGAACAACCTGATGGGAGGCCGCATGATGCACCTCATGGACATTGCGGCCGCCATCTCCGCCCAGAAGCATTCCAACCGCATTGTGGTCACGGCGTCGGTCGACAACGTGTCGTTTCGCGACAGCATCCGGCTCGGCAACGTGGTCACGCTGCAAGCCCAGGTCACGCGCGCTTTCAATTCCAGCATGGAAGTCCACATCGATGTCTGGGCCGAAGACATTCCCAGCGGCACCAAGCTCAAGACCAATGAAGCCTTTTTCACCTTCGTGGCCGTGGACCAGGCCGGCCGGCCCATCGACGTGCCCGAAGCCGTGCCCACCACCCAGGAGGAAATCCACCTCTACGACGGTGCCCTGCGGCGGCGCCAGCTCCGCCTCGTGCTCGCCGGCCGCATGAAGCCCGCTGAAGCCGAAGAACTTAAGGCCCTATTTGCACTGGAATAGCTCAATTTCACGCTTTTTTGATACCTTCATCGCTCACTTATTTTCGCTGCCATGTCTGCTGAAAAGCTGGCCTTTCTGCAAAACTTCTACACAGACGTAACGCTCTACATACCCGTAGAGGCCGCCCCCGCAGCGGAGGCGCCGCCGGTGGCTGAAGCAAAGCCGGTGCAGCAGCCTGCGCCCGCGCCTGCAAAGCCGGTACGTGAAGTGGTGCTGCCATCCAAGTCTTACAGTCAGCCCTCCGCCGGCCTGGAGCGCTTAGCGGCGGGGATTACGCCACCCATTCTGGCGCCCGAACCCGCAGTTGAGCCAGCGCAACGGGCACCTGCTCCCGTAGCGGCGCGCAACCCAGTGTCACCTATAGCTCAGGCTCCCGTGCCAGCGGTTGCCCCCGCCGTGCCGCCCGTAATACTTACCCGCTTCACCACCCTGGGCGACAATGCGCAGGGCGTGGTGTTGCTGTTTCGGCTGCCGCAGGAGCAGTTTGTGAAGCTGCATCGCAACGTTTTCTTGAACAAGATGCTGCAGGCCCTCGGCTTCGTGATGGCCGATGTGGTTCTGGTAAATGTGGAGTCCGACCTGCCGGTGGCGCTGGTAAACCTGCGCCGCGAGCTGGCGGCTACGCACATCATCGCCTTCGGCAAAAACCTCCTTGACAGCACCATTCGCAACACCCAGATTTACGAGCCCGTGCTGTTCCCCAGCCTCAACCTCTCCTATATGGCCTCCGCTACTGTCGACCTAGTGGAATACGATGTGAGCTTGAAAAAACGACTCTGGCCCGGCCTGCAGCGCATGTTTGGCAACGCAGGCTAATTCGCGTAAGCTCGCACCGCCGCGGCATAAACTCCTTAAAACGTAAAGGCCCCGTCTGAATCCAGACGGAGCCTTTACGTTTTAAAGAAAGACCGATTATTTCACAATTGGCTTGTTGAGCACCTCGGCCAGTTTGGCGGCGAGGGCTTCCCCACGCAGGTTCTTAGCGATAATCTTGCCTTGGGGGTCAATCAGGAAAGACTGCGGAATGGACTTCACGCCGTAGGCCGCGCCGCCCACGCTGTTCCAGCCCGCCAGGTCCGACACATGGTTCCAAGTCAGGCCATCGGACTCGATGGCTTTCTGCCACTTGCCTTTGTCCTGGTCCAACGACACGGAATAGATGGTAAAGCCTTTGTCCTTGAACTGATTATAAGCTTTCACCACATTGGGATTTTCCTGGCGGCAGGGGCCGCACCAGCTCGCCCAGAAATCGAGCAACACGTATTTGCCGCGCAGGCTGCTCAGGGCCAGCGTGCCGCCATCGGGCTTGGGCAGGTTGATTTCCGGCGCCAGGGCGCCCGAGGCCGTAGCCCGCATGGGTTCGAGACGAGCCGTCAGGTCCTTGGTGAAGGGCGAATTGGGGTTGACTTTGCGCTGAATGGTGGCAATGGAGTCGGCAAACTGGAACTCCTCGTCGGGATTGAGGAATGCGCCCACCGCAAAGCCGCCCACCACGGCCGTGGCGTTGTGCCGAATCACGCTTTT
The DNA here is from genome assembly GCF_001507645.1 of Hymenobacter sedentarius. NCBI lineage: Bacteria > Pseudomonadati > Bacteroidota > Cytophagia > Cytophagales > Hymenobacteraceae > Hymenobacter > Hymenobacter sedentarius. The sequence goes on along the minus strand of NZ_CP013909.1, from coordinate 3,461,862 downwards.
AATCTTAGCGTTGTTGCTTCCCTGAATCACGTAGTACTGCTTCTCGATGGCCTTCATCTCATCGGCTTTGCCAGCCTGGCCGGCCGCGTTGTAGCGCTGGCCAAGGCCTTCGAGTTCCGACTTGGTGCCCTGCATTACCTGGATGAGCTGCTGCAGCACTTCGCTGTCTTTGCTGCCCTTCACGGTATAGGTAGCAGCCAGGCTTTTGGCATCGCCGTTGAGCTGCACATGCGACTTGTTATCGAGCATGAGCAGCACCTGGTTGGCGTCGTCTACCTTGAGCTGGAACACGCTGGGCGTGGCGCTGGTACCCTTGAAAGTGTATTTACCCGAGGCATCCGTTTTGGCCTGGCCTTTCTCCACAAACTGGTTGGCTACCAGCTCGGATAGATGGATGACCGTACCAGCCGGCGCATTCTTGAGCTGGCCGCTTACCTCATAGCCATCGGAGGCCACCGCGTTTTGACAGCCATTGGCCAAGCCGAGCACGGTGGCGGCCACGAAAACAGATTTCATCATAGTGGTAGGGTGTAGCATCCGCGTGAGTATGTGCGTAAAAATAGCCAACGCAAGGCGTTAATAGGTTTGTTCCGAGGCATTTTCACCCCCAAAGCTGAACTCTCCGGCGTGTAGTAAACACACGGTAAAGCCCTAACGAATATTAGAAAAATAAATTATCCATCGAGCGCCGTGCGCAGCAGCTGGTTGGCCAGTTTGGGGTCGGCCTTGCCACCGGTCAGCTTCATCAGCTCGCCCATAAACATGCCAGTGAGCGACTTTTTGCCCGCCCGGTACTCGTCCACTTTGGCCGGGTTGGCGGCCAGCACTTGCTGCACCAGCGTGGCCAGCTCGCCGTTGTCGGCCTGCGTGAGCAAGCCCAGGCTTTCGGCCGCACCGGTCGCGTTGGCCGTTGGGTGTTCGAGCAAATGCGGGAAGAGCTGCTTGGATGCGACTGAGTAGTTGAGCTTGCCGGCGTCAATCAGCTCAATAATGCCCGCGAGTTGAGCAGGGTCGAGCGGGAAGTCGGCCATGGTGAGGGCGCGCTCGTTGAGGTAGGATTTCACCGGGCCCATCACCCAGTTGGCCGCGGCCTTGGCGTTGGGCGTGAGGCGCGAAAGCTCATCAAAAAACAAGGCCACTTCCTTCTGGTCGACCAGCACCGAGGCGTCGTAGTCGTTCAGGCCCAGCTCGCCCGTAAAGCGCGTGTAGAGCTGCTGCGGCAGGGCCGGCAGCTCGGCGGCCACGCGGTGCAGCCACTCATCGGAAATCACCAGCGGTGGCAAGTCCGGCTCGGGAAAGTAGCGGTAGTCGTTGAGGGTTTCTTTGCTGCGCTGGCCGCTGGTGGTGCCGCTGGCGGCGTCGAAGCCGCGAGTTTCGCTGTCGATTTCTTCGCCGGCTTCAATCAGGGCAATCTGCCGCTCCACTTCGTAGGCAATGGCGCGCTGCACGTTGCGGAAGGAGTTCATGTTCTTCACCTCCACCTTGGTACCGAACTTGTCGGCCCCCACGCGCATCACCGAAATGTTGGCGTCGCAGCGCAGCGAGCCTTCTTCCATGTTGCCGTCGCAGATGCCCAGGTACTCCACCAGCTTCTTGATTTCGAGCAGGTAGTTGTAGGCTTCCTCGCCGGTGCGGATGTCCGGCTCGCTCACAATCTCAATCAGGGGCACGCCGGCGCGGTTCAGGTCCACGAGGGTTTCGGTTTCGCCGGCCAGGTGCATGCTTTTGCCCGCGTCTTCTTCCATATGAATGCGGGTGACGCCGATTTTCTTCACCGTGCCGTCGGCCAGGCGCACGTCCACGTGGCCGTCATGGCAGATGGGCGTCTTGTCCTGCGTAATCTGGTAGCCCTTGGGCAGGTCGGGGTAAAAGTAGTTTTTGCGCGCAAACAGGTTGTCGCGGCGAATCTGGCAGTTGGTGGCCAGGCCCATTTTCATGGCAAACTCCACGGCCGTGCGGTTCACCTTGGGCAAGGTGCCGGGGTGGCCGAGGGTAATCACCGAGAGGTTGGTGTTGGGCGCCACGCCGTACTCGTTTTCGTCAGACGAGTACATTTTGCTGTGCGTGAGGAGCTGAGCGTGTACTTCGAGGCCGATGACCGGCTGGTATTTGGCAAGAATGGCTTCGTCCATATCAAAAAACGCGGGGTACTAAGTGCTATTTGCCCCTAAAGGTAACGGGTAGCGGTGTGCGCGCCGAATTAGATGGCGTGGCTCCCGGCCCAACCCCCGCTCCTCAAGCATTTTAGCGTCGGTAGTACGTAAGGTTCGGAGGCGGCGAATACGTGTGGGCTGGTACGGCATTGCCATGGTGTAGGACACCGGCACCAAGTAGCGGCACACCACTACCTCGCCGTCGAGCCGGGCCGGCATAAATTGCCGCTTTAGCTTTTCCACCGACCGGAGCGCGGCATTATTCAGAAAATGCGCGCTGGAACGCACCACTTTGGCACTGGCAACCCGGCCGTCCTCCCCCAACAATAGCTCGACCAGGACCTCGCGCTTTAAATTCAATGGCACCCGCTGCACCTGCATCCGCTGCATCATCCGCGCGCGCTCTTTGCGCATGGCGGCTAATTATGGTGAGTTGAGCCGGATGCATTGAACATCCTTTGCATATGCTTTTAAAAGCAAATAATAAGCACGAGACCAACGCAATAGCAGCCGAAAGCCTGGTGCAACAGTAGCTCAAAGGCGTTTTGGATAGTGCCCTTCTCCTTTCTTACGCATTTAGCATTCGGAGGAAATTGGCTTAAAGTTAAAACGCTCGTTCGCGCACTAGTGACAGTGCACAAACGAGCGTTTTCTTGCTTGCTGGCCGGCGAAACTGGAAATCGCGGGCTAGCTCACAAGCTGCTCAACCAATCCTTCAGCCTTGGCAATGGCTGCAGCCAGCCCAGCCACGTTTTTGCCGCCGGCCGTGGCGAAAAACGGCTGCCCGCCGCCGCCGCCCTGAATTTCCTTGGCTAGCTCGCGCACCAGCGCGGTGGCGTTGAGCTTGCCGCTTTTCGCCGTTTCATCGTCCAGCATCACAGCCAGCTGGGGCTTGCCGTCTACGGCCGCGCCCAGCACCAGCACCAGGGGCGCGGGGGCTGCTTGGCGCACCTCGAAGGCCAACGTTTTGATGGAGTCGGCGGAGGCAGCATGCACCTGAGCGGCAATAAAATGCAAGCCGTTGGGCAGCTGGCGCACCTGGGTGAGCAACGTTCGGCGCTGAGCGGCGAGTTGTTGCAAGGTAAACTGCTCGATTTGCTTACGCAGCCCAGCCATTTCCTCGCTTTGCTTTTCGAGCGTAGTGAGCAGGTGCTGAGGGTTGCCCAGCGCCTCGCGCACTTGAGCCAGCAGGTCGAGCTGGTGGTCTACGTAGGCCTCGGCCCCAAGGCCGGTTACGGCTTCGATGCGGCGCACGCCGGCGCCCACGGCGCTTTCCGCCGTGATTTTGAAGTAGCCGATGCTGCCGGTATTGGGCACGTGCAGGCCGCCGCACAGCTCCACCGAGTAGTCCTTATCGAAGGTGATGACGCGCACAAACTCGCCGTACTTCTCGCCAAACAGGGCCATGGCGCCCAAGTTTTTGGCCTCGGCGATGGGCACGTTGCGGCGCTCGTCGAGCGGGATTTGCTGGCGAATCCGCTCGTTGACCATGTGCTCGATTTCGCGCATTTGGTCGTCGGTCACCTTGGTGAAGTGCGAGAAGTCGAAACGCAGCAGTTTCTCGTTCACCAGCGAGCCTTTCTGCTGCACGTGGCTGCCCAGCACTTCACGCAGGGCGGCTTGCAGCAAGTGCGTGGCCGAGTGGTTTTGGCGAATCTGGTTGCGCCGGGCCACGTCGGGCATGGCCAGGAAGTCGGCAGTCAGGTCCTCGGGCAGCTCCAGCAGGGTGTGCACGATGAGGTCGTTTTCGCGCTTGGTGTCAATCACCCGCACTTTCGACAGGGGCGAATCCAGGTAGCCGGTGTCGCCTACCTGGCCGCCGCTTTCAGCATAGAAAGCGGTTTGGTCGAGCACTACTTGGTATTCGGTTTTGCCCTTGGCGGTGGTTTTGCGGTAGCGCAGAATGCGCGCCGGGGCCTCGTCGAGGTCGTAGCCCACGAAAGCGGGCTGCTCGTCGGAATCGGAGACGATGGTCCAGTCCGACTGCTCGGTTTCCTGGGCGTTGCGGCTGCGGTTCTTCTGTTGGGCCAGCTCCTTCTGGAAGCCTTCTTCATCCACAGTCAGGCCTTTTTCGCGGGCAATGAGGGCCGTGAGGTCCAGCGGAAAGCCGAAGGTATCGGACAGCTCAAAAGCGGTTTTGCCGTCGATGAGGTTGCCGTTGGCGCGGGCGGTTTCTTCGAGGGCGTCGAGACGGCGCAGGCCAGTTTCCAGCGTTTTGAGGAAGGCAATTTCCTCTTCCTCAATCACGCGCTGCACAAAAGCTGTCTGGGCTTTCAGCTCGGGGAAGATGTTGCGCATCTGGTCGGCCAGCACGGGCACCAGCTTGAAGAGGAAGGGCTGCTTCTGGTTGAGCGACGAAAACGCGTACCGCACGGCCCGGCGCAAAATGCGGCGGATAACGTAGCCGGCCTTCACGTTGCTGGGCAGCTGGCCGTCGGCAATGGTGAAGGCGATGGTCCGGATGTGGTCGGCAATGACCCGGATGGCGATGTCGGTTTTCTCGTTTTCGGTGGTCGGCTGGTCGGTCACCTTGGCAGGCGCGGTGCCGTGGTATTCCAGCCCAACTTCTTTGGCGATGAACTGAATGAGGGGCTGAAACACGTCGGTGTCGTAGTTCGACTTCACGCCCGACACGGCCATCATCAGGCGCTCGAAGCCCATGCCGGTGTCCACGTGTTGGGCCGGCAGCTTCACCAGGCTTTTGTCGGCCAGGCGCTGAAACTCCATAAATACGTTGTTCCAGACTTCCACCACCTGGGGGTGGTCGGCATTCACCAGCTCGCGGCCGGATTTGGCGGCCCGCTCCTCGTCGGAGCGCAGGTCGATGTGGATTTCGGTGCAGGGGCCGCAGGGGCCGGTGTCGCCCATTTCCCAGAAGTTGTCCTTCTTATTGCCTGGCAGAATGCGGTCGTCGGTGGTGTACTGGCGCCAGAGGCCCTGGGTCTCGGTGTCGGCCGCCAGCTTGTCGCCCTGGTCGCCCTCGAAATAGGTGACGTAGAGGCGGTCCTTGTCGAGCTTATACACTTCGGTGAGCAACTCCCAGGCCCAGGCAATGGCGTCCTTCTTAAAATAATCGCCAAACGACCAGTTGCCGAGCATCTCGAACATGGTGTGGTGGTAGGTGTCGTAGCCTACTTCTTCCAAGTCGTTGTGCTTGCCGCTCACGCGCAGGCACTTTTGGGTATCGGCAATGCGCTTGTAGGGCGCCGGCTTGTTGCCCAGGAAATAGTCTTTGAATGGAGCCATGCCGCTGTTGATGAACAGCAGCGTGGGGTCGTCCTTCACCACAATCGGCGCCGAGGGCACGATGTGGTGGCCTTTGGAAGCGAAGAAATCGAGGAATTGCTGGCGGACGTGCGAAGCGGTTGGGAGCGACATAATAAGCAGGGGAAAAGCAAGCCTACACCGGCAGAATTTGATGAACTTTCACGGGGCTAGCTCAGCAAAGGTAACAATTGCCTCTCCTGCCCTGGTATCGCCAATGCGCCTAACTTGCGGCATCTTGCACAGAAGCAACCATTGTCGCTTCCTAAACAAGCATATTTGCTATAATTAGCTATTCTTAGTGTCATTACAATTTCCCCTATTCCGCTGCTCACCTTGGCTCAACCTGCTCGTACTGCTGAGCCTGAGCAGCGCGGCAGCTCCCGCACCACCGCGCAAGGCCCCGTTGGGCAAAGTCCTCGGCGCTGATATTTCCTTTTTGCCGCAGCTCGAAGCCCGAGGTATGAAGTTCTCGGACAAAGGCGTGCAAAAGGACGCCATCCAAATTCTGAAAGACCACCATTTCAACTACATCCGACTCCGGATTTTCAACAACCCGGCGGCCGACAGCGGCTATGCTCCCGGCAAGGGCTTTTGCGATTTGGCCCACACCTTGGCCATGGCCAAGCGCGTGAAGCAAGCCAGGATGAAGCTGCTGCTCGACTTCCACTACAGCGACACCTGGGCCGACCCGCAAAAGCAGTTCAAGCCCGAAGCCTGGAAAAACCTGAGCGGCGCGGCCTTGGAGAAAGCGGTGCACGACTATACCGCCGACGTGTTGAAGGCCCTGGCGGCTCAAGGCACCCCGCCCGACATGGTGCAGATAGGCAACGAAATCAGCCACGGCATGCTGTGGCCCGATGGCAACGTGCAGCTGGCCGACAGCCTCACCCGCTTCGACACCCTTGCCAAACTAGCCGAAGCCGGCGCCAGCGCCGTGCGCGAAACCACGCCCAAAGCCCTCGTAATGATGCACATCGCGCTGGGCGGCCAAAACCGGCACTCCACGCTGTGGCTCGACCGCATGCAGGCCAGCAAGGTGCAGTTCGACGTCATTGGCCAATCTTATTACCCAAAGTGGCACGGCACCATTGCCGACCTGAAAGCCAACCTCACCGACTTGGCTCAGCGTTACCCGCAGGATATTGTGCTGGTGGAATACTCCGAGCGCAAGCGCGATGTCAACGACATTGCTTTCAACCTGCCGGGCGGGAAGGGCAAAGGCAGTTTTATCTGGGAGCCGCTCAACACCTGGGAATCTATTTTCGACAAACAGGGCCAGGCCAACGACCTGTTGTTAATTTACGACGAAATCAGCCGCAAATACCGGGTTAAGTAACCCCGCGCCGCATCCCCACAGCCATGCCCTACAAAGAGCGCAGCATCGAAAAACAATATTTCACCATCGGCGAAGTGGCCGCCCAGTTCAAGGTGGCCGAGTCGCTGGTGCGCTTCTGGGAAACCGAATTCGACGAGCTGCGTCCCCGCCGCAGCAAGAAAGGAAACCGCCTCTACACGCCGCAAGATATCGAGGTCTTCCGCACCATTTACCACCTGGTGAAGGAGCGCGGCTACACCATTCCCGGGGCGCGCGACATGCTCAAGCAAAAGGGCCCGCAGCTCAAGGAAAAGATTGACGTGGTGCAGTCGCTGGAAAAAGTCCGCTCCTTTCTGCTGTTGCTACGCAAAGAAGTGGAAGCGGCAGGCAAGGCGGAGCCCGAGGCGTAACCTCACTCCCCGGCCAGATATAGCTACCGGTGCAACCTCACCCTCGCCCCTCTCCAAAAGAGAGGGGAGCCTGAATTTATAAAGGCTAGCTTTTTTACACTTTGAAATCACCTCCTCCCGTCGTCTGGCTCCCCCTCTTTTTTGGAGAGGGGGCCGGGGGGTGAGGTTCTACCGATGAACGACGAATCCCTTTTCCACGAACTCGCCCTCACCCTGCTGCCCGGCATCGGCCCGCAGCTTACGCGCCAGCTCATGAGCTACGGCGGGGCGGCTAAAACCGTGCTCACGATGCCGCCCGGCAAACTGCGCCGCATTCCCGGCGTGGGCGATGCTATTATTAAAATCATCACCGGCCCCGAGCGCGAATCCGCCCTGCGCAAAGCCGAGGCCGGTATTAAGAAAGCGGAAAAGGAAAGCGTCGAAATCCTCTTCTACACCAGCAAGCGCTTTCCTAGCCGGCTCAAGCTGATACCCGACGCGCCGGCCATCCTGTATTACCAAGGCACGGCCGACCTCAACGCACCTAAGACCGTGGCGCTGGTGGGCACCCGCAAAGCCACCGAATACGGCCGCGAGCAAACCGAGCGCATCGTCCAGGGCCTGCTGCCGCATCGGCCGCTCGTGGTGAGTGGCCTGGCCTACGGCATCGACATCATGGCCCACCGCGCGGCCCTGCAGGAAGGCCTGGAGACCGTGGGCGTGATGGCTACGGGCCTCGACATCATCTACCCGGCCACGCACCGCAAAACCGCCGAGAAAATGCGCGAGCAAGGCGGCCTCCTCACCGAATTCGCGTTTGGCACCCAGCCCGACCGCTACAACTTCCCGGCCCGCAATCGCATTATCGCCGGCCTTTCCGATGGCACGGTAGTCGTGGAAGCCGCCATTAAAGGCGGGGCGCTGATAACCGCTGAGCTGGCCCTGAGCTACGACCGCGACGTGCTGGCCGTGCCCGGCAACTTGGGCTCGGTGGCGTCGGAAGGCTGCAACGCGCTTATCAAAAACAATAAAGCGGCTCTCTATTCTGAGCCGCTAGACCTGGAGCAGCTACTCAACTGGGACGCGGCCCTACACCAGTCCGGCAAGTTTAAGCCGGCGCCCTCCTATTCGGCCGATGATTTTTCGGCTGAGGAATTCGCCCTGATAACGGTGCTGGCCGCCGCCACCGGCCGCGAGGAACAAATGGACGAGCTGGCCTGGAAGGCCCAACTGCCCATCCACAGCGTGGCCTCGCTCCTGCTGGGGCTTGAGTTTCGGGGCGTGGTGCGGGCGCTGCCAGGCAAGAAGTTCCTGCTCCAATAATCACTGATTTTTCGGATTTAAGCGGATTTCACGGATTTTGTGGACGGTGCGATGAGTAAGGTTTTATACAACGGCGCATTGCAGGATTCCGAAGCCTTCGGCCTCAAGCTGCCCAACCGCGGACTGGCTTTTGGTGATGGTTTTTTCGAAACGCTGATTTTCACCGAAAACCGCCTGCGCCTCGCTGCCGACCATTGCCAACGCATGCAGCAGGCCGCCGCCGCTCTCTATCTCAAGCTACCCGAGCCCCTGGCGACACCCGAAGCGCTGGAAAGCACCTTGGCCGAATTAGCAGCGGCAAATAACTTGCCCGCCGCCCGCCTGCGCCTACAGCTCTGGCGCGCAAGCGGCGGCCGCTATACTCCCCTTACCGAATCCGCCGAATGGCTAGCCACGGCCGAATCTTTTGTAGCCGATGATTCTCCAATATCGAAGGTTGACTTTGCCCTGAAAACCCATTCCATTTATTCGCCGCTGAGCTTTTGCAAAGGGCCGCAGGCCTGGCTTTATGTGCGCACAGCTCATGAGCGGCAACAGCGCGGGCTGGATGAAATTATCCTGTGCGATGCTGCCGGATACGTGGCGGAGGCAGGAGCTGCTGCGATTTTCTGGATGAAGGAGGAGGTTCTGTTTACGCCTTCTTTAGCAAGCGGCTGCGTGGCTGGCGTGCGCCGAGCGCAGGTACTTCGAGCAGCCCAGGCGCAGGGCATAGCGTGCCGGGAAGGGCTGTATTCAGCTCAAGATTTATTGGCTGCCGACGCGGCTTTTACTGCGAATGTGGCGGCCGTGCGAGAAGTGCAGCAAATTGGCAATGTGGTTTACAAGCGCCTCTCAAACTGCTTAAGCGACTTAAGAGCCTGCTAGTTTTACCAGAGAGTAAACCATTGCGCACACTCCCACAGAAACCAGCCCAATTAGCAGGGTTGCCATCAAGTACTCTAAATCTAGCGCAGCTTCTTGCCAGCCAAAACGATGCAGACCTGCGTGGCCATGCGTTTGCCAAAGCACGCGGAAACTACTTTGGCCGCGCTCCCGCAGCCAGAGCCGAAACCAACCTGTGAAGAGCATGAGCGGATAAAGCGCCACCAAAATCACCGTGCGCCCAACCCAACAAACGGCTGCTGAAACGGCATCGAAAATTGGGGCAAGAATGAATTCTGCCAGCAGCTCGCCGATAAATTCCAGCATAAAGGGCAGTTGAGCTAGACGGCTACCGGTGCTTTAATAGCCGGCCACGGGTCGTAATTCTCCAGCTTGAAGTCCTCGTACTGAAAGCTAAAAATATCTTTGACTTCGGGGTTTATCAGCATCTGGGGCAGCGGGCGGGGCTCGCGTTCCAGTTGCAGGCGGGCTTGCTCCAGGTGGTTGCTGTAGAGGTGGGTGTCGCCGCCGGTCCAGATAAACTCGCCGGGCTGCAGGCCGGTTACCTGGGCTACCATAAGGGTGAGCAGCGCGTAGCTAGCAATGTTGAAGGGCACGCCCAGGAATACGTCGGCCGAGCGCTGGTAAAGCTGGCAGGACAGCTTGTCATCGGCCACGTAGAACTGGAATAGCGCGTGGCAGGGCTGCAGCTTCATCTCGGGCAGTTCGGCCACGTTCCAGGCTGAGACGATGATGCGGCGCGAGTCGGGCTGGGTCTTGAGCTGCTGGATTACCTGGCTGATTTGGTCGATGTGGCCGCCGTGGCCGTCGGGCCAGGAGCGCCACTGGTGGCCGTACACGGGGCCCAGCTCGCCGTTGGCATCGGCCCACTCGTCCCAGATTTTTACGCCGTGCTCTTTGAGGTAGGCAATGTTGGTTTCGCCCTTCAGAAACCACAGCAATTCATGGATAATGCTCTTCAAGTGCACCTTTTTGGTGGTGACCAGCGGGAAGCCATCCGCCAAATTGAACCGCATTTGCGGCCCAAAGATGGAAACCGTACCCGTGCCCGTGCGGTCGGTTTTGACGGTGCCGGTTTCAAGGATTTGGCGGAGAAGGGCTTGGTACTGGCGCATAAACGGAAGCTAAATCGGAAAGCTCAAAAATAGAGAAAGCCGCCCAGTTGGGCGGCTTTCTCAAAATTGGGCACCTTACATTTTACTCAGCAGCTGTGGCGACTTGCTTGGTTTCGTGCTTTTGCACCGCCGAACGAATCCGCGATGCCATGCCATACAAGTCGTCAAGTGTTCCAATATCCACTCGTTCGCCGCCTTCTACATCAAACAATGTAACGTACTTCTTGCTGCCATTAAAATGGAGCCGGCAGATTGGCTTGCGGTTGTTATCATCCAACAGGATGCCGCAGTAGGATTGCACATCTCGCATGACAACCCGATTGACCGGCACCGTTTTACGCAAAATGGCCCGCACTATCATGAAGCCCTCGGTCTCCTCCACGGTGGTTTGAATGTCTTTAGCTTCTGGTTCAGCTTGAGCTGCGGGCTCGGGCATGGGAGCCGCCGGAACTTCATTTACTAAAGGACCTTGACCGCTGGTGTCAATCATAGCCGAGCGCAAGCGCATGGTTATTTTATCGTTCAGGAACTGGTGAAATGAGCGGTGCACCAGCAGGCTGAACTGTTCCTTTAGTTTAGGCGTGAGCACGCCTTCATATACTTGCTTCGATACGAAGTTAATAAATTCAGTCGACGGCTGGGTAAACTGTTCGTCGAAGTATTTCTTGAAAGCCCGCATGTACTTGAGGTTATATGCTGCGAACAGCATGTCCTCGATGTTGAAAGCGGCTTTGCTGAGCTTTTTAATTTCAGAGACGTCGTTTTCACTAAAATTGGAAAGGTCGAACTCCAGGAATGGCCGTTCATCCATCTTATTGGCTTGCTCCAGGTCGGTAAACAAGCGGTAGACAAGTCCATTGGTGAGAATAGCAATCCGTGCTTCCGTGACATGGAAATACCTAAACAATTGGCTGGCGTGATTGATATTCAAATCACCGCCAACATGCTTGCATTCAATAAGAATAATCGGTTTGCCGTCTCGCATGATGGCATAATCAATCTTCTCGCCCTTCTTCGTACCAATGTCGCAGATAAACTCGGGGACTACTTCGGTTGGGTCAAACACATTGTAGCCTAAAGCATTGATGAACGGCATCACCAAAGCCGTTTTAGTAGCTTCCTCAGTTTGAATATGGACAAGTTGTTTCTGCGCTCGCGACGCCAGATTGGACAGTTGGTCAATTAGCTCCATAAGGTTTGGGGTTAGGTAGAATGCCCGTAAAACACGGAAAACGCATGTAATATAAAAGCCCGGCTCCATAATGGAACCGGGCTTTTATATTAAAATTACTATTTAACCTTTTAACAGATTTACAGCGGCTTAGAAGTTGACGCAACTGTAGTTTTCGTACTGGTCTTTACAGCAGCCGTTTTGCCGCTTTTCATGCAGCAGGAGCCGCCGGCCATGCCGCCCTTCATGTCTTTGGTGCAAGTGGCTTTCATTTCGGTGGTACAGGCGGCCTTCTTACCTTTTTTGCCGGCTTTGTCGTGGCCGTCGTGGGCGAAAGCGGTGGTACCGGCAAATGCAAACAGGGCGAGGGCGAGCAGGGTCTTTTTCATAAGAAATAAGGTTGAGTTGAGGGGAAACAAAAGAAGAAAAAGCGGGGTTTTCTGGCTCCAAGATACGCGCTGCCCACCCATCTTATTGTGCCGGGCCTGGCAAATCTTCTTCCTTCGTTTCTCACTTTTCGCCGCTAGTCCGGCGCCTGCTTCGGCCGGTGCTGCTTAGGGCGGCCACCCGATGTCCCTTCGCCGTTACGCTCACCTTACCCTGCTGCTCCTGGGCCTGCTCACGCTCCTGAGCGTGTATTCTGTAGCCCAGTTGCGGTTCAACTACAATTTCAACGACTTCTACCCCGCCGGCGACCCCGACCTGGACTACTACCAGGGCTACACCCAGCGCTTCGGCAACGACAACGACTACCTGCTGCTGGGCGTGGAAGCACCCGCCGGCAAAACCGTGTTTGACCCCGCGTTTCTCGCCCAGGTCGACTCGCTCACGCAGCTGGCGCGGCGGCAGCGCCACGTCCTGCAGGTCACCTCGCCCACCACGCTGGCCAATACCGTGGTCGAAGGGCTGGGCGCCTTCAGCCTGCCCTACCTGCACCCGCGCGAGCCCGCCCGGCGCGCCGACGACTCCACCCTGATTTACCGCACCCCCGGGCTCGTGGGCAATGTGTTCAGTCCCGATGCCCGGGCCGTGGCGCTGGTGCTCCAAATCACCCCGGACCTGACCAAGCCGCCCGGCGACTCGCTGTTTGCGGCCCTTCGCGGGGGCATCACCCGCCTGGGCCTGCCCGATGAGCGGGTGCATTTTGCGGGCAAGCTGGTGGCTCAATCCGTGTTTGTCGACCGCCTAAAGTGGGAGTTGGTGGTGTTTATGTCGCTGTCGGTGCTGCTCGTCACTGGGCTGCTCTGGCTCACATTCCGCACGTGGTGGGGCGTGGTGCTGCCGCTGATAGTGGTGCTGGGGGCCATTTTGTGGGGCCTGGGCGTCATGTCGGCTTTTGGCGTGAGCATCGATTTGATGACGGCCCTGCTGCCGCTCATGCTCTTTGTAGTGGGTATGTCGGACACCATCCACATTATCAGCCGCTACGTGAGCGAGTTGGGCTACGGCGCCAGCAAAAAAGACGCTCTGCGGGTCACCATCAAGGAATCGGGGTTTGGGTCGGGCTTGTCGGCGCTCACCACCAGCCTGGGCTTCTTCACACTGATGACCAGCACCATCCGGCCCATCCACAACTTCGGCTTGTTTACCGGCGTCGCCGTTATCCTGGCCTTCGTGCTCAGCTTCACGCTGCTGCCGGCCATGCTCGTGCTGCTGGGCAAGCCGCAGCTGCGGGAGCCGCGCCGCCAGGGCCACAGCTGGGACGGCGTGTTGGGCCGCATGTTCCGCACGGTGCTGTTGCGCCGGCGCCTAATTTTCACAGTGAGCGGGCTGGTGCTGGCTACGGCCATTGGGCTCTCTACGCGGGTGCGCATCAACTCCTCGCTGCTCGACGACCTTTCCAAAAACGACCCCGTGCGGCAGGACTTCGCCTTTTTTGAACGGCAGTTTGCCGGCGTACGGCCCTTCGAAATGGAGCTGAAACCCGCGCCTGGCCGCGACATCTACGACTTGGCCGTGCTGCAGGAAACCGAGCGCATCGAAGCCTACCTCCAGAACACCTACGGCCTGCGCTTTGCCGCCTCGCCGGTCACGCTGGTAAAGTCAGTGCGCAAGGCCCTGAACGGTGGCGGGCTGGCCGAATACCGCCTGCCCACCGACACGCTGGAGCTTCAGCGCCTGCGCAGCAAGCTCCGTCTGTTCCGCAAAAAGGCCGAATTCAGCGCTCTGGCCCTGCCCGATGGCTCGGCCGGCCGCCTCACCGGCCGCATGGCCGACGTGGGCAGCATCCGCGCCGATGCCCTGAACGACGCGCTGCGCCGCCACCTGCGCGCCACCGTCGACAGCACCGTGCTGCGCACGCGCCTCACCGGCTCCTCCAACCTCATCGACAAAAACAACGAAAACCTCACCCTGAACATGATTCAGGGCATGGCCATCGATGTGCTCATGGTCACGCTCATTGTGCTGGCATTGTTCAAGTCGCTGCGCATGACCATCGTGGTGCTCATTCCCAACCTGCTGCCCATCATCGTTGTGGCCGGCGTGATGGGGCTGGCCGGGGTAAACATGAAGGTGAGCACGAGCATCATTTTCACCATCGCCTTCGGAATTGCCGTCGACGACACCATTCACTTCATCTCCAAGTTGCGACTGACATTGGGCAAGGAGCCCGACATCTTCAAAGCGGTGCGGCGCACGTATTTGCTGGCGGGCAAAGCGGTTATCACTACTTCGCTCATTCTGGTGGGCGGCTTTTCTACGCTGCTGTTCTCAAAATTTGACGGGACGTTTTACGTGGGGCTATTGATTGGCCTCACGCTGCTGTTTGGCGTGGTCGCCGAGCTGACCTTGCTCCCCTTGCTGATACTGTACTTCTACAAGCGGCCGGCACTAAAAGCTGCTCCGGTCGTGCCCGACGCGCTTTCAGAATTGGACGGCAAGGCCGGACGCTAGCACAACTGCCCGGGGAGGCTCTAACTTGGGGCGTCATTCCAGCCAGGCAAGCCCGTAGCCTGAGCCGTTTCGCTACCTATTAGCCCACCATGTTCCGTAAGAAACTACTGCTGCTCGTGCTGCCAGCACTGGCGGCCTGCACCCGCCCGGCCACGCCGTTCAAACGCGTTTTAGGGCCCTCCGTTTATTTCCCGGCACCCGGCGACAACTGGCTTCGCCGCCGGCCCACCACCGAAGGCTTCGATTCGGCGCGCCTGGCCGAGGCCGTGGCCTTTGCCCAAACCCAGGAAACCACCCAGATGACGCCCAACTTCTCCACCCAGGAGGAGATTTTTGGCAAGCTGCTCGGCCCCATGCCCACCAGCCGCGCCGCCACCAACGGCCTTATTCTGCACCACGGCTACATCGTGGCCGAGTGGGGCGACACCCAGCGCCCCGACCCCACCTATAGCGCCGCCAAGAGCTTTCTGTCCACCATCCTGGGCATTTCCATTGACCGCGGGCTCATCAAGAACATTCACGACCCGGTGGCCAACTACATCAAGGACGGGGGCTACGACTCCGAGCACAACCGCCAGATAACCTGGGAGCACCACGCCCGCCAAACCAGCGAATGGGAAGGCGAGTTGTGGGGCAAAAACGCCGACTTCGTGGGTCACGAAGCCTTTGGCAAAGGCGAGCGCAAGCCCCGCGCCCTGCAGGCCCCCGGCACCTACTACGAGTACAACGACGTGCGCATCAACCGCCTGGCGTTGTCGCTGCTGCGTGTCTGGAAAAAGCCGCTGCCGGAGGTGCTCAAAAAGGAAGTGATGGACCCCATCGGGGCTACTAATACCTGGAAGTGGGTGCCCTACCCCAACGCCGTGGCCACCGTCAACGGCAAGCAGATGCCTTCCGTGAGCGGCGGCACGCGCTGGGGCGGCGGCCTCATCATCAACGCCCGCGACGAAGCCCGCTTTGGCTACCTCATGCTGCGGCAGGGCCGCTGGGGCCGGCGCCAGATAGTGTCGCCCGGCTGGGTGAAGCAGGCCACCACCCGCGGCCCCGTCGGCCCCGACTACGGCTACCTCTGGTGGCTCAACACCGAGCAGAAAGCCTGGCCCGATGCCCCGGCCACCAGCTTTGCGGCCTTGGGTGCAGGCCAAAACACTATCTGGGTCGACCCCGAACACGACCTGGTCATCGTGTGGCGCTGGCACAATGGCAGCCCCAATGAGCTCATCAAACGCGTGCTGGTGGCATTGAAACCGCAGCCCTGACCGACCTGAAACCAGCTCACTATTGCCTGAAACATAGCCTGTTGCGCACCACGATAAAACTGTCTACTGGTCGTTGTTACAGTTAACCACCTGCGTGCCTCAGTAGTAAAGTCAGCCGCTTTAACGACTCGACGTTCCTACTGGCCCCTGCGATTTGGGTGCTTTGGCCTAGTTTTACAAAAAAACCACAAATGAGAAAATCTATTTCCGCAACGGCGCTTCGGCTTCTGTTCCTGGCACTGCCAGCCACCGCGGGCTTCATGACCACGGCCTGCAAAAAAGACCCCGAGATTGTCACGCCGGATTATGCTGCCACCGACGAGAGCATCATCAAGCAATACATCGCCGACAACAAAATCACCAACGCCCAGCGGCAGGCGTCGGGCCTGTACTTCGTGCCCCTAACCACCGAGCCCACGGCCGTACAAGCGGTAAAAGGGAAAACCGTATCGGTACTGTACACCGGCCAGTTCATGAACGGCACCGTTTTCGATGCCTCCTCCAGGAACGGCAATACGCCCATCACTTTCAAGCTGGGTAACAGTGAGGTGATAGCAGGCTGGGACGAGGGCATTGCCCTCATGCGAATGGGAGAAAAAGCACAGCTGCTGATTCCTTCGGCCCTGGCCTACGGCCCAAGCGGCAAGGGGTCCATTCCGCCCAACGCAGTGCTGCGCTTCCAGGTGGAGCTGGTGGATGTGAAGTAAACCATCCGGGTTCCAATCAAAAATTCCGGCATCGGGCCAGCTGCATGGTGCAGTTGGCCCGATGCCGGAATTTTTTTTGTTTAAAGCCGTAATTGGGCTTAACTCAACCGTGCCGCTTCAGCGCACCCGGGCCAGCAGGGCCGCGTGGTGCGGCGCCCGGCTCAATATCTCTTCATTGCCGAGCAGTACCAACTGCTGGCGCGCCCGCGTGAGGGCCACGTTCAGCTTGCGGTCTACCTGGCCGGTTTCATCGGGCGATACCATCAGCTCCAGCTGGTGTTCGTGGTGGCAGCAGAAGCTCACAATGATGACCTCGCGCTGGCTGCCCTGGTAGCGCTCCACGGTATCGACGCTGACCTGGGCCAGCGCCGGCAAGCTTAGCTCAACTGCCAGTTGGGCCAGCCGGGCGCGAATGCGCGCCGCCTGGTTGCGGTAGCTGGCGATGATGCCCAGGGTAGATTCGGGGTTGAACAGCGGGCCGTAGCCCTGGGCTACGTAGGCGGCCGCGCGGGCCGCCAGCTCGGCCTCTTGGGCCGATTCTTTCATGGATAAATCCTCGGGCTGGCGGCGCGTGGGCACGAATACCACCCGCTGCGTGCGCAAGGAAGCCGCCAAGCCATCGGCGGCCGCTGGCGTGGGCCAGGCGCTGCGGTCCAGCAGGGCCGACTGCCAGGGCAGCGGGCAACGCAGCTGGTTGTCGTAGAAGTCCTGGTTCACCAAAACCGCCAGGTCCTGATGCATGCGGTACTGGTCGGCGAGGGTGCCGTGGGCGTGGGGCCATTGCGCTACGGCACGGCGGAAAAGGCGCTCGAAGTAGGAGTTGCGCAGGTTGGTGAGGCCCAGCTCCTCGCGCAGCAATTCGGCCACTTCGGGAGCTACCGCACTGGTTTCGGGCTCCTGCGCCACCACGGCGGGCAGCTGGCGGTGGTCGCCGATGAGGATGAACTTGCGCACTTTGGCTAGCAGGGCCAGCATGGGCGACTCCAGTACCTGGCTGGCCTCGTCCACCACAGCGAGGTCAAACTGCTTAATCATGAACAGCTCCGGCTTGCCCAACAGGCTGGCCACCGTGCCTACGTAAAACGGGCAAGTGCTAAGCCGGTCGCGCACGGCCTGCCGGTTGGTGCAGTCGCGCAGCATGTTATCGAGCAGATACGGCCGGTAGACGGGCGCCGTACCCAGCCGCGAGCCCACCCGAATGAAGGGCAGCCCGGCTTGCACCAGCTGTTCGCAGATTTCGTCCACAGCGCGGTTGGTGTACGCGGCCAGCAGCACCTGCTTGTCCTGCTTGTAGAGGCTCACGGCCAGTTCCCGCAGCACTGCGCGGGTCTTGCCGGTGCCGGGCGGGCCACAAAGCACAAACCAATCGGGGGCCGCCAGGGCGCGGGCCACCACTTCGGTGGCCGTTGTAGCCGGGCCTGCCGTGGGCGCCCAGCCTTCCGGCTCGCGCGGGCCGGTGCGGGCCAGCAGGCGCCGGCGGCGCTCCGGTGCCAGGCACAGAAAAGACGACAACCCGGCCCACTCGCGGCGGAATGTATCGTAGGTATCGGGCTCCAGCGCCCAGTGCGAATGGCCCAGCAGGTAGCGCGGCGCCATGCGGCGGTTGCGCACGCTGAGCACCACCTGGCCATTGGCGCCGAGGTCTTCGGCCAGCACCACTTTCACTACCTGGGCATCCAGCACGGATAATGGCAGCGTGTCGTAGGGGCGGGGTCGTACCTGGTAGGGCTTGTCCCCGCCCGTCGTTGCCGAACTGCTCTGGTCAGCAGCAAACTCAGCGGCTTGCTCCAACGTCCGGGCGGGGACAAGCTCCGCCCCTACTTTACGTCTTGGGTATAGAATGAGCGTATCGCCGGCCCGGAAGTTCACTTCCCGCCCATCGGCTGGGCGCTGAAAAATCAGGTGCGGGCCTAGGCCGTCGCGGGCTCCGTCGTCGGCGTTGCTGTGGTCTTCGAGCAGCACCAAATCGTCGAGCAGGCTAAAGTTCTGGTGCTTGCGGGCCTGGGGCAGCAGCCACAAGCCGGCCTGACCGCCAGCATCGCCGGGGCGGGCCTCGTCGCCGAGGAGCGTCAGGCGCATTTCCCGGGCCGTAAAGCGGGCCAGCTCCAGGCAATAGGCACGCTCCACGGGGTCGGCTGCGGCCCAGGCGTTGGCCACTTTTTCAGCCTTCGCCTTGCCGAAAGATGGCAGGGCCATCAGGTTGGGCTGCAGCACGGGGGCTAGCAGGTGGGCCGTTTGGCTCGGACCAGTGGCGCGGGCCAGCTGCAGTTCGGTGCCCACCAGCTGGTTGCGGGCCGAAAGCAGGCGGTCAATCATGTCCTGGTCCTGGTCGACGCGGCGCACGGCAGGCTGCCCGCTGGCGGCGTTGGAGTACAGGATGCTGGTGCGGCCTCGGCCGGCGGTTTCGCCATCGGCCCCAAACACCGACTCGAGCAAGAGGCGGTAGAGCTGGGCCTGGGCCGCGTGGTTGCTCCATGGCTCGGCGTAGGGCACTTTCGTCGAGCTTTTCAGCTCCACTAAGTCGTAGCCAGTGGTGCTTTCGTGCAGCAAGTCGAGCCGGCCCTGCAGGCCGTAGGTAGCCGACAGGAAGGTGGGCTCCAGGAAGCAGTCGGCCAGGCGCAGGGGCTCCTGCTGGTAGCCGGTGCGGCTCTGGGCCACAAAGCCCTGTGCGCGGGTTTCGCGCAGGGTGCGGTGGTGGCGGCGCAAGTCGTTGAGCAGCTCCGGCACGCCGGTACGGGTCTGGAACTCGGCCAGCGTGCTCAGCGACAAGGGCGACGTACGGAACAAGCGCTGCTTCAGAAATTTATCCAGGTTGAATTCGGGCTCATCAGCCTCCGCACCGGCATCGGCTGGCGCGGCATCCGACGCTTCATTTTCACCTGCTGGCACCAGATTCTTCGAGAGCACCTGATTTAGGGAGGCTTTTTCGGCTTGCCGGGCGGCGTGGCTCACCTCCTCATCCAGCAGCAAGTTGACCAGGTTTCCGAGCACCAGCGGGCGCGAGGTTTCGTCGGGCAGAAATGCGTTGAGCAGCGCCCATTCCGGGATGGTGCCGTCTCGCTGAGCGCACTCGGCTACGGTGGTCACGCTCACCAGGTAGTCGGGCTCAAGCACCACGCGGCGGGCGCGTACGCTGCCATCGGGCAGCAGCACCGGGCCAATGAGGTGCAGCGTAGGATGCAGGGCTGCGGCCAGCGACAGCACGTTTTCGTAGGCCTCGGGCAGCACCAGGCGGAATGGGCCAGCAGGGCGGCCATCGGCTGGGGCAGCCATTTCCACGGTCAGCTCGCCGGTGGCTTCGTTGGCGTGCAGCACGTTCACCCGCCACGCCGCAGAGGCTGAGCTCGCATCTGGAACGAAGTTTTTAGCTGGGGCTGCTTCGGTTTCTGCAGCTCCATTTTCGGGTTGGACTGGGGCTTTGGGTGGCGTGGGGCCCAGGTAGGGGGCGCCGGTGAGGTAAAGCACCAGGGCGGCAATGGCCGCAAATCCGCTTGCCACTTCGGCGGGCGTGCCGGCATAGCTTTCGTGCACCACCAGGTTGGCGGAGAGGCGCAGGGCCTGCAGCTGCTGGCGCAGCGCTGCCGGCAGGTTCCGCTCGTAGGCCACCAGCCCAATGGCCTGGCTCAGGTTGACAAAGGGTGCCTCCTGCCGCTGGCACTCGTCGCGCAGCACTGCTTCGAGCAGCTTGCGCAGCTTGGGCAGTTGGTCGGCAGGCGCGGCGGCCGCATCGGCGGCCAGGGCCGCGAGGCGAGGATGGTAACGGGTGGGCATCGGGGTAGAAAATCAGCAGCAGTATCTATAAAAGTAATGGATTCGGCGGCACCAATTATCAGCTCAGGCGCGGCTAGCGGGCGCCGGTGAAGCCAATTGGGGCCATCAGCTTGCCGCCCCGGTACATGTTGAGGTAGAGCGTGACGGGCGTGGCTTTGCCCTCCCAGGTCACGGTGTACACGTCCAGCATGCCGGTATTATCGGCCACGCCGCGGCGGGTTTTGAAGGGACAGCAGCTGGCTTGGCGCTCGTAGGCAACTGCTTGGCCTTGGGGGCCTTTCAGAGCATTAAGGTAGCGCAGCTGGTTGCGCGCGCCGGCCGTGCGGCCGCCGCCCACGCGCACCGGGTTTTGGGCGGTGTAGCCGTAGGTTTCGTCCTAGCTCACGTCGCGCACCACGAAGGGAAGCACCGTAGTGCTGGCATTTTCGTTATTTCCGCCGGGCATTGGCGCCGTACCATATAAAGCCGGAGCTTTGCGGCTGGTGCTGCACCCGGCCACAAGCAGCCCAACTATTCCCCAAAGGACCCACGTATTATTTCTCATGACCAATAAGTTGCTGATTATTGCCTCCCCACCTACCGCTTCCTCGAGGGTGCAAAGAACGCCGCCACAGCCCAAAAGCCGCTTTTTTCTTGTGCTTAGCTTGCTCAGCGCCCTCAGTGGCTTCACGCTTTCGCCGGCTTTGGGGCAGGCCGATGTGGTGACGCCCGACAGCCCGCTGCCCCGGCTGCTGCGCGAGCGGGGCGTGCTCACGCGCCGCTACGCCGTGGCCAGCGCCCAGCGCCACAGCCTGTTCGGCAACAAGCCTTCCAAGAAGGACCTACAAGAGGTAGTCGACGCCCTGCAAGGCATCGTGGACAAAGACCAGCAAATTGTGGACGTGCTCAACCAAACTGCCCGCAAAGCCCAGACAACGTCGGTGCGGTTGGCGGCCACCACTACCACGCTGGAAAGCACCGGCCGCGACGACCGCAACCTCACTGCCCAGCGCCTCTCCGAGTTGCAAAATGAGATAGAAAACGTGCGCCAGCGCGAAAAGCAGCAGCTGGCCAAGCAGCGCGACCTGCAAGCCGAAGTAGCCGACGTAAAAGAGGGCCAATTTGTCCGCGATGCCCTCATAGCCTTTCTCACCGTGCTCAGCATCGGCCTCATGGTGGCCCTGTGGCGCAAGAAGTAGCCGTAATTTCACCGCATGGCCTCCCCTTTTCCGTTCCAGGTAGCCCCGCTACCGTCCCCTACTTTGCCCGAGCGCCGGTTGGCCATTTTTGCCGATGTGGGCGGGCTCGAAGAGTATTATGTGCTATTTCAAAACTACGGCTTTGGCGGCACGGCCGAGTCCTGGGTGGAGCACATCGAAACCATTATTGAAGAGCATCAACCCGAGCTGCTCGAGGAGCTTGAGTTTGAAGAAGGCGGCCACACATTCGTGGCCTATGCTCCCAATCAGGCCGTGGCCGAGCGGTTTTTGGCGTGCGTGCTGCCGTTTTTTGGCACGCTGCCCCTCTTACAGAAGTACCTGAGCCAAGCCGACCCGGACGACTTTTTTGCGTAAACTACATGCAGCCGCTGTTTCGCGGCGAGTGTTATTCACGCATGGCCATTGGGCGGTGGCTCAACTTTTCTAAATCTTGTTAAGGCCCACTGAATGAAAGAGGTTTGGGTATTTCATGGCACGGGCGGCCGGATGACCAGTGGCATTTTCACTTTCCGGGAGGAGGCCGAAGAATTCATTGCCAACTATCGGCTGTCGGGCACTCTCACCAAATACCCGGTCGGTATCAGTGTTTACGACTGGGCCATTGAGGAAAAGCGCTTCGAACCCCACAAGCCGGAACAGTTCGAGCCCGGCTTTATTCAACGCTTTACGGCTGCAAAGCAGGAGCATTATCATTACGAATCCGGAAAACCAAGCAGCGGCGAAGACAGCGAATTGGGCTGATTTTCACTTCAGTTTTTCCGGTTTTCGGCCACTCATTTCCCGTTTTCGTTGTTAGCTAGTCAACGAAATCAATCCGTATTCTTTTGTCAGAAGTATTCATCCCCACCGACCCTTACGCCCTCGAAAAAGAGCTGCGCCACACCCAGGCCCTCATGCAGCTGGAGCAAAAGGAAGACCTGGAGCAATTCAAGATTAAAAACGCCAAGGCCAGTATTGCCGAGCGCCAACAGCGCGGCCTGACCTGGTACCCAGTTACCGTTACGAAGGAGGACATCGGCTTTGGCGGCAAAGTGTTGCTGGAACTCGAGCGCCCCGCCGGCCAGCAGGGCCTACACTTGTTTCAGGTGGGCAAAAATGCCTCGCTGTTTGGTAACGTGCCCGGCCGCTCGGCCACCGACCGGCCCACGCTGAGCGGCGTGATTACCAGCGTGCGGCGCAACAAGCTGCTGCTGGCCACCACCAAAGAAGACCTGCCCGACTGGGTGCTCGACGGCGGCAAATTGGGCATCGACCTCACGTTTGACGAAGTCAGCTACCGTGAGATGGACTATGCCCTAGGCAAGGTAATGGGTGCCTACGGCGACCGCCTGGCCGAGCTGCGCGACGTGCTGCTAGGCGCCAAGGAAGCCCGTTTCCGCGAGGAAAAAGCTTCCGATTTGTTCTACCCCAGTCCGCTCAACGACTCGCAGCTGGCCGCCGTGCGCCACGTGATGGCAGCCCAGGACGTGGCCATTATCCACGGCCCTCCCGGCACGGGCAAGACCACCACGCTGGTGCAGGTGATTCTGGAGACCATCCGGCGCGAGCGGCGCGTGCTGGTGTGCGCGCCCAGCAACACGGCCGTGGACTTGCTCACCGAAAAGCTGGCCGAGCGCGGCGTCAACGTCATCCGCATGGGCAACCCCAGCCGGGTGTCAGACCTCTTGCTGGAGCACACCCTGGATGCCCAGGTGATGGCCCACAAGAGCTACAACGAGATGCGCTCGATGCGCCAAACGGCCGACCAGTACCGCGAAATGGCCGGCAAGTACGTGCGCAACTTCGGCTACGAAGAGCAGCAGCAGCGCAAGCATCTTAAGGAAGAAGCGCGTATGTTATTCCAGCAAGCCGACGACCTGGAGCGCTACATTACCGAAGATTTGCTCGAGCAGGTGCAGGTGATAACGTGCACACTGGTGGGCGCCAGCAACCGCAACATCCGCCACCTGACCTACGAAACGGTGTTCATCGACGAGGCGGCCCAGGCCCTGGAGCCGGGCTGCTGGATTCCGATTGCCAAGGCCAAGCGCGTGGTGCTCGCCGGCGACCACCACCAGCTGCCGCCCACCGTGAAAAGCGAAAAAGCGGCCCGCGACGGCCTGCGCGAAACGCTGTTTGAGAAGTGCATCAAGCGCCAGCCCGAAACGGCCCGCATGCTTACGGTGCAGTACCGCATGCACGAGCAAATCATGGAGTTCAGCTCCGAGCAGTTCTACGAAGGCCAACTGGAAGCCCACGCCACCGTGCGCCACGCCGACCTGCCCGACTACGACCTACGCTTCGCTCCCGATCTGCCCGTGGAGTTTCTCGACACGGCCGGCTTTGGCTTCCAGGAAATCACCATCCCCGAAAGCCGCTCCACCGCCAACCCCGAGGAAGCCGACCTGCTGCTCAAGCGCCTGGCCCAACTGCTGGAGCCCTACGACCAGGCCGACCACGAGGAAGACTTACTCACCATCGGCGTCATTGCCCCCTATCGCGCCCAAATCAACTATTTGAAGGACGCCATCGAGGAAAACGACGAGCTCAACGGCCTCATGGCCCACCGCATGCTGAGCGTGGGCACCGTGGATTCGTTCCAGGGCCAGGAGCGCGACATCATCGCCATCAGCCTTACCCGCAGCAACAACCACGGCGAAATCGGCTTCCTCTCCGACATCCGCCGCATGAACGTGGGCATGACCCGCGCCCGCCGCAAACTGCTGCTCGTGGGCGACTCGTCGACGCTGAGCTCGAACCCGTTTTTCAAGAGCCTGCTGGAATATGTGGAGCGCATTGGCGGCTACCGCACAGCTTGGGAATTGCAGGATTAACCGCGCTGCCGGCGAGAGTCGGATTCGCTAGAAACTGCTGATATTTCTAAACCAAAAGAGCCTGCTTATCGCAGGCTCTTTTGGTTTGTGCCGGCCCGAGTTGGGCTAAAAGTTAATTTGGGCTTGCAGCCGCAAGAGGCCGCCGCGTTGCTTGTTGTCGGGCTTCTGAAAATCCTCATACCGGCGGGACGACAGCGTGTACATGGTCACCAGTTCGAAGCTGCTCATGGGCTGCCATTCCAGCCCAAGTTCGGCCTCGCGCACGGTGTAGCTGCGGGCGTCGCGCTCGTGCTTTTTGCCGCCGTCGTAGTACTGTGCCCTCAAAAAAGGGTAGAGCTGCTGGTGACCGTAGCGCAGCCGGTAGTTGAGCAGCACGTAGCCGCCGGTCAGGGACTTGGTCTCAATGGTGTTGGTGTGGGGGTTGAACTCGGGGCCCCGACCGATGTTGTACTCGGCCTGCACGCCAAACGGCTGCGGGTACAGCACCACCGTGGCCGCCACGCGCTGGTCGCGGTAGCTCCGGTCGGCACTGGTCTTGACGCCGGCCGACAGCAGGTCAGACGGCATCACGTAGTTGCCCGAATAGGCCTGCAGGCCCGGCTCGATGATGTGCTTGCCCAAGGCCACCGGATACGTCACGCGGGCCACCACGTGTTGCTGGTTGTTGAGTTCGGGCCGGTTAGCGGTTTGGCCGTTGAAGACGCCGAAGCCCACCACGCCGTAGTCGCCAGAGCCCTTCAGGCCTTATTTTACCAGCATGGCCAAGCGCTGGCGCACGGCCGTGGGGGCCCAATAGAAGAAGGCGCCCAGGTCCCGTTCGTTGGATAGGGCGCTGTTGAGGGCGTCGGCGCGGTCGAGGGGCAGGCGGTTTTGGCTCGACTGCATGTTTTCGAAGCCAAACGGGACTTTGCTTTGCCCCAGCCGGATGCGAAACTGGCTGGCTTTGTCCAGGCCCAAGTCGAAGTAGGCGTCGCGGAGTTGCCCGAATTGCAGCGACGTGCTGCCGCTGGGTGCACTGGCAAAGTCGGGCTGTATGTAGAAATATACCCGTTCGTGCAGCTGCCCGAAGAAAACAATGCGCACCCGCCGCAGCGAAATCCCGCCGTTTCGTCCCCACGACCGGTCACACTGCTCGCAGTTCAGGTCCGGATTGGTTTCGAGCAGGCGGTTGTAGCGCGCCTGCACATAGCCCCGAATGGCGAAGGTTTCAAACCACTTTTTGGCGACCGGAGGAGCCGGAGCGGTTGAATCGGGTACTTGGCTGTGCACGTGTCCAGCAGCCAGAAGCAGGAGCGCGGTTAATATTCTCTTCATGAAATCGTAATGCTGGCACAAAGTGACGCGTTTCATGTGTCTTCCAGATGTGCCCTGTGTTACGCCAACGTTAACCCTTTGCAAATGTATACCGCCACCGGTCTCGGATTCCCTTCGCTTTCATCAAAACCCTTTGTATGAGAGAGTGTTACCCTTAATGGCCTATAGTCACGGGAAAAGCAGCCCCGCGGTTGGCCCTTGCCCCTGAATTTACGTACTTACCTTGCCTGAAATTTATCTTACCTCCCATTCCCAAGACCGGCTCTGCCGGCCGCACCTACTTTATGGCTGCAATCAGCGACAACAAAGTCGTCACCATCACCTACGACCTCAGCGTGACCGACGAAAACCAGGAAAAAGTGTTGGTTGAATCAGCCGAAGCCGATGCGCCCATGGTCTTTCTCTTTGGCCACAGCGGCCTGCCCGAGGAATTTGAATCCCAGCTCAACGGCAAAAACCCCGGCGACTCCTTCCAGTTTAGCCTAACCCCCGACCAGGCCTACGGCGACTACGACGAGCAGGCGCTGGTGGAAATCCCCAAGGATGTCTTCATGATTGACGGCAAGCTCGACGACGAGATGCTGCAAATCGGCAATTTTCTGCCCATGGCCGACAACGAAGGCAACCACATGCAGGCCAAAGTGGTCAGCATCGGCGATTCGGGCGTGCAAATGGACTTCAACCACCCGCTCGCGGGCATGGTGATGCACTTTGCCGGCAAGGTGCAGGACGTGCGCGATGCCACCGCCGAGGAGCTGGCCCACGGCCACGTGCACGGCGAAGGCGGCCACCATCACTAGGGCTTAGATTAGCTCAATTCTTAAGACGTCCTATGGTTGAGTCAGTGCTTAACCATAGGGCGTTTTTATTTTCCATATATAAGCTTCCGTATTCGTTCTGATTAGGCAAGGTGGACTGGCTTAGGTAGAGCGTTTCACCACCAGAACTTGGCCCTTCTGCCCGGCGGAAAGACGCGGCTGCCCGAACCAGAAGCTCAATAAGTGTTGGGTTCCAGAGCCAATCTTCAGCGTAACTGAGCTGCACAACGAGAAGCTTTTTACGTTTTTTTCTTGGGAAAATATTTCGCGACGCGACTCCGCCGTAACGAGGTATTTATTGGCTCAGGGGTGGCAAGAAGGCCTGTTTTCATGCTCTTATTACCGCGAAGCAATCCTGAGCCAATTACGCTTTGCAAAAAGAATTTTGGCTTTTGCATTAGCATTTCAAAAGCCGGGTGCTTTCATTTGCCCTTACAATTCCTTCAGAACAAAGAATTGTTTTTATACAGAGGCGTGGAGAGACAGGCTCGACGAAACGCCGGCAACCAACGAGGTTAACCCCTTGAAACGGTGCCAAGTCCTGACCATATAAAAACAAAAGCCATGGACTTTTTGCGTCCCCTCCCCGCTGTTTCGACCACCTCGTTTGCTGTACAGCATCGGTGTTGTTGTATGTTGAGTGCTGCCGCCTGTATGCGGTAGGCCGGCCGGGGTTGTTGAGCTGATTCAGCTGTTTCATTTTCCTGCCGGCCGTAAGGGCTCCCGCGGCTAAGCCATAGCCGGGTGCTGCAGGGGCTTTCGTGCCCGGGCGGCGGCTTCTTGCCAGCCTATTGGCGTCCTCCCGTGAGCGGGGGGCGCTGGCCAATTTTCTGTTTCTGGGCAATACTGCGGCTTTGGGGCCGGGCGCCGTTGTGCACAAACGGTGGCCCAGCTCAACCGCGGAACGCCGCAACCGCAACCCTCCTCCTGGTGCACCGGAGGGGCCCCGGCGACTGCGGCGCATCGGCCCAGCCCTCCCCTCGATACGGGCCTTTCCCTCCCACCGCTTGGTAGCGGCCGACGCCGGGCCCTCAACCTCAACATCAATCTTTTATGTATACCCGTACGCTCCGGCGGACGCTCTTCCTGCTGCTGTGGGGAGGTGCCTCCGTCACTAGTTATGCCCAATCGGACCCTGCCCCGCTCGTGAGCGGCACCGTGACCGATGCCGCCAGCCATACCCCCTTGCCGGGCGTGACCGTAATGGCCAAAGGCAGCACCATTGGCACCACCACCGACGTCAATGGCAAATTTTCCCTATCAGTACCCGCGGGTAGCGAACTGGTATTCAGCTTCGTCGGGTATGCCCGGAAGGAACTGCAAGCCACGGGTGGCGCACTTACCGTAGACCTCGCCGCCGATTTGCAGGAGCTCTCGGAGGTGGTGGTGACGGGCTACAGCGAGCAAAACCGCAAGACCCTAACCAGCGCCATAAGCTCGGTGAAAGGGGAAGAGTTGAAGAACATTCCGGCGGCCAGCCCCGACCAGTTGCTGCAGGGCAAAGCGCCCGGCGTGCAGGTATCGGCCAACTCGGGCGTGCCGGGTGGCGGCGTCTTCATCCGCATCCGGGGCAGCAACTCGGTGAACGCCAGCAACGACCCGCTATACGTGGTCGACGGGGTGTTCATCAACAACACCAACCTGATTGCGACGGGCCTGGGCAACCAGGTGTCGAGCAACCCGCTGGCTGACCTGAACCCGCAGGACATCGAGAGCATGGAAATCCTGAAGGACGCCAACGCGACGGCCATCTACGGCTCGCGCGGCGCCAACGGCGTGGTGCTCATCACCACCAAACGGGGCAAAGCCGGCGACAAAACCCGCATCACCTTAAACAACTACCACGCCCTCTCCAAAGCGCCGAAACAGTACCAACTGGCTAGCGGGCCGGATTTGGCAACGCTGGAAAATGAGCGGTTTATCAACGACGGCGGCAACCCGGGGCTTGTGCCCTACCGCGCGGTGTCGGCCGGCGGGCGCGGCATGCCCGAAGAGCAGCCCACCTACGACCGGCTCAGCGACGTGTTTCGCACCGCCCAGACGCACAGCTACGAGCTGTCGGCAGCCGGGGGCTCGGCCAAAACCCAGTTTTATATCGGGGCGGGCTACTTCACGCAGGAGTCGGTGGCAAAGCCCAGCGCGTTTGACCGGTTTTCGCTGCGCGTCAACCTCGATAACTCGGTGACCGACAAGCTGCGCATTGGCACGAGCACGGCCCTGAGCCGCACGCACCGCAACGTAAGCAGCAACGACAACAACCCGGTGGGTGTCATCAACTCGGCCCTGTTCACCCGCGCCAACCTGCCGGTGTACAACCCCGACGGCTCCTATGCCAAGTACGGCTCGTTTGATAATGCCCTGGCCCTCATCAGGAACCTGAACAACGACGCGGTGGGCTCGCGCGTCATCTCGAACGTGTACGGCACCTACCAGTTTGGCAAAAACCTGACGTTTCGCAGCAGTTGGAGCATCGACTTCAACGACATGTACGAGAACAATTTCAACAACACGTTGATACTAGCCGGGCAGCCGCGCGGCACGGCCTCGTCGTTTCTCTCGCGCGACATCACCCTGCTCAACGAGCAAACCCTAAACTACAGCGTCAACTTCGGCGAGAACCATTCGGTGCAAGCCTTGGTGGGCAACACGCTACAGCGCAATACCTTCCAGCGCACCAGCCTGGCGGGCCAGCAGTTTCCGGGCAATGACCTGACCACCATTGCGTCGGCGGCTACCCAGACGGGCAGTTCGTCGCGCTCACAGGCCGGGCTGGTGTCGTTTTTCGGCAAGGCCACCTACAGCTTCAAGGAGCGCTACACGGCCGACGTGAGCGTGCGGGCCGATGCATCCTCGCGTTTCGGCAGCGAAAACCGCTGGGGCTATTTCCCGGCCGTGGGCCTGGGCTGGCGACTGGGCGACGAGAGCTTCATTCAAGACCTTGGCATTTTCCAGGAGCTGAAGCTGCGGGCCAGCTTGGGCAAAACCGGCAACCAGGCCGGCATCAGCGACTTTGCGGCGCTGGGCCTGGTGCAGGGTGGCGCCAACTATCTCGACCTGCCGGGCACGGCCCCGCTGCAGCTGGCAAACCCCAACCTGAGCTGGGAATCGACCCGGCAATGGAACGCGGGCCTGGACGCTGCCGTGCTGCAAAACCGGCTGGTGCTTGAGCTCAATTACTACGACAAGTACACCTCGGGCCTGCTGCTGAACGTGCCGGTGCCGCGTAAAACGGGCTTCTCGTCGCTGGTAGAGAACTACGGCGCCGTGAGCAACAAAGGCTTTGAAGCCCAGGCCACGGCCAACTGGCTGCCCAAGGGCGTCCTGCAGTGGAGCACCACCGTTAACATTGCCCGCAACGTGAACAAGATTGAAAAGCTGGCCGCGCCCATCACCACGGGCTCGCGCGACATTTTTCGGCTGGAAGAGGGCGCCCCGCTCTACTCCTTCTGGCTGTACCACCAGACCCGCGTGAACCCAGAAAATGGCGACGCCGAATACGAGGACGTGAACGGCGACGGCCGGATTACCGTGGCCGACCGCAAGCTGGTGGGTAACGCCTGGCCCGACTACTTCGGCGGCGTCACCAATTCCGTTACCTATAAAGGCGTGGACTTTGGCTTTACGCTGAATTTCGAGCAGGGCGCGAAAATCATGAACATGAACCGCTTCTTCCTCGTGCACGGCGGCACCCAGAGCAACATCGGCTACCTGAGCGAGCAGCTGGAGCGCTGGCAGCGGCCCGGCGACGTGACCAACATCCCGCGCCTGACCACCAACGCCAGTAGCAACAACTACGGCGGCGTGGTGCAAAACCTGAGTGACCGGTACCTGGAAGACGGCTCTTTCGTGCGCCTGCGCACCCTCACGCTGGGCTATACCGTGCCGGCCGCCACCATCGCCAAAGCGCACCTGAACTCTCTGCGCGTCTACGTGCAGGCTGCCAACCTCTTCACCATCACGCCTTATTCCGGCCTCGACCCGGAAGTAAACTCGCAGAGCGGCGTGAGCAACACCAAAAACTTCGACTGGGCCACGGTGCCCCAGCCGCGCACCCTTCAGGTGGGCGTCACGGTCGGACTCTAAGCCCTTACTTCCGATGAAACAGTCCCTCTTTCGCCTACTTCTGGTGGCCCAAGTGGCCGCCACGCTCGGCCTCGGCGCCTGCTCCGACCTGCTGGAGCCCACGCCGGTGCAGCAGCTGCCCGACGACAAAGCCATTACCGACGCCGGCAGTGCCCGGGCCGCCGCCATCGGCACCTACGACCGGGTGCAAGCTTACTACCAGCTCAATTGGCCGGTGCTGGGCTTCTTGCCCGGCGAGAACGTGCGCTTCAACGGCACGCTCAACCAGTTTCTGCAAATCGACCAAAACCAGCTCAGCGCCGACAACGTGCTGATTACCGAAGCCTGGACGCAGATGTACCAGGCCGTGAACGGGGCCAACAACCTCATTGCAGCCCTGCCCGGCATCAACGACCCGATGCTGCCGGCGGCCGAGAAAAACCAGCTGCTGGGCGAAGCCCACTTCCTGCGGGCGCTGGTATACTTCGACCTGGGCCGCGGCTGGGGCGGCGTGCCGCTGGTACTCACTCCTACCCGCAGCAAGGAAAACGGCAAGGCCCTGAAGCGCAGCACCCGCGCCCAAACCTACGACCAGGTACTGGCCGACCTCACGCAAGCCGAAACCCTGCTGCCCGACGCGGCCACCCGCAACCGCGCCGTGAAAGCCGCTGCCCGCGCCCTGCGCGCCCGCCTGCACCTATATCGCCAGCAATACGCCGAGGCTGAAACTTATGCTACGCAGGTAATCGGCAGCGCCAACTACCGCCTGGTGACGCCCTACCGGGCATTTTCCACGGCGCCTTTCCTGAGCCAGGAATCGGTGTTTGAGCTGACGTTCAGCAACTCCGACGCCAACAGCATGTGGAACAACTGGTTCCCCAGCGCCCTGGGTGGACAGTTTAACTTCCAGCCCGTGCCGGCCACCATTGCCCAGCTCAACGACCCCGCGGTGGGCGGCAGCCGTTCCGCCCTACTTGCCAGCACGGTCATCGCCGGCGCCAATGTCACCTACGGCAACCTCTACAGCCGCTCGGCCCAGCGCGACGACCCAAGCTACGTGCTGCGGCTGGCCGAGCAGTACCTCATCCGGGCCGAAGCCCGCGCCCGCCAAGCCAAGCTGCCTGAGGCCATTGCCGACCTGAACACGGTGCGCACTCGGGCCGGTGTGGGCCCTACCTCCGCCACTACCGCCGAGCAGCTGCTGCTGGCCATTGAAAACGAGCGAAAAGTGGAATTTGCCTTTGAGGCCGACCGCTGGTTTGACCTAGTACGCACCGGCCGCGCCGGCACGGTGCTGGGCGTCACAGACCAGCGCCGCTGGGTGTTCCCCATCCCCTTTAATGACCTGGTAGCCGACCCAGACCTCGAGCAAAACCCAGGCTACTAATTCTTGCCGACTAACTCCCTGCTGGCTAACGGCAGGCGCTTAACCCACTTTTATGAACACCTCTTTTCGCCGCGCCTGTTTTTCTGCAGCCCTTCTGGTGGGTTTAGCCCAGGCGGTACCGGCCGTCGCGCAGACCAGCTACTTTTTCCCGGGTGCTCAAGCGAGCAGCTTCGACCCCAAAGTGCCTACGCCGGAGCAGTTCCTGGGCTACCCGATTGGTTCGCACTACACCCGCACCGACCAAATTGTGGCCTATTTGCGCGAGCTGGACCGCGTGTCTGACCGGGTGAGTTTGCGGGTGCTGGGCACAACGTTTGAGGAGCGGCCGCAGGTAGTGGCCACCATTACCACGCCCGAAAATCAGCAGAATCTAGCCCAACTGCAGCAGGACCGCCGCGCTTTGCACGACCCCAAGCTGCCGGCGCCCAACTACGGCAAGCTGCCGGTGGTGGTGAGCCTCAACTTCGGGGTGCACGGCAACGAAAGCAGTTCGTCGGAAGCGGCGCTGCTGCTGGCCTACTACCTCACGGCCTCCACCAGCCCCGAAACGCAGCAGTGGCTGCAGCAGTCCGTCGTCACGGTAGACCCGCTGGAAAATCCTGATGGCCGGGACCGCGCCTCGCATTGGTTTGACCAGAACAAGTCGTGGCCCAACCCCACCGACCCGCTCGACCGCGAGCACACCGAGGCCTGGCCGGGCGGCCGCACCAACCACTTCTACACCGACCTGAACCGCGACTGGCTGTCGCTGACCCAGCCCGAAAGCCGGGCCCGTATGGCCTTCTTCCACGAGTGGTACCCCAACGTGATGATAGACTTTCACGAAATGGGCACCAACGGCACCTACTACTTCGAGCCATCCAAGCCACACAGTACCGAAAACGACCTCATTCCGCGGGCCACCTACGAGGTACTGAACGTGCATATGGCCAAGTACTTTGCCAAGGCGCTGGACAACCTGGGCTCGCTGTATTGGACCAAGGAGCAGTTCGACAACCTTTCCCCCATCTACGGCTCTACGTACCCCGATTTTGAGGGCGGCGTGGGCATCACATTTGAAGTGGGCAGTTCCCGCGGCCTGGCCCAGGAAGGCACCAACGGCGTGGTCACGTTCCCCTTCACCATCCGCAACCACGTGGCCACGGGCCTGGCTACCGTGCGCGGCGCCGTGGAAGAAAAGGAGCTCTACCTGCGCCACCAGCGCGACTTTTTCACCTCGGCCTTGAGCGAGGCGAAGAAGTTTACGACCAAAGCCTATGTGTTTGGCAATGCCCAGGACGCGACACTAACCAACAAGTTCCTGACGGTGCTGCTCCAGCACAAGATTGAAGTGCACGAGTTGGGCAAAAACGTGACGCTCGACAAGCAGAGCTTCGAGCAGGGCAAGGCCTACGTGGTGCCCACGGCCCAGCCCCAGTACCGCATTGTCAACTCCTTGTTTGAGGAGCTCACCACCTTTCACGACAGTGTATTCTACGACGTGACGGGCTGGAGCCAGGCCCACGCCTACGGGCTGGCCGTGTCCAAGCAGAAAAACGCCAACCTGGTGCAGGGCGCCGCGGTACAAGCGCCAAAAAAGCTAACTGGCGAGGTGCGCGGCGGCCAGAGCAGCTACGCCTACCTGCTGCCGTGGTCGGACTACAACGCGCCGCGGGCCCTCACGGCGCTGCAGCGCGCCGGCCTCGTGGCCAAGGTCAGCTTCAAGCCTTTCCGCGCAGGGCCCGCCGACCACCCCGTTGACTTCGGCTACGGCACGCTGGTGATTCCCGTGGCCGCCCAGAAGCAGCCCGCTGACTCCGTCTTCCAGGTAGTGAGCAGGATAAGCCGGCAGAACCAAGTAGCCTTTACCAGCGTGACCACCGGCTTTAGCGTAGGGGGCATCGACCTGGGCTCCAACAATGTGCGCACGGTGCCCGAAGCCCAGGCCGCCCTGCTAGTAGGCAATGGTACCAACGCCTCCGAAGTGGGCGAGGCCTGGTTTGTGGCCAGCCAGCAGCTGGGCCTGCCCCTGAGCCGGATTGAGGTGAGCAACTTCGGCCGTGCGCCGCTGGCCCGCTACACCAGCATCGTGCTGGTGGGCGGCACCTACACCAGCCTTGATAAAGCTGCCTTGGAAAAGCTGCGCCGCTGGGTACAGGACGGCGGCACGCTGATTACCCTGAAAAACGCCTCAGAATGGGTTATCAAGCAGGGCATTGTGAAAGAGAAGCTGCTGGTGCCGGCCAACGCAGGTTGGGCTGATACAACGGCTGCCGCCAAAGGAAAAGCTACGGGAAGCCGCCGGGCCGATTTCGTGCAGCAGGAACAGGAAGGCACCCGCGCCATTGCCGGCTCCATTTACCTGGCCGACATCGACATTACCAATCCCATCGGATTTGGGCTCACGAGCAGGCGCCTGTACGTGTTCCGCAACGGCACCACGTTCCTGCGGCCCAGCCGCAACCCCTACGCCACGGTGGCCCAGTACACAGCCAAGCCCCTGGTAAGCGGCTACGTCTCCCAGGCCAACCTGCGGCAAATCAGCAACTCGG
The DNA here is from genome assembly GCF_001507645.1 of Hymenobacter sedentarius. Taxonomy (NCBI): domain Bacteria; kingdom Pseudomonadati; phylum Bacteroidota; class Cytophagia; order Cytophagales; family Hymenobacteraceae; genus Hymenobacter; species Hymenobacter sedentarius. The sequence goes on along the minus strand of NZ_CP013909.1, from coordinate 3,427,491 downwards.
CAGCCGTGGTGGTGAGCAAAGCCGGCGCTGGGCGCGTGGTGCTCTTCGCCGACGACCCCAACTTCCGCCACTACTGGCACGGCACGTCGCGCCTGTTTGCCAACGCCCTGCTGCTGGGCCCGCTGCTCAACCTGCCCGAAGGACCGGCGGCCATCTCCGCCGAAGAAGAGGCCCACTAACCCTGGGCCGAACTGCCCAGCCAGGTGGAATTCAAATGCCAGTTTAGCGTATTGGGCTGGTCCTTATGGTGGAAGGAGCTTCTATTAGCCTCTCTAATCCCAATCCCCCTAAAAGCTGACTGTTTTAAGAACGTCCTGACGCTTTCCGCGCGGCAGGACGTTCTTTTTCAGCTCAACCCAGCATTTCGGCCACGTGCTGCTGGAGCTGCGGGAAGAACTCCTGAAAGTCCGCCTCATATTCCGCGTAGTTGGCCTGCAGCTCCTCCACGGCGGTTTCCATGCCGGAACCAGGCGAAGCGCGGCGGCTCAAGCCATTGAGGGCACGGGTAATACTGGCCAAATCAGCATAACCCAACAGCCAGTTGTGCTCGGTCATGTAGGGCAGGAAATGTTGAACGCGAGGCGGCATCTGGGCTTGGCGGGCGGTGAGCAAGCCGTATACCCGCTGGGCAAAATCGGCCAGGCCTTCCGTCGAGAACGACATAAAGTTTCGGGCCAGGAAGTGGTCCAGAAACATATCGGAAATCACGCCGGCGTACTTGCCGTAGCCCGCCGCGCGCAGGCGCTGGGTGGCGCGCCGCACCACGGGGTGCTGGTCGGTGAAGGTGTCGATGGCCCGGTGCAGGCGGATGCCGGTTTGCACGGCCGCGGGGTAGTTTTCGAGCTGCTTGCCCGGCACCGAATCGGCAATGAAATTGCCCAGCAGCACCTCGGCGTAGGCAGCAGTATCGGGGCTGCCGGAAAGAAGCAGGTGGGCTAGAAAATTCATGGCTAATGCGAGGGCGAATTTGAAAGTAGGAAGCCGGCGGCGAAAACAACTAGCCCAGGCCGGCCGTTAAGTAAGCTGTTCCTTTCTTCCATCATTCTCCAAAATACCTATTGCCATGGCCGACCAAGTTGCCGTAAGCCACGACGTATCAAAGCTCGTCGAAAAAATCAAGGACATCAAGATTGCCATGATGACCACCATCGAGAACGGCCACGAGCTGCACTCGCGCCCCATGTATACCTCGCAGCCCGAGGAGAACGGCACACTCTGGTTTTTCACCGAGCGTGACTCCCAGAAAGTGGGCGAGCTGGAAAAAGACCGCCACGTAAATCTGGGCTATGCCAGCCCCAGCGACAACCTGTATGTAGCCATCACGGGCACGGCCCAGGTAGTGACCGACCGCGCCAAAATCAAGGAGCTGTGGAGCGAAGGCCTGCGCGGCTGGTTCCCCAGCGGCTCCGACGACCCCAACATTGCCCTGCTCAAAGTGACCATCGACAAAGGCGAGTTTTGGGATTCGCCCAACTCTACCCTGCTCCGCGCCTACACCTACGTGAAGGCCGTGGTGACCGGCGAGCGCGACCAGCCCAGCGCCGACCGCCAGTCGGTGGTGATACCCAAATAGGTAGAGCTGAATTTTATACCAGGAAGGCCAGAAGCAATTCTGGCCTTCTTTTGTTGATTGAAACCCGCGGGCTAATTCCAGCCTTGCTCCTTGCATGCCGCATACTTCCCTTACCATTTTCACGCTGAAACCCGGCAACCGCCGCTGGGGCCTCGCCCAGATGGGCACTTCCCCCCGGCCCTTGCAGCGGGTGCCCGGCCTTCGTTTTTTTAAGCTGATGGGCAGCGGCGCCCACAATGGCTTCGGGTTCTGGCCCAATTTGGCGCGCTATGGCTTTATGGGCGTGTGGGAGGATGCGGCTGCGGCCGAAACGTTTTTCGCCCAGCACCCCCTTTGGGCTCAGTACCAGGACCGCAGTGCCGAGATGTGGACCGTGCACCTAGCCCCCGTAAAATCACAGGGCCTATGGGATGGCCAAGCGCCCTTCGACTACGCCTCCGCCCCGCTCCCGGCCGAGAATGCGCCCATGGCCGTGCTCACCCGCGCTAGCATCAGCTGGCTGAAAACGCCCCGCTTCTGGCAATACGTGGAGCCCACCAGCGCGGCGCTGGCGCAGGCAGTAGGCGTGCGCGCGGCCATTGGCCTGGGCGAGCTGCCCATTGTGCGGCAGGCCACGTTCAGCATATGGGAATCGGCCCAGGCCATGCGGCAGTTTGCCTACCAAGATGCCCGGCACCGCGAAGTAATGCAGCTCACACGCCGCGAAAAATGGTATTCGGAAGAGCTGTTTGCGCGCTTCCAGGTGCTGGGCAGCAGCGGCACCCTCGATGGGCAAGACCCGCTGGCCGGGCTTTTCCCGCTGCGCTAGTCGTGTAGGTTGTAGCGCCGCAGCCAGTTCAGGGAGTTGGAGGTGAGCTGGGCGTCTGGGTTGGGCTTGATGATGAGGCCAGTGTTGTTGCGGCTGGCATTGCCATCGGAGCTGCTATACCAGGTAATGTTTTCGATGGTGGAAAGGGTTTGGGCGGGGTTTACCAATTGGTCGTGGCCCGCGCCGTCGAAAATATTCACTATCTGGCCCGACTTTAAAGGTGGAACTAACTCAAAAATGTCATCACCGGCCAGGCCATACACATTTACCTGGTAGGTTTCTTTCCGGTTATACACCCGTTCAGAAATCAGGCTATCCGGCTTTGCGGGGTGCCGCGCATACATGCTCACGCGCAGCGCGCCCGGGCCGGCAGCGCTAATCACGAAACGCTCTGCTTGGTCGGTGCCCACCACCCAAGCTTCCCCGGCCAGAATTTGATAATACCGCTGCGCCAGCTCCGGAAGCTGCTCGCGCCGGGCCCGCAGCAAGGGGCCAAGCCTGGCGGCAATGGCGTCGCGCGTTTCGGTGGGGCCGGCTTTCAGGGCATTGGCAATTACGGCATCGGTGAGGCGGGCGCGCATGGCTTCGGCCTGCTGGCGGAAATCTGCGGCGTTTAGCGTGCCGAGCAGGGTGCGGTCCAGGGCCCGGGCGGTGGTGGTCAGGCCATCCACGGTGCTGGGCCGGATGGTGGCGTGAAAGCTGTGGTATTTGGGAACAAACCACGACACGAGGCGCGTAATCAGCCCGTCATCGAAAAGAAAAAAAGCCTGGTCCCGGTCGCGCGGTATTGGCCGGTACGTGATGCGGCCTGGCTGCGGGAAGCTAGCCCAGCGCCACTGGTCTTCCCGCCGGCTCCAGTCGCCGAGCCACATGTCCAGCAGCCGGGCGCGCAGGTAAGCGCGGGCCTCCACCTGGGCAGTGGGTTGCAGGTGAATAGCGGCCAGCATGTGCCGCGAACTCACCACATCGGGAGAGTAGCCGAAGGTTGCCAGGGCGTGCTGGTTGCCTTCGGGCCGTTCTTCGAGCAGATACAGGGCATTGGCGTAGCCATCGCGGAACTTGCCCAGATGGCGGTCGTTGGGCAGGAAAATCAGCTGCGGATTGGTGTGGTACACGCCCACGGCTTCGGCCAGCTGGGCGGCTACGTAGGCGCCGTAGGGCTGGCCGGCGCTGGTCTGGTCCTTCATGAGCCGGCCCAGCACCCGGCGCTTCCAGCCGGCCGGCAGCGCAGTGCTGGCGTCTTTGTCCACGGAGCGCAGCACGAATTCCCGGCCGTTATCGGTGCACAGGCGCAGGGTGTGGCTCTGGTAGCTGCCGCCCGCGCGGGTGGGCGTGAGCCCTCCGGGCAGCACCGTGGCCAGGCGCAGCACGGGCGCCGTCACGGGCGTGGCCCAGATATCGCGGTAGTGCGTGCCCCAAAAAAAACGCCACGCCGCGCCCCGGGCATATTGGGGCCCGGCCGCTACGCGCACCGAGGCCGAGTCGGAGGCCCACTCCGGGGCCGGCGCCCCGGGCGTATTTGGCCCCGTGCAGCTGGCGGCGGCCAACGCTAACGCGCACCACCGGCCACGAATAAAGAAAGCGGCGAGGGCAGGCAACCTGGACATAAACAGCAAATTCTCCAAGGCTAAAGCGCCACATTGGCCGCCGCCCGATAAGGTGGAAGCCCCCGTATACCGCAGATGGAGGGAATACGGTTATACTCGCGTATGCATTAACCCGACCTTTGTCGCACGGTTTCGTTAAAGGCCCGTTCGTGCCTCCCCTTTACTACTGGATGTTTTCCTTTTTTATTCCTGAGCCCAACTTCCCGCGGCGCCTAGTGATGCTGGCGCTGGGGCTGGCAGTAAGCGGCTGCGCCAGCCGCCGTTTTTTTCAGCCCGATGCCCGCATCGGGCCCGGCAGTACCGAAGCCCTGCCCGCAACCGCCGATTCGGTGCGGGTGGTAGCCGGCCGCCACTACAACCGCCACTCCGGGCTTTATTGCCTGATTTGGGGCCGGCACTACCGCGCCGTGTGGGCCGCCCCGGCTACCGTGCCGGTGCTGCGCCTGGCCACGGCCGCCCCCGGTGGGCTAAAAGCCGATAAGCCCGGCGGCGGCTACCAAAGCATCAGCATGACGCTGGCCGGGGCCCAAGGGCGCGAATACGCCCTGCGCGCCCTCGACAAGGAGCCCAGCAAAACCTTGCCCAAGGTGCTACGCACCACGTTTGTGCTCAATGCCGTGCGCGATGCCACCTCGGCTACCATTCCGTATGGCGCCCTCACGGTGCCGCCTTTAGCGCAAGCGGCGGGCGTGCCCCACACCCAGCCGCGCCTGGTGTATGTGCGGCAGGACGAAACCGGCCTGGGCAGCATGTCGGCACGGTTTCAGGGCAAGGTGGCGCTGCTCGAAGAAAAGTATGAGGCGCTGGCCTCGCGTACCCCAGACCTGGCCGGCGCCACCGCGTTTTTGGGCGGCGAAGACATGCTCAAGCAGGTGTACTCCCAGCCTGCCTGCGCCATCGACCAGCCGGCTTTTTTGCGCGCGCGCCTGCTCGATGTCTGGCTCGGCGACTGGGACCGGCACGAGGGCCAGTGGACCTGGGCCGCGTTCCCAGAAAATGGCGGCCGGGTGCGCTACCGGGCCATTCCCAAAGACCGCGACCAGGTTTACTTTCGGTTTGATGACGGCCTGATGCCGTGGCTGGCCAGCCGGCGTTTCATTGCTCCGCAGTTTCACACCTTCAAGCCCAGCTACGGGTACGTTCCCGGGCTCGTGAAGCAGGCCACTTTCATCGACCAGCGGGGGCTGTCGCAAATGACGCGCGCCGAATTCCTGCGCATGGCCGCCGATTTGCAGCGCCGCCTCCCCGATTCACTCATTGACCGCGCCATGCACCGGCTGCCGCCCGCGGTGTTTGCCCTGGAAGGCCCGCGCATAATCAGCGCCCTCAAAACCCGCCGCCAAACCCTGCCCCAGGCCGCCGAAGCCTTTTACCTGAGCCTGGCCCGCGAGCCGGTGCTGGGCGGCACGGCCCAGGCCGAACGGTTTGTGGTCCACCGCTACCGGGACTCGACCACTGTGCGCATTTTCTCCTCAATATTGGGCAAGCTCACTCCCGGCGATTCGCTGCGTTTTCAGCGCACCTATTTCACCGCCGAAACCCGAGAACTGAGCCTGGATGGATTGGGCGGCGAGGATGTATTTGAGATAACAAGCATGGGCACCGGCAAGCCCATTCCATTAATTCTGTACGGCGGCCCGGGCCGCGACCAGTTGCACTTGAAAGGCAACGGCCGGCGCCTGAAAGTGTACGATGAGGCCTCCGATTTGACCGCGGCCGCCGTCAGCCGGCACCAGATGCCGAAAAAGAAGCGACGGACCTTCGACCGCCTGAACGACAACTAGCTAGCGCGCTACCGCACCAAATGGCCTTTTTTGGCCCACCACCGTTGAATGCCCGACCGTATTGGCCTCCTATGCCTTTGATGCAGCCTCGCTTACCTTCTTCGCTCCTGATACTGGGTTCCTGGGCCGGGCTCCTGGTAGCGACTAGCTGCGTCCGCAAACATTTTTTTCAACCCGACGCCCGCCCCGATTCGGCCCTGGCTCAACCCCTGCCTACTTCCGCTGACAGCGTGCGCGGCGCCACGGCCGGCCGCCAGTATGCCCGGCACAGTCGCTTGTACAAGGCCCTGGTGGGCCAGCACCACCGGCCCATTTGGGCGGCGGCGGTTACGGTGCCGGTGCTTCGGCTGCCGCTGGCCCGGCCGGGCGGCCTGACTTCTGGCAAAGTAGGCGGCGGCTTCAATAGCACCTCCCTGACTTTGAATCCGCACGACGGCGAGGCCCTGGTGCTGCGCACCGTCGACAAAGACCCCATTCGGGCCACGCCGAAAGTGCTGCGCGGCACTTTCCTGGTCAATGCCCTGCGCGACAACGTCTCGGCCACCAACCCTTACGCGGCCCTCGTGGTGCCGCCCCTGGCCCAGGCCGTGGGCGTGCCGCGGGCCACGCCCCGCCTCTACTACGTGCGGCCCGACGACCCCGCTTTTCGGTCGGATTCCTTGCGCCTGTTCCGGGGCCAGCTGGCTTTCCTGGAAGAGAAGTTTGCGGTCGAATCGGGGCCAGTCGCCCGTGGCCCACGTACGGTATGGAGCAGCACCGAAGCTTTCGAAGCCGCCTTCAAGAGCCCCGCCCGGCAGCTCAACCAGACGGCGCTGCTGCAGGCCCGCTTGCTCGACGGCTGGCTCGGCGACTGGGACCGCCACCCCGGCCAGTGGAACTGGGCCGTGAGCTCCCCTTCGGCATCGGGAGTACGCCAGCTTTCGCCCTTGCCCAAAGACCGCGACATGGTCTTTTACCGGCTCGACGACGGCCTGTTGGGCTGGCTGGTGGGGCACCTGGCCCAGCGGCACTGGACCAGCTTTGGGCCGCGCTACCCCAAGGCCGCTAACCTGCTGTCGTCCGGCCATTACCTGGATACGCGGGGCCTGAACCAGCTTGCTTTAGCTCAATTTACTGCCGCAGCCCAAGCCATGCAGCGGCAACTGCCCGACTCGCTCATCGCGCGGGCCGTGCACCGGCTGCCGCCCGCGGCTTTTGCCCTCGAAGGCCCGGCCACCATTGCCGCCCTGCAGGCCCGCCGCACCGAGCTGCCCGCCTTAGCCAAGGCCTTCTACCTGCAGCTGGCGCGGCGGCCCGTGGTGGGTGGCACGGCGCTGGCCGAGCGGTTTGAAGTACACCGCTACCAAGACTCCACCGTGGTCGCCGTGTTTTCAGCCCAACCCACTGCGGCTAGCAGCCCCAGCCGCATTTACCAACGCGCGTTTTTTCCTGCCGAAACAAAGCTCATTCAACTAGAAGGCCTGGGCGGAGACGACGCTTTCATTATCGAACAGCACGGCGCTAAAACCTCGCGGCAGCCGCGCATCCGCATCTTCGGAGGCCCGGGCACCGACAAACTAACGGGCCACTCCAGCCCAGGCATACAGTTCCACGAAGGCGGTGCCCCCGCCAAGCGCGCTTACGATAAGCTCCCCGAAGAATAACGGCCCGGCCCTACGCCTGCTCCAGCATCTTCAGTACCAGCCGCTCCATGGGCGAAAGCAAATCCCCGGGCGCCGCTTCGGCGTCGTGCTGGCGCAGGTATTCGATGAGTTGGCCCGACTTGAACAGCTCCACTACCTGCGGGTGAATGTAGTATTTGGAGCAGACCGTGGGGGTATTGCCCAGGCCCGTGGCCACTTCCTTCACAGCTCGCTTAATCACGTTTTCGGGGGCTAACTCGGGCTCTTCGCGCAGTACGCCTTCCAGGCACTCCACCATTTTCACGGTGCCGCCCCAGGTCCGGAAATCCTTGGCCGACAGCGCCAGGCCCGTGTGCCGGTGCAGGTACTCGTTCACATCACCCGATTCCAGGGCGTGCCGCTGGCCATCGGCCGAGTAATACTGGAACAAGTGCTGCCCGGGAATCTCCTTGCACTTGCGCACCAGCCGGGCTAGCCGGACATCGTGCACGGTCACGTCGTGCGGCACGCCCTTTTTGCCCACGAAGCTGAAGTTGACATCGGCGCCTTCTATCGCCACGTGCTTGTCGCGCAGGGTGGTCAGGCCGTAGCTGTTGTTCTTCTTGGCGTACTCCTTGTTGCCCACGCGGATGAACGATTGGTCCATTAGTGTGAGCACCAGGGCCACTACTTTTTCGCGGTCCAGCGTGGGGCGGCGCAGGTCTTTGTTGAGCTGCTCGCGGAGCGGGGCCAGTTGTTCGCCGAAGGTGCGCAGACGCGAAAACTTGGTAAGGCTGCGCATTTCGTCCCAGGCCGGGTGGTAGCGGTACTGCTTCCGCCCCAGGCTGTCGCGGCCGGTCACCTGCAGGTGGGCGGTGGGCGAGGCCGCAATCCACACGTCCGTCCAGGCCGGCGGAATCACGAAGCTGGCAATGCGCTCCAGGGTTTTAGGGTCGGTTATTTTGTGGCCCTGGGCATCGTGGTACGTAAAGTTGCCGGCCCGCGTGGCTTTCCGGCTGATGCCCGCGGCCTGGTCGGTGGCATAGCGCAAGCCCGCCATCTGGGCCTGGCGGGCCGGGTCTTTATACACGATATGCGCCTCATCTTGGGGCACAAGCACCTTTTTACGGGTTTTAGAGCGAGGAGCGGCGGCAGTCGGCATGGACGGAGGAGAGGGTCCCGCTTAATCGGGAATGGCCATTCTACGCAGCCGGCCTATCGGTGGCCATTTTGAGGCATTCTCGCCCCCGGCCGTAGGTTTGCCCCATGAAGCTGCTCGATGCCCTTTCCTCCTTCACCGAATGGTCTGACCACCTTGTCACCCGCTTCACGGCGCAGCGGGGCTGGCTGCGCCCGCTGCAGCTCGACGCCTACCGGAGCTACGGTACGGCCACCAAATTCTATATCAAGGGCCGCCTGCTGGCCGACCGCGGCATCGCCGCCCAAACCGCCACGGACTCGCGCTGGCGCAATTTCCAAAGCATGGTGCGCCGCTTCAACAGCCGCGAAGTGCCCGGCGCCGACCTGGTAGCGGAAATGCCCGACGGCAGCCAGCACCTCGTCACCACTGACGACGAGGGCTATTTCACGCTCATCATCGAGCCCAAGGCCCTGCCCGAGCCCGTGGCCTACCTCTGGTACCCGGTGCCCGTGCGGGTCTCGCGGCTGCCCCCGCACTTTCGGCTGCCGCTGCCCGCGGTGCAGGCATCGGCCAAAGTGCTGGTGCCGCCCCCCAGCGCCGAGTTCGGCGTCATCAGCGACCTCGACGACACAGTATTCGAAACCAGCGCCACCAACGTGCTGAAAATGCTGGGGCGCACCCTGCTCAGCAACGCCCATTCCCGCCTGCCCTTTGTGGGAGTAGCGGACTTTTACCGCAGCCTGCAGCGCGGCCGCACCGGCCAGCCCGACAACCCTTTTTTCTACGTCAGCAGCAGCCCCTGGAACCTCTACGACGTGCTGGATGAATTCCTGGGCATCCACGAAATGCCACCCGGCCCGCTCCTGCTGCGCGATTTGAGCATCGCCCGCCCCAAAACCACGCCCCCGCCCGGTGTCACCGGTTCGGCCGCCATTCACTTTGCCCACAAGCTGCACGAAATCGACGACGTGCTCAACACCTATCCCCACTTGCCCTTCGTGCTGCTCGGCGACAGTGGCCAGGAAGACACGCGCATTTACCGCGAAGTAGTGCGCCGCCACCCCGGCCGCATCAAGGCCATCTACATCCGCGACGTGCAAGTGCCCGCCCGCGCCCTGCTCGTAACGCCAGTAGCCGAAGCCCTCAAAACCGAAGGCGTACCCATGCTGCTCGTGGCCGACTATGCCTCGGCCGCCGCACACGCTGCCAGCTTAGGTTTGATAAATCAAGTGACTGAAGTAGTAACAAAGTAAAAGAGTGAAGAAATGGCTTAATGGAAATTTGAAAATTCAGTTTCCAATACAGCCACTCAGTCGCTCAATCACTGAGTCCCTCTACAAGTCTCTCTTCAATTCTCTTACTGGCTGTTCGTGTGGTCAGCTGCCACCACCCACTGGCCGTCTATTTTGCGCAGCACCAGCAGGAAGTAGCCACCCACGTCGCCGACGGTGGGCCGGGCCAGGTGCCAGTGCCCAATTACCTGGGCGGCGGTGGGTGCCAGCAGGGTTATGCGCAAGCCGCTAAAATCCAATTGGCCCATTGCGGCGGCATCGGGGTAGTTTTTGCGGTAGTTATCCAGCGTTTGCTGCCAGCCGTACGTGGGGCCCCGGCGGCCGAGAAACACCAGCGAATCCGACTTCCAATAGCCTTGCATGAAGCCGGGAATGTCGCCCTTATTCCAGGCGGCAGTTTGCGTGGTTAGCACATTCCGGATGGCGGCTGCCTCGGCCGTGGTGTTGCGGTGCGCATAAGCCGCAGGCTGGCAGCCTTGCAAGTAGCCCGTTGAGCTAAGCACAAGGGCGCCCAGCACCAATCTTTTGCATAGTGGTAGCTTTCCAATCATGGTTATTTGTTGATGAGCGTGTTCACGTAGGTAGTGCCGCCCAGGCGGCGCATGTTGCGCAGCACCCGCAGCTGCTTGGCTCGCGCGGCCGGCCCCGGATTGGAAGCCCGGAACCGCAGCGGATTGGGCAACACCCCGGCCAGCAAAGCCGCTTCGGCCGGGCTCAGCCGGCTTGCCGATTTGCCAAAGTAGCGCTGGCTGGCAGCTTCTACGCCAAAGGTGCAGTCCCCCATTTCGGCCACGCTCAGGTACATTTCCATGATGCGGCGCTTGTTCCACATAAACTCAATCAGCACCGTAAAATAGGCTTCGGCCGCTTTGCGCACGTAGCTGCGCCCGTGCCACAAAAACACGTTTTTGGCCACTTGCTGGGAAATGGTGCTGCCGCCCACAATGTGGGTGCCGTCGCCTTTCCAGTTGCGCTTAGCTGCGCTGGCCAGGGCATCGAAATCGAAGCCGTGATGAATGAGAAAGCGTTGGTCTTCGGCGGCCACCAGCGCCAGGGGCACGGCGGGCGCCACTTCGTCCAGGTTCCGGAACTGGTAGCGAATGAGCCGGGGCTCCTGCTGAATGCCATAGTAGCCCAGGCCCACCGGCGCGTGGGCCCGCCGGTCGAGCATGAGCCAGGTGGCCGGCGGGGCCACCCACCGATAAATCAGCACCCAGGCCACCGAAGCCAGAAACAGCGCCGCGACCACTTGCAGCAGCAGCCGAATGCCTTTTTTAATTAAAACCGAGGTGTTAGGAATAAGTGCAGTGGTGGCCATTGGGGCAAAAGTAGCGTGGCAGATGGGGTTTTGGCTTTCGCGCCTACCTTTCGCTTCCTACTCCGGAAGCTGGCCCCGGCCGGCAGCACCAAACCTAACAGTGGCCTCAACTTGTTGAGGTCTCAGTTATCTTACTTTCTCAGTCCCGCTGCCATGTCCCGCTTACTGCCGCTGTTTCCGCTCAATCTGGTGGTTTTCCCGGGTGAAAAGCTGAACCTTCACATTTTTGAGCCCCGGTACCGCCAGCTGGTGCGCGAATGCATCGAGCAAAACATCACCTTCGGCATCCCGCCCTACCTCGACAATTCCCTCAGCGAGCTGGGCACCGAAATGCGGCTACTGGGCGTGGAGCAAACGTATTCCAGCGGGGAGCTCGACATTCGGACCAAAGCCATTGGCGTCTTCCGCATCAATAAATTTTACCGCCAGGCCCCGGGCAAGCTCTATGCCGGCGGCCAGGTCGAGGATGTGGTGCAGGACCAGGAACCCGACCCCGTGCTCCGCGAAATCATTACCAAGCAGGTGCGGCTGCTCTACGAAGCCCTCGGCCTGCGCAAGCTCCTGCTGGAACTGGCCCCCGACTACTGCATCTTCGACGTGGCCCACCACATTGGGCTAAGCACCGAGCAGGAATACCAGCTCCTGGCCACCACCAGCGAGCACGAACGCCAGGAAATGGTGCGCGAGCACCTCGACAATATTCTGCCCGTGGTGCTCGAAACCGAGCGCCTAAAAGAGCGGGTGCGGCTCAACGGCCACTTCAAAAACCTCACGCCACCCAACTTTTGACATCGCGCGGCAGTCCGTCCGTCGTTACGAGGGTAGCGCGGCAATCCGTCCTGTTTTCAGCGACCAACCTTGAGTTGTAAGAAACGCTTTCAAAGCAAAAAGCCCCGACACTTTATGGTGCCGGGGCTTTATTACATAATTGAACTGGTTGCTGAAAACAGGGCGGATTGCCGCGCTGCGCTCGCGATGACAAGCCCCTATTCTTTCAGTCCTGCGGGCACTCCCTGGGGGAATTCCGCCGCAATTTCTTTCTGTAGTTCGGCAATGCGGTTGCCCGGGTCGGGGTGCGTGCTCATGAACTCGGGCGTTGAGCTACGGCCGCTTTGCTGCTCCAGCATCTTCATCACTTGAATCATAGAACGGGGGTCGTAGCCGGCCTGGGGGGTGAAGTCAACGGCGAGCTTGTCGGCCTCCAGCTCGTCGTTGCGGCCAAAGCGCAGGCTGATAACCTTGGCAATGGCCGCGGCCACGGCGGCCTTGGCGATGGAGCTGCCGGGGCTGTTGGGGTCGTAGGACGCAATGGTAGCGGCGCCGGCCAGGCCCTGCGTGAGGTTGGACTTGGCCACCTGAGCGGCCGAATGCCGTCCCACCACGTGCCCAATTTCATGGGCCAGCACGCCCGCCAGCTGCCCTTCGGAGGTCAAATTTTTCAGCAGGCCCTGGGTGATGAACACCTGCCCACCGGGCAGGGCAAAGGCATTAATCGTCTGGTCGTCGGCCAGCAGGTGAAACTGAAACTTGTAGGGGGTTTGGCCGGCCTTGGTACTGGCAATGATTTTCTGGCCTACCTGCTGCACGGCGGCTGTGGCGCGGGCATTGGGGCTTTCGCCCCCGTATTGGGCGGCCATTTCGGGCGCAGCCTGCAGGCCCAGGGCTATTTCCTGGTCGGCACTCATGTTTACGTGCTGAGTTTCGCCGGTCACCTCGTTCTTGGAGGTGTTGAAGTAATAGCCAAAAAGGGACACCGCCGCCACGATGATGGCAATGATGAAGCGGAGATTGAGACGCATTGGGAAGGGAAAGTGAAATGAAGGGTTAAATCGACCACGCCGCAGCTTTTCGCCTGCCGCCGTGGCCCACTTGCCTTATAACGCGCCCTTTCCGTTCTGGTTATTGCCCTGGGGCTGGCCCGCTAGTAAACGCCCGAGTACGCCGCCACCGCCTTATCCAAATTCAACCACCGCGAGTGGTAGTTTGCCCCTTCTGGCCCGTGCAGGTACAGCACGCTTCCGCCCTTAATGGCCTTCACAATGGCGGCGGTTTCGGCTACAGGCAGCGCCGGGCAGCCCTGGCTGCGGCCCAGGCGGCCGTGCGTTTTCACGAAGTCCTGGCACACGTATTCGGCCCCGTGCACCACCACGGCCCGGCTTTCGGCGTTGGTGTTGAAACCCGGGTCGAGCCCCACCAGCTTGAGCGAAAGGCCGTGCTTGCCGGTGTAGGTGGTGGGCGCGGTGCGATAAAAGCCCAGGCTGCTCATCTCCGAGCCCCCTTTGTTGGAGAATGCCAGCGGCACATCGGCCCCGCTGGCTTTGCCATGGGCCACCAGCGTATGATACAACACTTTGGCTTTCTCCACATTGATAACCCACAGGCGCTTCTGCTGGCTGGAAATGCTAAAATCGATGAGCGTGAGCACCGGCGGGCTGGCCGTGGGCTTGCCCGCGGGGCGGAGGTTGTAGTACCCCACCAGGCCCTCCCGAAAGACCTTAAGCGGCAGCCCCGACCGGCCCAGCCCCAGCACGGTGTAAAGTTGGGCCGCCCGCTGTTCAAAAGCGGTTTGATAATAAGCCCGGCGGGCCGCCACCGGCAGCATCGCAATAGCTTTGGTGGGCAGGGCTTGTGCGGCGAGCTGCTTCGGGGGCACCATCAGGCCCAGTAACAAGCCCGCAAATACAACCTTTCCAGGTAACTGAAACATGAATATTCGGTGAGTTCGAAATACGTGTAAACTGAGCCGTCGGCACGGTTTAGCACAGCAGTATACACTATCGGGCCAAACTTAGTGCTTAGCTTAGCCCAATTCTAATAGACCTAGCACTTTTCCTCATTTTCGTTATGTTTTTGCCCTTTTCACCCGCCAGCAGCCCTCGCTTTCTCCTCGTTCTGGGTATCATTGGGCTGCTCGGCGGCTGCGGCCACGCCCTGCCCAGGCTGCCGGGATTCGACGCGAAGGCCTGGCGCGCCGACCCCTACGCCTGCCGCGACCAGCGCCGGGCCGCCGTGCCGGCCCTGGTGCGCAGCAAAGAGGCCCTGTACGAGGCCCGGGCCGACGACGTAACGGCCCTGCTTGGCCCTCCCGATGAAGAAGAGCTGCGCGCTGGCACCGAAAAAGTGTACTACTACTACCTGGAGCCCGGCACCCAGTGCAATGCGCGCCACGCCCGGTCCGAGGCTGCGTGCATCAGCCTGCGGTTTGGCCCGCTAGGCACGGTCACGGAAGTATTAGCCGACCCACTCTCGCCCAAGCAGCCCTAACAAAAAAGGCCCGCCATGCTAATGGCGGGCCTTTTTTGCCGGCAGTAATGGGGTTAGCCCAGGCCGTTTCCGGAGTTGCTGGGAGCGGTAGTGGGGTGGTCCGTTCCCTGGTGGAGCTGGCTGAGCTGCGAAGGAGTGAGCACGCGGCTGCATTCCTGTTCAAACTGAGATTCCAGCTCGGCCGTTTTGGCGGCCCGGGTGGCTTCGTCGTCCTTGTACTCTTGGTTGATGCTCCTGAGGCCGGCCAGCTTGGTGCGGTTCAGGGCCAGAAGGTTGAGTATCTGCGCCTCGTTGAGGTGGAGCTTTTTGGTCATTTCCCGCGTCAGCGCCACGGCGTCGGGACCTACCGATTCTTTCATGGCCGCCTTGTTGAAGGTGGGGTGCTCCGAGAGGCGGTCGGCCATTTGGGCGTGGGCCGAAAAGGAACCCAGGGCCAGGAAGACTGTCAACGTGGGGATTAGAATTTTAAACATAAAATTCAAGGGAATGAGTAGAAGACCTCCGTGGATTTATTGGCTTAACGCCCGAAAGATACTGGTTAATTCTTGTTCAGTCTAATTTTCATTATAAAAATATTTTTAGCGCTATATCTAGGCGCAAATAAAAACGGCCCCAACCGGGGCCGTCTTGTAGCGCGAAAGTTCAATGAAACAATGGCTTAGTCTAAGCTGGCCACGGCCTGGTGGTCGGGGCTTTTAAAGTATTGCATGGCGATGAGCGAGGTGATTACCCCCGTCATGGTGCCCATCAGGATAATGCCCAGCCCCCCAATGAGCACGCCCAGGTCGGCGCCAAACAGGTCGCGCGCCTGAATGCGCTGCACCGAATTCATGACGCCTTTGCTCACGCCGCCCATCAGCCAGAAAAAAGCGGCCAGCAACACCGACGCCACCAGCCCCGTGATGATGCCCGTGCCGAAGCCCTGCAGGTACGACATGCGGTTGCCCCGCGCCCGCTTAAAGCGCTTAATGGCCATCACCACGCCTGCGGCTATAATCACCAGGTCGAGCGAGCCCGCTTCAATTTTATCGAGGAACCCCGCCAGCATAGCAATGCCCGTGTACACAACCAAGGCCGCCGCCGTGTAGGCGCCCATGCGAAATCCATTGTTCTCGGAGGTTATTGAAAGGTCTGCCATGGCCGAAGCTTAATTGAATTGAGGTGAAGAAAAACCGGTATCTCCGGCTGATTGTCTTTTTATACTAGCTCGAGTAGGCAGAAGTTATTCATAGGCCATTTTTGCCGCGCCAAGGGGTTTTGGCCCACACCTAGGGCACTAATTTGACACCTAGTTAGTTATTTTCATCAGGTTTGTCAACCTCTTTTTTCGGGCAGGATTTCGGCCCGCCTCCTGGTGCGTAATTTTGCGCGCTGCTGCGCACGGTTGTGCAGTTTTTGTTTGCTACTATTTTCTTACTGAATGATTTCGACCACCAATGTGAGCCTGCGCTATGGCAAGCGCATCCTGTTTGAAGACGTTACCGCGAAATTCCTGCCTGGCAACTGCTACGGCCTCATTGGGGCCAATGGTGCGGGCAAATCCACCTTCCTGAAAATTCTCTCCGGCGAGCTGGAGCCCAACACGGGCTCGGTGGAGATGCCGGCCGGCCAGCGCCTGGCCGTGCTGAAGCAGAACCAGTTTGCCTACGACGAGCAGCCGGTGCTCCAAACCGTGATTCAGGGCCACCAGCGGCTGTATGCCGTGATGCAGGAGAAGGACGCCCTCTATGCCAAAGCCGACTTCTCGGACGCCGACGGCGAGCGCGCTGCCGAGCTGGAAGGCGAGTTTGCGGACCTGGAAGGCTGGAATGCCGAGTACGAAGCCGCCGAGCTGCTGTCGGGCCTGGGCATTGTGGAAGACAAGCACCACAGCCTCATGGCCGACCTCGGCGCCAGCGAAAAAGTACGCGTGCTGCTGGCCCAGGCCCTGTTTGGCAACCCCGACGTGCTGCTGCTCGACGAGCCGACCAACAACCTCGACGCCGAGAGCGTGCTCTGGCTTGAGAACTTCCTCGACAGCTTCCAGAACACCGTGATTGTGGTGAGCCACGACCGCCACTTCCTCGATGCCGTGTGCAACTACATGGCCGACCTGGACTTCGGCAAAATCACCATGTACCCCGGCAACTACTCGTTCTGGTACGAGAGCAGCCAGCTCGTGCTGCGCCAGCGCCAAGACGCCAACAAGAAAACCGAAGACCGCCGCAAAGAGCTCGAAGAGTTTGTGCGCCGCTTCTCGGCCAACGCCAGCAAAAGCAAGCAGGCTACTTCGCGCCAGAAATTGCTGCAAAAGCTTACCCTGGAAGATATCAAGCCCAGCTCGCGCCGCTACCCGTACATCGCCTTCAAATCGGAGCGCGAGCCCGGCAACCAGCTGCTGAGCGTGGAAAACCTGAGCGCGAAAGTAGACGGCCAGACGGTGTTTAAAAACGTGAGCTTTACGCTGGACAAAAAGGACAAAGTGGCCATTGTGGGCCGCGACGACCGCGCCGCTTCCCTCCTGTTTGACATTCTCTTTGGGGAAGCCACTCCGGCCACCGGCGAATTCAAATGGGGCACCACCATCACGCCCAGCTATTTCCCCAAGGAAAACAACAACTTCTTCCAGTCCGGCGAACTGAACCTTGTGGACTGGCTGCGGCAGTATTCCGAGGAAAAAGACGAAAGCTTTATTCGGGGCTTTTTGGGCCGCATGCTGTTTTCGGGCGAGGAATCGCAGAAGAAAAGCAACGTGCTGAGCGGCGGGGAAAAAGTGCGCTGCATGCTCTCGAAAATGATGCTACAGAGCGGCAACGTGCTGGTCCTGGACGACCCAACCAACCATTTGGACCTGGAAAGCATCACGGCTTTGAACAACGCCCTGCGCGATTACCCAGGCTCGCTGCTGTTCGCTTCGCACGACTTGCAGTTCATCGAAACCGTTGCCAATCGCATCATTGAGCTAACCCCCGATGGCATCCTGGACCGGCGCATGAACTACGAAGAATACCTGGCCGACGAGACGCTGAAATCGCAGCGCCAGAAAATGTATAAGCTGGCTTAACATTAATGAAGGAAAAGGAATTAAGAGCGAGGAAATTCGATTACTTCGTTTCAAATAATTCCTTTTTCTTTATTTCTCATTCCATTCCTGCTTTGATAATGAAACGCCATTTGCTTCCGCTGCTGCTGCTTGCCGGGGTGGCCTGCCTGCCGGCCCACCGTGCGCAGGCACAGGACAAGCCGGTGCTCAACTCGGCGCCTCCCGGCCCCCCCCGGCTAAGCCCCGTACGCCGGAGCCCACCCCGGTGCCCGCTCCCGCTCCGACTACGCCTCCTGCCACCCAGCCTTCGGCGGCCCCGATGCCGGCACCAGAGTTTCCGGCCGCGGAACCTTCGCCCAATGCCCCTTCGGGCCTGGAATTTCCAAACCGCAAAGCGACCAAAGCGGGGGGCGCCGAAGACAAGCCGCCGACCAAGAAATTTCTCTACACCAATTTCGGCTTGGGCTTCTCTTCCAACGGTGGGCTCAACCAATTTAACGTGAGTGCCGCGCCGGCCATCGGCTTCCGCATTACCGACAAGTTTGCTCTCGGGCCAGGCATTTCGTACGCCTACAGCAGCTACAGTTTAACCGATGCAGCCAAAAACGCCGGCTATGTCCTGAACGCGCAAGGCGATAACAGCATCAAATCGAGCAGCGTGGGGCTGAAAGCATTCGCACAGTACATCGTGTACAAAGAGTTTTTTGTTCACGCCGAATACGAAGTCACCAACGCCGAATTGGTTGACGTGGACTCCAACAATGGTTTCTATAAATACAAGCGCACGGTAACCACTCCCCTCGCGGGCATTGGCTACCGCTCGTACCTGGGCCAAAACGCAGCAGTTGACATTGTCGGGCTTTATAATTTCGACAACACCATTTATTCACTGTACCCGGGCCTGGTAATTCGTTTTAGCTTTTTGTTTAACATTGGTCGCTAAACAAATTATTTATAAGACGTAAAAAAGCCCCGCTGATATATCAGCGGGGCTTTTTTACGTCTTATAGTTAACTCACAGGTGGCATTAGACCGCGCTTCGGCCGCTAATTACACGGAGCAGAATGGCGATGATAGCAATTACGAGCAGGGTGTGAATGATGCCACCAGTATAGAAGCCACCGAAATAGCTAACTGCCCAAATGATGATGAGGATGACGGCGATGATATACAGGAGGTTGCCCATGGCTGGAGAGAGTGAAGAAGGTGAAAGAAAAAAGAAGTGTCTCTGCGGCTTTGTACGCGGGCTCGTTTAAAAGGATATAATAAATGAAAAAATATTTTTGCGGATGCAAACAAAAACGCCCCTTACTAATGGTGCCGTAGCTTTGCTATCCTGCTCAACTGAGCGGTATGCT
This sequence comes from Hymenobacter sedentarius, assembly GCF_001507645.1. Classification (NCBI taxonomy): domain Bacteria; kingdom Pseudomonadati; phylum Bacteroidota; class Cytophagia; order Cytophagales; family Hymenobacteraceae; genus Hymenobacter; species Hymenobacter sedentarius. Next base: position 3,408,723 of record NZ_CP013909.1, on the reverse strand, counting down.
CTTCTCTCCCACACTTTTTCCGCTAGTTATGAATGTAGCCGTTATTGGTTCCGGCACCATGGGCAATGGCATTGCTCACGTCTTTGCACAACACGGTTTTTCCGTAGCGCTTATCGACATCAGCCAGCCTGCCCTGGACCGCGCCCTAGCCACCATCACCAAAAACCTGGACCGCCAAGTAGCCAAAGCAACGCTGAGCGAGGAAGATAAAGCCGCCACCCTGGGCCGCCTTCGCACCTCGACTTCGCTGGAAACCGGCGTAGCCGGCGCGGGCCTGGTGGTAGAAGCTGCGACGGAAAATGTGGACCTGAAGCTACAAATTTTCCGCGACCTCGACCAGTACGCGCCCGCCGATGCCATTCTGGCGTCGAATACCTCGTCCATTTCTATTACCAAGATTGCCGCCGTCACCAAACGCCCGCAGCAGGTAATAGGCATGCACTTTATGAACCCCGTGCCGGTGATGAAGCTGGTGGAGGTAATTCGGGGCTACGCCACGTCCGATGCCGTGACGCAGCAGGTCATGGAGTTGTCGCGCAAGCTGGGCAAAACCCCCACGGAAGTAAACGATTACCCCGGTTTTGTGGCCAACCGCATTCTGATGCCCATGATTAACGAGGCCATCATTACGCTGTTTGAAGGCGTGGCCGGCGTGGAGGAAATTGACACCGTGATGAAATTGGGCATGGCTCACCCCATGGGCCCGCTGCAACTAGCCGATTTTATTGGGCTGGATGTTTGCCTGGCCATTTTGCGGGTGCTGCACGACGGCCTGGGCAACCCCAAGTACGCCCCCTGCCCGCTGCTGGTAAACATGGTAATGGCCGGCCGCCTGGGTGCCAAATCCGGCGAAGGCTTCTACCAGTACACGGCCGGCTCCAAGGACCTGGTAGTGGCCGAGCGGTTTCGGCGCTAGGTTATTGAGCTGATTTCGACGCTCCCAAATCACGCTAAGCAACGCCACAGAGCTAAACTGACACCCTGCAACGACATGCTACGGTTTGTAGCATGTCGTTCTTTTTTCTTAAAAACATGTCCATGCCCCTTGTAAGGAAATAACCTACGCGGCGTCTATGGAGTTGTAATTAAAGTTAGACAGAATTTAAACGCCTATTTATGGAACATGCAACGTTTGGAGCCGGCTGCTTTTGGTGCGTCGAAGCGGTATTTCAAAATCTGAAAGGAGTTGAAAAAGTGGTTTCCGGGTATGCGGGAGGCCGCATCAAGAACCCGACCTATAAGGAAGTGTGCAGCGGCCTGACCGGGCACGCGGAGGTAATTGATATCACCTTCGACCCCGCCGTTATCAGCTACAAAGAGCTGCTGGAAATCTTCTGGAAAACGCACGACCCGACGACCCTAAACCGCCAGGGCAACGACACCGGTACCCAGTACCGCTCGGTAATTTATTACCACAACGACGAGCAAAAACAGCTTGCCGAATATTATAAGCAGAAACTCAACAAGGAAAAAGCATTTCCCAATCCGGTGGTAACGGAAATCACTGCCGCTCCTGAATTTTACCCGGCCGAAAACTACCACCAGAACTATTTCAACCTGCACGGCCATGAGCCTTATTGCCAATTTGTGGCTCGCCCCAAGGTTGAAAAAGTAAAAGCGCTGTTTGGCGATAAATTAAAAGCCGGCGCTGCTATTTAATTCGCCTAGATTTCGTGAGAATTAAAAAGGCCGTTTCGCATTCTGGCGGAACGGCCTTTTTATATTCCCGAGCATTCGGCCAAAAAAGTTGGGCTAAACTAGGTCTTAATCGTTAAGGCGTTAGCCCGCCGCCTCGTTTAGCTCAACAAAACCAAATCTTGCCCCCTAAGTAGAAGCCACACCACAACCTCTACTTTGCATCATGGGAAAATATGTTTTATTAATTCATGGCGGCGCGGTAAATACCGACCCATCTACCATTCCGCCGGAAAAGGAAGCCAAGCTAAAAGAAGGGTTGGAACAGGCCCTGCAGGCGGGGTGGGAAATCCTTAATCGGGGTGGCACCGCCCTCGATGCCGTGGAAGCGGCGGTGATGAGCATGGAAGATAACGAGCTGTTCAATGCCGGGCGCGGGGGCATGTTCAATATCAACGGCGATGTGGAAACCGAATCGTCCATCATGGACGGGTTCACGCTGCGCGGCGGTGCCGTGAGCGGGCTCAAGTTGGTGAAGAACCCCGTGCGGCTGGCCCGGCTGGTGATGGAGAAGTGCAAGCACACGTTCCTCACCGCCGATGGCGCCCACGAATTTGCCCTGTCGCAAGGCCTGACGCTGCAGGACCCCAGCTACTTCAAGACGGACCAGCAGCGCCAAGAGTGGCTGGAAATCCTGCAGCAGGCCGAAGTGGAGCACGCCGGCAAGCACGACACCGTGGGGGCCGTGGCCCTCGACCAGCACGGCAACCTGGCCGTGGCCACTTCTACCGGCGGCATCGAGGGCAAGCTCCGGGGCCGGGTGGGCGACAGCTGCATCTACGGCGGCGGTAGCTACGCCAACAACGAGGTGTGCGCCGCTTCCTGCACCGGCGACGGCGAAATCATCATGCTGGCGGCCTGCGCCCACGAAGTGTACGCCCTGCGCAAATACAAGAAGCTCACGATAGCCAAAGCCGCCCGCGAGGCCGTGGGCATGTACGCCGACAAGCTTCAGGGCGACCGGGGCATCATCGCGCTCGACCCTGAGGGCAACATCGCCATCGAATCCAACACCAACGTCTTCCGCCGGGCTTACCGGGTCGGGGAGGAAGAGCCATTTGTAGACATCTGGATGGACAAATAGCCAAATGAAAATGAGCTAAATTAACCCAACTTCCATTTGGCTATTTGCAAACAATTAAAAAGGCCACTCGCTTGAGTGGCCTTTTTAATTGTTGCTATTTAGTCGCCTGCTAATTCTTATGCGGAATTATTTTAAACCCATAAGCAGTCACTAGCTTAAACCGAAACACCAAAATCACGCAGGGCGTCATTGAGCGACGTTTTCAGGTCGGTGCTGGGCTTGCGTTGGCCGATAATTAAGGCGCAAGGCACCTGGTATTCGCCGGCGGGGAATTGCTTGGGAATTGAGCCGGGAATAACCACCGAGCGAGGCGGCACATAGCCGCGGTATTCCTTGGGCTCGGCCCCGGTCACGTCGATAATTTTGGTGCTGCCGGTGATGGTGACGCCCGCGCCAATCACGGCTTCTTTGCCAATGCGGCAGCCTTCGACCAGGATGCTACGCGAGCCGATGAAGGCCCCGTCTTCGATGATGACCGGCGCGGCCTGCACCGGCTCGAGCACGCCGCCCAGGCCCACGCCCCCGCTCAGGTGCACGCCTTTGCCTACTTGTGCGCAGGAGCCCACCGTGGCCCAGGTGTCCACCATGGTGCCCTCGCCCACGTAGGCGCCGATATTGGTGTAGCTGGGCATCAGGATGACGCCGGGAGCCAGGAACGCTCCGTAGCGGGCCACGGCCGGCGGCACCACGCGCACCTGCTGGCCGGCATAGTCGGTTTTGAGCAGCATTTTGTCGTGGTACTCGAAGGGGCCGACTTCCTGCGTGTTCATCTGGCGGATGGGGAAGTACAGTATCACGGCCTTTTTCACCCACTCGTTGATGGTCCACTCGCCGCCGTCTTCGGCGGGCGGGGTGGCTACGCGCAGGCGGCCCTTGTCCAGCTCTTCGATGACGTGCTCGATGGCGGCTTTGGTTTCGGGGGTCTGGAGCAGGGCACGGTCGGCCCAGGCGCTTTCAACGAGGGTTTGCGTGGCCGAAAGGCTGAGGGTGGAGGTTTGGTCGGGCATGGGGTAAGGCGGCTGGCGCAAGGTAAATAAGGGCAAAACTAGCATCTTTGGCCCGTGCTTGGCTCGGGTTCGTCTCAATTAGTGGTTCTGCTGGCTTCCGTATTGAAACCGGTTGACGATACCCGTATGCGGGGCAAGTTTGCCGAAACGCTTCGCAGCCGGCCCAATACTGAAGTGCACGTAGCCGGGCGCGGCAGCTCTGCCGGCCAAACCGGTGCAGACAACCAGGCCAAGGGCGTTTACCAGCACGCTATTTTCAGCGGGTCGCGGCTCAGTCTGGCCCGGCTCGGTGCTCAGCTCAACTACTGGCGGCTTTTGCGGCGAGTACGCCCTGGAGTGGTAATCGTGCATGCGCCGGAGCTCTTGCCACTTACCATGCTGTGGCAATGGCTGTCGCCCGGCCGCAGGTTCATTTACGACATCCGCGAAAACTACGCGCTGAACGTATCTACCCAACACGTCTACCAAGGCATAACCCGCCGTTGGCTGGCCGCGGGCATGCGCTGGGTGGAATCATTAGCGGCTGGCCGGGCGGCCGGGATTATTCTGGCCGAAGCCAGCTATGCCGAAGAACTACCCTTTTTAGCAGCTCAGCCCAACGGCCGCGTCGTCGTGCTGGAAAACAAATACCAGCCCGGCCCCGGCGAGTTATTGCCAGCCAAACCTAAGGAACTGCCCTATCCGGAGTTGCCCCTGAAGCTCCTTTTTTCGGGCACCATCTCGGAGCTCAATGGGGTGTGGGAAGCCATTGCGCTTACGCAGCAGCTCCACTATGCCTGGCCGGGTGGCGCCCAGCTCACCATTATGGGCTTTTGCCAGCAGCCGGCCCTGCTCCGGCAGCTTGAGGAAAAGGTAGCCCAACATCCCTCCTGGCTTAGCCTGAGCGGCGGCGCGGTGCCGGTGCCGCACGCGGCTATCGTGGCGGCCATCCAGCAAAGCCACCTGGGGCTGCTGCCCTACCGCCCCCACACCAGCACGGAACGCTGCCGCCCCACCAAGCTGTTTGAATACCTAGCCCACGGCCTGCCGGTTATCGCCTCGCCCAACCCGCTGTGGCAGGCACTGCTCCAGAAAAACGGCGCCGGCCTGGAGCTGGACTTTGCGAAACCGGCCGAGGGCCCCGCCCTGGTGGCCCGGTTGCGAAGCAGCAATTTTTATCCTTTGGGCATACCCACCGAAGTTCTGTGGGCCGAGGAAGGCAAAAAATTGTGCCTTTTGCTGGATTCTCTCGTTTAACCTGCCACCTTTGCCCCCATTTTACGTCAGCTGTTCAGCTTGACCTTAGCCGGCCTAGCCGCTGCATCTCACTTTTACTCCAAATTCCCACTCCTTTTTCCGTCATCCATGGCAACCCTACGTCACTCTTACATTGCCGGTGTCGGCCACTACGTACCCAGCCGGGTAGTTACCAACGCCGAGCTTGAGCCGATGATGAATACCTCCGATGCCTGGATTCAGGAGCGGACGGGCATCAAGGAGCGGCGCTGGTTTGAGGAAGGGAAGGACACTACCGCCAACATGGGGGCCAATGCTTCCCGCAAGGCCCTGGAGATGGCGGGCGTCGCGCCCGATGACGTGCAGCTGATTGTGTTCGCCACGCTGTCGCCCGATTACTTCTTTCCGGGCTCCGGCGTGCTGCTGCAGCGCGAGCTGGGCATGACCAACAACGCGCCCGCCCTCGACGTGCGCAACCAGTGCTCGGGCTTCATCTACGCCCTGTCGGTGGCCGACCAGTTTATTCGCACCGGCATGTACGACACCGTGCTGGTGGTGGGCTCCGAAATTCACTCATCCGGCCTCGACAAGTCGCCCGAAGGCCGCACGGTCTCGGTCATTTTCGGCGATGGGGCCGGCGCGGTGCTGCTGCGGCCCAGCACGGAAGATGGCCAGGGCATTCTCAGCACCCACCTGCACGCCCAAGGCGAGCTTGCCGAGGAGCTGATTGTGAAAGAGCCCGGCTCCAACCGCAACAACCGCGTGCAATACGTGCTCGACAATCCGCAGGAGCTCTACCCCTACATGAACGGCCAGAACGTGTTCAAAAACGCCGTGGTCCGCTTTCCGCAGGTTATCAAAGAGGCGCTGGACCAGAACGGCCTGCAGGCTTCCGACATCGACATGCTCATCCCGCACCAGGCTAACCTGCGCATCACCCAGTACGTGCAGCAGAAAATGGGCCTGTCCGACGACAAGGTGTTCAGCAATATCCAGCGCTACGGCAACACCACCGCCGCCTCGGTGCCCATTGCCCTGAGCGAAGCCGTACAAGAAGGCAAAATCAAGCGCGGCGACCTGGTTTGCCTGGCGGCCTTCGGCAGCGGCTTCACGTGGGCTTCGGCCTTGTTGAAATTCTAGGGGTCATTGTTAGGGAGCCGAGTTGTTATTGTCGAAGCATTTTTAGCCTGCGGCGCGAAATAGTTGCGGGGTATACGAACTCCGCCACGCCGCGCGGCATTTAAAGAAACTACCCAGGCTCGGCCCGCATGAATCCTACCACCCTGCCCGCGCTACCCTCCAAGCTGCCGAGCCACACCGAGGAAAACTACCTGAAGGCCATTTATAAGCTGGCCGAGGCAGAGCCGGACACGGCGGGCGTGAGCACCAACCGCATTGCCGCGGCCCTGGACACCCGGGCCGCCTCGGTCACGGACATGCTCCGGCGCCTCGCCGACAAAGGCCTGCTGGCGTATGAGCGCTACCGCGGCGTGCAGCTCACCACCGAAGGCCAGCGCGTGGCCCTGCTCACCATCCGCAAGCACCGCCTCTGGGAAGTGTTCCTGGTGCAGCAGCTGGGCTTCAACTGGGACGAGGTGCACGAAGTGGCCGAGGAGCTCGAGCACGTGCAGTCGCCGCTGCTCATGCGCCGCCTCGATGCCTTCCTGGGCTTCCCGGCCCTGGACCCGCACGGCGACCCCATTCCAGCTGAGGACGGCGCTATGCGCCGGCCCGCGCACCGCCTGCTGGCCGACCTGGAAGTGGGCGATCGTGGCACCCTGGCCGCAGTCAAAAACACCACGGCGCCCTTCCTGCAGTACCTCGATAAAGTGGGGCTGCAGCTCGGCGCCCTGGTTGAAGTGCTGGATAAGGTTGGGTTTGATAACTCCTTCGAAATCAGAATCAACCGAGAGCGAACCGCATTGATTTCAGCCGAAGTCAGCTGCAATTTATTTGTAACTGAATAGCCTTTCCCACGGAATTGCCAGCTCAATTCGCGGCATCCGATATCTTCTACTAACTCCGTGGTCCAAACCATTTTTTCCGATACAATCGTCGCCTTGTCCACGCCTCCCGGTGCGGGCGCGCTGGCGGTGGTCCGCCTATCGGGCCCGGCGGCCATCGCCATCACGGCCTCGGTATTCTCTAAGAAAAGCATGCCCGATGCCGCGGGCCACACGCTGCACTACGGCACCCTGCGCGACCCCAGCTCGGGTGAAATTCTGGACGAAGTAGTAGCGGCGCTCTACCGCAGCCCGCGCTCGTTCACCCGCGAAGACGTGGTAGAAATCAGCTGCCACGGCTCCGATTACGTTGTGCGCCAGGTGCTGGGCTTGCTCCTGCGCCAGGGCGCCCGTCTGGCCGAAGCTGGCGAGTTTACCAAGCGGGCTTTTCTGAACGGGGCCATGGACCTGGCCCAGGCCGAAGCCGTGGCCGACCTCATCGCCTCCGATTCGGCCCTGAGCCACCGGGTGGCGCTGAACCAGCTGCGCGGCGGCTTCTCGCAGGAGCTGCGCGAGCTCCGGGCCCGGCTCATCAAGTTCGCGGCCTTGCTGGAGCTGGAGCTGGACTTTGGTGAAGAGGACGTGGAGTTTGCCGACCGCACCGGCCTGGCCCAACTCCTGAGCGAAGTGCGCGGGGTGGTGGCCGGGCTGCTCCATTCCTTCGAGTTGGGCAACGTCATCAAGAACGGCATTACCGTGGTCATTGCCGGGCGGCCCAATGCCGGCAAGTCCACGCTGCTCAACGCCTTGCTGCGCGAGGAGCGCGCCATTGTGTCGGCCATTCCGGGCACCACCCGCGACTTTATCGAAGACGAGGTCAGCATCGACGGCCTCCGGTTTCGCTTCGTGGACACCGCCGGGCTGCGCGACAATCCCGCCGATGAGGTGGAAGCCATTGGCGTGAGCCGCACCCGCCAGCGCGTGCGCCAGGCCGCCCTGCTGCTCTATTTGTTCGACCTGACCGAAATGACGCCGGCGGAGGTAATAGCCGAAATCCAGGAGCTCACCAGGGGCCTAGCCTTGCCGGTGCTGGCGGTGGGCAACAAAACCGATTTGGCAACGCCCAACGCGCAAGGAGCTTTTTTAGCTCAATTTCAAGCCGCGCAGGTAGGCTTGGCCAGCCCCACGCCCATGGTGCTGGTAGCCGCCGGCCAAAAGCGTGGGTTGGATGAGCTGCAAACGGCATTGCTAACCGAAGTGCGGGGCTCCGCGCTGGAGAACACCGCGTCCGCTACCATCGTCACCAATGTGCGCCATGCCCGCGCGCTGGAAACGGCTGCCGCCCACCTTCAGGCCGTGCAGGCGGGCCTGGATACCGGCCAGGGCACCGAGCTGCTGGCTGCCGACCTGCGCCACGCCCTGGCAGCGCTGGGTGAGATTACCGGAGAAATTTCTTCCGAAGACCTGCTCACCAGCATTTTCACACAGTTCTGCATCGGTAAATAACTGATTAGCTCCATGCCTATCTTTTATTTATCGAACCTGCACGCTAGTTATTCTGTACCAATGCCGGGCCAAATAGCTGGAAAATTTCCCGGCGCACGGCTTATGCCTTAGTTTCGCACTGAAATTCCCCTCACATCCCTCCCGCCCATGGCAGAATCTGCTGAACTTATCCTCGACGGCAAATCCATTAGCTTGCCCGTCATTGAAGGTACCGAACACGAAAAAGCGTTTGACATCGGCAAGTTGCGTGACCAAACCGGTTACGTCACCCTCGATTCAGGCTACAAGAACACCGGCGCCACCAAAAGCGCCATCACGTTCCTCGACGGCGAGGAAGGCATTCTTCGCTACCGGGGCTACCCCATCGAACAGCTGGCCGAAAAGTCCAACTTCCTGGAGGTTGCTTACCTGCTGATTTACGGCGCTTTGCCCACCCAGGCTGAATTCGACAATTTTAAGTACCAGATTACCCAGCACACCCTCATTCACGAGGACATTCGCAAGATTCTCGACGGCTTCCCGTCGTCGGCCCACCCCATGGGCATCCTGTCGTCGCTGGTGTGCTCGCTCACGGCCTTCTACCCCAAGAGCATTGCGCCCGAAATCAGCAAGGAGGAGCTCGATTTGAACATCGTGCGCCTCATGGCCAAGATTTCGACCATTGCCGCCTGGAGCTACAAAAACTCGGTGGGCCACCCGCTCATCTACCCGCGCAACGACCTCGACTACTGCGCCAACTTCCTGTACATGATGTTCAGCTTCCCTACCGAGAAGTATGAAATCAACCCTGTGGTGGTGAGCGCCCTGAACAAGCTGCTCATCCTGCACGCCGACCACGAGCAAAACTGCTCCACCAGCACCGTGCGCCTCGTGGGCTCGGCCAACGCCAGCCTCTACGGCTCGGTTTCGGCTGGTATCAACGCACTGTGGGGCCCGCTGCACGGCGGCGCCAACCAGGAGGTTATTGAAATGCTGGAAGCCATTGAGGCCGACGGCGGCGACACCAGCAAGTGGATTGCCAAGGCCAAGGACAAGAACGACTCGTTCCGCCTCATGGGCTTCGGCCACCGCGTGTATAAGAACTTCGACCCCCGCGCCACCATCATCAAGAAGGCGGCCGACGAAGTACTGCAAGCCCTGGGTTTGAAAGACAGCCCGCTGCTGAAAATCGCGCAGGAGCTCGAGCAAGCCGCCCTCACCGACCAGTACTTCATCGAGCGCAAGCTGTACCCCAACGTTGACTTCTATTCCGGCATCATTTACAAAGCCTTGGGCATCCCCACCGAGATGTTCACGGTGATGTTCGCCCTGGGCCGCCTGCCCGGCTGGATTGCCCAGTGGAAGGAAATGCGCGAGAATAAGGAGCCCATCGGCCGCCCCCGCCAGATTTACACCGGCGAACTGGAGCGCGACTATGTGCCCATGAGCGAGCGTGCTTAAGTCTTAAGGATTGACGCCCCAAACAAAAAGCCCGCTCTAAGGAGCGGGCTTTTTCGTGTTCAGCAGTGAAGGGGTTGGCGCCCTCCCCTATTTAAGGCTGTGCGCGGTAAAGTTGGTGCGGAGCGACTGATAGGCCACCAGCTGCTGCGGCTTGAGCAAGTACATCAGTTCGCTTTCGTAACGCTGCTGGGCCCACGAGAGCTGGGCGTCGCGCTCTTCGGCGCTGGCGCCGTTTAGAAGAATTTCCAGGTCGCGGCGCTCGGTGAGCATGTTCAGGTGCAGCTGCTTCACGGCCACGTACTGCGCCTCGTTGAAATGGATGCGGTTAGCCAGGGCCCGGGTAAGCGTGGTAGCGCGGCTAATCATGGCCTGCGAATAGGCGCCATCGCCGGGGCCACCAGCTACAGCAGCCGAAGCCGAACAAACACTTGCCGTAATGCAGGCAGCTAGGAACAAAGTTTTCATGGGTAGTGGGTAATGGGTGAAAAGATGAGTGAATGGCCAATTCGTTAGTGATTGTCTGGACCAAACGTAAGCACAATAATTTTTTGAACACAAATAATTTTTTTTGGCACTTTTTTAATCAACCAGTTTCTTTGCCTACATATAAATAGCTCATTTATAGCTCCTTGTTTTAATTAAAAAAAGTCCGCAAAGAGACAAAAAAAAAGCCCGCCAACGGGCGAGCCATATTTTTTTGAGCGCAAATCCTATTATATTTTCACTTATCTAAAGTGTTACTTTAAGTAAAATCACGTTTCCCATCTTTTTGCTTAGGTCGCCTGACTGCCGTGGTTTGCCAGGGTAAACCGCTTACAGGATATGAAGCTCGATGCGGCGGTTGAGCTGGCGGTGGCCTTCGGTGTCGTTGGCAGCCAGCGCGTGGCCCTCGCCGTACCCTTTGGAGCGCAGGCGATTGGGCGAAATGCCGTGGCTGGACAAGTAAGCCACCACCGACTGCGCCCGTCGCTCCGATAACTGGAGGTTGGCCTCGGGCGTGCCCACGTTGTCGGTGTAGCCCGATACCTCGATTTGCACGTCCCGGTACTGCCGCAGAAACTCGATGAGCCGGTTCAGCTCCGTGCGCGACTGCGGCTTGAGGTCGTACTTGTTGGTATCAAAAAACAGGTTGTTCAATACCACGCTGCGCCCCGAGCGCACCGGCTCCAGGTAAATATCCAGGGTTAACGGATCGAAGGTGTGCTGGTCGGTATAATCGAAGCTGAGGCTTTTGAGCAGGTACTTGTCGGCGGCCGCGTACATGGCGTAGTGGTGCCCCTCGTTCAGCACCACCGTGTAGTCGCCATACTCCGGGTCGGAAGTCACGAACTGCGTCAGCTCGTCGGTTTCCACGTCGTAGAGCTTCACCTCGGCCTTGAGCGGTTTTTTGGTGATGGCATCGAATACGCGGCCCTGGGTATAGGTACTGGTTTCACGGGCCTTCACCGGCGCCGGCACCGAAAAGCTAAACAGCTCAACGGGCCGCTCGCGGGTCATGCGGGCCCCGTTCAGCGGCTCATCCGACACGCGGCTGCGCGAGCAAAAGCCTTTCTGGTTATCCGAGGTAATGAAGAGCGAGGCTTCGTTTTCGAACGTATTGAGCGGGTAGCCCAGGTTGCGGGGCTCGCTCCACTTGCCGGCCGCGGTTTTCTCGCACCGAAACACGTCGAGCCCGCCCATGCCCACCAGCCCGTCGGTCACGTAGTACAGCGTGGTGCCGCTGGCGTGAATAAACGGGGCCATGTCCTTGCCCGGCGTGTTGACGGGAGTGCCTAGGTTCTGGGCCGCGCTCCAGGTGCCATCGGGCTGCAGGGTGGTTACGTAAATGTCTTCCTGGCCTTGGCCGCCGCGGCGGGTCGAGGTGAAGTACAGCGTGCGCCCATCGGCCGAAAGCGTGGGCTGCGAGTCCCACTCCGTGGAGTTGACGTTGGTGCCGAGGTTCACGGGCTTGCTCCAGTTGTTGCCGGTCCGGCGCGAAATGTACAGGTCGCAGTTGCCAATGGCCTTGGGCCGGTCGCAGGAAGCAAAAACCAGGGTTTTGCCATCGCCCGAAATGGAGCCGGCGCCTTCGTTGTAGCTCGTGTTGATGGCCGGCGATATCGACACCGGCGCCCCAAACGAGCCGTCCTTGTTTTGCCGGCTCACAAATAAATCCTCGCCACTGCTGGCGGCCGGCCGCCCCGTAAACAGCAGAAAGCGGTTATCGGCCGTCAGGGCCGGGAAATACTGAAACTTAAAGCTGTTCATCGGCGCGGGCAGTGGCACGGGCGCTTCGCCCACGGGGTGCTTCATGGCCTCCAGCGCAAACTCACAGGTCAGCAGCTGGCGCTGCGATTTGGCCAGGTTTCTCTGCGTTTTGGGGGCCACTTTCAGCAGCTGCTTGTAGGCATCCATCGCCGTTTGGTATTCTCCGTAGCTCAAGGCTAAGTCCCCGAGCATTTGGTATTCCGACGCATGGACCGCATCAGTGGGCACTTTGCTCAGGCCGTCGCGGTAGGCGGCCAGGGCACCCCGGTTGTCGCCGATGGCTTTCAGCAACGAGCCTTTCAGCAGGTAAGGCTCCCCGAAGGAGGGAAACTTCTGGTTGAGCTGGTTCAGCGTTTCAATGGCCTTGATAAAGTCCCGCTCCTTGGTTTGCTGCTGGGCTTTCTCGAGCAGGTTGCGGGCCTTGGTGTTGGTGGGCGTTTGCACCTTGACGGGCATCTGGCTCCAAGCAGCTTCCGCCGTGGCCAGCCACAACAGAAACATCATTCCGAGGCGGAACGCCCCCAACACTGAATTGCAACGCATAGGATAGGCTACGGGATGTCAAGGTATTTGTGGGTCTGAAGCGACACCTGCCAGCGCGGGTGCTGCTTCACGTACTCCACCAGTTCGGGCGTCATGCGAGCCGCGCGGCTCCATTCCGGCTGTAAGTAAAGGCGGGTGCTGGCCGGTACCAGCGCCGCGTGTTCTTCGGCCCAAGCAAAATCGTGGCCATTAAACACAACCACCTTCAGCTCGTGGGCCGCCGCCAGCACATCGGGCAGCGGCGCTTTGAATTTTTTAGGCGAAAGGCATATCCAATCCCAGGTGCCGGACAACGGGTGGGCGCCCGAAGTTTCGAGCCAGGTGCGGCAGCCGGCTGCCTGCAGGGCCGCCGTGAGCGGGCCCAGCTCGTGCATGAGCGGCTCGCCGCCGGTAATCACCACGTCGCGGCCCGGGTGGGCCAGCACGGCTTCTACCAGTTGGGCAATGGACTGACGGGGGTGCGCATCGGCATCCCACGATTCCTTTACGTCGCACCAATGGCAGCCCACGTCGCAGCCCCCGAGCCGAATGAAATAAGCGGCCCGGCCGGTGTTATATCCCTCGCCCTGGATGGTGTAAAACTGCTCCATAACAGGCAGCATAACGCCGGCTTCGAACGCGGCCGTAGCACCACTCGGTGCAATAATATCAGAAGAAAGTATACTCACAGGAATCATAACGAAAATCGACAGAAAGCTAAGCTTACTGAACGCTGGCACAGGAACACACCGTTCCCAATGCCGGACTTTAAAAGTACGGTTTGCAGATAGCTTAACCAAATATTCCAAAAATCAGCTTCCTGATTTGGGATATATTTCGCCTTTAGCAGCGCGCAGGGTGTTCAACAGCAGCATGGCAATGGTCATCGGACCCACGCCACCCGGCACCGGGGTAATGGCCGAAGCCAGGGGCGCTACCTCGGCAAAGTTCACGTCTCCTTTCAGCGTATAGCCGCTCTTCTTGTTGGCGTCGGCTACCCGGGTCGTGCCAACGTCAATCACCACGGCGCCGGGCCGCACCATGTCGGCCGTCACAAACTCGGGCCGGCCAATGGCAGCCACCACAATGTCAGCCGTCCGGCAGATTTCGGCCAGGTTCTGCGTGCGCGAATGGCATAAAGTAACAGTGCAGTTTGCCGTATCCAGGTTTTTGGCCAACAGGATGCTAACCGGCGTCCCCACGATGTTGGAACGGCCAATAACCACGCAGTGCTTGCCACTGGTTTTGATGCCCCAGCGGCTGAGCAGCTCCACAATGCCGGACGGCGTGGCGGGCAGCAAAGCCGGCAATCCGGCCACCATGCGCCCAATGTTCATGGGGTGAAAACCGTCCACGTCCTTCTCCGGCCGAATGGCTTCGATGACTTTCTCGGGGTTGATGTGGGCCGGCAACGGCAGTTGCACAATGAAGCCGTCAATCTCGGGGTCGTTGTTCAGCTCGTTTACTTTGGCCAGCAGGTCCGCCTCGCTGATATCGTCTTCGTAGCGCAAGAGCGTAGATTGAAAGCCAACCCGCTCGCAGGCTAGCACCTTGTTGCGCACGTAGGTTTCGGAGCCGCCGTCGTGCCCCACGAGGATGGCGGCCAGGTGCGGCACCTTTTCGCCGGCGACTCTCAGGCTGGCGACCTCAATGGCGATTTCGGCTTTGATGTCCTCGGCGGTTTGTTTGCCGTCGATGAGGTTGTTGGTTTGAACTGGGCTCATAAAAGTGCGTTTGTTATCCTGAGCACCGCGAAGGACCTTCTCACGCCTCGCGCCGCATGGGTTTGTAAATTCTGACGAAAGAGGCCGTGATAAGATGCTTCCTTCTCCAGCGGGACCTTAAAAAAAAGAGCGGCCCGAAAGCCGCTCTTTACAAATCAATCGATTTTCAAAACTGCCAGGAAGGCTTCTTGCGGGATTTCTACGGAGCCCACGGAGCGCATCCGCTTCTTGCCTTCTTTCTGCTTTTCGAGCAGCTTGCGCTTGCGGCTGATGTCGCCGCCGTAGCACTTGGCAATTACGTTTTTGCGGAGGGCCTTGACCGTTTCGCGGGCAATGATTTTCTGGCCGATACTGGCCTGAATGGCGATGTCGAACATCTGGCGGGGCAGCAGCTCGCGCAGCTTCTCGCAAAGGCGGCGGCCCCAGTCGTAGCTCTTGGAGCGGTGCACGATGGCGGAGAGGGCATCGACCTTCTCGCCGTTAAGCATCACGTCCAGCTTCACCATATCGGCTTCGCGGAAGCCAATCAGCTCGTAATCCAGCGAAGCGTAGCCCCGGCTGATGGTTTTGAGCTTATCAAAGAAGTCAAACACAATTTCCGACAGCGGCAGCTCGAAACTCAGCTCAACCCGCTCGGAAGTGAGGTACGACTGGCCCTTGATGATGCCGCGTTTCTCCATGCACAGCGTGATAATGGGGCCCACGTACTCCGACGCCGTAATAATCTGCGCCTTGATGAACGGCTCCTCAATCAGCTTAATCAAGTTGGGCTCCGGCATTTCCGAAGGCGCGTTGATGGTTAGCATCTGGTCCTTGGTACCGATGGCGTGGAACTGCACGCTCGGTACCGTGGTGATGACCGTCATGTTGAACTCACGCTCGAGGCGCTCCTGCACGATTTCCATGTGCAGCATGCCCAGGAAGCCGCAGCGGAAGCCAAAGCCCAGCGCCACCGATGTTTCGGGCTCCCAGACCAGGGAGGCGTCGTTGAGCTGAAGCTTTTCCATGCTGGAGCGCAGCTCTTCGTACTCGGTGGTTTCGACCGGGTAAATGCCGGCGAATACCATCGGCTTCACGTCGGCAAAACCCTGGATGGCATCCGGCGTGGGCCGGTTTACGTGCGTAATGGTGTCGCCCACCTTTACCTCGCGGGCTTCCTTGATGCCCGAGATGAGGTAGCCCACGTTGCCGGCGCTCATTTCCTGCCGCGGCTCCTGGTTCAGGCCCAGAATGCCAATTTCATCGGCGCCGTATTCCTTGCCGGTGGCCATGAACTTCACTTTGTCGCCCTTGCGCATGGTACCGTTCTTGATGCGGAACAGGACTTCGATGCCGCGGTACGAGTTGTACACCGAGTCGAAAATCAGGGCCTGCAAGGGGGCTTGCGGGTCGCCTTTCGGCGCCGGAATCCGGTCGCAAATGGCATTGAGAATAGCTTCGATGCCGATGCCGGTTTTGCCCGAAGCGTGGAGAATATCCTCCGGTTTGCAGCCGATAAGGTCCACGATTTCGTCGGTCACCTCCTCCGGCATGGCGTGCGGGAGGTCAATTTTATTGAGCACCGGAATGATTTCCAGGTCGGCCCCGATGGCGAGGTACAGGTTGGAAATCGTTTGGGCTTCGATGCCTTGCGAGGCGTCCACAATGAGCAGGGCGCCTTCGCAGGCGGCAATGCTGCGGCTCACCTCGTAGCTAAAGTCGACGTGGCCGGGGGTATCAATCAGGTTCAGCGTGTAGATTTCCCCTTTGTAGGGAAACTGCATCTGGATGGCGTGGCTCTTGATGGTGATGCCGCGCTCGCGCTCCAGGTCCATGTTGTCGAGCAGCTGGGCCTGCATGTCGCGCTTGGCCACGGTGCTGGTAAACTCAAGCAGGCGGTCCGCCAACGTGCTTTTACCGTGGTCGATGTGGGCAATGATGCAAAAGTTACGAATATTCTTCACAGAGGGCAGTTTTTCAGTCCGCGAAGGTACGAACCGTAGGGCGCAAAAGCCAGCCGGGCGCCATTTGGCCGGCCCCGGGCTGCCTTGCAAAAATTGGGCTGAGCTGCTTAGTTTTGCTGATTCGCCTTATTTTATGCGATATGTAAAGTCCGCCTATGCAACCGGAAACTGCTACGCCGTCGTCCGCTCCTCAGCAAACCAATACAAGCAAGTTCCTGATTTCCGCCCTCAACGGCACGGCCTTGTATGTATTGGCTTACTATCTGGTGTGGGGCCTGCACCAGGCGGCGAAGATGGAAGTGTCGCACTTTTACGAGCTCCGCGGCCGTTGGAACCCCAGCGTCATCACCTACAGCCTGGCCGACAATGAGTGGTTCAGCACGGCCGTTATCGCCGTATACAGCGTGGGTCCAGCGGTTTGCTTTCTGTTAGGAATAGGCGCGTTCTGGTGGTTCTGGCGGCAAAAGCGGGCCCACCGCGGCCAGCTGAAGCTGCTCTTGCTCTGGGTGGCTTTTCACAGCTGCAACGCCGTGTTTGGCGCCTTGCTCGCCGACACGTTTACGCATTCGGGCTTCTGGTACGTGCCCGACTGGGTGCTCCGCATGGGCAACGTGGCCAACGTACTGCTGGCCCTTATTGCCGGCTTGGTGCAGCTGGCGTTGGGCTACTTTGCCGCCGTGGCCTTCCTGCAGGCCCACGACTCCCGCACGGTGATGCGCTACGAAAACCGGCGGCTCATGGTGGTTTTTACCTTGTTTATCCCCTGGTTGGCCGGGGGCATCTTTATCGCCCTCACCAAGGTCCCGTATTTTTCGCTGCACGAAGGCCTCCACTTGTTGATGATGGGCCTGCTGATATTGCCCCTGGCGCTTAGCTGCCAGAACGAGGTGTTTTCGGAAACCGTGCGCCGCCCCAAGCCTACGTACGTGGCCTGGGGACTGGTTGGGCTGGCTGTGATGGTGGCAATAGCCTGGCGCCTGGCGCTAAGCCCGCCGGTGCTGTTTGGCTAAGGTGCCGGGGTAAATCGGAGTAAACGCAAACGCTGCCGAAATTGGTAGCTGGGCCGTCGTAACCAAATCCCAGGGCTGCGAGTTGGGTGAAGAACACTGCCCCGCACATGCGGGCAGCACACCTTTTTCCACCTAAACCAATCAGCACCCATGGGCATTACCCTAGCACAAGCACAAACGGCCCTGCAGGCCGCGCACCAGAAAGCCATTGAGCTGAATGTCAAGATGAACATCGCCGTGGTCGATGCGGGCGCCAACCTCGTGGCCTTCATCCGCATGGACGACGCTTGGCTGGGTTCGCTCGACATCTCCATTAAGAAGGCCAAAACGGCCCGCTTCTTCGACATGCCCACCGGCGAAATCGGCAAGCTTTCGCAGCCCGGCGGCCCCTTGTTCAACATCGAGCATTCCAACGGCGGCCTCATCACCTTTCCCGGCGGCATCCCCATTCCTGGGCACGATGGCGGCAACATGGGCGCCATCGGCGTATCGGGCGACTCGGTCGAAAATGACCACGCCGTGGCTCAAGCCGGCGTGCAGGCCTTGGCCCAACCAGCGCGATAACTACCGCGGCCCGGCTGGTTCCTGACAGGTTTTTCTCACCCTCCTAATTCCCTATAGCCATGGCAGACAATAGAGGCGTAGTGTATCTGGGACCCGGCAAAGTCGAGGTTCAAGGCATAGATTTTCCGGAGCTGAAAAACCCCAAGGGCCGAAAAATCACCCACGGGGTCATTTTGAAAGTCGTGTCCACCAACATCTGCGGCTCCGACCAGCACATGGTGCGCGGCCGGACCACGGCGGCACCGGGCCTGGTGCTGGGCCACGAAATCACGGGCGAGGTCATCGAAACCGGCGACGACGTGGAGTTACTGAAAAAAGGCGACCTGGTATCGGTACCGTTTAACGTGGCTTGCGGCCGCTGCCGCAACTGCCGCGAGCAGCAAACCGGCATCTGCCTGACCGTGAACGAGGGCCGCGCCGGGGGCGCCTACGGCTACGTCGACATGGGCGGCTGGGTAGGCGGGCAGGCCGAATACGTGATGGTGCCCTACGCCGATTTCAACCTGCTGAAGTTCCCAGACAAGGCCCAGGCCATGGAGAAAATCCGCGACCTGACCATGCTGAGCGACATTTTCCCCACCGGCTTCCACGGCGCCATCCGCGCCGGCGTGAGGCCAGGGGCCACAGTCTACATCGCCGGGGCTGGGCCAGTTGGACTAGCTGCCGCGGCTTCATCTCAATTACTGGGCGCAGCTGTGGTCATAGTGGGCGACCTGAACCATGCCCGCCTTGCCCACGCCCGCTCCTTCGGCTGCGAAACCGTAGACCTGACCCAAGACGCAACCTTGGCGCAGCAAATTACCCAGATTCTGGGAGTGCCCGAAGTGGACTGTGCCGTCGATTGCGTGGGGTTCGAAGCTCATGGCGAGGGCTGGACAGCAAAGGAGGAAGTGCCCGCCGCCGTGCTCAATTCGCTCATGGAAATTGCCCGGGCCGGTGGCTCCATCGGCATTCCCGGCCTATACGTGACCGCCGATCCCGGCGCCCAGGACAAGGCCGCTCAGAAGGGCAGCCTATCTATACGTTTCGGCCTGGGCTGGGCCAAGAGCCACTCCTTCTATACCGGCCAGACTCCAGTTTTGAGCTACAACCGCCAGCTCATGCAGGCCATTTTGTACGGCAAAGTGCAGATAGCGAAAGCGGTGAATGTGGAAGTAATTACGCTCGACCAAGCCCCCGAGGGCTACGCTGAGTTTGATAGCGGGGTAGCCAAGAAGTTTGTGCTGAACCCGCATAACCTGATTCCCAACGCAAAGCCCAAAGTCAAAGAAAAAGCAACCGCTTAGGCTCCCAAACATTCCTATCCTTTCGTTTCAAAAAGCCCCGGTGCCACCGCGCCGGGGCTTCTTTCGTACCTTCACCCCGTCAAATTCCCACTCGCTACTCCCCGCTCATGCAAGCTCCCGTTGCGCCCTACAAGCCCAAAAATCACGTTCGTATTGTAACTGCTGCCGCGCTGTTCGACGGCCACGACGCGGCCATCAACATCATGCGCCGCATCATCCAGAGCAGCGGCGCCGAGGTGATTCACCTCGGCCACAACCGCTCGGTACAGGAAATTGTGGATTGCGCCATTCAGGAAGATGCCCAGGCCATTGCCATCACCAGCTACCAGGGCGGCCACAACGAGTACTTCAAGTACATGCACGACCTGCTGAAGGAGCGCGGCGCGGGCCACATCAAAATTTTCGGCGGCGGCGGCGGCGTGATTCTGCCCACCGAAATTGCCGAGCTGCAGGGCTACGGCATCACCCGCATCTACTCGCCTGACGATGGCCGCGCCATGGGCTTGCAGGGCATGATTAACAACCTGCTGGAGCAGGCCGACTTCCCCACGGGCCAGAACTTGAACGGCGAGGCCGGCCACGTGAAAGAGAAAGACGCCCGCAGCATCGGCCGCCTGATTTCAGCGGCGGAGAACTTCCCCGAGGAGTTTGAGCGGGTGAAAGACCAGCTGGTGCAGGAGTTTCAGCAGAGCGAGGCCGACCAGAATCAGAACCTCAGCGCGAAGCACTCCGCTCCCATCCTCGGCATCACGGGCACGGGCGGCGCGGGCAAGTCGTCGCTGGTGGATGAGCTGGTGCGGCGCTTTTTGATGGACTTCCCGGACAAGACCATTGCCATTATTTCCGTCGACCCCAGCAAGCGCAAGACGGGCGGCGCCCTGCTCGGCGACCGGATTCGGATGAATTCCATCAACTCGCCGCGGGTGTATATGCGCAGCCTGGCCACGCGCCAGAGCAACCTGGCGCTGAGCCGCTACGTGCAGGATGCGGTGGACGTGGTGCGTGCCGCCAACTACGACCTCATCATCCTCGAAACCTCCGGCATCGGCCAGTCCGACACCGAAATCATCGAGCACTCCGACGCCAGCCTGTATGTGATGACGCCCGAATACGGCGCGGCCACGCAACTGGAGAAAATTGACATGCTCGATTTCGCCGACGTCATTGCCCTGAACAAATTCGACAAGCGCGGCGCCCTCGACGCCCTGCGTGACGTGCGCAAACAGTACCAGCGCAACCACGGCCTGTGGGACACGCCCACTGACGAGATGCCTGTATTCGGTACCATCGCTTCGCAGTTCAACGACCCGGGCATGAACCGCCTCTATCGGGCCGTGCTGAAGATGCTGGAAACCAAAACCGGCGCCACCTTCTCCTCCAGCCTCGAAACCAGCACGTCGGACTCGGAGAAGATTTACATCATCCCGCCGCACCGCACCCGCTACCTCTCGGAGATTGCCGAAACCAACCGTGCCTACGACCAGCGCGTTCGCGAGCAGGCCCAGATTGCGGAAGTAGCCGGTGCCTTTGCCAAGCTGGAGGAGCACTACCGCGCCGAGAAAAAAGACGGCGACAGCACGGTGGAGGAGTTCAGCAAGAACAAGCAAACCCAGCTCCGCCGCCTCGACGCCGACAGCCAGGCCATTCTGGAAAACTGGGAAAACATCCTGCAGAACTACCGCAACCCCGAGTACGTGTACTCGGTGCGCGGCAAGGAAATCCGGGTGCAGACGCACACCAAGTCGCTGTCGGGCAACATGATTCCGAAGGTGGCCACGCCGCGCTACACCGGCTGGGGCGACCGGCTGCGTTGGGCCATGCAGGAAAACTTCCCCGGCGAATTCCCCTACACGGCCGGCGTGTTCCCCTTCAAGCGCGAGGGCGAAGACCCCACCCGCATGTTTGCCGGCGAGGGCGGACCGGAGCGCACCAACCGCCGCTTCCACTACGTGAGCATGGGCCTGCCCGCCAAGCGCCTGAGCACGGCCTTCGACTCGGTTACGCTCTACGGCGAAGACCCCGATTTGCGGCCCGACATCTACGGCAAAATCGGCAACGCCGGCGTGAGCATTGCCTGCCTAGATGATGCCAAGAAGCTCTACTCAGGCTTCAACCTGGCCAACCCCAGCACGTCGGTATCGATGACCATTAACGGTCCGGCCGCCCAGCTGGCTGCGTTTTTCATGAATGCTGCCATCGACCAGCAGTGCGAGCTGTACATCAAGGAAAACGGCCTGGAGGCGGAAGTCAACGCTAAAATCGACCGGATTTACGCGGAGAAAAACCTCACTCGCCCCCGCTACCAGGGCGACTTGCCCGACGGCAACGACGGCCTCGGCCTGATGCTGCTCGGCGTGACCGGCGACCAGGTGCTGCCAGCCGACGTGTACGCGACCATCAAGGCCAAGACGCTGACGCAGGTGCGCGGCACCGTGCAGGCTGACATTCTGAAGGAAGACCAGGCCCAGAACACCTGCATTTTCAGCACCGAATTTGCCCTGCGCCTGATGGGCGACGTGCAAGAATACTTCATCCAGCAGAAGGTGCGGAATTTCTACTCCGTGTCCATCTCCGGCTACCACATTGCCGAGGCTGGCGCTAACCCGATTACTCAGCTGGCCCTCACGCTAAGCAACGGCTTCACGTTTGTGGAGTATTACGTGAGCCGCGGCATGAGCGTGAACGACTTCGCACCCAACCTGAGCTTCTTCTTCTCCAACGGCATCGACCCGGAGTACGCCGTGATTGGGCGGGTGGCGCGCCGCATCTGGGCCAAGGCCATGAAGCTGAAGTACGGCGCCGACGCCCGCAGCCAGATGCTGAAGTACCACATCCAGACCTCGGGCCGCAGCCTGCACGCCCAGGAAATCGACTTCAACGACATCCGTACCACGCTGCAGGCGCTCTACGCCATCTACGACAACTGCAACTCCCTGCACACCAACGCATACGACGAGGCCATCACCACGCCCACCGAGGAATCGGTGCGCCGGGCCATGGCCATTCAGCTCATCATCAACCGCGAGCTGGGGCTGGCCAAAAACGAGAACCCGCTGCAAGGCTCCTTCATCATCGAGGAGCTGACCGACCTGGTGGAAGAAGCGGTGCTGCTAGAATTTGACCGCATCAC
Source organism: Hymenobacter sedentarius (assembly GCF_001507645.1). Lineage (NCBI taxonomy): Bacteria > Pseudomonadati > Bacteroidota > Cytophagia > Cytophagales > Hymenobacteraceae > Hymenobacter > Hymenobacter sedentarius. The sequence continues at coordinate 3,386,407 of NZ_CP013909.1, read as the reverse complement.
GGAGCGCGGCGGCGTGCTCGGGGCCATGGAAACCATGTACCAGCGCGGCAAAATCCAGGAGGAAAGCATGCACTACGAGATGCTGAAGCACACCGGCGAGTACCCCATCATCGGGGTGAATACCTTCCTCTCGTCGAAGGGCTCGCCCACGGTGGTGCCGGCCGAAGTCATCCGCGCCACGGAGGAGGAAAAGCAGTACCAAATCGACATGCTCACCCTGCTGCACCAGCGCAACGCCGACCAGGCCCCAGCGCGGCTCAAGCAGCTGCAGCAAGTAGCAGTGGCCAACGGCAACCTCTTCGCCGAGCTGATGGAAACGGTGAAATACTGCTCGCTCGGGCAGATTACCAATGCGCTGTTTGAGGTCGGCGGGCAGTACCGGCGGAATATGTAGGGCTGTATAGGCCAATAAAAAAGGGTGCTCCCTTGCTGAGGGAGCACCCTTTTTAGTTTTTGTTACTTAATCCTACAGAAATGCATTCCCTGTTGCCTGGCCCCAAAGGGTGGAAGTTCGTCGAGGTAGATTATGGTCAGGCTATGCAGCACTATTCAGGATTTGGCAAAGACATATTTAAGCATCTCGAACAACATATTCCAGGAGTAATTCTTGCTTTCCGCTTCTTCTGTTCAACTGCTTCTCAAAAGGTGGATTTGTATGCCGTTTACGAAAAGGAGGACCTATCTTTTGCTATTCAGTTGGACCCGGATTGCGAAGTAATCTGCTTTTGGAATTTGCAAGGTTTACACCACGAAATTGGCACTTGGGCATTAGAACCCTACGCTGAGGCTATACAGTTTATTGAAGGATTACTTGTATAAGGCCCCACAAACTGCCCCAGGCGGGCCGGTCGGGCCCGGCGGCGCGACAAGGCCAGCTTCGGCAGCGGCGGGGGGCACGGGTCGGGCCTATCGTATCGCTACTAACTCCTATCGGACCGTTTCTGGCGCACCAAGTGACGCATACTTAACACCCGATTGTAACCCTTCGCCAGCGGGGCTAGTATGCGGCAGCTAACTCGTCGCCGGGTTGGGCATGCTTTGCCTAATTCCAACCCCTTATCACGGCCTTTACCTTATGATAGACCACTTCAGCGAAGTAGACAGAGCCAAGCTTTTTCTGCTGTATCACCTCAACCCGGTGCATCCCAAGGCCCCGCCGGTTCCCAAAGGCCCCTTGCTGCAGATTGTGATTATCCGGCACGGCGAAAAGCCCACCGAGGGCGACAATTTATCTGCCAAAGGATTTGAACGGGCACTGGCTTTGCCCGATGTGCTCAATAACTTGCTGCCCCGCCCTCCCGATTTCACCTACGTGCCGTGCATCGGCACCGATAAGGAGGAAACCACCCGGGTGCGGATGATGCAAACCGTGCTGCCCTACGCCGTGCAGCACAACCTGACCATTAACAGCGACTACGCGCCCGATGAAATCAAGGGCCTCGTGAAAGAACTTCGGCACCACCGCGGCATCGTGCTGCTGGTATGGGAGCATCACAACATTGTAAAAATTGCCGAGGCCCTGGGCATCGAAGAACCCCAGCAATGGCCCGACGATGATTACGACAGCATCTGGACCATCACGTTCAAAAAAGGCCGCGCCAAGGGCAAGGCCAAACAACCAGTGCTCACCAAGAGCCGAGAAGGCATTCAGCCGGCGGCTGTTTAAACTGGCTCAGGAGTCTACGGCAACAATCCCCGACATTTGCCGGCCCATGAAGCACCTGATAGACCTGGCCGGCTGGAACCGCCGCGAGCATTTTGCTTTCTTTTCTACGTTTGAAGAGCCTTTTTTCGGCCTGGTAGCCACTGTTGACTGCACCCGCGCCCTGGCCGAAGCCAAGCGACTCGGCGTGCCGTTTTTTCTGTATTACCTGCACGCGGCCTTGCAGGCGGTAAACCAGGTGGAGGCCTTTCGCTACCGCATTGAGGATGGGCAGGTCTATTGCTACGACCGTATTCACGCCTCGGCCACCATTGGGCGGGCCGACCAGACGTTTGCGTTTTCCTTTATCGAGCACCACGACGAGCTGGCGGACTTTCTGCCGACAGCCAACGCCGAAATCGCGGCGGTGCAAGCCAGCCAGGGACTGCGCCTGAACGAGCAGACCGGCCGGTCCGACGTCATCCATTTCTCGGCCATTCCGTGGGTGCGCTTCACCGGCCTGAGCCACGCCCGCAGCTTCAGCCACCCCGACAGCTGCCCCAAGATTTCGGTGGGCCAAACCTACGCGGAGGGCATGGCTACTCTGATGCCGGTCTCCGTCAACGTGCACCACGGCCTGGCCGATGGCTACCACGTGGGGCTGTTTCTGGCAGCTTTCCAGGAACTGTTGGGCTAAGGGCTTGAGAAAGTCTAGCAGTGAAACCAAGAAAACCGCCCCGGAAGCTACAGCAGCTTCCAGGGCGGTTTTCTTTTGGAGTTTGCCAACCAGATTTGACCAGACGGTTGCTTACTTTTTGACGGTAGCGACGGGATGAGCCTGCTTTATGGCCTTTTCGTCGATTTTGGTTACCTGGCCGGCGGCAACCAGCCACTGGCCGCTTTTCTTGACCAGAACCATGGTTACCAGGTCCCGACTGGGGGCTTCTCTGTTCGTGCCCCGGTTAACGCCGTCGGGTGGGTATGCAGCCCCAATCGCCATTTCCTCGTTCGCCACTGCCACTTCCGGGGTTATGCCCCGCACGGTCGTGTTGGACGGTTTGAAGGGCACCCCCTTATACATCTTGAAAAGCTCCTCATGGCCCTTTATCAGCTGCGACTGGCCTTTCCAATGCATCCCCACTGGGGTGATGAAGCTGATGTCCTTGGTGGTGTAGGTTGTCATTTCCTGAAAGCGGTGATTGTTCAGGTTGGCGTCCCAATGAGCTACTACCGCCCGGATAGCCTTATCGTCGGCGGGCGCGAGCTGGGCCGAGGCAAGATGACTGCATAACAAACCGCCGATGCTTAGCAACAATGTTTTCATGGCATTAAGGAAAAGGGTGAAAAAGCAATTGGCGGCCCTGGGCTACATGGCCGTAAAATCATTCTATTAAGGTTGAGCTGGTATGCCTCTTGCGGAGCTTCCAGCCAGCCAGGAGGTTAGGCCTGGCTTTGTCATTATAATTTAGCAATATTTTTACATTAAACACAATTAAATCATTTTCTGTGTTAAGTTATTTAGGTTGAGCTGGTGTACAGTCCTCTTCATTGTGCCATTTGGAAGCCCGTTCAGCCCTATTGCTAAACATCCACGGGCCTTCTGGCTTACTGAGTACTTTTAATTATTTATTCGCCTGCTTTTCACATTCACGCATGACCATCACCATCGCCCAGCACTCTGCCCATCCCCTCACCGTCAACCGCCTCGGCTACGGCACCATGCGGCTCACCGGCCTGCAAATCTGGGGCGAGCCGGCCAATCGCGGGGAGGCACTGGAGATACTTAAAATCGCGGTTGGGGCAGGCGTGAATTTTCTGGATACGGCCGACTATTACGGCGAAGATGTGACCAACCGCCTGATTGCGGAAGCCCTGCATCCGTACTCGCCGGGCCTGGTAATCTGCACGAAGGTGGGCGCCACCCGCCGGCCCGATAAAAGCTGGGTGCCCTACAACAGCCCCGAAAACCTGCGGGCCAGCATCGAGAACAACCTGCGCACCCTCAAGCAGGAGCAGATTCAGCTGGTGCACCTGCGCCTGATGGGACACGGCGCGGTTCCGCTGGCCGAGCAGCTCGGAGCAATGTATGAGATGCAGCAAGAAGGCAAAATCCTACACGTGGGCCTAAGCAACGCCACCCGCGCCGAGCTGGAAGAAGGCTTGCAGCTGGGCCCCATTGCCACGGTCGAGAACATGTACGGCTACGCGCAACGCACCACCGTGCAACTGCCCCACGGCGCCAACCCGGGCGGCGAAGAAGTACTGGATTTGTGCGAGCAGCACGGCATTCCGCTCATCCCGTTCTTCTCGCTGGTGCACGGCCTGCCCAACGCCGGCGACAAGCTCGCGGCCATTGCCCGGAAGCACCACGCCTCGGAAGCGCAGATTAACATTGCCTGGTTGCTGCACAAGTCGCCCTGGATACTGCCGATTCCGGGCACCTCGTCGCTGGCGCACTTGCGCGAAAACATACAGGCGGCGCACATCCAGCTGAGTACGGAGGATATGGCATTCCTGGCCTAGCCGCACCAAGCACTTTTTAATTAGTGCGGTTTCATCGTTGGTCTTGCTGGCGCCGGATGCATCCTTTGGCGGGCCCACCGGTCATTGGATAGGGCCGGGTGCACCGTTCGTCAGGAAGGCATACGTTCTGGCTCAACCTCGACAAGCACAGAATGAACGAAGGTCGGCAATAGCATTATTTTCAGTTGGACCTTAATTTTGTTCCATGAAACGCGGCTATTGGTATGGCATTGGAGCCCTGCTGCTGGCGGGGTGGTATCCGGAGGGGCCGGTGCAGGCCCAGTCCCTGACGGGCGTATGGCAAGGCGTAGAAACCGATACCGGCGAGCCCGATGCCGTGTGGCCGGCAGTGCTGCGGCTGCAAAAGGGCAAGGGCACCGACGTGTTCGGCGTGCTCTATCAGGAAGTGGGCGGGCGGCCTCACATTACGGTTACGTTTCAGATGCAAGGCAAGCGCACCGATAAGGGCATGCAGCTCGACCACATTCGGAAGCTCAACGAAACCGGCCGCACGCCCGACAGCTACTGGTGCGACGGCTCCATCGCCTTCACCTATGATGCCAGCCAGGAAAAGTTGACCGGCCACGCCACCTACCGGCCCGTGGGCGACTGCGACGTGGGCACGTTCACGATGTATCGCATCAAGCTAAAATCGCCGGCCACGGTGCAGGCCGGCACCGAAAGCACGATTCGAGTATCGGGCCGCAACGTGATGTGGTACGCCGACCCGGAGCTGAAGCAGCCGCTGAATACCGGCAACACCTACCGCACCCGGCTCACCAAAACCACCACCTTCTACCTCACCCAGGAATTTTACCCCACCAGCCAGAGCCCGGTGGTGCCCATCACCATTCAGGTAACGGGCGCGGTGGCCAAGGCCACGCCGAAGCCCGCGCCCCCACCGCCCGCGCCGGTGCGCCCCGACACGGTGCGCCCGGAGGTAGCGCGCCTCGATACGGCGCGCCCGGCCCCGGCGCCCATTATTATAACGCCGACGCCGGTGGTGCTGCCCACGGTGTTGTTTAAGGTGGGCACGCCCGAGCTGCTACCCGAAGGCCGGCCCGCGCTCGACCAACTGGCGGCCGAGCTCAAAGCCCGGCCCACCCTGCGGATACGCGTGGTGGGCCACACCGACCGGGTGGGCGAGCACGACAAAAACCAGCTGCTCTCGGAGCAACGGGCCGCTGCGGTGAAAGATTATTTGGTGCAAGGCGGCGTGGCGGCCGACCGCATCAGCACCATCGGGTACGGCGACACGCGCCCGCTCTTTACTTCGCCCAATGTTCGCAACCGCCGGGTGGAGGTGGAGGAAGTGAAGTAAAGGCGCGTTGGGGCTGCTGGCTTCGAAACGTTTTGGGTGTCCAGGCGCATATTTGCGTCTGGTAGGCTGCGCCGTTGGCATTTATCCGCAGGGTATTGTTCAACGGGGCAGACGCGAATACGCGTCTCGACAGCTTGCCGGTGTCTCTGTACCCACCGCAACAATCAGCTACTCCCCGCGCATGAAACCCGGTAGAATTCTCACGCTCGCGCTTGCCTTGCTGGGCGGTGCCCAAACCGCAGCCCAAGCCCAGGCTGGCAGCCCCTGGAATAACAAGCAGTGCGCGGTGGTGCTGACGTACGACGACGCCATCGATGTGGACCTGGACAACGCCCTGCCGGCGCTGGATTCCGTGAAGCTGCGGGGCACGTTTTACTTGATAGGCTCGTCGCCGGTGGTGGCGCGCCGGCTCAATGAGTGGCGGCAGGCCGCCAAGCGCGGGCACGAGCTGGGCAACCACGCCCTGTTTCATCCCTGCGACGGCAGCCGGCCGGGCCGGGGCTTCGTCACGCCCGACAACGACCTGAGCAAGTACACCGTGAGCCGGGCTGTAAACGAAATTCGGGTCACCAACACCTTGCTCACTGCCATCGACGGCAAAACCGCCCGCACCTTCGCCTACCCCTGCGGCGACCTGAAAATCGGCGATGTCAATTTTTATGACCAGCTCAAAAACGACTTCGTGGCGGCCCGCGGCGTGACGTCTGGCCTCCAAACCCCCGCCCAAGTCAACCTGGACAATATCAACAGCTATATGATAAACGGCCAGTCGGGCCAGCAACTAATTGACCTGGTGAAGCAGGCGCAGCAGTCGCACACGCTGCTGGTGTTCTTGTTTCACGGCGTGGGCGGCGGCCACAGCCTCAATGTAGACCTGCAGGCCCACCGCCAGCTGTTGCGCTACCTCAAGGCGCACGAAAAAGACATCTGGGTGGCGCCCATGGTGGAGGTGGCCACCAAAATCAAGGGGCTGCAGCAGGTCTCATCTGCAAGTAAGCAATAGGGCGTTGCCTTCTCACGCCCTTTCAATCACGAACTTTACAGCTGATTCAGCTCAATTTCTATTCCGTGAAAAAACTTCTCCTCGCGTCCGCCATCCTCTGCTCCTACACCGCTTCGGCGCAAAAACTCAGCTCCACCGAGCGCAAAATTGTGGCTTCTGTGCAGCAGAACATGCCCCAGTCGGAGAAGCTGCTGGAGCAGTTGGTGAACATCAACAGCGGCACGCTCAATGTGAAAGGCGTGCGGGAAGTGGGCACGGTGCTCCAGAAAGAGTTTGACGCGCTGGGCTTCAAAACCGAGTGGGTGGCCATGCCCGAAACCATGCAGCGCGCCGGCCACCTGGTAGCCCAACACAAAGGCAAAAAAGGCAAGAAGCTGTTTCTGATTGGGCACCTCGACACGGTCTTTGAGCTGGACATGCCCTTCACGAAGTACACCCGGCTCAACGACTCCACCGCCACGGGCCAGGGCGTGAACGACATGAAAGGCGGCGACGTGGTGATACTCGCGGCGCTGCAGGCCCTGCAAGCCAACGGCCTGCTGAAAAACGCGAGCATCACGGCTTACTTCACCGGCGACGAGGAGCGCGGCGGCAAAGGCCCCGAAAGCCGCGCCGACTTCATAGCCCGGGCCAAACAAGCCAACGTGGCCCTGGCCTTCGAAACCGCCACCAACCTGCACACGGTGGCCACGGCCCGGCGCGGCTCCAGCACCTGGCAGCTCAAAACCTTCGGCACGGCGGCCCACTCCTCGGGCATCTTCAAGCCGGCCGTGGGCTACGGCGCCATCTACGAAGCCGCCCGCATCCTCAACTCCTTCCGCGAAACCCTGAGCCAGGAGCAGTACCTCACCTTCAACCCCGGCCTGATGGTGGGCGGCTCGGAGGTGAACTACGACGAAGCCAAAGCCCGCGGCGAAGTGGTGGGCAAAACCAACATCATCGCGCCCACTGCCTCCGTTGTCGGCGATTTGCGCTTCCTCACCGAAGCCCAGAAAGACGCGGCCCGTGAGAAAATGCGCGCCATTGTGGCGCAGAACCTGACCAATACCAAAGCCGAAATCACGTTCTCGGACGGCCTACCCGGCATGGCCCCCACCCCCGGCAACCAGAAGCTGGCCGCCCTGGCCGACCAAACCAGCCGCGACCTGGGCTACGGGCCCGTAGCGGCCGGCGACCCGGGCTCGCGCGGGGGCGGCGACATTTCCTACATAGCTCAATACGTCGATTGCCTCGATGGCCTCGGCGTGTCGGGCAAAGGCGCGCACGCGGCCGGCGAGACCATCAACCTCAAGGAATTTCCGATGCTGGCAGAGCGCGCCGCGCTGATGATTTACCGCCTTACCCGCTAGCCACCCGGCCGCCTTGCGGCACCTGAGCTAACATATGAATGCCGTGATTATACAACCGAGCGAGGAAATCATTCCCCACCGCCACTTCCTCATCCACAAGCCCTACGGCTGCCTCAGCCAGTTTGTAAGCCAGTTTTCGGGCGAAGCCAAAAAAACCATGCTAGGCCGGTTTTACGATTTCCCGGCGGGCACCATGTCCGTGGGCCGGCTCGACGAAGACAGCGAAGGCCTGCTCCTGCTCACCACCGATGGCAAAGTGAGCCAGCACATCCGCAGCAAGAAGATTGAGAAGGAATACTATGCCCAGGTAGACGGGCTGATTGACGAAGATGCCATTGCGCGGCTGCAGGCTGGCGTCGAAATCGGGATTGAAAATGTGAAGTACCAGACCAGCCCCTGCCGGGCGTTTCGGCTGGACCCAGCCCCGGACTTTGCGCCCCGTTCCAAGAAAATCCGCGACGACCGGCACGGGCCCACCAGCTGGGTTTCCATCACGCTCACGGAAGGCAAATTCCGGCAGGTGCGCAAGATGACGGCCGCCGTGGGTTTTCCCACGCTGCGGCTGGTGCGGGTGCGCGTGGGCAGCCTGCACCTGGGAGCCATGCAGCCGGGCGAGGTAGTGGAAGTGTCAGGCTTCGAAGGTTAAGGCAATGTTAATTAGGCTGCATGCATAACATATTCAGCTCAACCTTCGTATCTTTGCACCGGAATCACCACCAGGCTATTTCACTTATCGATTATGAAGAAGAACACCGCCCTATCCGTTTCGTCGCTGCTATTGCTGGGCGGCGTGAGCTACCTGGCTGCCAAACTGGCCGGCCTCGACCTGACGTTTGACTTCGCTGGCGACGACGACCACCTCTCCTATTGCTAAGCGTTATTTTATCGGTACCCACCGTTCTCTGCAATTAAATAAGCAGAAAGCCCGGCCCTTTGGCTGGGCTTTTTTGTTGTTAACTCGGCCATTACGGCCGGGCGCGGCGGTTCGGCCCGGCTTTTGGAACTTTGCCCCCGCAACGGCGTAACCCGTTCACCTATTTTTTCACCGGCTGGCGGTGGCGCAACGGCAACGAGCCCCAGCCCAACCTACTCCTACCCTGCCCATGAATCTCGATTCCCACCAAGCTCAGGTGAGCTACATCATTGGCCGCGACCTGGCCCGCAACTTTGCCCAGCAAGGCCTCGAGCTGGACGTAGACACCCTGGCCGGCGCCCTGAAAGAGGGCCTGCAGGGCCTCCCCAGCCGCCTGACCCAGGAGCAAATGCAGGCCGCCATGCAACAACTGCAAGAGCAGATGGGCGGTGCCGATGACCAAGACGACAACCAAAACCCCAACGCCGTGAACAACAACAAAGCCGAAGGCGAAGCCTTCCTCGCCGAAAACGCCAAGAAGCCAGGCGTGACCACCCTGCCCAGCGGCCTGCAGTACGAAGTGCTGACCCAGGGCACCGGCCCCAAGCCCACGCTGAAATCGTCGGTGACGACGCACTACCACGGCACCCTGATTAACGGCACCGTATTCGACAGCAGCTACCAGCGCGGCCAGCCCGCCACCTTCCCCGTCAATGGCGTGATTGCTGGATGGACAGAAGCCCTGCAGCTCATGCCCGAAGGCTCGAAGTACCGCCTTTACATCCCCTCGGACCTGGCCTATGGCAAGCGGGGCGCCGGCCGCGACATCCCCGGCGACACCGCCCTCATCTTCGATGTGGAGCTGATTAAAGTAAATAACTGAGGGGCCGTGGTGGCGGTGGCCGCTCCGGCGGCCTCCACTACCACGCGCACCGCGGCGCCCCGCTGGGCCCGCACTACTAGTACCTTGGCTGTTTCTGAGCACATGAAAGACCTCGAAGCCCAGCCACCCGCTGACCCAACTTTGCCCGTGGCCCCGGAACAACCTTCCGGGGCCGCTTTGCTGACTGCTGCCCCGGCCGCAACGTCGGAGCCCACCCCCGAGCTGCCCCCCGCCCCGCCCCTGCGCAGCGACGACGGCCGGCTAACCCTCACCGACACCACCCTTACCGTGCGGGGCCAAACCTTCCTGCTGCTGGAGCTGGAACGCGCCGAGCTCACGCCGGTCCGCTGGATACTGTGGTACCTGCTCGGGGGCCTGGGCCTGGCGGCCGTCATGATTGCCTTCCTGCAGAACTGGCTGCGCACCGGCCCGGCCATGATTGGCATGGCGCTCACGGCGCTGCTCCTGGCCTACGGGCACCGCGGCACCAACCGCCTGCGCCTGCACCGGCTGGGCCACGAGCTGGTCAACTTCGCCCTGCCCGGCGAAACGCCCCCCTGGCAGCGCCTCATCGCGGAGGTGAACCGCCGCATTTTCCGGGTGCATGACCAGGCGGCCCGCGAAGCGGCCGCCGTGCTGGCCGCGGCCGACGAGGCCATGCGCCAAGATGCCCTGGAAGCCCAAGCCGCCACCGAGGCCGGCGGGCACGACCCGCCGAATGACAATGATTTGATTGATCCGTAGCGCTACTTAATAGTACCGTAGCCGTAAGATCTTCAGCAGGCTGTGACTTACCTTCGCGCCCCACAAATCCCTAGCGCGCCTCTTTCGGCAGATTATCGTTTTTTATCCCCTTCATGGACTCTAAACATTCGCATACCGCTATATCGGGAGCAGGACTACTTATTGCCTTAGGCATTATTTACGGCGACATCGGCACCTCGCCGCTCTACGTAATGTCGTCCATTCTCAAGAGTGGCACCGTCCCCGATATGATTGACGCCCATCTGGTATTGGGCGGCATTTCGTGCGTGATATGGACCCTGACGCTGCAAACCACCGTCAAGTACGTGCTGCTCACCCTCAACGCCGATAACAACGGCGAAGGGGGCATTTTCTCGCTCTATGCCCTGGTGCGGCGCCGGGGCGCGTGGCTGTCGGCGGTGGCCATCATTGGTGGCGCGGCCCTGCTGGCCGACGGCGTGATTACGCCGCCCATTTCGGTGTCGTCGGCCATTGAAGGTCTCAAAGCCGTGTACCCCAGCCTGACCCAGGATATCGTGGTGTACATCGTGATTGGCATTATCGCGGGCCTGTTTCTGCTGCAAAGCTTTGGCACTCAGATAGTGGGCAAGGCTTTTGGCCCCATCATGCTGCTGTGGTTTACCATGCTGGGCGTACTGGGCGGCATCTGGATTTATGAAAACCCCATCATTCTGAAAGCCTTCAACCCCTACTACGCCTACGATTTGCTGGTGCGCTACCCCGGGGGCTTCTGGCTGCTGGGGTCGGTGTTTCTGTGCACCACGGGGGCCGAGGCCCTGTATTCTGACCTGGGCCACTGCGGCAAGGGCAACATTCGCATCAGCTGGACCTTTGTAAAAACGGCCCTCGTTCTCAACTACCTGGGGCAAGGCGCATGGCTCCTGAAACACGAAGGCCAGATGCTGGAAGGTAAAAACCCCTTCTTCGCACTCATGCCGCAGTGGTTCCTGCTCATCGGCATCAGCATTGCCACCATTGCCGCCATCATCGCCTCGCAGGCCCTCATAACGGGCTCCTTTACGCTGGTGGCCGAAGCCATTCGGCTCAACATGTGGCCCAAGGTGCGGCTCAACTACCCCACCGATGTGAAAGGCCAGCTCTTCGTACCGAGCATGAACCGGCTCCTGCTGCTGGGCTGCATTGGCGTGGTGCTGTATTTCCGGGAGTCGACCAACATGGAAGCGGCCTATGGCCTGGCCATCACGCTCACCATGCTCATGACCACGATTCTGCTCACGGTGTGGCTGCGCGCCAAGAAGGTGGCCCTGCCGCTGGTTTTTGCCTTTGCGTCGCTTTACGGCATCATCGAAGGGGCTTTCCTGATTGCCAACATGCGCAAGTTTCCGCACGGCGGCTGGGTTTCGTTGGCCATCGGCGGCGCGCTGATGGGCGTGATGTACGTGTGGCTGAAAGCGTTTTACATCAAGCGCCGGCTCACGGAATTTGTGCGCCTGGAGCCGTACGTGGACGCCCTCAAGCAGCTCAGCGACGACGACTCCATCCCCAAGTATTCTACCCACTTGGTGTTCCTGACGTCGGCCGAGCGCAGCTCAGAAATTGAGCAGAAAATCATCTACTCCATCTTCCAGAAGCGGCCCAAGCGGGCGGATATCTACTGGTTCATCCACGTTGACACCACCGACGAGCCCTACACCATGGAGTACAAAGTGACTGAAGTTGCGCCCGACGACGTGTTCCGCATCAACTTCCGGCTGGGCTTCCGGGTGCAGCAGCGCATCAACCTGTACTTCCGCAAAGTGATTGAGGACCTGGTGCGCAACAAGGAAGTGGACATTACCTCGCGCTACGAGTCGCTGAGCAAGCAGCACGTGACCGGCGACTTCCGCTTTGTGGTACTAGAGAAGTTTCTAAGCATCGAAAACGACTTCCCCACCCGCGAGAAGCTGGTGATGCAGGCCTACTTCTACATCCGCCAGTTCATTGCGTCGGAAGACCAGTACTTTGGGTTGGACACCTCGTCGGTGAAAGTGGAGAAGGTACCGCTGGTTATTGCCCCAGTACGCGAAGTGGCCCTGAAACGCATTCGGTAATCCTAAAGTCTGTCATGCAGAGCGCAGCGAAGCATCTTAACACGCCAAAACGAGTCGTTCCCCGGCGATAAGATACTTCGCAGCGCTCTGCATGACAGACGGTAGAGTGAATTAACAAAAAAAGCCCCGTGCTGGTAGCACGGGGCTTTTTTGTTGCAAGTCGCAAAACCTATTTCGTCGCCCCCAGCCACCGCTCCAGCACGAGTTGCTGGGCAGCAGTTGGGCTAGCTGCCGGCTGCACCTGATACTTCAGGTCCGGGTTGGGCTGCATCTTTAGGGTGATGTCGCGGTTGAGGCCGTCGCGGCGCACCTGGAGCTTAAGCTCCGAGCCTACCGGGCCGCCGAGCAGCGACTTCGCGGTTTCTTCGGTGGGCGCGGCGCCGTTTATCAACAGGATTTCGTCGTTTACGTTCAGGCCGGTGTTCCAGGCGGCGCGGTCGCGCAGTACACTCGTCACGAGCAGCTTCCCGCTCCGGTTGGAAAAGGCAGCCCCGATGGTGCCGGAGGTGCTGAGCGGCGCGCTGCTCAGTGTGAGGCCGGCATAGCCCAAGGCCGTGGCGAAATCAATCGGCTTGGTGCCGTACACGCTGTTCTGGAAGAACTCGTCGTAGCGGCGGCCGGCTACTGTGGCCACAGCATCCTGGAATTCCTTGTCGGTAAACCCGCGGCCGGCTTTCTTATAGTAGGTGTCGTACAGCAGGCGAAACACGTCGTCGAGGTGCTTCCCGCCCTTCGTGGCTTCGGCAATGTTGAGGTCCAGCCAGGTGCCAATCAAGTCGCCTTTGGAGTAATAGCTGATTTGGGTATTGACGGCGTTCTCGTTGGGCCGGTAGTATTTAATCCAGGCATCGAAGCTGGACTCGGCGGCCGACTGCACGCGGTTGCCAGGTGTGTTTTCTACCTCCGTTATTGCATTGGCCAGCTTGCCCAGGTACTCGTCGCGCGAGAGTAACCCAGCCCGCTCGTTGAGGAGCTTGGAGTAGTATTCCGTCATGCCTTCGCTCACCCATAGCATGTGGGTGTAGTTTTCCTTGTCGTAGTCGAACGGCCCCAGGGCCACCGGGCGAATGCGCTTCACGTTCCAGAGGTGGAAGTATTCGTGCGCCGCCAGGCCCAGAAACGACTTGTAGCCTGCCTCCGTGCCGTAGGAGCCCCGGCTCACCTCCAGGGTGGTGGAGTACAGGTGCTCCAAGCCCCCGCCGCCGCGCTCCAGGTTGTGCACGATGAACAGGTAGTGGTCGAGCGGATTCTGGCCCACCACGCGGTGCGCTTCTTCGCACACCTTCTTGAGGTCGGCCGTCAGCTTGGCGTCGTCTGCGTTGTACGTGCCAAACATGGCCACCTGGTGCGGCGTGCCGTTGGCGGTGAACTCCAGCACTTTCTGGTTGCCGATTTCCATCGGCGAATCGGCCAGCTCGTCGTAGCTGGCGGCTTTGTAGGTGAACTTACCGGTGCCGGGGCGCAGCGCCGTGCTTACCTGGGCCCAGCCGGCGGCTGGCTGCACCACCACCGTACTGCCCAGCATCTTGTTTTCGGCGGGGTACATAAACACGCTCGTGCCGTTCAGGTAGCCGTGGTCGGCGTCGATAAACGAGGTGCGCACGGTCAGCTCAAAGGCGTAGACGCGGTAGCTCACCTGGAAATTGGCCTGCTTGGCGTGGCGCACCCGCCAGGTGTTTTTGTTGATTTTCTCAACGGCCAACGGCTGCCCGGCGGCCGTGCGGGCCTGGAAGCCTTCCACGTTCTTGGAGTATTCGCGCACCAGGTAGGAGCCCGGGGCCCACACCGGCATTTTCACGTCAGTGTAGTCGGCCGGGAAGCCGCCCAGCTCCATTTTAACTTCAAAGTAGTGGGTTTGGGGCGCGGGCATGGCCAGCGTGTAGCGCAGCGTGGGCACCACGGCCGCCGGGCGCGCCTGCACTGCCAGCCCGCCGGCCAGCAGCAGAGCCAGCGCGGTATGACCAAGGCGTATTTTTGAATTTCTGAGCATTAGCAATGTTATAAGATGGACCTTTGGCACAAAGTAAGCCCGGAGCACTGCCTCCAACCTAGCGAACAGCCCTGCGTTGAGGGCTATTGTGGTGCTTACTTTCGGCACCCACTTTGCACTCCGTTCGATTATGCGTTACGTCTGGCTGGTTTTTATAGGATTATTGGCCGCCATGGCCATAGTTCTGCCCCGGCTAAACCGCCGGGCTGCGGCCCCCAAGCGCGTAACCTGGACCACCACTAAGTCCGACGACCTGCCGGCGCAGCCGGTTTCCACTTCCTTCGCTGCCCTGCGCGAAGCCCCGGCCACTGGCCTGGCGGCCCGCGCCGATAGCATTGTGGCCTTCGGCCTTTCGCATCAGGGCACGCCCTATGTGTTTGCCGGTACGTCGCCCCTCACGGGGTTTGACTGCTCCGGCTTTATCATGTACACCTTCGCTCATTTCAACGTCAACGTGCCGCATTCCACGGCCCTGCTCATTGACGTGGGCCGCCCCGTAGCGCGCGCCGAAGCCCAACCCGGCGACATCGTGGTGTTTACGGGCACGGCGCCTACCAGCACCACGCCGGGCCACGCCGGCATTGTCATTTCCAAGCGGGGCGAAGTGCCGCTGCGGTTCGTACACGCCTCCTCGGCCCGGCGCGAGTCCGGCGTGAAAGTGAGCCAGGTAGAAGGAACCGACTACGAGCGCCGCTTTATGCAGGTGCGCCGCGTGCTGGGGCCCGGTGCCATGGTAGCCACCAACGCGCCCAAGCCAGCACCACTGGCTCGTACAGTAGCTCCGGTAGCAGCGCTGCCCACCCGCCCGGCCGCAGTAGAGCCACTGGCTGCCCCCGTAACGGCCCCGCCCAAAGTGCTGCCGGCCCTTAAGAAAGCGGCGCCAGTGGCGCGGAAGAGCACCCGCACGGTGGCCAAGAAAGCAGCCACTCGCAAAAGCACGGTGGCCAAAAAGAAAGTGGCGCCCACCATCCGGCACAAAGCCCCGGCCAAGAAAGCCCCGGTGAAGAAAACTACCCGCACCACTTCAAAAAAGCGGACGACTCATTAAGAGCGCAGGGCTTCGGGGAAATGCAATTGGGCTAAAAAAAGCGATACCCGGTACGCCTCTGCCGTCCCACTAAAGGGCGACTGGGCGAACCGGGCATCTAATCCTTCAAATCTTACCAAGCGGCGAAACTGGGGTACAGTTCCGGCGTCCTAAGCGTAAGACCTGGCCGAATGTGGGCAGCCTTAGGAGCTACCCCACGAAGCTGTTGTTAGGCGCGTACTGCGGTGAAGCGTACGACATTCGACAGGCTTGGCAGGATTTGTTTGGGACTACTAGACATTTTGTACCTCCTTTCTTTACGTTCGACATAACACTCATTCGCGCGGCCCAGCACCTTAGGGCTGCTTGAATGAGGCCGTAGCACTCACTACTGGTCGGTAAAGTTAATAGCGGAAACTAAGGTTCAAAACCTGGAGCCTAATTATTGGGCTAAACCCGCTCAACAGTAGCTTGAGCCCTGATTTACAGCTATATTTTTTTTGTCATTAGTAGCGAAAATCTCGTCTGCTTAGCAAAAGCTCATAACTTGGCCGTAAACTTGCCTGGGTGCTATTCAATACCACCGGCGGGCCCTCCGGAATTTTTCAATTACCTTTTCCCATCAAACCCACTCCTCTTCTCTTCAGAAATGAAAAAAACACTGCTTTTACTCATTGCCCTCGTGTTGGGCGTTGCCCGCATGGCTTCCGCCCAAACCATGACCCCGCTCGGGGTATGGACGAACTCGGAGAAGAAGGCCACGTTTGAAATATACAAGTGCGGCGACAAGTTGTGCGGTAAAATTGTGAGCCTGACCGTACCGAATGACCCCGCCACCGGCAAGCCCAAAACCGATAGCCAAAACCCCGACCCCAAGCTGCGCAACCGCCCCCGCCTGGGCCTGGTGTTTATGCAAGGCTTCAAGTACGACGACGACAACAAGTGGGACGACGGCAAAATCTACGACCCCGAAAGCGGCAAGACCTACTCCTGCTACATGAAGCTGGAAAGCGCCAACACCATGGAAGTGAAGGGCTACATCGGCTTTTCGCTCATTGGCAAGTCCCAGACCTGGACGCGGGTAAAATAACCGCCCGGACAGTTGCCTGATAAACGGTAATAAGGCCGGTTTCCCCACGGAAGCCGGCCTTTGTTTATGGCACGCTCCCTTGGATGCGCGCCCCCCGGGCCCAAACCGGTGGCCTGCCCGGCGCCGGCTCCCAAACTATTTACCAAAGTGGGTGTTTCGACTCCACTAACTTTCCACGTTTTGCTCGATTTTATCCACAACCTGTTTCGCTCCAATGCGAAATCCCCGGCCTCCTGGCACGCGGTGGCGCTGTCGCCGGCCCAGGTCCGGCGGCACGCCCGCTGGGTCGAGCAGCGCGTGTACCTCAACTGGCTGGGCCCCTATTTTAAGGCCTACCACCTGCGCAAGGGCGGCGCGGCGGGCACCCGCGGCTTCCAGGTGCAGCTGCTGCAGGAGCACGGCCGCCAGGGCGCGCTGCTTTTCTTTGACCCTTCGATTGGGCCCGGCAACTTCCGCCACTTTTACGAGCACCTCGGCGAGCGGGTGCTGGCGCTGGGCTACCGCCGCGCCTGCGCCGACAAGTGCACCCAGCAGCGCGAACACTACACCGAAACCACGCTCAAGCAGTTCTTCAAGCCCAACCCAACCGACTGCCCCCACACCGGGGATTGCAACCAGCGCTTTGGCCTCATCACCGTCGATTTGGTGGCCGTCAATGGGCAGCCCATGTTTATCCGTCTCACCAGCAACGCCGTGCTCGAACCGGGCTTCACGCCCGCCCGCTCGTTTGATGAGCTGCTAAAGGCCCTGCTCGACGCGCCGCCGGCCGACGCCGCCAGCGAGGCGCTGATTGCGGTGTACCACGACACATTCTAGCAATTGAGCTAAAAAAAGCCGCTCCTTCTCAGGAGCGGCTTTTTTATTTAACGGGTTGGGCTGAATTACTCCCGTACAAACCGGCTCTGGCCCAGCAGCTCGCCCTGAGCACCGAGCAGGCGCAAGTGGTACAAGCCCGGGGCCAGCGCGTGCGTGTAGAGTGTGGGCTGCTGCGCCACCACCACTTGCCGCAGCACCACGCGGCCCGTGGCATCCAGGGCTTCGGCCGTGAGGCGGGCGGCGGGCAGCGCCGATAATTGGAGCTGGTCGCGGCAGGGATTGGGGTAAAGGCTGAGGGGAATGACACTGGTACCCGCCCGGTTGGCCAGCAAGGTATTGTCGCGAAAAGCGCCGCTGTACGGAGAGTCCAAAATCCACTGGTCCGGGTCGATTGCCACGCTGGCCACGGTGCTATTCACAGAGAAATAGTAGGTTTCGGTGGCCTGGCCCTGGTGCAGGCGCACGGTTTGGGTAGTACCGTTGGTGAAGGTGAGGCGGTAATCAACATCGGTGTCAAAGAAAGGCGTATAGTATGGAAAGGAGGCTATTTCATTAACGCGCAGCACGAAACTGCTGCCGTTCTGGTTCCACTTGCCATCAAAGAGGGGGGCGCCATGTCCCGTGAACCATTGCTGGAAGAAATACCCGAGCGGCCGGCCGGCCTCACCCTCGAAAATGCGCTGCAAATCGGCAGTGCGGGCGGTAGACCCACGGAATTGGGTCTGGTAGGTGCGCAAGGCCCGAAAGAACTTGGTATCGTCGTTCAGCAAATAGCGTAGCATGTGAATTACGGCAGCACCCTTCTTATAGCTCAGGTTATAATTGAAGATGCGATGCACGCTGGTGGTGTCGTCCACCGACATGCTCCCCTGGTCCAATAGCGCGTTTTGGTGGGCGTTGTCCATCCAGGCGCGGGCACTGGCGGGGGTATCAAAGGCTTGCAGCGAGAGGTACTCCCCGTAGGACGCAAAGCCTTCGTTGAGCCAAATGTCTGCCCAGCTGGCACAGGTCACGTTGTCGCCAAACCACTGATGGAAAAGCTCATGGGCAGTGAGCGTGAATGAAAACCCATCCTGGGTGGTCATGGTTTGGTGCTCCATGCCGCCGAAAATGGGGGCCGTGGTGTGCCCGTATTTTTCGTTGGCAAAAGGGTACAGCCCCACCAGGGCCGAGTAGTTTTCGATAAAGCCCGGCGTCAGGTCTATGCGGGTTTTCCAGTAATCGAGGTACGCCTGGTTGTACACGTAGTTGACGATGGGAATGCGGGGCCCACCGGCGGGGTTGGCGTAGTTCACGTACTCCAGATACGGCGCCACCGACACCGAAATCAGGTAATAGTCGATGGGATGCCGGGACTTCCACTCGTAGCGCACCTTGTTGCCCGGGAGCGGCACGGTGCGCACCAGCACGCCGTTGGAGCCCACCTTGTTGGGCTGGGTGGTGGTCACCCACACGTCGGAAGAGTCGGCTTTGTCGGTGAGCACCTGCTTGCACGGAAACCACTCGTGCGCCGAAAAAGGCTCCGACAAGGACCAGGTAACGTCATAGGCAAAGGTTGGGGCGCCGTTGTAAGTATCGATGTTGACCGAACTGCGGTTGCTCAGGCCGTTGCCGATGGCCGCCGAATTGCCGCTGGGCGCCGTGCCGTGGTAGTAGATGCGGGCATCGGCCAGGGAGTTGGCAGCCAGGGGTTTGGCCAGGCCGGCGGTGGCATCGGGCCCGGCCCGGCGGATGCCGGGCGCGCGGCGGCCGTTCACCACCACCGAGTCGATGAGCAGCGTGGCAGTGCCGGCCGGGGAGCCCGCCGGGGCCTGGTATAGCTCAAATGCCAAGGAATCGAGGGCCTGGCTTCCCACCCGAAGGCGCATCCACACCGAGCCGGCCACGTTCAGCGAGTTGTTTTCCATAGCCAGGTCCAGCTTGTAGTACTTCACGTCGTACCGGTCCATTTTGCGGCGGTGCGGCACCGAAGTCGTTGCGCTGCGCAGGGCCGCCTGCACGTGGCCCGCCGCGCAGAGCCGGCCGCCTTCCAGCTCTTCCGGGCTCAGGCTGAAGCCGCGAACGTTGGCGCCAGGCGCCAGCTGCTGGGCCCGCAGCCCCGGGGGCGCAGCGAATAAGCTGCTCAGTAAGAAACCGTAGACCAATGGACGCATAGGATAGAGAAAAGAAGTAAATAGTGCCATACCAGTTCGGTAGCGCCACCACCTTGTGGGCACCTAAGGTATGGCGGCACACCCCTAAAACCAGCTTACGGCCGAGCCAATCCGGCGTGCCAGCAAAACGCGGTGCCCCGGCCAGAAGTTGACTTTAGCGGCCGTATATTTCGGCTCCATCCGGATTTAGTACGCTTATTTCTCCAACGAATGCTCTTTCGCCTTCCTTTGCCCGGTCCGGCGTGGGCTGCATTGCTGCTGTTTTGGGGCAGTTGGCTGGGGTTTGGCAAGACGGCACAGGCTACGCACATAGTGGGCGGTGAAATGGAGCTGGTGCACAATACCGGCGAGTCCTACACGCTGCTGCTCAACCTGTACTTCGACGCCGTGAATGGCAACGTGAGCGTGCTCGATGCCGACCTCACGGCCAGCATTTTTGAGAAAAGCACCAACAACCGCATGACCAACGTGGTGCTGCCGCTCAGCAGCAACACCTTCGTCAACTACACCAATCCGGCGTGTGCCCAGCCCACGCTCAGCACCCGCAAGCTGGTGTACAGCAAGCTCATCACGCTCACGGCCGATACCTACAACAGTCCGCAAGGGTACTACGTGGCGGTGGAGCGCTGCTGCCGCAACTACTCCATCAGCAACATAGTGGCGCCCAACAACGCCGCCCAAACCTTCTACCTGGAGTTTCCGGCGGTGGTGCGGGGCGGCAAGCCCTTCTACGACTCCACGCCGCGCATCTTTCCAGCACTGGCCGACTACGCTTGCCGCAACGAGCTGTTCTACTACGACTTCGGCGGCCAGGACGCCGACGGCGACTCCCTGGTATACGACCTGGTAACTCCGCTCAACGGGCACGCCAACGCCACCGTGCCCAAGCCCGCTGCGGCCGACGCGGCCCCTTATGCCCTCATCAAGTGGAACCCGGGACTAAGCACCCTCAACCAGATACCCGGCGCTCCCACCCTCGAAATCGGCCGGAACTCGGGCCGGCTCACCGTGCGGCCCACGTCGTTGGGCCTCTTCGTGTTTGGGGTGCGCTGCGCCGAGTACCGGCGGGGCGAGAAAATCGGGGAATCGCGGCGCGACTTCCAGCTGATGGTGCTAAACTGCGCCGTGAACACCAAGCCCAGCCTTAAGCTGCTGCCCGCCCCGGCCAGCCCTACCACGTACCGGCCCGGCCGCGACACCCTGCATTTTGTGCCCGGCGGCAACCGCTGCGTTCGGCTGCGCTTCACCGACCCCGACCCCAATTCGCGGCTGACCTTGTCATTAACCCCAGTAAATTTTTCGGGCCTGCTGCCCACGTTTACGTCGGTTAGCAGCGGCGCGGTGCGCACGGCCGGCGCACCGGATACGCTCACGGCCACGCTCTGCTTTCCTGAGTGCATGAACTCCCGCGGCCGGGTCTTTTTGCTGGATGTGGTGGTGGGCGACGACGGCTGCAGCCTGCCCAAGCGCGATACGGTGCGCGTGGCTTTCACCGCCGTGCCGCCCGGCAACACCCCGCCCACCATTGCTGCCACGGCGGGCCCGGCTCTGCCCCTGCGCGTGCGCGTGGGCGACCTGGTAGCCTTCGACGTGACCGGCACCGACCTCGACTACGACCCCGTGCAGCTGGAAATGACCGGGCTAGGCTTCAGCCCCGGCGCATTGGGGGCCACGCTCGCGCAGGGCACCGCCGGCAACCAGCAGCGCGGCCGCTTCACCTGGCGCGTCGATTGCCGGGCCGTGGGGCCCGATTCCGTCTTCACCTTCCGGTTTGCGGCCGCAACGTCGCCGTGCAGCACGCGCGACGTTGCCACCATCTCGGTGCCCGTGGTGGTGAGCTACGCCAACCACGCGCCCGTGCTGGCCTCAAGCCTGCCGGTGCCCAAGGGGGCGGAAATCCCCCTGCTGGTGCTGCCCCTGGGCCGCCAGTATACCGCCACCTTCACCGGCACCGATGCCGACCGCGACGGCCTGACCCTAACGGCCAGCGGCACTTCCAACGAAGGCAAGGAAGGCTTCGACCTGGCTGCTGCGGGCATGCGCTTCCAGGCCTTCAACGGTACGGGCGCGGCCAATGGCACCTTCAGCTGGGACGTGAGCTGCGCCGCGGCTAATCTGCACCGCGAGCTCACTGTCACGTTCCAGCTCGTGGATGCCACCTGCAAGCCCCTGCCCCAGGTGCAGCGCGTCCGCCTGCAGGTCAAAAGCCCCGATTCGCTGGCCGTGAAGCTCTACAACGTCATCACCCCCAACCGCGACGGGCAAAACGACGAGTTCCGGCTGCCCGACCTGCCGCCGAACTTTTGCGATGCGCAGTTCGCCAGCATCCGGATTTTTAGCCGGTGGGGCCAGCAGGTCTTTGAATCGCAGGACCGTGAATTTCGCTGGCCCGGCCAGGGCAATGGGGGGCTGTACTACTACTTTGTGTCCTACACCGACGGCCGCAGATACCGGGGCTGGCTCGAAGTAATTCGGTAGCTCACCTACCATCTATTGTGTCATCCATCACTCCGCACCAGGTACAAAAAGAGCCGCTAAAGTGAATTAGCGGCTCTTTTTATTTAACTCACTTTGAAGCGTCTATACACTCCTCAAAACAAAAACAGAAACACAGCAAACAACGCCACCCAGAGCACATCGATGAAATGCCAGTAGGTACCCAGCATGCCCAGCTGGCGGCGGTGGTAGGGGTTGCGGATGAACACCAGCGTGCGCACCGCGTCGCGGTCGGCGTGCAGCACGCGCAGCAGCAGGGCCAGCAAAAACAGCATGCCGCCCAGCAGGTGGGCCACGTGCAGGGCCGATATCAGGTAAATAAATTGGCCGCTGCTGCTGCTGGCCGCCCCTTGAAAGGGCACGCCGGTGGTCATCAGCTCGCGCCAGCCCAACACCTGCAATCCCGCAAACACGCAGCCCAGCAGCAGGGTAGCGCCCAGGCAACGGGCCAGGCTGCTCAGGTCGTCGTCGGCATACAGCCGCGGGGCCTGTGCCATGGTGTAGCTGCTGAGCAACAGTACGATGGTGCTCAGCGAGAAATACCGCGGCAAGGAATGCAAGCCCGTGGGCACCCCGCTCCGCAGCCGCGTGGTGACATACGCCGCCACCAGCATCACAAACATGATGGTGATGGCCAGAATCACCAGGTAGAGCACCACCATCAGCGGCGGCATGCGCTCGATGCGGCCAAACGGCGACGAACGCCGGCGGGCCCCTACCTGGTTTTCGTGTTTGTGCTCGGAGTTCATCGGGGTGGGAAAGGGGTGTTCTTTCCAAACTAATCGAACTGGAATTAGTTGCAAAACCACTCCGATTTACCCCGGGGCGGGGCTACCGAAAGAACGAGCCGATTTTGCCCAATACGGCGTTGAGCGTGATTTTGGGGGTGCGCTGCACGCCGAACGTGACGTAGGTTTTGCCGCCCACCCGCAAATCCAAGACCCACCCCAACTGACGGGCCAGATCATTGATTTGCTGCATGGGGTCGGGGCCGGGGGGCTTGGCCGGCTTGGGCACGCCGGGGGGCGTGGGCGGGCCCGCCGTGAGCAGGTCGAGCACCTGCTGGCTGGGAATGTTGAGGATGAGGTAGGTGCCGGCAGCGGCAAGCTGCAGGGCGTGGCCATTCCAGTTGATGACGAGCTGGGCCTCAATTTCGAGGGTACTAGGCACCGGCTTCGGCAGGGCTGGGTGGCAGCTGGGGGGCAGCCGGCTGGTCGCCGCGGGTGCGGATGCGGAGCGAGCCGTTGAGCTTCCAGGTAGCGGCCGGGGCGTTGGGGTTTTGGGGGTTTGGCACTTGCAGCTCCATTTGGTCGAACGCGCAGCTGAGCTCCACACCGCCCGAAAGCTTGCCGAGCAGGGAGGCGGCCATGTCGGCCCAATTAGATGAGGAAGAATCGGCCATGTTAGCAGGTGGGTTAGGGGATGAAGGGGGCGAAATGGGGCAAGGTGCCCAGCCCCCGAATGGCCGCAAAGTACGACCACGCACCTGCTAACGCAACGAAACGGCCCGGGTTGCGGGGCATCCCTGCCCCCTGCCGGCCGCGTACATTTGTACCCCATTGCCTTTTAGCTCAACTCCATGTTCGCTTCGCGCTCCTGTTCTGGTCATGCGGCCGCTTTCCTGCTTTTGCTTTCGGGCTCCGGCCGCGCCCAGTCCCTTACCGACTCTATGCTCCCACCGCGGCCGGAAGCAGTTTCTGAGCTAGCTTTTGAAGCAAGCCCGGCCTCCTGCGCCCACCCGTTTGGCTTGCATGCAGGCCAGAACCTGGAGTACCAAATTCTGAACAGCAAAGGCAAGTCTACCGGCGCCGTGCGCTACCGGGTAGTGAGCATCAGCACCGATTCCGTGGCCCACAAAAAGAACAAAGCGGTAGTGACCACCAGCGTCCGACTGAAAAGCGGCCTATACGACCCTACCAACCTGGTGCTGGCCCAACAGGACCTCACCTTCTTTTGCCGCAACGACACCACGTTTACCGATGGCTTGCGGGAAATCAACTACGAAGGCCTCAAGTCTTTTCGCGACCGGCGGATGACCTACCAAGGCACGCCGCTGGCCTGGCCCAACCAGCCGGCACCCGGCAGCGCCCTGGGCGAGGGCGGCGCCCTGGTGCAGGTGAGCAGCCCGTCGGTGGCCATTGCCAAGGTCAAGACCACGGTGCTCAAACGCAAGCTAGTGGCCGGGCGCATTCCCGTCACGGTGCCCGCCGGCACGTTCAGCTGCTACATGGTGAAGAGTGAGCGCGAGCTGGCCACCGCTGCCCGCGCCGACCTCGTCCTGAAAAATGCTGGTCGGGAAATTGACTACTACGACCCCGCCGTGGGCATCATCAAGACCGAATACTACGACAAGAAAGGCAAGCTCCTGCAATCGCGGGTGCTGGCCAGGCACTAGCTTTTACCGGGGCTCGAGTTATAAAATAGCCCAACCCGTTTCGCCCTGAGGGCCGCGCAGCAGGCTGTAGTGGTCTTGCTGGCCCAGCACCTCCACGGGCGTTTGGGGCGCCAGAACTCCCCCGGCCGGGGCCGTTTTGGTCGGCTGCAGGAGCAGCTCAGTCGCTTTGGGCAGCACCAGACGCCGCAGCGGGGTGGCCGAGGCCCCGACCACGGCATGCTCCCCAACGTAGCCGATTTGGCCACCCGGGGTTTGCACCCGCAGATCGGTCCCCTGCTGGCCTATAACCAGCAGCGGCACTTGCTTGGATAGCCGGGGTAGGGATTGCAGGTGGCCGATTTGCTCCTTGCCCGCCGAGACCCGCAGCATCGCCGCTGCGCGTAGCCGCACGAATTCGCCGCGCTGGTCGGGGCCACTGGGCAGCGCGGCCACCGGAGCGGGATGGTGCACAAAGGGATAAGGGTCGATGGCGCCCTGGCCGCTGCGGTAAATGCCAAAGTGCAGGTGGGGCAGGGTGTGGCGGGCGTTGCCGGTATTGCCCACCAGGCCCAGGGTATCGCCGGCGCGTACGTGCTGGCCCACCGTCACCAGCTGCTTATCTAAGTGCGCATAATACAGGTGGTTGCCGTGCGCGGCGTCGGCCAGCCATACCACCCGCCCGCCGATGGGCGTTTCGCCGGTGCGAGTGATGAACCCCGCGGTGGCGGCCACAGCCGGGGTGCCGCGTGCGGCAAAAATATCAATGCCCTCGTGTGAGCGCACTCCAGCATCGCGCGGAGCGCCCCAGAAGCTGCCCACGGCCGCATCGGTGCGGCCCTGCACCGGAAACACGCCCAAACTGGGCTCGCGGGCCACGCGCAGGGTGTAGCGCCCGGCGGCCAGCAGCTCGGGCTGTACCCGCAGCAGGTGCTGCCCGTCGGCGTCGGCCAGGTACCTAAAATCCAGCACCAGCGTATCGGCGCTGGCCAGGGGCACCGGGGCGCGGCCGGGTACTACTTCAAAAGCATCCAGAAATACACGGACCGGCGCGCTGGTAGGCAGCGTCAGGCTTACGTGAACCTGCTCGCCGGCGCGCACGGCGTAGCGGTAGCTGGCCGCCGTGGGCCGCTCGGGCCGGAAATACCCGGTCTCCGTGATTGGCAGCGTGACCACCAGCGAATCGCGGAGCGCCTGCTCGGCCGCCGCCAGCCAGGCCCGGCCCGCGGGCCGACGGTCGAGGCCGGCCTGGTGCAGCTGCCGGGCATATGCCTCGTGCGGGGTCGGCTTTTGAAATAGGGCCTGCAAGGTCTGTTGCTTGCTACAGCCGCTCAGCACCAGGATTACTCCGAAGAGAACGGGCCACAACAGTCCTGCCAGCGGCCGATTCGCGGGCCGCTTAATAGAAGCATCCGTTATTGATAACATGCCATTCAAACACCGGCTTCCGGCGGGTAGTTCGGGTGCCGGGCGGGCCTGGCCCTACCTGAGCCAGGGCAGCACTTCCGGGCCTGGGCCGGCCTGCTACCTTTACGCTCCATTCCCGCCTCACCCCTGCTCTATGAAGCTTATCGAATGCCCGCGCGACGCCATGCAAGGCCTGCCCGAATTCATTCCGACCGCCACCAAAACTGCCTACCTAAATACCCTGCTTAAGGTCGGCTTTGATACCCTGGATTTTGGTTCCTTCGTGTCGCCCAAGGCCATTCCGCAGCTGCGCGACACGGCCGAAGTGCTGGCGGGCCTGGACCTGAGCGCCACCAAAACCAAGCTGCTGGCCATTGTGGCCAACCTGCGCGGCGCCGAAACCGCTGCCCAACACCCCGAAATCAGTTACCTGGGCTTTCCGCTTTCCGTCTCCGAAACCTTCCAGCGGCGCAACACCAACCAAACCACCGCCGAAGCCCTGGCCGACGTGGCCACCATGCACGAGCTGTGCGAGCGCACCGGCAAAACCCTCGTCACCTACCTGTCGATGGGCTTTGGCAACCCCTACGGCGATGCCTGGAGCCCCGAAGTTGTGACGGATTTTACCCAGCAGCTGGCGGCCCTGGGCATTCACATTGTGGCCTTGTCCGACACCATCGGCGCCTCTACGGCCGCCACCATTGCGCCCTTGTTCTCCGCTCTGATTCCGGCCTTTCCAGCCATTGAGTTTGGCGCCCACCTACACACTACGCCCACCACCTGGCACGAAAAAGTAAGCGCCGCCTACCAGGCCGGCTGCCGGCGCTTCGACGGCGCCATTGGCGGCTTTGGCGGCTGCCCCATGGCCGCCGACGAACTCACCGGCAACATGGCCACCGAAAACCTGCTGGCCTTCCTGGCGGAGAACGGGCTCGATTCGGGCCTGGATTCCGCTGCCTTTGCCCAGGCTCGGGCGGCGGCTACGGGGGTCTTTGCTTTTCATTAATTTGTAGCCAATGCTTCCTACCGCCGATATTTTTATTCCCTGCTTTGTCGACCAGCTGTATCCCGCTACCGCCATGAACATGGTGAAAGTGCTGGAGCGGGTGGGCGTGCAGGTTAATTACAACCCCGACCAAACCTGCTGCGGGCAGCCGGCTTATAACGCAGGCTACAAGCCCCAAAGCCGGGCCGTGGCCGAGAAATTCCTGCAGGACTTTGCGGCGCCGGAAGCAGCCAATCCACGCTACGTCGTGAGCCCCTCGGCGTCATGCGTGGGCATGGTGCGCAACAGCTACACCGACTTATTCGCCGACACCCCGGCCCTGGCCAGCTGCCAGGCCGTGCAGGGCCGCACCTACGAGCTGACCGAGTTTCTGGTGGATGTGGTGGGCATCTCCGCGATTCCGGGCGCGCGGCTGGCGGGCAAGTACACCTACCACGATTCCTGCTCGGCGCTACGGGAGTGTGGCATTCGGGCGTCCCCGCGCCTGCTGCTGGACAGCGTGGCCGGCCTAGAACGAGTGGAGATGGCCGACAACACCACCTGCTGCGGTTTCGGAGGCACCTTTGCCGTGAAGTTTGAAGCCATTTCGGTGGCCATGGCCCAGCAAAAGGTGGAGCACGCACTCGACACCGGCGCCGACTTCATCGTGAGCACCGACGTGAGCTGCCTGATGCATCTGGAGGCGTACATCAAGAAAGAAAAGCTCCCCCTGAAGTGCCTGCACATCGCCGACGTGCTGGCCAGCGGCTGGTAGCCCACTGCAATATTGAGCTAACCCGGCCCCCTACTTTCTGACTTTTTCTGGTGCAGTATTATTTATCCGGCCGTCTTTCGCAGCAGTTGTTGTGGCTGGCCTGCCTGGCGGGCGTGGTGGGGCTGCTGGCCGCGCGGTCCTTGGTGGCGCTGGCGCCGGTGGTGGCCGTGCTGGCCGTGCTGGCCAACCCCAATCTGCGAACTGAATTCCCTCGGTACTTCCGCAATGGGGCCGCCATGTGCGCGGCGGCCATGTTCGGATTCCTACTGATTAGCGGCCTCTATACCAGCGAGTGGGCTACCTGGCGCCACGACTTGTTCCGTTACCTGCCCTGGATAGCAGTGCCGCTGGCCTTCACGCTGGCCGTGCCCCTTACGGCACGGCAGCGGCTGGCGGTGGGCTGCTTATTCGTGCTGGGCACGGCGGCCATCGGAGCCGCTACCCTGGCTAAGTACCTGCTGGACCCGGCCGCAGCTAACGAGGCCATCCACTTGGGCCAAAACGTGCAGGCCGTGACGCGCATTTTCCACATCACGTTTGGCGTGATGCTTGCCCTGGCCTTCTTCTGGGGTCTGCTGTTGCGCCGCAGCAAACTTGCTGGGCCGGTGTTGCGGGGCGCGCTGCTGGCGTCGGCAGTAGTGGCGGCGCTTACGCTGCACGTACTAGCGTATCGCACGGGCCTGCTGGTATTCTACACGAGCCTGTTGGGCTATGCGGTGTGGCTGCTGGTACGGCGGCGCCTGCTGCTGGGAGTTGGGCTGCTGGTGCTGCTGGGGCTGGGCCCGTGGCTGGCATACCACACGCTCGAATCGGTGCGGCAACGGGTCGACTCTACGGTGTGGGACGTGGGCCAGTTCACCAATCAGCAGGACATCAACGACTATTCCCTGGCGCGCCGGCTCGCGGCCGTAGAAACCGCTAGGGCCGTGATTGGGCAGCACTGGCTGATTGGCGTAGGCCCCGCCGATACTCGCGCGGCCATGATGGCCCAATACGACTGGAAGGATTACGGCCTCCGGCAGGCCAACCGCGTCGAGGTGCACAACCAATACCTCGAAGCCCTAATGGGCGGTGGGCTGCTTGGCTTTGGCCTGCTGCTGGTGCTCCTGCTGTGGCCATTCACCCAACCGCAGGCCCGGCACAATCCCTACCTGTGCTTCTTCCTGCTGATTCAAGCCACAGCCATGCTGGTCGACGCCGTGCTCTCCCTGCAAATTGGGCTGAACCTGTTCATCTTCGGCTACGGCTTCCTAGCGGCAGCGACGATAAAAAATGAATAATTAAGAATGAAGAATTGGTCGTTGGGCTAATTCTTCATTCTTAATTATTCATTCCTCATTCTTAATTCAGACTAAAGCGCTTTTCTAATTCGCTCTTTGAGCCCGGGGGTGGCCTCCAGGAGCGGCAGGCGCACGGCGGCTCCGCATACGCCCAGCGCTTCCAGGGCAGCTTTCACGCCCACGGGGTTGCTTTCTTCATACATGAGGGGGTTGAGGGGCAGCAGGTGGAACAGGCCCGTGCGCGCTTTGGTAAAGTCGCCGGCCAGGGCCGCCCGGGTCATGTCGGCGAAGCGCTTGGGGAAGGCGTTGGCCATCACCGAGATGATGCCTTCGGCGCCGCAGGCAATTAGGGCGGGCGTGAGCACGTCATCGCCCGAGAGCAGCAGAAAACCTTCCGGCTTGTGGGCGGCAATGGCCAGGCACTGCTCCATGTTGCCGCTGGCTTCCTTGATGCCCATGATGTTGGGGTGCTGGGCCAGGCGCAGGGTGGTTTCGGCGGAGATGTTGGAGGCCGTGCGGCCGGGCACGTTGTAAAGAATAATGGGCACGGGGCTGGCCTCGGCCAGGCGGTGGTAGTGGGCCACCAGGCCGGCCTGGGTGGGCTTATTGTAAGCCGGGCTAGCCGATAGCACGGCCGCAATGCCGTCGAAGTCGGTGCTGAGCAGGAGTTCTTCGGCCACGGCCGTGTCGTTGCTGCCGATGCCGTACACCAGCGGCACCCGGCCGGCCACGTGGGCCTTGGCCACGCGCAGCAGCTCGGCTTTTTCCTCGGCCGTGGTGGTCGGCGATTCGCCGGTGGTGCCATTCACCACGAGGTATTCCACGCCGCCGTCGATGCAGAAATCGAGCAAGTGGCGCCAGCCGACATAGTCCACCTTAAAATCGTCGGTAAACGGGGTGACCAAGGCCACGCCCGTGCCGTGAAATGCCGGAAGACGGGTGCCAGAGTTGTTCATGCGGGTGATTGGGGGTTAGTTTTGCACAAAGGTAGGGGTGCGTCGCACGCACCCGGCATTTCGCTCTTGGCTGCCTCATCCATTTTTAGCTGCCCATCCCGGCGGACGTGTGCGACACGGCCCAATTATTATGAAATTCACCACTGCTTCCCTCCTATTGGCTGCCCTTGCGGTGGCCGCCTGCGAGTCCAAAACCGCCACCACGGGCGAGTCCGCCACTAGTTCTGCCACGGTGGAGGCCGCAACTATCGACCCGGCCGTGGCCGGCACGTCCGGTACCCGCGCCACTTCTACCGACGAGGCCAACGCCACGCCCGCGCCGGCCCCCACCAGCATTCCGGCCAGCAAAGCCGGCGATGCGGCTGCCATTCTGGCCCGGCCGCAGGTGCCCATCCTGTGCTACCACCAGATTCGGGACTGGACGGCCCGCGACTCCAAAAACGCGAAGGACTACATCACGCCCATTGCCACGTTCAAGGGCCACATCAAGATGCTGGCCGACTCGGGCTACCACACCATCTCGCCCGACCAACTCTACGCCTACATGACCACCGGGGCCAAGTTGCCGAGCAAGCCCATCATGCTCACCTTCGACGACACCGACCTCGACCAGTTCACCATTGCCCGCCCCGAGCTCGACAAGTACGGCTTCAAGGCCATGTATTTCGTGATGACCGTGAGCCTGGGCCGCCCCCACTACATGACCAAGGCCATGGTGAAGCAGCTTTCCGACGAAGGCAACATCATCGGCTCGCACACCTGGGACCACCACAACGTGAAGAAATACCAGGGCAAGGACTGGGAAACCCAAATCGACAAGCCCACCAAAACCCTGGAGGAAATCACCGGCAAGAAAATCAACTACTTCGCCTATCCCTTCGGCCTCTGGAACGAGCAGGCCTTCCCCGAGCTGAAGAAGCGCGGCTTTGTGGCGGCCTTCTCCCTGGCCGAAAAGCGCGACCAGAACGACCCGCTCTTCACCATTCGCCGCATCATCGCCAGCGGCTACTGGACGCCCCGCACGCTGCACAACAGCATCGTGCAGTCGTTCTAATACAAAAAAGAGTGCTTTATGTAATTGCAAAAAGCCCCGGCCATAACAGGCCGGGGCTTTTCTTTTTCAACTTGGGCTACTTTAGTTGCTGCTGTGTGGCTCACCAAGTCAACCATTCGCTGGCCTCGACTTGCCTTAAATAAAATTGGGCTTGTCCAGCTTTTTGGCAATGCGGTAAGCCGCGTTCATCAGCCCAACGTGGCTGTAGGCCTGCGGGAAATTGCCCCACTGGGAGCCAGTTTTGGCGTCCACGTCTTCGCTCAACAGCCCCAGGTGGTTGGCGTAGCTGATGAGCTTCTCAAACTCCCTGATGGCATCGGTGAGGCGGCCCACACAGGCCAGGGCCTCCACGTACCAGAAAGAGCAGATGAGAAACGTGGTTTCGGGGGTGCCAAAATCGTCGGCGTGCCGGTAGCGGTAGAAAAGGCCTTCCGGGGTTTTCAGCTCGTTTTCCAGGGCGATAAGGTGCTGCCGGGCCCGCTCCGAATTGGGGTCGAGGTAGCCCATGAGTATCAGCTGCAAGGTGCTGGCGTCGAGGTGGGGCGAGCCGATGGCGTTGGTATACGCGCCCAGTTCGGGGTTGTAGCACTGCTCGATGCGCCGGGTGGCCTCCTCGTTTAGCTCCGTGGCCAGGGCTTCCATAGCCTTATTGCCGAGCGCCCGCGCCACCTTGCGGGCCGCGTGGCTGCCAGCCCAATGAAACAGGTAGGTGTAGCAGTGGTACTGGGCTAGGTTGCGAAACTCCCACAGCCCGGCATCGGGCACGTCCATGGTGGCCTTGATGAGGCCCAGAGCCTCGTACATCAGGGTTTCCGACGAGGTCCGCTCCGGGTTCACGAAGCGGTGGTCGACGTAGAGCGGCAGCAGCGCCACCAGCACCTGGCCGTACACGTCGTTCTGCACGTGGGTGTACGCATCGTTGCCGATGCGCACCGGCTGGTTGCCCATGTAGCCGGCCAGGTCCAGTTCCTGCTCCACCAGCTCCGAAGCGCCGCTGATGCCGTATAGCGGTTGGTACTTGCCTTTTACTTTGGTCGAAATGTTGGCGATGTAATGGAAATACCGCTCCATTTCCTCGAAGTGGCCGATGTTGTTGAAGGCCGTGAGGATGTAGTAGGTATCGCGCATCCAGCAGTAGCGGTAGTCCCAGTTGCGGGTGCTGCCGGGCGCTTCGGGCAGGCTGGTGGTGCTGGCCGCAATGATGGCCCCGGTGTCTTCGTACTGGTGCACCTTCAGGGCTAGGGCCGACCGAATGACCTGCCCCTGGTAGAAGTCGCCGATGCTCATGCTTTTCACCCACTTGCGCCAGTATTCCACGGTGCTGCTCAAGAACCGCTCGGCCGTGCTTTCCAGCGGGGCCTCTAGCGGCGCGCCATAAGTCAGCACCAGGTACTTGGTTTCGTTCAGGGCAAAGTCTTCCTCGTCCACCACATAGGTGAGCGGGATGTTGGTGGTGAGGCGAATCTCTTCTTCGAGCCCCAGGTAGGCAATGTGGTTGGAGCTGCGGCGCCGGCTCAGCTCTTTGGTGCCGTACTCGCCCACGGGGTCGCAGGTAACCCGTATGCGCGGCGCGCCGGCCATGGGCTCCACCTTGCGGATAAACATCAGCGGCTTGTAGTAGCGCTCATACTGCGAGAAGCGCGGGGCAAAGTCCGTGACGCGGTACCGGCCGTCGGCGGTGGTGATTTCCGTGCACAGCACGTTGGTGTTTTCCAGGTAATACTGGTGCGAGCTAAAACTGGCCCCGGCGGCCGGGCGAATGCTAAATTCGCCGCCTTTGTTCGCATCGAGCAGGCTGCCGAATACGAAGCTGCTGTCGAACCGCGGCCAGCACAGCCAGGCCACGGAGGCATCTTTTCGGATGAGGGCCAGAAAGGCGCAGTTGCCAATCAAGCCCATTTCGTAGGTGTGCTTGATGGAGTTGGACGGGTTGGCGGGGCTGGGTGCGGGGTGCAAAGAGTCTGAAATCATACGGCGGGCATTACGTGAAGCGCGGCCCAGCCCAGTGCAATTCCGGCGGGCACTTACCAAAAAGACCCGGCAGCCTACTGCCGGGTCTTTTTAGAAATACGCCGGAACGCGGCCTAAGTTTCTGTTTTTGTTCGCCAGGCTTCGCTTATCTAACGGTAGCGCCTGTGCCCGCTCACAGCTTTGCCGGGAGCACTGCCTTAGCCCCCGCGCCCTTGGCGGCTGGCCCCGGGAAGAGCACCGGCACCTGGTGAACCACCACCACAAAGGGGTAGTCGCCTTTCATTTGGCTGTAAATTGTAGCTTCAAAATCAGGCCCTTTATACCGCACCGCTTCGCAGCTCGGGCACGTCACGGGTTCAGCCACGAGCTTGCGGCTCTTCAACTCACTCCGCAGCTCACGCACGAGGCATGCACCGTTTTGAATACCACGTTCTGGCCCGGGCGCTGCGCCCGCAGCATGAGCCGGGATGTAGCCACTGCCGCCCCGTTTTGATTATCAGCTCAATTCGACGACCCTATTTCTCAATTGTCAAACGGGTACACTTGGCGCCGCTGCGAACAATGTAAATGCCGGCCGCGAGGCCTTCCACTCGCAGCAAAGCTGCCCCGTCGGCACCCGCGCATGCTTTAGCAACCTGCCGCCCCCGCACATCAAACAGCGCCACTTCGCTCGAGAGCCCTCCCTTCACTACGATAGTGCTGCTGGCCTGGGCAGGATTCGGGCACACTTGCAGGCGGCCCGCCTTATCCGAAGCTTCCCCTATACCCGACAACGCCCGGACCGGCGAGTAGGCAGCCTTGCCATCGGTGTCAACTTGGCGCAGGCGGTAGTACACCGTTGTGGTAGCGTAGCGGGCAAAACCCAAGTCGGTATACTGGTACGCGTGGAGCTGGGCGCTGGTACCATTGCCCGGCACCTGGCCCAATGGGGAGAACATGCGCCCGTCGGTGCTGCGCTCCACCTCGAAATAAGCATTGTTTTTTTCCGACGCCGTGCTCCAGCGCAGCAGCGCCGCAGCTCCCTGCTGCTCGGCGGTAAATGCGCTAAGGGTTACGGGAAGCGGTGCCGCCACCGCCGATGCGCTTTCAAACGCGCCGATGTTGCCACGGGCCGGGGCCTGGGGCATCGGGTTGCCCATAAAATCCCGCACTCCGGGGCTGATGTTAAACTCGGCTTGCAAGTCAATGCCAGCGGCCAGCACCGGAGAGGTAGCTAGCGGGGCCACTACTGCCGAAAGGTTGCTCAATTGGGGGTCGGCGTTGAGGCCGGTGGTGCGCCCAGCGCTCAGCTGCTCCTGGGTGGTGGCGGTGCGCCAGGCTTGCAGGTCCGTGTAAGTTGAGCCGTTCCATTCCACCACCAGCGGCTCCGCGGTGCTCCAGTAGCAATTGCCCTCCAGGCGCAAGCTGGCCGTGCACAGGGTGCTCACCACGGGCAGCCCCCCCGTGGTTTGCAGCACGTTGTTGCGCAGGGAAAGGTCCGAAAAGCCGCCACTGGCGATGTAGACTGCCTTGGGCCGCGTGCCGTCGGCCGGTGGGGTCAGGAGTACGGTGTTGTTATAAATATTGGCGCGCTGAATGCCGCCGTTGTCCCCCGAAGACCATAGCTCCAGGGCGCCTTGGTTGTGGCCGCGGGCGTCGTTTTCGCTGATGTTGTAGCGAATGGTGAGGTCGTGCATCGGGGCAGCACCGCCAAACTGGGCCAGCAGGTAGCCAGCGCCCTGGTTGTCGTGGGAGTAGTTGTACTGCATCACCGAATTGGTGCAGCCGCCGTCCAGGTCGAAACCGCCACCGTCCAAAGCGGTGCCGGATTTATTGTTGTACGATTCGCTCAGTTGAATCACCAGGTTGTTGCAGGCCCAGCCCCAGATGCCCACCGGCCCACCGGAAGGGTTGGCGTTGAGCCGGCCGTTGTCGTGCGCGACGCAATGCTCGATGAGCACGCCGTCGATGCCGGCGAGTACAATGCCGTTGCCCGTGTGGGTATTGGTTACGTCGGCCCGGCCGGGGTTGTCGTAGGCCTGGCAGTTGCCCACGTACCAGTTGCGGTGCACTTGCCCCGCCAAGGGAAACGGCTGGTAGGAGCTCAGGCCGGCTTCGCCGTTGGCGTGCAGCTGGCAGTCGGTGATGCGCACATCGGAGTACCCGCTCGTGGCCTTGTCACTCCCGAAGATAATGCCGGAGTTGCGGTAGCCGCTTACGTCCAGGCTCTCCAGGCGGAGGTGGGCAAGGGGGGCATTGTCGGCGTCAATGGTAAAAATTACGCCGGAATTGGTGCTGCTCAGGCGGCCCGCTCCCACAAAGACCAGTTTGCTCAGCTCAATGCCCGCCGTGTTCGGCGCATAAAACCCAAATGAATTGCCGCTGGAAATCGTAGCCCGTCCGCTTCCGTACGAGCTTACCACCAGCGGTTTCGTCGGGGTGCCCTGGCTGCCATTGTGCAGCCAGATTCCGCCTTGGAACGTTTGGCCGCCCTCAAATAGAATACGGTCACCCGGCTGAAAAGCGGTGGTGTTAACCTTATCAATCGTGCGCCACGCGGTGCCTATGGAAGTGCCCGTCTGGCCATCATTCCCGGTTGGACTTATATAATAAGTTTCTGCGCGCAATGAACGAGAGCTCAAAATGACAAGAAGTGATAAAAGTATAATTTTTGCCTTCATGCAACCTCAATAAAAAAGATGAGGCGACAAAGTTAAACGATTTAACTATTATTAAAATATCAACATTTATGAAGCCATATTATAATTTAACAAGAATACTTGCCTCTGATACTGCAATTCCTTTTTTTGCAGTTGAAAACTAAAGGAATTGTGCATGTATAAACATAGTACAAATTTTATATTCAGAAGCAATTAAGGCATTATAACCCCAAACAGAAAAAATTTCACTCAATTCTGTTCCGAACCAACAGTTCACAAAAGGTTATAAGGCAAGGCTAGTGTTGGGCTGCTACCCACGGCAGCTGTTTCCTGGCTCCAACTCTTAGCTCGCTGTTGATAAACCCTGCTAACGCTGCCCATTTTGTGGCGGAGGGGGGCTATAGCAGAAGCCACCAACGCCAAAAGCCGAGCTAGCACAGCTGCTACGGCCTGATGGCACCGCTTTTCATTGGCCTTCAGTCAAACGTTCTTCCACATCCAATTGCTACTTACCCGCTGAAAATCGGGCCGGGGAATTAGCCATAGTTCGGCCATTCCTCCTTATGAGTAGCTTTCCACGCAGATAGCAAAAGTCATTTACCCTTTAATTGGGCTAAACTCTCTTGCTTTTTTGGTCGGCAGTCGTGTCAACGAGTGGGTTGCAGTGCTCACTTTAAGCCGCGGAGCAGGACTTAGATTTTGCCCCCGCAGTAGCGTCGTCTTTCCGATAGCATCGGCATCCGTATCATACACAACTGCTTTGATTTCCGGATAGCGACGCGCGACTCGCCGGGCCAGTATGGTCGGGTCTAGCCGAGTGGGCGGCAAAGCGGTAAGCAGCAGAACCGGCTTTTGATGCAGCTCGAGCTGTTTTGCCGATTGAAGCCGCAGGGCTTCGTATCCCTGGCCGGCCTCTTGCTCCGGGTGGTCGGCTACCATCCAGTCAAAGTAGGGAGCCCCGGGACAGTAGCGAGCCAGGCCCTCCCGGCGGGGCGGGGTCCACATCCAAACCACGTTAGAAACCTCTTCGGCCCGAAACCCTCTTATCATCGCCCGCCACTGCTGCCGGTATTCCTTCGCGGAGTTGGCGGCAAACAGCGGCCGCAGCATCACCGTCCGCTGAGTAGATTGCTTGAACCGGCGGGCCACCCGCTGCCAGTAAACAATGCTGTGGGCTGGCCCCGCTACGGGCCAAGTAATCAGCGGCACTTGAGTTGGTGGCAGGCGCTGGAGTGCCTCCAGCGGCAACAACGGCACGGGGGCAGCATCGAGTACAAACGTCGCTATGTCTTTTCCCTGATATTTTTCCTGGCCCGGGGCAACACCGGCAGTAGCAGGTGGCTCCAAGCCCGCAGCTTCTACTCCGACGTGCACGGCCAACCCACCCGATTCTGCCCAATCCAAATGGGGCACGGGAGCAATGACGCCCAGGTGAATAAGCAGCTGCACAATGGCCCCCACGGTTCCGACGCCGGTGACCAGGCCCACGGCCGCCCGCCGCAGGCGCCACGCCGTGGCCCGGACCAGCCCGTCGTAGAGGCGGTTAAAGCCAAGCACCAGCGGCCGGAACGGCCAGGTGGCCATGTCGCGCACGAAGTTCCGCAGAGCCTCGTGCTGACCCATGGCGCTAGCCGCCAGCAAAATTATGGCCAGCGTTGCGCAGAGTCCCACCATCAGATTGGTGTAGAGGGTTAACGACTGCATGCGGCCGTACTTGCAGGCCGCCAGGAGTACCAGCGCGGTTGCTATGTTAGGAAGCGCCATGCGCCACTCATTTCGGAGCCAGCCTTCTTCTTTGGGAGTGGGGATATACGGAACCCGAACGCGGAACACCGCATATACGAACCCCATAGTGTACACCCACCAGGTGCCTATCCGCAAAAAGCCCCCCGCCAGGTGCAGGCCCCGCTCATGGGGCTCGCGCAGCCACTGCTGGGCGTAGCAGCGAATCAGCAACGCAATGCCCCACAGCGGCAGCATGTGCTGGGCAAAAGCTTTAAGGGAAACGTACCAGGGAAACTCGACCAAAGCGAGCGAAGCCACCGGCACCAGGATGTCGATGAGGGTGACCACCCCCGAAAAGAAATACAACGGCAGCGTGAAGTAATGCAGGCGCTGCGCCCACGTAAACCGGCCCCACAGCCGTGGATACACCCGAAACATCAGGTCAAACGCACCGCGGGACCACTTGAGCTGCTGGGCATAAAACGCGCCTAATGACGAGGGCACCAGCCCCCGGCTGAGCACCTTGGGCACGTACACCGACTGCCACCCCTCGGCGTGCAGGCGCATGGCGGTGTGCATGTCTTCGGTCAGGCCGGCCGCGTGCCCCCCGATGGTATCCAGGGCAGCCCGGCGAAAGGTGCAGTTGGCACCAATGGCTTGCACAGTGCCGTAGGCGTTCATGCCCATCATCAAAGGGCCGTAGAAGTGGTAGGTCTGTTCCGCGGCCCCCCGGGCCACCAAGCTCTCCTCCTGGTTGCCGTAGGCTTGCACCACTTGCACAAAGCCGACTTTTTCATCCTCAAAAAATGGCATTACCTGGTCTAGAAAGTCAGGTGCCATGACGTGGTCCGGGTCCAGCACCACGCAAAACTCGCCAGTGGCATGCCGCAGGGCGTTGTTAATGTTGCCGGCTTTGGCATTCGATTTCTCCGTCCGGGTCACGTGCACCACCCCCAGCCGCTCGCATTCCCGGCGTAGAAAAGGGTCGTCGCCCTCGTCGCACAGGTAGCTGGTATGCGGGTAGTTCAGGGCCTGCATGGCCTCCAGCGTGCGGACAATCATGTCGTGCGGCTCGCCCGGGCAGGCCGTGGTAAGCACGTCAACGGTTCGTAGCCTAACCTGCGCGGGAACCGGTGCAATGGGCTCCTGCACCTGCACGTAATGCACCCATTCATGCAGCATCCGCAGCATTTTAAAGCCCAGCGAAACTACCAGCAGCCAAAACAAAGGCGCATAGCCTATGTGCTCAAAGCTGATAAACCAGCTCAGAAAATACGCCATTGCCACCAGCCCAAAGCCAACCAGAATGCGCATGTACTTCACGCCAGCGGCTAGCTTATAGCTTACCTCATATGCTGGCGTGGGAACTGTAGGAGAAGCAACTAACTTATCGATTAGGCGTTTTTTTTTACTGATTTGATTTTTACTGATTTGATGGCATCCACTATTTTTTTATGAGTGATATATGCAATCATAATTAAATCAACAATGGATAACTCTTCGCTTTTTAACGACCATTATAAGTAAACGTTCCGCAAGGAAATAATTAAAGTTATTTTTTATCGTGGAAAGATTAAATTAATAATAAAGGGATATGGATATTAAACTAATTAAATTTCTTCTATAGCACGCCACCAAAACCACTTCTTTACAAGAGACCAATTATCTGTACTTCAGTAACGTAAAGTACAGACCAGTTCTATTTGCCATTACTGACCGACTCTGTGAAGCTTAGTCAATTAGCAACAGCTGCCTATCTCATCTTGATGACGATGACAGTTAGTGGGTGTAAAGAGGAGCGCAAGGCCTCTAGCCCACCAGCTGAATGGACACCTGTGTCGGTGCGTGTGGTGCAAACTCCTAGTGGCTTCGTATTGGAAAGGCAAGGGCGACCATACCGAATTCGGGGCGCGGGCGCCACCCAGCATTTTGAACGAATCAGGGAGGCGGGCGGCAACTCCGTGCGGCTATGGACTGCCGATTACGCCGGCCCTCTGCTTGATGAGGCGCACCGCAACGGTCTCACCGTGATGCTGGGCCTCTGGCTGGCTCCCGAAGGCAAAGCCATGGACTACAACGACCGCACCGCGGTGCAGACCCAACTTCAACGCATCCGCGGCGAGGTTCTGCGCTTCCGCAAGCACCCGGCGTTACTAATGTGGTGTATCGGCAATGAGCTTGACTTGGGTAAAGTGAACCCCAAAATGTATTCGGCTATGAATGAAGTGGCCGTTATGATTCATAAGCTGGACCCCAATCATCCGGTCACCACGCCTTTAGCCGTAATTGCCACTTCCATACCGCTCCTGCAGCGCCGGGCACCTGCCATCGACGTTCTTTCCGTGAATAAATACGGCGGTCTCAATAAGCTGCCCGAGCAACTGCGCATTATCGGTTGGAAAGGGCCCTACATCGTGACCGAGTATGGTACGAAAGGGTATTGGGAGTCAGACTCCACTAAATGGGCGGTCCCGCTTGAGCTGAACAGTGCCCAAAAAGCCGCCTTTATCGCAAAGCGCTATCGGCATACCATGGTAGAAGACTCGGCGCATTGCCTGGGGTCTTATGTTTTCTTTTGGGGAACAAAATTTGAAAAAACCCCGACCTGGTTCAGTCTTTTTTCCGAGGACGGCGAAAAGACGCTGGCGGTGGATACCCTGCAGTATTTATGGCAAGGCAAAAAACCAGCAAACTTTGCACCCAGCATTATCCATATGACCCTCGCGGGCAAACGGGACGTGAACTTTCCCCACCTGCGCACCAACACCGAATATCCGGCCACGGCAGTAGCCCGGGACCCGGAAAGCCAGGCGCTCACGGCTGAGTGGGAATTATGGCCCGAGCTGCCTCCGACCGCAAATGCAGATGAGCCGGTGGAGCCCCTAACCGGGTACATCAGCCAGCCCTCGACACACGGCGCTACGCTGCGCACCCCGCTTCGCCCGGGCGCTTATCGGCTCCTGCTTTGGATTCATGATGGGCACGGCGGGGTAGCCACCGCCAACATTCCCTTTTATTGCGAAGGCGGAAAGTCCGGCCAAGCAGCGGGTGTCCCGGCCGAGGCGCAACTAAGATAGGCATGCGCGGACCTTAGCCGCGCACGCACGGCTAGCTAAATAGCTCGCCCTGGCTGCCCAGCCCAGTGGCCGCAATCACGTTCTCCTCGGAAACTGCGGGTTCGTCTTCCGAGCTGGGCAGCAACGCCATCAGCTCGGTTTCGGAAATAATGGGCACCTTGAGCGCCAGCGCTTTCTCACGTTTGGCCGGGCCCATGTTGTCGCCGGCCACCAAGTAGCTCAACTTCTTGCTGATGGAGCCCGTGATTTTGCCGCCGTTGGAAATGATGACCTGCTGCAATTCTTCGCGGCTGTGCGATTCAAATACCCCGGAAATGACGAAGGTGAGCCCCGCCAAGCGGTCCGAAGCGGGCACTGGGGCCTCACCCGTCACGGCGAGCTGCACCCCGGCTTGGCGAAGCCGTTCGATTAACGCCTGGTTTTCGGGCTGCTGGAACCAATGAGCCGCCGCCACGGCAATGACGCCTCCTACTTCGGGTACCGCGGCCATCTCCTCGGCCGAAGCCACCATCAGGGCGTCGATGGTGCGGTAGTGGGCCGCCAGTTTCTGCGCCACGGTTTCGCCGACGTAGCGAATGCCCAAGCCGAACAGCACCCGTGGAAAGGGCACCTGCTTGCTGGCCTCGATGCCGGCAATGAGGTTATCAATGCTCTTTTCGCCGAGGCGCTCCAGGGTTACCAACTCGGCGCGACGGGCGGGCAGGTCGTAAATGTCGGCCGGCGTCGTCACCAGGCCGAGGTCAAAGAACCGGCCCACGGTTTCGGCCCCCAGGCCGTCGATGTTCAGTGCTCTGCGCGACACGTAGTGCTCGAGGCGGGCCTTGAGCTGGGGCGGGCAGCCCCGCTCGTTGGGGCAGCGGAAATGGGCTTCGCCCTCGGGGCGCACCAGCGGGGTAGCGCAGGCCGGGCACAGCGTCGGGTACTGAATGGGCACGGCATCGGCGGGGCGGGCCGCCAGGTCAACCCCGGTGATTTTGGGGATGATTTCGCCGCCCTTCTCCACGTACACCAAATCGCCCAGGCGCAGGTCCAGCAGCTCAATCTGGTTGGCGTTGTGCAGGGTGGCGCGTTTAACGACCGTGCCGGCCAGGGGCACGGGCGTGAGTAAGGCCACGGGCGTCACGGCGCCGGTGCGGCCCACGTTGTAGATGACTTCGTTGAGCCGGGTGCGCGCCGCTTCGGCCGGGTACTTGTAGGCAATGGCCCACCGCGGGCTTTTGGCGGTGTAGCCCAACTGGTCCTGCTGGCGCAAATCGTCCACCTTGATGACGATGCCATCGGTTGCCACGGGGAACTCGTGGCGCTGTTTGGCCCAATAATGCACGAAGTCCAACACCTCAGTGATGTTGGCGCAGCGCCGCCAGGTATCCGATACGGGCAGGCCGTAGCGGCTCAGTGCCTCCAGGGCCGCGCTGTGGCTGGCAAAATGCCGGCCCGGGGTTAGCAGCGAGTAGGCATAAAACCGCAGCTTGCGGGCGGCCACCTGGGCGGAGTTTTGCAGCTTGAGGGTGCCGCTGGCGGCATTGCGCGGGTTGGCCAGCAGGGGCTCGCCGTTTTGCTCGCGCTCGGCATTTAGCTCGGCAAAGACCGGCAGGGGCATAAACACTTCGCCGCGCACCTCGAAGTCCTCGGGCTGGTCGGGGCCGGGGCGCAGGGCCAGCGGCAGCGTACGGATGGTGCGAACGTTGGCCGTGACCACATCGCCGCGGGTGCCGTCGCCGCGGGTCACGCCCTGCACCAGCTGGCCGTGCTCGTAGCGCAGGCTCATGGCCACCCCGTCAATCTTGAGCTCGCAGACGTAGCTATAGGGTGCCCCTTCCAGGCCGCGCTGCACCCGCTCGTCGAACTCTCGCAGGTCGTCTTCGGAGTAGGTATTGCCCAGGCTGAGCATGGGGTAGCGGTGCACGGCCGTGGGAAACTGCTTGGTGATGGTGCCGCCCACGCGCCGGGTGGGCGAGTTGGGCAAAGCCAAATCCGGGTAGTCGGTTTCCAGCTGGTGCAGTTCGGCCAGCATCTGGTCAAACTCCTGGTCCGGGACCTCGGAGATGTCGAGCTGGTAATACTGGTGGTTGAGCTGGTGCAGCCGCTCGGTGAGGGCCAGGATGCGTTGCTGAACGGCGGAAGAATCGGGCATGGACGGGGCGCCAGGCGTGGCAATACGGGTCGGAATATCTAACGGCGCACAAGCTACGCCAGCGTTTTAAAACGAGTTTAATCACAAAAAAGGCCACCTCAGCGGGCGGCCTTTCTACTGCTTTCAGCGTCAGGGAATAACCGCTAGTCTTGCACCAAAACCCCGTCGGCCATAAAAGTGAGCTGCTGCTCGTCCTGGGTGATGGCGGCAATTTCCTGGCTCGATTTGCCGGCGTCTTTGGCATAATGCTGCAAGTCAGCTTTGGGCACTGTGCTGCGGTGGGCCCAGCCGCTCACCACCACGTTGTGGCCGCTGAGGTCTTTGGGCACAAAAAAAGCGTAATCCCGGAAGCGGACCCGCATCGGCTTGCCGTCGGCCGTGGGCAGGGTCATCCAGCAGCCCTTGGCCTGGCACACGGCCTGGGCCTTGCCAGTCAGCTTTAGTTGGGCCGAGTCGCGCGTGCCGAGGGCGGTGGGGAGGGCGCTCATGAGCACGGCCCCCTCCGGCGTGATGGCGGCCCCGTAGGTCTGGCCGGGGCGCGCGGCGGGCACGCTGGTGCTGGGCCCTTCACCCGGCTCCTCCTCGGTGGTGGTCGAATCGCCATCACCGCCCGGGGGCACATCGGAATTATGCCCGTTCACCTCCTTTTGGGGACCCACCGGCAGCACCGGGTTGATGGGTGCCGAAGGAACCAAGCGCACATACAGCAGAATGGCGACCAGCACGCCGGCAAACGAGAGAATAAACTTCATAACAAAAGATTGAAAAGGAGGCGAAACGTGTAAAACGGGGCGATAAGTACGGGCATTCTGCCCATGCATAACGTACGGCGCGATTGGGCTAGTGGCTAATCACTACGGCCTTGCCCAATTTGCGCACGTACGCCAGGCGCCGCTCTGACCCACCCGTGCCGGTAAAGTCGAAGGCCACCGTGGAGGGGTCTTCGCGCAGGGCGGCCCAGGTCTTGGTATCTACCTCGGCGGGCTGCTCCAGGCCCGCGGGTACGGCGGGCTGGCTAAAGTGCCCGGCGGCGAAAAAAGTATTCATGCCCTGCAGGATGGCAATTTCCTGGTCGCGCACGCTCGATGCCTGCGGGTCTAAGGTGCTTTCGCTCAGCAAGGCGCGGGCGGGCATCACTTCATGGCGCAGGGTATCGCCCTTGCTGGTGGTCACGATGAAGTGGGCCCGGGCCGTGAGCACCCGCGGGCCGCGCAGCTGCAGAATGAAGTTGTCCTTGGTGTTGGGGTCCGAAAACGTGTGGCTGGTGCTCACGGTGTTGAGCACGGTCTTGCTGCCGATGCGGGCCCCGTTGCCGGCCACCGGCGGCTTGTAGGTGGTGCGGGGGTCAGTTGTCGAGCTGCTGACCTCGCGCTCGGTGCTGACGCAAGAAGAAAGCTGAAGCGTGAGCCCGGCAGCAAGCAGGGCAATGCCCGAAAGTTTAAGAGGAAATGTTTTCATATAAAATGGGGCGCGGCGCAAACAATTAGGCGCACGAAGATATGCTGAGAAAAAAGGGGCTGGGTGATTAGGCCTCAATATTTAAACTGAACCGAAGCCGGGGATTTTACGCGAATAGCTAAGCAATAGGTTTGCCCTGGCGCCATTCATTTCTCAGAATAACCCGACTTCCACTCCCACCACCCAGCGCGGCAGCTCGGGCCAGGCCGCGTAGCTGGCCCCAAACGCCGAGGTGAGCCGGTAACGGCCCACCAGCGCGTAGCGGTCCATGCCGAGGCGAGCCCCCACCCCACCGGTCCAGCGGCGCAGATACGGCAGGCCGCGCTCGGTGGTTTCGACGGAGGCGATGCCGGGCGCGGGCTCGTCTTCGGTTTGGTGGCTGGTGGCGGCAATCCAGCCGCCGCTGGCCAGCACGTCCACGTAGCGCCCAATGGAGTTGCCCCGGCGGCCAGCGTTCAGCCGCAGGCTCACTTCCGAGAATACCTGCTGCGTGCCCAGGCTTTCGCGCAGGTGCACGGCGGGGGTGGGCAGGGTCTTGTGGTTATTCTGGGCTAGGCCATAATGCTGGTAACCATAGCCCAGGTCGAGGTTGAGAGAAAGTGCTTGGTTGAGCCGGAATTTCAGGCGCCCCCCGGCGCGTAGCTCGGCCGAGGCCGGACCGTAGCGCACGCCAGCTCCCGCGCCGGCCGGACCCGCCAGCAGCCCATAGCCCAGGTACAAATGCCCATAATAGCTGCGGTTGGGTCCAAACGAATTCTTCAAGGTGTCTTCGGCCACGTCTGCTTGCACCAGCACTTGCTGCGCCCGCGCCGCCTGCGGCCCACACGCCAACGCCAGTACGGCCACGGCCCAACGTGCCCGCATGCCCAGGCAAAAATGCCCGCCGGAAAGCGAAACCCTTAATCTGGATAGCAGCCTTCTCATTCCGAATAAGTTCCGGTGAAGCCTTTGAAATAGACCCGCAGCACGTCGCCGGGGCTCAGCAGGCGGCGCGGCACCTG
Organism: Hymenobacter sedentarius; assembly: GCF_001507645.1. NCBI lineage: Bacteria > Pseudomonadati > Bacteroidota > Cytophagia > Cytophagales > Hymenobacteraceae > Hymenobacter > Hymenobacter sedentarius. The sequence continues at coordinate 3,341,612 of NZ_CP013909.1, read as the reverse complement.
CACTACCAGGCGCTGGTTTACGGCGCGGGTTTCGTAGCGGCGCAGCACGCCGCGGCGGTCGGCCACGTTCCAGTAGAGATAGGCGGGGTAATTGGGCTCGGGCAGCGCGGCCTGGGGCGTGCTACCGGGGGCGGCCGGCTGCTCGTGGCCCACGGGCGGCGCCGACGCATCGGCCGGTGCTTTTGCGACGGGCACGATGGGCGCAACCTGCACGGCTATTTCGCTTTGGTCAACGGTGAGCGGAAGCATTTCCGCCAGGCGCATGGCCGCTTCCGGCCGGATGATGACGGCAATCAAGCTGTCGTGAGCCACAAAATCGAAGGTGGGAACGGGAGCTTTAGTTTCTTGGGCAGCGGCCGGAAGGCCAAAGTGCTGGTAGCGCGGCCGCCCATAGCCGTGCGCGTAGTCAAAGTACGGATACAGTTCGGCCGATTTTTCCAGCTCCTGAAACAGCTGCATGGCCGTCAGCTTGCGGTTCTTTTGCCACATGCAGGCCGCAAAGCCCGCCACCAGCGGTGAAGAAAAGGAGGTTCCTTCCAGCCGCTCGTATCCGCTGGGCGTGGTGGTGAGTACGATGCCGAAGGCGGACAAATTGGGCTTGGGCCGGCGGTCGGCCGTAGGCCCAAAAGAACTAAAATCTAGGTGCAGGCCCGTTTCGGGGTCCAGGCCACCCACGGCGAGCACCGAATCGGCATCGGCCGGCGTGCCAATGCGTACCCAGTCGTTGTCGCCGTCGTTGCCGGCCGCGCTCACTACCAGGATGCCCTTGCGGGCAGCCAGGTTAGCCGCGCGGGAAATGAGGCTGCGGCGGCCGTCCATCTGCTCCGGGAAATAGCGCTGCTCGGTGTACGCCAGCGAGGAATTGATAATGTCAGCCCCGAGGCGGTCGGCCCATTCCACCGCAGCCAGCCAGGCTTCTTCCTCGGCGTAGCGCTCCCGGCCCAGCTGCTCCGTGCGGGCCAGCAGGAACTCGGCCGCGGGGACTAAGCCCAGCGCTGGGCCGGGCGCGCCCGTGGTAGTGGCCAGGCGGCCAGCCAGGCAGCCCATTACCTCCGTGCCGTGGCTGCCCCCGTGGTACACGTCGTCGCGGTTTTTCAGGAAGTCATGGGTGGCCACGATGCGCTTGCTTTTCACCAGTTCCTGGAACCCGGGGTGCTCGGGCAGCCCCCGAAAGCCCACGTCGAAGACCGCAATGCGCAGGCCCTGGCCCTCAAGCCCCGCGGTGCGGAGCGCTGGGCCATCCAGGTGAGCCGTCTGGCGGCGGGACAGCAGATAGTCGCTGGCCGAAATTGGCTCAACCGTTAAGTTCGTTTTGGGCTGGGAAGGGAAAGCGGCGGCTTCATGCGCGGCTACCTGGGCAGTGGCCTGCGGCCAGCGCTCCACCGACAGCACGCCCGGGAGCGAGCGCAGCGCCGCCGCCTGGGCCGGCGTGGCCCGGCACGCTACGGCATTAAACCAACGACTCACCAGGGTAATCGTGTCTACCCGGGCCCGGATACTGGCCACGTAATCTGCCCGTACAGGCAGGTCGGTTGTCTCAAATGCCGGGAGGTGCTGGCGGGTACGGCGGGCCTGGGCGGCTGGTGTAAAGTAGTGGGCTGGGGCGAAGCTGACGCCGCTTTTATCCTTCAGGGTTACCCAGTACCGGCTTGCACCATCGGCACCGTTTTCCTGCGCGCCGGCCCGTGCCGCCAGCCCAAGCAGCAGCCCCAAACCCCACACAAAACGAGCCCATTTCCTATTCAAAATTCACACATCAAAACTGATTCCTGCCCTTGGCAACTGCCAGGCTCAGCCTTTTATTGAGCTGATTTGGCAGCCTTTTCATCTCAAAGCGCTCCAGCCTTTCTGGGCTAATTTAAGCAGCCCAGTTGCGCTGCCCGGCAGTAGCTCACCGAAAATAAACTTAATCTACTCATTAAATCATTCTGCAATAACCGGCTCTTACAGACCGTATTTACTCAGCAGATATATCATTGAAGCCATGCTGGCACCGCCCAGCTCCAGCTCGCGCCGGTTCACCTTATCGAAAGTATCGGCGGCGGTGTGATGGATATCGAAGTAGCGTTGCGAGTCGCACTTGTAGCCGATGAGGGCCTTGGGGTGCACCGCCTCTTGCAGGGGTTCGATATCGGTGCCGCCGTGGCCCGCCGTGATGTCGTCCACATTGTAAGGCTTGAGCAAGGGCGCCCATTTCGCCACCTTGGCCAGGGTAGCCGCATCGGCTTCCAGGTTGAAGCCGCGGGGCGTGAAACCGCCGCCGTCTGATTCGATGGCCGCTACGTGGGTTTCTTTGTTTCGGGCGGCCAGGCGGGCGTATTCTTTGCCGCCGCGGGCGCCATTCTCTTCGTTCATAAAGAGCACTGCACGCACGGTACGCTCGGGCCGGAAGCCCACGGCGCGCAACAGACGCAAAGCCTCCATGCTCTGCACGCAGCCGGTGCCGTCGTCGTGAGCCCCCTGGGCGAGGTCCCAGGAGTCGAGGTGGCCACCCACGGTGATGATTTCCTGAGGGAATTTGCTGCCTTTGATTTCACCCACCACGTTGTAGCTTTTCACTTCGGGCAAAGTGGCGCACTCCATTTCCAGCTCAAACTGTAGCTCGGGGTTGGCCTTGAGCAGCAAGCTCAGCTGGTCGGCGGCGTTGGTGCTGAGGGCGGCGCCGGGCACTTTGGTTACGGCTTCGTCGTAGGCCATGGTGCCCGTATGTGGGTTGTCGTCGCGGGCGCTGGTGAGCGAGCGCACCAATGCGCCTACGGCCCCGCGCTTGGCCGCTTCGATGGCGCCGCTACGGCGCTGGTCGCCGGCGCGGCCGTAAGCCAGGCCGGGCTCAATCAGGGCATCGTCGAAAGGCCGGTTGTAGAAAATGAATTTGCCTTTCACGGCCGCGTCGGGCAGCTTTTTCAGCTCGTCGAAGCTGTGCACTTCTACCACGCCGGCCTTGAGCTTGCCGCCGGTGCCCACCGAGCCGCCCAGCGCACACACGGGCACCTTGATTTCCTTGCCCTTATTGCCCACAATTTCGCCCTTCTCCTTGCTGCCGCGCACCCAGTGCGGCACCATCACCTCCTGCAGGTACACGCGGTCGAAGCCGGCTTTTTCCATGGTGGCCTTGCCCCACTCCACCGCTTGCTGGGCCTGGGGCGAGCCCGACAGCCGCGCGCCAATGGTGCCGGTGAGGTAGCGGAGGTTTTCGTAGCTCTCGCCGCGCAGCAGGGCTTCGTCAAAAATTCGGCGCAATGCCACCGAATCCGTTACGGGCACGGCCGCGACGGCGGTAGCGGCTGCTGGCTTTTCGGGCTTGGCTTTGGCGGCTTTGGCGCCGCGCTGGGCCTGGGCGGGCGCCAGGCCGGCTAGTACTGCGGCAGCGGCCAGCGCGGTGCGGCGGCACCAGGCGGCTGAATTCAAATGGGTCATAATGGTTGGGTAGGCACCCCAAACGGCGGGGTTGTGCTGCGAAAGTACGCGGGACGGCTCAGCTAGCGCACACGCGAGGGCTTCGCCACTGCTTCGGTGCGCCGCTCGGGGCCGTAGCCCTGCACGCTCACCTTGGGCAACGCGCCTTCCGTAATGCGAACCGTGAACAAATAGTCGTACTCATTATCGGCGATAGAGTCGACGGGCGGCGTGCCACCCAACGACTCGATGAGGGGCAGCAAGGTATTGGAATGGCCCACGACCACCACCGTCTTGCCCAGGTATTCTTTGCGAATGCGCAGGGCCAGGGCCGTCGTTTCCTTGGGGTTGTACACCTGCGGCTCCAGCCGGGTGGCGGCTGCCAGCGGGGCCAGGGTGGCGCGGGTGCGCTTGGTATCGGTGGTGAACAGCGCCGCTGGGTGGCGGCGGGCCAGCAGCTGGCTCAGCACCTGGGCCCGCACCTCGCCCACGGCCGACAGCGGTGGGTCGCTGAGGGTGCTGGCGGCGGTGTCCTTCTCGGCGTGGCGCACGAGGTAAACGGTGGTCACGCGGGGCTTTGCTTTGCCCTTGGCGGGCGCCTGGGCCTGGGCCACGGCGCTGCCCAGGAAAGCAGCTAGCCCAACCAGCAAAAACAACAAGTGAGAAAAGCGTGAGGTCATATCAAAAAGGCAAACAATGAAACCGAATCCCTAGCAAATTACGGTACAATCCCGTAAGCCCTCTGTGCGGGTACCCGGCGCGCAGCACCTTCATGCAGTGTTCAGGTAGCCATACCGTATGTTGCGCTGCGGAATTCGCCGTCTCCACCCCTCATCTCGCCCCTAACGCCATGCACGTTTTGCTCATCGAAGACGAAAAAAGCCTGCACCAGGAAATGCGCCAGTTTCTACTACAGGCCCAGTACCTGGTCGACTCGGCCTATACCTTCGCCGAAGCCTCCGAAAAACTGTATGTGAGCAGCTACGACTTCGTGCTGCTCGACCTAGGGCTGCCCGGTGGCGATGGCCTGGACCTGCTCAGGGAAGCCCGCCTGAATGAAAACCAGGAGGCTTCGTTCATCATCCTCACGGCCCGCGGCGCCCTCGACGACCGGATTCGGGGCCTCGACCTCGGGGCCGATGACTACCTACCCAAGCCCTTCTCGCTGCTGGAGCTCACCAGCCGGATGCAGGCCATCACGCGGCGCAAATTCAACCTGAAGCGGCCCGAAATTACGTTTGGCCAACGCTTTAGCATGGATTCCAATGCGCGCATCGTGCGGCACAACGGCCAGGAAGTGCCCCTCACCAAAAAGGAATTCGACCTGCTGCACTACCTGCTGCTGCACCGCGGCCGGGTGCTCACCCGCCTGCAGCTCGGCGAGCACCTGTGGGGCAATGTGCTCGAAGACGACTCCGACTCCAACTACATCGACGTGCACATCAAAAACGTTCGCAAGAAACTGGCTCAATTCGAGCCCGCCGATTTTCTGGAAACCGTGCGCGGCATTGGCTACCGGGCCGCCGAGTAGTTTCATTTAACATTTATCATTTAACATTTATCAGCTTAAGGCGGCATCGGTACTGCAAAGCGCCCGCTGCCTTTCTCGTGTGTTAAATGATAAATGTTAATTGATAAATGAAACGCCATGCGATTAGAAGCCAAACTTGCCTTATTCAACGGCCTCTCTAAGCTGCTGCTGGTGCTGTTGGGGGCGGTGGTGATTCCGCCCATCGTGCAGCGGGTGGCCGTGGGCCACACCGACTATCACTTGCGCGACAAGCAGCGGCGGGTGTTGGCCCTTATTGCCCGCGACGGCCTGCAGGCATTTGAGCAGGGCGAGCGCGCCGAAACCTACGCCGACTACAACATCATCAAGCAAGAGTACATAACCCTTACGCCGCTGCCCGCCGGCGCGCCCCTGCCCAAAGAGCGCATTTTTGAAGAGCGCCGGCAGGTCGACCAGCAGGTGGAAGACTTCCGCATCCTGAGCTTTGCCCGGGCCCCCAGTACGCCGGGGCAGCGGGCTTTTCGCATCGAAATAGGCTCCTCGCTCGAGACCGTGGAGCTGCTCACCAACACCCTCCGCCAGCTGGCGCTGTGGGTGCTGGTGGCGGCTTCCGTCCTCACCATTTTCACCGATGCGGCCTTTGCCCACTACCTGCTTAAGCCGCTCCGGGAACTGACCATCCGCAAGCTGCGCAGCATCCGCCAACCGTCCGAATTCAACTTCGAACCCATTGATACCGACACTACTGACTTCCGCAGGCTCGATGAGCGGTTGAACGCCCTCATGCGGCAGGTACAGTCGGCTTTTGCCAAGGAGCGGGAGTTTATGAGCAACGTGAGCCACGAGCTGCTCACGCCGGTTAGCATCCTGCAGTCGCGCTTCGAAAACATGCTGCAGGACCCTTCCCTACCCGAGGCTCATGCCCAGCAGATTGTGGAATCGCAGCGCACGCTCTACCGCCTGCGCAACACCGTGCGCACCCTGCTGCTCATCGCCAATATCGAAAACGAGCAGTACCTGCGCGACGAGCCGGTGAGCCTCTCGTCCGCTGTGGCCGACGTGGCCGAGGAGCTGGACGACCGCCGCCAGCAGCGCGAAATTACCCTGGACATCGACATCGCCGGCGACGACGTGCGCCCCCGGGCCAACGCCAGCCTGCTGCACACGCTGCTGCGCAACCTGCTCTCCAACGCCATCAAGTACAACCACGAAGGGGGACACATCCGGGTGCTGGGCCGGCCTCTGGCGCAGGGGGGCTACCGCCTGCGGGTGGAAGATACGGGGCCCGGCATTGCGCCCGACCACCAGCCCTACCTCTTCGACCGCTTCCGGCGCTTCCATGGCAATGCGCCCGGGGCGCCGGAGGGCTACGGGCTGGGGCTGCCCATCGCCCAAACCATTGCCGGCTTCCACGGCGCCACGCTGCGGGCCGAGTCGGAGCTGGGGAAAGGCACTGCCTTCGAGCTGGACTTCAAGCCCGATTCTACCCACGCCGTTGGGTTCATTCCCTCTTCATAGCAGCGCTTTACCTTCGGGTAGAAATTATACTCCCGTGCAAAATCTACTCAAAGTCATGCTTTGCGGGCTGCTCCTGCTGCTGGCTGTGGCGCTGGGCACCGAAGTGGTGGCCCTGCATCGCAGCCAAGGGCCTGGCGCACCCAAACCGGCGGCGCCCGTGGTGGTGCGCAAAGCCCCCCACCCCCACGCGCCCCCCAAAACCGTGCGCCCGGTAAAGCCGCACGCCAAGGCGCCCGCCATCGTTCTCACGCCTCCTTCACAATCGCACAAAAAAGCCCCAACTCAGTAGCTGGGGCTTTTTTGTGGGGTCTAGCTTTGCGTGGCCGGGCCGTAGTCGCCGGACGGCACGGGCTGGGGCGCGGCCTGAGCTTCCATGGCTTCGGGCATGGGCAGCTGCCACTTGGCGCTGAGCTGGTCGAGGCCGTGGTGCGCGGTGAGGTCGAACTGGCAGGGCACCACCGACACGTAGTTGTTGGCCAGGGCCCACTCGTCGGTATCGGTGCCGTGGTCGAGGTTCACGAACGAGCCGATGAGCCAGTAGTACGGGCGTTGGTACGGGTCGAGGCGGCGGTCAAACTCTTCCTGCCACTTGGCGCGGGCCTGGCGCGAGAGGCGCAGGCCGGCAATGGGCGTATCGGAGTTTTTGGGAATGTTCACGTTGAGGGCCGTGCCGGCGGGCACGCCGTGGTCAAGCGCGTAGCGGCACACCTGGGTCACCCATTCTTCTACGTGCGAGAAATCGGCTTGCGGCCCGTATTCGCACAAGGAGAAGCCCACGGCGGGCAGCCCTTCAATGGCCGCTTCGATGGCCGCCGACATGGTACCGGAGTACAGCACGTTCACGGAGGCATTGGAGCCGTGGTTGATGCCCGACACCACGAGGTCGGGCGTGCGGTCTTTGAGCACGTAATGCTTGGCGATTTTCACGCAGTCGGCCGGGGTGCCGGAGCATTCGTAGGCTTCGATGTCGGGCCCGAAAACTGGGTTTTTGGTGAGGCGCAGCGCCTGGCCGATGGTGATGGCGTGGCCCATGCCCGACTGCGGCGCGTCGGGGGCTACCACCACCACTTCGGCCCCCAGGGCCTGCACAATTTCGACCAGGTAGCGGATGCCGGGGGCCGTGATGCCGTCGTCGTTTGAAACGAGAATAAGGGGCTTTTTCAAGAGCAAGGAGGCGAGTGAAATGATAGGTACTACGTGCACAAAGGTAACCCCGGAGCATACTCCCCTCCTTAGTTAGGGCGGGGATGCTTAACGGCTAAGTTGAGCTGGGATGGTTAGGTCGTTGCACGATGGGCGAGCGAGTTGGGCTGGCGTCGTTGTTACATCTTGGGCTGGAATCGTTCGCCTATCGTGCAACGATTCAACCACCCCCGTTCTCGCCCTTGGCTCGAACATCCCCTCCTTAGCTTCGCTGACCTTCGGTTGGTAAGGAGGGAAGTGTTGTTCGCCTATTCCTCCTGTCGTTCTTTGCGTCATGTTTGCTTTTCTCCTTGCTTCGCTGATGACCCTCGCTCCCGCCCCGACTGCTCCGGCACCCGCCTGGCGCACGCCGTTCGAAAACGACCCCGCCGGCAACACCACCGCCACGCACGCCGAATGCATTGCCTACTACCAAAAACTGGCGAGTGCGTACCCCAAGCAGCTGCATATGGCCGAAGCCGGCCCCACCGATTCGGGCCTGCCGCTGCACGAGGTGGTGCTGGCCTCGGATGGCGACACGGACCCCGCCAGCACCCGCCGCAAAAACCGCCGCGTGCTATTCATTCAAAACGGCATCCACCCCGGCGAGCCCGAAGGCATCGACGCGAGCATGATGCTGGCCCGTGACCTCGTGCAGCAGCCCAAGCTGCACAAGCTGCTCGAGGGCGTTACGGTCGTCATCGTGCCGGTGTACAACGTGGACGGCATGCTCAACCGCAACTCCACCACCCGCGTGAACCAGAACGGCCCCGCCGCCTACGGCTTTCGGGGCAACGCCCGGCACCTCGACCTGAACCGCGACTACATCAAGCAGGACTCGCGCAATGCCCGCTCCTTTGCCGCGCTGTTTCAGAAGTGGCAGCCGGATATTTTCGTCGAAACCCACACCTCCAACGGGGCCGACTACCAGTACACGATGACGCTCATTGCCACCCAGCACAGCAAGCTGGCGCCGGCCCTGGGCACCTACCTGCAAGGCCAGCTGCTGCCCGCGCTCTACAAGGGCATGGAGCAGAAAAAGTGGCCCATGACGCCCTACGTCGACTTTGAAGGCAAAACGCCCGAGCGCGGCCTGCGGGCGTTTCTGGAAACGCCGCGCTACTCCACCGGCTACGCGGCGCTGTTCAACACCATCGGCTTCATGCCCGAAACGCACATGCTGAAGGCGTTTGCGCCGCGGGTGCATGCCACTTATGACTTCCTGAAAACCATGCTCGAAACCGTGGGGCAGCAGTCGGCCGCCATTGCCACGGCCCGCACCGCTGCTACGGCCGGCATGGCCGCCCAAACCACCTTCCCCCTCGCTTGGACGCTCGACGAGAGCCAGCACGAAACTGTGCAGTTCCGGGGCTACGAGGGCCGCACCAAGCCCAGCGAAGTGAGCGGCCAGCCCCGCCTCTACTACGACCGCGCGGCACCCTTTACCCGGCCCGTGAAGTACTTCAACACCTACAAACCCACGGCTACCGCCGCCCGCCCCACGGCCTACATCATTCCCCAGGCCTGGGGCGAAGTGCTGGACATCCTGCGCCGCAACGGCGCCACGCTCGAGCCCTTGGCCCGCGACGTGACCGCGCCCGTGGAAGTGTATTACCTGGAAGACTACAAAACCAGCCCCCGCGCCTATGAAGGCCACTACCTGCACAGCCAGGTGCAACTGCGGCCTGCCACCGAAACCGTGACCTTTCACCAAGGCGACCTGGTGTGCTACCTCACGGACGCAGCTCCCGTGCGCTACCTCATCGAAACGCTGGAGCCCCAAGCCACTGATTCGTTCTTCGCCTGGGGCTTCTTCGACAGCGTGCTGCAGCAAAAGGAGCATTTCTCCGACTATGTGTTCGAAGACGTGGCCGCCGACCTGCTGCGCCGCGACCCGGCCTTGAAGCAGCGTCTCGAAAAGCTAAAGCAGCAAAATCCGGCCTTTGGCAGCAACGGCGCTGCCCAGTTGGAATGGGTATATCTGAACTCTCCCCACCGGGAGGCTGGCTTCAACCGCTACCCGGTGGCCCGGTGGCTCGGCACCGGCCGCTTGGGCCAATAAGCCATGTGCGGTAGTTGATACAGCTATTTTAGTCGAGTGGCCCCTGCAACCAGCTACGTGCGGCGTCTTCATCGGTAAAGGTCCGCAGGTCGAAGGGGTGGCCGGGGGCATAAGCGGCGTCCATCACGGCGCGCAAGGCAAGGTCGGTGCGCAGGTTCTCGGCACGTACTGGCGCCACCAAAAAGGCCAAGCGCAGGCAGGCGGGGCGATGCTGCTCAGCGGCCCGGGGCAGCCAGATGGTGGTCCCCCAGCGGGCGGCATCGGCATCGGTGGTGGGCTGGCGCCGCACATCGAGCAGCCAGTACGGAGTACCCAGCCCTTCAGGTGCCAGCAATATGGCCTCGTACTCGGCGCGCTCGGTCTGGAGCGCATGCGACGTAAGCCAACGTGCCGTGAAGATGTCCTGGTCGGGGTGGTAAGCGAACTGCAAGGGAAGTAAAAAGAAAACGAAGCAAAACCGGGGAAGAGTCAAAACTACAAAGCTGAACGCTACCAACCAGCTACGGAATGGGCCACCGGCAGCGGCCGACAAAGCTCTGTCTCCAAAGCAACTAAAAATCCCCGCGCACCAATTGGTGCGCGGGGATTTGCTTTAGGTTCGTAGTCCGGCCTAGCGCCGGCGGCGCGTCTTTTCGTCCTCGTCTTCGTCGTCACCTTCACCAAAGGTGGGCATGGTGAACATCGACGAGAGCACTTCTTGGCTTGGACGGCTGAGTTGAGCTAGGTTTGAAAACCAGACGGCACGCAGCTATCCCTTTAACGTGTTTTTGGCTCGAGAACTTCCTTTTTTGCCCAAAGGCGTTTGCTTGACCTGAAGCTCCGCGAGTTTCTTGCGAATAGCCGGGGTTTCCTGCAGCTGCAAGGCCTTGGTGTAAGAGGCTATTGCAAAGTTCGGCTGCTTTTGGGCTTGGTAGTAGTCGCCCAAGCCGGAGTGTACGTTGGAACTGGTAGGATAATTCTGCAGGTTCAGCTGAAAAAGAGCCAGAGCCCGCGGGGCTTGCCCTTCTTGAGTCAGTAAGTAATTAGCCAGTCCATTGACAAATGATTCGGGCGGCAGCACCGAGTAGCCCACTTGTGCCGATACCTGCTGATAATGGGCCACCAGCATGGCCGCGCCGTCTTCGGTTGGCTTCTTCGCGATGAGGGCAAGGATAGAAGCTATTGACAGCGCGTAGGGTTGAAAGATGTAGTTCAGCGCATCGGAGGTCGCGGGTACTGTTACCGAACCGTGCGAGTCGGTGGGGTAATAGCGGAAGGCCGACCGTAGCCCGTTGCCTGGGTTTCGGGCCAAATCCTCGCGCAGCTTCCACTTTGCCCGGCCATGCTGCCCGCTTATCGACGGGTCTTTTGCCGTTAGCACCGAATCCTGGCCGGAAGCATTGGCAGAGGCAACAAATAACGTGCGCCCTTTAAAACGGGGTTGGGCCAATGCCTCGTGAACCTGCTTCAGGAGATTTTCGCTATCCCACCACATGCTGGGGTCCAGGGCCACGTAATTCTCAAACAAGTTGGCGTGGTGAACCAGCGTGTTCATGACGAGCAGCCCCCCAAACGAGTGGCCAATAAGGGTGCGGTGGGCCGAGGCTGGATAGTGGGCTTCGATGTAGGGAATTAGCTCTTTTTCTAAAAACGCGGTAAAGTTTTCGCCGCCGCCAGCTGCTTTCAATTCTTCGGGCGGCATGCCCTCAAAACTTGTTGGGCGCGAAGGAGTAAGGTCGCGAGTGCGTTGGGTGTTAGGGATGCCCACCACAATCATCTCCGGGCATCCAGTTTCCGGAGACTCGCTCTGGCGTTGAATCATGCCCGAGGTGTATACAAAATGGTCTTCGCCGTCGAGCAAGAACACCACCGGGTAGCGTTGCTTGGCATGCGTCAGGTCGCTGGCGCTGGCCGGCACAGAAATCCACACCTTACGCTGCTCCTTGAGCACAGTAGATGTAAGACTGTCGACCTGTCCAATGACAAGAGCGCCTTTCTTTACGGTTTGAGCCTGAACCAACGCCGCCGAAAATAGGAAAAAGGAGAGTAAATGGAGCTTCATGAAAACGTTCAAAAAAAGATGATAAACATTCAAATATACAGCATTTGAACTAAGAGCCTATTACCGAAAAAATTGCTTCGCTTTTTTTACTTCTATTTCCAATAAAATAAAAAAGCCCCGCGCACCATAAGGCACGCGGGGCGTTTTAACGTTATCAGGCCTGCTTTACAAGCTTAGCAGCGCTACCGGCGACGGCGGGGCTTTTCGTCCTCGTCTTCATCGTCGTCATCGCCAAAGGTGGGCATAGTGAACATCGACGAGAGCAAGTCCTTGAACTGCGCCCCCGAGGTGAGGCGGTTGCGCGATATCAAGCTGTGCTCGGCAAGGCCGTGGAGCAGGAATTCCATCAGGAAATAGGTGTGCTCGGGTGTTTCGTTGGGGTGCAGCTCGGTTACGATGTCGCGCAGGCCGGGCACCTGGTCCAGGGCCTTGCGGTAGTCGGCGGTGCTGGCGTCGTGCAGCAGGTCCAGGGTGTGGCCGTTGCCGAACCACTCCTGCACCGTTTTGTAGGGCGACGGGCGGTTCTTGAGCTTCTTGGATTTGTCGGGGTCGGGGAAGTACTGCAGAAACAACGTGCGCACGGCTTTGCCCATCAGCTTTTCGGCCACGATGCCCGCGCCCTCCTGCTCGCCCTCGTACACCAGCTCAACTTTGCCGGTGATGGCGGGCACGGCCGAAATAAAGTCGCCCACACGGACGTACGTGTTCTTTTCGCCGTTTAGCAGGGCGCGGCGCTCGGCGCCGGCTATCACCTGCTCGTAGGCCGAGATGGTAAGGCGGGCCGACACGCCCGACTTGGCATCCACGAACTCGGAACCACGGGCCTCTACGGCTACTTGCTCCACCAAGTCGTGCACGATTTCGTTGCTGGTCACCATGCCCTTCTGCTCGTCTTTGATGCGGGCTTCTTGCTTGGTGATGCGCTTGCCAATCTCAATCGTCTTGGGATAGTGCGTGATAATCTGGGCGTCAATCCGGTCCTTGAGCGGCGTCACAATGCTGCCGCGGTTGGTGTAGTCCTCGGGGTTGGCCGTGAAGACAAACTGGATATCCAGCGGCAGGCGCACCTTGAAGCCGCGAATCTGGATGTCGCCTTCCTGCAGGATGTTGAACAGCGACACCTGGATTCGGGCCTGCAAGTCTGGCAATTCATTAATCACGAAAATGCCGCGGTGCGCCCGCGGAATGAGGCCAAAGTGAATCACCCGCTCGTCGGAATACGGCAGCTTGAGCGTGGCCGCTTTGATGGGGTCGGCGTCGCCGATGAGGTCGGCCACCGACACGTCGGGTGTGGCCAGTTTCTCGGTGTAGCGCGAGTCGCGGTGCATCCAGTCCACGGGCGTGTCTTCGCCTTTCTCGGCAATCAGGTTTTTGGCAAACACCGAGAGGGGCTGCAGCGGGTCGTCGTTGAGCTCGGAGCCGGCTACTACGGGCATCCACTCGTCGAGCAGGTTGATGAGCAGGCGCGCAATACGGGTTTTGGCCTGGCCGCGCAGGCCGAGCAGGTTGATGTGGTGCCCGGCCAGAATGGCGCGCTGCAGGTCCGGAATCACGGTTTCGTCGTAGCCGAAAATGCCGGGAAATACTTCCTCCTTGTTGCGGAGCTTCTCAATCAGGTTTTCGCGCAGCTCGGCTTTGACGCTGCGCGGTTTATAGCCACTGGCGCGGAGTTGGCCCAGGGTGCGGATGGTTTCGTGCTTCATGGAGTGCGTTGGAGGGAAAAGGGCTTCCCGGGTAGTTTAACCGTGAAAGGGGGATGGAGGTTCAGGCAGGCACCGGCGGCCGCCGCTACACGCCAAGCAGCCTGAGCAGCCGCGTGCTCTACTGCTTACGGAAGAGGCATCAGGAACAGTTGCTGAAGCGGCCTTGCGGGGAAAAGCAATGACCAGCTACTTAACTCAGCGCCAGCTCAACTATTGTTTTTTCACTAATAATTGTTGTTTTTTAGTTAATGCTTTTCTTTCACTTCGATAACCTTCTGCGAGAAAATGAAAAAGAATCCACATACTCCCAGCTTGGTAACCGGATTGCTGTTGCTGGCTGTGGCTGGCTCCGCCGCATTTATCAACGTGCCGGGCGAGCCCCAACAGCAGGCTCCGGCGGCAGTGCCAGTGGTTCGACCCAGCACGCCGAAACGCGTGGAGCAGGGCGAAAAAATAGTGACGGTGATGTGCGCGCACTGCCACCGCAACCCGTCTACCAACACCCTGGCCGGCCGGCCCATGCCCGACCTGGGCACCGACTTTGGCAAGTTGTATTCGGCCAACATCACGAAGGACCCCAAATTTGGTATCGGCGACTGGACCGACCAGCAGATTGTGACCATGGTGCGTACGGGAGCGGGCCCCGACGGCCGCTTGCGCGTAGCAATGCCCCACTTTGCGTACCTGTCCGACGAAGACGCCTCCAGCATTGTGGCCTTTTTGCGTTCGAACAATGCCCTGGTGCAGCCCACCGCGGAGCCCAGCCATCCCCAGGAATTGTCTCCCCTGGGCAAGAACCTGCTCCAAAACGTACTGAAGCCAACTCCCCTGGTCAAGCACCTGGCCGATGCCCCTCCGGCTTCCCAACCCGTGGCATTGGGCCATTACCTGGTGATAGGCCGCTACCAGTGCTACTTCTGCCATTCGCAGGATTTTAGTACCAACAACGAAGCCAAGCCCGAACTATCCAAAGGTTTTTTGGGTGGCGGACACAAGTTGCTTGACGATGAGTTGAATGTTCGCGTCAGCCGCAATCTCACCATGGATCCGGAAACGGGCCTTGGTAAGTGGAACGAAGCGCAATTCAGCAAAGCAGTGAAATTTGGAATGGCGCCAACCGGCATTCTGCACGCGCCAATGCCCAAATTCTCGACCATGACCGATGAGGAGGTACATGCCCTATGGGCTTACCTGAAAACCGTTCCGAAAATCAAGAACGCCACGCCGGAAGATGTTGCGGTTAATACCAAGTAGTAGTGGGCTTGCTTGAAATAGAAGCAAAGAAGGAACATCAGTCATGCACAGCGCAGCGAACCGAAGGTCGGCGTAGCCAAGCATTATTACCGCTTCGATGAATCGCCTGTCATGCAGAGCGCAGCGAAGCATCTTATCAGGTCAGAACCATTCGTTCAGCGGGGATAAGATCCTTCGCTGCGCTCTGCATGACAGGAGGCGCGGGCGAGATGCTTTCTTGCGACTGGCATGCCAGATTCAATCTTGATAGAAACCAGCCTTACAGTGTCTTGCGGCGGTTCTTTTTGTAGTCCTCAAACACCAGGTGGCCTAGGCCCTGCAAGCCGGAATAGTAAGCTTTGCCCTGGTTCACCTCGGTGAATTCTTCCACAAATTTCTGCAAATACGGGTCGGAGGTAATCATGAACGTGGTGATGGGAATCTTAACGCGGCGGGCGGCGGCAGCGATGTTCAGGGTCTTGTTTACCACCTTGCGGTCGAGGCCGAAGGAGTTTTTGTAGTAGCCGTTGCCTTCCTTCAGGCAAGTGGGCTTGCCGTCGGTAATCATGAAAATCTGCTTGTTGGGCGTCTTGCGCTTGCGGAGCAGGTCCATGGCCAGCTCCAGGCCGGCGACGGTGTTGGTGTGGTAGGGCCCCACTTGCAAGTAGGGCAAGTCCTTCACCTCAATCTGCCAAGCGTCGTTGCCGAACACGATGACGTCGAGGAAGTCCTTGGGGTACTTCTGCTTCACGAGCTCGGCCAGGGCCATGGCCACTTTCTTGGCTGGGGTGATGCGGTCTTCGCCGTAAAGAATCATGGAGTGCGAGATGTCAATCATCAGCACGGTGCTGGTCTGGGACTTGTGCTCGTTTTCGCGCACTTCCAGGTCGCCTTCGGTCAGCATGAAATCGTCGCCGTCCATGCCGTGGTTGAGCTGGGCATTGCGGATGGATTCCGACATCTGAATCTGCTCGAGCGAGTCGCCGAAGCGGAATTCGCGCAGGTCGGTGCTTTGCTCGTCGCCCTGCCCGGTGTGGGGCGTGCGGTGGTTGCCGGTGCTGCTCTTTTTCAGCTTGCCAAAAATCTCCTCCAGCGCCGACTTGCGGATGCCTTGCTCGGTCTTGGGCGTGATTTTGAAGGCGCCCCGCTCCTGCTCGTTCTCATCGATGTAACCTTTCTTTTTGAGGTCATCGATGAAATTGCCCATGCCGTACTGGTCGTCGGTGAGGCCGTACTGTTTGTCTAATTCGTTGAGCCACTGCAGCGCTTCGCCCACATCGCCGGAGGTGATGGTGACAAGCTGCATGAATAGCTTAAACAAGGACTCAAACCCTTTTTCGGGCTGGTCTTCGGGCACAAAATCGCGGAATCGGAAGCCTACCATATCATTTAGCAATTAACATTTATCAATTAACACCCGCACCGTGTGCTACGGGGCAAACACCCGCATGGGTGAGGATGTTCATTGCCTGCGCCGTCAGCCATCGTGCTCAATTGATGGTTTGCGAATTGTCTTCAATACCCTTCACACCTGTTGGGTGTTACATGCCGAATGTTAATTGCTAAATGAGATGAAAGCTATTTGGAATAATACCGTCGTGGCCGAAAGCGACGACACCGTGGTGGTTGAAAACAACCACTACTTTCCCGCCGACTCCCTTAAATCGGAGTTCTTCGAAGCCAGCATTGCCCAAACCAGCTGCCCCTGGAAAGGGCGCGCTAGCTACTACTCTCTGCGTGTGGCCGGCGAGCACAACAAGGACGCCGCCTGGTACTACCCGGAGCCCAAGGAGGCGGCCCAGCACATCAAAGGCCGGGTAGCTTTTTGGAAGGGCGTGAAAATCGAGCAATAAGTCCCGCGCGATTTACGCAAGAATCGGGTTTTGGAGGCCGGGGCAATGCACGAATTTTGTAGCCAATCAGCCCCCGATTCCCATGACGGACTACGAACGCATTGCCGCCGCGCTCGCCTTCACGCGCGCCAATTTTCAGCAGCAGCCCACCCTGGAGCAGCTGGCCGAACAGGCGCACTGGAGCCCGTTTCATTTCCAGCGCAAGTTTCAGGAGTGGGCCGGCGTGTCGCCCAAGAAGTTTCTGCAATACCTGAGCCTAGACCACGCCAAGCGCATGCTGCAGCAGCAGGTTTCGGTGGCCGAAGCGGCGTATGAAACGGGCCTATCGGGCACCGGGCGCCTGCACGATTTATTCGTGACCCTGGAAGCCATGACGCCCGGCGAATACCGCCAGGGCGGCGCCTCGCTGGCCATAGTGTACAGTTTTGGGGAGTGCCAGTTCGGCCCCTACCTCGTGGCCTCTACGGCCAAAGGCATCTGCAAGCTGGTATTTGTGGAAGACGTTACAAAGGCCCTCTCCGACTTGCGGCAGGAATGGCCCAACGCCACGCTAGTTGCCGCCGAAGAGCCGGCCCACACGCAGGTAGCGCGGTTTTTTGCCCGCACGTTTCAGCCCACCGACCGCCTGCATCTGCACCTGAAAGGCACGCCGTTTCAGCTCAAGATTTGGGAATCACTGCTGCGTATTCCTGAAGGTGAGCTGCGCACCTACGCCCAACTGGCCACCGCGGCCGAGAACGGAGCGGCGGTGCGCGCCACGGGCACGGCCATCGGGGCCAACCCGGTGGGCTACCTCATCCCCTGCCACCGCGTGATTCGGCAAACCGGTGAGTTGGGCCAATACCGCTGGGGCACCACGCGCAAAGCCGCGCTGATTGGCTGGGAAGCCGCACGACAGGTCATATAACAATTAACAGCCGTTCTGAAGGACCAAATGGGCCTATCGGAACGGCTGTTAATTGTTATATGATAATTGTTAAATGGATTAAGAAATCCACTTGAACTTGTATTCCAGCTTGGGCACGGGCATGCGGTCGGCTACGCGGCGCAGGCGGTTGGGCAGGGCCATGATGTAGTCGCGGGCTTTTTCGGCCGGGCCGGTGAGGCCGCCGATGTGCTCGATTTTCCAGTCGTGGATGAGCGAGTCGAGGATGTCGGTGTAGTCGGAGCTGGTGTACACGCCGAGGCGCTGGGCGGCGTCGGTGAAGTGGCCGAAGGTTTTGCCCATTTCAATGCCCATTTCGCGCATGTAGTGGGCCGGCATCACGATTTTTTTACGCATCATGTCCTCGAAGGCCAGCATCATTTCGCTGGGGTCAACTTCGAAAATCTTCTCCACAAAAGTCTTGTAGACGCGGGCGTGGCGGTTTTCGTCGCCCGCAATCATGCCGCAGATTTTGGACAGTTGGTCGTCGCCGGCGGTACGGGCCAGCTGGCCCACGCGGCGGTGTGAGATGTTGGTGGCCTGCTCCTGGTAGCTGGTGTACACAAAGGCGCGGTACGGGTCGTGGGCCGTGCCCAGGTCGAAACCATCGTTGATGAGGTACTGGGTCGAGACTTCAAACTCGCGCATGTTCACGCGGCCGCTCAGATACAGGTAGCGGTTGAGCAGGTCGCCGTGGCGGTTTTCTTCGGCCGTCCAGCCCCGAATCCACTGGGCCCAGCCGTTGTCGCGGTCGCGGTTCAGGTCGTCGAGCTCGTGAAACCAGGCCTCGTAGTTGGGCAGGGCTTCTTCCGTGATGGTGTCGCCGATGAGCACGGCCAGCAAGTCGTAGCTGAGGTTGCTGGCTTTTTCACGCAGCTCTTTTACCTGGTCGAAGAAGGACTCCTGCCGCGAATCAGGTAGAAAATCGGCGGGCTGCCAGCTGTCTTCCACGCTTTTGAGGAAGGTGCCCATGTTGGACTTCAAATAGCCTTCGAGGTTCTGCAGCACTTCGCTGCGGGAAGTCATCGTGGACGTTAGCATAAGAGGGGGCGAAGAAGCGTGAATAATTAATGAAGAAACGCTTTTGCCGAAGCAAAGGTCTGCGGCGCGGGCAAGGAGCAGGGTATAAAATTATGGCATTGGCGCAATGAGGCGCTGCCTTGGCTGCCGGGCTCAGCGGGCCGGCCAGGGCTGCACGCGGTAAAATCGCAGCGTTGAATCGGTGGGCAGCGCTTCGCCAAAGGTAGGGCTTAACTGCATGCGGGGCCCGTCGAAACGGAAACGGCGGCTAAGCCAGGCGGCCGTTTCGGGGGTGAGCACCCACACGGGCGCTGGGCCGGGTTGGGCTGGGGCAGCCAGGCGGCGCAGGCATTCCGTTTGGTCGGCGGTGCCACTGAGCGCGCGCCGCAGCTGGCTTTGCGACGCATCGTGCGACTGCCAGCCGGTGAGCACCAACACCGGCCCGGGACCAAGGGAATATGTGCGAAAGGGCGAGAGGCTTTTGAGCAAGTCATTGCTTCCCGCCAGGATGAGGATGCGGCCCGCACGGGCTTGAGCTATAGATTGTAGCGCCAGCCGGTGGCGCCGCTCCTCCTGGCCCAGCACCTGTCGGCGATGAAGCGTTTTGGCTCCGTAAAGCAGCACGACTACCTGCACAGCTACTAAGCCCAGCAAGCGCAGGCCGCGCGGGAGTGCGACGCTGGCCGTTGAGCTAAGACCAGCGCTTCGTTCTTGAGCTGAAAACACGAAAGCCAGATTGGTTATCAGCCAGAAATCCAGCAGCGGGAGCGCCAGGCGCGGCGGCAGCTTGAGGAATCCCGCGCAGAGCACCAGCGCCGCTGCAAAACTTAGTTGCACCAGCCAGAATAAGGGGCGCTGCCGCCGTTTCCGCGCCTTTCCCAAGGCAGTTGCCGCCAAGGCCAGTAACAGGGGGAAATAGTCGCGAGCCAGCTGCCCAGCTCGCATCATGATTTTGGCCGGCACCTGCTGGGCGAAAAACTCCCGGGCATTGAATACATACGCTCGTTGGCACAAGGCTTCGTTTACTACGGTAGAGTCGCCCATCAGCCACAGGCTGAGCGCAGCCGTGCCCAGGCTATCCGCAGGTGTGCGCGGTTGTGGGCGCAGTTGGTCGAAGTCGAGCACGCGGGCGAAGTAGCGGTCACGCGCTTGGGCCCGGGCTTCGGTGGGCGTTTGGAGCAAGGCGGCCGTGCCAGCCGCCAGGGCCAACCCCAGCACCGCGCTAAGTATCACCGGAGCCGCCCGGCGAATGCCGCCGGCTAACAGCACGGCTGCAGGCAGTACCGCCACAAAACCCATCAGGGCCAGGCTTGGCCGCATTAGCCAGGCGGCCCCCAACCCCGCCAGCCCAATAATTAGTGGCGCTCCACGACCCGGCCGCTGGGCCGCAAACAGCACCGAAGCCCCGGACAGCAGCACCCCCACCCGCACGTGACTGAACCACAGCCAATGTTCCAGCCACGCCACGCCGAAGAACACGACCAGCACCAACACCAGCGCTGCCGGCCGCAAATGGGACCGCAAGAGCCTATCAAGTACCGCAAAAACGAGCACGGTGGCCAAGCCAAGCAGCCCGGCATTGAGCAGCCCAAACCAAGGCCAGTTGGGCAGGGCCGTGTAGGCCGCGGCCAGCACGTGTCCGTAGCCGTGGAAATAAAGCGGCAACGACGCGACCGGCTTCAAGGCCATCACCCCCGAAAAAAGCCAAGCCAGGGAGGCATCGTCGCTGGTTTCGTAGTAGCTGCCCAATCCCGCCACGGTACCAAGCGTGAGTGCCAATGGCAGCAGCACAACGCGGGCAAAAATGGCTAAACGGGAGTGATTCGGCACTGGGGCAACGGGAGAATTTCAGCGAAGAAACGGGGCCGGGCGGCATCGTCCCTGCCATGAGCTCATTTCTTAAGCCTTACTTGGCCTTTCTACTTTCAAAAAAGACCGCCAGATTTAAGCTGGGCTATTAATTATTAAAACATCCGGCTCCACGTAGCCAGGGCCCAATCCATGGCGGTTGGGCTAGTGGTTTGGCGCAGCAGCGCGAACAGCTCCTTTACTTCGGTGTGGCGGTGGCGCCGGGCGGCCTGGCGCAGTTCCCAACGCAGGCGGATAGCTAAGGCGGCGCGTTCGTCGGCGGTGCGCACCAATGCCAGGGCTTTGCCGCATACCTGGATGGTGGAAGCCAGGTAGGGGTCGTGGCGCTGGTAGGCGAGGCTGCTCATGCTGCGGGGGTGTTTGCGCTTGCGGGTCGTCACCTCGTCGAGGTAATGAAACTGCCACTCGCGGCTGGCGCGCACCCAAAAGTCAAAGTCTTCATAGGCCAGCGTCTCGTCGTAGCCGCCTAGTTGGGCCAGGCAGGCGCGGCGCATCATCATGGTGGGCGTGCTGATAAAGTAGTGCCGCAATACTTCGGCAAATACCCAGCCGCTGGCCGGGCGGGGCTTCAGGCCACCGTGGCCATCGGGCTGGTGGTGCAGGCCCAGCAGAGTGCGGTTTTCGGCTATCAGCTCGGCATTGGAATACACCACTCCCACTGTGGGCGCGGCGGCCCGAAACGCTGCTACTTGTTGGGCTACCCGCTCCGGCAGCAGCACATCGTCGGTGGCGAAATCAATCACAAACTCGCCGTGGCTTTGCCGGAAAGCCAGGTTGAAGGCGCGGCAGTTTCCTACGTTTTCGGTGAGCAAATACAGGTGCCAGTTTGGTTGCCGGGCAGCGTACTCGCGCAGTATGGCAGGGCTTTCGTCAGTGCTGGCATCGTCCACGAGCCACACTTCTAGGTTCGGATAGGTTTGGCTGAGAATGGAATCCAGCGCCTCACGCAAAAACGGCGCATGGTTGTGGCACAGCGCCACGATAGTAACGGGCGCTTTGCTTAATAAAGAATGAGGATTGAGGAATGAGGAATTGGGCATGGGCAATGGCGACAAATGAAGGGAAGAAAAATTCTTCATTCTTCATTCTTCATTCCTGATAATGGCTCATTCTTCCTTCTCAACTGAAATCCCGCGCAGGCCAGCAGCAACAGCCAATAGCGGCCGGCATGGGCGAGCACCGCGCCTTCCAGGCCAAAACGCGGCAGCAGCACGGCCAGCATGGCAGCAAACACCGCCGCTGATGCAGCCTGAACGGCCACGTAGGGACCGGTACGCGCCCGGGCGGTGAGCTGAAAAATGAAAATCCAGCTCAGAAATTTGGCCCAGTCGCCCAGCAATTGAGGCCCAAGAAACTCTCGCGCCCCCAGTAAATGTGGGGCAAACAGCAGCGGCAGCAGCCAGTTGCGGCAGGCAAAAATCAGCACCAGGCCGAGGGCGAGCACCGGGGCCAGCAAACCCAGCACCCCCAGCAGGTAACCGCGCGCGGCCCGTGGCTGCCCGGCCAGCGCCGCCAGCCGCGGATAGAAAACGCTGCTCATCACTGCCGCAAACACCATGGTGTAATTGTCGGAGAGCTTGGCCACGGTCTGCCATAAGTCGGTGCGGGCGGGCCCGAAGTTGGCCAGCAGGTAACTGCGCAACACATAGTCCACGGCTTTGCCAAACAGCAGCGTGCTCACAGCCATGAGCAGAAACTGGCTCAAGCGCCGCACGGCCAGGCGGCTGACGGGCCCCGCCAGCCGCAGGTGCCGCAGCACGCCGGCCCGCGCCGCCAGCACCAGGGCCGGCAGCAGCGTGAGCCCCTGCGCCAGCAGGTAAGCCAGCAGCACCAGGTTGAGCGGTAAATGGCGCAGCAGCGCCACGGCGGCCGCACCCGTGCCCAGCAGCGCTACCGCCACCGATAAGCTGATGTAGGCCCTCAGCCGCCCGGCCGCCAGCAGCGCGGCCCCCAGCAGCCCTTGCCCCGTCAGCAGCGCAATGCCCACCACAAACGCCGCCAGGCTGCTCCATCCCCAGCCCAGCAGGCCCTGGCTGGCCAGCACCGCGGCGCCGGCCAGGAGCGCCGCGCCATTGAGGCCCGCCGCCGCGCCCAGCCACACCCGGTAGCGGGGGCTGCCGGGCTGCAGCGGCGCGAGGTATTTCACCAGGCCCACCTGCACTCCGTCGTTGGACAGGGTAGTGAGCAGGGCCATTAGGTTTTGGAATTGGGCCAGCAGGGTGAGGCCGCCGGCCGGCGCGTAGGTCGCAAACAGCTTGTTCAGCACCAGCGCACCCGCGGCCCGGGCTACCACGGCCACGCCCGTGCCCAGGGAGCCGCGCACGAAGCCCCGCCAAACAGATGGAGCGGCAAGCGGCCGGGCTGGCGATGTGGAAGAAGTTGGCAACACAGGCGGCGCGGCAGATTAGCTCAACGAGGGCGTAAAGAACGGCAACCCTAGTTTCCTGGCATTTCTCATTTGTTCCGCAGGCTTTTCGCCCAGCTCAGTCGCAAGCCGGCTACCCCGCCCAGATGCCGTTTAAATCGCAGCAACGAAGTATTGGGGCCGGAGTCGAGCATGGAAGTGCCCAGGTCCAGCACTGCCATGCCGCTGGCCCGGGCAAAGGCGTGCAGGCCTTCGTTGAGCATCACCACCGGGCTCAGGGCATTGCAGCGCAAAGGGCTGGCGGGGTAGAAATTATACAGCACCTGCTCATCTACCCGAATGGCAACCGTGAGCGCAGCCCACCCCCCATCTGGCTGGCGCACCGAAAACAGGAAATGCTCTTTGGGGAAGTGTCGAAACAGCTCCTGCACCCGCGCCAACGGCAACGACAGCTCCTGGCCCCGCTCCAGCCGGCACGCCTGAATAAACTCGTAAGCCGCCGGCAGCAGAAAGGGCGGCTCCTGCTCAAAGTGCAGGCCATAGCGGCGGCACTTGTGCAGGCGGCGGCGCTCCGACGGGTGCAGGTGGGCTTCGTAGGCCCGTTTGGGGTCGAGGTGGTAGTTCTGCTCGGCCAGCGTGACGCGGTAGCCGCGTTGCCGCAGCGTTTCGGCCAGCACGGCGGCACCCGAGGGGTCGTAGGCAAAGGGGTGGCCGCGTAGGGCTACTTCCTGAATCCCGCGCTGGCACAAGGCAGTTTCAGCAGCCTCAAGCAGGCCATGCAGTTGGGCTACGCTCACGCCGGCGGCTAGCTGTACCGCGCCAAAAGGCGCCTGCGCGGGGCTGCGGGCCAGGGCGTTGTTTTCCTCCAGCACTAGGTGCAGTTGGGCTACCGTGCGGCCAGCCGCAGCGTCTTCTAGGTACAGGCTGAGGACCGTTGGGGTAGCCGGCTGCAGTACTTGGTGCTCGGGCCGCAGGTACAGAAACGACTCAAAAGCCAGCGGCAGCCGGGGCGCGGCCGGGCCAGCCGGCCCGCTTTCCACGGCCCAGACGGCGAGCCCCGCCGCCCCGCGCTCCGCGTCTGCCTCAACCGCAACTGTAGAATCCGTACTTTTCAAACTTACTTGTCGTAGCCCTGCCAGCAAAGTACGGCACAGAACCGTCGTCTGCCGACGGGCGGCCCCTTCATTGGGAGCCATTTCACTAATCTGGAAACGCCCGCGCTCAGGATATCTTCATCCGGCCGCCATGCGTAGGGCCGAAATTGTGCTTTCGTTTCTTTATTCCTCTTCCGCCGCATGAACCCGCTCAATTCCCTTGCTTCGGCCGCGCCCAACCGCTCGCCAGCCCTGGCCGAAACCGCCGGTCCGGTGGGCTACACCGTTACCGACCGCGAGGCCACCCGGCAGGCCCGCGAGCAGCAGGTGGGCCAGCGCCCGGGCACCCTCAACGTGCGCGAAGAGGCCATGAAGCCGCGCCTGTTTTTGATGGCCTACGACGAAAACACGTTCATAGAAGAAGAATACACCGACCGCTACGACGAGCTGCTGGTCTGGCTGCGCGACCACCCCGAGCTCAAGCACTGGATTGACGTGCGCGGCTACGGCGACCTGGCCCTGATGGAGCAGCTGATGCACGATTTCGGCCTGCACCCCCTGCAAATGGAAGACGTGCTCAACGATTACCAGCGCGCCAAGGTGGAGGTGTTCGACGACCACCGCCTGTTTATGGTGTCGCGCATGACCGACTTCACCCGCAACCTCGAAATCGACGACGACCAGCTCTCGCTCTTCACCGGCCCCAATTACGTGCTGTCGTTTCAGGACGACTACGACGACTGCCTCGACTCGTTGCGCACGCGCATCCGGTCCAATTTCAGCACCCTGCGCCGCCGGCCCATGCTCTACCTGGCCTACGCCCTCACCGATGTGGTACTCGACCACTACTACCCCACCATGGCCGCCATCGGCGACTACATTGAGGAGCTCGAAGAAGCCATTTTTGCAGACAAGCGCCCGCGCCGGTTGCTCAACCGCATCCTGCGCATCAAAAAGGACGTGGTGCGTTTTCGCCGCCTAGTGTACCCGGAGCGCGACAAAATCGCCGAAATCCTGCGCCTGCCCGATGAAGTGATGCCTGAGGAGCTGAAAATCTTCTACCGCGATGCCTACGACCACGCCATTCAGGCCCTCGACCTGGCCGAGAGCTACCGCGACAACATCTCCTCGCTCACCGACCTCTACCTCTCCGACCAGGGTAACCGCATGAACGAGGTAATGAAGGTACTCACCATCATCAGCACTATTTTCATCCCCCTGAGCTTCGTGGTGGGCCTCTACGGCATGAACTTCCAGCACGACGACGGCCACGGCCACGTGCTGCCCCTCAACATGCCCGAGCTCTACAAGCCCTGGGGCTACCCCATGGTGCTGGGCCTCATGTTCATCGTGGTCATGATTCAGCTCGTGTATTTCTACCGCAAAGGCTGGCTGACAAATAGATAATTTTCATTTAACAATTAGCATTTAACATTTATCAACTGCTCTATTTGCCCAAATTGAGCTGATGGAACGGCTGATAAATGTTAAATGCTAATTGTTAAATGACCCAAAACTTGGGCCACTCGCTCGGCCACGGTGCCTTCAACTAGGGTGTAGGGGATGCCGAAGTAGTCCAGCTGCATGAGAATCATGCCGTGCTGGAAGCTGCGCAGCGCCTCGGGCCCGCGCCAGCCGTCCTGCTCAAAGGGCACGGTGGGGGCGCACACGAACGTGTGGGCGTAGCGCTGCCCGCACACGGCGGCCATGGCCTGCAGCATGGGGTCGCAGCGGTGGAAATAGTAGTAGGAATACAGGGCCGTAGTGGCCGCGTTGGTATCGCAAAAAATCACTCCCTGGGCTTGAGCTCCGGCTTCGTTTTCCAGTTCCACGTGGCGGCGGGCGATGTAGAGCAGGTCTTCGTAATCGAGGTTGCCGCTTTTTTGCTCGTGCAGGGTGCGCCCGTATTCCGGTACCCACACCGTGTCCAACGCTTCGGCCAGGGCGGCGCACAAGGTTGATTTGCCGCTGCTTTCGGCCCCGAGCAGCACCACGCGGGGCACGGCGGCCGGCGGCACCACCCCAAATTGAGCTGCCACCAACGGGTGTAAAAACTGTGCATATTCCGTCGGATAGCTGCGCACCAAGGTTCCGGATACCGGCACCTGCGGGCGGGCAGGGTCAACGGCGACATGCGCGGCGCCTAGATGCTTGGCAAACCCAGGCCCGTAGTCTTCGCTGCTGAAAACAACGTCGATATGAATACCACGTTGGGCTAGCCAGCGGCGCACAAATTCGCGATGCGTGGCGTCATCGGCTGCATCAGGCGGCACACCGTCGGCGTCGGCCGAAAGGGCGGAAATGCGCAGGGGCGTGCTGCCAATTCTTGGTCCTTCGGATACCTCATCGCCGCGGTACAGCTCCCGAATCCAGCCGGCGCGAACAGCGGCGGGCAACGTGGCCGAATCAGGATTGGCATACACCAGCACCACCAGCTCGGACACTTGAGTTGCAGCAGCTTCGAGCAGGAGTTGATGGCCTTTGTGCAGCGGCCAGAATTTGCCAACTACCAAGCCCGTTGATTCAGATGTATTCATGTATTATGGATGTATCAACGTAACAGACTGTTATGTTGGGTTTACAAAGCCCCTTTACTGCGCCATTTGTCATGCTGAGCGCAGCGAAGCATCTTCTCACGGCTCAACGATTCGTTCAACCTGAGAAGATGCTTCGCTGCGCTCAGCATGACAGCCGATTGAGTAACATTCTGATTTCTAAGGCAACGCCACCTTCAGCTCCGTGCGGCGCAACTCGCGGCTCACTGTGCGCACCAGCTGATAAGTATCGGTGGTGGCATCGTAGCTCAGGCCCACGCCGGAACCGGTGCTGGGCATGGGTGCGCCGCCCAGCAGCCGGCCCTTGCCATCGTACACAAACACGTGGCCCGGGCCGGTTTCTGTGACGGCGATAATCCGTCGGCCATTGCCAAAGTCGAAATACTGAACGGGTTTAACGCCCGAAGTCACGAAGCGCTGGGTGATGAGCGGAACCGGCTTGTTGGGCAGATACACGTCGAGCTGATTGCCATCTTCTCGGGTCACGGCGAAGGTGCGGCCGCGGGCGTCGGGCACCAGCCGGAAGCGGGCTGTGCGGCTCCAGGTGGCCACCCGTGCCCGGCTGATGATGTCGCCGCTAAGGTTGAAGACCACCAGCTCGCCGTGCTGGTTGACAAGTGTAAAGCGGCTGCGCGCCAGCGTGGCGCCGGCCTGCACCAGCACCCCGCCGGCCAACCGCCCGCCCATGCTCAATGGAAAACCGGGGAACAGGCTCCCCTTCCCATCAAAGGCATACACGTAGCCGTTTTGCAGCGGCACCAGCACCACATCGCGCCCATTCACGCTGAGCAAGGCCGGCCGGCCCGCCAACGGAAAGTCGAGCTGCTTGGGCTGCCAGCCCGGGAAAAGGCGCCCTTTGGCGTCGAGCAGCAGCAGGTCGTTGCCCGCCGTCACGGCCAGCAGGCGCGCGGGGGTACCGGCGCCGCTGCCGGGTGCAGCCAGCAGGGCGGCCACGCGCACGCTATCGGGCAGGTTGAGCGGGAAAGGCAGCACATCGCGGCCGTCGTTGGCAAGGAGATGCAGTTTGTGGCCAGCACCCAGCAACAGGCCGCCCGGCACGCCGCCCGCACCCGGCAGCAGGTTCAGCCCCACTACCGGCGTGGTGAGCGTATCCGACCACAGCACGGTGTTATCGGCACTCACGTAGTAGAGCACGCCCGTCGAGTCCTGCACCACCACCGCCGGAATGCGCGTGCCCAAGGCCGGCAGCAGCGTAGGTGCCCCCAGCAGCGGGTACTGAAAGGTCATGACCCGGCCGTTGGCCGCCCCACCGGCCTGCGATAAAGCGGGCCCCAAATCGGGGTGCCGCAGCAACAGCTGGGTGTAATACTGCGCCTCCGGGGCCGACTCATTTTCGGCCGGTACCAGCTGCATCGCAATCTGGGGAAAGCGTTTAAACAAGGCTTCGTTGCGCAGCAGGCCTGCCCGGCGCTCCTCGGTGAGCACGCCCAGCAGGGCGTTCCAGCTGTTGCGCGTATCGATAATGATGCTCAGTCGGGCCTGGGGCAGGGTTTCCTGCAAAAACGAAACCTGCGTGGGGCTTTGCGCCCAAGTGCGGCCGGCCACCACATCGGCCAGGTAGCCATTCAGGGTCAATTCATCGGAGAGCACCAGGTAGTTGCCCACCATCACGCCCGCGCCGGCCACGGCCTCCACCGCATAGGGCCGCGCCGGAGCCAGCAAGGGGCCCAGTATTGCCGCTTCGGGGAAGGCCACCGGGTGCACCTCGTAGGGGCCTACTCTGGTAAACGACGGCGAACTGTTGTAGATGCGGCGCAGCCGGGCCAGCCACTTGTTGGTGCGGGCGGGCGCGGGGCAGCGCACAAAAGCCAGCCGGCCGGGCCGGCTGCCCGCCGCCGCCGTAGCCAAATAGCCAATAGCCATTTCCCCATCAAAAGTAGCCCGCAAGCTATCCAGGGCGGCGTTTCGGCCCAACGAATCGACCAACGGGCGGCCTGGGCTGGGCCAGGTGCGGGCGGGGTCGGCGGCCAGGTGCAGCAGCATAGCCGTGCGCGTGCTCATCAGGCTGGTCATTCTTAGGGGTTGGGCGGGCTGGCCGCGCAGGCGCTGGTGCAGCGCGCCCCGGGCCGTTTCGGGATTCGAGAACCCCTGGAGCTGGGCCCGGCTACCGGCCAGCTTCACGCCCAGCAGGCCCTCAGACACTAGGCCAGCCAGCTGGTCGAACTGGCTGTGGGCATCTTTCCGAAACAGCACGTCCAGAAACTGCGGCAGGCGCCGGTAGTTCACCAGCAGGCTGGCATCCACGCCTCGCAGCTTCAACAAATCGGTGGAGCTGAACGCGGCCACTACCGTCGGCGCATCGGGATGAGCTAGGCGGCGCACTACGGATTCCACCAGCGCTGGCTTAGCACTCACCACGAGGTGGTTGCGGTAGTTGAGCACGGTGAGGCTGTTTTCGCTGCGCCGCTCGGTGAGCACGGTCAGTTCCTGGTCTTCGTAGTCGCGAGTGCTGAGCCGGTAGCGAGGGTCGCGGCCCAGCGTTTCGAGCAGGCTCCGTACCTGCCGGTACTCGGCCACGCGGGCCAGCGGAATCTGGTAGAGCACATCGAACTCGCCCGACCCCGTTACGTGCACGGAGGTAATTACGAGCTTGCGGCCCAGCAGGGCCAGGATGCCGTTGCGGCGCCGGGCGCTGCCACCCGCCAGGCTATCGGCCAGGGCCAGATGCCCAGCGGCCTGTTGGAAGTAACGCACCGCCGTGAGGTTGTCCCACAACTCGGTTTCCTGCAGGTGGCGGACAAGCGCGGGGTGGTCGTGGGTGCTCAGCACCAGCACGGCATCGTCGGGCACCAGGGAGTATGGGTCTACCGGCACGGCCGCAAGGGTGCGCCGGTAATAGACGTAAGTGGCCAGCGCGAGCAGCAGGAGCAGCGCCGTTAATAACGCCAGGAGCTTTCGGGACATGCTTAAGGAAGCGGATGACGGGCGACGAAAGTACGGCCTAAGGCAGGTTGCCAACGCAACGCTATCCAGCGGCAGCCCGGAATAACCAGCCCAACCCAGTAGTGAGCGAGAGCCAAGGTCTCATTCTATAGGCTACCACGCACAAAAAGATGAATTTATATAGAACTGTAGGGATGGAAAGATGCGGCTGGCGCCCATCGGCACCCTTAGCCGGGGTTCCTTTGAAAAGCATTTTAGCAGCCACTATACCAATGACTTACCAGGCGCTAACGGGTAAAATAAAAAGCTCAGCGTTGCGGCCAACCTTCTTATATTTTGCTTCATGAAGCTACTGGTGCGTCCTCGTTTTCAGTTGAGCTGTTTTGGGGCATCGTGCTGCTGTTGCTTGCACCCGCCTGCTATCACTTTACGCCGGGCGTCGATGAGGTAACCACCGACCACAAGGAGCTGCTGGGCAGCTCCGAAACGGTGCGCGGCTTCTTCGACCGGTTTCAGGCCGCTTACCAGCAGCGCGACTCCACGCTCTACGGGCAGCTGTTGGCACCCAGGTTCTGGTTTACCTACCACGATTTCGTGGCCAACGCGGACCGCTCCTGGACCCGCGACGTGGATGCCAACACCACCTACCGCCTCTTCAAAGCCTCCCGCTCCACCAAATTGCAGTGGATGCAGTACCTACCTGCTCCGGCACGCTCTCGTCGGACACGCTAGCCAATGTGGAACGCGCCTTCCAGCTTACCATCGAGCAGCGCAACAGCGAGCGGCTTTCGGGCTAGGGCACGGCTCGGCTGTTGCTGGTGTGCAAGCACCGCAACGCCCCGTGGCGCATGCGCACCAGGTACGACCGCAGCGAATTTTAATTAGCTTTTCGCTACGTTTCAAGCAAGGCCTGCCGTTTACGGCGGGCCTTTTCGTTTTCTTTGACAAAATTCTCTCCTCTTCTATGACCGAACCTCAACTCGTGACCGAACCGCAAACCGCACAACCGCACTTTAAGCGGGCCATTAACCTCTTCGATGCCATCATGCTCGTCACGGGCAGCATGATAGGCTCAGGCATCTTCATCGTCTCGGCCGACATTGCCCGGCAGGTGGGCAGCGCTGGCTGGCTGCTGGTGGTGTGGCTGCTCACTGGCTTCATCACCATGGCCGGGGCCATCAGCTACGGCGAGCTGGCCAGCATGTTCCCCAAAGTAGGTGGTCAGTACGTGTACCTGCGCGAGGCCTTTGGCCGCCTCACCGCCTTCCTCTACGGCTGGACGCTTTTCCTCGTCATCCAGACCGGCGTAATTGCCGCCGTGGCCGTGGCCTTTGCCAAATTCACCGGCGTGCTGGTGCCGTATTTCAGCGTAAAAAATGTGCTGTTTCAGGCCGGCAGCTTTGAGTTCAGCAGCGTGCAGCTGCTGGCCATTATCCTTATCATCGCCATCACGGCGCTCAACGCGCAGGGTGTGCGCACCGGCAAGCTTATTCAGAACGTACTGGGCAGTACCAAGCTCATTGCGCTAGGCCTGCTTATCTTGTTCGGCGTGGCCCTGGGCATGAACCACGAAGCCATTCAGGCCAACTTTGCTGACTTCTGGTCGGCCAGCCGGTCCCCCGCCCCGGGCGTGAGCGCACTTACTGTGCCCATCAGCGGCAGTGCCTTGGTCATCGCCATCGGCATGGCCATGACGGGCTCCCTGTTCTCGTCCGACTCCTGGAACAACATCGGCTTTGCCGGCGAGGAAATCCAAAACCCCGAGCGCACCCTGGTGCGCAGCATGGCCATCGGCACGGCCATCGTCACGGCTCTCTACATTCTCATCAACGTGGTGTACCTGCTGGTGCTGCCGCTGCACGGCTCGCCCGAAGCCACCACCCTGGCCGGCCGCGGCATCCAGTACGCCGCCGACGACCGGGTAGCCACCGCCGTAGCCGAATCGGTACTCGGCAAGGCCGGCGCCTACATCATGGCCGTACTCATCATGCTCAGCACCTTCGGGGCGAACAACGGCATCATCTTGAGCGGCTCGCGAGCGTATTTTGCCATGGCGAAAGATGGCCTGTTCTTCCCCGGCCTGGCCCGCCTGAACGGCGCCGGCGTACCCGGCCGCGCCCTCTGGGCCCAGTGCCTGTGGGCCTGCCTGCTCTGCCTCAGCGGCTCTTATGGCCAGCTGCTCAACTATGTGATGTTCGCCGTGATTTTGTTTTACGTGGTCACCATCATCGGCATTTTCGTGCTGCGCCGTACCCGCCCCGACGCGCCTCGGCCCTACCGCGCCTGGGGCTACCCGGTGGTGCCGGGCCTATACATCTTGCTGGCCAGCGCCTTCTGCATCATCCTGCTCATTGCGCCCGACACCGCCGAATTCTCCCGCCGCGGCCTGGGCCTGGTAGCGCTGGGCCTGCCGGTGTACTTCCTGTTCGGCCGGGGGTTTGGCAAACGCTCGGAAGCCTAGCCCACTGGCTTTGCTGCATAAAAAAAGGCCTCCGTGCGGAGGCCTTTTTTTATGTCCTATCTGCCTTTTGAAGGCAAACGGCTAGCGGCGCTTTTTACCGGCTTTGGCGCGGGGCGTGAGGGTCACGTTCATGGACTTGGAGCCGCTGGTACGCACCACTTCGTCGTCGTAGCCGCCGTAGCCAAAAATCAGGCTGTGGTCGTCGCCGCCGGGCACTTCCATGGAGTAGTTGCCATTGGCGTCGGTGCTGGTGCCTTTGCTGCTGCCCTTCAGCAACACGGTGGCGCCAACGAGCGGCCGGCCGTTTTCGTCAACAATGCGACCCGACATCGTAACGTTGGCGGGGGCAGCGGGCTCGGGCGTAGCCACCGGAGCGGGCGCGGCCTCCGCTACTGGGGCGGGCTCCGGGGCCGCGGCTACTGCTGCCGGAGCGGCCGCGGGGGCCGTGGCCACGGCGGGCTTGGGAGCAGCCGTTTTGGCGGCGGGCTTGGCTACTTCCTCGTCGGCTTCCTCCACTTTAGCAGCCGGCGTGGCTTTGAGGCCGGCGGCAATGCTATCCGATGAGGTGCGGGCGGTGGCGGTTACGGCCGCGTCCTCGAGCATAAACGAAGGCGTGGCGGCGGCCAGGCCCGTGCCGCCGCCCTTGCCGCCCTTGGGCAACGCGATATAGCCCACCACCAGCGCTAGAATAACAGCCACCAGCACGTACATGAGGCGGTTGTTGCCGCCGGACATTACCTCCTCGTCCTGGGCGTCCAGGTTGGGGTCGTATTGCTCCTCTTCAAGCTTGGGTAGATCTTCTGGATTCATAGGGTTAAAATGAGGTTTGAGATGATGACAAAGGGATATCCGGAAATAGATAGTCATCGAAGACACTATGCCAAATATGGTCCGCAAGTTAAGCTATTGTCGGGTTTTCTGCTCTAGCGGAAAATTTATTTCGGCCGCCGCTGGCCTTGCCTCGGCCGTAGCCCCGGTACTCGCTGTTGATTAGCCCGATATACTGGCCGGAATCATCTTCGCAACTTTATTTTCTAGTTGCAGAGCACAATTCGGGACATTCCGCAACTACAGAAGCGGGGCGAAAACTCAGGCGTAGTGCTGAGTTCCCGCCCCGCTTCCGGAAGCCTGGTGACGTAGAACAACAGGCCTTAGCCGTCGCTGATGGTTTCGTTGCGGCCGGCCGGCTTGGCTTCGCCACCGGGGGCTTTTTCGCCAAACTCCTGGTCGCGGGTGCGCAGGTTGTGGTCCAGCTCAATACTGCCTTCGGATTCGAAGCCGGGGCCCTGCGCCTGCTCGTCTGCGCTGGTGTGCTGGTTGCCGCCCTGAGGGCTGGTCTCCGAGCCGCCGATATGTAGGTTCTCGAGCTGGTCCTTCTGGTTGTCGCGCTGGGTGTAGCCGTTGGCGCCCGTGTTGCGGGCCGCCGAAGGGTCGTTGCTGGATTTGTTGTTGCTCTGGTCCTGCTTGTATTCTTTCTGGCGTTCCAGCTCTTCGTTTTTCGGAAAGTTCTTGTTCTCGGTAATCTGGGCGTTTTCGCCCTCGTCGGCATCGGTTCCGTTGCCGGAAATATTGTCAGGAATCATAGAAATAGGCTAAAGTGGTGGGAGCTTGTGTTTCCAGACTTACGCAACCCCAGCCTTTCCGTTACGAAAAAGCCCGGCCGTGGTGTGGCCCCTCACTCGCCCACCTGCTCGGTGTCCCGGCTCAATTGGGCTAGCCGGCTCAGTTCTGGCTGTTCAGGGACCAGTCGTAAGGGTAATAGTCGACGGCGTAAGTGGCCGGAATCTTTTTGCCTTCCCGAAACTGGTTGATGTACGCCACCCTGGTTTTGCCGCTGGCCTTAAAGTCGGCTTCGTACCACTTAAAAATCTGGGAGAGGTGCACCTTGCGCGCCTTGTCATCGACGCGGATAAAGGCCGGATCCTGCAGCACCTGCTGGGCCTGAATGGTGAGCTGCGCATCGAGCGAGTTGCCTTCGTAGGCGGCGCGCCGCAGGCGGGGGCAGCCTTTGGCGCCGCACACCAGGGCAAAATGCACGCGCGGGTCGGCGTAGGGCTGGCGCAGCTTTTTGGTCTCCAGGTCGTTGAGGGTGAGCTGTTCGCCGGCCACACTTACCAGGTTTTTATCGAAGAAGCCCGGCACTTTTTGCACCGATTCGAGGGGGTAATTTGCCACGACCTGCCCAATCACCGACAGGTTGTAGGCGTTCAGGTAGAAGGCCTTGCGGTCGTTGAGCGGGGCCGTGGCCGCATCGAACGCCGCCACGCGCTTCAGCAAGCCCTGCAGCTCCAGCGGGTTGCGCTTGATGGCGGCGTAGTTCACGTTGCCCTCGGTATCCACAAACTTGGCGAGGAAGACCGTGGCGGCAGCTGGCAGCGTGGGCGGCGTGGCTTCGGCGGCTGCCACATGCGCAGCAAGCAGGCAAAGAGCCGTGGCAAAGCGGGCGGCGAGGCGCCGGGAGCGGTCTAGCATAATCATGAGCGTAAATCCAGGAGGTGGAGAACAAGCGTACCCTTGTAAGGTTGACCACTGCGGCCAGTCAATCATTGAGCCACAAACGTCGGAAATGGAGCCGGTGGTATTCCCCGGGCTCCGCCTACTTTTGGTATCTAACTCAATTTCCTGCCTTCACCCCCACCCACTCGTATGCACCTGGTTATCATCGGCAACGGCATTACCGGCGTCACGTGTGCGTTGGCCGTGCGCCGGCTGCGGCCCGAAGCGCAAATAACCATCATCTCGTCGGAGAGTGCGCACCACTACTCCCGCACGGCCCTGATGTACGTGTACATGGGGCATCTGCGCTCGCAGGACATCAAACCCTACGAAGACTGGTTTTGGGCTGAAAACAGCCTGACCCTGGTGCACGCCTCCGCCACAGCCCTGCACACCGCCGAAAACCAGATAACCCTCGACAATGGCAGCACCCTGCGCTACGACCAGCTGCTGCTGGCCACGGGCTCCGAAAGCAAGCTAGCCGACTGGCCCGGCCAGCACCTGGCCGGAGTGCAGGGCTTCTACAATTTGCCCGACCTCGCCGCTATGACCCGCGATACCCACGGCATCGGCCGCGGCGTGGTGGTAGGCGGCGGGCTCATTGGCGCGGAGCTGGCCGAAATGCTGCATTCCCGGGGCATTGCGGCCACGGTGCTGGTGCGCGCCCCCCACTTCTGGGGCTCGGTGCTGCCGCCCGAAGAAGCCCAACTGGTAGACCGGCAGTTTCAGGAAAACCACGTGGCGGTACAATACAGCACTGAGTTGCGCGAGATTCTGGGCGATGACCAGGGGCGAGTGCGAGCCGTAGTGACCACCGCCGGCGAAGAAATCGCCTGCCAATGGGTTGGGCTGGCCATTGGCGTGACGTCCAACCTCTCCCTGGCCAAAACCTCTACCCTGGAAACCGACCGCGGCATTCTCGTCGACGAGTACCTGCGCACCAGCGTGCCCAACGTGTACGCGGCCGGCGACTGTGCCCAATTTCGCCAACCCGGCGCGGGCGAGGTCTCCATCGAGCAGCTCTGGTACACCGGCCGCATGCAGGGCGAAACCGTGGCCCAGAACCTTTGCGGGCAGCCCACCCCCTACCGGCGCGGCGTGTGGTACAATTCGGCCAAGTTCTTCAACCTTGAATACCAGACCTATGGCCAAGCCCCGGCCGGCTCGGAGGCGGGGCTCGACAGCTTTTACTGGGAACGTCCCTCGGGCCGGGTGGCGTTACGCATCTACTTCCGGGCCGAGGCGCCGCACGCGGTGGTCGGGTTCAACGCCCTGGGCCTGCGCCTGCGCCACGACGTATGCGAGCAGTGGATTCAGCAACGGGCGCCTTTAGAAACGGTGATGGCCCACCTGGGCGCGGCTAATTTTGACCCGGAGTTTTTTCCGCAGCACCAAAAGGCCATTGTTGCGGCTTTCAACCAGCGGTTTCCGCAGCTGCCTGTCACGCTGAAGCAGAAAAAAGGCCTGTTCGCCCGCTTTTAGCTCCTTTCACTAGTCATTCCCTCCCCGCCGTGGACTTATCCAAACTTTACCGCCCTTCGGCGCTCAACAGCTTCCAGTTCATCGCCCTCACGGGCCTGCTGATGAGCGCCGGCGCCCACCTGATACTGCGCTTCTTCGTGAACCGCCCCATGCCCGCGGGCTTCGACTGGCTCTACGTATGTTGGGCTGGCTTCTACGTGGTGGGCACCCTCATCAACCTGTTTGGCAAGCCCGACGAGCCGCACGAGCATCACCACTAGCTTTTGGTGAAAAGAATTGCTTGAATAAGGGCCGTCATGCAGAGCGTAGCGAACCGAAGGTCGGCTTAGCCAAGCATCTTTATTGGATAGCAAATCTAATCGCCTGTTATCAATCACCTGTCATGCAGAGCGCAGCGAAGCACCTTATCACCGCGGAACGAATCGTGCTGACCTGATAAGATGCTTCGCTGGGCTCTGCATGACAGGCGAATAAATTATTCAGCTCAATGAAGCTGATTACTCATAGCAACAGCTAAACTCCCCCAATGACCCCAACTTTCACTACGCCACCGCTGCCCACATCCTCGCCAGCTGAAAAGCTTACCCTGGCCGTGGTAGCCGGCGGCCTGCTGGCCCTGCTCCTGGCCCTGGCCGACGCCGACCCCGGCCGGCAGCGCACCTGGCTGTACCTGGCGCTGGGCCTGGTGAGCGGCGGCACCCTGGCCTGGAGCTGGCTGAAATTCGGGCAGCACCCGGCCGGCGTGCAGCACAACAATCTGTGGCTGCGGGCGAGCACCGGGCGGGGCGGCATAGCCTGGGTAACCGGCCTCGTCCTCACGGGCTTCTACGTGGTACTGTACTGGTACAGCGGCGACAACGGCCAGGGCAACTTCGGGCCGCTCAACAACCTGGTGCACGGCCTCGACGGCTTCAGCCAGCTGCTGCGCGCCCGGCCCGCCGACCAGTGGTTTCTCTACGGCACGTTTTACACGCTGGCCATCTTAGTAATGGGCGGCCGCGCGCTCTGGAAATACCGCCACTCGCGCTACCAGCTTATCCGCACCGGCTCGGTGATGTTCTTTCAGCTGGGGTTTGCCTTCATCATCCCGGGGCTGCTGCAATTTTTCCAGCAGCCCGAGTATTACTTCAGCTACTTCTGGCCGCTGAAGTACGATTACCTGTTTCCGGGCACCGTGACCTCGCTGGCGCAAAACGGCGGCTTGGGTGTGTTCATGGTGTTTTGGGGCGCGGTGATGTCGTTTCTGGCCACGCCCGTCCTCACCTATTTCTACGGCAAGCGCTGGTACTGCTCGTGGGTGTGCGGCTGCGGCGGCCTGGCCGAAACCGCCGGCGACCCCTACCGCCAGCTCTCCGACAAAAGCCGCGCCGCCTGGCGCTGGGAAGTGCGCCTCATCTACCCCATTCTGGCCATCATCACCGCCATCACGGTGCTGCTGTGGGTGAATTTTGCGATGAACAGCTCCTTGCTCGGCGAGGTAGGAAACGTGGCCGCCAAGTGGTACGGCTTTGCCATCGGCGCCGTGTTTTCGGGGGTGATTGGCGTGGGCTTCTATCCCATTCTGGGCTCGCGGGTGTGGTGTCGGTTTGGCTGCCCAATGGCTGCCTACCTGGGCCTGCTGCAAAAGCACTTTTCCCGCTTCCGCATCAGCACCAACGGCGGCCAGTGCATTTCGTGCGGCAACTGCTCCAACGTGTGCGAAATGGGCATCGACGTGAAGCAATACGCCCAGCGCGGCGAGCCCATCATCCGGGCCTCCTGCGTGGGCTGCGGCATGTGCAGCACCGCCTGCCCCCGCGGCGTGCTCAACCTGGAAAATGGGCCGCGCGATGGCCGCTACCAGGGCTCGCCGCTGATTCACGCCGATAGCCTGCGGATATTGAGCTAAGCATTGACATCGCTTCAGCAGTACCTGGAATTAACGGACTTGTCGCCCACAGGAAAGCGGGGCGCGTTGTTTAGCTTGGCAGGGCATAGGCCAACGACACCAAGCCGGAGGAATACGTCTGGGCGTCCAGCAGGGTGAGCGTGCGCCGGGTGGCGAGGGGCGGAAACAGCGGTTTGCCGCCCCCAAGCAGCAGCGGATGGACGGCCAGGCGGAGTTCGTCCACCAGGCCCAGGGCCAATAGCGACGCCGTCAGGCTCGCGCCTCCCCAGAGCCAGATGTCCTTGCCTGGCTCCTGTTTGATGCGCCGCACGGCCGCGCCGATGTCCCCGCTAATCAAGGTCGCGCCGGGCGGAACGTGCTGGAGGCTGTTCGAGAACACGTATTCGCGCAGGTGGGACCACCCCGCTCCTGCCCCGACCCCGGCGGCGCCCGTGGCGACAGCCAGCTCGTAGGATTTGCGGCCGTAGAAGACGCTGTCGACGCGCTGCAAAAAGGCCGTCATGCCGTAGTCCTGGTCGGTAAAACACCAGTCGTACTCCCCGCCGGGCCCTTCGATGTAGCCGTCCAGGCTCACGGCCAGTTGCAGAATCACTTGTCGCATCGCCAAGACAAGCAGGGGCGGCTCACAGCACTTGCTTGCCCAAGGGTAAAGATAAAAAAGAAGGCCTGTTCCTCGCTCAAACGATTCCAACCGTTTTGCTAACCTACATGAGCGGAGCCAGGGTCGGCGAGGGCTCGTTCTACCTCCAGCATCAGCGCCTGCACCAGGTCGGCCGCGGGGAGCGTCCGGCTCCGACCCACGCCCGTGCCCGCCCATTGCACGGCGAAACCGGCTTCACCCGCTTGCTGGGCGGCGGCGACCAAGGCTTTGCCGGCCACGTACGCCCGCGAAAAGGGCGCGACCGGCGGGCGGTCCGGCCGGTCGACCTCCTGCACGAAGCGCGTGACCAGGCCCCGGGCGGGCCGTCCCGAAATCACGGGCGTGAGGGCCGTGGGCAAAGGCGGCTGCCGCAACAGGGCTTCGCGGTAAGGCGCCGCTGCGGCCGACTCCGGGCAGGTAACGAAGGCCGTGCCCAACTGCACCGCCGACGCGCCCGCCCTCAGGGCCGCCGCAATGTCGGCCCCGTCCATCAGCCCCCCGGCCGCCACCACGGGCAAGCGGCTCTGCCGGGCGAGTTGCCGCGTCAGTTCCAACGTCCCGATGCCCGGCTCCACGGCCGGGTCGAAGGTGCCCCGGTGCCCGCCGGCCTCCACGCCCTGGGCCACCAGCGCATCCACGCCGGCGGCTTCGGCCCGCCGGGCTTCGGCGGGCGTGGTGACGCAGGCAAGCAGCACCGCCCCGGTCCCGCGCAGGGTGGCGAGTTGGGCGGGGGTGGGCAAGCCAAAATGAAAGCTAATCACGCGGGGCCGGGCGGCCACCAGCACGGCCAGCAGGGCGTCATTGGTTACAAAACTGGGGTAGAGCTCATCCAAGTGGCTGGGGGGCGTGCTCCCCAGGGCCGTGAAAAAGGGCCGCAGGTACGCCAGCCACTGCGCATCCCGGGCGTCGTCGGCGGGGGCGGGTTGGTGGCAAAAGAGGTTGACGTTAAACGGCCGGTCCGTGGCGGCCTGCAGCGTGGCCACTTGTTCGGCGACGGCCTGCGGCGACGCTGCAGCGCCGGTGGCAAGGGAGCCCAAGGCCCCGGCCCGGGAGACGGCCAGGGCCAAGGCCGGGGTGGAAACGCCCGCCATGGGGGCTTGGATGATGGGGTAGGCAATCCCTAACCGTGCACAGAAAGCATTCATGAGAAAAGGAGGCATTTCGTGGTTGATACCGTGTCGGCAAGCGAAAGGTCGGGCCGGAAACGTGCCTTCACCGGCGCCGCTTGCCTCAGGGCTTGTGTCGAGCAGATAGCAGCCCGCTTGCCGAACAACCGTGCAGCAAGCAGCATGCAGGCGGACTAACATTTTCACCCTCGTAGCGGGTGCAAAACTCACCACGTCCACACAACGCCGAGCAACAGCAAGGGCGCACGGCACACAACCGGGCTCGGAGGCTTCCTCCAACCAGCTAATGCCGCCTTATGTAGATGGTGAAGGCCCGTTTAGGAAGTTCTGCAACAGCAACAGTAGTTTAAATAAGGCAACAAGCTATTTATCATTCCAGGAATTACCGTTCATAATACGCGATAAACGGCTCAACGCGCTGAGCACTACCGCAGAAACGCCAGCAGCGCCTGGTGGAATTGGGCCGGCGTTTCCAGGTGCGGAATGTGGCCCACCTTGTTTAGCTCAACCAGCTGGGCACCCTTTATCTCGGCGGCGGTGCGGCGGCCCAGCGCCGGGTATTGGCCCATTTGGGCCAGCACTTTGGGGTCTTTTATCAATCCTTTGCCCACCACGGTGCGGTCCTGCTGGCCGATGACAAGCAGCGTGGGCACAGCAATGCGGCCGAATTCGTAGCTCACCGGCTGCTGGTAAATCATGTCGAAGGTGAGGGCATTGGCCCGGGCTACCTTGGGGAAGTCGGGGCTTTTGGTTTGGGCGGCCAGGGGCAGCAGCCATTGGTCGTGGGCGGCCGGGTAGCCGTTGGGGTAGTACGTCGCGTGGTACTTGCGGATGCTGGCTTCGGTGCTTTTCAGCTCAGATGCCTCGGCCTGGTCTACGCTTTGAAAAGGCACTCCCGCGCGGTAATCTTCCAGCCCAATCGGGTTTTCGAGCACCAGCTTTTCGGTGGTCTCCGGGTACATCAGGGCAAAGCGGGTGGCCAGCATGCCGCCCATGCTATGCCCCACGATGACGGCTTTTTTCACGCCCAGCGTATCTAGCAGGTGCCGGGTGTTGCGGGCCAGCTGGTGGAACGAGTAGTGGATATCAGCCTTGTCGGACTTGCCAAAACCAATCTGGTCGGGCACCACCACCCGGAACCCAGCCGCTGCCAGCACTTTGATGGTTTCGCGCCAGTAGGCTCCGAAGAAATTCTTGCCGTGCAGCAGCACCACGGTGCGGCCGTTGGGCTTGGCATTGGCCGGCACGTCCATATAAGCCATGCGCAGGGCTTGCCCTTCCAGCTTCAGCGGCAGTGTTTTTACGGGGTACGGGTAGTTGTAGCCGTCGAGGGTGGCGTTGAGGACAGTAGGTTGGGCTGAAGCAGAAGTGGCTGCGAGCAACAAAGGAAACAGCAGCAACAAAAAGTAACGGGGCATTGCGAAGGAGAAGGTGAAATTCTCATTACGCGAAAGCCAGGGCTCGCGCTTGCGCCGATGTATGAAAACGGCGCTAGCAGCTTCTGTTATCCTAACTATTGTCATGCAGAGCGCAGCGAAGCATCTTATCACTGTTGCACGATTCGTTCCGCGGTGATAACATGCTTCGCTGCGCTCTGCATGACAGACGATTAATTGCCCAGGCAACTAAGGGTGTAAAGGCGTTGGGCAAAGCTAAGCCGGCAGCCCGGCCAACACTTTCTTCGCGTTGCTCACGTGGTCAGTAGCGCCGCTCAACGAGTTGAAGATGTACTGGATGACACCTTTCTTATCAATCACAAACGTGACGCGGCCCGGCAGCAGCCCCAGCAGCGCGCGGGGCACTTCGTAGAGCTTGCGCACTTCGCCTTTTTCATCGGCCAGCAGTTGGAAAGGCAGATTATGCTTGGCCGTGAATTTCTGATGCGACTTTTCGCTGTCGGAGCTGATGCCCACTACTTCGGCGCCAAGGTCTTGAAAGTCCTCGTACTGGTCGCGGAATGAGCAAGCTTCGGCGGTGCAGCCGGGGGTGTCGTCTTTGGGGTAGAAGTACAGTACCACGTGGCGGCCGCGCAGCTCGGAGAGGCGAAAGGTTTCGCCGGTGGTGGTCTTGAGGGTAAAATCGGGGGCGGGTTGGCCTACCTGGAGCATATCTAGAGTAAATGATTGACAGCCGCAAAGTAGCGGCAGCGCGCTGCTTTACGGCGGAGGCGGCATCTTTGTGGCGCGGCTGGCCGGTGCGGTCGCCTTTATTGCTTTGCGGGGCCTGGCTCCGCTCCTGTCTTTCATGCCCCAGCCCCGCATCAGCGTCATTATTCCTGCTCACAACGAAGCCAAAGCCATTGGGCTGGTGCTGGGCGAAATTCCGGCCGGCCTGGTGCAGGAAGTGGTGGTGGTGGATAATAACTCGAGCGACGACACCAGCGCCGCCGCCCAAGCTGCGGGCGCCACCGTGCTTCGCGAGCCCCGCCCCGGCTACGGCTACGCGTGCCTGGCCGGCATGGCCTACGTTTTTGGCAAGGCCCAATCCGAACAGCCCGAAATCGTCGTATTCCTCGACGGCGACCATTCGGATTTTCCGGAACAGATGCCAGAGCTGCTCGCGCCCCTGTTCCGGGGCGATGCCGACATGGTCATCGGCTCGCGGGCGCTGGGCGTGCGGGAGCGCGGTGCGCTGCTGCCCCAGCAACGCTTCGGCAACTGGCTGGCTTCGCGGCTGCTGCGCCTGCGCTACGGCGGCACCTTCACTGATTTAGGGCCTTTCCGGGCCATCCTCGCCCCTGCCTTGCTCGGCCTCCACATGGAAGACAAAACCTACGGCTGGACGGTGGAAATGCAGGTAAAAGCCGCCCGCCAGGGCCTGCGCACCGTGGAAGTGCCCGTGCGCTACCGCAAGCGCATTGGCACCAGCAAGGTATCGGGCACGGTGCGCGGCACCATTGGGGCCGGCTACAAGATTCTGTGGACCATTTTTCGGTATTGGTAAGCCCGCTTGCTGCTACTCTCCTGCTACCTTCTGGCGATACTTTTCCGTGTTTTTGGTCTTCTGCTTCTTTTTGTAATGCCGGTGCTGCCTCTGTTGCTTGTGGTGCTCTATGGCCTATGCCTGCTGTTTATTGTGTGCTTCAGCCTGGGCCAGTGGCAGCTTACGCGGCTGGCGCGGCGGGCCTATGCCCGGCCCAATGCCGCGCTGCCCCCCGCCCCGGCCGTGTGGCCCCGCGTGACGGTGCAGCTGCCGCTCTACAACGAGCAGAACGTGGTGGAGCGGGTCATTGACGCCACGGCCGCCCTCGACTACCCGCCCGAGCTGCTCCACATTCAGGTGCTCGACGACTCTACCGATGCCACCGTGGCGCTGGCCGCCGCCCGCGTATCCCACCACACCGGCCAGGGCCTGCGCATCAGCCACGTGCGGCGCCCCTCCCGCGAGGGCTACAAGGCCGGCGCCCTGCGCCACGGCATGGACGAAACCGACGGCGAGTTCATCGCCATTTTCGACGCCGACTTTGTGCCCACGCCGGATTTTCTGCGCCGGACGGTGCCGTATTTTTTGCAGGATGAAACCGTGGGCGTGGTCCAGACCCGCTGGGGCCACCTCAACCAGGACGAGTCGCTGCTCACGCGCCTGCAGGCGTTTGGGCTGGATGCGCACTTCCTCATTGAGCAGGTGGGCCGTACGTTCGCCGGGTTTTTCATCAACTTCAACGGCACCGGCGGGGTGTGGCGCCGCACGTGCATCACCGATGCCGGCGGCTGGCACATCGACACCCTCACCGAAGACCTGGACCTGAGCTACCGCGCCCAGCTGCGCGGCTGGCGCTTTGTGTACCGCCCCGAAATAGTGGCCCCCGCCGAGCTGCCCGCCGTGATGGACGCCCTCAAGTCGCAGCAGTTCCGCTGGACCAAAGGCGCCGCCGAAACTGCCCGCAAGCACCTGGGCGCTATGTGGCGCTCGTCGCAGCCACTGGCCACCAAGCTGCAGGCCACCTTTCACCTGCTCAACAGCAGCGTGTACGTCGTGATTCTGCTCATGGCCCTGCTGAGCGTGCCGCTGGTATTCGTGCGCGCCAATTACGCGAGCTACAAGCTGGTATTTCAGCTATCGTCGGTGTTTTTGCTCGGGTTCGCCCCGCTCATATACTATTACTATACCGCCTGGCGGCTGGCCCGGCCCACTGGCAAGGCGCAGCTGTACCCGGGTTTCTTTCTGCTGTTTTTGTCGGTTTCCATGGGCCTGGCGCTGCACAATTCGCGGGCGGTAATCTTAGGCTGGCTGGGGCAAAGCACGCCGTTTGTGCGCACTCCTAAGGCTGGCACCAAGGCACTGGGCCAGCGCCGGTACCGCACCGGCGGCCTCGGCCCCTTAGTGCTCCTGGAAGGTTTATTAGCCGCGTATTTCGCCTTTGGGCTCGGGGCCGGCATCTACTTCGGCGATGCGGGGCTGGTGCCGTTTCACACGCTGCTCACCTTTGGCTTTGCCGCGGTGTGCTATTATTCGGTGCGGCACGCCCGCTAAGCTTTCCATTCCAAACCCATTGGCCACCAAGCTTCCTTCGGTTTCGCAAGTTGCGGCGCTCCTGCTTTCGGGCGCGGCGTATGGTGGACTGGCCTATGCCACGCCACGGGCGCACTTTGGGCAGCTGGTGGGCCTGTTTGCCGTG
This sequence comes from Hymenobacter sedentarius, assembly GCF_001507645.1. Classification (NCBI taxonomy): domain Bacteria; kingdom Pseudomonadati; phylum Bacteroidota; class Cytophagia; order Cytophagales; family Hymenobacteraceae; genus Hymenobacter; species Hymenobacter sedentarius. Next base: position 3,297,670 of record NZ_CP013909.1, on the reverse strand, counting down.
GCATTGCTGGCCTATGTGTGGCTGCTGCGCAGCAAAATACCGCTGCGGTGGGGCCTGGCAGGCGCCTTGCTGTTCCGGCTGCTGTGGCTGCCGGCCACGCCCGCCCTGTCCGACGACGTGCACCGCTTTCGCTGGGATGGACTGCTGGTGGCCAATGGCGCCAATCCCTTCCAGTTTCGCCCCGACGAAATCATTGCCGAGGGCGCCCGCACGGCCATTCCTAACAAGCAACGCCGCGACGAGGCCCTGCCGCAGCTGCAGCAGCTCTACCGCCAGATAAACTCGCCCCACTACTACTCGGTGTACCCGCCCGTTTGCCAGCTTGTCTTTGGCGCAGCAGCCCGGCTGTTTCCGGTTTCCGAGGCGGGTTTTGCCGCCTGCCTGCGCGCCGTGGTCCAGGCAGCCGAGGTAGGCACGGCCTGGCTTCTGCTGGCCCTGCTGCCCGCCTTGGGAATGCGCCCGGACCGGGCACTCCGCTACCTGCTGCACCCCCTGGTGATTGTGGAAATCACGGGCAACCTGCACTTTGAGGGGCTGGTGTTCTTTTTCCTGCTCTTGGCACTGTGGCTGCTCAGCCGCAACCGTTGGGCTGTTTCGGCGGTGGCGCTGGGGCTGGGCATAGCTACCAAGCTCCTGCCCTTGCTGGCGTTGCCCCTGCTGGTTCGGCGGTTGGGCTGGCGGCGTTTTCTGGCGTATTCGGCGGCCGTGGCGGGCACGCTCCTGCTGCTTTTCAGCCCCTTTATTTCGGTTGAGCTGTTCGTCAACATCAGCCGGAGCCTCAACCTTTACTTCCGCAGTTTTGAGTTCAACGCGAGTATCTATTACCTGCTGCGCGCCTTGGGATTCTGGCTCACTACCTACAATGAAATTGCGATAATCGGGCCGTTGCTGGCGCTTACCAGCGGCGGCGTTGGGCTGGTGCTGGCGTGGCGCGAGCGGCACCTCAGCCTGGCCGCATTGCCCCAAACGCTGCTGCTCATGCTAACGGCCTACTACGCCCTGGCCACCACCGTGCACCCCTGGTACCTCACGCTGCCGATTGGGCTGGCGGCCTTGTCGCCGTTTCGCTTTCCGCTGGTGTGGGGCGGCATGGCCGTGCTCTCCTACGCCGCCTACCGCAGCAGCGCGTATGCCGAAAACCTCTGGCTCGTTGGGCTGGAATATGCCGTTACGTATGCCGTGTTGGCCTGGGAGCTTTACCAGCCCGCCGCTGAAAAGCAACCCGAAATCCCAGCTTCTAAAGCTGCTTAAGGCTGTCAGTGGGCGTTGCCGGGGACAGCATACAGCCATAGCCTGGCTTGTTAAAATTGTCGGTAAAATCAGCAAAGAATAACGCAGCAACATGTCGCGTCTTTAATCCGTGCTTATTTATCTGGCAGCCAGTTAGCTTTAATACCACTTGTACCCATCTTGTTCTCAGCCTACTATAGCCGCGCGCCAGGTGGCCAAATCATCGGCCGTGTCTACATCGTGCAGCTCTGGCAGCAGCGCCACGCGCCGGCCCAGGCGTTGGGCATCGGCTACGGTATCGGCCAGTACCGTTTCAGTGCTCCAGGCTTTGTTTTGAAACAGCTCGGGCTGGGGCTGGCGCAGGGCCAGCAGGTAATACCCGCCATCGGTGGCGGGGCCCAGCACCACGTCGTGCTGGCTCAGCAGGGCAAAGGCTTCGGTGAGGTGCTCGGTCCGGAGGCCGGGGCAGTCGGTGCCGATGATGGCCACCTTCTCCGCCCCCGCCGCAAAGGCTGCCGCGAAAGCCGCGGTCATGCGCTGGCCCAGGTCGCCGGCTTGCTGGCTGCGGGCAGTTAGTTGGCCCCACTCCTGCGCCTCCTGCGCCGTAGGTACCGGGCCGGCGGTGCCGGCCAGCCACACCGTAGCCGGCACGCCCGCCTCCGCTATCGCCGCGCGGGTGATGCCGAGCAGCTCATGGTAAATGGCCAGGGCCTCGAAGTCGCCCACGCCGGCGGCGAGCCGGGTTTTTACCTGGCCCAGCGCTGGCACGCGCGCAAATACCAGCAAGTGCGCCGCGCTGGCTGGAGTAGCTACGGCGTCCATCGGTTCTTTACTCATATACTTTTTGCCCGTTTTTGAGCCAGGGGCTCCACAGCGGCGAGTACGGGTGCACGTTGCGGGTGAGGCCCTGGGCGTTGTACACCGGGTAGCCTTCGTTCACCCATTCAAACAGGCCCCCGTATAGATTGCGCACGCTCCGGAAGCCCAGCGCGTGCAGCCGCTCGCCCAGCCGCTCGCTGCGGTAGCCCACCGAGCAGTACACCACAACAGGTTGCTTGCGGTCGATGCCCACAAACCTTTCCCTGGCCAGCGAATCGTAATTCACGAACCGGGCGCCGCGCAAATGGCTCACCTTAAACTCGGCTGGGGTGCGGGCATCGAGCAGCAGCGGCGCGGCGGGCCGGCTCAATTCCTGCACCAGGGCCGCCGCTTTGACGGTGGGCACGGTGTTGCGATACAAGGCCTGCAGCAGGCGGTCGTAGTTAGGATTGCTGCCGCCCGGTGTGCCCGTGCCAGCCTGGCCGCAGGCGCTCAGCGCAAACAAGCTTAAGAAGGCAAAACCGGCGCGTTTCAAGACCATAGTGGCTCAGAATAAGGGGAATAAGGCGAGGGTGGATAGCAGGATTGGGCTGCGGGCGCCTCCCTCGGGGAAGTATCCGGGTATGAAAAGCTCCTAGGGCGCCCTTCGGTTCAATTGCGGCGCACGTGGATGCTTACCCGTTCGCCTTCTTCGCTGGTGGTAGGCATCACGTCGATGCGGTCGGCTTCGTCGAAATAGATGGCCAGGCCCCGCACGATGCCCACGGCCAGCCCGCTCATGCGCCGCGGCGAGACGTACTCAATCATCAGCTCGTTGGGGCCCAGGCGGGTGACGTTGAGCACGGGCGGCGCGTTTTTGACGTGCTCCTGGCGCACCTGCTTGTGCATGGTATTTTCGGTGTGCTCAATCATTTCCAGGGTGCGCCAGCCGGGCTGCACCAGTTTCTGGTACATGTACATGAGGTCGGGCACCAGGTACTCGCCGAACTTCTCGTGCAGTTCGCCCGCCGACATGCCCGTCATCTCGGCCGCGTGGCCCACCAGGGCATAGATGTGCTCGTCGGGATAAACCGTTTTGTGGTCGAACTCGGTGTTTTCGAGGCCGGACAGCTCCACCAGCTTTACCCAGGTGCTGTGGTCGTACTGGGTTTGTACATAGCGTTTTAACAACGCAAAAATAGAGCCATGCATAAAAGAGGGTTTCAGACTGGTAGAATACAAAATTACCGCCTGCCAGCCGCTTTGGCCCACAGGCGGTAATCCTCCGAAAGTTATGGGAAATCAGCTCAACTCTTTTGGTTCTTCCCTTCGCAGAGTGCGGACAGGGCTTTTAGATGTTCCCCACCACGGTCATGGTGCTCAGGGTTGGGCTTACGCTGCCGCCTTCGGGCTCCACCGTCATGGCAAAGGTCTGGGCGCTGGCAATGTCTTTCATCTGCTGAAGGCCTTCGCCAGTGGCCGTGGCCGCGGTGAGCACGCCGGCATCCACGGGCTGGCCTTTGTCGAGGGCCCAGAGCTGGTACTGCTTGCCGGCGGGCAGGGCGGGCAGGCTTTTCACGTCGACGAAGACCTTATGGGTCGCGGGGTTAAACAGCACCTTGGCGTGCGCCGTGGGCGCAGTTTTGGTGCCGGCCAGGGCCACGGCCCGGAACTCGTCGCTGCGCAACACTTGGTTTTCCTGGCGCAGGGCGCCGAGTTCTTTCTGCACCACAGTGGTCGTGGTGGCGAAGCGGGCCTGGTCGTTTTGCAGGGCCACGAGGTCGGAGCTAGCGTCTTTCCAGCGGCTGTATAGCAGCGCATTGGCGCCCAGGCTCAGGATAAGGGCCACCGAGGCCGCCATGGCCCAAGTGGAGCGCGAGGAACTAGCAGCCACCGGAGCAGCCGAGGACAGGGGCCGCACCACCGCTTCTGGGGCCGAGTCCACGGGTTGATTTGTAGAAGCATAGGCGACGCTATTGGCTTGGGCCACGGCGTCTACATCGGCCCGCAGCGTACTGCTGGGCTTCGCAATCTGAGCCATTACGTTGCCCAGCACCCGCTCGCGCATGCCGGCAGGTGGCGTGAGGGCGTGTGCTTCGGCATAAAAACCCAACGCCTCCTGTACCTGTTGCAGTTCGGCCTGGATTTCGGGGTGGCGGGCCGCCTGTGCTTCCACGGCCGCTTGTTCGGCGGGCGAAAGCTCTCCGAGAGCGTACTGCTCCAGGATGCCCGATTCTATATAGTCTTGGATGTTTTCCACGATTGATTCAGCGAATAAGTTTGCTAAGGACTTTGATGGCGGTGCGGGCCCGGGTTTTCACCGTTCCCAGCGGAAGGTTGAGCTCCTCGGCCACTTCACTTTGCGTAAAGCCCTCGAAATAGAGCAGGTCGATAATCTGACGCTGTTCGGGAATCAATTTCTGCGTGATTTCCTGCAGCCCTATGTGCTCCGGGCGGAAGGTCGTGGGTGCGGCTTGGCGCTGCGCCGTCAGACTATCGTCCAGTCCCTGAGTGCGGCTACCTACGCGGTGCTGACGTGAGCGGATTTTATCGATACTCAGATTCCGACATATATTAAGAACCCAGGTAAAGAGGCGGCCTTTGCTGGAGTCGTAGCTGGCAAAGGCGTGCCAGATTTTCACCAGGGCTTCCTGCAGCACGTCTTCGGCCTCGTCTTCGGCTTTCACAATGCGGAAGATGACGCCGTAGAGGGCCGCCGAATACCGCTCGTAAAAGAGCGTCATGGCCGATTCGTCGCGGGCCTGCAGCCGTCGCACGAGTTCCGCCTCGGCGGCGGGTGGTAGGGAAATAAGGGGGGTATCGGACACGGGAGTGACAGAAAGTGAAAAAAGAGGCCAGAACCGGCACCATACTTAGCGCACGAAAATACGCGGAGCCGGGCAATGGGCACCATACGCGCTGGGCCTACGTAACCGAACCACCCCCACTGAAGTTGAAGCTTTGGGAAATTACCGCCTTGCGCTTCAGCTTGAAGGCCATTTCCCGCGTACTGTTGCGTCTTTCTCACCTTGCTATTCTTGCCTTCCCGTTATGGCCATCGAAACTTACAATCCCCACACCGGCCGCGTGCTGCGCCGTTTCACTCCTTTTAGTTGGGCCAAAACTGAGCGCATCCTCGACCAGGCCCACCGCGCCGCCGCCAAGTGGCAGGCCACGCCGTTTGCCCACCGGGCCGACGTGCTGCGCGCCGCCGCGGCCCTGCTGCGCGAGCGCCAGGACGACCTGGCCCGCACCATGGCGCTGGAAATGGGCAAGCCCGTGACCGACGGCCGCGCCGAAGTGCAGAAATGCGCCGCCTGCTGCGAGTTCTACGCCGAGCACGCCGAAGGTTTCCTGGCCGATGAGGTGGTGAAAACCGACGCCAGCCGCAGCTTCATCAGCTACCAGCCCCTGGGCGTGGTGCTGGCCATTATGCCCTGGAACTTCCCGCTCTGGCAGGTTGTGCGCTTTGCCGCGCCGGCCCTGATGGCCGGCAACGTGGGCCTGCTCAAGCACGCCTCGAATGTGCCGCAATGCGCCCTGGCGCTGGAGAAGATATTTCACGATGCGGGCCTGCCGCCGGCGTGTTTCCGCACCTTGCTTATTGGCTCCGATTTGGTTGAGAAGCTGCTGAGCGACGACCGGGTGCGCGCGGCCACGCTCACCGGCAGCGAGGGCGCCGGCGCCTCCGTGGCCGCCATCGCCGGGGCCCACATCAAGAAAACCGTGCTAGAGCTGGGCGGTAGCGACGCCTTCATCGTGCTGGCCGACGCCGACGTGGCCCTGGCGGCCAAAACCGCGGCCCAGGCCCGCATGATAAACACCGGGCAGAGCTGCATTGCCGCCAAGCGCTTTATCGTGGAGAAGCCGGTAATCAAGGATTTTATCAGCCAGATGAAAACCCACCTGCTGGCCATGCGCCCCGGCGACCCCCTCGACGATGCCACGCAGTACGGCCCCCTCGCCCGCCCCGACCTGGCCGATGAGCTCACCAAGCAGGTAAACGACTCTGTGGAGCAAGGCGCTAAAGTGGAGCTGTTCGGCGGCCAGGCCAAGCCCGGCACCGCCCTGTTTCGGCCCATGATTTTGTCGAACATCAAGCCCGGCCAGCGCGCCTACGAAGAAGAGCTGTTTGGGCCCGTGGCCTTGGTGCTGGAAGCCAAAAACGCCGACGACGCCGTGCGCCTCGCCAACGACTCCCGCTTCGGCCTGGGCGCCGCCATCTGGACCTCCGACTCCAAGAAAGGCGAAGCCTTGGCCCGGCAAATTGAAAGCGGCGCCGTGTTCGTAAACGGCCTCGTAAAATCCATGCCCGAGCTGCCCTTCGGCGGCGTCAAAAAGTCCGGCTACGGCCGCGAGCTGTCGTACCTGGGCATCCGGGAGTTCGTGAACCAGAAATCCGTGTGGATTGGCAAGGACGCGGCTGCGTCTGCGAAGGTGGAGTAGCGGGAAGGGCGGGTTTTAGCTCAAGTAAAAGTAAAATTGAATCAGACAACAAAATTGAATCAGACAACTTGGAGTACGCAGGGTAGCCCCTCGCTTCGTTGTCATGCTGACGAAGAAAGCATCTTATCACGCTCCAACGATTGGTTCTGACTTGATAAGATGCTTCCTTCGTCAGCATGACAGCCGATTAAGTCGCTAGCCCATACGAGATGCTTCGCTGCGCCCGCCATGACGTTCTAATTCAACTCACAAATACCCCAACGCCTTATAAACAGCCCAACCGCTCATCTCGTGAATGAGCAAACTCCAGAGCACCAGGGCCTCAGGGTCCGGCACAAACCAGTAGTCCGGGGTGCGGGCGCGGTCGGTGGTGCGGAAGCCGGCGGGGAAAGGAATTGGACTTAGCCCAACTTTATAAAAGCAGCCCAGGGCGCGCCGCTCGTGGAACGCCGAGGTTACCAATATCAACGACTGGATGTCGGGGTGGGCAACCAGCAGCTGCTTCGTGAACACCGCGTTTTCGTGCGTATTGCGGCTGCGGGTTTCTACCAGGATGTGCGACTGCGGCACGCCGGCCAGGCGCAGCAGCGTGGTTAAGTCCTCGGCTTCGGTGTGGGCCTTTTGCAGCACCGCCCCCGAGCCGCCCGATACGATGATGCGGCGCACCCGTCCGGCCCGGTACAGCCACAGCGCGTTGGTGAGGCGGTCGGCGCCCTGACCCAGATACACCCGGTCGTGCGGCGATTTGCTGACTTCCGTAACGCCGGTGAGCAGCACAGCGGCATCGGCGTGGGCGGGCAGGGCCGCAAGCGGCACCGGCGGCATTTCCCACGCCAGCAAGGCCTCGTTGACGAGGGCCGGATTGGTGCCGACGAGCGTGAGCAGTGCGGCGGCTATCAGCCACTGGCGCTGGCGACGCGGCTGCCGGGCCACCAGCGCGGCTAGCAGCAACGCCAGCAGCCACACGGTAGGCAGCAATACGAAATCGAGAACTTTGGAAAGTAGGAAAAACATCGCCAAAAGTAAGGCGACGGGCGTGCTAGGCCGGTTGGGGCTGGTGAGCGCGCAGGCGGTCGAGCTGGGCCAGCACGGCTGCATCGGTTACCTGGGTGTCGCACTCCAGCATCCGGCCCTGGCAGTAGCTCACGAAAAACGGCGCCGCGCGCTGGGCCATCAGGTGCTTGGCTACGGGGTTTTCGTCGGAATCGAGCCGGATGAACAAGATGCCGTCGTAGGCTTTGTCGCCGGCAAGCCTTTGAAAGCCCGGGGCTACCAACGCGCAAATCGGGCAGTTATCGGCCGTAAATTGGGCCAACACCTTCGGGTGCTCGTAGATGAACTGCCGGAGCCCCTGGTCATCCGTATCAACGACGGCCGAATTGAGTAGTTTTTCTAACATAGAATAGTGGCAATGGCGGGGCGCCAGCAAAAGTAAGGTCAACCTTGCTACCCCGCGCCTCAGACACCATGAACATCTAAATGATTCCGGTGCTCCGGCCCAGTTGGATGAACTGGCGATTACTTCCGCAGCATCAGCTCGCGGATGTATTTGACCGGGGCGCTGCCGTAGCTGAGAAACTCTTCGTGAAAGGCTTTCAGGTTGAAATTCTTGCCTTGCTTTTTCTTTATTTCTTCGCGCAGGGCATAAATCTCGGTGTAGCCCGAGAAGTAGCTGCTGAGCTGCACCTGGCTGAGCGTGGCGCGCAGCCACTTTCCGCGGGCCTCGGCTTCCTCTTGGAAACCATCGCGGCGTAGCATCGTCACCACGTCGTTTTCGCTCATGTTGTCGACCTGAATGGCGCGGTCGATGATGCTGTTCAGGGTCACGCGCATGTTCCACTTGTCCCAGAGCAGCCACATCTCGTCGGAGTTCTTGCCGTAGCCGTTTTCCAGCATCATGCGCTCGGCGTACACGGCCCAGCCCTCCACCATGGCGCCGTTGCTGAAAATGCTTTTCACCAGTGAAGGCGAGCGGTTGGCGTACACCAGCTGAGTGTAATGGCCGGGAATGGCCTCGTGGATGTTGAGAATCTGCAGGGTGTAGTCGTTGTACTCGCGCAGGTAGCTCTCGGCCTGAGCCGGCGTCCACTCGGCCGGAATCGGCTCCACGTTATAATAAGTATTGGCGCCTTTGTCATAGGGGCCGGGGGCCGATACGCTGGCGCCCGTGCCGCTGCCGCGCATGTAGAGCGGCGTTTCGCGCACCACCAGCGGCTTGCTGGGGTCCTGGGTCAGAAGCTTATGCTCGTTTACAAACGCCACCAGCGTCGGAATCTGGCGCTTCACCGCATCCACAAACCCTTCGCGCGGGGCGTGCTTCAAGGTGAGCTGATTGACCACGGCGGTGATGAGTGCCAGCGTGTCGGCCGGGGCTTTTTGGCCGGGGAAATACTTGGGGTACAGCCGCGCGGCGCGTTGGCCCATGTCGTGCAACAGCTCGGCCTTGTGCTTAAGGGCTTGCTGGTAAATTTCGGCGGCGGTGAAATGCGACTGAATGTCGTAGGCAAACTTCTGGTCAAACAGGTCCTTGCCGATGCGGAACGAGCGAAACTTGCCAGCCGGCAGCACCTGCTTCTGCAAAAAATCGAGGTAGCCCTGCACCGCCTGCCGCGTGGCGGCGATGCGGTCGGTAAGCGTTTTTTTCTCCACCGCGCTCAGTCCCGACTTCTGCACCGAGTCGGCTAAGGCCGAGCCGAATACGGCCAGGCCGCCGGTGTTTTGCTTGATGGCCAGCTGGGTGTGTTCCCGCGTTGGGCTGCTGAGGTTGGCCCGCGCAGCAGCGTAAAACTCCGCGGCGTGGCTGATTTTGTCGGAGATGTTGCGCAGGCGGCGGTCCAGCGGGAAGTAGCGGCCGTTGAGCAGGTCGCCCACCGTGGCGCCCAGGTTGTAGCCGGCCGGGTTCCACTGCCAATTCTGGAGCGTATCGGCGTACCAGCGTTCGGCCCGCAGCTCGTTGCGCAGCAGGCGCAGGTCAATCTGGTTGTTGGGCGAGAGGCTATCCAGCGAGAACTTGCCGAGCGCGGCCAGGTACTGCTGCGTAAAAGCGGCGTCGCGCCGGCGCTGGGCGGCATCGGGGATTACCTGCAGCGAATCGTACTTGTGGTAGTCCTGCGAGGAAGCAAAATCAGGGTTTTGGCGCCAAAGCGCTTCTATAAACCGGTTTTTGAAGGCATCGAAGCGGGCATCGGACGCAGCGGTTGCGGCTGGCTTATCACCGTGGGAACAGCTGGCTACGGCCAGGGCCAGCAAGGGCAGGTAGCGAAGTTTCATGCAGAGCGAAAACGCGGATAATTTTTGGGCGGGAATGCAGTAAAGGAACACCGCAAACCCCACACTTAGCCAAGCTGAGCTGTACGTTTGTCTGCCGCTTTACTCATTTCGTACAAGCCCCTCCATCCCACCGGCCCCTGCCCATGACCACCTTCCGAATTGAACACGACTTCCTCGGCGAACGCGAGCTGCCCGACACCGCATACTACGGCATCCAGACCCTGCGCGCCCTCGAGAACTTCTCCATTACCGGCATTCCCATCAACACCGAGCGGCTGTTTGTGCAGGCCCTGGCCTACGTGAAAAAAGGCGCGGCCCTGGCCAACTGCGAGCTGGGCGTGCTGCCCGCCCCCATCGGCGAAGCCATTGTGGCGGCCTGCGACCGAGTGGCAGCCGGCGAGTTCGACAATCAGTTTCTCACCGACATGATTCAGGGCGGTGCGGGCACGTCAGTGAACATGAACGCCAACGAAGTAATTGCCAACGTGGCCCTCGAAATCATGGGCCACCCCAAGGGTGCCTATCAGTACTGCCACCCCAACAACCACGTCAACTGCTCGCAAAGCACCAACGACGCCTACCCCACCGCCTTTCGCATTGCGCTCAACAACAAGCTGGTGGGCTACCGGGAAACCCTGGGCGCGCTGGCCGATGCCTTCGCGCAGAAAGGCGTGGAGTTCCAGGACGTACTCAAGATGGGCCGCACCCAGCTCCAGGATGCCGTGCCGATGAGCATGGGCGACGAGTTCCACGCCTTCGCCACCAACCTGCGCGAGGAGCTGCTCCGCATCGACGACTCGCGCCGCCTCATCGATGAAATCAACATGGGCGCCACCGCCATCGGCACCCGCGTAAATGCCCCTGCCGGCTACCCCGAGCTCGTGACCGAGTACCTGCGCCGCATCACCGGCCTCAACCTCATCCTGGCTGGCGACCTCATCGAGGCCACCTATGACACGGGCGCCTACGTGCAGCTCTCCGGCGTGCTCAAGCGCACGGCGGTGAAACTCTCCAAAATCTGCAACGACCTGCGCCTGCTCTCCTCGGGCCCCCGCTGCGGCATCAACGAAATCAACCTGCCGCCCCTGCAGCCCGGCTCCAGCATCATGCCCGGCAAGGTGAACCCCGTGGTGCCCGAAGTGGTGAACCAGACCGCCTTCTACGTCATCGGGGCCGACCTCACCGTGACCATGGCCGCCGAAGCCGGCCAGCTCCAGCTCAACGTGATGGAGCCGGTGATTTCCTTCGCCCTGTTCACCAGCATCAGCTACATGACCAACGCCTGCCGCACCCTGCGCGACAAGTGCGTGGTGGGCATCACCGCCAACAAGGCCCACGCCGAAAGCCTCGTGCGCAATAGCATTGGCATCGTCACCCAGCTCAACCCCGTCATTGGCTACGAGGCCTCAGCCGAAATCGCCAAGGAAGCCCTCCTCACCGGCAAGTCCGTGCACGACATTGCTGTGACCGAACGCGGGCTGCTCACCCAGGAGAAATGGGACGAGATTTTCACGTTCGAAAATCTGATTCGGCCGGTGTTTATGCGGTAACGCCCGTCGGCACATTTCCGGTAATCCGTCTAGCAGATTGCAGCGACTCATCTTGCCCGCGCCGTCTGTCATGCAGAGCGTAGCGAAGCATCTTATCACGCCACAACGATTCGTTCTAACTCGATAAGATGCTTCGCTGCGCTCTGCATGACAGAGGATTGGTTTATTGCTGTAAGCAAGACGCTCACAGCATGACGTTTTTATATCGCTCACTCCCATTCCACACAATTCCGTCCTCATGCTCCGCCTCCTACTCCTTACGCTATTCCTCCTCACAGCATCTACCGCCTCTTTTGCAGCTCGCATCGATACGCTGGCCATTCCCAGCGCGGTCATGCACAAAACTTACCGCGCCGCGGTAGTGCTTCCGGCTTCCTACGCCAAAAACAAGAAGGCTCATTACCCGGTGCTGTACCTGCTGCACGGCGCCTACGGCCACTTTGCCGACTGGCTGAAAAGCACACCCGACAAGCAGCTGGTGCACAACCTAGCCGACCAGTACAACATGATTATTGTGCTGCCCGAGGGCGAAACATTCAGCTTTTACCTCGACAGCCCGGTGAGCCCGGACAGCCAGTTCGAAACCTACCTGGCCAAAGAAGTTCTGCCCAAAATCGACCAAACCTACCGCACCGTGGCCGAACGCAAAGGCCGCGTCATTTCCGGGCTTTCCATGGGTGGGCACGGGGCCCTGTTTCTCTCGGCCCGCCACCCCGACCTCTACTGCGCTGCCGGCAGCATGAGCGGCGCGCTGGATTTGATGAGCTTTAACCGCAAGCTCTCCCCTGCCGATGCCGTCCAGCGCGCCAAGCTCTGGGCGCCCGTTCTCGGCTCTGAAGCCGACAACCCCGAGCGCTTTGCCGCCAACTCTGTGGTCAACCTCGTCGACCTGATTCAGCGCAACAAGCTGCCGCTCATCATCGACTGCGGCGTCGATGACGGCCTGATTGACATCAACCGCGAAGTGCACCGCCGGCTCGTATACAACCACACCCCGCACGACTACACCGAGCGGCCCGGCGCCCACACCTGGGAATACTGGCAGAATGCGCTGCCGTACCAGCTGCTTTTTTTCCAGCAGGTACTGAAGCAAAATGGGGTGACGGTGCTGTAGCTGGGTCGGGAGTAGGTTGAGCTGGCTCAACGCAGCCCAACAACATTCCGCCGCTAGTCCGGTTCTTTCCCGCTAACCGCCTTTCCCAGTTTCCATGAAATACAATCTGCTCGGCCAAACCGGCCTCAAAGTATCGGAGCTCTGCCTCGGCACCATGACCTTTGGCGGCAAGGGCTGGGCCCAGGCCATTGGCTCGCTCCAGCAGCCGGCCGTGGACGACATTATGCGGCGCGCGCTCGACGCCGGCATCAATTTCATTGACACGGCCAACGTCTACTCCGAAGGCCTTTCCGAGGAACTCACTGGGCAGTCCATCCGCAACCTGGGCGTGAACCGCGACGACCTGGTGCTGGCCACCAAAGTGCGCGGCAAAATGGGCGAAGGCCCCAACGATTCCGGCCTCACGCGCAAGCACATCATGGCCGAAGCCGAGGCCAGCCTCCGGCGCCTGAACACCGACTACATCGACCTCTACCAAATCCACAGCTACGACCCGCTCACGCCCCTGGACGAAACCCTGCGGGCCCTCGACGACCTGGTGCGCAGCGGCAAAGTGCGCTACATCGGGGCCAGCAACCTGGCGGCCTGGCAGCTGATGAAGGCGCTCGACTACTCGCATTTCCGCCACCTGTCCCGGTTCGTGTCGCTGCAAGCCTACTACACCATTGCCGGGCGCGACCTGGAGCGCGAACTGGTGCCGCTGCTGCTCGACCAAAAAGTGGGCCTGATGGTGTGGAGCCCCCTGGCCGGCGGCTTTCTCAGCGGCAAGTTCACCCGCGAAAACCTACAGGCCGACGACTCTCGCCGCAGCGGCTTCGACTTCCCGCCCGTCAACAAAGACCTGGCCTTAGACATCATCGACCACCTGCGGCCCATGGCCCTGGCTAAAGACACTTCCGTAGCGGCTCTGGCACTGGCCTGGCTGCTGCACCAGCAAGTGGTGACCAGCGTCATCATCGGCGCCAAAAAAATGGAGCAGCTCGACGATAACCTCCAGGCCGTCGACGTACGGTTTACGCCCGAGGAGCTGCAGCAGCTTGATGAAGTAAGCAAGCTCACCCCCGAATACCCGGGCTGGATGCTGGCTTTCACCGGCGGCGACAGACAAGCGTAATTACTGCGCCCAAGCACCTTCACCTAACAGGCCCGCAGCTCAACTGTGGGCCTGTTGAGTTTGCTGGGAATCAGTAAGGATTTTTTAAAGCTGAGCGTTACGGTGTTGGTCTGCCATTATATCTGAAGAACTCTCACCCTAAGCTCAACCGAACAAGCCCGCCCAATACCCGTTTGCCAGCTTGCAGCGGCTGGTTTTGAGCCCTGCTTCTCCGTCTCAACTCGTTAGCTACTCTCTCCCAATGACTCCTCAGCAACTACACGAAGCCGAATTCAGCAACACTTTAGTTGATGAGCTGCACGGCGAAACCGCCCCGGACAACCGGCCCCGCCAGGTGCCGGGCTACACGTATTCGCGGGTTGAGCCAACGCCCGTGCGCGACCCGCACCTGCTGGCTTGGTCCGACGACCTCGGCGACTACCTTGGCCTGGCCCGGCCCGCCGAGCGCGGCCCCACGGTGGATGCCCTGGCCGGCAACCTCGTAACGGACAGCATGAAGCCCTTTGCGGCGCGCTACGCCGGCCACCAGTTTGGCAACTGGGCGGGCCAGCTCGGCGACGGCCGCGCCATTTCCCTGGGCGAGCTGGAAGCCACCGACGGCAGCACCTGGGAAATCCAGCTCAAGGGCGCGGGTCCCACGCCCTACTCGCGCCGCGCCGATGGCCGGGCCGTGCTGCGCTCCTCCCTGCGGGAGTTTGTGTGCAGCGAGGCCATGCACTACCTGGGCGTGCCCACCACCCGGGCCCTTAGTTTGGTGGGCACCGGCGATACCGTGGTGCGCGACATGTTTTACAACGGCAACCCCCGACCCGAGCCGGGCGCCATTGTGGCCCGCGTGGCGCCCACCTTCATCCGATTTGGCAATTTCCAGATGATGGCCGCCGCCGGCGAGCTCGACAACCTGCGCGCCCTGGCCGACTACGTTATCACGCACCACTACCCCGAGCTGGGGGCGCCCTCGCCGGAAGTCTACGTGCAGTGGTTTGCCGAAATTTGCCGGCGCACCGCCGTGATGGTGGCCCACTGGATGACCGTGGGCTTTGTGCACGGCGTGATGAACACCGACAACATGTCCATCCTGGGCCTCACCATCGACTACGGCCCCTACGGCTGGCTCGAGCCCTACGACCCCGGCTGGACGCCCAACACCACCGATTTCAGCTACCGCCGCTACGCCTTTGGCCAGCAGCCCCAGGTCGCGCTCTGGAACCTGGCGCGGCTGGCCGAGGCGCTGGCGCTGCTCGTTTCCGATGTGGAAGTGTTGCGGCCCGGCCTCGATTCGTACGTGACGGCATTTGAAAGCACGCGGCAGGAAATCATGCTCCGCAAGCTGGGCCTCACCGCCCTGCACCCCAAGGAAGACGTGCACCTGACCGGCGGCCTGCACGAGGCGCTGGCCGAAGCCGAGGTTGACATGACCATTTTCTTCCGGCAGCTTTCGCACATTGCCCCGGAACTGGTAGCCGCGCCCGAGCAGGAAAGCGAACGTTTCCAAGAGCTGCTGGCCGCCGCGACCTATGTTCCGATGCCCAACCCGGCGCACACGCCCTTGCTCCAGTGGCTGCAACGCTACCTGCAGCGCCTGCGGCAGGAAACCAATTCCGAAGCGGCCATCAAGGCCCTGATGCTGGGCGCCAACCCCAAGTACGTGCTGCGCAATTACCTGGCTCAGAATGCCATTGAAGCCGCCGAAAAAGGCGACCTTGCCTACTTGAACACGTTGATGGAGGTTCTCAAACACCCATATAGTGAGCAACCCGAGCACGAGGAATTTGCCGCCAAACGCCCCGATTGGGCCTGGGACATGCCGGGCTGCGCCACGCTTTCGTGCAGTTCTTAAATTTGCAGCCATTGGCCGGAATTAGCCGTTTTAAATCCAGCTCAACTTCCGGCACAAAGTCTTCCCGAAGCCTTGATATAGCAGTAAATCACTTTGGTAACGTTGCAAAAGACCTCCGTAGTCCAACGGAGGTCTTTTTATTGTCCGCTTAAGAACCCCGGGCTTCCTACTTTCGCCTTCATGCGCTCCCCTTTCCTGCTTTTATCCCTGGCTTTGCTGGCCTGTTCGCAGCAGCAGCCCGAAAATGCCACCCAGCGGCCCCCGGCCCCTGCGAAGCCTGCTCAGGCGGCTCCCGCTCCTTTCCCCGAGACCTTCGAAACCGGCAGCAAGGGCGCATATACCGAAGCAGACGAGCCCCTGGCCACCGGCACCTGGCACTTTGCCGATGCCTTGGTGGGCAGCAGCCCGCAGGACCACAAAAGCGGTGAGCGCGCGGCCCGCCTGCACAACCTGGGCCGCATCCGCATGAACTTCGACGCCGTGCCCGGGGTGCAGCGCATTACCATCAGCGCGGCGGCCTACGGGCAGGACGGCCCCAGCACCTGGGAGCTGTGGCTGAGCCGCGACGGCGGCCGCAGCTTCGTGCGCACCGGCCAGCCCATCGAAACCCGCGGCCCGGCCCTGGTGCCCCACATGTTCGCCGGCGTGGCCAACGAGCCCATCCGCTTGGAAATCCGCAAAACCAGCGGCCCGAACAACCGGCTCAACATCGACGACATTACGCTGGAAACGGCCAAAGGGCCCGCCGTAGCCGTGAGCACCGGCGCCACCGGCGGCTATTTCGAAAACCGAAACACCCCCCAACCGGCCACTCCCGGCCAGCCTAATTCGCGGCCTGCCCAGCCTCGCACCGGCCAGGCACCGGTAGGCGCGGGTACGCAAGCCCCGTCTACTTCCGAAGACAACCTGGCCCTGGGCAACCCCAGCGGCGCCACTTCCGACCCCGCCAACGCCAACAACTACCTGCTGGTGCACCCGGAATTTACGATAGGCTACCACGCCACGCGCGGCATCCCCACCTGGGTGAGCTGGCACCTGGGCCGCGGCGACCTCGGCCAGGCCCCGCGCCAGAACAACTTCCGCCCCGACGCTGCCCTGCCCCGGCAGTTTTACCAGGTCACGCCCGCCAGCTACGCCCGCTCCGGCTTCGACAAAGGCCACAACTGCCCCAGCGGCGACCGCACCAGCGACCTCGACGCCAATTCGGCCACGTTCCTGATGACCAATATGGTGCCCCAGGCCCCGCACAATAACCAGCAAACCTGGGCCCACCTCGAAGAATACGGCCGCTCGCAGGTGCAGCGCGGCCAGGAGGTGTACATCATCATGGGCAGCTACGGCCGAGGCGGCACCGGTGCCAACGGCTTCGCCACCACCTTGGACGAAGGCCGCGTAACCGTGCCCGCCCGCATTTGGAAAGTCATGGTCATCCTCCCCGAAGGCCAGAACGACCTGCAGCGCCTCAGCACCGACCCTAGCGTGCGCGTGCTGGCCATCGACACGCCCAACGACAACAGTGTGAATCCCGATTGGCGGCAGTACCTCACTTCCGTCGATAAAATCGAAGCTGCAACCGGCCTAGATTTGCTTAGCGCCCTGCCGCAAAACACCCAAGCCCGCTTGCAAAAGCTGGTGGATAGTGGCCGGGCGCTGTAAACCGAATTAACAGGTGATGGCGTCGAAATCGACGCCTTGATTGACGGGATTCACGGATTTGATGTAAAGCCAAAACGCCTGAAGCAATGGTTGCTTCAGGCGTTTTAGTTTTCGTTTTAGCTGGACTTTTTGACTGCTAACGGCTAGAAACGGTGCGTCAGCGAAAGCCCGGTTCCTCCCGATGGGCCCGGGAAATTAACTACTCCCACCTCCGTCCGGCTAGCTTTGGCCATGTTTCGGTGGTGAAGCAGATTCCAGGTACTCAGCGCCAAAGTGGCTGTCCCTGCCCCAATATTCACAAAGGAAACGGTACGCTCCGGGGCGTGCGATGTGCCAGCCGCAGGATATGGATTCCACCCGATGCCGTAATACGGCGTTTCGTCGGCGGGCAAATTAAAGGCGCCCATCAGCACTTGCCCGGCTCCGCTGAGCAGGCCCACGTAGGCCACGCCCCGGCTCACTCCCGGCAGGTTGAACTGGCTGGCATTGGCGACGCCCAGCATGGTATTGAAGCCGCTCCACACGGCCGTGCCCACGGCGTAGCGGGTAGCCACCGGGGCTACGGTTTGGGTGCTGGCACCGGGAACTGGGTAGCCGTAAGTGGGCTGAATCAGGGCGCACTCCTGCTTGGTGAGGCCGGAAGTCTGCACCCATTCGGCTAGCTCGGGGGCGCGCATGTCGGCAATCAGGTCGTACTGATGCGCTTTGTTTATGCGTTCTGCCACGGGACGGCCAGCTGTTTCGGCTACCAAGAACCCAACCGCGCACAGGCGGCCGTCGCGGTCGATGAAGCAAGGCCGGCGCTCCCCGGGATAGTCGTAGTTGCGCGGAAACACACCGGCCGTCCAATAGGGGTGCAGCAAATCGAGCAGATGCACGCGGCGTTGGGCCAGCGTGGGGTTCAGACCGGCCGTAGGGCGCTGGCGCAACAGCCGCTCGGCATACGCCAGGTGGGCCTGCACTCGGGCATCATCATTGGTGCTGGCAGTGGGCTGCTGGCCCGTGGCGGCTACGTAGCCCGCATTGCCCACGAGGGTATTTACCTGGTCGGTGGCAAGAGGAACGGGCTGTTGCTGACAGGCGCTGAAGCTCAGGCCCAGCAACAGAAAGGCATAAAGTTTTTTCATCGAGGTAGCGAGACATTTTGCACGGGACCCTCCCGTGTTTGTGCCTGACCGCCAACCCTACGCTTAAGTTGCACGCCTTATTGAGCTAAGTATTCAAAACTAAAGTGGCCTCAGGTTTCCGTCAACACGGTTTTGAAGCCGGCCAAGGTGCCATCGGCAGTGCGGCCCAGCGCGTAGGCGTGCACCTGCGGCCCAGTGCCCACGCGGTACACTTTTGTGCCATCCAGTTCCTGCTTCATAAACATCTGTAGGGCTTTGTAGCGGTTGGCCAGCTTTTCGTCGCCCAGCACGCCGTTATCGGCCGTGTGGTTGCGCAGGAATTGGGTGAGCTCCACGGTTTCGACTTTGCTGCCCGCGGGCTCACCCACCGCCTTAAGCAGTGCCGCATCCGACAACTCCCCACCAGGAGCAGCATATGCTACGGCTTCCAGCGGAGCATCCGATTCGCTCATGAACATCAGGCCATCCACCTGCTTTTTTAGCTCCGATGGCACTGCGGCCCCGGAGTCAGCACTTGAGCTAGTTTTTGCTTCGCTCAGGCCGCTGCCGCCCTCTACTTTGGCCGCGATTGCCGCCACCAGTTCCTGCATGCGGGCCTCGGGCACTTTGATTTTGGGGTTGGCGAAGTTCATGTCCGACACCTTGTTCATCGGAATGAGGTGAATGTGCGCGTGCGGCACTTCCAGTCCAATCACGGCCACGCCAATGCGCTTACAAGTCACGGCGGCCTGCACTCCCTTCGCTACTCGTTGCGCAAAGACGTGCAGCGCGGCCAGCTCATCCGTCGGCAGGTCGAAGATGTAGTCGACTTCCTTCTTGGGAATCACCAGCGTGTGGCCTTCCACCAAGGGCGTGATGTCGAGAAACGCCAGGTGGCGGCCGTCTTCGGCTACTTTATACGCCGGCAGCTCGCCGGAAACGATGCGCGAAAAAATAGAAGGCATGGGGCGTTAGTTGTCAGTGGTTCGTTGTCGGTTGTCAGGTACTTGATGCAAATAAACGAGAACCCGCTGCCCAACGCCGGGCAACTGCCCCAAAACAGTTAGGGCAGTCCCTTGCGGAACTGCCCTAACAACTAAAAACTAGCAACCGACAACTATAGCCTACCGGCTGATTTCCAGAATCTCAAACTGCAGCTTGCCGGCCGGCACAATGATTTCGGCCATGTCGCCGGCCGATTTGCCCAGTAAGCCTTTGCCGATGGGCGACTTCACGGAGATTTTGCCGGCGGCCAGGTTGGCTTCTTCCTCGGCTACCAGCGTGTAGTCGAGCACCATGTTGTTTTTCAGATTCTTGAGCTTCACCTTGCTCATGATGAGCACCTTGGTGAAGTCCATGTTCGTCTCGTCGATGACGCGGGCATTGCCGACAACTTCTTCGAGCTTCGAAATCTTCAGCTCCAGCAAACCCTGGGCGTCCTTGGCGGCGTCGTATTCGGCGTTTTCGCTCAGGTCGCCTTTGTCGCGGGCTTCGCGCAAATCTTCGGCAGCTTTGGCCCGGCCCCGGACTTTCAGGTCCTGGAGTTCCTCCTTCAGTTTTTGCAGGCCCTCGGGGGTGTAATAGTTGATGGTGGACATGATGGATGTAGCGGCTGGTGGGTTTGGCTAAAAAGCAAGGAGAACGGCTGGCACTGCCAACCGTTCTCCCTTCTTAGGTTCACTGCAAAGATACGCAAAAACGGGCTAGCTCCCCGCCGTCGCTCCCTGCCGCACCTGTCGGAAAGCCGCAATCTTGCGCACCAGCACCTCGTTGATGCGGGCGTAACTCTGGTGCGTCCAGCCGCCGATGTGGGGCGAAAGCACAACGTTGGCAGAGGAAGCGAGGAAATTAAACGGCTGCTGCTGCTCGGGAGTAAGCGTGCCAAGCCGTTCATTTTCGAGCACATCGAGGGCCGCGCCGCGCACCTTTCCGGCCTGCAGCGCCCGTACCAAGGCAGCCTGGTTCAGCACTTCGCCCCGGGCCGTATTGAGCAGCCAAATCGGCGCGGCAAACCCAGCGAGCAGGCGCTCATCGACAAAATGATGATTGGCCGGCGAGTACGGTATGTGCAGGCTCAGCACTTCGGCGCGGGCCTGCAGCTCGGGCAGGCTTACCAGCGTAGCGTAATCATCGGCCGTACAGCTTGGGTCAATGTCATGGGCCAGCACGGTGCAGCCAAAAGCGCTGAGCCGGCGCGCAAACGCCCGGCCCATGTGCCCATAGCCCAGCAGCCCCACAGTTTTGCCACCGATTTCCTCGCCCCTGTTGGCCTCGCGCTGCCACTGGCCCTGGCGCACTTCGTGGTCGGCCCGGGCAATGTTGCGGAACAGCGCCAGCAGCAGGCCCACGGCATATTCGCCCACCGCGTCGCGGTTGCCCTCAGGCGCGTTGAGCAGCGTGACGCCAGCCGCGGCCATGGCGGCCTCATCGATATTATCGACCCCGGCGCCGGCCCGGGCCACGTAGCGCAGGTGCGGGCCGTGGGCCAGCAGGTCAGCCGTCACGCGCAGCTTGCTGCGCACCATCAAGCCCTCGTAGGGAAAAGCCGCAAGGGCGGCAGGTACTTCGGCAGCCGTCAGGTTGGGGCAATAGTTTATCGATACGCCAATGGCTTGCAGCATCGGCTCAAGCGACGGGTGCATCTCATCGACTACCAAGCAGGTATTCACCATTTGCTAGCTTTTGTCAAATTCGAATCAAACCGTGGAATTGCGTTTCCACACAGTTTATGTAGCGCTTCGTTAAACTCTATTTTAGTCAGCGGACCGAGAATGTTTCTTCGTGCTACCTCACGGTCAGCTGTACCAGTCATGCGGGCGATGTAGAATTGAGGCGTGGTACAAACGGCCCTCTTAATGATGCATTTATCATTAAATCCTGCATCAACTACCGGACAATTGAAAAGCGCATCAGCTAAGCCAAATTCTTCATCGTCAAAATGCAAATACCAAGCACCGGAATCAGGCTCTGTCTCATCCAGATAATAATGTCCTACTAAGTGCTTGGTCTCGTATTCATCGCCCCAAAAACAACCTGAAAGCATGAGTAGCGGGAGTAACAGAATCAGAACCCTATAAAGCTTCATTTCAAAAGCATTTAGTGGAATTATTCCACAAAATCATTTGAGTCCAAATCGGGCAGGGCGGCACTCAAGCCCGCATTGTGCTGCCCAATGCGCTGAGTCAGCCCAACAAACTCAGCCACGCCCAACTGCTCGGCCCGCTTCTCGAAAATTGCATCGGTGGTAGCCTCCGGTGGTAGGCCGAAGGGCTTTAGCGCATTGCGCAGGGTCTTGCGCCGCGTTTGAAATGCTTGCTTCACCACCCGGAAAAACAGCTTCTCGTCGCAGTCGAGCTGCTCGGTTTCGTTGCGCGTGAGGCGCACCACGGCCGACTCCACTTTGGGCGGCGGCACAAACACGTGCGGCGGCACGGTAAACAGGTACTCGATTTTATAATAGGCTTGCAAAAGAACGCTCAGGATGCCGTAGGTTTTCGAGCCGGGCGGCTCGGCCAGGCGTTGGGCTACTTCCTTCTGAATCATGCCCACCACTTCGCGCACCTGCTGCCGGTTGGCCAGCACCTGGAAAAATATCTGGCTGCTGATGTTGTAGGGGAAGTTTCCGATGATGGCCAGCGGCTGGCCGGGGAACATCGTGCCCAAGTCCTGCCGCAGGAAGTCGGTGGCGTAGATGCGGTCGGCCAAGGCCGGGTAGTGGGCTTTCAAGTAGGCCACCGACTCGGTATCGATTTCCACCACGCTGGTTTGGTAGGTCGGGTTTTCCAGCAGGTACTGCGTGAGCACCCCCATACCGGGCCCAATTTCGAGCACCTGCCCCACGCCATCGGGCAGCTGCAGGGCGCCCACGATGCGGCGCGCAATGTTGGGGTCGGCCAGAAAGTGTTGGCCGAGGTGTTTTTTGGGGCGAACGGTATTCACGATGGAGCTATTTGATAAAGAAACAATACGTCTGGCCGCCCAGGCTAGGCCGAAGGCAACGGCCCGACAGCGCTACTATGCAGGGAACCACAGCTGTTAAGCGAGACCGCAAGGCTGCTGCGGCAAGCTCGGCAGCACGTTGCTAACCGTTCTGTCAAAACCTCGCCACCTAAACAGTACCTTGCGGCCTCAAATCTACGGCCTTCACTCCCGCTCATGTCCCTAGCCCTTGCCCACGTGGCCGCCGCGCCGGCCCAATCTTCGCAGGTATTCATCCTGTCGCACGGCACCGAAGCCCTGCCTGCTGCCGCCGCTGGCGACCTTTCGGCCCAAGCCCAGCAGTACGTGACCGCGGCCCTCGCCGACGACCAGAAGCTCGTTCACCTCAACCACTTCAGCCATCACCACTACTTCGTGGTGCTGGCCAAGAAGCCCACGCCCGAGCAGATAGCCGAGGCCCTGCGCCGCAGCGGCCACGCCCTGCACGCCCTGCTCAAAAAGGAAAAAGTAGCCGAGCTGTTCATTCACAACCTAAGCGACACGCCCGACGCGGCCCTGCTATTGGCCGAAGGCCTGGCCCTCACCGCTTACCAGTTTGAAGGCTACAAAACCGACGCCAAATCGCGCAAGTCCGCTAGCCTCACCACTGTTTCCATTGTGGGCGACGCCGCCACTCCCGAGGAAGTAGCCGCCCTTGACGGCCTGCTGCAAGGCGTGTTCCTGGCCCGCAACCTGGTCAATGCGCCGCTTAACAAGCTCAATGCCCTCCAGCTCGCCGAGAGCATCGCCACCGCTGGCGACGAAGCCGGCTACACCACCGACATCCTCGACCTCCCCAAAATCGAAGCCCTGCGCATGGGCGGCCTGCTGGCCGTTAACCTGGGCTCGCCCGAGCCGCCCACCTTCAGCATCCTGGAGTGGAAGCCCGCCGGCGCCCAAAACGCCAAGCCCTACGTGCTGGTGGGCAAGGGCGTCGTATTCGACACCGGTGGCCTCAGCCTCAAGCCTACGCCCAACAGCATGGATATGATGAAGTGCGACATGGCCGGCGGCGCGGCCGTAGCCGGCACACTCTACGCCTTGGCCAAAAACAACGTCCCCCTGCACGTCATCGGCCTGGTGCCCGCCACCGACAACCGCCCCGGCGGCCTGGCCTACGCCCCCGGCGACGTCATCACCATGCACAGCGGCCTCACCGTTGAAGTAAAAAACACCGACGCCGAAGGCCGCCTGCTCCTCGCCGACGCCTTGAGCTTCGCCAAGAAATACGACCCGGAGCTGGTCATCGACCTGGCCACCCTCACCGGCGCCGCCGTACGCGCCCTGGGCACCGAAGCCTCCGCCGTGATGGGCACCGCCGATGCCAACACCAAGCAGGAACTTACCGCTGCCGGCTACCGCGTGCACGAGCGCCTGGTGGAGTTTCCGCTGTGGGACGAGTACGCCGACCACATCAAGTCCGACATTGCCGACCTCAGCAACTTGGGCAAGGGCGAGGCCGGCCAAATCTCCGCCGCCAAGTTCCTGGAGCGCTTTGCCGAGGCTTACCCTTGGTTGCATCTCGACATCGCCGGACCGGCCTTCCTAACCGCAGCCGAGAGCTACCGTGGCAAGGGCGGCACCGGTACCGGCGTGCGTTTGCTGTACCAGTTCTTGACCAATCAATTGACTAAGTAGGTGGCATGCTGAGCTTGTCGAATCATCTCGCTCGCGCCGTCTGTCATGCTGACGAAGGAAGCATCTTATCACGTCCGGACGATTTGTTCAGCCGTGAGAAGGTCCTTCGCGCTGCTCAGGATGACAGTAGAAGCGGCAGAGATGCTTCGACAAGCTCAGCATGACGTTCTTTTTGCCTGACGTTCTAGATTAGTACAATGCCCCCCTCCCTTCCCCGCTTAGGCTTTTCGGTCGGCGACCTTGCCGGCATCGGCCCCGAGGTTATTTATAAAACGCTGCTCGACGAGCGGCTGCTCAAGATTTGCACCCCGGTCATTTATGGCACGGCCACCGCGCTGTTTGACGATTTCCCGGTTGACCCCGACGCAGAACACCTCACGTTCCGGCAGCTGCGCGACGCGGCCGATATTGCCCCCGGCCGGCTCAACGCCGTGACCTGCTGGGATGAGGACTTTGTTCTCGCCCCCGGCAAGCCCTCACCTGCCACCGGCCAAGCCGCCCGCGAAAGTTTGCTTGCCGCCAGCCGCGACCTTAAAGCCGGCAAGCTCGATGCCCTCGTTACGGCGCCTATCAGCAAGGACAACACCCAGTCCGATGAGTTCCGCTACCCCGGCCACACCGAGTTCCTCACCACGTTTTTCGGAGCACCGGAGAGCCTGATGTTCCTCGTGGACGAAGGTGGACTGCGCATTGCTACTGTCACGGGTCATATCCCGCTCAAGGATGTGCCCGGGCGCCTCACTGCGGAGCTGTTGCGCACCAAAATCACCTTGCTGCTCAAGTCGCTCACGCAAGACTTCGGCATTCTCAAGCCGCGCATCGCGGTGCTGGGCCTGAACCCCCACGCTGGCGAAAACGGCCTGCTGGGCAGCGAAGAAGCCGATACCGTGACGCCCGTTATCCAGCAGTTTGCCCAGGAAGGCCACCTGGTCTTTGGCCCCTTCCCGGCCGATGGCTACTTCGGCACCCAGCAATTCCGGCAGTTCGACGCCACGCTGGCACTCTACCACGACCAGGGCCTGATTCCTTTCAAGCTGATGGCATTTGAGCGCGGAGTGAACTTCACGGCGGGTCTGCCGGTGGTGCGCACTTCGCCCGACCACGGCACGGCGTACGGCCTGGCGGGGCAGTTCAAGGCCAGCGAAGCGTCGTTCCGGGCAGCGGTTTACCTCGCCTGCGAGGTGTGGCGGCAGCGCTGGGAAGATGCCCAGCCTCGCTCGGCGCGCTAGCGGAAGCGGGCTAATCTGGGGCATCAATAAAAAGTGGGCCACGTATAGTGAGCTGCACATTTTGCCAGAGAAGAGCTGACCATCAGCGTAAACACCAGCGGTAGCTGACTGAAAACGCTAAGAAAGTTGGGCTTATCTTTTGGCAAAAAGCCGGAATTTCACTACTTTTGCCCCCTGCTATCAAGCCGACCGTGAAAAAAGAAAGCCAATACGACCTCAATCTTGCCAAGCTGGCGCTGAAAACGCACCATTTTGAATTCGAGTTGGGTCCCGACTTTTTCGCCTTATTCGACCAGCCCCTGGTGGAGCAAGGCAACCTGCACGCCGACGTTGAGCTAATCAAAACCGAGCGGCTCCTCACCCTGAATTTTCACATCACCGGCACCGTGCGCCTGACCTGTGACCGCAGCCTCGACGAGTTCGACCAGCCGCTGGACATTGAAGAGCAGCTCTTGGTGCGCTTCGGCGATGAGAACAAGGAGCTGGACGACAACGTGCTGCAAATCACGCCTGAAACCCAGGCTTTGCCCCTGGCCCAGCACCTGTACGACTACATCGGCCTGGCGCTGCCCATGAAGAAGCTGCACCCGCGCTTCCAGGACGAAGCCGACGACAACCCCGACGCTCCCACCAAGCTCATCTTCAGCACCCGTCCTGCCGATGATGCGCCCGATGACGACGAGCCGGCCGACCCGCGTTGGGCCGCCCTGCGCAACCTGAACTAACCCGTCAGCGCCGCGAGTCGCTCCAACCACTCCCAACTCATAATTCAAAACTCATAATACATAATTTCCCATGGCTCATCCTAAGCGCCGCACCTCTTCCTCCGTTCGCGATAAGCGTCGTACGCACTACAAGCTTACTCCGAAGGCCGTTACCTTGTGCCCCAACACGGGCGAGCTGCACCTGCGCCACAAGGCCTATGTAGTAGACGGCGACCTGTACCACAACGGCCAGCTGGCCATCAAAAACTACTCGAAGGTGAGTTCTGCTCCCGCTGCCGATACCACCGGCGACGACGAATAACGCGTCAGGTTGTTACTTCGCGGTACCTTACGGTCCGGCTTCGCTCCTTTTTTAAGCCAGCGGGGCCGGACTTGTAGTTACTACCCCTTTCCCTGACCTCCCCAAACACCTCCTACATGAAAATAGCCCTCGACGCAATGGGCGGCGATTTCGCTCCCCAAGCCGCCGTGGCGGGTGCCCTGCTGGCCGCCGAAGAACTCGCCGGCCGGGCCACCATCGTCCTCATTGGTCAGGAAGACGCCGTGCGGCCGCTGCTCCAAGCAGCTGGCCCCGCCGGTGCCGCCCTCGAATTCGTGCCTGCGACGCAGATTATCGAAATGGCCGAGCACCCGGCCAAAGCTTTCCAACAAAAGCAGGACTCTAGCATTGCCGTGGGCTACAAGCTGCTGCTGGCGGGCGAGGTCGACGCATTTTGCTCGGCGGGCAACACGGGTGCCATGCTCGTCGGCGCCATGTTCACGGTGAAGGCCGTGCCCGGCGTAATCCGCCCGGCCATTGCCAACTTCGTTCCCAAGCTCAAAGACAAGTTCGGCATCCTGCTCGACGTGGGCGCCAATGCCGAATGCAAACCCGAAATGCTCGAGCAGTTTGGTGAGCTGGGCTCCCTGTATGCGCAGTACGTGCTGGGCATTGCCGAGCCCAAAGTTGGGCTGGTAAACCTGGGCGAAGAAGAAGGCAAGGGCACCCCTAACACCCAGGCCGCCCACCAGCTGCTGAAAGCCAACCCGCACATTCATTTCGTGGGCAATATCGAAGGCCGCGACATGTTCAACGAAAAGGCCGACGTGGTGGTCTGCGATGGATTCACCGGCAACATTTTGCTGAAAATGGCCGAGTCCATCTACGAGATGATGGACAAGAAACAGATTCACGACCCGTTCTTCGACAAGTTCAACTACGAGGCCGTGGGCGGCTCGCCCATCCTGGGCATCAACGACAACGCCATCATCGGCCACGGCCGGAGCACGCCGCTGGCTATCTGCAACATGTTGGTGCAGGGCTACAACATGGCGGATTCCGGCATTGTCGACCAAATAAAGGCTACATTTAAGTCATAACTCCAGCTTTAAGCGAAGGGAGAAACTGCTGGCCCCGGCCGGCTTTTTCTTAAAACTCCCTGGCACCCCTTGGCGGCACCTCGAGCGCGAAATGGTCGCGCTTTTTTCTGTTGCGATGCCCATTTTTCGCTTACCACGCCTACTTTTGCCCATATGAAGATTACTGCTGCCATCACCGGCGTGGGCGCTTATGTGCCCGAATATGTGCTTACCAATGCTGAGCTTGAAAAGCTGGTGGAAACCACCGATGAGTGGATTATGTCCCGCACCGGCATCAAGGAACGCCGCATATTGAAGGGTGAAAACCAGGGCGCGTCCGTGATGGGCATCAAAGCGGTGCAGCAATTGCTGGATAAAACCGGCACCAACCCCGAGGACATCGACCTGCTGATTTGCGCCACCACTACCCCCGACGTGCTGTTTCCGGCTACGGCCAACATCATTTCCAATGGCGTGGGCATCACCAAGGCGTTCAGCTACGACGTGAACGCGGCCTGCTCGAGCTTCCTGTTTTCGCTAGCCACGGGCGCCCAGTTCATCCAAGCGGGCACCTACAAGAAGGTGATTGTGGTGGGTGCGGATAAAATGTCGTCCATTGTGGACTACACCGACCGCGCCAACTGCATCCTGTTCGGCGACGGTGCCGCGGCGGTACTGCTGGAGCCCAACTCCGAAGGCTACGGCCTGCTCGACCACGTGCTGCGCACCGACGGCAGCGGCGAGGCCTATCTGCACCAGAAAGCCGGCGGCAGCCGCCGCCCCCCGTCGCACGCCACCGTGGACGCCAAGGAGCACTACATTTACCAAGAGGGCGCCACGGTGTTCAAGTTTGCCGTGAAGAGCATGGCCGACGTGGCCGCCCAGGTAATGGAGCGCAACCACCTCAGCAAGGACGACGTGGCCTGGCTGGTACCGCACCAGGCCAACAAGCGCATCATCGACGCCACAGCCAACCGCATGGGTGTGGGCCCCGAGAAAGTGATGCTCAACATTCACCGCTACGGCAACACCACCAACGCCACCATTCCGCTGTGCCTGGCCGACTACGAAAGCCAGCTCAAGCGCGGCGACAACCTGGTGCTGGCCGCCTTCGGGGGTGGCTTCACCTGGGGCTCCATCTATATCAAATGGGCGTATGATGGCGCAGCGGTAGCCAGAAGCTAATAGCTGTTAGCTTTGCATCCTTTGCGCTGAATTACATTTCTTTCCCATCCAAACCAGCTATTAGCCCCGTGCTATACGCTAATAGATTATAAAGCCATGGCAAGTACCGCCGACTTCCGCAACGGGCTCGTTCTTAATTACAACAACGAGCTGCACGTCATCACCGAATTTCAGCACGTGAAGCCCGGCAAAGGCCCGGCCTTTGTGCGGACCAAGCTGCGTAACATCAAGACCGGCCGCGTTATCGACAACACCTTCAACGCCGGGGTGAAAGTGGAAACGGCCCGCGTAGAGCAGCGCCCCCACCAGTTCATCTATAAGGACGACTACGGCTACACCTTCATGGACACCAGCACCTTTGAGCAGATTGTGCTGCCCGACGCCATGGTGCCCTTTGCCGACCTGATGAAGGAAGGCCAGGAAGTAACCATCCTGATGCACGCCGAAACCGAACAGCCCCTCACCGCCGAATTGCCGACTACCGTTGAGCTGATGGTAACGTATACCGAGCCCGGCCTGAAGGGCGACACGGCTACCAACACCCTGAAGCCCGCCACGGTTGAAACCGGCGCCCGCATCCAGGTGCCGCTGTTCATCGACCAGGACACCAAAATTCGGGTGGACACCCGCAACTACGCTTATGTCGAAAGAGTCAAGTAAGGATTCGCCCAAAAAGGACGCTGCCATGAAAGCCAAAGAAATACAGGAACTGCTCGATTTTATCTCCAAATCAGGCCTCAATAAGGTTAACATTGAAACCGAGGAATTCAAGATTTCGGTGCAGCGTGACCCCAACACCAAACAAGTAGTGAGCATGGCTGCCCCGGCCCATACCCACGCCCCGGCTCCGGCTCAGGTGGCGGCTCCGGCTCCTGCCCCGGTGGCTGCTGCGGCACCCGCAGAAGCAGCACCCGCTGCTAACCACAAGGCCCTGAAAGCGCCCATGATTGGCACGTTCTATCGCAGCAGCGGCCCCGATGCTCCGGCCTTCGTGCAAGTAGGCGACATGGTGGAAAAAGGCCAGGTTATCTGCATTATCGAAGCCATGAAGCTGTTCAACGAAATCGAAGCCGAAGAAAGCGGCCGCATCGTGAAAGCCCTGGTAGAAAATGCTACCCCGGTGGAATACGACCAGCCTTTGTTTTTGATTGAGTAGTTAATACGCCTGTCATCCTGAGTGGAGCGAAGGACCTTATCATGTTTGAACGACTTGTTCTGACTTGATAGGGTCCTTCGCTCCGCTCAGGATGACAGTTTTTTTATTCCTGACTATCCCACCCATGTTCAAGAAAATACTCATCGCCAACCGGGGCGAAATTGCCCTGCGCATTATCCGCACCTGCAAGGAAATGGGCATCAAGACGGTGGCCGTGTACTCAACCGCTGACAAGGAAAGCCTGCACGTAAAGTTTGCCGACGAAGCCGTGTGCATCGGCCCGCCCGCCTCGTCGCAGTCGTACCTGAGCATGCCCAACCTGATTTCGGCCGCCGAAATCACCAACGCCGACGCCATTCACCCCGGCTACGGCTTCCTCTCGGAAAACGCGGAATTCTCCCGCATCTGCGCTGAGAACGGCATCAAGTTCATCGGGGCCGCGCCCGAGATGATTAATCAGATGGGCGACAAGGCTACGGCCAAAGCCACGATGATTAAGGCCGGCGTGCCCTGCATTCCCGGCTCGGTGGGCTTGCTCGACTCGGTAGAGCAGGGCAAGAAGATTGCCAACAAAATTAAATACCCCGTTATTCTGAAGGCCACGGCTGGCGGCGGCGGGCGCGGCATGCGCATTATCCACAGCGACGACGAATTCCAGAAAGCCTGGGACGACGCCCGCACGGAATCGAAGGCAGCGTTCGGCAACGATGGCATGTACCTGGAGAAATTTGTGGTGGAGCCCCGCCACATCGAGGTGCAGATTGTGGGCGACCAGTTCGGCCACGTAGCCCACCTTTCGGAACGCGACTGCAGCATCCAGCGCCGCCACCAGAAGCTGGTGGAGGAAGCGCCTTCCCCGTTCATGACCGACGCGCTGCGCGAGAAAATGGGCAAAGCAGCCATTGCCGGCGCATCGGCCATTGGCTACGAGGGCGTGGGCACCATTGAATTCCTGGTGGATGCAAACCGTGATTTCTACTTCATGGAGATGAACACCCGCATTCAGGTGGAGCACCCCGTGACCGAGGAAATCATCAACTACGACCTCATCAAGGAGCAAATCAAGGTGGCCGCGGGCATCCCGATTTCGGGCAAGAACTACTTCCCGAAGATGCACGCCATGGAGTGCCGCATCAACGCCGAAGACCCGCGCAACGGGTTCCGCCCGGCTCCCGGCAAAATCACCACGCTGCACATTCCCGGCGGCCACGGCGTGCGCGTGGATACGCACGTGTACGCGGGCTACACCATCCCGCCTAACTACGACTCGATGATTGCAAAGCTCATCACCGTGGCCCAAACCCGTGAAGAGTGCATCGTAAAAATGAAGCGTGCCCTGAGCGAGTTTGTGGTGGAAGGCGTGAAAACGACCATTCCGTTCCACCTCGCGCTGATGGATAACGAGCAGTTCCGCGAAGGCAATTTCACGACGGCTTTTCTGGAGCAGTCGTTCGATTTCTCGTCGATTTAAGCTTTCTACGTTGAGCCAACAGCAACGCCTAATCATCTTTGGTTAGGCGTTGCTGTTGGCTCAATTTTGATTTGTACCGACCATGAAAAAGCTATTTCCACTTGGCCTCATCTTGAGCACTTGTTTTTTGCTTAACGGCTGCGCTAAATCCTGCAATGGCAACATTGAAACCACGGTTCTTTTTGCGAAGCCTGGTGCTAAAGGCGGCCGGGATATCTACGTCGATGTGGTAAACAAGCCCGACTTAGGCATTAAAAAGACCTTACTGTACGAAGGCAAGGAGTTTGGCACCTTTCCCCATGTGATTATCATTCAAGACCCGGCCAGCAAATTTGCGTCGAACAGCAAAATCTGCTTCACCGATTACCAAAAAGGAGTTGCCGAAGCAGGAGGCGATTTGACCGAGGATGGCATTCCACAGATTCGGCTTTATTAAAGAAATCGGGAGAAGGCTGCAACTGTTGACGGTCCGGTTGGCCTCTTTTCCCTGATTATACTTTGGCTTAGCTTGAATTGATGAGAGTTTTTTTGCTTGTTGGTGCCCTGTTGCTAGTCAGCCCGTTACCTGCTTTTTGCCAAGGCCGAGACACTGTTTTCGCCGTGCACAAATTGTTTAGGGAGAAACGCGGCAGTGCCAAAGGTTTGCTGTCATTCAGTGACAGTACGGCGGTCAAGGCGTACCGGGCACAACGTGCTGGTAGCCCAATCGCTACGCAGGATACCCGTCGAGACGCTTTGGCTAATACCGCCTTTACTATCGCGGGGATGTTGAAGGCAAGTCAGTACAGCGTCGAAGAAGAGGCCGCTGTTATTAGCCGTTACAACGACGGCGGCTCCATCCCACCCGCCATTCGCCGGAAGTTGAAGCGCAAGCACTTTCATCGCACTGCCGGCGATATAGTTAGCCCTTAATTCTAATTCGAACGCCCCCGCCGCCCCAAGCGCCGGGGGCGTTCGGCTTTCTGGCTACCTTTGCCCCACCAAATTCCCATCCCACCCTTAATTCCCAAAATACCCCTCCTAATATGGCACGAGTGGAAATGACGATGCCCAAAATGGGCGAAAGCATCATGGAAGGCACCGTCCTGAAATGGCTCAAGCAAGTCGGCGACACGATTGAGCAGGACGAATCGGTGCTGGAAGTGGCCACCGACAAAGTAGACACCGAAGTGCCAGCCATTTATGCGGGCGTATTGCAGGAAATTCTGGTGCAGGAAGGCCAGGTAGTAGCCGTAGGGGCCCCCATCGCCATCATGGAAACCGATTCGGCGGGCGCAACGGCTGCGCCCGCTAGTGCTGCGCAAGCCGCTCCCGCTCCTTCCAGCAACGGCGTACCCGTAGATGCGGGCGTAGCCGAAGTGCCATACCTGCCCGAAGCCGGCGCCCCACAGGCAGCCCAACGCGGCATGCAGCCCGCCACCAATGCGGTGCATCAGCCCGGCCGCTTCCTCTCGCCGCTGGTGTTGAGCATTGCCCGCGAAGAGGGCGTGAGCATGACCGACCTGGAATACCTGCCCGGCACCGGCAAAGAAGGCCGCGTGACCAAGAAAGACATCCTGGATTATGTCGCCAACGGCAAAAAGGCGCTGACACCCGCCGCTGCCCCAGCCGAACCTGCCGCGGCCGCGCCTGCCGCGCAGCCTCAGCCCGCTGCCACGCCTACTGCTACGGCCACACCGGCCGCCCCTGCAGCCGCTCCCAGCACCAAGCCCGCGCCGAGCGTGAGTGGTGGCCAGGAGTTGATAGAAATGGACCGCATGCGCAAGATGATTGCGCAGCGCATGGTGGACTCGGTACGGATTTCGCCTCACGTTACCAGCTTTGTGGAAGCTGATGTGACGGATCTGGTGAACTGGCGCAACAAGCACAAGGACGCTTACAAGAAGCGCGAAGGCGAAAACCTGACCTTCACGCCCATCTTCATTCAGGCCGTGGCCCGCGCCATCCAGGACTTCCCGATGATTAACGTGTCGATTGATGGCGACTACATTGTGAAGAAGCGCGACATCAACATTGGCGTGGCAGTGGCGCTACCCAGCGGCAACCTGATTGTACCGGTCATTCACAACGCCGACCAGCTCAACTTGAACGGGCTGACCAAAAAAGTGAACGACCTGGCCAACCGCGCCCGCATCAACAAGCTGAAGCCCGAAGACCTGGAGGGCGGCACGTACACCCTTAGCAACGTGGGCTCGTTTGGCAACGTGATGGGCACGCCCATTATCATGCAGCCGCAGGTGGCCATCATGGCCGTGGGTGCCATCAAGAAGAAGCCCGCCGTGATTGAAACGCCGCAGGGCGACCTCATCGGCATCCGCCACTTCATGTTCCTGTCGCACAGCTACGACCACCGCGTGGTGGATGGCTCGCTGGGCGGCATGTTTGTGCGCAAGGTAGCCGACTACCTGGAGCAGTTTGACCCCAATACGGCTATCTAAGCTTTGACCCCGCAGAACGTCCTGCTGAGCGCAGCCGAAGCATCTCTACCTCAATGCTAATTAAAGCCGGCTCAACGAAGCGGTAGAGATGCTTCGGCTGCGCTCAGCATGACGTTCTATTTTCTATTTATAGGATTTATAGAACCTCATGAAAAACATTATTGTCCTGGGGGCCCTGGTACTGGCGCTGGGCCTCATCGGTTATTTATACCAACAGCTGTCCGCTACCGAAAAAGAGTTGCAACTGGCCCAAAAGCGTTTCGCGGATTGCGAAAAGGTTACGTTCCAGCTGCAACACCAGCTGGCGCCACTGCAGAAAAAACAGCCCGGCGGCATCCCGCAGTAGCGTTGACTAGCGGAAGGGAAGGCTACACCGAGCAAGCATTCGAAGAAATTGAGCCGGAGTTCTGATTCCTATAACTCGTAAAATCAAAAAGCCACTTCCTGCAGCAGGAAGTGGCTTTTTTGTTGCTTCAAAAGTTATCACAGCGCCTGGATAGACTGTTCTAGGGCGGTGATTTTCGCTTCGGCGTCGGCCAGTTTCTGGCGCTCCCGCTCGAGTACATCGGGCTTGGCGTTCTGAGCGAACTTCTCATTGCCCAACTTCTTTTGCACCGACTCGCGGAATCCCTGGGCATACTCCAGCTCTTTCTCCAAGCGCGTGCGTTCGGCCGCCATGTCGATGTGGCCTTCCAGCGGGATGAAGAACTCGCTGCTGCCCAGCACGAAGCTGACCGAGGCCGCAGGGCCCGCATCGGCGAAGGTTACTTCGGATATGCTGCCGAGTTTGCGGATGATGCCGTCGTAGTTAGTCAGCAGCGCGGGCTCATCGGTCTTGGCCACCAGCGCCAGGGGCTTGTTGGGACCGATGTTTTTCTGGTTGCGCACGGTGCGAATGCCCGCCACAATTGCCAAAGCTTTTTCCATTTCAGCCAGCCTATGAGCGGCATCAGCTGGGCCTGAGGCTTTGGGCCAGGGCGCCACGGTCACGTAGTCGCGGGGGCCGCGTTCGGCCAGCTCGTGCCACAGCTCTTCGGTGATGAAGGGCATGAACGGGTGTAGCAGCTTGAGCAGCGTTTCGAGGAAGGCGGTGGTGTGGCGCAGCGTTTCGGCGTCGATGGGGTGCTGGTAGGTGGGCTTCACCATTTCTAGGTACTGGGAGCAGAAATCGTCCCACACCAGCTTGTACACCGTCATTAGTGCATCGCTTATCCGGAACTTCTCGAAGTGGTCGTCGAGCTCCACGATGGCCGCTTGCAGCTTGGCGTTGAACCAGGCCACGGGCTTCTCGTTCACGAAAGGCAACGCAGCGTCTACTTCCCAGCCTTTTACGAGGCGGAAGGCGTTCCAGAGCTTGTTGGAGAAGTTGCGGCCCTGCTCCACAAGCTTGATGTCGAACAGCAAGTCGTTGCCGGCCGGGGCCGAAAACAGCATACCCGTGCGCACGCCATCGGCGCCGTACTGGGCTATCAGCTCCAGCGGGTCGGGCGAGTTGCCAAGCTGCTTGCTCATTTTACGGCCCTGCGCGTCGCGCACGATGCCGGTGAGGTACACGTTTTTGAACGGCACTTCCTTGCGGTATTCCAGGCCGGCCATAATCATGCGGGCCACCCAGAAGAAAAGGATGTCCGGACCCGTCACCAGGTCGTTGGTCGGATAGAAATAATTGATGTCGGCATTGTCGGGGTCTTTGAACCCGTCGAATACCGAAATCGGCCACAGCCACGACGAAAACCAGGTGTCGAGCACGTCCTCGTCCTGGCGCAGGTCGCTGAGCTGCAGGTCGTGGTTGCCGCTTTGGGTACGGGCCTGCACCAGGGCCTCCTCCTCGGTGAGGGCAACTACAAAGGTGCCATCGGGCAGGTAATAGGCCGGGATTTGCTGGCCCCACCACAGCTGGCGCGAGATGCACCAGTCGCGCACGTTTTCCATCCAGGCCCGGTACATGTTCTTGAACTTGGGCGGATGCAGGCGCACGGTGTCGTTTTCCACCACTTCCAGGGCGGGCTTGGCGAGGTGCTCCATTTTCAGGAACCACTGCAAGCTTAGCTTTGGCTCAATTACCGCTTTGGTGCGCTCCGAGGTCTGCACAATGCTGGCGTACTCTTCGATTTTATCGAGCAAGCCGGCCTCCTGCAAATCCTTGGTGATTTGCTTGCGGGCCGCAAACCGGTCCTGGCCCACGTAGAGCACGGCCTTCTCGTTGAGCGTGCCGTTGTCGGCCAGAATATCGATTACGGGTAGGTTGTGCTTCAGGCCCAATTCGTAGTCGTTCAGGTCGTGCGCCGGCGTCACTTTCAGCGCACCGGTACCGAATTCCACCGATACGTACTCGTCGAAAATCACCGGGATTTCGCGGTCCAGCAACGGAATGCGCACGCTAGCGCCGGCCAGGTGGGCGTAGCGCGGGTCGGTGGGGTTCACGGCCACGGCTACGTCGGCCATGATGGTTTCGGGGCGCGACGTGGCCACGGTCAGAAACTGACCCTCCTGCCCTACTACAGCGTAGTTGAGGTAGAACATCTTGGCCTGCACGTCCTTGGCAATTACCTCCTCGTCGGAGATGGCGGTGCGGCCTTCGGGGTCCCAGTTTACCATGCGCACGCCGCGGTAAATCAGGCCCTTTTTATACAGGTCCACAAATACCCGGAGCACGGCCTCGGTCAGGTCGGGTTCCATGGTGAAGCGGGTGCGGTCCCAGTCGCAGGAAGCGCCGAGCTGCTTGAGCTGCTCCAGAATGATGCCGCCGTACTTCTCTTTCCAGTCGAAAGCGTGGCTTAGGAACTGCTCACGCGTGATGTCGCTCTTGGCGATGCCCTGCTCTTTGAGCTGAGCCACTACTTTGGCTTCGGTGGCGATGCTGGCGTGGTCGGTGCCCGGCACCCAGCAGGCTTCTTTGCCCTGCATGCGCGCACGGCGCACCAGCACATCCTGAATGGTATTGTTCAGCATGTGGCCCATGTGCAGCACACCGGTTACGTTGGGTGGCGGGATGACTACGGTATAAGGGACCTTTTTCGGGTTGGGGGACGCTTTGAAAAAGCCTTGTTTCTGCCAACGCTGGTACCATTTGGCTTCAACGTCGGTGGGCGAATAGGTGGTGGCGAGGGACATAAGGGAAATAACAAGAAGCAGAAAGAGCAAAAATAGGCATTAGAAACGCAGGCCCGGAAAACGCACTCCCTACCGACACATGAATACCCAACTGGGCAACAACCAGTGCTATTCGCATTGTGTTGTTATATCATGGTGTTTAGTTTTTCTACTCGTCATTTCAACTAATTTAACAAAGTCACAGCGCTGTGCATCAGCCTGGGCCTGACCCGCGCTGAGTTTGACGAAATTGTGGCGGCGCCACCCAAGACTTTTCACGACTACCCCAATAGCTACCAGTTCTTCCGGTTATTCAAGGGCTCAATCAAGCTAATGAGCCGGCTCAACCTCATTCCGGAGTCGGCATATGACAAGTATTTTAACTGCGGCACATAGGTCAGCAATTAATAAAAACGACCAACAAAAAGGCCGCTTCTCATGAGAAGCGGCCTTTTTGTTGAGCGCGGTATTTTCGATTTAGGCAGCGATGTGCAGCCAGTCTTTCTTTTCTAGCAGGCGCTCGCGGGTTTCGCGGTAGTCGGGGTCGTCCACGCAGCAATCGACGGGGCACACGGCGGCGCACTGCGGCTCCTCGTGGAAACCTACGCACTCGGTGCACTTATCCGACACGATGTAGTAGTACTCGTCCGAAACTGGCGTTTGGGGAGCGGTGCCGCTCACTACAGTGCCATCGGCCGTGGCTACCTCTTTCAAAGTCGTGCCATCGGCCCAGCGCCATTGGGCACCGCCTTCGTAAATTGCATTGTTGGGACATTCCGGCTCGCAGGCACCGCAGTTGATGCACTCGTCGGTTATCATGATGGCCATAGGGCGTCGGGGGTCAGGTAGTGAAGGGAAACCAAAGTGGAAACTGCGGGCTTTACGTAAAACGACGAGCCTGCGCCGTTCTTTGGCCCTGCAAAATTAACCAACAGCGGCTGGGTTTACATGGTTTTGCCCAATTTTGCCGGGTATTTGCCCGCTTTGGGCCCCGCCTCTGGCTCCTGGCTCCTTTCTTACCTATGAATCACTCCGAACGTTTAGCTGCTTTTGTGGCCCTTGGCCAGCGCCTGGCCGCCCTTTCCTCCGACGAAATCCTCACGCTGGCTGCCCGGGCCCGCAACCAAAACGCGTGGTTCGACGAGCCTAGCGTGACGGCCGCCGTGGCCGGCATCGCCCACATGCTGGCCGAAGAGCCCCTGCGGCACTGGGCCGCCCGCTACCCGCCCGAGCCCACCACCGTGCACCAAGTAGGCGTGGTAATGGCTGGCAACATCCCCATGGTGGGCTTTCACGACCTGCTGTGCGTGCTGCTCAGCGGCCACATCCTCCTGGCCAAGCTCAGCGCCGACGATACCGTGCTCATGACTTGGCTGATAGAAGAACTCACCCGGATTGAGCCGCGCTTCGCCGACTTTATCCAGGTGCTGCCCCGTCTCAACGCCGCCGATGCCTTCATTGCCACCGGTTCGGATAACACGGCGCGCTACTTCGAATTTTACTTCGGCAAGAAGCCCCACCTCATTCGCCGCAACCGCACCAGCGTAGCCGTGCTCACGGGTCAGGAAAGCAGCGCGGAGCTAGCCCTGCTGGGCCCCGATATCTTTCAGTACTACGGGTTGGGCTGCCGCAATGTGAGCAAGCTATTCGTACCTGAGAACTATGATTTTGTTCCACTGCTCGATGCTCTGCAACCCTGCGAAGGCGTGATTAACCACCACAAGTACAACAACAACTACGACTACAATAAGAGCATCTTGCTCGTCAACCGCGTGCATCACTACGATAACGGCTTCTTTCTGCTCCGGCCCAGTCCGGCGCTGGTGTCGCCTATTTCGGTAGCGCACTACGCCGAGTATTGCAGCGAAATCAACCTGGTAGACCAGCTCACCGACATCGCAGCCCAGACCCAATGCGTGGTTTCGGCCGGCGGGCGCTTTGCCGGAAGCCTGCCGTTTGGCCAGGCCCAGTCGCCCGGCGTAGACGAATACGCCGACCGAGTCGACACCATGGAATTCTTGGCGCAACTGCCTAAAATATTTTCATCAAAAACTTAGACTGCCGCGGTTTATTTATCGTTACAAACCGGAAGAATCTATGCGTTTCCCTGCTATCTTTCTGCTGTACCGCTAAGCTATATCGCCATGTCATTCACGCCCGCTGCTCACTCTGTCGAGATAGTCGAAAAAGAGGATTTGGCCACCATGCGCTTCGCCCCCGAGGACGTGCTGACCGACCAAGCGGCCCGTCAGCGCCGCCGCGCCGATGCCGAACGCGCCGCCACCCTGGGCAACGCCTACCACGGCAAGCTCGACATCTATTTCCAGACCGCCGATGGCGCAACCAAACGCGTAGCTACCACCATCTGGGCCGCCGATGCCGACCACCTCACGCTGAAATCGGGCGCCTCACTCCCCATGCGCGCCGTGCTGGGCTTTGACTTCTACTAATCACGGATGGGCACGAATTTTAATGGATTGCACGGATTTTGTGCACGTTATCCTAATCAAAAAAGGCTTGCCAATTGGCAAGCCTTTTTTGATTCTTCTGCATCGATGGCCTAGAGGCGCAGCAGCGTGCGCTCAATCATAGCATCCACAACGGCGCCGGCATTTTCGGCAAACTCGCCAGTGGCGCGGTTGGCCACGATGGCATTGAGCGAAAGTACCTCATGGCCCAGCATGCGGCCCAGGGAATAATAGCCCGCCGTTTCCATTTCGAAGTTGCTGAGTCGGAAAACGCCTTCGGCGCTCTGGTGACGGAAACTCTGCAGCCGCGCGATGTAGTCGGGCTGGCGCAAATCTAGGCGCAGGCTGCGGCCCTGCGGGCCATAAAACCCGGGGCAGGTGAGCGTATTGCCCATCACCATGCCAGCGCCCAGCTGCTCGCGCAGGATATCGGAGCCCCGCACCACGTAGGGCGCAAAGGCCAGGCCCAACGACTGCTGAAGCTCCGTGGCAATTTCGGTTTCAATGCCGGTTTCCATCAGGGGGTAGAACTGCATCAGGCTGTCGAGGCCCACCGCGTGCTCGGTGGCCAGCATTGCCCCAATGGGCACATCGGCCTGCAGGCTGCCGCTGGTGCCCAGCCGGATGATGCGCAGGCTCATGCGCTCCTCCACCGGGCGCACGGTGCGCGACATAAAGTCGATGTTCACCAGCGCGTCCAGCTCGTTCATCACGATGTCGATGTTGTCGGTGCCCATGCCCGTGCTCAGCACCGTGATGCGCTTGCCGCGGTAGTAGCCCACGTGGGTCACAAACTCGCGGTGCATGGTTTCAAACTCAATCGAATCGAAATGCCGGCTCACCTGTGCCACCCGGCC
The DNA here is from genome assembly GCF_001507645.1 of Hymenobacter sedentarius. Taxonomy (NCBI): domain Bacteria; kingdom Pseudomonadati; phylum Bacteroidota; class Cytophagia; order Cytophagales; family Hymenobacteraceae; genus Hymenobacter; species Hymenobacter sedentarius. The sequence goes on along the minus strand of NZ_CP013909.1, from coordinate 3,257,970 downwards.
GGGGTCGCCCACGGTCAGGATGGTATCGGATATGTGGTCGGGCAGCAGGTTGAGGTGGTAGATGCTGCCGTCGGGATTCAGAATGAGCTCGGAAGATTTTATCATGGGGAAAGAGCAGGGCGCTCGGTGTGAGGGGCTGGAGGACAGGGGAAAGCTAGTAAGTGGGCTGATTGCTCGGCTATACTTGGTACTTACTATGCCTTATACGAGGCAAGGCCCTGGGCGGGGTTGTAGTGGTTGCTGAGTTTGGGATAAGCGCCGGTGCCATCATAGGGGCGCTTGTCGGGGTGGGCGGCACAGGCGTCGGAGCAGGCGCCCTGCAGCTGCTCGCCGCAGGCTTCGCACAGTGGCAGGTGGGCGTTGCAGTGCGGGTTGGCGCAGTTCACCAATCGGTTGCTGGGTTGCTGGCAGTGCTGGCAGCGCGAAATCACGGTGGGGTTCACCCGGTTTACGTCCACGGCCACGCGGTTGTCGAACACGTAGCACTGGCCGTCGAAATCCTCGCCCCCAGCTTCGATGCCGTACTTGATGATGCCGCCGTGCAGCTGGTACACGTTCTCAAATCCCTGCTCCAACAGGAACGCGCTGGCTTTTTCGCACTTCACGCCGCCGGTGCAGTAGGTGAGAATCTTCTTGTCTTTGAATTCCTTGAGCCGCTCCACCCGCTCGGGGAAGTCGCGAAAGTTCTCCATGTCCAGGGTCACCGCGTTTTTGAAGCGGCCCAGGTTGTACTCGTAGTCGGAGCGCACGTCTACTACCACCACATCGTCGCGGTCTTTTAGGGCCTTGAACTCTTCGGGCGAAAGGTGCTGGCCTGTTTTTTCATGCGGCCGCACGTGGCGCAGGCTGCTGTGCACAATTTCGGGCTTCACGCGCACATGCAGCTTCTGAAATGTGTGCGCCGGTACCTCGTCAATCTTAAACTCGAGGGCCGCAAAGCGCGGGTCGGATTTTACGGCTGCCATGTAGCGCGCGCAGCTTTCTACCGTGCCCGATACGGTGCCGTTCAGGCCTTCGGTAGCCACAATGATGCGCCCGCGCAAATCCAATTCCAGGCACAGGCGATGGTGCTCCTCCCGGAACTGCTCCGGATTGGCGAGGGGCGTATAGCAGTAATAAAGAAGAACCTGATACATTTTTAATGAGGAATGAGGAATGAAGAATGAGGAATTTAGAACGGCTACAAACGCCAATTCTTCATCCCTCATTCTTCATTCCTAATTATACCTTAACAGCAGGGTTGCCAAAAACGGTTTGCCCGTTTGCCACGTCGGCCACCACGACCGAGCCGGCGCCTACCCTGGCTTTTTCACCAATTTTCACGCCGGCCACCACCACGGCGCCAGCCCCGATGAAGGCCAGCTCACCTATCTGCGCATCGGCGCCAATCAAGGCCCCGCTGCCTAGTTGGGCAAAGCTGCCGACAGTGGCTCGAGCTTCCACTACGGCGTTGGCACCCACCAAGCAGCCATCGCCGAGGGTCGCGGTGGCGGCTACCACGGCATTCGGTCCCACGTAGTTGCCGTGGCCCAGCGTGGCGTGGGTGGCGACGCTGGCGCGCTGGTGAATGGCGTTCACGGGCACGGCCTCGTATTCGGTGCGCAGCATGTTGGTAAGGCTGCGGCGGCTGGCGGTGTCGTCGGTGGCCACAAATACTTCGCATTTCTTGCCCAACAGCTTCAGCAGCTCGCCGTCGTCGGTGTTACCCATTACTGGCACGTCGAGCAGCTCCGTGCCTTGCAGCGTTTTGTCGTCATCGAGCAGGCAGTACACCACCACATCGTTAGACAGAAAAGCATCGAGGGCAGCCGTGCCAACCGTTTGGGCACCAAGAATAATGACGGGGTTTTCCATAAAATACGTTATCAATTGGGCGTTCTAAACCCCCGGAGAAAAAGGCCCCGGCCGCAGCAGAACGAACTGCAAAGTTACGCCACCGGCCGTGCCGACGTTTTAGCCGGCCTGCCGCTAGCCTGGGTGCCCTTGCCCAACCTTACACGCCGGAGCAGCGCTGCTGCATAATCGTTCTGCAGAAGCAGCAGCAGCAAAAACGGCAGCAGCTCGCTGCGGTACCGGTTCAGGGAGCCGAAGTTGGGCGTAGTTAGCCCAATCAGCATGGCCAGGACCACACAAAAAATGCCCAAGCCCAGCCCCAGCCCAAACGGCAGGTGCCCTGCGCGGCCCCGGGCCGTGCCCACGGCAGCCAATATCAGCAGCCCCAATAGGGCCACATTTTCGAGGGCCGCCGCAATATATAAGGGCTGCCAGGCTTCCCCAAGCCAAGGCCGGGTAACGGTATTGACCGCGGCCAGCGGGGCGTGCGCCGCAATGCTTTCGATGGTAGGACGAAGGACCGGATATTCGAAATGAGGCCGGCCCACCGAATGGGCGACTTCAAAGGAATACACCCGAATTACCTGATACGTAAATTTATTGATGCTGAAAGCAATGCTGAATTGAGGCGCGAGCCACACCCCGGCGCCCAGCACGGCCGCCAAAACCGCAACCTGCGCCCAACGGTAGCGAGCGAAACCGAAGCGCTGCAGCCAATGCCCCAGGGCCACGCCGCCCAGCACCCCCAACAGCGGCAGCGCAAAAAAGTACCGCATCTGAAAATGCAGCAGCGCCAGCAAAACCGTGCCCAGCCACCACAAAATTCGCTGTTGGGCTGAACCTTGTCCTGCCGATTCCGGAGGACCATAAAGTCCCTTCAACACGCGGGCCATAAGCCACGCCCCACTGCCCAGCAGCACCGCTTCTTTACTGATGCCCGTGGCCCAAAACCAGACCGATGGCCACAGCAGAAAGCCCACCACCCCCGCCGCAGCCGGCGTGTGGGGAAGTGCCTCAGCCAGGGCACGAGCCAATAGCCAGCACCCCGCAAAAGCGAATACGCTTAAGTAAAGCCCGTTGAGCCAGCCGGCACCCAGCGAAGCTAGATTGAGCAGCGCCAGCAGCTTGATAAGAATCCAGGTATTGGAGGTATTCTGATACACCGCATCGTAGCCCCCGCTCTGGCTGCCGATGTGCATGATGGTTATGGCCTTGGTGAGCGTCTGGACGGCGGTGCTTGGGCTGGCCCAAAGCTGGGCGGTGACCTGCTTGCTGATTCCGCTCATAAACTCCGCGTCGAGCTTTGGGGTCCAGTTGCGGGCCATGCCCACCAGCACCCGCAGCCCGAGGCCCACTGCAAGCACGGTGCGCCACCAACCCGAACCGGCCCAGCGCCACTGCCGCCGCAGCCACGGCACCAGCACCGCCAGCAGCCCGGCATTCAACAGAAAAGCAAGCAGCAGCCTCATCGAGCCACCCGGGGTTGCTGAACCAGGCGATTGCCGATGGCGCAGTGCAGGCAGCGGCGCGGCGCGCAATAGCTCTTATGCAAAGCCAGCAGCCCTTGCGAATCGGCGGCGGAGCGGTGGGTGAAATTGAGCAGGTCGTACACGTCGGTATATTGGTTGTGCTCGGCAGGCAGCTCACTCAGAAGGGCCACGCTGCTTTCGACCAAGGCGGGCTGGCCTACGTGCCGAGCGTAGGCCACGCGCAGCGGCACCACCACGTTGGTGATGAGCAGGTCGGTACTGCTTTTGCCCAGGGACGGCACCTTGCCCGGCCGGCCGGGCCGGAAGTGCGTGCGCCAATACGCCGGCACCGTAGCCTGAAAAAACTCTGTGAGCGCCGCCACGCTTTGCGCCGTCAGCAGGGCATCAAACAGCGCCGGCCGTGCATGCAGCAAGGCCGCCAACTGGCTTAGGCGCACGGGTGGGAAATTCGCTGGCCGCAGGCGGAGGTAGTTCCACTCGTGTACGTGCAGAGCCGTGGATAGCAAGCCGTATTTATGGCTCAGGAACTCATACTCGCGCCTCAAGTCCTGAATGTACTCATCCGAGACATTTTCCTCATTTTCAGACAAGAATCCGGCTTGCCCAAAGAGCAAGGCCTCCAGCTGGCGCTGGTCGTGCCGATGCCGGCGGAGCACCGCCAGCGGCAGCGCTTTAGCCAGCCGGGCCAGGGGCTCGCTATTTTTCTGAAAGCCGAAAGCCGCCATTAGGGCATGGTAGGCCGTGGCCTCCCAGTCCTGGCCCAGGTGCTTATGGAGGTCCATGATGGTGTCGGCCTTGCGTTCTACCCGTTCGAGCAGGGCGCGCTCTATCATCATAGTTTTCGTGATTTCGGGCACCAGGTGCAAGAGCGGGGCGCAGGGCAAGGGAGCAGCAGCCGGTGCCTCCACCAGGGCCTGGTAGCGGGCCAGCAACTCCGGCATTAGGCGCGGCTGCAGGGCCAGGGTTGGAATGAGGCTGCCGTTGGTGCGAGCCACGTCGGCGTCGTGGCTACCCACCACGTGCAGGATTACCTGGTCGTACTTCGGGTCAGTCTGGTGGCTGTGCCGGGCCCAATCGGAGGCGCGGAGGTGGATTTCCACAGCGCCGTTCCACTCCACTTCGCCCAGGCGTAGGCGGGCATTTAGGAAGTCCGGGCCCGCATCGGCGTTGCGGTGGCCCGGGCGTAATACCTGGATTTCTTCGCCATCGGCAGTGCGTAAATCGACTTTATCGAAGTACTGGTGCTGCCAGATGTAATGGAGAAAATCTTCGCGCATTGGGCAAAATTAGTAGTCAGTTGCTCGTTATCAGTTGTCCGCAAACTTGTGAGGCCACGTTCCATAAAAAACGGCCCGTCTCGAAAGAGACGGGCCGCTAAATGTTACCAGCTTGGCAACTGGCAACAAATAATTAACTCATTACCGCAAATCCACCACCTTTACGCCCTTGTACTTGGCCTTATCGAAGGCGAACGTGTTAGCATCAACGGGCGGGTTGGGCTGAAACTTCTTGATAGTAAAGGTGTACTGATTGCCGTTCTTCTTGAACATCTGCCAGCTCTTCACCGAAGCGTCTTTTTTGCGCACTTTCAGGCGCACTTTGAACACGTCGTTTTGGCGATTTTCTGGCGACAGCTCAATTACGTCCAGGGCTTCGCCGCCTTCCTGCACTTGCTGCACATAGGTGTATTTATACCCCTTTTTGTACATGGTATAAATCTGCGAAGGCGACATTTCCTGCGAATCCGGGTCAGAATCCGAGATATTGACCTCGTTTTCGTTCTTCAGGTACGTCCAGGTAGTAGTGCCGTTATTGATGACTTCCTGGCCACTGATTTTCAAGCGGAACTTCTTGCCGCTCACGACGATGTCACCGTTGAGGTTCTGCTTCACCTTGGCGCTGGGGTTTTCCAGGGTTTGGGTGAAAGTAGCTTGAAAAGCATTTAGCGCCTGGTATTTGGCGCTCATTTGGTCAAGGATTTTGCCGGCTTTGGGGTCCTGCTGGGCGGCGGCGGGCAGTGCCAGCGTGGCCGCGAGCAGCAGGAAGGAGAACGTTTTTTTCATTTGAAGGGGTAAGAACTGAAGCGTCTGTAATACGCTCCGATGGCCTGATACGGATTTCGTTTAACAAACGACCGGCCAAAATGCTACATCGACGTCGCGGAAGCCAAAATAATTAGGTGAAATTACCTTCGCCATAATTGGGCAAGGTTCTCAGCGGCTATTATTTGCTCATGCTATTAAGCAGTTGCTCGAGCTGGTATTCGTCGGGAATGAGCACGTCGCGGGCCTTGCTGCCTTCGAACGGCCCCACGATGCCGGCGTGCTGGAGCTGGTCGATGAGGCGGCCGGCGCGGTTGTAGCCCAGCTTGAGCTTGCGCTGGAGCAGGCTGGTGCTGCCCTGCTGGTGCAGCACGATGCAGCGGGCCGCGTCCTCAAACATGCTGTCGCGCTCGGTGGGGTCCATGTCTTCGTTGCCGCTGCCGGCGTCCCCGTCGGCCCCGGCCACTTCGGGCAGCATGTAGGCATCCGAATAGCCCTGCTGCTCGCCGATGAAGTCGCAGACGCGGTCCACTTCGGGCGTGTCGATGAAGGCGCACTGCACGCGTATTAGGTCCGAACCCGCTGAGAATAGCATGTCGCCCTGGCCAATGAGCTGGTCGGCGCCGCCGGTGTCCAGGATGGTGCGCGAGTCAATCTTGCTGGTCACCTTAAAGGAAATCCGGCACGGGAAGTTGGCTTTGATGATGCCGGTGATAACGTTTACCGAGGGGCGCTGGGTGGCCACGATGAGGTGAATACCGATGGCGCGGGCCAGCTGCGCGAGGCGGGCAATGGGGGTTTCTACTTCCTTGCCGGCCGTCATCATCAAGTCGGCCAATTCGTCGATGACGAGCACGATGAAGGGCAGGAAGCGGTGGCCTTTCTTGGGGTTGAGCCGGCGCTCGATGAACTTGTGGTTGTACTCCTTCAGGTTGCGGCAGCCGGCTTCCTTCAGCAGGTCGTAGCGCCGGTCCATCTCCATGCACAGCGAATTGAGCGTGTTTACCACCTTCTTCGTGTCGGTGATGATGGCCTCGTCGGTGTCGGGCAGCTTGGCCAGGTAGTGGCGCTCAATTTTATTGAAGATGCTCAGTTCCACCTTTTTGGGGTCGACGAGCACGAACTTGAGCTGGGCCGGGTGGCGCTTGTAGAGCAGCGAGGCCAGAATCACGTTCAGGCCCACCGACTTGCCCTGGCCCGTGGCCCCGGCCATGAGCAAGTGGGGCATTTTGGCCAGGTCGGCCACAAACACTTCGTTGGTGATGGTGCGGCCGAAGGCGATGGGCAGGTCCATTTCCGAGCGGGCAAACTTCTCCGAGCCCAGCACCGAGCGGATGCTCACCATCTCCTTTTTGGTGTTCGGCACCTCGATGCCGATGGTGCCCTTGCCCGGAATGGGGGCGATGATGCGGATGCCCAACGCGGCCAAACTCAGGGCAATGTCGTCTTCCAGGGCCTTAATTTTGGAGATGCGCACGCCGGCTTCGGGCACGATTTCGTACAGCGTCACGGTGGGGCCGATGGTGGCCTTGATGCTGGCAATGCTGATGCCGTAGTGGCCCAGGGTTTCAACAATGCGGTCCTTGTTGGCTTCCAGCTCTTCCTTGGTGACCTGGGCCTTGGCTAGGCCGTAGTCGTTGAGCAGTTCCAGGGTCGGGAATTGGAAGCGGGGCAGGTCCAGCGTGGGGTCGTAGTTCACGTTGGGCATGGCGTCGGCGTCCTCGTCTTCGTCGGCCACGGCGGCGATGTCGGCGCCCGCGTTCGGATCCAGGTCGTCGCGGCCGGGCGTGGTGAGGGTGAGGTCGGGCAGTTCGCGCTTTTCCGGCTTGGCCAGCGGCGTGTCGTTGTCCGCCAAATCGGCCAGCGAAAGCGGCGTGGGAACGGTGGAAACTGGCACGCTCGAAGCCACTTCCGGCGTGGGCATTTCGATGGAGAAAGCAGGACCGCTGACCGCCAGCGGCACTGCTGCAGCGGCAGCAACTGACGCGGCGGCCGGAACGGCACCAGCACTGGCCACGCTGAGGGCTACGCCGGCACCCATTCGGGGCGCCGGCTCAAATTCTACTGCGGCCGGAGTTTCTTCAGTTTCATCCGCATCAAGCGCCAAGGCAGGTTTTGCCTGGGCACCGCCAGCGGCTACAGTAGCAGTTGAGCTGGTGGCCGATTCCTGTACTGCCGGTCTGGCTTTTACGGCCGGAGCAGCTACGGCTACTGGAGCGGCGGCAGCGGCTTGCTCGGCAGCCAATTCAGCTTCGAGTTCGGCATCTTCCTCAGCATCGTCTTCGGCCCCGAGGCGACGGAAGCTGCCCAGGTTAATGCTGGTGACGTTGAAGAAGAAGACTACAAACGAAATCAAAGCGAACGCAAGCAGCAGGACCGTGCCCCAGCCAATGAGGCTGTCGAGCCAGGAAGCAGCCTCAAAACCCACGCCGCCGCACAGAAAATCGAGCCGATGGGCCAGCACCGGGTCGGCGCCAGGCGTAGCCAGCGTCACCACCACATAACCCAACAAGATGCTGAGCCATGCCATGGTGAACAGCCCCAGGGCCAGCACGTAGCTCACCGAGCCCACCGCCGAGCGGAAGACAATCTTGTAGCCCAGGAAAAACACCATCGGCACCAGCGCAAACGCCGCCACCCCAAACAGCTTGTAGATGAACAGCTGCGCGGCCCAGGCGCCCAGCAAGCCCAGCCAGTTGCCCGACTCCTGCCCGGCTTCCTTGAGCGGCGTGGTGCTCAGGCTCGCTACCACACTCTGGTCTGCGTGGCCGGTGAACAGGAACGATGTGAAGGCAATGGTGAGATACAAGCTCCCAAGCAGCAGCCCGAACCCGATAAACAGGTGAAAGCGGCGGTCGCGCAGCAAGGCCAGTGCGTTGCTCAGGCCCGGCAAGGGCCCGCGCGGCGCCCGGGGTGGCTTGGGGGGCTTTGGTGGAGCCGCTGCGCGAGCGGCTTTGGGTACGTTGGTAGCTGCCGGGCGCGGCTCTGGGCGCACGGGGGCGGCCTCAGAGGCAGGGGTAGCGGGGCGGGGCTCGTTGCGCCGGGGCTGCCGGGGGTCGGCAGGGCGGTTGGCAGAGGAGCCGGGAGAAGGGTTCTTGTAACGATTATCTGCCATTCGACGGAAGCATAAAGGCCAAATTTACATAATACAGGCTAGTAAACGACCAGCAGAAGGCCAAACTCACCTTCTATTAACGGATGAGCCAATTTAACCATGTTAAAATTGGAACGGCAGCGGCCCCGAGCACGACCGGAACGCCTTGCACGGCCGCACATTGTGCCCACCGGCTCATTGCAATCTTACTATATGCCTCGCCCGAGCTCCTCGCTCGACTTTGTAGCGGGGCCCACAGCACCAACCGCCTCACCCCTCCCCTGTCCTAGCTCCTCGGGTGAAACTCGGTGATAACCTGGCGCAGATAATCCCGGTCGAGGTGGGTGTAGATTTCGGTGGTGGTGATGCTGGCGTGGCCCAACATTTCCTGCACGGCGCGCAGGTCGGCGCCGCCCTCGATGAGGTGGGTAGCGAAAGAATGCCGCAGCGTGTGCGGGCTGATGGTCTTCCGCAAGCCTGCCTGCTCGGCCAGCTTTTTGAGCGTAGTAAACACGGTGATGCGCGACAGCGGCCGGCCGCGCTGGCTCAGAAAAACCACGTCCTCGGCTCCACTTTTAATATCGAGGTGCCCGCGCACGCCGCTCAGGTAGAAGTTCAGGTGCTTCAGGGCCTCGCGGCCGATGGGCACCAGCCGCTCTTTGTTGCCCTTGCCCACCACCTTCACAAAGCCCTGCTCGGCGTACATGTTCGAGAGCCGCAGGTCGCACAATTCGCTCACGCGCAGACCGGAGGAGTACATCACTTCCAGCAGCGCCCGGGCCCGCAGGCCTTCGTCGGTGCTCAAGTCGATGGCCGCAAGCAGCTCTTCAATTTCGGGGTAGCTGAGGGTGTCCGGGAGGTGGCGGCCGGTTTTGGGCGCTTCCAGGGTGTCGGTGGGGTCCAGTTTGAGCAGGTCTTCCATGATGAGGAAGTTGAAAAACGCCTTCAGGCCGGAAAGGGTGCGGGCCTGCGAGGTGGCGCTCAAACCCAGGCCTTGCAGCGTGGCCAGGAATTCATGCAGCACCGGCGTGGTCACCTGAATGGGGCCCATGTGCAGCTGCTGCATCACCAAAAACTGCTGGAGCTTGGTGACATCGCGCACATAGGCCTCCACCGAATTGGGCGACAGAGACTTTTCGAGCCGGAGGTAGCCCTGAAATTGGTTGATGGCAACGGGCCAAGTCATGTCAGTTAACAATTACCATTTAACACTTCATACGCTGGCGGGCATTGCGAGCGCACGAAAGCCGACGATGTAGCTTGCGGTCCCAAAGAACGCCGCTAACCACGACTATGGCTTGCCCCTCGGCAACCCCAGTGCCAGCGTGATAACTGTTAAATGATAATTGTTAACTGAATTGATGGACATTCTCATCCTCAACGGCCCCAACCTGAACCTGCTGGGCCGCCGCGAACCCGGCATTTATGGCACCCGCTCGTTCGATGACTTTTTTCCGGAGCTGGAAACAGCTTTCCCCCAGGCCACGCTCACGCACTTCCAGTCCAACCACGAAGGCGAGCTGCTCGACAAGCTCCACGAAATCGGCTTCACCCACCACGGCATCGTGCTGAATGCCGGCGGCTACACCCACACCAGCGTGGCCCTGGCCGATGCCGTAGCTGCCATTGCCGTCCCCGTGGTGGAGGTGCACCTCAGCAACCTTCACGCCCGCGAAGACTTCCGGCAAAAAAGCCTGCTGGGCAAAAACTGCGCGGGCAGCATCAGCGGCTTTGGGCTGGAAAGTTATCGGCTTGCCGTGCAGTGGTTCGTAAATCAGCAGCCCAAAAAGGTCGGTTTTAGGGTCTCATAACCCTGCAGTCCGGGTTTTACAATTGAGCTGAATTTCCCCGGGCGCGCATTCGGTTGGCGAGTATTTGGGGGCGAACTTTGTGCGGGTGGATATTTTTTGACCTTCCATACGCGTTGCGGGTAGCAGCTTCTTCCCGGCCCAACGCACCACTGGCACCTGCGCCGGTGCTGCCGGCCGGGAACCCAGAGCCCTCCCCAACCTTCCTTCCATCTGAAAATCCGTTCAATTCGTGGTTCAGACCTTCACTTTCAACCCCGGGCCTTCGGCCGTTTATCCTGCCGTTCGCCAGTACCTCACCGATGCCCACGACGAGGGCTGGCTCTCGGCCCCGCACCGCAGCGAGAAAGTCACCAGCCTGGTGCGCCAGACCGTTGCCGACCTCAAATCCAAGCTCAACATCCCGCAGGATTACACTGTCCTGTTCACCAGCTCGGCCACCGAGTGCTGGGAAATTCTGGCCCAAAGCCTCACGCCGCGCCGTAGCTTTCACCTCTACAACGGCGACTTCGGCGAGAAATGGCTGAAGTACGCTAAGGCCCTGCGGCCCGCCAGCACGGGCGTATCCTTTGGCCTCGAAGAAGTGCCCGACATCGCGGCCCTGCCCTTCAACAGCGAGGAAACCGACCTGGTGTGCATCACCCAAAACGAAACCAGCACCGCCACCCAGCTCCGCGAGGGCTTTATCCTGAACCTCTACAACCGCCTCGGCGGCGCCCTGTTGGCCGTGGACGCTACCAGCAGCCTCGGCGGGCTCAACCTCAAGTACATCAAGGCCGACGCTTGGTTTGCCTCGGTGCAGAAGTGCTTTGGGCTGCCTGCCGGCCTAGGCTTGCTCGTGCTCTCGCCGCGCGCCGTGGCTCAGGCCCGCCTGGTCAACGACCGGGCGCATTACAACGGGCTGCCCGCCATGCTGTCCCAGATGCTCAACTTCCAAACCAACTTCACGCCCAACGTGCTCAACATCTATCTGTTGAGCCGGGTAATGGCCGACCGCGAGCCCATCAAAACCGTGCACCAGCACCTGGCCGACCGCGCCCAGAAGCTCTACGACTTCTTCGAGCAGGCCACCCCACTGCAGCCCCTTATCACCAACCCCGAAACCCGCTCCACCACCGTTATCGGCTTGAAAGGTGAGGCTAGCATCATCGAAGAAATCAAGCGCAAGGCCCAGGAGGCGGGCCTGAACCTGGGCAGCGGCTACGGCCCGCTGAAGAACACGACCGTGCGCATTGCCAACTTCCCAGCTGTGCCCGATGCCGCTTTTGAGGCCCTGGTGCAGTTTTTTGCCAAAGAATTTCCGGCTTGAAGCGACAGGGCTGACCAGAACGACAACTCCCCTCCTTACCAAGGAGGGGATGCTCAACTTGGCAGTTGAGCTGGGGTGGTTGAATCGTTGAACGACTGGCGCCTGAGTCGTTCGGGTGTCGTTCAACGAGGTCAACTACCCCCGTTCGAGCCAAGGGCTCGAACATCCCCTCCTCAGCTGAGGAGGGGAGTTTTTGTTCTGCTGGCCCTGTCTGCTCCTTCTATCTGCTCCCACCCCATGATTCATCTGTTCACCGACGGCTCGGCTCGCGGCAACCCCGGCCCCGGCGGGTACGGGACCATACTGCGCTACGGCCCCCACGAAAAAGAGCTCACCCAAGGCTTCCGCTACACCACCAACAACCGCATGGAACTGCTCGCCGTGATTGTCGGGCTCGAAGCCGTGACTCGGCCCGACCTGCCCATTCGCGTCGTTTCCGACTCGAAGTACGTGGTGGATGCCGTGGAGAAAAAGTGGGTGTTTGGCTGGGAAAAGAAACCCGACTTTGGCAAAAAAGCCAACGAGGATTTGTGGCGCCGCTTTCTAAAAATCTACCGGCAGCGGAAAGTGAGCTTCCACTGGATAAAGGGCCACGCCGGCCACCCCGAAAACGAGCGCTGCGACGTGCTGGCCGTGCAAAGCGCCCTCGGCAAGGGCCTGCTGATAGACGAAGGCTATGAGGCCTTGAGCCAAACGCCGCTGCTGTAGCCGCGCCTCATGCCCAACGACTACTTCGATTTTAAGCAGTTCCGCATCGAGCAAAGCGCCTGCGCCATGAAGGTGAGCACCGACGCCTGCCTGCTGGGCGCCACCACCGACCTTACCGGCGCCACACGCCTGCTCGACATTGGCACCGGCACTGGCCTGCTCGCCCTCATGGCCGCCCAGCGCCACCCCAGCGTGGAAATCGAAGCGGTGGAGATTGACAGCGCCGCCGCCGCCCAAGCCGCCGCCAATGTGGCCGCAAGCTCGTGGGCGGCACGCATTCAGGTGCGGGCAGCCAGCCTGGCGCAGTATGCCGCTGCGCAGCCCGCGCCTTTCAGCCACATGGTGTGCAATCCCCCGTTTTTTCTGGAGTCCCTGCCTTCGCTTGCTACGAAGCGCCGCACGGCCCGGCACGTGAGTACCGACTCGCTTTCTTTCGAAGAGTTAGCTCAATTCGCTTTCCAATTCCTGCTGCCAAGCGGTTCCCTCACGGTATTGCTTCCGCCACCGGAAATGGCCTGGTTCGAGCAGGCGGCCCAAGCTGTGGGCTTATCAGTAGCGGCACGCCTATCAATCCGGCATCGCCCAGGGGCGCGCGTGACGCGGCACATCACCCGCTTCGAGCGCGAGGCGGCAGTTTGCGCTGAAAAGGAACTGGTGATTCACACTGGCGCCGCGCCCGGGTATTCGAGCGAGTTCCGGGCCCTGCTGGCAGAGTTTTACTTAGCGCTGTAAATATGCCTGCCGTGACGTGCGGAGTTTAGCTCAATGCTCCTCCTCGGTGAATACAATGCCATAATCAGCCGCCAGCTCATCGAGTATCGGCTCATATAAAGCGGCTTGCACGGGAATTAGCACGCCGCGCTGCGCCACCTCACCGCGCACCAGACGGCGCACCGCCATACCCAAGGGCAGGCCCACGGTTTTGGCCATGGCCGTGTGTGTGGCATCGTCGCCTAGCACGGCCAGTGATGAGGTGAGGCTGTGGACAGCTCCGTTCAGCTCAAACCCGAACTGGTGCTGCATCACAATCAGGTCGTGGTCGTGGGGCTGGAGCTGCCATTTTTCGCTGAGCAGACGCTCGAGCAGTTGGGCTGGCGTGCCGTTGGCATGGCCCACGGGACGGTCCGAAAACAACCCCAGCCAGTTCAGGCGCCCCATTTCCTCGCCGGTGGGGTCCAGGCCCAGGTAATTGGCCACGCGCACCGACAAGTCCAGGTCCGGAACCTGCGAGACGGGCAAGTAGGCTTCCACCAGCTCGGCCCAGGTCATGGCTTCGGGGTTATCCAGATTCACGGTATCATCGGTGAGGCCCAGGCGCACCAGCGCGTGCCAGGCGGCGCAGTACCCCGGCCGGCGCAGCGTGCCCCGCAAAATGGTCGGAATACCATCGAGGCCATACGGCGCGCGGTAGCTCAACGAGTCACGGTTGGCGTAGCCCTCAAACTCGCCGTAGCCGGGCACCGCCAGCGTTTCGGTGCGGGCAAATAACTGCTGATAGGGAATGAAGCGCGGATGGCCGTTTTCCAGGTATTTGGCCGTGCTTTGGCCCGCCAATACCACGTTGCGGGGGTTCCAGGTAAACTTGTATTTCCAGGGATTGTCGCCTTCCGCGTCAGGAGCCAGCAGCCCCCCGCAATACGACTTAAACGAAGTGAGCCGCCCGCCGCGCGCCCGGATATGCTCAATGGCCCGCATGGCCGACATGTGGTCCAGGCCGGGGTCGAGGCCGCACTCCATGAGCAGGGTCACCCCGGCGGTCACCGCCTCCTCGTGCAGCGCCCGGATTTCCGGGCTCACGTAGCTGGCGGTGGCCAAGTGACACCCGTGCCGCACGCACGCCCGGGCCACCACGCCGTGCAGCAGCGCCGGCAGCATGGAAATGACCACATCGGCCTGCTCCACTAGCTCATCGAGCAGCGCTTCCTGCTCTAAAGCAAAGGGCACCGCCCGTGCGTATTTGGAGTGAGCCGCCAGCACCGGGGCCAGGTGCGCCGGGTTGGCATCGGCGACGGTCAGAAACCAGTTTTCGGTGGGCGCATGGCGCAGCAGGTACTGAATAAGGGACGAAGCCGAACGGCCGGCGCCGAGCAGAAGCAAGCGGGTAGTCATGCGGCAAAAGTAGTGGGGGGCGCCGCACTTGAAAACCAAATGCTAAGCTCAACCATGTCCCCGTTGCGCTAACTTTCCGCAGGTGCTTAAAAATCGCGGTTAACTGCCTTATCTTCGCCGCCCCTTATTCCCACCTCATGGCCCGCATTCCTCGCCAGCAACTGATTTCCTACGAAGAGCTGGACTCCGCCAACGACCTCACCGACGCCGAGCGGGCTACGTGGCAAGCCGCCCGCGATGCCACCGCGCACGCCTACGCTCCCTACTCCAGCTTTCACGTGGGCGCGGCCCTGCTGCTGGCCGACGGCACCATCTTCCGGGGCACCAACCAGGAAAACGCCGCCTTTCCCTCGGGCCTCTGCGCCGAGCGCACGGCCTTGTTTGGCCTCGCCGCCAGCCAGCCCAACCATGAAACCATTGTGGGCATGGCCGTGGCCGCCCGGCCCAACGGGGGCGATTTTGGCCCCGCCCTCCCCTGCGGCGCCTGCCGCCAGGTGATGCTCGAATACGAAGCCCGCCAAGGCCAGTTCATCCCACTGCTGCTGCCCAGCCGCGCCGGCACCATACTGCGCTTCAACTCCCTGGCCGCCATCATGCCCTTCAACTTCTCGGCAGACGACTTGCCGGCGAGCTAGTTGAAGAATGTACGCCTACCCATCCGCACCGCGCGGTTTTGGGCTAGATAGTGCCTGAAAACAATCTGAAGCCGCCCCTTGGCATGACTGAACACCACCTGGCCGTCACACGTACGGCGCGCTATTATCAGTTGGGCCAATTGTCGGCAGCAACCAAGCGCGTGTGGTTTGTGTGCCACGGCTACGGGCAGCTTGCCGCGTACTTCTCGCGGCACTTCGCTTTCATCACCGCAGCCGACCCGGCCACCGTCGTCATTGCGCCGGAAGGCCTCTCGCGTTTTTACCTTACCGGCAACGGCGGCCGCGTGGGCGCCAGCTGGATGACCCGCGACGACCGCCTGCATGAGATAGACGACCACGTCAATTTCCTAAATCAGCTGGCCGACCAAGTGCTGGCGCTTTGCGCCGCCAATGTTCAGGTCACCGTGTTGGGCTTTTCGCAGGGCACCGCCACCGTCAGCCGTTGGCTTACGCGGGCACATTTTGCCCCAGCCAGCCTCATTGTCTGGGCCGGCAGCTTTCCCGAAGACCTGGCGCCCGCCGCAGCCCAGCGCCTGCTAGCTGGTCTCTCCCTGACGCTTGTGTTGGGCACTGAAGACCAATATATCTCCTTGCTTCAGATGCAAAAGCAACAAGAGCAGCTACAGCAACTTGGGGCCACGCCCAAGCTAATCACGTTTGCCGGCAAGCACGAAATGAACCGGGCGGTTTTGGAAGCACTTGCCGGCCTAGGCCCAGCGCAAGGCTTGAGCTAACCAGGCACAGCAAAATTTACTTCCGCACAATGGTGGTGGCGGCACCTTGCGCACCGGCCAATACCAGCACTTCGGCAATGGTCACGTGTGGCGGCCGGGTCACCATAAACACAATGATTTCGGCGATGTCTTCGGGGCGAAGGGGTTCAAAGCCTTCGTACACCTTGGCCGCGCGCGCCTCGTCGCCTTTGAAGCGTACCTGCGAAAACTCGGTTTCCACTGCCCCCGGGTTCACCTCGGCCACCCGCACGCCGGTGGGCAGCAAATCCAGCCGCATGGTTTTGGTGAGCATGCCTACCGCCGCTTTGCTGGCGCAATACACGTTGCCGTTGGCATACGCTTCCTGCCCGGCCACCGAGCCGACGTTGAGAATAAAGCCGGTCTGGCGGGCCGTCATGCCGGGCAGCAAGGCGTGCGTCACGTTGAGCAAGCCACGCACGTTGGCGTCGAGCATCTGGTCCCAGTCGGCGGGGTCGCCGCCTTGGATGGGAGCCAGCCCATGCGCACCGCCGGCGTTGTTCACCAGCACGTCGGGCGCTTGCAGTTCGGCGGGCAGCGTAGCCACGGCCGCCTGCACCGCGGCCCGGTCGCGCACGTCAAACTCCAGAATATGCACCGGCACCGGGGCCACCTGGGCAGCTAGCTCCTCCAGCCGCTCGCGCCGCCGGCCCGCCACCACCAACTGAAAACCGGCCCCGGCCAGCGCTACCGCCGTGGCCCGACCAATCCCCGACGAAGCACCGGTAATAAATGCAGTTTTCATACAGCTGAAGAAAGAGGCAAACGCAGAAAATTGAGCTGATTGGAGTTGAGTATTAAATAATACTCAACTCCAATCAGCTCAATAATTACAGCCCAATTAGTTTTGAATGTTAAGGTAAAGAGTCACCGAATTGGTGCTCAAGCTCTGCAAGCTGCGGGTAAACGTGTCATTGTGCGGCACCAGCAAATTGCGCAGACCATGCGAAAAGCGAACCTCCGGCGCCAGCTTAAACAGCGGATAAAACAAGTCCAGCCCAAACCCATATTCCAGGGTTAGGTCGCTTTTTACTATCTGGAGCTGGTTGCGCAACAGGTCGCTGCGGCGATTGCTGGCCGTCAGACTGGGGCTCAGGCCGGCTATCATATACACGCGGGTGTTGCGGCGCCGCTCCGACTGGTACTTCAAGAGCACTGGGAATTGGATAACGGTAGTGGTGACCTGCTGGGTCACAATAGAGTCCGGGCTGGGATAGCCCCGCGGCCGAAATTCCACTTTGCGCGTCAGGAAGCTAACGCCCGGCGCAAACCGCAGAATAAATGGCGACCCTGCATTGCCCAAGCGGGCATCGCCAATGAAGCCGACGCCAAAACTGGGGCTGATAATGGCGTTGGCCGTAATGTCCTGCCGGTTGATGTACCGCTCCGAATGCTCGATGTCGAACCGGGAAGCGGTGAAGGCAATGTACATGCCCGGGTGAAACCACCGGTCGTCGTAAGCCGGCAGGTTTTTCACGGTTACGGACTTCACGGTGCCGCCCTTGCCGCGGGTGGCTTTGTTACTGGACTTGCGCTGCGCCATCGCTGCGGTGGGCAGCAGCAGGCCCAAAAGGCCCAGCAGGGCGAGGCGCTTTACTTGTGCGCCGTGTAAATGGAGCTGATGCCGAAGGTGAGTGGTTGCCATGCAGGTTCTTTAAAACCGACTTTGGCGAGAATAGCCAAAAAGTCGGGGCCATCGGGAAATGCCTGTACCGAAGCAGGCAAGTAAGTGTAAGCCGACTGGTCTTTGGAAATCAATTTGCCAAAAACCGGCAGCACCCGACGGAAGTAAAAATTATACGCTTGCTTAAGTGGAAACGCCGTGGGCTTGCTGAATTCTAAAATCACGAGCTTGCCGCCCGGGCGCAGCACGCGCAGCATTTCGGCCAGCCCGGCCTCGAGGTGCGCAAAGTTGCGCACACCAAAGGAGGCGGTCACGGCGTCGAATTCCCCATCCTGGAAGGGCAGGTTCTCCGAGTCGCCCAACTCCAGCTGAATGCGGTGGCCCAGGCCTTTGGCGGCGAGCTTGCGCCGGCCCACTTCCAGCATGCCTTCCGAAATGTCCACGCCGGTCACGTGCGCATTGGTAGCAGCGGTGCGCAGGGTTTCAATGGCAAAGTCGGCGGTGCCGGTGGCAATGTCCAGAATGCGGGCCGGGCGCAGTTCTTTCAACTCGTCCACCGCTTTGCGCCGCCAATAAATGTCGGTGCCAGCACTGAGGAAATGGTTGAGGAAATCGTACTTGCCCGCGATGGAGTTAAACATCTGGGCAACCTGCGATTTCTTATCGGCGGAATTGTCTTTGTAGGGTACTACGGCCATGAGCGGGCGCAAAGAACGGTATGGAAGCGAGAAAATTGTCCTTCCCCAACGCCCAACGGGTCAGGTTTGTTGGGCCGCCCCGTTAGAAAAGCGCGACGGGCCACCGCGAGTAAGCACATAAAAAAGCGGGCCGGACAATGTGCCCGGCCCGCTCCCCTAGTTAAAGGCCTGAACGACTACTCGTTTTTGGTCTTAATCTTGGTTTTTTCGCCATTGGCGTCTTTGGCTTTGCCATCCAACTCACCGTTTTTGGTTTTGGTTTTGGTGTCGCCAGCGTCGCTTTTGGTTTTCACTTTCACTTTGTCCGAGTCCTCGTCCACTTTGGTTTTCACCTTGGTGCCGTCGGCCATCTTCACCTTGCTTTTGCCGGGAGCCAGCGGCACAGCGGTGCCGGTGGTGCCGGTAGTGCTGGCGCCGGAAGTACCGGTGGTGTCGGTGGCGGCGGGAGCAGCCGGGGCAGCAGTGGTCGGCATGGTAGCGCCTTCCTGCATCACCGGACGGAACTCGTCACGACGGTTGAGCTGCATGTTCTCGGGCGAATCGTTCGGCGCGGCCGGACGACGCTCGCCGTAGCTTACCGTGGTCATGCGGCTTTCAGCAATGCCCTTCTTTTTCAAGTAGTTCTTAGCTGCATCGGCGCGGTTCTGGCCCAGTACCATGTTGTACTCGTCGGTGTTGCGCGAGTCGCAGTGGCCTTCAATCGAGATGTTGATGCCCGTATTAGCCATCAGCTTCTGGGCGGTGTTGTTCAGCTCCGTAATCGACTCCGGACGCAGCTTGTACTTGTCGGTATCGAAGTAGATGTTCTTGAACATCCCGTTCGCCAGGCTGGTGGTGTCGATGTAGTTCACGTAGAAGTTCTTCGTGATGGTCGTCGAGTCATTCGTCGACACCGGCACGGCAAATTCCTGCGTTTCGATGTTCTTGCCGTCCTTGCTCACGGCTACCTGGTAGGTACGGCCCGAAAGCACGGCTACCTGGTAAGCGCCATCGGGCTTGGTTACGTCGCGGAAGCTCAGCGCCGTTTTGTCGGCCTGCGCACCGGTGAACACCAGCTCAACACCCGGAATCACCGACGTGCTGTCTTTTGCCGAGAACACCTTGCCTTTGATGATGGCGTTCTTGATGTAGTTGATGGTGTAGATGTCTTTTTCACCGTAGCCACCGATGCGGTAGGAGCTCAGGTAAGCATACGAACCGTCGGGGCTCAAACGGTAGTACGAGTCATCGTCCGGCGTGTTGATGGGGTAGCCCAGGTTCTGAGCTTCGCCCCAGCGGCGCGTTTCGGCGTTGTACTCCGACTTGAAGATGTCGTAGCCGCCCATGGTGTTATGGCCACGCGACGAGAAATACAGCGTTTTGCCGTCTTTGCTCAGGTACGGGCTGTCGTCATCATACTTGGTGTTGATGGCGCTGCCGAGCGATTTGGCCGGGCCAAACTCGTCGGTCATCGAAGCACGGGTCGACACGTACAGGTCGAGGGTGCCATCTTCTGAATAGCGGCCCGTCGAGAAGTACAGCGTCAGTCCGTCCGGAGTAATGTAAGCATCCCCTTCGTACGACTTCGAGTTGATGTTGCTGCCCAGGGGCTTGGGAGCCGTCCAGTCGCCACCGCTTTTCTCCGAGATGAAGATGTCGCCGTTGTTATCGTTACGGTACATCAGCAGCTTGGTGTCGTTGTCGAACAGCTGCGTCGAAGCATCATGGCCTTTGCCGTTGAGCACGCCGCTCAGCGAGCGGGGCTTGTTCCAGTTCTCGTCGTCGAGGCGGGTGGCTTCGAAGATGTCTTCGTAGTACTCGCCGTCGGCGGCAATGCTCTTGTTTTTCTTGTCGCTGGGCTTGCCGGTAGCACCGGTTACGTTCTCACCACGCGAGGTGTAGATGAGCAGCTTGTCATCAGACGAAATAACCGGGCTGTGCTCCGAGAATTGCGTGTTGATGGTCGGGCCCAGGTTCTTCACGAAGATGTCCTTGGGCGAATTGAACTGCACCTTGGCATTCTTGCTGTGCTGAATAAGCTGCGCCAGCTCTTCTTTGCGCTGGTCGTTCTTTTTCAGGGTAGCATTGTACGCCTGAAAGTGAGCTACCGCCTCATCAAAGTTGTAGTTGAGGTGGTCTACCCGGCCAAGCCAGTACTCCACGTCCTTCGAAACCTTCGGCTTAATTTTCTGCGCCTTGTAGATGTAGTCGCTGGCCTTTTCCTTGTCGAACGACATATAGGAAATACCCGCGTTGAACAACGCCTTGGCATTGTTGGGGTCTTTGGCGAGTACCTTTTCGTAATAAGGGAGGGCAGCGCGGTAGTTTTCCTGCTCGAAGAACTTGTTGCCGGTCTTGAGGTCCTTCCGTGTGCTTTGCGCCTGGGCCGGTGAGGCGATGGTGGCGGTGAGGGCAACGGCGCACGACGCTTGCAGTAACCTTCTGGATAAGTTGTCCATTGGAGGAGAGGTTTGAAAAAAAGAAATTTCTGAAGGGTTGGTAAGTAGAAACGCGTAGCGTTGGGGCCGCGTAGTGTTTTTGGGCCTTATACTCAAAAAAGGCAGCAGGGTTAGGCTTTAATACCCGTTTACGGCTAAGGTAACCGTACAGTAGCGCCAACCTCGTGCCTATTTATATAGTCAAGGGCAGGCCAGTGACGAGCAAAGATAGGTTTTTTGCTTACAAAAAGCGGTTTTTGGCGGCATTAAGGCCATTCTACGACGGGCGAGTGCGGCGGCAGCGGCCCACTGGATTGGCAGGCATGACGCGCAAATATAGAAGCACCAATGAAATAGCCATTGATTTGCACATTTTTATTTCTCCGACCGCCGCTGGGTTTCGGATGTAATTTTGCAACTCCTTACATTTTCGCTATTACCCGCCCTTCGATGATTATTCGCGATGCTCGTTTTTTAACCAGCAACTCCCGGGCCGACCTCTGCCCGGAGCCTACCATGCCCGAATACGCCTTTATTGGCCGTTCCAACGTTGGCAAGTCCTCCCTGATTAATATGCTCACGGGCCGCAACGGCCTGGCCAAAACCTCGGCCTCGCCGGGCAAGACGCAATTGATAAACCATTTTGTAATTAATGATGAATGGTTCCTGGTCGATTTGCCGGGCTACGGTTATGCTAAAGTGAGCAAAACCTCGCGCGCCGAGTGGGCCCGCATGATTAATTTCTATTTGCGCAACCGGGCCAATCTGATGTGCGTGTGCGTGCTCATCGATTCGCGCCACCCGCCGCAGGCCGCCGACCTGGAATTCATGGAAAAGCTCGGCGAAGAAGGCATTCCGTTCGTAATGATATTTACCAAGACGGATAAGCAGTCCACTGCCCAAACCAAGGCCTTGGTTACGTCCTACCTGCAAAAGATGAGCGAAATCTGGGACGAGCTGCCGCGCTACTTCCAGACTTCGGCCGAAACCGGGCTGGGGCGCGACGAAGTGCTGGACTTCATTGCAGAAGTGAACCAGCAGTGGGACGCCAATGCAGCTGCCCAAGAGTAAATTGGCCCCTAAATTGCCAATAGCGGCCCGGCCTGCATTGGGCTGCTGATTCACCTGTCTTCTCTCCGCTTTTATATATCATGATTAGAAAAACCTCCCTTTCGCAGCTGGCCATGGGCCTGCTGCTGGCCGCTGCCGCACCGGCCATGGCCCAAACCGCTCCCAACACCCAGCCCGGGGCTAAGGTCCACGCCGAACAAGGCACCGGCATTGGCTCGGTGGGCAAGGTCATTCCGGTGGCGGAGTACTACGAAGGCGGCCAGGAGGCCATGTATGCCTTCATTGCCAAGGAGCTGAAATACCCGGCCATCGCCAAGCGTAACCGCATTCAGGGCCAGTGCATCATCAGCTTCCAGCTCAACGCCGATGGTACCATGCAAGACATGCGCATCGTGAAACAGCTGGGCGGCGGCACCGGCGAGGAAGCGCTGCGCGTGGTGCGCCTGCTCAAATTCAAGAAGCCCGAACTGCCCATTCGGGCCAGCCTCCCCATTGTGTTCAAGCTCGGGCAGACGGCCTCGAACGCGACGGACGGACAATAATCCGTAGTTTTGCCTTGTTGAATGAGGAATGAGGAATGAAGCAGCGCTTTGGGGCCTGCATTCGTTTTTCGTTCCTCATTCTTCATTCCTCATTCTTCATTTAGTTACCATGCCTTACGAATTGCAAGAGTTGGCCGCCATCAGCGGCATGCCCGGCCTGTACCGCTTAGTGCGCGCCGCGCGCCACGGCGTACTGGTCGAAAGCCTCGATGAGAAAGCCACTCGCACCCTGGCGCCGGCTCGCAACAAAGTGTCGCTGCTGTCGGAAATCTCCATTTACACCCAGGACCCCGACCAGACCGTGCCCCTCACGGAAGCCTTTGACCGCATCTACCAGAAGCACGGCACCACGGCACCGGTTACGTCCAAGTCGAGCGAAAGCGAACTGACCGACTTCATGGCCAGCGTCATACCCGACTACGACCGTGACCGCGTGTACCTGTCCGACATCAAGAAGCTGGCCAGCTGGTTTGGCATCGTGAGCAAGCACGTCCCCTACCAGGAAGCCACGGCCGTTGCCGAAGCGACCGATAGCGCCGAAGCGGCGCCCGAGACCAAAGGCAAGGCGACCAAATCAGAAAACGAACCTACGGCCGACGAGCCCCTGAGCACCGGCGGCGTAATTGCCGCGGCCGACGAGGATGCCAGAGCCGAGGGCAACCCGGAAGCGGCTCCCGCCAAGAAAAGCCGCAAAAAGGCCGAGTAAATAGAAATCAATTTCCATAAAAAAGCCCGCTCCTGAATCAGGAGCGGGCTTTTTTATTATTCGTTTAAGCTATTTGGAAGGGACGCTCTTGAGTTGCTTCTCTTTTGCCAGGAAGGCTTCGGCCTCTTCTACCAGCTCTTTGCTGCCGATGAAAACGGGGCAGCGCTCGTGCGGCGTTTTTGGCTCAATTTCCATGGTGCGCTGGTACCCGTTGGAGCTTTTGCCGCCGGCCTGCTCCACAATGAAGGCCAGCGGGTTGCACTCGTACATGAGGCGCAGCTTGCCCTGGGGCCCTTTGGAAGTGGCAGGGTAAATGTAAATACCGCCCTTGAGCAGGTTGCGGTGGAAGTCGGCCACGAGCGAGCCAATGTAGCGGGCCGAGAAGCTGCGCTCCTTGCAATGCTGCACAAACGCAGCCACTCCGGGCGAAAACGAGTCGGAGCTGCCTTCGTTGATGGAGTAGATGGTACCGGTTTTGGGCGTCTGAATATCGGGGTGCGAGAGGAAGAATTCGCCCAGCGAGTGCTCGTAGGTAAAGCCGTTCACGCCGTTGCCGGTGGTGTACACGAGCATGGTGCTGGAGCCGTAGATGACGTAGCCGGCGGCAACCTGGTGCGTGCCGGGCTGCAGGCAGTCGGCAGCGGTGCCTTCGCGGCCGGTGGGCGACACGCGGCGGTAGATGCTGAAAATGGTGCCGATGCTCACGTTCACGTCGATGTTCGAGGAGCCGTCGAGCGGGTCGATGGCCACCACGTACTTGCCTTGGTTGTTGCCGGTCTGAATCATTTCATCGTCTTCCTCCGAGATGATGGTGCAGACTTCGCCTCCGTTGCGCAAGGCCCGGATGAAGCGGATGTTGGCAATCACGTCGAGCTTCTGCTGGTCCTCGCCCTGCACGTTGCGGTTGCCGTAGGCGCCGGCAATGTCGATGAGACCCGAACGGTTGATTTCGCGGTTTACAATTTTGGCTGCCAGGGCGATATCGCGCAGCAGCTGAGACAATTCCCCGGTGGCGTAGGGAAAGTCCTCCTGCTTGCGCATGATAAAACGGTCGAGGGTGGTGCCAACGGGCAGGGCCAGTTTATTGTGGTCCATATATAGAGGAGCGGAATGAAGGGCAGGAACGCAGGGCAAAGCTACTTCGGCGGGGCTGAAATTTCTCCCTTAAAATTGTTCGGTACTGGACCAGTATCGCAGTTGAGCTATGCCTGGGAATAGGGCTGGCGGGGCGCAAGGCTTGTTTTTGAGTTGAGCTGGGCAAAGACTGTCGGCACTCCTACCTTTGCCCGCCATGGATAATGTGCATGTTTACAAGTTTGGCGGGGCTTCGGTGCGCGATGCCGACGCCATCCGAAACCTGGCCGGCATCGTGCGGCAATACGGCCGCCAGCAGCCGTTGCTGGTGGTGGTGTCGGCCATGGGCAAAACCACCAATGCGCTCGAGGAACTGTTTCAGCTGGCCTACGACGGCCAGGACTATTCAACCCAACTTGCTCGGCTCAGTGCCTTTCACCAAAGCGTGGCCGCTGACCTGGGCCGGGCTCAGGAAACACAAGCCGCCGCCAAAGCAGAAGCACCTCTCCTATCTGACCTGCTCACCGAACTGGCCGACCGCCTCGCCACCGTGGGCCCCGGCGACTACGACCGGCAGTATGACCAAATGGTGAGCTTCGGCGAGCTGCTGGCAACGTGCATCGTGGCCCGGGCGCTGGGCCTGCAGTGGCTCGACTGCCGCCCGCTGATTCGCACCGACCACACCTGGCGCGAAGGGCGCGTAGACTGGCCCACTACGGAACGCCACATTACGGCGGCCGTGCCGGCGCTGCTGGCCGAAGGCCCGGTGCTGACGCAGGGGTTTTTGGGCGGTACGGCGGGCGGGGCCACCACCACGCTGGGCCGGGAGGGCTCTGATTATACGGCGGCCATTTTTGCATACTGCCTGCGCGCGGCGAGCGTCACCATCTGGAAGGACGTGGCCGGCCTGCTCAACGCCGACCCCAAAATATTCCCCGACACGGTGCGCTATCCGGAAATAAGCTACCGCGAAACCATCGAAATGGCGTATTACGGGGCTTCCGTCATTCACCCCAAAACCTTGAAGCCCTTGGCCGACCGCCGCATTCCGCTGCGCGTGAAGTCGTTTATGGACCCCGAAGCGGAAGGCACGCTCATTCACGACTGCCACCACCCCATGCTGGCACCGGCTTTTATCTGCAAAACCAACCAGTGCCTGCTGTCCTTCGAGAGCAAGGATTTCGCCTTTATCTCGGAAGAAAACCTGGAAGTAATTTTTGGCGCGTTGGCCCAGGCCAAGTTAAAAATTAACGTCATGCAGAATTCGGCCATCAGCTTTTCGGTGTGCACCGATTATTCGGAGCGCCGCATTCACCAGCTGTTGGATTTGCTGCGCGAGCATTTCACCTTGCACTATAATACCGGGCTCACGCTTTTCACCATTAAAAACTACGATGCCGCCAGCGTGGCCCGCCTCACCGAGGGGCGCGGACTGCTCCTGGAGCAGCGCACCCGCAGCACGTTTCAGTTTGTGTGCAAGTAGCCGAGCGACGTGGGCTACACGCATCGGCACCACGCCCGGCATTGTTGGCACCCCGCCCTTAACCCGTGCGGTGGTAGTATTGCCTAAACCGTAGCAGCACGCAAATAGCCCCTTGCTTTTCGGCGATTTAGCACAAGATTCGTACGGTACTCACCCATTACAATTTCACTTCAAGACTATGTCAGTTCTCGTTGGCAAGCGTGCCCCTTCCTTTAAAGCCACGGCTGTGATTGACGCCTCCTTCGAAGAGGACTTTTCGCTGGACCGTTACCTCGGTAAAAAGCACGTGTTGTTTTACTTCTACCCAGCCGATTTCAGCCACGTGTGCCCCACCGAAATCCTGGCGTTTCAGGACCGGCTCGAGGAATTTGAGCGGCGCGGGGTGGCCGTGGTGGGCTGTTCCACCGACTCGCAGTATTCGCACCTGGCCTGGCAGCTCAAGCCACGCGATAAGGGCGGCATTGCGGGGGTGAAGTACCCGCTGGTGGCCGACTCCACCAAAACCATTTCGGCCAACTACGACGTACTGGGCGGCCACTACGATTATAATGAGCAGGGCGAAATGACCTACGTGGGCTCGCCCATGGCCTACCGCGGCCTTTTTCTCATCGACAAAGACGGCATTGTGCGGCACCAGCTGGTGAATGACCGCCCGCTGGGCCGGAGCCTTGCCGAGGCCCTGCGCATGATTGATGCCTTGCAGCACTTCGAGAAACACGGCGAGGCCTGCCCCGTCGATTGGGAAGCCCACCCGCAATTATAAACGCGACCGTAATTCCGGGCCGAGTCCTGATTGCGTAATTTTGCGCCTTGCTGTTCCTTTATAATATTGCGCTGGGCCTGTATGGCCTGTTGCTGCGCCTCGTAGCGCCGTTTGTGCCCAAGGCGGCGGCCTGGGTGGCGGGCCGTCGCGGGCTGCTGCCCCACATTGCCCGCACCATCGGGGCCGACCCCGCGCCGCGCGTGTGGTTCCATTGTGCTTCGCTAGGCGAGTTTGAGCAAGGCCGCCCCCTGCTGGAGGCCTACCGCCAGGCGCACCCCGACACCAAACTAGTGCTGACGTTCTTCTCGCCCTCGGGCTACGAAATCCGCCATAACTGGCCCGGTGCGGACTATATTTTCTACCTGCCGCTGGATAGCCGCCGTAATGCCCGCGCCTTTCTGGAGGTGGTGCGGCCCCGGCTGGTTGTGTTTGTGAAGTACGAATTCTGGTACCACTTCCTCAACGAAGCGCACCGGCGCGGCATCCCCGCCGTGGTGGTCTCCGCCATTTTCCGGGCCGACCAGGTGTTTTTCCAGCCCTGGGGCGGGTTCTTTCGCAAGATTCTGAGCCATTTTGCGCACATCTTCACCCAGAACGAAGCCTCCGCCGCTCTACTTCGCGGCCTGGGCCTGGCCCAAGTGAGCGTGGCCGGCGATACGCGCTTCGATACCGTGGTAGCCACGGCCGCGGCCCCGCCCAAGTCCTTGCCCGTAGTCGAAGCCTATGTAGCCGATGGGGCGCCGGTGCTGGTGGTGGGCAGCAGCTGGCCCGAAGACCTGCCGGCCCTGGCCCCGCTCCTCACGCACTACCAGTCCAAGCTGCGGGTACTCATGGCCCCGCACGAAATCAGCGAAACCAACCTGCGCCTGGTAGAATCGGCCTTTCCGGGGCAGGTGCTGCGGTATTCGCAGGCCGACGCCGCCACCGTGGCGCAGGCCCGCATCCTGCTGTTCGACAACGTGGGGCTGCTGAGCCAGCTCTACCGCTTTGGCCAATACGCCTACGTGGGCGGCGCTTTCGGCAAGGGCCTGCACAACACCCTGGAAGCCGCTGCCTTTGGGCTGCCGCTGTTCTTTGGGCCAACCTATGCCAAATTCCAAGAGGCCACTGAATTAGTTGAGCTGAAATGCGCGTTTCCCGTGCATAATCCGCAGGAGCTGGAAACGGCTTTTGCCCAGCTCTGGCACAATGAAGAAGCCCGCCTGCACCTGCGAGCCACGATGCTAAACTACGTGCACAGCCAGGCGGGCGCCACCCGCACCATTATGGCCGCGCTGCCCCATCTCACTGCCTCATGATTTCGGATACTCCTTCAACTACTAGCCCCGGCACCTTGCTGCACGGCACCGTGGTAAAATCCACCGGCTCGTGGTACGTGGTGCGCGGCACCGATACCGGCCAGCTCTACCGGTGCCGGCTGCGCGGCAAATTCAAGATAAAAGGGCTGAAGGTGAGCAACCCGCTGGCCGTGGGCGACCACGTAGAATTTGCCGTGGAAGCCCAGGCCGAGGGCTCTGCCGTTATCTCCCACATTGCCAAGCGGCGCAACTACATCATTCGCCGCTCGGTGCACAAAACCGGTCACTCACACATCGTTGCGGCCAACCTGGACCAGGCCCTGCTGGTGGTCACGCTGGTGTCGCCGGCCACCTCATTCGGCTTCATCGACCGGTTCCTGGTCACGGCCGAGGCGTACCACGTGCCCGTGACGCTGCTGTTCAACAAGACCGACTTGTACGACGCCGATGGGTTTGAGTACCAGGCCGAGATTGCGGGCATGTACGCCAGCCTGGGCTACCCCAGCCGTACCTGCGCGGCCACCACGGGCGAGGGCGTGGCCGAAATCGATGCCCTGCTCGAGGGCAAAGTGAGTTTGCTGGCCGGCCACTCCGGCGTGGGCAAAAGCACCCTCATCAACGCCCTCGTACCGGACCTTGATCTAAAAACCGCCGAAATCAGCGAGTTCTCCGATAAGGGCGTGCACACCACCACCTTTGCCGAAATGCTGGAAGTGCGCCCCGGCACCCATATTATCGATACACCCGGGATTAAAGAGCTGGGCTTGGTAGAAATTCCGCCCGCAGAGCTGGCCGGCTATTTCCCCGAAATGCGCGCCCTGCTCAACCAGTGCCGCTACCACAACTGTCAGCACACCCATGAGCCCGGCTGTGTCGTGCGCGAAGCCGTGGACCAGGGCCGCATTGCCCTCCCGCGCTACGACAGCTACCTGAGCATGCTGGCCGGCGAAGACAACCGGCACTAACGCCTGTCATTGCGAGCGTAGCGCGGCAATCTTTCCTCTGCCTGCACTTACCCCTGAGAAGTGACAATGCTTCATTCTATTAAAAAAGCCCCGACTCTGCAGTAGAGCCGGGGCTTTTCACATCATAAGGTTAGGCGCGGTGAGAGGACGGATTGCCACGCTGCGCTCGCAATGACTGGTACTCTACTTGCCCAAGGGCAATACTACGCCGTCGATAACGTGGGTTACGCCATTGCTGGAAATCACATCGGGGATTTGCACGGTGGCGGGCGTGTCTTTGCCGTTGCTTACCATCACCTTGCCATCGCGCACCATAATGTGGAGCTTGTCCCCGTTGACGGTGGTCAGTTCCTGGCCGTCTTTCAGGTCAGCGGCCACGAGGCGGCCGGGGATGACGTGGTACTTGAGCACACCGGCCAGCTTGGCTTTGCTGGCGGGGTCCATGAGACCGGCTACGGCGCCTTTGGGCAGCTTGTCAAAGGCGGCGTTGGTGGGCGCGAATACGGTGAAGGGGCCAGGGCCACTGAGGGTCTCAACTAAACCAGCCTGCTTCACGGCGGCCACCAGCGTGCTCACGCTTTTGGCGGCAGCGGCATTTTCTACAATGTTTTTCTCGGCGGTCATCGCCACGCCGTCCACCATTACGCCTTCAGGCTTGGCCATCCGGGCCGAGTCGCCGGCCATAGCAGCCACCGAGTCAGCGGGGTTGACGGTGTTGGTGGTTTCGGTTTCAGTGGTAGCGGGCTTGTCGTTGCCGCAGCTGGCCAGCACCAGCGAGGTGGCCACGGCCGCGAGCAGGGGCGCAAAATGTTTTTTCATGAAAGAAGTGTGGTGAAAAAGTGGTTTGGTGTGACTATGCCGATGCGGCGGTTGAGCTTACGAAGTAACAAACCGGCAGGGATGTTTCGCTACGCCAACCGATTTCTTACCTTCGCCCCCGGGAAAGCGCCACAGTCTTTCGCCAAACGCAATTCGCAAGCACCATTCCGAGATTTATGAAAACAGCTGAAATCCATACCAAAAAAGGGGTAATGAAGGTCGAGTTTTACGAGCAGGACGCTCCCAAAACCGTTAAGAACTTCATCGACCTGGCCGAAAAAGGCTACTACGACGGCCTGAAGTTTCACCGCGTCATCCCCAACTTCGTGATTCAGGGCGGCTGCCCCAACACCCGCGCCGGTGCTAAAGGCGTGCCTGGCACCGGTGGCCCCGGCTACAAAATCGACTGCGAAACCAGCGGCGGCAACCAGTACCACGAGCGGGGCGCCCTGAGCATGGCCCACGCCGGCAAAAACACCGGCGGCTCGCAGTTCTTCATCGTGCACGACCGCCAGAACACCGCCCACCTCGACCGCGTGCACACCGTGTTCGGCAAAGTGGTGGAGGGCGTTGATGTCATCGACCAGATTCAGGCCAACGACGAAATCGAAAAGATTGTAGTGAAGGAGGCGTAAACCTCAGCTCTAACTACATAAAAACGTCATGCCGAGCGTAGCCGAGGCATCTCGCGTGTGGTAGTAACCCAATCGACTGGATATACTATTGCACGCGAGATGCCTCGTCTACGCTCGGCATGACGTTCTTTTTTATCAACCCGCGCCTACTTCCCTTCCGGCGATGGGTTTTCAATCTCCCGTACCAGTTCGCTATACCAGCCTTCGCCATACTTGCGAATCAGCGGGTCTTTCAAAAACTGGTACACCTTCACCCCCAGCGTGCCACCAAACGCGCAGGCCGGGTTGCAGATGCCCCACCGGTCGTAGTTGAGCGCGTCGAAGCCATCGTATTTGGTGATGCGAATCGGGTACAGGTGGCAGCTGATGGGCTTTTTGAACGTGGTGGCCCCTGCCAGGTAAGCTTGCTCAATGCCGCATTTGAGGATGCCGCGCTCGTCGTAGAGCGCGTAGGCGCACTCCTTATCGTCAATCGTTGTTGTACTGAAGTCACCTTCCCAGTCTTTGATGTACAGGCCCTGGGCCTCGATGGCCGCGCGGCCCGCATCGGTGAGGAAGGGCTTGATGTTGGCGTATTCCTGCTCCAGAATCTTGAGCTCGGGTTCTTCGAGTGGCGCGCCGAGGTCGCCCTCTACGCAACAAGCGCCCTTGCAGGCTTCGAGGTTGCAGACGAAAAAGTTGTCGGCGATGTCGTCGGAGATGACCGTTTCTTGAATAATAATCATTAGTACAAAGATAACCCCGACCGCGGGGCCAGAAAATCATTGGGCCCCCTACCCGGTGGGCCGTATCTTTGTCAACCGCCCAAAAGGCGACTTAATTCGCAGATGGCACTAGATTATTTATCCCTCCTCAATCCGTCGCAGGCCGCCGCGGTGATGCAAACCGAAGGCCCGTGCATGATTATCGCCGGTGCCGGCTCGGGCAAAACCCGGGTGCTTACCTACCGCATTGCCAACCTACTGGAAAAGGGCGTCGACCCGTTCAACATCCTCGCCCTCACCTTTACCAACAAGGCCGCCAAGGAGATGCGCGCCCGCGTGGAGAAAGTCGTTGGCCCCGCCGCCCGCAACCTCTGGATGGGCACCTTCCACTCGGTGTTCGCCAAAATCCTCCGTTCCGAAGCCGACAAGATTGGTTACCCACGCAGCTTCACCATCTACGACACCCAGGACTCGAAGACTCTAATTGGGCAGATTGTGAAAGAGCTGGAGCTCGACGACAAGCTCTACAAGCCCAGCCTGGTGTTGGGCCGCATCTCGGCCGCCAAGAACAAGCTGATTTCGGTAAACCAGTACCTTAACGACGCGGCCATCAAGGCCGACGACGAGGCGGCACTCCGGCCCAAAATCGGCGTGCTCTATCAGCAGTACCAGCAGCGCTGCTTCAAGGCAGGCGCCATGGACTTCGACGACCTGCTTTTCAACACCAACGTGCTGTTCAAAGAACACGTCGACGTGCTGAACAAGTACCAGAACATGTTCCGGTTCGTGATGGTAGACGAGTATCAGGACACCAACTATTCGCAGTATCTGATTACCCGCAAGCTGGCGGCGAAAGAGAGGAACATCTGCGTAGTGGGCGACGACGCGCAAAGCATCTACGCCTTCCGCGGCGCCGACATCACCAACATCCTCAACTTCGAGAAAGACTACCCCGAGCTGCAGGTTTTTAAGCTGGAGCAGAACTACCGTTCCACCAAGAACATCGTGTGGGCCGCGAACTCGGTGATTAAAAACAACCAGGCGCAGCTGCGCAAGGACGTTTTCTCGGAGAACGAAGACGGCACCCTGATTGAAGTCCTGAAAGCCGCTTCCGACAACGAGGAAGGCAAGTTGGTGGCCAATTCCATCTACGAGGACAAGATGAACGGCCATTTGTCCTACGACAACTTCGCCATCCTGTACCGCACCAACGCGCAAAGCCGCGCGATGGAAGAAGCCCTGCGGAAGCTCAACATCCGGTACAAAATTGTTGGCGGCCTGTCGTTTTATCAGCGCAAGGAAATCAAGGACTTGGTGGCCTATCTGCGCCTCACAGTTAACCAAAACGACGAGCAGGCGTTGCGCCGGGTGATTAACTACCCCAAGCGCGGCATCGGCGATACTACAATCAGCAAACTCATCACCACGGCCGACGAAAACAACCACTCACTGTGGGAAGTAGTAGCCAACGCCGACCAGTTTATGCCGGCGCGGGTGTCGAATCCGGTGGTGGGCTTTGCCGAGAAAATCAAAAGCTACATGGTGGTAGCGGCCAAGGAAGATGCCTTTGAAGCGGCCAAATTCATCGCCAAAAACTCGGGCATGCTCGAGGAACTGTACGCCGATAAGAGCATAGAGGGCCTCTCCCGCTACGAAAACATGCAGGAGCTGCTCAACGGTATCAAGGAATACGTCGACGACCCCGAGCGCGAAGACAAGAGCCTCGGCGCCTTCCTGCAGGACATTGCTCTGGTGACGGACTCCGACCTGAAAGACGCAGCGCAGGAAGGCGAAGCCGTGACGCTGATGACCATTCACTCGGCAAAGGGTCTGGAATTCCGCAATGTGTACATCGTGGGCATGGAGGAAAATCTCTTCCCGAGCCAGATGATGATTACCTCGCGGGCTGACCTGGAGGAAGAGCGCCGCCTGTTTTACGTAGCCATCACGCGGGCCGAGAAGAAGCTCACGTTGAGCTACGCCACTTCGCGCTACCAGTGGGGCAACTTGCGCAGCTGCGAAAAAAGCCGCTTTCTGGATGAGATTGACCCGCAGTACGTCAACTTCAAATTCGCGGCCGGGCCGGGCGCGGGCGAGTCGCCGTTTCAGCACGTATTTGAGCGCCGCTCGAACCTAATTCCAACGGCGCCGCGTAAGGTGCAAGCCACCAAATACGTGGCCCCGGCCGACTTCACTCCTTCCGACACCTCCAAGCTGCAAAGCGGGCAGCGCGTCGAGCACGCCAAGTTCGGCTTCGGCGTAGTGAGCCAGCTCGAAACGCAGCAGGGTACCACCAAAGCCACCATTCAGTTCGAAGAAGTAGGTGAGAAAGTGCTATTGCTCAGCTTCGCCAAGCTGCGGGTGCACTAACCTTTTGCGGCCCATATAGAGGAGGCATAAGCCTTCTTCCTATCTTTGGCCCGGGCCCGCCTTTGGCGGGCCCTCCTATTGCTTTCTATGACCGACCTCACCACCCTGCCCTTCCACCTGCAACTGCTGGTGCGCGAATACGGGCACAGCACCTACCAGCTCATTCAGGGCCTAGCCCAGATTGAAGACGTGGCCGAGCGCACCAAGCGGGCCGGGCAGATTGTGCAACTGATGCTCCGCTTGCAGCCGTCGCTGCGTGAGTTGCCTGAGGTACAAACCCGCCTCTGGAACCACCTGCACGCCATGGCCGGCGAAGAAGTGACCTTGGATGCACCCGTGCCACTGCGCAGCCTCACAATTCGTACCGAGAAGCCTACCCGCGTCCCCTACCCCCGCCAGGCCCCGAAGCTCCGGGCCTACGGCGCGGCCGTGGAGGCCCTGATTGCCAAGGCCCTGACCATTGAGGACCCGGCTGAGCGCGAACAGGCCACCGTTCAGATTGGCCGGACCATGAAGTTCCTGTACCGCCAGCACAACAAGGAAAACGCCAAGGACGTGACCATCCTGCGCCATCTGGGCGAGCTCTCCGGCGGCCAGCTCCGCCTCGACCCGGCCGTGGTCGACAGCGAAAACCTGTTTGAGATGCCAGGCGGCACCGGCCGCACGCCGGCTTTCATCGTGCCCCAGCCGCAGCAGAGGGAAGGCCGCGACCGGCGCGAAGGCCGCGACAACCGCGACGGCCGAAACGGCGGATTTGGCAACAAAGGCGGCAAAAAGCGCAAGAAAGGCCGCCAGGAACCCCAGCAGCCCCCTCAGTAATAGTTTCTTTTGGAACGTCATGCTGAGCTGGCCGAAGCACCTCTTCCACGCAACTAACTAGATTTAGTACAGCGGTAGAGCTGCTTCGGCCAGCTCAGCATGACGTTCTGCCTACTCGAATATCAACCCGATTAAATAAAAAATGGCTGCATTTGAAGTACGCGGTGGCAAAGCGCTGCGCGGCGAAATCACGCCCCAGGGCGCTAAAAACGAAGCCCTCCAAATTCTCTGTGCAGTACTGCTGACGCCGGAGCCGGTGACCATCAGTAACATCCCCGACATCCGGGATGTAAACAAGCTTATTGAGCTGCTGCGCGACCTGGGCGTAAAAGTGGGCAAGCTGGCCACCGACACGTACGTTTTTCAGGCCGAGGACGTCAACCTTGACTACATGGATTCGCCCGCATTCGTGGCCCAGGCGGGCGCGCTGCGGGGTTCGGTCATGATTCTGGGCCCCATGCTGGGCCGCTACGGCCGCTGCCAGCTGCCCAAGCCGGGCGGCGACAAAATTGGCCGCCGTCCCATGGACACGCACTTCCTGGGCCTCGAGAAGCTGGGCGGTAAGCTCACCCTCGAAGGCACCGATTTCTACCGCATCAAGGCCGAGGGCAAGCTCCAGGGCACCCACATGCTGCTTGATGAAGCGTCCGTAACCGGCACAGCCAACATCCTGATGGCCGCCGTATTAGCCGAAGGCACTACCACCATATATAACGCTGCCTGCGAGCCTTATCTGCAGCAGCTGTGCCGGATGCTGGTGCGCATGGGCGCTAACATCCAGGGCATTGGCTCTAACCTGCTCACCATCGAAGGCGTCGAAAGCCTGGGCGGCACCGAGCACCGCATGCTGCCCGACATGATTGAAATCGGCTCTTTCATCGGCCTCGCCGCCATGACGGGCTCCGAAATCACCATCAAGGACTGCCAGATTCCGCAGTTGGGCCTTATTCCGGATACCTTCCGCAAGCTGGGCATCCAGCTGGAGTTCCGCGGCGATGACATTCATATCCCGGCCCAGCCCCACTACGAAATTGCCACCTACCTCGACGGCTCTATCCTCACGGTGAGCGACCACACCTGGCCGGGCTTTACCCCGGACCTGCTCAGCATTGTGCTGGTAGTGGCCTGCCAGGCCAAGGGCACCGTGCTCATTCACCAGAAGATGTTCGAGAGCCGCCTGTTTTTCGTCGACAAGCTAATCGACATGGGCGCCCAGATTATTCTCTGCGACCCGCACCGCGCTACGGTTATCGGGCTGGACCAGCGCACGCGCCTGCGCGGCATCACCATGACATCGCCCGACATTCGGGCCGGTGTGGCCCTGCTCATTGCGGCTCTTTCCGCTGAAGGCAAAAGCACGATTGAAAACGTGGAGCAGATTGACCGCGGCTACCAGAACATCGACCAGCGCCTCACCGCCCTCGGGGCCGACATTCGCCGGCTGTAACGGCTGGCCTTCTAGCGAACAAAAAAGCCCGGCTGTGAAGCCGGGCTTTTTTGTTGGCCAATCCTTAAGTGAAGTATTTGCTTAAGTTGAGCTGTAAAGGCGAATTAGTCTACCACTAAATCAACCACGGCATTCACCAGCGACAGCGCAATGCTGAAAAGCAGCGCGTTGAGGAAACCGTGCACGTCGAAACTGCTCATCAGGAAATCGGCCAGCTTCACAATGATTACGTTGATAACCAGCAGGAACAGGCCCAGCGTCAGCACGGTGATGGGAAAGCCGAGAATCTTGAGAATGGGCTTCACGACGGCGTTGAGCAAGCCCAGCACCAGCACCAGGATGGCCGCGCTGCCGAATCCGCTCAGTACTACGCCCGGCAGCACCAGGCTGAGGCCGTACACCAGCACCGCCGTCAGGATGAATTTGAGGATAAAACCAATCATGAAAAAAGGGGTTGAGGTGAGAGAAGGTTACTCCGCCTCCATCCCTTTCGCGACGAGGCGGCCTTGAGATACGGCCATCCAGTTGCAAAGTTGGTAGAGCAAGCGCGCGCCCACGATGCCGTTCCAATCGGTGTCACCGGGGGCCACTTCGTTGAGGTCGCAGCCGATGATGGTGATGCCCGCCCGCACGATGGAGCGGATGAGATAGGTGGCTTCTTCGAACTCCAGGCCACCGGGCACGGGCGTGCCGGTGCCGGGGCACAGCTTGGGGTCGAGCCCGTCGATGTCGAAGCTGATGTACACCTTGGGGGGAAGTTGAGCTATGATTTTGCCGCAGACTTTCTTCCACGATTTCTTGGCGAACTTTTCTTCGCTTAAAAAGCGCTGGCCGAACAACGCGACCCGCCCGTTAGAAGTCGCAATAAAATCGGCCTCCTGCTGGCACATGTCCCGGATGCCAACTTGCACCAGCTTCTTCACCTGGGGCAGGTCGAGGGCGTTGTACATGATGCTGGCGTGCGAGTATTGGAACCCTTCGTACGCCGGGCGCAGGTCGCAGTGCGCGTCGAACTGCAGGATGGCGAATTCTTCGTGCCGCTCGGCAAGCGCGTGCAGGTAGCCCAGGGGCGTGCTGTGGTCGCCGCCCAGCACCACCACGCCCTTGCCCTGGTCGAGCAGGGCGCCGGTTTTATCCTTAAGCCACTTTAGCATCTTGTTGCCTTCAGCCGTGATTTGGCCGGGTACGGTGCTAAATTTTTGCTGGTCGGTCTCGGGCTGGCCGGCTTCCAGCCAGTCGATGTATTCGGAGGCCTGCGGGCGCAGCTTGCGGCTGGTTTCGGCAATGGTTTCGTCCTCGTCTTCCATGGCCAGGCCCAACTTCCAGGCATCGGGCAAATCCTGGTCGTACAGGTCGACTTGCATGGAGGCTTCGCGAATGGCGGCCGGCCCATCGGCGGTACCAGCGCGGTAGCTCACCGTCACTTCCCACGGAACGGGCACCACCACCACCTGAGCTTCCTCGGTGGTGAAGGGCAAACCAAACAGGCCGCCGGCTGCATCGCCAGGAGCATTGGGGTCGAAGGAGGCTATTTTTTGGGCCAAAGCGGCATTGTTCTTAGACATCGGAGTTTGCTAATGAAGGGTTATTAAAAACCAAGGCCGCCAATCGGGGTGAATCCGCTGGCGGCATGGGCAGGGAAGCTATCGAATAGCTCCACAAAAATCCAAATTATGAAGTTGAGCCGGATGAATTGGCTCAAGCTGTATGACGTGCTTTTATAGTAGGCGGTTATGTTGCTAAATGCAGTGAGCAGCCTTCGGTAAAAAGACTAGGCCGACATCTGACTGCCCAGGAAATCGTAACTGCGAATTATCTCCAGAATTTTCGAGAAGGTGACCCGGTCAAAGAACAGCATCAGCGGCAGCTCCACCATGTTGTCTTTGTCGGAGAACTGAGTGATAACCGAAAAAATCAGGGGCTGGAGCTGGTGCTGAGGCAGTAGGCTCTGCAGAATATCGCCGATGTCGCCGTGGGGAGCGGTGGGAGGCGCCCCGTAAATATTGGCCTTGAGGATGTTGGCGAGCTGCGTGACCAGGGCCCCGGTGATGATGTTGCTGATTTCGAGCAGCAGCGACTCCTGAAGCTCGTTCACCTCCAGCGATTCGGCCGATTGCATGCGCAGACACACCCGGGAAAGCCGCTGAATGTGCTGGCCTGAGAAGAACATCAGCGTGGTACCGTTGAAATCCCCCCGGATATCGGACTGAATAGCAACGTGGTTGGTCTGATAATCGCGCACTCTGGCCAAGATATCGTCGCTTACCAGCAAGTCGATATTCGGCACTTCCAGGAGCACCCGTTCTTGGGCGATTACGGCGAACGAATCGGCGGCGCGAGCCAGGCCAATGTTCAAAATCTCGCGGATTATATCACGTTCTAAGTCGGTCATCGATAAATCCATAACGTCGAATCTAGGGGGAAGTGCAGCTGCGAGGACTGTGGTGAGAGAAAGTGAGTTTAGGGCCGTTTGTTTAAAAACAAGCGGGTGAGTGCCGGCACATCCAGTACGAGGCACACTTGCCCGCTTCCGAGCAGGGTGACTCCCCCAAACAGGTCAATGGTATCCAACGGCTTACTGAGTGGCTTGATGACGATGTTCTGCTGACGCAGAAATCGGTCGACGACCAGGCCCAGGCGGCGGTTGTTGTAGTTGACCACCAGCACATGCTGGGGGCCATTCACGTCGTTTTTGTCGGCAAGGGGTAGCGGCCCGTCGCCTTCGTCGTACAGCAGCTGGCGCAAGGGCACCAGCGGTACGGACTGCTCGTGGAATTGGGTCACCAGCACGCCGCCCACTACCGAAATCTGCCCGGGGTGTAGGGCCAGCACCGTGTCGGTGTGCAGCAGCGGCACGGCATAGGGCCGTTCGTCCACTTCTACCAGCAAGGCGCCTTTTACAGCAATGGAGGTGGGCAGCACCAGCGTAAACGTAGTGC
Organism: Hymenobacter sedentarius; assembly: GCF_001507645.1. Classification (NCBI taxonomy): domain Bacteria; kingdom Pseudomonadati; phylum Bacteroidota; class Cytophagia; order Cytophagales; family Hymenobacteraceae; genus Hymenobacter; species Hymenobacter sedentarius. Next base: position 3,219,795 of record NZ_CP013909.1, on the reverse strand, counting down.
CCACGCCCAACTGCGACTCCACGCGTAACTGGCCGCCTAACGAATCCAGGGCCAGCTTCACCACATCCAGGCCCACGCCGCGGCCAGAGATGTCGGTTACTTGTTGAGCCATTGAAAAGCCTGGCTCGAATAAGAACGCCCACACGGCGTGCTCGTCCAGCGTAGCGGCGGCTTTAGCCGTGGTCAGGCCCCGCTCTACGGCTTTGCGGCGCACGGCTTCGGTGTCGATGCCGCGGCCATCGTCGCGCACCTGAATGAGCACGTCGTCGCGCTCGGTCAGGGCCGAGAGGGTGAGCTGCCCAACGGGAGACTTGCCCGCCTTCAGGCGTTGCTCGGTGGTTTCGAGGCCGTGGCTGACGGCGTTGCGCACCAGGTGCAGCAAGGCGTCGGTAATGATTTGCAGGATGTTGCGGTCAATCTGCACGTCCTGCCCGCTCATGGTCAGCTCCACCTGCTTGTCTTCGACCGCGGCCACGTCGCGCACCACCCTTGGAAACTTGTTGAGCAGCACGCCCACCCCTACCAGCCGGGCATCCATCACGCTGTACTGCAAATCATCAGAAATGCGGAACAGGTGCTGGGCCGTGGCCAGCAGCGCGGGGTTGTCGAGCTCCTGGGCCAGGGTCATTATCCGGTCGCGGTCAATCACCAGCTCGCCTACCAGGTTCAGCAAGTTGTCGAGCTTCTTGACCTGGATGTACACCAGGTCCGACAGCTCCATTTTCCGGTTCGACTCCTCTTCGGTGTCGATGGTCTCTTCGTCGTCCAGCACCGGCGCTTCGCCGCGCACTAGGCGGTCGAGGTTCTCAAGCAACGCACTGGCATCGGGCAGGGGCTGGTTGGCTCCCACCGCCCGAATCATGCTGCCCAACGCGTCAACCCCGGCAAATACCACCCGAATGAGCGGCCCGCTAAAGGTGCGCTCGTGGTCCCGAATCAGCCCAAAGAGCGTTTCCAGGTGGTGGGCAACCTCGCCCAGGTCCGTAAAGCCCATGGCCCGGGCGTTGGCCTTGAGGTTGTGCATGAGCCGGAACAGCTCATTGAGTGCCGGACCCGCGTCGGGGTTGCGCTCCAGCTCGCTCAGGTGCCGGCTCATGGAGTCGTAATACTCCAGTGCCTCGGCCATGAACAGCTCCCGGTATTCCTGGTCGCGCGTTTTCATTGGCCGATGTTCATAGTTACACGTTGTTCCCAAACCGCCACGCGCCACCAAGCCCCATCGTTTCCGACGGTGAGCTGCATAGCCACGGGAGGTTGCGGCCGCACCTTAGGCCGTCTGTTCTGTGGCGTCGTTGTTTTGCAACGCGGCTCCCACTATCTCCAACACCTTCTCTTCCGAGAACGGCTTCACGATGTAGGCCAGGGCCCCATTCTCGATGGCTTCGTTCACGATGACCTCCTGGCCCACGGCGCTGCACATCACCACCTTGGCCGACGGCTGCGTTTGGCGAAGGCTCTTGAGCACGTCCAGCCCGGTGTTATCGGGCAGAATCACGTCGAGGGTGATGAGGTCAGGCTCGGTTGAAGTGGCCATTTCCAGGGCCTGGGCCCCGTTGGCGGCTTCGCCTACTACCTCGTAGCCAGCGTCGGTGAGCATGTTCTTGAGCATCGTCCGCATGTAAAATGAGTCGTCGACGATGAGAATGCGCTTGTTCATGGTATTGGGTGACATAGGGGTAATTCGATTGCATGGCCGAGCTACTGCGCCCGGCCCCGCGTTGTACGGGCTGGGGGCTACGAAGATGCCCCTTTGCCGGGCAGCCGCATCACCTCGCTTGGGGTGAGCAACTTACGCATGTCGAGCACGATGATGATGCCCCCCTCGGGGAGTTTGGCAATGCCTTCGAGGTACTTGTCGCGGGTGCTGGAGTCCTGCACAAACTCCGGGGCCGGCTCAATCTGGCTCAGGGGCAGCGTGAAGGGACGCGGCACTTCGCGCACCATCAGGCCAAGGGTATAGTCGGCGGCCTCCACGGCTACGGTGTAGCTGCGTTCGGGCAAGGGCCGGCCGGCGGGCCGGAGCCGAAACCGCTCTTCCAGGTCAATAATGGCAATGATGTCGCCGCGCAGGTTGGCAATGCCTTTGATGAAGGGCGGCGTTTTGGGCATACGCGCCACTTCCGGGGTCACGGTCACCTCTTTCACCTGCTCAATGCGGATGCCGTAGTCTTCGTCGCCCAGCCGGAACACAATGAGCTGAACCAGCTCGGCCGGTTTGGCGCGTTCAGATTTAGGGGCAGGAGCGGCTAGTTCAATCTCGGCCATATACTTGGTAGTCAGCAGCTGGTGGTCAGTAGTGGGTATTTGGTGGTCGGGAAGCTAAAGCATTGTTGCTTGCGACTACCAAATACCACTACCAGTTACCAAAAATTACTTGGCTTTGGCTTTTGATTTGGGGGCTGCGTCCTTCACGGCCTGGCCGTTGCGGGGGCTCTTGCCATTCTTCGCCTGTTCGGGCTGGGCCGCCGGCTTTGCAGGCGCCGGCCGTGAGGCTTGAGCTGCAGGCTTGGGCGCCCCATTGCCGTTAATTTCTACCTCCGCGCGATTCGAACGTACCCGCCGCTCCGTTTTAGGAGCTGCCGGAGCAGCTGCTGGAGCAAACATTTCGGCCCGGCCATTGCGGCGTACCATGCCGTTGCGGCGGCCATTTTCGGAAAGTTCCGGAGCTGCTTCGGGCCGGCTTTGGGCCCGGCGGTTGGCGCCGCCGTTGCCGTTCTGCGGAGCAGGAGCGTACGAATCCCGGGCCCGGTACATATCCCGAACGCTTGGACCGCGGCGCAGCGGCACCGGCTCGGGCTCCGGCTCGTACGAGCTGAGTTGGAAGGTTTCGAGGCCGGCCTGGAGGTCGTCGGCAATGTCGGTGAGGCGCTGCGAGCTGGTGGTCAGCTCCTGCATGGCCGTCGACAACTGCTTGGCCGTGCCGGCCACTTGCTGCGTGCCCGTGGCCGTTTGCTCGGCAATGGCTACCACTTCCTCCACGTACTTCACTACGTCGCCAATCGACGTTTTCTGTACCTCGGTAGCCGTGAGAATGTCGCGCGAGGTGCGGAGCGTTTCGCCGCTGCTGGTCGCAATGTTCTTAAATGCCGAGCTGGCTTCGAACGTAGCGTTCTTGCCTTTGAGTACTCGGTTTTCCATGGTCGAAATAGCGGTTGCGGCTGAGGTGGTGTCCTTGCGAACGTCCTCTACCAGCGTGGCAATTTCGTTGGCCGACTTGCGGGAGCCTTCGGCCAGCTTCCGGATTTCCTCGGCTACTACCGCGAAACCACGGCCGGCTTCCCCGGCGCGGGCTGCTTCGATGGCCGCGTTCAGTGCCAGCAGGTTGGTTTGCGAGGCGATGTCGGTAATCACACCCAGCGACTTGCTGATCTCACCCGACCGGGTGCTAAGTACTTCGATGGTGCGGGACGTTTGCGAAGCGGCACTGGATATTTCTTCCATGTTTTTCACCACTTCCGCCACCGTTTTCAGACCGAGCTGCGAGGTCTGCTCACCCAGGATAGCCGATTTGTTTACCACGTCGGCCTTGTTGGCGGTTTCCTTCGTGGCCTGCATGATTTCTTCAATCAGCTTAAAGGCCTGGTCGGTTTTCAAAGCCTGGTTCTGAGCGCCTTCAGCCATCTGCTGCATGGCCAAGGCCACATCGACGGTTACGCGGCTCATCTCCTGGCCTTTGCCGGCCATTTCTTCCGAAGAAGTACCCACAATCTGCGACGAGTCGTTGATTTCGCCGAGCAACTCGTTCAGGTTCTCCACGGCGAGGTTAAGGGCGTTCGACATGGCCAGGATGTCGCCCGTGGTAGGCACTTCCACGCGCTGGGTCAGGTCGCCTTCCGAGATGGCGCGTACCACGCGGCTCACTTCCAGTACCGGCGAGGCAATGGATTCGAGCAGGGCGTTGAGCGTGTCCACCAGTTCTTTCCAGGAACCCGACACACCGCCTACCGTGGCGCGTTCGGTTAGCTTGCCTTCCACACCGGCCACTTTCGCCACGCGGCTTACTTCGACGGCGAGGCGGTTAAGGTCGTCCACCATTCGGTTGATGGTGTCGGCCAGCTCGGCTACTTCGCCTTTGGCTTGCAGCGTCAGTTTCTGGGTCAAGTCACCCTTCGATACCGCGGTCACTACCTTCACAATGCCCCGCACCTGCGTGGTGAGGTTGGAGGCCATGTAGTTTACGTTGTCGGTCAGTTCCTTCCACACGCCAGCCACGCTGGGCACGGAGGCCTGACCGCCCAGCTTGCCCTCGGTGCCTACCTCTTGCGCCACGCGGGTTACCTCGCCGGCGAAGATGTTCAGGGAGTCCACCATTCGGTTCAAGTTGTCTTTCAGGTCGAGCAACTCACCGTTGACGTTTACCGATACTTTCTGGCTCAAGTCGCCGCGCGATACGGCGGTAGCTACGTTGGCAATGTCCCGTACCTGCGAGGTCAGGTTGCTAGCCATTGTGTTTACGTTGTCGGTGAGGTCCTTCCAGGTGCCGCGCACGTTGGGCACTTTGGCCTGGCCGCCCAGCTTGCCCTCGGTACCCACTTCGCGGGCCACGCGGGTTACTTCGTCACCGAAGGTGTTCAGGGAGTCCACCATTTCGTTGAGGTTTTCCTTCAACTGCAGCAGCTCACCGCGCACATTTACCGTGATTTTCTGGCTCAAGTCGCCTTTGGCTACGGCAGTTGCCACGTTGGCAATGTCGCGCATTTGCGAGGTCAAGTTCGAGGCCATCGTATTCACGTTGTCCGTCAAATCCTTCCAGGTGCCGCTTACGCGGGGTACGTTGGCCTGGCCGCCCAGGATACCTTCGGTGCCCACCTCACGCGCCACGCGGGTTACCTCGCCGGCGAAGATGTTCAGGGAGTCCACCATCTGGTTCAGGTTGTCCTTTAGGTCGAGCAGCTCACCTTTTACGTCTACCGTAATCTTCTGCGAAAGGTCACCTTTCGATACGGCGGTAGCTACATTGGCAATGTCTCGCACCTGAGAAGTCAGGTTGCTAGCCATTGTGTTTACGTTGTCGGTCAGCTCCTTCCAGGTTCCACCTACGCGGGGCACTACGGCCTGGCCGCCCAGTTTACCTTCGGTACCTACTTCGCGGGCCACGCGGGTTACTTCGTCACCGAAGATGTTGAGCGAGTCCACCATCTGATTAAGGATGTTCTTCAGCTCCAGGATTTCGCCCTTCACGTTCACCGTCATCTTCTGGCTCAAGTCGCCGCGGGCTACGGCGGTAGCCACGTTGGCAATGTCTCGTACCTGCGAGGTAAGAGCCGCGGCCATGTCGTTTACGTTGTCGGTCAAGGCTTTCCACACACCGGCCACGTTCGGCACGCTAGCCTGGCCACCCAGCTTCCCTTCCGTTCCTACTTCCTGTGCCACGCGGGTTACCTCGCCAGCAAACAGGTTAAGGGACGCCACCATCTGGTTCAAGTTCTGCTTGAGCTGCAGGAATTCACCTTTTACGTCGACGGTTACCGTCTGCGTCAAGTCGCCTTTGGCTACCGCGGTTGCCACGTTGGCAATGTCTCGTACCTGGCTCGTCAAGTTCGAAGCCATGTAGTTTACGTTGTCGGTCAAGTCCTTCCACACACCAGCGACGCTGGGCACGGAGGCCTGGCCACCCAGGCGGCCTTCGGTGCCTACTTCCTGCGCCACGCGGGTTACTTCGCCGGCAAACAGGTTCAGCGAGTCCACCATCTGGTTCAGGTTCTGCTTCAGCTGGAGCAGCTCGCCTTTTACATCGACGGTTACTTTCTGGCTCAAGTCACCTTTTGCTACCGCGGTGGCCACGTTGGCAATGTCCCGCACCTGAGAAGTCAGGTTGCTCGCCATGTTGTTTACATTGTCGGTCAGGTCCTTCCAAACGCCGGCCACGTTCGGTACCGAGGCCTGGCCGCCGAGTTTACCCTCCGTACCCACTTCCTGCGCCACACGGGTTACCTCGCCGGCAAACAGGTTCAGCGAGTCCACCATCTGGTTGAGGTTTTGCTTGAGCTGCAGGAATTCGCCTTTTACATCAACCGTTACCTTTTGGGTCAAGTCGCCCTTGGCTACGGCCGTTGCTACGTTGGCAATGTCTCGTACCTGACTGGTCAGGTTCGAGGCCATGTTGTTTACGTTGTCGGTCAGGTCTTTCCAGATGCCGCCTACGTTGGGTACGCTGGCTTGGCCGCCGAGCTTTCCTTCGGTACCTACTTCTTGGGCCACGCGGGTTACCTCGCCGGCGAAGATGTTCAGGTTGTCGATGGTTTTGTTGATGGTTTCGGCCATCAGTTTGAAGTCGCCCGATACCGGAATCTGGAAGCTTTCGTCCAGGTTGCCGCGGCTGATGTTCTTCAGTACCTTGCCTACCTCCAATACCGGCACGGCGATGCTGTCCACCAGGCCGTTGATGTTGTTAATCATGTCGCGCCAGAAACCCGCGGCGCCGTCGGCCGAGGCCCGCGCCTTCAGGTTTCCTTCTACCCCGGCCACCTTCGAGATGCGCGATACCTCGCCGCCTACCCCGCCTATCATCTCCACCATCGAGTTGTAGGCTTCGGCGATTTCGGCAAAGATGTCGTCGTTCTGCTTGGTCAGGCGCACCGACACGTCGCCTTTTTTGAAGGCGTCGAGGGCGTAGAGCACCCGGTTGAGCTGGTCGTTTACGTAGCCCGGGTCTTGGGTATCTACCGAACCCCGCGAGCCGCCTTTCTTGCGGGTCAGGTCGTTGTTGGTCCGCACAACGTCCAGGGCCGATACGGCACCGGTATCCGGCGTGTTACCGGCAATCTCATCCGTAGCAGCGGTCGTCGGGGTGCGGCGAGGCGTAGTTTGCGGATTCTTGGGGGAAGCCATATTATATAGGTAACAAGCGGATGGAACGAGGACAAAAAGGGGAAGGCGAAGTACGGGGGTTATCCGCGAATAAGCAAAGATACGCTGGTTTACCAAGCCAATGAACTCAGCCGTACAGAAGCCCTGTTAACCTGGCCTGTCGGGGCCGGATTCCGGCCGGGTGCGGCGCCGCTGGGAAATATCCGGCATCTTTGCGGCCAATTTTAACATTTCCCCACGGCTGGCCGTTTCACTTCCCACCGCCTTCAATTGCCTGCCGTTTCCCCTTACGTGCCCACATGGTCAAGAATTTAGTTATCGTCGAATCGCCGGCCAAGGCCAAAACCATTGAAGGCTATCTGGGCCAGGATTTCGTGGTGCGCTCCAGCTACGGGCACGTCCGCGACCTGCCTAAAGACAATAATGCCATTGATATAGCCAATGGTTTTAAGCCTACTTACGTGGTATCGGCCGACAAACGGGAGCTAATTGCCCAGCTAAAAAAACTTTCCAAGGAGGCCGAAATGGTTTGGTTGGCGAGTGACGATGACCGCGAAGGCGAAGCCATCAGCTGGCACCTGGCCGAAACCCTGAACTTGCCGATTGCGAAGACCAAGCGCATTGTCTTCCGCGAAATCACCAAAAACGCCATTCTGGGCGCCATCGCCAACCCGCGCGAAGTTGACCAGAACCTGGTGAATGCCCAGCAGGCCCGCCGCGTGCTCGACCGGCTGGTGGGCTTTGAGCTGAGCCCCGTGCTCTGGAAAAAAGTAAAGCCGGGCCTTTCGGCCGGTCGGGTACAGTCGGTAGCTGTGCGCCTTGTAGTGGAGCGGGAGCGCGAAGTTTCCCATTTCCTGTCGGCCAGCGCCTACCGCATTGTGGCCCGCTTCGATGCCGGCCGCGGCGCAGTACTCGAAGCCGAGCTGCCGACCCGCTATAAGGTGCGGGAAGAAGCCGAGGCCTTCCTGCAGCGTTGCCTGGGCGCTACCTATCAGATTGAGAGCCTCGACAAGAAGCCCGGCAAGCGCAGCCCGGCCGCGCCGTTCACCACGTCTACGCTGCAGCAGGAGGCCTCGCGCAAGCTGGGCTTCTCGGTGGCCCAGACCATGAGCGTGGCCCAAAAGCTCTACGAAGCTGGTAAAATCAGCTACATGCGGACGGACTCGGTGAACCTCTCGGGCGAGGCCTTGGCGGGCGCGCAGGCGGCCATTACGGCGGCTTACGGCGCGGAATACCACCACACCCGCACGTTCAAAACCAAGTCAGCTTCGGCCCAGGAGGCGCACGAAGCCATCCGGCCCACCGATTTTGGCGCCGTGAAAGCGGGTTCTGATGCGTCGGAGCAGCGCTTGTACGACCTGATTCGCAAGCGGGCCATGGCCTCGCAAATGGCGGAAGCCGTGATTGAGCGTACCACGGCGGTTATTGGCATCAGCACGCAGCCGGGCGTCACGTTCACGGCCACCGGCGAGGTCATCACCTTCGAGGGCTTCCTGAAAGTGTATGCCGAGAGCAAGGACGACGATGACGAGGAAGAAGCGAAAGACGGAGAATCGAGCTTTTCGCGCGGTTTGCCGCCCTTGAGCATTGGGCAGAACCTGCCGTTGCAGCGCCTGAGTGCTACCGAGCGGTTTTCGGCGCCCCCGGCGCGCTACACCGAAGCCTCGCTGGTGAAGAAGCTGGAAGAAATGGGCATTGGCCGGCCTTCCACCTACGCCCCTACCATCAGCACCGTGCAGAAGCGGGGCTACGTGGAAAAGGACACCCGCGAAGGCAAGGAGCGCGCCTTCCACGTGCTCACTCTGGAAGGCAACGGGGTGAACACCGAAATCAAAACCGAGAACTACGGCGCCGAAAAAGCCAAGCTGTTTCCCACTGATACGGCCATGGTGGTCAATGACTTCCTGGTGGAGCACTTTCCCGTGATTGTGGACTACCAGTTCACAGCCAAGGTGGAAGATGAATTTGACCAGATTGCCAACGGCCACGAAAACTGGACGCAGATGCTGACCGGCTTCTACGGCAAGTTTCACGCAACCATCGAGGCCGGCCAGGATATTGAGCGCAGCACCCTGGGCAGCACCCGCGAAATCGGCGTGCACCCCGAAACGGGCGAGAAAATCACGGCCCGACTGGGCCGCTACGGTCCCTACGTGGCGCTGGGCGACACCACCGACCCCGAGGTGAAACCCGCCTACGCCAACCTGCGCAAGGGCCAGTTCATTGAAAGCATTACTTTGGATGAGGCGCTGGACCTGTTCAAACTGCCGCGCGTGGTGGGCGAGTTTGAGGGCAAGGACATGACGGCCAACCTGGGCCGCTTTGGCCCTTACATCCGCCACGACAGCAAGTTCTATTCCCTCACCAAGGAGCAGGACCCGCACACCATCACGGCCGAGGAAGGCGTGGCACTGATTGAAAACAAGCGCAAAACCGACGCCGAGCGCCTCATCAAGTCGTTCCCCGAAAACCCTGACATTCAGGTGCTGAATGGCCGGTTTGGGCCCTACATCGTGGCGGGCAAGAAGAACGTGAAGATTCCCAAAGGCGAAGAGCCGACGGAACTCACGCTGGCGCGTTGCCAGGAGCTGGCCGACGCCACCCCCGACAAGCCCGCCAAAGGCGGACGCTTTGGCAAAAAGGCTGCCCCTGCCGCCAAGGAGGAGAAAGCCGATACGCCCGCTAAGAAAAAACCAGCCGCCAAAAAGCCCGCGGCAAAGAAGAAGCCAGCTGCAAAAGCCGCTGCCAAGCCGGCCGCCAAAAAAGCCCCGGCAAAAGCAAAATAGTTGCGGAATTGAGCTGTTTTTAGCTCAATTAAATTCCTCAAAAGCCCGCCTCGTTGCGGGCTTTTGTTTGCCCCTTGGTCAGCTTATTTATCCTCCAACTACATTTAGGACTTAGCCTCACTCAGATTCTAATCCAGCGTTCCTCTACTATCCTATGGCGCATTTATTACTTATCAATTGCCCCGACGAACCTGGGCTGGTGTACAAAATCACGGGGGTGCTGTTTGGCCACCAATTAAATATTATCCGCAACGGGGAGTTTGTGGAGCGGCACGACAACCACTTTTTCATGCGCACGGAATTTGCCGGCGCCGTAGAGCCCGCGACGCTTCTGGCTGAGCTAGAGGCGGTGCTTCCAGCGGCAGCCCACATTCGCCTTACCAACAACCACAGAAAGGACATTGTGCTGATGGCCACCAAGGAGCATCACTGCCTGAGTGAGCTCTTGGTGCGCCACGCATTCGGCGAGATGAATGCCCGGGTGCTGGCCGTGGTGAGCAACTACGAGGTGCTGGGCGACCTGACCCGCCGGTTTGATATTCCGTTTCACTACATCACGCACGAAGGCAAGAGCCGCGAGGCGCACGAGGCCGAGGTCCTGGCCGTGCTCACGCAATACCAGCCCGAGTTTGTGGTGCTGGCCAAGTACATGCGCATTCTTTCGTCGGACTTCGTGGCCCACTACTCCAACCGACTGATAAACATCCACCACTCCTTTCTGCCGGCCTTTGTGGGTGCCAGCCCTTACGCGCAGGCCTACGAGCGGGGCGTAAAAATCATCGGCGCCACCGCGCATTTCGTGAACGAGCAGCTGGACCAGGGCCCTATTATTTCCCAAAGCGTCATCCCCATCGACCACACCCAGAGTGCCCGCGAGATGGCTCAGGCCGGCCGCGATGTGGAGAAAATCGTGCTGGCCCGCTCGCTCAAGCTGGTCTTTGATGAGCAGGTGTTTGTGCACCGCAACAAAACGGTGATTTTCGACTGAGCCAGGTTCCGGCAAATTGAGCTGAAATGCCACGATGCTGAAGTTATGCAGGCCGCTTAAGCGAATTAAGCGCCGTATTTGGACAATGGCAATTATGCCGTCCAGCCTACTACTCCGGTGATAATCGGGCACCGAGCCGGCCGATTCTCGGTTAAAAGAAAATATTGAAGGCATCGTTTGCCCGCTGAAAACCACCCTCCCACCCTATAGTCTACTCCGCAGTGAAACACCTTGTCGTTCTTACCGGTGCCGGCGTATCCGCCGAGTCAGGTATTCGCACCTTCCGCGACTCCAATGGCCTGTGGGAAAGCCACCGGGTGGAAGACGTGGCCTCGCCCGAAGGCTTTGCCCGCAATCCCGAGCTGGTGCTTGATTTCTACAACCAGCGCCGCGCCCAGGCCCGCAGCGTGGAGCCCAACGCCGCCCACTTTGCCCTGGCCGGCTTTGAGGAGGAACCGGGCTGGCGCGTCACCATCATCACCCAAAACGTCGACGACCTCCACGAGCGCGCCGGTTCCACCGAGGTCATTCACTTGCACGGCATGCTGAATAAGATGCGCTCGGTGAAAGACGAGTCCGTGGTGTACGACTGCCCCGGCGACATTCACCTCGGCGACCTGGCCCCAGATGGCGGGCAGCTGCGGCCCCACATCGTGTGGTTTGGCGAAATGGTGCCCCTGATAGAAGACGCGGCCGCAGCCACCGGCACCGCCGATGCCCTGCTTGTGGTGGGCACGTCGCTGCAAGTGTACCCGGCGGCCGGGCTGCTGCATTATGCCCCCGTGGGCTGCCCGGTCTACGTCATCGACCCGCACCAGCCCGCGGCCGGCCGGCGGGGCATTCAGTACGTGGCCGAGCCCGCGACCTCGGGAGTACCCAAAATTTTGCGGGAGCTGGCCTCGGTATAAAATAGGCTTGGGCGGGCATGCATACGGGCAATGGGGGCGGCAGTTCAGCGGAGCTTGGCGCAACTACGCCCTTACTTTTTGGTTGAAGAGCCGTAAGAGAGCCTATATACTGCTTTTATGCGTCGCATCTACTCACTTTTACTGGCAGCCTCGCTGCTGCTGGCAGTCACTGCTAACGCCCAGGTTTCCGCCCCCGCTCACACCGTATTTCTGCTGGGCAATACCGCTCAGGCCGCTTTGCCCACCGAACGCCTTAAGCGGCTGCGCCAAACCCTGGAGCAGCAGACGGGCCCATTTACGGTGGTGCACCTCGGCGATATTGTGGGCAACACGGGGCTGGCCGCCAAAGGCGATACAGCGCTGGCGGAGACCGAGCGCAGCCGCGCCGATGCCTTGATTGGGCTGGTAAAAGGCCTGCCGCAGGGCAAAATTTATTTCCTGCCCGGCGATAAGGATTGGGCCAACTCCGGCCCCACGGGCCTCAAGGCCGTACGCCGCCTGGAGAAATACATTGAGAAGCAGCTCCCAGGCCAAAACGCTTTCATTCCGACCAATGGCTGCCCGGGCCCCGAGGTGGTGGACGTGGCCCCGCTGGTGCGGCTGGTGGCGCTCAACACGCCCTGGTTCACGCACCCCTACGACCGGCCCGAAGCGCCCGACACCGATTGCAAAACCCTGACCAAAGAGGAATTTCGGGAGCAGCTCCAGGACATCATCGACGAGACCAAGAACAAAAACGTGCTGCTGGTGGGCCACCACCCCGTCCTCAGCAACGGGGTGTACGGCGGCCGGCAACCCCTCGCGCGGCACCTGATCCCGCCGGTGCTGGGCACCATCTACGCTGCCTACCGCCAGAACGTGGGCAGCCCCCGCGACCTGGCCAACCCACGCTACCAGGAGCTGAGCAAGGAGCTATTGAATACCCTGCAAAGCAACCCCGGCCTGGTGTATGCCGCCGCCCACGACTACAGCCTGCAGCTCACGCCGTTCCAGGGTAACTACCATATCGTGAGCGGCAGCTTTGTGGAGAGCCAGCACGTTGGGACCAATGGCGAGTCGCTTTATAACGAAAGTAAAGAAGGCTACACCACCCTCGAATATTTTGCCGACGGCACCGTCACCACGCACTTCCACACCTTTGGCGAGGGCAGCCAGCCGGCCCAGGACGCTTACACCGGCACGCTGTTCCGTTCGGCCTGCGCCGATGGGGCGGCTGCCAAAGCCCCGGTGAACCCGTTTATTCCGCAATGCCCCGGCACTGCCAAAACGGTAGAAGAGAGCAAACCCGATGCCCCGTTTCAGGCCACCACTACGGTAGTGCCCGGCCCGGAGTACAAGGCTGGGCCTGCCAAGCGCTTTCTCCTCGGCGACCTTTACCGCACTTCCTGGCTGCAGCCTGTGGCCGTGCCCACGCTGGACCTGGCCACCGAAAAAGGCGGCTTGCATCCGTTTGGCAAGGGCGGCGGCCGGCAGACGACTTCCCTCAAGCTCATTGCCAACGACAGTTCGGAGTACGTGTTCCGGTCGGTGGACAAGGACGTTACGCGAATCCTGCCCCCGGAACTGCGCAACTCCATTGCGTCCGACGTGTTGCGCGACATCACGGCCACGGCCAACCCCTATTCCAACCTGCCCATCGGCTACCTGCTCGACCAGACGGATATACTGCACGCTCGGCCCCGCCTGTTTCGCCTGCCCGACAACCAGCAGCTGGGCCCCTACCGGGAGCAATACGCCGACCTGCTGGGCACCCTGGAGGACAGCCCCAAGGACCCCAAAGGCAACTTGGCCGGGTTTGGCAACTCTGATGAGGTGACCCGCAGCTTTAGTCTCTTTCGCAAGCTCTTCAAAGACCACGACAACCGGGTAGACGCCCCCGGTCTGGCCCGGGCCCGGGCCTTCGACATGCTGGTGGCCGACTTCGGCAAACACGAAGACAACTGGAAGTGGGCCGGCTACAAGCAGCCCGGTGGCGGCATCCTCTACCGCCCCATTCCGCGCGACCGCGACCAGTCCTTTACCCTGTGGAATGGCCTGCTCACGTACATCGCCAACCGGGAGTGGGCCGTGCCCAGCATCGAGGATTTTCAGGACGAGTTTCACGACCTCAAAAGTCTCAACTGGCCCGCGCGGCACCTCGACCGGTTTCTGCTCCAGGGCCTGAGCCGGGGGCAGTGGCAGGAGGCAGGCAAGTACCTCCAGGCCAAGTTAGCGCCCGCCGTTATCGACGAGGCAACGGCAAAACTACCCACTGAAATTCAGGACTTATCCGGCAAAGACATCAACCGCAAGTTGAAGTCCAGAATCCAGACATTGCCTAAAGCGCTGGATGATTATTACCTCTTGCTAGCCAAGCGGGTGGACGTAGTGGGCAGCAACAAAAGCGAGGTGTTTCAGGTCAACCGTATGTCCGATGGGCAAGTGCGGGTGCAGATGTTTGACAAGGCCAAAGAGAGCGAAGCATCCAATGGTCCGGCTCTGTTCGACCGTACCTTCAAGCCCAACGAAACCGACGAAGTGTGCCTGTACGGCCTCGACGGGAAAGACATATTCACGGTAACCGGCGACGGCGGCAGCCACAGCATTTTGGTGCGCGTAATCGGCGGCGATGGCAAAGACCGCATTACCGACGACTCGCGCGCGGCCGGCCTGCGCACCCTCACCAAGGTGTACGACGTGCCCGACACCGACCTGCACCTAGGCCCCGAATCCGACAACCACACCAGCTCCCGCGTGGGCGTGAATGCCTACAACCGGGAGCAGTTTGAGTACAATAGCTACCGCCCGAGCATCTCGCTTTTCTACAACGCCAACGACGGCTTCGGGGCCGGCGCGGGCGTCACGTTCCTGCGCCAGGGCTTCCGCAAGCCCGGCTACAAGAACATGTACCAGTTCAATGTGCAAGGCAGTTCCAATGGCCTGTTTCAGGTTACGGCCAGCACCCGCCACCGCTACGCCATTGGCAAAGTGGATGTGGGCGCCGAGGTGCGCTACGGCAACTACTTTCCCTTTTACCGCTTCTTCGGCCTGGGCAACAACACTGCCTTCAGCCAGGACCAGTACGACAACAAGTTCTACAACGCCCGCTACCGCGGCTACACCCTCAATGCCTTCCTAGAGCGCACGTTCTTCCAGCGCAGCATCCTCCGCGTGGGCCCCACCTACGAAGACTACACCAGCAGCTTTGCCGGCAACAGCTACCTGGGCACCACTAATTTGGAGTTATCCAGTGGTGCGCGGGCAAATACCAGCCCCCAGCAGCTATTGGGCTTAAACGCCGTGCTTGATCTGGACCTGCGCAACCGCCCCAGCTTTGCCCAGCGCGGGGCCCGCATCCGGTTGCAGCACGACTCCTACCGCCAGCTCAACGGCGCAAAAAACAACTTTGGCCTAACCCAGGCCTTCGCCGAATACTACGGCACGGCCAAAATCGGCGTTCCCATCACACTGGTGCTAAAAGGCGGCGGCGCCAAAAATTACGGCCCCGATTCCAGCATTCCCTTTTACAAATTCGCCAGCCTGGGCCAAACCGAAAACCTGCGGGGCTACTACCGCAACCGCTTCAGCGGCGACGCCAGCCTGTACTACAACACCGAGCTGCGCTTCGCCCTGGGCCAAGTCAAGACCAATTTCCTGCCCTTCTATTACGGCGTATTTGGCTTCTACGACCAGGGCCGGGTGTACTTCCAAGGTTCTTCTGCCGATGGCTGGCACAGCGGCTACGGCGCGGGCTTCTATATAGCCCCAGTAGTGGAAACGCTAGCCCTCTCGGTGTCCTATCAAAAGTCGGCTGAAAGCACGCTTATCCAGTTCGGCCTGGGTTTCCGCATTGATAAATAGGAAACTTGAGCTGAAAACCAGTGCTCCGCTGCAGCAATAGTTGCTTTGAAATCAAACTTTGAGCGGACTTTTGCCGCTGAGCAAAGCCCACTCACCGCCTGGGGCGTCGCTGGTGTGGCCGAGGGCAGGACCAAAAGAGCTTGCAAGGCTCAGGCAATTAAAGCGTAGCCCGCAGCTATTGTACCGTAATTTCGTGCTTATGAACTATCCTCTTCGCAAACTTGCCGCCATTGACATAGGGTCCAACGCCGTACGGTGCCAGATTTCCGCGGTGCTTTACTACGAAGGACGCTACCGGCTCAAGCGCGTGGAGTACGTGCGCTTCCCAATGCGGCTGGGCGAAGACGTATTTGCCTCCGGCCGGATTTCACCGGCCAAGGAAGAGAAATTTGTCAAGTTTCTGCACTCCCTGAAGCTGCTGATGGAGGTGCACGAAGTCTGCCACTACCTGGTATGCGCCACCTCGGCCATGCGTTCGGCCAGCAATGGCGCGGCCATCAAGGCCCGCGTGCAGCAGGAGCTGGGCATGGAAATCAAGGTGATTGACGGCCAGGACGAAGCCTTTTTCATCAACCGCGTCATCGAACACCTGCTGGAAGACAACAAGCACTACCTGCACATCGACGTAGGTGGCGGCAGCACCGAATTCAATATTTACCACGACCGCCGCAAGGTTGCGGCCCAGTCGTTCGAAATCGGCTCAATCCGGCGGATGCAGCAGGAAGAAAGCGGCGACGCCAATACCGACGCCCAAACCGACCTCTGGGCCCGCATGGAGGCCTGGGTACGCGAGCAGTCGCGCAAGCACCACGTCACCCGCGCCATCGGCACGGGCGGCAACATCAACAAAATCTACAGTCTTTCGCCTGCCGCGCCCAACCGGCCCATCACCAAGCGCAGCATCGACACCATCCTCACGCGCCTCTCCGGCCTGAGCATGGAGCAGCGCGTGAACGTGGCCATGCTTAACCCCGACCGGGCCGATGTAATTGTGCCCGCCGGCCATATCTACCTGTCCGCCATGGAGTGGGCGGGTATCAACAGCATGCTCGTGCCCGACATTGGGCTGAAAGATGGCATGCTCCAATCCCTGTTCGAAGACTTCTTCGATGAGCTCAACCCGCATCCTGAAACCGGCCATCCCGCCCACCTCCCCGTGCCAGATATGCAGAACCAGCACGCCGAGCAACTAGAGTAATTGAGCAGCGGGACCTCACCCCCGGCCCCTCTCCATAAGAGAGGGGAGCCTGATGGTAACCAAATGAAAAGTCCCAGCTCAAGATTGAGGTGGGACTTTTGGTTTTCAGGAATTGAGCTAACGCTTGAGCCGCCATGACTCCCCTCTCTTTTGGAGAGGGGCCGGGGGTGAGGTGCCCACGCCAGGGCCAGCCACTTTAACTCGGAACGACCAACTCCCCTACGCCTTCCTCATCTATATGACCTACGGGCGTAGCGTCGTCTTCGCACACCTCAACCTCAACTTCTTCCCCTTCGCCGAAGGTATCATCTCCCGCTGCTTCGCTTGCTTCGAGAGCAGCTTGGGCAGCGGCTTCTTCAGCCACTCCAAGGGCCACGGCGGCGTCAACACGGCGTTGGGCCTGCACGTCGAGCAGGGCCAGCAAGCCTTCGGGCGAGGCGGTAGCCAGCTGGGCTTCGTCGCGTTTAAAGAAGTCTTTGTGCACGTTTACTACCGGCTCGCCGGGCGCGGGGTGCTGGCGGATATAGGCACCATCCTCGCGCATCACGTAGCTATTTTGGTTGTCCATCATATTCATCATCAGAATATTAATGGCTTCTCTTTTAAGCTGCGGATTAACAATCAAAAACAGGGCTTCGATGCGCCGGTCGAAGGAACGCACCATGATATCGGCCGAGCCGGCGTACACCCGGGCCTCGCCGCCGTGGTGGAAATAGAACAGCCGGGTGTGCTCCAGGTACTCTCCTACTATGCTGCGCACCTCGATGTTGTCGCTCAGCCCTGGGCGGCCCGGGCGCAGGCAGCAGATGCCACGCACGATAAACCGGATGGGCACGCCGGCTTTCGCGGCCTTGTAAAACTCGTCGATGATTTCCTTATCCTCGAGCGAATTCATCTTCATCACGATGCCGCTGGGCAGGCCTTTTTTCGCTTGCTTCACTTCCTCCCGAATCAGGTGGATGAGCTGCTGGCGCATGTCCTTTGGCGCCGTGATGAGGTACTCGTAGTCGTCGGGCTGCGAGTGGCCGGTGATGACGTTGAAGAACTCCGACACGTCGTGGCCATACACGTCGTTGGTCGTGAGCAGGCTCACGTCGGTGTAGAGCCGCGAAGTCTGCTCGTTGTAGTTGCCCGAGCCGATGTGCACGTAGCGCGTCACCTTCTCCCCTTCCTTGCGGATAATCATGAGCAGCTTGGTGTGCGTCTTGTACTTGCTCACCCCGTAAATCACGAAGCAGCCGGCCTTCTCTAGCCGGGCCCCTTCGCGGATGTTCTTCTCCTCATCAAACCGCGCCTTCACCTCAAACAGCACCGAAACGTGCTTGCCATTCTCGGCAGCCTTGAGCAGCGCCGCCGATACCCGCGAGTCGTCGGCCAGCCGGTAGATGGTTTGCTTGATGCCCAGCACGTGCGGGTCCACGGCGGCCTGCTCCAGCAGCCGCACCATGGGCTCGATGCTGTTGTAGGGATGGTGCAGCAGCACGTCGTGCGTCTTGAGGTACTCGAACATGTTCTCCTCGGCCCCTTCGGGCAAACTCAGCGGGGCCACCGGCGAGGGCAGCTTGGCGGTTTTGCCCCGGAAGTTGGGGTGGCGCACTATCTGCCACAGGCCTTTGAGGTCAATCAGGGAGTTGATAACGAAGACGTTGCCGTTGTCGATGTTCCACCGCTCGCGCAGCACGTTCATCAGCACCGGCGAGGCGTTGGGCTCCACTTCTACGCGCACCACGCGGCCGCGCTTCCGGGTTTTTAGCCCAACCTGGATTTCCTTGATGAAGTCGTTGTCGATGTCGTCGGATTCTTCGAGGGTGAAGTCGCCGTTGCGGGTGATGCGGAACAGGTTGGCCGCCACAATTTCCACGTTGCGAAACAGGCGGGGCAGAAACTCGCGCACCACTTCCTCAATGGGCACGAAAATGACCTTGTCTTTGCGGTTGAGCTCAAAGAACCGGGTTAGGTTCTGCGGAATCTGCACGAAGGTGAGCCGCTCCTGCCCTTTCTCGGCTTCGCCGTCCAGCCCCACGGCCAGGCCGTTGCCGATGCGCGTCACCACGCCAAAGATGAGCATCTGGTTCATCATCAGCGGGAAGCCGTGGTAGGCGTCGTACACCATGGGCGTAAGCAGCGGAAACACGGTGTTCTTGAAAAAGCCATCCACCTTCTTCACCTCCAGCTCGGTCAGGTCCGCCATTTTGAGGATGTTGAAGCCGTTCTTTTCGAAGTTGGGCTTCAACTCGTTCAGGTAGGTCAGGCTCTGGTCGTTCACGAAGCGGTGCGCGAAATCGAGCAGCTTACGCCGAAACGGCAGCTCCCGCAGGCCCGAGTAGTCAATCCGCTCCTTGCCGTAGTCGAGGTAGTTGTACAGCGACCCGACCCGAATCATAAAAAACTCGTCCAGGTTCGAGCTCGTGATGGCCAGAAACTTGAGCTTGTCGAACAAGGCGCGGTTAGGGTCCTGCACCTGGTCGAGCACGCGGTAGTTAAAGCGCAGCCAGCTCAAGTCGCGGCTGATGTACTTGCTTTTACGAATAAGGTCGGCAGATTTGAAGAGCTTCATGGTGGCGGGGAAAGTCAGGGCAAAATACGGGGAAATGGCCCTGTTCAGGCTATTTTAAGTGGAAATAATGGCCGTGGCTTCTATTTCAACCAGCAACCGCGGGTCAATCAGCGCCTTAACTTCAACCATGGACGTTGCGGGGCGGATATGCCCAAATACCTCCCCGTGAGCCCGCCCCACTTCCTCCCAGCGGGAGATATCGGTAACGAACATGCGCGTGCGGACTACATCTTCAAACGATGCACCGGCCTCGGTTAGTGCCATTCCTATCTTCTCCAATACGCGCTTGGCCTGCGCATAAGCATCCGAGCCCGTCACGGTCTGGCCATCCTGAGCCGTGGTGCCCGCCACCTCCACCACGTTGCCCACGCGCACGGCTCGCGAGTAGCCCACAATGGCTTCCCAGGGTGCGCCGGAAGAAATCAGTTGTCGCATAAGGTTTATAAAGTTGATTAGCACGAATCCATACTGTCAAGAGAACGTCATGCTGAGCGGAGCCGAAGCATCTCGCTCGCATCGTTGAACCGAAGCTCAGCGCAGCTAATGATTGATTAGTGACAGCACGCGAGATGCTTCGGCTGCGCTCAGCATGACGTTTCTCTGCATAATGTTTTGTTGAAAAAGAAAAGGCCCGCTTTGCAGCGGGCCTTTTCAATGACGTGGTGCTTACACGTCAAGTTTCGCGTACTTGGCGTTCCGTTCGATGAAGTCGCGGCGGGGCGCTACTTCGTCGCCCATCAGCATCGAGAACAGGTGGTCGGCTTCGGCGGCCGATTCTACCGTTACTTGCTTCAGGGTGCGGGTCATGGGCTGCATAGTGGTGGTCCAGAGCTGCTCGGCGTTCATTTCGCCAAGACCTTTGTAGCGCTGCACGTTCACCGTTTCGGGCTTGCCGCGGCCAAGGTCTTCCTGGGCTTGGCTGCGCTCCTCCTCGGTCCAGCAGTAGCGCTCTTCCTTGCCACGCTTCACGAGGTAGAGCGGCGGCAGCGCGATGTAGATAATGCCCCGGTCCACCAGCTCGCGCATGTAGCGGAAGAAGAAGGTCAGAATCAGAGTCCGGATGTGCGAGCCGTCGATGTCGGCGTCGGTCATGATGATGACCTTGTGGTAGCGCAGCTTGCTGAAGTTGAGCGGGCCCGACTCGGTGCCGTCGTCCTCCGTAGTAAAGGCCAAGGACTTGCGCTCGTTGAAGCTCACGCCCAACGCGGTAATCATGTTCTTGATTTCCTCGTTTTCCAGGATGCGGTGCTCCTGGGCTTTCTCCACGTTCAGGATTTTACCGCGCAGCGGCAGAATGGCCTGAAACGCCCGGTTGCGGCCCTGCTTGGCAGTGCCACCAGCCGAGTCACCTTCGACAAGGTACAGTTCGCAGATTTCGGGGTCCGACTCCGAGCAGTCGGCCAGCTTGCCCGGCAGGCTGTTGCTCGATAGCACGCCCTTGCGCTGCACCATGTCCTTGGCCTTACGGGCGGCGATGCGGGCCTTGGCGGCCAGAATTACCTTCTCCATAATGCGGTTGGCCTGGTTCGGGTTCTCGTCCAGGTATTGGGTCAGAATCTCGCCTACCACCGAGTTCACCGCGCCGCTCACTTCGGAGTTGCCGAGCTTGGTTTTCGTCTGGCCCTCAAACTGGGGCTCCATCACCTTCACCGAGATAACGGCCGTGAGGCCTTCGCGGAAGTCATCACCAGTGATTTCCACCTTGGCTTTTTCGAACAGCTTGTTCTTGTCGCCGTAGGTCTTGAGCACCCGCGTCACCGCCGAGCGGAAGCCCGCCACGTGCGTGCCACCCTCAATGGTGTTGATGTTATTAACGTAGGAATAGACGTTTTCCTGGTACGAGGTATTGTACTGCAGGGCCACTTCTACCGGCGTGCCGCCCTTCTCGCTCTCCACGTAGATGGGCTCCGAGAGCAGCGAAGGCCGCTGCTCGCCGTCGAGGTACTGCACGAAGTCGCGCAGGCCACCGGTCGAAAAGAACTCTTCGCCGCGAAACTCACCACCTTCCAGCTTCTCGCGGCGGTCGGTGAGGGTAATGCGAATGCCTTTGTTCAGATAAGACAGGTCGCGCAGGCGCGACGCCACGGTGTCGTAGCGGTATTCGGTTTCGGTGAAGATGCTGGCATCGGGCAAGAACTGCACTTCCGTGCCGTGCTCCTCGGTGTCGCCTACTTCCTTCACGGGGTACTGCGGGAAGCCAATTTTGTACTCCTGCTCGTACATGTGGCCGTTGCGGCGCACGGTCACTTTCAGGTCGGTGCTCAGCGCGTTCACGCAGCTCACGCCCACGCCGTGCAGGCCCCCGGACACTTTGTAGGAGCCCTTGTCGAACTTGCCCCCGGCGTGCAGCACGGTCAGCACCACTTCCAGAGCTGACTTGCCTTCTTTGGCGTGCCAGTCTACCGGAATGCCGCGGCCGTTGTCGCGGACGGTGATGGAGTTGTTTTCGTTGATGGTAACGTTAATCAGGTCGCAGTGCCCGGCGAGGGCTTCGTCAATTGAGTTGTCGACTACCTCCCACACCAGGTGGTGCAGGCCTTTCATGCCGGTGTCGCCGATGTACATGCTGGGCCGCTTGCGCACGGCCTCCAACCCTTCCAGTACTTGAATGCTGTCGGCGGAATAGTCCGACTGTGCCATTTTCTCTTTCGTTTCGCTCATGTGGGCGGGATTAAATCAGGTCGTTAAACAGCCCTTCGGGTTGCTAGGTACTGAACAATCAAAAGTACTTATTTAATCCCATTTCTGTCAATATTTGCGGTTTTTGCCCCTGTATTTTTTTATTTTCAGCTTCTCCGAATTCCTCGCAAAACCCTCATGGTCCCAAAGGAAATTCGGAACATAAAAAAAGGCCTTTCCCGGCGTGGGAAAGGCCTTTTTTTATTGCGTTATTATCCCTTAGTCAATCACCAGCTTTTGCGTGGCAATGCCGGCGTCGGTGCGCACCTGCAGGGTGTACACGCCGGCTTTTTCGCCGCTCATGTTCAGGGTCACATTTCTGGAGCCAATGGCCGTGGCACTCAAGGCCTGCGCCTGTACCTGGCGGCCTAGAGCATCGACTACGGTGAGCTGCGCGCTGCCTTTGAGAAAAGAGCTCAGCTCCACTTTGAACACCCCCGAATGGCTGGGGTTGGGATACGCGCTGAGCACGCGTTGCAAGGCCGCATCGCGGGTAGCGGTAACCGTGCTGCTGGCTTTGAAGATACCGCCCACGCCATTAGCATCGGTAGCGGCGCCGGCGTAGCCCGTGGCGCTGCCCGCCGGAGCGCCTGCCGGAGCCGAAATCAGGTCAAAGGAAAAGAAGCCCTGGCTGTTGTTGAGGTTGGTCCAGTTGATGCCGTCGGTGCTATAGGAAGAGCCAAAATCGGCGGCTACTGGCGTGGGGGTAGTCACGGGGAACCGGGCCCCCACGCTGTAGTAGCGCCCATCCACGGCATCGATGTCAAAATGAAAAAAGCTGCCATTGGCGGTGTTTACTGGCGTAATGGGCGACCAGGTGGCGCCCCCATCGGAAGTGCGAATGACATTGACTTCTGAGAAAGCGTTGTTGGCCACCTTGTTATTATAGGCGATGCCGTTCAAATCGTCTTTAAAAGCCAAGCGGGTGATACCGCCAAGCAAGGTGGTGACCGCACTGGCCGTCCAGGTGAGCCCCCGGTCAGTGGATTTCAATACCCGCACGGGGGCATTGTCGTTGGAGGAGCCCAAGCCGGCCCAGATGGTATTGCCCCGCGCAAAAAACGAGCGGGTGAGGCCAAATTCGTTGGGCAAAGGCGCCGGGATGCTGGATTGGGGCACCCGCGTCCAAGTCAGCCCGCCGTCGGTGGTGCGCAGTATTTCGAAATAGCCATTGGTGGGGTCGCCCAGCGAAACGCCCACGCTGGCATCGAACATGTGCACGAAGTTGCAAAAGCCGCCCTGCGTGCCCACAAACTGCGAAGCGGTAGTGACTTTGGTCCAGCTGATGCCGCCGTTGGTGGTGCGCAGTATCTCGCCCCCCGCCGCGCCTTGCGCAATTGGGAAAGTAGCGGCTACGGCCGTGGTAGCCGAAACGCCCACGCTGGAGATATTGCCCGTCTGGTAATTCTGCGAACCGTTGGCGGCGCTCACCGTGCCAAAATTGAACTGGTCACCCGCGGCGTTATTGGTGACAAAGAATGCGGTGGGCTTGCCAGCGCTGGAGTTTTCCTCCGCCACCATCCAGGCAATGGTGGGCGACGTCGTTTTCACATCAACAATAAAGTAGCCCGGCGCGAAGGCGCCGCTTCCGACTTTATTTACTTCTACCCACGGCCCCAGGTTGGGGGTTTGGGCGTGCAGGCCAGCGGCAAAGCCCAGCCAAACCAATAAGAGTAATGTTTTTTTCATGACGAGAACATGGTAATTACGGGTTGATAACAAAAGAGGTTGATGACAATAGGCAACGCACTAGCAGGCAGGCGCCTAACTCAAGCAGGCTGGCTTTTGCACTCAAGATAAGCAACATGGTTAATGTCTAACAACTATGAAGACTTAAGCACTTGGGAAGTGAGATACTGCACGCGCCTTCGGGAAGTTGGGCTATTCCATTATGGTTGGGCTAATGCACTGGGGAAACAGGGGGCTCAGCGTCACTGGGGCTAAAACAAAAAAAGTCCCTTCCCGGACGGGGAAGGGACTTAATAGAATGGCCCCGTTTGGATTCGAACCAAAGACCGACTACTTAGAAGGTAGTTGCTCTATCCAGCTGAGCTACGGGGTCGAAACGGGGTAAACAAATGTCGGGGTGGCAGGATTCGAACCTACGACCTCCTGCTCCCAAAGCAGGCGCGATACCGGGCTACGCTACACCCCGAAAAAAATAATGTTGAGTTTAGAAAACTACCTACTGGGTGGAGCCCCAACGGGAAGCTTTCGCAACCCAACATTATAGTGGAGAGGGGGGGATTCGAACCCCCGGTAACCTTTAGAGCTACGGCAGTTTAGCAAACTACTGGTTTCAGCCACTCACCCACCTCTCCAGGCTGGTTTCGCTTCCGTCCGAAGCGGGTGCAAATATACGGGCAGAACTCAAAACGCCACACTTTGGGCGAAAAATTTATCTTTGAGCCTCACAAAGCTGGACATGCGCCAGGGCCGGAGGCTTCTTTGCGGTTTGCTATTTCACCTGTACTTCAATTGCTAACCTGGGCATATCCTGATTTCGTAGCGGTGGGGCTGGCCGTAATGTTGGCGCTGCTGCTGTTGCTGGGACTCTGGCAGCGCACGGGCCGGCTGGCCAACGCCCTGAATACGCGCCCGCGGCGCCGTGGCTGGAAGCTGGCGCTCCGGGTGCTGGCCGGCGCTGCACTCCTGGGCGCGGCGCTGGGCCCCGCCATCGGGGTGAGCCAACGGCCGGTGCGCACCGCCGGCAAAGACGTGTGGCTGCTGGTGGATGTGTCGCGCTCGATGGATGCGCCCGATGTGGCCCCTACCCGACTGCTGCGCGCCCAAGCTGAGTTGCAGCAGCTGGTAGCTCAATTTCCGGCCGACCGGCTGGGGCTGGTGGTGTTCGGGACTGAGGCGGTGGTGCAGTGCCCGCTGACCTACGACCAGGAAGCGGTGCAGGTGTTCATCAGCACGCTGCGCACCAGCTTGCTGCCGGCGGGCCCCACCACCCTGCGGGCCCCGCTTGAGCTGGTGCTCAGCCGGCTGGTGCCGGCACGCAGCGCGGCGGGCACGCCACGGGCCACGGCCTTGGTGGTGGTCAGCGATGGCGAGGATTTTGGCGAGAACCTGGAACCGGTGCTCCGGACGCTGGCCCGCACCGGGGCGCGGATTTATACCGTTGGCGTGGGAACGGCCGAGGGCGCTACCATTCCCAAGCCCGGCGGCGGCTTTGTGAAAGATGGCCGGGGGCAGTTGGTGCAAACCCGCCTGCAGGAAGCCCCGCTGTTGCAGCTTTCGGCCCAAACCGTCGGGCAGTATGTGGAGCTAAACAACAAGCAAAACGGGTTTGGGACGCTGCTGCGGTCGTTGCGCACCATGCAGGGGGCTGCCGAGCAGGTGCGGACCGTGGCCGTGGCCGACAACCGCTACCGCTACCCGCTGGCCGCCGCATTGCTGCTGCTGGCGCTGGATATCGCGCTTACCATTACCATTATTCGCCCATGAAATACCTGGTGTTATTGGTGTTGGCAATCAGTGGCCCCACTTGGAAGCTGTTGACGTGGGTGCACGACCGCAATACAGCCGTGACAGCCGGTACGGCCGCCTATCGGCGTGGCGATGCGGCAACGGCCGCAAAGGAATTTGAAGCGGCTTTGAACGCTAAGGCCCGTCGCACGTCCGACCCGCGGCTGGTGCTCAACCTGGCCCATGCGCAGGCCCGGGCTGGGCAGCTGGGCCCGGCTCAATCCACCTATGAGCGGCTACTGACTGGCAGCCCAGCTCAATTGAGCAGCGTGGCACGCCAACAGCTGGCGGTGCAAGCCGCCCAAAAGGGCGAGATAGCGCAGGCCCTGGGCTTGCTGCGGCAGGCGTTGCTGCTCGACCCCGCCAATGCCGGAGCCCGATTCGATTACGAAGTACTCAGCGATTATTTAGCCCAACGGCCGGAGGGACCGAAAATCCCGCCGCCTCAGCCCAAGCCGCAGCCCGGAACACCCAAGCCCGCGCCGGATAAGAACGGCGCCGAAAAAAATAAACCTACCGAAAAAGCCGGCACCAACCGCCAAGGCGAAATCAACGACCAAAAGCCAGCGCCCGCCCAGCCCAACTCACCGCCCGAGCAGCGCCCCGATGCGGCCGGGCAGCCCAACAGCAAGCAGCCCAATGCCGCGCCCGGCAAAGCCGCCGCGGGGGGCCGCACGCCCGGCGCGGGCACCCCGCAGCCCGTGGCCAGCGGCGTGACGCCCGGCACCCAGCGCGGGCTCGACCGCGGCAGCAACGCCCCCGCTCCTGCCCCCACCGGCCGCAGCAACCGCCCGGGCACCGGCGCCGCTACGCCGGCCGATGTGCGCTTGCAAACCCAGCGCGAGCGCCTGCAGGCCATGAACCTGAGTCCGGCGCAGGCCCGGCAGCTGCTGGAAACCCTGCGCGTGCAGGAGCAGCAGTACCTGCAGCAGCAAACCCGACCGGCTCAACAGAAGCCTGACCCCAACAAGCCGACCTGGTGATTTCGCTTTCAGCCTATGGCCGTTGGGCCGCCAACTAAATTTCCCGAACGACCGTTAGGCTGGCTACCGTTTCGGGGGTTGTAAATCCGTACTTTTGCGGCCTGATTGAACCTCCCACCCAACCCTTTTACCATACCTCGTATGCAAACCAGAGAAGTTGTCATCATATCTGCCGTCCGCACGCCCATTGGCTCATTTGGCGGAGCACTGTCGTCGTTGTCGGCCACGGAGCTGGGCGCCATTGCCTTGAAAGGGGCGTTGGAGAAAGCCGGCGTGGCCCCGTCGGAAGTTGAGCAGGTTATCATGGGCAACGTTATTTCGGCCAACCTCGGCCAGGCTCCCGCCCGCCAGGCCGCCAAGAAAGCCGGCCTGCCCGACACCGTGGAGTGCACCACCGTGAATAAAGTATGCGCTTCGGGCTCCAAGGCCATCATGTTCGCTTCCCAGGCCATTATGCTGGGGCAGGCCGATGTAATTCTGGCCGGCGGCATGGAGAGCATGAGCAACGTGCCATACTACCTCGACAAGGCCCGTTTTGGCGCCAAGTACGGCAACGGCCAGATGATTGACGGCCTGGTGCGCGACGGCCTCTGGGACCCCTACCACGACTACGCCATGGGCAACGCGGCCGAGAACACGGCCAAGGAAATGGGCATTACCCGCGAGCAGCAGGATGCCTTTGCCATCGAGAGCTACACCCGCAGCGCCTCGGCCGCCAAAGCCGGCAAGAAGAAAGACGAAATTGTGCCCGTCACCATCGAGAGCCGCGGCAAAACCACGGTGATGGAGGACGACGAAGAGTACCTGAAAGTGGACTTCTCGAAAGTGCCCGGCCTGAAGCCGGCCTTCATCAAAGAAGGCGGCACCGTGACGGCCGCTAACGCTTCCACGCTAAACGATGGCGCGGCCGCCGTGCTCCTCATGAGCCGCGAGAAGGCCGACGCCCTGGGCCTCACCCCCATCGGCCGCATCCTGGGCTTTGCCGATGCCGAGCAGGCCCCCGAATGGTTCACCACGTCGCCGGCCCTGGCCATTCCGAAGGCGCTGAAGAACGCTGGCAAGACGGCGGCCGATGTGGACTTCTACGAAATCAACGAAGCTTTCTCGGTGGTGAGCCTGGCTAACAACAAGCTGCTGAACCTGGAAGGCACCAAAGTGAACGTGTACGGCGGCGCCGTGAGCCTGGGCCACCCGCTGGGGGCTTCCGGCGCGCGCATCGTGACCACGCTGATGAACGTGCTCAAGAACGAGGGCGGCACCATCGGCGTCACCGGCATTTGCAACGGTGGCGGCGGCGCCAGCGCCATTGTAGTCGAGCGACTATAAGCGGCCCCAGCCACACCAAGCAAGGCCCCATCGAACGTTCGATGGGGCTTTTTTTGGCCCGAATTTTAGTAAGCTCCTCTCACTGCACGGAAAACCCTTTTTCTGCGTTCTTGCGCCTATGAAATACCTATTGCCTTTTGTTCTACTGATGCTGGCCTTGCCCTCGCACGGCCAGAAGCTGCGGCGGCTCGTCACGTATTACGACTCCACCAACGTGCACAAGCGCGAGGTGTACACGGCCCGCGTGGCCGCCGATACCGTGCCCCAGGGCACCTACCGGCGCTACTACCGCAACGGCAAGCTGGAGCAACAAACCAGCTTCACTAACGGCAAGCGCGACTCGGCTTACGTCGAATTTCACCCCACCGGCAACCGCCGCC
The DNA here is from genome assembly GCF_001507645.1 of Hymenobacter sedentarius. Taxonomy (NCBI): domain Bacteria; kingdom Pseudomonadati; phylum Bacteroidota; class Cytophagia; order Cytophagales; family Hymenobacteraceae; genus Hymenobacter; species Hymenobacter sedentarius. Next base: position 3,191,866 of record NZ_CP013909.1, on the reverse strand, counting down.
TCGAAACCACTTACCACGACGGCATCCGGCAGGGCCCGTTCAAAACCTACTACGACAACGGCAAGGTGGCCCAGGAAGGCCTGTTTGAGAACGACGAGCCTAACGGCGAGCTCACCTTCTACCACCCCGATGGGTCGGTGAAGCTGCGCACCACCCTCACCAAAGGCCAGCCCAACGGCGCCCTCAAAGCGCTGTACCCCGACGGCAAGACCCAGGCCGAAATCACATATGTGGACGGCCAGCCCAACGGCGCGGTGAAGTTCTTTTACCCCAACGGCGCGGTGCAGAGCGAGGGCACGTTTACCCGCGGGCTCTTGTCGGGGCCGTACAAAACGTACTATCCCAACGGCCAGATTGAGAACGAAGTACTGGCCGACAAAAACGGCCGCGGCCGCTACCGCAGCTACTACATGAGCGGCAAGCTTCAAACCGAAAGCACCTACGCCCCCGCCCCGCTGGTGCAGCGGCCAGTGAAAAACCGGCTGGGCGACGACCTCACCAAACGGCTGGCCCCCATCACCGGCACCAACAACCTCGAAGGCCCGTCGACGAGCTACTATGAAAGCGGCCAGGTGAAAACCAAGCTGACCTATCACAACGGCGTGCCCACCGGCCACGCGCTCGAGTACTTCGAAAACGGCAACCTGCGCGAGGACATCGACTACAGCAACAATGGCCACGACCGTAAAATCACGCGCTACCACGACGTGGCCGGCAAGCTGCCGCAGGCCGAGGAGCAGTACAAGAACAACAAGCCCACCGGTACCTGGAAAGAGTTTTATCCCGATGGCAAGACCCCGCGCAAGGCCGAAACCTACGGCCCCACCGGCCGCCTGCTCGGCGACCGCCTCACCTACTTTGAGAACGGGCAGGTGCAAAGCCGCCAGCCTTTTGTCAATGGGTTTTCGTCGGGCGTGGCCCAGGAATATTTCCCGTCGGGCAAGCTGCGCAAGGAAACCACCTACGTGCGCAACGTGCTGCTGGGCCCCTTTAAAGAGCTGCGCGAAGACGGCACCCTGGCCGTGAGCGGGCAGTACCGCAACGGCAAGCAAAGCGGCGTCTGGACCTACTACAAAGAAGATGGCACAACGGAAGCTCGCTCCGTGACTTACCGCAACGGCCTGGCCGTTGACCCCGTGAAGCAAGCTGCCAAACCCCGCGTACCAGCAAAGCGCAAGTAACTATTGAGCTGAACGGGCCGGCCCCTATTAGCCTCATTTTTTGTAAACATCACATAAAGCCTCGGCCATCTGGTCGGGGCTTTTTTGATTTTAATGGAGAAAAGTGAAGTCTTCAGGCAACTGCGAGCCGGAGCCATGCATCTATTGCCGCGTACTCGCAAGGCTTTACCAGCCCAACCATAGGGCAAGCAACTTTTATTTAAAAATTTCTTTTGGCTGAATACCAGCACCTAACCCATGACATACTTGAGCTAGATTAAAAAAATTTGCAACAGTACCTTGCTTTACAAAGTACCTGTTTTACTTTTGTTCTATTGTTAGCCCAGTAGCTGAGCTTAGCGTGTACCAAATATGACCCGCTACCAGACCACCGCCACTTCACTCACCTGAAAAGGGCGCCCGGTTCACTCACCTCTCCAGCGGAACCGCGGCCGCTGCCAGACCCGAGTCGTGCCTCGCTCCCCTCACCTTCACCTCTGCATTATGAAACTCTTCTCCACTCCAAGTACCCTGATTCATGTTGGCCGCTCCCTGCGCATGTGGGCTGTTGCCTCGCTCCTGCTGCCGTTGGGCGCGGCGGCCCAAACCGCGGGCCCGGGCAGCGTGAGCGGCAGCCTGAAGGAAGACGGCACGGGCAACCCCGTTCCCTTCTCGGATGTGCTGCTGCTCCGCGCGGCCGACTCCACATTTGTGGCCGTGGCCCAAACCAACGACCAGGGCGCCTTCAAGGCCGCTTACCTGCCCCTGGGCATCTACCTGATGCGGGTGCAGGACCTGAACTACAAGCCGCTGCGCCGCCGCTTCACCCTCACCGAAGCCGCGCCGGCCGCCCAACTGCAAGGGCTGAAGCTCACGGCCGCTACCGCCACCAAGCTCAGCGAAGTGGTGGTAACGGGCCAGAAAGCCACCGTGGTAGAAGAGCTGGGCAAGCGCGTGATAAACGTGGAAAAAGACCTGGGCAGCGTGGGCGGCACGGCGGCCAACGTGCTGCAAAACGTGCCCTCGGTGAGCGTGGACGTGAACGGCACCGTGAGCATGCGCGGCACCTCGAACGTGACCATCCTCATCGACGGCAAGCCGGCCGGTGTGAGCAACGGCAACTCCGGCGGCCAGCGCCTCGACCAGATTCCGGCCTCGCGCATTGCCCAGGTGGAGGTGATTACCAACCCCTCGGCCAAGTACGACGCGTCCGGCGGCGGTGGGGTCATCAACCTCATTACCAAGAAAGGAACCAAGGCCGGCACCAACGGCACCGCCGCCCTGAACGTGGGAACCGGCGACAAATACAGCGGCAACCTGAACCTGAGCCGCAAGGTGGGCAAAGCCACGTGGTCGGCGGGCTACAACGGCCGCGACGTGACCTACCAAAGCCACGGCCACTCCGAGCAAACCGCCCTGCTGGGCACTGATACGGCTCCCCAGACCGTGCGCACCACGCAGGTAGGCGCGGGCAGCGAAGTGCACCGCAACCACAACGTGCGGGTGGGCGTTGAGCTGGAATTGCCCAAAAGCCAGACCCTGAGCCTGAACGTCTCGCCCGGCAAAGAGGTAAACCTGGAAGGCGAAGGCCAGGAGCTGACCCAGCAAACCAACTACGGCGCCGTGCAGCGCGCCCGCGGCCGGCAAGACCTTGACGTGCAGGTAAAAATCCTAAACTACGACGGCAGCTACCGCCGCACCTGGGCCGAGCACAAGGGCCGCGAGCTGACCGCGAACTTCGGCGGCGTGGTGATTGACGCCAATGTGCCGGTGGTGCAACGGCAGTTTGCCGAAGCCGGCTCTGCGCAGGTGGCCCAGCCCGGCACCCGGCAGCAGCTGAGCCTCTTGGGCAACATTCAATTTGGGCAGGTGGATTACACGCACCCCCTGGCCGCAGGCAAAGGCCGCCTGGAAATGGGCGTAAAACTGGAGCGGCAGGCTCAGAAGGGTGCCAATGAGTTTGGCTACGCCAGCAGCGAAAGCCGCCCCAACGACTTCCAGGACGACCCCACCCGCTCGCTCACCTACACCTCGGAGCAGGTGGTGCCCGCGGCTTACGTAACCGTGCAGCGCCCCCTCGGCCCCAAGTGGAGCGCCCAGGCCGGCCTGCGTTCGGAGTACACCATCCTGAGCGGAACGGTGCAGGGCGGGGCGGGCATTGCGCAGCGCGGCAGCCTCAACCAGGATTACCTCAATTTCTTCCCCTCGGCCACCATCAACCGCGAGTTTGGCAAGGACCCTGGCCAGAACCGCCTGCAGTTCAGCTACGCCCGCCGCCTCAACCGACCCAACTTCATGCAGCAGTTGCCCCTGGCTATCTACCAGGACCCGCGCAGCTACCGCCTCGGCAACCCCCGCCTGCGGGCCGAGTTCAGCCACAACATTGAGCTGGGCCACCAGCTCAACCTGGGCCAGGCCACTATCACCAGTACCGTGTTTGCCCGCATCACCACCAACTCCATCCAGCGCCTGCGCTTTGTGGATACCCTGGCCACCCGCCTGGCCGGGCCAAGCGCCGGCCTGGTCACCGCCGAAACCTTCCTCAACGTGGGCCGCACCACCAACCTCGGCGCCGAGCTGAGCGTGAACCAGCCCCTGGCCAAGTGGTGGCGTCTGAATACCAGCACCTCCCTCTACCGCGCCCAAATTGCCACCAACGGCATCGGCACCAATCGCCAGGCCCTGGTGGGGACTCTGCGCCTGACCAACAACTTCACTATCCGTCCCACGCTGGACGTGCAGTTGAGCGGTAACCTGCGCTCGGCCTCGCTCACGGCCCAGGGCCGCCAGCTGGCCCAGGGTCAAATGGACATCGCCCTGCGTCAGCGCCTGTTCTCCGACCGCGCCGCCCTTACCCTCCGCGTGTCGGACTTGCTAAATACCCAGCAGTACCGCAGCGAAATCGCCACCGATGCCCTGAGCAGCTACCGCTACGCCAAAGACGAAAGCCGCGTCGGCTGGCTGGGTTTCACTTGGTACATCGGCGCCAGCAAGGCCAAGCCGGGCCGCATCGAGGCCGCGCCCCAGGGCGGTGGCGGCTTCGGCGGCTGAGGTACTCTACCATTTGCCACCCCGCTTTTCTCACCTTCTACTTTCTGCAAAACAGCCCCGTCGTCGGTCAGTCCGGCGGCGGGGCTTGTTGTTTTTGATTCGGCCAAATGGTGCGGCGGAGGAGACTCCCCACGGCCCCGGTTCGCTTCATGCGCGAAGCCAAAAGAGAGAAGGGCCTGATGATTCATGACCGTGGATAATCCGGTGCCCCCTCTCCTTTTCGGAGAGGAATCAGGGGGTTAGGCGCCCTGCCCGAACGATGACCACGCTACACTATACCTGCATGGTTCAATGAATCCGACCAATCCCGTGTCCGCTTCGCGGTCAAATTCCCTCCTTATTCAAGCAGAGGAGTTTTCGTTCTAGGCCCTGCCTACCTTTGCACCCGTCATGCAAAAACCTAGTATTCCGAAAGGCACCCGCGACTTCGGGCCAGCCCAAGTGGCGCGTCGCCAGCACATTTTCAACGTTATCCGCCGCACGTTTGAGTCGTTTGGCTACGCTCCGCTCGAAACCCCGACCCTGGAGAACCTCTCAGTGCTCACCGGCAAGTACGGCGACGAAGGCGACCAACTATTATTCAAAGTCCTGAACTCCGGCGACTTCGCCAAAGAAGTAACAACCGCCGACCTGGAGATTGGCTCCAAAGCCCTGCTGCCCAAAGTGGCTGAAAAAGGCTTGCGCTACGACCTCACCGTGCCCTTTGCCCGCTACGTGGCCATGAACCGCGGCACGCTCACCTTCCCCTTCAAGCGCTACCAGATGCAGCCCGTGTGGCGCGCCGACCGCCCCCAGCGCGGCCGCTACCGCGAGTTTTACCAGTGCGACGCCGACGTGGTGGGCACCGACTCGCTGCTCTGCGAAGCCGAAATTGTGCTGATGATGGCGCAGGTGCTGAACGGCTTGGGCCTGCACGACTTCACCATCAAAATCAACCACCGCGGAGTACTGCGCAACATTTACCAGGCCCTGAACGGCGAAGGGCGGGAGTCGGATTTGTTCGTGGCCATCGACAAGCTCGACAAAATCGGGCGCGACGGCGTGACCCGCGAGCTGTTGGACCGCGGCTTTTCGGAAGCCACCATCGACACGCTTTTTGCGCTGCTGACCACCGATGGCGACTACGAGGAGAAGCTGGTGCGCCTGCTGGCGGGCTTCGTCACGGCCGGCGTGGAGCCCGAGGGCCCCCGCCCCGGCAACGGCGAAGAAACCGAAGACCCACAGGCCAACTACCGCGGCCTCACGGAGCTGGCCACCGTGCGCGACTTGCTCACCGCCTCGGGCTTCAAGCAATTCGACCGCCTCGAGTTTGACCCCACCCTGGCGCGGGGCCTCTCCTATTACACAGGCTGCATTTTCGAAGTCAAGATTAACAACGTGCAGATGGGCAGCGTGAGCGGCGGCGGGCGCTACGACAACCTCACCGGCAGCTTCGGCCTGCCGGGCGTGTCGGGCGTGGGCTTTTCGTTCGGCGTCGACCGCCTGTACGACTGCCTCGAAGCGCTGGACCTGTTCACCGTGACGGCCGAAACTCCTACCCGCTGCCTCCTCACGCATTTCGACGTGGCCAGCGGCCGCGCCGCGCTGCCGCTGTTGGCTCAACTTCGAGCTGCCGGCATCCCCAGCGAGCTGTACCCCGACGTGAGCAAGCTGCAGAAGCAGTTCAAGTACGCCGATGCCAAGGGCATTCCGCTGGTGCTGGTGCTGGGCCCGGAAGAGCTGGCGGCTGGCGTGGTGAAAATCAAAATCATGAAATCCGGCGAGGAAAAAGTGCTGCCCATCGGCGAAGTCGTAACCGCGCTGACGGCGGAATAGCCCAACTACGCCGTTGGCCGCAGCCCTCCTCCGAAATCCCCTCCCTGGCAAGGAGGGGATTTTTTTTAGTTCTTTGCTGCCACCCCCGCTCACCCCACCCATCCCTCAATGCCCACCCATCTTATTTCGCCCACTCAGCCCCTCACCCTGGCCGAGCTGGGGGCCCTGCTGGCCGATGGCCGGCCCGTTGCGCTGAGCGACGACGCCAAGGCCCGCATCACCGCCTGCCACGACTACCTGCACCAGCGCCTGGCCCACGACAACTCGCCGATTTATGGCATCAACACCGGCTTTGGCTCGCTTTATAATGTGAGCATCGCCCCGGAGGCCCGCGCCCAGCTGCAAGTCAACCTGATGATGTCGCACGCCTGTGGCACCGGCGCCGAAGTATCCGGCAACCTCGTGCGGCTCATGCTGCTCCTGAAAGCCCAAAGCCTGAGCTACGGCCACAGCGGCGTGCAAGTGGCCACCGCCCAGCGCCTGCTGGATATGTACAACCGAGAAATGCTGCCCGTGGTGTACGAGCAAGGCTCCCTGGGCGCCAGCGGCGACCTGGCCCCCTTGGCGCACTTGTGCCTGCCGCTGCTGGGCCTGGGCGAAGTGAACTACCAGGGCTACCGCCTGAGCGCGGCTGACGCCATGAGTTTGTTTAGCTGGGCGCCGCTTACGCTGCAAGCCAAAGAAGGGCTGGCTTTGCTCAACGGCACGCAGTTTATGCTGGCCTATGCCGTGGATGGCGTGCTGCGGGCCCAGCGCCTGGCCGCGGCGGCCGATGTCATTGGGGCTCTTTCCACCGATGCCTTCGGCGGCTGCTCCGACCCGTTTCAGCCCAACCTGCACCGCATTCGCCCCCACGCCGGGCAGGTAAGGGTGGCCGAGCGCCTGCGCGAGCTTTTGGCCGGCTCCGAGCTGCAAACCCAGCCGCGCATGGCGGTGCAGGACCCCTACTCCTTCCGGTGCCAGCCCCAGGTGCATGGCGCCTCGCGCGACGCGCTGGCCTACGTAGCCCAAGTAGTCGAAACCGAATGCAACTCGGTGACCGACAACCCCAACATCTTCCCCGACGACGACCAGATTTTGAGCGGCGGCAATTTCCACGGCCAGCCCCTGGCCTTGGCCCTCGACCACCTGGCCGTGGCCATGGCCGAGCTGGGCAGTATCTCGGAGCGCCGCACCTACCAGCTCATTTCCGGGCAGCGCGGCCTGCCCACTTACTTGGTAGCCGAGCCGGGGCTCAACTCGGGCCTGATGATTCCGCAGTACACCGCGGCCGGCATTGTGAGCCAGAACAAGCAGCTGTGCACGCCGGCTTCCGTCGATAGCATTGTGAGCAGCAACGGCCAGGAGGACCACGTGAGCATGGGCGCCAACGCCGCCACCAAGGCTAGGCGCGTCATCGAAAACGTGGAGCAGGTTTTGGGAATTGAGCTGCTTACGGCTGTGCAGGCGCTGGCCTTCCGCCGCCCAGGCCGTACTTCGGATGCACTGGAGCAGGTGGTAGCAGCATTCCAGCAGGAGGTTAAATTCGTGGGTCAGGACCGGGTTCTCTACCCCGACCTGCACCGGGCCGCGGCCTTCGTCCGTAAGTTTGACTGGCAATAAAGGCGCGGGCTTTTCGTAAGGCCTTTCCCATGTTCTGGCTTTGAAAAATCAGCCGTTGGAATTTTGCCTTTGCGGGGCCTGGATACCTGCGCAGCGTTTTGAATGCTCCTTATGAAGTTGCTGAGCCGTCTTGTTTTCATCGTTCTTCTCTGGCTGGGGGCTGGCGCGGCGCGGGCTCAGTCGTGCGCTTCGCCCAACCCGCCGCCCTGCACCTTCACTGCCGTTGATGTAGCCACTGGCCAGGAAGTGCAGGCCTTCTGTGTGGGCCGCAGCGTGCGGTTCGAGCAGTGCGCGGGCCGCAATATTCCCAACAGCCTGTTGTTTTACGGCGTAAAGCCCGGCGTGGGCAGCACCTTTCTGCCTTCCTGCAGCCCTCCCAACCCACTGCCGTACGTGTACACCCCCACCAAAGCTGAAGTGGGCCAGGTCACGGTTTCGGAGCTGGCAAATGCGCAATCCGGTGGGGTTGGTGCTCCTTCTACGTACTATATCCGCACGTTTCGGGTCTATGATACGGTGGCGCCGGCCTTCAGTGTGGCGCCCTGCCCCAGCAGCTCGGCCCTGGTCACCGTCACGGATGCGAAGTACGACAGCTACACCGTGCAAGCGGGTGCTGGGCCAGCTCAACCCATCCTACGCAACAAGCCGACGGTGGTAAGCCTGGCGGCGGGCGCTACCTCCATCACGGTCACGGGCGCTTATACGGCCGTCGGCGCGTGCGGGGGCGCCAGCACGCAGACCGTAGTTCCGCTACCACCAGCGCCCGCACCAGCCTTCACCCGCCTGGCGCTGCAGGCCCCGCTGCCGGGCGGCACTGCAACCTTAGATGTTGGCCAGCTTCCGGCCGGCTATACCTACACCCTGCAACGAGCCGATGCCAGCCTCCCGGGTGGCTTCCGCTCCGTGGCGACCGTGGCCGCCAACAGCACCAGCCTCACCTTATCCAACGCCGCGGCCGGCTGCTACCGCCTGCGTCGCACCGACCCCTGCCACCTCGATTCGGCCTTTTCGCCCCTGCTCTGCACGCTCAGCCTGACCGGCAGCTCAACCCAAAACCGCAACCAGCTGCAGCTCAACGACGCGGGTACCGGCAGCACGTACAGCGTAACGCGTAATGGCCAGCCCCTATTTGGTTTCGTCTTCATCCCAGGCGGGCTCGAAGACCCCAACGTGGAATGCGGCACCACTTACACCTACGTCATCACCGCCACCCAGCCGGGCGGCGTAACCTCGGTTTCTAATTCCGTTTCCATTACCACGCAATCGGCTCTGGCGCCGGCACGGCCGCGGCTGGTGGCCAGCTTCAACCTGCGCAACGTGGTGGAGCTGACCCCGATTCTGGCCAATGGTGGGCTCACCACCGGCAGCACCCTACGCTACACCCGCACCGCCAGCGGAAAACCAGCCGCCGACTTCGGCACCGCCACCAGCACCCGGGTGCAGCGTGATTCGGCGGGCATGGATGCCCTGCTAATCCAGCGGCCCTGCTACGCGGTGCGCCTCACCGACGTGTGCGGCAATGCCTCGCCGGAAAGCTCCGCGGCCTGCCCAGCCCTGCTTTCCACCACCGCGGCCGACCCCGACGGCACCACTGCCACGTTGAGCTGGACGCCTTTCACCGGCCCCGACCCAAGCGTGGCCGCCCGTTACGCGCTGCAGCGCCTGGCCGCCGATGGCTCTGTGCTAAGCACCGTGGCTGTGAGTGGCAGCCCCTACACCGACCTAACCCCGCCCACCGACCGGCAGGTGCTGCGCTACCGCCTGCAAATCAGTGGAGCCGGCCTGCCGGCGGGCACTTTCAGCTACTCCAACACGGCCACCGTGGTCCGTCGACTGGCCCTCGTCATCCCCACGGCCTTCACGCCCAACGGCGACGGGCTGAACGACGTGCTCGAAGTAAAAGGCAAGTACCTGCAGAACTACACCTTTCTGATTGTGGACCGCAACGGGCAGGAGGTTTTTCGGGGTACCCAGCGCAGCGACGCCTGGGATGGTACCATCCGCGGGCACGCCCCCGTGCCCGGCGCTTACGTATGGCGGTTTGAGCAAGCCAACGAAGACGGCAGCAAGCCGTTTACGGCTACGGGCTCGGTTACTATTCTCAAATAATCAAACAGCCTTTGTCCGGTTACGAATTGGAATCCGGCGGCGCGGTGCCAAAGTTCTGCGCACTTTCCCGCCTTTTCCTTGTTCATTGCTAACCCGACAATTCCTCACCTGACAAACGACAACCAACGACCATGGCATTCGACCTAACCGGCATGATGGGCAAAGTGAAAGAGCTGCAAGACAAAATGCAGCAGGCCCAGCAGGAAATTCAACACATCACGGCCACGGGCGAAGCCGGTGGCGGCTTGGTGCGCGCCACGGCCAGCGGCCACCGCAAGCTCCTCAAGCTCGAAATTGACGAAACGCTGCTCACCCCGCAGGACCGCGACATGCTGGCCGACCTGGTGGTGGCCGCCGTGAACAAGGCCCTGGACGAAGCCGCCGAGCTGGCCCGCCAGGAGCTGCAGCGCAAAACCAGCGGCCTGATGCCCAACGTACCAGGCCTCGACTTGAGCGGTTTTGGCGTCTAGCCCAGACGCCATGCTTAATGCGGAATTGGGAATGAGCAAAGAAGAATTGCAGGCTAAGCAAGCGGAAACAAGCCCTGACTTGAGTGGAGAAAATCCCTCATCTCTCATTCCTCCATCTTCATTGAAGCCCTGTGCCGACGTCGCAATTGTCATTCTGAACTGGAACGGCGCCAATTTCCTGCGCCGCTTCCTGCCCGGGGTGATAGACCACGCCGATGGGGCCCGGGTTATCGTGGCCGACAACGCCTCCACGGACGACTCGGTTGAGCTGCTCGCGCGCGACTTTCCGCTGGTGGAGCTGCTGCTGCTGGACCGCAACTTTGGCTTCTGCGAGGGCTACAACCAGGCTCTGGCCCAAGTTGACAGCGACTTTGTGGTGCTGCTCAATTCCGACGTGGAAGTGACCCTGGGCTGGCTGCGCCCCCTGCGCGGATTGCTGGAAGCAAGCCCGCGCATTGCCGCGGTGCAGCCCAAAATCCTGGCCCAAGCCGACCCGACCTATTTTGAATACGCCGGGGCCGGGGGCGGCTACCTCGACCGCCTGGCCTACCCGTTCTGCCGCGGCCGCCTGTTCGATACCCTCGAGAAAGACCACGGCCAGTACGACGACCCTCGGCCTGTGGCCTGGGCCAGCGGCGCCTGCCTGCTGGTGCGGCGCTCGGCGTGGCAAGAGCTCGGGGGGCTGGAGCCGGCCTTTTTCGCGCACATGGAGGAGATTGACTTCTGCTGGCGCCTTTGGAATGCCGGGCACGAAGTGTGGTACCACGGCAGCAGCGCCGTTTACCACGTGGGCGGCGGCACCCTTCCCAAAAGCAACCCCCGCAAAACCTACCTCAACTTCCGCAACGGCTTGGCCCTGCTTTATAAAAACGCGGCGCCGGGCGAGCTATTTGGCGCCATGCTCCAACGCCTGCTTCTGGACGGCGTAGCCGGGCTGCGCTTTTTGGCTAGCGGGCAGGGCGGCAACTTCATGGCTGTGCTACGGGCGCACTTTAGCTTTTATAAGAAGCTCAGCTACTGGCGCAACAAGCGGAGAGCCGCCCGGCCGCACCTGCTAGTGAAAGACCGGCCCGGCGTGTACGCAGGCAGCCTGGTTTGGGCCTACTTTGCCCAAGGCAAAAAGAAGTTCTCCCAATTGGGTATTTCGGCAGTTGCTAGGAACGCAAAGCTGCCCGTATGAACTCCGCGAAGCGTTTGTACCCCACTAGATTTATAAAGTGGGGCGCAAGTACCACAGTGCGGTTGTAGTCCCAATTCGTCAGAAAAGCCATGCAGAGCGAATCGGCCACCACAAAGGGCAGAATTACCAGCAGCAACAGTACTTTGAGGTAAAGCCAAACCCAGCCATTTAGCTGCTGGGGCTGGGCCATGAGGCGTTCGAATGGTTCGCGTGCCAGTTTGGTGTAGCCATACCAGCAAGCCAGCATCACCGCAATGTGAATGGTCGGGGCCATTGGGAAGTTCGTAAAACTGTCCCAAAATAGCCTGGGGCGGCTTGCTTTACAAATCCCAGACGGTGCTGCGCTGCTGGCGCATGGCCCGGCGCACGTTCATCCAGAAGGCCCCCGCGAAGTACAGCACGATGGGGGAACCAAACGTAAAAAACGAGGCGTAAACGAACGACAGCCGGACGCTCCGCGTGCTAAAGCCCCAGCGCTGGGCCAGCGCCGAACACAAGCCGAAAGACTGCGTTTCCAAGTAGTTGGTAAACCGATTCATGGGCGGGAGCGGGTAGCAAAAGATAAATTCCCTGGGCTAAGATAGGGCTTTAGCGGGGCCAGGGCAAGCGGATGAACGTAAGTTTGCCAGCCCAGCACCGACTATTTCAGGGGCTTTTACGTTTGAAGGGTAGGTTTTCGTTTTCCTGCGTTGCGCTTTTTAATGATAAATATTTCGCGGCCGCTGGCCCACGGGCTCCTGGCAGCCACCCTTTTGCTATCGGCTTGCACCCTGCCGCGGGTGCTGAAGCAAGCCGAAACCGGACGCACCGTGGTGGCCCGCCCCTCGCCGCTCACGGCTTCGGGCGAGTCAGTCCCGTTTGAGGTAGTGGCGCGCGCCCCGGCCAAGCACCTGCACAAGGGCGTGGCCTACGAGCTACTGGTGCGCTACCGCTACGAGCACGGCCTGCGCGAAGACACCCTGGGCCGCATCGCCTTCACATCCGGCAACTACGTGTACGACGACGAGAACAAGGGTTTTCTGGTAGCCACCCAAAAGTTCAGCCTGCCCAATACGCCCGGCCGCAACCCCGGCGAGCTGCTGGCCCACGCCCAGGTGCGCGAGCTCAAAAAGAACGGCCGCGTGCTGCGCGCCGCCGATGACGTGCGCGTGGCCCGCGGCATCGCCGACCCGGCCCGGCAGGTCACCCGCGAAGACACGGTGCTGACCTTCCTGCCCGAGCGTGCTAGCAATAACATGAGCGGCACCCGCGTGCTGCCCTTCTACTTCGATGAAGGCCAATGGTTTATCCGGGGCTACCTCGGCACCAACGTGCAGGCCCTGGAAGACCTGATTGACGCCAATCAGCAAACCAAGCAGGTGCTCATCATCGCCGGCCACTCGCCCGACTCGCTCGATGCCCACAACCGCCTGCTGGCCAGCAAGCGCGTGCGCATGCTGCTCTATTACTACAAGCAGCGCGTGAAGAAATTCTCGTACCTCAACAAGGTTGAAGACATTCGCTTCGACACCCTGGCCTATACCCGGCGCTGGGACACCTTCCTGAGCAAGGTCACCACCTCGGCCCTCAAGCCCGAGCAAATGGACTCGGTGGTCAGCATTATCAACGATACCAAGGGCACGTTTGAGGAAAAGGAGAAGGCCCTGCACCGGCTCACGTACTTCGACTACATCGAGCAGTACATCTACCCGGTGCTGCGGTTCGGCACCGTGGCCGTCACCTACAGTGCTCCCAAGCGCTACGATTCGGAGGTGTACCTGCTCTCGAAAAAGATTGTGGAAAAGCAAGTAGAGGCCGACGCCCTCACGCCCGAAGAGCTTCGCTACTCGGCTACGCTCACGCCACTGCTGGCCGAAAAGCAGCGCATCTACGAGACCGCAGCCGCCAATACCAACAGCTGGGAAGCCTTCCACAACCTGGGTGTGGTGCTGCTGCAGCGCGCCGAAAAAGAGCCGACTGAGAAAATCCGCAAGGCCTACTACCGCCGTGCGGCTGTCAACTTCACCCTGGCCGCCCACCGCAACCCCACCGCGGAGTTCTTCTACCACGCCGCCACGGCCTACCACCGCGCCGGCGACCGCCTCGAAGCCCTGCAGAACTACGACTATGCCATCAAGCTGGGCGGCGACCGGGCGCTGCTGCGCAAGATTTTCTCGGACCGCGCGGCCCTCGAAATCGAAGTAGGCCAGCCCGACGAAGCCCTGCGCAGCCTGCAATACGCCGGCCCCTCCTACCAGAACGCCCTAAATAAGGGCCTGATTCTGGTGGGCCGCGAAGGCTACGACTCGGCCCTGGAGCAGTACCGTCTGGCCCACCAGCTGCGCCCCTCGGCCGCCGCCCCGCTCTACGGCATGGCCGTGGTAGCCGCCCGCCAGAAAGACGAAGCCGCCATGGGCGAATACCTGAAGCAGGCCGTGGCGCTGGACCGCAGCTACGCCCAGCGCGCCGTGGAAGACCTCGAATTTCAGGATTATGCCCAGGGCAAGGTATTTCGCGAGGCGCTGCGGTAATCGTTGTCCATCCGGCTGGCTCATCGTAGCTTTGCCCAACGGCTCAAAACCGGTTTTTACCTAAAGAATATCATGCGTCAAATTCAATTTCGTGAGGCCTTGCGCGAGGCCCTGTCCGAGGAAATGCGCCGCGACCCGCGGGTATTCCTGATGGGCGAAGAGGTAGCCGAGTACAACGGCGCCTACAAAGTGAGCCAAGGCATGCTCGACGAATTCGGGCCGGAGCGAGTGATTGACACCCCGATTGCCGAGCTCGGCTTTGCCGGCATCGGCGTAGGCGCGGCCGCCAACGGGCTGATTCCGATTATCGAATTCATGACGTTCAACTTCTCGCTGGTGGCCATCGACCAGGTGATAAACTCGGCCGCGAAGCTGTATTCGATGTCGGGCGGTCAGTATTCCTGCCCCATCGTGTTCCGCGGGCCTACCGGCAACGCCGGTATGCTCTCGAGCCAGCACTCGCAGAACTTCGAGAACTGGTACGCCAACACGCCCGGCTTGAAAGTAGTGGTGCCCAGCAACCCGTACGACGCCAAAGGCCTGTTGAAAGCCGCCATTCGCGACCCTGACCCGGTGATTTTCATGGAGTCGGAGCTGATGTATGGCGACAAGGGCGAAGTGCCCGAAGAAGAATACATCCTCGAAATTGGCAAAGCCAACGTAGTGCGTCAGGGCAAGCACGTGACCCTGGTAAGCTTCGGCAAAATGATGAAGATTGCCTACGCCGCCGCCGATGAATTGGCCAAGGAAGGCATCGAGGCCGAAGTAATTGACCTGCGCTCGGTGCGGCCGATTGACTACGACACCCTGGTGGAGTCGGTGAAAAAGACCAACCGCATGGTGGTAATTGAGGAAGCCTGGCCCCTGGCCAGCCTTTCGGGCGAGCTGGCTTACATTGTGCAGCGCCGCGCCTTCGATTACCTCGATGCCCCCGTCATCCGCATTACCTGCGCCGACGTGCCCCTGCCCTACGCGCCTACCCTCATCGAAGCCTCGCTGCCCAACGTGGCCCGCGTGGTGAAAGCGGTAAAGGAAGTAACCTACGCCAAGGCTTAAGAAAGATTCTCACATCAAAAAAGCCCCGATGGTATCCACCGTCGGGGCTTTTTTGTGCGCTTTGATGCCGCGAATTATTCCTGTGGCGCCTCACTAGGCGGGCGCAGCTGCTGGGCCGTAGATTCGGAGAGCTGCCAACAGCCCCACAGCCAGCCCAACGCCAGCCCCAGCACCGCTACCCGCCGCAGTGGCGAGCCCAGCGTCCGCCACCACCTCACTGGCTGCCAGCACGCCGCAACGCCCGTGAGCGCCAGCAGGTGCAGCGGCAGTAGAAACCGGCACTCCATCAATGTAGGCAGCACCAGCAAACACGGCAGCAACAGCGCAACCATTACAGCAGCAGGCACAGAATCAGTATCAAACTGCGGCCGGCCAGAACGACGCAAGCCAACCACTGCCAAGCAGGCGCCTAGCCCCAGCAGGGCATAGTTGAGCAGGCGCAATGCTGCTTGTCCCGGTGGGTGCAGCTGTGTGGGATAAGGCGTGGGGAATCGAATATCCAGGCCATTGAACAGATGCCGCAGGTAGCGCCATCCCACTGCCAGCGGCTGACGAACAACAAACTTGAGGTACTGCCCATAGCTCGTGAAGCTGCGGCCGGGCATGTTCGCCATTGCTCGCTGCCCAGCGGGGTCGGCGAAGACCAGGGAGCGGGGAATCTCTGAAATCAGGCTGGACTCGTAGCGCTGGAAACTGGTGCCCCAACCAAGCTGCTTAAGGTATAGGGGACGGCTGCTGGGCAGGCCGGCCAGCACCAAAGGCGTGGGCTGCTGAAAGTAGCGCTGGTTGATAAGCCACTGGGGCAAGAGCACGAGGGCCGCCCCGGCTACAAGGCTGGCGGTACGCCGCCACAGCTGCTGCGAGGGCCGCGGCAGTGCATACAGTAGCCACAAGCAGGCGGGCACGCTGGCCACGTATATGGGGCGGATGTTGATGGCCGCCGCCAGCAGCAGTCCGGCCACGCCAGCCCACGCCCAGCTGCGCCAGCCCAATGCGGCCAGCCCCAGCAGCAACAGCGTGAGGGCGGGCATGTCGCTGAGGGTAAAATTGAAATAGTCGCGCCAGAAAATGAAGCCGAGCCCCACCAGCCCGAACCAGCGTGCCACGCTGAGCGGACGGCGCGCCACCTGGGCCCACAGCTGCGGGATGGCCAGCCCAAAAAGCAAAGCGGCCCAGCCAGCTCCCAGCACCCGCGCGCCTGCGAGCATGGGCCAGCCCGTGACGTGACACAGCACCCGCGCCGGCAGTATCAGCAGAGGCCCCAGGTAGCCCCGCAACGGCTCATCGAAGGCCAGGAGCGAAAAATGTCCTTGCTGCGTGAACTTGAGCGACAGCTCCCAGTACTCGGCGGCGTCGAACTTGAACTGCCCGGGCGTGTAGCCACTAAAGGGCAGATAGACCGCGTACAACAGCAACACCACCAACGGCCGCCACAGGGTAGCCAAAGCGGCACGCAGAGAAGAAAAGATTTGGCCCATGCGAAGCAAAACTAGGTCCGCGAGCTGAAAGCAAACCGTATAAGGTGCATAATGCAGAGAATCAAGGCACAGTAGTTGAGCTTCGTGCTAATTCAACTGGTCGCCGTACCTTTTGGCCCTTACGCCTCCTCGCCCGCTCCTCCAAAAATCCCACCCCTATGAACCACCGCTTCCACCTCAAGTTTGAACAACTGGAACGGGCCACCGAACACCTGCTGGCCTCGGCCGAAGCGCTGGGGCCGGACGCAGCCAAAGCCCCCGCTCCCGGCAAATGGTCAGCCACGCAAGTGGTGCACCACCTGCTGTTCATCGAAAGCAACATCGTCAAATACGTCGAGAAGAAAGTGCACGCCGCGGAGCAGCTGCCCAAAGTTGGGCTGTTTACGCGGCTGCGGGCGCAGCTGGTGCGCTTGCTGCTGCGCCTGCCCGGCGTCAAATTCAAGGCCCCGCGCGGGGTAGCCACCCTCACCGATAGTGGCGAGGTGCCCTCGTTGCCCGAGCTGCGCCACAGCTGGGAAGCCCTGCGGCGGCAGCTCGAGCGCCTGCTTAACGAGTTCCCGAGCCGGCTGCACAACCGCGCCATTTTCCCGCACCCGCGCTCCGGCCGCATCACCATCGGCCAGGTCATGGAGTTCCTGCTCGACCACCTGCTGCATCACCAGCAGCAGCTCGACCGCATCACCAAGGCGCTGAAGGCGGGGCCTTCTACGCTGGTGAAAAGCTAAATCAGCGGGGTTGGGCTTCGTAGAGCGGCATGGTACCGAATGCGGCGGCCAGCTCGGCGGGCGGTACGGTCAGCTTGCGGCGGTCGAGGTCGAGCCAGGCGCCGTCCACGGTTACGGTGGCGGCCACCCGGCCATCGGCCTTGTAGATGGTGTGCACGATGGTCCAGCGCGAGCCGTCGGGCGCTGCCGAGGCCAGCTGGCCGTCGACGCGGATTTCTTCGCCGATGCTTACTTCTTTCAAAAACTTGGTTTCTTCCCGGAAGAGGATGGGACCCAGGCGCAGGCGCGCAAACTCGGCCACGCCGTAGCCCCAGTTGGCCAGCAGCACTACGCGCTGGTCAGCGGCGTAGTCGGCGTACGCGGAGTGGCGCATGTGGCCGTTGGGGTCCATGTCGGCCCAGCGGGTCCGGTAGATGATGGTATCGGTCATTAGGTTTTAGCAGCAGGAATTCAAAATTAGAAGTAAAGAACAGGACCCTACTTAATGGCTCAATTCTTCATTCTTCATTCCTCATTCTTAATTCTAAATTAATTTAAAGGGGTGAGCCGGACGAGGTACTGTTCATCGTCGTCCTCGCCCAGGAATTCGGCAGAGTAGCCCGCGGTTTCGGCGGCATCGTTGAGCAGCGCCGGGTCGACGAACAGCCAGGGGAACGAAACCCCCATTTCGCCTTTATAGCTCAGGGAATATTCTACTTCGCCGTAGTACGGGCCGTTGAGGTTGAGGAGCAGCGAGCCGTCCTCGTCTTCGTAGAGGTAGCGCACGTCCGACGACGTAGCCAGAATCTGGCCGTTGGGCGCCAGCAGCGTGCGGGCATGGGCCAGAAATTTGTCGAGGCCCTCTAGCGTCCCCGTCAGGCCCAGGCCGTTCATTAAGAGCAGAATGGTGTCGAAGGGCAGCTCGTTGGTGGGTAGCGGGGCAAATAAATCGTGGCGGGCCACGGTCTGTACGCCGCGTTCGGCCATCACCTGCACGGCGCCCGCCGATACGTCCACGGCCTTCACGTCGAAGCCGCGGCTTTGCAGCTCCAGGGTGTGGCAGCCGGCGCCGGCGCCCAGGTCGAGCACGCGGCCCCGGCTTTCGTTGAGGGCCAGGCGCTCCAGCTCGGGCATTTGCAGCAGGGTGCGGAAGAAATACGCGGCCGGCAGGGGCTCGTTGTCGGCCACGTTGCAATGCACGGTGAGCGCGGCATCGGCATCGCCGTGATGGTAGGCCAGCAGGGCCTTGCCCAGGATATCGGGGGCGGTGGTCGTCGTCATGAGTAAAGAGGTCGAAAAGCCCGGGCAGTGAATAAGCCGAACCAAGGTATTGCCGCCACTAACCGCTTCGGGACCGAAAAGTACCCAAAACTTCGCGGTGGAGCTTGGCGTTTGGAGTAGCAGTGCCCCAAATGAACGCCCCATGCTTCCCGCTAAACTCCGTAAAGGCCAGCTACCCACCAAACTCTGCGCTACCTGCGGCCGGCCCTTCGAATACCGTAAAAAGTGGCGCGCCAATTGGGCCGACGTAAAATACTGTGGGGAGAAATGCCAGCGCAACCGACCCGCAGGGGCCAGCCCCGCTCCCACCGAATGAGGGCCGCCAGCCGATAGCTGTATCTTTTCTTGCCTGCTGACGTTTTCAGCGGAGGTTATTAGTTTCTTCGCCCTTTCATCCCCTAGCCTTTTCCCTTTCACTATGGCTTCCAACCTCGATTACCTTGACCCCGCTTTGATTCCGCTGGAAGAGAAAGTGAATGCTTACCTGGAGGCAGAAAAGGCGCTGCAACGAGCCACCGCCGTCCTCAAAAGCGAGCCCCTGCACGACAAGGAAGTAGCCGCTGCGGCCGCTCAATTTGAGCAGCGCCCTCCCACCGGTAGCTACAACCAGGAAGCCGACGAGCGCCAGCAGGAAGTGGAGAACCTGCGCACCGACCTGGCCCTGCTGGAGCGGGAAATCATTGCCCTGATTCCCACCCGCGACGAATGGGTAAAAGTGAACCTGGGCTACGGCCCCAGCCGCGTAGGCGCCTGGCACGTGCCTGCCATCGGCGGTAAGCCGGAGCGCTACGAACTGCGCATTGTGCACTAATGCTAGTTTTTCAGCTCAATGGCTGAACACTTAGTTACTACAGAATCACTTGCTTTTTAGGCAGCAAAAAGCCCCGACTTATCATAGAGCCGGGGCTTTCTGTATTTACTGGAATGCTGGTAAAATCAGTCGGGAAAGGGCTTTGCATGCCGCTCAGCAGCTTAGTTGCCGCTTAGTGTCCGGCATCCCAATCGTAGCCGAGCTCAGCCCAATAATCCTTGGGGCGCGTGTCGGCGAAAGCGATGGTACCGATGCGCTTGAGGTGCTTTATGCCGTACTTGAGCGGGGTGACAAGGCGGAGCGGCGCGCCGTGCGCTGGAGTGAGCGGCTGGCCGTTCATCTCGTAGCACAGCAGCGTTTGGGGGTGCAGGGCGCTATGCATGTCGAGGCCCACGTAGTAGGCGCCGTCGGGGGTGCGCATGCCCACGTAGGGAGCCAGGTCGGCGGGCGGGTTGAGCGGGTCGGCAGGCTGGCCGCTGCGGGTGGCGAGCGGGTAGCGGGCCAGGAAATCGGAGAGGCGGGCGCCGGCCCAATGCACCACCACGCTCCAGCCCTCAATGCACTTGAGCTCGGTGGTCATCTGAATCTTGGGCAGGGCCTGGACGTCGGCCAGGGTGAATTCCTGGACTTTACCGGAGCCATAGCCTTGCACCTGCAGGCGCCACGCGGCAGGGTCCAGCGCTTGGTCAAGGCCGACTTTGCCGTTTACCCGGGGCGTGCGGGCCCGGCTGCGGGCAAACTCGGGGGCCAGCCGCGTTTCTTTGAAATAGGCGCTACTCAGGCGGCCGTTGGCGTCGAGCACCTTGCGCAGGGGGCGCGGAATGCCGGACTCGTTGGGCTGGGAAGACAGCCAGTTCCACCCGCCAAGGCCAGCCAACCCAGCGAGGCCCAGCCCAATAAACGCGCGCCGCGAACGACGACGCGCCTCGGCTAGCACCTCCGTTTCGGTGGGGAGCGGCTCGCGCGGGCCTGCGGCCGGCGTGGGCGCAGAAGTTTCGTCTGTCATACCGAAGAAAAAATTAGTTGGGCAAAAGGGACGAATCGGCGGGCGGCAGCGCCGTGGGGCCAGCCTTCAGCTCGTGGGTGGCGGGGTCCACTTCCACAATTTCGAACCCGGCCACCATGGCCCGGAAATTATTCCAGCCCGCCCGCACCACCTGGGTAATGTGCACGATGAAAAACAGCACGTAGCCCATGGTGAGGGCAAAATGCAGGATGCGGGCAAACTCGTAGCCGCCGAGCAGCTGCGTAAGCCAGCCAAACTGCGTGGGCTTGTAGATGGCCAGCCCCGTGAGCAAGGACCCCAGGCCCATGAGAATCACCGAAGTATAGGCTATCTGCTGGGCGCCGTTGAACTTGCGCACCGGCGGGTGCTCCTTGCGCAGGCCCAGGTCATAGAGTGTGACCTGGATGGCTTCCCTGAACGAGTGGCGGGTGGGCAGCAGGTAGCGCCACTCGCCCGAAACCAAGGTGTAGAGCACGTACAGCAAGCCATTGAGGAAGAAAACCCACATCAGCACGAAGTGCCAGGCCATGCCCTGGGCCAGCTTGTGGTCCATGTGAAAGGCCTGGTAAAACGACTGCGGGAAGAACTTGAACAAGGTGGTATTGCCCCAGCCCAAGCGGTACACGTCGTTGGCCCAATAAATCCACAGGCCGCTCCAAATCATGAGGCTGAGGACCGGAAAATTGACCCAGTGAAACCAGCGAATAGCCAGCGGGTGCTTTTCAACAAGTTGCTTCATACACTGCGGGGTGACCAGTTAACGGGCGGAAGGTACGCCGGGGGCCCGGCTTGGCCCTCCCCTTGCTTGACGCCCAGGGCGGTTCAGCCTTACACCAAGGCCGGGTATTTAGGGCCGATAAAGTGTAGCCGTTGCGCGTCTGGGTATCCCATCCTCGACTTAGCCAAACGCGGTAACCGGCGCTTCGGGTTTCTACAATCCAATAGTTAACGGCTACTAAAGAACGTCATATAATGAGATGCCCTGAAAAATGCAAGCCCTTACATTATTAATAACTTTCTAATATTATTTTATATATATTTGCTATCGAAGGTAGCACTGATGAGTTTAAACGATTAAGATTTGACGACTATCAGTACCACTTTGCGAAAAGCGTGCACGAGCGCCAACCGGGCGCCCCCACATTTCTCCGCTTTCCTTGTAGCGAAGCTCATTGGATAATTCTTTATACTAGAACCAAATGTGGAACAACTGCAGTCTCCTGCTGCTCCTCTTGGCCAGTAGTGGCGTGCAATCTTGCATGACTACCGTTCCGGCATTTAGCGCCGTCAGTCAGCCTAGAATCGGCCTATCTCAAAGCCACTCCGAGCAACCCGTCTGGCAGCGGCACCGGTGCACTGCTTGTGGTAAGCTGGCGGAAGCCAACTCCTTCCCTAACGCGGAAATGTGTCCCCGGAATGCCGGCACAACCACCACGGGGCATTCGTGGGGCGATGCGAAGGAAAACGAAGAGGCCAGGCTCGCCTGCATTCATTGCAACGCGCCTTTTTTCAACTCGCATGGCTCAAATGACAGCAGATGCCCAAAATCCGAAGCCGGGCACCGGTGGGAAACCCGCCCTGTGGGCCGCTAGCACGAGCGCATCACCAACAAGAAATGAGTCTTCTTCAATGGGAAGCCCTTGTCCTATATTTTTGCGAAGTTGAGCCAATTTCTTTTTGGGCAAACCGCAAAAAAAGGCAGAAGGGAAACCCTTCTGCCTTTCCATACCAAAACACCTTATGTGATTATTTGAACTCATTTTCAACACGTTAAATTTTTGCAATTACGATTTGTGGACAAGCCATGGACATATCCGTGGACACGTAATACCTTGTGCACATGCCCAATAATGGGTGGGATTACATCTCTTGAGAATGTACAAGATTTACTACAAGGTTCGGTCGGCCAAAGAAGACGGCACCGGTACCGTCTACGTCATGTTGCGTTGCGCCAACGGCGAAGAAGTAACAAGGACCACGGGGGTATCGGTGACCGTCAAGGAATTCAATAAAACCACGGGCAAGGTCAGCGCCAAGGACATTTTGCACCGGGAAAAGAACGAAGCCATCCGGCTCCTGGTGGTGGACTTGGAAGATGCCGCTTTCCAAGCTTGCTACAACGAAAAAGCGCAAAAGGTGGAACTGACCAAGGCCGGTATCGAAGCCGAGTACCCCAATTCCGTCAGTCGCCGAAGGGGCGCCCAAAACTTGAAGGTAGGTTTTACTGCGACCGTTGAAAACCGCATCCCCGACCTAGAAGCCCAAATTGAACGCTTGCAACGGGAATTGGCAGAAGCCAAGCAATTGCTTCGCCGCCAGCGCGGACAAGATGAAAACGAAGAAATTAAACGGGATTTGTTCTCCAATCGAATTGACGAATTCATCCTTGTAGCAAAGAGCATGAAAAAAGAGGCTACCCGGAAGAATTACCTCTACCTAAAAAGTGTAATGCGGAGTTGGAACCCGCAGTTGCAAATTCAGGAAGTCAACTTGAAAATGTTAACGGAGCTGCAACATTGGTTAGCCACCAAGCCCAACAAGGACGGCAGCAGGTGGCGAAACAGCAGCATCTTGAATGTGCTCACCCTGACCCGGGCCGTCTACGAATATTTCGCGGATGACTTAGGATTGCCCACGGCATTCTTTAAAAAATTTGAGAAGGTTAAGTACTTGGCCAACGAGAACGTAGTCTACCTGGATGCCCTGGAGTTGGACGAGTTTGCGAACGTTTCCTTAAAGGGAGACTTGCAGCTTCAAGTAAGGGAACAATTCCTAGTCTTTTGCGAGACGGGTTTGCGTCAAGTGGACGGTTGCATCTCTCGCGCCGCCGTCTACGAAGTGATGGACCGCAAAGGTCGCAAGTACAAGGAAATCCGTTTGAATCAGGAGAAAGTGAACAGTTTGGTCAGCATTCCTTTGAGCAAACGGGCCGAAGAAATCCTGGAACGCAACAATTATAGTTTCACTCCTATCCCCAACAACCACTTCAACCAAGCTTTGAAGCAAATCGCCCAGAAGGTCCAAAGTCTGCAACGGGAATTCACAGTAACCAACTTTAACGGCGCTAGCGGCATCCCGAGCACCAAACCCAAATGGCACTTTATCAGCAGCAAAGTGGGCCGTAAGACTTTTGTTAATAACTGTTTTGAACGACAAGTTTCGGAAACCACGGTGGCCGCTTGGTTGGGTCACAAGAACACCATCATGGTCCAGAAGCACTACAAACACCGGGGAGACATCGCTAAGGCTGAAGCTCACAAAATCTTTCAGTAACTAACGCATCGCATATCTACTTGATGCTTGCAATTGCTAGGGTCATGAGAAAAGAATTTGCATTTCCTAAAAGGATACAATGCTTTAATGCGAAAGCGATACTGTTCAGAATCGCTTGAAGGCCTATAAAACAAAGATTTTACCAAGTTAGTAAATAAGAAATTATACGTTCCGTATTGCACTAAACCCCGGTTTAAAGCTCCCCTAACGCTTAAAAGCATTGGCTTAAGGCCCCGTTTTGTACCTGCCTAAACGGAATATTTTGGCCTCTACGCTGCTTCAAACAGCAATTTGACTACTACCTGCAAAGGTGAGGGAGCTTAAAAAGGCTGTTTTTATCTTTTTAGCCCCCTCCTCCCCGGCTCGTACCCCCTTCTGGATGGGGGGGGGGTATAATTTGGCAATGTGGTGGAGAACGCCTGTGTTATACGCCAGTTACTTTTGTTACTGGAAACGACTGGTATAGTTCTAGTACCCCCCATGCCAAAACAAAGGCCAGAAAAAAAAATTTGTGATTTGAATTTCCAGTGGTAAATCCTAGTAAGGCTACCCCTGGACCGTTAGTTAAAAGCGAAGTCTATGGGGCCTGCGGGTGGGACCTGTTTTATATTTAATTATAACGTCTCCTGTTCTTTCGAAGGTTAATCAAGTATTTAGCCTCCAATTTTAACACCTCGGCATAAGTGGTCCTTACGGCCATTTCGTAGCCTGCAAACCGTCCGAGTATTTCTAGGCACTCCTTTAGGCCGTACTCTTCTATTTTCTTAGCGTCCTCCGCCAATTCCTCTACTTCGCATATAATGTCGTTTAGCTCGTCCATGATGATGTGGTAAGCTTTGTCGAGGGCCTTGCGGGCAGGCTCGTGGTAGAACTCGCGTTCTAAAAGGTCACAGGCATTGCGGATGCCGAGCCGCTTGGATTCCAGCGCGGTCCTCCGACGAAATCCATTCCAACCGGTTAGCAGTGGGTGAATGGCCTGAAAACGCTTGTGTAGGGCCTGGATTACGACCGGTGCGAGGGGTGCTGGGGTAAGTGTGTTGTTCATGTTGTTGTTGAAAAAGGCAAGGCTTATTGTTTATGCCCTGCCGGAAAAGGATTTAGGTAAATGGTTTTAGGATTGGTTGTTTAGAGCACTTGGCCCTGGCTTTCTTCCAGGGAACCGAGCACATCTAACAAGTCTTGTAGGTCATCCTCAGAAAGCAATTCGTTGGAGCTGCTTGCCTTCCAGGACAAGGTTGGTGTAGTGGGCCAAGGCAGCGTCACGGACGGCTGTATAATTGGTGCAGCTACTGGAGGATGTATTGTTGGTTTGATACTAACAACGGCCTCGAAACCGACCTCGGCAAAGACCTGCTTCATGATGGCCGTGGCTTCCCGGCAATCCCAGGGCGGACATAGCAGGCTGTCGTGCTTGGTGAAAGCGGTCAACTCTGCCTGCTTCAACCGCGGATAGACCCGGTCAATCATGATGTCGGCTTCCAGCCGTTGCAGATACACCGCGAGGTTTCGCGGAGCGTCCTCGTTGCCGAACCGTTCTTGGTTGACGCGGTTGAATTCCAGCAGCCAGGTAGCGACAGCACCGTATTGTTCCACGAACTTCTTCCAACTCGGCCACTGCGCGGGGTTACTGGAAAACAGGAGCCGGAATATTTCCCGCTTGCCCCAGTCCCTTTCGCGGCCACAGCACCGCGCAAAGTCCTGGTAGATGGTACCGGCTTTGGCTTCCTCAAAGAACCGACGGGTTTCGGGCGAGGACGTCAGGGGCGGGATTGTCAACCCGGCACCGAGGATGTCCCCGTGTTCCAATACGAACACCAGGAACGCCACCTGCGAGTTTGCAATGTCCACCTCCTCCAGCTCTACTCCGTCCACCAGGACGAAGGGCAGGAGTTGCTTGGGGAACTCCGTAAGCTGGGTCACCAGCCGGTTGTTGGTGCTGACGCGTTCCGGCTCAAAGCTGTTTTCCTCCAGGCCCCGGATGGCTCGCTTCCATCCCCTGAGGATGTCATCCACTTTGCGGCGTTTGAATTCACTTGCGGTAGCCACCACGAAACCGCCTTTGCCTGCCCGAAAAACTTGCTCCCCGTTACCCGCCTGGTGCAGTTTCTTCAAAAGCGCACGCGTCTTGCAATTGTACGTCTTGCTGCGTGTGCCAAAACGCACATCGATGAGCACTTCGTCGTCGCGGTACTCCGCACTGGTATCGTCTACCCGCCATTCCTGCAGGTCCAGGTTGCTGACGTAGTCGTTCGTGTAGCGGCGGGCCTCGTCGCCCTCGATGGTCAATTGGGCAGAGTCCGACTGAAGCCACGTATGCATTTGGGCACTCAACGTTCGCTGCTTTCGGCGCTTGCTATCGCCGGTGTACGTGACCGTAACCAACGGCCCCTTCAGGAACTTCGGGTTAACGCGGTAGCCCTTGGGCCTGCTTTTGTCCTTGCTATAGCTTTCCTTGCCCTGGGCGTTGCGTTCGACTTCTACAATGGCCTGGGGGGCGCCATGATGGGTAGTAACCTCTTTCAGGGGGGTTAAGGCCCGGTAACAATTGGAACTGATGGCCAGGAAGTAGCTCCGGGGTATGGTTACAAAGGACTCTTCGTCGCGGAAGGCTCTCTTTTGGCAGAGCAGGATGCTCCACACTATTTGGATGGCGGTGGTGCGTCTCACCCCGTCTATGTGCATCGCGTCGATGGCGTTAACCAGGGCAATAGGCAGGTAGATGGTGTAAATCTTCTTCTGAGGTATGGACATGAGGTTTCCTTCACTACATCGGCAATAAGCCGCATAGTGTTTTTGTGCAATTAATGTTTTTTTTGTGACCGCTTAAGTTTCGGCAGGGTACCAAGTGAAAAGCGCCTTCAGTCGTCTTACAAGGCTTATCCTTTCCTTATTTTCCTTACATACCAAAAATACACTCTTTTTACTTCTTAGGAAAGTGAAATATTTTGTCACTTTCAAAAACTTATGCTTAAACAGGTTGATAATCAGAATATTATTCGAACAGCTTGAAAAAGATGGGGGTAATTATTTTTTATATGACGTGATTATCAATAGTTTATGTCAAATGACACACATTTATGTATCCCTCCCGCTTATACTTTAGAGAAGAGAGTAGTAGTAATACTAATAAGATGAAATGTACTAGTTACCTATTAGGTATGTAGTAGGTATCTATCATGACGTAGTAGGTATGTATTCTAATAGAGTATACACTACCTCTATTGTCTATTACTTGCCTACCACGTACTACTATCCCGTCACCACCGTACAAACCCACATCAAACATCTTTGTGCCAATGCGTGTGTCTGCGTTGCTCTTCCCCACCTGCTTCTCCATTCTAGCGTGCTTTAGCTTTACATGCGTTGATGAGGAGGAAATGCGACCCTTTACTGCGGTGGGGTCGATGTTTTAACGCTCGAACGGTTGTGGTGTTGATGAGCATGGTTTGGAATGAAATGAGAGCTTACTTGTAGCGATGGTAAGCCGGGTATTGAAGGAAAGCTCAGGGTACAGGGTTCTGCATCCCTTGTGGGGTTGGCGTAATAAATCGTTAGTAAGGAGGATGGTCAGGGTTCCGCTAGGCTTCAAGGAGCACCGGTAGCCGGTCGCGGGCTTTCTTCTGGCTTAGGCCCGAGACGTGTAAGGTGCTGCCAGTCCCCTCCTGGCGGAGCTGCCCCTATTAGTCAGGTTGACCAGCGGACGCTGACATGGTGCTGGTGATTGGCGCATGCTTTTCTGTAGTAGGGCGAGGCTCCTGCCCTCCCTGTGTGGGCGAATCTGTACGCCGCAACTTGTTAAATTTCGTCACCGAGAGTACCACCTCGCTATCTTGGTTGTGTGCTGGCGCACAATGTTCTGTGATGGTTACTTACATACGTTTGCAGGAGGCTTTTTCTGATGCATGATTCATGGTAAAGAAGAATAACGTATAGCCATCTACATGGCACTGCTGTTTTTCAGCTACTGATTCCCTTATCGACCGGCATCCTGGATGGCGAGGGCTTGCCACTTCCGGACGGCCTTTTGACTAGGGTTCAAAGCTCTGCGACAAAGGTAAACCAATCCCTGCCGCACTTGCAATATTCATAATGCATAACCTATGCGTCACCCATATGTCACCTCTATTTGTCACCCCTATTTCTTCACAAATGAGGCGCATCCGCTTTTTTTAGCATGCTATTAAACTAAAATCTGCTCGCATATCCTTGTTTAACAGCAATTTAATTAAGTCTAAGTATTTGTTACCTCAGTGCAATTTAAATAGGCTTCAGAAACGTGCATTTGGTGCCTATATTACTTAAATACAATTTAAGAAATCTTTGAAATATTTCCAAAAACTTATGATTCTCGATGCCCTTGCCGGGATTGGTAGGAGAACTTAAGTGAGTTGGCCGATTAGGAGGTGTGGGTTTGTAACATCATTGCCGATTGGCTCGGCACTGCTAGAACCGGCGAGTCAGCTTATGAGCACCAAAATTTAGCCGAGGACCTGCAACGGTCACAGCATACCTTCCCCGTGTGGTGACCCATGGTTCAATCCTCCTTTGCGCTATTTATACCTTTTTGTTAAAGCCTGGACCCCGGCCGCCGGTATGTTAGCGTTAGAGCAAGTACAGGCCGACTTGCAGGCGGACCACTTCCCGACCTCGACACTGGCGGTACTCCCCCACCGGCTGCTCAAAGACGCGGTAGGTGCCTCAGGCCAGGGTGCGCGTGTCCACCTTTTCCTAAACTAGTCAAACTAGAGCGTTTATTGCCGTCTATGAGTCTACTTGTCGTTTATCACTTCCTTTCAAGGCGGCGTGTCCTGCTTGTTGGTGCCAGCCTGCTTGCGCTGGGGGTGCTCTACTTCGCCTACGAAGAGAAAACCCTGCCCGAATACTGGTTGCAGCGCCATTTAGCGGACGCGCCGCGACAAGCGGCGAAGCTATTCCCGGCCGACAGCGTGCTTCGTTATGCCTTCTACGATTCTTCCGGCATTGACTTGGCCGTCCAAGTGGATAACGCCGGTGCGCTGCGCGTTACTCAGGGCGCGTGGTTTATCGACCACCCACCGACGCTCCCCACCGGCACCGCGGCGGTGGGTCCGACGACCTTTCGGAGCTTGGCCCGGCGGTTTACCCGCACCTGGTCAGCTTCTCAAATCGAAGATGTAGATAACCACTTTGGCGGGCGCTACGCCCTGTTGGAACTGCGCCACGGCTCAAGCCATTCGGTAACGGTTGGGTGCTACAACGTGATTCCCGCTGCTTCCTTTTCCCAATTCAAGCACGAACTGCTGGAATTGGCAGAACGTGCGCGCTAGTGATTTACTCGTTTTGCTTTACGGACCGTTTATTCAGGCTATTTTAAGCGCAACTCACAAGCCATCGGCTCTGGGCGACACCCACCGGGAGTACCGGTCTCGAAACTGATTGCGAGTCGCCTCATCGGAGAAGATAATGTCCACGCCACCGTCGTAAGGTGCAATGAGGCACGCGTGTTCAATGGAGACGAAAAAGGCCTGAATCGCCCCCTCTGCAATTTCGCGCAGAATCCCTTCGCCCACGGCGGCCGTCCACCGAACCAGCGTGCAGACGGGCCGATACAGGTCGCCTGGCTCATACTCGTCCGGCACGTGCGGGTTCGGTGGCAGGGTGCTCAAGGCCACGGGAGGGAGCGCGGTAAACGCCATCCCGCGCAGGCAGCCTTCGGCGGTAAACGCCCAGGGAGGAGGTGCCGCTACCGCTGCCATTTCATATTCTCCCGTGACCAGTATCAAGTCCGCGGGTTGGCTCACCAGGTCAGCGAATAGGGCAAATTGGCGGCCCAACAGTTCGGCCCAGTCTGCATCGTCGCCCGGGTAGCGTTGGGCTTCGGGCAGGCTGTGAATCCGCAGCCACCGGTCTGGGTAGGTTATGCGCAGCCGGTACCCCAAGGGCATCGCCTCAGGGTAAGTGGAGCACCAATAGGCGTGGAAGTCGGCAGCAACCATGTTTAACTTTTCAGGCAAGGTAAAGCCGCTCGCTCCTTATGCTATCCAAAACCTAGTATAAAGTCATGCTTCCTCAAGGTTCGCAATGAGGAAGCGTTCGACTCTAGTACTGATGACCATCCTCTAAAAAGAAGAACTCGTCAATCCGTAAATCACCAGGCATGCGGAAGCTGAGGTCTAATGGTTTACCAGGGTTAGAGAAGGTGAGCCTTGGGCTTCCAAATCGGTAGGGCATCACGAAAAAACTCTTGGTTTCGAACCAGTATTGCATCGGGCGCTGACGGCAATACTGGCGAGATTTAGGATTACGACAAAAGCTTGACATCCCATCAAAAAAGTAAAGTGTAGATGCTTTTAAATGTCCTCCAACCCACTATTAACCATAGCTCGGTTTTCGCACTGAAGTCACCCTAACCTTCGCTTTCAGGCGTTAAACGCCTATTCAGCGAGTAATGGGACAGCGCCAAACTATTATAAGAAATGCTCCACAACCTGCCAGGGTTAACGCATACCATTATTATTGACACGCACTATGTAATCTGTTAAACGCTGGGTCCGTGCCGTAACTAAATCCGTCATATCAAAAGAGTGAAAGATTGACAGTGTACTTAGAAAAAAAGCATTGGTCATAAAATGTGGTTGTTCTTCGCCTAATTCAGCAAAATCATTAGCCTGAATATAGCGTAGTGCATCAAGCAGTAAATCTTCTCTAGTAGTCGCCACTTCTGTTATTATTTGGACGATATGGTCAGTAACAGCTTGGCCGTAATTTATAGCCGATGCACTTGTGGGTATAAGTCCTTTATGAATTATCCCATTTCTAAATTCCACTGGGGTTTTGCCTCCCAAATCATTTTTGCTAATTTTTAAATCATCAAGTGTAGGCATGGCTTTGCCAAATTCCTTGAAAAAAAGAAAATTAACAGCTCCTAATTGCCGCTCAGACTGATTAACAACTGATTTCCAAACTTTATCAAATCCAATCTTATTAGATTTCGCTTCTTTCATTAAAAGCACCAATATGATGAATTCATAAAATCTCTCAAGCGAAGCAGCGAAGCTCGTTACTGCTTCTCTAAAATAGCCGTCCTTAAGAGCTAGAACACCGGATTCAAAGAGGACCTCATGCTTAAGCCCAGACACTATGACTTTGCATGAATGCCCCTTTTCGCATTTGAATGAGTAGATTTTCGATTCTTGTAATGGAATGGTCACCCAAGGTATTATATCCCTTTTTTCTGAGATTGGCAAGGCAGCATTTTCATTAATACAGGCCGTACATAGCACTTTTACTTTCATTTACGATTGGCTTTTGCTTTTAAAATTACCCTTCAGAAAACGTCATAAAAACCGGCCCGGAAAACCTGAGCCTCTGGGCCGTTCGGGCACTTACGGTTACTTTCCAATATACGACCGTTTATTGGAGTGAATTCAGGCAGCTCCCCTGCTTTTTGAGCACAATGGAACAGAAACGAAAAGACGATTCAAAACCGGCTATTATTAGCAGCAGGGCATTGGACAACCTTGGAGCCATAGGGGCCTCAATCCTCGACGTCATAGTTGGACCAGCACTACAGTCGCTAACCAAAATGGCCGAAGCGTTTCCTGTTGTCGGATTGGCCATCAGCGGGGGAAAAGCCATACATGACATTAATCATCAGCTTTTCCTTCGCAAGCTTGCCCTATTTTTACAGGAGTTGGACAAGGCCCCAGCTGCTGAGATAGAGGATTTTCTACAGGAGTTGAGCGAAGACCCATCATACTGCCGGAAAGTGGGCGAAGAATTGATTCTCGTTTTGAATAGGTTGGACAGCGTTGACAAGGCCACGCTTTTAGGCAGGATTTACGGCGCATTCATGCAGAAAAGAATAGACGCCGAAATTTGTAAACGCTACTCGTCCTTGGTGGACAGGGCGCATTTGCCTGATTTGATAGCGTTTTCTAGGTTTACGGGTGGCCACAGCATCAGCGAGCCGCATTTCTCGGTCATAGAAATTGAGGGTTTGGCCTTGATTGGAGTCGTGCAGTTTCCGGTTATGACAATAAACGCAGAAGCAGGCATGAATGCAGATGCTCCTACCCATTTCCTAAGCGCCGGGTTGACTACGGTTGGAAGGGGGTTCCACGAGTTAATAAAACACCTCTAGCAAATGAGAGGGCTACGCCGAGGGGCCGCTGCGCCCGGGCCTCGTGGCGGGCCATCTGCTCCTGTTAAGCAATCCCATGGTCAATGCGGACGACCAAAATGCAGGGCAGCCTTACCAAGTGGCCGAGGCGTTCGCAGAACCCAGAATTCGCAACCGGGCCTCTACGGCGCCAAAAGCGAACCCCAAATTGGTACACTACTAGGTGAGGTTTTTGCCTTTAATGGCAAGAAGAGTTGGTGTGTCTCCGTCCACAATTTCATCATATGCCGCAAGAGTAACTAGGAGTAAGTCTCGTCTTTTAGTTCGATGCCCTTCAAAATCATGGCGTTTAATCCAGCATAGACCGATAACCCTTATTCAAAGACAACCAACACCGAGTGCTTTCCTTTATTGCCAAAGCTTGCCTCGTTTAGGCTTCACCT
The DNA here is from genome assembly GCF_001507645.1 of Hymenobacter sedentarius. Classification (NCBI taxonomy): domain Bacteria; kingdom Pseudomonadati; phylum Bacteroidota; class Cytophagia; order Cytophagales; family Hymenobacteraceae; genus Hymenobacter; species Hymenobacter sedentarius. The sequence continues at coordinate 3,159,816 of NZ_CP013909.1, read as the reverse complement.
TTCTGGGCAGAAAGTTGATTCTGATATACCAAAATGAAAAATGGTACATAAGGAGAATGCAGAACTTCATTGCTACAGTTTATAAACGTGCATTTGTAATATGTAGCAACATATGTATCTTTGGGAAAATCCACCGGAAATAATCCAAGTCCGCATGAAATCCTACGTCGCTTATTACCGGGTGTCCACCCAGAAGCAAGGCCAAAGCGGGTTGGGGCTGGAAGCCCAGCAAGCGGCCGTGGCCAGCTTCGTCGGTACCCACGGCGTCATTGTCAAAGAATTCATCGAGGTTGAATCCGGCAAGAAGGACAACCGAACCCAGTTGGTAGAAGCCATCGCGGAAGCCAAGCGGTCTTCCTCGGTGCTGTTGATTGCAAAGCTGGACCGCCTCTCCAGAAACGCGGGCTTCATCTTCCAGCTGCGAGACTCCGGGGTGAACTTCCAGTGCTGCGACATGCCGGATGCCAACACGCTAACCGTAGGCATTTTCGCCGTCATTGCCCAACACGAGCGGGAGACCATTAGCAAACGCACAAAAGAGGCGTTGGCCGCCAAGAAGGCCCGGGGTTTTCAACTCGGCACCCCGGCCAACCTCACCCCTACCGCCATCCAGAAAGGAAAGGCAATTCGCCTTCAGAACGCCAGCACCAATAAGGCGAACGTGCAAGCTGCTTCCGTTATTCGGGACAAGGTGGCACTGGGATGGACCCTGCGAAAGGTGGCGGACCATTTGAATACCCATGGGTACCGAACGCGCACCGACAAGGCATTTACATCCGTTCAAGTCATGCGATTAGCAACGCCCAAGACACCGGCCCAGTAACTTGGGAGACGGCGCTTAACAGTTCCTTGGGTTTAGCTTTTGGGACCGTTTTCTTGAACTGGTGCGCTGCATTGGTCGAAGGACTTACCTTGCTCCATGACTTTTTCCATCACGCCGCACATCGGAGCGGGCGCCTTGCACTTCGGCATGAGCCGGACGGCCATACGAGCGCAGTTGGCCGAGACGCCCGAACGATTTTTTCGGAACGAGATAGAGGACACCGATTTCTACCCATCGCTGGGGCTATTTGTCCTCTACGATGGCACGGAAACGTGCGTCGCCCTTGAGTTCACCCGCCCGGCCCGCGTGCTCCTGGATGGAATCTCGCTGCTGCCCTTATCGAAAAAGAAGGCGGTGGCACTCTTTAAGGCCGACCCCGGATTGGAGCAAGATGAGGCGGGGTATACCTGCTACCAACTGGGCATCGGGGCTTACTATGAAGAGTCGCAGCGGGCCGAAACTGTGATTGCCTTTTCCCCCGGCTATTACAGTTCGTAATCTACTGGTTAACTATTCCGCTCCTTTAACCAAACAGAGCGCGTTCAAGGCACGACCGCTTTCTTTAACTCGCAAAAGGTTTGATACCACACAGGTTACTTTTGGCTGTATGCTTCGGAAGCACCTTAACTACCTCTTGGCGGCACTCTACTGCCGCAACCGGGCGACAATGAAAATTTCGGACGAGTCTGTGGTAGTGTTTACTGCCAAATTACAGGTATGCATGCTGTTGTTTCTGTACGAAATGCCATCTTGGGGTGCCCTGGGCCGTCTATGGACGCACCGGCAAATGGACCTGCACCTGACCAGTAGTAATCGCCTGGACGTAGTGCTGATGCTAGTGCCCTTGTTCATGTCCGTTCACCTGTTGGCGTGGCGAACGGAGCGCTTGGTTGCCTTTGCCGCTGACGCGGAACACCAGGCCATCCTACGTCAAGCACATCGCACTTTATTGGTCCTGGTAGTCGTGGGTTTAATTTGGATGGTCGTACTTGCCAAGTACAATGCTGGGACGTTGTAACACTCCAACGGGCTATGGTAGCATCCTCTCCTTATGCGATTATTACCGTTTGGCTAAACGAACCCCTGCTTGTTATTGCAACGGAACCAGCTCTACCTCGGAAAGGATAAGCTCGGGTAATCGGTCACCCCACGCCAAGGCCGGTGCCGTATTGTACCGTTCGTATGGCGTGCGCCAGGGGGTTTGCTGCGCTTGCGGAACGAGTCGGTACCGAAACTGAATGGACCGCCCCACCCGATAAACCGCGGTGTCCGGCAAATCAAACACCTTCACCTGTTGAAACGCCGGGCCGAACACGCCGCCCGCCGTGAGGCCCGGAAACGACAAGGGAGACACCTCCACCTCCCAACGCGGGCGCGGGGATTGCCCGCGGTCATCCACGGTGGTTTCGAGGCGTACGAGTCGCCCGGTGGCCAGGGGAGTACTGGGCGTAGCCAGCTCCTTTTCACAGCTGCTGCTCATGGCTAACAGGCCGATGCCGATAAGGGTAAAAAACGGAACAACTTTCATGGCAGGATGGCGTGAAGGAATACAGGTACTAGGCGAGGACCGCTACCACAGCGCATTGGTTGCGCGGGAATAAACTTACCCTCGTTTGTGAGAACAGCTGAAATTCCGACCGTTTTTTGAACAAAACCTGTTTGATTTCCGCGTATGCTTGGCCCTACTGCTACTTCCGGTGATAAGACTGGCGATGGTCGGTCATAGGGCTTATAAGTGCCACTAAACACCACCTTGTTACCCACCTCTCGGAGACTCGCTGGCACAGTTCCACAAAGCATATCGAAATCCACCGAATCATACGTGCCCGGTATCGCCCGGCGCACATAATACTGTTGCAGTGTAGGGTCGAAGCCAATCGTGCCTTCTACGTTCGTTACCGTTTTCACGGGCGGCTTGTCTGAGGCACAAGATTCAGAAGTCACCGCGGGGGCTTCCTCGCATTTCTGACACCCGCTGCTAGCAAATAGCAGTCCGCTCAGCAGGCAGCACGAAAAAAGCGTTTTCATAAAATAGGGGAAGGGTTGTGTGGGGGTGACCGCCGCTGCCGTGTAGTAGTTGCTTGCACTCAAATATAAGATAATACATATTATTATTAACCGCTCCTTGTGTCAGTCGGAACGTTTGTGTATACTGCTCATCTGCAGGGACCTAAATAAAAAATTCGGTATGCAACCTATAGCTTGCGTGACCAGTCACCAAATGGGACCCATTACTTAATTCTTCATGAACCCGAAACCTACCCGCTTTGCTGCCTGGCTGTTCGGCAGCCTGTGCACTTTAGCAGCCGTGGGCTGCACCTGCGAACTAGAGGACCCAGCACCGGAGTTGGTGGGGGTTCGTTACGCCCAAACCCAATGTGCTGACCGCTGGGGCCAAGCTCCAAGCACACAACAACTCGTAGCCGCGGCCCAGGGCTATCTAGCTCAGCAGGGCCTCACGCTGCACCAGCCTCGGGCCAGCGTCAAGGACGCTGGTGCTGTTTGTACCGCCTGTACCTGTCTCACAGGCCTGGTGCTGGAGGGCGCGGTACAACCGGCCGACTTACCAGCCGTGCTCGCATTGGGCTTTACCAAACAGTAGCCACCTCGCCTCTCACCCGTTCCTGTTGCCATTCCGGGCAGTACCCGCATTTGCTTGTGGCTGCGAAAACGCTCCTTTCGCTTTTGGGACCGTTTTTGTAAACCGGCAAGTCGGTAGCCCCTCCCTTTACAGAGCGTTAGAAGCCCCCGCTTTTCGCTTTACGTCGAACCGGTAGCGTAGCCCCACGTTCCACCCGCGCTGGAACCCGAGCGTGCCATTCAATTGCTGGGTGCTGAACGTGCGGTCGATGGTGCGCAGATTTTTGGTCAGCGAGGCCTCTACTGTGGCTTCAACATGCTGCCCGAACAGGTAGGAAGCGGCAGGGCCGAGCGTGAGGTAGGAGTTGGTGGCACGGCTGCCCCACGCCTGTTCCCGCACCACGTGGCCGTTGGTTTGTTCTATGACGGCCAACTGGTCGCGGTACTGCACCACGGTGAGGCCCGCCAAGCCGTCGAATTGGAACCGGTGCGCGGCTTGGTGGGTCAACCGGCGGCGCAGCAGCACCGGCAGGGCCGTGGCCCAGTCCTCCGAAGAAGAATACCGACTGGTCGGCTCCCCCGTGGCGGTGGTGCCGTACGCGGTGCGCTTATCCACAAAGTGATACGCCGAATACCCAACTTCCAAGGCCCAGCGCGGCCCCAGCCACCGGCCAACCTTCACCTGGTACGGCTGCACGCCCGTCAGGCCCGGGGCGTAGCCAGGCACGACGATTTCGAAGTTGTGGTCCGCCAGGTAAACCGCCGCGTACCACGGCTGGCCCGGCCCGGAGGGCAGCGCCTGTGCCGACACGTGCTGCCTTCCGGCAAGCAATAGGGTGACAAAAAAGAGACCGAAGCGGCGCATGCGTTAGTAGTTAGGGAAGCGGCCGGAAAGGTAATGCCCACCGGCTCGGCGCTCCATGTTGGTAGCAGCTGCCAGTTCCGCTGACCGGCGGTCCCGGACATGTAGAATTACGAGGAATGACCCTCCTTTTACTAATCTGACCGTGGCTGTTGCAGAACCCGTGTACCGGCCTAGCGTTCCTAAATTTTCCACCTAACGAGCACGAAAACCGGCCTTTTTGCTGCTTATCCGCTCGTTAACGTCGCCATCAACAGGGATTATATGCACAACGAGGACTTCTGCAACAGCCACGACCGTTTACGTGAACTGAAATCTAATGCCTTTGGGGCCTAGGCTGCTTCTAAAAGGACACGGTAGCGAGCACGCGAAACGCAGGAGTACTGCTCTTTCTCCTGTAGAGCCTAGAGAACGTGGAGCCGTGCGCATGGTCTTCGTAAAGGTCAGTGGTGCGGGTGAACACGTCCTCGTAATACAGTTCCGGCACAACCGCGAAGCGGGAGAACAGGGCAATGGTCGCCCCCATCCCCGCTTGGGTGCCCCAGCCCTGGCCGGTCCGGGTCTGGGTGTAGTCCAAGCAGCCGCATAACCCGCCGGTGTAGTCCCCGGACACGACGCTATTGCGGTAGGTTCCGTCAACAAATCCATAGAACCACGGCAGTTTCCGAAAGGGCACGTAGTGAGCGCCCGCCCGTAGGGTAAGCGCCCGTGCCGTTGTTTCGCCTTCGGGACAATCCCGGCAAGAGGGAATGGGGCCGGTCACGCGCTGGCTGAACCCGGCGCTCGCCCGCAGTCCAGCCCGCCCCGAAAAGTAGTGGGGTGGCGTGTAGCGGAAGAACAGGCCCGCAGGGCCGTGGAGCTGGGAGCGGGCGTCGGACTCCAACGGAAGGGAAACGTAGCTCACCACGTCTAGGCCGACTTCGTAGGGCCGCGGGGCCGTCTTATGCCCCGGCACTTGCCCGTGGGCCGACAGGATGCAGCCCCCGAAGGCCGCCAGCAGTAAAGGATGTTTCATGGGCAAGGGATAGCTAAACGGCGCAGCTGCGCATCAGCTGTGAGTCCGTGACCGCCTAAAGTACTCCTTGGTTGCGTGCCCCCATTATTTATTCCTCGTTTGCGTGAACCGCTGCTTGTGGAAGCGTGCTGGCCCTCTAAACCCGCTCCACCGTCCAGATTGAGTTCAGAAAACTGGTTCAATTAATCAAAGTACAGAAAACGTGCAGAGGCATGAGTTTCCTGAACTCCTTTAATGACGTGTTTATCTTGCCTCGCCAGTGCTAGAACCAGTTAATGCCGAGACTGCTCATTCCCACGGTTAAGCAGAACGAGCCTTAGAACGCATAAGTGGCGCCCAGCAGCTGCACGGGCCGCCACACCAGCGATAGGCGGTTGGCGCGACCCCGCTGGTCGAGATAACGGTCAGTTTCGTCTGCCTTCGTGAATACTTCGCGCACCTGATAGTTCGTGCGCTGGTGGGTATAGGTCAGTGGCAGGGCCGTTTCGGTAAACAACCGAAGGCGGGGCATGGGGCGGTAGCTGAACCCGGCAAAGGGGCGCACCTGCACCTGGAAGTCTTGGGTCGTGCGCTCGAAGTAGTCCATGACAAAGCCCCCGGGTGGGTAAACCTGGCGGCGGGCGGCGGAAAAACCTAGGCGCCGGTAGCCCAATCCCGCTTCCAGCCCGTAGTCTAAGACGATGCGGCGACCCAGCGGGCGCTGCCAAGCAAAGCCAGCAAAGGCCTGCAGCTGCCACTGTCGGTAGCTGGGGCCAGATACGTACCTATCTACGATGCCAATATCCTCAAAATTGCTGGAGTCGGCGTAGCTAACTAAGCCGACTAATCGCAGGCGCAGTGCCTTGGTGGGCGTGAGCTGGCGTTGATAGAACAGGCCCAAGGGTAAGCTGCGGTTGGCGGTAAAGAAGCCATCGAGCACGGGGCTGGCGGTGAGTCCAAACTGGTGCCGGTAGTTGCGGGCCGTGTCGGCGGGCGGGGTAGTCTGCGCAGCCGCAGCGAATGGGAACAACAAGGCGGCGCACAGGGCGCGGGGTAGAAAAAGCGACATTAGGTGTATGTAGCGGAACAGTAGATCCGGCAAGGTAGCACGGCAACAGGTTGTGGCGGGCCGGTTTCACTGTGCCAGCGTGGTAGACTTTGGGAGGCGTTCAGCGAAACGGTAGAAAAGCGAAATGAGGGTTGATTTAGTTTAACTGCTGTGCGTAAGCAAGAACGGTATCTAAGGTTCGGAGCTGACCCTGTAATTCGGCTTCCGTCGTGAAGTACTGCAAATTCGAGTCCGTTGACATCGCTGATATGAAAGGTCCAAACTGCTCTACTTGCATGACCCGGGCCATGACAAAAGCAGCTGTTTTAAGCCCGAAGTACCCGTATACGTCGTCCACGAGCAGCTTCTTTGCCGCGTATTTCGCCAGCGCTTCGCGCAGCAAGGACCGACGTTGCGCCGCCGTTAGTTGCGCCAAGTACTCATTTTGTGCCAACAGCAACTCTACATAGCTGAAGCCGAACGAATAAGCGCCTTGTTGGGCTGGGTCGGGCAGGCAAGCAGGCGTCATCAATTGATAGTGGCGGAGCAACAAGGGCGCCGCCTCCGGACGCTGGCGCAACTCCGCATAGCCATTAAAATTTCCTAGAACGGTGCGGGTGTCCCGTTGCAACCGAGTAGACAAGAGGATGTCTGATAGCAGTGGGTAATCCAAACAGGTCGCCAGCAGGCCCGGGGTAGAAATGGATTGCAGCGTGCTGCTCGGCATCTGCAGTGCTTGCAACATGTCGGCCGTGGTGGTAAGCGAAGCCCACGCGGCCATGCCGGGTCGTAGCGGGTAACGGTAAACATCCGCCGGAAGTGGTGCTACATAAGGCGCACAGGAAGCAGCAGCGGGCGCATCTTTTGAACAGGCAGTCAACGCCAATAAACCCATTAAGCACAACGACTTGCAGAACATGAGTCGAGATGGTTTCATTCGGCGGAGGGTTAAGCGGGGATGGTCTAGGGTAAGACTAGAAGTAGAACTGCAATGGTACTACAAGTTTACTGGCTGTGTAAGCGCGGTTTACAATAACGGTCCGAATCGTAAAAGGAGCGTATTTGCAGTCCCCATTCTTAAACCCTATGCCCCGCCGAAAGCTCACTATCCTTCAGGAACTCCGCGCTGCGATTGACAAAGCCAACGCGGAGGGCAAAGACGTGCTTGCGGCAGAACTCTCCCAGATACGGCACGCCGTTCGGGGGAAAACCAGTCCGCTCGCCTTGGTGCCGTTGCTGGACACTGCCACGAGTCAAATCACCAAGAGCTTCGTCTCGATAGTCCTAGGCGCAGCCAAGGATGTGCGCGTGCTGAAGCCTTTGATGCGGGCCGCCGTTAATCCGGCGAACACCAACTATGCTGCGTGGTACCTGTGGGCCTGTGCCCGCTACGATTGCTCGGCTTACCTCTCGTTTTTCGTGCGCTTCCTCTTAACCTGCCCGGAGGCCAACGAAGCCATGCTGTCCGCGAGTGAAGTTATCAAAGCCATGAAAGGCCCCTTTGCACCCGCGGCGGTCAAAGGCGCTATTGCCCGGCTGCTGCGCCCCAAGCTACGGCTCGAGGAGTTGGAGTCACAGGCCGAATTCTTCCGCGTGCAAGCCGCCTACGCCCTGCTCGATACGTATTACGACCAAGTAGACCACGAGTGGAAAAACGAGCCGTAACCTACTGTACTAGTTTACAAAAACGGTACGAATTGTAGCCACACCTGGGCCAAAAGCATCGAGTTATCCACATATCTCGGAACCCGACGTAATCCCATTTCCCTCAAGCATTTGCTGCCCGGGTGAAACGTGTCCAGATGCAGACCAAATTTGTCCACAAAACGGGCCTTTTTGTGGACAACAACTCGAAAACCATATATTATCTTCGCGTAAATCACTGATAATCAGATAGAAAAAAAGACGGAAGGGAAACCCCTCCGCCTTTCCATACCAAAACACCTTAAAAAACTATTCTTTCACGAGATAGCTAACAAGAATTGCACCAAAAGATTCCGCCAGTTTCAAAAAAAGTTGCTGAATCATTCAACAGCACCGGAGCCGGCCGACAGTGCCTCGCGGACTGACGAGCCTGGGCTGGTTTTATTCTTTTGCCACGCGCGTAACCAGGCGGGAATCGCCCACTTGCAGGGTAAGCAAGTACAGTCCCGGCGCGATGCTGGGCAGCGCCACCGGCATGGAATTGAGCCCCGGCCGCAGGGGCACGGCCCGGCTGGCTACCGGCCGACCCAGCACATCGGTCAGCCGGAGCTGGCCGGCCCCGGCGGCGCGGGATTCAAACGAGAGCATCAGCCCCGTGCTGAAGGGATTGGGCGCCGTGCCAAAGGTGCCGGCCACGACCAGGGCGGGCTGGGTGGCGAGCACGCGCTGCAGGTTGCGGGCGCCGCGGTAAACCTGCCCGCGGATTTCGCCGCCCGGAAACGCCGCGGTATGCAGGTTCATGTACATGCTGTCGGCGCGGAACTGCAGGGAGCGCCGCAACGTGAACGGCTGGCCGGTATTGTCGCTGGTCCAGTACCCGTACACGGCGGTGGGCGCGGCGGCATTATCAAAGTACGGCGCCAGGTTGAACACCACCGGGCCCGCCTGGTTGGGCAGGCCGGTGTGGAAGTGGCCCATGGTGGCCGGGCCCGTGAGCCCGCCCCACACGCTCATGAAGTGGGCGTTGGTCTGGTCGCGGTCGATGCTCACGATGCCCGCGCCGTAGCCGGGGCTGGTGGTGGGCGTGGGCCGCTCCTGCGCGCCGTTGAGCACGATGGTGTAGCCTTCGCGGGCTAGGCGGTACACCTGCCCCCGCACTTCGCCATTGGGGTTGGCGGCGGTGGTGAGCACCACGTTCAGGTTGCCCCGTAGCAGCAGGTTGACAAAGGCGGGGTTGAGGCTGGGCGCTACTAGGTTGAAGCTGGTGACGTTGCCCACCGTGTTGCCGCCGGCGCCCGTGGCAATGGGCACAGAACCCAGCAAGTTGGCGGTAGCATTGGCCTGGCCGGCCGCGCTGTTATAAAAATTGATGGCCAGCGGCGGGCCGCTCAGGCCGGTATAGCCCACTTGAACCCGAATAGTATCCAGGGTGGCGCCCAGCCGGGCCACGGCCACGGCTTTGGCGGCGGTGCTCAGGGCCGGCACCATCTGGGCGCCATCGAAGCGGGCATCGAAGGTGAGGCTGCGGTTTTCGGGAAGCACCTGGGCCCGGATTTCGCCGCCGGGGTTGGTGGTGGTGTGCACGTTGATGTATATCTGCCGCTGCAGCAGCGAGGCAAGGAAGGCGGGCGTGGGCACAATCTCGCCTTCGATAACATTGTTGTTGAGAAAAGGAAGCAAATCCACCACCACGGGGCCGCTCACGCCCACGGCCCCGGTGTGGAAGTGCGTGGCCGTAATGGGGCTGCTCAACCCCGACACCACCACCCGGAATTTCAGCTTGTCCTGGCTTTGGCTGAGGGTAAATACGCCCAGGCCCGTGCCCGAGGTGGCCACGGGCGGCACTTCCTGGGCGCCGTTGAGGGTGCCCGCCAAGGTCAGGTCGGTTTCTAGCAGTATCTGCCCGCGGATTTCGCCGTTGGGGTTAGCGGCGGTGTGCACGTTGATGTAGTACTGCCCGAGCAGGTACTTGGCCAGCTTTTCTTTGGAAATATCGGCCCCGGTGAGGAAGCCCGACAGGCGGTTGCCGCGCACCATGGGCACCAGGCTGGTGATAATGGGCCCGGCCACGCCCACGGCCCCTTCGTGCACGTGCGCGCCGGTGATGGGGCCGCTCAGGCCGCTGAAGGCCGCCTGCACAAAGAGCGTGTCGCGGGTTTCGTTGAGGGTGAAGGCGGCCACGCCCTGGGCCGCAGTGGTTACGGGCGGGGTTTCCTGGGCCCCGTTCATGCGGGCCGACAAGAGCAGGTGCGCACGCAAGTGGTCGGCCGAGGCCGCCAACGGTGCAGCCATCAACAGGGCCGCAACCAAGGAGTGCAGTAGTCTTTTCAACATGGCAGTGGAGGTTAGGTAAGTAAGACAATCGGAACGACGCTACCGGCGCGGGGCCTGCCCTCTCCAACTCGAAATGGCGGGTCCGTTCGTTGCCTGCGGCGCTGGGGTTCTTGGTGGTCTTACTACGACCTGCTCACGCCAAAAAAGTTTGCAAAAAACAACCCTAATCACCTAAACACTAAAGCACTACCTTACCCAATCCAATGTGTTTTAGGTTCATTGCCGCCATAAGGAAGCGGTTACCGATACCGAAAATTCAGGGTTCGGGAATTGGGCTGGCATTGAGCTAAACCACCCCTGAAAACGTGTAGCCGCCCACGGGGCGCGGGTCCCTTGCCGAGCGTGTGTTGGGTTATTTACAGCAGCCCGGCCAGGATGTTGATGCTCAACGCCAGGATAGCCGTGTTGAAGCCAAAGGACAGCATGCTGTGAAACAGCACCATTTGGCGCATCCGGAAGGAGGTTACCGCCACGTCAGCGGTTTGGGCCGTCATTCCAATTACAAAGGCGAAATACACGAAGTCCCAGTACAGGGTCGGGGGAGTGCCCATGAACCCCAACCCGCCCTGCTGGCGCTCGGGCTGAACCCCCGGCTCGGGGCAGAAGTACGTGTGGGCATAGTGCAAGGCAAACAGCGTGTGGAGCATGAGCCACGTGCCCACCACGGCCACCACCGACACCATGACGTGCTCGAGCCGCTCTTCCAAATCCATGGTGAAAAGGCCCCGCAAGAGCAGCGTGACCGCCAGCAGGCTGGTGGCAATGCCCACAAACGAGATGCACAAGAGCAGGCCCCAGGTGCGGTTGGGGTGCAATACCCGGGCCACCCGCTGAATATCGGCGGTGCTGGCCTGCAGGATGGTGAGCCAGGTAAGCAGCAAAATGCCCACCAGGAACCCGTCCCAGCCCAGCAGCAAGCTGGTAATCAGCTCAAAATCGGGCGGTGCCAGCCAGTAGCAGAAGCCCGCCATTACCAAAGCCAGCCCCACGCGCAGCAAGCGCGCCGGCAAGCCCAGCCGGAGCAGCACCGGAACCGCCGGCCGCGTAGGAGTAGAAATATCCATGGCGTAAGAAACAGGTGCACCACCTGCTTCTTACGCCATGTATGGGGTGGTGTTGCTTAGCGCATCATGCCACCGGGGCCGCCCTTCATGCCGCCCATCATCTTGGCCATCTGGGCCATACCGCCCTTGGTCTGGCTCATTTTGTTCATGGTGCGCATCATTTTGCGCATGTCGTCGAACTGCTTCATCAGGGCGTTTACCTGCTGAATGTCGGTACCGGAACCCTTGGCCAGCCGGCGCTTGCGCGAGCCGTTGAGGATGTCGGGGTTGGCCCGCTCCTGCTTGGTCATGCTCTTGATGATGGCCTCGACGGGCTTGAAGGCGTCGTCGTCGATTTCCACGTCTTTCATGGCCTTGCTCATGCCTGGAATCATGCCCATCAAGTCCTTGATGTTGCCCATCTTCTTGATTTGCTCCAGCTGCGAGAGGAAGTCGTCGAAGTTGAACTGGTTTTTCCGAATTTTGGCGTTGATGCGCTTGGCCTCGTCCTCGTCGAACTGCTGCTGGGCGCGCTCCACGAGCGAAATCACGTCGCCCATGCCCAGGATGCGCTGGGCCATGCGGTCGGGGTAGAACAGGTCCAGCGCGTCCATCTTCTCGCCCGTCGAAATGAACTTGATGGGCTTTTCCACCACGGCCCGGATGCTGAGGGCCGCGCCGCCGCGCGAGTCGCCGTCGAGCTTGGTGAGCACCACGCCGTCGAAATTGAGCCGGTCGTTGAAGGTTTTGGCCGTGTTCACGGCGTCCTGGCCGGTCATGGAGTCCACCACAAACAGCGTCTCCGAGGGGTTGATGGCCGCCTTCACGGCTTCAATCTCGCGCATCATCTGCTCGTCGACGGCCAGGCGGCCGGCGGTGTCGATGATGACGACTTTCTTGTTGTTCTTTTTCGCGTACTCGATGGCGTTGCGCGAAATCTCAACGGGGTTTTTGTTCTCGACTTCCGAGTACACTTCCACGCCAATTTGCTCGCCGAGCACCTTGAGCTGGTCGATGGCCGCTGGGCGGTACACGTCGCAGGCCACGAGCAGCACCGTGCGGTTCTGCTTCTTTACGTAGCTGGCCAACTTGCCGGCAAATGTGGTTTTGCCCGAGCCCTGGAGGCCCGAGAGCAGGATAACGGCCGGGTCGCCCTTGATGGTGATGTCCTTCTTCTCACCGCCCATGAGCTCGGTGAGCTCGTCGTACACGATTTTGACCATGAGCTGGCCCGGCGAGACGGCCGTGAGCACGTCGCGGCCCATGGCGGCCTCCTTAATCTTGTCGGTTACGTCTTTGGCAACCTTGTAGTTAACGTCGGCATCGACCAGCGCGCGGCGGATTTCCTTGATGGTGGCCGCAACGTTGATTTCCGAGATGCTGCCCTGGCCTTTCAGGGTCTTAAATGCCCGGTCGAGCTTAGTGGAGAGATTATCGAACATGAGTCGCTGAGTTGAGCGGAATTTACGGAAGGGGCCGATTCGGTACCGGACGAGTTACCGGGAATCAGGCTGGAACTGAACCCCAAAAGTAACCATAAATGCCCGAAAACCGGCAAACCACGTACCTTCGCGCCCCGCTAGTTGTCTCCTTCTTTCGTGCCCTCCCCTCGCCCGTTGCGCCTGCTCGTCATCACCTACTATTGGCCGCCCTCGGGCGGGGCCGGCGTGCAACGCTGCCTGAAGTTTGTAAAGCACCTGGGCTCCTTCGGCGTTGAGCCCACCGTGATAACCGTGGACCCCGCCGAAGCGACCTACCCGGTGCTGGACGAAAGCCTGCTGGCGGAAGTGCCCGCCGGCGTGCGCGTCATTCGCACCGGCACGTCCGAGCCGTTTGAAAGCTACAAGAAACTGACTGGCCGGGCCGTGCCCTACGGCGGCTTTGCCAACGAAGGCAAGCCCGGGCTGATGCAGAAAGCCATGCGCTTTGTGCGCGGCAACGTCTTTATTCCGGACCCGCGCCGGGGCTGGAACCGCCACGCCCTGGCCGCCGTGGAGCGGCTGCTGGCCGCCGGCGAAACGTTTGACGCCGTGCTCACGTCCTCGCCGCCCCACTCCACCCAGCTTATTGGGCTGGAGCTGCAGCGGCGCCACGGCCTGCGCTGGCTCGCCGACCTGCGCGACCCCTGGACGGACATCTACTACTACAAAGACCTGCACCACACGCCCCTGGCCGCCTGGCTCGATGCGCGCTACGAGCGCCGCGTGCTCACCCAGGCCGATGCCGTGCTGGTAACCTCGCCCGAAACCAAGCGCCTCTTCCTGGCCAAGCTCCCGGACTTGCCTTCGGCCAAATTCCACGTGCTGCCCAACGGCTACGACGAATCGGATTTTCAGCAGCCCTCGCAGCCGCCCACCGACTGCCTGCGCATCACGCACACCGGCACCATCACGGAGCTCTACCACATCAACCGCCTGCTGGAAGCCGTGGCCGCCTGCGCCACCCGCAACCCCGACGTGCCCCTGCGCCTGCGCTTCGTGGGCCAGGTATCGGCGGAGCTGCGCCACCAGATTGAGCTGGCCGGCTTGCTGCCAACCACCGAATTTCTCACCTTCGTGCCGCACGACGAGTCGGTAAAGCACCTGCTCTGCGCGTCGGCGCTCCTGATGGCCATCCCCGATGTGCCGCGCAACTTCGGCATCCTGCCCGGCAAGGTGTTCGAGTACCTCGCCGCCAATAAGCCCATTCTGTGCGTGGGCCCCGCCGGCTGCGATGCCGATATTCTGCTGCAGGAATGCGCCGCCGGCCACGCCCTGCCCTACCAGGACTACGCCCTCATGCTGGAAACGCTGGAAGGCATGGTAGACCAGTGGCGCAAAAACCCCAACCTGGACCTGCCGGCAATTAGCCACGAACGGTACTCGCGGGTGTCGCTCACGCAGCGGCTGGCAGAGCTGGTGCGGGTGAAGTGAATTTGGTGGAAACTCACCCCCGGCCCCTCTCCCGCGGAGAGGGATGCTACGGCGGCGCGGTGCTGTCATTGCGAGGCCGTAGGCCGTGGAAATCCGTCCTGGTCTCAGCGACTACCCTTCTAATGTGAAAAGCCCTGGCTCTGCTGCAGAGTCGGGGCTTTTTGCTTTAAAAGAGTTTGTCACAACTCTAGGCTGGTCGCAGCGAGAGGACGGATTGCCGCATTCCGCTGCGCTTCATTCGCAATGACAAGCAGGCTCCCTTCTCTTTTGGAGAGGGGCCGGGGCCGTGCCCGGCAGGGGTGAGGTTCCTCGAGTGGAGTTACCCTTTCACCCCTATTCTGACAGCAAGCCGGCCTCCAGAATCTAAAGCTGCTTTAAATCCTTGGCTAGCTGCTCGCTGAATGTTTTACTAGCGGCCTTTTGCAGGTGGTTGCCATCCGTGGTAGCATAAGGCTGGGTGCTATAATCCAGGTAGGACACCGCTTGGTTAGCAGCCATTTCGCGCATGAGCTGGTCGAATTTGGGCTGGTAGCTTAGCTCAAGTTGATACAGCGAAGGCCCAACCGGCAAACGGACCAAATAGACCCGGCCGTGTTGCTTGAGCAGCTCAATGGTTTGGCGCAACGCCTGCAAGCGCCCGGCGGAAAGGTGCTGCGTGGCTGCCAGCTGGCGGTAATCCTGCAATTTGCGGGCGGTGCGGGCCTGCACCTGGGCACTGTCCGTGCCGATATTTACTTCCAACCAGCCGTCGGGGTGCAGGCGCTCGGTGGCGGTGGCATAGTCGAGCAGGAGCCGGTACAGGGGCTTGGTTTGGTAGCGCGTGAGGTAGGCCAGGTTGGGGTTCTGACTAATCTGGTGGAGCTGGCCAATGAAGGAATTGTCTTCCGGATACGTGCCCTCCCGCCCGGTCAGGGACAGTGACCACGGGTCCACGGCTACGATGTAAAGGCCGTTTTTCACCTCCGGGCGAAGCTTGCGCTGGATGCTGCGCAAATAAGCCGGACCATATGGCGAGTGCGTAAGCGTGAAGGCATAATTTAGCAACGGTGGCTCGAATCTGGGGCCTAGGCTGGCCGTGAGCACCGCCGGCTGGATGCCCTGCGCCGCTCGCGACGTACCCAGGATGAGCGACCCGGCCCGGGGGCTGGTGAAGCGGCCATAAAATGCATCGACATGGCCGCCCAGCACAACCGGGCCCAGCAACAGCAGCCCCGCCACGCCTGCACTAGCCAGCAGCACCAAGCGCACAAGAAATCGGGATACAGCGGGGGACAACGGGCGTATCAGAATTGAAAGTAGATAAAGGAGGTGCTGTTGAAAATGCCCAAGTACAGGATGAGCAGCGTGAGCCCCACGTAGCCCACCCACCGCACCCGAAATGGCTGCGCGGTCATCCAGTCCTGCAGGCTGCGGTTGCGGCCCAGGTATTCGACCAGCATCATCACAAAAACGGCAAACAAGGCCATCGCCAGCTCGGGCCGGTAGTGCTGGGAGAAGTCCAGCAGCAGGGTTCCTATCCGGCGGCCATTTAGCGCAGTCCACCCACTGCCCAGGTGCCGGCTGATGTACAAGGCATCTGCCAAGCTGTTGGCTCTGAAGAATATCCAGGCGTAGGTCACCAGCGTGAAGGTGACCAGCACGCCCAGGCCGTGGCGCAGCCGCGAATGGGCGGCCAGCCCCGTAAGTTGAGCTAGTCGCTCGCGCAGGGGCTTGGCCCAGGTGCTAAGCACCAGGTACAGCCCATGCAAGCCGCCCCAGACCAGGAACGTCCAGTTGGCGCCGTGCCACAGGCCGCTGATGAGGAACACAGCCATCAGGTTGCCATAGGCGCGGGCCGGGGCCACGCGGCTTCCCCCCAGCGGAATGTATACGTAGTCGCGGAACCAGCTGGAGAGCGAAATGTGCCAGCGCCGCCAGAATTCGGGCACCGAAGCTGATAAGTAAGGCTGCCGGAAGTTGAGGTTAAAATCGAAGCCCAGCACCCGGGCGGCGCCCCGCGCCATGTCGGTGTAGCCGGAGAAGTCGCCGTAAATCTGAAACGCAAAGGCCAGCGTGGCCAGCACCAGCAGCGGGCCTTCGGGGTGCTGCTGCGGATTATTAAACACCGGGTTGACGAACAGGGCCAGCCGGTCGGCTACCACCACTTTTTTGAACAAGCCCCAGGCCATCAGACGCAGCCCGCTCACTACCTTCTGGTAATCGAATGCGTGGGTTTGGCGGTACTGCGGCAGCATGTGGCCGCCCCGCTCGATGGGGCCGGCTACCAGCTGCGGAAAGAAGGCCACGAACAAGGCAAACCGCCCAAAATTCCGCTCCGCTTCCAACCGACCCTGGTACACATCGATGATGTAGCCCACCGACTGAAACGTGTAAAACGAAACCCCTACCGGCAGCAGCAGACCCAAGGCCGGCCAGGACGCGTGCGGCAGGTGCAGCGCGCCAGCCAGCTGCAAAGTCGCGTCCCGGAAAAAGTTGAAGTACTTGAATACGAACAGCGTGCCCAGGTTGCTCACCAGACTGAGGTAGAGGTACGGCCGCCGCTCCTGCCTGGTGGGCAGCTGGCTCATGCGGTAGCCGCTGTAGTAGTCTACCAGCGTGGTGGCCAGCAGCAGCAGGGCGTAGGCCGCCCGCCAGCTCATGTAGAAATAGTAGCTGGCCAGCAGTAGCAGCGGCCCGCGCCACCGCGGCGGCAGGCCGTAGTAGAGCCCGACTACTATCGGGAAAAACACCAGAAAATGAAGGGAATTGAATAGCATTCGCAACGCGGAAGAAGCTCCGGCGGCCAAAGGTCGGGAGCCGCGAGCGTTTCTGGGCAGAAGTCCCGCAGACTGGGTGGTTCTGAGCTAAAAAGCCAGGCCTGCTGAGCATCGCCGCATCATCTGCAGAACTGCAAGTGTCTGTCATGCCGAGGCACGAGGCATCTTATCAGGTTAGAACGAATCGTTGCGCCATGAAATCATTCAGACCTGACAAGCTGCTTCGCCAGCCTCACATGTGACATTACCCGCTCCCTTCCCGCCACTTACGCGGCCACTGGCCGCACCCGGGCCTGGCCCGCGCTGTTGTCGACGGGCGTGATGCGCAGGTCGAGTATTTGCTGGCCGCGCAGGACGGTGAGGTAATGAAACGCCCCGATTTTTTCGTGCGTCAGCAACCGGAACAGGTCGTCGCTGCTGGCCACGGGCTGGTCGGCAAATGCCACCACAAAGTCGCCTTCGCGCAGGCCGCCCACCTCGGCTGGCGAGCCCGCCTCCACACTCACCACAAACAAGGCCTGGTGGGTGGGCAATTGGTGAAAGTTCACCACCCGCGGGTGCAGGGCAATCTGCTGGGTCATGAGCCCCAGGTAGCCGCGCCGCACCCGTCCTTCGGTGAGCAGGGCGGGCAGAATGGTCGTGGCCGTGTTGATGCCGATGGCAAAGCACAGCCCCTGCGCGCCCCGAATGGTGGCCGTGTTCACGCCCAGCACCTGCCCGTCGGCGTCGATAAGCGGCCCGCCGCTATTGCCGGGGTTCAGGGCGGCATCGGTCTGGATGATGTTGTCAATCAGGCGCCCGGTTTCGGTGCGCAGGGTACGGCCCAGCGCACTCACCACGCCGCTGGTTACGGTGTGCTGGAAGCCGTAGGGGTTGCCAATGGCAATGACAAGCTGGCCGATTTGAATGGCCGCGGAGTCGCCGAGCCGGGCGGCCGGGTGCCCCGCGGCCGGCGTGTGCAGCAGGGCCAGGTCCGAATCGGGGTCTTCGCCGACCAGCGTGGCCGGGTGCTCGCCCCCGTCGGTGAAGGTGAGGCGGATGTCTTCCGCCCCGTGCACCACGTGGCTGTTGGTGAAGACGTAGCCGTCGGTGGAAAACAAAAACCCGGAGCCCGACCCTACCGGGGCCAGTTTTTGCTGCTTGTTTTTCTTCCGTACGTCAATCTTCACGACGGAATGCCGGGCCGCTTCCACGGCCGAAATAACGATTTGCGAATAGGAATCCATGGGAATTACCGGTTAAGCCAAAAGACGCAGCCGTATGACTGGCAAATAGTTGGCCGCTGGAAAAGCCCGCACCACTATGGCAGGTGAGGCAGCCAACCCGCATTCACCTACTTTTGTGGTCCTATTCGGCTTCCCCTTTTTCATGGCTCTCGACCTCAACCACAAATCCATCCTCGTTACGGGCGGCACCGGCTCGTTCGGCAAGCAGTTCGTGCGCACCGTTTTCGAAAAATTCCCGCAGGTGAAGCGCCTCGTGGTGTTCTCGCGCGACGAGCTCAAGCAGTACGAAATGAGCCAGGAGTTTAGCCCGGCCAAGTACCCGGCCATCCGCTATTTCATAGGCGATGTGCGCGATGGCGAGCGCATGCACCGCGCCTGCGAAGGCATCGACATCGTGATTCACGCCGCGGCCCTCAAGCAAGTGCCCGCCGCCGAGTACAACCCGATGGAGTGCATCAAGACCAACATCTTCGGGGCCGAGAACGTCATCAACGCCGCCCTCGACTGCGGCGTGAAGGAAGTAGTGGCCCTGAGCACCGACAAAGCCGCGGCCCCCATCAACCTCTACGGCGCCACCAAGCTCTGCTCGGACAAGCTCTTTGTGGCCGCCAACAACATGAAAGGCGCGCGCGACCTACGCTTTTCGGTGGTGCGCTACGGCAACGTAATCGGCTCGCGCGGGTCGGTAGTACCGTTCTTTTTGCAGGAGCGCCACAAAGGCGTGCTGCCCATCACCCACCCCGACATGACGCGCTTCAACATCTCGCTCGAAGAAGGCGTGGATTTGGTGCTGTATGCGCTGGAGCACTCCTGGGGCGGCGAGATATTCGTACCCAAAATCCCCAGCTACAAAATCACGGAAGTGGCCCGCGCCATCGGCCCGGAGTGCGAGCAGCAGATTGTGGGCATCCGCCCCGGCGAGAAGCTGCACGAGGCCATGATTACCGAAACCGACGCCCTGAGCACCGTGGAGCTGGACCGCTACTACGTCATCCTGCCGTCGATGCCGACCTGGGACGTGGACAAGTTCATTGCCGAATTCAACGGCAAGCGCGTGCCGTTGGGCTTCCATTACGACTCGGCCAACAACCAAGAATGGCTCAACGCCGAGCAGATTCGGGACGAAATCCGGCTGCACGTCGACGCCCATTTCGCTGTCTAACTTCTCACCGGCCCATGCCTGAAACAGCCTTCCAGCCTACCCGGGCCCTGCCCTACGGCCGCCAACACATTACGGACGCCGATGTAGCGGCCGTGACGGCGGCCCTGCACGCCGACTACCTCACGCAAGGCCCCACCGTGGCCGAGTTTGAGAAGCAATTCGCTGCCTACGTAGGCGCCAGGTATGCCGTGGCCGTGAGCAACGGCACGGCAGCCCTGCACCTTTGCGCCCTGGCGCTCAATGTGCAGCCGGGCCAGCGCGTTATCACCACGCCCCTCACGTTTGCGGCCTCGGCCAACTGCGTGCGCTACTGCGGCGGCGAGGTTCATTTCGCGGACATTGACCCCGCCACCGGGCTTATCGATTTGCTGAGGGTTCGGGCGCTGCTCGAGGCGCACCCCAAAGGCTACTTCACGGGCTTGATTCCCGTGGATTTTGCCGGGCTGGCCGTCGATTTGGAAGCGGCCCGCCAGCTCGCCGACGAGTTTGGTCTTTGGATAATTGAAGACTCCTGCCATGCCCCGGGCGGTTTTTTCATTGACTCCAAGGGCCGGGAGCAGCTTTGCGGCAACGGCAACTTTGCCGCCCTGGCCATTTTCAGCTTCCACCCGGTCAAACACATTGCCACCGGCGAGGGCGGCATGATTACCACCAACAGCGAGCCGCTGTTTCACCACTTGCTGCGCCTGCGCACCCACGGCATCACCCGCGACCCCGCCGACCTCAAGCGCGAGCCCGATGGCGGTTGGTACATGGAAATGCAGGAATTGGGCTACAACTACCGCCTGCCCGACCTCAACTGCGCCCTCGGCCTGAGCCAGCTCGCCCGCGCCGACGAAGGCTTGGCTCGTCGCCGGGCGCTAGCCGCCCGCTACGACGCCGCTTTTGCCCCAGTGCCCGGCGTGAGAGTGCTGGCTCCCGGCCGCCCCGGCCACGCCTACCACCTCTACGTCATCGAGGTAGCCAACCGCAAAGGCCTCTACGACTTCCTCAAAACCAAACAGATTTTTGCCCAGGTGCACTACATCCCGGTGCACCGCATGCCCTATTATGAGGGCTTGGGCTGGAAAGCGGGCGACTTTCCATTGGTGGAAGACTACTATGCCCACTGCCTCAGCATTCCGCTTTTCCCGACCTTGACGGATGAAGAACAGGACTATGTGGTAGCGTGCATTTCGGAATTTGTCCAGAAGCACGAAGAATAAAACTATATCACAGCACGTCATGCTGAGCGGAGCCGAAGCATCTCTATTGCAGCAGTAATTCAATCGATTCAACGAAGCGGTAGAGATGCTTCGCCTGCGCTCAGCATGACGTTCTTTAATTGCCAAATAACCTTGCAGCACACCCAACAAGAGGATTTCTGGGCCGGCGATTTCGGCCGGGAATACACCGACCGCAACTCCCGCCCGCTCGACGAGTGGAACGCCTTTTACCGCGACCTCTACGGCCATACCAAGCTGGAGATGAACGCCGAATTCCTCAGTGACCTGCCGCGCGATGCCCGTATTCTGGAAGTGGGCTGCAACACCGGCATGCAGCTGGTGGGGTTGCAAGCCGCTGGCTTCACCAACCTGTACGGCATTGAGCTGCAGCAATACGCCGTGGAGAAGGCGCGCGACTTTGTACGGGGGGTGAACATCCTGCAAGGCAGCGGCTTCGACCTGCCGTTCAAAGACAATTACTTCGACGTGGTATGCACCAACGGCGTGCTCATTCACATTGCGCCCGAAGACCTGCCGCGCATCATGGGCGAAATGGTGCGCTGCTCCAGCCGCTACATCATGGGCTACGAGTACTACGCCCCCGAAACCACGCCCATCAAGTACCGCGGCAACGAAGGTTTCCTTTGGAAAACCGACTTTGCCCAGGTCTTCCTGGATAATTTCCCGGAGCTGCGCCTCGTGAAGCAGAAGCTATACCCCTACATCAACGACGCCGAGCGCGGCAACCAGGACGTGGTGTACCTGCTCGAGAAAACCACCGCCTGATGCAGCGCGCCGGAATCATTTCGCAGGTGCGGATGGGCAGCACCCGGCTACCAAGTAAGGTGCTGCTGCCCGCCGCGGGCCGCCCGCTGCTCGACTATCACGTGACCCGGCTGTGCCAAAGTGGCCTGCCCGTAATCCTGGCCACCACCACTGAGCCCGCCGACGACGTGCTGGCCGCCTACGCCGAAGCCAACCAGCTGCCCTACCACCGCGGCAGTGAAGCTGACGTGCTGGCCCGCTACTACGAAACGGCTCAGAAATTCGACCTCGACGTCATTGTACGCGTCACCAGTGACTGCCCTTTGGTGGATGGCCCCCTGATTGGGGCTGCCGTGGCGCGCTACCTCGAGGAAGGCAACCCGCTGGTTTACCGCTCCAACTCCATCGTCCGCACCTTTCCCCGGGGACTCGACTTCGAGATTTTCTCGATGGAGCTGCTGGCCGAAGCCTATGCCAATGCCACGCTGCCCTACGAGCGGGAGCACGTGACGCCCTATATCAAGGCCAAACCGGCCACGGCCGGCCGCGTGATTTACCGCGACGAAGTATGGCCCGGCGGCGACCTCAGCCGCTTCCGCATCACGCTCGACACGGCCGAAGACTACGAAGTACTGCGCGCCCTGATTGAGCAATACGGCGCGGCAGAGCTTCGCGTGGCCGACCTGCTGGCCCTGCTCGAAGCCCACCCCGAAATCATGGCTCTGAACGCGCACATCGAGCAAAAAACCACATGAACCTGCCCGATACCCTGCGCCTGAACGAGTTTGGCTTTTACGAAATCAAGCACAAGCCCACGCCGGAGGAGCTGCGCGATTACTACGCCCAGCGCTACTACCAGGAAAATTTGACCACCTACCAGGCCAGCTACCCGCCCGAAGAGCTGGAGCACATTGAGGGCAAGCTGAAGCTGCGGCACTGGGTGCTGGCGGATTTGCGCAACCAAGGCACCAGCGACGTTGAGGCATCAGCTGCTGAAGCAACAGATGTAGCTCAACTTCCCGCTGGGTCTTTCCTCGATATTGGCTGTGGCGAAGGCTGGGCCTTAGATTATTTTCAGCGCCAGGGCTGGGAGGTGCTTGGGATGGATTTCAGCAGCTTCAGCCTGGAGAAGTTTCATCCGGCGCTGCGGGAGCGGCTGCGCACCGGCGACTTGTACGAGGAACTGGAAAAGCTCGTGGCGGCGGGCCAGCAGTTTGATGTGCTGTGGCTGGACAATGTGCTGGAGCACGTACTCGAGCCCGCTGAGTTATTCCGCCTTTGCCGGGCGCTGGTGAAGCCCAATGGCGTGCTGATGGTGGACGTGCCCAACGATTTTTCGGCCCTGCAGCAGCACTTACTCGACGGTGGCCACATCGACCGGCCGTTCTGGGTGGTACTGCCCGACCACCTTTCCTACTTCAACCAAACCGGCCTGCGCAACCTGGCCCAGGCCACTGGCTGGCACGTTTCAAAAGCCATTGCCGACCAACCCATTGACCTTAACCTGCTAAACCCAGCTACCAACTACGTAATGGACCGTGCGGCCGGCAAAAGCGCCCACCGCGCCCGTGTCGAGCAGGACAACCTGTTGCTGCGCACCGCCCCGCTGCCCGCCGTGGCGGCCTACTACGAGGCCATGGCCGGCGTAGGCTTGGGCCGCAGTATTGTCGCATTTTTGCAGCCGGCGTAGTCGCCGCTCAGCTTTTCTTATGTCCGCCACCGCCCCCATTTCCGTCCTCAGCGGAGCCCCTGTTCCCGAGCAGGCCCGCCGCGAAAACTTCGCCCAAACCCTGCGCGAGTCGCCCATCCCCAACACCGAGCTGCTCAACAACCTGGGGCTGTACCTGAACCGGCAAACGTTTTCGCGCCTGCTGTTTTTCACGGAGCTCTACCAGCAAATCATTCCGGTGCACGGCGTGGCCATGGAGTTTGGCGTGCGCTGGGGCCAGAACCTGGCTTTGATGCACGCACTGCGCGGCATCTACGAGCCGTTCAATTACAACCGCAAAATCATTGGCTTCGACACTTTCGGCGGCTTTCCGTCGGTAGACCCCAAGGACGGCGACCAGGTGAAAGAAGGCGACTACGGCGTGACGAAGAACTACCAGGAATACCTCTCCCACATCCTGGCCCTGCACGAGGCCGACAGCCCCATTCCGCACAAGCGCAAGTTTGAGCTGGTGGCCGGCGACGCCTCCGAAACCGTGCCCCGCTACCTGAAGGACCACCCCGAAACCGTCATCGCCTTCGCCTACTTCGACTTCGACATCTATGCCCCCACCAAGGCCTGCCTCGAAGCCATCCGCCCCCGCCTGACCAAGGGCGCCGTGGTGGCGTTTGATGAGCTTAACTGCCCGGAATTCCCCGGCGAGACGCTGGCCTTCGACGAGGTATTCGGCGTGGCCAACTACGCCCTGCGCCGCAGCCCGCTCAATCCGCTGATTTCTTACTTGGTTATCTGATTCTAATTAGCACGTCATGCTGAGCGCAGCCGAAGCATCTCGCGTGCTGTCACTAAACCAATCGTTTAACCATGCGAGCGAGATGCTTCGGCTGCGCTCAGCATGACGGCCTTTTTACGGCCACGCATCTACCGTTTGCCTTGACCACCTACATCCCCCTCCCCCAAACCGAACACCGCTGGGAAAACTACCGGCTCATTCCCATTCGCTACGAAGACCGGGAGCCCATCCGGGCCTGGCGCAATGCCCAGCTGGAGGTGCTGCGCCAAGCCGAGCCGCTCACGGCCGAGCAGCAAGACGCTTATTTCCAGCGTGTGGTAATGCCTTTGTTTGACCAGGAAAAGCCGGGGCAACTGCTCTTTTCACTTCTGCACCACGACGAGCTGGTAGCCTATGGGGGCCTCGTGCACATCTCTTGGCCCGACAGCCGGGCCGAAGTCTCCTTTCTGGCCGATCCCGCGCGGGCTGCGGCGCCGGAAACATACCGGGATGACTTTCTCGCCCACCTGCGCCTGTTGGGCCAGGCCGCTTTTGTTGGGCTGAAATTCAACCGCTTGTTCACCGAGACCTACGACATCCGGCCCGCGCACGTCGCCATCCTGGAAGAAGCTGGCTTCCGGCTCGAAGGGCGCCTGCGCCAGCACGTGCGCCTGGCTCCGGATACCTTTGCCGACTCACTGATGCACGGCCAACTGGCCACCGACTATGCCACAACCTTTGGTTCTGCCCTTTAAACGAATTTTCATCAGCGGCGGCGCCGGCGTTATTGGCCAGGAAATGGTGCGCCGCCTGGCTACCTTGCCCGCCGATATTCAGGTGTTGGTCGGCGACATCAAGCCCCGGCCGGCGGATTTCCCGGTCCGCTTCCAATACCGGCAGGGCGACCTGAACTACCTCACCGAGCAGGAAATCGGCGCTTTCGGGCCCGACCTGTTCATCCACCTCGCGGCCACTTTCGAGCGCTCAACGGAAACCTACGGGTTCTGGGAAGAGAACTTCCAGCACAACGTGCGCCTGAGCCACCACCTGATGACGGTGCAGAAGGACCTGCCTTCGCTCCGCCGCGTGGTGTTTGCCTCGAGCTACCTCATATACGACCCCGCGCTCTACAACTTTGCCGAGGTGCCGGCCCAGGCCCGCAGCCTGCGCGAAGACGACCCCATCCTGCCCCGCAACCTGACGGGCATGGCCAAGCTGGCGCACGAAATTGAGCTGCGCTTTTTGCAAACCTTTCGGGGCGAGCAGTTCAGCACGGCCATTCCGCGCATCTACCGCGGCTACGGCCGCAACGGGCGCGACATCACCTCGCGCTGGGTGCGCATGCTGCTGGCTGGCGAAGAAATCACGGTGTATGGCGCCGAGTCGTTCTTCGACTACCTCTACGCCGCCGACACGGCCGAAGGTATGCTGCGCCTCGCCGCGGCCGAAACCGTGACGGGCATCATCAACCTGGGCACTGGCCAAGCCCGCCGCGTGAGCGAAGTAGTGGAGGTACTGCGGCAAAACTTCCCCGACCTGCGGGCCAAGTACGTGGCGTCGGATATTCCATTCGAAGCCTCGCAGGCCGATATGACGCGGTGGTCGAGCCAGATAGATTGGCTGCCGCCCACCACGTTGGAATTGGCCATCCCCCAAATCATCGCCTACGAGCAAGCCCGGGGCGATGCTCCGGCCACTAAAGCGCCCGGCCATGTGCTCATCAGTAGCGTAGCGGCCAAGGTGCCACTGGTGCGCGCCGTGCAGGCCGCTGCGAAACGCCTGCACCCCGACATGAAAGTAGTAGGCGGCGACATGAACCATGCCTGCCTGGCCCAGCACTTCACCGATGCATTCTGGCATATGCCGGCCACCGCCGATGAGCACCTGCCGGAAATCATCCGCTACTGCCTCGACCACGGCATTGGACACATTATTCCCACCCGCGACGGCGAGCTGGCCTTCTGGAGCCGGCACCGCGCCGCGCTGGCCGAGGCCGGCATTGCCGTGCTGGTAAGTGCGCTGGAGGCCATAAACCGCTGCATCGACAAGCTGGAGTTCTCAACTTTTGGCCAGGAAAACGGCTTGCCCATCATCCCCGCGGCCCTGGGGCTGGATGCACTGGGCATCACCACCGATGTTCACGGCTCGGCCACGCCCGGCTTTGTGGTGAAGGAAAGGCACGGCGCGGGCTCTCTGAGCCTGGGCCTCAACCTACCGGAAGCGGCGGCCCTGACCCATGCGCACGCGCTGCAGGAGCCCATTTTTCAGCCCTTTGTCGAGGGCCGGGAAATCAGCGTGGATGCCTACGTGGACCGCAGCGGCAAAGTGCGCGGCCTGGTGCCCCGCACCCGCGACGTCATCATTCACGGCGAATCGCAGATAACAACCACGCTGGACGCCCCCGGCCTGGTGTCCCGCCTCGTTCCCATTGTCGAAAAGCTGGGCTTGTACGGCCCGCTCGTGCTGCAAGCCCTGCTCACCCCCGATGGCGGGCTGCACATTATTGAGTGCAACTGCCGCTTTGGGGGGGCCTCCACATTGGGCATCGCGGCCGGAGTAGATTCGTTTTTCTGGTTTTTGCAGGAGGCGGCGGAGGCCGATTTAAACCTGTTTCCGTTCCAGCCTGCGGCGGGACCGTTGCGCCAGGTGCGGGCAGCAGCCGATATCATAATGAGGAATTTTGAATGAGGAATGAAGCATTAGCCCAGCGACCAATTCCTCATTCTTAATTATTCATTCCTCATTAAGCGCAGCGCCATGCCCGTTCTCGTTTTTGACCTCGACGACACGCTCTACCCCGAATTGAGCTACGTGCACAGCGGCTTCCGGGCGGTGGCCGAGTTCCTGAGCCCGCTGCTGGGCGTGCCGGCCGAAGCGCTGGCCGCGGGCATGATTGCCGAGGAAGCCACCATGGGCCGGGGCGAGGTATTTGATAACGTGCTGCACCAGCACGGCCGCTGGTCCAAAGCGTTGGTTGGCGCTTGCCTGCGGACTTATCGGCATCATATTCCGGCACTTGCGCTCTATCCCGATGCCGAGCGCTGCCTCACGCGCTTCAGTAGCCAGCCGCTTTATATCGTCACCGATGGCCATAAGGAAGTGCAGGCGCGCAAGGTGACTGGCTTGGGCCTGGCCGGCCGCGTGCGCCATGCCTACCTCACCAACCGGTATGGCCGGCACCGGGCCAAGCCCGACCCGCACGTGTTTGATTTGATTTGTCGGCGCGAACACGTGGCCCCCGGCGAGGTAATTTACGTGGGCGACAACCCGCGCAAGGACTTTGTAGGCATCAAGCCCCTGGGGTTTCGTACGGTGCGCATTATGCGAGGCAACTACGCGCACCTCGAAGCCGATGAGGCCCACGAAGCGCACCGGCGCATTCACTCGCTGGATGAGCTGACGGAAGATTTTGTAACCTCGCTCTGCACGCCCCCGCGGGAACTGGCTGCATAAGGCTTATGGTTGAGGTGTATGGTTTAAATTACCGTTTTGATAGACTCTTAACCGCCCTTGCCGTGAACGGAACTACTCAAAAATTAGGGGTCTGTTTGTTTTCGTCACATAAGACGAATCAGGATAAAAATCCATGCGAATCAGTTGGTACCGGCGGTCTACACGCAAGCTGATGTACTGTTTCTGTTTTAGCGAAACAGCAATCACGCGAATGGTCTTGGGCGGGTGGTTCAAGCCGAAATGCACCTCGCCGATACTTTTTAGCCAATTGCCCTCTTGAAAAACAGGGGCGGGCACGATGGTTTGAAGCCGGCGATTCTCAACATAAAAAAGGATGCTGTCGTTGCCGGGGCCTCCACCAAAGAAAAAAGTCACCCCCTCTACTTTCTTCTTGGGGGTCTTATCGATGTGAAGAATAACTTTGGCTTGTTTATACGCCTGCAAATTGGGCACTTGCGCGCTTGATGCATGTGCAAGGCATACAAGGCCCAAACTCATTACAGAAAGCATTCTAATTGCTCGAATACTAGGTGATGGGTTCAGCATATTGCTAAACATACCCTCCTTCAAGTGAACGGGCCTCGTTTACCTTCGGCCCGTGGCTGTTGCAGAACAGGGCGCAGGTGGTTGCTCTGGTGATGAGGCACCTTAAAGCCGACCGTAACCGGCCGTAGGCTAAGGGGCCCGAAAAGGGCCGTGAAAGCGACGGGTCTGCCGCGGGCCATTGGAAGGCACGGGCACTACCCCGCGGCTTGCGGCCCTTCGGGGCCGTATTTCGTTTTTGGGCAGGCCTCGTTTAGCCATTTCGGCGGGCCGGCTGTTACAGGGCGGTACGTTCTTTTTCACGCGTTTTTATTCTTCCCTTTTATGGAGTTGCATTTTGTCCGCCGCGGCACCGGCCGTCCCCTGTTACTGGTTCACGGCATCGGCGGCAGCTGGCGGTCTTGGAACACGATTATCGACGCCCTGGCCGCCGAGCGCGACGTTATTGCCGTCGATTTGCCCGGCCACGGCGAAACCCCCCAGCTGAACGGCATCCACTCCATCGCCACCTTGGCCGACGCGGTGACGGGCTTTCTCACCCAACACGACCTGCTCGGGATTGATGCCGTGGGCAGCTCCATGGGCGCCCGCCTGGTACTGGAGCTGGCCCGGCGCGGCGGCGTACTCGGCGCGGTGGTGTCGCTGGACCCGGGCGGGTTCTGGCAGGGCTGGCAGATTCCGTTCTTCTACCATTCGGTGGACGTGTCGGTAAAGCTGGTGAAGGCCCTGCAGCCGGTGATGCCCGCCCTGGCCAGCTCGGCGGTGGGCCGCACGGTGCTGTTGCCGCAGTTTTCCGCCCGCCCCTGGGCCGTGGATGCGCAGCAGGCCCGCGACGAGATGTACACCTTCGCCCACTCGCCCGCCTTCGACGAGTTGCTCGACCAGCTGGCGCACGGCGAAGCGCAGCAGGGCGCGGCGAAGGGCAGCATCCCCGGGCCCCTGCTCATCGGCTGGGGCCGGCAGGACCGGGTGTGTTTGCCGAGCCAGTCGAAACGGGCGCTGGCGAAATTCCCCGACGCCCGCCTGTATTGGTTTGAGCACTGCGGCCACTTTCCACAGTGGGACCAACCCGCCGAAGCCACGCGCCTGATTCTGGCCGTCACCAACCGGCAGCCCTTCACCGACGCGTCCATTGCCCGGGCGAGACCCGCCGTGCCGGCACCGGCGTTGGCCAAAGCCGCCGTCGGGGGGCCGCGTTGGCGCTGCTGGCCGGCGGCATCTGGCTGCTTTCGGCGCGGCGGAAAAGGGGCCGGTAGTCCGGCGAGGAACCGGACGGCAGCACGTTGGCGGCCCGGGCTTCCAGGCACAAAAAAGCCCCGGCCCTTTAGCAGGACCGAGGCTTTAAGTAACTAACCGATTTATTGAAGGGCGCAGCGGTACTTTCACGACCAGTAACAACGCCAGATGCCCTTCATTGACTACGTCTTTTATTGCCACTACCTGCTCTTCGGCTGGTTGCGGAAAGACGACTTTCCCGAGGCGAAGGCAACGGTTATCATGGCCAGCAGCAACTACTGCCTTTTGCTCACCCTGCTTTTTGCTTCAGGGCACTTCTTTCGCCTAATCGTTCATCCTGGGATTGCGGTCGCCGGGGGTGCCCTGCTGTTAGTTGGCTACTATCAGTACTTTATTCGCCACGACCGCTATGTGGCCATTGTCAAGCGGTTTGTTGCCTCCCGAAGCCACCAGCAAGTCCAAGACCGGACCTTTGCCGTGGCGTGGGCACTGCTCAACTATTTTGCCATCATCCTCTATGTATGGCTCCGTTATGATTAATGGCTCCTTTCCCTGAACCGCAAAATTAACGGCCTGCCATTCCCGTGAGGGCTTAGAATCGTCTTCCACGGCGTGTATTGAGTTTACGAAAATCGTCTACCAATCAAAGTTTACGAAACCTGGTTAGGAGATGAGTTTCGGAGACTCGGAAAGGTAGGGCTGACAGTACCCCTTGCGTTGGTACATCTTTGGCAAAAACACTCCTGCGATGCCTTAATCCACGATGGGCTACGAGTAATTGTCAGGCCTTGCCTGCGCGGAGCCCTACCTTTGTCGCCCTACTTCGCTTCCCGTCAAACATGACCGAAATTACCATCGGTGGCCGTCCGGTTGGCCCCGCTCACAAGCCGTTTATCATCGCCGAAATGTCGGGCAACCACAACCAGAGCCTGAAGCGCGCTTTGGCCCTGGTCGATGCTGCTGCCGCTGCCGGCGTTGATGCCCTCAAGCTGCAGACCTATACCGCCGATACCATTACCATGGACACGGGCTTTGCCATCGACGAAGAAGGCCAGTCGCTGTGGGAGGGCAAGAATTTGTACAAGCTCTACGAAGAGGCGCACACGCCCTGGGAGTGGCACGCCGAGCTGTTTGCCCGGGCCCGGCAGCACGGCATGCTGGCCTTCAGCTCGCCGTTTGATGAGACGGCGGTAGACTTTCTGGAGACGCTGGACGTGCCGGCCTACAAAATTGCCTCGTTTGAAAATGCCCACTGGCCGCTGCTGCGCAAGGTGGCCGCCACCGGCAAGCCCGTGATTGTGAGCACCGGGGCCGCCACCCTGGCCGAAATCGACGACGCCGTGCGGGTGCTGCGCGAAGCCGGCTGCCGCGAGCTGGTGCTCCTTAAGTGCACCAGCACTTACCCCGCCTCGCCGGCCAACACCAACCTGCGCACCATCCCCGTGCTGGCCGAAACCTTCGGCTGCCCCATCGGCCTGAGCGACCACACCATGGGCGTGGGCGCGAGCGTGGCGGCCGTGGCGCTGGGCGCCTGCGTCATCGAAAAGCACTTCACCCTGAGCCGGGCCGAGGGCGGCGTGGACTCCGCCTTTTCGCTGGAGCCCCACGAGCTGAAAATGCTGGTGGAAGAAACCGAGCGGGCCCACCAGGCCCTGGGCACGGTGCAGCTCTGCATCCAGACCGGCGAAGAAAAAAGCCGCCTCTACAAGCGCAGCATTTACGTGGCTCAGCCCATTGCCGCGGGCGAGGAATTCACTACGAAAAACCTGAAAATCATTCGCCCCGGCGACGGCCTCTGGCCCCGGCACTGGGACGTGGTGCTGGGCCGCAAAGCCACCCGCGACCTGAAGCCCGGCACGCCCCTGACGTGGGAGGCGCTCTAATGCCGCCGCGTACCTTGCCGCTTATTGCGCGGCTGCGCGACATTCTGCAGTTGCGCTTCACGGCGGTGTTTGCAGCGCTGCCCGCAGCGGCCCTGGCCAGCATCTCGCCCGCCAATCCGCTGAAACGGCTGGCGCGGGTGCTGGGCTACGCGGGCCTGCGGCTGGTGGGCAACATCTTTCAGCCCATTCGGAACCGAGAGGACCTGCACGGCAAAGTGTGGCTCTACGTGGTGAGCGCCAACAACTACGACGCGCTGGAGTTCATCCAACAAGCCCGGCCCGATGCCGTGCTGGTGGCCGGGCAAGCCAAGCACATTGGCCGGTATAATGCCACGGTAAACCGGCTCTCATTGCGCCGCAAGCTGCTGTACTACTGGCAGTTTCCACTGGCCTTCGTTGGGCTGCTGCGCACCGATGGCCGCCGGGCGTGGCGTTTTTTTGACTTCATTTTTTACGCCATCGGCTACTACGAGGTGTATCGCCGGGCGCTGCGCCACTACCGGCCGCGCGCCGTGGTGTTCTCCAACGACCACAACGACGACACCCGCTCGCTGCTGCTGGCCTGCCGCGCCGAGGGCGTGCCCACGGCCTACGTGCAGCACGCCAGCGTAAGTGCCAACTTCCCGCCCCTGGGCTTCGACCTCAGCCTGCTGGAAGGCCAGGACGCCCTGGACAAGTACCGCCGCTGCGGCCCCGTGCAGGGCCAAGTGGAACTGGTGGGCATGCCCAAAGCCGACGCCTACCTGGCCCGGCGCAACACCGCGCCAGCCGTGCGACGCGTGGGTGTGGCCTGCAACATCCATGACCCGCTGGAGCCGTTGACCGAGGCGCTGGTGTACCTGCTGCGTGAGCTGCCGGAACTCACCTTCACCCTGCGTCCCCACCCCAGCGACGGGCGCGACTTTGAGCCACTGCGCCGGTTGCTGCCCAACTTACAATGGTCGAGCGCGCGGGAAGAAAACGTGTTCGATTTTCTGCTGCGGCAGGATGCGCTGGTGGCAGCCGATACTTCCACGCACCTAGAAGCCACGCTGCTGAACGTAGCCAGCATTTACTACCGCTTCGGCACCAACCCCCACACCGACGACTACTACGGCTACGCCGCCCACGGGCTGGTAGAGCGCGCCAACAACCCCGTGGAACTGGCGGCGGCGCTGCGCCGGTACGCCCAGCACAAGCCCGCCGACCTCTACCGCCGCGCCGCCTATTACAACGCCACCCTCGGCACACCGGACGAAGGCTGCAGCCAGCCCCGCACCCTGGCCCTGCTCAACCAGTGGCTCGAAGCCCAGCCTCGGCGCTAGCGAACGCGGGCAAGCCCCACCGTACTTTTGCTGCAATGCCTGCCGCTGCTCCTTCTGCTTTGCTACCGCCGCTGGTAGCTACACCGGTTTCGGCCGAGGTACGGCTGGCGTATGTATTGCGGCATTTTGAGCTGGCTTACCAGCGGGTGCCCGCTGTCAGCATCGGTTACGCAGCAGCCCGGCCCACCATCGAAGTTCGGGAGGGCGCGGGCGACTTTTTCAGCGGCACGCTCCCCTACCCGGCGCCGCCCAACCGGCGCGAATGGCGGGGCCAGTTGGTGCCGTTCTTTTTTGATGCCGCCCCGGAGGCGCCGCTACTGGAGTTGAGCCCGGGTCGCACCACCATCAATGCCGATATCATAGCTGCTGCTTTTTACCTGCTGAGCGGCTGGCAGGAATACTTTTCGGCGGCGCGCGACCGGCATGGGCGGTTTCCTTATGCCGAAAGTGTGCAGCAGCAGTATGGCTTTGTGGCCTTGCCCGTGGTTAATTATTATTTCGATGTGCTGAAGACGGCCATCGAACACGTAACCGGCCAAGAGCTAAAGCCAAGAAGTTGGGCTGGAAAAGCCCCGTTCGCCGCCTTCATCAGCCACGACATCGACAACCTGCGCAGCGGCTGGAAAGCCTCCGCCAAGACTGCCTTGCAGCGGCGAAATTGGGCTACTTTCGGCCGCAAAGTCTGGCAACACCTCACCCGGCCCGGTGCCTGGGACAACCTAGAAGCCGTGGCGAAAGCAACAGCCACACACGGCGCGAAGTCTACTTTTTTCATCCTCCCGAATCACCAGGCGAGCGCCGATGGTACTCCCAATGCGGATTACCGGCTCACGCCGCCCCTACGCCAACGCTTCGCTGAGCTAAAAAAGCAGGGCTGTGAGCTGGGCCTGCACGGCAGCATTGGCACGGCAACCGAGGTGCGGCAGCTTGCGAAGGAGCTTCACTCCCTGCAAATTGAGCCACAGGGGCTGCGTTTTCATTACCTGCGCTGGGAGCCCCGGCGCACGCCCGCTATAGTCGATAACGCCGGCTTTGCCTACGATTCCACGCTGGGCTTTGCCGAGCATTTTGGCTTCCGCAATTCCTACTGCCACCCCTTCTACCCCTTCAACTTCGAAACCGGCACCAGCCACCACTTCCTGCAAATCCCGCTCCAGGTGATGGATGCAACCCTGCACCACCCCCACTACCTGCAACTGGGCCCGGAAGAAATCCTACCGGCTTTGACGCCGCTGTTTGCTGAGATTGAGCGGTTTGGCGGGGTGGCCTCGGTGCTCTGGCACAATGAGAACTTTGACCCCGCCAACCAGACCACCGGGCCCCGTCAGTTTCACGAAATCATGCAGCACCTGAGCCAGCGGGGAGCCGTCTTCCTCACGGGGCGCGAAATCTGTCAGCAATTTTCCGTTTAGCCCAACTTCTTCACTTCCTCATTCCCGCACTCTTTTGGGCATCGTTCAGCGCCAGGGCATCCGCAACACCCTGATTTCTTATGTGGGCCTGGCCATTGGCTTTGCCAATACCATTCTGGTGCTGCCGCGGCTGCTGTCGCCGGCCCAGATTGGTCTGGTAGGCAGCGTGCTGGTGCCCATGGCCACCATTGGGGCACAGGTGGCAGCCTTTGGCTTTGCGAATGCGGGCATGCGCTACTTCCCGTTTTTCCGCAACCAGGGGCGCAACCACGCGGGGTTTCTGCCGCTGCTGCTTGGCCCGCCGCTCATCGGCTTTGGAGTGGTGTCGCTGCTCATGTGGGTTGGCAAGCCGCTGCTGTTGCAGTGGTACGCCAAGGGCGATGCGGATTTGCTGGCGCCGCATTATCTGGCGGCCATTGGGCTGGCGGGCTGCATTATGCTGGGCTCGCTGCAGGATGCCTACCTGCGCTCGCTGTTTCACACGTCTTTTTCCTCGTTTTGCCAGGAGATTTTGCTGCGGCTCATGCTGGTGGGCGCGGCCGTGGCCTATAGCCAGGGCTTTTTGACCTTCCATGGCTTCGTACTGGCGTATGTGGGGGCGTATGCCGTGGTGGCGTTGCTGCTTGCGGCCTACCTGGCGGCCATTGGCGAGCTGCACCTGCGGCCCACGCGGGCGGCGTTGCGCATCAAGCCGCTGCGCGAGATGCTGGGCTTCGGGGCTTTTGTGCTGCTGAGCAACATTTCAGGCACGGTGCTGCTCAACATCGACAGCCTGATGGTGGGCACCAAAAAAGGCTTTGCCATGGCCGGCATCTACCTCATTGCCACCAACGTAAGCACCGCCCTGGTGCTGCCTTTCCGGGCGCTCTACAAAACGGCTTTTTCGCTTATCGCCGAGTACTGGAAGGAAGGCGACATGGCCAAGATGGCCGACTTCTACCGGCGCAGCACCCGCATCAACACGCTGCTGGGCTGCTACCTGGCCCTGGGCATTGGGCTGAACCTGAACTTCATTTACGGGTTGATTCACCGGCCGGAGTATGCGGTAGGCACCACGGCGGTGCTCCTGCTGCTGGCCGGCCGGCTTGTCGATGGCATCACGGGGGTCAACGGCATCATCGTGGCGACCTCGCCCCGCTACCGCTTCGACCTGGTTTTCAACATCTCGCTGGCTGCCGCCGTGGTGGTGCTCAACTGGCTGCTGATTCCGTGGCTGGGGCTGGCCGGCGCCGCCCTGGCCTACTGCATTGCGCTGGTCGGCATCAACACGGCGCGCACCTGGTTTGTGTGGCGCACCTACGGCATGCAGCCGTTTGATGGCCGCATTGCGCGCATTCTGGCGGTGGCCGCAGTGGCCGGCCTGGCCGCCTGGGCCCCGCCCGAACTGCCCAACGCTTGGCTCACGCTGCTGCTGCGCGGCAGCATTCTCACGGTGGTATACGGCGCGGGCGTTTTGCTGACCCGCACCGCTCCAGAGCTTACTGGCCTAATGGCCAACCTGAAAGCCCGCCTAACGCGGTAGTGGGCGACTCGTATTTCCAAATAAAAGAACGGTCATGCTTCGGCTGCGCTCAGCATGACCGTTCTTTTATGAGCAGGCCTTCTTTTATCAGGCACAGACCCTAGCAGCAGCTGCCGCCTAATGTTTCTCCCGAGGCCTTGGCCGTGGCCGGTGTAGGGCCGCAGTCGAACAAGCCAAAATGCCGGCTTTTGTCGCCTACCACTTGAAAATACGGCGCGTAGCGGGTGTCGCTGACCATGGCGGCGGTGTTGCCGCACACCAGCATGGGCCGGCCGGTCTCGAAGGTGTGGTGGTCGTCGAGCACAAACTGGGTGGGCTGGCCGGGCACGGTGCCGAGGTAGGTGGCTACCTGGCCGTGGTCTTCGCAGCGGTCTTCCAGGTCGAGCTTGAAGGCGCGCACCGTAAAGGAATAGAAGCCGATGTTACCAACTTTGGCTTCGATTTCGGGGTTGTTGATGGTGAGGCGGCGGCTCGAAAACAGGCGGTAGTCGTGCACGCCCAGGCTCAGGAGCAGGCGCCGGAAATCTTCGGTGTACAGGGCGCCGCTCAGGCACTCGCCGTAAAGGATTGGGTCCTGCCGGAGGGCTTCGGGCACGCGGCGGTCGGCAAAAACGTCCGCGATGAACAGCTCCCCGCCGGGCTTGAGCACCCGGAAAATCTCGCGATACGTGGCCTCTTTGTCGGTACTGAGGTTGAGCACGCAGTTGCTCACCACCAGGTCCACGCTATTATCGGGCAGGCCGGCGGCGAGCAAATCTTCAATGTAGCCGTGGCGGAACTCCACGTTGGGCTGGGTGTAGCCGAACTTTTCGGTGTGAAACGCCACGTGGCGGCGGGCTACGTCGAGCTGCTCCTCAGTCATGTCGACGCCGATAACGCGGCCGTTTTCGCCCACCAGCTTGGAGAGCAAAAAGGCGTCGCGGCCCGAGCCGCTGCCCAAATCCAGCACCGTGAGGCCCTCGATGGCATCGGGCACGCACACGCCACAGCCGTAGTATTTATCCAGCACTTCGGGCGCGAGTTGGGCCAGAATGCGTCGGTGGGCTAGCGGAATATCGTCGGTGCAGCAGGCGTTGGTGAGCAGGTCCTGGCTGGTTTGCAGTTGGGTGCCGTAATAATCTTGAACCTGGGCGTGGGTATCGGACATAGAAAAATCTGGTGGGAAATAATCGGGGACCCGCGGGCCGTTGAGCCAACGGAGTTGCTCTCAACCGCCATTGCAGCGGTTGGTTTGCGCAAATTACCTACGGCCGGGCTTTTCAGTTGGATTTCCAGTGAGTGGCCAGCGGCCCACACGAATTCATCCCGACGGTTGGCGTTGCAACCAGCGCTAGGCTTACGCCCCCACCAGCACGGGCCGCTCCGCTTCCACCTGCTCCGGCGTGGGGCCATCCTGGTGCATTTCGCGGTAGAAGAAAGCGAAAATGAGCGGGAAAATCAGGAGCGTGAGCACCGTAGCTGTCACCAGCCCGCCAATCACCACGATGGCCAAAGGTTTCTGGGTCTCGGAGCCGATGCCGGTGCTCAGTGCCGCTGGAAACAGCCCAATCATGGCCATGAGGGCCGTCATCACCACGGGGCGCACGCGGGAGGCCACCCCCAGGCGCAGGCTTTCGGCCAGGCTCAGCTTCTTGCGAAGGTTCTCTTTGAACACCGTAATCAGCACAATGCCGTTCTGAATACATATCCCGAGCAGGGCGATGAAGCCAATGCCCGCCGAGATGCTGAAGTTGACGCCCGTGAGGTGCAGGGCCGCGATGCCGCCGATGAGCGCAAACGGCACGTTGGTGAGCACCAAGGCCGCGTCTTTGCCGTTGCCGAAGGTGATGAACAGCAAAATGAAGATGATGACCAATGACACCGGCACCACTTGGGTGAGGCGCTTGGTGGCGCGCACCTGGTTTTCAAACTCGCCGGCCCACTCGATGCGGTAGCCTTTGTCGAGCTTGATGGCCTTGTCCATCTTCTTCTGGGCCTCGGCAATGGTGGAGCCCATGTCGCGGTCCCGGATGCTGAACTTCACGGCGATGAAGCGCTGGCCGTTGTCGTGGTAAACGAAGGCTGGGCCGTTTTCAGTTTTGATGGTGGCTATTTCCTTCAGGGCCACCTTGCTGCCGCGGATGGTTGGCACGCGCAGCTCGCCGATTTTGGCTTCGGTGTCGCGGTCCTGCTTGGGGTAGCGCACCGTCACGTCGAACTTGCGCTCGCCTTCGTAAATTTGGGTGGCGGCTTTGCCGCCCACGGCCATTTCCACCACGGTCTGGGCGTCGGCGGTTTGCACACCGTAGGCGGCCATGCGGGTTTGGTCGAGCTTCACGCTCATTTCGGGCTGGCCCAGGTTGCGCAGGATGCCCAGGTCTTTCACCCCCGGCACCGTGCTCAGCACTTTAAACACTTCGTTGGCCTTGCCATCGAGCGCTTTGAGGTCGTTGCCGAAAATCTTCACGGCCAGGGCTGCGTTGATGCCTGCCACGGCTTCTTCCACGTTGTCAATAATCGGCTGCGAGTAGTTGAACACAATGCCCGGGTACTCCTTCAGCTTCTTGTCCATCTCGTCAATCAGCTGCTCCTTCGTGATGTTGCGCTTCCACTCTTCCTTGGGCTTGAGGTTGACCTGGGCCTGCACGTAGTAGATGCCCGAGGGGTCGGTGCCGTCGTTGGAGCGACCCGTCTGGCTCAATACGGAAGTCACCTCCGGAAACGAGCGCAGGATGCGGCGGTAGTTGGCCGCCATCTTGTTGGTTTCGGTGAGTGACGACGACATGGGCAGCTTGGTTTCCACCCAAAGCGCGCCCTCGTTTAGCTCTGGCAAGAACTCCGAGCCCAGGAACTTGAACGAGTACAAACCCAGCGCCACCACGGCCAGCGCCGTGCCCACGCTCAGCAGCTTGTGCCGGTAGGTGAAGGCAAACGCGCCGGTCACGATGCGGTCGAAGAAGTTCACCACCGGGTTGTGCTTCTCCTTCACGTTTTTGTTGAGCAGCAGCGAGCACAGCACCGGCACCAGCGTCAGGGTCAGAATCAGGGCGCCCACCAGCGCAAAGCCCAGCGTGTAGGCCAAGGGGCTGAACATCTTGCCCTCCACTTTCTCAAAGGAGAAGATGGGCAGCAGGCAGGTCAGAATAATCAGCTTGGAGAAGAAAATGGCCTTGCCCAGCTCGCCGCCGGTTTTCTTAATCATGCCCAGCTTGGCCAGCTTGTTGAACTTCTCCATGCCCACTTGGTGGGCCTTGTGGTCGAGCACCACAAAAATGCCCTCGACCATGACCACGGCGCCGTCGATGATAATGCCGAAATCAATGGCGCCCATGCTCAGCAGGTTGGCGCTCATGCCCTTCAGCCGCAGGCAGATAAAGGCAAACAGCAGCGCCAGCGGAATCACAATGCCCACTGTGAGGGTGGTGCGCCAGTCGGCCATAAACAGCAGCACAATCACCGTCACGAGCACAATGCCCTCAATCAGGTTGTGAATCACGGTGTGCGTGCAGTGGTCCATCAGCACGTCGCGGTCGTAGAACGTTTTCAGGTACACGCCCTCGGGCAGTACTTTTTCGTTGAGCTCGGCGATTTTGGCTTTGACGCGGCCCAGCACCTCGGCCGGGTTTTCGCCTTTGCGCATGATGACAATGCCTTCCACCACGTCCGATTGGTCGTCGAGGCCGGCCTGGCCCACGCGGGGGGCGTTGCTCTCCGTTACCTGGGCCACGTTGCGCACCAGTATGGGCACGTCGTTCTGGTCCTTTACGATGATGTTGCCGATGTCTTCGGGCTTGGTTAGCAGGCCAATGCCGCGCACCACGTAGCTCTGCGAGTTCTTCTCAATCACGTCGCCGCCCACGTTCAGGTTTGACTTCTGCACGGCATCGTACACCTCCAGCGGGGTCATGTCGTACTTGGCCAGCATGGCGGGGTTCACGCTGATTTCGTAGATTTTACGGGTGCCGCCGAAGGCCGCAATGTCGGCCACGCCGGGCACCGACTTAAGCTGCCGCTCCACTACCCAGTCCTGAATGGCCAGCAATTCGTTGGTGGTGCGCGGCGTGCGGCTTTGCACCGTGTAACGGAAAATCTCGCCGGTGGGGCCGTACGGCGGCTGCACATGCGACTCACAGCCCAGTGGGAGGTTCACGCTCTGCAGCAGGTTGTTGACCTGCTGCCGGGCGAAGAAGTCCTCCACGTTGTCCTCGAAGTTAATCTTGAGCACTGACAAACCGAACATGCTGATGGAGCGCATGTTGCTCTTCATCTGCACCGAGTTCATGGCCACCTCAATGGGCGTGCTCACAAACCGCTCCACCTCCTCGGCCGAGCGGCCGGGCCAGAGCGACACGATTATCATCTGCGTGTTCGTGACGTCGGGAAACGCCTCGATGGGCGTGTGCACGTAGCTGTAGGCGCCCCCAGCCACCAGCAGCGCCGTCATGAAAAAGACGAAAAACCGATTCTTCAGCGAGAAGGCAACAATGCCCGAAATGAATTTATTCATGGTTGTATGTCATCCTGAGCGCAGCGAAGGAACTTATCACCTCCGCGCAGCACGGGTTAGTAATTCTGGCGAAAGCAGCCGTGATAAGATGCTTCCTTGGCTGAGGCCGACCTTCGGTTCGTCAGCATGACAGAAAGAGCTAGTCGTTTAGCTCGTCGTACACGAGCAGCTGTTCTTTAGCAATCACCACGTCGCCGGGCTTCACGCCCGAGGCCACGTAGCTGTAGTCGCCCACGGTTTTGCTGATGGTCACGGGGCGGGTTTCCACGTGCGCGCGGTCCTTGAAGACCATCACGAAATTGCGGTCCTTGTCAAATACCACGGCTTTGGCGGGCACGGCCAGGGCCTTGGCGCCCTCGGTATTTTCTACCCGCACCTGGGCATACATCTCGGGCTTGAGCAGGTAGCCGGGATTTTCAAGGCGCACGCGCACCTTCATCACCTTGCTCTCGGGGTCGAGCACGTTGAAGACCTTGTCAATCTTGCCGCGGAAGTGCTTGTCGGGGTACGAGAGCGTGGTCACGTCGGCGGAGTAGCCCACTTTCACCTTCGAGATATCCGATTCGAACACGTTGGCCATAATCCAGACGTCGTCGAGGTTGCTCACCGTGAACAGGTGCTGCACGTTGTCGTGGTTGAACTGCTCGTGCTCGCTGGCGTTTTTCTCTGTGATAAAGCCCGAGATGGGCGCCCGCAACTCGTACACGCCGTCTTTGCCGATGCCGAATACGCTCAGCTGCTTGAGGTTCTTGCCCACCGTGCCGCGGGCTTTCGTCACCTCGGCCCGGGCCAGCACCACGTCGCGTTCCGAGTTGAGCCCGGCCTTGAACATGTCTTCGGCCACGGCCAGGTTTTTCTTGGCAATGTCGAGGTCCGAAGTGGCCGCCGTGGTCTGGTTCTGCACATCGGCAATCTCGCTCGATTTGATAACCGCCAGCACCTGGCCCTTGGTCACCTTGTCGCCCAGCTGCACGTTCAGCTTTTCCACCACGCCCCCCACCAGCGGGTACACCTTCACCGTCTTGTCGCCGTCCGACATGATTTCGCCGGTCAGCACCAGCTCGTCCTGCACCGGCCGCTCGCGCACCGTGTCCAGCACTATCTGGTGCATCATGGTATCGGAAAGCCGGAAGGCCGGCTTCTGCTCTTCTTTGGCTTCTGGCTTTGTGCAGCTGGCCAAAGCCACAGCGGCCAGCAAGGGGAGAAAAATGCGATTCATTACCGTTGGTTACTAAAAAAACATCGGGCGGCGTTGGCCAAAGCAGCGCGCTCGCCCCATTGGGGATGATGGATTGATGGCCCCGCGCGGGAGGCGTTGGCGGCGCTAAGCAGCCCGTTTAAAAAGGGGTTTATCTGCTACTCCGCCCGGAATACCGGCTTGCCCACGGCGAAATTGAGCTGTTCGAACGCCCGCACGCGGTTGGCGCGCAGGGTGTTGAGTTGCACCAGGTTGTTCTTGTAGGACTCGTAGAAGTCGAGGTATTCCACCACGCTCAGCACGCGCTTGGCGTAGCTCTGCTCAATGCCGGTCATCAGGCGCGCAAAGGGCGCCGTGTCGCG
This sequence comes from Hymenobacter sedentarius, assembly GCF_001507645.1. Lineage (NCBI taxonomy): Bacteria > Pseudomonadati > Bacteroidota > Cytophagia > Cytophagales > Hymenobacteraceae > Hymenobacter > Hymenobacter sedentarius. Next base: position 3,118,622 of record NZ_CP013909.1, on the reverse strand, counting down.
GTCGGTGCTCTGAAACAGCTCGTCGTTGCGGGCCGCGAGCTGGTAGGCCTGGTGCACTTCGCTTTGCACTACGAGCTGTTGCTGGTCAACCTGCAGCTTGCCGCCGGCCACCTGGGCTTTGGCGGCCTGGATGTTGCCCTGGTTGCGGTTGAAAATCGGCACGGCCATGCCCAGCGTCACGGCGTGGTAGTTGTTGATGTAGGAGCCGGCCTTGTCGTAGGTATAGCCCACGGCCAGGTCGGGCGTGGCCAGCTTCTGTTGCAGGCGCAGGTTCAGGTTTTGCTGCTCCAGGGCGGCGCGGCGGGCGTTGAGGTCGGTGCGCAGCACCTGGGCAGTATCCACCAGCTGCTGCTCGGTGTAGCCGTTTAGATTCAGGTCCCGGGTGCGGGCCAGGTTCACCTGCGGCACGTACTGGCTGCCGGCCGGGTCGCGCAGCAGCACGTGCAGGTCGGTTTGCTCGGCGGCGGCATCGTTGCGCAGGGCTTGCCGCTCGCTTTGCAGCGCAAAGAGGAAGGCCCGCAGGCGAATTACCTCCTTCAGGGCTACGTTGCCCTTTTCGTACTGCGTCTGGTACAGGCCCACGGTGCGGCTCAACGAGGCAATTTCCGTGTTGTACACCTTCAGCGTCTGCTGCTTAAAGAACAGGTCGTAGTACGTGGTGCGCAGCTGGTAGCGCAGCGTGCGCAGCAGGTCCTGTAGGTTGTACTGCTCCACCACGGCCGTTTGCTGGGCCACGCGGTTGGCGGCCCGGCGCCGGCCCGCGATGGAAAACAGCTGCTGCACCTGCAGCACCACCTCGCCGGGGGCGCGGCCATCGAAATGGTCGCGGTTGATGTTTTTGTTGATGGCGTTTTGCTCCAGCGTCACCGTGGGGTTGTCGATGAGGCGGGCCTGAATGGCTTGGGCCTGGGCCACCGTCACGTTGTACTGCTGGGCCAGTACGGCCAGATTGTTCTGGAAAAAGCGCTGCTCGGCGTCGGGCAACGTGAGGCGCACGGTATCGGTTGGGGCGGGCGCGGGGGCAGCGGGCGCCTGGGCCAACGCCGGCAATGCCGCCACTCCCCAAAACCCAAGAAATACCAGAAATGAAAAACGGGACATAAAGAGCATTGATTTCCCCACAAATGTGGACAGGCCCGCATGAGGATAAAATGAACCCTGCGCGCACGCCCTCAATGACTCTATCCGCTCGGCCAATGGCGGTTTTTACCAGCCCAATGGCTTCTCTACTGCCTAGCCCCGCAAGCCAATGCCGGTAGCGGCCTCGCTCGATGCAAAGGAACCCGCGCTGGCTCGGGAGCCGCCCGTGGGGCTGGCCACGTCAGTGGCCGGCAGCCCCCACACCAGCAGGAAATACCGCACCAGCACAAAGGCAATAAACGGCACGAGCAAATGGTACCACCAAGTTCTGAGGCCGCCCGCGACAGTTGGCGCGACGCGCGAAGCCGCCAACCGGCCGTTGGCAGCCGGCGCAGCCCAATTGCCCAATCTGCCCAACCGGAGCACGCCCGTAAGGCCGTGCAGGCCAGCGGGCAGCAAGCTGCGCACCTGCCCTTTTAGCCCCACCAGCAGCCAAGCCGTGCCTATTGCTTTGAGATTATGGCTGCTGGCGTACTGGCCCAGCAGGGCGGGCACCACCACTCCTGCCGTGCCCAGCAAGGTCTTGGCCGAGCTGGGCTTAATGCCTGCATACGCACTGACGGCATCGGCAATGGTCCCGGAATTTGCGCCAAACAAATTGGTTAACAGGCAATCACCCTGTACCATGGCGCCGCCCAGCGTGTCGCCGCTGCCCACGATGCCTAGCAACCCGGTCATGGTGCTGCAGTGGCCACTGGCCGTGCGGCTGGCATTTTGGCTCAGGTCGTACACCAGTTAGGCTTCTCCCGCTCCGACCTTTTTTATGAGTCCGGCCAACTCCACCGGCACAAGGCCGCCCAACGCCTTGCTGACGCCATTCTCAGCCTCGCCGAGCCGGCTGGCGAGGTGGCTTACCAACTCACGGGAGAAAGTAGCCTTGATGGTGTCGAGCAAACTTGTCATCGCTGTGCTGGAAAAGCACGGTAGTTGAAAGTCATGTTATTCAGTCTTAAATCATTTATATAAGTAAATAATAAATAAAAATAGTTATAATATATGGTGCATGCATTATTATTCTCGCTCAACATGTGCCAGCGCCACTCCAATTAATTATTTAATGTTAGAATTAATTAGTTTCACTTAGGCAAGTTTGCCGGCAAAGACCGGTGAAACGCAGCGGTGGCAAGGAATTGAGCTACTTCCACCTGAAAGACCTTAAGTTGAGCTAAAACCCATTACGGGTTTGAACACCAAAAGGCCCCGTCGTGTGCTCGCGGGGCCTTTTGGTGTTAAGCAGAATAGCTTAACTGCTATTTGGCTGTCACCCGTACGTCTACGCGGCGGTTTTGCTGGCGGCCTTCGGGCGTGTTGTTGCTGGCCACCGGGTGCTCGGGGCCGTAGCCCTCCGAGGCGAGGCGGTTGGCCGCAATGCCAGCGGCCACGAGGCGGTTAAGCACCGTTTTGGCGCGCTCGCCCGACAGCCGGCGGTTCAGGGCCGCATCCCCGCGCGAGTCGGTGTAGCCGCCCAGCTTCAGCTTTACGGCGGGGTACGCTTTCAGGATGGCCGCCAGGTTGTCGAGCTGTTCCTGCGAGTCGGGTAGCAGCTCCGAACTGGCCGTTTTAAACAGCAGGCGGTCGAGCGAGAACCACGTGGTTTTATCCACGGGCCGCGACTTGTCGTTAATATAGGCCACCAGCTTGCTCTCGACGCCATTCGCAGGAGCGTTGATGGTGCTGCCATCCCGCAGCTTAATGGCCGTCATAGCACCCAGCTTTGCCCAGCCGGCTTTGAGGGCCGCGGAGGCCGAATCCAGCCCCGTGCTTACGGCCGGGGCCACCGGCTTCGGCATGCCTTTGGTTGTGTCGGCCATGGGGGTGGTTTGCGTGGTAGTTGGGTTGGTAGTGGTTTTGTTGCAGCTGCGCGTGAAAAAAAACAGAAGGGCCAGCACCGCCAACGCCCCCAGGATGAGGGGCCAGCGCGTACCGCCCCCGGCAGGAGCCGGGGTAATTTGGCGCCGCGGGTCACCGCCCGGGTTGGTCATGGCCGAGCCGAGGGTGCCCGCGGCACCGGCCGCCGCACTGCCCATGCGGCTGGCGGCCGCACCCAGGCCCCCCAGCAACGCGCCCAGGCCACCGGGTAGCATGGCCATTACCTGGTCCTTCAGCCCAATCAGCATGGAGCCCATGCTGCTGGCGTTGAGGTTGTTTTGTTTGACGTGGCGGCCCAGCAGCGCCGGCACCGCCATGCCCGCCAGACTCAGCAGCGAGCTGGCCGAACCCGAGCTGATGCCCGCGTGGCTGCTGAGCGGGGTAGCCAGGTTGGAAGCCTGCCCGCCAAAAATCGAGGTCAGCATGTTTCCGGCCTGTGGGCTGCCGGTATTGGTGCCACTCAGCAAGCCCAGCAGCCCTTTGGACGAGCCCAGGCTGCTGCCGTGCTGCTGAAAGGCCGTCTGCGCCATGCTGAAGACCGACTGCGCGCCGTCGCCGTTGCCAACTTTCTGGATAAGCCCGGCCAGCACCAGCGGCAGCGCGGCCGACAGCCCTTTGCTCACCCCGCCCTGGTTTTCGCCCAGGCGGCCTGCCAGCCCACTAGCCAGGTCGGGCGTAATCATTGCCTTGATGGAGTCAAGTAAATTATTCATCGGAAATAGGAAAAATGGTGACGCTTACCCGGCCCTCCGCAGCCCGCATTGCGTACTAAAATAACCATTTTATCTTATACTTTTCCGATTAAAAAATTAAGCATAACACTATCTGCCAATGCCTTTGCTGTAATAATCAAGCAGGGAAGCTATCGACTGCTTAATCATCTTCGTAGTCCAGTCCTAGGCACTTGTTGAGGGCTTGCAGCAGCTCGCTGGCGGCGTGCTGCTGGCCGGCCTGGCGAGCTACTTTCAGGCCGTCGCGGTAAACTTTTTCGGCCTCGTCCTGCTTATCAAATTGCTCGAGCAGCTTGCCGGCATGGTAGTACGTGCCCACATAATCAGGGTGTTCGGACAGTAGTTTTTGGTAAAATCCCCAGGCCCGCTCCGGCTCCTGCGCCCGGTATTCCGTGGCCAGGGCATAGATGGTAAAGGCGTCGGTGGGGTCGTCTTGGTAAAAGGCGAGCAGTTGCTGCAAACGGGTGGACGGCGTGTTCATTCGGGGCGGTTTCAGGTTATCTTTGCGCCAAAATTGCGGTTTTTCCGCGTGATTTCTCCTTTCTCTGGTTTCAGCCCGCTTGCATGAAATTCCTCGTTTGCATTAGTAACGTGCCCGACACGACCACCAAAATCACCTTTACGCCCGATAACAAGGAGTTTAACAAGGCCGGGGTGCAGTTCGTGATTAACCCCTGGGATGAATACGCCCTCACCCGCGCCATTGAGCTGAAAGAGGCGGCCGGCAGCGGCACGGTCACCGTTCTCAATGTAGGCGAAGCCGATACGGAGCCCAACATCCGCAAGGCGCTGGCCATTGGCGCCGACGACGCCATCCGCGTCAACGCCGCACCGCAGGACGCCTTTTTTGTGGCCGAGCAGATTGCGGCCGTGGCCAAAGAAGGCGGCTACGACGTGATTCTGATGGGCAAGGAAAGCATCGACTACAACGGCTTCCAGGTGCACGGCATGGTGGGCGAAATGCTCGGCATCCCAACCGTGGCCCCGGCCATGAAGCTCGACATGAACGGCAATACCGCCACACTGGAGCGCGAAATTGAAGGCGGGAAGGAGATTGTGACCGTAACCACCCCCTTCGTGGCCTCGTGCCAGCAGCCCATGTGCGAGCCCCGCATCCCCAACATGCGCGGCATCATGACGGCCCGCACCAAGCCCCTGAAAGTGGTGCCGCCCGTAGGCGAGCCCGCCCGCACCCAAGTCGCCGAGTACGCGCTGCCGCCCAAGAAGCAGGGCGTGAAGCTCATCCCCGCCGAAAACGCCGGCGAGCTCATCAAGCTGCTGCGCAACGAAGCCAAGGTTATCTAATAATCATCTGTCATGCTGACGCAGGAAGCATCTTATCACGGTTGCGCTCGTCAGAATCACTAATTCATTGCGGCGCGGACGTGATAAGGTCCTTCGCTCCGCTCAGGATGACAAACAAGAAAAATTATGTCTGTACTAGTTGTAGTTGAATGCGCCGATGGCGAAGTGAAAAAATCTTCGCTGGAAGTCGCTACTTACGGGGCCGAAGTGGCCGCCATGCTGGGCACCACCGCCACGGCCATTGCCGTGGGCGAAGCCACCGAGGCCAACCTGGCCAAGCTCGGCGAGCAGGGCATCACCAAGGTGCTCTACGATGCCGAGCCGCGCCTCAAGGACTTTGTAAACAACGCTTACACCAAGCTCATTGCCACCGCAGCCGAGCAAGAGCAGGCCAAGGTGATTATCCTGGCCAACTCCAACATTGGCGCGGCCGTGGGCTCGCGCCTGTCGGTGCGGCTCAAGGCCAGCTTGGCTACCAACGCCGTGGAGCTGCCCAAAACCGATAACGGCCAGTTTGTGGTACGCCGCGGCGCCTTCTCCGGCAAGGCGTTTTCGGACGTGGTGCTGAGCGGCGAGCGCAAAATCATCGCCGTGAAGAAAAACTCGACCGAAGCCAAGCACGAAGCCGGCAAAACGGCCGAAGTGCAGAGCTTCACGGCCCAGCTTACCGATGCGGACTTTGCCGACGCCCCTACCCAGGTGGTGATGCAGGACCAGGCCGGCGGCATTCTGCTGCCCGAAGCCGACCGCGTGGTATCCGGCGGCCGAGGCATGAAAGGCCCCGAGAACTGGGGCCTGATTGAGGACCTGGCCAAGGCGCTGCACGCGGCCACGGCCTGCTCCAAGCCCGTGTCGGACGTAGACTGGCGCCCTCACCACGAGCACGTGGGCCAAACCGGCATCACCGTGTCGCCGAACCTGTACATCGCCTGCGGCATTTCGGGGGCCATCCAGCACCTGGCCGGCGTAAACAGCAGCAAGGTGATTGTGGTCATCAACAAAGACCCGGAGGCGCCGTTCTTTAAGGCTGCCGACTACGGCATCGTGGGCGACGTGTTCGACGTACTGCCCAAGCTGACGGCTGCCGTAAAAGAATTGGGCTAATATTTTTTCAGGAATTGGGGACTTAGGCATTTTGTTTTCGTAAGAAAACGGCTGCTTAAGTCCCCAAATCTTTTATCATGCGGCGGGCCCGGGCTCAGTTCTGCGGTGGATAGCCGGACTTTTCTTTAGTTTGCACCTACATCCCTGCCCCCGCTGCTTCAGGCGCGCCGCCCTCCTCCTAAGTCCCAAGACCCACAGTTCCCCAGTCCCTTGAAAAAAATCCAGCTTGAAATCCTGGGCCTTTCGTCCAGCCAGTCGCAGTCTGGCTCCTTTGCGCTGATTTTGGGCGAGAAGGGTGGCAACCGCCGCCTGCCCATCATCATCGGCATGTTCGAGGCGCAAAGCATCGCCATCCAAATCGAGAAAATCAGCCCCAACCGCCCGCTTACCCACGACCTGTTCAAATCGTTTGCCGAGCACGTGCACGTGGTGATTCTGGAAGTGGTAATTTCTGATTTGAAAGAGGGCGTGTTCTATTCGCGCATCGTGTGCTCCGATGGCGCCACCACGTTCGACATCGACGCCCGCCCTTCCGATGCCATTGCCATTGGCCTGCGCTTCGGAGTGCCCATTTTCACGGTTGAAAGCGTGCTCAGCGAAGCCGGCATCATCCTTTCGGACCTCGATGAAGCCGAAAGCGAAACCGAAGAAGAGGAGGATGAAGACGAGGACGACGATAACGACACCGACGCGCCCCGCCCCAGCCGGACCCAGCCGGAAGCCCGCGAACCCAGCGGCCAGGTTTCGCTGGACGAGCTAACCAAAATGCTGGCCCAGGCCCTCGAAAAAGAAGACTACGAAAAAGCCGCCAAAATCCGCGACGAATTGAACAAGCGCAACGGCTAACGGACGCTGCGCTTTATGAGGAATGAAGAATGAGGAATTGGGAATTTGCTTCCGGTTCCTCATTTTTTTTGTGAGCCAACTGCCGCTTCGTTTCACTCCATCCCCAATTCTTCATTCCTCATTCTTAATTCTTCATTAAAAATATGGTAAGTCTCAGCTACCCCATCGGGCAGGCCCAACTGCCGGAAGGCGCCCTCCCCCCTGCCGAGCGCACGGCCCTCATTCAGCAGCTTGCGGACTTGCCGGCTCAACTCACGGCCGTGGCCCGGGCCGTGGGCGGCGTGGGCCTGGAGCGCCCCTACCGCCCCGGCGGCTGGAATGGCCGGCAGGTAATCCACCACCTTGCCGATTCGCACCTGAACAGCTACTGCCGCTTTCGGCTGGCCCTGACGGAGGAAAACCCTACCATATGCCCCTACGACGAGCAAGCTTGGGCCGAGCTGCCCGACGTAGCCGCCACGCCCATCACGGTGTCCCTGACGCTGCTGGAGGCCCTGCACACGCGCTGGGTCTCGCTGCTGCACCACCTCAGCGACGAGCAGTGGCAGCGCACGTTCTACCACCCCGGCACCAAGCGCGCTTTTACCCTCGACCAAGCCCTGGCCCTGTACGCCTGGCACGGGCAGCACCACCTGGCCCACCTCAAGGCCTTGCAGCAATAAACGAAAGGGCCCGCCCGGCAATGCCGGGCGGGCCCCTTCGGTTTGGAGTAAGTTGGGCTAAATGCCGCCGCCGTGGTCCACGGATTCGGTAAGGGCGGCGAGGCCACCAACCGATTCGTCGTCTACTTTTTTGGCGGCCCGCACCAGGGCGCTGCTGAAGATAAACTCCTGCAGCTCGGGCACTTCGGCATTCAACACCTCTTCTTTGGTGCCGTCCCAGAGCTTTTTACCCTGGTGGAGGAAGATGATGTGCTCGCCAATTTCAATCACCGAGTTCATGTCGTGGGTCACGATGACGGTGGTGATGCCGTATTCGTGGGTGATTTCGCGAATCAATTCGTCGATTTTAATGCTCGTGGCCGGATCCAGGCCGGAGTTGGGCTCGTCGCAAAAAAGGTAAGTACAGTGCGGGGCAATGGCGCGGGCAATGCCCACGCGCTTCTTCATACCGCCCGAAATCTCGGCGGGCATCTTGTCGCCGGCTTTCTCCAGCCCCACGCGCTTCAGGCAAAACTCTACCCGTTCGCGGCGCTCTTCGGGCGTCATTTCGGGGGTGAGCATCTGCAGCGGGAATTCCACGTTCTGGGCCACCGTCATCGAGTCGAACAGGGCCGAGCCCTGGAACAGCATGCCGATTTTGCGCCGGATTTCCTGGCGGATGTCAATCTTGCTGTTGGTGTACACCGTGCCGTCGAAGGTAATGGAGCCGATGTCCGGCTTCATCAGGCCCACAATGCACTGCAGCAGCACGCTTTTGCCCGTGCCGGAGCCGCCGAGCAGCAGGTTGCACTTGCCGGTTTCGAACACGCACGAAATGCCTTTCAGCACGGGCGTGCCGTCGAACGATTTTTCAATATTGGATACTTCAATCATGATGGTTGTCAGTTATCAGGTGTTCGTTGTCCAGAGTTGTTGGGCTGTGAGCCATTAGCAGAGCTAACAACCGACAACCAGCAACTGACAACTAATCAGAGCAGCAAAGCGGCCAGGGCAAAGTCGGCGACCAGAATGGCGATGATGGAGTTGGTAACCGCCCCGGTGCTGGCCGCGCCCACTTCTAGGGCCCCGCCGGTGGTGTAGTACCCCTTGAAGGAAGAAATGCCGGACACGAGAAAGGCAAACACCACGGCTTTAATCAAGGCAAACACGATGTTGTAGGGAATAAAATCCGTCCGAATGCCTTCGATGTAGTCCTGGGCCGTCATCACGCCGGTGAGGGTGCCCGCCAGGTAGCCACCGAGAATGGACAGCCCCATGGCCAGGATAACCAGCAGCGGAAACATGAGCAGCGCGGCAATAATGCGCGGCAACACCAAATAAGATGTGGAATTGATGCCCATCACCTCAAGCGCCGACACCTGCTCGGTGATGCGCATGGTGCCCAGCCCACCGGCGATGCTGCTGCCTACTTTGCCTGCCAGCACGATGCTGGTGATGGTGGGCGCCAGCTCCAGAATGGTCATTTCGCGCACCATGTAGCCAATGGTGGATTGCGGAATAAGCGGATTGGTGAGGTTGTAGGCAATCTGCACGCAGGTAACGGCCCCGATGAACGCCGACACAATGGAAACGATGAGAACGGAGTCGACCCCGATAAGCATGGCCTCTTCCATGGTTCGGTTCCAGAGCACGCTGAAGCGCTCCGTGCGCGAGACCATGCCGCGCAGAAAAAGGACGAACGAGCCTAGAGTTTTAAGCATTGGGGAATAGTTGAGAATAAAAACCGAAGTTTGGGCGGTCGTGTTGCTACAGTCGAGTGCCTGTGTAACGCCGCACCTTACGTAAAATCACGCAGAGATAGTGCAAACGAGCGAAAAATTAATTGTCGTCACCGGCGGCAGCAAAGGTATCGGACGCGCCTTAGTGTCGCGCTTCCTGCGCGCGGGGCACCCAGTGGCCACCTGCGCCCGTTCGGCCGCCGATTTAACCACCCTCACAACCGAGTTGGCCGCGGATGTTCCCGGCGCCCGGCTCCACACCTTGCCGGCCGACTTGAGCCAGTACGAGGACTGCGCCCGCTTTGCGGCCTTCGTACTTGAACTGAATCTTCCGATTGAAGTGCTGATAAACAACGCCGGCGCCTTCATTCCCGGCCGGCTGCAGGACGAACCCGCCGATGGCTCGCAGCTGCGCCAGATGCTGGCCGTGAACCTGCTCAGTGCCTACGACGTGACCCTGCCCCTGCTGCCGGGCCTCATCGCCCAAAGCCGGGGCCATATTTTCACCATTTGCTCCACGGCCAGCATCACCGCTTACCCCAACGGCGGCTCCTACGGCATTGCCAAGCACGCCCTGCTGGGCTTCACCAAAAACCTGCGGGAAGAGCTAAAGCCCAGCGGCGTGCGCGTGACGGCAGTATTGCCGGGCCCCACCCTCACGGCCAGCTGGGAAGGCGTGGATCTGCCCACCGAGCGGTTTGTGCGGGCCGAAGACGTGGCCGAAGCCGTGTTTTCGGCGTTTTCCCTTTCGCCGCACGCCGTGGTGGAAGAGCTGCTGATTCGGCCGCAGCTGGGCGACTTAGGCTAATGTCATGCTGAGCTGGCAAAGCATCTTGTCACGCCAATACGATTCGTGCAGCGGTGATAAGATGCTTCGCCAGCTCAGCGTGACAGTCTTTTTCTAATTCGCCTACTCTGTTTTCTGGCCGCCCTTGCCGATTACTTTGATATCGGTATAGGCCGGCGCGCCGCTGTAGTAAAACGTGCCGTTGCCGGCCACGGTGCCGCCCACCGCTTCGGTGGCGCGCACGTGGGCGGCGCCGTCGCTGTCGCGGGTCATGTTGAAGTAGCATGTGCGCGAGGCCAGGTCGTGGGCGAACAAACGCCCGGAGCCGCCGAGGGTGAAATTGAAGCCGCCGGTGCTGCCGCGCAGGTTTACATCGCCCAGCTCGTACAAATCGAGGTACACCTGGCGGGCTTTCAGGGTGAGGTCGAAATCGCCGGCTCCTACCAAATGGAAGAAGATGGTGTCTTTCACAAACTCGCCCACGGTGCTCACGTTGCCCTGCCCGCGCAGAAACACGTTGGTGATGCGGGGCAGGTGCAGGGTTACTTCGCGGGGCGTGTCGTAGCTGCGGGCCCAGTTGCAGCGGCTGGTATTGTTTATTTCCAGGCTGTTGCCTTTGCGCGTGAACTCGATGTCCGTCATCAGGTTTTCGCCGGTTCGCACTTCGGCGTAGGTCTGGGAGTCCTGCACCAGGCGCAGGTCCACGTTGTCGTAGGCCGTTACGGTTATGAGGTCGGGGGCTACTTCGCGGCGCTCCACGATGATGGTGCCGGTGCTTTTCAGGCAGTCGGTGCCGTGCCCGGGGCCGCAAGTGCTCAGGCCCGCCGCCAACGCCACCCCCAGCCCCGCGCGCCCCAGCCGCTTCATCTTCCCAAACCCCCTTGTGCCGCTAACTTGCGGCCGCAAATTCGTATAGCGCATTTGCATTCTTAATTTTCTCAAAGATAAATGGACCTCACCGGCAAAGTAGCCATCGTCACGGGCGCGGGCAAAGGAATAGGACGAGCCACCGTGGAAGCCCTGCTGGCCCGCGGCGCCGCCGTAGCGGGCTGGGGCCGCACCGCCCCCGAAGGCCTGGTGCACGACCGATTCCAGTTTTTTGAGTGCGACGTGCGCGACGAAGTAGCCGTAGCCGAAGCCTTCACCAACACCGTGCGGGAGCTGGGCCCGGAAATTCACGTGCTGGTAAACAACGCCGGCCTGGGCATCATGGGCGAAGTCGATGGCTTTAAATCCAAAGACTGGAAAGCGATGTTCGATACCAACGTGCACGGGGTTTTCCTGTGCACCCGCGCCGTGCTCCCGCAGATGAAGCGCCAGCACCAGGGCCACATCGTGAACGTGGCCTCGCTGGCGGGCACGGCGGGCTCCGCCGGAATGTCGGGTTACTGCGCCACCAAATTTGCCGTGCGCGGCTTTTCCGATGCGCTGTTTAAGGAAGTACGGCCGGCCGGCATCCGCGTCACGTGCGTCATGCCGGGCTCAGTGGAAACCCATTTCAACGGCAACCAGCCCGGAGCCACGCCCGACCCGCATAAAATGACGCCCGAATCCGTTGCGGCGGCCATGGTGCACGCCATTGAAGCCCCGGATACAACCATGATTTCCGAAATTCAGCTACGGCCGGCCAACGTCAAGTAGGACGATTACACAAGACCGTCATGCTGAGCGGAGCCGAAGCATCTCGCGTGCCACCACTGACTAATGACGTTTGAACGATTGAGTTACTGCTGCACGCGAGATGCTTCGGCTCCGCTCAGCATGACGGTCTTTCTGACAAATAACCCCATATGGTAGAAATAGAACACCTGACCAAAACCTACGGCACCCAAAACGCCGTGGACGACATCAGCTTCACGGCTGGCAAGGGCGAAATCGTGGGTTTCCTGGGGCCTAACGGTGCGGGCAAAAGCACCACGATGAAGATTGCCACCGGCTACCTTCCTCCTACCTCCGGCACGGTGCGCGTGGCCGGGCACGACGTGCTCACCGAAAGCCTAGCCGTGCGCCGGCATGTGGGCTACCTGCCTGAGCACAACCCGCTCTACCTCGACATGTACGTGCACGAGTACCTCGAATTCATCGGCTCGGTGCACGGGCTGCGCGGCCCTGGCTTGCGCACGCGCGTGGCCGAGCTGGTGCGGCGAGTGGGCCTGAGCCGCGAGCAAAACAAGCAAATCGGGGCGCTCAGCAAGGGCTACCGGCAGCGGGTTGGGCTGGCCCAGGCCCTCATTCATGACCCGGACGTGCTGATTCTGGACGAGCCCACCACCGGCCTCGACCCCAACCAGATTCTGGAAATCCGGCAGCTCATCCGGGAAGTCGGCGAAGACAAAACCGTCATTTTCAGTACCCACATTCTGCCCGAAGTCACGGCCCTGTGCTCGCGCGTGCTCATCATCAGCCGGGGCAAGCTGGTGGCCGACAGCCCCGTGGCCGAGCTAGCTGCCCGCGCCGCTGGCGAAACCGTGGTGCGCGCCGAGTTCGAAGGCACCGTGGCCCCGTCCCTGCTGGCCAAGCTTCCAGGCGTGCGCCACGTCGAAACCGCGCCGGATGGCGCCATCCTGCTCCGCACCGCGCCCGGCACCGACCCGCGCGCGGCCGTGTCGCGGCTGGCCGCGCAGGAAGGCTGGATTTTGCTAGGGCTGCGGCAGGAGCAGCAGAGCCTGGAAGAGGTGTTTGGGGAGCTCACCAAGTAGAAACAAAACAACGAAAAAAGAACGTCATGCTGAGCTTGCCGAAGCATCTCTACCTCAACACTAATCAATTACTTGCGCGGTAGAGATGCTTCGGCAAGCTCAGCATGACGTTCAGACACTATGCTAACAATCCTTCAAAAAGAATTCAACGCCTTCCTGAACTCCCCCGTCGCCTACGTGGTGCTGGGCGTGTTTCTGATTGCGACCGGCCTGTTTGTCTGGGTTTTTCCCGACAGCAGTGTGCTGGACTACGGCTATGCCGACCTGCAGACGCTGTTCAACCTGGCTCCGTGGATATTCCTGTTTCTGATTCCAGCCATCACCATGCGCACGTTTGCAGAGGAGAAAAAGGCCGGCACAATTGAGCTGCTCCTCACCCGTCCGCTCACCGATGGGCAGATTATCGGCGGCAAGTACCTGGCCTGCTTTATCCTGGCCTTGCTGGCCCTGATTCCGACGCTGCTGTATTACTTCTCGGTTTACAAGTTGGGCAACCCGGAAGGCAATATCGATTCGGCCGCCACGGTGGGCTCCTACCTGGGGCTAGCGCTGCTGGCGGCGGTGTTTGCGGCCATCGGCATTCTGGCCTCGGCCCTCACGCGCGACCAAATTATCGCGTTTCTGGTGGCGGTGGTGGGCTGTTTTCTGGTGTACTCCGGGTTCGATTCGCTGGCATCGGTGCTGGAAGGCGGCCCGGCGTATTACGTGAGCCAGCTGGGCATTGCGGCGCACTACCGCGACTTGAGCAAGGGCCTGATTGACTCGCGCGACTTGGTTTATTTCTTCAGCGTGGTTGCGGTGGCTTTGCAGGCCACGCGACTGGCCTTACGCAGCCGTAACTGGTAATGGAAAATACGTTGAATGATGCGCCGCTTGCGGCTCCTGTAGCGGCCTCGCGCAAGCAGCGCGACCTGCTTTACTTCGCGGCCATTCTTGGCTTCCTGCTGTTGATAAACTTCGTGGCGCAGCGCTTTTTCTTCCGCATCGACATGACGGAAGAGAAGCGCTACACGATGTCGCCGGCCACCAAAACGCTGCTGCGCGACCTCAAGCAGCCGGTTACCATCACGGTGTACCTTACCGGCGATTTCCCACCCGCCTTTCGCCGCCTGGAGCAGGGCGTGCGCGAAACGCTGACCGAGTTCCAGGTGTACGGCGGGGCCAATTTGAACTATATCTTCATCGACCCCAGCGCGGCCGGTACCGAAGCGGCCCGCAACCAATTCTACGCCTCGCTCATCAAAAAAGGGCTGAAGCCCACCAACCTCGGCGCCACCGAAAACGGCAAGCGCGTGGAGAAAATCATCTTCCCCTGGGCGGTGGTGAGCGTGGGCGGCCAGGACAAAAACGTGCTGCTGCTGCGCGGCAATCAAGCCGCCGCGGCCGACGTTCGGCTCAACCAAAGCATTGAAGGGCTGGAGTATGAGTTGGCCAGCACCATCCGCGCGCTCGTTCCCGGGCTGCGCAAGCGCATCGGGGTGATTGAAGGCCACGGTGAGCTCAGCAACGCCCAGGCCGGCGACATGCTCAGCACCTGGCAGCAACAGTACGACGTGTACCGCGTCACGCTCAGCAAGGTGCCCGACTTGCGCGCCCTCGACGCCGTAGTGGTGGCTCAACCCAAGTCGCCCTACTCGGAAGACGACAAGTTCAAGCTCGACCAGTTCATCACCCAGGGCGGCAAGGCGCTGTTCTTTGTGGATGCCCTGCGCGTGGACCTCGACAGCGTGAGCCGCAACGGCGTGGCCCTGGCTACGCCCTACAACCTCAACCTCGACGACCTCTTTTTCAAGTACGGCCTGCGCGTAAACCAGAACCTACTGCTCGACCTCAACTGCGGCCAGATTCCCCTGGTGACTGGCATGGAAGGCAACAAGCCCAAAATTGAGCCCATGCCCTGGCAGCTCTACCCGCTCATCAACAAGTTCAGCCCGCACCCCATCACCCGCAACCTCGACGCGGTGTACCTCAAGTTTGTGGGCAACCTCGACACCGTGAAGGCCGTGGGCATCCGCAAGACGCCTCTGATGACCACCTCGCGCTACACCCGCGTGCTGCCAGCGCCCGTGCCCATCAACTTCAACGACGCCCGCCTCGAGCCCAACCCCAAGCTGTACCAGAAAGGCTTCCAGCCGGTGGCTTACCTGCTCGAAGGCCAGTTCCCCTCGCTCTTTGCCAACCGCGCCCGGCCCGGCACGCTGCAGTTCCAGCCCGAAAAATCTCCCAACGGAAAACCCAGCAAAGTCCTGGTTATTTCCGATGGCGACTTCATCCGCTCGGAAATCGACCCCAAAACCGGCAACCCCTACCGCCTGGGCTTCGACCGCCTCGCCAACACCGAATTTGCCAACCGCGAGCTGGTGCTGAATGCCACCGACTATCTGCTCGACGAAACCGGCCTCATCTCGGTGCGCGGCAAGCAAATCACCCTCCGCCCCCTGGACAAGGTGAAGCTGGCCGAGCAGCGCCGCCGCTGGCAACTGCTCAACCTGGGTGCCCCACTGGCTTTGCTAGGGCTGTTTGGGGCCGTGCGGGCGTGGCGCCGGAAGCGGCGCTATGCGCGGTTTGCGGCCTAACAACGGGGCATCGTGGCTGCCTCACTTTTTTTGCCCATGGACATTTCCCTACTGGACCTTTCATCGGCGGCGGGCCTGGTGGCCACGGTGCTCCTTACCGCCAACTTCCTGTTGGGCATGATGCTCAGCACCGCCTACCGGAAGTCGTGGTACTGGAAGAAAGCCCCGGCCCTAGTGAAGCGCATTCCGGTAGCCGACATCCACAACTGGACGGCTTACGTGGCCCTGGCCATTGCTGCCGTGCATCCGCTGTTGCTGGTGGTCGATAAAACGTCAAAATTCACGCTGGTTGACGTGCTGTTTCCCCTGCATGCCCCGCATCAGCGGCTTTTTGTAGCACTGGGCGCCTTGGCATTTTACGCTTTGGTGCTCGTGGTACTCACGTCGCAGGATGGCATCCGCAAGCGCATGGGGTTTCGCGCCTGGAAAAACGTGCACCTGATTTCCTACGCCACGGCCCTGCTTTTCGTGGTGCACGGCGTGGTGATGGACCCGCTGCTGAAGGACCGGCCGGTAGATTTTTTTGATGCCGAAAAAGTACTGAGCGAAGGCTGCGCCCTGCTGCTGCTCGTGGCAACCTGGTTCCGGGTACGGTACCAGATGGCCAAACGCAAAGCACCGGTTGAGCAAGCCGTTGCCTCAGGGGCTGAAACTGACCCGCGGCGGTAGTGTCAGGCCCCGCTACAAGCTGCTGGGCGCCGCCGGGGCCGGCTGCTTGGGCAGCGTGATGGCGTC
This sequence comes from Hymenobacter sedentarius, assembly GCF_001507645.1. Classification (NCBI taxonomy): domain Bacteria; kingdom Pseudomonadati; phylum Bacteroidota; class Cytophagia; order Cytophagales; family Hymenobacteraceae; genus Hymenobacter; species Hymenobacter sedentarius. The sequence continues at coordinate 3,102,450 of NZ_CP013909.1, read as the reverse complement.
CACGCCCTTGTCGCGAATGAGCTTGTTGAGGGCGGGGATGTCCTGCTCCTTTATCATCTTGAACTGACTGAGCTGCTGGTTAATCTGCTCCGTTACCTCCTTCTTGAATGCCTCGGCCTGCTCGGTGGGCCGGTAGCTGCCATTGCCCACCTGGCTGGCCAGGTTCGCCAGCTTGTTGTTGAGCTGAATGGGGAAGTTCAGCGGGTCTTGGTCGCTCTTGTTTTTGGTCTGGTACAGCAGCTCCTCAATCTGGGTCATTTTCTTCTCGATGGCGCCGGCCGAGTCCACCACGTCCTTGGCGTTGGGCTGGCCTTTCAGGGGCGCCGTGATGGTGCGGAGCTGCCCGCGAATGGTGCGGATGTCCCGGATGGCGTCGTGAGTTTCGGTGAGTTTCTGCTGCACGTCGCGCAGGAAATCGAACTGCGCTTTCAGGTCTTCCGGCGTGGCCTTGCTGCGGGGGTCGGCCAGCACCACAAAGTCAGTTTCCTGGGTTTCCTGGTTGAGGGTCAGGCGGGCTTTGTAGGTACCGGGTACGGCTTTGGGCCCCTGTGTGCCCCCGCCCCACAGGATGAGGCCTTCGAAGCGGCTGGCATCGGGGTAGCCCAGGTCCCACACGAAGCGGTTCAGGCCCTTGCGCGTGGGCAGCAGCTCTTTCTTGGCCTTGGCTTTCTCTTCCTTGGTGAGGTTTTTATCGCGCAGGTCACGGTCGGTGTTGGCGAAGGTGCGGATGAGCTTGCCACTGGCATCTAGAATCTCCAGCTTCACGGCGCTGGTCGAGTCCTGTTTCTGAGCCAGGTAGTAGTACAGCATTACGCCGCCGGGGTGGTTCTGGCCGGCGGTTTTGGGGACGTCGGGCGTGCCGCTGCCTTCCATCTTATAGCTCGGCGTGGGCTTATACAAGTGAAACTTGCTGGCTGCCACCGGCGCGCCCAGCTGGTGCAGGGGCGTCACGTCGTCAATCAGCCAAAAGCCCCGGCCCTGGGTGGCCGCAATCAGGTTGTCGTTTTTGAGGGTGAGGTCGGTGATGGGCGTGGGCGGCAGGTTGAGCTGAAACGGCTGCCACTGCGCGCCATCATTAAAGGAAATGTACATACCGTACTCAGTGCCGGCGAAGAGCAGACCGGGCCGCTTGGGGTCGGCGCGCACCACACGGGTGAAGTGGGTGGCGGGAATGCCAGTGGTGATTTTCGTCCAGGTTTTGCCGTAATCGGCGGTTTTGTAGAGGTAGGGCCGGAAGTCGCCCGACTTGTACATCGTGGCCGCCACGTAGGCCGCGCCCTTTACCGTGGGGTGTGCCTCAATGCTGTTTATCTGAATCCACTCGGGCAAGCCTTTGGGGGCCACTTTCGTCCAGGTTTTGCCGTTGTCGCGGGTCACGTGCAGCAGGCCATCGTCGGAGCCGGTCCAGATAACGCCGGGCTCCACCGCCGATTCGGCGATGGCGAAGATGGTGCCGTAGTACTCCACGGCGGTGTTGTCTTTGGTAATGGGGCCGCCCGAGGAGCCCAGCGTTTTGGGGTCGTTGCGGGTCAGGTCGGGGCTGATGACCTCCCACGACTGGCCTTCGTTGGTGGTCACGTGCAGGTGGTTCGAGCCGGCGTAGAGCCGCTTGGGGTCGTGGGGCGAAAACAGCAGCGGGAAATTCCACTGAAAGCGGTATTTCATGCCTTCGGCGCCGTGGCCCATGGGGTTGTCGGGCCATACGTTTACCATGCGCTCCTGCTCGTTGGCGTGGTCTACGCGGGCCAGGTAGCCGTCGTAGCTGCCGCCGTACACCACGTCGGGGTTCAGCGGGTCCACGGCCAGGTGCGCGCTTTCGCCGCCGGCGGTGCTCTCCCAGTCCCGGTCACCGATGGTGTTGCCGCCGCTGCGGTGCGCTATCCGGACGGTAGAGTTATCCTGCTGCGCCCCGTAGATGCGGTACGGGAAGTGGTTGTCGGTCACAACGCGGTAGAACTGGCCGGTGGGCTGGTTGCCGTAGGTGGTCCAGTTCTGGCCGCCATCGGTGCTGATTTGGGCCCCGCCGTCGTCGGCAATAATCATCCGGCTGGGGTTTTCGGGGGCAATCCATAGGTCGTGGTGGTCGCCGTGCGGGGCGTTGCTGGCCGCGAAGGTGCGCCCGCCGTCCTTGCTTTTGTGGTACGACACGTTCATCACGTACAGCACGTCGGCGTCTTTCGGGTCGGCGTAGATGCGGGTGTAGTACCAGGCGCGCTGGCGCAGGTTGCGGTCGTCGCTGAGCTTGGCCCAGTGCACGCCGCCGTCGTCGGAGCGGAACATGCCGCCTTTTTCGGCTTCCACCAGCGCCCAAACGCGTTGGGAATTAACCGGCGATACCGCCACCCCGATGATGCCCAGCGTACCCGTGGGTAGCCCTTCAGCGCGCGAAATATCTGCCCAGGTATCGCCGCCGTCGGTGCTTTTCCAGAGCCCCGAGCCCGGCCCGCCCGACGAGAAGCTGTAGGGCGTGCGCCGCACATTCCAAGTGCTGGCGTAGAGAATGCGGGGGTTCGAAGGGTCCAAAATAAGGTCCACGGCGCCGGCATCGGGGTTGGCAAACAGCACTCGTTGCCAGTTTTTGCCGCCGTCCTTGCTGCGATATACCCCACGCATCTCGCCGGGCTTATACAGGTCGCCCATGGCCGCCACGTACACCAAGTCGGGGTTTTTGGGGTGAATGCGGATGCGGCCGATGTGGCGCGAGTCCTTCAGCCCAATATTGGCCCAGGTCTTGCCCGCATCCTGCGACTTCCACACCCCGAAGCCCGACGACACGTTGCCGCGCACGGTTTGCTCGCCTTCGCCGGCATAAATCACGTTCGGGTCCGATTCGCTCACGGCCACCGCCCCCACCGAGCCGCCAAAGTATTTGTCGGTGATGTTGGCCCAGGTGCCGCCACCGTCGGTGGTGCGCCACACCCCGCCGCCAGCCGTGCCCATGTAGTAGAGGTTGGGGTTGCCGGGCACGCCTGCTACGGTGCCGGCCCGCCCACCGCGGTACGGCCCAATGGAGCGCCACCGCAAGCCGTTGTATAGGACCGAGTCATAAACTGCGCCAGTGCTCTTGGGCGCATTGCGGCGCCCGGCAGCCTTGCGCTGGGCCACAGCTGCAGGCCCCAGCAGCAACAAAACCACGAGAGCAAAGAAAGCGGTTTGAAAGGTTGAGGTTGGCTTCATGGGAGTAAAGAGAAAATTCCTTTTCAAAGGCGTAGCAGTTCTGAAAAAAGTGCCGGCAGGCCGCCAGGCGCTTTGGGCTCCCAAGGTATTACCGCTTTGTCACTCAGCCAATGGAAACGCGCCGAAGCCTTCCGGCCGGCCGCAGCACAACAGGCCCTATAAGTATGCTACGAGTATGGCAAAGATTCTAAATTCACTCCGGTGCCCGCCCCCCTTCCAAACGCCGAATCCGCCCCCTATCTTTGCCATCCCTTATTCCTAGCCCTAGCCTCGCACCATGAAATTCATCGTCTCATCCTCCGCGCTGCTCAAGCAGCTGCAAAGCATCAACGGCGTGGTTACGAACAACCCCGTGGTGCCCATTCTGGAGAACTTTCTCTTTGAGATTGAGGCCGGTAAGCTGACCATCACGGCCTCCGACCTGGAGACCAGCATGATTACCGAGCTGCCCGTGGAAGCCCGCGAAACCGGCCGGATTGCAGCCCCGGCGCGCATCCTGCTCGACACCCTGAAGAACCTGCCCGACCAGCCCGTGACCTTCACGCTGGACGAGGAAACCTACACCATCGAAATAAGCTCTTCCAACGGCCGCTACAAGCTGGCCGGCGAGAACGCCGCCGACTTCCCGCGCGTGCCCGTGGTGAAGGGTTCGGCCCCGATTGAAATGCCCTCGTCGTCGCTGGCCCGGGCCATCAACAAGACCATCTTCGCCGTAAGCACCGACGAGCTGCGCCCCGCCATGACCGGCATTCTGGTGCAGCTGGCCGACAACCAGGTAACCTTCGTGGCCACCGACGGCCACCGCCTGCTGCGCTACCGCCGCCAGGACGTGGGCGCCGGCCAAACCGCCAACCTCATCATCCCGCGCAAAGCCTTTAACCTGCTGAAAGGCACGCTGCCCTCCGAGGCTACGCCGGTGAAGATGGAGTTCAACCAGAGCAACGCCTTCTTTAGCTTCAACCAGATGCGCCTGGTGTGCCGCCTGATTGACGAGCGGTACCCGGACTACGAGAACGTGATTCCGGTGAGCAACCCCAACAAGCTCATCATCAACCGCGCGGAACTGCTCAATTCGGTGCGCCGCATCAGCATCTACTCCAACAAAACCACCCACCAGGTGCGCCTGCGCCTGGCCGGCTCCGAGCTGGTGGTATCGGCCGAGGACCTGGACTTCAGCAACGAAGCCAAGGAGACCCTGAGCTGCCAGTACGACGGCGAAGACATGGAAATCGGCTTCAACGCCCGCTTCCTCCTGGAAATGCTTTCCAACATCGACTCCGAGGAAATTACCCTTGAGCTGAGCACGCCCAACCGCGCCGGCCTGCTCATGCCCACCACCCCGGACGAAAACGAAAGCATCCTGATGCTGGTGATGCCGGTGATGCTCAACAACTACGTTTAAACTTATTCGCGCCTACTCAGAACGTCATGCTGAGCGCAGTCGAAGCATCTCTACCGCGCAACTAATCCTTTCGATGGGATTGCTGCTGCGGTAGAGATGCTTCGACTGCGCTCAGCATGGCGTTCTGCTTTTCTTCTTTACAAAACATGAAAAAATCAGAAATCCGCTTCAGCATTGCCCTCGACGAAAACAAAGTCCCCGAGGCCATTAGCTGGTCGGCCACCGATGCGGGGCCGGACATCCACTTCGCCAAAGCCATCAACATTGCGCTGTGGGACCGGGAGCAGGTGGGCACCATGAAAATTGACCTCTGGACCAAGGACATGCCCGTCGATGAAATGAAGCGCTTCTGCGTGGACAACATCGGCTCGATGGCCGAAAACATTGTGACGGCCACCGACGACAAGGAAATGGCCGCCAAAATGCGGGCCCTCTGCAAAGAACTGTCCGATTACCTCGACCAGCAAGAGCAGGGCCGCTAAGCCCCTGTTCGTAACAAAAAAGGCCCGTCGCACTTTGCGACGGGCCTTTTTTATGCATTTGGGGTTAGCTAAATTAGCGAGCGTTCCGGCCAAGGTTGCCAGCCGGCCGACTGGTGGGCTTGGCTTTGGCCGGGGCGATAACGGCGTTGTTGGCCCGGGCCGGCGCCGGGTTCTGCACGGCCTCGGTCAGCAGGATGCTAGCCGACTGCGCGGCGTAGTCCTTATCGTATTTATAATAATTAGAACGGGCACTAAAGTAGCTGGTGTATTGGTCGTTGCTGAGCACGTCCTGCAGCTCCTTGTCGCGTTCCTTGCACACGCCTTTGCACTCTGCGTCAATCACGGACGGGTTGCCGGCATTCTTGCGCTCAATGGCCGCCATCTTGGCAATTTTATCGTCGTTGATGGCGCGGAGCTTACCCGCCTGGTACCCGTTCAGGTGCAGGTCGCGCACCATCTGGTTGCTGAGACGCGCGGCCCGGGCCTCCACCGCATTGAGACGCGGGCTGGGCTGGGTTTTATCCTGTAACTGAACCGTGGAAGCAGTCGGGGCTTGCTGGGCAGCAGCACCACCGGCCAGAAGCGCCAGCAGCAATGAAGCAAAAGCTTTTTTCGTAGTCATCGTCGTAGGGGTTTTGGTAACACGCTTACGCAAGGACCGGGCCAGCGTAGCCGAGCCCAGTGACCATTAAACGTAGAAAACATACCCCTGGTTCGAGCTTAAGCCAGCTCACCCAGCTGCGGCACCAGTGCTACCAGGTGTTTTTCCACATCATCGACTCCACTGGCTTGTCGGTGCGGTCGTTGTATTTGGCGTTCAGCTTGCGGTTGTAAAAGGTGTTGACATCGCCCTGCACCGTGAAGTAAATCAACTGGCCGATGGGCATGTAGCGGTACACCCGCACGGGCATGGACACGCTGATTTCCAGGGTCCAATGGTTGCAAAAGCCAACGTCGCCCTTGCCGGCGGTGGCGTGGATGTCGATGCCGAGGCGGCCCACGCTGCTCTTGCCTTCGAGGAAGGGCACGGTGGCATGGGTCTCGGTGTATTCCTGGGTTACGCCCAGGTACAGCGTGCCGGGCTGCAGCACAAACCCCTCGGTTTCGGGGATTTCAAAAACATCGATTTCGTTGTGCTTTCGGGCATCCAGCACCTCATCGCGGTAAGTGGCGAGGTACTGGCCCAGGTGCACGTCGTAGGAATTGGTACCCAGGCAGCTGCGGTCGTAAGGCTGAATAACGATGGTGCCTTTTTCGATTTCCGCGAGTATTTGCTGGTCGGTTAAAATCATTAGAACAAGTTAGGGTGAATTTGAAAGGCTGAACTACTCCGCGGATGCAAATTCAGAGCGGTTAGTCGTCGTCGTGGCGCGAGGGGTCGGCGGGCTCAAAGTCGTCCTCGTCCTCCTCGTACCGGTCTTCGCGCAGGCCCTGCGAGCGGGCCGGGCGCAGGCGGCTGGCCAGGCTGCGGGGTTCGGGCTCGGGCTCCGGCTCGGCCGCCAGGTTGTTTATGCGGCGGCTCAGGCTCGGCAGCACGGTGGTGATGAGGTACAGCAGCAGCAGGGTGCTGGTGAGGCTGAGCAGCAACGTGAAGTAGTCGAGCCAGTCGTGGCGCGGAGCGGCCCCGGATTCGGCCGCAGCCTGCGATGAGAGCGGCTCTTCGTCGTTGGAAGCCGAGGTGGCCGGCGCGTCTTCGTGGGTGGTAAGGGGGGCGGCCATGGCCGCTTCGGGCTGGGCGTCCACGTCGGCCGGAGGCACGGCGGCTACTTCTTCGGGCGCACCCGACGCATTGAATTGGGCGCTGGCTTGCTGAATGAGGCGCTGCTCGGCCCGCACGAGGGCCACCCGCTCATCACGCGGCAGGTTGTGAATAAAGAATTCGAAGTTCTTATCCAGCAGCACCGACTTGAGCTGCTTCTCAAACTCGGCCAGGGTGTTGGGGCCATTGCCGTAGCGGTTCTTGTACCGTTCGGCAATGCCGTTGTAGTTCATGAACAGCTGCTTGAGCGGGGCGTTGTTGCCAAACCCATCGAAGCTGCGGCGGGCGGCCGCGGTGCGCAGGGTGATGGGGAATTTGCCCCGGGCGAACGACTTGTCGTACACCGTTTCCATGGTGCGGAAGTTCAGCTCGTCGATGGTTTTATCAAAGAGGCGCTTGTTGGCCTCGGCGGGGGTTTCGGCGTGGGCCAGCTGCGCCAGCACCATTAGCAGAACCAAAAGAAACTGTTTTACCATGAGACAAAGGTCGCTGGAATATGAGCGCAAGGTTTCGCAAAGTGGAAAATTAAGTCTCGCGGAGCCAAAAGCGAACAGTAATGTCTCTGCGAAACTTAATTTTTTTCAGCCTGCGACCCTGTTCGCTACAGCCCGTGGGCTTCTACCAACGACTCCCGGCAGGCCTTCAGGTACATTTCCACCAGCTCGTCGGTGATGGCCGTGGACACAAACAGGGCTTCGAACTGCGAGGGCGCCAGGTAGATGCCGCGGTGGAGCATGGCGTGGAAGTAGCGGCCGAACGCGGCGGTGTCGCACTTTTTGGCATCTTCCAGGTTGGTCACCGGCTCGCTGGTGAAGAAGAGGCTGAACATGGAGCCCACGCGGTTCACGGTGTAGTTCAGGCCCAGGTCGGCGGCAATCTGGCGGGTGCCGTCGGCGAGGCGGGCACTGCTGGCTTCCAGCGCGGTGTAGAGCTCGGGGTGCTCGTGCAGGTAGCGAAGTTGAGCCATGCCCGCGGCCGTGGCCATGGGGTTGCCGGACAGCGTGCCTGCCTGGTACACTTTACCGGCGGGAGCCACCTGGTTCATAATATCCTCGCGGCCGCCGTAGGCGCCCACAGGCAGGCCGCCGCCAATGATTTTGCCCAGCGTCGTCATGTCGGCCTTGATGCCGTAGAGCTGCTGGGCACCGCCGGGCGCGAGGCGGAAACCGGTCATCACTTCATCAAAAATGAGGACGATGCCATGCTCGGTGCAAAGGGCCCGGAGGGCTTGCAGGAAGCCGTCGGCGGGGGCTACCAGGCCCATGTTTCCCACTACCGGCTCCAGAATTAGGGCTGCTACCTGGCCGGGATTGGCGGCTATCAGGGCTTCCACGGCGGGCAGGTCGTTGTAGGGAGCAGTGAGGGTGTCCTGGGCCACGCCGCGCGTCACGCCGGCCGAATCGGGTTCGCCGGCGGTGAGGGCGCCGCTGCCGGCCGCAATCAGAAAGGCATCGCCGTGGCCGTGGTAGCAGCCTTCAAATTTGATAATTTTGGCCCGGCCCGTAAAGCCGCGCGCCGCCCGAATGGCCGACATGCAGGCCTCGGTGCCGGAATTTACCAGCCGAACCTTCTCGATGCTGGGCACCATCTGCCGAATCAGCTCCGCCATCTCGACCTCGCGCTGGGTGGGCGCCCCGAAGCTCAGCGAGTTGGGCAGGGCTTTGGTCACGGCATCGAGCACCACTTGCGGGGCGTGCCCCAGAATCATGGGGCCCCAGGAATTGATAAAATCAACGTAGCGGTTGCCGTCGACGTCGGTGAGCCAGGCGCCCTGGGCGCTTTGCATAAACACCGGCGAGCCGCCAACCGACCGGAAGGCCCGCACCGGTGAGTTTACCCCACCGGGAATGAGGGGTTTAGCACGGTCGAATAAGGCAACGGAAGTGGTGAGGTTGAGCATATTTGGAGTGACTGTCGAAAGAGAATTATTAAAAGCTTTCATAGTGTGAAGAGCATCACGGTTGGGGTAGTCACCCAATCGTCTGTCATGCAGAGCGCAGCGAAGCATCTTATCACCGCAGAACGAATCGTTCACACCTGATAAGATGCTTCGCTGCGCTCTGCATGACAGGCAAGCTCAGCATGATGTACTGTGAGGAGTACAGATGCGCCCTAGCGCAGCACCTGTAGCTCCAGGTTGTTCAGCTTGACAATAGGCACTACTTGGTTATCATGAGCTCCACCCGTGTAGCTCTGGCCTTCGAAAATAGCCCCGGGCACGGGCCCCACACCAGCCAGACCTGCCTGGAAAGCAGGACCGAACTGGAACAAGGCCGAGCCGAAATACAGCAGCATTTCAAACCCCTGGTTGGCGTAGATGGACGGAGGAATGTGCTGGTACTGCAAATACAGCTGGCGGAAACGCCGGAAACCGGGTGCCTGTTCGTCGTAGTACTTGGGCTGAACGAAGTATATGCCCTGCCCATTGAGCTGGCCAATGCTGATGCGGGGGTTATCTAACCAGGAGCCGGGGCAGATGAGCGGAGGCCGCTTGCCTGCGGGTTGCTGCTGCAGGACATTGAGGGTATAAGGCCCTACGCGGCGGTTGTCGGAGGCCACCACCACGTGGCTGGCATTGGCCAAGTCCAGGCCCGCGAAGGCGGCGCTCAGGCTGACGTCGACGTCAGAATCCAGGCTGCGCAGCACGCCTATTTTGCCGCCCTGCGCTTCGTAGGTGGCCCGGTAGGCATTGGCAAAGGCGGTTTCGTCCTTGGTCTTTTCGTGCAGCAGAATGCCGGGCCGGCCGGAGCCAAAAGCATTGAGCGCAAACTGGGCTGCCACCCGTCCCTGGGTGGCCGAGCTGGGTCCAAACAGGTAGTGCCAGGGGTTATCGAGCACCAAGTCGCCGTCTTCAGATAGCGGATTGACGCACACTATCTGGTGGTCGCGGGCGTAGCGGGCCAGCAGGCGGGCGCCGGATTTGTAGACCGGCCCAATCAGCAAGTCCATGCCGGCCAGCTCGGGTTGGGCCAGCACCTGCTTCAGGGTGAGGGTATCGGCGCCGGTGTCGTAGGCAAAGAGCTGGAGCTGGCGACCGGCGCGCTGCAGGCTGTCCTGGGCCAGGCGCAGGCCGGCGTAGAGGTCGGTTACGAACTGGTTTTTGCGCTGGGTTTGCCAACTCGGGTCGTTCAGCTCGAAAGGCAGCAGCACGGCCACGTTGTAGCTGCTCTTTTTGGTGGCCCGGGGGCGGGGGGTGTAGCGGGCGCGGTCGAGGCTGAACTTGGCGATAAGCTCGTCGAGCACCGGGCGGTCGGCTTCGGTGTAGGCGCCGCCGGCTATCAGGTGGTCGGCGTAGGCCCGCGCCAGGGTGGCATCGTCGGAGCTGCGCCGCAGCAGGCGCAGCCAGGTGTTGCGGTCTTTGATGCGCGGCAGGTAGGTGGCCTTCAAGGCCTCGCGCTCCGGCGTCAACTTATCGGCTGGCATCAGGGCCAGCGTCTTGAGTGCGGTGTCGTAGTCTTCCTGCTCAAACGACGCCTGGCCTTGCAGCAGCAGGGCATCGGGCAGGTTGGGGTAAGTGGGGTATTCGGTCCGGAGCAGGTTGAGCAGCTGCTCGGCTTCGGGCCACTGCTTGAGGCGGGCGGCGGCCACGGCGCTCAGGTAGGCGGCATCGGCGGCGCGGTCGAAGCGGGCCTTGGGCTGGGCCAGGGGCTCGAGCAGCTTCAGGGCCTCGGCGTATTTGCCTTGGTCGAGCAGGGTTTTGCCGCTGCGGTAGCGGGCATCAGGCGAAGTTGCTTGGGCGGGCGCCGGCGCCGGGGTCCGCGGCTTGGCCGGGACTTGGGCTAGCACAGGGCTGCTCAGCAGTAGGCTGGCCACCAGCCACCCGAGCGGCCGGCGCAGCGTAAGAGTAAACGTCATTTAACCGATAATAAGCTTGCCCCTGTGGTAAGCGGCGCGAAATTAGCCACAAATGCCGGGCCCCACGAAGTGCCGGCCCGTACGTATACGCCAGACGCTGCGCCCCGCGTTATCTTTCCCTTCACCAACCCAGCTGCTTGCCGTGTCGCTTTCTTCAAGCCTACCGTTTTCCCGTGCCCGGCTCACCTTGGTTTTTGTCTTGGCTGCTTCCATCACCCTCAGCCTGTTGCTGGTGGTGGGCCGTATGGCAATGACGGGCCGCCTGCAGTTCCTGTTTCTGCTTTGGAATCTGTTTCTGGCCGTGGTTCCCTTCGCGCTCAGCACCTTGCTGGGCATAGCGCGGGCGCCGCTCCGGACCCGAATACTGGTACCGGTGAGCCTAGCCTGGATACTGTTCTTTCCCAACGCGCCCTACCTCCTCACCGACTTGTTCCACCTCAATCCCCGCCCGGGCGTACCGCTCTGGTACGATTTGGCCCTGATTCTGAGCTGTGCCTGGAACGGGCTGATGCTGGCCTACGCCTCGCTCTCGGACATGCAGCGGCTGGTGCAGCTGCGGCTGGGTGCCTGGGTGGGCTGGGCCTTTGCCACGGTAGCGCTGCTGCTCAGCAGCTTCGGCATCTACCTGGGCCGCTACCTGCGCTTCAATTCCTGGGACGTACTTACCAACCCGCTCACGCTGTTCTACGACATTGTGAACCGCGTGCTGCACCCGTTTTCCTTTCCCGGCACCTGGGGCGTGACGCTCGTTTTTGGGCTGTTTTTGTTGGTGGGCTACGGCACGGTGCGCCTGCTGGGCCGTACGCACGAGGACCCTATTCTCTAGCATTGAGCTAAGCTGGCCGTACCCCGAGGGGCCATCTGGCGTGCGGCTGGCCCCTCACCTACTACTTTCACTCGTCCGTTGTTCGTACGGATGTTCCTCGTTTCTACCACTGCATGCAAAACCGTATACTGTTCGGGTTGCTGGCCCTCCTCCCGGGCCTGGCCCTGGCCCAACCCGCCAAACCTGCCAAGACGCCCCGCATTTCTTCGGCCCCTTATTTTCAGCAGGAAGTCAACTACTCCATCGACGTTGCCCTCGACGACAAAACCCACCAGCTCACCGGGCGCGAGGAACTGACTTACATCAACAATTCGCCCGCCACGCTGTCGTTCATCTGGTTTCACCTCTGGCCCAACGCCTACCGCGACAACTCCACGGCCTTCGCCAAGCAGCAGCTGCGCAACGGCAAGCGCAAGTTTCAGTTTGCCAAAGCCGCCGACCGGGGCTTTATCGACGGGCTCGACTTTAAGGTAAACGGCCAGCCGGCCAAGCTGGAATTTGACCCCAAAAACCCCGACATGGCCAAGCTGGTGCTGCCCCAGCGGCTGGCGGCCGGGGCCAGCGCCACCATCAGCACGCCGTTTCGGGTGAAGATTCCGGCGTCGTTTTCGCGCTTTGGGCACGTGGGACAGAGCTATCAGATTACGCAGTGGTATCCCAAGCCCGCGGTGTACGACCGGCGCGGCTGGCACCCCATGCCGTACCTCGACCAGGGCGAATTTTATTCAGAATACGGCTCTTTCGACGTCACCATTACGCTGCCCGCCAACTACACAGTGGGCGCTACCGGCGAGCTGCAAAACCCCGACGAGCGCGCCCGCATGGACGCCCTGGCCGCCGAAGCCGCGCTTAAAAAGACGGCCAAGGAATTCGGCAAAGACCTGTCGTTTCCGGCTTCTGACGCTGCCACCAAGACCCTGCGCTACAAGCAAGACCGGGTGCACGACTTCGCCTGGTTTGCCGACAAGCGCTTTAATGTGCTGAAAGGCAGCGTGACCCTGCCCTCGGGCCGGGCCGTTACCTCGTGGGTGCTGTTCACCAACAAGGAGGCGGAAAAATGGATTAAGGGCCTGCAGGACGTCAACGACGCCCTCACCTACTACTCGCAGTGGGTGGGCGAGTACCCCTACACGGCCGCCACCGCCGTGGACGGCGCCCTGAGCGCCGGCTCCGGCATGGAATACCCCATGGTGACCGTGACCGAGCCCGACGCCATAGTGCACGAGGTGGGCCACAACTGGTTTTACGGCGTTCTGGGCAGCAACGAGCGCGACTTCCCGTGGATGGACGAGGGCGTGAACAGCTACGAGCAGCTCCGGGTAGAAGCCCGCGAAAACCCGCAAAACGGTTTGCTGCAGGGCATTTATAAAAATAAGCGTGCCGCCAGCGCGCTGGGCGTGGAGGGGCTGCCCGGCAGCGCCCTCAACCAGGTGCCGTACCAGGTAATGGCCAGCCGGGGCCTCGACCAGCCGGTGCAGGGCCCCACGTCGGCCGCCTTCGGGCAGAATAATTACGGCATAATCGTGTACTTCAAAACGGCGGCGCTGCTCAGGTACCTGGCCGGCTACCTGGGTCAGGAGAAGTTCGACGCCGCCATGCACGCCTACTATGCCAAGTGGCAGTTCAAGCACCCCTACCCCGAGGATATGGAGGCGGTATTTGAGGAAAGCACGGGCCAGAAGCTGGATTGGTTTTTCCGCGAAATGCTGACCAATACCCGCGAATACAACGCCGACATTTTTGCCACGCAGCAAATTGGCGACGTCGTGAAAGTGCTGGTCCGGACCGATTCGCCGGTACTCTGGGCCGTGCCCGTTTCCACGGTAGATGCCCAGAGCAAGGTGCTCCAAACGCTCTGGACGCCGCCCTTCGGCAACCCCGAAGACGACGCCGAAGCCCAGCTCGACTTCCGCCGGGAAAACGTGGCCGCCGTGGTGGTCGACGCCGAATACGTCACCCCCGAGCTTAACCGCCGCGACGACCGCCTGCTGCTCGGCGATGGCAACTTCCGGCGCTGGGAGCCCGTGCGCCTGCAGCCGCTGGTCGGCGTAGAGCGCTGGGACCGTTCCTTCATCAACTGGGCGCCGGTGCTCGGGGCCAATACATCCGACAAGTTCATGCTCGGCGCGGCCTTCTATAACAATCCGCTGCAAATCAAGAAGGTGCAGTACCTGGCCATGCCCATGTACAGCTTCAACCGCAACGAGCTCAACGGCATTGCGTCCCTCAAGCTCAACGTGCTGCCCGCACGCGGCAGCCGCCAGGTGATTACGGGCGTCTTGGTGCAGCGCTTCGAGCGCTACCTGAAGCTGGAGCCCAGCATCACGGTGGTGCTGCCCCACTCGGCCTACGACCAGCCCCAGCACCAAGTGAAAATAGCCCTCACCTCCGTGGACGACCAGGACCGGGGCGTGAACAACATTACCACCGTGGAGTACGGCGTGCATGCCGGCAATGCCCTGCAAAGTTGGGCGGCCCAGGTTGAGCTAAACCAGCTCGACAATACGTCTAAGGGCGCTGAGTTTAGCGGCACGGCGTTGCTGCTGCGGGCCGAGGCCAGCTACGAGCGGTATTACTCTCCCGAGAAGCGCGTGTCGGTGCGCCTGTTTGGCGGGCGCTTTCTGAATCAGACCCGGGACGACGTGTTCTTCCTCGGCCTCAGCGGCAGCCCCGACTACCGGCGCCAAACCGCCTTCCTGGACCGCCAGCAGATTTCTCACACCGTCACGGCCCAATTGCACCAGACCGACAATCGCGACGGCGCTTTCAAGGCCTATGTGCCCGCCACGAGCGGCAAATGGCTCAGCACGCTCAACCTAAAGGCCGACTTGCCGGTAACGCGCCTTGCCTTATTCGGCGATTTTGGGGCCACCGCCGAGCGCCAGGTAGTGGAAGGCCGGCCAGCCCAACGGCTCTTTTACGACGCCGGTGTGGTGGTGCCGGTTATCCGCAACGTTTTTGAGCTGTACCTGCCCGTAGCCGGCTCGCAGTACCAAAACGGCCTGCCCAACAGCCGCCAGGATTTCACCGACCGCATTCGCTTCGTCCTGAACCTCACCGAAGCGAATCCCTTCCGGCTGCTGGACCAAAAATTAGCTCAATAAGGCCGCCCGGCCCGTTTTCGCCTTCAGTCTTTTCCCCGATGCCCGAGCCCATGCACTGGCCGCGCCTGCTGTCGCAGCGCCGTTTTCCCGACCAGCAACTGCCCCCGCCCAGCGCCGCGCCCGTCCGCGGGGCCTTCGTGCAGGACTACGACCGGGTGGTGTTCAGCTCCGCCTTTCGGCGGCTGCAGCGCAAAACCCAGGTGATGCCCCTGCCCGAAACCGACTTCGTGCACACCCGCCTCACCCACTCCCTGGAAACCGCCGTGGTGGGCCGCTCGCTGGGCCGCCTCGCCGCCCGCCACCTGCTGGAAAACGATGCCGCCCTGGCCCAACTGCTGCCCAACCTCGACCAGGACTGCGGCGACATCGTGGCCGCCGCCTGCCTGGCCCACGACATCGGCAACCCGCCCTTCGGCCACTCCGGCGAAGACGCCATCAGCAGCTACTTTGCCAGCCACGCCGCCGCGCCGTACCTGGACAAGCTCACGCCCGCTGAAGTGGCCGACTTGCAGCACTTTGAAGGCAATGCGGCCGGCTTCCGCATCCTCACTCACACCTACGCCGCGCACAGCACCGGCACCGCCGGCCTGGGCCTCACCTACGCCACGCTCGGCGCCTTCACCAAATACCCCAAGCCCAGCCTCGTGCCGGCCGAAGCCAAATCGGGCGGAGCTTCCGAAAAGAAATACGGTCATTTCCAAACCGAAAATCCACGCTTCCGGCACGTGGCCGCCGAGTTGGGCTTGATTCCCAAAGGCGACCGCGCACTGGGCTTCACCCACCGCCACCCGCTGGCATTTCTGGTAGAGGCGGCCGATGACCTTTGCTATCGCATCATCGACTTTGAAGACGGCCTGAAACTGGGCCTGATTGATCCGCAAGCCGGGCTGGGCCTGCTGAAAAAGATGCTCAACGACCCGGCCGGCCGCGTGGGCAGTGTGCAGTGGCACGACTGGCGCGAGGAATTGGGCTATGTTCGCGCCCGCCTGATTGGCAAGCTGGTGGCCGAATCGGCGGCCTTGTTTGCACAACACGCCCCGGCCATCCTGTGTGGCGAATACGACCAGCCGCTTATCAAAGAACTGGGCTGTTGGGCTGATTTGCAGGAAGTGCAGCGGCTGAGCATCGAGAAGCTGTACCGCAGCCGCCCGGTGCTCGAAATTGAAGCCGCCGGCTTTGAAGTCCTCGGTGGCTTGCTGGATGCTTTTCTGTGTGCCGTGTTCGACGAGGGCCAAGGCCACCGCAGCCGCAAACTGCTGCTCCTGCTGCCCGAGCAGTTCCGCGCCGAAGGCCACCAAGCCGGCGTATCGGCTTATGAAAAGATTCTGTTGCTGACCGATTTTGTGGCGGGCATGACCGACCAGAATGCCTTGAGCCTGTACAAGACCATCAAGGGAATTGAGTTGCCGAAAGGGTTTTAGGGTGCCCGGTTTTAAAACTTATAAAACGGTCATGCTGAGCGCAGCCGAAGCATCTCTACCACAAGAGTAATTCATTACTTCCCCGGCAGAGATGCTTCGGCTGCGCTCAGCATGACCGTTATTTCTGGATTCCTGGGTTTAAAAGGAGAGCAGTTCCCCCTCATGCACAGCCACCAGATTCGCAAGCAGCGACTCCAGCAGCTTGCGGCCCTTCCAAACCGATTTGAGCTTGGCCCGAATCTGCTCGGCAGTCTGCACAAATTCTTGCTCTTCGGCCGCTTCGTGGTTTTCAAACTGCATCAGCTTCTCCACCATTTCCACCGTGAACTCGGGGTGAAACTGGAGGCCAATAATACCATCGCCCCACACAAAACCCTGCGTGGCACAGCCCGCCGACATGCCCACCCGGATAGCCCCCGGCGGTACCGTAAACGTATCGACATGCCAATGAAGCACCCCCGCTTTCTCTGGCCAGCCGCGCAACAGTGGGTGTTCCAGCGCCTTGGCAGAGAAGCGCACCGTCCAAAAACCGATTTCCGGCTCTGCATTGGGCCGCACCTCGGCTCCGAGCTCCTGGGCTACCAACTGCGCGCCCAGGCAGATGGCCAGCGTCACTTTACCGGCCCGCAATACTTCCTTGATGAAGGCTTTCTCCTCACGCAGCCAGGGGAATTTGGCTTCGTCGTGCACGCTCATGGCCCCACCGAGGATGAGCAGCCCATCAAACTCAGCCAGTGCCGGGAATGCCGGATTCGCCTCAAATAATCGTGTAAAAGTGAGCGAATGGCCGTGCGCCGCCAGCCAGTCGGCCGCGTGGCCCGGGCCTTCGTCGGGCATATGTTGGAGGCAGTGCCAGCGCATGTTTTCCTTGTGTTATTAGTCTTTGAAAAAAGGCTGTCATGCTGAGCGCAGCCGAAGCATCTCTACCGAGCAACTAACTCCATCGATTGGATTAGTATTAAGGTAGAGATGCTTCGGCTGCGCTCAGCATGACGTTCTGTGAATTGTCAAGCCCGTTCTACTCCCACTCAATCGTTGCCGGGGGCTTGGAGGAAATATCATACACCACGCGGTTGATGCCGCGCACTTGGTTGATGATTTTATTGGAAACCTCGGCCAGAAACTCGTAGGGCAGGTGGGCCCAGTCGGCGGTCATGCCGTCCACGCTGGTCACGGCGCGCAGGGCTACCACCTGCTCGTAGGTACGCTCGTCGCCCATCACGCCCACACTTTGGATGGGCAGCAGCATGGCGCCGGCCTGCCACACTTTGGAGTAGAGGTCGTGCTCCTTCAGCAGGTTGATGAATACGTTGTCGGCGCGCTGCAGCAGGTCTACCTTTTCGGGGGTGATGTCGCCGAGAATCCGGATGCCCAGGCCGGGACCGGGGAACGGGTGCCGGTTCAGTATCTCGCCGGGCAGGCCCAGGGCCGCGCCCACTTCCCGCACCTCATCCTTAAATAGCATGCGCAGGGGCTCCACTACTTTCAGGTTCATGTCGTCGGGCAGGCCGCCCACGTTGTGGTGGCTTTTGATGGTCACGGCCGGCCCTTTCACTGATACCGACTCAATGACATCGGGGTAAATGGTGCCCTGGGCCAGCCAGGCGGCACCTTCCACTTTGTGGGCTTCGCGGTCGAATACCTCAATAAACGTGCGGCCAATGGCCTTGCGCTTGGCTTCGGGGTCGGTGAGGCCCACCAGGGCGGCGTAGAACTCGGGCGCGGCATTAACGCCGGTCACGTTCAGGCCCAGGCCTTCGTAAGCCTTGAGCACCGTAGCAAACTCGTCCTGCCGAAGCAGGCCGTTGTCCACGAAGATGCCGTGGAGGCGGGGGCCAATGGCGCGGTGCAGCAGCAGCGCGGCCACGCTCGAATCGACGCCGCCGGAGAGGCCCAGAATCACCTGGTCGTCGGGGCCGATGGTGTGCTGCAGAGCTTGCACGGCCGAATCCACAAAGTGGTCGGGCGTCCAGCTTTGGGCGCACTGGCAGATATTGACCACGAAGTTGTGCAGCAGTTGCTTGCCTTCGGTGGTGTGCGTTACCTCGGGGTGAAATTGGATGCCGTAGGTGTCCTGGCCTTCGATTTTGAAGGCTGCCACCGCCACTTCTGGTGTGCTGGCGATGATGTCATAGCCAGCCGGCAGGGTTTGGATGGTGTCGCCGTGCGACATCCAAACCTGCGACTCGGCGTGCAGGCCCTCGAGCAGCGGCGAGGCCTCGTCCAATTGGGAAAGCCGGGCCCGGCCGTACTCGCGAATGGTGGCCGGCGTAACCTCGCCCCCGCCCTGCTGGGCCAGCAGCTGCGCGCCGTAGCACACGCCCAGCAGCGGTACGTGGCCCTGAATGTGGCTCAGGTCGGGGTTGGGTGCGCCTTCTTCCCGCACCGAGCAGGGCGAGCCGGAAAGAATAACGCCCAGAATATCGTCGGTCAAAACGAGGTTCGGGGCGTGGGTATAGGGGTGAATTTCGCAAAACACGTGCAGCTCGCGGATGCGCCGGGCTATCAATTGCGTGTATTGCGAGCCGAAATCCAGAATGATAAGTCGTTCCATGGTGCAAAGCTAACCACGGATGAGCACCGATTCTGAATGGCTTTCCCAGATTCTATAGTCAACTTCACTCCCCGAACCCTGCTTTTAGGAGGCCAGAAACCCGTTCTATTAGCAGAACAGTCAAGCTGTTAATCACGCGCTTATCCCAGTAGCAGTGGCTTAGCTGACTACAAAATCCACGAAATTCGTTTAAAACCCACGCTAATCCGTGGTTCGTGCCTTATCTTTGCATCGGCAAGTCAGAACGACCAGCTCCTGCTGAACTCCCCCAGGACCGGAAGGTAGCAAGGGTAGGTGGTTGTAGCGGTGCGATTTTGGCTTGCTTTTTTTTGCCTTTTCCGGTCGGCCCCATCGCTGCTCTGTTCCGCATTTTGGCGGCCCAATGAGTAGCTTTGGGGCCGACCTTTTTCCGATGAGGAATGCAGAATGAGGGATAAAGAATGGGCGGTGGCACCGCCCGCTTTGCGCCATCATTCCCACTTCTTCATTCCTCATTCTTCAATTATTTCCATGAAGTTCTTCATTGATACCGCCAACCTCAACGACATCCGCGAAGCAGTAGAGTTGGGCATCCTCGACGGCGTGACCACCAACCCCTCGCTTATGGCCAAGGAAGGCATCCGCGGCATGGACAGCGTGATGGCTCACTACCGCCAAATCTGCGAGCTGGTGAATGGCGACGTATCGGCTGAGGTTATCGCCACCGACTTCGACGGCATCATTCGCGAAGGCGAGGAGCTGGCCGAGCTGCACCCCAACATCGTGGTGAAAGTGCCGATGACCAAGGAGGGTGTGAAAGCCATCAAGTATTTCTCGGACAAAGGCATCAAAACCAACTGCACCCTGATTTTCACGGCCGGCCAGGCCCTACTTGCCGCCAAAGCCGGCGCGACCTACGTGTCGCCGTTCGTGGGCCGGCTCGACGACATCGGCCACGACGGCCTGCAGCTGGTGGAACAGATTGTGCAGATTTTCAGCAACTACGGCTACCCCACCGAAGTCCTGGCTGCCTCGGTGCGCCACGTGCCGCACCTAATTCAGTGCGCCGAAATTGGCGCCGACGTGGTGACCTGCCCGCTCAACGTCATCACCGCGCTGCTCCACCACCCGCTTACCGACAAAGGCCTGGCCACTTTCCTGGCCGACCACAAGAAGGTTAATTCGTAATTGAGTTATGAGTTAAAAGTTAGGAGTTATGAGTTCACGGTCAGCTGACTAACGCACTCACAATCCCTACTCATAACTCCTAACTTTTAACTCAACTCGAAAAATGTACATCATCAAGGTAAAAGGCAAGGCCAAAATCCCCGATTACATTCAGTTACGGGACGAAGCCTTCGTGCTCATTGCGTACTTCCGGGCCGACCGGCCGCTCAAGGACTTGCACCGCTACGGGCTCGAAGGCAAGGAAAGCGAGCTGGCCGCCGTGATTGCAGAACTCGAATTTGGCAAGCTGCGGCCCCTGGCAATCTGAGCCAATTATGCTTGGAATCACCAGTAAAACTTGCTGATTTCGCTGCGCGATTTAACGCGTTTTATTTCGCTGAAATGGCAGTTATGCAGCCGAATTAAGCGCAACGCTAAAAACCCACTAACCCGACTAACCCGATAAAACAGTGGTTCAGACAGAAAACGTTATTGAGCTGCACGATGCGACTATAATGCAGGAGCAGCAAGCGGTGCTGCAGGGAGTATCGTTTTCCCTCGAAAAAGGCGCGTTTGCGTATTTGGTCGGCCGCACGGGCGCGGGCAAGTCGTCGCTGCTCAAGACGCTGTATGCCGACCTGCCGCTGCAGAGCGGCACGGGCACCGTGGCCGGCTTTGCGCTACCTAAATTATCCGCCAGCAAGGTACCGTATCTGCGCCGCCGTCTGGGCATTGTATTTCAGGATTTCCAGTTGCTTTCGGACCGCACCGTGGCCGAAAACCTGATGTTTGTGCTCAACGCCACCGGCTGGAAAGGCAAGGCCCACAAGCAGCAGCGCATCAGCGACGTGCTCACCCAAGTGGGCCTCAACGGCACCGCCAACCGCATGCCCCACCGCCTCTCGGGGGGCGAGCAGCAACGCGTGGTCATTGCCCGCGCCATGCTGAATGAGCCGGTGTTATTGCTCGCCGATGAGCCCACCGGCAACCTCGACCCGGACGTGTCGGCCAGCATCATGCAGCTGTTTGGCGAAATTAATAATGCGGGCACGGCTATTTTAATGGCCACCCACAATTTTCAATTAATTGAGCGGTACCCGCACCGCGTGCTCACGTGCAAGGATGGCGAGCTGCTGGATTCGGCCAAACGCGTTTAAGCGAATTCGTGCGTCTATTATTTGCTGATTGCTCATTGCTATTTGTCCATTAACATGGCACTCGGGCTGTCGGTATTAATTCCGGTTTTCAATTGCGACGTCAACGAATTGGTTGACTCCCTACTCGCGCAGCAAACGGCCTGGCCCGGCCCGGTCGAAATCCTTTTATTCGACGACGGTTCAGCCGAAAACATTCGCACGCTCAACCGCCCCTTAGCACACCGCCCCGGCGTACGCTACCACGAACTGGCGCACAACGTGGGCCGCGCCGCGATTCGCAACCGGCTGGCCGCCGCTGCGCAGCAAGAATGGCTGCTGCTGCTCGACAATGACAGCCTGCTGCCGGATGCCCGGTTTCTGGCCCGGTACGCCGCCGCCTGCCACCGCGCGCCCGTGCTCATCGGCGGCACCTGCTATACCACCCTCCCCCCACGGACCCCGCTTTGCACCTGCGCTGGTACTACGGCCAAGCCCGCGAGGCCCGCGCCTCCGCGGCGCGCCAGCAGCAGCCCCACACCCAGCTCACCATCAACAACGCGCTGGTGCAGGCCGGTATTTTAGCTCAATTTCCGCTCGATGAGCAGATGAATGGCTACGGGCACGAGGACACGAAATTTGGCCTGGCGCTGGCAGCGGCGGGCGTTAGCGTTTTTCACCTCGACAACCCGGTGCTGCACAACGGGCTGGAGCCCGGCGCATCCTTTTTGAGTAAAAGCGAGGAAGCCGTGCGCAACCTCGTGCAGGTGCACGGGCACAACGGGGCAAGCCGGCATTCGCGGCTGCTGCGGCTGGCGCTGCGGCTGCGTCGGCTGGGCGTAGCTACGGCGGCCCAGGCCGTGCTGACAGCTGCGGAGCCCCAATTGCGGCGCAACCTGCTTTCGGCCCGGCCTAGTCTGCGGGCGTTCGACTTGCTCAAGTTGAGCTGGCTGCTGAAGCAACTGTAGTCGCATTCTGCTTTTAGCTCAATTTCCCGGCGGCTAAGCTGCCCGGCCCCGGGCGCCGCTAGCCGGGGATGCGGCTATCTTTGGCCGACTTTTTTTACCCGCTGCATTTGATACTCCCGGCTCCTCCCTCTCCTATTCACCTGCTCGATTTAGCGGCGGAGCATGCGGCCATGCAGTCGGCGCTGGACGAGGCCCTGCGCGAGGTAATGGCATCGGCGGCGTTCATCCAGGGGCCGGCAGTGAGCCACTTTGCCACGGAGCTGGGCGAGTACCTGGGCGGCGCTCACGTGATTCCCTGTGCCAATGGCACCGATGCGCTTACCCTGGCCCTGCTGAGCTTGCAGTTGCCAGCGGGGGCCGAAGTCATTGTTCCCGCCTTTACCTACGTAGCCACGCTGGAGGCTGCAGCGTTACTCGGCCTGCGCCCCGTGCTGGTGGATGTGCTGCCTACTACGTTCAACATTGACCCGGCGGCGGCGGAAGCCGCCATCACCCCCCGCACGGGCGCTATCGTGGCGGTGCATTTGTTTGGGCAATGCGCCGATTTGGAAGCCTTGCACGCCATATCTGCCCGCCACGGCGTGGCCCTTATTGAAGATAATGCGCAAGCTATCGGGGCAACGTTTGATTTTGCCAACGGTCAGCAATCGGCGGCCGGAACTGTGGGCGAAGTGGGCACCACGTCCTTCTTTCCCTCCAAAAACCTGGGAGCCCTGGGCGACGGCGGTGCCCTGCTCACCCGCGATGCTACCCGCGCCGACCTGCTCCGCCAGTTGGCCAACCACGGCCAGACCCAGAAATACCACCACCAGCACATTGGGCTGAACTCCCGCCTCGACACCCTGCAAGCCGCCCTGCTGCGGGTGAAGCTGCAGCACCTGCCCGCAGCTACCGCAGCCCGCCAGGCCGTAGCGGCCCGCTACGATGCCGCCCTGGCGGGTATGGCTGGCCTGCACATCCCGACCCGGGACGCGCGCAGCAGCCACGTTTTTCATCAGTACACCATTACGCTGGCCGAGCCGGGTCGCCGCGATGATTTGCAGCACTTTCTCCAGCGCTGCGGGGTGCCCACCATGGTTTATTACCCGCTGCCTGTGCACGCGCAGCCGGCCTATGCCTACCTGGAATACCAAGCTGGGCAGTTTCCCGTGGCAGAGCGGCTGTGCGGGTTGGTGCTGTCGCTGCCCATTCATCCGCGGCTGACGGAGGAGCAGCAGGAGTACATTATTGCGTGCCTGGGCATTTTCTTTGGGCGTTAAATCTGTTTAGTGAGCAATTCTATCTCCGGAGTACGCTTCGTTATCTGCGGGGTGGGCCACATTGGTCGGCGCCACGCGGCCCTGATTTCCCGATACCCAGGCGCCACATTAGTCGCCCTGATTGACGTGCGCCAGGAGTTGCAGCCGAGCCTGGCCGCCGAGTTTCCGGGGGTGCCGTTCTTCGCTTCGCTGGAAGCCTACCTGGCCCACGGCCCGGTCGCCGATGTGCTCACCGTGGCCACGCCCAACGGCCTGCACGCCCCGCAGGCAGTAGCCGGCCTGCGCCACGGCCTGCACGTGGTGGTGGAAAAACCCCTGGCCTTGGCCCAAGCCGATGCCGAAACCATCGTGCAAACAGCCCTGCAAACCGGGCGGCTGGTGTTTTGCGTGATGCAAAACCGATACTCGCCCCCAGCCGCCTGGCTCAAGCAGGTGGTTGACGAAGGCCGCCTGGGCCAGGTGTACCTTGTGCAGTTCAACTGCTTCTGGAACCGCGATGCGCGCTACTATAAGGCCGGCGGCTGGAAAGGCTCCCAGGAACTGGACGGCGGCACGCTCTTCACGCAATTCAGCCACTTCGTAGATTTGCTGTACTGGGTGTTCGGCGACATTACGAATATCGACGCCCGCTTCCGCGACTTCAACCACGCCGGCCTCACCGAATTCGAGGACAGCGGCCTCGTCACCTTCGACCTGCTGCGCGGCGGCAGCGGCACCCTGCAATATAGCACCGCCGTGTGGGACCGCAACCTCGAAAGCAGCCTCACGGTGGTGGCCGAGCACGGCAGCCTCAAGCTGGGCGGGCAATACATGGACAAAGTGGAGTACTGCCACTTGCGCGACTACACCCTGCCCCCGCTGCCGCCCACCAACCCCGCCAACGACTACGGCCCCTACCAGGGCTCGGCCGCCAACCACGTGCAGGTGATTGAAAACGTGGTAGAAACGGTACTGCAGCGCAGCTGCGCAACCACCAACGCCCAGGAAGGCCTGAAGGTAGTGGAGATAATTGAGCGGATTTACGCGTTAAGGTAGTCGGCCACACTTCCTTGCCGTTAAGGTCAACGGCCCGGCCAGTTCCTTGTGGAGCAACCAATTGCCTGACGGATGGCACAGCCTATTGAAGTCGGTTCGCTCTATATTATTGCCGATAATGACAAACGAACAAACCGCTATCAAAGCCACCTATTTCAGCATCGCTGGCAATACCTGCTTGGCTCTGATAAAAGGGGCCGCCGGCGTATTTGGCAATTCCTACGCCTTAGTAGCGGATGCCATCGAATCAACGACGGATATCCTTTCGTCTTTTCTGGTACTGTTGGGAATAAAATACTCCAATAAGCCGGCCGACGAAAACCACCCCTACGGCCACGGGCGCGCCGAACCACTCGTCACCTTTCTCGTGGTTGGTTTCTTAATTACCTCGGCCACCATCATTGCTTACGAAAGCATCCAGAACATCGGCACGCCCCACGCCCTGCCCAAATCCTGGACGCTTTACATTCTCGGCGGCATCATTGTCTGGAAGGAAATTTCTTACCGGCTGGTTCTTAAGAAAAGCAAGGAAACCAACAGCTCGTCGCTGAAAGCGGATGCCTGGCACCACCGGAGCGATGCCATTACCTCGGTTGCAGCCTTTATTGGAATTTCGATTGCCCTGATTCTGGGGAAAGGGTACGAATCGGCCGACGATTGGGCCGCGCTTTTTGCCTCCGGGTTTATCCTATATAACAGCTACTTGATTTTCCGGCCGGCCCTAGGTGAAATCATGGATGAACACCTGCACGGTGACCTGATTGAGGAAATCAGAAAGGTGGCGCTGCAGGTGGACGGTATCAAGGGCACGGAAAAATGCTTTGTGCGTAAAGCAGGCATGCAGTACCACGTCGACCTGCATGCGACGGTGGCCGCGAGCCTAACCGTCCGGCAAGGGCACGACATCGCCCACCAGCTCAAAGACACGCTGTGCCAGGAGATTCCCGAACTAGGGCATGTCTTAATCCACATCGAACCATACGAGTAACCTGCTCTTTCAGAGTGCGACTCCGAAATAGCTGGTAGCAAACCTACGCTACTTCTTCTCGTCCACGAAGTTCTGGAAGGCGTAGGCGATGCCGATGGTCAGGCCCTGGCTGAACTGCACGCTGCTGTCCTGGTCGTAGTCGTAGAGGGCGATGCCGTTGAGGGCGACGTTGATGTATTTACCCACTTTGGCGGTGAGGCCCAGGTCGAGGCGGTGGTCGATTTCCTGGGTGTTGAGGTGCTCGTAGTTGGCGAAGAGGACGTAGCGCGCTTTCAGGTTGACGGTTGGGCTGATGTTTTTGTCCAGCTCGGCCAGGATTTGGGCGGCCAACACTTCAAAGCGGGTACTGTGGCCGGGGTTGACGCCGTAGGGCTTGTCGCCAAGGGCCGCCACAAACCGGTCAGCGCGGTTGACGACGGTGAGGCGCGGGGCGAAGGGAGCCAGCCGCACGTGGAAATACGTTGTGGGGTGGTACTCGAAGCCGTAGGCCGCGGTAATGAACGCCGGGGCAAAGAAATCGGAAACCTGGCGGGCGCGCTCGTTGCCG
This sequence comes from Hymenobacter sedentarius, assembly GCF_001507645.1. Taxonomy (NCBI): domain Bacteria; kingdom Pseudomonadati; phylum Bacteroidota; class Cytophagia; order Cytophagales; family Hymenobacteraceae; genus Hymenobacter; species Hymenobacter sedentarius. The sequence continues at coordinate 3,076,794 of NZ_CP013909.1, read as the reverse complement.
GTGGCGTCCTTGTCGTACTTGTAGCCCGGCGCAAACTGCGATAGTAAGTTCAGCGACAGGAACATATCCCAATCGGTACTGATGGCGCGGCCGTACTTGGTATCGAGGTACAGGCGGTCCTGGCCTTTGCGGTAGCCCAGGCCCTTGGTTTCGGAAAAGGCAAAGAGGAAATCGGCTTCGTTATCGAAGCTGTGGGGCCCGCTTTTCCGGTTTGCCCGCAGATTGGCCAGGGCGTTGAAACCGATGGTGTTGACCCCGCCGCCGCGCCAGTTGCTGCTCAGCAGCGATTCGTTGAGCCCAAGGCCGGTTTTGCCGGATTTCCGCCACAGGAGCACCGGCTCGGCCTGTGCATCGGCCGGGGCTGCCGCAGGCGCGGGTGTGGTTTGGGCTTGGGCAGGAGCTGCAGCCAGCCCAACGGCCAGCAACGGGAGGAACCGGAGACGCATAAACAAGGAGTAGAGTTTGCGTGGGCAAAGTAATCAGGCACCGCTCCGCTTTCTCTAAGGCCCTGCTCCCTGATGAATGGGCCGCAGTCTTTGAAACGAGGCCCGACCCAAGCATACTATTGGTTACCAGTTTCATTGTTCATGCGTACGGTATCTTTTGCTTAATTTTAGGCTCGCAATGGCCCAGGAGCACAGAGCCCTTTGAGCGTTGCATGAGCCTTGCGGTCACATCTGCTGGTTGCGCTAATGGGCCTTTACCAACTCATCTACCAGAGCCAGTCGCTGGTGCCGTTTGAGACGCCCGAGCTTACGGCCTTGATGCACCAGGCACGGGCCTTCAACCGGATTCACCACATCACGGGCCTGCTTCTCTACACCCCCGACGGCCGGTTTCTGCAAGTGCTGGAAGGCGAAGAAGAGGAGGTGCGGGACCTGTATTACAACCACATTGTATTTGACCCGCGCCACTTCAACTGCCGGGTATTGGCCGAAGGGCCCTGCCAGCGTCGCAACTTCGCCGACTGGACCATGGGCTTCCGCGTGGCGCAGGCCCAGGACCTGCGCAAGCTCTTGAGCCCCGTGCCCCCAGATATCCCCGGCCTGCTCGTGCCGCGCCCCCATACCCGCCCCGAGCTACTGGAGCTGCTGCTGGACTTTGTGGCCAATTGCGAAACCGAGCCGTGGCGGGAGCACCCTGTTTAAAAGTGCGGAGGCCGACTGTCGTACCGAGCGGAGCAGCTCTACCCAGCACTGTCATGCAGAGCGCAGCGAAGCATCTTCTCACGCCTGAGTCGTTCCGCGGCGATAAGATGCTTCCTTCGTCAGCATGACAAGAGGCGCGAGCGAGCTGCTTGGCTACGCCGACCGTCGGTTTGCTGTGCTATGCATGACGGCCCAAAAACGAATTTCTAAACAACTTCGCCGCCGCGCCACCACTCCTATCCGCTGCCTCCGGTATCTTTACCATAATGCCTGCCCGCCCCACTTCCTTCTCAGCTTCTGCCACTGTTGCGCCGCTTGAGGCGCCCATTTCCTTTCTCGCCGCCACCGCCCGCGAGTTGCTGGACCGTTACGGTTCCGGGCCGCTTGATGAGCTGTCGGAAATTGTGGTGGTGGTGCCCACGCGCCGGGCCGTGGTGTACCTCAAAAACGAGCTGGCCCTGGCCCTGCCCACGGGCTCGCCGCTGTGGGCGCCGCGTGTGGCCGCCATGGAAGACTACATGGTGGAGCTGGCCGGCGTGCAGGTAGAGGAGCCCATTGCCCTGCAGCTGCTGCTGTTCGACATCCTCAAAAACATCGACACCCACCTCGACTTCGACCGGTTTGTGGGTTGGGCCGGGCTGCTGCTGAGCGACTTCTCCAACCTCGACCAAAACCTGGCCCCTACCCGCAAGGTGTTTGAGTACCTGAGCCAAGCCAAGGCCCTGGAGCGTTGGGACCTGGACGCCCTGCCGGAAAAAAGCAAGGCCGCCGCGCACTCCTTCAGCTTCTGGGACCAGCTCGAAAAAGTGTACCGCGAGCTGAAGCGCCGCATGCTGGCCAACCACCTCGCCTACCCCGGCCTGGCCTACCGCATGGCCGTGGAAAAGCTGGAAAAGCGCATCCAGGACCCCGCCGAGCCCGAAGCGGCCCGCCACGTGTTCGTGGGGCTGGGCAACCTGTCGAAGGCCGAAGAAAAGCTCATCCGCCTGCTCATCGGCGCCGGGCGGGCCGAAGTCCGCTTTGACGCCGACCCGTTTTACCTGGAGGAAGGCTCGCCCAACCGGGCCGGCCAGCACCTGGGCCGCTACTTCAAGCAGTGGAACCTGCCCCGCGAGAACATGGGCGGCGGGGTGGAGTGGCTGCGCGGCCAGCCCCACCACGTGCGCTACCTGGGCGTGGTCAATCCCAGCATGCAGGGCAAGCTGGCCGGCCAGCTCCTGGCCGAGGCCCGGCGCCAGTACCCCGACGCCACCGTGGCCGTGGTGCTGCCCGATGAAACCCTGCTCCTGCCGGTGCTCCACGGCCTGCCACCCGACGAGGTACCCGACTACAACGTAACCATGGGCCTGAGCTTCCAGGCCACGCCCCTGTTCAACCTAGTCGACCTGCTGTTTGAGGTGCACCTAACTGGCATCCGGGAGGGCAGCGCCGAAAGTGGCTACGGGGTACCCCGCTACCACCACCTGGCCGTGACCAAGCTGCTGGCCCACCCCTTCCTGCGCCGCTACCAGCACTGGCAGGACCGCCAGCCCAACCAGCCCCAGTACCACGGCATTCTGGACCACGTGTGCCGCGAAATCGTGCGCCTGAACGCGGTGCTGCTGCCCGCCAGCGAGCTCGTGAAACTTGGGGCGCACCACCCGCTCATCGAGGCCCTGTTCAAGACCTGGGATAACTGTGACGACATCATTGCCGCCTGCCACACACTGATTGACTTGCTCAAGCAGGTGTATTCCGACAAGCAGTCAGGCATTGAGGCCGAGTACCTGTACCTATTCTATACCCTGATAAAGCAGCTCGACTCGGCCTTCGATTGCCGGGAGCAGCGGCTGTCGGTGCGCTCGTTCCGGCGCTTTCTCTACGAGCAGATGGCCCGCACCCGCCTGCCCTTCTCGGGCGAGCCGCTGGCCGATGTGCAGGTGATGGGCTTGCTCGAAACCCGGGCGCTGGACTTCGACCACGTTATCATTCTGAGCTGCAACGAGGGCGTGCTGCCCGCGCCCAAAAAGCAGCAGTCGCTGTTTCCGTACGACGTCCTCACCGAGTTCAAGCTGCCCACCTACGCCGATGCCGAGGCCATCACGGCCTACAACTTCTGGCGGCTGCTGCAGCGGGCCAAGCGGATTGATTTGGTGCACGTGCTGCCCGGAGCCGAGGGCATGAAAAGCGGTGAACGCAGCCGTTTTTTGCTTCAGCTGCAAAACGACTTGCTGCCGCAAAACCCGCAGCTGACCTTAGAAGACCTGACGGTGAGCGTGGCCGGTCCGGACACCGAACTAGCCGTCGACCCTTACGAGGGCGACCTCATCTTGGAGAAAGACCCCGAGATGCTGGCAGCCCTGCGCGGCGTGCTCGAACGCAACATTTCCCCCTCGCGGCTCAACGATTTCCTGGCCTGCTCGCTGCGCTTCTACTTCTCGAAAGTGGCCCGCTTCCAGGAAAACGACGCCGTGGAGGAAACGCTGGAGGCCGGCAGCTTTGGCACCATGGTGCACGCGGCGCTGGAAAACCTGATGATGCCTTTTGAGCAGCAGGCCCGCCCCATCACGGCCGCCGACATCCCGGAGCTGCTCAAGCACGTGCCCGAGGAAGTGCGCAAGGCCCTGCGCCAGGAAGAAACTGAAAAGCACGCCCGCCCAGACGAAGGCCTGAACCACGTGTACGGCCAAGTGGCGGTGCGCCTTATTTCGCGCTATCTCGAGGGCCTGGAGCAGAACGAGGGCCTGCCGCTGCGCCTGTTCAGCCTAGAGAAAGACCTAGCTGCCACGGTGTTCGTCGATGTGCCCGGCTCCGGCCCGCTCGCCGTGCGCCTGTTCGGCAAAGCCGACCGCGTGGACCAGCTGCCCGACGGCCGCCTGCGCGTGGTCGACTACAAAACCGGCCTCGTCGAGGCCAACGACCTCAACCTCACCAACCGCGGCAAGCTCACCCCAGCCGAAGCCACCGAACGCCTGCTCTGGGAAGCCACCTCCAGCGCCGACAAAGTGCGCCAGCTTTGGCTCTACCGCCTCATGCTGGCCAGCACCGAAAAGCGCGAAACCGAAAACACCGCCATTGTCTCGATGCGCAACCTCGACAAAGGCTTGCTGTCGGCGGACTTAAGCTTCCTCACCCCCGAAGGGCAGGATTTCGTGCAGGTTTCGGAAGAATTGGTGCGTAAAATTGTACTGCGCATTCTGGACCCAACGGAGCCCATTCGCAAAACCGACGATTTGAAAAAGTGCGAGCACTGCCCCTACCGCGGCGTTTGCGCACGGTAGCAGTGCTTCCCTGTCATTGCGAGGACGAAGGACGAAGCAATCCGTCCTCTGAAAGCGACAAGCCATCTATTGTGACAAGCCCTTTTTCAAGTCTCCTACTATAACTTATCACATTATTTAGCTTAGCGCTGAGACCAGGACAGATTGCTTCGTCCTTCGTCCTCGCAATGACAGAATCCCACCCATGACCGACCAGAAACAGAAAGACGAATTCATGCAAGCCGCTATCGACGAAGCCCGCCTGGGCCGGTCGCAAGGAGGCATTCCCATTGGCTCGGTGCTCATCCGGGATGGTAAAATAGTGGGCCAGGGCCACAACAAGCGCGTGCAGGAAAACTCCGCCATCAAGCACGGCGAAATGGACTGCCTGACCAATGCCGGCCGCCAGCGTACTTACCGCGACACTGTTATTTATACCACGCTCATGCCGTGCTACATGTGCGCCGGCACCATCGTGCAATTCAAAATCCCGAAGGTTATCGTGGGCGAGTCGCGCACTTTCGGCGAGTCGCGGGCCTTCCTCGAAAGCCACGGCGTGGAAGTGGTCGACCTCGACCTGCAGGAGTGCGTGGATATGATGAACGAGTTCATCGAAGCCGAGCCCACGCTCTGGAACGAAGACATCATGGAGCTGTAAGCAACCCGCGGCACCGGGCCAGCGAGTTCAACGTGAAAATCGGCGAGCCCACCGAGCTTTAGCGTTTCGCAGGCACCTGCCGGCTTCATTTTTGCGTTGCTAGAAATGCGTTAACCACTCGCAGCCGTCCATGCCCCACCACGCCGTCCATAGATTGTTGCGTCCGCTGCTCGTTTGGCGAGCGCGCCACATCAGCGAGCGGATGTACATGCTCATCTTGAGTATATTGGTGGGCGCGGCGGCGGGCCTGGCGGCGGTATTGCTCAAAGTCTGCATTCGGGCGCAGGTGCAGCTGCTGCAGGGCGACATCTCCGAGCCCTATCGGGTATTTGCCTCCTCGGTTTACCCCATCATCGGCATTTCGCTTACGGTGCTGGTTACCAAGTATTTTCTGGGCGGACAGCTGGGCCGGGGCATTGGGCCGATTATCTACAGCACGGCCCGCGAAAACAGCATAGTTCCGCGCTCCAAGCTGTATTCGCAGCTCATCACGGCCTTTCTCACCGTCAGCTTCGGCGGCTCGGCCGGTACCGAGGCCCCGATTTCGGTGACAGGGGCGGCGCTGGGCTCCAACATCGGGAGGGTGCTGCACGTGGACCGGCGGCGACGGCGCCTGCTCACGGGGTGCGGCGCGGCGGCTGGCGTGGCGGCCATCTTCAACTCGCCCATCGCGGGGGTGCTGTTTGCAGTCGAGACCATCTTGCTGGAGCTGCCGGCTCAATATTTTATTCCGCTGCTCATTTCCTCGGCCACGGCCACGGTGGTGTCTAAGGCGCTGTATGCGGGCCAGCCGTTCGTGCTCATCACCACCAGCTGGCCCGTCGATGCCGTGCCGTTTTACGTACTGATGGGCTTGTTTACGGCATTTTTCTCGGTTTACATGATTCGGACCTACCACTGGTTCGAGCGGTTTTTTGACCGGTGGCCGGGCCTGGACTGGCGCAAGGTGCTGCTGGGCGGCACCCTGCTCGGCGGGCTGATTTTCTTTTTTCCCACCCTCTACGGCGAGGGCTACAACACGGTAGAGCTGCTGCTGCGCGGCCACCCCGAGCACATTACCGACGGCAGCATTTTTTCGGTTTACCAGGACAATAACCCCTGGCTGCTGCTGGTACTGGTGTTGTTTAGCATGCTGCTGAAAGTGGTGGCGACCAGCATCACGGTGGGCAGCGGCGGCAATGGCGGCATGTTCGGCTCCTCGCTCTTTGCGGGCGCGTTGGCGGGGTTTTTCTTTGCCCGGCTCATCAACTTGAGTGGGCTGACGCACGTGCCCGAAGTGCATTTTGTGGTGCTGGGCATGGCGGGCACCCTGGCGGGCGTCATTCACGCGCCGCTCACGGCCATCTTCCTCATTGCCGAGATTACGGGCGGCTACGCCCTGTTTGTGCCCCTGATGGTGGTCAGCAGCTCGTCGTATCTCATTACCAAATACTTCGAGCCGTATTCGGTGTACACCCGCAAGCTCACCGCCCGCGGCGTGGACGTGTACGCCAACCGCGACCGCGGCCTGCTGGCCCAACTCGACCCGCGCAAGCTGCTCGAAACCGATTTCATCCCGGTGCGGCCCAACACCACGCTCGGCGAGTTGGTGGACATCTTCCGGCATTCCTCGCGCGACCTGTTTCCGGTGGTGGCTTCCGGCGGCCGGCTGCTGGGTGTCATCAGCCTCGATGCCGTGCGTAACGCTCTGTTTGACGACGCGCATTACCAAACCACCAAGGTGAGCGAGCTGATGAAGCCGGCTCCCGCCGTGGTGGGCCCCAACGACGATTTGGAACACACCCTCTCCCTGCTCGACCGCCACGGCGCCTGGGCACTGCCCGTGTGCGAAGAAGACGGCCGCTACCTCGGCTTCATCCTCAAATCGGCCATCCTGGCCCGCTACCGCCGGCAACTCATTCTGGAAAGCGAAGCATAACGCTGGGCTTAATGAAGAATTACGAATGAGGAATGAGGAATTAAAAGCGGGCATTAACAAGGACTCCGGGGAACAGCACGAAGAATTACGAACGGAAAATTCTTCATTCCTCATTCCTCATTCCCCATTAAGCGAAGCGTTTGTGGCCATCATCGGTGGCGGACCGGCCGGGCTGATGGCAGCTCAACGGCTGGCCGAAGCCGGGCACAAGGTGCATCTATTCGAAGCGCAGGCCACGGTAGGGCGCAAGTTTCTAGTGGCCGGGCATGGCGGCTTCAACCTGAGCAATGCGGAAGAGTTGAGCCGCTTTGCTGGGCGGTATGGCGCCGAAGAAGCCCGGTTCGTTTCCCTTCTCAGCCATTTCTCACCAGCGGAGCTTCGGACGTGGGCTGCTGATTTGGGCATCGAAACCTTCGTGGGTACCAGTGGGCGCATTTTCCCGGTGGCCGCGCATAAGCCCGCCGATTTGCTGCGCGCCTGGCTGAGCCGGCTGCGCGAGTTGGGCGTTGAAATTCATACCCGACACCGCTGGCTGGGGTTTGCAGGAGCTGCCGGCTTGCGCCTACGCGACGAAAGCGCCGGCCTGGAAGCGGCCCGGGAGTTTATCATTGAGCCCACTGCTACCGTACTGGCCCTGGGCGGAGCAAGTTGGGCTAAAACCGGCTCGGATGGTACCTGGGTGCCGCTGCTACAGGAACTGGGCGTGCCCGTCGTGCCATTTGCGCCGGCCAACTGCGGCGCGGAAGTGACATGGTCCCCGTTTTTTAAACAGAAAACCGGCCGCGCCCCACTCAAAAATATTGCCTTGCGCGTGAACGACGGGCCCGAGGTGCGGGGCGAAATCATGCTGACCGAATACGGTGCGGAAGGCACGCCCGTGTACGCCCTCACGCCCCAGCTGCGGGCCGCACTGGCCAGGGGCGGCCCGGCGGTGCTGCACCTCAACCTGAAGCCCGACCTGCCAGCTGCCACCTTACTTGCCAAGCTGCAGCAGCGCCGCTCCGGCGCCTCGCTGCCTGATTTTTTGCGCAAAGCCCTGCACCTGGGCCCGCCCGTGCCTACGCTGCTGCGCGAAGCCCAGCCCGACGCGGCCAGCCTGGGCCCGGAGGCACTGGCGGAGCTCCTGGCGGCCGTGCCGCTGCCGGTAGCGGGTCTGCGCCCACTGGATGAAGCCATTTCTACGGCCGGCGGCCTTGCGTTTTCGGCGCTGGACGAACACCTGATGCTGCGGCAGCGGCCGGGAACTTATGTGGCCGGTGAAATGCTGGATTGGGAAGCGCCTACGGGCGGGTACCTGCTGCAGGGCTGCTTTAGCACGGGCGCCTGGGTGGCCCAGGCCATCGCGGCTCAACTTCAGCCCAACCGAGCTAGCGCTGGCTCTTGATGGCGTTGGCCTTCTCTTCCGCGTCGCGCAGAATTTGCTTGGCCTCGGCCAGGAGCCGGCGGCCGGGGTCCAGCTCGTCGCGCGCTATCAGGGCGAAGAGCAGGAAGAACGAGACTATCGGCAGCACCCATCCCAGCACAAACCACAGCCAGAACGACCGTCCCCGGCTGTTGGCGCAGTACCCCGTGAGAATCGGGATAAAGGAAATAGCTACCGCCACCACAAAAAGCATGTCGACGAAGAGCATAAGCTTGCGTGGTTAGTGCGGTGAGGTAGAGGCGACTTCGGCGGGCAGCGCCAGTCCGAAGATACGAATTTATGAGCAGTGCATGAAGTGCTGGGAGAGGAAAATTGTTTACATAAACCACTATGCCGAGCTTTTTTCCGTAGTTCGGCATGAAGTCGGGCCCGCAAGGGGGCCCGGCCGTCCTGTACTTGCCCATGTGGGAACACCAAAGTCTATTCCGTGTATCGGCCCAGCTCTTCGCCGAGGGGGTTTTTAATTTGCTTGACCGCAGCCTGCGGCCCGAAGTGTTTCTGCTGGGCATGGCCTCGGCCAAAGAGGCCGACGACCCCGATATGGTGGTACTGGAGCCGACCTCCATCCGCTACTCCCCCGCCGACTTTAAGCATATAAAGGCCCAGGCTGCCACCCTCGAGGCCGATGCCGGCCCCCGGGACGTGGTGTACCATCTGCACCCCAACGACCACGACCGCATTGAGAAGCAGCGCTGGTACGAGCTGGTGTGCCGGGCCACCGAGGCCACCATGAATGCCCTCACGGCCACCCGTGAAGAAAACCGGCGCTCGTTTTGCTCGGTGCCCGTGAGCCTGCAGGGCTACCTGGTAACGGTGGTGCTGCAGCTCTCGGCCGACTGCTACGAGGGCTACTACGCGCTGCCCAAGCACAGCACCGGCCGCCCCTCCAACCTGCCCCACGCGGCCGTGCTGGAGTTCCTGCACGACTGCACCCGCGCCCTGCGCGAAGCCGACACGGCCGACAACGACCAGCCCGTGCTCGACCGCGACTACAACGAGGTGCTGCGCTCGGCGGGCCGCCGCCTGATGCTGCGCGTGGCCCCGGCCGGCACCCACGGCCTGTACGATGCCTGCAACGGCGTGGCCGCCCTGCGCCACGAAGGCGACGAAGGCATCGGCACCATGCTCGTGAGCCGGCGCCAGCACCCGGCCATCGTGCCCGTGCTTACCCTGGAAACGCCCGTGCACATGCGCGACCACCGCTCCATTCGCAAGCTGCTGGAGCTGAGCGAGGGCCACACGGCCTTGATTTCGGATGCCTCCCACGTATTCGGCCTGGGCCAGCTGGTGCCCGAAACGGACAGCCAGTACGAGCCCCTGGTGACGGTGCACTTCACCAACCACTTCAGCTGGGAAATGAGCCACGCGGGCCACGTGCTGATGCGCGTGGTGAGCAACACGCCGCGCCTGCCCCAGGGCCAGGTTGCCGCCGACAACTTCGCCCGCATCGTGCGCATCGTCTTTCCCAAGCTCAACTCCGACAGCACCGATTACCTCTGGGACCTGGCCCAGAAAGCCAGCACCCAGCCCACCGGCACCATCCTGGTAATCACCACCGGAGCCGCCCAAGAAGCCCAGCGCCTCACCCGACAGTGCTTCCGGGTGGTTCCCCGCATCATGACGCCCTCGGTGCTGCGCCTAGTTACCAATATCGACGGGGCCGTACTCATCGAGCCCAGCGGCATGTGCCACGCCATCGGCGCCATCCTCGACGGCCTGGCCACCGAAAAAGGCGATTCATCGCGCGGCTCCCGCTACAATTCGGCCCTGCGCTACGTCAACAGCAGCAAGTACCCCGCGCTGGCCGTGGTAGTGAGCGAAGACGGCTGGATTGATTTGCTGCCATCTTAGTCAATTAACAGTTATCATTTAACATTTATCAGCTGTTCCAACGGGCCCATTTGGTCCTTCGGAAAGGCTGATAAATGTTAAATGATAACTGTTAAATGAAAATTATCCGTTTACCGAGCCCATCATGGCTTCGGGGTAGCGCATGCCGGCTGCGGCCTTGCCCTTGGGGGCAATTTCATCGAGTTGAGCTAACTCGGCGGCGGACAGGTTAACCTCCAGCGCACCCAGGTTTTCTTCCAGGTACTTCACGCGCTTGGTGCCCGGAATGGGCACGATGTCTTCGCCCTGGGCGAGCACCCAGGCCAGCGCCAGCTGGCTGGCCGTGCAGTTCTTCTGCTGCGCCAGGTCGTTGATGCGGGCTACCAGGTCCAGGTTTTTCTGGAAGTTCTCGCCCTGAAAACGGGGCGTGTGGCGCCGGTAATCGTCTTCGGCCAGGTCTTCGAAACTTTGAATATGGCCCGTCAGAAAGCCGCGGCCCAGCGGAGAATAAGGCACGAAGCCCACACCCAATTCCCGGATGGTGGGCAGAATTTCATCTTCCGGCTCACGGCTCCACAACGAATACTCCGTTTGCAAAGCGGCAATGGGGTGCACGGCCACAGCCCGGCGCACGGTGGCCGGTGCCGCCTCGCTCAGGCCCAAGAAGCGGACTTTGCCGGCCGTAACTAGGTCGGCCATAGCGCCCACGGTTTCTTCAATGGGCGTGTTGGGGTCCACGCGGTGCTGGTAATACAGGTCGATGTAGTCGGTACCGAGGCGCTTCAGGCTGGCCTCGCAGGCGGCTTTCACGTACTCGGGGCGGCCGTTTATGCCGCGCTTGGCCGGGTCGTTGGGGTCGCGCTGAATCCCGAACTTGGTAGCCAGCACAATGTCCTGGCGCTTGCCCTGGAAGGCCCGGCCCAGCAGCTCTTCATTCTTATAGGGGCCGTACATGTCGGCCGTGTCGAAGAAGGTAATGCCCAGCTCTAGAGCTCGGTGCAGGGTGCGGGTGCTTTCGGCATCGTCTTGGCCGCTGTAGAAGTCGGACATGCCCATGCAGCCCAAGCCCAAGGCCGAAACGGTGAGGCCAGAGCGGCCCAATTGGCGAGTTTTCATAAGCGTTAGCGTTGGTTAAGGTGTAAGTGGTAAAGAAATAGCGGGTGCCCTGCCTACTACGCAAGATGCCCGAGGTCCTCCAACAGATTCAGCCCAATTTTTGATTTTCCGGGTTTCGCAAGCTCCTCCATCTCCTTTGCTACCCGCCCGCTGCACGTACCTTTGGCCCGTGAAATTCTCCTCCGAATACGCATTGCGCGCGGCTCTGCTGGCCCTCATGCCCCTGCTGGCCGCCTGCCCTTCCCCCAAAAAGCCGATTGCCGAAAATGGCCCGCCGTCTCCCGCCGCTGCGGCCGAGATGGCCCTCATGGCCCGCCACGATTCCCTCATGGTCCAGGAAGACCAGCTGTTTTCACTGAAAGCCAAAATTGCGGCCGCCCACTCCCCCGCCGCCGGCCCCTACCTGCGCGGCCTGGCCGCGGCCGATGCCGCCATGATGGACTGGATGCACCAGTACCACGCCCCCGACTCCACGGCTGACCCCGCCGCGCGGCTGGCTTACTTCCGGCAGCAGCAGCAGGTGCTGGCCACGGTCAGCCAGAAATTTCGGGCAACGATAGACTCGGCTACGATGTTCATCAACAAGCTGCCCGCTGCAGCCGTCCCGGCAAAGCCTGCCGCTTCTTCTAAATAACTCATGCTCAAACGATTTTTCCTGCTGCCAGCCTTGGCCGCCTCGCTTTTCACGGCCTGCACCGGCGCCGAAACCAACACGGTAGCTCAACTTCCCATTCTGGGCGAGCGCGAAGTGAAGCCCCGCGCCGACGGCGGCCCCGCTGATACAATTTTTGCCACGGTGCCAGCCTTCCGGCTCACCGACCAGGCCGGCCAGGTCATCACCAACCAGACCTTCGCTGGCCGGGCCTACATCGCCGATTTCTTCTTTGCCACGTGCCCCGGCATTTGCCCCAAGATGCAGAGCGAGCTGCTAAAAGTGTATAGCAAATACGCCAAGGACCCGCGCGTGGTCTTCCTCTCGCACACCATCGACCCGGCCCATGATACCCTGCCCGCGCTGCGCGACTACGCTCAGCGCCTGGGTATTACCGACGCCAGCCGCTGGCACTTTGCCACCACCGGTGCCCACGGCGAGCCCACGGCCAAGGACACCGTGTTTCAGCTGGCCCGCGCCTATTTCACCGCTGCCCAACCCGACAAGGAGGCTCCCGGCGGGTTCGCCCACAACGGCACTTTCGCGCTGGTCGACGACCAGGGCCACATCCGCGGCCTCTACGACAGCCTGAACCCCAAAGAAGTGGACCGCCTGCTGGCCGAGCTGCCCACGCTGCTGGCCGAGATTGACGCCCGCAAAGCCAAGCCGGTAGCCGGCATTCAATAGTCCATATCAGGGCAATAGCTCTTATTAATCAGCTGATTCACGGCATGTCAGAACACCTTCGTCCGACCACTGACTACCGGCTACTGATTGCTTTCCTACTTATTTCGCTAATGCTCCCGGGCTGCTTTAGCAACAACCGCCACCAAGGGGAGCGGCTGTATGCGCAGCACTGCGCCAGCTGCCACGGCGACCAGGGCCAGGGGCTGGCGCGCCTGGTGCCACCGCTGGCCGGGTCCGACTACCTGGTGGACCACCGCGCCGAGCTACCCTGCCTGCTGCGCCAGGGTCAGAACGAAGTCATCGTGGTAAACGGCGTGGGCTACCACAACGTGATGCCCGGCAACAAGTCCCTGAGCCCCGCCCAGCTCACCAACCTGCTGAATTACATCGAAAGCCACTGGGGCAACGAGGCCGCCCCGCGCACCATACGCTACGTGCAGCAGCAGCTCGACAGCTGCCGCGTGCCCTAAGCCAGCTCCGGCCCGGAGAATGCAGGTGCCAGCAGTGGTGCCTGAGTAGCAAGGCCTACGGCAGAAATGGCTCAGCTTAAGGCCCTGATTTGGCCATTTAACCTCCGCAATTGCCCTTTTTCACCCCATCGCAACGCGGTTTTCGCCGTAGATTGCACTTTCAACTCACTCGCTTCGCTTTTCTATTATGGGTCTGCTCGACTTTCTGAAGAATAAACCCGCCGAGGACAAACCGGCCACTCCTGCCCCGGCTGCTCCCAGCACCCCACCCGCCGCCACCGAAAAGCCTGCCGGCGGCCCCCGCTACCAGGGCGCCAAGTTCACGGCTCCCCCCGCGCCCGCCGAGCCGGTCTTTAACATTCCGGAGCCCGAGCCTTTCCCCTTCGAGCCCGAGAACGTGCTGGAACAGCTCCTGCTCTTGGCCGCTACCGACGAAAACGCCCGCCCGGCCTTTTACCAGGCCCTGCTTCAGGAAGAAATTCTGATGATTCTGGCCCCAATGGAAGGCATTGCCGAAGGGGAAGTGGTGCTGGCCGAAGGCCAGGAAATACAGCTCCAGATTCTGTCTGATGGGAAACTGCCCATCTTCTCCTCGGTGCCCCGCCTCACTGATGGCGGCGTCGACAACGGCCCCGTGAGCTACGTGCGCCTGCCTGGCCACGCGTTTTTTAACATGGTGCAGGGCCAGGACTGCGTGCTGAACCCCTTCTCGCCCGCTGGCAAGCTGCTGCCCAAAGACGAGCTGGCGGCGCTGCTGGCCGGCCAGCTCACCGGCCCCCTCTCGCCCGCGGGCGGCGATGCGCAGGTGCTGCTGAGCCAGCCCGCCGAGTACCCCACGGCCGTGGCCGAGGCCATCAAGACCTGGGCCGCGACCCAGCCCAACATCGAAGCCGCCTACTTGGCCCAGATGCAGTTGGCCGACAACCCCGATGTGCCGCGCCTGCTGCTGGCCTTCGTGAGCAACACCCCCGACCCCAGCTTCATGCAGGAGCTCGGCCCGGTGCTGCAAGGCCAGACCGACGCTTACCAATTCGTGGACCTGATGCTGCTGGATGTAAGCTCTGACGAGGGCGTAAACCCCTACTTCCGTCAAGTTGAGCCGTTTTATAAAGCTGGCTAACGGTTGGCCTAAGTCAGCTGTTGTTTCTGGAACGTCATGCTGAGCGAAGTCGAAGCATCTCGCGTGTAATAGTAAATGAATTACTACCCCACGCGAGATGCTTCGACTTCGCTCAGCATGACGTTCTTTTTTCTTTGTTATTCTGCTTCCCGTCCTACCTTCCGTCCATGAAACTCGCTACGCTCCTATTCCTGGCGCCCTTTGCCGCCCTCGCCCAGACCAAACCAGCCCCGCTGCTGCCCCCCGCCGACCCCAAAATCCAAAAGCTGGTCGATGAGATTTCAGCCAAAAACCTGGAGGCCGACATCCGCAAGCTCGTGTCCTTTGGCACGCGCCACACCCTGAGCGACACCCAAAGCCCCACCCGCGGCATTGGCGCGGCCCGCAACTACGTGCGCGATGAGTTCCTGAAGTACAGCAAAGCCGGCGGCGGCCGCATGACGGTCGAGATGGACACCTTCACGGTGAAGCCCGACGGCCGCCGCATCAACAAGCCCGTGCTCATGGCCAACGTGCTGGCGACCCTACCCGGCACCGACCCCACCGATACCCGCATCATCCTGGTAAGCGGCCACATCGACTCGCGCGTGAGCGACGTGATGAACGCCACCGCCGACGCGCCCGGCGCCAACGACGACGGCTCCGGCACGGTGCTGGTGATGGAGCTGGCCCGCGTGCTGGCCGGCCAGAAGTTTCCCTGCACGCTCAAGTTTGTGGCCGTGCAAGGCGAAGAGCAGGGCCTCTACGGCTCCGGGCACCTCGCCGAGCGCGCCAAGAAAGAAGGCTGGAACCTGATTGCCATGCTCAACAACGACATCGTGGGCAACTCGCACGGCTTCGACCCGGTGATTAACGACGACAAGCACCTGCGGGTGTTCAGCGAAGGCGTGCCGGCCAATGAAACGCCCGAGCAAGCCAAGATTCGCCGCCAGCTCAGCAACGAGAACGACGGCATCAGCCGCCAGCTGGCCCGCTACTCGCAGCGCGCCGGCAAGCTCTACGGCAAAGGCCACGAAGTAGTGCTGGAGTACCGCCCCGACCGCTTCCTGCGCGGCGGCGACCACACGCCCTTCAACCAGCAGGGCTTCGCGGCCGTCCGCTTCACGGAGATGAACGAGGATTACACCCACCAGCACCAGGACCTGCGCACCGAAAAAGGCCGGGCTTACGGCGACGTCATCGAAGGCGTGGACTTCGCCTACCTGCGCCGCAACGCGGGCATTAACCTCGCCACCATGGCCAGCCTGGCCCTGGCCCCCGCCGCTCCCGCCAAGGTCGAAGTTCTCACCGCCAACCTCACCAACCGCACCGAGCTGCGCTGGCAGGCCCCCGCCACTGGCGCCAAGCCCGCGAGCTACGTGGTGCTGGTGCGCGAAACCAGCGCCCCCCAGTGGCAGCAGCGCATCCCCGTGAGCGGCCTGACCGCCGACCTGCCCATCAGCAAAGACAACTTCATTTTCGGCGTGGCTTCGGTTGATGCTGCCGGGCATGAGAGCGTCCCGGTGCTGCCGGTGGTAGGCCGGTAGAAGACTATCCATAATCACCAGTCATGCCGAGCGGAGCGAAGCATCTTATCACTGTTGACGGAATCGTTGACACGTGATAAGTTGCTTCGCTCCGCTCGGCATGACTGGTAGTTGCAATTAGGCTGTAATGCCCACACTATCTCGGCGATATATTGACCAAACCTCACCAATCTCCTTCGGTCATGTCGTCGTTCGCCCTACTCCTCATCATTGTTCTTCTCCTGCTTTCCGGCATTCGCATAGCGCAGGAATACGAGCGGGCTCTTGTTTTTCGACTGGGCCGATTCACGGGACTACGCGGGCCTGGTATTTACTGGATAATTCCGTTCATCGAACGCCAGCAAACCATTGACATCCGTACCAAAACCGTTGATTTGGAGCAGCAGGAAACCATTACCAAAGACAGCGTGACCATTAAGGTGAACGCCGTGCTGTGGTTTCGGGTAGTGAACCCTGCCGATGCCATCATCAAGGTGGCCAATTTCAACCAGGCAGTTTACCAGTTGTCCGTCACGGCGTTGCGCAATATCATTGGGCAGCATCAGCTGGATGAGGTACTGCGGGAGCGCGCTCAAATCAATGCGTCGTTGATGCAAATTGTGGATGCGGCCACCGAATCCTGGGGCGTGAAAATTGAGCTGGTCGAAATCAAGGATGTGGAAATTCCGGAATCCATGCAGCGGGCCATGTCCCGCGAGGCCGAGGCCATCCGCGAGAAGCGCGCCCGCATCATCAAAGCCGAGGCGGAATTAGAAGCCAGCATCAAGCTCACGCAGGGCGCTTTGGAGATGGAGAAAAGCCCCATTGCCCTGGAGCTGCGCCGCATGCAGATGCTCTTGGAAATCGGCATCGATAACAACACGACCACCGTCGTGCTCATCCCCTCGGAGTTTACCAATGCGGCCAAAAGCTTCACGCAGATGGTGAACCAGGGCAATAACTCCGCTTCCTGATTAATGCCTTTTTGTTTAAGTTAAATATCAGCCCAGGCAGCTCTATTTCTTGGCGCCAGCAGCAGTTAGCACCTCTTGGTTCAGGCGCGTGTATTCGGTGCGTGAGACCTCATTCTTGTCGGCTTTTACCAGCTCCAACGACTTGTTGGCCGCCTCTATGGCTTCCTTATTCTTGCCTTGCTTCTGTAGCAGCTTGGCTTTCCAGTAGTAGCTATAGTAGTCAGGTTTGGCCTTAATGGCTTCGTCAATCCATCCAATGGCGGGCGTCAGGTCTTTGCCGGTGTTGTAGTAATACTGAGCGGCCGTGATGTAGGGCTTCTTTTCGCCCTTCATGGCCTCCTGAATCTGGCCCATTACGATGCGGTCGGGGTCGGCGGTGATGGGCAGGGCTACTTGCGTGCGGTCCCAACTCACGACGAGGTCGGCCGCGTTGGGCCGTAGGTTCTCGACGGTCAGCGACATGGTTTCGACCGGCGCGGCCAGTTTGGTGGGCTTCGCTTTCACGCGCAGCACGTCGAGGGCCTGCTTGTACTCATAAGTCCCCCACTGGGCGGTGTCGCGGTTCAGGATGAAGGTCCACTCCTTGGCGTCGGGGATGGTGAGCAGGGCGTAGGCGCCGGCGGGCACGGTTTGGCCGTTGATTTTCACTTCCTCGCCAAAGCGCACCTTGGTGATGGTGTTGGCCCCCGTGCGCCACACCGTGCCGTTGGGCACAAGGTTGCCGAAGGCCACCCGGCCCCGCAGCGACGGCCGCGAGTAGGTCAGCTCGATGTACGACGTGGAAAAAGATTGGCGGATGTGCGTGCTGGGGCTCAGCGGCGGCGCCGTGAGCTTGGTTTGGGCCTGGGCCGCGGAGGCCAGCAGCAGGCCCGTGGCGAGAAGGGGGACGAAGTGTTTCATGCGCGCAAAGATGCTGATTAGTCCCTGATGATGCAGCAGTTGCGGCCAGACTTTACTACGTAAGCCCGAACAAGGCAGTGCCCCCGTTGGTATTCTTCCTGGTCGGCCCTCGGCAAGCCGGGCAGCCCGGCCGGCTTCACGGAAAAGCGCCAGCCCTGATTTCTCCTCTGCCGCATGAAAATCCTCCTCACCGGCGCCACCGGTTACATTGGTCAGCGCCTGCTGCCGCTTCTGGCCACGGCCGGCCACGAGGTGGTATGCTTGGTGCGCGACCCGCGCCGCTTTGTGTTGGCCGACGCCCTGCCCGCCGCCTTGCACGCGCGGGTGCAGGTAGCCAGCGGCGACCTGCTCCGGCCCGCCACGCTGGCCACCCTGCCCACCGACCTCGATGCCGCCTACTACCTCGTGCACTCCATGAGCGGGCACAGCGAAGACTTCTTCAACCTGGAGCAGCAGTCGGCCGCCAACTTTGTAGCGTACCTGAACACGACCTCCGCCCGGCAGGTCATCTACCTCTCCGGCATCGCCAACGACGAGGGCCTGAGCGTGCACCTGCGCTCCCGCCGGGCCGTGGAAACGGTGCTGGGCAAAGCCAGTCCAGCTCAACTCACGGTGCTGCGGGCCAGCATCATTATCGGCTCGGGCTCGGCATCGTTTGAGATAATCCGCGACCTGGTGGAGAAGCTACCGGTGATGATAACACCACGATGGCTAAAATCTCGTTGTCAGCCCATTGGCATCCGCGACATCATGTTTTACTTGATGTCGGTGCTGGACAACCCGGCATGCTTTGGTAAAGGCTTTGATGTAGGTGGCCCCGATATCCTTACCTACCGCGAAATGCTGCTGGGGCTGGCCGCCGAGCGGGGCTATAAGCGCTGGATATACACGGTGCCCGTGCTCACGCCGCGGCTCTCCTCGTGGTGGCTGTACCTGGTCACGAGCACCACGTTTTCCCTGGCCCAGAGCTTGGTCGAAAGCCTGCGGAACGACACCGTGTGTGACCCGGCCAAGAGCATCAGCGCCGTGATTCCGCACGAGTGCATGAGCTACCGGGCGGCGCTGGCCCTGGCGTTTCAGCGCATCGAGCAAAACGAAGTGGTGAGCAGCTGGAGCGACGCGCTGAGTTCGGGCACCATGCGCAAGAACTACATGGACGCCATCCAGATTCCGAAGAACGGCATGTTCTTCGACCGCCAGGTGCTGCCCTTCACCCGGCCCGTGTCGGAGGTGCTCGACAACATCTGGAGCATCGGCGGCGAGCGGGGCTGGTACAAAACCGACTGGCTCTGGCGCCTGCGCGGCCTGATGGACAAAGCCGTGGGAGGTGTGGGCCTGCGCCGGGGCCGCCGCTCACCCAACCAGTTGCGTCCCGGCGACCCCCTCGACTTTTGGCGCGTGCTGGTGGCCGACCGCGACGGCCGGCGCTTGTTGCTCTATGCCGAAATGAAGCTGCCCGGCGAAGCATGGCTGCAGTTCCGCATCCTGGACCAGCCCAACGGCGGCCACGCGGTGGAGCAGCTGGCCGCGTTCCGCCCCCTGGGCCTGGCCGGGCGCCTGTACTGGTACCTGATGCTGCCGTTTCATGGCGTCATCTTCAAGGGCATGCTCGAGAATTTGGTGCATTTTGGCGAGTGAGCAGTGAGCAAAAGAACGTCATGCTGAGCTTGTCGAAGCATCTCTCCGGGGCGCCATTTGTCATGCTGACAAAGGAAGCATCTTATCACGTTTGAACGACTCGTTGAGCCTTGAGAAGCTGTTTCGCCAGCTCAGCATGATAGCCGATTAATAACAGCCGAATAAGTTACTGCCGCACGTGAGACGCTCCACTCTGCATGACAGACGTGCTGAGACACTGTTAACCAAACACCGGCACCACGCGCCCTTCCTCCACCTTCAGCGCAGCATCGTACTTCTTCCCCGTTTTGGCGGAGATAAAGCCTTTGATGACACTTGTTTCGCCGCGGCGCAGCAGCAGCTTGAGCTGGGCCTCGGTGAGGGCCTTGCCACCCCATTCGAAGGCCACGCGGAACTGGCAGTCCTCGCGGAAGCGCGAGCAGCCGTAGGCCGCTTTGCCCTTGAGCATGGTGCCGAGCTTGCACACCGGGCACGGAATCTGCCCCGAGTCGGGAGCGGCGCCGGGCTTGCTGTCGGCTACAAGCAGCAGCGTGGGTTGGAAGGCCGTATCGAGCCCAATGGCGGCGTCGAACTTCTGGCCGTCAGCCCCCACAAAGCCTTTCATAATGGGCGTGCGGCCTTTGGCGAGCAGGGCTTTTACTTGCGGGTCGCTCAGCTTCTTGCCGTGCACTTCGGCGGGCAGGCGGAACGTGCAGCCCTCCCGGAAACGGGCGCAGCCGAAAGCCGTTTTGCCGCGCAGCACGTGCCCAGTTTTGCACATCGGGCAGTAGCCCAATCCGTTGCCGCTGGTGGTACCGGCGGGGTTGGCGGCTTTCGCGGCCTTGGTTCCGGTGAGGCCGGCGGGCACTTTACTGCCCGCGGCCGCGGCGCCATTGGCCGCGCCCTGGCTCATGGCCAGCTCCGCACTGCCGGACGTGACCATGCGCCCGCGGCCGTCGGTTTTCACTTCCTGCACCATCTCGCGCACCAGCCCCGTGAGCTCGGCCAGGAACTGCTCCGACGACAGCTCGCCCTTCTCAATCTGGCGCAGCTTGCGCTCCCACTGGCCCGTGAGCTCCGCCGATTTCAGCGTGGGGTTGCGAATCAGCCCAATCAGCTCAACTCCGGTGGGTGTGGGCAGCAGGCGCTTTTTCTCGCGCCGGATGTAGTTGCGCTTGAACAATGTTTCGATGATGGCGGCGCGGGTGCTGGGGCGCCCGATGCCGTTTTCCTTCATGGCCTGGCGCAACTCTTCGTCGTCGATGTTGCGGCCGGCGGTTTCCATGCCACGCAGCAGGCTGGCTTCGGTGTAGTCTTTGGGCGGCTGAGTGATTTTGCTGTCGAGGCGCGGGTTGTGGGGGCCGCTCTCGCCTTTCACGAAGCTAGGCAGCACGGTGCTCACCACGTCTTCCTGCTCCTCGCCACCGGTCTTTGCGTTGGGTGCGGGGGCTGGGGTGGGCGCCTGCTGCTCTTCGGGGTTGCCGTATACCACGCGCCAGCCGGGACTTAGAATCTGGCGGCCGCGCACCCGGAAGGGGCGCTCGGCCGCTTCGGCCAGCACGGTAGTGTTGCTCACCTCACAGTCGGGGTAAAAGGCGGCAATGAAGCGGCGCGTGATGATGTCGTACACGCTGCTTTCCATGCCGCCGCCCGGGCCGGCCGCGCCGGTCGGGATGATGGCGTGGTGGTCGGTTACCTTGGCGTTGTTGAACACCTTGGGCGTCTTCGGAATCTTGGTGGCCAGCAATGGGGCGGTCAGGCTGTCGTAGCCGATGCCGCGCAGAATGCCAGGGATTTTAGCATACTGGTCGTCGGGCAGGAAGGTGGTATCGACGCGCGGATAGCTCACTGCCTTCTTCTCGTAGAGCCCCTGTACAATCTTGAGCGTGTCCTCGGCCGACAGCCCCAGCTGGTTGTTGCACTGCACCTGTAAAGATGTCAGGTCGAACAAACGCGGTGGAGACTCACGAGCTTTTTTGATTTCCACATTGGTGATAACCAGCGGATCAGGCCGCACAGCCTCAAGTGCTTCTTGAGCCTCTTGCTCGGTCACGAAGTAGCCCAGGGCCCGCAGGCGGGTCTTCTCGTCGGGAGCATCTTCGGCGTCCTTGGCCTGCTTGGGTGGGGCAATGTGGCTGAACATGGTGCCTCGGTATTCGGTCCGCAGCACCCAGTACGGCTCGGGCTTGAAGTTCTGGATTTCGTGCCAGCGGTCTACCAGCAAGGCGAGCGTAGGGGTCTGCACCCGGCCGATGCTCAGCAGCTGCTTGTCTTGGTAGGTGGTGTACTTGAGCGTAAAGAGGCGGGTGGCGTTCAGGCCCAGGAGCCAGTCGCCCACGGCGCGGCTTTTGCCGGCCTGGTAGAGCTTGTCGAAATCCTTGCCGTCACGCAGATTGGCGAAGCCCTGGCGGATGGCTTCCTCGGTGAGCGACGAAATCCATAGGCGCTTCACGGGTTTGCGGCACTTGGCTTCCATCAGCACCCAGCGCTGAATCACCTCCCCTTCCTGGCCGGCGTCACCGCAGTTGATGACTTCTTCGGCCTCGTCCACCAGCTTCTTGATGGTGTGGAACTGCTTCACCACGCCCTCGTCGCGGCGCATGAGCTTGATGCCGAACGAGTCCGGAATCATGGGCAGGTTGTGCAGGCTCCAGCGCTTCCACTCGGGCTGGTAGTCGTCGGGCTCCTTGAGCTGGCAGAAGTGCCCGAACGTCCAGGTGACCTGGTAGCCGTTGCCCTCAAAGTAGCCGTCCATGCGGCGGGTAGCGCCTAGTACGTTGGCAATTTCTCGGGCCACGCTGGGCTTTTCGGCAATACAAACCTTCACTGACTTTTTGTTGATTTAATGGATGCCGCTGATAGATAATGCAGCATCGTAATCAACAAAGGTAACCGGAGAAAAGGTCGGTTTTAGAGGCGAGAGATGCGCCTAACGGGACGGAAGAAATTAGCCACCTTTCTCGCCTCAGCTACTCGATGTGAGATGTGGCTAGCCAGGCCTAGCGCCATACCGCCCAAGCTGCTTTCGCCGCCAGCAAAGCGCAGTTCGGCCTTTCGAAATTCAGTTAGGTTGTCTTGCGGATTACACCACCTCGGCCATCGCCGCCAGTAGCTCGCGGTGAATGGTTTGGGTCAGGTAGCGGGCTTCGTCCACGCGGGAATCGTCGTAGCGCTGGGCTTCTTCGGTATCGGCGGGAGGCGCCAGTTGGCGCAGCTCGGCCAGGGTAGCGAGGCGGGTGAGGGTCTGCTGCACCGGGCCGTCGAGGCGGGTGCGCAGGGCCGCCACCAGCGTGGCATCGGCCATGCGCACTGCTTGCAGGCGCAACAGCTCCTGGGCCACCAGGGCCAGGTCTTTCAGCAGGAGGCCCTCGGCGGGGCTGAGCTCGCGGCGCTGGCGGTCGAGCACGCACAGGCTGCCCACGGCCAGGCCGTCGGGGGTGCGCAGGGCCTGCCCGGCGTAGAAGCCCAGGTTCATCTGCTGTGCCACGAGGGGGTTGACCAGCTCGCAGGGTTCGGCCACGATGTCATCAAACACGGTGAGGCCGTCGTTGAGGATGGCCACCGAGCACATGCTGTCTTCGCGGTTCACCACCAGGGCTTCCGGCAGGCCCGCGTTGCCGATAAACACTACATCGGCGGCGCGCACCAACGACACCAGCGCAATGGGCATGTCGAAGAGCTTGGCCACTACACTCACAAAGTCGTTGAACAGCTCCTGGCCGGGCGAGCCCAGCACCTGGTAGGGCTGCAACGCCTCCATGCGCTTGTGTTCGTGAGAAGGAATAAGGCCGGGGTATTTTATCGTATCCATAGTAAGCGGGCAAACCGAGTACGCACTTGTCCTGCTGTTGACTGAATGCTTCCGGCAGAACTACAAAAGTACACCGGGCTTGCGCAAGCGGTAGGCACCGTTCGGGCAATTAACTATCAACATTGTTCATTGCTACTACCCCAAGCCTTAGGGGAGGCCGAAAGTTTTCAACCCGCCCCTGCCCTATCCAAACCTGGCGAGGCGCAGCTCAGCAAGCGGCGCCGGAAGCATGGGTACTTCCTGCAGCGCAATACTTTGCCGTCCGAGTGTGGCCATTGGGTTCGCGCCGGGCGCGTAAAACCGGGCGCCACCCCAGCCGTAAACCAAGGCTCATCCACTCCCTCGTCATGGCCGGAATCGTCGTTGGATTATTCACTAGTAGCATCGAAGCGCAGGCTGCCGTTGAGCAGCTGCTGGCGGCTGGTTTCGAGCGCAGTCAGCTCAACCTGGCCACCCGGGATACGTTGCGAGGCCAGCACCTGACCACCGACGCCGCTGCGCCCACCGAATCGGTTGAGGACGGCGTCGTCCGGTTTTTCACCGACCTTTTTGCGGGCAATGAGAATGCCGAAGCCCAGGCCCACATCGCTGCATCCGGACCCGATAGCGCCGTGCTAACCGTGAATACCGCCACTGATGAGCAGGCACAGCGGGCGGGCGGCGCCCTCAACGCAAACGGCGCCGTCGACGTGTACCGGCAGGCGCAAAGCCCTGGCAATGCCGCCGCCAGCAGCGCCGCCGAGGATGACATTGTGGACCTGGAAGGCAGCCTTTCCCGCGTGCGCGACGACGACGAGCTAGATGCCAATGGAGTCACCACGCACTAGGCGAAGGCGAGCAAGAATAATCAAAGGAAGGCCCCAGCCGCGGGAGCGGCCCCGCTGCGAACGACAATAAATCTTTAATAAGATTTTGCACTGTCCGGCGCTGCTAGGCGCTGGCTAGCAGGCGCTGCCTTTGCTCGGCTTTAGGCATTTTAACCTTTTGATTTGCAATTATCGCACTGCGCCGTCTCAGCCTGGTTCGCCACTGGCGGTGCCTTTTTTAGCGCCAGTGGCCGCCGACCTTACAGGGGCATGGCCGTTGGGAAAAATCACCCGCGCTTCAGCGAAGGCCGTATTCTAGGCCATGTCTCCAAACACCCCCGAATTCCTCCCCTCGTCGGGTACGCCCGAGTTCCTGCCCCGGACCATTCCGGTCATCGAAGAAGTAGCCCACATCGAGAAAGAAGTGGTCGAGACGGGTACGGTCACCGTGCGCAAAACCGTGCACAATGAAACCCAGACCGTGAACGTGCCCACCAAGCACGAACAGGTTTCGGTGGAACACGTGCCTGTGAATCAATACGTAGAGGTAATACCTCCCGTGCGCCACGAAGGCGATACCATGATAATTCCGGTGTTCCGCGAAGAAGTGGTGGTGACTACCCGCATCCTGCTCGTGGAGGAAGTGCACGTGCGGAAGCAGGTAGTTACCACCAATACCGCGCACCAGGTGGAGCTACGCCGCGAGGTCGTGACCGCCGAGCGGGTAGCCGCGCCAGCCGCTGGTTCTGCCAGCCCCACTTCCGGAGCGCCCACTAGCTCCCTCCCCTCCTAGCCTTCCCATTCCTATCCTTCCTTTCCACATTTTCAGTTAGTTACTTATGGCCCAACAAACAGTAGTAGGCTTGTTCAACAGCGCTTCAGAAGCCCAACAAGTCGTCCAGAAACTTATGTCCGCCGGTTTTGTAAGCAGCAACGTGGACATAGCCGCCCAAGACGCCCAGAATGCCCAGCACATGACCGCGAGCAGCACCGGCACCAACCATAACGACCCCTCCGATTTCCGGAATATCAGCGGCACGGCCGCCGAAGGCGCCGCCGATGCCACCAGCCGGGCCACCGGCAAAGCCGAAGACGGCATCAGCCGATTCTTCAGCAATCTGTTTGGCACCGACCACCAGGACACCCACGCCTACACCAACGCCACCCGCAGCGGCCGCTCGGTGGTAACGGTACACGCCGCTTCGTCGGAAGAAGCCGAGCGCGCCCGTGATATCATGGATGGCAACGGTGCCATCGATGTGCGCGAGCAAGCCACTGCCCAAGGGTATGGCATGACCGGCGCCCAGGGATTCGCGGCCA
Source organism: Hymenobacter sedentarius (assembly GCF_001507645.1). Taxonomy (NCBI): domain Bacteria; kingdom Pseudomonadati; phylum Bacteroidota; class Cytophagia; order Cytophagales; family Hymenobacteraceae; genus Hymenobacter; species Hymenobacter sedentarius. The sequence goes on along the minus strand of NZ_CP013909.1, from coordinate 3,051,600 downwards.
ACAGCGGCACCGCCCAAACCGCCACCGGCCAGCAAACCGGCTCGCTGCCCATCATCGAAGAAAACCTGCAAGTGGGAAAGCGCGTGGAGCAAACCGGCGGCGCCCGCATCCGCAGCCGCATCATTGAAAAGCCCGTGGAAGAGCACGTGCGCCTGCGCGAAGAGCACGTAAACGTGCAGCGGCGCGACGTGAACCGCCCCGCCACCGAAGCCGACTTTGCCGCCTTCAAAGAAGGTGAAATCAAAGTAACGGAGCAGGCCGAGCGCGCCGTGGTTTCCAAAGAAGCCCGCGTAGTGGGCGAAGTCAACATTGGCAAGGAGGTGACCGAGCGCGACGAAACCGTGCGTACCACCGTGCGCAAAACCGACGTGGACGTGCAGCAGCTCGGCGCCACCGACACCCGCACCGGCAACGTGGACAATGACAATCGTACCAACCGATAATTTACCTTAACGGTATAGAAAAAGGCAGCTGAGTAATCAGCTGCCTTTTTTTATACGCGTTGGGCTAGGCGTTAAGCCACCGCTTGGGGAGGAACTTGAGCGGCTGCTTCTTGAGCCAGCCGCAGCTTGCTGTGCTTTTTGCCGTAGCCGTAGTATATCGCCAGCCCAATGGCCAGCCACACTATCAGGCGCAGCCAGGTTTCGCCGGGCAGCGAAAACATCATCACCAGGCACACGATAATGCCCAGGATGGGCACCACCGGCACCCACGGCGTGCGGAAGCTGCGCGGCGCGTTGGGGTTGGTGCGGCGCAGGATGAGCACGCCCAGGCACACCATCACAAAGGCCAGCAAGGTGCCGATGCTCGTCATCTCGCCCACCACGGCAATGGGCACAAAGCCGGCAAACAAGGCGATGAACAGCCCCAGCAGCAGGCTCGACTGAAACGGCGTGTTGAAGCGCGGGTGCACCTTGGAAAACACCGGCGGCAGCAGCCCATCCTTCGACATGGAGAAAAACACCCGCGACTGTCCCAGCAAATCCACCAGAATTACGGAGGTGTAGCCGATAAGAATAGCCAGGATTACGGCCGAGCTGAGCCAGGCGTAGGGCGTTTTTTCAATGGCAATGGCCACCGGCGCCGCGCTGTTTTTGAACTCGGTGTAGTTGGCCACCCCCGTGAGCACGTGGCCGAAAAGCACGAACAACACCGTGCACACCGCCAGCGAGCCCAGGATGCCAATGGGCATGTTGCGCTGCGGGTTCTTGGTTTCCTGCGCCATGGTAGCCACGATGTCGAAGCCAATAAACACGAAGAAAATGACGCCGGCCCCGCGCAAAATGCCGCTCAGGCCAAACTCGCCAAACTTGCCGGTATTGGCCGGAATGTAGGGTTGGTAGTTGGCCGGGTCGATGTATTTCCAGCCCAACGCAATGAACACCAGCACCACGGCCACCTTCAGGGCCACCACCAGCGCATTGAACCACGCCGAGCCCTTGGTGCCCCGCGTGACGATGGCTGTGATAGCCAGCACAATAAGCATGGCCGGCACGTTGACAAAGCCCGACACCACCGAGCCATCGGCCAGGGTGGCTTTTTCGAAGGGCGACATCACCAGTTGCGCTGGAATGTGCAGTCCATACTTGCCCAGGAACTTGATGAGGTACTGCGACCAGCTGATGGCTACCGTGGCCGCCCCTACCGAGTATTCCAGTATCAGGTCCCAGCCGATTATCCAGGCGAATAGCTCGCCCATGGTGGCGTACGAATAGGTGTAGGCACTGCCCGAAACGGGCACCAGGGACGCAAACTCGGCGTAGCACAGCGCAGAGAAAGCACAGCCCACCGCGGCCACAATGAAAGAGAGCGTAACGGCTGGCCCGGCATTATTGGCTGCGGCAATGCCTGTGAGGGAAAAAAGGCCGGCGCCAATGATAACCCCGATGCCAATGGCAATGAGGCTGATGCCGTTGAGGCTGCGTTTGAGGGTGTTGGCCCCCGTTTCGGCCGCTTCCAATCGAAGCAGCTCCAGTGATTTTTTGAGCATGTAATTTGTGAGTACGCGCCATAGGCACGTTAAGTACTAATGCGCATTAATGCGCCTAAAGAACCGTCATGCTGAGCGCAGCCGAAGCATCTCGCTGGCAGTAATAACCCAAACGTGAGAATTACTTGCACAAGCGAGATGCTTCGGCTGCGCTCAGCATGACGTGCTGGTGTTTGGCAATCCGAAATTGCCGGACTACGCTAAAACTTGAATCACCGACTCCGAGAACCGCTCCATTTCCTCAAGCTGCGGGCTGGCCTGCAGCAGGAAGAAATCCACGCCTACTTCTTCGAAGGCGCCGATGCGGTCCTGAATCTGGGCCGGCGTACCAGTGAGGCCGGTGCGGAGGCCGCGGTTCGACACCGAGTAATCGTGCAGCGACACTTGCTGCTCGAGCTGGGTGCCGGCCAGCCACTGCTGGTAGTTGCCGTAGCCCGCGGCTGAGGACTTCACGTTGGTAATGCGGTCGAGCTCCTTCTTCACGTCCTGGTCGTTGTCGCGCACGATGGTGTAGCCAGCCACGCCAAACCTCATGGGCGGCAGGCCTTTCTGCTCGCGGCGGCGGCGCATGTCGGCGATGCGGGCCCCAATTTGCTCCGGCGAGTCGCCGTGCATCACGTAGCCGTCGCACTGGGTCGAAATCAGGTCTTTGGCCGCTTCCGACTCACCGCCGGCGTACAGGAAGGGCGCCTTAGCGGGCTTGGGCTGCAGCACGTTATCGGCCACCTGGTAGTACTTGCCGTCGTAGCTGAAATGGTCCTGCTTCCACACGTTGGTCACCACATCGAGCCACTCGCGGGTGCGGGCGTACCGGTCGTCGTGCTGCTCGAAGTGCAGGCCGTACTTGGTGGCCTCGTCGCGCCACCAGCTTGATACCACGTTCAGCGACAGCCGGCCGGGCGCAATCAGGTCGATGTTGGCGGCCTGCTTGGCCAGCTGCGCGGGGTTGTGGAAGGTGGGGCGCACGGCCACCATGATTTCCAGCTGCTCGGTCACGGCGGCCAGTGCGGCAGCGGTGCTCCAGGCTTCGAGCGAAGGCGCTTCCTGGCCCTTGATGTCGTTGAGGTACAGCTCGGCGATGAGCGTGAGGTCGTAGCCGAGGGCCTCGCTGCGCTGCGCCAGTTTCTTAACGTAGCTCCAGTCGGTGGGCATCTGCTCGTCTTCCACGTTGCGCAGCCAGCCCCCAAAAATGGGCATCCAATATCCGAATTTCATGGCTTAGTGTATTGATTCCGTGACAAGTTGTGGAGCTGATGTGGCCGTGGTTGTGGCAGCTGATTGGGCTGGGGTGCCAGTACCGGGAAGCTGGGCTTCCAGGTAGTCCACGAAGCGGGCGTAGGGGTCGAAGCCGACCACGTTCACGGCGTCGGCCACGAAGTTGGACAGGGCGTTGATGTCGTAGAAAAGCACGTCGCCGGTGCGGTCGTCGATGAGGTATTCGATGCCGCCCACGTCAATTTTGGCGGCGGCCACGATGCGCTCCACAGCGGCAATCACCTCGGCGGGCGGCGTGAAGGCTTCCACCTGAATGCCTTTTTTGGGTGCTTCGGTTAGGCAGAACTCCGCCGACTGCTCCTCCGGAATCTGGCAGATTTCGGCCGGGCACAGGTTGAAGCTCTCGCCGGTGGTAAACACCTTCATGGCGTACAGGAACTTGCCATCCAGCGTTTCCACGCGGTGGATGTTGCCGCCCCGGGGCGTCACGTATTCCTGCACCAACGCGGTTTGGTCGATGCCCAGGTCAATCTGGTTGTTGTCGACCGCCGCCTGCAAGCCTTCCAGCGTGTCGAAGCGGATGATGCCCGCGCCGCTGCCGCCGATGTTCACCTTCACCACGATGGGGAAGCGCAATTGCTGGGCCGCATCGACCGCCCGCGAGGCGTGATTTATCACAAACGACTTCGGGTATTTCAGTTCCAGCGACTCAAACAGCGAGAGCTGGCGGGCTTTGTTGGTTTCGATGGCCGTGGCCGCTGAACCGTTGATAATGCGCGTGCCGATGCGCTCAAGGTGCGTCGCGTAGCCCGCGGTGTGGAAAATGCCCTGCCCATGGCCCCGCAGGTAGGCCGAGGAACTCATCCGGTTCACTACCAGGCTGTAGCCACTCTCCTTCTCGGAAGGGTCGAAGAGGTGGTGGGCGGCGTCAATTTTCTCGTAGGCTAGCCCACGGCGGTCCAGCTCCGCAAAGAGTGGCTTAAACCATTCAGGGTGCTCGAAATAAATGCCAATGGGCTTTTGGTTCAGCGACATATCAAAAGAGTTAGTTGAAATAAATGTGGTGAGAACAGCAGTCCGCAACCAGATTAGGCTGGGCTGCGGCTACAAAAAATCAAGTAAAAGCAGGGTATGATGGGCCGGAAGAGCCTTCCATTCGGGGTAGCCGAACCTTGCGCCGGCGCTTGCTCAATTTTGGGCCACAACAGCGCAGGTAGTTCGACACGAAGCCGGCTGCGCGCACAGCGGAGCAGCCGACAGCAACCCAGAAATAGAGGAAATGAACGCCGCGGGGGCGGCGGTACAGCACACGCAGGCTCCCAGCCTGCGCTACCGCCTGCCTACCCGCGAAGAAACGCTCGGGGCAGGCGGGCTAGGCCAGACAACAACAGCAACAACAGCCCATGCCAGCCCAACGCATGACAGCGGGGCGAGCAGTAACAGCAGCAATCGGAAGGGGGAGGTTGTTGGCAGCGTCCACGGCAACTTGTTTTTATATGGTCAGGAATTGGCACCTTGCCCGCGGTTGCGGATGGTTGCCGGCGCTTCATTGAGCCTGTCTCTCAGCGCCTCTGTATAAAAACAATCCTTTAGGGAGAAAGAATTGATACGGCAAAGATACAGCAAAGCCCCCGATATGTTCCAAATCGGGGGCTTCAATTGTAAAAAGTGCGGGTGGGGATGCGCTAAGGCGCATTTCTCATCTACCGCTGCAGAGCCAGCCGCAGGCCGCCCATCAGCCAGCGGGTGGGCATCTGGGCGCCCAGCAGGTCGGAGTACTTCTCGTTGAACAGGTTTTGCACCTGCCCCGTGAGCCAGAGTTTCTTGGGCAGCAGCGCTACTTCGAGGCGGGCATTGAACACCACGTATTCGGCGGCCTGGCTCCGGCTGATGGCGGCCACGGCGGCGCTATTGCGCTGCTTCCACAGGCCGCTCAGGCTGCCGTTTACGCGGTGGGAAGTGAGGCTGACCGTGCCCGAAATCACCTGGCGGGCAATGTTGGCCAGGTACTGCGAGGCAATGTTCTCGTTGTTGGTAACGCGCACGTTGGTGTAGCCCACGCTGCCATCGAAGCGGGTTTTGGGGGTGAAGGCGTGGGCCCAGCTCAACTCCGTTTCCAGCCCCTGGGTGGTTACCTCAAACAGGTTCTGGGCGAAACGGTACGTGCGGGAGCCGGACAGGTTGGTGAGCCCCGTCACGTAGTAAATGTGCTCACCGGAATCGGGCACGTAGTCTATCTGGTTGTTGCCTTTGCGCACGAAATAGGTAGCCTTGGCCGTGAGGCCCGGCAGCGGGCGCACGTCGGCGCCCAACTCGTAGTTTACCGTGCGCTCGGCTTCTAAGGCGGGGTTGCCCACGTTGAAGCCGTTGGGCACAATGCCGGCCCGGCCGTTGGAGGTGTAGCGCTCCGTAAAATCAGGGGCACGGATGGCCCGGCCCACGGCCCCGCGTATGGTCAACACCTCCCCTATCTGCTGGCTCACGTTAAGCTGGGGCACCAGCTCGGTGCCGTAGGCTTGGTCGTGGTCGAGGCGCAGGCCGCCGGTGAGGGCGAGGCTGGGCGTGAGCGTGACGGCCACCACTCCAAACGCGGCGTAGTGCCACTGGGCGTGCGTGCCCCGGTCGTTGCTGACCACGGCGCGGCGGTCGGCCTGTCCGCCCAGGGTGGCGCGTACCTTGTCGGAAAACTGCTGCTGGTGGCTCAGCAGCACGTTGGTGTAGTGGGTGAGGTGGTCGCTGGCCGCCGACGTGGGCGTGAACACGTAGTAATCGGTGCTGCGGCTGGCCGATACCTGCGCCTCGGTGCGGCTGCGCTCGTTGTGCTGGTAACGCAGCTGGCCCTGGTACCAGTTGCGGTTGGTGGTTTCGCGGGCCTGGTCGGCGGGGTTGGTGGTGTAGAAATACTGGGCGCTGTAGTTGCGACGGTCGAAGCTGCCGCGGGCGGCCAGGCTGAGCTTAGGGGCCAGCTCGTAAGCGGCGGAGACGGAGTACGTTTTCAGGCTGGCATCGCTGCGCAAGGTGCTGGGGTAGTCGCGCGGCTGGCCGTCGGTGGTGTTCAGCAGGATGCCGCCGCCCACGCGCAGCTTGTTCTTGGCCAGGAAGCCGCCGGTGTTGGTGTGCCACAGGTTCCACTCGCCGCGCATGGTGGTGCTGGTGAGCTCGGCTTCGTCGCGGCGCTCGGTGGCGGCAAAGGTCTTGGTCACGATGTTGATTACGCCGCCCACGGCATCGGGGCCATACAGGGCCGCGCCCGCGCCGCGGATGATTTCAATCTGCTCAATTTCGGCAGGGGTGATGGGCATATACGCGCCGAAGTGGCCCGAAAGCGGGTCGTTGAGCCGCATGCCATCGAGCAGGAATAGCACCTGGTTGAAGGTGCTGCCGCGCAGGCTTACGTCGGCCTGAGCCCCGAAGCTGCCGCGGCTCTGCACTTCCAGCGCGGGCAGGCAGCGCAGCAAATCGTCGAGGGAATTGACGGGGTAGCGCGCCACGCTGGCCCCAGAAATCACCGTCACGGCGTGGCCGGTCTGGTTTACGGGTTGGCTCAAGCGCGAGGCGTACACCGTGACTTCGCGCAGCGCGCGGCTGCTGTCGGCGGGCGTCTGGGCCAGGGCATTAAGCGTGGGAATGGCGAGGAAAAGCGGCGTGAGGGTACTAAAACGAAACATTGGGAAATAGTGAATGCGGCCACAAACTTACGCGCCGACTTGGGCTGGCCGCTCCACCGGGATTTGCAGCATGGTCGGCGGGAGCTCACCAATTACATTCGTGACTGGAATTGGCAACCTTGCCCCGGCGGCCGAGTCCTTCGCGCGAATCCTTATTTTTATCAACTTCTTCTTTTTCATGAAGCACCTTTTAGCGTTGGGTCTGCTGGGCTTGGTAGCCGAAGCACCGGCCCTAGCGCAGACCCCCACCACCCCCGCTGCGAAAGCGGAATCCCCCTACCGCGCCTCGGCCACCAAAATCAACGACCTGGTCCACACCAAGCTCGACGTGCGTTTCGACTACGCCAAGCGCTACCTCTACGGCAAGGAATGGGTAACCTTGAAGCCCCACGCCTACCCCACCGACTCGCTGCGGCTCGACGCTAAAGGCATGGACATCAAGACCGTGGCTTTGATGAACGGCGACCAGCAGCAGACCCTGAAATACAACTATGCCGATGGCATGAACCTGCGCATCAACCTTGGCAAAACCTTCAAGCCCGGCGAGCAGTACATCATCTACATCGACTACACCTCCAAGCCCGATGAGCTGAAGGTGAAAGGCAGCGCGGCCATCACCGACGCCAAGGGCCTGTACTTCATCAACCCGGACAGCGCCGTGAAGGGCAAGCCCGTGCAAATCTGGACGCAGGGCGAGACCGAAGGCTCGTCGGCCTGGTTCCCCACCATCGACCGGCCCAACCAGAAAACGACCGAGGAAATCAGCATGACCGTGCCGAGCAAGTACGTCACGCTCAGCAACGGCGCGCTGGTGAGCCAGAAGCCCGCTGGCCCTGGCCTGCGCACCGACACCTGGAAGATGGACCTGCCCCATTCGCCCTATCTGTTTATGATGGCGGTGGGCGACTTCCGCATCACCAAAGATTCGTGGCGCGGCAAGGAAGTGAGCTACTACCTCGAGCCGAGGTACGCGCCCTTCGCCAAGCAGATTTTCGGCAATACGCCCGACATGCTGGAGTTTTTCTCCAACCGCCTCGGCGTGGAGTACCCTTGGAACAAATACGCCCAGATTGTGGCCCGCGACTACGTGAGCGGCGCCATGGAAAACACCACCGCCACGCTGCACGGCGAGCAGGTGCAGCTCACCGACCGCGAGCTGCTGGACCGCGAGTACACCGGCGAATCGGTGATTGCCCACGAGCTGTTTCACCAGTGGTTTGGCGACTATGTGACAGCCGAATCCTGGGCCAATATCACCGTAAACGAGACCATGGCCGACTTTTCGGAAGGCCTCTACGCCGAGCACAAGTACGGCAAGGACGCCGCCGATGCCCACTACTACCGCTACCTGCGCCGCTACCTGAGCTCGCCGCGCGATGCCGCCAAGACCCTGGTGCGCTTCCACTACGACGAGCAGGAAGAGGTATTCGACCTGGTGAGCTACCAGAAAGGCGGCGCCATCATGGACATGCTGCGCACCTACCTGGGCGACGACGTATTCTTTGCCGGCCTGCAGAAATACCTTAAGGACAACGCCTTCGGCAACGGCGAAGCCCACCAGATGCGCCTGGCCTTCGAAGCCGTATCGGGCCAGGACCTGAACTGGTTTTACAACCAGTGGTACTTCGCCCCGGGCCACCCCGTCGTGACCATCGACTACGCCTGGGACGCGGCCAAGAAAGTGCAGTCCGTGACCGTGAAGCAGACCCAGCCGGGCCAGGTGTTCCAGCTGCCGTTTGTTATCGACTACTACATGGGCGGCAAGGTGCAGCACCAGCCCGTGACCATGACCGAGGCCACCCAAACCTTCACCATGCCCCTCGCGGCCAAGCCCGAGCTGGTGAACGTGGACGCCAACAAGAAAACGCTGTGGATTAAAACCGACAACAAGCCGGTGGGCGAGTCGGTGTATCAGTACAGCCACGCGCCCCTGTTTGTGGACCGCCGCGAGGCCGTGGATGCCGCCGCCAAGGCCCAGACCACCGATGCCGCCGCGCGCAAAATGTTGCTGGCCGCCCTCAACGACAAGTTTTACGGCGTGCGCCTGGCCGCCATCGAAGCCCTGAAAATGGACGACAAATCCGTGGCCAAAGCCGCTGCCCCGGCCCTGCGCAAACTGGCCACCAAAGAGAAAGACCCGTTTGTACTGTCCAGCCTGCTCACGGTCCTGGCCAAGGCAAAGGACAAGAAAGACGAGAAGTTCTTCTCCAAGCAGCTCAACAGCCAGTCGTACAACGTGCAAGGCGCGGCCCTGCGCGCCCTGGCTACCGTGAAGCCCTCAGAGGCCCTCGTTCAGGCCAGGAAATATGAGAACGACACCCACGGTGCCCTCACCCAGGCCGTAACGGAAGCGTATGCCAAGAACGGCACCCTGGCCCAATGGCCTTACGTGCGCGACAAGTTCGACGCGGCCCGCATCCAGGGCAAGTTCAACTTGATGGAGCCCATGGCCGCCATGCTTGGCCGCCTCGACGACCCCACGGCCCTGTCCGAGGGCATCGCCCGGTTGAAGGACCTCGGTGTGAAATACAAATCCTACGGCGCCGACAAGCCCGTGATTGGTTTGCTGCAAGGCATCGTGCCCGCCAAGACCGGCCGCGCCAACGCCGCCGAAGCCCAGCAAGCCGTGGAGAAGGCCGTAGCCGAAATTCAAGCGGCGAAGTAATCAGCTTTTATCCACTACCAAAAAGCCCGGCGACTCTAGCAGTCGCCGGACTTTTTAATAAACCCATTGGGCTCAGCAGCAAGTTAAAATGATGGGCGCATCATGCTGAACGCAGTCGAAGTAACTCGCGTGCTCAACTAATTCAATCACCTGTCATGCTGCCGAAGGAAGCCTCTTGTCACACCATAACGATTTGTTCCAACGTGATAAGATGCTTGCTTCGTCAGCATGACAGATGGCTGTTTCGAGCCAGGATAACTATCCTCAACCTCGAGCCCCGATAAACAAAAAGCCTTCCCGCAGCGCTGCGGGAAGGCTTTTTGTTTATCGGGGGCTAATGTTTAGCCCAATACGCTGCGCTGCGCTTGCTTTTCCTTCTCGGGTTTCTGGGCTTTGGCGCTTTCGGGTTGTGGGCTGGCGGGAGCTTCGTGGGCGTGAGCCTCCTGGTGCGGTTCCTCGGCTTCGGTGCCGTAGATGTGCGCCATTTCGCGCATCACGTTCTTGCTGTCCACATTAAGATCTTTGAGCACGCCGTCGGCCACGTCGTACACCAGGCCGTGCAGGCGGGGCGGGTCGTCGGAGCGCATGGCGTTCTGGATGATGTTGGTCTTGGCCAGGTTGCGTACCTGTTCAATGACGTTCAGCTCCACGAGGCGGCGCAGGCGCTGCTTGTCGTCTTTCACGCGCAGAAACTCGGTTTCGTGCAGCCGAATGACGTCGCGGATGGGCGTCAGCCAGTTGTCAATCAGGCCATACTGCTTGTTGGAAGCAGCGGCGGCCACGCCACCACAGCCGTAGTGGCCCACCACCAGAATATCTTTGACACCCAGTACTTCCACGGCGTATTGCAGCACGCTGAGCAGGTTCATGTCGCTGTGAACTACCAGGTTGGCGATGTTGCGGTGCACAAACATTTCGCCCGGCCCGGTACCGGTGATGCCGGAGGCCGGCACCCGCGAGTCGGAGCAGCCAATGAACAGGTACTTGGGCTGTTGCCCGTCGGCCAGCCGCTTAAAAAACCCGGGGTCCTGGGCATTTTTATCGGCTACCCACTGACGATTGTTTGCAAGGATGTCTTCTACACCGGCCATGTTATCGGGGGATTTTGTGATGAGGGAATGAGCAGTCACTGTATACGGGATTATAAAGAAACAGAAGAGCAGGCAAAGCGGCCGGGCTAATGCCCGGCCACGGCCACCGGGGAAATGCCGCGCAGCTCCAGGTCGATGTGGCGCTCGGGCGCCACCTGGCGGAACGATTCGATGGCTTCCAGCACGTCGTGGTCGATGTCCATGGATTTGCTGCCGTCGAGAATCACGCGGCTGCCCCGGGGCAGGCGCTCGAGCGTGTTGATGATGCTGGCCTTGTTGAGAAAGGATACGTGCTCGGACAGGCGCAGGTAGAACGTGCCGGGCTCGCGGCCGGGGGCGTCGCGGGTCAGGAAATAGGCCTGCTCGGCGTTGGCCTTGAGGATGAAGAAGAAGCCCACCACCAGGCCCACGCCCACGCCCTTGAGCAGGTCGGTGAACAGTACGGCCACGATGGTCACGATGAACGGCAGGAACTGCCCCCAGCCCAATTTCCACTGCGTGCGGTAGAGCGCCGGCCGGGTCAGCTTGAAGCCCACCGTGAGCAGCACCGCCGCCAGTGCCGACAGCGGAATCATGTTCAGCACCGACGCCAGGAACAGCAGGCTGGCCAGCAGCAGCAGGCCGTGGATAAAGGAAGACAGCTTGGTTTGGCCGCCGGAGTTGATGTTGGCCGACGACCGCACAATCACGGCCGTCATGGGCAGGCCGCCGATGAGGCCGCTCACCATGTTGCCCACGCCCTGGGCCAGCAGCTCGCGGTTGGGTGGCGTGCGGCGCTTGTGCGGGTCGAGTTTATCAACGGCTTCCACGCTGAGCAGGCTTTCGAGCGAGGCCACAATGGCAATGGTCAGGGCCACGCCGTAGGTAACGGGCCGCGCAAAGGCCGACCAGTCCGGCAAAGTCAGCTGGCCGAGCAAACCGCTGAGCGACGAGATGACGGGCAGCTTCACCAGGTGCTCGGGGCGTACCTGGTACTCTGGGGCCACGGCGCGCAGCAATTGGTTCAGGCCAATGGAAACCAGCACGACCACCAGCGCGCCGGGCACCTTGCGGGCCCAGGCCTGCCGCTGCACCGCCCGGGTATCCCACAGGAGCAGCAGCGCCAAGGACGCAAAGCCCACCAGCACCGAGCCGGGGCTCAGGGCCCGGGCGGCAGCGCCAATGGCTGAGAAGGTGTTCTGGCCATTGAACTGCATAAAGTCCATGTCCTCAAAATAGTCGGTGTCAGCCCCGAGGAAGTGCGGAATCTGCTTGAGAATCAGAATCAAGCCAATGGCAGCCAGCATGCCGCGGATAACTGCTGCCGGGAAGTACATGCCGATGACCCCGGCCTTGGCCACGCCCATCAGCACCTGAATGGCTCCGGCGATTACCGTGGCCGCCAGCAGCGCCTGGAAAGAGCCCAGCGTGCTGATGGCCGTGAGCACAATCACGGTGAGGCCGGCGGCGGGCCCGCTCACGCTCAGCTGCGAGCCACTGAGCCAGCTCACCAATACGCCGCCCACAATGCCCGTGATAAGGCCCGCGAGTAGTGGCGCGCCCGAGGCCAGCGAGATGCCCAGGCACAAGGGCAGCGCCACCAGGAAAACCACCAGCCCGGCCGGGGCATCCTGCCCGATTGAGCTAAAAACCGAAGGCTTGGGCGCCGGGCCGGCCGGCTCGGCAGCCGCCGCAATGCGAGCACCGGTGCGAGCCGGCGAGGAAATAATTTCTGACATAACCGTGTCTTAATAATAGAACGACTGCTGCGAAGGCGAGCAGGCGTCGTAACCGTAGGAATTCTGCCACAAGGTTACGGGGGGGCTATTAAGACCGAATTAAACTCAAGTTAAAAGGAAATTAAAACCAGAAAAACGACCTTTTTGGGCTAAATAGGCCAATTGAGCCATACCTGGGTGCCCTTGCCCACTTCGCTCTCGACGCGCACCGTGCCGCCGTGCAGCGCCATAATGCGCGCTGCCAGCGGCAGGCCGATGCCGTGGCCCGGCACCGCCCGCGCCGTGGCCGCCCGGAAGAAGGGCACGAACACCTGCTGCAAATCGGCCGGACTCAGGCCGGGGCCTTCGTCCGAGACTAGCAGCGTGAGGTGGTGGGCGGTGCGGGCCAGCGAAGCCGTGACCGTGCCGCCATTGCCGGCCGAAAACTTACAGGCATTGTCCAGCACATTGAGCATGGCCGAGAGAAGCAGCGCCTCGTTGCCGCGCACGGTGAAGCAGTTGGCTTCTTCGCCTTCGCGAAAATCGAGGTCGACCCGGCAGGTGGGGTGGCGGCGCAGCAGCTGCTCGTGGGCCTGCAGCAGCAGCTCGTCGAGCCGCACCGGGCCCATGGGCACTTGCGAGGAGTCGTCGGAGGCGCGGGCAATCTGCAGCAGGCCGTTGGTGAGCTCGTTGAGCTGGCGGGCCGAATCGAGGGTGCTTTGCAGCACGCGCCGGTACTCGGCCGGCGGGCGCTCGGCTTGCAGCAGGGCCACTTCCAGCTCCCCAATCAGGGCGGTGAGCGGGGTGCGCAGCTCGTGCGAGGCGTCGCGCACAAAGGTGCGCTGGCCGGCAAAGGCCGATTCCAGCCGGTCGAGCAGGCGGTTGAAGCGCTGGGCCAGGCGCCCGATTTCGTCGTTTGAGCCCGCGGCCTGCGTGAGGCGCTGGCTCAGGTCGGTGGCGGTGATGCCGTCGACTTCCTGCACCATGCGGCGCAGCGGACGCAGGGCCTGCCCGGCAAAAAACCAGTTGCCGATGCCCATGACCACCAGCGCGGCCAGCAGCCCCACGGCCAACAGCTGGCGCAGCTGCGCCAGCTGCTGGCGGCTGTCTTCATCTACGGACGAGGCCACTACCACCAGCGGCCCCAGCCGGGCATCCTGGTAGAGCAGGCCCACGGTTTCGTGGTAGTGGGTTTCGGGCTCCAGCACGGCCCGGCCGCTGCGCCGCACTTCGGCCAGCCAGGCGGCGGGGACTGGCTTGGCTGGGCCCTGCCCTTCCCGAAACACCAGGCGATTGGCGGCATCGTACACCCGGCCTTCTTCTTCGGGCAGGGTGCGGTAGAGCTGGCGCAGGTAGCGCCGGTAGGAGGCCTGCTGGTTGGCGTTGCGGCTTTCCTGACCTTCGGCGTAGGCATGGCCTACCACTAGCGTCCTTTTAAACAGGCTTTGGGTAAACAGCGCCCGCCGCGACTGCTTGGTGGCAAAGTAGATAGCCAACGCAAACAGCAGCAGCGTCACGGCCAGAATGGCCCCAAACTGAATGGCAAGACGCAGGCGTATGGACACGGAGATGTTGCGTTTAAAAGGATGTTACAAACGAGAGGTTGTCAAAAACTCCCCTCCTTAGCCAAGGAGGGGATGTTCGAACCGCAGGTTCGGACGGGGGTGGTTGGATTCGTTGCACGACACCCGAACGATACTACCGCAAGCCGTGCAACGCCCGCAACCACCCCAGCTGCCGCTTCGCGCCAGCGTCCCCTCCTTGGTAAGGAGGGGAGTGCTGTTCTTTTACCCCTCCGTCTTCATCACGTAGCCCATGCCCACCAGCGTGTGAATGAGCTTGGGCTCAAAGCCTTTGTCGATTTTCTTACGCAGAAAATTGATATACACGTCGATAACATTCGAGCCGGTATCGAAGCTGATGTCCCACACGTGCTCCAGCAGGTCGGCCCGGGAAACCACGCGGCCTTGGTTGCGCAGCAGGTACTCCAGCAAGGAAAACTCCCGCGCGGTGAGTTGCACGGCTTGCCCGGCCCGCTCCACGCGCTTGGCGGCGGGGTCGAGGGTGAGGTCGGCCAGGTGCAGCACAGCTTTGGGCGCGGGGGCTTCGGTGCGGCGGCGCACCAGGGCGCGCAGCCGGGCCAGCAGCTCCTCAAAGGCAAAGGGCTTCACCAGGTAGTCGTCGGCCCCGGCGTCGAGGCCGCGAATTTTATCATCGGTTTCACCCAGGGCGGTGAGTATGAGGATGGGCACGCCGGGGTCGTGGGCGCGCACCTGCCGGCACACTTCCAGACCGCTCAGGCCCGGCAGCATCTGGTCGAGAATCAGGCAATCGTATTGCGTAGACTGCGCCCGGCGCAGCCCCAGCAGGCCATCGGCGGCCAGGTCCACGGTGTAGTCCTGCTCGGTAAGGCCCTGGTGGAGGAAGGCCGCCACCGAAGGTTCGTCTTCGACTAAAAGAATTTTCATGGGGCCGGAAGGTAGCGCCGACGGCCCGAAAATACAGTCGGCCCGCTCCGGTAGGTTTACTACGGAGCGGGCCGGCTTGTTTACAATCGGGTTCGGCGGGGCGGGCGGGGTTAGCGCGCTGCCACCGTGCCACCCGCACCAGGGCTCTGAAAGCCAGCCGGTGCGCTCGTGGTTACTTCTTCCTTTGCAGTCGTTCCTGAGCCCAGCGGGGCAGCTTGCAACCGGACTCCAATAGCCAACAGAATAGATAAAGCCAACGCCAGGTAGAAGCGAAAATACTGTTGAATATTGGTAAACATCATCCAGGAGACCGAAAGTGAAGTGCCGAAAACGACTGTTGCCATTCTCACGCTTCGAAAGTATCAGCCCCGTGAATATCGCCCCGACTATTTTAGCCTAACCCCACCCTTTTCCGGACGAACTCCCGCAACTTCTCGGTGAACCGAGTACTACCCAGCTGTCTAGTTGAGCTAACGTCTTAAAGTACAAAACCTGCAGGCAGCTACTATTACCCGAGGTTTGGGGCGCCAAGCTTTTCCATTTGATTAACTACAAAAAGGAATAAAACCTCCCGAAAGTGCCTACAAGAAACCGTAAGCCCCGTACTGTACTTTCTCCTATGGCCCTCTCATCCTCGCTGCAGGTGGCCGCGCAATCCAAACCGGCCGTTGGCTGTTACCTGATTCATGACTGAACTGCAACGCCTGCTTCTGGCCTACGACCAGCACCGCGCCGATGGGCGGCCCTGTGCCCTGGCCACGGTAGTGGAGGTACTGGGCTCGGCCTACCGGCGCCCCGGCGCCCGCATGCTCGTCACCGACGACGGCCAGCTCACCGGCGCCATCAGCGGGGGCTGCCTGGAGGGCGACGCCCGCCAGCGGGCCCGGCAAGCTATTTTCCGGGGCCAACCTGCGCTGGTCACCTACGATACCCGCGACGAGGACGACCCGCGCCACGGCCTGGGCCCCGGCTGCCAGGGAGTGGTGCGCATCCTGCTTGAGCCGCTTGATTTCGCCGATGCCGAAAATGCCATGGAACTGCTGCGCAACTTTGCCAGCTACCCCGAGCCCGCCGTCCTGGCCACCGTCTTTGCCACCGAAGCGGCCGACTTGCGGGCCGGGGTGGGCCAGCGCCTCCTGCTCACGGCAGCGGGCACAGTGCGCGGCACCGCTGACCTGGCGGCCCCACTAGCCGAAGCGGCCCGCGCCACGCTAGCCCAAGGCACCTCGCAGGTGCTGGATATCGACACCGAAGCGGGCCCGGTGCGGGCGCTGGTGGAGCTGCTCACCCCGCCCCTGCGCTTGCGCATCTACGGCGCCGGCAACGATGCCCAGCCGCTGGTGCGCCTGGCCGCCTCGTTGGGCTGGCACATCACCGTGCTCGATGGCCGCCCCCACCTGACCACCGCCGCTCGCTTCCCCGAAGCCGCCGAGGTGCGCGTACTACCGGTGGCAGCCATGGCGCAAGAAGAGCCGGGCACTGCCTACGCCGTGCTCCTCAGCCACAACTACGCCTACGACTTGGCCGCCCTGCAGCTGCACTTGCCTGCGCCCACGCCCTACATCGGCCTGCTCGGCCCCCGCGCCAAAGCCGCGCGCCTGCTCGACGAGCTAGACCTTGCCGCGGCCGAGCAGCAGGAGTTGCTTGCCACCCGCCTCCACAGCCCCATCGGCTTGGACCTGGGCAGCGAAACGCCCGAAGAAATAGCGCTGGCCATCGTGGCAGAAATTCAGGCCAGCCGCAGCAACCGCAATGGCCGCCCTTTGCGCGAACGGGCAGGCACCGTGCACGCGCCCAACACCTTCGAATTGCAAGGCCTATAGCCCTTCGGTTTGGCTCAATAAAAACCGGGCTGCTCACACCTTGCAGTGCGGACAGCCCGGAGAGCAGTGCGGTTGACAAAACCGCAGCGACGAATGCAGACGGTTTAGTCTAGCCGGCGCCGACTGTGGCCGTAGTTGCCGTAGCCATTGTTGCCACCATCGCGCCGGTAGCCGTCATAGTGCGAGCGGTAGGGCGGGCGGTAATAGCGGGGCACCACAACCACGGGGCGGGGCGGGTAATAGTAAGGCCGAACGGGAGCGTAGTACGCATGAACCGGTGGGTAATACCCATAGTCAGCCCCCACCCCAACCGAGGCGGCGCAACCGCTCAACAGCAGCGCGCAAAAACCAATAGCAAACAACCAGGATTTCGTTTTCATAACCAGCTACGCAAGCGCGTAGAATTAACAAGTGGATACAGCCGTTAATGCAAAATATAGACTAGAATAATTGCGAAAGGATGCTCGCAGCAATCTGGGCACTAGTTTTTTACGGCTTATCCGGGAGTAGGTTCTCCCCTTGTTTTGGCAATGAAAATTCTGGGCTTAGGCGGTGGCTGGCAACTCGGTTTCGCCGTTCAAAACGCGGGCTTTGCCGGGTAGGGTTTTGTGGCGCTCTTTGCCCAGGGCAGCTGCCGGCTCGGGGACCCAGTGGTGGCGGCCGCCTGCTTTCTCATCGTTAAATTCGGTGGGCGCCGTGCCGGCTTGGGTGCGCTCCTTCCAGGTAAGGTGCTGGGTGCCGTCGTCGGTGCGGTCCATGGTAATGCAGTCTTCCACCGGACACACCAGCGAGCACAGGTTGCAGCCCACGCAGTTCTCCTCGATGATTTCCGGCACGCGGGTACCGGCGTTGAGCTTGATGGCCTGGTGAGCGCCGTCTTCACAAGCGGTGTAGCACAACTGGCAGCCAATACACTTGTCCTCGTGGATGTTGGCCGTCACCTTGTACTTCATGTTCAGGTCTTCCCAGTGCAGCACGTTGGGCAGGGCCTTGCCCACGAAGTCGTAGATGGTGTTAAATCCCTTATCCACCATGTACTGCTCCAGCCCAGAAGTCATTTCGCGAATGATGCCAAAGCCAAAGTGCATGGCCGCCGTGCACACCTGCACGCTGCTGGCACCCAGCAAGATGTGCTCCACGGCATCGCGCCAGTTTTCGATACCACCAATGCCTGAGATGGGCAGCTTGATATCGGGGTGCTGCGCGCAGTTTTTCACCATGTTCAGGGCAATGGGTTTCACGGCCGGGCCGCAGTAGCCGCCGTTACTGCCCTTGCCGTCCACAATCGGATACGGCGCAAACTTGTCGAGGTCAACCCCAACAATGCTCTGAATCGTATTGATGAGCGAAATGGCATCCGCCCCGCCGCGGCGCGCGGCCATGGCCGGCTCCGTAATGTCGGAAATGTTGGGCGTCAGCTTCACGATGACGGGTTTGGTGGCCACTTCCATCACCCACTCCACTATCATCTGCAACACCTTGGGCTCCTGCCCCACTGCCGAGCCCATGCCGCGCTCGCACATGCCGTGCGGGCAGCCGAAATTCAACTCAAATCCATCGGCACCGGCGTCCTGCGACTGGCGCACGATGTCGTGCCACTCTTGCCGGGTCTGCACCATGAGCGAGGCGATGACGGCATGGTTCGGAAACCGTTTTTTCACTTCCTCAATCTCGCGCAGGTTGTCGGCTAGCGGGCGGTCCGAAATCAGCTCAATATTGTTGAATCCGACCAACCGCTTGTCGCGATAATTCACCCCGCCGTAGCGGCTCGACACGTTCACGACGGGCACGCCAAGCGTCTTCCACACCGCGCCGCCCCAGCCGGCGTCGAAAGCCTTCATGATTTGGTAGCCGGAATTGGTAGGCGGAGCCGAAGCCAGCCAGAAGGGGTTCGGCGATTTGATGCCGGCGAAATTGATGGATAAATCAGGCATTGTTTCTATTCTTCAGAACGTCATGCTGAGCGTAGCCGAAGCATCTTGCTCGCATCGTTGGACGATTGATTTACTACCACACGCGAGATGCTTCGGCTGCGCTCAGCATGACGTGCTTTTAGATTCGGAGAAAATTTACTTGCTCAGGTAGGCGTGAATGCCGCGGGCCGTGAGTTTGGCTTCGGCAGCGGCGTTCACCACTTCGGCCCCACCGTTCCAGGCGTCGCCGGAGGCGAAGTACTGGGGGTTGGTGGTTTGGCCAGTGTGAGCATCGGCCACGATGCGGCCTTTGCTGTCCACTTTCAGGCCCGGAATCAGGCTCAGGAAATCGGTTTGCTTGGCCTGGCCCGTGGCTTTTATCACCATATCGCAGAGCTCCACGAACTCGGAGCCGGCAATTTCTGACACCTTGCCCTCCTTGGTTTCCGTGCGGATAAACTTCACGCCGGCTACGTAGCCATTGCCTACAATCTCAACCGGGGCCACGTTGAACAAGCCCTTCACTCCTACACCTTTGGCCAGGTCGTATTCGAAGTCATAGGCGCCCATTTCTTCCTTGCCACGGCGGTAGGCCAGCACTACATTCTCGGCCCCAAGGCGGGCGGATTCGGAGGCCGCATCCATAGCCGTGTTGCCGCCGCCAAGCACAATTACCTTCCGGCCCACCGCTACCTGGTGGTGATGCTGACGCAATTCGGCAATGAATTCTACGGCGCCGGTGCAATTGATTTTATCTTCTCCGGCCAGGCCCAAGTCGTTTGTTTTGCCCAAGCCAATGCCGAGAAAAATAGCGTCGTATTTATTCTCTAATTCTGCTAATTCTTCGCGAGAATTAATCGGCGAATTAAAGTGCACGTTGTAGCCAAATTGCGCTTGCAAATAGGCCATTTCGGCCAGTGTTTCTTCGTTAGTGATTTTGTAGGGTGCCACGCCGTATACCGTTAGGCCCGAAGGCTGGGATTTGGCTTCAAACACATCCACTTCATAGCCCAACGCGCGCAACTCGCACGCCGCCGAAATCCCCGACGGGCCCGCGCCAATTACAGCCACCCTTTTCCCATTGGCTTCACCCGGACCAAACAGCTTTTTTCCGCTTTCAATGACCTTGGTGGTGGCGTAGCTCTGCAAGCGCCCGATTTCGATGGGCTTCACATCCTGCAGGTTGTACACGCAGGCACCCTCGCACAGCACCTCCGTGGGGCACACTTTACCGCAGGCATTCCCGAAGTAATTGGCATCGTAAATGGTGCGCGCCGCGCCGGTGTCGTTGCCCGAATTTATCTGCCGAATAAACTGCGGAATGTCAATCCCCGAAGGGCAGGCTTTGATGCAGGGCGCGTCGAAACAAAACAGGCAGCGCGAGCTTTCGTATAGCGCCTCCGTCCGGTTCATGTGGGGCTTGAGCTGCGCGAAGTTGAGCTGGAATTCCTGTTCGCTGGTTGGGGTGGAATATTCGGCCATTGGGGCGGGGATTCGGAATATTTTTAAATAACAGAACGGTCATGCTGAGCGGAGCCGAAGCATCTCTACCGCTTCGTTGAGCAAGTATTGATTACTACTGCGGTAGAGATGCTTCGGCTCCGCTCAGCATGACCGTTCCCTATTCTTTAATTAGTAATGGAAGCAGGAAAGCCCTACAGCTCCACCAGCTTCTCGTAGGTCTCCGGGCGACGGTCGCGGAAGAACTGCCAAGTGTTGCGCACCTCGTCAATCATGTCCAAATCGAACTCGCTCACCAGCAGCTCGTCGTTGTCTTCGCTGGCCTGGGCAATGATTTGGCCGCGCGGGTCCACAAAGTAGCTGGTGCCGTAGAACTTGCCCAGGTTCCAGGGCTTCTCGGTGCCGACGCGGTTGATGCAGCCCATGAAATAGCCGTTGGCGGCGGCGTGCGCGGGCTGCTCCAGTTTCCAGAGGTACTGCGAGAGGCCGGCTACGGTGGCCGAGGGGTTGTACACGATTTCGGCACCGTTGAGGCCGAGCACGCGGGCGCCGTCGGGGAAGTGGCGGTCGTAGCAGATGTACACGCCTACTTTGGCGTACTTGGTCTGGAACACGGGGTAGCCCATGTTGCCGGGCTTGAAGAAGAATTTCTCCCAGAAGCCGGAGGTATGGGGAATGTGGTTTTTGCGGTACTTGCCGAGGTAGGTGCCGTCGGCGTCAATTACGGCGGCCGTGTTGTAGAGGAAGCCAGCGGCTTCGCGCTCGTACACGGGCACAATCATCACCATGTTGTACTTCTTGGCGTACTCGGCCATGCGCTCCGTAGTCGGGCCGGGCACGGCTTCGGCCGAGGCGTACCAGGCTTTGTCCTGGCCGGGACAGAAATACGGGGTATTGAAGATTTCCTGCAAGCACAGGATTTGCACGCCCTGACGGCCGGCTTCCTCAATCAGCGGAATGTGCTTCTGCACCATGGCCTCCTTGATTTCTTCAATGGTGCCTTCGCCTTCGGTCATCGGCAGGCTCATCTGAATCAGGCCGGATTTGATAATTCTGGACATGCGGTTGGAGTGGGTTGGGGTTAATTGACTTTGCGAGGAGACACGATGGAGTAAGCCGTCCGGGTCTCAGCGCAAAGGATTGAAAGGTGATGAATTAAAATCCTTATTCGTCAGCCCAAAGTGAGCTAAAAGTTAAGCAAAAAACGGGGCTTTGCACAAGGTTGAGCTGGCCGCATCGGCACAAGGATTTCCTTCGCTCCACTCGGGACGGAAAAGCGCTTGCCCATCAAGCCAATTAGCTCATTAAAAAGCAGTTTTGCTCCGCTTGATGAATTGCCCGTAGCCTTTCGCCACCTTGGTTTCACCGGCATCTACAGCTACTTTGCCGCGCAGCAAAACGGTGTCAATCTTGCCGGTGAGCTCCCACCCTTCGTAGCCAGAATAGTCGCAATTCATGTGGTGCGTTTCGGCCGAGATTTTGTGCTTTTTAGCGGGGTCAAAAATTACCAAGTCGGCGTCGGCCCCAATGCTGATGGTGCCTTTGCGCGGGAACATGCCAAAGATTTTCGCAGCATTCGTAGAGGTCACTTCCACGAATTTATTGAGCGTGATTTTGCCTTTGTTTACGCCTTCCGAAAAGAGCAATTCCATGCGGTGCTCCACGGCGGGGTGGCCGTTGGGAATCTTCGAAAAGTCGTCTTTGCCCATCAGCTTCTGGTCCCACATAAAGGGGCAATGGTCGGTGCCCACTACATGCACCAACCCTTGGTTGAGCCCGGCCCACAAGGTGGCCTGGTCTTTCTTCTCACGCAGCGGCGGCGACATCACCCACTTGGCTCCTTCCGCTTCGTTTTCATACAGCGAGGCGTCGAGCAGCAGGTACTGAATGCAGGTTTCAACCAGCATGCGCTGGTTGCGCTCGGTGGCGCGGCGCACCTGGTTGAGGGCGCCCTCGCAGGTGAGGTGCACGATGTAGGCATTCACGCCCGTGTAGTTGGCAATGTCGGCGAAGCGGCCCGAGGCTTCAGCTTCGGTCACTTCGGGCTGCGAGAGGTAGTGGTAGAGCGGCGAGAGCTTGCCCTGGGCCCGGTGCTGGGCGATGAGCGTGTCAATCATGTCGCCGTTGGTGGCGTGGGCCGTCACGAGGCCGCCGTGCTTTTTCACTTCCTGCATCAGGCCCACCATTTGCGCGTCGTCAATCATGAGCGCGCCCTTGTAGGCCATGAAGGTTTTGAAGGAAGTGATGCCTTCGGCAATCATGTCCTTGATTTCCTCCTTGGTATCGGGGTTGAAATCCGTCACGGCCATGTGGAAGCTGTAGTCGCCCACCGCATTGCCGGTGGCACGGCCACGCCACTCGTCAAAGGCGGCGCGCAAGGAGTTGCCCTGCTTTTGCAGTATGAAATCGATAACCATTGTGGTGCCGCCGTGCAGGGCCGCGCGGGTGCCGGTTTCGTAGGTGTCGCTGCTGAACGTGCCCATGAAGGGCATCTCCAAGTGCACGTGCGGGTCGATGCCACCGGGCACAACGATTTTGCCGGTGCAGTCGATAACCTCCGCCCCATCGGCCGACAGGTTGCGGCCAATGGAAACGATGGTTTCGCCCTCAATCAGAATGTCGCAAACCGCGTCGGAATCGGCGGTGACGACGTGGCCGTTTTTTAGGAGAATGGACATATGCATGCGTAGAACCTCACCCCCGGCCCCTCTCCCGCGGAGAGGGGAGCCACGGCGGTGTAGAAGTATGATTCTTGATTCGCTGTATTCGTGAAAAGTCGGCTGGCTCCCCTCTCCGCGGGAGAGGGGTCGTACCCGGTAGGGCCGGGGGTGAGGTTAGTACACGTACTTATCGGCAATGCTGATGGCCTCGGAAATAATGGCCAGGCCCTCGTTGATTTCCTCTTTGTTAATCGTCAGCGGCGGGCAGATGAAAATGTAATTCCAGCGCACGAAGGTGTACATGCCCAGCTCGCGGATTTTTGCTGCTACTTGGTTCATGATGGCCATCTGGTCGTTGGTCGCATTCCAGGGGGCCATGGGCTCTTTGGTGTCGCGGTTTTTCACCAGCTCAATACAGCCGAAGAGGCCGGTGTTGCGCCAGTCGCCGATGCTGGGGTGGTGGCGCATGAGTTGAGCTACTTGCTCGTCCATGTACTTGCCCATTTCCACCGTGTTTTCCAGTAGGTTATCCGACTCGTAAATATCGAGCACGGCCACGGCGGCAGCGCACGAAACCGGGTGAGCCGAATAGGTCAGGCCCAGGGGCAGCGGCTTTTCGTCGAAGGTCTTGGCAATTTTCTCGTCTACCATCACGGCGCCCAGGGGCAGGTAGCCGGCGGTGATGCCTTTGGCCATGCACATCAGGTCGACTTTCACGCCGTGGTGGTCGGAGCCGAACCACTTGCCGGTGCGGCCAAAGCCCGACATCACCTCATCGGCAATGAGCAGGATGCCGTGTTTGTCGCAGATTTCGCGCACGCGCTTCCAGTAGCCGGGTGGATACTTAATGCAGCCCGACGTACCCGACTCTCCTTCCAGAATAATGGCGGCCACACTGCCCGGGTTCTCGTAGCCGATGATCCGCTCCATGGCGTCGGCGGCGCGCTGGGCGCACTCTTCGGGCGTAGCGCTATACCAGGGGCAGCGATAGAAAAACGGGTTTTCGACGTGTACCGTGCCGGGCATGGCCTGGCTGTCGACGGCAAATTTGCGCGGGTCGCCGCCCACGCTGATGGCGCCGTAGCTGGCCCCGTGGAACGACTGGTACAGCGACACAATCTTGTGGCGGCCGGTGTACACCCGGGCCAGTTTGATGGCGTTTTCGATGGCCTCGGCGCCGCCCAGCGTGAAGAAGGCTTTGGTGAGGTTGGGCGCGGTGATTTCGGCCAGCCGCTTGCCGAGGTCGCCGCGCGCTTTGGTTATCATGCCCGGGTACACGTAGCTCAACTCCCGCATTTGGGCGGCCACGGCTTCGGTCACGCGCTGGTCGCCGTGGCCGATGTTCACGTTCATCAGCTGCGACGAAAAGTCGAGGTAGCGTTTGCCGTCCCGGTCCCACACGTACACGCCCTCGGCGCGCTCGGCGTTGATGGGGTTCAGGCCCGTTTGCTTCGACCAGGAAAAGAGGGTGTGGTCGAGGTTGTCGTGCAGGATTTGGTCCTTGTCGGTATCGAGGGTCGGATGCATAACTATTGTATGGGAAGGAATGGAAGGAAACGGAAGCGAAGGACTTCCCCGTTCGGCGCAACAACTTACGAAACAGGGGGCAGCCTTCTATCTCTGCGGCCCCGAAGCCAGTAAGGTGTTTTGGTACTGTGCACCGTTCAGAAAAGCCCTCCGTTCCGCCACGGCGCGCGGCGGAAGCGCGCCGTGTTGAGTGGGAATTCTCGCCGGGTGTTTTTCAGGAATGAGTTTGAATATTGAGAAAACATCAGGGCGGTCATGCCGAGCGTAGCCGAGGCACCTCGCGTGCTGACGTAAAGTTGGGTAATCAGCCGGTCCAGGTTTGTAAATCTATTGGCTCCCAAGCTGGGTTAATTGTGGAAATAAGAAATTCCTTTTTCCCACGAGCCCAGTTCTTAATCTGTTTCTCTCTAGCAATAGCTTGCCGGGCATCAGGACTGACTTCAAAGTAGACAAGCAGGTTGCATTGATAGCGGCCAGTAAACTTCCCCGCCTCACCCAAACCCATGCTATGCTCGTGCAGGCGACGCTCCAGGTTGTTGGTAACTCCGGTGTATAGCACAGTTCGGGCTGGGTTGGTGAGAATGTAGACGTAAAAACCCAACTTAGAAAGTCATGCCGAGCGCAGCCGAGGCATCTCGTTCGCATCGTTGCTATCGTCATTGATTACTGCTGCACGCGAGATGCCTCGGCTGCGCTCTGCATGACCGTGTTTATTTCAAACTAGCTCATCCAGTTCACCCGCGACTCGGGGTTCCACTTGGTGGTGGTTTTCTTGAGCTGGGTCCAGAATTCGATGGAGCTTTTGCCGGTGATGTCGCAGGCGCCAAACTTGGAATCGTTCCAGCCGCCGAAGGAGAACGGCTCGCGGGGCACGGGCACGCCGATGTTCACGCCTATCATGCCGGCGTTGGCGTGGTCCATGACATAGCGGGCGCTGCTGCCGCTGGCCGTGAATACCGCGGCGGCGTTGCCGTAGGGGTTGGCGTTTTCGATTGCCAAGGCTTCGTCCAGGGTGCTGGTGCGCATGATGGCGAGCACCGGGCCGAATACTTCTTCCTGGGCGATGCGCATGTCGGGCGTCACGTAGTCAATCACGGTGGCGCCCACGTAGTAGCCGTCTTCGTGGCCGGGCACTACGGCGTTGCGGCCGTCGAGCAAGACCTTGGCCCCGGCCGCTTCGGCCTCGGTGATGTGCTGCTCGATGCGCTCCTTGGCCTCTTTGCTAATAACCGAGCCCAGGTTCTGGCCGGGCACAATCTTCTTGGCTTCTTCTACAATCTTGGCCACGATGCCATCGATAGCACCCACGCCTACCATGGTGGAGCCGGCCATGCAGCGCTGGCCCGCGCAGCCCGACATACTGGCGGCCACGTTCGAGGCCGTCATTTCGGGATGGGCGTCGGGTAATACCATCAGGTGGTTTTTGGCGCCGCCCAGCGCTACGCAACGCTTCAGATTGCTGGTGGCGCGGATGTACACCACCTTGGCAATCTTGGTAGAGCCCACGAAGGACACGGCCTGAATATCGGGGTGGTCGCAGATGGCTTCCACGATTTGCTTGTCGCCGTTCACGATGTTGAGGACGCCATCGGGCAAGCCGGCTTCCTTCAGCAGCTCGGCAATCTTAACGGCGCTCAGGGGCACTTGCTCCGAGGGCTTCAGCACCATGGTATTTCCCAGCACAATGGCATTTGGAATGGTCCAGTGGGGCACCATGTTGGGGAAGTTGAACGGCGCGATGCTGGCCACCACGCCCAGAGGCTTGCGCTCAACGCGGGCTTCTACGCCCTTGCTCACTTCCAGAAACTCGCCCTGGATAAGCTGCGGCATGGAGCAGGCAAACTCAGTCAGCTCAATGGCTTTTTCGACCTCGGCGCGGGCCTCGTCGTAGGTCTTGCCGTTCTCCTCGCGCACCAGGTCGGCCAGGGCTTTCATGTCGCGCTCGAGCAGCGTTTTGTAGCGGTAAAAGATTTGCACCCGCTCCTTAATCGGCGTGGCCGACCACGCGGGATAAGCCGCCTTAGCTGCTTGCACCGCAGCGTCGAGCGCTGCGGCCCCGCTTAGCGGAACGGTAGAAATCAAGGCCCCGGTGAGGGGGCTAAATACGTCCATGGTGGCCGTACCGGAATCGTTTGCGGGTTGTCCGCCAACATAATTCTGGATAGCGGGATACTTCAGAGTTTGAACTTCCATATTACTTAAATATTAAGCGGGGCGCAAGCTAAGGGTTTTGCGCGAATTGATGCAATTAGACCATATGTAAATTTATTCTTTTTCAGCAGGCAAGCTCAAAAAGCCCTGAGGCCGCCCGCCATTGCGTGGTGCAATGGCGGGCGGCCTCAGGGCTTTAATTTTTACAGGGCTGAGCTAAAAAGCGCTACTTGACTTCTTCCCCGCGCCGGTCTATTAGAAAGCTCCGGCCCTTCTGGGTGACGCGGGCTTGGCCATCGACAAAGTCGGCGGCCTGCTCGTAGCGCCCAAAGGGAGCCGTGCCTTCGCTGGGGTCGTCCAGGTAATCGGGGGTGATGAAGGTGTAGCCGTCGGGGAGTTTCACCCGCGCCAAGCCGTCGGCGAAGGAATGCGCCTCGAGGAAAATAACGGGCTTGGTGGGCTCGGTGGGGCCCGTGATGTAGTACCAGCCGCGATGGTCGAGCACGGCGGCACGGCCCCCGGCAAAGTCCCGGGCGTTGAAATAATAGTTGCCAAACTCCTCCCCGTCCTCATCGATAAAGGTGTAGGCATCGCCGACACGGGCCCGGGCATAGCCACCGGCGTAGGCATTAAGGGCATCGTAGGCCGGAGGCACCACTTCTTTGCCCGCTTCGTCCACAAACCCATAGGAATGGTCGCGGGCCACCACCGCCCGGCCCCCCTGAAACGGACTTGCCGACGTGAATTGGGCTGGAATCACGGGCTGGCCCTTGCCATCGGCAAAGCCCCACTTGCCATTTTCCTGGTAGGGCACCGGCGGGGTACTGCCCACGTGGCTCAGTCCCCACACCCCAACCCCGCCGATGGCGACCACCCCGGCCACCACCGTGAGCCGCGGCAGGCGCCGACGCCACACCCGCAGCTGCCGGAACCACGGGCTGGCGGTAGCCACAAGGGCGGGCCGCAATGCCGACAGATTAATACCGCGGGGTTTGGGCGGCACCATGGCTGCGGCCGCCGCTGGTGGGCCGGCAGCTGTAGGTGGCGGGGGGCTGGCCGGCTCCGCAGCCGGCTGCGCGCTCAGGCGCTCAATGAGCTGGCTGAGCTGCTGAATCTTGGCGTCGAGTTCCTGGTTGCGGGAGGCCGATTCGGCGCGCGAAGCCTGCATGGCCGCTTCCATGGCGGCTTTTTCGCGGTTCTCGGCGGCCAGGCGGGCTTCAAGTGCCTCCGCTTCGGGGGCCACGGCGGGAGCCTGGGCCAGTGCCGTTCGGAGCTGGGCAATGCTGCGCTCCCGCTCGGTTTCACGGGCTTCCATGGCTTGCAGCTGGGCAGCCACGTCGGCTTGCATTTGCAGGCGGATTTGCTCGAGGCGCTCCTTTTCCTCGCTGCGCGCCGCCAAGGCATCGGAGCTGTACCCATAGGGTACGTCGTCGGGGATGTCGTTGGCCCCAAGCCAGCCCCACAGTTCCCGGGCTTTCTGACTTAGAAAATTAGCTGGCTTGCTGCTATCCGTAAGCTGGGGTTCGGGCTGGCCGGCTGGCTCAATTTCTTCATCATGCGCCTCTTCTAGCTCCTTCTCTTGGCTAGCCGGGTGGGCAAAGGCGTTTTCGATTGGTGGGTGGGCTGGCGCCAGGGTGGCGGCCCACTCGGCCAGGTCTTCCTCGCTCAGGTCAATTTCGGGGCTGGCGAGCTGGCGCAGGCGGCGGGGCAGCTCGGCGGGGTTGGTCAGGAGCTGGAAGCCGTTGGCCGCGGCGCTGTTGAGCGACGGCTCCACATCGGGCCCAAAAGTGACCGGGCCGCCAAACACCACAATGCCGCTGATAAAGCGCAGGTTGGCCTGCTCGGGGCTCAGGCGCGAACTCAGCCATGTTTCCAGCGCCATGCGTTGCTGAATGAACTGCTCAAACGGGTTGTCAAACTCGCCACCACAAGCCAGCGGTGCGCCATCGAGCAGCCACGAGCCATACCCGAGCGCCGGAATGCTAAGCCGCCCGCCCCGGGGCACAAATACCAGCAGCGTAATGCCGTGGGGCCGCATCACCACCGCGTCGAGCGGGCCACTTTCGGCATTAGCCACGGCTAGGTTGCCCAACAACAGCGAATCGGGACCGGCGCTTTCTGCCTGCAGGGCTCCGGCCGCCGCATCGAAAAGGCGCTGGCGAGCAGGGTCAGAAAAAGGAGCAGAAAGGCAACGGTAAAGCATACATGATTAACTAAAGAAACCGGGCGCTAAGAGCTTGGGCTGGTTTCCGGACTTTGGGCGCCTCTGATGTGCCAGGGCGCCGGGGTTTGGTGGCAGATACGAACCGGGTTGCTAATCGTCCTCGCCTTTCCAGCGGCCGTGGCCTTTGCCCTTGCCTTTGCCGTGGTGCTTTTTCGCTTTCTTCACTTTGTATTTGCCCTTGCCTTCGTCCTCGTCGTTGTCCTCATCATCGGCCCTTTCGCCGAAAATTGCTTGCAGTACGGACCGGGTGGGTGGTTCTTCGGGGGTGGCCTGGGGTGCGGCCTCCCGCACAGGAGCCCCCAGCGCCAAGGTTCCGCTGGCCGTGGTGAGCACTTTTACGGGGCGGCCCCGCAGGTCGCAGCCCTGGCCGTCGCGCAGCTCGGTGCGCTGGCCGTCGGGGCTCACGATGAAGCCGTCTTTGGTAATCACAGCGCCGGTAGGCAGGTGGGCATCACGGGTCATGGGCCGGGGCTGGCCGTTTCGGACCACTTCCATCTGGCCGTTTCGGCGCAGGAAGCCGTCGTTGTTGCGGGACTGCTGAGCCCGGCCGGGCAGGCTTAGTGCCAGCATGAGGCAGGCCGCGCCCATCGCCCCAAGGGTGCGCATTGACATAGAATAAGAGTACTGAATAACGGGGCCGAACCGCGGAATAAGCCGGGCAGCAGGGAGTATACGACAATCCGGGTGCAAAGCTGCGTGGCGGGCTGTTTTGAGCGCATTAGGCATGTCACATTTCAATTACCTACGGCCCGCCATGGCACATAAAGCGTGGCAACTTTGCGTTTGTCAGCAAAGAACGGGCTTTATCTGCAAGCCATTCTGACCGGGGCATGCGCCCAGAATAAAGCTCTTCCTCATTTCTTCATAATTGTGCTGCTGCTTTGCAGCGCTTATTAGGATGAATTTTTGGGCTACAGACTTGTTTTAAAGGCTTTTTCCCGCCGACTGGGTCGCCACAGGGAAGCAGCTGCCCTTGCTTGAGCAGCCCTGCTACAGCTTCCCGCATATGCTTTTAAGCTAGTGTTGTGGTAAGTTGCGGGTGCCAATAAAAAGCAATCCATTAGTTGCTTCATCGAGGCCTGATTTTTCCTTCAACACTTCTCTTCCACCATTATATATGAGAAAATACTACGCTTTGCTGCTGGCGGCGCTGATAACGGTTGGGGCGCAGGCCCAAACCAAATCCAACCTCGCCTACTACCTGCCCCAGAACGTGACCTACAACCCGGCCATCCCAACGCCGGCCGCGGTGCTGGGCTACGAGGTGGGCGAATGGCACGCGAGCCACGACCAGCTGCTGATGTACATGCGGGCCGTGGACGCGGCCTCCGACCGGGTGACCATCACGGAATATGCCCGCACCCACGAAAACCGGCCCCTGCTCCTGCTCACCATTACCTCGCCGGAAAACCAGCGCAACATCGCCCAAATCAAAGCCGACCACCACAAGCTGACCGACCCCGCCGAGTCGGGCAAGCTGGACGTGAGCAAGATGCCGGCCGTGCTCTGGATGGGCTACAGCGTGCACGGCAACGAGCCCAGCGGCACCAACGCCTCGCTGCTGGCGGTGTATTACCTGGCCGCGGCGCAGGGCCCGGCCATCGACGAGGTGCTGCGCAACACCGTGGTGCTGGTCGACCCCAGCATCAACCCCGACGGCATGACGCGCTTCTCGAGCTGGGTGAATTCGCGCCGCAGCAAAAACCTGGTCACCGACCCGGCCAACGTGGAGCAGAACGAAGCCTGGCCCGGCGGCCGCTTCAACCACTACTGGTTTGATTTGAACCGCGACTGGCTGCCGCTGCAGCACCCGGAGTCGCGCGGCCGCCTCAAGCAATTCCACGAATGGAAGCCCAACCTACTCACCGACCACCATGAAATGGGCACCAATTCCACGTTCTTTTTCCAGCCCGGTGTGGTCTCGCGCAAGCACCCCCTCACGCCCGACCGCAACTTTGAGCTAACCCAGAAAATCGGCGCCTTCCACGCGAAGGCGTTGGACAAGATTGGCTCGCTCTATTTCACGGAGGAGAACTACGACGACTTCTACTACGGCAAGGGCTCGACGTACCCCGACGTGAACGGCGCGGTGGGCATCCTCTTTGAGCAGGCCAGCTCGCGCGGCCATGCCCAGGAAGGCGCCAATGGCGTCGTGCGTTTTCCCTTCACCATCCGCAACCAGGTCACTACTACCCTGTCGTCCATCGAAGCCATGCAGGCGCTGCGGGTCGACCTGCTGAACTACCAGCGCGACTTCTACCAAAAAGCCGCCAAGGAAGCCAGCGGCCAGGGCGTGCGCGCCTATGTGTTTGGCGCCGAGCAAGACCCGGCCCGCTCCTACGAGCTGGCCCGCATCATCCGCCAGCACCAGATTGCGGTGTACCGGCCCAAAAGTACCCTTCAGCTCAACGGCCGCACCTTCAACCCCGCCGATACGTACGTGGTGCCCACCGACCAGCCCCAGTTCCGGCTGATTCAGGCCATGTTTGAGGAGCGTAGCACGTTTAAAGACAGCATCTTCTACGACATCTCGGCCTGGACACTGCCCCGCGCCTTCGGCCTCGACATGGCCTCGGTGACCAAGCTCCCCAAAGGCGGCTTGCTCGGCCAGCGCCTCGACAGCGTAAGCTTTCCGGTGGGCAAAGTAACCGGGGACAAAACCGCTTATGCCTACGCCTTCAGCTGGCACGGCTATTACGCACCGCGGGCGCTCAACACGCTGCTGGCGCGCAAGCTGGTGGTGAAAGTGGCCACCGAGCCCTTCTCCATTGGCGAGCGGAAGATGGACTACGGCACCATCATGGTGCCGGTGGGCGTGCAAACCGTGCCCGCAGACACGGTATTTGCTCTTATGCAGCAAGTGGCCGCGGCCAATGGCCTTGAGGTAGTGGGCATTACCACCGGCCTTTCTGCCCAGGGCCTGAAGCTAGGCAGCGTGAACTTTGTGACCCTGAAAAAGCCCGAAATCATGCTGCTGGCCGGGCCCGGCGTAAGCCCCACGGACGTAGGCGAGGCCTGGCACCTGCTCGACCAGCGTTTCGGCATGACGCCGAGCCTGGTGGCCCCCGAAAGCCTGGACCGGGTGAACCTGGACCGCTACACCGTCATCGTGGCCTCGGATGGTACGTACAATGGCATCCCCGTGGCGGCGCGCGAAAAGCTGCGGGCCTGGGTGCAGCGCGGCAACACGCTGCTGGCCATGGGCAAGGGAGCCAAATGGCTGGCAAATAACGGCCTGTCGGCGACCAAGTTCAAGGCCAGTGGCCCCACGCCCACAGCCCCGGAAACGGCGTCTGGCCCGGCCGCGCCCAGCCCAACTGCGCCGGCCACTCCCGCTCTGGCTACCGCGCCCGGCGCCAGAGACCGGGCCGGCGCGGTGCCGCCCGCCGCCCCGCGCACCGGCGCCCTGCCGCAGCGCCCCTACGTGGGCATGCGCAACACCGCCAGCGCCCAGGAAATCACCGGCGCTATTTTCCACGCCCGCCTCGACCTGACGCACCCGCTGGGCTACGGCTACGACAGCCCCGATGTGTACCTCTTTCGCGACCACACGGTGTTTATGGAGCGCTCGGCCAGCCCGTATGCCAACCCGCTCATGTACACGGCCAAGCCCCTGGCCAGCGGGTTTATCTCCAAGCCCAACGAGCTAAAACTGCGCAGCACAGCCGCCGCCGACGTGGCCGACGTGGGCGCCG
This sequence comes from Hymenobacter sedentarius, assembly GCF_001507645.1. NCBI lineage: Bacteria > Pseudomonadati > Bacteroidota > Cytophagia > Cytophagales > Hymenobacteraceae > Hymenobacter > Hymenobacter sedentarius. The sequence continues at coordinate 3,019,352 of NZ_CP013909.1, read as the reverse complement.
GCCGCATCATTTCGCTGGTCGACAACCCGAACTTCCGGGCGTTTTGGTACGGAACGAACAAGCTCTTTTTGAACAGCGTGTTTTTTGGGCAAATCATACGGGCAAACGCGGCTCCAGCGACTGAAGAATAGGCCAGCGACGTAGAATAAGTGGGTGCCCGGCACGGAAAGTGCGGCTGATAATTCAGCTCCTGTAGTGGCTTTCGGCTGTGAAGGCCGGGGTTTGCGTATGCGGCAGCAAACGTTTACCTATTCCGGCTTTCTTCATCTTTCGAATTACAGTTTTGCGCTAATGCCGGTTGTGTATTTCTGTATTTGGTTCTTGAGTAGAGGAGAGCGCTGGGCGCAACGCGGACTGGCGCTCGGCAGCCTGTGGCTGCTGGCGGGTGGGGCAGGTGCCCAGGTACCAGGACGCGCCACCCTGACCCCGCAGCCCGCTGTGGCGCCCGCCCCGGCCAGCCCGCGCCGGCTCGATGACTTCCTAGGTATAGCCCGCCAAAACAGCCCCCTGCTGCGCGCTACCGCCAACCAGGTGCGCCAGAACAGCCTCGATAGCCTGGTGCGGGCTCGGCAAAATGGCGTGCAGATTGGTGGCATTGGCTCGGCGCTGTACTATCCGTCGGTCACGAACAGCAAAGGCGAAAGCGTGCTGGGCTACGACAACGCCGTGACCAACGGCGGCAACTACGCGGCCCTGGCCCAGGCCACCAAGCCCATCCTGAACCGGTTTCAGCTCCAAAACGACTACCGCATCCTGGCCAGCCAGGGCCAGGTGCTGCGCAACACCGGCCGCCTCACGGCCCTGGACCTGCGCCGCAGCATTACCGACCAGTTTCTGACGGCCTACGCCGCCGAAAGGCAGCTCACCTTCAGCCGCTCGCTGCTGGGCCAGCTGCGCCAGCAGGATGCCCAGCTGCGCAAGCTGGTCGACGCCGGCATTTTCAAGCAAACCCAATACCTGACCTTTTACCTCTCGGTGCGCACCCAGGAAGTGACCGTGGAGCAGGACCGGCTGGCCTACCGCCGCGAGCTGGGCACGCTGCGCTTTCTGGCGGGCGTGGCCGACACGGCCCTGGTGGCGCTGGAGACTCCTTCCCCACCCTCGCACCGCCCCCTGGCCGGCCTCACGGCGCCGAGCCAGCGCCAGTATACGCTCGACAGCCTGCGCCTGCTGCTCGACCGCCAAGCCGTGGACGCCGCCTACCGGCCCAAGGTGAATGCCGTGCTCGACGCGGGCTTGCAATCCTCGTCGTACCTGCCCATGGCCTTGGCGCACAGCGTGGGCTTTGGGGGCGGGCTGCAGCTGGCGGTGCCGATATACGACGGCCACCAGCGCCAACTCCAATACCAGCGCCTGGAGCTGAGCGAGCAGTCGCGGCGCGGCTACCGGCAGTTTCTCACGGTGCAGCGGCGGCAGCAATACGACCAGCTCGAAGGCCTGATTCGGGATTCGGATGCGCTGCTGGCGCGCATTCGGGAGCAGGTGCGCGTGGCCGAGGCGCTGGTGGGGGCCGCCCGCCAGCAGCTGGCCACCGGCGATGTGGCCATTCTCGATTACCTCAACCTGGTGACCAGCTACCGCACCCTGCAGTTCAGCCTCACCCAGGCCGAAATTGACCGACTGCGCAGCCGTTTTGCGTTAGACTATCTGGCTGAGTAAGACCGATGCACCGTGAACCTTAAGTTGAGCTAACTATTCACCAGCTGCCATCGTTAGGCTCCTCCTATTTAGCTCAACTGAAAGGTCACCAACCCCATACTTTTTAATTTTATGAATTTTCACCGGCTGCCTTTATTTCTCCTCCTGCCCGCCCTGGTGGCTTGTGGAGCCCAAGACCCGGCAGCGGGCGAGGATGCTAATGGCGAGGAAGAAGCGGTAAAACCCCGCGCCCTGGTGACGGTGGGCACGGTGCAAACCGATACGCTCACGGACGTGCTGCGCCTCAACGCGGTGTCGGCGTTTCCGGCCAAGGATGCGCTGCGGGCCACCACCACCGGCTACGTGCTGCCCCCGGCGCCGGTGGTGGGCCAGCAGGTGCGCGCCGGCCAAACGGTGTTCACCATCCAAACCAAGGAGTCGAAAGTGCTGCACCTGGACAAGCTCACCGGTGACCCGCGGCTCAAGTTCAGTGGCATCATTCAGATAAAAACGGCCCGCAACGGCGTGCTGGCTTCCGTAGACAAGCTGCCGGGTGACTATGTGCAGGACGGCGAGCAGCTGGGCGTGACCTACGACAAAAGCCGCTTCGGCTTCATCCTCGACGTGCCCGTGACGCAGCTGCGCTTTGTGCACCCCGGCCAGGCCTGCCGCATCCTGCTGCCCGATGGCCGGGCGCTGCCCGGCCGCGTGGCTGAAGTGCTGCCCACCGCCGACGTAAGCACCCAAACCCAGCGCTACACCGTGCGGCCCATCGGCCCCATCCCGGAGCTCCCCGAAAACCTGGCCGTGCAAATTGAGCTAAACCGCACCGAACCACGCCGGGCCAGCACGCTGCCGCGCACCGCCGTGCTCACCGACGAAACCCAAACCCAGTTTTGGGTGATGCGCTTGCTCAACGACACCACCGCCGTGAAAGTCCCCGTGACTGTTGGCACGCAGGACAAGGACAATATTGAAATCAAAGCCCCCAGCTTTTCGGCAAAAGACAAGATTTTGCTGAGCGGAAATTTTGGGCTAGGCGATACTGCAGCGGTAAAGGTGACACGGTGAATAATTGTGATGTTATAACGGAATGCCGAGCGAAACTGAAGAAGCTCGCGCCTCCTGTCATGCAGAGCGCAGCGAACCGGAGGTCGGCGTAGCCAAGCATCTTATCAGGTCAGAACCAATCGTTAGAGCGTGAGAAGATGCTTGGCTACGCCGACCTCCGGTTCGCTGCGCTCTGCATGACAGACGGCGCGAGCTAGATTCTCCGCATGCCGCACTACTAAAGCAATACCCTTTATGCCCCGCACCTCCCCTTTTCAAGCTTACAAAGCGCCGATAACGGTGCTGCTGGTGCTGGCCCTGGCCTTGGGAACGGTGGCGTACCGCCGCATCAACGTGGCTTTGTTTCCGGAAGTCACGTTTCCGAAGGTGAAGGTCATTGCCGAAAACGGGCTGCAACCCGTCGACCGCATGATGGTGACCGTGACCAAGCCCATGGAAGACGCCATGAAGCGGGTGCCGGGCCTGAAGCTGCTGCGCTCGACCACCAGTCGGGGCAGCTGCGAAATCTCGGCCTACCTTGACTGGAGCGCCAATGTGGCCACCAGCCAAACGCTGATTGAATCGCGCCTGAACCAGATTCGGGCCGACCTGCCGCCCACGGTGCAAATCACCGTCGAGCGCATGAACCCGGCCATTCTGCCGGTGATGGGTTACACCCTGGAAGCCCCGGGCAAGTCGGCGCTGGAGCTGCGCAAGCTCGCGCTGTACACCATCAAGCCGTTTTTGTCGCAGGTCGATGGGGTGTCGTCGGTGCAGATTCAGGGTGGGCGCACCAAAGAATACCAGGTGCAGCTGCTGCCCGACCAGATGGCGGCCCTCGGCCTGGGCCCCGACGAAATTACGAAGGCCCTCACCGCCACCAATTTCGTGCAGAGCAACGGCTACCTCAGCGACTACCGCCGCCTGTACCTGACCGTGACGGATGCCACCATCCTGCAGAAAGAAGACCTGGAAAACATTGTGCTGCGCAACGACGGCCGCCGCATCGTGCGCCTCACCGACGTGGCCACCGTGAACCTGGGCGAGCAGCAGGAGTACATCCGCATCAACGCCAACGGATCCGACGCGGTACTGATTTCCATCCTGCGCCAGCCCGATGCCAACGTGGTGCTGGTGTCGGATGGGGTGAGGGCCAAGGTAGCGGCCCTGCGGGCGGGCCTGCCGAGCGGCGTTAAGCTGGCCCCTTACTACGACCAGGCCGATTTTGTGGCCGAGGTGGTGCGCTCCGTGCAGGATGCGCTGTGGATTGGCCTGGCCCTGGCCCTGGTGGTCACGGCGCTGTTTCTGCGCTCGGTGAAGGCCACGCTCACCATTCTGGGCGCCATTCCGGTGGCGCTGGCCCTCACGGTGGCCGTGCTGTATTTCGTGCTGGGCTATTCGTTCAACATCATGACGCTGGGCGCCATCGCCGCCGCCATCGGCCTGATGATTGACGACGCCGTGGTGATGGTGGAGCAGCTCCACCGGGTGCGCGAAGACCATCCGTATGAGTCGGCGGGCGAAGTGGTGCGCCGCTCGGTGGGGCACCTGCTGCCCGCGCTAATTGGGTCGAGTTTGAGCACCATTGTGATTTTCCTGCCCTTTGCGCTGCTGGGCGGGGTGGCCGGGGCCTATTTCAAGGTGCTGGCCACTACCATGGTGGTGGCACTGTTATGCTCGTTTTTTGTAGCCTGGCTGGGGCTGCCGGTCATCTATCTGCTGCTCAGCCGGAAAATGAAAGGCGAAAAGGCCGAGGCGCCGGATGATATCGACGCCGATGATGCCTTTAACCAAGTGAGCGGCGAGGGTGGCGCGGCCCTTTCGCCCAAAACCGACTCCAACCACCACGAAATTCCGTGGGTGCGGGCCGTCATCCGGCACCCGGCCTACAGCATCATCGGCATCGTTGTGCTCATCGGCTCGATGGTGCTCATCATCCCGCGGCTGGCCACCGGTTTCCTGCCCGAGATGGACGAGGGCGCCATCGTGCTTGACTACCACTCGCCCCCCGGCACCGGCCTGGAAGAAACCGACCGCATGCTGCGCCAGGCCGAAAAGCTCATCGTGAAGGTGCCGGAAGTGGCCAGCTACTCCCGCCGCACGGGCACGCAGATGGGCTTTTTCATCACCGAGCCCAACAGCGGCGACTACCTCATCCGCCTCAAAGCGGACCGCAAGCGCACCACCGAGGAGGTCATTTCCGACATTCGCCAACGCGTCGAGGCCACCCAGCCGGCCCTTACCATTGACTTTGGCCAAGTGATTGGCGACATGCTCGGCGACCTTATGAGCACGGTGCAGCCCATCGAAATCAAGGTATTCGGGCCCGACGCCGCCAAGCGCTACGCCCTGTCCGACCAGGTGACGGCCGTGGTGGAAAAAGTAGCCGGCACGGCCGACGTCTTCAACGGCATCGTGCGCATGGGCCCGAGCGTGGACGTGCGCCCCGACCCGCGCCGCCTGGCTCAATTTGGCCTCACGGCCACCGATTTTCAGACCCAGCTCCAGACCCAGCTGGTGGGCACCACGGCCGGCAGCGTGCTCGAAGGCGAGCAGCTGCTTAACATCCGCCTGCGCTACCCCAACGCCGCGCAGGCCACACTGGAGCAGCTGCGGGCCGAGCCGGTGTTTCTGCCCAACGGCCAGCGCCGCCGCGTCGATGAGCTAGCCACCGTACGCGTGACGCCCAGCGAAGCCGAGCTGGAGCGCGAAAACCTGCAGGCCATGACGGCCGTGACGGCCCGTCTCGACAACCGCGACCTGGGCAGTGCCATGAGCGAAATTCGCCAGAAACTGGAAAAACAAGTGCCGCTGCCACCCGGCTACTTTATCCAGTACGGCGGCTCCTATGCCGAGCAGCAGCAGTCGTTTCAGGAGCTGCTCACCATTCTGGGTTCGGCCTGCCTGCTGGTGTTTGCGGTGGGGCTGTTCCTGTTTCGGGACCTGAAGGCGGCGGGGCTGATTTTGCTGGTGGCCATCCTGGGGCCCGCCGGGGGCAGCTTAGCCTTATTCCTCACCAATACCCCGCTGAACGTGGGCTCCTATACGGGCCTTATCATGGTGGTGGGCATCATTGGAGAGAATGCCATTTTCACCTTTCAGCAGTTCAACGAGGCCCGGGCGGAGGCGCCCGTGGAGCAGGCCATTGGCTATGCCATTGCGGCGCGCCTGCGGCCCAAGCTGATGACGGCCTTTTCGGCCATCGCGGCCTTACTGCCGCTGGCGCTGGGCATCGGGGCGGGCGCGCAGCTGCACCAGCCGCTGGCCATTGCCGTGATTGGTGGATTGCTGCTGGCCTTGCCGCTGTTGCTGGTGGTACTGCCCAGCTTGCTCCGCATGGCCTACCGCCAGAAGCAGCAGGTGCCGCTGGTTCCGGCCATTTAGAAAATACACCGGCACTATTTCACTGGCTCGTCGATAAAATCACCCCATATAGCTGATATTAGCAGCTGTTCCTTTGCCGAAGGGGTTAAATTTACCCCTACCTTGCCAACCTTTGCCACCCTAAATGGTTAAAGCCCCTTGCAATCGAGCCGACTTGGGAGAACTCATCAGATAACGTGGTATGTGGATAGTTAGGCTGGCACTGGCGCGCCCCTACACCTTCGTGGTGATGGCGCTGCTAATCCTCGTGGGCGGCGGGCTCACCATTCAGCGGATGGCGGTGGACATCTTCCCCGATATTCCTATTCCCGTGGTGGGCGTGGTGTGGGGCTACGCCGGCATCTCGCCCGAGGAGATGAACCAGCGCATCGTGATTCCCAACGAACGCGCCTTCACCACTACCGTCAACAACATCGAGCACATTGAAAGCCAAAGCCTTAAGGGCGTGGGCTTGATTAAGGTGTTTTTCCAGCCCGGCTCCAACCCCGATGCCGGCGTGGCCCAGCTCACGGCCATTACCCAAACGCTGCTGCGCATCCTGCCGCCGGGCATTTCGCCCCCGCTCATCATCCGTTATTCGGCTTCCAATGTGCCCATTGCGCAAACCTCGCTCAGCAGCGAGACCCTGGGCGAATCGGACCTTTTTGACGCCGCCAATGCCTTTATCCGGCCGGGGCTGGCCGTGGTGCAGGGAGCCTCGGTGCTGCTGCCCAACGGCGGCAAGCCCAAGCAAATCATGGTCGACCTCGACCCCGACAAGCTGGCGGGCAAAGGCCTGAGCGGCAACGACGTGGTGGCCACGCTCATCTCCCAGAACGTCATTATCCCAGCCGGCTCGGCCAAGCTCGGCGACCGGGAGTACGACGTGAAGCTCAACTCCAGCCCCGAGGCCATTGCCAGCCTCAACGACCTGCCCATCAAGACGGTAGACGGCACGCCCGTGTACATCCGCGACGTGGCCTTTGTGCACGAAGGCGCCGCCGTGCAAACCAACATCGTGCGGCAGAACGGCCGCCGCACCGCCATCATCCCCATCCTAAAAAGCGGATCGGCAAGCACGCTGGACATCATCGACAAAATCAAAAAGGCGCTGCCCAACATCCAGGCCAACGCCCCGCCCGGCCTGAACATCAAGCTGCTGTTTGACCAGTCGTTTTTCGTGCGCGCCAGCATCAAGGGGGTCATTGTGGAGGCCTGCATTGCCGCTGCCCTCACGGCCCTGATGATACTGCTGTTTCTGGGCTCGTGGCGTTCCACGCTCATCATTGCCACCAGCATTCCGCTGTCTATTCTGGTCAGCATCATCGTGATGAACATGCTGGGCCAGACCCTGAACATTATGACCCTGGGCGGCTTGAGTTTGGCGGTGGGCATTCTGGTGGATGATGCCACGGTGGAGATTGAGAACATCCACCGCAACATGGGCATGAAAAAGCTGCTGAAACGCTCCATTCTCGATGGGGCTCAGCAGATTGCGACGCCCGCGCTGGTGGCAACGCTCTCCATTTGCATCGTGTTTGTGCCGGTGTTTTTCCTGGGCGGGGTGGCCTCGGCCATTTTCGCGCCGCTGGCCACGGCCGTGATTTTTGCCATGCTGGCGTCCTACGTCCTGAGCCGGACGCTGGTGCCCACGCTGGTGATGTACCTGCTGCGCAAGGAGCTGCCCATCTACCACGCCCTGCCCGAGCCCGACCTGCCCAGCCTGCACCAGCGCAACGGCCGGCCTGTGAGCAAAATAGAGCGCGACCTGGAGCTGATTCGGCACGAGCAGTTCGAGAAAGCCCACCCTAGCGCCACGCCCGAGGAAGAAGCCGAAGAAGCCATTACCAACGAGGAGCGCGCGGCCGGGCTGGCCATCACCAAAACCTGGGTTTGGAAGCTACACGAAGCCTTCGACCACCGGTTTGAGAAGTTTCGGGCCGGCTACGGCCGCGCGCTGGACTGGGCTCTGAGCAACCGGCCCAAGGTCATTGTGGCCTTTGTGGTGCTGTTTGTGGGGTCGCTGGGGCTGTTTCCGCTCATTGGCCAGAACTTCTTCCCGACGGTGGATGCCGGCCAGCTGCGCCTGCACGTGCGGGTGCCCACCGGCACGCGGGTGGAAGAAACGGAGGCCCGCTTCCGCCAGGTAGAAAGCGTGATTCGCAGCGTGATTCCGGCCAAGGAGCTGGACTTGGTGCTCGATAACATTGGCCTGCCCGTCATCCCCATCAACCTGCTGCTGAGCGACAACCCCACCATCGGAGCCGGCGATGGCGAAATCCTGGTGAGCATGAAGGAAGACCACGGCCCCACGGCCGACTACATCAACGAAATCCGCCGCCGCCTGCACCAGGAGCAGCCCGACCTCACCATATTCTTCCAGCCGGCCGACATCGTAAACCAGACGCTGAACTTCGGCCTACCCGCCCCAATTGACATTCAGGTAATCGGCCGCGACAAAGCTGCCAACCAGCGCATTGCCGGCGAGCTGCGCACCAAAATCAACAAGGTACCCGGCGTGGTCGATGCCTTTATCTACCAGGCCTTTGACCAGCCCCAGCTGCGGGTCGACATCGACCGCGTGCGAGCCCAGCAAGCGGGCATTTCGCAGCGCGACATTGCCAACAACGTGCTGGTGAGCCTCTCCTCCAGCACCCAAACCAACCCCAACCAGTGGCTCAACCCCACCACCGGCGTCAACTACACGGTGGCCGTGCAAACGCCGCCGCGGGCCCTTTCCACACTTGATGAGATTGGCAGCATCGGCATCACCAGCGCCACCCAAAACCGAGCCCAACTGCTCAACAACTTCGCCACGGTGCGCCGCTCGCTCACCACGGCCGTGGCCTCGGACTACAACATCCAGCGCACCGTGGACCTCTACGCCAGCGTGAGCGGCCGCGACCTGGGGGGTGTGGCTAAAGACGTGCGCAAAATCCTGGCCGATACAGAAAAGCAGCTGCCCAAAGGCACCACGCTGGCCCTGCGCGGCCAGGCCGATTCTATGCGCACCTCGTTTGCGGGGCTGGGCCTGGAGCTGGCCGGCGCCATCATCCTGGTCTACCTGCTGATGGTGGTCAACTTCCAGAGCTGGCTCGACCCGCTCATCATCATCACGGCCCTACCAGGCGCGCTTGCTGGCATCCTGTGGATGCTGTTTGTGACCCAAACCACCCTGAGCGTGCCCGCCCTGATGGGCGCCATCATGTGCATCGGCGTGGCCACGGCCAATAGTATTCTACTCGTCACTTTTGCCAACGAGCGCCGCGAAGAGCAACCCGACCTCTCCCCGCGCGATGCCGCCCTCGACGTGGGCTTCACCCGACTGCGCCCCGTGCTCATGACGGCTCTGGCCATGATTATCGGCCTGCTGCCCATGTCGTTGGGCATGGGCGAAGGCGGCGAGCAAAACGCGCCGCTGGGCCGCGCCGTGATTGGGGGCCTCATGCTGGCAACTGTTACCACGCTGTTCTTTGTGCCCATCATGTTTTCCTATTTGAAAAAGCAAGCGCCGGTGCAAAACGCGGCCGCTTAGGCTTATCAGTTTAATATGCGCGAGTTTAATAGGCACGTTATGCAGCGTATAGCAAAGCACCTCTATACCCATAACTCAACTAATCGCCAGTCATGCAGAGCGCAGCGAAGCATCTTATCGCCGCGGAATGGTTAGACGTGATAAGATGCTTCGCTGCGCTCTGCATGACAGATGGCGCGGATGAGATGCTCGCCATGACGGTCAATGCACCCAACATGACCGTTCTAGAATTTGATTGATTACCGTCTTGATGTCTGAACCTACTACTTCCAGCTCCAGCCGCTTCTGGCTTATCATTCTCATCGTACTGGCGGTGTTTGGAGGCTTGTTTTTGCTGGGCTATATGCCGCGCCACAACCGGGAAAAAGCCCGCGACAGCGAGGCGAGCCAAAATGCGGCCGCCGCTCCTACCGTGACGGTGGTAGCCGCCCAGGCCGCGCCCGACACCACCACCCTCACCCTGCCCGCCGACACCAGGTCGAACCGGGAAACCTTCGTGTTTGCCCGCGCCAATGGCTATATTAAGTCGTGGTCGGCCGATATTGGGCAGAAGGTGAAGGCCGGGCAGGTACTGGCCGAAGTCACTACCCCGGAGCTCGACCAGCAGATTGCTGAAGCCCGCGCCACCCTCGGCCTGGCCCGCACCAGCTACAACCGCCTGGCCGGAATTGGGCTGCCCGGCGCCATCTCCAAGCAGGAGCTGGACGCCGCCCAGGCCCAGTACGCCGCCCAACGGGCCGGCGTGCAACAGCTGCTGGCGCAGCAGGCGTTTCGGCGCGTCACGGCGCCGTTCAGCGGCATCGTGACACAGCGCAACGTGGAAGTGGGCAGCCTGGTAAACAGCAGCAACACGCCCGGCTCGCACCTCTACAAGCTGGAGCAAACCGATAAGCTGCGGGCCTACGTGCAAGTGCCGCAGAACTTTGCGCCCGCCATCAAGCCTGGGCTGACCGCCGATTTTCTGGTGCCGGAGTTTCCGGGCCGGGTCTTCGCCGGGCGGGTGGTGCGCGAAGCCGGCGCCCTCGATGCCAACACCCGCACGCTGCTCACCGAAGTGGAAGTGCCCAATGCCCGCGGCGAGCTGCGGCCGGGCAGCTACGCCCAGGTGCGGTTCCACTTGCCGCGCACCTCGCCCGGCGTGCTGATACCGGCCAATGCCCTGGTGCCCGGCGGCACCGACGTCCGCGTGGCCACCGTGCAGGACGGCAAGGTTCATTACCAGACCATTACCCCGGGCCGCGACTTTGGCTCCCAGCTGGAAGTAGCCCAGGGCCTGAAAGGCGGTGAGCTGCTGGTGCTCAACCCCGCCGAAAACCTGACCGAAGGCCAGGCCGTGCAAACCCGCGCCTACAAGCCCGCGCCCAAACCCGCCGGCCCCCCACCCGCCAAGCCCCGGCTCAATGACCCCGACGCCCCGCGCGTGTCGTCGCCGGCGCTGTTGAAATAAGAAAAGCTGACAGTGAGTGCCTGGAAAGCAGCGATGTTCTAAATGGTACCGCTGGCGCTGATTACAGACGACTCACTACTGAGTATCAACCCCATGACCTTCCGCGTTTCGTCTTTCTTGCTTGGGCTGCCGCTTTTGCTGAGTGCCTGCGCCACCGCGCCCCGGTACCAGCCGCCGGCGGTGAGCACGCCCACGGCCTGGCAAAATGCCGTGCCCGCCGATACGGCCGGCTCGCGCATCCCAAGCGCCGCCGAAACGCGGGCCAAAGCGCCGGTTGCCTCCCCAAGGTTTGGGGGGCAGGCGCCGCCAGTGCAAGCCGTAGCGCCCGCCCGGTCTGCCACCGATTCGTCGGGCACAAATGCGCCAGCCCAACCGCAGCAGCTACCCCAGGCGCCGCCCGAAACGGCCTGGTGGACGGTCTTCAACGACCCGGTTTTAGCTCAACTCGAAGAGCAGGCGCTGGCTCAGAACTTCACGGCTCGGGCGGCGCTGGCCCGCGTCGAGCAGGCCCGCGCTAGGTTGCAGGTGGCTGATTCTTACCGCACACCCGACGTCACGCTCAACCCTTCGGCCTACCGCACGCAGCTCTCGGGCCTGCGGCCGGTGCCCTTCGATGTGCCCGCCCGGGCCATCACCCAAACGCAGTACTTCGTCCCCGTCAACGTGAGCTACGAAGTGGACGTGTGGGGCCGCATCCGGCGCAACATTCAGGCGGCCCGCGCCGATGCCGCCGCTGCCGAGGCCGACGTGCAGGCCGTGCGCCTGTCGCTCACCGCCGACGCCGCCACCTACTACTTCAACCTGCGCGGCCTCGATGCCGAGCTGGCCGTGCTCGACAGCGCCCGGCTCGCCCGCGTGCAAAACGTGCAGCTCACCCACGCCCGGTACCAGGCCGGAGTAGACAATGAAATAGGCTACCGGCGTGCCCAAACCGAGCTGGCCACCCTGGAAGCCAGCCTGCTGGAGCTGGCCCGGCAGCGGGCGGGCGTAGCGGCCGCGCTGGCCACGGTGGTGGGCCAGCCCGCCAGCAGCTTTGCCCTGCCGTCCAAGGGTGGCACGGAGCTGCCCGCGGCCCCGGCCATCCCCCCGGCCCTGCCCGCTGCGCTTCTCGCCCGCCGCCCCGATTTGCGCCGCGCCGAGCGCCAGCTGGCCGCCGCCAATGCCCGCGCCGACGCCGCCCACCTGGCGCGCCGGCCCACCGTCCAGCTCAACGGCTTCATTGGGTCCCAAAGCGCTGCCCTGGCCAAGCTGCCCCAACTGGCCAATGGCTTTACTTACTACCTAGGCGGCGGCGTGGCCATTCCCATTTTCAACGGGGGCCGGCTGCGGGGCAACGAGCAGCTGGCCCAGGCCCAATACCAAGAGTTCGAAGCCCAGTACCGGGGCGCGGCCCTCACGGCGTTTCAGGATGTCGAAACCGCCCTGGCCAACCTGCGCCTGAGCACCGCCCAGCTGGCCGCCCAGCAACGCGCCCTGCGGGCCGCCCGCCTGGCCGGACGCCTCACCAACGTGCGCTACCGCAGCGGCCTCACCAACTACTTCGAAGTAGTAGACGCCGACCGCCAGACCCTGGAAGCCGCCCGCGCCCTGGCCCAAACCCAGGCCGCCCAGCTCCGCTACAATGTGCTGCTGGTGCGGGCCCTGGGCGGCAGCTGGCAATGATTTTGGCGGCAGCATTTCCGGAGTTCCTCAACTCACTGCTGCTACGCCAAGCCAGCAAATGCCTCCTGGAAGACGTGGGGCTTTTCTCATTTCATAAATTCAAGTCGCCTATTATCAAAAAATTAGGATTTTCAATAGCATCGGCCGACACGTTTATAGCTCGCTTCCGTACTAACGGGTTCAAAATAAACCCTGACCCCACTTTTCTTTCATGCGCTCATTTCTCGTTACCCGTTTCGCCGCCGCTATGCTGTTGTTCGGGGCGCTTCACCCGGCGCAGGCCCAGGTCAAGCCGACCCCTGCCGATACCACCAGAAAATACGCGAACCCCGGCGGGGTCCCTTCCCCGGTAAAAGCCGTCTGGTATAAGAGTAAGTTCGTCAGAGCCATGGCCATTCCGGCCGTGATGATAGGCTACGGCGCTATTACGGCCCAAGGGGATGCGGGCATCAATCACCGGGAAAGAACATTCGTGCAAAAGCAATTCCGGCCGGTCAGTACGGGCTTCGACAATTCGCTGATTATCGCGCCGTACTTCGAGCTGGCGGCGGTGGCGCTGGCGGGCGTGGAGTCGCACAACGACCGCATCAACATCTTGCTCATCATTGCCAAGGGCGAGGCAGTCATGCTGGCCTCCACTTTTGCAGTGAAGTACCTGAGCCGCGAGACGCGACCTAACGGCGACGACAACCTCTCCTTTCCCTCGGGCCACACGGCGCAGGCCTTTCTGGCGGCCAGCATCGTGCACACCGAATTTCGCGACAAAAGCCAGTGGTACGGCATTGGGGCCTACACCATTGCCACTAGCGTAGCCGCCCTGCGCATGATTAACGACAAGCACTGGCAGAGCGACGTGGTAGCGGGCGCCGGTTTTGGCATCATGTCGGCCCACCTGGCTTACCTCTCGCACCGCAACCGCTGGGGCCGCAAGGCCATCGGCCGCGACGTGGGCATGGCCCCCATGTACTTCGGCAACGGCACGCCGGGCCTCACCATCAGCTGGCACCCAACGCATTAATAAACGCCTGGCCACCCCTAGCGCCGTGGCCAGGCGTTTACCGCGCCGCCCAATTTAGCCCAATCACAAAAGCCCCGACTCGTGCTGAGTTGGGGCTTTTGCGTTGTAGCGCGGGCCCCTCTGGCTGAAGAAATTCGTGCGGTACCCAAGGCTTTTGGCCTGAGTGGGCTGGCCGGATTAACAAGTATTCAAATTAAATCCGAAGATTAACGCAACAGTCCGGGCAACTTCATGTCTTTTCAGTTAAGATTTGTGCTCATCTTTACGAATCTCCTTTTTCTATTTCCGAATCTTTACCCGCCTTTGAAACGTCGCGACTTTGTGGGACTCTCCGGCCTGGCGGCCGGCGCCCTGTTTCTGCCAAACTTTCCCAGTTTAGGAGGTACGCCGGTTGACCCGTCCCGCCTGCTGGAAGGCATCGACCCCGCCCTGAAAAAGCGCCTGGCCAATGCGGGCCTCAACGCCGCCAAAACGGCCGGGGCCAGCTACGCCGATGTGCGCATCGGCCGCTATCTCAACCAAAGCATTTTCACCCGCGAAAAGCAGGTGCAGAACATCGCCAGCGGCGAGAGCTTTGGCGCCGGGGTGCGCGTGCTGGCCAATGGCACCTGGGGCTTTGCGGCCACCAATAACGTCACGGAAGCCGGCATTGCCAAAGCCGCCCAGTTGGCCGTGGCCATCGCCAAAGCCAATGCCAAAGTACAGAAAGAGAAGGTGGTGCTGGCCCCGGAAAAAGGCCACGGCGACGTGACCTGGAAAACGCCCATCCAGCAAAACGCCTTCGAAGTACCGGTGGCTCAGAAGGCCGAATTGCTGCTGGCCGCCAACGCCAAGGCCCTGGAAAACGGCGCCAGCTTCGTCAATTCCTCGCTGTTTCAAATCAACGAGCAGAAGTACTTCGCCAGCACCGACGGCTCCTACATCGACCAGGACGTGCACCGCATCTGGCCCACGTTTAGCGTGACGGCCATCGACCGTGCCTCGGGCAAGTTCCGGAGCCGCGACGCGCTGAGCGCCCCCATGGGCCTGGGCTACGAGTACCTCACCCCCAAGGCCGCCGACAAAATTCCGGGTGCCGCCGGCACCGGCCTCATCGGCTACCGCAACAGCTACGACATGCTGGAAGATGCCGCCCTGGCCGCCAAGCAGGTGAAGGAAAAGCTGACCGCCAAGTCGGTAACTGCTGGTAAATACGACCTGGTGCTCGACCCTAATCACCTGGGCCTGACCATTCACGAGTCGGTGGGCCACCCGCTCGAACTCGACCGCGTGTTGGGCTACGAAGCCAACTACGCCGGCACTAGCTTCGCCACCTTGGAGTGGAAGGCCAAGAAGATTCCTTATGGCTCGAAACTGGTGAATATTGTGGCCGACAAGCTGCAGCCCGGCTCGCTCGGGGCGGTGGGTTACGATGATGAAGGCGTGAAAACCAAACGCTGGGACCTCATCAAAGAAGGCATGCTTGTGGACTATGAAAAGATTCGGGACCAGGCGCACATTGTCGGTCAAAACGAATCCGACGGCTGCTGCTACGCCGACTCCTGGGACTCGGTACAATTCCAGCGCATGCCCAACGTGAGCCTGCAGCCCGGCACCGCCAAAATGAGCGTCGACGACATGATAAAGAACGTGGACAAAGGCATTTACATTGCCGGCCGCGGCTCCTATTCCATCGACCAGCAGCGCTACAACTTCCAGTTCGGTGGGCAGGTGTTCTACGCCATTGAAAAGGGCCAGATTGCGGGCATGATTGAGGACGTTGCCTACCAGGCAAACACCCAGGAATTCTGGAACAGCTGCGCGGCTATTTGCGACCAGTCTGACTACCGCTTGTTCGGTTCGTTCTTCGATGGCAAGGGCCAGCCTTCGCAGGTGTCGGCGGTGAGCCACGGCTCGGCGACCACGCGCTTCAACGGCGTCAACGTCATCAACACCGCCCGCAAAATCGGCTAACCGTCGAACAACCACTCCCCTCCTTACCAAGGAGGGGATGTTCGAGCCAACGGCTCGGACGGGGGTGGTTGAATCGTTGAACGATACCCGAACGATACTACCGCGAGAAGTTCAGGCCCAATCGTTCGGGTGTCGTGCAACGCCTCAACCACCCCAGCTGGCACGTCGCGCCAGCGTCCCCTCCTTACCAAGGAGGGGAGTTAAGAAAGACTCGCATTCTCAATCGCACTTCCCTCCCTAAATGGCAATACTCTCTCAAACCGAGGCGCAGGACATCCTGAAGAAAGTCCTCAGCTTCAGCACCGCCGATGAGTGCGAGGCGACCCTCAACGGCAACATCGGCGGCAACGTGCGCTCGGCGCGCAACACCATCAGCACGGCCGGAGCAGTGGATAATGTCTCGCTGGCTGTGCAGTCGCGCTTCGGAAAGCGTAGCGGCTTGGCTACCTGCAACGAATTCGACGAAGCCAGCCTACGCCGCTGCGTGCAGCGCGCCGAGGAAATTGCCAAGCTCGCGCCCGAATCGCCGGAGTACGTGCCCCTGCTCGGGCCGCAGAAATACCTGGCCTCGCCCAGCTCGTTTGCCCAACGCACGGCCGACATTACCCCCGACTACCGCGCCCAGCAAATTGGGGCGAGCATGGCACTGTGTGAAACCAAGAAGCTTTCCTCAGCCGCTTTTTTCCAGGACTCGGCCGGCTTCGTAGCCAAGCGCAACTCCAAAGGCCTGGAGGCCTACCAGCGCCTCACCGGCCTGGACTTTTCCATTACGGTGCGCACGCCCGATGGCACCGGCTCGGGCTACGCCATCACCAACTACACCGACCTGGCCAAGTTCGACGCGGCCCGCCTCACCCGCGTGGCCGCTGAGAAAGCCGCTTCATCGGTGAAAGCCAAGGCCATTGAGCCGGGCAAGTACACCGTCATCCTCGAGCCCGCCGCAGCGGTGGATTTGCTCAGCAACATGATGGGCGCCTTTGACGCGCGCAACGCCGACGAAGGCCGCAGCTTCCTGAGCAAAAAAGGCGGCGGCAACAAGAAAGGCGAAAAGGTCTTTGAAGAGCGGGTGACCATTTACTCCGACCCCACGCACCCCGACGTGCCCGACCTGACCTTTGCCGGCGATGGCCGCCCCCAGCAGAAGGTGACCTGGATAGAAAAGGGAGTGGTGAAAAACCTGTACACCTCACGCTTCTGGGCGCAGAAAGCCGGCATTCCGGACGTGCCCCCTCCCGGCGGCTGGATTATGGAAGGCGGCAACCAGAGCACCGCCGACCTCATCAAGGGCACGGCCAAAGGCATTCTAGTCACGCGCCTGTACTACATCCGGGCGGTTGACCCACAGACGTTGCTGTACACCGGCCTCACCCGCGACGGAACGTTTTACATTGAAAATGGGCAGATTAAGTTCCCCGTGAAGAACTTCCGCTTTAACGAGAGCCCGGTGATTATGCTCAACAACCTGGAGGCCGTCGGCAAGCCGGTGCGCCTGAGCGGCAACCTCGTGCCGCCGCTTAAAATCCGTGACTTCACCTTCACCAGCTTGTCGGACGCCGTGTAGCTGGTTTTGACCGCGAATTAAGGTCGTCATGCTGAGCTTGTCGAAGCATCTCTACCTCAATACTAACTTAATTACTTGCGCAGTAGAGATGCTTCGACTGCGCTCAGCATGACGTTCTAAATCATCATCTTCATGAAAAGACGCGACTTTGTGGGACTTACTGGCCTGGCGGCCGGAGCCCTGTTCATCCCCAACATTCCCAGCTTCGCCGGCAACCTGGTGGACCCCGCCCGCCTGCTGGAGCCAGGGGCTGACGCGGCCCAGAAAAAGCGCCTGGCCGATGCCGGCCTCAACGCCGCCAAAGCCGCCGGCGCTACCTACGCCGATGTGCGCATTGGTCGCTACCTCAACCAGGGCGTGTTCACCCGCGAAAAGCAGGTACAGAACATTTCGAGCACCGAAAGCTACGGCGTGGGCGTGCGCGTGATTGCCAACGGCACCTGGGGCTTCGCAGCCACCAACACGGTGACCGAAGCCGGTATTGCCAAAGCGGCCCAACTGGCGGTGCAGATTGCCAAAGCCAACTCCAAGGTGCAAAAAGAGAAGGTGCAACTGGCTCCGGAAAAAGGCCACGGCGAAGTAGCCTGGAAGGCGCCCATCCAGCAAAACGCCTTTGAAGTTCCGATTAAAGACAAGGTTGACTTGCTTCTGAGTGTCAATGCCAAAGCGCTTGACCTGGGGGCTTCCTTTGTCAACTCGGTACTGTTTCAGGTGAATGAGCAGAAGTACTTTGCCAGCACCGACGGCTCTTACATCGACCAGGACATTCACCGCATTTACCCCACCTTTGGCGTGACGGCCATTGACCGGGCTTCGGGCAAATTCCGTTCGCGGCAGGCGCTCAGCTCGCCCATGGGCCTGGGCTACGAATACCTCACGCCTAAGGCCACCGACAAAATCGCGGGCCCGGCCGGCTCCAACATTATCGGCTACAAGAACAGTTACGACATGCTGGAAGACGTGGCCGCTGCCACCAAGCAGGTAAAGGAAAAGCTGACCGCCAAATCGGTAACGCCAGGCAAGTACGACCTCGTGCTCGACCCCCACCACCTGGGCCTGACTATCCACGAAAGCGTGGGCCACCCGCTCGAGCTCGACCGCGTGTTGGGCTACGAAGCCAACTACGCCGGCACCAGCTTTGCCACCCTGGAGTGGAAGGCCAAGAAGATTCCATACGGCTCAAAGCTGGTCAACATTGTGGCCGACAAGCTGCAGCCCGGCTCGCTCGGTGCCGTGGGCTACGACGACGAAGGCGTGAAAACCAAGCGCTGGGACCTCATCAAAGAAGGCACGCTGGTAGACTACGAGAAAATCCGCGACCAGGCGCACGTGGTAGGCCAGAAGGAATCGGACGGCTGCTGCTACTCGCAGTCGTGGCAGGATGTGCAGTTTCAGCGCATGCCCAACGTGAGCCTGCAGCCCGGCACGGCCAAGCTGAGTGTGGATGAGCTGGTGAAGAACGTGGACAAGGGCATTTACATCGCCGGCAACGGCTCGTTCTCCATCGACCAGCAGCGCTACAACTTCCAGTTCGGTGGGCAGGTGTTCTACGCCATTGAAAAGGGCCAGATTACCGGCATGCTCGAAGACGTGGCCTACCAGGCCAACACCCAGGAGTTCTGGAACAGTTGCTCGGCCATTTGCGACCAGAGCGATTACCGCTTGTTTGGCGCTTTCAACGACGGCAAGGGCCAGCCCTCGCAGAGCTCGGCCGTGAGCCACGGCTCGGCCACCACGCGCTTCAACGGCGTCAACGTCATCAACACCGCCCGCAAAATCGGCTAACCGTCGAACGGTCAACTCCCCTCCTTGGCTAAGGAGGGGATGTTCGAACCGCAGGTTCGGACGGGGGTGGTTGGATTCGTTGCACGATACCCGGACGATTCGAGCGCGAGCCGTGCAACGCCCGCAACCACCCCAGCTGACGCTTTGCGCCAGCATCCCCTCCTTGGTAAGGAGGGGAGTTTGTTCTCTCAACTCAACAACTCTGACTAATGCCCATTCTTTCCAAAGACGACGCTCAGACCATCCTGAAGAAGGTACTGAGCTTTAGCACGGCCGACGAGTGCGAGGTCTCCCTCAACGGCCAAATTGGCGGCAACGTGCGCTCGGCGCGCAACACCATCAGCACG
Organism: Hymenobacter sedentarius; assembly: GCF_001507645.1. NCBI lineage: Bacteria > Pseudomonadati > Bacteroidota > Cytophagia > Cytophagales > Hymenobacteraceae > Hymenobacter > Hymenobacter sedentarius. The sequence continues at coordinate 2,999,993 of NZ_CP013909.1, read as the reverse complement.
GCCGGTGCCGTGGATAACGTATCCCTGGCCGTAGAAAGCCGCTTCGGCAAGCGCAGCGGCCTGGCTACCTGCAACGAGTTCGACGATGCTACCCTGCGTCGCTGCGTGCAGCGGGCCGAGGAAATTGCCAAGCTCGCGCCGGAGAGCCCCGAGTACATGCCCCTCCTCGGCCCGCAGCAATACCTGGACGGCAGCAAATCCTTCGCGGCTTCCACCGCCGCTATCGACCCCGACTACCGCGCCCGCCAGATGGGCGCCAGCACGGCCTTGTGCGACCAGAAAAAGGTGAGCTCCGCCGGCTTTCTGGTAGACTCGGCCGGCTTTGTGGCCAAGCGCAACTCGAAAGGCCTGGAAGCTTATCAGCAATTCACCAACGTGGAGTTCAGCGTGACGGTGCGAACCCCGGACGGCACCGGCTCGGGCTATGCCGCCGCCGACTACACCGACGCCAGCAAGTTCGACGCGGCGCGCCTCACCCGCGTGGCCGCCGAAAAGGCGTCGTCCTCGATGAAGGCCCGCGCCATTGAGCCGGGCAAGTACACCGTCATTCTGGAACCCAACGCGCTGGTTTCGAACGTGGACACCTCGCTGATGGTGGCCCTGATGGGCGCGCTAGATGCCCGCAACGCCGACGAAGGCCGCAGCTTCCTGAGCAAGAAAGGCGGCGGCAATCGCAAAGGCGAAAAGATGTTTGACGAGCGGGTGACCATTTACTCCGACCCACTGAACGCCGAGATTCCTGACCTCACGTTTTCCGGCGATGGCCGCCCGCAAAAGCGGGTGACCTGGATTGAGAAAGGCGTGGTGAAAAACCTTTACTCGTCGCGCTACTGGGCCCAGAAAGCTGGGATTCCCGACCTGCCCCGCCCCGGCGGCTGGATTATGGAAGGCGGCACCCAAAGCACCGCCGACCTCATCAAAGGCACGGCCAAAGGCATCCTGGTCACCCGCCTGTGGTACATCCGCCCGGTTGACCCCCAGACTCTGCTTTACACAGGCCTGACCCGCGACGGAACGTTCTACATCGAAAACGGCCAAATCAAGTTTCCGGTGAAGAACTTCCGCTTCAACGAAAGCCCCATCATTATGCTCAACAACCTGGAGGCCATTGGCAAGCCGGTACGCTTGGGTGGCAACCTGATTCCGCCGCTCAAAATCCGAGACTTCACCTTCACCAGCCTGTCCGACGCTGTTTAACCGACCAACCCAGGGCCGTCATGTTGAGCTAAATGGAAGCCCTTTATTGCGCGAGTACTTCGATTACTTTCTCAGTAAAGCCGCTGCAGCTTAGCTCAACTTGACGGCCTTTTTGGCACCTGGCACGCTCCCACTAAAACTGAATTATTGACTCACCTTTACTCCTGCAAACAATGAAAAGACGTGACTTTGTCGGCCTTACCGGCCTGGCGACTGGTGCCCTGTTTCTCCCGAGCTTACCGGGCTTTGGCCACACGGCCGTCGACCCGGCCCGCCTGCTGGAGCCCGGCGCCGATGTCATCGTGAAAAAACGCCTGGCCGACGCGGCTCTGAACGCCGCCAAAACGGCCGGCGCCAGCTACGCCGATGTGCGCATTGGCCGCTCCCTCAATCAGTACGTGTTTGCCCGCGAGAAGCAGGTGCAGAATATTGTGAGCACCGAGAGCTACGGGGTCGGCATTCGGGTGCTGGTAGCGGGCTGCTGGGGCTTTGCCTCGACCAGCGTGGTGACCGAGGCCAGCCTGGCCGCTACCGCCCGCGCGGCGGTGGAAATTGCTAAGGCCAACCGGCTGTTGATGAAGGAGCCCGTGCAGCTGGCGGCCCAGCAGGGCTACGGCGAAGTGAGCTGGAAAACACCCCTCCAGCAAAGCGCTTTTGAGGTGCCCATCAAGCAAAAAGTCGACCTGCTGCTGGCGGCCAATGCTGCGGCGCTCGATGCGGGGGCCAATTACATCAACTCGGCGCTGTTTCAGGTGAACGAGCAGAAGTACTTTGCCAGCACCGACGGCTCTTACATCGACCAAGACATTCACCGGCTCTGGCCCACGTTCAACGCCACGGCCGTGGATACAAAGTCGGGCAAGTTCCGCTCGCGGGAGGCCCTGAGCGCGCCGGTTGGGCTGGGCTTCGAGTACCTCACGCCCAACGCGGCAGAGCAGGTGCGCGGCCCGCAGGGTACCGATACTGTGGGCTACAAGCTGCGCTACGACATGCTGGCCGATGCGGCCCTGGCGGGCAAGCAGGCCAGGGCCAAGCTGACGATGAAATCGGTGACGCCCGGCAAGTACGACCTGGTGCTCGACCCGGGCCACCTCGGCCTGACCATCCACGAGTCGGTGGGCCACCCCACGGAGCTCGACCGCGTGTTGGGCTACGAAGCCAACTACGCCGGCACTTCCTTTGCCACGCTGGAGTGGAAGGCCAAAAACCTGCCCTACGGCTCGAAAGAAGTCAACATAGTGGCCGACAAGCTCCAGCCCGGCTCGGTGGGGAACGTGGGCTACGACGACGAGGGCGTGAAAACCCGCGAGTGGGACATCATCAAGGAAGGCAAGCTGGTGAATTACCAGAAAATCAGGGACCAGGCGCACATCGTGGGCCAGAAGGAATCGGATGGCTGCGCCTATGCGCAGTCGTGGGAAGACGTGCAGTTCCAGCGCATGCCCAACATCAGCCTGCGCCCCGGCAAAGCCAAAATGAGTGTCGATGATATGGTGAAGGGCGTGGACAAGGGCATTTACATTGCCGGCGCGGGCTCGTTTTCCATCGACCAGCAGCGTTTCAACTTCCAGTTCGGCGGGCAGCTCTTCTTTGCCATCGAAAAAGGGAAAATCACGGAGCCGTTGGAAGACGTGGCCTATCAGTCGAATACCCAGGAATTCTGGGGCGCCTGCGCGGGCTCCTGCGACCAGTCCGACTACCGCTTGTTCGGCACGTTCTTCGATGGCAAGGGCCAGCCAGCGCAGGTGTCCTCGGTGAGCCACGGCTCGGCTACCACGCGCTTCAATGGCGTGAACGTCATCAACACGGCGCGCAAGGTTTAGCGTCAGGACGACAACTCCCCTCTTTTTTTAAGGAGGGGACGCTGGCGCGAAGCGCTAGCTGGGGTGGTGGCATTCGTTGAAAGATGGACGAACGACACCCAAACGATTCTCACGAGAGACGTTCAGGTGCCATTCTTCGCCTATCGTTCAACGATTCAACCACCCCCGTCCGGGCCTGCGGCTCGAACATCCCCTCCTTGGTAAGGAGGGGAGTTTTTCACCTTTCAATCCCTGCAAACCCCTCATGGCTATTCTCTCCAAAGACGACGCCCAGACGTTACTAAAAAAGGTTCTCAGCTACACCACTGCCGACGAATGTGCGGCCACGCTGCGAGGCCGCACCGCTGGCAACATCCGCTACGCCCGCAACAGCGTGAGCACGGCCGGCTCGCAAGACTCCGTGTCCCTGGCCGTTGAGGCGCGCTTCGGCAAGCGCAGTGGCATTGCCACGTGCAATGAATTCGACGATGCTACCCTGCGCCGCTGCGTGCAGCGGGCCGAGGAAATTGCCAGGCTCGCGCCCGAAAGCCCGGAATACGTGCCATTTATTGGTCCGCAAACGTATCTGAGCCCACCCTCCACGGCCACTACCCTGCTCACGGCGGCCACCCGGGCCCAAGCCGCGGCCGACAGCATGGCCGTGTGTGCAGCCAAAAACCTAACCTCCGCCGGATTTCTGGATGGCGGCACCCGGTTTGTGGCCCTCCGCAACTCCAAGGGACTGGAAGCCTACCAGCAAACTACCAATACCGACTTCTCGGTGACGGTACGCACGGCCGATGGCAAAGGCTCCGGCTATGCTATTGCCGACGTAACCGACCCCGCCAAGCTCAACGCCAAAGTCATCACCGAACGCGCCGCCAACAAGGCGCTGAGCTCGGTGGGGGCCAAAGCCATTGAGCCCGGCAAGTACACCGTGATTCTGGAGCCGGCCGCCCTCATGGCCGGCGATGACCTGTCGCTACTGGGCGGGCTCGTCTTTGGCATGGGCGCCCGCGAGGCCGACGAAGGCCGCAGCTTTCTAAGCAAAAAAGGCGGCGGCAACCGCAAGGGCGAAAAGCTATTTGACGAACGGATAACCATCTACTCGGACCCCATGAACGCGGAGGTGCCCGGCAATGCCTTCGACAATGACGGCCTGCCCACTAAGCGCCAAACCTGGGTTGAGAAAGGCGTAGTCAAAGACCTATTTTACACCCGCTTTTGGGCGCAGAAAAACAACGTGCCCGCTACGGCCTTCCCCAACGGCTTTATCATGGCCGGCGGCACCCAGAGCACGGCCGACCTCATCAAGGGCACGGCCAAAGGCATCTTGGTCACGCGCCTGTGGTACATCCGCGAAGTAGACCCGCAAACGCTGCTCTACACCGGCCTGACCCGCGACGGAACCTTCTACATCGAGAACGGGAAAATCAAGTTTCCCATCAAGAACCTGCGCTTCAACGAGAGCCCCATCATCATGCTCAACAACATCGAGGCCATCGGCAAGCCGCAACGCCTGGCCGGCTGCCTGGTGCCGCCGCTCAAAATCCGCGACTTCACCTTTACCAGTCTTTCTGACGCCATTTAATTAACTAGGTAAGAGATTGGTTGAAAGAGGATAGAGACTGTCATGCCGAGCGTAGCGAACCGAAGGTCGGCGTAGCCAAGCATCTTTACCTCAGTACTAACCTTTCATCTATTAGCCCCTTCTGTCATGCAGAGCGCAGCGAAGCATCTTATCATGTCAGCACGACTCGTTCAACGGTCATAAGATGCTTCGCTGCGCTCTGCATGACAGCCGATTGGGCCATAAGGCAGGCGGTTTAGCTAGTACAAACCGCGAGATGTTTCACTCCGCTCGGCATGACACTCTAATTTTCTTCACACCATCTCAACCCTACTTCTTCCCAAACTGCAGCGCTGCATACACTTGAAACACCCGGTTCTTGAGGCGGGGGTCGTTGATGCCGGAAAGGTTCTTCACATCGTTGATGTCGTTGAGGCCAGCCACCAGCCGGCCGCCCAGCGAGAAGTTGCCGGCCAGCTTCAGCCCCACGCCGCCCACCAGGCTGAAGTCGCCGCGTTTGAAGCTGCCGGTTGCAGGTCGCGAGTCATTGCCGTAGGCGGGCGTGCCATCGGGCGCGAGTCCGACCTGCAGCTTGCCCGATTGGTTGGCGCTGAGCAGCACCCCGAACTGCGGCCCGCCTTCCACAAACACGGGCCCTACGGTAACTTTGGCCAATACCGGAACCGTGAAGTAGTGCAATTCGCTGTCGTAGTTGGTGAAAGCCGATTTTAGGTTGCCGCCGGCCACGGAGTACTGCACTTCCGGCTGGATGGCAATCGGCCCCAGCAGGTTGGCTTGGTAAAAAATACCGACGTGGTAAAACGCTTTGTAAGAGGCGCTTTCTCCCTCTCGGCCGGTTAGCTCAGCGACGTTCAAGCCGCCTTTTACGCCAAATTGCGCTTGCGCCATGGGCGCCGAGAGCATACTTAGCAAAATGATAATCAGGGACTTTTTCATAGGATAAAATAGAATAATGGACGGAGATAAATTGCTGCGATGCATTCGATTAACAAGCATGTTTTCAACTTAAAAAGACAGCTCAACTAGAAGGTGCAGGAATGAGTACGCCAGCTTCCCGCGCAAAAGTTGCACCCACTCTTTCCGAATCAGCTTGAGAAGCGCCCCTACACCGGCGGCGCAATTGCAACGAAAAAGCAACCCCATTATTTCTACTTCGAATAACAGCCCAACGGCCGTGCTTCCGGCCACTTCCCTTTTTACTTCCCTATTTCGTTATCTGTGCCCGGTACCCCTTTCACTTTTGTGCGTTTGAAATACCATTCCGGCGACTGGGACGCCGTGGACGAGCGGATGCCGGCCAACCTGCTGCACTCCCTGGTGCAGTACACCACTGTGCCCGTCGACCCCAAGGAAAAAGTAGTGGCCCTGGATAGTCCGGAGCTGTTCAACTATCCGTTCTGCTACCTGTCGGGCCACCGGCTGGTGCAGTTTTCGGCTATCGAGAAAAAGAACTTTACCCAGTACGTGCGCAACGGCGGCTTCGTGTTTGTCGACGATTGCAATCACGACATCGACGGCCTTTTTGCCCGGTCCTTTGAGGAGCAGATGCGCCAGTGTTTCGGCACGGGCGCCCTCAAGAAAATCCCTAATACCCACCCGATTTACTCGCAGTTTTTTAAGTTCAAGGAAGGCCCGCCCAACACCGGCTTTGAGCTCAATGGCTGGGGCGACGACCTGGTGCACGACTATCTGAAAGCTGTGGAAATAAAGGGCCGCATTGGCGTGCTTTACTCCAATAAAGACTATGGCTGCGAGTGGGATTACGACTTCCGCAACAAGCGCTTTCTGGCCGAAGACAACACCAAGTTTGGGGTCAATATTCTGCTGTATGCGCTGACTTGAGCTGCTGATTATTTCATTTAATCACAAGACACCAATAAGCAATGTATTTCAAGGCGACTACTGGTTTTGAAGTTTTTGCTTTGTGCTGCGCTGGTCTATTTATGCCTATTCTAGCACTTTCAGGCCTGTATTCATTATATCATAAAAGAGGAGCACGGCATGATAAAAGCAAATATCGATTCAGTAATCTTAGGCTCATTCTGTTTTATCTGACGGTCACAGCTTTTGTATATCTATTCTGCATGGATTGGGGCTTAAGAATTCTTTTTGGAACAAGACTAATAATAGGTGCTACACTTCTTAGCCTATATGGCCTAATAAAATATGTGAGCAACACATTTCAAAAACGTTAAATCCTCAGGCCTCTTTTGGCAATGAAGTATTTCTTAACCTAATGACTGAACAAGAAGTGAACACCCTGCTGGCCAAGCTGCCAGTGCTCAAAGCCGAAATTGCCAAGGTCATTGTGGGCCAGGAGACCGTGCTTGACGAAGTGTTGGTAGCGCTGCTGGCCGGCGGCCACGCCCTATTGGAAGGTGTACCGGGCCTAGCCAAAACGCTGCTCGTGCGCACGCTGGCCGCGGCCACCGACCTGCCCTTCCGCCGCATACAGTTCACGCCGGACCTGATGCCGACCGACATCCTCGGCACCGAGGTGCTGGAGGAAGACCACGGCACCGGCCACCGCTCGTTCAAGTTCAACCCCGGTCCCATTTTCGCTAGCCTCGTGCTGGCCGACGAAATCAACCGGACGCCGCCCAAAACCCAGGCTGCCCTGCTAGAAGCCATGCAGGAAGGCCACGTAACCTACGCCGGCACCGAGCACGCCCTGCCCAAGCCCTTCTTCCTGCTGGCCACCCAAAACCCCATCGAGCAGAGCGGTACCTACCCCCTGCCCGAAGCCCAGCTCGACCGCTTCCTGCTCTACGTGCGCATCGGCTACCCCACAGCCGCGGAGGAGCTGGCCGTATTGCGCGGCACCACCGGCGCCAACGGTCAGCAGGTGAAGCCCGTGCTAGGCGGCGCCGACATCCGGCAGCTGCAGCAGCTGGTGCGTCAGGTCAGCTTTAGCCCCGAGCTCATGGATTTCGTCAACCGCTTGGTGCGCGCCACCCGGCCGGCTACGTCGGAAGTGCAGTTCATCAAAGAGTACGGCCGCTGGGGCGCTGGGCCGCGGGCTGGGCAGGCGCTCATCCTGTGTGCTAAAGCCCGGGCCTTGCTGCACGGCCGCTTTGCCGCAACGCTGGAGGATATCCGCACGCTGGCGCCGCCAGTATTGCGCCACCGGGTCCTGCTCAATTTCAACGCGGAAGCTGAAAACCTGACCGCTGACGATGCAGTAGCTGCATTGTTAGGAGCCGTTGCGGTAACGGTGTAGCTGGAAATAGAACGTCATGCTGAGCTAGTCGGTTCAGCGGCGATAAGATGCTTCGCCGCGCTCTGCATGACAGACGGTAAATAGCATAGCCGCACTGCCGATAAATACAACTCCTAAAGGCCCTACCAGACACTCTGACTCCAAGCCCCACATGCTGAACCCCGAACTCCTTCACGGCTTGCGCAACCTCTCCCTGGCCGCGCGGCAAGCGGCCCAGGGCTTTATGAACGGCGCGCACGCCAGCCGCCGGCACGGCCCGGGCATGGAGTTCAGCCAGTACCGCCCCTACCAGCCCGGCGACGACCTGCGCCGCCTCGACTGGCGACTGGCCGCCCGCTCCGACCGCTACTACCTGCGCGAGTCGGAAGTAGACACCTGCCTGACCGTGCACCTGCTGCTCGACGCCAGCGCCAGCATGAACCACCGCGACGACAACGGCCTGACCAAGCTCGACTACGCTCGGCTGCTGCTGGCCGCGCTGGCCTACATCAGCCATCAGCAGGGCGACTCCGTTGGGCTAACTATCCTGAGCCCGGCGGGCCTGCGCCACCTGCCCGCCCGCGCCGACACCCGCCAGCTGCCGCGTATTTACCATGCCCTCGAAACGGCCGAAGCTACCGGCCACTTCCCCGATGCCGCCACGCTGGCCCCGCTCACGGCGCGCAGGCAGCGCTCCCTCACCGTCTGCGTGAGTGATTTGTACGAAGAAGAATCCGAGATAAATGCCCTGCTCACCCGCCTACGGGCCGTGAGCGGCGACGTTTTGCTGCTGCATTTACTCGCGAATAACGAACTGAAATTCAGCTACCAAGGCGCCGTCACTTTCAGGGACTTGGAAAGTGGGCGCACCATGCAGCTTGATGCCGACCAGCAGCGCCCCGCCTACCAGCAACAGCTACAGCAGTGGCTTAAAGAAACGGCCCAGGCCGCCCGCCGCAAAGGCTTCGACTACCACCAGCTCAGCACCGGCGAACCACTGGATTTGGCCATCCGGGAATTTCTGCGTCGCCGCAATTTGTCGAGTTGAGTCGTTGAGCTAGCGGCCGTGCTTGGCCTGATCAGGGGCATAAGTCACCCTGTATTGCCAGGCATTTTTGCTGGTTTTAACCATTAAAGCCACTGGCACAAGGTGAAGAAACCGGGAGGCAGCGGAGGCGTTCTTTCGCTAAAAAAGAACCAGAGCCGTAAGTGACCATGTTTTTGGGCCGGTAATTGCCCATCCTGGTTGGCGCCCGGTAGCCGGACGTTCGTATAGTTTCCCTTTACCCAACTTATGAAACGCATTCTTCTCCCCATCGCGCTTATCGCCCTGATGTTTCCGCTGGCCGTTACCGCCGCCTCGGCCCAACAGACGACAGCGGCCAAGAAAACCACTACCTCCGCCACCACTACTGCTGCCAAGGTGGCCACTACCACCAAAGTAACCACCACGGCCAAGAAGGCGACCGTAACTACCAAAGCAGCCACCAAGAGCAAAGCCCCGGCCACTACCCCCGAACAGGCCTTGCGGACCTTCAGCAATTGGGTCGATGCAAAGCTGGAGCTAAACATGGCCACGGTGCGCCTCGACTGGGGCAGGCTGCAGAGCGACTACACCCGCATGACCAAGCGCTTGGATGGTGCCACCGACAGCCTCTCAGTGCAGTCGCGGCGGGAGTACCTGGGCCAGAAGGCTCGCTACAAAGCCTGGGCCGCCGAGCAGGGCCACCCGGTGCCTGAAACCGTGCTCGTGGGCGAAGCCCGCGACAGCGCCGTGAGCGCCGTGCAGCGCAAGCTGCTCAACACCAGTGCCCCCATCAACCGGGCCATGGCCAGCGCCCTGCCTGACCTCTACTCGCGCCTGGTCGAGTCGACGCGGGCGCAGCATAGCCGCTGGACCAAGGCCAACTGGGACGAAGCCAACCTCGTGTTGAGCCGCCTCAACGACCGTTACAGCCAGGTGGGCGACCAGCTCCCCATCGAAGACCGGGTGCGCGTGCGGTCCCTGCAGGCCGAGTTTAAGACCCTGGAAAAAGCCCGCGACCTGAAGGGCATTCTGGATGGCTTTTAAGCCGTTGGCCGCGCGACGGCCCGTGGTGTAGGCCGGTTGCGGCAGTATGGACAAGGTCAAGGCATAGTTCAGGTAGGGGGATGCAGAAATAAGTGCAAACGGGTTGGCTGCTTCGCCTACTTTTGTTATTCCCGTTTCTCCCGCTGCACCGCTCTTTGTTGAGGGGCCCGTGCAATGGTCAGCAACTTTCCTGCGTCTGTGCCCTGACCTTATCCTGACCTAACTTCCTTGCTTACGCTGCTCACCCCATCTGCACTGCTGGCCTTATTGGGGCTGTTGGTGCCGGTGGCGATTCATCTCTGGAACCGCCGCCCGGGCCGCGAGGTGGCCGTGGGCAGCCTCCGCTGGCTGGAGGCCGGCGCCAATCGCCGGCTCCGCAACCTCAAGCCCGAGCAGCTGTGGCTGCTGCTGCTGCGGGCGGCCCTGCTGGCGGTGCTGGCGCTGTCGCTAGCGGGCCCGGTGTGGCGCCAGGCGCTGCCGGCCGGCCGGGGCCAGGTGCTGGTGAGTCCCGAACTGATTGGCACTCCGGCCCTGGCGGCGTCGCGGCCGCTGGTTGACTCGCTGCGGCGGAAGGGCTATGCGCTACGGTGGCTGGCCTCGGGCTTCCCCAAGATGTCGCGGGCGGCCTGGCGGGCCGATTCGCTGGGGCAGCGCGATAGTGCGCGGCTGCTGGCGGCCGTAAGTCCCTCGGCGGCGAATTTTCAGTGGGCGCGGGTTCAGCAGGCGGCTGGCACGTTTCCCGGCCAGCCGCTTTTCGTGCTCACGCCGGCTTCGCTGCGTGGCTTTCAGGGAACTCAGTCCCCACTTCCCGCTAACGTCACTTGGCAAGCCCTGCCCAATGCTGCTTCTGAAACCTGGGTGCAGGCGGCCGCGCTGCGGGGCGACAGCCTGCGCCTGCTATTGGGCCAAAGCAACGAAACCCGGACCTCGTTTCGGGTGGTATCGGTGGCCCGGCCGGCGGCTGGGGGCCTTGTCCGCCTTGCCGAAGTGCCGCCGCTTCGCTTCGAGACCAACGCCGACGGCAGCCAATTGCAGCCCATTGCGTCAGCTTCGGGCACCGTCGCCAAACAGCTGACCCCCATCCAGGTTCGCTCGAAGCCCCTGCGCATAATCATTTATGCGACTGCTGATTATGCTTCGGATGCGCGTTACCTGCAGGCCGGGCTTCGGGCTGCCGCTGCTGGCCTGCCTGTGCCGCTGGCTTTGAGCACGACCAGCACACCACCCAGCCCAACTACCTCGCCGGACTGGCTGTTTTGGCTCACCGATGCTCCATTGCCAGTCACTTGGCGCGATGCCGTGAAGGCCGGCGCTCAAGTCTGGCAAGAAGCTCCCGGGGCTGGCGTAGTCGATAAGGCTAGCCTGGCCGTGACCGAGGCCGATGAAACCCCCGCAACCATCTTCCGCCGCAGTACGAAGCAGCCCAGCCCGGCAACCGCTGCGGCCAGCTACCCACTGTGGACGGATGGCCGGGGCCGGGCAGTGCTGTCGCGGCAGAAGTGGGGCCAGGGCGCGTTCTACCAACTGGCCACCCGCCTAGCCCCAGCCTGGAGCGACATGGCCGACAATCCAACCTTGCCCACGCGGCTGCTAACTCTGCTACAGCCCGAAACGGCTGATGCAGTAGACATTGCCGAGCCTGCCCTTGCCCAGGAGCTGGCTTCCCACGACCAGCGCGCACTGGACCCCACGCAGCTTCGCTTGAGTGCTGGCACCGCCCCTGGCGCTCCCGCGGTTGCGACGCCGAGTGCCGTAACGCAAAGCTTCCGCCAATCAGATTTGCGGCCGTGGCTGGTGCTGATAGCCGGGCTGCTCTTTGCCCTTGAACGCCTGCTGGCCCGTCGCCGGGAAATGCAGGCTTTGCCTTCTTCTACTGTTCTATGAGCCAGCCGGTAGCCACTTCTCAAACGCTGGATTTAGCGCAGGCTCGGCAGCTGCTGCGGGCGGTAGGGCGCCGCTATGCGTGGCGGCGCGCGGCCGGCATATTGATACCTGCGGCAGCCGGGGCCTTGCTGCTGGTTTTGCTGAGCCGGCACTTGCCCGCAGCTCAACTGGGCTTTGCTACATTGGCGGCACTTGGGCTGCTGGCTCTGGGGTGGCTGCTATGGCCGCTGCGGCACCTGCCCGCCACCATCGCGCAGCGCCTGGACCGTCAATTTCCGGCCCTGGAGGACAGCACCGGCCTACTATTACAGCAGCCCCAAAACCTGAATTTACTGGAGCTACTGCAGCAGCAGCGGGTGGCGCGGCGGCTGGGCGAGCTGGAAGTTGCCAAGGAATTATCTCTTCCTGTTTCCTTCCAAGTGCCGCTGCTGCTCACGGCTTTGCTTCTGACGGGCAGCGCGGCGGTGTGGTGGTTGCCGCAGGTTGAAAAGCTGGTGAAGCCGGCCAGAGTTGCCGTGCATTATTCCAACAGCGCGCCTACAGTAGCGGGGCAAGTGCCGGCCCGCATCTTGGAAACGCAGGTGCGGGTGACGCCTCCGGCCTACACCCGCCAGCCCAGTTTTGCGCCCTCACAAGCATCTTTCCAGTGCCCGCAGGGGTCGGGGGTGCGGTGGCAGGTGCGGGTAAACAAAGCCAGCCGCACGGCGCCCGAAGTGGAGCTGGGCCGGCAGCGGCTGCGCATGCAGCCAGTAGCCGGGCAGCCGGGCGTGTATTTCGCTGAGCAAACCTTGACGGGCTCTACCCTCTACCGCCTGCGCTTTGCCGGAACCGTTTCCGATGACTACGCCATCGACGTGCGCGCCGACCTGGCGCCCGTGGTCCGCATTCAAACGCCTAAGCCTTATGCCTTGGTGGACTTCGGCATGCGGCCCGACTTGCCGGTGCGCGCCACCGTGCGCGACGATTACGGCCTGAGCCACGCCGAGCTGGTCATCACCGTAGCCCAGGGCCAGGGCGAGGCGGTAAAATTCCGGGAAGTGCGGCGTGATTTGAGTGCAGGCCTGGGCGCCCAGCCCACCCAAACCAGCCTTGCCAGCCAGCTCAACCTGCCCAAGCTGGGCCTCACCTACGGCGACGAGCTGTACTTCTACATCGCGGCCCGCGACAACGCCGGCCACTCGTCCCGCACCGACTCCTACCTCGTGCAGTGGCAGGACACCGCTGTGGCCGACAGCCAGGCCGACATGGGCATGGGCATAAAAGTGGCGCCCGCTTACTTCCGCAGCCAGCGCCAAATCATCATCGACACCGATAAGCTGATAGCCGAAAAGCCCCGGCTTGACGCCGCCACGCTGGCCAACCGCGCCAATGCCTTGGGCTTCGACCAGCAGACGCTCCGCCTGCGCTACGGCAAGTTTATGGGCGAAGAAGTGGGCGGCAGCATCAGCCCCCAGGCCCCGCACTCGCCCATTGCCGAAGACGAGGGGGACGCGCCCACTGAGCACGCCGCCCCCACCGCCGAGGCCGCCGAGGAAGAACACCACGACCACCCCGAGCCGCCCGCCTCGTCGGCCAAAGCCTCGCCCACCGCCGAAACCGACGCGCTGATGGAGCCCTACATGCACAAGCACGACGACTCCGAAACGGCCGACTTTCTGGAACCCGCCGTGAAGGCCAAGCTGCGCGCCGTGCTCGACCAGATGTGGGCCGCCGAGCTGCGCCTGCGCACCGGCCAGCTGGCGGCTGCCCTCCCCTACGAGTACCGGGCCCTGCGCCTGCTCAAGCAGGTGCAGCAGCAAACCCGCGCCTTCGTCAAGAAAGCCGGCTTCGTGCTGCAGCCCCTCCCCGAAGCCACCCTGCGCCTCACCGGCGACTTGGCCGGCGCCGCCGTGCCCCAGCGCCAGCAGCAATTGCCCGCGCCCGCCACCCAGCCCGAGGTGCGGGCGGCCCTGCGCTGGCTGGCCCAACACTCCAGCGCAGCGCGGACCAACCCGGCCGATGCCCGCGTGCTGGAGCAGGCTGGCGCCGTGCTTTCGGGCGCGGCGCTGCAGCGGCCGGGCGTGTACCTGCCAGCGCTGCGGGCGCTTAGGCAGCTGGTGGGCGATGTGCGGGCCGGGCGCCCCGCCTGCGCCGAGTGCCGCCCGCCCGTGGAGCACGCCCTCACTGATTTGCTGGCTGCCCCGACCCCGGTACCCCCGGCCACTCCTGCTCCTAACCGCCTGGCCCGCCGCTATTTTGAAGAGTTAAGCCGCTAGAATTTTGCTCCGAACGCTACCCCACCCTACGGTTTACTATATCCTGCTGGCGCTGTGCCTGGTGCTTGGCATTGGGCTGATGGTGCTGGCCTGGCAGCGGCCGCGCCGGCGCCAGCGCGGGGCGCGCGTAGTAGCCGGCGCGGTAGCCGCTGGGGCGCTGTGGTTCCTGGCCTTCCCGCCCATGCGCCAGCTGCCCGCGGCCCGCGCCGAGGCCATCCTGCTTACCGACGGCTATCAACCCGATACGCTGCGCCAGCTGTTGCGCCGGTTGGGGGCTGGAACTCCGGTGTGGTACTACGGCATCGCCGCCGCGCCCACCAAAGCTCGCCCCCTGGCCAGCTTGCTCGCACTAGCTGAGCAGCGGCCCGCGCTGCGCCGTCTGCACGTGGTGGGCCAGGGCCTACCGGCAACCGATTTGGCAACTCTGGGCAATATGCCGGTGCAGTTGCATCCAGCACCAGAGTTCAGCGGTTTCCGCACGGCTTTATGGCCGCAGAAGCTTGCCTTGGGCGAGGCCCTGTATGTGGAAGGAACCGTCGCAGCTCCTAAAGGGAGCAAGCCGGCATGGGTGTATCTGCGGGCCGCCGGCACCGCCCGAGACTCCGTGCGGCTGCCGGCTGGCAGCGGGGCCTTCCGGCTGCGGTACCAGCCCAAGACGGCCGGGCTGGCGCTCTACGAGCTGCAACTCCGCCGGCCGGGCCAGCTGCTGGCCGCCGAGCCGGTACCGGTGGAAATAACCACCGCACCATTGCCTGCCGTGCTGCTGCTGACGGCGACGCCCTCCTTCGAATTTAAATTCCTAAAAAACTACTTAGCCGAAGCTCACTACCCGGTGGCCTTGCGCACCACAGTGAGCCGCGGCCTGGTGCAAACCGACTTCGTGAATCAGCCGGCGCTGGCGTTAAACAGCCTCACGCCGGCCCTACTCAGCCACTATTCGGTAATAATTGCTGATGCTCCGACGCTGGCCGGCTTGGCGGGCGCCGAAGTCCGCGCTCTACAAACTGCCATCAGCTCGGGCCGGGTTGGGCTTGTGGTGCTGGCCAATGGCAGCGCCCTGCCCCGCACCACGCCCGCCCGGGCCGATTTTGCAGTGCTACCTCGCGCGGCGACGCAGGCCCTGCCCCAAGCCCTCGCCTGGCCCGATGCCCCAGCTGAAGCCCGGGCGGCCATACCAGCTCAGCTGCGTCCGGCCCCGGCCCTGCACCCGCTCATCACTGGCCCGGGCCAGGCGCTGGTGGCCGCCAGCCGGCGCATGGGGTTGGGCTTCGTGGTGGTATCGGTAGTGCCCGAAACTTTCCAGTGGGCGCTGCAAGACCGCACGCCGGTGTATGCCTCTTTCTGGACCCGGCTGCTCACGGCCGCCACGCCTCCAGCCCAACCCGCGGCCACCTGGCACATTTCCCCGCGCTGGCCCCGCCCGCATCAGCCAAGCACACTGCGCCTTACCGGAGCTATGCCCGATGCCCAGCCCACGGCGGGCGCCCTGGCCGGAGGCCCAGCCGTGCGCCTGGCCCTGCGCCAGGATACGCGCCTGCCCGAGTGGAGCACCGCCCAATTCTGGCCCGCTGTTCCGGGCTGGTACCAGGTGCGCGGCCCCGGCCGCATCGCTCAGAGTTTCTATGTATTCCCGGCCACGGCCTGGCAGGGCCCCGAGCTACAAGAGCGCCAACTAGCGGCTGCCGGGCGCTCAACACCCCCTACTAGCCCAGGCCAGCAGCCAACCAATACCGTACAAGTGCCCTGGCCAGCAGCCTGGTTTTTCGGGCTATTCCTTCTAGCAGCCGGGTACTTGTGGCTCGAAGAGAAGCTATAAGCGCCTATTTTACCGTAGCCCAACGACGTAGAGACGCGACACTTCGCGTCTCGTCGTGCGCGCCGTTCGGAAATCGTTCACCCATTACCGTTCAACGACGAGACGCAAAGTATTGCGTCTCTACATTGTTCTGGAAGCCCAATTGTTAACCCAAACAGTTTCTTAAAACTCAATTAATAAAAAAGGCCCCTGGTGTAGCAGGGGCCTTTTTACTATCCTAGAAAGCAGTCCAACCAAAAGTTGGGCTGTAACTCAACTAGTTTTTCTGGAGGCGGCGCACGGCAGTAATGGCGCCCTGGCGTACTTCGAGCAGGTAGGTGCCAGCGGCCAGGCCGGCGGGCAGGCGCAGCTGGCGGTCAGTGCCGAGAGCGGCTGGGGCCAATACCAAACGGCCGGTCAGGTCACGCAGGGCAACCGTAGCGGCGCCTGCCTGGGGCAGCGCCACCGTGATGCGGTCGGTGGCGGGGTTTGGGGAGATGGTCAGGCCGGGCAGGGCATTGCCGGGGTTGGTGGCGGTAACCGTTGCGGCGGGAGCAAACGCGACACCGCGAAAGACAGCGTTGGAAGCCGGCGCGGCAATAAGCGCGGCCGGCAAGGTAGTGGTGCTGGGCGCGGCGTTGTAGCCGGCGTTGTCTGAAACGAGGTATACGCCGCCGTTGCCGCTAGCTAGCAGCGACACCGTAGTGCCGGTCGTCTTGCCGTCCAGGCCGCGCAGGGCCGGAGCCGGCGTACCGGTGATGGTACCATTCAAAGTCCAGGTGGAACCCACCAGGCTCCACTTCTGGATGCCTCCATCGGTAGTGGTCCGGTCATCGACTGCATAAACCACATCTACGCCCGGTACGGTGGTACTCAAATCAGCAAAGTAGAAAGCATAGGTGCTGGGGCCACTTGTCGTTGGAAAACCCGGCAGCAGCGTAATAGTCTGGGAGGCCGTGGTGGGCAGGCCCGTGCCAACCTGCGAAATACCGAAGTTGCTACCCGAGGCCGAAGACACGTACAGGTTGCCCCCGAAGATGTTGACGCTGCGGTTGTTAGTGGGCGCTGCGGTAGAAAGTGCGGTGGTAGCAGCCGTGCCGCTGTTACCAAAAGGCACATAGCGTACGCCCGTGTTGGAACCCACGGCGTAGAACGCGGTGCCATCAACCGTGGCTGCCGAGCGAATGTTGGCGGTAGACGCCGAAGTGCCACTGAAGGCGTCGCTGATGCGGGTGCTGGTGTCCACCGTGCCATCGGCAGCCACGCGACCGATGACGCGGTTATTGGTGGCGGATGCCGTGGCAGTTAAGGTCAGAGTGCCCACGGCGGCGTCGTAGCCTGTGAGCACCAGGTAGGCACCGTTCACCGAACGGGTCAGGACGGCGTCGGAAGTTGAGCTTCCCGTATTGGTAAGAATGCTGTTGTTGCCGGCCACAGCCGTGGGCAACGCAATGGTTTGAACCAGCACGCCAGCGGGCGTATACTCGAGCAGGAACGTGGCAGTGGCCGCGCTAGTGAGGGTCGCCGAGCCATCGCCCACGCGCACCACCACAATGTTGCCCGGGGTAAATGGGGCAGCCGGTGCTAGCGCGGGCGCCATAATGAAGAGGGAAGCCAGGCAAGCCCGGAGTTTCGTTGCGAAGAGGTGCTTCATGTGAAGGAATAAGGGTGAAAAATTGAGGTTTTACAATCTGAACCGGTGGCGCGATGCTATCCTAAAGATAGAGCTACGGGCGAGCTTATCATGTTATTAAATTGCAACGATTGGAAAAAATCTGCCCTCGCTTTACTCCCAGAGCGGGTAATGCTCGAGGTGCACCTCATGCTCGAAAAATATCCGCGTGCTTTCCTCAAATGAGCGGGTGAAATCCGACACGTAGAAGTGGTGCGCGGGCGGCGTGGCCGCCGAGGGCGCCAGCAGGCCCCGGGCCGCGAGGTAGGCTTCGGCATCGGCGGCCACCACGTCGGAGGCGTCGAGCACGTCGACCCGGCCGTTGTAGTAGCGGGCAATCTGCTCTTTGATGAGGGGGTAGTGCGTGCAGGCCAGCACCAGCGCGTCGATATCGGCCAGGGCCGCGTGGCTGAGGTAGGTGCCGATGATGTCGTCGCTGATGGAATTTTTAAAGAAGCCTTCCTCAATCATCGGCACGAGCAGCGGCGTGGCCAGGGACTGCAAATCGACGCCGGCATCGAGGTCGTCGACTTTCTTTTTGTATACGTTGGAGTTCACCGTTTGCTTGGTGCCGATGAGGCCCACGCGGCGGCCGCTGTAGGCCTGGCCCAGGTGCGCCACAATGGGGTCGATGACGTTGAGCACCCGCGCTTTGGAGCCCACGTACTCGCGCACCAGCTCGTACGCCGCGGCCGAGGCGGAGTTGCAGGCAATCATAATCACCTTGCAATGTTGCCGGAGCAGTAAGTCGCAGATTTTGACCGAATAAGCCTGAATGGCGGCGGCGCTTTTGTCGCCGTAGGGCAGGTGGGCCGTGTCTCCGAAGTATACAATTCGCTCGTGGGGCAGGCGGCGGGCCACGGCCCGGGCCACCGTGAGGCCCCCAATTCCGGAATCGAACATGCCAATGGGCCGGGCGGCCAGCGCGGCGGTCGAAACGGCAGATGCAGCAGCAGCAGTAGTCATGGAGCAAAGGTAGTTGGCAGCCGCAGCGCCTCCGTATCGGCGCCATTCTTTTGAGTAGCAGCTTTCAAGATTCTTAAAAACCTCCTATATTTCCGCCCCTTCCAGGAAAGTTAATTCCCATGAGCCCCATTTTAACCGAAATAGACCAGGTACTGGCCACCCGCGATGGCCGCCTGGCCCGCCCCGTGGCCATCTATCTCGGCGAGCGCAAGTTCACCCAACTCACCCTCGACGCGGCCCGCTGCCCGCTGCCCGAGCTGAGCACCGACGCCGGCCGGCCCCTCGCCTACCGCAACCTGGAGCTGCTGCGCGACGAGTTCGACATCGACGGTGTTCGGTTGATTTAAGCGGCTCAATCTGCCTTACTCCGTGGCAGGTACTTCCAGTAGCGGCTGCAGCGTGCGCCACACCGTGCGGGCCACAATGCGGTGGCCGGCCGGCGTGGGGTGAATGCCATCGGCCTGGTTGAGGCGCCGGCTGCCGCCCACGCCTTCGAGCAGAAAGGGTATCAGCACCAGCTGGTTCTTTTCGGCAATTTCCTGGTAGAGGGCCTTAAAATCAGTGGCATAGGTTTGGCCCAGGTTGGGCGGAATCTGCATGCCGGCCAGTACAATTTGCGCGTCGGGGCTGCGGCGGCGCACCGTGTCGATGATGGCCTGCAGGTTGCGGCGGGTGTCGGTGAGGGGGATGCCGCGCAGGCCGTCGTTGCCGCCCAACTCCAGCACAAACACGTCCACGGGCTGCCGCAGCACCCAGCCCACGCGGCTGCGGCCCCCGGCGGTGGTTTCGCCGCTCAGCCCCGCGTTTATAACTTCATAGTTCAGCCCCAGCGAGTCGATTTTCTGGCCCACCAAGGCGGGAAAGGCCTGCTCGGGCTCCACGCCGTAGCCCGCGGTGAGGCTGTTGCCGAAAAACAGCAGACGCTTTTTGCCGCTAGAAGCGGCGGGCTTGGGAGCGGCCGAGCGGACGGCGGGCGCCGCCGGCGCGGTACGCCCCGTTTCGGTGGCCGGGTCAGAATTGCAGGCGCTGAGCAGCAGGGCAAAACCAGCGACTAGCGAGGAGCGAATTACGGTCATGGGCAGCATTTTGGGCACTAGGTCGTAAGGACAGAAAACATGGCAAAGGGTTTGACGTCTTCCGTAAGCATAACGAATGGCAGGCCGACCGGTTGCTACGCCGGGACGCCACGGGCACTTGGGCCCGCGTTTTCGGCGCACTATCTTTTGGCTGCCAGCGGCACCGCCGGGGCCCCACCACCGGATATCATTTTTTCTGCATGAGCATTCTTCGCGTCGAAAACCTCACCAAAACCTATGCCAGCGCCGGCCATGCGCTCACCGTGCTGCACGCCGTGAGCTTCGACCTGGCGGCCGGCGACACCTTCGCCATCGTGGGTCCGTCGGGCTCGGGCAAAACCACCCTGCTGGGCTTGTGCGCCGGCCTCGACCGGGCCACTTCCGGCAGCGTGTGGCTCAGCGGCATCCGGCTCGATGCCCTGAGCGAAGACCAGCGGGCGGCCGTGCGCAACCAGCACGTGGGCTTCATTTTCCAGAACTTCCAGCTCCTGCCCACCCTCACAGCGCTCGAGAACGTGCTGGTGCCGCTGGAGCTGCGCGGGCAGCGCGGGGCCTCGCACACCGCCCTGGCCCTGCTCGACCGCGTGGGGCTGGCCGACCGCGCCCACCACTACCCGGCCCAACTTTCGGGCGGCGAGCAGCAGCGCGTGTCGCTGGCCCGGGCTTTTGCCAACCGCCCGGCGGTGCTCTTCGCCGATGAGCCCACCGGCAACCTCGACCCCGACACCAGCGAGCGGGTGGTGAACCTGCTCTTTGAGCTGAACCGCGAAGCCGGCACTACGCTCGTGCTCGTGACCCACGACCTGGAGCTGGCCGCCCTTACCCAGCGCACGCTGCGCCTGCGCGGCGGCAAGGTGGTAGAAGGCCAAACCACGAACGCTCCTTCTACGCTTTCTCATGAGTAACCTGCTCTGGCTCTTGCGCATGGCCTGGCGCGACAGCCGCCGCAGCCGGGCCCGGCTGTTGCTGTTCATGGCCAGCATCGTGCTGGGCATTGCGGCGCTGGTGGGCATCAATTCGTTTGGCGACAACCTGGCGCGGAGCGTCCGCGAGCAGGCCCGCGAGCTGCTGGGTGCCGACCTGGTTTTGTCGGCCAACAAGCCCTTTGCCCCGTCCCTGAAACCGGTGTTGAGCCGGCTGGGCGTGGCCCGCACGCGCGAGGTATCGTTTGCCTCCATGGCGGAATTCCGGCCGGGCAAGGGCGTGCGCTTGGTGCAGGTACGGGCCCGCGACGGCGGTTTTTTCTACGGCGAGTGGCTCACCGAGCCCCGGGCGGCAGCCCAACGCTTCACCGAGCCGGGCGCCGCACCCGGCGCCCTGGTCGACGACGTGCTGCTTTCGCAGTTTGGGGCCAAAGTCGGCGATTCGGTGCAGGTGGGGCGCGTGACGCTGCCTATTATCGGGCGGGTGCTGAAGACGCCGGGCCAAACGGGCATTGCCACTGCCGTGGCCCCCACCGTGTTTATTCCGGCCCGCCTGGTCCGCCAAACCGGCCTGCTGCAGCGCGGCAGCCGCGTGCAGTACCGTCGCTCCTTCCGATTCGCGCCGGGCACCGATGTGGCGGCCGTCATCAAACCCCTGCAGGCGCGCCTCGACAAAGCCGACATCGACGTGGACACCGTGGCCAGCCGGCAGCAGCAAGTGGGCCGGGCCTTCGCCGACCTCACCCGCTACCTGAGCCTGGTGGCCTTTGTGGCGCTGCTGCTGGGCTGCGTAGGCGTGGCCAGCGCCGTGAACCTCTACGTGCGCGAAAAGCTGGCGGCCGTGGCCATCCTGCGGTGCCTGGGGGCCAGCGGCCGGCAAGCGCTGATGATTTATTTGCTCCAAACCTCGGGCCTGGGGCTGGTGGGGGCGGTGCTGGGCGCAGCTCTGGGCGCGGCGGTGCAAACCATGCTGCCGCGGGTGCTCGGCGACTTTCTGCCCGTGGCCATCACCGTGAGTGTGTCGTGGCCGGCGGTGCTCACGGGCCTGGCCACGGGGCTGCTCATGGCCGTGCTCTTTGCGCTGCTGCCGCTGCTCAGCATCCGGCGGGTGTCGCCGCTGCGGGTGCTGCGGGTGGCGTTTGAGGATGATACCACTGCGCCCGACCCGCTGCGGGGCGTGGTGCTCATGATAATTGGGCTGTTTATTCTGGCCTTTGCCTATCAGCAAACCCACGACTGGAAGCTCACGCTGGGCTTTGGGGCCGGGCTGCTGGTGGCCTTTGTGGCGCTGGCGGGCATGGGCCGACTGCTCATGGTGCTGGTGCGCCGCTTCTTCCCGGTGGGCTGGGGCTACGTATGGCGGCAGGGGCTGGCCAACTTATACCGTCCCCAAAACCTGACGCTTACCCTGATAACCTCCATTGGGCTGGGCACCTTCTTGCTGGCCACCCTTTTCCTTACCCAGGCCTTGCTGCTGGGGCGCGTGCAGATTGCCGGCCGGGGTTCCCAGCCCAATCTGGTGCTGTTTGACATTCAGCGGGAGCAGCGGGCCGGCGTGGAAAACCTGCTGCGGGCGCAGCGGCTGCCCGTGCTGCAGCGGGTGCCCATCGTCACGATGCGGCTACTCGCCATCAACGGCCGCTCGTCCTCGGCCCTTAAAAAAGACACCGCCGGCATTCCGCCCTGGGTGCTTTCCCGCGAGTACCGGGTGACGTATCGCGACTCCCTGAATTCGTCGGAAAAGCTGACGACCGGCCAGGCGCCCACCCTCGGCGCCGATGGCATCCCGCTCATCTCCATCGAAACAGCCTACCTGAAACGGGCCAAGCTCAAAATCGGCGACACGCTGGATTTCAACGTGCAAGGTGCACCCCTGCGCGCCATTGTGGGTGGCAGCCGCGAGATAGACCGCAGCCGGGTACAGCCCAGCTTTTTGGTCTTGTTTCCGGCCGGGGTGCTGGAAGAGGCGCCCCAGTTTGTGGTGCTGCTCACGCGCACGCCCAATACGGCCGTACTGGCCGCCGTGCAGCAAGTCCTGGTGCGCGACTTCCCCAACGTGTCGGCCATCGACCTCGGCCTGATTTTGCAAACCGTGGAGGACATTCTCGACAAAATCTCCTTCGTTGTGCGGTTCATGGCCGGCTTCAGCATCCTCACGGGGCTGCTGGTGCTGAGCAGCTCGGTGGTTATCAGCCGCTACCAGCGCGTGCGGGAGAGCGTCTTGCTGCGCACGCTGGGCGCCAGCCGCCGGCAAATCCTCCGCATCACGCTGGTCGAATACGGCCTATTGGGCTTGCTGGCGTCGCTGGCAGGCATTGGCCTGGCCGTGCTGGCCGCCTGGGCGCTGGCCGTGTACGTGTTCGAAGCGAGCTTTGGGCCGGCGGTGTTGCCGCTATTGGGCCTGGCCGGACTGGTCACGGCCCTCACGGCCAGCATTGGGCTGTTCAATAGCCGCGACGTGCTGCGCCGCTCGCCGCTGGAGGTACTGCGGGCCGAGGGGTAAGCTGGCGGGTAAGCGTTGGTTATTAGGGGTTTCCGATATCCTATACCATCGGTATACCAGAACGACTGTAGAGACGCCACACTTGGCGTCTCGTCGTTGAACGACTTGCGTTAGCACGAAACCCGAACGGCGTGGACGACGAGACGCCAAGTGTGGCGTCTCGTCGTCATTTAAGCATGTTGCGCGCGGTGTTATTGCAGCCCTTCCTGAGCGACAGTAAGCTGGACGAATGCGTTGCCCCGAATAGTATCGGGGCGCGTATTGTCATTTCCAAACGGCAGGCTCCTCGCCGTAAGCGTAAGCGCTGACTTGCATTTTAGGCATTAATGGCGCTGCCATAAACGGGAATAAAATCGGCGGAAATTCAGCTCAACCCTACTTTGGGTTTCGAATTAGTTTTTAGAATTATTCCCGATGATAATTAAAATATCTAAACATTGAAAACCACAGCGAATTCGGGCCGCCTGGAAGGTACGCTCTGGCCTTGCGCTGATCAATGCCAGGCTTGTAATGCCTGCCGTTATCACCGGCGGCCCGGAAACGCTGGAGCTCAACCGGGTGCAATACCAAAGAGCCGAGTTTGTCCGTAGCTTGCCTCTTTATAGCTCAACTTTACCTCAGATTATTTCCGCTCGCGAGTAGCGCTTGCTGCGTGGCCCCAATTCCCATGCGCTACATCATTTTGCTGGCCGCCATCTGGCTGCTGGCCCTGCCTGCTCAGACCACACCGCTCCCCACCCCTGACACCGCCGTGCTGCGCATCGACCGTCTGCCCACCAGTGGCCTGATGCTGATCAAAGGCTGGCGCTACCACCCTGGCGACGACCCCGCCTGGGCCCGGCCCGACTTTGACGACAGTGCCCGGGGCACGCTCAACCCCTACCGGCCCCAGCGCGAGTTGCCCGCGCGGCTGCACATGGGCATAGGCTGGCTGCGGCTGCGCGCAACTCGGCGACAGCCTGCGCCAGCGCACCCTGCTGCTGCCCAACGCCAACGGCGCTTGGGAACTGTACCTCAATGGCATCATGCACCCCGGTCCTGCCCGGGTGCAGATAAGGGCACCGAATTCACCATAAGCCTGCCTGTATAAACCACTACAATAAGTAGCCTATTGAATGAAAGCTTACTTTAAATGGATATTGCTGCTCGGGCACCTGGGCGCCGCCGTACTGGCTCACGCTCAGGTGCCCGCCAGCCGGGCCGATAGTTTGCAACGGCAGCTTACCGCGGCTCCTCCTGATACAAACCGGGTGATTTTGCTCACGCAATTGGCCTACGAACTGGCCGAATTTGACCCGGTAACCTCGGCCCGGCGGGCGCGGCAGGCGCTCCAGCTGGCCCAGGAGTTGGGCTACGTGCGCGGCGAATGCCAGGCGTATGTGTGGCTGGGCGTGGGGCTGCGCAATACCGGCGATTTCCCAGGCGCTCAGTTGCTATTACTCCGAGGCCTGCACCTGGCCGAAACCCTTGGCGACCAAGCAACCATCGCAACCGTGTACAACGCCATGGGCCGGTTAAAAAGCGAACAGCACAATTACCGCCCAGCATTAGGCTTTTATCTGCGAGCAAAAAACATAGCTCAGAACACCAGGAAGCTAACTCTGCTCACGCGCGTGACGGGCAACATCGGTGAAGCGTATTTCCGCTTGGGGGTATTGGATTCGGCTAAGACCTACTTGATTGAAGGCTACCGGCTCGACATGCAGCAGCACGACAGGGTGAGCGAAGCGGGTGACCTGTACGCGCTCGGCGTTTTGGCCGCCCGGCAGGGGCAGCCGGAGCAAGCCCGGGATTATTACCGGCGCAGCCTGCGGTTGGCCCATATCGTCACTTACTTGGTGTCCCCCGTGTTTCTGGGCATGGCCGAGTTGGCCCAGTCCGCTGGCCAACCCGACTCTGTGCTGTACTACGGCCACCGGGCGCTGGCAGCCGGGCTTGCGTACCATACCCCAGCCAGCGTATTGGCTGCGAGCAATTACCTCAGCCGTGCCTACGCGGCCCGGCGCGACAGCGCCGCGGCGTTCCGCTACCTGGCCCTGGCCAATGCAACCCGCGATAGTCTCTACAGCCAAGCCAAAACCATCCAGATGCAAACCCTGGATTTCAGCGAGCGCCAGCGCCTGAAAGACCTGGCCGACCAGCAAGCCCAAGCCACTGCCCGGCAGCGCCAGAACCTGCTGCTGGCCGCATTACTCTGCGCCGTGCCGGGGCTGGTGCTGCTCTGGCGCCACAACCGCCTGCAGCGCCGCAGCAACGAGCAACTCCTCCAGCTCAACGAAGCCGTGACGCAGCAGAAACTGGAGCTGCAAGGCCAGCACGACCAGCTCGATTCCTCCCTGACCAGCCTACGGGCGGCCCAGACCCAGCTCATCCAAAAGGAGAAAATGGCCAGCCTGGGCGAGCTGACGGCCGGCATCGCCCACGAAATTCAAAACCCACTCAACTTCGTCAATAACTTCTCGGAGGTGAGCAGCGAGTTGCTCTCCGAATTAGCAGAGGAGCAGGCCCGCTCGGAGCGCGATACCGCGCTCGAAGCCGAACTGGTGGGCGACCTGCGCCAGAACATGGCCAAAATCACCGAGCACGGCCAACGGGCGGCCAGCATCGTCAAGGGCATGCTCGAGCACAGCCAAAATCGCGCCGGCGAGCGCCAGCCCACCGACCTCAACCGGCTTACCGACGAGTACCTGCGCCTGGCTTACCAGGGGCTACGCGCCAAGGATAAAAGCTTTAATGCCTCCCTCACCACGGATTTTTCCACCGACTTACCGCCGGTAACGCTGGTAGGCGTGGACGTGGGGCGGGTGCTGCTCAACCTGTTCGCCAACGCCTTTTATGCCGTGCGCCAGCGCCAGCAGCAAGGCGACCCCGGCTACCAGCCGCAGGTAGGCGTGCGCACCGTACTGCTCAACCAGCAAGTTCAGATTCAGGTCACCGACAACGGCACGGGCATGCCCGAAAGCGTGAAAGAGAAAATCTTCCAGCCCTTTTTCACCACCAAGCCCAGCGGCGAAGGCACCGGCTTGGGCCTGTCGCTCAGCTACGACATCATCGCCCAGGGCCACGGCGGCACGCTCACTGTGGAAAGCCAGGAAGGCCACGGCACCACCTTTTCCATGGGCCTGCCTGTGTGACTCTTGCCCGCTTAGGTTTCCTGCCTGCTGATTGATTGAGCTGGTTTAGGGACGCCCGGCCAGACTATAAGCAGGCGTGCCCTTACAAGCAGGAGCCCTGGGCGATGGCTCATTATAATGAGGCAAATCCAAGGGCAATGCTGCTGGGCTGACTGCCTTCAGATTTTAAGCCAGCTCAACCAAGGATTTCGCAATACCTTGCGGCTATCAAATCGTCCATTTTCTGAGCTTATGCCCAACTATTTACTTGCCCTGACGTCGCTGGCGGTATCATTACCGCTCGCCGCGCAGGCGCAACAGCCACCCGCCCTCACGGCCCAGGACTATGCGCGGGCCGAACGATTCATGGGCTACAACACCCAGGCCCTGGTAGACCACAGCATGGGCCAGCCCAACTGGCTCGGCGGCGACCGGTTTTGGTACCGGGTGATGACCGCGCAGGGCAGCGAATTTGTGCTGGTAGACCCGGCCCACAAGTCCAAAAAACCTGCCTTCGACCACGCCAAGCTGGCGGCGGGGCTTTCGGCGGCCAGCGGCAAAAGCTACGAGGCTACCCGCCTGCCGTTCCGCAGCTTCGCGTTTTCGCCCGATGACAAGCTGGTTTTGTTTTCCTCCGGCGGCAAGAAGTGGCAGTACGACACGGCCAGCGGCCAGGTGAGCGCCGACCCCACGCCGGCGCCCAGCCCAGGAGCGGGGGCCAATGCCCGCAATGAAATTGTGTCGCCGGATGGCCAGCGGGCCGCCTACATCCAGGACTACAACCTGTGGATGCGCGACACCAAAACCAACAAGCTAACCCAGCTGACCACCGACGGGGCCAAGGACTACGGCTACGCCACCGACAACGCCGGCTGGACTACCAGCGACAAGCCGGTGCTGCTCTGGGCGCCGGATTCGCGCAAAATCGCCACCTACAAGCAGGACCAGCGCGCGGTGAGCGACATGTACCTGGTGACCACCAACGTGGGTAAGCCAACGCTGAAATCCTGGAAATACCCGCTGCCCGGCGATAAAGACATCATCACCATCGAGCGGGTCATCGTGGAAGTGGAGCAGCCGAAAGTGGTGAAGTTCCAGATGGCGCCCGACCCGCGCCGCGGCTCATTGGCCGACGACATCTCGGCCGGCAACAAGGGCTTCGACGACGTGGACTGGAGCCCCGACGGCTCGCAGCTGGCGTTCGTGTCGACCTCGCGCGACCACAAAGTGGAGAAGCTCCGGGTGGCCGACGCCGCCACGGGCAACGTCCGGGAAGTCTTTTCTGAAACCGTGCCCACGCAGTACGAATCGGGCCAGGGCGACATCAACTGGCGCTACCTGCCCAAAACCAAGGAAGTTATCTGGTATTCGGAGCGCGACAACTGGGGCCACCTCTACCTGTACGACGCCACCACGGGCAAGCCCAAGTATCAGATTACCAAGGGCAACTGGGTGGTAACCGAGCTGCTGAAAGTGGATGAGAAAGCCCGTCAGCTGTACTTTCTGGCCGATGGCCGCGAGCCGGGCAACCCCTACTTCACCCACCTCTACCGCGTGGGAATGGACGGCAAGCACCTCACCCTGCTCACGCCCGAAGCCGGCAACCACCGCATTAGCTTGTCGCCCTCCGGCCGCTACTTTCTCGACAGCTATTCCCAGCCCAACGTGCCCACGGTGAGCCTGGTGCGCAGCCTGGACGGCAAGCTCGTGACGCCGCTGGAAAAGACCGACATTTCGCGGCTCACGGCCACGGGCTGGAAAGCCCCCACTCCCATCACGGTGAAGGGCCAGGACGCGCAGACCGACCTCTACGGCCTGATGTTTACGCCCACCACGCTGGACCCCAATAAGAAGTATCCGGTTATCAACTACATCTACCCGGGGCCGCAGGGCGGCAGCGTGGGCAGCTGGTCGTTTGCCCCGGCCCGCGGCGACCACCAGGCGCTGGCCGAGCTGGGCTTCGTGGTGGTGGTGCTGGAGGGCAGCTGCAACCCGCTGCGCTCCAAAAGCTTCCACGATGGCTGCTACGGCAACATGGCCGAAAACACCCTCGCCGACCAAACCGCCGGCATGCGGCAGCTGGCCCAGCGCTACCCCTACATCGACCTGAGCCGGGCCGGCATCTGGGGCCACTCCGGTGGCGGGCTGGCGGCCGCCTCGGCCATGTTCCGCTACCCGGATTTCTTTAAGGTGGGCATCTCCGAATCGGGCAACCACGACAGCCGCAACTACGAGGACGACTGGGGCGAACGCTACATCGGCCTGCTCACGACCCAGCCCGACGGCACCTCCAACTACGACTCCCAGGCCAACGCCACCTACGCCAAAAACCTGAAGGGCAAGCTGATGCTGGCCCACGGCCTGATGGACAACAACGTGCCGCCCTACAACACCCTGCTGGTGGTGGAAGCGTTAATCAAGGCCAATAAAACCTTCGACCTGGTGGTGTTCCCCAACGCCGCGCACGGCTACGGCGCTTATTCCGACTACATGACCCGCCGCCGCTGGGATTATTTCGTACGCAACTTAGCCGGCGCCGAAACCCCGCAGGACTACCAGCTGACCGCAAAGCCCGACCCGCGCAACGCGACGCTGTAAGCAGCCCGCTGCTCCATCTTTTTCCCGCTCAATAGCGGCATTAGCCCCAGTGGGGCGGCCCAGCCAGACGCCCCACCGGCGCGCTGGTACGGGTCGCCTCCCTGGGGCTTCTGCTTTGTGCTCCCGGTTTCTCAGCCGCCAGGGCATCCTTTACTTAATCATAATATAGTGAATCAGTTAAGAACAAAACCTCATCAACTACTTCATCTCAAAAGCAGGCTACCCAACTAAACTCGACCTGAACCTGCTCGCCCATTCTAAGTATCTACAGGCAGCGGCTGGGGCTAAAGTCCAGTGAAAGATTCCGAGGTAATAGCCTCCCCAACACCCGGCTATTTACGAATCGGATTTTAGCTCCGGCACCCACCCGAAAAGCACCCGACGTATTGTTTTCCTTCAGCGAACAACACAATGGACAGCCCCGCCCCCAGCGTGTCGCAGGCGCCAGCCGGCCCTCCTACTTACTGGCTCACCCGGTTTGTAATTCTGCGCTTGCTGGGGGCCATCTATGCGGTAGCTTTTCTGGTGGCCATAAACCAGATTGTGCCCTTGATTGGCTCCCACGGGCTGCTGCCGGTGGGCACGTTTTTGCGGCGGGTGAGCCAGGTACTGGGGTCTGATGGGGCGGGCTTTGCGCACCTGCCGTCGCTGTTTTGGTTCTGGCATTCGGATACCGCCTTGTTGACGGTGGCCTGGGTTGGGCTGGCGCTTTCCTGCGTGGTGGCGGCCGGCTGGGCCAATGGGCTGCTGCTGGCGGTGCTCTGGGTGCTTTACATGTCCATCGTGCACGTGGGCCAGGAATGGTACGGCTACGGCTGGGAGATTCAGCTCACCGAAACCGGGTTTCTGGCCATCTTTCTGTGCCCCTTTTTCGACTGGCGGCCTTTTCCCCGGTACGCCCCGCCCATGCCCGTTATCGTGCTGTTTCGGTGGCTGGCCTGCCGCGTCATGCTGGGTGCCGGGCTGATTAAGGTGCGCGGCGACGAAGTGTGGCGGAACAGCACCGCCCTGTATTACCACTTCGAAACCCAGCCCATTCCCAACCCGCTGAGCCGGTGGTTCCATTTCCTGCCGCGCATCGTGCTGCGCCTGGGCGTGTGGTTCAACTGGCTGGCCGAGCTGGTGGCGCCCTTTTTCGTGTTTGGGCCCCGGCTGGCGCGGCACTTGGCTGGCACCGTGATGGTGCTGTTTCAGCTCAACCTCATTCTCAGCGGCAACCTTTCGTTTTTGAACTGGCTGACCATTGTGTCGGCGCTGGCGTGTTTCGACGACGGCTTCTGGGCCCGGCTGCTGCCCCAGCGGCTGGTGAAACGGGCGGAAGCCGCCGCGGCCGGCGCCGAGGAGTCGCGGCCCCTGCGCACGGCGGCGTGGGTCGTCACGGCGGTTATTGCCGTGCTCAGCATCCGGCCGGTGCTGAACATGGTGTCGCCGGGGCAAATCATGAACACATCCTTCGACCCGCTGGACCTCGTGAATACCTACGGGGCCTTCGGCACGGTGGGCAAGGAGCGGCTGAACGTGGTATTTGAAGGCACCCTGGACGAAAACCCCAGCGACAATGCCCACTGGAAGCCCTACCTCTACAAAGGCCTGCCGGTGGCCCTGAACCGGCGCTCGCCGCAAATTGCGCCCTACCAGCTGCGGCTCGACTGGCAGATGTGGTTTGCCGCCATGGCCTCCCCCAACGAATACCCCTGGACGGTGAACCTGGTGTGGAAACTGCTGCACAACGACCCCGGGGCCCTGAGTCTGTTTGCTAATAACCCCTTCCCCGGCCGGCCGCCGCGCTACGTCCGGGCCATTCGCTACCGCTACACCTTTGCCAAGCCCGGCAACGAGCAGGGCCTGTGGTGGACCCGCGACCGGCTCGACGTGTGGCTGCCCGCCATCTCCACCGACAATCCGCGCCTGCTTGCCTTTCTGAAACAGACCGGCTGGATTCCCTAACTTGAGCCGTTTAGCCCAATTTCACCCCACGCATGAGCACATCTGCCTACGATGCCGTTGTCGTCGGCTCCGGCCCCAACGGGCTGGCGGCGGCCATCGCGCTGCAGCAGGCGGGCCTGGCGGTGCTGCTGCTGGAGGGCAAGCGGGAGCTGGGCGGCGGCCTGCGCACCGCCGAGCTGACCCTGCCCGGCTTCCGCCACGACATCTGCTCGGCCATTCACCCGCTGGCCGCCGCCTCGCCGTATTTCCAGACCTTGCCA
The DNA here is from genome assembly GCF_001507645.1 of Hymenobacter sedentarius. NCBI lineage: Bacteria > Pseudomonadati > Bacteroidota > Cytophagia > Cytophagales > Hymenobacteraceae > Hymenobacter > Hymenobacter sedentarius. The sequence continues at coordinate 2,969,141 of NZ_CP013909.1, read as the reverse complement.
CTGGCCCAATACGGCCTCCACTACCTCACGCCACCTGTGGCCGCCGCGCACCCCTTTGATGATGGCACCGCGGCGGCCGTAGTTACTTCGCTGGCCGATACCGCCCGCAGCCTCGGCCCCGACGCAGCCTCCTACCAACGCCTGCTCGGCCCGCTGGTCGAAAGCTGGCCCAACATTGCCAACGACGTGCTGGCCCCGCTGCATTTCCCCAAACACCCGCTGGACATGGCCCGTTTTGGGCTCTCGGCCCTGCAGCCGGCCACCCTGCTGGCCCGGCGCTTCACCGGCGACAAAGCCCGCGGCCTGCTAGCCGGCATGGCGGCCCACGCCATTCAGCCCCTGTCCAACCTCACGACTTCGGCCATCGCGCTAGTTTTGCTGATTGCGGCACACCGGGGCGGCTGGCCCCTGCCCCAGGGCGGCTCGCAGGCCATTGCCGATGCGCTGGTGGCCCACTTCCGGGCCCTGGGCGGCCACGTCGAAACGGGCACGTTCGTGCGCTCGCTGGCGCAGCTGCCGCCGGCCCGGGCTGTGCTGCTCGACGTAACCCCAGCCCAACTTCTGCAGATTGCGGGGCACAGCCTCTCCAGCATCTACCAGTGGCAGCTCCGGCGCTACCGCTACGGCATGGGCGTGTTTAAAATCGATTGGGCGCTAGCCGAACCCATCCCCTTCACCGCCCCGGAATGTGCCCAGGCCGGCACGGTGCACCTGGGCAATACGCTGGAAGAAATTGCCGCCGGGGAGCGCGCTTCCTCGCGGGGGCAGCACCCAAACAGGCCCTTCGTGCTGCTGGCCCAGCAAAGCCTCTTCGATGCCACCCGCGCCCCAGCAGGACGCCACACCGCCTGGGCCTACTGCCACGTGCCCAACGGCTCGCGCGTAGACATGACCGCCGCCATCGAGGGCCAGGTCGAGCGCTTTGCGCCCGGCTTCCGCGAGCGCATCCTCGCCCGCCACACCTTCGACACTGCCCAGCTGGAAGCATACAACCCGAACTACGTGGGGGGCGACATCAACGGCGGCTTGCTGGACCTCAGCCAGTTGTTTACGCGGCCTGCCCTGCGGGCTTCGCCCTACCGCACCTCGCAGCGGGGGCTCTACCTATGCTCCTCGGCCACCCCGCCCGGCGGGGGCGTGCACGGCCTGTGCGGCTACTACGCCGCCCGCCGCGCCCTGCGCGACGTATTTGGCCTGCCTGCGCCGCCCCTGCACGGAGAGCGGTGAAAGCGCACCTCGCGCGCCTGTAGCAGACTTGAGCCAGCCAGATGCCGAAGCACCATGACCATCCAACTGCTAGGAGCCCAATCGGTAGAAACGAATGAAGCTAATGGCTTCACTTCCTGCTCAAGTAGCTATCTATTGAATCCGGCTATCGAGGCCGGCAAGCTGAGCTTGTCGAAGCACTTTGACCGTTCTTTTTAGCCGATAGTTGGATAGGCTTAAATCTGATAAACGGGAAGGGCGCTGAAGCGCAGACGGCTTTTACCCGTACGCCGGCGCGGTGGGAAGGTGGAGTCTCGAGCTGCTAGAGGCGCTGCTGGAGAGGGCTGAGGCAGCACGGCTTAGGTATTCTTCCGCAGCAAGAAAGGCACACGGTATACTGGCACACGGTATACTCCGAATTCGCGCTGGGCGGAAATGTTTGCAACTGCCCAGCGCCGGAGCTAAACCGCTGCCATTGCAGCGGCTACCTTCGCTTCCGTGAGCCGGCCCTCGGGGCCCTTGGTCGTTTCTCATTATCGCCCTGCAATCTGTTCCTTCCTATGCGCCTCGTCTTGCTTCTCTGTTTCGCCCTGCTGCTCCTTAGCGGCGCCAGCCACGCCCAACAGCTAACCATCGTGCACGTCAACGTGGTCGATGTCGTATCCGGCCGCATTCAGCCCAACATGACGGTGGTTATTGCCGGCAAGCGCATTGCCCGGGTGAGCCCGTCGGCCCGCATTAATCCGCAATCCGGCAAGGTAGTCGACGCCACCGGCCAGTACCTTATCCCCGGGCTGTGGGACATGCACACCCACGTGTATTTCGACGGCACGGCAGCCGCCGGCACCGACCTGATTCTGCCCTTGTTCGTGGCCAATGGCGTCACCGGCATTCGCGACATGGGCAGCGAGCTGGAGGCCGTGCTGCAGGCGCGGGCCGGCATTGCCGCGCACCGGCTGGTGGGCCCGCGCATGGTGGTGAGCGGCCCCATGCTCGACGGGCCCAAGTCGCCCTACAAAGCTTCCATTGCCATTGCCACGCCGGCAGACGGGCGCAAAGCCGTTGACCAGCTCAAAGCCCGGGGCGTCGACTTTATCAAGGTACAGTCGCTGGTGCCCCGCGAAGCCTACTTTGCCATCGCGGCTGAAGCCAAGAAAGCGGGCCTCCCCCTGGATGGCCACGTGCCCGACGCCGTGCGCGCCACCGAAGCCATAACGGCCGGCCAGCGCACGTTTGAGCACCTGATTGGCATTTTCGAGGCCAGCTCAACGGCCGAAGATGGCTACGTGACGGGCCAGGAAAAATCGCCCGGCCGTTTGCTGGCTACCTACGCTCCGGCCCGCGAAGCCGCGGTGGTCCGGCTGCTGGCGGCCCACCCGCAGGTGTGGCAATGCCCCACGCTGTTCTGGGAGCGCGGCCAGTGGCTGGTCGACTCCATTGCCTGGCAACAGGACCCCGACCTGAGCTACGCCGGCCGCAGCTGGGTGAACCAGCGCTGGCCCAAAGCCCAAACCAACATTGCCCGCACCCTCGACACCGAGCCGCTGGCCGTGCGCGCCCGTTTCGTCACCCACGAGCTCGACCTCGTACGCAAGCTGCACGCGGCGCACGTTGGCTTCCTGGCCGGCACCGATACGCCGGCCGGCGTCGACCTGATTCCCGGGGCCAGCCTGCACCTGGAGCTGCAGCGCTTCGTGGCAGCCGGCTTTACGCCCCTGGAAGCCCTGCAAACGGCCACCCTCAACCCGGCGCGGTTCCTCAAGCGGACGCAGGATTTCGGCACCGTGCAGGCTGGCCGCCTCGCCGACCTGGTGCTGCTCAGCGCCAACCCGCTGGCGGATATCGCCAACACCCGCAGCATCGTAGGCGTGCTGGCCGATGGGCAGTACTTCTCGCCCACCGATTTAGCGCAGCTGCGGCAGCGGCTACAGCAGGTGGCGGCTGGCAAATAGGGCGGTTTGGAAGCTGATTTGCGGAAGGTGCCTGGGATGGAATGGGTTGTCGTAAAGCTGTAGAAACGCGACACTTCGCGTCTCAACGTTGAACGACCTGCCTAATCCGCAGGCCTACCAAAGTCAACAACGATTGAGACGCGAAGTGTCGCGTCTCTACAGCTGCTGGGGCGTTCGCGAAGCGGCCCTCTGGCATTCCGCTAACACCTTCGCGCCAGGAGTATATTTGGGGATAATCCCTTCCATATGCCAAAGCCATTCCTCCTAATTACCACACTGCTTTGCCAGTTGCCCGCGCTGGCTCAGCAAGCCCCCAAAAAACCGCTCGACCACTCCGTTTATGACAAATGGGAAAGCGTCGTCAACCCCAAAATCAGCAACAACGGCAAGTACGTGCTGTACCAGGTGAAGCCCCAGCAGGGCGACGGCACGCTCTACCTGAAAACGGCCGACAACCGCCCGCTGGCCCAAATTAGCCGCGGCGACTCCGCAGCCTTCTCGGCCGATTCGCGGTTTGCGGTGTTTCCCATCAAGCCGCCGTACGCGCTGGTGCGGCAGGCCAAAATCAAGAAGAAAAAGGCCGACGACATGCCCAAGGATTCGCTGGGCGTGTACGCCCTCGAAACCGGCAAGCTCACCAAATACCCCAACGTGAAGTCGTGGCAGCTGGCCGAGAAAGCCTCCGTGCTGGCCTTCCTGGGCAACAAACCGGTGGTGAAAGACACCAAGCCCAAAGCCCCGGCCGATACGCTCAAGAAGCTCACCGACGGCCTGCTCGACGCCAACAAAGCCGGCGCGCCCCTCACCTTGGTAAATCTGCTGACCGGCACCACCCGCGAGTTTGCGTCGGTTACCGATTACCAGCTCAGCAAGCCGGGCAACCGCGTGGCCTTCGCCGTGCTGGCCCCCAAAGGCAGCAAGGACGTGAAGTCGGGTCTGTTTGCGTTCGATGTAGCGGCCGGGAAGCTCAAGAAGCTGAGCACCGGCAAGGGCACTTATAAGAATCTGGCCTTCGACGACGCGGGCAAGCAGCTGGCCTTCGCGGCCGAGAAGCACCCGGAGAAGGCCCTGGTGAAGCCGTTCAGCCTGTACTACTCCAACTTCGCCGCTGATTCGGCCGCCATTATCCTGCGGCCCGGCGACAAGGCGCTGAAAAGAGGTTGGTCGCCGAGTGGCTTCGGCAAAATCCTGTTCAGCGACAACGGCGAGAAGCTGTTTTTCGGCACCGCGCCCGACCCCCTGCCGCAGGATACCACGCTGGTGGACTTTGAGCACGCCAAGCTCGACATCTGGAACTACAAGGACGACTACCTGCAACCCATGCAGCTGAAGACGCTGAAGAAGGATTTGCAGCGCAACTACCTGGCCGTCATCTACCCCAAGCAGGCCAACAAGATGGTGCAGCTCGAAGACGAGTACCTGCGCGACTCCTACCTGGCCGACAATACCAATGCCGAGTACGTGCTGGCCACCACCGACACCGCCAAGCGAGTATCGATGCAGTGGGAAGGCAACACCCGCAAGCAGGCCTACCTCGTCTCGACGCGCACCGGCCAGCGCATTGCCATCAACCCGAAAGCTTCCAAAAGCCGGTTCCAGATTTCACCCCACGGCGACTACGCCCTGTGGTACGACGACGCGGCCAAGGCCTGGTTTGCCTACTCGGTAGCCACCCGCAACACTGTGAACCTGACCCAGAAAACCGGCGTGAGCTTCGCCGACGAGGAAAACGACTCGCCGACCGACCCCGAGCCCTACGGCCTGGCCGCCTGGACCAAGAACGACGAAGCCGTGCTGCTCTACGACCGGTACGACATCTGGAAAATCAACCCCAAAACCGGCCTTGCCACCAACTTCACCAATGGCCTGGGCCGCCAGCAGAAGCTGCGTTTCCGCTACCGCATCCCAGTGGACAAGCAGAAATTCATCGAGCCAAAAGACGAACTGCTGCTCCTGACGCAGAACGACGTGGACAAGACCTGGGGCTACTACCGCAAGCCCCTCGGCAGCACCAAAGCCCCCGAGCGCCTGGCCATGGCCCCGATGACTTTCTCCAATGTGGAGCAGGCCAAGAACGCCCGCCGCTACGTCTACACCAAATCGAGCGTGAGCCAGCCGGCCGACGTGTACGTGAGCGCCGACCTGAAAAAAGAAACCAAGCTCAGCGCCATCAACGCCCAGCAGAAGGACTACAACTGGATGACAGCCGAGCTCGTGCACTGGACCACTCCGCAGGGCCACGCCGCCACCGGCGTACTCTACAAGCCCGAAAACTTCGACCCCACGAAGAAATACCCGATGATTTCGTATTTCTACGAGAAGGTGTCGGACGGAATCTACCGCTACCAGGGCCCCGCGCCCACGCCCTCGCGGCTCGACATTGCCATGTTTGCAAGCAACGGCTACCTCGTGTTCACGCCCGACATCAGCTACACCGTGGGCGAGCCCGGCCCCTCGGCCGTGGAGTACGTGAACTCGGGCGTGGAGGCGCTGAAGAAAAACCCCTGGGTTGATGCCGCCCACCTGGGCATCCAGGGCCAGAGCTGGGGCGGCTACCAGGTGGCCTACCTCATCACCCAAACCAACATGTACGCCGCCGCCTGGGCCGGCGCGCCCGTTGTGAACATGACCTCGGCCTACGGCGGCATCCGCTGGGAATCGGGCATGAGCCGGCAGTTCCAGTACGAGCGCACCCAGAGCCGCATCGGCGCCACGCTGTGGGAAAAGCCGGAGGCCTACATCCGCAACTCGCCGCTATTCCAACTGCCCAAGGTGCAGACGCCGGTGGTCATCATGTCGAACGATGCCGACGGGGCCGTGCCGTGGTACCAGGGCATCGAGATGTTCACCGACCTGCGCCGCCTGGGCAAGCCCGTGTGGCTGCTGCAATACAACGGCGAGGCCCACAACCTCATCAAGCGCGAAAACCGCAAAGACATTTCCATCCGCGAGCTCCAGTTTTTCGACCACTACCTGAAAGGCGCTCCGGCTCCGGTGTGGCTCGACAAGGGCGTGCCCGCTGTTGAGAAAGGCCGGAATTGGGGTTTGGAAACCTCGAAGGGGACCGGAATGTAGAGTAGCAGAACGACAGAAAAAGGCCCGTTTCCCAGTTGGGAAGCGGGCCTTTTGCGTTGGTTGAAACTGCGGGATAAGTGATGATGGCTCAGCCGCTGAACTGGCGCGAGTTTAGCGCAGCGTAACTCGTGACGGTTTATTTGGGCGAGGCGGTGCCTCGCATCCGAACGACTTAGCAATAACCTTCTTATGGCCAGTCTTGCGTTGCCGCCGAAGCGGCAGTGGAGGCCCAGCCTCCACCTCATAGCTGGTCACGAGTTACGCTGCACTAAACTTGCGCCAATTCAGGGGCCTAGACTGCTACCTGACTTCAATGCTCAATTTGGAAAAATTGTGGCGGCCGTTTCGTATGACACCTCCTCAATTTCTTTGCGGAAGACGTAGGAGTACACAATGCGTTTGAAATCATTGCGGCCCACCAACCCGGCCCGGATGCGTTGGGCAAGCAGCGGGTTATCGATAAAAAATGCGGGCATATGGCGCGCAAAATCAGTTTCTTCCCACGGCACCACTACTAGGTCGGCCTCGGGGGTAGGGCGCAGCACCCACGCCAGGTAGTGAGATGGCCCGTACTGAGGGCTCATGCCCGGCACCAACTGGTCATACTGCAATACCTGGAGCTTGCCCCTGAGCATGACTCGAAAAAAAGCAACATCCCCAAACGGCAGGTTCATGGGCTGGCCGGCCAGTGCCACTTGCCGCGCCACAGTAAAAGAATCGGGGCCTATGGTGAAATGGCACATCTGCTCGGCAGCCAAGTTCACAGGGTCGGCTTTGCCCTGGTCTACCTGCACCACGTTTCGAGACAGGGTTTGCCAGATACGCAGCCGACCGGCGTGCCGGGTACCGTCGGCCAAGGTGTAGTACCCCGGCTGGTATTTCCCATGAACTGCAGCTTCCAGCAAATTTCGGTGTCGGCCTTGGCCATGCCCTAGCGTGGGCAGCAACAACAGGAGAACTAGCAACCGACTAAGGCTTAGCTTTTCAAGAAACATGCAGGAGGGACTATGGTAGAGTATTTGGAAATAGAGGGCTCTCCGCCCGAACAAATATATCCACAATAGGGAGGCCCCCTTGGCTCTGTGCCTGCAGTCAGGCGATACCTTCCAGCGGGTGAATACGCAGGTGCCATACTCGCGAGCTGGCTGCTTGCGCACACCAACCCCAACCGCTCCGGCCGTACCTTTGCGGTCTATGAATCTGTTATCCGCCGAGAACATCTCGAAGAATTACGCCGACCGCTGGTTATTTAAAGACCTCAACTTCGGCTTGCAACAAGGGCAGCGCGTGGCCTTTGTGGGCATCAACGGCACGGGCAAGACCACGCTCATGCGCGTGCTGGCCGGCCTCGAAATCCCCGATACCGGCCTGGTGAGCGTGCGCAAGGGCATCCGCGTGACCTACCTGGGCCAGCAGCCCGTGTTCGACGAAAGCCTGAGCGTGGAAGAAACCATCTTCGCCAGCCAGAACGACACGCTTAAAGCCATCCAGGAATACGAGCACGTCATCAACGACCCTAATCACAAGTCCGACGACCTCCAGCGCGTGCTCGAGCGCATGGACGCCCTCAACGCCTGGGACTACGAAGCCCAGGTACAGCAAATTCTCGGCCGCCTCGGCATCCTAGGCGAGCTGCTGACGCGCAACGTGGCCCAGCTCTCGGGCGGGCAGCGCAAGCGCGTGGCCCTGGCCCGCGTTCTCATCGAAGAGCCCGACGTGCTGCTGCTTGACGAGCCCACCAACCACCTGGACCTGGCCACCATCGAGTGGCTCGAAAACCGGCTGTCGTCCCCCACCCTCACGCTGCTGATGGTGACCCACGACCGGTACTTTCTGGACAAGGTGGCCAATGAAATCGTGGAGCTTGACAAGGGCAACATGTACCGCTACCAGGGCAACTACGCCTACTTCGTGGAGAAAAAGGCCGACCGCGAAATGCGCGAAACCGTGGAAGTAGAAAAGGCCCGCCAGCTCTTCAAAAAGGAGCTCGACTGGATGCGCCGCATGCCCCAGGCCCGCGGCACCAAGCAGAAAGCCCGCATCGACGCCTTCTACGTGACCAAGGAAAAGGCCAGCACCAACCTCAACAAGCAGCAGGTGGAGCTGAGCGTGAAAACCACCCGCCAGGGCGGCAAAATCATCGAAGCCGACAGCCTGAACAAGAAATTCGGCGACAACGTGGTGCTGAATGATTTCAGCTACGTCTTCAAGAAGAAGGACCGGATTGGCCTCGTGGGCCCCAACGGCGCGGGCAAGTCCACGCTGCTCAACATGCTCACGGGCAAGCTGCAGCCCGATTCCGGCACCATCGACGTGGGCACCAACACCGTGTTTGGCTACTACACCCAGACCGAGCTGGAATTCGACCCTTCGCAGCGCGTCATCGACATCGTGAAGGAAGTGGCCGAAGTAGTGGAGCTGGCCAACGGCGACGTGCTCACGGCCAGCCAGTTCCTGAACCTGTTCCTGTTTCCACCGGCCCAGCAGTACACGCTGGTAAGCAAGCTGAGCGGCGGCGAAAAGCGCCGCCTGCAGCTGCTGCGCGTGCTCATCAAAAACCCCAACTTCCTGATTCTTGACGAGCCGACCAACGACCTGGACCTGGCCACGCTCAACATCCTGGAAGATTTTCTGCTGCACTTCACCGGCTGCCTGCTCATTGTGAGTCACGACCGGTACTTCCTCGACCACCTCGCCGAGCACCTCTTCGTGCTCGAGCCCGGCGGGGCCGTGCTCAACTTCCCCGGCAACTACACCGACTACCGCGAATACCTCGAAGAGCGCGAAACCGAAGCCGCCCTGGAAGCCGAAGAGAAGGCCGCCAAAGCCGCTCGGGCCGCGGCCAAGGCGGCCATCACGCCCGCTGCGGTGAGCACGGCGGTGGCCCCTTCGCCGGCCAAGCGCCGCGCCACCTTCGCCGAGAAGAAGGAATACGAGCAGCTTGAAAAAGCCATGGCCGGCCTGGAAACCGAAAAGGAGCAGCTCACCGCCAACCTGAACGGCGGCAGCGGCAGCCCACAGGACTTTGCCGCCTGGGGCGCCCGCCTGCAAGCCCTGGAAAAGGAATTGAGCCAAAAAGAAGAACGCTGGCTGGAGCTGGCCGACTACATGTAAGCACTACCGTCTCACGATAAACGCAACAGGCCCCCGCGAGCTTTTCGCGGGGGCCTGTTGCGTAGCTGGCAGCTTACCAAAGCGGCAGGCGACTGCCGCTTATTCCCCTGTGGCGATGTTGATAACGTGGTTATTGCCGTCGAACAGGATTTCAAACCAGCCGTCGTATTTCTCGTCGCCGTACCGCGTATGGTTAGCAGCAATGGCCTTGTAGTTGATATTCCGGGACCTTCCGGGCTTGGCAATCGGCTTTAAATCTCGGAGCACGTTATTGTCTATCAGATACCGGGTATAGGTAGTTGGAGCGCCTGGCCTGAGGGATTTTGTTTCGGTAAAGGGTTTGATTTCGGAGGTCAGAACGCCGCCCACCCGAAACGCCTGCTCTGGTGATTTGCCAAAGGCCAGCGTGTTGTCATTCAGCTCAAAGCCCACCAACCCATCTTTGAGGAAGTACAGCTTATTGGCGTTGTAGTAATACACCACGGCCGTATCGGCTTCCATTTCAAAGTACATACTTCCCATCCGGGTGGGCCGGCCCAGGGCCTTCACAGCGGCCTTGGTGCCCTGGCCCAAGCCAAGTTTGGTCTTGCTCCCAGTCTTGGCATTCAGCAGCCCAAGATGCTGCACATCAAATCCTTTCTGGGCAAAAGCGGTGGTACCCCAGCCCAACTGCCAGGCCATCACAATGGCCAGGAGGCACGCTATTCTCTTCATCAAGGTGGTGGACTTTTTGGTGTAAAGTAGGGCGCTAAAGCTAGCGCTACCTGCGCGTATGTACCTGCACAAATTCCAGCGGTACCGCACGGCGGCCCACCGGCGCCTGCACCACCAAGCCGTCGGCCGCGTCGTAGCGGGGGAAATAGAGGTAGCCCCGCACCTGATAGCCCGGCGCCAACGACACCTTGCGCAAGGCAAATTCCTGCAGGTTGGCCGCCCGCGCCTGCATGGCCTCGGCGGCGACGGCGTGGCCGATTTTGGCGGCTGTGGAAAAGGCGCTATAAGTCACGGCCGCGTCGTGAATGGCGGCGCGGCTTTGATATTGTTGGGCCGTTTCCCGCTTGCCGATGCTGGCCACATCCGTGGCCAGGCTGGCGGCGCCCAGGACCAAGCCAAGCCAGTCGATGCGGGCCGCTTTGTCCGCCTCCTTTCGGGCCCGCTCGGCCAAGGCCATTATTTCGGGTTCGGGGTCGAAGGCCGGCACGGCTTGGGGTGGCAAGGGCGGTAGCGGCAGGGCCATGCTGCCAGCGGCCACGGCGGCCGTTACCTTGGCGCCAGGCAGAGGCTTGGGCCGCTTGGCTTTCTGGCCCGGGGCGGGTGCCGGAGCTGGCAAGCGGCTGGCCTGGTACTGAAACGCGGCGGGGTCGATGACCAGCGTGCGCTTCGTGGGGTTAAAGTATTCGGCCTCAAACACGACCCGCGTGGGCTCGTAGCACACAAAACTCAGGCGGACTTCCACGCTGTCGGCCACGGCCAGGGCTTGCTCCCGGCCTTCGGTGTTCTGGCCCGTGGGTTGAGCTGGTTTCAGGCCCAGTTGATACGTGGGGGCGCAGGCCGTAGTAGCCAGCCCAACCAGAGCCAGCAATTGGAAGTGGCGGAAGTAAAAAGGCAGCATAAGACCAGGCGAAAGGAAAAGTGCTTCTGGCCGGAAGATGCTGGTTGCCACCCTGAGGTTGCAAGGCCCGGCACATTTATTTCGCAATATGGTGCTATCCGCTGATTTATTTAGGCTGAGATATCCGCACAGCTTTTTTTAAGCTCAACTTACTGCGTCGGCGCCTAAAAATTATTCCGCCCCGGCTTATTCCGCCCCACCACTCAGCTCTGCTGGCAGCTGGAACTGCCCGACTGTATCCGGCGCGAAAGGCCACACGCGGCGTACCGCCGCCAGCGGCACCGACCCAAATACATGGGCGAAGGCTTCGCCGCGCGAGGCCACCCACTCGCGTTCTACCCGCACATGGGCCGCCGTCAACGCGGCTTCGTCCCACTCCAGCAAAACCAAATCGGCCCGCCTGGCATAGTACCGGCGGGCCGTTTCGAGTATTTGCGGCTGTTCCGAGGAGTGAATAAAGCCTTCGGCCTGCAAGTCGGCGCTGGCAAAAAAGCCAGTTTGTTGGGCTCTTTGCCAGTCGCTGGCTTCGGCAATGCGATAGAGCATTGGTCTGGTATTGATTGAGGATAAAAGTAGAACGTCATGCTGAGCGGAGCCGAAGCATCTCGCGTGCTTTCACTAATCAATGCCTATGCAACGATTGGGTTACTACCACACGCGAGATGCTTCGCTGCGCTCAGCATGACGTTCTGGGTTCGTTCTTACGGAACGGTCAACCTACGCTTTCCACAGCTCCTGCTGCACCTGCTTGCCCACCGTAAGCATGATGCGCACGGGGTTCGGTATCAGCGTGATGCGGGCTTCTTTGCCGGGGTACTTCTCTGAGTCGACCCACACGCCTTCTTTGGGCGAGGGAGTGGAGTTGGGGTCGCTGGGCAGGTAGGCCGTTGGCAGCAGCACGTCGGTGTCAGACTTCAGGTCGGTGTGCACTTTGTCGAGCGCCGTTTCGAGGAAGTCGCCGTATTCGTCGTTGAAGTCGTCTTCCAGGTCGTGCAGGGCTTCCTCCACGTCGTCGTAGCGGGCATCGTCGTAGGTGAGGGTGTGCAGCTCGGCCTTCTTTTCAATCAGGGCCACAAGGGCGCGGTTCAGTTCTTCGGTATTCATGGGAGCGCTAAGGCAGATGATTGGGCACAAAAATGGGAATGATTTGCTAAACACTCGCCGCAGCCGGCCATCAATTTTTAAGTACCAGCCAATTTATATCCGAACCTGTAATTTTACCGCAGTATCCCCACCCTTCTTTTTCCCTCCCACCCATGCAATCCATGACCTCGCCCGAAGTGCTGGCCCAACCCGCCCAGGACTTCCTGCCCCTCAAAGGCACCGACTTTGTTGAATTCTACGTCGGCAACGCCAAGCAGTCGGCCTACTACTACCAGGCCGCTTTTGGCTACGAGCTGGTGGCCTACGCCGGCCCCGAAACCGGCCTGCGCGACCGCGCGAGCTACATGCTGCAGCAGGGCAAAATCCGGCTGGTCCTCACCACCTCCCTCCTGCCCGATTCCGACATCACCCGTCACGTGGCCCAGCACGGCGACGGCGTGAAGGTGATGGCCCTGTGGGTAGACGATGCCCGCAAATCCTTCGAAGAAACCACTAAGCGCGGCGCCCGCGTGGCCTTCGAGCCCTATACTATCGAGGACGAATTCGGCTCGGTGACGCTGGCCGGCATCTATACTTATGGCGAAAGCATCCACACCTTCGTGGAGCGCACCAACTACACCGGGCCCTTCATGCCGGGCTTTGTGGCCAAGAAAAGCCTGGTGCCGCAGGGCGAGCCCGTGGGCCTGCTGCACGTGGACCACTGCGTGGGCAACGTGGGCTGGGGTGAAATGAACACCTGGGTGAAGTTCTACGAAGACGTGATGGGCTTTAAGCTCCTGCTCACCTTCGACGACGAGGACATCAGCACCGAGTACTCGGCCCTGATGAGCAAGGTGGTGAGCAACGGCAACGGCTACGTAAAATTCCCCATCAACGAGCCCGCCGAAGGCAAGAAAAAGTCGCAGATTGAGGAGTATCTCGACTACTACCACTCGCCCGGCGTGCAGCACATCGCCATCGCCACCAACGACATCCGCCGCACCGTAACGGAGCTGCGCCGCCGCGGCGTGGAGTTCCTCTCAGTGCCCGGCACGTACTACGACGACCTGCTCGACCGCATCGGCGCCATCGACGAGGACCTGGCCTCCATCAAAGAGCTCAACCTGCTCGTTGACCGCGACGAGGAGGGCTACCTGCTCCAGATTTTTACCAAGCCCGTGGAAGACCGGCCCACCGTGTTCTACGAAATCATCCAGCGCAAAGGCGCCAAGAGCTTCGGCAAAGGCAACTTCAAAGCCCTGTTTGAAAGCATTGAGCGCGAGCAGGCGCTGCGCGGCAATCTGTAGGTTGAATTATCCGTAGAGACGCATATTTGCGTCTTGTCTTTGAGCGTGGCCCCGGCCACCTGTTCGACGACAAGGCGCAAATCTGCGTCTCTTCATTTCCTGCCCTTACACCTTTTCCTTTCCCATGGCCCTTTCTCCCGACATTCAGAAGACCGTCGACTCGTGGCTCACGCCCGACTACGACGCTCAAACCCAGCTCGCCATCCGCGAAATGGTGGCCAGCGGCCATTACGAAGCCCTGACCGACGCCTTCTACCGCACCCTCGAGTTCGGGACCGGCGGCCTGCGCGGCATCATGGGCCCGGGCTCCAACCGCATGAACCGCTACACGTTGGGCATGGCCACGCAGGGCTTGTGCAATTACTTGATAAAGAGCTTCCCGGGCCAGGAAATCAAGGTGGCCATTGCCCACGACAGCCGGAACAACAGCGCCGAGTTTGCGCAGATTGCGGCCGGCATTTTCTCGGCCAATGGCATCACGGTGTATTTATTCGACGCCCTGCGCCCCACGCCCGAGCTGTCGTTCACCATCCGGGAATTGGGCTGCCAAAGCGGCTGTGTGATAACGGCTTCGCACAACCCCAAGGAGTACAACGGCTACAAGGTGTACTGGAACGACGGCGCGCAGGTGGTGGCCCCGCACGATAAAAACATCATCGACGAAGTAACTAAAATCACCAGCGTCGGAGCGGTTAAATTCGAAGCCGACCAGTCGAAAATCATCAGCATCGGGCGAAACATGGACGCCCGCTATTTTGCCCGGGCGCGGCAGCTCAGCATCGACCCGGCGGCCATCCAGCGGCAGCACGATTTAAAGATTGTGTACACGCCCATTCATGGCTCGGGCATTGCGCTGGTGCCGGGCTTGCTGCAGGAATTTGGCTTCACCAACGTGAGCATTGTGGACGCCCAGGCCACGCCCGACGGCAACTTCCCCACCGTGCAGTCGCCGAACCCCGAGGAGAAAAGCGCCATGCAGCTGGCCCTCGACCAGGCCCAGGCCCAGAACGCCGACATTGTGCTGGCCACCGACCCCGACGCCGACCGCGTGGGCGTGGGCGTGAAGAACAACAAAGGCGAATGGGTGCTGCTCAACGGCAACCAGACCGCCGCCCTGCTCACGTACTACCTGCTCTCGGCCCGGCACCGCGCCGGCCAGGCGGCCCCCAACGATTTCATTGTGTACACCATCGTGACGAGCGAAATCATTGGCGACATCGCCCGGCAGTACAACATCAAAAGCTACCAGACGCTGACCGGCTTCAAGTACATTGCCGGCCTCATCCGCGACCTTGAGGGCCGCGAAACCTACGTGGGCGGTGGCGAGGAGAGCTACGGCTACCTCATCGGCGACTTTGTGCGCGACAAAGACGCCGTGTCGGCCTGCGCCATGATTGCCGAAATGGCGGCCGTGGCCAAAGACCAGGGCCGCACCCTCTACCAGGAAATGGTGCACATGTACGCCCACTACGGCCTCTACGTGGAAGACCTCATTTCACTGACCAAGAAAGGCATGCGTGGCGCCGAGGAAATTCAGGAAATGATGGCCCAGCTGCGGGCCACGCCCCCGGCTACCATCGCCGGCCTGAAAGTGGTAGAAATCCGGGATTACAAAACCGGCCGCATCCACAACCTCACCACCGGCCGGATTTCCGAAACCGGCCTGGAAAGCTCCAACGTGCTGCAGTTCCTCACCGAAGACGGCAGCAAAATATCGGCCCGCCCCAGCGGCACCGAGCCCAAAATCAAGTTCTATTTCAGCGTGAAAGAGCCCCTGCACTCCGCCGTGGATTACGACCTAGCTACGCGCCTGGCCAAGGAGAAAATCCAGGCGATAATTGCGGATATGAATCTGCAATAGCGCGCGAAGGTATCGCGAAGTTGAAAAAGGGAAGTCCCGCAAAGTTTGGCAGAACGTCAAACTTTGCGGGACTTCCCTTTTTAAACTTCGCGGACCTTCGCGCGCTACAGCCGCACCCCAATGCCCGGCCCCAGCAGGTAAAACCACTTGCCGGCGCCCAACAGCCGGCCGCCGCCGAGATACAGCGGAAACGTAAACTTGGCGTCGCGGCGCGTGGGGTACACCGAGCCCAGAATCACAATCCCCAGGTCCCGTTCGCTGGTGCTATTCTGGCTCAGGTTGAAGGCATTGAGCGCCACGAAACCCGCCCCGATTTTGTACGGGCGCAGGCGGTTGATTTTGTCGGGGCTGTAGAAACTGAGCTGCGCCAACGTAGCCAGCGAGATGCCGCCGAAGTTGCCGTAGCCGGTTTCACCCTGGCGGCGGGTGAGCAAGCCCGCCGGGAAACTCACGTCGATGTCGAACTTGTAGCGGCGCTTGAGCACCAGCTCCACGGTTTGGGTGTAGCCGGGCTCGGCGTATTGGCTGGCCTGGTGCTTCACCGTGACCACGATGCGGCTCCAGTCGTCGAAATCGTAGGTTTTGCGCGATAGCAACGAGTTCAGGCTGAGCGGGTCGGTGCGGCACTGCTTGTCGGAGTAGAACACGGCGCGGGGCGAGTTGTCGCCGGGGCAGATGACCACGTTGTCGACGCTGCGCATCTCCATCAGCTCGCCTTTGCTGTTGAGGGTGCGCACTTCAAAGCTCAGGAACTGCTTGCCGTAAAGCTCGTCGCCTTTGTCGATGCCGTTGGGGTTGAACTGGAACACCACGTCGCGGATGGTGCCGTCGTGCAGCACCGGGCCATCGAGCCGCGTGATGGGCCGGGCTGCCTCGCCGTAGACAACCGACACAAAGTCGAGCGGGTGGGGCCGCTGGAATTCCCTTACGCCCAGGGTATAGCCGGTGGACTGCCCGGCGTTGAAGATGGTAATCTTGCGCTTGGCAAAATTTACGGGCACCTGCACCCGGTACACCAGCCGGGTATCGGTGCGCACCGACGAATCGGAGCGCATTATCGGCAAGTCCTCAAAGGACATCCGCGCTTTTTGCAGGCCCTCGCCCTCCAGGCGCACGTCCACGGTTTCGCCGGGGCTCACGCTGAGCGAGGAAGTCCATTCGCCGCCCCGGTGCAGCACCTGCGCGCTGCGAATCACGGTTTGGGGCGTGATGTCGAGGTTGGTGATGTAGCGGGCCACGTCGGCTTCCTTGATGTAGAGGTAGCCTTCGGTTTGGCGGTGCGTGTTGTAGGGGCGCAGGTAGCACAGCACCCGGTCGTTGCTAAGGTACTGGCGCGTAAACACTTCGGCAATCAGCGAGCCACCGGCTTCTTCCTGGTCCTCAATGCGGTAGGTGCGATGCAGCTCGAAGCTGCGGCCGTTATCCAGAATCAGCTCAACGCCCCGGCGCCGGCTCAAGTCGTCCATGGTCACGCTGCGCTGGTCCGGCGACAGGAACCTGAGGCGGCTGCCTTTCACGTTGAACTCCTGCCGCAGCACCGGGAGCTGGTAGCTGAGGCGCCCGTTGGGCAGCAGGCTGGGCCGCTCGGTTTGCAGCTTCACCAGCAGCGTGCGGGCCCCGAGCTGGTTGGGCAGCACGTGCAGGCGGAGCAGGCCGTTGGCTTCGGCCACCACGCGGTAGTCGAAATCGTTGCCGCGCACCCACTCGCCGGTGGCGCGCACGTTGCGGGCGTTCGAGCTGGTCAGCTCCAATACTTTCTCTTCGCCCACAAATAGTTCGGCATCGGGCACGCGCAGCGCCAGGGAGGTGCGGGCCAGCGGCAGCAGCGGCACCACCTGCCGGTGGGGCTCCCGGCCCACCGAGTCGGCCGCCTGCTCCACCACCAACCGCAGGAAGCGGGCAGTAGTGAGGTTCTGAAACTTGAGGCGCGTGCGAAAGCTGCCGTCGTCTTCTTTCGTGAGCGAGTCGAGCTGCTGATAATCGGGGTTTCGGCGCAGGCGCAGCGGCTTGGGGCTGACGGCATTGGCCGGAAACAGGCGCAGCTCCACGGTTTCATCGTCGCGCCGGTACCACAGGTACAGCGTGGGCACGCCTTGCACCATCACCGTATTTCGGCTCAACAGGAAGGTGGCGGTATCGGTGCGCAGGCTGGCTTCGCGCAACACGGGCGGGCCCCAGGGCGCCGTTTGGGCAGCTGCCAGCCGGGGAATGATGCCCCCCAGCAGTATACCAAACGTGGCGATAAGTACCCGGTAGCTAAGCGAAACTGGCATGCCAAATCAAGCGGAACGGAAATAAGGCCCCGCTTCGCAAAGGTCGGCGCGCATAAGCTCGACTACAATGCCTTGTTGACAAATTAGAGCTGTTTCGTGGGGCACCTCACCCACGGCCCCTCTCGTTGGGAGAAGGGAGCCACGGCGGCGCGGTCCTGTCATTGCGAGGAGGTACGACGAAGCAATCCGTCCTGGTCTCAGCGATTAACCCAATAATGTGAAAAGCCCCGGTCCTGCACAGTGCAGGGGCTTGTCGCTTTAAAATAGCTTGTCACAAGTTGGGGTTGGTCGCACAGAGAGGACGGATTGCCGCATTCCGCTGCGCTCCATTCGCAATGACAAGTAGGCTCCCCTATCCGCCGGAGAGGTACCGGGCCGGGCCCGGCTGGGGTGCGGTTTCGTCCGAGCTGAGGTGCTCCTACCCTTTTTCCCGACGGCCCATACCCAGCAGCATCAGAATGAGCAGGATAAAGCCTGTAGCCCCGAGGCTCCACCAGGTAATTTCGGGCACGCCGCGGTGATAGGGCATATCGGGCGAGTAGCGGCCCAGCAGCGACAGGCCCGAAAACACGAGGCCGCCCACGCTGAGCAGAGCCAGGATGGTGCGGCTCACCAGCTGGTCGGCCTTGCGCACCAGGGTGTTGTAGCCCACCAGCTCAAATTTCAGGCGCAGCTCGCCCTTGCTGATTTTGCGCACAATCTGCCGCACGTCGGAGGGCAGCGTCTGGAGCAGCGCCAGCAGCTGCGTGCCGGTGTATTCTGCTTCGCTGAGCAGGTTTTGGCGGGAGTATTGCTCGCGGATAATCTTGGCGCCGTAGGGCCGCACAAACTCGAAGGTGTTGAAATTCGGGTGCAGCACCTTGCCGATTCCTTCCAGAATAACCAGCGCCCGCAGGATGAGGAATACCGCGCCCGGCACCTGCAATTTGTAGTTGTAGATAATGGTCTGGAGCGCATCGGCCAGGTCGCTCATGCTCATCTCCTTCACGTCGAGCGTGGCGAAGTCTTCGATGAGCTGGCTGAGGTCGGACTCGAAGGCGCGCATGTCCGGGATTTCGGCCGTGATGGCCAGCCGCCGAAAATTGAGCGCCATGCTGCGCGCGTCCTGCCGCGCCATGCCGATGAACACGCCGGCAAAGGCGTATTTCTGCTGCTTGGTGAGCCGGCCCACCATGCCAAAGTCGATGAGGACCACCGTGCCATCGGGCTGCACCAGCACGTTGCCCGGGTGCGGGTCGGCGTGGAATATCCCAAACTCAAAAATCTGGGTCAGGTAGATGTCCATGCCCGTTTCGGCTACAGTCTCGGGGCTAAGGCCCCAGGCTAGGAGCTGGGCCTTGTCCGTAATTTTGCAGCCGCTCACGTACTCAATTACCAGAATACGCGCGGTACTCAACTCCCGGAAAGGCTTGGGAATGTAGAAGCTCGTATAGTCGGCGTAGAGCTTGCGGAATTGCTCCATTGAGCGGGCTTCGGCAGTGTAGTCGAGCTCCTTGCTCATGCTGCGCTCGAAGGCATCCACAATGTCCTGTGGGTTCGAGAGACCCTGTTTTTGCAGAAAGCCCGCCGTGAGGCGCACCAGTTCGTGCAGCAAGGCCAGGTCCGAACGCACGGTTTCGCGCACGCCGGGGCGCTGCACCTTCACCACCACTTCCTCGCCGGTGAGCAGCCGCGCTTTGTGCACCTGCCCAATGCTGGCCGAGCCCAGCGTAACGTCTTCAAATTCGCTGAAGACTTCTGAAATGGGCTGGCCTAGCTCTTCCTCAATTATTTGCCGGGCCACCACCACATCAAACGGCGGCACGTTGCTTTGCAGCTTCTCAAATTCTGTAATCAGGGCCTCGGGCAGCAAATCGGCCCGGTTGCTCATGGCTTGGGCCAGCTTGATAAACGTGGGACCCAGCTCCTCGATTACCAGGCGCACCCGCTCCCAGCGTGTGGTTTCGAACACCTGCCGGTCGGCGCGCTGCCAGTTCAGGCGGCGGGCCTGGCTCACAAGGCGGCGCAGCGGCGTGGTAGTCACCACGTCCTCAAAGCCATACCGCAGCAGCACCTCCGCCACCTGCCGGATGCGGGTGAGGTTGGAAATCGTGTTTTTAAACATCGACAGTGAAAGTAGTGCCTCCGCACGGCTTCAGGCCCTAAGGCCCAAGCGCCACGCTGGTTTGGCAACTAACAAAAGCCCCGTTCGCGAGCTGCGAACGGGGCTTTGATAAAGCTAATAGTCGTTGAAATCAGGCGTTGTCGCCGCCAGTGGCCGCCGAGGCGCTGGCGGCAGGTTTCTTGGCAGCGGTTTTTTTGGCGGTGCCGGCTTTGGCAGCGGCCGATTTTTGGGCGGTGCCGGCGGCGCTGCTCACTTTGTCGGCGGCTTTTTTGGTGGCACCGGCAGCTTTGCTGGTGGCGCTGCTGGCAGGCTTGGCGGCCGATTTGGCGGCGGGCTTCTTCGCGGCAGGTTTGCTTTTCGGCTTCGTCTCGCCCAGGCCTACCGTGCTCTTAATGCGCTCCGAGAGGCCCTGAAACTGCTTTTCGAGCTCGGCGCGCTTGCTTTCGCCGCTTTTCATCAGCTCATCCACTATTTTTTTGCCTTCGGCCTGGGTCATCTTGTTGTCTTTCACCAGCTTTTCGATGGTGGTCTGTACCGACTTGCTGCCCTGCGCGATGTACCCAACGCCGGCATTAACGAACTTCTTAAACAAATCTTCCATGGCGATGAAACAAATTGAGGTGAAAATGAAATCGGGGAAGTAGTTGAAGTCAAAGGCCTTGCCGCACTAAACTAGTATGCAAGCCGACTACTATTGCTGCAAACCTACGAATGCTACGCAGTAAAATCGAGCTGTTTACGCCGCTTTTCTCAAAATGTAGTGCTAAAGCGGCAAAATCAAGAATTATTTTTCTGAATACTACCATGAAAGCCAAAAAAATGGCTGCGCCAACGCCTTCATCCTAGGCTATTTACGCAGCCTTCCGGCCCGAAGCAGCCCGCCGCGGTGCGGCCGCCGGCCACGCAATGGCGGCGGCCGGCGGCGCGGCCCACAGCTGCTCCAGGAAGCCGGCCACCTGGTCGAGGGCCTGGCGGGCTTCGGGCACGATGCGCCAAAACAGGTGCCACCAGTGCACCAGCCCCTCAAAGGGCTGCAGCGTCACCTTCACGCCGGCAGCCCGGGCCTTATCCACGAATTTTACCACGTCTTCGTACAGCACTTCGGCGGTGGAAACCTGGATGAGCAGCGGCGGCAAGCCGTGCAAATCGGCCTGGGCAGGCGAAAGCAGCGGGTGCTCGAGGGCAGTTTTGTGGGCGTAGAGCACGCCCCAGGTGCGCATCTGCAGAGCTTCGAGCAGGAGGCCTTCTTCCCGGGCCACGCGGCGCAGGGCCGTGATGGGCAGGTTCAGGTCGGTCCAGGGCGAGAGGCACACGGCGGCGGCGGGCAGGGCCTCTCCGGCATCGCGCAGGGCCAGCAGCAGCGCCAGGGCCAGCCCACCGCCGGCCGAATCGCCGGCCACTACTATGTCTTTAGCCTCGTGGCCGTGGCGCAAGAGCCAGCGGTAGGCGCGCTTGGCGTCGTCGAGCGCCGCCGGAAACGGATGGTCGGGCGCCTTGCGGTAGTTGATGGTGAGCACGTTAAGCTTGCAGCGCTCGGCCAGGCTGCCCACCAGGCTGCGGTGGGTATTGAGCGAGCCCAGCACGTAGCCCCCGCCGTGCAGGTACAGCATCACGCGCTTGGGATGCGCGCCGCGGGGGCGCAGCCATTCCGCCTCGAGCCGCTTATCCAGCTTCAGGCTCTCGAGGTGTACTTTCCAGGGCATGAACTGAAACAGCGAACCGGCCTCCATGGCCAGGCGAATGGCGCCCACACTGGGCTTGTGCCGGGCCAGCGGGGCCGCCGCCGCGGTGAGAAGCTGCTTGAGCAGCAGGTGCTGGAAAGAGGGCATTGGGTGGGATAAATGCGGGAGGCAGAGCGGTATTTGGCAACTTCAACGGGCAACTTCGGAACGCCGGGATTAGCCGGTGTCGGCGCAGCAAAAAGCATCTCGCTCGGCGCCTTTTGTCATGCAGAGCGCAGCGAAGCATCTTATCAGGTTAGCACGACTCGTTCAATCGTGATAAGATGCTTCGCAGGCTCAGCATGACAAACGATTAGAGTACGCTGGTCGTAGAGATACATGGGCCTCGGTAATCACCCGATTACCAAGGCATTCGTCTTATGCTTTAAACATTAGAAACCCTAGGATTTGTGCCCCAGCTTGTTGTGCCGGTACCCCTTGATGGCCAGCGGAATCCAGCCGAGCAAGGGAACGAAATAAGCCAACGTAATGGGGTTGCGCCATAGCATACGCAGCCAGGCGCCCGGGCGGTCGAGCTTCATACGAAAATCCCGGTGACCTTCCTTCACATAAAGCCGCTCAAACTCGGTGAAAACGGCCGGCCAGGCAAATGGCAGGAAGAATGGGAAATAGCGGCGGTTTTCCTTCATGCGCTGCCACAGCTCGCCCCAGCGGTAGGGCTTCTGGCCGTGGGCGAGCACAGCAGCGTCCAGCTCCACCTGCATTTTCTGGCGCACTTGCTCGGACAGGGCCAGGTAGTCGTCGCGGGTCATCTCGGCCGGGGCTTTATCCGTGAGGTCGGAGGGCCGGATGCGGGTGCCCATCACGAAGATGAGCTTGGCCGGGAAGGCCAGGTAGAACGCCCAGGGCTGCACCAGCACCAGCAGCAGCAGCAGCGTGATGGGCAAAAACGGAATGCCGATTTTCTTGGTGAGGTTGTTTACCCAGGGGATGCTGTAGGCGTAGGGATTGAGGTATTCGGCGTTGATGGTGTAGAAGGGCACGATGTCCGTGCGGTGCAGCACGCTCAGGCGCACCATGCTGGTGGCCAGGCGCTGCAGCTGGTACTTGCGGTTGAAGCCCTTGCCAATGCCGGCCACGCCCTCGGGGTACAGCATCAGGTTGTGCTCCTGATAGTACATCATGGTCTCGAAGTTGAGCGTGGTGGCATCCACGGCGCCGCAGCGCTTCCAGAAGTTCCGTATTAGGTACGGGTTCATCAGGGCCGTTTTGGAGAGCAGCGGGGCCGAGAGGGGCCGCGGCAGGTCGTGTATCGACGAGTGCTCGGGCAGGTAGCGAAACAAGTGCGACAGGGCCACGATGGCATCCCAGGGGAAGGCCATGCCGGAGTGGTTGCTGGCAAAAATCAGCGGCCGGTCGGGGTTGTTGCGCTGCGGAAACGGCTCGAAGCCCACCAGCTCGGACCGGAACCACACGCGGTCGAGCAGCTGCAGGATGTTTTCGTCCACCGACCGGGTGAACTCTTCCTCGAAATAGTCGTCGTAGATGTGCTGGTTCGCCTGAATCTCTGGCGGAGGCGACGTAGCAGAAGCAGCAGTGGACATAACCGGAAGAGCAGCAGAAGCGGGAAAGATAGGAGAATTTCGACCGCCGTGCGGCCCGCCCCGGCCCTACCCTGCCGCCCGGACTGGCTTAGCCGCGGCTGCCGAAGATGGCACTGCCCACCCGCACCAGCGTGCTGCCTTCGGCCACGGCCAGCGGGTAGTCGCCGCTCATGCCCATCGATATTTCGCAAAACGCTGGCTCCGAAGCGAAATAGGCCGCTTTTAAGTGCTCGAAGTACCCACGGAGTTGCCGGAATTCCTGACGCAGCCGGGTTTCGTCGGGAGTGAACGTGGCCACGCCCATCACCCCGGTCAGGCGCACGTGCTTGAGCTGTTTGTATTCCGCCGAAGTAAGCATTTCTTCGGCTTCGGCCAGCGTCAGGCCGGATTTGGTTTCCTCCTGGGCGATGTGGAACTGCAGCAGCCCGTTGATGACGCGGTGGTGCGCGGCGGCGTGCTTATCCAGCTCCCGCAGCAGCTTCAGGCTGTCAATGCTTTGCACGGTGTGCACAAAGGGCGCCAGCAGCTTCACCTTGTTGGTCTGGAGCTGGCCGATGAGGTGCCACTCCACATCGGCGGGCAGGTTGGGCTGTTTGGCCGCCATTTCCTGGGGCCGGTTTTCGCCGAACATGCGCGCGCCGGCGTCATACGCTTCCTGCAGTTTCTCGACGGGGTGCGTTTTGGTAACCACGACCAGCCGGGCTCCTGTGCCAGCTAGCTCCTTTTCGATGCGGTGTATATTGTCGGCGATGGACATTTTTAAACGAGTGAAATAATACCGTCATGCTGAGCGCAGCCGAAGCATCTCACGTGCAGTCACTAATCCTGACGATTGGATTACTCCTCCACGCGAGATGCTTCGGCTGCGCTCAGCATGACGTGCTTTTAATAACAACGAACTACGTTAATCCTCCAGTGGATTGCTCAAAAACGTGCTTCGCAGCCCCAGCCAGAGCAGCCAGAGGCCGATGGACAGCCACAGGTACGGCAGGTAAAAATCCTTGGTATTGCGGAAGCGCAGCTGCTTGATTTCGGACTTTTCGAGGCGGTTAATCTGCTTGAAAACTTCGCGCAGGCCGGCCGTGTCCGTGGCCCGGAAAAACTGGCCTTCGGCGGCCGAGGCCAGCTGGCGCATGGTGGTTTCGTCGAGGCGGGTTTGCACATAGCGCGTGCGGCCCAAGGAGTCCTGCCCGTAGGGCACAAAGCCGTCTTTGCCCAGCCCAATGGTGTAGATGCGGATGCCGAAAGCATGGGCCAGTTGGGCGGCCAGCAGCGGGTCGAGGCTGCCGGCGTTATTCTCGCCATCGGACAGCAAGATGCACACCCGCGACTTCGCCGTGGACTCGCGCAGGCGGTTGGTGGCCACGCCCAGCGCCGTGCCAATGGCCGTGCCGTCGAGCTTAATCATGCCCACGCGCAGGGCGGCCAGGTCTTCACGCAGCAGGTCGTAGTCGGTGGTGAGGGGGGCCAGCGAGAAGGCCTCGCCGGCAAAGGCCACCAGGGCCAGCCGGTCGCCCACGCGCGTTTTCAGGAAGTCGGTGGCAATGCGCTTGGCCGCTTCCAGGCGGTTGGGCCGCAGGTCCTGGATTTCCATGGAGCCCGACACGTCGAGGGCCAGCACCAGGTCGATGCCGCGGCCCGACTGCTCCACCCGCTCGTCGGTGCGCTGGGGCCGGGCCAGCGCCACAATGCCAAAGCTGAGCGCCAGGCCCAGCACCACATCGGGCACGAAGCGCAAGGCCGCCACCCAATCGCGCGGCAGCAGGCCGGGGCCGAAAGCTACCCCCACCTGGGCCCGGCGGCGGGCCAGCACCCGGCGCAGCACAAACAGCAGCGGCACCGCCACGATGAGCAGCAGCAACCGCGGCTCCTGCCACTGGTAGCCGGCCAGGGTGGTGTAGCGCAGAAGGTTAAAAAAGTCGTTCAAGCAACCGCGAAGGTAGGAAGTCGCCACGGTGCGGCGCCTGTGGCATTATGGGGAAATGAATGCTGGGAGGCTCGAGCTTCAGTAGCAGTCGTTGTTCTTCGGGTTGAGCTAAACCACTGTTGTCGCTACCGCGCCTTTTGTCATGCCGAGCGCAGCGAAACATCTTATCCCCGCTGAACGAGTCATGCTGGCCTGATAAGATGCTTCGCTGCGCTCGGCATGACAGCCGATTATATGACAGCCGAATAAATGACAGCAGATTAGCTCAACGAACCATTTGTGCGTAGGCTACCCAACCAGCGAGGTATAGCGCCGTTCGGCAAAACCCCGCAGGCGCTGAAAGGCGCGGTCCACCTCTTTGGCGTCTTCGGTTTGCAGGTTGCCGTAAATCACTTTATCGGTCGCGCTCAAGGCATTGCGCACGTCAATGTCGTTTTCGAAGTACGCCACGATTTCGCGGGTGGTAAACGAGCTCAACTCGCTGTTTTCCAGTCCTGCGAGGTAGTTTTTCCAGAGCACCACTGCCCGCTCCACGTTGGTGGCCGAGCGGGATAAGTCGAACCGCTCCACGTGGCGGGCAAATTGAGCCAGAAAGTAACGGTGGTTTTTGCTCAGCTTGTAGGCTTGGTAGCGCCGCGTGAGCCGCCGCCGGAACAGTGCCGCCCCGCCCCCCAGCAGCAGCAGCACAACCGCCGCCCCCGCCAGCCAATACGGGTAATTAAACACGGGCTCGACGGGCACCAGGGTTAGGTTCTGGCGAAGCGGCGGGAGGTCGGCCGTGGCCGGCGCCGAGGCGGCAGTGCGCCGCAGGCGAACCTGGCTGGGCGGCGGCGCCACGCTCAGCGTATCGGGGCCCCGCAGCACGGCCACCGGCAGGGCCAGCGACTGCACCGAATCGAGGCGAAAGGTGCGCAGGTGGTAAATGGTCCGGTCGAGGCTGCGGCCCTGGCGGGTACGCGTGGGGAAGTACGTTTTGCCGGTGTACTCAAACGGCGCAAAACGCGCCAGCGAGTCCGGAAATACCACCTCCAGGCCCGGCTCGTGCTCGTACCTCAGCTCATAGTCCAGCGGCTCCCCTACCAGCACGGTTTTCTTCAGAAAGCGGCCCTGCAGGCCTGCCGGGGGACCCGCCTGCGCCCTGGCCGGGCTGCCGAGCAGCAGGCTGAGCGCCAGGCAGCTCACGGCTTTGCCAATGCTGCTGTACTTACCCACGGCGGCCAGACTGTCGGCGGTGACGGAACAGGTTTACCAGCTGCGGCACGAAGTCGCCTTCGGTGCTCAGCGACACAAAGCCCGTGCGATTGCGGCGGCAGATGTTCACCAGCTGCGCCTCTTGGTAGTCGGCATTGGACTGCACGTGGGCCCGAAAATCGTCGGACGAGGTGTTGACCCAGCGCACCTGCCCGGTTTCGGTATCGCGCAGGGGCACAATGCCCAGGGCCGGGAAGTCCCGCTCGCGCGGGGCCAGGGTTTGCACCACTATCAGGTCGTGGCGCTGGGCCAGCATGGCCAGCTCCCGCTCGTAGTTTCCGTCGATAAAATCCGAAATCAGCACCACCAGGCTGCGGCGCTTGAGCAGCCCCAGCGCCTGCCGGATGCCCGCGCCCACCCCCGTGCGCCGCGACTGGGGCTGCAGCGCAAACAGCCGCTGGATGAGGGCGTACGCGGCCCGCGGGCCCTTGCCGGGCGGCAGGTACAGCTCTTTTTGGTCGGAGAACGCAAACAAGCCCAACGCCGAGCCCTGGCGGGCGGCCGATAGCGCGAGCAGGCCCGCAATGTCGCGGGCCACATCGAGCTTGCGGCGCTGGCCGTCGCCCACTTCCAGCGAGGCACTCACGTCGAGCAGCACCAGCACCTGCTGCTCCTTTTCCTCTTTGTAGGTTTTCACGAAGGTGCCGTGGCCCTTGCTCGACACGGCCCAGTCGATGGCGCGCACCTCATCGCCGTATTGGTAGAGGCGCACATCGTCGACTTCCAGGCCCGTGCCTTTGAATACGGAGTGAAAATCGCCCTGTAGCTGGGCCTCTACCGCCTTGCGAATGCGGATTTCGAGGTGGCGCAGGCGGCGCACCAGGGCGGTGAGGGCCGGGGGCACGGAGGGGTTCATGGCGGCGAAGCTACGGCTTGGGAGTAACTTTGCCCCCGTGAAATCATTCCGTCGTCGTTGCCTGGGCGTGCTGCTGCCCTCCCTCCTGCTGGTCCTGCCCGCGTGCCAGCGCCCCGAAGAGCCGCCCAAGCCCGCCGACCTGCTCCCCAAAGAAAAGATGATAGCCCTGCTCGCCGACTTGCACGTGCTCGAAGCGCGCGTGGAAAGCAGCCGCCTCCAGCCCGATTCGGCCCGGGCGCTGTACCTGTCGCAGGAAAAGCAGCTACTCGCCAGGCGCGCGGCCACCGATTCGGCTTTTCAGCGCAGCTACCGCTACTATTTCATCCACGGCAAGGACCTCGACGACATCTACAAGGCCGTGATTGATACGCTGGGCCGGCGCGAAAAGAAGCTCGACCCGGCCAGTGCCGCCTACAGCAAGGAGCCGCAGCACAACCAGCCGGCTAAATAAGCCGGCTGCCATTCGGCACCGGTCCGGCCACGTCGGCCAGCACAATGTGGCCGTCGGCATCGGCAAAGCCGGTTACCAGTACCTCGGAGCGGAATTTGCCGATTTGCTTGGGCGGAAAGTTGACCACCGCCACCACTTGGCGGCCCACGAGGGCCTCCAACGTGTAGTGGTGCGTGATTTGGGCACTGGATTTTTTCAGCCCAATCTCCGGGCCGAAATCAATCAGCAACTGGTACGCGGGCCGGCGGGCCTCGGGAAACGGGTGGGCCTCGCGAATGGTACCCACGCGCAGGTCCACGCGCTCAAATTCAGTCCAGGTTAAAGTAGCGTCGGGCATGGACGAATGTAGCGCAAGGCGCCCAAACGGCTTATATCCAAAAGCTATTCCTGGGCCGCAAAAGCCTGCAGTTGAGCCAGCTTGGTTTGGGTTTGCTTTTCCCAGTATGCCTGCTTCGCGGCATTCAGGCCGTGGTTGGTTTCCACGTCGTAGCGGTTTTGCTCCCGGTCCCACTCGGCGTACACGCTCTTGGTGAAGTTGTTGAAGGCCGGCTGCAGCTTGGTGCAATCTACTTTGGCCTGAAAGGCCACCAGCTTCTGCCGCATGATGCGGGCGTACACTTCCGTCAGGTCGAAGTGCATCTGCTCGTGGCGCAGCAGCGCGGGCGTGAAGTTCTTGGGGTCCCGAAACCAAGAGGTGTTCGGGTCGAACGTGGCCTGCACGGTCCCGGTAAACACGAAGTCGCGGCAAGCGGCGCCGGCTTTTATATCGGTAGTCGTGAGGGCGGCCAGACGCTCGTAGGGTTTGGGCCGGCTCAGAAAATCGGCCACGGTGAGCGGGCGGTTGGCCGACCAGGCAATAGGGGCCGCCGCGGGTTTGGCGGCTGCGGGAGCCGCTTGGGCAGGCTTCGCCGCCGGGCCCTGGAACAGCGTGGCTGCCGCCAGAAAGGAGGTTAAAAAAGAAAGCATAAAAATGGTAGGGTGGGAAAAAGTCCGAGCTCCGCGGCTGAACACGTGCCGCCCTGCAAAAATTGTCCCAACTACAGAAATTACTTTCCGAGTTCCCTGTGGCGCTGGGCTACACCGTGGCCCGCTCTTCGGCCGCGGCGGGCAGGGCCGCGGCAAAATCCGGCTCGGTTTCGCGGCGGAAGCGCAGCAGCAGTACTGTGGCCACAATGCTCAGGCCCACCAGCAGGCCCGTCCACACGCCGGGTGCGCCCATGTGCAGCTTGAAGCCCAGGAAATACCCCAGCGGCAGCGCCACCGCCCAATACGCCAGCAAGGCCACCACCGAAGGCACTTTCACGTCTTCCAGCCCGCGCAACGCGCCCAGCCCCACCACCTGCAAGCCATCGGATACCTGAAACAGGGCCGCAATGAGCAGCAGCGTCGACGCCTGCGCCACCACCTGCGGGTCGCTGATGTAGATGTACGGCACCAGGTGCCGGGTGAAAATCAGCAGCAGGGCCATGGTGCCCATGAACCCAAAGGTGAGCCAATACGCGGCAAAGCCGGCGTGCCGGGCCGCGTTCAGGTCGCCGGCCCCGCGCAGGTTGCCCACCCGGATGGTGGCCGCCGCGGCAATGCCGCTGGCGGCCATGTACGTCATGCTGGCCACGTCGATGGCCACTTTGTGCGCCGCCTCGGTGGTCACGCCCAGCCAGCCTGCCATGAGCAGCGACAAGCCGAACGCGCCCACTTCCAGCGCCATCTGCACCCCGATGGGGGCGCCCAGGTCCACTACCCGGCGCACGGTGGCGCCCACGGGCAGCCAGCTGGTTACGGCCGCCCGCTCGGCCCGCAGGCGCTTGGCGCGCAGCACGTAGGTAGCCATGAAGGCCGCCATCAGCCCGCGGGCCATGAGCGTGGCCCAGGCCGAGCCCATCATGCCCATGGCCGGCAGCCCCAGGTGGCCATATACCAGGGCGTAGCAGAGCAGGCCATTGAGCACGTTGCCCAATATCGATAGCCACATGGCTTGCCGCGTGAGCCCCAGCCCCTCGGCAAACTCCCGAAAGCCCTGAAACACCATCAGCGGAAACAGCGACAAACTGATGACCTGCACCCACGGGCCGGCCAGGGCCACCACCTCGGGGGGCTGGCCCAGCAGGTGCAGAAACGGGGGCACCAGCTGGCCCAACCCGGCCAGCACCAGCCCGGCCAGCGCGTTGGTCCACACCGAGGCCACCAGCAGGCGGCCAAGCTCGGGCAAGTCGCGGCGGCCGTCAGCGGCGGCTACCAACGGCACGCTGCCCATGCTCAGGCCCACGCCCAGCACCAGGAGCACGCTGGTGGTGCTCACGCCCACGCCTACGGCCGCCAGCGGCACTTTGCCGATGTGGCCCACGACCACGGAATCAACAAAATTTACCAGCACGTGGCCCAGCTGCGACAGCATGACGGGCAGGGCGAGCAGCAGCGTGGGGCGCAGATGCGGACGAAGGTTTTCCAACTTAAACAACAAAATCAACCGGCAAACGCGCCGGGCACAAAGGTACGGCCGCGGGCTTTCGGGCCCGGCGATAACCAGGTATTTCCGGGGTGAGAAAGTTTTTAGACCGCCAGTGGAGCCAACACTTCCCGCATTCGGGCCAACGCCTGCCGGAGCGCCGCCTCGGGCACCGCATAGGAAAGCCGCGCAAAACCGGGCGCTCCGCAGCTAGCACCGTCTACTACCTCCACCCCGCCCGCCGCCAGTTGCCGTACCAGTTGAGCCGAAGCTTCGGTGGCAGGCAGCCCGGGGTCCAGAAAGCGGGTGAAATCGGCGAACACATAATATGTGCCTTCGGGCGCCACCCCCGTAGCTGCCCCGGGCAACGCCGCCAGCCCGCTCAGCAATACATGCCGTGTGGGAAGCAGCTGCGCGCACAGCCCCGCCCCAATGGCTTCGGCGTGCTGCGTAGCCGCCAGAGCCGCCGCTTGAGCTAGAACCGGCACGGCCACGCCGGTACCAAACAGCCGGGCCGCCACGCGGCGCGCCAGCGCGGGCGGCGCCACCAGGCAGCCCACGCCCCAGCCCGCCAACGCCAAAGACTTAGAGAAGCCGCTCACCACCACGTGCCGCTGGTGCGGGTCGGGCAAGGCGAGCAGCGTAGGAACGGGCTCCGCGCCAAAGCAGATGCCTTCGTAAATCTCATCGCTGAGCACCCACAGCTGCGGAAACTCCCGGGTAACGGCCAGCAGCGCCGCCCATTCGGCCCGCGAGTACACCCGGCCGGTGGGGTTGTTGGGGTTGCTGATAATGAGCAGCCGGGTCGCCGGCGTGAGCCTGGCCCGCAGGGTTTCGGGGCTTAGGGCATAATTGTCGGCCGCTGCGAGGGGCAGCGTGCGCAGCATTCCTCCTGCCCGGCGAACCAGCTCATAAAATCCGAACCAGTTGGGTGTGGGCAGCAGCACGTCATCACCCTGCTGCAGCATTTCGCTGAGCAAGGCAAATAGGCCCGTTTTGGCTCCGGCTGTCACCAGCACTTGCTCGGCGGTGACGCGGCTGGCGCCGCGCTGGCGGTAACGTTGGGCTAACGCTTCGCGCAGCTCGGGTGTGCCGGCAGCCGGGCTCACGGCTAGCGGTGCCTGGCGCTGCTGGGCACTGGCTAATACTGTGATGGCGGCTTCCATCGCCACTGCGGGCACTGCAAAATCTCCGTAGCCAGATGCTAAGCTTATCATTTCCACTGGACTTCTTTATTGAGTAAAAGTAGGGTTGAGTTGGGCTAGCTGAAGCCTCACTCGCACCATTTGTCATGCAGAGCGCAGCGAAGCATCTTATCCGGTCAGCACGAGTCGTTCAGCGGTTAGAAGATGTTTCGCTGCGCTCTGTATGACGGACGATTAAGTCACTACACCAAGCGAAATGCTGCGCTCTGCATGACAGACGTTTGCAGCCTTAATACTCAAGCGACTTACTCCGCCTGCGTAGCCAGAACCACATCGGCAAAATCGGTCTCGGCGTCGGTAAACGCAGTCACCACCCGCAACCCAGCCGAGGCGGCCAGCTCCTCAATCTGTGGCAGGGTGAATTTGTAGGAGTTCTCGGTGTGAATGACTTCCCAGGCCGCGAAATCAAAGGTTTCGTCCAGCGCTTCGATGTGCACCTGCTGGGCGCGGGTGCTCACCAGGAAGGAGCGCACGGCCCCGTTCAGGGGGCTGTAATCGGTGTAGTGCTGCCAGTGGGCGAGGTCGAAATCGGCGCCCAGTTCGCGGTTGAGCCGGGTGAGCAGGTTCAGGTTGAACGCGGCCGTCACGCCCTGGGCGTCGTCGTAGGCCGCGCGGATGCGGCGCGGGTCTTTTTGCAGGTCGAAGCCGATGAGCAGCCGGTCGGTCGGCGCTAAGGGAGCGGCCAGCTGGCTCAGGAAACTGAGCCGCTCGGCCGGGTGGAAGTTGCCGATGTTGGAGCCCAAAAACAGCACCGCCTTGCTGCCAGGCCGGGTGCGCAGCTGGTGCAGGGCCGTGAAGTAATCCGACACGGCCGGAGCCACTTGCAACTCCGGCAGCTCCTGCCTGAGTGCGGCGACCAGGCCCGTCATGGCGCCTTCGGAAATATCCACGGGCACGTAGGTAAACGGCCGGCCGGCCTCCAGCAATTCGTGCAGCAGCAGCTTGGTTTTGGCTCCATCGCCGGCGCCCAGCTCCACCAGTGCAAACTCCTCCCCTGCTTCGGGGCTTAACGCAGCCACGATGGCAGCGCCGTGTTCCCGAAAAATGGAGAATTCGGCCCGCGTGGGGTAGTACTCCGGCAGCTCCATTATCTGCTGAAACAGCCGGCTGCCGGCATCGTCGTAGAAATACATCGACGAAATGGCCTTGGGAGTCTGGCGGAGGCCCTTGGCCACGTGCTGGGCCAGGTCGCTTAGTACAGTTACCATTTAACAATGAACATTTTTACCAGCCCTTGCGCTTGCTCACAGGCCGTTAATTTAAAAGAAAAGAGAAGCACCGCGAGGTTGCGCAAAGCGCACAGGTAAAAGAACTGATAACTGTTACCTGTTAACTGTTAAATGACCTCGCCAGCCGAATGCCGGTGAACTGCCAGCGCTTGTCGGCATGGAAAAAGTTACGGTAGCTGATGCGAATGTGGTTTTCGGGCGTGGCGCAGGAGCCCCCGCGCAACACCAGCTGGTTCACCATAAACTTACCGTTGTACTCGCCCAGGGCGCCGGCAGCGCGCGCATAGCCCGGGTAGGCGTGGTAGGCAGAGTATGTCCACTCCCAGCAATCGCCAAGCAGCTGGTGGCAAGCGGCAGGGTCAGCGTCGGCCGGCAGAGGCTGGGGGTCGAGCAGGCTGCTTTCCAGCCAGGTGCCGCCGCGGGTAGTGGCCCCAAAGTAGCGGGCGGCGGTTTCCCATTCGGCCTCGGTGGGCAGGCGGGCGCCGGCCCAGTTAGCGTAGGCATCGGCTTCGTAAAAGCTGATGTGGGTGACGGGGGCGTTCAGCGCTACCGGCTGCAGCCCGTGGTGGGTGAACCGGTACCAGGTGTCGTCGCGCTTTACCCAATACAGCGGCGCTTCCCAGCCCTGTGCCTGGGCCAGGTCCCAGCCCTCGCCCATCCAGTAGCGAAAGTCGTGGTAGCCCCCGGCATCGATGAACGCCAAGTAATCGGCGTTGGTAACGAGACGGTTTTGCAGCTCAAAATGAGCCACCAGCACATCATGCGCGGCCAGCTCGTTATCAAAGCAAAAGCCTTCTTCCTGAAAGCCCACCCGGTAAATGCCACCGGGCACAGCCAACCAGGACGCTTCGCTTAATGAGGAATTATCGGCACCCGCCAATTCTTCATTCCTCATTCCTGATTCTTCATTCTCCTCAATGTAGGCGGGCGCCAGTGGACTGGTGCTGAGAATGTATTTAATGTCGGTGGCCAGCAGCTCCTGGTGCTGCTGCTCGTGCTGCAGGCCCAGTTCCAGCAGCTCGTAGAATGCGGGCGGCAGGGCCGCTTCGGCGCTGAGCAGGGTGGCCAGCGCGGCATCTACGTGGGCGCGGTAAGCCAATACGTCGGCCAGGGGCGGGCGCGACAGGGTGCCCCGGTCGGCGCGGTTCACCCGCGAGCCCAGAGAATTGTAGTAGGAGTTGAAGAGGAACGCGTAATCTGGGTGGAAGAGCTGGTAGCCGGGCGCGTATTCTTTCAGCAGGAAGGTTTCCCAAAACCAGGTGGTGTGAGCCAAATGCCACTTGGGCGGGCTCACGTCTATCATGGGCTGCACCACGGTGTCTTCGGGCAGCAGGGGCGCGCACAGCGCCTGGCTTTGGGCGCGCACGGCTTGGTAGCGGGCCAGCCAGGAGGGGGCAGCCGGCGGGGCTGGGGCGGAGGGAGAATAGGCTGGAAGCATAGCAAAAGGAATGGCAAAAAACCGCCATCAGCTCACTAACCGCATTAGTAGGCTTCGGGTTGCGGCGGGCGCTCGGGGAGGCTTCGGCGCGATTTGCCGAAGCTCGACAAATAAACACGCAGATGAGCTGATAAGTACGTAGAAGCTCGTCAGCATAAATTGGTATTTACACTTATTTTCTGGGTAAATCACAAAAATACCGGGGTAAAAGGGTGGTAGTCTCGACTAAGAGCCCTACACTTGTATCATACTTAACCTCCTTTCATTATTCCTATGGCCTCTTCAGTTTCGAACATCGCCAACACGGCGGCCGCGGCCGCCAAATCGTCCACCCGCCCTGCTAATCGTGTGGGCACAAAAAGCCGCCGGGGCTTTGCTGCCATGAGCCCCGAGACCCAGCGCCGCATCGCCAGCGAAGGCGGCAAGGCCTCCCACGCCAGTGGCCGCGGCCACCGCTTTTCTGCCGAAGAGGCCCGCGACGCCGGCCGCAAAGGCGGCCTGGTAAGCCGTCGGGGCAAGACGGCCGCCTCGGCGAACGCCAACAAGTGAAACCCGAGCTAAGTCGAAGCAGGCCCCGCATCTTTGCGGCATGCTTCGACTTAGCTTTTCACGGCGCCCGCTGCGCTTCAACTTCCCGGCCCGCACCTCCCGTGGGGCTTTGGCGGAACACGTGGCCTGGTACCTGTACCTGGCCCACACCGCCGAACCTACCACCGTTGGGCTGGGCGAGGCCGCGCCACTGGCCGGCCTCAGCCCTGACTACGTCCCCACATTTCCTGCCTCAGTAGCTCAACTTTGTGAGCGCTTCAATGCCGAAGCATTTGCCACCTTCACGGCGGCCGATGCTTCGGCATTTGTGGGTCCGGGGCTCCCCTCCCTGGTATTTGCCCTGGAAACAGCGGCCCTGGACCTGGCCCGCGGGGGGCAGCGGCAGCTCTACGCCAATGCCTTCAGCCGGGGCCAGGCCGCGTTGCCGATCAACGGCCTGGTGTGGATGGGCGACGCCCCGTTTATGCGCGAGCAGATTCGGCAGAAGCTGGCCGCCGGGTACTCCTGCCTAAAGCTGAAAATTGGCAGCCTGGATTTTGCAACCGAGCTGGCGCTGCTCGCCGAGATTCGGGCCGTGGCCGGCCCCGAGCAGCTCACGCTGCGCGTGGACGCGAACGGCGCCTTCGCCCCCGCCGACGCCCCGGCCAGGCTGGAGCAGCTGGCGGCCTTCGGGGTGCATTCCATCGAGCAGCCCCTTGCCGCAGGCCAGGGGCCGGTCCTGGCGGAGCTGTGCCGCACGTCGCCGGTGCCCATTGCGCTGGATGAAGAGCTAATTGGCGTGACGGACCCGGCCCGGCAGGCGGCGCTGCTCGACGAAGTGCGACCCGCCTACATCGTGCTCAAGCCCACGCTGCTGGGCGGGCACGCCGCTACCCGCTGCTGGATTGCGCTGGCCCAGGCCCGGGGCATTGGCTGGTGGATGACGTCGGCGCTGGAGTCTAACGTTGGGCTAAACGCCGTGGCCCAGCTCACGGGCGAGTACGAGGTGCACGGGTTTGCGCAGGGCCTGGGCACGGGCCAGCTGTACCACAACAACCTGGCGGCCCCGCTGCGCATCGAAGCCGGCGCGCTGCGCTACGACCCGGCCGGGGTCTGGGAGCTGCCGGCGTAGCGGCCCGGCGCCGGCTTAGCACTGCCTAGCAGGTGCGGCGGGAAAGTGTGCGGCCCCATGCACAATGGCGACTCTTTTCGCTTACTTTACCGGTCCGGTCACGCCTCCTAGCCATGCATATATCGCGCTTTATGTGTTTGCTGGTTTTCCTGAGCTTTTGCTGGGAAACCGGCGGCTCTGCGCATGCCCAGCTCCCATCTTCGGCCGCACCCCAAAGCCCTAGCTCGCCCTTCGCTTTTACCCGAGCCAAGCGCAAAAAATCGCGGGCGCCCGTTTTTCTGCAGCGCAACCTGCTCATTGTGAAAGCCACGCTCAACCATGCCGGGCCGTATAATTTTTTGCTCGACACCGGGGTCAGCATGTCCATCATCACATCGGCCGAGCTGGCCGATTCGCTGAAGCTGCGCCACGGCCAGCAGTTTCGGGTAATGGGCGCGGGCGGCATGGATTCGGGGCTGCTGGCCTACCAGACGGACAGCGTGCGGGTGGAGCTGCCCAAAATAGTAGCGGCCCACATGACCTGGCTGGTCCTGTCCGAAGACGTGCTAAACCTCTCGGGCTACGTGGGCGTGCCCATACACGGCATCCTGGGGTCGGAGCTGTTCCGCAGCTTTGTGGTCACGCTCCAGCCCGAAGCTGGCGAAATCGTGCTGAGCGCCCCGGCCGCGTACAAGGCCCCCAAGGGCAAGCAGTGGACCAGCATCCCGCTGAGCATCCAAAACAACAAAGCCTACATCACGACGCCGGTGCAGGTCTCCGATTCGCTCACGCTTCCCCTCAAGCTCGTGCTCGATACCGGCGCCAGCCACGCCCTCTCCATTGAGCTGGATTCGGACCCGCGCCTCAAGCTGCCGCCCCAGCGCCTGTCGGCCGACCTGGGGCGGGGCCTCACGGGCCTGGTGCAGGGCTACCTGGGCCGGGTGGCCAAGATTGAGCTGGGCCGCTACACCCTGCGGTCGGTGCTCACATCTTTTCCCAACGCGGCCGACGTGCACCGGCGCGTGGAGGTGCCCCGCAACGGCAACATCGGCTACGAGCTGCTGAAGCGGTTTTCGCTGGTTGTTGACTACCCGCACGAACGCCTGCTGCTCCGCCCCAACAACACCTTCAGGGACCCGTTTGAGCACGACATGTGCGGCGTGGAGCTGCTGGCCACCGGCCCTGACTACCGCCGCTACCTGGTGCTGCGCGTGATGCCCAACTCGCCGGCTTCCGATGCCGGCCTCGCCGTCGACGATGAGCTGCTGAGCATCAACTTAATCCCCGCCAACGTGTTTAGCCTCACCCAGCTCGACCGCATGCTGCACTCCGAAGATGGCCGCGCCTTGCTGCTGGTGCTGCGCCGGCCCGACGGCAACCTGCATACCGCCACGGTGAAGCTTAAACGCCAAATCTGAGCACGGCCGGGCCGTACCTTCGCGGCCGCTGCTCTTATTTACCCCTTCACCCTTCTATATGACTGCTCGTCTTTTGCTTCAACTCGCGGCCCTGCTCGGCGGGCTCGGCGTGGCTATCGGGGCCTTCGGGGCCCACGCCCTGCACGATACGCTGGTGAAAGCCGGCCGCCTCGACACCTTCGAAACCGCGGTGCGCTATCAGTTTTACCACGTGCTGGCGCTTTTGGCCATAGGCGTGCTGTGGGCGCTGCGCCCCGACATGCAGGCCCTGGGCACTACAGGCTGGCTGTGGCTGGGCGGCATCGTTGTGTTCAGCGGCTCGCTGTACGCGCTGTGTTTCACGGGCATTACCAAGCTGGGGGCCGTGGCGCCAATCGGCGGCTTGCTGCTGCTGGCCGGTTGGCTGAGCGTGATACTGGCCCTGCGGAAGCTGTAGCTCAGCAGGATAATAGGCGCGGCTGAACGCCCTTGGCCTCGCTTGCGCTTAAGTTGAGCTAAACACCGAACCCCAAATAACAAAAAGGCTGTCTGCTTGCGCGGACAGCCTTTTTTATGAGTCAGCCATTGGGGCTGCTTACTTCACCTTAGCTTTTACTTTGCTGGAGGTGGTTTTCTCTTTTACTTTTTTAACGTCGGTGGCAACCGGAGCGGCAGTCGAGCTGGCGGCCGTCGTAGCGGCGTTGGCGGTAGCCGGGGCTTCCTTCACCTCGCCTACCAGCGAAACGGTGGTGCTGCCGGCAGCGGCGTTCGACTCAATGGTCAGCACCTTGTTCTGCATGCCCATTTTGCCGGTCGAGTTGAAGTGAGCCGTAATCGAACCGGTTTTGCCGGGCAGTACGGGCACTTTGGTCCACTCGGGGGTGGTGCAGCCGCAGCTCACGCCGATGTTCGAAATAACGAGGGGCGCGGTGCCCGTGTTTTTGAACTTGAAGGTGTGGTCAACGGTGCCGCCTTGTACCACGGAACCGAAGTCATACTTCGACTCTTCAAACGTAATGGCGGGACCTGCTACCGGGCCCACCGCTTTGGTGGCCGGCGCAGTGGCTTGGGCCTGCGCGGTGTAAGCAGCGGCCGTCAGGCTCAGGGCGAGGAGCAAGGTTTTTTTCATGGTACGGGATTTTATATGATTTGGAGAGGGGAGACAGGGGAAATCGGTATCGAACAAATTTACTTCTTTCGGGTCGACTGGCAAATTTCTGACCAAACTAACCGCATAGCTCTGAAGAAACAATGAAGTTAATATTTCAACTCAGATATTATGCTGTAATATATTTACCGTAAGCAGCTTGACACAACTTTCTCCCGAAATAAGTTGCAGCAATTTACCCGCTGCCCGCGCCACTTGTTTGCACCATACGGGCCTCGTGGCTCTCCGCAAAGCTCAATGCTTTCACCGGCGTTCGTGTTGATTTTCAGCGTGCCGGCGCACGCAAGCTCCACCGCGATAACTGGCTTACTGCCGCGCCTCAAAAACCTGAGCTGAGCGCCTGAGAAATTGCGTGAGAATGGGCTGCGAATTCAGTCCCATACTTCCAGCACCACCCTGCACCGGGTTGTCAATCTGTCAGTTGTCCGGGCATTTCTGGCAAGTAGGGCGCTGCAATTGGCCCGCTCCCCTATTCTTCCTCTACCGCGTCGCCGATTAGCTTCTGCTGGAAATTGAGCAGAAACAGCCGTTCCGAGGCGCGCGTGATGGCCGTGTACAGCCACCGGGCAAACTCGCCCGCCAGCGGCTCGTCGGGCTTCAGAAAGCCGTGGTCGACAAAGACGGCCTGCCACTGCCCGCCCTGCGCCTTGTGGCACGTGAGGGCGTAGGCAAACTTGATTTGCAAGGCGTTCAGGTACGGGTCTTTGCGCATTTCCTTGTAGCGCTCGGCCTTGGTTTTGAGGTGGGCGTAATCCTCGCTCACGGCCATGTACAGGGCATTGTTGCGGTCGGAAGGCAGCGCGGGGCTTTCGGTGTGCAGCGTATCCAGGAGCAGCTTTACTTCGATTTCGGGCTCGTCGGGGTAGTCCACGAGGCGCACCTGGGCCTGGGCAAAATGGAAGCCGTACATCTCCTCGCGGCGGATGATTTTGCTGATTTGCAGGAAGTCGCCGTTGGCCAGAAAGCCGATTTCCGAGTCCTTGGGCAGCCAGAAATAGTTGTTGCGCACCACCATCAGGTAGTCGCCGCCTTCTATCTCCTCCTCGGCATCAAACAAGGCCCGCCGAATGAGCTGGTTGTACTGGTTGGCGTTGCGGTTGGAGCGGCAGATAATGGTCGTGTTTTCGTGGCCAAAATTGCGGTACGCCCAGCGCAGGCCGTCCTCCAGCTTATCGCCGCCCATCTTAAAGATGTCGCGAAAGCCCTTAGTGTGCAGCTGAATGTTGGGCACCTCCTCGCGCAGTTCTTCGCGCAGCTCGGTGGCATTCACCAATATGCCCGATTCCTGGGCCTGGCGCATCACCTGGCGCAGTTCCACGCTGCCCACCGTGGCCCGGAAGCGGTGGACCAGCAGCTCCGGGTCCAGGGCCGGGCTCAGGAGCTGGCCCACCGGCGGCAGCTGCGCCGTATCGCCAATGAGCAGCAGCTTGTTGCTCGTTTTCTCGAACACAAAACCCATCAAGTCATCGAGCAGGCCACTTTCGCCGAAGGCTTTCTCGTCCGAAATCATCGAGGCCTCGTCCACGATGTAGAGCGTTTGCTCCACGCGGTTGGGCTGGCGCTGGAAGTTGAGCCGCTCGCTGGGCGCGCCGGAGGTCTGGCGGTAGATTTTCTTGTGGATGGTGCTGGCCGGCACACCCGCGTAGCCAGACATCACCTTGGCGGCCCGGCCGGTGGGCGCCATCAGGGTGTACTTGCGCTGCAGCTTGTGCAGCCACTGCACCAGGGCACTCACCACTGTGGTTTTGCCCGTACCGGCGTAGCCGCGCAGCACAAACACCTTGCGGCCCGGCAGGTCGTCGCGCAAAAACGCGTCGAGCTGCGTGAACAGCAGGGCCTGGTCGTCGGTGGGCTCGTAAGGGAAGTAGTCGCGAACGGAGGGGGTTCGAAGTTTTAACATGGGTATTTCTTAAGCTTCAAATCCAGGGCTCAGATTTGAAGGCAACGCCACGGGATTGGCTCAATCCGGGCTCATTTCCTCAACAACAATAGCCGCACAATCGTCCGCTGGAGGGCCGCTGTTTGGCAAACTTAGTTTGGCTCAATTACCGCCATGGTCGCGCTGGCTTTGGCAATCAGCACGTCGTCGCACCACACTTCCGCCTCGCAGAAATGCAGCCGCCGCCCGGCTTTCAGCACCCACCCGATGGCTTTTATTTTCTGCCCAACGCCGGGGTTGAAGTAGGAAATTTTCAAATCGGAAGTCACCACGCCAAAGTTGTCGGGCACGAGCGTGACAGCGGCAAACCCGGCCACCAAATCGGCCATGGTGGCGGTGAGGCCGCCGTGGGCAAAGCCGCGCTGCTGCAGGTGTTGCGTGCCCATGGTCAGCTCGGCCTCCACCCGGCCGGGAGTTATCACCGTCAAGTCGGCCCCCACCAGGTGCATGAAATTCTGGCGCACGAGCTTCCGGCGAATGCGCGCGACTAAGTCATCAGCGGCTTCAGGAGCGGCCGGTATGGTATTGCTGAGTTGTTGGTTTGAAGACACTGGAATCGTTTATGTTTGCTCAAAGGATAGCCGCAGGCAATTACCTCCCACAGCCTTTGTACCGGTTTGTACTTTCTGTTCGGGCTTATAACTTCTTAGTGCTTTGAAGCTGCTTTTAAGGTGCGGCAGGGCCCATAGCGGTTTAGTCGCCCAAAGGTACTGGCTGGGTTCTGGCCCGTACTTTCTCCTCCCATTTTAGCCTTCTAAAGCCATGGAACAGTTGCCGGCGATGCAGTATCTCGTGGCGGGTGCGCTGGGCCTTGGGCTGGCGGCGTGTAGCGGCTTCCGGGTGTTTGTGCCGCTGCTGGCGGCCAGCCTGGCCTACCATTTCGGCTACCTGGCGCCGGCGGCGGGGTTTGCGTGGCTGGGGAGCTGGGCGGCGCTGCTCACCCTGGCTACCGCCACGCTGGTGGAAATAGCGGGTTACTACATCCCCGTGGTCGACCACCTGCTGGACACCCTTACCACCCCGGCCAGCTTCATCGCCGGTACCATCCTCATGACCTCGGCCCTGCCCCACCTCGACCCCACCCTGCGCTGGACGCTGGGCATATTGGTGGGCGGAGGCACGGCCGGGCTGGTGCAAACCGGCACCGCGCTGCTGCGGGGAGCCTCCACCGCCACCACCGGCGGCCTGGGCAACCCCGTGCTGGCCACGGCCGAAAACACGCTGGCCCTGGGCGGCGTGGCCCTCACGCTGCTGCTGCCGCTGGTAGCGGCGGCCCTGGTGGTGGTGCTGCTGGTGTTTATTCTGAGCCGGTTGCGGCGCTGGCGGGCCCGGCGGCGCCGGGCGGCTTAGGCGGTGTCATTTCTTTCTTTTTGGGCCCCAAACAAACAATGTCGTTAGCCCAACGTTAGGCTTAGTGCCTGCGCTTTCACCTTCGGAAGCGCCGTGGTGCCTGCCGATACGTTATGCCCCATTCGAAAAACCCTCCTCCCGACGCCCTCCTTCAAGCGTATTCCGGTCAGGTAAGGGTACGCGTCGGGGGGCTGCTGCTGCGCGATGGGGCCATGCTGCTGGCCGGCCACCGGGGCCTGCTGCCCAAGGGCAAGCCGTTCTGGTCGCCGCCGGGCGGCGGCTGGCAGTTTGGCGAAAGCATCCGCGAAGCGCTGGTGCGGGAATTTCGCGAAGAGACCGGCTTAACGGTGCAGGTGGGCCGCTTTCTGCACCTCCACGAATTCAGCAGCGGCAAGCTCCAGGCGCTGGAGCTGTTTTTTGAGGTCCACGCCGAAGAAGGTGCCCAGCCTCAGCTCGGCCACGACCCGGAGCACGCCGCCGACCAGCAGCTGCTCACGGAATTGAGCTGGTTTACTCCCCGCCAACTTATGCAATTACCTCCGGCGCAGGTGCACCCCGTGCTGCGCATGGTGCTCAGCCTGGACGACATTTTTGTGCCGCAAACCCGGTTTGTGTAAGGCCCCGGCTTAGCTCAACTATAAATTTGGGCCCCAACCGCTGTTTCCGGGCTGCTCGTTCTTCGTTCCTCGTTCCCCGAAGCCTTATCTTTAGCCCCGGCCATTGCCTGTTTAGCTTCGATTCGTGCCTGCATCCGCTGCTTCTGCTTCTTCCGTCCCCGCGGCCGCGCCGTCGTCCCTGTTGCGCTTGCGCGACGAGACGTTTGACCCCGCCAACCGGGCCGCCTACAACCTGTACCTACTGGCCGGCCCCTCGCGCCTCTACGTGGCCGCCGTCGATGTAGAGCGGCGCAAATTCGTGGCCCTCGAAGAGTACGCCCTACCCGCGGGCGGCGTGCCGGCCCTGGCCGCTCAGCACGATTTTCTGGACCAACGCGGCTGGAACGCGGTGCGGCTCGCCGTCACGGGCCGGGCATTCACGCTGCTGCCGGCGCCCCTGTTCCGGCCCGGCGATGAAGCGGCGGCCCTGCGACTGCACCACACCCCCGCCCCCACCGAAACGGTGCGCCACACCACCCACCCCGGCCTGGAGCTCGTGAACATATTTGCCGCCGATGCGGCCCTGGCCGACTGGCTAACGGCCACGCACGGCGCCACCGGCCGGCTGCTGCACCACACCAGCGCGCTGCTGGCCGGCCTGGTTCACCAGCGGGGCGCCGCGGCGCCCCGCCGCCTCTACCTCAACCCCGGCCAGCAAGAGCTTGCGCTGGTGGTGCTGGGCCAGCACCTGGAGTATTGCAACGTGTTTCCCTGCACCACCGCCGAGGACGTCGTGTATTACACCATCCTGGTCATGCAGGAGCTCAGCCTCGACCCCGACCAGGACGAGGTCACCATCTGGGGCGAATTGACGCCCGACTCCGCCGTGTTCAGCTTGCTGCGCACCTACGTGCGCAACGTCCGGTTTGGCTCCCGCCCCAGCAACGTGCAGTACAGCTACCGGCTTAACGACGTGTTCGAGTATCGGTATTTCGACCTATTCAGCCTGCATTTCTGCTAAAAAGGAAAAAGTGGGGAGCAGAATATTTTTCCGGCTCTTCAATAATTCCTCATTATTAATTCTTCATTTCTAAAGAATGTCCCGCATTGCCCTTTTTCCTGGCTCCTTCGACCCCTTCACCAACGGGCACCTCGACGTGGTGCGGCGCGGCGCGGAATTGTTCGATCAGGTGATTGTGGCCATTGGCACCAACAGCAGCAAGCAGCGCTACCTGCCCGTCGAGCAAATGCAGGCGCTCATTGCCGACGTGTTTCGGGACGAGCCCCGGGTGTCAGTTCGAA
The DNA here is from genome assembly GCF_001507645.1 of Hymenobacter sedentarius. NCBI lineage: Bacteria > Pseudomonadati > Bacteroidota > Cytophagia > Cytophagales > Hymenobacteraceae > Hymenobacter > Hymenobacter sedentarius. Next base: position 2,926,074 of record NZ_CP013909.1, on the reverse strand, counting down.
CGTTTAAGGGCCTCACGGCAGAATTTGCCCGCGAAGTAGGTGCCACCTACCTGCTGCGCGGCCTGCGCAATGCCCCCGATTTTGAGTACGAAAAGCCCATTGCCTACGGCAACCAGCACGTAAACCCCGGGCTGGAAACCGTTTTCCTGCTGACCTCCCCCACCCTGAGCGCCATCAGCAGCACCATCATCCGCGACATCCACCGTTTCGGCGGCAACGTGGACGCTTTTTTACCCTTCCCGCTGACGCCTGTGGCGGGCTAGCAAATTGGGCTAAGCCCTACTGGTTTAGGGAAATGGCCAGCACCCGCAGCCCCAGCAGCCGGGTGGGATGGTTCTCCTGAAAAACGGGCAGCACCAGGTAATGGTCGGCGCCGAGGTGCAGTTGCGCCCGGCGCATCAGCTCGTTTTCGTTGGAGCCCAGCAGCAGGATGTCGCTCACCCGCCGGGTGTGGTAGTCGAAAGAGGCCACCAGGGCCAGGCCCGGCGTCTGGAAATAAGCCGTGGAATCCAGCCGCTCATGCCGCTGCAGCAACGGAATAAGCATGGGGTCAGAAAAGCCAGGCGGAATCGGCCCAGCCGGCCCTATGCGTTGCGTTATTTCATTAATGGACAGCGCCAGCAGGCTGGGAACATTGAGCCCCGCGGCCGCTCGGCCCGGCGCGGCGCCCGAGGAAACCGCGCGGTCGTGGGGAGCATCGTGGGAACCGGAGCAGGCCCCCATCCCCAGTGTTGCCGCTGCCAATAACAGCACGTTGTACGGTCGCATAGACCGCAATATAACGCTATTTCTCTGCTGCGGGCTTTACCTTGGCGTGCTTGCCGGCCATGTTGTTGAGGTAGTACCGCACTACCAGCGCAATGGACGCATAAGAGTCCTCCAGCTTGGTCAGCGCCTCCTGCGGCGACATCCAGCGCACTTCCTCGATGTATTCCTCGGTCTGGGGCTTCATCAGCGTGTCATCCAGGCACTTCATGAGGTACCAGTTGGTCTTCTTCAGCATTTTGTTGCCCTTGTAGGCGTAGCTGTGCCAGGTGCTGGGCAGCTTCTCGCCGAGCTCCAGCTTGATGTTCGTTTCCTCCTCCACTTCGCGCAGAGCACCAGCAGCGGTATCCTCGTCACTCTTGAGCTTACCCTTGGGCAAATCCCATTTACCGAGGCGGTAAATCATCAGCACCTGGTCGCCCTTTACCACCAGCCCACCGCCGGCTTTGGCAATTTTGAACTGGTCTTTGAAGTGCAGGATGACATGCTTTTTCTTTTTGACCAGCATGGTCAGCGAGTGGAGCTTTTTGAGTTTTTTCACCTCCATCAGGCGCAGCAGCCGGTCGATGAACAGCGGGCCGGCGTCGCGCACCAGCACGTCGCCCACCAGGTCCTTCGACGTGAAGTCGTCGTCGGGGTTCAGAATCAGGTCAAACTTGTGCTTGTACACTTTTTCGCTCAGCTTTTTGATAACCAGCGGTATGTCGTTGATGAAAATATTCATCGGGATATGCGAATTGAGAAGATGAAGACGGGCAGCGGGGGGCGCCGGGGTCAGTAATTTAAGGAATAATAAGCCTCGGGCAACGGCTGCAAGATACGCGGCCGTACCGATTTGCCGGTGTGCCGCATATTTGTGGCATGACGCGTATTGGCTTGCTTTCCGACACCCACGGCTACCTCGACGACCGAATAGCGCATCATTTGCGCGACTGCGACGAAATATGGCATGCCGGCGATTTCGGCGATGCCCGCGTGGTGGACGAATTGCAGAGCTTGGCGCCGCGCTTTCGGGGCGTGTACGGCAATATCGACGGCACGGACGTGCGCCGCACCCAACCGTTGGTGCAAAATTTTGAGGTAGAGGGATTACGCGTGCTCATGACGCACATTGGCGGCTACCCGGGGCACTACGCCCCGGCGGCCCGGCCCCTGCTCGCGGCCGCGCAGCCTGGGCTGTTTATTACCGGCCATTCGCACATTTTGCGGGTCATGCCCGACAAGAAGCTGGGCCTGCTGCACCTGAACCCTGGCGCTGCGGGCCGGCACGGGTTCCACCAGGTGCGCACGCTGTTGCGCTTCGGCATTGAGGCCGGCAAGGTGGTCGACCTGCAGGCCGTGGAGCTGGGCAAGCGCGCCGGCTGAGGCTCCGAGCGCCAAATTGAGCTGGCTTTCGCAGGCACGGCGAACCTTGCCTGGTTTTCTTTCTTAGCAATTGCCTATAACACAACAAGCCCCACTGCCTGCAATACAGGCAACGGGGCTTGTCACGTTTGTAGACAAAACCGCTTAGAACAAGACTAGCATGCCTTGCTGGCTACGGCAGGCTAACTTATAGCGCGATTTCGGGCTTGGGGTGCTCGCCTTCCTGACCGTCTTCATTGACGGGCTTGGTTACGGCTTCGGCATCGTCGAAAGCGGCGGCGTTGTCGGCAGCGGTGTTATCGGTGCTGGTCGATACGGCTTCTTTTACCGATTCTACGGCATCGCTAACTACTTCTTTCACTTTGTCAACGGCAGCAGCAGCGGTGTTTTTCACTGCGGCTACGGCGCCGGCTACGCCACCGGTGGTGGTGAAACGCGACTTCAGCTCTTCAATATCCACGTTTTTCAGAACGGGCGTGCGGAGCAGCTCCTTGATGATGTGCTGCTTGTTGTTGGCACGGGCAATGTTTTTGCGGTGCTTGCGCTTGAGGCGGGTAACGGACATGGTGCCGGATTGGTTAAAGTCTAGGGGCTTACGAAACGGAGGGCAAAAGTAGCGCTTTCATTTGGAAAGTGCAAGCCCATGAGGCATTTTGCTGAATTACTGCGTATTCAGGCGGGCCGCCCCGGGCCCGCTTCGAATGTTATTTTTGCCCCAATCCGGGCCGCGGCGCTAGCCAATGCGGTTCGCGAAAGCCTACCTTCGCTTTCTCCCATAGCCATCTATCCTATGTCTTATAGTACCCCCCTCTTCCCCCAGCCCCAGACCACCGACGCCTCCACCCTGCCCGCGGTGGACCTGCGCTCCGATACCGTGACGAGGCCCTCGGCGGCCATGCTCGCGGCCATGTCGGCCGCGCCCGTCGGCGACGACGTGTACGAGGAAGACCCCACCGTGCGCCGCCTCGAAGAAGTGGCGGCGGCCCGCTTTGGCCTCGAGGCCGGCTTGTTTTGCCCGTCGGGCACGATGACCAATCAGATTGCCATCAAAGCCCACACCGAGCCGCTGAGCGAAGTAATTTGCGAGCAGACGGCCCACGTGTACTTGTGGGAAGTGGGCGGCATTGCGTTTCACTCCGGCGCGTCGGTGGCGCTGCTGGCCGGCAACCGCGGCCGCCTCACGGCCGCCCAGGTCGAAGCCGCTATTAGGCCCGAAAATATTCACTATCCCACCACCCGCCTCGTGTGCCTCGAAAACACCCACAACCGCGGCGGCGGCAGCTGCTACAGCTGGGACGACATGGCGGCCATCAGCGAGGTAGCTAAGCGGCACGGCCTGGCCCGCCACCTCGACGGCGCCCGCGTGTTCAACGCCCTGGTGGCTACCGGGCAGCGCAGCCAGGACTATGGGCAGCTGTTTGATTCGATTTCGGTGTGTTTGTCCAAGGGCCTCGGGGCGCCGGTGGGCTCGGTGCTGCTGGGCTCAGCCGACTTTATTAAGAAAACCAAGCGCATCCGCAAGGTGATGGGCGGGGGCATGCGCCAGGCCGGCTACATTGCCGCCGCGGGCCTCTATGCGCTGGAAAACAACGTGGACCGCCTGGCCGATGACCACCGCCGCGCCGCGCGCCTGGCCGAAGTGCTGCGGCAGCAGCCTTACGTGGCCGAGGTGCTCAACCCGGAAACCAACCTCGTCATCTTCCGGCTGCACGACAGCCTGCCGGCGGCCGACTTCCTGGCCGGGCTGGAGCAGCAGGGCATCAAAGCCAGCAGCTTCGGCCCGCAATGGATTCGCTTTGTGACCCACCTCGATGTGGACGATGCCGGCCTGAGCCGCGTGGAAGAGGCCCTGCTTGCCGCGGTACCGGCGGCAGTTTAGCCTTTCGCTGCGGTTTCCTACATGGACCTATACAATGCCCTGGCGCTTCTGCTGGTGACAGCGGCGGCTTTTGCCTACCTCAACCACCGCTTTCTGCGGATGCCGCCGGCCATTGGGCTGATGGTGCTGGGGCTGGCCGCGTCGCTGCTGCTGGTGGGGTTTGCGCACCTGGGGGTACGGCCCATTCTGGACCTGGCCCAGCTGGTGAAGCGGCTCGACTTCAGCACCATCGTGATGCAGGTCATGCTGGGGTTTTTGCTCTTTGCGGGGGCCATTCACGTGGATGCGCGGCGGCTGGGCACGCTGCGCTGGCCGGTGGGCGCGCTGGCCCTGATAGGCACGCCGGTGAGCACCGTGCTGGTGGCCGGGGCCATGTATGGGCTGCTGCCATTTTTCGGTTTCCCGACGCCGTTTATTTACTGCCTGGTGTTTGGGGCGCTGATTTCGCCCACCGACCCCATTGCGGTGCTGAGCATTCTCACCAAAGCCAACATTTCCAAATCTTTGGAGACCAAGGTCATCGGTGAGTCGCTTTTCAACGACGGGGTGGGCGTGGTGCTGTTTGTGGTGACCATGGAAGTGGCCATGCTCGGTTCCCAGCATGTCACGCTCACGCACGCGCTGGGGGTCTTTGCCCGCGAGGCCGTGGGCGGACTGGCCCTCGGCACGGCGCTGGGGCTGGGCGCGGCGTGGCTGCTGCGCACCATCGACAACTACCAGGTGGAGGTGCTGGTGACCCTGGCGGTAGTGGCAGGCGGCACGGCTCTGGCCACCCGCCTGCACACCTCGGGCCCGCTGGCCATGGTGGTGGCCGGCTTGCTGGTGGGCCACTTCAGCCGCAGCGGCGGGGTAATGTCGGACGAGTCGCAGGACTACGTGGACAAGTTCTGGGAGCTGGTGGATGAAATACTCAACGCCATGCTGTTTGTGCTGATGGGCCTGGAAGTGCTGGTGCTGCACATTCCGGGGCGCACGGTGCTGGCGGGCATCATGGCCATCGTGGTGGTGCTGCTGGCGCGGTGGGCGGCCGTGGCGGTGCCGCTGGTGTTTTTGCGCCTCATCCCCTCGTTCAAGCCCTCCGACCATGGCATTGCCGTGCTCACCTGGGGAGGGCTGCGCGGGGGGCTGTCGGTGGCGCTGGCCCTGAGCCTGCCGCAGTCCATGCCGCGTGAGCTGCTGGTGGGCATTACCTACGTGGTGGTGGTGTTTTCCATTATTGGGCAAGGTCTTACGATTGGGCCGCTAGTACGCTGGCTGGGCGTGGGCCAGCCCACCGGCACCGCCAAACCCGTGCCGGAGCTGGATTAAGCAGAGGAAGTGGGCGGAGGGGAGCGGACCCAAAAGGCGACTTCTTACGTTCCACAGGCCATGAATCTTTTCATCATCGGCGATGTGCACGGCTGCTTCCACACGTTTGGCGAGCTGCTCACGCACTGGCAGCCCGATACCGAACACCTTATTCAGGTGGGCGACCTGGTGGACCGGGGCGCCCACGTGCCCGAGACCGTGGAGCTGGCCCAACAGCTCAACGCCCGGCACCCGGACACCACCACCTTCCTGATGGGCAACCACGAGCACGGCATGCTGCGCTACTTTGGCCCCGAGGGCCCCTACCCCAGCTGGCTGCAGTGGGGCGGCCGCAGCACCGTGGAGCAGTACCAGGCCCGCCCCAAGCTCCTGGCCCAGCACCTGCCCTGGCTGGCCGAGCGGCCCCTGCAGTGGCAAAACGGCAACGTGCTGGTCAGCCACGCCGGCTTGTCCGAATCGCCGTATGCCCTCGACCCCGGCCACCCCGACGGGCTGCTCTGGCGGCGCGGCCCCCTGCTCAAGCTGCCCCAGCTGCAGGTAGTGGGCCACACCCCCACCGATGGCAAGCCCCGCTTTGATGCCCGCACCAACGCGCTTTACATCGACACGGGCGCTTTCCTGGGCCGCAACCTGGCCGGCGTGCGGCTTTCGCCCACCGGCCAGGTGCTAAAAAAGGTGCTGGTGCGCACCCACCCCGAAGATTTGAGTTACTAGTTCCGTTCTGCTTTTATTGCCTGCATGATTAACCAAGCTGCCATTCAGCATTTAACCACGGCCGACCCGGTGTTGGGAAGCCTTATTGCGCAGGGCCGCGAAATTCACCCGCGGCCCCACGAAGATTTGTACCTGGCGCTGCTACGCGCCATCGTGAGCCAGCAGATTTCGACCAAGGCGGCGGCGGCCATCTGGAAGCGCTTCCAGGCCTTGTTTCCGCCCGAGGGCTACCCCGAGCCGCGCGAAGTGCTCCAGATGGACGAGGACCTGATGCGCAGCGCGGGCCTCTCGCGCCAGAAAGTGGGCTACCTCAAGGCCATTGCCGAGTACAACGAGCGCGGCCTGCTCGATTACGAGCACGTGACCAGCCTTTCCGAAGAGGATTTTACGGAGCACCTCACCGCTATTCGGGGCGTGGGCCGCTGGACGGCTCAGATGCTGCAGATGTTTGCCCTCGACCAGCCCGACGTGTTTTCGGAAGGCGACCTGGGCGTGCAGAACGCCATGCGCAAGCTCTACGGCCTGGAAGAAACCGGCCGTGCCCTGCAAAAGCGCATGCTCCTGATTGCCGAAGCCTGGCGCCCCTACCGCTCGCTGGCCTGCAAATACCTGTGGCAGTCGCTGGATAATGGCACCCAGATTCCGCCTACGGCTTAAAATTCAATTATCAGTGAGCAGTTATCAGTGAACATTAGAGCAGTATCGGAATCGCTGTACAGTAGCGCGGACTTTTAGTCCGCGAGCCAGAAGCGCCAACGGCCTCGCGGACTAAAAGTCCGCGCTACTGCATACACTAAGGCCGAAACTGCTCTAAATACGCTGTTCAACTGCTCACTGATAACTGCCCCTACGGCTTGCCCGTCAGTTCGAACACCTCTTCCTGCACAAACAGGTCGCCTTTTTTTCGCAGGATGGCCAGATTGTTCACGTTGAGCCGCAGGTTGTAGGTTTCCTTGTTGAGGTAGCCCAGCACAGGACCCAGCAGGTCGGGCGTGGTGTCGTGCAGGGCCAGGGAGAGGTGGGGGAGCCAGCGGTCGGGGCCGTAGGTGCTGCTGGCCCGGCAGAGCGGGGCCGTGACATCGAGCACGCGCTGGTGCAGCAGGTTCAGGTCGTTGGAGCGCAGCACCGGAATGTAGATAACCGGGTTTTCGCCCGGAAATACGCCCAGGCCGGTGGTATAGGCCGAAAAAGGCGGCGTAGTAGTCGCCACTTCCCTGAGCATGTCCTTCAGGTCGTTCAGGCGCCGGGTGCCAATGAGCAGGTACGTAAGGTGCGGGTCGGGCGTGTCCTGCACGTCGTCGAGGGCGAATCGGGTTTCCAGGCTCTTTACAATGCGGTTGATGCGCTTGGCATTGGCAGGGTTGAGCAGCGATGTAATGGCGAACATACCGGGCTAAACTGGAGAAGCGCCCTGCGGGTTGGCACGGAAGGGCATTTGCTGATTGAACTGCTCGCTCTGCCCCCGCGGAATGCTCAGGCTATGAAAGGCTTCGCCCCGAATGATTTTAGCCAGCTGCACTACCTGGCCCACGTGGTAAGCGTAGTGGCTCACCTGCCGCTGCACCGCCGCCAGCACGGTGTGGGCCTCGCCCCGAATGGTGACCGTGCGCAGCAAGTCGTCGGGCTGCAGCTGGTCGAGCAGCGTGAACAAAACCTGCCAGGCGGCTTCCCACTCTAATTTGAGCGCCGGAATATCGGCTGCGCTTGTGGGCTCCTCGAATTCCTTATCGCGCTGGCGGGTAGGCTTTTCGCCATCCGTAGTCAGGAAATCGGTGAAGCGGGAGCGCAGGTTGCCGGCCATGTGCTGCACGATAACGGCGGCACTGTTGCTGCCGGCCGCGGGCACGTGCAACCACTCGGCATCGGTGATTTGGGCCAGGGCGCGGTCGGCCAGCGACTTGTAAGCCAGGAAGTTTTGACGAAACGAGGCGAGCAGCGCCGCGCCGATGGAGTCTTGAGGAGACATGGCCCAAAAGTAAGGAATATAGCTAGTTGAAAATAGGCAATCTGTTTGGCTCTTCAAAGCCCTCGATTTTAACTTACTGGTCGGGAAATCACCCGTCTCCGTCGGCTAAATGGTTCCGAGTTCAATCCTTGAGGGGCGCTTTACCGTTATGCTAGCCTTGCCTTTGTACTCGTGTTAGAACCCCAAACCGCTGCCGATTCCGCCGCTGCCCCCTCAGCTAAGGGGGAAACACCCGCCCCGCGGCCCCGCCGCTGGGCCCGCTGGCTGCTGGGCGCCGTAGCCCTGCTGGTGGTAGTGGTGCTGGTAGCCCAGCAACTACTGGACCCCTGGCTGCGCCGCACCCTGGAAAAGCAGGTATCGAAGCAAACCCACGGCCAGTACCGGCTGCAGGTAGGCGAGTTCCACACCAGCTTTTTTGGGCGCGCTATCCGGCTGCGCGGCCTGCGCCTGCGGCCGGCCGCGGCGGTGGCCGATACCCTGCCCCGCCTCCGCCTCGATGTAGACCAGCTCAACATTACCGGCGTGGGCCTGCTGGCCCTGCTACGCAAAAGCGTGGTGCCCATCGACAGCGTAGTCTTGGAATCAGCCCGGGTAGAGGTGCTGGCCCTGGCCACCAAGCCCACTAAAAACTCCGGCAAACCCTTGTATCAGCGACTTCCACTCAAGATAAAGGGGTTACAAATTGGCTACCTGGGCCTGCTGCACACCCAAGGAAGCTACCTCCCCGGCTCTGCAGAAACAGCTCAATTTAAGCGCGCCGACCTGACAGCCCGCGATTTGCTCATCAGCCCCGCCGGCGCTGCCGACACCCAGCGCCTGGGCTTCGCTGCCGCCTGGGGCCTGCAGCTGCTCCAAGCCAAAGCCCAGCTGGCTGGCCACCGCCTCGACTTGGGTGGCCTGCAGCTTTCTACCGATGTCCAGCAGCTGCAGCTCGATTCCGTTCGCATTCAGCCCAACGGCCCTAGCCAGCCCAATAATCCCCGCGTGGACCTGGTGCTCCAGCGCCTGCGCCTCACCGGCCTCAATGCTGCGGCCCTGCGGCAGCACCGGTTCGCGGCCGATTCGCTATTGCTCCAGCGCCCCCGGCTCACATTCACACCCCCAGCCCAAACCCCGCCAAAAGGCGCAAAGCCCGGCTCAGAGTACTTGCAGCGCCTGGATTTAGCTCACTTGGCCGTGCGCCAAGGCTTTTTGCGCGTGGCCGGCATTGCCCAGGCGCCGGTTATTCGCGGGATTGAGGTGGGCGCTACGGCCATCCACTTCGATGCGGCCGCCAAGCCGGATTCCCGCCGCTTCTTTTTTGCCAAGGACTGGGACGTGGCCCTTGGCCGAAGCCAGGCAACGATGGCCGCGCACGCCCTCACGCTGGGCAGTATGCACCTTTCCACCGCGGCGGGTACGTTTGGCATGCGGGCGGTGCGCATTCGGCCGCCCGCGCCGGGCCAGGGCAAGCCCGGGGGCGTGCGCGTCGACCTCACTTTACCCAGCCTGGCCATCGCCGGACTCGATGCCGCTGCCTTGCAGCATCAGCACCATTTCCAGGCCAAGTCAGTGGTTTTGAATGGGCCCCAGCTCAACTTCACTCCTCCCACCCAACCGCCGCCCCCGGTTTGGAAACTACTGTCAACGTTTCTGCGCCGGTCCGATTTAGCGCTGCTGCGCGTGCAGCACGCCGACATGCAGGTGGGCGGCATGCGACACTCGCCCGAAATCCACAACCTGAACGTCACCGGCCGGGCCATTCGCATCGATTCGCTGGCTGCGCTGGAGCCGCGCCGCATTGCCTACGCCCGGGCATGGCAGGCCAACTCCGGCCTTATCGGGGCGCCTTTCGACCCGCCCTACTACCGCGCCACCAGCCAGCACATGCGCCTGGACACCGACGCCAAAACCATGCGGTTTGAGGACATGGCCCTCACGCCGAAGTACTCGGCCGTGGGGATGAACCTGCACAAAGGCTATCAGGCCCCTTCCATCAAGGTAAATCTGGCGGCCCTGACGGCCAGCGGCCTGGATTTTGCCGCCCTGGTGCGCCGCCGCGATTTCCGGATTGCGCTGGTCACGGTGCAGAGCCCATTGATTAAAATTGCCTCCGATGGGCGCGGGCCCATCAACCCGAACCTATCCAAGGTCACGGCGGAGAGCATGCGGCTGCTGAAGGTGATTGTGGATGTGCGGCGGCTCGACATCAAGGACGGCAACTTGTATTCTATCTACCGCAGCCCACTCACACCTATCCCGGGCACGCTGAGCATCAACCGGTTTAATGGCAGCTTCTACAACCTGAGCAACGACCCCAAGCGCCAGACACCCGCCACGCCCCTCACCGGCCAAGCCTCTACCTACCTCCAAAACCAGTGCCGGCTCGAGGCCCAGGTGTCGATGTACTTGCTCGACCCGCTGGGCCGCCACCACGTGTGGGGTGCCTTCGGCCCCGGCCCGTTTTCCATGCTCAACGCCATGACCGTGCCCACCCGCTTGGTCAAGTTCAAGAGCGGCAACGTGCAGCGGCTGCGCTTTGACCTGCACGCCGACCGCAAACAGGTCACCGGCACGATGGTGACCGAATACACGGGCCTGCAGATGACCCTGCTCAGCTACAAGGAAGAGGAAGTGAAGAAATCCCTATTCAGCCGCATTAAGTCCAAGGCCGTCAATGTGATTGTCATTCGCGACGAGAACCCGCGCAAGGGCGGCAAAGTGGTGAGCGGCGAGATGACCTCGACCCGCGAGCCGCGCTTTTCGATGTTTACGCTCTGGCGCCAAGGCATGGTGAGCGGCTTGTTCAACAACGTGGGCGTGCCCCAGAAGCTGGCCCAAAAGCTGAGCGAAACCAAGGACGAGGGGCCGCTGCCCAAATAGCCCAGTCGGAGAATTTACGGGACGGTTCTGCTGTTAGCCCGTAGCGAGCCGGCGCTTTTAGGTGCCCGCCCCAACGCAGCGCCGTACCTTTGCGCCCGAATACCCCCGACCAGATGATTTCAATCTCCGACCTCGACTTCCACTTTGGCTCCCGCGCGCTGTACGACAACGCTAGTCTGCACATCAAACCCAAAGACAAAATTGGGCTAATTGGCCTCAACGGCACCGGCAAATCCACGTTACTGCGCCTGTTGGTGGGCGAATACAAGGCCGACGGCGGCTCCATTTCGATGAGCAAGGAGGTGACCCTCGGCTTCCTGAACCAGGACCTGCTCAGCTACGACACGCACGAGAGCATCCTGCACGTGGCCATGCAAGCCTTTGAGGAAGCGCTGGAACTCCAGAAAAAGATTGACGACATCCTGGTGCAGTTTGAAACCGACTACTCCGATGATTTGGTCGACAAGCTGGCCACCATGCAGGAGCGGTTTGAGGCGCTGGGCGGCTACACCATGCAGTCGCGCGCCGAAGAAATTCTGGAAGGCCTGGGCTTCACCACCGAGGAGTTGGCCCGGCCGCTCAAAACGTTCTCGGGCGGCTGGCGCATGCGCGTGATGCTGGCCAAAATCCTGCTCCAGCAGCCCTCCCTCCTGCTCCTCGACGAACCCACCAACCACTTGGACCTGCCGTCTATCAAGTGGATAGAAAACTACCTGGCCGACTACGAAGGCGCGGTTATCATCGTCAGCCACGACCGCGAATTCCTGGACCGCACCACCAACACAACGGTGGAAGTGACCGGCGGCAAGCTGGTGCCCTACGCCGGCAACTACTCCTACTACCTGGAAGAAAAAGAGGAGCGCAACCTGATTCAGAAAGGCGCTTTCGAAAACCAGCAGTCCCAGATTCGGGCCGCCGAGCGGTTTATTGAGCGCTTCAAGGCCAAGGCCAGCAAGGCCAAGCAGGCCCAGAGCCGCGTGAAGGCGCTGGATAAGCTGGAGCGCATTGAGGACGTGGCCAGCGACGCGGCCAAGATTAACATGAAGTTCCAGTTCAAGGTGGAGCCCGGCCGGCACATCCTGCGCATGGAGCACGTGATGAAGAAGTACGACCAAAAGCTGATTTTCCGCGACACCCACGTGCACATCGAGCGGGGCGACAAAATCGCCCTAATCGGCGCCAACGGCAAGGGCAAATCGACGCTCATGCGCCTGGTGGCCGGCACCGAAGCCCCCACCGACGGCAAGCACCAGCTGGGCCACAACGTCATCATGTCGTTCTACGCCCAGCACCAGCTCGAGTCGCTGACGATGGAGAACGAAATCATCCAGGAGATGCTGGAAGCCGGCTCCAAGCGCAGCGAAATGGAGCTGCGTTCGGTGCTGGGCTCGTTCCTGTTCACGGGCGAGGAGGTATTTAAGAAAATCAAGGTGCTGAGCGGCGGCGAGAAAAGCCGCGTGGCCCTGGCCAAAACCCTGATTTCGGAAGCCAACTTCCTGCTGCTCGACGAACCGACCAACCACCTGGACATGGTCTCGGTAAACATCCTGATTCAGGCCCTGGAGCAGTACCAGGGCACGTTCATCGTCATCAGCCACGACCGGTTCTTTGTGGAGAACGTGGCCACCAAAATCTGGTACATCGAAGACTACCAGCTCAAGGAATACCCCGGCACCTACGCCGAGTACGAGCAGTGGCAGGAAGACCGCGAGAAAGCCGCCAAGAAAGCCGGCCTGCCCAGCCCCTCGGCCCCCAAGCCCATGCCCAAGGTAGCCGAAGTCACCAAAAAGCAGCTTTCCGACACGGAGCGCCACGCCAACCAGCAGGAGCTCAAGAAAGCCGGCAAGGAGCTGCAGGAAGTGGAAACGCGCATCGCCGCCCTGGAAAAGGAGCTAGCCGTGTACGAAGCCCAACTGGCCGACCCGGCCATTTATTCCAACGCCGCGCAGCTCAAGGACGCCACGGTGAAGTTTGAAACAGTGAAGAAAGAGTTGAGCCAACTGAACACCAAGTGGGAGGCCCTGGCCGAGCGCGTGGAAGCCTTGGAGAAGGCCTAGCGCCTACTCAAACCGTCAAGCACCTGCGCGGCATGGTTTACATGCCGCTCGGTTATATTTTTGGGCAAGGCCTCGCGAAGGCCTTGCCCAATTTCATTTTATGCTGACGGTCAACTTCACGCCTTTCCCCACGCTCACCACGGAACGCCTCACCCTGCGGCAACTCACGCCCGCCGATGCTCTGGCGCTCTTCGAGTTGCGCGCCGACCCGCGGGTGATGAAGTTCATACCGCGGCCCCTGGCTCAATCCGTGGCCGATGCCGTTGAATACATTAACGTTGTGAACGAATGCGCTAGCAAAAATGAGCGTCTTACCTGGGGCATTGCCTTGCGCGCCGATGCTTCCCAAATAATCGGCACCATTGGCTACGTGAGCTTTCAGCTGGAGAACCACCGGGGCACCATCGGCTACATGCTCCATCCTGGCTTTCAGGGCAAAGGGATGATGTCGGAAGCGGTGGCAGCGATTTTGGATTACGGCTTCGACGTACTCAATCTGCATTCGATAGAAGCTGCTGTGGACCCGCAGAATTTGGCTTCCACCCAAGTGCTCAAGCGTAGCGGCTTCGTGCAGGAGGGCCACTTCAAAGAGAACGAATTCTGGGATGGCAAATACCTGGACACGCTCTATTTCTCGCTTCTGCGGCCCGGCAAGCGCTAAAATCAGCTGGGGTAATTACCGGTATTGCTGCAGCCATGCTTTGGCTAGCTTTTCGTCGGCAAAGCTTTTCATGGGAATAGGCGGCGCCTTAAGCGCAAACAGAATATTCATAATAAACTTTGCCAGGCCAGGCTTGGAAACCATGGCCATTGCCGAATAAATAAGCGGCAATTGTGCTGATGCAAATTTCCGGGTCTCTTTTCTCGGAATTGGGGAATTAGACAAATAAATCAACAGCGGGGCGCGCTTATTATTTGTGATTTCCTTTACGAGGGCAACGTTTTTGGTAATGTTTTCAACCGTTCGCTCAGGGCTTTTAGAAACTGAAACCAGGATGCCTTCATCAAACCAGTAGGTAGCTATTTCGCCCTCAAAAACTTGCTTGTCTACTGGACTTGTCATGCGGTAATTAGTGACTTTTATTTAATAATTGAACTGACATTTTACACGGATTTAATTAAATTCAGCTCAATACTTAATCTGAGACCGTGGCAAAGGGCAGTAAGCCTCCCAAAATCACGCAAATCAGGGTGTTGACTACGCACAAAATCACAAAGTTCGTTGCTGGCGTTGCCGTAGGCGCAAAATTAAGTCGAGCGACTAAGCTGCTGTTTTTAATTAAAAGACAATGCGGTTTGGGAAGTGCGTGGCACGGACAGAAAAATAACTGCCAGCCGTCGCTCACGGTCCTCCTACATGGTCAGAATTTCCCTCCTGCTTTTGCTGTCTCCGTGTTAATCTTGTGCAGACATTAAACTGATAGCAAACGACATGAGAAAAATTAGAATCATGGAGCACATGTCCCTGGACGGCGTGATTCAGCACGACGACAGCGACGGCTTTGCGCATGGCAATTGGACGGTGCCCTATCGCACGCCGGCCGGGTTGGCGGCCGTTGTCGAGGCCTTTGGCAGCCCCTTCGATTTGCTGCTGGGCCGCCGCACTTACGATGCCTGGGCCGGCTTCTGGCCCCAGGCCGGGGAAAGTCCGATGGCCAGCGGGCTGAACGCGGCCACCAAATACGTGGCGACCCACCGGCCGGAAAGCCTCGGCTGGGGCCCGGTCCAGGACTTAGGCGCCGACATCCTGGCGGGGATTCGCCGCGTCCGGGCCACAGACGGCCCGGACCTCATCGTCTGCGGCAGCTCCACGCTGACGACCGTGTTGCTCGACCAGGGGTTGGTCGACGAGGTGGTGGTGCTGGTCTACCCGGTCTTGCTGGGCCGGGGCAAACGCTTGTTTTCGGACCATGCCGCGCCGCGCGAACTCGCGTTCGTCAGCTCACAGGCAACGCCCACGGGCGTGCTCCTCAACACGTACCAGCATGTGGGAGCGCTGCGACCCTGAGGCAGTTGGCGTGAAAAGAACCACTTGAGGTGTTTGAAGCCTGATTAGATAGGCGTCGAACTGCCCGCCTACCGTTGCAATGCCTTGCCAGCAATCAGGCAAAACCCATAAATCGTACCTTTCGGGCCATGCGCCTTTTTACTTACCCCGCCCTTCTGCTGGCCACGGCCTGCGTTCCCCTCGGCACCCCCATCACCGACCCCAACGCGGCCCGCGGCACGGCCGGCACCCAGAAGCCCCCCGAGTATTACGCCGACAAAACCCTTCGCTACCAGGACTACACTTACGCCCCCGAGGTGCGCAGCGTGCAGTGCTACGTGGCCACCGGCCAGCCCAACGAGGTGTTTCAGCCGCCGGTGGTGCCGTTGGGCCGCAGCCAGGCCATCACCCTGGAGTTTGACGTGCTGGGCGGGCAGAGCCAGCGCTACACCGCCAAGATGATTCACTGCGACGCCAACTGGCAGCCCTCGGTGCTGACGGACATGCAGTTTCTGAATGAGATAAACGAGTTTCTAATTACTGATTACCGGGTGGGCATCAACGCCAAAGTGCCGTACTTTCACTATCGGATGCGGGCGCCGGGCGTGAAACTGAGCGGCAACTACCTGCTGGTGGTGCAAAGCGCGGGCGGCGTGCCCGTGGTGTCGCGCCGGCTGCTGGTGTATGAAAACCAGGTGCAGGTGGGCCTGCGCCCCGGCATCGTGATAGGCGGGCAGGAGCGCTACACCCTGCAGCAGCTCGATTTCGGCATCAGCTACGCCTCCGTGGACCTGGTGAACCCGGCCGTGGAAGTGAAGGTGGTGCTGCGCCAGAACTTCCGCTGGGACAACGCCAAGTACAACCTGCGCCCCACCTTCGTGCGCGACGCCGAGCGCCGTCTCGAGTACCAGTACTTCGGCTTCGAAAACGCCTTCCCCGGCCTAAGCGAGTACCGGTACTTCGACACCCGCTCGGTGCAGGCCGCCGGCATCGGGGTGCTGCACATAGACCCGCGCGCCACGCCCGTGGCCGTGACCCTGCAGCCCGAAGCCTCGCGCAGCCAGCAGGCCTACAGCCAGTATCAGGACGCTAACGGCCAGCGCGTGTTTGAAAGCCGCGAGTACGGCAACGGCGCCACCAATGCCGACTACGCCGACGTGACCTTTCAGCTCAAGGCCGACCAGCCCGCCCCGGGCCCCGTGTATGTGCTGGGCGCCCTCACCGACTGGCAGCTCAAAGACGAATTCAAGCTGGCCTACGACGAAGCCAAGAAGCTTTACACCGGCCATGCCCTGCTCAAGCAAGGGTACTACAACTACGATTTTGCCGTGGCCGGCCCCCGCGGCACGGCCCCCAACGAAGTGTACTTTGAAGGCTCGCACCAGGAGACCGAAAACCAGTACGACCTGCTGGTGTACTACCGCCCGCCGGGCACCCGCACCGATTTGCTCATTGGCTACCAGACGGTGGACATGAACACCCGGCAATGAACCTGCTGAACAACCCGTTGGGCTGGGCTGCGTTTGTACCCCTACCATTGGAAGCTCGCCCCTAGGGCCCCAATGGAGAACCGTACATCCCCTCTCCGTCTTTATGAAAACACGTCTGATTCAAGCCGTTGGCACGGCTGCGGTGCTCTTATTCACGGGCTGCGCCACCAACCCCGTCACGGGCAAAAAGGAAGTAATGCTGGTTTCCGAAGGCCAGGAGCTGGCCATGGGCCAGCAGTCGGACCCGGCCGTGACGGCCCAAATGGGCTTGTACCCGGACAAAAAAATTCAGGCCTTCATCAATGAGAAAGGCAAAAAGATGGGGGCCGTTTCGCACCGCCCCACCCTCGAGTACCAGTTCCGGGTCGTCGACTCGCCGGTGATAAACGCCTTCGCCATCCCCGGCGGGTACGTGTATTTCACCCGCGGCATCATGGCGCACTTCAACAACGAAGCGCAGTTTGCCGGCGTGTTGGGCCACGAGATTGGACACATCACGGCCCGCCACTCGGCCAAGCAGCAAACCAACTCCATTATCGGGCAAGTGGGCCTGATGGGGGCCATGATAGCCTCGCCCCGCCTGGCGCAGTTCGGCGACCAGGCCATGCAGGGCATGCAGCTGCTGTTTCTGAAATTCAGCCGCGACGACGAAAGCCAGGCCGATGGGCTGGGGGTGCAGTATTCTTCTAAAATCGGGTACGACGCCAGCCAGATGGCCGATTTTTTCCAGACCCTGGCCCGCGAGCAGGAAGCCAAAGGCGGCAGCGCCGTGCCCGACTTTCTCTCAACCCACCCCAACCCCGCCGACCGCTACACCATTGTGCACCAGCTGGCCGACGAGTGGAAGCAGCAGAACGGCAACCCCAAGCTGGCCATCAACCGCGACCAGTACCTGCGCCTCATCGACGGCATGGTGTACGGCGAGGACCCCAAGCAGGGCTTCGTGGAAAACAGCACGTTTTACCACCCCGAGCTCAAATTCCAGATGCCGGTGCCCACCGGCTGGAAGCACCAAAATACCCCCCAGCAGTTCCAGATGGCCGACCCCGCCGGCAAAGCCCTACTTATGCTGATGACGGCGCCCGGCGCCACGCCGGAAGAAGCCGCCCAGGCCCTGGCCAAGCAGCTCGGCCTGCAGCCCACCGAGTCGCGCCAGACCACCATCAACGGCTTTCCGGCCCTCGTGTTTGTGGCCGACCAGGTGCCGCCGCAAGACCAGCAAGGCGGCCAGCAGGCAGCCCAGCAAGCCCCCGGCGTGCGGGTGCTGGGCCACGTCATTCAGGACGGCAAGAACATGTACGCGCTGCTGGGCGTGTCTGCCCCGGCCGACTTCCCCAGCTACGCCCCGCAGTTCAGCAGCGTGGCCGAAGCCTTCCGGCGCCTCACCGACCCCGACAAGCTTAACCGCCAGCCCGAGCGCATTCGCGTCAAAAAGCTGGCCTTGCGCAGCAACCTTTCGCAGGCCCTCACCAGCAACGGCGTGCCCGAAAAGCGCCTCGAGGAAATGGCCATTCTAAACGGAATGCAGCTCAACGAGCAGGTGAATGCCGGCTCCCTGATTAAGGTGGTCGGAAAATAACTGGCACAGCTTTCGATAAAGCTGGGGCTGGCAGACCGCGCAACCCTGCTTTCGGTCATGCGTTTGCAAGCTCATCAATGGCACTTCACCGGCACAGGCCGCTTTACTTATTCCCATGAACTTCTCTTTCCTTCGCCCCCTTCGCACCGGGGCCGCTTTGCTTCTGCTGGTCCCCTTGGCCAGCACGTCCAGCGTCACCAATTGGGCTGACCGCGGCCCGGCCAAGACCAGCCCCATTGCCAAGGTTCCCACGGCCAGCCCGCTGCAAGGCGCCAAGCCCGACCCGGCCGTAATAGCCCAGTTTGGCCTCTATAACAACGCCACCCTGCAAAGGCTCATCGATGCCAAGGGCAAGCAGATGACTGCCGTGTCGGACCGCCCCGGCGACTACGGCTTTACCGTGGTCGATTCGCCGGTTATCAACGCTTTTGCCACGCCCGATGGGCACGTGTACTTCACGCGCGGCATCATGGCGTATTTCAATGACGAAGCGCAGTTTGCTGGCGTACTCGGGCACGAGCTGGGCCACATCACCGCCCAGCACGGCAAAAAGCAGCAGACCCGGGGCACCATTGCCGGCATCGGCATGATACTGGGCTCGGTGCTGGCGCCGCGCGTTATGCAGTCGGTGGGCGGCGTAGCGCAGCAAGTCGTGGGCCTGGGCATGCTCAAGTACAGCCGCAACGACGAGAACGAGGCCGATGCCCTGGGCGTGAAGTACTCCACCAAGATTGGCTACGACGCCAGCCACATGGCCGACTTCTTCCAGACCCTGCAGCGCACCGAGGCCCAGAGCGGCGCCGGGGGCATTCCCACCTTCCTTTCGTCCCACCCCAACTCGGCCGACCGCTACACCCGGGTTAAAAGCCTGGCGGCGCAGGCCAAGCAGTCGGCGGGCCGCTCCACCTTCGCCGTCAACCGCGACCAGTACCTGCGGTCCATCGAAGGCCTGAACTACGGCGAAGACCCGCGCCAGGGCTTTGTAGAAAGCGGCGTGTTTTACCACCCCGACCTGAAATTCCGCTTCCCCATTCCTTCGGGCTGGAAGTCGCAGAACTCGCCCGACAAGTTTCAGATGGGTGAGCCCAACGGCAAGGCGCTGCTTGTGTTTCTAGGCGCCGGCAACGGCTCACTTGACGACGCGGCCCAGGGTTTGGCCAAAGCCATTGGCGTGCAATCGGCCAATGCCCAGAAAACGACCATTAACGGCTTCCCGGCCCTCGTGTTCGAAGGCGACCAGGTGCAACAGGACCAGTCCGGCCAACAGGCCGCTGGCGCCCACGTACTGGCCCAGCTCATTCAGGACGGTCAAAGCGTGTACGCGTTTGTGGGCCTGGCCGCGCCGGCTGATTTCAGCACCTATGCGCCGCAGTTCCAACGTGCCGCCCAAGGCTACGCCCGCCTCAGCGACGCCAGCAAGCTAAACCGCCAGCCCGAGCACATCCGCATCAAAACGGCTACTTCGGCGACCACCCTCGCCTCGGCCCTCGCCGCCAATGGTATCCCCTCGAAGCGCTACGAGGAAATGGCCATTCTCAACGGCATGCAAACCAACACGCAGCTAGCCAAAGGCACGTTGTTTAAAGTAGTGGGCAAATAAATGACGGATTTTTCGGATTGAAACGGATTGCACGGATTTTGTAGCTGGCGCTCACGACTACTTAATTCCAGAAAAACCAATCATAAAAAAAGGCCACCTTTCGGTGGCCTTTTTTTATTTCTAAGGATGGCATTCAATCGACTACAAAATCCGTGCAATCCGTTTCAATCCGAAAAATCCGTGATGTTAGACGTTGAAGCGGAAGTGCATGATGTCGCCATCCTGCACCACGTAGTCCTTGCCTTCCACGGCCATTTTGCCGGCTTCTTTGATTTTGACTTCGGTCTTGTACTCCTGGTAGTCCGGGAGCTTGATAACCTCGGCCCGAATGAAGCCCTTCTCGAAATCCGAGTGGATAACCCCAGCGGCGGCCGGGGCTTTGTCGCCGCGGTGAATGGTCCAGGCGCGCACTTCCTGCACACCGGCCGTGAAGTAGGTAATCAGGTTGAGCAGCTCGTAGCTGGCGCGGATGAGCTTGTTCAGGCCCGACTCCGTGAGCCCGTATTCGCCCAGGAACATGGCCTTTTCCTCGGGGTCTTCCATCTCGGCAATCTGCGCTTCGATGGCCGCCGACACCAGCACCACCTGGGCACCTTCAGCTTTCACGTGCTCGCGCAAGGCGGCTACGTGGTTGTTGCCGTTGGTGGCAATGCTGGCTTCGTCCACGTTGGCCACGTAAATCACGGGCTTGATGGTGAGCAGCTGCAGGTCGGCCACGGCTTCCAGCTCGTCGGGCGTGGCCTGAATGGCGCGGGCGTTCTGGCCGGCTTCCAAGGCATCCTTGAAACGCTGCAATACAGCTACTTCTTTCTTGGCCACGGCGTCGCCGCCCTTGGCGCTGCGCTCCGATTTCACGAGCTTCTTGTCCACGCTCTCCAGGTCTTTAATCTGAAGCTCGGTGTCGATGACGTCCTTGTCGAACACGGGGTCAACGCCGCCGGCCACGTGCACAATATTGGGGTCGTCGAAGCAGCGCACCACGTGAATGATGGCGTCTACCTCGCGGATGTTGGCCAGGAATTTATTGCCCAGGCCTTCGCCCTTGCTAGCGCCCTTCACGAGGCCGGCAATGTCAACAAACTCGATGATGGTGGGCAGCACGCGCTTGGGGTTCACGAGGGCTTCCAGAATCTGGAGCCGCTCGTCGGGCACGGTGATGACGCCCACGTTGGGCTCAATGGTGCAAAAAGGGTAGTTGGCCGATTCGGCCTTGGCGTTCGAAAGCGCGTTGAAAAGAGTGGATTTACCGACGTTCGGCAAGCCGACGATACCGCAGCGGAGGCCCATTACTTGGAATTATGAGTTGTGAGTTATGAATTATGAGTTGACACAATTCGGCCGCAAAGGTACGGCCTGCCGCCACGCAAAACGGCGCGAACCAACCGAAGTCTGTTCACGCCGCTGGAATAGCCCCAAAAGCTAACCGCTACGGGTTAGCCATTCATCACCCCTTATTAGCAGGTATTTAGTAGTTGTCGTCGCTCTTGTTCGGGTCGAAAGCGGGCCGGTCGAAGTCCTGGCGCGGCTTGTCGCGGTCGTCAAACTCGCGGGGACGGTCGAGTTCCGCTACTTCCTCGGCGGTTAGCAGCTCTTCGCGCACGTAGTCCACCGCGTCCTGCAGGGCATCCACAAACTTGAGGAAGTCTTCCTTGTAGAGGAAGATTTTATGTTTTTCGTACGACACCGAATCGTCGCCGTTCATGCGGCGCTTGCTTTCGGTAATGGTCAGGTAGTAATCCTGGCCACGGGTGGCTTTCACGTCGAAGAAATACGTGCGCTTGCCGGCTTTTATGCGTTGGGAGTAAATTTCTTCCTGTTCGTGACGGTCGTCCACGGGATGGGGTTGGGGTATGAGTGGGAAATAAAGCCGGTCGGTTAATTGTCGGGCTAACTTACGAAGGTTGAGCCAAAGGTAAACGCCACAGCAAGGGTTGCTGTTAATTAGATTGAGCAGATAGAGCGTCATACTAATTAGGAAGTACGTCGTGCTGAGCAGATTTGAAGCGTTTCTGCCTCATTATTAGCTCAATTGCCATCCAAAATTCGGCTGTCATGCTGAAGTATGTAGCATCGTATTACGAAGCATTTTGTCCCGCTGAATGAGTCGTGCTGACCGGATAAGACGCTTCGCGCGCTCAGCATGACAGACGCCAGCTCAACTTGCCGTTCTTTATATTTCCAACTGCGCCACTACCACCCTCGCCATGCCCCTCGACCTCGCCGCCGTTCGCTCTTTCGAAAACCTCGAGTTCCTGGCCCGCCAGCTCGTCGATGGCTTCATTACCGGCTTGCACCAGTCGCCCTACCACGGGTTCTCGGTCGAGTTTTCGGAGCACCGCCTCTACAACCCCGGCGAAAGCACGCGCCACATCGACTGGAAAGTATATGCCCGCACCGACAAGCTCTTTGTGAAGCGCTACGAGGAGGAAACCAACCTGCGGGCCCACCTCCTGCTCGATGTCAGCCCCAGCATGTACTACCCCGCGCCAGGCTACGACAAGCTCAAGTTCAGCGTCCTGGCCGCGGCGGCGCTCACCACCCTGCTCACCCGCCAGCGCGACGCCGTGGGCCTCGTCACCTTCGCCGAAACCGTGGAGCTGCAAACGCCGGTGCGCTCCACCAGCACCCACCGCCACACCCTGCTGCTGGCCCTGCAGCAACTGCTGGAGCGCCCGCCGGCTCCCAAAACCGTGCGCGGCACCGACGTAGCCGGCACCATCCACGCCATCGCCAAGCAGATTCCCAAACGCTCGCTTGTCATCATCTTCAGCGACATGCTGGGCCGCAGCACTGCCGACCAAGACGCCGCCCTGGCGGCCCTGCAGCACCTCAAGCACCAGCACCACGAGGTACTACTTTTCCACGTGCTGGACCGCGCCACCGAAGCCGACTTCGATTTTGCCGAGCGGCCATACATCTTCGAAGACGTAGAAACCGGCCTGGAAGTCAAGCTGCAGCCCTCCCAAATCAAAGAGCAGTACCAGGCGGCCATGACGGCCTACGAGCAGGAGATGGCCCTGCGCTGCGGGCAGCTGCGCATCGACTTTGTGCCGGTCGACGTGCGCGAGCCTTTCGAGAAAGTGCTTTACGCCTACCTGGTGAAGCGCGGCAAGGTGCGGTAACCGGCGCCGGCTCAATTTCCACTGGCACGGCCACCTCCTATTCTTCTCCCCCTGATTCCCGATGCGCTTCCTGGAAATAATCTTAGTACTGGTGGGAGCGTTGGTACTCTTCGCCCCTATCACCGGCTACATCGCGGCCAGCTACGGCCGGTCGTTTTGGCGCTGGTATGTGATTGGGCTCCTGCTGCCCTTCTTTTCCATGTTTGTGGCCATTTTCATGGCCATCCGGAGCCGCATGGCCGAGGAAAAAGCGGCCGAAAACGTGCCCAAGCCACCTGCTGCCGAATAGCTCAGCCTTATCTTTGCGGGTAGAGCTATGCCGCTATACTTGTGGTTGAAGCCCTTGTTGTTATTCTGGCGCCGCTCTTCTTTATGCCGCTCATGCCGGGGCAGTTATGGCTTATACCCACAGCCGTTCGTGCTGGCGGTGGTTTGGCTCAGGATGCCAGTTGCTCTACATATCATTATTCGTGATTATGTTCGTGGTGCCCCGCGACCAGGAAAAGTCATCTTTTCAAGCTGCTGCTTCATCTATGGGCTGCTCCCCGGCCCTCGCTTCTAATTTTCTTCACCTTTTTTCGCTTTCATGTCCGCTTATTCGGTTCTGCTCGTTCTCCACTCCTGGTCCCGCTGGTTTGTCATTCTATTTGGCCTCATCGCCATCTACCGCGCCTACGTGGGCTGGACCGGCCGCCGCCGCTTCCTGGGGGCCGATAACGGCATGGGCGCCAGCTTCTCGGGCTTTATGTGGCTGCAGGTGCTCATCGGTTTTGGCCTGTACTTCGGCCTCAGCCCCTGGGGCCTCAACGCCATGAAGCAAGCCGGCGCCATGAAAAACCCAACGGCCCGCTTTTTCGGCATGGAGCACGTGGCCGTGATGATTCTGGCTGCCATACTGGCCCAGGTAGGGCGCATCGCCGTGAAAAAGACGTCCGACGATACCCTCAAGCACAAGAAGGCCTTCACCTACTTCGGCATTGCCCTGCTGCTGGTGCTGCTCATGATTCCGTGGGGAATTTGGAACCCAGCCCGACCGTTGTTTCGATTTTAACTACTAAGTTTGAATCGCTGCGTATAATCTGCAGGCATCCCGCTATTTTGCTCGCTATTCTATCTAATGTTTGCCCCGTGTCCACCGCGCCGAAACGTTGCTATTCTGTAGAGGACTTCTCCGAATTGATAAACTCTCGCCTTCAGGAAATTGAAGGCCAGAAAGAAGCCCAACAACGTTACGGCAGTTTGCTGGCGGTGCTCCGGCAGCAGGTTGATTCGTACCGCCAGCGCCGGACCCGCAAGTAGCCATTCAGCTCCGGGCTCAAGGCCATCACGTAGCAATACAATCATAAAAAAAGCCTGCTGGACACTCTCCAGCAGGCTTTTTTTATGATTGTATATGGCACCCCAGAAGCTCATTGGCGCAAAAGTTACTTGGCGGCATCGTTACGCTTATTGGCATATTCTTCAGTTTGAAATTGATGGGACGTCCCACGCAGCAATTCAGGATTACCCGAAACCCAAGTCGACTAATTTCTTTATACTTACGGGCACCTCTTAATTAATTCCGCCATGGGCTTTTTCTCTGCAATACTGGGCAACGCGGGCGTTGTCCAACCCGCTGAACTACACAGCGAATACGGCGTGCTTCTCGCTGACAACGAATCCATTGAAATCGGCTTTAAGCTGGTGCGCGACGTCTTTATTTTTACCAATAAACGGCTGATTTTAGTTGAAAAACAGGGCCTTACCGGTAAAAAGGTAGATTACCTTTCAATTGCTTACAAAAGCATTTCCAGGTTTGGCATTGAAACCGCTGGCCATCTGGACCTGGATGCCGAATTGAAAATCTGGGTGTCGAGCGAGGCACAACCCAGCATCATCCGCAAATTCGACAGCCAGGTCAATATCTACGACCTGCAAAAGGTGCTGGCTCAACATGTATTGGGCTAGCCGCAGCTCATTAGAAACCAGAAAAGCCCCCGCTGAAAATCAGCGGGGGCTTTTCTGGTTTCTAATGAGCTAGCCGCAATTACTGCCCCAGCACGATGGCAAACACCAGTGGCGCTACGATGGTCGCGTCCGACTCGATGATGTATTTCGGGGTGTGCTCGCCCAGCTTGCCCCAGGTGATTTTCTCGTTGGGCACGGCACCAGAGTAGCTGCCGTAGCTGGTGGTAGAGTCCGAAATCTGGCAGAAGTAGCCCCACAGTGGCACTTCGTGGCGGCCGAGGTCCTGGTGCAGCATGGGCACCACGCAGATGGGGAAGTCGCCGGCAATGCCGCCGCCAATCTGGAAGAAGCCCACTTTGCTGTCGTGGGTGGCCTGGGCGGTGTACCAGTCGGCCAGGTACATCATGTACTGGATGCCGGTGCGCATGGTGTGCACGTTTTGCACGTCGCCGGTCATCACGTGGCCGGCGTAGATGTTGCCAAGGGTGGAGTCTTCCCAGCCCGGGCAGATGATGGGCAGGTTTTTCTCGGCCGCGGCCAGCATCCAGGAGTTTTTGGGGTCAATCTGGTAGTACTGCTCCAGCTCGCCCGAGAGCAGAATCTGGTAGAAGAATTCGTGGGGGAAGTACGACTCGCCGGCTTTGTCGGCCTTTTCCCAGAACTTGAGCACGGTGTGCTCGATGCGGCGCATGGCCTCTTCTTCGGGGATGCAGGTGTCGGTGACGCGGTTCATGTGGCGCTTGAGGAGCGCGGTTTCGTCGGCGGCGGTGAGGTCGCGGTAGTGCGGCACCCGCTCGTAGAAATCGTGGGCCACGAGGTTGAAAATGTCCTCCTCCAGGTTGGCGCCGGTGCAGCTGATGATTTGCACTTTGTCCTGCCGAATCAGCTCGGCCAGCTGAATGCCCAGTTCGGCAGTGCTCATGGCGCCAGCCAGGGTTATCATCATTTTGCCACCATCGGCGAGGTGCTTGTTGTAGCCGTCGGCCGCGTCGATGAGCGCGGCGGCGTTGAAGTGACGGAAGTGGTGGCGAAGGAAGTTGGTTACTTGCATTGGGTTGGATGGGTGGTTGTTTCCGGGATTGGGTTAAACGTCATGCCGAGCGTAGCCGAGGCATCTCGCTCGCTTCGTTGCCTTAAGTGAGTTACTTGGGCACGCGAGATGCCTCGGCTACGCTCGGCATGACGTTCAGGTTATTCATACAGTCCGTCTACACCGGCTGCTCAATCATCAGGTTATGATTGGTGTAAATGCAGATGTCGGCGGCAATGTGGAGGGCGTCTTCCACCATTTGCCGGGCCGACAGGTGCGGGGCGTGTTTCTTGAGCGCCAGCGCGGCGGCCTGGGCGTACATGGCGCCGCTGCCGATGGCGGCCACGTCGGAGTCGGGCTCTAGTACGTCGCCGGTGCCGCTAAGGATGAGCAGCTCGTCCTTGTCGGCCACCACCATCATGGCTTCCAGCTTGCGCAGGTACTGGTCTTTGCGCCATTCCTTGGCTAGCTCAATGGCGGCGCGCTTGAGGTTGCCGCCGTAGCCGTTCAACTTCTCGTCGAATTTGTCGAGCAGCATGAAGGCATCGGCCGTGGAGCCGGCAAAACCGGTCACGATTTTGCCGTCTTGCAGCTTGCGGATTTTGCGCACGTTGCTCTTGGCCACGTGCTTGTCCATGGTGGCTTGGCCATCGGCCCCGAGGGCCACTTCGCCGTTGTGGCGCACGCCGAGGACGGTAGTGGAGCGTATTCTGGTCATTTAACAATTAGCATTTATCATTTAACAATCCGATGAGTTCCATTCCTAGCATAACCTAAATCAGGTGGCCGGACTGGCAAATTGCAAGTCCAACCACCTGATAAATGTTAATTGCTAATTGTTAAATGAATCAAATCAGCATGCGCATGGGGTCTTCCAGCAGGCCTTTCAGGGTCTGGAGGAAGGCGGCGCCGGTGGCGCCGTCCACCACGCGGTGGTCGCAGCTCAGGGTCACCTTCATGATGTTGCCGACCACAATTTGGCCGTCTTTCACGATGGGCGTCTGCTTGATGCCGCCCACGGCCAGGATGCAGGCATCGGGCGGGTTGATGATGGCCGTAAATTCGTCGATGCCGAACATGCCCAGGTTGGAGATGGTGAAGGTGCTGCCCTCCCACTCGGCGGGCTGCAGCTTCTTGCTCTTGGCTTTGCCGGCCAATTCCTTTACCTCGGTGGCGATTTGCGACAGGCCTTTCTGGTCAGCGTTGCGAATCACGGGCACCAGCAGGCCTTCGTCTACAGCCACGGCCACGCCGATGTTGATGAGCTTGTTCTGGCGGATTTTATCGCCGAGCCACGAAGAGTTTACCACCGGGTGCTGGCGTAGGGCCACGGCCGCTGATTTCAACACCAGGTCATTAAACGACAGCTTGATGGGCGACAGCTCGTTCAAGCGCACGCGGGCTTCCATAGCTTTGTCCATGTTGATTTCCATCGTGAGATAGAAATGCGGGGCCGTGAACAGGCTTTCGGAGAGGCGCTTGGCAATCACCTTGCGCATCTGCGATACGGGGGTATCGGTGTAGGTGCCTTCGGTGGCTGCCGGAGCGCTGGGGGCCGCTTGTGGGGCGGCAGCAGCCGGAGCAGCCGTTGGGCTGGGAGCGGCGGCCGGAGCAGCTTGCGGGACGGGAGCAGCCGAGGGCTGGAAGTTCTCCACATCGCGCTGCACAATGCGGCCGTTGTCGCCGGAGCCCACTACCTGGGCCAGGTTGATGCCTCGCTCTTTGGCAATGCTCTTGGCCAGCGGCGAGGCCAGGATGCGGCCAGCAGGCGCAGCGGCTTGAGCCGGAGTCACGGCAGCAGGTTGGGCTGCCGGGGCGGCTGGGGTTGCAGCGGGTGCGGCCGGCGCTTCAGCAGCTTTAGGCGCTTCGGGGGCGGGCGCCGCAGCAGCACCGCCGCTCTGGCCGCCCAGCAGGGCCTGAACGTCGGCACCTTCTTCGCCGATGATGGCTAGGATGCCGTCGACGGGCACGGCTTCGCCGGCTTTGGGGCCGGTGTAAAGCAGGGTACCATCCTCGTAGTTTTCCAGCTCCATCGTGGCTTTGTCGGTCTCGACTTCGGCCAGAATATCACCCGATTTCACCTTGTCGCCTACATTCTTGAGCCAGGAGGCAATGGTGCCTTCGGTCATGGTGTCGCTCATTTTAGGCATGCGCACCACGGTGGCTTTCTTACCGTTGGCCGGCGCGGCCGGAGCTGCTGCAGCTGGCGCAGGAGCAGCGGCGGGAGCAGTTTGCGGCGCAGGTGCCGCGGGGGCCGGAGCCGGAGCAGCCTCGGGCTTGGGAGCCTCCGCCGCCGGAGCAGCACCGCCGCTTTGGCCGCCTTGGGGCTGGGCGAGCAGGGCCGAAAAATCTTCGCCTTCCTTGCCTACAATGGCCAGAACGCCGTCTACTACTACCGATTCTTTTTCCTTCGGCCCAATGTAGAGCAAGGTGCCGTCTTCGTAATTCTCCAGCTCCATGGTGGCCTTGTCGGTTTCGACTTCGGCCAGGATATCACCGGATTTAACTTTATCACCCACTTTCTTGAGCCAGGCCGCGATGGTCCCTTCGGTCATCGTGTCACTCATTTTGGGCATTTTTATGATTTCGGCCATCGGGTTTGTCGCGCTTGAATTGAGGAGGCCAAAATTAGCCCGAAAAGTTGGCCAGACAATTCCTGACCGCAATCCGTTAATAGACGCCCCGGCTGCAGCCGCAAATGCACCCTAATTCCCCGTGTCCGGAGGCTGCTTAAGCCGGCACCTGCAGATGCGACACGTCAAGGAAATTCTTCACCGTAAACATGCTGCCGGTGTACTCCAGCTTGTAGAGACATAAGTTGCTGTGCTCGAAGCCCTCCATGTAGCTCAGCGGGTAGTTGAGCAGCTGGCAGAGCATCACGCGCATGGCCCGGCCGTGCATGCAGATAAGCACCGTTTGTTCTTCTTCCCGGGATTTGAGCAGTTCAATAAACGGGCGCTGGCGGGCGGCTACTTCCTCGGGACTTTCGCCCCCCGTGAGGCGCGCGTGGGTGTTGCCGGCGGCCCAGCCGGCCAGCACCTGGCGGTATTCGGCGTCTTCGTCGAGGGTAATGCGGGTGCCTTCGCGCACGCCCCAGCTGATTTCGTTCAGCCCGGCGTGGGCTTCGTGGGGTAGGCCCAGGTCCAGGAACTGCTGCACCGACTCGTGCGTGCGCCGCAGCGCCGACGTGTAGATTTTGTCGAAGGGCATGTGCTTGTAGGCCTCGAAAAACTGCGCGGCCTGGCGCCGGCCGGTATCGTTCAGGCTCGAATCGACGCCGCTGCCCTGCACTATGCCCTGCACGTTGTAGTCGGTTTGGCCGTGGCGCAGCAGAAAGATGGTCCGGGCCTTCACGTTGAGTGGTAGTTTTGCGTGAACATGCATCAACAATACGCCAGAGTACGGGGTTTTAACCCCGGCCGTTGGCAGTTTTTCTCACAAATTGCGGCGAGCGTGCCGCTTCGACATTCCTCCCCCCTGCCCCTCTCCCCATGACATTGGAAGAAGTGAAGCGCTGGACGGCTTCCCGCCCAACCCTGGCCGATGCCCTCGGCATTGAAATTACCGCCGTTGGCGCAGACTACATCGAAGGGCGCATGCCGGTAGATGGCCGCACCCACCAGCCCATGGGCCTGCTGCACGGCGGCGCGTCGGTGGCGTTTGCCGAAACCCTAGGCAGCATCGCTGCCGCCACGCGCGTTGACCGTACCAAACAGGCCACCGTGGGCCTGGAAATCAACGCCAATCACCTCAAAGGAGTTCGCGACGGCTGGGTGCGGGGCCGCGCCACGCCGGTGCACGTAGGGCGCAGCACGCAGGTGTGGGAAATCCGCATCAGCCACGAAGAAACCGGCGCGCTGGTGTGCATCAGCCGCATCACCATGGCTGTGATTGACCTGCCGGCTGCGCCCCCAATCCCGGCCTAATGAACACCCCCAACTTCCGGCAACTGCGGTGGCCCGCCGCGGCCGCCGGCCTCGATGCCCAAGCCCGCCTGCGCCACGTGGTGGCCGGCGCCTTGCGCACGAACCGGCCGGTAGCCGTGTGGCGCGAGCCCGGCGCCGCCGAGCCCCGGCTGCTGGTGGCCCGCTCCCTGGAAGCGGCCTACACCGGCTTGCCGCCCGCGCTCGATGCCCAGGCTCCGGCCGGCTTTGCCTTTTTCCCCTTCCGCGATTCCGACCACAACCCGGCGCTGTTTCTGCCCGCCGATGTGCTCTACGACGCCGCCCAGCCCGAAACCGTGGCTGTCTCGGCCCTGGCTCGTGACCTGGTACCGGCCCTCACGGCCTGGCTCGCCGCGCCGACAGTGGAAGAGTTGAGCTGGCACTACGGCGCGCAGCCTGTACCCCACGCCGCCACTGAAGCCGAGTACACCGCATTGGTGCGCACCGGTGTGGCCGCCATCGAGGAGAAGGAAGTGGTAAAAGTGGTGTCGTCTCGCGCTGCCCGCCGGCCTTTGCCCCCGAAATTCGACTCGCTCGCTGCCTTTGCCGGCCTAAGCCAGAGGTATCCGCAGGCGTTTGTGTCGCTGGTGAGTGTGCCCGGCGTGGGCACCTGGCTGGGGGCCACGCCCGAAATCCTGGCCGAAGTGACCGCCGATGGCACGTTCCGGACCATGGCCCTGGCCGCCACCCAGCCCCTCACGGCCGACGTGACGCCGCGCACGGCCATCTGGCGTCAGAAAGAAATCGAAGAGCAGGCCCTGGTGGCGCGCTACATTGTGAGCTGCTTCAAGCAGTTGCGGCTGCGCGAATACCAGGAAACCGGCCCGCGCACCGTGGTGGCCGGTGAGTTGCTCCACCTGCGCACTGATTTTGAGGTGAACTTGCAGCACGTGCCGTTCCCCTCGCTGGGCACCGACATGCTGCGGCTGCTACACCCCACCTCCGCCGTGGGCGGCATGCCGAAAGTGGCCGCCATGGACTTTCTGCACAAACACGAAGGCTACGACCGCGCCTACTACAGCGGCTTTCTGGGCCCAGTAAACGTGGCCGCACCCGGCATCGCCCGCCTCTACGTGAACTTACGCTGCCTGCAGCTGCGCGCCGACGAAGCCATCCTCTACGCCGGCACCGGCCTGACCGTGGATTCGGACCCGGAGCAGGAATGGCAGGAAACCGAAATGAAATTGCAAACGGTGGGGACTGTGGTTGCGGCGGCTTCGTAACACAAGTCCTTTAGTAGCTCAACTTGTTAATCAGCTGTCATGCAGAGCGCAGCGCAGCATCTTATTAGGTCAGCACGACTCGTTCACACCTGAGAAGATGCTTCGCTGCGCTCTGCATTACAAGAGGCGCGAGCGGGATGCATAGACCAGCTCAGCATGACGTTCAAACAGATGTGCCTCGAGCCACCTAATGGTCAATACCTTCGCTTCTACAGCCGCCAAATCCATCCACCCAAATCAACGCTCCGTGCTTATGCGTTTTTTTACATTGCTGTTGCTGCTAAATAGTTGGGCTGGAATCGCTGCGGCTCAGTCGCCGGCGTTGCTGCAGGCGTATGCCCGCACGAGCGCGGTGTCGGGCCGGGAGGAAGAAGCCAGTCGCTTCGTAATGGCCTTATTCAAGGCCGGGACTGTGCAGCGCGACCGCCTCGGCAACCTGGTGCTGGTGCTGGGCACTGGTACTCCGCGCCGCCTGCTGGTGGCTCCGCTGGATGAGCCGGGGTACGTGGTGAGCCAGATTCAGGACAACGGCTACTTGCGGGTGGCGCCCGTGGGCAGTGGGCAGGTTGGGCCGCTGTTCCATCAGTTTCTGGAAGGCCACGATGTGAGCATTATCACCGAGCAGGGTGCCCGCAATGCGATTTCGTGCGTGCCATCGTCGCACTACGAAAACCTACGGGCAGAGCCAGAAAGAAACAAGCCGCCTTTTTCCTGGCAAGCAGCTTTTCTCGATGTTGGCGCAACCTCCGCCGCGGGAGTAGCCCAACAAGGCATCCGTTTGCTGGACCCGCTCACGCTTGAGAAAAAGACGGCAATTATCGCCCAGCAGTGGGTGGCGGCCCCGGCCATGAAAGCCAAAGCCGCGGCCATGGCGCTGGCCACCGTAGCCCAAACGCTGGCCGCCGCCCCAGTGAAAGGTACGGTGGTAATTGCCTGGACCACCCTGGAACTACTAAACGGCAAAGGGTTTGAAGCCGTGGCCAATCAATACGGTCCTTTTGACGAGGTATATCGTTTCGACCGTACCCTGGAAGCAGAGCCCACGGGCACTGCCCAATTTCTGGCCAGCCCGGCGCTGCCTTGGGCTCTGCCGGGACAGGTGCTCGTGCAGCCGGCTCGCCCCGCCCGCAAGCCCGTGCTGCCCAATACCAAGCTGGCTGCGGCCCGCACTTACCTACTGGGACTGCCGGCCCGGTACGCCAATACGCCCGTAGAAGCCGTGGCCGTAGCCGATGTGCAGCAGCTGACGCAAGCGTGGCTGCAAGCCGCCGGAGCCGCTACCACCCTGGCCACGCTGCCGATGCCTGCTGCTAAGTCTAATTTAATTCAACCGGCCCAATCGCCGGCTGCAAAGCTCCTGGCCGGCCTCGTGGGGCAGTACGGGGTGAGCACGGCCGAAACACCCGTGCGCGAATTCATTGCGCGGCAGCTGCCCACTTGGGCCAAGCCCGTGGTGGACCCGGCCGGCAACCTCACGCTGACCTTCGGGCAAGGCAAGCGCCACCTGGTTTTCGTGGCGCACATGGACGAAGTGGGCTTCGTGGTCGACTCCATCCGCCCGGATGGCCGGCTGGTGCTGGGCCTGAAAGGCGGGGCGTACACCTGGCTCTGGGAGGCGCAGCCCGCCTTGCTGCACATCCCCGGACAGGCCGACATCGCGGCGGTGTTTGAGCCGCGGCCGGGCTACCAGAAGGCTACCAAAAGCTCCCCCACCGGTGCGCTTACCGCGTTTGCGGGCTTCACATCAGCCCAGCAGGCCCAGGCCGCGGGCATTCGCCCGGGCACCACCTCCGTCACCATGCCCAAGCAGCTGCGCCCGCTGGGCCCGCAGCGGGCCGCCGCCCGCGGTTTCGACGACCGGGTGGGCTGCGCGGCCCTGCTACTCAGCCTGCAGAAGCTCGACCCCGCCAAGCTGCCTTACCGGGTGACCTACGTATGGTCGGTGGGCGAAGAAATTGGGCTGATTGGCTCCGCTTTTGCCGCGCAGCACCTGCAGGACGCCAGCGTGGTGTACCCGATTGATACGTTTGTGTCGTCGGATGCGCCCCAGGAGTCCCGCGCTTTTGGTTACTGCCCGCTGGGGCAGGGCGCGGTTATCCGGGTATTGGAAAGCCCCAACTTTGCCCGGCGCGACTTGGTGCGGGAAGTGCACGCCCTCGCGGACCGCCAAAAGATTCCCATTCAGGAAGGCATGACCGTGGGCGGAACCGATGGGCTGGAATTCCTGAACTACGGCATCCCATCGGTGCCGCTTTCCTGGCCGGGTCGCTACTCACACTCGCCGGTAGAAGTGCTCGACTACCGCGATATGGACAGCCTCGTGCGCCTCCTGCGGGCACTGGTGCAAGCGGAGCCCCCAGTAAAGCCCGCTGCCAAGACTGCCAAAGCCCGACCCTAGCCAAGTACGCTTTTCGTGCGTAAAGGCTCTCCAGCACAAGCCCAGCTGGCCTGCTACAATCCAGATTACCCTGTTTTCATGACCATTCAAGCTGTATTCAACGTTGCTGAAATCTGTGCGCAGCACGGCATTACCGACGTCGTACTGTCGCCCGGCTCGCGCTCAGCCCCGCTTACGCTGGCCTTTGCCCGTCACCCGGCCCTGACGGTGCGCGTGGTGCCCGACGAACGCGCGGCGGCCTTCATTGGGCTGGGTATTGCGCAGGCGCAGCGGCGGGCAGTGGCACTGGTTTGTACCTCCGGCACGGCCGGGCTCAACTACGCACCAGCCGTGGCCGAGGCATTTTTTCAGCACATTCCGCTGGTGATTTTTACCGCCGACCGGCCGCCGGAATGGATAGACCAGCTTGACGGCCAGACCATCCGGCAGCGCAACCTCTACGGGGCCCACGCCAAGGGCGAATTTGAATTCCCGGTGGACACCTCGCACGCCGATGCCAAATGGCATTCGGCTCGCATCGTAAACGAGGCCATCAATCTGGCCCAGGCCGCGCCCGCCGGACCGGTGCAGGTGAATGTGCCGCTGCGGGAGCCGTTTTATCCGAAGGCGGGCGAGGAAGTTGGATATGAGAAGGATGTGAAAATTATCCAAACTCTTCAGGATGCCTGTTTTCCTGCAACACAAGAATTGAAGAGCCTTGTATCGGAGTTCAATGCAGCACCTCGTGTTTTGCTTGTTTTCGGCCAACAACCGCGTCAGCCCTGGCATGACGAGTTTGAATTGTCGGCGCAAAATGACCGTGATAATTACGTCGCGGTAGCTGATATTATTAGTAATGTCAATCAACAAAACGAAGGCTGTTATTCAATCATCAATCTTCATGATGTTTTTTTAGCGGGTGCCACTGCAACATTAAAAGAAGCGTTACAACCGGCGTTGTTGATTACTTGCGGGCAGTCATTAATCTCCAAGTCGTTAAAGCAGTTTTTGCGTCGGTTTCCTGCTGCACAGCACTGGCATATTCAGCCAGCCGGGCCCGTAGCTGATACTTTTGGCCAGCTAACCAAAATAATACGGGCCGACCCTTCGGAATTTATTCCGGAGTTATTGAAAAAAGTCCAGCATACAGAAGCACAGCCACTTGAGCTACGCAATCAACGAAGCAATTTCCGGCAAAGCTGGGCTGCAAGCGAAATAGCAGCTTACAAATTACTCCGTAAGGAAGTATACTCCTTTGAGCACGTTCCTTTTAATGAATTCAGCATCTTCGGCTTGCTACTTCACTGGGTGCAACAAGAAACTGCTCTGCATTTAGCTAATAGCATGGCGGTGCGCTACGCCAATATATTGAGCTTACCGCAAGGAGAAGAGAGAAACATAGAGGTCTTCGCCAACCGCGGCACCAGCGGTATCGACGGCTGCAACTCCACGGCCGTGGGCGCGGCGCTGGCCCAGCCCAACCGGCCAGTGGTGCTGCTTACCGGTGATGTGGCGTTTTTCTACGACCGCAACGCGTTCTGGCACAATTACCCCACGCCCAACCTGCGCGTGGTGCTGTTCAATAACCACGGCGGTGGCATCTTCCGTATCATCGACGGGCCGCGGCAGCAGCCCGAGCTGGACGAGTTTTTTGAGACGCGCCAGACGCTCACGGCCGAGAACACGGCCCGGGATTTTGGCTTGCGCTACTTCCCGGTTTCATCGTTTGAAGAACTTGAAGCCGCGCTGCCGGTTTTCTTTGCACCCGACGGTGGAGCTGCAATTCTGGAAGTGATGACCGATAGCCGCACCAACGCCGCTTTTTTTGAACAGTACCGCGCCGCGGTCAAACAAGCTTTCGCATAACTTTTAATTTAAACGTCATGCTGAGCGCAGCCGAAGCATCTCGCGTGTGGTAGCAATCCATGACGTGAGAACGAAGCGGGCGAGATGCTTCGGCTGCGCTCAGCATGACGTTCTTTTTTCATCTTAATCTATGTCAGAAACCATTCAGTGGAGCCCCATTAAGGAGTTCCGCGAAATCCTGTTCACGCAGTACGGCGGCATCGCCAAAATCAGCATCAACCGGCCGCAGGTGCACAACGCCTTCACGCCGCTCACGGTGCAGGAGATGATTGAGGCGATGAACATCTGCCGCGACCGCACCGACATCGGCGTCATCATCCTCACCGGCGAGGGCGGCCGGGCCTTCTGCTCGGGCGGCGACCAGAGCGTGCGCGGCCACGGCGGCTACGTGGGCGAAGACGCCATGCCCCGCCTCAACGTGCTCGATTTGCAGCGCATCATCCGCACCATTCCCAAGCCCGTGATTGCCATGGTGGCCGGCTGGGCCATTGGCGGCGGCCACGTGCTTCACGTGGTGTGCGACCTGACCATCGCGGCCGAAAACGCCCGTTTTGGCCAGACCGGCCCCAACGTGGGCTCGTTCGACGGCGGCTTTGGCGCTTCCTACCTCGCCCGCGTGGTGGGCCAGAAAAAAGCCCGCGAAATCTGGTTCTTGTGCGACCAGTACGATGCCCAGGAAGCCCTCGACATGGGCCTCGTGAACAAAGTAGTGCCACTGGATAAGCTGGAAGAAACCACCGTGGCCTGGTGCCACAAGATTCTGCAGAAAAGCCCGCTCTCGCTGCGCATGCTCAAGTCGTCGTTCAATGCCGAACTCGACGGGCAGGCTGGCATTCAGGAGCTGGCCGGCAACGCCACGCTGCTCTACTACCTCTCCGACGAAGCCAAGGAAGGCCGCAACGCCTACATGGAAAAGCGCCAACCCGACTTCTCGAAGTTTCCAAAATTTCCGTAACGGCCCGTTTTCTCTGGTCTTTGCACAAAAAAGCCCTGCCGTTCGGCAGGGCTTTTTTTATGGCTGGTCAATGGTTGATTGAGCTAAAACGCGGAGCCAAAAGCCTGAACGCCTTCGCACCAGCCAAAGAAAAACCGCAGTCGGGCGTTTTTGCGCTCTTTTTTCTCGGCCTTGTGCTGGGCCTTTTGCTCGGGCGTCCAGTCGTCGTGCGCTTTGGAGACAGTGGCACCGCTAAGCAGCGGCGTGGGCACGGGGGCGGAATTGGGCTGAACGGTCATGGCAACACGGGGCTGATGAGACACCCATATTAAACATTCTGGGAGCAGAAGTCAAGTAAAATCTTTAGCTCCTCCGCTCCACCAAGCATTAAGCTAGCACCACTGCTTCCCAGGGCGTTACAATCCATGAAATATAGAAAATACAAAGTCCGTTTTTAGCTCAATTTTTAACAAAACCGGAGCGTAATAAAGCGCAATTTCAATTGCCGGAGCTGCCCATGGCGCGCTATTTTTGTTGAAGGCCGAGCCCTGTACTGCTGATATGACGGACGCTGATTTTCACAAAGCCATCCGGCGTATCCGCTGGCTGCACTGGCTGCATTACCCGGTGCAAGGCCTGTTTATGGGGGTGGTGGTGCTGGTGGCTGGCCGGCACGCCGCCGTGGGGCCCACGCTGGAGCCGCGGCTGGCCACGTGGCCGGCCTTGCTGCTGCTCGGGGCCCTGGTGCCGGCGGTAGGAGTGCTGCTGTACGTGCTTTACCGGCGCATGCAGCCCAATTTGCGCCGGCCCGCCGAGCTGAACCTGCGGGTATACCAGGGCCGAATGTTCTTGCGCGACAGCCTGCTGAGCCTGGTGGGCCTGCCCATGCTGGCTTCCTACGTCTTCACCCACGCCGTATTCGACCTGGTGGCGTGCGGGGCCATGCTGCTAGCATTGAGCTGGCGCACGACGCCCTCGGCTAAAACCTACCAACGCTGGCTGCTAACGTAGCGCCTATATTCACGCCACGTTTTGGTATTCATATGGGGTCTGTTATGAAATTTTCTGTGCTTGCGTTCGCATTTCTGGTGCTGTTCACCTTCCGCGTTCAGGCGCAGCAGCGCATGCACCCGGATATTGCCGTGGCCGTGAACGCCATCAAAGGGTTTGAGAAAACGGAATTGCAGCGCGACAGTAGCCTCCACCACCCGCTGCGCTCCCAAACCGAAAGCACCTTTCAGGCGCGCTATACCTTTTATAAAAAAGTAGCCACCAATCTGCGCGCAATCAATAAAAAAACCATGTCCTTCGAGGACGAGGTTAACCTGGAATTATTGGATTATCGGATTCAGGAAGAACTGGCTGAGTACGAGTACCAGGCCTATTTAAATCCGCTATATACCGACACGGGGTTTCACGCCGCCCTGGCTGATGAGGGAAGCGCAACGCTCCGCACTAAAAAGGATGCCGAGCAATATCTTATTCTGCTCCAAGATATTCCGCGCTTCATGCGTGAGAACATTCAGCTGATGCGCAAAGGCATTTCGCTCGGCATCACCCAGCCCCGGGAAGTGCTCAACGGGTACGAAACGAGCTACACCCAGCACATTGTGGAGGCGCCCGAGCAGTCCGTGTTCTGGAAGCCTTTCGCTACCAAGCCCGCCGCCATCCCCGAAGCCGAGTGGCTGGCCCTGCAAAACACCGCCAAAACCGTCATTAGCAAAGACGTAATCAGCAGCTACCAAAAGCTCAAGGTGTTTTTCGACCAGGAGTACTTGCCCAAAGCCCGGGCCACGCTTGGCGCCACGGGTTTCCCCAATGGCAAGGCCTATTACGAGGAGCGGGTGCAGCATTTCACCACCACCAAGCTAAGCTCCGAGGAGGTGTACCAAATTGGCTTGCAAGAGGTAAGTCGAATCAGAGCGGAAATGGATAAAGTTATCCGCGACGTCAAATTCAAAGGTGATTTTAAAGCATTCGTCTCTTTTTTACGCACCGACCCGCAATTTCATCCCAAAACGGGCGATGAATTACTGAAAGACGCTGCCTTTATCGCCAAAACAATTGAGGGCAAATTGCCCGCGCTGTTTGGCAAGCTGCCCCGGCAGCCCTTTACCGTGGTGGCCGTGCCCGAATATCTGGCGCCCAATTACACGTCGGGCCGGTATTCGGGGGCACCTATCAGCAGCAAACAAGCGGGAGAATACTGGGTAAATACCTCTAACCTGCCGAACAGAACCCTTTACACGCTGGAATCACTCACGCTGCACGAAGCCGTGCCCGGCCATCATTTGCAAAAGTCCCTAACCCAGGAATTACCCAACGTGCCGGAGTTTCGCAGAACGTTATACATCAACGCCTTCGGCGAAGGCTGGGGCTTGTACAGCGAATACCTGGGCCACGAAATGGGCATGTACAAGGACCCCTACAGCCTGTTCGGCCGCTTGACGTATGAAATGTGGCGCGCCTGCCGCCTGGTAATTGACGTGGGCATTCATACCAAAGGCTGGACCCGGGACCAGGCCGTGACCTACTTGGCCGACAATACCGCCCTTTCCCTTCTTGAAGTTAATACCGAAGTCAACCGGTATATTTTGTGGCCCGGACAAGCCCTGGCTTACAAAATGGGCGAATTAAAAATCAAGGAGATGCGTGGCAAAGCAGAGGCCGCCTTGCAAGCCGATTTCGACGTCCGCGCCTTTCACGACATGGTGCTTTCCAACGGCACAGTAACCCTAACTATCCTGGAAAAGATGACGGACCGGTTTATCAAAGAGCAGCAGGAAAAAGCGAAAAAGAAGAAAGCCTGAGCTACTCCCGGTTTCCGGCGCGGGCGGGCACGGCGCGGTGCAACGGCATTGCCCAGCCGTGCAGCGCTAGTTTTGCCCCATGACCACTGCCCTGCCCACTTCCCTCCTGCTCAACGGCCGCGAGTTCAGCTACGCCGCCATCCAACAGTACCCGGCCCAGCTTGAGGCCCCGGTGAACGGCTACGAAGCCAAGGCGCTGGACTTTATAAGGCAGTGGCTCAATGGCGTACAGGAATTTCAGCTCACCACTTCCGGCTCCACGGGCACGCCGCAGCCCATTGCGCTGCGGCGCCGGCAGCTGGAGGCCTCGGCCCAACGCACGGGCGACTTCTTCGACCTGGGGCCCGGCGACCGGGCCCTGGTGTGCCTCAACTGCGAGTACATCGGGGGCCTGATGATGCTGGTGCGCGGCCTGGAACGCAACATGCACCTGACCATCGTGGACCCGCACGCCAACCCGTTTGAGCTGGTGGCGCCCGATGCCGAGTTTGACTTTGCGGCCTTTGTGCCGCTACAGCTCAAGGCGGTGCTGGCCGCCGGCCTCGCCCCTCGCCTAAACCAGATGAAGGCCATCTTGCTGGGCGGCGCCCCGGCCGATACGACCTTGCAAACCGAGCTGCAGCCCCTCCGGGTACCGGTGTACCTAACCTACGGCATGACCGAAACCTGCTCGCACGTGGCCCTGCGCCGCCTCAACGGGCCCGAGGCCAGCTCAACCTACCGGGTGTTCACGGGCATTGCAACTGGGCAGGACGAGCGCGGCTGCCTGACCCTGCGCGGCGACGTGACCGACGACCAGCTCATCGTGACCAACGACCAGGTGAACCTACTCGACGCCCACACCTTCGAGTGGCTGGGCCGGGCCGATTTTGTGATAAACTCCGGCGGCGTGAAGGTGCCGGCCGAGAAAGTGGAGCTGGTGCTGGACGTGGCCCTGGCCGAAATTGGGGAGTCGCGCCGCTGCTTTGTGGCCGGCCAGCCCGATGCGCGACTGGGCCAGGCCGTCACGGCTTTCATTGAAGGCGCAGCCCTGGCTCCTGCGCTGGAAAAGCAGCTGCAAGGCCTGCTGGCCGAGCGCCTGGGCCGCTACGAGCAGCCCAAGCAGCTCCGCTATGTGCCCGAATTCCAGACCACGGCCACCGGCAAGCTCGACCGACCCGCCACGCTCCGCAGCCTGCACCTGGCCGGGCACTGAGGCCATGTGCGCGTTAGCCTTTCCGCAGGCCTTCCTGGGTGAAAAGCGGCGTCTTGTTTTTCACCACCTTCAGCAAATCGCCGAGGAAAAGCTTGCCCCGCAAGTAAAAAACGGGGCCGTTGAGCTCCCGCTGAATGGCCCCGGACACCAGCACCGGCTGCCGCCAGCCCACCCCGGCGCCCAGCCCCGCCCACTGAAACACCCGCAGGTGCGCCGATACGGAAGGCTCCACCACGCCCATGAACTGCTTTGGGGTTACGTGAGAACGGCCATCCGGGGTGTTGTAGCGCACGTAGGCCGAGCCCAGGCCGAGTTGGAGGTTGCTGCTCAGCTCCCAGCGGGGCGTTTCCAGCAGCACGTACTCGCCGTACCCGGCCAGGTAGCGGAACCGCAGGTCGGCCTGGGCATCGGCCGCGGCGTTTTCGGGGCGGGCCTGGCGAGTGGTCACACCCGTGCTAAGAAAGTAGATGGCCGTGCCGGCGCGGAAGCGGTTTTTGAACTCCACGCCCAGCTTCAGGCCGTTGATGGTCGTGAAATGGTGGTTGAGAATGGAGTAGCGCGAGTCATACTGCACCACCACCCGGCGGTGCGGAATGCGCGGCACCACCCGTCGGCCCACCGCCGAATCGGGGGAAGGGGCCTGGGCCCAACTGCCGGCGGGCACCAGGGCCGCCAGCCAGAGCAACGTGACGAAGCGCAAGGGAAGCAGCATAGCACAGGCCAAACACGGCCAATGAGCCGAAGGTTGTGAGTACGGCCAGCGTCTAGTACAAAGGGAAGCCCCATCCAAGCCGGATATGGGCGGGCCGGGGCCGCACTTCACCCCCGCTATCCGCGGCTTAACCGGCGCTTTGCGCGGCTTCACCCCGCTTGGGCTAGCAACGGCGGGGCGACTTCGGTAGTTTTGGCCATGCTCTCTCCCGACTCCTTATTCCAGGCAGCCAACCTACTAGCCATGCTGGGCTGGGCCCTGCTGGTGCTGGCCCCGCGCTGGCGGGGCACCCGCGCCGTGGTGCTGCGCGGGGCCCTGCCCCTGCTGCTGGCGGCGGTTTATACCGTGCTCATTGGCTACCAGATGCTCGCGCACCCCGCGCCGGGGGCGGGGTTTGGGTCGTTGGCCCAGGTGGCGGCGCTGTTTCGGGAGCCGTGGGCGCTGCTGGCCGGCTGGGTGCACTACCTGTGCTTCGATATGTGGGTGGGCGCCTGGGAAACCCGCGATGCGCAGCTGCGCGGCGTGCCGCACTGGGCCCTGGTGCCGTGCCTGCTGGCCACCTTCATGCTCGGGCCGCTGGGCTTTGGGCTGTACTGCGGCGTCAGGCGGCTGTTTTTGCCCAACGTGGCCCGCCCAGCGCCAGTGGCAGCCCAAGAGCAGGCGAACCGCTGATTATTAAATCTTAACCGCTGCCTCGCAGCCCGACGACATGACCGGCATCTCCCTCCCCCTGGCTGCTACCCGCCACTCGGGGGCCGCGCCTCACTTCGTGGCCCAGCTGCGGCAGGCCAACCCGGCCCTGTTCTGGACCGGCGCCCTGAACCTAGCCCTGGCCGTGCTGGCGCTGGCGCTGCTGCCCTTCGATGCCCGCGTGGTCACGGGCCTGCCTGTGTGGATGAAGCCGCTGAAGTTTTCCTTGTCCATCCTGGCCTATGCATGGACGCTGGGCTGGCTGCTGGCCCAGCTGCCCAAGCATGCCCAGCGCAGCGTGCGCCGCCTCAGCCTGGGGGTGGCCGTGAGCATGCTGGTAGAGCAGGCCGTTATCTGGGGGCAGGCAGCCCGCGGCACCACGTCGCATTTCAATACCGGCTCGGCCCTGAGCGGCGTGCTGTTTGGGCTGATGGGCTGGTTTATCATGGTCAACACCCTCATGACGTTTTGGGCGCTGTGGCTGGTGTGGCGGCACCGGCCGCGGGGGGCGGCCGGCACGGTATGGGGCATCCGTTTGGGCCTGCTCCTGTTTGTGGTCGGCAGCCTCATCGGCGGGGTCATGATTCACTTCAACCAGCACACCGTGGGCGCCCCCGACGGCGGCCCCGGCCTGCCCGGCCTGGGCTGGAGCACGCGGGCCGGCGACCTCCGCGCCGCCCATTTTCTGGGCATGCACGCGCTGCAAGTGGTGCCGCTGTTGGGCTGGGCGCTCAGCCGCTGGGTGCCGGGCCGGGCGGTGCTGCTCACCTGGGTAGGTGCGGCGCTCTACGCCGGGGGCGTGGCCGGGCTGTTTGCGCTGGCCCTGGCGGGCCGCCCGCTGCTGCCCCTCTAACGCCGCACCACGCTCCTCGGGCCACGTCCATTCTCTCTACCTTGTTTCTGCACTCTTTCATTATGGCCACGCTTCATCAGCTCAATATCCTGGTTCACATCGCGTTTGGGACGCTGGCGCTGCTGGTGGGGCTGGCGCCCATGCTCACGGCCAAGGGCGGACCGGCCCACTTGCGAACGGGGCGCTGGTTTCTGGGCCTGGCGACGGTGGTGCTCGTGACGGCGGTGCTGGGGCTGGCGGTGTTCAACTTCCGGCCCTTTCTCACCGTCATCGTGATGCTGAGTGTGTACCAGGCCTACTCCGGCTACCGGGTGCTGCGCACCCACGCCACCGGCCCCACCCTGAGCGACGGGGTCTTTTCGGCAGTTTTTCTGCTGGGGGCCGGGGCGTTTCTGGTGCTGCTGCCGCGCATTGCGCTGGTATGGTCGCCGGTGGTGATGTACAGCACCCTCGGCACGCTGCTGGCCATGACGGTCTACGACCTGAGCCGGTTTGGGTGGCTGAGCCGCTGGCGGCGCGGGGCCTGGCTCTACGAGCACATCTGGAAGATGATGAGTACTTATTCGGCGCTGCTCTCGGCCTTCACGGGCACGGTGCTGGGCGCCTACAAGCCCTACAGCCAGTTTCTGCCGTCTGTGCTGGGCTCGGCGGTGGCAATGGGATTTATGCTGTATACTTATCGGCGCAGGTAGCGGCGCGCGGCGCCCATGGTGGCCGCCTAGCCGCTACCTGACGAGGGCCACCCCATGAAAGACCGCCGTTTCCGGCTCATCGGCATTCCCGCCCTGAGCATTTTGATTGTCTTGCTGGTGACGCCGCTGCATCGCCTGCTGGCCTCGCCCGCCGATTTTTTCATCAATTGGGCCATCTCGCTGTATTTCACCGCGGCGCTCTGGCTCGGCAACCGCGCGCTGTGGGCGTGGCTGCTGCACCGGCTGCCCCACGTGAGCCAAACGGCCCAGCGGCTGTGGGCGCTGGTGGTGCTGTCGGGGCTGTTTACGGCCGCGGCCACGGTGGTTTTGCAGGTACCGCTGCACTTT
Organism: Hymenobacter sedentarius; assembly: GCF_001507645.1. Classification (NCBI taxonomy): domain Bacteria; kingdom Pseudomonadati; phylum Bacteroidota; class Cytophagia; order Cytophagales; family Hymenobacteraceae; genus Hymenobacter; species Hymenobacter sedentarius. The sequence continues at coordinate 2,882,759 of NZ_CP013909.1, read as the reverse complement.
TTACTGCCCTCCTACTTTCCATTCAGCGCGCCCTCTCTGCTCGGGGCCATCGGGTTCAACCTGCTACCGACGCTCATTGTGAATACCGTGTACGAAAGCCGGTATTTCTTCGAGCAGTGGAAGGCCAACCTGCTGCGCGCCGACCAGCTGGCCCGCGCCAGCACGCAGGCCCAGCTCGACGCCCTGCAAAGCCAGCTCGACCCGCACTTCCTGTTCAACAACCTCAATACCTTGTCGGCCCTCATCGAGCCCGGCAATGCGCCCGCCCAGCAATTTGTGGAGCAGCTGGCCGATATGTACCGCTACGCGCTGCTGGCCCAGGGCCAGCCCACCGTGCCGCTGGCCGACGAAATCGCCTTTGTCGAAACCTATCTGGCGCTGCACAAAGCCCGATTTCGCGACAACCTGGTGGTGGAAATCTGCCTACCGCCGGCTGCCCTGGCCCGCCGTGTGGCCCCGCTCAGCGTGCAGCTTCTGGTAGAAAACGCGCTGAAGCACAACGTGGCCTCGCGCGAGCACCCGCTGCACCTGCGCCTGACGGCCACCCCCGACGGGGCGCCCGAATTCGTCTTCGTAGAAAACACCCTGCGGCTCCGCTCGGCTGGCCTGGCGCCCGGCACCGGCACGGGGCTGGCTAATGTGCAGCAGCGCTACCAGCTGCTCAACGCCGCGCACCGCGTGGAAATTGAGCAGCAGGAAGGCACGTTCGTGGTGAAATTGCCGCTGCTCTAATCCCGCCATGACCATCCTGCTCCTCGAAGACGAGTACCCCGCCGCCGAGCGCCTCCAGCGCCTGCTAACCCAGGCCGCGCCCGAGGCGCAAGTGGTATCTGTGCTCGATACCGTGAGCGGCGCCCTCGCCTGGCTGGCCGCCCACCCCGCCCCCGACCTCATCCTAAGCGACATCCAGCTCGCCGACGGCCTCAGCCTGGAGATCTGGGAGCAGGCCGTGGTGCCCAGCCCGGTCATTTTCACCACGGCGTTCGACGCCTACGCCATCCGCGCTTTCCAGGCCAATAGCATTGCGTACCTGCTGAAACCAGTGAAGCTGGCCGAGCTGCAAGCCGCCCTGGCCAAGCGGAACGCGCTGCGAGACGCTGCGCTTAATGAGGAATTAAGAATGAGGAATGAAAAATCATCCGGCGAAAGGTTTTCGCAGGCCGAACAGGCTACCTCGCCCCATTCTTCATTCCCCATTCCTCATTCTTCATTAAGCATCGAGCGGTTGCTCGATGCGTTGCCACGGCCCTATAAAAGCAGGTTTCTGGTGCGGCAGGGAGAACAGCTGCTGCCTCTGCCAGTGGCTGACATTGCCTGGTTCAGCAGCCGCCACGAGACCACCACCCTGGTGGCTGCGGACGGCCGCCGCTTCGTGCTCGACTACACGCTCGAGCAATTGGAAAGCCTGCTCAACCCAGCCCAATTTTTCCGGCTCAACCGCCAAATCATAGCCCAACTACCGGCGGTGCGCCGCCTGCACCCGCACTTCAACGGCAAGCTGCTGGTGGAGCTGCACCCCGCCGCCAGCGAAGACGTGCTGGTGAGCCGCGAAAAAGCCAGCGCCGTGAAAGCATGGCTCGAAGGATAATAATCGGGCGGAAGCGGCCTTTAGCGGTCCAGCCAGCTCTTGAACACGTTCACCTTCTCACGGCTCACCAGCACCTGGGTATCGGGCGCGAGGGGCTTGAGCACGGTTTGCAGGCGCGAATTGGTATAGTGAATGATGTCCTGAATGGCGGTTTGTTGGGCTAAATAGGCCCGATTCAGGCGGAAGAAGCGGCGCGGGTCCAGCAGGTTTTCGAGCTGGTCCATGGTGTAGTCCACCACGTACTTGCGGCCTTCGGTGGTTTGCAGAAAGGTGGCTTTTTCAAGGCTGAAGAAATAGGCAATCTGGTCGAGGGGCACCACTTTCAGGTGCTCGCCTACCCGCACCACAAACTGTGTTTTGTAAGCCGCGCCTGGTGTGGTCGTACCCGGCAGGGTTTGCTGCATCTGCTGCAGGAGCTGCCCCAGCAGCGCGGGGTCGAAGGCAGGGGCCGGCGCGGCGCGTGCCGCACTGTGCAGGGCGCGCAGCTTGCGCAGGGCCGCGCTCAGCTCCTCCTCGTCGATGGGCTTGAGCAGGTAGTCCACGCTGTTCACCTTGAAGGCCTGCAGCGCATACTGGTCGTAGGCTGTGGTGAAGATGACGGGGCAGCGCACCGGCGTGCGCTCAAACAGCTCAAAGCTGAGGCCATCGGCCAGGTGAATGTCCAGAAACAGCACATCAGGCGCGGGCTGCGGGCTTTCGAGCATGGCCACGGCCTGGGCTACCGATTCGGCCGTGCCGAGCACCTGCACCGGTTCGGGCTGGCGGGCCAGCATGTCGGCGAGGCGGCGGGCAGCCAGGGGTTCGTCTTCAACGATGAGGGCAGTCAGTTTCATTTAACAATTAACATTTATCATTTAACAGTCGACCGACTTGGGCAAGCCCATTTGGTCAGTTGCAGGGAAACATCAGCGAAAATTGCGACTCAAGACATGCGATTGACGAAGGATAAATGATAACTGTTAAATGATAAATGTTAAATGACGAGCAGTGGCAGTGTCACGACAAATTCCCCGGCCTCCTCGCTCACCACCAGCGGCTTGCTGCTGAGGAAGCTGTAGCGAGCGGCCAGGTTTTTCAGGCCCAGGCCGGACTTTTCCTCGGGCGCAAGGCGGCGGGGGCGCCGCATGTTGCGCACGGTGAGGGTGTGGGCAGCGGCATCCAGGGTCACGCGCACGCGCAGCGGGTCGGCCTGGAAAGCGGTGTTGTGCTTGATGACGTTTTCGAGCAACAATTGCAGGGCCAGCGGCGGCACGAAGAACGGGGCCACGGCGGCGGGTGGCAGGTCCATTTCCACGGCCAGGGCATCGCCAAGACGGGTTTTCTGCAGGTACAGGTAGCTTTCGGCGAAGCGCACTTCCTCGGCCAACGGCACCAGCTCCTGGCTTTCGCTGTCGAGCACGTAGCGGTACACCTGCGAGAGCTGGCGGATGAAGCGTACGGCCCGGGCGGGGTCGTTTTCTTCTACCAAAGAAGTCAGCGCGTTCAGGGAGTTGAATAGAAAATGCGGGTCCACTTGCCGGCGCAGGGAGTCGAGCCGGGCAATGGCGGTTTCCTTTTCCAGCCGCTCGGCGCGCACGGCCGCCGCCCGCCAGCTCATGAAGAATGAGCGGCTGTGGTTAAACAGGGAAATGATGATGGTAACGGCCAGCGGCACCAGCACCTGCCCGTACATGCGCGGGCTCCAGAGCAGCGCCAGCGAGTCGCCCATCAGCGTGAGGAAGGCGGCCTGAATGAGCACAATCACCGCCACCGACCCGCCCACCGCCGTGGCCAACGTGAGCAGCAGCCGGCGCAGGGGCCGCTCGGCCCAGGAAACGCGGCTGTTGAGCCAATCCACCGCGTAGCCGTTCACAAACCACAGCCCCCCGCTGTAAGCGAAGGTGATGGCGAAGGTGATGGCCAGGGCTTTGGCACTGGTGAGCGACCCGGGGTTGAGCAACACCGTGAGCACCGCCGAGATGAGCAACAGTATCCGCAGCGCCTTCCACTTGCTCACCCACGAACCCGAAATGGGCAGGTAGCCACCGGTAAACAGGGAAGAAGAATTGGGCTGGGCCATGGGCAAAGGCGGGCAATGTTCCATCAAAGTAAACGAAAAGCTTCGTTGAGCTGGAATTGAAGACGTTTAGGGATTGTGCTTGAGCCGTTCGTGTCGAGTGGGGCTACGGCATGTCTACCGCGCCGGCTGTCATGCTGACGAAGGAAGTATCTTATCACGTTCGAACGAGTCGTCCAGCGGCGATAAGATGCTTCCTTCGTCAGCATGACAGCCGCTTATTGACAGACGATTGGATTACTATCCCACGCGAGATACCTCGGCTGCGCTCGGCATGACGTTCTCTTGGCTTCGCGTTAGGCTTGAACAACCCTGATTATTTAGTAGCAGTAGTGCTGCCAGCTGCTTCGGTGGCCATTTGCTGCAGGGTAGCTGTCACGGTCTTCTCGCCCCAATTTGGGCTGAGCACGGTGGCGGGCTTGAAGGTGGCGAAGCTTTGGCGGGCCTTTTCGTAGTAAGGGCGCGCGGCGTCGGCTCCGCCACCGAACATCTTGGGCCGGAAATAGAAGTCGTTGCCTAGCACCAGCAGCGCCCGCGGGTTATTGGGGCTGAGGCCAAGGGCTTGTTCCAGCGCCTCGTGCACGCGGCCCGTGAAGACGGGCCCGCGCGTCATCGGCGAAACCTGGATGCGGCCCTGGTAGAGGTAGGCCTGCAGCACGAGAAGCTCGGCCTTGTCGGCGCCGGGCAGCTTCTGGGCCTGGTCGAGGGCGGTTTGGGCTTGGTCCAGGAATTTTTCCTTCTGTTCCCCATCCTTGGCGGCGAAGCTCATTTTGACGTAGCCGCGGGCCTGGTAGTAGCGGGGCAGCCAGTCGGCGGGCTTGGCGCTGGCGGCCCGCTCCAGCTTGGCAATGGTAGCGGGCAGGGCGGCCGCGGGTGCCGCATCCAGCTCGGCAATGGTGGCGGCCATCATGGCGGTGTAGGCATCGGCCGGGGCTTGGGCTGCGATGGCGCCGGGAGCGCCAGCCGCGGGCTGCGATTGAGCCACGGCCGCAAATGAGGCGGCAGCGAGGGCGAGGGTGAGGAGGGTGGTTTTCATGGAATTGAGCTGAATGTGATGAGGTGAAATCCCTGGCGGGGGTTGATGATTCAAAGGTGGCAGCGGGCCGGGCCGGCTGAAAATCCCTGTTGCCGAAGCGTCGGTTTAAGCCGATGAAGCGACGGGACTAGGAGATGACCTTCCCCCGAAAACATTGCCACCGGCCAAGCGCGCCATGCAACGTTTGGCCCGCCAGCAGCCTCATACCGGCAATCCATATCACTTTCCCCATCCTATCCATGCTTTTACCCCGACTCGCGGCCCTTGGCGGCTTGCTGCTCAGCACTCCCCTTCTCAGCCTCGCCCAAACTACCGACCCGGCCCCCGCGCCCCGCTTCTATGTGGGGCTGGGCGCCTACAGCAGCTACTACCAGCATCTGGGCAATCGAGGGTTCCTCGGCGGCGGCGTGCAGGTGCCGGTGCAGCTTACGGTGGGCTACCAGTGGCGCCCGCGGCTGGCGGTGCAGGTGGGCCTCGCCTACAGTGGCATGTCCCATAGCTACTCCAACTCGGGCTACTTTTATGATTATGCTTCCGGCAGCCCGGTCCTGAGGTACTCCGAAATGTCGGGCCGGTACACCGGGCGCAATGCCTCGCTGTCGGTCTTGGCCCGCTACACGCTCACGCGCAATCCGGCCCACCGCCTGCAGTTCGACGCGTTGGGCGGCCTCACCCTGGAGCACCGGGCATCCAGCAGCCGCGGTACCCGCTCCGACAGCGTCCAGAGCAGTTTTGTGGCGTCGCCCTACGGCTACCAGTACTCCCAAAACACACTCCTCCTAACGCTGGGAATGGGCGCACACTACCGCATCACGCCGCGCTTCGAGCTTAACTACGACTTCACCATCAACCGCGCGGTAGCGCCGGGCTATTATCTCACCAACTCCTTCCTTACCCATACCAACGCGCTGGGCCTGCGCTACCGGTTCGGCAGTAAGTAGCCTATGAGTGCAACTCCGAAAGAGCGAGCAGTGAGGAGCCCAAGCAAAAGAGCCACTCAACTTGCGCAGAGTGGCTTTTCTGTATTGCTGCAGGAATCAATCGGGCCGCTCGTTCAAGTCCACTTTCTTGTTTTTGTTGATGGAGATGAACACGCCCACGAACAGCATGCGGGGCGCGCCCGGCGTCACGGCCACGCTGCGGAACTGGCCGTTGGCATCGGCAGTACCGGTGTAGCTGTAGCCGTACACGTTGTTGCGGCCCAGCACATTGGAAGCCGACAGGTAGACGATGGTGAACTGCCCAAACCAGTTGGTGAGGTAGCTCACGTTCAGGCTCAGGTCCTGGTAGGCGGGCAGGGTGCTTTGGTTGTAGCCGGGCAGGTTGGGGTTGTGGTAGCGGCGGCCGCTGCCGTAGCCGTACGTGAAGCCCACCTGCGTGTGGAGCTTCTGCACCCAGTACTTGCCCACCACGCTCAGGTTGTGCCGGGCGGCGAAGGTGGGCACGGCCATCACCGGGTCGGCCCGGAACTGGCGGCGGGTGTCCAGCAGCCCGTAGCTCACCCAGTAGTCCACTTTCTTGAACGTGGTGCGGTCGCGCCACAGCACGTCGAGGCCCCGGGCGTAGCCCCCGCCGGCGTTTTGGTAGGTGCCGGGGTTAAAGCTCCGGGCACCATCGAAGGTGGTAAGCTGGGTATAGTTTTTCTGGTAGACTTCGGCCCGCAGCGTCCGCTCCTTCACCATGCGCTGGTAGATGAGCAGCAGGTGCTCGGCGCGCTCAAACTTGAGCTGGCTGCTGATGCGGAGCAGGTCCGTGGTCGGGCTTTGGTAAAACCAGCCCCAGGCGGCCGATATCTGGCTGTTTTCGCCGGTTTTGTAGGCCAGGCCCAGGCGAGGCGCGGCGTTCCAGCGGCCCAGCAGCGCCGAGTATTCGGTGCGGAGGCCGGCCCGGCCGGCGAGCTTGTTGGTCAGCACCAGCTCACATTCCACCAAGCCGGCGCCGCGCTGCTCGTCTACGCCCAGTGTCTGGGTGGGGCCCTCGGCCGTGGCCTGGTACTGCTGGCGGTAGCGCTGGGCGTAGGCTTCGGCGCCCATTTTCAGGTTAAACCACGTGCTGGCCGAGTCGTTGGTGAGCACCACGCGAGCCACGGCCGACTGGTCGAGCTCGAGCACGGTTTGGGCGTCGGGGCGCACGGTGTTGTCGTCGCGGGTCAGGGCCAGGCCGGTGTTCAGGCTCCAGCCGCGCACCAGCGGGGTGCGGTAGGTAGCGTTGAGGTAGGCGTTGTCGTTGGCCAGGGCAATGGGATGGCCCGCGGCGGCAAATTCGGGGCGGGCATCGGGCTGGCGCAGGGCCAGGCGCTGCTGACTGAAGGTGCCGTAGAGCTTGAGCATGCCGGCCTGCCCAGTGCGGTGGGCTAGCTTGAGGGAGCCGCCCCGGCCCTGCGGTGCCTTGTCCCAGCCAAAGCGCTGGGGCACGAGGTTGAAATAAGGCGCGAGGTTGCTGTAATCAGCCGAAACGGCCACCGAGGTGCGGTCCCAGCGCTGGGTGCGCGACAGGCTGCCGCCCACCGACATCAGTGAAATACCGGTCTGGGTTTCCGGCGCGAGGTCCGTCGAGTTCAGCGCCACCACCGCCGACAGCGCCTGCCCAAACTCGGCCGAATAGCCGCCCGTGCTAAACACCGTGCCTTTGAACAGAAACGGCCAAAACCGCCCCCGCGCGGCCACGTTGGGCACCGCGCTGCCGTAGGGCGTTTGCACGGGCAGGCCGTCGAGGTAGGTTTTGGTTTCCGAAGCCGCCCCGCCGCGCACAAACAGCTTGCCTTCCTCCCCCACCCGCGTGGTGCCGGGCAGGGCGTTCAGCGCGCCGGCAATGTCGCCCAGGGCCCCGGCCGTGGTCACGATGTCGAGCGGCTTGAGGGTGGCCGAGCATTTGTCGTCGCTGGCTTCGAAGGCCCCGGCCGTCACCACCACGTCGCCGAGCTGGGCCCGGTTGGCTTTCAGGCGGATATTGGGCAAGAAAATGGCGCCCTGGCCCAGCGTCAGAGGCAGCTCCAGCGGCTCGTAGCCCACGTAGCTCACCACGAGCGGCAGCCCGCCGGCGGCCTGGTCGGTGCTGAACCGAAACCGGCCCAACGAGTCGGTACTGGCACCGTCGAAGGTGGTTTTCAGGAACACGTTCACGCCGGGCAGGGGCTGGCCGGCGTGGTCGCGCACCGTACCGGAGATGAGCGTAGCCGAGTGGCTGAGTGGCTGGAAAGCGGGCGCCGTTTGGGCCGAGGCAACACTGGAGGCGCTCAGCAGCAGGAGCAGCGGGAGTAGCAGGGTTTTCACGAGGCAGCGGGAAAGGATTGAGCCAAAGGTGCCCGCTGGCCCCACCCGGGCTCAACTTTGTGTTGCCGAACCGGCGAATGGCCCGGATGAAACGCGGCCCCGTGGGATGAGCCTTTTTCAAATCCGCTGGCTTTTTGGCCAAAAAGTGCCGCCTGTGGTTCTGCTGCCACTATCTGGGCCGCCCGTTTGCCTTTCAATTCATCCCCGCCAAAGTACCTTTACCGTCGAGTTTTTCCGGGCCATTCATCCGGTCCACATTCTGAAGGCGCAAACTTGTCCCCTGGCGGCTACCCCTAACTATGACTGCTCCCGATTCTCCCATTGATTACCAGCGTTTATTCCGCTCGTTGCCAGACAGCTTTCTGCTAATGACCCCGGATGCAACCATCCTGGACAATACCGACAGCCACGTGGCCGTTTCGATGAAATCGCGCGAGGAAGCGGTGGGGCGGTCGATGTTTGAGGCCTACCCGGCCGTCGACCAGAACCAGGGCGACATCATTGCGCAGTCGCAGGAGCACGTGCGCCAGTACCTGGAGCCCCACGCCATGCCGGTAATCCGCTACGACCTGGCCCGGCCCGCCGAGCAGGGCGGGGGGCTCGAAGAAATGTATTGGCAGGCCACCCACTACCCCCTGCTCGACGAGCAGGGCCAGCTGCAGTACATCCTGCAGCGCACTCAAAACGTAACCGAGCAGTACCGCGCGGCGCAGGAAGCCAGCAAGGCCCAGCAAGCGCTGGCCGACGCCCACGAACGCACCCGGTTCGTGCTCGAAAGCCTGCCCGTGTCCATCTGGACGGCGCAGCCCGATGGCAACCGCGACTACTTCAACCCCCGCTGGCTGGCCTTCACCGGCCGCACCATGGACCAGGAAGTGGGCGGGCAGTGGAGCACCAGCCTCCACCCCGAAGACCGCGACCGGGTGCTCAACGCCTGGAAAGAGGCCGTGGAAAGCGGCAACCCCTACCAGGTAGAATACCGCCTGCGCCGCCACGACGGCGAATACCGCTGGATACTGGTGCGGGCCACCCCCCGTCGCAACGCCGAAGGCGCCATCAGCATGTGGGTGGGCGGGGCCATCGACATCCACGAGCAGCGCCAGATGGTGCAGGAGCTCCTGGAAGCCAACGAGCAGCAGAGCGCCCTCTCGGAGCAGGCCTACGAGCTGTACCAGAAAGCCGAAAACCAGCGCGAGACCTTCCACAACCTGTTTATGCAGGCGCCGGCCATGATTTGCATCCTGCGCGGGCCGGAGCACACGTTTGAGTTTGTGAACCCCGTGTACCAGCAGATTTTCCCGCATCGGGAGCTGGTGGGCCACACAGTAGCCGAAATCCTGCCCGAAGTCAAAGACCAGGGCATCATCGGCATTCTGGATAAAGTGTACCAAACCGGCGAAACGTTCTACGGCAACGAGCTAAAGCTGCAGTTGGAGCGCGACGCCAGCAAGCAGCTCCAAGATTCCTACTTCAACTTCATCTACCAGCAGTTCCGCGAAAATGACCAGCCGGCTGGCATCATGGTATTTGCCTTTGAAGTAACCGAATTGGTGCTGGCCCACCAAGCCCTCGACCAGCTGCGCAATGCCTCTGGCACCACCCCACAGTAAGTGCCTAGCCGCCTGCTTCGCTAGCTCCCCTCCTTTTTCTGCATTTTTCGCTTACCTCTTTCCCGAATGGCCCTTACTTCTTTCGACTTTCAACAAGCCCGCGTAAAGCAGGTCTTGTTTAAGTCGCGGCTGCGCTCGGTGCTCTACGGGGTACGTGCGGCGGAGCCGGAACTGTTTTCTATTCACGACAATCCCCTCGGCCAATGGCTGCAAACCGCGGTAAAGCCCACGTATGGGGCCTATCCCGAGGTGCGCGAAATTGAGCGGGTGCTGCAGCAAATGCTGCACACCGGCCGGGACCTGGCCGCCCGCTATTCCCGCGGGCTCATCGAAGAATCGCGCACCGGCCTCGACCAAATCAATGGCTACGCGGCCCAGATTGAAACCCTGCTCACCGACTTGGAAAAAGCAGTTACCGCCAAAGCTTGATAAACTCAGGCAATAAAAAAAGGGCGGATGGCTTGGTAGCCATCCGCCCTTTTTTTATTGAAGCTGTTTAGGAGTTCGAGACAAGGATTTCGGCTGTTATGTAAAGCAGAGCAGAGTGAAGCCGCTCGCGTGGGGAACCTCACCCCCGGCCCCCCCCAAAAGAGAGGGGTGCCGAACGCCAGTTAGCTCTATTTCTAAAAACAGAAAGCCCTGGCTCAATACTGAGCTGGGGCTTTCTGTTGCTTAGCATTAGGCACCCCTCTCTTTTGGAGTGGGGCCGGGGGTGATGTTCCGCCGGCATGACCTAAAATCTCTATAACAGCTTCATAATATCTCAGCGGCTACAAGTTGAATAGCGCCGCGGCATTGCGCGAGGTGGCTTCGGCCACTTCTTCCACGTCTTTGCCCAGCAGTTCCGCCACGCGGCGCAGCACGAACGGGAGATAGGCCGGCTCGTTGCGCTTGCCCCGGTGCGGCACCGGCGCCAGGTACGGGCAGTCAGTTTCCAGCAGCAAATGCTTCAGGTCGATGCCAGGCAGTACCTTGTCGGCCCCGCCGTTTTTGAAGGTAGCCACGCCTCCAATTCCCAGCATAAAGCCCAGCTTGATGGCCTGCTCGGCTTCCTCGGGCGTACCCGAAAAGCAGTGAAACACGCCACGCAAGGTGCCATCCTGGGCCGCTTCTACCAGGGCCGCGGTTTCGGCAAAGGCTTCGCGGGTGTGCAGCACGATGGGCAGGTTGTGCTGTTTGGCTAGCTGCAGCTGAATTTTTAGCGCCTCCTGCTGCTCGGCGAGCAGGGTTTTGTCCCAGTGCAGGTCCAGGCCGGCCTCGCCCACGGCGGCAAACGGCCGGCGGCCCAGCCAGGTCTCCACCTCATATAGGTCTTGCTCGAAGCTGCGCGTGACCGAGCACGGGTGCAGGCCCATCATGGCAAAACAGGTTTCGGGGGCCTGGGCCTCCAGCTCCATCATGGCGTCGATGCTGCTGTGGTCCACGTTGGGCATCACGATGGTGCGCACACCGGCTTCCTGGGCGCGGCGCAAGGCGTCGAGCCGGTCGGGCTTAAACTGTTCGGAGTAGAGGTGGGCGTGGGAATCGGTGATGTGCATAGTGGGGCAAAGGTCGGGGGCGCAGCGGGGCCACAACAAATTCAGCTCAACTATCTTCTTTTCCAGCTCAATTTAGCCATTTAACTTATTATTACGTTTTAAAACTGATAAATAAGTTTATAAACTGAATCGTAGGTTATACATTTGAAACATGGAAGATTTAACCAAGACCGAGGAGCGTATCATGCAGGTGCTGTGGAAGCTGAAGAAAGCTTTCGTGAAGGACGTGATTGAGCACCTGCCCGACGAGCCTAAGCCGCCATACAACACCATTTCGTCTGTGGTGCGCATCCTGGAGCGCAAAGGCTACGTGGGCTTCAAAGCCTACGGCAAGACCTACGAGTACTTCCCTCTCATCAGCAAAATGGAGTACCGGGCGGCCAGCCTCAAGCGCATGTTAGCCCAATATTTCGACAACTCCCCCACGGCCCTGGTCTCCTTTATGGTGGAAGAAACCCTGAGCCAGCGCGAAAAGCAGCAGCTGCTCGACCTGCTCCACGATTCCGAAAACCCCTCTAAACCCGACGGCGATGCTCACTAGCACCCTCCTGTATCTGGCCGAGGCCAGCTTTTGCCTGGCGTTATTTGCCCTCACCTACCGCCTGCTGCTGGCCCGGCTCACCTACTTCGCCTGGAACCGGGCCTACCTGCTCGGGGCCCTGGCCGCGAGCGTGCTCCTCCCCTTCCTGGCGTTTCCCGGACTGGCCGGGTTTTTAGCTCAATCCGCTAGTGTCCCGGCCGGGCAGCCGTTGCCATTTCGGTTGAGCTGGCAAATGAGCCCAGTTGCCGCCAGCGCCTCGGCGCCCGCGGCCACTTCACTGGATATTGCGGAGGTGCTGATGCTCAGCCTGCTGGCCATTTACGCTCTGGGCGCGCTTTATAAGCTCATTGCCGCCGTGCGCAACCTGCGGGCCCTGACCGACCTGGCCCGGCGCAACCCCCAAACCAACCTGGGCAGCTTCTCCATCGTGCATCTGCCCGAGCCCAGCCTACCGGCATTTTCCTTTGGCCGGCACGTGTTTCTCTCGCCGCTGCACGACAGGTTGAGCGACACCGAGCGCGAGCAGCTCCTGCTGCACGAGCAGGTGCACGTCCGGCAACGACATACCCTGGACCTGCTGGTGGTGGAGGCCCTGGGCGTGGTCTTCTGGTTCAATGGCCTGCTGCCCTACTTCGGCCGGCAGCTCAAGGCGGTGCACGAGTACCTGGCCGACGAGGCCGTGGTGCGCACGCAGCCCAGCCCTACCGGGTACGACCCCACGCCCTACGGCGAGTTGCTGATAAAGCTAGCTTCCCAGCAGCTGCCCTTTGCCCTGGTTCACGCCTTCTCCAACAAACAACTTTTTCTGCGCATCCACATGCTGACCCAGCCCAGTTCCCGCCCCATGCAAAAGCTTCGTTTTCTGCTGGTACTGCCCGTATTCGCCTTTGCCTGGGTAGCCACGGCCTGCGCCGGCTCGCCCACTCCAGAGGCTGCGGCCCCGGTTGCCACTTCGCCCGCTGATGCGTTCTATTCATCGCCTTCGGCGCGGCCCATCGGCCGCATCAGCTGGCAGGGCAACACGTACTTATCCACGGCCAAGCTGAACCAGGCGCTGGGCCTGAAACCCGGCGACGCCTACGACTCGCTCGAAGTAGCGCGGCGCCTGAGCTTCGGCACCAGGGGCGGCGACATTACCTCCCGCTACATGGACCACGGCTACCTGTTTTTCTCGGTGAGTCCCAAAGCCACGCGCCAGCCCAATGGCACTACCGACCTCGCCTTCACCATAAACGAAGGCCGGAAAGCCGACTTAGGCACCATCACCGTCACTGGCAATACCAAATCACCGACGGCGGCGCTGCTCAAAATGATTCCGCTGCGCTCCGGCGAGCCATTCAGCCGAGCCAACCTTATCGAAACGCAGCGTATTCTAGCCCAACAGGGGCAGTTCGACCAAGCCAAAATCGGTATTAACCCCAAGCCCGTTATGCGTCCCAACCAGCCCACCGACCTGGTAGATATTGAATTAGTGGTGGTTGAAAAAGCCAAGCCCTAGGCTCAATACTACTCCTCGTCTTTCGCCCGACTCAACTGCTCAATGACAGCAGGTTGAGCCGGGTGAATTGCTTTAGTGGGAGCTTTAGCTGCACCAGCTACTCGTAGCGCCGCCCCTTCCAGACCACCGCGCCACCCGATACCCGGAATGCTACAAGACTGATGGTTAGAGCCAATGTATAGAACTCAAACAGCGGAAGCAGCTGCCAGGGCAAGCGCGCACCCGCCCCGCGATGCGCGAAGTGCGCCAAGGTGCCCTGCACCAGCACTTTCAGGCCCCACGCCCCAAGCGCCAACGCCGGCCAGCCCAACGCCGCCACGGCCACCAATGCCGGCCAGAAGCCACTGAAAAACAACAGCTCCAGCCGCAGGCGCAGCGGCAGCGCCCCCACGCCGCGCAGCCAGCGGCGGCGCTGCTTCATTAGGGCCGGCCACGTGGGAATGGGCAGCGAATCGGCCCGCACTTCCGGGTGGAACACTTGCCGGAAGCCGAAGCCTCGCGCCAGCACGGCCTTGAAAAGGGCGAAATCTTCGGTCACGGAAAAAGGCAGCGCTTCGTAGCCGCCCGTGGCTTCGTAGGCGGCGCGGGTCACCAGCATGTTATTGCCCATGGCCGTTACGGGCCGCCCCATGTCGCTGACCACCTGCACCATGCTGAGCGACAGCAGCCAGTCGAGGCCCTGCAGCCGATGAAACAGCCGCGGCCCACTTACGGCCGTGATGCCCGTGACGGTGCCCACGCCCGGCGCCGTGTGCGCCAGCAGCGCCGCTATCCACGTCGGGGGCACGCTGATATCGGCATCGGTGATGAAGAAATAATCGGTGGTGGCGTGGCGGGCCAAGTGCGCCAGCACGTTGGCTTTGCCGCGGGCCGCGCCCAGCGTATCGGAGATGGTAATTACCCGAAACCGGCCGGCGAAGCCCTGCATGGCGGCCACGGCCACGGCGGCCGTGTGGTCGGTGCTGGCATCGTCCCCTACCAGAATTTCCAGCAGCTCGGGCGGGTAGTGCAGCGCCCGCAGACTGGCCAGGCAGCGCGGCAAGGCCGCTTCTTCGTCGCGCGCCGCAACGAGCACGCTCACGCGGGGCAGCGGCGACCGCAGCGGCCCGGCTGGCGCTGCCCCGCGCTGGGTGGCAAAGCGCCAGGCCGTGTAAGCCATGCCCAGCAGCCACAGCGCCAGAAAAACCAGCAGAATGCTCAGCAAGAAGCCGCTCACAGCGTAAGAAACTGAAAGCCCTGCTCGGCCAGGTGCGCCAGCACCCGCGGCAGCACGAAGCGCAGCCGCGCACTGGCCTTGTGGCTGTCGTGAAACACGAGAACATCGCCGGGCCGCACAGCAGCCAGGGTGTAGCGCAGGCAGCTTTCTGGGCTCAGGTCGGGGTCGTAGTCGCGGGTGAGCACCGACCACATCACCACCCGATATTCCGGGCGCAGGGCCCGCAGCAAGGGCCAACTCAGCCGGCCATAAGGCGGCCGGAAAAGTGGAGCTGAAACCACGGGGGGCTGCCCCGATTCGCCCTTCGCATTCAGCCCAATTTCGGCCAATACCTGCTGGCAGCGGGCCACATCGGCCAGGTAGCCGGCGCGGGGCGTGGCCCAGGCGCTGCGGTGATGATGGGTGTGGTTGGCCACCCGGTGCCCGGCGGCCAGGGCCGCGCTGGCAATGTCGGGGTAGCGCTCCAGATTTTGGCCCACGCAGAAAAACGTGGCCTGCGCCCGGAAGGCGGCCAGCTGCTCCAGCACCCAGGGCGTTTCGTCGGGGATGGGGCCGTCGTCAAACGTCAGGTACACCACGGGGGCGCCGGCGGGCGTGGCGCTGGGGCCGGTCCATTCGCAGCCGGGCAGCAGGGCGTGCAGCAGCCGGGGCGGGCGCGTGAGCAAGGCCGCTTCGAGCCGGGAAGCCATGCGCATCAGGAGCGCACCACGCGCATAAACGGCACTTCCGTTTCGGGCGGCAGTGGGCCCAGCACGGTGGCCAATGTTTCCAGGAAGGCCGTGAGGGTGTTGGGCTGGCCGGCCGCCGGGCCGCGGCCCAGGTGGCGGTGCACTTCGCCGGCCCATTCGCCCACCTCGGTGGGCGTGCCGGCGGGGCCGGCCAGGCCCAGGGTAGCTTCCAGGGTGAAGTAGCGGGGGCGCTTTTCTTCGGCTTCGGTTTCGGCCGCGTCCTCATCCTCCTCATATACCAGGGCCGAATAATGTGCCTCCATGGTGGCCTGGGGCGGCGGCAGGTGAAACAGCGCCGTGACCCGGCCGGCTACTTCGTGCCAACTCAGGCGCAGGCCCTTGGGCGCCACTTTCTCGGCTGGGGCCAGGTTTTCGGCGGCCTTGTCCCACACATAATGCAGCAGCTCACGCGCCAGGTAAGGGTCGCTCAGCTCGCGGCGTACCGATGTCGGCCGGCGCCACGCTAGCTGCGGCAGCAGCACATGGGCAAAATTGTAAGGATGCGAACGGGCCATAAGGAAAGGCAAAAGTAAAGTAACGCTTCGCTTAATGAGGAATGAATAATTAAGAATGAGGAATTGGTCTTTGGGCTAATTCCTCATTCTTAATTATTCATTCTTCATTAAGCGCAGCGTCAACCGCTTCCCACAGCACTTCGGCGCTTCGGGCCCACGAAAAGCGGCTCAGATTCTGGTGCCCCTGGGTGATGAGCTGCTGGCGTAGCTCCGGCTCCTGCCACAAGCGGGTGAGGCCGCCGGCAATATCCTCCACCTGGTGCGGGTCGACCACCAGGGCGCCGCCTTCGCCGGCCACCTCCGGCATGGAGCTGACGCCAGCCGTGAGCACCGGGCAGCCACTGGCCTGCGCTTCGACAATGGGGATGCCGAAACCTTCGAAATAAGGCACGTACACCGTGGCCAGGGCCGCCGCATAAAGGCTGGCCAATTCCGGGTCGGCTACGCGGCCGGTGAAATGCACCGACGTCTGGTGGCGCATCCGTTGGTAGGCGTCGAGAATGGGGCCGGCTTTCCAGGCCTTGCGGCCCACAATGAGCAGCTGCGCGGGGGCTACACCGGACCCACCGTTTTCCTTGAATATGTCGAAGGCCTGCAGCAGATGGCCCAGGTTTTTGCGCGGCTGCAAGGCCCCCACAAACAAAAAGTACGGCTGGCCGTGGCTGAACCGCCGCCGGGTTTCGCGCTGGGCGGCCTCGGGCTGGGGCTGAAATTGGGTGGCCGGCGCATTGTACGCTACCCTGATTTTAGCCGGCGCGATGCCATAGGTCTGCACAATGTCGGCCTTGGTGGCTTCCGATACGGCCACCAGCTGCTCGGAGGCCCGCGCAAAGCGGGGCGAGAAAAAGTGGTAGTACTTGCGCTGCAGCAGCCCCACATCGAGCGGATAATGCTCGAAGGCCAGGTCGTGAATGACCGTTACCCGGGGCACGCGGGTGTTGAGGGTCGTAAAGCCGTCGAGGCTGAGGAACGCCGCCGGCCGGCGCCGGGCCAGCCACTGCGCCACCGCTCCCTCAAACCACGCCACGAACAGCAACGGATGCCGGGCCGGCGGAAACAGCACGTGCGGCACCACATTAGGCCCAAACAGGTAGCGGACATCAAAAGGCCGGTCGAACAGAAAGTGAAACGTGACCTCGGGATGCTGCGCCACCAGGTGCCGCAGCGTCTCATACGAGAAGCGGCCAATGCCTTCCAAGTGGTTGCCCGGCAGTAGGAAACGGGTGTTGACAGCGACTTGCACGGAAGCAAAAATGGAATTAAACAATAAACTCCCCTCCTTACCACCCGAAGGTCAGCGAAGCTAAGGAGTGGATGTTCGAACCGCAGGTTCGGACGGGGGTGGTTGTGGGCGTTGAACCGAAGGACGGCGTAGCCAATGATACGCGAACGATTCCAGTACGAGTCGTTCGGGTGTCGTACAACGAACAAACCACCCCAGCTGGCGCGTCGCGCCAGCGTCCCCTCCTTACCAAGGAGGGGACGCTGGTCGTTCGGTGCTTACCGCTTCAACGCCATGATTTCGTTGCGGCGCACCAGCCCTGTTCCGAGCACAATCACCCCAAACACAACGGCCATCACTCCTGCTTCAACCCACCAGCTCAGGGCTTTGCTGAAGCCATACTGCAGCATATACCAACTCCCGCACAGTAGCCCGAAGGCCAGCAACAGCCGGGCCAGCAGCCGAAACGGCACGCCCACGCCGGTGCGCTGCGCCACCAGCACCAGGTAGCCCACCGAGACGGCCGCCGCGCACAGCAGGGTATCGAGCGAGGCGGCCACGGCGCCGTAGCGGGGCAGCAAAAACAGGTTCAGGCCGATGTTGAGGAAAATGCTGCCGGCCACCAGCCAGCTAACCGCCCGCTCGTGGGTGGTGCTGGTAAGCAGCGTGCTGTAGATGGCAAAAAAGGCGTGCACCAGCACGTTGATGAATAATATTTTCAGGCACCAGGTCATCCGGGCCACCTCGGCGGGCGTGCTGTGGCTGAACTGCCAGAACAGCACCTCGCCCCGAAACAGCACAAAGGCCACCACAAACAGCAAGGGCAAGGTGAGGACGCGCTGCCCAAACCAGAGCAGCTGGCGTTGGGCCGAAGCATCGCGGGCCACGCTGGCAAACTTGGCAAAAAACAGCGGCAGCACCGTCCAAGCGTACATCATCACGGCATCGACCCAGCGGTAGGCGCCGGCGTAGTAGCCGGCCTCGGTGGGCGAGGCCAGGCGCTCGAGCATCACCATGTCGATGCGCTCGTTCACGCCGTAGAGCAGGGTCATGAAGGCAAAGGGCAGGCTGGCGCGCAGGGCCGTGCGGGCCACAAGGCCCTGCCAGCGGTACTTTACGCGGCCAAACAGGCGCGTCATCAACCCATAGAGCACCACCGTGGTGAAGGCCGCCGCGCCCAGCCGCGCGCCCACGTAGCGCGGCAGCGTGAGGCCCACCGGCAGGAGCACCAGCACGGCGCCCAGCAGCACAAACTTCTCCACTACCGAGAGCACCGCATCGGTATTGAACTTCTGGTGGGCCTGCAGGGTGCCCCTCAGAAACTGCCCGTACTGCGTGAGCAGCAGTGCAATACCGATGGCGGCCAGCAGCACCAACTCCGAGCCGCGGTAGCCCAGCACCCAGCCCACGCCCAGCATGGCGGCCAGCGCCACGGCGTTGAGGGCGCCGCGCAGGGGCAGCAGCGTGGGAAAGGTCTCGGCCATGAAGGTGGGCTCGGCGGCCACGCGCTGCACGGAGTAGGGCGTGAGGCCGAGGTCGGACAGGGCGGCCACCACCAGTGTGAGGGCCGATAGCGCCGTGATAAGGCCAAACGTGGCATGGCCGAGCCGGTCCTGCACCAGGTTTTCAACCACCACCCAGCCGGGTTTTACCAGCAGGTTGAGCAGGACGACGAAGCTGATATTGCCAAAAAACCGTTTGATGCCGACGAGGGTGCTAAAACCGAGAGAAAATAACCTGCGCCGTGCGCCAGAATCGCAAAGCTACGCACCGCGTCGGGCCAGCCGCGCATGGGGGCGCACGGGGCCTTTTTCCGGCTATCTTTGCTCGCCCCTCCCCCGCTCCGCGCCCAATAATTTAGGCGGACGGGGCAAGCGGCTTTCTTCATTGTATGTCTGCACCTTCTTTCTCGCTGGTGGGCCTGGGCCCCATTATCAACCGCTGGAAGTACTTCGTGGCTGGGGCCGTGGCGTTGGCCGCACTGGTGAGCATTGTGGTGGCGCTGCTGCTGCCCAACTTTTACCGCTCCACGGCCATCTTCATCCCCACCAACCCGCAGACGGCTGACCCCGACCGCCTGCTCGAGGACAACGTGGAAGTGCGCAGCAAGCTGGAGCTGGGCGGCCGGGCCGAAGACCTGGACCGCGCCATCACCATCGGCGAGTCGCAGCCGGTGGCCGAGCAGATTATCCGCAAGTTTGACCTCTATAAGCACTACAAGGCCGGCACGCCCGGCGACGATGCCAGCGACAACTACGTGCTGAGCGAGTTCAACAGCAACCTCAGCATCGTGCACAACGAGCGCGACGCCATTGAGCTGGCGTTCATGGACAAAGACAAGAACCTGGCGGCGGCCGTGGCCAATGCCATGGTGCACGTCATCGACTCGGTGAACCAGCAGCTGACCCTGGAAAACCGCCGCACCGTGCTCGACCTCTACCGCCAGCGCTACGAATACCTGAGCACCAGCTTCGAGCGCAGCCGCCGCGAGCTGGTAGGCGCGCGCCGCCGCTACGGCATCTACGGCCTCGAGATGCAGGGCCGCTACCTGGCCAAGCAGCTGGTGGAAACCGAGGCCGCGCTGCGCAAGGCCGAGGCCAGCGGCGGCGACGTGGCCGGGCTCAAGCGCGTGCTGCGCGGCCTCACCCGCGCCGATGGCGGCAACCTGCTCAACCTGGAAAACTATGTACAGGGCACCGACTCGGTGACCATGTTCACCACCCGCGTCACCGACCTGCAAACCCGCCTCATCGCGGCCCGCTCGGCCTACGAAACCGCCGAGCTGAGCATTAAAGGTCGGATATCCAGCGTGTACCTGGTGCAGAAAGCCTACCCAGCCACCAAGAAGGCCAAGCCCGTGCGTTCACTCATCGTGCTGGGCTCGGTGCTGCTCACGTTCGTGCTGTCGGTGGTCTTTATTGCGCTGCTGGAGCTGTACCGGTACAACCGGCCCCGGGTGGCCCAGCTGGCGTGAACCCGCCCGTGACCGAGCTGCTGCACCGGCTGCGGCGGTCTTTCGAGGGCCCGCAGCTGCTCTTCATGGGCCTTGTGCTGCTGCTGCTGGCCGGCGGCGCGGCCGCGGCGCTCCGGCAGCAGCCGGCCCTGCTGCTGCCGGGGCTGCTGGCGGTGGGCGCGCTGGTGGCGCTGGTGGAGTGGCGCATCCTGTACTACCTGCTGTTTCTGCTGCTGCCTTTCTCCGAAGAAATAAGCTTGTTTGGCGGCCTGAGCATGGACGTGCCCTCCGAGCCGCTGATGCTGGCCCTCACGGCCTGCGTGGGGCTGGCGCTGCTGCTGCGCACCGGCCGCATGCCGCGCCGCGAATGGCTGCACCCATTGGGTATTATTCTGGCACTGATGCTCTTGTGGACGGCCACCGACACGGTTTTTTCGGTCGACAAGGTCAAGTCCGTGAAGTACTTGCTGGCGAAGGTGTGGTACATCACGCCGTTTTTGCTGGGCACCCTGCTCATCGTGCGGCGGCCCAACGACACCTGGCGCTTTGCCGCCCTGTATGCCACCGGCGCCTGCCTGAGCGTGCTTTACGTGGCCAGCCGCCACGCCACCAAAGGCTTCAGCTTCGAGGGCATCAACTGGGCGGTGCACCCGTTCTTCCGCAACCACGTCATCTACGCTACCATGCTGGCGCTGCTGGTGCCGTTTGGGTGGCTGGCCATGCGGGCGGCCCACACCGCCGGCCGCCGCCTGGCCTGGCGGGTGGTGCTGGGCGTTTTGCTTTTTGGGCTGTTCACTTCTTATACCCGCGCGTCGATGCTGTCGCTGCCCATTGCCGGGCTGTTTTATGTGGCAATGCGGCTGCGCCTCACGCGGGTGCTGCTGCTGGGCGTGGCCCTGAGCGCCACCGTGGCGGTGAGCTACTTTGCCCGGGGATACCACTTCATGGAGTACGCGCCCGACTACGAGCACACCGTGTTCAACGGCCATAACTTCGAGAAGCACCTCGAGGCCACCTACAAGCTGCAGGACGTGTCGGGCATGGAACGGGTGTACCGCTGGATAGCGGCCGCCCGGATGATAGCCGACAAGCCGCTAGTGGGCAGCGGGGCCGCCACCTTCTACCCCGAATACAAGCGCTACACCGTGAAAAGCTTCCGCACCTACGTGAGCGACAACCCCGAAAAATCGACTACCCACAACTACTTCCTGCTGCAGCTAGCCGAGCAAGGCATCCCCGGGTTTCTGCTGTTCGTCATCCTCATCTCCACGGCGTTGCTGCAGGCCGAGCGGCTCTACCACCGAGCCCAGCACCAGCCCGAAGTGCGCCGCGTGGTGCTGGCCAGCTCGCTCTCGTTGGTCATCATCATCTTCCACCTCAC
The DNA here is from genome assembly GCF_001507645.1 of Hymenobacter sedentarius. Lineage (NCBI taxonomy): Bacteria > Pseudomonadati > Bacteroidota > Cytophagia > Cytophagales > Hymenobacteraceae > Hymenobacter > Hymenobacter sedentarius. The sequence continues at coordinate 2,861,605 of NZ_CP013909.1, read as the reverse complement.
CCTCAACGAGCTGGTGGAAGCCGACAAAATTGGGTCAGTATTTTTTGTATGCCTGGCCCTACTTATCCGGGCTAAATCCTGGTTAGCTAATGGTAATGAAGCGAATAGCTGATTATGGATACGCTGTCGTACTAAGCTCCCCAGAAATCCCCTTACCGAAGAAGTTTTACCGAATAGGCCTTGGAATACGTGCGGGCTTCGACCCGCCCCGCTGCTGTTCCCAGCGTGATACTTTTCTTCGGGCGCTCCCCATTTGCCCCCGCATTTTTTGACCCTGCTGGACAATTTAAACGGTTGGCAGTTCGAGAAAGAAGAAAATACCGCCGTTTGGTTAAACTTCAAGGCCGTTAAAAATCAGGTGTTCGCTTGGTTCGTTTTTAACCAAGGTTGTCATCGCTGTAACTCTCCGAAATGGCTTTGTCTATGATTGCAGCACAGACCTATTTAGAGGCCGCCAAAGCGTATTTCGCTTTTCTTATTCCGGAATTTGCCTTTACGCTTTCGAAGGAGACGGCCCGGGACGCAGTCTTTTATGAGCTGCAGTACCGTAACCCAGCGCAGATTATTTCCATTTCCTACGAGAACCTCGAGAACTACTTACAAGTTATCGTTTTCCAGTTGGTGAACCAGCAATTGCCGAGCTACGATGACCCGCGGCGAACGCTCCACTTAAACGCCCTCAATCAAGCCCTGGGTGCCCTCGTGGGGCCAGCCAATTGGAAAGAAAACCAGCGCCATTTTCGGCAATTTAAGCCAGAAGGAAACGTCGAGAGGCAGTTATTAAAATCCGCAAAGGAGTTACGCTTGTGCTTAACGCATTTTGAAAAACTCCAGGCACCTTAACCCTCGTTTCAATGAACCGCTTCTTGTGGAGCTGGTACACCCTGCCACTACTTTACAGAACAGATTGAGTTCAAGAAAATGGTTCATGAATCGCCGTTCACGAAATACCCTTAGGAGATGAGTTTCGTGAACTCCTCACAACTCTCCATAGGTAGCGCTCTTGCCTCTTGCCCCCGGCCGCTCTGTTAGCAACACCCAGGTAATAGGCTTCCGGTCCGCCCATAAGCTTGGGCAGGAAAAGCTTGGCTCTCCGCTACCCCAGGGGCTTAGCGAGCAGGGTTAGGGGCCGCCGGCGCAGCGAAGTGCTGGCGAAACCATGCGATGCCCCCATCCACGTCGGCTGGAGTCAGGTTGTGGCCGGCGGGCGTGTCTTGGCGGGTAAGCTGAAAGCCGGCTGCGGATAGCAAAGCCGCGTAACGCTCGGTGGCTGCGGGGTCCACCGTGGGGTCCCGGCTGCCCGGGTTGAAAAACACCGGGGGCCGGCGCGTGGTGTGTACCGCCGGCACGTCGCGGGTGAGCGGCTGCATGGGGCGCCAGAGTACGGCGCCGGCCAGCAGCTCAGGGTAGAGCAGCAGCAGGCTGCCGGCAATGTTGGCGCCGTTGGAGTAGCCCACGGCCACGACCTGCGTCGCATCAAAACCCTCTTTCTGGCTGACCTGCACCAGGAAGGCGGCCAGCTCGTGGGTGCGGAAGCGCACGTCGTCTTCGTCGAACACGCCCATGCCCAGGCGGCGGAAGAAGCGGGGCATGCCGCCTTCCGACACGTTGCCGCGCACGCTCAGCACGTTCACGCCGGGCCCGAAGCCCTGAGCCAGCGGCAGCAAGTCGCGCTCGTCGCCACCGGTGCCGTGGAGTAGTAGCACTGTCACCCCCGTGGGGATAGAGGTAGCCGCTTGATAGATATAGTGCAGGGGTTGGTAGTTCATCGGACTTAGAGGACGAGTTTGGGCAGGCGTTTTTCGAGCTGCGGGCGCAGCGGCTCGTGTTGTTTGGGCAGCATCAGGCCGGTGCCGAGTTGAGCCAAGGGCTCGTCTACGGTGAAGCCGGGGTTGTCGGTGGCCACTTCAAACAGCACCCCGCCCGGCTCACGAAAGTAGATGGCGTGGAAGTAGTCGCGGTCAATCTGCGGGGTCACGTTGAAGCCCTTGGCGGCAATCTTCTGGCGAAAGTGCAGGTGGGCCGCATCGTCCTTCACGCGGAAGGCCACGTGGTGCACCGAGCCGGCCGCGACATGGCCGCGCGGTTCACCGGGCACTTCCACCAGGTCCACGAGCGCGGCGCCTTCTACGGTGTCGGTGGCGAAGCGGTAGCGGTTCACGTGCTGGTCGCTGAGCTTATAGCCGAAAATATCGGTCAGCACGTCGGCCGTGCCCTTGATGTTGGCCAGCGTCAGCGTGATGTGGTGGAAGCCTTTGGTGGCCACGTCGGCCCCCACTTCGGCCGTGGTCCAGGGCGTGCGCGGGTCGGGCGTCTTGGACACCACCAGCTCCAGCTTCAGGCCATCGGGGTCGAGCACGGTCAGGTACTGCTCGCCGAACTTCTCGCTCGGCTTGTTGTAGGTAATGCCGTGGTCCTGGAAGCGCTTAAGCCAGAAGTCCAGGCTTCCCGCGGGCACGGAGTAGCCGATTTCGGTGGTTTGGCCCGTGCCGCGACGCCCCGGTCCAATGCCTTCCCAGGGGAAGAAGGTCAGGATGGTGCCCGCCGAGCCGGCCTCGTCCCCGTAATACAGGTGATAGGTGCCGGGGTCGTCGAAGTTGACGGTCTTTTTCACGAAGCGCTGGCCCAGGACTTTGGTGTAGAAGTCCAGGTTGCGCTGGGCGCTGTCGGTGATGGCCGTGATGTGGTGCAAACCTAAAATACGGGGTTCCATGGCTGGAGAATGAAAATCGGTGAAAGAAAGTAGTTAAGAGTGGTGCCGGAGGCTACTGACGTAATGCGCCTCAGATGGCCCGGTTGCGGGCGGATTAGCGCGTGGCGACGCCGTTGGCTTTGGCAATGACGTTGAAGCTCAACGCGAAGGTGTCATCAACGGCTTTGTCGGCTGCGGCGCCGAACAAGGTCGAGCCAAACGTAACATCGTACTTGGTGCGGTCGATGCTGGCCGTGCCGGAAGCAGCAGCCACGCCGTTTTTCACGCCTACTTTGGCCGGGAAGCTGAGCGGGTTGGTTTTGCCTTTGATGGTCAGGTTACCGGTGATGGTGGCGTTGTTGCCGGTGGCGTCACCCTTCAGGGGTTTGATGCTGGTGATGACGAAGGTGGCCGTCGGGTTCTTTTCAACCCCGAAGAAATCGTCCGATTTGAGGTGGCCCACCAGCTTGGCATTGTAGTCGGCGTCCGTGAGGTCAGTGTTTTTGATGGAGGTCATGTCCACGACGAATGTGCCGCCGGTAATCTGCGTGCCTTTCACCAGCACCTGGCCGCCTTTCAGGTTGATGGTGCCGGAGTGTTGGCCGCCTATTTTCTTGCCCGTCCAGCCGATGGTGCTCAGCTGTGGTTGCACTTGGTAGGAGGCTACCGCCGCAGTTGCAGCGACGCGGGTGGTGGGCTCAGGGCTAGTAGTGGGGTGAGCAGTGGCAGACAAAACGGTAGCGGCCAGCAGCAGGGGCATCAGGAGCTTTTTCATGGGGATGATTTGAGTTGCTATTCGATGTACATACATCAAATGTACGTACATGATTCAATTGCTGGCTTATGTTTTCCTAGCCACCAAGGCATATCTCATCCAAGCACCTGATTAACATTATTTTAATTTTTAGCAGGTATCGAATAAAGGATACCCTACTCATTAGGCATTTCTTGTAGGAGGCCAGACATTAACGGCTAAGGGCAGGCGAAAAATGTGGTTGGCTCAACTGCAGGCAGGTCGGGAAAGGCCCGCTCTTGGCGAAGTAGAACACCTTCGTAGCACCGTATTTGGTGTAAGGCATGAGCGCGCCGTACTGCGGTATCTGTTGCCAGCGGTTCGTATTCCTCACGGTCACGGCATAGAGGCGAATGATTGGACCGGGGTTATTCTCATTGCGGAACAGGGCCATCTCATGAAAGTCCCTGGCCAAAGCCATCGAACTCACGCACCAAGAAACGTTTCGTAGCCCGGACAACGCCCTCGGGCTGGGGCGCATCGCCCGTTGCCGCGACCGGCCGTACTGGCACCATTCCGCGGAACGGGCGGGGCCAGTTCGTTTGTCGGCTTCGACGCGCAACGGCAATTGGGCGTGGTCATTCTCTCCAATGCGGCCGACGACGTGACGGCCATCGGGCAAGCGCTGTTGGAAAGGTAAAGAGTGTACGGGTTCATTTAAACGGCAGGAAGTGCTGTCGTCATGGGGAAGAAGCGAAAACAGTTATCGGGTGGTGCCGGCCGCTTGGGCCTTCAGCCAGCGCTGGTATTGCTTGATTTCGGCTTGCTCGTCGCGGACAATGCGGCGGGCGGCTTCTTTCAGCTCGGCGTCTTTGCCGAAGGCCAGCTCCACCTGGGCCAGGGCCACGCCGGTTTGGTGGTGCACTTGCATCAGGGTGGCAAAATCCGAATCTAAGGGGCCGGGAGTGGGAGGCAGCTGGCGCAGGGGGGCCAGGGCCGCAGCAATGCGCCGCACGAATGGGTCCTTGGTATTGCCGGGGCGGTATTCCTGGCCCTTGGGTGGCTGCCTGGTGAGGGCCAGGGTGAGGACGTGGTTGTCGCGCCCGTGGCCATTGAGCACGTGTTGGGCCAGGTCGCGCAGCGTGGCGTCTTTGCCCTGGGCAATTTCCACGGCGGCCAGGCGCTGGGCACCGGCGTGGTGCACGGTCATGAGGCGGGCAAAGTCCTCGTCCCAACAGCCGTCGCGGTGCACGGTGTCGAGCTGCTGCGCCAGCCGCTGCAGGGTGTCGCGCAGGCTGGGCGGGGCGGCTACGGGGGCAGGCTTGGGCTGGCCAGCGGGGGCCTCCTGCTTGTGGGCGTTGGTGTCGGGCTTGGAATTACAGCCCGTGAATGCCAGACTGGTACCCAAGAGCAGCGCAGCGAGTACGAGGTGGTAGCTCATGACTTGGAGGTGAAGTCCATGCGTTGGATACGCACGGCGTTAAGGATGGCGAGCAGGGCGACGCCCACATCGGCGAATACAGCTTCCCACATGGTGGCTAGGCCGCCGGCGCCGAGGGCCAGCACCACGGCTTTCACGGCGAAGGCCAGCCAGATGTTCTGCCAAACCACGCCGTGCGTGGCCACGGCGATGCGGCGGGCGGTGGCAATCTTGCTGGGGTGGTCGGTTTGGATGACGACGTCGGCCGTTTCGATGGTGGCGTCGGAGCCGAGGCCACCCATGGCAATGCCGACCTCGGCCAGCGCCACCACGGGGGCATCGTTCACGCCGTCGCCCACGAAGGCCAGGCGATGGCCGGCAGCCTTCAGCCGCTCGACGTGGGCGGCTTTGTCCTCGGGCAGCAGCCCACCGTGGGCTTTGGTGATGCCCAGGGTCTGGGCCACGCGCTGCACTATGCTGTCTTTATCGCCGGAGAGCATGACGATGGTGCTGATGCCCTGGGCTTTGAGCTCGCGCACGGCCTGGGCGGCATCTTCTTTGATTTCGTCGGCCACGGTGAGGTAGCCGGCGTATTGGTTGCCCACGGCGACTACCACGATGCTGTCAACCAGCTGGTCGATGTCGGCGGGGTACGCGACGTTGAATTTCTTCAGCAGCTTGGTGTTGCCGGCCAGCACTTCCTGGCCGTCGACGCGGCCGCGCAGGCCTTGGCCGGATATTTCCTCGACGTTTTCAACGGCAAGGGCCGGGCCGGTGGGTTTCACGTGCTGCACCAGCGCCTGGGCGATGGGGTGCGTGGACTTAGCTTCGAGGGCCGCCGCCAGGGCCGTGAACCGGGCTTCGGTCTGGCCGGGAGCAGTGACGACCTGCTGCACGGCGAACACGCCCTTGGTGAGGGTGCCGGTTTTGTCCAGCACCACGGTGTCAATCTCGCGCAGGACGTCGAGAAAATTGGAGCCCTTAAATAGCACGCCCGCTTTGGAGGCCGCGCCGATGCCGCCGAAGTAGCCCAACGGAATGCTGATGACCAGGGCGCAGGGGCAGGAAATCACCAGGAACACCAAGGCCCGGTAGAGCCAGTCGCGGAACACGTACTCGTCCACGAAAAAATAGGGCAGGAAGGTGAGCAGCAGCGCCAGGGCCACCACAATGGGCGTGTAGATGCGGGCGAAGGTGGTGATGAACTGCTGGGTCTTGGCTTTGCGGCCCACCGCGTCCTGCACCATCGCCAGAATCTTGCTCAGCTTGGTGTCTTTAAAGGCGGCGGTGACGGCAATCTGGCTCAGCGTATCCTGGTTTATCATGCCGGCCAGCACGGTTTCGCCCTTCCGTTTGGTTTGGGGCACAAACTCGCCGGTGAGGGCGGCCGTGTTGAAGGTGCCGCGCTCGGACTGCAGGGTGCCGTCGAGAGCCACTTTCTCGCCGGGCTTTACTTCGATGACATCTCCTACTACTACCTCTTTAGGGTCGAGCAGGAGGCGCTGGCCGCCGCGCAACACGCCCACTTCGGTGGCCTGGATTTCGAGCAGGGCCTGGATGCTGCGCTTGGCGCGGTTCACGGCTGCGTCTTGAAACAGCTCGCCCACGGTGTAGAACAGCATGACGGCCACGCCTTCGGCGTATTCGCCCAGGGCAAACGCGCCAATGGTGGCGATTCCCATGAGCAGAAACTCATTGAAAATATTGCCGCTGGGGATGCTTTGGATGGCCGAGCGAATGACCTTCCTGCCCACCAGCAAGTAGGCCACGCCGTACCAGGCAGGGCGCACATAGCCGGTAAAGAAGCTCGCTTGGTAGTAGTCCAGGGCTATGCCGACCAGCAGGAGCACCAAGCTGATGCCGGGCACCAGGTAGGGATTGGTGCCGGCAGGGCCGTGGTCGTGTTCGTCCCCGCTGCCGTGGTCATGGTCGGCGGACTCCTCTTTGGCGACATTTCCTTTGTCCGCCACCCGTTTGCCGGCGGGGTGGTTGTAGCCCGCGTGCTCCATGTGGTCGTGGCCGGGCACGTCGTGGCCTTCGGGCTTGGTGGCGGCCTCGGGCGTGAGCTGGGCGCGGGTGAGGGCGCCCACGTTTTCGGGTTCCACCTGCTTGGCGGTGTTCAGTTCCTCGTTGAGGTTATTGAATGAAGGGTCGGGCATGGGGTGGATTGGCTATTCTTCCGCTTCGGCATTCTTCAGCTGGCCAAGGAGTGCATACGCACTTTCAATGGAAAAATCGCAACGGTAGGCCTGGTGCGGCGGGCAAGTGGACTTCGATGTAGCCGTCCTCGCTTACACCCCGGGTGACGGGCACCAAGCAGTAGATGGCGGCACCAGCCTTGGTAGCCGAGTCGGCGGCCACGAAGATGTAGGCCGCGGAGTCGTACTGCACCACGGCTTTGTCGGGCCGGGTGGGCAGGGCGATGCGGTTGGTTCCGAGGAAGGCCCGCACGAACGTGCCGGGCAATAGCTCCCCATGGCTGGGCAGTCTACGCAGCTAAGTCTTACATACATAGGCACAACACGAATACTTGAGCTCAAGTAAACGGTGGCTCAGGCAAATGAGGGAATCCCTACCGGTTTTTCTCTCGGCAACCCCTCGCCCGGTAAGGCTTCTGTTAGAACGGCACCGTGGTGAACACGCCGTTCGTGATGGTGGTGTACGGGCCCGGAATTGAGCTACTTGAGGCACTGACCTTCCCGGCGAAGCGACCGGAAAAGCTTCCTTCGCCGGCAGGAGTCAGCGTGAAGCTCGTGCCGGCAAAATTGTACGGCGAGCCATTGCACCCGGTGTAGACCAACAGGTTGTGCAGCAAGTAGGTGGAGGCCGGGGAGCCGGGCACTTTGTACAGACTCAGGCGAAGCCGGCCCACTCCCCCAGCGGCCGGAGTCGGCGTCAGGTCGAGGTCGAGGAAATCATAGAACGTGCCGCCAATACTGCCCGCGCTGCGAGTGGCTTTGGCTTGGCAGCTGATGGCGGTGCCGTCCAGCTGGAAACTGCCCGTATTGGGAGCTGGGGATGCCTCTTCTTTCTTCGAGCAACCGGAGGCGCTCATTAGAGCAGTTTCGAATAATATGTACGGGCTTCGTATTTTACGGGAATGAAAGCTTATTCCCTCGATTTGCGAGCGCGCATCGCCGCCGCTTGCCAGCGGCCGGGCGCTACGTTAGCAGCGGTTGCCCAGCAGTTTAGTGTGTCGCTCTCCTTCGTGGAGAAGCTGCGCCGCCGGCAGCGCCAGACCGGAACGCTGGCTCCGGCCGGGGGCCGACGCGGACCGTTGCCGCGCTTGGATGCCGCTGCCCGCCAGCGGCTAGCCGCCAGCGTGGCCGCCCGGCCCGATGCCACGCTGGCGGAACTGGCTCGGCAGTTGGCGGCGGCCGGCGTGCCGGCCGTGGGCCGCACCAGCCTCTGGCAGGCGTTGCAAGACCTGGACCTGCGGCGCAAAAAAAGAGTCTGCACGCCGCCGAACGCGATACCGAGCGCGTGAAGGCCCTGCGCCGCGAGTTTATCGAAGCCCTGCAACACGAAGATGTCACCCGTTTCAAGTTCGTGGACGAGACCAGTGTGAACCTGACCTATACCCGCCGTTACGGCCGCGCCCCAGGCGGGCAGCGCGTGGACGCGGCCGTGCCGCTGCACAACGGCCCCAACGTCACCATCGTGGCGGCGCTCACCCCGCAAGGCCTGGCGGCCGTGATGGAACTGGACGGGGCCGTGAACACGGCCAGCTTCGCGGCCTACCTCGAGCAGGTGCTCGGGCCGACGCTGCAAGCGGGGGACGTGGTCGTGCTCGACAATCTGCGGGTGCACAAGGCCGTGGGCTTGGCCGAATTGGTGGAAGCCCGCGGGGCGCGACTGCTGTTTCTGCCGCCCTACTCGCCCGATTTTACCCCGATTGAACTGGCCTTCAGCAAACTCAAAACCCACTTGCGCGCCGCAGCGGCCCGCACCCGGGAAGCCCTGACGGAGGCGGTGCGCACGGCCCTGGACTGGGTCACGGCGCAAGATGCGCACGGCTGGTTTCACCATTGCGGTTATCACGTACATTAACTATGAATCTGCTCTAACAAAGCAGTGGCTACGAAGGGCGTAGCGAGGAGGCGTACGTTCATGACGGGTGGAGGTAGCAGCTGGGGCGCAGCACCGCTAGACGGTTGATTTTGACAAGCCGGCTAGTGACAATCAAATATAGAAATGCTGTTGTTTCCAATTGACAAAAACAAAGGGCAAAGCGGAGCCACGGCCCGGGCCAACATTGCTGCTGCAACGGCATGCTAAATCCCTCAACTGCGCTGCTTTGCAGCGAAGGCCAACTACCCCACAACGTAAACTACATTACTTAAACCGGCAGCTCAGAATCGTCACATCGTCGGCGAATTGCGCGTTGTGGTCGCTGAAGGCATTGATGCTGCTCAGGAGCTCCTGGTGCAGCTTGGGCAGCGGCAGGTAGCGGTTGCGCTGCAGCACGGAGAGCACGCCTTCTTCGCCAAACTCATTGCCCTCGGCATCAAACACTTCGGTGAGGCCGTCGGTGTAGAGCAGCAGCAGGGATTGGGCTGGAATGTGGATTTCGCCCACGCGCAGCAAGGGCAGCTCTTCCATGATGCCGAGCATGACGGTGCCGTGCTTCAGGGTCTGAACGGCCGCGTTGTCGGTGATGAGCAGGGGGTCGTTGTGGCCGGCGTTTACGTAGTGCAAGCGGCGGGTGCGCCGGTCGTAAATGCCCAGAAAGGCCGTGATAAATTTCTCGCCGCCAGAGTTGCGAAACAGCAAGTGGTTGAGCTCGGGCACAATGGTGGCCAGCTCCACGCCCTGGCGCAGCAGCGTGCGCAGCCCCGCCTGGAAGTTCGACATCAGCAGCGAGGCCGGCACGCCTTTGCCGCTCACGTCGGCCACGCACAGCAGCAGGCGGTGCTCGTCGATTTCGACCACGTCGTAGTAATCGCCGCCGATTTCGGTGTGGGGCACGTAGCTGCGCTCAATGGCCAGGTGGCTGTCGTTGGGCAGGTTGCGCGGGAAGAGCATGGCCTGCACCTCCTGCGCAATTTCAATTTCCTTGCGCACGGCCGCATCGGCCACGCGCTGCGCTTGCAGGCGGTGGTTTTCCACGGCCCCAATCAGCGTATTGGTTAGCGAGCCCAGGAAGGGAATGAGCTGCTGGCGGTCAAAATCGGTGCGCAGGCCACCCACAAACACGTACGCGGCCACCTGCTTCTGCCGCATGATGGGGATTACCAGCTCGTACCGGTCCCAGGCCGGGGGCAGGTGCAGGTCTTCCACGGCCTGGGGCTGCGTGACGCCGCCTTCTATGAGGTGCTGCGAGAGCGTGAGCTTTTCGGCCTCGGCCATGTCGCAGCCCAGGGCAATGCGCACCCGAAAACCTTCGTCTTCAAGGGCAAACATCAGGAGCTGCACCACGTTGCGCTGGCCCTGCAGGGTGAGGCGCAGCATGTGGTAGAGCTCGTCGACGGTGTGGTCGCGCGCCGTCATGTCGTGCGCAATACCCAGCACGGTATCCAACTCGAACTGCTTGAGCAGCAGCTGCCGCCGCAGCTGCTTGAGCTGCTCGCCATGCGTTGCCTGGCTCTCAACGGGGTCGGCTAACGGCTCAGCAGAAGAAATTGAAGACGCAGAGGGCATACAGCAAGGTAAGCAAGGCGAAGGAAACACGCGCCATTGGCACAAATTTAACCGGCCACCGGGGTTTTGGGGTCGTAGGCATCGCGCAGGCCGTTACCGAGCAGGTTGAAGCTGAGCACGAGCAGCGAGATGGCCGCACCCGGGAGAAGCGTGAGCCACAAGCCGGCCTCGGTGCCCAGCAGGTCGTAGCCTTCCTTCACCATGAGCCCCCAGCTGGGCGCGGGGGGCTGCACGCCCAGGCCCAGAAAGCTCAGGCCGGCTTCGAGCAGAATAGCCGCCGCAAAGTTACTGGTGGCCAGCACAATGAGCGGGCCGCGCATGTTGGGCAGCAAGTGCTGGGCAATGAGCCGCGAGGTGGGCAGGCCCAGGACCCGGCCGGCCTCGACATACGTGGCCGAGCGCAGGCTCAGCATCTGGCCGCGCACCACGCGGGCCACGTCGACCCACATGGTAAGGCCCACGGCCACAAAGCTGACCCACACGCCTTTGCTATCCAAGGCCAGCGAAATGGCAATGACCAGCATGATGCCCGGAATACTCCACACCACGGTCATCACGCCCAGCAAAACCGAATCGACCCAGCCGCCGAAATAACCGGCCACCGCGCCCACCGCCATGCCCAGCACCAGCGAAATAAGCACTGCCACCAGCCCAATTCCCAGGGAAATGCGCGTGCCCAGCAGCAGGCGGCTCAACTCGTCGCGCCCGGCCTTGTCGGTGCCTAGCAGGTAGGTGCGGTTGATTAGGTGGTGTTGCTGCACCTCACGCTGCAGCTCGGCCCGGGGGCCGGGGTGGCCCACCACGGTGGCCAGCGCCAGGCGGCGCAGCCGGCCGGCTTCGGCCGAATGCACGCCTCGGGGTTTCAGGATAATGGAGTCGCCCGAAAATTCGTAGCCACCAATGGGTGTTTCCTGCACGTCGGGCTCGCGGCCGTGCAGCCAGGTGCTGAAGATGTTATCGGCGCCCTGGCCGTTGCGGGCCGAATCGGGCAGGGGCTGGCGGAGCAGCAGCACGTGCAGCACGGGCCGCTCCTTTTGAATCTGGACGAAGCCGTGGTTGGCGTTGGGCGAGTTGTCGGGCAGCACCCAGTAGCCCAGCAGCGCCACCAGCGTGCACAGGGCAATAAAGGCCAGGCCGGCCACGGCGGGCCGGTTTTGCCACAGGCGCTGGCGCACGTAGTAGCCCGGCGGCCGGGCCACGGCACTGGCCTGGGCGGCCGCGGCCACAGGTGCGCTCGAAACTGCTGTTGCCACTATTAGCGGGGGTTGTGCTTCAGCAGGCCCTCCTTGGAGGCCAGGTAGGAAGCGTCGCGGGCAATGGCGCCAAACGAAGTGGTTTCGTAGGCCAGCTCCGTATCCACATCGGGCCAGTAGCTGCGGATGAGGCCCTGCTCCAGCAAGTTGCGCAGCTGGCTTTCCAGCTCAGGGGCGGGCAAGCCCGTTTTCTGGAGCAGCGTGCGAAACGGGGTGACGAAGTACAGCTCGTCGAGCAAGTCGAATTCGGGGTCAGTCACGGAAAAATGGCGTGAGGAGGTAGTTAGGCAAATGTAAGGCGGGCAGGCGGCAAAGGCAGCTTGAATTGCGAAACCCTACATTCACTTACGCAAAGGAGTGTGAAGCTTACTACTATTTATCAGCCTTCACTTTAATACAGGGAACTGCTTGACTTTTTACCAGAGATTTAAAGTATGGTGTATCCACAAGAAATATTTCTAAGAATGGAGGTCGTATGGAAAGACGAACATATTCTTGAAGTTGAATTTACCGCCAGCAACGCTTTTTTCAAAGGCACTACTCAAGCTTACGACACAAGTGAATCGCTCAGCGACTTAGCCAATAAACTAGTCGATTTCCCAGACAAAGAAGCTTCAATATTTCATCAGGCTGGAGCAAAAGACGGTTATGCCTATTGCTCAATGAGGTTCTACCCTATAGGCGGCGGATTGATTGGAGTTTTTATACAACTGGAAGAAAACGTATCAACCGCCTACAGGAAGGAAGAAAAATCAAAGCTTGCGTTGGAGCTAATAGTTGAGCCAAATGCCATTGACAACTTTTACAAGCAACTAAAAACAATGGCTCATAAGCAGGAAGGCATTGCTTTATTGGTAGGCAGAGTGTAACAGTTAAAATAAACCCATCCTTTAAAACGAGCCGATTTCTGCAAATACTTGAATTAGCCAGTGGAAGTAAATTTCGATTTACCGCACTGCCCTCCCCTTCCACTCATACCCGCCGCGCCAGCCGGCCACGCCCACGGCCAGCGCATACGGCGCGTACAGCACCTGCAGCGGCAGCAGTCCCCACAGCCACTTTCGCTGCCCGAAAAAGGCTAGCACTGGGCTCAGAAACCAGGCATCGGCTCCGAGCTTGATAACCCACGCCGCCAGCACCCACGGCCAGAGCGCCGGCCAGGCCAGCCCCACTCCTGCTCCGGCGGCCAGGGCCACGTTGGCCCCGAGCACCAGCACGGCCAGGCGGCGCGGCGCGTGGCTTTGGTAGTGCCGCCACTTGCTGGCCCATCGCACCCGTTGCCGTAGCAGCGTGGGTAAGGTACGGGGAGCGGCCGTGCGCACAATGGCTTTTTCATCGGCTAGGAAATACACCGTACCGGGGAAGGCCGCGTGTATTTTGTGCAGCAGAAACTCATCGTCGCCGCTGGCTACGTGGGCGTTATCCACGAAACCGCCCACGGCCTCGAAGGCGCTACGGCGATAGGCCAGGTTGGCACCGTTGCACATGGTAGGCTGCTGGCGCGAGATGCAGGCCCCGCCCACCCCCACCAGGCCCGCAAATTCCAGCCCAACCAGCAAGTGAAGGAACGTAGCCGGCCCCGTGAGCAGCACCGGCCCGCTGATGAAATTGGCCTGGGGCGCGCGCTCTAACTGCGCCGCGTAGGCCGCCAGCCAGCCCGGTCCCACCCGGCAGTCGGCGTCGGTGCACACAAGCCAGGGCGCCTTGGCCGCTTGGAAAGCCGCAAACAGAGCAGCTTTTTTACCCGTTTGGGCGGCCGGCAGCGACACCAGTCGCAGCGCTAGGCCCGTTTCCTGAGCCGCGGCCGAGACTAGCGCCGCCGTGGCATCAGTGGAGTGGTCGTCGGCAATCAGGACTTCGAAGCAAGCGGCCGGCAGCGTTTGGGCGGCCAAATCCCGCAGGAGTTGGGGCAGGGTTTCGGCTTCGTTGCGGGCCGCGATGAGAATGGAGAAAGTCAATGAAGAATGAGGAATGAAGAATGAGGAATTGCTCGTTGGGCTACTTCTGCATTCCTCACTCCTCCTTACTAATTCTTCATTCTCCATTCTTAATTCTTCATTTATATTCCAGCCGCCTCGTAGCCAGCCCATGAGGCCGGCGTATGCCAGGGGCAAAGCCAGCAGCGCAATTCCTGCTGCTATCATCGGTTACTACGCTTTTCGCGCAGCACCCGCAGGCCAGGCACCAGCAGCAAGCCGGCGGCGCTCGGCAGGGCGATGTTGATGACCCACAAACTCAGGCTGGCGCTGAGCACCGGCAAGGCCGGCTGGCCCAGCAGCCCAAAAAGGTGCGTAGCCGACAGCTCCCGCACGCCCACATCGGCCAGCGCATTGAGCGATGGCACCAGGGACTTGAGCAAAAAAGTACCGGCCACCGCCGCCAGCCCCGGCCCCAGCGGCGAGCCCACGCCGTAGGCCATCAGAAGTAGCAGAAACTGCCCGCAGAACACGGCGTAGCGCAGCCCCGAAATGGCCAGCACCGCGTGCAGCGCCCGCGCCGGGTAGGTGGGCATGATGGCCAGAGCCGGCCGAAACCGCCGCAGCGGCCGCCACAACCCCAACGCCGCCAGCAACAGCCGCGACCGATACAGCGGCACCAGCACCAGCCCGCTCAGCAGCAGCGCCGATGCCACCACGCCCAGTCCGGCGGCCGGGTAGCCCTTCAAGTAAAACGTGAGCAAAAAGTAGAGCAGCCCCGCCACGCCCGCCAGCACCGTGGCCACCAGCTGGCAGTAGCGCCCCAGAAACACGGCCCCGAGCGCACTCACCCGGCGGCTTTTCAGCTCAATAATGCGGCCCGCGTAGTCGCCCACGCGGTTGGGGGTGGCAAAGCCCAGGGTGAGGCCCACCAGTACCGCCCGGAAGCTGCGGCCGAACGTGACGGGCTCCAGGTGCCGGGCCAGCCGGTGCCACTTCCAGGCCTCCAGACCCCAATTGACGGGCACCAGGGCCAGGGCCAGCAGTACGGGCACACGCCCGGCCCCGCTCAGGGTGGTGGCCAGCAGCGTGCGCCAGGCCGCCGAGGTATCGGGAGCGGCAAAGATGGAGTTGTACAGCAGGCCCAGCGTGAGCAGCGTGACCAGCACTTTGCCCCAAAACACGAGGCGGCGCCATTTGCGTTTGCCGGGACCTTTTTCGGGCTGCTTTGCGCTTGTGCTGGGTAAAGCAGCCGGCGTGGGGCCGCACGCCTTGCCCGCGTCGTAGCTTTGCAAAGGAAGCCCACTGGCTGCTGTCCATTCCGGGCTTCCCGCTTTTTGCTCCCTACCACCGCTACTTTGGCTGCCCCCCTTCGCCCCCGCCCCGCTCCTGCTGTCGAGCTGCTGCCCAAAATCATCATGGGCGTCGACCCCGGCACCCAGATTATGGGCTACGCCCTGATTGAGGTGCGTGGCCAGCGGGTCGACGTGCTGTGCTACGACGTTATCAATATGAAGGCGCTGGGGTCGAATCACGCCGTAAAGCTAAAGCGGATTTTCGACCGCATGCTGGAGCTCATCGACGAGTACCTCCCCGACGAGCTGGCCATCGAGGCCCCGTTTTTTGGGGTCAACGTGCAGAGCATGCTCAAGTTGGGCCGGGCTCAGGGCGTGGCCATTGCCGCTGCTCTCAGCCGCCAGATTCCCTACGTGGAGTACGCGCCCACCAAAGTGAAGCAGTCCGTTACGGGCTCGGGCTCGGCCACCAAGGAGCAGGTGGCCCACATGCTCCGCCAGACGCTTACGTTGCCGCCCATTGCCGAAGCCTCTAAGTTTCTGGACGCTACCGATGCGCTGTCGGTGGCCCTGTGCCACCATTACCAGAAAGGCAACGCCGCCGGTGCCAGTGGGGGAAAAAGCTGGGGAAAATTCCTGGCCGAAAACCCGGAGCGGCTGGGCGCTAGCACGACCACGAAGAAGACAACTGCCAAGAAAACGGTTTAAGGCGAGGATTTGGTATTAACCCGAAGGCATTACAGGGTAGCGGGGGTATTTCTCTTAATCCGGCTTGTCATGCAGAGCGCAGCGAAGCATCTTCTCACGGCTCAACGACTTGTGCTGACCTGACAAGATGCTTCGCTGCGCTCTGCATGACAGGCGATTTAGAAAATTACCCCACCATGATTTCCCCGGTCGAATAGGTTACGGCATAGCCGCTGATGTCCACCCGGTCATCGCGTAGGCGACACCAGAGCTCGCCACCACGAGGCGAAATCTGCCGGGCGCGCAGCTCGGTCTTGCCCAGTTTTTCAGCCCAATACGGAATTAGAGTGCTGTGCGCCGAGCCCGTGACTGGGTCTTCGGGCACGCCCACGCGGGGCGCAAAAAAGCGCGATACGAAATCGACGCCATTGCTGCCCGGGGCCGTGGCGATGACGCCCACGTATTCGAGCGCACCGATGCGGGCATAGTCGGGTTTCAGGGCGCGCACTTCGGCTTCGGAGCCGAATACGGCCAGCAAGTCGCGCGAGGCCAGCACATGCGAGGGCGTGGCCCGCAGGCCATCTACCAGGCCCGTGGGGTGCACGGCCAGCGGCTGGGGCGGGCGCGAAGGGAAGTCCAGTGTGAGGCGCCCATCGGCTTCCCGCGAAACTTCCAGCGGACCACTTTGGCTGTGGAACACCACTTTGGCCCCCGCAAAGCCGAGGTGGGCAAACAGCACGTGGGCCGAGGCCAGGGTGGCGTGGCCGCACAAGTCAATTTCAACGGCCGGCGTAAACCAGCGGATGTCGTACTCGCTGGCCGAGCCAACCCGGGGCACGATGAACGCCGTTTCGGCCAGGTTGTTCTCGGCCGCGATGTGCTGCATCAGCTCCGTGGGCAGCCAGGTTTGCAGGGGGCACACGCCGGCGGGGTTGCCGGCAAAGGCTTTCTGGGCGAAGGCATCGACGTGGAAATAGGGAATGGCGGGCATGGTGGTTTAAGTGGGATTGAGCAGCCCGGGCTGGGCGGTGGGCATTTATTCGGCAAGGATACGGCCTGGCGGCGGGCCCGCGGCTACTGCCCCGCTCAAACTATTTTCAAAATACCTTAGAGCCCGCGCAACCGTGCCGGCCACTCGCCGGTCAGGGGTGTACAAGGCGGGACCCGTACAGCCTGCCTTTCCTACCAACGTTCTCCTATGCCGCCTCCCGTTGCCCCCGTCGATGTGGCCCTGCTGGCGGCGTGCCGGCGCGGCGAATCGGCGGCGCAGCACCGGCTCTACCAAAAGCTGGCCTACGGCTTGATGGGCGTGTGCCTGCGCTACTGCCCTTCCCGGACGGAAGCGGAAGACGCGCTGCAAAACACGTTCGTCAAAATATTCACCCGCCTCGACCAATACCGGGGCCAGGGTCCCTTTGAGGCTTGGGCCCGGCGCATTGCCGTGACCACTTCGCTGCACGCCGTGGAGCAACACCGCCTGCGCCACCCCGGCCCGGCCGGCGATACGCTCGACGAGCTGGCGGCCGACCTGCCTACGGCCGAGCCATCGGCTCTGGAGCAGCTGGCGGCCGACGACCTGCTGGCCCTGCTGGCTACCCTGCCGCCCGGCTACCGCACCGTGCTCAACCTCTACGCCGTGGAGGGCTACTCCCACCAAGAAATCGGCGAGCTGCTGGGCATCGCCGAAGGCACTTCCAAATCGCAGCTGGCCCGGGCCCGTCGGCTGCTCGAAACCCGCCTGGCGGCCCATCATCACCCGCAATTGCCATGACCGACCGCGAACCCGACGACTTATACGATGCCTTGCGCGACCGCCTGGCCGACTACGGCCAGGAGCCGCCTGCGCAGCTATGGGCCGGCATTCGAGCGCAGCTGCCCCCGCCGGTGGCCCAGCCGCAGCTGCGGCGCCGGCGGCGGCGGGCGCCCGTGGCCCTGCTGGTCTTGCTGCTCACCATCGGCAGTGGAGCCGGCTGGTTTTGGTGGCAGGGCCGCCACCCATCCGGCTCAGCAGCTGACGCCTCACTAGCTACTTCTGCTTCGAGCCAACTGCCTGCTGAGGTTGAAGGCACCCCGGCCACTAGCCCCACTACCGGCACAGGCGCTGGCCTAAACACGGCTTCTTCGAAGGCAAAGCAGCCCAACACCGCTACTACGACCACGCCCCAAAACCGCTCTAAAGTTGCGGACTTGAGCCAGCCAGCAGCTGCGCCCGCCCCTGCTTCCTGGGCCGTTGTTACCGAAAAGAGCCTTTCTCAAGATGCAGCAGTTTCTAGTACTGCTAGGCATACTAGCAAAGTACGACGCGGGCGTACGCGGCGCATTGCCCAGTCCGCCGCGGCATCAGCCCGCCCAGCAAAGCTGGCGAGCGTAAATGGCCTTTTGGTAGCGTCTGGCAATGAATCTAATAAACCGCGCCAGCCATTTGCTCGGAACAGTGGCCCTAATAGAAGCCGTAGTGTCGAGCGGAAGCCAGCTCAAGCAAATACCATTGTAGCTCAACTTGCTTCCGCTGTCTCCAAGCGTAGCCGCAAGCTTACCGAAAACCTGCAGGCCGGAGCCAGCCCCGCAGCTCCAACTTCTAACTCAGCTTCTTCAGCAGTTGTAGCAGCTCAAGTGGAGCTAGCTCAGAACCAGCTCAATGGCGTGGCTGCCAGCTCAACTACTGCCAGCGGCAATGCGCTGGAATCTACCACAAGCAAGGGGGCTGGCGAAATCAACATCTTGAGCCGGCTGGTTGAGCTGCAGCTGGCGGCGTGGCCCCAGCCCGCCGCCCCTCAACCGGTGGCGGTAGAGCAACTGCTACCCCCCGTACCCGTACTGGCCCGGTGGTCGGTGCAGGCCACGGCGGGCCCTGCCTTCACGTACCGTTACCTGCGGGGCGCGCCAGCTGCGGGCAACGCCACGGGCGGGCCATATGTCAGCGCCGTGCCCGGCGCCTCCTACCCTGTTGCATCGCCCAACACGGTGGCCGAACTGGAACGGCCCGCGCTGGGCGGGGGCGCCCAGGTAAGCGTCCGGCGCACGCTCTCCGAGCACTGGAGCCTGAGCGCCGGCCTGGGCTATGCCGAATACGCGACCCGGCTGACGCTCCAGCAAGTACACGCCACCTACACCGTCAAAGCGGGGTCGGCCGGGCCGGACTCCAGCAACACCACCAGCCTTCATCGGCGCGATGCGTACCGCTTTGCCACGGTGCCGGTGCGGGTGGGCTACACCTGGGCCCCGGCCGGGCGCTGGCGGGTGGGCGTGCTGGCCGGAGCCGATGCCGCCATTTACCTGGGCGGCAGCAGCACCGAGGGGAGCAGCTGCGCCTGCCAAACCCAGACCTGGGGCCTCACGGGCAGCCCCTACCGGCGCGTGAGCCTGGGCGCGAGCCTGGGGGCCGAAGTGCGCTACCGCCTCACCGGCCGGTGGGAGCTGCTGGCCCAGCCTACGGCCACCTACCTGCTCACACCCCTGGCCCGGCAGGCCACAGCCTTCTACCCGCGCCACCTCTTCGGGGGCACGGCGCTGCTGGGGGTATCCTACGATTTGCCCTAATGCCCAAACACACGGTTTTCGGCTGGCTGGCCAGCGGCCGAAGGTGCGCAACAGGGTGGTATTTCTATCCACTTTTTTCATCCCGACTACTAGCTATGAAGCATTTTGCATTCGCATGCCTGGGCGTAGCCCTGCTGGCCAGCTGCCGCAAAGACGACATGATTATCTGTGGCCCGCCGGTACCGGCTATTCAGCCGACACCGACGGTCCCATTTGCCGATTTGCGGGCCGCCTCGCCCGCCGTCCAAACCTTTGCCTTTGACCTCGGCCAGGCCCAAAGCCTGCGTACCCGCGGCGGGGCCTCGCTGGCCTTCGGCGCGGGGGTATTCCTGCTGCCCAACGGCACCGTCGCCACGGGACAAGCCGAGCTGCAGGTGCGCGAAATCTATACCGTGGCCGACATGATACTGGCCAATCTGCCCACCTCGACCTCCTCCCGGCAGATGCTCATATCCGGAGGCGAGTTCAACATTCAGGTGTGGCAAGGCACCAGCCGCTTGCGCATGGCCGGCTCTTCGCCGCAGATGCCCCAGGTGCCGCCTCGCCTCACCCTCACCTCGCCCGTACCCATGGCTGGTCTCGACACTACGCAGATGATGCTCTGGCGGCGGGCCTCCCCTGTGGGCGCGGGCACCGCTGCCGACACTTCGGGGTGGCAGCTCAACGGGACGCGGGTGCCTCCCACAGCAGGCTTCTTCAAAGCTGCGCTCCCACTCGATTCCATCGCCAACTGGAATCTTGACCAGTTCTGGCATGCGTACCAGACCAGTCCCCGCACCGTTGTGGGGGTAGACGTTCCGGCAGGGGGCAACAGCTACACCAATGTGTTTTTCCGACCGGTGGGCTTCAATGCCCTGGCACGTACCTACGTGGGCAGTTCCGCGCCTACCCGCTGGCAGTGCACCCTACCCATGGGAGCCGATGTGGTAGCCGTGGTGCTACAGCAGCGCGACGGCCAGCTCTACTTTGGCACCCAGCGCATTACCGTCCAGCCTAACTCCACCGTGACGCCCACCCTACAAGCCCTGACCGCCGCCGACATTGTGCAGCGCATCCGCCAACTCTAAGCAGCTATCTGAGTTAGTCAGAACGATGTAGAGACGCCATACTTGGCGTCTCGTCGTTGAACGATAACGCTTCAGTAGTCATGTGAGAAGTAACGTTCTGAAGGCGCCTACAACGAGACGCCAAGTATGGCGTCTCTACATCGTTCTGACGTTCCATTAATTAATTCAATCAGCTACCACTGGCCGCCAATAACCACGTCGCGCACTGGGTTTTCGCCCAGCCAGTACGGGATTTCGGCCACGCTGCCCACGTTCAGCACCAGCACATCGGCGCGCTTGCCGGGTTCCAGGCTGCCGCAGTCGTGCTGCTGGCCGATGGCCCAGGCAGCGTTGAGGGTGGCAGCGGCCACGGCTTCCTTGGGTCTGAGCCCCATTTTCAGGCAGGCCACCGACAAGGCCAGCCACAGGTTTTTGCTGGGGCACGAGCCGGGGTTGAAGTCCGTGCTCAGCGCCACCGGCAGGCCATTATCGATGAACTCCCGGCCAGCCGCATACTGGCTTTGCCGCAGAAACAGCGGCACCAACGGCAGTAGCACGGCCACCGTGCGGCCTTGGCTCACCTGGGCAATGCGGGCCGCCGCTGCAGGCGTGAGGTAGTCGCAATGGTCGACGCTGGTGGCGCCTAGTTCGGCGGCCATTTCGCAGCCGCCCAAATCGTGCAGTTGCTCGGCGTGAATTTTCAGGCCGAAGCCCATTTTGTGGGCCTGCTCCAGGTAATAGCGCGCCACGGCCAGCGGGAAAGCCCCCTGCTCGCAGAAAACATCGACAAACGCCGCCTCCCCTTTCAGGTCCGACAGCACTTCGCGCAGCATAAAATCGACGTACGCCCGCGGCCCGGCTTCCTTGAACTCGGGCGGCACCACGTGCGCGCCTAGAAAAGTGGGCACTACGCGCACCGGTTGCCGGTGCCCGGCTTCGCGGGCCACGCGCACCAGGCGCAGCTCCGTGTCGCGGTCGAGGCCGTAGCCACTCTTGGCTTCCAGGGTGGTGATGCCGTAGCGACGAAATCCTTCCAGGTGGTGCAGCGCGTTGGCTAGCAGCTCAGCTTCGGAAGCGGCACGGGTGGCTCGCACGGTACTCAGAATGCCGCCGCCGCTGGTCAGAATGTCGAGGTAGGATTCGCCGCGCAGCTTGCGCTCGAACTCATCGGCACGGTTGCCACCGAATACGAGGTGCGTATGGCACTCTACCAGCCCGGGCATCACCACGCAGCCCGTGGCATCGATTAGCCGCGTTTCGGGGCCGATGTGGGCCAGGTTGAGCTCGTTCATGGCGCCCACGGCCACGATTTTATCGCCCACGCAAGCCACGTAGCCGCGTTCGATGATGGTCCAGCTGCTGAGGTTGGGCCCCGCTAATGGGCGTTCGGCGGAGCCGCCGGCCATAGTAAGCACCTGCGCGGCGTGTTGAATAACCAGAGTGTAAGGAAGCATGGGATAAATGTAGGAGACTTCAAGCCCCTGCCTTCTTCAACTGCCACACTGCACGCCATCTGTCATCCAGAGCGCAGCGAAGGACCTTATCACCGAAGAACGACTTGAAGTAATTACTGCTCCAACCGTGATAAGGTCCTTCGCTGCGCTCTGGATGACAGACGCTATTCAGCTTACTACACTCACTCTATGTCCAGTACTGCACGGGCGCGTTGGGAAACCGCCACTGCCACTCCGTGTAAAACCACGCTTTCATGGCCTTCATCTGCTCGGGCTGGTACACGTATTTGAGGCCGCCGAACTTGTTGCGCTTCACGGCGCGGCCCTCCTCGGCCAGGTCGAGGCTGGTGTTGGGGTACCACTGCAGGAGCACGTCTTTCGAGCCGGGCGTGAAGCGGTGGGTGATGAATTCCACGGTTAGGTCGCAGTCGAAATCCAGGGCAGCTTGCAGGCGGTCGAGCAATTCGGTGTAGTGCTGCTGCCAATCGGGGATGGGCATAATGGGCGCGAGCACCACGCCCACGGGGTAGCCGCCCCCGCCTTGGCCGGTGGGCAAGGCCAGCTGGCGCAGCGCCCGAATCCGGGCGCCGACTGAGGCCGTGCCGCCTTCCAGGCGCCGGGCCACGGGCTCGGCATTGAGCGAGAAGCGGGCCCGGCTGCGGCCGTGGTGGGCCAGGCCCAGCAGCGGGCCAATGTGGTCGTACTTGCTCACAAAGCGCAGCTGGGCGCCCTCGCGGGTGCTGAAGTGGCGCACTGCCTCGGCCAGGCTGCCGGTGAGGTGCTCGATGCCCAGCACGTCGGTGTAGCAGCTGGCCTCGAAGCTTACCACGCGGCCCGGCTGCTCGTAGCTGGCGGTGTTGGCCAGCAGCTGGGGCAGGTTGGCAAAGGCCTTGACCACGGGCGGGCCGCTGAGCGAGCCGGCCAGGTAGCAGTACTGGCAGTGCGCGGGGCAGCCTTCGGCCAGATTGAGCTGCCAGTCGGCCGAGGGCGGCGTGGGCTGCAGGCGCAGGGCGCCGGCGGGCGCTTTCACCACGGCCAGGGTGTTTTTGGCGGTGCGGTAGGTGGCGCGCACGTCGTCTTGGCGCAGGCCGGTGAGGCGGTTGCTTTTCAGTAGCTCCACTTCCAGGTTTTGGGCCGAGACGCGGGCCAGGATTTGCTGGCCAAACTCCTCGTCGAGGGCATCGGGCGTGAACACCACCCGCTGGGGCAGCCACAGCTTGGCCGAGTGGGTGCGCGGGACCGCCGCAGGCTGCGGCTGGTCAGTAAGCAAGGTATCGGAAAGGGCAACGAGGGCGCCGGAAGTAAGCATGTAAAGGCATTGGTGACGGATATTTTCCAACGTTTTTCAAGGGAAATTAAGTCCTCGAAAAGTGAGGTAATTCCCTGATTTTCGGTACAATTAATCCTCGCATACGCCTTTCATTGTCAGCTCATTGCGCCAAGCCGACCCAGCGGTTGTGGCGTGGTTTCCGTACGCCTAGCTGCTCCGACTCTGCTCTGCCCCATGCCCGACTTCGACAACGCACCGCTCATCCTCACGCTCATGCTGGACGACGCGGCCCACACGTACTTCAACGCCTTGCGCCGCCAGCACTTTCCGCCCAAAATCAATTACCTGGCCGCCCACCTCACCCTCTTTCACCACCTGCCCGGCGCCGAGCTGGCGTCCGTGTGCGAGCAGCTGCACGACTGCTGCAAGCTGCAGAGCGCGCTGCCGCTGCAAGTAACGGGGCTGCGCTCCCTGGGCCGCGGGGTGGCTTTCACGCTGCACAACGAGGAGCTGCTGGCCCTGCACCGGCGGCTGCAGCTCACGTTTGGGTCCCAGCTCACGCCCCAGGACCAGCAAAAGCTGCAGCCCCACGTCACCATTCAAAACAAGGTGGACCCAGCCGCCGCCCGGCAGCTGCTCACCGACCTGCAGACCGATTTTGCCCCTTTTACCGCCGTGGGCACGGGCCTGGAGCTGTGGGCCTACCGCGGCGGGCCTTGGGAAGCGCTGCAGCAGTTTCCGTTTGTCGCCGCCCCGGCTGCGCGCCTGGCCTAGCTGGCGGGGCCCAGGAACTCACGGCTGGCCCTCCCAAGCGGCCATGCTGGTGCGCCACTCCTGCCGTACCTGCGCCCGGATGGCGCTATCGGGCCGCAGACCAATGGAAATGGCCGTGCCCTGCTCCCGGGCATAGGGGTTGGCGATTGCGCCAAAGCGGCGCAACGACGCAAAATGCGGGGCCACTTCGTCGGTGGGCTCGTCGTCGACGATGATGACGGCCTGGCAGTGGTCCAGGGCCGGGTACCAGAACAGATAGCTGCCGTTCATGCTGCTGGCCCGGGGCATGGGGCGGGTGCGGTTGTAGTAATTGATGGCGCTGGCCTGGCCGTAATTGCCGCAGGAGATGAGCGTGTGGGCCCGCACCGAATCGGGCAGGGTTTGGTAGGCGGCCCAGGTTTTGTCGGCCAGCTCGCGCCAGCCCAGCATGTCGGCATAGTCCTGGGGCAGGGGGTGGTCGCGGCCGTCTTCCCAGCGGTACACGCCCAGGTGGGCGTAGCGGGCGTGCAGGGTGGCCATGGCCGCGGGGCTGCGCACCGGAAACATCAGGGGCAGATACATCACCACAAACGCCAGCGGCAACACCACCAGCACCGGCCGCAGGGCAGTTTTCCAGCGGAAGTTTCTCAGCTCGCCCCATTGGGCTATCCGGGTTTCCCACCACACCGCCCCGAAGGCAAACAGCACGGGGTAGTAGCCCAGGGCGTAGTAGCTTTTGCCGTGCAGCGCCGCCAGGAGCGCCACGCCCAGCACCGCCACCCAGCCCACCGCCCGGTAGGGCCGGAACGTCCGCCCCAACAGCAGGGCCAGCAGCCCCGGCATCCACACCCAGCTGGCGGCCACGCACATCAGCAGCTGGTCTTTCCAAAAGCCGGCGGCTTCCACGTGCACCAGCTGGCTGTCGTGCAGCAGGGCCATGTGGTGCAAAAACGGGATACCGTGCCGCAGCTGCCACAGCACATTGGGCAGCCACAGCAGCCCGGCCAGCCCCACCGCGCCCCAGAAGTGGCGGTTGAGCAGCAGCCGGCGGCTGGGCGTGAGCAGCAGCAGCGCCCCGCCCAACGCGGCCATGAAAAACAGCGTGGTGTACTTATTGAGCAAGCCCAAACCCAGCCCAATTCCAATTAAATAGAGGTAGCGCGCCCGCCCCTCCTGCAGAAAGCGCACAAGCCAGTACAGGCAAAACATAAACCCAAACACCTCGAAGGAATTGGGCTGAAACAGGATGTTGAGCCGGGCAAAACCGGTACCTAGGTAGCAGGTGCAGGCCAGGCTTTGGGCAAACCAGCCGCCGCCCAGCCGCTGGGCCAGCCGCCCGACTAGGTACACCGTGGCGGCACCCCACAAAAACGGCCAGAAGTGCACCCAGCCCTCGCCCCCGCCCAGCGCCAGCGTGAGCCAGCCCTGCGCTGCGATGAGCGGCGGCACTTCCAGGTAGCCCCAGGCCAGGTGCAGGCCCTGGTTGAGGTAGAGGTATTCGTCGCGCTGCAGGTCGTAACCCGGGCTAATGAGGAAGTAGCCCGACACGAACTTGAGCAGCGCAAAGCACAAGGGTATCAGTCGTTTCATGGCCGGTAAGTTCGCCAGAAATCGATTATGGCGGATTCGCTATTTCGTAGCTGGGGCCAAGAGCCCGGCCCACCGCAGAAAGTCGTCGCCGACGTTGTCCCAGTAAAAATCGTCGTAGTTAATCTGTCCGTTTTTGAAACCAAAAAAGTTGTGCTCGCGGCCGGGGTAGTCCCGGAAGGTGAAGTTGGTTTTGTGCAGGCGAATGGTCTCGAGGTGCAGGTAGTCGTCGCCGGCCACACCCCGGTCGCGGGTGCCGTAGCCCACGAAGACGGGCACCTTCGCGCGCAGCAGCACCGGCAGCGGGGTCGCCCCAAAGCCGAAGGTGTTGCGAGGGTCGTCGCCCACACAGTCGGCCACCGTGGGGTTGGCCACCACGGTTTGCCAGCGCTGAAAGGTGGCGGCCGCGGCCACCGAGTCATCCGCTTGCCGGCTCTCGCTTAGCATGGACATGAGCTGGCCCAACGGGTTGCCGCTCAGGTACACGGCGTGGCTCACGAGACTCGGCACGGCGGCCAGATGCGCCACCACGGTGCTGCCCTGTGAGTGGCCAGCGGCCACCACGTGCGCCTTATCAACCCAGGGCTGTTTTTTGAAATAGCGCAGCACGGCCACGTCGCGCCGCACAAAGTAGCCGAGGTAGTTGCGGGCGCAGTAGTACGGCGGCGGGGTGGTCTCGCCGAACATTCGATTGGGATTGCGCCCTTCCACGTCGGCGGTGAGGGGAATACCCGGCTTGCCCACGATGGCCAGGTGGCAGGTTTTCTGCACCGCTTTGGGGTGAAAGGGGAAGACCGGGAAGGCGCCCCGCTTGTCGTAGAGCACCAGTGGTGTGGGCAGCGAGCCCTGCACCCAAAGCAGCAGCGGCTTCTTCTGCATCTCCTCGCCTGGTTTCGAGAGCACCAGCACGTCCACACTGTCTCGGCCGAACATCACCACCAGGTGCCGGTAGCCAAACTCCTCGGGAATGCGCGGGGCCTTACTTGGTTGGGCCACCCCGGGCGCGGCAAGGCCCAGCAGGGCAATAAGTAACCACCAGCCACGCATTCGTACTTCTCTTTTTTAGCCCAACGGCGGCGTTGCCGGGGCGGCGCAAGGACTTCAGAGGTTGCCCGGAAGCTGCACCAGGCGAAGGTAGTCGCCGAGGCCCGAGGGCTTCTGGAAGACGTGGATGAAGAGGATGGCCTCCTCGCCGCGGCTGCGCCAGATTTCGGCATAAAAGCCTTCCACCGCATACAGCGTCAGGTCGAAGCTGTCTTCCTGGCGCTCGGCCAGGCGGTGGCCGTGCCGGGCGAGGTGCTCGGCCTGGCAGCGCTGGTGCAGGGCTTTGAAGGCGGCGATGGTCATGTCATTTAACAGTTAACAATTAGCATTTATCAGCTCGACTGGCCTTGCCGGTGCCAGTCGTCCTAACTTGCCGCCAACTGAACCCTAAAAATAACAGGCCCGGCGAAGTTCCTCACGAGTTGGTTTGCTTGTTAAATGATAACTGTTAAATGTTAAATGATTTCCGCTTTCCTCATCCGCTGGTGCTGCTGGTGGGCTTTATCATCCTGGCGGCCGTGCTGAGCTACGTGCTGCCGGCCGGCCGCTTCGACCGCCGGCAGGACCCCGTGGCCAAGCGCGAAGTGGTGGTGGCCGGCTCCTACCACCGCGTGCCGGCCACCCCCGTGGGTCCGCTCGACATGCTGGTGGATATCCCTAAAGGTCTGGCCGATGCAGCGGGCGTGGTGTTCCTTATTTTCCTGGCCGGCGGGGCGTTCACAGTAGTCGACCAGACCGGGGCACTGCGCCACGGCGTCGACTGGCTGCTGGCCCGCACCCAGGGCCACGAGGTGCTCGTGATTCCGCTCATCGGCCTGTTGTTTGCCACCATGGGCGCCCTCGAAAACATGGGCGAAGAAATTATTGCCCTCGTGCCGGTGCTGCTGGTGCTGGTGCGGCGGCTGGGTTTTCCGGCGCTCACGGCCGTGGCCGCCAGCGCGGGCGCCGCGTTTGTGGGGGCCTCGTTCAGCCCCATTAATCCGTTTCAAGTGGGCATTGCCCAGAAACTGGCGCAGCTGCCGCTGCTCTCGGGCGGTGGCTACCGCATGGCGTTTCTGGTGCCGGCCCTCGGCTTCTGGCTCTGGGGCACCATTCGCCACGCCCAGCGCAACCGCGTGCCGGTGGCCGTCACCCCGCAGGACCTGCAGGCCGATGCCGCAGGCTCCGGGCGCCACGGCCTCATCTTGCTGCTGATGCTGGTGGCCTTCAGCTTCTTTGCCTACGGCGTGGTGCAGCAGGGCTGGGGCTTTGAGGAAATGGGCGCGCTATTTCTGGCCCTGGGCGTAGCGGCCGGCCTGCTGGGCGGGCGCGGCCTGACTGGCACGGCCGAGGGCTTCGTGACAGGCTTCCGCGACATGGCGTTTTCGGCCATGCTCATTGGCTTTGCGCGGGCCATTTTCGTGGTGCTCGACCAGGGCAACATCGTCGATACCATTGTACAAGGACTGGCCACGCCCCTGGCGCACTTGCCGGTAGCGTTTGCCGCCTTGGGCATGATGGGCGTGCAAACCGCCCTGCACGTGCCCGTGCCCAGCGGCAGCGGCCAGGCCACGCTCACCATGCCGCTGCTCACGCCCCTCTCCGACCTCATCGGCCTTTCCCGCCAGGTTATGGTGCTGGCTTTTCAGTACGGCGCGGGCCTCTGCGAATTGATTACGCCCACCAACGGCACCCTCATGGCCATGCTCGCCGCCACCGGCGTGCGCTTCGACCAGTGGTTCAAATTTGTGTGGCCACTGTATCTGGGCTTGCTCGCGCTGGGAATCGCCAGCGTGGTCGTGGGCATCGCCGTTGGGCTGAATTAGGGGTGTTTAAGACTGGGCGTAAAGGCACTGCAACCGTAATGCAAAGCGCAGCGCACAGGGGTGAGGTTCTATAAGGCTTGCCCTTTACCAACGGCCCAACTTCCGCCTAGTCAGCCCGCAGCTCGGCGGCCGTGAAAATGCGCGGCAGCTTGCGCTTGCGCTCCACTATCTGGTAGGTAGCCGTGTCGGTAGACTCGTTCCAGAACACGTCCGATACGTGCCCGAAGTGGCGGTATTGGCCGGGCTGCGGCGTCACTTCTTCCACCGAGTCGCCGAAGCTGAACTTGGGCTTGTGGTAGATTTCCTTGAACAGCTCGGGGCGCACCAGAAACTGCTGCTCGTCGTAGCGAATCGTGACCCACTCGCCCTCTTCGTCTTCGCTGATTTTCTCAAACAGCTTGCCCACCGGCTCCAGCAGCTCAAACGAACGGCGGTTGGCGGGGTGGATATACCGGAAGCCGTATTCGGGCGACCAGCCATAAAGACCAAAAATAACGGGTTTGGGACGGCGCATGCTTCTATAAACGACTAAACAATGGGCAAAGAACACGCGAACAGCCCAATTTGCTCACCGCCGGCGAAAATTATCGGCGGGCGCCGCCCATTTTTTTGCCCCCGGTTTATCAATCCCAGGCCTCATCCCGCCTGCTTGAAAGACTTCTGGACGTGCACCAGCAGCCAGCCGGCGCTAGTGCCGGCCCAACGCAGGAATTGGGCCCAACCAATTAGTAGAACAGCGGTTTGAAGCGAATCAGGCCGTGCTTTTTGGCCGAAAGGTGAGCAGTTGCGTATTGCTGAGTTAACTGCCGCCTGGCAGCAGCCGCATCTTCGGCTGCGCCGGCGGTGGCCTCACGTTTATTTAATGCCCCACTCCTCCGCTTCCGCTCCTGTTCGCGCCAAAGCTGCCCCCAAAGCTCCTTCCAAAAAAGCGCCCTCTCTTTCTTCCGCCGCCCTGCAATCGGGCATGGGCGCCGTTCCCCACGCCCGAGGCACCACCTTCCGGGTGTGGGCCCCGCACGCCGAGGAGGTGGCCGTTATTGGCACGTTTAATAACTGGGCCCCGAAGAAAAACCCTTTACAACCCGAAGGCAACGGCTACTGGGCCACCGACGTGGCCGGGGCCAAGCCCGGCGACGAGTACAAGTTTCACCTCTGCCGCGCGGGCCAGGAGTTTGACCGCAACGACCCCTACGCCCGCCAGGTAACCCACTCGGCCGGCTCCTCGGTGATATTCGATTCTAGTTTTGACTGGGGCGACGACCACTTTCAGATGCCGAGCTGGAACGAGCTGGTAATTTACGAGCTCCACGTGGGCACGTTCAACGCGGCCGATGCCAGCAGCGTGGGCACCTTTCTGAACGTGGTGGAGAAGCTGCCCTACCTGCGCGATTTGGGCATCAACTGCATTGAGCTGCTGCCCGCCACCGAGTTTCCAGGCGACCGGTCGTGGGGCTACAACCCCGCCCATCCGTTTGCGCTGGAAAGCGACTACGGCGGCCCCATCGCCTTCAAGGAACTGGTGAAGCAGGCCCACCGCCACGGCATCGCGGTGGTACTCGACGTGGTGTACAACCACTTCGGCCCCGGCGACCTCGACCTCTGGCAGTTCGATGGCTGGAGCGAGAACGACGGCGGCGGCATCTACTTCTACAACGACTGGCGCGCCGAAACGCCCTGGGGCCACAACCGCCCCGACTACGGCCGCCCCGAAGTGCGCCAGTACATCCGCGACAACGCCCTGATGTGGCTCAACGAGTACCGCTGCGACGGCCTGCGGGCCGATGCCATTGCCTTCATTCGCAACGTGCACGGCGAAGACGACCCGGCCGCTGACCTGGCCGACGGCTGGAGCCTGATGCGCTGGATTAACGAGGAAATCGACCAGACCATGCCCTGGAAAATCACCATTGCCGAGGACCTGCGCGGCAACGCCAGCATCACCGAAACGGTGGGCAACGGCGGCCAGGGCTTCGACTCGCAGTGGGACGGCTCCTTCGTGTACCCCATCCGCGAGGCCCTCACCATTCAGGAAGACGCCGACCGCGACATGGAGGCCGTGGCCGCGGCCCTGGGCCAGCTTTACAACGACAACGCCTTCCGCCGCGTCATCTACACCGAAAGCCACGACGAAGTGGCCAACGGCAAGAGCCGCGTGCCGGAGGAAATCATGCCCGGCGACGCCGCCCACTGGTTCCCGAAAAAGCGCGCCACCTTGGGCGCGGCCCTGGTGCTCACCGCGCCGGGCATCCCCATGCTGTTTCAGGGGCAGGAGTTTCTGGCTGATGGCGCCTTCTCCGACGCCGAGCCCCTGCAGTGGCAGCGCGTGGACGAGCACCGCGGCCTGGTAAACCTCTACCGCGACCTGATTGGGCTGCGGCGCAACCTGGGCGGCAAAACCCGGGGCCTGGGCGGGCAGCACACCCACGTCTTCCACGTAAACAACGAGGCCAAGCTGGTGGCGTTTGCCCGGCAGGCCGGCGAGGGAGGCCCCGGCGACACCACCGTGGTACTGGCCAATTTCGCCAACCAGGGCTACGACGGCTACACCATCGGCCTACCCGGCCCCGGCCACTGGCAGGTGCGGTTTAATAGCGACTGGAAAGGCTACGACGGCGATTTCAGCGATTTCGACAGCTTCGGCGTCGATGCCGAGGAAGGCGAGCAAGACGGGCTGGGCTGGCACGGCAGCTTTGGCCTGGCGCCGTATTCCGTGCTGATTTTATCGCAGGAAGGCTAGCTTGCGGGCTAGCTGCTCGCCTTAAAAACGGGAAGTGCAGCGCCGGCCCGGTGCTGCACTTCCCGTTTTTAGGGGCCTCATCCCGAACCTGTCTGCTATGCCGAACGCCTCCAAAGCCATCAACCGCCCCGCCTCCGAATGGGAGAACGCGGCTTTCATTATTGCCGGCGTGTTTTCAGCTGCCTTTGGCCTGAAGGCCTTCCTGCTTTCCAGCCACTTTATCGACGGCGGCGTCACGGGCATTTCCATGCTGCTGGCAGCGGCGCTGAAGCTTCCGCTGGCCGCCTTTATCCTGGCCATCAACCTGCCCTTTGTGGCCCTGGGCTACAAGCAGATGGGGCGGCGGTTTGCCCTGCGCAGCGCCTTGGGCATCGGGGGGCTGGCGCTGGTGCTGGCCTTTGTGCCCTTCCCCGACGTCACCCCCGACCTGCTGCTCACGTCCGTCTTCGGCGGGGTATTCATCGGGGCCGGCATTGGCCTGGCCATGCGCGGCGGCGCCGTGCTCGACGGCACCGAAATAGCCGCCCTGCTGGTGAGCCGCCACTTGGTCCTGCTCAAAGTCAGCGACATTATCCTGATTTTGAACTTGTTGATTTTTGGCGCGGCGGTCTTTGTGCTGGGCACCGAGCCGGCGCTGTACTCCATGCTGACCTACTTCGCGGCGGCCCGTGTGATGGAGTTCGTGCTCAACGGCATCGAGCAGTACACCGGCGTCACCATCGTGTCGGAAGCGAGCGAGGCCATCCGCCTGGCCATTACCGAAGGCTTGGGGCGGGGCGTCACGGTGTACCAGGGCAAGTCGGGCTTTGGCCGGCGCGGCGACCAGCTCCACGAGCGCGACATCATCTTCACCGTCGTCACGCGGCTGGAGCTGCCGCAGCTCCGGGCCGAAGTGCAGCGCCTCGACCCGCAAGCATTTATCGTGCAATACGGCATCGACGACGCCCAAGGCGGCATTATCAAGAAGCGGCCGCTGCACTAATCAGTTTAAACGTTAGGCAGAGCGCAGCGAACCGAAGGTTGGCGTAGCCAAGCATCTTGCCTGCGCCTCTTGTCCGTGCCGCCTGTCATGCAGAGCGCAGCGAAGCATCTTATCGCCGCTGAACGATTCAAGCGTGAGAAGATGCTTCGCTGCGCTCTGCATGACAGACGGCGCGAGCGAGTTGCTTGGCCATGCTGACCTTCAGTTCGCTGCGCTCTGCCTAACGGCGAGTCCGAA
The DNA here is from genome assembly GCF_001507645.1 of Hymenobacter sedentarius. Taxonomy (NCBI): domain Bacteria; kingdom Pseudomonadati; phylum Bacteroidota; class Cytophagia; order Cytophagales; family Hymenobacteraceae; genus Hymenobacter; species Hymenobacter sedentarius. The sequence continues at coordinate 2,829,514 of NZ_CP013909.1, read as the reverse complement.
TGGCGAACCGGTGAACTGGCTTATGCTTTTTTGAGCAGCTTAAAGGCGTGCGTCCACTGATTGGCGCGGAAGCCGGGAATGCACCAGAGGATGCTCAACGGCTCGATGGCCCGGGCGGCTTCGGCGCCGCCCATATCTTCGGGGTCGAAGCCGAAGGCGCGCACCACCCCGGCCGCTTCCGATTTGGCACCTTCGTCGTTGCCGCAGATAAACATGGTGGGCCGCTCGCCGCCGTAGTCGGGGTTGACCATCACGGCCGCCCCGATGCTATTGAAGGCCTTCACAAAGTTGGCGCCGGGCACGGCCTGCTGGCACTCTTCCATCAACGACTCGTCGAAGTTGGTAAAGAACCGCAGCACGCCGTTTTTCGGCGGCACGTCGTCAATGGGATTGGTGGCGTCCAAGATGGTTTTGCCGGCCATGGTGCTGCCGTCCAGCGTGCGGAGCAGGTGCATGGCCACGTGGCCTTTCACGGCCAGCACCAGCAGCTCCCCAAAGGCGGCGGCTTCGGCAAAACTGCCCACGCGCCCCACCGAGCCGGCCTTGGCCTGCCAGGTGGCCAGCTTGTCGGGGTGGCCGGTGCCCAGCATCACGGTGTGGCCTTGGCCGATAAACCCATCGGCCAGGGTGGTAGCGACCACGCCGGAGCCCAGAATGCCAATATTTTTCATAGAACGAGCGGGTGTTGAGGTAAAGTCGAGAGAAGATAAAAATAGGGTATATCCGCTTTTATATCAAGCTGAACAACTGATAATCAACTTACTTTAGGCCGCCTTTTAGCTCAACTACCCCAACGCACCTGCCTGGCAATGGACCCGAAAAAGAGCCGGCTGGAGCAGCGCGATATGACGCGCCGCTCCAGCCGGCTCCATAACCTGATTCGTTGGGCTCAACAACGCCCAGCCCAATTACACCGTGGCCTGGTCGTAGCGCTCGGTGGCCGGCGTGGGCCATTCGCCTTCAAACATGAACTCGGCCAGCGGCTTGCGAACGCGGGGCGCTATCTCCTTGTCGCGCAGTCCATCGGGCAGGCTGGCGGGGTCGCCGGGGTAGCCCAACGTGAACACGGCCACCGGCTCGTACCCGGCGGGCAGGCCGAAGGCGGTGCGCACCTTGTCGATGGAGAAGCCGGCCATCTGGTGCACTTGCAGGCCCAGCTCGGCGGCCTGAATGGCGAGCGTGGCGGTGGCCTGGCCCACGTCGTGCAGGGCGTGGCGGTTGGGGTTGTCGTCGTGCGAGAAGTGGAGCTTGGCGATGCTCACGGCCAGCACGGGGGCGCTTTTGGCCCACACTTGGTTGAATTCGCCCATGCTGGTCAGGATTTTATTGTAAGCCTCGGGGCTGGTGGCGCGGGTGCCCACCAGGTAGCGCCAGGGCTGCTCGCCAAAGCAGGACGCGGCCGAAGAAGCGGCGGCAAAAACCTGCTTGAGCACATCGGCCGGCACGGGCTGGCTGCTGTAGGCCCGGGGGCTGCGGCGCTGCGTGAGCACGGGCAGAATGGGAGATTCGAGAACGAGGAGGTTGGTGGTATCGGCCATGAGCGGCTAAAAATGATGAGAAAGAATGCCGGTAACCGCGGCCGGGCCCCGATGTTTTGGCGGCCCGCCGGGTGGTTTCCAGCTCAACCATCCAAAAAAATCCATTTACAGTGGCAATTAAACGCCAATGAGCTTACCTTTCGCCACCTTCCTCCCACCGTTCCTTCGCCTGAGCCTCCATGCCCAATACGTTAATCGCCCCCGAACCCTTGTTTCCCGACGCTTTGCTGGTGGAAGTGGCTTGGGAAGTTTGCAACCAGGTGGGCGGCATCTACACGGTTATCCGGTCGAAAGTGCCGGCCACCATGCCGGCCTGGGACGACCGGTACTGCCTGCTGGGCCCGTACTTTCCCAACCAGGCGCAGGGCGAGTTTGAGCCGCTCGACGAGCTGGCCGTGCACACCGCCTCCGACCCGTTTGGGGCCGCCGTGCGCACCATGCGCGCGCAGGGCTACGAGGTGCACATCGGCACCTGGCTGGTAACGGGCCGGCCCCGCGCGGTGCTCATCAACCCGTTTCAGGCCTACCCCCAGCTGGGCCAACTCAAGTCGGACCTCTGGCAGCGCCACAGCATCCCCTCGCCCGACAACGACGACTTGCTGCACCAGGTCATCGCCTTCGGGCACCTGACCACCATTTTCTTCCAGCACGTGGCGGCGCAGGTGCCGCCGGCGCAGCGCCTGCTGGGCCACTTCCACGAGTGGATGACCGGCGTAGCCATCCCGGAGATGCGCCGCCTGCAAGTACCAGTGCACCTGCTATTTACCACGCACGCCACCCTGCTCGGCCGCTACCTGGCCATGAACGACCCCAACTTCTACGACCACCTGATGTGGGTGAACTGGGAGGCCGAGGCGCGCAAGTTCAACATTGAGCCGGCCGTGCGCATGGAGCGCGCCGCCGCCCACGGCAGCCACGTCTTCACTACGGTGAGTGAGCTCACGGTGCGCGAGTGCATTTACCTCCTCGACCGGATTCCGGACGCCGTGCTGCCCAACGGGCTCAACATCGAGCGGTTTGTGGCCCTGCACGAATTCCAGAACCTGCACCAGCAGTACAAGGCCAAAATCCACGAGTTCGTGATGGCGCACTTCTTCCAGTCGTACGCCTTCGACCTGGACCAGACGCTGTACTTCTTCACCTCGGGCCGCTACGAGTACCACAACAAAGGCTTCGACCTGACCCTGGAGGCCCTGGCCCGGCTCAACCACCGCCTGCAGGTGAGCGGCATCGACCTGAACGTGGTGATGTTTTTCATCACCAAACGGCCCTTCACCAGCATCAACCCCCAGGTGCTGGAGCGCCGCGCCATGCTCGACGAAGTGCACGAAACCTGCCGCGCCATTGAGCACCAAGTGGGCGAGCGGCTGTTCTACGCCGCCGCCTCCAGCGCCGACCACAAGCTGCCCGACCTTGACAGTATGGTGGACGACTACTGGAAGCTGCGCTACCGCCGCACCCTGCAAAGCTGGAAAACCAATGCCCTGCCCTCGGTCATCACCCACAACCTGGTGAACGACCAGGACGATGACATCTTGAACTTTATGCGGCGGGCCAAGCTGCTCAACCACCGCCACGACCGGGTGAAAATGGTGTACCACCCCGATTTTGTGTCGCCCTCTTCGCCCCTGCTGGGCATGGAGTACGGCCAGTTTGTGCGGGGCTGCCACATGGGCGTATTTCCGAGCTACTACGAGCCTTGGGGCTACACCCCGCTCGAATGCGTGGCCCGCGGCGTGCCCGCCATTACCTCCGACTTGTCGGGCTTTGGCGACTACGTGCTCCAAACCATCCCCGACCCCGAGCAGAAAGGTATTTTTGTGGTGCACCGCCAGGAAAAATCCTTCGACGAGTCGGCCGAAGAGCTCACCGATATGCTCTGGCAGTTTGTGCAACTCAACCGCCGCGAGCGCATCATGCAGCGCAACGCCGTGGAAAGCTCCGCCGAACTCTTCGACTGGAAAAACCTGCGCGTGCACTACGACCGGGCCTACGCCCTGGCCTTGGACCGGAAATAAGGCACCGTTCTTGCCAACTCGGCTGGCAGCGGCCGCCGTTTGGCACGCTTCGGCAGCCCGGGTGCTCTATGAAAGTAAAGTCCTTGTTCATTTGCGCAGGCCTGTTAGGCGTTGCCACGTTAACCGGCCTCGCCCACGAGTTCTGGCTGGAAGCGCCGCGCTTCCGCATTCAGCCGGGCCAGGTACTTGCCCTGCATCCGCTGATAGGCGCCAATTTCAAAGGCGAACCCTGGACCAACAAGGCGGCAAAGGTGTTGCGCCTGGTGCGCTACGGTCCTGCCCCGGCCGACTCGACCGACCTTACTCCCGCTTCCGGCTTGGCCGCTACTGACACTTTTCGCACGGCTTTCGCCTTTGCCCGGCCGGGCACCCACATTGTACTTCTGCGGTCTACCAATTCCTATATTGAGCTGCCCGCCGAACAGTTTACCGCCTACCTGCGCGAGGAAGGCTTGGACTATCCGCTCAAGCTGCGCCAGGAGCGCGACCAGCAAGCCAACGCCGGCCGCGAAACCTACCGCCGCTGCGCCAAAGCGCTGGTACAGGTAGGCGAGGCCAGTGCGACTGCTGCTGCTTCGGACAGCGCGTGCCTGCACACGTATGGCCTGCCGCTGGAGCTGGTGCCGGAGCAAAACCCCTACCGGCTAGCCGCTGGCAAATCCCTGACGGTGCGCGTGCTACGAGCCGGGCTACCCGTTTCGGGGGCGGCGGTGCAGGTGTGGCAGCGCCAGCCCGGCGGGCTGCCCACCACTCATTTTACCACCCGCGCCAACCAAAACGGCCGCGTGTTGTTACGACTACCCGGACCCGGCCCATACCTGCTGGCCACCGTCAACATGACCGAGGCGCCGGCCAAACTTCGCGACCGCGCCGATTGGCAATCTACCTGGGCTTCGCTAACGTTTGCGGGGCCTCCCGCGTCACCGTCAAGGTTTACCACAAAACATTAGCCAACTTCACCCAAAATTTTGGGTTTTTTCTTTACCTTCGCCGTTCTCTTACCCTCCTTGCCTACGCTGTATGAAGTACACGATTGATAAAAAAGAAAGCTACACCATCATCACGATTGAGGAAAAGAAGCTCGACACCACCGTTGCGCCAGACCTCAAATCGGAGTTTGTGAAGCTTAACGCTGAAGGCATTAACAACCTGATTCTCGACCTGACCAACGTAAAATATACGGATTCGTCGGGCCTCAGCTCCATTCTTATCGCCAACCGGTTGTGCAATTCTACCGGCGGCCTGCTGGTGCTCACCGGCTTGCAAGACCACGTGCTCAAGCTCATTACCATCAGCAAGCTGGAGTCGGTGCTGCACATTTTGCCCACCGTGGAAGAAGGCATCGACCGGGTTTTTCTGCACGCCATCGAGCGCGACCTCACGGACAAGGAATAGGCTAAAGTTACCAGTGGTTGGTTGTCAGTTGTCAGTTTGTTGAAGCTGGCAACCGGCAACCAACTTTTTATTGCCCCTTGCCCACCGCCACCTATCAACTGACAACGAATTCGCCTTGACTTTTGAGCTGAAGATTTTGGGCTCCGCCTCCGCTACGCCGGTCCTGGCCCGCCACCCCACGGCGCAGGTGCTCACGGTGGGCGCGAATAGCTACCTGATTGATTGCGGCGAGGGCACCCAGTGGCAGATGCTGGAGCACCGCGTGCGGCCCCATCAGCTGCGGGCTATTTTCATTTCGCACCTCCACGGCGACCATTACTTCGGGCTATTTGGCTTGCTGGGCACCATGCACCTGCAGGGCCGGACCCAGCCGCTGCAAATCATCGGCCCGCCCGGCCTCGACGAGGTGCTCACCGCGCAGGCTCGGGTTTCCAACATGCAGATGGGCTTCACGATGGAGTTTATCCCCGTGGATACCGAGGCGCATGCCGTGGTGTACGAAGACGCGCTTATCACCGTGGCGTCGCTGCCCATGCGCCACCGTATTCCATGCGCCGGCTACCTTTTTGCCGAGAAGCCCCGCCGCGCCAACCTGCTGAAGGACAAGCTGCCTGCCGGGCTCCGCCCCGAGCAACTAGCGCGCCTGGCGCAGGGCGAAGACCTGGCCGCCGATGAGCACCAGCCAGGCCTGCGCCACGCCGACGTAGCCGGCCGCCCGCCCACCCCGCGCCGCTACGCGTTCTTCTCCGACACGCTGTACACGCCCGCCCTCGCCGACCTCATCCGCGGGGCCGACCTGCTCTACCACGAAGCCACCTTTCTGGAAGACCTGAAGGAGCGCGCCGCCCAAACCCACCACAGCACCGCCCGACAGGCCGCGCAGCTCGCCCACGATGCCGGGGTGAAACACCTGCTGCTGGGCCATTTCTCGAGTCGCTACAAAGCCCTGGAGCCGCTGCTGCACGAGGCGCAGCCGGTGTTCCCCACCGCCCAGCTGGCCACCGAGGGCCTGGTGGTTTCTCTTTAAATTAAGAATTAACAATTAAACAAGAAAACCGCCGCCTGCCGAAGAAAGCGGCTGAAGTGGATGAAGGGCATTTTTAATTTTTAATTCATAATTTTTAATTCCCTTCCCAACATGAGTCCTTTCGCCCACAAAAAGCAGCAGTTGTACCTGGTCCTCAGCGGCATTTTTCTGGTGAATGCGCTGCTGGCCGAAATTATTGGCGTCAAGATATTTTCGGCCGATAAGCTCATGGGCCTGCCCGGCAACCTTACCGCGGGAGTGCTCATCTGGCCGGCCGTGTTTGTCACCACCGACATCATCAACGAGTACTTTGGCAAAGCCGGCGTGCTGCGCATCAGCTACCTCACGGTGGTGCTCATCCTGTTTGCGTTTGGCGTTATTTTCCTCACCACCAAGCTGCCGCCGGCCGATTTTTGGCTCGATGTAAATAAGACCGACAACCTCGGCCGGCCCTTCAACATCGACTTTGCCTACAAGAGTATTTTCCGGCAGGGCCTGGGCATTATCACCGGTTCCATCGTGGCGTTTGCGGTGGGCCAGGTGCTCGATGCCACTATTTTTACGGCCATTCGCAAGGCTACCGGGGGCCGATTTGTGTGGCTGCGCGCTACGGGCTCCACGCTGATTTCGCAGCTGGTCGACTCTTTTGTGGTGCTGTATGTGGCCTTCTACCTGTTCGGCAACTGGTCGCTGAGCCAAGTGCTGAGCGTGGCCAACACCAACTATTGGTACAAGTTCGCGGCCGCCATTCTGCTCACCCCCGTGCTCTACCTCGCCCACTTTCTCATTGACCGCTACCTGGGCCCGGAAGAAACCGCCGAGCTGCAGGAAGAGGCTGTGGAAAACGTCAGCGTTTGATGCACAGCCCTTAGCTACTCTATTTCTATTTTGCTATTTATTCGTCCGTTGATTATCGTGCTTGCGCTGGTCTGGCTGCTGCCGAGCTTAGCCCGAGCCCAGTTTAATTTTGCGCCCGGTACCTACCAGCTGGCTAATGGCGCTACGGGTACGGCTTCGCTCAGGCTGGTCCTGGCCGTAGGCGGCAGCCCAACCGTGGTAGTGGGAGTAAAAAACGGCCGGGAGCGTAAGTTTCGCAGCAACGAAATCACCCCCTTTACCATCGATGGCCATCGGTTTGTGCAAGCGGCCAACTTCCGCTTTCGCAGCGGCGACGACGCCGGCTTCCAGGACCCGGCTTTCCTGGAGATAGTGGAAACCGGAAAAGTTGAGCTGTTTTATTACCACTACCAGGTCACGATGGGGCCCAACTTTCAGGCCCACGTGAAGCTGCCCGTGCTGCGCAAGCCCGGCACCACCACGTTCTTTGCCTACAGCCCCGGCCGTACCCCGGGTTTCGACTCTAAACTAGCTCCCGGTACTTTTGTGGCGGCGCTCTTCCCCGCCGACCCGGTGCTGCAGCGGCAATTTGCCACCAACGGCATCAGCCGGGCTCAACTCGCTGCCGCCGTGCACGCCTACAACCAAGGCGTGCGTTTCACTCCCTAATCCCTCACATGTCCCGCATTCTTACCGGCATCCAAAGCACTGGCCGCCCGCATTTGGGCAATCTGCTCGGCGCCATCCTGCCTGCCATCGAACTGTCGAAAAACCCGGCCAACGACTCGCTCTACTTCATCGCCGACCTGCACTCGCTTACGACCGTGCGCGACCCGGAGCTGCTGCGCCAGAACACCTACGCGGTGGCCGCCGCTTGGCTGGCCTGCGGGTTCGACACCGAGAAGAACCTATTCTATCGGCAGTCCGACGTACCGCAGGTGACCGAGCTGACCTGGTACCTGAGCTGCTTCACGCCGTACCCGATGCTGGCCAACGCCCACTCGTTCAAGGACAAATCGGATAAATTATCGGATGTGAACGCCGGCCTGTTCACCTACCCGGTGCTGATGGCGGCCGACATCCTGCTCTACGACGCCGAGATTGTGCCCGTGGGCAAAGACCAGATTCAGCACCTGGAAATAGCCCGCGACATTGCCGCCACCTTCAACGCCCGCTACGGCGAGACGCTGGTGCTGCCCCAGGCGCGCGTCGATACCGATCTGATGACCATCCCCGGAACCGATGGTGCCAAGATGAGCAAAAGCTACGGCAACATCATCGACGTTTTCGCCCCTGACAAAGAACTGCTAAAAGCGGTGAAGACGATTATTTCGGACAGCACGCCGCTGGAAGCGCCTAAAAACCCGGACACCGATACCACTTTCAAACTCTATTCGCTGCTGGCCACCCCCGAAGAAACGGCCACCCTGCGCGCCAACTACGAAGCGGGCGGCTACGGCTACGGCCACGCCAAAAAGGAGCTGTACGAGCTGATTCTCCGCCGCTTTGCTACGGAACGCGAGCAATTCAACTTCTACATGAACAACCTGCCCGAACTCGATGCCAAGCTGGCGGTGGGTGCGCGCCGCGCCCAGGAATACGGTGCCGACGTGCTGGCCCGGGTGCGGCAGAAAGTGGGGTACGGGCGGTAGGCATAATGACGAGTTTAAACTGTCATTGCGAGGACGCAGGACGAAGCAATCCGTCCTGTCAATCCCAGACACTTTCTAAAGCGACAAGCCCCGGTACTGCGCAGTACCGGGGCTTGTCGCTTTAGAAAGCATTTGTCACAATTCGGGGTTGGTCGCTGAGACCAGAACGGATTGCCGCGCTGCGCTCGCAATGACAGACGGGACTTCGCCTAACTCATAAGCAAAGCCCAAAAACTAATATTCCTGCTGGTTCGAGAAGCTAAAGCCTACTTTGCTGCCACGGCTCACCTGCTGGTTTTCCAGCTTTTGCTTGACGTTGATTTTCTGAATCTCGGCCAGTGGCGGCGCAATCAGGTCATTGTTGACGGCGGCAATCATGGCGCTTTCTACGAAGAGGCGCATCATATCGGGGGTAATTGGGTTGTCTGACATGTCGTTGTCGGGCAGTTCCAGTTGCTGTACCCCTTCCAGGAAATAGTGGTTGTTGATGTTGACCAGTAGGCGGCCCACGAGGTAGCCGGGGTCGTTCATGCGCTGGTACTTGATGCTGTCGGCCATGAAGTTGTAGGCCATGATATGGCCGAAGAAGCGCCGCCGGAAGTCCTGGTTCACGTAGGCGCTGGACATGGGCCCGTAGTCGTCGGGAAAGGTGACGATGTTGGAGTGCATGATAAATATCAGCAAGTCGCCCGAAAACCGGATGTGAAACTCCATCTCGTTGATGGGCCGGTACTCAATCATCACGCTCGAATCCAGCGGCGTGAGCCGGCGGGTTAGCTCCACTACCAGCTCCTGCGAAGCCAGCCGCAAGCAGTCAAATGCCGCCTGCGTATTGCGAAAAATGGCCTGCTTCGCGGTGGATTTCTGCTTGAGGCCTTCGAAAATTTGGTCGAGGCGGTCGGCGGGCGTTTCAGCTGGCGAGCCGGCTTCGGCAGTGGGGAGGTTGTCGGTAGCGGTTGCCCCGGTGTGGCTGGCATCCAGTGCCGGAGTAGCGTCAGACTTGGCTTTCTTCGCCGAGCCGGATTTGGCGGTCTTTTTCTTGGGCGAAGCTGCCGGGGCCGTGGGTTCGACGGCAGCGGGAGCTACTTTTTCCGTGGTGGTGAATAGCTCGGGCTCGGCGTGCTTTTTGGTGGTTGACTTGGCCATGCGAATAGGAAATAACGCCCTGGAAAACAGCGGCGAAAAGGAACACAACGAAGGTAAGCGCAACCGCTGGGGAAATTTCGACTGGGCGGCTACCCTGCAGGTGGTACGGAAATAAGCGGGGCATTAGTTTCGGGCGTGGCTCCTGCAGCTGAGGCAAAACCGGCGGTCCCGCCTTGCCCAAGCGCGGGCGGCGCGCTCAGCTGGGCCGCCACCGCCCACGCATCGCTGCGGAAGGCCACCGTGCGCAGGCCGGCGCGCATTGCCCCCGCCGCGGGCAGCAGCATAGCCTGGCCCAACGGCTGCTCCAGGGCCTCGCCTACCGTGTGCACAGCCCCGGCTGGCACGGCCAGGCGCGCCAGCTCCGCCAGCAGCTCGTCGCCATTGAGGGCGGCTATGGCCTGGCTGAGCAGGGCTTCGAGCTCGGCGCGGTGGGTTACTCGGGCGGGGTTGGTTTGGAAGCGGGCATCGGTAGCCCAGTTGGGCTGGCCCAATGCGGCGCACAGCTTCCGAAACTGGCCATCGGAGCCCACGGCCAGCACCAAATGGCGGCCATTGGCGGCGCGGTATACCGTGCCGTAGGGCACAATGCTGGGGTGGCTCGAGCCCATGGGCAGCGGGTCGTGCCCGGTTACGAGGTAAGTAGCCGCCATATTAGCCAGGGCCGACAAAGCACTGTCGAGCAAACTCACGTGCACCGAGGCCCCTCGCCCCGTCCTTTCCCGTTGGTACAGCGCGGTGAGCAGCCCTTCCTTGAGCTGGTGGGCGGCCAGCAAATCCACCATGGCCACGGGCATTTTCTGGGGTGGCCGACCGGGCCCCTCGGCGTTGAGGTAGTAGAAACCGGCCTCCGCCTGGAGCACGGCATCGTAGCCGGCGCGCGCATTATCGGGGCCGTAGCCGGTGAGGTGCCCGTAAATCAGCCGCGGGTTTTGCGCGGCTAGCGTGGCGTAATCGGCCTGCAGCTTCTCGGCATCGCCGGGCTTGTAGCTGGCCAGCACGATGTCGGCTTGGGCTGCAAGGTGCTGCAGCACGGCTTGGCCGTCTGCGGTGGTCAGGCCAAGTACCAACGACTGCTTGCCCCAATTGGAAGCCGCGAAATAGGCCGAAACTGACGCCTCCAAAGCGGTGCTGGGAGTGGCTGTTTCGGCCGCCGTTTTCCAGGTGCGCGTGACGTCGCCGGCGGGGCTTTCCACCTTCAATACTTCGGCCCCCAGCTCTGCGAAAAACTGCCCCACCTGCGGGCCCGCCAGTACGGAAGCCAGCTCAAGAACGCGGAGGCCGGCGAAAGGAAGTTGATTATTCATGAGTTCACAAAATAAGCGGCCGTAAAACCTCCCCAGCAGGTGGCGCTAATGGGCCAGATAGCCGTAGTCCCGCAGTTCCTCCCTCACGTCGCCTTCCAGCTTGAGCAAGCGGCCTCGGTGCAGCAAATAAACCACATCGCAAAGCGGCAGCACTTCGGCGTAGCGGTGGTCGGTTATGAGCAGGCCCTTGCGCTGCTTGAGGCGCTGCATCTCGTCGGCCAGGGTTTCTACGTGCACGGGCATCACGCCGGAAAATGGCTCGTCGAACAGCGAGAAAGCCGTGTCGGCGTGGAGCAACAGCAGGGTTTGCAGCAGGCGCGCCGAACCGCCCGACAATTCGCCGGCGCGGCAATCGAACTGGGCCCGTAGCGCGGGGAAGCTGGCGGTGGCTTTCTCCAGGTCGACCCCCAGCAGGCGGGCGGCTTGGCGCAGCGGTAAGGAGGGCGGCAGCAGTGGCTCCTGCGGCAGGTAGTTTACCAGTCCCGGCCGGTGGAAAGCCGGCACCACGCGCAGGCCGTTCACGCGTACTGACGCATCGGCCACGGCACGGGCCCCGAAAATAGTTTGAAGCAAAACCGATTTGCCGCTGCCATTGCGGCCCAACAAGCCCACAATCTGGCCGGTTTGCACGCGCAAGTAAATATTGGCCAGCACCTGCCGCGCCCCAAACGCCACCCGAATGCCGTCGGCTTCCAGCACCTGCGGGCCCGCCGGGTTCCAGGTCGCGGCCCTCACGCCAAGCTGGCCCGCATGGCCAGTGCGCCCCCCAGAAAAACGAGCCCATCCAGCGCCACCACGCTGCTCCACAAGCGCCGGCGCGACATGCCCAGGTTGAAATAGAACCAATACTGGTTGGGCCGCAGCTGCTCGGAGAGGTACCATACCACCGGCGCTGTGGCCAGTTTGGTGAGCAGCAGGCCGGGCAGCAAGCCCTCGCTCCAGCCCTCCTGCAATGCCGGCAGCAGCACGGCCAATAGTATCAGGCCCGACAGGCCCAACATGAAAGGCGCCACCGTCCGATAAAACAGCAGCAAGGCTCGAGCGTGGGTAGCCAGTAGGGTCATAACATGGTCTTCCGTGAGGCACACCAACGCGGTCCACCGCAGATTATTCTATTCGCCCAGCCCGCGCAAAAACAGGAAATACCACCTCCCGCTCGCCGGCCCCCCACCGCTGCGTTACTTCCTCCGCAATCAGCGTCACAGCGTCTTCGCCATGCGCTTGCTGGTACTTGGCCACGCTGGACCACGTGCCCAAGTAGTGCAAAAACCACTCGGCCGACCACTGCCGCTGCACCGCAAAATGCGCCCGCTGCACCCGGGCAAAAGGAAAGGGAATGCGCGCGTACTCATCGTCGATGTGCCAGCGGTTGGCATCCCAATACGGGCCCATGGTGTCGCGGTAAAAATGCGCCACGAGGGCGTCGATTTCCGGGCATATTTGCACCAGGCCGTAGCCCCACTCGGCCAGCACGGCGCCGGGCCGGGCCACGCGGCGCACCTCCCGGTGGTAGGCCTCGGCCTCGAACCAATGCACGGCCTGCGCCACCGTGATGAGGTCGAACCGCTGGGCGGGAAAGGGCGTGTGCTCGGCGCGGGCGGTTTGGTAATGGAGGTTGGGCCGCGGGGGTGCCTGGGCTAATTGCTTTTCGCTCAAGTCAGTGGCATCGACCCGCACGAAGGAGTCGGCCAGCACGGCGGCTACCTGGCCGTTGCCGGTGGCGCAGTCCCAGGCGCGCTCGCGGGCCGCTACCTGGGGCAGGAGCCACTCGTAGAGCGCGGCCGGATAGTCGATGCGGTAGCGGGCATAGTCGGCGGCTTGGGCTGAAAAACGGTCGAGGGCGGGCATGGGGTAAATGTAGAGACGCCGGATTTGGCAGCGCCGAAGAACATTGGTTTAAAAGAACGGTCCTGCTGAGCGGAGCCGAAGCATCTCTACCGCGCAGGTAATTCCAATCAAAAGAGGTGGTGACACGGTAGAGATGCTTCGGCTCCGCTCAGCATGACCGGCTGGTGGGATGGGCAAGATAACCCTCTCTGAAATTGCTCTCGACTGTGCCCTATCTTTACACCAAATCAAGCGGTTTGCTGGCCCAAGCACCAAGGTCAGCCCAATATTTCAACCCCAAATAAGCTGAACCTTGACGTTTCACGAATTTAAACTCCACGACGACCTGCTGGCGGGCATCGACGCCATGAATTACCAGCAGGCCACCCCAGTTCAGGAGCAGGCCATTCCCAAAATTCTCGAAGGCAAAGACCTGATTGCCTGCGCCCAAACCGGCACCGGCAAAACTGCTGCTTACCTGCTACCGCTGCTCGACAAGATTTCGCACGCCAAGCACGGCCACACCACCACCCTCATTCTGGTGCCCACCCGCGAGCTGGCCACCCAGATTGACGAGCAGGTGATGGGCTTCGGCTACTACGTGGAAGCCAGCAGCATCGCCATCTACGGCGGCGGCAAATCCGAGAACTGGGAGCAGCAGAAGCGCGCCCTCACCTCGGGGGCCGACATCATCATCGCCACGCCCGGCCGCCTCATTGCCCACCTGCAAATGGGCTACGTGAAGTTCGACCAAATCAAGTACCTGGTGCTGGACGAGGCCGACAAGATGATGGATATGGGCTTCTCCGATGACATCTTCAACATCGTGCGCCAGTTGCCCAAGGAGCGCCAGACTCTGCTGTTCTCGGCCACCATGCCGACCAAAATCCGCGACTTCTCGCAGCAGATTCTCAAGAACCCTGAGGAAATCCGGCTCGCGGTTTCGAAGCCGGCCGCCGGCATCGACCAGCAGATGTACATGGCCTTCGACCGTCAGAAAATCTACGTGCTCGAGCACATCATCAAAACCCAGGACGTGCAGAGCATGGTGCTCTTTACGAGCCAGAAAGCGGCCGTGGGCGGCATCGTGAAGGCCGTAAACAAGCTGGGCATCGAAGCCCGGGGTATCAGCTCCGACCGTACCCAGGAAGAGCGCGAGGAAATCATGCGCGCCTTCAAAAACAAGCAGTTCCCCATCCTCGTGGCCACCGACGTGCTGAGCCGCGGCATCGATATCGACTCGTTGAGCCACGTGGTGAACTACGACATTCCGCGCGCCGCCGAGGACTACGTTCACCGGATTGGTCGTACCGCCAGAGCCGCTACCAAAGGCACGGCCATCACCTTCATATCCGACCAGGACCAGGACCGGGTCGTTAAGATTGAAAAGCTCATCGAGCGTGACCTTGAGAAGCGCAGCATCACCGAGGAGCTGGGCCTGGGCCCGGCCCCGGAGTTTGACCCCAAGCGCTTTGCCGGCCTGGGTGGTAAAATTGGCGGCCGCCCCGAACGCGGTGGCCGGAGTGGCGGCAGCGGCGGAGCTCGCAGCGGCGGCTTTGGTGGTGGAGGCTCCCGCGAGGGCGGCCCGCGCCGCGAAGGTAGCGGCGGCCGCGACGGCGCTCGTGACGGTGGCCGCCCGCCCCGCCGCGACGCGCCCGACCCCAAAGACCCCAAGCACATGGAGCGCATGGCCAACGCCAAAAATGCCCTCGCGGCCCTCGATGCCGGCCACGCGCCCACCGTGCCTTACCAGCGCCCGCCCCGCCCCGAAGGCGAAGCTCGCCCGCCGCGGGAGCCGCGCACCCCTCGCCCCGAGGGGGAGCAGCGCCCACCCCGTGAGCCCCGCGCTCCACGCCCCGAGGGGGAGCAGCGGCCGCCCCGTGAGCCACGCCCGGAAGGCGAAGCTCGTGCTCCCCGCGCAGAAGGCGAATCGCAGGAACCCCGCGCCGAAGGCGAGCGCCGCCGGAGCCGCGGCGGCCGCAACCGCAAGCGCGGTCCCAAGCCCGAAGGCAACGGCGAGGTAGCTGCTCCAGCTGCGCCAGCCCCTACTGCCGAGTAAGTTTTAGCTCAATAAAAAAGCCCCGCTGTGTAGCACAGCGGGGCTTTTTTGTGGGTGCTATTTGACATTTCAGATTCTCACAACACTGAGTAATGCAGCAGCTTGAGCATCAGCTTAAACCACCTGCCCCACGCCAAATAGTACCGTGAAAACAAGCGTGCTCAGAGCCATTTGCTTGAGCAGCGGGTCAATTTGCATGGAGTCCTGCCGCTGCCACACCTGCATGGCGTTGAAGACAAACAGCGGCGTGCTCAGCGCAAACAGCCACTGCCACGGCGAATGATAAGTAAGCGCCACAAACACGGTGGCGCAGCCCAGGCCCAAGAGCAGCAGCAGCCAGTGGTAGCGGCGCGCACGGGCCGGGCCGAGCCGTACCGGAATGGTGATTTTGCCGGCCAGCACATCGGAGTGGATGTCGCGGATGTTGTTCACGTTGAGCACGGCCGTGGCAAAGCAGCCCAGCGCCGCGGCGGGCAGCAGTATCTGCATCGGCAGCGCCCGCACTTGCAGGAAATAGGTGCCGCACACGCCCACCAACCCAAAGAATAGAAACACCGAAATGTCGCCAAACCCCGCGTAGCCATAGGGATTGGAGCCGGCCGTGTAGTTCACCGCCGCCCAAATGGCCGCCAGTCCCAGCGCCAGAAACCCGAGGAACAAGCCAAACCCGGCCGCCCCGAGGGCTACCCACAGCAAGCCAAAGCCACTGGCCAACGCCAGGAGCCCACAAATGACAATGCCGCGCTTCATCTGCGCTGGGGTGATGGCGCCGCTCTGCACGGCCCGCTGCGGGCCTTGGCGGTGCACGCTGTCGGCCCCGTTTTGGGAGTCGCCGTAGTCGTTGGCCAGGTTGCTCAGCACTTGCAGCAGGATGGTGGTGAGGGCCGCCAGCCCAACCACCAAGCCGTTGAAATGGCCCGCAGCGGCCGCCAGAAAGCCACCCGTGAGAATGCTGGCCAAAGCCAGCGGCAGGGTACGGGGGCGGAATGCAGATATCCAAGGTGACATGAACGGGCGGGGCAAGCAGGAAAAACGAAACCGGAACAGAAGCAAAAGAACGTCATACGAAGCTAGCCGAGGCCTCTATACCGCGCCTCTTGTCATGCAGAGCGCAGCGAAGCATCTTCTCACGCCACAACGATTCGTTCCTCGGCGATAAGATGCTTCGCTGCGCTCTGCATGACAAATGGCGCGGGCAAGTTGCTACGCGGCGCTCCGAATGACGTTCTGAAAAATTCAGAAAATGAAAACGCTACTTCATAATGTCGGCCAGAAGCTCGGGGCTCAGGGGCTTCACATCTGATTTGTAGAATTTCACCACATGCCCGTTCTGGTCGACCAGGTACTTGCAGAAGTTCCAGCTGGGGGCGCTGTCTACGGCGCCGTTCTGGGTCTTGTCGGCCAGGAACTTGTAGAGTGGGGCCGTGTCGTCGCCCTTCACCGATACCTTGCTGAATAAGGGGAAGGTCACGCCGTAGTTTTTCTCGCAGAAGGTGGCAATCTGGGCTTCGGTGCCGGGCTCCTGGCCGCCGAAGTTGTTGGCGGGGAAACCCAGCACGGTCACCTTGTCGCCGTGCTTTTTGTAGAGCTCTTCCAGTTCCTTGTACTGCGGCGTGTAGCCACACTCCGAAGCGGTGTTTACAATCAGGAGCTTTTTGCCTTTAAACTGGCTCAATTTCACGTCTTTGCCGTCGATGGATTTCACGGTGAAATCGTACACGGACTTCGGGGCGGCTACGGTTTCAGAAGAGTTGCTCATGGAAGTGGGTTGGGCTGGTTTTGCTGCGATGAAAGCTACTGCTGCGGCTGCGGTGGCCAGCATGAGAAGAGTGGACTTTTTCATTGATTAGAGCGGCGGGATTCATTCGCCGCCTGCATAACTCTTGGTAAGCCAGTAGGGTTTTCGGCGCCGGATTAGGTGGTGGGCGGGGTGAGCCACTTTTCGAGCTGCACCGGCTGGTAGGCCGCCAGCTGGGTCAGCAGGGCCACGGGGTCGGGCGACTGCAGGAGTTGGGTGCGGTTTTCGGCGCGCAGCAGCTCGTCGTCGCGCATGCGGTCGAGGGCCAGCAATAGGTGGTCGTAGTAGCCGTCTACATTCAGCAGCGCCACCGGCTTGCGGTGCAGGCCGAGCTGGCCCCAGGTCAGGACCTCAAACAGCTCTTCGAGCGTGCCGTAGCCGCCGGGCATGGCGATGAAGGCATCGGCGCGGTCGGCCATCAGCAGCTTGCGCTCGTGCATGCTTTTCACCACGTGCAGCTCGGTGCAGCCCAGGTGGGCCAGCTCCTTATCGGCCAGGAAATCAGGAATAACCCCCACTACTTCACCGCCGTGGGCTAGCACCGCATCGGCAATAGTGCCCATCAGCCCAACTCGCCCGCCGCCGTACACTAGCGTGAGGCCCTGGGCCACCATGGCAGCCCCGAGGGCTTGGGCCTGGGCAATGTAGAGTGGGTTGGTTCCGGCGCTGGAACCGCAGTAAACGGCAATGCTTTTCATTATCTGGTTAAATAGAACGGCTGTAGAGACGCGACACTTCGCGTCTCCGCGTTGCTGATGTTGTTATGGCTGTGTGGTATTGGTCGTTCAACCGGGAGACGCGAAGTGTCGCGTCTCTACAGCCGTTCGAACAATTACATGCGCTCGGGCACCTGCATGCCCAGCAGGCCCAGCGACACCTTTATCTGCTCGCCTACGCGGGCCGACAGCGCCACCCGCAGGCTGCGCTTGGCCACGTCGGTTTCCTGGAAAATGGAGACCTCGGCGTAGAAGCGGTTGTAGGCTTTGGCCAAATCGTAGGCGTATTGGGCTACCACGGCCGGCGACAGGTTGCGGGCGGCATCGGCCACCACGGCGGGGTAGCGGGCCAGCTCCTGCACCAGCTCGCGCTCGGTGCCGTCGAGGCTGGCGATGCTGCTCCAGTCGGCCGCTTCGCTGATGCCCAACTCGGCCGCTTTGCGGCGGATGGCGGCGATGCGGGCGTGCGAATACTGGATGAACGGCCCCGTGTGCCCTTCTAGGCTCACCGACTCTTCGGGGTTGAAGAGCATGCGCTTCTTGGGGTCTACTTTCAGCAGGTAGTACTTCAGCGCGCCCAGGCCCAGCATGTGGTAGAGTTCTTCCAGCTCAACATCGTTCAGGCCTTCGGTTTTGCCTTTTTCGAGGGTGGCGGCTTTGGCGGCGGCCACTACGTCGCGCACCAGCTCATCGGCATCCACCACGGTGCCTTCGCGGGACTTCATCTTACCCGAGGGCAAATCCACCATGCCGTAGCTCAGGTGATGAATGGCCTCGGCGTAGGGCTTGCCCAGCTTGCGCAGGGTGGCTTCCAGCACCTGCATGTGGTAGTTCTGCTCGTCGGCGATGACGTAGATGCTGCTATCGTAGCCGAAATCCTGGTACTTAAGCTCGGCCGTGCCCAGGTCCTGGGTGATGTAGACGCTGGTGCCGTCGGCGCGCAGCAGGAGCTTTTCGTCGAGGCCCTCGGCTTGCAGGTCAACCCACACCGAGCCGTTTTCTTTCTTGAAGAATACGCCTTTGCTGAGGCCCTCTTCTACCCGCTCCTTGCCCAGCAGGTAGGTTTCGGACTCGTAGTAATACTGGTCAAAATCGACGCCGATGTTCTTATAGGTTTCGTCGAAGCCTTCGTACACCCAGCCGTTCATCTGGCTCCAGAGGGCTTTCACCTCGGGGTCGCCGGCTTCCCAGGCCTGCAGCATCTGCTGGGCCTCGGTCATGAGGGGAGCTTGCTTTTTGGCAATGTCGGTGGTCACGCCTTCGGCTTCGAGCTGCTTGATTTCCTCGCGGTAGTGCTTCTCAAACAGCACGTAGTACTTGCCGGCGAGGTGGTCGCCCTTCATGCCCGCGCTCTGGGGGGTTTCGCCCTGGCCGAAGTGCCGGTAGGCAATCATCGACTTGCAGATGTGGATGCCACGGTCGTTCACCAGGTTGGCTTTGGTGACGGTGGCACCAGTGGCTTTCAGAATCTCGGCCACCGAGTAGCCCAGGAAGTTGTTGCGCAAATGGCCCAGGTGCAGGGGCTTGTTGGTGTTGGGCGAGGAGTATTCGACCACCACGCGGCGTGGGGCGTCGGGCAGGTTCACCGGTGCCTCGGCGGGCTGCGCGCGCAGCTGGTTGAATACTGTCAGCCACTCCGAATCGGCAACTTCGAGGTTCAGGAAGCCTTTCACCACGTTGTAGCCGCTCACGCGGGGCTCGTTGGTTTTCAGCCACTCGCCCAGCGCTTGGCCGATTTGCTCCGGGCCTTTGCCGAAGGCTTTGGTTAGCGGGAACGTGACGAGGGTGAAGCTGCCGGCAAACTCCTTGCGCGTGGGCTGAAGCGTGAGGCTGGCGGCGGGGATTTCTACGCCAAAAACAGCCTGAGCGGCGGTTTGCAAGGCGGTTTTGAGGGACTGTTCGAGTTGTTGCACGAGGCAAAGGTACGGGCTGGCGTTAACCTCATCCTCTGCCCGCCTCGCCAAAAAAGTGGGTCCCCAATTCCGGTTCTATCCGCTAACTGCTGGCCCGCGGACGCTGGACTAGCGTTGGCCGGATGAAAAACCCGCCGAAACTTGCAGCAACAGAAAGCCCCGTTAGTGTCTAGCGGGGCTTTTTGTTGCTTCACTAATTCAGTTCAGAAAACTCATATACGAACGTAATCCCCTAATCTTTAATCAGTAAACGAGTTTCTTAAACTTGAGCCTACCTGTTAAGGTCTATTTCTGGCCCGTGTAGAATCAGTTAGCACTTTAGATTAAAAGTTTACTGGAAGGAGGGTCTAATTGGGCTGCACGCTTTAGGAAGAGGCTCTGCAGCGTATTTCGCTCCTCACGCCATGTCATCACAGGCCATACAGGGGTGGCTATTTTGAGGACGAGCTGGTTGGCACGTTTCAAGGGAATAGGTGAGGCTGTACCTTCGAGCCCTACCAATAGCTTACAAGAATGCCCACACTTACCGAGCAACTCGCCAACTTCAAACAGGCCCAGCATGCCCTTTACACCCACTTGGGGGTTTCTCGGCGAAATGCTAAAGGCCAGCACATTTCCGTTCCCCAACTGCGCTATACCCACGGCAGCGGTAACCAAGACATTCCCACGGCCTATCCTGAGGTGCTTGATTATCGGGGAAAAGAATGGCGGGCAAGCGAAACCGCAGGCAACAGTGATGAAGAAATTCACATCATGATTGACAGTTCGCAGGACTGGACCCCAAATAACACGATACGCTTTAGCATCCTTTCTATATGGGATACTGAAGAGGAAGGCGGTACGGTGTTCGTGGCTGCCAATCACTTGCTCAAAGCTGACGAGATGCACTACGAACACAGTGATTCCGTCGAGAGCGTAGAAGCAGGAACTAACTTCTACGGCGACACCTGCCTGCTTATCCTTAACCCGCGTTTAGGTGAATCGCTTCTAGAAGATTATCATGAGTACACGCGGAAGTAGTAGTTGAAAAAAGCACCACATTATAGAGCAACTAAAGAGGGTTACTTTCGTGTATGGGTGCTAAACACGTGTGCTTCGCTTGCCGCAAAGCGGTAAATGTGTCTTATGCCGCCACGGGCCCGGTGCGGTGCACGGACTGTGGGGCCGAACTCGTGGTGCTGCCCCATCGGTTTCGGCCGCCCAAAAAACGGGAAGCCGAGGAGTGGGCCGCCGCGCAGTACCTCGTCGAGCAAGGCTTCTGGTACCAACACCTTAATCCTGACGATTTTCCGGATTGGACCAGCGGAGGATATGGAAATCACGTGAGCTACCCGAAAAATCTGCGGGTAGCCAAAGAGTTTGTCGAGGCGTACCGCGCACACAAACGCAAGAACTTATGAGTACTCCGTGTTCAGCCAAACGGTAAAACTTCTATACTAACTTTTCACAAGTTAAACTGCTCAGCAAAACGACAACCACTAAAAAGCCCCGCCAGCTACTGGCAGGGCTTTTTGTTTCTTCAGCGACTTAGGTGGCAGGCTTGGGGTCGGGTCGCATTAGCTGAGGGGAACTTACCGCTGGCAGCCGTTTAGCGCGCAATGCCAACCAGCGGCACAGCGGCCAATCTGCCATCAGGTACTGACCAGTCACCGGAACGTCGACGCCGCGAAGCAATGTTGGGCATGAATTCTTGCTCTAATTCTTCGCCACGTGCTGCTATCCCGTTTTTCCTTCTCTTCCAAATACCGTTTTCTGTGGCTGTTCGTGGCGCTTGTTGCCTCTCCGGCCTGCAAGAACACAGCTCCCGAGCCTGCCGCCGCAGCCCCCACCGCCGAGGCCCCGGTCCTGACCGGCAGCACGCTGATAGGCGAGTATAGCGCCGCCACCCTGGGCAGCCGCGTGCAGGGCGTGCCACTGGCCGGCAGCCTGGTGCGCTACCCCATTCGGGTGTACCGCCTCACCTACCACACCCGCACGCCCGAGGGCACTGAGACCACTGCCTCCGGGGCGGTGCTGGTGCCGGTGGCTACCATGACCCTGCCGGTGCTCAGCTACCAGCACGGCACGCTGGCGCCCAGCAGCGAAGGCCAAGCCCCCTCCTACTACGCCACCGGCAGCGACGTATGGTCGGTGGTGTCGGTGCTGGCCTCGACGGGCTACGTGGTCTCGGCCCCCGACTACCTGGGCTACGGCGCTTCCAAAAGCCTGCCCCACCCCTACGAGCAAGCTGCCTCGCTGGCCTCCGCTTCGGCCGACATGCTGCGGGCCGCCCACGAATTCTGCCAGCAGCAGAAAGTGACCCTGAACCAGAAGAATTTCCTGCTGGGCTACTCCGAGGGCGGCTACGCGACCATGGCGCTGCACAAGCTGCTGGAAGAGAAATACGCCACAACCCTGCCCGTGACGGCCAGCGCGCCCGGCGCGGGCGCCTACCACAAGTCTGCTTTTGCCCGCTACATTCTCAGCGCCACGCAGCCGCTCAGCTTCCTGAGCACCTACGTGTGGGTACTGTGTACCTACGACCGCATTTATGCCCTAAACCGGCCGCTGTCGTTCTACTACCAGGAGCCCTACGCCACCCAGCTGCAAGCCGACCCGTTTGCCGCCGTGCCCAGCCAGCAAGCCCAGCTGTTCACCCCCGCCTTCCGCCAGGCCGTGCTCAATAATTCCGATGCGCCGCTCGCCGCCACCCTCACCGCCAACGACATCTACGACTGGCAGCCCCGCGCCCCGCTGGCGCTGTTCCACGGCACCGCCGATGACTACGTGCCCTTCTTCAACTCGCAGGACGCCTACGATGCTATGCAAAAGCGCGGCGCCACCCAAGTTGAGTTGCATCCCATTGCCGGCGGCAACCACTTCTCCTCGACCACGGAGTACACGCTGGGCGCTTATGCGTTTATCAGCAAGTACTGATTTTACTACCGGCTGTGTATGCTGTTGGCCGCTGCTGGCCGCAGTTTAGCGCAGCGTAACTGCTGGCCGATGGGTGAGGCGAGTTTGCAACTCGCCGTTGAAGCAAGCGGCCCGGCTCCGCATCGTGGCTTTGCCGCCGTGAGTCGCAGACTCACCTCACCCATCGGCCAGCAGTTACGCTGCGCTAAACTGCGGCCAGCGTCCACGGCCAGCGTCCGCCGGCGCCCAGTTCGGCCAGCCGCCTTACGCCTTACCGGCTCACCACCTCATCCAGGCGCAGGCGCTGCTCAATGGCCTCAGTAGCGGCTTCCAGGATGTTGAAGGCATTCTTAGCCATGGTGTTCTCGCTGTCGAGTGTGGGGTTGATTTCCACCATCTCGAAGCACACCACCCGGTCGTTTTCGAGCAGGGCGCGGCACAGGGCAATGGCTTCGGGCACGTCGAGGCCCAGCTCAACGGGCGTGCCGGTGCCCTTGCTGAAGCGCGAATCCAGGGAGTCTACGTCGAAGGAAATGTAGACCATATCGCAGAAGCGCAGCTGTTCGTAAATCTCGCGGGCTACCTGGCGCGGGCCTTTGGCGCGGAACTCGTCCAGTTTGAAGTTCTTGATGCCCAGCTGGTCGATGATGGCATTTTCCTGCTCCTCGGTATCGCGCACCACCACGTACACCAGGTGGTTGGGCGTGAGCTTGGGGCCGGGCTCGCCCAGGTCCTTGAGGCGGCGCCAGAAGAACTCGGTTTCGGGGTCGGGCTGGTTGCGCTGGTGCGAGAGGTTGTCCTGTCCCAGGGCGGCGGCCAGCGGCATGCCGTGCACGTTGCCGCTGGGCGTAGTGTAGGGCGAGTGGATGTCGGCGTGCGCGTCTATCCAGACCACGCCGAGGGTTTTGTGCGGGTAGGTGGCCTTGATGCCGGCAATGGTGGCATTGGCGCTGCTGTGGTCGCCGGCCAGCACCAGCGGGAATTCGCCAAAGCGCAGCGTTTGCTCCACGGCGTTGGCAATGCCTTTTTGCACGGTGTAGATGGCGTCGATGTGCTTGGCAAACGGGAACGGGTTCTTGTCGAACAGCACGTGGTTCAGGTCCGGCACCACCACGGAGTTGAAGCGGCGGAAATAATCGGAGCCTTTGTTGAGGCAGGCCACGCGCAGGGCGTCGATGCCCATGCTGGCGCCGCGCGTACCAGCCCCCAGCTCGGAGCGGACTTCCAGTAATTTGATGCGTTTCATCGGGTGGGAATTTGGGTAGGACATGGGGCATCGTTCCAAGGGGATTCATTATACAATTATCATTCATCAATCAACAGTCGTTCAGTCCGTTAGGAGTGTATGCGCTTGTTAATTGTTAACTGATAATTGTTAAATGAAAAAACCTTCGAGCGCTGCCTTGCGGTAGAGTAGCTCTACCGTAGCCAAGTCGCTATCATTCCATCGTCACGATGCGAGGCGGGACAGCGGTAGAACAACGGATTGTTCCCACTACTTCCCAACCTCGGCGGTACTTTTGACCCGCCGACTGCAAAGGTCGGGTTTTCCCGCCGCATTCAAAAACCCGAATGGATACGTACCACGACCTCATCTCCCAAACCTTCGATTTTCCCACGGCCGATTTCACCGTCCAGGACCACGAGCTCCGCTTCCATGACATCGACCTGATGGCCCTGGTGGAGAAATACGGCACCCCGCTCCGCCTCACGTACCTGCCCAAAATCAGCTCCCAGATCCAGCGGGCCAAGCAATGGTTTGCCGACGCCATTGCCCAAACCAACTACCAGGGCTCGTATTCCTACGCCTACTGCACCAAGTCGTCGCACTTCCGCTTCGTACTGGAAGAAGCCCTGAAAAACGACATCCACCTCGAAACCTCATCGTGGTTCGATATCAGCATCATCCGCAACCTGCATGCCCAGGGCAAGGTCGACAAGCAGAAGCACATCATCTGCAACGGCTTCAAGCCCGAGGCCTACAAAAAGGAAATTGCCGACCTGATTAACGACGGGTTTGTGAACTGCATGCCGATTATCGATGCGCCGAACGAAATCGAGTACTACCACGACCACGTGCGCGAGAAGGTGAACCTGGGCATGCGCCTGGCCTCCGACGAGGAGCCTCGCTTCCAGTTCTACACCTCGCGCCTGGGCATCCGTTACGCCGACGCCATCCCGCTCTACGAGAAGCGCATCAAGGAAGACCCGCGCTTCGAGCTCACCATGCTGCACTACTTCATCAACACCGGCATCAAGGACACGTCCTATTACTGGTCCGAGTTGAGCCGCTTTGTGCACAAGTACTGCGAGCTGCGCAAAGTGTGCCCCACGCTGGCCACCATTGATATTGGCGGCGGCTTCCCCATCCAGACCAGCATCCAGCCCGAGTACGACTACCCCTACATGGTGGCCGAAATTCTGCGCACCATTCAGCGCATCTGCAAGGAAGAAGGTGTGCCCGAGCCCAACATTTTTACGGAGTTCGGCATCTTCACCGTGGGCGAAAGCGGGGCCACCATTTACTCCATCCTGGACGAGAAGCTGCAGAACGACAAGGAGCTGTGGTACATGATTGACGGCTCGTTCATCACGAACCTGCCCGACACCTGGGCGCTTAACCAGCGCTTTATCATGCTCGCGGTTAACGGCTGGGAAAGAGGCTACAAACGGCTGCAGCTCGGCGGCCTCACCTGCGACTCGCAGGACTACTACAACGCCGAAAAGCACATCTACCAGGTGTTCTTGCCCGAGCGCAAGCCCACCGACGCGCAGCCGCTCTACGTGGGCTTCTTCCACACCGGCGCCTACCAGGAAAGCCTGAGCGGCTACGGCGGCATCAAGCATTGCCTCATCCCCGCGCCGCAGCACGTCATCCTCGACCGCGCGCCCGACGGCACGCTTATTGACACGGTGTTTGCGCCGCAGCAGGAAGCCGCCAGCATGATGAAAATTCTGGGATACTAATAATGCAATTTCTGCGCTGGTATTTTTTCTTAAAATATAGGTGTAGCTCCTTATCTTTGAGGCTGAACCCCGTCTCCCCTCACCCGTTTTCTTTATAATTATGAAAAAGCTCGTTCTGCTCGCTGCCGGTTTTGCGGCCCTTTCGCTCGGCGCTTGCAACCGCCAGGTTTGCCCCGCTTACAGCAGCACCAAAGCAGCTAAGCCCGTTTCCGCGCCCATCACGGCCAGCACCGCTACGCCTGCCGAACGCCAGTAGTAATTGAGCTGGATTGCATAAAAAGACCGGCCTCCCCCAAACGGGAGGCCGGTCTTTTTATGTCCAGCGGCAGAACTGTAGGAACGCGCCTTGGCGCGTTCGGCAGCAGAATAATCCGGGCGAAATCGCCCATTGGCACTGTTCAACGATTGAACGCGCCAAGGCGCGTTCCTACATTTTTGCCCCCAGAATAATATCCGTGGCGGCCTGCAAATCCGCGACGCGGGGCGTGAAATCTACCAATTCGGTGTGGCCCACCATAATGCCGCGCACACCGATTTTCTCGCCTGCTTCCATATCCCGGTACCGGTCGCCCACAATCCAGCACTGCGACACGTCGAGGTTGAACCGGGCCACGGCTTTTTCGAACATGCCCGAATCGGGCTTGCGCATGATGGAGTCGCTCACGCTGGGGTGCGCATCGCTGAAATAGAGGGCGTCGAGGGCGTGGTTGCAGGCCGCCTGCAGCTTGGTGTGGCAGTCGAGCACGTCGGCGGCGGTGTAGAGCTTTTTGGCAATGCCGGCCTGGTTGGTCACCACCACAAGGTAGTAGCCGGCTGCCTTCAGGCGGGCCAGGCTTTCGGGCACGCCGGGGCTCACCACGAAGTCGTCCAGCTTCCAGACGTAGTCGCCGATTTCGTCGTTCAGGACGCCGTCGCGGTCCAGAAACACAGCTTTGTTCTTTGTTTTCATTGGCGCAAAGCTACGGGCCAACCGCAGGACTGCCCGGCTAACTTTGCAGCCCAATTCGCGCAAGCTCCATATGAAAATTGCCATCATCGGCGGCGGCATCAGCGGCCTCACCCTGGCCTGGTACCTGCAGCAGGCCGGCGTGGCCTACGACTTGTTCGAAGCCGATGCCCGGCCCGGCGGCGACCTGCTCAGCCAGCACACGCCTGAGGGCTACCTCCTCGAAGCCGGCCCCAATTCCCTACAGCTGAGCACCGAGCTGGAAGAGCTGCTGGCTGACCTCGGCCTCAGCGACCAGATACAGGACAGCGCGGCCGTGAGCAAACACCGCTTTGTGCTGCGCGGCGGGCGCTACCGCCAGCTGCCCGGCTCGCCCCCCACCCTGCTCACCAACGGCTTTTTTAGCCTGAAAGCCAAGTGGCAGCTGCTGCAGGAGCTGCGCCAGCCCGCGGCCCAGCCCAACGCCCACGAAACCGTTGCCCACTTTTTCCGCCGCCGCTTCGGCCCCGAAATCGTGGACTATGCCGTAAACCCCTTCATGGCCGGCATCTACGCCGGCGACCCCGAGCGCCTGCTGCTGCACAAAACCTTTCCCCAGCTCGCCGCCCTGGAGCAGGAATACGGCTCGGTGCTGCGCGGCCTGACCAAGACGGGCAAGGGCGCGGCGCGCCGGCGCATCGTCACGCTCCGAGCCGGCGTGCAAACCCTGACCGATACGCTCGCGGCCCGGCTCACTCATTACCATGCCAATACGGCGATTACCGGCGTAACTCGCCTCGCCGATGGCAGCTATCAGCTCCAGCTCAACTCTTCAGCAGCCGCTCCTGGCTACACGCACCTGGCGCTGGCTCTGCCCGCTTTTGCGGCGGCCGCCCTCCTGCAGCCGCTATTCCCGAAGGAAGCCGCGGCTTTGGCGGCCGTACAGTACCCGCCCATGAGCGTCGTTTTCTCGGCGTACGACCGCGCAACCGTGGCGCACCCGCTCAACGGCTTCGGGGCGCTGCACCCCAAGGTGGAAGGCACCTACGCGGCCGGCTCCATCTGGACCAGCTCCATTTACCCGGAGCGGGTGCCGGCCGGGCAGGTCCTGTTTACCACGTTTGTGGGGGGTGCGCAGTACGAGGCCGCTGCCAACCAAGCCGAGGGGGCCCAGAAAGCCGCCGTACACGCCGAATTGAGCCGTTTTTACGGCATCACGGCCGCCCCGCGCTGGCAGGGCCGCTACTTTTGGCCCCGCAGCATTCCGCAATTCGACGAGCACATTGTAGGAGCCCACGCGGCCGCTTTGGCCTTGGAACCCGAGCACATTCTCGCCGTGGCCAATTGGCGCGCCGGGGTAAGCGTGCCGGATTGCGTGCGCCATGCCCGGCGCGTAGCCGGGGCTTTAGCCGCTTCAAACCAGGTGATTCCTGCCGTGGATTTGCCGCGACAAGCATAGGAATATTACGATTTATCCGCTAAATAGCACCTTGGGAATCAGCACGGCCATGCAGCTTCGTGCGGGCAGGCCCTATCTTTGAGCCCATGAGTGAAGGCCTCGTCCTAATTCCTACTTACAACGAGCGCGAAAATGCAGAGCTGATTATCCGCAAGGTGATGTCGTTGCCGCGGGATTTCGATGTGCTGATTATTGATGACGGCTCGCCCGACGGCACCGCCGCCATTGTGCGGGGCCTGCAAGCCGAATTTCCGGGGCGCTTGTTTTTGGAAGAGCGCAGCGGCAAGCAAGGCCTGGGCACGGCCTACCTCCACGGCTTTCGCTGGGCGCTCGCACACGGCTACGAGTACGTGTTTGAAATGGACGCCGACTTCTCGCACAACCCCGAGGACTTGATTCGCCTGCACGATGCCTGCGCCTACGAGGGCTACGACATGGCCATCGGCTCGCGCTACATTCAGGGCGTGAACGTGGTAAACTGGCCCATGTCGCGGGTTTTGATGTCGTATTTCGCCTCCTGGTACGTGCGCCTGATAACGGGCATGCCCATTCGCGACGCCACCGCCGGCTTCAAGTGCTACACCGCGCGGGTGCTGCGCGCCATCGACCTGGACAGCATCCGCTTTGTGGGCTACGCCTTCCAGATTGAAATGAAATGGCTGGCCTACCAGTTGGGCTTCCGCATCAAAGAAGTGCCCATCATCTTCACCGACCGCACCCGCGGCACCTCCAAAATGTCGAAAGGCATCGTGGAAGAGGCCTTCTTCGGCGTGCTGCAGATGAAAGTGGGCAGCTGGCTGCATCCGCTGAAGCCAGTGGGGCGACAGGCGGGCGACGCGCACGTCAGCTAGCGCGGGCAGAAAAGGCATCCTAGTAGGGAATTGAGCTACGCTAGGCAGTATTGGGGGTGGCGGCGGTATGCGTGCCGCTTTGCCAACCTGCACCTTGCCCCGGCGTATCTTGCCTCCACGCATGGAAAATTCTCCCCTGTTCTGGCTGGCCTTTAATGCATTCGTAATCGGACTGCTACTGCTCGACTTGTTGGTCTTCAACCGCAAGGCCCACGAAATACAGCTGCGCGAAGCCCTGAGCTGGAGTGCGTTTTGGGTCGTTCTTTCGCTGTGCTTCAACGTGCTGGTGTACCGCACCATGGGCTCCGAAGCCGGGCTGCAGTGGCTCACCGGCTATCTGGTAGAGAAGGCATTGAGCGTCGACAACCTGTTTGTCTTCCTGCTCATCTTCAACTACTTCAAAGTGCCCGCGCAGTACCAGCACCGCATCCTGTTCTGGGGCGTGCTGGGCGCACTCATTCTGCGCGGGGTGTTCATTCTGGTGGGCGGGGCCTTGCTGGCCAAGTTTCACTTCCTGATTTACCTGCTGGGGGCCTTCCTGGTGTACACCGGCATTCGGATGGGCCTGACCGGCGACGAACCCGAAATTGACCCCGAAAACAACCCCGTGGTGCGCTTTCTGAGCCGCCACCTGCCCATTACCCGGCAGCTGGACGGCGGAAGATTCTTCATCCGCCGCGACGGCCTGCGCTTTGCCACGCCCCTGTTTGTGGTGCTGGTAATGGTCGAAACCACCGACGTCGTGTTTGCCGCCGATTCCATTCCGGCCATTTTGGCCATCACCCGCAACACCTTCGTGGTTTTCACCTCCAACGTGTTTGCCCTGTTGGGCCTGCGGGCCATGTACTTTGCCCTGGCCCGCATGATGCGTGTGTTTCACCACCTGCATTATGGCCTCTCGCTTATCCTAGTATTTATTGGAGCCAAGATTCTGGTCGAAAGCTTCTTCCCCATTCCCATGCCCATTGCCCTCGGCGTGGTAGGCGGCCTGCTCGTGCTGAGTGTTTTAGCCTCGGTGGTGTGGCCAAAGAAAGAATCAGAATAACTGCTTGCGCGCCACGCACTTTCGCGGTGCTACTTGGGGGCTTTGGGCGGCTCCACCTCCGGCGCGCCGGAGTTCACGCCGGCATCGGGCGTAGCGGCGCCGGTGTTGAGCAAGTCAATCAGGTTGAGGGGCTCAAACTGGCTGGAGTCGGCGGCGGCAGTGGCGCGGGAGGTATCGGGCCGCGGGGCGAAATGCATGAACTGCTTGGCCGGGCCCCGCAGGTTGAGCGAGTAGGCCAGGTTTTCGCGGTCCGTATCCGTGATAAGGCCGCGGGTGGCCATGATGTTGGCAATCAGCCGGAAGAAGTAGCGCGTGCTGCTCCGCAGGCCGCCGTAGGAATCGAATGAGTAGCGCGAATACTTGGGCTTGGGAATGATGCTGGCCAGATAGAGGCTCTCGGTCAGGTTGAGCTCGCTGGGACGCTTGCCGTAGTAGAACAGGGCCGCGTCTTTCACGCCGTACACGCCGCGCTTGCCGCTGGGCCAGCGGTACTTGCTCGGGCCCCACTCAATGATGTTCAGGTATACCTCAAACATGCGCTGCTTGCTGGCCAGGCGCGTGTTTTCGAGCAGCCACACAATCAGGGCTTCTTCTATCTTGCGGGCCACCGTCTTCTGCCGGGTCAGAAACACGTTTTTGACCAGCTGCATGGAAATGGTGCTGCCGCCGCGGGCAAAGCGTTTCTCCTTGATGTTCTGGATGGCCGACTTCACAAACGCCTGCTCCATAAAGCCTTTGTGGGTGAAGAAGCGCGGGTCCTCGGCCGTGGTGATGGCGTGAATGAGGTAGGGCGAGACTTCGTTGTAAGGCACAAAGTCGGGGTTGGGCGGGCCCACGACGAACGTGCGCACGGAGTCGCCCTTGTCGTTGTACACGGTGTGGAGGAAGGGCGTGTTCAGCTTGTTCAGGTCTTCGTCGCCGAAGCTGGTGAGCTTGAAGTTCTTGCCGCGCAGGCCAGAATCAAATTTCAGGCTGTCGACGTGCGCCATGTCCAGGCTGCTGCGCAAGTGGTAAGTGAGCGTACCCGTGCCCTTCACGCCCCGCACCTCGTCGAAAATACCCGTGGGCAGCGATTCAAAGAAGTCGTTGGCCGGCGTCTCAGCCGACGTCACGTTGATGCTGACGGCCCGGCTGGGCTTCAGGCGCACGTTGAGCTCGGGGAAGAGCACGATTTTGTTTACCGTGACCTTGCTGCCCTTTTCCAGCACCGCGGTACCGCGGCCCAGCGTGGCCACAAAGTCCAGGGCGCCGCGCTTTACTTCGATTTCGTCGGCCGCCAGTTTGGGGTGGTACAGGCTAAAGTTGCGGGCCGCCAGCGAGCCACGCACGGTCAGCTTGCCGCCGGTATCGTCGTTGTCGAAGTCCTTGCTGTCCAGCCGCACCAGCACCGTATCGAAGCTTACCAGGGCCCCAAAGCGGCGCGGCACGTACGGCAGCTGCACCGAGCCGCCTACGCCAAACACCCGCGCCGACAGGGCGTAGTCGCCCGGCTCGATGTGCCCGCTGATGCCCAGCTCGTTTGATACCGAATCGATGTTGGCCGTGAGCCGCCCCGAAATGTCGCCGTTCTTGATGCTAAGCTCGGGCAGGCGCAACAGCGCCGAGTGGTGTGGGCTGTAGTACGTGACGAAAAAATCTTTGAAGCTGGCCTCGCCCGGCACGTTGTCGAAGACCGTTTCGAGCACCTGGTTCAGGAGCATCCCGTAGTTGGTGCCCTTCGTGGTGTCGCGCGGCACGGTGCTGGCTTTTTGCTTTTTAATCAGAAAGCCGTAGTTGTCGCCGTGGGCAGTTTTATGGGGCGTGAGGCGAGCCGTCGTGATTTCGAGCCCGCTGAATACCGGCCGCCCCGCAAACAGGGACCGCACGCTCAGGCTGGCCTCCAGCAGCTTGGCGGTGAGCAGGGTATCGGTGGGGGTAGCGCGCGGCACGATGCTCAGCCCGGCGATTTCTACGGTTTTGAAACCCGAAAATTGGGCTGGCCCCAGGGTGAGAATCACCGGGTATTTGCGCTCAACCTTGGCTTTTACTTCGCCCAAAGCGTAGGTCAGCAATTGCTGGCGCTTCCACTGAAACACGGCGAAAGCCAGCAGAAGAAGCGCAGCCAAACTGCCCAGAATGCCGATAAGAAGTCGTTTGGTGGAGGGGGATATGCGCACGGAACTCAATAAGTTGGGCTGGATAGCCAGCGCCAAAGGTAAGAAAAACGGGAGCGGCAAGTGGAAATTTCACTGCCGAGTTGGAGGTACTATACGGGTAATGTGTCGGGTACGGGGGAGCAGGCCGGGCCGGCGCGCTCATTTCAGCGAGTACTTTTGCCTTTATGCCCAGTCCCCTTACCGCCCTCTCGCCCCTCGACGGGCGCTATGCTCGTGCCACCGCCCCGCTGGCCCAGCGCTTTTCCGAAATGGCCCTGATTCGCTACCGCGTACTGGTCGAAGTCGAATATTTTATTTCGCTGGTTGAGTTGCCCTTGCCGCAGTTGCACGGCGTTTCGGCCGAAATATTCCCGGCCCTGCGCCGCCTCTACGAGGCCTTCAGCGAAGCCGACGCCGAGGCCATCAAGGCCCACGAAGCCATCACCAACCACGACGTGAAAGCCGTGGAATACTTCCTGCGGGACCAGTTCACGGCCCTTGGCCTTGGCGCTTACGTCGAGTTTATTCACTTCGGCCTCACTTCGCAGGACATCAACAACACGGCCATCCCAATGAGTTTCCGCGATGCGCTGATGGGCGAGCTGCTGCCGGCCTACGCCAGGGTGCGCAATGCCCTGGCCGACCGCGCCCAGGAGTGGGCGGCCGTGCCCATGCTGGCCCGCACCCACGGCCAGCCGGCCTCGCCCACCCGGCTAGGCAAAGAAATTGACGTGTTTGTGGCCCGCCTCGACGCCCAAGTGGCGCTGCTGGCCCAGGTACCGTTTGGGGCCAAGTTTGGGGGCGCCACCGGCAACTTCAATGCCCACCACGTGGCTTACCCGCAGGTAGACTGGCACGGCTTCGCCACCACCTTCGTTAATGCGCGCCTCGGCTTGCATCGGTCCTTCCCAACCACTCAGATTGAGCACTACGACCACCTGGCGGCCCACTCCGACGCGCTCAAGCGGCTCAACACCATCTTGCTCGACCTGGCCCGTGACGTGTGGCAGTACATTTCCCTGGGCTATTTCAAGCAGACCATTAAGGCCGGCGAAGTAGGCTCCTCGGCCATGCCCCACAAAGTCAACCCCATCGATTTTGAGAACGCCGAGGGCAACCTGGGCGTGGCCAATGCCCTGCTCGAACACTTTGCCGCCAAGCTCCCCATCTCCCGCCTCCAGCGCGACCTCACCGACTCCACGGTACTGCGCAACCTGGGTGTGCCGCTTGGCCACATCCTCATCGCCCTGGGGGCGCTGCAGCGCGGCCTGGGCAAGCTGGCCCTGGACGAAACCGCCCTGCAACGCGACCTGGAAGCCAACTGGGCCGTGGTGGCCGAAGGCATCCAGACCATCCTGCGCCGCGAAGCCTACCCCGACCCCTACAACGCCCTCAAAGCCCTGACCCGCACAGGCGAGGCCATTTCGGCGGCCAGCATCCGGGCGTTTATCGAGTCCCTCGACGTGAGCGACGCCGTGCGAGCCGAGCTGCTCCACATCACCCCTTCCAATTATGTAGGCGCCTAAAGTCCTCCTAACTTTGGCCCCGCACCTTCTTTCAGCCCACTTGACGCTCCACCCCGATTGCCGCCACTTTCGCGGCGACTTGCCCTGCCGCCCCAACAAAACCCACGGCTACGTGTGCGAAGGCTGCCCGGCCTACGCGCCCGTCAGCAGCCGCGTGCTCATCATCAAGCTTGGGGCCATCGGCGACGTCATTCGGACCACGCCGCTGCTGCGGCGGCTACGCCAGGAACGGCCCAACTGCTACATTACCTGGCTCACGCACACGCCCGCCATCCTGCCGCAGCACGAGGTCGACGAAATTCTGAAATTTGATTTTGCCAGCGCCCTGCAGCTCCAGGCCCGGGAGTTCGAAGTGGTTATTAACCTCGACAAGGAAAAGGAAGCCTGTGCGCTGCTGAACACCATTCCGGCCAAGGAGAAATTCGGCTACGCCCTCCGCTCCTACGACGGCGTGGCCTGGCCCCAGAACGAGCTGGCGGAGCACAAATTCCTGACCGGCCTCTTCGACCAGGTCAGCCAGGCCAACACCAAGCCCTACGTGCAGGAAATCTTCGAGCTCTGCGGCTTCGATTTCCGCAGCGAAGAATACGTCTTCGATACCCACGAAGACAAAGGCTATGACTGGAGCCAGCTGCCGGCCGTCGGCCTGCGCATCGGCCTCAACACCGGCTGCGGCGACCGCTGGACCACCCGCCTGTGGAGCGACGAAAAGTGGATTAGCCTCATTACCCAGCTGCAGCAAGCAGGATACAGTCCCGTGCTGCTCGGCGGCGAGGCCGAAGCGCCCCGCAACCAGCAACTGCGGGCCGCCACCGGGGCCACGTACCTGGGCACCTTCCCTCTCCCCCAGTTCATCAACCTGATGCATCAGATGGATGCCGTCGTCACGCAGGTGACCATGGCCATGCACATCAGCATTGCCCTGCGCAAGCCCACCATCCTGATGAATAACATTTTCAATCCCTACGAATTCGACCTCTACGGGCGCGGCCAAATCGTGCAGCCCAACCGCGAGTGCGTGTGCTTTTACCGGGGCACCTGCAAGCTGGGCACCAGTTGCATGGAGGACCTGCCCGCCGAAAAGGTATTTGCCGCCGTGCAAGCCACGTTGCCCATCCCGGCAGCTGTTCGCTAGCAGTTGAGCTGAAGTCTTTGCCGGTTTATTTACAATCGAGCAGTAACTACTTCAGCTCAACTGGCTTCGGTTGCTCGATAGCAGCACCAGCCACTTGCTTTAAAGCGGCCACCATAATGGGCCACGAGAACTGCTTTTTCTGCTCGCGCACGCCGGCTGTAAACGCTGACTCTCGCTGCTGAGCATAAAAATCCACTACCGCATCGGCAATGGCCTTTGCGGTGGGCGGCACCACATAGCCCACTACGCCGTTAGGAATCAGCTCAGCGAGCCCGCCCACGTCCGTCACCAGCATGGGCCGTTCAAAGTGATAGGCTATTTGCGATACCCCGCTTTGGGTAGCGTTTTTGTACGGCTGCACGATTAAGTCCGACGCACAGAAATAGTCCACCACCTTCTCATTGGGAATAAAATCGGTAGCTCGGACTATCCGTGTTTCTAAATTATACCGCTTAATCAAGACCTCATACGGCGCGGCATCTTCGTAGAATTCACCGGCAATAATCAGCTTTACTGGCAGGGCCACAATACGCTCATCGGCAAAAGCCTCAAGCATGATATCCAGCCCCTTATAAGCCCGGATGAAACCGAAAAACAACAAATAACGGGTAGTAGCTGGCAGCTTAAGAGCCGATAATGCTTCCTGTTTAGACTTTATCGGCCCGAAATTATCATAAAGCGGATGCGGCCGGTACAGGGCCGGTTTCCTGCCAAACCCAAGTCGCTGCAAGTCGCTCAATACGCTGCGGCTCATGGTCACGAATCCATCGCACGCACTGAGGAAATAGCGCGTGAGGGGCCCATCGCCCGGTCGTTTCTCGTGCGGAATT
This sequence comes from Hymenobacter sedentarius, assembly GCF_001507645.1. Lineage (NCBI taxonomy): Bacteria > Pseudomonadati > Bacteroidota > Cytophagia > Cytophagales > Hymenobacteraceae > Hymenobacter > Hymenobacter sedentarius. Next base: position 2,794,516 of record NZ_CP013909.1, on the reverse strand, counting down.
ACATTATCGGTAATCGCCACCACGCGGGTATGGCCGTTGCCGCGCACCAGCCGCGCTACCGTGCCCAATGCCGGGCCCATAAACGGCAGCCAGAACCGGAACACAACCATATCCGGCCGCTCGGCCCGCAACCGACGCCCCACCCGCCACCACGAGAGTGGGTTCACCGAGTTCAAGCTCACGTCAATATCCAAATCCGCTGGTCCCGCCTCGGTGCTGAACTGCGTTTGGCCAGGAAAAAGAAAATCCGGGTATTGCAGCGAAAACGTGACAATGCGCACCTCGTCGCCCGCTTCCTTGAAAGCCCGCGCCAGACGCTCATTATATGTAGCCAAGCCACCCCGCAAAGGGTACGCTGGCCCAATTATTACAATCCGCATTTAGTAATTACGTACTCGTCCGAATGTACCGCCTTTCCCTTTTCCGGGTGGTTCAGGGCTGTTGATTTGTGGCTTGAGCTAAAAGTATCCGTCGGGAGTTGAGCTGACCTAGAATGCCATCGTTGAGCCAGCTCAATTCAGCGTTTCCCGCACCAGATAGTCATTGCGCCGCGGGCCATTCAATTGCACCATCTCCGCCAGAAAGCCGGCCAAAAACAACTGCACACCCACAATTACCGCCACCAAAGCCAGAAAAAACAACGGCTGGTCGGTCACGTTGCGCGCCCGCAGGTTGTGGTAGGCCAGCCACACTTTCTCACCCGTCAGCCACAACGTGAGCAGCATGCCAAAGAAGAACGACAAAGTGCCCAGGGTGCCAAAGAAATGCATGGGCCGGCGCCGAAACCGGCTGACAAACGTGATGCTGGCCAAATCTAGGAACCCGTACACGAACCGCTCCAGCCCGAATTTAGTTACGCCATACTTGCGCTCCTGGTGCTGCACCACCTTCTCGCCAATGCGACGAAAGCCGTTCCACTTCGCAATCACGGGAATGTAGCGGTGCATCTCGCCGTACACCTCAATGCTTTTCACAACGCGCTGGTCGTAAGCCTTCAACCCGCAGTTAAAATCGTGCAGCTTAATGCCCGAAATCCACCGCGTAGCGCCGTTAAACAGCTTAGTCGGAATGGTTTTCGACAGCGGATCAAACCGTTTCTGTTTCCAGCCACTCACCAGGTCAAACCGGTCCTCCGTAATCATCCGATACAACTCCGGCAATTCCTCAGGCGAGTCCTGCAAGTCGGCATCCATCGTGCATACCACCCGGCCACGCGCCGCCTCAAAGCCCACATTCAACGCCGCCGACTTGCCGTAGTTCCGGTTGAAACGAATGCCCCGCAACGTAGCATCCCCCGTGGCCAATGCCTCAATAACGCCCCAGGAATCATCCGTTGAGCCGTCATCAATCAAAAGCACCTCATAGGTCAGCCCACGCGCAACTAGCACCCGCGCAATCCATTGGGTTAGTTCGGGCAACGATTCTGCTTCGTTGAGCAGCGGAATTACGATAGATAATTCTACCGGAAACACAGCGGACGATTTATTCAAACTCAGGCTTCGAATGCTTAATAAATGCTGAAACGACCGACGCCAGCAACACCCCAAAAAAAACGGTCCCCAGCACCACACCCACCAGCATAATCGGACCATTCATGAACTTACCAGCCATGGCCATGCCTTGGTCAATTTGTTCGTCCGGCAAGCCTTTCGCCTCCATGTCCGCGCGGGCCTTTTCCATCATGCGGCCCACCACCTCGGGGTCGATGATGTTCATGTACACATAAGAGAAAATGGCACTCAGGGCCCCAACTACCGCCGATAATATCGTGCCGATGCCCACGCCTTCCCCAAAATTCATGAAGCCGTGGTTGTTCTCTTTGTAGTACCGCATGGCCATTACCATGCCGCCCACCAGCACCAAAAAGCTTACAAACCGCAGCGGGCTTTGCTCCATGTGAGCAGCGAATAAGCCGAACGATATAATAATGCTAAGCAGCCCCGTGAGCAGGCCATAGCGCATTCCTACCGAAGCAGTCGTAACCGGAGTAGCGTTTGTCTCCATGTAAATTAAAGTTGTGAAAGGTGTGAATAGGCCGAAAGATAATCCGAATTATTCCCGCAGAAATATTCCCGCTGGCACGGCCAACACCAACCCCAGCACCAGCACTTGCAAAAAATTGCTTGTGGCCATATCGCCCACGGTCATATTTTCCACACGCTGAATTTGCTCCCGCTGTTGCTGCGCCGATACCACCACCTTCGCGTTTTCGTGCTGTTGCGCCCGCACAATTTCCATTACTTCGGCCCGCTGCCTGGCCAATGCCGGCTCACCGGCGGCATACGCCAGCCCCACTACACTACCCGCCGATACCAGCGCTGCGAGCAGCGCCGTCAAGGCCCCAACCCCCAGCGAGCGGCCCAATCCGGGTTTATCGGGTTGTAACTTTCGCCGCAAAACCCACTCGCTGGCCACTGCTGCTAGCGGCACCAGCAACTGAGCCATTATTTGCTTGGGGCCAAAGCCATTATTGCCGGTTAGTTGCAATCCCACCATCCAGGCGGCACATAACATTCCTACCCCGACTCCAAAACGCAACCCCAACCGCGTCACGATGCCTGAATCAGACTTCACAGCGGGCGTATTCGGTTCAAAGGAAGAAACAGTCATAAAATGCACCTATTAAAGCGGCAAGTTACGAGCCCTGCGCCACCAGACCCGTTAGACTGCTCACAAAAGCTCAATCCTATGCCGCTACTTTAACCCTGGCAACCGCACGCCGGGTCCCAAAACGAATTAGCAGCGCCTCGGCCAGTAAACACACAAGCGCAAAGGCCAAAAAGTACCGCCACAACGGCTGCCCCGTTTGCTGAGCCTGAAACTTTGCCAAATCCGCGCCGCTTTCTCCTGCCTCTAGCACCCGAATATTTGGCCGGTTCCCAACCATTTTCCGCAAGTCATCAGCCGAATAAGCAGCCAGTTCTGACTCGCGCTTATCCATATTAAAGGCCAACGTGGTTAACGTCTTTCCTTGGCGTTGCACCTGGTAGAACCCCGGCGAATCCATTCCCACCGGCAGTTCCAAACGCACTTCTTGGCCCAACACACGCTGGGCCGGAATGAAGGTCAAACTATCCTTTACAAGCCTAAAGCCCGCTTCATCGGAAGTTCCATTAGGTCTTGCTGCCTCATTGCTCACTGGTGGCAATTGTAAAGTCACCGTTTGTTGAGTCAATGAGTAAGCCGGAAGTTGCTCATTCCGATAGCTCAGCATGGCCATGCGGTACATTACCGGCACGAAGAGCGCATGCGAAGTAAAATCAGAGTACTCTTTCGAGAATGGAGCTGAAAAAACATAGACCCGGCCAGCTCCGCTCGGAAAATCAGCGAGGTAACTTTCCCCATCTCTAAGCCGCAGGATATCTGTCCCCGTCCTTGTCCACCGCAGCACCGGTGCCACACGGGGCATCGTCACGGCGCGCTGTTGTGCCCCAAATACATCCCGAAAAAACGGTTCCCTAGCACTGGGCATGGCCACATCCCGTAGTTCTGGCGGCGCTGTCGCAGCCTCCCATTGAGCAGTACCCAACCCCAAATCCTTGAATAACCGCTGATATGAATCATGAGCCGCTGGCGAAGCAGACGGGACTACTACAACATTCCCACCACGCTTCGCTACTTCTCGCAATCCTTCACGCAGCCCGGCATCAATCGTCTCAACTTCCCGCACTATCACCAAATTCGCTTGCCGCATGGCGGCATAATTCACACTTTGGGGCTTAGAGTAAGTGTACGTAAATAGGGGCTCATTGCCATAAAGCTGTTGAGCCACCTCCTCTGGCCCAATTTCTAACACACGGATAGCGGCCGCAGGCTGCAGCGTAAAATAGAAAGTATTATCAAAAGTCACAGGAGTGTCTTCATTAACTACTCTCCCCAATGCGAGTGCATTATCATTTAACTGCACATGAACAACAGGAGTCACAGTCTGGCCTGGCTCCACAGTCACTCGAAAAGCGGCAACCTGCCTATTACCCAGATAGACCTTAACCGGGCTACCGTTTGCTATTGCTCCCCCTCCATTGTGAACCCGCACATGCAACCCAATATTAGCACGAACGCGCACAAAGGCATCGTCGAGCCACACGCTATCAACATACAAATTGCCGACCTTCTTACCTACAAGCGGCACCAAAACCACATTTTGGGCTGGATTTATATTAGTTAATAGTTTAGGATTAAATGAAGCCTTTTGAAAATCGGATAATATAAATAATGAATTTTTGGATTCAGTTTGGGCATCATCTCCCTCACCAATTTTATAATAGGGATTATGGCTGGTTAGTTTTAATCCATCTAGTTTATTGAGATAAACAGTTTTAGTAACCTGTCCATAACCGCCATTCATTAATTTGAGTCGACCACTCGCAGGCTCTAAATCCGCCAGATGCCTAGCTTGAGCAACTGCTTCCTGGAATAAAGAGCCATGAGAAGCACTCTGTAGCTGCATGCTAAAAGTATTATCGACCAATACATCAAGACCACCCGACTTAGCTCCCTTTACACTTTGTGCAGCAGGAATAAATGGTTGGCAAAAAACCAATACCATTGTTGCAACCGCCAAAATCCGCGCCAATAGAATAAATAGATGCTGCACCTTTCGATGCCGCACAGTTACTAAGTCAACCTCCCTTATAAAAGCAGTATTGGTAAATAGCAGCCGATGTGGCCGACGTAACTGCAGCAAGTGAATAGCTATGGGAATGGCGATTGCCAGCAGTGCTATTAAGAACCAAGGATAATTCAGCTTCATACCCAATGAAAATTGATTAACCGAAAGTACGGCTAATGAACTGATGTCGATAAGCGACTATGGGAGTGTGTGGAAAAAGCTACTGCAGCTGCTACCCTCGCATCAAAAATCACGGCCTCATTGGTACCGTGTTGCTAGCCTAGTATGCGTTAGCCTGCTTTATCGGCTTAGGCGAGCGGGCACAAAATGCAAAACGCCCCCCGCTCGGCTGGTGAAAGCGGCGGGGGGCGTTGTTGGACAATAAGGTTGGCGGCGACCGACTCTCCCACCGGTGAAGGCAGTACCATAGGCGCACCGGGGCTTAACGGCTCTGTTCGGAATGGGAAGAGGTGAACACCCGGGCTAAAGCCACCATTGCTGGCGGGTCACTGCGTGTTCGTGCAGGACTCAATAACGTTGACATAAGGGGACAAAAACGAAGCGTGTGTTGCGCGCTCGACGAATGAATTCAATTGCTTGAAGTAGCGAAGCCCTCGGCCACTTAGTACGGCTCAGCTATTGCATTTCTGCTTGTTCACCTGCCGCCTATCCACGTCGTCATCTCCGACGGGCCTTCAATTGGGAAATCTCATCTCCAGGTGAGTTTCGCACTTAGATGCTTTCAGCGCTTATCTCGTCCCAGCGTAGCTACCCGGCGCTGCACCTGGCGGTACAACCGGCGCACCAGCGGCTGGTCCATCCCGGTCCTCTCGTACTAAGGACAGGTCCTGTCAAATTTCCAACGCCCACCACAGATAGGGACCGAACTGTCTCACGACGTTCTGAACCCAGCTCGCGTGCCACTTTAATCGGCGAACAGCCGAACCCTTGGGACCTTCTCCAGCCCCAGGACGTGACGAGCCGACATCGAGGTGCCAAACCTCCCCGTCGATATGAGCTCTTGGGGGAGATCAGCCTGTTATCCCCGGCGTACCTTTTATCCTTTGAGCGATGGCCCTTCCATGCGGAACCACCGGATCACTATATCCGTCTTTCGACCCTGCTCGGCTAGTCGGCCTCACAGTCAAGCCCGCTTCTGCTATTGCGCTCTGCGTACGGTTACCAAGCGTACTGAGCGGACCTTTGAAAGCCTCCGATACTCTTTTGGAGGCGACCACCCCAGTCAAACTACCCAGCAGCCACTGTTCTCTGGAATCCAGAGTTAGGCATCAGGCACGGCAAGGGCGGTATTTCAACGGTGGCTCCCCGAGAACTAGCGTCCCCGGCTCAGCGCCTCCCGCCTATGCTACACATGCCGAACCCAACACCAATGGCAACCTATAGTAAAGGTGCACGGGGTCTTTCCGTCCCGTGGCGGGTACTCGGCATCTTCACCGAGACTACAATTTCACCGAGCTCACGGCTGAGACAGCGCCCAGATCGTTACACCATTCGTGCAGGTCGGAACTTACCCGACAAGGAATTTCGCTACCTTAGGACCGTTATAGTTACGGCCGCCGTTTACCGGGGCTTCGATTCAAACCTTCGCACCTTGCGGCACTAAGTTCCCCTCTTAACCTTCCGGCACCGGGCAGGTGTCAGGCCTTATACGTCCGCTTGCGCGTTAGCAAAGCCATGTGTTTTTGTTAAACAGTCGCCTGGGCCTTTTCACTGCGGCTTCTCTTGGTTGCCCAAGAGGAAGCGACCCTTCTCCCGAAGTTACAGGTCCATTTTGCCGAGTTCCTTGGCCGTGATTCACTCGAGCGCCTCAGGATACTCTCCTTGACTACCTGTGTCGGTTTGCGGTACGGGCAATAATTGCATTAAAACGCTTAGCAGGTTTTCTTGGCAGTCGGATTAGGCACACTATCCGCGTGTCCCGAAGGACGTACGGTACTATCAGCTTTCGACAAAAAAGGCGTACTTAACTACCTCTCCTATATCTACGGCCTTCAACGGGCACTTCCGTCCGCCCGCGGTGCTTTCACTTCTGCGTCACTGCATCACTTGCAATCATTGGTACGGGAATATTAACCCGCTGTCCATCGAGTTCACCTTTCGGCTGCCCCTTAGGTCCCGACTAACCCAGCTCCGATTAGCGTTGAGCTGGAAACCTTAGTCTATCGGCGTGGGGGTTTCGCACCCCCATTATCGTTACTCATGCCTACATATGCTTTTCTCCACGCTCCAGCACGCCTGACGACGCACCTTCACCGCAAGGAGAATGCTCCCCTACCACGTAACCGTCTTGCAGGTTACATCCATTGCTTCGGTACCAGATTTGATGCCCGCGTATTATCGATGCCCGGTCGCTCGACCAGTGAGCTGTTACGCACTCTTTAAAGGAATGGCTGCTTCCAAGCCAACCTCCTGGCTGTCAAAGCAACTGGACCTCCTTTGTTCAACTTAATCTGGATTTAGGGACCTTAGCAGATGGTCTGGGTTCTTTCCCTCTCGGCCGGGGACCTTAGCACCCCAGGCCTCACTGCCGTGTATAGCCGCTGGCATTCGGAGTTCATCAGGATTCGGTAGGCTCTGACACCCCCTAGTCCTATTGGTAGCTCTACCTCCAACGACCTCACCACGACGCTGTACCTCAATACATTTCGGGGAGTACGAGCTATTTCTCAGTTTGATTGGCCTTTCACCCCTACCCACAAGTCATCGAAATCCTTTTCAACGGAAACTCGTTCGGTCCTCCAGTGCGTGTTACCGCACCTTCAACCTGCTCATGGGTAGCTCACCAAGTTTCGCGTCTACCCCCCCCGACTCCGCGCCCTGTTCAGACTCGCTTTCGCTGCGGCTCCTTGACTCAAGTCAATTAACCTTGCCGGGGAGGAGTAACTCGTAGGCTCATTATGCAAAAGGCACGCTATCAGGAGACGAACTCCCTCTAACTGCTTGTAAGCACACGGTTTCAGGTTCTTTTCACTCCGGTATTCCCGGTTCTTTTCACCTTTCCCTCACGGTACTAGTTCACTATCGGTGTCTGAGGAGTATGTAGCCTTAGCGGATGGTGCCGCTCGCTTCAGACGGGGTTTCTCCGGCCCCGCCCTACTCAGGGTATCGCTACCGTGCATCAGAATTGTCGCTTACCGGGCTCTCACCGTCTCTGGCCTGCTTTCCCAAGCAGTTCAGCTAACTCGATGCAATCAGATGTCGCGACCCTACAACCCCGGACTGGCCGTAACCAACCCGGTTTGGGCTCCTCCCCGTTCGCTCGCCACTACTTGGGGAATCATTGTTATTTTCTTTTCCTGCCGGTACTTAGATGTTTCAGTTCTCGGCGTTTGCCGCCGCGGGTCAAGCCCGTCGGCTCTTGGTTCTTCCAACCAAGGGGTTGCCCCATTCGGAAATGCGCGGATCACAGGGTATGTGCCCCTCCCCACGCCTTATCGCAGCTTATCGCGTCCTTCGTCGCCTCTCAGACCCTAGGCATCCCCCGTGTGCTCTTGCTTACTTCGCTTTCGTAATCACACTTGTAATTCCTGCATTGCTGCAGGCAAGCGCGCTACGCTTCGTTTTTGTTACCCCTTACGTCAAAGAACGTGTACTACTCTGGTGTCTAGTAGTGTCGTGAAAAGCAGCCAATTGCTGTTTTTCGATTATATATGGTGGAGAATAACGGATTCGAACCGTTGACCCCCTGCGTGCAAGGCAGGTGCTCTAGCCAGCTGAGCTAATCCCCCGTGTTTCGTGCCAGCAGCAATCCCGCTAGGTACAGTGGGCCTGCGTGGACTCGAACCACGGACCTCTACATTATCAGTGTAGCGCTCTAACCACCTGAGCTACAAGCCCGGGTTTCGACGATACCCGAAGGCAAACGTAGAATCCGTATTCAAATATTATTTGAATGAGGAAACAAACAAAGAGTAAGTACCAAGCAGTACTTATAATAGATAACGTCGTGAGCAAGGCCGCTCCAGAAAGGAGGTGATCCAGCCGCACCTTCCGGTACGGCTACCTTGTTACGACTTAGCCCTAGTTACCTGTTCTACCCTAACCGGCTTCTGTGACGAGCACCGGCTTCAGGTCTACCAAACTTCCATGGCTTGACGGGCGGTGTGTACAAGGCCCGGGAACGTATTCACCGCGTCATTGCTGATACGCGATTACTAGTGATTCCAGCTTCACGGAGTCGAGTTGCAGACTCCGATCCGAACTGAGAACGGCTTTTCGGGATTGGCGCACCATCGCTGGTTGGCAACCCGCTGTACCGTCCATTGTAGCACGTGTGTAGCCCTAGGCGTAAGGGCCATGATGACCTGACGTCGTCCCCGCCTTCCTCACTGCTTGCGCAGGCAGTCTGTCTAGAGTCCCCGGCATGATCCGCTGGCAACTAAACATAGGGGTTGCGCTCGTTGCGGGACTTAACCCAACACCTCACGGCACGAGCTGACGACGGCCATGCAGCACCTTGCTTTGTGTCCCGAAGGAAAGCCTCATCTCTGAGGCGGTCACGCGCATTCTAGCCTAGGTAAGGTTCCTCGCGTATCATCGAATTAAACCACATGCTCCACCACTTGTGCGGGCCCCCGTCAATTCTTTTGAGTTTCACCCTTGCGGGCGTACTCCCCAGGTGGGATACTTAACGCTTTCGCTAAGCCACCGACCTTGTATCGCCGGCAGCGAGTATCCATCGTTTACGGCGTGGACTACCAGGGTATCTAATCCTGTTCGCTCCCCACGCTTTCGTGCCTCAGCGTCAGTTACAGTCTAGGCAGCTGCCTTCGCAATCGGGGTTCTGGAGGGTATCTATGCATTTCACCGCTACACCCTCCATTCCGCCGCCCTCGTCTGTACTCAAGCCGACCAGTTTCCAGGGCAGTTCCACTGTTGAGCAGTGGGCTTTCACCCCAGACTTAATCGGCCGCCTACGCACCCTTTAAACCCAATAAATCCGGACAACGCTTGCACCCTCCGTATTACCGCGGCTGCTGGCACGGAGTTAGCCGGTGCTTATTCACCAGGTACCGTCAGTGGAGGACGCATCCCCCTTTTTCTTCCCTGGCAAAAGCAGTTTACGACTCAGAAAGCCTTCATCCTGCACGCGGCATGGCTGGGTCAGGCTCTCGCCCATTGCCCAATATTCCCTACTGCTGCCTCCCGTAGGAGTCGGGCCCGTATCTCAGTGCCCGTGTGGGGGACCAGCCTCTCAGCTCCCCTAGCCATCGTCGCCTTGGTGGGCCGTTACCCCCCCAACTAGCTAATGGCACGCAACCCCATCCAATTCCAATAAATCTTTAACCACTGAGCGATGCCACTCTATGGTCTTATGCGGTATTAATCCGCCTTTCGGCGGGCTATCCCCCAGAACTGGGTAGGTTGGTTACGCGTTACGCACCCGTGCGCCACTATCTCCATTGCTAGAGACCGTTCGACTTGCATGTATTAGGCCTGCCGCTAGCGTTCATCCTGAGCCAAGATCAAACTCTCCATTGTAAAATGTTCTACACCCCGGCGAACCGGGGCTGATGTCGAGTGCTGACCTTGCTCACATATTTGACGTTATCGTCTAATTCGTTTCGCTTGGTTTGTTTCACTGTGTTCTTCCCGAAGGAAGAGCAGCAAGTGGAACACTTACTATTTTGTCTGTTTCCGTCATTCAAAGAACGTGTGTTACTTCCATTTGAAGTAACAGTGTGGAGTTAGTCATGACTCCTTTTTGTTGCTGTTGCAGCGCCCTGTTCGATTTGGGAGTGCAAAGGTACGATGCTTTTTCTACTTGGCAAGTTTTATTTAGAAAAGTTTTTAATGCTTTTTCAACTTGCTTTTCAAATTTTCCCCTTCCTATCGAAGCGGGCTGCAAAGGTACGGTAGCTCTTTTCGGCTTTGCAAGTGGTTCGAAAAATAAATTATTTCGAGAATTTTTAAGCGCCGCAGATGACAGACAATTCTAACGTCTGCAGGAGTTCCGACACTTTCAAATTTTTCGCTCCGAACTTTCGTTGCGTTGCGCCCCGCAGTCCGTTTGACGTTTTGGGACTGCAAAGGTAGGAGGAGTTTTTGGAGCGACAAGGGTGATTTTACGAAATACCTGCAACCAGGTTGTAAGTATCTGATTGATGCGTCGAAAAATTTGTCCATATGACAATACTGCGTAGTGACGTATCCCTGTTGAACTAAACCAGCCTAGACGTGAAGCCTAGCAATTGTCGCTTTTAGCTCAATCATTAGGCGAGGACATACTCCTATTAACACTACTATTACAAGCTCACTTAGCCACTGCTTACTTTCTCAATTGGTAGTGGAAGTGTAGTAGACTTGACTGGCAACTATAAAAAAGCGCCGTAAGCTGTCCCTAATGGAAACAGCTTACGGCGCTTTTCTTGGTTTGCACTTGGCAGGGGCCATGCTTTACCGTGGCTTCTTTGGCAAGAATTAGCGGTGGAGGGTGCTTATTCTATCGGGACCAACGCTGACAATGCTGATGGGCACTTGCAGCTCTTGCTCCAGGAAATCCAGGTAGGCTTGTAGATTGGCGGGAAGTTGGGCTGCATCGGTAATGGTAGTGAGGTCGCTGTTCCAGCCCGGGAGGGTGCGGTACTCGGGGGTAATGGTGGTGAGCTCGCCGGGGTCGGGGAGTTGCGGGCTGCTTTCGCCGTTGGCGGTGCGGTAGTGGGTGCAGGCCTGGATTTCGGTGAAGGCGTCGAGCACGTCGGCTTTCATGAGGTGCAATTCGGTGACGCCGTTGAGCATAATGGCGTAGCGTAGGGCGGGCAGGTCTATCCAGCCAGTGCGGCGGGGACGACCAGTGGTTGAGCCAAATTCGCGGCCGGCCTGGCGAATTTGCTCGCCGACCTCGTCGTGGAGTTCCGTGGGGAATGGGCCGCTCCCGACGCGGGTGCAGTAAGCTTTGGTGATGCCGTAGACCTTATCGATGTGCCGGGGCGCAATGCCGAGGCCGGTGCAGGCGCCGGCGGCAATGGTACTCGAAGATGTGACGTAGGGATAAGAGCCGAAGTCAATATCCAACAAGGAACCTTGAGCGCCTTCGGCAAGAATGCGCTTGCCTTGGGTGAGCAGGTCGTTCAGCAGGTACTCGGTGTTGGTGAGTTGAAGGGTGCGAAGGAAGTCGACAGCTGAGAAAAAGTCGGCTTCGAGCTCTTCAATTTCCAACTCCTTATTATAGTGAGAAGCCAGAGAGCCATGCTGGGCGACGGCTTCCTTATACCGAGTTTCGAAATCGGGCAGCAGAATGTGGCCGACACGTAGGCCGACGCGGCCGATTTTGTCGGAGTAGGTAGGGCCGATGCCTTTGAGAGTGCTGCCGATTTTGGAGCCGCCGCGGGCTTCCTCGTTGATGCGGTCGAGGGCGCGGTGCGAAGGCAGGATGAGCTGGGCCTTCTTGGAGATGTACAGGTTTTTAGCCCAATCCACTCCCCTATCGGTTAGCTTTTGGAGCTCGGCGCGGAAGACAATGGGGTCGAGCACGACGCCGTTGCCGACGATATTAAGGATGTGGGGGTGGAAGATGCCGCTGGGCACCTGGTGCAGCACGTGCTTGATGCCGTCGAAGGTGAGGGTGTGGCCGGCGTTGGGGCCGCCCTGGAAGCGTGCTACGGCATCGTAGGTGGGCGCGAGGACGTCTACGATTTTGCCTTTGCCTTCATCGCCCCACTGGAGGCCTACTAATACGTCTACTGGCATTTGAAATGGGTTTGTGTCGGGCTGAGCGTGGGAAGGACTGGATGCTTCCGGGCAGGCTCAGAGAAATTATTATATAAAGGAAAGTGGTGCCTCGGGGTCCGTCGCAGGCTTCGGATGGCAAATGGCAAAAAAACAGCCGCCCTATTGGACGGCTGGGATTAGCTGCTGGCGGGCGGCCGCCTCGTCGGTGGCGATGGCGAAAATGTTATTAAGCTTGGTTAGCGCCAGCATTTTCTTCGGGTGGTCGGCGGGGTTGATGAGGACCATTTCGCCGCCTCGGCTCCGGAATTTGGTGAGGAGCGAGACGAGGACGCCGATGCCGGTGCTATTGATGTAGCGGACTTCGGACAAGTCCACGGCACAGAAATTAAGCGTTTCGCCCAGGTGGTCGTTGACCGACTTAAGAAGCAGGTCGGTATCGGGGCTGCCGATGAGGTCGCCGGCGAGGCGAATGAATAGGATGCCGTTTTGAACGAAACTGGTAATGGTCATGCGGGAGAAACGGATGAACGGGCGGCAGCCTGGGCACGGCAGTCGCCGCAAATGCCGTAAAGATTTAAAGAATGGTGCAAGATATGGAAGTTCAGAAGCTCGCCGACCATGGTCTGGATGCCGTGAATACGTGGGTCGCAGAATTCCACCACTTTATGGCATTCGGTACAGATGACGTGGTCGTGCTGGCGATAACCGTAGCTCTTCTCATATTGAGCCAGATTGCGCCCGAACTGGTGCTTGCTCACCAGGCCCTGCTCCACCAACAGGTCGAGCGTATTGTACACCGTGGCGCGGCTCACTTGCAGGCCTCGCTCCTTCATGCCAGCGTAGAGCTCCTCCACGTCGAAGTGGCCGGAGCGGGCGTAGATTTCTTCGAGGATGGCGTACCGCTCGCCGGTTTTACGCAGGCCTTTGTTTTCGAGGTGGGCGGTGAAGAGCTTGCGCACCTCCTCCAGTTTGTCGGTATTGAGGGTGGCCTGGGAGGCGGCGCTGGGCGTGTGCTTGGCCGCGTAACCCGTTTCGGAAGAGCCGCCTACCTCCTGCCCTGCCGCTTTGGCGGAGTCGGTGGGTGGCTGGGGCGCCTTGCGGGTGGCTTGGGAGGAATTCACTGTATATATAAGGTATAGTTCGGCAAAGGTAGAACCTCAGGCTAGCTAAGCGCCAAAGCTGGCTTTCGGTTTTACCGGTCGAAATAAAGATGGTAATGATTGGCGCAGCCCGGGTTAAAGGCAGCCTGGCACGTTGGGCAGATGTTGTCGCACCCCAGATACTCAGCGATGCTCAAGGTGCTTTTGCAATTGCCGCAGTAGATGGCCTGGGTCGCGAATTCAGCCTTAGGCCAAACCACAGGGGCATGGTCGACCGCTTCTTCGTGGCACTGGATGCAGGCGTAGAAGGCCTCGCAGCACTTGAACTGGATGGCGATGATGTCGCGCTCGGAATGGTAGTGGGCGCATTGCGTGCGCTCGTTTACCCCGGTGCCGTGGCAGATGATGGGGGCCGCGATTTTCACTTCAACGAATCAAACCGCTCTACCTGCAACACGCCATGTACCCTGCTCAGGCGATGGATGAGCTTATTCAGGTGGTCGGTATCGTTTACAAAGACCATAATCTCCCCTTCAAAGATGCCGTCGTTGCTATCCACGGTGATGGCCCGCATGTTAACCTTGAGGCTGGTGCTGATGATGCGGGTTACGTCGTTGACGAGGCCCACGCGGTCGGTGCCTTTGATGCGAATACCAGCCAAGAAAGCCAGCTCAAGTTGCTCAGTCCACTTGGCGCGCACAATGCGGTTGCCATAGTTCGACATCAAATCGACGGCGCGGGGGCAGCTGGTACGGTGAATGATGATGCCGCTATCGGTTTCGAAACCAAACACGTCGTCGCCGGGAATGGGATTGCAGCAGCGCGCAATGCTGTAGTTGAACTTGTCAGTATTCTCCCCCACCACGAGCATATCGGGCCGAAGGCCACGAATTTTCTGCACCTCGTGGTCGAAGGTCTTGGGCTCGAGCACCGAGGCCACACTGGCGACGGGCTTGTCGGCATTGAACAACGACTCCCGAATAGTACGGCCGTCGACCTGCCCTACCGCCAAGCGGTAGTAAAACTCCTGGGCCGTAGGCACATTGAAGTAAGCCAGCAGCCGGTTGAAATTGTCTTGAGTAAAGGGCACCCCAATTAGCTCAAGACGCTTTTCGAGCAGCTGGCGGCCGTCCTCGGCTTTGGCCCGGCGGTCGTCGCGCAGGAAATCCTTGATTCTGGACCGGGCCTTGGTCGTGATGACGTAGTTGAGCCACTCGTTGGTGGGCCGCTGCTTATGCGAGGTCAGGATTTCGACCTGGTCGCCGTTGTGGAGCTGGTAGCTCAGGGGCTCCAGCTTCTGGTTGACTTTGGCGCCCAGGCAGTGCAGGCCGATTTGCGAGTGAATTTCGAATGCAAAGTCCAGCGCCGTGGCCTTGTCGGGCAGAATTACGAGCTTGCCTTTGGGCGTGAAGGCGTACACCTCCTTCACGAATAGGTTCTGGCGGAACTCGTCCATGAATTCCAGCGCGCTCGAATTGTTGGATTCCAGCATCTCGCGCACCTTGTTTACCCAGCCTTCCAAAGAGCTTTCGGGTTGGATGCTGCCGGTGTCCTTATACTTCCAGTGCGCGGCATAGCCTTTCTCGGCGATGTCGTCCATACGCCGCGAGCGGATTTGCACCTCCACCCACTGGCCCGAGCGGGACATCACGGTGGTATGCAGGCTTTCGTAGCCGTTGGCTTTGGGCGTAGATACCCAGTCGCGCAGACGGTCGGGGTTGGGCTGGTAAAAGTCCGTCACAATGGAGTAGACCTGCCAGCAGGCAGCTTTTTCCTGCTCTGGCGGCACGTCCAGAATCACCCGAATGGCAAACAGGTCATACACCTCGTCGAAGGTGATGTTCTGCTTTTTCATCTTTTTCAGGATGGAGTAGATGCTCTTGGGCCGGCCCTTGATTTCGTACTCGAAGCCCTGTGCCTTCAGTTCCTCATCAATCGGCTGCACAAACTCCTTGATGAAGCGGTTGCGCGCGCTCTGGCTTTGGCGGACCTTCGCCTTGAGGTCGTTGTAAGTCTCGGTGTCGGTGAACTTGAGGTACAAATCCTCCAGCTCACTCTTAATAGTATAGAGGCCGAGGCGGTGGGCCAGCGGCGCGTACAGGTACAGCGTCTCGGAGGCAATCTTGAGCTGCTTGTGGCGCGGCATCGAGTCCAGCGTCCGCATGTTGTGCAGGCGGTCGGCGATTTTGATGAGGATGACGCGCACGTCTTCGCTCAGCGTGAGCAGCATTTTGCGGAAGTTCTCGGCCTGCTCGCTGGTGCCGTACTCGAATACGCCGGAAATTTTCGTGAGCCCGTCGATAATGCGGGCCACTTTGGGGCCGAACTCGCGCTCGATGTCCGAAATTTCCGTCGGGGTGTCCTCCACCACGTCGTGCAGCAGAGCCGCCACAATGCTGGTGGTGCCCAGCCCAATTTCCTCCACCGCAATCTGCGCCACCGCCAGTGGGTGCAGAATGTACGGCTCACCCGACTTGCGGCGCATCTCCTTGTGCGCCTCAAGGCTCTGATTGAACGCCTTTTTGATGAGCTTGGTGTCGCCGTCCTTCAGGTAGGGCTTGGCCGTGCGCAGCAGGCGGCGGTAGTGGCGCAGGATTTCCTGGCGCTCAGCTTCGGGAGAGATAACGGGAGGCATAATAGGTAAAGTAACAAAGCAGAAGAAGAAATGGTGGCCCAAAAGTGGGCGCCGCGACTACTTACACTTGGGCTTTGCGTGCAATCATTTTAGCGAGTACCTTTGCGGGCCCGTAGCAATTGGCTGCGCGGCGTTCATATGCGGATATGGCGAAATTGGTAGACGTGCCAGACTTAGGATCTGGTGCCGCAAGGCGTGTGGGTTCGAGTCCCTCTATCCGCACTTTTTTTGATGTAGGCCTTCAGTCGCATAGGCTGGAGGCTTTTTTTTCAACTTTTCAACCTGGCCAGCGGAAGCCGGCTCCCCTGTTTTGAACATTACCCTCGACAAGAACGACGAGCAGCTGACCGGGCTGCTGACGGTGCATCTGACCGAAGCCGACTACGCGCCTACGGTTGACAAGCAAATCAAAGAGTACACCAAGCGTGCCCAGGTGAAGGGCTTCCGCCCAGGCATGGTGCCGGTAGGCATGGTGCGCAAGATGTACGGCAAGGGCATTCTGGCCGAGGAAATCAACAAAATGCTGGGCAAAGCGGTGGACTCATACATCAAGGAGAACAACATCAAGCTGCTCGGCGAGCCCCTGCCCGTGCAGAGCAACGTGGATTTTGACACCGATAAGGATTTCGACTTCCAGTTTGAGCTGGGCCTGCTGCCCGACTTTGAGCTGCCCGCCGAAGGTGCTTTGAACGTAGAGCGCCACCAGGTAACCATCGACGAGGACACCCTGAGCCAGACCAACGAGCAGATTGCCCGTCAGTACGGTGAGACCACCAACCCCGAAGTTTCGGAAGCTGGCGACTACCTGTTTGGCAAGCTGAAGAAGGCTGACGAGGAAGGCGAAGGCCGCACAGTGCTGCTGCCCCTCAACAAGGTGACCGGCGACGTGTCGCAATTCATCGGCAAGAAAGGTGGCGACACCATCACGTTTGACCTGCAGGCCGCTTTCGGCAACGACGCGGCTTCGATTTCGAACTTCTCGGGCCTGAGCAAGGAAGAGGCCGCAGCTGCCACCGGCGACTACGTGCTGAACGTGGAGAAGGTGAACCGCACGGCGGCTCCCGAGTTCAACCAGGAGCTGTTCGACAAGGTATTCGGCCCCGAGGCGGTTTCTTCGCAAGAGGAGTTCGACGCCAAAGTGCGCGAGACCATCCAGTCGAACTACGACCGCGAAAGCGACGGGGCGCTGAACAACAGCATCGTGGAGCAACTCGTGAACACCGTTGACATCAAGGTACCCACGGAGTTCTTCAAGAAGTGGCTGGTGCGTGCCAACGAAGGCAAACTGACGCCCGAGAAAGTAGAGGAGCACTACAGCGACTACGAGAAGGAGCTGAAGTGGAGCATGATTCGCAACAAGGTGGTGGAAGACGCCGGCCTGAAGGTGAGCAACGACGAAATCGTGAACCGCACCCTCGACAAAATCATGGGTCAGTTCAATATGCCCAATATGCCCGACGAAATGCGCGAGTCGATGCGCCAGTACGCCGACAGCTTCCTGAAGCAGGACAACGGCAAGAATTACGTGAGCGAGTACGAGGCCATTCTGGCAGAGAAAGTGCTCGAAAACCTCCGCGGCAAAGTTGTTGTTACGGACAAGCCCGTAACGGCCGAAGAATTCCGGACCCTGCACAGCTAATTCTTAGCCGCGCAGAAACCGCTTTTTCAAAAAGCCCTTACGACGTCGTAAGGGCTTTTTTGTTGGGGTTCCGACAACATTCCTTTACTTCGCCCGTCTTTCTAACCTCACCCGCGCAAGCTTCGGCGGGCGCCTCATTTCCTTCAAATGCTGAATAAACAAGAGTTTCGCAAGTTTGCCGTTAAGCACCAGGGCCTCAGCGGGCTGGGTGTCGACCAGTATATCCAACACGTGGAAGGCCAGACGCGCGGCGGCCTCATCATGCCCACGGGCATGACCCGCTCGGTGATTGAGGAGCGCCCCACGCGCTTTGCCGAAATTGACGTGTTTTCGCGCCTCATCATGGACCGGATTGTGTTCCTGGGCACGGCCGTTGACGATTATGTAGCCAACATCCTCACGGCCCAAATGCTGTTTCTGGAGTCGGCCGATGCCAAAAAGGACATTCTGCTTTATATCAACTCGCCCGGTGGCTCAGTATATGCCGGCCTGGGCATCTACGACACCATGCAGTACGTGAACCCCGACGTGGCCACGATTTGCACGGGCCTTGCGGCTTCGATGGGTGCCGTGCTGCTGGCCGGTGGTGCCACCAACAAACGCTCAGCCCTCCCCCACGCCCGCGTGATGATTCACCAGCCGTCGGGTGGCGCGCAGGGTCAGTCGTCGGACATTGAAATCACGGCCCGCGAAATTCTGAAGCTCAAGAAAGAGCTGTATGACATTTTGGCCCAACACACCGGCAAGACCTACCAGGAAATCCACGACAACTCGGACCGCGACTACTGGATGCGCGCCGACGAGGCCAAGGAATACGGCCTGATTGACGAGGTGCTGGAGAAGAAGAAAGACTAATCCTGATTTAGTCGGATTCTTCGAAATCCTTCAATAAGAAAAGCCCCTGCTGGTTTAGCAGGGGCTTTTTCTTTGCCGGAATGATTGGAATTCAGCTCAAGAAGAGCGAATTGAGCCGACGGCGTTTAGAACTTACCCGTGAGGCCTACTTTGAGGTAGGTTTGGTCGTAGCCCAACTCGGCAAAAGCGCCGAAGTTTTCAAATAGAAAGTAGCGCCCGCCCACAAACAGACCGTAGGCCAGGCCGGTGGAACTGTTGGTGTCCAAGCCGTTGGGATTACTTCCTTCGAAAGACACGCCGGAATGCCGCACGCCCACTCCCACCCCACCGTAGGCATCAAACTCGGGCGTGACAGGGTAGTGAAACGAGCCGCGTACGGTCATCATTACATCCGTGTATTTCCATTTATCGCCGCTGGTCAGTACATATTTGGCGCCCTGGTAGCCCGCGAAGATGCCCGCGCCCAGCACGCCAGGGCCCACGGCCATCAGCCCTTTCTCATAGGACAAGCTGATGGCTGGCGACACGGTGGAACTGCCGCCAATCACCTTCATGCCGTAGTTGTAGCGGCTGCCAACTCCGATACCCAAATTAATGGCTCGGGTGCCGACCTGAAAGGGGCCTGTAGTGAAAGTGGTGGGAAGCGCGGTTTCGAGCAGCGACGGCTCCGGCTCGGATGCGGGTGCCGGCTGAGCTTTGGGCTGAGAGGTCGGCGCGGGAGTTGGTTTAGAAGCTGGTTTAGCAGTTGGCTTGGTAGCCGCGGGGCGAGGTGCCGGCTTGCGAGTGGTTTGGGCTTGGGCCCCGAGAAACGGAAGCGCGGCCACCGCCGAAGCCGCTACTAAAATGTGAAAGACGCTTTTCATAGAAGGGCAAAGTAAGACGGTATGGATAGAAAAGCGCGGCGCTAGGGTGAACACTGGCGGAAGCAAATGGGCAACGCAACAGGCAGCGGCCACTTTCAGCCCCTGGGCATCGGACAAATTGTTCCAAATACTGCCTTGGCATGGTTTCGGCGAGAATTAGAAAAAACTACCGGGCGGGAGGTGCGGTTGTCTTCTCGAAGCCGGTAAAATATTGGTCTTATCGGCAGCGTAGCAACCCTTAGCTCATTGCCAGTGTCTTGATAGCGTGCTTATTGAAAATTGGATAAGTGGGCAGCCAAAAATGCTTTGCCGGTAAAAGCTGGGCCAGGCCCTGATTTTAAATAGCTCAACATCTAGGGAATACCTTATCTAAGCTTTTGAGAATGGCACCAATTTCCGCGCAACAGGCGTTGGCCTTGTTGTACCTTTGAGCCCGCTTGTTTAAAAACTAGCCTTCCCACCTACTATTCTATTCCTCTTTCCGTGGCTGAAATATCCTGTTCCTTTTGTAATAAAAGCAAGCGCGAAGTCGCTGTTATGATTTCGGGCATCAACGCCCACATCTGTGAGAAATGCGTGGGCCAGGCCCAGCACATCCTCAACGAAGAAGCCAAAGCCCAGGACGTCAGCAAGCAGCCCAAGTTCAACCTCATCAAGCCCAAGGCCATCAAGGAGCACCTCGACCAGTACGTGGTGGGCCAGGACGAAGCCAAGCGCGTGATGTCGGTGGCGGTGTACAACCACTACAAGCGCCTGATGCAGAAGCCTCAGGACGACGAGGTGCAGATTGAAAAGTCCAACATCATCATGGTGGGCGAAACTGGCACCGGCAAAACCTTCCTGGCCCGCATGCTGGCCAAGATTCTGCAAGTGCCCTTCTGCATTGCCGATGCCACGGTGCTCACCGAGGCCGGCTACGTAGGCGAGGACGTGGAAAGCATCCTCACCCGCCTACTCCAGGCAGCTGATTACAACCTCGAAGCCGCCGAGCGCGGCATCGTATACATCGACGAAATCGACAAAATTGCCCGCAAGAGCGACAACCCCAGCATCACGCGCGACGTGAGCGGCGAGGGGGTGCAGCAGGCCTTGCTGAAGCTGCTGGAAGGCACCGCCATCAACGTGCCGCCGCAGGGCGGGCGCAAGCACCCGGAGCAGAAAATGATTTCGGTGAACACCGAGAACATCCTGTTCATCTGCGGCGGCGCCTTCTCCGGCCTCGACCGTATCATCAAGAGCCGTCTGAACACCAAGCCCATGGGCTTTGCCAAGACCAACCTCGACGACCAGGTAGATACCGAGAACTTTCTGCGCTACGTGTCGGCTCAGGACATCAAGTCGTTCGGCCTCATCCCCGAGCTCATCGGCCGCCTGCCGGTGCTCACCCACCTCAACCCGCTGGACCGCACCACGCTGCGCATGATTCTGACCGAGCCCAAGAACTCGCTCGTGCGCCAGTACAAGCGCCTGTTCGGCATGGAAAATATTGAGCTGGATTTCACCGAAGACGCCCTAGAGTACATCGTGGAGAAAGCCGACGAGTACCGCCTCGGAGCCCGCGGCCTGCGCTCCATCTGCGAGAGCATCATGACCGACGCCATGTTCGAGATGCCCTCGGAAGAAGGCGCCGACGCGCTGCTCATCAACCTAAGCTACTGCCGCAGCAAGTTTGAAAAGTCGACGCTGCGCCACATGCGTGCCGCGTAAGGCCGCAACGAATCAACTGCTATTTCGCCTGAACTTATCAAGCATCAGCAAAAAGGCCCGCCAATTGGCGGGCCTTTTTGCTTGCGGGAACTGCTTGGTTTCAGCTCAATTTCGCTTATTCGACTACCACACGCCGGATGCTGGGGCTGCGGCCCTCAGCCTGCACGGTGAGCAGGTAGGTACCCGCCGCCAAGCCCGCGGTAGCCAGCTCAGTAGCACTGCCGCTAAAGGTGCGTGTGCTCACTAGTTGGCCCACTACACTGCGTAACGTGAGGGTGGCTTTTGCGGCGCGGGCGGCCAGCTTTACCTGCAGTGCGCCATTGCCCGCCACCGGGTTGGGCCACACGCTGAACTCACTGGTGGTGGCATTGGTGGTGACCGTCGGGGTCGTGACGGTGAAGGGGCTGCCGGCGCTGGCACCGCCTGGTGTGGTGACTACCACGTTGCCGGTGGTAGCCCCTGCGGGCAGGGTAAACGTGATGGTGGTGGCATTCACCAACGTGAAGCCTGTGATGGCAGCTCCGTTCAAAGTCAGGACCGTGGCGCCGGTGAAGTTGGTGCCCGTGACGGTGATAAGGGTGCCGACTGGCCCACTTGCTGGGCTCAGGCTGGTGATGGTTGGGGCCGAAGTTGGGCGGGCACAGGTGGCACTTAGCACGAACGTGCCAGTGTCGCCATTGTAGCCGCTCACAAAGACGAGGTATTGGGTGCTCGCTACCGAATTGAACGTTACGGTAGAGGCCGTTGAGCCAGTGGTGCAGTTGTCATCTTCGTCGTTGCCGCCCACACAGGTATAAGCGCCGCAAGTGCCGGAATATACAAAGAGCTTCGTGTCGTAGTTCGTGCCGGCATTGCAGGTAGAAACGGTGAAGCTGGCTCCCGTCCCGGTGATGCTATAAAACACGCCCCCGCCATCCACCGCGGTAGTACAGGCGGTGGTGGGGTCGCCGGTGGCCGTGGCCCTCACAGTGGTTCCGATCAGGGTCTGGCCGCAGGCCAGGGGGAGCGCATTTCCGCACAAATCATTGGCGGGCGCTACCACAAATTGAGCCGTCGAAGTGCCCACGCCGCCAGCAGAAGTAACGGCGATGGGGCCGGTGGCGGCGCCTGTGGGCACGGTCACCGTAATCTGCGTGGCCGAGTTCACCGTGAAGGCAGGCGCCACGGTTCCATTAAAGGTGATTTGGGTGGCGCCGGTGAAATAGCCGCCCGTCAGCACCACTACGGTCCCCCCGGCGCCGGCAGTAGGTGTGAACGAGGCAATAAAGGGAGCGGGAATTACCGTGAAGCTATTTGCCGAAACGCCTGTGCTTACGGGCGTAATCACGGAAATGGAACCAGTGGTGGCATGCCCGGGTACCGTCGCCGTAATCTGGGTGGCCGAGTTTACGGTGAAGGCAGGCGCGATGGTCCCGTTAAACGCCACCTGCGTAGTTCCCGAAAAATCTGAACCGGTGATTATGACGCTGGTGCCCACTGGCCCGGTGGTGGGGCTAAAGCCGCTGATAACCGGCGGGGCTCCCACCACAAACGGCATAGCAGAAGTGACCGTGCCGGCCGGACCCACAACGCTGATGGGACCAGTAGTGGTGCCGGTAGCTACCATTGCCGTTAGCTGCGTCGAAGAGTTGACGGTGAAGCTGGTAGCAACCGTGCCGTTGAAACTCACCGCCGTTGCGCCGGTAAAGTTTGAGCCAAATACAGTTACTACTGCACCACCCAACCCACCGGTGGGCGTGAAGCTGGTAATGGTGGGCCCCACAGCGGGCGGGGTAATGGTGAAGTCGGCGTTCGAGATGTCAAAGAAGTAGTTATCGGCGGCTTCAACCATTACGCGGGCCCGGGTTTGCGCAGTGATTGGGCTGGGGGCAATTACCACGGCCGAGCCGTCGTTGGCTTCGTTCTGGGCCAATACGATAGGGTACGTCAAGCCACCATCAAGGCTAAGGCGCAGGTTTACCAGGGCGCAGCTCACCGGAGCATTGGTGGTACTGGCTACGTCCCAGGTCACGGTCTGGGCCGTGCCGCCGGTCCAGAACACGGCTGTATTAGGCGCCGTAACCACGAAGGGGCCGGCGGTGCTGCTCACCTCCAGGCTCACGAGGGGGCTGAAGTTTACGCCGCCAATGATGCCGGCCGGGCCGTTGTGCTCGTCGCGGGCCGTGCACCGAAACGTCAGCGCGCGCGTCACGGAGGGCAGTCGCTCTCCCATGGCCGTGGTGTTAGCCACCAAGTTGCTCAACCGTGGAAAGTAGCGGGTACCCGACGCCGTGGGGTAGAAGGAGCGAAACAGCGGCACGTTGTCGCCTGGCACCTGGGCCGTGGTGGGCGCGCCCGCACTGCCCAGGTCTAATTCCTCCCAAGAGTAGGTCAGCGCGTCATTCTCAGCATCGGTGGCCGAGGCCGTCAGCTTGAAGGGCGTGCTGATGGGCAGGGTTTTGCCGCTGGCGGGGGCCGTAATGGTGGGAGCCGTGTTGCCAGTAGGCGATTCAACGCTGCACGTGGTGGCTTCGATGAAGGCCCGCATCTCCTGGTAGTTACCCGTATGAAACGTGGGGTCGGAGTTGGGCTGCAAGTCGTTGGAGGAACCACAGATGCCCGCGTAGGCCATAATTGTGGAGCCCGAGCCCGGCTCCCAGGCCGTGCTTGGGTTGCGGTTGCCGCCCGCGCAGTTGCCGGCGTTGCCATTGAAGGGATGGTTGCCGGCAAACTGATGGCCCATTTCGTGGGCTACAAAGTCGATGTCGAACGCATCGCCCACGGGGCTGGGCGAGCCGGTGACACCGGCGGCTTTCCAGGTGCTCGAGCAGACCACGCCGAAGTAGGCCCACCCGCCGCCCCCGGTGCTCACCACGTGGCCGATGTCATAATTGGCTGGGCCGATGAGCTGGTCAATATTGGTTTGGTTCTGGCTCAGCATGGCGCTGCCGCTGGAGTTGGAGTACGGCGTGGGAGGCTGCGGCCCGACGCCGCTCAGAAAAATCAGCTTGTCGTTGTTGGGCACCAGCACCATGCGCACGGCCAGCTCTTTTTCGTACACGCCCACCACCCGGTTCACGGTCGTGACTTCGGCGGCCATCACGCCAGCCACCGTGTTGCCTTTAGTGAGGGCATACTCCGGCGTGCAGGCCAGGGCCAAGCGGTAGGTGCGCAGCTGCGGCCCACTCGACCGCGCCATGGCGGCACCAGCCAGCACGGCCAGCCGAGCCGCTTGGGTTTTCAGTTCGGCCGCAGTGGGCGCGAAGCCGCACGCGATGGCCGACCCGGCCGCCGCCCTATTCATATCCCGCTGGTAAAAGCCCAAGTAGTGGCGGGCATCATTCCGAGACACGGGGTCGATGTAGAAGCTATTGCCACCGGCCGTGAGCACTTGGCCATGAAAACCCTGCGGCGTCATATCGAGCCGCACCGACGCCGAGGCATCGTCGAGGCCTATGCCGGCGTAGGTTTTTATATCGGGAAAGTGAGCGGCCAGCGCTGGGGCCATTATTGGAGCTTCGTGCAGGGCGAAGCGACCGGTGCCCCCATTGGGCAGAGGCAATGCTATTACCAGCGGCACGGCGCCGACCTGGGCTTCCGGCGGCGCCGTGGCCAGGGCCGCTTGCAGGCCATCTACATCTAGTGTCAGGGCCTGCGACCGGTACAGCGCCGCTGCCAGTGGCGAGGTGGCCGCCGTTGTTCGCGCCGCCACATCGGCGTGGAAGAACTGCGGCGCTTGCTGTTGAGCCTGAGCACCCAGCGTTACACCAAGAGCTAGGAGCATTGAGGCACCAATTCGGCTCAGGCTAGTTTTAACCGCAGAATAGCTTGCCGGCACGCAGGTGCTGTAAAATTGCTTCACGAAGAAATGGTGCCTTTAGTAGCAGGAGTAAATTTAGCCGAAAACGATATGCTATTAGAATTTGATACTCCACCCCTCTTGCTTTGCGTGGTCTAACAGCAATTGATTACCCCGCTAATATTATAAAGACCTAATTACAAATGCCTCGCTAATGGATTTGGGCAGAAAACAAAAAGCTCCGACGCTTATCGTCGGAGCTTTTAGGATAGTCAGCAAATAAAACTTTTCTTAGAACTCGCAGCTGGCACTCTGCAAATGAAGCGAGAACTTAGCTCAACCCGGTGAGCTTTGTTAAGCCTCTTTTAAGTACTTCACCATCAGCTCGGCCGTCTTACGGGCGGCTTGTTGCTGGCCGAGCTTTTCGCGCAGCTCGGCGTAGCCGGCCTTGATGCGGGCCATGTAGTCGGCATCCGTCAGCATGGTCTTAAGCTCGTCGAGCAGGTTGCGCGCGTTGAAATCGCTCTGTATGAGCTCTTTTACGACAGCGCGGCCGGCAATGAGGTTGACCAGGGAGATGTACGGGACTTTGATGACCATCTTGCCGATGGCGTAGCTCAGGCCGCTGGTGCGGTAGCACACAATCTGGGGCACGCCAAACAGGGCAGTTTCGAGGGTGGCTGTGCCGCTGGTAACCAGGGCCGCGCTGGCATGGCTCAACAAATCGAAGGTTTGCTCGAACAGAAACCGGATGCCATTTCGCTCAAAGTGGCGGTAGTAATTCGGGTCGAGGTTGCTCACACCGGCCACGACAAACTGATACTCCTGAAAACCGGGCAGAATGGCAATCATCTCGTGCAGCATCTCCTCGATTTCCTGCTTGCGTGAGCCTGGCAATACGGCGATAATCGGCCGGTTTGGGTCGAGGCGGTTGCGGTCGTAGAAGTCCAGTGCAGGCTGGAACTCGGCCACGGCATCGGCGGTGGGGTTGCCGGTGTAATCCACGTTGTACCCAAACTTCTGGTAGAATTCCTCCTCAAAGGGCAGGATGACGAACATCTTGTCGACCCGGGCCTTCACCTTCTCGACGCGGCCCTGGTTCCAAGCCCAGATTTTGGGCGAGATGTAGTAAAACACCTTGATGCCGTGGTCTTTGGCCACCTTGGCCATGCGCAGGTTGAAGCCGGCGTAGTCTACCAGAATCAGCACGTCGGGCTTGTAGGCCAGCAAATCGGCCTGGCACTGCTTCAAATACCCCCGGAACTTGAGCACGCTGGTGGCCGCCTCCACAAAGCCCATGATGGCCAGGTCCTGGTAATGGCGCACCAGCTCGCCGCCTTCGGCTTGCATTTGGTCGCCGCCCCAGAAGCGGAATTGCGCGGCAGCGTCCTGTCCGCGCAGTTCGCGCATGAGGTGGGCTGCGTGGAAATCGCCTGAACGCTCGCCGGCAATGAGGTAATATTTCATTCTTTCATTTAACAATTATCAATTAACATTTAACAGTAAGCCGTTGCCTCCAAGGTTGTTCAGAGTAGCACAGGCTCATCAATCAACAAGTGTTAACTGTTAATTGATAATTGTTAAATGAAATCAGCCGCCGTAGTATTCTACAAAGTTGCGTGGCGTTTCGTAGAGTTTTACGCAGTGCAGCTTGGCCTCGGTGATGGCGGGTAATTCGCGCTCCAGAATTTGCCAGAAGGCGATGACTAGGTTCTCGGTGCTGGCCATTTGACCGGCCATGAACGGCACGTCGAGGTTGAGGTTTTTATGGTCGACCTGCTCGGTGATGTGCACGCGCAGCAGGTCGGAAAGGGCCTTTAAATCAACCACAAAGCCGGTGTCCGGGTCGGGCTGACCTTTGACGGTTACGATGAGGTCGTAGTTGTGGCCGTGCCAGTTGGCGTTGGCGCAAGGTCCAAATACCTCGCGGTTGCGTTCGTCGCTCCACTTGGGGTTGTGCAGCTTATGAGCGGCGTTGAAATGTTCCTGACGGCTAACGTATATCATTCTTCGGGTTGTCAGCTGTCGGTTGTTGGCTGTCAGTATAGACGAGCCTGTTCCAGACCTGACAACTGATACCTAACAACCGGCAACTATGAATTTCTACGCAGCAAATATACGAAGAAGGGTACCCCGAACAGGGCTGTGACCAAGCCCACCGGCAGGCCGGCCGGCGGGTACAGCAGGCGCGCGAGTAAGTCGCAGGCCAGCAAAAACACCCCACCCAGCAGCGCACACGCCAGCAGATTGTAGCGGCCCGTGGTGCCCAGCAGCCCCCGCGTGAGGTGCGGAACCAGCAGGCCCACAAAGCCTACCGGGCCGCACAGCGCCACCACGCCCCCCGTGAGGCCGGCCGCCAGCAGCACCAGCAGCCACCGCCGCTGTGCCACCGGCAGGCCCAGGGCCGAGGCCCGCTCCTCGCCCAGCAGCAGCAGGTTGAGGTCCTTTTGCAGGAAGGCCAGCACAAACAGGCTGATGCCCAGTGCCGCCGCCGGGTACGGCAGCACGCTCCAGCCGGCCCGCTCAAAGCTGCCAAATGCCCAGAACACCACGCTGCGCAAGCTGCCCTCGGGCGAGGCCAGGAAGGTGAGCAGGCTGCCAATGGCCGCCGCCAGCGCCCCCACGGCCACGCCCGCCAGCAACAGCGGCGCCGGCAGAATGCGGCCGCGCCGGGTGCCCAATGCCACCACCAGCAGCGTGGCCCCAAACGCCCCGGCCAGTGCCGCCACCGGCGGCAAATACACGCCCGCCACTGTGAGCGACGGAACCAGCACGTAGGAAGCAATGGCCCCCAGCGAGGCGCCCGAGGCCGTGCCCAGCAGGTAAGGGTCGGCCAAAGGATTGGTGACCAACGTTTGCAGCAGGTAGCCGCTCACGGCCAGGCTGGCCCCGGCCAGCAGCGCCAGCAGGATGCGCGGCAGGCGCAGCTGCACCAGCACCAGTTGGGCTGGGTCGGTGGGGTCGTAGTGCCGCAGCGTATTAAGAATGAAGGGGTACGAGGTGGAGTAGCTGCCCACGCGCAAGCCCAGCAGCACCAGCGCCAGCATCAGCACGAGGCCCACGGCCAACCACAACAGGGGGCGATTCTTCACTCCGCGGCCTTAATTGTTAAAATCTTTTGCAGCTCGCGCACCGACTCCAGCACGCGGGGGCCGGGACGCTCGAGCAGGTTGCCGGTGATGGGAAATACGCGGTGGGTCTGGTAGGCGCGGATGCGGCGCAGCTCGGGGTAGTTCTTGAAAAAGGTGCTGTCCAGCTTCTCGAAGCTGCCGCCCAGGAGCACATCGGGGTTGAGCTTGAGGATGTACTCGCGGGTGAGGGCCGGGTAAGGCTGCGGGAAGGTCTCGGTGACGGCGTTATGCCCACCGGCCAAGCGGATTTCATCGGTAAACAGCGTGTTCTGGCCGTAGCAGTAGATAGGGTCCTGCCAGGTGATGGCCAGCACCCTCGGCGGCGTGGCGGATTGGCTTTTGGCTGAAGCATCTAAAGCCTTGAGCTGGCGGCGCAGTGAATCGGCGAAGTGCTGGGCCTGCGGCTGGCGGCCCAGGAGCCGGCCCAGGGTTTCGAGGCCGGTAAACACATCCTTGACCCGGCGAAATTTCATGTAATACACCGGAATACCCATTTCCTGCAGGCGTTGGGCATCGTCGACGGAGGTGATGCCTTCGATGGTAAACACGACGTCGGGGCGCAGCAGCACCAGCTTTTCAAAGTCCAGCGGGTAATTGTTGACCACGGGCTTCCGGCGCACGGCGGCGGGGTAGTCGTCCTGGGGCACGCGGGCCACGATGGTGGCGGTATCGGCCACGGCGTACAACATTTCGGTCATGCTGGGGGCCAGCGCTAGCACCCGCCGGGGGTGCGCAGGCAGGGTGAGGTGGCGGCCCAAGTCATCCTGCACGGCTACGGCAGCCGCTTGCCGGGGCTCGGAGTGGCAGGCCGCCAGAAGGGCCAGCACTGAAATCAGTAACGGGTAACGCATGGGGCAAAGGTAGGCCGGATGGCCAACGACCAACCGCAACGGTTTACCTTTGCCGCTCTCCCAAATCCGCCCAGTATGATAGTAGTCACCGGCGCGGCCGGCTTCATCGCCAGCTGCCTTGTTTCCCGCCTCAACGCCTCCAACTTCAACGACATCGTGGTGGTTGATAATTTTTCGATTGCAAAGAAGCTGCCCAACATCGAGGGCAAGAAGCTGCGCGAGTACGTGGACCGGGAAACGTTTTTTGAGTGGCTCGATGCCAACCACGAGCAGGTGGAATTCGTGTTTCACCTCGGCGCCCGCACCGACACCACGGAGATGGACCCGGCCGTGTTCGATGTGCTCAACCTGAACTATTCCAAGCAGATGTGGCAGGCCTGCGTCCGCTACAACCTGCCGCTGGTGTACGCCTCCTCGGCCGCTACCTACGGCGACGGCACCCTGGGCTACACCGATACCGACGAAGCCCTGTTTCCGCTCTACCGGCCGCTCAACCCCTACGGTGACTCGAAAAACGACTTCGACAACTGGGCCCTGCAGCAGGAGGAGAAGCCGTATTTCTGGGCCGGGCTCAAGTTTTTCAACGTGTACGGGCCCAACGAGTACCACAAGGGCCGCATGGCATCGGTGATTCTGCACGCTTTCCGGCAGATTGAGCAAACGGGCTCGATGGTGCTGTTCAAGTCGCACAACCCGGACTACGAAGACGGCGGGCAAATGCGCGACTTCGTGTATGTGAAGGACGTGGTGGAGGTGTGCTACTTCCTGCTTCACCACCGCAAAGATTCGGGCATTTACAACCTGGGCAGCGGCCAGGCCCGCACCTTCCTGGACCTGGCCCTGAACACGTTTAACGCCCTGGGCCGCACCGCCGACATCCAGTTCCGGGACACGCCCGAGGACATTCGCGACAAATACCAGTACTTCACCCAGGCCGACATGAGCAAGCTCGCCAGCATCGGCTACGACCTGCCCTTCACGCACCTGGAAGACGGAATCGCCGACTACGTGAAGAACTACCTGGTACCGGGCAAGTATATGTAGGCTGAAATTTTTAGCTTGCGCCCGGCTTGGGCCGCCCACAACCATCGGGGCGGCCACCGGTTGCCACATTCCCACTGCTACTGGTTCAGCTTTGGGCGTACTTCTCCTTAGGCTAAAATCCTTCCTGCTTTCTCACCCATTATTACCGCTGTGACTCACTCTGGCCGTCCCGTTATTACCGTTGTGGGCGGCGGCTTCGCGGGAACGGCGCTGGTGCTGCAGCTGCGGCGGCAGCCCGCCCTGGCGCAGGCCGAAATGCACCTGATTGAGCCACGCGACATTCCCGGGCCCGGCCTGGCGTACACCGCCCGGCGCCCCGAGTACCTGCTCAATGTACGGCCCGGCGTGCTGAGCTTGTACCCCGAGGAGCCCGGGCATTTTGCCGCGTGGCTACGGCAGCAGCCCGAAAGCACGGGCGGCATGCCTGAGTTTGCCTCGCGCTCCGCCTTCGGCCGCTACCTGCACGAGGAACTGGCGCCCGCGCTGGCGCCGGGCCCGGGCCAGGTGCAGTGGCACGCCACCAAAGCCGTGGCCGCCCTGCTCCTTCCCGATGGCCGCCGGGCCGTGCAGCTGGCCAACGGCACCGAAATCCGAAGCGACTACGTGGTGCTGGCGCTGGGCAACTTTCCGCCCCCGCCGCCCGCCGGCCCCGACTTGGCCTACCTCGCCCACCCCGGCTACCACGGCGACCCGTGGGTGGCCGGCAACCTGCGCCGCATCGGGCCCGACGAGGACGTGCTGCTCATTGGCTCGGGCCTGACGGCGGTGGATGTGTTGCTGGCCCTGCGCCAGGACGGTCACCACGCCCCCATTACGGTAGTGGCCCGGCACGGCCGCTGGCCCGCCCCGCACGGCCCCGAAACGGCCGCTTACCCGAGCTTTTACCCGGAGTTGGTGCACGAAACCACGGTTGCCGGCGTGCTAGCCGTTTTCAAGCGGCACCTGCGGGCGGCAGCCGCGCGGGGCATCGACTGGCGGCCGGTGCTCGACTCGCTGCGGCCTAACTTGGGGCATATCTGGGCGGCCTGGCCGCTGGACGAGCAATGCCGATTCCTGCGGCACCTAGCGGGCCTGTGGTCGGTGAAGCGGCACCGCAGCCCCCCACAAAACGCGCAGGCCATCGACGACCTCACAGCGGCGGGCATGATTAACATGCAGATAGGCACAGTGCGCGAGATTCTGCCCGCCGGCAATCAGCTGCGGGTGCGCATCCGGCCCCACGGCACCGAAGCATGCTGGCACACTGCCCACCACGTGGTGTGCTGCGCCGGCCCACTGCTGGATTATGGCCGCATTGACGACCCGCTGGTGGTGAGCCTGCGCGAGGCCGACCAACTCAACCCCGACCCCTTGCGGCTGGGCCTGCTCACCGACGAATCTGGGGCAGTGCTTGGCACAAGTGGCGCTGCTTCGCCTGGGCTTTTCACGCTTGGCCCCAGCCGCCGGCCGGCCTATTTCGAATCGACCGCGGTGCCAGAGCTGCGGCAGCAGGCAGCGGATTTAGCTGTGGAAATAGCCCGTCGCGAGGAGAATATTGCTTGAGCTGGCTCAATAAGACAAAAGCCCCGGCTACTTCGAAAAGCAGCCGGGGCTTCGTTTTATAACCTACTCGGCTGTCATGCAGAGCGCAGCATCTCGCTCGCGCCTCTTGTCATGCTGACGCAGGAAGCATCTTCTCATGGCTCAACGATTCGTACTGACCGGATAAGATGCTTCGCTGCGCTCTGCATGACAGACGCTTAAATTCGAAATCACTTAAGCGGCCATGCGCTCTTGGTTGGGGTAAATGGGCAGCACGGGCGCCCCTTTAGCAAAGAAAGAAGCAGCGGTGCAAGTGACTTGAGCTGGGACAGTAGCCGCCGTTTCGTCGGCGTGGCGGCGCAGGGCACGCATCAGGAGATATTTGTATTTCTCAGCATCGGCCAGGGCTTGCTCAATGGCTTGCACGGCGTCGGCATAAGCCACAACGGGCTGCAACTCTCGGCGCGGACGGCGGGCTTCAAAAACGTGGGTTTCGAGGTATTCGGCGGCAGACTTCATGACGAAAAATTGGGCTAAATCAATGAGGATAACGGCGTGCTTTATTAACCCCAAATTCCTCATTATCATTCCATCTAACGCAGTATTTAGCTCAATTTAAAGCCAGGAAAAACACGACTTATTTAGCTCAATTTCCCGCTTTGTTATTCGCTGATTTTCAGCACCACTTTGCCAAACTGCGCGCCGGCATCGAGGCGGCGCAGGGCGGCTTCGCCCTCGGCCAGCGGGAATACTTCGTCTACCACGGGAATTATACTTTTCTCGGTTACGAGCTGCAGCATATCCTCAAAGTCCTGCTCGGTGCCCATGGTGGAGCCGAGGATACTGAGCTGCTTCCAGAACACCTTGGCCGGCGGTAGCTGGGGGATGGTGCCCAAGGTGCCGCCATAGAACACAATGCGGCCACCCGGCACAGCGGCATCCAGCAGGGAGTTGAACGGAGCTCCAGCGGCGCTGTCGATGATGACATCGAACGGGCCATCGGCTTGCTGCACGAGGGTTTTCACCCAGTTGTCGGCGTTGTAGTTGATGCCGCCCTTGGCTCCCAGCGCCTGCGCCCGGGCCAGCTTCTCGTCGGAGCTGGAAGTCACCCAGACCTCGGCGCCGCGGGCTGCGCAGAACTGGGCTGCCAGCAAGGCCACCCCGCCGCCAACGCCCGTTACCAGCACCCGCTCGCCGGGCTGCACCTGCGCCCTGGTAAAGGCCGCGCGGTAGGCCGTAAGGCCGCCCAGGGGCAGCGCGGCGCCCTGCTCAAAGCTCAGGTGGGCGGGCAGCGGCCGGATGTAGCGCGCCGGCAGCGTGATGTACTCGGCAAACGTGCCGGGGTCGGGCATACCCAGCACCACAAAGTCTTTGGCCTGGGCGCGGGGGTTGTCGCCCCAGCGCAGGCCGGGGTTGATAAGCACGCGGCTGCCCACGGTGGGGGCATCGGCGGGCACCCCGGGTCCATGGGCGGCTACTTCGCCGGCGCCATCGGCCCCGAGGGTGCAAGGCAAGCGCAGGCCCGCGTATTGGCCCTTTTGAATCCAGACATCGCGGTGGTTGAGCGCGGCGGCGTGTAGCTTCACCAGTATTTCGCCAGCGGCGGGAGTGGGCGTCGGAATATCGCGGACGGCGGCGGATTGGTTGATGGCGTCGAGCTGCAATGCTTGCATGGGTGGGTTTTGGGTTAGAAAGGTTTTGATGGACAGTGCGGCATTGTAATGCGTTAAGCACCGCATTGTTTATCGCCGCGCAAAGCGGAATGCATACCTCGGCAGCTGCCCCGGCCGAAAGCTTAAGGCAGAGTTTTCTTGAGCCCGGCTAGCGCCAGCGGCCCGGCCACAACCAAGCCGGTGAGCAAGCCACCGATGTGGGCCGCGTTGTCGATGTTGCCGGTCAGGCCCGAAAGTAGGTTACTGAGGACCAAGTAGATTACCAGCCCCAGCATGGCGCGGCGGTCGGACTTGTCGAGCACCAGCCTTTTGCTCACCAGCAAGGTGAGCAGAAAGCCATAGAGGCCGAAAATGGCCCCACTCGCCCCTACGGAGTTAATGCCATAAACATGCCACCAGAGGCTTGCCAGCCCACCACCCACGCCACTGGCCAGGTAGACCAGCACCAGCCGCACCGGCCCCACCCGGTCTTCTACCAAGAGGCCCAGCAGCCATAGCGAAAACATGTTCAGGAGCAAATGCGAGAGGCCGGCGTGAATGAACAAGCAAGTGAGCAGCCGCCACGGCTCGCCGTTCAGTGTGAGGCCGGATACATTAGAACCCCAGCGCATGAGCTGATGCCCCGATGGGCTGGAAGCCGACACGCCGTTGAGCACCATCAGGCCGAAGACCAGTAGGTTGAGGTCGAGCAGAATTGGGGTGGCCAAGAAGCGGCGCGAGGGAATGAACAGCCCCTTGAACAAGTGCCCAATCAGCTCGGCCCACGTTTCCTGAGGCTCGGCGGGCGGTGGTGGGGCTGGCTGGCCGGGGGCGGGCAGCAGGCCCCGGCGCTCCAGCTCGGCCACGGCAGCGGCCCCCACGGCTGGCGGGTAGCGGGCCGCATTCTGGGCCAGGTACAGCAGCTCGGCTTCGGGCTTTTGGGCGAAGAGCTGAGCGGCCAGCGCGGCCGTGGAACTGGCGGCCGAGGCGCCGTTGTCGGGGTCAGGTGCTTCCATATGTACTTGCCGCGGCAAGGAGCACGCCACCTTGCCAATCGGCCACTTTGCCAGGTGGCGGTAGCGCCCGCGTCCTTACCCTTGCCGCCTCAACTAAGTAACAACCGAAGCCGCGCATTGCCATGGCAGCGGCTACATTTTGAGCACCGTGCGCTTGTAGGCCCGGCCCGTTACTGGCGACACTCGCACCAGGCCGCCCAAAATGTCCTGCACTTCGGCCGTGCGGCTTACCATTTCTTTATCGGTCAAAAATTTGCGCCCGGGCAGCAGGTCCGGCAAATTGTCCAGAATGTGCTGCTGGCTGCTGGCGGCCTTGGCCATGAGGTCATACTGGCTTTGCATGGCGGGCCGGAAGCCGTAGGAATAAACGGCGGCGTGGTTCCAGGCGCGCCACGTTTCGCGCACCACCAAGGCCTGGTCGGCAAACATGGGTCCGGCCTTGGCGGCTTCGGCTTGGTTGGTGAGGTACTCGGTCTGGGCATTGGCGCTCCAAAAGCGTTTGGCCAGCTCTCGGAACTGGCGCAGGTGCTTGGCATCGGCCTTTTCGGCAGCGGGCATTCGCTTCAGCTGCTGCTCTACGCAGCCAGCCACCACGCCCTCGTAGCTGGGAATCACGGAGGTGGCTACTTCCGTGAGCTGGGGCGCGGTGTGGGGCACGCGAGCGGCCGCGGCCTTTGCTGCCGCCGCGGCATCATTTTTTTGTTTGATGAAATGAAACGTGCCCGCTCCAATGGCTAGCACGGCCGCCAGCAGCACCACCGCGCCGGTTTTGGAGCTGGTTTCTTTAGTCTCGACTGGTACGTAGGCCGGGGTGTCGGGGCTGACGGTGGGCAATAGGCCCCGGCGCTTCAATTCGCCCCGTGCCGCATCTACCACGCTGGGCTGATAATAATCGGGGTGCTCGACGAAAAACAGAAGTTCGGCGTCGGTTTTCTTGTGGTAGAAGTCGGTAGCGGTTTCGGACACGGCAGTAGTTGGGGCTGAGGAATGAATGCGGACAGCAAGTTGGCGAATGGCGGGCAATAAGCCATTCCCAACCGTTGAGCCCCGCCGCCGTAAACCTTCTCCCAGGGCCACCGCGCCCCAATTAATCTTTCATTTTCTCCTAGCCATGCCCATTCCCGAGCCCACCCCCACCGACCCGCGTCCTGACCAAGCCAGCACCGGCGGCCAAACCACTTCGCAAGGCACCGACACCGACCAGAACGCCACCGGCAACCCCGAAGCCGGCACTGCCCAGGACGGCGCTATCCCCAAGAGCACCCAGGAAAACATGGGCGACGGCGCAGGCATCCGCGGCGACTACGGCAACGCCAGCCAGACCAATGGCCTCGAAGGCGGCCCTGAACAGCCCCAGACCGATACCGAGCTGACCGGCTCCTGAGTTAAAGAACAACCCGCAAAACGCAGGCGGAAGCAAGCAGTACCACGTGGCCCAACCCGGCCGGGGCTGCTCGCTTCTGCCTGCTTTTTGCGCAATAGGCTCGGCCAACTTGCGTTGTCAGACTATATGCTACTGGTGTGCTCCGTAATTTGCAGCACTTATTCGTGCTGTTGATATCTGATTAATGCTCCGTTCTTTCCACGCTGGCCGTTTCCTGTTTTTTCTATTTGCCATTGCTTGGAGCAGTTTGGGCGCTCCGGCGCAGGCCCGAATCTCTGCCGACTCCACCGATACCCCGCCGCCCAAGCACGAGCTGCGCGGCATGTGGATTGCCACGGTCGAAAACATAGACTGGCCCAACCAGCGCGGCCAGGCCCCGGAGCAGTACCGCCGCGACTACCGCCGCCTGCTCGACGCTGGCCAGCGTGCTGGCATCAACGCCGTGTTTGTACAAATCCGGCCCGCTTCGGATGCCTTCTATAAGTCGACTTTAGAGCCCTGGAGCAAGTGGCTCACCGGGGTGCAGGGCAAGGCCCCCGCCGGGGGCGACGACCCCCTGCCTTTCCTCATCACCGAAGCGCACCGGCGCGGCATGGAGTTTCACGCCTGGTTCAACCCCTACCGCGCCACCATGGACTCGGTGACGCGCCGCCTCGCGCCCAACCACCCCTATCGCCAGCACCCGCAGTGGTTTCTGCGCTACGGCGGGCAGCTGCTGTACAATCCGGGCCTGCCCGAAGTGCGCGCCCACATCACCCGCGTGATTCTCGACGTGGTGCGGCGCTACGACATCGACGCCGTTCACTTCGACGACTATTTCTACCCGTACCCCGAGCCGGGCCAGGTGTTTCACGACGAAGCTGCCTTCCGCGACTTTAACCCCGACCACTTTGAGAAGCTGGCCGACTGGCGCCGCAACAACGTGAACGTGCTGATTCACGACCTGCACGACAGCATCCGGCTGGCCAAGCGCTGGGTAAAATTCGGCATTTCGCCCTTTGGCGTGTGGATGAACAAATCGGCCGACCCGCTGGGCTCCGACACCCGCGCCGGGCAGCCGTCTTTTTCCAATCTGTACGCCGACTCCCGCCTGTGGCTGGAAAAAGGCTGGATTGACTACATCGTGCCGCAGCTGTACTGGAGCTCCAATTTTCGCCTCGTGCCCTACCCCATCCTGCTGGAGTGGTGGACGCGCAATCACTTCGACCGGCACCTCTACATCGGCCACGGCACCTACCGCATGCTGGAAAGCACGCGCTCCGATACCACCTGGCGCAACCCGCGGGAGCTGCCCCGCCAGATTCGGCTCAACCGCTCGTATGATGGCGAGGCGCCCGGCAGCGTGTTTTTCTCGGCCAAGTCGCTCCTGGCCAACCCACTGCACACCACCGATTCGCTGCGCCAAAACCTGTTCCGCTACCCGGCGCTGGTGCCCCCCATGCCCTGGATGGATGCCGTGCCGCCCCTGCCCGTGGCCAACCTGACGCTGCGCCGCCTCAGCCACTACGTGACCCTGAACTGGCAGCCCGGCCCCGCCGCCCCCGATGGCGACGTGGCGACGTACTACGTTCTCTACCGCTTCGAAGCCAACGAGCGCTCGACGCCCAACGACCCGCGCCGCATCCTGGCGCTGCCCCGCCCCGCCCCCGGCTTCCCCGCCACCTTCGTGGACACGGCCGCCGTGCCCGGCCAGGCCTACGCCTATTACGTGACGGCAGTAGACCGCCTGCACAACGAAAGCCGGCCCATGCGCGTCATCACCATGGGGCTGCAATCAACCGAAATAGCCCAGGGCCAAGCCCCCGCCGGCGCCACCAGCACCGGCGCCCGGCCCGCCACCGTGGCCGCGCAGCCGGGGGCGAGCCGCCCGCAGCCGCGCATCGTGCTCCGGCCCAATGGCCCGAACGAAAGCCCGGAAGCCTCAACGCCATTCACCAAAGTCAAGATGAAAGTTAAAGAGAAGCCTAAGCGGCGCGGCTTCTTCGCGAAGCTGTTTGGGAATTGATTTTTAAAAGCAAAAAAGAGGCTTTCCAATATGGAAAGCCTCTTTTTTGGTGGATTGTGTGCGCTTGAATTCATCACCTGAGGGATAACTAGAAGCGACGGCCGGCGAAGCCAAGCAGAATAAATCGAAGGTCGGCGTAGCCAAGCATCACACTCGGGGCAGGAATTAAATCGGCTGTCATGCAGAGCGCAGCGAAGCATCTTATCACCGTTGGACGACTCGTTCGCACCTGATAAGTTGCTTCGCTGCGCTCTGCATGACAAGAGGCGCGAGCGAACTGCTGCGCAGCAATCCGCATGACGTTTTTTATTGAGCTAGTTTCCTGAGAGCGTTGCTGCTGCCACGCCCAAATTGATACTTAGCCCAACCAGCACCAAGAAAAGTATATTCTTTTTGCCGGGAATTCGTACCCATTTATATGCTGCTGTAGAAGACATATCAAGGCCGCGCCTGCAGCGTTTGTAATAACCTATAACATCATCAATGCGCACAAAATTATTCGGCTGGTTGCTCGGGTTTCTAAGTATTCTGCCGCTGGCTGGCCGCGCGCAAACCGAAACGGCGACGCCCAAGACGGTGCCAAAACCCGTGGCAGAAGCGGCGGCTCCGGCCACGGTACCCAAGCCAGCATCGCCTCGGCAGTTGTTTCCGGGCCTGTTTGAGGCCGTGCAGTTGGGCCGGATTTTCCGCGACGGCAAAACCTTCGTTGATGCGGCGCCTCGGCAGCGCCCGGCCACCATACTGGCCGCGTGGCAACGCGAGAAAAGCAAGCCCGGCTTTCAGCTCAAGGCGTTTGTGGAAACGCACTTCGTGCTGCCAACCGATAGCGTAGCCACTTTCCGCAGCAATGTCCAGGCTGGCCTGCGGCACCAGCTCGATACGCTCTGGACGGTGCTGGCCCGGCCCGCCGCCCCTCCCGCCGACCCCAACGATTCGCTGGCTGCTTTCCGCTCCCTGCTGCCGCTCCCGAAACCCTACATCGTGCCCGGGGGCCGCTTCCGCGAGATGTATTACTGGGATACCTACTTCACAATGCTGGGCTTGGCCGAAGCCGGAAAAGGGCAGCTTCTACACGACCTTACCGACAATTTTGCGTTCCTGATAAGCCGCTACGGCTTCGTGCCTAACGGCACCCGCAGCTACTACCTCACCCGTTCGCAGCCGCCGTTTTTTGCCAGCATGGTCAACCTGATTGCCAAGGACCAGGGCAACGGGATGCTACTACGCTACCGCGCGGCCCTGGAGCGCGAGTATAAGTACTGGATGCTCGGGGCCGAACAGCTGGCGCCCGGCACCGCCGCCCACCGCGTGGTGCGCCTGCCCAGCGGCGCCGTGCTCAACCGGTATTGGGACGAAAGCACGCAGCCCCGCGAAGAATCTTATGCCGAAGACGTGAAAGCCGCCAAGCTCAGCAAGCAGGCGCCGGCCAAGTTCTACCGCAACGTGCGCGCCGCGGCCGCATCCGGCTGGGATTTCAGCAGCCGCTGGTTCCAGCCTGGCGGTGGGCTGGCCACCATCCAAACCACCGACCTCGTGCCCGTGGACCTCAACTGCCTGCTCTACCAAATGGAGCAAACCCTAGCCGAAGCTTGCCGCGTGGCGGGCCAGCCCGTGCAAGCCCGCGACTATACCGCCAAAGCCACCCGACGTCGGGCCGCGCTCCTGGCCTTGTGCTGGGACAGCAAATTGGGCTGGTTTCAGGACTACAATTGGGCTAAGCGCCAGCGCTCGGCGGTGCGCACGCTGGCGGGGGTGTACCCGCTGGCCTTTGGGCTGGCTACGCCGGCTCAGGCTACCCGGGTGGCCAAGGAGCTGAAAGGTAATTTTCTCCGTCCCGGTGGGCTGGTCACCACCCTGAGCAAAACCGGCCAGCAGTGGGATGCGCCCAATGGCTGGGCCCCATTGGAGTACTTGGCCATCGAAGGGCTGCGGCGGTATCAGCAGCTGCCCCTGGCCGACACCGTAGCCCGCCGCTGGGTTGGGCTCAACCGCCGCGTGTTCACCCAGACCGGGAAGCTGTTAGAGAAATACGACGTGGTGAACCCAAACCGGCCCGCCGGGGGCGGCGAGTACCCCTTGCAGGACGGCTTCGGCTGGACCAACGGCGTGCTGTTGCGGCTGCTGGAGTGGTACAAGCTGGAGTAACACCATGCCTGAACGGTGTAGAGACGCGACACTTCGCGTCTCGGCGTCCGCGCCGTTAAAGAATCGTTGGAGTGTCGTTCAATGAGGAGACGCGAAGTGTCGCGTCTCTACACCGTTCTGTATACTACCCCAAACAGCACTTGGCTTAGCATAAAAAAGGGCCGCCTTCCAACGAGGAAAGTGGCCCTTTTTTCAATCTATTCAGCGACTACCGAATCTGAGCGGTTTGCTGTTTCGCGCTTACAGGGAGCGGTATTCAAACTTTACCCTACCGATTCCGCCGCTGGTACTGGGGCGCACGGCCTGAATGCGTAGCAGCATGACTTCGCTGGTGCCGCGCACTTTCACGGCGTACACGTCACCGGCGGTGGCAGTGCCCAGGTCAGCCACGAGCGTGTTTTGGAAGACGAGGTTGCCGATGGCATTGGCCGTGGCCGTCGCATACGGGTTGGCCGTCAGTTGCGCGGCGGTGAGCTTGTAGTAGCGCGTGGTGTTGGGCGCGTTCAAGGTGAGGCTACCCGTAGCGCTCAGGCCGCTCACTTGCAGGTCTTTGCCGGCTACGGGGCTGGCGGAAGGCTCGTTCAGGCCGGTCTTCAGGTTGAAGGCCAGCGAGTCGGGCGTGGAGCCGGCGCCGAAGCTAACCCGGCCCAGGCGCGAGGTGGCAAGGGCCGTGGGCGTACCCACATTCACCGGGGCCGAAACCAGTGTAGTGGAACCAGCCTGAGCGTATGCCGTGAAGGCAAACGTAACCGCCTGCCCGTTGCTGCCGGCCGGTACTTTCACATCAACCGTGCGGGTGTTGGTCACGCCGGCGGTGGGGTTTTTCACCACGCCCTGGCGAACCAGCGGCCCCGTACCAATGCGGGAGAAGTACGTGAGGCTGTCGACGGCTTTAAACAGCTGGGCCGTGGGCGTAGCGGTGGGCGGCGGGAAGGTCGAGACCCCGTTTTCGTTAATAATCAGCGAGTAGCCAATCAGGTCGTTTTCGCTCTGGGCCGCGGCGGCCAGGCCGTTGCGGTACGTAGCCGGGGTGGCCCCAAATTTCAGCGTGGGGTTGTTGGCCACGTTGTACGTGAAGCGGCGCAGGCGCGTAGCCCCGTTGGCAAACGTCGAGATGACGTCGACCCGCACGGGCAGGCCATTGGCCACGTTCGGCACCACGTAGGGCACCGTTTGCACCGTTAGGCCCAGGGCGGTATTCAGGGTGCCGCCGGCGTTGTACGTGCCGGTGGTTACCGAGTCGGTTTTGTTAATTACCTGGAAAACAGAGACGCTCTTGAGCTGGTCGGCCGCGTTGTAGCCCAACGAAATCGGAATGGTTTCGCCCACCGCGTACTTGGTGTTCACGGCGAGGTTGGGCAGGGTGATGGACGCAAAGCCCGTGTCGCCGGCGGGGGTGTAAAAATCGTCGAGCTCTTTTTTACAGCCGGTGGCCAGCACGGCCAGAGCGAGTAGCCCGCACAGCGTGGTGCGGGCCGGTATATATGATTTCATAAACAGAGTCAGTTATGTGAGGCCCGAAAGCCGGAAAAGGAAAGCGCGGCCTGGCCGCGGGGAGCCTCAGGGCATGTCAAACCACAGCGGCTTGGTCACGTAGTCCTGGTCGGAAGTGGCACCCACTTCGGAGTAGAGGCCGGCCACGGCGTTCGGGTTCACGGTCACTTCGGTGGCGCCGGGCAGCAGGCGGCGGGGGTATTTGCCGGCCAGTGGGCCGGTGCCGCTGCCGCTGTAGGTCGGGTACTGGAAGTTCACATAAATCAGGGGGTCGAAGTCGAGACGGCGCAAATCAGACCACGAGTCCGGGTTGAGGAACATGGCAATGTACTTCTGCTCCATGATGGACCGGAGGGTCAGAGTATTCTCGGACTGGGGCACGGCAGCGCTGGCCAGGTAGGCGGCAATCTGCGCGTCGGTGATGACGGGAAACGTCACGGCCGGAGCGGCGAAGGTGCCGCCCCCGCTCATTTTCTTCATGTGCGCCCGGATGCCTTCTTTCAGCGAGCTCAGCGCCAAGGTTCTATCCCCAGCCCGGAAAGCGGCTTCGGCTTCAATAAACTTCACCTCGTGGTAAGTAATGGCCTCGTAGTATCCCAGGTCGCGGGCGTACCAGCTGCCGTAGAAGTCGGTGAGCGTGGAGCCAGGCGTCAGGTTGGCGGTGGAGCTAGTGCCGGCACCGGGCGCGGCGCCGGTGCTGGTGGTCGGCGCTATCACCCCAAAACGGGGGTCGACTACCCCCGGAAAGGTGGTGCCGTTGATGTACTTGATGAAGTTGGTCGAGAACGTAGCGCCGCCGAAATTCGACCGTGTGGTGCCGAAGATGTTGGTCGTGCCCGCGAGCGGGGCCGCGGCCACCTGGAACTGAATCTGGGCATCGTCGGCCGACGACTTAAAGGCATTGGCGCACAAAGCCAGCACCGCCTTGGGGTCGTAGCTGGCTTTCTTGGTGAGGTGCTGGGCCTGGCGGGCCTTGAGGGCATAAGCCAGGCGCTGCCACTTGAGGGGGTCGCCCTTGTAGAGAATGTCGCCGCTTTCGCTGGGGTTGGTGCTGTAGAACGGGCGGAACTCCGCGCTGGCGGGCTTGGCCATTTCTACCGCACCCTCGTCGCAGAGCCGGTTGATTACCTTATAGATATCTTCCTGCTTGTCGTATTTGGGCGTGAAGTTGGCCCCGCCCTGGTAGGCTTCCGAGTACGGAATGTTGCCCAGCATGTCGGTGGCGTGCGCCAGAATCAGAGCCTGCATGATTTTGCCGGCCCCCACGTAATACGGCGAGCCTTCTTCCTGAGCCGTCTTTATCATGCCGGGGATGTTGCCGCCCGACTGATAGTAGGAGTAGTTGAAGGTATTGGTGCTCTGGGCGTTGGTAAAGAAGTACTGGTCGTTACCGCCGCTGTTGGCGGTGCGGCTTACCACGTACTGCGTGATGTAAGGCACGCGCAGCGACGTGAACATCTGGGTTTGAAGGCCGTTGGAAATAATGCCCGGCAACACGAAGTTGGGGGTGGAAACCACCGGGTTGTTGGGGTTGTCGTTTACGTCGAGGAATTTCTCGCACGACGTAAGGGCGCTGCCACTCAGCAGCAAGCCCAGGCCCATCAAAAAATGTTTCAGGTTCATATAATAGCAGGAAGGACAGCGCTAGCCGTCGATTAGAAATTCACACGCACAGCCATGTCCACGCCGCGCGTGGCGGGCACGTTGCCGTAGTCAAACCCACTCGAGCCGCCGCCGCGCACACCGGCGCCAGCTGCGGAGGTTTCGGGGTCTGCGCCGCTGTACTTGGTCAGCAGCACCAGGTTGCGGCCGGTCACGCTCAGCTCCACGCCTTTGATGAAGCCGGTGCGGGACAGGAACGTCGCGGGTACGGCGTAGCTCATGGTCACGTAGCGCAGGCGGGCCCACGAGCCGTCTTCCACGAAGGCGGTGCCCGTGCGGCCCAGAATGCTGGTGTAGTACGTCTGGGTCAGCTCAACGGGGCGCGAGTTAGGCGAGTAAGTGCCGTCGGCGTTTTTCACCACGCCGTCGAACACCACTTGCTTGTAGCGGTCGGCGGTGCGGGGCGAGGTGCCCACGCCGGTCTGGTACCAGTCGTTGCCGTTCACTACCACGCCGCCCACGCGGAAGTCGAGCAGCGAAGTCAGCGACAAGCCTTTGTAGGTAAACGTGTTGGTGAGCTGGGTGGTAAAGCGCGGCGCGCGGTTGCCAGCGTAAGTAAAGTTGGTGTTAACCGAAGGGTAGCCCGTGCTGCCGATGATGACCTTGTTGTAATCGGGGCTGTTGGGGTCGGTTACGCGCACAAAGTCGGTGGCGCCGAGGCCCGTGATGGGGCGGCCCGGGAAGGCGCCGCCTTCGTGCACGTCCGTGATGAAGGCATCCGACTGGAAGATAACCGTGAGCGGGAAGGGCAGCTCTTCTACGCGGTTGGTATTATGGTAGAAGTTGGTAATGATGTCCCAGGAGAAGTCTTTGGTTTTCACGGGCGTGCCGGTCAGCGAAACTTCCTGGCCCTCGTTGGTCACGATGCCGCCGTTGATGTACTGCAGAATGAAACCGGCCGCCTGGCTCACGCGGGGCGCGATAATCTGGTCCTTGGTGCGCGAGTAGTAATAGTTGAAGTCCAGGCCCAGGCGGTTCTTGAAGAACTGCAGGTTCACGCCGGCTTCGTAGGTGCGGGTGCGCTCGGGCTTCAGGTTGGGGTTCGAGCCAAAGAAGTCGTTGCGGAAACCGCCGCCGATGTAGGTGTTCTGAGCCAGGGCAGACTGCACCCGGTACGGGCCAGTGTCTTTGCCTACCTCGGCTATCGAGGCGCGCAGCTTGCCGTAGTTCAGGATGTTGTTCTGCTCCAGGCCCAAGGTTTTGGTAAACTCGTAGCCCAGGCCGGCCGAGCCGTACAGGAAGCCTTTGCCGTAAATCTTGTTCTCATCGGGCCGCGGCAGGGTCGACGACTGGTCGTAGCGGGCCTGCAGTTCCAGAAACAGCTGGTCGAGCAGCGTCAGGTTCAGGCGAGCGAAGTTGCCGATGAGGTGGCGCTTGGTATCGCGCTGCAATGCGTTGCGGTTCACCGTGTTGTTGAGCCCCACGAAGGTGGGGTTCTGGAAAATCAGGCCGAGGTAGTCCACGGCCTGGTCCTGGTTCTCTTCAATGGTGTTGCCCAACACGAGCGCGCCGCCAAAGTTGTCGTTGAAATCGTGGGTGAAGCTGGCCAGCGTGGTGGCGGTTGTCAGGCGGAACTGGTCCACGGTTTCGGCCAGGCCGCCGTTCTGGTTGCCAATCTGCGAAGTGCCCACGGCGCGCACCGAAGTCGTGCGCGAGGTGTACAGGTCGGTGCCGATGTTGTGGCTCAACGTCACCCATTTAAACGGCTTGAAGCTGAGCTGCATGTTGCCGATGAAGCGGTTGGTGCGGTCGGTCTGGGGGTTGTTTTGCACCGTCCAGTAGGGGTTGTCGGCGTCGGCGTCGGTGCCGTTGCCGCGCGCCAGCAGGCGGCGGCGGGTGCCGTC
Source organism: Hymenobacter sedentarius (assembly GCF_001507645.1). Lineage (NCBI taxonomy): Bacteria > Pseudomonadati > Bacteroidota > Cytophagia > Cytophagales > Hymenobacteraceae > Hymenobacter > Hymenobacter sedentarius. The sequence continues at coordinate 2,749,886 of NZ_CP013909.1, read as the reverse complement.
GGGGTTGAGGTAGTTGCGGGCATCGTCATCGCGGGGCCAGTTGAGCAAGCTCAGCAGGAAGCCGCCCGACGACTGGTACAGGCCGGGGCCCTGAATGGGCCGCTCGCCGCCCGTGGTCAGGTATTGGGCCGCGCCGCTCACCTTGAGCTTGGGCGAAATCTCGGCCGTGCCCGACAGGCGCACCGTCGTTTTGTCGTACTTGCTTTCGGGCACTACGCCGGATTGCTGCAGGTTGGAGGCCGACACAAAGAAGCTGGCCTTGTCCGAACCGCCCGACATGTTCAGGAAGTTTTGGAAGTTGTGGCCCTTGTGGAAGAAGTTGCCCACGTTGTCGTACACCTGCTCGCCCGGCGAAAAGCGGGGGCCAAACGAGATGCGCGTGGTGGGGTCGGTGATGCCGCTGGAGCCGCGCTTGTACAGGTCTTGCATCTTGGGCAGGCGGCTCACCTCGTCTACCGAGTACTGGGTGCGGTAGTTGAGAGTGGTGCGGCCGGCCACGCCTTTTTTGGTGGTAATCACCACGGCGCCACCGGCGGCGCGCAGGCCGTAGAGGGCGGCGGCGGCGGGGCCTTTCAGCACCGTGATGCTTTCAATGTCTTCGGGGTTGAGGTCGCCGGCGCGGTTGGCCGAGCCCACCGAGCGGCCCAGCAGGCCGTTGAACTGCGAGCCCGCGCCGGGGGCAGCGCTTTCCGAGAAAGAGCCGTTGTCCATTATCATCCCGTCGATGACGAACAGCGGCTGGTTGTCGCCGTCGAGCGAAGTACCTCCGCGGATGATGATGCCCGAGCCTTCGCCCGGCGCACCGCCCGAGGAGGTGATGTTGACGCCGGCCACTTTGCCTTGCAGCGCGTTCACCACGTTGGTCTGGCGCGAGTCGATGATGTCCTTGCTCTTTACTTCCTGCACGGCCGTCACGAGTTCGCGCTTGGCCTGGGCCAGGCCGTAGCCCGTCACCACCACTTCTTCGAGGCCGGTGGTGCTTTCTTTCAGGGCCACGTCCACGCTGCCATCGGCGGGCACGGCGCGCTCCTGCGGCGCGTAGCCGATGAAGCTAAATACCAACGTGGCGCCCGGTGCCGCCTGCACCGAGAAGCGGCCATCGGAGCCGGAGGTGCTGCCCGTGGTGGTGCCTTTCACCAACACGGTCACGCCGGGCAGGGGGGTTTGGTCGGTGGCGGAGGTAACAACGCCCGTCACGGCGCGAACCGTTTGGGCCCAGCCGGGAGGCGCCAGCAGCACATCTAGCAAGAGCAGGAGTAGCCAGTAATTTTTTTTCATGTGAATAAGTATGGGGTGGGAAAACAGGAAAATGGAAGCCAACAAAAAAAGCCGGAACCCCGGCAAGATGCACCATCAGGTTCCGGCCTAGCGGCGCGGAGAAAACACTATGCGGCTACAACACAACGGTATGTTCGTATTTGGGCTGGTATAAGTGTGCATCAGTAGAGTAGCGGGCCTGCGTCGGATGGGCGAAATGTTCAGGCAAAACTCAACCAAATGTGCGCACAAAAATCGATTTTTCGTGCTGGACTACGGTTGAGAAAGCGCTTTGCTTGAATAGAAAAACCTGATTATTAAAGATTATAATAGCTTTGATTCCTGGTTCGCTTTCGCCTATTTCCGGTTTGGTTGCCTGTCTCATTACCCCATCTTTTCCCTGCACCCATGGCCCCCACCCTTGCCACCTTGCCCACGCACGCCGGCGCCCGCCTGCCCGTCAGCATCTACGCCGACTCCGACGAAGCCTCTGCGGCCGTGGCCGCGCAGATTGCCAACCTGATTCGCACCCGGGCCGCCGAAGGCAAGCCCTGCGTACTGGGCCTGGCCACGGGCTCGTCGCCCACGCGGGTGTACGAGGAGCTAGTGCGCCTGCACCGCGAAGAAGGGCTGAGCTTTCAGAACGTGGTCAGCTTCAACCTCGACGAGTACTACCCCATGGCGCCGGGCTCGCTGCAGAGCTACGTGCGCTTCATGCGCGAATACCTGTTCGACCACGTCGACATCCGGCCCGAAAACGTGCACATCCCCGACGGCACCGTGCCGCCAGAGCAGGTGGCCGCGTACTGCCGGCGCTACGAGGAGCAGATTAAAGAAGCCGGGGGCATCGACCTGCAGCTGCTCGGCATTGGGCGCACCGGCCACATCGGCTTCAACGAGCCCGGCTCGGGCCCGGCGTCGCGCACCCGCATCATCACCCTCGACCACGTGACGCGCACCGACGCGGCCTCCGATTTTTACGGCGAAGAAAACGTGCCGCGCCGCGCCCTCACCATGGGCGTGGGCACCATTCTGGAGGCCCGCCGCATTGTGCTCATGGCCTGGGGCGAAGGCAAAGCCGCCGTGGTAAAACGCATGGTGGAAGGCGACGTCACGGACTCTGTGCCCGCCACCTACCTGCAAAGCCACCCCGATGTGCAGGTGGTGCTGGACGAAGCCGCCGGCGCCGAGCTTACGCCCCGCAAAACGCCCTGGCTGCTGGGCCTGCCCTGCAACTGGCACGACGACGCGCTGGTGCGCAAAGCCGTGACCTGGCTGGCGCGCTGCGTGAGCAAGCCCATTCTCAAGCTCACCGACGAGCAGTACAACGAAAACGGGCTCTCGGAACTGCTGGCCCAATCGGGGCCGGCCTACGACATCAACATTCGGGTGTTCAACGAGCTGCAGCACACCATTACGGGCTGGCCCGGCGGCAAGCCCAACGCCGACGACACCTACCGCCCGGAGCGGGCCGCTCCCTTTCCGAAGCGGGTACTCATCTTCTCGCCCCACCCCGACGACGACGTTATTTCGATGGGCGGCACGCTGCTGCGGCTGGTAGACCAAGGCCACGAGGTGCACGTGGCCTACCAGACTTCGGGCAACATCGCCGTATTCGACGACGAAGCCATCCGCTTCGCGGAGTTTGTGGCCGACTACGACCACGCCTTCCGCCTGCCCGCCGTCGAGCCCGCCGACAACCTCTACCACCGCGTCACGGAATTCCTGAAGAACAAGCCCCCCGGGCAGGTCGACTCCCACGAGGTGCAGCAGATAAAAGGCCTTATCCGGCGGGGCGAGGCCAAAAGCGCCTGCCGCCTGGCCGGCATCCCCGATGCCAATGCGCACTTCCTCGACCTGCCCTTCTACGAGACCGGCCGGGTGCGCAAAAAGCCCCTCGGCGACGAGGACATTCGTCTAACCATGGAGCTGCTCAACCGCATTCAGCCCCACCAGATATACGCGGCCGGCGACCTGAGCGACCCCCACGGCACCCACCGGGTATGTTTGGCAGCCATTTTCCAGTCCATCCACCAGCTCAAAGCATCGGGTACGCCCTGGCTTGATGACTGCTGGGTGTGGCTCTACCGCGGCGCCTGGCAAGAGTGGGACATCGACCAGATTGAAATGGCCGTGCCCCTCTCGCCCGATGAGCTCACGCGCAAACGCCGGGCTATTTTCAAGCACCAGTCGCAAAAAGACCGGCCGCTCTTCCCCGGGGCCGACCAGCGCGAGTTCTGGCAGCGCAGCGAGGCCCGCAACCGCACCACCGCCAAGCTCTACGACCAGTTGGGCCTGCCCGAGTACGAGGGCATCGAAGCGTTTGTCCGGTGGGAGTTTTAGGCGTTATTTGTCCACTGAGGCATTTTATTAGGCACAAGCCGGCACAAAATACTTTTGTACCGTTACTGTAGTTTATAGAGGTCCTAGTATGAATTCTTACGTTGCGCGCCTCTATCAGCTTGCGGGCCAGCCCAGTCGCCGCATCATTGGACTTATGTCGGGCACTTCACTCGATGGGCTCGATGTAGCGCTCTGCCGCCTCACGGGCCATGGCCCAGGCACGCAGCTTGAGCTGGAGCAGTTCCGCACCGTGCCTTACAACGACGACACGCGGGCCCGCATCCGCACTGTGTTTGCCAAAGAGCAGGTCAGCTTGGAATACCTCACGCTGCTCAATCCCTGGCTGGGCAGCCTGCACGCCGCTGCCATCCTGGACTGCCTGCGCGAGTGGCAAATAGCCCCGCACGAGGTGGACCTGGTGGCCAGCCACGGCCAAACGGTGTACCACGCCCCACAGCACCAACATCAGCGCCCCGATTTCTCCATTAACGCCACCTTGCAGCTCGGCGATGGCGACCACGTAGCCGTGGGTACGGGCATCATCACCCTCAGCGACTTCCGGCAGAAGCACGTAGCTGCTGGCGGCGAAGGAGCTCCCCTGGCCGCCTACGGCGACTTTCTGCTGCTGAGCAGCCCCGATGAGGAAAGGCTGCTGCTTAACCTGGGCGGCATTGCCAACTTCACCTACCTGCCCCGCACCGGCGGCGATGCCAGCACCGCTTTCAGTACTGATACCGGGCCCGGCAATACCCTGCTCGATGGTAACGTGCGCACCCACCGCCCCGGCCTGCAGTACGACGAAGACGGCCGCCTAGCCGCCGCGGGCCACGTGCACAACGGCCTGCTAGCAGCCCTGCTCCACCACCCCTTCTTCGCCGCTCCCCTACCCAAAACCACGGGCCCCGAATTATTCAGCCCAACTTTTCTGGCCGAAGCCCAGCAGCGCAGCAACACTGCCACCCTGAGCCTGGAAGACACGCTGGCCACCCTGGCCGAGCTGAGCGCGGTGGGCGTGGCCCGGGCCGTGCAGGCGGCATTTGCGGAGCGGCCGGCCCCCACAGCTGTGTACACCAGCGGCGGCGGCGCCCACAACCCGGCCTTGATGGCGGCGCTGGCCCGGCACCTGCCCGGTGCCCGCTTCCAGAGCACCGATGTTTTGGGTGTGCCCGGCGATGCCAAAGAAGCTATTCTATTTGCGGTATTGGCCAACGAGGCCGTGGCGGGCCAGCCGGTGGCCATTGGCGCCGGCCGGCAGCGGGTGCCGGCCGTGAGCATGGGCAAGATTTCCTTTCCGGGCTGATTTGGGCGTTCTAAATCGGATTCCTTTTTAAAGCAGATGCAATAAAAACGCCGGTCATGCTGAGCTTGCCGAAGCACCTCTACCGCGCAACTAATTGATTTTAGTATTGCGGTAGAGATGCTTCGGCAAGCTCAACATGACCGGCTTTTAGCAGGACGACCGGCTTTAGCTTAATTCAAATCGTTAAATCGTAGGGTCGGCGGGCGTGGCGGAATTGTTCTCCCGCTCTACCCGGGGGTATGGCAAGAAGTTCCGGTTGCGCTCGGCCCCTGTGGTACCCGGGCCGGGCCGGCCAAAGCGCCGGCTGTCGCTGAGGCGGAAACCCTGAAAAGCCAGCTCAATTTGGCGGTTGCGGTAGATTTCCAGCAAGATGGCGTCGGCGGTGAGGGGGCCGGAGTAGGCCGGCAGCGACGCTCCCACGCCGAAGGCATCCGCAGCCGGCGTCTTGGTGAGCACTTTGTTCAGCTCGGTTACGGCGTTGGTCAGGTCGCCTTTGCGGGCGTAGGCCTCGGCCCGAATCAGGAGCATCTCGCCGGGCAGGTACACGGGGATGGCCGCGTTGTTGGCGGTGTAGAAACCGGTGCCCAGGTTTTGCGTGGCGGCCGGGTTCGTGCGGATGTAGAACGGCAGGCGGCGGTCGGCGGAGTTGGGAGCCAGGGCGCCCGTCAGGCCAAGGCTGGCGTTGGTGGGCTCAAACACGTTCTTGTTGCCGAAAGAAGTCTCGAATAAGGGGTTGCGGGTGTTGTCGTCGAAGTTGAACACCGACTTTTTGGTCAGGTCTACTTTGGCGGCGGCGGCTAGGGCCTTGTCGTAGTCGCCGGCTTCGAGGCTGTAGCGCGCTATCAGGGCCTGCACGGTGTTGGTCAGGTCGATGCCGGGCACAATCTTGGCGTTGAAATCGGCCGAAACCGGCGTAGCGGCCAGCTGCGCGGCGGCAGCTTCGAGCTGGGTCACGGCGCTGCGCAGCAGCTCGAGGCGGGGCACAAAGGGAGCATTCTCCTGCGTGATGAGCGGGGCCTGCTCAAAATACTGGGCCAGCGTGCCCAGCGCCAGCGCCCGGAAAATGCTGGCATAGGCCACGATGCCGCTGCGAGTGCCGGCATCCGGGGCGTTGCCCGCGTTTAGCAGAATCAGGTCGGCGTTGGCCCGCACCAGCTGGCTCTGGGTCCAGAGGTTGCGCACCACGCCATTGCTGTTGGTGAGGTTACCGGCCCCGAGGCTGACGTTGTATTCCTCAATGTTGCCCACGTTCAGAATGGCCAGCTCGCGGGTGGTGAGGCCGCCGGCAGCCACAGTGTTGTAGAGCACGCTCAGGAAGCCGCCGGCGGCGTAGCGGTACTGCAGGCCATTGCAGAGTGTGATGAGGCCGTCGGAAGAAGCTACCACCTGGCCTTGGCTGGCGGTGCTGGGGTTCTGGTATTCCTTGTTGCAGCCGCCGAGGGCCAGGGGCAGCAGGGCGGCAAAAATGAGCAGTTTCTTCATGTTGATAAGGCAATAACAGGCTTTAGAAAGAGGCCGACAGCTTCAGCTGGTAAGTGCGCGGAATGGGCACGTTGCCAAAGTCGATGGCCCGCAGCAGGTCGGAGGTGCCGCCGGCGCTGGTTTCGGGGTCGAAGCCGTTGTAGTTATCCCAAGAGTACAGGTTGCGGCCCACCAGCGTGAGGTTCAGGGCGCTGATGAGCTTGGTGAAGGTGGGCAGCGTGTAGTTCAGGGCCACTTCGCGCAGCTTCACGTACGAGCCGTCGTCGATGCGGAATTCCTGGGTGTTGTAGATGGCGAAGATGTAGCCGCGCGGCAGCTGCCCGCGGAGTTCCTGCTCGGCGAGGTCGCCCAGGCCTACCCCCTGGCGGGTGCGTTTGTCGGCGTTGAAGACGCTCACGCCCTGCACGGCGTCAAGCAGCACGTGCAGCGAGAGCTTCTTATACGCCAAGTTGGTCGTGAACGAGCCCGTCCACTTTGGGTTGGGGTTGCCAATGACGACGTTGGCAATGGTCGAGCCCGGGCCGTAGCTGGGCTGGCCTTCGCTGTTGCGGGCCGGCGTGAACTGCGTAGAGCCCACGGCCTGGCCGATGGTGCGCTCGTCCTGCGGGAAGCCCTGGGGCGTGAGCAGCAGCGAGCCGTCGGGGTTGCGGGCGTAGGCCGAGCCAAAAAATACGCCAGCCGGCTGCCCCTGCAGCAAATACACCGGGGCCCCGGCCACGTTATCAATGGAAATGGCCTGGGTGGCGCCGTTGGAGCCGGGCAGGCTCAGCACCTTGTTGCGGTTGCGGTTGTAGATAAAGCCCACGTCCCAGGTGAAGTTGGTGGTTTTCACCGGCGCGGCGTTGAGCGCTATCTCCAGGCCGCGGTTCTCCATCGTGCCCACGTTGTTCACGATGGAAGAGCCGCCCTGGCTCGGGGCCAGGTTGCGGCGCACCACCAGGTCGTTGATTTTCTGGTAGTAGAACGTCAGGCCCAGGTTGAGCCGGTCGCGTAGAAAGCCCAGGTCGGCACCGGCTTCCGTCTCGGCCATGCGCTCGGGCTTCACGGCGGGGTTGGCCAGGGTGGTGCCGGGCGTGATGGTGTTGCGGCCCAGGAAACCCACCGGGTTGAACTGATAAAACCGGTCGTAGGAGCCGATGCCCGTCAGGTTGCCGGCTTCGCCGTAGCTGGCGCGCAGCTTGAGGCTGTTGAAGGCGTTGGCATAGGCGGCGTTCTGCCAGAAGCCCAGGTCAGACAGCACCAGGGAGGCGCTGATTTTGGGGTACACCTGGTTGGTTTCGGTCGTGGAAAACTTCGACGACCGGTCGCGCCGCACGGCCCCGGTCAGGAAAGCCAGGTTGCGGTAGCCGATGGTGGCCTGCCCGTAGTAGCCGCTCAAATCGAAGCGGTCGAGGCTGTAGGCCGACACCACCGTGGTGCTCGCCGCCCCCGACACCGTGGTGATGAACGGCGCCAAGTTCTGCCCCTGCGTGGTGGTGTAGTCCTGCCGGCCAAACTGGTAGCTGTAGCCCGCCCGCAGGTTCAGCTTGAGGTTTTCGCTCAATGCCACCTCGTAGCCGGCATTTATGTCGGAGTTGAGCTGGAGCACGGCGTTGTTGCCGTTGGCCGCGAAACCGAAGGGGTAGCGGGCGGCGGGCAGGCCGGCCGTGGCCTGGTACGGATAAGGCCGGATGTAGCTCTGGCCCACCTGCGAGTAGGCGTCCACGCCCAGCACGTAGTCGAGCGAAAAGCTCTTAAACGGCGTCAGGTTCACCTGCACGTCGCCCACCGTCCGGTTCACGCTCTGCGTAAACTTCATGTCCTCGATGGTCGAGAGGGGGTTCACGCGGGTCGGCTCCACGGCCAGCAGGTTGCCGGAAGCATCGCGCCTATTGATGTCGTAGATGTTGTTGGTGATGTTGATGGAGTTGATGGGGCTGTAGAACACGTTGCCGTTGGCCTTCTCGTTGGAGAAGCTGTTGATGTAGCTCAACCCCGCCGACACCTTGGCCCAATTGGTGAGGCGCTGGTCGACGCGCGCCCGCAGGTTGTAGCGCGTGAAGTCGGTGCCCTTGATAATGCCCTGGTTCTTGAGGTAGTTGGCCGACACGTAGTACTGCGTCTGGTCTGAGCCGCCGGCGATGGAAACCGCGTCGTCGGTGCCGTAGCCGGTCCGGAAAATCTCCTTGAAGTAGTCGTAGCGGGGCACGTCCACCAGGTTGGAAGCCAGCTGCGTGGTGGTGCCGGCCCGGCTGATGCCCACCGTGGTGGTGCCGGGGTTAGCCGCTATCTGGGCCGGCGTGATGCCGCCGATGGTGTAGAGCCGCAGCCCGGCAAAGCCGAACTGCTTGCCGTAGGTATTCACCGGCACCGACTTGCGCAGCTCGTTGATGTTGAAGCTGGTGGATACCGACACCCGGGGCGCACCCGACTTGCCGCGCTTGGTGGTGATAAGCACCACACCGTTGGCGGCCCGTGAGCCGTACTGGGCCGCCGCTGCCGCTCCGTTGATGATGTTGATGCTGGCGATGTCGTTGGGGTTGAGGTCGGCCAGGCGGTTCTGGCCGGCATTGGCCACGCCCACGTCGTTGCTCACGGCCAGCTGCGACACGTTGGTGCTGGCGTTGCTCACAATCACCCCGTCAATCACATACAGCGGGTCGGAAGAGCCCTGGAGCGAGTGCACGCCCCGCAGGCGAATGGACAGCGAGCCGGCCGGGTCGCCGGAGTTCTGGGTAATCTGCGCGCCGGGCACCTTGCCCTGCAGCGAGTTGAGTACCCCACCCGAGCCGCTTTGGGTCAGCTCGGCCCCGTTGATGGTGCTGATGGCATTGCCCAGCTCGCGCTTGGGCGCACTCACCGTCGAGCCTACCACCACCACCTCGTCGAGCTTCTGGCGGGCTACCGTCAGTGCCACGTTGGTAGTCACGGTTTCGTCGGCCCCCAGCGTAATGGCCCGCGTCTCGGTCGTAAAGCCCACCGAGCTAAAGGTGAGGGTGTAAAGTCCGGGCGCCAAGGTCGCTTCTAGCGAATACGCCCCGTCGCTACCCGACGTAGCGCCCGCCGTGGTGCCTTCCAGGCGCACCGTGGTGCCGGGCACATCCTGCCCGGCGGCGTCGGTCACGCGGCCCTTCAGCACATACCGCCGAGTATTGCCCGCGGGCTGGGCCCCCACCTGCATGGCCAGCAGGAGCAGTAAGAGCAGGCCGGCCCATTGCAAGGGCAGCCTACCGAAGACGTAAATTTTTATCATTTCAGCAGGGTTAAAAGGTGAAAGTGGCTACAATCGTCTGTAGCAATAAAGCTACAGAAAACAACATTAATACATGATGGCAATATCTCGGAGTTTTGCCTGCCGCCAGTGCTGGCCACCCTCCTTCCCGGAGTTGATGCCAGCCATTGGTTTCCCAGCTTTTTAGCTCAACAAAACTGGCGTACCGTCCGCTGGCGCTGGCTTTTGCCAGACTGGCCACTTCCTGGTTTTCACTTTTTCTCCCGAAATAAATAACGACCTTAGGCCCCATGCAAACCACCACCGAAGCCGCCGTAGCCACCACCGGCGCCACCCCGCTCGCCGAGGCCTCGCAGCCCGGCCGCCTCATCTCGCTGGACGTCTTCCGGGGCATCACCGTCATGGCCATGATTCTGGTGAACAACCCCGGCGACTGGGGCCACATCTACCCCCCGTTCGAGCACGCCGAATGGAACGGCTGCACCCCCACCGACCTCATCTTTCCCTTTTTCCTGTTCATCGTGGGCGTGAGTTTGGTGTATGCCCTCGATGGCGTGAAGCAAAAAGGTGGCCCGCAGGGCGCCGTGCTGCTGCGCGTGCTGCGGCGGGCGGCGGTGCTGTTTGGGCTGGGCCTGCTGCTCTCGCTCTACCCCAAGTTCGACTTTTCGATGGTGCGCATCATGGGCGTGCTGCAGCGCATTTCGCTGGTGTTTCTGGGCTGCAGCATCATCTTTCTCAAGACCAGCTGGCGCACGCAGGTGTATCTGCTGGCAGCCTTCCTGGTGGGCTACGCCGTGCTCATGCAGCTGGTGCCCGTGCCGGGCTTCGGCCCTGCCAACCTGGAGCCCAGCACCAACCTCGGCGCTTGGCTCGACCGCCTCGTATTCGGCGAAGCCCACCTTTGGAAGCAAAGCAAAACCTGGGACCCCGAGGGCCTGCTCGGCACTTTGCCGGCCCTGGGCACCGGCTTGCTCGGCTGCCTCACGGCCCAGTGGCTGCGGCGGCGCGACCAGCAGCCAGCCGCCAAAGTGGCCTGGCTGTATGTAGCGGCCGGCGTAGTTATCATCGCGGGGCTCGTGTGGGCGCCGTGGTTTCCCATCAACAAAGCCCTGTGGAGCAGCCCCTACGTGCTTTACACCGGCGGGCTGGCCATGGCGGGGCTGGCCGCCCTGTACTGGGTGTGCGACGTGCAGGGCTACCGCGCCTGGACGCGCCCGGCCCTGGTGTACGGCGTCAACGCCATTCTGGTGTTCTGCCTGTCGGCCCTGCTTTCGCGCACGTTCAGCCTGTTCAAATTGATGGGACCCGCAGGCAAAACCGTAGGGCTGAAGGAGTGGCTCTACGAGTGGGGCATCGCGCCGTTCTTCGCCGACCCGCGCACTGCCTCGCTAGTGGGCGCAGTCGTGCTGGTGCTTATCTGGCTCGGAATACTAAGCTGGATGTATAAAAAGGGCATTGTGCTCAAAGTTTGACCAACTCCACACTGCATTTGCTAACTGCCTACGGTTCAGCTTAGATTAAAATAAGAATAAATATGGTTTTAACAATGGTTGTACTTATATTTGCGAGGTCCTCCACCAAATACATCCACAACCACTATGGCAACAACCCTACCCTACCCCGCCCCCCTAAACAATCCCTCACCCGGCGTGCGAGTGCTGTCTTGGCGCTGGCGATTACCCTGCTGGTATCGGCCTGTAGCCACGACCCCGAACCGTTAATGGACCCCAAGCCTGTTTCGGCGCTGGCCGAAACTTACTCGGCCGACGTGGCCACTAAGTGGGCCGATATGGAGCTGCGCCTCGTTAAAAACGGCGTGAGCTTCACCCCACCGGTGGCCTCGCGCGCCATGGGCTATTGCGGCGTGGCGCTTTACGAAGCCGTGGTGCCAGGCATGCCAGAGTATCAGTCCCTAGCCGGGCAGCTCACCAACCTTGCTTCCTTGCCCAAGCCCGAAACCGGCCAGCGCTACAACTGGAACGTGGCGGCCAATGCGGCCGAGGCCCTCATGGTTAAGAGCATGTTTGGCAACGCCAGCGCAGCCCAGCGCGCCTCCATCGACTCGCTGGAAACGGCCCTGAATCAAACCTACCGCACGGCTGAGGAATTCGACCGCTCCGTAAAGTTCGGGCAGCAGATAGCCCAGGCCTTGTTCGACTGGTCCCGCACCGACGGCGGGCACGAAGGGTACCTCAACAACCAGCCCGCCAGCTTCGTGCCGCCCGTGGGCGTAGGCCTGTGGGTGCAAACCACACCGGGCGCAGCCGGCCGCGCCATTCAGCCGACGTGGGGCCAAAACCGCCTCTTTGTGCCAGCCAATGCCACCATGACCATGCCGGCCCTTTCGTACTCCTACTCTACCCAGCCCGGCTCGCCTTACTACGCCCAGGTGCTGGAACTCTACAACACCAGCAAGAACCTCACGGCGGCCCAGCGCACCATCGCCAACTATTGGGCCGATGGCGGCCAGACCATTAGCCCGCCCGGCCACTCCCTCAACATCACCAGCATTGTGCTGCGCGACCGCAAAGCCACCCTGGCCCTGGCCGCCGAAGCCTATGCCCGCGTGGGCATGGCCGTGTCCGATGCCTTCGTGAGTTGCTGGAAATGCAAGTTTACCTACAACTGGCAGCGGCCCATCACGGCCGTGCAAGCCATGCTGGACCCCACCTGGCAGCCGCTGCTGGCCACCCCACCCTTCCCGGAATTTGTGTCGGGCCATGCCTCGCAGTCCGGCGCCGCCTCGCAAGTCCTCGGCGACTTGTTCGGTCCCCAAACGACTTTCGTCGACAACACGCACCAGGCCCGCGGGGCTGGGTACGAGCCGCGCACCTTCACCAGCTTTGCCGCCTTTGCCGATGAAGCGGCCATGTCGCGCCTCTACGGCGGCATCCACTTCCGCAGCGCCAACGAGGTGGGCCTGGCCGAAGGCCAGAAACTGGGCCGCAACGTGAGTGCCCTGCACTTCCACCGCTAGCCCCATCGGCGCCCCGCCGGCGGCAGTGGGATGCTTCGTGCCGAACTTGCGGCCTTACTCTGGTTAGCAAGCAACTATAGCTATGAAAATTCTCATCGTCGGGGGCGGCAACATGGGCCTGACTTACGCCCGCAGCTTTGTGCGGGCGCACATCACCTCGCGGCTCGATTTGCGGCTGCTGGCCCGCTCGCCTCAGCGGGTGGCGGCACTGGCCGCGCACGAGCTGGGCACCGTATCGGGCGACCCCGCCCAGTGCGTGCCGGGAGCCGATATCATCATTCTAGCGGTGAAACCGCAGGATTCGCCAGCCCTGTTTGAGGCGATGCGCGGGCTGGTGCAGCCGCACCAGGTCGTACTTAGCATCATGGCCGGGGTGCGGATTGCCACGCTTCGCGATGCATTGCGCACCCCCAAGGTCATTCGGGCCATGCCCAACCTGCCCGCCCAAATCGGCATGGGCATGACGGCCTTTACCAGCACCGACGAAGTAACCCGCGCCGAGCTGGTGCAGGTACAAAACCTGCTCAGCACCACGGGCAAGACGGTTTACGTCGAGGAAGAGTCGGCCATTGATGCGGCCACGGCCATTTCGGGCAGCGGCCCGGCCTACGTGTACTACTGCATGGACGCCCTGATGACCGCCGCCACGCAAATGGGCTTCACCCCAGCCGAAGCCGAGCTGCTGGTGAGCCAGACCTTCCGCGGCGCGGTGGAGCTGTACTCCCAATCGGGCCTGAGCTGCACCGACTGGATTGCCAAAGTGGCTTCCAAAGGCGGCACCACCGAGGCGGCCATGCACGCCTTCGGCGCGGGGCAGGTGCGCGAAGGGCTGGTGGCGGGAGCCGCGGCAGCCCGCGACCGGGCCGAGGAGCTGGGGAAATGATTTCAATTAACAATTATCAATTAACAGTTAGCAGTCTTTCAGGCAGCCCGAATGGCGCAAATTGAACAGCTGTTAACTGTTAATTGATAAATGTTAAATGACCCTACGCCACCGAGTACCCTGCAAAGTCCTTGCGTAGCTGCGTTTTGAGCAGCTTGCCGGTGGCTGTGTGGGGCAATTGCTCCACAAATTCAACGGCATCGGGCTCGCAGAACTTGGCTACTTTCCCTTTGAAAAAGGTGAGCAGGTCTTGGGCCGATACGTCCATGCCGGGGCGGCGCACTACTACCAGCAGGGGCCGTTCGCTCCACTTGACGCTGGGCACCCCTATCACGGCGGCTTCGGCCACGGCGGGGTGGGCAATGGCCAGGTTCTCCAAGTCGATGCTGGAAATCCACTCGCCGCCGGACTTGATGACGTCCTTCGAGCGGTCGGTGATTTGCATAAAGCCGTCGGGGTCGATGGTGGCCACGTCGCCGGTCCGGAACCAGCCGTCGGCCGTGAGCTCGCCGAGCTTGCCGCTGCGGAAATAGTCGCCCACCACCCACGGCCCCCGCACCAGCAAGTCGCCGAAAGCCACGCCGTCGTGCGGCAGCTCCTGCCCGTCGTCGCCCACAATTTTCATATCCACGCCAAACACCACGCGGCCCTGCTTAGCCCGCACGGCCAGGTTGTCGGTGGGGCTGAGGGCTTGGTGCTTGGCCTTGATGTGGCCGGCCGTGCCCAGCGGGCTGGTTTCGGTCATGCCCCAGGCGTGCATAATGGTCACGCCCAGCTCTTCCTCAAACGCCTTCATCAGGGCCGGGGGGCACGAGGAGCCGCCCACCACCGTGCGCCGCAAGGTGCTGAACGTGTGCTTGCCTTCGCGCATGAATTGCAACAGCGCCAGCCAGATGGTGGGCACGCCGGCCGAAAACGTCACGCCTTCGTTTTCGGCCAGTTCGTACAGGCTGGCGCTGTCCATGCCGGCGCCAGGCAGCACCAGCTTGGCCCCGTTGAGTGGGGCCGCAAACGGCAGGCCCCAGGCGTTGACGTGGAACATGGGCACCACGGGCATTACCACATCCAGGGCCGAGCAGCTCAAGGCATCGGGCAGCGAGATGGCCATGGCGTGCAGCACCGTAGAGCGGTGCGAGTACAGCACGCCCTTGGGCTGGTCGGTGGTGCCGGAGGTGTAGCAGAGCGAGCAGGCCGTGTTTTCGTCCAGCACCGGCCATTCGTAGTCGGCCGATTCGGCGGCGAGCAGGTCTTCGTAGCTGCACAAGCCGGGCAGATTAGAATCGGTGGGCAAGTGCTTGGGACCGGTCATCAGCACCCACTTCTCTACGCTGGGGCACAGGGGAGCCAGCCGCTCCACCAAAGGCAAAAAGGTGATATCGAAGAACAGCAGCCGGTCCTCGGCGTGGTTGATGATGTAAACCAGTTGCTCCGGAAACAGGCGCGGGTTGATGGTGTGGCACACCGCCCCGATGCCCGCCACGCCAAAGTACAGCTCAAAATGCCGGTGCGTGTTCCAGGCCACCGTGCCCACTCGGTCGCCGTCCTTGATGCCCAGTTTCAGCAGAGCATTGGCCAAGCGCTTGCTGCGGTGGTGCGCCTGCGCGTAGGTGTAGCGGTGAATGCCGCCCTCGGGCAGGCGCGAAACGACTTCGGATTCGGCGTGCCACTTGGCGGCGTGTTCGAGCACGCCGGCCACGCGCAGCTGGTCGGCCATCATCAATCCTAGCATAAGTCCGTCGGCAGTAAGGGGGTGGGAATGGCAGCCAAGCTACCTAATATTTCTGATTCCAGAATCCCTATTCCGGCCGTTACTTATCCGGTTCGCAGCCGGCGTTTCTCATTGCTTGTGCACGGCCTCAATGGCTATCTGCAGCAGCGCACTGCGCACGCCCAGCTCCGTCAGCTTGTTGTTGTTGCGGGTAGGATGCACGCGGTTCGTGAGCAGGATTACCACCAGCTCCTCCTTTGGCTCAACCCAGAAATACGTGCCGGTGTAGCCGGTGTGGCCGTAGCTGCTCTGGGAAGCGCTTTTGGCCGAGTTCACGGTCGGGTTGGCAGCGGGCCGGTCAAAGGCCAGCGCGCGGCGGTTGTCAGGGCAGAACTGGCAGCGGGTCCAGTCGGCCAGAATTTCCTGCTTGAAAATCTGCTGGCCGCCGTAGCGCCCGCCCCAGGCGTAGGTCTGAGCCAGCTTGGCCAGGTCGTTGGCAGAGCCAAACAGGCCGGCGTGGCCCGAAAGGCCCCCGAGCAGCGCGGCTCCTTCGTCGTGCACGGTGCCGTGCAGCAGCTGGCGGCGGAAAGCCGAATCAACTTCCGTGGGCACGATGCGGCGCAGCGGAAAGCGGTTGGTGGGCCGAAAGCCCAGGGTGGTGGCGCCCAGCGGGCCGTATACTTCGCGCTGCAAAAAGGCATCAAACGTCTGCCCGGTGCGGGCCTTCACCAGCTCCGGATACAGAATAAACGACAGGTCGGAATACACGTAGCCGGGCTTTTCATTCAGCGGCGACTCCCCTATTTCCTTGTAGATGCGGGCCGGCAGTTTCTTGCGAGCCCACAGCCCCTGGGCGGCCGGCAGCGGGAATCGGGCCGAGGAATCGGCGCGGAAATAGCGCCGGCGCAGCTCGCCGTTCTTCTTGGTGAGCTCCTTCCAAAACGGAATCCACGCCTTGAGCCGGGCCTGGTGGGTGAGCACATCGCGCATGCGCAGGTTGGCCTTGTTGGTGCCGCGCAGGAAAGAAAAGTACTGCCCCATGGTGCTATCGGGGCTGAATTTGTTCTGCTCCTGCAGTTTGAGCAGGGCAGGCGTCGAGGCCATGAGCTTGGTCACGGAAGCCAGGTCGTAGATGTCGTTGTTGCGCACAGGGCGCGGGGTGGACAATGAAGAAGGCGAAATGAGGAGCGAAGATTTTTTTTCGCGCCCCTTCTTCCTTTTCGATTTCTTATTCTTCATTCCCAATTCCTCATTGGGGGCAAAGCCCGCGTAGGTGTGGTTGCCGTAGCTTTTGCGCAGCACCACCGTACCGCGCCGGGCAATGACCACCTGCGCGCCCGGAAACGCCTGGGCCGCCATGGCCCGGCCCACCAGGCTATCTACCTGGGCTTCGAGGCGCCCGTCCATGTCTACGTCTTCGGGGTTGGCGTAGCGTAGGCGCAGGTTGCCGGCGGTGCGCAGGCCGTAGCCGCGCGGGTAGCGGTCCGACACCGTGACCGGCAGCTTGCCGGCAGCGGCCATGCCGCCAAAAATGGCCTGCGCGGCCAGGTTTTGGGCATCGGGGCTCTCTTGGTAGGCCAGCACCACGGCGTCGGCACGGTCGAGGTCGCGCACCTTGGCCACGGCATAGGCCGAGCCAAACACGCTCACCACCACTTCCTGCTTTTGATTCACCAGCTCCCGCAGCAGCAGGTTGGTTTCGGGCGTAATGCCGAAGCTGGTAGCAGGCAGCCGGCCCAGGCTTTGCAGGGACACCAGCACCATATTATAAGGCTTAAGCGCGGTGCGCAGTTGCAGCAGCTCATCCAGCGTGGGCGAGGCCGAGGCATGGAAATGCGCCGTGGGGGCATAGTCGGCCACCGCTTTTTGGAAGTCGGTGGTGTCGCGCGCCGAACCGCCCAGCACCAGCGTGGCAATCCGCAGGGTATCGAGCCGCTGCAGGGGCAGTAGCTTATTTTGGTTGCGCAGCAGCGTGATACTCAGTTCCGTGAGCCGGTGGCTCAGGTACCGGGCGTGGGGCCCGTTGAGGTCTTCGTAAATGTGCTTGGTCTCTATGGGGCGGTAGTGGTCGAGGCCAGCCCACTGCTTGAGGGCCAGCACGCGGCGGCAGTGCTCGTCGATTTCCTTTTGCGAAATCCGGCCGCTATCCACCGCGGCCCGCACCATCTGGATAGCCAGTGGCACATTCTTGCTGAATTCCAGGATATCGTTGCCCGCAATGAGAGCCCGCACATCGGCCTCGCCAGGTGGGTACTTGCTGATGACGCCCTTCATGTTCATGGCATCGGTGAATATGAGCCCTTTAAAGCCCATCTCCTTCCGTAGAAAGTCCGTAATAATGGGCCGCGAAAGGGTGCTGGGGCCACTCACCGTATCCAGCGCAGGCACGTTGAGGTGAGCCACCATCATGCCCCCAAGGCCGCCCGCAATCAGGCTGCGGAAGGGCGGCAGCTCCAGCGTATCGAGCCGGCGGCGGTCCACCCGCACGGTGGGCAGGGCCAGGTGGGAGTCGGCATCCACGTCGCCGTGGCCCGGAAAGTGCTTGGCCACGGCCAGGATGCCCGCATCCTGCATGCCGCGCATGTACTGGCGGCTGTCGCGGGCTACGGCCGCCGGGTTTTCACCCCAGGAGCGGAAGCCAATGACGGGGTTGGCCGCGTTGTTGTTCACATCCACCACGGGCGCAAAATTGACGTGCATGCCCAGCCGCTTGAATTGTTGGGCTACTTCGCGGCCCATGTCGTAGAGCAGCGTGGTATCGGTTTCGCCCCCCAGGCTCATCTGGTACGGGAATTTCACCACGCTGTCGAGGCGCATGCCCACACCCCACTCCCCGTCCAGGGCCACCAGCAGCGGCACCTGGCTCTGCCCCTGGTAGCGGTTGAGCAAGCGTGCCTGCCTAGCCGGCCCACCCTGGAAGAAAATAAGCCCGCCAATACCGTACTGCTTAATCAGGGCCGAAATGGAGTCCTCGTCCACCCGCGTGCGGTTGGAGTAGGCCGCCACCATAAAAAGCTGCGCCGCCCGCTGGTTGGGGGTGAGCACGCGCATGAGGCTGTCAACCCAAGGCGAGTGCAGGTATTGGGTAAAGGCCGGAGCGTTGGCTGCTGTTTTTGGTACAAGAGCGGCTTTGCGCGCCGCCGCTCGGCTGGCGGCGGTTTTGACTTTTGCGCGGGCAGCCTTGGTTCCAGGAGTGGCTGGCGCGACTTGGCGGGAGGCTGCTTTTTTCGGGGCATACCCGGTGCGGTGCTGGGCCGGGGCCAGTAGCGGAGCCGTCAGCAGCAGGCACACGAGAAGAAACTGGAGGAATTTGGGGAGCGACAAGGCGAGGGTGGGATTTTCTTACGAAAGTAACACTAGTGACAGCTCCACCTTAAAGAAAAAGCGCAGCAAACTAAACAAGATAGCCCTATCGAGTCTAAAGTCTCATTTGACGATATTATGCTACTTCGATCAAGTCATGCCCTCCCCTGTTTTTTAAGGCCTTGTTGTACCCATGACCTTTTACAAGTCGGAGGATTTAATTTTTGGACTGCAGGTCATATTTATTTTACAAGTTTTTCAATCTGACAATAAGGTGTGTCACCGCTGGCCGCTCTGCCCAGCGTCTTTTACCATTGCCCCAGCCGGGGTGGAAACCTACTCTAGGAAGTATAAGGCAGCCATCGCAGGTGAACTTCTCCCCAGAACAGTACACGTGCCTCTATGCTCCTAAAGGAAGGTCGGCTGTGGCCCGAACCGCGCGAAAACTAGCTGGCCATTTACACCTATTGCCTATGTTGCCAGGCCCAACAGTTGGGCTGGTTCTTTATCATGTTCGCATCATGTTGAAGGTCTAGGTTTGTATAAATCTTTAATGCTTCCCGCATTTCATTTATTCACCAACCCAAACCCATGAAAAAAGCCCTGTTTTCCGCTGCTGCCTTGCTGTGCTCGTTTGCTGCGCTGGCTCAAGCCCCTGCCGCTACTGGCGTGCAACACCCCGATAAATCTGCTGCCAAGGAGCGCAAGCACGAAGCCAAAATCAAGCTGCGCGGCGAGGACGACGACCGCGACGGTGACAAAGCCGACAAAGTAGCCCCCGAAAACCACGGCCAGACGGTGAAGGCCTTCACCCAAAGCACCACCCTCACCGGTGCCGATAAAGGTGCCGCAGTAAGCGCAGTAGCCAGCGAGGGCCGTTCGGCAAAAGGCGACCGCGCCGCCCGTGCTCCCCGCAGCGCCCGCGGCGACCATGGCCACGGCGGTGCTGGCAACGGCCACGGCGCCGGGGCCCATCAGGGTGCAGGGGCTGGCCACCGCGGCAACCACTAATTCCTGCTATTGACTGTTTCGTCGGCCGCGTTTCTGAGTTGCTCAGGAGCGCGGCCGGCACTGTTTGAACTGTGCAGCTTATTCATTGGAGATGCAGTAATTTGCCAGTAATCGTTGATTCTGGTTTGCTATATTTATGAAAATCATATTTCACTTCTTTTTCTTACTGCTGGCGCTTGGCATCACGCGGGCATCGGCGCAAACCATGCCGGCCGGGCCAGCCCAGGCCGTGCTGGTCAGGGCTGCCGTGCCGGCAACTCGGCCTGAGTTGGTCGAAGAGCTGGGCGCGGCTGCCCAAACCCCGGCTCAGGGCACTCCCGCTCCTGCCGAGCCGCCCGTAAAAGCCGTGCCACAAACCGAGCGCAAAACCAAGCCCCAGCGGGTGGAGGAAGCAGCCACAGCAGAGCCGGCGGAAGCGCCCTCGGCCCGAGGGGCCAGAGCAGAGCAGAGCGCTCGAAGCGCCCGCGGAAGCCACGGCGCTGGTGCCGGACGAGGGGCCCGCGGCGTGGGTGGAGCAGGCCGCGCCAATGGTGTGGGCAGAGGCCGCGGACATTAGCAGCTATTGAATTCCGACGCTATGCTTTTTTTATGCAGCCCCCGGCACCTGCTGGGGGAGCTACTTCTCATTATCCTTCTGGGCAGCCGCTTGGCCGCCGGCCAGGATGTGGGCGGCGGCCAACCCACGGTCACGCCCGCTGCCCCCGCTGATAGCAGCGCCCAGCACGGCGGCTTCACGGCTGCGCTTAGCTACGGCAGCAATTCCTCGTTTTTTGGCCGCACCCAAACCACGCGCTACCCCTACACCACCGGCGAGTTGACGTATAAGTCCCGCTTTGGGGTATGGGGCTCGGTGGTGGGCTACAACTTGCTCAACACCAGCAGTTTTTTGGATGAAACTGATTTGTCGCTGGGTTGGGATGGCGACTTATCCAAGAAAGTGGATGCGTCGGTGAGCTACTCGCGTTTTCTATTTGCGGCCAACAGTCCCCTCGTGAAGTCAAGCGTGAACAACTCCCTTGACAGCTACCTGGGCCTGGACTGGGGCTATGTGTACTCGCGGCTGAACGCGGCCTACTTGTTTGGCGACAGCAACGATTTTTTTCTGGTGCTCGACAACTCCCGCTACTTCGAAATCGCCAAGGTGTTTACGCCCAAAGGATACCTGGCCATTGAGCCCCGCGTGAGCGTGACGGCCGGCACCCAGCACTTCGCCGAAACCAGCCTAGACCAGCAGCAGTCGCGCGGCTTTGGGCGGGGCCGGGGCAAGGCCGCCGGCACGACCACCGTCACCACCACCCGGCTGCAAGTGCTCAACTACGAGCTGCGCGTGCCCGTGACTTACTCGTTGGGCGTGGTTTCGGCGCAGGTGGCCTGGCGCTATGCCGTGCCCGTGAACCTGCTGCCCGGCGACGTCTCGGGCGCCCGCTCCTACTTCACCACCACCCTGTCGCTGAACCTTTAGCCCGCTTTCGCCATGACCGTTTTAATCGTGGAAGATGAGCGCACCCTGGCCCGGGAGCTCGGCATCTTTCTGTACCAGCACAGCTTCGCCTGCACGGTGGCACGCACGGCGCGCGAAGCCCGCGACCAGCTGGCCGACACCCCGTTTGATTTCGTGCTGCTGGACCTGGGCCTGCCCGACGGCGACGGGCTGGACGTGCTGGCCGAAGCCAAGCAAAACAACCTGACGGCGGCGGTCATCATCCTCACCGCGCGCGGCGCCGTCGAGGACCGCATCGGCGGGCTGGAACTGGGTGCCGACGACTACCTGGCCAAGCCTTTTTCGCTGCCGGAGCTGCTGGCCCGCATGCACGCCATCACGCGGCGGCGCTTCGGGCTGCACAAGCCGCTGGTGGGCTGCGGCGATTTTGAGCTCGACCTGCAAAGCCGCCGCGTGCTGCACGAGAAAACCGAAGTGACGCTGTCGGTGAAGGAATTTGACGTGTTGAGCTACCTCGTGCTGCACAAAAACCGGGTGCTCACCCGCCTACAGCTCACCGAACACATTTGGGGCAACCTGCCCGAGTCCGGTTTCGACTCCAATTACATCGACGCCCACATCAAGAACCTGCGCAAAAAACTGAGCCAGCACGCCGACGTGGAATGGCTGGAAACCGTGCGCGGCGTGGGCTACAAAGTGAAGCTATAGAATGCGCCAAGCCGCACTCCGGCCAAGTTTTCAACCCGTTTTACTGCCCTGTTTGACCAACGCCCGCTTTGAAGCTTAGCACGAAATTCTCCTTGTTCAATGCCCTGTCCCGGGTAGCGATTCTGCTCCTCTTGGTGGGTGTACTGCCGCTGGTGATGAGCAGGTTGGCCCTGGTATCGACCGACCACCGGCTGGCCCAGAAAAAGGAAAAAGTGCTGCGCCTGATTCGGCGAAACGGCATTTCGGCGTTCATCGAGGGTGGGCAGTCGTCCTACGGCAGCTACAACCTGCTCAAGGAAGAATTTATTTCGCTGGAGGCGATTCCGCCCGGCCCCCGGATAGATGTGATTGAGGACTCGAAGCGGGCCGTGGAAGATGAGATTGTGGCCTACCGGGTGCTGAGCTACTCGTTTCCGTTGGGTGGCAAGTACTACCTGCTGGAGATTGGGCGCAGCACGGGTTCCATTGGCGAGACGGAGCGCAATTTCCGCCACTACGCCCTCTACATTCTGCTGGTGGCCGTGGCCCTGACCACGCTGGCCGACCTGGCGTTTTTCCGCTACCTGCTGGAGCCGTTCTACACCATCATTCGCCAGCGGCTGAAGAACGGGCACCACCCGGCGGCGTTCAACTTCGCCCCCATTGCCACCAGCACCGACGATTTCCGCTACCTCGACGAGAGCCTGCGCGAGATGATGACCACCATCCAGGCCTCGTTCACGAAGGAGCGCACCTTCATTGCCGATGCCTCCCACGAGCTGCTCACCCCGCTGGCCGCCCTGCAATACCGCTTCGACAACATGCTCGTCGACGAGAGCCTGAGCGACGAAAACCAGCTGCGCGTGGTGGATTCGCAGCGCACCGTGCACCGGCTGCGCACCATCATCAAGTCCCTGCTCATGATTTCCAAGATTGAAAACGACCAGTTTGCCCGCACCGAAACCGTGTCATTGGCCGAGCTGGTGGCCGAGGTAAGTGAAGAAGTGCAGGACCGTCTGGCGGTGCTCGACCTGACCCTGAAGCAGGAAATCCACCCCGATTTTGTGGTGACCAACTGCAACCGCGGCCTGCTGTTCACGCTGCTGTTCAACCTGGTGGGCAACGCCATCAAATACAACCGCCAAGGCGGCCTGATTTACCTGATGGGGCGGCCCGCGCCCGCGGGAGCCGGCTACGTGCTCGAAGTCCGGGACACGGGGCTGGGCATTGCCAAAGACCAGCTTCCGCGCCTGTTTCACCGCTTCGACAAAGGCGCCACCACCACCGACCCTGACAGCTACGGCCTGGGCCTAAGCATTGCCCGCACCATCGCCGACCTGCACGGCATCGGGATTGAAGTGAACTCCATTGAGGGGCTGGGCACTTCCTTCCTGCTCACGTTCCCGCCCCCAACAGAGGGGCAGTAGCCCCCGAGCCCGGAATTTTCAGGGCCAATGAGCCTCGACTGGCTCAGCTTATCATGTTGGCTTCATGTTTAGGCAGTAGTATTGTAAGCGCAACATTAGCGAGCCGTTTGGGCGCCTCGGATCTACTATAACTTATTGCAAATGGGGGCCTTGGCATTATTACATAAGGGGATTTTAAACCCTGGGACAGAACCCAGGTCTGCGCTACTGTTCAGCCCACCGCGCCCCACTGTCTTTTTTAGCTCAACTACACTTTCAACCTTTTTGTCTTTTTCATGAATTCACCCCTACAAACGCACCAGCCGCTTGCCACGTGGCCCCGCCTTCTCGTATTGCTGTGGCTGATGGTGGCCGGCCTGCTGCCAGGCCGCACCCAGGCCCAAACCACCGGCCCCAGCGGCGGCACGCTCAGCCCGGCGGCTTCGTCGGTCTGCGCTGGCTTCAACTCCGGCACCCTTACCCTGACCGGCTACACCGGCTCCATTATTAAGTACCAGGCCGATAGCGGAAATGGCTACGTAGACATTACCGCCAACTCGCCCACCTACACTTTCTCCAACCTTCAGACTACCACCAACTTCCGCGCCATTGTGCAGAATGGCACCAGCCCCGCGGTGGCCTCTACCGTGGCCACCGTGACGGTAGGCCAGCCGCCCACAGCTACCATCAACTCACAGGGCCCCACCACATTTTGCCAGCAGGGCACCATTTACCTGGTGGCCGGGCCCATTGCGGCGGGCAATAAATACCAGTTTTTGCTCAACGGCCGGGAAATAGTGGGCGCTACCAGCGCCACGTACACGGCTCTGGTTACGGCCAACAGCAGCTATTCGGTGGAAGTAACCAACGCCACCGGATGCTCCTCCATTTCGGCCTCCGTAACGGTACTAGTGCTGAAGCAGAACGTGGTAAACCTGACTGCCGCCACGCCCACCACGTTTTGCCAAGGCGGCTCGGTGCTGCTGTCGGCCAATACGAGCGGGCAGGGCGCCAGCGGCTACACCTTTCAGTATGAGAAGGATGGCGTGCAGATTCCGGGGGCTACCAACGCTACTTACACCGCCACCACCAGCGGCGCCTACCGCGTGGTAGCGTACAATCCCGCCACGTGCACTTCTACTTCCAATACCATAAACGTGACCGCCACGCCGCTTCCCACGGTGTCGTTTAGCTATGCCCTGCCGAGCTACTGCCAGAGCGGCCCCACCAACCCCACGCCCACGGCCTCGCCCAGCGGCGGCACCTTCACGGCTTCGCCCACGGGGCTGAGCCTGAACCCCACTACCGGCATTATCAACCTGAGCCAGAGCCAGCCCGGCACCTACGCCGTGGCGTATGGCATTGGGGGTACCTGCCCGGCCAGCGCCAGCGTCAGCTTTACCATCACGGCGGCGCCCACGGCGGACTTTAGCTACGCCGGCGGCAGCCGCTGCGCCGGTACGCAGGGCACCATCACGCCGACGCTGGCGGCGGGTGCCACGGCCGGCACGTACACCGCCAGCCCGGCGGGACTGAGCCTGAACGCCAGCACCGGCGCCGTGGACGTGGCCCAGAGCCAGCCCGGCACCTACACCATCACCAACAGCCTCGCGGCAGCCAGTGGCTGCTCCGCCACCTCGGCCAGTACCTCACTGGTGCTCAATGCCCAGCCCACGCCGGCCCTTGCCGCCGGTGGGGCCACCACTTTCTGCCAGGGCGGCTCGGTTACGCTTACCGCCACGGGCGGCACGGGCGCGGCTACCTATCAGTTCTATAGCAACGGCCAGCCTATCAGCGGCGCCACGGGCACCAGCTACGCGGCCACGGCCAGCGGCTCCTACACCGTGCTCATCACCAACCCCGGAGGCTGCGCGGCTACTTCAGCGCCCGTTTCTGTGACGGTAAACCCACTAACTACGGCGAGTTTCGGCTACGCCAGCGCCAGCGTTTGTCAGAGCAGCGGGGCCGCGGCGGCTACCATAACCGGCACAACCGGCGGCACTTTTGCCGCCTCGCCAGCCGGGCTGGGCCTGAATGCAACTACGGGCACCATCACGCCCGGCAGCAGCACGCCGGGCACCTACACCATTACCTACGCGGTGGGTGGCCCCTGCCCGAGCAGCAGTACCCAAACGGTGACCATCACGGCCCCGGCCGCGGCCACGTTCAGCTACCCTGCCACGGCCTATTGTGCCAGCAGTAGCATCGCCCCTACCCTGGCCAGTGGTGCGTCGGCGGGCACGTTCAGCTCAACAACTGGCTTAGGGCTGAACACCAGTACCGGCGCCATTGACTTGAGCCAGAGCCAACCCGGCACCTATACCATCACCAACACGGTAGCAGCCAGCGGAGGCTGTGCTGCCACCTCGGCTACGGCAACGCTTACGGTGAACGCCCTGCCAGCCCAACCCACCCTGACCTTGGCCAATGGCGTCTTGAGCACAGCCACGGTGGCCGGCGCTACCTACCAGTACTACCTCAACGGTGTGGCCATTGCCGGGGCTACCAGCGCCACTTATACCACCACGCAAGGCGGCGCTTACACCGTGGTTGTTAGCACAAATGGTTGCGCGTCAGCCCCTTCGGCAGCGGTTACGGTCACGGTTACGGCGGCACGCTCGGGGCAGTCGGCTTTTGGTCTGGCGGTATTCCCCAACCCAACTACCGGCTCGCTCACCGTCAGCATTGCCGGCAGCCACTCCGCAGCGCAGCTCACGGTATACAATGCCCTCGGGCAGCGGGTGCTGACCAGCAGCCTGGCTGCAGCCGCCACCGCCCGCGAATTGGATTTGAGCAGCTTGCCCACCGGCGTGTACGTGCTGCGGGCCGTGAGCACAGAAGGCACCGTAACGCAGCGCATCGTGCGGCAATAGCCTCTTGATTCTTAGCTCAATTTTTAAAAGCCCCGGCGTCTTGCCGGGGCTTTTTTGCTGGTCGCTTAAGGCTTGTTGTTGGTTGATAAATACGCCGTTGCCCCGGCATGGCGGAGGCTATTTTTCAAGGTCAATTATCGGTGTAAAATCTTTGTTTACAGAGAGTAAAATCTCACATAATTTTCATTTTGCCCAAAATAAATTTGAATCGTTCGTTCACCCATTAACCCTTACTCCTCATGAAAACGCTCATGCTTTCGCTTGCGGCTGCGCTGTGCACGTTTGCCGCCGTAGCCCAGACCACCCCTGCTTCGTCGTCCGCCACGACCAAGTCTACCACCCAGACCACCCGGAAATCCAGCACGCACCGCATGGCAAAGCACTCCGGACGCAAGGCCGGGCATAAAGCCATGGCCCACCACAAGAAATAAACTGGTGCTGCTGCCATAACCCAGAGCCTCTTCGGTACGCCCGGAGAGGCTCTTTGCTATTATTCGGGGGCCAATCTGGTTTTGAATAATATCTTTATAATTAGCTATTACTCTAAACATCAGGCTCATTGCACAATGGCCATGCCCAAGCTGGCCCCGCCCAGCAGCCGCCGGGGTGGCACCGCGCCGCGCTGCACCCGTGGTTTGGCGCAGCCCCTCGGGTATTTTCCCGTTATTTGACCTCAACGTTCCGCTTAAATCGGCTTTTTACTTCATGAAAAAACTCGCCCTCGCCGGCCTTGTGGCCGCGGCGCTCAGCACGGCCTGCAACCAGACCAAGACCACCGAAACTGCCACGACTACCGAGAAGCCCGCCGCTACCGAAGGCGCGGCCGACACGACTACCGGCCTGCAGGGCCTGTTCAATAGCTACTGGGAAAAGCAGCTGCGCCTCGACCCCATGTCGGCCACGGCGTATGGCGACAACCGCTACAACAACATCCTGCCCAACAACCAGACCCGGGCCTTTCGCGACACGCTGCACGCGTTTTACCAGAACTACCTGACCCGGCTGCAGCGGTTCGACCGCGAAAAGCTGAGCGAGAACGACAAAATCAGCTACGACATCTTCGCCTACGAGATGAACCACGGGCTGGCCGGCCTCAAGCTCAACACCTGGATGATGCCCGCCAACCAGTTCTACGGCTTGCCCATCACGCTGGGCCAGTACGGCTCCGGCCAGGGCAACCAGCCCTTTAAGACCGTGAAGGACTACGACAACTGGCTGGGCCGGGTGCACGGCTTCACGGCCTGGACCGACTCGGCCATCGGCAACTTCCGGGTAGGCATGCGCCGGGGCGTGGTGCTGCCGCGGGCGCTGGTAGTGCGCATGATTCCGCAGCTGCAAGCGCCTGATATTCTGGTAACCGACCCCACCAAGAGCCTGTACTACGGCCCCATTTCGCGCCTGCCCAAAGACTTTTCGGATGCCGACAAAACCCGCATCACGGACGCTTACAAGAAGGCCATCCTGACCGAGCTGGTACCGGCCTACCGCAAGCTGGGCACCTTCCTGCAGCAGGAATACCTACCCAAGGCGCGCACCACGAGCGGCATCGACGCCGTGCCCGGCGGCAAGGAAATCTATGCCTACGACGTGAAGTACGAGACGACGACCGACAAGACGCCGGCCGAAATCTACCAGATTGGCCTCTCCGAGGTGGCGCGCATCCGGGCCCAGATGGAGCAGATAAAGTCGGAAGTGGGCTTCAAAGGCGACTTGCAGGCGTTTTTTAAGTACCTGAACACCGACCCCAAGTTCCGGCCCTTCAAAACACCGCAGGAAGTGTTAGCTGCCTTCGAAAACATCCACCAGCGGATGCTGCCCAACCTGAAAAAGATGTTTGGCCGCACGCCCAAAACGCCGTTTGAAATCCGCGAAACCGAGAAATTCCGCGAAGCCTCGGCTTCGGCTGAGTACAACCAGGGCTCGCCAGACGGCTCGCGGCCGGGTATTTTCTACGTGCCCATTCCCGATGCCACCACGTTTGCCACCACCTCGGGCATGGAGTCGCTGTTTTTGCACGAAGCCATTCCGGGCCACCACTACCAGATTTCGCTGCAGCAGGAAAACACCAGCCTGCCCAAGTTCCGCCGCTTCGGGGGCCAGAATGCTTACGTAGAGGGCTGGGCGCTGTATTGCGAGAGCCTGGGCCCGGAGCTCGGGCTGTTCAAGGACCCCTACCAGCGCATGGGCGCCCTGGGCGACGAGATGCTGCGCGCCGTGCGCCTGGTAGTAGACACGGGCCTGCACTCGCGCCACATGACCCGCGAGCAGGCCATAGAGTACCTGCTGGCCAACCTGAGCACCACGCGCGACGAGGCCACCTCGGCCATTGAGCGCTACATGGCCATTCCCGGCCAGGCGTTGGGCTACAAAATCGGCCAGCTCAAAATCCGGGAGCTGCGCGCCAAATACGAAAAGCAGCTGGGGCCCAAGTTCAAGCTCAGCGACTTCCACGACGAGCTGCTGAAGGACGGCTCCATGCCGCTGGCCGTACTGGAAAAGAAGATGGACGCCTGGGCCGCGAAGCAATAGCGGCTGGAGGAACCGCACGCCGCAGGGTACCTCACCCCCGGCCCCTCTCCAAAAGAGAGGGGAGCCACGACACAAGCTTTTAGCTCAACTTTAACAAAAAGGCCCGGCTCAATTGAGCCGGGCCTTTTTGTTTGCTGAATAACGTGAGGCTCCCCTCTCCGCGGGAGAGGGGCCGGGGGTGAGGTACCCCGCGCGTGCGGTTCCACCCCACCCACCGCCGCCCCCATTTCGAGGAATAGCCGTAGCTTGCTACGCACATTAGCACTTTCGATGAAAACAACCTCTATTGTCTTGCTGGCAGCGCTTTGCTTGCCAGCCGGGCTACCCACCGCCCAGGGCCAGCCCACTAAGAAGGCCACCAAAACCCCGCCCAAAGCCAAAGCAACCACGCACGCAGCAATGGCCAGCTCCACTAAGGCATCGGCGCCGCTGGCGGCCCTGTTCGACACCTATTGGGAAGACCGCGCCAAGCTGTTTCCGCTGGGGGCCACCAGCCAGGGCGACTACCGCTACAACGACCAGCTGCCCAACGACCAGACCCAGGCTTTCCGGCAGCAACAGCAGCGCTTTTACCAGCAGTACCTCGCCTCGCTGCAGAAGTTTGACCGCGCCAAACTCTCGGCCGATGACCAGGTCAGCTACGACATCTTCAAGTACGAGATGGACACCCGCCTCGAGGGCCTGAAGCTGAACACCTGGATGATGCCCTTTGCCCAGTTTTACAGCCTGCCCAATACGCTGGGCCAACTGGGCGCAGGCACGGGCGCGCAGCCCTTCAAAACGGTGAAGGACTACGATGACTGGCTGGCGCGTGTGGGCCAGTTTCCGGTGTGGGCCGACTCGGCGATTGGCAATTTCCGGCAGGGCATGCGGGCCGGCGTGGTACTGCCCCGCGTGCTGGTACTGAAAATGGTGCCGCAGCTGCAGGCCCAGGTCACGGCCGATGCCACCAAGAGCCTGTTTTACGGCCCCATCACCCGTATGCCCGCCAGCTTCTCGGAGGCCGATAAAACCCGCCTCGCCGCGGCTTATCAGCAGGCCATTCTGACCCAGCTGGTGCCCACCTACCGCAAGCTGGCCGACTTCCTGCAAACGGAATACCTGCCCAAGGCCCGCACCACTACCGGCTTGGCCGACATACCCGGTGGCCCCCAGATGTACCGTTACGACGTGCGCCTGATGACCACCACCGACCGCACACCCGAGGCCATTTACCAAACCGGCCTGAGCGAGGTCAAGCGCATTCGGGCCGAGATGGAAGCCGTGAAAAAACAGGTAGGCTTCAAGGGCGACTTGCCCGCCTTCTTTACCTACCTGAACTCGGACCCCAAATTCACGCCCTACAAAACGCCGGAGGATGTGCTGAACGCCTTCCGCGCCATCCAGGCCAAGATTACGCCCAACCTGCCCAAACTGTTTGGGCACGCGCCGAAGTCGCCGTTTGAGATTCGCCAGACCGAAGCCTTCCGCGCCGCTACGGCTTCGGCCGAGTACAACCGCGGCACGCCCGACGGCTCGCGGCCGGGTATTTTCTACGTGCCGATTCTGGACGCCACCAAGTTCAACATCACCTCGGGCATGGAGTCACTGTTTGCCCACGAGGCCATTCCGGGGCACCACTACCAGCTCTCGCTGCAGCAGGAGAATACCGCATTGCCCAAGTTCCGTCGCTTTGCCTCCTACCCCGCTTTCAGCGAGGGCTGGGCGCTGTACTGCGAAAGCCTGGGGCCCGAGCTTGGCCTCTACACCGACCCCTACCAGAAAATTGGGGCGTTGGGCGATGAAATTCACCGCGCCATTCGCCTGGTGGTCGACGTGGGCATGCACGCCAAAGGCATGACGCGCGAGCAGGCCATTAAATACATGATGGACAACGAGCCCATCTCGGAGCAAGGCGCCACGGCCGAAATAGAGCGCTACATGGCCATGCCCGGCCAGGCGCTGGCCTACAAAACCGGCGCCCTGAAGCTGCGCGAGTTGCGCGCCCGCTACGAAAAGCAGTTGGGCAAGAAGTTCGACCTGCGCGCCTTCCACGACGAGGTACTGGCCGGTGGCTCCATGCCGCTGGCGGTGCTGGAACGCAAGATGGACGCCTGGGCCGCCCACCAGAAATAAGCGTCGCTAGTTTCTACCGCTTTTGCTTAGTTTAATTTTCATTAAAACACACGAAAGTATAGCGAAAATGCAATAAAAAGAGTGGACATTTGATAATTCATCAAGCTCACCTTTTCTTATTTTCGATATGCTTCGAACTGTACTATTGAGCAGTGCCTTGGTTGCGGGATTGTTCCTGTCGGCCAAGGCACAAGTGGTTTTCACCCCAGCCATCGCACCGCTCGACGTGGCGGTCGTGGACGCTACAGTAGCCCGTACCCTCAAGGCCTTCGATGTACCGGGCATTGCCGTGGCCGTGGTAAAGGACGGCCAGGTGGTGATGGCCAAGGGCTACGGCGTGAGCTCACTGGCCACCAAAGCCCCCATGGATGCCAACACGCTCTTCGGCATCGCCTCCAACACCAAAGCGTTTACGGCAGCGGCCCTGGGGCTGCTGGTGGAGGAAGGCAAGCTTAACTGGAACGACAATGTGACGGACTACATCCCCGAGTTCAAGATGTACGACCCGTACGTGACGGCCGAATTCACGGTGCGCGACCTACTTACGCACCGCAGCGGCATGGGACTGGGCGCGGGCGACCTGATGTTTTTTCCGGACTCGACGGATTTTACCATCAAGGACGTGATTCATAACCTGCGCTACTTCAAGCCGGTATCGTCGTTCCGAAGCAAATACGATTACGACAACAACCTGTACCTAGTGGCCGGCGAGGTGGTGGCGCGGGTATCGGGAAAATCATGGGCTGAGTTTGTGGAAGCCCGCTTTCTGAAACCGCTGGGCATGAACCGCACTGCTCCCGGCTTTGCCCGCCTGCCCGACCCCACCAACGTCATCGATGGCCACGGCCCGGTAGATGGCCGGGTACAGGTAGTACGCCGCAGCCTGGGCACCGTAGACTGGGCTTGTGGCGGCATGTACAGCAGCGTAAACGACCTAAGCAAGTGGGCCATGATGCTACTCGGCGGCCCCGGCGCCCCTCCTTCGCTCCTCAAACCCCAAACGCAGTGGCAGCTCTGGTCGCCCCAAACCATTTTGCCGGTCGGCCCGGTTCCGGCTGCGTACGTGCCCTTTAGCTACAACACGCACTTTTCGGCTTACGGCCTGGGCTGGTTTCTGCGCGATGTCCGCGGCTACAAGGAAGTTTCGCATACCGGTGGCCAGGTAGGTATGGTCACGAAAATGACGCTACTGCCCGAGCTGCACCTGGGCATCATCGTGCTTACCAACCAAGAAAGCGGGGCGGCCTTTACGGCCATTACCAACACCATCGAGGACCATTACCTCGGGATGACGGGACTGGACCGGGTGAAGTTCATGGCAGACCTAACCGCGGCCAGCAAGTCCGGTGATGATAAAACCACCACGGAAGTGTGGAAGCAGGTAGCCACTGCCCAGAAAGCCGCCTCCAAGCGGCCGGATTTCAAGGCCTTCGTGGGCCGCTACCACGATGCGTGGCTGGGCGACGTAAACATCTACGCCCAAGGCCCGCAGCTGTGGCTCAAAGCGCAACGCTCGCCCCGCCTCGTGGGCCAGCTCATGCCCTACCGCGGCAGTACCTACGTGGTGCGCTGGAAGGAACGCAGCTTCAACGCCGATGCCTTTGCCGCTTTTGCCCTCGACGAAAAAGGCCAAGCGACGGGCCTCAAGATGAAAGCCATTTCAGGTCTCACCGATTTTAGCTACGATTTCCACGACCTGGACTTGCAGCGGGTGCCGGAAACTGCGGCGGCGCAGTAAGAGCTACGATGGTCCGAAATGCATAGACCAGCCTCCCATTCAGGTTTCCAAATACGGTGTTTCGTAACGTTTCGTGCCTTGTAAGCCACTGAGGTTCTAGACTATTCTTCCGTTGGCTTTAATCAAATTGCATGAAAAAGCATTTACTGTTCCTGCTTCTGCTACCTGTCTTGTGTACCTGCGAGCACAAGAACCAATACGCCACCATCATTCGCAACGGCCTGCTCTACGATGGCCGGGGCGGTGCGCCCTTCAAAGGGGACATTGCCTTGAACGCCGACACGATTGCCGCGATGGGCGACCTCGCCAATGCCTCGGCCGACGTAGTGGTGGACGCGCGCGGCATGGCAGTGTGCCCGGGCTTTGTCAACATGTTGAGTGGGGCTGATGAAACACTCCTAGAAGACGGCCGTTCCCAAAGCGACATCCGGCAAGGCGTCACCCTGGAGGTGATGGGCGAAGGCTCGAGCATGGGCCCGCTGAACACCCGCACAAAAAAGCAACTGGCGCGGGGGCAAACGGACATCAAGTACCCCGTCGCTTGGACTTCGCTGGGGGAATACCTTACGTACCTGGAAAAGAAAGGAGTGTCGTGCAACGTGGCCTCGTTTGTCGGGGCCACGACCGTGCGCATGAACGTGGTGGGCGAAGACAACAGGGCGCCGACGGCGGTTGAGCTGGACAGCATGCGCTTGCTGGTGCGCCAAGCCATGCGGCAAGGGGCCATGGGCGTGAGCTCTTCGCTCATCTACGCACCGGCATTTTTTGCCAAAACGCCGGAGCTGATTGCCTTATGCCAGGAAGCCGCCAAATACCACGGCATGTACATCAGCCACCTGCGCAGCGAAGGCAATAAGCTGGATGAATCGGTGGAAGAGCTGATTACTATTGCCAAAGCGGCTAATATCCCCGCGGAGATTTACCACCTAAAAGCCGCAGGCAAGGGTAATTGGGGAAAGGTGGACGGGGTCATCCAGCGCATCGAAAAGGCCCGCGCGGCCGGCCTACACATTACGGCGAACATGTACACGTACCCGGCCGCTGCCACCGGCCTGACGTCCTGCTTCCCCCCCTCCCTGCAAGATGGCGGCTTTGGCGCCTTGCGGAAACGGCTCCAGGACCCGGCGGTTCGGGCCGCAACTGTCAAAGCGATGCACACCGATGCCCAAAATTGGGAGAATAATTACTACGGGGCCGGTGGTCCGGACAACATCCTGCTGCTGGCCTTCAAGCAAGACTCATTAAAAAAATACAGCGGCAAAACGCTGGCCGCCGTGGCCAAAATCCGAGGCACCTCGCCGGAAGAAACAGCCATGAACCTGGTGGTTGAGGACAGCACGCGGGTTACCGTCGCATATTTCCTAATGAGCGAGGAAAACGTGAAAAAACAACTCACCTTGCCCTGGATGAGCTTTGACTCAGACGAAGGGTCTTATGCAACGGAAGGGGTTTTTCTAAAATCCAACGCGCACCCGCGCGCTTATGGCAACTTTGCCCGGGTGATTGGCAAGTACACGCGGGACGAACACCTGATGACGCTGCAGGAGGCTATTCGGAAACTAGCGAACCTGCCGGCGACGAATTTGAAGCTCAAGAAGCGGGGCGCGTTGAAGGTGGGCAACTTTGCCGATGTATTGGTCTTTGACCCGGCCAAGGTGATGGACCACGCCACGTTTGCCAAGCCCCACCAGTATGCGACCGGAATGACCCACGTATTTGTGAATGGAGTGCAGGTGTTAAAAGACGGTGAGCACACCGGAGCCAAACCAGGACGGTTTGTAAAAGGGCCCGGCTACTTGAAATAGCGGCTGCTAGCCAGGAGTACAAAGCTGACTGCCATTTTTACCCTTATAAATTCATGAAACACCGCTACCTCCCCGTACTCGCGCTGGCGCTGACAGCATCTACCTACTCCCCGGCCACAGGGCTTGCTGCGGCTCCTGCCCCGACCCCCGACGCCCGGTTTGACGCCTTCAAAAACCAGTTTCTGCTGGCCCTGTGGCGCCAGGAGCCGGAGCTGGCAGCCGCCAAGGGCTACCACAAATACGACTCGCTGCTGGTGATTCCCGACGCGGCCCAACGGCAGCGGAGCGCCAAGTTTGCCCAAACCAATCTGGCCACGCTGGGCACCTTTGACCTGGCCCGCCTCTCGCCCGCCAACCAGATAGACCTGCGCCTGCTGCGCAACGAGCTGCGCGCCCGCCGCTGGTACGCCGACACCTTGAAGGCCTGGCAGTGGAACCCCGCCAGCTACAACCTGGGCGCCACCGTCGGCCCCCTGCTCAACGGCCGCTACTACCGCCTGGACCGGCGCCTACGCAACATATCCGATAAAATCAGCCACGCGGCTGAATACTACGCCGCGGCCCGGGCCAACATCAGCACCCCCACCAAGGAGCACACCGAGCTGGCCCTGCAACAAGTGGCGGGCGGCATGGCCGTATTTGGCCCCGCCCTGGCCGATTCGGTGCAGAAATCGGGATTAAGTGCGGCTGAAAAACAGACCTTCACCGCCCGCATTGCTGCCACCCGGCAGGCCATGCAAGGGTACCTGGATTTCCTGAAGAACGACGTGCTGCCGGCAGGCAAATTCCGGTCCTTCCGCATCGGCAAGAAGCTGTACGACCAGAAGTTCGCCTACGACATCCAGTCCCGGTTCACGGCCGACCAAGTGTACCAACAGGCCTTGAAGCACAAGGCCGAGCTGCTGCACGACATGGGCCACCGCGCCGCCCGCCTCTATTCCAAATACCTGCCCGGCAAGGCCGCACCCGCCGACTCGCTGGCTCTGATTGCAGCCGTTATCGACCAGCTCACCCTGAAGCATACCACCCGCGACGGCTTCGTGGCGGCAGTGAGGGCCCAGATTCACACCCTTGTGGCGTTTGTAAACGAGCACCAGCTGCTGACCCAGGACCCGCGCCAACCGCTAATAGTGCGCGAAACGCCGCTTTACATGCGTGGCAGCGGCGCAGGCGCCAGCGTGTCGGCTCCGGGGCCATATGAAAAAGGCGCCAATACTTACTATAACGTGGAGCCGATTCCGGCCGAGTGGACGCCGGTCCAGGCCGAGAGCTACCTGCGCGAGTACAACGACTACACCCTGCAGATTCTCAACATTCACGAAGCCATCCCCGGCCACTATACGCAAAAGGTGTACGCCAACCGCTCGCCTTCACTGGTGAAAAGCATTTTCAGCAACGGCGCCATGACGGAGGGCTGGGCCGTGTACGCCGAGCGCATGATGCTGGAAAACGGCTACGGCAAGAACTCCGACGAGATGTGGCTGCTCTGGGACAAGTGGAACATGCGCGTGACCCTGAACAGCATCATCGACCACGCTGTGCAGGTCGACAACCTGAGCGAAACCGACATGGTAACCATGCTGCGCCGCGAGGGCTTCCAGGAAGAGGCTGAAGCCCGCAACAAGTGGCGGCGCGCCACCCTGAGCCAGGTGCAACTCAGCAGCTACTTTGCGGGCTATACCGAAATTGTGGCTCTGCGGGAGGAGATGAAAAAGAAACAAGGCCAGGCCTTTTCCATCAAATCTTTCAACGAGCAGTTCCTCAGCTATGGCAACGCGCCGGTGAAGTACATCCGCGAGTTGATGTTGCAGTCGGCCGTGGCCAAGCGCTGAGCGGCTTGGGCGAAAGCATCTGATGGACGAGAAGCCCCAGTATCGGACTGACTAAAAAAGGGAGCCATCAGCATTAGTATTAAATTCCATTTCCAGCCCATGCAGCCTCAGCTACTAATTCCAGGACCCGGGCCTGCGGCGAATAAAGACATCGCCGCAAAGACAAACTAATACCCAACGACCAACTAATGAGAAGATTACTACCCCTAGCCACATGCTTGCTACTTGCTACGGCGGCGCCGGCAGTGGCGCAAAAAGGCAAGCCCTCAGCAAAGCCTGCCGCAACGGCTGCGAAGCCAAGTAGCCCGGCGCCACTGGCGGCTCTGTTCGAAGCGTACTCGGAAGGACAAGCTCGGCTGTTTCCGCTGAATGCCACCAGCCAAGGCGACTACCGCTACAACGACCAGTTGCCCAACGACCAGACCCGCGCTTTCCGGCAGCAACAGCAGCGGTTTTACCAGCAGTACCTCGCCTCACTGCAGAAGTTTGACCGCGCCAAGCTCGCGGCCGAAGACCAGGTGAGCTACGACATTTTCAAGTACGAGATGGAAACGGTTTTGGCCGGCTTCCAGCACTTCCGGTGGATGATGCCCTTCGGCCAGGCGGGGGGCTTGCCGCAAAGCATGGCCCAATACGGGTCGGGCACAGGCGCGCAACCCTTCAAGACCGCCAAAGACTACGATAACTGGCTGAGCCGGGTGCACGGGTTCACTGCTTGGGCCGACTCGGCCATCGGCAACTTCCGCCAGGGCATGGCCCGGGGCGTGGTGCTGCCCAAGGCGCTGGTGGCCAAAATGATTCCGCAGCTGGATGCCATGGTGGTCACGGACCCCACCAAAAGCGTGTTTTACGGCCCCATTGCCAAGCTGCCCGCCAGCTTCTCGGAGGCCGACAAGACCCGGCTCACCAGCGCGTATCAGCAGGCCATCCTCACCGAGCTGGTGCCGGCTTACCAAAAGCTAAGCGCCTTCCTAAAAAACGAGTACCTGCCCAAGGCCCGCAGCACTTCCGGCTTTGCCGACCTGCCGGGCGGCCCGGCGGCCTACCGCTACGCCGTGCAGGCCGCCACAACGACCACCAAAACGCCCGAAGAAATCTACCAGACCGGCCTGAGCGAGGTGAAGCGCCTGCGCACGGAAATGGAGGCCGTGAAAAACCAGGTGGGCTTTCAAGGCGACCTACCCGCCTTCTTTGCTTACATGAAAAACGAGCCGAAATTCCGGCCTTATAAAACGCCACAGGAGGTTCTCGATGGCTTCGAGGCCATTCACCAGCGGATGCTGCCCAACCTCAAAAAGATGTTCGGCCGCACACCCAAAACGCCCTTCGAAGTGCGCCAAACCGAGGCCTACCGGGCCTCATCGGCCAGCGCCCAGTACTCACGCGGGTCGGCCGATGGCACCCGGGCCGGCATTTTCTACGTGCCCATCCTCGACGCCACCCAGTACAACATCACCTCCCTGCCGCCCATGGAGGACGTGTTTTTGCACGAAGCCATTCCGGGGCACCACTACCAGATTTCGCTGCAGCAGGAAAACACCAGTCTGCCCAAGTTCCGGCGCTTTGGCGGCTACAGCGCCTTCAGCGAAGGCTGGGGATTGTACTGCGAGTCGCTGGGCAAAGAGCTCGGCCTCTACACCGACCCCTACCAGTACGCCGGCTCGCTGGGCGGCGAAATGCACCGGGCCATCCGGCTGGTCGTGGATGTGGGCCTGCACGCCAAGGGCATGACCCGCGAGGAAGCCATCAAGTACATGCTCGACAACGAGGTCATCAGCGAACAGCTGGCAACCGCCGAGATTGAGCGCTACATGGGCAACCCCGGCCAGGCCCTGAGCTACAAAGTGGGTCAGCTCAAGCTCCTGGAAATGCGCGCCCGCTACGAAAAGCAGCTGGGCTCCAAGTTTAGCCTAGGCGCTTTCCACGACGAGCTATTGGTTGGCGGTGGCATGCCGCTGGCGGTGCTGGAGCGCAAGATGGACGCTTGGGCCGCGCGGCAGCGGTGAGTACCTTCCGCTTCGTTTTGCATGCGCGCTATGAATAGGTCTTTTCGAGCGGCCGTGTTTTGCTGTGTGTTGAGCCTAGGCACCGCAAAGCAGGCCGGGGCCCAGGGCCAATCCGCTCCGGTTTCGGTGGCACGCACGGCCGCTGCCGGCAGTTGGGCTGAGCTTACGGCCGAGGCTAACCGAGTGGGCAAGCCCGCCTGGCGCCCCATGCTGGCTTACGTGGCGGCCCTGCACCAGCGGGCCACGCACCCGGCTGCCCCACCTTTCGACTACGAATGGGAGGACCTCGGCCCGGGCTACGTGTACGGCAACGCCTTCGGGCACTGGGATGTGGTGCACGAAATCATCGACGTGCTGCCCTCCTATCCCGAGCACGCCCTGCACCAGCTGCTGAACGATATCAAGAACCAAGAGCCCACGGGGCTCATCCCGGGCTCCATCTACATGCCCGGCGGGCTGGCCCGGCACGACTCGGTGTACTGGAACCACAGCACCCAGGGGCACCCGCCGCTGTGGCCGGTGGCCGTGCAGGACTACGTGCGCCAGACCGGCGACAGCGCCATTGTAGGCCGCTTCTACACCGCGCTGGTGCGGCAGATTACCTGGTTTGAAAACAACCGCCGGGCCGCGAATGGCGGTTTTTTCTACAACGATATCCTGCTGAAAAAATGGGAAAGCGGGGTCGATGAAGGCATTCGGTTTGACGACGTGGCTAAGGGCGCCCTGGCCTGCGTGGATGCCACCAGCCACGTGTACACCCTCTACCACATTGCCGCGCAGTGGGCCCGCCAGTTGGGGCTAGATGCCGACTACTACAACCAGCGCGCCGCCGAGCTGCGCACCTATATCCAAACGCGGCTCTATGTACCCGCCGATGGCATGTTCTACGACAGCTGGGCCGTGCAGAACCCTGCCCTGCGCAACCTACCCTTCGAAAGTATGTGGCCCCTGGTGAGCGGCGCGGCCACGCCCGAGCAGGCCAACCGCTACATCGACAGCTACTTGGTCAACCCCAAGGTATTTCTCACCGAGCACCCGGTTGCCACCGTGGGCCGCCGCGACCCCAAATTTGAGCTGCGCATGTGGCGCGGCCCGGCCTGGAATAGTATGGCCTACTGGGCCGCCCGCGCCTGCCTGAACTACGGCCGGCGGGACGCCGCCCGCCTCATCCTGGAAAAAGCCCTAGACGACTCCGCCAGGCAGTTTCGCCGCACCGGCACCATCTGGGAGTTTTACCACCCGCTGGGCGGCCACCCCGAAACCCTGCAGCGCAAGCCCACCAGCAAATACAACGTGCCCTGCCGCGACTACCTCGGCCACAACCCCCTGCTGGCCATGGCCCGCCTCTACGATTCGTTGCGTTAGCTTAAATACCGCACCCCATGCTCGCCCCCACCGCCTTGCCCACCGAAACTGCCCGCTTTCCCAAAGCAGTGCCCTTCATCATCGGCAATGAGGTGGCCGAGCGGTTTAGCTACTACGGCATGCGGGCCATACTGCCTACGTTTCTGGTGGCTCAATTTTTCAACCCCAGCCACAGCCCGGCCCTGACCGCCGTGGCCGAAGCCCGGGCCAACGACTTCGTGCACTCGTTTGCGGCGTTGGGCTACGCGCTGCCGGTGGTGGGCGCGCTGCTGGCCGACTGGGTGGTGGGCAAGTACCGCGTCATTTTGTATCTCTCGCTGCTTTACTGCGTGGGCCACGCGCTGCTGGCTGCGTTTGCGAATGATTTAACGGGATTCCGGCTGGGGCTGCTGGTGATTGCGGTAGGCATGGGCGGCATCAAATCCAGCGTGACGGCCAACCTCGGCGACCAGTTTACGCGCTACAATGCGCACCTGCTGCCCAAGGCCTACGGCTGGTTTCAGCTGGCCATCGACGTGGGCGCGGCGCTGTCTACGGCGTTCATACCCGAACTCTATGCCCGCTACGGCCCCGCCGTGGCCTTTGGCGTACCCGGCTTGCTGATGGGCGCGGCCACGCTCGTCTTCTGGCTGGGGCGCAGGCGCTACGTGCGCGTTCCACCCACGGGCCTGGTGCAGGGCCTGCGCCAAACCTTCGGGCCTGGCGAGGGCCGGGCGGCGCTGCGCCGGGTGGGCGTGGTGTTCCTGTTCATCCCGGTGGTGTGGGCGCTCTACGACCAAAGCGTGAGCGAATGGGTGCTGCAGGCGGCCCACCTCAACCGCGAGCTGTGGCCCGGCTTCACGCCGCTGCCCGAGCAACTCCAGATACTGGGCATCGTGTTCGGCATTGGGCTGAATCCGCTGCTTACCTACCGCGTGTACCCGGGGCTGGAGCGGCTGGGGCTGCGCATGAGCCCGCTGCGGCGCATGGGCACGGGCATGGTCATTATTGCCCTGGCACTGGCCATTGTGGCGGGCATTCAGCACAGCTTGGATGCCGGCGGCAGCCCCTCGGTGTGGTGGCAGGTGCTGGCGTATTTCGTGGTGGCGGGCGGCACGCTCATGGTGGCCGTTACGGGCCTGGAATACGCCTACACCCACTCGCCGCTCGTCATCAAAAGCCTGACCACGGCGCTGTGGCTGCTCACCATTGCGGGCGGCAATTTCTTCCTGGGCATCATGAACAGCAGCATTGCCAGCGGTGGCTTTTTTGCCCGGTTTCAGGGCGCGAACTACTACTGGTTCTTTGTTGGGCTGATGGCCGTGAACGTGACGCTGTTTGCAATAGTGGCCTCGCGGCTGCGGGAGAAAACCTACGTCGGGGTTGGGGCGGCGGCATTGGCATAAGGTTTTGGTATTGATAGGTCTAATGAGCTGGCTGAGACCTCTGCCTGCCTACAATCGGCTGTCATGCTGACGCAGGAAGCATCTTATCACGTCCGGACGACTCGTTCCGCGGCGATAAGATGCTTCCTGCGTCAGCATGACAGACGTTTTACAACGAAGCGAAAGAATTGACAGAGTTACTTCAGCTCCCCAGAGACTGAAGGAGTACGCTCTACCTTCAAAATGCCGGATTACTTGAGCGGGTCCTTAGCTTTAGCGCATGGTTACCTCTAGGCCTGTCATGAACTCCTTGTTTTCAAAGTTGAGCTGGGCATTGGCCGCGAGTCTGCACCTGCTGATGGCAGGTTCGGCATCGGCGCAAAAGCGCTTCGAATTAGCCGACATCGCCAAAACCGTGGGCGTGGGCGACCCGCAGCTTTCGCCCGATGGCAAAAGCATCCTGGTCGTGGTGTCGCGGGCCAATTTTGCCACCAACCGCAACGATGCCGAGGTGGTGCTCGTGGACGTGGCCAACGGCCAGCAGCGCGTGCTGGTGGCCGGGCGCCCCACCGTGAAGCAGCCGCGCTGGTCCCCCACCGGCGACCAGGTGGCCTTTCTGGCGCGCACCGGCACCGGCAAAGACGCCCACACCCAGCTATTTGTACAGCCGCTGCCCACCGGCGAGCCCGTGCAGCTCACCACGGCGGCCGAAAACGTGCAGCTCTACAGCTGGCGCCCCGACGGCAAGGCCCTCGCCTACTCGGCTGCCGATGCGCCCACCAACGCCGCCGAAGTGGCCCGCGGCAACGACAGCTTCGACGTGGGCAACGGCAGCGTGACCCTCACCGCCCCGCCCACGCCCGACCACCTCTGGCTGGTGAGCGCCGCCGGCAACCAACCCGCCCAACGCCTGACCAGCGGCCCCGGTGGCCTGCCCGACGACTCCTCGGCGCCCTTTGCCTGGGCCCCCGACGGCCGCACCATTGCGTGCGTGCTCCGGCCCAGCGCCCAAACCGGCGACCAGGAAACCACCGTGTGCACACTGGATGTGGCCACCGGCACCGTCCGCCCCCTGCCGGGCTCGCCCCACCGCGTCGACTTGCCTGCCTTCTCGCCCGATGGCCGCTGGATAAGCTACCAGACGCCTCGGGAGCCCCCATTTTTTGAGTCACTGGATTTTGACGTGGTACCGGCGGCCGGCGGCAAGTCGCGCCACCTGGGCCGGGCCCTCGACCGCAACCTGCAGCGGGCCGTGTGGAGCCCCGACAGCAAGAGCCTGTTTGTGGGCGGCAACGACGGCGCCAGCGTATCCATCTGGCAGCAGGGCCTGAATGGCAGCAGCCGCAAGCTCAAGCTGGGCGCCGTATCGCCCAACGGCAGCTATTGGGTAGAAATGGCCGTGGGCCGGCGCAACGCCGTAGCCATCACGGCCAACGAGCCCGGCCGCCCAGCCGAGCTGTATTACCTAGCCTCGCCCACAGCCCCCCCGCGCCGCCTTACCGATGTCAACCACGAAACCGCCGCGCTGCCCCTGGGCCGCATGGAAGCGGTGGAATGGGCTTCGGACAACCTACGCCCGAACGGCATCCTGACATACCCGCCCGATTTTGACGCGAGCAAAAAGTACCCGCTGGTGCTCATGATGCACGGCGGCCCATCCAATGCCTCGCGGCTGGGCTTTTATGGGCTGGGGCAGGCCGTGGCGGCGCGCGGGTACGTGGTGTTTCAGCCCAACTACCGGGGCAGCGACAACCTGGGCTACGCCTTTCAACGGGCCATTCGGGAAGATGCCGGCGCCGGGCCGGGGCGCGACGTGCTGGCCGGCATTGCCATGCTCGAACAGCGCGGCTGGGTCGACAGCACCCGCATCGCGCTTTCGGGCGCTTCCTACGGCGGGTTTATGACGACCTGGCTCATGGGCGAGTCGCGGCGCTGGCGCTGCGCGGTGGCTGCAGCCCCCGTCACCGATTTATTGGACAGCTACAACCTGAGCGACAACAACATCGCCAACGCCGGACACTACGGGCCTTCGCCCTGGCGCAGCGCCCAAAACCTGGAGCGGTACCGCGCGCAGTCGCCGCTCTCGCGAGCGGGCCGCTGGCGTACACCCACCCTGATTCTGCACAACGTGAATGACTTTCGCGTGCCCATCACCAATTCCTACAAGCTCTATCACGCTCTGCAGGACAACGGGGTGGCCGTGCGCTTTGTGGCCTTCCCCATCGCCGCCCACACCCCCTCCGACCCCGTGCGGCTGCGGGAATGGAACCGCCTCTGGGTGGACTGGCTCGACCAGTACCTGCAGCCGGAAGCCGCCACGGCCGCGCCCGGCAAGTAACTTAGCTACCCACATTTCAAACGAATCTTCCACTACATCTAACTACTTAACGCTCCGCATGAATACCCTTTTCAAAACCACCACCGCCTTGCTGCTGGCGGGCCTTAGCCTGGCCGCCCCGCTCACCGCCTCGGCCCAGAAGAAAGCCGCAGCTCCCCCCCGCAAACCCACCGCGACTGCCAACGCGGAAGCCGCCATTAAGGAGAGCGACATCAAGCGCGACTTGTATGCCCTGGCCGGCGACCATTTCCGGGGCCGCGAGGGCGGCACGCTCGACGAGCTGAAGGCCTCCGTGTGGCTGGCCGACCAGATTCGGGCCATCGGCCTGCAGCCCGCCGGCGACGACGGCACCTACTTCCAATGGTTCCACTTGCAGCGCACCCGCCTCACCAAAGCCAGCAAGCTCAGCATCGGCACGCATCAGCTCAAGCCCAACCAGGATGCCCTGATTTTTGCGCCCACCAACTACGCCGTCACGGCGCCGCTGGTGTACGTGGGCACCGGCACCACCGCCGAGCTGGCCAAAACCGACATCAAAGGCAAGGCCGTGGCGCTGCTTTTTTCGGGCACCCCTCCCCCAACGCAGATTTTTCGCTACTTCCTGCGGCAGGTGATGACCGAAAAGTCGGCCGAACTGATGAAGGCTGGCGCAACGGCAGTGGTCTTTGTAGCCGATTCGCGGGCGCAGGCCGTGTACGACCACTGGGGCCACACCTACGAGCGGGGCCGCTACGGCCTGCCCGGCGATGCGACCCTGAAAGTAGTGGACACGCCGCCCATCATGCTGCTGCCCGAAAGCGCCAAGGACTGGGTGCAGCAGGCCGGCCAGCAGCTGGTGGTTGATTTGAAAGTGGAAAGCTTCCTCTACCCATCGGTGAACATCGTGGCCCGCGTGCCCGGTACCGATGCCCAGCTCAAGAAGGAAAACGTGCTGTTCAGCACCCACCAGGACCACGACGGCGTGC
Organism: Hymenobacter sedentarius; assembly: GCF_001507645.1. NCBI lineage: Bacteria > Pseudomonadati > Bacteroidota > Cytophagia > Cytophagales > Hymenobacteraceae > Hymenobacter > Hymenobacter sedentarius. Next base: position 2,705,947 of record NZ_CP013909.1, on the reverse strand, counting down.
GCGCCCCCGTGGCCGGCGACTCCATCTGGAACGGCGCCGACGACAACGGCACGGGCTGCGCCGCCCTGTTGGCCATCATGCGCGCCTTCAAGCAGCAGCCCGCCCGCCGCACCGCCCTGTTTGTGTACCACGGCGCCGAGGAGCGCGGCCTGCTGGGCTCGCGCTACTACTCGGCCCACCCCACGGTGCCGCAAGCGTCCATCGTGGCGGTGCTGAATGCCGAAATGATGGGCCGCAACGCCCCCGATAGCGCCGCACTGCTGGGCTCCATCCCGCCGCACCTGAACTCCTCCGACCTCGTGAAAACCGCCCTGGCCGCCAACCAGGCCGGCCCCAAGTTCAAGCTCGACACCGAGTGGGACAAGGCCACCCACCCCGAGGGCTGGTACTTCCGCTCCGACCACCTGCCCTATGCCCGCCTGGGCATTCCGGCCATCATGTACACCACCCTCCTGCACGCGGATTACCACACGCCCAAAGACGAGCCCAACCGCATCAACTACCCCAAGCTGACCCGCATGACGCAGTGGATGTACCTCACCGGCTGGGCAGTAGCCAACCGCTCCGCGCCGCCCGCCCGCGAGCCCGGCTTCAAGCTGGAGCGGTAACGCTACGCTTCATTCGAGATGAAGAAAGTACTGCTTGACCGCCACCTGCTGGCGGTAGTCGTCTTTTGGCTGCTGGCCTTTGCCGTGCGGGCCCAATCGGCCACAAAGGAGGGCTACATTGAGGTGCCGGGTGGCAAGGTGTGGTACCAGATTCTGGGGGCCGACAAGCCGGGAGTGCCCCTGCTGGTGCTGCACGGCGGCCCCGGCTCGGGCAGCGGCGCCTTTGGCAATTTTACGGCCTTGGCCGATGAGCGGCCCGTGATTCTGTACGACCAGCTCGGCTGCGGCAAATCGGATAGGCCCGACAACCCCAGCCTCTGGACTCTGGGCCGCTACGTGGAGGAGCTGGACGCCGTGGTGCGCGCCCTGGCCTATCCCAGGCTGCACCTGCTGGGCCACTCCTGGGGCACCACGCTGGCCACCGAATACGTGCTTACCAAAAAGCCGCCGCAGGTCGTCAGCCTTATCGAGTCGAGCCCCTGGCTGGATACCCGGCGCTGGATTCGGGACGCGCAGCACTACGTGGCCGAATTGCCACCGGCCAGCCGGGCGGCGTTCAAGCTGGAAAACGCCCCGGATTCGGCGAGCCGCCGGAAGTATCAGCAGGCCGTGGATTACTACTACAGCCTGCACGTGTGGCGCAACCGGCCGGCCGTTATTACGTGGCAGCGCGGCGGAGGCAAGCAGGCCTATGAAACCATGTGGGGCGCCAACGAGACCACCTCGACCGGCAACATGAAAAACTACTCCCGCACCGCCAACCTCAAAAACCTGAAACTGCCCGTGCTCTACCTCTGCGGGCGCTACGACGAGGCCACGCCGGTCTCCACGGCTTATTTCCAGCGGCACACGCCCCACGCGCGCCTGGTGGTGTTCGAAAATGCTTCGCACACGGCCTACCGCGAAGTACCCGACCAATACTTCAAAACCGTGCGGGAGTTTTTGCACCAGCACTAGGTTTTCAGCTCAATTTATTATCCCTCAAGCCGGTGCTCAAAGGTTTTCTTCAACTACTACTGCTCGCGGCGCTGGCCGGCTTCGGCCCCGGCATGGCGGCAGCCCAGGCCCAGACCGCCCCAAAATACCTGACCGCCGACCCGGAGAATAACCCCAAGGCCCCGGCCGGTTTAGCAGAACTAACCATTCCGTCGCACGGCAGCCGGCTGGCGGCTTTCTTGTACACGGCAAGAGGCCCGCAGCTTCACCCCACCCTGATTTTGCTACACGGCTTCCCCGGCAACGAGCGCAACCTCGACCTGGCCCAATCGGTGCGGCGCACGGGCTGGAACGTGCTGTATTTTGACTACCGCGGCTCGTGGGGCAGCGAGGGCGAGTTTTCGTTTCACAACTGCGTGGAGGACGTGACCAGCGTGGTGGCTTTTTGTAAAAAGCAGGCCCAAGCGCTGCGCATCGACACCACGCAGCTGGCGCTGTTTGGACACAGCATGGGCGGCTGGGTTGGGCTGAAAGCCTTGCCGCAGCTGCCGGAAATCCGCAAGGCCGTCATCCTCTCGCCCTGGGACATCTACGCCACCGCCGCCGGGATGGCGAAAGACGAGCCGCGCGCTGCGTTCGACAAGTACGCCGATGGCTTGTTTATGCTCCGCAAAGCGTCGGGCAATGCCCTGATGGCGCCCGTGCTGGCCGATGCCAAGGCTTTTCAGCTCAATGCCGATGGCACGGCCCTGAGCAAAAAGCAGCTGGTGTTTCTGGACGAAAACCGCCGCAACGAAGCGTGGATTAAGGCGATTGGCGCGGCCAACAAGGCCAGCTTTCGCTACGAAGTGTGGAACACCGACCATCCGTTCAGCAACAAGCGCATTGCCCTCACCAAAACGGTTATTGCGTTTTTAAACAAGTAATCCACCAAACGGATTACCACGTCCTATGCACCACATCACCGCGGCCGACATCAAAAACTTTGAGCGGATTTACCGACTCAACCTCGTCAACGGGCTGCCGGGCTTCAAGCCGGCCAACCTCATCGGCACGGCCGCGCCCGATGGGGCCACCAACCTGGCCGTGTTCAGCTCGGCCGTGCACCTGGGCTCCGACCCGCCCTTGCTCGGCATCGTGACGCGGCCCACCACCGTGCCCCGCCACACCTACCAAAACCTCAAAAGCAGCGGCTGCTACACCCTCAACCACGTGCCCGTGGCTCTGGCCGCCCAAGCCCACTATACCTCCGCCGACTTCGGGCCGGAAATATCGGAGTTCGAAGCCTGCGGCTTTACGGCTGTGTACCGCGACGATTTTCCGGCCCCTTACGTCGCCGAAAGCCCCTTGAGCATTGGCCTGCGACTGCGTGAGGAGCTGCCCATTTCCAACGGCACCGTGCTACTGGTGGGCACCGTAGAGCACGTGTACCTGCGCGAAGAAGGCCTGCGCACCGACGGCACCCTGGACCTGGCCGCGCTCGGCGAGGCCTGCATCTCGGGCCTCGACGGCTACCACGAAGTGCTGCCGCCCGTGCGCTTCGGCTACGCCCGGCCGGGGCAGCCGCCCGTGGCCCAGTAAATTCTTGAGCTACCCAGACGCAAAAAGTCCGTTTCAGTAATTGAAACGGACTTTTTTATTGCCTCAGGAAATGCTTACCTATGGATACTGCGTTTCAATCTTCCGGCTTCGTTGGTCGGAATAGCGGTGGTCGGCAAACGATTGGTCGGTGTTGAACTGGCTGGAATCTTTCTGCCGGTTCGGCTCGAAATGGTCGGCGTCAGCAAAGGTGCTGGGCCGGCGGTACTGCCAGTCGGGGCCCGAGGGCCCCTGGGGGGCGGGATTGTCGCGGTACCAGGCCCGGTAAGTGGTGTCGGGCTGGCCTTTGTAGAAGCTCCTGGTGCTTTTGAATCGGCGGCCCTTCTTTTTGCCGTTGCCGGCCGAGGCCAGTGCCACGGCACTAAGGGCGAGGCCCGCCACGGCCAGGCCCGCTACCCACGGTTTTACCAAAGGCGGCGGCACCGAACGCACCCCGCTGGCGTCGGCCGTGGCGGGCTGGTGGGCGTAGCGGCCCACTTTGGGGCGGGCCAGCTGGTCGAAGTGTGCCGACAATTCCGTGAGCTGACGGCGCAGCGCCTCGCCGTGCATGGGAATTCCGTGGCCGGTGGCCGCCACTTCGGGCTCCATGCGGGCCAGCAGCTGCACCGATTCGCGGGCGGCGTCCCAGTCGGGCGTGAAGTAGGCCGGCGGGCCGTGCACTTCCTGCTTCTGGGTGAGGGTGCTCAGGCCCGATTCGGCAAACACCGTGGTGAACGCATCGCCGGCCACCAGCACCTTGTCGTGCTCACGGAAGAACGACACGTGGCCAAAGGTGTGGCCCGGCGTGTGCACCCAGCGCCAGCCGGGCAAGCCGGGCACGCTGCCGTCCACGGGCAGGGCCTGCACCCGGGAACCGAAATCATAAGCGTGCTTGGGGTAGGTAAACGACAGGTAGGCCATCATGCCGCCGCCCACGGTGGGGTCGGGGGCGGATAGCTGGAGCGGCCGGTCAGGTAGGGCAGCTCCAGGGGGTGGGCATACACGGGCACGTTGGGCCAGGCCGCGAGCAAGCCATCCAGCGCGCCCACGTGGTCGAAGTGCCCGTGGGTGAGGATGATGGCCGTGGGCGGGGTATCGGGCCCGAACTGCTCTTCGGCGTGCGCCTTGATTTTATCGGCCGAGCCGGGCAGGCCCGCGTCGATAAGCACCCAAGGCCCCTGCGGCTGGGCTTCCGGGAAAGCATAGTACAGGTTCACAAACACGTCGCGCAGCACGCTCAGGCCGGGCACAACGGCAGTGAAAGCGGGCGTTGAGGCCCGCGTTGCTTCGTTGGTTAGCATCGGTGTAGAAGATGTTAGGGTGAAAAGAAATGTGGGGAAGGATGGCAGTACTACGAGTGCGGACCGGCCGGGGGTTGGTCTTTTTTCGCACTGTTGAGGTTAAAGCCGGGGCACGGCGCCGCTTGGCTCAAACGCAAGAAGCCCGCTATCTGACAGATAGCGGGCTTCTTGCACCGTCCGTTAAATTTATTTGGGCTGGGGCATATCGTTCTTGTTGCCCGTGCCATTGGTCGCCTTATCGGGGCTGGCCATGGTGCCGTTGGGGGCCTGGGGCGACGAGGTGCTCTTGCCGGCCGGAGCCGAGTTGAGCTGGTCCTGCACCGTGCCGTTTTTGATGGCGGCCGCCGAGCCCACGCCGCCGGCAGCGGGCGCTTTCTGCTTGTAGTTGATGCTGTCGCGGTTCACGTCGATGTTGTGGTAGGCAGGCGGCGGGTTAACGAAACCGTGCTGGTATTGCGTGTTTTCGCCGGGGCTCCAGTGATAATCGCAGGACGAGAGCGAGGCGGCAAGGGCAGTGCCCAGCAACAAGGCCAGGGCGGAACGGGAAGAAAGCTTCATGAAGTTGTGCTAGGGATTGGTCGTGCAAAGTACGTTGATTTCGCGCGGAAGGCCAACGCAATGTCTCGCGCGGCGCTACTTTCGGGTTCCATCCCCTGCTGAGCCGTCGCTTGGCCCCTTTGCCCATGACCGATTCGGACCCCAAGCCGCCTTCCCGCTTCCGCCGCGCGCTGGGGGCCGTGGGGCGGGCGGCGCTGCTGCCCGTGCGCGGGGCGGGCTACCTGGTGCGCTCCGGCAAGGCCCACCGGCACTTTTTTCTGCCGGTGCTCAATGGCGCGCTGGGCGACCAGCTGGCGGCCCGCTACGACGCGCGCGCCATCAAAATGAGCTTCCGGCAGGCCGAACGCGACGTGGCCGTGCCGGACCTGCGCCTAACCCAACCGCACCAAAAAACGGTGATTTTTCTGCACGGCCTCATGGGCGATGAGCTCATCTGGCAAGCCGGCTTTCAGGATGCGCCCGACACCCGGCGCTACGGCCCCCGCCTGGCCGCGGAAGCCCACATCCGCCCCCTCTACCTCCGTTTCAATTCCGGCCTGCACCTTTCCGAAAACGGCCGCGAACTCAACCGCCTGCTCACCGAGCTGGTCGAAACCTACCCCGATGCCATCGGCGAGCTGGTGCTGGTGGGCCACAGCATGGGCGGCCTCATCATCCGCAGCGCGGGGTATTACGCTGCGCAGGCTTCGCTTAATGAAGAATTTGGGGAGAATCAGAAGTCGGATGAAAGTGAGAAATTGAGCCAGCACGAAGCACTGAGCGAGAATGGGGAATTGAGCCAGCGGGAGTCCTCCCCGAGCGGAAATTCTTCATTCCTCATTCCTCATTCCTCATTAAAAAAAGCGCCGTGGCTCGCGCACCTGCGGTCCATCTTCTTGCTTGGCACGCCCAACGACGGCTCGTGGCTGGAGCAAAATTCGCACCTCACGGCGCAGCTGCTGCAGCGCATCGACTTGTTTCCGACCCGGTTTCTGAGCAAGGCGCTCAACAAGCGCAGCAACGGCATCAAGGACCTGCGCTTCTCCATCTTGGTGGACGAGGACTGGCAGGACGCCCACGCCGACGACCTCACGCCGCCCCGCACGCCGGTGCCGCCGCTGCCGGGCGTGCAGTATCATATTCTGATGGGGGCGTGGCTGCGCTCGACGCGGCCCTCGGCGCTGCGCGAATATTTTGGCGATGGGCTGGTGGGGCAGGACAGTGCCCGCGGCCATGCCACCTTCGGCGATGAGGCGGCGCTGCTGGCCGGCGCCAGCGTGCGCACGACCGTATTCAGCCAGCAGCACCACGGGGGCCTGCTCACCCACCCGGGTGTTTTCCAGTACTTAAAGCAGTGGGTTTAAAGCCGAAAACCAGCCCAAGCAAAAGAGCCATCTCCGGGCAAGGATATGGCTCTTTTGCTTGAACATTATAGTTCGGCGATGGCTCAGGTAGTAGTGCCCGTGGTGGTGCCCGAAGTGGTACCGCTCGTGGTAGTACCGGTAGTAGTGCCCGACGTGGTACCCGACGTGGTACCCGACGTGGTACCGGTAGTGGTAGTACCCGTAGTGGTGGTGCCGGACGTGCTGCCCGAAGTGCTGCCGCTGGTAGTACCCGTGGTTGTGCCGCTGGTGCTACCCGAAGTGGAACCGCTGGTAGACCCCGCGTTTTCGGAAGCAGTACAGGCGCTGAATAAGGTGAGCGCCGAGCACATGATGGCACCGGTCAGCCCAAAAAGCCATTTACGTTTCATAAGGCAATGGTAAAGTGGAAAAGAAGATTCTGCGGCCAGTGGCCTATAAGCTATACGGGCATTAGCAGCGCGATTTACCCGTATTTTCCTTCGGCTATTACTTAATTTTAATTATCAGAAAGCCCTTCTTTTCTATTCTGATTTCCTAGCTACGGCCGGCGCTTGCGCCGGCAACCCGCAGTCGCACAGCACTTCGCGGGTGGGGGCTGACAGCTGGTAGTCGGGCAGCGACACCTCTTTCATGTACACCACCGTAAGGTGTCGCAGGGGCGCATGGGCCGGGTTCTGGTGCCAGATGCGCAGCAGGTAGTTGCAGTAGTAGGGCCGCATCCAGGCATTGCTTACGAAGAGGTAGTTCTCTGAATACTTGCGCCAGCGGTCGTTTTTGAACAGCGCCACCACCGAGGCGGGCTTGGCGTAGCGCACGGGCGCGCCGTGGCGGTTCAAATCGAGCTTGCGGCCATCGGCGGTGGTGCCTTCCAGGATGTACCAGCCGTCGTCTTTGAAGACCGTGGGCGCAAACATGCCCCAGTGCTGGTCGATGCGAAACAGGTAGCCAAACCAGCGCATGGGCTCCGGCATGAGCCCCCCGGTGGGGCGAATCACGGCCACGTCGTCGAGGTTCCACCAGCACACGTACGCCAGCACCACGGCCACGAAGGTTTCGCGCACGGCCCGCAGCAGGCGCTGGCTGCCCGGCGTGGGCGCGGTGGTGCGCTCGAGACGCAGCCGCCAGGGCAGCTGCCAGGCCGGCAGGCGCGGGCGCCAGCCACGGGCCCGCGCTAGGTGCGGGGCCAGCCGCCGCGTGAGCCAGTCCAAGGCCACGGGCGGCAGCAGCCCCAGCAGCGAGGCCATGTTCACGAGGAAGAATATGCCCACAAACAAGGTGAGGCTGATGACCAGGTGAAACCCAAACAGCACTACCACCACCAGTAGCCGCCAGCGGGCCACGCCCACTGGCAAAAACAGCGCAAACGGCAGCAGCAGCTCGGTGTAATAAGTGGCGAAGGTGAGCACGCGCAGCAGCTCGGGGTACGGGTACAGCAGCCGCCCGCCGGGCATGAGCACCTGGTCGAGGCTGAAGGCGTAGTACAGCGCCGTGCCGTCGCGGGTCCATTCGGGGCCGCTTTTGAGCAGCGCCGTGCACCAGTACAGCAGGGCCAGCTGCACGATGTAGGCCACGGTAGCTGCACTGAAATAGTCGAGGCGGGCCGGCGCGGGCTTGCCGCGCGCATCCCAGGACCACACGCGGCCCCAGGGCAGGAAAATGCCCCAGAACAGCAGCATCCGCAGCAGGTCGTCGCCGCCCTGCCCAATGAGCGGGTTGCGGTTTTGCAGCGACACCAGCAGCACCCAGGAGCCCACCGTGGCCAGCCGCGTGTGGTACCCCAGCAGCAGGGCCAGGGCCAGGCCCGCCGCCACGGCAAACAGCACGGCCTCGGCCTGCCACATGCCGCTGGCGGCGTGCAGCGAAAACTGGTAGGGCGTCCAGCCGTGGTCGAGCAGGGCGGCCATGGGCAGCACGCCCAGGTTGGCGTAGTGGGCTTCGAGGTCGGTGCTGCGAATGGCCAAGTCGAGCAGCACCACCGCCGCCGTGGCCATGCGCAACAAGGCCAGCGCCCGCAAATCGAGCACGAACGGCCGCCGCAGCACTCCCCAAAAACCTACTGTCTGGTTGGGCATAAGCATTCCTGAATCCGGGGCCGGGAGCGGCCGCAAAGTGGTAAGGTGAAAAGAAAGCCGGTTAAATTATTTGCCGTAGCTATACGGCTATTGTTGCATGCATACTGGTTGGGAAAACACTTAATTTAGGGCGTCTCCACCCGGCAAGTATGGCTAAATAAATCCAGTCGACACGGCTGCCAGGCAGTAACCACGGCAATAAGCAGACCCATGGGCCTGCAGGAGCCAAACCTACCGGCGCCCTCCCCGTTACCATTCCCGACGCCAACCAACGCCTTTTTACGCCCCGTTCCATGCTCGCTGCAGCCCCCGATACCATCCTGTTCGACGGCGTGTGCAACCTCTGCAACGGCTTTGTGCAGTTCATCATTCGGCACGACCCGGAAGGCCGGTTCCGCTTTGCGGCCCTGCAGAGCGACGCCGGCCAACGCCTGCTGGCGGCCCATGGCCTGGCGCCTGCTGCCCTGGCGGCCGAGCCCGAATCGGTGCTGCTGCTGAGCGGCGGCCGGCTCTACTCCCACTCCACGGCGGTGCTGCACATTGCCCGCCGCCTGGGGGGCATCTGGCAGTTGGCGGCAGTGGGCTGGTTGCTGCCCCGCGCCTGGCGCGATGCGCTCTACCGCTTGGTGGCGCGGCACCGCTACCGCTGGTTTGGCCGTGAGGAGAGCTGCATGTTGCCCACCCCGGCGCTGAAAGCGCGGTTTTTGTAGCGGCGCGGGCGCAAGCTGCGGCGGCATACTGTACGCCAACCATTGCCAAAGCGGGTAGCAGCGCATGAGGACTGCGCCCTTCGATTTCCTTCTGGCGTAGGTCATAAGCACCCGCTTCTAAGCGGCACTCCGGGTGCTACGGCAATGGCATTTAGCGAAGCCAAATGGTGGAGCTTGTCTCAGCCCGGCGCTGAGTTTCACCGAATGCCTCTAGCGCCGAGCTTCTCCAAGCGTTAAAGGCCAAGCTCTGCAGATTGAGCTAAATGACAAAATCTTTTATGGCCAATTTATTGGGTACCTGCAAGATGAAGTAATCGCGCCTGCCCCAAGAACCAATTTGGCCGCGCGAAATGCGAATGCGCTTGAAAAACAGCTTTTTCGGGCCGGCAGTGTTAAGAATGGGCTGGCAAGTGTGATTTCACCTTTCCAATAATAGGTTTCATTTATTAGCTGATACACTTGCACTTGGCTAAAAATATATAGCATTTACATGGATAATCCCTTGGGCTTTTGTGCCTAACTTTCTAATTAATCACGCTAAAAGCGGGAATTCGGGCCCCGCTTTTTAGCAAGTAGAAATTGTACTTCCGTTCGGCTGTGGCCGGGCTTTTTCCTTTTTCCGCAAGCTCGAACCAGTTGGCTTACCCTTTTTATATGAGCAGACATTACCGACTAACCTTACCCCTATTTCTTAGCTTACTCCTCCTCGTTGCAGGGCAAGCCCACGCCCAAAAACCCCTATCGCTGTGGCGGCCCGCCACTCCCGCGGCCCGCGCCGCCACGGCCTCGCCGGAGCCGGCCAGCTGGTTTACCCTCGATGCGGCCCAAATGGCCACCCGCCTGGCCGCCGCCCCGCCCGAAACCCGGCCCACCGAAGCCGTGACCCTGGAGCTGCCCTACCCCGACGGCACCCTCCACCGCTTCGCCCTGACCCAGGTACCGGTAATGGCGCCGGCGCTGGCCGCCCGCTTTCCCCAGATTCAAACCTACGCCGGCCACGCTCAGGACGACCCCACCACCACGGTACGGCTCGAAACCGGCCCCGCCGGCCTGCACGCCCAGGTAATAGGCCCCGCCGGCGTGCACAGCATCCTGGCCGACCCGGCTGCCGCCAATCGCTACGAAAGCCGCCAGGATGCCCCCATAAAATTTGACTGCCAGGCCCTGCCCAACCCAATGGCCCAACCACCCCTGCAGCGAACCACGGCGCCAACTACTACCGCGCCCTACGGTTCGCAGCTGCGCACCATGCGCCTGGCCCTGGCCGCCACCGGCGAATACACCCGACAGTTGGGCGGCGGCACCGTGGCCGGCACCGTGGCGAGCATGGTAACGCTGGTAAGCCAGCTCAACGCCGTGTACGAGCGCGACCTGGCCCTGCGGCTGCAGCTGGTGGCCAACACCGACCTGCTCGTGTACCTCGACCCCGCCACCGACCCCTTCGACAACAGCAGCCCGTCGGCCCTGATGAACGCCAACGAAGCCGTGGTAAACGCGGCCATCGGGGTGTCGAACTACGACCTGGGCCACGTGCTGGGCTACATGAGCGGCGGCTACTCGGGCGTGGCGTACGTGGGGGTGGTGTGCTCGACCACGCTGGCGGCGGGCGGCGCTTCCACGGGCTCGTCGGCCTCGCTGATGGCCACGGTGCTCACCCACGAAATCGGGCACCAACTGGGCTCGGCCCACACCTTTAATGGCGACCAGGGCAACTGCGCGGGCGGCAGCCGCAGCGCCAGCCTGGCCTTCGAGCCGGGTGCTGGCAACACCATTATGTCGTACGACGGCCGCTGCAACCCCGATAACGTGGGCAGCGCCGTCCCCTACTTCCACGCCGGCAGCATCAGCGCCATTATGAGCAAGTTGAGCTGCGGCACGCTCACGGCCAACGGCAACCACCCGCCCACCCTGACGGTGCCGCCCAGCGGCTACGCCATCCCCATGGGCACACCCTTCAGCCTAGCCGGCTCCGGCACCGATGCCGACGGCGACGCCCTCACCTACTCCTGGGAAGAGCTGGACCTGGGCAACGCCAGCGGCCTGGCCGGCGCGGCCACCGATGCCACGGCCCCGCCCTTGTTCCGCAGCTTTGCGCCCCAGGCCAGCCCGGTGCGCACTTTCCCTTCCCTATCAACCATTCTGAATAATACCGCTTCAACAGGTGAAATCCTGCCCCTGGTGGCCCGCCCGCTCAATTTCCGCCTCACAGCCCGCGACAACCGCAGCGGCGGCAGCGGCGTGGCCACCGCCGACGTGAGCCTGACCGTAGCGGCCGCGGGGCCCTTCCGCGTGACGGCACCCAGCGCGGCCATTTCGGCGGCCGGCAGCAGCACCTACACCGTGCGCTGGGACGTGCTGGGCACCGACCTGGCCCCGGTGAATTGCGCCAATGTGCAAATCCTGTTTTCGAGCGACGGCGGCCAAACCTTCCCCACAGTGCTCCTGAGCAGCACCCCCAACAACGGCACGGCCCAAGTAACCTTCCCCAAGACGGCCACCACCCAGGGCCGCATCAAAATCCAGGCCCTGAACAACGTATTTTTCGCCATCAACAGCGGCAACATCACCCTTTCCGGCTCGCTGCCCGTGGAGCTGACGGCCTTCAGCGCCGAAGCGCGCGCCACCTCCGCGCACCTGGCCTGGACCACGGCTTCGGAAAAGAACAACTCCGGCTTTGCCGTGGAGGCTTCGGCCGATGGCACCGTTTTCCGGCGCCTGGGCTGGGTAGCAGGCCGCGGCAACAGCTCAAGCCCCAGCCAGTACCAGTTCGAGGACGGAACCCTGGCCCAATACGGTAGCCCCACCGTGTACTACCGCCTCCGCCAAATCGACGTGGACGGCACCGAAACCTTCTCGCCGGTGCGCTCGGTGGCCGTACCCGCAGGCTTGGCCGCACAGTTTCAGGTGTGGCCCAACCCGGCCCGGGCGGCCGTGTCCGTAGCCGGCTTGGCGCCTGGCCAGGTCGTCCAGCTGCTTGACCTCACGGGTCGCTTGCTGCTCCAAAAGACCCAGCCCACCAGCGGCTCCCTGCAATTGGAGCTACCCAGCAGCCTCGCGCAAGGCATCTACGTGGTGCGGGCCAATGGCCAGTCGCGGCGCCTGGTGGTTGAGTAAGTGGATTTCCAGTCAGGGCGAAGCCGAATGCCGCGCACATCGACAATAGAGCCTACAGTCATGCTGTGTGGCTCAGCCTGTGGAACCTCACCCCCATCTCCCGCGGAGAAGGGAACCACGGCACAAGGTTTGGCTCAATTTCCAACAACAGAAAGCCCCGGCTCAATTGAGCCGGGGCTTTCTGTTGAATTAACGTTCGGCTCCCCTCTCCGCGGGAGAAGGGGGTGAGGTTCCGATGTGCCCGACATTCTGCTTCGTAAATGCGCAGGCCCAAGTCGCGCAGAAAGGGGAAGCCGATGGTATTGTACTCGTACTTGTCGTCGTTGAGCACGCCGTCGGCGTTCACATAAATCACGGCGCTGAGCAGAAATTCCACCCCTTTGTCGGCGTCCACCATATAGGCATTGTCGATGAGGAAGCCGTAGGCCTGCCCAATTTTATTGAACACGCGCACGCCCGGCGGCAACGGAGCAATGCCGCCTCCGCCCAGCAAAAACTTGGCGTAGGTATCCGGGTAATGGGCCACGTCATAGCGTGGGTGCTGGCTTTCGCGGGGCAGCTGCGACATGGCCTGGCGCAGCAGCGCGTAGTCGTCGGGGGCGAGGCGGAGGCGCTGCGCGGGCGGCACCGCTTCCGGAAACAGCACCGCCCGGAGCAGGCGCTGCAGGTCGGGCAGGGAAAACGCATTCTTCTGGCGGAAGTCCAGCGGGCCCGGCACTAGCTGGTCGCCTTTCATATAGGCCAGCCCAATTTGTTCGCCGTGCAGCCTGGCCCGGGGCCACGGACCGGCGTAGAACGCGGCCGGCTGCTGGTAAAGCAGCTGCGTGGCCGCGGTGTCGGCGTAGAAAGCCACGGGGTTGGTGTGGCGGCTGGCGGGCTCCTGGTCGCCCACCGAGAGGCGGTGCAGCAGCCGGCTGTGGTGCAGGTCCAGCCGGGCCAGGCCCGCATTCAGCTCAGCAGGGCCCACAAATTCATAGAGCCGATTGAAGGCATCATTATCGCTCACCAACAAAGCCTTGCGCACGTAATTGGCCACGCTGGGCCGGCCGGTAGCCGAGGAAGTATCGCGCCGCACCCGCGTCTGGCCCGGGTAGGCCGAGTCAGTGAGCATCACCGATTCGGCCGTGAGGCCGGATACCTGGGCAGCCAGCGCGCGCATCTTTTCCAGGGCCAGCGCAGCGGCGGCCAGCTTGATGGCGCTGGCCGGGTAGAAATACTCGCGGGGCCGCAGCCGGTAGCTAAAGCTGCGGAAATGCGGCCGGCCCGCCGCATCGCGCCGAATGCGGGTGTACAGCAGCTGAAGCCGGTAGGCCTCGGGGTGGGCCAGCACGCGGGCCAGCCCCGCGGTGTCGTGGCGCAGCACTCGGCGCAGGGGGCTGCTCAGAAATTGGGTTGCGCCCAGCCGGGGCCAGGCCAGCAGGAGCAGCAACAGTAGCGCCGTGGCTCTCACGGCTGCATCCACGTTTGGGTCATGCTTCAAAGATAAGCCGGACGGCATGGGGTCTGGAAACGTCATATTTAGAATATCCCATTTATATTGAGCAAATTGATGTTCCTTATTGGGCCGCTGCTGCACGGCGGCCTGTTCACCTTCTGCTTTCGGTTTCATGAAAACACTTCTACACGCTATCCTGGCCTTCGCGGCTGGCCTTTGCCAGCTCGTGGCTGCCCCGGCCCAGGCCCAAATCTTCCCCAACAGTAGCCTCGATACCTGGGCCAGCCGCAACGGCGTGGAAGCCCCCACCAACTGGCAAACCACCGACGACGTAGTTGCCGCGGTCTTAGGCACGCGCATCCCCACCAATACCGTGACCAAAACAACCACTGTGCAAGGGGGCCCTTTTGCCGCCCAGCTCCAGACCCAAAGTGTTCTGGGCCAAGCCATCCAGGGCTCCATCATTTTGGGCAACTCTATTCATGGCGGCGCTGATTTAGCAGGTGGGCTGCCTTTCACGGCCCGCCCCACCAGCATTCAATTTTACTACCAACTCAGCGGCGCCCGCGCCCTGACTGATTCGGCCGCGATGGGGGTGCAGCTCACTCGCCGGGTAAATGGCGTGGCCCAGGTGGTGGCGCAAGCCGAGTACTTATTCACCGCGACGGCAGCCACTTACACCTTGGTTACTTTGCCCTTGCAGTACCAGTCGACCCTCGTGCCCGATTCGGTCTCGATGGTATTTCTCTCCGGCACGGCCAAAACAATAACTGCTGGCACCATCCTGCGCATCGATGACATAGCCTTCGCCGGCGGGGCCACGGCCACCCGCGACGCGGCCCTGGCCGCCGCCCTCAGCGTCTCGCCCAACCCCAGCCCCGACGGGCACTACACGCTCCACGCCACCGAGCAAGCGCTGCTGGCCGGCCCCCTCACCGTGCTCGACGCCACCGGCCGCGTGGTACGCCACGAAGCCGCCGCGAGCCCAGCCGCCACCACCCGCCCTCTTGACTTAAACGACCTGGCCCGCGGCCTATACACGCTGCAGCTGTACACGAGCAAAGGGTTAATTACCAAGAAGCTGGTGGTGCAATAGCTACCGCATTGGGCTGAAATTGCCGTTCCTTTACCTTATAGTGTAGCCAAGGAAGTGTTAGCTCAAGCCCATTGCTTGGGCCAGGATGCAACGAATCCGCCACGGCACCGGTCAGGCCCGTGAATCACTCTTTCTACTTTCGTTGCCATGCGCCTTCGCTTCGCTCTTCTGCTTACCCTCATGCTGGGAATTACCGCTGGCTGCAGCCACGACTCCGACCCGGCGCCGGTCGCGTGGAAGCTCCTGCCCTACGGAGCGCCGCAGCTCTCGGGCTTTTCGGCGGTGCGCTTTGCTTCGGCGCAGGTGGGCTGGATAATCGGCGGGTACGTGCCGGACCAGCTCAATAGCAGCACCCTGCTCACCACGCGGGACGGAGGCGCCACCTGGGCACGCGTCAACATGCTGCCCTTCACCTTCAGCGGGTTCCGGGCCTTGTCTCCCGTGAGCGAGCAAGTGGTTTTTGCCGTGGGCGTAGACCCGGCGGCCGTGTCCCCCACCCTGCCCGGACCGGTGGGCCCCGCCAACGGCCGCGCCGTGTACAAGAGCACCGACGGCGGCACCACCTGGCAAAAACTGCCCGGCACCGGCTTTGCCGACAGCTTTCAGCTTCATTTCTTCGACGAGCAAAACGGGCTTTCCTTTAAAAACCAAACCATCCAGCGCACCACCGACGGCGGTACTTCCTGGCAAACAGTATTTGTCCCGGCCTCCGGCAACTGGGACCGGGTGCAGTTTCCCACTCCCGCCGTGGGCTACGCGGCCGGGGGCGGCATCTCCGGCGGCTTTGTGGTGGGCCTCTTGCTCAGCACGGGCAGCCTGGCCAAAACCACCGACCGGGGCGCCACCTGGCAGGCGCTGCCCTGGACCCACCAATACATCAGCTCGCTGTCGTTTGTGAGCGCCACAGTAGGCTTTGCGGCCACTTATCCCGACCACCACCTCTACAAAACCCAGGACGGCGGCACGACCTGGGCCTTGGTAAACAGCCAGCTGCCGGCTTCCGGCAATGGGCAATTCCTGAATGAGCAGGAAGGCTACTTTGCCGACGGCCAGTCCATTCAGCGCACCACCGACGGCGGCCTAACCTGGCATGAGGAATTCCACACCACGCCCAACTCCCAGTATCCTGCTACCATCAACAGCCTGCACTTCCCTACCGCCGCAGCCGGCTTTGCCGTTACCGCCGATGGGCAGATAATCAGAGGCACGCGCTAACTTTATTGTCAAGTAAAAGCCCCGTTGCTACAGCTTGAGCTGCGGCAATGGGGCTTTTACATCACCAGGCAATATTGGCGCCACGCGGCCCACAGCTAGGAAAGCAAGGCTCAGGAAGACGGTTTTGATAAGTCGAAACCGTAGCGCAACCCGGCTCCGAGGCCGAACTGCTTAGGGCCACCCGATGAGTATTTCTCTACACCCCGAAAGCCGGTGGCCTCAACTAGAAAATCGAGCCGCGGGACAATCCGGAATCCGGCGCTCAATCCGCCGGTGATGTACAGGTGCCGGGTAGGCAAGTCATAATTCACGTGGTTTTGCACTTGCCCTCCCACGGTGACGGTTTCATCGGCCCGGTACCGGTGAAATAGCAACGTGGAACCGAGCAACGCATCGAGGTATACCCGGTGGGTGGGCTTCCAGGCCAGCCGGAAGCGGAGCAAGACGGGCACAGCGGTATCCAGCATCTCCCGTTTGCCAGCGTAGGCAACCTGCTGATTTGCCTGGTTCGTATAGGTGTAGTTGCCCTCGGACTCCACAAGCGTGGAGTGCAAAAAACCCGCCTGCACAGCCAGGTGTGGGGTAAGCTGGTAGCCGGCAAATAGATAAAGCGGCTTTACAATGGCCTCCTGCACGGAGTAGCCAGTATTTACCACCCGGTAAAGTTGGGCGGCCGCCTGAGCCCCAGCATAGTACCGGTATTGATGCTGCCACTTGGTTTTTTGCGTGCTGGGCTGGGCCGGCAAAGCCGCTGCCGATTGGGCTGGAACGGGAGCATCTTGTGCCCGGCACATTGAGTTCAAATTGCCGGTCAGCAATAGCGCCCCAAGTAGAACCCGCGTTTTAAAATTCATTTTGCCTATATAAGAGAAGCGCTGGATTATCTAGCCCTTCTCTTATCGCCAGCTATATCCTTTTATTGCATCACAACCAATAAATTACAGCCAGTGCGGGCGCGCACCAGTAGGGCAGCAGGAATTGCAAACGCCCCGCCGGATTCAAATGGAACACATTTAAACCCGGCGGGGCGCTATAGCAGGTTCAGCGCTTTAAACCAGCGGCGCTTTGGGCGCTACTGGTGGCACTACTACCGGGGCGGCAGCAGGAGGCACCGCGTTCACCCGCACCTCGCCGAAGCTGACGGGCACAACCACGCTCGGCAGGACGAGGCCCGTTTCCAGCGTGGCTTCGGTGGCTTCTGCGGCTTTGCCATTCACGGAGAATACCGTGAGGGCGAGCGGCAGGCCGTGCAGCACCACGCGGTATGTGGCGTAGCTGGGCTGGTAATTGCCTTCAATTTCCTGGGTGAGCACCAGCTCCGTTTCGGAACCCGCGACGGTGAAGCGGCGCAGAGTCTTGTGGCCGTCCTCGTAGGCGTAGCCTTCGCCGCCGTCGTCGTAGTGCACGCTGTCGGCGGTGCCGTTTTTGTAGTAGACGTGCAGCGTGAGCTCCTCAACGGCGCGCTCGCCCACGTACTGCAGCACGGGCTGCATGGGCAGCACGGCGCCGGCGCGCACGTAGAGCGGAATGCGGGTGAGGTCGGCATTGGCCCAGACCTCGCTGCCGCCGGCGGTAGGGGCGTCGGTCCAGTAGTAGAACCAGTCGCCGCGGGGCAGGTACATCCAGCGGCCGTCGGCGCCGGGCTGGGTGATGGGGCAAATGAGCAAGTTGTCGCCGAGGCCAAATTCGGCCATGCGTAGGTAGGTTTCGGTGTCGTTCTGGTCGAGGAAGGTGAGCGGGCGCAGCATGGGCGTGCCGTGCGTGGCGTACTGCCAGAACGTGGTATACATGTAGGGCAGCAGGCGGTAGCGCAGCTCAATAAAGTGCCGGGCCAGGCTCGTGAACGGCTCGCCGAAGCTCCAGGGCTCCTGGTCGCCGTGGTCGCCGGAGCTATGCGTGCGGAAGAACGGGTGGAAGGCGCCCAAGGCAATCCAGCGGGCGTAGAGCTCGCCGGTGGGCGTGTCCACAAAGCCGCCGATGTCGGAGCCGATGAAGCTGAAGCCCGAGATGCTCAGGCGCTGGCACTGGATGTTGGCCAGCCAGAGGTGTTCCCAGGAGGCGATGTTGTCGCCGGTCCAGCCCGAAGAGTAGCGCTGCCCGCCCGAGTAGGTGCTACGCGTGATGGTAAACGGCCGGTTGGGGTAGCTGAACTGCTTCATGCCCTGGGCCGTAGCGCGGGCCATCTGCATGCCGTAGATGTTGTGCGCTTTCTGGTGCGAGGCGTGGTGGCCGTCGTAATTGAAGCGCACGTCGGGCGGAAAGGTGCCTTTTTCGAACACCGCGGGCTCGTTCATGTCGTTCCACACGCCCTTCACGCCGATGTCCTGCACCAGTTCCTTGAACAGGCCGGCCCACCACTCGCGCACGTCGGGATTGGTGAAGTCGGGGAAGTTGCAGAGGCCGGGCCACACCGAGCCCTTCATGAGCGGGCCGTCGGCGCGGCGGCAGAAGTAGTCGTTGGCGATGCCTTCCTGGTACACGGGGTACTCGGGGTCAATCTTGATACCCGGGTCGATGATGACCACCAGCTTAAAGCCGTCCTCGGCCAACTCCTCCACCATGCGCTTGGGCTCCGGGAAGTGCTCCTTGCTCCAGGTAAAGCAGCGGTAGCCCTCCATGTAGTCGATGTCAAGGTAGATGGCATCGCAGGGAATCTGGCGCTCGCGCAGGCCCGTGGTGATTTCCTTCACGTTGGCCTCCGGGAAGTAGCTCCACTTGCACTGGTGGTAGCCCAGCGTCCAAAGCGGGGGCAGCTCGGGCGGGCAGGTGAGCAGGGTGTACTCCTCGGTCACTTCCATGAGCGTGGGGCCGTAGATGAAGTAGTAGTTCATCTCGCCGCCCTGGGCCCAAAAGCTGGTCACGTCGGCGCGCTCGGCGGCAAAGTCGAAGCTGGCCTTGAAGGTGTTGTCGAAGAAAATGCCGTGGGCAATTTTCTGGTGTAGCACGTGGTAGAACGGGATGTTCTTGTAGAGCGGGTCGCTGCCTTTGGTGTAGCCGTAGGTGTCGGAGCCCCAGTTGGTGAAGCGCTTGCCGCGCAGGTTCATGTTGTCGGGCTTGTCGCCGAGGCCGTAGTAGTGCACGCCGGCGGGCACGTGCTTGCTCATCTTCACGATGTCGTTGCCGGTGTCGTAGTCGTACTCCCAGTGAAAACCCTTCTCGTCGTCGCTCAGGATGGAGCCGGAGCGGTCGAGCACGCGGGTTTTGAGGTTCTCCTTCTGCACGATGCAGATGAGACGCTCGGTGGTGATGCGGTAGTGGTCGGCCTTTTCCTTGAACTCCAAGAATTCGGGCGCCGGGCGCTGGCGGCCGTCGGTGGGCACGGCGTAGGAAAAGTCAGGCACCATCGGCCCGTCGGTGAGGTAGCGGAACCGTAGAATTTTGTCGCTGAGCACGTACAGCACCAGGCGCACCCCGTTTTGGCAGTTGAAAAGGAAGCGGTTGTCGCCGAGCGCTTCGGCCCGGATTACTTCGCCGGGATAATGTTCCTGGTGGCTTTGGGCCGCCAGGTCGTTCACCATGTAATTGTTTTCCTGTATCGTGGTATCCATAAATTTATTCTAAGCAAAAGGCAAGTTCAGTCGCAAAACCGGGCAAAAAAAGACCGGCGAGGCCGGTTCTGCGAGTGATGAGTACGCAAGTTACTTTTCAGTGGCCGGGTCCTCACGATTTTTTAGCTAATATGTGGCCCGGTTGACGTAGCATTGAGGATTGTTTGGCAGCTGTACCGCCGCGGGTGCCTCAGCCGGCCGGACCTTGCCTCTACCTTGCTTTTCATGACCCCGCCCGAATTCTCTGTACTGCTGCTGGCCTGGGACGATGCCGACCCGAGTGTGGATGTGCTCGGTGGGCAGGCCCTGCCCCCCACCCTGCCGCTGGTGTACCAGCTGGCCGCCCAACAGCCCGTGCTGGCCGTGTACCCGCACCTGCCCGCCGCATACGAACGGTACGACGAGCCCACCACCCCGCAGCCCAAGCTGCCGACTGCGGCCCCTGCACCCAGCCCAACAAAGGATTCCGGTGATACAGCAATAGCTGATGCGGCCGATGATGCTGAAGAAACCGATGCACTGAGCACGGATGCTTCCGGGCCCGGCGTGCGGCTGCTGGCTGGCCCAGCCGCTGGTTCGCAGGCAGCTAGTGCCTTGGCGGTGCCCGCGTTGCAGTCGCGCATCATTGGGCTGGAAGACCTGGCAGCCGCCAGCTACCACCCGTTGCCAGAAATTTACGCAGCACTTGAAGCTGGGCCCGCCAGCCAGCCCAACGCCCGCTCGCGCAGCCAGTGGCCCACCGGCGTGCACGCGCCGCAATTCCACCAGAGGCAGGAGCCAGTGGCCCCTTACGTAGGGGCTAGCTCCACGAGTGCCGCTTCGCAAGCACTGCTCGTGCCCAACCCGGTGGCTGGCGCCTCCCAATCGGTGCGCGAGGCGGCCGACCTAGCGAACCGAGCTTCCCTCCCGGTGGAAGTTACGCCCTCCAAGATTAAGCGGCAGCCCAACATTGAACCCGAAGCGGAAGACCCAACCTTCGACCCCGACCCGGAGCTGCCGGCTCTTCTGGATGGCAATGCCTTGGATGGCAATGCCTTTACTGAAGCCGTGGAAGAAACCGGCCCTTTTGAGGCCGCGGCGCTCTCGGCCCCCGAAGACGATATCACGTTGGAGGCGTTGGAATTCAGCCCAGTCGTTGAGCTATCCGCGCTCCCTACTTTTGAGCCCGAACCGGAGGTTGCCGCGCCGGTTCCCCGGACCCCAGCATTCGACGGGCTCAATTTCCGCATGATTCAGTACGCCCGGCGTTCGGCGCAGCTGGTGCGCGGGCGCTCCGATTTTGGGGTCATTTATGCGCCCAACTGGCCAGCGTGGCTGGCGGCGCTCGAAATCCGCAACAGCACGGGCCAGCCGCTGGTGCTGTACGTGGCCAGCCTGGCCATCGACTTTAGCAGCCCCGGCGACCGCGGCTGGCTCCTGGAAGTAGAGCGGATGACGCTGCGCCGGGCCCGCATCATCTTGGTGCCGACCGAAGACCTGCGGCAGCAGCTGCAGCTGCAGTACGGCAGCACCATTGGGGAGGTGCGCGTGGTGGCCGCCGCCGATGAGGATGGCGTGCAGGACGTGCTGTGCGAAGTGGCATTTGGGTAAGCCCCGGCGTGCCGGCCGGCGCCGCAATGGTTTACTTTGCCCCAGCAAGTCTCCATAACCCCAGCCCCATTAGCCGCTATGCAACCCGAATACGAATTTGAAGCCATTCTAGAAGCTGGCGAAGACCACGGCGGCGTATTCGTTGTCGTGCCCTTCAACGTGGCCGAGGTGTACGGCACGCGCGGCCGGGTTCCCGTGCAGGCCACGTTCGACAACTACCCCTACCAGGGCAGCATCGTCCCCATCGGCGACGGCCACCACGCCCTGCTCCTGCTCAAGCAGATTCGCCGCGCCATCGACAAAACCGTGGGCGACACGGTGCGCGTCACGCTGTCGCGCGACGTGACCGAGCGCAAAATGGAAGCCCCCGCCGACCTGGCCGAAAAGCTGGCCACCAACCCCAAAGCCGCCGCCTACTTTTCCAAGCTGGCCTACACCCATCAGCGCGAGTTTGTGCGCTGGCTCGAAGGCGCCAAAAAGCCCGAAACCCGCACCCGCCGCCTGGAAGAAACAGTGGAGCTGCTGACGCAGGGCCGCAAGCGCGGGTAGTATTCTAGAACGGTCAAGAAGTGCGAAGCACCTCGCTCGCGGCACTAATTCAATTAGCCGTCAATAAGCGCCTGTCATGCTGAGCGCAGCGAAGCATCTTATCACGCCTGAGCAAGTTGTGCAGCGGCGATAAGATGCTTCCTTCGTCAGCATGACAGACGGCATGACAGCCGACATTATAAGAGGCGCGGCAAGCAAATCAGCCGCCCCGCACCATACTCAGCTTTCACTCATCTGATTCTATGAAAAAAGGATACCTCCTTCTGTTCCTTGTGTTTAGTGCGCTGCTTTCTGGTTTGGCCAGTGCCCAATCCGTTTCCATCGAGCGCGTGAACCCGACCAACTGGTGGGTGGGCATGAAAAACCCGAACGTGCAGCTGCTCATCCACGGTCCCGGCGCGGGCACGCTGACGTACACCATCGCATACCCCGGCGTGAAGCTGGTGAAGTGCAGCACCGTTGAAAACCCCAACTACGCCTTTCTGGACCTGAGCATCGCGGCCAGTACCAAGCCCGGCCGGCTGCAGATTGTGGGCAAAAAAGCCGGCCAGACCGTGACCCAAAGCTGGGAGCTGCGGGCTCGCGACAAATCGCCCAAAGCGCAAGGCGTGACGGCGGCCGATTTCATCTACCTGGCCATGCCCGACCGGTTTGCCAACGGCGACACCACCAACGACAAGTTTGCCAGCCTGCGCGACCCGAACATGGACCGCGCCAACCCCTTCTTCCGCCACGGCGGCGACCTGGCCGGGGCCGCCAAGCGCATTCCCTACCTCAAAGACCTGGGCGTGACCGCCATCTGGTTTACGCCCCTCATCGAAAACAACCAGCCCCTCACCAACGAAGGCGGCACCATGCGCGCCTCCTACCACGGCTACGGCTTCACCGACCAGTACAACATCGACAAGCGCTTTGGGGGCAACGCTGCCTACAAAGCCTACGTGCAGCAGGCCCACGCCGCCGGCCTGAAGGTGGTGCAGGATGCCGTGTACAACCACGTGGGCAACACCCACTGGATACTGCAGGACCTGCCCATGAAAAGCTGGCTGCACCAGTGGCCCACCTACACCAACACCAGCTACCGCTACCAGTCCATCACGGACCCGCACGGCGCCCAGATTGACCGCAAAGTCACGCTCGATGGCTGGTTTGTGCCCTTCCTGCCCGACCTCAACCAGAGCAACCCCTACGTGGCCAACTACCTGATTGAAAACGCCATCTGGTGCGTCGAGTACTTCGGCATCGATGCCTGGCGCATCGACACGTACATGTACAACGACCAGCCGTTTATGAACCGCTGCAACGCGGCTCTCCTAGCCGAGTACCCGCGCCTTCACATTTTCGGCGAGTCGTCGGTGAACAACGTGGTGGACCAGAGCTACTACACCCGCAACACCATCGGCTTTCCCTTCAAGTCGAACCAGCCCGGCGGGCT
The DNA here is from genome assembly GCF_001507645.1 of Hymenobacter sedentarius. Lineage (NCBI taxonomy): Bacteria > Pseudomonadati > Bacteroidota > Cytophagia > Cytophagales > Hymenobacteraceae > Hymenobacter > Hymenobacter sedentarius. Next base: position 2,682,859 of record NZ_CP013909.1, on the reverse strand, counting down.
CGATTTCGTGCTCGAAAGCGCCATGCTCGACGCTCTGAAGCAGCCCATCAGCTACGACGGCGGGGTGCAGCGCTTCTACCAGACCCTGGCCCAGGACGCCGTGTACCAGGACCCCACCAAGCTGGTGACCTTCCTCGACAACCACGACCACGACCGATACCTCTCCGTGATTGGCGACGACCTGGCCAAGTACAAAATGGGGCTGACCTGGCTGCTCACCACCCGCGGCATCCCGAGCATGTACTACGGCACCGAAATCCTGATGAAGAATTTCAAGGACCCCACCGATGCCGAAGTGCGCCGCGATTTCCCCGGCGGCTGGCCCGGCGACAAGGAGGACAAATTCAACGCCGCCGGCCGCAACGCCCGCGAAAACGAAGCCTTCGACTTTGTGAAAAAGCTGGCCACCTACCGCCGCGACCACCCGGTGCTGCACACCGGCAAGCTCATGCAGTTTCTGCCCGAAAACGGTTTCTACGTGTACTTCCGCTACGATGCTACCGGCACCGTGATGGTGGCGTCCAACACCTCCGACAAACCGGCCATGCTGCCCACGGCCCGCTTCGCCGAGCGCACCCGCGGCTTCACCAAAGCCCGCAACGTGCTCACCGGCGAGAACCTGGCCAGCATTGCCTCGCTCCAGCTCCCAGCCAAAACCGCCGTGGTAATGGAGCTGCAGAAGTAGCCGAGTCGCACTGGGTTGGGCTAAATGCAGCCAGCCCGAAGCACCCAAAGCAGGCCAGAAATATTCCAACTGTATCTGCTGAAGCTAGGCGACTCTTCGCCATTAAGCTAGCTCAATTTTCTTGAGTCGGGTTGCCCTTGTGAATTACACGGTAGCATTCACAGGCAAGCCAATGCAGAAAGTCGTGCCTTCGCCTTCCTGCGACTCCACGGTGAGCGAGCCGCTGTGTCCCTGAGCGATAATGTCGTGGCTCAAGGAGAGCCCCAAGCCGGTGCCTTCGCCCGTGGGCTTGGTGGTGAAGAACGGCTGGAAGATTTTTGGCTGCACGGCCGCCGGAATGCCCATGCCGTTATCCGTGACTTGGATTTGCACCTGCTGGTTGAGCACCAGCGTGCGCACGCCCACCTGCGGCTGGTAGCCGGGCTCGCCCAGCTGCTGGCGCTGGCGCACGGCGTAGAAGGCATTGGTGAACAGGTTGAGCAGCACGCGGCCAACGTCGGTGCCCACCACTTCGACTAAGGGCAAGGCGGCGCCGAAGTCGGTGGTGAGCTCCGCGTTAAAGGTCTTGTCTTTGGCCCGCAGGCCCTGGTAGGCCAAGCGCAGATACTCGTCGGTGAGCTGGTTGAGGTCGGTGGGGCGGCGCTCGCCGGCGCGGGTTTGGCTGTGCTCGAGCATGCCCTTAACGATGCTGGCGGCCCGGCGCCCGTGGTGGCCGATTTTGCCCAGGTTTTGCGCCAGGTCACCGGCCAGGGCCGCTACTTCGGCCGAATCGTTGGCGGCGAGGGCTTCCTGAAGCTCGGTCACCAGTTCCGAACTCACCTCGGAAAAATTGTTGACGAAGTTGAGCGGGTTCTGAATCTCGTGGGCAATGCCCGCCGTGAGCTCGCCCAGGCTGGCCATTTTCTCGCTTTGGATGAGCTGGGTCTGCGTGGCGCGCAGATTCGTCAGCGCTTGGGCAGTTTGGTCGCGCTGGCCTTGCAGCAGCGCGTAGGCCCGCTGCTGCTGGCGGTTGCCGCGCCAGAGCACGAACACCAGCCCACCGATGAGCGCCAGCACCACCAGCACGGCCCCGAGCACCCAGCGCTGGCGCCGGGCCCGGGCCGCATCTTGCTGCTGGGCCTGCCCCAATTGCGTAATGCGGGCCTGTTGAGCCCGGCCCGCCTGCTCAATTTCGTAGCGGGCCACGTGCAGGGAGCCCTCGGCGGCCTTGAGGGTATCGGCCAGGCCCACGGCGGCCAGCGCGTACTGCGCGGCCTGCGCCGGCTGCCCGTGACCTTGGTAGAACAGTGCCAGCTCGCGCAGGTACTTCAGCCGCAGCGGCGTCACCCGGCTTTCACGCGCCTTGCGATAGGCAGCGTGCCATGCAGTTTCGGCACGGCCCGCATCGCCACGGGCGGCGTAGTACCGTGCCCAGGTCGCGTCCAGCTCAAAGTCGCCAGCGGTGGTCGTAATGGGCATCTGCAGGGAGTCGGCCGAGTGCTGGGCCGTTTGCAGCAACGGCGGCACTTCGGCGTTGCGGTGCAGAGCTAGTAGCGTCTCTCCTTTCAGCACCAACCCATAGGCTTTTTCCGCAGCGGCCGAAACCGTATCGACAGGTGGGATTGCCAGGGCCTGCTCGATGGCCTGCAGCGCGGCGGGGTAGCGCTGCTGGCGCAGGTACAGACGGGTTAGATTGCGGTACAGGTACATTTTATTGGACTCGTCACCCTTTGCAAATGCGGCCAGGTATTCTTTCAGGTAAGGCAAGGCTTTGGCATCGTTGCCCCAGGCCGCGTAATAGCTGCCCAGCACCAACTCTTCGTTGTAGTAATTTTTGAGGTTGAAAGTGCGGTACAGCTCCGCCGACCGCAGGTAGTACCCGATGGCCTCGTTGTAGTCGGCCCGGTACACGTAGTAGCCGCCCAGCCCGTGGTAGCAGGCGGCCATGTTCTCCACCGCGCCGCGTTTTTGGTAACAGGCCAGCTTGGTGGTGTAATACTTGAACCTGGCTTCCTGCTGGTTGAGCGCGTTATACAAAACCCGCACATCGCTCAGCGCATACGGCACCGGGCGGCCCAGTTGGTCGAAGACAACGATAGCCGCTTGCAGGCTGTCGAGGCTAGGCCCGATGCTCATGGCTTTACCGAGCCGAATCGACGCCCACAGCAGACGGTAGGCCCGCTGCTCGGGGCGGTGCAGGCGCGCGCTGAGGACGGCAGCCTCTTCTGTTTCGCGTGAAGTAGGCACTAAATCAGCCATATGCATCAGCGTGCGCAGGCGGGCCGTGTCGGTGTGCTGCCCGGCCAGCACCCGGCGCAGGGAGTCAACATTAGCATCCCAGTAGCGGTAGCGGGCCGCAGACTGGGCCATGGCGGAGCCGCTGCCCAGCAGCAACGTTAGCAGCAGCAGCAAGCGGGTGAGGCAACGCAGGGTAAAAATCGGCATATACTTATCTTAAGCGGGTAGAGAAATAATGAAATCGGTGCCCCGGCCTTCGTGGCTCTCCACGCTGAGCGTGCCGCCGTGGCCCTGGGTGATGATGTCGTAGCTGAGCGACAGGCCCAGGCCGGTGCCTTCACCGGTCGGTTTGGTGGTGAAGAAGGGCTGGAAGATTTTCTGTTGAATGGCTTCGCTCATGCCCGTGCCGTTGTCTTGCACCCGGATTTCAACCCGCTGCTCGGCCAGGCGCGTGCGCACCTCCACGGTGGGCCGGTGCCCGGCCACGCCCAACTGCTGGCGCTGGTGCACGGCGTAAAAGGCGTTGGCGAACAAATTGAGCAGCACCCGGCCCAGGTCGGCGCCCACCACCTCGACCAACGGCAGGTCGGCGGCAAAGTCCGTGGTCAGCTCGGCGTTGAAGCTCTTGTCTTTGGCGCGCAGGCCCTGGTAGGCCAGGCGCAGGTATTCCTGGCACAAGGCGTTCAGGTCCGTCGGGGCGCGCTCCCCGGAGTTGGTGCGGCTGTGCTCGAGCATGCCGCGCACGATGCTGGCCGCGCGCTGCCCGTGCTGGGTGATTTTGGCCATGTTCTGGCGCAAGTCGTCCACCAGTTCCAGCTCCAGTTCGGCGTCGCGCAGCGGGCGGGCCTGTTCCTCGGCCAGCTCGTCGAGCAATTCGGAGCTGACTTCCGAGAAGTTATTAACGAAGTTGAGCGGGTTCTGAATCTCGTGGGCAATGCCCGCGGTGAGCTCCCCCAGGCTGGCCATCTTCTCTTTCTGAATCAGCTGGGCCTGCGTGGCGCGCAGCTCCGTGAGGGAGCGTTGCAGCTCGCCGGTGCGCTGCATCACTTGGTGTTCCAGCATTTCGTTCTGCTCAGCCAGTAGGGCTTGTTTCTCTTGTTCCTGGGCCAGAGTTTGGGCTGAAAGACGCTCTACTTCGCCCAGCTTCACTTGTAGCAGTTGGCTGTCCAGCGCAAACTCGCGGGCCAAAAACAGCGAAATGCCCAGCGCCGGCGCCAGAAAGGCCAACTGATATAGAACGGTGTCCTCCACGCCCGTATCCAGCAGCCGGTAGCTGCTAGCGTAGACCAGCTGAAACAAGAGGCCCACGCCGAAACCAGTTCCTATCATCCAAGCCCCACGACGGCGCTGGCGCACGCCCCGCGCCGTGAGCCGCAGCTGCTCCGCCGTGACCAGCACCACAAAGGCCACGTTGCAGTAGAAGCCAGTGGTAAGGTTGCCCCGCAGCTCGGCGGCCATGCGCACCGGCGCCAACACCGCCACGCCCACGCACAAGCCCGCGTAGAGCCAGCCGGGGCGGATGGCAAACAAAGCATACAATGCCCGCAGCCCCCACAGGGCGCCGAGGCCGAGCAAGAGGTACATGAGCCCATTGGCCATTAGGCCCCGCCCCAGCGTGAGCCAGTGAACACAATCGAGGAGTTGCGAGGCGCCGATGGCAAGGGCGTAAAAGGCGAAGTAGCGGTTAGCGGGCTGGGCCGGTTGGTACTGAAAAAAGACCCAGTGCAGCAGGCCCAGCAGCAAAAATACCCCTCCGACAAAGGTGACTATGGCGGTTGAATACCCCGCTTCGGTGCGCTGTTGTTGTAAATTTTGCCCCGTTTCCAACCAGAGTACGAGGTCCAACAAGCGGTTCTGCGCCAAGTAGGCGCTGAGCGGCGGGGCAGGCTGCCAGGGCGCAAACCGCACGGCCAGCACTAGGTCCTGGCGTGCGTCGGTGGGCGGAAAGAGCAGGGCGGCCGGAACAATTCGAGTGGGCTGCACCCCAGCGGGGTCGGTGCTGAAGGTTCCGTAGTGGCCGAAGGGCCGGCCGTTGAGGTAGAGCTCAAACCCGGCCATCGTCCGGTTGGTCCGTAAGCCCAGAGCTTGGTATCGCAAGCTGTCGCCCAAGCGGAGCCGGAGTCGGAACCAGCCGGGACCAGCCAGGGCGCGCGCCGGCAAGGCAAACCCGACACGGGCGACGGGGATGGTATCCCAGGAGCTATCGTCGAAATCGGGCCGGGCCCAGGCCGGGTCATCACCGGCGTGGTAGCGCCATCCGTGGCTGAGCAACAGGCCATTAGCGGGCAGGCGTGTGATGCGCAGTACGGCGCTATCGGCGGGTAGCGGCACTGCGGCCTCGGCAGGCAGGGCCAGCAGCCAACAGGCCACTAGCAAGAAAAAGTAGCGCATAGCAACGGGGGTACCACCAAGCAAGCGCTTCTCGTGGTTGGAATTAATCCGAGGGAAAGTTGAGCTTTAAAGCAGCAAGCTACTGACAAACCCAGTTCTTTCTTTATTTATTTTCTCTGATAATCACCATGAGACCAGCGGCTTTTTGCGGCAACGATTTTCCGCCTGCCAGGCGGGTTGCCGCTGGGCCAAATCAACACGGCCCAGATTCATCAGCTTGCTCCACACCGCCACAAAGTCCTTCACAAAGTTCTCCTGCGCATCCGAGCAGCCGTAGACTTCGGTCAGGGCCCGCAGCTCCGAATTTGACTCAAAAATCAGGTCCACGCGGGTGCCGGTCCACTTCACGGTGCCGGTCTTGCGGTCACGGCCGTTGAAGGTGTTTTGCGCATCCGACGTGGAACTCCAGGTGGTGGCAATATCGAGCAAACACACGAAGTAGTCGTTGGTGAGGGCGCCCGGCCGAGTGGTGAAAACGCCGTGATGCGACTGGTCGAAGTTGATGTTGATGGCTCGCTGGCCGCCAAACAATACCGTCAGCTCCGGCGCAATCAGCGTCAGGAGTTGGGCTTTATCGACCAGCATTTCCTCGGCCGCGGCCTTGTGGTGCGGCTTCAGGTAGTAGCGAAATCCGTCGGCGGCCGGCTCCAGCACTGCAAACGACATGACGCCGGTTTGCGCCTGCGAAGCTTCGGCGCGGCCCGGGGTGAAGGGCACCGTCACCTGCTGGCCGGCATTCTGCGCCGCCTGCTCAATGCCGCCGCCGGCCAGCACTATTAGGTCGGCCATCGAAATGTGCTTGCCGCCGGTTTGGGCGCTGTTAAACCCGCGTTGAACGCCTTCGAGCGTTTGCAGCACCTGCGCCAGGTGGGCTGTTTACTTCCCGCCCGGAGTTAATAAGCCTAGGCTTGGCTATCCACTTTAACAGTCGGATAAGGCTGCTCGGGGTCCGTAGCTTTGCCGGATGGAGTTTCAGAAAAAGAAATACACGTTTCGCGGCATGGACGGCTACGCCGGGTTCCGCCACGGCAAAGAGTACGAACTGGAGTTGGGCATGAGCGAGGCCGACGACGAGCGCCCGGCCGAGGTTGTCATCGTCAACCCCGTTTCCAAAGCGTGGATGTACTGCAGCAAGCAGGAGTTCAGTGAACGCTGGCAAAAAGGGTAAGGCGCACCGGCAGTGGTTCGGTGAATGATTTTTAAACGCGGTGGCAAGCGTCAGGGCAATAATAATTATATATTCCTATTGTCTTACCAATAGTTTAATCTTCTATTGTGCCAAGTGCTGATGAAACGGCTCCCTCTATGGTTGCCTGCGGTGGGCTACTCCCCGCCCTGGCCCACGCCCAGCAATAGTTCGCGCTGGGACCGAGAGTGGGGATGAACATGGCCACCTTTCACAACCTGAACGGCTTTGGCCCGCGCTATTCTCATAAAGCCGGGGTGATGGCCGCCTGGGAACGCCGGCACTTCGCGGTGCAGCCCGCGGTGCTCTTTTCACCAAAGGGATACATCTCCCACGCCGATGCGGTACTCTCGGGCAGCGGAAAATGAGTCTCGAACTTCAAAGAAGAGGTGCGCTTGAACTACGTCGCACTGGCCGTGCACCTAGCCTATGCCCCCGCGCATTCGGGCCAGGGAGTCCAGGCGTTTGTCGGCCCCTACCTCGGGGCGCTGGTGGGCGGCCATCGCGTCGTGGATGACCTAATCGCATCTCCACAGCCGGTAGAAATTCGGACCCGGGTGGCAGGCGGCGGGCATCCCTACCCCTTGGTTGACCGCACTTACTATTCCCAACAGCTAGATGCCGGGGTCCAAGCCGGGTTGGGCTACCGGGCCGGGCCTCTGCTGGTGCAAGCCGACTACAGCTGGGGCCTGCGCAACCTTACCCCTCCCGTGGTGGATGAGAACAACAACATCATAGCACCCAGCGGCTTCCCCAGCTATTCCCGCGCCTTCCAAGCCTCGTGTGCCTACCTGTGGAGCCGCAACGCCCAGCCCACGCCGTAAGGTGCGGGCGTTCCACTGCCACTGGCCGCCGTCTAAGCGCAGCAACGACTGCGCGCCGCCCGTAAAAGCGAGTTTGCAACTCGCCTCACCAGTGGCGCTAAAACAACCGCTCAACCTCTACACCGCTTCCAGCCCCGCATAAAACGAAGCGCTCGAATACACATAATCTTCGGCCCGGTAGCAAATTCCCGCCCGCACCGGGTTCTGGTGAATGTAGTGCAGCTTCTGCTGCGCTACAGCATCGCTGAGCAGCTCGATGCTGTGGCTGGGCTGCTGCCAAAATTGAATGTGGGTGTTGCGCTGATTGAAGGCACCGGCGTTTTCAAATATCCATTTCAGCCAGAAGCGGCGGCTTTCCTGCGGGTTGGCGTGCAGGTTTTCGAAGACGCGCTTGGCGGTGTATTTTTTGAAATCCCGCATGATGTCCGACAGGTTAACGTCATCGGCAGCCCGGGCAATCAGGTGCAGGTGGTTGCTCATCAAGCAATACGCAAACAGCTCCAGCCCCTTGGCCTTCTGGCAATGCCGCAGGCTGTCGATGATGATGTCTTTATAAAGCGGCCGGGTAAAGACATCGGCCCATTCCACAACGGTGCAAGTGATGAAGTACAAGCCCTGCTGGTTGCGAATGGGGTAGGCCATTGGAACTGCTCATTTGATGGGAGGTAGAAAGAAACTCGATTAGAATGCGCTTACAGGCTGGCAACTGTCTAAGCGAAGCGACGACAGTATGCCTTGGGTAAAGCGAGTTTGTAACTCGCCTCATATGTCATATGCCAGCACAGAAGCGAGTTACAAACTCGCATCTACGGGCGGCGCGCAGTCGTCGCTTCGCTGAGACTGCGGCCAGTCGAACTGGCTTCTATTACCGCTAAGCCCCCACCGCCTCCAGCACCAGCGCAACCCGGCTCGGCACGTACAGGCTGAGCTGGTGCTCGAAGGTCTCGTACACGTAGGACTCATCGGGCCGGTCGAAGCCGCCGAAACGGCTGTTGTCGGACGATAGGATGACGTGGTATTTGCCCTCTTTCGTGACCCAGAAACGGTAGTCGACCAGACTTTTTTCGACGTGGAAATTGACCACGAACACCAGGCCGGCGCGCTCGAACACCAGCACCTTGTTTTCCTCGTCGTGCTTGAGTAGGTGAGGCGGGCCGGCAGCCAGCAGGTGGCGCTCGCGGGCCATGTGCACCATGGCTTTATCGAAGGCACCGAGCTGGTGGTATTTCAGGTCGGGGTTGTCGCCCAGGCTCCACTGGCGGCGGGCAAAGTGGTAGCTCCAGCCGTTGCCCTCGCGGGGAAAATCGACCCACTCGGGGTGGCCAAACTCGTTGCCGATGAAGGTGAGGTAGCCCTCGCCGCCTGCGGCCAGCGTGAGCAGGCGGATGAGCTTGTGCAGCGCCACGCCGCGGGCCGCGCCGGGGTCGAGGTCGGCGGCCTGCATGTGGGTATAGATGCCGGCATCTATCAGCCAATGCGACAAGGTCTTGTCACCGACCAGCGCCTGGTCGTGGCTTTCGGCGTAGGCAATGGTTTTCTCGCCGGCGCGGCGGTTGGTAAGCGTGTGCCAGAGGTCGCCGAGGGGCCAGTTTTCGTCGGGCGTGTGCTTGAGCAGCTTAATCCAGTAGTCCGGAATGCCCATGGCCAGACGGAAATCGAAGCCCACGCCGCCTTCCTTGATGGGGCGGCACAGACCGGGCAGGCCGCTCATGTCCTCGGCAATCAGGATGCTGCCTTTTTTGTATTCGTGGGCCAGCGTGGTGGCCAGCTGCAGGTAGAGAATGGCGTCCTCGTCGGCAGCCGGCCCGAAGTAGTTGTCGTAGCCCATAAAGGCCACGCCCTCGCCGTGGTGGTGGTAGAGCATGCTGGTCACGCCATCGAAGCGGAAGCCGTCGAAGTGGTATTCTTCGAGCCAGAAGCGCACGTTACTGAGCAGAAACTGCTGCACCTCGGGCCGGCCGTAGTCAAACAGCTTGCTGTCCCAGCCGGGGTGGTTGCCGCGCTCGCCTTTGTGGAAGTACAGGTTGCCGGAGCCGTCGAAATTGGCCAGGCCCTCGGCCTCATTTTTCACGGCGTGCGAGTGCACGATGTCGAGCAGCACGGCAATGCCGCGGCGGTGGGCTTCGTTGATGAGAAACTTCAGGTCTTCGGGCGTGCCGAAGCGGGAGCTGGCGGCAAACAGATTGGCCACGTGGTAACCGAACGAGCCGTAATATGGGTGCTCCTGCACGGCCATCAGCTGAATGGTATTGTAGCCGTCGGCCTCGATTCGGGGCAGGATGTTGTCGGCGAATTCGCGGTAGGTACCCACGCGGCCCTCCTCGGTGGCCATGCCCACGTGGGCTTCGTAAATCAGCGGCTCCGGAACAGCGGCCGCGGTTTTAAACTTCTGGTCGGTCCAGGTGAACGGCGTTTCCGGGCGCCAGACCTGCGCAGCGTAGTCCTTGGTTTGCTCGTCCTGCACGGCGCGGCGCAGGGTGGCCGGCAGGCGGTCTTTGCCCCCGGCGGCGGTCACCACGTGCACCTTGTAGCGGCTGCCGTGGGTGAGGCGATGTTGGTATTCAGCATCGGGCAAAAACACTTCCCACACGCCGTATTCCAGCTTCTGCAGGGGGTTGGCCTGGCGGTCCCAGCCGTTGAAATCCCCGACCAGGTACAGCGCCGTGGCCCCCGGCGCCCACTCCCGGTACACGTAGCCGCCGCGGCGGGCGTCGTGGTTCAGGCCCAGCTGCTGGTGGGCCGTGGCATAATTGGCCAGCGAGCCGTGGTGCTGCTCAATCTCGGCCAGCCGGGCCCGGAGCCGGGCCAGCCGCTGCTGCAGCACGGGCTCGAACGGCGCCAGCCAGGGGTCATTTTTCACGAGTGCCAGCGAGGCCCGGCGCGGGGCTTGGGCGGCTGCGGGAGCGGTAGGTTTCGACTTAGCCATGATTGCGGAAGGTTTGCGCCAAAAGTAACGCGTTGGAGCTACCGGCCCGACAACGGCGGCAGCCGGCCGGTAATTTACTTGCCATCAGCGGCTATTTAGCGCGTGGTGTAGTTACAGCGGCAATCATAACGTTATTTTGCCCAATGATGAAGACTCGTTTTTTTGCTGTTCCGCTGGCGCTGCTGCTGGCCTGCTCGGCCGAGCGGCCCGTAACGTCCACTTCGCGGCCCTTTGAAAGCTCTCTGGCCTCGCCCCTGCCGCAGGCCGCCGCGCCGCGGCTGGCCAACTACGCCATGGTGGTGTCGGCCCACCCGGAAGCTTCCAAAATCGGCACCCAGATACTGCAGCGCGGCGGCAATGCCTACGATGCGGCTGTGGCCGTGCAGTTTGCCCTGGCCGTGGTGCTGCCCGTGGCCGGCAACATCGGCGGGGGCGGCTTCCTGCTTTACCGCGACCGCAACGGCTCGGCCGGCAGCCTCGATTTCCGCGAAACGGCCCCTGCCGGCGCCACCCGCGACATGTACCTCGACAAGCAGGGCAACGTGGTAGAAGGCCTGAGCACGGCCGGCCCCCTGGCGGTGGGCACGCCCGGTACCGTGGCCGGCATGGCGGTGCTGCACAAGCAGCTGGGCAAGCTCTCGTGGCCGGCTCTGGTGCAGCCGGCGGTGGCGCTGGCGGCCAAGGGCTTCCCGCTCACGGTGAAGGAGGCCGCCGGCCTCAACCGCACCCGCGCCGATTTTCAGAAGTACAACCCGGGCAGCACTCCCGCCTACCTGCGCCCTGGTGGCGGCGAGTGGAAGGCCGGCGACACCCTGCGCCTGCCCGAGCTGGCCCGCACCCTGGCGCGCGTGCGCGACCAGGGCCGGGCCGGCTTCTACCGCGGCGAAACCGCCCGCTTGCTGCTGGCCGAAATGAAGCGCGGCGGCGGCCTGGTGAGCCAGAAAGACCTGGATAGCTACCAGCCCAAGTGGCGCGAGCCGCTGCGCGGCCGCTACCGCGACTACGACGTGATTACGATGCCGCCGCCCAGCTCCGGGGGCATTGCCCTGCTGCAAATGCTGCAAATGCTCGAGCCCATCGACCTGGCCCAGACCGGCTACCACACGCCCATGGCCGTGCACGACATCACTGAAGTGGAGCGCCGCGTGTACGCCGACCGCGCCACCTACCTCGGCGACCCGGACTTTGGCTTTGTGCCGGTGCAAAAGCTGCTGGATGTGGACTACAACCGCCAGCGCGCGGCCACCATCCGGCCCGACGGCCGGGCCACGCCCAGCTCGGAGGTGACCGCCGGCAAGGGCCTGCCCGGCTACGAAAGCAACGAAACCACGCACTACAGCATCATCGATGCCTTTGGCAACGCCGTGAGCTGCACCACCACCCTCAACGGGGCCTACGGCAGCAAAGTGGTGGTGCCCGGTGCGGGCTTTCTGCTCAATAATGAGATGGACGATTTCAGCGCCAAAGCCGGGGTGCCCAACGCCTACGGCCTGGTGGGCGGCACCGCCAACGCCATTGCGCCCGGCAAGCGCATGCTCAGCAGCATGACGCCTACCATCCTCACCCGCAACGGCAAAGTGGCGCTGGTGGTGGGCTCGCCGGGCGGCAGCACCATCATCACCAGCGTGCTGCAAACCATTCTGGGCGTGGTCGACTACGGCCTCAATGCGCAGCAGGCCGTGGCAGCCCCGCGCCTGCACCACCAGTGGCTCCCCGATGTGATTGACGTGGAAGCCGGTGCCCTACTGCCAGCAGCCCAGGACACCCTGCGTGCCCGCGGCTACCACCTCAACCCCCGCCTGCCCTGGGGCCGCCTCGACATTATCCGGGTGCTGCCCCAAGGCAAGCTGGAAGGCGGCGCCGACCCGCGCGGCGACGACACGGCGCTGGGCTACTAGCAACAAAAAGAACGTCATGCTGAGCGAAGGCGAAGCATCTCGTCCGTACCTCTTGTCATGCTGACGAAGGAAGCATCTTATCACGTCCGAACGAGTCGTTCAGCGGCGATAAGATGCTTCGCTGCGCTCTGCATGACAAGAGGTACGGACGAGATGCTTCGCCTTCGCTCAGCATGACGTTCTCGTTTTGGACTTTTTGGCTTGACCAGCCGGCAGCTCAACGGCGCTTAGTGAGCGGCGGGCGCGCTGTTGGCCAGATGGCGCAGGTTGCCGGCGGCGGCAATCAGCTTCTGGCTGATTTCGCGGGCCTTGTCGCCGTTGCCGCTGAAGTTGTGCACCGACAGCGCCGATTGGGCCGTCATCTCGCCCAGGTTCTGGAAGGCGATGGACATGCCGGCCGCGTTGTTGTTGTCGATGTGGCCGCGCAGGATTTCCAGCTCTTTTACAATGGGACGCAGCACGGGCTCGTCGAGGGAGCGCAGGTGCTGAATCCAGTTGTCAATCTGGGTGTAGCCCGCGGTGGGGTCCATCTGAAAACCTTGGCCGGTGGCCGTGAACAGGGTTTGGATGCTGGATTCTACTTCGGAAATAAAGCTCATGAGGAGGAATGAAGAGAAAAGGGAAATGGGGCTGGTCGGCACGCGGTGGCCGGCCAACCAGGGCTTGCGCCCACGAAGGTACGCAGCCGGGCAAGCAAAAAACCAATGCTTTGGCACTGGAGCCAGCTACCGGCGCTTATTGCAAGGGCCAAGCCCCTACCCTGCCAGAGTGGTGCTGGCGGCCAGCAGGGCCTCGCCCAGGCGGTGCAGCTTGCTGCGGGTTTCCTCGTCCACGTTGGTATCGTCGGCGGCTTTGGTGGTGAGGTGGCCCAGCGTGTGGAGCGAGTGGCTGATGTTGGCCACATCGCCGTGCCGGATGTAGGCTTTGAGGTTGGTCATTTCAACCAGCATGGCGCCCTGCGCGCCGCTGCCCGTGCCGTCGAGCAGGCGCATCCAGCTATCCAGCTCGCTGGCGGCCAGGGGTGCCGTCAAATCACCTTTCACAGCTTGGATGGCCGCATCGAGCGCCGGGCCCGAAGAGGCAGGATTGAATCTGGACATAGCAAAAGTATTGGATGGAAGAACCTTAGGCTGTACTGGCCTCGGGTTGGAAAGGTTGGGCTGCCGGGCACCTACAAAAAAGGCCCCGGCATTTGCCGGGGCCTTTTTTGGGTAACATCAGCGTTATAGAGCAATCGAGCACCGCTCGCATTCAGCTCAATTAGCTTTTCTTGCCAACCCCCTTCTTAACCGGGGCTTTTGCCGGCGCTTTGGTAGTTTTTTTGGCCGTCATGGGGAAGCCGCGCTCCTTCATCAGTGCGTCGATTTTCGGGTCGCGGCCGCGGAATTTGCGGTAGGCTTCGGCGGGGTCCACGGTGTTGCCCACGGAGAAGACGTACTTGGTCAGGCGCTGGCCCACGGCTTTGTCGTAGGGGCCGCCGGCTTCGGTGAAGGCGCTGAAGGCATCGGCCGCCAGCACCACCGACCACAGGTAGCTGTAGTAGCCGGCCGAGTAGCCATCGGAGGAGAACACATGCGAGAACTGCGGCGTGCGGTGGCGCATCACAATCTCGCGGGGCATGCCGAGCTGGGCCAGGGTTTCGCGCTCAAACTTGTCGGGGTCAATCTTTTGGTCGCCGGCCAGGTGCAGCTTCATGTCGATGAGGGCGCTGGCTAGAAACTCGGTGGTTTCGAACCCCTGGTTAAATGTGGAGGCCTTTTCGATGCGGTCGACCAGGGCCTGCGGGATGGGCTTGCCGGTCTGGTAATGCAGGGCAAAGCGGTTGAGCACCTGCGGGGTGGGCAGCCAGTTTTCGAGCAGCTGCGAGGGGAATTCCACGTAGTCGCGCACCACGCTCGTGCCCGCCAGCGTCGGGTACGTCACATTCGAGGAAAGGCCGTGCAGCGCGTGGCCAAACTCGTGAAACAAGGTGGAGGCGTCGGTCCAGGAGATGAGCACGGGCTGGCCCTCCTTGCCCTTCACGAAGTTGGAGTTGTTCGACACGATGGTGGCCACTTCCTTGCCGTCCATGCGCTGCTGGTTGCGGTAGGCGTTCATCCAGGCGCCGGAGCGCTTGCCGGGCCGGGCGTAGGGGTCGAAGTACCACAGGCCCACGTGCTTGCCGGTGGTTTTGTCCTTCACCTCCCACACCTTCACGTCGGGGTGGTACACGGGCACGTCGGTCACGGGCGTGAAGTTGAAATTGAACAGCTCACCGGCCACCCAAAACATGCCTTCGCGCATCTTGTCGAGCTGCAGGTACTGCTTCACTTCGTTCTGGTCGAGGTCGTAGCGGGCCTTGCGCACCTTTTCGGCGTAGTAGCGGTAGTCCCACGGCTCAATTTTGAAATCGGCCGGGGCGCCTTCTTTTTTGGCTAGCGCCTGCATGTCGGCCACTTCCTGCTTCACGCGGGCCACGGCGGGCGTCCACACTTCCTCCATCAGGGCCATGGCCGCTTCGGGCGTTTTGGCCATGGTGTTGTCGAGGCGCCAGTGGGCGTGGGTTTTGTAGCCCAGCAGCTTGGCCCGCTCGGCGCGCAACTGCAGAATCTGGGTAATAATGGCGTTGTTGTCGTGCACGCCGCCGTTGTCGCCGCGGTTGTAGAACATGCGCCAGGCCTTCTCGCGCAGCTTGCGCTGGTCCGAGTAGGTCAGAAACGGCTCAATCGACGAGCGGGTGTTGGTGATGGCGCCGGCGGCCGTGAGCTTGCGGGCTGTGGCGGCGTTGGCCGCGTCGTCGCGCAGGGAGGCGGGCAGGCCGCTCATTTCGGCCGGGCTTTTCAGCACCAGCACAGAGTCGGTTTCGTCGGCCAGCACGTTCTGGCTGAAGCGGGTGAAGAGGCCGGCCAGCCGCTGGTTGATGGCCGAGAGGCGGGATTTGGCCGTGGCGTCGAGCTTGGCCCCGGCCCGCACGAAGTTGTTGTAGTACACCCAGGTAAGGCGCTGCTGCTCGGGCGTGAGCTGCTTTTTGGCCGGCGAGTTGTACACGGCCTCCACGCGCCGAAACAGCGGCTCGTTTTGGTTAATCTGGTCGGCGAAGGCGGCCATGCGGGGCGACATTTCGCGCTCAATGGCCTGCACGTCGGGGCTGCTCAGTGTGCCAGACCAGATGCCGTACACGGTGCGCACTTCGTCGAGCCGCTCGCCGGCCCGCTCCAGTGCGGCAATGGTGTTGTCGAACGTCGGGGCCTGCTTGTTGCCGGCAATAACGTCGATTTCGCGGAGGTTTTCGGCCATCGCCGCTTCCAGCGCCGGCTTAAACTGCTCTACTTTTACCTTATCAAACGCCGGCACGCCGCCGTAGGGCCCGCTCCAGGGCGCCAGCAGCGGGTTAGTGGCCGTCGAAGCCGCAGTGGCCGCGGCGCCCGACGTGGGTTGGGCATGGCTGGATGTTGGCATCAGGCAGGCAGCTAGGCTAAAGGTGAGAAAGGCATTGGCCAAAAGAGCTTTACCAAGGGACGTATTCGGTGGGGTCATGCGCACGAGCTGAGCGTTGGAATGGGAGTTGATACAAGATATCCGGCAAAGAACCAGATAAAGTTCCTCTTTCGGGTTGGGGTAGTTTCGTTGGGCGTCTGTGATAGCTAGAGCATAGTGACGAGCGTGGCGCACCAACTCGCCCGCGCCTGTTGTCATGCAGAGCGCAGCGAAGCATCTTATCCCCGCAGAACGACTCCGGCGTGATAAGATGCTTCGCTGCGCTCTGCATGACCGTTCTTTTTGGACTGCTCTTACTGGCCTTATTGCGCAGTCCAACGCACCGCCCAAACGCGTTGAGCCATATACTAAGCCTGCCCCTCCTTCTCCTCGCTGGGCTGCAATTCCAGCACGTCGGGGTGGTTGTAATTGAGGATGATAACCGAAAACGGGTGCGGCTCGCCTTCGCGCTTTTCGATGCGAATGGCGCCGGCATCGCGCAATTTGTTGAGCAAATCCCGACGCTCGAAATCGGTCAACTCTGTCAGCTCGTCGGTGAGCACGCGCATGAAGGGGCCCAGCCACAGGTCGCGCACCCGGCGCTGCTGCTTGGCCTCGAGCTTCTGAAATTCGCTGATGATGCAGCCCAGTGTGCGGCGCTCGTCTTCCGTGTCGAGGCGGCGGTAGGTTGCAAAATCGGCTACTTCGTCGGGCACCCGGGGGCCTGGGGGCCGTGGCGTTGTGGGAGCTGGGGCGCCGGGTGCTTTGGGGGCGCCGCCCGGGGCTTGTGGGCTAGCCAACCCCTGCTCGCGCAAGCGACGGCTCTCTTCGATGATGCGCTGGCGCTCGGCCCGGCGCTTCTCCAGCTGCTGCACTCGCTCGTGGGAAAGCAGGTCGCGGGCGTCGAGGAAATGGTCGGCGCCGATGTTTTGGAGCAAGTCGCCGGACACGGCCTCACGGAAGCCCGCCACCAGCACCTGCCGGGCCTGGCGGCGCAGGTGCTGCAGCACCGGGATGTAGTCGCGGTCGCCGGCCACGAGCACAAACGTGCCAATGTCGGGGCGGGTGTACATCACCTCCATCGCATCGATGCAGAGCTGCATGTCGGCGGCGTTTTTGTGGTCGGTACCCAGCACGTTGCGCGTGCTCACGCCCATGAGGTAGAGGGCGCCCTGCGGCGCAGTGGCCAACCGCTCAAAATCGGCGTACGCGTAGCTAATCAACGAATCCAGCCCTTTTTTGCTCAATTCCTCGCGCAGCGAACGGATGATATCCAGCACGTAGTCGTTGAGGTCGGGCGGGTCGTGGAAGTGGTTTTTGAGGAAGTAATAAACGTTTTCAAAGTCAATAAAAACGGCAGCGTACGGAGAGGAAAGCGACTTGGGTGGCATAAGGCAAAATCAGTATAGGGTAAGAAGTTCATTGCTGCCCGAAGTGTTCCCAACGAAGTTCGGCAGACGAGAGGCTATTCGGTGCCTACGTACCCCGGGCGGTAACTTGCTGCTTTCGGAACGGTAGCGGCTGTCGTTTCTGAAGCATTGCCGCGGTTTCGTTCGCACTTTTTCAGTGGTATTGAGCTTGCTTTCCACCCGCGCGCACGTCCTATGCTGGGCCGAAGTCAGCAGAAAGCATCCATTTCTTTTTAAACTCCCGACCTCATGCATACGATGCAGCCCTTTGAAAGCGAGCGGCTCCGCTTTCGCCCCGTACTCGACGCTGATGCCCCGGGCATGTTTACCCTCGACTCGGACCCGGCCGTGCACCGCTATCTGGGCGGGATTGGTGGGCAGCTCGTGACCGAGCCAGCACAGAGCATCCAAACCGTTGCCTTTATTCAGGAGCAGTACCGCACCAACGGCATTGGCCGCTGGGCCGTGTTGCTGCGCGCCACCAACGAGTTTATGGGTTGGGCCGGGCTGAAGCTGGTGGCTGGTCCTATCAACCAACAGCGCGATTTCTACGACCTGGGCTACCGCTTTCTGCCGCGCTACTGGGGCCAGGGCTACGGCTACGAGGCCGCCCAGGCCTGGCTCAACTACGGCTTCGGCACCCTGGCCCTGGGCCGAATCTGCGCGTACGCCGACGTCGAAAATGCCGGCTCGCGCCGTATTCTGGAGAAGATTGGGCTGCAGCAAGGCAACGCTTTTGATGAAAATGGCACCCACTGCGTGTGGTACGAAGCCCAGAACCCGCGGCATCTTTAACTTTTAGGCAACCAAGATTTGGGGGTGATTTTGCGGGCTTCAGTTTGACCTGCTGTTTCGGTGGTAGCGGCGGGCAGCTGCTTGGGCGGCGATACCACGGAAGGCAGCTGCTGGTGCAGGGCCTGGTGCCACCGGCGCCGCTGCGGGGTGAAAATCGGCGAGAACAGCACGTGGATACCCGTTACCCAGCCCACGGAGCTGGCCAGGCCGGCCACCACATCGGAGGGGTAATGCACGCCCAGGTACATTCGCGCCCAGCCCACGCTGAGCGCAAACAGTGGCCCCACCGTCCAGCCCAACCAGTGGGCCCGGTACTGCCACAGCAAGAAGCCGATGGCCGCGGCCAGGGCGGCCGTGTCCATGGCGTGCCCGCTGGGAAAGCTGTAATGCTGCGCCGGCTTGATGCTGAGCCACAGCTCGGGGCGGGGGCGGCCAAACAAGGCTTTTAGTACCTGCGTGAGCCCCATGGCCCCGCCCACCGACAGGGCAAAAACCCAGGCTTCGCGGTAGTGGCGCCGCCACAGTAGCCCAATCGTAATCAGGCAGCCCACCGCCACCATGGGCCCGGTATCGCCGATGTCGGTGAGGGTGGTGGCCAGGCTGTCGAGCACCGGGGAGGAATGCCGGTGCAGGAGTTTCAAAATGGTGCGGTCGCCCACAAAGCCGCCGGTTTGCCAGAGGCTCTTGGCCACGATGGCAAATACTGCCCACGGCAGCACCAGGGCCAGTAGCAGCACGCTATGCACCCGCAGCGCCGCGCGCACCCGCATCCAATTGGCAGCATCAGGCATGGCAAAACCAGGGCGCAGGCAAACAACGAGTGGCCCCGCTCCCTCCTACGCGCGGGGCCTCGGGGCGTTTTGGTAGGGGCGGCGCGTTCGGCTATTTGCCATACTCCAGCACCCGAAACGTACCGGGCACAATGCTTGGCCGGGGGCGTGGGTTGTCGGTGGTGGGCACCGGCGCGGGACCGTAGTCGGCGGTGCAAGTGAAGAGATGGTGGGTTTTGGGGTTCATGGCAATGGTGCGGGCCCCACGGGCGGTGGGCACGTTGGCTACCACGGTGTACTTGTTGGGCGTGTCTTCGTGGATGACGGTAAAGGTACCCGACCCGTTCGAGGTGATGATGTTGTTGGTGGCCGGGTCGAAAACGGCGCCGTCGGTGCCTTTGCCAATTGGCAGCACGGCAACTTGCTTGCCGGTTTTGCTGTCCGTTACCACCAGCTTCTCGTTGGCGCAGGCGCTGAACAGGCGGTTGGTTTTGTGGTCGTAACCCAGGCCGGTGGGCTCTTCGCCGGGAGCCAGGGAGTAGCGCTTGCGCACGCCCAGAGTTTTGGCATTGAATTCGATGACTTCGCTCTTGTCTTCGATGTTAGCAAAAATGGCCCCTTTCCCATCGGCAACACCTTCTTCCACGTCGCCACCCAGCTCGGCGGTGCCCACCACGGCGCCGGTTTTGGCATCGAGCACGGTGCTTTTGCCGCCGTCGTTACCAAATAGAAACACACGGTTTGAGAAGGTGTCGTACAACAACGCATCGGGCTTAGGCCCCGTGGGAATGGGTGCCCCAATGGGCTTCAGGGTTTTGAGGTCGAACACCACGCAGGTGTTGTTGCGTCCGCAGGTGATGTAGCCGCGGTTAGCCGCCGGCACCACCTCGATGCCGTGCACGCCGGGCGTGTTCGGAATGGTACCCATCACCTTGCGGGTTTTCAAATCCACCACTTCCACCTGCGTGCCGTGCGATACATACAGCCGCTCGCCGGACGGGTCTACTTTGAGGTAGTCCCAGCCGCCTGCGCCGCCAATGTTGATGGTATTGAGCAGCCGATAAGGGGCGGGTGCGGTAGCTGTTTGAGCCAAAGCGACATTGCCGAAACAGCTCAGGGCCAAGAGCGCGGCGAGCAGAAGGTTTTTCATGGAAACGACTGGTTAAAAGAGAATGGAGCCAAGTACGTTCGTAATTCTGAAGCTTAGCTGAAGTGGGGTAAAGGCCAATTGAAAGGCAAAATCCTCAGGCAGGAGTTAATTTGAAGCAACAGGTACTTCCAATTGCAAGGCAGTATCTGGCGCGGGGAACCTCACCCCCACACTCCAAAAGAGAGGGAAGCCACGGCAGCGCGCACGTATTGCGGGCTCAACGTAGCGCGGACTTTTAGTCCGCGCGTGGTCCATGTGGAATCCGGCAACTCGCGGACTAAAAGTCCGCGCTACACTCGTCCGGCTCTTTTTCACACTGCCCCTTACTTTGCGGCATGACTCACGCCTCCTTTTCGCGCTTGCTTTGGGCGCTGCTCCCGCTGCTGGGGCTCGGCTCCTGCCAGTCAGGCACAAACTCAGCTACTGAAAAACAGGTGCCCGCGGCCGGCACACCCGATGCCTCGGCCTACACGATAAAGCATCCGGATTGGGCTAAATCGGCCAGCATTTACCAGGTCAATGTGCGCCAGTACACGCCCGAGGGCACCTTTCGGGCCTTCGAGGCACACCTGCCGCGCCTGCAGAAAATGGGCGTGGGCATTCTCTGGCTCATGCCCATCCATCCCATCGGGATGAGCCACCGCAAGGGCACACTGGGCAGTGCCTACTCCGTGCGCGACTACCGCGCCGTGAACCCCGACCTGGGCACGCTGGCCGACCTGCAGCACCTCGTGAACGAAGCGCACAAACGGGGCCTGCACGTCATCCTCGATTGGGTAGCCAACCACACCAGCTGGGACAACGCCCTCACCACCGAGCACCCCGACTGGTACACCCGCGACAGCCTGGGCCATTTCCGCCCGCCCGTGGCCGACTGGCAGGATGTCATCGACCTCGACTACCGCAAGCCGGGCCTGCGCCGGTACATGACCGAGAGCATGGCCTACTGGGTCAAAACCGCCGGCATCGATGGCTTCCGGGCCGATGTGGCCGGCCTGGTGCCCACCGATTTCTGGAACGACACCCGCCAGGAGCTGGAGAAAACCAAACCGGTGTTTATGCTGGCCGAATGGGACGAGCTGTTTCCGCCCACCTTCCTCAAGCGCAGCGAGTTTGAGCCCAATACCCGGCTGCTGGAAAAAGCGTTTGATGCCACCTATGCCCTGCGCCTGCACGGCCTGCTCGACAGCCTGGGCCGCGGGCAGAAACCCACTTCGGAGCTGGCCCACTACCTCGCCGCCGAACGCCAGCGCTACCCCGCCGGCGTCAACCTGATGACCTTCACCAGCACCCACGACATCAACGCCTGGGACGGCAGCGAGTACGAGCGGCTGGGCGCCAACGCCCTGCCCGAAGCCGTGCTCACCGCCCTCATGCCCGGCATCCCGATGGTGTACAGCGGCCAGGAAGCGGCCCTGAAAAAGCGCCTGCGCTTCTTCGACAAAGACACCATTCCGTGGAATGGCTTCCCGCTGCAAGGCTTCTACACCACGCTGCTGCAGCTCAAGAAGCAGAGCCCGGCCCTGCGCAACTACGACGCCGCGGGCCGGTTCCGGCTGCTGCCTGCACCCGCCGAATGTGTTGCGTTCCTGCGCACCAACGCCGATTCGACGGCGCGCGTGGTGGTGGCCATCAACCTAGGGACGAAGCCGCAGCAGGTGGCACTGCCAGCGCCCGGCGCGGTTTACGTCGATGCCTTCGCCCCGGCCAAAGCAACCCAGGCCCCGGCTGCGCCGCTCACAGTGCCGGCCCACGGCTACCGGGTGCTGGTGAGCAAATAGGCGCTTCTTAGCCACTCGATGCTAGCTCAATTTTGCCGCTAGACGCACTGCTCTCATTAGCTCCTCTTTCCGGTTGAATAGCGGAGCCTTGACCCTTACTGATAAACCTACCTCCTCTATGCTCTCGCTTTTAGGCCTGCACCACGTGGCGCTCATCTGTTCCGATTATTCTGTCTCCAAGCAGTTTTATACCCAGGTACTGGGCTTGCAGGTGCTGCGCGAAACCTATCGGGCCGAGCGGGACTCGCACAAGCTGGACCTGGCCGTAAACGGCCAGTACGTGCTCGAGCTGTTCTCGTTTCCCAGCCCGCCGGCCCGCGCCAGCTGGCCTGAGGCGGCGGGCCTGCGCCACCTCGCTTTTGCGGTGGCCGACCTGCCGGCCGCCATTCGCTGGCTCGAAACAAATGGGGTGCCGTGTGAGCCCATCCGCACCGACGAGCTGACGGGCCGGCAGTTCACATTCTTTGCCGACCCTGACGGCCTGCCGCTGGAATTCTATGCGGTTTAGACTTCCTTGCGGCGGGTTACTCAAACCATCGAGCTACAATTCGGCTTGTAACCTGCCGCGCCCACAGCGGGCGCAACGGGGCATTTTTCTTCGTTAATCTTCCATTTCTTTTATGCAAACCCGTCAACTCGGCCGCTCCGGCCTTCACATTTCGCCCCTGATGCTGGGTGGCAACGTCTTCGGCTGGACCATCGACGAAGCCACGTCCTTTGCCGTGCTCGACGCTTTTGTGGCGGGCGGCGGCAACGCCATTGATACTGCCGACGGCTACTCCGTCTGGGTGCCCGGGCACGTGGGCGGCGAATCCGAAACCATCATCGGCAAGTGGCTCAAGCAGCGCGGCCGGCGCGACGACGTCGTGATTGCCACGAAAGTGGGCTGGGAAGTGAACGCCGACAACAAAGGTCTGGCCAAAAACTACATCCTGCGCGCCGTGGAAGGCTCGCTCAAGCGCCTCGGCACCGACTACATCGACCTCTACCAGTCGCACAAAGACGACCCCACCGTGCCCGTGGAGGAAACCCTGGAAGCCTATGCTCAGCTCGTGAAAGAAGGCAAGGTGCGCACCATCGGCGCCTCCAACTTCACGGCCGAGCGCCTGCGCGAATCGCTGGCAGCCAGCCAGCAGCACGGCTTCCCGCGCTACGAAACCCTGCAAAACCTCTATAACCTCTACGACCGGGCCGATTTCGAGAAGAACCTAGTGCCCCTGCTGCTGGAGGAGCACATCAGCGCCATTCCCTACTACGGGCTGGCCTCGGGTTTCCTCACCGGCAAGTACCGCACCGAGGCCGACTTGCAGAAAAGCCCCCGCGGCGGCGGCGTGGGCCAGAAATACCTCAACGAAAAAGGCCTAACCATCCTCACCGCCCTCGACGCTGTGGCCGACCGCCAGCAGGCCACGCCCGCCCAGGTAGCCCTGGCCTGGCTGATGCAGGCCCCGACGGTAGCCGCCCCCATTGCCAGCGCCACCAGCGTGGGCCAGGTCACGGAGCTGCTCGAAGCCACGGAGCTGCGGCTCACGGATGAGGATTTGAAGACATTGGAGCAAGCGCAGCTGGCGACGGTTTAAGAGATTTGGCCGGGCATGGAGAACCTCGCCCCCGGCCCCTCTCCAAAAGAGAGGGGAGCCACGGCACCACGTTTTAGCTCAATTTCTAATAAGAAGCCCTGGCTCAATATTGAGCCAGGGCTTCTTATTAGCTTACCGTCTGGCTCCCCTCTCTTTTGGAGAGGGGCCGGGGGTGAGGTTCCCGGCTGCGCTCTGCCTAACCGTACTTCTTATTCCGTCACGTCGGCAAACTCATACGTCTTCGTTACTTCCAGCGGCTTGCCGTCGGCCTCAGCGTAGGGGTACACGAAGTAGTTGAGCGGCGTGGCGGCTTGCCGGGGCGCGAGCACCACGTCGCGGCCGCGGGTAAACTCCACGCGGTTTTCGTCGTGCGCGCCGAAGAAGTAGTTGCGCTTGCTGGGGTCCTTGGCGGCCTCGGATGCATCGACGGGCACCCAGCCGGTTTCGGGCGTGTAGAATTCAGCCCAACAATGGTAGCCTTTGATTTCGCCCTTGCCGCGCCCGGCCGGCAGCGGCAGCCCGATGCTGAAGCGCGCCGGAATGCCCACGGCCCGGCAGTAGCCGATGATGATGGCGTGAAAATCGGTGCAGTTGCCGCGGCGGGAGTCGCAGGCATAGTAGATGTCGCCGCGGCCCCAGCCCTGGCCGGTTTTGTCATAGGTCACGGTGCTCACCACGTGCTCGTAGATGGCGCGGGCTTTTTCGAGGTTGGTTTTGGCGCCGGCCTTCGCCACTACTTCTTCCGCCTGCTGGCGGATGAGAGGGTCGAGGGGCACGAGGCGGTCGGGGGCCAGCCAGCGGGCCATGTCGGGGTCCGTCTTTTCTTTCTTAGCGGGCTTCGAGGCAGTTGGGCTGGAAGCCAGCAGGTTGAGGTGCTCGCGGCGGGTGATGGTAGCCGTGAGCTTGACCAGCACGGGCGCGGCCGGCGGGGTAGCCAGCCGCAGGTGCAGCATCTGGTTGCCGTAGGCGCCGTTCTCGATTTTGTAGGGCACGGGCGACTCAATTTTGAGGTCGCGCACGTCCTGGCTAACGTCAGAATGCGGCACGGGCAACCAGAACTCGACGGCGGTACCGGCGGGGGCCGCAGGCACGGTGGCCGTGGTGGTGAGCACAAACGTGCGGCTGCGCTTGGCCGGCGCGGCCGGCTGGTGCTCGGAAGGGCTAAAGCTGGGCAGCAACACGCACGCGCCCAGCAGCCCAGCCCAAACGGCCGAGCGATTCAACAACGAAATATTCACAACAACAGGGCACTAAAACGCTGCTGGCGGGCGTCGGTCGAGCTGGAAGGCGCACCCGAAGGGGCGCCCGCCAATGGCCGCTTCCGAGGAATGCGCCCATTGCCCACGCGCTGGAAAGCACGCGACAGTCAGGGCCAACCAGACCCCAGCAGTCCACAAAGTTACCTCCTGCGGCGCGGCCCCGCGGCGCCCGGGGCATTGGCGGGGCCTGCTTTGGCGAAGTTGAGCCGTCCGGCGTGCCTACTTTCGCCCACTTCCCTGCCCTTGCCCATGAAAGCTGTTGGCCCTCCGGTGCTGGCCCTGGCCTCATTTCCGCCGCCTTTGGCCCGCACGCCCTACTACTGCGAACGGCTGGAAACCCACGTGGTGAAGTTTCCGCACGTGAACGTGCCGCACGCCCACGATTTTTACCTGCTGCTCTATATTACGGACGGCACGGGCACCCACACCGTCGATTTGGTGACGTACGAGCTGCGGCCGGGCAGCCTTTTTTTGTTGGCGCCGGGGCAGGTGCACCACTGGCAGCTGGCCGCCGACGTACGCGGCTTTGTGGTGTTTTTCGACACCGATTTCTACCTGTTTCGCTATCCCGGCAACGGCCTCTACCGCTACCCGTTTTTTGATAGCGCCCACCCGCCATTGCTTCACCTGCCGCCCCAGCAAACCGAAATACGGCCCTTGTTTGAGCACCTATTCGCTGAATATCAGGAGCCACACCTAAACCAGGCAGAGGTGTTTCGCACCTACCTGCACCTGTGCCTGGAGCTGGCGGCCCGGCATTATCCAGCTCAACCTACCGCCGAAGTCAGCGCGGCCCCACAGCAAGTCCGCGCATTTGGGGCCCTGCTCAACCAGCACTTCCGCACCAAGCACAGCGTGAGCGAATACGCCGACCTGCTGCATGTCACGGCCAACCACCTCAATGCGCTGTGCCGCCGGGTGCTCAACAAGACGGCCAGCGCCCTCATCCACGAGCGGGTGGTGGTGGAAGCCCAGCGCCTGCTCAGCCACTCGGCCCTGAGCGTGGCCCAGGTAGCCTACGAGCTGGGGTTTGAGGACGCCTCGTATTTCGTGCGCTACTTCCGCAAGTACACCGGCACCACGCCCGAGGCGTTTCGGCACCGTTGATTTGTCCTATAAGTGCCTGAAATGGGGCTGTGAGCGGCCGGAAGCGTCCCGGTAATTTTGTATTGAAAAACGGCACGGGCCGCCGCCGCACCCTGCCGGCGTAGTCGAGCACCGCCTTTGCCCGTATACTTTCCATTCAGCTCCACTTATCTCACAGGTTATGCCTACTCGCATCGATTCCAATGCCGCGGCCTTGCTGGCGTTGCGCTGCCCCCGCTGCCACCAAGGAAAACTCTTTTCCTATTCCGCCCTCAACCTCACCAAATTTGCCGAGATGCCCGCTCAATGCCCCGTGTGCGGGCAGTCGTTTGAGCCGGAGCCGGGGTTTTACTTTGGCTCGATGTACATCACGTTCGCCTTCAACGTGGCCACTATTTTCCTCGTTGGCGTGCCCTTATACTACTTTTTCGGCAATCCCGATACGTGGGTGTACATCGTGACCGTCACAATCGTGACGCTGGTGTTCACGCCGGTTATCCTGCGCTACTCGCGGGCCATGATGCTCTACTGGTTTGGCGGCGCGCATTATGACCCCAAGTGGCAGCAAGGCCGTGTGATTCCATCGTGAACCTCACCCGGCGGACCCTCACGTGCCCCCTGTGGGGCGGGCCCCTCTCCCGCGGAGACAGGAGCGGCGCGGTTCTGTCATTGCGAGGCCGCAGGCCGTGGCAATCCGTCCTGACAATGCGACCAGCCCAATAATGTGAAAAGCCCCGGCTCTGCTACGAGTCGGGGCTTTTGCAATGAAAGACGTTGTTATTGTTCAGGGGCAGGTGCAAGAAGAGGAAAGATTGCCGCGCTGCGCTCGCAATGACAGAACCGCGCCGCCGTCGCTCCCCTCTCCGCGGGAGAGGGGCCCGCCCCACAGGGGGCACGTGAGGTACCCGGAGGCCTACCTTACTTCAGCTCCATAGGCCGCCACACGTTGTTGTACGGGTTGGCGTCGGGCAGCAGCTTGGTGGCGTTGAGGCGCACGAGCGTGAGCGGCGTGGTGGAGTTGTAGCGGAACGTCCAGGTGCCGCCGCGCTGCCAGATTTCAACGGGCAGGTGCACGCGGGACTTTTTGCCGTTGGTTTCCGTCACTTCGGCCGTGACGGGCATGGCGGCCTGGCCCTTGTTTTCGATGGTGATGAGGGCGCCCTGGGCGGGGTCCTGGTTGACGTACGTCACGGTGGTCACGGCCTGGTCGAGCTGCCAGTTGTTGTACACCCACTCGCGCCAGAACCAGGTCAGGTCTTCGCCGCTGGTTTCGTTCATGGTCCGGAAAAAGTCCTTGGGCTGGGGGTGCTTAAAGGCCCAGCGCTTGATGTAGCTGCGGAAAGCGTAGTCGAACCGCTCGGGGCCCAGCACTTCTTCGCGCAGCAGAAACAGGCCGTAGCCCATTTTGCTGTAGGCCGCAAAGCCCAGGTTATACGCCTGCGTGACGTCGGGCACGGTCAAAGGCGCGTCGGTGGTGGCAAGTGAAATGCCCCGCACCAGGCCGGCCACCAGACGAGTTGTGTCGTTGAGCGACTTGTACTCGCCGTTGTTGAAATTCTGGGTCGACAGGATATTGATGAAGGTGTTGAAGCCCTCGTCCATCCACGGGTACTTGCGCTCGTTCGAGCCCACTATCATCGGGAACCAGTTGTGGCCAAATTCGTGGTCCGTTACGCCCCAGAGGCTGCCTTTGCGGGCCTTGGCGCCGCAAAACACGATGCCCGGGTACTCCATGCCGCCCACCACGCCGGCCACGTTGGTGGCCACCGGGTAGCTGAACTCGTACCACTGCTTGGAGTTGTATTCGATGCTCTTCTTCACGTACTCGGTCGAGCGGTTCCAGGCCGTGTCCTGGGCCGACTCCGTGGGGTAGAGCGACATGGCCAGCGACTTGCGGCCGCTGGGCAGGTTCATCTTGGCGGCGTCCCACACAAAGGCGGCCGACGCCGCCCAGGCCACGTCGCGGGCCCGCTGGCAGCGGAAGTGCCAGGTGAGGCGGCCGTTTTTGCCGGCGGGGCGCGAGCTGGCCTGCGTCACCTCATCCGCCGAGCGGACGATGACCGTTTTGTCGGAGCCGGCGGCCTGGGCCAGGCGTTTCTGCTGGGCGCCGGTGAGTACCTCACCGGGGTTCACCAGCTCGCCCGAGCCGCCCACCAGGAAGTTGGCGGGCACGTTGATGGTGTAGTCGAAGTTGCCGTACTCGAGGTAAAACTCGGCCGACATGTAGGGCAGCGTGTTCCAGCCTTCCACGTCGTCGTACACGGCCATGCGCGGGTACCACTGCGCCACCTCGAAGATTTCGCCGTTCTTGGTTTTGAGGCGGCCCAAGCGGTCGGAGCCGTATTCGGGCACGTTGAACCCGTAGTCGATGTGGATGCCGAGCTTGTCGCCTTTGGACTTCATTTCCTCGGGCAAAATGATTTGCATGCGGGTGTCCTGCACGCGGTAATTGGCCTTGCGCTTCTTGCCGTGGAAGTCAATGGTCACGGTTTGCAGGCTGTCGCCGCCCCGGAAGTCCCGGGCCGAGTTGCCGAAGCGCCCACCCGCCACCGGCGTGGCGGCCGCGCCGCGCGAGTCGGCGCGGTAAAGGTTTTGGTCGAGCTGCAGCCACACGAACGCCAGGCGGTCGGGGCTGTTGTTGGTGTAGGTGATGTCGACGGACGCCGTCACGCGGGCGGTTTTGTCGTCGAGGCGGGCGTTGATTTTATAGTCGGCACCATTCTGCCAGTAGGCTGCGCCGGGCTGGCCGCCGGCCGTGCGCGTGGGCGTGGCCAGCTGCTCAATAAACATGGGGCTAAACAGCGTCCGGGCATCGTAGGCCGGGCCAGTGGCCGCCTGCTGCCCCGCGGCCACGCCCGTCGTGAGCAGCGCCGCGCCCAGCACCAGGGTTGAAAAAATCGAATGTCGCATGTGGGAAAACTACGAGGAATAAAGAGTGGCAAATCAGAAAATAGATATTTCTGAGCCAAAGGTAGTCCCCCGGCCGGCGCATGTTAAAACCCTTTTTTACAGCCGCTCACCCGGGCCCGAATCGCTCCAATCCCGGGCTTCGTATCCCCGCACTCAGGCCCCGGCAGCCGGCGCTTCCAGCCGCGCCCGCACCAGCGCCATCAGGCCGTTCAGGTCGGTGGCATCCATTTCTTCGGCCCTAATAAAAACCGACAATTCTCCGGCCACTCCCACGGCAAAGGCGGCGGGCAGCAGCTGGCCGCGCCACTGCGGATGGGCGCGCACAAATTCGTCGCGGTGCAGAAAATCTACCGCCACCGGCAGCGCCCGCACAAACTGCTTCCACTCCGGCCTCATCTGCGTGGCGCCGTATGTGAGGCCGCACAGCGAGCACGGGTACGTAGCCGGCGAGAGCACCTTATGAAACGCATCC
Source organism: Hymenobacter sedentarius (assembly GCF_001507645.1). NCBI lineage: Bacteria > Pseudomonadati > Bacteroidota > Cytophagia > Cytophagales > Hymenobacteraceae > Hymenobacter > Hymenobacter sedentarius. The sequence continues at coordinate 2,654,064 of NZ_CP013909.1, read as the reverse complement.
TTGAGGCTGGGCAGTAGGCCGCCGTCGGCGTTGTACACAAAAAGCAGGCGCTGGGGCATACGGCAGTAGCGAATGGGCAGGCAAGGTAGCCCGGCCCACCGTTTCCCACGGGCCTACCGGGCTGCTTTATTCGGAGCCAACTGCCGCACCAGCCAGCCCACCACCACGTCGTCCACCTGTTCGCGGCACTCGTCGAGGCCGTGGCGGCAGCCGGGGTACAGGTGCAGCTCCTTGGGCTCTTTGGCCCGCTCGTAAATGTTGCGCGAACACACGTCGGGCAGGATTTCATCGGCCGAGCCGTGTACCAGCAGCAAGGGGCGCGGGCTGAGGCGCGGCACCAGGTCAGTGCCGTAGGTCTGGCTGCTCATGGCCACCACCGCCGTCACGGTCTGGCTGAGGGCCCCGGCCGCGATGACCACGGCCCCGCCAAAGGAGTGCCCCACCAGCGCAATGGACTGATAGCCGCATTTCAGCGCCAGGTATTCCACTCCAATCAGGGTGTCCATGACGCAGTCTTCCAGCTGGTTGGGCCGGCGGTAGTGCAGCCGCAGCGAGGCAATTTCCTGGGCCGCCAGCCGGGCCGCCAGGCGCGGGTACATGCCCCAGGCCGGCCCGTCTAGCCCGCCGCCCGCCCCGCCCACCCACACCACGGCGGGCGCCCCGTTGGGGGCCGCGTGCAGGCGCGCCGCGATGGGGCCATCGGTCGTATTCAAACTCAATTCCTCCACCCCATCAATGGAGCGGTGCGAGGTGACGGATTCGAGGGTTAGCTCAACTTCTTGTTCTTGCTCACGTGCCATGGCCGCTCCTCCAGAAGTAAGGGTATGTTGGCTGTACTTCGCCGGCTCAATTTGGTTATCGTGGAGCTAGGCCGCCCGGGCCAGGTGCGGGGCCGCTACGGTTCAGCCCAACTTACCTTGCGCTTCTTATTGCGCCCTCTTGCCGGAAACTTCTACTTCTTTGCTTCCGCCGGCCACGGCCCGTTTCGGCTGGTTGCTGCTGACCAGCCTGGTGCTGCTCTTTGGCGGCCTCTATAACGGCTTTCCGCTCGTGACCTACGACACGGGCACCTACCTGGGCAGCGGCCTCACGCTGAGCGTGCCCGATGACCGGCCCCTCACCTACGGCCTGTTTATGCGGGTGGCCAGCCTGCAGTTTTCGCTGTGGTTGGTCGTCTTTTTTCAGTGCTTGCTGCTGGCTGGGCTGCTGCTGCGCTACCTCGAAGTGTACGTGCCCCGGGCCCGGCATCCGGCCACGCGGCTGGCGCTGCTGCTGGCCTTTGGGTGGGCCACCGGCCTGTCGTGGATTAGCTGCGAGCTCATGCCCGACATTTTCACGGCCATTGGCCTGCTGGCCCTGGGGCTGGTGCTGCTGGGGCACGCGCGCAGCCAATGGCGCCGCGCCGGCTTGCTGCTGCTGGCCCTGGTGTCGGCCATGATGCACTCTTCCAATGTGCTTACCTTTTCGCTGGTAGTGAGCGGGTTTGGCGCGCTGGCGGCCGGGCGGGGCTGGTTCCGGCGGGGCTGGCTGCGCCCCGCCTACTGGCGCCAAAGCCTGGCCGCTGTGCTGGCCGCCTGGCTGGTGCTGCCGGCTATGCACCGGGCCTTCGGCGGCGAATTTGCCATTTCGCGGGCCGCGCCGGCCTTCCTCATGGGCCGATTGTGCGAAACCGGCATTCTGGAACGTTTTCTCGACGACCACTGCGGCTGGAACCAGGCCTATTCGCTCTGCGCCTACCGCGACCGCCTGCCCAACGACGCCAGCAGCTTTATGTGGAGCCCCGACAGCCCCATGAACCAAACGGGCGGCTGGAACGCCCACCTCGCCGAGTACCGCGGCATCATCGGGCAGGTGCTGCGCACCCCGCGCTACTACCCCTCCCTGGCGGCCGAAGCTGCCCAGGCCACGCTGCGCCAGCTCACCCACGCCCTGCACGGCAACGGCGCCCCGCCGGCCTGCGGCGTCGACACGCCGCCGTACTCGCAAGTGCAGGTTTTCAACCACGGCTACGAGCTGAAAGAGTACATGACGTCGCTGCAAAACCAAAGCCGGCTCGACTTTACCGCCCTCAACGAGCGGCTGCCCTGGGTGTATGTGCTGGCGCTGCTGGTGGTGCTGGCCGGGCTGGCGCGGCCCGGCGTGCGGCGGCGCGTGGGGCCGGCGGGCGGCATGCTACTGGTGCTGGTGGGCGTGGCGCTGGTGGCCAATGCCTTTGTGACGGGGAGCCTGGCCAATGTGCTCGACCGCCTGCAGGTGCGCATGGCGTGGCTGCTGCCGTTTGCCGCCCTGCTGCTCGCGGCCGAGCACGGCCCGGCGGTGCTCCTGGCGGGGCTCCGGCTGCTGCGCAGAGGCCGCCAGTTAGCCAAAAATTAGCCCAATGCGCGGGACACGGGGCTTCAATAGACCAGGTTTGGACCGATATTGCCTCCGTTATGCCGCAGCAACCAGCCCCACTTCCCTACCTCGTCTTCGATTTCGATTCCACTTTCACCCAGGTCGAAGGCCTGGATGAACTGGCCGACATCGCCCTGCAGGGCCACCCCGACCAGGCCGCGGTAGTAGCCCAGATTCGGGCCCTGACCGACCAGGGCATGGCCGGCGAAATCGGCTTTCAGGAGTCGTTGGCGCGGCGGCTGGCGCTGCTGGGTGCCCACCGGCACCACCTGGCATCGCTAGTGGCCCGCTTGCACACCAAGGTGAGCGAGAGCATTCAGCGCAACAGTGCCTTTTTCCGGCAGTTTGCCGACCGCATCTACGTGGTGAGCAGCGGCTTCCGCGAGTTTATTGAGCCGGTGGTGGCCGAGTTCGGCATCGCGCCCGACCACGTACTGGCCAACACCTTCACCTTCGACGAGGCCGGCAACATCACTGGCTGCGACCCGGCCAATGTGCTGAGCCGCGACGGCGGCAAAATCCGCCAGCTCGTGCTGCTCGACCTCGACGGGCCCGTGTACGTGCTCGGCGACGGCTACACCGACTACCAAATCCGCGAAGCCGGCCTGGCCCACCGCTTCTATGCTTACACCGAAAACGTGGCCCGCCCCACCGTGGTGGCCCGCGCCGACGAGGTGCTGCCCACCTTCGACGAATTTCTATACCAGCTCAAGCTCCCGATGACCCTTTCGTACCCCAAAAACCGCATCAAGGTCCTGCTCCTCGAAAACCCCGACGCCCGCGCCAAAGAGCTGTTCACCGCCGAAGGCTACCAGGTGGAAAGCGTGCCCGGCGGCCTCGACGAGGACGAGCTCATTGAGCGCATCGAGGGCGTAAGCATCCTCGGCATCCGGAGCAAAACCCAGGTGACGGAGCGCGTGCTGGAAGCGGCCAACCGGCTGATTGCCATCGGCGCCTTCTGCATCGGCACCAACCAAATTGAGCTGGCCGAGGCCATGAAGCGTGGCGTGGCCGTGTTCAACGCGCCTTTTTCCAATACCCGTTCAGTCGTTGAGCTGGCCCTGGGCGAAATCATCGTGCTGGCCCGCCGCATCCCGGAAAAGAACCCCAAGATGCACGCCGGCGAGTGGGACAAGTCGGCTAAGGGCTCGTTTGAGATTCGGGGCAAGACGCTGGGCATCGTGGGCTACGGCAACATCGGCTCGCAGCTATCGGTGGTGGCCGAGGCCGTGGGCATGAAGGTGGTGTACTTCGACATCGCCGAAAAGCTGCAGCTCGGCAACGCCGGGAAGTGCCGCACCCTGGAGGAATTGCTCGTGCAGGCCGACGTGGTGACCCTGCACATCGACGGCCGCGCCGCCAATGAGAACTTCATCGGCGCCGCCGAATTTGCGCTGATGAAGCCCGGCGCGCTGTTTCTCAACAACGCCCGCGGCCATGTGGTGGACGTGCCGGCCCTGGCGGCCGCCCTGCGCTCGGGCCACCTCGGCGGCGCGGCCGTGGATGTGTTTCCCTACGAGCCCAAAACCAACCAAGAAACCTTCGAAAGCGAGCTGCGCGGCCTGCCCAACGTGCTGCTCACCCCGCACATCGGCGGCAGCACGGCCGAGGCCCAGCGCAACATCGCCGAGTTTGTGCCCGAGCGCATCATGGCCTACATCAACACCGGCAACACCCAGCAGTCGGTGAATTTCCCCAACATTCAGCTGCCCGTGCAGCAGGCCCACCGCCTCATCCACATCCACGCCAACGTGCCCGGCGTGCTCGCCAAAATCAACAACGTGCTGGCCGCCCACCACGTCAACATCCTGGGCCAGTACCTAAAAACCAACGAGCTAATCGGCTACGTCATCACCGACATCAACCGCGAGTACGACCAGGAAGTCATCAAGGCGCTGCGGGAAGTGGAGCACACCATCAAGTTCCGGGTGCTGTACTAAAGCGCCGGCTGCCTCACTAGCTCCACCAGTTACTGACCCTCGGGCTGGGTGGCGGCTGGGGCTTTCCGAATGATGTAAATGCTCATCTCCTTGCGGGTTCTAAAGCCCAGGGATTGGTAGAGCTTTATCGCGCCTGTGTTGTCGGCTTTCACGTGCAGAAAGGGAATACCTGCTGCCGCTCTGATGCGCTGGGCCTGGTATTGGAGAAGCTGCCGGGCATAGCCCCGGGCCAGATAGTCGGGATGCGTGCACACGGCACTGATTTCGGCGTATGGCTCCGGGTGCAGCCGCTGCCCGGCCATGGACACCAGCTCATTCCCGTCGAAAATACCCGCGTAGTGCCCAAACGCAATGGTGTTGCTGGCAAACGGGCCGGGGTTGGTACTCTTGGTGAGCGCCAGCATGGCAGGTACATGCTCCGGCCCCAGCGGGACTAGCTGTTGCTCCCCCACGGCATCCCCAGTCGCAGTTTCCTGCACCATTTGCAACGCGTGCATCTGCTGCACCACCTGCCACTGGCCCGGAAAAACCAGCGCCGTCGGGCTCACCACCCCTAACATGCGCTTCGCGGGGACAAGGTCGTGCAACAGCCCCAGGGCCTGCAGCGAAAGGGTCTCAAACCCAACAAAGGGCGAAACGTCGCTGGCAAAATACTGCACTCCCTCTACGCCTTCGGACAGGCCTTTATTGCCCGTAATCAATGCATTCCAGACGGGGTTATCAAGTACATGGGCCATGAGTTACGGTTTTGGCGCGAGTTTTAGGAAGGCAGGTTTTCCAGGTCGCGCAGGTCTTGGGGGCGGCCACTGGCCTGCTTGGCGGCGCGCAATGCCGTGAGGCCAATGTACCGGACCGGCACGTTGTCAAACACCAGTTCCAGGCCTGTAGAAAACGCTTCGTCAAACCCCACGCCCTGCAATTCGGTCAGCAAATCAATCCACACGCCTTTGGTATTGAAGGATATAAAGTTGGGGACGGTGACGAAATCAGCTTCTTCGAACTCTCCCCGGGTGTAGCCAAATTGCCCGAGCGCCTTTACCACGCGCTGGGCATTTGCCACACTGGGCCGCACCAGCAGGTCCAGGTAGCCGGTGGTGCGCGGGAAGCCGTGCGCAATCACCGCGTAGCCCCCTACCACCACGTACTCAACGCCCGCGGCGTGGAAGTGGCGCAGCAGATTTAAGTATTCTTCCTCCATCGGTCATCAAGGGCGGGTTGGCCGGGTTGGCCGCATAAATCAGCCGTGCCTGCTGGTTGAGCCGAACGGCCAGGGCCAGGCGCTCATGCGGAGTTAGGCTCCAGTAGTAGCGGCGCTGTTGCTCCTCAATCTCGGCTTTGTCGCGGGACTTAAAAACGGGGCTCATGCTCGAAGGTACGTTTTTCGCTTGCTGAAAGTGCTCAGCTGGCCTGCCCTACAGCCGGTCGCGCATTTCGCGCAGCAGGCGCTCCATTTCGTTTCGCACGGGGGCGTCGTCGCCGGGAAATCCGTTGTTGAAGAAGCTCACGGCCAGCAGGCGGCCGCTTTTGGTGCGCACGTAGCCGCAGATGTTCACGCAGTTGGTCAGGGTGCCGGTTTTGCCCCAAAACCAGGTGCCATTGGCATCGTGGTAGCGCTTGCGCAGCGTGCCCTGGTGCCCGCCGGCCGCTAGCAAGCTCAGCAGGCGCGGCTCGGCCACTTCCTGGTGCAGCTTGAGCAGCACGGCGGTGAAGCTGCGGGGCGTGACGAGGTTGAGCCGCGACAGCCCCGAGCCGTCTACCCAGGTGGGCGGGTCGGGCAGGGTATTGAGCTCCTTTTTGAGGGCGTAGTGAATCACGCGGCCGGTGCTCAGCGAGTCGTGCCCGAGCGTGGTGCTGCACATAAGCAGCAGCTGCTCGGCCAGGAAGTTGTCGCTCACCCGCAGCATCCGGCGGTACAGCGAATCAACGGGCAACCCGCGCAGCGTCTGCACTTTATCGGTGGGCCGGGGGTGCCACGCCACGCCCACAATGGGCCGGCGCAGGGTATCGCCCAGCAGGCGCAGCAAGAGCGTGCGGCTGGTGCGGAAAGGCACCTCGTCTATCCATTTCTTGGGCGAAGGCAGGGTATAGAAGCGGTTTTCGAGAGGCGAACGCCGCACGTGGGTATCGGGGTCGATGTCGGGCGACAGGAAGTGGGCCGGCGCGGGCTCGGTGAGCGGCGCAAACGACCGGGGCAGCACGCGCACCCGCTGCGGCAGGGCCACGGCGTGCGCCAGCGAGGCCGTGCCACCAGTGCGGGGGCGGAGCGGCGGCGCCGCGGCATAGAAGCGCACCGTGTTGCCATAAATGGGAAACGCGCCGCGCTCGGGCTGGAAATAGTACGTGAAGTCGTCCCAGCTCCAGCTCGGGCCGTAGGCCGGCACGCAGGCAATGTCGCAATAAGCCAGCAGCTTTTCGGGCCGGCTCTGCAGGAAAGTGTAGGCCCGGCGGCTAGGCACGTCGCCGTGCAGGAAGGTGGGGTCGCCGGTGCCCTGGAAAAACAGCGTATCGCCGCGCGAGAAGTAGCGCAGGCTGGGCAGCGAGTCGGGCAGCAGGTGCAGCCCGGTATAAAAGCTGAACAGCTTCATCATGCTCGCCGGCGTGAAATACCTGGCGGCGTTGTAGCCAAACAGGGTTTCGCCGGTGCCCGCGTCGGCCACGCTGATGCCTACCTGGTGCTGGCGCAGCACCGCCGAGCTGTCGACCAGCAGCTGCAGCCAGGGCAGGTTGGTGGCCGGCAGCACCACGGCCACGGGCGTTTCCGAAGATTGGGCACAGGCCGGCAGCTGGGTAGCGCCCAGCAGCAGAAACAAAAGAAAAGAAAGACGACGGAACAGCACAGCGAGCAACTTTAGCAACGGCGATGGCACGTAAAGCCGCGGCTCTACAAAGCTAATGCGCCTCCGGCCTTGAAACTAGCCCTACCTTTGTCCCCCGAAATGCCAGACCGTTCCCCCACCCCCGCGCCCGGCCCCGCCAAGTACATTTTTGTAACCGGCGGCGTCACCTCTTCCCTTGGCAAGGGCATCATTTCGGCCTCCCTCGCCAAGCTTCTGCAGGCCCGCGGCTTCCGCGTCACCATCCAGAAGTTCGACCCCTACATCAACATCGACCCCGGCACGCTCAATCCCTACGAGCACGGCGAATGCTATGTGACGGACGACGGCGCCGAAACCGACCTCGACCTGGGCCACTACGAGCGGTTCCTGAACGCGCCCACCTCGCAGGCCAACAACGTGACCACCGGCCGCATCTACGACACCGTGATTAGGCGCGAGCGCGAAGGCGCTTTCCTGGGCAAAACCGTGCAGGTGGTGCCCCACATCACCGACGAAATCAAGCGGCGCATGCTGCTGCTGGGCCAAAACGGGCAGTTCGACGTGGTCATCACCGAAATCGGCGGCTGCATCGGCGACATCGAGAGCCTGCCTTTTGTCGAGGCCGTGCGCCAGCTCCGCTGGGAGCTGGCCGACAGCGACTCGCTGGTGATTCACCTCACGCTGCTGCCGTATTTGAAGGCGGCCGGTGAGCTGAAGACCAAGCCAACGCAGCACTCCGTGCGCGACCTGCGCGAGGCCGGCCTGCAGCCCGACATCCTGGTGTGCCGCTCCGAGCACCCAATTCCGGCCGAAATGCGCCGCAAAATCGCGCTGTTCTGCAACGTCAAAATTAACTCCGTCATCGAGTCGCTCGACGCCGACAGCATTTATTCCGTGCCGCTGCTCATGCGCAAGGAAGGCCTCGACGAGCGGGTGATTAAGCGCTTGAAGCTGACCGGTGGCGCCACCGTGCCCGATTTGGAAGCCTGGAAAGACTTCCTGGGCAAGCTAAAGAATCCCACCGAGGAAGTGACCATCGCGCTGGTGGGCAAGTACGTAGAGCTGCCCGACGCCTACAAATCCATCAACGAATCGTTTGTGCACGCCGGCGCGCAAAACGAGTGCAAAGTCACGGTGCGCAGCATCCAGTCGGAACACATCACCCCCGAAAACGTGGCCAGCCTGCTGCACGGCTGCGACGGCGTGCTGGTAGCACCCGGCTTTGGCGAGCGTGGCTTCGAGGGCAAGATTGCCGCCGTGCGCTACGTCCGCGAAAACAACATTCCCTTCTTCGGCATTTGCCTGGGCATGCAAGTGGCTGTGGTAGAATACGCCCGCCATGTGCTGGGCTTGCAGGATGCCAACTCCACCGAGATGGACGCCCTGACGCCTAACCCCGTCATTGCCATGATGGAAGAGCAGAAAAACATCACCCAGAAAGGCGGCACCATGCGCCTGGGCGCCTACGCCTGCGACCTGCGCCGCGGCTCCCGCGCCGCCAAGGCTTACGGCCGCAACCACATCAGCGAGCGCCACCGCCACCGCTACGAGTTCAACAACCAGTTTTTAGCTCAATTCGAAGAAGCCGGCATGCAGATGACTGGCACCAACCCCGAAACCGGCTTGGTCGAAGTAATTGAGCTACCGAACCACCCCTGGTTTGTGGCCGGCCAGTTTCACCCCGAGCTGAAAAGCACCGTGGAGCAGCCGCACCCGCTGTTCACGCGCTTTGTGCGGGCGGCTATCCAGCACCGCAAGGGGTAGACGCTGCCGTCGCACTCCCCTGTCATTGCGAGTGGAGCGCAGTGAAACGCGGCAATCCGTCCTCCCAACGCGACCAGCCCTTGAGATGTGACAAAGCCTAAAATATGCTGCGCACTTATTACGTCTACCTGCTCACCAATGCCAACCACACCGTTCTTTACACAGGCGTTACCAACGATTTAGCGCGGCGTGTAGCCGAGCATAAAGCTGGCGTACACGAGGGCTTTACCAAACAATACAACGTGCGCATGCTCGTGCATTTTGAAACGTACCCGGATATCAACGCGGCCATTGCCAGAGAAAAACAACTCAAAGCTGGCTCAAGAGCTAGGAAACTAGCGCTGATTAACGCGACCAACCCTACTTGGAAAGAACTGGCGGGATAAAAGGCTTTATCACATCTCAAGGGCTGGTCGCAGTGACAGGACGGATTGCCGCGCTGCGCTTCACTCGCAATGACAGACGAGGCCCTTCACTCCGTACCTTTGCCCCTTCGCAACTTAAAATAGTAATGGACAAAAATCAAGCAACCGGCCTTTTCCTTATTTCGGCCTTGCTCCTCGTGTACCTCTTCTTTTTCAGCCCGAAAAAGGATGATAAAAAAGCTACCGGTAAAACGCCGCCGGCTACTACTGCCGCCGCTCCCGCCGCTGCTCCTGCAGCAGTACCGGCCATCGCCCCGGAAGCGGCCCTCGACACCACGGCTGGCACAGCCCAGGATGTAACCCTGGCCAACGCCAACCTCACCGTCACCTTTTCGACCCGCGGCGGCCGCGTGACAGCCGTGCGCCTGAACAAGTACAAAACGTTCTTCGGGCAGCCGCTCGACTTGTTCGATGCCAAAAGTGCCCGCATGGACACGCGTTTTCGCACCGTGGACGGCAAAACCGTGAAGTTTTCGGACCTGGTGTTCCAGTCGGTGCCGTCGCAGGCAGCGGGCGCTTCGGTGCTCACCTTCACCGCGCCCGTGGCCGGGGGCAGCATCGTGCAGACCTACACCCTGCCCGCCAACAGTTTTGAACTGGCCTACAACCTGCGCCTGAACGGCCTGGAGCAGACGGTGGCCCAGGAACCGCTCACCTTCACCTTCGTGGACCAGGTGCGCCAGACCGAGCAGGACCTGAAGCAGAACCGCAACCACACCACCATCAACCACTACCTGGCTGCCGGTGACCAGGGCGCCCTAGCTGAAGCCAGCGAAAAGCCCGAGGAGATTAAGGCCGCCGGCCCGGTAAAGTGGGCGGCGCACAAGCACGACTTCTTTGTAGCCGGCCTCATTGCCGACCAGCAGCCCTTCACGGGCGGCGCGTTCAACTCGGACGTAAAACTGGAGGATACAACCACCATCAAAACGCTGAGCACCACGCTCACCATCCCGGTAGCGGAGGTGGAGCAGGGCCGTGGCCAGTACCGCTTCTTCTTCGGCCCCAACTCTTTTAACCTGCTGAAGGCCGTAGCGCCAGAGTTCGACCGCAACGTGTACCTGGGCTGGGGCTTGTTCCGCTGGGTAAACCGCTTTGTGGTGCTGCCGGTGTTCCACTTTCTGGAGCAGTACATCAGTTCCTACGGCATCATCATCCTGCTGCTGGTGGTCCTGATTAAGCTCGTGACCTGGCCGCTCACTTACAAAACCTACGAGAGCCAGGCCCGCATGAAAGTGCTGAAGCCCGAGCTCGACGAGCTGAAGGCCAAGTACGGCGACGACCAGACCAAGGTGCAGCAAGAAACCATGAAGCTCTACCAGACCTTCGGCGTTTCGCCCCTGAGCGGCTGCGTGCCCACGCTGCTCACGCTGCCCATCCTGTTTGCCATGTTCCAGTTCTTCCCCAACGCCATTGAGCTGCGTCAGCAGAGCTTCCTGTGGGCCAAGGACTTGAGCAGCTACGATGTATTCGTGAAGCTGCCTTTCTACGTGAAATGGTACGGCGACCACGTGTCGATGTTCACGCTGCTGATGACGGCCTCTACCCTGCTCATGACCTGGCAGAGCAATCAGCTTAACACCGCCATGCAGGGCCCCATGAAGACCTACAGCTACCTGATGCCCATTATCTTCCTGTTCGTATTGAACAGCTTTGCAGCCGGCCTCACATGGTACTACTTCGTGTCGAACGTCATCACCTTCGCCCAGCAGGCGATCACCCGCGGCTTGGTAGACGACACCAAAATCCGCGCGCAGCTCGACGCCAACAAAATCAAAAACAAGGACAAGAAGCCCGGCGGCCTTCAAGGCCGCATTGCCGAAGCCATGAAAGCCGCGCAGGAGCGCGAGGCCCAGGCCAAGCGGAAGTCCTAGTAAATAAGCCACTTGCCATGCTCCCCTTCACCTTAGCATGACGACCTAACTTATTGCCCTTCAAACCGGCAGAACGAAAGCCCAGGCACGGTTTTCGTTCTGCCGGTTTTTTGTTTGCCTACATTCACGCAGGCACTCGAGCCTGTCACTGCTTAATTATCCGGCCATGCGCTACTTCGCTGCTCTTCTGTTGCTTTTCGCCTTCAGCTTCACCTTACCCGCCTGCGCCCAAAAAGCCACGCCCACTTCGCAGACCAAGCAGAAGGGAAAGGCCAAAAAGGCCAGTAAAAAAGCAGCCGCTCCTGCTACCCAAGCCTCAACTGTTCAGGGAAAGCAGGATGCTGAACCCGTGCTCACCTTCGAGCGCACGCCGTGCTTCGGCACCTGCCCGGCCTACAAAATGCAAGTCTACGCCGATGGCCGCGTGGCCTACGAGGGCCGGCGGGCCGTACCCGTGATGGGTACCAAAGAGCTAAAAATGGCCCCGGCCGCGCTAGCCGACCTGCTACGCATGGCCAAGGAAGCCCACTTTGAGCAGTTTCAGGAACGATACTCCAAGAATACCAGCGACCTGCCCAGCACGGTAATTGGCATACGCCAGCCCAACGGCCAGCTCAAGACCGTAGTTGTGGAAGAAGGCGCCCCTGACAACGTGCAAAACCTATTCAACCGCTTCGCCAATCAGTTCGACGCCTTGGCCGAGCTGCGGGCCGATAAATAAAGCCAGCTCAATTATTCAGCCTCCGCTAGCTTCTACTAACGCTTTAGTGTGTCCCCGGCGAATTAGTGGCTTTGGGCTTAAAGACCAGCCGGAAAGCCTTGAGTGCGGCCGGATGATAAATGGTGGCGTGGGTTTCCTGCGGCATGGGCTCGTAGTGCCAGGCAATGCTGCGCTCGGGGGTGCTGCCCAGCGCCTTGGTGAGGCGCCCGACGGGCGGCGCAAGTCCCGCGTCGCTGCCGGTAGCCAGGTACAGGAACTTGGGCTGGCCGGCCTTGGGCTTGGCCTTGAGCAGGGTGCTAGCCTGGTTGACCAACTGCTCGTTGTTCCACCACAGGCTGGGGTCGAAAGCCAGGTAAGAATCGAACAAATCGGGTTCCAGCAGCAGGGTTTCGACCACGAATAACCCGGCCAGCGACTCGCCCACGATGGCCGTTTCGGCCGTGGTGCGATAGCGCTGCTTCACCGCCGGCATAAGCTCGGTGCGGATGAACTGGCGAAACGCGGGTGAGCCACCCACGTGCGGCGCTATCTTCTTGTCCTCAGCGTTGGTGGTGGGGCCAGTCAGGTCGCGCCGGCGCTGGGTGTTTTCAATGCCCACCAAGATAAAGGGGCGCATCGTGCCGTTGCCCACCAGCACTTGCACTAGCCCGGCCACGTGCAAAAAGTCTTCGGCCATGCCGCCGTCCGGCATGTACAGCACGGGCAGCTGCAACGTGGTTGATTCGGCATAGCCCGCCGGCAGGTACACGTTGACGCGGCGGGTCTCGCTCAGCGCTTTTGATTGCAGCGTAAACGTTTGGCCCATCACCAGGGGCACAGCCTCCGACGCTTGCCCAGCCGACTGGCCAGGGGCTGCCAAGAGCAAAAACAGAACCGGCAAAAACATGAAAACAACCTTGCTGAACCGAGCCATATTTCCTTTTCAATAAAGTGTAACTTCCTTTTTATCAGCCCAACCAGCCGATTCTTTGTGCACCCGCTCCAGCAGCAGCTGATTCATGGGGTTGGGCGTGAGGCCGCGCACGTTATTTTGCGTGAGCCGCACCACCTCGTCGTAATACAGGCTGATAACCGGGCACTCTTCCACAATTATCCGGTCCATGGCCTGGTACAAGGCCGTGCGCCTGGCCACGTCCTGGGTGCGGCGGGCTTCATCGTAAAGTTTGTCGTAGGCCGCGTTTTTGAAGTGCGTTTTGTTCGGGCCGGCGGGGCTGAAGTTGGGTCTGTAGAACAGCGCCAGGTAGTTTTCGGCATCGGGGTAGTCGCCCAGCCAGCTTTTGGCGAAGAAGGCCACGCGGCCATTATCCACGAGGTCTTGTTGGGCTGCCGATTGGTTGATGTCAATCTGCACCTGCACGCCCACATCGGCCCACTGCTTCTGCAGGTATTCGCCTATCTCCTTGCGTTCTAGCACGGTGCTCAGGCGCAGGCGAAGCGGCCGCTGGGGCCCGTAGCCAGCTGCGCGCAGCAGCTGCCGGGCCTTCTGCGGCTGGTAAGTGTAGCCGGGCACCAGCTTCTCTGAGAATGACGGCAGGGCGGCCGGCACGAAGCCCGACGTGCCCGCCTGCCCCACCCGGTTCAGGATGTAGGTCAGCATCTCGGGCTTATTCAACGCATAATTCAGTGCCTGCCGCACGCGCTTGTCACGCAGAGCCCGGCCCTGAATGGCCTGCTCGCCGGTCAGATTCGCCGAATCGAGTTGAAAGCCCAGGTACTCGTTGTTCAGATACGGCACTTTCTGCACCGTGAACTTGCCCTTGAAATCGTCCCGAATGGTGCCATCGGGATTCATAATCAAGTCGCGCGAGCCGGCGCGAATACCCGAAAGGAAATCAAGCTTGCCCTGCATGAAGGTCAGGAACTCCGTTTTGCGGTCGGCCAGGAAGCTAATGGCCACGGCATCCAGGTAGGGCAGCGGACGGCCCTGTCGGTCGCGCCGCCAGTAGGTGGGGTTGCGGGCATACAGCAGCACGTTGCCTTCGTCCCAAAGCTTGAACCGGAACGGCCCGGTGCCTACCGGGTGCTCCCGGAAGTCCTTGCCGTACTTTTCTACCGCTTCGTGGGGCACCACGTAGGCATAGGGCATGGTGAGAATGCCCAGGAACGGAATAAACGGCTCCTTGAGATGGATGCGCAGCGTCGAGTCATTGACCGCCACAAAACAGGTGTCGCTGGGCGTACCATCGGGCTTCTCCAGCACCTTGCCCCGGAAAATCCATCCGCCCGTGCTGGCCGTAGCCGGGTCCAGAATGCGTTTGAAGGAATACACGAAGTCGGGCGACTTTACTTCACGCCCCTTGCCACCAGGAAAAACGTCGCTATCATGAAAGCGCACGCCCGGCCGCAGCACGAAGGTATAGAGCCGACCATCGGGCGAAATGGTGTACCGCCGGGCCAGGGCCGGGGTGGGCAGCAGGGTCGAGTCCAGCTCCACCAGCCCGCTGTAGAGCTGCCCGACGGCCCACCAGTTGGCCTGGTTACGGGCAAAGGCGGGGTCGAGCGAGGTAAGGGCCTCGGGCTGGTTGTAGCGGAACACGCGGCGCTCATCGGCGGCCGGGCGGGCCGCGTCGTGGCAGCCACCTAGTGCCAGTAGGGCCAGCAAGGGCCCCAGCGGTTTAGCTAGGCGGCTAGTCCAGCGAGCCAAAAAAGGGGGCATGCGAACAGGGAAAGAATGTATCTTTGTGCAATGCTACGGCAAAAGTTATTAGTTCTTAGTTGTCAGTTGTTCGTTGTTAGTTGGTAGTCGCAGGCCTGGAAAGGCCACTAACTGAGGATGAAGCCCTGAACCGCTAACAACTGGCAACGAACAACTGACAACTAGAGAGACTCATGGGAAAAATCATCGCGGTAGCCAATCAAAAAGGCGGGGTGGGCAAAACCACTACTTCCATTAACCTCGCGGCGTCCCTGGCCGCCCTGGACTACCGGACCCTGCTCGTCGACGCCGACCCTCAGGCCAACGCCACTTCTGGCGTCGGCTACGACCCCAAGGACATCCAGAACAGCATCTACGAGTGCATGGTGGACGGCATCAACGCCCAGGATATCATCCTGCCTACCAACATTCTGCCCCACCTCGACCTTATGCCCTCCCACATCGACTTGGTGGGCGCCGAGGTGGAGATGATAAACCTGCCCAACCGGGAAGAAAAAATGAAGGAGGCCCTGCGCCCCCTCGCCGAGCAGTACGATTTTATTATCATCGACTGCTCGCCTTCGCTGGGTCTCATCACGGTCAACGCCCTCACGGCGGCCCACTCGGTTATCATCCCGGTGCAGTGCGAGTACTTCGCTTTGGAAGGCTTGGGCAAGTTGCTGAATACCATCAAAATTATCCAGAGCCGGCTCAACACGGAGCTGGAAATCGAAGGCATCCTGCTCACGATGTACGACGTGCGCCTTCGCCTCTCCAACCAGGTGGTGGAAGAGGTTCGGATGCACTTCCAGCAGTTGGCCTTCGACACCATCATCCCGCGCAACGTGAAGTTGAGCGAGTCGCCCAGCTTCGGCATCCCCGTTATTTTGCACGATGCGGAAAGCAAAGGCTCCATCAGCTACCTGAACCTGGCGCGCGAGATTGTGGAGAAGAACAGCGTAGAAGCCCGCCCCGAGGAAACTGCTGAAGACGAGCGGATTTAATTAAGAAAGTTGAGCTAATAAAAGCCCCGGCGGGGCGGCATTCGTTAAACGAGTGGCGCCCCGCCGGGGCTTTTAGTAGCTCAAAGTCATACCTTAGGCTTCTAATGTATACCTCCCCTGCCCACCCGTTAATTGGCATCGACCCGGAAATCCGGTTTGGGCGGGCGTGCATTATCGGCACCCGCATCAGTGTGGACGATGTGCTCGGTTGGTTGGGCAATGGCATGAGCAACGCCGACATCATTGAGGATTTTCCTGAGTTGACCGAAGAGTTGATTCGGGCTTGCCTGCGCTATGCTGCTGACCGGCAGCGCCACACCCGGCTAGTGGCTTAATGAAGCTGCTTATTGACCAAAACCTTTCGTACCGGCTGGTTAAGCAATTACAAGAGCTTTTTCCAGGTAGTGAACAAGTGCGACGCCTGGGCCTCACAGACCGCCGCGATTCCGCAATCTGGGAATATGCGCAGCAGCACGGGTTTGTTATTTTAACCCAGGACGAAGATTTTTTAGACCTGAGTTTATTGCGCGGCTCCCCACCGAAAGTCATTTTGCTGCGAACCGGCAACTTGCCCAGCGCCCAGGTTGCCGACTTATTGCGAACGCATCAGATGATGATTTATACCACGTTGGCTCCCGAAAGCGAAGTTCACTGCCTGCAACTGGCCTGATTTCAAGCTGAACCGGACCCGCCAAACTTCCCGGCTTGTCCTTCGCCCAACAATCCGTAATTTTGAAGTTCCGTATGCGCCGACCTTTCGGCCAACAGGACCTTGCCGAGATGACTCCAGAGAAGAACGACGAGAAAACCACTCCGGCCACGGCCGCGGCTCCTATCCCTAAGCGCAAGATTGGCGGCCTGGGCCGGGGCCTGAACGCCCTGATTGAGGGGAGCTACGAGAAAAAAGGCGACCGGCCCGGCCCCAGCGACCGGCTGGTGTCGCACCCGGTCAATTCGGTGGGCTTTATTTCGGTGGAGCACATCGAGGCCAACCCCTACCAGCCCCGCACCCACTTCGACCAGCAAGCCCTCCAGGAACTGGCCGAAAGCATTAAAATTCAGGGCATTATTCAGCCCGTGACCCTGCGCCAGCTCGGCACCAACGCCTACCAGCTCATTTCGGGCGAGCGGCGTTTGCAAGCCTCCAAGCTGGCCGGCCTGGAGACCATCCCGGCTTACATCCGCAAGGCCGACGACCAGCAAATGCTGGAAATGGCCCTGATTGAGAACATTCAGCGCGAAAACCTGAATGCCATCGAAATTGCCCTCAGCTACCAGCGCCTGCTGAGCGAGTGCAACCTGCGCCAGGAAGAGCTGGGCGACCGGGTGGGCAAAAACCGCTCGACCGTTACCAACTACCTGCGCCTGCTCAAGCTGCCGCCCGACGTGCAGATTGGCCTGCGCGACGCCGAAATCAGCATGGGCCACGCCCGTGCCCTCATCGGCATCGAAGACCCCAAGGCCCAGGTGGAGCTGTTCCGCAAGATTGTGGCCGAGGAACTGTCCGTGCGCCGGGTGGAAGAGTTAGTTCGCAGCGGTTTTGGCCGGCCTACGGCTACCAATGGAACCGAAGCCGGCGCTACCACCGCCACAACGCCGGCTCAATCCGTCGTGCCCGCCGCCGAGCTGCGCCGCACCGAGCGCCACCTCACCGACCGGTTTGGCTCGCGGGTGCAGGTGCGCCCCGGCCCCAAGGGCAGCGGCGAAATCAAAATTGCTTTCGATTCGGTGGAGGACATGCAGCGCATCCTGCACATTTTGCATCCCTCCTGATACCACCCTCAGGTGGTAGGTGCGGGCTCTCTATCCGCCGAAGAGTCATTCTTCGGGGGCCAAAGCCGGCTAATACGCTAAATCCGGGCGTTTTCCGTTAGCAGGTTTGCTATGACAAAATCGTATCACCACATCGCGGCCCTGCTGGTTTTCGTGGGCCTGCTCTTGGCCGGCAACGGCGGCCGGGCGCAGGTGTTTGCCCCGCCCACACCGCCCGTGATTCGCCCGGATACGACCGAGACCCGCGAGGTGGTGGTTACGCCCGCCGACAAGCGCAGGAAAGCCGCTGCCGATTCGGCCAAGCGCACCGAGCACATGTTTCGCGCCTTTGGCTTTCCGGGCATTCGCCTCACCCGGCCCGGCAAGGCGGCGCTGCTGGCGGCCATTCTGCCCGGCGCCGGCCAGATTTACAACCACCGGTGGTGGAAGCTGCCCTTGGTCTATGGCTCCCTGGGCGGCGTTATTTATGGGGAATATTTCTACCAGACCCGCTTTCGGCAGTACGTCGACGCCAGCAATTTGCTCACTTCCCAGGCGGGTGTCGCGGGGGGGGCTCGCCCGCAGGACATTAGCCTGCCGATGCCCGTTCGGCGCGAACCCAGCATCGACGCCATTAATACCGGCATTCGCTTCTACCGCGGCAACCGCGACCTGTTCTACCTCTACATCGGCCTGGCCTACAGCTTGCAAATCGTCGATGCCTTGGTCGATGCCCACCTCAAGAGCTTCGACGTGAGCGAAGACCTGAGCCTGCACTGGCAGCCGGCGCTGCTGCCGGTGCCCGGGCGGGCCCTGGCCCTGCCCACGGCGCCGGGCGTCCTGTTTGCGCTACGGGTCAAATAAATTTTCTTAAATGGTCGGCTTGCAGTAGCCAATACCCCAACTTGGCAGCTCAATTTTGGTCCATTGCCTTTTGCTAGACTACCCGACTACCGATTACTTACTACCACGCATGAAAATTCTACTCATCGGCTACGGGAAAATGGGCCAAACCATTGCGGCGCTGGCTGCGGAGCGCGGCCACGAAATCGCGGGCATTGTGGACTTGCACGCCAGCCAGCTCAACATCACCGACTTCACGCCCGCCACGGCCGATGTGGCCATCGAATTCACGCATCCCGATTCGGCATTGGCCAATATCGCGGCCTGCCTGCGCCAGGGCATTCCCGTGGTGTGCGGCTCCACGGGCTGGCTGCACCACTTCGAAGAAGCCAAAACCCTGACCAAGGAACTGAATGGCAGCTTGTTTTACGCCTCTAATTACAGCGTGGGCGTGAACCTGTTCTTCCACTTTAATGAGTACATGGCGGCCAAAATGCACCAGTTTGGCGGGTACGACGTGTCGGTACGCGAAATCCACCACACCCAGAAAATCGACCAGCCCAGCGGCACGGCTCTCACCACAGCCGAAGGCATCATCCGCCACTTCCCCAGCAAAACCAGCTGGCGTAACGAGCCGGCCCAAACCGAGGCCGAACTGGCCATCCTCAGTGAGCGCACCGGCGACGCCGTGGGCACGCACATTGTTACTTATACGTCGGCCGTTGATACCCTGGAGCTCAAGCACGAAGCCCACAGCCGCGAAGGCTTTGCCATGGGCGCGCTGCTGGCCGCCGAGTGGCTGCCCGGCCGCAAGGGCGTCTTTGGAATGAAAGAACTGTTGGATTTGTAATTGCCCCACCTGCTCGGGGTGGTGGCGCCTGCCAGCATTCTGCTGCGTTTCTTTACCTGATTTTCATTGCCAGGCCCAAGCTTGCTCCCCCATGTCACTGCTCAAAACTGACCGTTCCACTACCCCCAAACCGCCTAAAACGAAGGGCCGTGAATGGGCCGATTCGTTGATTTTTGCCATTGTGGCGGCTACGCTCATTCGTTGGGCTACGTTTGAGGCGTACACCATTCCCTCGCCCAGTATGGAGAATTCGCTGCTGGTGGGCGACTACCTGTTTGTGAGCAAGTTGCACTACGGCCCCATCACGCCCCAAACGCCGCTGCAGGTGCCCCTCACCCACCAAACCATCTGGGGCACGGGCCTCAAAAGCTACTCCGAGCTGATTCAGCTGCCCACCTACCGGCTGCCGGGCTTTAGTAGCATTAAGCGCAACGACGTGGTGGTGTTTCACGTGCCCCACGAGTCGCAGTACCCCGCCGACCTGCGCACCAACTACATCAAGCGCTGCGTGGCCGTAGCCGGCGACACCCTCGAAATCAAGGATGCCCAGGTGTACCTCAACGGCAAGCCCGGCGTGACGCCTCCCGGCCTGGAAACCACCTACTTCATGCAGGTCGACAATCCCAACGACGAGGTGCTGGCCGCCTTGCGCGCCCAGGGCGTCGTCGACTACGACCAGCCCAACGGGAGCCCGCAGGCCGTCACCACGCCCGACGGCAAATCGGGTTACGCCATCAGCTGCACGGTGGCGGCGGCCAACTACTTCCGCAAGCAGTCCTACGTGAAGAGCATGACCGTCATTCAGCCGCAGGTGCAGCTGTTTCCTGACGTGGCCGATTTCCGCAATTCCGACGCCATGAGCGCCACGCCCCGCGGCTGGACGCTCGACAATTACGGCCCGCTGCCCATTCCCAAGAAAGGCCAGACCATCGCCCTCACGCCCGGCAATGCCGCTATTTATTACAAAATCGTGGCCCGCTACGAGCACAACACTGGCATCACCTGGAAAGACGGCATGATTTACCAAAACGGCAAAATGCTCACCAGCTACACCGTTAAGCAGAACTATTACATGATGATGGGCGACAACCGCCACAACTCCGAAGACTCGCGCTTCTGGGGCTTCGTGCCCGAAGACCACGTCGTGGGAAAGGCCGTGCTCATCTGGCTGTCAGTTGACCCCAATGCTGATTTCTGGCATAAAATCCGGTGGAACCGGCTGTTCAACCTGATTCACTAGAAGTTGACCTCAGCCCGGGCGGAACCTCACCCCCGGCCCCTCTCCCGCGGAGAGGGGAGCCTGATGTCAATTCAATGAAAAAGCCCCAGTTCAATCTTGAGCTGGGGCTTTCCGTTTTTAGAAATTGAGCTAAACCCTTGTGCCAGGCTCCCCTCTCTTTTGGAGAGGGGCCGGGGGTGAGGTTCCTCAAGGTCGAGGTTGAGCTACCACTCTATCGGCGTCAGCCCTTTACTCTTGAGCCACGCATTGGTCTTGCTAAAGGGCTTGCTGCCAAAAAATCCTTTATCAGCCGCAAATGGAGAGGGATGCACCGATTTGATTACCAGGTGTTTTTTCTCGTCAATCAGCTCAGATTTCTTGCCGGCGTACGCGCCCCAGAGAATGAATACGACGTGCTCTTTCTCTTCCGACACCTTGCGGATAACGGCGTCGGTAAATTCTTCCCAGCCTTTTTTCTGGTGCGAGGCGGGCTCGCCGGCCCGCACGGTAAGGGTGGCATTGAGGAGGAGCACGCCTTGCTGGGCCCAGCGGTCGAGGTTGCCGTTGGTGGCGGGCGTGGTACCGGGAATGTCGTCCTGCAACTCCTTAAAAATATTCTGCAGCGAAGGCGGCGTGCGCTGCCCGTCCTGTACCGAGAAGGAAAGCCCGTGCGCCTGGTTTCGGCCGTGATAGGGGTCCTGGCCCAGTATCACCACCTTCACTTTGTCGAACGGCGTGGCGTCGAACGCATGAAAAATCTGGGGCCCGGCCGGGTAAACGGTAGCCGTGGCATACTCCCCTTTCACAAAGGCAATTAGACGTTGGAAGTATGGCTTCTCAAACTCATCGGCTAACACGTGCTGCCAGCTTTCGGCTATCTTTACCATCGAAATTTTTAGGGAAATAAATGGGCTTTTGCGGCGTTCAAGCGTAACTTTTGCGTAAAACCAATTCTGGCGGGCGCATGTTACGCCCGCAGCTACCTATAAGCTACGAGACCTATGCCCACCACCACTACGCAAGGCGTCACCGTTTCGGTTACGACCAACTACCTGCCCGATTACTCCAGCCCCGGCCAAGAGCATTTCGTATTCGCCTATAAAATAGATATTCGCAATAATAGCGAGTTTACCGTGAAGCTATTGCGACGACACTGGCACATCCACGACGCCAACGGCGTGGTGCGCGAAGTGGAGGGCGAAGGCGTGGTGGGCCGTCAGCCCGTGCTCGAGCCCGGCGAGGCGCACCAGTACGTAAGCGGCTGCAACCTGAAATCGGGGGTGGGCAAGATGCGCGGCACCTACCTAATGGAGCGCCTGGCCAACGGCCAGGAATTCTCCGTGGAAATCCCCGAGTTCACGCTGATGGTGCCCTATCGGCTCAATTAATAACCTTTCGGAGAATAGCGGGCGGGCGTGCGACCTTTGCGGTTCGCATTGCCCGCCCGCTTCTTGTTTCAACTCCTCGCTTACTTCCGCTTCTGGCTTCGTTCGGGCAATGCCCACGGGCTCCACTCCCCATTCGTGTTTGGGCTCTACACCTCGGTGGTGCGCCACACCGGCTTTTTTGGGGCCTATGCCCCCATCGAGGAGCGGCGTCGGGAGTTGCTCCGCAGCTCGGCCAGCATTGGCGTCACCGATTTCGGGGCCGGTTCGCACACCGGCGCCGGCCAGCAGCGCCGCATTGCCGACATTGCCCGGACCGCGGCCAAACCGCCGCACCTGGCGAAGCTGCTGTTTCGGCTGGTCAATTATTTCCGGCCGGCCACGATTTTAGAATTGGGCACCTCGCTGGGGCTCACCACCTCTTACCTGGCTGCGGCCGACTCGCGCCAGCAAGTCGTCACCTTCGAAGGCTGCCCCAACGTGGCCACCGTGGCCCGCGAAACGTTTGCCACGCTGGGCCTTAGCAACATCAACATTGTCGAAGGCAACATCGACGACACCCTCGCTCTTGCCCTGGCCGCCCTGAGCAAACCCGTCGACTTTGCCTTTTTCGACGGCAACCACCGCCTCGAGCCGACGCTGCGCTACTTCGAGCTGTGCCTGGCCCACCGAACCAACGAATCCGTGTTTGTCTTCGACGACATCCACTGGTCAGAGGAAATGGAGCAGGCCTGGGAGGCCATCAAGGCCCATCCGGAGGTGACCATGACGGTTGACCTATTTTATATTGGGCTGGTTTTCTTTCGCAAGAATCAGCCCAAGCAGCACTTCTGGCTGCGCGCTTAAGTACAGTTTGGATTATTGGGTGGCAATTGCCTTCCGGACCAGGACTTCTCGCTCGGGCCGCTCGGCGCCCCGCATTGCCAGCAGAAATTCAGCGAAGCGTATGGCATCGACGTCAACGGGGCCGAGGGAAATATTCAGCTCCTGAAATCCTAGCTCTTTGCCTAGTTTCGCCATGCCTTGGTGGAATTGGCCTTTTTTTCGAGAAGGCTCGAATGCCTCATCTACCACTAAGCATACGAATTGCTGGCGGTGTATCTCGACGAGGTAAGCATCCCGAATGAGTTCCCAATTTATGAATTCGTGATGCGTGGTGCGGTCAAACACCCCGAACTCGTTGACAATAATCTGGGGACGGCGGTCAAGGAGTTGGAAAATGCCGATGGAAAAACAAAGGCCGAAGAAGCCAATAATTGCCCAGATTACCACTTGTGGTGTGCCTGGTTGTCCCAGCAAGAAGAAGCCAATACCGACGAAGGCAGCACACCCAAGCAACAACCTCTGGGCTTTCCAGCGAGATTTATAAAGCCGAAACTCAATCATTGGCTCTATTCAACTAGTCCCATTTTAGGCCTGTAGCCCCTGCGGGTCAACCTCACCAGAGTCCCGAATGGCCTCGCGCACCCGCGTAAGCTTTACCATCAGGGCTTCGAGTTGGTCGAGCGGCAGCATGTTGGCGCCGTCGGATAGCGCGGTGGCCGGCGTGGGGTGGGTTTCGATGAACAGGCCGTCGGCGCCCACGGCAATAGCGGCTTTGGCGATGGTTTCGATGAGGGCGGGCTGGCCGCCGGTCACGCCGCTGCTCTGGTTGGGGCGCTGCAGCGAGTGCGTCACGTCCATTACCACGGGCACCTGGAATTCGCGCATGGCGGGCAGGTTGCGGAAATCCACCACGAGGTCGGAATAGCCAAAGGAGTTGCCGCGCTCGGTGAGGATGACGTGCTCATTGCCGGACTGCCGGATTTTATCCACGGCCCATTTCATGGCCTCGCCGCTCAGGAACTGGCCTTTTTTCACGTTCACCACTTTGCCGGTTTGGGCCGCGGCAATGAGCAAATCGGTTTGCCGGCACAGGAAAGCGGGAATTTGCAGCACGTCGACGTACTCCGCCGCCAGCGCCGCCTCGCCCGATTCGTGGATGTCGGTGACGGTGGGCACGCCGATTTCGCGGCCTACTTTCTGCAGGATGCGCAGCGCGGTTTCGTCGCCGATACCGGTGAAGGAATCGAGCCGCGAGCGGTTAGCCTTGCGGTAGGAGCCTTTGAAAATAAAGGGAATCTGGAGCTTGTCGGTGATGTGCTTGATGCGCTCGGCAATGCGCAGCGCCATGTCTTCACCTTCGATGACGCAGGGGCCGGCCATGAGGAAAAACTGGCCGGAATTGGTGTGGCGAAAATGCGGGAGCGTGTTGGCGAGGGCGGTGAGCATACGTAATTATTTCTTTTTCAAACAAATAAACAGCTCCCGCCCCTGCCGGGGCGCAAGCGAGTTGGTGGCCGTTTCGAAATGGCGGAAGTCGAAATACGGCGCAAAGTACTGGCGGTACTCTTCTTTGGTGCCGCCAAACGGGGGCTCCTGCACCGGGCCAAAATCGGTGTCGAAAAGCAGCCCCATCAGCGTGCCGCCGGGCCGCAGCAGCGCCGCGCAGTTCTGGGCATAGGCCGGGCGCAAGGCTGGGTTTAAGGCACAAAAGAAGGTTTGCTCCACAATCATGTCGTAAAGCGGAGCGTTGGGCAGGGCAAAGAAGTCGGCCAGCAGCAAGTGGTCGGCGGGAAAATCGGGCACGCGGGCCGCTAGCGCTTGCAGGGGCTCGGGCGCCAGGTCGGCCACAAACACGTGCCGGAAGCCCAGCTGGTGCAGGTACTCGGCTTCGTAGGCCCGGCCGGCCCCGGGGATGAGGATGCGCGGCTGCTGCGCTACGTCGAGCTGGTCGAAGTACGCGTGCAGTGGGGGCGTGATGCGGTGGGCATCCCAGCCGTCGCGTCCGGTGGCGTAACGGCCTTGCCAGTAGGCGGCATCGAAGGCCGGAAAAAGCGTTTCCATTCCGTCAAAGTTTAGGTAAAACTTGCCAGGGCACGGAAGTCCCCTATTTTTACGCCCAAAGGTAAGCGCCGCACTGCGGCGCGCGCCTCAAATACTTATCGCATTTCTCGCTTAATAATTCCCGCATGGACCCTAACGAAACCCCCGAACCCCGTTCCAATAACAGCCGCGTCCTACTTTGGGTAGCCCTTGTGCTGGTGCTGCTTGGCATCAATGGGGTTTTGTTTTACCTCAACCAGCAGAAAGGCCAAAAGAACGAGGAGCTGACCACCGAGGTAAAAGCCAAGGATACCAAACTGCAGGACCAAATAAAGCAATACGAAGCGCTGAAGGCCGATTTTGAGCGGCAAAGTCAGGAATTGCAGGCCCTGGGCCTGAGCAACGATTCGCTCGAGTCCAAGATTGCCAGCGTCAATGCCGATCTGCTGAAGCTGCGCTCCTTCAAAGCCGGCAGCTTCTCCATTGCCCAGCAAAACCTCTTCAAGCAGCGCGCCCTGAACCTGGAAGGCCAGCTGCGCAAGAAGGACGACGACATTGCCCAGCTCAAGAAAGACAACGAGACGCTTTACACCGAAACGAGCACGCTGAAGGAAAAGCAAAACAAGCTGACCGACACCATCAGCACCATCGTGCGGTCCAACCAGGAGCTATCGGAAAAAGTAGGCGTGGCCTCGCGCCTGCAGGCCGATAACATCAAAGTGGCCATCATCACTTCCAGGAATAAGGAGAAGGAGGACGACAAGGAAGAGTTCAAGGCCAAGAAGGTGGAAAAGGTGAAGGTTACCTTCAACCTGGCCCGCAACGACGTATCGCCCAAGGAAACCAAAGCCATTTACATGCGCATCTTGGAGCCCGACGGCGCCGCGCTGTATAACCTAAGCACCGGCGGCGGCACCTTCACCGTGGACGGCCAAGAGGCGTTTTATACCCAAAAGCAGGACGTGGTGTACGACAACACCAAGCAGAAACTCGAATTTGTGTACGCCAAAGGCGCCGATTACAAGAAGGGGCAGCACACCGTGGAGCTCTATGAAAGCGGCCAGCTGATGGGCAAAACCACCTTCACCCTGAAATAGCTACTGCTAGGCACAGGGCATAAAAAAAGCCGCTTCAGAAATCTGAAGCGGCTTTTTTATGCGCAATCGGTTCACTTTACTGAGCGGTCACTAGGCTTTCATATTCATCGAGTTTGGCCAGGGTGGCCGAAATATCTTCCGTTAGCAGCGTAATTACTGCGCCTTCCGGAGCATTTTCGAGCACGTAGTCGATAGATTCCATTTCGTCCTCGATGTAGGTAATGGGCAGGTCGGGCTTGTCGAGCCGCAGGCCACGCTCCATGATTTCGCGCAGGTACTCGGCGCTCTTGCCGCGCAGGTCGTCGTTCTGGCGCAGTATTACTTCATCGAAGATGCGACCTGCAATGCGCGCGAAGCTCAGCGTGTCCTCATCGCGCCGGTCGCCCAAGCCCGAAATCACCCCGATTTTGCGGGTGGCTGTAGTTGCCTCCATGAACTCCGCAAATTTGGTGATGCCCGCCGTGTTGTGGGCGTAATCCACAATGACTTCGAACTTCGGAAACTTGTAGGAGTTCATTCGGCCCGGCGTCTTGGAGCCCGAGGGCACAAAGGTGCGGAGGGCTGTTTTGATGTCGTCGCGGTCGAAGCCGGCCAGGTAGCCGGCCAGGGCCGCCGCCAAGCTGTTCTCGATGTTGAAGCCAGCCCGGCCCCCAAACGTGACGGGAAACTCGGCGGCGCGGTCGATGCGCAGCTTGTAGCTGTTTTTGTAGATGGTGATGTAGCCTTCCTCATAAACGGCAGCCACGCCGCCCCCTTCCACGTGCTCGAGGATGCGTGGGTTATTCTCGTCCATGCTGAACAAGGCCACGCGGCAGTCGACGGTGCGGGCCATGGCGTATACCAGGTCGTCGTCGGCGTTGAGCACGGCCCAGCCGCTTTTGCGCACCGTGCGGGGCAGCACGCCCTTCACGGCCGCCATTTCCTCCACCGTGTTGATGTCGCGCATGCCCAGGTGGTCGGCTGCTACGTTGGTCACCACGGCAATGTCGCAGGTGTTGAAGCCCAAGCCAGAACGCAGCATGCCGCCGCGGGCTGTCTCGAGCACGGCGTAGTTTACGGTAGGGTCCTTCAACACAAATTCAGCGCTTTGGCTGCCGGTGCAGTCGCCTTTTTGCAATTGCACGCCCTGAATGTAAATACCGTCGGTGGTGGTGAAGCCCACCTTGTAGCCCTTGCTGGCCACCAGGTGCGCAATGAGGCGGGTGGTGGTGGTTTTGCCGTTGGTACCCGTCACGGCAATGATGGGGATGCGGGCCGTGGAACCGGGCGGAAACAGCATGTCGACCACGGGCGCGGCCACGTTGCGCGGCAGCCCTTCGGCCGGCGAAATGTGCATGCGGAATCCCGGGGCGGCGTTTACTTCAATCACGGCGCCGCGGCTTTCGTTGAGCGGCACGGCAATGTCGGTGGCCATGAGGTCGATGCCGCAGATGTCGAGCCCCACGATGCCTGCCACCCGCTCGGCCAGCAGCACGTTGTAGGGGTGCATCATATCGGTCACATCGGCAGCGGTGCCGCCCGTGCTGATGTTAGCCGTGCTCTTCAGGTACAGCGTCTCGCCGGCGGGCAACACCGATTTTAGCGTCAGGTCCTTGCTTTTGAGAATGTCCAGCGTGTGCTTATCGGCTTTGATGGCCGTGAGCACTTTCTCGTGGCCCACGCCGCGCCGGGGGTCTTTGTTCACTTCGTCAATCAGCTGCTGAATGGTGCTACTGCCATCGCCGGTCACGGCGGCGGGCGTGCGCTTGGCGGCGGCAATGAGCTTGCCGTTCACCACCAGCAAGCGGAAGTCAAAGCCTTCGATGAACTGCTCCACAATCACGGCCCGCGAATA
This sequence comes from Hymenobacter sedentarius, assembly GCF_001507645.1. Taxonomy (NCBI): domain Bacteria; kingdom Pseudomonadati; phylum Bacteroidota; class Cytophagia; order Cytophagales; family Hymenobacteraceae; genus Hymenobacter; species Hymenobacter sedentarius. The sequence goes on along the minus strand of NZ_CP013909.1, from coordinate 2,626,649 downwards.
CGCCTGGGCGGCCTTCAGCCCCTCCGCGGCATCCTTCCAGTTCATGATGCGGATGGTGGCGCCCTTGCCGTGGTTGCCATCCAGGGGCTTGGTCACGATGGGGAAGCCCAGCTCTTCGATGGCGTCGCGCAGGCCGTCTTCCGAGTACACGGTGGTGCCGCGGGGCACGGGCACGCCCGCGTCTTTCAGCATGGCCTTGGTGCGGTTCTTATTGCCGGCTACCTCCACCCCGGCGTGCGACGTGTAGCTGGTAGTGGTGGCCCAGATGCGCTTCTGGTTCACGCCGTAGCCCAACTGGATGATGTTGCTGTTCTTGAGCGAGATGTAGGGAATGTTACGGGACGCCGCTTCCGCCACAATGCTATAGGTGCTGGGCCCAATAAACTCTTCTTCCCGAATTTCGTGCAACTCGTCGATGATGGGTTTCAGGTCCACCTTCTCTTTTTTGCACACCGCCTCCACTATCTCCACGGCCGCCTCGATGGCCCGGCGCCCGGCGCGCTCCTCCTGGTAGTCAAACACCACGTACTCCACCCCTTCCTCCTGCGCCGGGTACGACTTGCCCCAGAACACGGGCATGCCGGCCAGCCGCTGGAGCTCCAGGGCTACGTGGTAGATGACGTGGCCCAACGGTTCGCCGTCGTTCAGCTGGTCCAAATTGAGCGGTGGGCGCTTGGCCGACTGCTTGCCGCCGCTCATGCCGCTCGGCTGCGCCTGCCCAATGTTCGGGAAGAGCTTGATTAACCGCCCGCCCAGCCCGGGCACGGCATTCGACCATTTCCCGGCAAATTCTTCCAAATCAACTTTGGCAACGATAAGCTTGGTGTGTTTAACAGACCAGTAGCTTGGGCCGCGCATGGTGCGCAGGTCAATGATTTTCATGTGTGGAAAGGAAAGGCGTTTGAAGCCCCGTACGTAAGTACCCCGGGCTTGGCTGCTAAATTTAGGCATAATGCAGCCCAAAACCGTCAAACCACCATGCCTAGCAAGAAAAAAGCCCCACCTGCCGGTTGGCAAATGGGGCTTCTTCCTTAATACTCAGAGGTGACGGGCGGATTCGAACCGCCGTAGGAGGTTTTGCAGACCTCTACCTAGCCACTCGGTCACGTCACCAGTAGTGGTCTTTGGGAGCGCAAAGGTAAGCAGCCCGTTTGGGGTGGGCAAGGCTAAGGCACAAAAAAAGCCCCGGCATTGCGGCCGGGGCTTTTTCAGTAGCGGAAGCTAAGCGTTAGGCTTTGGCTTCGTCGTCCTTTTTGTCGGCGTCGTCGCCGGCAATCAGGTCTTTGGCTTTGTCAACCAAGTCGCCGGCTACTTCCGAAGCTTTCTCGAAAGCAGCGGAGTGGGTTACGGCGTCTACGGCGTCGGTGGCAGCGTGCTTCACTTTGTCGAAGGTCTCGTTGTGCGAAACGGCTTCGGCAGCGTCGGCGGCTACTTCCTTCACCTTGTCGAAGGCAGCAGTGGCAGCACCGGCGATGCCGGCCAGCAAGCCACCCTCTTCGGCCGGTGCCTCAGCAGCCGGAGCAGCTTTGGCGGCCTTCGGAGCCTTGGCAGCAGGAGCTTCCTCAGCAGCAGGCTTGGCAGCGGCAGCAGCAAGCTTCTGCTCGCCAGCCTTGCGCTCGTTGCCCATCATCTGGTCGCGCAGGGCGCTCAGCGCGTCGAGGTCGCCCAGGGTGGACTTCTCTTCGGTCTTCTTCAGGTCGCTGATTTTGCCTTCGCCCTGGGGCTCACCGCCTTTGGCGTTGGTCTTCTTCTTGAACTTGGCGTTGCGGCTGTCGTCCTCGGCGGCTGCAGCCTGGTTGTACACGGCAGTGTGCGAAAGCACGATGCGGCGGTCATCCTTCGAGAACTCGGTTACGCGGAAGTCCAGTGCTTCGCCGTTTTCGGCGGTGCTGCCGTCTTCCTTCACCAGCGACTTGGGGTAAGCGAAGCCCTCGATGCCGTAAGGCAACTCGAGAACAGCGCCACGCTCCGACTTCTCGGTGATGGTAGCACGGTGTACCGAGCCGGGGGTGAATACCGACTGGAACGTATCCCAGGGGTTTTCCTCCAGCTGCTTGTGGCCCAGGGCCAGGCGACGGGCGCCCAGGTCCAGCTCCAGAACAACTACGTCCAGCTTGTCGCCCACCTTCACCATTTCCGATGGGTGCTTGATTTTCTTGGTCCACGACAGGTCCGAAACGTGCACGAGGCCGTCTACACCCTCTTCCAGCTCAACGAACAGGCCGAAGTTGGTCAGGTTGCGCACGAGGCCGCTGTGCTTGGTGCCCACGGCGTACTTGTCGCCGAAGTCGCCACGCGTCCAGGGGTCTTCGGTCAGTTGCTTGATGCCGAGGCTCATCTTGCGGTCTTCGCGGTCGAGCGTCAGAATTTGCGCTTCTACCGTGTCGCCCTGCTTGATGAAGTCCTGCGGGTTGCGCAGGTGCTGGCTCCAGCTCATTTCCGAAACGTGGATGAGGCCTTCTACGCCCGGTACCACTTCCATGAAAGCGCCGTAGTCGGCCACGTTCACGATGCGGCCCGATACTTTGGAGCCCGGCTGCAGGTCGGCGGGCAGCGAATCCCATGGGTGGGGAGTCAGCTGCTTCAAGCCCAGCGAAATACGCTTCTTGGCTTCGTCGAAGTCCAGAACCACGATGTTCAGCTTCTGGTCCAACTGGAGTACTTCGCTCGGGTGAGCGATGCGGCCCCACGAGATGTCCGTGATGTGCAGCAGACCGTCGACACCGCCGAGGTCGATGAACACGCCGAAGTTGGTCATGTTCTTGATGTTGCCTTCCAGAATCTGGCCTTTCTCCAGGTTGTTGAGGATGGCTTCACGCTGCTTCTCGAGGTCTTTCTCGATGAGTACTTTGTGCGAAACCACGACGTTGTCGAAAGCGGAGTTGATTTTCACAACTTTCACTTCCATGCGACGGCCCACATAAATGTCGAAGTCGCGGATGGGCTTCACGTCGATTTGCGAGCCGGGCAGGAAGGCTTCTACGCCGTCGAGCTCCATGATGAGGCCGCCTTTGGTGCGACGCTTCACTACGCCTTCGAGGATGGTATCCAGCTCGAGGGCATCGTAAATGGCCTTCCAGGCCTGCTTGATTTTAGCTTTCTTGCGGCTCAGGATGAGCTGGCCGTTGGCATCTTCCTGGTCTTCGATGAACACCTCTACCTCGTCGCCGATTTTCAAATCGGGCAGGTCGCGGAATTCGGTAATCGACACAAGACCATCGGATTTGAAGCCGATGTTCAGGATTACGTCGCGGTCGGTGATGCCAACCACGGTGCCCTTCACTACTTCTTCTTCCTGTACGGTCGTGAGCGTGTCGCCGTACATTTTCTCCATCTCGGCACGCTGGTCAGCCGAGTAGTTTCCACCAAAACCGGTGGCTCCGACATTATCCCAGTCGAAATCGTCAATCAAATCTGCCATAAATAGCTGTTGGGCACCTCTTAGGTAAACGTAGCGGCCGGTGCCCGGGCCCTTACGCGGTTCTTGTTGAACACCTTGCCGTTGTGCAGCAAGGCCCGCCACCCTGGCGGGGCCGCAAAGGTACAGGATTTGGGGCGGTTATGCTAGTGCATCGGCGTCATCCCTAACCTGCTTTTTAACGAAGCTCAACGGCTGGATATAATATCATCCTCTTCCACTATCGTCTCAATTGTGGCATTGGCCCAGTGAGCTTTGCAACCACACCCGGCCGCGGACGGTAAGAGAAAAACATCTCTCTTAACTCCAAAACCCTCTCACGCATGGCCATCCTAAAAGCAGGAACCGATACCGCCGGACATCCGGTGAACATTTTTTACGAAGACTGGGGCCAGGGCAACCCCGTGGTGCTGATTCACGGCTGGCCGCTCGACCACACCATGTGGGAGCACCAGATGGTGGAGCTGCCCAAGCACGGCCTGCGTGTGGTGGCGTACGACCGCCGCGGCTTTGGCCGGTCGTCGCGCCCGTGGACGGGCTACGACTACGACACGCTGGCCGCCGACCTCAACGCCCTGCTCGAAGAGCTGGACCTCAGCAACGTGACGCTGGTGGGCTTCTCGATGGGCGGGGGCGAAATAGCCCGCTACCTCGGCACCTACGGCGACGCCCGCATTGCCCGCGTGGCCTTCATCAGCGCCGTGACGCCCTTTATGCTCAAGACCGACAACAACCCCGAAGGCGTACCCCAATCGGTATTTGACGGCATGCAGGACGGCATGAAGAAAGACCGGTTCGACTTCCTGCAAACCTTCGCCAAGAGCTTCTACGGCGTGGGCATGATAAGCCACCCGGTGAGCCAGGGCGTGCTGGACTGGAACTTCACGGTGGCTTCGCTCGCTGCGCCAAATGCCACGAGCGACTGCGCCAAGGCCTTTTCCAGCACCGACTTCCGGGCTGATTTGCAGGCCGTGAAAGTGCCCACTCTGGTGATTCACGGCGATGAAGACGCGACAGTGCCCATCGAGGCCAGCGGCGCGCGCACGGCCAAAATGATTCCGCAGGCGGAATACAAGGTTTACAAGGGGGCGCCCCACGGCCTGTTCTTCACCGACAAAGACCAATTGACGGTGGATTTATTGTCGTTTGTTGGCAGATAATTATTTGATAACCGGCTGTCATGCTGAGCGGAGTCGAAGCATCTCTACTGCTTCGTTGGACCGATTGGTTTAGTGTTGCGGTAGAGATGCTTCGACTCCGCTCAGCATGACGTTCTGGCAAAACAAAAAGCCCCGACGCAGCTGCGTCGGGGCTTTTTGTTTATCGGCTTAGCTCAACCTAAGCGGCGCGGCCCATCTGGCGGAGGAAGCCTACGTGCGAGGCAATGGCCGAGCGGGTGTGGCGGTAGTTGTTGTAGGTCACGTCAAACTCGCTGCACACCTGCTGCACAATCTTGCTGATGGCGGGGTAATGGACGTGCGAAATCTTGGGGAACAAGTGGTGCTCAATTTGGAAGTTGAGCCCCCCTACCAACCAGCTTACCACCTTATTATCCGTAGCAAAGTTGGCCGTGGTGCGCACTTGGTGGATGGCCCACTCGTCTTCGAGTTTAGCAGTAACTGGATGAGGCACGGGAAAAGCGGCATCCTCTACGGTGTGGGCCAATTGGAACACCATGCTGAGCACAAAGCCGGCCACGGCCATGCTCAGAAAGAAGCCGGCCAACCAGGGCAGGAACCCTACCATGTAAATGGGCAGCACCACGAAAAGCACCAAATTGAGGGCTTTGAAGCCCCAGAAGCTGATGTGCTCACCGGCGTTCATGGGCTTGAGGCCTATGGCGCCGATTTGACGGGTGAAGTACTTCTGGTAGTCCATGGCAAAAATCCAAGTGATGTACAGCATGCAGTACAGGGCCCAGAAATAGAAGTGCTGATAGCGGTGCAGCGAGTGCTTGGGCTGGTCGGGGGTCATGCGCATCCAAGGCTTCACGTCGATGTCGTCGTCGTGGCCCTCGATGTTGGTATAGGTGTGGTGGATGAGATTGTGCTTGGAATTCCACATGTAGGGGCTGCCGCCCATCACGCCCAGGGTGTAGGCCGCCATTTTATTGAGCCACGGAAAGCGGGAAAAGCTGCCGTGTGCTCCGTCGTGCATCACGTTAAAGCCCGTGGCCGCAATGACGCAGCCCATGAGGGTACACTCGAGCAGGGCCCAGGCGGCAGCCGGCGTAAAAAACACCAAGTGCACGTAAAGCGCGACCATGGTGCCCACCAACAAGATTGCCTTTAATAAGAGGCCCGAATCCCCCGTCATTGGCCGACCAGACTCCTCGAAGTATTGATTAATGCGAGTTTTAAGCTCGGTGTGAAAGGAGCGTGTAGCGGCAAATTTGGGTAAGGACATGGGCGGGATTTAGGGAAACGAGGCACAAAGGTACCCCTCTCCAACGGCGCATGGTCCAACTTAGTTTAAAACTTACGGTTCAGCTCAATTCAAATACGCGTGCCAGTTCTGGTCGATGGTGCCGGCCGATAATTTGAGGAAGCCCGCCAGGGTGGGTTTCTTGGGCTGCTGCCGGATGGTAAGGCCGGCTTCGTTGGGCGTGTGGTGGCCCTTGGCGTGGTTGCAGCGGGCGCAGGCTGTGAGCAGGTTGGTCCACGAGGACTCGCCGCCGCGCGAGCGGGGCACCACGTGGTCGAGCGTCAGGTTTTTGGTGGAGCCGCAGTACTGGCACTCAAAATGGTCGCGCTTGAAAATGTTGTGCCGGCTCAGGGCAATGCCTTTGTAGGGCACGCGCACGTACCGCTGCAAGCGAATGATGCTGGGCTTGGGGTAGGCATGCGAAATGGTGCGCAGCGTGCCGTGCTCCGACTTGGCCACCATCTCAGCTTTGTCGAGAAACAAGAGCACGAACGCCTTCTGCACGCTGCACAGGGTGATGGCGGTATAGTCGCCATTCAGCACTAACACTTTTTGGTCCATACACGCTTTTGGGCTCGGATAACCCGCCGAAATCTAGCGGTTTCCAAGCAAATAAACAAGCGGTATTGGGTTAAGTTCAGTGATGCGGAGGCCTGAAAAAAGAACGTCATGCGGAGCTTGACGAAGCATCTCTACCGCGAGAGCAACCCCAATTGAATGGATTACTTCAGCGGTAGAGATGCTTCGACAAGCTCAGCATGACCTTCTGGATAATGACCTACTTGTTAGCTTACTTCCTCCCCTACTCCGGCAGCAGGCGTTTGAGCAGGCGCAGCTTGTGAGAGTAGCGCTGCCGGTCGCGGTTGTAGATGCCGTTGTGGTCGAGCGGGTCGAGGCGCACTTCGCCGTGGGCGTGCAGAATTTGGCCTTCGTCCATCACCATGCCCACGTGCACAATCCGGCCTTCCGCGTTATCGAAAAAGGCGAGGTCGCCGGGCTTGGCCTGGGCCACGAAGTGCACGGGGCGGCCGTGGTCAATCTGCTGGCGGGCATCGCGCGGGAGCTGAATGCCCACCAGGCCGTAGAGCTGCTGGCAAAGGCCCGAGCAGTCGAGGCCGAACACGCTTTTGCCGCCCCACACATAGGGAGCCTTTAAATAGAGCAGGGCCATTTTGCGCAGCAGCGCGGCCTGGCGAACCGGGTCGGGGGCGGCGGTGGGGTTGGTGGCGGTGCCGTTGAAAAAGTACTGCCGGTCGCCGAGGCGCAGGTTCATGCCATCGAAGAACGGCAGGCGGCTGCCCAGGGTAAGCGGGATTTTGGTGGTGGCGTCGCTCACGGCCTGCACCACGTCCAGCACGCGGGGGTGGTCCTGGGCGCACCAGGCGTCGTAGTACTCGGCCGATACGGGCGTGTGCTGCTTGTAATCCATCCAGCCCACGTAGCCGTCGGCGGCGAGCTGCACCTGGAACCAGTTTTCCTGCTTGACCAGCACTTGGTAGCACTCGCCAAAAAGCAGTTGGGTAACCAGCTCAGCCCGGTCGTTGGGCTCGGCGCGGACGGGGACAGCGCTCAGGGCGCAGATACCGGGATTCAAAAGAGTGACGGAGTAAGTGGGGTGACTGAATTTCGAGTGACTGAGTGCCAGAGCAACTGAGTAATTTCCTGCAAAGAAAGGCGAAAGCGAAACGCGGCTCGGCGGCTGAGCGGTGCTTCACTCAGTCATTCAGCCGCTCAATCGCTCCCTAGAGGCGTTCCATGTCGCGCTTCTGGGCTTTTTCCTTGAGGTCGTTGCGTTTGTCGAACAGCTTCTTGCCTTGGGCCAGGGCGATTTCAATTTTAGCGAAGCCGCGGTCGGTCACGAAGAGGCGCAGGGGCACGATGGTCAGGCCCTGGTCGACGCTTTTGCCAGCCAGCTGCTTGAGCTCGCGCTTGTTGAGCAGGAGCTTGCGCTCGCGCATGGCGTCGTGGTTGTTGTAAGTACCCAGGGAATAGGGCGCGATGCGCACGCCGTGAATCCAGAGGCTGCCGTCGGTATGGAACAGGCAGTAGCCGTCCTGGAGGTTGACGTTGCCGTCGCGAATGCTCTTTATTTCAGTGCCTTGCAGCATCACGCCCGCGTCGTACTTGGCCAGAAAAGTGTATTCGTGGCTGGCGCGGCGGTTTTTGATATTGATGATGGCGGGTTTATCGTCTTTGGCCATGTAGGGAGGGTAACGCCACTTTTAGTGGGAGGGTCATTGTACGGTAAGGGTAGAACGCGAAAGCAGGCAGCGCGGACGACCGTTCCAACCGAAAGTTGGAGTCACAGCTTCAGGCGCGGGTCGGGGCTGGTGAGTTGGGTGGCAAAGTCGCCGGCTTCGAACTGGAAGTGCGCCGTCATGGCCACCATGGCCGCGTTGTCGGTGCAAAAAGCAAAGTCCGGGATGAAGACCTCCCAGCCCTGGGCCACGGCTTCGGCCTCCAGGGCGGTGCGCAGGCCGGAGTTGGCCGCTACGCCGCCGGCCAGGGCCACTTGCGTCAGGCCGGTGTCGGCGGCGGCGCGGCGGAGCTGGCGCAGCAGCGTGGCCACGATGGTGTGCTGGATGCTGGCGCAGAGGTCGGGCAGGTTTTCGGCCACGAAGTCGGGGTTGGCAGCCGTTTCTTTCTTCAGGAAATACAGCACCGAGGTTTTCAGCCCACTAAACGAGAAATCGTAGCCCGGCATGGCCCCCACCGGAAAGGCAAATCGCTGGGGGTCGCCCTGGCGGGCCAGCTTATCGAGGTGCGGGCCGCCGGGGTACGGCAGGCCGAGCAGCTTGGCAGTTTTGTCGAACGCTTCGCCGGCCGCGTCGTCGATGGTTTGGCCCATTACCTCCATTTCCAGCGCCGATTTCACCACCACCAGCTGCGTGTGGCCGCCGCTCACGGTGAGGCAGAGGAAGGGAAAAGTGGGCTTGGGGTCGCGCAAGAAGTGGGCCAGAATGTGGGCGCGCATGTGGTTCACGGCCAGCAGCGGCTTGCCCAGCGCCAGGGCCAGGGTTTTGGCAAACATGCCGCCTACTAATAAGGAGCCCAGCAGGCCGGGGCCCTGGGTCACGGCCACGGCGTCGAGGTCTTCCTTGGTGATGCCGGCTTCCTGCAAGGCCGCTGTGACCACGGGCAGCATGTGCTGCTGGTGCGCCCGCGACGCCAGCTCGGGCACCACGCCGCCGTACTGCTCGTGCACTTTTTGGGTGGCCACTACATTGCTCAGCAGCTGGCCGCCGGCCAGCACGGCCGCGCCGGTGTCGTCGCAGGATGATTCGATGGCGAGGATGATAGGACGAGCGAGCATGGTGTTAGCGCGAAACAGCGCTTCGCGGCGTAGATATCAGGGGTAAAGGGACGCACCGGCAAGAAAGCCCGTGGCAGCATATGGCTGTGCTATACAACCGCCCGCCTCACTTTTCGGCCCGGCAAAGGTAGCAGCGCGGCCCCGCGGCCGGGCACCAAAAGATGAACCCGAGCCCCGGTCCGGCCGTTCCCATGGCTTGATACTTGCGCTAGGCTGCCCAGCCGTTGTCGCAAACGGCTAAAAAACCGCAACTTTGCGGATTACCTCGCGTTTTCCGCTTAATTCCCTCCTGCCCCGGTGCGTCGTTTCTTCTCCGTTCTGCTAAAAGTACTGCTGGGCCTTGGGCTGGTGGTGGTGCTGGCCGTGGTAGGTGCCCTGATTGCTTTGCGGATTCCCAGCGTGCAAACGCGGATAGCCCACGAGGCCGCGGATATCCTGACCCGCAAGCTGGGCCAGCGCGTTACGATTGGGCGGGTTGATGTGCGGCCGTTTTCGCGCGTATTGCTTGAAGGCGTGCGCGTGCAGGACCGGCGCGGCGGGGAGCTGTTCAGCATTGGGCAGGCAGATGCCAATATTTCGCTGTTCTCGGTGTTTGACCCGCGGCACCTGCACATCGCCAAACTCACCCTGAACGAGCCGCGGTTTGAGCTAAAAAACCTGGCGGGCCAGCCCGATTCCACCACGTTCAACCAATTCCTGGCGGCCGTGAAGCGGCTGGTGGGCCCTTCAACTGACACGACCAAAAAGGCGCCGTTTGATTTTCGGATTTCCGACGTTGCCCTGCGCAACGGCCACTTTGCCATTGAAAAGCAGGACGTGCCGCACGCGCCCACCTACGGCAAGAGCATCGACTACGACCACCTGGTGGCCGACAGCATCTACGCCGACATCTCCCAGATACACCTCGGCGACACGGTGGGCATGCGCATCAGCCACCTGCACGCGGTGGAAACGCCGTCGCAAACGCAGCTGCGCGAAATTACGGCTGACATGCTGTACCACCCGCACTTCTGGGAGTTCAAGAACCTGAGCCTGCGTGTTGGCAAAAGCCAAATCAAAGATTACTTGCGCTTTGAGTACCGGGTCTTCAGCAACTTCACCGATTACAACGACTCGATGAAGACCATTGCCCGCCTGCGGGGCTCGCGGGTGTACACCGATGATATTGCTAAGTTTGCCCCCCAGCTGGCGACGATGCACGAGTCGGTGGCGATTTCCGGCGATGCCTCGGGCTACGTGCGCGATTTCAAGGTCAATAACCTCGACGTGCGCTACGGCAAGGGCACCCACATTGTGGCCAAGCGGGCGCACGCCGACAACCTGCCCAACTACAGGGAAAGCTTCATCGACCTGCGCCTGATGCCGTCGGTGGTGCTGGCCAGCGACCTAGAGCGCTGGCTGCCTGCCTCGGCCAATAAGATTGTGCAGCGTCTGGGCCGGGTGAAGCTGCAAGGCCAGGTGCTGGGCTTCTACAACGACTTCGTGGCCAATGCCTCGTTCGACACGGCCCTGGGCTTTGTGGCGACAGACGTGAACCTCAAGACCAAAACCGACCTAACCCACGCGGCTTACGAAGGCACGGTGCGGTCGAATAACTTCCAGTTGGGCAAGTTCTTGGGCGATGAATCGGTCATTCGGGACGTGACGCTGAACGGGCATGTAGCGGGCGTGGGATTCATTCCGCCCTTTGCGCGCGGGCAGGCCACGCTCACGGTGCCGGCCATTTGGCTCAACGGCTACCGCTACCACAACATTTCTCTGAAGGGTGACTTTCACCAGCAGGCCTTTAGCGGGCACTTTGCCGTGAACGACCCGGCCGTGCGCCTCGTGGGCGACGGCCACGTCGACCTCGACCGCGAGCATCAAGACGTGGCCGTCAAGACCAAGATTGACTACGCCAACCTGCGCACCCTGGGCCTCACCAGCCAGCCGTTTACGGTGGCCACCACGGCCGACGTCAAGTTTAAGGGTGTGGAGCTCGACTCACTCATCGGCCACGCCTACCTGCGCAAGTCACACTTTAGCATGGGCCCCCGCAAGCTCAACCTCGACACCCTCGACGTAGTGAGCACCCGCAACAGCCGCAACCAGCGCCGCGTGACGCTGCGCTCGGAAGCGGTGGACGCCAGCGTGGCCGGCACCTTCAACACCTCCGACGTGGTGCACGACGTGGTGACGCTCATCACCGAATACCGGCTCAATTTTGAGAGCAACGCTACCGCTACGGCCAACTACTACCGCAAGAAGCGCCAGCGCGTGCTGCCGGTGTATCAGATTGACTTGCTGTTGAATCTGAAACGGCCCAACCCGCTGCTGGCGCTGTTTGTGCCCGACCTGGAGGTAGCCAACGGCAGCCGCATCGACGGGTCGTTCCGCAGCGGCGAGACGTCCATCTTCCAGCTGGGCGGCCACCTCGACAGCCTGCGCTACGGCCCTGTGCGCACGGTGAACAACGACTTCGACTTCCTCACCTCCAAGCTGCCGTACAAGGCCGACATTCTGGCCCAGGCCAGCATCACGAGCGAACGTCAGGTGCTGCCCACGCTGGCGCGCACCGAAAAATTCATTCTGGAGGGCGTGTGGGACCAGCAGCGCATCAACTTCTCCACGTCGCTGGCCCAAACGGGCACCACCAACAAGGCAGTTATCAACGGCTCGTTGGGCTTTTTGCCACGCGCGGTGGAAGTGGTATTTCGCCAATCGGGCCTGCACCTGCTGGATAAGGATTGGGCCATTGCGCCCAATAACTCGGTGCGCATTTCCGGCTACGGCCGCGAGTTCGAGATTAACAACCTGAATTTCAGCAGCGGCAACCAGTTTGTAGGAGCGCAGGGCTTCATCTCGCCCGATGCTAAAAAGCGGCCGCTGGAGCTGTCGGTGCGAGACTTCCAGCTGGCCACGCTGAACACCCTGATTGGGCAGCGCCTGGAAGGCCGCGTGAATGCCCTGGGCACCGTGAGCGGCGTGTACGGCCCGCTCACCATCAATAGCACCATTGGGGTGGATTCTTTGACCTACGACGGCACGCTCATCGGGCAGGTGGCCGGTCGCGGCGACTGGGACAACACGGCCAGCAAGCTGAACGTGAACCTGGACGTGGCCCGGGCGGGCCAGTCGGTGCTGACGGTGCTCGGCGACATTGCGCCCAAGGACCCCACCAACCAGTTTAACCTGACGGGCACGCTCAACGACGCCCCCATTGTGCTGGCCCAGCCGTTTCTGGGCTCGTTGTTCCGGAACCTGGGCGGCACCGGCAAGGGCGAGCTGCGGCTCACCGGCCTGTTTGCGGCGCCCAACCTGCTGGGGCAGGTCGACGTGAGCAACGGCCGCCTCACCTTCGGCTACCTGGGCACCACCTACACCTTCGCCGACCGCATCACCTTCACCAACCGCAGCATCGAGTTCCGCAACATCCGTTTGCGCGACGTGCTGGGCAATACCGGCACCGTCGACGGCATTGTGCGGCACCACGGCTTCAAGGACATGACCCTGGACATTGCGGCCAACTTCCGCCGGATGCAGGTGCTCAACACCACGCGCAAAGACAACGAGCTGTACTTCGGTACGGCCTACGCCACGGGCACGGTTCGCGTAACCGGCCCCACCAGCGACCTCGACATTGTAGTAAGGGCCAGCAGCGAGGCGGGCACGCGCATTTCGCTGCCGCTTGATAATGCAGCCCGGGCCCAAAAAGCCGGTTACATCAAGTTCGTGAACAATAACCCATTTGGCGATACTGTGCTCATAAAAAAGGCGCAGGTGGTAGCGGTGCAGGACAAAATCGACCTGTCGGGCATCAAGCTCAACATGAACCTGACCATCACGCCGGAGGCTTACGTGGAAATCCTGCTCGACGAGAGCACCGGCGACGTCATCCGCGGCTCGGCGGCCGGGCAGCTGCGCCTGGCCATCGACACCCGGGGCGACTTCAACATGTACGGCCAGGTGGAAATCGTGCGCGGAGCCTACAATTTTACGCTGCAGGGCCTGATTAACAAGGAGTTTGTGGTGCGGCCCGGGGGCCTTATTTCCTGGAACGGCGACCCGCTGGCCGGCGAAATGAATGTGACGGCCACCTACACTCAGCGCACGTCGCTTGCCCCCGTGCTCGGCACGGGGGCCTCGGGCAGCGCCGCCGTGGTACCCGTAACGGCCGTGATGAACCTGACCGGCCCGCTCCTGCTGCCGGCCATCAAGCTCAACCTCGAATTCAACGATGCGCCGGGCACGCTGCAGGGCGAATTGGCCGCGTTCACCACCTCGCTCCGCAACGACGAGCAGGAGCTGAACAAGCAGGTATTCAGCCTGCTGGTATTCAAGCAGCTGTCGCCGCCCGGCTCCATTGCCAACTCCATTTCCCTGCGCGGCCAGGACAACACGGTGCAGAACAGCCTGGGTCAGATTTTGAGTACGCAGCTGGGTTTGCTCACGTCGCAAATCGACCAGAACCTGGAGATTGACTTCAACATCAACGGCCTCACCGCCGAGCAGCTGCAGGCTCTGCAGGTGCGCCTGAGCTATTCGTTCCTGAACGGCCGCCTGCGCGTGACCCGCGAAGGCGGCTTTACCAGCAACGCCAACCTGGTAAACACCGGCACCGCGCAACCCAACTCAAGCAATACCGCCGGCCAGGCCTCCCTGCTCGGCGACCTGAGCCTGGAATACTACCTGCGGCCCGACGGCAAGTTCCGCACCAAGCTGCGCTACGAAACCACCCCGCGCGACCTGGAAACCATCAACCAGCCCCGCGCGGGCCTCTCCGTGCTGCACACCGAGCAGTTCAACTCGTTTGGGGAGTTGTTCAGCCGCAAAAACCCAAAAAAGAAGGAGCGTAACACTCAAAAAGCCCGCGAAGGCAAGGAAGTGCTGACCGTAGACGAGGACCCGAGAACGAATTTATAAGTCAGAAGCGACGGTCAACTCCCCTCCTTAGCTAAGGAGGGAATATTCGAACCGCAGGTTCGGATGGGAGTGGTTGGACTCGTTGCACGATAGGCGAACAATACTCGAACAACACCTGAACGATTCTACCGTGAGATGTTCAGGTCCAATCGTTCGCCTCTCGTTCAACGGCTCAACCACCCCAGCTCAACTTAGCAGTTGAGCGTCCCCTCCTTGGTAAGGAGGGGAGTTGTCGTTTGGTTTCTTTCATCGCCCCACTGCAGCTACCTTTGCCCACCTATGGCCGCCCCCACCACCCCCAGCACCCGCAAGAAAAAGCTCGGCTCTTATCCTACGTTGCTCGTGGTGTTCAGCATTACGCTGGCCTTGGTGGTGATTGGCTTGTTTGGCTTGCTGCTGATTCACGCGCAAAAACTCTCGGAAGTGGTGCGCGAGAACCTGGAGGTGCAGGTGTACCTCGACCGTGATTTGCCGGAAACTGAATTGCTGCGCCTGCAGCAGGACCTGGGCCACCTGCCCTATGTGGCCGAGCGCAACGGCAAGCCCCAAATCCGCTTTGTGAGCCGGGAAGAAGGCGCCCGGCAGCTGCTGCAAAGCACCGGCGAAGACTTCCGCCAGTTCTTGGCCGACAACCCGCTGCGCGATGCCTATGTGCTCAAAATCAAGCCCGAATACACCGACACCCTGCACCTGCGGCAGTTGGAGCGGAGCCTTTCCACCCAGCGCGGCGTGTTTGAGGTACAGTACCCGCAAGACCTGTTTGCCAGCATCAACAACAACCTGACCCGCCTGAGTTTGGTGCTGCTGGGCTTTGCGGCGGTGCTGGTGCTGGTGGTGGTCATTCTGATTAACAATACCATCAAGCTGGCGCTGTTTTCGCAGCGCTTCCTTATCCGGTCCATGCAACTGGTGGGCGCTACGCCGCTCTTTATCCAGCAGCCGTTTCTGCGCCGGGCCACCTGGCAAGGGCTGGCGAGCGGCTTGTTGGCGGCTTTGCTGCTGGTGGCGCTGCTGCAGTACGCCTACCTCGAAATTGAGCCGCTGCGCCTGCTGCGCGACGACCTCCGGCTGGGCCTGCTCCTGCTGGGCGTGGTGGTGCTGGGCGTGATAATCGGCTTTTTCAGCTCGGCCCGTGCCGTGCACAAATACTTAAAAATGTCGCTCGACGACCTGTACTAAGTCATTTATCAATTATCATTTATCAGCTGTTCTACTAGTCTAGCCGGCAAGCCGTTCTGAGAATGATAACTGTTAAATGATAACTGATAATTGATAACCGTTAATTGCTAAATGACACCTAAACCCGCGCCTCGCTTCGCCTTCGGCCCCCGCAACTATCGCCTGATGTGGATTGGGCTGGCCGCTCTGGCCGCTGGCTTCATCACCATGATGTTCGGCGACAAAGACAACTACGGCGAGGACTTCGTGGGCATCACGCTGGGGCCGCTGCTGCTCCTGCTCGGCTTTGGCATTGAGTTCGCCGCCATTCTGGTGCGCGACAAGACTCTGACTTCGAGCGCCAACGCTCCCACAGCCGCTCCCGGCACTACTACCGACAGCCTGACCTCGGCCCCGGCGGCTCCGGTGGCGGCCCCGGCCTACAAGCGCCTCTAATTAATGGTTAATGGCAAACGGTCAATGGTTAATACGGCCATTCATCGTCATTAACCATTAACCGTTTACCGCTAACCATTACTGCATGACCTATTGGCACGCGCTGCTCCTCGCCATCGTGGAGGGCATCACCGAGTTTTTGCCCGTTTCCAGCACCGGGCACATGATTATTGCCTCGGCCCTGCTGGGCATTCCCACCACGGCGTTTACCAAGCTTTACTTGGTGGTTATTCAATTTGGTGCCATCCTTTCGGTGCTCGCCGTGTATTGGAAGCGCTTTTTTCAGAGCGTCGATTTCTACCTGAAACTGCTGGTGGCCTTTCTTCCCATTGTGGTGGTGGGCCTTTTGCTCAAGAAGCACATTGATGCGTTGCTGGAATCGGTGACGACGGTGGCCGTGATGCTGCTGGTGGGCGGCATCGTGCTGCTGTTCATCGACCGGTGGTTTCCGCAGGAAGAGCCCAACGAGGGTGGCCACCCCGTGACGACGCCCAACTGGCGCGAGGCCTTCACCATTGGGCTGTTTCAGTGCATTGCCGTGGTGCCGGGCGTGAGCCGGTCGGCGGCCACCATCATCGGGGGCCTCACGCAGAAGCTCACCCGCCGGGCCGCGGCGGAGTTCGCCTTTTTCCTGGCTATGCCCACCATGGCCGCCGCTGCTGCCAAGGACCTGTATGACTACTACAAAGTGACCAAAGCCCAAGGGCTGGATCTGGCCCACACCTTCACAGCCGTGGAGGTGAAGCAGCTGATACTAGGCAATGTAGTGGCCTTTGTGGTGGCGCTGCTAGCCATCCGGCTGTTTGTGGGTTTCGTAACCAAGTACGGCTTCCGGGCCTTTGGTATCTACCGCATCATCGTGGGCGGCTTGCTCCTGATAATGTTGGGCCTGGGCATTAACTTACAACTGGTATGAGTGCAAAGCAGCTAGCCGATTTTGATTTTGAGACGGGCGAAGTCCTGCTGCTCGACAAGCCCCTGACCTGGACTTCGTTCGACGTGGTGCGCAAGGTGAAAAACGCGCTGCGCATCAAGAAAATCGGCCACGCCGGCACCCTCGACCCCCTGGCCACCGGCCTGCTCATTCTCTGCACGGGCAAGAAAACCAAGGAAATCGACCAGATTCAGGCGCAGGAAAAGGAGTACGCCGGCACCTTCCGCCTCGGCGAAACCACGCCCAGCTTCGACCTGGAAACGGCCGTGGACATGGCCCGCCCCTACGCCCACCTCACCCCGGAGGAGATTATCGCCGCCACGCTGCCCTTTGTCGGCACCATTCAGCAAACGCCACCGCTGTTCTCGGCCGTAAAAATCGACGGCAAGCGCGCCTACGAAATAGCCCGCCAGGGCCAGGAGGCCGAAATCAAGTCTAAGACCGTCGAAATCAAAACCTTCGAGTTCACGCGCATTGCGCTGCCCGAAGTGGATTTCCGGGTAGTCTGCTCCAAAGGCACGTACATCCGCAGCCTGGCCCGCGACCTGGGGGTGGCCCTGGGCTGCGGCGCCCACCTCACCCGGCTGGTGCGCACCCGCATCGGCGAGTTTCGGTTAGAGGATGCGTTTTCGCTGGAGGCCATCCAGGCCCTGCGCCCGCCCCGGCCCGAGGGCGAAGGCCGCACCCGCATCGAGCGGCCGCGCATTGCCCCCAACCGCGTGGGTCTGCAGTATTATGCGGCTCTTCAGGCCGATGCGCTGGCCGCCAAGGGACACCAGGCCCACGATGCCGCCGCCCCCGCGCCCGACATCGCGCCGGAATAACCTGCTGGATGAGGCCCGCCGGTTGCGGGGCAGCCGCAGCGCTAGCGCGCAGTTCGGGTAAGTGCCCGTTACCTTCGCGGCACATCTTTATTTGTCCATTCGCTTCCCCGGCGCCCCAATGCACGTCATCCGCGACCCGGCTCAATTTCCTTTTCTGGCCAATGCCGTCGTCACGAGCGGCACGTTTGATGGCGTCCACGTGGGGCACCAGCGCATCATGGCGCGGCTGCGCGAAGTGGCGCAGGCCAGCGGCGGCCCGGCGGTGGTCATCACCTACTGGCCGCACCCGCGGCTGGTGCTGGGCCCGCCGCCCTCGCACCCCGAGCTGCTGGAGCTGCAGCTTCTCAACACCCTCGACGAGCGAATTGAGAAACTGGCTCAACTCGGCGTTGACTACCTGCTCATTGTGCCCTTCACCAAGGAATTCGCGCAGTGGACGTCGGAGGAATACATCCAGAACCTGCTGCTGAAAACGGTGGGCACCAAGCAGCTGGTTATCGGCTATGACCACCGCTTTGGCAAAAACCGGGAAGGCGGGTTCGACTACCTCAGTCAGCACGCCGCCCGCTACGGCTTCACGGTAGAGGAGATTCCGCGCGCCGACGTAGACGCGGTGGGCGTGAGCAGCACCCGCATCCGCCAGGCCCTGCGCCAGGGCGACATCGCCACGGCCAACCGCTACCTCGGCTACCAGTACCCGCTCACAGGCACAGTGGTGCACGGCCAGAAGTTGGGCCGCACCATCGGCTACCCCACCGCCAACCTGGTGCCCACCGAACCGCTGAAGCTGGTGCCGGCCCGCGGCATTTATGCCGTGTGGGCTACCACCGCCGCGGGCACCCGGCACGAGGCCATGCTTAGCATTGGCGTGCGGCCCACCATTGGCAACGATTTGGCCCAGACGATTGAAGTCAATCTGCTGGATTTCACCGGCGATTTATACGACCAGCTGCTGACCCTTGAGTTTGTGGCCTGGCTCCGAGCAGAAGAAAAATATGACGGCCTGGACGCGCTAACGGCCCAATTGGCGTTGGATGCAGAGAATACCCGGGCCGCCCTGAAGTAGCTCGGCTTCTTTTTATCCCATAATTAAGCTGTTCATGAATTACTTACGGATATTTCTAGGATGCTGCTGCTGGCTGGGCGCCCTGACCGCAGCCCAGGCCCAGGGCAAACTCAGCGGCGTGGTGCAGGACTCGGTCACGCACGAGCCGCTGGCCTTTGCCAGCGTATTTCTGGCCAATACCACCCTGGGCGTGACGACCACCGAGCAGGGCAAATTTGAGTTTCCCAAGGTGCCGGCCGGCACCTACGATGTGGTGGGCTCCTACGTAGGCTACCGCCTGGCCAAGCAAACCATTACCGTGGGCCCGGCCGCCCAGCAAGTAACGCTGCAGCTGGCCCCCACGGGCAACCAGCTGGGCGAAGTAGTAGTACAGCCGGCTCCCAACAAGCCCGAGGAATACCAGAAATTCTCCAAGCTATTCGTCGGCCAGAGCACCTTCTCGGCCCAATGCCACATCAGCAACCCCGAGCAGGTGCGCGTGCTCTACGACGACTCCACCAAGCAGCTCACGGCCCAAGCCAAGGAGTACGTGCAGATAGACAACGACGCCCTGGGCTACCGCCTCAAGTACTACGGGCTGCAGTTTGTGTACGATGACGAAGACCGGTCCATTGCCTACTACGGCCAGCCGGTGTTTGAGGAAATGACCCCGCGCGACGACCGCCAGCGCAAGCAGTGGGCCACCAACCGCGCCATCGCCTACACGGGCTCCTTCATGCACTTCCTGCGCAGCGTGTACCAGAACCGCCTGAAAGCCGACAACTTCCTGGCCCAACAGGTACTGGTGGTGCCCAACCCACGCTACGAGCGCGCCGAAGCCCAACGCACCGCCCTGCTCGCGCGCCGGCCCGATGGCGCGTTCACCGACGCCGAGCAGGACTCGCTGGCCAAGTGGGACGCCATTGCCCCGGCCCTGGCTTCGCTCTACCCCGAGCCGCGGCCCATCGACAGCCTGCGCCGGGTGTCGGCCGACGGGCGGCACACCTACCTGCGCTTCACCGGCGAGCTGCAGGTGACCCACTTCGGCGAGGCCCCCGACCCCGCTTACAATCGGCGCATGGCCTCGCTCGGCCCCTCGCGCACGCCTTACCCCGCCAAGCGGCAGGTGTCGCGGCTGAAGCTGCAGGGCCGCGAGGCCGAGATTCAAGCCAACGGCTCGCTGGTGAACCCGCTCGAGGCCTACAACGGCGACTATTGGGGCTTTGAGAAAATAGGTGAATTTTTACCGGTCGATTACGTACCCCCCACCGCTACTGCCAGCGCCACTCCCACTCGTAGTACCACTCCCACCCACCGATGATAGACAAAACCGTTCCGAACGCCCAAGCCGCCCTCCAAGGCCTCGCCGATGGCATGACCTTGATGCTCGGCGGCTTCGGCCTGTGCGGCATCCCCGAAAACTCCATTCAGGAGCTGCTGCGCCTCGGCGTAAAAAACCTCACCTGCATCTCGAACAACGCCGGCGTGGATGACTTCGGCATCGGCCTGCTGCTGCAAACCAAGCAGGTGAAAAAGATGATTTCCAGCTACGTGGGCGAAAACGCCGAGTTTGAGCGGCAGCTGCTCAGCGGGGAGCTGGAAGTGGAGCTGATTCCGCAGGGCACGCTGGCCGAGCGGTGTCGGGCCGGCGGGGCAGGCATCCCGGCCTTCTTCACCCCGGCCGGCTACGGCACGGAGGTGGGCGAAGGCAAAGAAAGCCGCGAGTTCAACGGCAAGATGTACCTGATGGAAACCGGCCTCATCGCCGATTTTGCCCTGGTGAAAGCCTGGAAAGGCGACACCGCCGGCAACCTCGTCTACAAAGGCACGGCCCGCAATTTTAACCCGATGATGGCCACCGCCGGCAAAATCACCGTGGCCGAGGTGGAAGAGCTTGTGCCCGCCGGCGAGTTGGACCCCAACCAGATTCATACGCCGGGCATCTTCGTGCAGCGCATCTACCAGGGCCAGCACTACGAAAAGCGCATTGAACAGCGCACCGTGCGGCAGAGCTAAGCCCCGCCCTTAGAATGTCATGCTGAGCGCAGCCGAAGCATCTCGCTCGCATTGTTGAACGGAAGGTCAGCGCAGATAACAATAGAGTTACCACCACACACGAGATGCTTCGGCTGCGCTTAGCATGACGGTCGATTTTTAAAGTAGCCTATGAAAAAGACTTCTTCTCTCGCCTTACTGCTAGTCCTCAGCGGCTACAGCGTTACGGCCCAAGTAGCGCCGCCGGCCCGGAAAGCACCGGCCCGCAGGGCAGTGGTGGGCAGGCTGCTACCCGCCACCTCGGCCCCGGCCACGGTCGACCCGCCCGAAGCCCAGCGCATCGACCAGCTGCTTACCCAGTACACTGCCAATGTGGGCTCGCGCGGCGCGTTCGGCCCATTATCGAAGCCGACGGCCAACGGCTCCATACGCCGCTACGATAAACACGTGCCCGGTGCCCTTGCTCTGGTACTACGCGATGGCAAGGTGGTTTACCGCAAGTCCTTCGGCGTTGATGACATGTTTGCCCAAACGCCGCTCCGCACCGACGCCATATTCCGCATTGCTTCCCAAACCAAAGCCATCACCAGCATCGGCCTGATGCTGCTGTATGATGAGGGCAAGTTTCAACTCGACGACCCGATTTCGAAGTATTTGCCAGCCTTTCGCAACCCCAAGGTGCTGGCAACTTTCAACCCGAAGGACTCGACCTATACCACGGTGCCGGCCAAGGGCGAAATCACCATCCGGCAGCTGTTCACCCACACTTCGGGTATCAGCTACCCAGTGATTGGCAGCCCGGAGGCCAAGGCCATTTATGCCAAAGCGCGCATTCCGAGCGGCATTGGCACGCCGGCTGGTTCGCTGGCAAAGTCCATGGATGCGCTGGGGGCCTTGCCGCTGATGCACCAGCCGGGCGAGCGGTTCACGTACGGGCTGAGCGTGGACGTGCTGGGCCGGCTGATTGAGGTACTCTCGGGCCAGCCGCTGGACCAGTACCTGCGCACACGCCTGTTTGAGCCGCTGGGCATGAAGGACACCTGGTTTTATCTGCCCGCCGATAAGAGGGCCCGCCTGGCCGAGCTTTACACCGAAGATGCAAATAAAGCTACTGTGCCTATGGAACCACGCGACGGCATGTTTCCGAACTATCCAAAGGCGGCGGGCGGCACGTACTTCTCGGGCGGCGCGGGCCTCTCGTCCACCATCGACGATTATGCCCACTTCCTGGAAATGATACTCAACAACGGCACCTACAACGGGCACCGTCTGCTGAAACCCGCCACTGTGGCCCTGATAACGCAGAACAACATGGGTGAGGTAAGCCAGGGCGGCAACAAATTCGGCCTAGGCTTCAGCATCGTGAGCGCGCAAAATGCGGCCAAGCAGCCGTTTGGCTTGTCGGAAGGCTCGTATGAGTGGGGCGGGATATTCGGCACCACGTACTGGGTAGACCCCAAAGCCAAGCTGGTGGCGTTGATTTACACTCAAAAATACCCCAACACCACCGGCGGCGATTTAGCCAAGAAGTTTAAAGAGGCGGTATATCAGTCGTTCGTCCCCTCGGCGGCTCCTGCAACTTTGGGGGCTGGGGCCGCCAAATAACGTCTGGCCCGCCACGGCAATTCAATTATTCAACAAAGGAATAAGTGCCCCACGCGAGATGCCTCGGCTGCGCTCGGCATGACTGCTTTTCCATTCTTCATTCCCACCCAACTCATGCTCGACAAACACGGCATCGCCAAAAGAATAGCCCAGGAAGTAAAAGACGGCTCGTACGTCAACCTCGGCATCGGCATTCCCACGCTGGTGGCCAACTACATCCCGGCCGGCATCAACGTGGAATTGCAGTCCGAAAACGGCTTGCTTGGCATGGGCCCCTTCCCCACCGAAGACCAGGTGGACCCCGACCTCATCAACGCCGGCAAGCAGACCGTGACCACGCTGCCCGGCTCCAGCCTCTTCTCCTCGGCCGATTCCTTTGGCATGATTCGCGGCGAACACGTGGACCTGACCATCTTGGGGGCCATGGAAGTATCCGAAAACGGCGACATTGCCAACTGGAAAATCCCCGGCAAGATGGTGAAAGGCATGGGCGGCGCCATGGACTTGGTGGCCTCTGCCAAGAACATCATTGTGGCCATGCAGCACGTGGCCCGCGACGGCTCTAGTAAGCTGCTGCCGAAGTGCACGCTGCCCATCACGGGCCTGCACTGCGTGAAGAAAATCGTGACCGAGCTGGCCGTGCTCGACGTGACGCCCGACGGCTTTGTGCTGCGCGAGCGCGCCCCCGGCGTGAGCGTGGAGCAGATTAGAGCCGCTACGGCTGGAAAGTTGGTGGTGCCCGATGGCGAAGTGCCCGAGATGCAGGGCGTTTAGCTCAATTAATTCTGCGGGGCTGCCGCCTGTTTCTTTACTCCGCGCGGCGTGGTGCGGGAGTAATTTCGGCCTTAATGCACCGTTCTGTCTAGATTTTCGTTTATCAACCCGTTGGCTACCTCTGCCAACGGGTTTTTTTACGGGTAAATTTGTTGGACCGGCTTCTTAAATAGCCGCGCTGCCACGGTTTTCAGCCCAATTTCTCCAGTCGTTTCGTTTTCGAACTATATATGGCCACTTCTTCTAACGGCAAAGCTTCGGCTGCTGCCTCCTCTAATGGCAAAGCCACCACTGGCGGCAGCCATGCCAAAAAAGTGGGCAAGCCCGCGCTTACCCCGTCGGTAGTCGAGCGACTCACGCCCACGGCCGTGCCGGCCCACAAGCTGGTGCTCCGCACGCTGCGCCGCTCCGACTTCAAGGCCGTGAAGGAAATCATGGACAAGGTGTATTCCAACATGGAAGGCGCCTGGGCCGCCGACGAGTTTGCGGCCCTGCTCCGCAAGTTTCCCGAAGGCCAGATTGGCATCGAGGACAACGGCCGCCTGGTGGCCGCCGCGCTGGCAATCATCGTGCAGTACAGCGACTTCGGCGACCGCCACACCTACGCCAAAATCACGGGCCACGGCAAGTTTGACACCCACAACGACAACGGCGACACGCTCTACGGCGTCGACGTATTCGTGGACCCCGAGTACCGCAGCCTCCGCCTGGGCCGCCGCCTCTACGACGCCCGCAAGGAGCTGTGCGAAAACCTGAACCTGCGGGCTATGGTGGCCGGCGGCCGCATTCCCGGCTACGCCCAGTACGCCAACGAGATGACCCCGGCCAAGTACGTGGAGATGGTGCGCAACAAGGAAGTGGTCGACCCCATCCTCACCTTCCAGCTCTCCAACGAGTTTCACGTCCGTAAAATCATCCGCGGCTACCTGCCCTACGACTCCGAATCGAAGGCCTTTGCCACACTGTTGGAGTGGATAAACGTGTACTACGAGGAGGAAGAAAAACTAATCGGCAACACCAAGAGCAACGTGCGCATCGGCATTGTGCAGTGGCAGATGCGCGCCACCCGCAGCCTGGAAGACCTGCTGCAGCAAATGGAGTTTTTCGTAGACACGGTATCGGGCTACAAGGCTGACTGCGTAATGTTCCCGGAGTTTTTCAACGCCCCGCTCATGGCCCTCACCAACGAGGACTCGCCGGCGGTGGCCATCCGGGCCATGGCCGCCTTCACCGAGCCCATCAAGGCGAAGATGATGGAGCTGGCCGTGAGCTACAACATCAACATCGTGGCCGGCTCCATGCCGGTGTACGAGGACGGCAAGCTGTTTAACGTGGCCTACCTCTGCCGCCGCGACGGCACCGTGGACGAGCAGTACAAGCTGCACGTAACGCCCGACGAGGCCAGCTACTGGGGCATGCGCGGCGGCGACAAGCTTAAGTGCTTCGACACGGACTTCGGCAAAATCGGCATTCTGGTGTGCTACGACGTAGAATTCCCGGAACTGGCCCGCATGCTGAGCGACGAAGGCGTGAAAATCCTGTTCGTGCCGTTCTGGACCGACACCAAAAACGCTTACCAGCGCGTGCGCATCTGCGCCCAGGCCCGGGCCATTGAGAACGAATGCTACGTGGCCATCACCGGCTCGGTGGGCAACCTGCCGCGCGTCGAAAACATGGACATTCAGTACTCGCAGAGCGCCGTGTTTAGCCCTTCGGACTTCGCCTTCCCGCACGACGCCATCGTGGCCGAAGCTACGCCCAACACCGAGATGACGCTGATTGCCGACCTCGACCTGGATTTGCTCAAGGACCTGAACACCAGCGGCGCCGTGCGCAATCTGCGCGACCGCCGCAAAGACCTCTACTCGCTGGGCTGGACGGTAAAAAAATCGGACCGCGACGACGAGCTGCTCAGCCAAGGCACCGAAGAACGCATCACCCGCAGCCGCCGCAAGGCCATTGCCGCTGGTTAAATTTGTTTTTGCAGTTATCAAAAAAGGGAGCAGCCAACCGGGCTGCTCTCTTTTTTGCGTTTAGGCGGCCAGCAGCTTATAGTAGATAACCGTGGCGTGCCGGGTGCCGTCGCCGCTTTGGGCGTATTCGGGCACCACGCCGGCTGCCTGGTAGTGCAGAGATTGATACAGCTGCTCGGCTACGTCGCCCTGCCGGGTATCGAGCACCAGGGTGGTGCGGCCCAGTTGGGCTGCTTTGATTTCGAGGGCCTGCAGCAGCTGCCGGCCGAGGCCCTGGCGGCGGGCGCTGCGGTGCACCATCATCTTGGCCACGTCGGCCCGGTGGCGGCCGTTGGTTTGCGGGGCCAGGGCCAGCTGCACGGTTCCCAGCACTTGTTGGGTGGCTTCGTCCCGGGCCACGAACAGATGCAGCGCCCCCGCCCGCACCCCGTCCCGAACGCGGCGCCAGAAGCTGCCGGCCTCCTCGTCAGTAAGGGGCGACAAAAACCCAAGCGCCGCCCCCGAAGCAATGGCATCCTGAAACAGCTCCACCAGCTGCGGCAGGCTCAGCTCAATTTCTTCGGGAGCAAGGGTGGTAATCTGTATGCTCATGTTAAAATCTAAGGCAGGGTTGAGTCTCAAATGTACCGTCCTAATCTGCTCCTGCTAAGAGCTGAGAAAGAATCAGTAGCCCGAGGAACTGCGTCGGCGGCAACCCCTGCCGGCGTGGTCTGTTGAGGTAGCTCAACTCCATCTGCTCCCGCAGGTATTGTTGCCAAAATAGCAAGGCGGGCTTTTTTGCGTAAACTGCAGGCCCTTTTCGCACGCACTTCCTCACTCCACCTTAAAACTATATGCGCGTTTTCATCACCGGAGCCAACCGGGGCCTGGGCCTCGAACTTACCCGCCAGTACCTCGAGCGCGGCGACCACGTATTTGCCGCCAGCCGGCACCCCGACGCCGCCACCGAGCTCCAACAGCTGCACCAGCAGTATTCCGACCGGCTCGTGCTCGTACCCCTCGACGTAACCGACGCGGCCTCCATTGCCGCCGCCGTGAAAACCGTGAGCGACAACACCGACGCCCTCGACGTGCTGATAAACAACGCCGGCGTGTACCCGCACGCCGGCTCCGGCGATGCCCACCAGCGCCTGGGCCAGCTCACCCACGACGATGCCATCGAAACCATGCAGGTCAATGCCATCGGACCGCTCCTGGTGTCGCAGGCGCTGCTGCCGCTGCTGCGCGCCGGCCGCAAGGGCCGCATCATCAGCATTTCGTCGGGCCAGGGCTCCCTGACCTGGAAAGCCACCGGAGACCCCTACCACTACAGCGCCAGCAAGGCCGCCCTGAACATGTACATGCGCAGCCTGGCCGCCGAAATCGGCCACATGGGCCTGATTTCGGTTATCGTGGACCCGGGCTGGATGCGCACCGACATGGGCGGCGACCACGCCACCCAGGAGCCGGCCGACTCGGCCCGCGGCATCATCCGCCTGGCCGAGCAGCTGCACGCCGAAGAAAACGGCAGCTTCGTGACCTGGCAGGGCCAGCCCGTGCCGTGGTAATCCCAGGATAGAGTTGATGGGTGGGTCTTTCACTGGCCCATCGCCCGGTGTTGTAATTGAATTAATGGGCCCCTCCGGTTGAGCAATCAGCGGAGGGGCCCGTTCTTTCTAGGCCGTCCGCGAAGGGTGCCGCGAGGCACCAGAGGGTGTTTATATAGCCAAAACCAAGCATAGCCCTGTTGGCAACGCGCTGGATACGATTGGGGAAAGCCAGCAGGCGGCTTTGGACCAACAGGACGGCCGGGTTAGCAGCCATCGGCTTGTTTCCAGCCAGGTTTTTCACCCCATCATTTATAAAAACCTCCTCGAATATCAGTGAATTTTCATTCATTCAAGTACACTCACTACCATTAGGTTATGTAAAAAGGCTGTTTTTTGTTGATTATTTTTTCTTAAACGATAACCCGGTTGTGTAAGCAGGGCCGCTACATTAGCGAAAATAAGCACACTCACCTTTTACTTAGAAACCAACCACATGAGAAGAATCTTACTCTTATTTTTTTCAATGGTCCTGGCCTTTGTGGCCCACGACCTGCAAGCCCAGAGCCGGACGGTTTCCGGTGCGGTGGTGGGCTCGGATGGTGCCTCGATTCCGGGCGTGACCGTAATCGTGAAGGGCGGTAACCAGGGCACCTCCACCGACGTCGATGGCAAATACAGTCTGTCGGTTTCGGAAGTGGCCAAGACGCTGGTGTTCTCCTTTGTTGGCTACGACAGCAAGGAAGTAGCCATCGGCAACCAGTCGACCATAAACGTGACCCTGAAGGTGAACCCCACCGGCCTCGACGAGGTGGTGGTAGTGGGCTACGGCACGCAGGCACGCCGCGACCTGACGGGCAGCGTTGCCTCCGTGAGCGGCAAGCAAATCGCCACGGCGCCGGTACAAAGCTTCGACCAGGCCTTGCAGGGCCGGGCTTCGGGCGTGAACATCACCACGCCCAACGGCGTGCTGAACAACCCGCCCGTTATCCGCATCCGCGGCGTAAACTCGATTAGCCTGAGTTCGGGGCCGCTCATCGTCATCGACGGCATTCCCGCGTTCAGCGGCAACTCCTCGGCGGTGGGCAGCGTGCCCAACAACCCGTTGAGCAACCTGAACCCGGCCGACATCGAAAGCATGGACGTGCTGAAAGACGCCTCGGCCACGGCCATTTACGGCTCGCGCGCCGCCGGCGGCGTTATCCTGGTAACGACCAAAAAGGGACGCAAGGGCCAAAGCCACCTCAGCTACGACACCTGGGTGGGCTGGTCGAAGCCCGTGCGGTTGTACGACGTGCTGGGCGCGCAGGACTACGTGACCATCAAGAACGAAGCCGTGCGCAACCTAAACGCCAACCGGCGCTCGGTGGGGCAGCCGGCCACCAACGTGGAAGGCTTTAAGCTGGCCGACGCCAACGGCAACGCCGCCGATACCCGCTGGTACGACTACATCTACCGCACGGGGTTCGCGCAGTCGCACAACCTGAATTTTTCGGGCGGCACGGAGAAAACCACGTTCTACTCGTCGGTGGGCTACACCGACCAGAAGGGCATGATTGTGAACAACGACTTCCAGCGCGTTTCGGCCCGCTTGAACGTTGACCACAAGGTGTTCAGCAACTTCAGCGTGGGCATGCGCGTGGGCTACTCCAACACGCACAACTCCTCGCCCAACACAGGCTCGGTGGGCGACAACTCCTTCGGCTCAGCCGGTCTGGGCCGCGTGCCCATCCTGCTGCCGCCCAACCTGGCGCCCTACAACCCCGACGGCACCCCGAACGCCAGCGGCCCCAGCATCGGAGCCGGGCCCAACATCAACCCCGCCACGGGCTCGCCCTTCGTGATTGGCTTCATCAACCCGGTGGTGGACATAGCCAACAACCGCTTCAACTCCGACGGCAGCGAAATCCAGGGCAGCGTGAACGCCGACTGGGAAGTCATCAAGGGCCTGAACCTGCGGACGCAGTATGGCATCAACAACATCTCCTTTGAAGACCAAGCCTTTTACACCTCGCTGGCCGGCACCCTGAGCAACCCGGGCGGCGAAGCCGACAACTACTACCGTACCAACAAACGGACGAACTGGCAGAACACCGCGCAGTACGACCGCAGCTTCAACGAAAAGCACAACTTTTCGCTCTTGCTGGGCAACGAGCAGCAGACCACCAACGTGCAGCGCTGGGGCGCCGCGCGCACCGGGGTAGCCGACCCTTTCTTTACCACCTTTCAGGGCAACTACACCACCATCGCCCCGTCGGGCAACTTCCAGGGCGCCAACTACTTGGTGTCCTTTTTCGGACGTCTGAACTATAACTTCGACCGCAAGTACCTGGCCACCGTCAACGTGCGCCGCGACGGCTTTTCGGCTTTTGCGAAGAAGTACGGCAACTTTTACGGCGCCTCGCTCGGCTACGTCGTGTCGGAGGAAGGCTTCTGGAAGAACGCGGCGTTTGCCCAGGCGTTCTCGTTTCTGAAGCTTACCGGCAGCATCGGCAAAGTCGGCAACAACCAGGGCATCGGCGACTTTGTGTCGCTGCAAACCTATGATTCGGGTTTCTACGGGGCTAATTCCACGCTGGGCTTCAGCAACGCCGGCAACCCCAACCTGACGTGGGAAGTGAGCAAAAAGTCCGACTTGGGGGTTTCATTTGGCTTTATGCAGGACCGCCTGCGGGGCGATTTATCCTATTACAACAACCTCGTGGACGGCCTGATTCTGAGCGTGCCGCAGGCGCCCTCGAAAGGCATCCCGGGCAACGCCATCCTGGGCAACGTGGGCGCGATGCGCAATACCGGCGTGGAGCTCAACCTTACCTACAATGTCCTCCAAGACAAAGCCTTCACCTGGACCGTGAGCGGCAACGTGACGACGCTGAAAAACCGGGTGCTCGCCCTGGCCACCGAAGGCCAGCGCCTGCCCACGTCCACGGGCGGCCTCGAAACCGCCAATTTTACCCAGGTGGGCAACTCGGCCGGTCAAATCCTGGCCGTTAAGTCACTGGGCGTGAACCCGGCCAATGGGCAGCGCATGATTCAGAAAGCCGACGGCACGGTGGCTCAGTACAACCACCTGGGCCTGGGCTGGACCAACGTGGCGGACGGCAAGCCGACGGCAGCCCCCAACCAGCTCACCGACGGGGTCTACTACGGCCCCGTGTTGCCCACCTACTACGGCGGCTTCGACAACACGTTCCGTTATAAAGGCATCGACCTGGGCCTGTTCGTGCAGTTCTCGGGCGGCAACTACATCTACAATGGCACGAAATCCGGCCTACACGACCAGCGCTTCTGGAACAACGCAACCGACATCATGGACCGCTGGACCGAAAGCAACCCCAACGCCAAGTGGCCGCGGGTGGTGTACACCGACAACGTCTCGAACGGGTCGGCTCTGGTGATGTCGTCGAACGTGGAAAAAGGCGACTTTGCCCGGTTGCGGCAGGTTTCGTTGGGCTATTCCTTTGCTCAGCCCCTGCTGGACCGCGTGAAAGTGGCCAACGCCCGCATCTATGTGCAGGTGCAAAACGCTGCCCTGCTGACCAAGTACTCGGGCATCGACCCGGAAATATCTACCAACGGAGCTAGCAATACCGGCGCGGGCGTCGACCGCAACTCGGTGGGCCAGGCCCGCACCTACACCGTGGGCTTCAACATTGGCTTCTAACCTTCTTGCTTCAATACCTCATGAACATATCGATAACCAACAAAGTGGCCATCGCGGTGTGCTGGTCGTTTTTGGCAGTGGGCACCTTCGCCTGCCAGCCCGACAAGCTGAACCCGAAGCCCGAAATTCTGTTTTCCGACAAAGTGGTGTTCAGTTCGCCCGCCCGCATCGAGCTGCAGGCCAACAACATGTATGCCTACGTGAAGTCGGGCACCTTTCTGGGGGGCCGGTTCCAGATTTACAACGACATCCGGGCCAATGACTTCATCAACCTGCGCTCGAACGGCGTTACCGGAACGGGTGTGTGGAACCACACGCTCACCGAAACGTCGCAGAACGACGTCATCAACACCTGGGGCGCCGCCTATCAGGCCATCAACCAAATCAACGTGTTCCTCGACGGCCTCGACGCCAACGCTTCCAAGTTTGTAGCGCCGGTGTTTCCCGCCGATTATGCCAACAAGGCCAATAACTACCGGGGCGAAGGGCGGCTGCTGCGGGCCCTGTGCTACTACTCTTTGCTGCAGCTATACGCCCGGCCCTACGTGGACGGCAACGGCAGCAAGCCCGGCCTGCCGCTGCGCCTGAAGGGGGAAGTGGACGACAAAAACAACGACCTGGCGCGCAGCTCGGTGGGCGAGGTGTACACCCAAATTCTGGCCGACCTGGACTTTGCCGAGAAAAACCTGCCGCTCAACAACGGCTCTGCCCCCCTGAACGTGACGCGGGCGCACCGCAACACGGCCATTGCCCTGAAAACGCGGGTATACCTGAGCATGGCCAAGTACGACGACGTGATACGGGAAGCCAACAAACTGGTGCCGGCGACGGGGCCTTTTGTGGCACCCACCGGCGTGCCCAATGCGCTGAATGCGTCGGTGGCCGCTGTGTTTGCGGTGCCGCAGGAAACGACGGAAAGCATCTTGTCTTTCCCCTTTACGTCCCAGGATCAGCCCGGCACCCAAAACCAGCTGGCCTTTTATTACCTGCCCCAGGGCGGGGGCGGCAATGGCGAATACTCCCTGAATTCCGGGCCCGGGGGCATTCTGAGCAACCCGGCCTGGGCCGCTGCCGATGCCCGCCGCACCAACTTTGTGCTTGTATCGGGCACTGAGTCGTACTTGAAAAAGTACCCGACCGGGGCGCCCAATCCCTACACCGACAAAGCGCCGGTGATGCGCTACGCGGAAGTAATGCTGAACCTGGCTGAGGCGCGGGCGCGCACCACCCCCGGCGTCGACCCCCAGGCTCTGTTGCTGCTGAATGCCGTGCGCGGCCGGTCCAATCCGGCTGGGGTATACACCGCCGCCGGCCTGAGCTCGGCCACGGGGCTGATTGATGCCATCCTGTTGGAGCGACGCATTGAGTTTTTAGGCGAGGGCATTCGCAACATCGACCTCATGCGCCTCAACGCCACCATTCCAGGCAAAGGCTCGGTTTCGGCGGTTGCCCCCAGCGACCTGCTCTACGTGTGGCCCATTCCCTTCACGGAGCTGGCCACCAACAAGCTCATGACCCGCAACTAAGGGCGCTGCCCCTAGTCCGGTCCCTGCAAAAGCGGCTTGCCCAAATTGGGCAAGCCGCTTTTTCGTTTTAGGAACCACGTATTGGCTTCTGCCTTGGTCCACTACCTTCATGAGGTTTCAGGTACCGCAACCAGACTTGGGCCAGCCAGCCCAACTGCCAGATTAAAACGAGGTTAAATAGTGAGAAAGGGAAATCCGAAAGAGAAATAGATTCCGTAGCTCAATATCTGAATGTTATTTCTCAGCTTACCAAACCCTTACGTTGATGCTCATTACTTCTACTCCTTGGAAAGCGGCCTTGAAAGGGGCGGCTTTCGGTACTCTCCTAGCTGGTGCTGCCATGTTGCCCGCTTCGGCCCAAACGGTTTATGGTCTGGCCTCGGTGGCAGGTATGGCAGCTACTTCGCTGGTTACGTTTGATGCCACTGCTCCTGGCACCTTCACGGCTACGTTGCCCATTACGGGGCTGGGCGTTGGGCAAACGCTGGTGGGGCTCGACACCCGGCCAAATACCGGGCAGCTGTTTGCCCTGGGCTACAACCCCACCGGCACGCAGGCCCAGCTCTATACCCTGAACACCACCACGGGCGCCCTTTCGCCAGTGGGTGCCGCCCTTACCCTGAACCTAGGCCCCACCACGAACCGCATCGGTTTCGACTTTAACCCCACCGTCGACCGCATCCGCGTGACGGGCAATAACAACAGCAACTTCCGGCTCAACCCCAATAATGGGGCTCTCGCGGCCACCGATACCAACCTGGCCTACGCGGCCACCGATGCCAATGCGGGCCAAACGCCCGGCGTAGGCGCGGTGGCCTATGGCAACTCCTTTATTGGGGCCACCATGACGGTGCTTTACGATATCGACGAGGCCAACAGCCGCTACACCACGCAGGACCCACCGAACGCGGGCACGCTCAATAGCCGGGCCCAGCTTATGGTGAACACAGCAACGGCCCTGGCCACCGACCTCGACATCTATTTTAACCCGACGACCCGCGCAAACACTGCGTACCTGACCATTGCCACGGGCACGGCGGCTGCGCCCACCACGCAGCTCTACACGCTGGATTTCATCATGGGAACCGGCATGATGGCCGTTGGGGCCATTGGGCCGGTTGGCACGCTGGTTACCGACATTGCCTTTGCCATCGACCGGCCGGCCACGCTGCCAGCCGTTAGCGGCCAATTGGTGTATGCCCTGGCTGGCACCAACCTGCTCACCTTCGACACGGCCCAGCCGGGCCTTATTCGGACCTCCGTGGGCATTACCGGCGTAGATGCTGCTCAGACGCTGGTGGGCATGGATATTCGCCCGGCGACCAACTCGTTGTACGCCCTGGGCTACAACGCCACGGCGCAAACCTATCAGCTGTATACCCTTAACTCCCTGACGGGGGCAGCCGTGGCCGTGAACACTGCCCCCGTTGCCCTGGCGCTGGGCACGGGCAAGGTCGGCTTTGATTTCAACCCGACCGTGGACCGCATCCGCGTGACCAGCGGCAACCGGACGAACGTGCGCCTGAACCCCGCCGACGGCACCATCGCCGCCACCGACACCCCGCTGGCCTATGCCACCACCGATGCCAACAGTGCCGCTACCCCCAACATTGGCGCGGTGGCGTACACCAACAGCGTGGCAGGAGCCACTGCCGCCGCCACTACGCTCTACAACTACGACCTGAGCCTGAACATCCTCACCACCCAGAACCCACCCAACAACGGCACCCTGAACACGGTAGGAGCCACGGGAATAACCGCAAACGCCACCACGCCCAACGTAGACCTGGACATCTACTCCCCGGCGGCGGGCACCAACACGGCGTACCTGGTGGCCAACACCGGCACCAGCGCCAACACCAGCTTGTACACCGTAAACCTGACCACCGGAGCCACTACCCTGGTGGGCGCCATTGGCAACGGGATAGCGGCCCGCGACATTGCGGTAGCAGCCGGTACCGGCGTAACCACCGCCGCGCGCGAGCGCACCGACCTGGCCAGCGGCTTCAGCCTCTACCCCAACCCGGCTAACGGCAGCGCCCGCCTCACTTTCGCCCTGGCACGGGCTGGGCGCGTGGAGTTGGCTGTATATGATGCG
The DNA here is from genome assembly GCF_001507645.1 of Hymenobacter sedentarius. NCBI lineage: Bacteria > Pseudomonadati > Bacteroidota > Cytophagia > Cytophagales > Hymenobacteraceae > Hymenobacter > Hymenobacter sedentarius. The sequence continues at coordinate 2,593,014 of NZ_CP013909.1, read as the reverse complement.
GCAGGCCGCCGCGTAGCCACCCAAGTTTCGGCGGTGCTGCCGAGGGGCACCCAAACCTTGCTTTTGCAAACCGGCAACCTGAAAGCGGGCTTGTACATGGCTCGCCTCGTAGTGGATGGGCAGCTGGCTGCGGCACGTCAGCTGGTAGTGGAATAAGCGCGCCTTTTCCACACAAAAAGCCTTCCTGAGTGTTCAGGAAGGCTTTTTTGTGTGGAAAGTCATTCAAACAAAACCAGGCTACTGCCCGGCCAGGTGAGCATGGTCGCGCAGAATGGTTTGCAGGAAGGGACCGTCCTGCAAGTCAGTGCGGATGCCGGTCAGGGACTTTACTTTATTAGCTAGCTCGTTCAGCAACTGATAGTTTTGACGGGCACTGGCTTGGTGCAGCAGCTGGCGCACCAGGGCCACGTCGTGGTCGGCGAGCAAGGCGGCCTCTGGAAAGACTACCTGGTAGCCTGCCAAGGCGCTGAGTTCGGTGGGTGGCGCCGTATGCGGCTGGCTTGGGCGCAGCTTTACCACAGTGGTGCCGGCAGCAAGGTCGCCGAGGCGCTGCCCGCGGCCATTGGCCGCAATGGTGATAATAGCCACCAGCCCAGCAAACTGAAGGTCAACAATGCGCAGCAGCCAGCGCAGCAAGTAATCGCCGATGCGGGGAGCCGTACCGTCGAGGCGCATCACCTTGATGTTTATGGCTTTTTTGCCGATGCTCTGGCCATTGAAGAAAACCTCACACACAAGGTTGTAGAAAACGTAGGGCAAACCAATGAGCGACAGCATGGCAATTACCCCAACGTTCATCTTGTTCAAGCCACCTCCTGAAGAGGATACCATGGTGATTATCAATCCGCAAGCAATAGCCCAGGCGCCCAGCACCACGTAGTCGATAATGGTGGCCACGATGCGGTCGCCCAGGCCGGCGACTTCGTACTCAAGCGTGACGTTTTGGGCGGTGTGGACGCGGATGGAGCTCATGCAAAAGCGGGGTAGAATGTTTTCAGCCCCGCAAAATAGGGCTTAGCCGATGGATGCCGGCTGCAGGGCCAGCAGCCGCAGCAGCTCGGCCTCGAGGGCAGGCACGGAGGCGGCGAGCTGCTCGTACGAATCGATGACGAAGTACACGTCCTGCATGCGGTCTTTTACATAGGGCGTGGCCAGGATGTCGACCACATCGAAGGGCCGGCGGGCGGGCTCGTCACTCAGGCAAAACCGCGTTTCGCCGCCCGAGGATAGAATACCCGCCCCGTAAATGCGCAAGCTGCTGCCTTCGGCAATCAGCCCAAACTCGACGGTGAACCAGTACAGGCGCGAGAGCAGCTCCACGGCCAGGGCATCGTGCAGGTGGCGAAGGGCCAGGGTGCCCACGGCCTGCAGGAAGTCGGCAAAAAACCGGTCGGTAAGCAGGGGCACGTGCGCAAACACGTCGTGGAACATGTCGGGCTCTTCGAGGTAGTCGAGTTGTGCTGGCGTGCGCAGCCAAGTGGTGGCCGGGAAGCGGCGGGCCGCCAGCAGCTCAAAAAAGGTACGGTCGTCCACGATGCCGGGCACGGCCACCAGGCTCCAGCCCGTGGCCGCGTCCAGCAGCGGGTTCACCTCGGCAAAGTCGGGGATTTTGGTGGCTTGGAAGTCTACGCGGGGTAGGCCCTCGAGAAACCGGCGCGACGCCACGGTGGGCAGCACCTGCATCTGGCGCTCAAACAATGTTTGCCACACCCATTGGTCGGCGGGCGTGTAGAGGGCGTAGTCTTGCTCGAGGGCAACGAAAGCAGCGGTGGCGGGGGCGTGGGTCATAAAAAAGCGAAAGTGAAATTGACCTGAAATAAAAATACCTGCCTCCGAGGTGGGAAGCAGGCATTTGCAGATTTGCAAGAGGAGTGCCGGGACTAGCCGCGCCACGCCAGGGCCGCTTCGCACCAGGAGGGTGCGCAATAGCAATAGCGGTAATAGCGACGGGCCAAGAGTGCGGGCATGGCCCAAAGATAAGCCCAAGCGCAGCTTAATAAGCAAGGCGCCGCTGAATGCGGCCCGCTGGCAGCCACTTGCTATCTTTAAGCCCTTCAAATTCAAGCAATGCGAGAAGCCGTTTTTTTGCGTCAGAACCAGGAGCGCTGGCAGCAGTACGAGCGGCAGCCCCCGGCCGGCCCCGACGAGCTGGCCGCCCGCTTCGTGGCCCTCACCGACGACCTGGCCTACGCCCAAACGTTTTACCCCACCTCGCCTACCACCGCCTACCTCAACGCCCTTACCAGCAAGCTGCACCAGCGCCTCTATGCCAATAAGCGCGAGAGCAGCGGGCGCTTTGCCCGGTTTTGGGCCGTGGAGCTGCCGCTGGTGGTGGCGCGGCACCACCGCACGCTGGCGGTCACGGCCCTACTCTTCGCGGTCTTCACGTTTCTGGGGGCCCTGTCGGCGGCTTACGACGACACTTTTGTGCGGGTGATAATGGGCGACACCTACGTAAACCAGACCATCGAAAACATCCGCAAGGGCGACCCCATGGCCGTGTACAAGCAGCAGGGCGAAACGCTGATGTTTCTGGGCATCACGGCCAATAACATCTACGTGGCGCTCAACATCTTCGTACAGGGCGTGACCCTGGGCGTGGGCACGCTGGTGCAGCTGTTTCGCACCGGGCTGATGCTGGGCTCTTTCCAGTACTTTTTCTACCACTACCACGTGCTGCGCGCCTCGGTGCTCACCATCTGGATTCACGGCACGCTGGAAATCTCGGCCGTGATAGTGGCGGGCGCTGCGGGCTTTGTGATGGCGCGGGGCCTGTTGTTTCCGGGCACCTACGGCCGGGCCGAAGCCTTTCGCCACTCGGCGCGCGATGGCCTGAAACTGGCCATTGGGCTGGTGCCCATTTTTGTGGTGGCCGGCTTTCTGGAAGGCTTCGTGACGCGCCACACCGAGATGCCTGTGGCCGCCAGCCTGGCCATTATCGGCAGCTCAGCGGCCTTCATTGGTTGGTATTTTATTGTGTACCCCATTCGGCTGGTGCGCCGGCTGGAGGCCAAAGCGGTTGCTTAACCCTGCTTCTTTTTTTCTGCCTTTTGATATGCAAGCAAAGCTTACTTACACCCGCGAAGCCGATTTTCGGCGGGAGCGTGATTTTGGAGCCAAAGTCGGGGCCACGTTCGAGTTTGTGATGGCCCAATTTAGGCCACTGTTTAAGTGCCTGCTGTATTTCGTGCTGCCGGGCGCGCTACTGGCAGGCATCGGCATGGGGCTGTTTTTGAGCAACATGCTAAGCATGATACCGATTACCGGGCGCTCGGGGCATGGAGGGCGCATTAGCATGCTCGGCAACTCGTCTTTCCTGGGCATGGGAATGGCTACAGTGGGTTTTCTGGCTGCATTTCTCTTGCTTTCGAGCACGGTATATGCCTTTGTGCGGGTGCGCATTAGCACACCGCCGCAGGAAGTGGTGCAGCCCGCTCAGGTGTGGGCGTTTGTGTGGAAGCGGCTGGGGCGTGTGGTAGCCGCTTGGCTGGTGCTGAGCCTGCTGATGCTGGCGGGCATGGGCGTGCTCATGGGCGGCTTGGCCTTGATAGGACCGGGCTTTATGTTCCTCATTGTGTTTCCTGCCTTCTGGGTGGTGGTGTGTCTCACACTGTATTCCCCCATTATCTGGCTGGAAGACGAGGGTATACTGGCGTCGCTGCGCCGCTCGTTTTACCTGATAAAGGGCAAATGGTGGTCCTCGCTGGGCCTGTACATGATAATGTCTTTTATTACTGGCATCGTGAACTACCTGTTCATGATACCTTTCTACGGCCTGATGGTGGCCCGCACGATGCTCAAGCTGCCCGGCTTCGACTCCGGAATTCTGAGTGTAGCCGCTACGAGCATCTACGCCTTGGGCTGGATTTTCACGGCCGTGCTGCCCTTGGTGGCCATGCTGTTTCAGTACTTCAACCTTGTGGAGCGCAAAGACGGCATCGGCCTGCGCCAGCTCGTGGATTCATTGGGCCAAACGCCGGCGCCCCACGTGAGCAACAGCACCTACCGGCCCGATGATGAAGGCGAGTACTAACGCTTGATACAATAAACCAAACGTCTGTCATCCTGAGCGGAGCGAAGGGCCTTCTCACGGCTGCAGCAATCGTTCGAACGTGAGAAGATACTTCGCTCCGCTCAGAATGACAGACGACTGAGTAGTTGAGCCAGAAAGGCGCAAGCTGCCAAGCACTAGCTCCAAAATCCAACCAGATTTTCAGATACTCTCACAGCGTGCGCAGATTCGGGGCTATTCTAAATAACTTAAGCAAACGGGACCATCTGGTCCGGCGGTCGGTGTTGGCGCTTTGCCTGGCTGCGGCCTTGCCCGCTACGGCCAGCCCTCAGCCAGCAGTTCCTTCTGCCACCAGTCACCGCCAGCCCCTACCCCCAGACCGCAGTACAGCCCTGCCCGTGCGGCAACTCAATACGACTCGCCTGCGCGAGCTAAGAGCCCAACGCGAGTTTCGCTACGTGGAGCCCGACGCCAGCACCGATGCCTGGGACGCCTTCTGGGCGCGGGTGTGGCGCTGGTTGAGCCGGCTGCTGGGCAAGCCGTCGTCCTCCGGCACCTGGAGTAGCTGGAGCCAAGCCTGGAAGTACGGCTTTTATGCGGCGCTGCTCGCGGTGCTCGCCTACGCGGTGCTTAAGCTGCTGCAAGTAGACATTACGGCGGCCTTTGGCCGCTCGGCTCGGCGCGGGCTGCTGGCCTACGATACCGCCACCGAAAACATTCACGAAGTAGACTTCACCACTCGCATTGCCGAAGCCGAGGAAGCCGGCAACTTCCGCCTGGCCACGCGCCTGGGCTACCTGGAAGTATTGAAGCACCTCACCGACCGGGGCCTCATCCAGTGGCAAGCCGACAAAACCAACCACGCCTACCTGGCGGAGCTGGCCGCAGGCCCCCTGCGTGAGGCTTTTCGTGGCGCTACCCGGCAGTTTGAGTACGTGTGGTACGGCGAGCTGCGCCTGAATGCCGCCCTCTACCAGCAGGCCCGGGCAGGCCAGCGGGCCGTAACGGCGTTGCTGGGCACCCGGGCGGCCACCGCTCCCCCAGCCGTTGTTTCTCCTAATATCTTGCCTGCCTGATGCGCCAGCTCACCACCTTTCGGCTGTATCTGTTGGGCATTGTGCTGCTGTTTGTGGGCTATGTGGTGCTGGAATACAACCGGCCCAAGCCCCTGAACTGGACGCCGACCTACACCAACAAGGACAAGATTCCTTACGGCGCCTTCGTGCTCTACGACCAGCTCCCCCGCTTGCTCGGCACCGACTCCATCGAGGCCGTGCGCCTGCCTGTGTACAATCAGCTCACCGGAACCGACGAGCCCGGTCCAATAGACGCTTCTGCAGATTCAGCGACGGTGACTCAAGGTGAGCACAACGCATCTTCATCCACTGAATCGGTTGCAGCCCAACCTATACCAAAAGACGATACTAGTGCCCTTCATTCTAATAGCAAATGGGTAGCCTTGGCACCTGTCAAGAAGGCAAAGGCCAATTACCTTTTTATAAGCCAGGAGTTTAGAATCGACAGGGCGGATACGCGGGCCTTGCTGGCTTTTGCCTCCCTGGGCAACGACGTGTTTATTGCCGCCGAAGACTTTAGCGAACAGGCCCCCTTTCTTCGCGATACGCTGGGCTTTTCTGCCGTCGAAACCCTGCTGCCTACCCGTAAGGGCTCGGCCGGCTTGCCCGTGGCCGATTCCATCGACCTGCGCTTCACCAACCCGGCCTTGCGGCACGCCCAAATTCGCCTGCCCGGCGCCTGGGCGCAGCACTTTGTGGTTGATTCGGGCCGAGTGGGGCGCACCCTGGCCACGGATGCGCAAGGCCGGGCAGTATTTATTCGGCTCAATTACGGCCGCGGCCATTTTTACCTCTGCAGCGCGCCCCTGGCTTTTACCAACTACTACCTGCTGCGGCCGCGCTCGGCGGCTTTTGCGGCAGCGGCGCTGGCGTACCTGCCGGCCCGCCGCACCTGGTGGGATGAGTATCAGAAGCAAGGGCCCGCCAGCGAGCAGTCGCTGCTGCGTGTGGTGTTTGCCCACGATGCTCTGCGCCAGGCTTATTACCTCACGCTTGTGGGCGCCTTGCTCTTTGTGCTGGTGGCAGCCCGGCGCCGCCAGCGCATCATCCCGACGCTGAAGCCGCTGCCCAATACCACATTGCTCTTCACGCGCACCGTGGCCGGCCTCTACCGCCAGGGCAGCAGCCATGCCCTCATTGCCGAGAAAAAAGTTGGGCTGTTTCTGGACTACCTGCGCACTCGCTTCCAGGAAACCAGCCCCGATTTTGGCGACCCCGACTTCCGCGAGCGGCTAAGCCAGAAGGCTGGAGTGCCCCGCCCCCGGGTAGACGAGTTGCTTAGACTCGTCAATTTTGCCCGCACCGCGCCCCGCATGACCGACCACCAACTACTGGTATTGAGCAAAGCATTAAGTGATTTTCGCCGCGAAGCCAACCGTTAGCTCAATATTGCACTGAACGTAGAATGACCCTTTTTAGCAAATTGTATTATTCCAGTAAAGCCACCTGAAGCCTACTCCAGGCCAATTTTTAAGCTTCTTTCACCTTTCCGATTTGCTTTTTTCCTTTCCCCACTGCCTTCCGTCGCATGCTCACCGTTGAAAAGCTGATGGTCCTGATAAACTGCAACTGGGACGATGACCTTTTCGCACGAGCCGCCTCAGCCCGCGAGAAAGCGCTGCTAGCCGACCTCAACTGGGGCAAATATGTGTCGTTGCTGCAGGACTTGGTGCTCGTCTCCAGAAATTTAGTCTCGAAAGAATACGCTCAAAAAATTCATCAGCTGCTTCTTGCCGCCTGCGCCGACGAGGAAACCGCCCAGACGTTTATTGGCTACGCCAGCACTTTATAGCTCCATGGAAAACGAAACCCCGGACTTCTCCCCCACTCCAGTCATCGACGCGCTAGAAACACCCGCCGCCCCCGAAGCGACCTTCGCACCGCGCACCGACTTTGCCCGCCTCACGGCCCAAACCGACGCTATTCGGCAGGAAATCGGCAAAATCATCGTGGGCCAAACCGAACTCCTGGAGCTGCTGCTCACCGCCGTGCTGGCCGATGGCCACGTGCTGCTGGAAGGCGTGCCCGGCGTAGCCAAGACCCTCATGGCGAAGCTGCTGGCTCGCACGCTGGAAGTACCGTTCAGCCGCATCCAGTTCACACCCGATTTGATGCCCTCGGACGTGCTGGGCACCTCGGTTTACCGGCAGAACAAGTCCGACTTTGAGTTTCGGCCCGGCCCCATTTTCGCCAGCGTGGTGCTGATTGACGAAATCAACCGCGCGCCCGCCAAAACGCAATCGGCCCTGTTTGAGGTGATGGAGGAGCGCACCGTGACCCAGGACGGCACCTCCTACCCCATGGCCGAGCCCTTCCTGGTGCTGGCCACCCAAAACCCCGTGGAGCAGGAAGGCACCTATCGCCTGCCCGAAGCCCAGCTCGACCGCTTTCTGTTTAAGCTGCACGTGGGCTACCCCACCCTAGCCGAGGAAGTGCAGATTCTCAGCGGCCACCACGCCGGCCTGGGCAGCACCAATCTGGAAGCCGTGCAGCCCATCCTTTCAGCCGCAGACTTGCACGCCCTGCGCCAGCAGATACGGCAGCAGCGCGTCGAGCCCAACATTCTGGAGTATATCGCCAAGCTGGTGGGCCAAACGCGCGCCCACAAATCGCTGTACCTGGGTGCGTCGCCCCGTGCCTCACTGGCCTTGCTCAACGGCGCCAAAGCCCTGGCCGCCCTGCGCGGCCGCGACTTTGTGACGCCCGAAGACGTGCAGTTTCTAGCACCTAGCGTGCTGCGCCACCGCATCATGCTAACCCCCGAACGCGAGATGGAAGGCAGCACGCCCGATGACGTGGTGAAGCAGATTATGCAGCAAATCGAGGTACCCCGCTAGCGCGCAAATTGTAGCCAAGTTTGAAATAAAGTCTCGCCAAGTCGATGGTCGATGTTGGTAGGCCTTTTAGACTTCGCGAGACTTCCCTTTTAAACTTCGCGAAACGTCGCGCGACATGTCCGTATTCCTGACCAAGAGGTTTTTCATTCTAATCGCGGGCCTGGTGGTGGGCTTAGTGGTGGCGTTTTTTCTGCCCTGGCTGCTGGGGCCCATGCGCATTGCCCTGGGCCTGCTGGTGCTGCTGACGCTGCTCGATGTGCTGCTACTCTACGCGCCGGGCCGCAACAAGACCGCGCCGGTGTTTGCCCGCCGCGTGATGGGCGACAAGCTAGCCAACGGTTCCGAAAACGACATTCAGATTTACCTCGAAAACCACTACCGGTTTCCCATTTCCACCGAAACCATCGATGAGATTCCGCATCAGTTTCAGCGGCGCGATGTGCTGTTTCAGGCGCGTATAGGCGCCGGCGAAACCCAGATAATCAACTACCAATTGCGGCCCACTAAGCGGGGCGAATACCACTTCGGGGCGGTGAATATCTACGCGGCCTCGCCGCTGGGGCTGGTGCGGCGACGGTTTCGCTACGACCAGGGCCGGAAAGTGCCGGTGTACCCGTCATTTCTGCAAATGCGGCAATACGAGCTGCTCGCCATCCACAACCGCCTCACCGAGGTGGGTGTGAAGCGCATCCGGCGCGTGGGGCACAGCCTGGAATTTGAGCAGGTGCGGCCCTACGTGCCCGGCGACGACCCGCGCAGCATCAACTGGAAGGCCACGGCCCGACGGGCCGGCACCGGCGCCACCGACGAGCTGGTGGTGAACCACTTCCAGGACGAGCGCGCCCAGCAAGTGTACTGCCTCATCGACAAAGGCCGCGTGATGCGCATGCCCTTCGACGGCCTGAGCCTGCTCGACTACGCCATCAACGCCACGCTGGTGGTTAGCAACATTGCCTTGCTCAAGCACGACAAGGCTGGCCTGCTCACCTTCTCCAACCAGCCCGGGGCCACCCTGGCGGCCGACCGCCGCCCTGGCCACCTGCTCAAGCTGCTCGAAATCCTGTACCGACAAAAAACCAAGTACCTCGAAACCGACTTCGAGCTGCTCTACGCCACGGTGCGGGCCCGCATCAAGCAGCGGAGCTTACTGATTTTGTTCACCAACTTTGAGACACTGCACGGCATGCAGCGGCAGCTGCCCTACCTGCGCCGCCTGGCCAAAAACCACCTGCTGCTGGTAATCTTTTTTGAAAACACCGAGCTGCGGGCCTACCTCGACGCCCCAGCCGACACCACCGAAGACGTATACAACCAGACCATTGCCGAAAAATTTGCCCAGGAAAAGCGGCAGATTGTGCTGGAGCTGCAGCGCTACGGTATTCATTCGCTATTGACTGCGCCCCAGGATTTAACCGTAAACACCATCAACAAATACCTGGAATTCAAAGCCCGGGGATTGATATGAGGAGACTGACACTGGCGTACGCCGGTTTTTTAGGACTGCTGCTGAGCATCTTGAGCTACAATCCAGCTCAAGCGCAGGCGCCGCACCACCTGATGCCCGCGCCCGCCGAAATGCACTGGGGCAAGGGCCGCCTGAACCTGAAAACACCCCTTAAGTTGCAGCTCAGCCCCACGGCCGACCCAGCCGTGGCCGCCGCCGCCCGCCGCCTGCTCACCCGCCTGCAGGGCCCCGCCCAGCCGGCCACCGGGCCGGTGCTGCAGATACGCTACGGCCGCACCGGCCTGCCCGAGAAGTTTGACGAGGAGCGCTACAGCCTGCGCGTGACGCCCGTGGGCGTGAGCATCGACGCGCCCACCAGCTTGGGCGTGCTGCGGGCCCTGGCCACGCTGGAGCAGCTGCCCGTTACCGAAAAGCGGCAGCGCTACCTGCCCGAGGTCGACATTCAGGACCAGCCGCGGTTTGCCTGGCGCGGCCTGCTCATGGATGCGGCGCGGCACTTCCTGCCGGTGCCCGTGATTAAGCGCAACATCGACGGCATGGCGGCCGTGAAGCTCAACGTGCTGCACTGGCACTTAACTGATGACCAGGGCTTCCGGGTGGAGAGCAAGGTGCTGCCGCGCCTGCACCAAGTGGGCGGCGCCGACGGCTACTACACGCAAGAAGAGGTGAAAGACGTGCTGGCCTACGCCGCCGCCCGGGGCATTCGGGTGCTGCCCGAGTTCGACGTGCCCAGCCACGCCACCAGCTGGATTGCATCTTACCCGCGGCTGGCCTCCAACGACTCCACTTACGGCGTGTACCGCAGCTTCCGCACGTCCAACATTGCCATCGACCCCACCCGGGAAACCACTTATACGCTGCTCGATTCGCTGTTTACGGAGATGACGGCGCTGTTTCCGGACCCGTATTTCCACGTGGGCGGCGACGAGAACGACGGGCGGTACTGGCGGCGCAGCCCGCGCATCTCAGCGTTTATGCGCGAGCACGGCATGGTGAAAGCCGACGGCAAAACCGTGGACAAGCACCAGCTCCAAACCTACTTCAACCGCCGCGTGCTGGCCATGCTCCAGAAACACGGCAAAATCATGGTGGGCTGGGATGAAATCCTGGGTCCCGACCTGCCCAAGGAAATTGTAATCCAGAGCTGGCGCGGGAAAAAGTGGCTCGAAGATGCCGTGAAGCAAGGCCACCCCGCGCTGCTCTCGGAAGGCTACTACCTCGACCTCAACTACAGCGCCGCCTCGCACTACCTCCCCGACCCGCTGCCGGCCAACAGCACCCTCACGCCGGCGCAACAGAAGCTGGTGCTGGGGGGCGAAGCAGCCATGTGGGACGAATTCGCCGATTCGGTGATTGTGGATTCGCGCATTTGGCCGCGCGCCGCGGCCGTGGCCGAGCGGCTGTGGTCGCCCCAGGCCGCCACCCAGGACGTGGCCGACATGTACCGTCGGCTCAACCTGGTATCGCTGGAGCTCGATGCCCTGGGCCTGCGCCACCGCCGCGCCCCCGAACAGCTGCTCCTCCGCATGGCGGGCTATTCCAACGTGGGCCCGCTGCGCACGCTGGCCGAGGTGCTGGAACCGGTAAAGGAATACAAGCGCCATTTTCAGGGCATGATTTACACGCCCCAAACGCCCCTAAACCGCCTGGTAGACGCTGCTCCGGCCGAATCGGAAGTGGCACGGCGCTTTGGCGTGCTGGTAGATAGCATGCTGATGCGCAACGCGGCCCCACCCCGGCCCTCAGTTTCGGTACGACAGCTGGCGGCGCTGCGGGCCCAGCTGCTGCTTTGGCAAACCAACGACACCCGCCTGCAAATGATGCTGGTGCTCAACCCGGCGCTGCGCGAATACGGCCCGCTGTCGACGCGGCTCGCAGCCGTCGCCAAACTACTGCTCGAGCGGCTCACCCAGCTGCAAGCCGGCCAGGCGCCCTCGGCAGCGTGGCTGGCCACCGCCCGCACCACGCTTGATGCCGCCCAGGCGCCCGCAGGCCAGGCCGAGCTGGCCATTGTGAAAGCGGCGCGCCGGCTGGCCGGCGTCTGAGTTTCGGCCCGATGTATCAAGCTCCTGCTTTGACTAAAATTCCGCCCTTGCGCCTGCTCTTGCTGCGGCTGAGCTTGCTGCTGGCGCTGGCGCCGTTTCTGCTGCTCACGGCGTTTACCCAGCCTTTCTTTGATGATTTCCGCAATGCCTACTGGGCCCGGGCTCACGGCATGTGGGGCGTGCAAAGCTGGCTGTTCCAGACCTGGACTGGCCGCTTCACTTCCACGATTTTCATGACCGTGCTCAACCCTGTGAGCTACGGCTGGCTGGGGGGCGTAAAACTGGTGGCGGCTGTGCTGTTTGTGGCGCAGTGGGCCAGCATCGCGCATTTCCTGCGCGCCCTGCTGCTTACTGCGCTACGGGTTTCGTTCTCCTGGAGCTCAGCTTTTTGGGCAGCGGGGCTGCTGCTGGCTTTGTTTTGCAACGCAGCGCCCGCGCCTTTCTCTTTTCTGTACTGGTTCTGCGGGGCCGTGGCTTACCAGATTCCGCTTATTGGCTTGCTCAATTTTACCGCTCTGGCCTTGCGAGTGGGCTGGGGACCTGCTTCCGGCCAATGGCGCACGGCCCTGCTGGCTTGCGTGCCGCTGGTTCTGGCCCTAGTGGGCAACGAGCTAACGCTGGTGCAAGCCGTGCCGGTGCTGGTCCTGCTGGCCTACGCGCTGCCCGCGGCCAGCCGCCCCAAACTGTGGCTGTGGCTGGCAGTAGGTGGCCTGTCGGCGGCCGTGGCCGTGGTAGCGCCCGGCAACTGGGTGCGCGCCGTCGCGATGGCCCCGGCCGACCCGCTGCATGCCTACCGCTGGCTGGTGCTGGGCCCCCGCACCTTGTATTCGACTGGGCTTTTCATCGTGAGCCCCATGATAGGCCCCAGCCTGGTGGCCGCCGCGCTGGCGGGCCTGTGGCTGGGCTACCGGCACCGGGCGTCGGGGGCCGTTTCCTGGCGGCTGTCGCGCCAGCAGTGGTGGGCTGCGCTGTTGGCCTTTGCGGTTTTGAATGGCATGGGCTTCCTGCTCTTTCGCTACCTCATTGTGGGCGCGCCGCTGATGCGGGCACAAAATGAAATCTTGCTGGTGATGCTGATTTCGGTGGCCGCCCTGGCCTGGGCCGTGGCTCAGCAGCTGCCCGATGCTACTGTGCGGCTGCCGCGGGTTTTTCGGCACGGCGGCTTGCTCGTGCTGCTGCTGGCGGGCTTGTTTGGCTTGGGGCACGTGCCCGAGGCCTGGCGGGAGTTGCTCACCAGCGCCGCCTCGTTTGATGCCCAAATGCAGGCCCGGTTTGGCATGCTGCGGGCTGCTCAGCGGGCCCGGCAGCCGGCCGTGGCACTGCCGCCGCTGCGCCTGCCCTACGGGCACGTGCTCATTCCGCTGCGGCAGTTCAGCACTTTTATTGAGTTTGATATTGACCTGACGCAAGGCTGCGAAGGCAACATTAACGGCGTGATGGAGCGCTATTTCGAGGTGCCGGATGTGTGCTGCAGCCCCACGGCGCCGGCAGTTTTAGCCAAGGAATAAACGCCGGCGGCCCCAGCCGAAAGCTGCCCGGGTGATTAACTTGCGGCAATATGCAAGCAGAAATTACCCACGCCCTGGCGGGCCTCAACTTTACGGCCATCGACTTTGAAACCGCCAACGAGCGCCGCGCCAGCGCCTGCGCTGTGGGCGTGGTGCGGGTGCGCAACGGCCAGATTGTGGAGACCTACCAAACGCTGCTGCGACCCCGCGAGTTGCGCGTCGACTGGCGCAACTACCAGGTGCACGGCATTGCCGAAACCGATTTACACGACGCCCCCACCCTGGCCGACGTGTGGCACGAGCTGCTGCCCTACTTGCACCGCCAGCCCGTAGTGGCCCACAATTCGGCCTTCGACGTGAGCGTGCTCGAGCATACCCTGCGCGACTACGACCTGCCCATCCCCGCCTTCCACTGCCTGTGCTCGGTGAAGCTGAGCAAAGTGGTGTGGCCGCAGCTCGAGCGCCACAAGCTCGACCACGTGGCGGCGCATTTTGGCATTCCGCTCAACCACCACGATGCTCTTTCCGACGCCCGCGCCTGCGCCGAAATCACGGTGCATGCCTTCCGCTCGGGAGCTTACCTGCCGCTGTGCTTCAAGCAGCGGGAACTGACGGCCGGCTTGGCCAAACGGGCGGCCAAACCGGCTTTCTCCACGGCTCGGTAGCAGCTCCGGCGCGCGGCGCCAGCCCCCGGCCCAGCAGCGCCACCATCGCCGAACCCCGGCAGCTAACGTATACAGCACTGATTTTCCAGGCCTTAATTGAGCCAGAAATGACGGCTGTATTTCTGTGGCGAGCGCACCGCCGGCATAAGATTCCGGCCATGAGTTGCGTTGGCTTTCTGACCTTTTAACTTCTATCCCTATGAAGCGCCCGCGCCTTGCCTACTGGGTCAGCCTGCTGCTTGCGCTGCCCCTCTGGAATGCCTGCCAGTCCTCTAAAACCGACGAGCAGTCTACCAGCGGCACTGCCAAAAAGCCTTTGCAGGAGGCCGGCCTCACGCCCACCGCCACCCAGGCCGATATTTTAGCGCAGCGCTTCGGCCCCATCCTGAAGGGCGCCTGGGTTTCGACGGCCTACCTGGCCGCGGTGCAGAAGACCAAGTCGCCGCTCAAGGCGGCCGATGCGGCGGGCGAGGTTTCCGAAATCCATATCAACCCGGCCATGCGAAACGCCGATAGCCTCGTGGCCGACGTGGGCCTGGGCAACCACGAAGGCGGCAACCTGACGATTTACTTTCGGCCCGGCCAGCAAGCCAGTGCCCTGCCCACCAACTTCCGCGACTACGATGCCCCGGGCAGCTTTGCCGAGCTCAGCTACCGCGTCGCGACCCGCGACACCACCCTGGAGCTCACCACCTACAGCAACAGCCGGAAGGTCTTGGCCCGCACTGCTTTTCGGCGCGTGGCGGGGGCCCGGCTCGGCACGCTGGGCGCGGCCAATCTGGCCGTCAACCAGCTGCTGCTGGCCGGCAACTACACCGGCGTAGATTCCCTGGGGCGGCCGGTGAGCATGCAGTTTGAAGCCAACGGGCGCGTAAAAGGCCTCAAAGGGTTCCGGAGCTACACCGTCAATACAGACTTCAGCGGCGGGCCCGGCACCGAGATTGACCACCTTGTGCTCGACCCGCAAACCACGCACCGCCGGCTCCTGGGCTATAGCCGCCGGGCCAACACGCTGCTGCTGTACGCCGCCTTCATGGTGGAGCCGCGGCTCGTGGCCGGCACCGAAGACGACTACACCCTGCCCGAATTGGTGCGGGGCCGGCTGCTGTTCACGCTGGAGCGGCGCTAGGGCTGCGCCGCGCGGCCGGGCCTAGAACAGCACGGCTACCTGCATGCGGCCGGTATGCACAGTTCGCAGGCCGTTGGCTTTGCGGCCATCGTAGGCCACGGTGATATTCAGGCCGTTGCTTAGGCGCTGCTCCACGTTCAGGTTCCACGTGAAGTTGCTGCCGGGCCGCAGGGCGTTGAGGATTTCGACGGCTACCACCGAATTGGGATTGGTGCCGTCGAACTGCACGCGGGTGTAGCGGGTGGCGGCCGTGATGGTGCGCTTGTTTACCTGGCTCAGGCGGGTTTCCAGGCCCAGCTCGTCGAAGATGCCGGGGTGCAGCTCCGCGTCTTTGCCGGCCAGGGTGTTCTGCTTTTGGGTGTGCAGGTAGGTGCCGGTGAGGCGCAGCGCGGGCGTGGGCTGGTAGCTGATTTCGGGCTGAACAGTGAAAATCAGCAGGCGGTAGTTGCGGCTGAGCAGGTAGTCGCTGGTGGCTTCGCGAATGTCGCGGGTGCCGGTGAGGCGGCCCGTGAACGAGGTGGCCAGCGTGCGGCGCACCAGCAGGCTCTGGGTGCTCAGGTTGCGGCGGTCGAAGCCCTGGGCGAGCAGCGTTTTTTGCTGGGTTTGCTGCACGGTGAGCTCGGCCCCAAAAATGGGATTGGACCGGTTGAAGTAGAGCGTGTTGCGCATCAGTTGGTTGAAGGCCAGCAGTTGGGCATCCTCCTTGTCGTAGCTGAAGGGGCTGAGGCGCGAGAGCAGCGAGGGGTCGGTGGTGCGGCGGTCGACGGTGACGCTGCTGAGCGTGGCAAAGCGCGCCAGCATGCCGCGCCAGCCGCCGGCTTCGCGCCAGCCGCGCGGCGCCGCCGTGGTGAGTCGGTAGCTGAGCCGGTTGGTGAAGGCGGTGATGTAGTCCGAAGTGGGCAAATACACCTTGATGTAGGTGCGGTACTGCGCATCCGGCGTTTGGGCTTCAAAAAACTCATCCTTTTCCTGCTGGCCGTTGCCATTGGCATCGCCGCCGTAGTAGTGCGTGCCCTGGCCGGCGGGCACGGCCAGATAGGAGAAGTCGCGCTTGAGCTCCCGGCCGGTGGCCACGCTGTAGCTCAACTCCGAGCGAATCTGGTTTTGCAGCAGGCTGGCGTTGTAAAACACCTGCCCCAGCACCGTGCGGTTGCGGGCCAGGCCCAGCGAATCCAAGTCGCGGTAGGTGGCCAGCACGCGCAGGTCCTGCGTTTTGCCCAGGCGCGAGGCCAGCGTGCCCTGCCAGGTTTGGGCAGTGCCGCGCTGCTGCAGGGCCGTTTGCTCGCGGTTGGGGGTTTGGTCGCGGCGGTAGCTGTAGTCGAGGCGAAACTGAGTGCGGGCCGAGTCGCGGCTCTGGATAAACACGTTGTGCTCGTCGAAGTAGTTGGCCGAGCGAATGGTATCGGTGAAGGCGGAGCTGACGCGGTTTTTATCGAAGCGGTAGGCGTAGCCGGGCACTATTTTGCTGCCCACGAAGCGGCCCGTGGCCTCGCCCCGCGCCCAGTCGGAATGGAAGCGGCCGGCATCCGAGTTGAGCACAAACAGGGTGCCGCGCAGCTCCAAGTTGCCCACTTTCTGGGCCGCGTCCAGCCAGTGCTGCAGCCCGCTCACCTCGCCCGGCCGGAAGCGCCGACTGAGCCGGTAATTCACGTTGTTGTTCACGTCCTTGGCCACGCCCACGCTGAAGTTGAAGATATTGTCTTCGCGGGCGGTTCGGCCGTTGGCGGTGCTTTGCAGGGTATTGGTGGCGCTCCAGTTGCGGTCAAACTCGATGTCGCGGTAGCGGTCTATCGGCGAGAAATGCTTGCCGGTGTACTCGTAGTCGAGGGTAGAGCGCAGCCGGTAATTGCGGAGCAGGCCCCCGGCCAGGGCAGCGGGCAGCTGACGGTCTTGCACCACGTAGCCCATGCGCATGGCCCCGTCCTGGTCGCTTTCGGAAGAGAAGCGGTTGCGGTCGAGGCGCGAGTGGGCGGCGTCGAAAAACACCGTCGTGCTGCTGTCGACCCGGTAGCTGATGCCGCCGGACACCATCTGCTTGAGCAGCGGCGTGGGAATGCGGCGCACCGGCTGGTAGCGGCCCTGGCCCGCCCCCGCGAATTCGTACACGCGGCCGTTGGCGCTCACGTCGGTGGTGGTGAGGCGGTAGTCGCCGTTGCCTTGCCCCACGTCGGTGAAGCGCACCGAATACACCGTGCCCAGCGTATCGGCCCCCACGGCGCGCCGGTACCGGCCAGTGGCCGTGTCGCGGCGGTAGAGCACCTGCGTGCGGGTGTAGGCCACCGGCTCGCCCCCCGGCGTCACGGCGAAGGCCACGTTGCCGGCCCGCTGCAGTTGGGCCCGGGAAGAGTCGGTCAGGCTGAGGTTGGGCGCGTTGTTGGGGTTGTCGGCTTCCTGGTAGAAATTGCCGCGCATGCTCAGGCGGCCCACTTGCTGGTAGTGGCTGGCGGCCAGCAGGGAGCGGGAATAGTTGAGGTCCGAATACTCGAAATCAATCTTAATCCGCGAGTTGCGGGTGATGAGGTGGCGCGGCGTAAACGTGACTTCAGCCAGGTTGTAATCGATGGTATAGTCGGCGTCGAAGCCCCGGGTTTGCAGGCGGCCGTCGAGGTACACCCGCTCCGAGTTGGCCAGCACGATGATGAACTGCTCGCCGTTGGGCCCGTTGAGCCGGTACGGGCCCTGCACGTTTTCGATGGGCGGCACGTCGGTGCTCGCGAATTTGCCCTTGGCTACGCCGCCCGCCGCCGAAGTGGACGACTGCCACACCAGCCCCTTGCGCACCCCCGAGCTGCTAACCGTAGCGCCCGTGGCAGGCGCCCGGTCGCCGAGTGGCAGCGGCGCGCCGGCCCCACTCGGCTCCTGGCGGTTGGGGTCAGTGAGCTGGGGCTGGCTGATGGCCGGCGGGTTGAGCGTCTCCGGCGAGGGGCCGTTGAGCTGGCCACTGGGCACCTGCCCGGCCTGTCCGTTCAGGTACACCGCATTGGCTACGCCCGGCGCGGCGCCCAGCCCGGCTAGCCCCACAATGGGCGGCCCGAAATTGGCCTCGGCCGCCGCGCCCTGAATGTTTTTGTAGTAGCGCAGGAAGTAGTCGGGCTTGTTGCGCAGCACCACGTCGCCGGCCGTCAGGTTCCAGTTGGGGTTGGTGAGGGCGATGTAGATTTTGTCGAACTGCTGCAGCTGCTGGGTGTTGCCCTCGGGCTGGAACGGCACGTTCTGGTCGCTGATTGCGGCCGTGAGGTTGATGTTTTCGGCCAGCTTGCCTTCCAGCTGCAGGTTGAGGGCCGAATTGACGAAGACGTTTTGGGTGTTGCCAAAGCTGATGCCGCGGGCCAGGTTGCCGGTTTTGTTGATGCCCGGCGTGCTCAGAATCTGCTCTTTCACCGAGAAATCTTCAAACCGCATGGCCTCCCGCCGAAAGCTCAGCGTGTCCATCATGCTGAGGGGCCGGCGGAAGCGGGCCGCCGAGAGGCGCAGCGGCAGCACCCGGTAGCAAACCAGCAGCGAGTCGGACAGCGGCGCGCCGCTGCTGTCGCGGGGCGCCGGTCGAATCCAGCGGTACTGGTCGCTGCGGGCGTCGTACGCCACTGCCCGGCCGCCTGCCACCACCGAAGACGGCACCACCGTGAGCGTATCCGGAAGGGAAAAGCTGGTGGTGTCGCGGCCCGGCGCGAGCGCCACGTAGCGGCAGCGGCGGGTGCTGGGCGGTGGGGCCTCGCCGGACGTAACAGGCCGCACCTGCGCCTCGGCCCCGTTGCTCAACAATAACAGCACCGCCACGAGCAGGCCCGCAAAGGGGAAGCACAAGCGTAAACGGCGGGTCATGCAGTAAAGGTCGGGGTTGGCAGGTAACGACGGGGGCGGGCGGTTTCGTGCCGTTGCGCGGGCCGCCCCGCCCGCGGCCTTACCCAGCCAGCGGCAATTCAATATAAAACACGGTGCCCTCCCCCACTTTCGTTTCAAACCAAACGCGCCCCCCGGCACTCTCAATCCCGCGCTTGGCCACCGCCAGCCCAATGCCCGACCCGGTTTCCTTGGTCGTGAAGTTCGGCACGAACACCTTTTCGCGCACGTCCTCGGGAATGCCCGCGCCGTTATCACAAATGGCCACGCGCACCGTGCCCGCCTCGGCCGCCGTGAGCGACACCCCAATGTGGGGCTCGCGGCCCTCGGGCACCGCCTGGCGGGCGTTTATCAGCAGGTTGTTGAAGGTGCGCACTAGCAGGTTTTCATCGGCAAACACCACGTAGTGGCCGCTTTCGGCGTCCGGTGGCAGGTGCAGGTCCAGGGCACCGTCGTTGGTGTCGGGCTGGTGCAGGGCGGCGCAGCGGCGCAGCACGGCGGCCACGTCGAGCCGCTCGGGGCGCATGGCGGGCAGATTGGTGAAGGTGCTGAAGGACGTGGCAATGTCGGTGAGCACGTCAATCTGCGTGATTAGTGTTTGCGATATCCGGCCGATGAGCTCCTCGGCATTGGGCCGGCGCTCGGCAATGGCTTTCTGCAAGTACTGCAGGCTCAGCTTCATGGGCGTGAGCGGGTTCTTGATTTCGTGGGCTACCTGCCGGGCCATTTCGCGCCAGGCGGCTTCTTTTTCCTGGGCGGCCAGCTCGCGCTTGCTGGCTTCCAGCTTGGTGAGCATGGTGTTGTACTCGCGCACCAACAGCCCAATTTCATCGTCGGAACTGCGGTAGTCCAAAAACTCGTTTTGGCCGGTGAGGGTGGTTTGGGTCAGCTTTTCGGTGATGAGCTTGAGGGGCGCCGTGAGGTGGCGCGCGGCCACAAACGCTAGCCCCAGAAACAGCAGAAACATCAGTGTGAAGATGTTGAGAATGGTCGTGAACAGCTCCGTGAGCTTGGTATTCAGCTCTTTCTCCGAATCGAAGAAGGGAATGCCGATGTAGCCCAGAATGGGGCCGGTGGGCAGGGCTGTATCGTCGGCCGCAGCTCCATCCAAATCGGTCTGCAGCGGCGAAACCGCCCTAGCAGGCGCCGCAGGCTTGGGAGCCCGGCTTTGGCGCTGGGGGCCGATGACGTGGCCGCCCAAATCGGCTACCACTTCCTCGCCCACCCCGGCCCGCACTGGCAAGTATAAGGCGTTGAACGACAGTGAGCCTGCCTTCTCGGTGAGCAAGGCCCGTGGGTGGTTCTGTTCGCGCAAGGACACCACAGCCTGCGGGTTGAGTAAGGGTCCTAGCAGGCCGGCCTCAAAAATCAAGGGCTGGCTACTGGCCAGCAGCTCGCCGTGCACATCGTAGAGGTTGAGGTCGGTTTCGGTGAGCGCGGCCACGTTTTTGGCCAGGGCGGCCAGCGTGGGGCGGGCCGTGCTGTCCGAGAGCAGGTGGCGCTGGCGGCGCAGGCTTTCCAGGGCCAGCTGCCCGCGCCGCTCGTAGGTGCGGGCCAGGTCGCGCTGGTAAGAAGCAATGAGCTGGCTGGCCGTGGCAATGCTCACCACTAGCAGCGGCACCACAATGCCCACGTTCAGCAGCAGCTGGATGCGGGCACTGAAATTGAGCCGGAGCCGCATGGCGGCGCGCCCCCGCAGCAGCAAAACCAAGCCGCCCACCAGCAGCCAGAAAAACGTGGAGAGCAGAAACTGGAAGGAGAAATTGGCCAGCCAGTCGCCCGGCGAATACGTGGCCGAGGTCACCACCACCGTGCGGTCCATGGAGCCGTGCACGGCATAGTGGTGGAAGCCGTGGCGGGTCACGCCCCCTTGGTAGAGGCGCGGTTCGGCCAGCAAGCCCACGGGCAAGTGGTTGGCGTAATCGAAGTCGCCTTCGCTGTACACCAGCCGCCCCCTGGTGTAACCCGCGTAGCTCAGGTCGGTGGCCAGGCTGGGCTGAAAGAACTTTTGGTCCACCAGCAGCTCGGGCAGTACGCTGTAGGAAGTGAGCTTTTTAAGGGTGAGCTCCACGCGCACCGCGCCCAGGGCCGGGCCAAACCCGCTAACCCGTGTGCCGGGCACCATGATTTGGGCCACGTAGCGCCGTGTGCTGAAGGGGTTGCCCGAGTGCACGAGGTACACACCGCGCTGGTCGGTGGGCGTGGCAACGCGCTCCAGAGCCGCGCGCGCCTCCACAAAGCTGGGCGTACCCGGGGGCATGCCCAGCGGCTGTCCTGCTTCGTCGTAGAGAATGATGTTACTCTCGTATTTGTCGAAATAGTCGCTTAGGTACTGGCGCGCAATGCGCTGGCGCACGGTTTCCGGCCTCCCGAACGCCGCCGTCAACGACCGCCGAACAAACGGGTCGCGGGCAATTTCCCGCATCCGCTCGCCCAGCAGGTATTCGCCCTGCAAATCATTGTCAATAAGCAGGTTGTTGGCAAGGCGCTGCTTGTCTACCAATAGCTGGCTCTCGAAGTGTGAGTACAGTGCCAGCGCACCGGTAGCCGAGGCCAGCGCCAGGAGCAGTACAATCAGCACCGAGGCTTGGTAGCTGCCGGTGGTGGGCTTGGCGCGCATCCCCGCCGCGCGTACCAAGCACGCAAACAGGAGCAACACCCCCACCAGCAATACCCACGGCAGCCCAAAAACCAGCCCCACGCCCAGCACTGGCACGGCCGCCAGGCCCGGACCCAGTAGCAGCACCCGCCGGGGCACGTGCTGCAACAGCGCTCCCGCCAATTGCGTCAGCCCAAAAAAGCCCACCAGCCACGCCGCGGTATGCAGCGTGACCGACAGGGCCAGCACCACCCAAAAGCCCGATATCTGGAGGTTACGGGTCACGTCCAGGCTAAGCTGAGGGCTGCCAAACGCCGTGGTGTAATATTCGAACAGCAGCACCAGCCACAAGCCGAATCCTGCGCTTAGAAGAACTGCCGCTAATGCCTGCCCCTCAAGCGCACGCGGAGCGCGCACCCGCTCCAGCACCCGCTGGCTACGCCACAGCACCATGCCCCCAGCCGCCACCAGCAGGACCAGCAGCGCATCCAGCAGCAAGTCGCCCAACGATGGCGCCCACCACGACGCCGCGTACACCCGCGGGTCAAACAAGGGCAATTCAATAAATGAATACGGCAGGCCCAGATTCAGCAACACAAAACGCAACACCGCGAGCGGCAGCACCACCGCCGCAACGGCAGCTCCCCGCTGCCCGGCCCGCCACAAGCGCAGCGCCAGCAGCAGCCACCCCGCGGCGTACAGCAAGCTGCCCAGGCCCAGCAACGCCAGCGGCACGTACTGCCCCGTGAGCGGATTGGGCTGCAGCCGCTTTATGGAAAAGACATAGTGGCCGTCGGCCGCCCGAAACTGGGCGCCGTTGCTGGCGGTGCTGTCGGCGACTACCTGTAGGTCCAGCCCCCGGAACAGCGCTTGCTCCCCCCCCTCCCGCAGGTAGCGGTTACTGATGCCGTAGTGCCGCTCCAGCGGCAGATACGTAAGTATCAGGAAACGGCCCGCAAGGCGCGGCAGCAGTAGGAAATGCCCCACCGGCGTCTCGATTAGCCGTTCGACCAGGCTGCTGACTTCAGCTTCGGGCCGCAGGGTAGCGTCGGACCAGTAGCGCAGCTCGCCGTTTTCCAGCACGCAGGTGGGGTAGGTGGTTTGCGCCAGCAGCTTTTGGAAGCTGTAGTTGCCGCGTGGCAGCTCGGCCGCCACCGAATCGGTCTCGCGGCGGGCCGTGAACTCGGCCTGGAGCACCACCTGCTGCAGGCGCGCGATGTCGGTGCGCTGCACCACTCCCGGCGCCAGCGCATAGCGGCTGGCCAGGTAGCCTCCCACAAAACACAGCGCCGCCGCAAGCAACAACAGCCAGGGCAAACGCCGCCACTCAGGAAGTTGAACCACAGATTTGCGAGGGTTGTGAGAAGAATGCAGAAAAAATCCAGCCCAACCAATGTCCAGGGGGCATAGGCCCCGGAAAGGCACCAAATTAAAACCGAAGAAACGGCGGATTATTTCGCTTGCCCAATAATTGAACGAGCGAAGCACTCCCTCCGCCTTAGCACGCCCTACAAAATCCAAGCCCAACAAAAAATGCCACCCCGGGGCGGCATCATTTTCTTGGTCCAAGCCGTTGCCTGGTGCGTTACGCTTTAGAATAACGAGGTTCAAAAATTGGTCCCGCCAAAAGCATAGAGCATAACCGCCCGGGCGTAGCGAAACATCAACGGCGTAAACGCCAGCACGGCAGCAGCCACGGCCACCACATACACCCACACGTCGGGGTCGTGGCCCAAAAAGTACAGCAGCACGCCCACAATGGCTACGATAAAAGTTGAAAAGCCGTAGCTGATGTACATGGCTCCCCAATAAAATCCCACCTCCGGCTCAAATGCCTGCCCGCAAACAGGGCACGCATCCGGCATTTCATCGAACTTGCTAAGGTTCAACGCCGAATGCGTAAACAACTTGCCTTGATGACAGCGCGGGCACCGCAATGCCAGCAACGCCAGCAGTGAGGATGCAGGCGTGGCCACTTACTTCTTGGCCGCTTTGGGGTGCGTGCGCCGGTACCAGAAATAGCCCACCGCGCCCATCAGGATGTAGGGTACCGTCATCATGTACACAATTCCTTTGTTGAGGCCCGACACATCGTAGTCGTCACGCTCTTGCCGCGCCGATTCTACCTGCGACTTACACATCACGCACTGCGCCCCAGCCGTCAGGGGAGCCAGGCTCAATAAAACGCCCAGCAACAGAGCGAAGGTTGAAGCAAAAAAGGTCTTTTTCATAAATAAGTGAACACCAGGATTGAGGCAAAGTTTCCAATAAGTAATGGGCGTTGCCGCTACGAAATAAGCTTAGGTATAATACGGCGAAATCATGAAATAAACGATAACGCCCGTCACGGAAACATACAGCCAGATGGGGAAGGTCCAGCGCGCAATGGCCTTGTGCTTGGTGTATTGCCCGGTAAGGGCAAAATACAGCGTAAACAACACCAAGGCCACCGTCACCACCGCTAGGCTGATATGGGTCAGCAGTAGGAAAAAGTAAGCGTAGCGCACGGCGCCTACGCCGCCAAAGTGGGTGCTGGCCACTTGCGAGTGGTAGGCCACGTACGAAAGCAGAAACAAGCCTCCCAAGGCGAAGGCGGTGCCCATCATGGCGCGGTGGCGCAGTACCTGCTTTTGGCGAATGAAATAATAGCCTGCCAGCAAGCAAATAGCCGTCAGCGAGTTCAGGACCGCATTTACCGCGGGCAGAAACTTCACCTCTGCCCCGGGTATGCGGAACAAGTCAGGAAACGAAAACAGCACCGCCACCAAAAGCGGTACCACTACTCCCAGCGTACCGAGGATGATTTTGTAGCGCGTGTAGTCGCCGGGAGCCAGCACTGGCGGGTGCAATTGGTTAGTGGGGGTGTTCATAATCGTAAAGCTGCACGGTAACTTCCGTCAGTAATCGGTCTATTTCGCGGCCGTCGGTGCCATCATAGATACCGCGCACCCGGCGCTGATTGTCAATCAATAACAGCCGACCCGCGGGGATGTTGGCCGCGTACACAGCCCCGGGCATGCGCTTGGGGTCAGCCGTGAGCCGAAACTCTCGCAGTGTGAGGCGCTTGAGTGTGTCGGGCGAGCCGGCGAGAAAAAACCACTTGCCGGCAATAGTGCCGTATTGCTCCGCCAGCTTCGAGAGACGGGCGGTATTGGTTGCATCGCGGTTCAACACGAATGTTACCAACTTCACGCGCGGCTCGTGCCGGAACTTCTCCTGCACGCGCAGCAGCTGGCGGGCCACTTGGGCACTGGCTGCGTTGTCCGCAAAGAACTGGGCGATGTAAAGTCCTTTGCCCAGTTCCTGGCTGCTTACCACCCGGCCCGAAGAGGCCACCAGTTGAAACGGCTCAATTTGGTGGAAAACAGTATCGCGCTGCCACTTACCGCCAACCTGCGTGGAATCCACGCGGTCAGGCAAGTAAGTAGGCAGCGCGTAACGGTTGGTGCCGAAGCGAAAAAGGAACAGAAAAGCCAGTACAGGCAACAACAGCAGCAGCCCCAGCAACAGCGTTTGGCGGGGCCGCATGCGCTATTTGAACATGTTTTGCAGGACTTCGCCGATGAACGAGCCTTCCGTAATCAGGGCTACCAGCAGCCAAATCAGCAAAGCCACCGGTACGAGAATGGTCCAAATCAGGCCTTTCGTCTCGTGCTTCAAGTGCATAAATTCTCCAACGATGAAGAAAGCCTTGAAGATGGTGAGGATAATGAAAATGCTGTTGCGCAGCGTGCTCGGGTGCATCAGGAACACAAACACGAACTCAACGGCCGTGATGCCAACCAGAATGCCAAAAACTCGCCAAATCCAAGCGGTATTCGGCTTGGCAATTTCCCCGGTGTGGGTTTCTTCAGTAGTTGCGTGAGCAGCCATAATCTGTGAAAAATGAAAGAGTGAATGAGTGAGATTGCAGAGAACAGGGCCCGAGGATATTGCTATTCACTCCGCGGCCCGTTCGCCCATTCACTTTTTAAACGAGGTAGAAGAACGTAAACACAAACACCCACACCAGGTCTACAAAGTGCCAGTACAAGCCGATTTTCTCAATCATCTCGTAGTGGCCGCGCTTGTGGAAGGTGCCGTTGGTAGTGGCGATAAAGCACCAAATCAGCAGGCAGACGCCTGAAAAAACGTGGGTGCCGTGGAAACCGGTGATGAAGAAAAACAGGTCGGCAAAAAGCACTGGACCGTACTGGTTTACAGATAGGTTAGCGCCGTGAAAAACCGTACCATCGGCCATGCGCGTGCCGGCCTCGGTGCCGTGAATGAAGTGGCTCCACTCCCACGCCTGGCTGAGCAGGAAAGTGCTGCCAAAAAGGATGGTCCACAGCAACCACTTCTGCACATCATTCTTATCCATGCGGTGGCCGGCCTCTACGGCCAGTACCATCGTCACCGAGCTCAGAATCAGAATCATTGTCATCAGGGCCACAAAGCCCAGGGGCACGTTGGCATGGCCCATGCCAGGGAAGGCATTGAACACGTGGTCCGGAATGGGCCACCAGCGCGAATTGAAGACAAAGTCCTTGGCCTCGCCGGTAAATACCTCGTGCTTATGGCGAATCATGCCATAGGTAGTGAGGAAAGCAGCAAAGGTGAATGCGTCAGAAAGCAGGAAGAACCACATCATCAGCTTGCCGTAGCTCGCCTTGAAAGGTTCGTTGCCGCCGTCCCAGTTGCCGGTGCGTGGGGCGTCTTGGGTAGCGGAAGCAGCGGGCGGCTGCAAAGTGGTCGGTTGGGCCATAGCGGACAGCGTAACGTCAGTTTTAGTGGTTCAAAAGTAAGAACAAATACAGGTACAGCCAAAGCCCGCCCAGGAAGTGCCAGTATAAGGTAGCATTGCCAATGGAGAGCATCGCACGCGAATGCACCTGATAATTAAGGACCCGCTTCAGCACGACGGCCAGAAAAATAAGGCCCGTAACCAAGTGAAAAGCGTGGACGCCCATCAAAACGTATACGAAAGAACCCGAAGGATTGGCATCGGCACCGCCAAAGTAAGTGTTGCCGGCCACCAAATCGCCGAAGCTGATGTACTGGCCGATTAAGAAGGCCAGCCCCAACGCCAGGGTAATGCCCAGGCCGGTTTTCACCCGGCTAATTTCATTTTTCCGGGCCGAAAAGTAGGCCCACTGCATGCTGGCGCTGCTCAAGGCAATAATAATGGAGTTAAATAGTAGTGAGGCTGGCAGGTCAAACTCGCGCCAGTTGCCCTCGTCGCGCCGCACAATGTAGCCGCTGGTAAAGGCCGCAAACATCATGACAATGCTAAAAATGAGCAGTACGAGTAGCACGCGCTTGGGGTGCCAACCAAGCCCAACTTCTTTTTCTGATAAAGTGTCCGATGGATTCATAATGAGAGAAACGCCCGCTCGCGCCGACGCAGATTATTGATAAAACCGGGTAATTGCTCACCGCAGCGAGCCCTCATTTACAACAACGAACAGCTATATTTTGTCCAGCACCAGCGCAATTTGCACGATGGGCAAATACAAAAAAGAGGCAAACATGATGCGCAGCGCTGCCTTGCGCGACTGTGTGCGCATGAGTTGCACCGTGAGCAGCAAAAACAACACGCCGCACACTACCGCCACCAGCGCAGAAATGCGGCCCGATATGTTGAACTCCAGCGGCAAAAGGCTGAGCGGAATCAGCAGCAGCGTGTAGGTCATTATCTGAAACGCCGTGCGCATGTCGCGGTTGCCCGGCGAAGGCAGCATTTTGAAGCCCGCACGCTTATAGTCCTCATCTGCTACCCAAGCAATGGCCCAAAAATGGGGAAACTGCCACATAAACTGTATGCCGAAGAGCACCCACGCCTCTACCCCGATGTACCCCGTCGCGGCCACCCACCCAATCAAAGGCGGCAAGCCTCCAGGAATTGCCCCCACCGCCACACAAATGGGCGAAATCGTTTTGAGCGGCGTATAAATGAAGCCGTAGAGAATGAGCGACAGCAGCGAAAGGGCTGCCGTGAGCGGATTGAAGCAATAGGCAAGCAAGCCCAGCCCCGCCACGCCCAGCCCCACGCAGAACGTCCAGGCCTCGGCTGAGGAAAGGATGCCCAGCGGTAGCGGCCGCTTGGCGGTGCGCGTCATCAGCTTGTCGAGCTCCCGCTCGTGGATTTGGTTGATAATGTTGGCGGAACCTGTTACGAGCAGCCCCCCCAGCATCACGAGCAAGGCCCTGCTCCAACTGAACTCATGCGCCCCCAGCATATACCCAATGGCGCTGGAAAACGCGACCGTGAGCGAAAGCCGGAACTTGAGCAGCTGAAAATAGGCGCGGGCCTTAGTCATTAATACGGGTGATAATTTCGTCGTTTGGGGCCTAAGCAATCCAGCCTTGCCCAAACGGGGCCGCAAAGTTACGCAACAACGTGCCGGGAGGCATCCGAGGAAGCAACTGTTTCCTGGGTTTTTCGCCCCCGAGCTACTGCTAATAGCGTCAGAAACTGAACGCCAAACAAAACCGTGGCCAGCGTGAGGTGCACCGGCTGCACCGAAGCCGGCAGCGCATACGACGCCAGGACGATACCCGCAAGAATTTCCAGCCCAATAATCCCCAAGGTTGCCATCACCAACTGCCGCATGCGCGGCTTTCGCAATTGCCACAACTCATACCCGACGTAAACATTCAGGAGCAATACCAGCGCTGAAACCGTCCGGTGAATGCTGAATACACTGCCCAACTTTTCCACCCAGCCCTCCCGGCCCAGGTAGCCTGCCGCAGCCGAAACGATGTCGACCTGTTCCCGCACTTGCGTACCCAGCATAATCTGCCAGAACGTAAGCAGAAGCGCAGCCCATATACTCCACTGCAGGCCGGCGCTGGGCTTTTTCAGGTAATATTGAGCTGAATTCTCTTCTATATAATTCGGCGACAATTGAGCTCGGTTTTCAATGCGCGATTGGGCCCGGTCTACCGCATACAGCAGCAAAGCCACAATCACCAGCGCCAAGGCCATGTGAACGGTCACCATCACCGGCAGCAAGTTGGTAGAAACCACAAGGGAGCCCAAATAACCCTGCACGCCAGTCAGCAAAAACGAAGCACAGGCCAACCAAAAAATGGTCCGCTCACGCCGCCAGTAGGGTAAGGCAAATACTACGGTCAGGAACACGAATACACCAATCAATGCGCCCAGCAATCGGTTCACATACTCAATCCACGTTTTCACGGGATTAAAGTCCGTTTCGATGTATTGCGTGGGGTGGGCGAAGATGCTGCCAGCCACTTGGGCAAAACCCATCCGCTGAAGGGTACGCGCCAGCTTCTGGTTCTTCGCTACTCGCTGTGCAGTGTATATCTCCTTATAGTTGGCAGGCAAC
This sequence comes from Hymenobacter sedentarius, assembly GCF_001507645.1. Taxonomy (NCBI): domain Bacteria; kingdom Pseudomonadati; phylum Bacteroidota; class Cytophagia; order Cytophagales; family Hymenobacteraceae; genus Hymenobacter; species Hymenobacter sedentarius. The sequence continues at coordinate 2,564,507 of NZ_CP013909.1, read as the reverse complement.
TGGCTGGCTTCCGTTGGCGGAACCCAGCTACCAAAGCACTTGGGCCAATCGGGACAGCCCATTCCGCTCCCGGTGCTGCGCACAATACCACCAACTAGAATCAGGAGGTATACGGCTATTACCGTCAAAATTCCTACAAGGCGGAAACGTCGTGCTGCAGGGCTTATTAGTAAACTATTCATTGCCATTTAAACACTCTTTTCGGCCTATTTGTCCCGGTCAGTCACTCTATTGTTCAGTTGAGTTTGACTAAACAAAAACGGGCCGCCGGTCAGGCGGCCCGTTTTCGGACGCTGTGAATCTATCAATCTACTCGGCCATGTCCTGCTCGTAGGGCAGGTTCGATGACTGCGTTTGCGAATAAGGCACGTTCTGCGGGATGAAATCCAGCTCTGCACCAGGCTTGCTGTAGTCGTAGGGCCAGCGGTACACCGCAGGAATCTCGCCGGGCCAGTTGCCGTGGCCAGGCTCGATAGGTGCTGTCCATTCCAGCGTAGTCGAGTTCCAGGGGTTCTGGGTAGCGCGACGGCCGCGGAAGATGCTGTAAAAGAAGTTAAAGATGAAGATAAACTGACCCAAGAAGGCAATGATAGCTGCAATCGAGATGAACTTGTTCATATCAGCGAATTGCGAGAAGGCATCAAAGCCAGTCCAAGCGTAGTAACGACGGGGGAAGCCGGCGATGCCAACATAGTGCATCGGCATAAATACGAGGTATACACCCACGAACGTCAACCAGAAGTGGATGTAACCCAACTTCTCGTCCATCATGCGACCAAACATCTTGGGGAACCAGTGGTACACGCCGGCAAACAAGCCGAAGAATGCCGAGCTACCCATTACCAAGTGGAAGTGGGCTACCACAAAGTAGGTGTTGTGCATCTGAATATCCAGCGTTGCGTTGCCGAGAATGATACCCGTCAAACCACCCGAGATAAACAGCGACACGAAGCCAATAGCGAATAGCATTGCAGCCGTAAAGCGGATGTTACCGCGCCACAACGTGGCCAGCCAGTTAAACACTTTAACACCCGATGGAACGGCGATAATCAGGGTCAGGAACATGAAGACCGAACCAAGGAATGGGTTCATGCCCGTCACGAACATGTGGTGAGCCCACACTACGAACGAAAGCAACGAAATACCAATCAGTGAGCCAATCATGGCGCGGTAGCCGAAGATGGGCTTACGTGCATTCGTAGCCAGTACTTCCGACACCATACCCATAGCCGGCATGATTACGATATATACCTCGGGGTGGCCCAGGAACCAGAACAAGTGCTGGAACAATACCGGCGAACCGCCTTGGTTGCTCAATGCCTGCCCAGCGATGTAGATATCAGAGAGGAAGAACGAAGTACCAAACGAACGGTCAAATATCAACAGCAAGGCTGCTGAGAACAATACCGGGAAAGACAGGATACCCAGAATAGCCGTCAGGAAGAAAGCCCAGATGGTTAGCGGCAGCTTGCTCATGCTCATGCCGCGGGTACGCATGTTGATTACCGTAGTCACGTAGTTTACACCGCCCAAAAGCTGCGAAACAATGAAAAATGCCATGCTGACCAACCAAAGAGTCATGCCAGCTCCGGAGCCAGGAATTGCCTGGGGCAAGGCGCTCAAAGGCGGATAAATTGTCCAACCAGCTGAAGCCGGACCAGTCTCAATAAATAGAGAGGAGAACATGATAACACTCGACAGGAAGAAGAACCAGTACGAGAGCATATTCATAAAGCCCGAGGCCATGTCGCGGGCGCCCACCTGTAGCGGAATCAGGAAGTTGGAGAACGTACCGCTAAGGCCGGCAGTGAGCACAAAGAACACCATGATGGTGCCGTGCATCGTTACTAGGGCCAGGTAGAACTCCGGATTAAGTTTGCCCGCTTGAATCCACTTGCCCAAGAAAGGGGTCAGCCACTCCATTGAGCCTTCGGGCCAGCCCAACTGCAAACGAAACAAGCTAGACAATGTGCCACCCAAGATGGCCCAGAACATACCCGTAATCAGGAACTGCTTGGCAATCTGCTTGTGGTCTTGGCTGAACACGTATTTCCACAGCCAGTGTTGGTCATGGTGCTCGTGGTCATCGTGGTGCAGGTGGTCGCCATGCTCCGTGGCGGGCACCGGTGCGGTACCAATACCGCCTTGCGCTTGCACGCCTGGCGAAAAATTGGGTTTGGCTGCCATGTCTGACATATAGGGATACCGTTAGTGTAGAGTGATTAGTAAGAAGCAGCCAAGGGTGCAGGTGCTACTTCTTTGGCTTCGGTAGGCTCAACTGATTGCGAAACCAGCGATTTTGGTTTCTGTTTCAATGCCGCCAGCACTTCGGGGTTTTTTTGCGAGAAAGACTGCTGCGCAGCATACCAGTTCTGGTAATCATCCGGCTCATCTACAATGATGGTTGCCTTCATTGCGAAGTGGCTACCGCCGCATACCTGGTTGCAAGCCAGTTCATAGTTAAACTTGGGGTTACCCAAGCGGGCGCGCATCTCATCCGTCGTGGTAGTAGGCGTAAACCAGAAACGGGTTGGCATGCCTGGCACAGCGTACATCTGCACGCGGAATTGCGGCATATACACGGCATGCAGTACATCGCGCGAACGAATCTTAATCAGCACCGGTACGCCTTTAGGCACGTGAATTTCATTGGTCGTGAAGTCGTCAAGAGCAGACTTATCGCTCAAGTCAAAACCAAACTCATTAACGGCGTCAATCATGCGGTAATTGACTACGCCCAGTTTCATGTCGCGGCCGGGGTAACGAACCAACCAGTTAAACTGCTTGCCCATCACTTCAACGACCACCGAATTCTTAGGAGCAGGGCCAGTGATGCGAGTCCAAGCTTTCCAGCCAGCGAAAATCAGCGCTGCCATTACAATAGCAGGAATCACGGTCCAGATTACCTCAATCTTGTTATTGTGCGCAAAGAAGTAAGCGCGACGGCCGTCTTTATGCTGATACTTGTAGGAGTAAACAAAAAGCAGCGTCTGCGTGATAGCAAAGGCTACTCCGATTACCGCCATAGTAATCCAAAACATCCGCTCCATCTGGTGGCCATGCACCGAAGCAATGGGCGGGTTCATCTTGTTGAAATTTTCAACAAATGAATAGGCAAACCAAGCACCACCTACCACCAAAAACACCAACATCAGGATAGCGTTAACGCTATTGCTCATGCCAATATCCCGAGTAAAAGTGCCCGAAAAAATAGAAGTCAGAATCTGTAAGCGAAACAACAGGCCGAATACGACCAGGAGCAACACCAACACCAACAAAATAGTAAGAGCCGTCATTGAGTTTTTAGTATTAAGTACTAAGTAATGAGTAGCGAGAAATAGCCTATTGATAGGCTTTATTCTCACTACTTCATTCTAGAATCTTAGGTAGTGTGGTGAATGCTCTCGTCCAGGAAAGGATGATTAACCGGAACAAGCGAGGCAGAAGCTAAACGCCGCGTGAAAAGAATCAAGAAAGCGCCCAGGAAAATGGCAGCGACGCCAATCTCAATTAGAAACCCGTTTTCCCCCTTCAAAGTGCCCGGCATTAACATCAAATAAAAGTCTGACCAGTGGCCAATTAGGATGGCAATGCAAACAATTTTCATGATAATCATCTGGCGCTTGGCATCCCGCGTCATCAGCCCGAGGAACGGGAAGACAAAGTTGATGACAATGTTGAAGAAGAACATGCCAGTATAGCGACCTTCGAAGCCCCCGAGGCGCTGGTTGTAGTACACTGCTTCCTCAGGCAAGTTGGCATACCAAATCAGCATGAACTGTGCGAACCATACATAGGTCCAGAAAATGCTAAAACCGAACATCAATTTGCCCAAGTCATGCAAGTGGTTTGATGTTATTGCTCTCAAGTAGCCTGCTTGTTTCAAGTAGATGGCTGTTAGGGCAATGGCGGCAATGCCCGATACCCACCACGAGGCAAATACATACCAACCGAACATCGTGCTGAACCAGTGCGTGTCAACCGACATAACCCAGTCCCAAGCCGACATAGAAGAAGTTACGGCGTACAGGACTAAGAAAAGTGCCGAAGCATTGATGCTCTTGTGAAACCAAACGGTGCCGCCCAACTGGTCTTCGGCTAGCGAGAGCTGACGCAACTTGTAGCTAAAATAAGCCCAGATGGCAAGGTAAATGATGGTACGGATGAGGTAGAACGGCAGATTGAGGAACCCGCTTTTACCAGCAATAATCGCATCATAGTTGGGGTTGCCCTTATCCATGATACCCTCGTGGGTCCAGTGGAAGATATCGTGACGACCTAACAGGAACACGACGAGCATAATAGCAGCACCAGGAATAACCCAGGCGCTTAATGCTTCTGAAATTCGCTTAATCAAAACCGACCAACCAGCGTAGGCAACATAGTTGATTGCCATGAACACGGTACCAATAGTCGATACGCCCAGGAAGAAGACATTGCTGTGCCACAGGCTTACCAGCAAACGCTTCAGCCAAACGGGGCTGCCTTCGTGGTGTAGAGAAGCACCGGCCCCATGGCCAGCCGAAGCCCCAAGGTGGCCAGCTGCTTCTCCGGCAGCTGCATGATGCTCCTCACCCCAGCCCAAAAGCGAGGCCAGAATGCCAATGATAAGCACCACCACGCCAGCAACAATGATGGTAATAAAGGTTTTACGGGCGCCATCCGTAACAACGAGCCGTTCAGCCGTGGCGCTTTCTTGGTGCGTCAGAGTTGCCATAAGTTATTTGTTGCCGGGGGTGTGGGTAACGCCCGAGCCATTGGGGGAAACGGTGCCGCCTTGGCCTGGGGTTTCAGAGGCTTTATTGGCTTGCGCCTGCCCTACAGGACCCTGATTGGCCCGGTCAGTCATTTCAGTAGAGTCGTTAGCAGTAGAGGCCGGGCCTTTTAATACCAGTTTGCTCAAAGCATCGGGGCCTTCGCCACGCTGCAAAACGCGCACGTACATGGCAATTTTCCAGCGCTCTTCCGGGTTCACGATTGAGCCGTGGGGCATCATGCGATTACGGCCCCATTGAATGACGTGGTAGATATGCCCGTCATTCATGGTCTTATAGGCGCCCGCAGCATAATTTGGAACGCCTTTGAATTTTAAGCCAACCGGTCCCTGCCCGTTGCCAGCTTCACCATGACAATGCGAGCAAATGCGGGTGTAAAGCACTTTTCCCTCCTCCAGGTTTGCTTTGGTGTAGGGGAAAGGATTGCGCAACGTGCGCTCAGCAACGCCGACACTATCCTTAGGAATATGGTCGTAGTAGCTGAGCTTGCCGCGTGGCACGGTAGCAATGGGAGGCATGCGCTCGTTGATACCGAAAGCATTCACTCGGTTGAAGTTGGTTTGCTTCAACGGCTCATAAGGAATGGGGTCATACATCTCCGGAGCGTATTCCACGCCGGGGTCGTCTGGCCGGGAAGTGCAAGCCGTGGCTAGCCCCAAGGATAGCAGCAGCGCCGAAACGCGCAAGCTAAGGTTCAGCGAATGCGTCATTAGTTGTTGGTCATTTCTTTTTGGTTGACTTCTGAAGCGCCGTTTTCGCGCAGCAGCTGGGTCAGCCGAGAAAATTGCGAGCTGGTTTCATCGAGTTCGATAGCCATGACGAACTTGTCGTCGGTAGCCCGAACATCCATTACCGGCACTTTAGGACGAGGGTAAAGCCCCTGAATCGTAAAGAAGGTGATGGCCATACCGTGACAGGTAAAGAACACCGTCAATTCGAATGCAACCGGGATGAAGGCCGGCAACGCGATGTGCGGCTTGCCACCAATAATCATTGGCCAGTCAAAACCGAGCATGTAAATCTGCAGCCACAGCGCGAAGGCCAAGCCCGTCATGCCAAAGAAGAAGGCAGCAATAGGCAGACGCGAGCGTTCGATGCCCAGGGCATCGTCGATGCCGTGAACGGGATAAGGCGAGAACACATCGTAAATCTTCACGCCAGCGGCGCGAATGTTTTCTACGGCGTTCAGCAGCACGTCTTCGTCTTCGAAGATGCCGACGGCAAAGCGCTTAGTCATGCTTGTTGTAAGTTATGGGTGCCGAAGCCGGAGCCCCGATGGCTGGTTGAGGAGCGTGAGCGTGGGCGGCCTTCTGGGGATTGTAAGTCGGACCGTTGTCCACCGTATACTTCAGGATGGTTTTTACTTCAGCCATGTTAATTACCGGGAAGAACTTGGCAAAGAGCAGGAACAAAGTGAAGAAAAGACCCAGCGTACCCAAGTATAGGCCGATGTCGATGATGGATGGCGAGAACATGGCCCAGCTCGAGGGCAGGTAGTCGCGGTGCAACGAGGTCACAATGATTACAAAGCGCTCGAACCACATACCGATGTTAACGATAATGGAGAGGATGAACGTGAGGGGAATGCTATAGCGAACCCGACGGAACCACACCAGCTGGGGGGTAATTACGTTGCAGGTCATCATCGAGGCATAAGCCCACCAGTAAGGACCCGTGGCGCGGTTGATAAAGGCGTACTGCTCAAACTCAACCTGCGAGTACCAGGCAATAAAGAACTCCGTGATGTAAGCCACACCTACAATAGAGCCTGTTACCATCATGATTTTATTCATGAGAGCAATGTGCTCTAGGGTAATGTAATCTTCCAAGCGGAATACTACGCGGGTAATCAACATCAGCGTGAGTACCATGGCAAAGCCCGAGAAGATAGCGCCAGCCACGAAGTAGGGAGGGAAGATGGTGGTGTGCCAGCCCGGTACAACCGAGGTAGCAAAGTCCATCGATACAATAGTGTGTACCGAGAGTACCAGCGGTGTCGAAACACCGGCCAGAATCAGCGAGACGGTTTCGTAGCGCGACCAAGCTTTGGCAGAACCTTTCCAGCCGAAGCTGAGCATGGAGTAGCTAAACTTGGCAATAGTGCCTTTGGCACGGTCACGAATGGAAGCAAAGTCAGGAATCAGACCTATGTACCAGAACACCAACGACACAGTAAAGTAGGTCGAAATGGCGAACACGTCCCAAAGAAGAGGTGAGTTAAAGTTTACCCACAACGAACCGAACGTGTTCTGGAAGGGGAATACCCAGTAAGCGAGCCAAGGACGGCCCATGTGCAGAACTGGGAACATGGCGGCGCAGATTACGGCGAAAATTGTCATGGCTTCTGCAGCCCGGTTGATGGACGACCGCCATTTCTGGCGGAACAGCAGCAGTACCGCCGAAATCAGCGTACCAGCGTGGCCGATGCCTACCCACCACACGAAGTTGGTAATGTCCCAGGCCCAGTTTACGGTTTTGTTCAGGCCCCACTCCCCAATCCCGTACCACACGGTGCGGTATACGGAATAGAAGAATACGCCCAGAAAGAACAAGGCTACACTCAAGGCGGCCATCCAACGGATGTTGGGTTTGGCCTCTACCTGATAGCAGATGTCTTGCGTTACGTCGTGTAGCGTCTTACCCCCGGTTACGAGCGGCTCGCGTACGGCTGATACGTGCTGCATAATCTTATAGGTTAGTGATTATTAAGCGTTTTCTTTAGCAAAGAACTCAGATTCCGCGTTCCGAATCTTGGTCAAGTAGGTCACGTTGGGCTGCACGTTGATGGAATCCAACGCGTGGAAGGCCCGCTCGCCGTCTTCGCGACGCAGTAGCTGGCTGATGCGGCTGTTCGGGTCGCGCATGTCGCCGAATACAATAGCCTCGGTGGGGCAAGACTGGGCACAGGCCGAAACAATCTCACCATCTACTGGGCGACGCTTCTGCTTTTTGGCTTCGAGCTTGCCAAGCTGGATACGCTGGATGCAGAACGTGCACTTCTCCATCACGCCGCGGGCACGAACGGTAACGTCCGGGTTCAAGACCATGCGCCCCAGGTCCGTAAACATGTGGCCGTTAACGGTTTCAAACTTCTCATTGGAGTAGTAAGAGAACCAGTTGAAGCGACGCACTTTGTACGGGCAGTTGTTGGCGCAGTAACGGGTACCAATGCAACGGTTGTACACCATTTGGTTGATGCCTTCCGAGCTGTGCGTGGTAGCCAATACCGGGCATACCGTCTCGCAGGGAGCGTGGTTGCACTGTTGGCACATCATCGGCTGGAATATCACCTGCGGGTTGTCCGAAGGGTCTTCCATAGCAGCGTAGGTAGCCACTTTACCTTTGGTTTCGAACTCGTCCTTGTGGTGGTCCGAGCTGTAGTAGCGGTCAATGCGCATCCAGTGCATCTCGCGGCGGTTGATAACCTGCTGCTTACCTACTACGGCAATGTTATTCTCCGTCTGGCACCCAATCACGCACGAGCCGCAGCCGATGCAGGAGTTGAGGTCTACTGCCATTCCCCAGTGGTGGTTGTTGTAGGAGTAGTCCTGCCACAGCGACACTTTGTTGGGCTTTTCCAACCCGTCAGGCGTAGCAATTTTCTCGTACTCGGTTACCTCTTTTGGGTTCTTGATGTATTGAGCCAGCGTGTTCTCCTGCACCACCGGCTTGCGGTCCATAATGGTGTGGTGAGTCTGGGTCTGAGCAATGGGAGACGTAGCTTCGGTCTTGGTCAGCGTCACCACGTTGTTATACATGGTGCCGTTGGCGTTAACCATCGCCAAAGGAGCAGCATTCGCGCCAACTTGGTCTCCAGCCTTGCCAGCCAGGGTACGGCCGTAGCCCAGGGCTATGCTGACCGTGCCATTGGCCTGACCAGGCTGAATCAGCACCGGCAACTCAACACTATAGCCATTTGCTGACACTTTGATGACATCGCCTTGCTCCCACTTGTTCTCAACGGCCATCTTACGCGGCACAGCCACGTAGTTGCCCCAAGTTGCCTTGGAGATGGGGTCGGGCAGTTCCTGGAGGAAAGGGTTGTTGGCTTCGCAACCAGCGGCGCCGATGCCTACCTTTTCGTAAAGAGCCAGCTCAATGCCAGCTGAGCTGGCAGGGCGCTGAAGCTGGGCAACTGCTGCGTCTGGAGCCAAGGCAGCATGGAGCATGGCAGGAGCTGGTGGCAGAGCCGTCCCAGTAGCAACCCCATCGTGCACGACCTTATCCCAGGCAGCATCGTTGGGGGTCAGGGCCCGCCAGCTCGAGCGCAGGTACTTGTAGTAAGTCGTGTTGTTGCCAGCCCAACGCAGCAAGCTCTCCTGAGCTTGACGAGTTGCAAACAGCGGGGTGATGGTGGGCTGGGCTAGGCTCAGGAAGCCACGCTTCGGCTCAAAGTCGTTCCACGACTCCAACCAGTGATTGTCCGGAGCCGCGTACTGGCAGAGAATGCCGGTTTCATCTAGCCGGTCGTTCAACGAAATGGTCAGCGGCACTTTTGCAATGCCTGACTTTACTTTCGCGGCCAGCGGGTGGTTGTAGACTGGGTTAGCGTTGTAGAAAATGACTGCACCAACGCTGCCGTTGTTCATGTCATTTACCAAAGCTGCCATGCGGGCGTCATCGCCTTGACGCACGTAGCTCGGAGCGGTCAGGTCAACGGTGGTACCAAGGTTACCCAAAGCCTGGTTGATGGCAGTAACCAAGGACTGAACGGCTGGGTCGTTAGAACCAGACACCACGAGGCTGGCCCCACGGTTTGCCTTCAGGTCGGCCGCAGCTTGGGCCAACTTGTCGTTCTTATAGGAAGAAGCGCCACCTGCGCCCGTTACAGCGTTGTACAACGCAAGTGCCACAGCGCCCATTTCGGATGGCTTCACGGCCACGCGGATGTCGGCGTTGCTACCGCTGAGTGTCATTGCCGTCTCGAACTGGTAATGACGCGACATGCTGCGCTTGTCCCGGTTAATCTTGCGGGTCATCGCATAAGCCCGGCTGTACTCAACGGGCGAAATCCAGGTGCCGAGGAAATCAGCCCCGAGGCTTACAATGATGTTGGCGCGGCTGAAGTTGTAGCCGGGCACAATGCCGTTGTTGGCCTGCAGCAGGCCAGTTACCGATTGCGCGTCGTACATGACGTGCGTGGTATTGGGGTAGCGCGTAGCAAACTCAGCAATCGCCTTCTTGGTAGTCGGGCTGATGATGGTTGGCGAGACGATGGCAATGCGGCCGGTCGTAGCCGCCAGCTTCGTGCGAATGGCTTGGTCAACCGCCGCAGCCTCTGCTTTCTGGTGCTCGTTGCCCGACTTGATGGCAAAGTGCTGCAAGCGACCACCATCGTACAGGCTCAGAACAGCTGCCTGGCCCCGGGCCGACAAACCGCCACGGGTGATGGGCGACTCGGGGTTACCCTCGAGCTTGATTGGCCGGCCTTCGCGGGTTTTCACCAATACCGCATTGTAGTCGGCACCGGTGAAATAGGTCGAAGCGTAGAAGTTGGAGATGCTTGGGTCAATCTCTTCGGGCTTGTTCAGGTACGGAATGGCCTTGCGAACCGGAGTTTCACAAGAAGCCAAGGTGGCCGCAGCCACACCAAAACCCATTAGTTTGAGGAAGTCGCGGCGGGGAGCCGAGGTGGCATCGCTGCTCTCGTGGCTTTCTTTAACCGGCATAAATTCGGCAAATGCCGATTGCATGAACTCCGGGGCGCTTTCCAGTTCCTCAATTCCTTTCCAGTACTTCATTTTCGGGGACTTAGGGACTCAGGGTCTTAGTGGCGTGGGGCCGGCTAAGCCGAGAGGTACTTGATTTTTGAGCGGAATCTTTTTTGTAGCGATAGTAAAACGGCAGCGGTGAAGGCTTTTGGCAGAGTTAAACTCCCAAGGCCCTAATGCCGGGTCTACTTATTATTAGTAGTGGCACTTCGAGCACTCGGTGCCACCATTCGAGGACACCGTGAAGGGTGCGCCGGCGTTTTTGGTGTCGTGCAGCTTCACGAGGTTGTCGTAGTACTTGTTGTCCTTGGTATTGAGGGGCATCTCGCGGTGGCAGTTGATGCACCAGCCCATGGTCAGAGCCGAGTACTGGTATACCACTTCCATGTTCTGGATGGGGCCGTGACAGGTCTGGCACTGTAAGCCCGCTACCTGCGTGTGCTGTGAGTGGTTGAAGTAAGCCAGGTCGGGCAGGTTGTGAATGCGCACCCACTGAATGGGTTGCTTCCGCTCGATGGCACGGTAGATTTTCTTGATTTCGGGCGACTCCGTTTTAATCTGCGAGTGGCAGTTCATGCAGATGTTGGCCGAAGGAATGTTAGCCGATTTGCTCTTATACACCGACGTGTGGCAGTAAGCGCAGTTAATCTGGTGCTCGCCAGCGTGCAGCTTGTGCGAGAAAGCAATGGGCTGGGTGGGCTGGTAGCCCTGGGTCAGGCCCACAGCCATTACGCTTTGTACGCCTTCATAAAGTAAAACGAGGGCAAACACGACACCTACAATACCGCGCAGCATAGGCGAGCGGTACAGCTTACCCCAATCGAAGCGCTGCTCCAGGATTTCAACATCGCGGCCGTCGAGGTCTTTACGACCACGCAGCACATCCTTCATCAGGTTGCCGATGATAACCAGCGTCACTACCAGCACTATCAGGACTACAACCAGTACGATGAGGAGGATGTCCACATACTTGCCGGCACCAGCTTCGGCGCCGCCAGCTTCTTGGCCGTCGGTGGCAGCAGCGTTTCCGGCGGTAACACCAGCCGTGGCAACAGTTGAGGCCTTTCCTTCTTCCGAAGTAACGTAAGCAATAATGGAAGTAATTTCCTTGTCCGACAGGGCAAAGGATGGCATCTGCTGCTTATTGAACTTGTTGAAGAGGGCTACCGCGTACTCATCGCCGCTGGCCACTACTTTGCTTGAGTTTTTCACCCAAGGAATAAGCCAGGTGATGGGGCGACGCTTGCTGATGCCAGCGAGGGCGGGGCCTACTACCTGCTCATTCACGGCGTGGCATTGGGCGCAGTTGCCCTTAAATAGTGCATCGCCGGCGGCAATGGCTGCGGCATCGCCACCTCCGGCAGCCGGAGCGGCAACGGTTGCGGGTGTAGCAGCAGCAGTGGCACCGGGCACCACGCCTTCTTTTTTCACATCGCCAGTGGCACTTGCTCCTTGAGCGGCAGCCTGTTGGGCGCCGGCAAACGTGAGCAAGAGGGCCAGCAACAGATGAGGTAACGAACGAAGTCGAATGCTATTCATAAGAAAATAGACGGTAAAACGAAACGCTAGGGCATTTCAAGGCCACAAATGTAGGTCAGGAATCGTAGGCAGCAAAAAGTGAAATGCAATTTCTGGGCATCCTTGGCTGGTCATATCGGGCCATTTTAAGCCCTCCTGCCCTATTCCCAATTAGTTGCCCTTTTTCTTACTCTGTTCCAAGTATTGCTTTCGGCCTTCCGCACCCAAAGCTTATATCAGTTGGAGTAACCCCTTGAATTACAATTTTGATATAAACATTTTTGTTAAGCTTTCTCATAAAATTGATGATTTAGGGACTTTTAGCAAAGCCAACTCGTTTTGCCTTTACAAATGGCAACGTGCATGAGGCCAGCAGCCTCCCCTTTGTACTACTGCTCCTTTGTTTCTACCTCATCCATTATAATAAGGTTATGCCGGCGGTCATAATTAGCTGATTTAACCGCGGCCCTTGGCAATGTACCCGAAAGTCAGTACCTTTGCGCCCCAATCAATTTTTTTCACCCCCAAATTTTCACCCCGTCGTAATGGAAGTAAGAAATTACGAGACGGTCTTCATCGTAACTCCCGTTTTGAACGAGAGCCAGGTGCAAGAGACGGTCGAGAAGTTCACCCAGGTGCTTAAGGAAAATAGCGCCGCCATTTTGTCCACTGAAGCCTGGGGCCTGCGCAAGCTGGCGTACCCAATTCAGAAAAAGACCACAGGCTACTACTACTGCCTGTCGTACACTGGAACTGGTAACATTGTTGACGTGCTTGAGCTGGCGTTCCGCCGCGACGAGCGCATCATCCGGTTTTTGTCCACCGTGCTCGATAAGCACGCCGTGGAGTACAACAACCGTCGCCGCAACGGCGAGATGAACCTGCAAAAGGCTGCAAAAGAAACCGAAAGCGTAGCCCAATAATCCAGTAGTAATATGGCAACTCCCGCATTCAACCGGAACAACGACCGGTCGGCTATGAACAAGCCGCAGGACACCCGCAAGAAATACTGCCGCTTCAAGAAGAACGGCATTAAGTACGTGGATTACAAAGACCCGAACTTCCTGCTGAAGTTCGTGAACGAGCAGGGCCGCGTGCTGCCCCGGCGCCTCACCGGCACCAGCCTGAAGTTTCAGCGCAAAGTGACCCAGGCCATTGCAAAGGCCCGCCACTTGGCTTTGATGCCCTACGTAGCTGACGCCCTGAAATAAATTATGAGTTATAAGTTTTGAGTTTTGAGTTGCTACTTCTGGCATTTCTTAACTCATCACTCATAATTCAAAACTCATAATTCTGAATAAGACATGGAAATCATCCTCAAAGACGACGTTAAGGGCCTCGGCTACAAGAACGACATCGTGACCGTGAAATCGGGCTACGGTCGCAACTTCTTGTTGCCGCAGGGTTTGGCCATGCTGGCCGACAAAACCAACAAGAAAATCACGGCGGAGAACGTGCGCCAGGCGGCTCACAAAGCCCACAAAATCAAGGGCGATGCCCAAGCCATTGCCGACCAAATCGGGGATGCGTTCTTGGAAATTCGCGCCAAAGTGGGTGAAAGCGGCAAGATTTTCGGCCGTGTCACCACCCTGCAATTGGCCGAAGCGCTGAAAGCCAAAGGTGTGGACATCGACCGCAAGCGTCTGTCGTTCGACCAGGAGCCTTCGGCTGCCGGCGACTACACTGCTACAGCTAACCTGCACAAGGAAGTGAAGCAGACGATTAACTTCCGCGTTGTAGCCGAGTAGTTCTCGCTCAACCACAATTAGAAAAGCCCTGCCTTTCGGTGGGGCTTTTTTATTACACCTTCGGGCCAAACACGGCTTTAGGGCTATTTTTGCTTTGATGTTTAGAACCGAACTCTCTATTGCCCCGGCCACGGACCAGCTACCGCGCACGGCACGCGTCTTAACCATGGGCTCCTGCTTTGCCGACAGCATCGGCACGCGGCTGGCCGCCAACAAGGTGGAAACCCTGGTGAACCCCTTTGGCACCGTGTTTCAGCCGCTCGCGCTGGCCAAATTGCTCCGGGCCGCGGCCGGCGAAGAAGTCGATTGGCAGCAGCACGTAGTGGAAGCGCGCGGCCGCTGGCAGAGCTACGACCTGCACGGCAGCATCGGGGCCGATTCGCCCGTGGACTTGCTCCAGCAGATTCATGAGTTGGTGCGGCGCGCGGGCGATTTCCTCCGCAGCGCCGATGTGGTGCTGCTCACGCTGGGCACGGCCTGGGCCTACCGCCTGCGCGAAACTGGTGAGTTGGTAAACAACTGCCACAAGCAGTCTGCCGACTTGTTTGTGCAGGAGCTGCTGACCCCGGATGAAATCATCAACGGCTTGGCCGAAACGCACGCCTACTTGCGGCGCATCAACCCCAATTTACGATTTGTGCTGACGGTGAGCCCCGTACGGCACCTAAAGGACACGCTGCCGCTGAATTCGGTGAGCAAGTCGGTGCTGCGGGTTGCTACGCATATTCTGAGCGACTTACTACCGGGAGTGGCGTATTTTCCGGCTTACGAGCTATTGCTGGATGATTTGCGGGACTACCGCTTTTATTCGGCCGACATGCTGCATCCCTCGGAAGTAGCCGAAGATTATATCTGGGATAAGTTTGCCCGGACGTATTTCGACGTTGACTTTGGCCGGTTTCGCAAGGAATGGGCATCGGTGCGGCAGTCGTTGGGCCACCGCCCCTTGCATGCTGGTGCGCCTGAGCACCGCCAGTTCCTGGAAAATACGCTTGCTAAACTGGAGCAGCTGAGCTTGCGAAAGGTGGCCGTGACTGATGAGCTGAGCGAGGTGAGAGCCAAACTTGCGGCACTGCCCGTGTCTGCATTGCCGCAAGTGGAAGAACTTGTAGAAGACGATGAGGAGCGCATTGATATTGGCGAAGGCTCTATTTCCATTGAAGACGAACTAGCGCCTCCGGCAGCAGATGCGGTGCCTACTGCCGAAGCCCGCATGCCCCGCTTGTCGCCCGAAGAGTTTCGTTCGCAACGGGCGGCCCGCTCTGGCCGACCGGAACGAGGCCGCCGCGATGGGCGAGGCAAAGGACAACCGCAAACCCCGACTGAGAATGAGCAGTTTCAGGGTGCGGCGGCCTTTGCCGACGACCAAGGGGATGCTCCGGAGTCGCTGGCCCCAACCCAACTGGGTGCAGCCGAACATCTTTTGGAGCAAGCCGCTACCGCTACGCCCATGGCGAGCTCGGATGGCACTATTAGCGCCGAAGATGGCGTGAAGAAGAAAAAACGCCGCTCAAGAGGCGGGGCTAAGCGCACTGCACGCAAAAACGCGCTTCGCCTTGCCGCCGGCGAAATCCTGCCTGGCCAGGAGCCCACTGCTCCGGCCGAAGTTGAGCTGAACGCACCAATGCCGGATGCGCAGCTAGAAAGCCGCAACCTGCGGCCAGAAGGCAAAAAATCCTCGGTCATCACCAAATCGGTCCCGGTGAAGCGTGGGGGGCGCAATAATGAATCGAGTCGCATATCGCGGGCGGAACTGTATGCTGCTCCGGCTGAAGCTCCGGCTACTACTGAAACGCCAGCAAACATCGACGCTGAAGCGCCCATCCCGACGCCGGTTGAGTTACCGATTGCAGCACCAGCGATTATTGGCGAAGCGCCCAATGCCGCGCCAGCTAAGTCGCGCAACAGCCGAAACAGAGGCCGAAAGGCGCCGATGCAAAGCGGCACAGCGGAGGATGCAACTACCGCTGCCGCCGCTCCAGCTGAGCTAAATCCGGAGTCCAAGCTGGGCAGTATTGAACAACTATCTAGTACTGCTGAGCAAATTGAGCCAACGGCAGGCAACGAGGCTGAGCGCAACAAGCATATAAGCCAGCCCAACGCCGCCCCGGAAATAGCCGCAACTCCAGTCGTCGCGCCGGATACAAACGAGGCTGCTGCCGAAACAACCCCGGCTCAAGCACCTCCGCGGCGTTCCAACCGCCCTAAGCGGGCGGTCAGCGGAGCCCGGGCTGAAAAGCCGGCCGTTGATACTCCGGTTGTGCCAGTTCCAGACGCGCTGGACCTGCGTACCCAGGTAGCCGCCGGCCGCATGACCGGCTCTTCGGCCTCCTTGATTGAGCAAATCGAGCCGAAGAAAAAAGCTCCTGCTGCGAAGAAACCGGCAGCACCCAAAAAGGCCGCTGTGGCCAAGGCCAGACCCGTAAAGCCAAAACCTGAGCCGGTGCCCACGGATCCCTCCACGGCCGTACCAGCCGAAGCCCCAGTTCCGGCGCCCAAGCGCAAGCCAGCTGCAAAGCCGAAGGCGGCCGGGCCGAAAGCTGCAGCGCCTACACCAGCCGCGCCCAACCCCCGGGTGCCCAGGAAGCCTGTAAAGCCCGCCTAACCATTTTCGAAACCAAACCCGGCCCCGTAGCCGGGTTTGGCGTTTTAATACCTTTCCTATCTTGCTGCTATGGCCCACGCTTCACACCCGACCAACCGCCTCGCTGAGGAAACCAGCCCCTACCTGCAGCAGCACGCCCACAACCCCGTGGACTGGTACCCGTGGGGCGCGGAGGCGTTGAGCCGAGCCAAGGCCGAACAAAAGCCAATTTTAGTAAGCATCGGGTACGCCGCCTGCCACTGGTGCCACGTGATGGAGCGCGAATCGTTTGAAAACCAAGCCGTGGCGGCGGTGATGAACCAGCATTTCGTGTGCATCAAGGTAGACCGGGAGGAGCGGCCCGACGTGGACCAGATTTACATGGATGCCCTGCACGCCATGGGCCTGCAGGGCGGCTGGCCGCTCAACGTGTTCCTGACCGCCGACGCCAAGCCATTTTATGGTGGCACGTATTTTCCCAAGGGGAATTGGGTAAAGCTGCTGGAGAATATCGGCCAGGCCTACGCCGGCGAGCACCGCAGCGAACTGGAGCAGTCGGCCGAGCGGTTTATGGAGGTCATTGGCACCAGCGAGCTGCAGAAATACGGGACGCAAAATCAGGGCGCGGGCAAGCCTGCTGATAACCTTGACGCGCTGCAAGCCATCGGTGTGGCTCCGCAAACGGGGCCGGCGGGCGTTTCGGATGAGGAGTTCAAGCTGCTGATTTACAACCTGGGCGTGAAGTTTGACCGGGAGCGGGGCGGCATGAACCGGGCGCCCAAGTTTCCGATGCCCAGCATCTGGCGTTTTTTGCTGCGCGCCCACGCCATCAGCGGCAGCAAGGTGCTACTGGACCAAACGGTGCTCACCCTGCGCGAAATGGCCTGGGGCGGCATTTACGACCAGGTTCACGGCGGGTTTGCGCGCTACTCGGTGGATGCCGAATGGCTGGCGCCGCATTTCGAGAAAATGCTTTACGACAACGGGCAACTCATCAGCCTATACAGCGAAGCCTTTCAGGTGACGCAGGAGGAACTTTTCCGGGAAGTGGTGTACGATACCATCGAATTTGTCCGGTTGGAGCTGACCAACGCCGACGGGGGCTTTTATTCGTCGCTGGATGCCGACAGCGAAGGCGAAGAAGGCAAATTCTACGTGTTCACCAAGGACGAATTGCGCGAAATTATCGGCGACGAAGAGCCCCTGTTTTCCGATTACTACAATTGCACGGCCCAGGGTAATTGGGAGCACGGGCGCAACATCCTGCACCGCCGCCAAAGCGACGAGGCGTTTGCGGCCGTTCACGAGCTAGCCCCGGCCGTTGTGGCGGAGCTGGTAGCCGGCTGGAAGCAGAAAATCATGGCGGTGCGCGCTACCCGTGTGCGACCGGGCCTCGACGACAAAATCCTCACCGGTTGGAACGCCCTCATGCTCCAGGGGCTGACTGATGCCTACCGGGCGTTTGCCGAGCCGGAGTTTCTGGTGGTGGCCGAGCGCAACGCCCGCTTCATTCAAGCCAATCTGCGCGATGGCCAGCGTTTGTATCGCACCTGCAAAAATGGCCGGGCCAGCATCAACGGCTTCCTGGAAGATTATGCCCTGGTCATTCAAGCCTACATTAGCCTGTATGAGGTGACTTTCACGGAAACGTGGCTGCGCGAGGCCGAAACCCTTACGGAGTATGTGCTCGAGAACTTCTTTGACCCAAGCGAAACGCAGTTTTTCTACACCGATAGCAGCGCCGACCCGCTCATTGCACGCAAAAAGGAGCTGTTCGACAACGTAATTCCCGCGTCCAACTCGGTGATGGCGCACAACCTGCGCCGCCTGGGCCGCCACCTGGAAAAAGCGCGCTACACTGACCTGGCGGCCGATATGCTGGCCCGGGTGCGGCACCTGGTAGTAAAGGAACCGCAGCACCTCACCAATTGGGCCTCGCTGTACGCGTCGCTGTTGCGGCCCGGCGCCGAGCTGGCCATCATCGGGCCCAAGGTCGAAAGTTTTCGCCGAGAACTTAGCCGGCGTTTTTTGTTTGATACCGTGCTGGCCGGCACCAAGAAAAGCTCGGAGCTGCCGCTGCTTAAGCTCCTGAACCCCGTGCCGGAAGGCCGCACGGCCGTGCACATCTGCCGGAATCAGGCCTGTTTGGCACCGCTATATAGCGTGGCCGAGGCCCTGGCTGCTTTGTAGGGCCGGGGCATGGGCCGGCGCTACCGTCGTGCTATCTTTACTATCCGCCCCTACCCTATTGCTGTTTTGAGTCTCGCTCTCGATTTTATTTCCCCCGCCGCTGCCCCCGCAGCCGACCGGGTTACGCTGTTTGCCGACGTTATTCTGCCGTTGCCGCTGCCCCGGCTCTACACTTACCGGGTGCCGTTTGAGCTCAACGACAACGTGGTGATTGGGGGGCGGGTGATTGTGCAGTTCGGGGCCAAAAAGACGCTTAGCTGCATTGTTGCGGCCGTGCACGAAACCCCACCGGCCAACTACCAGGCCAAGTACATCCTCGAATTCATCGACGATGCGCCCGTGGTGACCCAGCCCCAGCTCAAGCTGTTCCGCTGGATGGCCGACTACTACATGTGCACCATCGGCGAGGTGATAAACGCAGCCCTGCCCTCGGCGCTCAAGCTTAGCTCCGAGTCGCGCATTCAGCTCCACCCGGCCTTTTCGCGCGAGGAAAACGAGTACCCGCTCACCCCGCAGGAAGAACTGATTGTGTACGCGCTGGGTAGCACCGAAGAAGGCAAGGCCCTGACCTTTACCGAAGTCGGCGACCTGTTGGGCATCACATCCTTTCATAAGGTGATAAAGTCCCTGATGCACAAGGACGTCATCTTCCTCTTCGAGCACACCGCCGACAAGTACGCGCCCAAAGTGGTAAAGAAAGTGCGCTTGGCCCACCATTTCGTCTCGGAGGCATCGATTGAGCAGCTTTTCAACAGCCTGTCCAGCAAGCCCAAGCAGCTGGATGTGCTGATGAAGTACCTGCAGCGCGTGCCGGTATATCAAAACGAGCACTCCAATCAGAACGGGATTGAGAAAGCGGCGCTCACCAGCAGTCCGCACCTCTCGGCCTCGGCGGTGAACACGCTCATCAAAAACGGCGTACTGGAGCAGTTCGATGTCATTGTGTCGCGCTTTCCGCTGGAGGACGAGCCCACGGCCCAGCTCCACTTCACCCTGACCGAGGCCCAGACCACGGCGCGGGATGAAATCATGGCCCACTTTGGGGAAAAAGACATTGCGCTGCTTCACGGCGTGACCGGCGCCGGTAAAACCGAGATTTACATCGACCTCATTCGCAAGGCGCTGGACGGCGGTGGGCAAGTGCTGTACCTGCTGCCCGAAATTGCCCTCACGGCCCAGATTGTGGGCCGGCTGCTGCGTGTGTTTGGCTCAAGATTGGGCGTGTACCACTCCAAGTTCTCCGACAACGAGCGGGTGGAAGTGTGGAACGGGGTGCTCTCTGGCCGTTTTCAGGTGGTGGTGGGCGTGCGCTCGGCGGTGTTTCTGCCATTCGATAACCTCGCACTCATCATTGTAGACGAGGAGCACGAGTCTTCTTACAAGCAGTATGAGCCCGCCCCGCGCTACAACGCCCGCGAAGTCGCCCTGATGATGGCCAACTTCCAGGGTGCCAAAACCCTGCTGGGCTCGGCTACGCCGGCCGTAGAAACCTACTACCAAGCCAAGCAAGGGCGCTACGGGCTGGTGTCGCTCACCAAACGCTTTGGCGAAGCTGGCATGCCCGATATTGAGCTGGTAGATACCCGCAAGGCCCGCGAGAAAAAGACCATGCACAACCACTTCACCGCCGAACTGCTGGGCGAAGTGGAGCGCACGCTGGGCCGGCAGGAGCAGGTAATTCTGTTCCAGAACCGGCGCGGCTACGCGCCCGTGGTAGCCTGCCAGGACTGCGGCTGGATACCCAAATGCACCAACTGCGCCGTGAGCCTGAGCTACCACAAGCACAGCCACGAGCTGCGCTGCCACTACTGCGGCTACCACGACTCCATGGTGACGCAGTGCCCCGCCTGCGGCTCCCGTGCCGTGAAAACCCAGGGCTTTGGCACCGAGAAGATTGAAGACGACCTGAAAATCATGCTGCCCCAGGCCAACATCCAGCGCATGGACCTGGACACGACGCGCGCCAAAAACAGCTACCAGCAAATCATCGCCGATTTCGAAAAGCAGGCCACCAACGTGCTGGTGGGCACCCAGATGGTGACCAAGGGCCTCGACTTCGCCAACGTGAGCCTGGTGGGCATTATCAACGCCGACAGCATCATTCACTACCCCGACTTCCGGGCCCACGAGCGGGCCTACCAGATGTTTGTGCAGGTAAGCGGCCGGGCCGGCCGCAAGGGCAAGAAAGGCAAGGTACTTATCCAGACCTCGGACCCCACGCAGGTGATTTTCGACAAGGTGATTCGCAACGATTACGTGGAGTTTTACAACTACGAAATCGTGCAGCGCCACGAGCACGGCTACCCGCCCTTCATGCGCGTGATTAAGATGACGGTGAAGCACGTGGAGCAGGGCCTGGGCGAGCAGGCGGCCATTTTGCTCACGCAGGAGCTGGTAGACCGCCTGGGCCGCGCCGCCGTGCTGGGGCCCGAGGCGCCCTATATCTTCCGCATCCGCAACTTCTACCTGCAGGAAATCACCATCAAGCTAGACCGCGCCCACACTGCCCTGAAATGGGCCAAAGAGCAGATTTGCGCTGCCATGGACGTGGTGAAGGACCAGAAGGAGTTCAAGCAAGCCCGCCTAGTGGCTGACGTGGACCCCATGTAAACTCTGTTTTAGCCCCACAGAAAAAGGCCCGACTACACGAGTAGTCGGGCCTTTTTCTGTGGGGTTAAAATGATGGGCCTACAAGTTATCCAGCAGCCAGAGGACGAGGAATATCACACCGATGAGGGCAATGATGGTACCAATCAGAGGGCTAAAGATGCCGACAATCAGACCAATTAGCACGAGAATAATGCCGGTGCGGAGGTTGCCGCTGATGGCGCTGGTCTTGGTAGTCGAAGCCGTGTTGTCGTGCTGGCGCGCGGTAGCCGAGTGCTGCATGAGCTTATCCATCCTGCGCGTCACTTTATTCAAAGCCAAACGCTGCATGGCGTTGAGCTTGGGAGTAGTGGTGGCCACGGCCTGATTCGTTTGGGTGGCTACGGCAGCCGCTGGGGCTACGGCTACTTTTTTGGCGGCTGCTTCGGCCTTGGGAGCGGGTGCAGCGGCGGTGGCGGGGGCCGCCGCGGGCGCAGGCGTGGCGGCTACCGTTACCGTGGCTGCTGCTTCGGGCGTGGCGGCAGGCGTTACGGCGGCGGTTGCTTCTGGCTGGGCAGGTACTGGCGTAGCGGCGCGGTTTACGCCGTGGTACGAGCCGCCTTTGGGCAGCATGGCGTACTCGGCACGGCTGCAGCTACCCAGGGTCAGGGCGCAGGCGGCCACGGCAATAATTTTGGCGAAGGGAGGAAAAGTGTTTTTCATGGGTAATGAGGGTAAGAGAAAGAGGAAATGCTCGTTCTACGGTCAAATGTACATGCAGGTGGTAGTCCCCAGCTATTTTCTTATTGTAGCAATCAGGTATTGATTTTAAGCAACGTGCCGCCCCGGGCAGTCGCCGGAATAAACTTGGGCTGAACGCTCTGGCTCATGTAGCTGTTGACTACCCCGAATGTGCTTACTTGCGGATTGTATGAAGTTCTATTTCCCAGTCTGGCACCGGACTTTGAGTGTAGTTGGCGCATGCGGCAGCCTTGGCTTGCTGGTATGGGGCTGCACGCAAATTCCCGCCGAAACGCGTCCCTCGCTCGTTGCTGAAAAGCGCATGCAAGCGGCTGTGCTAGCCGATACCACCGGCTACGAGGTGGCCTCCCCGCGCGACCCCAACGGCATCGGCACCTACTACATGGGCCGCCAGATAGCCCACGTAATGGGCCACGAGGGCGCCGATTGGCTGGAGCGCAGCGGCCGCCGCCAGGAAGAAGGCACCGACATCCTGATACGGGAGCTGAAGCTGAAGCCCACCGACGTGGTGGCCGACATTGGGGCCGGCACGGGCTTTTTCTCGTTCCAGCTGGCCAAAAAGGTGCCCAAGGGGCAGGTGCTGGCCGTCGACATTCAGCCGGAAATGATAGCCTCCCTGCAGGCCAGCAAGCGCAAGCTCAACGTGCCCAACGTGCGCCCCGTGCTGGGCACCACCACCAACCCGGCCCTGCCCGCCGACAGCGTGGACCTGGTGCTCATCGTGGATGCCTACCACGAGTTCGACCACCCGCGCGAGATGGGCCGGGCCATTCGGCGCGCCCTGCGCCCGGTTACGGGCCGGCTGGCGCTGGTCGAGTACCGGGCCGAGGACGCGAACGTGCCCATAAAGCGTATTCACAAGATGAGCGTGGAGCAGGCCCGCAAGGAAATGGCTGCCGTGGGCCTCGAGTTTGTGGAGACGGTGGAGACCCTGCCGCAGCAGCATTTGCTGCTGTTCCGGCGGGCAAATTAGGCGCCTTTGGCCGGCCGGCGCGACCTTTGCGGCCATGACCAGCCCCCACCCGCGCGACCTTTCCATTCACGACTTCACCTACCCGCTGCCGGCAGACCGCATTGCCCCGGAGCCCCTGCCCGACCGCGCCGCCAGCCGGCTGCTGGTCAGCCGCCACGGTCAGCTCTCGGATAAGCAGTTCCGCGACCTGTCCCAGGAACTGCCGGCCGGCTCGTTGTTAATCTTTAATGATACCCGCGTGGTGCGGGCGCGGCTGCTGGCCCGCCGGCCCACCGGGGGCCAGGTTGAGCTGTTTTGCCTCGAGCCCGTGGCCCCACACCGCAGCCTGGAGCTGGCCCTGCAGCAAACCGGCCAGTGCACCTGGCGCTGCCTGGTGGGCAACGGCCGCCGCTGGAAGGAAGGCCCCGTAACCTTGGAATTTGAAACCGCCGACGGCCAGACCGCCACGCTCTGGGCCGAGCGCCAGGCCCAGGAAGCCGGCACGGCGCTGATAGATTTTCGCTGGGAGCCCGCCAGCCTGCCCTTTGCCGAAGTATTGCGGGCGGGCGGTCACCTGCCCCTGCCCCCCTACCTGGGCCGCACCGATACCCCGGCCGATGCCATTCGCTACCAAACGGTGTACGCGGCGGCAGAGGGCGCCGTGGCAGCCCCCACCGCCGGGCTGCACTTCACCCCCGAGCTGCTGGCCGAGCTGCGTGCCAAGGGCTTC
Organism: Hymenobacter sedentarius; assembly: GCF_001507645.1. Lineage (NCBI taxonomy): Bacteria > Pseudomonadati > Bacteroidota > Cytophagia > Cytophagales > Hymenobacteraceae > Hymenobacter > Hymenobacter sedentarius. The sequence goes on along the minus strand of NZ_CP013909.1, from coordinate 2,540,951 downwards.
GATATCGGCCACGTAACGCTGCACGTGGGGGCCGGCACCTTCCAGCCGGTGAAGGCCGACCACATGGCCGGCCACCCCATGCACACCGAGCCGATTTTGGTCACGGCTGCGTTGCTGCGGCAGCTGCTGGCCCACCGGCCCCTGCCGGTGCTGGCCGTGGGCACCACCAGCCTGCGCACCCTCGAAAGCCTGTACTGGCTGGGCGTGGGCTTACTGCACGCCCACCAAGCCGATGATACAGAGCTGGCCGTAACGCAATGGCAGCCCTACGACATGGCCGCCGCGGCCGCCAGCATCAGCCCCGGAATGGCCCTTGAGGCACTGCTGCACCACCTCCAAGCAACCGGGGCCGATACCCTGCAGGCCTCCACGCGGCTGCTCATTGCGCCGGGCTATCAGTTTCGCTTGGTCGATGGCCTTATCACGAATTTTCACCAGCCGGAGAGCACGCTGCTGCTGTTGGTGGCCGCCTTGCTGGGGCCCGGCTGGCGCGACGTCTACGAGCACGCGCTGAGCCACGGCTACCGGTTTCTGAGCTACGGCGACAGCTCGCTGCTGCTACCTGGCACGGTAATGGAGGGTCAATAGGCAGTACAATCGGCCGGGACAGAAAACATATACTCCGGTGCTGCGTACAACCCCCGAATTTACCTTAAAAAAGCCCTTCCTATGAAAAAGTCCCTTTTGTTGCTCGCCGGCCTGGCCCTTGCTACTACCGCTGCCAACGCCCAAGACGTGACTCCCGCCAACCCCAAGACCGAAGTAAAGGTTCGGGACAATGGCACTGAAAAAGTTGTAGTAAAGACCGGCAAAACCAACGTTGGCGCCGCCCTCGACAATACCAAAGATGCAGCTGGCAACGTGGTGCACAAAACCGGTCACGTCCTGAAGCGCGGCGCCCAGAAAACCGGCCACGTGGTTAAACGCGGTGCTCAGAAGACGAGCGGTGCCGTGAAGAAAACGACCCAGAAAGTAGAAGCTAAAACCGAGTAGGTTTCCCTAATACACAAATTCCCTAAAGCCCCGGCCGCAACGCCGGGGCTTTTTTTGTGCTTAATAGGTGCTCAATAACGGATAAACCGAGCTCTGGGAAGGCTTTTCCTGCAGCTCGTGCCGCATCCGCTCCAGTACGCCGCGGCCGAATAAGCTAACCCCGGCATTGAGGACGACTAGGGCCGCGGTGCCGGCTGCTACCCATTTCGCGGTGGGTACTTTCTGGGCTTTGAGGTGGCCAGCCCAGGGCACCATGCTGGCGCCGGCCCCAATGGTGAGCAGGCCCAGCGGGGCAAACAGCAGCCATTTGCTTTTGTGGGTCATCGCTAAAAAATAAAGGGTTAGGAATGATGTAATGCACGCCGCCCAACCACGATTAAGGACATGGCTTTGCTCCCGCGCGTACCTTGCGGCTTTCTGCTTACGCACCGCACCCGGCCGTGTTACGGCATCCAAGCCCCCTTTTCTCATGAGTCCTTACGAACAGCTACTGCACCTCGCCTTCACCGCCCCCAACGACGTGAAGTACTACCTCACCCCCACCACCCTGCGGGCCTACGACCAACTGCGCGCCGCGCCCACCGCCGAGCGGCCCTTTCGCTTCGAGCAAGTGCGGCTGGGCGTGGCCATGAGCTTGCTCAAGCTGGTATCGGAACTCGGCGAACACGACGAGAGCCGCCAGGTGCTGGATGTATTGCACCGCGCCCTGAGCGAAGCCCGCTCGCCCGAAGACATTGACCGCATTGTGGGCCGCGAAGCCCGCCTCTTCGACCGGCTCTACGAGAACCTGTACGTGAACGAGGAAGGCGAAGAACTGCTCAACCTCTTCGGCCGTACCCTCGATGCCGACGCCCCCGAGCTGCTCGAAGAAGTAGCCCAAGAGGGCGTAGACCTGGCCCGCACGCTGGATTTCAGCACGGATGACGACGCGGAATAGATGGTTTCAGCACCTCTGCACACCAATTAGGGTCAACCTTGGCCTTGTCACTTTTCACCACTTTAACCAGGTAATAACCCTCCCATGACCCTCACCGTCCTCGGTTTCATAATCTTAATTTTGGGCTTGAATGCTTCGCGCTTCGAGCGCCTGCAACCCCTGCGGGGCGGCCTCATCTTTCTGGGGGGTGCCTTCCTGGTGCTGGGCCTGGCGTTGAGCACGGTAGTGCAGATTGGAGTGGGCCAGGTGGGCGTCCAAACGCTGTTTGGGAAGGTGCAACCGCGCGTGCTGCAGCCCGGCCTGAGCGTGGTGAACCCATTGGTCGACATCACGCGCTTCGATACCCGGACGCAGAATTATACCATGTCGGCCCAGCACGGCGAAGGCGCCCAAGTGGGCGACGATGCCATCCGGGTGCTTTCGGCCGATGGCCTGGAGGTCATCATCGACTTGACGGTGCTTTACCACGTGGTGCCGGCCCAGGCGCCCCGCATCCTGGCTACCATCGGCGAGGACTACCAGGACAAAATCGTACGGGCCATTTCGCGCACCCGCATCCGCGACAACGCCGTGTATTACGATGCCGTGGCCCTCTACTCCACTCGCCGCGAAGAATTCCAGACGCGCATTCTTAACTCTATCGAAAAAGACTTCCGCACCAGCGGCCTGCAACTCGACCAACTGCTCATTCGCAACATCCAGCTGCCGCAATCGGTGAAAGCCAGCATTGAGAGCAAAATCTCGGCCGAGCAGGACGCCCAGAAAATGCAGTTCGTATTGCAGAAAGAGAAGCAGGAGGCCGAGCGCAAGCGCGTGGAGGCCCAGGGCATCGCCGACTACCAGCGCATTGTAAACACCGAGCTCAGCGACAAGCTGCTCCAGTACGAAACCATCAAAGCTAACCAGGCCATTGCCACCTCGCCCAACGCCAAGGTCATCATCATGGGCAACGGGCGCGGCACCGGGCCCCAGCTGCTGCTCGGCGAGAAGTAAGCCGCGAGAACCCATCATAAAAAAGGCCCTGGCAAATGCCAGGGCCTTTTTTGTTGAATCCTGTTTTACAAGCAAGGGCTTACTTATAAGCCTCGTTTTGTTCCAGGTTGGGGTTGATGTCGGTTTCGCGCTTGGGTATTGGGAATATCAGGCGGGGCGAGTTCCAGGGCAGCACGGCCGTACCGGGCAGCGGCTCGGTTACCGACTCTTTGTTGCGCTTAAGGTCGCCAAGACGGAAGCCTTCGAAGGCCAGTTCCAGCTTGCGCTCAAGCAGGATAGCGGGCAGCGTCAACGCAACAAGTGGCGTTAGCCCAACACGGGCCCGCACACGGTTGACATCGGCCAGCGGGGTAGCGCCCACCGTGGTACCAGCCCGGAAGTTGGCCTCGGCCCGGGTGAGGAGCATTTCGGCCAGGCGAATCACCTTGACGTTGCTGCCCACGCCGTTCACCGCGTCGAACTTGCCCGAGAGCCGCTTGCCACTGGTCACGGTGAACAGCGTCCGCCGCTCATCGGTAGTGCCATATTGGTTAAAGTGCTTGTCTTCGATGGACACATCGCCCCGCGTTTTGTAGAACGTGCTGAGGGCATTGCTGCCGCTTTGGGCCGATATCTGAACGGCAAAGATGTCTTCCGTCGTGTTGGATGCGCCCGACCGGAACTCGGCCGCGTAGGTAGAGGTGAGCGAGAACGGGCCCGCAATGGCCCGGTTGGCGGCATCAGCCGCTTCGGGAAACCGGTTCTGCTGCAAGTACACCCGCGACAGCATGCCCGCCGCGGCAAAAGTCGAAATCTCGGCCGCGGAGTTGGCAGCGAAGGCCGGCAGCGCGCCGCCAGCTTTCATTTTTGTTTCCGCATCGGTCAGGTCGGCCAGCACTTGGGTGTAGACCTCGGCCACGGTGTTGCGCTTTACCTGGCTGGAGGCATCGAGCACTTTAGTAGGCGTGAGTACCAACGGCACGCCCGGGTTGGCCGAAGGGGTACCGTCGCTCCAGTCCTTAGCAAACAGCCGCACCAGCTCAAAGTAAAGCGCCGCCCGGATGAACTTCGCCTCGCCTTCTACGCGGCTGCGCTTGGCCGACGAATCGAGCTTGTCGATGTTGGCCAGCACGTTGTTGGCGCGGTTGATGGTGCTGTACGCGTTTATCCAGATGGTCGACACAAAACCATTATCGCGCAGAATGTTCTTACGGAAAATCTGGGGTGGGTCGGAAAAGGTGCCCACGAAGCTTTCTTCGCCGTTGTCGGCCAGCAGGTCCGACGTTAGCTGAATGTAGCCGCCGTAGCTACCCACGGCCTGTAGGCCCGTGTAAGTGCCCACCAGAGCCGCTTCCACGTCAGACGACGTTTCCAGGGCCTTGTCGGCGTTCACGTTGTTGACGGGGTCGATGGCAAGCTTTTTATCGCAGCTGGTGAGAGGGGCTGCCAGAAACAGCGCCATACCCAGCGTATAAAATGTTTTTTTCATACCAGGAGTTAATTAAAGGAGAGAGCTGGCTGCCTATAGGCGGCCAGCTGGCTAAAAGCCAATGTTGACGCCTAAGGTGAGGGTACGGGGCTGGGGCGTGGAGTAGAAATCGATGCCTTGGTTTATGTTGCCCGCCGTGGTGGTGGTGCCAAGGTAATCGGTGTTCACCTCCGGATCGGAGCCGGGATACTTGGTGAAGGTGAGCAGATTCTGGCCCTGCACGTAGACACGGGCTGACTGCAGATAACCCTTCTTCACCAGCGTACCGGGCAGATTGTAGCCCAGGGTGAGCGTGCGCAGGCGGACGTAGGAGCCGTCGTACACAAAGCGCGAGGAGTTGCCGATGCCGTTGCCGCCGTTATAAATAGCTTTCGGGACATTCGTGATGTCGCCGGGCTTTTGCCAGCGGTTCAGCTGGTCGCGCGTTTGGTTGTCGGGGCCGTTGTTGAAGCCCACCGAGTAGAACTGCCCGGCAGCGTCAAAGATTTTGTTGCCGGACACGCCAATGAAAGTAGCCGTCAGGTCGATGCCTTTGAAGGTGAACGTGTTGGTCAGGCCACCCGTCCAGGTAGCATTCGGGCTGCCAAGCGGCACAGCCTGGGCCAGGTTGATGTTGTTGGTGGTGCCAGCACTGTGGTCGATGCTAGCGGCCGAACTGGGGTCGCCAGCTGGCTTGTTTTTGTAATACAGGGCATCGCCGTTGGCGGGGTCAACACCGGCATACTCAGGGCCGAAGAACGTGCCGATGGGATAGCCTTCTTGTGCCCGGCTGAGGTAGCTGCCCGATATGGGAAGCCCTTTCAGGTTGGTCACCTTGTTGTAGTTGCGCGAGGCGTTGGCTGTGGTGGTCCAGGTGAAGGCACCGGTGAGGTTGCGGGTGGTCAGAGCAAACTCAATGCCCTTGTTTTCCAGCTTGCCCACGTTCTGAAACTGGCTGGTGTAGCCCGTGGTCGCGGGCAGTGGCGCGTTGAGGGCCAGGTCGGTGGTGAGTTTCTGGTACACGTCCACTTCGCCGCTGATGCGGTTGTCGAAGAAGCCAAACTCCAGGCCGGCGTCGGCCTGCCGGGTCGATTCCCACTTCAGGTCGGGGTTGGCAATCTGCAGCGGGCGCTGGCCCGGAATGCCTACGTAGCCCGCGCTGCCGGCATAGAGACCCAGGGAAGCAAAGTCGGTGAAGGCCTGGTTGCCGGTGACCCCGAGGCTGACGCGGGGCTTCAGGAAGCTAAGTACCTTTTGGTCTTTGAGGAAGCTTTCTTCGGTGACTACCCAGCCTGCCGAAGCCGCCGGAAAGAAGCCGTAGCGATGGTTGGCTCCGAAGCGCGACGAGCCGTCGGCGCGGGCGCTCAGGCCCAGCAGGTACTTGCCGGCGAAGGAGTAATTGAGGCGGGCAAAATACGACAGCAGGGAGTTGCTAGTACCCGAGGAAACGCCGTTGTTGAACGTGGCCGCGTTCACGATGGTGCGGTACGCATCACTAGCAAACTGGCTGCCCGTGGTGCTGGTGTAGTTCACGTTCCGCTGCTCGTAAGCCGTGCCCAGGGTGGCTTCCAGGGTGTGCTGCTCAGCCAGGACTTTGCGGTACGAGAAGAAGTTGTTGGTGATGTAGCGACCGCTGGTGGTGTGGGCGCTGAAGGCGTAGCCGTTGCCGGCCGAGCTGTTGCCCACCACCGTTACGCGCGCGCTGTACTGGTCTTCGTCCTGGTTGAGCAAGTCGGCCCCCAGCTCCGAGCGGAACGTTAGGCCGGGCAGGATTTCAAATTGGCCGTACACGTTGCCGAGGGCGCGGTAGCCGATAGCCGTGTAGGTTGCGGCATTGTTTTGCAGGCCCAGCAGCGGGTTGTAGTAGAATGGGAAGCTGGTGTTGGGCTTGCCCGTGGTCAGGTCCAGGGCACCGCTGGTCAGGCCCGTGCGGGGGTCAATTACGGGGGTGATGGGCGCCAGGGCCACAATCTGCAGCGGGTTGGAGAAGAGGTTGTCGTTGGGCAGGCGGCTGTTGTTAGTGCGCGACAGCGCCACGTTTACGCCCAGCGTCAAGCGGTTAGAAGCCTTGTGGTCTACGTTGAGACGGGAGGCTATGCGGCTGAGCTTGTTGCCCAATACAATACCTTCCTGCCCGCTGTATTGACCAGAGAGGAAAAACTTGGTCTTTTCGCTACCGCCACTGGCGCTCAGGTCATACTGGTTGAACGCGGCTTTGCGCAGCACCTGGTCAGCCCAGTTGGTGTCCACGTTGTAGTTGGCATCTACGGGCACACCCGCGGCGTAGCCCTGAAGGCGGGTGGCAATGGTAGCATCGCTGCTGCCGGCGTTTTTCCGCGCTTCAGTCATCAGCGCCACGTATTCTTTCGCGTTCAGGAACTCGCGTATGTGCGTGGCTTGGCTCGTGCCCACCTGGTAGCCCAGGTTGAAGCGGGTGTCGCCGGCCTTGCCGTGCTTGGTGGTGATGAGCACTACGCCGTTGGAAGCCCGCGAGCCGTAAATAGCCGAAGCAGCTGCATCCTTTAGAATGGTGATGCTCTCGATATCATTGGGGTTAATGTCGGCCAGCGGGTTGGTAGGGGCGCTTGTCGAAGAGAAGTTATCCGACTGAACCGGAATGTTGTCAATCACATACAATGGCTGCGTGTCGCCGCTCACCGACGAGGTACCGCGTACCCGCACCTTGATAGCCTGCCCTAGTTTACCACTCGAGTTTTCGATAACCACGCCAGCGGCTTTGCCCTGAATGGCTTGCTCAAACGTCTGCACCGGGGCATTGGCAATGTCCTTGTTTGTTAGGCTCGCTACTGAACCCGTCAGGTCGGCCTTTTGCTGGGTACCGTAGCCTACTACCACGGCCTCGCTGAGTTCGGTAGCCGAAGTGGCCAGGGTTACGGTAATGGTGCTTTGGTTGCCAACGGCAACGTTTTGCGAAGTGTATCCCACCGAGCTGATTACCAGCGTAGCGTTGGGCTTCACGGTGAGGCTAAAGGAGCCATCGGCCCCGGAGCTGGTGCCGTTGGTGGTGCCGCGCTCGAGTATCGTGGCGCCGGGCAGGCCGCCCCCATCGGAACTTAGCACGCGGCCGGAGATGGCCTGCTGCGCCCAGGCGGGCATCGCAAACAGGCACAGTGCCAGCAGCGAAAAGAGTTTGAGGTGAGTGAGTAAGTTGAACTTCATGGGAAATGGGTTTGTGAACCAGTAAAAAAAAGAGGTGTTGTCGAGCTATGCACTCAGGTATTTTAAAAGCAGGAATCCTTAAAACTGAGGGTTAGGCTAGGCTTTGTGATGATGATGTTAAAGCGAAGGTAATTTACACAGCTCGTCCTTGATGTTTTTTTTAGAATGGTTTTTTGCTTTGTGCCATAACTCGGCTGTTAAATCAATGTTTTGCAACTGTTATATCAATATCCCAAGCCAAAGCTCCACAACCGATTTGTCCTTGGTGCTTACGCCAGTTGCCTACCTTTACCGCTGCTAACCCTTGCCAGACTTGTAGCTGGCTCCCTTGCCTTCAGTCTTAATGCCGACGATACATTACCTCACCACTGCCGACGCTATTGCCGAGGCGGCCGCTCACTTTGCCACCCTGCCGCGCATTGGCATCGATTTGGAGTTTGACGATATGCGCCACCGCTACGGGCGGCACCTGGCGCTCATCCAGGTTTTCGACGGCCAGGAAGCGTACCTGATTGACCCGCTGCCGCTGCCCGACATGGCCGCCGGCCTGGAGCCCCTGTTTGCGGTGTTGCGCGAGCCGGCCGTGGCCAAGGTATTTCACTCGTGCAAGTCGGACATTCTCTTGCTTGACGAGGTTTTCGGGGTAAACTGCCGCAACATCGTCGATACCAGTGTCCAATTTACACTGCTGGCCGCTGAGGATAACAACATTTCTCTCGGCCGCCTCATCCAGTCGGAACTGGGCTTTGAGGTTGACAAAGGCGAGCAGAAATCCAATTGGCTGAAGCGCCCGCTGACCGACGCCCAAATGGAGTACGCCGCCAACGACGTGCTGTACTTATTTGAGCTCACGGACCGCCTCACCACCCGCCTCAACGAATTGGGCCGCGGCGAGTGGGCCGCCCAGGAAAACCTGGCCCTGGAGGCCGTGCGCTACGGCCGCGACGACCCGCGCCCATGGTCGCGCAATGCCGCCAAATACAAGATTTCGCCCTCGGAAATGCCCATTTTCCGGGAGCTTTACATGCTGCGCGACAGCGTGGCCCGGCAGCTCGACCGCCCGCCGTACCACGTGCTCAGCAACGACCGCCTGGCGGAGCTGGCCCGCCAGCCCATCGAAAACGCCAACCAGCTGCGCACCGCCAACGGCCTGCACCCCGAGCTGAAACGCTCGCCCTACGCCGAGCAGCTGCTGGCCATCGGCACCACCGATTTGGCCCCAGAGGCGCCGCTGCCGCCCGAGCAGCGCAAGTTTCCGTTCCGCCGCCGGCTCAACGGCCCCGCCGCGGCCCGCGCCGAAGCCCGCGAAACCTTGCTCAACGCCCTCAAAACGCACCTTGCCACCGACCACGGCACCACCATGGCCAACATGGTGCTCAGCAACCGGCTGATTTCGGAAATCATCGAGCAGGGTGCCAACGCGGCCCTGCGCCCTTGGCAGCAACAGCTGCTGCGCGAATCGGCGGAGCGCCACGGCGAGGATTATGGCCAGATAGCCGAGCCCTTTTAACGAGCCGTTTTAAGTAGCGGCTGAAACCTGCGAGCGCGGCTGCCTTGTTGACTGCGAATTGCGGGCGGCGGCACCTACCGGAATAATGCGCCCACCCGAGCGGGCCGCCCCGGAGGCCGCCGTGGCCCAATTAGTGCAAGAAGGATAATGAAGCGCCCCCTCCTCCTCGTTGGCTTGCTGGTACTGCTACTGTTGCTCGGTGCCGGTAGCTACGCGGTGTGGCGCGTGCTGTACCGGCCCAACGTGACGGTGTTTGCCGAGGGCCCGGCCTATTTGTACATCCGCACGGGCACGGGCTTTTCGGCGGTGCTCGATTCGTTGCAAAAGCAGCAGCTGCTGCTGGAGCCGGCCACGTTTGAGTGGACGGCCCGGCAGCACGACTACCCCGCCCACGTGAAAGCCGGCCGCTACCGCCTCGACCCCGAACTGAGTAACCTGGACCTGGTGAACATGCTGGCCCAGGGCCGCCAGGACACGGTGCAGTTTGAGCTAAAGCCCTTTCATTACCTCGACCAGCTGCCGCCCCAGGTGAGCCGGCAGCTAGAAACTGACCCGTTTAAGCTGCAGTTGCGGCTGGGCAACAACGCCGACCTGCTGGCCCGGTTCCGGCTCGACACCTGCACCATCCGCACCTTGTTCATCCCCGGCCAGTACCGCCTGCTGTGGAACACCAGCGCCCCCGCCTTCCTGGACACCGTGGCGGCCACCTACCGCCGCTTCTGGACCGCGGAGCGCCGCGCCCGGGCCGATTCGCTGAAGATGACGCCGGTGCAGGTGAGCGTGCTGGCCAGCATTGTGCAGCGCGAAACGGCCCAGCCCACCGACAAGCCGCTCATCGCCGCCGTGTACCTCAACCGCCTGCGCAACGGCCAGCCCCTGCAGGCCGACCCCACCCTGCTCTGGCCGCTGCACGGCCTGGGCACCCGCAAACGCGTGCTCAACGTGGATAAAAAGGTGGATTCGCCCTATAATACCTACCGCCACAAGGGCCTGCCGCCGGGCCCCATCACCACGCCGCTGCCCAGCTCGCTGAACGCGGTGCTACGCCCGGCCCATAACAAAAACCTGTTTTTCTGCGCCCGCCCCGACGGCAGCGGCTTCTCCGATTTTGCCGAAACCTACGCCCAGCACAAGCGCAACGCCCGCCGCTACCAGCACCGGCTCGACAGCCTCGGCGTGAAGCGCTAAAGCAGCCCAAAAAGGCAGCCGCTGGCCGCTAGTTAAACATTGATTTAATGAAACTTAGAGTTTTCTACGGTTTCAATTCCGGGTTTGCGGCTTTTCGCCGCGGTGCTGCGGTTGTGCTATCTGCCGGCTGTGTACTTTTGTTTCCCAATTTTCCGAAAAACGGTCCGTATACGTCCATTTCTCTTCTTTAAACTTCCGCTTTTCTCTGGGTTGACGGCATTGGCGGGTGGGTTTGGTACCGGCCCGCAGGGCGCGCGGGTACTTGGGCTGGGCTGCGCCAGCACGGCCTACATCAACAGCATTGCCGGGCTCAGCACCGCCCCCGGCCTGCCGGCCCAGTGGGGCGGCTCTCTAACCCGCATCAGCCTGGGCGGCATCGGCCAGATTCGGCGCGCCTCCTTCATTGGCCAAGACACCTACCAGCGCACCGACCAGGACCTGGCCATTCAGCCCGGCGGCGACTTCTACGCCGCCCGCGCCCTGAGCAAGCGCGTCAGCTTTGGCTCGGTCCTCACCACCCCCTACGGCTACCACACCAAAGTGGGCACCACCCTGATGCTGCCCTACAGCCGCGATGCCTGCAACCCTCTGCGCGACGCCGACGTGCTAGACAACTTCAAGAAGCTGCAGCGGGCCAGAGCCGTGCTCGATGCCTACAACGCCGACCTGGAAAACCTGGCCCACAACATCTACCGCCTACCCGAAGTGGAAATAACCAACCACAGAAGCGCCCTTGACCTGGACGGCATATTGTTCAACAACGTGGCCGATATCATTTCCGTCAACGGCGTGGTGTACTCATTGGAGCCGGTGCGGGGCAACTTCTTCTCGCTGGATTATTACTCACTCACGCCCCGCGGCAATGGCCTGGTGGCCAATACAATCATCTCGGCCATTAACAAATCCTACCGGGCCAACATCCCAGCGGTGGACGTAAACAACCAGCCTACTGTAGCCCAATAAAGCGGGAGCTACAATTATTTAGTTGAGCCGATAAAGGCGCAGCGGCAGCGTGTCGGCCGCTGCGCCCCGCCAGGCGGCCAGCGTTTCGGCGTATTCCAGCCCCGTAAATTCGGAATGCTCCAGAAATAGCAGCGGCCGTTGCAGCTCCGGTGCCGCCCAGGCCGCTACTGGCACCTGGCGTCGCAACGAATCGAACCGATGCACGCCTGCTACGCGCCAGTAGCCATCGAGCAACACGTACTGGTAGCCTCGCGCACGCAGCCCGGCCAGTTGGCGCTCATCGGTGATGATGGTCAGAGTTTGGCTTTCGTTCAGGTACGGCGCTAGCCCCGTGCCCACTGTGCTCACCACCTTAGTGCCGCCGTGCTGTTGTAGCCACGCCGCCACCTGCGGGTAGCGCGTCGGCAGGGGCGCGTACAGTTCCCGCTGAATCCGAAGCAGGTTAAGCCCCACGGCGGCCAGCACCACCCCGGCCAGGGCCCAAGCAGGCAGCACGCGGCGGCCGCCCAGCACCGCCAGGGCCGCCAGCGGCAGGTAAGCAAACAAGAGCCCCCTGGGGGCTTTTATCAGCAGCGACATGCCGGCCAGCAGGCAACCTGCCAACACCAGCAAGTACGGTAGCAGCGGCAGTGACCGGCCCCGAAAACCGGCGCCGTTACGCCAATCACGCCACACCAGCCCCACCGCCAGTACCAGCCCAACGAGCAGCAGCGGAGACTCATAGCCCGCCAGGTACCGCAGATAATACAGCAAATCGAGGTGCAGCGTCGTCTTTCGGCCCGCTACGTTGGCTGCCGCTGGTACCACCGTGCGGATGTAAACTGCCAGCCAGCGATACCACGGCAGCCCAACCAGCACTCCCAGCGCTCCAAAAAGCACGTAAGGCGCCGCCAGCACCAGCAAGACCCGCCACCAAAGCCCCCGCTGCCGCCATAATCCATCGGCCTGCACGATTTCCAGCAGCGCCAGAATCGGCAGCGCAAACAGGAATTTATAGTTCACGCACAGCCCCACCGCCAGCCACGCCGCCACACGTAGCGCCGCGGCTGCACTCGGCCGCTGCAGCCGCGCAAAATGGCTTTGCAGCAGCCCCGCGAACACCACCAGGCTCACAGAGCTCATGGTAAAATCGCGCCCCGAAAACGTGAGCAGCAGCGACGTGCCGCCCAGCAGCACAAGGCATGCGGTTTCGGGCCCCGTCAGCTCAGCTTTCTTAGCCACCCAGGCCGCGAAGATGCCCAGCCCAAGCAAGCCGAGCAGCGCATTTATCGTTTGAAAGACTAAAAAATCGCACGTGAAAGCTGCTACCGGCACATATAGCAGCAGAAACCCCGGGCTGCCGTGGTGGAACAAATGCGCAAAGTTACCCTGCGCCAATTCCTGGATAACCTGCCAGTTGCGCACCGAATCAAAATCGGGCGGCCCGGTTTCGGGAAGTCGCCACAGCCGCAGCAGGGCCACGGCCAGCAGCGCCGCCAGCAGCCAGAGGAGTCGGTTGGGAGATTGGTGGCCGTTATTTGTACCGGCAGATGAAAGCATGAATTAACTCGGCGCTGGTTGCCGCGAAGGTCGGCATAGCCCGCGTGTTATCGGTGCGCCCGCTCACTCTAAATCCCACATTTCCCTTACATGCGTCTTGTTATTCAGCGCGTTCGCGAAGCCCAGGTTACCGTCGAAGGCCAGATTACCGGCCAAATTGGCCCCGGGCTGATGGTCCTGGCCGGCTTCGCTCCTACCGATAATACGGCTTCCCTTACCTGGATGTGCCGCAAGCTGGTGCAGCTGCGCATTTTTGGCGACGAAAACGGGCAGATGAACCGCAGCGTGGTCGACACCGACGGCCAGATTCTGGTGGTGAGCCAGTTTACGCTGCTGGCCGATGCGCGCAAGGGCAACCGCCCCAGCTACATTGGCGCCGCACCGCCCCCCATCGCCGAGCCGCTGTACCAGCAATTTGTGGCTATGGTAGCGGCTGAATTGGGCAAACCCGTGCCCACCGGCATCTTCGGGGCCGATATGCAGGTGAGCCTGCTTAATGATGGCCCCGTGACCATTGTGCTGGATTCCCCGGCTTAAGTTTTTGCCATCCCGCTTTCAATTCTTGTCCCTATGACCATCGAAGAAGCCCAAAAGACCGTCGATACCTGGATAACCACCACGGGCATCCGCTACTTCAACGAGCTCACCAACATGGCCATCCTCACCGAGGAGGTGGGCGAAGTGGCACGGCTCATCTCCCGGCAATACGGCGAGCAGTCGTTTAAAGAATCAGACAAAGGCCGGGACCTGGGCGACGAGCTGGCCGATGTACTGTTCGTGGTCATTTGCCTGGCCAACCAAACCGGCGTCGACCTGACGGAAGCCCTAACCCGCAACTTGGCCAAGAAGACCCAGCGCGACTCCCAGCGGCATCAGGATAATGAAAAATTAAGAATGAGGAATGAGGAATGAGGAAGTTCGGCCACTTCAGCCGAAATCCAATTCTTCATTCCTCATTCCTCATTCTCAATTAAGCGCAGCGTCGACCAAACGGTCGTCCTGCCACAGCGGGAGGACGCCGGCGTAGGCATCAACCCGCATACAAAACTCAAAGTCTTGGCTGGCCTCTAGCGAGTTGAGCCGGCGGACGTGGGCTGATTGCAGTAGGTACGCTGGCAAATTGGTTTTGCCCTGCTGCCAGAGGTGCAGCGCCGCCAGGGTGGCATCGGAGCTGCTCACGTCGAAATCTGCTGCCAGCCGTTCGGCCAGCGCCCCGCCAAATACCGTGTCTTCCAGGCAAAACTGACCTTTCCAACCGGCGCACACCACCAGCACGTCGCGGCCTTGCTGGCGGGCAAAATCAGCCACGGCGGCTAAGTTCAGAAATGCCCCCACTACCACCGCTTCCGCGGCCAGGGAGCGCCGCAGGGCCGCCGTACCATTGGTGGTGCTGATGGTGAGGGCCCGCCCCCGCACTGGCCGACTGGCCTCCAAAAACCCAAACGGCGAGTTGCCCAGGTCAAAGCCCGCGGCGGGCAGGCCGTCGCGCTCGGCTGCAGTAAGGCAGCCGTGCTGCTGTCCGTAGGCTGTGCATTCTTCCAGCGACGCAACAGGGAAAACGTGCGTCACGCCCTCCCCCAGGGCCGTTACAATGGTGCTAGACGCCCGCAGAATGTCTACAATCACAGCTACCTGGCCGCGCAGGTCATACAGGGGCAGCAAGTCTGGCGAAAAGCAAATATCTAGCTTGGGCACTCCTGGAGTTATGAGTTTTGAGTTATGAGTGCTGAGTTTAGCGCTATGAGTTCAAGAATTATCTCACGACCAACTCAGCACTCATAATTCAAAACTCATAATTCTATTCGGCGCCTTTGGTCAGGGGCAGTTTGCTGACGGTAGCCGGCAGGTTTTTGCCGCGTATCTGCACAAAAATCTGGGTGCCGGGGGCAGAAAACTCCGTTTTCACGTAGCCCATGCCGATGCCTTTGCCGAGCGAAGGCGACTGCGTGCCGCTGGTGACGTCGCCGATTTTGTTGCCTTCGGCGTCTACCAGCTCGTAGTGGCCGCGCGGAATGCCAGTGCCATCCATGATAAAGGCCACGAGCTTTTTGCTAACCCCGGCCTCCTTCTGTTTTTTGAGGTTTTCGGCGTTGGTGAAGTCCTTGGTGAATTTGGTAATCCAGCCCAGGCCGGCTTCCAGGGGCGAGGTGGTGTCGTCGATGTCGTTGCCGTAGAGGGCAAAACCCATTTCGAGGCGGAGCGTGTCGCGGGCGCCCAGGCCGATGGGCTTGATGCCGTACGCCTGCCCAGCAATCATGATTTTATCCCAGACGTCGGCTGCGTGCTCGTTCGGAACATACAGCTCGAAGCCGCCGGCGCCGGTGTAGCCCGTGGCCGAAATGATGACATCGGGCGCGCCGGCAAAGGTGCCCTGCACGAAGGAGTAGTAGGGAATGCTGCTCAGGTCCACGTCCGTGAGGGGCTGCAGGGCGGCAATGGCCTTGGGGCCCTGCACAGCAAACAGGCTGGTGCGGTCGGAAATGTCTTCCATTTCCACGCCCTGGGTGTTGTGCTCCCGAATCCAGTTCCAGTCTTTTTCGATGTTGGAGGCATTCACGACCAGCATGTAGTCCTCATCGGCCAGCTTGTACACCAGCAGGTCGTCCACGATGCCGCCGGTGCGGTTGGGCAGGCAGGAATACTGGGCTTTGCCATCGGCGAGCTTGCTGGCGTCGTTGCTGGTCACGCGCTGAATCAGCTCCAGTGCGTGTGGGCCCCGCACCCGGAACTCGCCCATGTGCGACACGTCGAAAATGCCCACTGCGCGGCGCACCGTGTGGTGCTCGTCGAGGTCAGAGGAGTACCGCACCGGCATGTCGTAGCCGGCAAAGGGGACCATTTTAGCACCCAACTTGCGGTGCGTGTCGTTGAGGGTAACGGTTTTCAGGGAAACGGTCATAATAGTGACGGAGTAGCGGAGTGACGGAGTGGGAATGTACTTGGCGGTGCAAAGGTGCGGCAAAAAAGAAAAGCCGCTTCAGCTTGAAGCGGCTTTTCTTGGGCGGCGGCAAAAATGAGTGAGTCGCTCAGTCATTCTGCCGCTTAGTTACTCGCTACACGCGCACCATCCAGTTGTGCACGTCGGCACCTTCGCCGGTACGAATGGCATCAAGCGCCGCGCCCACGCGCTTGGAGAAGGCCGTTGGGCCAACCACGGGCAGCTCATAATCGTGGCCTTCGTGGCCAATGGTGGCAATGGGCGCAATTGTAGCTGCCGTACCGGCGCCGAAAGCTTCTTCCAGCTTGCCGGCTTTCAGGGCAGCTATTATCTCGTGGCTGCTCACTTTGCGCTCTTCCACGGTCAGGCCCATGTCGCGGGCCAGTTCCAGCACGCTGCGGCGCGTAACGCCGTCGAGGATGGAGGTACTCAAGGCGGGCGTTACCACCTTGCCGTCGATGACGAAAATGGCGTTCATCGTGCCCGATTCTTCCACGTACTGGTGCTCGGTGGCATCGGTCCAGATGAGCTGGTTGTAGCCTTCCTGCTGGGCCAGTTTGGTGGGGTACATGGCCGCGCCGTAGTTACCGGCGTTTTTGGCGTAGCCCGCGCCGCCGGGGGCGGCCCGCACGTACTTCTGCTCGAAGCGCACCCGCAGGGGCTTGTTGTAATACAGCCCCACGGGGCTGGTGAAAATCATGAAACGGTACGATTCCGAAGGCCGCACGCCGATGAAGCCATCGGTGGCAAACATGAAGGGCCGGATGTAGAGCGAGCTGCCGCTGCCCGTGGGCACCCAGGCCGAATCCAGGCGAATCAGCTCGCGCAGGCCTTGCATAAACAGTTCCTCGGGCACGGTGGGCATGCACATGCGCTCGGCCGAGGTGTTGAGGCGGGCCCAGTTGTCGAGGGGGCGAAACAGGGCAACTCCCCCATCGGCCTGGTGGTAAGCCTTCATGCCTTCAAAAATGGCCTGCCCGTAGTGCAGCGCCGAGTTTGCGGGGCTCACTGCCATGTTGCCGTAGGGCACTATCTGGGCTTCCTGCCACTCGCCATTGTGGTAATCCATGGCAAACATGTGGTCAGAAAACACCTTGCCGAACTCCAGGTTGGTAGGGTCGAGCTCGGCCAGGCGCGAGGCCGTGGTGCGCTGCGTGCTAATGGGGAGAATGTCAATCATAACGTTTAATTTCTGGGTACTGGTGGGTGGGATTTTCCGAGTACGGAAGTTGAAGGTAGGGTGGCTGAAATTATAAAATCTAAGGAAAGTTCGGTAGGAAAGGCAGCCGGCTAGCGCCGTGTAGTCAGGTTAAAACCAGCTCAATAATGCTGCAACCCCAACGGGGCTAGAGTCGTGCCTTCCAGGTTACTTCTTCTACGCCCAGTTCGTGGGCCATGTAGCGGCTGAGGACAAACAGGTAATCGGAGAGACGGTTCAGATACACCACCACCAGGTCGGCCACAAACGAGTCTTCGCTCAGGTGGATGACCATGCGCTCAGCCCGGCGGCACACGCAGCGGGCCACGTGGGCCTGGCTCACGGCGGGGTGCCCGCCCGGCAGAATAAAGGCGCGCAGCTCGGGCAGTTCGGCGTTCATACGGTCCATTTCGTCTTCCAGCAGCGTTACGTCGGCGGGGTGGAGGTCGGGCAGCTTCATCTTCGACTTCTCGGGGTCGGCGGCCAGGGCCGAGCCCATGGTGAAGAGCCGGTCCTGAATTTCCTTGAGCAGCGGCCGGCGGGCGGCGTTTACGTCCTGGTCGCGCACCAGCCCAATGTGCGAGTTCAGCTCGTCTACCGTGCCGTAGCATTCGATGCGCAAGCTGCTTTTCGGCACGCGGGTGCCCCCAATGAGGGAGGTCAGGCCCTGGTCGCCGGTCTTGGTATAGATTTTCATGACTTCCGGGATAAACGGTAGTTCCCCAGCTTAGCAAACAGGGAAGCGGCCGGCTTAATGGTTGGCTAGGGCGTGAACGCGCACTTCCTTGTTCACCTCATCCGACTCCAGCAAGCCGTCGCGCAGGCGCACAATGCGGTGGGCATAGCGGGCAATATCCTCCTCGTGCGTTACCATGATAATGGTGTTGCCTTTGGCGTACAGGGCCTCAAACAGGTCCATGATTTCGTGGCTGGTCTTGGAGTCGAGGGCACCGGTGGGTTCGTCGGCCAGCAGCACGCTGGGGCTGTTGACCAAGGCGCGGGCAATAGCCACGCGCTGGCGCTGGCCACCGCTGAGCTCGTTGGGCCGGTGCAGGGCGCGGTCGGCCAGGCCCACCGAGCGCAGGCTTTCCATGGCGCGCTCGTTGCGCTCGCGCTTGCCCAGGCCCGCGTAGATGAGGGGCAGCGCCACGTTGTCGAGGGCGCTGGCGCGGGGCAGCAGGTTGAAGCTTTGGAAGACGAAGCCGATTTCCTTGTTGCGCACTTCGGCCAGCTGGTTGTCGCTCATGCGGCTGACGTCCTGGCCATTGAGAATGTACTGGCCGCTGGACGGCGTATCGAGGCAGCCGATGATGTTCATCAGCGTAGACTTGCCCGAGCCCGAGGGGCCCATGAACGCCACGTACTCGCCGCGCGGAATCTGGATGGTAATCGAGCGCAAGGCATGGATTACCTCCGCACCCATGACGTAGGTTTTGGCGATGGCCGTGGTCTCAATTACGTTCGCGTTCATGGCACAAAGGTCTTATTGCAGAGGTGGGGAAGCCGGCGCCTCGGGGAAAGATGCCTGCCGGGCCGCGCGGGCTGCTTGGTGGGCCGCGTAGTCAGCAGCTAAAGTAGCATACGTAGCTGGAGACAGCCGCTTGCGCAGTTGAGCCAAGGCGTCGGTGGCATATTCGGTCAGCCCGGCGTCGGCCGCCGCCAGCACGCATGCCCCCAACAGCGGCAGCGAGCCAGGGTTTTCGTTGAGGCCGGCGCGTAGGGCTTCGTAGGCCGCCGCGTACTCGTGGCGGCGCGTGTGGAAGGCCGCCGCCGCTATAATGGCGGGCTCATTAAAGGGCGCCTCGCGCACGATGCGCTGGTAGTCGGTCCGGGCAATGACTACGCCGTTGGGCTGCTGCTCTACCCGCTGCGCCTCACTCAGCCAGTCGTCGCCCACCCGCCGCAGGGTCGTTGGGCTGGCCGCTAGATTTCCGGCTGCCAATTGCTGCTGGGCCTGGCGCCCCTGCTCTCGCAGCGCCGAATCAGGAGAAGCCACCAGTTGGGCCGCTACGGCCCGCGCCGAGTCCATCTGCCCACTCAGGGCCAGCGCGTAGAACCGGGCGCTACGGGCCGTGGTCACACCATTGGCCGCGGCGTAGCCCAATTGATCGGCGGCCGTGGCGTATTGGCCTTGCTGCAACTGCCACATTCCCAGCAGCTGCTGGTAGTAACCGGCCGTGGCCGTGGTGCCTGAGGCCAAAGGCAGCAGCCGCTGCCGGGCGGCCCGCTCCTGCCCCACAGCGTGCAAGGCCAGCGCCTGCAGAAACTCCAGCTGCTCGTAGTACGAAGCGTTGGCCTCGCGAGCCGCCAGCTGGGCCAGCGGCGCTACCATCGCGCTGGTGAGCCGGTTGTTTTGCTGCCCGATGCTCACCAGCACCCAATGGTACAGCTGGGCAAAACTGGCGTCGTCCAGCACCATCAGCTTAGGGTCGGGAGCTACGTGCTTCTGGTCGGGCCCGAGGGCCGCCCGCAGCTGGGCAGGCGTAGTGGCCGCGCGCAGCTGCAAAAGCAAGTAATTGCTGGCCAGCGCTGGCTCCTGGTCCCGCACCCGGAGCTTGCCGCTCACCCGCTTGGCTTCCTCCAGCAAATTCTGGCTCAACAAAAACCCCAGCTGGTTGGTCTGGCTGGCGTAGCTGCCGGGCGCCAGCTGCTCGGTCTTATCCAGGTAGTAGGCGACCGAATCCGTGAGGGACGTTTGGGTGAAAAGTTGAGCTAAATCGCCGGCCAGGGTCGCGCTGTGCGGCTGCGCTTTCAGCCCGCGCCGCAGCACTTCCAGCCCCTCAAACAAGTCGCCGGGCTCGTTAAACAGCGAGGCCAGCCGCACCGATACTTTCTCGTTGGGCTCGCGGAGCAGGGCGCGGCGCAGGGCGTTGATTTCGTTTTGGCGCTGCGCCCGGAAGCGGTAGAGCGCCGCCCGGCCCAACTGCGCGTGCAGGTTGGAGCGGTAAAGCACGTCGCCGCTTTCGGCGTAGTAGCGTTCGGCCAGCAGGGCCAGGCCCATATCGTCGGGCTGAGCTTCGCTTTGCTGGCGGGTCAGGTCGCCGAGGTTGTTGTATTGGGCGGCCTGCACCTGGTCGGGCAAGGTCAGGTTTTGGCGCGTCTGGATGATGGCGATGCTGCCCACCGCCAGAATGTACACGGTATAGAACGGCAGCCGCCGGGGCTCAAACACCACGCGGTACACACGCAGCCTCTGCCGGATGAGCGGCATAAAATTGATGAGCACATACACCCAGAATGCCCCGCCCAGCAGCAAAAACGCCAGGCCGGTGAAATTCCGGGCCGCTACCAGCAAGGGCGTATTGGCCGTGGCAAAGGCATAAGCCAACGCCCCAGCGGCCCCCATTACCAGTATCGGATAAAGTTGAGCTGCGCCCCGGGCGTAAGGCACCCACTGGGCATAGCTGGGCGCGCGCAGGCGCAGGCCCAGCCCTGCCGTGAGCACCGCAGGCAGCAGCAGTACCAGTGGGTCCAGGGCCACCCCGGGAAAGAGCTGTAGCGCGCCATCGTTCCACACATACAGAAGCAAAGCGCCCAAGTAGAGCAGGCTGGCCACCAAAAACGGCCCCAGCCCAAACCGGCTGGCCGGCTGCTCGGCTTGGGTATTGAACCACAGCAGGGCGCGGATATTCTCCACTCCCACCCACAGCACCAGCAGCGCCACCAGCACTGCGCCGCCCGGCGTGGCATAAGCAGCCATTTGCAAGGCCGTTTCCACCGGCGGCAGCTGGCTTTGGGCAAACAATATCAGACTCAGCCCGGCCACTATCACGCCCATCACCACGTAGCGCCAGCGCAACGACAACGACTCCGCAAACGCGTGCAGCCCAAAGGCCGCCCCGCCCACCAGGCCGAGCATCAGGTACAGGAAATATCGCTCCCCGGTGTTAAAAACCCCCAGCGACTCGGTATTGAGCGAAAGCAGCAGGAAAATCACCGGCACCATGCCCACCACAAAGGCCGTGCGGCTCAGGGTGCTCACCACAGCCACCCAGCCCGCCAGCCCCACGGCCAGCAGCACTAGGAAGAGAGCCGCCACTCCTGGCTGCGTGAACGGCCCGTCCACGTTGTGGGTCAGGCTTAGGATAAAGCCGCTGGCCTGCACCGGCAAACGCACGGGCCCGGCCGCCACGGCATCCAGCGTAAGCGGAATAGCTTGCAGGTGTGGCACCAGGCGCATGGGCAGCGCGCCAGATTCTCCCGTGAAGTAGTAAAACACGGCCAGCCCCACGGCTAGCGTAGCCAGCACCCCCAGAAAACTGTGCCGCCAGGCGGGGTTCGAAAGCAGTTTCGTGGCCAACTACTCCAGCACTTTGGGCACCCGGAAGTAGTCCGAGTCCTTGCGGGGCGCGTTGCGCAGGCCATCCTGGTGGCTCACGGTGTTGCGGGCTTCGTCGTCGCGCAGCACGTTTACTTCCTGCGAAAGGTGCACCAATGGCTCCACGCCGGTGGTGTCCAGGCCTTCGAGCTGGGCTACGAAATCGAGGATGTTGTTCAGGTCGGCCAGCATTTGCTGCTCGCGGGTTGCGTCGAATTCGAGGCGGGCCAAATGGGCCAGGCCGCGCAGGGTGCCAATGTCAGTACTCAAGGGAGTTGCAGAATAATAATTTGTAAATCAGGAATGGGCGGACTGCGGCTGTTGCGAAGACGCACTGCCGGACGGTGCCCGCCAGGTGCTCGGCCCGGGCTTTACGGCGCCCTCGGGCAAAAAATCGCCCGCCAGCTGCGCCGCCACTTGCTGCTTCAGCGCCGGGATATCGGCCAGCGTGAGCCCAACCGTGGGGATAGGTGGATGAAACACAATTTTGAGCCGGTGGTACCGCACGCGCAGGCCTTTTTCCACATCGGGCATAAACATGTGGTTCAGGGGCATGCCCACCGGCACCAGTGGCACGCCCGCCTCAATGGCCATCTGGAAGGCGCCGTCCAGCAAGGGCAGCAGCTCTTTGCCGGGCTTGGGCGAAATGCGGCCTTCGGCGAAAATGGCGATGCTCTTGCCCTCGGCCAGGGTGCGGCGGGCCTCCACCATGGCGCGGCCCCGGCTCACGGCGCTCGTGCGGTCCACGGTAATGTAGACCCGGCCAAAAATCGGTCCCCAGACCGGCACCCGCGCCAACGACGCCTTGCCCATCATCTGCAGAAAGCCCGGGATGTACTTGAACAGCATCATGATGTCGATGTAGGAGCCGTGGTTGGCCACATACACGCAAGGCTGGGGATAGGGAACTGGGCTTTCGCACACCACCTCCACCGGCACGCCCCACATGGTAATGGAGAGCTTCGACCAGAACCGGTTCAGGGCATGCACCACCCCCTCACCGCCCGGGCGCCGGCTAAAAAACCACTGCACCGGGTACGTAAGCACAAACGGCACCAGGAACCAGAACGTGGCCCAGGTGGTGTACAGACGATGGCCGAGGTAACGAAGCAGGTGGCGCATGCCAGCAAAGTTAGGGGATGGCGGGGTTGGCATAATGAAGTACGAGCCGGCCAGCCTCCCTCCCTTCCGTGAAGCTTGCCGGCCAATCGCGGCCTCTTAGCTCAATTACGGGCGGCGTTGGGCCAACACCTTCTCGGCCTTGAGCAAGCCCGCTACGCTAATGCCGTCGGTGATGCGGTCGTCCATCACCATGCGCACGGCTTCGGCCAGGGGCAGCTTCCAGAGGCGCAGGTCTTCGGTTTCTTCCGGCTCCACTTCGCCGTGGGTCAGGCCTTCGGCCAAGTACACAAACCCTTCTTCGTCGGTTACGGAGTTAGAGGTGTGCAGCCGGGCAATGCGCGTCCAGTGCGCGGCCGTCAGGCCGGTTTCTTCCTTCAGCTCGCGTTGAGCCGATTCCAGCACGTCGTGCTCCAGCAATCCCCCGCCCATCGGAATCTCCCAGCTGTACTCGTTCAGCGGGTAGCGGTATTGGCCCACCAGCCAGGTGTTGCCCTCGGCATCGACGGGAATAATGCCGATGGCTTTATTGCGCATGCTCACCACGCCGTAGATGCCGCGCCCGCCGCCGGGGTTCAGCACCTGGTCTTCGCGCACCGAAATCCAGGCGTTGCGGTACTTCACCTCCGTGCTCAGGGTTTGCCAGGGGTTGTGGGTTTCGTCGAAATCAGGCACGGCAGTAAGAGCGGATAGAGAGAAAATAAGCGTAAGCCTCCGCAAAATTACGCGCTGTGAGGCAACCGCTAACTGGCCAAAACGGCGGAATTTCCGGCCATCCGCGGGGCCAATTCTGCCGTTGGCCGGCTAAACTGTGGCATTGGCCCAAAATTCTTTGCGCTACCGCCTCCAAATCTTGTATCTTTGAACCATAAGTACCCCCGCACGGGCTGGAAATGTGGAAAGGAAGGACCTCTCGTGCGGCGGCGTTCTGGTTGAACAGGTGGGGTAGACACCTCTAAACCAGACCCGCCACTTTAAGGCCACCGCACTTGTGCGGTGGCCTTTTTGTTTGCCAGGGGTAGCTCAACCACGCGCTACAGCGTAACCTGTTGTTTGTAGAAGCGGTGCGAATGTGCTTTCAACCCTAACCGGTGCTCCACCGTACCATTTACTCCGGCTGCCCACATTCCAGCCGGCCCCTATCCCATGGCTCAGTCCAAGTCCAAATCCAATCAGAATTCTGATTCCAACGAGCACGACCCCCTCTTCAACCTCAAGCACGCCCAGGCCGAAGCCGACCTGGAGCAGAAGACCCAGGGCCTGGGCCCCGTCACCAACGAATACCTGACCACCGACGAAGACAGCGAGATTGACGAAGGCCCCCGCGACAGCCAGGGCTTCCGCCGCGGCGAAAACAACGCTCCCATAGAAGGCAGCAGCGCCGGCGACCACAAGTAAGATTCCCCGATACTTTTCCGACGCCCGGGCGGCCGCCTCTACTGCGGCCGCCCGGGCGTTTGCGTTAGGCCAACGGCGGGGGCACGACCCGGGACTATTTTTGCGCACTTATGTCACTTTTAGCTAGCCACAGCGGGCACTTCCTCGAAGCCGGCCTCGACGAAGCGGGGCGCGGCTGCCTGGCCGGGCCCGTGTTTGCGGCGGCCGTCATCCTGCCGCCCGACTTCAGCCCCCGCTTCCTCAACGACTCCAAGCAGCTCACGGCCAAACGGCGCGAAGCCCTGCGCCCCGAAATCTGCGCCGAAGCCGTGGCCTGGGCCGTGGGGCAAGCATCGGTGGAGGAAATTGGCAGCCTCAACATTGCCCAGGCCAGCTATCTGGCCATGCACCGGGCCGTGGCCGCCCTGCCCGTGGTGCCCGAGCACTTGCTGGTCGATGGCAACCGGTTTCGGCCGCTGGTCGGCTTCTCTCACACCTGCATCATTGGGGGCGATGGCCTCTACCGCAGCATTGCCGCCGCTTCCATCCTTGCCAAGACGTTCCGCGACGAACACATGGAGGCCCTGGCGGCCGAATACCCGGCCTATGGCTGGACCCAGAACGCGGGCTACCCTACCCAGAGCCACCGGGCCGCCATTCTGGCGCACGGGCCCACCCCACACCACCGCATGGGGTTTCGGCTGCTGTAGCAGCGAAATTGGGCTAAGCAGGCGATGCCTAATCCTTCAGTTTAAGCAGGTCCAAAAACAGGCTAAAGCCATCGACGCTGGTGCCGCCTTCGCCGAAGGTATCAAAGCTCAGGGGCTTGATGATGTAGCCACTTACGGCAAGCTGCTGCGCCTTCAGTCGTTCCGATTCCAGGTCCGAGGTCGTCATGATAAAGACGTTCAGCCCAACAAACTCGGGGTCGGAACGCAGGGTTTCGAGCAGCTCTAGGCCGTTCATGCGGGGCATGTTGATGTCGAGCATCACCACGCTGGGCTTGGCAATTTTGGGTTCCGAGCCTTCGCCGCGCAGCATTTTGAGGGCATCGCGCCCGTTGCGGGCCAGCAGCAGGGGCACGTTGATGTTTTGGCGGCGCAACTCGCGTTGCACGTTCATGACGTCCATCTGGTCGTCTTCCACGAGCAGAATGCTGGGCGTGGGATAATCGGCGGACATAGGCTTAGCAATTTTCAACCGCGGGAATATGCCCGCAAAAGCAGCTCCGGGCTGCCCTTAGTTAGGAAGTGGTACGGCAGAAGGGGGCACGGCGGCCATGGCCGGTGCCGCGGGCTTGGCTTTGGGTGGGTGCTTGGGCCAGGTAAAAATGAACTTAGCGCCTTGGCCCTCCGCCGATTTCACCCCAATACGGCCGCCCTGGCGCTCCACAATTTTTTTCACAATGGCCAGCCCCACGCCCGTGCTTTCCAGGGTATCCCGTTCGGTCAGGGTCTGGAAAATAACGAAAATACGGTCGTGGTAATCCGGGTCAATTCCGGGGCCGTCGTCGGCCACTGAAAACAGGTAGAATTCGCCCGCGTCGTCGCAGCCAATGTGCACGGTGCCGGACTCGGGGTGGTCGTGGTACTTGAGGGCATTGCTGATGAGGTTGGCAAACACCTGCTGCAGCTGCACGGCATTGGTGGTGAGCGTGGGCAGGAAAAACGGCAGCTCCACGTTGAAGCCCGGGGGCGGGTTGAGCGAATCAATGACTTCGCGCAGCAGCGACCGCACAAATACCGTTTCATCGGCCTGGGCCACCCGGCCCACGCGGGCCAGGTCCAGAATGCCGGTGATGAGCTTCTCCATGCGGTGCACCCGCTGGCGCATCATGCCCAAAAACTCCCGGATGTGCTCCGGCAGGGCGTCCTTCCCCATGTCTTCTTCAATCCAGCGCGAAGCACTTTCGATGCCGCGGAGTGGTGCCTTCAGGTCGTGCGACACCACGTAGGCAAACTGGTCTAGCTCCTGGTTGCGGCTTTCGAGCTGTCGGATGTTGGCGCCCACCGTGCGGGCCATCACGTTGAGCGCCGAGGTGAGCTCGCTCACCTCGTCCTGCTCCGTGTCCACAATCTGGCTGTTGTAGTCCCCACCGGCCATGCGCCGGGCCAAGTCCAGCATGCTGCGCAGGCGCCGGGCAAACACCCGCACGATGTACACCGCCCAGAGCAGCCCTAGTATCAGCGCGGCCGCGGCCAGGCCGGCCGAAAGCCACTGCGCCCGCCCAATGCTGTCGTCGAGCCGCTGGCGCAGCTGCTGGCGGATAAGGGCTTCGCGGCGCTCAAAAGCCGCGAGCCGCTCCCGAATGTTGTCCATCACCTGCTTGCCGGTCAGTCCTTCCGTAAGGCGTCGGTGCGGCAGTCCTTCCAGCCCGCTCTGCCGAGCGTTGCGGCGGCGGGCTTCGCGCTTTTCGGCCACCAGCAAATGGCTGTACCCAGCCCACTGCTGAAACAGCCGCTGGGTCTGGTCAATCAGCTCAACCTGGTCGGGCGACTCCGTGACCAGGGCCCGCAACTGTGCAAACCGGCCTATGAGCTGCCGCTCGCCCTCGTAGTAGGGCGCCAGGGTGCGCTCGTTGCCGATGAGCAGGTAGCCCCGAAACCCGGTTTCCATGTCAATAATATGGCGCAGTAACGTCGATGCATCATTCGAAATGCGCTGGGAGGCTTCTACTTTCCGCGCGTTTTGTACTACCTGCCCGGCCAGCTGGTAGTAGAAAAGCACCACCACCGAAAAGAGCGCCAGCAATAAGACAAACCCGGCAAATAGCTTAGTAGTAAGCGTGATTTTCATGCTGCTGTACCGTCAAATTATCAGGCCTCGGTACGCAGCTTCGCCTCCATAGTTTGCAGCAGACCCACCATTTCGTCAGCCAACTCCTGCAGGGGGCCAAATCCGGTGAGGGCTTCATCGGCGCGGCCGGCTTGGTAAAGGTCAATCAGACGGCTTGCTTCGCGGTGCATCCGCACGTGCTCCTGGTCGAACCGGCGGGCTTCGGGCAGGTGGGCATACGGGCCGCTGCCGCGTAGTTGGCTGGTTATCCACTGCCCCAGGCTACACAGTTCGGGGTCGCGCAGCAATTCTTCGTCGCCTCCATTCCCAAACAGAAACGAACGCAGCCGGCTTTTAAAATGCACGTGCCTAATGCGGGCCGATTCAAAGTCCTGTTTTAGCTCTTGGCTATTCATGTACAAATTAAAGTAGCTTAGACTTTAAAACAGCGCGAACCCAGAATTGTGAGGCCGCAGCGGAAGTTTAATCGGCTGGCCCAACCCCGCGCTCGGGTTTCCCGAATGTCCGCCCGGCTGCAGCAGGCGGCCTGCCGCCCCAGAATATGGTACTTTCGCGCTTTAGCGGGCCACTCCGAAAGCGGACCGACTTATCGGGAAGCCTTTTAGGGCATCCCTTTCTTATCCATTTTCCCACCATGACCCAAGACCAGATAAAGGACTTGAAGGGCCGCGCCGAGGCCCTGAGGAGGTATCTTTGACTACGATACCCGTAAAACACAAATAGCTGCAGCCGAGGCGCAAACCGTGGCCCCGGGCTTCTGGGACGACTCCAAAGCCGCCGAGGCCACCCTGCGCGAAATCAAGGCCATCAAGACCTGGACCGACGAGTACGACGCCGTGCAACAGGCCCTGGCCGACACCGAGGTGCTGTTCGACTTCTACAAAGAAGGCGATGTGCCCGAGGCCGAGATGCAAGCCGACTACGACGCCACTACGAAGAAAGTGGAAGAGCTGGAGTTTAAGCGCATGCTCTCTGATGAGGAAGACCAGCTCTCGGCCATCATCGACATCAACCCCGGCGCCGGCGGCACCGAAAGCCAGGACTGGGCCGAAATGCTCATGCGCATGTACATCATGTGGGCCGAACGGCACGGCTTTGGCGTGCGCCAAATCAGCTACCAGCCCGGCGAAGGGGCCGGCATCAAGTCGGCGTCGTTGGAAATCGACGGGGACTTTGCCTACGGCTACCTCAAAAGCGAAATCGGCGTGCACCGGCTGGTGCGCATGTCGCCCTTCGACAGCAGCGGCCGGCGCCACACGTCGTTCGCGTCGGTGTTTGCCTATCCGGTGATTGATGACACCATCACCATCGACATCAACCCCGCCGACATCTCCTGGGATACCTTCCGGGCCGGCGGCGCGGGTGGCCAGAACGTGAACAAAGTGGAAACGGCCGTGCGCCTGACCCACGCGCCTTCCGGCATCATCATCGCCGTGCAGATTGAGCGCAGCCAGCTCATGAACAAGGAGCACGCCCTGCGCATGCTCAAGTCGCGCCTCTACCAGATTGAGATGGACAAGCGCCACGCCGAGCGCGACAAGGTAGAAGCCACCAAGAAGCGCATCGACTTTGGCTCGCAGATTCGCAACTACGTGCTGCACCCCTACAAGCTCATCAAGGACCTGCGCACCGGCATCGAGCGCACCGACGTGCAGAACGTGCTCGACGGCGACCTCGACGAATACATCAAGGCATTTTTGATGCAGAGCTAGCCCAATAACGGCGAACGCACTCGCTGTCCGCTGGCCGTTTTAGCTCAACAAAAAAGGGCTGCCCGATTGGGCAGCCCTTTTTGTAATCTATTGGGATGGTTAATCCATCTGCCAGAAGATTTTCGTGAATTGCGTCACGCCAGCAGGAATGTTGGCCTGGTTGGTGCTCACTTCCGACTGAGGATAGAACAGACGCTTGGGCAGCGGATTGGCACCGCGCTGCAGCGAGAGCTTGATACGTGGCAGCCCCGTACGACGGAGGTCGTCCAATGCCTCAGTAGCCGCGATGGTGTTCTCGGCCAAATACTTCTGGTAAAGAATCTTCTCTTGCGCAGTGACAACGCGAGGAGTTGTCAGCGGAGTCGTTTGCGGGTCCGTTCCTTCAGGCACCGTTGTAGTAGGAGCGTCGTAGTTCACTAGACCATTGGTGAGGTTGACGGTAGCGGTGATGTAGGAATTGTACTGCGCAATGCCCGGCAAATTAGCCGAAGTAGCCGAAGCCAGGGTTGCGGGAGCAGTAGTAGCGTCGCGGAAGGTGGTCACGAACGAAGACTTGATGCCGTCATTGAAGTCCTGCTTGGCATCGGCTGAGGCGCCAAACAAGGCACGGGCCTCCAGCTCTGCTTTGTTGAACAAGTGTTCGGACAACAGCATTAGCACCGTGGGGGCGGTTGCGGCGCGCAGGAAGGTACCACCCTGCAGAAAACGCGAGCCTACCGTCTGGCAACCGCAATCGCCAGCGCTAAACTGAGGAGGCGTTCCTTCACCCAGGTCAGTTCCAACATAAGCCGGCGTGGCGTGGGTCGGGTCAGCAGCCCCATTGTTGCGCTGGCCGCGACGATACAATTGCGCGATGCGCGCGTCGGCATTTGACTCGTACTGACGGATGATGTAGTTCGTGGGTACAATAAAGTTATATTCCGACTGCGCCCGGGTTGCGCCAGGAGCGAAACCATAACGGTCATAGAACGGGTTCTGTTGGTTGGTGTTAGCCGTATAGGTAGGCTGCACCACAACGTCGCGGTCGATGAATCCACCACCGGTGGGGGTTGCGGCCTGGGTCTGCAGAGCTGCTAACTCGGTCTTAACATAGGAATTCAGCGCTGCGTTATTCGTCGAGGACTGACGCAACAGAATGCGCATGCGGAGGCTGTTGGCAAACGCCTTCCACCGGGTCATGCTGCCATTGAACACCACGTCCTCTACGCCCACGGCCAAAGACCCGGCAGGTACGCTGTTAATGTCATCCACCGCGCCTTTGAGCTGAACCACGAAGTCCTTGTAGATGTCCTCGGCCTTGTCATATTTAGGCGTCGTATTCCCAAGGCCTTTCAGGGCCTGCGTGTACGGAATGTCCCCGAACTGGTCAACCAGCAGCAGGTAGTTGTACACCTTCATAATACGGGCAATAGCCGCGTGGTTAGGATGGGTCGTAGCACCGTTGCGCTGAATGAGTTCGTAGTCGTTGAGGTTGTCGTAAGTAGCGTTGAACAACGTCTGGTTGTAGGTATTGTTGTAGACGTATGTTCGCTCGGGCGAGAAGCCGCTAACCGTACCCGACTTGCCCCAGTAGCCGGCCGCAAAGCTGGCGTAGGTGTTGTAGTTGTTGCCATTAGCCACGCCGCCCGTGTAGTTGGCAGCTGTGGTAACCAAGGCATTGGCCAACAAGGCGTCGGGTGTTACCGATGTGGGCGTGTTGGGGTTTTCGTTGACGTCGAGAAACTTCTCGCAACCTGTTGTCGCGGTTGTAAGAGCCGCCGCAATCAGAACTTTAAAAAGTGCTTTCATGGATAGGTCTGATTAAAGGGTTACGTTGAGGGTAGCCCCGTAGAATTTGGTAGGAGGAGTTTGCAGAACCGTGTTGATGCCAATGGCGTTGCTGCCCTGGGAAGTGCCGCTGAACTCGGGGTCGGTGTAGATATTCTCCTTTGGTACCCACGTAAAGATGTTCCGGCCGAAAACATTCACGGAAGCACCTTTTACGAAGCCAATTTTCGATACCAGAGTGGTGGGAAGGGTGTAGCCCAGGGTTACTTCGCGAATCTTGAAGAATTTACCGGAGGTTACGTAGTTCTCAGCAACGCCGGTATTCCAGCTTGCGGTGTTAGCCCAGAACTCCGAGCCGCCAGGGGTCAAAGCCGACGTGTTAGGAACGTAAGTAACATTGCCCGCGGCGTCCGTCTGCGGAATAGCCGAGTTGGGGTATACAAAGTCCTTGCGGTCAAACTGGGTGCTGCGCGTGCCAATACCCGTGAAGTCGAGGTTCTCACCGATAGTGTTGTACACGACATAGCCCGTACGCATCTCAGCCTGTCCGGCCAGCGTGATGCCTTTGTAGCTGATGGTGCTGTTGAAGCCGTAGCGGTATTTAGGCTGCGTATTGCCAAAGTTCTTGGTGTCCGTGGCAATCATTGGAACGTAACGAACCAGGGAAGGGTCGTTGGGGTCGCTCACCTTGGACATTTTCACGCGGCCATCAGCAGTGCGCTGGTAGTAGGTGCCTACGAGCGATGGGAAAGCCTGGCCGGGGATAGCAAACAGGTCGGCGTTGGTGCTCTGACGGCCGCTGCCGGTCAGGTTCAACTGCGTCAGGCCGTTGGGAAGCGAAACCACTTCGTTGGCGTTGTAGTTGAAGTTGCCACCAACCGTAATCGTCAGGCCGTTATCTACACGCACAGGCGTCATGTTCAGGTCCAGTTCAACGCCGCGGTTCTGTACCTCACCGGCATTGAGCAGCACAAACTGAGCACCGGCAGCACCCGAGATGCTGGTCGTAACCGTTTGGTTGGTGCTCTTCTGTGCGTAGTACGTGGCTGCAGCCGATACGCGGCGCTTCAGGAAGCTGAGTTCGATACCGGTTTCAATGGAGCGGGTATCCTCTGGCTTGAGACCGGGCTGTACAAGGGTTCCGCCGGCAGTGAAGCCTGACTTAGAGGGGAAGGGAAAGCCGAGGCCCAAGGGGAAGGTTTGGGCAAGCGAGTACGCGCCGCCGGTGTTGAACACACCGTTGGAAGTGAAGCCACCCAAGTTTACTTGGCTAACCTTCGAGATACCACCACGAATCTTACCGTAATCCAGGAAAGAAAGGTCTTTCAAAGCCGAAACAGCGTTAGTGAATACGAACGAAGCGTCGACGGCTGGGTAGAAGAAGCTGCGGTTGCCGCGCTCCAGGATGGACACGTTATCGTAGCGGCCCGAGCCGTGCAGGTAGAAGAAGTCCTTGTAGCCCAGGGTCAGGTCGCCGTAGTAAGCGTACAGGCGGGACTGCGCGCGGGCGCTACGGCCTTCCAGGTTGCCGATGCGGTTGTTCAGGTTGAAGACGTCGCCTTCCACGGGCACCGCGAGTGCCGTAGATGCTACGTAGTTGTAGCGGCTGTCGAGTTGCTGAATGTTGTTGCCGACAATGGCCTGCACCGTGATATCACCAAAGGTTTTATCCATGCTCAGGAACGCGTCCGAGTTCAGACGGGTCAGGCTGCTGCCCAGGTCCTGTACGAAGCCGGTGTAGCTGGCAATTTGCTTGGGCGAACCCGCAGCCAGCGAGAACTTGTTCTGCGTGGTGAGGCTGGACTGAGCCGTGCTGGTAGTACCCAAACGGTAATTGAGACGCAGCCAATCGGTCAGCTTATAGCCCAAATCGATGTTGCCCTGAATCGTGTTGCGACGGTCCTTGGTGCGGTTAGCATCGATGATGAAGTAGGGGTTGAAGTAGTAAGCGTTGTAATAGCCATAGTTTGGCTCCGAGTACTTGTCGTTCTTATAATCGCTGTACTGCGTGAGAGGAGCCATCACCGTGGTATTGAAGACGTTCCAATATACCGACGTGTTCCGGTCCAGGTTCGACGTCACATCAGCAACTTGCTGCGAGTACGAGGCGTTGAAGCCAACGTTTAGGCGACCAAATTCACGCGAGGCGTTGAAACGGAAGCTATTGCGGTCGAACTGGTCTTTGGGTACGATGCCGTTGTTGTGCACGTTCTGGTAGGAAGTGAAAAACTTGGTCTTCTCATCACCGCCCGAGAAGGTAATGCCATTCTGCATCTGGTACCCGTTGTTGAAGAACTTCTTCTTCTCGTTCGGACGCGCTTCGTAGGTCAGCTTCTGCACGCTGCCATCGGCCAGGGTCTGACCAAAAGGCTGGAGCGTCCCATTGAAACGGGGACCGTACTGCTGGTTTTCGAAGCCCTGGTACTGGTAGTGGTACTCTTCGTCTACAGCCCCACTCGGGTCGAAGAAGATACCAGCCTTGGCGTTATCCGAGTTGTTGTACCAGTCGGGCGAGCCAGGGCCGAACTCATTCTGAAACTTGGGCAGAAACGAAATCGACTCGAGCTGTGAAGTGTGCGAAAACGTAACCTGGTTGTTGTTACCGCCTTTTTTGGTGGTGATAATCAATGCCCCGTTCGAAGCCTGCGAGCCATAAAGAGCGGCTGCGTTAGCACCTTTCAGGACGTCGATGGATGCTACGTCGTCGGGGTTAAGGGCACCCAATACTTCGTTGGTGGAGATAACGCCGTCGATTACAACAAGGGCTTCGTTGTTGCCCGTCAAGGAACGGCTGCCGCGCAGCGTTACGCGAGGAGTGGGGTTGACACTGCTGCTCAGGGTCTGAATTTGCAAGCCCGACACTTTACCAGCCAGGCCGTTGGCCACGTTGGTAACCCGGGCCTGCGTCAGCTCTTTGCTGTCAAGGGTAGCCGTGGCATAACCCACTTGCTGCTGCTGACGCTGGATGCCCAGAGCGCCGGTAACTACGACTTCGCCGAGTTCCTTTGCGTCGGTAGCGAGGGCCACATTGTAGGTGTTGTCAGCGCCAATGGGCTGCTCCACCGTGGTGTAGCCAATGGAGCTGAACGTAAGCGTAGTAGCCGTAGCGGGTACGCTCAGGGTAAAACTACCGTCTGCATTCGTTGATGCTCCCACCGTCGTCCCTTTTACCAGGACAGTCGCTCCGGGCAGTCCCTGGCCGGAAGCCCGGTCAGTGACTCGCCCGGAGAGCGAGCGGTTTTGAGCATAGACCTGCTGCAACAGGCCGGTCATGAGAAGCATGACCATACATAAGAGTTTTTTCATTTGAGTGGTTGGTTGGTGAGTGAAAAGGTAAAAAAACAAGGGTTAAAGGTGAGAGAAAAGGTAATTACACAGAAAATAAGCTTCCGTAATCACTACAAGCAGTTCGAGCAGGGAGTATCCCTCCCCTGCGTGCCCAGAAGGAGAATAGGAACAATTGAGTTTTTAGAGTTCGCATCCACCCGCTGAACCCAATACGCCCAAGGCAAAAGCAGCTCATGAACTTTAAAAAGGCTGTTTGCACTACAGTTCTTTGCTCGTTTCTGCTAACTGGGTGGGTGAATTAAGACCGGCTGCCCTCTTGATTTGCTATGGTAGCTGTTTTGCTGACTCTCAGTACCCGACCGCAAAAGCCCGAAGTGGAACTGACGCGGTAAAAAACACAAGAGTTACAACGCAACCAAGCATAATGCCCACTTATTCGGCTTAATTCTTTGGCAAGGTATTACAAGTTTTCGTTACCTGAAGGTTAACACCATGAAAATTTAGTGAGGCGGAGCTTAATGAGGGACAAAACCCTGGTATTAGGGCCTATATCGGTCTTGGCTGGCGCCAGTATGGAGATGCAGCCCATGGCAAAGAATGCATAAAACGGCTTCCATAAATCACAGCTATAAGGTGTCCATAGCAGCTGATAAGGAGGTAATTGGCACTTATCAATCGCACTCTCCAGAAAATATACAATATTATTTAATAAAAAAACACAATCAATAAGCTTGAAAGCCCTTAACTTTCAATAAGGGTGGTACTGCGAAAGGCACTAGCAGGAGGCAAGCGGCGTCATCCGGCAATAAAGGGTATGCTTTTATAAATAAAATTAAAACGCACCACGCCATACAACAGATTACCCAGGCCCAACCTTTGTATAGTTCAATATCATATACCACTTCATCTAGTGGCAGCAAGGAGTTGTTATACTAACTGCTTTTAATAGGTATCATACTAATCAGGTAAGCACACGGTGGAGCATACTGAAGCTTACCCAAGTAAAACCCAATGCCGGCCTACATTTTTAGGCAAAAACACTACTTTCAACCCTTGGAATCCTGCTCGTTGACATCCTCTCCCCTTTCCCTTCCCTGAATCACCCTCTTTGATAATTCAATGAAGAGACCACTACTATTCTGCCTGCTCTTACTGCTCTCTCTGACGGGGCGGAGCTGGGCCCAGAGCCGGCCGGTGTCGGGACGCGTGCTTGATAAAAGCACCAACGAGGGCCTGCCCGGCGTGAGCGTGATTGTGAAAGGCACAACCGTGGGCACAGCTACCGACACAGAGGGACGGTACGCGCTGAACGTGGCCGGTCCGGAGGCCACGCTGCAATTCAAGTACCTGGGCTACGTCACGGTTGAGCAAGCCGTGGGCAACTCCGCCACCGTGGACGTGGCCATGGCCGTGGACACCAAACAGCTGGATGAGGTGGTGGTAACGTCCCTCGGCATTCAGCGGGAGAAGCGGGCGTTGGGCTATGCGGTATCGGAAGTGAAGACCGAGCAGGTGGTGCAGCGCTCCGAGCCCGACATCCTGCGCACGCTGACGGGCAAGGTGCCGGGCGTGAACATCACGAGCTCCAGCGGGGTGCCGGGGGCGTCGTCGCGCATCACCATCCGGGGCAATACCTCGCTGCTCGGCAACAACCAGCCGCTGTTCATCGTGGATGGCGTGCCCTACGACAATTCCCAGACCGAATCCGAGAACCAGCTGGTGCGGGGCGCCGGCTACTCCAGCCGCACGGCCGACATTGACCCCAATAACATTGCGTCCATCAACGTGCTGAAGGGCGCGGCCGCGGCGGCGCTGTATGGCTCGCGGGCGGCCGGAGGCGTGATTGTCATCACCACGAAAACCGGGGGCGGGCAGCGCGGTGCCAAGGGCGTGCAGTTGGGCTACACCACGGGCTACTCCATCGAAAAAATCGCGGGCCTGCCCGACTACCAGAATACGTATGGCACCGGCGCCAACTTCGGCAGCGGCGGCAACAACTACTCCACCAACGGTTCGTGGGGCCCGGCCTTCGGCAGCGACATCGCGCCCACTACCCTCCCCCACCCCCAGGCCGGCAACGCCAACCTGGGCATTCCGCTCGATGCCACCATCCCGTACCAGGCCTACCCCAACAACGTGAAGGACTTCTTCGATACGGGCCACTTGTTCGAGAACTCAGTGTCGCTGACCGGTACCGGCGATAACGCCACGTTCTCGACCATCCTGTCGCGCGCCGACCAGGTGGGCACCATCCCGAACTCCAAGTTTATCCGCAACAACGTGAGCGCGGGCGGCTCGGGGCACTTCAACAAGTTCAGCATCAACGGCACGGTGGGCTACACCAATACCGAGCAGCAGGGCCCGCAGCTGGGGGCCAACAATGCCTTTGGCAGCGCGTCGGCGTTTGCGCGCACGCTGTTCATTCCACGCAACCTCGACCTGCAGGGCCTGCCCAACATCGACCCGGTGACGCATCAGCAGTACTTTGGCTGGCTCTCGGGCCAGGCAGACAACCCGCGCTGGAGCACCGAGAACAACGAGTACACCTCCCGGGTGGACCGCATCACGGCCAGCGCCAGCCTGAGCTACGCCTTTAAGGAATGGCTGACGTTGAGCTACACCGGCGGCATCAATACTTATACCGACAACCGCCGCACCACCGTGCGCCCCGGCTCCAACGGCTACGGCGGCGTGGGCAACGTTCTCGAAGACAACATCCAGAACACCGAGCTGGAGCAAACCGTCCTGCTCACCTTCAATAAAAACCTCACCGAAGACCTCAGCCTGCGGGCGTCGGTGGGCCAGAATATCAACCAGCGCAAGCAGGACTTCCGGGCGTATTCCGGCCGCGGCATCATCGTGTTTGGCATCGACAACATCGAAAACACCACCGACAAAAACACCAACGGCTACGACTTCTCCAAGCGCCGCCTCATGGGCGTGCTCGGCGATGTGACGGTGGGCTACAAGGACTGGGCCTTTCTCACGGCCACGGCCCGCAACGACTGGTCGTCGACGCTAAACAAGGGCGGGCAACTGGGCAACAGCGGCCGCTCGTTCTTTTACCCCAGCATCAGCGGCTCGGTGGTGGTAAACGAAGCGCTTGGGTTGGAAATCCCGTGGCTATCCTTGGCAAAGGTGCGGGCGGCCTACGCCCGGGTGGGCCGCGACGCGCCCCCGTACACCGCCGGCCCCACGCGCTTTACCATCAATCCTTCGTTTGGCAACGCCGGCCAGGGCATTGGCACCGAGTTTCCGTTTAATGGCATCACGGGCCTGGGCCTGGGCGGCGCCATTGGCAACCCGGCCCTCACCCCGGAATTCACCAACGAGCTTGAATTGGGCACCGACTTGTCCTTTTACAAGAACCGCATCACGCTGGGAGCTTCGTACTACGACCGGCGCTCGACCAACCAGATTGCGCCCGTTGATTTGCCGGTGGCCTCGGGCTTTGGCGCGCTTTTCACCAACTTCGGCGAGATTTCCAACAAAGGGTTTGAAGTGGCCTTCACCGCCATCCCCGTGCAAACCAAGGGCGTTGTGTGGAGCAGCACGTTCAATTTCACACGCAACAAAAACAAGGTCGAAAGCCTGACGGCCGGCCTGCCCCAGCTCACGTTTGGCACCGGCTTCGCGGGCGGCATTCAGGCCATTCTCAAGCCGGGCGAAGACTACGGCGTGTTCTACGGCTCGGCTGCCGCGCGCGACGAGCACGGTGACTACCTCATCAACCCGGCCACCGGGCACATGATTCAGGACCCCAACTCCAAGATTATTGGCAACCCCAACCCCCAGTTTCTAATGGGTTTCATTAACCAGTTCACCTATAAGGGAATTACGATGAACGTGCTGGTGGACTACCGCAAGGGCGGCGACCTGTACTCGACTACCCTGGCCTCGTATCTGGGCCGTGGCGTAACCAAAGACACCGAAGACCGGAACAAGCTGGTCATTATTAAAGGCGTGAAGGGCGACCCCACCACGCACCTGCCGTTGCGCAATGCCGATGGCTCCACTATTCCCAACAACACCGCCATTTCGGTCAACGACTACTACTTCAGCTCCGGCGCGGCCGGCCTGGGCGCGTTCGACGAGAAAAACGTGTACGACGCCACCACGGTACGCCTGCGCGAGGTGTCCTTGGGCTACGACCTGCCCAAGTCCTTGCTGGCGAAAACGCCCTTCGGCGTGGTGAACGTCTCGGTTTCGGGTCGCAACCTGTACTGGTACTCACCCAACATTCCGCAGCACACCCACTTCGACCCCGAAACCAACACCTTCGGGGCCAGCAACCAGCAAGGCTTCGAGTACACGAACGCGCCCAACACCCGGCGCTACGGCGTGAACCTGCGGGTGAATTTCTAATCAGCCTTCGCTTCTCCTCACCATGAAATTTCGCACTATTTCCACCGCACTGGCCCTGACTGGCCTGCTCATGGGAACCCCGGGGTG
The DNA here is from genome assembly GCF_001507645.1 of Hymenobacter sedentarius. Classification (NCBI taxonomy): domain Bacteria; kingdom Pseudomonadati; phylum Bacteroidota; class Cytophagia; order Cytophagales; family Hymenobacteraceae; genus Hymenobacter; species Hymenobacter sedentarius. The sequence goes on along the minus strand of NZ_CP013909.1, from coordinate 2,503,236 downwards.
CAAAGACTTTTACGACGTCAACGTCGACCCCATTCACCCGTCGAAAGCCGAGCTGCAGCAACTCCTGCCGGTAACCCAAACGGCCACGTCCACTTACCTGGGCTTCAACATTGCGGGCCTGGGCCAGCCCACTTCCGCCCTGATGCAGCAGCTTTCCAACGGCCGCAGCATCGGCAATTTCCAGCAGACCGGCGACTCCTTCAGCGGCCCCTGGAACGGGCTGTACTCCGACATGCTGGCCAACAACGAGTTGCTCATCACGCAGGGCACCACCGAGCAGCGCTGGGGCTACGTGGGCATTGCCCAACTGCAAAAGGCCTACGTCTTCAGCCAACTGGTGGACATGTTCGGAGACGTGCCGTACTCGGAAGCGCTGAAAGGCGCGCAGAACACGTCGCCGCGCTTCGACAAAGACGCCGACATCTACAACGGCAATCCGGGCCTCGGCATCCAGGGCCTGTTTGCGCTGATAGACGAAGGCTTGGGCAACCTGGCCAAGCCGGGCGCGGGCGTCACGGGCACTGCGGACTTGATTTATGGCGGCGACCTCACCAAGTGGGCCCGCTTTGGCCGCACCCTCAAGCTGAAGCTGCTGGTGCAGATTCGCAAAACCCGTTCCGATGCCGCTTTTCAGCAGCAGGTGGCCGCCTTGCTGACCGGAACCGGCGGACTACTGGAAGCAACCGATGATTTTGAGTTCAAGTACGGTGCGTCGGAGTCGCCGGCCAACCGCAACGTTGGGTACCTGGCCGATTACGTGAACGCGGGCCGTGAAAACAACATCGGCCGCTTCCTGTACCTGCTCATGAAGTACGGCGACGGCACCAACCCCAGCCCCACTGCGGCGGTGCGGCCCATCCCCAACCCCGCGCTGGGCTACGCCGACCCCCGCGTGCCGTATTACTTCTTCAACCAGCTGGCCACCCGCATCGCTCCCGACCGCGCCACCTACGACTACCAGGACCCCAATGACGCCCGCTTTGTGACCACGCGCGCCGGCAGCACGGGCCCGGCCAACGCCAGCGCGCTGTCGTCGAGCACGCGCACGCTGCCCGGCCTCTACCCCGTGGGCGGCCGCTACGACGACGGCCGGGGCGGCAACGCCAACACCACCTTTGGCCGGGGCCTGGTAGCCCAACGCCTGCTGCCCTACTTCAGCCGCAAGTTTCTGGAAGCCGAAGCCCACCTCGTCATCCTGAACAACCGCGCTGCCGCGCGCACGGCGCTGCAAGCGGCCCTGCAGGCTTCCTTTGATAAAGTAAACGCCATTGCCCTGGCCGAAGGCACCTCGCCCAGCCCCACCACTACGTCCGGTGCCCCCTACCCCACGGCCATCCCGAGCGGCTCGCGCGCTCTGGGCCCCATTCCGGCGGCCGAAATCGCCACTTATATAAACGGAGCGCTGGCCCGCTTCGATGGTACCGCCACCGGCCCGGCCAAGACGCCGCTGCAGGTCATCATGGAAGAGAAGTACGTGGCCAGTTTCGGCATGGGCCCCGATATCTATACCGACTGGCGCCGCACGGGCTACCCCATCCTCACCGTGCCCGACAACAACAACATTGGCAGCAACGTGGGGCTGGTGGAAGACAACGACCCCATTACCACGGGCGCGGGCTTGTTTCCCCGGCGCCTGTACTACTCCCAGCAGGACATCACGGCCAATGCTAACCCCTCGGCTCCCAAGGCCCAGGTGGACCCGGCCAGCCCAACCTACCGCATTTTCTGGGACCGGTAACCGTCCAGCTCTTCCTTGTATATAGTCTCGCCTATCTATCCCATGAAAAAGCTCATCCTTGGCTTCCTGCTCGTTTCGGCGCTGGGCTCGCTCAGCTGCTGCAAGGAAAGCAGCAAGATTCCGGCTCCCGCGGTCACCAGCGTGCCGCTGATTTTCCCCAAGGTCAGCGCCGATGTGGAGAAAAGCTACTTCAACACCACCCGGGCCGCCGCCAGCATCGCCAACCTGGCCCGCCTGCCGGACCCCACGCGCCCGGTATTCGAGTTCAGCTTCGACATCCAGGACCAGCGCGACGTGAAAATCCGAGCCGTGGAGGTGTACAAGAGCTTTCAGCGCGGCATCAACATCGGGCCCCGCGTGCTGCAGGGCTCGTATAGCACGTTTCCGGCCAAGGTTTCGCTCAACAGCCAGGAAGCGCTTACGGGCCTCCAGCGCCTCTTTTTCGCTACGGGCGAGGCATTGCCCAGCCTGCGCAACCTGCTAGGCGCCACGCCCACCAGCCCCAACGAAGTGCTCACCGGGGACCTCATCGTCTTCACCTTCGAATACGTGCTCGAGGACGGTTCGCGGGTGATTCTCACGCCCCTCTCCGACGTTAAGCTGGCCGGCGGCGCTACTGCCAAGGTTATCTCCGGCACCCAGATTAACCCGCCCTATGCACTGTATGCAAAATTTACGGTGCTCTAACTGATAAACCACTTCTCGACGCTGAATCATATAAGCCAATCAACCGAGGTTTCACAACGTAATTGCCACGCCTTACTTGCAAGCAACTCATTTCCTTTAGTCTCTCTTTTTTTCTTACTCATTCATTACTCACTTCATGAAAAGAATACTACTCATGAGCATGGTGCTCATGGTCACTTTTTTCCACGGAGCCCTCGCGCAGACGCGAGCCATCTCCGGGCGGGTGACCGACCAAAAGACGGGCGAAGGGTTGCCCGGCATCACGGTGCTGGTGAAAGGCACGACCAATGGTACTTCGACGAGCCCAGACGGTGCCTTCACGCTCAACGTGCCGGAAACAGGCGGAACGTTGGTGTTCAGCTCAGTGGGCTATGTGGGCCAGGAACGCCCCATAGGCAGCGAAGCTACCTTTACCATTGTCATGGTGCCAGATGTTAAACAACTCAATGAAGTAGTGGTAACGGCCCTGGGCTTGACGGCCAACCGCGACCAATTGGGCACGGCCCAGGCCACAGTGCAGGGCACGTCGCTGGTGCGCTCGGGCGAAACGAGCGTCATCACCGGCTTGTCGGGCAAGACGCCGGGCGTGCTCATCACCCGCTCGTCGGGCGACCCTGGTGCCAGCGCCAACATCCAGATTCGCGGGGCCAGCACCATCACCGGCAACCTGCAGCCCCTAATTGTGGTGGACGGTATTCCGATTTATAACTCGTCGGTGGGCGACGACGGCATTTTGTCCAGCAACGGCGGTGCCGGTTCCAACCAAGTGAACGGCGTGGTGCAGGCCTCGCGCCTAAACGACATTAACCCCGACGACATTGCCACGATGGAAGTGCTGAAGGGGGCCGCGGCCAGCGCCGTGTGGGGCACCCGTGCCGCCAACGGCGTTATTGTGATTACGACCAAAAAAGGCGCCAGCGCCAACGGCAAGCTGAACGTCAGCTACCGCTCCTCGTACGGCGTCGACCAGATTAACCGTGTGCCCCCCCTGCAAACCAAGTTCGGCCAGGGCGGCGGCGGGTTGTACAACAACACCACATCGGCCTCGTGGGGCGACCGGATTGCCGACCGCAAGGGCGGCGCCGACACTTACATCACCGACCCGACGGCTACAGGCTACCTGGGATATGCCACCCTGCCGGACGGCACCCGCGTCTACAACATCGCCAACGGCACAGCCGCTAACCCGCACGGCGGAAAAAACAGCCAAACTACCTACGACCAGGCCCGGGCCCCGTTCACCACCGGCTACACCTGGGACAACATTGCTACCGTGAGCGGCGGCGACACGCGCAGCAACTTTTACGTGAGCCTGGGCAACACCTACCAGAAAGGCATTGCCCTTAACCACAGCGACAACGACCGCACCACGGCCCGCATCAACGTGGACCGCCAGCTGTCGGACAAATTCCGCGTGTCGGTGAATAGCTCCTACATCCGCACCCGCTCGAACCGGGCGCAGCAGGGCTCCAACGTAAGCGGCATCTACCTGGGGGGCCTGCGTACCTCACCCGACTACGACAACAGCCGCTACATTGGCGACTACACCGACCCCGCGGGCAACATCTTTCTCGACCGTCAGCTCTCGTACCGCAACAAGCTGGGCCGGGCCGTGGTGAGTGCGGCCAACCCCAACGGCATTACCAATTCCGGCTATGACAACCCGCTCTGGAACTTGGACCGGGTGCGAAACGAAAGCCGCGTCAACCGCTTTCTTGGCGCGCTGGAAATGACGTACGACGTGACGCCTTGGCTGAACATCCTGAACCGGTCCGGGGTAGACACTTATACCGACAACCGCTATGCGTACTTCCCGGTTGGGGCGGCGACCTCGTCGACCGGCAGCCTGACCGAAGAAGTCATCCAGGAAACGCAGGTCAACAACGACCTTATTGCGCGGGCGCACACCAACCTTGGCGAGAACGTGACCCTGACGGGCCTCGTGGGGTACAACCTAAATGCCCGGCGCAGCAGTCAGCTTGGTACCACGGCCACTGGCTTCATCAACCCCTTTTCGCCACCACAGCTCAACAATACCCCTTCTACCAACCGCAGCCCCTACAACGCTACCGTGGAGCAGCGCACGGCCGCCATCTATAGCCAGGTCGATTTGGGCTTGTTTAATCAGCTTTTTCTTACCGGCACGGTTCGCGGCGAGCAGGCTTCCACCTTCGGCCCCGAGGCCAAGAGCACGTTTGTGTACTCCGCCGGCTCGCTGGCTTGGCAGTTCACCAAGCTGCCCATTCTGGCCGAAAACCGGGTATTAAGCTTCGGCAAGCTCCGGGCTTCCTACGGCGTAGTGGGCGTGCAGCCCACCCCCTACCTCACGCGCACCTACTACACGCCGGCCAACGGCAGCGTGCTGGGCGAAGGCTATGGCACGACTCTGGATGCATCCAACTACGGCGGCGGCTTCGTGCGCTCCACCAGCAAGGGCAACCCCCTTATCCGGCCCGAGCGCAAAACGGAGCTTGAAGGCGGCCTGGACCTGCGCTTCCTGCAAAATCGCATCGGCCTGACCCTGACCGGCTACACCAACAAAACAGTCGACGTCATTCTACCGGTGCCTGTTGCCGCTACTACCGGCTACACCAACACCAACGCCAACGCGGCCACCATCACCAACCGGGGCCTGGAAATCAGCATGGACGGGGACGTGGTAAAAACCGATAAGTTCACCTGGAACGTGGCGCCCAACTTCTCGCTCAACCGCAACAAGGTGACCGAGCTGGCCGGCGCAACGTCCATCGGCCTGACGGGCTTCAGCGGCAGCGTCTCGTCGCGGGCCGTGAAGGACTACGCGCTGGGGGCTTTGTGGGGCAACTCTTTCGACATTAGAGACAATGGTACCTATAACACCGACGCCAACGGCTTTCCGCAGTTGGCCGACAACGGCACCGCGCGGGTGATTGGCAACCCCAACCCCCAGTGGCGCGGCGGCCTAAACAATACGTTCAGCTACCGGGGCCTTTCGCTTAACGTGCTGATTGACCACGTGCACGGCACGGATATCTGGAACGGCACCAAAGGCGCCCTGTACTTCTTCGGCACCGCTGGCGAGCTCGGCGAAGAAATCACCGTTTCGGGCGCGCAAGCCGCCAGCCTGAAGCTCTACACCGGCCAAACCCTGGCTTCGGCTTACAAGCCGAACGCGGACGGCTCCTATACCTTCCGGGGCAAAGTGCAGAATTTTGGCTCCGGCGACGTGGCCCTCGACGAGCAATGGTATCGCAACGGCTTGGGCAACGGCTTCTCCGGCGGCCCGGGCGCTCCGTTTGTCGAGCATGTGAACTACACCCGCCTGCGCGAAGTGACCCTCAACTACAGCCTCACCCAAAGCTGGCTGCGCACGGCCACCAAGCTCAGTGCCATCGACCTGGCCGTGACCGGCCGCAACCTCTACCTGTGGACCAACTACACCGGCGTAGACCCCGAAACCAACCTAACAGGCGTGAGCAATGGCCGCGGGATTGATTACTTCAACAACCCGAGCACCCGCTCCGTCATCTTCTCCATTAAGTTCACCTACTAATTTTCGGAGAACCTTAACATGAAAAATCTCAAATACTTCTTGCTGTTGGGCGCCCTGGGCCTCACCTTCGGCAGCTGCAATAAGCTTGTTAACGGCTACGATATCAACCCCAATGCCCCCCAAGACGCCCCCGCCGACCAGCAGCTGACGGCCGCCGAGCTCAGCGAAGGCTTGTTTATGAGCGGCGAAATGCCGCGCCTGACCGGCATCTGGTCCGACTATTTCACCGGCTCCGACCGGCAGTACCAGGGTTTCGAACTGTATAACATCGGGGCCGGCGACTTCAACTCGGCCTGGGCCAATGCCTACGCCACCACGCTGGCCCAGGCCCGCTTGGTGCAAAGCAAGGCGCAGGCCGTGAACAACCTCCGCTTGCTCGGCATAGGCCAGGTAGTAGAAGCCCAGATTGTGGGCAGCATCACCGACCTGTGGGGCGATGTACCCTACTCCGAAGCGCTGAAGGACGCCCCCGGCAAGTTTGACCCCCAGGCTTCGGTGTACGTCGCCGTGCAGACGCTGCTTGACCAGGCCATTACCAACCTGCCCAAAAATGGCATTTCGCCCGGCACCCGCGACGTCTTTTACCAAGGCACCGTAAGCAGCTGGGTGGCCGCGGCGCACTCGCTGAAGGCCCGCTACTACCTGCACGTAAAAAACTACGCTCAGGCCGCGGCCGAAGCCAAGCTCGGCATCGCCAGCAAAGCCGGCGACATGCTCATGCCCTATAACGCCGCCACCGCCAACGGCAAGGACGCCAACCCCTACTACGACTTCACCACGAACTCCCGCGTCGGCTACCTATCGGCCGAAGGCCCCGCCGCCAACCCGGCGCAGGGTTCTTACGCCTACCAGCTGTATACGAGCCGGGCTAATGCCAAAACCAACGAGCTAGGCCGGCGCAATTACTTCTTCATCAACACCCCGGCTTCCTCCCCCAACGGCTATGCCGTGGACCTGAACGTGGTGAACGGCGCTTTTAAGGTCAATGCCGCCGCCCCACTCGTCACCTATTTCGAGACGCAGGCCATTCTGGCTGAAGCCCTGGCCCGCACGGGCGACGCCGCGGGCGCCCTTACGGCGCTCAATACCCTGCGCGCCTACGACGCTGCTACCTACACCGCGGCCGGCACCAAGTTTACGGCCTATACCGCCACCGACTTTGAAGTGGGTGGCTTGCTCAATACCACCGCCGGCCAGACCTCGGGTCAAGCCCTCCTCAAGGAAATTCTGACCGAAAAATACTTGGGCATGGTGGGCCAGCTGGAACCCTTCAACGACCTGCGCCGCACCAACAACCTCATTGGCATCCCCAAGAAAAGCAGTGTTTCGTCCGATATCCCCCAGCGCTTGCTATACCCGCAAAGTGAAATCGATACCAACCCTAACGTGCCCAAGCCCATTCCCGGACTGTTTGTAAAAACACCCGTGAATGGCTAAATAGACAAGTAACGACCTGCTCCCATTTTAAAAGGCTGCCCTCCAGGCAGCCTTTTTTAGTTCGTAAATCTGCATTGATCCGTCCACAAACCCTGGCTCTTTTCCTATGTCTTGCTAATAAGCTGCGCTATTGAAGACGACGAGGCATTTGGCCTAAGTGCAAGCTTTCAAATGTGAGAAATTGTGTTCGTACGCTATCTACAGGCGGCTGCACGGGCTACTCCATCCTGGTGGTGCACGCCAACAACATTGGGCCGCGCGTGCTGCAGGGTTCGTACAGCACGTTCCCGGCCCGGGTTTTCCTCAACAGCCAAGAGCCGCTGAGCAGCCTGCAGCGCCTTTTCTTTGCCACCGGGGAGGTGCTGCCCAGCCTGCGCAACCTGCTAGGCGCCACGCCCACCAGCCCCAACGAGGTGCTCACCGGGGACCTCATCGTCTTCACCTTCGAATACGTGCTCGAGGACGGCTCGCGGGTGATTCTCACGCCCCTCTCCGACGTGAAGCTGGCCGGCGGCGCCACGGCCAAGGTTATCTCCGGCACCCAGATTAATCCGCCCTACGCGCTTTACGCCAAGTTCACGGTGCTGTAAGCCGCTCAGTCTAACTCAATCACCACCTAGAAAGCGCGGCCTTAGCAGTACGCGGTAGGCTGCTGGCTAAGATTATGGGAGATATTGGGGAGGCGCGCCTGCTGGCCGGTTAAGGGTTGGGCTCGCCGACAGGCAAACAGCTCAAGTTTCCGATTCCGAGCTGCTCTCTTAATTCCCTCTGCGCTTGCTACAGATTTAGCCTCAACACTAGTCCGTTTGTTCAGAATCCGGTCAAAAAACCGACTCCTTAGTAAGGTACAAAAAAGCCCCAACCGCTACGGTTGGGGCTTTTTTTCAATGGCTTACTGCATACTTCCACTACTTAATACAGCATTATTTCACCCCTGAAAAACAACAAGATATCCGCAGCCAATTAGCCTGTATCGAATAAAAAGCTCTCACTGACAGTTAATTACGCTCTTTTTGACAGAACTTAATTAAGTATATCAATTCGTTACGAAATCTGAAATTTTTATGAAGGACTGATGTTTTTTTTCCTCTGGTATGACATTCGTAGCGTATTTTTGACAATACAAAGCTTCCCAAATTCTCACTTTACCTACATTTTTTGTTCATGAAAAAAATCATACTCATGAGTCTTGTACTCATGTTTACTCTTCTGCAAGGAGCGATGGCGCAAACCCGCTCCATTTCAGGCAGGATAACCGACCAAGCAACCGGCACCGGCCTTCCTGGTGTGACCGTGCTGCTTAAGGGCACTACTAATGGCGTATCGACCAATGCTGATGGCAGCTTTAATTTGACGGTGCCTGAAACAGGCGGCACTCTAGTGTTTAGCTCCGTGGGCATGACCACCCAGGAGCGGGCCATCGGCTCCGATTCACAGTTTACCGTGTCCCTGGCCACCGACACCAAGCAGCTCACCGAAGTAGTGGTGACCGGCTACGGTGGGTCGCAGGACGTGAAGGACATCACGGGTTCAGTGACCACGGTTAAGGCTGAGAAATTTTTGAACCAGCCGGTTCAGAGTTTCGATCAGGCCCTGACGGGCCGCGCAGCCGGCGTGCAGGTTACCAACACCGGCGGTGCTCTAGGTGATGCCGTGACGGTGCGCATTCGCGGTTCAAACTCTATCAGCGGCAACTCGAACCCCCTCTATGTTATCGACGGCGTTCCAGTTAGCACCCGTGACAACGCCAACGTCTTCAACGGTGGCAACGGTACCCGCTACAACCCTCTGGCCGATATCAACCCCAATGACATTGAGTCGGTGGACGTACTTAAAGATGCCTCGGCGTCCGCAATTTATGGCTCGCGTGCAGCCAACGGCGTTATCATCATCACCACAAAGCGTGGCAAGTCTGGCCAGAACCGCATCAGCTTCAATAGTTATGTGGGCCTGAACGAGGTAACGCGCCTGCCAAAGTTGCTGAACGCAGAGGACTTTATCGCCATTCAGAACGAAAAGGCAGCCAACCGCTTCGGCGCTACTTCTCCAAATGCAATTATTGCAAAGGATGTGGACGTGAACGGTGATGGCTCTCCCGACCGCACTGACTGGCTAAAGCAAATTTACCGGAAGGGTGTTTCCCAAAACTACCAGGTTGCCCTGCAGGGCGGCAACGATAAAGCCAGCTACTATGGCTCGGGAGATTATTCCGACCAGAACGGGGTTATCAGAACCAACCGCCTGCGTCGTGGTTCGGTGCGTCTTAACCTGGACATAACGCCCAAGAAATGGCTGAAAGCCGGCCTAGGCGCCAACTATGCTCAATCGCAGAACAACGGCGTTTTGACCGATGGTTACCTAGCAGGTGCTACCATTTCGGGCTACAATGCTGCGCCTAACCTTCCGGTGTATGGTGCCGATGGCACTTACTACCTGAACGCTGCCGGTAACCTGGGCCAGGGGAACAACACCACCACCACTTCCTATATCGCCAACGCGGTAAGCCACCCTTTGGCCGTTCTTGAGTTGAACCGCAACGCCAACACCTCACGGCGTCTGCTGGCCAATGGCTACATCGAAATCCAGCCCATCACGGGCCTGCGCCTGACTTCTAAATACGGCGTTGACTACCTGGACAACTTCGAAGACCAGTACAGCGACATTCGCCTTTCCGGCCTGGGCCGCGCGTACTCGGGCCTGATTCAGGACAACCGCCTTGACCGTACCCAAACCAACTGGCAGAACTACGCCAACTATGACAAGACGTTTGCCGAGAAGCACAACGTGAGTGCTACAGTTGGTTTGGAATACCAGGAAACGCAGGAAATGCAGGTATATGCCGGTGCCCAAAACACCGCTGACCCTAAATTCAACGCCATCCTCGATGGTCTCCAGTCGGGTACCCCATTCAGCGGTGGCACCAAGTTTGGCAACGGCTTCCGCTCTGTATTCGGGCGCGTGGCCTATAACTACGGCGACCGGTACTACCTGCAGCTTTCGCAGCGCGCCGACGAAGACTCCCGCTTCGGTGCAAACAACCAACGTGGTTACTTTCCGGCGATTTCGGCTGGCTGGCGTATCAACGGCGAGAGCTTCATGGAGAACGTGAAGTTCTTGTCGAACCTCAAGCTGCGCGGTAGCTACGGTTTGGTAGGCAACTCCAACGGCATTGGTTCGTACGCCTCGCGCACTCTGGGCGGCGGCGGTCAGTACGCTGACCTGAACGGCCTGTCGATAGTTCAAATTGGTAACCCCGACCTGAAGTGGGAGACCTCGAAGAAGCTGGATGTTGGTTTGGACGCCGGTTTCTTGGGCGACCGCATCAACATGTCGTTCGACTTCTTCAATAACGACATCAGCGGCTTGCTCCTGAATGCTCCCCTGCCCTTTCAGTTGGGCGTACCCGGCGGCTCAATTTTCCGCAACGTTGGCTCGATGTACAACCGTGGCGTTGAACTCACTATCAACACCATCAATGTTCAGGCTGAAAACGGCTTCCGCTGGACTTCATCGTTCAATACGTCCATCCTGAAAAACCAGGTTACTGCCCTAAACGACCCGGCCGATATTCAGAGCGGCGTGCAGCGTGCCAGCATCGGCAGCGCCCTGGGTGTGTACAAGCTCATCCGTTGGGCTGGCGTAAACCCTGCCAACGGCAACGGCCAGTTCCTCGATAAGGATGGCAACATCAAGCAGTACAACCCGGTAACGGGCACCTACCTGACCGCCACCGGCGAGCCCACGACTCCCATCACCCAGAGTGATGCAGTTTACCTGAAGGAAACCGGCTACCCCACCTACTACGGTGGCTTTGATAACACCTTCAGCTTCAAAGGCCTCGACCTTGGCGTATTCCTGCAGTACAGCGGTGGCAACAAGATTTTCAACGCCACCCGCCAGGGCCTGCTGACCAACCTATACAACAACAACATCGAAGAAATTAAGGACCGCTGGACTACTCCTGGTCAGCAGACGGACGTTCCCCGCTTGTACCTGGCCGACAACACGGCACAGCAAAGTTCGACCCGGTGGTTGGAAGACGGCCGTTTCCTGCGCTTGCGTCAGGTTAGCCTGGGCTACAACCTGCCCAAGGGCATCAACAACGTTATCGGTGTAAGCAACCTGCGTGTCTACGCTCAGGTGCAGAATGCCTTGGTGTTTACCAAATACAAAGGCACCGACCCCGAGGTGAATTCCAACCGCAACAATACAAACGTTGGTTACGGCATCGACAACCGTTCGGTACCCCAAACCCGCAGCTACACGCTTGGTCTCAACGTTAGCTTCTAATCTTACTAGTATATGAATCTGTTTCAATCTCGCACCGTAGCTTCGATGCTTCTGTCAGCTGCACTGCTGACCGGTCTCCCTGCCTGCGAAGTTCTCAACCAGGACCCACCGGCTAACTTCACGGTTGATGATGCCTTTGCCACGGCCGACCGCATCAACAAGTCCATTCTGGGCGTGTACAACGACCTGCAAAACGCAGAGTTTCTGGGTGGCCGCGCGCTTATCTATTCCGATATCCGTAGCGGTGATACCGACGTACCCAGCTACTTTGGCAACGTGGGCCGCTTCCAAATGCTCTCTACAGACGGATTTGCCCAAACCGCTTGGCAGGGCGGCTATCGCACTATCTTCGGAGCAAACTCCTTTCTACAGAATATTGCCCTCAACAGCGGCAAGGTTTCCCCTGCTCTGGAAAAGCAATACATTGCTGAGTGCAAGTTTATCCGCGCCCTCACCATGTGGCACCTGGTGAACCTCTTTGCGCAGCCGTATAACTTCACGGCTAATGCTTCCCACCCGGGAATCGTGTTGCAGTTGACGGCGCCTGCATCGGCTGCTGATGCGTTCGATGTGAGCCAGCGTTTGCCCCGTGCCTCAGTAGGGGAAGTTTACGCCCAGATGGAGAAGGATTTGACGGAGGCAATTGCCGACCTACCGGCAGTAACACCAGCCCGCAGCATCCAAAACGTGGGCCGGGCAACCAAAGAAGCCGGCCGCGCTCTGCTAGCCCGGGTGTACCTGTATAAGGGAGATTACGTTAAGGCAGCCGATTTTGCTGGCCAGGTTATTACCGGCAACCAGTATGCGCTTAACCCCAGCCCCCGCGACGCCTTTTACACTTTCACTACTAAGGAGTCCATATTCTCGGTTGCGTTTAACTCAACCGACAACCCCAACACGAACAACGCCATTGGCCAGCACTACGGTCCTGACCGCCGGGCCGACATTACGGTAACGCCTTATGTAGCCAGCACGGGTCCGCTGTCCGCTACCGACAAGCGCCGGACCACGTTGCTCGACGTTAGGGGCGCCAACACGTTTACAGCCAAATTTTACGCTGTTGACAACTGGGTACCGGTCATTCGCTACCCTGAGATACTGCTGACCCGCGCCGAAGCGTTGGCTCAAACTAGCGCCACGCCCAGTGTCGAAGCCATTACGCTTCTGAATCAGGTGCGTACTCGCTCAACCACTGCAGTGCCCGTTACGTCCGTTGCCACCCAGGCCGGGCTGATAGATGCCATCCTCGAAGAGCGTCGCTTGGAGTTGGCATTCGAAGGCTTCCGTTTATATGATTTGCTGCGTTATAAGCGTGACATTCCCGCACACGGTACCGTGCCCCTGGTTAAGTACAATGACCCTCGCGTTATTTTCCCGATTCCGGACCGCGATGTGCAGCTGAATCCGCTCTTGAAACAGAACACCGGTTACTAAGCACTAGCAGTAGTTCAATAAAAAGCCCCGGCCAATTTGGCCGGGGCTTTTTTTATGGGCAGCGGAGGCTACAAAATGTACTGGCTCAAGTCGCGGTTCTTTACCATGTCGTTGAGCCGCTCGTCTACCAATGCGGCCGTGATGAGAATGTGCGCGTTGGCCCCAATCTTATCGGGCACGTCGTAGAGAATGTCGTTGAGCAGCCGGCTCATGACCGTGTGGAGGCGGCGGGCCCCGATGTTCTCCACTTCGGCATTGACTTCGGAGGCGATTTCGGCCACGCGCTCCAGGGCAGCATCGTCGAAAGTCAGCTCCACTTCTTCGGCTTTGAGCAGGGCCTCGTATTGCTTGGTGAGGGCATTCTTGGGGTCCTTCAGAATGCGGAAAAAGTCGTTCTTGGTCAGGCTTTGCAGCTCCACGCGGATGGGGAAGCGGCCCTGCAGCTCGGGGATGAGGTCGGAAGGCTTGCTGACGTGGAACGCGCCAGCCGCGATGAACAGGATGTGGTCGGTATTGACGATGCCGTACTTGGTGCTTACGGCCGAGCCTTCCACGATGGGCAGCAGGTCGCGCTGCACCCCCTGGCGGCTTACGTCGGGGCCGCCGCCGCTTTTGCCGCCGCTGCTGGCTACCTTGTCAATCTCATCGATGAAGATGATGCCCGCGTTCTCACACTGCCGGACGGCTTCCTCCTTCACCTCGTCCATGTCGATGAGCTTGGCGGCTTCTTCGTCGAGAAGGAGCTTGCGGGCTTCGGCTACCGTCACTTTGCGCTTGCGGGTTTTCTTGGGCAGCATGTTGCCCAGCATGTCCTGCAGGCCCGAGAGCGTGCCCTCGTCGATGCCGGGAGGTGCGCCCATGATGCCCACGCTGGGGCCGGATTGCGCTACCTGAATCTCAATCTTGCGGTCTTCCAGCTCCCCATTCTTGATTTTCTGGCGGAACCGCTCGCGGGTACGCTCGTTCAGCTCGGCATCGGACTGCGGCATGGCATCCTCCCCTCCCCCCGTGCTGGGGAAGCCTACGCTGGACCGGGCCCCGGCGGGGCGGGGCACCGCCGGAATTAGAGCATCCAGAATGAGTTCTTCCACGGCTTCGGCGGCCTGGGCCTTTACGGCTTCCTGGCGGCGGGCTTTCACGCGGTTCACACTTTGCTCGGCGAGGTCGCGCACCATGCTTTCCACGTCGCGGCCCACGTAGCCCACTTCGGTGAATTTGCTGGCTTCTACTTTCACAAACGGCGCATCGGCGAGGTGAGCCAGGCGGCGGGCAATTTCGGTCTTGCCCACGCCCGTGGCCCCAATCATCAGGATGTTGTTGGGCACAATTTCGGCCTGCATGTCGGCCGGGGCATGGAGGCGGCGCCAGCGGTTTCGCAGGGCAATGGCCACATGGCGCTTGGCATCGTGCTGGCCGATAATGTACTTGTCGAGCTCGGCCACAATCTGCGCCGGAGTTAAGAAATCTTGGTTGAGCATGGAAGGGTCAGTGGATATAAGCGGCAGATACGTCTTAGATGCCCGTCATGCAGAGCGCAGCGAAGCATCTTATCGCCGATGAAAGAATCGTGGTGGCGTGAGAAGGGGCTTCCTTCGTCAGCATGACAAATGGTTCGAGCAAGATGCTGCGCTCTGCATGACGGTCTAGGCACTCAGTTACGACGGGCTGCACAGTTGCATTAGCTGTTTGGGTTACTCCTTTTTCTTAAACAATGAATCAAGGTTGCGCGCCAGCGTGAAGTATTCGCTGGAGCCGGCGGCCTGCAGCGTGGCGTGGGTGTAGTCAAGCTGAAAGGTGCTGATTTTAAGCATAAAGCCAAAGCTGAGGCCGGCGCTGCCGCTGGTGTTATCCAGGCGCAACTCGCGGCGCTGCAAATGGTTGTAGCCCACGCGCAGGTTGAAATTCTGGCCCAGCACCAGCGTCGCGCTGGCGGTGAAATGGCGAGCCAGGTTGTCGCCGAAGCTTTTGGTGGGCTTCTTCACTACGTTGTTGGCGTCGGGTTGGCCGCGTTGGTTGGGGTCGAGGTACTGAATGTCCCACTGCTGCAGGTGGTGGGCCGTGAGCGACAGGCGCAACGGCATGTGCTCTGGCTTGATGGTGGCGCCCAGCTCCACGTCCAGCGGCAGCGGGCCACGGTCGGTGCCCGGGTAAGGCGAGAATTGGTAGCCCGCGTTCTTGGCCGCCAGGCCCACCGTGAAGTCCTGGGTGGGGTGCTTGAAGACGACCCCGGCATCGGCCACCCCGGCCAACGAGCGGCTGCCCGCGATGCTGGAAACGGCCAACTTGGTGGTAGCGCCGAAGGTGAACTTGCCCTTGGTGTAGGAGTCTGACACCCCTACCGTGTATTCGTTCACGCCAAACGTACCCAGGCTGTTGCCGGCCGCGTCGTAGCTCTCCAGCTGCCCGTAGTTAAGGTAAGTAAGACCGATGCCGAAGCGGCCCGCCTTCTGGGTATTGAACACATAAGCGGCGGTGCTTTGCTTGATGTCGGCCACGTAGGCGACATAGCTCAGGGCCAGGCGCCCGTCCATTTCCGGGTTGAGCAAGGCCGGGTTGGCAAAAAGCATGGTCGGGTCGTCGTTGCGAGCCGATACGTTGGTGCCACCCAACGCTGCTTGCTGTGCTCCCGCCGGCAAATCCAGGAAGGGAAACACGGTGCGCCCCCCAATCTGCTGCGCCCGGGCCGGTAGCAGCCCCATCACCCCCAGCAACAGGCAAAAACCAGCAGCCCCACGGGCGGAAAAGTGCTTCATTGGTCTAAGATAACAGGGAACCGGAGCCTCCGTCGGCCCCAAACGAAATCAGGAGCGGGAAGGTACCTGCGCGCTAATTTTTCAGTTGTCCGATGTGAAAAAGAACATCATGCTGAGCGGAGCCGAAGCGTCTTGCTCGCGCCATCTGTCATGCAGAGCGCAGCGAAGCATCTTATCACGGCCGAACGACTCGCGCAGCGGCGATAAGATGCTTCCTTCGTCAGCATGACAGACGATTGGGTTTACTGCTGCACGCGAGATGCTTCGCTGCGCCCGGCATGACGTTCTCGTCACTGAAAACGTAACTATTGCACCTCCACGCTGGGCCCATTGGCGGGCACCGGCTCGTCGCGCACGGGCAGCTTCTGCGGGTGGGGCACTAGCTCATCCAGCAGAGCCACACGCAACACGTCATCAACGCGGTCGGCGTAGTGAATGGTGAGGCCTTTGAGGTAGTCTTCCTGGATTTCCTCGATGTCTTTGCGGTTTTTGGGGCAGAGAATAATGTCTTTCATGCCGGCGCGGCGGGCGGCCAGCAGCTTTTCCTTGATGCCGCCCACGGGCAGCACCTTGCCGCGGAGGGTAATTTCGCCGGTCATGGCCATGCGCGGGCGCACGCGGCGCTGCGTGTAGGCCGAGGCCATGCTGGTGAAAATGGCAATGCCCGCGCTGGGGCCGTCCTTGGGTACCGCTCCCTCGGGGAAGTGGATGTGCAGGTCGTACTGCTCAAACAGGCGGTAGTCGATGCCGATTTCATCGGCGCGGCTGCGCAGATAGGAAAGCGCCGTGATAGCCGATTCCTTCATCACGTCGCCCAGTTGCCCGCTCAGCGTGAGCTTGCCCCGGCCGCGGCTCAACAGGCTTTCCACGAAGAGAATATCGCCGCCCACGCTGGTCCAGGCCAGGCCCGTTACCACGCCGGCGGTGTCGTTGTCCTGGTACTGGTCGCGGTCAAAAATGGCAGCCCCAAGGATTTTGCGGATTTCGGCCGGCTCCATCACGGCGGGCACGGGCTCTTTGCCGGCCTTGCGGCGGGCCAGGTTGCGCGTCACGGCCGCGAGCTTGCGTTCCAGGCCGCGCACGCCGCTTTCCCGGGTGTAGTCGTCGGCCACGCGGTGCAAGGCCGCGTCCGTGATTTTTACTTCGGCCTCGCCCAGGCCGTGCTCCTTGAGCTGCTTGGGCCAGAGGTGCTTGCGCGCAATCTGCACTTTCTCCTCCTGGGTGTAGCCGGTCAGGTCGATGATTTCCATGCGGTCGCGCAGGGCGGGCTGAATGGTATCGAGCGAGTTGGCCGTGGCAATGAACAGGACCTTGCTCAGGTCGTACTCCACCTCCAGGTAGTTGTCGGTGAAGGTGGCGTTTTGCTCGGGGTCGAGCACTTCGAGCAGGGCCGAGCTGGGGTCGCCGCGGAAGTCGCTGCTCACCTTGTCAATCTCATCGAGAATGATAACGGGGTTCGAAGCACCGGCTTTCTTAATCTGGGCAATGATGCGGCCAGGCATGGCGCCCACGTAGGTCTTGCGGTGGCCGCGGATTTCGGCTTCGTCGCGCACGCCGCCCAGGCTCATGCGCACGTACTTGCGGCCCATGGCGGCCGCGATGCTGCGGCCCAAAGAGGTTTTGCCCACGCCGGGCGGGCCGTACAGGCACAGTATCGGTGCCTTCAGATCCTGCTTCAGCTTTAGTACGGCGATGTATTCCAAAATCCGCTCCTTTACCTTTTCTAGGCCGAAATGGTCGGCGTCGAGGATTTTCTTGGTTTGCTTGAGGTTGAACTTGTCCTTGGTGTATTCGCCCCAGGGCAGGTCGAGCAGAAACTCCACGTAGTTGATGCTCACCGAATAATCGGGCGCCATGGGGTTGGTGCGGGCCAGCTTGTCCATTTCCTTTTTGAAATGAAGCGCCACCGACTCGGGCCACTTTTTGGTTTCGGCGCGGGCGCGCAGGCGGTGCATGTCCTCGTCGGGGCCTTCCTGGCCCAGCTCATCCTGCAGGGTTTTGAGCTGCTGGCGCAGGAAGTACTCGCGCTGCTGGGCATCGATGCCGGTGTGCGTTTTAGAACGAATGTCCTGCTTGATTTCGAGCAGCTCGGCCTGGCTCAGCAAGGCTTCGAGGAGCTGGCGGGCTTGCTGCTCGGGGTCGGCCAGTTCCAGCAGCTTCTGCTTAGCGGGCAAGTCGAGCTGCACATTCGACGAAAGAAAATGCGTGAGAAACGCCGGCGACTGAATGCCATCGAGCATGGCCCGGGCTTCCATCGGAATTTCCGGCGTGAGCTCCAGCACCTTGGTGGCGGCTTCGCGCAGGGCCTGCAGCAGGCCAAATTCGCCGGGAATTTCGGGGTTCAGGGCCACCTCCGAGAAGTAGCTCACGCGCGCGGTGAGCAGCGGCGTGTAAGTGAGCTGCTCCTCGATAGTGAAGCGCACCTGCCCCTGCAGGATGATGGTAACCTGGCCGTCGGGCTGCTCGAGCAGCTTGAGAATGCGGGCCAGCGTGCCCACAGGGTGCAGCTCGTCGGTGGTGGGCTCGTCGGCGTCGGGACTTTGTTGGGCCACTACGCCCAGGAGCTTATCACCGGCGTAGGCCTTGCGTACCAGCTTGATGCTCTTTTTGCGGGTGACCGTGACGGGCAGCACCACGCCCGGAAACAAGACGGTATTGCGCACCGGCAGCAGCGGCAGCGTGGGCGGAGCGTCGTCGCCGCGCAGCAGGTGGTCGGGGTCGGCCGCCATAATCGCAATGGCTTCGGGTTGGGAATTGGAGTCGCTGAACGCCTGAATAAAGGTGGTCGCGGAGGAAGATGTATCGGAGGGAATAATGGATGCCAGACGCATGGGCGGGGATAAAGCCAAAAGCAGCGGCAGCGGGTGCCACAATGGCAGCCCGCCGCCCGGTAAAGGGGGAAGTACAAGATACGGCTTCCCGACGGTTTAGGTCGTCAAGGGCCGTGCCAGTGGGGCCGCCCCGCCAAAGCGGCGCAATCGGTTGCAGGGTCCGGCTGATTATCAATTTATATAGTGTTAATTTGTTGGCAACTTGCTCAAATCTTTTATTTTAGTACTTTACTAATGTCTTCTTTATTGCGTTGGTGCCGCGTCCTGTTCCTGCTCGCGCTGGGAATGGCGGCCGCGCCGCGTGCCCACGCCCAGCGCCGCGCCGCCAAAGCCATCCCGCCTGCGGCCTCGCCTTCGGCCGATACCACCAGCGGCGGCGCTTCGGCGGCCCCAGCCACGCGCAAGGGCGCTCCGCGAGCCAAGCCGGCCGCTACGGTACGCCCGCCTGCCATTGCGCCGGGCACCTACCGGGTGCGGAGCCTCAGCAGCCGTACCATCCGCAAGCTGCACCTGCGCCCCGATGGCACGCCGGACTTCGTGAACATCAACCGCTACCCGTATTACGAGGATAAAAAGGCGCTGCGGGCCATTACCAAAGCCGAGCGGCGGCACCAGTACCGCCCGGCGCGCGTGCTGCTGGAAGAATACGTGGCCCGCTTCGGCCCCACCAACTTTGCCCGCAACACCGACCTGCTCTGGCACCTGGGCCAGCTGCTGGAGCGCGACAGCCAGATGGTGAAAGCCAAAGCGTATTACCGCCTGGCCCTCAAGCACCACCGCTCCGACATCACCAAAGTGCAGCTCTACTACGACTCGCTGGAGCAGAAAAACCAGGACCTGTACGTGCCCCTGAAAACGTACTACGACCTGGTGGAGTACCGCAAGAACATCAACACGTTTCACCCGCCCAAGGGCGTGTACACGAGCATGGGCGACGCCATCAACGGCAAAGCCCCCGACTACGGGCCGGCGCTGGCCAACAACGATTCGACCATTCTGTTCAGCAGCAAGCGCAAGCGCCACAGCATCACCGGCGTTATCGACGAAGACCTGTATACCTCGCACAAGGAAGGCGTGAGCTGGAGCGACGCCGAGCCGCTGCCCAAACCCATCAACTCGCCCAACAACGAGGGCTCGGCCTGCCTGAGCAAGGACGGCCGCACCATCTTCTTCGCCCGCTGCGAGTGCGCCACCTGCCACGGCAACTGCGACCTGTTTACGGCCACGAAGGGCAAAGACGGTAAGTGGAGCATGCCCAAAAGCCTCGGCACTGCCGTGAACTCGCCGGCCTGGGACTCCCAGCCCACCCTCTCCCAAAACGAGGACACGCTCTACTTCGCTTCCGACCGCCTGGGCGGCTTCGGGCTTTCCGACATCTACTTCACCCACAAGCTGCGCAATGGGCAGTGGAGCCAGGCCGAAAACGCCGGGCCCGTGGTGAACACGCGCGAAAGCGAAGTGAGCCCGTTTTATCACCCGCTCTACCACGTGCTGTACTTCAGCTCGCGCGGGCAGCTGCTCAACTTCGGCGATTTTGACATTTACAAAACCTACCGGGTGGGTGGCCGCTGGCAGGAGCCCAAAAACATAGGCCCCCTGGTAAACGGCAAAGGTTCCGAGTACTACTTTACCATCGACGCCCAAAGCAAAAACCTCTACTACGCCCGCTCCGAAGCTGCGGAAATCAACAACCTCGACCTCTACTCCTTCCCGCTGCCCATGGAGGCCCAGCCCTTGGCCACCACCAAGGTAGAAGGCACGCTACTCGACTCGGTATCTAGCAAGCCGCTGAAGGGCATTGTGAGCATTATCGACACCGACAACGGCATCGAAGTCGCCAGCAAGTTCATCCGGCCCGACGGCACCTTCGACTTTGAGCTGATTGAGGGCTCGCACTACGCCATGCTCATTCAAAGTACCGACTTTTTCAGCGTCGAGAAGCAGTTTGCGCTGAAAGGCGACACGGTGATGACGCTGCTCACCAACAGCATCGACTACAAGCTGCCGCTGATTTTCAAGAACATTGAGTTTCAGCCGGGCAAGTTTGCCATTCTGCCTTCCATGTACGCCACGCTCGACCGCATTGCCATTTTCCTGGTGGACCACCCCACGTTCCGGCTCAACATTGGGGGCCACACCGACACCAGCGGCGACCCCGACGTGAACGAGCGGCTCTCGCAGGACCGCGCCGAGGAAATTCGCCGCTACATCGAGCGCAAAGGCAAGCTCAAGCCCAACCGCATCGAAAGCTTCGGCTACGGTTCCTCAAAGCCCCTGAAGGACGAGATAACCGACGCCGACGCCAAGGTGAACCGCCGGGTTGAGTTCCGTCTGCTCAAGCCCGAAGGCGACAAGCCCGCCGATGGCGGCGGGGAGTGGAAATAGGCGCCTACTCAAACTCCCACCACGCCTCGCGGCGGGCGGGCTCACCCAGGGTGTACGGCTCCCCAATGCGGGGCACCGTCACGGGCAGGCCCAGGGCATCAGCGGCGGGCAGCAGGCGCTTGATGGGTTCGTTCCAGGGGTGGTAGGCCAGCATAAATTTGGCCCAATGCACGGGAAACAGCATCTTGGCCTGCAAATCGACGGCAGCCTGGGCCGTTTCTTCGGGCAGGGTATGAATGGCCTGCCAGCTGGGATTGTACTGCCCGTTTTCGAGCAGGGCGAGGTCGAAGGGCCCGTACTGCTCGCCGATGGCCTTGAAATGGCGGTTGTAGCCGCTGTCGCCGCCTAAGTAGAGCCGATAGCCCGGCAGCTGCAGCACATAGGCGGCCCACAGCGTGCGCTGGGGCCGCAAGCTGCGGCCCGACATGTGCTGCGCGGGCACGGCCGTTAGCTGCACCTGGTCGGTTACGGTGGTGGTTTGGTGCCAGTTCAGCTCGGTAATGAGGTTCTGGGGCCAGCCCCAGTGCTGGAGGTGGGCGCCTACGCCCAGGCTCGTCACGACGTGCTTCACCTTGCCGCGGAGGCGTACCAGCGTCTGGTAGTCGAGGTGGTCGTAGTGGTCGTGGGTGAGCACCAGCACGTCAATCGGGGGCAAGTGGTCCACGTTGTAGCCATTGGCCCCGGCAAAGGCCTGCACCGACCGCGGAATGGGCGAGGCATTGCCGCTAAACACCGGGTCAACTAGAATATTCAGCTCCCGCAGCTTTATCAGGTACGACGAGTGGCCAAACCAAATGATGGTGGGCCGCGCGTAGCTGGTCGAGGTCAAGTCCGTTTGCACGGCGGGCACGGCCCGCGATGGCTTCACCGATTTGGGCTTGTTGAGAAAGTCGCGCAGCATTTTGCCCATGGGCGCGTCGCTCACACGGAACTCCACACCGTCGAGATTTCGGAATTTGCCATCCCGGAAATTGGGCAGCTTCGCAAAGGCTTGCAGCTGTTCAGCCGATGGATTTTTGCCCAGAATTTTCATACAATTGTCGTTGCGCAAAAGGATTGAGTTGGCCGCGCACCAGCCGCGGCCCTGCCAGACGTTTTTCGGCCGTCGATATTTCAACCACCGAAAATTGAGCTGGCTATTCCACCGCCAGCACCCGTACCGGCTTGCCGTTGAACACCACTTCCTGCCCCGCCCGCAGGCCCTTGAGCGCCACCGCCACCGGCGCCGCGCCCGACACCGCAAAATACTCCTCCCCTTCCACCGCCAGCTTGCCGGCGCTAATGCCAATGTAGAAACGGCCCAGATTGGTGGTTACCAGCGCGCCGGGGCGCACGGCGTCGCAAGCCGCATCGGGGCTGATGCGAGCCAGCTCAACTTGTAGTTGCTGGGCTTGCTGCATGTGCGCAGCGTTGCGGTCACGCTCGGCGTTGGCCATTTCGCGGCCGGTTTCATACTTGTCGCCGGCGCTGCTCTTGGTTTCGGAGCTTGAGGATTCCTGGGCTGCCTGCATGGCAGTGCGCGCCGCGTCGATGCGTTCCTGGATAAAGGCCTGGCAGGCGGCGTGGAGTTGGGGTTTGGTCATCTCGTTTCGGCTTTCCATACTATTTGCGGATTGGCTTTCATCTGCCAATTCGCTAATAAGCCCCCTAATTTGTTGATGGCAGCCGCTTCAGAGGCTATCGAGAATTCAAGATGCGCGGCTCCCTCTTCGTTGTTGTCCGCTATTATTTTCAGTGTCGTATCACCTACTGGGCTAGCGCAATATGCTTTTATAAGCAAATAGTCAAAAGAAGATGGATGTCCGACTTGGCCAACTTCAAAACTAACGGTATCTGTAGGGCTTTGGGGAAACCTCATTAATGCTTTGCCAAAAGCTGCAAATGTGTCGACATCGCCATAAAAATGGGCATGCGCTTTTACGTCTGGCCGAATAACGTTTATATCAAATAAACAGTCGTCGTCATAGTCTATGCTAACGGAAAACACGATTTTACTTCTCTTCATTGCTGGCCGCTGAACTGCGAGGGAGTTTACTAAAGGCATGAAGCGCCTTTGCCTGCCACCGCAGATATTCCAATACCGCTTGTTTTTCAGTTACGGTCATTGTTTGCCAACGGGCAAAGTCTTCCGCATCCTGGTCGTGGTGTAGTAGTACTTTGTGAGTAACGGTTCTATCAAGGCGGAGCATGGCTAAAGTTATGGATTTCTACCCTGCTGCGATTATCCCTTCCGCCACCTTCCGGTCATTGCCCAACCTGGGTACCTTGTTCTGCCCACCGAGCCGGCCCAGGCTTTTCATATACCGCTGAAACGCTCCTGCTGGCAACGGCGTTAGTTGCAGCGGCACCAGAATATTCCCTTTCCGCAAGTCGTCATAATACGAGTTGCGGCGGCGCAACGAAGTATCTAAA
Source organism: Hymenobacter sedentarius (assembly GCF_001507645.1). Taxonomy (NCBI): domain Bacteria; kingdom Pseudomonadati; phylum Bacteroidota; class Cytophagia; order Cytophagales; family Hymenobacteraceae; genus Hymenobacter; species Hymenobacter sedentarius. The sequence goes on along the minus strand of NZ_CP013909.1, from coordinate 2,479,737 downwards.
GCAGCGGCGAAAGCAGCCGCATCCTGTGGTGGGCGGGCAAACTCAACCAGCCACTCGTGCCGCGAGGGCGTGGCCGGGTCGTCGCTCACCAGCGGCGCCACGGTGAATTCGATGACCTCTACTTCTGGAAATTGAACCATGGTTTCGCGCAGCGTCTGCTCCACTTCCTCCCCTATCACATGCTCGCCGAAGGCCGAGAGAAAGTGCTTGATGCGGCCCGTAACCACCACACGGTGCGGGCGCAAACTCACGAAGCGCACCGTGTCGCCAAGAGAGTAGCCCCACAGGCCGGCATTGGAGGTCAGAACGACGGCATAGTTACGGTCCAGCTCCACATCGGCGATGGTGAGGCGGGGGGCGTTGGGCTCGAAGAACCGCTCGGCGGGGACGAACTCAAAGAAAATGCCGCTGTTGAGCAGCAACAGCAGCCCCGGGTTGCCGGGCTCGTCTTGGAAGGCCAGGAAGCCCTCGGAAGCCGGAAATAGCTCAATACTGTCCACGGGCCGGCCGATACTTTCGAAGAGCTTGGCGCGGTAGGGCTCAAAGTTGACGCCGCCGTAGACGAACAGGTTGAAGTCGGGGAAGATGTCCTTGATGGGCCGGCCGGTGCGGGCCGTGAGGCGGTCGAAGTACATTTGCACCCAGGGCGGGATGCCCGAAATCAGGGTCATTGGCTGGCCCAGGGTTTCGTCCACGATGCGCTCGAGCTTGGTTTCCCAGTCTTCGATGATGTTGGTGGCGTAGCTGGGCAGCTGGTTGCGGCGCAGGTAGGCCGGCACGTGGTGGTTGGCAATGCCCGAGAGGCGGCCGGTATGGATGCCGTGGTGCAGCTCCAGCTCCGGCGAGCCCGACAGGAATATCAGCTTGCCGTCGAGAAACTGGCTGCGACCGGTGCGGTGGATATAGTAGAGCAGCGCGTCGCGGGCGCCGTCGATGTGGTTGGCGATGCTGGCGTGAGTGATGGGGATGTACTTGGTGCCGGAAGTGGTGCCACTGGTTTTGGCCAGGTACAGCGGCCGGCCGGGCCAGAGCACGTCGGCCTCGCCGGCCTGGGTGCGGTCAAACCAGGGCTTGAGGCCCTCGTAGTCGCGCACGGGTACTTGCTTAATAAAGTCAGCATGACTCGAGAAGGCCGCTACCTCGTGGGCCCGGGCAAAGGCAGTAAAGCCGGCGGTTTCAGCCGTCAGCTTCTCCAGCAGCCGCAGCTGCGCGCCCACGGGGTCTTGCTGCCGGCGCTGGTCGCGGTGCAATACGTAGGCAGCCAGGGGGCGGCTCAAAACGGCTTTGATACCCATTAGCTCGGAAAAAAACGCTGTTGGTGGGCGGCGAAGATACGTTGGCCGAGGAAGCGGCCGGGCCGGCAAACCAAATCGGTTGGTTCGCGTTGTCTATGCTCATCACAATTTTCAACGACCAATTTCCTTTTACTACAATGATTAACCAACGTGGCAACGCTGTCTGGAACGGCGACATCAAAGGCAGCGGCACCATTTCCACCCAGAGCGGCGTCATCAACGCTCCCTATTCCACAAGTGCCCGCTTTGAGGGCCAGAAAGGCACCAATCCCGAAGAACTCATCGGAGCCGCCCACGCCGGCTGCTACACCATGTTCCTCAACAGCATCCTGAGCAAAGACGGCAAAACCGTTGAGCAGCTCACCACCGAGTCGAAGGTGACGCTCGACCTGAGCACCGGCGCGCCGGTAATCACCAAAATCCACGTGACTACCAGCGGTAAAGTAGCCGGTTTGTCGGCCGACGAGTTTAAGGAATACGCCGAAAACGCCAAAGCCAACTGCCCGGTTTCCAAGGCCTTGGGCTCGGTAGGCGAAATGACCCTGGAAGCCAATCTGGCCAGCTAATTTACTTTGCTGCTTGCCTCCGAAGGCCGTTTCAGTACTGAAACGGCCTTTTTTTTTGGCTGAAACCGGTTGCTCTCCGATTGGTTCCTAAATTTGTCCCATGCCCACTGGTACCACTCGCATTCGCCTTCGCCCCGCCAACACTTCCCGCATCCCTTTTTGGGGCCAACTCGCCATCGGCGGCTTTTGGCTGGCCTACGTGGTGTTCTCGATGTGGGACAACAGCGGCATCAACGACTACCACTTCCTGCACTGGGTGTTCCTGGTGTTCACGTTTGTGTACATTGGCTACGTGCTGGTGCACAACGCGCCCATTTTCGGCACCCAGAGCTACCTGGAGTTTGCGCCAGGCTACTTGGTGCACAAAAACGGCCTTTTCCGCCCCAAGCAGGTATTTGCCGCCGAAAAAATTGCCGCGCTCGAGCTGCGCCCCATGATGCTGCGCGTGCAGCAGAAAGACGGCGAGGTATACGCCCTAAACCTGCGCGAAGTAAAAGGCAAAACGCGCAAGCAGCGCTTCCGCGAACAGGTACGGCAGTTTGCCAACCAGCACAACGTGCAGCTGGTGGAAAGCAACCCCACGGCCACGGCCTAAGCCGGGAGCGCGCTACTTCGCGAACTTCTTCCGCAGCTCTTCGACCTGCTCGCGGAATTTCTTGTCCGAATCCACCAAATCCGACACCGTCTGCACCGAGTGCATCACGGTGGTATGGTCGCGCCCGCCGAAGTGGAAGCCAATGGTTTTCAGCGTGTGGGCCGTGTGGTGCTTGGCAAAATACATGGCCACCTGCCGGGCCGTCACCACTTCCTTTTTGCGGGTTTTGTCCTTCAGCAGCTCCACCGAGATGTTGAAATACGCGGCCACGGTCTTCTGGATGAAGTCCAGGTTGACCTCGGCCTCCACTTCCTCGATGATGTGGCGCAGGGCCTGCTTCACCATTTCCAGGTCGATGTCGCGGCGGCTCAGGCTGCTCTGGGCCACCAGCGAGGCAATCACGCCTTCCAGCTCGCGCACGTTGGTGTGCACCGAGTTGGCCAGGTAGTCCACCACGTGGTCCGGCGGAATGTCGATGCCGTCCTGCTCCATCTTGTTGCGGATGATGGCCACCCGCGTCTCGAAGTCGGGGCTTTGCACGTCGGCCGTCAGGCCCCACTTAAAGCGGTTCAGCAACCGGTCTTCCAAGCCTTGCAGGTCCTTGGGGGGCCGGTCGGAGGTCATCACAATCTGCTTGCCGGACTGGTGCAAGTGATTGAAGATGTGGAAGAACATCTCCTGCGTCTTGCCCTTGTTGGCCAGGAACTGCACGTCGTCCAGAATCAGGGCATCTACCTGCAGGTAGAAGTTGGCAAAGTCCTGCACCTGCGCGCGCTGCACGCTGTCGATGAACTGGTTCGTGAACTTCTCGGCCGACACGTACAGCACAAACCGCTCGGGGGCCGTGGCCTTGATGTGGTTTCCGATGGCCTGCACCAGGTGCGTTTTGCCCAGGCCCACGCCGCCGTACACCATCAGGGGGTTGAAGCTGGTGGTGCCGGGCTTGTTGGCCACCGCGAGGCCGGCCGAGCGGGCCAGGCGGTTGCAGTCGCCCTCGATGTAATTGTCGAACGTGTACGAACCGTTGAGCTGCGACGGCACGAGGTTGCCGTCCATGGGCCGGGCCGTGTCGAAGGGGTTGCGCGGCGGGGCCAGCGTATCGGCCGACTGGTTGTTGATGCCAAAGTTGCCGCGCGGCGTGGTGCGCACCGCCGCCGAATTGACGTAGCGCGCCGAGGCCGCCCGGCCGCTGCCCGCCAGGGGGTTGCCCACGTTGCTCTGCATGGGCTGGGGCGCATCGCGCGGGTCGGGCGCCGAGGTTTTGCGGGAGGGCGGCAGGTGCAGGGAGCGCGGCGGCGTCTGCTCGTTGCCCTGGTCCACCACCACGCTGTATTCGAGGCGGCCATCGGGGCCCAGCTCTTGGAACAGCGCCCGGCGCAGCTCGTCCACGTAGTGCTCCTCCAGCCAGTCGTAGAAATAGGCGCTCGGCACCTGAATGGTGAGCACGTTGCCCTTCAGCTCCACCGGCGCGATGGGCTGAAACCAAGTCTTAAAGCTCTGCTCCCCGATTTCCGCCGAGATGCTGCGCAAACAGCCAGCCCAAACCGTACGAAAATCTTTGAGCATGAGAGCAGTTAGACAATAGCCGGGTGCGGGCCGGAAGCGAAAAAAGTGATAAAAGCAGCCACCTCGCAGCAGCCAGTTTTTCTTAGGGGGGGACAAAATTGTGGAAAACTCTGCACTTAAAAAAGCCCGGAGTCCCTTGTTTATGTCGTGCTTTTAACAGGCTGCCCGAACCGGCACGACGGAGGCACTGGCTAAGCCGGCACGCTTGGTTTTATGGGAAAATTCATAATCCAATCTGCCCAGGTTTATACCCGACCAGCCTACTTGGTTAATCAGCGTCGAGCGGCCATCGGGGCTGGCGATGGGTTCGGGCGCGTCCATGAAGGTGTGGGTGTGGCCGCCCAGTATCAGGTCGATGCCCGACACCTGCGCCGCTAGCTTGCAGTCGTCGAGCTTGGCGCTCTCGTACTTGTAGCCTAGGTGCGACAGGCAGATGACCAGGTCGCACTTCTCGGGGCCGCGCAGCTGGGTCACCATTTCCCTGGCTTTGGCTACGGGGTCGAGGTACACGGTGCCGCCAAAGTTCTTGTCGCTCACCAACCCGGCCAGCTCAATGCCCAGGCCAAACACGCCAATGCGGATGCCCTGCTTCTCAAACACCTTATAGGGGGCAAAGCGCCCGGCCAGGGGCGTTTTGGAGAAGTCGTAATTGGCAATCAGGAACGGGAAGGTGGCATTGGGCAGCTGGCGCTGCAAGCCCTCGAGGCCGTTGTCGAAGTCGTGGTTACCCAGGGTGCTGGCGTCGTAATTCATCTGGCTCATGAGCTTGTATTCCAGCTCCCCGCCAAAGAAATTGAAGTACGGCGTGCCCTGGAAGATGTCGCCCGAATCGAGCAGCAGCACGTTGGGTTCTTTGCTGCGAATGTCTTTGATGAGGGCCGCGCGCCGCGCCATACCGCCCAGCCCGGCCCACTGCCCGCCGTTGTCGGGGAAGGGCTCGATGCGCGAGTGCATGTCGTTGGTGTGCAGGATGGTGAGCTTTACCGGGGCCTTGGCATTCACAGCGGCTTCGGCCGAATTGGCCAGGCCGCCGAGCACGGTGAGGCCAGCGGTGCCGAGCAAGGATTGACGAAGAAAATCGCGGCGAGTAGTCATCGGAATAGAGAATATTTGGGGCCTGGCTGGTTACTGTTTCACGCGGCCTTCTACCTTGGCCGTCACGGGTTGGCCGGCTTTGGTGAGGGCGCGGATGTGGTCGGCTATGGCGGTGCGGAGCAGGATGTTGGTGTGGCGGGGCGTCAGGGTTTTGAAAAACACCATGTTGTCGCCACCCGTGGCCAGGTAGTCGGAAATGGCAATGGGCCAAGTTTTGTCCTGATTTGGGTCAAAGGGCTGGCCACCGATGCGGATGTCCTTGGGCAAGCCGTCGAAGGTGATGGCGTAGGTAGCCCCCGATACGGCCATTTTGCTGTGGGCGGCATACTCAAAAAGCTGCTGCACCACCGGGCCGGGCGCATCCAGCACCACCAGCTCGTTCTCAAATGGCATGAGCTCAAACACCGAGCCCAGGGTGATGGGGCCGGCCGCGAAGCCCGCGCGCAAGCCGCCGTTGGTCATCACGCCCAGCGGAATGGGCTGGTCTAGGGCCTGGCTGGCGCGGGCACGCTGCAGGTCGGCCACGAAATTGGCCAGCGGCGACTCGCCGGGCATTTTGACCAAAGCCTCCGGCGCATTGCCGATTACCTCCTGCATCTGGCTCGTCACTCGGTCGTGGTACGGGGCAATGAGCGCGGCCACAGCCGGGTCTTCCGCCTGGGTTTTGCCCACCACTTGGCTCGTGACGGGGGCAAAGTGGGCCGTGGGCGCGTAGGCCGCGCGCTGGCAGCCAGCAGCCAAGGCGAGCGCCAGCACAGGAAACAGGGGAATACCTAAACGACGTAGGAGCATCAGAAAACGAAAATGGATAAAACAGCGACAGTGAGTGCCAGCCCAAAGAGCCGGCAATCGGCCTACTGGATTAGGTCAAGGCTAATCAAGCAGTAAAGGTGCAAAATAGTACTAGTGGCATCGATGGCTTTGCTAAAACCACTCGCCTTTTGTGCCCACCCCAGCGCCGAAAATCTATGGCTGCTAACGGCAGGTGGGCTCAGGCCGAAACCTAATAGCTATTCAAGTCCCGAGGCTTGTAGCTGCAAATTGTCATCGAAAACAAACACAGTAGTGCGAAGGCAGCAGGTAGATTTCTGTTCATTCCAGAGAAGTGGTTGGGATAGGGATTAATTAAGAAGCCGGTAGGGCCAAAGAATGCCAGGCAAAGCTACGGCGCTGGTATGCGCTACCGCCGCTAAGCTCAACATTTAAATAGTGGGCTGAAGCATGCAGCGCCGGGCAAAACAGAGCCGGGGTACCGCCGTATTTTCTTCCAAAGCCCGAGCCAGCAGCCGGGACGCTTGCGCTACTTGCGGCAACGGCAAGCAGGGCACCCCGTACCCTTTCGAGCTCGGCACTGGACGCTTTGAGGCCCGCGCGGTATCTTTCGCCCTGTTTTGGATGGTTGCCCGTATTCTCCAGGTGCCGCTGTGCTGTTAGCAGAAAAAGCCTCTAAAATTTATGTCTGATACCCCCGTGGCCACGCCCGTTTCTTTTGCTGAATTCCCGGCCGTGACAACAGCGGAGTGGCAAGCCCGCCTGACCCGCGACCTCAAAGGCCAGGACCCGGCCACCCTGCGCTGGCCCCTGCCCGACGGCTTCAGCGTGGAGTCCTTTTACCACCGCGAAGCCTGGGCAGCCCTGGGGGGCCCGCCCGCTCCCCTGGCCCACCCGCAAGCGCCCTGGCTCAACGTGCCCGCCATTACGGTGCCGGCTGGCGAGGGCCGGGCCCAAATTGAGCAGGCTGTAGCTGCGCTTGCCAAAGGCGCCGATGGCATTCATTTCATCCTCACGGATGCGCCGGCCTTTGCCGTGCACTACCTGGCCGAGCAGCTCCCGCTGGCGCACACCTACATTGGCTACACCGTGGCCACAGGCCCCGACGAGCTGTTGCGCCAGCTGGTGGAAGCGGCGCCTGGCACGGCGCTGCGGGGCTTCCTGCGCTTCTCGCCTGTGGCCGTGCCCGAAGGCGCCGAGCTATCCGACTACCGCAGGGCCCTGCGCCGCTGCGTGAGCCTGACCACGGGCATGCCCGATTTCCCCACGCTGGCCGTAAACGGCGCTTTTTTCGGCAACCGAGGCGCGACGGCCACCCAGCAAATTGCCTTCAGCCTGAACACGGCCGCCGCCTTGCTGGCCGAGTTGCCCAACGCCGAAATCAGCCCAACTCAGGTAGCGGCTGCGATGCATCTGCACGTGGCTATCGGCCCCAGCTATTTCCCCGAAATAGCCAAGCTGCGGGCGCTGCGCCGGCTCTGGGCCACGCTGCTGCACGCCTACGGCCTGCCGGCCGCGCTCAACCAGCGCCTGCGCATTCACGCTCACACCGCCACCTGGACGCAAACCACCCTCGACCCGCACACCAACCTGCTGCGCCACACCACCGAGGCCATGAGCGCCGTGCTGGGCGGGGCCGATACGTTGTCGGTGGCCCCATTCGACAGCCTTTTTGCGGAGCCCAATGACTTTTCGGGCCGCTTGGCGCGCAACCTGTCGGTGCTGCTGCGCGAAGAGTCGGGCCTGGGCCAGGTGCAGGACCCCGCTGCCGGCTCCTACTTTATTGAAACTCTGACCGACCAGCTCGCTCGCGAGGCCTGGGTGCTGTTTCAGCGCATGGAGGCGGCCGGTGGGCTGCCGCAGGTGCGGAGCCAGATGTTGGAAGAAATCAAGGAAGCAGCCACCGAAACCTTCCGGCGCATTGCGAGCGGGCAGCAGGTGGTGGTGGGCACCAACCGCTTCCAGCAGCGCGGGGAGCGGTTCAGCTTCCACCCCAAAAAGCTGCTGCGCTCGGCGGCCTTCGACGTGACGCGGGCCACCTACCCTACCGAGGTGCTGCGCCTGGCCACGGCCCTGCACTTTGAGCGCCGGGAGAAGAAGAGCAAGCGAGCGGCCGTGGTACTGCTGGGCAGCAACACCAATCAGGTTATCCTGGAATCGTTTCTGAACATGCTGCTGCCCCACGAGCGGCCCGAAATAGCGGTGAGCCACCCGCCGGGCACGCTGTCGCTGCTGTATTCATCGCCCGAAGAAGCCACGCTGATGTACGCCACCCCCGAGCAATTTCAGCAATTTGCCCGCTTCATCTACCAGATTCCCAGCGAGAAGCAGGTGTTCATCCCGCCCACGCTGCTCAGCTCCGACATGCCCACGCTGCAGGAAGCCGTGCGGGTGTTTGGCTTCCAGGAAATGAAGGTGCAGGGCTACACCACCGAGCAAGTGCTCGACCGCCTGCAAGGCCGCTAGGCAAGGTCTTGGTGCGAAACTATTGAACGTCATGCTGAGCGAAGCCGAAGCATCTCGCGTGCTCAAGTAATCAACTCAACGAAGCGGGCGAGATGCTTCGGCTTCGCTCAGCATGACGGCCTTATTATTCATTGAATCAAAATGAAACCCGATTTCTCCACCATTCCCTACGACGCGGCTCCCGCTCCCAGCGCCGCGCCGGTTGCGGCTGAAACTGCTGCCACGCTCACGCCCGAGGGCATTGCGTTGAAGCCCGTGTACACCCCGGCCGACGTGGCCGGGCTCGACCACCTGGGTTTTGGGGCGGGCCAGGCGCCGTACCTGCGCGGGCCCTACGCCAGCATGTACGTGCAGAACCCGTGGACCATTCGGCAGTACGCGGGCTTCTCCACGGCCGAGGCCAGCAATGCCTTCTACCGCCGCAATCTGGCGGGCGGGCAAAAGGGGCTGAGCGTGGCGTTTGACCTGGCCACGCACCGCGGCTACGACTCCGACCACCCGCGGGTGCAGGGCGACGTGGGCAAGGCCGGCGTGGCCATCGACTCGGTAGAGGACATGAAAATCCTCTTCGACCAGATTCCGCTTGGCGAGATGTCGGTATCGATGACCATGAACGGGGCGGTGCTGCCGGTGCTGGCCTTCTACATAGTGGCGGCCGAGGAGCAAGGCGTGAGCCCCGACAAGCTGGCCGGCACCATTCAGAACGACATTCTGAAGGAGTTTATGGTGCGCAACACCTACATCTACCCGCCCGCGCCGAGCATGCGCATCATCGCCGATATTTTCAGCTACACGGCGGCGAATATGCCCAAGTTCAACTCCATCAGCATCTCGGGCTACCACATGCAAGAAGCCGGCGCGACGGCAGACTTGGAGCTGGCCTACACCCTGGCCGATGGCCTGGAATATGTGCGCGCCGGCCTCGCGGCGGGCATGAAGATTGACGAGTTTGCCCCGCGCCTGTCCTTTTTCTGGGCCATTGGCATGCCGCATTTCATGGAGATTGCCAAGCTGCGCGCCGGTCGCCTGCTCTGGGCCAAGCTCATGCAGCAGTTCAACCCGACCAACCCCAAAAGCCTGGCCTTGCGCACGCACTGCCAGACCTCGGGCTACTCGCTCACCGAGCAGGACCCGTACAACAACGTGGCCCGCACCGCCATCGAGGCGCTCGCGGCCGTGCTCGGCGGCACCCAGAGCCTGCACACCAACGCCCTCGACGAGGCCATTGCCCTGCCCACCGACTTCTCGGCGCGCATTGCCCGCAACACCCAGCTTTACCTCCAGCACGAAACCGACATCACCAAAGTGGTAGACCCCTGGGGCGGCTCCTACTACGTGGAAACCCTCACCCACGAGCTGGCCGACAAGGCCTGGGTTCTCATCCAGGAAGTAGAAGAGCTGGGCGGCATGGCCAAGGCCATCGAAACCGGCCTGCCCAAGCTGCGCATCGAGGAAGCTGCGGCCCGCAAGCAGGCCCGCATCGACTCGGGCAAGGAGGTAATCGTGGGCGTGAACAAGTACAAGACCACCGAGAAAACGGAGGTAGAAGTGCTCGATATCGACAACGACGCCGTGCGCACCAGCCAAATTGAGCGGCTCAACCAGATACGGGCCACCCGCGACACGGCCGCCGTGCAAGCTGCCCTGGCCGCCCTAACCGAGGCTGCCCAGACGGGCGCCAACAACCTGCTGGCGCTGGCCGTGGACGCCGCCCGCGTGCGCGCCACGCTGGGCGAAATATCCGACGCCTTGGAAGTGGCCTACGGCCGTCACCAAGCCACCACCCGCACCGTGACGGGCGTTTACAGCAGCGAAATGGACTACGACCAGGAATTTGCCAAGGCCCGCGCCGCCGCCGAAGAATTTGCTGCCCGCGAAGGCCGTCGCCCCCGTATGCTGGTAGCCAAAATGGGCCAGGATGGCCACGACCGCGGCGCCAAAATCATCGCCACTAGCTTCGCCGATGTAGGCTTCGACGTGGACATTGCCCCCCTCTTCCAAACACCCGCCGAAGTAGCCCGCCAAGCCGCCGACAACGACGTGCACGTGGTGGGCGTGAGCAGCCTCGCCGCCGGCCACAAAACCTTGCTCCCGCAGCTGCTCACGGAGCTCAAGCAGCTCGGCCGCGAGGACATTCTCGTCATCGCTGGCGGCGTGATTCCAGCTCAGGATTATCCGTTTCTGTATGCGGCCGGCGTGGCCGGCGTGTACGGGCCGGGAACGGTGATTGCCACGGCGGCGCAGGAGATTCTGGGGAAGCTGGGGGCGCAGTCAGAATAAAAAGCACGGCCGGAATGCTTATCCGGGCCGTGCTTTTTCACCTATGAACTGTGCAGCTACTGCACGGCGAGTTGGGTACGGGCAATTTTGCCGTTGCCTAAAATAGCCCGCAATTCATATAGACCTGCGGCTGCGCAATCTAGAGAAACGGAGTGGGGGCCTGCGGTGACAGGCAAAGCTTGTTCGCGCACGACGCGGCCGAGAGCGTCGATGAGGAGGAGATGGCCGCCGCCAGCGGGCAAATCAAACGTTGTGTAAGTAGATGCTGGGTTGGGATAGACGCTTAAGGCCAAAGTTACTACCGCTGCCGGGCGAATACCAGTCAGCACGCTGCCCGGCGTGAGTTTGGCTACAAATGCTTCCGCAAGTCCCGTGGTGGAAAACGAACCCAGCGCGACTGTACCCGAAAAAGTACCAGACAGATACCCATTCCCACTCGCATCAAATGCAAGGCCAGTGCTAGTTGAAAAATTGCCGCTGGCTCCCACTGCACGGTCTGCCCATACGGCAGTGCCTTGGCTGTCGTAGCGGGCAATAAACAGGCTCAGGCTTGGGGTGGTAAGCGAAGTATTACCAACAACGATTGTGCCGGCGAACTCCCCAGTTACATAATACCCACCACGTCCGTCATAGGCAGCGCCGGTGACATAGTTAAGTGCTGTAGTGGTGGACGCAATCTGTCGGGACCAAACTGGAACTCCCTGCGTGGTGAAAAGGGCCACATAAATCTTACTAACAACGTTGTCGTCGTCGTAAGACCCACACACGAAAGGATTGCCAGTGGCATCTACGGCCAAACTCGTTGCAATGTCGTTGCTGGGCCCGCCGTCGCGCACGGCCCACAACACATTGCCGGCAGCATTCAGCTTGCATAGGTAAATATCTGAATTTCCGGCGCTAACCAAGGCGATGCTGCCAAACGTTGAGGTACCAGTAAATGCGCCTGCTATATAAGCGTTGCCCACGCCGTCAATAGCTAATGCTCCGGGTACCCCCCCTGACCCAACCCGGAAGCCTTGAACGACAGCACCTGTCGGCGACAATTTGAAATAAAACATGCCACCGCCCGAAATAGCCACGCCACCGAAGGACACCGATGTCTGAAAATACCCGGTGATGCAGACGTTGCCGCTGGCATCCGTGGCCAAGCCACCAGCCGCTACGCCGGGGCTGCCGCCTTGCTTCACCCATTGCTGCATACCCTGCGCATCATATTTCACGAGGTAGGTATCACGAGTGGCCGTAGTGAGTGTGGTGGATTCGAATGTAGCGGACGAATTAAAATAACCGGACAGGTAAACATTGCTGGCCGCGTCCACAGCCAAAATTGCGGCTCGCAAGTCAACGCCTTGGTTGTTATCTGCATCCATTTTTTTTACCCAGACCACATCACCAGCCGCGTTATATTTAGCTAGGTAGCTGTGTGCTGAACCAGCGCCCGGCGTCACCGTCACAGTGCCCAGCGTAAGAGTGCAATAAAACATCCCGGTAACGTACTTACTGCCATCGGCCGCCACAACAATTTGGCCCCCATTATTATGGGCATTACAGGCGGCGCTATTGCGTTGCACACTGGCCCAGGTGGGGGCAGTTTGGGCACTAACGCTTACCACTGCCAAACTTAATGTTATCAAAAGTGCTAGAAGACGTATTGATGAATTGTAGTTTGTAGAAATTTCCATTCAAAAAAGGAGGGTAATATTAGTAAAAAGTAGAATTTTGCCACTCTCAAGAGACTTCAAAGGTAGCAATACCTATATATTAAAAGCCGGGCATTACCAATACGCAAGCAGAATAAAGCGATACAACAGAACATCTTTACAGTAACTTATTGGTTTATAATATTTATATAGAATATTTAAAATCAGTTTTATTTATAACTTTTCGTTTAACCAAAATGCCTATCCAAGTTTTTAGACTTCTCTGTGTACTTGCCTAAGGTTGTCTTCTACTAATGACATGAGGTATGATATATGAATTATCCTGCAAAGCGGAATTCACTACGGGGCTTAAACCATAAGCTTCAACAGGGACAGTAGTAAGCGCAATTTATCCTTAAAACCGAATAGCCCCGGCATACAAATCCGGACTTGGCACGTTTAGGCTTTTACGTTTGAGGCCTAGCCGTTCATTTACCATGGATTTACAACTCACCAATAAAGTCGCCCTTGTCACCGGCTCCACGGCCGGAATTGGGCTGGCCATTGCCCGCCGCTTGGCGGCCGAGGGCGCCGAAGTCATCATCACGGGCCGCACGGAGGCACGCATTCAGGAAGCGCGGTCCGCTATTCTGGCCGAGACGCCGGAGGCCGTGGTGCGGGGCGTGGCCGTCGATTTTGGCAAGGCCGACGAGGTGACCCAGCTGCTGCACCACGTGCCCACCGTGGACATTCTGGTGAACAACATCGGCATTTTCGAGCCCAAGCCGTTTGCCGAGATTTCGGATGAGGACTGGATGCGCTTTTTTGAGGTGAACGTGCTGAGCGGCGTGCGCCTTTCCCGCCATTATTTCCCGATAATGCTGGCCAGCAACTGGGGCCGCGTCCTGTTTATCTCCAGCGAATCGGCGCTCCAGATTCCGCAGGAAATGATTCATTACGGCACTACCAAAACAGCTCAACTAGGCGTGGCCCGCGGCATGGCCGAGCTCACCAAAGGCACTGGCGTGACGGTAAACGCCGTGCTGCCCGGCCCCACCGCCTCCGAAGGCGTCGATGAATTCATCAAGAAACTAGCTGCCGAAGGCAAAACCAAGGCCGAAGCCGAGCACGACTTCTTCCAGCACGCGCGGCCGTCGTCGCTACTCCAGCGCTTCATCACCACCGACGAAGTGGCCAGCATGGTGGTGTTCTTGTGCAGCCCTCTGGCCGCCGCCACCAACGGCGCTTCCGTGCGAGTAGACGGCGGCGTGGTGCGCAGCATCGGCTAATGCCCGACGGGTCCTGGCCGCTTGCGGGTGGGCGGCGCGGCTAAGGAGCAGCTTATAAAAAGTTACGCAGGCAGGCAACCCGAAGGGAGGAGTAAGCATCTGGCGTTGTGGCACTGGCCTTCTCGTGCGGGCGGGTGCCACAACGCTTTTTTCTGCACGCTTCTCACCTTTCTGCAATGCTCAAAGCTTTCCTCCCCCTCCTGGCCAGCGCCCTGCTCCTTGGCGGCGCGGCCCACGCCCAGGCCCAGGCTGCCGAAGTGCAGGCCCTCACCAAACGGCTCAACCAGCTCTTGCACTCTCCCAAAGCCGAGGACGACGGCGAAGCCACGGTGTCGTTGGCCGATTGTGGCGTGAAGCAAACCATGCGCAAATACCGCGGCCCCGACGACCACAACTCGGGCAACATCTCGGTAAACAGCAGCAAAAAAGGCAGCAGCTGGGCCATCAAGACCGACGACAAGGTGCAGCTCGAGCTCAACCTGAGCCTGGATTGGGCCGAAGTGGGCTCCGTGACCTACGTCCCTAAAAAGCGCGACAAAGACGGCAGCCGATACTACGACATCGTGGTGAAGCGCCACGCCCGGGCCGATGGCAAACCCGCCTCGGGCATCGCCGACACTATTTCCCTCTCGCTCTTCACGCAGGACGAAAACGAAGTGGCCGCGCTCGTGAAAAAGCTCGATACCGTGCGCCGCCAGTGCAGCAGCCAGAAAGGCTAACGGCCCCGGCCCGCTTCACTTTCCAGTGGTAAAGCGGGTCGGAGCCGTGGCTGTTAAGCTTACGCCAGTTGCTTGAGCGCCTCCTCGTTGCCTTGCTGCAGGGCCAGGCCGCGGGCGGTGAGGCCCCGGGCGTCGGGAATGGTTTGGTCGGCCCCGGCTTCCACCAGGAGTTTCACCAGGTTGTTGCGGCCAAACAACGTGGCAAACATGAGGGCGGTGCCGCCGTTGCCGTTTTGCAGGTTGAGGTTGGCGCCGTGCTCGATAAGTAGGCGCGCAATTTCGGGGTAGCCTTTGAAGCTCACGCCCATCAGGGCGGTGTTGCCGCTCACGTCATGCACGTTGGGGTCGGCGCCGGCGCCGAGCAGGAACTTGGTGGCGTCGAGGTGCTCGTCGTACGCGGCTAGGATAAGGGCCGAAAAGCCTTTGCCGTTGGTCACGTTCACGTCGAGGCCGCTGGCCAGCAGTTCCTGCAGCGTGGCCACATCGCCGCGGCGGGCGGCATCAAATAGCAAATCTTCGGGGCGGGCTGAAGTAAAGTCCATGTGTTGGTAGTCAGAAAAGGGGCTTGGCAGGAAATAGTCGGTAAACGAAGGTTAGCCGTTGGCGGCCGGATTAAGGGCCAATGGCTCGCTTTCGCCAGCTCAATAGTGCGCTTACAGGAGCACTATCAGCGCCAGCAGCGTTAACAACCCGCTCACGACGGCAGTGTTTACCACGGTTTCGGGCGAGCGGGCGGGCCACACGCCCACGGCCGCCACCACGCCCAGCAGCAGCGGCAGCAGGGCAAAGGTGCCGTAAATATTGCCGCTGTAGGGCTGAAACGGCGCCGGACCATCGGGAGAATCGGGGGAGCTCACGCGCTGCACCACGCCCAGCAAGGGCGTTTTCCAGACGGTAATGCGCTGGTTTTCGCGCACGCGGTAGCCTATGGCGCTGGGCAGCCGGAACGAAGTGTGCTCGGTGTGCACGCGATAGGCCAGCTGCGGGTCGGAGAGCGACGACGACACGAACATGGGAAAGCGGCTGCGCACGGTTTCGTTGGGGTATTCGCGCAGCGGCAAGGCCCAGTCGAGGCCCAGCACCAGGCAGCACGCCAGCAGGGCCGCGTTGAGGCGGCGGGCCACGCGGGCGTAGCGCGCCAGCTGTTCATCGTCGCGGGGGCGGCGGGGTGGCGCGGGCACGTCGGGCTCCTGGGCCAGAAGCAGGTCGTAGGCGATGCGCCGGCGCGGGTTGGCCAGGATGTCGTAGCCCGCTTCTACCTCAGCCAGCCGCGACTGCATCACGCGGTCGGCTGCCAGGCGCTTCAAGCGGGCACGTTGGCGCACGTAGGCCAGCTCAATTTGCACAGCCGTGGCCGTGGGGCCAATTCCCAAAACGCGGTAGTAGTTCTGCATGACCTGGGCGGGGGCGAAACACTAAAATACAGAGCACCCGCGCGAATCCAAAACGATGCTGGGGCCGCGCCTATTGCCCTCAGCTGGCAGCACTTGCCCGCCAGCCCGGCTGTGTGGGGCCGGCAAGCGATGAAAGCCAGAAACGAAAGCCACCCCAAGCCGGGCAGTGCCTCCGTGCGGCCAAACCAGCAAAAGGGTTGAACCACCTTTCGGCAGCCCAACCCTTTTCCAGCTCAACTTATGGCTCAATTAACCCGCCAGCGGCTACAGCAGCCCCACGCCGGCTTCGGCCAGCTCGCGCCGCACCGATTCGGACCAGATGCTGACCTGTACCTCGCCAATGTGGGCTTTGCGCAGCAAAAACATGCACACCCGCGACTGCCCAATGCCGCCGCCGATGCTCTGCGGCAGCTGGTCGGCCAGCAGCAGGCTGTGGAAATGCAGGCTTTGCCGCTCGGGGCAGCCGCGCATTTCCAGTTGGCGGGCCAGGGCCACCTTGTCGACCCGAATGCCCATCGACGACACCTCGAACGACGTTTCCAGCACCGGGTTCCAAAGCAGAATGTCGCCGTTCAGGCCGCGGTGGCCGTCTTCATTCGGGGTGCTCCAGTCGTCGTAGTCGGGGGCGCGGCCGTCGTGGATTTCGCCGTGGCTCAACGCCCCGCCGATACCCATCAGGAACACGGCGCCGTACTCGCGGGCGGCTTCGTGCTCGCGCTGCTTGGGCGTGAGGTCGGGGTAGCGCAGCAGCAGGTCTTCGGCGTGCACAAAAGTGATGCTCGGCGGCAGCGTGGGCGCAATGCCAAACTGCTCGCTCACCTGCTGCTCGGTGGTTTTCAGGGCCGCATAGATGGTTTCCACGGTGTCCTTCAGGAAGGCGATGGTGCGCTGCTCGGGCAGGATGTGCTTTTCCCAGTCCCACTGGTCCACGTAGATGGAGTGGATGGGGCTGTAGTCTTCGTCGGGGCGCAGGGCGCGCATGTCGGTGAGCAGTCCTTTGCCGGCGGGGATGCCCAGCTCGCGCAGGCGCAGGCGCTTCCATTTAGCCAGCGAGTGCACCACCACGGCGCGCTGCTCGTCCAGGGCCTTGATGGGGAAGCCCACGGGCCGCTCCACCCCGTTCAAATCGTCGTTGATGCCCGTGCCATCGAGCACCACAATGGGGGCCGATACTTTCACCAGCTGGAGCTGGCGGGCCAACTCTTTCGCAAAGGTTTCCTTCACGAACGTAATGGCCTCTTCGGTTTCGAGCAGGCCGGCCGCAACGGGCCAGGCGGTGGGGGAAGAAACAGTTTTCATGGTTGACAAATGGGGTTGGAAGTTTGAAGAATTAATTAATTGAAATGACAGATGCTTGAGTTTGGGCAATAAGCGGCCGCCTCCGCGGTAGGGAGTTTTTTTAATTCCGTAAATGCGCCTCAGCGGGCTGGGAAGGCCAAAAAAAAGCCTTCCGAATTAGGGAAGGCTTTTCAAATTGAAAAATTGTTCTTAGGTTTTTACTTCTGAACAATAGCCTCCCTGTCTCGGAATAAATTATTATTCGAGTTATTATTGAAGGTATTGTTACTACGGAAGGACATAGTCGGTGCTGTTTGTCTTAGCGAAGGCAATTTGGAGGCAAATAATTTAATAAGCAAGGTTTATTTTCTAATTCCAGCTCAATTAATATGTGAATAATTAATTGAGCTGGAATGCGGTGATTAGCTTGGCTACTTATAGCTAACGTGCAGATAAGTAATCATTATTGGGCTAATTAGGAGTTCATTGACAAGGGCATTTTTTACGTCATGCAGAGCGCAGCGAAGCATCTTATCACGCTCTAACGATTGGTTCTGACCTGATAAGATGCTTCGCTGCGCTCTGCATGACAAGCGGCGCGGGCGAGATGCATAGTTTCGCCAGCCTTCGATTTGCTGCGCTCGTTATGACGTTTTAATTGCCTGATGGCCAACCAACTATTCCTCAAATAATCGTGATTTTGCCGCAGGCAACGTTGCTGCGGTGCAAATGGCACTCCATCAAATCCAGTACGCCGTAGGCGATGAAGCTGCCGACTTGCTCGGTGGTGTACGCCGTGCTGTTGTTGAGCTCGGGAGTCAACACTTGGTCATTCAGCGCATTTTCCACGGCATCGCGCACGGCGCGGGCTTCCTCGGGCAGGCCAAAATGGTCGAGCATCATCGCAGCTGAGAGGATGGCGGCAATGGGGTTGGCAATGCCTTTGCCCTTGGCCTGCGGGTAGGAGCCGTGGATGGGCTCGAACAGCGCGGCCCCGTCGCCCACAGAAGCCGAGGGCAGCAGGCCCAGCGAGCCCGCAATCACGGAAGCTTCGTCGGACAGGATGTCGCCGAACATGTTCTCGGTCAGAATCACGTCGAACTGCCGCGGGTTGAGGATGAGCTGCATGGCCGCGTTGTCGACAAATAAGTAGTCGACGGCCACCTCCGGGTATTCCGGAGCAATGCTTTGGATGACTTCGCGCCAGAGCCGGGAGGTTTCCAGCACGTTGGCTTTGTCTACCAGCGTCAGCTTTTGGCGGCGGCCTTGGGCGGCCCGGAAGGCGCGGTGGGCAATGCGCTCAATTTCCTCCGGGTGGTAGGTACAGTTGTCGTAGGCAGTGCCATCAGCGGTACGGCCTTTTTCGCCGAAGTACACGCCCCCGGTCAGCTCCCGGAAAATGAGTAGGTCGGTGCCCGCAATGCGGTCGGGCCGCAGCGGCGAAAAGTCCAGCAGCTGCTCGTAGGCCGTAACCGGGCGGATATTGGCGTACAAGCCCAGGCTTTTGCGCAGCGCAAGCAGGCCCTGCTCGGGCCGCACTTTGGCCGTGGGGTCGTGGTCGTACTTTGGGTCGCCGATGGCGCCGAGCAGCACCGCGTCGGCCTGGTGACAGGCCTCGAGCGTGGCATCGGGCAGCGGGCAGCCGGTAGCATCGATGGCGCAGGCCCCCATCAGCCGGTAGTCGAAGGTGAAATGGTGCCCAAATCGTTCGGCTACGGCCTTGAGCACGCGCACGGCCTCGCCGCACACTTCCGGGCCGATGCCATCGCCGGGCAATACCACAATGCGTTTACTTAAAAATTCCATGGGCGCTGTTGTTCGTAAGTAGTAATGGCGGCCTGCTGGCTGAGCAGGTAATCGATGTCGTCGTAGCCGTTTATCAGGCACTCTTTTTTGTAGGGGTCGAGGTCGAAGCCGATGCTTTCTTCCCACACGGGCACGGTGAGCGTCTGGGCGGGCAAATCCACGACCAGCTGCGTGCTGGGGTAGTGCGCGACGCGCGCCACGAGGCGCTGCAGCACTTCTTCCGTCACCTGCAGCGGCAGCAGGCCGGTGTTCAGGGCATTGCCCCGAAAAATATCGGCGAAATAGCTGGAGATAACCACCTTAAACCCGGCATCATACAGCGCCCACGCGGCGTGCTCGCGGCTCGAGCCGCAGCCGAAATTCTGACCCGCCAGCAGTATCTGGCCGTGGTAGCGCGTGTCGTTCAGCACAAAGCCGTGCTTGGGCTGGCCGTCGGCGGCGTAGCGCCAGTCGGCAAACAGATTGGCCCCAAAGCCTTCCCGCGTCGTCGATTTCAGAAACCGGGCTGGGATAATCTGGTCGGTGTCAATGTTCTCCAGCGGCAGCGGAACTGCCGTCGAGTGCAGGGTCTGGAATTTGTCCATGGGAAGTGGTGGGGTCGTTAAGGGGCAGCGTGGCATAAGCAGAAAACTGAAAAAGACCTTTTTGCTCGGCTTGGCGCAGTAGCTGGGCCGCGTAGCTAATCCAATCGATGGGGTTATTATCAGGATGAGGATTCTTGGAAAATAATAGCATATCGTTCTAATTATTAATTCATTCCCACTTCACATACCGTCTTTCTAAGCTAATTCAAGTACTTCGTAATGTCGACAATCCGGCCTTCCACGGCCGTGATGGCGGCCACCAGCGGGCTGGCCAGCAGCGTGCGCGCCCCGGGCCCCTGCCGCCCCTCGAAGTTGCGGTTGGAGGTCGACACGCAGTAGGCGCCAGCGGGGATTTTGTCGTCGTTCATGGCCAGGCAGGCGCTGCAGCCGGGCTCGCGCAGCTCGAAGCCGGCCTGAGCTAAAATCTTGTCGAGGCCTTCGGCAATGGCCTGCTTCTCTACTGATTTTGAACCGGGCACAATAATGGCCTCCACGTGGGCGGCCTTGTGCTTGCCCTGCACATAGGCGGCCACGGCGCGCAGGTCCTCGATGCGCGAGTTGGTGCAGCTGCCGATGAAGACATAGTTGATTTCCTTACCCAGCAGCGACTCGCCCGGTCGGAATCCCATGTACTGCAGCGATTTGTCGAAGCTGACCGCTTCGCCGGCCGACACTTGGGCTGGAATGTGACCGGTGAGGGCGATGCCCATGCCGGGGTTGGTGCCGTAGGTTATCATCGGCGCAATGTCTCCGGCGTCGAAGGTCAGCTCGGCTTCGAACTCGGCGTCTTCGTCGGAATACAGGGTTTGCCAGTAGGCCAGGGCCTGCTCCCACCGCTCGCCCTGCGGCGCGTAGGGGCGGCCCTGCAGGTAGGCATAGGTGGTGGCATCGGGCGCGATGAGGCCACCGCGCGCGCCCATTTCGATACTCATGTTGCAGACCGTCATGCGGCCTTCCATGCTCAGGGCGCGAATGGCGCTGCCGGCGTACTCCACAAAGTAGCCGGTGGCGCCGCCCGTGCCCAGCTGCGCAATGATGTGCAGAATCAGGTCTTTGGCCGTGACGCCGGGCCGTAGCTCGCCGTCTACGGTGATGCGCATGCGCTTGGGCCGGCTCAGGAGCAGGCATTGGGTGGCCATTACCTGCGTCACCTGGCTGGTGCCGATGCCGAACGCAATGGCTCCAAACGCGCCGTGCGTGGAAGTGTGGCTGTCGCCGCACACGATGGTCATGCCTGGCTGGGTGAGTCCCAGCTCTGGCCCAATGACGTGCACAATGCCCTGGTTTGCGTGCCCCAGCCCAAACAACTCAACGCCGAAGCTGGCACAGTTCTCGGTGAGCTTATCCACTTGCGAGCGTGAAATGGGGTCCTGAATTGGCAGATGCTGGTTGCGGGTGGGCACGTTGTGGTCGGCCGTGGCCACTATCTGGGCCGGGCGCAGCAGCGGCACGCCCCGCTCGCGAAGCTCATCAAACGCCTGCGGACTCGTGACTTCGTGAATCAAGTGGCGGTCGATGTAAAACACCTCCAGCCCGCCAGCAATGGCTTTCACCACGTGCGACTCCCAGATTTTGTCGAATAAGGACTTGGCCATTATTGAAGGGTTTTTATTAAAAACGGTCATGCTGAGTTTATCGAAGCATCTCGCCCTCAGTAGTAATCCAAAGTAATCCAATCGCCTGTCTTGCATATCTGGCGTCCCGAAGGAAGCATCTTATCACGACTGAACATTTCGTGCGAACGTGAGAAGATGCTTCGTGCCTCAGCATGACAAGAGGCCCGGGCGATATGCTTCGACAAGCTCAGCATGACGTTCTTTTTATTAGCCTGCATTTATCAATTGCTCCTGCTCTACCAGGGCGTGGAGGTCGTGGTCTACTACTTCCTTCTGGCGGTCGGCGAGCTGCAAAAACGAGGCGTAGGCCTTGTTGAGCGACTGCCGGTCGAAGTCATAGCCAATTTTCTGGAGGCGGTAAGCCAAGGCGGCGCGGCCGGAGCGGGCGGTGAGCACAATCGAAGAATCAGCCATGCCCACGTCGCGCGGGTTCATGATTTCGTAGGTTTCGCGGTGCTTTATCACACCGTCCTGGTGGATGCCGCTGGAGTGCGAGAATGCGTTGGCGCCCACCACGGCCTTGTTGGCCTGCACGGGCATGCTCATGAGGTGCGCCACCATGGCCGAGGTTTCGGCCAGCAGTGGCGTTACAATACCGGTAGCGAGCTGCAGGTAAGGGTGCTGGCGCAGCACCATCACCACTTCTTCCAGGGCCGTATTGCCGGCCCGCTCCCCTACCCCGTTGATGGTGCACTCAATCTGCCGGGCGCCGTTTATCGCGCCGGCTATGGAGTTGGCCGTCGCCATCCCAAGGTCGTTGTGGCAGTGCGTGGAGAGCGTCACGTTGTGAATGCCGGTCACGTTCTCGGCCAGGTACTTGATTTTGGCGCCGTACTCCTGGGGCAGGCAGTAGCCGGTGGTGTCGGGAATATTGAGCACGGTGGCCCCGGCCCGGATGGCGGCTTCGCACATGCGGGCCAGGAAGACATTGTCGGTGCGGCCCGCGTCTTCGGCGTAAAATTCCACGTCTTCCACAAAGGATTTGGCCAGCTTCACGGCGGCCACTGCCCTGGCCATCACATCCTCTGGCGTGGTGCACAGCTTGTAGCGAATGTGCATCTCAGAAGTGCCAATGCCGGTGTGGATGCGCGGATAGCGGGCCAGCTTCAGGGCTTCGGCGGCTACGCGGATATCATTTTCCACGGCCCGCGACAGGCCACACACGGTTGCCTCGCGGGTTTGGGCGGCAATGGCCTGCACAGCCTCAAAGTCGCCGGGGCTCGATACCGGAAATCCCGCTTCGATTACATCAACCCCCAGTAGCTCCAGCTGCTTGGCAATCACCAATTTCTCGTCGCGGTTCAGCTTGCAGCCCGGCACTTGTTCGCCGTCACGCAGGGTGGTATCAAAGATTTGGATTTTCTGGCTTGCCATGGGAGTAGCGGCTTTAGGCGCTCAATTCTACCCGCAAGTACACCGCTTACACAGCCGTAGGAAAACAAATTTTTCAGTGACTTACTATTTCTAAACTAGCAATAACTTCACTCAAATTTCTTATTAACAAACACTTAATGAAACAATAGCTACAATAGCTAATCGCGCAGCTCCTATCATTCGCGTGCCAATGTCCTGGTAGGAACGCGCCTTGGCGCGTTCGGCGGCCGGGCTGTCTGGCTTACTTGAACGTATGGTTTCCTTTCAGCCCAATCGTTCAACGATTGAACGCGCCAAGGCGCGTTCCTACACCAGCAGGCTCAGGAAATCCGGCTTGTCGTTGAGGTATTCGTAGGCAAAGCCCTCGGCCAGCATACGCGCCTGCATGCCCACTACTTCGCCGGGCTGCTGCAGCTCAATTCCCACGAAGACGGGGCCTTTTTCCTTGTTGTTCTTCTTGATGTACTGGAAGTGAATGATGTCGTCGTCGGGGTGCAGCACGCTGTTTACGAAACGGCGCAGCGCTCCCGGCCGCTGGTCAAACGTGACCATGAAGTAGTGCTTCCGGCCCTGGTAGCGGGTGGCGCGCTCCTTGATGTCTTCCATCCGGGTGATGTCGTTGTTGCTGCCGCTAACCACGCACACCACGGTTTTGCCCTTAATCTGGTCGGCATACTGGTGCAGGGCCGAGATGCAAAGCGTACCGGCTGGCTCTAGTACAATACCTTCCTCGTTGTACATCTTGAGCAAGTCGAGGCATACCTGGCCTTCAGGCACCAGCACCACGTCGTCGAGCAGCTCGCGGCACAGCTCGAAGGTGAGCTCGCCGGGGCATTTCACGGCCGCGCCGTCCACGAAGCTTTCAATCTGGCTCAGGGACTGCCGCTGCCCGGCCGCGATGGACCGCTGCATGGACGGCGCCCCCAGCGGCTGTACCCCAATGAGCTTGGTGTGCGGGCTCAGCTGGCGGAACACGCTGCCCACGCCCGAGGCCAGCCCCCCGCCCCCAATGGCCATAAAGCAATAGTCAATCGGCGCGGTCGCGGCCTTCAGGACTTCCAGCCCCACGGTGGCCTGGCCTTCCACAATGGCCAGGTCGTCGAAGGGATGCACGAAGGTGCTGCCGCGCTCGTCGCAGAATTCCTTGGCCGTTTTAAAGGTGTCGTCGAAGGTGCTGCCGGTCAGAATCACCTCTACCTGCTCCTTGCCGAAGAGGCGCACCTTATCCACTTTCTGAGCCGGCGTTTGGGCGGGCATGAAGATGTAGCCTTTCAGCCCCAGCAGCTGGCAGGCGTAGGCCACGCCCTGGGCATGGTTGCCGGCGCTGGCGCATACCACGTTGCGGGCGCCTTCGGCGGCCGTCATGCCGGCCATCTTGTTGTACGCCCCCCGGATTTTGTAGGAGCGCACCACCTGCAGGTCCTCCCGCTTCAGGAGCACCGTGGCGCCAAACGTTCGCGAAAGCCCCAGGTTGAGGAGCAGCGGCGTTTTCGCGATGACGCCCTTAAGGTTGCGGGCGGCCCGTTCCACGTTTTTCAGCGTGACAATGGGCGGAGCTGCGGTGGCGTTGTCCATGGAATTGGGCAATTGGGATTTTTAAAAACGTCATGCTGAGCGAAGCCGAAGCATCTCGCGTGGGGTAGTAACTCAATCGGCTGTCATGCTGAGGCACGAAGCATCTTCTCACGACTACACGATTCGTTCAGCCGTGAGAAGATGCTTCGCTCTGCTCAGCATGACAGCCGATTGAGTTACTACCCCACGCGAGATGCTTCGGCTTCGCTCAGCATGACGTTCTATTGAGTTGAGAAAACAATCACCTCTAGCCCAATTCCTCCACCTTTTCGGCGGCTTTGGAGCGCAGCTGGCGCACGGTGGCGCCGGTCTGCCACAGCTCGGAGTCGCCCACTTCTTTCAGCTCCGCTTCCAGCTCCGAGCGGTAGTTGGGCGTGCTGCCCCGCTCGATGGTGCGGCGGGCTTCCTCGCCGCTGGCCACGCTGTCGTAGAGCTCGTTGAGCACCGGCAGGGTGGCTTCGCGGAAGCGGCCTTTCCAGTCCAAGGCGCCGCGTTGGGCAGTTACGGAGCAGTTGGCAAACATCCAGTCCATGCCGTTTTCGCCCACCAATGGCACCAGGCTCTGGGTGAGTTCTTCCACGGTTTCGTTGAAGGCCTCGGAGGGCGAGTGGCCGCGCTGGCGCAGCACTTGGTACTGGGCCTCGATGATGCCGGCCAGGGCGCCCATCAGCACGCCGCGCTCGCCGGTGAGGTCGGAGTACACCTCCTTCTTAAAGTCGGTTTCGAACAGGTAGCCCGAGCCCACGCCGATGCCCATGGCCACGGCCTTTTCATAGGCATGGCCGCTGGCATCCTGGAACACTGCAAAGGAGGAATTGAGCCCGCCGCCGGCCTGGAACAGGCGCCGCAGGCTGGTGCCGCTGCCCTTGGGTGCCACCAGAATCACGTCCACGTCGGCGGGTGGAATGATGCCCGTCTGGTCGTTGAACGTGATGCCGAAGCCGTGCGAGAAGTACAGTGTTTTGCCCGGCGTCAGGCGCTCTTTCAGCATGGGCCACAGTGCAATCTGGCCGGCATCGGAGAGCAGGTTGCACACGATGGTGCCGCGCTCGGCCGCTTCCTCCAGCGAAAACAACGTTTCGCCCTCCACCCAACCGTCTTTGATGGCCCGGGTCCATGAGGCAGTGCCCTGCCGCTGGCCCACGATGACGTTGAAGCCGTTGTCGCGCATGTTCAGCGCTTGGCCGGGGCCTTGCACGCCGTAGCCGATGACGGCAATGGTGTCGTCCTGTAGCACTTCCAGCGCTTTTGCCAAGGGGAATTCGTCGCGGGTGACTACGTTTTCATCGATGCCGCCAAAATTGATTTGTGCCATGGAGGTTGAAGTTTTGAGTGTTGATTGTTGAGGTTTGAATTAGTTGGGTTAAAAGGCGGTCATGCTGAGCGCAGCCGAAGCATCTCGCCCGCATCGTTGCACGATTGAGTTAATACCCCACGCGAGATACTTCGGCTGCGCTCAGCATGACGTTCTTTTTTAGTCGCACTATCACATCGCGAACACGCCGTCGCGGTCGTTGAGGTATTCGTTTTCGATGACTTCGTCGCTGGGCTGAGTTTCTTCAAACTCGTTCAGCTTGAGGTGGAAGCCGTCGCTGGCCTTGATGATGGCGATGCGGGCGCTGCGCACGAACTCGATGAGGCCAAACGGCTCCAGCACCCGAATCAGGTTGTCGGTTTCCTGGCGGTGGCCGGTGGTTTCAAACACCGTGTAATCCTTGCGGATAACCACGGCGCGGGCGCCGTTTTCGCGCAGCAGGCGCTCTACCAAAGCCCGTTCGGCAATGATGTCGGTAGGCACTTTGTAGAGCGCCATTTCCTGCCAAATCACCTCGTCGTTGGTGTTGTAATACACCTTGAGCACTTCCACCTGCTTCTCAATCTGACGGCAGATTTTGCGCACTACTTCCTCCGTTTCGTTAATGACGATGTTGAAGCGGTGAATGCCCTCAATCTCCGACGGCGAGGTATTCAGGCTTTCGATGTTGATTTTGCGGCGCGAAAAGATGATGGCAATGCGGTTGAGCAGGCCAATGTGGTTTTCGGTGTAAGCCGTGATATTGAACTCCTGGCGTTCCATGGCGAGTTTTGATAATGGCGGTCATGCTGAGCGCAGTCGAAGCATCTCTACCTCAGTACTAATCCAATCAGCTCAACAAAGCGGTAGAGATGCTTCGACTGCGCTCAGCATGACACATTTTTAAGGTTATGCGGCCCAACTACTTGAGCCGGATTTCACTCACGCTGCAGCCTTGCGGTACCATGGGAAAGATGTTTTGCTCCTGGGCCACCATTACCTCCAGCATGTAGGAGCCGGGGTGCGCCAGCATGGCCTGTAGTGCGGGCCCGAGCGCGGCGCGGTCCGATACGCTTTGGCCTTCGATGCGGTAGCCTCGGGCCACGGTCACATAATCGGGGCTCTGGATATCGACGAAAGAATAGCGCCGCTCACTGAACAGCTCCTGCCACTGGCGCACCATGCCCAGAAACTGATTGTTGAGCACGATGATTTTGACGGCAATGCCGGTCTGCATTAGCGTCCCCAGCTCCTGGATGGTCATCTGCACGCCGCCGTCGCCGATGATGGCCACCACGGTGCGCTCCGGCTGCCCAAACTTGGCCCCGATGGCCGCCGGCAGCGCGAAGCCCATAGTGCCCAGCCCCCCACTGGTAATGTGCCGGCGCGACTCGTTGAGCCGGGCGTAGCGGCAGGTCACCATCTGGTGCTGGCCCACGTCGGTTACCAAAATGGCCTCGCCCTGGGTTAGCTCGTTAAGCTGCTGAACGACCTCGCCCATAGTCAGCTCGGCCGAAGTCGGGAACAGCGCTTCGCGGATTACCACGTCTACTTCCTCGGCCTGGAACTCGGCAAACCGCTGCCGCCAGGCCGTGTGGGTGCGCTCGGCTACTTGCCGCGTGAGCATGGGCAGGGTCTGCTTGCAGTCGCCCCACACGGCCACGGTGGTGGCCACGTTCTTGTCGATTTCGCTGGGGTCGATGTCGAGGTGAATCACCTGGGCTTGGCGGGCGTACTTGTCGAGGCGGCCGGTTACCCGGTCGTCGAAGCGCATGCCGATGGCAATCAGCACGTCGCACTCGTTGGTGAGCACGTTGGGGCCGTAGTTGCCGTGCATGCCCAGCATGCCCACGTTCAGGGGGTGGTCGGCGGGCAGCACGCCGGCCCCGAGGATGGTCCAGGCCGCGGGAATGCCGCTCTTTTCGATGAAGGCCCGGAACTCCCGCTCGGCCGCGCCCAGCACCACGCCCTGCCCCCAGAGCACCAGCGGCCGCTGCGCCTGGTTGATGAGGTCGGCCGCCTGGGTCACGGCCTGGGGCCGCACCACCGGCGCGGGCCGGTAGCTCCGGATGTGCGTGCAGGGCTCATAGCCGGCAAAAGGAATTTTGTCGAGCTGCGCGTTTTTGGTGATGTCAATCAGCACCGGGCCGGGCCGGCCGCTGCGGGCAATGTAGAAGGCCTTGGCCAGGATGCCGGGGATTTCGCTGGCCTCGGTAATCTGGTAGTTCCACTTCGTGACCGGGGCCGTGATGTTGATGACGTCGGTTTCCTGGAAAGCATCGGAGCCCAACAAGTGCGCAAAAACCTGCCCCGTGATGCACACCAGCGGCGTGCTGTCAATCTGGGCATCGGCCAGGCCCGTAATCAGGTTGGTAGCACCCGGGCCGCTGGTGGCAAACACCACCCCCACTTTGCCCGAGGCGCGGGCGTAGCCCTGCCCGGCGTGAATGCCGCCCTGCTCGTGGCGTACCAGCACGTGGTTCAGCTCCTCCTTGAAGTCGTAGAGGGCATCGTAAATGGGCAGAATGGCCCCGCCCGGATACCCAAAAATGGTATCGACGCCTTCGGCCAGCAGCCCGCGCAGCAGCACTTCGGCCCCGGAAATTTCGCGGGTTTCGGCCGTGGTGGCCTCCAGAACGGGTTGTGCTTGCGTGCTCATGGCGTTGAAAAAGTTGAGGTTAATTCAGTAGGGTGCGGGGTCGTACCCGGCAGGGCTTGTCCCCGCCCGTCGTTGGACGGAATCGTTAATACAGCCCGGATAACGGGCGGGGGCAAGCCCCGCACCCTACTGGTCTGTAATGCAGCCGGTGCTGGCGCTGCCCACGGTGCGGATGTACTTGCGCAGCACGCCGCGGGTAGCATTGGGCGCGGGTGGGCGCCACTGTTCGCGGCGGGCCTGCAGCACGGCCGCATCCACGTGCACGTCTATCGTGTTTTTGCTCGCATCGAGCACTATCCAGTCGCCGTTTTCGACCAGGGCAATGGGGCCGCCGTCGTAGGCTTCTGGGCAGACGTGGCCGATGACGAAGCCGTGCGTGCCGCCCGAAAAGCGGCCATCGGTGAGCAGGGCCACTTTGTCGCCCAGGCCAGCGCCCATGATGGCCGAAGTGGGCTTGAGCATTTCGGGCATGCCCGGGCCGCCCTTCGGCCCCACGTAGCGGATTACCACCACGTGGCCGGCCTTTACCAGACCCTGGGCTAGGCCTTCGTTTATCGCTTCCTCGGAGTCGAACACGATGGCCGGGCCGGCAAACTGCTCGCCTTCTTTGCCCGAAATCTTGGCCACTGCGCCATCCGGAGCCAGGTTGCCGTAGAGAATCTGAATGTGGCCGTCGGCCTTGAGCGGACTTGAGCTGGGACGCAACAGGTCCTGCTCGGCGCCCAGGGACCGGATATCGGCGACGTTTTCGGCCAGGGTCTGTCCGGTTACGGTGAGGGTGTCGCCGGTAATCAGGCCTTCGTTGAGCAGGGTTTTCAGCACGGCCGGCACGCCGCCCAGGGCTGAGAGGTCTTCCATCAGATACTTGCCGCTGGGCTTCAAATCGGCCAGCACCGGCACCCGGTTGCTGATGGCCTGGAAGTCGGCTAGCGTGAGCTTCACCCCGGCGGCATCGGCAATGGCCATGAGATGAATCACGGCATTCGTTGAGCCACCGAGCACGGTGGTTACCACCATGGCATTTTCGAAGGCCTCCCGCACCAGGATGTCACGGGGCTTGATGTCGCGTTCCAGCAACAGGCGCAGGTAATGGCCGGTGTCGAGGCACTCCTGCATTTTGGAAGCGCTAACCGCTGTGGATGAAGCCGAAAACGGCACCGACATGCCCAGCGTCTCGATGGCGGCGGCCATGGTATTGGCGGTGTACATACCGCCGCAGGCACCGGGCCCCGGGCAGGCGTTGTTGATGATGCCGCGGTAGTCCTCTTGGGAAAGATGGCCGCGCAGCTTCTGCCCGTAGGCCTCGAAGCACGATACGATGTTGAGCTGCTGGCCCTTGAAGGTGCCGCCCTTGATGGTGCCGCCGTACACCATCAGGGCCGGGCGGTTGAGCCGGGCCATGGCGATGAGCGCGCCGGGCATGTTCTTGTCGCAGCCCACCACGCAGGCCAGGGCGTCGTAGTTGTGGGCCCCGGCCATGGCCTCGATGGAATCGGCGATGATTTCGCGCGACACCAGGGAGTAGCGCATGCCCGGCGTGCCGTTCGTGATGCCGTCGCTCACACCGATGGTGTTGAAGCGCAGCCCCACCAAGCCCTCAGCCGCCAGGCCACGCTTCACCTCGTTGGCCAGGCCGTCGAGGTGCATGTTGCAGGTGTTGCCCTCAAAGCCCGTGGAGCACACGCCCACAAACGGCTTGCGCAAGTCGTCCTCGGACAAGCCCGCTCCGATGAGCATGGCTTGCGAGGCAGGCAGGCTGTCGTCCTGGGTGTAGATGCGGCTGTATTTGTTGAGGACCATGAGTTAGAATTTTTCGCCTTTTCCAAGTGCCGTTTTTAAACCGCTACTGCCACGGGCTCCCGCTGTCCCGTGACCAGCGCGCTGTAGCTCGCGGCCAGTTGGGCACCCAGCGTTTGCTCAAAGGGCGTTTCAAACAGCACGTCATCAACGGAGGCCACGCCGATGACTTCGGCGGCGGTGCCCGTCATGAAAGCGCCGGTGGCGCCGCGCAGCTCGTCGGGCCGGAAGAATCGCTCAGTAACCGTAATGCCTGCTTCCCGGGCCAGGTCGATAATGGTGTTGCGGGTGATGCCGCGCAGAATGCTGCCGCCGGGCGCGGTGAACAGCTCGCCGTCTTTCTCCACGAAGAAGTTGGCGCCAGGCCCTTCGGCCACGTAGCCGTTCATATCTAGCAGCAGGGCTTCGTCGAAACCGCGGCCCTTGGCTTCGGAGCTGGCAATGATGGAATTGGCGTAGTGGCCCGATACCTTGGCCTCGATGGGCACGGCCTTAGGGTTGGGCCGCTCGTAGGGCGAAATGGTTAGGCGCAGGCTTTGGTTGCCCAGGTATTTGCCCCAGTGCCACACGGCCATCAGCAGGTTGCCGCTGCCGGGCGTGGTGAGGGTCATGTGTGGGGTGGCGGCGAAAGCCAGCGGCCGGATGTAGGCGTCCGAAAGGTTGTTCTTGGCCAGTAGCTCGTAGCTGATTTCGGTGAGCTCCTCCACCGAGTAATTCAGCGGCAGGCCAATAGCCTGGCAGGAATAGTGCAGCCGCTCGTAGTGCTCGCGGGCCTTGAAAATGCGCGTGCCGCCGGGCGTGGCGTAGGCCCGGATGCCTTCGAATACGGCGTAGCCGTAGTGCAACGATTGCGCGTAAGCCCCGCAGGTGGCTTGCTCGGCGGGCATAAAGTCCCCGTCGAGAAAGACGAGGGTGCTGCTGTCGAAATACATGTAGGGAGTACTGAGGGATGGATGACCGAGGAAAAAGCAGAAAAAAGCCCTTCCAAGCACGGGGCTGAGAAAGGCTAATTGCGGGCAGGCAAGAAGGCACTTTCAGCCCTGCGGCTGGCGAATAATGACTAGAATGACGGTTGAAAAAGAGCGGCTCATGGTGCTTCAGGTAGTTGGGCTGGGCAATACCAGCGGGGGCGTTCTTGCTTAGCTTGCGCCGCGCTGGCTGCCAATCCGGGCGCTGGGCAGCGAGCCAAACAGGCCCTGCGACAATGCTTAGTATCTTGGTACTGAGCACAATTTTAGCGAGGCCGGCCAGGGGCGGAAAATTTATTTTAAGACGGCCTACTATTTCTAAAGCGGATTTTTACGCGCGCAACCACTTGATAAATAGCGCGTCGCATAATTGCCTACTACAATGCCAAACGAAAGCCAGGACCCGGTTTTTCAATTAGTGAAGTCGCTGACCCGCTCGGAAAAGCGGCACTTCCGGCTGTTTGCCAACCGGCAGGGCTCCACCGAAGGCTTGAAGTTTCTGCAGCTCTTCGACGCCCTGGATGCCGCTGCGCAGTACGACGACGAACGGGTGCTGACCCAGGTGCCGGCCATCAAGAAGGTGCAGTTGGCCAACCTCAAGGCCAACCTCTACCGGCAGCTGCTGGCCAGCCTGCGCATGTACCACGCCGGCCAAAACCTCGACATCCAGCTGCGCGAGCAGCTCGACTACGCTCGCGTGCTCTACAACCGCGGCCTCTACCAGCAGAGCCTGCGCATGCTCGAGCGCGTGAAAGTGGCCGCTCAGCAAGTGGGCATGAGCCACATTGCCCTGCAGGCCCTCGATTTTGAGAAGCTCATCGAAGCCCAGTACATCACGCGCAGCCTTCAGGGCCGGGCCGAGGAGCTCTCCCACGAGGCCCTTACGCTGGTGGGGCACGTGAGCCAGCAGCACGTGCTTTCCAACCTGGCCCTGCGTATGTACGGCTTTTACCTCCAGATTGGGCACGCCCGCAACAAGGCCGATTTTGAGCGGCTGACAGCCTTTTTCCAAAACGCGCTGGCCCACGTGGACATGCGCAACACCGATTTTTTTGAGCGGCTCTACTACTACCAGGCCCACGTGTGGTACTACACCATCACGCAAAACTTCGTGGCCTGCTACCGCTACGCCCAGAAATGGGTCGACTTGTTTGAGGACAACCCCACCATCCGGGAGCAGCAAACCACGCTCTACCTCAAGGGCCTGCACAATCTGCTCATCACCACCTACAACCTACTGCACTACAGCAAGTTCAAGCAGGTACTGGCCCGGCTCGAGGCCTTTGCCGATAACCCCGACCGGCGCTCCAACCCCAACATCGAGATGCTGCTGTTTTTGTACATCTACACCAACCGCATCAACCTGTCTTTTATGGAAGGGCGCTTCCGCGAAGGCCTCGCCATCGTGCCGCCCCTGCTGGCCAAGCTCGGTGAGTTTCAGCAGCAGCTCGACCCGCACCGCCTCATGGTGTTCTACTACAAAATTGCCAGCCTGTACTTCGGCAGCGGCGAGTACAACAAGGCCATCGAGTACCTCACCAAGATTATCCAGTTCAAGGACAGCGCCCTGCGCGAAGACATCCAGTGCTTTGCCCGC
Source organism: Hymenobacter sedentarius (assembly GCF_001507645.1). Classification (NCBI taxonomy): domain Bacteria; kingdom Pseudomonadati; phylum Bacteroidota; class Cytophagia; order Cytophagales; family Hymenobacteraceae; genus Hymenobacter; species Hymenobacter sedentarius. The sequence continues at coordinate 2,447,513 of NZ_CP013909.1, read as the reverse complement.
ATCCTGAACCTGATAGCGCACTACGAGGCCGGGCGCGACGAAAGCCTGGACTACCAAATCAAGTCGGTGTACCGCTACCTGGGCAAGATGAACGACCAGCAGCAGATGCAGGTGGCCATTTTCCGGTTTTTGCGCTCGCTCGGCGACACCAACCCGCGGGAGCTGAAAGGCGCCTTCACGCAGCTGAAAGACCAGCTCACCGCCATTGCCGCCAACCCGTTTGAGCGGCGCCCCTTCATGTACCTCGATATCATTTCCTGGCTGGAAAGCAAGATTGAAAACCGGCCCGTGCAGGAAATCATGCAGCGCAAATTCGAGCTGTTGAAATAGGAAAGTAAGCCGGACCACACCGGAACATAACGGCGTGGGCCGTTCCCTATTTGGGATTGTAGCCCAATAGCCACCATATCATTAATTAACAGATAGTTAATCAGTTCAATTAAGAACTGGAAATAGTATTCATTCGGAAAATAAAATTCTGGCCGGTAAACGGGTGGCAGATATTGCTGAACGTCATCAACTGTGGCTTTGAGCCAAAACCGGCAGGCATTGCCTAATGGACCATGCTCGCAGGCTGATGTATTCTCCTCGATTTTATTGTTCGCGATGCAATCCACTGACAATGCCGACGGCCTGTACCGCCCCGAATTTGAGCATGATGCCTGTGGTACTGGATTTATCACCTACCTCAACGGCCGCAAAACGCACGGCATCATCACCGATGCGCTCACCATGCTCGAAAACATGGAGCACCGCGGCGCCTGCGGCTGCGACGCCGACTCCGGCGACGGCGCCGGGCTGCTGCTGCAAGTGCCTCACTGGTTCTTTCTGGAAGAGTGCACGGCCCTAAATATTCGCCTGCCCGAACCGGGCTGTTACGGCGTGGGCATGGTGTTTTTGCCCAAAGACGCCACCGCCCGCGCCGCCTGCCGGGCCGTCATTGAGGCCGGTGCGGCGCGGCTGGGCATGCCCCTGCTGGGCTTCCGGCCCGTGCCCGTGAACCCGGCCGGCATTGGCCACACGGCCCTGGCGGCCGAGCCCGTAATGGAACAGGTATTCGTGGGCCGGCCCGCGGGCATCGCGCAGCCCGACGACTTTGAGCGCAAGCTGTACGTGCTGCGCCGGTTCATTGAAAAAACGGTGGGCGAAACGGTGGGCGCCGCGGCCGACGATTTTTACTTCACCTCCTTCTCCTACAAGGTGGTGGTGTACAAGGGCCAGCTGACCACCTACCAGGTGCGCGGCTACTTCCCCGACCTCAGCGACGAGCGGGTGACTTCGGCCTTTGGCATGGTGCACTCGCGGTTTTCCACCAACACCTTCCCGAGCTGGAAGCTGGCTCAACCCTTCCGGCTGCTGGCGCACAACGGCGAAATCAACACGCTGCGCGGCAACCTGAACTGGTTTTACGCCGGCTTGCGCAACTACGTGTCGCCGTATTTCTCCGCGGAGGAAATGGACATGCTGCTGCCCGTGATTGAGGCCAACCAGTCGGACTCGGCCTGCCTCGACAACATCGTGGAAATCCTGCTGCACTCGGGCCGCTCGCTGCCGCACGTGATGATGATGCTGGTGCCCGAAGCCTGGGACGGCAACACCCAGATGGACCCGCTCAAGAAGGCCTTCTACGAGTTCCACGCCACGTTTATGGAGCCCTGGGACGGCCCGGCCGCCCTGCTCTTCACCGATGGCAAGATGATAGGCGCCATGCTGGACCGCAACGGCCTGCGCCCCCTGCGCTACGTGGAAACCAGCGACGGCCGCGTGCTGGTGGCCTCCGAGGCGGGCGTGCTGCCCATAGCCCAAAGCACCGTGGTGCAGAAAGGCCGCCTGCAGCCCGGCAAAATGCTGCTGGTGGATACCGTGGCCGGCCGCATCATTGCCGACGACGAGCTGAAGGCCCAGGCCGCCGGCCAGCAGCCCTACGGCGCCTGGCTCAACGAGTACCAGATTCGGCTGGAAGAGCTGCCCGAGCCGCGCCAGGTGTTCACCGACCTGGCCGCCGACTCGGTGTTCAAGTACCACCAGGTATTCGGCTACACCCGCGAAGACATCGACACCATCATTTCGCCCATGGCGCTCGATGGCAAGGAGCCCATCGGCTCCATGGGCGTCGACGTGCCGCTGGCCGTGCTCTCGGACCAGCCGCAGCACCTGAGCAGCTACTTCAAGCAGTTTTTTGCGCAGGTGACCAACCCGCCCATCGACCCCATCCGCGAGCGGCTGGTGATGAGCCTGGCCACGTTTCTGGGCAACAACGGCAACATTCTCGACGAAGACAAGCACCATTGCCACTGCGTGGCGCTGCGCCAGCCCATCCTGAGCAACCACGAGCTGGAAAAGCTGCGCAGCATCGACACAGGCATGTTCAATGCCAAGACCTTGCAGGCCTACTTTAAGGCCGATGGCAAGCCCGGGTCGTTGCAAAACGGCCTGGCCCGCCTCTGCCGCTATGCCGAAGACGCCGTGAACGACGGCTTTGAAGTGCTGATACTGACGGACCGCGCCGTGGATTCGGAGCACGCGCCCATTCCGTCGCTGCTGGCCGTGTCGGCCGTGCACCACCACCTCATCAAGTTGGGCTACCGCGGCTCGGTGGGCCTGGTGGTGGAGGCCGGCGATGTGTGGGAAGTGCATCATTTTGCCTGCCTACTGGCGTTCGGGGCCACGGCTATCAACCCGTACCTGGCGCTGTCTACGCTGCGCACCATGCGGGAGGCCGGCAAGTTTGCCACCACCCACGACTACCCCAAGCTGGCCTACAACTACATCAAGGCGGTGTGCGACGGGCTACTTAAGATTTTCTCCAAAATGGGCATCTCCACGCTGCAGTCGTACCACGGCGCGCAGGTGTTCGAGATTCTTGGGCTGAACCAGGACGTGGTGGACGCGTATTTCTGCGGCGCCGTAACCCGCATCGGCGGGCTTGGGCTGGATGAAATAGCCCGCGAAACGCTCTACAAGCACTTCCAGGGCTTCAAAAGCACCACGCCCGAAGAGCAAAGCCTGCTGCCCGAAGGCGGCGTGTACGAGTGGCGCCGCCGGGGCGAAGCGCACACTTTCAACCCCGAAACGGTGCACCTGCTCCAGCTGGCCACGCGCACCAACAACTACGCCACCTACCAGCGCTACGCCCGCCTGATAAACGAGCAGCCCGAGCGCATGTTTACCCTGCGCGGCCTGCTCGATTTTGCCCACCACCGCGAGGCCATTGCCCTCGAAGAAGTGGAGCCGGCCGAAGGCATCATGAAGCGCTTTGCCACCGGCGCCATGTCGTTTGGCTCAATTTCGCACGAGGCACACAGCACCCTGGCCATCGCCATGAACCGCATCGGCGGCAAGAGCAACACCGGCGAGGGCGGCGAAGACCCGCTGCGCTTCGAGCGCATGGCCAACGGCGACTCCATGCGCTCGGCCATTAAGCAGGTGGCGTCGGCGCGCTTCGGCGTCACGGCCCACTACCTCACCAATGCCGACGAGCTGCAAATCAAGATGGCCCAGGGCGCCAAGCCGGGCGAAGGCGGCCAGCTCCCCGGCCATAAGGTAGACGAGTGGATTGCGAAAGTGCGCCACGCCACGCCCGGCGTGGGGCTGATTTCGCCCCCGCCCCACCACGACATTTACTCCATCGAAGACCTCGCACAGCTGATTTTCGACCTGAAAAATGCCAACCGCGCCGCCCGCATCAACGTGAAGCTGGTGAGCAAGGCGGGCGTAGGCACCATTGCGGCCGGCGTAGCCAAGGCCCACGCCGACGTCATTCTCATTGCCGGCTACGACGGCGGCACCGGCGCCTCGCCCATCAGCTCCATCAAGCACGCGGGCCTGCCCTGGGAGCTTGGGCTGGCCGAAGCCCACCAAACCCTAGTGCGCAACCAACTGCGCAGCCGCGTGGTGCTGCAAGCCGATGGCCAGCTCAAAACCGGCCGCGACCTGGCCGTGGCCGCCCTGCTGGGCGCCGAAGAATGGGGCGTGGCCACGGCCGCGCTGGTGGCCGGCGGCTGCATCATGATGCGCAAGTGCCACCTCAACACCTGCCCCGTGGGCGTGGCCACGCAAGACCCGGAGCTGCGCAAGCTCTTCACGGGCCAGCCCGAGCACATCGTCAACCTGTTCCGCTTCCTGGCCGAGGAGCTGCGCGAAATCATGGCCGAGCTGGGCTTCCGCACCATCAACGAGATGGTGGGACGCCCCGAATTTCTGAAGGTGCGCGAGAACCTCACACACTGGAAAGCCCGCCACCTCGACCTTTCGGGCATTCTGCACCCGGCCGCCAACATCTCCGGCGGCACCCTCTACCACAGCGAAGACCAGGACCACGGCCTCGCCAATATCCTGGACTGGCAGCTGCTCGAGCACGCCCAACCGGCCCTGAACGAGCGGATTCCGGTCTTCGCCTCCTTCGACGTGCACAACACCGACCGGACCATTGGCACGCTGCTTTCCAATGAGATAGCCAAACGCTACCACGCCGCCGGCCTGCCCGAGAACACCATCAACTTCAGCTTCAAAGGCTCGGCCGGCCAGAGCTTTGGCGCGTTCAGCGTGAAAGGCCTATCGTTTTCCTTGGAAGGCGAAGCCAACGACTATGTGGGCAAAGGCCTGAGCGGCGCGCAGCTGGCCATTTTCCCCTCGGCCGAAGCGCGGTTTGTGCCCGAGCAAAACATCATCATCGGCAACGTGGCGCTGTACGGGGCCACTTCCGGCGAGCTGTTTGTGCGCGGGCAGGCCGGCGAGCGGTTTGCAGTGCGCAACTCCGGCGCCACCGCCGTGGTGGAAGGCGTGGGCGACCACGGCTGCGAATACATGACGGCCGGCCGCGCCCTCATCCTGGGCCGCACGGGCCGCAACTTCGCCGCGGGCATGAGCGGCGGCATCGCCTGGGTGTACGACCCCGACGGCGCCCTGCCCCAAAACTGCAACCCCGAAATGGTGGAGCTCGACCCACTCGGCCCCGACGACGAAGCCCAGATTCAGGCGCTATTGCGCAAGCACATGCAGCTCACCGGCAGCCAGGTCGCCACGTTCCTGCTAGCCAATTGGGCTGAGGAGGCCGGGCGCTTTGTGAAGGTATTTCCCAGTGAATACAAAAAGGTGCTGCAAAAAGCGCAGTACGCCACCGCTGGCTAATTATAAGGGAGACAGCTGGTTAAAAATAAGACGTCATGCTGAGCTTGTCGAAGCATCTCTACCTTAGAAGTAATCTCAATCGGCTCAACTAAGCGGGAGAGATGCTTCGACAAGCTCAGCATGACCGTCTTAACCAGCTCATAATGCGCGTTTCACCATCAGCATGACCGGCTAGAAAATCAGACTTAATACAATGGGCCACATCACCGGATTTAAGGAATTTAAGCGCGAGCTGCCCACCAAAACTGCCCCGCAGGAGCGGATTGGGCACAGCCGCGAATTTGTGGGCGCCTACTCGGAACCGCAGCTCAACCAGCAGGCGGCGCGGTGCATGAACTGCGGCATTCCGTTCTGCCACTCAGGCTGCCCGCTGGGCAACATCATCCCCGAGTTTAACGACGCGGTGTATGAGCAGGATTGGGAGGAAGCCTACCGCATTCTGGCTTCTACCAACAATTTCCCGGAGTTTACGGGCCGCATTTGCCCGGCGCCGTGCGAGTCGGCCTGCGTGCTGGGCATCAACAGCTCGCCCGTGGCCATTGAGGAAATCGAGAAGCACATCATCGAAACCGCCTTTGCCAAGGGCTACGTGCGCCCCAGCGCGCCCCTGCTGAAGTCGGGCAAAACGGTGGCCGTGGTGGGTTCCGGCCCCTCAGGACTGGCCGCCGCGGCACAGCTGGCCAAGGCCGGGCACACCGTCACGGTTTTCGAGCGCCACGACCGCCCCGGCGGCCTGCTGCGCTACGGCATCCCCGATTTCAAGCTCGACAAAGGCGTCATCGACCGGCGCATCAAGCTGCTGGAAGAAGACGGTATTGTGTTTCGCTGCAATACCGAAATCGGCCGCGACCTGTCGGGCCAGGAGCTGACCAGCACCTTCGACGCCGTGGTATTGGCCGGTGGGGCCAGCATTCCGCGTGACCTCAAGGTGCCGGGCCGCGACCTGCCCGGCATTCACTTCGCCATGGACTACCTCACCCAGCACAACCGCCGGGTGAGCGAGCTTGAGCTGGCCGACGAGCCCATTATAGCCCACGGCGAGCACGTGGTGGTCATCGGCGGGGGCGACACCGGCTCCGACTGCGTGGGCACGGCCAACCGCCAGGGCGCCGCCTCGGTGACGCAGTTTGAGCTGCTGGCCCAGCCGCCCAAGGAGCGCACCGAGCACATGCCCTGGCCCAACTACCCGATGGTGCTCAAAGTCACTTCCTCGCACGAAGAAGGCTGCCAGCGCTACTGGGGCGTCAACACCAAGGCGTTTCTCGGCAACGACGATGGGAAGCTCCAGGCTCTGCTTGTGAACGAAGTAACCTGGGAAACCGACGTAATGGGCCGGCCCATGCGCTTCGAGGAAGTGCCCAACTCCGAACGCGAAATTCCCTGCCAGCGCGTGCTACTGGCCATGGGCTTCACGGGCCCACGCACCGCCGGCCTGCTGGCCGAGCTGGGCGTTGAGCTGGACGAGCGCGGCAACGTGCGCGCCACCGAAAAAACCTACCAAACCAACCTGCCCAACGTATTCGCAGCCGGCGACATGCGCCGCGGCCAATCCTTAGTGGTTTGGGCCATTTCCGAAGGCCGCGAAGCCGCCCGCCAGGTAGACATGTTCCTAACTGGCAAAACGTCGCTGCCGAGCAAAAATGCAGTGGGGATGTTTGCGTGAGGGATTTACTTAAACGTTCTATTTTCCTGCTAAGGCCGTTACAATTTCTACAACAGATTTTTTTGCGTCCGCAGGGATGAAACCTGTATTTAGCTCATCCACTTTAACTGTTTGCTTAGCAGGAAAGAACCTATAAATTGTCCGTAAATTCCTTGCCAATAACGCATCTGTCTCGGAGTAATAATCAACTCGAATTATTACATCCTTGAATGAAATATTGGATTTATTTTCAATTGTCAAATTATGTATTCCTACCGCACCAAATCCACCTTTTTCCCAAGATTGACTTTTTACTTTTAGATAATCTGTGGGATTATATGCTTGAGCAGTTTTTTCATACTCTTTCCAGCGCTTTGCGGACCCTTTGAAATACTTAGTCTGTTCATCCCAATTTTCAATTTGTTCCAATGCAATATTTCTAATTTTTATATCGTCTTCCGTTGCGGAATTAATGAATTCCTCATAAAAATATCTCGCTTGACCAAAATCATTGAGACTAAAAAAATACAGGTGGGCTAAATCATATAATGCTAATGGCGTACTATTCGCATCAGGATAGTTTGCTTTAACCCTTTTATATTCTTCAATCGCATTGGTGTAAGCCTTCAAGTTTCCATACGAAGTGCCTATCATTCTTTGAGCATCATCCGCTAAGGAACTTTTAGGATATTTCGAAATAAATTTTCGGAAACTAGCTATAGCTGCTTGACTATCACCATTATACCATAGGCTATACCCCCTTTGGTATTGTAACACCTCTTCAGCGCTAGGTTTTGGCTCATTTTTTTTTTGGCTTGACAGGTAGTTTTCTGATAGAATCTTTATTCTTTGATTGTGACTCACTGAGGACCGAGCTAGCTTCCTTCTCTCGGCTACCATCGTTACAACTTATGGGAGCAATGAGAAAAACCCCGAAGTAAAATAGCAGTTTGTACAAGTTCATTATTTCTCTGATGTCGAAACAACTAGGACTAATTGAACAAACATAATATTAAATATTTCATATAATACACAATAAATTTCTATTGATTCAAAAGCCGCCTAGCTTTTGTGCCTATTGTTATTTGCCCGTATCGATAAAGATAGAGTTCTTACGCTGAAAGCAATTCTTGGAGCAGAAGCCGAATTAGCATCTTGTGATGCATCAGGGCCAGTTTTAGGAAAGAGTCCTACCCTATTGCCTTCTGCACCCAGGGCTTCAGCCCAGGCACACGGGCCAGGCGCACGGCGGCATTCACCAGCCACGGCTTGGTGCTTAGGAAGCGCATGAGGCGGTAGCTTTTGGCCAGCTTCTTCCCGATTTTTTCGGCTACCTGGGCATCGTAACTGGCCATGTGCCCGGCGTTGAAATCCTGCTTGGTGAAGCACGCCGTGGCCTGCACGGCGGCCAGCATGCCACTCTGAATGGCCGTGTCGATGCCGTGGCCCTGCAGCGGGTCAATCAGCGAAGCGGCGTCGCCGCACAGCATAAACCGCTCGCCGCTGATGGGCCGCACCCGCCCGCCACCCAGCGGCAGCCCGAAGCCCACTGTGGGCCCCAGCTGCCGGGCTTCGGCGAAGCGGCCAGCCAGGGCAGGGTGCGTGGTGAGCAGGCGCTGCAGGGTTTCTTTCAGGTCTACTTTGTGCTCGGCCACTACTTCGGCCAGCATGCCCAGGCCCACGTTGTAGCGGCCCTGGCCCACTGGAAACAGCCAGCAGTAGCCCGCCAGGTAATCACGGGTGAGAAAAAACTCGGTCGTGCCGCTCTCGGCGCCGGCAATGTTTTCGAAGTAGGCGCGCACGCCCACGCAGTGGTGGGCCCGGGCCAAGCGCGGCTCCGGCAGCAGCTTGCGGCTCACCACGGAGTTGGCGCCATCGCAGCCTATCACCAGCTGGCACGTGATTTCGGGACCTTGCGTGGGCTGCAGGCGCACGTGGTCCAGCTCAATTTGTAGGCCCTTCAGGCTGGTGTTTTCGAGAATAGTGGTGGCCGGAGCATGCGTGCGCACCAGAGCCAGCAGGGCATCATCGAAGGTTTCGCGGGGGCAGTTGAAGCTCGGCAGCTTCCATTGCAAGACTAGGCTGTCGCCGTTGGGGGCCACGAGCTTGGACTGGCGCACGGCATCCAGCGGCTGGAGTTGCCACAGGCTGTCGGCAAAGGTGGGGTCGAGCTGCCGCAGGGCTTTGAGGGCGTGGCCAGGGATTGCATCGCCGCACACCTTGTCGCGGGGAAACTGGGATTTGTCGAGCAAGGCCACGCGCAGGCCGCTGTGGCGCAAACCCAGGGCACAAGCCGCGCCAGCCGGGCCCGCGCCGATGATGGCAACGTCGTAGTCGAAAGTGGGTGGGGTGGGCACGGCTTCAAAGGTAGCGGGGAGTACGGGCTACCTTCTGAAAGAACTGTTGCCGATGATGAGATTTCCACTGTAATTGGCTCGCAGCACCTTGTCCACGCCTCTTGTCATGCCAGAGCGCAGCGAAGCATCTTCTCATAGTTGAACGATTGGTTCTGACCTGATAAGATGTTTCGCTGCGCTCTGCATGACAGACGTTACTCAGCATGACAGCCGATTGGCAAACTCCTGCACAGCTCAACTGCCAACAACCCACTAAACACCCGCCCGCCCGGTCTTTCAAAACCTGCTTAATATTAAACCCCGGCATTGCGAAACCCTTGCGCACTAATCAGGGTACACAAATCCTGGGCAGTATGCCGCGCAGGCTGCTGGCCGGGGTAGTGCATTTTTGTTGACCTGCTGTTTTTCTCTTCGCATTGAGCACAACTCCTACTTCCCTTATTCCGGCCAACGACGTATCCCGCTTGGCAGCCCTCGAACGCTACCAACTGCTGGACGCCCGCAGCGAAAAAGTACTCGATGAACTGGTGGCAGCCGCCGCGAAGTTGTTTCGGGTATCCAACGCCATGCTTTCCATCGTGGAAGAAGATAAGGTGCTGATAAAAGCTCCCTACAATTTACCCGTTCCCCTGGAGCGTATTCCCCGGGAGCAAAGCCTGTGCTCGGCCACCATCCTGCAGGAGGACACAGCCGTATTTGAGGACCTGGACCAGGCCAGTGCGCCCGGCATCGACATTTCGCTGGTTCAGCAGCTGGGCTTGCATTTCTACGCCGGCCACAACCTGCGCACCCCGGACGGCTACAATATTGGCTCGCTGTGCCTTTACGACGGCCCGCCTCGGGAATTCACCCTCGTCGAACGGACCTTACTCGGCAGCCTGGCTGGCCTAGTAATGCGCCTGCTCGAGCTTCGCCGTGAGTTGGGCGCCCACGCCGACTCCACGGCCATGCTCTGGGAAGCAGTGTACCGGGCCCTGGGCCAGCAGCTGGCCCGACTCACGGCTTTGGTCGAACGGGTGGCACCAGCGGGCAGCCCAGCCAACCTCACCCCCGCCGTGGCCAAGGAAGCCGGCGACATTGTGGGCATCATCGACCAGTTTGTGGCCGCTACCTTGCGGCGTACTTAAGCCAGGCCGTGCGCGGAGGCGCTGTACTTTTGCAGGGTTTCTGTGTTTGTAGCATTATGGTTGAAGAAAACAAGGTGAAAACGCTGGCCCTGCTCGGCGCTACGGGCTCGATTGGGACGCAGGCGCTGGAGGTGGTACGGCAGCAGCCGGGCCGGTTCCGCGTGGCGGTGCTCAGCGCCCAGCGGCAGTGGGAGCTGCTGGCGCAGCAGGCCCGGGAGTTTCGGCCCGCCGTGGTCGTGATTGGCGACGACAGCTTCTATCAGCCGCTCAAAGCCGCCCTGGCCCAGCAGCCCGAAACCCAGGTGCTGGCCGGCGCAGCCGCCCTGGCCGAAGTAGTAACCCGGTCAGAAATCGACATCGTGCTCACGGCCCTGGTGGGCTACGCCGGGCTGCTGCCCACGGTGGCGGCCATCCGGGCCGGCAAAGACATTGCGCTGGCCAACAAGGAAACCCTGGTAGTTGCCGGTGAGCTGATTACTGGCCTCGTGAAGCAGCACAACGTGCGCCTGCTGCCCGTCGATTCCGAGCATTCGGCCATCTTCCAGTGCCTAGTGGGCGAGGAGCAGAATCCCATTGAGAAAATCATCCTTACGGCCTCGGGCGGCCCATTCCGCGGCCGTTCGGCCCAGCAGATGGAGGCCGTGACAAAGGCCCAGGCCCTGAAGCACCCTAACTGGGACATGGGTGCCAAAATCACCATCGACTCGGCCTCGCTCATGAACAAGGGCCTCGAGGTAATTGAGGCCAAGTGGCTGTTTGGCCTCACCAACGAACAGATTGACGTGGTGGTGCACCCCCAAAGCATCGTGCACTCGCTGGTGCAATTCCAGGACGGCTCGCTGAAGGCCCAGCTGGGCCTGCCCGACATGAAACTGCCCATTCAGTACGCGTTGGGCTACCCGCAGCGGCTGGCCAATACCTTCCCGCGCTTTTCCTTTCTCGACTATCCCACCCTCACCTTTGAGGCGCCCGACCGCGCGGCCTTCCCCAACCTAGAACTGGCTTTTGGGGCCATGCGCCGGGGCGGCAACGCGCCGTGCGTGCTCAACGCGGCCAATGAAGTGGCCGTGGCGGCTTTTTTGCGCGAGCAGGTGGGCTTCCGGCAGATGTCGGACCTGGTAGCGGGGTGCCTGGCGCGGGTTTCGTACCTTGCAGAGCCGCTACTGGCCGACCTGGTGGCCACCGACGCGGAAACGCGCCGGGTAGCGGAAGCACTACTGTAAAAAACTATTGTCATGCTGACGCAGGAAGCATCTTATCACGGCTGCCTGCATCAGAGTTAGTAACCCCCCGGCGCAGACGTGATAAGATTCTTCGCTGCGCTCAGAATGACATAACCATTCCCTTGGAAATTCTCACCATGATTGGCCAGCTGCTGCTGGCCCTGTCGCTGCTTGTTGGCTTGCACGAATTCGGCCATTTCGCCTTCGCCAAGCTCTTTAAAATTCGGGTTGATAAGTTCTACATCTTCTTCGACTTCCTGTTTCCCATGCCCGGGGTGATGAATTTCGCCCTGCTGAAAAAGAAAGTGGGCGAGACAGAGTACGGCATTGGCTGGTTTCCGCTGGGCGGCTACGTGCAGATTCACGGCATGATAGACGAAACGCAGGACGCCTCGGCCCTGGCCGGCCCCCCGCAGCCCGATGAGTTCCGTGGCAAGCCGGCCTGGCAGCGCCTGCTGGTGATGCTCGGCGGCATCATCATGAACGTCATCACCGGCATCGTGATTTTCGCGGCCATGACCTTCCACTACGGCGACGTGTTTCTGCCCGCCTCGGAGGCCCGCTTCGGCGTGCTGCCCAACGGCCTGGGCCGCGAAATCGGCTTCCGTACCGGCGATAAAATCGTCAAAATCAACGGCCGCCCGTTCACCGAGTTCGACGACGTGTACAAGCCCGACGTCATCTTGGGCAACAACTCCTTTTACACCGTGGACCGGGGCGGGCAGCTGGTGGACATCAATATCCCCAACAACTTCCTCGACAAGTTCGCCAAGCAAAGCGCCGATAGCCTGCTGGTGCGCCCCCGCGAAACCTTCGCCGTGGAGCGCGTGGTACCCGGCGGGGCCGCTGCCAAAGCGGGCCTGAAGGCCGGCGACCAGATTACCACCGTGGGCGGCCGCCCTGTGCAGTTCTTCGACGAGCTGCAGGCGGCGCTGCTGGCCAACAAAGGCAAGAAAACCGAGGTAATTGTGCAGCGCAACGGCCAAACCATCCCCCTGGCCATAGACGTGAGCGAGTCGGGCCGCATCGGGTTCGAGCGCAAATCGACGCTGCACCTGGGCACCCGCCACTACACGCTGGCCGAATCCATTCCGCAGGGCGTGAATAAGGCGTTTGGCGTGATTGGCTTGCAGGCCCGGGCATTCGGCAAAATCCTGCGCCGCGAAGCCTCCGCATCGGAGAGCCTGGGCGGCCCGGTGGAAATTGCCCAGCAGTTTGGCGGCATTTGGGAGTGGCAGCACTTCTGGGGCCTGGCCGCGGGCCTGAGCATGGTGCTGGCCTTTATGAACCTGCTGCCCATTCCGGCACTGGACGGGGGCCACGTGGTGTTCCTGCTCTACGAAATGATTCTGCGCCGCAAGCCGTCCGATAAGTTTTTGGAGGGCGCCCAGCGGGTCGGCACGGTTCTTATTCTGATGCTGATGGCTTACGTCATCATCCTCAAGCCCCTGCTGAAGGCCATTTCGTAGTTTACGGGTGGTCAGCAGCGGCAGCGGGTGGCTTGGCAAAGGCCAGCTTTAGCTCAACCTGACCACCTGCTTACGACTACAACCATCTGCTATGCGCCTGCTTTCCCCTTTTGCACTGCTGCTCGTGCTGCTCCCCCTCATGGGAGCCGGCTGGGCCTTGCACGCCTACCACACCACCCTCACCGAGCTGCGGTACAACGCCGCTAAAAAGCAGCTGGAGCTGTCGGTAAAGGTGTTTACCGACGACTTTGAAAAGGCCCTTTCCGAAGGACAGCCCGTCCACGTGAACCTGAGCGACCCGGGCCCGCGCCCCCTTGCGCTGGCCTCGGCCTACGTGCAGCGCACCCTGAAATTCAGCACCGCGGCTGGGGCCCCGCTCCCGCTGCAAGTACTGGGCATGCAGGCCGAAAAAGATGGGTATTGGCTGTATTGCAAAGTGCCGCTGCCGGGGCCCGTGCCCAGCGTGCAGCTGCGCCAGGCCATGCTGCTCGACGTTTTTGGCGACCAAATGAACATCGTGAACATCGAAGCCGGCGACAAAAAGCAAAGCGCCCTCTTCCGCGCCGGCCACGAGCAGGAATTACTAACCTGGTAAAGCTCCAGCGGAGCGGCATATCGGTAGCATCTACCTAAACCATAATTTTAAAAGCCCCCGCGGGGCGACACTCGTCTGGCGAGTGTGGCCCCGCGGGGGCTTTGTTATTTGCATTTTGCCTTTACTACCGGCGTGCCGCTCCGCTGGAGCTGGGTGCTGTAGTTAGCCGCCGACTTATTGAGCTATTGCCTCCCGCAAAAACTGGCAGAACGGCACCATGGCCCGAAACACCTCCAGCACGTGCGCGCGAAAATCATCGTGGTTGAGCACGTCGCTATCCGGCATCAGGTGAGTAGCAGTGAAGCTCTTGTGCTTAAGTAGCTCAATTTCGGGGTGGTCGACTGAATAGGCGGCGGGGGCTTTCTTGAGCTTGTCGCCGCTCATGCCGCCGAAATAGCGCTGGAAATTGGGCGCGGCGAGCAGGGCTTTCAGCGTATCGGCGTTGTAGTCTATCTCCTGGCGGATAGCGGCCAGCTGGGTTTTATCGGGCTGGTAGAGGCCGCCGCCGAGGAGGGTGCTACCGTTGGGGCCGAGTTGGAGGTAGTAGCCGGGCGCCTCCACTTCCTTGCCCGCGCTGGCGGTGAAATACACCGAGAAATGCGTTTTGTAGGGGTCCTTGTTTTTGCTGAAGCGCACGTCGCGGTAGATGCGAAAGACACTTTTGCGGCCTTCGGGCCCCGCCAGCGCCGGGTCGAGTTGAGCTAACTCTCGAACCCAGAATTCGGCGTCTTCTACAAACTGCTCGCGTAGCTGGTCGTACGTGGCTTTGCGCTCCTGAAACCAGGCCCGGTCGTTGTGCTTGGCCAAGCCGCTGAGAAAGGTAAAGAGGGGTTTGAGTTGCATAGAAAAGGGAATGCAGAACGAAAAGACTCCCCTCCTTACCAAGGAGGGGATGTTTCAGCGCTAGCTGAAACGGGGGTGGTTGTGGCGTTGAGCTAACCTGTTGGGCTAGAATCGTTCGCTCATCGTTCAACGAATCCAACCACCCCAGCCGGCGCTGCGCGCCAGCGTCCCCTCCTTATCTAAGGAGGGGAGTTTTTGTTTAGTCCTCGTCTTCCTCCTCCGCCTCATTCTGCTTGGCTTCACGCACGGCGGCGCTGCGCCGGGGCGCGGGCATGCGGCTGTGCTCGCCCCGCACAGCCTGCCAGATATTTTCATTGAAAGCCAGGTCGGGAGCGGCGTCTTCGCGGCTGAGGTCGAACTTGAGGGAGCGGCGGGCGGGGGCGTTGAAGGCGGTGTTGCGCACGTCCTGTGGAGTGGTGGCGGGGCGCAGGTTGTAGGGGGAAAAGTTGGGCTTATTCGTGAAGCAGGCCCAGAGCGGCAGGGCCGCGGCATCGTACTGGCTCATCGGCGGCAGCCCCAAAATCAACTCCAGGGTGCGGAGCATGCCAGATGTGGTGTAGGCGGTGTGCACCACGGCGTGGCGGCGCACGTAGGGGCCCACCAGGTAAGCCGTCGAGCGGTGGGCGTCGATGTGGTCGGGACCGTTTTGGGCATCGTCCTCCACTATCATCACCACCGATTCTTTCCAGACCGGGCTCTTGGAGAGATGCTCGATGAGCCGGCCCAGCGCCAGGTCGTTATCGGCGGCGTAGGACAAGGGGCTGAGCTGGCCCTTGCGGGCGCCGTAGGTGTGGTCGTTGGGCAGGCGGATGATGCTCAGGTCGGGCAGGGCATTGGCGGCCACCAGCCGGTCGAAGTCCTGCTCCCATACCTTCTCGCGGTCTACGTCTTTCACGTCCAGGTCGAAGCCGGCATAGCCTTCGCAAAAGTGGCCCACTAACGACGGTACACTGGCTTTGCCCTTGTACACAAACTCGCCGTAGGAGCGGTAGCTGCGGCCGGCGCGCTTGCAGTAGTCCCACAGGAAGCCGTCTTTGGGCTCGGCTACTTCGCCGCGGTTGCCCTCGAAGTCGTAGTTGCCGCCGCGGCCGCTGTAGTTGCCCGGCCAGGTTTTCTCCACAAAGTCGGTGGCGTAGGCGGCGGTGCTCCAGTTGTGGCCATCGGCACTCACTTCGGCATCGACGTAGAAATTATCCAGCAGCACAAAGTCCCGCGTGAGGGCATGGTGGTTGGGCGTCACTTTTTCCGGGAACAAACACAGGCTCGCATCGCCGTTGCCGGCCGGCAAATCGCCCAGCACCTGGTCGTAGGTACGGTTTTCCTTGATGATGTAGAAGACGTGCTTCATGGGCGAGGCCTCGCCCACGCGCTGGGGCACGGGGCTGCCGGCGGGCACTTCGGGTGAGGCTTCGCGCGCTTTGGTAAAGGGCGTATTGGCGTATACCTGGGCCGAAAACGTGGCCAGCGCCGCGGCATCGGGCAGCGGCAGGCGCAGCAGCGAGCTACCCAGGAGCCCCCCGATGTAGCCCGCGCCCTTCTCGCCGTCGTCGTGCACGGGGTTGGGCCCGTTGGGGTTGGCCTTCGATATGCTGCCTTTGCCGTTGACAACCAGCAGCTGCGCCCCAGCTACGCGCACCGTCGTGGGGTACCAGCCGGTGGGCACAAAGCCCAGGGGCCGGCTGGCGGCTGGGTCGCGCACGTCGAACACCGCCAGGCAGTTGTTGTCGGCGTTGGCGATGTAGAGCTGGGTGTCGTCGCCGTTCAGGGCCACGCCATCGGGCGTGCTGCCGGCGGGCGAGGCCGGAAACAGGGCCGTGTTCAGGGTTTCGGTCACGCGACCCAGGCGGGTGTCGATGACGGACACCGAGTTGCTGTTGGCATTGGCCACAAACAGGCGGCGGCCGTCGCGAGTCAGGGCCATGTCGTTGGGGTGGCTTTCGACCGGAATGGTGGGCAGCAATTGCTGCCGGGCAATGTCGTACACCGCCACCGCGTGGCCGCCCCACAGGCTGATGTAGAGCCGCGCGCCATCGGGGCTGAGCAGG
The DNA here is from genome assembly GCF_001507645.1 of Hymenobacter sedentarius. NCBI lineage: Bacteria > Pseudomonadati > Bacteroidota > Cytophagia > Cytophagales > Hymenobacteraceae > Hymenobacter > Hymenobacter sedentarius. The sequence goes on along the minus strand of NZ_CP013909.1, from coordinate 2,431,082 downwards.
GCGCCGTAGGCTTCGGCGGGCAGCTTGATGGTGCGCAGAATCCGGCGCGTTTTCAGGTCGAAGGTGTAGAGCGAGTTGTCTTCGCGCGTCACGGCGTAGAGTACGTTACGGGGGCCGTCCACGGCCAGCCCGGCCACGCCGATTTTCTGCTTGGGCCACTTGGTACCCAGCACCAGGGCGCTGTCGGGGCGCAGCTTCTGGCCCTCTACCCGGAAGCAGTGCACGCGGTTGTGCTGCCCACCGGAGGCATACACCGTGCGGCCATCGGGGGCGAAGGCCAGGCCGGCCCAGGCGGCGGGCACTACTTGGGTATCCAGCAGCTGGCCGGTGGCCGCGTCGAGCAATTGCACCGAGTTCTGGCCCCAGCCGGCGTTCACTACGGCGGCCAGGCGGCCGTCGGGGCTGAGCTGCACGTTCAGGGGCAAGTCGCCGAGGGCCGTGGCCGTGCCCACGGGGCTCAGTTTCCAGCCGTTGGGCAGTTGGGTTTGGCTGGTGCCGGCAATGGGACCGGGCAGCACGCCGGGCGCCTCGGGCGCGGGCTTGGTGCTGGGACTCCCCGTGCAACTCCATAACGCCAGCAGCGGCAGGAGCGGGATAAATAGCCGGAATCGGAAGCAGGAAATCATAGGCAGGCGCCGGCGGGAACACAAGCCCCGCTGCACAGCACGAAGGTAGCCAGCAAGCCGGGCAGTAGCTCAATTGAGGAGCTTATCCGGCAGCTCCAACCATTTATGAGAATAACGAAATAGAAACAAGTGAATGTCGTTGTAGGCGCAACTCCCTTCATTCCGGCTGGTTTTATGTTGCGTCGTTTGTCGTGCTGCGTGTTCGTGGCGTTGCCCATATACAAGCTGTCCGCTCAATCCTGCACCACGTCCACCGACAGCTTGACCCGCGCTCATTCACTCGCCTTCTGGCAGCAGCAACTGCAGTTTCCGCGGGTGCGGGCGGCGCAGGCCACGGCCGGGCCCACAGTTGCTAATCGCCTGCGCGCCCACTCCCTCGACGCCCGGCGGCTGGAAATCTTCTTCCGTCTCATCAAAACGCGCCGCGAACTGGAGGTATGGGCCCGCAACCAGGGCGCCGGCCCGTTTGAGTTGCTGCACTGCTACCCGCTGGCGGCCACCTCGGGCAGCCTTGGCCCCAAGCGCCGGGCCGGCGACTACCAGGTGCCCGAGGGCTTCTACGAAATCGACCGCTTCAACCCCAAGAGCAACTACCACCTCTCGCTTGGCCTGAACTATCCCAACGCCGCCGACCGCGCCCTGGGCGAGCCCGAGCCCGGCGGCGATATTTTCATCCACGGCGGCGAAGTCACGGTGGGCTGCCTGCCCATCACCGACGCCGGCATTGAGGAAGTGTACCTACTGGCCATCACGGCGCGGGCGGCCGGCCAGGCGGTTATTCCGGTGCACATTTTTCCGTTTGCCATTACCGAAAGTGAATTAGCCAAGCACCCAGCCAGCCCACACCAGGCATTTTGGCGGGGGCTGATGCCGGGCTACGCCTATTTTGAAAAGCACCACGAGCCGGCCCCTCCAGCCCAACTCGCCGCAGCTGGGCACTAACCCAGCCCGAACCGATGCCCGGTACCAGCCCCGCCCAAGTTGAGCTAAGCGCTAACTTGCCGCGGTGCCGCGCCCTCTCCTGCTTTTTCTGGCTCTGGTGGCCTTGTTCAACCTCAGCCGCGTGCTCCGCGAGCCCCGCCCCGACGCCGACCGGCCCATGGATTTTCGCACCTGCTACGTGGGCCAGGCTGTGCTGCGCGCCGGCGCCAATCCCTACCACGATGCCACCCTCAAGCAGGGTTGGCAGCGCATCATCAGGGAAGAAAACCTGCAGAGCCGCACCCAGCCCGGCCTGCCCAACCTGCCTTTTCTGTATCCGCCGTGGGCTGCCGCGCTCTTTGGCCTCACGGTGGGCCGGCTGCCGTATGCGCTGGCGTGGCCGCTGTGGGGTGCCTTGGCGCTCCTGAGCCTAGTGCTGGTGTCGCGCCTGTGGCCGGCCCTGCTGCAAGCCGAAATTGGGCTAACGGTGCCGTGGTGGCAGTTTCTACTAGCGGCGCTGGCTCTGAAGGGCACCATACCCGCCCTGCTCACAGGCCAGCCCACTTTTGTAGCGCTGGCACTGGGCGTGGGTGCCTTGGCTGTGGGGCGCTTGTCGAGCCCAGGCTTTTCAGCTCAACTTTCGCATTCAGCTAGTTCAAGCACAACTGGAATCGAATCTTCTGTCGCCCCTGTCTGGGCCCCTGCGGTGGCGGGCGTGCTGCTGGGCCTGGCCGCTTTTAAGGTGACGCTGCTCCTGCCTTTTGCCGCCTGGTTTTTATGGAAGAAGCAATGGCTGCCCTTGGCCGTGGCGGCAGCCGTAGTGGCGCTGCTTAGCGCCGTGGCCTGGCATTGGACGGCCTTTCCGGCCGACTTATTGCTCGCCTACGAGCACCTGCTGGCCCAGGTGCGGGCCCAATCTTTCGACCCCTCCGACCCGGACTATCCCCTCACCCAGGGCATGACCTTGCGCCTGGAGCTGGGCAACGTGCTGGAGTGGCTGCGGCCGGGCAGCAGCGCCTGGCACCCCTTGCTCCACGGGGCGCTGTGGGTAGCGACGGGGCTGCGGCTGGTGTGGCTCCGGCAGCAGGGCCGGCCGCTGGCCGACTGGCACGTTTTTCTGGTACTGAGCACCCTTACGCTCCTGACCACCTACCATTTGTACTACGATGCGGTGCTGCTGTTGCCGCTGCTGGCGTTTGGGCTCCGGCTCCCGAAGCGGTGGCAGTGGCTGTTGTTGATACTGCTGCTCCCGCTGCTGCTGCCGCTCAACGGATTGGCCCTGGCGCTGGGTAACCCGTGGGGCTGCACGTGGTGTATTTTCTGATGCCGCTGGCGCTGCTGGGGGTGGTGGTCTTACTGCTGGCCCGGCCGGAATGGCGCCGGCAGTAGGCAGTTGAGCTACCACTTTTAAGGCATACACCAGTCGGCACGATTTTTTCGTTTAGCTCCACCACAACCCGATTCTTCACTTTATGAAACGTCTTTTTCTCGTCTTCTTGCCGTTGCTGGTTTCGGTGGCGGCCCGCGCCCAGCGGCCCACCGATATCTGGTACTTCGGCCAGCAGGCCGGCCTCACCTTCGCCGATGGCACGCCCAAGCCCCTCGGCGATGGCAAGATGAGCACCTACGAAGGCTGCGCCGTGGCCACCAGCGCCCGCGGCGAGCTGCTGTTCTACACCAACGGCGAAACCGTGTGGAACCGCAAGCACCAGCCCATGCCCAACGGCCACAAGCTGATGGGTAGCGGCAGCAGCACCCAATCGGCCCTCATCGTGCCGGACCCGGGCTCGGGCAACGTGTTCTACATTTTCACGGTGGCGCCGCAGGGCACGCCCAACGGCCTGCGGTATTCCATCGTGGACATGACTCGCGACAACGGCTACGGCGACCTGCCGCGCCTGAACCTGCTCCTCATTCAGCCCGTGGCCGAAAAGCTGGCCGCCGTGCGCCACGCCAACGGCCGCGACACCTGGGTAGTGGCCCACCGCTGGAACTCCAACGCCTTCGTGTCGTACCTCGTCACGGCCGATGGCGTGGCTGCCAAGCCCATTATGAGCAACGTGGGCAGCATGAACGCCGGCCCCGGCCGCAACGCCATCGGCGCCCTCAAGTTCTCGCCCGATGGCCGGCACCTGGCCGCCGCCCTGTGGCGCGAAACCAACAAATTTGAGGTCTACGACTTTGACCGCAGCACCGGCAAGGTGAGTAACCCCACCAGCTTCGGCCCCTTTGCCGAGGCCTACGGCGTGGAGTTTTCGCCCGATGGCACCAAGCTCTACGGCACCTGCAACGGCGTGGGCGGCGGCCAAACCGAAATCTGGCAGTTCGACCTCAAGACCAAAGCCAAAACCCTGGTCGGCAAGTCGGCCAACCGTAAAATCGGCGCCCTGCAGCGCGGCCCCGACGGCCGCATCTACGTGGCCCGCGAAGACAACCCCAACCTCGGCGTTATTCAGCAGCCCAACGCCCTGGGCAAGGACTGCCAATACGTGGACGAGGGCGTGAAACTGGGCGGCCGCCGCAGCAAGCTTGGGCTGCCCGGCTTTGTAGTGGTGCCGTAATTAGGCAGTGAGTAACAACAGAAAAGGCCCCTGCTTACTAAGCAAGGGCCTTTTCTGTTCTATTGCCGCCTTCTTACTCCTTATTCCCAATCTTAAACCGCAGGAAACCCAGCGCCACGGAGTAGTAAGGCGACTTTTCGTTGGTGTAGCCCAGCACGTCGCGCGAGCTGATGCCGGCTTCCCACGAAGGCGTTACCAGGGTGAGGCCCAACGGCAGGCTGGTACCGTAGCCCGCGCCGCCGCTCACGCCGCTGCTCAGGCGCAGCCAGTGGGTGGGCTTGTAGTCGAGGCCCAGGCCCAGGAAGGGCGAGGTGAGGTTGCCGGCCACCTTTTTCAGCGGCGCAGTGAAATCCACACCCGCTTCGAACAAGCTGCTGATGCGGATGCCGGCGCCCAGGCGCACCTTGGCGGGTAGCGAGGCGGTGCGCTTTTGTTCGGCCTGGTAAGTGAAGAAGTTGCTTTGATTGGTATCGAACTGGTTGACAATTTCGGACAGCACGTCGTAGGTCTGCAGGCTGGTGGAGGTGGGGCGCTGCAACTTCTGGTCGGTGGCCGTGACCACGTTGCCGGTCCAGGTCATCGTGCCCAGGTCGGTAACCGAGGCGCCCAGGCGGATGATTTTGCCTACTTCGGCGGCCAGGCCCAGGTCGTAGCCGTGGCCGTGGCCCACGGGGTGCAGCCCCGAGCCGGTTTCGGCGTTGAACTGGGGGCTGCTGGCCAGGGTGCCGTAGTCGACGTTGAAAATGGGCGACAGCGCTGAGTAGGCCGATAAGTTGCCGCCCTCCACCTGAATATCGGCAATGCCAATGCCCTGGATGTAACGGTAGCCCGCCCCGGCCGACAGCTTCAGGCCGGGCTGGTCGAGCACCAGCATGCCGTAGGAAATGTTGTATTCGCTGGTCCAGGCCAGCTGAATGGCCGTGCCGTCCAGAAAGGTCGACAGCGGCGGGGGCGGCAGCGTGGGGGTGCCCGTTGGGGTGGTGGGGTAGTACGGCTGCACGCTGGCCGCGTCCTTGCCGTTGATGATGACGTCGGCGGCATTGTGGTTGAGGGCCAGGTGGGAGCTCACCCGCTGGCGGTTGCTGACGGCCAGGCCACCCAAGCCGTTGGGCAGGCTGATGGCGAAGCCTAGCGTGGTAGCGTCGACGTTAAAATTAAGGGCGTTGGCACCCTCAAAGCCCTTCACGAGCTCGGCCCGTTCGGCGGGGCCGATGGCCTGGTTGCTGTCGAAGAGAATGTGCTTGAACAGCGTTTTGCTGAGCGAGCGGGACGCCAGCCCCGCCCCTACTTCCCCGATGGTGAAGGCCACCGTCGATTCGCTGTTGCGGCCCAGGTTGGCGGGGTTGATGCCGATGGCCTGGTAGTCCTGCGCAAAGGTGTTGATGACGCCCCCGCGGCCGGTGGCCGTGAAATTGCTGAGCTCATTTTGGGCCTGCACGGCCGCGGGCAGGGCCAGCAAGGCAGCCAGCGGCAGGAAACGTAAGGAAAGGCGCATACAGAAAAGGAGTGTCGGGTTTAGCTTGCGGCCGGATAAACGCCTTTTTAAGACGGCAAGCGTTTATCCGGCCGCAAGCTAACGCCCCACCTCAATATTTTGCCCCCAAAACGCCTTTCCGCCACCGAGTACGCCGAGGGCATCCTGGCCGGCAACCGCACGGTGCTGGGCCGCGCCATCACGCTGGCCGAGAGCACCTTGCCCACCGACCAGGCTCTGACCCAGGACGTGCTGCAAGCCGTGCTGCCCCACTCCGGGCGCAGCCTGCGGGTGGGCATCACGGGGGTGCCGGGTGTAGGCAAAAGCACCTTTATTGAGGCGTTGGGCCGGTATTTGGTCGAGACATTGGGCAAAAAGCTGGCGGTGCTGGCCGTAGACCCCAGCAGCCAGCGCGGCGGCGGCAGCATTCTGGGCGATAAAACCCGCATGCCGTGGCTGGCGGCGCACCCGGCGGCGTTCATTCGCCCCTCCCCTGCCAGCGGCAGCCTGGGCGGCGTGGCCCGCGCCACCCGCGAGGCGCTGCTGCTCTGCGAAGCGGCGGGGCACGACGTCATTTTTGTGGAAACCGTAGGCGTGGGCCAGTCCGAAACCACTGTGCACGGCATGGTCGATTTCTTTCTGCTGCTGCTGCTGGCCGGCGCCGGCGACGAGCTTCAGGGCCTCAAGCGCGGCATCATGGAAATGGCCGACGCCGTGTGCATCACCAAGGCCGACCACGGCAACGAGCAAGCCGCCCGCCGCGCCCGCGTCGACTACCAGAACGCGTTACACCTGTTTCCGCCTGCGCCCTCGGGCCAGCCCCAGCCGGTGCTGCTCACCTCGGCCGTGAGTGGCACTGGGCTGGCCGAGGTGTGGGAAGCCATCGAGCACTACGCAGCCGCCACCCGGCTAAGCGGGTACTTCCAGCAGCGGCGGCAGCAGCAGCAGCTCCAATGGCTGCACCAAAGCATTGTGCAGGAGCTGGAAATGCGGTTTTATGCCGATGGCGCCGTGCGCGCCCGCCTGCCGGCCATAAAACAAGCCGTGGCCGCCGGACGGTTGACACCGTTCGCAGCGGCCACGGAACTGCTGGGGCTAGCCGGGAGCGTTACAAAGACGCCGTAGCCAGCCCGTTCTCTACGCGGTGCGAGGTCGATTCGCGCACGGCAATGGTGGTGGCGCCCGGCGCTTTGGTGTCTACCTGCACGTTGTAGCGGTAGCGGTCGCGGTCCACGCGCAGCAGCACGGCATACTTCCCGCTGGGCAGGTTGTTGAACTTCAGAAGCGTGCCGTAAGCGGGCTCCTTGTGGGTTTCGCGCAGTATCCAGCGACTGTTTTCGAGTTGCACCACCCCCAACACGGCCGGCTTTTTGGTCGAGTTGTAGATGCGCACCCGCAGGCTCTCGCCATCGGGCTGGGTCACGGTTACCGGCTGGCTGCCCTGGGCCAGTGCGGGGCTAGCCATGCCAGTGCCAGCCAGGGCCAGCAGGCCCAGCAGCGCCGGGCGAATGCCCTTAGCCAGGGCGAATGAACGAGAGGTAGCCGTTGCGGGGGCGAAGAACTGAGCAGCGGGAGTGTTGAACGAGGTTTTCATGATTTGCAGAAAAAAAGGTGGGTGATGGATGAGTTGAGCTGAATGACTGACTGTACTTCCCCTGGCGAGGCCGGCGCAAGACAAATGCTCATGTCCGGTTTTGAGCATCTGCCGCCCAAGGGCATTAGGGTAAATTCCAACCGCGTGCCAATTTTATAACAGTCTATTAATCTTAACATTACAGCCATAAATAGCTTGTCCCATTCTGAAAAATCCGTTCGATAACGGGCAAGTGTCCGGTTGCGAACATGCCCCGCGAGAGAACTACAGTAAAACATGGAATGATGCCAGCTTCCCAATATAATTACTATCTAGAGGCCGCCCTGATTCCGGAGCTTCGGCAGCGCCGGCGGTTTCGTGGCCGGCTGTGACGCCGTCGGGGTGGAGACTTTACCCGCCGGGGCTACCTTTATCGGCATATTTCGAAATATTTTAATTTTTCTGAATGTTCCTTTCTACTTCGCCGCGCTACTCCCGCTTGGCCCTGCTTGGCCTGCTCACTTTTGCTTCCTTTACAGCCCGGGCCCAAACCGACGCGGTGCGGCGCTGGCAGCACCTGGACTTAAAGGCCGATGGGGTACCCGGCATCAGCGCCGACCGGGCGTACCGGGAGCTGCTCGCCGGCCGCAAGCGCACGCCGGTGCTGGTGGCGGTCCTGGACTCGGGCATCGACTCCACTCACCAGGACCTGAAGCCCATTCTGTGGCGCAAGCCCACCGAAGTACCCGGCAACGGCGTGGACGAGGACAAGAACGGGTACGTGGACGACGTGCGCGGCTGGAACTTCCTGGGCGGCAAAGACGGGCAGAACATCGCGGTGGAGACCCTGGAGCAAACCCGGATTTATGCCCAGTACCGGGCGCAGTTTGAGGGCAAGAAGCGCAAGGCGCTGGCGCCCGCCGACCAGGCGCTGTTTGATGTGTACGAGTTGGCCAAGGCTGCTTACCAGAAGGACCTGGCTCATGAAAAAGAGCAGCTGACGAAGCTAACGGAAGCTTTTGCCAGCAACACGGCTTCGTTTGGGCGCATGAAGCAGGCGCTGAACGCGGCCGTGCTCGATACGGCCCTGCTGCGGCAGGCGGCGCAGTCCCGGCCCGATGTGCCGAGTGCGGGTTCGCTGCTGGCGTTTCTGCGGCGCAATGGCTACGGCAGCACCGACGAGGCACTCAAGAGCCTGAACGAGGCCGTGACCCACTCGCGCGACCGGGTAGAGAAAAGCCTCAATGCGGAGTACAACCCGCGCCCCCTGGTGGGCGACGATGTGGCCAACCTAAGCGAAACCGGCTACGGCAATCCGGATTCGCAGGGGCCGGATGCCACGCACGGCACGCACTGCGCGGGCATCATTGCCGGGGTGCGCGGCAACCAGCTCGGCGCCGACGGCGTGGCCGAAGCGGTGCGCATCATGAGCGTGCGTTCGACTCCTAGCGGCGACGAGCGCGACAAGGACGTGGCCAACGCCATTCGCTACGCCGTGGACAACGGCGCCCAAATCATCAGCATGAGCTTTGGCAAGGACTTCTCGCCCGACAAGGCAGCCGTGGACGCGGCCATGCAGTACGCCGACCAGAAAGGCGTGCTGCTGGTGCACGCCGCTGGCAACAGCAGCCGCGATACCGACACGGGGCGGAACTTCCCCTCGGCGCGCTACCTCAGCGGACAGGACATCCCGAACCAGATTTCGGTGGGCGCCAGCAGCCGGCTCAACACGCCGGCGCTGGCCGCCGAGTTTTCCAACTACGGCAAGCAAACGGTGGACGTGTTTGCGCCCGGGGTCGACATTTATTCCTCTACGCCGGGCAATACCTACTCCACGTTCAGCGGCACGAGCATGGCGGCCCCGGTGGTGGCGGGCGTGGCGGCGGTGCTCAAGTCGCTCTACCCGCAGCTCACGCCGCAGCAGCTCAAGCAGATTATCCTGCAATCGGCGGTGCCCTACCACACAAAGGTGAACAAACCAGGCACCAAGAAGCTGGTGGATTTCGCGTCGCTGTCGAAAACCGGCGGCATCGTGAACCTCTACGAGGCCGTGAAGCTGGCCGACCAGCAACTGGCGGTGAAGTAAGCAACCGGGCCGGTGGGCGCCGGGGCGAAGGGCTTTGCCGTTCCTTCGCGCCAAGGCCCACCGGCCCAACTGGGCTAGCTGCGCCGGGGCCGCAGGGCCAGGTAGTCGAGGTAGTACAGCACCTTCACCGACACGTTGTTGTTGTGCGGCGTGTTGAGGGTATTGCTCAGGTTATCGAAGTACAAGGCCGTGGCCTCGTTGGCTTCCAGGAAAGCGGCGCTGGCGTTTTTCCACACCACGCTCACCTGCGAGCCGGGCGCAAACCACCAGGAGTACACCGCGTCGATGTTGAAGGCGTTGAAGGTGTTGTCGCGGTTGCGCTGGTAGTCCACTGGGGTTTCCAGGCCGTCGGGGTGCAGGCGCGAGAAGGCGCGGTAGTGCACGTTGCTCACGTAGTGCCGCGCCCGCACGTTGAACGACATGCGGTTGGTAAACGTGAAGGTGGCCGTGCCGGTGTTGGTCACGGTTCTCACGTTGCGGCGCCCCATGAGCACGTCTTGGCCAAAGGCTCTCTGCAGCGGTACATCCAGGGGCTGGCGGCCGTCGAGGCCGCCGGCGTACCCCATCTGGTTGCGGCGCAGTTCGTATCCTACACTATACACGAAGCTGAGCTGGTTGCTCACTCGGAAGCGGGGGCTCAGGCTCAGGGCCACGGTGTTGCGGCCGGTGCGGTCGCCGTCGACCACAAACAAGCGGGCGCCGTAGCTGATATCATAGGCAAATTTCTTGCGATAGTCCGACGACAAAAAGCCGTTGAGGCCAAAATTACCCGGCTTGCTCAGGTAGTACCGGCCCAGGGGATAAGTACGCGGGTCGAAGTAGTCGCGCGTTTGCGGCTGGGCATCCAGGTTGATGCCGGTGGTCAAGAAGCTTTTAGTGAAGGTGGTGTTGCCCCCCAGGTACAGGCCCACGTTCTGGTAGCGGGTGGGCGTTTGCAGCAGCGAGTAGCTGATGCTGCCAAAGGTGCGCAAGTTGTTTACCTTCCAGAAAGGCTTGTAGATGTTATAGTTGGCGTTGATGGATTGCTCGATGCTGTTGTTGCTGAACAGCAAGCCCAGGTCGTTGGGATTGTAGGTGCTCGACTCGATGCCCTGGTCGACGCTCCACGTGAAGTTGCCGCTGATTTTGCCGAAGTTCAGGTAGTACTTGTAGCCATCCTGGTCCGAGATGTTCCGGTCGGAGAGAAAGGCCTTGCCGCGGCGGTGGGAGTACACCACTCGCCCGTTCAGGGCGTAGCGGTTGGCCTTGTTGGCGAAGCGAAACAGGCCGCCGGTCACGTTGGCGTCGTAGGTCTGGCCGGCGCGCGTCACGTTGGTGTTGATGAGCGAAACGTAGGAATTGTTCTTCAGGCTCTGGTCGAGCACCACGATGTTGTAGTTGGTGAACGGCTGGGTCAGCACGTCGCGCCGGGCGCCGGTGGTGCTGTCCTGCACGGTGGCGTACACATCGTTGCTCAGGGCATTGAACACCCCGATGCCCAGCCCCTTGCTGGTGCGGCCCGACACTTTGGTGGCGTTCAGCAGGCGCGTGATGCCGGGGTTTTGCACCACAAACTCGCCCTTGCTCCGGCTGCCATCGGCCTGGCGCGCGCCGGTGTGCAGCTGGCTTTCTACCTGCCCAAAGCCGATGGGCGTGGCCCCCACCCGCCGCGAGTAGAACAAGCCGCCTTTGTTGAACAGCTCGGTGCCTTCGGTGAAAAAGCCCCGGTTCTCGTTGTATTGCACTTCAAAGGGCGAGAGGTTGAGCACCTGGTTGTCGCTCTGCACCTGCCCAAAGTCGGGCACCAGCGTGGCGTCGAGCGTGAAGCTTTCGTTGATGCCCCACTTGATGTCGGCCCCGCCGTTGAAGCTGGTGGTGGCGTTTTTCTTGCCCTGCTCGTTGAAGGGGTAGTGGTTGACGTAGGCCGACACGTAGGGCGTGAGCGAGAGGCGCAGCGGCGGCTTGAGGTCGCGCAGGCCCGTGAGCTCGCCCCACTGGTTCACGAAGCCCGACACCTGGGGCTTCACCTCGTTCCAGAAAAACTTCTGCCGGGTGCTACGCCGCTGCCGCGCAAAATTGATGCCCCACACCTGATCTTTGGCCTTGCTGAAGCGAATGGCCGAGTACGGGATGCGTATTTCGGCCACCCAGTCGGTGCCCTGCAGGGAGGTGCGCGAGTCCCACACGGCGTTCCAGTTGCCGTCTTCGCCGTTGGCCGGTGAATACCGCGCATCCACTTGCACCCCGCCCGAAGTAAGAATGAACTGGTACCCGTTGAGGTGGTCGTTATAAGTATCGATGAGCACGCCAAACCAGTCGGAATTGCCGATGTTGTCGCGGGCGCTGAGCTCCCGCAGGATGGAGTCCTGCGAGATGTCGTGCATGATGGTGCCCACGTAAATGGCGGCATCGTCGTAGAGCACACGCACTTCGGTCGGGTGCGTTTCGAGGGCGCCGGGCTTGGGCTCCAGCTCATAAAACTGTGTGGCCACGGGGGCCGACTGCCACACGGCGTCGTCGAGCACGCCGTCGAGCCTGGGCGGCGTCGTGATGCGGACGGCCTGCAGCTGGCGCTTAGGGGCGGGCTTGGCCGCATCGGCCGCCGCCGACGGCACGGCCGGGGCTTGTTGCCCTTGGGCCACGCTCACAAAAATCCCGAACCAACAACCCAGTAAAAAACGAACCATAAAATGTAGCCTCCCGATAATAGCCTTGGCGTAGGCCAATAGATGGGCACAAAGTTCCAACGGTTGCTTTGGGGAGCCTAATTTTTGAAGATAATAAGCTGAACCGTACCGCAAAAAAGCCGGCCCTCCGCTAAGGAGAACCGGCTTTTGCAGCCTGAGCTGGTTTTAATTAATCAAGCGAAACGTTTATGTTGAAATTCTGCCCCGGGCCTTCGTGGCCCACCAGCTTGCGGTACTTGGCGGCCAGCTCTTCCGATTGGCGCTTGCCATTCACCGTCAGCCCCGAGTCGTTGAGCTGGAGCTGAAAGCTCTTGTCATTCTGGCCTATCAGGCCGTCTTTGCGGAGCTCGTCGCGCAGCGTGCGCGTGTCGACGCTGGGCGCGCGCGGTGGCGGCGGCGGAGCCGGCACCTCCGACATGCTGGGTGCCGGAGGGGCTGGGGGGGCCGGAGGGGCCAACGCGCCGCTGGCCGGACGGGGCGGGCGCGGCGGCTTCGGGGGCCGCGGCGGGGGCGGCATGTCGTTGACGTCGCCGCTCCGGCCCATGAGAATGGAGCTGTTGGCCATGACTTTGTGGCCGCTGGCTTTTTCGTACAGCTTGCGGTACTTGTCCAGCACAGGCTTGGGCTGCACTTTGTCGTCGATGCGCAGCTCGTTGTTTTTGAACTCAACCTGAAAATTGTAGCGGTTCTTGATGAGGCCGTCTTTCAGCAGCTCGTTCACTATGGCCTCTTCGGCGCCATTGCGGCGCTCGTCCTGGGTTTCCCGAATGCGCTCCCGAATCTCCTCTTTGCGAGCCTGCACTTCCTCTTGGCGGGCCTGCACTTCTTCCTGGCGGGCGCGCACCTCGTCTTGCCGGGCGCGCAGTTCCGCGTTGCGTTCCTGCCGGTCTTCATCGCTCAGCACGAACACCTCGCCGCGGCCCGCGCCCGGCACCACCGTCGCGCCGTTGGAGCGCATCGAGCGCGGGGAGCTGTCGAGGCGCTTGAGCTGGCTTTGCACATCTTTTAGGCGGGCATCGATGCGCTTGCGCTGTTCCGCAGACAGGTTTTTCACGCTGCTGGCTTCGCGCAGGGCCCGTTCGGCGGCGCGCAGGGCGCTGCGGGTCTCGGTCACATTGGGGCCCGGGCCCGCCATGGCCGCACCGGGCGACTGCAGCCGGTACGTTCTATCCAGCTGCGCCAATTGGCGGTACGTGCCCGGCGCGGCCGGCGAAAGCCGGCGCAGCTCGTTGAGCCCGCCCGGGGTGATTTCGCGGTAAACCCGGGGCAGGGCTTCCGGCGCAGGCATGGGCGCGGGCATGGCATACACCCGCGGCAAGGTGCGCATGTACGTCGTTACGCCCCCACCGCTGCCGCCCCGGTACACAAAGGCCTCCGCCCGTGGAGCATAGCTGGGGTCTACCTGAATGACCTCATACTGCCCGTCGTCGCCCTTTTTGTCCTTGATTTTAATCTTGCGCTTGCCTTTTCCGTTGTCGGTGTCCACGTGTTGGCCGTTCACCACCAGGTCCGTTACGCGGCCCTTTTTGTCTTTGGTGATAACCACCGTGCCGGGAGTGCCGGGGAAGGCGGGCGGCGCCATGTTGCGGCGGTCTACGAGAACGCGCCGGCTGTCGCGCAGCCGGGCCAGCCGGCGCCGGGCGGCGCGGCCCCGCAAGAGGAGCGTATCCTGCGCCGGCACCAGGGTCTCGGCCTCAGGCGTAGCGGTTGCTGCTGTCAAGGTGCGCGTTTCGTCGCCGGTCGTGGCGCCATCGGTAGCTGCTCGCCCACTGGCTGTGGCCGTACCTGCGGCCGCCTTGGGGGCATCACCGGCTCGGGTGGCCGCCGGGACCTGCGCCGGACCGCCGCCCTGCCAGTTGAAGGCCGCGAGCTTGCCAGGAGCTAAGACCGGCTGCGCAAAGGGGCCGGCAAAGGCCACGCTGCTGCCCAGCAGCCCCAGGCCGCCCAGCACCAGGGCACCGGCCAGAATGCCTTCCGCCATGGTAGGAGCCGCGGGGCGGCGCTGCACCAAGCGGCGCACGCGGCGCAACAAAGCCCCCCGCTTGCCGATAGCGGCCAGCGCCAGCCGCGGCGTGGCGGGCACCACGGCGCTTTGGCTCCACTCGGCGAGGGCCGTGAGGGCGCGGGCAAGGCGCAGGGAGTCGCCGCCACATAGGGCCGTGGCGGTGTCGTCGCAGCAGTTTTCGCGTTCGGTGCGCACGCAGTTGGCCACAAACCACACCGCCGGATGGTAAAAGAACAGCACTTCGGCCACCGTTTGCAGCAGGTTCACGAGATAATCGCGGCGTAGCACGTGGGCCAGCTCATGGGCCAAAATAGCCTCCAGGCTGGCCGGCGAAAGGCCCGCCACCACGCCCAACGGTAGCAAAATTACGGGCCGCAAATGGCCCACCACCACCGGCACCTGCACCAGGGCCGATTCCAGCAGGGCCACGGGCCGGCGGACGCCGCTCCGTTGAGCCAAAGCCGCCAGCCGCTGCTGCCACATGGGGTTGAGGGGCCGCACGCGGTAGCGCCGCAGCCGCTGCACATACAGCAGGCCGCCGAGCATGCGCAGGCTCATGGCCAGCAGGCCGAGCAGCCACAGCAGCACCAGCAGCGGCAAGTGGTTGTCGAAATACCGCAGGCCCGTGGTGAGCCAGCCGGGAGCCGCCGGCCGCCCCTCGGAGGCTACGCTGGAAACTAGCGTAGCGGTCGGGGCTGCCGCTTGCGGCTCGTCGCCGGCCACCGCTACACGAGTTGCTGCTTTGGCAACATGCACATCGGCCGATGCCAGGGCTACCGGCAACCGCTTCTCGTCGGGGGCGGCTTTCACGGTTTTGAAGGAGCCCGTGGGTAGAATTGCGTCTGTGCTAGCTCCCGAGTTAAAATACAACCCAAACGTGATGCCGGCCAGGGCCACCACCACGCCCAGCGCCCCGGCCGAAGCCACGTAGCGCACCTCGGCGCGCTGGCGCCGCAGCAGCAACAAGGCCCCGGCCAATACGGCCGCCACCAGCGCCCCCTGCCACAGCGAGTGCAGCAACGTCCAACCCAGGGCCCGCGTCAGCGCGGGCGAAACGAAGTTATCAAGCGTGCTCATCGTCGTCGGCAGTTGAGGTGGAGTTTTGGATTTCGATGTCGTTGAGCAGGCGGCGGATTTGCGCCAGCTCGTCGGCCGAGGTCTGGCGGCTGCCCAGGGCCTGCATCACCAGCTTCAGGGCCGAGCCGCCGAAGGTGGCGTCCACGAACTTGTCGAGGAGTAGGCCTTGGGTTTCCTGCTCGCGCACGGCGGCCCGGTACACGTGGCTACGGTCGGCATCGTCGCGCCGCACAAGGCCTTTGTCCAGCATCAGCTGCAGAATCTTGAGCGTGGTGGTGTATCCCACCTCCGCTTGCCGGCGCTGGCTCAGGTTGTCGTTGATGGCCCGCACGGTGGCGGGCCCGTGCTGCCAGAGCACGTGTAGGATTTCCAATTCGGAGTCCGTAGGTTTGGGGGGCGGGGCTTTGCTCATGCTGGGGAAACGTGAGGTTACTACGAATTATTTCGTAGAATAAAGCAAAGGTGTTACGAAATCCTTCGTAGTTGCAAGGCATATCTACGAAATTATTCGTACAAAGTCCCAAGTATCATTTATTGGGCTGATTTTCAGCTCAATATTTTTCATCCAAACTTTCGGGGTTTGCTTTTTCTCCTGTTTTTCTAAACAGCGAGGCTGCGCTTGCGCCGCCGCGCCAGCGTCACGCGGGCCCGGTGGCAGATGCCGCCCAGCGGCGGGTTAAACTTGCTGACGTTGATTTTCACCTTCCGCACGTGGGGCAGTTCGGCCATGATACGGTCGAGCACCCGGTGGGCTACGTGCTCCAGCAGCCGCGCCGGCGCGAGCATCTCCTCGGCCACGAGGCGGTAGAGGACCTCGTAGTTCACGGTCTGCTGCAGCTTGTCGGAGGCGCCGGCCGCCAGCAGGTCGGTGCTGATGTACAGGTCCACGCCGTACTTGTTTCCAATTTTCTGCTCCTCGTCGTAGTAGCCGTGGAACGCGAAAAACTCCATGCCTTCAAGTGCGATTTGGCCCATGCTGTTTTCTTCGATACTGATGTGTGATGTGCTGACCGATGCTTGCGCGGTAGCGAGGGCAAAGGTCGTCGCATAAAAAGAAAGCCTACCAATGCGGTAGGCTTTCCCAAGAATCGGCTTTAAAACCGCAGGCTAGATTTCGTCAAAAAATGACTTCTCCGCTACCGCGGCTTCCACTGGAGCTGGGGTTGCGGCAGCCTTTTCCATGCCCGGGTGCATTGGGGGCGTGGGCTGGGGTATTTCGGGGCGGTCGGGGCCCACCGGACGAATTTCGGGCTGCGTGGGCTCTACGTTGGGAGCGCCTGGGTGCGGCACCCGGGCGGGGCCGGGCGGGTCGATATGGGGCGCGGGCGCGATGCCGGGGTTTTCGGCCGGCGCGCCGGGGCGCTCAATATCGGGATGGGGCGGTGAGTTGGGGTCGGGCTGCTGGCCGGGCTTGGGGTTGTAGGCCTGGGGCTGCGCGGCCTCTGCTTTGGGCTGAGATGCGGCAGCCGAGGCAGCCGGCTGCGAAGCAGGGCGGCCGGCATCGAAGGAAGCCGGCGCGGCGGCCACGGCAGCAGCAGGCGACATGGCGGAGGAAGTAGTAACCTGCATGGGGGTAGTGGGCTCGGGGGTGGGTTCGGTGCCCGGTTCTTTCGGGCGCTCTACCTGTACGCGGGCCGCGCGCGAAAGGATGGCCGCCGCGCTGCCCTTGGGCCGGTTGCGGGCCTTCTCTACCTTCTCCAAGGCATCGGAGGCCAGGTTGTGCAGGTCGCGCACCAGGCCGTCGAGCTGCTGCTCCAGGCGCTGGCACTCCTGGCCCAGGCCCGTTACTTCGCGCTGCATATCGGCCACGGTTTTGTCGGCCTGCTGGTAGGCTTCGTCCACGATGCTGCGGGCGCGCAGGCGGGCGTCGTTCAGGAGGTGCTCGGCTTGCAGCTGGGCTTCGCGGATGCGCAAATCGGCGTCGCGCTGGGCTTGCTCGGTGATGCTGTTGCCGGTGTCTTCGGCCGTTTTGAGGGTACGGTAGAGGCTGCTTTCCACTTCGCGCATCTTCTGCACGTCCTGCTGCGCGTGCTCGAGCTTGAGGCGCAGCTCGCGGTTTTCGTCGCCCAGCCGCTCCCACTGCTGCGAAATCGTGTTCAGAAATGCTTGCACCTCGTCTTTATCAACCCCACGGAAGGATTTTTCAAACGTTTTCTGGCGGATATCGAGGGCGGTTATCTTCATAGAAGCGGTTAGCTTTTAGCCGGTGGCTATTAGCTGTTTGGATTAATAAACTAAAGGTAATTCAGGCGAAAGCAGCTACCGCCAACAGCTAAAAGCTAGCGGCTTGCACCTCCCATACGGCTAAGCTGCGGTCGTCGCTACACGAAACTAGCCGGTTTTCGGCGCCCAGCCAAACCAGCCGGTTCACGGAAGTACCGTGCCCGGCCGAGCGGGCCCGGTCGAGCACCCGCAGCAGAATCATGCTGGCCGCGTCCCAGAGCTTAATGCTCTTATCGAGGCTGCAGGAGGCCATATACCGGCCATCGGGGCTAAAAGCCAGGTGGTTGATGGTGTACATGTGGGCCGGCACAGTGCCGGCCAGGGCGTAGTCGTCGGCCACGTTCCAGGTGCGGATTTGGGCATCGCGGCCGGCCGTGAGCAGGCGCGCGCCATCCGGAGAATAAGCGACCGAAAAAACCGAATTCGTGCTTTCGCCCAGGGTAAACTTGGTTTCCAGCGAATCCAGGTCCAGAATGCGGGTGAGGGCGTCGGAGCTGCCCACGGCCAACTCGCCGCGCTCTTCGTGCAGGGCGAGGGTGCGCAGGCTTTTGTCGGCGAGGCGCAGGAGTTTTACCAGCCGGAAATCGGGCACCGTCAGCACGGCCAGCGTGCCGTCGCCCAGGCCCACGTACAGCCGCTGCCGGCTCTCAGAAAATACTATTTCGAAGATGGCCACCGGCGGCAGGGCCGTGGCGTGGGCCAGCTGCCGTTGGGCTAAATCGATGGCCTGAATGCCCTGGAAATTGTGCCCCAGCACCAGCAGATTGGCCGCTGGCAAGTGGCGTAGAGCATACACCGAGTTTTGAACGCGGGCCAGCAGTTCGCCGTCGTGGGCCGGGTTGGCGGCGTCCCAGCCCACCACCATGCCATCGGCGCTGCCCGAATACACGGTACCGCCCGAGCCCCCGGTGAGGGCGTACACCGCGTCGCGGTGGCCGGCCAGGGTGGCAATTTTCGTAACGGTGGGGCGGAATAGTTCGGACATACGGGCGCCGCAAAGGTAGCTTCGGCCTAATTTGTAAGCAGTCAATGCTCCGTATCGCGGCGCTTTCGCTCCGGGCGCCCGGCGCTGGCTGCCCAGTACCATTCCCCACGCATGCCGCTTCACTCCTTTCAGCGCCTCTCCCCTACCGCGGTGCTGGGCCTTTGGCAACTAACCGAAACCCCGACCGAGCTTTGGCTCAACTTGCCGCAGCCCGCCTCCTACCGGCCCCTATTACCCGCCACCGCCAATGCCACCCGCCTGGCCCAGTGGCTGGCCGGCCGGGTACTGGCCCACCGCCTCATTGCGGAGCTGGAAATGGAGCCGCCCCCCGACCTGGTGGTGCACAACGACGCTACCGGCCGCCCCTGGCTAGCCGGCGACGCCCGCGATTTAAATCTGTCCCTGTCGCATTCCGGCGCGTGGGTGGCGGCGGTGCTGGCCCGTGGCGGCCGCGCCGGCGTGGATGTAGAAATGGTGCGCGACAAAGCCCAGCGGCTGGCCAGCAAGTTTTTGAACGCCGAAGAGTGGGCCGATGCCCAGGCCACCACCCTAGCCGCACCAGATACGGCCAGCACCCACTACACCCTGCTCTGGAGCGCCAAGGAGACGCTGTACAAGCTGGCGGCCCAGCGCGGCATCATTTTCAAAACGCAGCTGCTGCTCAGTTCTTTTGCCCCGCAGGAATCCGGCGAAATCCCGGCTACGTTGGTATTGCCCGACGCCAATACGCGGCACTGCATTTGCTATTCTCAGCCGTCGCCCGGCTACGTTCTTACGTATTGCCACCAACCGGCTCTGTAGCCCCCGGCGCTTCCTCCCGTATGCCTTACCTTGCCGCCATGTCCTTTCGCCGAATCTCCATTCTCGCCGCCGTGGCCCTGCTTGCCATCACCCTGGCCGTGAGCACCGCCCGCGCCCAAACCGGCAGCCCCATCGCCGACTTCACCCTCAAAACCGCCTCCAACGCCGACGTGGCCCTGAAAAGCTATGCCGGCAACAAAGCCGTGGTGGTGGTATTTCTGAACCCCGCCTGCGCCTTCTCGCGCCTCTACCAGGAGCGGCTGGCCTCGCTCAGCAGCAGCTACCGGGCCAAGGGCGTGGAGTTTTTGTTTATCAACGTACCCATCAATCTCGACGCCCCCGGCACCGCCGCCCCCGGCGAAGTGGAGCTACCCACGCTCACCGACCCCAGCCTGCAAGTGAGCAACCTCCTCGGCGTAACCAAAACCGCCGAAGCCGTGGTACTGGAGCCCAACTCGGGTGGCTTCATCGTCCGCTACCGCGGCGCCATCGACGACAACCCACAGGTAGCCAGCAATGTGCAGCAGCACTACCTCAAGCAAGTGCTCGACAACGTGCTGGCTGGCCGTCCCGCCGGCGTGGCCGAACGGCGCGCCGCCGGCTGCTTGATTAAGCGGTAATTCCGGAACCTCACCCCCGGCCCCTCTCCAAAAGAGAGGGGAGCCACGGCGTGAAGAAATTAACAAAAAGCCCTAGCTCAATTGAGCTGGGGCTTTTTGATTTAAAGTTGAGCTAACCCATGTGCCGTGGCTCCTCTCTCTATTGGAGAGGGGCCGGGGGTGAGGTTCCGGTTACTCCAGAATACTTAGCAGCACCGCCACCTCCGCGGCTTTCATGGGTTCCTGGAGCTTCTCGAAGCTCATTTGCAGGTTGCGCAGGGCGCGGCGCACGATGTCCAGATTTGAGCAGGGCTCGAAGAACATGGGGTTGGAGGAGATGTTGAGCTGGCTTACGTAGTGCTCGATGTCGGTGCGCGAGAGCACCAGGCCGCGGTTGTAGCAGTTGATGTAAAACGGCTCGGCGCCCGGCAGCTCGGGGCGGAAGGTGAGCACAAACAGGTTGGGCAGGTTTACGCCGAAAACCGGCAGGTGCAGACGCTGGGCTACCAACAGGTAAATCACGCAGAGCGTGAGCGGGTTGCCGCGCTTGGTTTCAATCACGCGCTGCAGCATGGAGTTGGCCGGCGAGTGGAAATGCTGGGTGTTGGCTGCGAACTTGTGCACCCGAAACATGACGTAGTTCAGGGTCTGAACCTGGTCGGCGGGGTGCATTTCGGGGCGCAGGGCCGTCCACACCTCGAAGCGAAGTTGCTCGATGGCCCGGTTTAGGGCCTGCAGGTCGGCATCGGGATACTGGTACGTGTTCAGCAGCCACATGCCCTCGAGCAGGTCGGTGGCGCCGGCTTCGCGCCACACGCGCAAGCGCTGCTGCAAGCCCTCAAACTGCAGGTGGTGAATCAAATCCTCCAGGCGCTGCTGCTGTTGGCCGTCGAGGGTTTCCTCCCACGACTCCTCCAGAAAGGGAATGATGCTTTCCCCCAGGTTCTGGATTTTGTCCTGGATTTGCGGCGCCACTTCCGGGTCGTCGAGCAGCGAGATAAGGGCTTTGATTTCTTTGTTCGTCATCACGGAGGTAGAACGGCCCGGCAAATTTACGTCCGGACATCGTTCAATGCCTATTCGGGCATTTTTTCAACACCCGCTTCAGCGAAACAAGTTCGTTTTGGCCAGCTCCAGCAGCTCCCCGCCGCGCCCGTCTATCAGGGCCTTCACGGCGTACAGGCTAAAGCCGGCCACCTGCTTGCGGTCGATGCTGGGCGGCATGCTCAGCTCCTGCCGTTTGACTACGGCATCAACCAGCACGGGGCCGTCGTGGGCCAGGGCCTCGCGCAGCACGCCCTCCAGCTGCCCGGGGTCGCTCACGCGGAAGCCGCGCAGGCCGGCGGCTTCGGCCACGGCGCCAAAGTCGGGGTTATCGAGCTCGGTGCCGTATTCCAGAATGCCAGCTGCCTTCATTTCCAGCTCCACAAAGCTCAGGGCCGAGTTGTTGAACACAATGAGCTTGACCGGGACTTTGTGCTGGCGGATGGTCAGCAGTTCGCTCAGCAGCATGGCCACGCCACCGTCGCCGCACATTGCCACCACCTGCCGGCTGGGCTGGGCCAGCGCCGCCCCGTAGGCCTGCGATACCGCGTTGGCCATGCTGCCGTGCACAAACGAGCCAATGAGGCGACGCTGGCCGTTCATGTGCAGGTAGCGGGCGGCCCAGATGGTGGGCGTGCCCACGTCGCAGGTGAAAATGGCGTCTTCGCTGGCCAGCTCGTCGAGCAGGCGGGCCACGTGCTGGGGGTGCAGGCTGGTGTCGCCGGGCTCGCCGGTGGCCAGCTCGGCTAGGTGGGCTTCGTCGTCGGCGTGGCGCTGCTGGGCGTCTTCGAGGTGGGCCGCGTCGGTGCGGGGCGCCAGGTGGGGCAGCAGCAGGCGCAGGGTGTCGGCCACAGTACCCACCAGCCCAATTTCGACGCGGGTGCGCCGGCCAATGTGCTCGGGCCGGCTGTCTACCTGCACCACCCGGGCATCGTCGGGGTAAAACTGCCGGTACGGGAAGTCGGTGCCCAGCATCAGCACGGTGTCGGCGTCCAGCAGGGCGTGGTAGCCGGCGGGCATGCCCAGCAAGCCGGTCAGGCCCACGTCGTAGGGGTTGTTGGGCTCCACCCATTCCTTGCCGCGCAGGGCGTGCACCACGGGCGCGTGCAGGGCGGCCGCCGTTTGCAGCAGCTCGGCATGTGCGCCGGCACACCCAATGCCGGCCAGAATGGTGACCTTGTCGCCCGCGTTGAGCAGGGCCGCCGCTTGCCGGATATCTGCCTCTGCCGGCACCAAGGCACTGTTCCGGCCCTGGGTGGGCAGCCGCACTTCGGGCGCGTCGGTTTCGAGGTAGGCCACATCGCCGGGCAGCACCACTACGGCCACGCCGCGCAGCCCAATGGCGGCCGCCACGGCGCTTTCGATGGTGCGCACGGCTTGCTCGGGCACCGAAATTAGCTCGCAGTAATGGCTGCATTCCCGAAACAGCCGCTCCGGGTGCGTTTCCTGAAAGTAGCCGGTCCCGATTTCCACGTTGGGAATCTGGGCGGCCAAGGCCAGCACCGGCACGCGGCTGCGGTGGCAGTCGAACAGGCCGTTGATGAGGTGGGTGTTGCCCGGCCCGCAGGAGCCGGCGCACACGGCCAGGTCGCCGGTAAGGGCGGCTTCGGCGCCGGCCGCGAAGGCCCCGCCTTCCTCGTGCCGCACGGCCACAAACTCGATGCCCTCGCGGGTGCGGATGGCATCGGTGATGCCGTTGAGCGAGTCGCCCACCACGCCAAACACGCGCCGGACGCCAGCGGCTTGCAGGGTATCGACAATGATTTCGGCTACGGATTTCTTAGGCATAGCGAGGGGTGCATCGACGTAGAAAGCTAGTGCTTGCTTACGACGGATGCACCCCAGTGTTCAAGTGGCAGAATAAGCCCTTTCACAAGCCACCTACCACAAGACGAGCATGGCGTCGCGCCGCTCCTCAAATTCGTCTGTACTGATAAGCCGGTACTTCAGCATCTTTTCGAGCTGGTTCATCTTCACGGATAGGTCGTCGGGGGCGCGTGGCGGGGTCGGGGGGAGTTGAGCTGAGCCGGCTTCCGGCAGCACGCAGCCCCAAAGGGGAAACTGGGCGTATTCGCGGTCCTGCGCCTCCCGGTCCTGCACAAACTGACGGAGCTCTAGGCACGCTTTTCTAGGCAGATATGCCATCTGCCGCGTCCGCCGGGCGGTTTTCAACAGCAGCTTTGCTCCCAGCCAGCCTGGCTCAAATCGGGTTTCCAGCACGTCTTTCCACTGGTAATCCTCCAGCTCCAGGCTCAGCCCAAAGTCCCGAACCCAGCAAAAAATAATGCGCCTGTAGGTGAGCACGACGTAATCGGGAGACCCATTAAACAGCAGCCGCTTCTGGGCCGTCACGCACTTCACCTCTTCCCCGATGGTGAGCAGGCAGCCAACTTTGCGCATCAGCTTTTCCACGATTCTAGGGTCATGGTTTTCGTGCAGCAGCTTCGAGAACGCACTCATAAAATCGAGGGAGTAATATAGAACATATAATATTTTGTTCCGTGCAAAAACATCTCACCCAGCCCCTTACCAGCCCAATTGCTGGAAGCCCAGACTAGCTCGCCGATGATTTCCGGCACCGGGTGTACTTTTAGAAATAACACCCCCGAAGTGTTACATAAAAAGAGAAGCGGGCTTCATTGCCTTGGGAGGGGTACAAAGGTGAATTCGGGCTTCACTCCAGACAAAGGCCAATTCTTTCTTTTTATTTGACCTGCAATTTCTACCCTACGCTCTAGTGCCCCACATCTCTCCCCGCCTACACGCCGCCTTGCGCGATGCCGTGGCCGCCCGCTTTGGGCAACCCCTTCGCTACCCCAGCCACTGCGACGCCCTCGAAGCCGAGCTGCAAAAAGCCTCCCACTCTACCGGTCGCCGGCTAAGCCCCAGCACCTTGCGCCGCTTCTTTGGCCTGGTGGAAAAAGAAGGCGGCTACCACCTGCACACCCTCGACACCCTGGCCCGCTACGCCGGCCACGCCGACTTTGCCTCGTTTGGCCAAGCCATCTCGAGCCTGGTAAAGACCACCGACAGCACCGTTCCCGCCCGCCTAGTCGATATCCCGGAACTGCTGGCCCTGGAAAAGCTGGCCCGCCCCGAGCAGTTGTTGTTGGGCTATTTCCTGGGCCGCGTCACGCGGCCGTCGCACCCCCGGGGTCCGGCCGGCCCGCTGGCCCTGCGGCTGGCGGCCCACCCCGCCGGGCAGGAGCTTTTTGTGGAAGCATTCGTGGACCTGGCCCACCTAAACGGGGCCTATGGCGAGGTATTGGAGGAATACCTGCGGCATAAGCACACGCCCGAAGCCCAGCTGTTTGGGCATTGTGCGCTGTTTCTGGGTGAGTTTCTGGCCGAAGACGAAGCGGCGTGGCGGAGGCGCCTGCCCTACCTGCTGGCCCTGCCCGTGCCGGCCGATGTGCACGCGTTTCCGCGGGGCCGGCGGGCCTTTGCCGAAATCGTAAGCGCCTGGTTCGATGCCCCCGACCAACCCGTGGCCCCCGCCCTGCTGGCCCGTGTGCGGCAAGAGGCCGCGGCCGCACCCCGCACCCCCACGCCTTCGCCCCGGCTGCCGGCGTTCTACAATCATTTCCCAGGCGGCTACCACTTCCTCGTGGCCGAGGCGTTGTTCCTCACCGGCCAGTTTGCCCCGCTGCTGGAGTGGCTGGCCTTTACCGAGGCCGAGTTTCCCGAATTGGCTCACCTGGAAGCCAACGTGTATAACGAGCTGCTGCGGGCCTTCCGGGCGGTGGCGGAGTTCCGCACGGGCCGCGCCCCGGCCGGCGCTACCAGCATCCAGTCGCTCTTCCACCTGGAAAGCCACATCTGGCTGCTCGACTACTACCAGGTGCATACCTGGCTCGTGGAGCTGCATCTGGCCGCCGGCCCTGCCGCGCCCGAAGTACCGCAGTTGCTAAAAGAGGTGCGGGAGTTTGCCGAGCTGCATCGCATGCCGTTCTTCGAGCGGGTGGCCCAGGGCATTGTGGCGGGCTGGCACTAACCCGGTGGGGCGCGCTAATTGATTACCGCCCCTAGCTGGCATCATTAGTCACGAGTTACGCTGCGCTAAACTCGCGCTAGTTCGACGCATTTCATTTATGCTATTCCACCTTTTTGAAAAGCGGACACTGGTATTCCCAAGGTTTATCAAAACCTCGCTGCCTCTTAAACCGAGCATCTACCCAGACCGGCACCCAATAAGTGGTATCCGACATAACCGCTCGATAGCGTGCTTCGATTCGCACTTGATATACCGAGTCATTTATTCGCTGGCCTTCCAAGATGCCTTTTCGAATGAAGTAATGCTCGTTGCCTGATTCCAAGACACCGCTGGCACTGGTTACCGCGCAAAGCTTCAGCTTTAGCAGTTCTTGGTCAACATAGCGAAATCGGTTTTCGGGAGGGAGTTGAAACATGATGGTTTCCTGCCATTCGCTATCTATCTCGGTACGCACTAGCCTTCCATCCTTAGTGCGGCGCATCGGTGCATTGAAACTAGAGAAATGAAACAGTAAAGCATTCGGAGTCTGTACCGCAGCAAGACTGTCCTCATCATAGAAAAATGAATTGAACTTATACCCGCAGGGCTTTGCAACAACTTTTCCTGGTACTTCATCAGACACCCGGGCTAAAGCAAACCCTGAATAAAATTGAGCCTCTTCAATTTTGTTGATGGCATCTGGCACCTCATTTATATCTGGGGGTGGGGGCGGCGGAGGCGGTGCCAGTTTGCCCCTTTTCACTTCAGCAACTGACGAATCATTTGAGTGGCAGCCCCACAGACTCATTAACAGTGCACAGATCAAAAAGGGCAATTTCATCACACTTGAATAACCCCCACGTTATACGCCTTCTCAATCGGCGCATGATTCGCGGCAGCAATTCCCTCCGAAATGACTTTCCGCGTTTCCAGCGGGTCAATCACTGCATCGATCCAGAGGCGGGCCGCGGCGTAGTAGGGCGATAATTGCTCCTCGTAGCGGGCTTTGATGCGGTCCAAAAGTTCCTTTTCGGCTTCCGGGGTGATGACTTCGCCTTTGGCTTTGAGGGAAGCCACCTGAATTTGCAGCAGCGTATTGGCGGCCGCGGCGCCGCTCATTACGGCGAGTTGAGCGGTGGGCCAGGCCACGATGAGGCGCGGGTCGTAGGCTTTGCCGCACATGGCGTAGTTGCCGGCGCCGTAGCTGTTGCCCACGATGACCGTGAACTTGGGCACCACCGAATTGGCCATGGCATTCACCATCTTGGCGCCGTCCTTGATGATGCCGCCCTGCTCGGAGGCCGAGCCCACCATGAAGCCCGACACGTCGTGCAGAAACACCAGCGGAATGCGCTTCTGGTTGCAGTTCATGATGAAGCGCGCGGCTTTGTCGGCCGAGTCGGAGTAGATGACGCCGCCCATCTGCATGCCGGTTTTCTTGCTCTTCACGATTTTGCGCTGGTTGGCCACGATGCCCACAGCCCAACCGTCGATGCGCGCCAGCCCGCAGATGAGCGTCTGGCCATACAGGTCCTTGTAGGGCTCAAACTCCGAGTTATCAACCAGGCGGTTGATGATGTCCATCATGTCGTAGGGCTTCACGCGGTCGGATGGCAGCAGGCCGTAGATTTCCTGCTCGTCCTGCGCCGGCTTGGCTGGCTCAACCCGGCTGAAACCGGCCGAAGCCTGGCCGCCCATCTTGTCGAAGATGTTGCGGATGTGCTCCAGGCACTCTTCATCGGTGTCGAACTTGTAGTCGGTCACGCCCGAGATTTCGGAGTGCATGCTGGCACCGCCCAGCGCCTCGTTGTCGATGGTTTCGCCGATGGCGGACTTCACCAGGTAGGAGCCGGCCAGGAACACCGAGCCGGTACCGTTCACTATCATGGCCTCGTCGCTCATGATGGGCAGGTAGGCGCCACCGGCCACGCAGGGGCCCATGATGGCCGAAATTTGCACAATGCCCATGCTGCTCATCACCGCGTTGTTGCGGAAAATGCGGCCGAAGTGCTCCTTATCCGGAAAAATCTCATCCTGCATGGGTAGGTACACCCCGGCCGAGTCTACGAGGTAGATAATCGGCAGCTTGTTTACGATACTGATTTCCTGGGCCCGCAGGTTCTTTTTGGCCGTGATGGGAAACCACGCGCCAGCCTTCACGGTGGCGTCGTTGGCCACCACCACGCACTGCCGGCCGGCTACGTAGCCAATCACCACCACCACGCCGCCGCTGGGGCAACCGCCTTCTTCCTTATACATGCCCTCGCCCGCAAACGCGCCGATTTCGACCGTGGCCGCGCCTTTATCCAGCAAATAATCAATCCGCTCGCGGGCGGTGAGCTTGCCTTTGGCTTTGTGGGCGGCAATGCGCTTTTCGCCGCCGCCGAGGGCTACTTTTTGAAACTTCTGGTGGAGCTTAAAGCTGAGTTGCTTGAGTTGGTCTTCGTTGCGGTTGAACTCGACGTTCATAAATGGAGCGGGTGGGATTTTGGAAGAATGGGCACAAAAAATCCGCCCGAAGGCGGATTTCAAAGGTACGGGCAGGAGCGGGAAGCCCCGCTTCAGCAGCGGCGCGGGGGCACTACTTCATGGGCGCAAGGGCCGGCGTGGTTTCTACCTTTTTCACTTCCGTGGTGGTGGTTCCGTTGGGCTTCTTGGTGGTCTCTACTTTGCTCTTCTCTTTGCCACCGCCAAATACCGAGAAGTGCACGTAACGCTTCGGGTTGGCCTTGAGGTCCACGAGCAGGTCGTTGGAGCTGGCGGCCGTGGCGTTGAGGTTGTTGTAGAGCAGGGTGTCGTTGAGCAGCTTGCCCATCGAGCCTTTTTTGTCGTTCAAGGCGCGGTTCAGGCTAGCCACGGTGGTTTGGGCCTCGGCCATGGTGGCGTTGAGGCGGCGCAGGGCGGGGCCCACGGGCGCGGCCTTCAGCGAGTCGGACAGCTGCGAGAAGTTCACGGCAATGCGGTCGAGCTTGCCCGTGGTCTTGTTCAGCGCCGTGCTCATCTGGGCCAGGTTACGCGTAATCTGGTTGATGTTGCGCTGGTTGTCTACAATCAGCTTTTGCAGCGCCTCGGTGGTGCCGCGGGCGCCCAGCAGGGTCTGCTGAATGTTGGTCTGGGCGTCGCGGTTCAGGAAGCCGTTGATGTGCGAAAGCGTGGCGCCCACCGTATCCAGCACGGGCAGGGCCTTGGCCTGAAACGCGTCGGTAATGCTGGAAGGGGTCACGGTGCGGATTTCCTCGCCGCCGGTATACACCTTCGTGTTTTTCCCCAGCGTCAGGGTAATTCCTTTGGAGCCGAGCAGCGTGCCGCCCAGGCTCGCCGTGGTCGAGTCGCCCACCACGATGTCTTTTTGCAGCTCCAGGGCCACGCGCACGCTATTGTCTTTGTCGGGCTGCAGCTGCATGCTTTTCACCTGCCCCACCTTGATGCCGTTGAGCGCAACCATCGCGCCCACGTTCAGGCCCTCCACCTTGGGATAGGTGGCGTAGTAGGTGTGGTCGGAAGACAAAACGTTGCTGCCGCGCAGAAAATTATAGCCGATAACGAGCGCCGCAATGGCCACAATGGTCAGCAACGCTACTTTTATTTCTTTAGACACGAGAGGGGAGTAATTGGATGGGTGAATGGAGAAAGCAGCGGCCTTGACTTAAACAATGGTACGACACTACGCGAGAGCTGGATTTTACCGCCATAAATGCACGCCGGGGCGCCTTAGTTCAGGAGCCGCCTTCGAGTTCGCGCTTGTATTCGCGGAAGGCCCGATAGATTCCCGCCGCCATATACGACTGATTAGCTTTGTCGTTGAGGTACCGCTCTTCGGAAGGGTTGGTGAGGAAGCCGGATTCGATGAGCACCGAGGGCATGGTCGACTTCCAAAGCACCAGAAAGCCGGCCTGCTTTACGCCGCGGCTGGGCCGGCTCACGCTGGTGCGCAGCTGCCGGTCTACGCGCTGGGCAAAGCGCAGGCTGTTGGTGATGTAGGCCGACTGGAACAGCGAGAACAGAATGTGGCTCTGGGGCGAGCTGGGGTCGAAGCCGTCGTAGCGGGTTTTGTAGTCCTTTTCCTGGAGAATAACCGAGTTTTCGCGTTGGGCCACGCCCAGGTTGGCGGTGGTTTTGTGCAGGCCCATGGTCCACACCTCGGTGCCGTGGCTTTGGCTGGGGCCGGCGTTGCAATGGATGGAGATGAACAGGTCGGCGTGGTTGCGGTTGGCAATGGCAGCACGCTCGTCCAGCTCAATAAACACGTTGGTCTTGCGCGTGTAAATGACCTTCACATCGGGCATGTTTTCCTGAATCTGGCGGCCCAGGGCCAGCACCAGGTTCAGAGCCACGTCGGCCTCCCGGGCCGAGGCGCCCGCGCAGCCGCGGTCTTTGCCGCCGTGGCCCGCGTCGAGCACCACGGTGCGCAGCCGGTAGCGGTAGGGCGCATTGGGAGAATCGGGGGCCGTGCGCGCAGAATCGAGCGCGACGCGGGTCGAATCGGCCGGCGTCTGGGCCTCCGCGTTCCACTCCCCGCTGCCGGCGCCGAGCACCAGCAGGGCGGCACTGGCCAGGATGACAATAATCCGCACGTTGTTCGTTGAAGGGGCGGTAGCGACCTGCTACCTTTGTATAAGCCCCAAAAGTAAACGAATTAACCGCTACTATACTTTGCCTGTTTGGTTTGGCCTTCGTTCTGAAGCCGGGTTTCGGCCATGGCCACCCCACGCAGCCCCTGTTGGGGCCCGCATCAGGCTGCTGGGCCTCTTAATTTTAATGGTGGCCGGTGCGGCCGGATCCGCCTGGGGCCAGGCCGTGACGCCACCCAAGCCCACGCCCCAAGCCAAGGCAGCGAAAAAGCGCACGGCCACCAACGCCCCGGCGCCCGCCCAGCCCAAGGTGCCCCTGGCCAAGCCCACGCAGCGGCCGGGCAGCGCCCCCACCCCACCGGTGCGCTTTATCTCGCCCGACCCGCGCGACCCGCAAGGCCCACCTCCGGCCGGCGCCCGCAATACCGGCCAGCCCCGCGTGCCCGGCACCTCGCACAAGCCCGTGCCCGACACCCTGGCCCCCGGCGGCGTCCGCAACACGGGCTTGCCGGGCGCCGTGAGCCGCACCGGCGACTCGTTGCAGGTCTCGGGCAAGCCCAAAGGCCAGATTGAAACCACGATAAAGTACGCGGCCAAGGACTCCATCCAGTTCGACGTGACCGGCAAGGTGGCCCGCCTCTACAACAAGGCCAGCGTAGACTACGGTGACACCGACCTGAAAGCGGCCGTCATCACGGTGGACTACGGCAAGAACACCATGACGGCCGACGGCAAGCGCGACTCGCTGAACAACAAGCTCGAAGGCCGGCCTGTGCTCAATGACAAGGGCGGCTTGTACACGGCCAAAAGCATTGCCTACAACTTCAAAACCAAGAAGGCCCGAGTAAGTGAGGCCGTGACCACCCAGGGCGAAGGCTACGTGAGTGCCTCCGTGATTAAGCGGCAGCCCAACGGGGACATTGATGGCCTGATAGGCCGCTACACCACCTGCAACCTCGAGCACCCGCACTTCTACATTCAGGCCAAGCGCATGAAGGTGATTCCGGGCGATAAGGTGGTGACCGGCCCCTTCAACCTCGTGATTGGCGACGTGCCCACGCCGCTGGGCTTCCTGTTCGGCTTTTTCCCCATGCCTACCACCAACCGGGGCTCGGGCGTCATCATCCCCACCTTTGGGCAGGCTGCCGACCGCGGCTACTACCTGAGCAACGGCGGCTACTACTTCGCGCCCAACGACTACATCGGCGTGCGCCTGACCGGCGACGTGTACGCTGGCAACGCGCAGAGCTTCGGCGGCTGGGGCGCCACGGCCGACGTGTCGTACCTGAAGCGCTACACCTTTCAGGGCAATTTTAACTTTCGCTTCTCGACCCGGCCCAGCGACCAGATTCTAACCACCGACGCGACTACCGGCCCGGCTTACATCAAGCCGGCCGCGGCCAACTCGTTCTGGATTACCTGGAGCCACACGCCCGTGCCCAAGCCCGGCGGCGGGCGCTTCTCGGCCAGCGTGAACGCCGGCACCAGCAGCTTCAACAAAATAAACAGCCTCGACGCGCGCCGCTACCTGTCCACGCAGTTCAGCTCCAGCATCAGCTACTCCAAGCAGCTGCGCAACCTGCCCATCAACTACGACGTGCGGCTCAGCCAGAGCCAGGGCACCGACGGCTCGATGACTTTTACCCTGCCCGACGTGAGCCTGGGCTTGGCCCGGCAGTACCCGTACCAGTGGTTTGGCATTGAGCCGGGTGCGTACAAGCTGGGCAAAGTCTACGAGCAGTTCACCCTGAGCTACAACCTGACGGCGCGCAACGAAGTGAGCAACATTGTGCCGGCCCGCAGCCTCGCCAACGGGCTGCCCCTGCTGGGTGGCACCACCGTGCCCACCAACATCCCGCTCAACCTTGACAATATCGGGAAGGTGCTGCGCAACTCCCGCAACGGCGTGCAGCACAGCTTCGGCATTGGGTTGGGCTCCTATTCTATTGCCCAGCACTTGCAGTTCACGCCGTCGCTCAACTACGGCGAGGTCTGGTACGGCCAGCGGCTCAACTATCGCTTTAGCCCCGTGGCCCAGGCCGTGCGCATCGATACCACCTACGGCCTGTACCGCATCAACAACTACTCGGCGTCGGCCAGCCTGAACACCACGTTCTACGGCACCATCAACCGCAAGGGCACCCACAAAATCCAGGCCCTGCGCCACAAAGTCACGCCCAGCCTGAACTACAGCTACTCGCCGGACTTTACCCAGCGCAGCAGCGTATTCCCCCAGCCCGACCTCTACGGCCTGCGCAACCAGTTCAACCAGCTGGTGCCCCGCGACCAACTCCAGGTCGTGAACGGCCGCAACCCCTACCCGTTCAGCAGCTTCAACAACTTCCTATACGGCACGCCCGGCGGCAGCAAGCAAAGTCAGATTACATTCAACCTGCAGAACTCGGTGGAGATGAAGGTGCGCGAAGCCAACGACACCACCGGCACCAACCCCTTTCGCAAGGCCAGCCTGATTGAAGGCCTCGACTTTAGTACCGGCTACAACTTCGCGGCCGACTCGCTGAAGCTCCAGCCGGTAGCGGTCAACTTCCGCACCCAGGTGGCCCGCAAGCTCAACCTCAACAGCACTGCCCTCTTCGAGCCCTACCAGCGCGACGCCCAGGGCCGCACCATCGACAAGTACTTGTTTGAGGCCAACCCGCGCAAGCTCCTGCGCCTGGCCTCGGCCACCTTCGGGGCCACCTATTCCTTCAACCCCGCCTCGGGCAACCGCAAGAGCGTGGTGCCCCGGGCCGTGGCCCCCACCAACGACCCCACCCTGGGCACGGTGGGCCAGCCCAATTATTACGCCGATTACGTCGACTTCGAGATTCCCTGGGAGCTGGCCCTGACCTACGCGGCCGGCTACACCACCAACCCCGTTCCGCTGAAACCCGGCGACGTGCGCCCGCCCATTCTGGCCCTGAACACGGTGGGCGTCACCGGCTCGGTAAAGCTCACGCCCAACCTTCGCCTGAGCTACAACCTAGGCTACGACATTACGCACCAGACCATTACCTACCCCAACGTCACGTTCTTCCGGGATTTGCACTGCTGGCAAATCACTGGCCAGTGGATTCCGTTTGGTGTCACCAAAGGCTACGGCTTCACCATATCGGCCAAGAGCAGCCTGCTGCAGGATTTGAAACTCAACCGCAACCGCTACCAGCAGTACCAGTAAGTTGAGCCAATAGGTGAGCGCCGGTTCGCGCCGTTCGGGGGCGCGGTGGAGTCGTTGGCAAAGTCATTGCATCTGTTGGTCTTAAATCTCCATTCTGCCGGCCGTTTGGTTCTGACCTTTGGCGTGCAATTCTATCCGCACCCTATGCCTGCCCATTCCCTGCGTGTCTTATTGGCGGTCGATGACCTTAAATTAGCCAAAGAGCTGGCGGCCCCTTTTCGGCAAGCCGGCCACGATGAAATCATTGTGGTAGAAGCCCGGGGGAAGCCGCCCTGAAAGCCGCGCGGCTCCTCCACCCCGATATTCTCAGCTTGTGTGGCCCGCTGCGGGGCGACCTCGACGTGGTGAGCCTGACGGCGGCCCTGGAAGCCGGCAGCTCTACGCCCGTGCGGGTACTGCTGGTAACCGACCCGGCCGAACTGCCCGACCTGTTGGCGCTGCATGATTACTCCCGGCTTTCCCAGCCCAACTCCGAAGAATCGGACACTCCGGACAAATCCCTGGACTCTTCGCTGGAAGAAGCGGAACTGTAAGAAAAGCAACCATTCATGGGCGCCAGCCTGCGCCCTCCTTTTAGCCCCTGCGCCTTGGCCAGGGGCTTTTTGGTTCGGGTACGGCGGAGGCTAACGAAATTGTTGCCAGCTTTGCCCCGCCAGACGGCCCTTTACCCCAATCCCTGCCCTCCCTCGCCCACCATGTCGCAGCACAAGGAAGTCAAACTCGTTACCACCCACCAAATGCTGGCCATGAAGCAGCGGGGGGAAAAAATCTCCATGCTCACGGCCTACGACTACTCGATGGCCCAAATCCTTGACGGGGCGGGCATCGACGTGCTGCTCGTCGGCGACTCGGCCTCCAACGTCATGGCTGGCCACGAAACCACGCTGCCCATTACCCTCGACCAGATTATCTACCACGCCCAAGGCGTAGTGCGGGCCGTGAAGCGCGCCTTTGTGGTGGTAGATATGCCGTTTGGCTCGTACCAGGGTAACTCTTCGGAAGCTCTACGCTCGGCCATCCGCATCATGAAAGAGAGCGGCGGCCACGGCGTGAAGCTCGAAGGCGGCGCCGAGGTGAAGGATTCCATCATCCGCATTCTCACGGCCGGCATCCCGGTCATGGGCCACCTGGGCCTCACGCCCCAGAGCATTTATAAGTTCGGCACCTACACCGTGCGCGCCAAGGAAGAAGCCGAGGCCCAGAAGCTGCTCGAAGACGCCCGCCTACTCCAGGAAATTGGCTGCTTTGGCTTGGTGCTCGAAAAAATCCCCGCGGCCCTGGCCAAGCAAGTGGCCGAGGAGCTGACCATTCCGGTTATCGGCATCGGCGCCGGGCGCCATGTCGACGGCCAGGTACTGGTCGTGCACGACATGCTGGGCCTCACCAAGGAGTTCAAGCCCCGCTTCCTGCGTCGCTACGCCGAGCTACACGACATCATGACCGAGGCTGTGCAGCACTACGTGGCCGACGTGAAAAGCCGGGAGTTCCCCAGCGAAGAAGAAGGCTACTAAGCCACTTACGGAAGAACGTAACAAACCCAGAATGTCATGCTGAGCGCAGCCGAAGCATCTCGCGTGCAGCAGTAACCAAGCTAGCTCAACGAAGCGAGCGAGATGCTTCGGCTGCGCTCAGCATGACTGTTTTCTTTTGTCTTTTCGGATAGGTTCTAAGCCACCGAAGAAAAATTGAGCTAAATAAAAAAAGCCTGGTCGGTAGCCACTCATGGTGCTACTGCCCAGGCTTTTTTTATTTTCTTCAGCTTGATACCAATTTATGATTTCTTCCTTTACTTTGTAATTCAAAGTACTTCTAAGCACGCGCAGCCATGGACACCTCCCCCACCATCTTCGACCGCCTCAACAGCTGGATGAGCGGCTCGGTCACCCTCAAACTGCTCAGCATCGGCCTGCTATTGCTCTTGCTGCTGATTCCATCGAGCATGGTGCAGGACCTTATCACGGAGCGGGCCGAAAACCGCGACGCGGCCACGGCCGAAATCAGCAGCCAGTGGGGCGGCGCGCAATTGGTGCTGGGCCCCGTGTTGGTGCTGCCGTACACGGCCCGCGTCATCGATGAGAAAGGGAACGTGAGCGAAACCACCCGCTACCTTAGCCTGCTGCCCGATACGCTGGCCACCACGGGCACCTTGGCGCCCGAGCGGCGGCACCGCGGCATCTACGAAGCCGTAGTGTACCGGGCGGGCTTGCACGTGCAGGGCGCTTTCCAGGCCCCGCCCCTGTCCGACCTGGGCGTGCCGGCCGCCAACGTGCGCTGGTCCGAAGCCTTCGTGGCCGTGGGCATTTCCGACATGAAGGGCATCCGAAACGCCCTGGCCCTGCGCTGGGACGGCCAAGCCCATGGCTTCGAGCCGGGCGTGCCCGCCGCCGACGTGTTGCCCTTCGGCACCGCCCCCACGCACACGACCGAAGTCACCACCGAAACCAATGAGCGGCTGCGGGCGGCCAAATACCTTGGCGATGAAGCCGGAGCCCGGGGCCGGGGCCAAGCAGCTAATGGGCTGAACGCCCTGGTGCCCCTGCCCAACGAAGCGGCCCTAACCCGCCGCCACACCTTTTCTTTCGACCTAGACCTGAACGGCAGCACCGGCTTGCTCGTAGCGCCCCTGGGCCGCCAAACCAGCCTCCGCCTGAGCGCCCCGTGGGGCGACCCCAGCTTTATCGGCGCCTTTTTGCCGGCGCACCGCACCGTGGAGCCTAAGAAATTCACGGCCGACTGGCGGGTGCTGCACCTCAACCGCAACTACGCGCAGCACTGGCGCACCGACGGCGACCGGCCCAATGTGGACGCCTCCACCTTCGGCGTGCGCCTGCTGGTACCCGTGAACGAGTACCAGAAAACCATGCGCGCCGCCAAATACGCCCTGCTGCCGCTCACGCTCACCTTCCTCGTTTTCTTCTTTGTGGAAGTGCTGAACCGCCGTCGCATTCACCCTTTCCAATACATCTTGGTGGGCCTGGCGCTGGTCATTTTCTACGTGCTGCTGCTGGCCTTGTCCGAGCAAATGCCGTTTGATGCCGCCTACGGGCTGTCGGCCCTGGTGATTGTGGGGCTGGTGACGGCCTACGCAGCGGCCAGTTTCCGGCAGCGCCGCCTCACGGCCGCTACCGCCGGGGTACTGGCGGTGGTCTACGGCTTCCTGTTTGTGGTGCTGCAGCTGCAAGACTATGCGCTGCTGGTGGGCAGCCTGGGCCTGGTCGTGGTGCTGGCGGCTGTGATGTTTCTCTCACGCAACGTGGACTGGTACCACCCGGCCGGCGAGCCCGCCGAGGGCCCGGTCCGGGTGTAAGGCAGTTGGGGTCCTGCTCCCGCTCAGCTTCGTATCTTCGCCGCTATAAGAGCAAGAGCGGAGCGCCCGGTGAGTGTGGTCTGATGATGTGCGGAAGCCCCCGAGTGGGCCCAGGCCCCCTCCTGCTGAACCCAATATCCCGCCCGCACCCGCCGCGTGAATCGTCCCAACATCTGGTCCGAAGGCAGAGAAATTCTGTTTGAAGACAACCACCTCCTCGTTATCAACAAGCCGGCTGGCCTGCTCGTGCAGGGCGACGCCACCGGCGACGAGCCCCTTTCCAAGAAAGCCGCCGAGTACCTGCGCTTCAAGTACAAGAAGCCTGGAGAAGCCTTTATCGGCGTGTGCCACCGCATCGACCGGCCCGTGAGCGGCATCGTGGTGCTGGCCAAAACCAGCAAGGCCCTAAGCCGGCTCAACGAAATGTTCCGCGATGGCCTGATGACCAAAACCTATTGGGCCCTCACCGGCAAGCCGCCCGTGCCCGAAAACGGCAAGCTGGTACACTGGCTAGTGAAAGACACCGTGCGGAACGTGACCAAAGCGTATTCAGAAAAGCACTCGCAGGGCTTGCGCTCGGAGCTGGAATACGAGCTGTTGGGCCAAGCCGGCAACCGCTACCTGCTGCAGGTAAACCCCGTGACGGGCCGCCCGCACCAGATTCGGACCCAGCTGGCCACCGGCCTGGGCACGCCCATTGTGGGCGATGTCAAGTACGGCTTCATTGCGCCGCTGCCCGACGTGAGCATTGCCCTGCACGCCCGCCAGCTCAAGTTGCAGCACCCCGTCACCAAGGAGATGATGACCTTCGTGGCACCCCTGCCCGATGCCCCGCACTGGGACGCGGCCCGGGAATTTTACAAGTAACCGCGCGGCTCTAAGCCGCCGTTTTGTGACACTAGCTCAACGCCAGCCCAAGGAGGCAGTTGGGCCGCGGCTTATTTGCACGTAACGGCTCGTTTGGTGCAACATTTTGGCCTTCGCCGCTCGAGCCCATCCGTCCGCGCACACCGTGGCCGTAATTTTGCGTTACCAATGCTGAACCTTACCACCGGCTTTTTGCTTGTGCGGGCAGTTCAGCTTGCTACTTCCTATGGCTATCCTCATTTTCTTCGTCGCGCACTACTACTTATCGTTGTTCACCCAAACATTTTACCTGCACCGCTACGCGGCGCACAAAATGTTTACAATGAATAAGTTCTGGGAGAAGTTTTTCTTCGCCTTCACGTACATCTGCCAGGGCAGCAGCTTCCTCTCGCCCCGGGCCTACGCGCTGCTGCACCGCATGCACCACGCCTATTCCGACACGGCCCTGGACCCGCACTCGCCCCACTTCTCGAACAACGCGTTCGACATGATGTGGAAGACCAAGGTGATTTACAACGACGTAGTGAACGACGTGCACGAAGGCGCCAAGCGCTTCGAAGGCGACATTCCGGAGTGGAAGTGG
Organism: Hymenobacter sedentarius; assembly: GCF_001507645.1. Lineage (NCBI taxonomy): Bacteria > Pseudomonadati > Bacteroidota > Cytophagia > Cytophagales > Hymenobacteraceae > Hymenobacter > Hymenobacter sedentarius. Next base: position 2,393,962 of record NZ_CP013909.1, on the reverse strand, counting down.
CTCGATAAGTTTGGCGGCACGGTGTACTCCCGCGTGGGCTGGGGCACAGCGTACGTGCTGTTCTACATCAACTTCGCTACCGCTTGGTGGCAGTACCTGCTGCTCCCCATTCACTTCCTAATGGGCCCCATCCACGGCGCCATCGTGAACTGGGGCGGCCACAAGTACGGCTACCAGAACTTCGACAACAACGACAAATCCAAGAACACGCTGGCCCTGGACTTCCTGGCCTTCGGCGAGCTGTTCCAGAACAACCACCACAAGCTGCCCATGCGCGTAAACTTCGGCGTGAAGTGGTGGGAGCTCGACCCCACTTATTCCGTTATCTGGACCCTAGACAAAGTCGGCGTCATCAAGCTGAAGCGCAAAGTAGCCAAGCGCGTCGCTGTACCAGCCTAACGCAAGCAGCTCAATAACTATCAAAAGCCCTGGTTTCAACGCCAGGGCTTTTTTCGTGCACGTGCTAGCTAATGCCCTGAACAAACGCTACCTTTGCACTCCAAATTTTTGGATATCTCACTAGACGCACGAGTTGCGTCGCACAAAACCCCAACGGTTTATGGCAGTTAAAATCCGCCTCGCCCGCCGTGGCCGCAAGAAGGCCGCGACTTACGACATCGTAGTAGCTGACGCCCGCGCTCCCCGCGACGGCCGTTTCATCGAGAAGCTCGGCACCTACAACCCCCAAACCAACCCCGCCACCATCAACTACGACGCCGACCGCGCGTTCTACTGGATGATGACCGGTGCTCAGCCCACCGACACCGTTCGGGCCATGCTCAGCTACCGCGGTGTACTGTACCGTCGTCACCTGCAGCTGGGTGTTGACAAAGGCGCTATCACGCAAGAGGTAGCCGACGAGCGTTTCAACGCTTGGAAAGAAGAGAAAGACGCCAAAATCGAAGGCAAGCGCACCGGCCTAGTTGACGCCAAAGCAACTGCCAAGCAGGCTGCTTTCGCTGCTGAGACCAAGGTGAAGGAAGCTCGTTCGGAAGCTCAGCGTCAGAAAGCTGCCGCTCTGCTGGCTGCCAACACGCCCGCTCCCGCTGCCGAGGAAGCTACCGAGGCTCCGGCCGAAGAAGCTGCTCCCGAAGCTGCCGAGTAGTTTTTAGGTTTCTAAACCGAAAGGGTTTGGGGGTTGTGAGCCGGACCGGCTGGCAACCCCCAAACTTTTTTCGTTATACCCCTCCCCGCCCATGCTTCTCGACGAAACGTATCAGCTCGGCTACATCATCAAGACCCACGGCCTGCGCGGCCACGTGGTGGCCCACTTCGATGTAGACGATGCCAAGGCTTATCAAAAGCTCAAAACGGTGTACCTGGCCCTGGCCGGGGCCCCCACCAAGCTGGTGGAGCACAAAGTAGAAATGGTGCAGCCCCAGACCGGCTCCAAAGTGCTGCTCAAGCTCAGCGGCATCGACCGCATTGAGGAAGCCGAGCCCCTGCGTGGCTCCCAGCTCCACCTGCCCCTCACCGACCTGCCGGCGCTGGAAGAAGACCAGTTCTATTTCCACGATGTCATCGGCTTCACCGTAATCGATGAAAATCTGGGCGAGCTGGGCACCGTGGAGAACTTCTACGAGCTGCCCCAGCAAGACATGCTGGCCATGCGCTACCAGGGCCAGGAAGTGCTGATTCCGGTAGTGGATGAGCTGGTGAGCCACGCCGACCACACGAAGAAGCAGATTTACGTGAACCTGCCCGACGGCTTGCTCGACGTCTACCTCAAGCCCTCGTCCCGCGACAAGGAAGAGCCCGACGAATTCGACGAGGCGTAGTGTAGTAAGTATAGTAGCGCGGACTTTTAGTCCGCGCGTGCACGACAACTGAACGAGCCGACCATTCGCGGACTGAAAGTCCGCGCTACTGCCCACCATGCGCATCGATATCCTCACCTGCCTGCCCGAGTTGCTGGTTAGCCCTTTCTCCCATTCCATCGTGAAGCGGGCGCAAGACAAGGGCCTGGCCGAAATACATCTGCACCAGCTGCGCGACAAAGCCATCAACAAGCACGGTCAGATTGATGATGCCGTGTTTGGCGGCGGTGCCGGCATGGTGTTGCGCGTGGAGCCCATCGCGGCCTGGATAGATGAGTTGCAGGCCCAGCGGTCTTACGACGCCATTATCTACCTCACGCCCGATGGCGAGACCCTGCGCCAGCCGCTGGCCAACCGGCTGTCGCTGTTCCAGAACATCATCATGCTTTGCGGCCACTACAAGGGCATCGACGAGCGAATTCGCCAAACCTACATCACCCACGAAATCAGCGTGGGCGACTACGTACTGAGCGGCGGCGAGTTGGGCGCGGCCATCCTGGTTGATGCCGTGGTGCGGCTGCTGCCCGGCGTGTTGGGCAATGAGGAGTCGGCCTTGTCGGATTCTTTTCAGGACGATTTGCTGGCGCCGCCGGTGTACACCCGCCCAGCGGAGTGGCGCGGGCAGGCCGTGCCCGACATTCTTTTATCGGGCAATACGCCCAAAATTGAAGAGTGGCGGCATGAGCAAGCCCTGGCCCGCACGCAGGCCCGGCGGCCCGATTTACTGAGCCACTAGCAGTTGGTACTGCTTTGCGTAATAAACACTTGCTATCCTCGACCGAAAGCGCTATCTTTGCGCTCCGTTTCGATAAAATACTAATTCCCGACGGCGGCGCCGTCTTTCGCAATTTTCTCAGCCATGAGCGTACTACTTGACTTTATCCAGGCCGAATCGCAGGAGCGCCGCGCCAGCTTCCCCCAGTTCGCCGCCGGCGACACGATTAACGTGCACGTGAAAATCCGCGAGGGCAACAAGGAGCGCATCCAGCAGTTCCAGGGCGTGGTGCTGCAGCGCCGCAACCCGAGCTCCAACGGCGAAACCTTCACCGTTCGCAAGATTTCTAACCAAATCGGTACCGAGCGTATCTTCCCCCTGCTCTCGCCTAACATCGACAAAATCGAGGTTGTCCGTCGCGGCAAAGTACGTCGTGCCCGTCTGTTCTACCTGCGCGGCCTGTCCGGCAAAGCTTCCCGTATCAAGGAGCGTCGCCTCAACCAGGTTGCCAAGGCTTCGGCTTAAGCACTCCCGCAGCCTTCGGGTTGCCCTGTTATCAAAAAAGCCGGCCCCACGTGTGGGGCCGGCTTTTTTGGGTTTACGTGGCTACTACTTAGCCCAACTACGCGTGAAGCAGGCCGAGCCTAGCTATGCGAAGAGAAGTCCTGGGGCAGGCTGCCGTCTACTTCTACCGAGCCACCGCCCTGCAGCTGCTGCGCAACTGCTGTGAGTACCTCACCGAGCTTGGTGATACGCGTGGCCGTGTTTACGTTCTCCGCGAAATTGGCGGCTTGGGTGGTGTTGGTGCCCAGACGGGCCAATAGTGGGGCAATGACATTTACGTCGAGGGAGCCACCGCCAAAGTGCGCCTTGAGGGCTTGCATGTCGACCACCAGCTGGTGGAAAGCGGGGTTGTTGGCATCCTTCAGGTCTTCAATCCAGCGTTGAAACTGGTTGTCGAGGCCGGCGCGGGTGGCGGATTCCGTAAGGTCGCCGGTGAGCAGGCCAATGGCCCCATCGAGGTGTACTTGGTGCTGAACTTCTTTCTTTTCCATGGTGGGTGTTGTTGGTAAGCGGCCGCTACGGTTGCGGTCTATGTAGCCAACGTAGTTCAGGCCGCCGGGGTTGGCAGATGGGCCAAACAAAAAGCCCCGCCGTTACCGGCAGGGCTTTATTATATAAGATATTCGAGGCCTATCGAAGACTATTCAATCTTGGTCATGCGGTCTTTCACGGCCTCCAGGGCCACGCGCATGTTGACAATATCACCGCGGGCGGCTTCCTGCTCTTTCAGGTTCGCATCGATGAGGTTGTTGAACTGCTGAAGTTCGGCAGCGTTGGCGGCCAGCATCTGCTGGATTTCAATTTTGCGGGCCTTGTTCTTCTCGATGTCCTTCTTGATGGTGTTGGACTTCTCAATCACGGCCATGTGGTTGTTTTGCGAGGCTACCAGGGCGCGCTCGGCTTCGGCAATCTGCGACACGATGTCTTCGCGGTACATCATGCGGGCGAAGTCCTTCAGGTACTTCTCGGCCGACTTCCACTGCACCGGGGTCTTCTCTTTGGCGAGGTAAGCGTTGCCCAAGTCAATGCTCCACCATACGGTGGTTCCAGTAGGCGTAGCGTCCACCTTGCTGATAACCCGAATCGGGGTGGGTGCAATTTCTTCGATGATGATGCCGTCCAGCGTTAGTACACCTTTGGTGTTCTTTAGCTTGTTGCCAAACTTCTCGCTGAGCTGCTTGAGCCAGGCGGCCTCTACGCGCTTGTTGTCGAGCTGCACGCTCACGCGCTGGCCCGTGCGGGGCACGTTGTTAATCGACATATCATATTCGTCCACAGGTGACCGCTGCGCGTAACCGCCCAGTGTAGCCAAGAATACAACGAGCAGGATGAGTAGGCTTTGTTTCATGGAAATAATAATTTTATGAAAGCTTTAAAAATGGGCGAGAAAAAAGTCGAATTGAAACGGTGCCGTTGTCTGGCATTTCAAATTTAGGGTCTTTCTTCTATCCAAATTCTTCCGGGTACTACTTTTTTGAGAATAACCCCGTTTTTATTCCTTAAATCATATTATTGCTTTTATAAATTCCAATATTTTTGCAGCCCTAAATATCTGGCGGGCAATTGGCCATGGCTGGCTGCAACAAAGCTCGCCTGGTACCGGTTGTAGGCCTCTATGCAAGTTACCGTTTGCCGCACCGAGCACTTTAATGCCGCCCATCGCCTGCACAACTCCAATTGGAGCGCCGAGCAGAACACCCGGGTGTTTGGCAAGTGCAACAACCCCAACTACCACGGCCATAACTATAACCTGACCGTGCGCCTGACCGGGCCGGTGGACCCCGAAACGGGCTACGTGTATGACCTGAAACGGCTCAGCGACCTTATTAAGCACGAAGTGCTGGACCGCTACGACCACCGCAACCTGAACCTGGATACGGAAGAGTTTCGTACCTTAAACCCCACGGCCGAAAACATCGCCACTGTAATTTGGCAGCGCCTGCGCCCGCACCTGGACACCGGCCTTGCCCTTTCGGTCACGCTCTACGAGACGGACCGCAACTTTGTAGAATACCATGGATAACCTCTCCGGCTTGGCTCCGGCAACCGACGCGCACCTCCCGAGCAGCCTGCGCACCCCTCTTCGCGACGACGCCTTTGACCAAGCCGACGAGGCGAAGATTGCGGCCATTGCGGGGCATTTCGAGGCCATCATGCGGGAGCTGGGGCTGGACCTGCGCGACGACAGCCTGGCCGGCACGCCCCGGCGCGTGGCCAAGATGTACGTGCAGGAGTGGTTCAAGGGCCTGGACCCCAAGCACCGCCCCGAGGTGCGCCTGTTCGAGAACCGCTACGGCTACCACCAACTGCTGGTCGAGCGCGACATCACGCTCTTTTCCTGCTGCGAGCACCACTTCGTGCCCATCATCGGCAAGGCCCACGTGGCTTACCTGCCCGGCAGCCACGTGGTGGGCCTGAGCAAGCTCAACCGGGTGGTGCAGTACTACGCCCGCCGCCCGCAGGTGCAGGAGCGCCTCACCCGCCAGATTGCCGAGGAGCTCAAGCTGAGCCTGGGCACCGACGACGTGGCCGTGCTCATCGAAGCCGACCACCTCTGCGTGATGAGCCGCGGCGTCAACGACACGAGCAGCTCCACCCTGACCAGCGAATACGGGGGCCGTTTTGCCTCGGACGAAGCATTGCGGAGCGAGTTTTTGCGCCAGATTGGCAAGTAAGCCAGCGCCTTTGTAGGTTCATGTTCTGGAACGGCCGCACGGCTCCACCGGCAAGGGAAAGCGGCGGCGCGCGGCAGCCATTCTACCTTTGTTTGCACTAGCTGGCAATAATCCCCCATGACCGAAAACTCTCCTCGCAAAGTCCTCATTACCGGCGGCACCGGTCTCATTGGGACCCGCCTTGCCGAAATGCTGATTGACAGCGGCTACGAAGTGGCACTGCTCAGCCGGGAGCCCACCAAGAGCAGCCGCTACCGCAGCTTCCGCTGGGACCCGCGGGCCGGGACCATCGATGAGGCCGCCATTCCCTACGCCGATTACATCGTGAACCTGGCCGGGGCCAGCGTCTCGGATGGCAAGTGGACCGATGAGCGCAAGCGCGACATCATGACCAGCCGGCTGGGGGCCTGGCGCTGCTGCACCGCGAGCTGGCCAAGCAAAAGCACCACGTGAAGGCCTTTATCTCGGCCTCGGCCATCGGCGTGTACGGCGACACCGCCGACACCGTCCTCACCGAGGACACGCCGCCCGGCCTGCCCACCCACGATTTTCTGGCCGACGTGGCCCACCAGTGGGAGCTGGCCACCGAGCCCATTGCGGCCCTGGGCATCCGCACGGTCATTCCGCGCATCGGCATTGTGCTGAGCACCGAGGGCGGGGCCCTGCCCCAGATGGCGCGCCCCATGAAGCTGGGCGCCGGCGCGGCCCTGGGCAGCGGCAGGCAATTCATGTCCTGGATTCACCTCGACGACCTTTGCCGGCTCATCATGGCCATGATAGACGACGACAACTGGCAGGGCACCTACAACGCCGTGGCCCCCGCCCCCGTCACCAACCAGCAGTTTACCGAAACGCTGGCCCAGGTGCTGCACCGCCGCCTGGTGCTGCCCAAGGTGCCCGCCTTTGGCCTGAAGCTGGCCCTGGGCGAGATGAGTGAGATTGTGCTGGCCTCGCAGCGGGTTAGCGCGGACAAGGTGTTGGCGCAGGGCTTCACCTACGAGTACCCGGAGCTGCGCGGCGCGCTGGATGCGCTGTATGGGGAAACGGTGTAGCTTCGCGATTGCCCCTTGGGGCGCTACTGGACAGCGTGTTAAAAAGCGCGCGATGCCAGGAGATATTTCAGCTTAATTCAGGTGATTGGCCGGCTAGGTATCGGCTAGATTCCCAGGCAACTGCTGCCTAAAATCCTGTCGAACCGTACAAGGAAGCAGTCCCATTCCTTACGGCTGCTGGTTGAAATCAAGAGAGCAGACCAAGCCAAGAGGGCTTTAACCTGACTCCGATGATGAATGCTCAATTTTCCCGTCGCGATTGGCTCAAGACCACGGCACTGGTCACTACGCCGCTGCTACTAAGCCCTGTGGGCGCGTTTGCAAAGCCAACAGCCTCCGGCAGGACGCCGCCGCTGAGCGCGGCCGACATTGCGGCCATCGAAGCCGCCATGGGCAAGAAAGGCACCTACGTGGAGGCGCAGGCGACCCTCACCACGCCGCTGCCCCGCAACGACTTGAAAGTAACCATCAAGGGCGAGCCGGTGCCCACGGCCCTGGGATTCGGCGGCTGGGTGGCCATCAAGCACACGCTGGACGGTAAGTCGGCCATGCTGATGAGCGACACCGTGCTGCTGCAGGAAGAAGTGAACCCGCTTATCTCGGCTGCTCATGCCAATGGCCTGGAAGTGGGCGCCATTCACAACCACTTTTTCTACGAGGAGCCGCGCATCTTCTACATGCACATCCATGGCATGGGCAGCCCCTCCGAACTGGCCCGGAAGTATGCCGCTACCCTGAAAAACTCCAAGCTGCTGCCGGCCAACCAGCCACAAGCCAGCCCAACGACGGCAACCCAACCGGGCAACACCACCACTCCAGCCGCCGCTGCGCAAACCGGCAAAGAGCTGTTTGACCTGGCTGCGCTCGACCAGATAGTGAAGTACCAGGGCACCGTGAATGGCCCAACGTACAAATACACCGTGGGCCGCGCCGACTTGCAGTCCGTGATGATGGGTACGGAAATGACGGCCGCCATTGGGCTAAATTCCTGGGCAGCATTCGCGGGCAAGCACGCCGATGCGCACATCGCCGGCGACATCGCCATGCTGGAGCGTGAAGTCAACCCCGTTATCAAAGCCTTGCGGGCCAACAACCTGGAAGTAGTAGCCGTGCACAACCACATGCTCTTCGACCAGCCCCGCATGATGTTTCTGCACTACTACGGGCGTGGGCCGGCCGCGCAACTGGCTCAGGGCTTCCGGGCGGCGCTAAACGAACTCGGCCAAAAAGAGGGAAGCCCGCACATGCAGCACTAGCTGCGTGGGCGGGCCCCAAGAGCAGGTGGCTGCTAGCGCCGCGGCAGGCTGTCGGGCACCCCGCCGCCAGCGCTGTTCATGCGCTCCAGCAAGTTGTCGGCGGCGATGGTGTCTACGGCTTCGGCGCGGCGGCGCGGCTCGCTGGGCGAGACGCAGTTGTATTTCTTGCTAATCTTGACGGTGGGCTTGGGGAAGGGGCCCGGGGTGTAGCCCAATTCCTTGTCGCGGTACACCTTCTCCATAAACTTGCCGAAGATGGGCAGCGCCGTGCGGCCGCCTTCGCCCTGCTGCGAGCCCGTGAAGTGAATGCTGCGGTCTTCGCCGCCCACCCACACGCCGGTCATCAGGTCCTTGGTCATGCCCATGTACCAGCCGTCGGAGTAGTTGGAGGTGGTGCCGGTTTTGCCGCCAATCTGGTTGTTGTTGCGCCAGAGCTCGTAGTCCCACAGGGCCTGCGAGGTGCCGCCGGGCTCTTCCATGCCGCCGCGCAGCATGTAGGTCATCAGCCACGCGGTTTCGGCCGAGACGGCGCGCTTCTGCACGGGGTCAAACTGCTTGATGACGTTGCCGTTGCGGTCTTCGATGCGGGTAACCAGGCGCGGCTCGCTGCGGAAGCCCGTGTTCATAAAGGTGCTGTAGGCGTTCACCATTTCAAACACGCTCACGTCGCCGCCCGAGCCGAGGCCGATGCTGGGCACCGCCAGCAGCGGGCTAGTGATGCCGACTTTGTGGGCGTACTTGGCCACGTTCTCCCAGCCCACTTTCTCGGTCAGCTGGGCCGTGACGGAGTTGACGGAGCGGGCCATGGCGTGGCGCAGCGTCATGTTGATGCCGGTGTACTCGCGCGTTACGTTGTCGGGCTTCCATTCCATGGGCTGGCCGTTTTCTACATAGTTGATGGTCACGCGCTTGTCCTGAATGCGGTCGCAGGGCGAGTAACCGTTGTCGATGGCCGTGAGGTACACGAAGGGCTTGAACGTGGAGCCGGCCTGCCGCTTGCCCTGCTTCACGTGGTCGTACTGGAAAAAGCGGTAATCGAGCCCACCCACCCAGGCCTTAATCTGGCCAGTGAAGGGGTCCATGCTCATCATGCCCGATTGCAGAAAGTGCTTGTAGTACGCCAGCGAATCGAGCGGCGACATCACCAGCGTGGTGTCGTTATCGTCGTGCTTCCAGGTAAATACCTTCATGGGACGCTTGGCGTGCAAGGCCGAATCCAGGCGCTGGGGCTGGTTTTTGTAGCGGTTGGCGAGGGTCTTGTAGCCCTCGGTGCGCTTTATCTGGGTTTCGATGAAGTCGGGGATTTCGTTGCCCTCGTCGTCCACCCAGGGGTTCTTGCCCTTGTTGCGCCAGAAGTTGTCGAACTGCCGCTGCAAGGCCTTCATGCGCTCGTGCAGCGCCTCCTCGGCGTGGGCCTGCATGCGCGAATCGATGGTGAGGTAGATTTTCAGGCCGTCGCGGTACATGTCGTGACCGGTGCTGTCGCACCAGGCGTCCACAAACTGGCTGATGGCGCTGCGGAAGTAAGTATCCGGCCCGTCGATGTGTTTCTCGACGTGGTAATCGAGCACAATAGGCGTGGCTTTGAGGGCCGTAATCTCGCTTTTGGGCAGCACCCCGGCGTGGCCCATGCGGTCGAGCACCACGTTGCGGCGGCGCAGCGCGGCGGCCGGGTGAAAGCGCGGGTTATAAGCCGTGGGGTTGTTGAGCACGCCCACCAGCATGGCGGCCTGCTCGGGCCTGAGGCTGTCGGGCGAGGTGTTGAAGAAGGTTTTGGCGGCTACTTTGATGCCGAACGCGCTGGAGCCGTACTCCACGGTGTTGAGGTACATCCGCAGAATTTCTTCCTTGGTGTAGCGCTGCTCCAGGTCCACGGCGGTGAGCCACTCCTTGGTTTTGGCCACGATGGTGCTCACCACCGGAATGTAGCCCAACGCGCCGCGGCTCTGCTGCCGGCGAATTTTGTAGAGGTTTTTGGCCAGCTGCTGCGTGATGGTGGAGCCGCCGCGCTTGTCGCCGCGCAGCGACGAAAAGGCCCCGCCCACCACCGCCTGCAGGTCGATGCCCGAGTGCTCGTAGAAGCGCACGTCTTCGGTCGCAATCAGGGCCTTAATCAGCAGAGGTGACATCTTGCTGAGCGGCACCGGCGAGCGGTTTTCGCGGAAGTACTTGCCAATCAGCACGCCATCGGAAGTGTACAGCTCGGAGGCTTGCTCCACTTTGGGGTTTTCCAAATCGCCCAGGCTGGGCGACTTGCCGAAGAGGAACATAAAATTGGTGCTCACCAAAAACGGGTACACCAGAAACAGAATCACGACAACGCCAAAGAGCACCCAGGCCCAGCTGGTGAGCCGCAGCGGCCAGCGCCGGCGCTTTTTCAGTTTCGTGCCGGTAGCAGGAGAAGTAAGTGGCGGTTTGAGGTCGGCCATGCGAGGCAACGTGTGGTAAACGGGGACGAATCCCTTCCGGGTACGACCCCGCTGCGAGGAAAGACAAATATACCAGCCCCCCACCTCAAAAGGTCAGGAGTAGGGAATGGCCACCCCGCAAAATTGCGTTTTGCGCGCTGCCCCGCCCCTACTGCCGCTGCCGGCCCGCCAGCAGGGCCTGGTGGTGCACGTTGCGCCGGGCCTTGGCCCGGCGGCGCTGCCAGCGCCAGCCCAGCTCGCCCAAAGCCAGCAAAATGATGCCCAGTCCCAGAAAATAGCTCCAATACAGCATACGGATTTGGCCCCGGGTGGGCGAATCCAGCTCCTGAAACAGTATCAGGCCCCAGAGCTCATCGAGCAACGTGAACACCCACACGGCCGTGGCAAAAACCCGCCCCACCCGGCCCAGCATGAGCTGCCAGTGCAACAGATAGAGCACCACGCCGGGCAAGGCCGACAGGAGCACCAAAGGCGCTTCTTTCACCAACGGCAGGCCCAAAAAAATGATGCTCAACGTTTCCTTCAGCACTTGCGCACCAGCCAAGGACCGGCCCAAGCGCGAAAGTTTTGGAGCGTACGGCAGCGGGTGCAAGTGAGAAGTGGGCATAGGGCTAACCGGAACTAAGTAACCGTTGAGCCGCCAATATACTGATATGCCGTTAGTAACGGCGAGTCATCATGCGCGTGGACTGGCAGCGCCATGTGAGTATCACAATGAGCAGTCCTTTTACGGAATCGAGCAATAAATTGCCAGGCTTTCCGAAAGTATAATAAATGCCAATTCCGATACCTATCCACCACAAGCCCAGCAGGTAACACCACGTCGCGTAGCTGGGCCGCCGCTGCCACACCTGGCCCGCTGCCACCAAGGCGGCCAACGACACAAACAGCAGCAGCCAAGCCACGATATAGGCTAGAAAAGCCGTTTCGGGACCGTATTTCGCCCCAAATTGGGCCAGGGTGAAAGCGGGGGCAAAAAAAGCACCTCCCGTCAGCGCCAGCTCAATGAGCAGGCCAACGCAGAGCACAACCAAAAGCAACGTACGGGGCATACGGCAAAGGCAAGCGTGAAGTCGTCACGGGCCTTTCTCATTTTGGGAAGCCCAACGGGGCACCAAACTAAACAATTAACTTGATTTAATCATTATTCGGGCCATTAGGTCGCAGCTTTACAGGTAAGCTATAACAGTTGACTGTTTATGCCTTAGGTAGCGCATTGGCTCAGCTTCTCATGGGCAGCGTCTTCTTTAGAACCTATTTCTGCGCGGCACTTCTTCACCGGATTAGTCCAATACCGGCTTTCCAGCTTTGAGACAGCTTACCGGGAATAGCCCAAACGGACACACGGCAATGCCCGCGAGCAATTCTGAGCTAAAGCCCGAAGAATGCTGGCTATTGCCTGGACCATAGCAGCATGAGTTGGGTAAAGGCTAGGAGCAGCAGCCCCAGCAGCACCACGGTGGCGGGCAATACCCGCGCACCAGGCGCTGGCGCCTGGCCGCCGGGGTAGGCGCCCGTTCCTGCCAGGTGAGCACCAAGCCCAGCGCGGCCACATCGCCGACGCAAAACAGCAGGCCCAGCAAGGTAAGGGCAATTTGAGGGAGGGAAGTCATTGGATTGAGGTGGGTTTGGAAAAGATTCATGCGGACGGCTCAAGTCGTAAGCCACAGAACACTGACGGTAAAGGCTACTGGATCCCAGTTAGCTGCTTGTAGGTCTGCCAGTTGGAGAGAGTGCGGCCCTGCCAGTCGGGGTGGGCTTCGTAGCGGTGTTTCCAAAGGGCCACGGCCGCATCGAGGCGGCGCTGGGCGTCGGCGGCCGGAAGGAGTACCGCGCCATTCCCGGTGTCGGCGGTGAGCTGGGGCGTGTGGTTGAGCAGCTCGCGGTGGGACACCAACGTGGGCAGCACGCGGCCGGGCATGTCCAGCAGAAAGCCGATGTCAATGCTGCGAAAGCGGGGCTGCAGGTTGTAGCTGGCAATCCAGACTTCCCAGTTGCCCGCGGCCAAAAGCAGCAGGGCGGCGTAGGCGGCCAGCGAATTGAGCCGAATCAGGCTGTAGGCCGAGCGGCGCTGCCAGATTTTGAGCAGCACCGTGCCCAGCCCAAAGAATACCAGCAGCAGAAAGAAGCACACCCCGATGCGCTTGTAGGCCAGGCCACAATGCAGGATGTAATAGTAGTTGCGCAGCCCAACTGATATGGCGAGCACCGCGTTTTGCAGCACCCACACAGTGGCGCCCCAGCGCAGCCACGGCAGCCCGGGCTGGTAGAAGTTCAGGTTGCGGCGGAAAAACCAGAGCACGATGCCCATGGCCAGCAGAATGCTGAAGATGAGCACGTAGGTGCCCTCGTGCACAAACTGGGTGAGGTCGAAACCGGGTTTGGGCACAAAGCCAAACCACAGCCAGTTCACGTCGATGGCATTCACCACCAGCAGCAGCGCATTCACCAGCCCGAACACCGCCGCGGCGGCCACAAACTCCTTGCGCAAATCCAGGGCGCGGGTGGTGCGATGCTGGAAATTGGGCCGGCGCACGGCAAACGAAGCCACCCGGTCGCGCTGCCGCCGGATGAATTCGCCAAAGCGCGATTCGTGGTCGGCAAGCAGGTACACCGGCACCATGACCACCGCCCCGGCCGTAACCAGCACGCCCAGCGTGAAAAACACCAGATGGGCCAGCGACACCTCCGGCAGCAGCCACAGCAGAAAGTCGGCCACCGCCGCCACGACGCGGCGGCTGAGCGCCTCGTACCGCGGGTTGGCCAGCACAAACAGGATATGGAAGGCCCCCAGCACCACCAGCGGCACCACCAGCATGCGGGCATAAAACCACCCGCGGCGCACACGGCCGCTGGCATTGCGCGGCGCCCGCAGCCCCAGCAGCACCCGCGGCCCCGCCTGCGCCGCACTGCCCAGCGCCGTGAGCAAGGCGTAGGGCAGCAGCTTCAGGTGCGGCTGGTTGACGTAGCCCAACAGCAGGAGCACCGAGGCCAGGCAGGCCAGCGCCGCCACGGCCGAGCCGTACACCGCCATCATCGCCCCGCTGAACAGGCTGCCGCCCACCATGAGCCAGAAGTAGCCCGAGCGCCGCACCGCCGCCACCCTTGGCAACAGCACGAGCTGCGCCGCCACCAAAAAGACGGTGAACACCAGCATATTCGGCCCACCCTTTTCCAACCAAAACAGCCAGTCGAACAGGAGGGCGCCCAGGGGCAGCAGCAGCTTTTGAGCCATGCTGAGCGGAGCATAGACTGGCGCCGCGGCCGCAATAGCAGCCGGCGATACCGGACGGGCCGATTGGCCAGCCGGCCACGGCGCAGAGGGTTGGGCTAGATCTGTCATGATTAAGGTATGTTAAAGAACTTTGTGTTTCAAAGTGAATAGGCAAAAAAAAGAGCGTATTGATTCCTTTGTTCGTTTTTCAGGGGCGCAGCAGCTTCTCCAGCGTGCTTAGGTGCTGCTGAAAAGCGGCCTTGCCCGCGGCGGTGGCCGTGTAGGTGGTGTTCGGTTTCTTGCCGATGAATTGCTTGTTCACGTGGACGTATTCGGCCTTTTCGAGGGCGGCTACGTGGCTGGCCAGGTTGCCGTCGGTGAGGTCGAGCACCTCTTTGAGGTCGTTGAAACTCACCGATTCGTTGGCCATCAGGACGGCCATTACGCCCAGCCGCACGCGGTGGTCGAAGGCCTTGTTGAGCGTATGGATGAGGTGCTTCACCGGACAACTGCGGAGTTAGCCGCCGCGCCGGCCGTGCCCGGCCGCTCGTAGCGGTTGTACATAACCAGGCCGTAGCCAATGTGGCCCAGGCCAAAGCCAAGCGCAAAGAAAAGCAGCCCCCAGCCGGGCAGCAGCATGCACACCAGGCCCAGCCCAATCTGAGTAAGCCCCAGCCAGCGGATTTCGTCCAGGGTAAACTTGCTGGCATTGAGCAGCGCCAGGCCGTAAAATATCAGCAGGCCCGGCACCACCATGGCCGCATCGCTGCCGAGGTACAGCCGCAGGCAAAACAGCCCGCCCACCACCAGCGGCACCGCCAACGATGCCACCAGGCGCCGGGCCGGGCCGTTCCACATCGGTTGGCCGTCGTGCTTGGTGCGGCGCTGGGTAAAGAAATACGCCACCAGCAGTGCCACGCCTATCATCACAAACGACAGCAACAGCAGAAACGGCAGCGCCGCTTGCCGCTCCTGCACCGAGCCTTGCATCAGGTGCAGGTAGCCGTCGGAATAATGGCTTTTTAGGTAGAAGTGGCCCACCGCGGCGCCCGCCAGCGCCACCACCCCGGCCCCTACCCCACTCAGCCCCGACAGCGACAAATAGCGCGAGCTGCGGTCCATGATGGCGCGGATTTCGGTGAGCTGGGCAAGCGGGTCAGGATTAGCGGCGGGCTTCATAGTGTTCGAAGTGCTTTGGGATGCAAAGTTGGAGAAAAGAAATGATATCTTTAGTACCACCTTTTTCTTTTTTCTTAAACGACAAGCTTAATTTTTTAATACCTACCTAGCGGCATGGGCAAAGCAAGGTAACCTGGCTATTGCCAGCCACCGTTGCACTCAATTGATAGGCCAGCTTATAAAGCTATTTCCCAGCAACAGAAAATATCGTCGGCACCGGCTGTTTCTGCGTATCCATGGGCCATGCGCCTCCGCCTTCGTTTGTTTGAATTTGAGGACTTGCCGTGGTTCCCCACCGTTATCCGGGCCGGGATGATGGACTACCTGCGGTTCATGATTTCGGCGCTGGGTACCTACCGGCCCATCGCGCCGCTGCTGGCCGAAGGCCTGCGCCGCACCGGCCAAACCGCGCTGCTGGAACTCGGCGCCGGCGCGGGCGGTGGCACCGAAACCGTGTGGCGCGCCCTGCAAGCCGAAGGACTGGCCGACGTCACCGTGACCCTTACCGACCTCTACCCCCAGCCCGCCGCCTGGGCCGACATCGCCCAGCGCACCCAGGGACGCATCGGCCACGAGCCCGCGCCCGTGAATGCCCTAGCCGTGCCCGCGCACCTCACGGGCTTTCGGGTTATTTTTTCCGCGTTTCACCATTTTCCTCCTGCCGCGGCCCAGGCCCTGCTGCACGATGCCGTGCGGGCGGGTACCGGCATTGGGGTATTTGAGGGGGCTGGCAAGCATTGGGCTGAATTGCTGTTGGCCTGGACGGTGCTGCCGGTAGCTCAACTGCTGCTCACGCCTTTTTTCCGGCCCTTCCGCCTCAGCCGCTTGGTGTTTACCTACCTCATCCCGCTCATTCCGCTCTGCACCATTTGGGACGGCTCTGTCTCGCTGCTGCGCATGTACTCAACCCAGGAGCTGCTGGCGTTGGCCCAACAGGCTGACCCCACCCAGCAATTCACCTGGCAGGCCGGCAAAAAACGACACTGGTGGGGCCCCGAAGTCACTTATCTGATAGGCTGGCCCAACGCTCCGCTCAATGAAGAGTTGAGAATGAGGAATGAGGTCTTACCAGAGCCACCTTTGCACTAATTCTTCATTCCTAACTCCTCATTCCTAATTGAGAATAGAAAGCTACCGTCGGGCACTGCCGCTGCTCCGCATCCCGTTTTCCATTTACCTCATGCCCGTGTTCTGGTTTGGGCTGAGCGCCCTGCGCGGGCCCTGGAGCGGGTGGAAAGCCGCCGGGGTGTTTGTGGTGCTGCACCTGCTGGCTTACCCGGCCTCCAACGGCTACAACTCCTACTACGACAAGGACGAGGGCAGCATTGGCGGGCTCAAGGCGCCCCCGAAAGTGACGCCCGAGCTGCTGCACCTCGTGTGGCTGTTCGATGCGCTGGCCGTGGCCGGAGCCGCGCTGCTTTCGCTGCCTTTTGCGGCGCTGGTGGTGCTGTATCTACTGATATCCAAAGCCTATAGCTACGACGGCATCCGGCTCAAGAAGTACCCGCTGCTGAGCACGCTGGTAGTGGTGCTGTTCCAAGGGGCCTTCACTTTTTTGATGACGCAGGTGGGCGCCGGCGCATCCTGGGCCCAGCTCAGCGACGAAACCAACCTGCTGCTGGCACTGGTGAGCACGCTGTTTTTGTGCGGCTCCTACCCGCTCACGCAGGTGTACCAGCACGACGAAGACGCCCGGCGCGGCGACTGCACCCTGAGCTTGCGGCTGGGCATTCGGGGCACGTTCGTGTTTGCGGCGGTGGGGCTGCTGGCGGGGGCTGCTACCCTGGGCCTGGCCTACTGGCTGCGCCAGGAAATACGGCCGCTTCTGATATTTCTGGTGGCCACCGGACCGGTCGTGTGGCTGTTCGGCCGCTGGGCCTGGCAAGTATGGCACGACGAGCGAGCGGCCAACTTTGAGCACACCATGCGCATGAACCAAGTGTCGTCGTTGTGCCTGAGTGCCGCTTTTGTGGCCATGTTGCTCTGGCGCTGAGCAGCTTGAGCGGCCAAGTCGTAGGCCACCTTCTGCCGGCTTGCCACGTACTTTGAGCCAGTCGTTGTTGCCTTAGCTTCCCCTCGTATGCGTATTGCCTGGTTTGCCGTGCTGCCGCTGCTAGCGGCCTGTAATTCGACGCCCTCAGCCGTGCACGAGGGCAGCATTTCCCGTATTGCGGACCGGAACAAACCCGATACCCCGGCCCTGCCGCCACCCGATTCCACCCGCGCGGCCGCCGTAAACGCCCAAGCCGATACCCTGGTCACGGCGAAGCAAGTGCATTTGTTCAGCCAGCCGGGCGGCAAGCCCGACGTATTCCGCCTGGTGCTACGGGGCCCGTCGGTGCTGGAGGGTGCCGCCACGTTCACCATCACCGATGCGAGCGGACAGGTCATTTTTCGGGAAAGCCTCAGCGCCGCCGACCTGGAAGCACCCATGGTCTATGAGATGAAAACCCCGACCGCGACGCCAGCCGAACGCGAAGCTTTTATGCGGCGGCGCATCCGCGAGTTCTTCCGGCCAGCTCAATTTTCCAGCCCGGCCGTGCCAACCGCCGCCCCCTACCCCACCGGCCCCGAAGCGCCCGACCACGCCACCTGGAACGACCTGCGCAAACGGCCCGACAGTATTCGCTTCACCTACCTGGTGGGCAAAGAAGACCGGCGCAGCATCGCGTGGTCGCCCCTGAAAAAACAGGTGGTGCGACTGTGACGCTGCGTTTTTTCAATGAGGAATGAACGACACTCCCCTCCTTAGCTAATGAGGGGATGTTGCCGCGCCTGCGGCAACTGGGGTGGTTGAAACGTTGCACGATGGACGAACGATTCCAGCCCAACTCGTTCGGGTGTCGTTGGCTGCGCCGTCCTTCGGTTCAACGAAGGCAACCACCCCCGTTTGAGCTGTAGCTCAAACATCCCCTCCTCGACTGAGGAGGGGAGTTATCCGTCAAGTCCTCATTCTTCATTAAGCGCAGCCTCACTGAGAAGCTGCTCGAGCCCCTGCCGCACCTGCTCATAGGACTGGTAGCCGCGGGCTAGCACATAGCCTTGCTCTCCGATGCGCACCACACTGGTTGGAAAACCCTGCACACCGATGCGGGCCACGGCTGCAAATTCCTGTTGGATAGCGCGGGCCGTTTCGGGGGCGGCAAAGCGGCGATGAAACTCCACCGCATCTACTCCAAACGGCGCCAGCAGGTCGTTGTAGGTGCTGGGGTCGTTCAGGTCCTGGCCGTCGCGGAACAGCGCCACCTGCACAGCATGGGCAAAAGCCACTGCGCGGGCCGGGTCCTGGGTAATCTGGCGGAAGGCTACGATGGCCCGGCTCGGCGGCTCGGAGTCGTACACGTAGCTCCCTTCTTCACCCAGGGCCCGGAGGCCGGCCCCAAACTGCACGCCGGTGGCCTTTTCTACATCGGCCAGGGCGTTTTGGAGAAACTCCCAGGTCTCGGCAATGGGCGCAACTTGCTCGCCGGTGGCCATGCCTCCGCAGAGCACCGACACATCGAGACGCCCGGCAAACTCGGCCTGCACGCGGTTAATAACCGGGCTCATGCCGTAGCACCAGCCGCAGAGCGGGTCCTGAATGTAGAGCAGTTCGGGGAGGTTGGCGGGAGCAGCAGTGGCCATGGCGTCAAAATTATTTGAGCCAAAATTACGCCTTCCCAGCGCCGGCAGGGCCATTGTGCGGCGATGGCGTCAACTCCTCAGTAAATTATATTCCGATTGTTGAATTTAAAACACCGGCCGCTGGTTTGCTAGTCGTTATGTTATTGAATGACTAAGTGCCGATTATTAGCTATCAAAAAAGCCCGCTGCAGTGATGCAACGGGCTTTTTTATTGAATGCAGGCTTGGGCTTTAGCCGTTCATGGAAATGAGGAATTCCTCGTTGTCCTTGGTGCCTTTGATGCGGTCCTTCAGGAATTCCATGGCCTCGGTGGCGGTCATGTCCGACATGAACTTGCGGAGCACCCACACGCGGCTCAATTCGTCCTTGCTCATGAGCAGGTCTTCGCGGCGGGTGCCGGAAGCCGGGATGTCGATGGCCGGGAACACGCGCTTGTTGGCCAGCTTGCGGTCCAGCTGCAGTTCCATGTTGCCGGTGCCTTTGAATTCCTCGAAGATAACCTCGTCCATCTTGGAGCCGGTTTCGATGAGGGCCGTGGCGATGATGGTGAGCGAGCCGCCGCCTTCCACATTGCGGGCCGCACCGAAGAAGCGCTTGGGCTTTTGCAGGGCGCCGGCGTCGATACCACCCGATAGGATGCGCGACGAGCTGGGCTGCACCGTGTTGTAAGCCCGCGCCAAGCGGGTGATGGAGTCGAGCAGAATCACCACGTCGTGGCCGCACTCCACAAGGCGCCGGGCCTTGTCGAGGGCCATTTCGGCGATTTTCACGTGGCGGTCAGCCGTTTCGTCGAAGGTTGAGCTAAGCACCTCGGCCTTCACGGTGCGGGCCATGTCGGTTACTTCCTCGGGACGTTCGTCGATGAGCAGAATCATCAGGTACACCTCGGGGTGGTTTTCCGAAATGGCGTTGGCCACTTCCTGCAACAGCACGGTTTTACCGGTCTTGGGCTGGGCCACAATCAGGCCGCGCTGGCCCTTGCCGATGGGCGCAAACAAGTCGAGCACGCGGGTGCTGATTTGGCTGGACTTCGTGCTCAGCTTCATGCGCTGGTCGGCGAAGAGCGGGGTGAGGTGGCTGAACGGCACCCGGTCGCGGACTTCTTCCACGGTGCGGCCGTTCATGCTGTCTACGCCCACCAGGGCAAAGTATTTCTCGCCTTCGCGCGGGGGGCGGATGGTGCAAATCACCGTGTCGCCGGGCTTCATGGCAAACTGCTTCACCTGCTGCGGCGACACGTAGATGTCGTCGGGCGAGGACAGGTAGTTGTAGTAGGGCGAGCGCAGGAAGCCGTAGCCGCCGTCGGGCATCAGCTCAAACGTGCCGCCGCCGGGCACCACCAAATCCAGGTCTTGGCGGGCGGGGCGCTGGGGCTCGCGCTGCTGCTGCGGTTCGCGCGGTTCGCGCTGGGGCTGGTCGGTGCGGGGCGTGCCGTCGGGGTTGAGGGCGCGCTGCTGGCGCTGCAGGTCGCGCTGGGCGTAGCGCTCCTCGCGGGTCAGGTTGCGGTTGTCGCGGTCGTTGCGGGGCTGGTCGGTACGCGGCTCGCGCGGCTGGCCTTCGCGGTTCTCGCGGGGTTGGTCGTTGCGCGGCTCCCGGGGCTGGTCATTGCGCAGTTCGCGTGGCTCCCGGTTGTCGCGGGGCTGGTCGTTCCGGGGCTCCCGCGGTTCACGGGGCTCGCGGTTTTCACGCGGCTGGTCGTTGCGGGGGCGCTGCTGGTCACGGCCGTCGCGCCCGTCCCGCACTTCGCGGTTGTCGCGCTCGAACCGGTCGGCGCGGTTCTCGCGGCGGTCGGCAAAGCCGTTGCCACCGAATTCGCGGCGGCTTTCGCGGCCATTATCGCGGCCATCAGCACCGTTTTCGGAGGGAGCAGTAGCGGCTTGGGCAGCGGCGGCAGCTTCGGCAGCCGCTTTTTCAGCAGCCATTTCGGCGGCGCGCTGCTCCGTGATGGGGCGACCAGCGCGGTCTACCCGCTCCCGGCGCGGGCGCTCGGGGCGGCCGGCATTGTTAGTTTCCGACTGCTCAGCACCGTTATGTTGCTCGGCGCCATTAATCTGTTGGTCGGCGCTGGGGGCTGCGTCGGCACTGGTTTCGGTGGCGGGTGCGGCGAGCACGGGCTCATTGGCCAGGGAGGCGCCGGTAGCATCTTGGGCCGGCACCAAGGCCAAGCCTTCGATGGGGTCTAATATTTCCACGGTAGCGGCGGGGGCAGCCTGGGACACAGCAGCTTCGCGGCGCGGCTCGCGCGGCTGGCGTGCCGGGGCTTTGGCTGCCGGGGGCGCTACGTCCGAGAAAGGCTGCTCGGCCGTGCTCGGGGCCGGGCGACGCCCGTTGGGCTTGTTGCCATTGGCGCGGGTCGGGGCGGCTTCGGCCACGGGCGCTTCAGCCACTGCGGCGAGGGCCGGCGCGGGGGCGTCTTGCTCGGCGGCGCCGGGGGTCAGGGCCTGCTGGTCGAGGATTTTATAAATCAAATCCTGTTTGCTGAGCCGCTTGAAGTTGCCCACATTCATTTGCTCGGCAATCTCTTTGAGGTCGGACAGCAGCCGGTCCTTCAACTCGTTAATGGTGTGCATAAAGGGAATAGGGGAGAAACATCGGCTTAAAGCGAGGGGGCTGGCTGCCCAGGAGGCCCGCTTGGGGGCTCAAAAAGCCAGCTACGGCACGAAAGCGGCCAGGCCGCGATAAAGCATTGGCAGGAAACGCGGGCTATAAAGTATAGCAGCGCGCGGCGCGCAATGGAATAAGCAAGAAATGAGGTGCGAAAGGGGACCGCTGGGTAATCAGCAAAAGACGGGCCGGAGGCGAACGCTGAGGTCCGCGGTTCCTGCCACGGCGGCCGGTTGCTAGCGCAATGTTAGCGCATTACGGGCAAACCGCCAAATCGGATACTTGATGGCAAAGGTTTAACACCGGCTGGCGCAAAATAAGTTGCGGCAAGCTTCGCAAGCCCCACGGCAACAAGCCTGTGGTTCCGCCCGGTTTTACTTCCGACATTTGCCCGCATTCCACTACGCCCCCTATGCTGCAGATTTCCGTTCTCCGCGACCAGACCGAGCTTGTGCTGGCTGGCCTTGCCAAAAAACATTACGCCACCGGCCCCGCCGACGTCGCCGCCATCCTCGACCTGGACCAGCGCCGCCGCTCGCTCCAAACCACCCACGACGCTTCTCAGGCCGAAGCCAACGAGCTGGCCCGCCAAATCGGGGGCCTGATGAAATCGGGCGACAAAGCCGGCGCCGAAACCCTCAAGGCTCGCACCGCCGAGCTCAAGCAGCACACCCAGGCCGCCGCTACCGAGCTGGCGCAAGTAGAAAAAGAGCAGCAGCAGCTCCTTTATAAGCTCCCCAACCTGCCCCACGCCAGCGTGCCCCAAGGCCGCTCGGCCGCCGATAACGAGGTAGTGCGCGAGCACGGCAGTAAGCCCAACCTCGGCCCCGACGCCCAGCCGCACTGGGAGCTGATTAAAAAGTATGACATCATTGATTTTGAGCTGGGCAACAAAATCACCGGCGCCGGCTTCCCGGTCTACAAAAACCAAGGCGCCCGGCTCCAGCGGGCCCTCATCAACTTCTTTCTGGACGAGGCCCGCAATGCCGGCTACACCGAAATGCAGCCGCCGATTCTGGTGAACGAGGCCAGCGGCTACGGCACCGGCCAGCTCCCCGACAAGGAAGGCCAGATGTACCACGACGCTAAGGACGACCTCTACCTCATTCCCACGGCCGAGGTACCGCTGACCAATATTTACCGCGACGAAATCATTCCCGTCGACAAGCTGCCCGTGCGTATGGCCGGCCACACGCCCTGCTTCCGCCGCGAGGCCGGCTCGTGGGGCGCCGACGTGCGCGGCCTCAACCGCCTGCACCAGTTCGACAAGGTAGAAATCGTGCAAATCACGGAGCCCGACCAGAGCTACGACGCCCTGGAAGCCATGCTCGCCCACGTCGAAGGCCTGCTAAAGCAGCTCAACCTCCCCTACCGCGTGCTGCGCCTCTGCGGCGGCGACATGGGCTTCACCTCGGCCCTCACCTACGACCTCGAAGTGTGGAGCGCCGCCCAGGGCCGCTGGCTGGAAGTAAGCTCGGTGTCGAACTTCGAAACCTACCAGGCCAACCGCCTCAAGTGCCGCTACCGCGCCGACGGCGGCAAAACCCAGCTGCTGCACACGCTCAACGGCTCGGCCCTGGCCCTGCCCCGCATCGTAGCTGCCCTGCTGGAAAACAACCAGACCAGCACCGGTATCGACTTGCCGCTGGTGCTGCACAGCTACTGCGGTTTCGAGCGAATTGAGCTGTAATTGAGCTAATTCCTTTGTATAAGAAGGCCCGGTCATTACATTGGCTGGGCCTTCTTGTGTTCTATCGCAGCGCGCGCTATCAATTTAAAAGTCGAAAGGCTATGCCATCCCAAGAAGACAAGCAACGCCGGAAGGCCTTGCAAAATCAGCTAAATGAAGAAGCCAAAGCTAGCAAGCTAGCGTCTCTTCCCATGCCAAAGGAGAAACTGGCGGTTTACTTCGATTATTTAGACCAGGAATTGACTGAGCATGGATGCGACGACACTTTGCACTTAACAAAGCAATTTGCCGAGGCTGAAGGGCTGGCATTTGAACCCATCAAGCTTTGGTTGTCGGACTATGGTGGATACTGCGACTGTGAGGCACTAGCCAACGTCGAAGAGCAATTCGAACACCTTTAGTTTTTACCGTCCATCGCGGGCAGGCGGCAAATCCAGGTCGAGGTTCTGGTCGCGCATGCACTTAAAATGGCCTTGCGGGCATTTATCAAAGCCGATTTTGGAACACGGCCGGCACGGCAGGCCTTTTACTTCCAGCACTTTGAATTCGGTGCGGTAGGGGTACATGCCAAACTCAGGCACGGTATTGCCCCACACGCTGAAAATCTCCTTGCCGAAAGCGGCCGCAATGTGCATCAGGCCGGTATCGTGGCTCACCACAAATTGCGCCTGCCGCAACAGCGAGGCCGACTGATGCAGGGTATAGCGCCCGCAACCATTAACAATGAGCGGCTGAGCGGCTGAGTGACTGAGTGGCTTTTCTGGAAAACGGTACGGTCTGTCGGGAATGGTAGCCACGGGAGCTGCTGCCGTGGCTGCTTTCGTCGCAAAGGCCTGCTCAATGATATGGCCAATGCTCTCGTCTTCGGGGCCGCCGAGCAGCACGATGGGTCGGGCCAGCTTGGCGCACAACTCAATTAGCTTTTCGACCGGGAGGCGCTTGGTAGCGTGCTGAGCCCCGATGGCCACCGCCACGTATCCCCGCTGGAAAGCCGCGGGCAGGGTATTCAGCTCAACTTCCTGCCCTTCCGGAATGAAGTAGTCGAGCCCATGGCCGTCGTCTTTCACGCCAAGCATCGCGGCCGCCTCCAGATAGCGCTGCACGATATGCACGCGCGGCAACCGGTCAATCTTGAAATTAACCAGCAGCCACTTCTGCCAGTTGAGCTTGTCGAAGCTGTTGCCGGGCACGCCCAAGCGCATCTTGAGCAGGGTGGTGCGCAGGTTGTTGTGCAGGTCGACCACGAAATCGAACCGCTCGGCGTGCAGCTCGCGCACCAGCTGGCCGAGGCTGCCGGTAAGGCAATGCACTTTGGTGATGTATGGATTGGGCTCCAGCAGGCCGCGGTAGCCGGGCTTGGTGGCAAAATGGACTTCCGCGTTGGGCACCTGCTGGGCCAGCGCCCGCACCACGGGCGTGGTGAGCACGATGTCGCCGATAGAGGAAAAGCGGAGAACGAGGATTTTCATGGGATAACAGAACGACCAACTCCCCTCCTTAGCAAGGAGGGGATGTTTTCGCGCAGCGAAAACGGGGGTGGTTGGGTCGTTGAACGATGCCTGAACGAAACGTTCGAACGATTCCAGCGCAAGTCGTTCAACGCCCACAACCACCCCAGCTGGCGCTTCGCGCCAGCGTCCCCTCCTTGGTAAGGAGGGGAGCTTGACGTTTACTCAAACAACGACTTTTTGTATTCCAGCGGGGCTTGATAGCGGCTTTTCGTTTTTCAAAGTAGGCCGCGGCTTCCTCCACCGACTTCGCGTTGAACGTCATTTCCTTGGTCAAAAATCCCTTGCGGCCCATGAGCACGCCGTAGCGCATGTCGGCGTATCCGTCGGTATGATGGGCGTCGGGGTTGATGCTGAGCATCACGCCCTGGTCGTGGGCGTAGCGCACCCAGCGCCAGTCGAGGTCGAGGCGCCAGGGGTTGGAGTTGATTTCGATGATGACCTGGTGCTTGGCGCAGGCGTCGATGACGGCTTTATAGTCGATGGGGTAGCCCTGGCGGCGCAGCAGCAGGCGGCCGGTGGGGTGGCCCAGCATGGTGGTGTAAGGGTTTTCGATGGCGCGCAGCAGGCGTTCGGTGGCTTTGCGCTCGTCCATTTTCAGGTTGGAGTGCACGGAGGCCACGATGAAATCGAAGCTGGCCAGCACGTCAGACGGATAATCCAGGGAACCATCGCTGAGAATGTCGCTCTCGATGCCCTTGAAGATGCGGAAGGGCGCGAGCTCGGCGTTGAGCTTGTCGATTTCCTGGTGCTGCTGGCGCACGCGCTCCACGCCGAGGCCGTTGGCATAATGCGCGGCCTGGCTGTGGTCGCAGATGCCGAGGTACTCGTAATTGTGGTCGCGCAAGAAGGTGGCCATCTCGCGCAGGCTGTGGTTGCCGTCGGAATAGGTGCTGTGGTTGTGCAGGGAGCCGCGCAGGTCGCTGTCTTCGAGTAGGCGGGGCAGCTTTTTCTCGGCAGCCAGCTCAATTTCGCCCAGGCCTTCGCGCAGCTCGGGCACGATGAATTGCAGGCCGGCTTTCTCGTAGAGGGCTTCTTCCTGCTGGAATGTTTCGCGGCGGGCCCACTGGCGCAGCGTGGCCGGGGCCCCGCCGCCGTGGCCCTGCACGCCGGGCAGCGGCTCGTTTAGGTGCTCCTCGGCGGCCGAGTTCAGGAATAGCTCGGTGGTGAAGGCTTCGGCCGTGGTGAGCAGCACCTCCACCTGCACGCCCGACTCGGTGGCCGTGCCGCGCCAGGCAAACGGGCCGGAGCGGTGCGGGTTGGGTGTGAGGCCCTCGAGGGAGTTGAGCAGCAGGTGGGCCTGGGCCGGGCGGTCGGTGGCGGCCACGAGGCGCACGGTTTCCACGGTTTCGAGGCGGCGGCGGATTTCGCCGGCCACGGCTACTTTCTCAGTTTTTAAGCCGTTGCGCAGCTGCTGGCACAGCTGTTCGGCCAGGCTTTCGGCCTGCGGGTACAGCAGCTTGCCCTTGCTTTGGCCGGCAAACTCGAGGGCTTCCAGTATGGAATCCTGGGTCTTTTTGCCGAAGCCCTTGAGCTTACTCACCAGGTCTTTTTCGGCGGCTTCGCGCAGCTGCTCGGCGCTTTCGATGCCCAGGTCGCGCCACAGGGCCCGGATTTTCTTCGGGCCGATGCCTTTGATGTTCAGCATCTCGACCACGCCGGGCGGGGTGATTTCGAGCAGATGGCGCAGCTCCGGAAACGTGCCGGTATCGAGCAGTTCGGCTACTTTGGCGGCGGCGGTTTTGCTCAGGCCAGTGCGGTCGGGCAGGCCGGAGCGCTCGATTTCCGACACCGGGAAGCTCAGGGCGTCCAGGGCGTTGGCCGTGCCTTCGATTGCGCGGATTTTAAAGGGGTTTTCGTCGTGCAGCTCCATGAGCTGGGCAGCCAGCTTGAAGGCGCGGGTCAGGGCGCGGTTATCCACGGGGAAGGGGTTTTGTGGGAACGAATGTAGCGTACACTGCTGCTTACGCGGCTTGCGCGCCAATGGCCAAACCAGCCCAACTAACGTACCTACTTGATTCGCCTTACCTTTCAGGCCCTACACTTCGCAGAAATCAATGCTTAGGTTGCGTTCTCTCTTCCGGCTGCTGCTGCCTCTCCTGCTCGTTTTAGCTGCCAGCTGCCAGCGCCGCCGCGCCGTTCCCATCCCAGCCATGAAGAAACTCGAAGGTACCTGGCTCCTTTCCAGGGAGGAAAACAGCGAAGACATCCTCGTGTACCGGCCCAATACTTACGCCTTTCCGCCTTCGCGGGGCCGGACGGGCTTTGCCATCAAGCCCTACGGGCGGTTCGAGCAGTTCGACATCGCGCCCACCGATGGCCTGGCGGGGCGCCCCGGCGCCTGGACCCTCGACCGCGGCACGCACCTCCGCGTCAACCTCACCGAAGGCCCCGACCCCAGCTATACCCTGGAAATCGTGTCGCTGGACACCGTAAAGCGCATCCTGAAGGTGCGCCGGTTGCCCTAGCGCCCGCGCCGTTTCTCAGCCCCTGGGTGCGTTGTGGCCGGGTTCTTGCCAATTCGGAGGACCCGAGTACTCATGGCATTTTCCTGATGCGATAAGACCTTTAGCCCCGACGGGTGGTTCTAAAGCTTGAAATTGAGCTAACCTGCCACAAGGCGGAGCTTCAACCGCTGCCTTGGGCCGCCGTAAGAACTGACCGGCTCGGGATTTTGCTATCCGTTTCACATTTTATGCCTTTCCGCATGTCCTTTATTCCTTCCGTAAGTCCCGTTCGGGCATTTGTTCTGGCCCTGGGCCTGGTGGCCGCCCATTCGGTACAGGCACAGCAGGCAGCCGTGAAGGTCAAAACCAAAACCTCGGACGCCGCCGGCAACACCGTCAGCAAAAGCAAAGTGGTAACGCCTGCTCCCGTGGCCAGCGCCCCCAAGCCGGTGTCGCCCCTGGTTTCGTCGCCGCAAGTGATTTTGCCCGCGCAGGCCGACGGCAACACCACCTGGCTGACCGACCTGAGCGCCGCCCAGGCGCAAGCCAAAGCCACCAAACGGCCCATTCTGGCCGTTTTCTCCGGTTCCGATTGGTGCAAGCCCTGCATCATCTACGAGCAGGAGGTGTTTGCAAAGCCCGAATTTGCTGCCTACGCCAAAGACCGGCTGGTGCTGGCTCACTTCGACTTTCCGCGCCAGAAGCGCAACCAGCCCACTGCCGCCCAGGTTAAGCTCAACGAAGCGGCCGCCGCGCAGCTCAACCGCGAGGGCGACTTCCCGCTGGCCGTCGTTATCTCGCCTGAGGGCAAGGTGCTGGCCAAGACCGGCTACATTGCGGGCGGCCCCACGGCCTTCGAGGCGTACCTTAAAAAGGTAGTGCCCACGCTGTAGGCAGAATCGGCTTTTTTAAAGATTTCACAAAGCTTCGTAGGGGTCGGCCGGCTTTTCCGACTCTATCCGTTATCGTCACCTATTGATGCTCCATGCCGAGTTGGAAGCCCGCCCCCGTCTTAACCCTGCTGCTGAGCCTCTTGTTGTTCAGTGGCTGCCCCGGCCGTGCCCAAACCGCTCCGCAACGACACACCTTCACGCGCAGCGCCCACCTCATGGGCTCCCGCTTCACCTTCACGGTGGTGGCGCCCGACGACTCCACCGGCCAGCGGGCCCTGCGGGCCGGCCTGAGCGAGGTGCAGCGCATCGACCACCTCATGTCGTTCTGGGATTCTACTTCCGAGGTAGTGCGCATCAACCGCATGGCAGGGGTGCGGCCGGTGGCGGTGTCGCCCGAAACCTTCGACCTTATCAACCGCACGCTGCGGCTCTCGCGGCTCAGCGACGGCGCGTTCGACATCACCTTCGCCAGCGCCGACAAGCTCTACAAGTTTGACCGGCAGCCGCACGCTGGCCTGCCCGATTCGGCGCTGGTGCGGGCGTCGGTGCGGCGCATTGGCTGGCAAAAAATCAAGCTGGACCCAGCTCAACACACGATGTACCTGCCCGAAAAAGGCATGCGCATCAACCTGGCGGGCATTCTGCAGGGCTACGGCATCCGGCGGGCCAAGCAGGTGCTGGAAGCCAAAGGCATCAAGGGCGGGCTGCTGAACGGCTCGGGCGATATCTATTGCTGGGGCCGGCAGGCCGATGGCTCGCTGTGGCGCGTGGCCATCGGCGACCCTGACCACCCGCGCAGCGTGGCCGCCTGGGTTGACGTGACCGACGTGGCTGTGGTGACGGCCGGCAACTACGAGCAGTACTTCACGGTGGGCAGCCAGGTCTACGGGCACATCATCAACCCGCACACCGGCTACCCGTCCATTGGGCTGCGCTCGGTCACCATCATCTGCCCCGATGTGGAATTGGCCGACGGCTTAGACGAAGTCGTCTTCGTGAAAGGCCCAACCGCCGGTCTGGCGTTCATCAACGGCCTGAAAAACGTTGATTGCGCGTTGATTACCGACGACAACCGCACGCTGGTGTCCAAGGGCATGAAACTGAATTATTACCGCGGCAGCGCTACCACCCATCCCTGATTCTTAGTATTGCTAGCTGTGAAAAAGTCTTTGCTCCTCTCCTGTCCGCGCCTGGGGCTGGCGCTGGTGTTGCTGCCGCTGGGCGCCGCGCTGCCCAGCTGCGTGTCGGTGGCCGCGTACCAGAAAGTATATCTCAACGACGAGGATATGAAACTGAGCAGCAAAATCGTGGAAACGCCCGAAACCAATTTTGAGAGCTACCGCGAAGGCGCCGGTGGGGCCAACGGCGGCAAAGTAGGCGGCGGCTGCGGCTGCAATTAATCATCCGGATGTCGCTTATGACGGTGAAAAAACTACTCGCCACGCTTGGTATCTGGAGTGCCCTGGCGGCGCCGGCTCTGGCCCAAACTACGCCCGGCACCACCCAAAACCCCAACCGCATCGACGGCTAC
Organism: Hymenobacter sedentarius; assembly: GCF_001507645.1. NCBI lineage: Bacteria > Pseudomonadati > Bacteroidota > Cytophagia > Cytophagales > Hymenobacteraceae > Hymenobacter > Hymenobacter sedentarius. The sequence goes on along the minus strand of NZ_CP013909.1, from coordinate 2,364,764 downwards.
GGCGCGCCCGTGAGCCCCTCGGTGCCCGTGAACCGCGCGGCCGATGAAACCACCATCGACATAATCGGCGGCTACTACCGGCAGGACGGCACCCACGGCGCCGTGGAAGGCGGCCGCGGCACCGAGCACCTCACCGACGTGCCGCCCGCCATCATCGTCAACGTGCCGCTGGATACGGTGAGCCGGCTGACGGCTAACGTAGGCGCCGACTTTTACGCCTCGGCATCGACCGACCGGATTGACTTTGCGCTCTCCACGCCTTCGGCGCACGACACCCGCTTTCACGGCGACTTCGGCTACAGCCGCGAGCACAAGTACAAGGGCACTATTTGGGGCGTGGGGGCCGGCGTTTCGAAAGAGTACGACTACTTCTCGGTCAACGGCACGGGCTCATTTGCCAAAACCTCGCGCGACGGCAACCGGCAGCTCAGCCTGGCCGGCCATATTTTCCTCGACCAGGTAACATTGATTACGCCCATTGAGCTGCGCACCACCCCCACTCGCGGCAAAAGCGAATACGGCACCGACACCCGCCAGACCTACAACCTCACGGCCACCTACTCGCAGGTGCTCACCAAGCGGCTGCAGGCGGCCATCAGCACCGAGCTGGTTTCGCAAAACGGCCTGTTGAGCACGCCCTTCCACCGGGTGTATTTCTACGACAGCACCACGCCCAACCCCGTGACGTCAGTAGACGCCGCTAATTTCTCGTCGCGGGTGCCCACCGCGCCCAAAACCGAGCTGCTGCCCCGCTCCCGCTTCAAGTACCCCATCAGCCTGCGCCTAAACTACTTTGCTACTGATGTGGTGCAGATTCGGGCCTTCTACCGCTTGTACAACGACAATTTCGGCATTACGGCCCACACCGCCGAGCTGGAACTGCCGGTGAAAGTCACGCCGTTTTTCGTGCTCTACCCCTTCTACCGCTACCACACCCAAACGGCCGCCAAGTACTTCGCGCCCTTTTTGCAGCATTCCATCAGCGACGAATTTTATACTTCGGATTACGATTTGTCCGATTTCAGCGCCAACAAAGTGGGCCTGGGTTTGCGCTACTCGCCGGTGTACGGCATTAGCCGCTTCCATGTGCCGGGCCAAAACGCGGCGGGCCAGCCGCGCATCATGCGCCTGAAATCGCTGGACCTGCGCTACGCCCACTACCAGCGCAGCACCAACCTAGTGGCCAACATCGTGAGCTTCGACCTGGGCTTTGCGCTCTAATACGAGAGGCATATGAGGCGATAGCCGTTGGATTTATTTTCTTTGTGATGTGCAATACAGCGGCCGGCCGGCATCTATGCCTGTGTCGGCCGTTGGCATTGGGCCCGGTTGGGCCATTTCATCGCCCCAGTCCCTTTTATGAAGCATTGGCTTGTTAAATCTGAACCCGAAGCCTATTCCTGGGCCACGTTTGTAGCCGAAGACGGCACCGCCTGGACCGGCGTGCGCAACTACCAGGCCCGCAACAACCTGAACCTGATGCAGCCCGGCGACCTGGTATTGTTCTACCACAGCGTGAGCGAGAAAGCCGTGGTGGGCATTGCCGAGGTAGCCGCCCTGGCCGCACCCGACGCCACCGCCGAAGCCGGCTCGCCGTGGGTGGCCGTGGCCCTGCGCCCGGTAGAGCCGCTGCCCCAGCCCGTGAGCCTGGCGCAGCTCAAGGCCGATGCCCGGCTGGGCGAGCTGGCCCTGCTGCGCCAGTCGCGGCTGTCGGTGCTGCCGGTGCGGCCCGAAGAGTTTGACGCGGTGCTGGCCCTGAGCGCAAAATAAACCAGGCTTTCGCAGGACAGAAACGCCCCATTCGGTTGTAGCTTTAGAGTAGATAATACTCGTTGGAGTAGTTTTTTCAGTTGGATTTTACGGCGTACGGACATGAAACTTCGCTACTTTTCCTACTGCTCTCCTACTCGGTGCTGGCCAGCCTGCCGGCCGCGCGCGCGCAGAAGCGCCCCGATGCGCCCACGCCGCCCGATGCCCCCGCGCAAACGGCCCGCACCGAACTGCCTTTAACTGCGTTTGAAAGCGAAGTGCACGTGCAGGCCCTGCCCGCCGACAGCACCGTGGTACTGCTGGTGGGCCGCAACAAGGGCCTTTCCAACAAGTCTACCTTCGGGTTTCAGCAGTACGACAAAGACCTGCACCTGCGCCACGAGCTGGCGCTGGAAATGCCCCAGGAGTTCGGCTTCACGCGCATGTGCGCCGAGGGCAACACGGTGTACGCCCTGTTTACCTCCACCAGCACGCCGGGGCGGCTGTTTGCGGCGGCCTACAACGGCCGCTTGGGCCAGGTGCGCACCCAGCAGTACGACACCCGCCTGAGCCGCGAAATCGTGGACCTAAAGGCGCTCGATGGTCGCCTGTTTGCCACGGTGCTGCTCAACGACCAACTCCACGTCACGGCCCTGCTGCTCGACGTGGCTTCGGGCCAGATGCAGTACCTCTCGTCCATCTACGAGCCGCTGCCCACCCAGCTCACCTTCGTGGCCGACGCTGCCAGCCGCCGCGCCGAGTACGTGCTGAGCCAAACCAACGGCCGCAAGTCGCGCCTGCTGCTCAAGCAGCTCACCGACCGCGGCCAGCTCGTGAGCTCCGAATTTGTGCAGGCCGAAAGCGAGCGGAGCCTCATCACCGCCCAGCTCACGCCCCCGCAGGACACCACTGCCCGCCTGCTCATGGGCACCTATTCCCTGCGCGACCCCAGCTTTGCCCAGGGGCTGTTTGCCACCGACCTGCGGCCCACCGCGGGCACGGGCGCCAAGCCGCCACTACGCTTCTACGATTTCCTGCACCTGAAGCACTTTTTCGACTACCTCAAGCCCTCGCGCCAGGCCCGCCTCCGCGAGCAGACGCAGCGCCGGGTGGCCCGCTCGGAACCGCCCAAACGGTGGCACTACCGCCTGCTGCTGCACGAGCTGCTGCCCCAGCCCGACGGCGGCTACGTGCTGGTAGCCGAAGTGTACTATCCCCATTACCGCTACAATAGCTACGGCAACCTGCCGCCCTCTTTTTACAACGGCCCCCAGTACGGGTACGGCAATGGCAACGCGCGCGTCTTCGACGGCTACCAAACCACCCACGCCCTGGTGTGCGGGTTCGACCGGTCCGGCACCTTGCTCTGGGACAACACCTTCGTGGTAGAAAACCTGCGCCGCACCGACCTCGAAGAAGCCGTGCGCCTGCAGCCCCTGCCCGACGGCCGCCTCGTGCTGGCCTACATCGACGAGGAAAAGCTGCGCTACAAGGTGATAAACCGCGCCGAAACTTCTTCCAACGACCATGAGGTTCCTCTCCAGACCGGCACGGGCGCCACGGCCGCTGCCGAACGCGTGAGCGACACCTCGCAGGCCGATTTGCTGCCGTGGTTCGGCACCCGATTCGTTGCCTCCGGCTACCAGCGCATCCACGTAGACCACGGCCCCGACCGGGAAGTATTTTTCCTGAATTCGGTGGCTTTCTAGGCAAGGCCGTGCGGGCACCGGCCGGACCAAAATATTGAGCTGCTATTCATTATAAATGGCCGGCTTCTCGCTCCATTCGGGCAGGGAAGCCGGCCTTTCTTTTAGCTCAATTCCCGGATAAAGGCAACCGTAGCGAGGCTAGGGCGCGTAGAACGCACCTATCTTCTCGCCACCTTTGCCTCATGATTACAAAACTCCGACTCCCTGCCCTCTTCCTGTTTTTGCTAATGGTGGGCTGCCGCGCCGCTGGGCCCGGCTCGCCGGCTCGCACCGTGGCCTCGTTTTTTTCTAAGTATGAAGGCCGCGAAGGCTTCAAAACCACCGAATGGTCGGCCGACTTGCTTCAGCGCCTGGCCCTGGTGAAAGCCGCCAAGCTGCTCGGCGGCTCCGACCTTACCGATGCCATCACGGGCATCCGCTCGGCCAAGGTCATCAGCTTTGCGCCCACCTCTGGCGCGGCCCGCGAGCTGGCCCAGCAGGGCCTGCGCCAGGAAGCCACCGGCATTTTGCAGGGCGAGAAATACACGCCGCTTTCCACCTCCGGCTTCGGCGGCAGCGACTACGCCGTGTCCACCCGCGGCTCGGGCGACAAGGTCTCGGAGTTTGCGGCCCTGGGCTCCCTGCCCGATGTGGCCGATTCGTTTGTGCTGGTATCGGTGCAAGGCAATTTCACCAGCAGCCAGGTAGCAGCGCTGAGCAAGTACCTGCCTCAGATTGTGCAGGCTACTAGTAAGTAAGGTTGTCCTGCAACGCGGCGCCTCACGCACGCGAAACCTCACCCCCGGCCCCTCTCCCGCGGAGAGGGGAGCCACGGCACAAATGTTAGCTCAATCCCTGACAACAGAAAGCCCCGGCTCAATATTGAGCCGGGGCTTTCTGTTGAATGGTTAACGTCAGGCTCCCCTCTCCGCGGGAGAGGGGCCGGGGGTGAGGTTCCGAGTGCGTGAGGCATCGCGCTGCCCTTACGCCTTGCCCATCAAGTCCTCAATGGCGTCGGCCTGCAGGGGGATATTGGCCATCAGGTCCTCATTGCCATTGGGCGTGAGCAGGATGTCATTCTCCAGGCGGATGCCGAGGCCTTCCTCCGGAATGTAGATGCCGGGCTCCACGGTGTACACCATGCCGGCTTCGAAGGTGCGGTACTTGTAGCCCACGTCGTGCACGTCGAGGCCGAGGTAGTGGCTGGTGCCGTGCATGAAGTACTTCTTGTAGAGCGGGGCGGCGGGGTCCTGGTTCTTCACGTCGGAGGCATTCAGCAAGTCGAGCTTGATGAGCTCCTGCTCCATGCACTCGCCCACGGCCTGGTGGTAGGCTTCGATTTCGCCGCCGGGCACGAGGCGAGTTTTGGCGAAGGTCATCACGGCCAGCACCGAGTCGTACACTTGGCGTTGGCGCGCCGTGAACTTGCCGTTGACGGGGATGCTGCGCGAGAGGTCGGCGGCGTAGTTCGCGTATTCGGCCCCGAAGTCGAGCAGAATCACGTCGCCGTCCTGGCACTGGTTGTCGTTGGTGGTGTAGTGCAGCACGCAGGCGTTTTTGCCGCTGGCCACGATGCTGCCGTAGGCCGGGCCGCGGCTGCGGTTGCGCATAAACTCGTGCACGATTTCGGCCTCAATCTCGAACTCCCACACGCCCGGCTTCACAAAGCCCAGCAGCCGCCGAAACGCCTTCTCGGTAATGTTGCAGGCCTCGCGCATCACCCGGATTTCCTCGGGGCTCTTGATGGCGCGCTGGCGGTGCAGCAGCGGCGCGGCGCGGCGGTAGGTGTGCAGCGGGTACTGGCTCTGCAATGCTTTGATGAAGCGGGCGTCGCGCGTTTCCACCTCCACCACGGCCCGGATGTGCTCGTTGGAGTTCAGGTACACGTTTTCGGCCTCGTTCATCAGGGCCGGCAGCACCGTCTTGAAGCTGTCGAGCCACATGATGCTGCGGATGCCGGAGTTGGTGCGGGCCTCGTCCTTGGTCAGCTTGTAGCCCTCCCAAATGAGGATGTGCTCGGAGGTTTCTTTCAGGAACAGGATTTCGCGGTGCTGCGGCAGGCGCGCATCCGGAAAAATGACCAGAATGCTCTCCTCCTGGTCGACCCCGCTGAGGTAGAACAGGTCGTTGTTTTGCCGGAATGCCAGGGTGCCGTCGGCATTGGTCGGCATGATGTCGTTGCTCTGAAAAATGGCCAGCGAAGCCGGCGGCAGCTGCTCGCGGAAGCGGCGGCGGTTTTCAACGAAAAGCTCGGGGGCCAGGGGGGTGTAGCGCATGCGAAAGGTTGGTTGGGAATAGCGAGCGCAAGTTAGGTCCCGGGCCGTTGCCAGAATACGCCCGGCTGGGGAATCCAGCCCACGCGCAGGCCAGCTCAACCCGGGTCGTTTCTCCTGGTTCGATATCCCTGCTATCGCTGGCCACAAAAAAGCCCCTGCTATTCTTAGCAGGGGCTTTTCAACGCCGAAGCCTACCGGCTTACATTTTCGATTTCACCGTTTTGGTGGTCGTTTTATTCGCCTTGTACCGCATATCGGGCGTGCCGTCGGCTTTCGTGGGGCCGGTCACGGTCTTGGTTTTGGCGGTTTTGTTGGCCGAGTAGCGCATGTCGGGCGTGCCGTCGGCTTTCATTTTGGTGCTGCTCGTGGTCTTGGTCACGCCCGAGGGCGTAGTTTGGGTGCTCGACTTGGTCATCGTCCCCTGCTGCTGGGTGCTGGTCGACGACTTGGTCATGCCGGCCGGGTTGCTCATCGTGCTCGACTTCGTGGTCGTCGTCGTGGCCGGAGTTTGCGCCGTGCGGGTGGTCATTTTCGACGAGCTGGCACTCGTCTTGGTGGCGGACGTAGCCGGCGCCGTGGTGGGGGTCTGGGCCAGGGCGGCCGAACCGCCCAGCAGGCTCAAGGAAACGAGAAAACCGAGAATGCGCTTCATAACAAAAATGGAAAAGGTGGGTGAAAAGATGGGCCTCCTACGCAGCTTCGGGCCTTGCAGTTGGCGGGAAATTTAGTCAATTATTTGACATTGACTGTAAACCGTTTAGGGCTCAATGCAATGTATCAGAAAATGCATGTATGCTCGATTAGCGCAATAGTAGGCCTGCTATTTTAATGTATATCACTTTCTTATGATACATCAAGATGTGAGTCGTTTGGCCGTTGCTTGTCAAAACCACGCTGCCGGGCTCCCTGCGCTACATCTGCTGCTTGCAATGGAAAGGAGCCTGGTTTCATGCTTCATAAATCTTTTTATATATACTCATTTATTATCAATAAACCATTGCAATATGGCTGTAGATTTTATTACTTTGGAGCATCGCAAATACTTGTTCACCAAGGTAAAACCGCACTAATTAATTTCAGATGAAGAAGAATTTTTACTTCCTGCTCGCCTTTGGGGTAGCTGCTGCCCTGGTACAAAGCCCGGCCCAAGCCACGCCTCTGGCGGGCAATGCAACCGGGATTGACCACGCAGCTGCTCCGGTTTCCATGGCCGAAGCATCCAGGCCCGTGGAGTTGAGCACCTCGCCCACTTCCAAGAGCCCAACCGGCAAAGTGCGCCGCAATACGGTGCTGGCCATGTTGGGACTGGCAGAAAGTAAAAAAGTAATATCTCCCGCCAAACTCAACCGGGAACAGCATTTGCGCCAGGAGCAGCTCAAAGCCAAGGCCCGCAGAGAATCGCGGGCGCATCGCCGCCGCTGCCCAAAAGCCTTGAACTAACAGGATAGCTGGCAGTTTGCGACCAGCCCCACCCATACAAAAAGCCCCTTGCCAGATTGGCAAGGGGCTTTTTATTTATCGGCAATAACGGAATTAAGCCGTTACCTGTGCTTCTAGTTTCTGGGCCAGCACGTGCTTGGGCACAGCACCTACTTGTTTGTCCACGATTTGGCCGTTTTTAAACACCAGCAGCGTCGGGATGCTGCGGATGCCGAATTTCATCGAAGTTTGGGGGTTGGCATCGACGTCAACTTTGCCCACGACAACTTTGCCTTCGTATTCGCCGGCAAGTTCTTCTACCACGGGGCCTACCATGCGGCAAGGGCCGCACCATTCGGCCCAGAAATCGACCAATACGGGCTTGTCGCCGGCGATGATTTCGTCAAAGTTGGCGTCGGTTATTTCAATTGCTTTGTGTCCCATTACGGTTTGGGTTGGGGTTAAGGATGGTCTGGCGTGTACGGCCAACGGGGTCGCAAGGTAGCAGATTGGAAGGTTAAACAGAGAGTACGGGGGAAAGTTCAGAAGGGTCATTGCCCCCGCCGAGAGGCCCGGCGAACGGCTCAATTAACTATCCGAAAGCTGGGAATATCATGCTGAATGCAATCTATTTCGCTCCGTCTGTCATGCTGAGCGCAGCGAAGCATCTTCTCACGGATCAACGATTTGTGCAGCGGTGATAAGTTGCTTCGCTGCACTCAGCATAACAGATGATTAGACGGATGAATGCCCTAAATGAGGGTGCAAACCTCCATTTCCATTTCGTGCATCTTCTGGATGAACGTCTTCGGCTCAATCTGGAACTTGCGCGAGAACATGTCCACGGCCAGGTGCTCGTGGGGCTCCACAAACTGGATTTCGAGGCGCTTGCTGCCGGGCGCGTGGTCGATGGCGTCCTGCAGGCGGTCGAGCATGGGGCCGGTCACGGTGCGCAGGTCCAGCTTTACGCGCACGCCTTTGCTGCGCTTCTCGGCCACGTCGGCCAGCGGCTCCATCGTGAGGATGCGCAGGTCCCACTGGTCCTGGGTATGGCGGCGCAGCTCTTGCTTGAGGCGCACGTACATGGGCGGCACCTGCTCGTTCGGGTAGTTGCGCGGGTTGATGAGCGGCGCAAACTTGGTGTAGTCGTCGCGGAACAGCGCCGGGTTGATGCTGGTTTCGTAGTCTTCCAGGGTGAAGGTGCAGAAGGGCTGGCCGGTCTTGGTAGTCTTGAACAGAACGTTGTTGATGAGGCCGGCCACGGCCAGTTCCTTGTTCTTTATCTCATCCACCTTCTCCAGGCCGCAGGTGCAGTAGGCGTCCAGCTCCAGCTTGTAGCTATCCAACGGGTGGCCCGAGAGGTAGAAGCCCACCACTTCCTTTTCGCGGCGCAGCTGCTCGGTTTTGCTCCAGGGCTCCATCTCGTGCATCTTGGGCAGCGGCGCGGCCACCGCCCCGAAAGCCCCCGCCCCGAAAAGGCTGTGTTGGGCTGATTCCTTGGCGGCTTGGTGCTGCTGGCCCATTTTCATGGCCTTCTCGATGAGGTTCTGGTCGCCGGACGGGGCATCGAGGTACAGGCGGCGGTGCTTGCCGAAACCGTCGAACGCGCCGGCCTGGGCCAGGCTTTCAAACGTTTTCTTGTTCACGGTGCGCAAGCTGACACGTTTCGCGAAGTCGAAGATGTCGGAGTACTCGCCGTTTTTCTCGCGTTCCTCCACCATGCTTTCCACCGCGAGTTCGCCGGCCCCTTTCACGGCGCCCATGCCGAAGCGGATGGCGCCCTCCTGGTTTACGTTGAACTTGAGCAGGGATTCGTTTACGTCGGGCCCGAGCACGGGCACGCCCTGCTTGCGGGCTTCCTCGATGAAGAAGGTCACCTTCTTGATGTCGCCCATGTTGTTGGTGAGCACGGCGGCCATGTACTCGGCCGGGTAGTTGGCCTTCAGATAACCAGTCTGATACGCCACTACGGAGTAGGCGGCGGAGTGCGAGCGGTTGAAGCCGTACTCGGCAAACTTCTCCATCACGTCGAACACCTCGTTGGCCTTCTTCGCGGGGATGTCGTGCAGCTTCTTGGCGCCTTCGATGAACTTCTCGCGCTCCAAGGCCATCTTTTTCATGTCCTTTTTGCCCATGGCGCGGCGCAGCAAGTCGGCGCCGCCCAGTGAGTAGCCGGCCAGAATCTGAGCCGTCTGCATAATCTGCTCCTGGTACACCATGATGCCCTGGCTGTACTCCAGAATGGGCTTGAGCAGGTCGTGCGGGTACACCACTTCCTCGCGCCCGTGCTTGCGGTTGATGAAGTTCGGGATGAACTGCATCGGGCCCGGGCGGTACAGGGCGTTCATGGCAATCAAGTCCTCGATGTTGGTGGGCTTGAGGTCCTTGAGGTACTGGCGCATGCCTTCCGATTCAAACTGGAAGGTGCCGATGGTGTCGCCGCGCTGGTAGAGGGCGTAAGTCTTTTCGTCGTCGAGCGGAATGTCGTCGATGTCGATTTTCACGCCGTGGTTGCGCTCAATCAGGCGCAGGGCATCCACGATGATGGTCAGGGTTTTCAAGCCCAGGAAGTCCATCTTGAGCATGCCGGCGCTCTCAATCACCTTACCGTCGAACTGCGTGATGAGCAGGTCCGAGTCCTTGGAAGTGGAGACCGGAATGTACTTCGTGATGTCGTCCGGGGCGATGATGACGCCGGCCGCGTGAATGCCGGTGTTGCGCACCGAGCCTTCGAGCTGCGTAGCCAAGCGCAGAATCTGGCCCTTGAGGTTATCGGCCGATTCGTCGCGCCGAATCATGTCTAGCTCCTGGTTTTCGGCGAAGGCGCCGGCCAGGGTGGTGCCGGGCTTGTCGGGCACCATCTTGGTCAGGTCATTGGTTTGCGGCAGCGGCAATTCCATTGCCCGGGCCACGTCCTTAATGCTGGACTTGGCGGCCATGGTGCCGAAGGTGATAATCTGGGCCACCTGCGTCTTGCCGTACTTATCCACCACGTAGTCGATGACTTTCTGACGGTTCACGTCGTCGAAGTCAATGTCGATATCGGGCATGGACACGCGCTCCGGGTTCAGGAAACGCTCGAACAGCAGCGAGTACTTAATGGGGTCGATGTTGGTGATACCTACGCAGTAGGCTACGGCCGAGCCGGCGGCCGAGCCCCGGCCCGGGCCTACAGCCACGCCGATGTTGCGGCCGTGGTTGATGAAGTCCTGGGTGATGAGGAAGTAGCCGGCAAAACCCATCGTCTGGATGATGCGCAGCTCATAATCAAGCCGTTCCTCGATTTCGGGCGTGCGCTCGGAGTAGCGCGGCGGCTTGGTCATCGTCACGGTGCCATTGCCGGCGCCGGGGCCGAAAGCGCCCACATAGGTCAACTCGCGTAGGAATTCGTCGGCGTTGGCGAAGGGTGCCGGGATGGGGAAGTTGGGCAACAGAATGTCGCGCGCCAGCTTCGGCGGCGTGATTTTGCCCACAATCTCATTGGTGTTGTCTACGCTCTCGGGCACGTCGATGAACAGCTCGTTCATCTGCGCCTGGTTTTTGAAGAAGAACTGGTCGTTGGCGAAGCCGAAGCGGGTGTGCGGCTTGGGCTTCTGTAGTTCCTCGTCGATGCGGCGTAGCTGCTTCTGGGCCTGCTCGTCGCGGGCGTGGTCGCGGCGCAGGTTGTCGAGCAGGTCGTAGCGCACCTTGCCGTTGCTGGTCAGCAGGGTGTAGTAGTTGGTACGAATATCACCGACCGGAATGCTGTGCTCCTCGCCGGTGTTCACGCACAGCAGCAGGTCGTGGGCCGCGTAGTCGGTCTGGTCGACGTAGTGCGAGTCGTTGGTGCAAATAACCTTGACGTTGTACTTCTTGGCGAAACCGAGGAGCACCTGGTTCACGTCTTCCTGGCTTTTGCCGGTGCCGTCGAAATTCATAAGGCCGTGGCGCTGGATTTCGATGTAGAAGTCCTCGCCGAATAGGTCGAGCCACCACTTCAGCTTTTTCTCGGCTTCAGCTTCGGTCCCGAACAAAATGGTCTGGGGAATCTCGGCGCCGATGCAGCACGAAGTAGCAATCAGGCCCTCGTGGTACTGCACCAGCAGTTCCTTGTCGATGCGGGGAAACTTGGAGTACAGGCCCTCGATGAAGCTCAAGGAGCAGAGCTTGCTCAGGTTGTGGTAGCCGGCCTGGTCCTTGGCCAGCAGCAGCTGGTGGTAGCGGTTGTCGCGCTCGCCCTTTTCCCGGCTGAAGGTTTTCTTGTGCCGGTCCTCCACCATGTAGAACTCGCAGCCCACGATGGGCTTCACGTTGTACTTGTTGGCCTCGGCCACGAAGTTGAACGCCCCGAACATGTTGCCGTGGTCGGTGAGGGCCACCGCGGGCATCTCGTCCTTCTGCGCCTTCTTCATCAGGGCCGAAATGCTGGCCTGGCCGTCGAGCAGCGAGTATTGGGTGTGCGAGTGAAGGTGCGAGAAAACGGGCATCTTGGAAGGGCTGAGTTTTGAGGGTTGAGTTTTGAATGTTTGGCTAATTCAACTCAGCACTTAACATTCAAAACTCAACCCTTCTGGTAAAGATACCCCCGGCTGGCGGGCATTCCCAAACCCCATTTGCCTGCTGCCTGATTCCCTGAGTGCTGCGTTTTTTGGCTGCGTTCGCACCTAAAGGCCGCTCCTCCGTGGCAAGCATAAATGGCCGTGTGGGAACGTGCCTTGGTGCGTTCGGCGGCAGAACTTTTTGATTCAGAACAGCACTAGCGCAACACCAGTCAAAACTGTTCAATAATTGAACGCGCCAAGGCGCATTCCTACACAGGCTTCCAACTATTTGGCGCTGGCCTGGATGCGCAGCACCTCCCCCACTTTCACGTTGCCATCTAGCTTACCATTCAGGGCCTGAATGTCAGCCACTTTTACCTCATACCGGCGGGCAATGCTGTATAGAGTTTCGCCTTTGGCAACGGTGTGCTCAATGGTGGTTCCGGCCGCAGGCGTCGGCGCGGGAGCAGCTTGCGGAGCTGCAGCCTTCGGAACATAAATCGCCGGGTTGGGGCGGTTGGTGGCTTGGTTGGCTGGGCGCGTGGAAGCGACTGGAGTTGCTACCGGAGCGGCGGCAACTGCTGGAACCGGCAGTTCCTGCGACTTCAGGACCAACACCTGCCCTACTGCCAGGTTCGCCGGCAGCGTGAGGTGGTTTAGGGCCATGAGGGTAGCCGGAGGAACCTGGTAGCGCCGGCTGATGGAGTACACCGTTTCGCCCGGCTCAACCCGGTGGGAAGCTTCGTTAGCAACAGCCGCGGGAGTAGCTGCGGGCGTGATTACGGGGGGCGCGGCAGGCTTAGGCGCAATGGGGCGCGGGGCAGCGGTCACTACCACTGGCTTAGCTGGTGCTGCTACTGGCTTAAATGGTGGTCCCACAGGCGCTGGTGTTACGGCCGGCGCCTGCTCAACTACGGGAGAATTACTCACCGTTGGCTCAATTTCTGGCTCAACCTCCAGCTCAGCGGTGCGGGGCTCGTCAGCCAGGGGCGCGGGGGCTGGGGCCGAAGCAGGAGGTGGCAGTTGGGCTGCCACAGGCTCCGGCGCGGCAGGGCGCACGGCCGGCGGCCTCATGGGCGGGGCAGGTACGGACGGCACAGATGCTACAGCAGGCACCGAGGCGGCCGGGGGCGTATTCGTTCCGGATATGGATTCTCCCCAACCGTCGCTGGCCTCGGCTTCTTCGTCTTTGCCGGGGGTAGCTTTTCTTTTGGCTATGGCGCGGGCTGTCTCGTGGCGGGTGGGAGCAGTCTTCACGGGCTCGGGGGCCATCATTTGGTCATCGGCCATGGCACGGCTGGCCGTAGCCGAGCCTTCGATGCCTTTGCCTTCGGGCAAGCGGCGGTACTCCACGGCCACTTCGCGGGGCCGCACGTGCCGCAGCCACAGCACCCGGCCCGGGCTGGGTTGTTCGATGCGAGACATCCGGTTTTTGGCCAAAATCGCCTTTTTGCGAATGCCGTACTTCTGCGCCACGTCGAACATGGTTTCGCCGGGCTGCACCACGTAGTACTCCACGGCGCCCACGTCGCGCTTGCGCTGCAGGTAATACGGCCGGCCGGTCACGGCCACGTCGAAAGCCGTCAGCTCGTTGTCGCGCAGGAATTCCCGCAGCTTCCGGCCCCCACGTTTGGCCAGGTCGGCGGTGGTTTCGCCGGGCAGCGCAATCAGGGCACGCAGGTCGTTCAGGCGCACTTCGGCTGTGTTGGCGGCTACGGCTGGCGCGGTGAGCAGCTCACCGCGGCTCTGGAGGCGCTGGTTGGCCACGATTCCAGCGGCCTGGGTCACATCGCCGATGGGCACGATGAGCGTGTAGGGCCGGTCGGCGGGCACGGCACCGGCCAGCAGCCAGCGGTTGTGCATGGCCAGGGCGTCAGGCTCCACGTGCAGGAGCTGGGCCTGGGCTTCGAGGGTTTGGCCGGCGGTGGCGGGAAACTCCTGCAGGCGCAGCGGGGGCCTGGGGTTCAGGCCGCAGGCGGGTTCAAAGGCCACTTTCTGAGCTAGAAAGGTCAGCACGTAAACCGACGTCGCCTCGGTGATGGCCATTTCGGTAGCATCGACGTCGGTGGGCAGGATGTAGGGCTTCACGCCGCTCAGGCCGGTGTTGTAGCTGAGCAAGGCATTCACCCAGTTGTGCAAGGTGGCATTGTTGCGGGCGAGGTAGCGGGCGGCCGCGCGGGTGCTGGCCGTAAGGTGCTTGCGCTCGTCCACGTCGTCGTTCACCAGCAAACCCAGGCCGACGGCTGTTTCGCGCTTGAGCTGCCAGTAGCCCACGGCTTCGTGCACGCTCTGGGCATCGCCGAGCAGGGCGCTTTCCTGCAAGGCCAGGTAGCGGAAATCCAGGGGCACGCCTTCTTCTTTCAGTACCCGGTCGATGATGGGAAAGGACGCATCGGCCAGGTCCACGCGGGCTTGAAACGAGGGCTGGTGGCGGCTCAGGCCATCGGCCTTTTGCTGCACCAGGCGCTGAGCTTCCTCATTCAGCACGAGATGTATCCCGGCCACATCCATGGTGGCGGGCACCGTGGGGTGAGCGAGCGGCGCGGCAGGTTGAGCCGCCACGGGCCCGGCCAGGACCAGCAGCAATAACAAGACAACAGGATTTCGCATAAACAACGCGGGCAGGAGGCGGCCACCGCGGCCACCTCCTGCCCGGAAGCTACAAAGAACCTGAATTTTGGCCAGAAAGCCGGACACTGCCCTACTGCGGGCCGCCACCGGGAGGGCCACCAGCCGGCGGGCCGCCCGCGGGAGCTGCGCCACCATCGGGCCGGCCGTAGCCGCCGGGCTGCCCAAAGCCCCGCTCACGCCGGCCCTCGCCGCCGCTGGAGGGAGCCACCACATTGCCGCTGCGGATGTTGTAGGTAAACATCAGCATGAAGTAGCGCTGCAAAATGGTGGTTTGCACGTCCTCGTAATAAGCCTCCGTCACGTTGCGCTGGATAGCGCGGTTCTGGCCCAGCAAGTCGAAGGCATACACCTTGATTTCGCCGCGCTGGCCGGGAAAGATTTTTTTGCCCAGGCTGGCATTCCAGAGCAGGTACTGCTGGTTGTAGCCGGCCGAAAGGCCCGAGTAAGCCTGGTGCACCAAGTCGGTTTGGAAGTTGATGCCCGGCCCCACAATCCAGCCCAACCGAAAGCGGGTAACCTGCGCGAAGTAGTTGGTATTAAGCTTGGCCTGCAGGGTATTGCGCACGAAGTTCTGGCTCGACGTGGTAGAGGCAGTAAAGTCTAGATTGGGGCTGATGTTGGAGCTGAGCGTGAGGCCGGCCCCGAACGAGGGCACGCGGGCGTAGTTCAGGCCGCCGTTCACGATGCCAGGCGTCTGGGTGAAGTTGGCGTTGGCGCTCAGGTTCACGTTGGTTTTGATGGGCTTGATGGGCCGGCCGTAGCTAATGAGCGAGCGCACGGTGTACTGCTGGCTCAGGTTGGTGGGCTGGGTGAGCTGGCCCCCGGCCGGCAGGCGCACGCCGGGCGCGCCCTCCGGCACCACGGTGGTGTCGCGGGAAGCCACCAGCGTGCGATTAGAAATCGGATTCTGGGTGTAGGAACCCGAGAGCAGCGCGAAGAAGTTGCTGGCTACCTCCGGGCTCGACGCCGTGTAGCGGAAGTTTACGGAGTGCTGAAATTCCTGGCGTAGCGTGGGGTTGCCGATGGTCAGCTGCAAAGGGTTGGAATTGTTCACCACGGCCTGCAGCTGGCTCACGCTGGGCGGGTTGGTGTTGGTGCGGTAGTTAAAGCGCAGGTTTTTCTGCCGCGTGAAGCGGTAGTTGACGTTGGCGTTGGGCAGCACGTTTACGAAGTAGTAGCGCCCGATGCTGGCCCGCGGAAACTGCGCGTCGCTGTACAGCTCCGAATACTGCCCCGACAGGCCCACGCTGGCCTGGTACTTGGGCGTGATGTGCCGGTAAGTCACCCCGCCCGACTGCGTGAGGTAGTAGTTATCGAACACGTTGCTCAGGGCGTCGTTCTGCTGCTTGGTGTCGCCGGTCAGTAGGTCGTAGGTGTACTTGCTGGAGCTATTCGGCGCGTAGTTGATGGCGTAGTTGCCCTGCAGCACGTCCTGCTTGGTCAACGCCTCGGTCAAGGACAAGTTTGCATTCATGCTGCCGCCGTGCTGCCGCAGCGTACTGGTCTGGTTGAGGCTGTTCAGCGCCGAGCCCGTGTCCAGGGTGCGCAGGGTGGTGTTGCCGTCGCGCTGGCTGTAGGTACCGCCGATGCTCAGGCTGGCGGTGCGGCCGGCCTTGGGAAAACGGTGGCGCAGCAGCAGGTCGCCGCCGGTGTTCAGGCCCTCGTTATCCGAAGCGTAGTTGCTCGTGATGCGGCTTTGCTCGGTGCCGCTGCGGCGGGTGAGGCCCACCACGTTGCTGCCCGCATCGTTTTGCTGGTAGCTGAAGCGCGGCCGGAACAGGATGGAATTGGCCGAGTCAATCTTGTGCTCCAGGCGCATGTTGAAGCGCTGGTTGGTGTTGAGGCCGTTGGTGTTGGCGCTTTGGGTGTAGGTGGTGCTGGCCTGCTGGGGCAGCACGTACTGGCGCTGGGTGCTGCTGAGCAGCGTGTTGTTGGCCCGGTTGAAGAAGTAGCTGGCCGACATGTCGGTCTTCTTGTTCCAAGAGTTCGAATAGTTCAGGCCCACGGCGTTGGTTTTGGTGATGCCGCCGCTCTGGTTTACCAGGAAGTCGCCGGCATTGCCGCCGTTGCCCCCGCCGCCCTGGCCACCTCCTCCACCCCGGCCACCCCGGCCCCCGCCGCCCTGGTTGGAGTTGCCCACCACGCCCAGCAAGTCCTCAGTGCCGAAGTTCTGCTCGTTCACGTTGTTGGACTGCGCCAGCACCGACACCCGGCGGTCGCCCTTGAAGTTGTTCACGTTGCCGCTGGCTTTGTAGCGGTCGGGGCCCGCGCCGGCCACCACCCGCCCAAAGGTGCCGCTGCGGAATTCCACCTTGGTCACGATGTTGATGGTCTTGGTTGTGTTGCCATCGTCGAAGCCCGAAAAGCGGCTCTGCTCGCTGCGCTGGTCAAATACCTCCACCTTGTCCACCATTTCGGCGGGCAGGTTTTTGAGCACGGCGTCGGGGTCGTTGCCGAAAAATTCCTTGCCGTCGACCAGCACGCGCTGCACGTTTTCGCCCTGGGCCTGCACTTTGCCGTCGGTGCCTACGCTCACGCCGGGCATCTTCGTGATGAGGTCCTGCGCGTTGGCGTCGGGGTTGGTTTTGAACGCCTTGGCGTTGAACTGCGTGGTATCGCCCTTCTGCACCGATTGCGCGGCCTGGCCCGTCACCACCACGCCCTTGAGCTGCACCCCGCCCGCCTGCAGGGCCAGCGCCCCCAGCTGCACCGGCGCCCCATTTACGGTCACGGCCTGGCTTAGCTTCTGGTAACCCACAAAGGAGGCATCGAGCACGTAGCGGCCCGCGGCCACATTGTCGAACTGAAAGCGGCCCTCCGCATCAGCCGAAGCTCCGGTTTTCACCGAGTCGGGTAGGTGTATTAGCAGCACGTTGGCCCCGATGAGCGGCGACTGGTCTTTCCCGTCGGTCACGCGCCCGCTCACCGTGGTGGGGGCCTGGGCCCGGGCCGCCAGCCCAATCAACAGAAAAACGAGTAAGGATACGAGCCGCATAGAACTGGATAAAGCAACGGAAACACACCTGACGGCATTCGGCCAGCCAGGGCTTGCAAACCAGTCAAGCGGGCAATTGGGCTACTTTTTACGCAACAGCAGCAGCCCATCGCGCAGAGGCAGAAAAACCGGCTCCACCCGTGCGTCCTGGGCCATCTTGTCGTTGAAAGCCCGAACAAAAGGCGTGTCCTTGTCCCCGCTTTTCACTTCGTGCGTGGGCAGCACCTTGCCGCTCCACAGCACATTGTCGACGATGAGCAACCCGCCCGGGCGCACCTGCCCGATGACTGCCTCAAAATAAGCGTCGTTGCTCCGCTTGTCGGCGTCAATAAAGACCAAGTCCCACACTTCATCGACCAAGCCCGGCAAAACGTCGAGCGCTGCGCCAATGTGCAGGCGCACCTGCTCCGTAATACCGGCCGCCGCCACGTACCGCCGAATGCGCGCCTCGCGCTCGGGGTCGATTTCGATGGTGTGCAACAGCCCGTTAGCGGCCAGTCCCTCGGCCAGGCACAGCGTGGCATACCCGCAAAAGGTGCCAATTTCCAGCACCCGCCGAGGCCGCATGAGGTGGCTCAACATGCTCAAAAACCGTCCCTGCAGGTGGCCGCTGCTCATGCGCGGCAGCAGGGTTTGCAAGTGGGTTTCGCGGGTGAGCTGGGCCAGCAGCGGCGGCTCGGGCGCTGTGTGCTGCTCGGCGTAGGCCTGGATGGGGTCGTTGTTGGTCATTAAATAGCCATAAGTAGCTAGTCGCGCAGTCGGCTGTCATGCTGAGCTTGCGAAGCATCTTATCAGGTTCGAACAGTTAGTTCAGCGGTGATAAGATGCTGCGCTGCGCACAGCATGACAGCCGATTACGGCTGACGATTTTCAAAAAATAGGCCGCAGCCGGAAAACGTATACCTGAAAGCCCGATTTCCCGGGCCCGTAGGTGAAGTCCACCACTTGGTACAGGCCTTCGTATCGGTACACGTCCAACCCATCGCCTTCAGCGGGCACTTTGCGCATCACGCGCACGGGTAGCTTGGTTTCGATACTCTTCAGCAAGGCCAGAATGCCGGTGGTAGCCATCTGGTCCATGATTTGGCGGCCGGTTTTGGGGTCGCGCCCCCCGTTGCCGGAATACAGAATTTCATCCTCCCCAAAGTCATCCTCCTCGTACTGCCCAGCCAAGACGATGCTTTCGGCACCCAGCAATTGGGTGCCGCACACACCCGTGCGGCGCGGCCGGTGCACCCCACTCAGCGATAGGTCGATGCGGTTGCGAAAGGTATCGCCGGGCCGGTAGCTGCCCACGTGCCCGAATACCGGCTGGCTCATTTCCCCTCCGGCACATACTGCAGCACGCTCAGGTGCTCGTCCGTCAGCACTTCGTTGGCCATGTCGCGCAGTTCGGCCGCCGAAATCAGCTCAATTTTCTCGAAAATCTCGCTCAGCGGCTCCACGCGGCCCAGGTCGAGCGTGCTTTTGCCCAGAAGCTGCATCAGGCCGCTGTTGCTTTCCTCGCTCATGGCAAGCTGGCCCATGAGCTGGTGCTTGGCCGTGTGCAGCTGGTTGGTGGTCAGGGTTTTCTCGCGCAGCAGCTTCAGCTCCTTTTGTACCAGGCCCAGCGTGCGTTTCACCTGCTTGCCCTCGGTGCCGAAGTAGATGCCGAACAGGCCCGTGTCGGTGTAGGGCGAGTAGGTGCTGTCGATGGTGTACACCAGGCCGTATTTCTCGCGCACGGCCAGGTTGAGCCGCGAGTTCATGCCCGGCCCCCCGAGGATGTTGTTGAGCATGAAAAACGGGATACGGCGCTTATGGCCAATGGAATAGGCCGGGCCGCCCAGCAGGCAGTGGGCCTGCGAAATGGGCCGGGACTCCACCTGCGTTTTGCGCTCGTAGCTGCCCACCGGGCGGCGCACGCGCGGCCCAATTTTAGCCGGCAGCGGAGCCAGGAATTTATCAGCCAGCCGCTTCACTTCTTTGAAGGGCAGGTTGCTCACCGAGCTGAACACGAGCCGGTCGGTGCGCATTTGCTCCTGCAGGAAGGCGTGGAAGTCGGCCGTCTGGAAGCGGCTCACGCTCTCGCGGGTACCCAGGATGTTCACGCCCAGCGGATGGTCGCCAAAAACCACCGTGTCGAAATCATCGATAATGGCGTCTTCCGGGGCGTCCTGGTACATGCTCATTTCTTCCAGAATCACGCCCCGCTCCTTCTCCACCTCGCGGCCGGGAAACACCGAATTGAACGTCAAATCAGTCAGGAGCTCAAACGCGCGCTCAAAATGCGTGCTGAGTAGCGCGGCGTAGAAGCAGATTTTTTCCTTGGTGGTGTAGGCGTTCAGCTCGCCGCCCACAGTTTCGAGGCGGTTGAGAATGTGGAACGACTTGCGCTTTTCGGTGCCCTTGAAGGCCATGTGCTCCCAGAAGTGGGCCAGGCCCTGCTGGTGCGGGGCCTCATCGCGCGAGCCAATGTCGAGCAGGAAGCCGCAATGCGCAATCTTTGTATGAGGTACCTGCTTGTGCAGCAGGCGGATACCGTTTGGGTATTCGTGGATTTCGTAGTCGGGCATAGGAATAACAAAGGTACCGGACGCTGCGCGTAATGAGGCATAAACAAGCAGGCCCGCAGAATTGCTTTGGCGACGCCTGCCTCTTTAGCCCACCGAATTCAAGGAGTGAAGCAGCTGGTCTACTTCAATGGTATAAGCGCACCGAAAGTGCCCCAGCGGACAGGCGCCGTGCCCGTGCAGCCCGCAGGGCTTGCACGCCAGCGGCTCACGGGTTTGTACAATGAAGGACACCGGCGAGAGCGGCCCAAACCCAAATTCGGGCACGGTACTGCAAAACACCGCCGTGACGGGCGCCCCCACGGCCGAGCACAGGTGCATCGGGGCCGAGTCGTTCACGTAGTTCATCTGGGCTCCGCGCATGAGCGCAGCCGAGGCCAGCAGACCCATTTTGCCGGCTAGGTTGGTTACGTTGGCGCGGCCGCTGGCGGCAGCCAGCCGCTCGCAGGGCGCCACATCGGGCGGCCCGCCCAGCAGAAACACCCGCAAACCAGCGGGTAGTGCCGCGAGCAGCTCCAGCCACTTTTCCTCCGGAAACTGTTTGGTAAACCACACCGAAGTGGGCGCCAGGCACACGTAAGGCTCGCCAGCAGCAAAAGTCGCGGCCGTAGCTTCATCAGCGGCCGAAGGATACAGCTTGGGCCTTGTTAATGAGGAACGAGGAATGAAGAATGACGAATTACTCGCCCTCAATTCTTTATTAAGCGAAGCGCCCAGTAGCGCCAGGTTGCGCGCTACTTCGTGGGTGCCGTCGCCGATAGTATGCGGCACGCGGCGGGTGAAAAACCGGCTCAAGGGGTTTTTGGCGAAGCCCACCCGCTCCGGAGCCCTCGAAAAGGCGGTGAGAAACCCCGTGCTTGCGAACCGCTGCAGGGTGACTACCCGGCCGTAGCCAGTGGCCCGAATCTGGCGCAGGAGCTGCCACAGCGCGGCATACTTGCGGTGCTTTTTATCCCAAATCAGCACCTGGCGCACGTGCGGGTGGCCGGCCAGCAGGCCCTCGTTGCCGCGGCGCACCAGCACGTCGACTGGTGTAGCCGGCTCGGTGTGGTGCAGGTGTTCCAGGAGCGCCGTCATCAAAATAACGTCGCCAATGAAAGCGGTTTGAATGAGCAGCGTAGCGGGCGGGGCAGTAGGCATGGGCGAGGCACAAAATTACGCTGCGCCGGCAGGTCTGGCTCTATTCCGGAGAGGGTGATTTAAGATGAGCGGAGTAAATGAGGGCGCATGAGGAAAGAACGTCGCTCCGGCGGCACCTCACCCCTGCCGGGCACGGCCCCTCTCAATGGGGAGAGGGAAGCCACAGCAGCGCGGTTCTGTCATTGCGAGAAGGCACAACGAAGCAATCCGTCTTCTCTCTGCGACCAGCCTACTAATGTGAAAAGCCCCGGCACTGCGCAGTACCGGGGCTTTCTCCATAAAAGGCTTTATCACTTCTCAGGGCTGGTCGCAGAGAGAGGACGGATTGCCGCGTTCCGCTGCGCTTCACTCGCAATGACAGTTTACGTCAGGCTCCCCTCTCCGCTGGAGAGGGGCTGGGGCCGTGCCCGGCAGGGGTGAGGTGCCGCCGACCAACCTAAACCCGACGAGTTAAGTCAGTTGGGCTGGGCGGTTGATAACTTCCTCCAAGGAAATTAGCGTTTCGGTGCGCTCAATGCCGTCGATGGGCTGAATGCGGTCGTGGAGCACGTCGCGCAGGTGCTGGGTGTCGCGGCATACTAAGCGGGCAAATACGCCATAGGCCCCCGTGGTAAAGTGAATGCTTACCACCTCCGGAATTTCACGCAGCTGGTTCACCACACTGGTGTACACCGAGCTTTTCAGGAGGTAAATGCCCAGGAAAGCATTTACCCCGTAGCCTAGCTTCTGATAATCAATGCGAAGTGTGGCTCCCTGCACTATGCCGATTTCCTCGAGCCGGGCCATGCGCACGTGCACAGTACCGCCCGATACGTTGACTTTGCGGGCAATTTCGGTGTACGGCATTTTGGCATCCTGAATTAGCAAATTCAGGATATTCCGGTCAGTATCATCAAGTTCGTAATTTCTGGCCATTTTCTGCAGGTAGAAGTTAAAGGAAATACAAAACTAGGTGGTTATAATTAAGTTTTTTGCAAATTCTTCGTTGTTTAACATTGTCGTTTGCATTAACTCTCTTATACTATTACATTTGTCACAATCCAAGGCTGAAAGCCAGGGCTATCAAGTAGCAGAGAAGCAGGTGCTCACAAACGCTGATACGTCAGCGCTATTGCGGGCTAAGTTCCTCACAGAAGGGTTTATTCCTTTCACTACGGCCGTGGTTGGATACAGAGGAGAAGAGGGGAAAAGGGGGCAGCGCATCTGGGTGGGTGCGCGCCTCACACAAGGAAGAGGCGGCCTCTGGGTGGGGGCCGCCTCTTCGTGTTTAACGTCATTAACGAAAATCGTTTTTTGCCTGAGTTGAGCTGGCCGACCGCAGGCTTAGCGCTTGGCCACGGGCGCCCGCTGGTTGCTGAACTGCTGCAGGCCCGCCTGCAAAAACGCGCTGAATTGGGCCACGTCGGGCTCGTAGGCAATGGGCGCAATCAGGGGCTTGCTGGCGGCATCGTCTGGGTCGATAATCACATAGTAAGGCTGGGCGTTGAAGCCGTAGCGGGTCACCTGCAGGTCGGCGTTTTGCTTGCCCAGGGTGGTTTTGAGCTGCTGGTCGCGGGCCGAGGTGTACCACTCTTTCTCGGGCAGCTCGGTCTTGTCGTCCACGTACAGCGCCACCACCACGTAGTCGTTGCGTAGGCGCTCGAGTACTTGCGGGTCGCTCCACACGGTTGCTTCCATCTTGCGGCAATTCACGCAGGCATGGCCCGTGAAGTCGATAAAAATGGGTTTGTGCTGCTGGCGGGCGCAGCGCTTGGCCTGCTCCAGGTCGAAGTAGCCGTTGAGGTTGTGGGGCAGCTCCAGAAACTCGCCAAAGCGGGGTGCCTCGCACTGCTGCGTCTTGCCGCTGGCGGCCAGGGCTGGGCTACCGCCGTTTTCGGCCGTAGCCAGCGAAAAATCGTGCTTGCTCTGGGGCGGCAGGTAGCCGGCCAGCAAGGGAAGCGGCGCCCCAAACAAACCCGGCACCAGGTACACGGTGAAGGCAAACGCCAGCACGGCCATCAGCAAGCGGCCCACGCTGAGGTGGTCGAGCGGTGAGTCGTGCGAGAGGCGAAACTTGCCCAGCAGATAAAAGCCCAGCAGCGCCGACAGCACAATCCACAGCACGATGTACACGTCGCGGTTGAGCAGTTGCCAGTGGTAGGCCAGGTCGGCGGTGCTCAGGAATTTCAGGGCCAGCATCAGCTCCACAAAGCCCAGGACCACCTTCACCGTGTTGAGCCAGCCGCCGGAGCGGGGCAGGCTTTTCAGCCACGACGGGAAAATGGCGAACAGCGTGAAGGGCAGCGCAAACGCCAGCGAGAAGCCCAGCATGCCCACGATGGGCTGAATCCGCTCGCCTCGGGCGGCCAGACTCAGAATGCTTCCCACGATGGGCGCCGTGCACGAAAACGACACCACCACCAGCGTGAGGGCCATGAAAAAGATGCCCGCCCAACCGCCTTTGTCGGCCTGGGTATCCACGGTGTTCACGATTTGGTGGGGTAGCGTGATTTCAAATAAGCCCAAAAACGACAGGCCGAACACCACAAAGACCGCAAAGAATATCAGGTTGGGCAGCCAGTGGGTACTGATGAGGTTGGGACCATCTTCGCCCAGCAGCACCGACACGAGCACGCCCATCAGCACGTAAATGCCAATAATGCTGGCCCCGTACACCAGGGCCTTGAGGATGCCGCGCTGGCGGCTGTCGTTGCCGCTGGTGAAGAGCGACACCGTCATGGGCACCATGGGAAACACGCAGGGCGTAACCAGCGCAGCCAGCCCAAAGGTGAAGGCCAGGAAAGCAAAGCCCCACAGCCCCCCGGCCTTGCGCACGGGGTTTTCGGGGGCCGTGGCGGTTGCGGCCGGCGCGGCGGCCGTCACCTTGGCATCTTGGGCAGCGCTGGGCACGTCATCGCCCGGCAGGGCCGGCGCGGTGGCCGCGGCCAGTTGCGTGGCCGAATCGGCCGGTGCCGTAGCAGCCGGGGCAGCCACTGCGGGGGCAGCCGCAGGAGCTGTCGCTACTTCTGTTTTGGCGGGGCCCGGGTTGGGGTCGGCGGCCCCGACACTCTTGGCCGGGGCTGCGGCGCCCGTCACGGCGATGGGGCCGAAGCTCAGCGTTTCGTTGCCGGGCACGCAGCGGCCGTCCACGGTGGTGCAGCTCTGGTAGTCGGCGGCGGCCGTGATGGTGAGCGGGCCGGGCTTCAGCACTTTAATGCGCTGGCGCATCTGGCCGGTTTTTTCCCAAAAAGCCACTTCCCCTTTAAAAACTTCGTCTTGCTCGTGGTGCGATTTAATGGACTGCAGCTTGCCCACCAACGCATAAGCTGGGCTGGGTTTGAAGGTCAGGGTGAAGACCACGGGCCCCACTTCGTCGCTGAAATCGGAGGCGTAGAGGTGCCATTTGTCGTCGATGCGGGCATTCACCACCAACTCAATCTCCTCCCCCACTTTGGCCGTGGGGCGGCTCAGGGCCGTGCTCAGGTGCGTGGGCGTGAGTATCTGAGCGGTGGCCGGAACCACCACACCCAGCCAAAGCAACAAGAACTTAACCATCAAATAATTCTTCATAATTGCAAACCAGAAGCATCGTGTATTGTGTTACCCCTTCGTCCTGGCAGAAGGTGCTGGCTGCGGAATCCGTTCCCGCTCCTTTCGTGGTGCAGACGGTTACCTCCGCAATTGCTTACACGCACTTTGGGCCACAAAATAAGGGTGTCCGTACCACAAACTGTTGGCCGGAAAGTTCAACGGACCAACCGCCCACGCTAAACTCCGTACTTTTGAGCAACTAAGGCCCCCAGACCGACCGCGTCGAGGGGGCCATTCACATGGGCTTACAGATATTATTTACCGTTTTACTCGTTCTGGTAAACGGATTTTTCGTGGCTGCCGAATTCTCGCTGATTCGCGTGCGCCTTTCGCAACTGGAGATAAAAGCCAAAGAGGGCAGCCGCATGGCCAGCCAAGCACTGGGTGTGTTGCACAAACTCTACGACTACCTCTCGGCTACCCAGCTCGGCGTGACCATTGCCTCGCTGCTACTCGGTGCCGTGGGCGAGGAGCTCTTCACCGAGATATTTCTGGGGCTGATGCCGCGCCTGGGCGTGCACGTGGCGCCGCTCACGGCGCACAGCATTGCGGTGGGCCTGGGGCTTATCATCCTGACGTTTCTGCACGTACTATTCGGCGAGCTGTTCCCGAAGGCGCTGGCCATTCAGCGCCCCGAATCGGTGAGCCTGGCGCTGGTGCTGCCGCTGCGCGGCTTCTACTACATCACGCGCCCGCTCACGTGGTTCTTGTCGAAAGCCTCCAACCTGATGCTCGGCGCCGTGGGCATTCAGAACTCGCACGGCACCGAGGCGCACACCTCCGACGAACTGCGCCTGCTGCTGGACCAAAGCAAGGAAAGCGGCGAGATTCAGGACTCCGAGCACGAGCTGATTGAGAACGTGTTCCAGTTCAACGACCGGATGGTGAAGCAGATTATGGTGCCCCGCACCAAGCTCTCGGCCCTGGACGTGAACGCGCCCGAGGACCAGATTCTGGACATCGTCTTCAACGAAGGCTACTCGCGCATGCCGGTGTACGAGGGCAACATCGACAACATCGTGGGCGTGCTCAACGTGAAGGACCTGCTGCCCATCATCCGGCGCGGCGAGCCTGTGGAGCTGGCCCGCATCATGCGCCCGCCCTACTTCGTGCCCGAAACCAAGAAAATCAACCGGCTGCTGCGCCAGTTCCAGCGCAAGCACATTGTGATGGCCATTGTGAGCGACGAGTTCGGCGGCGTGTCGGGCATCGTCACCATCGAGGACATCATGGAGGAGCTGGTGGGCGAAATCCAGGACGAGTACGACAACGAAGTGCCGGTGGTGGAGAAAGTGGCCGAGGACGAATACCGTGTAAACCCCGCCACGCCCATCTCCGACGCCAACGAATACCTCCCCTTCCCCCTGCCCGAAGGCGAAGACTACGAAACCGTGGGCGGCCTGCTCAACGTCATCTACGGCAGCATCCCGGAAGTGGGCGATGTGGCCGTGCTCGACCCCTACGAGTTCCGGGTGCTGCAGCGCTCGCGCCGCGCCGTGGAGCTGGTGCAGCTGCGCGTGACCACCGTGGCCGAACGCGCCGAGCCGCGCAACGACATCGGCGACGAGGTATAGGCCTGGCTTATGCTTGGCGCCGTAACCAGGACTTGCCAAACACCGCGTTAAAACTTCCCATTCGCCGGCTCCAGCCCACCGGCCAGGATGCGCACGCCGTCGAATAGCGCACGCAGGTACACATAAGCAATACCGCCCGCGCCCAACAGGAGGAGGAAAATGCCCACAACCGCCCCGCCCATGCCGGCACCAAAAGCCGCCGAGTTGGCCACCGGAACGGCGATTAGCATCAGCCCGATGCACACCAGCGTGGTCAACAGGTAGGCAAGGGCCGGCTTCCGGTCGCCTAGATAAAACAGGTGTGCCCCCAAATAGCCAAATAGTACCGCCAAGAGCACGGCCAGGCCCTTGCTGTAGTGTCGCGCAGGGTCCGGCGCTGGTCGTTGAGCCAGCTGAGTTGCATGCGAGACCTTATGCCGCTCAACCCGCGGCCTTGGTACCATTGCTGCGGCTTTTGAAGGGCTTGGGTGCGCCACATTGCGAGCAATTGGCTCAATGCGCCGAGGAAATACCCGGCGCGCTGCTGGCCGGTGAATGCCCCTGGCCTTTTGGTATTTTAGCTCAATTGCTTCGGCGGGCTCAGCAAGCGTAGCTGCAGCAGCTACCTGAGCATTGGGCTCTGGCTGTTGTTGCATATTAGCGGCTTGGAATGTGTAACTGGCGCGCTGGCAACTACCAATCAGCCCTGATAGCGTGAAGCCAAAAAGCACACAAACAGCGCGGCAGCAGATAGACATTGTTTACGAAGCATGAGGTAGAAGCGCAACGAAGCACCACCAAAGTCACAACTCGTTCCAAGCCATAATTTGGATGCATTAGATTTTGCATTCTTCGTATCGAAGGCAAAAAAGCGGCTCCAACTGCCCCAACGACTATAAATACAGTCATTTTGCGGACTTTACAAGTCGACTACTGCCGAGCAAAAGAAGCTCCGACACGTCAGGCGTTGAGGAGTTTCTAAAAAGTCAAATTGAGCCGACTTTAGCCAATTTGCCGCCACGCACCAGCCTGCGCCTACTGCAACCAGCTTGCGTAAGTCTGGTAATTGGTGGCCGTGCGCTCCAGCCCTTTCCGCTGCTCCTCCGTCACGGGTTTGATTTTCTTGGCTGGCACGCCCGCGTACAAGTACCCCGGCTCGCACACAAAATTCTCGAGCACCACCGCGCCGGCCGCGATAATGCAGCCGGTGCCTACCACGGCGTGGTCCATCACAATGGCGCCCATGCCGATGAGCACGTCATCTTCCACGGTGCAGCCGTGCACGAGGGCGCGGTGCCCAATGCTCACGCGGCTGCCAATGGTGAGCGGCGCTTTCTGGTAAGTGCAGTGCAGCACCGCGCCATCCTGAATATTGGTTTCTTCGCCGATGCGGATGCGGTGCACATCGCCGCGAATCACAGCCGTAAACCAGACGGTGCAGCCCCGGCCCAGCACCACATCGCCCACGATGGTAGCATTATCAGCCACAAAGCAGTCGGGCGAAATTTGCGGATGGAGGCCGTTTACGGGGAGGATGAGGGCGGGCATAGGTTTGAGCAGTGAGCAGTGAGCAGTGAGCAGTGAGCAGTGAGCAGTGAGCAGTGAGCAGTGAGCAAAAGAACGTCATGCAGAGCATAGCGAAGCATCTCTACCTCAATACTCACTTAATCGTTGGTCATGCAGAGCGCAGCGAAGCATCTTCTCACGTTCGGACGACTCGTTCAGCGGCGATAAGATGCTTCGCTGCGCTCTGCATGACAGACGCATTAGCTCTACGAACCCAGCTACACCCCAATCAACCGCTTCCACGTGCCTTTTTCCCAGTTATACTTCAGCGTGCTGGGCAGGGCCTGCCAGAAGTACTTGCTCGTTTCGACCGCGAAGCTGGGCTGCATGTAGCAATTGATGGTACAGCCCTCACAGGCCGGCAGCCGGCCTTCGAGAGCCGCCAGGCGCTGCGTTTCAGGCGCGTTATATAGGTCAAACAGCTTGCCTTCGATTGGAAATTTTTGCTCGCCGAGGTGGTAGCAGGGCAACACCAGCTCATTGCTGGGCGAAATGACCAGCGTGGTGCTGGCGGCCCGGCACACGGGCGCGGCTACGTGGTTGCCGCCGTCGCGCCGCAGCTCAATAAACGCTTCGTTCAGGTACACGCCTTTGCGCTTGCCGAAGGCGGAGAGGTAATCCAGCTCTTCGGGCGTCAGCTGCTCGCCGGTTTCCACGTCGCCGTATTCGAAGGCGGGGTTGAGGATGAGCACCAGGCCGTTGGGCTGGGTAATGCCGCGGTACACCGCTTCGAGGTCCGCCAGGTTTTTGCGGAACACGGTGAAGAGGATGTCCGGCCGCTCGCCCAGCGCCTTGGCCACGCGAATGCTTTCGAGCACAAAATCGTAGCAGGCCACCCCACGGCCCAGGTCGTGGGTAGCGCGGTCGGCCGAATCAAGCGAAAAGTGCAGCATATCCACCAGTCCGCGCAGCTTCTCCGCGTTCTTGGGATACAGCAGCCCGTTAGTGGTCACGGTGGTGATGAAGCCCATCTCGCGCGCCAAGGCCAGGAACTCGGGTAGCTGGCGGTGCAGCAGGGGCTCGCCGCCGGTGAAGTCAATCACCGAAACGCCCAGCCGCTTGAGGTCGCGCAGGTTTTGGGCCACATCCTCCAGCGTGATGTAGGGCGAGGGCTTTTCCCAGATATCGCAAAACGCGCACTTCGCATTGCAGCGATACGTGACGTAGTAATTGCAGAGAACGGGGTGCTTAATGAGGCGCATGGTGTAAAGGTACTTGTTACTGAAGTGCCCAGGGAACACTTACTGGCCGTCATGCAGAGCGCAGCGAAGCATCTCTACCTCGGAAATAATCAACACTGCCACAACGAAGCGGGCAAGATGCTTCGCTGCGCTCTGCATGACAGTTAGTTGTACCAGAACCCCTCGCTCGAGTATCTTAATGCGGCAGCTTGCCCCAGGCAGCCGGGTCCCACTGCGTAGGCGTAGCAGCCAGCGCCTCAGCGGTGGCTTCGCCGTAATGCTCCAGGTAGTAGTTGCAAAAGCCCTTCAGGGGGCAGCGCGGGCAGTTGGGCCGCAGGAAAAAACAAATTTGCTGCCCGTGCCAGTAGTTGTGCTTGTGGAAGTTGAACAGCGTTTCGGCATCGGCGGGCAGCAGCGCCAGCAGCACCGCATGGGCCTTTTCCACCGACACCTTGGGGCCCAGGAACCCCACGCGCTGGGCTACCCGGTGCACGTGCGTATCCACGGGGAGCACGGGCTTGTGGTAGTTAAAAAGCAGCAGCAGCGACGCCGTTTTTAGCCCAATGCCGGGCATTTCGGTGAGCCAGGCCATGGCGCGCTCCAGCGGCCAGTCGGCCAGAAAGTCCAGGTCAAACGGCCCACCGGTTTCGGCCTGAATCCGGCGCAGGATTTCCTGAATGCGCGGCGCCTGCGTATCGGGCCAGCGCGTGGTGCGAATGGCGTGGGCCAGCTCGGCCGTGGGCGCCGCCAGCACCCCCGGCCAGTCGCCGAAGGTTTCCAGCATGCGGTCGTAGGCCAGTTCCTCGTCGGCGTGGGTGGTGCGGTGCGAAAGAATGGTCGAGACCAGCTCGCGCATGGGCGTGCGGCGCGGCTCGGGCGGCAGGTGGCCGTAGAAATGGTCGAGAATGACGTGGTCGGCCCAGGCTTTTTCGGCGGCGGGCGAGGCGTAGGTAGCGGCGGGTGCGGGCATGGCTCGTTGTACCCGCCGGTGCCGGGCAAGGTTGTGCAGGACGACCGGTTGAGCTAAAATGCCATAAAAAAAACCGGCGGCCAGGACGGCCACCGGTTTGTTCAATTGCATGCCGCAAACGGGATTTGCAGCCGGATAACGGAGCTTAGAGCTGGCCGCGCTTGGCTGCTTTCTGCATTTTCTCGTTGGCGAAAATGGCTACTTCCACGCGACGGTTGGCCGCTTTGCCAGCGGCCGTGGTGTTGTCGGCCACGGGCTGGGTCGAGCCGTAGCCGGTAGCCGTGATGCGGGCAGCGTCCACGCCTTCGTTGATGATGGTGTTGGCCACGGCCTGGGCCCGGCGCTGCGAGAGCGGCTGGTTGATGGCGTCCGAACCGGTGTTGTCTGTGTGGCCTTCAATTACCACGTTGGTGTCGGCGTACTTCTTCAGGGTTTCGGCCAGTTGCGAAACGTTGCCCGCAGCGTCCGGGGTCAGGCTGGCCGAGTTGGTGGCGAACAGGATGCCCGAAGCAAAGGTGATTTTGATGCCTTCGCCCACGCGCTCCACTTTGGCGCCTTCCAGGTCGCGGCGCAGCTCGGCAGCGGCTTTGTCCATTTTGCGGCCGATGAGGGCACCGGCGGTACCACCCACGGCAGCACCAATGATGGCACCCTTAGCGGTACCGGATTTGCCGCCAATCAGGCGGCCGGCCACGCCGCCGGCTACTGCGCCACCCAAGCCGCCGATGAGGCCGCCTTTGAGGGTTTTGCTCATGCCTTTCGGCTTGTCAGTCGAGACGGTGGTGCTTTGGGCTTGGGCAAAGTTGTTTACCAACAGCAGCAGTGCCAGTAAGAAGGTCAGTGATGAGCGGAGAAATTTCATAATCAAAAAAAAGGGTTGGGTAATAAGTAAACGGCCTGAGGCAAACCGCCGCGGAGGGCAACGGGCCGGCAAGTACGCCATTTGCAACCACCTTGCCAAACTTTCCAGGCTCGACGGTAGCGGCGCTTACGGTTGCGTAACACGGCGTAACTCAGCGATAAAAAAACGGCCCCACTAAAAGTGAAGGCCGTTCTTAGCTCAACAACACCAGAGTTGCTGTCGGCGGTTCCTGCTATTTCTTCTTGTTGTGGTAAGCCTCGTAGCGGGCCGGGTCCTGCCGCTTGTCTTTTCGGCGGCCCAGCAGGCCACCGCCCACTGCCCCCGCCGCGCCGCCGATGAGGGCGCCCTTGCCACCGCCGAGCACTGCGCCCGTTACGGCACCCGCGCCACCGCCAATGGCAGCGCCTTTGGCTTTATGGCTCCACGTCTTTTTGGGCGTCTGGGCCTGCGCCGCCGAGCCGGCTAGCAGCAGGAAGGAGAACACCAGCAGAAAAAATACCTTGAGCGTTTTCATGTCGGTTAAAAGTTAAGGTTGAAAAACAACGCTGATTTAAACGCGGGCCCTTTGGTAGAGGTTTTACCGGGGCCGCGTAATCTATTGGTTACGCACAAGAATAATACCACTAAAAAAGGCCGCCCGATTGGGCGGCCTTTTTCCTAGGGTTGTTTGCTAACTAGCTCAACTATAGTTGACCTAATAATCAGCTCAACTTACAAGCGGCCTTCTTCGGCAGCTTTCTTCATCTTCTCGTTGGCGTAGATGGCAATCTCAACGCGACGGTTGGCCTGCTTGCCTTCGGGGGTGCTGTTATCGGCCACCGGCTGGGTCGAGCCATAGCCCTGCGTGGTGATGCGGCTCGACGACACGCCTTTGGCAATGGTCGAGTTGGCCACGGCCTGGGCCCGGCGCTCGCTCAGGGGTTGGTTGATGGCGTCCGAACCGGTGTTGTCGGTGTGGCCCTCAATCAGCACGTTGGTGTCGGGGTATTTCTGCAGGATAGCGGCCATCTTAGTGATGTCGGTTTCGGAAGCAGGACGCAGCGTGGCCGAATTCGAGTCAAACAGAATGCCCGAGTCGAAGGTGATTTTAATGCCTTCGCCCACGCGCTCAACTTTGGCGTCTTTCATGTCGCGCTGCAGGTCTTCGGCCTGCTTGTCCATTTTGCGGCCAATCAGGGCACCGGCGGTGCCACCGGCTGCAGCACCCACAATAGCGCCAATGGCCGTGCCGCGGGCACCGCCACCGATTACCCGGCCCAGGATAGCACCAGCGGCTGCGCCGCTACCGGCACCAATCAGGCCGCCTTTGGTCGTTTTGCTCATGCCGGTTTTGCGGGCGCCGGTACCGTTGTTGGTCGAGAGGTCGGGCTGGGTCGTGGTCTGCTTCGTGCTCGCGCAGGAGCTGAATAACAGGACGAAAGCCATCAGCACGGAAAGAAGAGATTTGGAGGTGTTCATAGGAAAATGAAAAGTTGGTGGAGATATTCTCGGGCTTATACGGGAAAAACCCGTTCCGGTAACGGAAACGGGCTTTTCAATAAGTGTGCCGAAAGTAAAAAAAGCCCTGGGCTGGCCCTAATGCGCTTTGGATGAAGCCCGACGGGCATCGCGCGGCTCGGGTGCCGCTACCGCCGCCGGCTGCAGCATGCCCAACAAATCGGCCAGGCGCTGCTTTAGCTCGCGGCGGTCCACGATGAAATCGAGAAAGCCGTGCTCGAGCACGAACTCGGCGCTTTGAAAGCCCTTGGGCAAATCCTTGCCGATGGTTTCTTTGATAACGCGCGGCCCGGCAAAGCCGATGAGCGCGCCCGGCTCGGCAATATTAAAGTCGCCGAGCATGGCAAACGACGCCGTGACGCCGCCCGTGGTAGGGTCGGTGAGCAGGCTCACATAGGGCACGCCCGCTTCCGAGAGCAGGGCCAGCTTGGCCGACGTTTTGGCCATCTGCATCAGCGAGTAGCCGGCTTCCATCATGCGGGCGCCGCCGGAGCGCGAAATCATGAGGAAGGGCGTGCGGTTTTTGCGGGCAAAGTCAATGGCGCGGGCAATTTTCTCGCCTACCACCGAGCCCATGGAGCCGCCGATGAACTTGAAATCCATGGCCGCCACCACCAGCGGCTGGCCCGTCGACAGGCCGTGGGCCGTGCGCACCGCGTCTTTCAGGCCGGTGTTGTGCTCGGTGGCGGCAATGCGCTTGGGGTATTCCTTGGTGTCGACAAAACGCAGCGGGTCGCCGGACGTCAGGTTGGCGTCGAGCTCGGTAAACTGGCCGTCGTCGAACAGGAACTCGAAGTAGTCGGCGGCGTCAATCCGGTCGTGGTGGTTGCAGGAGCCGCACACGTACCGCAGCCGCTTGTGCTCGGCCATGGTCACCACCGTTTTGCACTCGGGGCATTTGTGCCAGAGGCCGTCGGGGGTCTCCTTTTTTTGATCAGTGGGGGTGACGATGCCCTTTTCTACGCGCTTAAACCAGGCCATTTGATGTTAGCTTTTAGCTGTTAGCGGATGGCTATTAGCTTTTATTTTTTGAGGAAGAGCCGCAAGCTTCAGGCTTGCCGTGACTAATAAACAGGGCGTCAAAGATAAGCCATAACTACCGGCCTGATTGAGCCCCGGGCTGAACAATAGCAAGCCCCTGCCCCCTCTACGCAATTGTGATGGCCGGGTCGAGGTAAACATCCTGAATGGCATTCAGCAGGTCCACGCCCTCGGCGAATGGGCGCTGAAAGGCTTTGCGGCCCGAAATGAGCCCCTGCCCCCCGGCCCGTTTGTTGATGATGGCCGTTTTCACGGCGGCCTCGCGGTCGCCGTCGCCCAGGCTTTCGCCGCCCGAGTTGATGAGCCCGATGCGACCGGCGTAGCAGTTGAGCACCTGGTAGCGGGTCAGGTCGATGGGGTGGTCGCCGCTGAGCTTGTCGTACATGGCCGGGAAGGTCTTGCCGAACTTCAGCGTGGTGAAGCCGCCGTTGTTTTCGGGTAGCTTCTGCTTGATGATGTCGGCGCCCATGGTCACGCCGAGGTGGTTGGCCTGGCCGGTAAGGTCAGCCGCTACGTGGTAGTCTTTGTCGCTGGTCTTGAAGGCGTTGTTGCGGGTGTAGCACCACAGCACGGTGGCCATGCCCAGCCGGTGGGCCTCCTCGAAGGCGGCCGTGACTTCAATAATCTGATGGTTGCTTTCGGCAGAGCCGAAATACACAGTAGCCCCCACGGCGGTGGCGCCCATGTCCCAGGCCTGCCGCACCGAGCCGAACATGATTTGGTCGAACTTATTGGGGTAGGTCAGCAGCTCGTTGTGGTTGATTTTGACCAAGAACGGGATTTTGTGGGCATACTTACGGGCCACCGTGCCAAAGGTGCCGAAGGTGGTGGCCACGGCGTTGCAGCCGCCTTCCACCGCCAGCCGCAGGATGTTTTCGGGGTCGAAATACATCGGGTTGGGCCCGAAGGACGAGCCCGCGGTGTGCTCGATGCCCTGGTCGACGGGCAGGATGCTGACGTAGCCGGTGCCGGCCAGGCGGCCGTGGTTGTAGATGGCCCCGAGGCTGCGCAGCACCTGCGGCGTGCGGCTGCCGGGCACAAAGCACCGGTCCAGAAAGTCGGGGCCGGGGGTGTGAATCATGTCTTTGCTCACCAGCGCCTCGTGCGTCAGCAAGGCTTCGTTTTCTCGGCTCAGGGTGAGGGAGGAGGCCATGGGGAAAGGAAAAGCGGGGTGAGGGCCGCCCCGGTGGGCTGCTGAGCAAATATAGGCCGAAAAACACGAGGCAAATCGGGCGTGGGAGGCGCTGGCTGCGGGTTAAGCGCTACCTTGCTCTTCCATTACGGCCGGACTGCCCGGCCTTCCACCGCCCGACATTCAGCCTTCTATTTATTACGTGAAAATTATTACGTGAAAAACTTCTCCCCTGCCCTGCTGGCCCTGTCGCTGCTGGCGGCGCCCGCCCTCAACAGCTGCGTAACCGCCAAGAAATACGACGACCTGAGCGCCCGCCAGAAGGCCGACGCCGACGGCAAAGCCACCGCCGAGCGCCAGTACCTCGGTGCCACGGCCGAGCTCAAGAAAGCCTCCGATGAGCTGGCCCAACTGCGCCTCACCCAAAAGCGCCTCGTGACCGACTCAGCCGAAACCGGCGCTGCCTACCGCAAAACCCGCACCCTCTACAACGAGCTCAACAACAGCTACGACAAACTGCTCAAGAACAGCGACCGGGAGCTGGCCAACAAGTCGTCGGACTACAACAAAGTGGCCAAGGACCTGGCCCGCCGCGAAGCCGAGCTGGGCGAGCTCGACACCAACCTACAAAAGAGCAAAGCCGACAACGACCGCCTCGCCGCCGACCTCAAGGTGCGCGAAGCCCGGCTCACCGAGCTAACGAAAGCCCTGGCCGAAAAGGACAAGGCCGTAAACGACCTGAAGGCCCGCGTGAGCAAGGCCTTGCTCAGCTTCAACTCCAGCGACTTGCAGGTGAAGCTGAAAGACGGCAAGGTGTACGTCTCGCTTTCCGAGCAGCTGCTGTTCAAATCCGGCTCCACGAAAGTGGACCCCAAGGGCCAGGAGGCGCTCAAGAAGCTCGCCACGGTGCTGCAGGAGCAGAAAGACGTGAACGTGGTAGTGGAAGGCCACACCGACAACGTGCCCATCCTGCGCGGCACCGCCGGCCTCACCGACAACTGGGACCTGAGCGCCCTGCGCGCCACCGAAATCGCGCGCCTGCTCACCAGCAGCGGCGTGCCGCCGGCGCGCGTCACGGCCTCGGGCCGCGGCCAGTACGTGCCCGTAGCATCCAACGACACGCCCCAGAACAAGGCCATGAACCGCCGCACCGAAATCATTCTCACCCCCAAGCTCGACGACCTGTTTCAAATTCTGGACAGCAACTCGGCCACCCCGGCAGCGGCCAAGTAAGCAGCTCAACCCTCACCAAAAAGGCCAGCCCCGAATCCGGAGCTGGCCTTTTTGGTGGTGCAAACCAAGAATTTCTTCCTACTTAAAACGCTACGTTGACGCGGGCAAAGTAGAAGGCTCCCTGGAAACCGAACTGGTTGGCCTGGTACACAAAGCGGCCGCGGTTGGTGTTGTCCAGGGTCGAGTTGTAGCTCAGGGTGGGGTCGACCGAAAAGTTCGTCTCAAAGTTGCGCGGGTTCTGGATGAACTTGTCCGGATACACATCAAACAGGTTGTTGATGCCCACCAGCAGGCTTACCTGCTTGATGATTTGCGCGCTCAGGGTCACGTCGGTAATCCATTTGGCGGCGAAGGTCTGGTCCAGAAACGAGCGGGCCGGGTCGGCGTCCTTGTACTGCACCTCGCCGAAACGCACGGTGCGGGCCTCGATGCCGAAGATGCCGTAGTTGTAGTTGGCCGACAGGTTGATTTTGCTGCGCGGGTTGCCCGACTCGAGGCGCGTGCGCTGCTGGCGGTCAAACAGGGTATTTTGCAGGTTGCCGGTCCCGACCGTCTGGTCGTTGTTGATGGTGGACGACGTGCTGTTGAAGCTGCGCACGGTGGTCTGGTTGAAGTTGGCCGCCGCCGTTAGGCCCAAGCGGCTTTTCTCGCCGAGTACCAGCCGCTCGTTGGCCACAATGTCGAGGCCTTGGGTACGCGTGTTCACCGCGTTGGCAAAGAACTGCACGCGGCTCACGGGCAGCGAGCCCAGGATGGTGTTTACGGTAGCGTTGGAGCGGGCAAACGACGAGGAGAGCACGATGCGGTCGTCGATGTCAATCTGGTAGGCGTCCACGGTCAGGGTCACGGTCTGGGCCACGCGGGCGGTGAGGCCCAGGCTGTAGTTGCGCGAGTTTTCCTGCTTGAGCGCCCCCACCCCAAAGCCCTGCTGGCCGCTGCCCCCGAAGGCGTTGCGCACGATGGGGTTTTCGTTGTTCACGGTTAGAATCTGGTTGGGCAGGCCGCTGATGAACTGGGTGCTGACGTTGGTGAAGTAGCGCTGCTGCAGCGAAGGCGCCCGGAAGCCGTTGCCAATGGAGCCGCGCAGGGACAGCCCCTCCACGAGGGTAAAGCGGGCAGCGGCCTGGCCGCTCACGCTGGTACCAAAGTCGCTGTAGCGCTCCAGGCGGCCGGCCGCGTGCACCAGCAGCTTCTCGGTTACGTCGCTTTCCAAGTCCACGTAGCCGGCTACGTTGGTACGCGACTTGTCCACGGCATCGGTGGGCTGGTAGCCGGGGAACACCTGCGAGCCCGAGGCCGTGGGCGTGGTGCCAATCAGGCGCCCGCCGTTGATGTAGGAGTTGGGCTCGCCGGCTTTAATCTGAAAGCGGTCCACCCGGAACTCGCCGCCAAAGGCCACGTTCAGCGTAGCCAGCGGACCCACTTCGGAGAATTTGCGCGCCAGGCCCAGGTTGGTGGTGTTCTGGCTGAATATCAGGGTACCGGCGTAGAACTCGGTTTGGTTGCGGATGCCCGGGCCCTGCGGCAGCGAGGCGTTCACGCTGTTGCTGATATCATAGCGCAGCTCGTTGCGGCCAAAGGTGTTGCTCAAGTCGGCCGCGAAGCCCCCAAGGCCCTTGCGCAGCCCCACAATAGCCGACTGGTCGTTGATTTTGGTGTTGATGAAGGGCAGGAAGCCGTTCGGGAAAATGGTCAGGTCGCTTTGCGTGGGCTGGTTGGGCAGGCGGTTGAAGCCGGCCGATTTGCCGGTGCGGTGCGTCACGCCGCCCGAGAGGTAAGCCGTCAGGCCCCCACCCAGCCGGTACTCCGAGTTCAGGAAGCCGCCGTAGTTGCGGGTATCGGCGCTGCCCACGCGCAGGTCGTTGCGGTTAAAGCCATTCTGCTTCACCAGGGCGTCGTCCTGGGCCTTGAGGTCGCGGCGGGCCTGCTCCGTATTGGCGCTGGCCGGGTACTGGCCGCCGCTGCCGCCCAGGTAAATGAGCGGGGCGGTGTCGGGCAGGCCGCGGTTGAAATAGCTGTGGTTCTGAAACTGGCCGCTCACGTCCACAAAGCCGCGCCCGCCCAGGCCAATGCCCACGTTGGCGTCGGCCTGGAAAACGTCGCCGTCGCCTTTGGTGGTCTGGCCCACGGTGCTGCTGGCCGTTACGCCGGTGGAGTCATCCTTGAGCTGGATGTTAATCACGCCGGCAATGGCGTCGGAGCCGTAGAGGGCCGCCGCGCCGTCGCGCAGCACCTCAATGCGCTTGATGCTGGCCGTGGGAATGGCGTTCAGGTCGGTGCCCACCGAGCCGCGGCCGATGGAGCCGTTGATGTTTACCAGGGACGAATTGTGGCGGCGCTTGCCGTTCACGAGGACCAATACCTGGTCGGGGCCGAGGCCGCGCAGGCTGGCGGGGTCGATGTGGTCGGTACCGTCCGTAATGGTCTGGCGCGACGACTGGAACGACGGCGCCACGTAGGACAGAATCTGGGCCACGTCAATCTGGGCGTACGCCTTGATTTCGCGGGCCGAAATCACGTCGACCGGCGCCGTGGTCAGGATGTTGGAGCGGCCCTCGCTGGCGCGGGAGCCCGTCACCACCACCTCGTTCAGGTCCTGGGCCGCGGCCACGAGTTGCACGTCGGGCAGGGTGGTGCGGCCGTTCACCGGCACCTGCTGGGCCTTGAAGCCAATGGCCTGAATGGTGAGCGTGGCCTCGGGCGCGACGGAAAGCGAAAACTCGCCGTTGCCGCCCGTAGAAGTTCCGTTGGAAGTGCCGCGCTCCAGCACCGTGGAGCCGGGCAGGCCTTCGCCCGACGCCCCCACCACCCGGCCGGTCACGGTTATTTTCTGGGCCTGCGCCGTCAGCCCACCCAGGACCAACAGCAGAAGAAGTAAAAGATTTTTCATGCGAAAAAAAGGTTGGTAAAAAGATATAGAGATTTCAAAAGATGAGCTTTAAGCGCAGTCTGCGGCTGCCTCGCGCCGCCGGCGCGCCCGGCAACGGGCAGAATCAGCTTCCTACAAAAAGTTTTTGGGAATGTACAAAATATGGTCTAATCACTAGCTACTGGCCTGAGCAACAACCATAACCGTATCCAAACGGGCAACAACACAAAAGCCGCGCGGTACGCAAACGCAGGAACTCAGGCGCTGTGGGCAACCCAAGCTAGGCACTCGCGCCCACAAAGTCAATACTTTGGCCCTGAGTCCCCTTGCCCAAGCTCCTATACGGGCCGCCCAAAAGCGGGCTGGCTCGTGGCGTGGGCAGGACCCAACGGCAGGCCCGGTGGCCCAAGGTGCCGGACACCAAAAAGGCCAGCCCAATAATGGAGCTGGCCTTTGCTTAGGTTGCTGCAACTGCTAACGCTACAGCGTCACGTTGAGGCGGGCAAAGTAAAACGCGCCGTTCATGCCAAACTGGTTGGAACCGTACACGAAGCGGCCGCGGTTGGTAGCGTCCAAGGTCGAGTAGTTCAGGCTCTGCTCGTTGTTGTTGGGGTCGAGGTAGAGCCGGTCGGGGTACACGTTAAACAGGTTGTTCACGCCCACGCTCAGGCCAACCTGTTTAATGATTTGGGCACTCAGCGTGAGGTCAGTGACCCACTTGGCGGCAAAGGTCTGGTCGATAAAGGAGCGGTTGGGGTCGGCGTCCTTGGTTTGCACCTCGCCAAAGCGCACGGTGCGCAGGTTCAGGCCGAAGATTTTGTAGCCGTAGTCGGCGCTCAGGTTGATTTTGCTGCGCGGCTGGCCGTTTTCGAGGCGAGCCCGCTGGGCGCGGTCAAACAGGGTGTTTTGCAGGCTGGCGTTGTTGTCGATGAACGTGGAGCTGTTGAAGCTGCGCACCTGCGTCTCGTTGAAGTTAGCGGCGGCCGTCAGGGTCAGGCGGCTGTCGGCGCCCAGGGTCAGGCGCTCGTTGGCCACAATATCGACGCCGCGGGTGCGGGTGTTCACGGCATTGGCGAAGAACTGCACGCCCTGCACGGGGTTTTGGCCGGGGCGCGGGTTGGCCGTCAGAATGGCCGCCACGGCAGCATTGCCCCGGCTAAACTGCGAAGAGAGCACAATGCGGTCGCGGATGTCAATCTGATACGCATCGGCCGTGAGGGTGAAGGCGCGGCCCACGCGGGCGGTGAGGCCCAGGCTGTAGTTGGTCGATTTCTCCTGCTTCAGCGGCCCAATGCCGAAGGCGCGGGTGATGGGGTCATTGTTGTTGGTGGTCAGCACTTCGCGCAGCTCGCCGCTCGTAAACTGCGTGCTCGAGTTGGTGAAGAAGCGCTGCTGCAGCGAAGGCGCCCGGAAGCCGTTGCTGATGGCACCGCGCAGGGCCAGCGCGTCGAGAATGCTATAGCGGGCGGCCACTTTGCCGCTCACGTTGGAGCCGAAGTCGGAGTAACGTTCGGCACGGCCGGCCACGTCCACCAGCAGCTTATCGGTCACGTCGCTTTCCAGGTCCACGTAGCCAGCCACGTTGGTGCGCGACTGGTTTAGGGCATCAGAAGGCCGGTAGCCGGCAAATCCCTGCGAACCAGCGGCCGCGGGCGCGCCGTTTACCTGGCGCGAGCCCAATATATAAGAGCCGCTTTCGCCGGGGTTAATCTGGAAGTTATCGACCCGAAACTCGCCGCCGAAGGCCACGTTCACGGTAGGCAGCAGCCCCACGTCGGTAAACTTCCGGGTGAAGCCCAGGTTGGTGGTGTTCTGCTGGAAGGCCAGCTCGCCGGCGTAAAACGCGGTGGGGCTGGTGCCCTGCGGCAGCGAGGCGTTGATGGTGTTGCTGATATCGTAGCGCAGGGCGTTGCGTCCGTAGGTGTTGCTCAAGTCGGCCTGGAAACCGAATACCTGGCCCCGCAGGCCCACAATGGCCGAGCCATCGTTCACGGTGCTGTTGATGAACGGCAGGAAGCCGTTGGGGTACACAGCGGGGTCCGATTGCGTAACGGCGGTGGGCAGCCGGTAGAGCGCCCCCGAGCGGCCGGTGCGGCGCGTGAGGCCACCCGAGAAGTACGCTTCCAGCCCAATGCTGGGCGCCAGCGTATAGGCCGCGTTCACGTAGCTGCCGTAGGTGCGCGTGTCGGCGCTGCCCACCCGAATGTCGCGGCGGTTGAAGCCGTTTTGGGTTACCAGGGCATTGTCGCGGGCTTTCAAATCAAGTTTCTGCTGGGAGCTGAGGCCCGCAGGATACGCGCCACCGCTGGTGCCCAGGTAGATGAGCGGGGCGGTATCAAGGCCGCTGCGGTCCACAAAGCTGCGGTTGCTGAACTGCCCGCTCACGTTCACAAAGCCACGGTGGCCCAGGCCAAACCCGGCGTTGGCATCGGCCTGAAACAGCTGCCCGTCCGACTTGGTCGTTTGGCCGGCGGTGCTGCTCACGTTCACGCCCGTGGTGTCGTCCTTGAGCTGAATGTTGATGACGCCGGCAATGGCATCGGAGCCGTATTGGGCCGCTGCGCCCTCGCGCAGCACTTCAATGCGCTTGATAGCCGCCGGCGGAATCACGTTCATATCGGTGCCCACCGAGCCGCGGCCGGGCGTGCCGTTGATGTTCACCAGCGCCGAAGTATGCCGGCGCTTACCGTTCACGAGCACCAGCACCTGGTCGGGGCCGAGGCCGCGCAGGGTGGCGGGGTCCACAAAGTCGGTGCCGTCGGTCACGGTCTGGCGCGTGCTCTGGAAAGAGGGCGCGATGTACGTCAGGATTTGGGTAACGTCGGTTTGGGCGAAGGCGCGGATTTCGCGGGCCGAAATCACGTCCACCGGCGACGTGGTGAGGATATTGGAGCGGCCTTCGGTGGCGCGCGAGCCCGTCACCACCACTTCGTTGAGTTCGGTTTGGTTGTCGGCCAGGCGGATTTCCAAGGTAGTGCGGCCATTCAGCGGCACTTGCTGGGTAACGGAGCCCACAGCCGAGAACACCAGGGTGGCCGTGCCCGGCACGTTGCTCAGGCTGAAGCGGCCTTCTCCGTCGGTAGAAGTGCCGTTGGTGGTGCCTTGCTCCAGCACCGTCACGCCGGGCTGGCTTTGGCCGGCGGTGTTCAGCACGCGGCCCGTTATGGTGATGTTTTGCGCCCAGGCGGCCACGGCAGTCAGCCACAACAGCAGCGCCACCAGCCCGGTGCGGGTAATAAAGGGGTTACTCATAAGAAAGAAGAAGGGGAAGAAATAGGGCTATTCGCTGCGGGTAGCCACCATGGGCCGCTTTTGCGCAACGGGACGCCAGAAAAAGAAAAAGGGGCCGCTCTTGACACGCCAACGCACGTCCAAGCTACCGGAGCAGCTGAAAAACCCGAGAAAATGAGATGGACCAACTAGGTCACGGTATGCAAAGCCGGCAGCAAGGGGCACGGTACCCCCTCATTTGCCTAACCTGAATTAGAAAGTAGTTGCCAGCAGCATGGCCGCCGGCAACCAACTACCTGCTACAACAGCAACAGCAGCCAGCTGCAGTGGCGCTTGCGGGCGCAACCTGGCTGGAAGTGTTCAAGAAAAATCGGGTTGTAGTCAGCCCAATTGCCTGCAAGTGAGGCGCGGCTGAGAGTAATTGTATCACGTAGCAACAGTATAATCTAACTTCCGGACTGCATTCAGCGCCCGAAATCGAGCCTGTATAAGCCAAGGAGCTCTTAAATGGTTTAAATAATTTCTGGATTGTGCTCCTGCGGGCAAGCGCAGTGTTGGATTTAGCTCAACTTCTGCCGAGATTCCATATTATGACTTAGGAACCTCACCTACCGAACTTTGCTGACGCTATAAAAGGGAATTGGGCTGATTAGGACGGTTTCGGCGTGAGCGTATGGCTGGGCAGTAGCGCGGGCTTTTAGTCCGCGAGGCAGTTGGCGCTACGGAATCGCGGACTAAAAGTCCGCGCTACTGCCTACACGCACGCCGAAACTGTTGAGCACGGGCAATAAAAAGCCGTCATGAAGAGCGGAGCCGAATCATAACAGCTTTTTGTCAACCAATCGGCCATTACTGTATCACTTAAAAATCGGCCTTAACGCCCAGTGCCAAGGTCAGAAGTTGGCCGATGCCCAGGCCACCGTTGCGGTTGTTGAGGTAGCTGGCCAGGTAGAGGTCGTTGCTGCCCAGCTCATAGTACACCGAGAGCTTGCGGGGCAGCCCGGTAGCTGGCACCGGCGCCGTAAGATAGGTAACGCGGCCGCCCACCAGCGGGCCGTAGCGGGTATCGGTCGAAAACCAGTAGTAGTCGCTCGAATACTGGCCCTTTATCTCGTCGTTCAGGGTGCCGTGAGTAT
This sequence comes from Hymenobacter sedentarius, assembly GCF_001507645.1. Taxonomy (NCBI): domain Bacteria; kingdom Pseudomonadati; phylum Bacteroidota; class Cytophagia; order Cytophagales; family Hymenobacteraceae; genus Hymenobacter; species Hymenobacter sedentarius. Next base: position 2,321,953 of record NZ_CP013909.1, on the reverse strand, counting down.
AGCTAAAATACGCGCCCACAGTTATGGGCAATACCTGCACCTGCTCGGCCACCCGCAGGCGGAAGGGCGAGTACATGAACTTCAGCGAGGCCAGGCTGAGCGTGGAGCCGGCGAAGCGCTTGGGCACGTAGCCAATTAGAACGTCGGTTTCGAGGCGGTCTTTGGCAAATTCGTAGCCCGCGCCGCCGGCCACCATGCCCAGCCCACCGCCGGTTTGAAGCACCAGGTGGCTGGGGCGGTACCACGGACGCTCCACCGGAGGCCGCCGCGCGCCGGCCGTATCGGGTGGGCCGGCGGCCTGGGCGCCCAGCGCCGCCAACAGAAAAGCAGATAGCAAGTACTTTTTCATTAGAATGCTACCCGTTTAATGCGAAACTGCTTGTCGCCCCACACCGTCACCACCATGTAGTGGCGCTCCGAAAACGCGTCGGAGTTCACGTAGGTCACGCCATCGTTGTAAGGCTGGCTGATGCTGGAGGAGTGGTTGTGGCCGTTCATTTCGAAGACCAGGCCGCGGGCCTCGCGCAGGGTTTGCACGTAGGGCGTGCGCAGGGCCGGGTCAAAATCCTCGTTGGTGGGCGGCACGTGCGAGATAACCACCTGCCGGCGGGCCCCGTCGAGGCTGGCCAGCTGGGGCCGCAGCCAGCCCAGGTTGGGCACCTGGCCGTTGAAATTGTATTCGCGGCCGTTGGTATCCACCATGGTAAACTTGGTGTCGCCGTACACGAAGGAGTAGTCCAGGGCGCCGAAGATGTGCTGGTAGGCTTCGCGGCCATTGCCCACCAGGTCGTGGTTGCCCACCACGGTTACGTAGGGCATGTACAGGCGCCGTAGCTTCTCATCTACCCAGCGCATTTCGCGGCCCAGGCCAAAGTCGGAAATATCGCCGGCCACCACCAGGAAGGAGATGCCCGGCTGCTGGTTCACGCTGGCCACCAGGGCCTCGGCCTCGTCGTAGAACTGCTGCGAATCGCCGGTAAACACAAATCGCAGGGTGTCGCCGGCGGGCAATGGCTTGGCCTGCAGCTTGGCCAGGTTCTTCCGGGTAAGGTTGGTAAACTCCTCGGGGACGCGGTGGTCGTTGGGGCTGAATTCGAGCATATCGCAGCCCGCCAAGCCCAACAGAGCGGCCAAGGGCGCGACGCGGGAACAGCGGCGCAGAAAAGAAAGGGAGGGCATGCGAAAAGGCCAGCAGTGGGCCGGAAACGGTAAATAGTCCTTAAACAGGTCTTAGATTAATCTAGTTGGCTATAGCGCTGTTTTTAACGAGGTTTTAATGTGGGCACGCTCGTGCTTTGCGCCGCTCAAAGGCTCCTTGCAAGTGAGCCCCCGCCACTTAGCTACCCAGACGATTACTGGTCCCCGTTATCTCACTCGTCCTGGCTTTAGCCCACCATCAGGCCATCACGGCCAGCAGGTGCAGCGCCGCTTCCGCCAGCGGCAGGTCGCCGCTGAGCTGCGCGCGCTCACGGGCTTGCGCTGGGCTGAGGCCTTTGGTGAAGAGCTGCCAGGCCACCTCCGGGCTGAGCGTCACCTCGGCAGCCGGGGCGGCACTGGCGGTTGCGGGAGTCCGGAGGCCCCAGGCGTCGGTAGCTTTCACGAGCTGCCACACGCCCCCAATGGGCGAGTCGATGCGTACCTGCACCACCGTGCCCAGCGGCGCGGCCACCTGCCGGTAAGCGTGCGGCAAGCCGCGCAGGCACGTTTCCAGAAAAGGACGAAACAGCTCTTTGGTCAACAAGCCCGGGCCGCCCACCGCCGCGTGAATCTGCTGCTGGTGGTGCCACTTTTCGGTATAGTCCCGGGCCACGTGAAACCAGTTGAGCGACTCAGTTTCGCCGGCCCAGCCCACGGGCCAGGCCGCCGGGGCCCACGGGTCGAGCGTAGCCAGATAGGCCGTGTATTCTGGCCCAGATTGGGCCAGCAGCTCAATTAGCACCGTGGGGCTGAGGCGGCGCGAGGCCCGTACCCAGTCGGCATTCAGGCGGTTGAGGTAGCGCACCATGCCGACGTAGGAATCGGGGTCCTCCGGCGGCGTTTCGCCATAATAGCCGTCGCGCAGCATCGAGAGCGTGCGCAGGTTGCCGTCGAGCAGGTGCGCCGCCACATCTTTCACCGTCCACTCCCGGGCCAAGGTGGGGCGCTGCCAGTCGGCCGGCGCCAAGGAACGCAGCAGCTCCAGCAGCTTCTGGTCCAGCACCGGAAAGAGCGGCAGGACATCGATGGGGATAATGCGTGGCATAGCAATAGGCAGCTTGTAACGAAAGAACGTCATGCTGAGCGCAGTCGAAGCATCTCTACCGAGTGAGTAAATTAATTACTCCCACGCGAGATGCTTCGACTGCGCTCAGCATGACGTTCCTACCTTCTCCGAACGGAGAAACGCGCTGCCTAGCCGATGGCTTGGGCCAAATCTTCAATCAGGTCCTCGGCGTCTTCGATGCCCACGCTCAGGCGAATGAGCGAGTCGCTCAGGCCCGACTTGCGGCGCTGCTCAGCTGGGATACTGGCGTGCGTCATGGAGGCAGGGTGGCCGCTGAGGCTCTCCACGCCGCCCAGGCTTTCCGCCAGGGTGAAGTATTTGAACTTCTCGAGCACGGCAATGGCATCTTCCTGGCGGTCGCCCTTGAGCACGAAGGACATCATGCCGCCGAAATCGCGCATTTGTTTGGCCGCGATGGCGTGGTTGGGGTGGTTTTCGAAACCGGGCCAGTATACTTTCTCCACTTTGGGGTGCTGGCGCAGGAATTCGGCCACGGCGCGGCCGTTTTCGCAGTGCCGCTGCATGCGGATGTGCAGCGTTTTGAGGCCGCGCAGCACCAGAAAGCAGTCTTGCGGGCCGGGCGTGCCGCCGCAGGCGTTCTGCAGGAAGCGCAGCCGCTCGTGCAGCTCATCATCCTTCACCACCAATGCGCCCATCACGGTATCGGAGTGGCCGGCCATGTACTTGGTAAGCGAATACATCACAATGTCGGCTCCCAAATCCATCGGGGTCTGCAGATAAGGCGTGCTGAAGGTATTGTCGACCGCGAGCAGCGCGCCGCACTCCTTGGCCACGGCCGCCGCGGCCGCAATGTCGATGACGTTGAGCAGCGGGTTGGTGGGGGTTTCCACCCAAATCAGCTTGGTCTTGGGGCCGGCCACGGCGCGCACGGCCTCCATGTCGTGCATGGGCACAAAGTGGAATTTGATGCCCAGCGGCTCGTACACTTTCGTGAACAGGCGGTAGCTGCCGCCGTAGAGGTCGTTGGTTGAAATCACCTCGTCGCCGGGCTGCAGCAGCTTCACCAGGCAGTCGATGGCGGCCATGCCCGAGGCAAATGCCAGGCCGTGCTTGCCGTTATCGAGGGCGGCCAGGGCGTCCTGCAGCTGCGAGCGGGTGGGGTTATGGGTGCGCGAATACTCGTAGCCCTTGTGGTCGCCGGGCGAGCGCTGCACGTAGGTCGAAGTCTGGTAGATGGGCGTCATGATGGCGCCGGTGGTGGGGTCCGGGTGCACGCCGGCGTGGATGGCTTTGGTGGCGAATTTCATAGAAACAAGAGCGGGAATTTGACGGGTATTTGCCCAGAGCGCCCGGGCTGAACCGACGGGCTTGGGCCGGCAAGTTACGGATGCCAGCCAAGGCAAAGCCGCAAGCATAACCCAAGGTTGACCGGCCGGTTTCCGTTAGCCCAATTTCACCCGAAGTCCCGCACCAGATGGCTTACCACGCTGCTACTGCTAACTACAGCTCAACTCCCGTCAGCCGGGGCTCGGCCAGCTGCCTCCCGGAAGTGGAGCTGAATTTGGCCGGCCGGGACTGTTGAGCTGCCGGACACTCGCCTTACAGCCGCTAATGGAGCCGAAATAAACTTCCGCCTTCGGCTGACTATTAGCCCGGGTGCAGCGTAAAGGCACAGCACCGTGGGGCAGCTCTTGCCGGCGCCAGAGAGCCCGACAAGGCCCGCCCCGCTCCTACCTTCGCTGCCCATGAAATTTCTGCGCGAGCTTTTCCGAAAAAACTTTTCCACGCTGCTCACCATGTTTCTGCTGGTGGCGGTGCCGCTGCTGGGCTCTTCCTCGCTGCTGCTCTTGCTGTACGAGCGGCAGCAGTTGCTGCAGCACCTGAGCGTGGGCCAGCAGCTGCTGTACTTCGTGGTGATTGCCATCACCATGGCCTTTGCCTTCACGCCCACCACGTTCGTAGCCATCGTCACGGGGTATTATTTCGGTTGGGCAGGGCTGGCGGGTATGGTGCTGGCCTACGCGCTGGCCTCGGCCATTGGCTACGAGCTGGCCCAGCGCCTCGACCACGGCAAGCTGCGCCATTTCCTGCACCTCTTTCCCAAAGCCGAAGCCGTGCTCAACGAATTGCAGCACCAGAGCTGGCAGCTCATTCTGCTCACGCGCCTCTCCCCCGTGCTCCCGTTTGCGCTCATGACCTTTGTGCTGGCCATTGTGGGCGTGCCGCGTCGTCGGTTCCTGGTCGCGTCGGTGGTGGGCATGCTGCCCCGCAGCCTGTTTTTCTACTGGCTCGGCACCGAAGCGTCCGACGTCTTAACCCTGTTGCGCGACCCAGACCAGGGCGCCCTGAGCAAAATGGTGCTTATCGGCCTGGTTGCGGCCTCGCTTTTCGGCCTGCTCTTCATCTTCAACCGGGCTTTGCAAAAGGCCCTCCGCCGTAGCGCAACCGAAAACAGTTAAAATCTTCGGTTGATTATTAGCCATTTGGCCACAAAGACCAACTTTTCTTCACGAAAATTGCTGTCGTGGTTTGCACTGCCGCATTTTTCGCTCTTACCTTTGCGGTCCCATCACGGGAACGGGTTGTGTAGCTCAATTGGATAGAGCATCTGACTACGAATCAGAAGGTTTAAGGTTCGACTCCTTACACGACCACCAGAAACCGCCTCTACGATAACGTAGAGGCGGTTTTTTTGTGTCTTAGTACCACTGTAGTACCAGTAATGAATGAGAGGTTCATCTTTTACCTTAGAGTACCCATGATTCCGAGTACTTGGGCTGGGACTAGGGACAAAACCCGGAATGAAGGGACATTAGAGTTTCGTTTGCTGCCAGCTTTTTAACGAAGTATCAGCATTAAAGCTCAAAAAATTGGGGATTCGGTTGGTAACGGCGCCGGTGCGCTTGGCGTAAACTCGGTATGGAAATACCATCAACCTGTTTTCTCCAATGCAAATCACCCTGAACTTACCGCCGGACTTCTTCCAACATATATCGGTCGAACTACTGGAAGCGATGCGCCGCTCCCAAGCCCAACTGGCACCACCAGCGGCGCCATCGGAACTCCTCACCACGCAGATGGTGGCCGCGCGCCTACGGCGATGCACGAAAACGGTAAACCGTTATATCCGCTCCGGCAAACTTCACGCAGCCAATTATGGAAGCCCAGCAAAAGCGGACTACCGGGTGAGCGAAAAAGATTTCCATGACTTCTACGCCATGAACTGCCGGTAATAGGTGCGCGATTTAGGTGCGCGGATTCAGTACCTACCTGATTTGATGAGTTTGAGGAGGAGGCTCAGCACTAATAGTAGACTACTTTCGCAGTTCTACCGCCCCCCTTCCTTTCATGCTCACCCCCGAACAGCACGCTCGCCAGCTCATCGATGCCCAACTGTCCCTCGCCGGCTGGCTCGTGCAGGACTACAAGCAAATAAACTTAGGAGCGGGCGCCGGCGTAGCGGTGCGGGAATACCCCACCGACTCGGGCCCCGCGGACTACGCCCTGCTGGTCGACCGCAAGCTGGTGGGCATCGTGGAGGCCAAGCGGGAAGGCACCTCGCTCACGGCCGTGGCCGAGCAGACGGCCCGCTACCAGGCCAGCGCCACCAAGCACGCCCAGCGGGTGGCCGACCAGCTCCCCTTCGGCTACGAGGCCAACGGCCAGGAAATCCGTTTCGCCGACGCCCGCGACCCCGAGCCGCGCTCGCGGCCGGTGTTCGGCTTTCACCAGCCCGAAACGCTGCGCGCGTGGACCCGGCAGCTGGGCGGCACCCTGCGCGCCCGCCTGCGCCTGCTGCCGCCCGTGACCACCGCCGGGCTGCGCGACTGCCAAATCGAAGCCCTGCGCAACCTCGACGTGAGCTTGAAGGACGACCGGTCCCGGGCCCTGATTCAGATGGCCACGGGTAGTGGCAAGACTTTTACGGCGGTCTCGTTCATCTACCGGCTCATCAAGTTTGCCGGGGCCAAGCGCATCCTCTTTCTGGTGGACCGGGGCAACCTGGGGCGGCAGACCCTGCAGGAGTTTCAGCAGTACACGGCCCCCGACGACGGGCGCAAGTTCACGGAGCTCTACAACGTGCAGCACCTGACCAGCAACCAGCTCGACACGGTGAGCAAGGTCACCATCACCACCATCCAGCGGCTGTACTCCATGCTTCGGGGTGAGGCCGAGTTCGACGCGGGCAACGAAGAGCGGTCGGGCTTTGAGCTGAACGGCGAGGCGCCGCAACGCCCCCGCGAGGTGGCCTATAACCCGGCCCTGCCGCCCGAGGGCTACGACTTCGTGGTGATTGACGAGTGCCACCGCTCCATCTACAACGTGTGGCAGCAGGTGCTCGAGTACTTCGACGCCCACCTCATCGGCCTGACGGCCACGCCGGCCAAGCAGACCTTCGGCTTCTTCAACCAGAACCTGGTGATGGAGTACAGCCACGAGCGCGCCGTGGTCGACGGCGTGAACGTGGGCTCCGACGTGTTCCGCATCGAGACCGAAATCACGGCCCAGGGCTCGCGGGTGGAAAAGGGCAGCAGCGTGAGGCTCATGGAGCGCCAGACCCGCACCAAGCGCTGGGAAACGCTCGACGACGACCTGGTCTACACCGGCACCCAGCTCGACCGCTCGGTGACGGCCCCCGACCAAATCCGCACGGTGCTCGGCAAGTGGAAATCCAGCCTGTTCACGGAGCTGTTTCCGGGACGCGAAATTGTGCCCAAGACCTTAATATTTGCCAAGAGCGACCACCACGCCGACGAAATCGTGGAGCTGGTGCGCGAGCTGTTTGGCAAGGGCAACGACTTTTGTAAGAAAATCACTTACGGCTCGGACGAGAACGCCGACACGCTGATTCGCAAGTTCCGCAACGAGTACAACCCGCGGGTGGCCGTGACGGTGGACATGATTTCGACCGGCACCGACATCAAGCCCCTGGAGTGCCTGCTGTTTCTGCGCGACGTGCGCAGCCGGGTGTACTTCGACCAGATGAAGGGGCGCGGCACCCGCGTCATCAGCCCCACCGACCTGGAGACGGTGACGAGCGACGCGGGCGCCAAAACCCGCTTCGTGATTGTGGACGCGGTGGGCGTGACCGACTCGGTGAAGAAGGACACCGAGAGCGTGGAGCGCCTCGGCGGCCTGGGCTTCGAGAAGCTGCTGCACGCCGTGGCCCAGGGCAACCACGACCCCGCCCAGCTGCGCAGCCTGGCCACCCGCCTGGCCCGGCTCGACCGCCAGCTTACGCCCGACGACCGGGCGGCCGTGCAGGCCCAGACCGGCGGAGCCACCGTGCAGCAGCTCGCCGCCCGCCTCTACGACGCCGTGGACCCCGTGCGGCAGGAGGCCGAGGCCCAGCGTGTGGCTGCTACCGAAGCTGCCGCGAACGGCCAACCCGCCCCCGGCGAGCCCGGCAGCGCCCTGGACGAACCCACCGATGCCCACTGGCAGCAGGCCGTGGAGGCTCTCACCGAGCGGGCCGTGCACCTGTTCGACGACCCGGCCCTGCGCACGCTGCTGACCAAGGTGCACGCCCAGCACGACCTCATCATCGACCTGGTGAGCCAGGACCGGGTGCTGGCGGCGGGCTTCGAGAGCCGCACCTCGCCCGAAGCGGCGCAGGAGGCCCTGGCCCGACAGCGGGTGGACAAGTTTCAGGCCTTCATCGAGGTGCACAAGGACGAAATCACGGCGCTGCAGCTGCTGCACAACCAGCCCTACGCCCGCCGGGCCGTTACCTTTGCCCAAATTCGGGAGCTGGCCCTGGCCCTGCGCCTCGACCACCCGGAGCTGACGCCCGAAGGCATCTGGGCGGCCTACGAGCAGCTGGAAAAGGCCCGCGTGCGCGGGGCCGGCCCCAAAACCCTGCTTACCAACCTCATCAGCCTCGTGCGCTTTGCCCTGCACCAGACCGAAACGCTGACCGCCTACCCGCTGGGCGTGGACGAGCGGTTTGGGGCGTGGCTGGCGGCGCAGCAGCAGGCCGGCCGCACGTTCTCGGAAGAGCAGCAGCGCTGGCTCACGATGATGAAGGAGAAGGTGGCCACCTCGCTGAGCGTGGAGGCCGAAGACTTTACCCTGCCGCCCTTCGTGGACCAGGGCGGCTACGCTCGCGCCCGGCAGGTGTTCGGGACGGATTTGAATCAGTTGGTAGCCGAATTAAACGAGGCCCTGGCCGCGTAGGACATCTAGAACTAGCATGCAAAAGAGTAACGAGGTAGAGGCTGAAATGCTATTCGAAATTCCAAGGAATTGGAAATGGTGCGAATTAAAAGATTTGTTGGTCAGAGCGTCGACTGGCCCTTTCGGCTCAATGCTGCACAAAGCGGATTACGTTATTGGCCAAATCCCTTTGGTGAACCCAATGAATATTGTGGATGGGCGCATCGTTCCATCCATGCACATGACGGTGGCGGCAGAAACGAAAGAGCGGCTAAGTAGCTATGTGCTTAAAACCGGTGACATTGTTATTGGTCGAAGAGGAGAAATGGGTCGCTGTGCTATTGTCACCTCTACCGAGGATGGGTGGTTGTGTGGCACTGGGTCTTTTTTCTTACAACTTCAAAAAGCTGTTACCAACGACTACTTCGCACTGTTTTTCAGCTCCGAATTTTCTAAGAAATACCTGAACGGGGAGTCTGTAGGCTCCACCATGAATAACCTTAACCACACCATTTTAAACAAATTACCCTTCCCCCTTCCTCCCCTGCCCGAGCAGCGGCGCATCGTGGCAAAACTGGAGGAGCTGTTCAGCAAGCTGGATGCGGGCGTGGCGGCCGTGCGCCGCACCCAGGCCCTGCTGAAACGTTACCGCCAGTCGGTGCTGCACGCCGCCGTCACGGGCGAGCTCACCCGCGCCTGGCGCGAAGCCCACCCCGCCCCCACCGAAACCGGGGCCGCCCTGTTGGAGCGCATCCGCGACGAGCGCCGGGCGCAGTGGGAAGCTGCTCAGGTGGCCAAGCGCGGCGGCCAGCTGCCGCTGGGCGATGGGTGGAAATCGAAGTATGTGGAGCCGGAAGCGGTTGACACTTCGGAGTTACATGAGTTACCGGAGGGATGGACTTGGTGCCGGCTGGATAGTATCGCAGAAATGTGTTTGGGCAAAATGCTTGATGAAGCAAAGAACAAAGGCACACTACAGCCCTACCTGCGCAACGTTAGCGTGCGGTGGGGCTCGTTCGATTTGGAAGAGTTGAAGCTGATGCGTTTTACCGAAGAAGAGGACGAACGTTACTCGGTAAAAAAAGGCGACTTGGTTATTTGTGAAGGTGGCGAACCTGGCAGAGCTGCCATTTGGGAATCTGAAACGCCGATAAAAATTCAAAAGGCGTTGCATCGTGTTCGCATCAAAAGCAAATCCCTGCTCAATCGTTTTTTATTCTATAGCCTGCGCCACGACGCTCTAGGCCATTATTTGAGCACCTACTTCACCGGTACTGGCATCCAGCATTTCACCGGCGCTGCTCTGGCGCGTTACACCTTTCCTCTCCCACCCCTAGCCGAGCAAGCCGAAATCGTAGCCGAAGTAGAGCGCCGCCTCACCGTGCTCGACGCGCTGAGCCGGACCCTCACCGACGAACTGAAACGCGCCGAGCGCCTGCGCCAGAGCATCCTGCACCGAGCCTTCACCGGCCGCCTCGTGCCCCAGGATGCCACCGACGAGCCGGCTGCGGCGTTACTGGCGCGGCTTCAGAACGAGTCCACGACCCCGCCGAAAGCGCGCAAGGCCCGGGCAAGCAAAACCTCACTGGCATCCAAACAGCTCTCTATGCCCTTGTAGGCGCGGAACTGCATCTGTTTACTTCACCCTGCCCTACCCCATGCGTCTTTCAATCCTACTGGTCCTGACCTTACTGCTGGCTCCGTTTCGCGGCTTCTGCCAGAGCTACTCCTCGCTGCGCTCCCATTTCGTGGAGGCCCTGTTTAGCGACGACGCGGACCGGTACAAGCACGATGTCGAGTCGTTCATCGAAGACCCCGAAAATGCGGCGCAGAAAGCCGATGCGGAAGCGCTACTGTCGGTATTCAAGCTGCTGAACGACGACACCAGCGAGCAGCCCTACGTGTGCCAATTCAACCAGGCCATGCGCGAGGTGGGGCTAACGTATAGCGCCGCGGCCACAACCAACCCCTACCTGCAAATCCTCAAGGTGAAGGTGAACGGCCGCTACGTGGTGATTTTGAAGAACACGCACCGGCAAAGCGGCTACATGGCCAATTTCACCGGCGCTTCGCTCGATAAAACCAGCACCTCGCGCATCAGCCGCGGCATCGGCCTCTATAGTTGCGCCCGCATGACCCGCACCGACAAGCCCTTCTCGTACGCCTACGCCGGCGCCAAGAAGAGCGAGTACCTCTCCAACGAAACCGTCCCCTGCCCGTAGCGGCAGCCCCTTATCAAGGGTCCCCGTGCGGGGCCTCCCCTCTTTGCTTCCTACTTCCATGCGTCAACCCACCTTGAATGCTACTGCTCAATCCCTCGTCCAGCGCGTCTGGGGCTACGCTACCGTGCTCCGCGACGACGGCGTGGGCTACGGCGACTACGTCGAGCAGATTACCTACCTGTTGTTCCTGAAAATGGCCGACGAGCAGGCCGGCGCGCCCAACGCCCCCGCCGTGCCCGAAGGAAAAGACTGGGCCAGCCTGCGCGCCCTCGAAGGCGACGCGCTGGAGGTGCAGTACCGCCACCTGCTCTCCGACCTGGGCAAGGAGCCCGGCATGCTGGGCGTCATCTTCAAGAAGGCCCAGAACAAGATTCAGAACCCGGCCCGGCTCAAGCACCTGCTGGCCCTGATTGACCGCGAAAACTGGTCGGGCCTGGGCTTCGACGTCAAGGGCGAGATTTACGAAGGCCTGCTGCAGAAAAACGCCGAGGACGTAAAAGGCGGCGCCGGCCAGTACTTCACCCCGCGCCCGCTCATCCAGGCCATTGTGGAAGCCGTGGCCCCCACCCCCGGCCAGACCATCTGCGACCCGGCCTGCGGCACGGCGGGCTTCCTGCTGGTGGCCCGCGATTACCTCGTCGACACCTACGGCAAGGACATGGACCGCGAGCAGCTCAAGTTCCTGCGCGACCACACCTTCCACGGCACCGACATCGTGGACTCGGTGGTGCGCCTGGCGGCCATGAACCTCTACCTGCACGGCGTGGGCTCAACCGAAAGCCCGGTGCAAAACCGCGACTCCCTCCTCTCCGACCCCGGCGAGCGCTACGACTTTATCCTGGCCAACCCGCCCTTCGGCAAGAAGAGCAGCATCACGGTGATGAGCGAGGAAGGCCAGACCAGCAAGGACACGCTCAGCTACGAGCGCACCGACTTCGTGGCCACCACCAGCAACAAGCAGCTCAATTTCGTCCAGCACATCTACACCATCCTCAAGGTGGGCGGCACGGCCGCCGTGGTGCTGCCCGACAACGTGCTCTTCGAGGGCGGGGCCGGCGAAACCATCCGCCGCAAGCTGCTGCAGGACTGCAACGTGCACACCCTGCTGCGCCTGCCCACCGGCATCTTCTATGCCCAGGGCGTGAAGGCCAACGTGATTTTCTTCGAGAAGCGCGCCGCCGCCGAGCAGGCCCAGACCAAAGACCTGTGGGTGTACGACCTGCGCACCAACCAGCACTTCACCCCCAAGGGCAACCCGCTCACCCTGGCCCACCTGCAGGACTTCATCGCCTGCTACGGCAAGCCCGGCCAGCGGGCCCAGCGCCAGGAGACCGAGCAGTTCCACCGCTACGAGCTGGCCCAGCTCCTGGCCCGCGACAAGGTGAACCTCGACATCTTCTGGCTCAAGGACGACGCCCTGGAAGACAGCGCCACCCTGCCCGCCCCCGACGTGCTGGCCCTGGAAATCACCGAGAACCTGCAAGCCGCGCTGACGCAGTTCGCCAGCATCGCCGAGGAGCTGGAGATAGCGGAGTAGCACCGTTTCTGCAACGTCGCCACGAGTAGAGCTTTTGCCTATTCGTGGCGACGTTATCATTCGCCTTCGCCCGACAAACGCCGGGCGGGAGTTAAGGAAGCACGGCAACCTTGCGCCAATTCAACTAGCTGTCATTAAGCTTTTTGTAAAAAAGGAGAAATACTACGGTAACGGGCCCCTTGGGGTTGTCGTAAAGGAGGCATGAGAAACATGACGAGTCCTCTACCCGCAGGAACCACGCCTTCAACCTTCGCAAAAAAAGCTGGTGAGCAACCATTCTATGGGTTCACCATGTGGCCGACCCTTATCGCTCCGCTACTCGAGGAACTGGACCGGTATGCCCGCCGAGCGGTCCGCGAAGAGTACGAGTTGCTGCTGGCAGAGAAGGCTGCCGCCGTGGAAGCCGACCGGAACGACCAGGTTTTAACCGTGAATCAGGCCGCTCAGCTTCTAGGGCTATGCCCCGAGACGGTCTACCAGTGGGTCAGGACTAAGAAGCTTCAGGGCTTTAAAGTAGGTCGCGAGGTACGCGTCAAACGGGGCCACGTGCTGGCTGCCTTGGAACTGCAAATTCAACCCAACGGGCGACGCAGATACGGGCGCCGCACCACGGGCCGCCCCAGCAATGCCAGCTAATCTTCGTGGTGCGTGCCCGCTACTCGCCAGCGACAAAGGGTGTTCCCACCTACCACTTGTGGTCGAGGTTAACGGAGTCATCGTCGGCTCCCGCTACTGGTCAGCCCTGTTATTACCCAGCAAGTACAAAACTTAACAGTTCCCTAACCTGGGATAACCGGTTTTTATCGCGGGTTTGGCCGCTTTATGGTACCGTTCTAGCAAGTCGTCACCGGTTAAAAATCCTGCGTGGAGTGATTTGAACGACAAACAGGTGCCCGAGGCTGGACAAGCAACCTAAAAACCGTTGGGCTGGGATACCCTCGCCCTCCCCTGGGTATCCCCTTCCTGTCCCGCCCCGCCTGGGGGGCCACAATTTGTAGTGGGTGCCCCAAGATTTTTCAATAATTTCTGGGTTCAAGATAACAGGTGAGTATAGTGGTAGACTGCCACGTCCGAGCGGCGAAAGGCAAGCCCCAGCGCAACACAAGTGCTGCAGGTCATGCTTCGGGGGTTTCGCCCCGAGGCTACGGTCTTCTTTCCGCTGGCCAACTTTTACAACGAAGCCGCCAGCGTCGACCAGGGAAGTGTTGTCGAAATGCACTGCCGCTTCAGCCAGTTCACCATTCCGTCCAACCCCAACGCCCGCGGCAACCTGCGGTTGGAGTTGGTCCCGATGAGGAAGGCGCTCACCCTGGCGCAAATCGCGGAGTTACGAAACTTCTACATGGCCCGCGGCATGGACGGCTGGGCCCGAGCCTACGACCGCATGCGCACAGACTTCAAGCTCACCGAGCACCAGGCCCGCGAGAAGGTCAAGGCCGTGCGCAGCGAGGAGCAGTTCAAGCAGCTCAACCGCATCCTTCACCAGGCCCAGCTCGACCACTAGGACGGCAAGGTCAAGAAGACGCTCGGGGGCTACACCCTGGCCCGCATCAAGGAGGGCTTCCCCATCTACCAGAAGCCCACCAAGACCAAGTAACCACCCCCGGCTTTTACACTTTTTTCCGGGCCTACCCATCTCATAAACCCTTGACTCTGAAACCCACATCGAGATTATTTCGCCAACTGTACCCGAGTAAGGGGGAGGAGACGCGGGGAGCCCTGGACCGGGTAGCCGGGGGAGGATACCTGGCGGGGAGCCCGGGACGGAGCCTGGTGGCGGGGAAACCGGGAGCGGGGGCCTGGTGGGGTGCCCCCGGCACAACGGACATGAGATGGCTTCCAGAACTACCGCGCGCCCGCGCGCCCGAGGCAACTCTGTTTTACGAATTTTTTAAGCTCGACCGGAAAACGGCACCACGGTCGGCGTATTTACCCCCAGAAGGCCGGACCTGGTCTTCCGAGGAGCCGCACTCATCCAGAGCGGCCGGGGCTGGGGGAGGTTTGGTTTAGGCCTTCCCCGGCGCTCCATCCCGCCCAACTAGCCCGCCGGTCGTGGAACACCGGAGTCACCCTTCCCGCCAACACTAAACCCCGCCCCCCGTGGCCGCCACCTACGTTACCAACCGCGTCTTCAACGTCCCCGGCAAGCTCGCCGACATCCCCAGCATGCTCTGCGCCTTCGGCTTCGACGAGCACAGCATCCACCACCACCAGGACAAGTACGCCGACTTCCTCAGCTACCTGGTCACCGCCCCGTGCTTCAACCGCCACCTGAAGCCCGGCGACTTCGTGCCCGTCAACCAGTGCGTCCTGAAGCAGAAGTACGGCTCCCGCTACGTCAAGGACATGCTCCACAATCTGACCAGCACCGGCGTCATCGAGTGCGATGGCACCGCTGACCACCGCACCGGCAAGAGCTACGGCTACCGCATCGCCCCGGACTACGTTAGCAAGGCCGTCGCCCTGTCCCCCTTCAAGCCCGAGGTCCTGGCCAAGCGGCTCGACGCCTGGGCCGCCCTCGACCTCAAGGGCCTCCGCAAGGAGCGTTTCCTCAACCGCATCCACAAAGACATGAAGCACCTGCGCATTCGCCACGAGGCGGCCCACGCCCACCTCGACGCCATCGCCGCGGCCACCGGCGAGTTCCTCTTCGAGCACAAGTTCACCCTCTCGGTCAGCCACTGCCCGCTGAAGGCCTACGCCGATCTCCTGGACGAAGCCGCGGCCGAGAGCCCGCTCATCATGCTGCCCGAGCGCAAGGAGGTCGCCAAGCGCGTGCGAGACGCCCACAAACGCGGCGAGTTCGAAAGCACCTACTACCTGGTCATGCAGCAGAGCGTGCGCGACGCCCTCGTGGCCAACACCATCGCTGTCGACATGCTCCGCCGGCTCGACACCGGGCTCACCCAGCGCCCCAAGGTGCACCGCAAAATTGGCCGGCGGGAGGAGTACTTCAAAGAAGTGGACGGCGAGATGGTCAAGAAGTTTCGCATCGTCTACTACAAGGACCCCACCCGCCAGCCCCACCTAGCCCGGGTCTACACCTTCCTCACCAACTTGGCCACCCACCTCCGCCCCTTCCTCTACCACGTCAAGCACGAGGACGAGGTGCTGGTCAACCTAGACATCCGCAACTCCCAGCCCTTCCTCCTCAACGTGCTGCTCAACCACCGCTACGAGGGCCAGCAGCGGCCCAAGGACGTGCGCCGCTACATGCGCTTGACGGCCAGCGGCACGTTCTACGAGCTGGTCGCCCGGGTCCACGGGCTCCGCGCCGCCAGCTCCCGCGAGCGCCGCGAGTTCAAGTCCAGGTTCTTCGGCTCGGTCTTCTTCTGCAAAATGGAGCACACCGCGGGCAGCCAGCTCGGCCAGTGGTTCATGAAGCACTTCCCCAACGTCTACGAGCTCATCGCCTACAACAAGCGCGAGGCCTACCACAACCTGGCCATCGAGATGCAGCGCATCGAAGCCAACCTGGTCATCGACGTGGTGACCACGGCCCTCCAGACGAAGAAAATCTGGTGCGCTTCCATCCACGACTCCATCGTCTGCCGCCCCGGCGACCAGGAAGCGGTCATGGCCATCCTTGCCGACGCCTTCGAACAGGCCGCCGGCATCAAGCCCAGCATCAAGCCCGAGCCCCTGAAGTAATACCCCCGGGCCCGGAGCCCACCCCGGACGCCCCCGCCGCTATCTTTGCCGGTGGGGGCGTTGTTGCGTTGTACGCCCCGGCGCCCTGATTGCCTAACCTTGAAGCCTTGCTCCACGCGCAGGAGCCCGTTTTGGCAACAAGTAAATTGATGCGGGCGGGGTCTCCTCCCTGGCAGGTCGGTGATATTCTTTATGGTTTTACCCAATTATAATATCGGTAACGCGCTGCACCGGGTTTCCGCTACCTCGTGCGCGTACGACCGCTAGGACTGACGGCCCCAAGACCATCCTTTTGCTTGGGCCCTGACTCATTCACTGCACCATTTCCACCAAGCGGGGTAGGCTTTCGACTAAGGGGCTTACCAGCCAAGGTTTGGAGCAGCGCGGCCCGGAGGCTCTCGGGCTGCGTGAGTACCATCAGGTGGGTTCCCTGTGCAATCCTCACCACTTCTGGGCTTTTCGACCCCGGCAGGATCCGGTCGCGGTCGCCGTGCAGGCGGACGGGCGAGGGCGGAGGAGAAACGCTTTCCCAGGTCAGGATGCAGTCAAGAGCCCGCGAAAAGTAGTGGGCCGGCATTGTTTGGAGCATTGCGTCGAAGAGCTGGGCCTCCGCAGGGGTGCGAATTCCGAAGGTCCGCCGGGCGGCGTGTGCGTACCATCGACACCCGGCATCGCCAAACAGCCGGTGCAAGGGCAGCAACTTCAATTGCTTAATGCTTAGCGGAATTTCCTGACGGCTGGCGGCCGATGAGATGAGAACCGTATGCGCGGGCCGATAGACTTTGGCAATCTCGCTGGCACACATCCCCCCAAACGATACGCCCACCAGAGCGTAGGCCGTGGTGGTGTCCAGCTGGCCGGCCAGCCGCAACGCATAGTGCGGCAGGGTTTCCTTTTTCTCTACCGGCACCCAGTTGATGGTCTTAACCCGGTACGGCAGGGACAGGTGCTGAAAAAGTCGGCCATCCAGCCCCAAGCCCGGAAATAGGTAAACGGTGAGCGTATCGGTTGCGCCAACCGACTGTCCATGGCTCCACGAGGGTCCAGCCAGTAAGAGCACCAGCAAAATAAAGGCTTTGGGCATATACGGGCCCCTACCGGGTGTCGGGAAAACAGGTGACCGAAAAAGTAGGGCCTGCAGACACATCCCCTCGCGGTGCAGACCATAAAGGTACGGGAGCCTCTTGCCGCCTCTGAGGTCTCCTTGTATATTTATTTATTTTAATTACACTGAAAGGCGCACTGAAAAGCCTGAAATTCATTCGCTATTGGTCGATAAATCAATAATTTATGCAATCGTTTCAATTGAATAGAAGTCATGAATTCTATAATCTTTATTTGCTGTAGGCTGGGTTTGTTGCCACCTTTATCCGCCGGCTCGCCCCTGCCCGCCGCCGAACTCGACCTGCTCCAAATCGAGCTGACCATTGCCAAGCAGGGGGGAGGATTCGAACTGGGCATCATCGACAAAGGCAAGCTCACGCCCTTCACCTGCCCCGACTGCCACGGCGCCCTCACCCAGCTCATCGAGGGCCAGCTCATCCGCTACCGCTGCCACACCGGCCACGCCTACACCGTAAGCGCCCTGCTAAGCGAGGTCACCGAGTCGGTGGAGAGCATGCTCTACCAGTCCATGCGCGGGCTGGAAGAAGCCAGCATGCTGCTCCAGAACCTGGGCCAGCACTTTGCCGACGCCGAGCAACCGGACGTGGCCGCGCTCTTTTTGCGCAAAGCCGCCGAAAGCGGCCAGCAGGCCCGCCTCGTCCACCGCTCCATCCTGCAGCAGGAAGCCCTCAGCGGGGACTTGCAGTTCCAGAAAAAGAAGCTGCCGCATCCGGCCGACTAACGAGGCGGCCGGCGGAGGCCGTTTCGGGCCCGCCAAAGGCCGGGGTGGAGCTGGGCGCCTGCTTCGGTGCCGCATCCTTTCGGGCATGCGCGCGCCCGTCCCGTTGGCTAAGCCAACAACCCGCCGAGGTGGGCACCGCCACGGACCAGCCGGCACTGCTCACCCGCGGCCTGAGCGTGGTCGGCGGCACCGCGCGGGCGCCCAACCCTTACGAACGGTTCCTGCTCGACCCGTTCGTGCGCGGCAACCTAACCCTTGACCGGGTGCTTGCGCCCATGGAGTCGAAGCAATACGAGCAAGTGCGACGCCTGTAACACCGGTCGCCAGCCGCGGCATCCAGTGCGCTTGGCCGCCTCGATCAAGCGCTTTCCGCTGGCCAAACCCGTACCTTCCTGAAAATCCTGCTTGATTGCCCTTTAGTGCTTGACGCCGTGCCGATGCCCGACCCCTCCTTACCCGGCCTGTCCGGGCCGGCCCCCGAGGCACCGGCGCACCGCCAGCGGCTCCACGCGCTGGTGCAGGCCGCGCCGGCCTGTCTGGCCGGCCTCTCCGGGCCGAGGCACGTCGTCACGGTGAGCAACCCCCTGTTTCGGCAGCTGTTTGGCGACCGGACGCTGGCGGGCCTGCCCCTGCGCGAGGCGCTGCCGGAGTTGCAGAGCCAGCCGTTTTTCGAGTTGCTCGACGGGGTGTACGCCTCCGGCACCGTCTGCCACGGCCCCGGGGAGGTCGAATTCCGCGACGCCACCCGCCCCGACCCGCGCGGGCCGGTCCACTTTACCTTCATCGCGCAACCGCAGCGCGACCCCCGGACGGGGGAGGTCACGGGCCTGCTGCTGTTTGCCTACAACGTGAGCGCCCACGTGCGGGCCCGCCGGCAGGCCGAAGCGCGCGGCGACCGGCCCGCCGCGACTGCCCAGCAGCTGGCCGTGGCCAACGCGGCGCTGGCCACCAGCAACGAGGAGTTGTCCGTGACCAACGAGGAACTGGCCGTCACCAACGCGGAGTTGGACGCCACCATCGGCCAGCTCACGGACAGCAACCAGCACCTGGCCCGGGCCAACGCGGCGTTGAAAGCCGCCAACGCCGACATCCGCGCCCACGCCGCCGAGCTGCACCTGAGCCAGCAGGCCCTGCGCCAGCTCAACCGGCAGCTGGAAACCCGGGTGCGGGAGCGCACCGGCCAGCTGCAGGCCGCCCTGCGCGCGGCCGAGCAGCAGCGCGCGACCATCGCGGCCGTCTTCGACCAGACGCCCGCCGCCGTGAGCCTGTTGCGCGGCCCCGAGCTGCGGCTGGAGTACGTCAACGATAGCTACCAGGCCCTCTACCCGGGCCGGGTGCTGCGCGGCCGGCCGCTAGCCGAGGCCCTGCCCGAAGCCGAAGCGCAGGGCTTCCTTGCCCTGCTGCACCGGGTCTACGCCACCGGCCTGCCCTACCACGGCCAGGAAATGCCCCTGGTGGACGAAGGCCCCAACGGCCCGCGCACGCGGTTCTTCGATTTCACCTACCAGGCCTTCCGGGAAAATGGCGCCGTGGTGGGCGTGGCCGTGTGCGCCTTCGACGTGAGCGAGCAGGTGCGGGTGCGCGAGCAGGTGGCCGTGGCCATCTTCCGGGGCCCGCGCCACGTCATCGAGCTGGCCAACCCCGCCGTGTGCGCCATTTGGGGCCGCACGGCCGAGCAGATGCTCGGCCAGCCGCTCTTTGAGGCCCTGCCGGAGGCGGCCGGCCAGGGCTTCGAGGAGTTGCTCGCTGGCGTGCTGGCCACGGGCGTCCCGTACGTGGCCACGGAACTGCCCTCCACGCTCGACCGGGCCGGGCAGCGCGACACCGTGTACTGGAACTTCGTCTACCAGCCCCTGCCCGACGCCGACGGCCGCATCACGGGCATCACGGTGGTGGCCACCGACGTGAGCGAGCAGGTGCGGGCCCGGCAGGTGCTCGAAAAACTCGGCCAGGAGCTGGCCGCCGCCTACGCCACCCTGCGGGTCGCCCACGTCGACACGGAGCTGGTCAACGCGGCCCTGTGCGAGAGCAACACCCAGCTGACGCGCACCAACGCCGACCTCGACAGCTTTGTGTACGCCGCCAGCCACGACCTCAAGCTGCCCGTGCTCAACCTGGCCGGCCTCATCGGCGAGCTGCGCCGCGGCGTCACCTTCACCGACCCGGCCGAAGAAGGCGTGCTGGTGCCCCTGATCGAGCAAACCATGCGCCAGCTCACCGCCACCCGCGACGACCTGTCGGCGCTGGGGCAGATGCAACAAGCCGCGCTGGACCCGCCCGAGGCCCTGAATCTGGAGGAACTGGTCGCCGACGTGCTGCAGGTGCTCGAACCCCAGGTTCGGGCCGCGCGCGCCCGCGTCACGGTCGACTTCGCGGCGCGGCCCGTGGTCTCGTACCCGCGCGCCGGCCTGCGCACCATCGTGCTCAACCTGCTCAGCAACGCGTTTAAGTACGCCGACCCGGCCCGGCCAGGCCGGGTCCACGTCTCGCTCTGGCTCGACGCCGGTCAGCCGGTGCTGTGGGTGAAAGACAACGGCCTGGGCTTCGACGCCGCGGCCCACGGCCCCGACCTGTTTCAGCTCTTCCGGCGCTTTCACACCCACCCCGAGGGCACCGGCGTGGGCCTCTACCTCGTCAACCGCTTGGTGCAGGCCACCGGCGGCCGCATCGAAGCGGACAGCCGCGTGGGCGAAGGGGCCACGTTTCGCGTCTACCTCGGCCTGCAGTAGGCGCGGGCGGCGAGGAATTATTTGAGATTTACTTGAGCCGGTGGATAGATTCCATAAAGAGCTTCTTGCAGGGAACCGCGGGGCAAAGCTTTCATCGTTCAAAAAATTCTCTTTGCACCCTATACCGTACCTAAAAAAATCAAAAAAACCTCCCACGGTATCATGAGAGGCCTTATTTGTACCTGATACGGGACTACCCTCTTCGCTACCTACTCCCATGCGTCAACCCACCTTGAATGCCACCGCCCAATCCCTCGTCCAGCGCGTCTGGGGCTACGCCACCGTGCTCCGCGACGACGGCGTGGGCTACGGCGACTACGTCGAGCAAATCACCTACCTGCTGTTCCTGAAAATGGCCGACGAGCAGGCCGGCGCCCCCAACGCCCCGGCCGTGCCCGCCGGAAAAGACTGGGCTAGCCTGCGTCCCCTCGAAGGCGACCCGCTGGAGGTGCAGTACCGCCACCTGCTCTCCGACCTGGGCAAGGAGCCCGGCTGGCCCACAGCCCCGTGCGGGCTTTGTCAAACGGGCTGGCGGCGGCAGGGTCGGTATCGGGCATGGGAAGAAAAAGGAAAGGCGCGGCCAAAGGTACCGGCGCCGGACAGTACCTTGGCCCGGTGACGTTCTACCAATTCAACCCTTTGCCCGAGGAGCAGCAGCTGGCCGCCCTGGGGCGTGTCGAATTTCCAACTACCCTGCTCTACTCGCCAGTATTTGTGTATGATGCGGCGTTTGCCCTTGCCGCTGTGCCGTCGCCCGCTGGCCCTGGGCGGCACGTTACTTCCCCGCGCCCTGGGCTAGCGCTGGTACACCCGCACGTAGTCCGCTTCAAAGCGGTTGGGAAAGGCCGTGTTGTTAAGCGGGCCGCCGTTGTCACCGCCCAGGGCCAGGTTTAGCAGCACGTAATGGGGCTGCGTCATGGGGTTGAACCCGGAGCCGTCCTCGTTAATAGTTTCGGTGAGGGGCGTTTCGTTTAGCAGTTCGTCATCGACGTAAAGGCGGATGGCTTGCGCGTCCCAGTCCATGCGCCAGACGTGAAATTGGTGGGCCCATTCGGGGTCGGCAAAGCTGGTCACGGGTTTGGTCTGGCTGTGCCACCGGGCATTATAATGCTGGCTGGTGCCCGAGGCGACGTTAGCGAAGATCTTCCCCTGGTAGTACTCCATTATATCGATTTCGCCATTGGAGGGTCAGGGCTGGCTCACATCCAGGGTCCAGAAAGCGGGCCACAAGCCGGGGTTGGGGCGCGGCTCGTGCCGGGCTTCAATGACCAGCAGGCCGCTTCTCAGCGGGCACTATCGGGTAGGTACCATTGCAGCTCGTGGTTGCGCACAAATCCGTTTTCAAACTTTAATCTTCGGGGGTCGTGCGGTCCGGGGGTGTTGAACTCGTCGACCCATACCAGCTTCCAGCCATCGGCCGCATGCGTGGGCGCCGCGGAGGCGCGGCCCACCGGCGCGGCTACGGTGTTGGGGTTCCATTCCAGGATGTACACCGGCTGGGGGGCCAGCTTCTCCAGGGTCTCGCCGTCGCCCTGACCAGTGCGCTGCACGAACAGGCTGAGCACGCCTTGTTTTTTCCAGCGCTCGGTGTCGTAGCTCGGCTCCCAGCTGCCCACGGAGATGGTGGTGAGGTCGGTGGTGGTCCACTGGTTCTTGGTCAGGTCGACGCATTGGGCTACCGATATCCGGTCCTGGCGCTCGGCATCTCGGAAGAGGACGTACACCCTACGGTGCCCCTTCTTCTCCCCCACCAGCACCTGAGGGCGGGCCATCGGAATCTTCTTGGTGCCGGCGCCGCTCAGGCTAAACGGGGTCGTGCGCTGGCCTACTTGCGCTGTTTTCCACTGCTTCGCTTCCAGGTACACCAGCTGGTACTGCGGAACCTGCATACCCGCCGGCCGCCAATACGTGGCGATGTAGGGGTTGCCGCTGGCATCGGCCGTGATGGAGGTCTGGTTTATCAGCTCGCTACGCTGGGGGATGCGGCAGGCGTACTCGGCCGTGCGCTCGGTAATGGGCACCTGGTAACGCTCGCCGGTGCTCTTCTGCCAGGTTTTGCCGCCGTCCAGGGAGCGGGCATAGGCCATGTCGTGGTTGGAGGCCACATCCGGCGACTCGCGCCACACCCATGACACGTGAATGGTGCCCCGGGCATCGATGCAGGCCTGCCAGTAGGCATTGCGCTGGCCCTCGCCGTCAATCAGCACGTCGTGCAGGCGCCTCCATTGCCGGGTTTTGGGGCGGTAGCGGTTCAGCACGAGGTTGCCGTTGCCGGAGCCACCGTCGCGGTACATAAACAGCAGGTCGCCGTTGGGGAAGCGGTGAAACTCCGGGTAGCTCACTTTCTGTTCCTGCTGGCCGGTCATGGGCTGCAGCTCGCCCATGTCCAGGGAGCCGGGCACTTTACTGCGGCAGTAGTGCAGCGGGTTGTTGTGGTGGTCGAAGGACAGGTGCACGTAGCCGGCGCCGTCCACCATCAGGCTGATGACGTTGTGCGCGTCCTTCACATTGCCTTGGTATTGCGTGCGCTGCACCTGCCACGGCCCAGCCGGCAGGTGACGCTTGGCCAGCACCACGTAGCCCAACGAATCATAGTAGGCGGTGAACTGCTCCCGCTTGTGCGTCACCACAGAATTCTTGCGGAACACGGCGCCGTTGACGTTGTTGCGGGCCCAGCCTAGCCCCAAGGCCGTTTGAGCACGGCTGGCCCGCGGCAGCCCTAAGAGGCTGCCCAGCACCAGTAATCCCAATAGTAGGTAGCGGCGTGAGCCTGAAGAAGGGTGCTGCATGGCTGGTAGTAGCAAAATGTAGTGTCGAAAACGAGCGAAAGAACCGAAAATTTGCCTAAGCGGCCCTTAGGGCTGCGGCGTTTTCTCATCCACCAGCCGCAGGGTGTAGCTGTAGGAGTATGTTTTATCGAGCAGGCGGTACTGGTCGTGGGGCAGGGCGCCCCAGCTGTTGTCGCCGCCCACGCCGCGCTGCTTCAGGTCCACGCTCAGGTACACCTGGTCGTGGCGCTTCACGTCGCTGAGGTGCTGCTGCTTTTTGCTCAGGCCGGGGTCCAGCTCTTCGGTGCGCACATCGAGGGCGCTGAAGCTGAGCGGCTGGGTGCCTTCTACCCGCAGGCCCAGGCCAGCAGCATTGGTGAGCGTGAGCCAGCGCGTTTCGGTGTGGTTGCCCCCCTCCTGGGGCCGAATGTAGTTGTTGACAAACTGGTTGCGCACCGAGTCGCGGTACAGGCCCAGGAAGCTGGCCGTGTTGCGGTCGTTGTAGTTTTCCCAGGGGCCGCGGCCGTAGTAAGCCAGGTTATTGTAGCGGCCACCCAGCTCCATTCGCATGCCGAAGCGCAGCAGTTCGGGCAGCTCGCGCCCCGTCATGTCCATGGAGGCCGTCACCTGCACCGCCCCATCGGGCCCGATGAGGTAGGCCACGGTATAGGGCACGGCGATGTCGGTAAGCAGGTATTCCACCTTGATGGACAGGCCGGCAGCCGACTGCTCCCCTACTGTTACGCGCTGCACCTTGCGCGCCGTGTGGGCCGTGCGCCACACGCTCAGCTTCAGGGGCATGCCGCTCCCGAAGTCATTATCGGTGGGCGCGCGCCAGAAATACGGCTCGGGGTACTGGTTGATAATCTGATTTTGGCCCAACCGGTAGTTGCTCAGCCGTCCCTGCGCGGTGTTGAACTCGCCGCTCACCTCGCCGGCCGCAAAGGTCAGCTTGTCGCCGTCGCGCTTGATTTGCAGCCTGGTGCTGGCCGCCACGGTTGGGCGCGTGAAATACCTGGTCTCAGGCGTGAGGCGAAACTGCTCGCGGGCCACTTCGTGACCGGCCGGCACCAGCGGGGCGGCGCTTTTGGATCGGGCAAATACGTTAAGTACATACTCCGTGCCCGGCGCTGCCGCCAGCGCGGGCAGCGGCAGCTTCACCTCCTGCTCCTGGCGTGGCGCCAGCTTCACGCCAAAGGTGCCGGTTTTCGTCACCGCGCCGTTCTTCAACAGCTCCCAGCGGAAGACATAGTTGTCCAGATTGCGAAAGGAAAAGCCGTTGTGCACCGTGAGGCGCCCCGCGGCGGGCTGCGCTGCGCTGAAGCGAATGTCCTGGTACACCTTTTTCACCTCGTACAGGCCGGGGTGCGGGGTGCGGTCGGCCGCGACGAGGCCGTTGGCGCAGAAGTTCTCATCGTTTTGGCGGTTGTAGCCGCCCAGGTCGCCGCCGTAAGCAAAGTACGGCAGGCCGTGGTCGTCGGCCTGCAGGCCCTGGTCAACCCAATCCCAGATGAAGCCGCCCTGCAGGTGCGGCTTGCTCCGAATCAAGTCCCAGTACTCCTGAAAGTTGCCGTTGCTATTGCCCATGGCGTGCGAATACTCGCACATGATGAAGGGCCGCTTTTTGTCGGTGGCCGCAGCGTAGCGCTGCATGGAGCCCATGCCGGGGTACATGGGGCATACGATGTCGGTATCGATGTCTTCGCCGGCTTGCTCAAACTGCACCGGTCGGCTGGGGTCGCGCCGCTTCATCCAAGTGTAGGCGTCGTGAAACACGGGGCCGTTGCCGCACTCGTTGCCCATGCTCCAGATAATGACCGACGGGTGGTTTTTGTCGCGCTCCACCAGCCGCTCGATGCGGTCGAGGTGGGCGGGCGCCCACGCGGGCAGGTAGGCCGGGTGCTTACTCTTGTCGAACCAGCTCTGAAACTCAGCGCCCATGCCGTGGCTTTCAATGTTGGCCTCGTCCACGAGGTAGAAGCCCAGCTCGTCGCAGAGGCGGTACCAGCGCTCGTCGTTGGGGTAGTGGCTGGTGCGCACCGCGTTGATATTGAACTGCTTCATCAGCTGCAGGTCGCGGCGCATGCCGGCGGCGGTCACCACGCGGCCAGTGGTGGGCTCCAGCTCGTGGCGGTTCACGCCGTGCACTTCCACCGGCACGCCGTTCACCAGCAACTGGGCGTTTTTGATTTCGACTTTGCGGAAGCCCAGCTTGCAGCCGGTTACGGCCAGGGCGCGGCCCTGGGCATCTTCCAGCGTGAGGCGGCACTGGTAGAGCGTGGGGATTTCGGCGCTCCATGGGCGCACGTTTTTGATGGTGCCGCTCAGCTTCACGGTCTGCGTGCCGCTAGCGGCCAGCGCCGGCACGGGCTGCTGCTGGCGCAACACCGTTTTGCCGTTCGCGTCCAA
This sequence comes from Hymenobacter sedentarius, assembly GCF_001507645.1. Classification (NCBI taxonomy): domain Bacteria; kingdom Pseudomonadati; phylum Bacteroidota; class Cytophagia; order Cytophagales; family Hymenobacteraceae; genus Hymenobacter; species Hymenobacter sedentarius. Next base: position 2,296,411 of record NZ_CP013909.1, on the reverse strand, counting down.
AATTTCCACTGCCAGGTGGGCCGGGGTGCCGGCCGCCGCGGCGAAGTTGCGCAGCGCCACATCGGCGCTGAACTGGCCGTTTTTATAAGTTTCGTCCAGGTCGGCGTGGGCAAAGAAGTCCCAGATGGTTTGCTGGGGCAAGCTGTAGAGGTACACGTCGCGGTCGAGGCCCGAAAGCCGCCAGAAGTCTTGGTCTTCGAGGTAGCTGCCATCGTGCCAGCGCATCACCTGCACCGCCAGCAGGTTTTCGCCCGGCTTCAGGTACTTCGTGATGTCGAACTCGGCCGGCGACTTGGCCACCTTGCTCATGCCCACGCGCTGGCCGTTCACAAACACTACCGCGTAGCCCGAAATGGAGCCAAAATTGAGCAGCACCTCGCGCCCGGCCCAGCCAGCCGGCACCGTGAAGCTGCGCCGGTAGCTGCCCACTGGGTTGTCGCGTCCGTCGATGAACGGGGGGGTGCGCGGAAACGGATACGTAATGTTGGTGTAGATGGGCGTGCCAAAACCCTGCAACTCCCAGCTGGAGGGCACGGCAATGGATTTCCAGGTCGCGTCGTTGAAGCCGGGCTGCTGGAAATCCAGGGGCCGCTGGTCGGGCCGGGCCACGTAGTTGAATTTCCAGGTGCCATTGAGCGCCTGGTAGTAGGGCGAGCGGGTGTAGTCGTTGGCGGCCACATCAGCGGGCCGCTCATATACCATGAAGCTGGCGTGCGCCTTCTCCTTGTTCTGGTCTACCACTTCGGGCTTCTCCCATTCATTGGGGGTTTGCTGGGCCGAGACAGCCCCGGCTGCGAGGAAAAAGCTTAAGGTCAGAAATCGAAAAATAGCCATAAACGGGTGGGTATAGGTCGTGAAATAGCGCGAGGCAGCCGGTGCCGAGCCAGATAGATGCACGGCCTGAAAATCTGCTGCAATACTAGCCCCACGCCCCGGGCGAGGCGGGGGCATTTTCATTGAATGGGGGTACTTTTTCGGCAGTGCCGCCACCGTGGCGCTTGAGCCGTTAGCCCAACCATCTACAACTGCGGGGCATCCCGGTTTACGCGCTGCTGAGTCAGCCCCTACGGCCCCGCACGGGAAGATTATTTCCCTCGCACTGGCCGAATTCCAGCGTGCGTGGGAACCACTGGCTTGATGCTCCCGTCGGGGTTGAACTCCAGCTTGTCAATGCACACCTCGCGGTGGTAGCCGGCGGCCTGGCCCATCCCGATGCCCTGCGGATAAGTGAACCGGTGGTACACCAGGTACCACTCGTCGCGGCCCGGCACCTGAATGGTAGAGTTGTGGCCCGTGCCGTAGATGCCCGCAGCCGCGTCCTTGCTAACGACTAGGTTATTGGCCGGCACCGTTAGCGGCCCCAGCGGCGACGTGGCGGTGCCGTAGCGCACCCGGTAGTCGGGGTCACGGGTGTCGTTTTCGCTCCACATGAAGTAGTAGGTGCCGTTGCGGTACAGCACGTGGGTGCCCTCGCGGAAAGTGGCATCCGGCGTGAGCACCCGCTGCGTTTCGGGCTTCAACGAAATCAGGTCGTCGTTTAGCTCGGCGGCGGCCATGTAGCCATTGCCCCAGTACAGGTAGAGCTTGCCGGACTTGGGGTCGCGAAACACGTCCGGGTCAATCTGCTGGCCGCCCTTCACGCCCTCGGGCAGCTTATCCAGCAGGGGCTTGCGCGAGTCTACGAACGGGCCGGTGGGGCTGTCGGCCAGGGCCACCCCAATCTTGGCGCCCGCGCAGAAATAGTAGGCGTACTTGTAGCCGGTGGCCGTTTTCTGCTCGATGATGCAGGGGGCCCAAGCGCTTTTTTTAGCCCAACTCACGTCCTTCTCCAAATCCAGGATGGTGCCCTCGTCTTTCCAGCTCACCAAGTCCGGCGACGAAAACGCCTTAAAGTAGGTGCCCGACCAGCCCGTGAAGCCGTCGCTGGTGGGGTAGAGGTAAAACTTGCCGTTTTTTTGCGAGTACAGAATGTCAGGGTCGGCGTAGTAGCCGCTCAGGGCCGGGTTGTGCGTTTCGGTGGCGCTCACGGCGAAGGTTTGCTCGCGGCCACCCACGCGCACCGCGTAGCGCACCGGCCCCTTCGTGAAATCGCGCCGGCCCGCCGGCGTGAGGCTCACGCCCGCAAAAGTGGCAAAGGCCGGATCGAATGCCTGGAGGTTAGTGCCTGGCTGCACCAGAAACGCCACCTTGCCGCCCGCCGTGTCGACTACGGTGTTATTGCGACGAATGGCGGGGTTTAGGGCCGATTGCAGCACGTCGGACGGGGCCAGCCAGCGGACCGCCAGCCGGGCCGCCTCGGTGGCCGTGATGGGCAGCACGGTGCCGTGCCGGGGGTGAAAGTTCATGCTCACCGCGTTGTCGACTACCGCAAAGTGCTGCAGGTCGCGGGTGCGGGTAAACTGGTACTTGCCCTTGGTGTACACGTCGTACATTAGGATGTAGTCGTCCGAGTTGTTGAGTTTGAAGGTGCCGGCGCCTTCCACCGGGTCGGTGGTTTGCTGCACGTACTGGTCTTGGAGTACATAGCCGCTGGTGAGCTTATCCGACACGGCGATTTTGATTCCGTTGCCCTGGCCTTCGGTCTTGAAGAACAAGTAAAACTTACCGTCTTTCGCTACGATGTCGCCGTCGATGAACGAGCCGTTGGTGGGGCTGACAAACAGTTGCTTGAGCTCGCCTTCCAGGTCCGTAAAGTCCTTGTTGGCATAGGCGTAGTAAATTTTATCGGGGTCGTTGCCGTACTTCAGCGAGAAGTAAACCAAGTACTTGCCGGCTTTGGCGTCGTAGATGGTTTGCGGGGCCCACACCCGCTGCAGCGTTTCCTGGCCGGGGTATTTCTTCTGGATGTTGACCACGCTGGACTTCCAGTTAATCAAGTCCGTGGAGCGCAGCAGCACCATGGCCCGGTTCGAGCTCCAACCGTTGGCCGAGACCATGTCGGTAGCCACCATGTAAAATGTCTTGCCATCGGCCCCGCGCAAAATGTGCGGGTCGCGCACCCCACCGGTTTCGCTGATGGCGGCCGAGCTCACCACCGGCCGGTTGCCGTTGAGGGCCACGTAGCGGTAGCCGTCGGGACTGAGAGCGAAGCGAATGGCCTCCTCCGGCTTGGTGTTGCCCGTGAAGTACACAAACAAGTAGGCGCTGTTTTTCTCTTTGGCGGGTGGACCAGGTTTACGGGCTGCAGCCGGCTGAACCAGCCCCAGCAAGGCGAGCACGAGCAACAGGAAACTATGTCTCATTTGGTTGATAAATTGGCTTAAGCGACCTGGTCACCCGGGCCAAGGGCTCCAGGTAGTCCAAGCAAAAAACTCAGGTAAAGGCATACCTGAGCAATAAAAATTTACGAACGCACGGCCCGACCAGCAGCCGGCAAAAGGTCCCACCTCTCACCGGCCAACAGCTCCTTTAGCAAAGGGGCCGAGTTTTCACTTTCAGCTCAACTGAAGTCTCACCACACAGCTGGCATCCTATTTCGCTCTGGTCAGCGCCGTACGTTCGTTAAAGTTGGTTACTGCGGTTTAGTTGAATTTTATGGTCTTGCTGCTGCCGTCGCTGAACGCCACGGCCACGCTGCCATCCTTGGAAGGCTTGATTTTTTTCACGGGCATCAGCTCGTCATCTGTCCAGGGTTGGCCGGCTTTCTTCCAGAGCAGCAGCGCGGCAAACAGCGTGGGCTGGTTCGCCGACACCCGCCCTACCGCATTGATGATGGCGCTTTCCGGCTTCACCGGGTGCAGGCCGGTGGTGGTCAGGGTTTCCAGCTTGTCCCAACCGCTGAGGGGCACCATCGCCAGTTGGTAGGTGCCGTTGTCGATGAGCTGCACCTCGTGGCCCTTTACCTTGCGGGTGGTGCGCCGGATGGTACCTGTGAGGTTAGGCAGAGCGTAGTGGCCCAGGCGCAGGGCGGCGGCTTCCGAGCTGTAGCTTTGGTCGACGCGCAGGATGCCGTTGGGCAGGGTCACATCGGCCAGGTGCAGCTTGATGTCTTTGTTGGATTCCAGCTCTGCGTCGCGGTAATACACCCCAGCCTCGAACTTGCGGAAGGCGTAGAGGCGCAACGGCTCCCACTTATTGTCCTTGTTTTTGAACACGTAGTCCATGGCTACTTCACCGTTGGGCCCGTCGGCCTGCCAGGGAAAGGCGCTGTTGTAGCTCAGGCGGTTATAGCTTTCGTTGCCGCGGTAAGGGTCGCTTTTGTCCTGAACCGATGTAACCCGAATTTCGGCCGCGCCGCAGTTGGGGTAATCGGTGACGAGGATATTGGGGCCCGGCTCAAACTTGTTGAACACCGTGCCTGTGGCAATGTCCTTGCTCCAGGGCCCATCGTTTTCGGTGGCTGTCCAGAAGGGGCTGTCGGCCGGCACCAGCAGGCCCAGGAAGGCCTTGCTCATCCAGAACACGCTGCCCCGACAGCTATACGCCTGCACGGCCGGGTCGAAAGGGCCATAGAACCCCAGGGTGGGGATGTTGTCCTGCAGGAAATCCGGGTTTTCCAGGAATTGCATCAGCGTGCCCGAGGCGATGCGCCGCATCCAGCCGAAGTTGGTGCCAGCCTGGGGCTGCAGGCCCATCAGCGGGAAGGGCACCACCGCCGCAAAGCGGTAGGTGATGCTACGGCCCCACATTATCATGCTGCCATCGCGGCCGAACATGTAGGGGTACGTATCCTTGAGCGGGGCAAAATTGGCCGTCAGTTGGGCTGCTACCTCCGGGTAATGCGCCCGCCCGTAGTATTCGGACCACAGCCGGCCGTACATCTGGAAGGCCCACATGCTGTAGTAGTCGAAGGTAGGCGCATCGTGGTACCAGCCTTCGCCGCGGTAGTGGGTCAGTTGCTTTTGCAGGTATTCGGCCATCAGCTTTTCGTTGACGGCGTAGCCCCGGCTTTGGTAGAAGCTCAGGATGAATAGGTTGAAGTAGCGCCAGTTCTGGGGCACGGTGGGCCCGTCGCCGTAGCTGAGCATGGTGGCGGCCAGCGCGTCTTTGGTGGCCTTGGGTAGCGGGTCCCACAGGATTTCGGGCGCCGCAAACAGCGCCACCGACAGCCCCCCAAACTCCACCAGATTCTGGCTCGGGCCACCGTCCTTGGCTCTGGGTTGGATATACGCTAGGCTGGCCGGGTTCACCAGCTGGGCCAGCTGGTGGCGGTAGTAGTCTCCCACCTTCACGCCGTTCAAAGTCAGGCCGGGGTCTTCTTTGAGCAGCGGCGCGGCCATAAACAGCGTGCGGCACAGGCCTTCGAGCTTTTCGGTGGGCACCTGGCCGGCGTTGCGCGGGTAGCTCTTGCCGGGCTGCTTCGGAAATTGCATCGGGTCGTCCAGCGTGTGCACGTAGCTGAACGCGCCCGCGAGCAGGTAGCGGGCCGCATCCTGCCAGTGTCGGCGCGCAAGGCCGGTATAAGGGCTCAGCTGCTTATCGGGGCTTTTGACCTCGAACAGCGGCAGCTTGGTAACCGCCGGTGTTACGTGGGTGTCGAAGAAGGGAGCGGTGGCACTTGGTTGTGGTTGGGCCAGTGCTGGTCCTCCCGCTAGCAGCGCGAGGCTCAGCAGCCAGGAGCGAGTAGTGGAGCGCGGGGTCACCGGAGCAGCAGCAGGCCTTTGGGTAGGGAAAGGAAAGCGGTCTATCAACTCGAGAATAGGTAAGCGTAAGCGCAGTCGGTCGCCTGGCCGGGCAACCCCTGCCAGCGGAGGGTAAGAGACCTGGCTTTCACCGTCACCATGGGTTGCTTCGCGCCCAGGGCCGGAGCCTGTTTTCTACTAACAGACTCCGACACAGGCGGCCAACCACCGATTAAACTATTAGTAGCCGGGGTTTTGCGCAAGCGTGGCATTCACGTTGCGGTCGATTTCCGACTGCGGCACGGGCAGCAGCAGGTGCTTGCTGGTCAGGCCCGTGATGGAGGCGCCGTTGAGGCGGGTGGCGCGGTCTACGAGCGTGCCGGTGCGCATGAGCGTGAGGCGGCGCTGCTCCTCCCCTATCAATTCGCGGGCGCGCTCGTCCAGAATAAAGTCCAATGTCATCTGGCTGGCCGTTACCTGGGCGGCCTGGGCGCGGGTGCGCAGCACGTTAATGCTGGCCGCGGCCCCGGTCGTGTTGTTTTGCTTCACCTGGGCCTCGGCCAGCAGCAGGTAGGTTTCCCCCAGGCGCATCATGGGCACGTCCTTGATGGTGCCAAAGCCGAAGGCATCGGCCGGGTTATACTGGTTCCACTTGGTGGTGTAGGGGGTGATGAAGTAGATAGTGTCGGTGCCCTTGAGGCCGGTGACGCGCTTGCCGAAAAGGGCGGTTTGGGCGGGGTCGTTGTAGTAGAAGCGACGCTTGAGGTTGTACTTGGAGTTGCGCATGTCGGCGTTCTCGTTGGCCGGGTACAGGCGGTAGTCTACCCAGTTGCTGAGGCGCATCCGGCCAATGCCGCGCCCGCCCAGCGAGTCGGCGATTATCATGCCTTTCACGTTGTAGTAGCCCGGTACCCACATGCGGCGCTGCTGGGCGTTGGTCTGGGCACCGGGCACGTTGAGTTGCTGCTCTAGGCCCCAGATTAGCTCAGTATTGCCCTGGTTGCGGCGCTGGTTGCCCACCACAAACATATCCGAGAAGTAGTCGCCGGGTGAGGTGGTGCGCACCCCGTAGCGGGCCGAAATCAGCTTGTACTGGTTGCTGCTAATGAGCGTTTGCAGCACCGTCTGGGCTTGATCGGGCTTGTTCATGCGCAGGTACACTTGTCCTAGCAGCTGCTGGGCCGCGCCCTGTGCAATGCGCCCCGAGGCTGCCTTGCTGGCATTGAACAGGTTGGGGATAGCCGTCGTGAGGTCCGTTACGATGAAGTCGTTTACGGCCGCCACCGGCGTGCGCGTGAAGTCGGTGCGCGGCGTGGTCACGGGCTGGTCCACCAGCGGCACGTCGCCGTAGAGCGTGGCCAGCAGGTCGTAGGCGTAGGCCCGGTAGAAGCGGGCTTCGGCCGAGATGCGGTTTTTGTAGCCCTGGCGCAGGGTGCCGGGCGCAGCGGCGGCCCCGGCAATTATCTGGTTGGCGTTGTTAATGATGCGGTAGGCCTGGCTCCAGAAGTAGGCGGCGCCCCCATCCTGCGAGTTGAGCAGGGTGTAGTTGTAGTAGGGCACCTCAATGCCCTGCACTTGGCCGGGAATGGCTACGTCGGTGCCTTCCTGCATGATGCCCAGCATGCCCTGGCCCGGGCTGTCGGTGGTATAGAGGTCGCGCGCCACCGACTGCAGGCCGGCCATTGCGGCCTCAAAGCCCAGCGAATCGACCAGCACGGTCTGGGGGGTGTAGAGCGAGGGCGGGTTTTCGTCCAGAAAATCCTTTTTGCAGGAGCTCAGCAGCTGAGCCGTGCCCAGCAGACCCACAAAAATTAAAGCGAGGCGTTTCATAATCAGTGATGTAAAGCGAGTGGGAAGAAGAAATTAGCGCAGGCTCACGCTGAGGCCGCCCACGATGCTGCGCACGTTGGGGAAGTTGGTGCCGCCGTTGCCGGTGCCGTTGCCCACGGTGTAGCCCTGCTCGGGGTCCCAGCCCACCCACTTGGTCCAGGTGTAGAGGTTGCGCCCGCTCACGTACACCGACAGGTTGCCCAGGTGCCATTTCTCGGTCAGCGTGGCCGGGACGCTGTAGCTCAGCGTCACGTCCTTGAGGCGCGTGAAGCTGGCGTCGCTGGGGTAGCCGTAGCCGCGCGGGTTGGTGAAGTTGAGGCCGGGGCGGTCCTGGCTCAAGTTCTGGGGCGTCCAGTAGCCAATTTCCTGCGGCAGGTTCACGCGCCCGCCCAGGTCCACGAAGTTCAGGTTGCCGTTGTTGCGCAGCACCCCCTGCACCGTCTGCAGAAACACCCGCAAACTCAGCCCCTTGTAAGTAAGGGTGTTGGTGATGCCACCCTGCCAGTCGGGCAGGGCCGTGCCCTGGTATTGCCGGTCGTTGCTGTCGATTTTGCCGTCGCCGTTGATGTCGGCAAATTTCAGGTCGCCGGGCTTGGCGCCGGGGTCGGTTTTCGACACGTCTTCGCCCTGCTGCCACACGCCGGTTTTCACGTAGGTGTAGATGCCGTAAAGCGGCTTGCCGATGAACAGGTTGCTGCCGATATCGTCGGCGCCGGTGCCAAAAATCTGCGTCACGCGGTTGCGCACGGCCGAGAAGTTGAGGCTGGTTTCCCAGGTGAAGTTCGGGGTCTGCACGTTTGCCGTCGTCAGCGTGGCTTCGATGCCTTGGTTGCGCACCGAACCGACGTTATCCAGAATTGAGTTATAGCCGGTGATAATCGGAATCTGGCGCGCCAGCAGCAGGTTGCTGGTTTTGGCATCGTAGTACTCCACCGTGCCCGTGATGCGGTTCTTAAGCACGCCGAAGTCGACTGCGTAGTTGGCGCTGGTGGTGTGCTCCCAGGTGAGGCTGCTGTTGCCGATAGAGTTGGCCCGCAGGCCCACCGCCGTCACGCCGGCGTAGGCGTACTGCAGCTGGGCCAGGCCCGTAATGGTCTGGTAAGGGTTGATGGCCTCGTTGCCGGTGGTGCCGTACGAGAAGCGCAGCTTCAGCACGTTCAGGATGCTGTTGTCTTTCAAAAACGCCTCGTTGGCTACGTTCCAGCCCAGTGCCACCGAGGGAAAGACACCGTACTTGTCGGCGTTGGCCCCGAACACGGAGGAGCCGTCGCGGCGGGCCGTAGCCGTGAACAGGTAGCGGCTGTCGTAGTTGTAGTTGAAGCGCAGCATCTGCGAGAGCAGCCCCCGGCGCTCGCTGTACGAGCCGATGGTCGGCGTCAGCGAGCCGCCCCCGAGGCCGTTGTAGCCAATGTTGTCGTTGATGAAGCCGCTGGCGTTTTCGGTGGTCGTGTAGTACGTATTCTGCTGGGCACTGTAGAGGGCCGTCACATCCACGTGGTGCTTGCCGAAGTTTCGGTTGTAGCTCAGAATGTTCTCCAGGGTGTAGTTCATGCGCTCGTCATTCGTGAGCTGCGCGTAGCCGTTGAGGTTGCCGAAGGCCCGGCCCTCGTAGTAGGCCGAGCGATAGGGCCGGTACGCGTACGTGCCGTTGAGGCGGTAGCGCAGCCCTTCAACCGGCAAGTCCACTTCGGCGTAGCCCGTACCCACGAGCTGGTTCACGCGGTTTTCGCGCTTGGTGGTAAGGCCCAGCATGGGGTTTTTCAGCAGCAGCTCGGGCAGCTGGGGGTAGATGGCGTACGTGCCGTCGGGATTAGTCAAGTTGCCGTAAGGGCTAGCTATCTGGGCCAGCGTGAGGTCGGCCCGGCCGCCGCCGTCGTTGCTGGTCGAGAAAAACGACGAAGTACCGATGCGCAGCCAGGGCTTGATATTGGCGTCGATGTTGCTGCGCAGGCTGTAGCGCCGGAACTGGAAGCCCTTGAGCACTCCGCGCTGGTTGAAAAACTCCCCCGACACGAAGTACTTCACGTTGTCGTTACCACCCGACATGGACACGTTGTGGTCCTGAATCGACCCCTGCTGCCCGATTTCCTTCATCCAGTCCACCGTTTTGCCGGCTTGTAGGTTCACCACCTCGCTGGAGTTGGGCAGCGGCTGGGTGGGCGTGAAGCCACGCTGGGCCGCGAAGTCGAGGTACTTCTGCGCGTAGGCCGGCCCATCGAGCGGGTGCAGCTTGTTCACCAGGTACTCGGGGCCGCCGTAGCCGTTGTAGCGAACCTCGGGCGTGCCGGTTTTGCCCCGCTTGGTGGTGATGAGGATAACCCCGTTGGAGCCGCGCGTGCCATAGATGGCCGTCGAGGAGGCGTCCTTCAGCACCTCGATTGAGGCGATGTCGTTGGTGTTGATGTCATTGAGCGTACCCGGAAACGGCAGCCCGTCCACCACAAGGTAGGGGTCGGTGCTGGCCGAAATGGAGCGGGCCCCCCGGATCTGGATTCGGGGCTGCGCCCCTGGCACCGCCGAGCCCGTTAACACGTCGACACCCGCCACCGCGCCGGCCAGCGCCTGCGCCACGTTCGACACCGGAATTTTCTCCAGCCGGTCCTGCCGCACCGATACCACCGAGCCAGTCACGTCTGAGCGTTTCTGGGTACCGTAGCCCACCACCACTACCTCGTTGAGGGCCTGCGTGTCGGGGGCCAGCCTCACGGTAAACGTCGACTGGCTGCCCACTGCAATTTCCTGTTTCACGTAGCCCACGTAGGAAATGACCAACGTGGGCGCGGAGGCGCCAGCCGTAATCTGAAGCGTGAAGCCACCGTTGGCGTCGGTGCTGGTGCCGGTGGTCGTGCCTTTCAGCACCACCGTCACACCGGGCAGGCCCGCGCCTTTTTCATCGAGCACGGTGCCCGTGATGGTGCCATCGGCGGCCGGGGCGGCCAGCCCATAGGGAGCCGTCGGGTTGGCGGCCCAGCTAGCAGGGGCTTGGGCTACTGCTAATGGCAGCACCCCGCAAAGGAGTAAATGTTTTGCCTGCATATGATTTAGAAAAAAGGCAGCTGACTTTGACTGCTTGAAGTGGGAATTACTGGGAATGCCGGGTGGCGTTGGCTGAGGTAAAAGTACCGGCCTGCTTAAGCGGCTCCCGGGGTGCTTTTGAGCAAAAAAGGGGGGGTAATTAGGCCTTGTCCTCAGGCAATCGATTGTGAAAACTTACCCATCTGATTAGTATTTTGATAATTAAACCATTAATCGTGGTAATTCACTTAACAGGCCGCTGCCACACGGGCATCCATGCTAAGGGTTGGCAGCGCCTTGCGCATTGGTGGCGTCGAACACGCTCAGGTTCCAGCGGTCGGCCCATTGCAGGCGGGGCTGGTCGCCCTCAAAACGGAGCGGCAGCCAGACGTAGCCCCCGTCGATGGGGTTTTTGGGCGTCCAGCGGTCGGCCATGAAAATGAAGGCGTCCTTCTTCCCGGCCACGGGCAGCAGGTAGGTGCTCTGCGAGTTGTAGGTGACGTTGGCCTGCGGCCCGGTGGCGGGATTATCCAGTTGCTGCCACGGGCCCCAGATAGTCGAGGCCACGAACGAGCGGGCCGCGTTGGGGTCCCAGCCGGTGCAGCCCGAGGTGATGAGGTAGTACTTGCCGTTGCGCTTGCAGATGGCCGGGGCCTCGTTGTGCCCGGCCGGCGCAATGGTGTTCCAGCGGCCCGTGAAGCCCTGGTAGTCGGGCGTCAGCTCGGCCACGTGCAGCGTCAGGTTGTCCTCGGAGGAATGGATGTTGTAGGCCTTGTCGTCGTCATCCACGAACACAGTCATGTCGCGGGCCATCTGGCCGGGCTCAAAATCGCGGCGGATGAATAGGCCCTCTGCCACGGCCTTGCGCCACTCGGGTGTCCACCATTTCAGGTCTTTCTCGCCCGGCACGGGCTGCTTCCACTCTGGGGCGCAGCCCAACGGCCAACGCCCCGCTCCGGGGCGGTACGACTTCACGTAGACATACGGGCCGGTGGCTTTGTTGCTCACGGCCACGGCGGTGCGGGCGGCAGAGTAGCCCTTGCCCTTGAGTTCCAGATGGAACCACATCACGTACTTACCGGTCTTTTTATTAAACACGACCTTGGGCCGCTCGATGATGCTGCCCTGCTCAATTTCGGAACCGGATTCCGCCGGCGCCACCGCCAGGGCAATGCCTTCATCGGTCCAGTTGTACAGGTCCTTCGAGGAGTAGCAGTGCACGCCCACCTGGGCGCTGTTGCCCCGGCCGCCCGCAATCTTGTGCTCGCCAAACAGGTAGTAGTGGCCCCGGTCGTAGAGCACGCCCGCACCGTGGGCGTTGAGGTGGGTGCCATGGTTGTCGGGCCAGACCTGGCCGGGCTCGAACGCGGTGCGCTGCTGGGCCTGCGCTAGGCCGGCCACCGCCAGCAGGGCGGCTACAATGAGGGTCTTTTTCATGGCTGAATGCTGGCCGCAGCCGGCTGCAGCTCGCTGAGGATGGCGTGGTTGAGGAACGGAAGCGCAGCTTGACGGGGCTTGAGCAACTCCAGCACGGTGATGGTATTAGCACCTTTTTTCAGCCACTCGGCCGGCACGTAGATGGTCTGCTGCGGGCCGATGGCCCAGTAGCGGCCCAGGTTGTGGCCGTTCAGCCACACGCAGCCTTTGCCCCACTGGCGCAGGTCAAGGTAAGTATCCACGGGTTGAGCTACAGTAAAGGTGTTCGAGCGCAGCACAGGCCCGCTGGTAGCAGCCCGGGCTTGCGCGGCGGCCTTGGCCACGGCTGGGGCTAGGTCGAAGGGCAGGCCGTACATGCGCCACTCCTTCACCTCACGGCCGCCCAGGTGCACGCTTTTGGTGATGCCCTTGGTGTTCTGCAGCAGGTATACACCGAAGTTGACGCGACCCAGGTTCTCCACCAGAATGTCAAGCTGCACTTTGCCGGCGGGCAAAGCCACGCGCAGGCTGTCCTGCTTTAGGCGGCGGTCCAGCGTGCCCACGCGCTGGCCGTTCACCAGCACGATCGCATAGTCGCGCAGGTCAGCAACTTTGAGGGTCTGCGTGCTGCCGCCAGTCACGGTGCTGCGGTACAGCACGAAGCCATAGGCTTGCTTAAGGGCTTCAAAAGTCAGGGGCGTGGCATTAGCCACGGGCTTAGGCAATTGGTCAACCAAGCTGGTGGCGCGGGTAAGTTGGAGCACAGGCAGGGCGGCGCTGGGACGGGCGGCAGGCACGGGCGGCAGCGGCTGCCCGGCGGGCCGGTACTTGGCAATGACCTGGCGGAAGGCCATGAACTTGGGCGTGGCATTGCCGGCTTCGTCCAGCGGGGCGTCGTAGTCGTAGCTGCTGATTTGGGGTTCGTAATGCGAGGAGTCCCCCTTGTAGTTGGCGCCGTTCAGGAAGCCGCGGGTGCTGCCGCCGTGGAACATGTACATGTTGATGGACATGCCCGCCTTTAGCACCGAATCGAGGCCGGGCGTGTACTTGCTGGCGGGCACGGTGTGATGCGGTGCGCCCCACCAGTCGAACCACGCCGGGTACCACTCGGCCACGTAGTAGGGCCCTTGGCCGTGGTGGTTGGCGCGCACCAGCTGCCGGATTTGGCTCGGCTTGTCGGTGCCGTTCACGGCGGGCAGCAGCCCGTCGAGGTGGCCGGCGGCCACGTCGCGCACGGGGTCGCAGGTGTAGAGCAGGCCGTCGAAGCCAGCTTGTTCAAACAACTTCTTGTTGAGGGCCAGGTACTGCTTGTCGCTGCCGTAGGAGCCGTACTCGTTTTCCACCTGCACCATCAGGATGGGGCCGCCGTGGTTCACCTGCAGCGGGGCCAATTGCTTGCCCACGGCTTGGAGGTAACGCGTGTAAGCGGCCACGTACTGCGGCTCCTGGCTGCGCACTTTCAGGCCGGGCACGTTCTGGAGCCAGTACGGGTAGCCCCCGAATTCCCACTCGGCGCACACGTAGGGGCTGGGGCGCAAAATCACCCACAAGTCCTCCTGCTGGGCCATTTTCACGAAGGCGGCCACGTCGTTATTTCCAGTGAAGTCGTACCGGCCCGGCTGGGGCTCGTGCGCGTTCCAGAACACGTAGGTGCCGATGGTGTTAAGGCCCATGGCCTTGGCCATTTTCAGGCGCGCGCGCCAGGCCTCGCGCGGAATGCGCGGGTAGTGCAGCTCGCCCGAAATCATCTGAAACGGCTTGCCGTCCAGCAGGAAATGCTCGGTGCCCAGCCCGAAGGTGTGGTGGGCCGGGGTGGTGGGGGGGCACTGGCAAAACCCACGCTAGCCGCTGCCAGCAAGGGCAGCAAGCGGCGCAAATGACGGAGAAAGGTGTTCATGCTATTATATCGTTTTCGACAGTCGGGAATGAGTTTCTATGCGCCGGCACGCTCCTGGCAGCCCCGGTTCCGGTGCATGCTCAGCAGCCTTTCGCAAAACCTGCTTCCGAGCACTTTATAACTTATTGCCCCGACAAAACTACCGGCGTGACCGGCGGCTTAAGGGGGCATTTTCGTTAAAAGAGCGGGTAATTTTGGCCGTGTATCAGAAATCGCAGCTCCCCTTTCCCGCAGCCCATAGACGGGTAATTTGATAGCCAACGGGACCATTGTCCCTACTTCTAAAACCCCTACCTTGCGCCGCAACCCGGCCCCTGCCGGCCGCTAGACCCAGGCCATATAGATGGTTTCTACCCCGTCGCTCGCGGGCTTTTCATCACCAAGCTGAGCGGTCCGCGGTTGCATCTGTCCTTCCCGAACCGTTGCATTCCCGCCCATCTCATCCTACGTGCAGTCTCCATTCGCCCCGAAGTGGGCTTTTCTTTTTGCCACTTTTATACTCTTGCTTGGGCTCCATGTGCGCGCCCAAAATGCTGCTCCCAGCGCTTTCCGCTTCGAGCACCTGACCGTAGACCAAGGCCTCGCGCACAGCGACGGCATGGCCGTGGCCCAGGACCGCGCCGGCTTCATTTGGGTGGGTACCAACCGCGGCATCGACCGCTTCGACGGCTACAGCCTCAAGCAGTACACCCTGCCCATCAACCCGCGCAACGGCATCTCGGGTAACCGCATCAAAGCCCTGCACGTGGCGCCCGACGGCCGCCTGTGGGCCGGCACTGAGCGCGCCGGCCTGGGCCTCTACGATGCCGACGCCGACCGCCTGCTCAACTACGACGAGCAGCTGGTGCCCGCCCCCTACCGCCCGCTCATGCAGCGCCTGGCACAAGCCACTATCAATGCGCTAACTTCGGATAAGCAAGGCCGCCTTTGGGTCGGAACTTCGGCAGAAGGCGTGTTTGTACTCAGTTTCGACCACCAGGGCCACCTTAGTAGCTTGCGCCAGGTGCCTCCGCCAGCCACCAAACCCACCGAAACCTTCCAGGTAAGCAGCCTGGTAGCTGATGAGGAAGGCAAAATCTGGATGGGCACCTTCAACTGCGGCCTGCGCGTAGTGAGGCCCGAAAACAAGGACCTGACGGCCGAGCCCACCGAGGTAACCGAGCTGGTGCGGGTGCTACACCTCGACCACCGCGGCGACCTCTGGATTGGCACCGACCAGCACGTGCTGTGGGTGAGCGCGGCCAACCGCCGCACGGCGCGCCAGCTGCTGGCCCACCCGCAGGCCCAAACCTACCCGCAGCTGCAAGCCCTCCTCATGGATTCGTTTGGGCGGCTCTGGGTGGGCACCATCTACGGGCTTTACGTGTGGGAAGCAGGCGCCATGACCGGCAGCACCCCGCCGCTGCGCCCCACCCCCACCCTGCTGCTGCCCCAGGACAACGAGCCGTTTGGCATCAACTCGGAGCGGGTGCACCAAATTTTTGAGGACCGCAACCAGATTGTGTGGTTGTGTGCTTCGGCCGGCGGCCTCAATAAGGTGGACCTGCGCCAGAAGCCCTTTGGGCGGCTGCGCCAGCAGCTCTCAGGCAGCTCCACGCTGGCCAACAACTACGTCAACACTGTTTACAAGGAAGAAGACCCCAATATTTTGTGGTCAGGCACCCGCAACGGGGTATACGGCTACGACTTAACTCACAAAACCACCCACAGCTACCTCAACCAGCAGTGGGCCGGCACCACCCGGGGCGTGGACGTGTCATCCATCTTTCAGACCCGCAACGGCATCCTCTGGTTCGGCACCCGCAACTCCGGCCTGAGCAGCCTCACACGGCGCCACGGTCAGGAAACGCTGCGCACCTACGAGCAGCTGCCCGGTGGCCCCGATCTGCGCAACGCCAGCATTGAAAGCATGGCCGAAGACCGGTTCGGCACGCTGTGGGCCGCCACGTTCAGCGCGGGCCTGGTACGCCTGAGCGCCGACGGCCAGTTCTTGGGCGCCTACCGCAAAGGCAGCAGCGCCTTGCCCACCGACCACTTTACCTACCTGCTCTACGACCGCCGCCAGGACGTGCTCTGGGCCAGCACTACCGACGCGGGCCTACTCAAGCTGCGCGTCACGCCCGATTCGCTGGTGCTGCTCCAGCAGTTCCGCCAAACTGCCGGCGCCCCCGACGGCCTGCGCGTGAACTACGTGTGGCCGCTGCTGCTTGACGGCCAGGGCACGCTGTGGATTGGCACCATCGGCGGCGGACTGCACCAGCTCAGTCGCGATGCGCAGGGCCACGAAGTGGTGCGCAGCTTGGCCAATTACCTGCCGGAGAGCGACGTGGAAAGCATTCTGGCCGACGACGAGGGACACCTCTGGATTGGGGGCACGGGCCTGTACCGCTTCACGCCGGCTACGCGCCAGTACCTGCGCTACGATGTGGCCGACGGCCTGCAAAGCAACGCCTTCAAGATTGGGGCTGCCGCCCGCGCGCAGGACGGCACCCTGTACTTCGGCGGCATCAACGGCATCAGCTACTTTCAGCCGCACGCCATCCAGCCCAATCCCTACCCGCCGGTGGTGCAGATTACCGGGCTGCGCATCGCCAACCAGCCCGTGGCCGTGGGCAAGCCGCTGAACGGCCGCGTGGTGTTGCCGCTGCCGCTGTCGAAGCCGCAGACGGTGACCATCAAGGCTTCAGAGAACGACTTTTCGGTGGAATTCGTGGGCCTGAACTATGCCAACCCCCAGAAAAACCGCTACGCCTACCGCCTCGTGGGCTACAACGAGAAGTGGGTGTACCCGGCGCCCGGTCTGCGTACAGCCAGCTTCGCCAACCTGCCGCCGGGCCGCTACAGCTTCGAGGTGAAGGCCAGTAACGGCGAGGGCATATGGTCGCAGAAAGCGGCTACCATGCAATTCGACGTGCGCGCACCCTGGTACAAAACCGGTTGGGCCTACCTGCTATACGCGGCCCTGGTGCTGGGCGGCGCGGCCCTGTACCGCCGTATCGAATTGGCCCAGCAACGGCTGAAAAACCGGGTGGCGCTGGAGCAGTTCCAGACCGAAAAGGAAAAGGAGCTCACCGGCCTCAAGCTGGGCTTCTTCACCAACGTCTCGCACGAGCTGCGCACCCCGCTCACGCTGATACTCGGGCCGATGGAGGAAATCATCGCCAGCCCGGGGCCGGTAGCCAACCTGCGCGAGAAAGTGGAGCTGATGCACAAGCAAACGCGCAAGCTGCTCGACCTCGTAAATCAACTGTTGGATTTTCGGAAGGTAGAAACCGGCAACGTGCCCCTGCGCGCCAGCCGGGGCGATGCCGTGGCCTTCGTCACCGACATCTACCCCGCTTTCAGCCTCAAGGCCCGGGAGCGCGGCGTGAAATACGTGCTCGACCTGCCTACCGAGCCCGTGCGGCTGTATTTCGACCGCAGCAAGCTCGAAATCATCCTGACCAACCTGCTGGCCAATGCCTTCAAGTACACCCGCCCCAATGGCTTGGTCGAGCTCACCGCCACGCCGGTGGGCAACCCCGGCGGCGAGGCCGTGTACACTAGTGGCAAGCTTTCCGGCAATTACCTAAAAGTGACGGTGGCCGACAATGGCGTAGGCATCAAGTACTACGAGCTGGAGCGCATTTTCGACCCCTACTACCAGGCCTCGCACACCAACACGCTGCGCATGACGGGCACGGGTATAGGCCTGTCGCTGGCCCGGCAGTTTGCTGAGCGCCACGGCGGCCAGCTCACCGCCACCAGCGGCGAAGGCCTGGGCACCACGTTTGAGCTGCGCCTGCCCTTTGGTCGGCAGCATCTGCGCCCCGAAGACATTCAGTCCGAATACATTCCGGAAGAAGAACCAACGCCGCCCCAGCCCTCCGACGAGCAGGCGCCGGAGCAGCTCGAAGCCGGGCCACTCGCCCCGGCTGATGCCGAGCCCGCTGGGGCCCGCCTGCCCCGCCTGCTGGTGGTGGAAGACCACGACGACGTGCGCCAGTACCTCCAGCAGCTGTTTGCGGCGGAGTACGAAGTCCTCACCGCCGAAGACGGCCTGGACGGCTGGGACAAAGCCCTGGCCCAGCTGCCCGACCTCATCATTTCGGACGTGATGATGCCGCGCAGTGACGGCCTGGAGCTGTGCAAAAAAATCAAGCAGCACCCCAAAACGGCGCACATCCCAGTGCTGCTGCTCACGGCCCGCACCGCCGAAACCCACGAGCTGGAAGGCCTCGGCATGGGCGCCGATGAGTACATGAGCAAGCCCTTCAACCCGGCCCTGCTCCAGGCCAAAGCCAACGCCATCCTGCGCAACCGCCGCAAGCTGCATGAATTTTACCAGCGGCAAATCCTGCTCGAGCCCACCGAAATTGTGGTGGCCGACGCCGACCGACAGTTCTTGGAAAGCGCCATGGGCGTGGTGGAGCGCCACCTCGACGACTCCGAGTTTAGCGTGCAGGTGCTGGTGAAGGAAATGGCCATGAGCCAGTCGGTATTCTACCGGCGCATTAAGAGCATCACGGGCCAGACGGCCGTGGAGTTCATCCGGGATGTGCGCATGAAGCGCGCCGCCCAGTTACTGGTCCAAACCCAGATGCGGGTGTCGGAAGTAGCCTTTGAAGTAGGCATCGAAGACGCCAAATACTTTCGCAAGGCGTTCCAGAAAATCTATAACCTTTCCCCTTCCGAATACGCCAAGCAGCACCGGCCGGGCCGGGAAGCTGCCGCCCCCACGGCCGAGGATACGGCCGTGGCGCCGTAGCGCGGTGCCCTAGCCGCAAGCGTGAACGCTGTTTAGAGCCTGCCAGGCCAAGCCCGACGAAAATGCCCCCCCATTTTCTCGAAATACCCCCGATGCATCTGGGAGCCGGGGCCTACTATTGCGGTTGATTTTGGAATAGTGCAGCGGGCCCGCTTATTCGGTCAAGCGGCCTTATCCCTGCTGCTACTTAACTCATCCGCTATGCCCTCTCTTTCCTCGCACTTCGTTCGCCCGCTTGCCTGCGGCCTGCTGCTGGCGCTGGGCCTTGGCCACAGCAGCCACGCCCAGGCGTTGGCCAAAGCCGACCAGGCTGTTTTCAAGCCGAAGTTCATCAAGAAGCAGCTACTAAAAGCCACCAAGTGGCAGCTGGCCCACCCCAAGCACAAGGTGACGGACTGGACCAACGGCGCGTTCTACTCCGGCGTGTTCGCCGCGTATCAAGCCACGCATTCCAAGCTGATTCTGGACTCGCTGCTGGCCATGGGAACCCGTACCCAGTGGCGCCCCGACCGCCGCTACGACCACGCCGACGACATCGTCATTTGCCAGACCTACCTCAACCTGTACCGGCTGAAACACGACCGCCGCATGATTGAGCCGACCCTGGCAGTGGTGGAGAAACTCCGCACCGAGCCGGGCCCGGAAGTGCAGAAAAACGGCATTGCCTGGTGGTGGTGCGACGCCCTGTTTATGGGCCCGCCCGTGCTGGTGAAGCTGGGCATGCTGGAAAACCAGCCCAAGTACCTCGCCCTCAGCGACACCCTGTACCAGCAGACTTATCGGCGCCTGTTCAATCGCCAGGAGCACCTGTTTGCCCGCGATGCCTCTTACCTGTGGAGTGAATCGGGCGAGGGCAAGAAGGAAAGCAACGGCCAGCGCATTTTCTGGAGCCGCGGCAACGGCTGGGTGATGGGCGGCCTGGTGCAGGTGCTGCAGGAGCTACCGTTCGACCACCCCACACGGCCTTTTTACGTGGGGCTATTCAAGGAAATGAGCGCCCGGCTCGTTCAGCTGCAGCAGCCCGACGGCTTGTGGCGCTCCAGCCTGCTCGACCCGGCCGCGTATCCCGGCGGCGAAACTTCGGGCTCAGGCTTCGACACCTACGCCATGGCCTGGGGCATCAATAACGGCATACTGGACCAGGCCACATATCTGGCCGCTGTGCAAAAGGCCTGGGTGGCGCTGAACAAGGTGGTGTCGCCGGAAGGCCGCGTGGGCTGGGTGCAGCCCATTGGGGCCGACCCGCGCCGCGACTTCTCGGCCGATAGCTGGGAGGTGTACGGCACCGGCGCTTTCCTGCTGGCCGGCTCCGAAGTTATCAAGCTCAAGCCCTGATTTAGCCCAACCCGGCTCCGCTACCTATGAAGCGACGCTCATTTATTACGGGAGTTGGCGCTGGCCTGTCGGCCCTGTCGCTGCCGGCCGCAGCGTTGCCAGCCGTGCCTTCAGTGCTAGCTGCACTGCCCACCAAGCCCACTGCTGACCGGGACTACTGGGTAACCACCCTGCTGCGCATCGTGGAGCCGGTGCTGGCGGCGGGAGCTGCCGGCAAACTGAAGACGGCCATGCCCGTGGAATCGGCGGCGGGGCAGCAGGAAGGCCGCCGCAAAGTGACTCACCTCGAAGCCTTGGGCCGGACGCTGGCGGGACTGGCCCCCTGGCTGGAACTGGCCGATGCCTCCGCCGCCGAACAAGTCCGGCAGCAGCGCTGCGCCGAGTTGGCTCGCCAGGCCATTGCCCACGCCGTGAATCCGCAGTCGCCGGGCTTTTTGAATTTTAGCCAAGGTGGCCAACCCGTGGTCGATGCGGCGTTCCTGGCCCATGCGCTGCTGCGGGCGCCCTCCCAGCTGTGGACCAAGCTGCCCGCCGCCGCGCAACAGCAGCTGGTGCAGGCCCTGCAAAGCAGCCGCGTTATCAAGCCGGTGTACAGCAACTGGCTGCTGTTCAGCGGCATCATCGAAGCTGCGTTGCTCAAGTTCACGGGCAGCGGCGACTTAATGCGCATGGACTACGCCATCAAGGAGCACCAGACCTGGTACAAGGGCGATGGCACCTACGGCGACGGCCCTGATTTTCATTGGGACTACTACAACAGCTACGTCATCCAGCCCATGCTGCTGGACGTGGTGGGCACGCTGGTGACCGCCGGAAAGGAAAATAAGGAGCTGCTGGAGCGTCTACAGGCTCGCGCCCGCCGCTACGCGGTTGTGCAGGAGCGGCTTATCGCGCCCGATGGCTCGTTTGCGGCCTTTGGGCGGTCCCTGGCTTACCGCTGCGGCGCCTTCCAGCACCTGGCCCAGGTAAGCTTGCAGCAGCTGTTGCCGGCCGAGCTGCCGGCCGGGCAGGTCCGCAGCGCCCTCACGGCCGTAATTCGGCGCACGCTGGAGCCCAAAGGCACTTTCGACGCCCAGGGCTGGCTGCAGATTGGGCTGTGCGGGCACCAACCAGGCATTGGGGAAACCTACATCTCGACCGGCAGCCTGTACCTCTGCACCACCGCGTTTCTGCCCCTGGGCCTGCCAGCGAGTGACCCGTACTGGACCAGCCCGGCGCAGGACTGGACCGCCCGCCGCATCTGGTCGGGCCAGGATGTCAAGACCGACCACGCCCTGTAAGCCCACCCCGCAACTTTTAGCCTAACTCGTGAAGAAAAAGGGCGCCTGACTCTGGCCGCCCACTCCCCTGCCCGCTATGAATTCAATGTTCGACCTGACTGGTAAAACCGCCTTGGTAACGGGCTGCAACAAAGGCATTGGCCAGGCCATGGCCCTGGCCCTGGCCGAAGTCGGCGCCGACATCATCGGCGTGTCGGCCACCCTCGCGCTTATGGGCAACGATACCGAGCGGCAGGTCCATGTTCTGGGCCGCGAGTTCCGGGCCTACCAGGCAGACTTCAGCCAGCGTTCGTCCGTAGACGCTTTTTTGACCCAGGTGCAGCAGGACTTCCCACGCATCGATATCCTGATTAACAACGCTGGCACCATCCGCCGCGCCCCGACCGCCGAGCACAGCGATGCCGATTGGGACGAAGTACTGACAATTAACCTCGATGCGCCCTTTCGGCTGGCCCGCGCCATCGGTGGGCGCATGCTGACGCAGGGCACGGGCAAAATCATTTTCACGGCCTCGCTCATGTCCTTTCAGGGCGGCATCAACGTGCCCGGCTACGCGGCCAGCAAAGGCGCCATCGCCAGCCTGGTGAAGGCGCTGGCCAACGAGTGGGCCGGCAGCGGAGTCAACGTGAATGCCATTGCCCCGGGCTACATCGCCACCGATAACACCGAGGCCCTGCGCAACGACCCCGCCCGGTCTACCACCATCCTGGGCCGCATTCCGGCCGGCCGCTGGGGCACCGCCGACGATTTCAAAGGCCCCACCGTGTTCCTGGCCTCGACCGCCAGCGACTACGTGCACGGCACCATCCTCACCGTCGACGGCGGCTGGATGGGGCGGTAGATTTTAATGAGGAATGACGAATGGAGAAGGACGAATTCCCAGTCGCTAATTCCACCTGCTTCATTCCTCCCTTCTCCTTGAAACCATGACCCAGCGCTTCGCCATCGGCCCCCGTGAAACGGCCACCCTCAATACGAGTGGTATCCGCGAGCATTTCCTGATTGAGTCCATCTTCGCCGCTGGCGAAATTGAGCTGACCTACACGCACTACGACCGCATGATTGTGGGGGGCGCCCAGCCCACCGAAGCGGCCATGACGCTGCCGTGCCCGGAATCGCTGAAGGCAAATTTCTTCCTGGAACGCCGCGAGCTGGGCGCGCTCAACATCGGCGGTGCGGGCACCGCAACGGCGGACAGCACGGTGTACGAGCTGGGCCACGAGGACTGTCTTTACGTCGGAATGGGTTCGAAAGAAGTGGCCTTTGCCAACGTCGACGCCGCCAATCCGGCGAAGTACTACCTGCTCTCGGCCCCGGCCCACCATGCCCACCCCACCACCCTGCGCACGCAGGCCCAAGCCACGCCCGTGGAAATGGGCGCCACCGAGACGGCCAACCGCCGCACCATCTACAAGTACATCTACGCCAAAGGCATCCAGAGCTGCCAGCTGGCGATGGGCCTCACGCAGCTGCAAGCCAGCTCGGTGTGGAACACCATGCCCAGCCACACCCACGACCGGCGCATGGAGGCCTACCTCTACTTCAACCTGCCCGCCGGCCAGCGCGTGCTGCACCTGCTGGGCGAGCCCACCGAAACGCGCCCCTTATGGGTGAGCAACGAGCAGGCCATCCTCTCGCCGCCGTGGTCCATCCACACCGGCTGCGGCACCAGCGCCTACGCCTTCATCTGGGGCATGGCCGGCGAAAACCGCGAATACACCGACATGGACGCCGTGCCCCTCGACGCCCTGCGTTAAGCATTCTCATTATGAATAAATCCAAGCTCTGGTCCGTTGCCCTGGTCGCATTGCCGGCAACAACCCTGCTGATGGGTAGCGCGGCCAGCCCAGAGCCGCAGCCCACCACCATCACCGTCCGCAACCCGCTGCCCCTGCTGCGGCGAGTCGAAACCATCAGTCTGCCCTTGGCAAAGCTGCCCGCGGCTGCACGCCAGTTTGCGCCTGCCAACCTGCGAGTCAAGGACGAGACAGGTACGGTGCTGGTGAGCCAGCTGATAGATAGCAACGCCGATGGCCAGCCCGAGGAGCTGCTGTTTCAAACCGATATGCCGGCCAAAGCCAGCAAGAAGTTTACGCTCATTGGTATGCCGGCCGGTACGGCTGCGCCAGCCAGCCCGCACACCACGTTTTCGCGCTTCGTGCCGGAGCGCACCGACGATTACGCCTGGGAAAACGAACGGGTGGCCTTCCGGACCTACGGACCGGTGGCCGAGCAGCTCGCCGTGGCCAAAGATCCCAACGGCACCCTCACCAGTGGCATGGACTGCTGGCTGAAGCGCGTCGACTACCCTATTATCGACAAATGGTACGGCCGCCACGTGCACGAAAAGCCCTTTGCCTACCACACCGACACCGGCGAAGGCTACGACCCCTACCACGTGGGCGGCAGCCGCGGCACCGGCGGCACGGGGGTACTGGACAAGGGCAAGCTGTATGTGTCGCGCAACTTCACCAGCTACAAAACCCTGGCCACTGGTCCCATCCGCACGATATTTGAGCTGACCTACGCGCCCTGGGATGCAGCCGGCCACCAGGTGACGGAGAAGAAAATCATCAGCCTCGACCTGGGCAGCAACCTCACCCGCTACGAAGAGCATATCCGCAGTACACCTGCCCTGCCCAATTGCACCATCGGCCTGACGCTGCATGCCCAGAATGGGGTGGTAAAAGGAGAGGTAAAGGCCGACCCCAAAGCGGGTTGGTTTCGCTACTGGGAGAAGATTGACGACTCCTATCTGGGCACCGCTGTGGTGGCAGCCCCACGCTATATCATCGATTATCATGACCACCGCACCCCCGAAAAAGACCAAACCCAGCTCTACGTCGTGACCAAGCCTCAACAGGATGTGGTGGTGTTTTACGCCGGGTTTGGCTGGCAGAAAAACGGACAGTTTGCCTCCGCGCAAGCGTGGGATACTTACCTGGCCGAGTTTGCCCAGCGCCTGGCTGTCCCGCTGCAGGTTCATTGGAAATAGGCGGCGGCAAGGTCCTGCTCAGCCCCTGCTTTTTAACTAGGCATTTACCACTAGCCAGTATAGTTACTCCCGGGATTGGCCGGCTAGCGGTAGCAGCGCTTTGCCGCAGAACAGCTGAATCCACCCGGCGACAGGGAAGCGAGTTACCGGATGTCCCGCATGTTCCAGGCCGCTGTGGTCGCCCTTACGCCAAGTTAAGCGAAGCGCTGCACGAGCAAGAAGTGGATCTGCTGCAGGCCCACGGGTAAAAAGCTTTGGCCAACGTACCCTCGCCAAGCTGGTGACTGGCAATTGCATTAGCAGCGCAACTACGGCCGCATGCCCATCCAGCAGGGGCGACAGCGAAATGGCTCCTTTGAACCTCAGTTATTTAGCCACCCAGGCCAAAGCCCCGAGCTTTTTCAGTCCAATGCTGTCAGGAGTGGCCTGGTCTCAGGGCATTTTCTGCAAGCCTTCCCAGCGCACCTGCCAGCCGGTTTTGGGAATGCCGGGGTTTGGGGTGGGGCAGCCGTCGTAGCCGGCGCACATGAGGGCCACGGCGGCGAGCAGGCCGCCATTGCCGGGCAGGTAGATGGGCAGACGGCCTTCCTGGTAGTTGTGGCCGCTGGGCAGGTAGGTGTTGGTACGCACCTTCATGAGCAGGGCGTCCACGGCGCGGTCGGGCAGGCCGAGGCGGGTGGCGGTCATGGCCGTCATGGGGAAGTCCCAGCCCCAGGTTTTGTCCCAGCTCCAGTCTTTCCAAATCAAGTCGAAGGTGCGGCGCATGGTGGCTGGGTCTACCTGGCCGGTGGCGGGCATCATGCCCAGCGCGGCCAGCACCGAGGGGTGGTCGGTTTTATATTCGGGGTTGGTGTAGGAGTCGGGGGCGCTTTCGGCGGCCAGGTACACACCGCCGGCCTGCGGCAGGGCCGAAAGCTTTTGCAGCACCTCGTCCCACCGGGCGTTGCGGGGCTGGCCCAGGCGCTCGTGCCACTGCTGGGCCGTAGCCAGGGCCCAGTGCCAGTACACCAGCTCGAAGGTGGGGTTGAAGGTGTCTTCGGCGTTAAACCGCTCCTGAGCCGGAATCACGCCTTTGCCCAGGATGTAGCGGTTTTTGTCTTTCTCAAAAAAAGGGTAGCTAGCAATGAAATCGGCGGTGGCAAACACCCGCTCCCGGTACAGTTGGAGGGTGGCGGCATTGGGGTGCGCCCGGTAAGCTTCTTCAGCGAAGTAGATGGTGTGGGGCTGCTGCCAGAGCAGAAATGCCCCGACAGACGATGGGCCTTCCTCGCCCCAGGGGTCGGTCATCTTTTGCCAGCGCACGCCGTCGTATCCCTGGCGGCGGGCAATGCCGCGGGCCTCGGCCTGCACGTCTGGCCGGCCGTACCAGGTCAGGCTTTTTTCGAGCAGGGCCGGGCGGCCCCAGAGCGCGAAGTGGGCCGAGTGCCACCAGTGCATTTCGAGGTGGGGCCGGCCGTACCAACTGTTGAGCACCAAGCCGGTTTCCTGCGGCGGCTGCGAGCCGGCGTTCTGCAGCTTGGTGAGGTACTGCGACAGCACAATGCGCCGCTCCAGCTCCCGGGCCCTCGGGTCGGTGCTGCCACTGAAATCGACAGCGCCCCCGCTCTTCCAGAATGCTTCCCACTGCTGCCGGCTGTTGGCGCGCGTGGCGGCAAACGAGACCAGCGGCACGGTGGCCCGGCGGGGCGCAAACCGGCAGCTTACTTCGAACACGCCCGCCGCTTTGCCGGGGCTCAGCACAAACTCGTGCACCCCGCCCGGGGCCAGCGTGGCCGCCTGGGCCCAGCCCAACGCCACGGTGTAGCGAGTAGTATCGACCTGATGCGACAGCAGCGCAGCCCCTTTCTGCTGGCTGATGATGGCCGAACGATGCTGGTTTTCATGTGAATAGTCAGTGCCCACATCAGCCCAGCCCGCGGTGGGAAACGGGAAACGCAGCGCCAGCTTCAGGCGGCCGGTTTTCAGTAGCTCCGACTTAATACGCACGGCGATGGCGTCCTGCTGCTGGTGGCCAACGGTGACGACATCCACCGCCGTGCCTTCCAGGGTGAAGTGGCTGGTGAGTTCGCCGGTCCAGGGGTTGAGCCCCTGGCGGATGTTGCGCAGGTCGTGGATGGTGGCGGGCTGGCCGTTTTTCTTAAGCAGCCGAAAACCCAGGTTGCCCAGCTGCAAGCGGTGCGGATTGGCCCGCAGGTAATCGACGGCCTCTTTGTTGCCCGGCGTTTTCACCTGCACCGAATATCTCACGGGGTGGCCGTTGAGCACATACTCGCGCAGACTTTGGGCGAACTGGTAATTCTCCTTGTTGGAAAAACGGTGCCAGCCCCACTCCGATTCGGTGCCCAGCGGCACGCCCTTTTCATAGTAAGCCGGGAAGGTTTGGAGCCCGGTAATATCGGCCGTGAAGGCAAACGCCCCGTTGCCCACCGACAGCGACGCCAGGGTGTCGGTGGTAGTGTTCACCACCCGGTGGCGTTCCACCAGCGCCTTGCGGTCGATAGCACCGGGCACCGCCTGCGCGGCCACGTCGCCTACCGCCGCCACAAGGCAGCCGGCGGTAAGGAATCGAAACAATCGAAAAGCTAGAGGCATAAGCGGGAGCAGAAGGAGCCGTTAATTGCGTTGCAGCGTCACGCTCATCAGCCCAATTACCACGTCGTTGGCGAGGGCTTGCAGGGTGAGGCTTTTGAGATTTTTGCGGGGGTTCAGGGGCATATCCAGCACGGTGGCCGCACCGCCGTCGATGGCCCGCGTGCTGAAGCCTTTGATGGCCGTGTACTGGGTAAATTCGCGGGTGAGCAGGCCGGTTTTCAGGTGCAGGCGGTACGGGTGCGGGCCGGTGCGGAAGGCAAAGCCGTCGTCGGCGTAGTCCTGCTCGATGGGCCACCAGTTGTCGGGGTTGCGCAGCGGCAGCGTATCAGTGGTGCCATCGGTGTAGGCAATGCGCACCTCACCGTTAAGCAGCTGGCTTTGCATGGGGTTGGTGGAGCCGGCCATGAGCAGGTAGGCGTGCGAGGCCTGGCCGCTGAGCGGCAGCGTGCGCTGGCTGGGATAGTTTTTCCACTGCGATACGAACAGGATGTTGTTGGCATCAGCCGCCCCCGGCGTGCGCAGCGGGATGCCGCCGGGCAGCTCAATGGTGTTCCTGGTTGCGGCCAGCTGGCGCAGGCCCGCATCATCGATATTCGCTTCCGTGAGTGGGTAGCACCAGTTGCCGATGCCCTGCGTGGGCAGTTGCAGCGTGGGCCCAGTGGGGCGCGGCGCCAGGTATTGATTCTGGAAAATGCGCGTCACCCGGTCGTTGAAATATGCCGCCAGGTCCACGGCGGCCCACTTGGCCGGGCCCGTTGCGGGAGCTGCTGGTACAGCAGCCAGCGGACGCGCAATGGTTACGCCAACCGGCTCCCACCACTTCAGCTCTCCCTGCCGCAGCTGCACGAAGGCGGTATGGCTGCCCGCGGCTCCAGCCACCTGAGCGGTCAGTTCGCTTTCGTTAGTTTTCACCTGCTGCAACACGTGCTGGGGGTCGAAAACCTGGGCAATGGCCGCGTGCGCAAACCGCACCGTGAGCGGCGCGCCAGCCTGGTAGTTGGGCTGGGCTGTGGCGGCGTCGGGCACGTCGCCCTGCCACCGGATTTCGACGACATACTGCACCGCCGGCGTGCTGCTTAGCTCAATTACCGGCCGGCCCACCGCGGCATCCAGGTTGCGCCATGTCACCGGCTGGCCATTTAGCGTGACCGATTGCACAGCTGCCGTCCGGGCCTGCACCTGCAGCTTCAGCCGCAGGGGCTTGCTGAATGCGGGCCGGATGGTGTAGATGTCGCGGGCTCCATCCCGCTTAAACTCGAAGGAGATGCCGGGCACAGCCAGGGCGGCTTCGTTCCACGCCTGGGGCAGGCCGGGCCTAATAAGCAGGGTGCCCTCTAGTCCATTGGGCACGATGCCGAACAGGCCCTCCACCAGCGTGCGCGCCGCCACGCCGACGGGGTCGGCAAAGTCGCGGTACAGCTCGCCGCGGTTGGCATCGTAAAACGAAATCTGCTGGAAGTTGCCGGGGCTGGCGCCGAGGTACATGCTTTCGAGCAGGGCGCTTTTCCAAAGCAGAAAGGCCTGCTCGGTACGGCCGGCCTGCCAGTTGGCCAGCGTGGTGTGCAGCACCTCGGCCATCACCACATTGTTCAGCGACCAGTCGTAGGGCTGCCAGTTAGTGGTAGACAGTAGGTGGTAGCCGGCATCGGGCAGGCCAGCGGCGCGCACGGGGATGTGCGGAATTTCAGCGTCGACGTAGCGCAGCAGCTGGTAGGCCTGAAAAGCATCGGGCACTTCCGAATCCAGCGCGTGATACACCGTCCAGAGGCCGGCGGCGGGGTGGCGCTGCTGCAGCCCCAGCGCATCCTGGTACTCGGCAAACCAGCCCTGCGGCGCTAGCCACAGGCGGCTGTTGAGGGCTTGGTGAATATGGGCTGCCTCCCGGCGGTAAGGCACGGGGTCTTCGCCCAGCAGTTGGGCCAAGGCGGCGGCTTGCTGGTTGGCGAAGTAGTTGTAGGCCGAGGTGTGCGTGACGGCGCCGCCGCTGTACTGCAGGGCGTCGCTGGCCCAAATGGCGGCGTAGGCGTCGTAGAGGCCGTCGTTGTCGGGGTCAAAGTTGCGTTTTTCCCAAGCCAGGTGGCGCTGGAGCACCGGCCACATCTCGCGGGCAAAAGCCAGGTCGCCAGTCCAGTGCAGGTGCCGTAGCAGGGCATCAATGTACACCAGGTTCATGTCGTAGTGGTGGGGCCTAAAGTCGCCGTCGGGGTTACGGCTGATGTAGCCGCTGCTGAACACGGCCGTGCCCAACTTCTCAAGGTGCCGGGCCAGGTGCAGGGCGGTGTCCATCACCACCGGGCCGGTTGCGGGGCTGATGAGCTGCGACTTGGCGTAGGCCCGGAAGTGCGACTGGCCGCGGTCGTGCCAGCCCAGCGGGTCGGCGGCGTAGGGCCCGCGCCAGCCGTTGAGCCGCATGCGCCAAGCCACGGCCCCGTGCATGTAGGAGGGGGCTTCCCAAATGGCATCGGCCGCCACGGCCAATGCGCCGCCGAGGGTGTTGATGTACGGGTCCGGCGTGACCACGCGTACGCGGCCGGCCAGCACTTGCCGGGCCGCCTCGGCACGAGCAAAAGCGGCTGGCAATGCGGAATAAGCCACAGTTGCAGCGGCCGCGCCAGCCGGTTTTTGCACCGTGAAATACAGCTCATCCCCCGCCCGCACGGGCACCAAGCCCACCACCACCGGCGTGGCCGATGCGCCGGAAGCCCACAGCTGCGCCGGCGACTCCTGCTGCGCGGCATCGGCCACGTGGCTCTTTGATTTGGTGGGGAATGTTCCGGTCAGGATTTTCGGCGCGGGCACCCCGTTTCCAGCCGCGGCGGCCACTGCTTTGGTGGGCTTCTCCCCTATCCCATAAGTGAGCGCAAACGTGCTTTTTTGCAGCGCAAAGGCATTGCCCTGGCAGTACTCCGGCTTTAGATAAAAGCTCGATTCGGGGTCGGCCCCAATGTCGCCGTCGCGACTGAATTTCTTGCCCGTGACGCCACCGAAAGCCCACAGCAGTTGCACCTTTTTGGCAGGCACATTTTCAAACCTTGCTTTCACCACCACGCCTTCGGCATTGGCCAGGGCCAGCACTTCCAGGTGCAGCTTCCCGGCCCCCAGCAGCGGGTCGGTGATGTCGTAGAGCATGGCACCAGGCCGGTAGTGGGCCGTTATGCTTTCGGCCTTTATCAGCCACTTGCTCTGACCATTGGCCAGCAGGCCAAACTTCAGGTTGCCGCCCATGCCGGGCAGGTACAGTGCCATTTCCGGCAGGTCGCCAGCCTCCACACGGAAGGCAGTATTGGTACCGTAAAGGGCGCGATTGAAGCGGCGGGTGCCGTTGGTGATGACGAAATCGGTTCCTTCGGGGTGGTAGCGCATGGTGCGCGGCTGGTTGTGCCAGAGAGGAGGTGGCGCCACCTGCGCGTGGGCAAGGCTGGTCAGGAGCAGGAGTGTGCTGAGTAGCTGGAGGAATCTCACCCCCCAGGCCCTGCCGGGCATGTCCCCTCTCCCTCGGAGAGGGGGAGCCAGACGATACAAGCCTGCGCAAGTAGCACCCTGCAATTGCATAAATATGGACGGTTAAAACTTATGGCTTCTCATACACCTCGACCTCTACCAGGCCCAGCGTACCGGGCGGCCCCGGCTGGTCGATAGCTGCTTTGGCAGCTTCCAGCTCCGTGATGTTGAAGGCATCCTGGGCCTGGGTGGTGCCAATTAGCTCAATTCGCAGCTTCTGACCCGTGTGCGGCGGAAACACGGCCGTGAAGTAACCCAGGCTGCGCTCCGTAGTGCCCTGGAAAACCTCCTGCCCATCTACCAGAATGCGGATGGGGTAAGTGCTGGTGCGCCAGCCCGTGAGCTTCATCGCCAACTGACTGATGGCGGCGGGCCGGGCCAGCGCAAATTCAATCCACGGCTGGGCATCCTTGCGGTCGCTAACCCACTCCGACAGCTCGTTGTCATCAACGCTGAACGCTGCGTTGGCAGCATTGGAGCTGGCCGCGACGCCGGTAACCGGCACGCTCACCCGCGACACCGTGAACGCCGGCCCTGCCGGCGTGGGCCCGCGCCGCAAGCTCACCGGCAGGTCGGCGCCGGGCAGCTGCGTGGCCAGGCCATTTTTCACGGCTACGGGCTGCGATTTCAGGCTGAGGGTGGCTGGCTTCAGCCCTTCGGCTGAAGCCGTGAGGGTGATGCTGCCGGCCTGCTTGGTGCTGCGAATAAGCACACGGTTTACGCCGCCTTCCACGGGCAGGCTTTTGGCGAGAATGTAGTTGCCCTGCCCCTGGGCCAGGCCGCCGCGCCACTCGGCCGGGCCGCTTAGGGCAAAGTTGACCATGTTCAGCGCCGTGGGGCAGCGGCAGCCCTGGGCGTCCACGGCCTCTACCTGTACGAGGGCGAGGTCGGTGCCGTCGGCGTGCAGGCCGGTGGGGCTGGTGGTAGGCGTGAGGCGCAGGGCCACGCCGAGGCCGGCGGTCTGGTGTTCGGCTTCGCTTGTCTTGCGGCCGGCAGCATCGTAGCTCACCGCGCGCAGGGTGCCGGGCTGCCAGGCCACTTGCTTAAACGTGAACAGGAACCGGTGGCTCTGCTGCCCGTTGCCCAACGACTTGCCGTTGAGAAACAGCTCAACCCGCTCGCCATTCGACACCACCGAAACGTCCTTCACCACGCCGGCTTTGTAGTTCCAGTGGCCGATAATGTGGGTGCGCGGGCGCGCGGGCTCCACCCAGCCGTCCCACATTACCTGGTGGGCGAAGTAGCCGTCTTTGGCAATGCGCAAGGCGTCGACCTCGCCGCTGCGGCGGTAGTTTTCTTCGCCGCGGTAGTGGGTGTTGGTGTCGGAGAAAACGATGTTGACGCCGCCAGCGCTGCTGCGGGTGCCGGTGCCGGGCCGCTCGTGCCAGTAGTCGTACCAGCGCATCACGTCTTCGCGGGCCTGCGAATCCTGGTTGCGGTTGTACTCGGCGGCGTTGGCGCCTTTGTAGGGCGGGCCGGCGCCGTCCTGGTGGAAGGGCGGCGAGAATTCGTCCCAGTACTTGCGCAGCGCTTCGTCGCGCGAGTACTCCATGGCCCAGAGCGGCTTGGTGGCGCTTTTGTTGATGTAGAGCATCTCGCCGCCGTATTCGGCCTCGGGAATATCCAGCATCTCGCGCGAGCCGATGGCGCGGCCGCCGTGTGGGTCATATTTATCCCGAATATCCTTTAGCTCCTGCATGTGCGCAGCGCTGATGCTCTCGTTGCCGCCCTCGTAAAACACGATGCTGGGGTTGTTGCGGTTGTACACAATGGCGTCGCGCATCAGCTCCAGGCGCTGGCCCCAGCGGCGGTCGGTTACGTCTTTTTCGGCGTCGCCGGCGGGCATGGCTTGCAGCAGTCCCACCCGGTCGCAGCTTTCGATGTCCTGTTTCCAGGGCGTCACATGCATCCAGCGCACCAGGTTGGCGTTGCCGGCCACCATCAGGCCGTTGCTGTAGTCCGAGAGCCAGGCCGGCACACCCAGCCCCACGGCGGGCCACTCGTTGCTGGTGCGCTGGGCGTAGCCGTGCACCTGCAGCACCCGGTCGTTGAGCTGGATGAGGCCGTGGGCAAACTCGGTTTTGCGGAAGCCGGTGCGGGTTTTTACTTCGTCCACCACTTTGTGGTCGGCTACCAGCCGGGTGCTGACGGTGTACAGGTAGCCGTAGCCCCAGCTCCAGAAGTGCAGGCCGGACAGCTGGGCGCGGGCGACCACCGTTTTGGTTTCGTTGGGCTGCAGCGTGGTGGTGCCGCCGCTGAACGTGCCAATGACCTTGCCGGCACCATCGGCCACGGCGGCCTCAAATGTGAACGTGCGCGGGGCGGCAAACTCGTTTCTCACCTGCGCCTCGGCTACCACCGTGGCCCGGCCGCCGGCCACGTCAAAGTCCTGGGCGTAGATGTAAACGCCCGTGGTGCCCAGCGTGGAAAACAGCGGCAACGTCTGGTGCAGCGGGCTCATCACGTGCAGGAACACGTTTTTGGGAATGCCGCCGTAGTTGGCGTTGAAGTTGCGGTTGCTCCACTGGTAAATCTGGCCCGAGGCTTTTTCCCGGTAGTCCCAGTCGTTGTTGATGCGCACGGCCAGCACGTTTTCCAGGGGCGCGGGGAGCAGCAGCGGAGTTATGTCGAAGCCAAAGGCCATCACCCCGTTTTCGTGCTGGCCGATGGGCTGGCCGTTCAAATAGAACTCGCCGGCCTGCCGAATGCCCTCAAACTCCAGAAACACCTTCTGGCCCGCGGCCCCGGCCGGCAGCCGGAAATGCTTGCGGTACCAGGCAATGCCCGTGCTCAGGTCCTTGATGTCTTTTTGGAAGGCTTCGCTTTCGTTCCAGGCGTAGGGCAGCGTCACGGCTTTCCACTGCGCATCGTCGTAGCTGGCGGCCTCAGCACCAGGCGCCTCTCCTACCCGCACTTTCCAGCCGGGGTTGAAATTATACTTCTCTCTGCCTGGAATAGGCGCGGCGGCCAGCATCGCCGGCACCAGCCCCCACCACAACGCCACGCACAGCCAGCGCCACAATGCCGACGGCCGCGGTGCCATTGAGCCTGAGGAAATACGCGGGACTTGATACATGGC
This sequence comes from Hymenobacter sedentarius, assembly GCF_001507645.1. Taxonomy (NCBI): domain Bacteria; kingdom Pseudomonadati; phylum Bacteroidota; class Cytophagia; order Cytophagales; family Hymenobacteraceae; genus Hymenobacter; species Hymenobacter sedentarius. Next base: position 2,263,163 of record NZ_CP013909.1, on the reverse strand, counting down.
ACAGGAGGAAAAGGGACTGCCCGCAAAAGAACTCGGCCCGGCTGCACCCACTGTCCTGTACTGTGGGGTATGAGCGGAGGCATGCCGCGGCTGGGGGTGGCGACGCGAAAAAAAGAATATCCTGCTGCGCATAGCGCAGCAGGATATTCTTGTCGTTGGCCTATTCAAGTTACTCAACTTGGGCTGTTTATTTTCAGCCCAAGTGCAGTAGCAGCTAGATTAGTACCCGGGGTTTTGCTCGTAGAGGCCGGGGGCCGAGCTCAGCTCCACTTGCGGCACGGGGTAGAGCAGCAGGTTGGCCGTGATGGGGCGGGTGATTTTGTTGCCCACGTCGTCCTTGGGCACCCAGGCGTTCATCACGGTCAGGGCCAGGCCGGAGCGCATCAGGTCGTTCCAGCGCAGGTTTTCGCCGGCAAACTCGCGGCGGCGCTCCTCCATCAGGCTTTCCAGCGTGAGGGTGGTGAGAGCCGGCTGCGCGGCGCGCACCCGCAGGGGGTTGATGAGCGTCAAGGCATCGGCCGTGGAGCCGCCCACGCCGCGCACGAGGCATTCGGCTTTCATCATCAGGATGTCGGCGTAGCGCAGCACAATGTAGTTAATGGACCAGTCGTTGCGGTTGGCGCCCTTGGCGGCCACGTTCACGTATTTCTTGTAGAAGGGCCGGGTATCCGTCACGTTCTGGTAGGTGTAGCCCGACTGGATGTTGACGCCCTTGCGCAAGTCGGTGGTGGCGTAGGAAGTGTTCACTAGGTCATTAGAGCAGGGCTTGATTTCGACCGAGCCGGCCGAGAATGTGAGGCCCAGTAGGCCGTAGTAGCCATCGGGCACCACCACGTTGCAGAACGACGAGCCCAGGCTGCCGTTGTTGATGTACTGGATGTCGAAAATCACCTCCGAGTTGTTCTCGTTGGTAGGCGAGAAGATGGCGGCGTACGTAGGCTGCAGGGCGTAGCGGGCCGTGCCGCGGGCGGCAATGAGGTCGTCGAGCAGCACGCTGGCTTTGCCGTACTCATTCAGGCCCAGGCCCGGGCCGTTGATGCCGTAGGTGGGGCCCGAACGGGTGAGGTACACCTGCGCCAGGATGCCCTTGGCAGCGCCCGCCGTGACGCGGCCGATGTTGTTGCCAGTGTAGGAAACGGGCAGGTTGGTGATGGCGAACTGCAGGTCGGAGATAATCAGGGTGTACACTTGGGCCACGTCCTGGCGTGGAATCTTGGATACTTCCTGCGGCAGCAGGGCGTGCTCGATCACGGGCACCTTGCCAAACTTGCGCACCAAATCGAAGTACATGAAGGCCCGTATAAACTTGGCTTCGGCCTCGTAGCGGATGCGCAGCGACCCGGTTACGGCGCCGTTGGCGGCCAGCTGGTCGAGCAGGGTATTGGCCCGGAAGATGGCCGAGAAGTCCGAGGCCCAGGCATCGGCCACGTAGGGGTTAATCGAGAGCGTGGAAGCAAAATTGTTAATGGGGTCCCAGTCGCGCGAGCCGATGGCGCTCACCGCGTACATGTTGTCGGAACGCAGCTCGGAGAGGATGACTTCGCGGTCGGGGAAGCCGCGCAGCTGGCTGTAAACCGACGTCATGGCCTGGTCGAAATCGGCTGCCGTTTTGTAAAAGTCCGGCACCGAGCCATTCGAGATGGGCGTCTGGTCCAGGTCCTTTTCGCAGCCGCTCAGGGCCACACCGCAGGCAATGGTTAAGAAGAGGAAGATACGTTTCATGGGAATTCGGGAAGGGAGCGGGGCAAACCCAGCCGATTAAAAAGTAAGGTTAAGACCCAGCACCAGCGTTTTGGCCAGTGGCAATCCGCCGTAGTCCGAGCCCGACACGAAGGTGCCGCTGTTGCTCGTGTTCAGGGCGTCGGGGTTAAGGCCGCCGTAGTAGTTGTCGTGGCCAAACCAGTTTTCGGCCGTCACATACACCCGGGCGCCTTGGGCCACGCTTTTCTTGATAATAAGGCCCAGGTCGTAGCCCAACGTGATGGAGCGCACCCGGTAGTAGTCGGACGAATACAGCCAATCGGTGTTGCGGATGAAGCCGAAGCTGCCCGTGGCCTTGCCCTTGATGCCATCGCCGGGGTTTTCGGCCGAGAACCACCGGTCGCGCACGCGGCCCAGGGCGTTTTCCTTGTAGCCTACGCTGGTGCGGTCGATGGCGCGGCCCAGGGTGGAGTAGATGGAGCCGCCGCGCTGGCCCTGCACCAGGAAACTCAGGTCGAAGCCCTTGTAGCGCACGGTGTTGGTCATGCCGAAGGTGTAGGTGGGGTTGGGGTTGCCCACCACCTGCCGGTCGTTGCTGTCAATCTTGCCGTCGCCGTTAAAGTCTTCGTACTTGGGGTCGCCGGCGGTTTCGGCCCCGAACAGAGCCGCTTTGTTGTCGATGTCGGACTGGCTGAGGATGCCGGTTTGCCGCACCACGAACAGGCTGTAGATGGGCAGGCCCACTTTCAGGATGTTGCTGGGCGTGTCGAGGCCATTGGGTACTTCAATGGTGCCGTCGCCGGGGCCCAGGTGCACCACCACGTTCTCGTTGTGGCTCAGGTTGAACGAGGTGTTCCAGGACAGGGCGCCTTCCAGGTTGCGGGTGCTCAGCTCCACTTCCCAGCCCTTGTTGCGCACCTCGCCGATGTTCACCAGATTGGTGCCGAAGCCGGCGGCCGTGGGCACGGGCACGTTTAGAAGCAGGTCCTGGCTGGTTTTGGTGTAGATGTCGGCCGAGGCCACGATGCGGTTCTTGAACAGGCCGAAGTCAACCCCGAAGTCGATGGTGCGGTTGCGCTCCCATTTCAGCTGCGAGTTGCCCACTTTGTTGGGCGCCTGGCCGGTCACCTGCACACCGGAGGTGCCGCCAAAGGCGTAGTTGGCGAAACCCAGCGTGGCAATGCTGCTGTAGTCGCCGATGGTGTTGTTGCCGGAGTAGCCCAGGCTGCCGCGCAGCTTCAGGTCGCTCAGGAACGCGACGGGCTGCAGAAACGATTCCTGCGAGAGGCGCCAGCCCGCCGACACGGCCGGGAACACGCCGGCCCGGTCCTCGAAGCCAAAGCGCGAGGAGGCATCGCGGCGCACGCTGGCCGAGAGCAGGTACTTGCCATCGTAGGCGTACTGCAGGCGGCCGAAGTACGAGAGCAGCACGCTCTGGGTCTCGGTGGTGAAGTTGCTGCCCGTGCCCGTGATGTTGGTGGCGCCGTTCAGGGTCGTCACCGTGTTGTTGATGAAACCACCCGAGGCGGCCAGGGCCACGTTGTCGAGCTTGGAGAAGTTGTAGGAGTAGCCCGCCAGCGCCGAGAAGTCGTTTTTGCCGAGGACCTTGTTGTAGGTGACCGTGTTTTCGTTCACAAACGTCTGGCGGCGGAAGCCGCTGTACGAGCCCGAGGCCAGCGAAGTGGCCAGGTTGCGCGTAGCCGGCTGGTACGACTTCGACGTCACGTCGTTGTTGTCGAAGTTGAGGGTGGAGCGCAGGCGCAGGCCCGGAATGGGCTGCAGCTCGCCAAACACCGTTCCGAGGGTGCGGAACGTGCGGGTGTCGCCCTTGAATGCTTTGATAACCGCAATGGGGCTGGCCGTGCTCACGCCCCAGCGGTACACGTCGTTCTTGCCGTAGCCGGTGTTCACGCCGGCCGTGTCTTCCACAATCGGAGTTTCCGCGAGCAGCTGGTGAAAGCGGTTGTCCTTGCCCTCAATGCCGGGGTCGGTTGAGATGGAATAGGTCGGGGTCAGGGTCAGGCCGAAGCGCAGCTTGTCGCTGGCTTTCACTTCCACGTTGGCGCGGGCCGAGTAGCGCTTGTAGTCCAGCCCAAGGGCGAAGCCCTGCTGGTCGTTGTAGTTGCCCGATACGTAGTAGTTCACGTTGTCGGTGGCGCCGGAGGCACTCACCTGGTAGTTCTGGCTGATGCCGGTGCGGTAGAGCTGGTCCTGCCAGTCGATGTAGGTGAGGCCGGGGTGGCCGGGCATGGCCCAGCGGTCGTCCAGCATCAGGTCGGGGTTCACGTTGTTGCCAGTCAGGCCCAGGATGGTGCGGCGCTGGGCCGTGGTCTGGCCGGCCGTGCGGCCCGTGCCCGACTTCACCCAGTTGTTGTTAATAATTTCTGTCGCCCGTGAGGCCCACTCCTCACCGCTGAGCACGTCGAGCCGTTTGGCCGCTCGCGAGCCGCCCGCGTAGGAGTTGACGCTGATTTGGGGCTTGCCCGACTTGCCGCGCTTGGTGGTGATGAGCACCACGCCGTTGGCCGCGCGCGAGCCGTAGATGGCCGCCGCGGCGGCATCCTTCAGCACCTCAATCTTCTCGATGTCGTTGGGGTTTATGTTGTCGAGCGGGTTGCCGCTGCTGAAGCGGCCGCCACCGTTGGCCGCCACGCTCTCCAGCGGGAAGCCGTCAATCACATAGAGCGGCTCGCTACCGGCCGAAATGGAGCCCGCGCCCCGCACCTGGATGCTGAAGGCCCGGCCTGGCACGCCGGAGGTCTGCTTTACCACCACGCCGGCCAGCTGGCCCACCAGCGCCTGGTCGACGCGGGCAATAGGCCGCTCCTCGAGCTTGCGGGCGTCAAGGGTGGCAATGGCGCCGGTCACGTCGCCCCGCTTCTGGGTGCCGTAGCCCACCACCACGACTTCGTCTAGTGCTTTGTTGTCGTCCACCAGCTTAATGGTGATGTTCTCGGCGCCGCTGAAGCTGTGCTCCTGGGTCTTAAACCCAATGGAGCTGAACACCAGCGTACCGGCCGCTTCGGGCACAGCCAGGGCAAAGGTGCCGTCCACATTAGACGTAGTGCCAATGGTGGTGCCCTTCAGCACCACGGTCACGCCGGGGAGGCCTTCGCCCGAGGGAGACATGATTTTGCCGGTCAGCTGCCAGTCGGCCACCATGTGGAGAACGGGGCGGGCGGGGGCGGCCACCGCGCCGGGGCCGTGCAGCAGCAGCAGCGGCAAGCAGACGGCCAGGCCGTATCGTTGCCAGGTGTAACGCTTAATCATTAGAGGAAAAATTTGGGTGAGATTTTGAGAAAAAGGCGGGCGGGAGAGGCAGGAAACTGTGACCAAATTACTTTTACCCAAAGCCCCTACCCTCCTGTAGACTACTGCTTAGGGCATCATCCTTGCTAAAAATCATGGCGGCTCCAGCTCAATTTTGGCGCGGCTACGTGATTTTGAACATAAAGGCAGAGGCCGTCAGGGCCGCGCCGCCCTGCGAGGCGCCGAACAGATAAACCGGTTTGCCGTGCCGCAGCAGCAGCTGCGGGCGCTCGAGGCGGCCGTAGCGTTTCAGGCCGGCGGGGGCGGGTGGCTGCTGCACGCCATAGTCGCGCAGCGGCCGGAAGGCGATGGTGGGAAACGTCCACTGCCGGCCGTCTTCCGACTCCAGATACAAGCCCACTTCCTGGCTGTACACGCCCATATCGCGGGCCAGCATCCGGAACTTGTCGTGCTGCCGCCACACAAAAGCGTCCTCAAACTGCTTGTTGCTGCCCTGCCTGGAGAAGTCGATGACCGGGTTACCTTCGAATTTCACGTACGGGCCTTGCAGCTTATCGGCGATGGCCAGGCCATACTTGCGGTTACCGCGAATTTCCTTGCCTTTCGCCTCCTCGTATTCCTTGGTGTTCCAGGACTTGTAATAGAGCCAGTACTGCCCGTTGGGGTGTTTGATGAAAGCCGGGTTGGTCGTGCAGTGGTCGTCCCAGGCGCCTTCGGGGCCGGGCAAGAGCAGGGGCGCATTGGGGCGCGTCCAGGGGCCGCTGAGGGTGGGCGCGGTGGCCAACCCAATGCGCTTGGTGTCGGTTTTGCCATTGGAATTGCCCATGTAGAACAGGCAGTACTTGCCGTCTACATACTGAATGCTGGGGTTGTGGCAGGTGGTGGCATCCCAATAGCCCGGCCCGCGCGGGGCCAGCACCGTTTCGAGGAAGGCGTAAGGGCCTTCGGGGCGGTCGGCCACGGCGTGAGCTATTTCCGAGCCGTTGAGCCAGCCGCCCATGCCTTTTTTGGCCGGCCAGCGGGAGAAAAAGACGTGCACGCGGCCTTCGGGGCCATAAATGGGCGAGTTGCACCACACATACCAATCGGGCAGCTCCAGGGCCCGCCCCACCGGCTGCAGGTGCTTGCTAAACCTGGAAAAGCTGCCCCGGGGATAATCGATGAGGCGAACACTGGCCAGCCCAGCCCAGGCCCGCGCAAACGGCGCCAATACCAATCCAGTAAGAAATGCACGACGGGCAAGCATAAAACGGCTGGAAAAGTGGTGGAGTAGCTAAGAGCAGCGCAAGAAACCCAGCTGCTGCACCCCCACTCTCCTGTACTCTGGGGTGCGGCCCAGGCCGGTGTCGGCAGACGCATGGCGCTGCTACTCTTTCGGCTGCGGGCATGACAGTGCAGGTAAGCGCCCGTACCGGCAGCCGGTACTTTTAGTCCCGATAGTACCCTGCACGTAGTCCCGATAGTACCCTGCACGCGCCTCCTCTATGAAAAATCTGCTTTTTGCGGCCGCCTGGGCCGGCTCCCTGCTCTCCACCGCCGCGGCAGCCCAACCCACTAAAGCGGCTTTCAAATTTGATTTTGGCCCCGGCAAAGCGTCGCCCGGCTACCAGCAGGTGCTGCCCACAGCAGTGTACAGCCCCACCACCGGCTGCGGCTTCGATTTCGGCACCACCGTATCGGGCGCCGACCGCGGCGGCAAGGATGCGCTGAAGGGCGACTTCGTGACGAGCGACAAGCCGTTTTACTTCTCCGTGGACTTGCCCGAAGGCAACTACAACGTGACCGTGACGCTGGGCGACGCGCAGGGCGCTTCGTCCACCAGCCTGCGGGCCGAATCGCGCCGCCTGCTGCTGCAAAAGGCCGAAACCACTCCCGGCAAGTTCATCACCCAAACCTTCACCGTCAACATCAAGAGCCGGCAGATTACGCCCACCACCACCGTTCAGCTCAAGCCCCGCGAGCTCAACAAGCTGGACTGGGACAACAAGCTGACGCTGGAATTCAACGGCGTCCACACCTGCCTCAACGCCCTGGAAATAACGCCGGCGCCCACGGCCGTCACCGTTTTCCTGGCCGGCAACTCGACCGTGGTTAATCAGGACGACGAGCCCTGGGCCGCCTGGGGCCAGATGATTCCGCGCTTCTTCAAGCCCGGGGTGGCCATTGCCAACCACGCCGAATCGGGCCTAAGTTTGGGCAGCTTCCTGGGCTCCAAACGCCTCGATAAGGTGCTGAGCGTGATGAAGCCGGGCGACTACCTCTTCATAGAGTTTGGGCACAACGACCAAAAGGAAAAAGGCCCGAACGACGGCGCGTACAATTCCTACACCGAGCGGCTGCGGCACTTCGTGAGCGAGGCCCGTAAGAAAGGCGGCCTGCCCGTGATTGTCACCTCGACCAGCCGCCGCAGCTTCGGGCCCGATGGCAAAATCGTGAATAGCCTCAGCGACTACCCTGCCGCCGCCCGCGCCGTGGCCCAGCAAGACAATGTGCCCCTGATTGACCTCAACGCCATGACCGTGAAGCTCTACGAAGCCATCGGCCCCGAAGAATCCAAGAAGGCCTTTGTACATTACCCCGCCAACACTTACGCCGGTCAAACCCAGGCCCTGGCCGACGACACCCACTTCAACCCCTACGGCGCCTTCGAAATCGCCAAGTGCATCGTGGAAGGCATCAAGGCCAACAAGCTGGGTCTGGTGAAATTTCTGCGCAACGACACCCCGGCCTTCGACCCCACCCACCCCGATGCCCTGGCCAGCTGGAGCTGGCTCGACAGCCCCCGCAGCACGGTGGTGAAGCCCGACGGCAATTAACTGCTATTAAGCCGGAGCATCATGCAGAGCGCAGCACTTTGCTCGGGCTAGTGGTAGCTAATCGTCTGTCATGCTGAGCTTGCGAAGCATCTTCTCACGGCTCAACGACTCGTTACGCGGGGATAAGATGCTTCGCGGCGCTCTGCATGACAAATGATGCGAGCGAGATGCTTCGGCTGCACTCAGCATGACAGGCTACTCAAATGAATAAATGTCTAGAATAAAAATCTCCGCCCTCCTCGCGCTCCTCGCCCTCAGCTCCTGCGCTACCCGCGCCCAAACCGTTTTAAAGCCCAACGAAGCCCTCGTCTTCTGCTATTTCAAAGGCAACGGCGGAGACGGCCTGCACTTGGCCAGCAGCCGCGACGGCTGCAACTGGACTGCCCTGAAGCACGACAGCACCTTCCTGCGCCCCACCGTGAGCAAGGACAAGCTGATGCGCGACCCCTGCATCATTCGGGGCCAGGACGGGCTGTTTCACATGGTCTGGACGGTGAGCTGGCAGGACAAGGGCATTGGCTACGCCAGCTCCAAAGACCTGATTCATTGGTCGGAGCAGCAGTTTCTGCCGGTGATGCAGCTGGAGCACAAGGCCCGCAACTGCTGGGCCCCGGAAATCAGCTACGACGCCCGCAGCAAGACCTACCTTATCTATTGGGCCAGCACCATTGCGGGCAATTTTCCGGAAACCCAGAGCACCGAGGAGAATGGCTACAATCACCGGATTTACTCGGTGAGCACGAAGAATTTCAAGACCTATACTCCCACCCGCCTGCTCTACGAGCCGGGCTTCAACGTGATTGACGCCAGCATCCAGCCCGACGGCAAGCGCTACGTGATGTTCCTTAAAGACGAAACCCGCGAGCCGGTGCAGAAGAACCTGCGCGTGGCTTTCAGCGAGCAGCTGGCCGGGCCCTACGGGCCGCCGTCGGCGCCCATCACCGGCAATTATTGGGCTGAAGGGCCCACGGCCGTGCGGCTGGGCACGGAGTGGCTGGTGTATTTCGACAAGTACCGCGAGCACAAATACGGCGCCGTGAAATCTGCCGACCTGACGCATTGGACCGATGTGTCCGACCAAATCAAGCTGCCGGCGGGCGTGCGCCACGGCACCATTTTCCGCGTCACGGCTAAGGAGCTGAAGCGCCTGGAGCAACAATAGCCCATGATGGATTTCCTGAAAAGCACCTGCCACCTCGCTACCGGCGGCCTGCTGGCGGCCCTGCTGCTCGGTGGAGACGCCCAGGCCCTCGCGCAAAAAGCCGCTGGCAAAGCTCACGTGGCTAAAGTAGCAGCCGCTACTAAATCTCAGCCCAACGCGGCGGCCAGGCCCGCGCCCAAGCCGCTGTTTCGCGACCCGGTGTATGATGGTGCGGCCGACCCGGTCATCATCTGGAATAAGCAGGCGAAGAAATGGTGGATGTTCTACACCAACCGCCGCGCCACCGACACCACCGCCACCGGCGTGACCTGGGTGCACGGCACGCGCATCGGCATCGCCGAATCCGGCGACGGCGGCACCACGTGGACCTACCGCGACACGGCTAACATCGGCTACCGGCCCAACCCCGGCTACACGCACTGGGCCCCCGACGTTGTGGAAGACCAGGGCCAGTACCACATGTTCCTGACCTACGTGCCGGGCACATTCACCGACTGGAATCACCCGCGCGTCATCGTGCACCTCACCAGCTCCGACCTGCTCAACTGGCGCTACGTGCAAACCCTGCCCCTGGTCACTGACAAGGTGATTGATGCCAGCGTGTTCCGGCTGCCCGATGGCACCTGGCGGCTGTGGTACAACAACGAGCGGGACCATAAATCCATCTACTACGCCGACAGCCCCGACCTGCAATTCTGGACCGACCATGGCCAGGCCCTGAACGAGCGCGGCGAAGGCCCCAAAGTCTTCCGCTGGCACGAGCAGTACTGGATGATAATCGACAAATGGCAGGGCCTGGCCGTGTACCACTCTGCCGACCTGCTGCACTGGCAAGCCCAACCCGAACGCCTGCTCGAAGCCCCCGGCCAGGCCCTGGACGACCAGGCCATCGGCGGCCACCCCGATGTGGTGGTGAGCGGCAACCGCGCTTATTTGTTCTACTTCACGCACCCCGGCCGCAGCAAAGCCCACCCCGCCCCAAACAATTCCATCGCCGCCAAGCGCAGCGTAATTCAGGTAGTTGAGCTGGAATTCAAAGACGGCAAGCTGACGTGCGACCGGGATAAGCCGACGTTTGTGCGGCTGCTTAATCAGCGGTAACCTCACCCCCGTCCCCTCTCCATAAGAGAGGGGAGCCTGAAGGTAATCAGGCAAATAGAAAAAAGGTCCAGCTCAATAGTGAGCTAGACCTTTCTGTTTAAAGGAGTTGAGCTGGTTCTTGTGCCGTGGCACCCCTCTCCGCGGGCTTCGCGCATCAAGCGGGCCGGGGGTGAGGTGCCGCCTAAAACAAGTCGTCCTTCACCGGCGCGATGTAGGGCTGGGGCTTGCTATCCGTTGGCGGCAGGCCGAAGTAGAAGTACAGCGTGCGCTTTATGGGCGCGCCGCTCAGGTGGTTGGTTTCGCTGTTGGCCCCCAGGTTTTTGGGGTTGTTGTCGATGTTCAGCCCAAGCTTGGTGCCGATGGGCGGGATGGCATCCAGGAAGGAAATATCGCCGGTGGGCAGGCCGGGTTGGGGCTTCACCCCGCTCAGGCCGTAGAAGTTGAAGCGGCGAATGAACAGGCCCTTGTCGGGGCTGGCGATGAGGAACTTGCCTTCCACGGTGTTCATCTCCATCCAGGCAATGTCGGCGAAGTAGCCCTTGAACTCGGGGTAAATCCAGGGCGCCGCGGCGGTCTGGGTGTTGTTGTTGGCGTTTTCCCACACGTTGGTGCTCACGCCCTGCAGGCGGTTTTTCCAGACTCGATACGGGCCCTGGCCCAGCCACTTGGCCCCGATGACAAAGTTCTCCGGGTAGGTGAAGCTGATGCCGGTGAAGGGGTAGTCGCCGGTGAGGGCGTACTCGTATTCCATGCGCAGCCAGCCGTTGGCGTGCATTTTCCAGCGCACGGCTTTCAGGTCGCCGGTGTAGGTGGCTTCCACCGCTTCGCCGTCGGGCTCGGCGTGGTGCTTCAGGCCGGTGAAGGCGGCGGTGCCGGCCACCAGCACGGGGCCGTTGGTGAAGGAGAGTTTGTCGCCGTTGTTGCCTTTCACGCCGGAAATATGGCCGTTGCTTTTGTTGAAGGTGACGGCGATGTTGTTGGCCTTCAGCGTCAGCGTGCTGTCACTGTCGGTCACTTCCACGGCCGCCTTCGCTTTGGCTTCGAGGGCCAGCACGCCGTCGAGCAGCTTGGCATTGCCGCCGGTTTTCCAGGTCCACTTGTACACCAGGTTCTTGAACGGGTCGTAGGCCGAGAGCACCAGGGCATCGTAGTTTTTCCAGTCTTTGGGCAACTCGAGTTTCAGCTTGCCGGTGGCCAGTGGGGCCAGCGCGGGGCTTTTGATGCGGCTTTTCTTGCCCGTGATGCTGCCCGCAAACGGGTCGCTGGGCTTGCGGTAGTTCACCAGTTCCCACTGGAAAAAGCACTGGCTGAGGTTGGTAAAATGGTAGCGGTTTTCCACCTCCAGCGTGCCATTGAACTTAGCGGGCAGCTCTTTTAGCCCAATTCTTATGGGAGAGAAAATCTCGCGAATGGCAAAGAAGCTTCCCTCCTTCTCGCGGTGCGGGCCCATGAGGCCATCGGGCGCGTTCACGCCATTCACGTCGATGATGCCGCGCTGGTCGGTGCGCACGATGCCCTCGTCCACCATCGCCCACAGAAAGCCGCCGCCCGAGCGTTGCGACTTCCAGTGCAGCTCCCACATGTCGGCCAGGCCAGCTCCTCCCCCGCCGTCGTCCTGGCTGTGCAGGAATTCGGTGGGCATGTAAATGAGCGAATCAGCCAGAATTTTCTGCGTGCTGTAGTAATCCTCGTAGTGGTTGCAGTCGATGCCGCTGGCCGCGTTGCCGGGGCGGTGGTGCGGGTGAATAACGGGCCGTTTGGTAAGGTCGTACTGGTAGAAAATGGCGTCCAGCTCCTTATTGGTGCCGCCCTCGTTGCCGTTGTCCCAGAAAATGATGCTGGGGTGGTTCTGGTCTTTCTCCACCATGGAGCGCACCAGCGGGGTGCCGGCCTTGGTGCTGTAGTATTTCTGCCAGCCGGCCAGCTCGTCGAGCACGTACAAACCCAGCGAGTCGCAGAGGTGCAGAAACTCGGCATCGGGCGGGTAGTGCGACATGCGCACGGCGTTCATGTTCATCTCCTTCAGCAGCTTCACGTCCATGAGCTGGATGGAGTCGTTGAGGGTGCGGCCGGTTTCGGGCCACCAGCTGTGGCGGTTGGTGCCCTTCATTTTCACCTGCGTGCCATTCACGTAGATGCCCTTGCCACGGCGCACCTCAATGGTGCGGAAGCCAAACGACTCGGTGGTCTGGTACTGGGTTCCGGGGCCGGTGCGCAGCGTGAGGCGGGCGCGGTAGAGGGTCGGCGTTTCGGCCGTCCACGGGCGCGGGTTTTTGAGGGTGGCAGTCAGGCGAGCCACGGTGTCGTCGGCGGCTACCTCGGCGCGTGCGGTTCCCACGGTTTGGCCGGCGGCATCCAAGATATCAGCCTGAAGTTGGGCTGGCTGCTTCACGTTGCGCACGTTGGCGCGCAGGGTAAAGGTGCCGTTGGCCCGGGCGTCGATGGCTATGTTTTCGGCGTATTGCTGGGGGTAAGACTGCAAATACACCGGCCGAAAAATTCCGCCAAACACCCAATAATCGGCCAACCGCTCGGCGTTGTTCACGCTGGGCTCGGCCGACATTTTGCTCACCTTCACTTCCAGCAAATTCGCCTCGCCAAACTTGAGCTTGTCGGTGATGTCGTACTTAAAGCGGTAGAACGCCCCCTGGTGCACGGCCCCGGCCACCTGGCCGTTCACCTTCACTTCGGTGTCCGTCATCGAGCCCTCAAACACGATTTCGACCCGCCGCCCGCGCCAGCCGGCCGGCACCGTAAACGAGTGCTTGTACAGCCCCTGCTCGTCGGCGAAGCGAAAGTTCTTGCCGTAGGTTTTGTAGTCGCGGCCGTAGTTATAGAGCCCGAAGCCCTGCTGCTCCCAGCAGGAAGGCACCGCAATGGTGGTCCAGAAGCCGCTTTTGCGCCCGCCCGTGCAGTAGAAATCCCACTTCACGGTGGCGCGGTTGTCGCGGCCGGAGAGGTATTGGATTTGCTTCTGGGAGGAGGGCTGCGCGTAAGTGCTGAGCGCCAGAGATAAGTTGAGCAGCAGCAGGCAGAAGTATTTCATAGGCGGGTGATGTAGAGACGCGACACTTCGCGTCTCGCCGTTGCTGTTGTTGTTAAGGCGCAGATTGGTGCAATTCGAGTCGTTCAACGGGAGACGCGAAGTGTCGTGTCTCTACACTGTTCGGCGCTTAGTAGTGCGTGTGGTTGACCACGCTGTTTCTCAAATACTCCAGGTTCTTTTTTGAGTCCTTCCCGCCGTGTATAGCCCGGCGGCTGCCGTACACACTCAGCCGGCCCTGGCTCAGGGTAATGACTTCCTCGGCGCCCCGGCCCGTGAAATCGAACATGTGAAAGACCGGGTCGTGAAAGTACAGCTCGCCGGTGCCCACGTCGTTGAGCCGGAATTTGTGCCAGAACAGCTCAGTGGAGCCGTCGCCGCGCCAGTTGCCGCGCACGAAATCGGGGTTGCCGTTGATGGGATTGCCGGGCCACTTTTTCACCAGCGTGCCCGCCTTGTCGAACCAGTATAGCTGGCTGGAGAGGCCGGGCTCGCCGGCTTCGCGGCTGCCGTAGGTGCGGCCGCCCACTACCACCTGCGGGCCGGGCACGTTTTTGAGAAAGTTACCCACGGCGAGCTGCTGGCTGTGCTCGGCGGTGTTTTGCCAGATGATTTTGCCGGTCAGGGCCTCGTACACAAACACGCCGGTTTCGCTGTTGGCGGTGGCGATATCAAGCTTGCCGTCGCCGTTGATGTCGATGAACTTGTAGCTGTCGGCGTGGTCGTGATTGTCGGGCAGCAGGTCGAAGCGGTTCCAGATTTCTTTGCCCTGGGTGCTGAGCAGCAGCGAGCCCACCAGCACCTCGTCGAGGCCGTCGCCGTTCAGGTCAACCGGGTAGATATAGTGGCCAAGGTTGTCCTTTTTGCGGTGCTCGGTGTGCTGCCACAGCAGCTTGAGGTCGGCGGCGTAGGCGGTTACGTTTTCGGTGCCGCCCATGTCGGTGTAGGCCACCAAGTCGTTGGCGGGGCCGGGGTGCAGGTGCGCAATGGCCAGCCGGAAGTTGTTGTACACGTGGGGCAGCGGCTGGGTGGGCCAAGCCGTTTTGCGCAGGATTTTGCCGGTGCGTCCATCCGCCACCACCAGCCATTCTTTGCCGTCAATGAAGCGCCAGTGCACTACCTCGGCCCTGCCCGTGTGGTCGAAATCCCAGAGCACGCCGGGGGCCTCAAATTCTGACCGTTCCTTTACGTATTCGGTGGGGGCTTTGTAGGCCCACAGTTCCCGGCCGCTGTTATCGAAAACGTGAGCCGAGAAGTCTGGCTCCAATACCATAAAATCCGTTTTCCCATCGCCGTTCACATCCCCGAATTTCACGGCATTGGAAAGCGGTATGGTGTACTGTCGGAGCAGTTGCACATCTTCGGGCAGCTGGTAGGGCCGCACGTCTTCTTCCTTTAGGCTAGCGTTTTTGGAAAGCACCAGCACGTCTACCACCGGCCCCATCTCGATGCGCGTCAGCTTCACGTAGGCCGGGCCAGCGGGCAGCTGAAACGTGCCCCCCTCCTGCCAACTCAACGCACCCCGGCCGAAGCTGCCGGCCGTCACCTTGTCGTTGACGGCTACTTTGAAGCTGGTGTTTTTCTCGCCCTGGCTGCGCACAAACAGCGTGTAGCTGCCGGCCTCTGGCACCTGCACCCGCACCTGCATGTTGGTTTTCGATTTCAGCACCAGCGCCGTGTTATTAAAAATCCAGGGGGCGTGCAACAAACCGGCATCGGCAATGATGTCGCCTTTGGGAATTTCCTGGATAAAATTAGAGGCCGGAATAATGACCGTGGCCGGCAGTGGCGCAGGCCGGGCTGCGGCTAGCTGAGCGCTGCTTCTTAGGCTACCGAAGCAGCTCAGAGCCACAGCCACAACGGTAATTTTTCTCATGTTGAATGGGAATTGTAGCGCGGACTTTTAGTCCGCGAGTGTAGGAGATTCGAACGGGTTGCTCGCGGACTAAAAGTCCGCGCTACTTCTTCAGATACTTGCGCAGCGCCAGCCCTTTGGTGGCACGAATTCCCTCCGCCACAGTGGCGGCGTTGAGCTGCGCGCCGGCCTCGATGGTGTGCGTGTGGTCTTTCGAGGTGAAGTACACGGTGCCCACTTTGGCCTCGCCTTCGCGGTCGTATTTATCGGCTACCAGCTTATTCAAATCAATGAAATAGGCCCCGCCCTGCCGAGCCGCTTCGGCCGCCCACTTGGTGTAGCCCTTCGTGGCACGGTTCACTTTACCTTCTTTCCACCCGTTGCGCGGAATGAGCGAGCATACCACCGGCGTGGCGCCCTTGGCCTTGGTATCGGCAATAAACTTGCGCAGGTACCAGCCGTAGCTGTGCACCACTTCCTGCTGCTTGGAGAGGGGGTTGTACACTTCCTGGCTTTCCTCGCCGTTGCTTTTGATGGTGCCGCGGGCGCGGGCGGTGTCGGCCAACGGGCCGTCGTCGTTGTGCCCAAACTGCATAATCACGAAGTCGCCGGGCTGGATTTTGGCCTGCACCACGGCCCAAAGGCCCTTGGTTTGGAAGGTGCGGCTGCTGGTGCCGCCCAGCGCATCGTTTTCGATGTGAATGCGGGTGGTGTCGAAGTGCACGAGCAGGTAATTGCCCCAGCCCCAGAGGCCGCCGTCGCCCTTGCCCTTGCCGTTTTTCACGGTCGAGTCGCCGATAAGAAACAGCGTGGGCTTGCGCGCCTTCTGAGGCAACAGTGTGAAGGCTGAGCTCAGCAGGCACACAAGCAGCAGCGCGTAGCCCAGCACGGAGCGGCCAAGTAAATTATTGAGCTGGCTTCCGGGGTTGTCGTTTGATTTCATAAAGGGAAAGGCGTTATTTCTTAGCCAGGTATTTATTCAGCGCCAGCTTCTTGTTGCTTTTAATGCCATCTACCACCGACTCAGCGTTCAGGCGGGCGCCGGCTTCGTTGGTGTGGGTGTGGTCGCCGGGGAAAAACTTCTTTACCTCGTCCGGACCCAGCTTATCGTATTTCAGCGCCGTTATCTCGTTGAGGTTGATGAATGCCACGCCCTCTTGTTGGGCTACTTCCTGGGCCCACTTGCCGAAGTCGTTGCTGGCGCGGATGACTTTCCCATCCTTCCACTCGTTGCGCGGAATCATGGAGCAGACCACCGGTGTGGCGCCTTTGGCCTTGGCTTCGCGGATGAATTTGCGCAGGTACCAACCGTAGGTGTTCACGGTTTCGGGGTGGCCGTCGGGCCATACCAGGTCCTTGGTTTCTGCGCCGGTGCCGCGCAGCACGCCGCGGCGGCCGGCCTTGGTGGTGTCGGGCGCGCTGCCTTCGTTGTGGCCAAACTGCATGATGAGAAAATCACCGGGCCGGATGGCGGCAATAGTTTTCTCCCAGCGGCCTTCCGTGATGAACGTGCGGGTGCTGCGGCCAGCCTTGGCGTTGTTGCGCACCTTGATTTTGGTCGTATCGAAGTGGCTGGCAACGACGTTGCCCCAGCCCATTTGCCCGTTGCCGTTGTTGTTCACCGTGGAGTCGCCAATGAGAAACAGCGTGGGCGGCCCCGCCGGCTTGCCAAAGCCCACCAGCAGGAAAAGTACTGCGACCACTGTCAAGCAGCGGGTCGCAAACCAAGATTTATTCATCGTAAAAATTGAGAAAGGAAGCCGACGGCTTAGGGGTTAATAGTCAAAAGTTGCACCAAAGCCCCGCCAGGGTGTCCTGCACTCACCTGCGCAGCGGCGGCCCAAACTCGCCGCGGCCCCGCTACAGGGCTTTCATGCCTTCGCCCAGAAAAAAGCCGGGGTGCGGCGGCTGGTTGTAGCCCACGTTTTCGCGGGCCACGCCAAGGCGGTAGGCGCGGTCCTGCATCAGCGTGGTGAGGCGGTGCGTGGTGGGAATGGTGCTGCTGAAAATCAGCAGCGCGGAGTTGTTGGCGGTGCGCCAGACTACTTCCTCGCGCCAGTCGCCCAGCAGGTCGGCGCTGAGGCAGGGCGTGGCTTTGCTGCCGTTGCAGGACGCGGCACCGAAGGCTTTGCCCTCAAGCGGCTTGTTGAGCTGGCCGGCCTGGTAGTCCCACTTTTCCACGCGGGTGTCGTTGAGCAGCTCACGCAGCAAATCCCCATCCCACCACAGGCCAAAGTTCACGGAGCGCGGCGACGGGCCGATGCGCTCGCCCTTGCAGGTGAGCAGGCCCAATTCCGGGTTGCTTACCCAGACTTCGGCGCCGGGGTAGCGCGGGTCGATGTCGGCGGCCATGCCGCGGCCCACGTCCTGGCCGGGCAGCCGGGCGAAGAGGGTTTTGCCGGTTCGGGCATCGTACATCGCGGCCCCGGGGCCGTTTTCGTAGCCGGGCACTTTCTCTTCGTTTTCGTGCACGCCCCAGGCTTCCAGGCCGGGCGTGCTGGGGTCGAGGTCGCTCACGTGCAGGGCGTCGCCGTGGCGCAGGCCGGTGCTGTAGAGCCCCGTGCCATTGTCGTCGACCACCATCGAGCCGTACACGATTTCGTCTTTGCCGTCGCCGTCCACATCGTTCACGCTCAGGCCGTGGTTGCCCATGCCGGAAAAGGGATTCTTGCCATCTTTCGAGTCGAAGACCCAGCGCGACTTGAGCTGGCCACCGCGCCAGTCCCAGGCGGCCAGCACAGTGCGGCCGTAGTAGCCGCGGCACATCACCACGCTGGGCCGGCTGCCGTCGAGGTAGGCCACGGCGGCCAGGAATCGGTCGGCACGGTTGCCGTAGCGGTCGTTGCCTCCGTTGCCGCCGAGGCCGCCCCAGCCGCTCAGGTCGCCACGGGCGGGCAGGTAGGGCGTGCTGGCTAGCGCCGCGCCAGTGAGACCGTTGAACACCGTGAAATACTCTGGCCCGGCCAAGATGCGGCCGTACTTGGCATCGCGGGCCGTGAGCACGCTGGGGCCGTCGCTGGGCACAGTGAGCGAGCGGTAGTCTTTGGTAGCATCGCCCACAGCTTTGCCCATGCCATCGACGGTGCCATCGGCGGTTTTGCAGGCCACTTCGGCTTTGCCATCGCCGTCGAGGTCGTACACCATGAACTGCGTGTAGTGCGCGCCGGCCCGGATGTTTCGGCCCAGATTGATGCGCCAGAGGCGGGTGCCGTCCAGCTTATACGCATCAAGAATGACGGGGCCCGTGAGGCCGCCCTGGCTGTTGTCGTGGGCGTTGGTGGGCTCCCATTTCAGCACAATTTCGTACTGGCCGTCGCCGTCCAGGTCGGCCGCGGAGGCGTCGTTGGCGGTGTAGGTGTAGGCGCTGGTTTCGGGGCCGCTGCTCACGGTGCCTTCGGGCGGCGGTTGCAAAGGCACACGCAGGAAGCCTTCGCTCCAAGCGGTAGCCAGCGCAGAAGCGTCCGAAGCATCGGGAGTGGCGGCAGCTCCGGCCACCCGGACGAAGTACTTCGAGGATGATGTTTTGCCGGCTATGTCCAGAAAGTTGGTGCCCGCAGTCAGGGGCTGGTCATTGAGCTTGATGGGGGCTCCGGCGCCGTTGGTGCGGTACACGTTAAAGCCCACCCCAGGCGCGTCAGAAGCCAGCAGGCGCCAGCTAATGAACACCTTGCCATCGGGTTGGGCAATGGCTACTATCCCGCGCCCCAGCCGTTCGGGCTGCGCCTGGGGGGCCGGGGGCAAGGTAGCCGAAGGGCCCGCCCCAAGCAGGGCGGCAGCCAAGGCCAGCGAAATGCAGCGGGATTTCATCGGGCAAAAGGAATGACGGAGGCAGTTGGCAAAAAAACGGCGGGTTGGAGCCCGCCGTTTTTGAATTATTCAGGCTAGTTGTAGCCGGGGTTCTGCTGCCAGAAGCCGGGGTTGATGCGCAGCTCCAGCAAGGGAATGGGGAAGAGCAGGTCGTGCTCGTCGAGCTGGCGGAAGCCGCTGTTGATGGTCAGCCGCTTGTAGGCCGTCATCACCGAGATGGCGTTGCCGGTGCGTACCAGGTCGAACCAACGCAGGCCTTCGGCGGCAAACTCGTACTTGCGCTCCTTCAAAATAGCGGCAATGAACGCGGCTTTGCTGGCCGTTTCGGGCGAGGTGGCGGTGTAGGCCGCGACGCCCGAGCGGGTCCGAATCTGGTTCACCAGCGACAGGGCTAGCGGCTGCACCGAGCCGCTTTCCTCGGTCAGCACCTCGGCGTACATCAGCATTACGTCCTCGAAGCGAATGATGGGGAAGTTGTTGGAGTAGTCGCGATTGTTCTGCGGGGCGGTGGTGCCTTTCTCCAGGAACTTGGTGAACTGCGCCCGGGTCACGGTAATGGCGTTGGTAGTCGGGTTCACATATACGGTGTCCAGCGTGGCTTTGCGGCGCAGGTCCTTGATGGACCAGTTGCGGCCCAGGAAGTCGGGGCTGGGCGTGATGTCGGTCTGGCTGGGCGAGAAGGGCGACCACCACGACGGAAACACGCTGCCCTGGTCCCACGGAATGGTGCTACCCAGGCCCACGCCGCCCGAGGCGTACTGGATTTCAAACACCGCGTACTTGTTGTCGTTCACGGTTTTGAATAGGTCGGCGAAGTTGGCGGCCATCGAGAACGTGGTGGGGCCGGCAGCGGCGTACACATCCATCAGCTGCTGCTTGGCCAGCGGCAGGGCGCTGGACTGGCGCAGCGGGTAGCCGTACATGGTGAGGTACACGCGGGCCAGCATGGCCTTGGCAGCCCACTTGGTGGCGCGGCCCTTGTCGGTGGTGCCGTAGGAAGCGGGCAGGTTGGCGGCGGCAAAGGTCAGGTCGTCGACGATGAGCTTGTACACGTCGGCAATGGGTGCGCGCGGCACCGTTTTCGACTCCTCAATGCCCAGCACGTGGTCGGCAATGGGCACCGGGCCCCAGTAGCGCACCAGGTCGAAGTAGGCGTAGGCGCGCAGGAACCGGGCTTCGCCCTTGAACTGGTTCACGCGGGCAAAGGAGAAGGGCTGGATTTTCTCGAGCAGAATGTTCGAGCGGTACACCACTTCAAACAAATCGGTCCAGGTGGCCTGGAGCTGACCCAGCTGCGAAGTAGCCGTGAAGTTGCTGATGTCGCTGAAATCCCGCTGCACGGTCTGCACCTGCGCGTTGATGTTATCGGAGCGAAACTCCGACATGTTCCAGTTCGAGCTTTGCGGAAACGAGAGGGCGCCGTTGTAAATGGCAATTACGCCCTGGTTTACTTGTGCCTCGTCCTTGTAGAATTCGTCGGCCGTGTTGTTGGCCACGGGCGGAATGTAGAGTTCTTTTTCGCTGCAGGAAGATGCCAGCAGCGTGCCCAGTCCCAGTGCGGCGGAGTACGCCAGAAGTTTAAGTGCGTTCATCGAAATATCGGTTTAAAGGGAGTGGAAGGGCACTTAAATCGACAGGTTGAAGCCGAACGTGTAGGTGCGGGCCTGCGGGTAGCTGCCGTTGTCGTAGCCGCCGGCTTGCAGCGCCTCCGGCGAGAAGCCGCCGGTGTAGTTGTGCCAGATGTAGGCGTTTTCCAGCGCGAAGTACACGCGGGCCCCGCTGTAGAAGCGCTGCTTGGGCAGGGTGTAGCCCAAGGTGATGTTCTTCACGCGGATGTAGTCGGAGCTGTACAGCCAGCGCGAGTCAAAATAAGCACCGGTGGTGGCGCCGATAGATGGCGTCTTGCCGTCGCCGGGGTTGGCTTCGGAGCGCCAGCGGTTGTTCCAGTTCGAGGAGTGGTTGTAGAGGTAGCCCATGCCCGGCCGGTCGATGGAGCGGCCGATGAGCGAGTACAAGTCGCCGCCCTGCTGGGCGTTCACCAGCACGTTCAGGTCGAAGCCTTTGTAGCGGAAGTTGTTGGTTACCCCGAAAGTGAACTTGGGCTGGGGGTTGCCAATGATGGTGCGGTCGTCGTTGGTGATGACGCCGTCGCCGTTCACGTCGCGGTATTTGGTGTCGCCCACGCGGGTGCCGGACATTTTGGGGCCGGCATCAACCTCGGCCTGGGTCTGGTACACGCCGATGGCATCGTAGAGGTAAAAGGAGTTGATGGGCACGCCCACCTGCAGCAGGCTGGTCAGGTTGCTGAAGCCGCCGGGTACGGGCGTGTTGTCGGTGCCCAGGCGCACCACTTTGTTGTCGTTGTAGGAAGTGTTAAAGGAGGTATTCCACTGAAAGGCGCCCACGAGGTTGCGCGAGTTCAGGCCCAGCTCCACGCCCACGTTGCGCACGTCGCCGATGTTTTGCAGGCTTTTGGTGAAGCCTGTGATGGACGACACCGGCACGGTGTAGAGCAGGTCGGTGGTGTTTTTGATGTAGTAGTCGGCCGACACCTGCAGGCGGTTGTCGAGGACACCGAAATCCACGCCGTAGTTAAAGCTGGCGGTTTGCTCCCAGCCCAACACGTCGTTCTGGAAGTTGGCGGGGCTGTAGCCGGTGGCGGCGGTACCTGTGCCCAGCGGGTAGTTGTTCACGCCCAGGGTGGCAAACTGCGAGTTGCTGGGAATGCGGTTGTTGCCGGTAACGCCCCAGCTGGCCCGGAATTTCAGGTCGCTGATAACCGATATGCCCTGCATGAAGTCCTCACCCGACACGCGCCAGCCCACCGACACGGCCGGGAAGTAGCCAAATGGCCGGCTGTTGCCGAATTTCGAGGAGCCGTCGCGCCGCAGGCTGGCCGACAGCAGGTACTTCTGCTTGTAGTCGTATTGGGCGCGGGTGAAGTACGACAAAAGCATGTCCTTCACCGGCACAGCAATGCTGGTCTGGTTGGTAGTGGAGTTGGCGCGGTCAAACAGGTAGGTCCAGTCGTTGGGCAGCTGGGCATTTTCCTGCTGCGACCGGTCTTCCTCGGTGCGCTCGACGGAGTAGCCTGCAATGGCGCTCAGGTTGTGGTTGCCAAACGAGCGGGTGTAGTTCAGCACGCTCTGGAAGAGGTAGCGCGTGTTGAAAGTCTGGTAGTAGCGCGAGCGGCTCAATGCGCCTTCGTTGGTGGCGTTGAACCAGTTGCGGTCGGTGTTGGTGGGGTAAAACTGCTGGTCCTGGTAGTAGCCGTTGTCCAGGGCGCCCAGCAACTGCAGCTGCAGGCCTTTGTAAAGGTCCAGGTTCAGGCCCATGTTGGCGTTGAGGCGGGTGCGGGTGCCTTGCACCTGGCTGCGCTCCAGCACCGCCACCGGGCTGATGTAGTTGCCCGAGTAGTTGTAGGTGCGGTAAGGCTGGGCGCCCACGTAGTTGCCGGCGTCCTTGGGGCCCACGGGGGGCATCTGGGCGGCGTTCAGGGCCTGCCCACCGGTGCCGTCTACGCGGCCCAGGCTGGCCCACTCCATGCTGGGCGCCAGGGTCATAAACAGCTTGATGCCTTTCTTAATCTGGGCATCGAAGTTGGCCCGCAGGGTGGCGCGCTTCAGGTTGGTGCCCACAATCACGCCGTCCTGGTCGAGGTAGGAGCCGTTGATGTTGTAGGTTACGTTGTCGGTACCGCCCGACACGCCCACCGTGTACTGCTGCATCCTGGCCTTGCGGAACAGGGCGTTCTGCCAGTCGGTGTAGGCGAGGCTGTCTTGGCCGTATGCCCACTTGGGGTCGTAGGTGTAGCGAATGATGTTGGTGGTGCTCGGCGGCACGCCGTTCACGGTCAGGCGCTGAAGGCGCGTGGCCCGGGAGTCCTCGGGGCGGTTGAGCGGGTTTTGCTTCACCCAGTCCTCGTCGATGCCTTCTTTGCGCATCTGAATCCAGTCCTCGGGCGATTGCACGTCGAGCTTGCTTTCTACTTTCTGAATACCCGTAAAGCCCGAAAAATTGAGCTTGGCCGCGCCTTTCTTGCCGCGCTTGGTGGTTACGAGCACCACGCCGTTGGAGCCGCGCGAGCCGTAGATGGCGGCCGAGGCCGCGTCCTTGAGCACTTCAATGTTGGCCACGTCGGTGGGGTTGATGCCGCGCAGGTTGTCCACGGGCACGCCGTCTACCACATACAGCGGCTCGTTCGATGCATTAATAGAAGCCGCGCCCCGCACCCGAATCTGCAGCTCGGCGCCCGGCTCGCCGGATGGCGTCTGCACGTACACGCCGGGCATCTGGCCCACCAGCGCGTTCTCGATGCGGTTGATGGGCCGCTCTTCAATCTCCTTGGCCGTGACGCCGGTGATGGCGCCGGTCACGTTTCCAGCTTTCTGGGTGCCGTAGCCTACCACTACCACCTCGTCCAGCCCTTTGGTATCGACGGCCAGGGCAGGGCTAATGGTGGACTGACCCGCAAGGGCAATTTCCTGCGAGGCATAGCCCACAAAGGAGAACACCAGCGTCCCGCCCTCGTTCGGCACCTGCAGGGTGTAGGTGCCGTCGGGGCCGGTGCCGGTGCCGTTGGTGGTGCCTTTCAGCAGCACCGTCACGCCGGGCAGGGCTTCTTTGGTGTCGGCAGTAGTCACCTTACCGCTCACGGTGCGGCCCTGCGCCAACGCGCCCGGCATATAGCCAGCGAGCAGAAACAGGAGCAAGCAAGCCAGTCTGTAGAGCTTGTTCATAGAAAAAGTAGTTGGCGGTTTTAAAAAGTGTAAAGTCAAAGCGGAGTCAACGACCAGGCATCTTTTACCCAGCCATCAAAACTATTGCAATCGATTGTGTGCACTTACCTGTCCTCTCCTGTATTTTCCAGTTTCTATATTATTTTTTCATAATTCTCACATCTGACTGGTTGTATATGCCAGCCGCAAAAAAAAGGCCCCCGTCGATGGACGGGGGCCGCGCTGTTTATCATGGAAGACTATGCGCTGAATATTGAGCTATTCGCGGGCACTCACCGAGGCTGAGGCCTCCTTCTCGGGCTTCTCCGAGCCCAGGTAGTTGCCGTAGCCCACTATGACAGTAGACAGCACCACCGCCAGAATGCCCAGCGACACGGTGCGCATGGTGAGCTTGTTGGCCCCACGCCACTCGTGCAGGTACAAGCCCCAGAAGCTGCTGAAGGCGATGATGAAGGCCATGTGCAGCGTCCAGCCCGAGAAGCGGTAGGCGCCCATCTGGCTGTCGCCCATGCCGTAGAAGAAGAACTGGAAGTACCAGGTGGTGCCCGCCAGCGCGCAGAAAATGACATTGCGCAAAGCCGGGGCCGACGGATTGAGGTAGTCGGTGTAGGTCTTGTTTTTGAGGTTGAGGTAGATGCACCACACCGCGTTGGTGGTGAGGCCGCCGAGCAGAATAATGACCAGAATGGCGTTATTGGCAAACAGCTCGCTGGTGCCGGAGTGCTTGGCGATTTCGGCAATGGGCTGGCCGGCTGTGAGGCCAAAGGAGAAGCAGGCACTCATAACGCCCGAGAACACAGCCACCAGCACGCCCTTGCGCAGCGAAAACTCGGCAATGGTTTCCTGCTTCTGCGCGTCAGTAAGCGACCTTTCCTTCATAAAGCCGGCCAGGCCGCACACCACAATGCCCATCACGCACACCACCAGCCCCATCATAATCACCTGCCCCGAGGCCGAGTGAATCAGCTCGGGGAAAGTGCCCAGCCACAGCGGCGGCACCACCGTGCCAAACACCGCGCAAAGCCCCAGCGTGACGGCCATGCCCAACGACAAGCCCAGGTAGCGCATGGCCAACCCAAAGGTGAGCCCGCCGAAGCCCCAGAGCACGCCCCATATATAGGTCCAGAGCAAGGTGGAGTGGTCGGCCTGGGCCAGCACCCCAAACAGGTTGTGCACCGTGAGCGAGCCCATGATGATGGGCGCAAATACCCACGACACGATGCCGCCCACCAGCCAGTAGCTTTCCCAGGCCCAGCCGTTGACCTTCTTATAAGGCAGGTAAAAACTGCCGGAGGCAAAGCCGCCCAGCGCGTGAAGGATTACTCCCCAAATGACAGCCATAGTTGTAGGGTAAGGTTTTAGACAAAGCTGCCGGGTTGCCAAGCGCAAACCCTCCTGTGCTCTCCTGACCGCGAAGTAAAGCCGAATGCGGCAGCCGGTGGGCATTTCTTTTTCAGTTGAGCTAATTTCTATTCCCTGCTTTCTTAACATCTTTTTTACAAGCAAGCAGGAGAGTGCAGGAGGTTGGCCCCGCTCCGCCCGGGCACCTTTGTAGAAAAGCAACCCTATCCCGTTTTCTGGTCAACGAAACAGAAGCACTATCATGGAAAAAACGCTCACTTTCCAACACGTCAGCTACCTCTGGGACGAGGCCAAGGCACTGGAGCTGGCCGGCGACGAAGTCGCCCTGTTCCTCTACCGCTCCAACCTGCTCGGTGCCGACCTGCGCCTTACCAACTACGCCGGCGGCAACACCTCCTGCAAAATCACCGCCACCGACCCCGTGACCGGCCAGCCCGCCGACGTAATGTGGGTGAAGGGCTCGGGCGGCGACATCGGCACGCTCACCAAAGCCGGCTGCGCCAACCTGTATGTCGAGAAGCTACACCAGCTCAAGAACCGCTACCGCGGCCTCGCATTCGAAGACGAAATGGTGGGCCTGTTCGAGTACTGCCTCTTCGACCCCAAGTGCGCCACGCCCAGCATCGACACCCCGCTGCACGGGCTGCTACCCTTCAAGCACATCGACCACCTGCACCCCGACGCCCTGATTGCCATTGCGGCCAGCAAAGACGGCGAGCAGATTATGAAAGAAATCTGGGGCGACACCATGGGCTGGCTGCCGTGGCAGAAGCCGGGCTTCGACCTGGGCCTGCAGCTGGAGAAGATTGTGACCGACAACCCCGGCCTGCGCGGCGTCATCCTCGGCGGCCACGGCCTGTTCACCTGGGGCAACACCAGCTACGAGTCCTATCTCAACACGCTCGAAGTCATTGAGCAAGCCGCCACCTACCTCGAAGCCCACTACGGCCAGAAAGTCCCCGTGTTCGGCGGCGTGAAACTGGAGCAAACCCTCGACGCCGCCGGCCGCCGCCAGCAGGCCGCCGCCGTGATGCCGGTATTGCGCGGGCTGGCCAGCAGCCAGCGCCGCATGCTGGGCCACTACACCGACGACGCCCGCGTGCTCGAGTTTGTCAACTCGAATGATTTGGCCCGCCTGGCCGCCAAAGGCACCTCCTGCCCCGACCACTTTCTGCGCACCAAAATCCGCCCACTGGTACTCGACCCCGAGCAAATGCAGGCCGATGCAGCCAGCGTGAAGACGTACCTGGAAGGCCAGTTTGCGGCTTACCGCCAGGACTACGCTGCCTACTACGAGCGCAGCAAACACGCCAACTCGCCGGCCATCCGCGATGCCAACCCGGTCATCATCCTGTGGCCCGGCGTGGGCTTGTTCTCCTTCTCGAAAGACAAGCAGACGGCCCGCGTGGCTGCCGAGTTCTATACCAACGCCATCAACGTGATGAAGGGCGCCGAGGCGGTGAGCACCTACCAGGGCCTTCCCGAGCAGGAGGCCTTCAACATCGAGTACTGGCTGCTCGAAGAAGCCAAGCTCCAGCGCATGGCTCCGCCCAAGGCCCTCTCCGGCAAAGTGGCCTACGTGACCGGCGGCACCGGCGGCATCGGCAAAGCCATCTGCGAGGAGCTGCTGAAACTCGGCGCCTGCGTGGTGGCCGTGGACCGCGACCGCCTGGAAGAAACCCAGGTTGAGCTGCGCAAAAAATTTGGCCAGGACAGCGCCCTCACGGCCGCCATCAACGTGACCGATGCCGAGAGCATCGCCGAGTCACTGCGCCAGGCGGTGCTGCAGTTTGGCGGCGTTGACATCATCGTGAACTGCGCGGGTTTGTCGATTTCCAAGCCTTTGGCTGAGACGACGCAAGCCGATTGGGACATTCTGAACGACGTGCTGGTGAAAGGTCAGTTCCTGGTGAGCCAGGCGGCCGTGGCCATCCTGCGCCAGCAGGGCCTGGGCGGCGACATCGTGAACATTGCCAGCAAAAACGGCCTCGTGGCCGGGCCCAACAACGTGGCCTACGGCACGGCCAAGGCCGCGCAGCTGCACATGAGCCGCCTGCTGGCAGCCGAGCTCGGCGGCGACAAGATTCGCGTGAATACCGTGAATCCCGATGCCGTGCTGCGCGGCTCCAAAATCTGGGAAGGCGACTGGGCCGCCGGCCGGGCCAAGGCCTACGGCATCTCGGTGGAAGAGCTGCCCCAGCACTACGCCAAGCGCACGCTGCTGGGCGAGGAGCTGCTGGCCGAAGACATCGCCAAGGCCGTGCGTGTCTTTGTGGACGGCTCGCTGAGCAAGAGCACCGGCAACGTGCTCAACGTCGACGGCGGCGTGGCCATGGCCTTCGTGCGCTAAGCGACGACCATTGCTCACTTATCCGGAACGTCAGGTTGAGCTGGCCGAAGCATCCGGCGTGTGGTAGTAACCCTTTCGATTGGATTACTGCTGCACGTCCGATGCTTCGGCCAGCTCAACCTGACGTTCTTTTTTATTTAATGCCAATAGCTACGTTTCGGAAGTGCTTTTGGCACCGCCAAAAAAGCTACATTTGGGGCAGCCTCCTTTCTCACCTTTTTCTCATGCGATTGAATTCTGAGTGTTTAGACCGGTGTTTCTACTAGGTCTTGCTCCACGCATTCGCATGGTTTGCCCACCGCCGGCATGTATCAGTTACAACTAAAGCCCCTTGATAAGACGCCGAAGTACAAGCAGATTGTGCAGTCGGTCATCATGGATATTGAGCGCGGGGTGCTGAAAAACGGCGACCACCTCCCAAGCATCAGCGAGCTGAGCGTGGAGCACTACCTGGCGCGCGACACCGTGGAAAAAGCCTACCGCGAACTGCGCGAGCGCGGCTTCATCACCTCGGTGCAGGGAAAGGGCTATTACGTGGAAAGCAACGACACCTCGAAGCTGAAAATCCTGCTGGTGTTCAACAAGCTGAGCTCCTACAAAAAAATTATCTATTACGCTTTTCTGGAAACCCTCGGCGACCGCGCCACGGTAGACCTGCAGATTCATCACTACAACGTGAATTTGTTTCAGGAGATCATCGAGAAGAACCTCGGCAAGTACAACTACTACGTGGTGATGCCGCACTTCACCCTCGACACCGATAAAGCCCAGTACCACGCCATTCTGAACACCATTCCGAGCCAGGAGCTGGTGCTGCTCGACAAAGACATTCCGGAGCTCAAGCACGACTGCCTGCGCGTGTTTCAGGACTTCGACAAGGACATTTTCACGGCCCTGGAAAAGGCCGAGGACCTGCTGGAAAAATACACCCGCCTGGTGCTGGTGCTGCCCTCCGATGCCAACCACCCGGAGGAATTGCCGTGGGGCTTCCGCTCCTTCTGCCTGATGCGCAACAAGGAATTTTCGGTGGTGGAAAACGCCATGAACGAAGTGGTGCAGGCCGGCACGGCCTACGTGGTAATCCGGGAAACCGACCTGGTGGAACTGGTGAAGAAAATCCGCCAGACCAGCTACCTGCTGGGCCGCGAAGTGGGCATCATTTCCTTTAACGAAACCCCGCTCAAAGAACTGCTGAACATGACGGTGATTACCACCGACTTCGAGGCCATGGGGCAGACCGCAGCTAACCTGCTGCTGGAGAAGCAGCGCGTGAAAGTGAAGAACCCGTTTTATACCATTCGGCGCGGGTCGCTGTAGGAGCTCGCAAATTGAGCACGAGGTAAAAAACGGTCATGCAGAGCGCAGCGAACCGAAGGTCGGCGTAGCCAAGCATCTTGCCCGCGCCTCCTGTCCGCGCCACCTGTCATGCTGAGCCTGCGAAGCATCTTATCAGGTTTGAACGAGTCGTGGAGCCGTGACAAGATGCTTCCTTCGTCAGCATGACAGATGATTGGTTTAGTTATGCGGTAAAGATGCTCCGCTGCGCTCGGCATGACGTTCTGCTCGCAGCTTTCAAACTTTTCCTGGCAAACAGGAGAGCCCAGAAGAGTTAGGGGCGGTGAGTACAGGTAATTTGCTCTTCCCAAGCGGGTATTTATTCACAAATCCCACCCCAACGCGCATGTTCTCTGACCAACGCCTTGCCGACCTCAACCAGCCGCTGCTCGCCGAGCACCAGTTGCAGTTCCAGCACCTCGCCGATTCGCCGCGCCTGCGCCAGGTCGACCTGCCCGGGGTGGTGCAAAAGCTGATGGATTTTCAGGTGGCCATTCCGAGCTGGGCGCTGGGCACGGGCGGTACCCGCTTCGGCCGCTTCGCGCTGGGCGGCGAGCCGAGCACCCTGGAACAGAAAATCAGCGACGTGGGTATTCTGCAAGCCCTCAACCGCTCGTCCAACTCCATTTCGCTGCACATTCCCTGGGACATTCCGCAGGACATTCCGGGCCTGCAGCAGCTGCTGAAAGAGCAAGGACTGGTGATTGACTCGGTGAACTCCAACACCTTTCAGGACCAGAAAGACCAGCCGCACTCCTATAAGTTCGGCTCGCTGAGCCACACCGACAAGGCCGTGCGCGAGCAGGCCATTCAGCACAACATCGACTGCGTGGGCTACGGCCGCCAGCTCGACGCCAAAACCCTGACCGTGTGGCTGGCCGACGGCTCCAACTTCCCCGGCCAGCAGCACCTGCGGCGCGCGTTTCTGCGCACCCAGGAGTCGCTGGCGGCCATCTACGAGGCCATGCCTTCGGACTGGACCATGTTGGTGGAGTACAAGCCCTACGAGCCCAACTTCTACTCGATGGTGATTCCGGACTGGGGCACCTCGCTGGCGCTGTGCCAGGCCATTGGCCAGAACGCGCAGGTGCTCGTGGACCTGGGCCACCACCTTCCCAATACCAACATCGAGCAGATTGTGGCCCGCCTGCGGCAGTTCGGCCGCCTCGGCGGCTTCCACTTCAACGGCTCGATGTACGGCGACGACGACCTGACCACGGGCAGCATTAAGCCCTTCCAGCTGTTTTTGATTTTCAATGAGCTGGTGGACAGCGCCGTCGACCAGTCGGTGCCGGCCGAAGCCGTAGCGTACATGATTGACGCCAGCCACAACGTCAAAGACCCGCTGGAAGACCTGCTCCAGTCCGTCGAGAACATCCTTTCGGCCTACGCCAAAGCCCTGCTCGTGGACCGCGAGACCCTCAACGAAGCCCAGGAAGCCAACGACGTAGTGCGCGCCGAGGAAATCCTGCGCGACGCCTTCCTCACCGACGTGCGCCCGCTGGTGGCCGAAGCCTACCGCCAGAGCGGCGGCGCCCTGAACCCCATCGCGGCCTACCGCGCCGCGGGCGTGCGCGAGCAACTCATTCGCCAGCGCGGCAAGCACAGCGTCTCAACCGGGTTATGAAAAAGGCCATGAAAAAGTCGGTTTATGCGGTATTCGACATTGGCAAGACCAACAAAAAGCTGATTCTTTTCGACGAAGACCAGCAGATAATTGACGAGGAGCAGCACGTGTGTACCGACGTGCTCGACGACGACGGTTTTGTGTGCGACCACCTGCCCCGGCTCACCGAGTGGGTGCTCGACCACTGGCGGCAGCTGCGCACGCATGAGCATTACACGGTGAAGGGCGTGAATTTCACGGCCTACGGCGCCAGCTTCGTGCACCTCGGCGCCGATGGCCAGCCCCTGCTGCCGCTCTACAACTACCTCAAGCCCTTGCCGGCCGAAATCGAGGAGAAGTTCTACGCCGAGCTGGGCCAGTCGCCCGAAGACTTTGCGGCCGACACCTGCTCGCCGCGGCTGGGCCTGCTGAATTCGGGTCTTCAGCTGTACTGGCTGAAATACGCCAAGCCCGAGCAGTACGCCAAGATTCACACCTCGCTGCACCTGCCCAACTACCTCTCCTACCTGATTTCGGGCGAGAAATTCAGCGACTACACCTCCGTGGGCTGCCACACCGCGCTCTGGGACTACAAGCGCAACCAATATCACGACTGGGTGCGCCGCGAGGGCATCGACGAGAAGCTGGCGCCCCTCACCCGCGATTCCATCGCCTCGGTGGTGGATGGCATTCTGGTGGGCGTGGGCATGCACGACAGCACCGCCGCTGTGATGCCTTACCTGGCCGAAAACGAGGAGCCCTTCGTGTTGGTGTCTACCGGCACGTGGTCGGTCACCATCAACCCGTTCAACAGCCGGCCCCTGACTCCGGAGCTGCTGCACCGCGACTGCCTGAGCTTCATGACGCCCCGCGGCGAAGCCACCCGCGCTGCCCGGGTTTTCCTGGGCCGCGAACACGACTTCCAGGTGGAGCGCATCGCCGCCCACTTCCACGTGAAGCCGGATTTCTACCGCTCCATCGTGCTGGCCCGGCCCTACGATGAGACATCTGCCGACTTCAAGCCCGGCTGCATGGCCGGCACCGGCCCCTTCCCCGACGAGCCCGCCGACGAGTGGGACCTCTCTGGCTTCCGAACCGCCTCCGATGCCTACCAGCACCTCATGCACGGGTTGATCAGCATCCTGCTTGAATCCATCCATCTCGTGTGGCAGGGTGAAAAAACCATCTTCGTCGACGGTGGCTTTGCCCGCAACCCGCTCTTCATGCAAACGTTGAGCTGGAACTTCCCGAAAGCGGAAATCCGCACGCTGGAGGTGCCGCAGGCCACTGCTTTGGGCGCCCTGGTGCATCTGGAGCAAGGCGAGGCGCTGAAGAAAACCCACCCGCTGTTTACAGATGAGAATGATTTGCCGCTGGTCACAGCGCAAGACCGCACGGTTTGAGATGTTGAGCTAAAACGTAGGAAGGTCATGCAGAATACGATTTAAAACTAGAATGAAAGTCGCCCTATTCGTCCCGTGCTACATCGACCAGTTCTACCCCCAGGTAGGCGTGGCCACGCTGCAGCTGCTCGAAAAGCTGGGCGTGCAGGCACACTTCCCGGCTCAACAAACCTGCTGCGGCCAGCCCCTGGCCAACAGCGGCTGCGAGCGCGAGGCGCTGCCCATTTATAAGCACTTCGTCAACACCTTTCAGGACTACGACTACATCGTGGCGCCCTCGGGCAGCTGCGTGTACCACGTGCGCAAGCACTTCGACAAGCTGGACCAAACCGACGAAGTCCAGCACGTGCGCGGCGCGGCCTATGACCTCATTGACTTTATCAGCACCGTGCTGAAGGTGGAAACCCTGCGGGGCGCCTTCCCCCACAAAGTGGGGCTGCACCTGAGCTGCCACGGCCAGCGCGGCCTGCACCAGGCCAACGAATCGGAGATGACGCCGGTGCGCGACGGCCAGCTGCGCCGCCTGCTGGCCTCGCTCGATGGCATTGAGCTGACCGAGCTCAGCCGCAACGACGAGTGCTGCGGCTTTGGGGGCACGTTCTGCGTGTCGGAAGCCGGCATTTCGGCCCGCATGGGCCAGGACCGCGTGGCCGACCACGTCCGCCACGGCACGCAGGTGCTCACCGGCAGCGACATGTCGTGCCTGATGCACCTGGAGGGCATTGTGCGCCGGGCCCAGCTGCCGATAAGGGTGATGCACGCCGCCGAAATTCTTAACGGACTCACCGCATGAACCACGCCATCCGCGCCGACAAGTTTTTGCTGGATGCCGACCGCACTACCTGGCACGACGAAACCCTGTGGTTTGTGCGCGAAAAGCGCGACCGCGCCGTGTACGCCGTGCCCGAGTTCCAGGAGCTGCGCGAACTGGCTTCCCAAATCAAAGACCACACCCTGAGCCGGCTCGACCTGTACTTGCAGGAGTTTGAGGCCGCCGCGCAGGCCAACGGCGTGCACGTGCACTGGGCCGCCGATGCCGCCGAGCACAACGCCATTATCCTCGACCTCATCCGGCAGCAGGGCGCCACGCGCATCGTCAAAAGCAAGTCGATGCTCACCGAGGAATGCCACCTGAACCCCTACCTCATCCAGCACGGCATCGAAGTGGTGGACACCGACCTGGGCGAGCGCATCATCCAGTTTCGGGAAGAAGCGCCCAGTCACATTGTGCTGCCCGCCATTCACCTGAAAAAGGAGGACGTGGGCGACACCTTCCACCTTCATTTGGGCACCGAGAAAGGCGAAAGCGACCCGCAGCTCCTCACCGAAGCGGCCCGCCAACACCTGCGGGCCAAGTTCCTGGCCGGGCAGGTGGCCATCTCGGGCGTCAACTTCGCGGTGGCCGAAACCGGCGGCGTGGTCGTGTGCACCAACGAGGGCAACGCTGATTTGGGTGTAAATCTGGCGGCGGTGCACATCGCCTGCATGGGCATCGAAAAGCTGATTCCGCGGCTCACCGACCTGGGCGTGTTTACGCGGCTGCTGGCCCGCAGCGCCACCGGCCAGCCGGTCACCACCTACACCTCGCACTTCACCAAGCCGGCGGCGGGCAAGGAAATGCACATTGTCATCGTGGACAATGGCCGCACGCAGCAACTGGGGCGGCCCGACTTCCGGGCTTCCCTCAAGTGCATCCGCTGCGGGGCCTGCATGAACACCTGCCCGGTGTACCGGCGCAGCGGCGGCCACAGTTATGACTTCACCGTGCCAGGCCCCATTGGGGCCATCCTGTCGCCGAACATTGACATGAAGAAACACCGCTCGCTGCCATTTGCCAGTACGCTCTGCGGCTCGTGCACGGACGTGTGCCCGGTGAAAATCGACATCCACACCCAGCTCTACAAGTGGCGGCAGGTGCTGGGCGAGGCGGGCGAAATTCCCGCTTCCAAGAAGTGGAGCATGAAGTTTATGGGCCGGCTGCTGGCCAGCGCCCGCGTGTACGGTCTTAGCGGGCAGTTTGCGCGCCAGGCCCTGCGCCTGCTGCCCCACGGCCTCACGCACGCGGCCTCGTTCAATGCCTGGGCCGTGGCCCGCGAGTTGCCCGAGCCGCCCAAGCAAAGCTTCCGCGAATGGTACCAGCAACAGCCGAAATCCGTCCCGCAACCCCAGACGCCCCAGGTTACGGTATGAGTAGTGCTTCTCGCAACCGCATTCTCCTGGCGGCCCAGGCCAACAAGCCGGCCGAAACGCCCCTGCCCACCGTACCCGATTTTGGCGGCGAGGCCACGGCCGAGCGGTTCACCGCGGTGCTGTCCAGCATCGGCGGCACCGTCGTGTGGCTCGATGGCTTGGGCCAGTTGGGCTCGACCCTCCAGCAGTTATTCCCGGAGGCACGCAATACAGCCTCTCCCCTATTCGATGCCACCGTGCCGATTCATGCCGACACGCCCACCCACGTGCTCGCCGAAATTGACCTGGCGGTATTGACGGGCGAAATCGGCGTGGCCGAGAACGGCGCCATCTGGTTGCCCGAAGCCAACATGCTGCACCGGGCGTTACCCACCATCACCCAGCACCTGGCGCTCGTGCTCGACCACCGGCGCATCGTGGCCACCATGCACCAAGCCTACGCCCAACTGCCCAGCACGGGCAGCTACGGCAAATTCGTGGCCGGCCCGTCCAAGACGGCCGATATCGAGCAGTCGCTCGTGATTGGGGCCCACGGTGCCCGCAGCTTAGTGGTTTTGCTTTATTGATTTTCAACCGCCAGCTTTCACATTTCGAGATATGGCATCAATTTCTTTGAAAATCAACGTATTAAACAGTAAATGTACGATGTCAAAAAGCGTGCTCACCCGTTTTTATTGCATACCTAACTCCACATCCCGAAGCTCAGTACATGAAATTACTCAAGCCGACCCTTATTATGCTGTGCCTGATTTGTGCAGGGGCATTGGGCTCTTTACGGGGCTATGGCGCGTCGCCTAAACGCGACTTATTCGCGCTAAAAATCTACCATCTGCAAACGAATGAGCAGGCCGACCGCCTGGACCACTACCTGCAGCAAGCCTACCTGCCCGCGCTGCACCGGGCGGGAGTGAGTAAAGTCGGGGTTTTCAAGCAAAATGCGCAGGCAGCAGGCGCGCCGGCTCCCACCGAGCAGCTGGTCTTTGTGCTTATTCCGTGCCGTTCTGCCCAGCATTACACGAAGCTTAATCTGGGGTTGGAGCAGGACAAAGCCTATCAAACCGACGCGCAGGACTATCTGAAGACCGCCTTCGATAATCCGGTGTATACCCGCTTCGAAACGGTGTTAATGCTCGCCTTCACGGGCATGCCCACTTTTCATTTGCCGGCTTTGAAAGCCAGCCCTGCAGAGCGGGTGTATGAGTTGCGCAGCTACGAAGGCGCATCGGAGGCATTGCATCAGAATAAAGTCGCTCAGTTCAACAACGGAGAAATCGGTATTTTCAAACGCCTGAATTTCAACACTGTTTTCTGTGGCCAGGTCATTGCAGGCGGCAAAATGCCCAACCTAATGTATCTGTCGACCTTTGAAAACCAGCAGGACCAGGAGGCGCATTGGCAGGCTTTCAAGAATGATGCGGAATGGAAGACGCTAAGCGCCATGCCAGCGTATGCGCACAACATGCTGCGCATGGATAAGTACATGCTGCACCCGGCTGCTTATTCGGAGATTTAATGGCACCTTCAATGCCCATGGGCTCAGCCCATGGGCATTGAAGGTGGTTCGCTCTACTGCGCGCTAGCTAAGGTTGTATTCCGGCCGCCACTTTTCGATGGTGTGGTTGTAGATGGCCTGGTTGGCTAGGTGGACGGTGCACGCGGCCCGGGCGCCGGTAATAACGTTGGAGTCGGGCATTTTCTTCTCGCTGACCGCCCGGTAAAAATCGTTCAGCGCGTACCAAGAGCCGTCCTTCAGGGGCTCGGCGCCGGTGGTGATGGGAATGCCGCCGTCTTTGTTCCAGGTGATTTTGGTGGCGCCGGTTACTCCGTCTACCGTGCCGTATTGTTTCACGGTCTCCTTCTCGGGGTAGTAGATGCCCTCGTTTACCAGCAGGGAAATGGTGCCCTTGGTGCCTTTCAGCTTAAACAGGTAGCCGTCGCGAGCATTGCCGCATGTAGCGCCAAAGTTGCCCACCATGCCTTCCTGCGCGTAGCGCGCCATTACCTGCACGTTGTCGTAGGTTTCGCGCCCGTCTTTGTAGTAGTCGATGCCGCCGGTCCCGAACACCTCGTCGGCGTGGGTGTCGAAGGCCCAGTTGATAAAATCCATCTGGTGGGAGAGTAGCTCGGCGGCCAGCCCGCCGGAGTACTCGCGGTACATGCGCCAATTGATTTTGCGCTCTAGGCCCGGCTCCGGCACGGGCCGCCGCCAGCTGCCGTTGCGGTCCCAGCGGCAGTCAATCTGCGTCACCTTGCCCAGGTAGCCCTGCTTAATCATCTCCTTGACCCGGTAGTACAGCGGCGAATAGCGGTATTGATGCCCCACTTGCAGCGTCTGGTTGGGCCGCCGCTGCGCCAGCCGCACGAGTTCCAGCGCCTGCGGGATGTCGTAGGTCATGGTTTTCTCGAGGTAAATCTGCTTACCCGCCGCCAAGGCGTCTTTGGCCACCTGGAAGTGCAGGTTCAGCGGCACCGAAATAATCACGGCCTCTACCGTGCGCGAGTCCAGCAGCGCCTGGTAGTCGGCGTAGGGTTTGGCCTTGCCGCCGGGCATGATTTTCTGGGCTTCCTGCAGCCGGAAGGGCAAATCGTCGCACAAGGCCACCACCTCAAACTTATCGGGGAGTTCCTGCAGCACCTTGAGCAGGCCCTTGCCCCGGTCGCCGCAGCCGATGATGCCGATTTTGAGCTTGCCCATGGCGGCCGGTGCCGCGAAGGCTTCGAGCAGCTCGTGGTGCAGCAGCAGGCCGCCGGTGAGCAGTCCCGTTTTCTTGATAAAGTCGCGTCTTGGGAAGTCCATCATTGGGGAGAAAATAACCGTTGAAATCCGGGGGTGGCCGTATCGGCAATGCTGCCGTCGGGGCGCTGATAAATCAAGTAGGCCTGCAAGTGCCGGTGGCGCCGCAGAAAAGATAGTGCTTTCGCGATGCCCATGCCCATGAGGGCGTTGTCGTACGCGTCGGCGGTCAGGGCATCGCGCGCGAGCACCGTCACGCTAATCATTTCATTCTGGAACGGATAGCCGGTTTGGGGGTCAATCAGGTGCGCGCTTTTTAGAGGGCCCCACTGCTTGAACTTGCGGTAGTTGCCGGATGTCGTGACGCCCCCGGCCCGAAGTCGAATAACCTGCTGAAAGCCGGAGGGCTGCACGGCGCTGGTGTCGGGGCGCTCAATACCAATTCGCATGAGTTCCCCACCGGGCCACTTGTGCCCCCGCACCCGGATTTCGCCGCCTAGCTCCACCATGTAATTGCGGATGTGATGGCGCTCCAACAGCGCGGCCAGCATGTCTACGGTGTAGCCCTGGGCAATGCCGTTCAGGTCGATGTGCACGCCGGGCCGGTCTTTCACCAGCGAGTCGCCGCGCAGGTGCAGCTTATCGGAGCCCACCTGCGCCAGCAATCCCTGAATAGTGGCCGGCGAGGGTGGCGCCTCGATGTGCTGGGTGCCGAAGCCCCAGGCCCGGACCAACGGCTCCACGGTCGCATCGAAGAGCCCTTGGGTGTCTTCACACACCTGCAAGGCTTTGCGGACGACCCGCTTTAAGTGCTTGTCGGCCACAATGCCTTTGGGCGAAAGATTAAACTGGTTAATCAGCGAGCCCGGCGCGTAGAGCGAAAGCGAAGCGTCAATCTCGGCGAGCTGCCGGGATACGCTTTCCCCGCTTACGGTGCTATCGGCAGCGTAGTAGGTGATGGCGTACGTGGTGCCCTGGGCATAGCCATTGAGGTGAAAAGGCCGTCGGGCCGCCTCCTGCGGGGGGGGCGATAACCACAGGCCAATGGTGGCGATTATTAAGAGTACGAAGGGCGAATACACGACGCGCTAGTTGCAAACAAAAATGTCTCCCGGCACCGCAGTACCGGGAGAATTAGCCCAGCGAGGCTGGTGGGGCCTGACATTACAGGCACGCAGCAGGCGGTTTAATAATAAAGCAATTTCGGCCATTTGGCGGGCGAACTCTCATGTACCTACCTGCCCGGCTCCAATCAGCCACAACTCTTTCAAACCACTCGACAGCCACTGGTTATCAGGGCGTGAAGGTTTTTTCTTTTTTGAATTCATCAATTATGAAAAGCCAACCCCTTCCGGGAACGTTCCCGGCAACGTTTGCGGAGATAATTCCGCGAGGCATTATCGCATTCGCCATCAGTTCCCCATACCTTCCGGCAAGCTAGCATATCCTTTAAGTAAATTATTTGCTTTGAGTTAAATGCTTAGCTCAAATATTGCGGCAAGCTATATAAGTATTGGCACTTCACTTTTCTTTCACCGGTCACCTTCCAGCCCATGATTAAAATTTACTCTGGCCACTTGCGCAACGTGGCATTTTTCATAATGCTGATGCTAGCCGGGGCCTCTACCGGGGCGTGGGGGCAGCAAGCCGGGTCCGAAATCACTGGCAAGGTGGTGGACGAAAAAGGCGCCGGGCTGCCCGGCGTCACCATTCAAGTGAAAGGCTCCACGGTGGGCACCAGCTCAGAATCCAACGGTAACTTCTCGCTGAAGGTGCCGGACGGGGCCAGCACCCTCGTGTTTTCGTTTGTAGGCATGGGGGCACAGACCGTAAGCATCGACGGGCGCCGTCAAATCAACATTACCCTGAAAGAAGATGTCCGCGCCCTAGGCGACGTGGTGGTGGTGGGCTACGGCACCCAGAAAAAGAGCCAGACCACCGGGGCCATTTCCTCGGTCACATCGAAGGAAATTGCGGAACTGCCGGTGTCTAACGCCCGACAGGCGCTGCAGGGCCGCGCCGCCGGGGTTGACGTAATCCAGACCGGCAGCGAGCCGGGCGGGGGCGTTACGGTGCGCATCCGGGGCCGCCGCTCCATCAACGCTTCCAACGACCCGCTCTATGTTGTAGATGGCATTCCCATTGCCGGGGGCATTGACGACATCAACTCGCAGGACATCGCCTCGATGGAGGTGCTCAAAGACGCCTCGGCTACGGGCATCTATGGCTCGCGTGGGGCCAACGGCGTGGTGCTGGTGACCACCAAACGCGGCAAAGCCGGCAAAACCGTAGTGAGCTACGACGGCTACTATGGCACCTCGAAGGCCCTGGGCCAGGTTGACGTGATGACCGGGCCGCAATACGCCGAGTACAAGCGCGAGGCCTACCGGACAGCCGGCATCTATGACGATGCCAACCCGACGGCTTCCGACAAGAAAATCTTTTCGGCCATTGAGCTCGACGGCATCGCGCAGGGGCGCAGCACCGACTACCAGGCCCTGCTACTACGCACGGGCACCATTCAGAGCCACCAGATTGGCATTCAGGGCGGCAGCGAGAAAACCCAGTTCGCCATCTCGGGCAACTATTTTCAGGACAAGGGCATCTTGAAGCAAACGGATTTCACCCGCTACACTTTCCGGGTAAACCTCGACCATCAAATCAACGACCGGATTCGGGTGGGCGCGTCCACGTTCGGCGTGTACAGCCTCAACAACGGCGCCGACAGCCCCATCAACAACCCGGCCTTCGACGGTTTCCCCAACCCGAGCTACACGGCCCGGGGCTTTCACCCGTTCGGCGGGGCGTTGTCGGAGAACCCGCTCGGCAAGCCGTTTGATGATCAGGGCAACCTGATTTTCCTGCCCACCCCCGACGGCCTGCGCTCCAACCCGGCCGCGGAAGTGGTGCCGGGCGCCAACATCGCCGAAACCAAAACCGTCCGCCTCTTCAACAGCATCTATGGCGAGTGGAAAATTGCCGATGGGCTGAAGTACCGCGTCAACTTCGGCCCCGACCTGACCAACCAGCGGTTCGGGCGCTTCACCGGCACTTACACCAACGCCCGGCGCCTGGGCGCGCCCACGGGCCGGACCGAGTTTGGCCAGCGCTTCAACTACACCCTTGAGAACATCGTCACCTACAACAAGACGTTCAACTCGGTGCACAACCTCGGGCTCACGGCTCTGCATTCCATCCAGCGCGACAACTATGAGACGGCCTTCATCGACGTAAACGCCGTCTCGGCCGAGTCGCAGCAGTTTTACAACCTCGGCCAGGCGGGCTCCTTCAACGCGCCCGGCACCGATTTACAGACCTGGACGCTGCAGTCGTTCATGGGGCGCGTCAACTACGACTACAAGGAAAAGTACCTGCTCACCCTCACGGGCCGCTACGACGGGTCTTCGCGCTTTGGGTCGAACAACAAGTACGGCTTCTTCCCCTCCGTGGCCGTGGGCTGGAATGCCGGCGATGAGGAGTTCTTCAAAGGGCTTTCCTGGCTCGACCAGCTGAAGCTGCGTGCCAGCTACGGCTCCATCGGCAACACGGGCATCTCGCCGTACCAGACGCAGAGCCTGCTGGCCCGCACCAGCTACGCCTTTGGCACCACGCCCGCCTATGGCTACCGCGTGGGCACGCTGGGCAACGACAACCTGAAGTGGGAAACCACCAGCACGGCCAACGTGGGCATGGATTTCAGCCTGCTGAAGGGCCGCGTGTACGGCTCGATTGAAGCCTACCAGGCCGACACGCGCGACTTGCTGCTCTACGACCAGCTGCCCATCTCCAACGGCTTTGACCGGGTGCTCCAAAACGTGGGCCATACCCGCAACCGGGGCGTGGAGGTGACGCTGACCACGGTGAACGTAAACACCGCCAGCGGCTTCAAATGGTCGACGGATTTGCAGTACACCCGCAACCGCGAGGCAATAGTTGAGCTGTTCAACGGCACCAAGGATGACGTGGGCAACAAGCGCTTTATCGGGCAGCCCCTGCAGGTGTACTATGACTACGAGAAAATCGGCATCTGGCAGCTGGGCCAGGAGTCGCAGGCGGCGGCCTTCGGGCAGAAAGTGGGCCAAATCCGCATTAAAGACCAGAACGGCGACGGCAAGATTGATGCGGTCAACGACCGGGTCATTCTGGGCTCAACCATTCCTAAGTGGGCGGGCGGCATCACCAACCGCTTCGAATTCAAAGGCTTCGACCTGTCGTTCTTCATCTACGCCCGCATTGGCAACATGATTCGAAGCGACTTCCACACCAGCACCAACCAGCTGGCCGGCCGCTACAACAACCTGGACATCAATTACTGGACCCCGACCAACCCCACCAACGACTTTCCGCGGCCCAATAAAGACCAGGAGTTCCCGATTTATAACACGACCCTGCAGTACTTCGACGGCTCTTTTGTGAAGGTGCGTAACATCAATTTCGGCTATAACTTCTCGCCGGCCTTTACGCATAACCTGAAAATCACGGGCCTGCGCGTGTACACCAGCATCCAGCAGCCGTTCATCTTCGCCCAGTTCCGCTCGAAGTACAAAGGCATTGACCCGGAAACCTCCGATGCCGTGAGCGCCAGCCAGATTCCTTCGGTCCGGCAGATTACGTTCGGCGTCAACGCAAAATTTTAAGGCCTGCCCCAGCACTTTCAACTCCCTCAGACATGAAGACTTTGAAATCCGGTAATGTATTGCTCGCCGCCGCGCTGCTGCTGCTGGCTACGCCCTCCTGCAAAGACCTGCTGAACGAAAACGTCGTTTCGCAGGTCAGCTCCGATTACATCACCACCGCGGCCGGTTTCGACGCGGGCGTGAAGGCGGTGTACTCCTCGCTGCGCGATTTCTACGGCCGCGAAAGTGGGATGGACGTGACCGTGTTCGGCACGGACACCTATACCTTTGGCTCCGACGGCACTTATAAGTATATGAATCAGTATACTACTCAGCTGGATAGCCGCACGCAGCCCATCGTGGACATCTGGAATGCCTTTTACGTGGGCATCAACACGGCCAACGCCGTGGTTGACCAGGCGCCCAACGTGACCGGCCTCGACGAGGCCACCAAGAAGCGCCGGGTGGCAGAAGTGAAGTTCCTGCGGGCCCACCACTATTTTGTGCTGGTGCAGATGTTCGGCCCAATTCCCCTGGTGCTCGCCCAGAGCACCACGGCCAACAAAGTGGCCACCCGTACCTCGGTGAAAGACGTGTACGCCGCCATTGTGAAGGACCTGGAATCGGCATTGCCGGACCTGACCGCTACCACTTCCGACTACGGCCGGGTAACCAAAGGGGCCTGCGAGCACCTGCTGGCCCGGGTCTACCTTACGAAGGCCACATCTGAAGCCGCCGCGCCCACCGACTACGACCAGGCCGCGACCTATGCCCAGAACGTCATCAAAAACTACACCTACAAGCTGCTGCCGGACTTTGCCAATGTGTTTGCGCAAGGCGCCGGCGAAGTGAACGACGAGGTGATTTTTGCCACCCAATACACCAGCGACCCCACCACCAACGGCATAGGCAACGAAACGCACCTGTACTATGTGATGGAGTACGATGCGCAGGCCGGCATGAAGCGCGACATCTTCTACGGTCGTCCCTTCCGGCGCTTCCGGCCCACCACCTACACACTGAACACCATTTTCGCCGACCGCGTGAACGACTCGCGCTACCTGAAGAGCTTCCGGACGGTGTACTATTCCAACAACCCCGGCACCTTCACCAACCTGTTTGATACATCCAAGCCCTCCATCACGGTGCAGACCGGCGACACGGCCATCTGGCTGCCCGGCGTGGAGCTGACCATGGCCCAGCGGGCTAAGAAGCGTTACCAAGTGCTGGTGCCCAGCCTGTACCGCCCCAACCTGTTTCCGACCCTGACCAAGTTTCTGGACCCGCTGCGGCCCGACCTGCAATACCAGCCCGGCAGCCGCGACTTCCTCATGTTCCGCCTAGCCGAAACCCACCTCATTGCCGCCGAGGCCTTATTCAAAATTGGCAAGACTGCTGAGGCACTGCCCTTCATCAACGCCGTGCGCCGCCGGGCTGCCTTCCCCGGCAAAGAGACGGCGATGCTGCTCACCGCCAGCCAGCTGACCATGGAAACCATCATGGAAGAGCGCGCCCGCGAGCTCCTCGGCGAGATGTTCCGCTGGTTTGACCTGAAGCGCTGGGGCGTGCTGATTGAGCGCGTGAAACTGTACAACCCCGACGCGGCCCCCAACATCAAGGCCGGCAAGCACGAGCTCCGCCCCATTCCGCAGGACCAGATAGA
The DNA here is from genome assembly GCF_001507645.1 of Hymenobacter sedentarius. NCBI lineage: Bacteria > Pseudomonadati > Bacteroidota > Cytophagia > Cytophagales > Hymenobacteraceae > Hymenobacter > Hymenobacter sedentarius. Next base: position 2,220,410 of record NZ_CP013909.1, on the reverse strand, counting down.
CCGCACGGCCGGCGGCGTCGCCGCCTTCCCGCAGAACCCTGGGTATTAACGCTAGGGCAACAACTGGCCTTGCCCCAGGCAGCTTTCGCATTCAAACACCCCTTTTCCCCTAGTGCATTGAAAAAACTTACAGCAATGGCCACCGGAGCGGTGGTGGCTTCGATGGCTTTTATTTACCCCCGGCCGGCCAGGGCCCAGGCTGCCGACTCCTGGCAAAACCTGTTCGACGGCAAGACCCTGAACGGGTGGAAGCGCGTGGCAGGCACCGCCGATTATAAGGTCGAGAACGGCGTCATCGTCGGCACTACGGTAATGAACTCGGGCAATACGTTTCTGGTCACCGAAAAGGAGTACGGTGACTTCGTGCTTGAGCTCGATGCCATGGTGGAAAGCCCGGTGAGCAACTCAGGCGTGCAGACCCGCAGCCACTTCGACACCGAAGGCCACACCGGCAAGGTGTACGGCCGGCAGGTCGAGTTCGACCCCTCGGAACGGAGCTGGTCGGGCGGCATCTACGATGAGGCCCGCCGCCAGTGGCTCTATCCGCTCGACCTGCACCCGCAAGCCAAATCGGCTTTTAAAGTCGGCCAGTTCAACCACGTGAAGGTGGAGTGCATCGGCAACGAGATGAAGACCTGGGTTAACAACATGCCCATTGCTTACGTGGTCGACCCCATCGACCCCAGGGGCTTCATCGGCCTGCAGGTGCACGGGATCACCACCAAAGAGCAGGAAGGCAAGAAGGTCTATTTCAAGAACATCAAAATCAAAACCGCCAACCTGAAGCCCAGTCCCTTTCCGGCCGATGTGTACGTGGTCAACTTCGTGCCCAATTACCTGAATGGGTACGAGAAGCAGCACGGCTGGAAGCTGCTGTTCGACGGCAAAACCTCGGCCGGCTGGCGCAGCGCCAAGGGTACCGCTTTCCCGGCCAAAGGCTGGGAGATTGCCGACGGCACGCTCACGGTGCAGCCCTCGGCTGGCAAAGAGGCGGCCAACGGCGGCGACATCGTCACCAATGCCCAATACAAAGCCTTTGACCTCTCGTTTGAATTCCGGCTGACGCCCGGGGCCAACAGCGGCGTGAAGTACTTCGTGACGCTGAACGAAAAAACCGAGGGCTCGGCTATTGGCCTGGAGTACCAGGTGCTCGACGATGCCCTGCACCCCGACGCGAAGCTCGGGCGCGACGGTAACCGCACGCTGGCCTCGCTCTACGACCTGAAAAAGGCCGACAAGAACCCGCGCTTTATTCACCCCATCGGCGAGTGGAACGTGGGCCGCGTGGTGGTATTCCCCGACAACCGGGTGGAGCACTACCTCAACGGCGCGAAAGTGCTGGAATACACCCGTGGCTCCAAGGAATTTCTGGAGCTGGTGGCCCAGAGCAAGTACCACATCTGGCCCAACTTCGGCATGGCGCCGCAGGGCCACATCCTGCTGCAGGACCACGGCAACAACGTGTCGTTCCGCAGCATCAAAATCAAAGAGCTGAAATAACTAACCTTTCCACTCCTTCATTCTTATGTCAAACGAATCCTCCAATCCGCGTCGCCTTTTCCTCAAGCAAACGGCCCTGGCCAGCGCCGGGGTGATGCTCGCGCCCACCCTGGGCTGGTCGGCCAGCAGCTACCGGCGCATCGTCGGGGCAAACGACCGGGTGCGCGTGGGCGTGGTCGGCTTCTCCGACCGCCACCGCAGCTCGCACATCCCGTGCTTCATGAACCACTACAAAGAGCTCAACTTCGACGTGGTGGGCGTGTCCGACATCTGGAAGCGGCGGCGCGACGAAGGTGCCTCCATCTGGAAAGAGAAGATGGGGCACGACGTGGCGGCCTACCGCAACAACGAAGAAATGTATGACAAGAAGGGTATAGATGCCGTTTTCGTGAGCACCGCCGACTTTCAGCACGCCCTGCACGCCATTGAGGCAGTGAAGGCCGGCTGCGACGTGTACTGCGAAAAGCCCTTCGCCGAAACCATGGAGGACAACCGGGCGGCCCTGAAAGCCATCAAGGCCTCGAAGCAGATTGTGCAGATTGGCTCGCAGCGCCGCAGCGGGTCCAATTACCACGCCGCCGAAGCCTTCATCAAGTCCGGCAAATTTGGCGACATCAAAATGGTTGAGCTGACCTGGAACGTGAACCAGCCGGGCCGCTGGCGCCGCCCCGACGTGGTGCCTCTGCTCAAAGAAGCCGACACCGACTGGAAGCGCTACCTGATGAACCGGCCCGCCGAGGCGTTTGACGCGCGCAAATACCTGGAGTTCCGGCTATTCTGGCCCTATTCCTCGGGCCTGCCGGGCCAGTGGATGAGCCACCAGATTGATACCGTGCATTGGTTTACGGGCCTGCAGCACCCGCGCAGCGTGGTGGCCAACGGTGGCATCTACATGTGGAAAGACGGCCGCAAGAACTGGGACACCATCTCGGCGGTGTTTGATTACGGCCCCCAGAACGACCCGACCAACGGCTTTCAGGTCACGTTCGGCTCGCGCATGGACAACGGCGACGAGCATCCGGCTGAAATCTATTATTCCAACGGCGGCGAGCTGAACCTGAACACCAATACGGTGTCGTCGAAGGGCGGCCTCAACCAGAAGTTCGCCGACGCCATGCACATGAAGCCTTTCCTGCTGCCCGAGTCCAGCCTGTCGGAAGTGGAGCCGGTTATCGCCTCGGCCAATACCGGCGGCGATAAGCTCACCTCCAACCACATCCGCAACTGGATGGAGTGCGTACGCAGCCGCAAGCAGCCCAATGCGCCCGTGGAGGCCGGCTACAGCCACTCCATTGCCACCATCATGACCAACGCCGCCGTGCACACGGGCATGAAGGCCACCTTCGATGAGAAAACCCAGGAGGTAATGGTAGGCGGCAAGCCCTTCAAGTATTAATCCCTCTCCACTCCCACTCCATGAAAAGATTAACCATTCTCAGCGCCAGTGCCCTGCTACTGTTGCTGGCAAGCTTCTCCGAGGCTACGGCCCAAAAAGCGGAGCCGGTGCGCGTGACCAAAGACGCCAAAGCCAAGAAGGTTGACGTGTACGTGGGCAAGCGGCTGTTCACCAGCTTCTTATACCCCGATTCGCTGGAGAAGCCGGTGCTGTATCCGCTGCACGCCGCCGACGGTACCGTGGTGACGCGCGGCTTCCCGCTGAACCCTAAGACCGGGGACCCTACCGACCACCCGCACCACCTGGGCACGTGGTTTAACTTCGAGAACGTGAACGGGCTGGACTTCTGGAACAACTCCTACGCCATTCCGAAAGAGAAAAAGGCCACCTACGGTTGGATAAAGACGGATAAGATTCTGACCACCATCAGCGGTCCCACCGGCGTGCTGGCCTACCACGCCAACTGGACCAACCAGAAAAACGAGGTGCTGCTGGAAGAAACCACCCGCTTCGAGTTTAGCGGCACGGACCGGGAACGCACCATCGACCGGGTGACGACCCTCACCGGCGTGATGGACCTGGTCACCTTTGCCGATGCCAAAGACGGCCTGCTGGGCCTGCGTCTGGCCCACGAGCTGCAAATGCCCACCGACCAGGACCAGAAGTTTACCGACAGCAAAGGCATCGTGACGGTGGTGAAAGCCGGCACCGACAAAGTAGCCAACGGCAACTACCTGACCAGCGCCGGCAAGCGCGGCAACGACGCCTGGAGCACGCGCGGCAACTGGTGCAAGGTGTACGGCAAAATGGGCCGGGACTCGGTCAGTGTCACCATTATCGACCACCCCAAAAACCCGAACTACCCCACCTTCTGGCACGCCCGCGGCTACGGCCTGTTTGCGGCCAACCCACTGGGCGAGAAGATATTTACCAACGGTCAGTCGGCCAAGAACCTGCAGCTAAAAAAGGGGGAGTCGGTAACGTTCCGCTACCGGATTCTGATTGATGAAGGCAGCAAAACCCCCTCGCCGAAACAGCTGAACGCTGCTGCCGCCGAGTTTGCTAGGAAAAGCGTCGCATCCAAGTAGCGCAGGGCGCGGGCCGGCGGTGATTCCCTGGAAAACCTTTCAGCCACCGCCCCAGCTGGCCCGCAGCCCAACTGAAATGGCCCGATAAACGGAGGCTGCGCCACGGCCGTTTATCGGGCCATTTCAGTTGGGCTGCGGGCTGCTATTGCTATCCTCATCAGTGGCTTCAGGCATCGTGAATTTGCCACTTTGGGCATGAAAACCATTAAATCGCGCCGTTTTTGCCGGCAAGAATCAGAGCCCGAGCAAGGGGAATAACATGGGGCGCGGACAAACCGCCGCACCAAGCTAATATAATGCCACCCTTCCGCCGACCCGCAGATACTTTTTCAGCGGCTCCTAGCCATTTTTATGAAATCCTTGTTGGCGCTCCTGATGCTCATGCCCTTGCTGGGCGCTGCCCAGACGGTGCAGCAACAAGGGTATTGGGGGCGCCTGTATCTGAGGACGCGGCTGAGTTCCCGGCTCACGCTGCACACCGAAGTGGAAGAGCGGCGCTTTGCCTGGCCCGACAGGCAATGGCAATTCATCACCAACCACCATCTGCACTTCCGCGCCTCCCCGGTGTGGGATGCCGCCCTGGGGGGCACATACCTGCGGCAGCCCAAGAATGGCGTGAGCGTGCCCGAGCGGCGGGCTTATGAGGAAGTATCGGCCACGGTGCCCTTGCCTAACCACTTCCGCTTTCAAACGCGCCTGCGGGTGGAGCAACGCTGGCTGGGGCAGGTGGTCGCCGCTGAGCTGAGCAACGAGTGGGCTTATCTCACGCGCTACCGCGGCCGCCTGCAGCTGGAGTGGTTGCCCAATACTTCCTGGAGGTTACGGGCAACGAATGAACTGATGCTGAACGGTGGCGCCTTCGACCAAAACCAGACGTATGCCGGAGTAGAACGGCCAATCGGGGGAGGCTTTGCAACTGAGTTGGGCTACATTCACATCTGGCAGCGGCGGCCCGCAAATGCCGGCTACTACGCCCGCGACGCGCTACGCCTTACCCTGGTCAAAGACCTGTCGCTGCTGGCTGCCAAATAACCGGCATCCCCCCAATTGTGGCCACTCCCTTACTTCAACCCACAACCCGCGCCCGAATGAAACCCCTGCTACTGCTCCTTTTTCTCACCGGCTTCGCGGGGTTGCCGCGCTGCTATGGGCAATCAAAGCCTGGCACTGCCCCCATTTTTAATCACGCAGCCGTGTGCGTGCACGACCTGAAGGCGAGCACAGGCTTTTACCGAACGGTGCTTGAGCTTCAAGAAATTGCCAATCCCTTTAATGACGGCATTCACGCCTGGTTCAGCATTGGCCCAAATCTGCAGCTGCATGTCATTCAACGCGACTGTACCCCCATTGTCAACAAGAACATCCACCTGTGCTTCAGCGTGGCTTCGCTGCGTGCATTCATGGGTCACCTCGAAAAGCTAAGCGTGCCCTACACTAACCTAAAAGGCGACAGCAAAGAGCCCACGGCCCGGATAGACGGGGTAAAACAAATCTACCTCCAGGACCCCGATGGGTACTGGATTGAAATCAATGATGCCAAATAAGACTAAACATAGTATGGCATAGATATTTATAGACATTATAACGTCCTGCCAAGCGCATATTTAACAACGACTGGGTTCCTTTCCAGACGTCTTCGGTCGTTTGGCCTGCGCACTAATAATTAGGGTTTCGCAGTCGTGGGCACAGCTGTTTTAACCGTGCGCCATTTCAGGACGTGATACGTAGCCTGGGTAGTCCCCACGTTTCTGATGCTGTGCAACCTATTGGGCGCTTGGAAGATAAGGGAGCCGGGGCCCACGCGCTTGAATTCGCCATTGACCAGGGCTTCTACCGTGCCCTCTTTCACTATCATCAACTCCTCTTCCGGATGCTGATGGGCCGGATGCGCGAATTCGCCCGGATTTAAGGTGGTTGCGTGAATCTCCAGGTTTTCCAGCGTCTCCGTGGGCGAATCGAGGAATTGTCGTTTCTCCCCCACTTTCGTGGGCGTCGCTTTGCTGGCTTTCCACTCGTACACCGAAGAAGGAAGGGTGGCCAGAAGATGTTCGTTGTTGGCCATTATGGCCAGGGGAATGCTCATCAGCAGCGCGGTGAGGGCTACCAGGGTTAGTTCTCTTCTTGTCATCATCAGTATGGAAAATAGAGGATTTGGTACTTGGGCGACTACCAGGAACAGGTTAGCGCCTCGTGCCGACCGGAGGCAGGTGCTTGCTTTAGTCGGCACCATTTGCCCAACTGGCGTTTTCAAGTAAAAAGAAGCGGCCCCCAATGGAGGCCGCCTCTTGGAATTTGGGGTTCACAAAAAAATCTAAAACTTGATATTCTGGCTGTTTTGCACGGCCACGGGCTCCTGGTCCTGGGCGGTGATGTTCACGTCTTTGATGGTCCAGCCAGTGGCGTAGCTAATGCCGCCGGCGGTGGCGGCGGTCATGGTGATGTTGTTGAGGGAGATGCCTTCAAGCAGGGACTTGGGCTGGCCTTCAGCGGAGATGGCGGTTTTGGCGTTCGTCACCCGCACGTTGCTGATGTGCACGTTGCGGAAGTGGGGCATGCCTTTTTCGGCTGGCTCCACTTTAGTCAGCATGGCTTTCCAGTGGGCGGGCAGGGTTGCCTGGGTGTAGCCGGCGGGCAGCGTAGAATAGCTGTAGGCGGGGTTCCAGTTCATGGTCATGATGATGCCGAAGCCCACATCGGCCATTTCGATGTCGTCGACCCAGACGTCTTCCACGGTACCGCCGCGGGTGAGGGCCGACTTGATGCGGATGCCAGTTTTGGTGCCCTTGGCCTTGAGGCGGCGGGCAATGATGTGGCGGATGCCGCCCGAAGTTTCGGAGCCGCAGGTGAAGAGGCCGTCGCCGGCGCCGGCCACGCAGTCCTGAATGAGGACGTACTCGCAGGGGCGGTTCACGCGCAGGCCGTCGGCGTCGCGGCCGGCTTTCAGGCAGAAGTTGTCGTCGTTGCAGTCGATGTCACACTTCTGAATCAGCACGTAGCTGCTCGAGTCGATGTCGATGCCGTCGGTGCTGGGGCCGTGGCCGCCGAGGTTGTTGCGTACCACGATGCCTTCCACGGTCACGTTCTTGGAGTAGAGCACGTGCACCGTCCAGAAGCCCGAGCGCTGCAGGGTAATGTTCTTAATGGTAACGTTGGAAGCGTTGGACACGAGCAGCGCGCGCGGACGCTTGGCGTCGTAGTCGATAATCCAGCGCAGGCCCTTGGGGTCATATTCTTTGCGCATGGCCCAGTACTTGTCCCAGAACACTTTTCCCTGGCCGTCGATGGTGCCTTCGCCGGTGATGGCCACGTTGTCCTGGTCGAGCACGTTGAGCAGAGCAGCGGGCCACTTCATCTCGATGCCGGCCACGCGGGTCTGGATTTCGGGGTAGTCTTTCAGGTCCTGGCTGCCGAGCAGCGTCACGCCCTTATCGAGGCGCAACGTCACGCCTTTTTTCAGGAACAGCGAGCCGGTGAGGTACTGGCCGGGGGCCAGCGTCACGGTGCCGCCCTTTTTGGCCGCGGCGTCAATGGTTTTTTGGATGGCCTGGGTGGCGAGGGTTTTGCCATCGGCCACGGCGCCGTATTTCGAGGCCGAGAAAATGGTTTTTCCGGTCGGCAGGGTCTTGGCGCCTACCTGCTTGGTCCACTCGGGCGAGGTGTCGGCGGGCGCCGGGTTCAGCCACGCAAACAGGGAAATAAGCAGCGTAAGAAGCAGGTTCATAGAGTCGGGAGGCTAAGTCGGAAAGTAGGGAAAGTGACAACACTGACATGATGCGCGGCAGAAACAGATGAAAGAGGACTCCCACCCAATCTTTTTTCCATCCTGCTACGCATCAGTCAGGTTGTATTTCTCACTCACTACACAAAGCTGGCTTCCCCTCTAGCTCAAACCTTCCCGCACCCTCCTGTTATGGCGAAAGACTTTTTCATTCCGGCCCAACGAGTGGGAAGGCCTGCTTTTTAGTCCATGTGAAACACGCATTCCAGCGGCTGCACCACCGGCGAATGGTCGGGGTTGGTTTCCATCAAATCGGCCATGTAGGCCCACCAGCGCTGCATAATGGCGGTAGCCGGCAAGGCGGCCGTGGTGTGGCCTGCTTCCCGCTTCTGCACCGCAAACAAGGTCCTGCTGGCGGCATCGAGGTAAATGGAATAATCGCGGATGCCCGCCTGCTGCAAGGCGGCGGTGAGCTCGGGCCAGATTTCGGTGTGGCGGCGCTGGTACTCGGCAGCCACGCCGGGCTTGAGCTTCATGGTGAAGGCTACTTTATCCATGGCAGTACTTATTGAACGGGTGCGCCCAAGGAAGCGGGCGTGAGGGTGACGGGGCCCAGCAAGCCCGACTCCAGAGGCTCCCACTTTTCGGCCGTGAAGAGGCCGTCGGCGCTGCGGTTTTCCTTGAGCTTGGCGGGCATGTTGGTGTTGTAGAAAATCTTCCAGTCCACGTGGTTTCGGTCCAGGTCGGCAATGCGGTTGGCCATGAGGTTGCTCACCGTCACGGTCAGGGTATTGGTGGGCTGCAGCCGGGACTTGGGCAGGAACACCTGGTAGACCGGCCCAATCAGCGTGCCCATGGGCTGGCCGTTCACCAGCACGCGAGCGCTTTGGGCCACGCGGCCCAGGTCGAGCAGCCAGCCATCGGAAGTGCCCTGGGGCATGGCAAACGTGGTGGTGTAGGTGGCTGTGCCGGAGAACTTCTTGCCCGCCTCGCCGGCCAGCGTGGTCCAGGAGGCCAGCTCACGGGTTTGCAGCCGGGCCGGCAGCTCCGGACCACCCGAAAGGAAGGCCAGGTCCCAGGGGCCGGTGAGGGGCTGGGCCGCGGCGGCGGGGGTTAGGTAGGTGTAGGCGGGGCCTGTTACGGGGCCTTCGTTGGTATCCAGGATGCAGGTTTCACCGGGCGCCAGCTGCAGGTACACTTCGGGCGTGCCCTGGGCCGAGGTGCGCACCGAGGCCATGCCGGTTTGCTCGGTCATGGGGTTGTAGAGGGCCGCCGATTTGGCGGCTGTGTGCAGCGGCACCCAGCCTTTTATGGCCTTCTCGCCCCAGTTGGCCAGGAAGTAATAATGGCCTTTGGCGTGGCTGCGGCGCATAAACTGCAGGCCGTTGTCCACGAGGGTTTCGCGCTTCACGCCGGCTTGGGCCAGCAGCTGGCTTACGTCTTTGCCCAGGAGCACCCGCCCTTTGCCCACGGTGGCTTGCTGCACGCCGGCTTGCTTGGTGGCCGCGAAGTTGAGCTGAGCCAGCAGCTTTTTAAAGGCGGCGCGGCGCGTGGCCAGGCTGCCCAGGCCGGGAACGTCATCGGGCGCCTGGCTTTGCAGCACGATGGTAGCACCGTTTTGGGCCAGCTTCAGCAGCTGCTGCAGGGTGGGCAGCGGCATGAGGTGGGCCTCGGGCACCAGCAGGGTTTGGTAGGTGGCGCCGCCGCTGGTGGTCAGGCCCTTGCCGGCATTTACTACCTGCTGCACCTGCTTGTCGGAGATGAAGTCGTAGCCGTAGCCTTTGGCCAGCAGCATTTCGCTGGTGGCTTCGATGGGCATGCCTTTAAAGCCGTGCTCGATGCCATCGAAGTGCTGGAGCAGCACCTTGCCGGGCCGCGTGTAGGCATCGGAAATGGGCAAGTACAGCAGCACGTCGTTGCTGGGCTGGCCGGCTTGCAAAAACGACTGGCAGCGGGCGGCGTACTGGTTCAGCTTGCCGAAATCCGTCCAGAATGGGTTTTGGGGGTTGAACTCCACGGCGGCGTAAAACAGCCAGCCCGGCCATTTGGCCGCCTGCGGCGAATAGGCAGTGCCGTGGTAAAAGACGTGGTTGACGCCGCCCAGCAGCATGCGGTCGACGGCCTTTTTCACGTCGCTGAGCTTGCTCAGAAAATGGTCATTCTCCCAGGTTGCCGTTTCGGCCGACGTGAGCGGCTTGCCCGTGACGTGCGCGGCCGACGACGCAAACTTGATGCGCGTGAGGTCCTCCCCTTCCGTCTCGGGGATGTCGGTGGCGGCGTACAAATCCAGGATGTTGGCCGGCGAGCCGTGGGCCTGGTTGCGAATCAGCGCATCGTGGGTTTTGGCCCAGGCGCCCCAGGTTTTGGTGTAGTTCTCGAGCAGCAGCTCGGAAATCGTTTCGCGGTAGTCGGTGAGCACGCGCTTGTTTTCGTCCTCGGCGGCTTTGTTGAACAGCGCCGGCAGGTGCTGGCGCAAGTCGTAGCCGCGCCGCTTCTGAAACTCCGCAAACATCAGCGGCGTCCAGTTGGCCTCGCCCTGGGCATCGTCTACCTCGTACGAGTCGTTGAAAAACGCCCGGATTGGCTTCACGTCGTAGCCCTTGAAAGCCTTGTCGAAATACGCCAGGTAATGGTCGGTGGCGGTTTTAGAGAGGTGGTCGATGACGTCGCCCTCGCCGCCGGGGCCGGCCCGCTCCACCTGCTTGCCGTGCCAGCCCTGAAAAAGGGCGTACAGCGTCCAGGTGCCGGTCGGCGCCGTCCAGCTCAATTTGCCATCAGCGCCCACTTTGCTGGTCAGGTCCAGCGTCTGGCCTTTATCCGAATAGGCCATCAGCGTTTGCAGCGGCAGCGGCTTCTCGAAGCGCACCTGGTCCAGCGCCAGGGTTTGCAGGTTTTTATTGGTGGCCACGGGGTCCGAGAGCTGCTTGAGGTCCACTTTGTGCCCCACTGCATTGGCAATGGGCTTTTGCATGAAGCTGACCGGCTCCGGCAGGCTTTCGCCGCCTTTCACCGAGTAGGTGCTGTACGCCACGTACTTCGACGCATCTACCGGCGCCACCCACGGCCCGCCAAAAGGCCAGCCCGAAGCCTGCGCCATGTCGATGCCCAGCCCCAGGCGGGTGGCTTCCGTGAGCGTGTGCGTGAGCATGTCCATCCACTTCGGCGAAAGGAAATCGATGAACTGGCTTTCGGCGCCCTTCACGCCGTAGATGGTCGTGATTTCCATGCCGCCCAGCCCCGCCTGCTGGTACTGGGTGAGCAGGTGGGTGAGGTCGGCTTTGTTTACGGCGCTGCCCTCCCACCACCAGCGCGTCCAGGGCTTGGTTTGCTGGGTGATGGCCGGCCATTTGGGGGCCTGGGCCTGGGTGCTGAGCGAGGCCAGGGTCGCGAGGAAAAGCGAAGGAAGGAGTCGTTTCATACGGGTTGTTCTGGCGGGCGCCTCCCCCCCCGGCCCCCTCTCCGAACAGGAGAGGGGGGGGCCGAACGAAGGTGGACGCAGGATAATCTATATTTTAAAAGGTCGGCTGGCACCCCTCTCCTTTGGGAGAGCGGCCGGGGGTGAGGCGCCCGTGAGCACCACTATTTCAGCTTGTATACCTCGCTGCCCGCCAGCAGGAAGCAGCCCAGGCCGTAGTCTTCAAAGTCGGGTTTGCTGGTGTAGCTCACGGGCTGGCTGTCTTTGGGCTCCTTGCCGGTGCCCTGCACGTAGCCCAGGAAACCGTCTTTGTGGATGCAGTTGGTCACCATGCCTTTCCAGGCTTTGGCGATGATGGGCTCGTACTGCTGGCGGTTGAGCAGGCCGTTGTTGAGGCCCCAGGCCATGCCGTACACAAACAGCGCCGTACCGGTCATCTCCTTGCCGCCGAAGTGCGTGGGGTCGTGCAGGCTCACGTTCCAGAAGCCGTCGGGGCGCTGCAAAGGGGGCAGCGCCTGCATCATGGCCAGGTACATTTGCTCGTATTCGGCGCGGTGCGGGGCGTCTTTGGGCATCACGTCGAGCACGCGCACCATGGCCGCTACCACCCAGCCGTTGCCGCGGCTCCAGTAGCAATCTTCGCCGTTGGGCTCTTTATATGGGGGCACAAAGTCCTTGTCGCGCCACCAGAGTTTGTCCTGCGGGTTGTAGAGGCCGTTGGTGCCGTGCTTGGTTTTGGAGTAGTTGTAGATGCGGTACATCTTGCCGTAGTAAGCCGTGTCCTTGGTCAGCACGCCCAGCTTGGCAAACACGGGCATGGCCATTTGCAGGGCATCAATCCAGTTCCAGTCGTCCACCTTGTCGCTGCTCACCATGGCGTCCACGCTGGCCTTGATGTCGCGCAGGCGCTCGGGCCTAGGGTCTATCTGGTACAGCTCCAGGTAGGTCTGGCCGGCGCACTGGTCGTCGGCATTACGGTTGGTCACGCCGTTGCGGATGCCCCACTGGTGCTTTTCGCCCCAGTCCACGGCGTAGTCGTAGTAGCGCTTTTGCTTATCGGTCTGGTAGAGGGCCATCAGGCCTTCGTAGTACACGCCGCGCGTCCAGATGTGGCTGGGGCGGGCCTTATTCGTCACGATTTCCTTGCCGGTATCGGGCCACTTCTTCATGAAGTAGTCGTTGGTCCGGGTCATGGCTTTGAGCACGGCCCTTTTCTTGGGCAGCTTCTGCGCCTGGGCAGGCTGCAGCGCAAGCAGCAACAGGGCAAAAAGGCAGGCTTTCAGGGTGGGATTTAGCATTGAGTGGGGGTTCGGGTACTGGCCCGAGTTAATGGCCCGTCATGCCGAGCGAACTGACGGTCGATTTATTTCAAAAATTTATAGTGCCGCTTTCGCAATTTCCACGCCGTACACCTGCTCTTCGCCTTCAAAATTGGCCCGAAAAACCAGCCATTTGCCATCGGGCGTGAAGTGGATGTTGGGCTCCAGCTTGTAGCCGTGGTGCTGCATGTTCACCAGTCGCTCGGCCCGAAACTTGTCGCCTTCGGGCCGAAACAGGTTAATCCACATGCCGTCGGGGGCTTTGGCCACTTGCCCGGCGTCGCCGCCGTCGCCGGCAAAGAGCTTCTGGTCGGGCGAAATATTGAAATGAATGGACCACTCGTTGCGGTCCATTTGGTAGAGCTTTTCCTGGCCGGTTTTCACGTTGGCCCCGGCCAGATAAAAGGTCACGCTGCGGGGCTTTTGCAAATCAAACCAGATGGTTTGGCCATCGGGGCTGAAGAACTCGTGGCCGGCAATCTCGCCGTCTACGGTGCGCTTGTGCATCAGCCGCACGGCTTTGGTCTTGATATTGATGTGCCAGATGCGGTCTACCTTGCCCCAGGGGCCTTCGTGGCAGTACATCAGCAAATTGGGGTCGGTGGGCGAAAACTGCACGTGGCCGAGCCAAGTATTCTCCTTGTAGATTTCCTGCAGCTGCCGGGTCTTCGTATTTATCGTGAACAGCGCGTGCTCGACGTGGGCATCGTAGATGCGGTTGAAAAAGTCGGACTTCGCCGGGTATTTCTTGAGGATGTCGCGCGCTTCCTGCCCGGCCATGGAGCCCGCCAGCACGGTTTCATCGGCATTAAGCGAGGTGATGCTGGCCGGGTAATCCCTGGCAAACACGTACACCAGCCGCGTCTTGCGGGTGTCGACGTTGGTGGCGTACACCGTGTCGCGGGTCTGGTAAAACACCTCCCGGTGCCGGGGCGCCACAATCTCGCCGTGCACCTGGGCAAAGTAGCGGGTCACGGGCGTGGTCTGCCGGGTCTTGAGGTTGAGCACGCGCAGCTGGTGGCCCTTGGCGTCGGTGTGGTAATACACCATCAGGTCGCCCTCGCTGCCTTTGGCTTTCAGAAACGGGTTGTTGTGGAAGTAGAAGCCGGCGTTGCTGCCGTCCTGAGGGGTGAGGCGCATCACTGTGTGACCCGTGCTCTGGTCTATCCATTCAGCCGCCGGCATGGGTTTTTGCCCGCCCGTTTCGAGCTTGGCCTGGGCCAGTGCCGGGATACTCAGCAGCGCCAGGCTGCCGCAAAGGACGGTTGCAATTCCGATTCGGGTTTTCATAGCAGGCAGGACAAAGGCAAAAGTGGAACAACCCGGGCCAGCAGCCTTTGCTACCACCGCGCCGGTTCGCGGCCCTCCCCTTTTTCAGCCTGCGGGCAAGCCATGGAGCGAAGAATGCATGCAATAAACCACGCCCGCTATCCCAAACTCTCCTGTACTCTTCGGTGTGGCCCAAGCGTACCCCTTCCCGTTGAGGTGGTCTAGCTAGGCCGCACAGAGTTGGGACGTGGTTTGCAGGTGGGTTTCCAAGTGATTGGGGGCGAGATAGCCGAGGGCCGAATGCCGGCGCTCGGCGTCGTAATAGGCGAGATAATGGCTGATTTCCAGCTGCGCTTCCGTGAGATTGCGGAAGCTGCCGCCGTCGAGTAATTCGGTTTTGAGCCGACTCCAAAAGGATTCAGCGTGGGCATTATCGTAGCAATTTCCCCGGCGGCTCATGCTTTGCACCGCCTCGTGGCGCGCCACTAAGGCCTTGAAGTGGGTAGCGGAGTACTGGCTGCCCTGGTCGGAATGGACGATCAAGCCGGCCGCCGGCTGACGCACGGCCAGGGCGCGGCGGAGCGCCTTGCTGACCAGGGCTTCGGGCATGGATTCGCGCACGTCCCAGCCGACAACCTTGCGCGAGTAGCGGTCCAGCCAGGTGGCCAGGTACAGCCCACCGCCGCCCTGTTTAGGCAAGTAGGTGATGTCGCCCACCCACACCTGATTCGGGGCGGTGGGGGCCGGTTGGCCCAGCAAGCGGTTGGGAGCCGCCCGCACGTTTGGGTCGGAATCCGTGGTGCGGGGCACAAACGAGCGGGGCTGCTGGGCGCGCAGACCGGCGGCGGCCAGCGTCCGTCGAATGCGCCAGCGGCCCACCACGTGGCCTTGGGCCCGCAGTTCGGCCCGCAACCGACGGGTACCATAGCGGGCGGAATGCCACTTAACTGCTGTCCGGACAGCTCCTTGCCAAGCTGGTTCCGGTGCGGGCAGCTGGCGCCGCTGCCACGCGTAGTAGGCGCTGGGGGCCACGTGTAACACCTAGCAGAGCTGGCGCACTGGCACCTGGGCCTGGCGCTGGGCGATGTGCTGGTAGGCGCTCACCGGGTCGGCTGGGCGAAGATGACCAAGGCTTTTTTTAAAATGTCGAGCTCCTGCTCGGCCCGCTTCAGCCGGGCCCGCAGCGCGCGTACTTCCGGGTCACGCGCCACCTCGACACTGCCTACTTCGGCCACGAGCTGCGCTTGCTGCCACCGGTAAAGCAACTTGGGGCTAATGTCCAGTTGCGCCGCCGCCTGCGTGCTCCGGCTTTCGGTTGCCAAGCGAAAGGCTTCGGCCTTGAAGGCATCGTCGTATTTGCGCCGCTTATCCGGCGTGGTCTTGCTCTTTTTTGCGGTCATGACTCAGGAAAATATACGTCCTGCTTCTGTGCACCTCGACTAGACCACCTCACGCGGGGCTACGGCTACGCTGACGGGCACTACCGGGCTGTGCCCTTGCTGCCCATCTACCTGGGCGCGGCCGGCTCGATGAGTGCCTCGGCGGCCGACCTGAGGCAGTGGGTCCGGTTTTTTCTGCACGAGGGCCGCGCCCCCGACGGCCGCGCCCTCTTACAGCCCGCCAGCCTGCACGAGCTGGAAACGGCGCACTCGCCCCTCTCGGCGCGCGCCGGCCTGCGCACGGGCTATGGGTTGGCCAACTACCCCCTCGGTTTCCAGGGCAAGGCCCTGTTCCGGGGCCACGGCGGCGGCATCGGCGGGTTCGTCAGCGCCTTCGGCTACAACCGCGCGCTGGGCGTGGGCTATGCGTTCTCGAACAACGGCGAGCGGGGCGCCCCGAAACTGGAGCAGTTGGTGCAAGCGTTTTTGCTGCGGCAGCTGCCCGCGCCTGCGCCGCTGCCCCGCGTGCCGCTCGATGCCGCCGCCGTGGGGCCGTACCTGGGCCACTACTGTAGCGCCGCCCCGCGCAACGAGCTAAGCGGCTTTGCCGACTACCTGACGGGGGGCACGCACCTGCGCCGGGAAGGGGAGTTCTTGCTGAACGAGCCGCTGCTGGACCCCGCCGACACGCTGCTGCCCACCGGCCCGCTCACCTTCCGCCGCCCGGGGGTGCAAGCGGCCACCGCGGTGCTTACCCGGGACAAAGAAGGCCGGCGGGTGCTGATCGCCACCGGGGGCTCCGCGGGCGGCTACGCGCTGGCGGCCGGGTTCTGGTGGTGGCTGCCCCCGGCCCTGCTGGCGTTGTGCGGCTTGCTGGTTATCACCAGCAGCCTGGCCGCGCTGGTGGGCCTGGTGCGGGTGCTGCGCCGCCGGATTCCGCGGGCGCAGTTGCTGCCCCGCCTGCTGCCGCTGCTGGCGCTGGGCGCGCTGGCCACCACGGCCTGGGCGCTGATCAACTTCGTCGGCCACCTCTCGACGGACGGCTATCCGGGCCTGCCGACGGCCGCGGCCGCTTCGCTGGGGCCGTTGGTCTTCGTGGCCTTCGTCATCGCCGACGTGGGGCTCACGGTGCGGTATTTCGGGCAGTTCCGGCGCCCGGCCGTGGCCTGGTACCTGCTGCTGACCTATGGGGCGCTGGGCTGGCTGGCCGCCGTGCTCGGCACCTATGGCTGGATGAGCTTGCGGCTCTGGGGGGTATGATTACTAATTAAACCGTCATCATGGGCCTTGGCAGCTGGCACATGCGACTTCTGGACCAAACGTTTAACCAAGGCCCACAATGCCCAGCCGAGGGCCGAACTGCATCTTCTTTGATGGTTGTTCAAGTTTAAAAAAACGGTAGGTATAGTACCCAACCAATGAAACTAAGCGGGCGAAGCAAATGTACTTACATAGTACGTACATTTGAGTTATGAACACGCGCCTGATTCGGGTGGGCAATTCCCAGGGGATTGTGCTGCCCAAGAAGTTACTGCAGCAGTATCACTTGGCTGGGGAGGTCGACCTGCGGCCCACTCCCGAGGGCCTGCTCATCACCCCGGTGGCCCCGCCCCGCCGCCAAGATTGGGACGCGCGCTTTCAGCACGCCATTGCCCAAGGGCAAACGCCGGAGGGAGAGCTGCTGGAAGGCTTCGCCGACGACTTCGAGGAAAGCGAATGGCGGTGGTAGGCGTGCTGCGCTTCGAGGTGTGGCTCGTCAACCTCGACCCGACCCAGGGCAGCGAAATCAACAAGACCCGCCCCTGCGTGGTGGTCTCCCCCGACGAGATGAACCGCTACCTGCGCACGGTCACGATTGCCGCGCTCACCAGCACCCGGCGCGACTACCCCTCGCGGGTGGACTGCACCTTCCAGGGCCAGGAGGGCCAGGTCGCGCTCGACCACGTGCGGTCCGTGGACAAGACGCGGTTGGTGCGCCTCTTGGGCGTGCTGCCCAAGGCCACGGCCCAGGCTGTCTGCGAGCGCTTGCAGGAAATGTTTCAGTACTAACCCCTGGCCCGGTGGTGGGCCATTCTGGCACGGCCTGTTCAAAAATAGGAGGATTTGTGCTTGCAGCCAGGCATGGCGCACCTATATTGCCCGTATGATTGCTTCGTCAACCGCCCCCGCTGACCGAGGTTGCTTGCTACGCCCCGCTTTTATTATACGACTCACCTACACACCACTGCTCCATGAAATTCACACCCCTGCTGGTACTTTTCGGTGGGCTTACAGCATTGCTCAGCTTTGCCCCCCGCAAAGAGGACCTTCCGCAGCTCGGCGTGGTGGCCCCACTGAATCGGGACAGCCTGGTTTACGCCAGCGGTTTCCGGCTGCTCGGGGAAACCGTGAGCCGAACGATTTCGCCGGCCTTACCGGAGGAGCAGTTCCGGCGAAACCTGGCCCGGATAAAAAAGGCGAAGTGCAAAGTATACCTCTGCAATGTGCTCTTTACCGGCAACATGAAAATCGCGGGGCCGAACGTGAACGATGCCCGGGTGGTGGCCTATGCCGACAGTGTTTTTGCGAGAGCCCACCAAGCCCGGATCCCTCTCGTCGTTTTGGGCAGCGGGGGCGCACGCCGGATTCCGGACGGCTACGATGCGCAGAAGGCCCAAGCCGATTTTGTGGTCTTATGCCGCCAATTGGCGGTAGCGGCCCAAAAACACGGAATCATGATTGCCATTGAAAGCCTTGAAACGGCCGAAACGAATTTTCTGCTCACGCTCACGTCCACGGCGGCGGTCGTGCGGGCCGTCAACCATCCCAACTTCCGACTGAACGCGGACATCTTTCACATGATGCGCGAGGGCGAGTCGCCGCAAAGCATCATCGATGCCAAAGACTTACTGGTGCACTGCGAAATTGCAGAAAAAGAAAACCGCACCTACCCGGGCGTGCAGGGCGATGATTTTAAACCGTATCTCAGGGCGTTGAGAAAGGCGAAGTACCACGGCCCTATTTTTATTGAGGGCAATACCACCACCCCGGGTGCGGACCTTCCGCGTGCTTTTACGTATCTGACGAAGCAGCTAACGGAAGTGTACGCAGAGAAATAAGTCCGAAAGCCTATGCTTGGTGCAGAAGCCATTCGTCCATGTAAATGGCCTAAATGAAATAACGAGCGGACCGCATTGGCCCGCTTGTTTCCACCCTACACCTCAAAGTGCGGCCGGTCCTTGAACCCCAGCCAATGGCCACCCCAGTGTACCCGCGCATCCGCCGCGCAAATTCGCTCAGTAGCCCAGCTACCCCAGTTCGGCAGCATGGGCAAACCCGTTGCGCCCTGGCGGGGCCAGCAGCAGCTCCGCACCCCTGCTTCACCTCATGTCAAGTCGGGCCGTTCAGGGGCAGATTCACATAGAAGGTGGCGCCTTGGCCTTCTTGGCTCTCCACTGACAAATTACCGCCGTGTCCCTGGGCGACGATGTCATGGCTCAGGGAGAGTCCCAGGCCCGTGCCCTCGCCCGTGGGCTTGGTGGTGAAAAAGGGCTGGAAGATTTTCGCCTGCACGGCCTCACTCATGCCCATGCCGTTGTCCGTTACTTGAATCTGCACCTGTTGGTGCAGCAGTACGGTGCGCACGCCGACCTGGGGCTGGTAGCCGGGCTCGCCTTGCTGCTGGCGCTGGCGCACGGCATAAAAAGCGTTGGTGAACAGGTTGAGCAAGACCCGGCCCACGTCGGCCCCCACGACGGTCACGAACGGCAAGTCCGCTAAGAACTCGGTATTCAGGGTGGCGTTGAAGCTTTTGTCCTTGGCCCGCAGGCCCTGGTAAGCCAGGCGCAGGTATTCGTCGGCCAAACGATTCAAGTCGGTAGAGACGCGTTCGCCAGTGATGGTGCGACTGTGCTCGAGCATGCCCTTGACGATACCTGCGGCCCGGCGCCCGTGGGCGCCGATTTTGCCTAGGTTTTGCGTTAAGTCATCTAAAAGTTCTTCCTCCAAGCCGGCGTCCCCGGCCGTCCCTTTGGCTCGTTCCTCGCGCAGCTCGGCAACCAACTCGGCCGATACGTCGGCAAAGTTGTTGACGAAGTTGAGGGGGTTTTGAATCTCGTGGGCAATGCCGGCCGTTAGCTCGCCGAGAGCGGCCATTTTTTCGGATTGCACGAGTTGGTTTTGCGCCACCCGCAGTTCCTGCAGGGACCGGTGCAAGGCGGTGGTCCGCTGCGTGACCGTGGCTTCCAGCGCCGCATTTTCTGCCCGCAGGCGCCGGGACCGGTAGCTGACGCCGGACCACCTTAAGGCGCTCAGACCGAGCAGGTACAGCAGGTACGCCCCCCACGTGCGCCACCAAGGGGGCCGCACCGTGAACGCAAAGGCGGTGGGCGGACCCCAGGAACCGTGCAGGCCCTTGCTGCTGGCCCGGAACGTGTAGCGGCCCGGCGCCAAGTTGCGGTAATCGGCACTGGCCTGGTCGGTGATGTCGCTCCAGTGCTCGTCGTTGCCTTCCAGCAAGTAGCGGTAGCGGACTTTGGCCAGGTTGTCCAGCCGGTTGCTCACGAAATGGAACGTGACGTGGCTGCGGTTGAAGGGCAGCGACAGCTGGGTTGGCAGGGCGCCCCCCGCTTGCTGGCCTTCCCAACGCACCCCCTCGACGACCGGCCCCTTGGGCAGGCGGGGGCCAAAGTCTTGGGGCTGTTCCATCAAGTCCAACGCGGTGAGGCGGGTGGTGGGTGCGTGCAGGTCGGTTCGGGGCGTGCCCAGGGTTGCCAGTACGTCCGAGACGCCCCACCACAGCGTGCCGGTGCGGGCCAGCAGCACGCCCGGCGTAAAATCGACAAAGGCAAACTCCTCGGGCTTGTCGTAGGAAACCAAGCGCCATGCGGGCGTCGTGGCGCGCGCGTGCGCCACGACGGGCGTGACCACCGTCAGGCCTTTGGCCGTGCCCACATAGAGACAGCCGTCGCGCTCCTGGAGCGACGCGATGTGCAGGTCGGAAAGGCCGTTGGCTAGTGAAAACGAAGTCAGCCGGTCGGTGGCGGCGTTGAATCGGTGTAGGCCACGACCCGCTGTTCCCACCCACATGTTGCCGTCCGCGTCCTCCAGCAGGCAGGTAATCCAGTTTTTGCCAGGGCCGAAGGGGTTGGCAACCAAGCGCACGCTCCGGCCATCGGCACTGACGATGGCCAGCCCATTGTCGGAGCCGCACCACACCTGCCCGCGGTGGTCCTGCGCAAAGGCGAAGAAGAAGTTGGATATCAGACCGCGCCGAAAGTTGGTATACCGGACGGTGCCCTGCCGCTCGTCGAGTACCGTGGGGCCGGCCACCCCGCCCACCCACAGGCGCCCCTGCCGGTCTGCCATTAGGGCGGTGATGACTCCCAAGGTGTCGGTGAGGCGGGTGAGGCGGCCTTGGCGGGTGTCCACCACGTTGAGCTGGCGGCTGCCGCCCACCCACAAGCGGGCCCGGTGGTCGCGGCAGAGCACCCCCACGCTGGAGTCGGGCCATCCCTGGGCTTTGCCCAGGTGCCACTGCTGGCCGCGTGCCGGGTCCAGCACGTCGAGGCCGTCGCCTTGCGAGCCCGCCCAGACCCGACCCTGGCCGTCTTCGGCCAGGGCATAGTACGGGGCCCCGCGACCGGGCAGGCCCTGCTGCCGGCTGAGTTGCCGCGCGGAAAAAAAAGTCCGGTACAAGTTTATTCCTTTGCCGCTGGTGCCCACCCACAGCTGCCCGTCGCGGGCGAAATACATACTCGCCACCAGGTTGGAGCTGAGCCCCCCTTGGTCGACGCGCAGGGGCTTGAGGGTGTGGTGATCGCCGTCGTACTCGTCTACTCCGCCGCCGCCGGTGCCCAAGAACATTCGCTGACCCAGGCCCTGGGCCAGACTCGTTACCCAGTTGTGGCTCAGCCCCTGCCGGGTGGTCAACCGCTGGATAAGGCCCAGTTTTTCGTCGATGATGTACAGGCCTTGCCCGCCCGTGCCCAGCCACAAGCGCCCACGCGAGTCTTCCGCCACCTGCAGGATGTCGCTGGCGGGGGCGGGCAGCACCACTCGCTGGGCTGTGCCGCGGGCGGGGTCGAGTAGCAGCAGCCGGTTGCGGTTGCCGCCCAGCCACAGGCGTCCGTGGCGGTCGCGGTAGAGCGTGTTCACCGTGTGGGAGCCCCAGCCAATGGCCGGGGTCAGGTTTTGCACGGTGCCGGCCGCTAGGTTCACCACGTCGACCCCATTGTTGTGGGCAATCCATACGCGTCCCTGCGCATCTTCCAGAAAGGTACTGGCCCGGTTGCCCGTCAGGCCGTAGTAACCCGAGAGGTGATGCACGGTGCCGCGGCGCCGGTCCAGCACGTCCACCGCGAAACCCGAGTGGCTGACCCAGAGGCGCCCCTGGCTGTCGAGAAAGACCTGGGTGACTTGGTTGGTACTTAGGCCTTGGGTGACGGTGTACGTCTCACAGTAATGACCGTCGAAGCAGCTCAGGCCCTGGTCGGTGCCAATCCACATAGCGCCGGTCGTCGGGTCTGGGCACAGCGAGGACACCGTCGTGCCCGTCAACCCTTGTTCCTGCCCGACCCGCAGCACGTTGGCGGCCGCGGCCCCGGCCGCATCGGCAGGTTCGCCTTTATTTTGCGCGGCCGCCCCAGCGGGGAAATCGGGGCTCCCATTTTGATTTTCGGGATGTGGGCCAGCCGGTAGGTCGTAACCGGGAACCGGCCCAGGTCGAAGGACCATTGCGGCAGGGGAGCTCGGAGGGGGGCGGGCTGCCCACGTCCAGCGGAGTAGCCGGGAGTCGGGCCAGGTCGAAGCGGGAACTGGGGTGTGGCAGCGAGTCGAAACGGGTGGTCACCCAGGTCAGCGGCGTGGGCGTGGCCAGCCGGAAGGGGTGGGTTAGCGGGGGGCGGAACTCCAACTCATCCGCGGGCAGCGGCACGTTGGCCGGGGGCTCGTACAAGCGGTTAAGGCGAGAAGGAGCGCGGCCCAAAAAAGTGAACAACCGGTGGCCAGCAACAACAAGTAGCGCATGGGGACTGAACCACACCGCCAGCCCTGCGCGGAAGTGGAATTAATTAAAGGGAAAGTTGAGCTTTGAACGGGCAAACTACTTCGAAAATACGTTCCTCTGTGCCGTACCCGATGGACCTGCGGGGCGTGCACGTTAACAGGTCTTTCAGGCCACGCCGACGCCCGTCCGCGCCAGGTGACTTGCACTCACTCCCTGCGACAGTTCAGTCAAACGGTGCGAAAAGCGAACGGAGCGAATAGCTTACCCATGCGCAGTGAGCGAGCCGCAGGGATTTGTTGGTGCTTACCGGGAGAACAACCACGTAGGTGCGCCTGCTCACCTGGCCCTCCCTCGGGTCAGGGGGCGAACGCCGCCACGCCCGCGGCCGCGGGCGTGGCGGCGGTGCCGGGGTACTCTGGGTTCGCAATATGAGCGCCGGTGCGGCCGAAAAAACTTGCAATGCCGGAGGATTTATCTTAACTTATCATCCTGTTTTTCAGGCTGGCGCGCCCGAGTTCGTCTCCGTTTCGCTTACGTGGGGGCTTACGGGCATGCCGGCCGCCCAGCCTCGCCAGTTGGCGGGCCGAACCCGCACCCATCCCTTTAGGCCCTACCCCCATGACGCTCCATCGCATCGACCCGGGACTGGCAGCGCTGGCGCTGCTAACCGGCTGTTCCTCCCAGCCGCCGGCGGGCCGCCCGGCCGCGCCCCCCAGGGTCCAACCCCTGACCGTAACCAGCTGCGTGGCTCCCGTCACGGCCGATACCGCGTGGTACACCACGGGCCAAAAAGCCCCGCTGCTGCCCGGCCTTACGGGCCTGACGATGGCCATTAGCTCGCTGCAGCCGGCGGCCGTGGCTTACTTTCGGCAGGGCCTCATGCTGGCTTACGGCTTCAACCACGCCGAAGCCGCCCGCTCGTTTCACGAAGCCACGCGCCAGGATTCGACCTGTGCGATGGCCTACTGGGGCTTTGCCTACGTGCTGGGGCCCAATTACAACGCCGGCATGGAGGCCGATAACTTTGCCCGGGCCTACCGCGCCGTGCAGCGAGCCCAGCGCCTGGCCGCCCGGGCCACCCCCCGCGAGCAGGCGTTGATTGCGGCCTTGGCCCGGCGCTACCCGCCCACCCCGGTGCCCGACCGCGCCGCCTACGACCGCGCCTACGCCGCGGCGCTCGGCGGCGTCTACCGACAATTTCCCGAGGACCCCGACGTGGGCGTCCTCTACGCCGAGGCCCTGATGGACCTGCACCCCTGGGACCTCTGGCAGCAGAACGGCCAGCCCCGGCCGTGGACGGCGGAAATCATCACCACCTTGGAGCACGTGCTGCGGCGCAGCCCCCAGCACGCCGGGGCCAACCACTTCTACATCCACGCCACCGAGGCCTCGGCGCATCCCGAGGCGGCCAACGCCAGTGCCCAGCGCCTGATGCGTCTGGTGCCGGGCGCCGGCCACTTGCTGCACATGCCCTCGCACACCTACATCCGCACGGGGGCCTACCATCAGGGCACCTTGGCCAACCTGCGCGCCCTGCAAGCCGATAGCACCTACACCGCAGCCTGCCACGCCCAGGGCGCGTACCCGCTGGCCTACCACCCGCACAACTACCACTTTCTGACGGCCACCGCCACGCTCGAAGGCGCCAGCCGCCGTGCGCTGCAAAGCGCCGCCCAGCTGGCGGACCACGTGAGCAAGCCCTTGCTGAAAGACCCGGTGCTGGGCCCCTCGCTGCAGCACTTTTACACCATTCCCTACAACGTGGCCGTGAAGTTTGGGCGCTGGGACCAGGTGCTGGCTATGACCAACTTCGACACCACGCTGGTCTACCCGGAGGCCCTGCGCCGCTACGCCCGGGGCATGGCCTGGGCTGGCAAACAGGACTTGCCCCGGGCCCGGCGGGAACTGGCGCACCTGCGCCGGCTGGCGCGGGACACGGCGGCCCTGCGGGGCATTATCTTTGGCATCAACTCCATGCACGCCGTCCTGGCCATCGCTCAACGCGAGCTGGAAGGAACCATCCTGTATCGCCAGGGCCGCTACCCGCAGAGCATTGCGGTGCTGCGCGAAGCGGTCGCCTTGGAAGACCAGCTCAAGTACAACGAACCGCCGGACTGGTTCTTTTCGGTACGCCACCAGCTCGGGCCCGTCCTGCTCGCGGCCCGGCGCTACCCGGAGGCCATCGCCGTGTACGAGCAAGACCTGGCGCGCTTGCCGCGCAACGGCTGGGCCTTGTCCGGACTCTACCAAGCGCAGCTGGCGGCCGGCCAAACCACGCGGGCGCAACACACCAAGCAGGCGCTGGCGGTGGCCTGGCAGTGGGCCGATACCCCGTTGGCGGGGTCCGTCGTGCCGCCGCACTAGCGCCGCTCGTTTCCGAGCAGCAACGGGCACCTTGTGGCTTTTGCCTTCGTGGCTCGTCTACCTAAAGGGTCGAAATCACTCAATGGATGGTTGAAACAGACGAATGAGTTGTTCCTCAATCGCCGCCTCGGCTGCTTTCGACACCCTTACCGACCGGCAACTGCCTGCATGCGCTACAAAACCGGCGTAATGCGCCCCCAGATTCCGCGTGCCAAGGTAATGGAGCAAATACGACGGCCATACCCACTCGCCGTCGGTGTAATAGACGTGCGGAGCAATAATCTCCCCGGTCTGGGCGTCGGAAACGTAATGCATCCACCCGAACACGAGCACTGCCCGTTGCTGGTGGCAGGTAACCACGGCCAACTCTTCCTCTGCTCCCGGCGAGGGTGAGCCGCCGGGCAACGCCAGCAAGTCTTCCGCCACGAGGCAGGGGTCGTGCTGCTGAAGAAAGCCAACGTATTTCATCGCATTCGTGGGCGTAAGCACCTAGGAGCGTCGGAGGAGAGCAGCACAAAGAAGCGCACCAATGAGGTAAGGGGGTTGCGTCCGCTTTGGTTTAAGAAAACGGTCGTGGCTGTTGCAGAACTCGCCAACGGTGAATCTTAAGCGAGCCGACGGAGTCGAGCACGGCTAAAAAGGAGGCACCGCATGCTTTATAGAGGACTTGAGGCAGGACTAACCGGGCAGCGGAGCATCTTGGCGAGTTCTGCAACAGCCACGGTCGTGACGTGAACGCGCTCCGTTCATTCAATGGAGGGCTCACCCTATCCACACCTGAGATTCAACACCTTGGCGTCATGAAAACGTTACTCGCCCTGCTGCTGGGCTTTGGGTCCTTCGCGGGCCATGCCCAAGCGCCCGCCCCCGCCGTGTGGGCGGACAGCGCCATCCACCTGAACGTCGTGCCTAACGGCCGGTATTCCCGCGCGTTCTACACCGTCAACCAAGAACCCCTGACGACGGCCACGGTGACCCGGCTGTTGCGCCGCTACCCGCCCGCCGCCGAAGAGTTGCGTAAGGACCGGGCGCAACGGCGGCTCGCGCTGCTCGGGCTGCTGCCCGTGTTTGTGGCGTCGACCGTCGTGGGCGGCTTGCAAGTCGACCGGCAAAAAAACGTGTCTAGTTCCAACTTCAGCAAAGCTCCGGTCGCGTTTTCTTTTTCACTGGCCGCCCTTTTTGGCAGCCTTTATGTCGGAGCCGCCAACAACCACTATGCCAAGGCCATCGAAGCGTACAACCGGCAGTTTTACTAACGGCCCCGCCGTGTCGGCAACCCACAGGCCACGCAGAAACCCCCGTCGTTTACTCAACCGGTGGTGGCGTAAACGCGCTCCGTTCAGTTGAAGGAGCGACTACGGCTTATTGGAGTCAACTACCACACGGCGGTCGCGGTTGGCCAGCTCCCAGGCCGTGTGGAAGATGAGCTGGTCGCGGCGGGCCATGGCGGGGAAATCAATCAGGTCCACGTCGTCGGTGGGCTGATGGAACTGCGGGTGCCCGCCGGAGTAGTAAAAAATCACCGGCACCTGGTGCTTGGCAAACTGATAGTGGTCGGAGCGGTAGTAGATGCGCGCGGGATCGTTGGGGTCGTTGTACTTGTAGTCCAGGGCCACGGGGTTGTATTTCTGATTCGTGGCCTCGCTGAGCGTGTGCAGCACCGAGCTGAGCTTGTCGTCGCCGACCAGGTAGACGTAGTCGCCCTTGCCCCGGTGCACGCTATCGACGCGGCCCACCATGTCGATGTTGAGGTCAGCAACCGTGTTTTCGAGCGGAAAAACCGGGTGGCTGGTGTAGTACTGCGAGCCGAGCTGGCCTTCCTCTTCGCCGGTGTTGGCCAAGAACAGGATGCTGCGGCGCGGGCCGTGGCCGTCTTTCTTGGCCTGGGCGAAGGCCTGGGCCATTTCCAGCACGCTTACCGTGCCGGAGCCGTCTTCGTCGGCGCCGTTGAACACCTTGCCGTCTTTGATGCCCAGGTGGTCATAGTGGGCCGAGACGACCAGGATTTCATCCTTTTTGTCGCTGCCTTCCAGAAAGCCAAGCACGTTTTCGGTCGTGAAAGGTTCTTTCTTCTCAACCGTTTGCACAATGGCCGCGGCGGGCTTGAAGGACGAGACTATGGGCTTGCCCGCCGCGGCGACTGCCTGCTGGTAGTTGGCCAGGCCGGCGGCGTTGGTGCTCAGCAGCGCGGCGCCCATCTCGGGCGAGACGATGAACAGATTTGGAGGGCCCTTGCGGTCCGGCGCATCCGGGAAAGTCAGCTGTTCGAGGCCGAGCAGGTAAGAAAACGTTTTGGGTACTTGTTCGAATGCCTCCGCAGTGGGCTCAATACAGAATAAGCTCCGCGGCTTTAAGGGCCGAATGGCGACCATTCGGTCCACCACCCCCTGAAAACCCAGGTCACCAAACATCAGCCCGGTCTTATCGTCTTTGCGCAGGGGCTTGCCGTCTTTGCCCGTGGGTTCACCCAGCAGCAGCAAGTCCTTGCCGTGGAGGTCGCCGGCAGCGGCGAAATCAGTATAGCCCGCGGCCTGAATGCCATAGCCGGCAAACACGGGCTGCACGGGCGTGGCCGTGGCCAAGGTGCCATTCGCGACGGCGTAAAAATCCTTATTGAGCACGAACGTCTTGCCGCCGATTTTCACCGATGTGCTCGGGTCCAGGCGCAGTCGGTTCACCGTGAAATGCTGCAGGCACGGGCTGTCCGAATCCTTCACCGGCCCCGTCAGGCCCGGGGCCGTGAACTGCTTGCGGATGTATTCGGCCGCCATTTTCTGGCCCTTTTTGCCGGTTTCGCGGCCTTCGTACTCATCCGAAGCCAGGATGCTCAGGTGCTGGCGTAAATCCTCGGCCGTGATACCGGAAGCATAGCGCAGCGAAAAGTCGGTCGCCGGGGCGGGTGCGGAAGCCGGGGCTGGCGTATGGGCGGTGGCGGTCTTGCCCGGCTTCGCCTTCGTTTTGATTTTAATCGTCGGCTTGTCTTGTGCCATCGCCCAGTTGGCACAAGCCAAAACGAAAGCAGCGGCAAAAAATAGTTTTCGCAACATGAAAAGAGAAAAAAAGGATAACCAGGAAGTTGAAGCGGGCTAGCAAATAGGGGCTTTCATCGAACCTGTTTAGGGTTATGGCCAGGTAGTTGGTTAAATGGGGCCATCTCAGGAAACGGATAATATAGCACGTTAATCGTTTAAAAGCGGCCTCCAGAGCACCGAGAAGGCATCTTGAACGTGCGTTTAGTAAAACGGTCGTGGCTGTTGCACAACCCGGGCAGCAGCCACGCGGCTCGCGCTATTCCACCGAACGAGCACCAAAACGGCCGTTTTCGCCGCTTATCTACTCCCTAACTCCGCAACCAGCGGAGATTTCAGGCACAATGAGAGGTTCTGCAACAGCCACGATCATTTCGTCTTGGCACAATCTGATTCGTTAGCGGCCAAGACGTACATATGCATCGGGATTGGAATAGTAATAAAACAGATACCCTCTTCCCTACCGGTATGACCCAACCCTTACTCGACGCCCTGTCTGCTCTGCAGCGCCAGGAGCAACACCTGCTGGCCTTAACCAAAAAGATGGTGGTCCCGGTAGACGGCCGACCTGGGCTCTCGTTCATCGATATCTACTCCATGGCCATCGTCAACCGGTCGCTGGCGCTCATCGCCGGCTTCAATGGCATGGTTCGCAGTAACAACTACCTTGGCGCAGCGCACGTGGTTCGGCTGCACCTCGACTCGCTGCTCCGCTACGCGGCCTTGTGGATGGTCAGCGACCCGAACGACTTTGCGCGGTCCGTCATGAATGGCACGAAGGTGAATCAATTAAAAGACAAGCATGGCACCCTGTTGCGGGATGCCCACCTGCGCGACGTCGTGGCCGTGCAGTACCCGTGGGTGCTCGATGTTTACAACCAGACGTCGGGGTTCGTGCACTTCAGTCAGAAGCACATCTCGTTTTCCACCATGGCGACCAATCAGGAACTGGGCGTGGTTCAACACTCCATCGCCCGAGGGGACCGGTTCGTCCAGGATGAGTCGCGGATAGAAGGCACCGAGGCCATGACGGCAATTTTGGAGTGCATCGGGGCTCACCTCATTTGGTGGACGGAGTCAAAGCAGACCCCGTAGCAGCAGCCACGCAACAAGCTCAGCACAAGCACATGCCCCTCGTGCGCTCGGCTTCCCAACGTGCTTAAATCAGCCCTTAACACTCGTGTAGAATCAGGACTCTCCTGCAAGCTTGGCTTTGTAACGGGTGTCGAAATCGGCACCTGCGTCTTCCTTGATATCTGTCAAGCCAATGTATCGCGAAAAGGCCGCGAAGCTGCGATGGCCGCTCCAGGGCATGACCTGCTTCACGGAGTAACCCATATCCAAACACAAGGTGCAAAAACTCCGACGGCTGCTGTGGCTGGAGATGAGTTTCCACTTCGGCACCTGGGTAGTCTCCATCCGGTCTCGTTTTTTAGACTCAATGACGACCGGTTCGTGCAGGGCCGGCACCAACTGGCAAAGCTCCTTGATGTAGTCGTTGAACTTTTGGTTGCTGAGCTGGGGTAGCATAAGCTCGCCACCTTGGTCATCGTGCGTATATTTTTCGATGATTTCCCGCAGTTGACGAAAGATGGGCACCCGAACGGTCAGGCCGGTCTTCTGCATCATTATTACAATATGACCCTTTTGAACATGGTTTTTCCGCAGACGAACAAGGTCAGAAAAACGTAGACCCGAAAAAATCTGCGCCACCATCAAATCGCGAACGCGCTCCAATTTCCCAGTAAGCTGGAGGTCCTGCAAGGCCTCAATCTCGTGCAGGTAAAGCACCACCGGGGGTGTTAACAGCTGCGAGTATAAGGGTTTGATTTTTCCGGTTTGAACCCCTGGCGCGCCCTTCTCTTGCAAAAACTGCCGCAACAACCGGACCCGCTTCCCCAGGGTGGAGTTCTTGTAATCATACTTCTTCACCAGCCAGTGCTGCCACTTGATAATGTCTTCGTTCGTCAGGCCATCTAGGACCCAGGTGTATTTATGTGCGGCCTGGTAAGCCTCAATGTTAGCCTGCAGGGTGCGGAAGTTATCACGGGTGGACTTGGCCCAGCCGACATGCTCGTCGATGAACCCCTTCAATACCTCTAGTACCGTCACGGGCGGCACCGGTGCTCCGTTTTGTTGCCCTAGAGCAGCGGCCTGCTGTTGGTAGTTCGCATTCAACTGGTCAATGGTAGGCGGGACGTTTCCGTTCTGCACGTACAGGCTTTTGATCTGCTCTTCTAGGCCGCTCAGTACCTGGCGTAGGTGGATATTATCCTTACCGACGTTGTCGGTCCCATTGGCCCGGATGATCTTCTTGTCGACGTCCCAGTGCTTCTCGTGCACCTTGATACCCGTGGGCACCCGCTTACACTTATTTTGGTAGCGGTACTCAGCGTAGATGGTGACCTTTTTAGTTCGGGCGTCCGGGTTTCGGGTAACGAGTTGGGCCTTCATCAGAGAGGTTGGTTTTTAAAGCAAGTATACGGGCTAGTACCGTATTAGTACCGGAATCTAGCGGAAACGCCTGGAATATTAAGAAGCTCGGCCAATAATAATGCCCTAAAAATCGTAATTAAGGCATTTATCGAGAACCCAGGGCACAAAGGTTCGACTCCTTACACGACCACTTAGAGGCTCAACAACATGCTGTGAATCAGCGAGTTGTTGGGCCTCTTGCTTTTCACGGGACAGCTCACGGGACACCGCTCTTAGAATGCTGCTCCTTATGGTAGCTGTGCACGCTATGTGGCATGATGCGCCATAAGCGGGATGCCCGCCTACTCGGGCAGTGAAACCCTTCCTATTCTCTTTTTTGGATTGGGTGACTTGCTTAATTTCGTGAATGACTGAACGTCCATCCTCGATTCAAGAGAGAAAGGATTTAGCTAATCCTCTCACTCCACCAGTGTTCAAGGTTAGCAGCGAAGGCCACCTGCTGTTATCTCCCGCTTACCTAAAAAGTGCACCGGGGCCCTATAACCTCAGATTTCCAAGTTACTTGGTAACCAAACTCCGCAAGTGGTCACCCGAGGACGTAGCTGATAATTTACAACAGCATTTTCCTGACTGTGACGTTTTAGATTGTAATCTCTTGGACGGGTTGGTAGGAAATCTTCTATCAGAAAAAAGATGGGCAGCTGATAGGCAGGGCAACAGAATTGAACCAGGTGCGGGCAAACGCTTTATAGCAAATGTGGCTAAAGTCAACAAGTGGATTAAAGACCAACGCCAGAGATTAACTAAGGCAGAGGAGGCTCAAAATAGCCACATAACAGCAACGGCCCCATTCAGCGGTTCTGTATCGTCTTTGGCGCTGGCTTTATACATACTTGAGAGAAGAGGGGTCATAAGCCTACTGGCCTACCGTAAAAACAAAGGCAACATGGCAGCATTATGCCGGACCCTTTGCCATGTATTCCCTCCTCAAAATACGTCAAGTAAAGCCCCCTCATTAGCTCTTGAACTCGCATTATCGAAAATTCCGATTGAAAAGCTTGGAGTCGGAGAACTCGATTTTTTGGTATTTGCAGGTCTAGGAAAAAAGAACCAATACCATCACATTAACAGCCTTGTAGATGGTAGCTCAAACATAGAGCTTTCACTACCTATAGAGCTTTTACCTAAAGCTCTACGCCCTGCATAGACACTGTTTATCTTGCACTTACAGTTTATAGAGCGCTAGGTTTGCCCCATTGATTCACCTACCTGGTCCTACAATGGCACACCTTGTTATCCTGGCCGACAGCCCGGAAACCTTCGAAGTACTCCTCCGCAAGACTTTCGCCGAGATGATTCCTCCAGGGGCACCGAAAGTCGACAGCCCCGACTCACTCCTCACTAAAGCGGAGGCATGCCGTGAGTTCGGTATTTCCTTAACTACCCTCACGGAATGGCAGAAGAACGGAATCGTTCCCTTCGTGCGATTAGGGCGTAGGATTTACTTCGAACGCAGCAAAATGTTAGAGGCTGGTCGTAGCCATATTCGCTATCAGCATAGGAAGTAAGCGTCCGCCGGCTACAATCCAGTATTCGCCCCGGGCTTCCGACTGCTCATTTCAGAGTACCCTTGGACGACCTTCATGGGGTGGCCGCTGGCCGCTTCGTATAGCCAGTTCTTGTCCTCGGCCGCGAAGCGGACCTGTTTCCCATCGGACGAGAAGGTAAAGGTGCGGAACGGCAGGCGGGCCGCCTCGTAGCGTTTCCCGCTCGCCGTGCCCAGGGCCGCCGCCAGCTTGGCCGGGTCGAAGGCGGCCGTTTTGGTCTTGCGAACCGGGTCCACCAGAACAAACTCACTGCCCTGCGGCGTGAGCACCCGATACCAGAACCGGTCGCCTGCCAGCCAGGTGGGTGGGCTCGTGCTGCGGTCAACCAGCGGCAGCGCGTTGTACCCCATGAAGCGCTCGGCCCGGGCGTAGTCCTGCGCTGTGAGGGCGGGCAACTGCTGGGCGGATACCGCCGTCAAGAGTCCAATGCTAGCAAGAGGAAGCGAAAGTAAAGACTTGTGCACAGGCTTTGCAGATAATAGAGGTGAAAACAGTCTTTTTTCTGGGTGAAAGGTACTGGCGAAGAGGTCTGCTAGCTAATAGCGCAAGCATAAAACCATGCCCAGCCTACCCGGTCAATCGTGCTGTTGCGTGAGCACACTCAGCACGTGAGCACACTCAGCAGGTGCTTCCGGTAGCGTTTGACGCTCCTTTTGCTGTTCGAATCCTTTCCTTGAACGCAGCTGTATAACTTGCGGGCACCATGCAAATCCTCTTGAGTGGCCTGTTGATGTTCAATCTGCTGTGTTTCCTGCTCTTCGCTTGGGACAAACGCAAAGCACAACGGGGCCAGCGGCGCATTGCCGAAACCACACTGCACCTGGCCACGCTGCCGGGCGCCGCGCCCGGGGCGTGGGCGGCGATGTGGCTGCTGCACCATAAAAACCGCAAAGCTGCTTTCTGGAGCGTGACCCTGCTGCTGACGCTGCTGCAAGGCATGGTGCTCTATTGGACGTGGCCCTCCTTTGGCTGAACGGCGCGCAATTACCTGCGGACCGGTTTTCTGAACAGTGGGTGCTCATTAATTAAGAATACCATGCTGCTCAAAAAACAGAACCTAGCCGGCCGTCGGAGCAGGGACCATCGGGCGGGCCGGGAACCCGAAGGCGGTGAATAATCCCTGCCGGTTCTGGAGCGGGCGGTCCGGTAACAACTGGGCCGGTGCGGGTTGGGCGGATGCAGGGCTGCCCCCGAGGGCCCATTAGTCAACCGCGACCAGCGCTGGTACGGGCCGACGCAGGGGTTGCCAGTGCCCGTAGCTAAGCGAGCGCCACAACCACTCGGCCGGGCCAAAGCGGAAGCGCCGCATCCACCAGTGGCTAAACGCCAGCTGGGCCAGCACCTCGGCGGCACACACGCCCACGCTGGCGAAGGGCCCGATGTGGCCAATCAGCCCCAGCCCCCAGCCGTAGCCGTAGCACAGCCACAGGCCCACCAGGGTTTGCACCAGGTAGTTGGTGAGGGCCATTTGCCCCATCGGGGCCAGCACCCCAAGGGCGGTTGCCCAGCGGGCGCGCAGGGCCAACAGGCCAAACCCTGCGGCATACGCGACCGACAGGGCCAGGGCCGCGGGGTCGCGCAACCCCTTGCTCATCAACACAAGGTACCCGGCCAGGTTGGGGTGGTGGGCCAGCAACGGGAGGTCCACGGCCCGCCGCAGGAGCCCGCCGGCCAGCCCCACCGCCAGCGCCCAGCCAAAAAGCCGGCGCAGGGGCCGTGCGTAAGCGGCGGGCTGCTGGAAGAACCCGGTGCGCATGGCCCAGCGCCCGAAGCAGTAACCCAGCAGCAGCCGGGCGAGGATCCAGCACCCGGCTACCGGCGGCCCCCAGCCGAGCACTTGGTCTTCCCAAAACATGTCCCAGTTGGCCACCAGCGTGGCGCCGTACGAGGGGCCCGCGAAGATGCGAACGAAGTGGGCCATCTGGGCATCGTGGATGGCCGGCGGCAACGCGGGCACCAGCTGCTGCCAGCCCAGGTTCACCACCAAGCCCGTCAAGGATAGTCCCACGCCCCAGCGCAGCAGCGCCCGGTCGGAATAATGGCGGAAAAGCAGCAGGGCAAACCCCACCAGCGCGTACCACTGCAGGATGTCGCCGTACCACAGCAGCAGCGCGTGCACGGCCCCAAACAGGAGCAGAATGCCCAGGCGGCGGGCAAAAAAGCGGGCCCCGTCGGTGCCCCGCGCTTCGGACCGGTGCAGCTGCACGGCAAAGCCCACCCCAAACAAGAGCGAGAACAATCCGAAAGCCTTCCCGTCGACGAACAACTTCGAGAGCTGCACCGTCACTTTATCGACCAGCGGCCAGTGCGCGGCTAAGGCCTCCGGCACTAAGCGGTAGCCGGTAAACCATTCCAGGTTGGCGAAGCACACGCCCATCAGGGCCAGGGCCCGCAGCGCGTCGAGCAGCACAAACCGGTCGGAAGTAGTCACGGGGGCAAAACCACTGGCAACCTGAGGCGATGGCGTATTCATGTAAATCAACTGGTGCTCTAAAGAAGCCAAGCGGAAGCCGCCAGGGAAGGCAGTGCCCCTACGCCCGCGGGAACGACCCTCGGGAAATGCCCTCAAATATAGAATAAAATAACCCCATATAATATACAATGAATTATATTTACAGCCGGTGGTGCGGACCGGCCGTCCTCCTACGCACCTCTTCTCCTTCCATGGACCTGTCCAGGCTACACCGTCTACGAGGACGTGCCCTTGCCTACGCAGGGAGTGCCCCACCAGCAATCTTCTCCCTTTACTACTCCGACCGTTTCGCTGAACGCTATGGTTACCGTACTCGGGTTCCAATAAAGGCTTTGGAAATTTGGGCCGCGCTACCTGGCGTGGCTTGTTCGCTGTAATCAAAGCGAATTTTAGTGCGGTCCTGCAGGTCGATGTGCCCAACGCCATAAACCCCGTGGCAGACGGCATTGCCAACGCCTTGGTTAAACACCAGCCCTTGATAGCCCGCGCTGATGTCCATGCTCGTGCCAGGACACCCCTTGTTGAGATTGACCAAAAAGAGGGCGGGCTGGGAGGGGTAGAGCACGTCCCGCCCCACAAAAATGCGCACGGTGAACGTATCCCGAGGCGCGTCGGTGGTGGCCCCGAGAAATTTGCCTTCGATGGCGGCATGCGGGGCGTAGGGATTCAGCGGCATGACCGTCAGCACCTGGGTCACCGTGTCCACGCCGTCGTCATGCGGAAAACAACGGCGGTTGACTGGTCGGGTGCCGATGCATCGGATGGCCACGGTGCCCACGCTCGTGGGGGGAAACGTCACATTAAACGCCTTTTGCGTGTACACCCGCGGGTCGGTGCCAATCTGCCAGACGACGCTTGAATACGCTGGGGCAGCGGACAGGCGCACGACACTGGGAAAAATGGTGTCGCACGCAAAAAGGGTGTTGTTGATGTTGTTCTCAATCGTGAAGCCAGACGGGGCGGGGGATGCGCCACACGGAACCGGGGCGGGCTCTTCCCCTTTCCGGTGGCAGGCCGCCAAGACCATGCTGGGGATGGCCACGGCCATGAACCACCCGGTGGCACGTGGGGGCAAGAAGAACAGGTTAGCAACGCGCACGGGTAGAGGGGCAAGAATAAACGCCACAAGTATAGCGATTTACTCGCCTTGCTAACCGGCGGGTGCTTGCCTTCCAGCTGTTGGGTTGCGCAACATGCCCGTCATGTGGCCAAAAAACACCCTCGTAGGGAGTTTAGGAAACTCGTCCCCTCGGCGCATTTCGTAAACTTTGATTAGTAGACGGGTTTCTTAAACTCGACAACGGCAGCAAAGCCCCGTTCAAGGCCTTTGCCCAACGGGCCAGCCGTGTAGTTTAGCGGTTCACGAAATGGAGCGTTCGAATTATATGGCATATGGCCTATCTTTCCGCTCATTCCGGTTTACTTCAATTTTTTCTTTTCATGAAACAACGCTACGTCGCCACGTGCGCGGTCCTGTCCGTCCTTGTACTCGGGCTCTTGGCGGTCCCCGCCCGGGCCCAACCCACGTCCCTACGGAAGCCCGGTAACGCGCACCAGCAGGCGGCGGCGCCCACCGTGGCCGCTTCCCCCAGCACGCCGCCCGCCGCTTCGGCCCCGTTGGCCGCCTTGTTTCACGCCTATTCGGAGCAGCAGGCCCAGTGGTTTCCACTCATCGGGATATACGTGGGCGATAACCGCTACAACGACCAGCTGCCCAACGACCAGACCCGCGCCTTTCGCCAGCAGCAGCGGCAATCGTACGGGCAGTACCTGGCAGCGGTACACCAGCTGGACCGCACCACGCTCTCGGCCGACGACCGGGTGAGCTACGACATCTTCGAGTATCTACTGATGGACAAGCTCGATGGGCTCAAGCAAAACAGCTGGATGATGCCCTTCGCGCAGTTCTTTAGCTTGCCCAATACGCTGCCCCTACTGGGGGCAGGCACGGGCGCGCAGCCCTTCAAAACGGTGCACGACTACGACAACTGGCTGGGCCGGGCGCACGGCTTTCCGGTGTGGGCCGATTCGGCCATCGCCAATTTTCGAGCGGGCATGAAGGCGGGGGCGGTGCTGCCCAAGGTGCTGGTATTGAAAATCATTCCGCAGCTGGAGGCCCTGGCCGTGGCCGACCCCGCCAAAAGCCTGTTCTACGGCCCCATTGCCAAGCTGCCGGCCAGCTTCGCGGAAGCCGATAAAGCCCGCCTGACCACGGCCTACCAGCAAGCCATTGCCACCGACCTGGCGGCTACCTACCAGAAGCTCGCCGCCTTTCTCAAAACCGAGTACCTGCCCCAGGCCCGCACTACCGCCGGCCTGGGCGCCCTGCCGGGCGGCACGCAAGCCTACCCGTATTTTGTGCGGGATTACACCACGACCAGCAAAACGCCGGCGGAAATCTACCAGACCGGCCTGCGCGAGGTCAAGCGCATTCAAGCCGAAATAAATGCGGTCAAAAAGCAGGTTGGTTTTCAGGGCGACCTGCCGGCCTTTTTCACTTATATGAAGGATGAGCCGAAGTTTCGGCCCTTCAAAACCCCCGGGGACGTGCTGGCCGCTTACGAAGCCATTCACCAGCGCATGGCGCCCAACCTGACCAAGCTATTTGGCCGCACCCCCAACACGCCGTTTGAAGTGCGGCAGATTGAGGCGTTTCGCGCCGCTTCGGCCGCGGCGCAGTATTGGCCCGGTGCGCCCGATGGCTCTCGGCCCGGCATCTTCTACGTGCCCATCCTCGATGCCACGCAGTACAGCACCGTGGCGTCGAGGATGGAGGCGCTGTTTTTGCACGAGGCCATTCCGGGCCACCACTACCAGTTTTCGTTGCAGTTGGAAAACACCAGCTTGCCCACGTTTCGCCGGACGCCGGGCCAGTACAGCGCCTATTCCGAAGGCTGGGGCCTCTATACTGAAAGCCTGGGTAAGGAATTGGGCCTCTACACCGACCCCTACCAGTATGCCGGCGCGCTGGGCGGCGAGCTGCACCGCGCCATCCGGCTGGTGGTCGATGTGGGCCTGCACGCCAAGGGCATGACCCGCGAGCAGGCCATCCAGTACATGATGGCCAATGAGCTTATTAGTGAGCAGATGGCCACGGCCGAGATAGAGCGCTACATGGCCATGCCCGGCCAGGCGCTGAGCTACAAAATCGGCCAGCTCAAATTACGCGAGCTGCGCGCCAAGTATGAGAAGCAGTTGGGCAATAAGTTCGATTTACGCGCCTTTCATGACCAGCTGCTGGCCGGCGGCGCCATGCCCCTGGCCGTACTCGAGCGCACGATGGACGAGTGGGCAGCGGGGCAGCGGTAGGTCACTCCCAGGTCAATGCTTCCTGCTCGACCCTTCGGCCCCCGCTGCCCCAACCGCGCGCTAAAAGCTATTCGTGCCTGCTAGCAATGACCGCTCAATAAAGATAAGA
Source organism: Hymenobacter sedentarius (assembly GCF_001507645.1). Taxonomy (NCBI): domain Bacteria; kingdom Pseudomonadati; phylum Bacteroidota; class Cytophagia; order Cytophagales; family Hymenobacteraceae; genus Hymenobacter; species Hymenobacter sedentarius. The sequence goes on along the minus strand of NZ_CP013909.1, from coordinate 2,183,014 downwards.
CGCGACCCTTCAGTGTTCACAAAAACGGTTGTGGCTGTTGCAGAACCTTCCGGGCAGCTCATAAACAGCGTAGGTGAACGACGACGGGTGCGAAAAAGGCCCGTGGAATGTACTTTCTGGCGTGATTCAGCACTTCGAGGCCGCGCTAAACAGAATCGCATGGAGTTCTGCAACAGCCACGGTCGTGGCCTAAACGCCCTCTGTTTCGGTAAAGGAGGAATACAATAGCTGATTGGACGCGCTGCCGCTACCTTCGCTCCGGCCTCTGCGTGGGGGCTAACACGCTCTTTCTATGAGGAAAACCATTTATTGTTCCGCCGTTTTGGCCTTATTGACGCTGGCCGGCGCCCCGGCCCGCGCCCAAACGCCCGCGCTGCCGCCCGATACGGTGTACGTAAGCGAAGCCGCGGCGCAGGCCCGGTTTTTGGCCGACACGCTCTACGCCCGCGCGCACTACAGCAAGCGGGAGTATCGCATCCCGATGCGCGACGGGGTGAAACTGCACACCGTGGTGTACGTGCCCAAGGATGCCGACCGGGTGCGCTACCCCATCCTGCTCAACCGCACGCCGTATTCGGCGGGTCCCTATGGGCTAGGACCCTACGCGTGGCGTGGCGTCAGCAGCCTCGTGCACAGCGTTAGCCAGAACACCTTCATGCTGCACGAGGGCTACATTTTTGCGTTCCAAGACGTACGCGGCACCTTTATGTCGGAAGGCGTGTTTGAAGACGTGCGGCCCGAAAAAGACCAGCACCGCGGCAAGCAGGACATCGACGAGAGCACCGATACGTTCGACACCATTGAGTACCTGCTGAAGAAAGGTCCCAAAAATAACGGCCGCGTGGGGCAGTGGGGCATTTCCTACCCCGGTTTCTACACCACGGTGGGGTTGCTCAGCCGCCACCCGGCCCTGAAAGCAGCCAGCCCGCAAGCGCCCGTCACCGACTGGTTCTGGGACGACGACCACCACAACGGCGCGTATTTCCTCGCGGCAGGCGTAGACTTTTGGACCCACTTTGGCCAGCCCCGGCCGCAGCTCACGGCCAAGTGGAACGAGGAATTGAAAGTGCCCGGCAACGACGGCTATGCGTTCTACCAGCGGCTGGGCCCGCTGAAAAATGTCAACGCCCAGCTCTTCCACGGCCAGGTCAAGCACTGGAACGACTTGGTGGCCCACCCCAACTACGACGCCTTCTGGCAAGCCCGCAACCCGCGTCCGTACCTGCACGACCTGAAAGCGGCCGTGCTTACCGTGGGCGGCTTCAACGATGCCGAAGACCTTTTCGGTACCCTGCACACGTACCAAGCCATCGAGCAGCAAAACCCCGGCCTGCCCAATCGCCTCGTGATGGGCCCCTGGGTGCACGGGGGCTGGGGCAGTAGCCGAACCGGGGAGATGGTGGGCAACGTCGCCTACGGCCCCTCGCCCACGCGGTGGTACCAGCAATACGTGGAAGCGCCCTTCTTCAAGGCGTATCTGAAAGACGCGAAGCCCACGGCCGCCGCCCAGCTGCCCGAGGCCATCGTGTTTGAAGGCGGCACTAATCAATGGCGCACCTTCGACGCCTGGCCGCCCAAAGCCGCGCAGGAGCGCACGCTCTACTTCCAGCCCGGCGGCAAAATCGGATTTGAGAAACCGGGTGCGGCCCCCGCGGGCACCGGCTTCGACCAGTTCCTGAGTGACCTCGCCCACCCCGTGCCCTACACCGAAGCCACCGCCCCGGCCATGACCCGCCCGTACATGACCGACGACCAGCGCTTCGCCAGCCGCCGCCCCGACGTGCTCACCTACCAGACTGACGTGCTCACCCAGCCCCTCACGCTGGCCGGCCCCATTCAGGCGTTGCTTCAGGTGGCCACCACCGGCACCGACGCCGACTGGGTGGTGAAAGTCATCGACGTGTATCCCGACAACACGCCCGACGACCCCCGGACCGCACCCGGCGTGCACCTGGGCGGCTACCAGCAAATGGTGCGCTCCGAAGTCATGCGCGGCCGTTTCCGCGAAAGCTTCAGCCAGCCCAAGCCCTTCGTGGCGGGCCAGGTCACCCCTGTACCCTTCACGTTGCAGGATTTGATGCACACCTTCCGCCCCGGCCACCGGCTCATGGTGCAGGTGCAAAGCACCTGGTTTCCCCTCGTCGACCGCAACCCGCAGCAGTACGTCGATAACATCTTCGAGGCCAATGAATCGGATTTTCAAGCCGCCACGCACCGCCTCTATCACAGCCTCGACCATGCCTCGCAGCTGACGGTGAAGGTGCTCTAACGCTCACCAATAACGACTTAATCCACGGAAGTAAAAAAGCAAAGAAGCGAACGAAAGGTCGCCTCTTTGCTTTCCAGGTTAGGGCGCCGCTTGGGTAACATTATTTTCTCATGTGCAGGGATTGTGGAGCGCCAGCCGGCTAGCGAAGCTGTTCACGAAAAGGGTCCGAAAGACAAAGGAGGGTATGTTTAACGCATTACCATTTCACGCTAGGCCCACAAGTTTTTGGGACTAAGCGGGCCGCCCGCGCCGCCGTGGGCTGTCAGCTACCTAATCAATTCGCCCGGTCGGGGGTTATGCATACCTGCCACCCGTCGAACGTCGCCCGATGGCGTCTGTCACGCTACGGCACCGGCAAGGACGTCTCGTTGCGACTTCCGGTAATCGCCCGCCAGGCAGCTGGTTCCAAGGGCTTGGCCCATCTTCCCGCACTTCATGTCACCCGACAATTTTTCTCCGCTCGCCTTTTCCGTTCTGGATTTGGCCCCCATTGCCGCCGACAGTACGCCGGCCGATACCTTCCGCCACAGCCTGGACCTGGCCCGACGGGTCGAACAGCTGGGCTACACGCGTTTCTGGTTGTCCGAACACCACAACATGGCCAGCGTGGCCAGCTCGGCGCCCGTGGTGCTCATCGGCCACATTGCCGGCGGCACGACCACGCTCCGGGTAGGCTCGGGCGGCGTGATGTTGCCCAACCACGCCCCGCTGGTGGTGGCCGAGCAGTTTGGCACGTTGGCCTCGCTGTATCCAGGACGTATCGACCTGGGCCTGGGCCGAGCGCCCGGCTCCGACCAGGTCACAGCCCAGGCCATCCGGGGCAGCCGCTTCGGCGGCGCGCAGGACTTCCCGCGCGACATCCAGCAGTTGCAAACCTACTTCTCCCCGGCCAACGCCACCAGCACGGTGCGCGCCATTCCCGGCGAAGGGCTGGACATCCCCCTCTACGTGCTGGGCTCGAGCACCGACAGCGCCTACCTGGCAGCCGCGCTGGGCCTGCCCTATGCCTTCGCCAGCCACTTTGCGCCGGGGCAGCTCTTCCCGGCCCTGGAGATATACCGCCAGAACTTCCGCCCCTCGGCCCAACTAGCGGCTCCGTACGTCATCGCCTGCGTCAACGTCGTAGCCGCCGACACCGACGCAGAGGCCCAGTGGCTCTCGACGTCGCTGCAGCAGTTCATGCTCGGCGTTATCAAGGGGCGGCCCGCGCCGTTGCAACCGCCCGTCGAGTCCATGCACGCGCTGTGGGAACCCGCCCAGCAACACGCCGTGGGGCAGATGCTGGCGTATTCGTTTATCGGCAGCAAAGCAACGCTCCAACGCGACCTGCAGGAGTTCGTGGACCAGACGCAGGCAGACGAACTCATGGCCGTTTCCACCATTTTCAGCTACGAGGCGCGGGTGTATTCCTACGAGCTGCTCCCCCAAGTACTGCGCAACATTGCCCACTCGCAGCCCGAAGCTGGGCTGGTTAGCAGGGAACAACCAAAGGGAAACAAACGGTAGGCGGTACCCTTGCCGTAAACAAAACGAGCGGACCAGTGAGCCCGCTCGTTTTGTTAATAGCTACCCTACCTGTTCAGCGAAAGGGTGGTGGCTGTTGCAGAACTCGGTGGGCAATTCAGAAATGGTGTTAGCGCGCTCCTCAACGCGTTTAAAAAGCACCTTTGCCTGCTTTTTCGACTTAGTTCGGCTGGTAGGAGCCTTGCTTACCGGTGTTGCCGGGAGTTCTGCAACAGCCACGGTGGTTGAGGCAAATGAGGGGTTAATTGCTAGTACCGTGCAAATTATGCTTTTCCGTATATACGCTTGTACATTTGGGTACTTAAACTCAACTCATTCTGCATGAAGCAACTTCTTCTCCTGTTATTATTGGTCGGCCCCGCACTGGCTCAGGCCCAAACGGTTAAAAACAACGCCATCGTCATTGGCCAAGTCGACAGCGTGACCTCCGCCGTGCTGAAGGAAACGCGCAGGGTGTGGGTGTCTGTGCCTCCCAGCGCCAGCGACCCGACGTTTGCTAAGCAACGCTACCCAGTGGTATACTTGCTCGACGGCGACCGCCATTTTGCTTACACCTCGGACATCATTCAACGCCTGAACGTCGGTACGAGCAGAGTATTTCCGGAGATGATTGTGGTGGGCATCCCCAACACGCTCCGCACGCGCGACCTTACCCCCTCGCGCCCAACGAGTGAAGAGGGCATGTCCCCCGAAGAGCTGAAAACAGCGGGCGGCGGCGAAAACTTTACCGTGTTTTTAGAAAAAGAGTTAATTCCCTACATCGAGGCCCACTACCCGGCCGCAGCCCACCGCACCCTCGTTGGCCACTCGTTTGGGGGGCTGCTGGTGATGAATACGCTGGTGCACCACGCCGCCTTGTTTGAGAATTACGTGGCCATTGACCCCAGCATGGAATGGGATGGCGAAAAGCTCCTCAAGCAGGCCCACGAGGCGTTCGCCCAGCCTCGTTTTAAAGGGCGCACGTTATTTGTTGCCTCCGCCAATAATGCTACCGGCCTGGATTCAGTGCTGGCGGCTAACGACTCAAGGTGGAAGCTGCGCGAAGAGTTGGCCCGCAACCCGAGCAACGGTCTACGGTCGGCCTTCCGTCATTACCCCAACGACACGCACAATTCGGTAACAGTACACGCGACCTACGATGCGCTGAGATACATTTTTCAGCCCTACACGCTATCGCCGGCTGCGTTCATGGCACTCTACACAAATAAGTCAATCGAGGATGGCCCGGCCACGCGGCTGGTGGCCCATTATAAGCGGTTATCGGCACAGGTAGGCTACTCGGTGCTGCCGCCCGAATTCTTCGTCAATAGATTGGCTTATGGGCGTCTGGCGCAGCCAGGGCAAGCCCCGCAGGCGCTGGCTCTTTTTCAGCTGAACCTGCAGAATTATCCCACCAGCCCCAGCGCGCACGCCGGCATGGGCGACTACTACGAAACCCAAAAGCAGCCGGACTTGGCAATTGCCTCTTACACCAAAGCCTTGCAGCTACGGGAAACCCCGTCTATCCGGAAGAAGCTCGCGCAGCTTCAGACTAAAAAGTAGCGGCCACCAGGGAACGCTCCGCTTCAGCGCGGGGCGGTTAGTTGGTCGTGCAATAGCCCCTAAACGCGTGTAACAGGATTTTACCCCCGCTGCGATAACTGGGCCATCCTTAGTATTACGAAGCTCAGCGAGTTCGGCCAAACGGTCCAAATAGCGGACAGGGAGGTTTTAGGGGACTAAATAACTGGATAAAAGAAACCCTATTAGCAACGCCAATAGGGTTTCTCAAGCGATTCAAGCTGTCTTGGAATTCAGGCAGAGAGCTGCAGCACTACTTCAGCTGGAATATGCAAGATGGTATGGAGGCGGCGGGCAAAGTCTAGGTTCATCTCGCGCTTGCCTTTCATTAACTCCGACAGCCGGGGTTCGGTCACGTCCAGGATTTCCGCCAGTTGGCGTTGCCGAATCCGGCGCTTGAACATTTCGACCTCCAAGATGCCCCGGAGCGTTTGGGGCGCGTCGGGCCGGTGGCCTGCGGCTTCTTCATACGCGGTCACGGCGTCCGCCAACGCGGCCAATGCCGGATTGTCGGCCGCATCAGGGGCTTGATTCCACGCAATCAGTTGGTTGATTGCCGCTTCGTGCTCTTGGGCATTGGTAACCCGAGGGGTGGCAGATGGTGCCGTGCGGCGTGCGGTTGGGGACATGAGGAGAGCGGCGATGACGCGGCCAGCGGTTCTAGCGGTAACAGAGGAAAGGCAGGGGCAGCAAGCACTATAACACGGCAATCTGCTTTTTCGATAGTTTGGAATATTGGGCGTGCGTATAGATGCCCCGGATGTAAACCTGTTTGGTCGGGAAGAAGATCATGGCGATCAAGCGGTAGTGGTTGCCTTTGATGTTGAATACATAGCGGTTGTCCGCGATGTAGTCGGTCGCGGGCATGTCGCGCTTCAAGTCGTTCAAGTTGGACCACTGCGCGAATTCCACCTGCGCAAACCAGATGTTCAGTTCTTCGCGTGCTTGGGCATTGGCATTTCCGTAGTCGGTAATGGTTTTCTTACTAAATACTCGCATCCAGGACAAGAGGTGGCCCCTGAACTCAGGGAGAAGAGCGGTGCTTTGTATACCAATGTACACACTGCATGCAGTGTATACACCAAAGGTAATGCTAAAGTTTACCAAATTCGAAATTTGTTTACCATAAACAGAAGCAATGTGGGTTAATACGGCATCTTAGCGACTACTCTCTATTGTAATAGGTGCCCGCGCAATCCTATTCACGACTTGGAAAATAGGCCAGCTAAAAACACAGAACCCCTCACTATCCAGACACCCTGCTCAGTTTAGCGAAAGGGTCCGAATCGCACAAGGAGCGAATTACTGGTGTATTTCGGAACGGGCCGAACGACTTGTTGTGCGCTGCGCTCTTTCCGCTTGATCAGGAGCCGGGAAACCAGCGGCGCATTGGGAGTTCAACCTTCCTCCTGTGGATGCTTGAGCTGAGCGGGTAGGCCGGTTCACGAAGCGGTCACCCCAGCAAGACGGGCGCGTCCTAGAGCGCCGCGGCGATGCGGCGCACGGAGGCCCGCTGCTTATAGTCCGGGTTGAAGTACACGTACCGGATGCGCCCGTTGCGGCCGATGACGTACGTGGCCGGCACCGGCAGCACGTCCTCCGGCGCGCCGTTGGCCTGCCGTAGGTCCACGCCGAAGCCGCGATATTTCTGCGCCGTGGCCGCGTCCACGGTAAAGGCCGTGTGGTAGGCCGTCATGATGGCGAAGCCCCGGTCGTGCACAATGGGAAACGCCGCCTGGGTCTTGGCCACCGTTTTGCCGATGTTCTCCGGGGTTTCGGGCGTGATCACCACCACCTGCGCCCCTTTGGCCGTGAGCAGCTGCAACGAGTCCTGCAGCTGGCTGAGCTGCTTGCTGCAGTACGGGCACCACTGGCCGCGGTAGAAATAGAGGACCACCGTGCCCTTTTTCAGCAGCTGCGGCAGCTCCACGGGGCGGCCGGTTGCATCCTTTGCTTTGAACGACGGGGCCGCCGTGCCCACCGCCAGGGGCTGCGCGGCGCGGGCCGGCGCGGTCTGGCCCCAGGCCGGCGCAACCGCCAGGACAAAAAGACTGATAACCAGCGGGAAGAAGGGGTTTTTCATGGGATGAAAGGAAATTAACAAGCGGGCGCCGCGCGCCGGGGGGCGGGTGTTGGGTCCTGCCCCGTGCCCGGTGCCTGGAAAAGCGCGTTACCCGAGCAGTTGTTTGGCCACGGCTTCCAACGTGGGCCCCACCAGGCTGGGCACCGGGGCCAGCGGGTACTGCGCCTGCCCGGGCCGGGCGATGAAGGCGGCCTGGAGCCCCGCGTGCCGGGCGCCGGCCACGTCCCAGCCGTGGGCCGCCAGCAGCATGGTGTCCGCGGGGGCCACCCGCAGCTGCCGGCAAGCGGCGGTGTAGGTGTCCGGGTGGGGCTTGTAGTGCTTTTGCGGGTCGATGCTCATTAACTGCTCAAAAAAGGGCGTCAGCTGGGCGTAGGCCATCTGCTGCTGTAGAGTGGGGCCGGGCGAGTTGGTGAGCGTCACCATCCGGAAGCCGGCGTGTTGCAGGGCCGTGAGGCCCGGGATGACGTCGGGATGGGGCGGCAGTTCGGCCAGGAGGCGCAGTAGTTCCTGTTTGCGGGCGGCGGGCCGGGCGGACTGGCCCAGGGCCTGGGCCAGCATGTCGAAGCCGGCGGCGCCAATGGCGGGAAAGTCGTGGTAGTGGCCCGTCACCGTGTCCACCAGGGAATACTGCAGCAAGAGGGCAAACCACTGCTGGAAGGCGAACGCGGACCGGAACTCCTGGTTGACGGCCTGCTGCAGCTCACTGAGGTCGAGCAGGGTTTCGTTGACGTCGAAAATCAACAGTTGGGGGCGAGCGGGCGCAAAGGCGGCCATGGCGGCGGGGGAATGGGGCAGGGCCGCGACCGCAGCGGCCCGTGCCAGGGTGGAAACGACCGTGCGGCGGGTTGGCATCTGCGTGCTTACGTAGGTGCGCGGCCCCAGGTCCACGGTTCGGCTATCACTAAAATGATAGTTCTAGTTTAACGTAACGGTCCAAATAGCAAAACAAACCAATTATTGAAAAATTCAAGAGCTATTTTACTACATAGTACTTCCCGAATAAATAAGACCAAAATGGTTACCGGCTGTCCAAATAGGACTCGGTTCATGAACAACTAGTTACCTTGGCTTTTAGGAAAGCGCCCTCCAATCCAAATGATGATGTCGCTTTGCCCCGCCGTTGACTCCTTTTTTGTCCGCATTCCATGAAAAAAGCGTTACTTCTGCTGTTTGCCTCGCTTGTTTTTCAGGGTGCTGCCGCGCAACCCTTCCCGGACACGCTGGCCCGTATAGAGGCCGTATTTGCCAACTACACCGCCCAGACGCCGGGCTGCCAGCTCACGGTGGCCCGCCACGGCAAGGTGCTGGTTTCCAGAGCCTGGGGCCGGGCCAACCTGGAGCACGGCATTCCCCTCACCACCAGCTCCGTTATCGAGGCCGGCTCGGTGTCGAAGCAGTTTACGGCGGCGGCGATTTTGCTGCTGGAACAGCAGGGCCGCTTGTCGCTGGAAGACGATGTGCGCAAGTACATTCCGGAGCTGCCCGCCTATGGCGGCCAGCCCATGCGGCTGCGCCACCTGCTGCACCACACCAGCGGCCTCAAAGACTGGGGCGCGGTGGCCTCCCTCGCGGGCTGGGGCCGGGGCAGCATGTTTTATGGCAACAACGAGGCGCTGGAGTTTATCACGCACCAGAAAACGCTCAATAACCAACCCGGCGACGAATTCATCTACAGCAACTCCAACTACAACCTGTTCGCCATCATCGTGGAGCGGGTGAGCGGGCAGAGCCTGGCCGATTTCACGCGCCAGCATATTTTCGGGCCGGCCGGCATGAGCCATACGCAGTGGCGCGACAACCCGCACCGCCTCGTGCCCAACCGGGCCATTGCTTACTCGAAAGGGAAGGAGGGCTACGAAACTACTATGCCCAACGAGTCCGCGTACGGCAATGGCGGCCTGCTCACCACCACCGAAGACCTGCTCAAATGGCAGCAATTTTACCTGAGCGGCAAGCTCGGCACCGCTCCCCTGCTGGCCCGGCAAACCCAGACCGAGCCGCTCACCAACGGCGCGCCCAATTCGTACGCCGCCGGATTGTTTGTTGAAAAAGTTTCGGGGCAGGACAATATCTCCCACGATGGCATTACAGCGGGCTACCAGGCTTCTTTGGAGATCTTTCCCCAATCGGGCCTTGCCATTGCCCTGCTCAGCAATACTTCGCAGTACAGCATCAGCGGGGTTGCCGCCGCGGTGCGCAACATCTTTGTGCCAACTCCACCGCCTGCAGCCGCAAAAACCACGACACCTTTCAAGCTGTCTGAGGCGAGCCTGACGGCTTACGCCGGCTGGTACCGGAACAGCCGCGATGGCGCCGGGCTGCAACTGGTGCTGAAAGACGGTGAGCTGCTGTCCAACGGCAAATACAAGCTTTTACCCGAAACCGCCACCCGCTTTGGCCTGGGGCGCGGTTTTCTGGAAATGCAGGGCGCCAAGGGGCTGCGCATCATCACCGCAGCGCAGGACACCATCAGCTTCAGCAAAGCGGCGCCGGCGCAGGCGTCCGCGCAGTTCGGCGCCTACGTGGGTCGTTATTTCTCGGAAGAAACGAATTCGTTTCTCCACATTTTTCAGAAAGACGGCAAGCTGTTCCTGAGCCTCAAGCCCCACCAGGAAACGGAGCTCATGCCAACCTACCAGGACGGTTTTGCCAATGCCAGCGGGTTCGCCACGCTGACCTTCGCCAAGCAGCGAAAAAACGGGATGAGCCTGAAGGTTTCGGTGCCCCGGGCCCGGAACGTCGAGTTTATAAAGGTAGCGGAGCCCAAGCAGCCACCCGCCGGCAAAGGACTAGCGGTTGCGGGCAGCTAAAACGCAAACGTAACAAGTAAAAAAAGGCGGCCCCGACCACTTCGGAGCCGCCTTTTTTTTCGCGGCTGTACCTGTTGCGAGGTGGAGGGTGGGGGTCCGACCCTTCTGCATATTCGCAAACCACCTCGGGATGAGTATAAACGCAACGTAGCGGCCATGTCCGTGACCGAACGCCGAGCGGCCGTGGTTGAATTCTCGTTGAGTTACGGGTATTTCGCCGATTACAGCGTGGACGCGCCCGCACGCGTTATCACGCACAAACGGGTGTCGAGTTCCATTCCTCCGTGTGGGGATCCAAGCCAAGCGGTCAGAGTAGCACAAATGCAGTTGGTCAGACACAGCTGGCTAATTCATAAGTTTACTCAAACGGTCGAAAGCGAAAAACGAGCGTTCAGGTTGCCGGTTGGTGAGCGGCGCCGTTCAGGGGCAGGCTCACCGAGAAGGTGGTGCCCTCCCCCTCTAAACTCTCGACCGTCAGGCCGCCGCCGTGGCCTTGGGCGATGATGTCGTGACTCAAGGACAAGCCTAGGCCCGTGCCCTCGCCCGTGGGCTTGGTAGTAAAAAAGGGCTGGAAGATTTTAGCCTGCACGGCCGCGCTCATGCCCGTGCCGTTGTCCCGCACCCGGATGGCGACGTGCCCGTTCACGCGCGCGGTCGTCAGGCTCACAGTGGGCCGGTAGCCGGCCTCGCCGGCTTGCTGGCGCTGCTGCACGGCGTAGAAGGCGTTGCTGAACAGGTTGAGCAACACCCGGCCCACGTCGCCGCTCACCACGCTGATCAGCGGCAGGTCCGGCGCTAGGTCGGTCCGGAGCTCGGCGTTGAAGCTTTTGTCTTTGGCCCGTAACCCGTGGTAGGCCAGGCGCAGGTACTCATCGGCCAGCGCGTTGAGGTCCGTGGGAGCGCGCTCTCCGGTGCTGGTGCGGCTGTGCTCTAACATGCCCTTAACAATGGCCGCCGCCCGTTTGCCGTGCTCGGTGATTTTGCCCAGGTTCTGGGCGACGTCACCCGCCAACTCGGCAGCCTCGACTGTATCACTCTTTGCCAGCGCTTCTTGGAGTTCCACCACCAGCTCGGTGCTCACTTCGGAGAAGTTGTTAACGAAGTTGAGTGGGTTCTGAATCTCGTGAGCAATGCCCGCCGTCAGCTCGCCCAGACTCGCCAGCTTCTCCTTTTGGATGAGCTGGGCCTGCGTGGTTTGCAAGTCAGTCAGGGAGCGCTGCAGCTCACTCGTACGCTGCTGCACCTGATGTTCCAGCGTTTCATTTTGCCGGGCCAGCAGGGCCTGTTTGTCCTGTTCCTGCGCCAGTGTTTGCGCGGAAAGCCTTTCCACTTCGCCCAGCTTCACCAGCAGCAGCTCGGCGCCGAGGGCAAACTCGCGGGCCAGAAACAGCGAGATGGCCAGCGCCGGCAGCAGGCTGGCCAAAATAATCAGCACGTTCCCAACCAGCCAAGCAGGTCCTAGAGTTATCCCCAGGACATTTAGCCCCAGGTTCAGCAGCACCAGCAGTAAGGCGCCGCCAAAACCGGCTCCCACCAGGCGCGCCCCTCGCCGCCGCTGGCGCAGGGCTAGCAGCGTCAGGCGCAGCATCTCGACGTAGCCCAGCGCCCCCAATGCCAGGTAGGCGACCACGTATCCGGGCACAGCGGAATGCGCCAGCTGCACGAGCAGCAGTAGGGCAGCGCCGCTCAGCAGCAGGCTCCCGTATATCCGGCCGGGCCGGAAGTCAAACAGGGCATACACCGACCGCACCAGCCAGCACAGGCTCGCGAAACTGCAGACAAACACAAGGCTCCGCACCCATACGCCCGTGCCGAGGGAGGCAAAGTCCTCTGCGTTGTCAAGGCAGGTAAAAAAACCGGCCGCGGCGCCGGTGAGGGTGTAGCGGGCAAAGTAGCGGTTGGTGCGCTGCGTGGGGTTATAGTAGGAGAAAACCAGATGCAGCAGCGTGAGCAGCACATAGGCGCTGCCCAACCCAAAATAAAGCAGTCGGAAATTCGCACTCTGAGCCTCCAGCTGGTGGTAATGTGGCACGGTGTAGAGACGCGGGCGCAGCAGCGGGACCTGCCCCGTAGTCAGCAGCGGCGACAGCGGCTGGGGCGCTAAGCGCAGAGCCAGCACTTGCTCGGTGAGGCCGCTGCCGGGCAATGCCACAGGCGTGTGGGTGTTGCCGGCCGCCCGCACCAGGGCCGGGTTGGTGCTCAGCGTGCCCCGGCGCCGCAGCAGCTGCCCGTTAAGGTAGATTTCGACGGCGCCTAGCTGCGAGGTAACGAGCTGTAGTTCCCGTCGGCGCAACGAGTCGCTGAACCGAAAGCGCAGCCGCAGCCAGCCGATGCCGGAGCCCAGGCGCGGCGGCAACTCCCGCCGGGGCCGGGTGGGGTTAAGGGTGTCCCAGGCGCTATCATCAAATTCCGGACGGGCCCAGGCCGGATTGTCGCCGGGGTGGTAGCGCCAGCCCTGAGTCAACAACAAGCCGGCAGCGGGCAGTCGGGTTACCCGCAGCACGGTGGTATCGGGGGCGACGGGCATGGCCCGGGCGGGCAAGGCCAGCAGCCAGACGGCGACCAGCAAAAAAACGAAACGCATAAGGACGGGGGCCACGCCGCAAGCCCGGCACGGAAGTGGAAATAAGCATAGTAAAACAGGAAGCTTTCAGTGGGCAAGATACGCCCCAATACGGCGCATGTAATCACCCACTGGGCTGACAACCAAAGGGTCGGAAATACCAGTAATGACCGAGAGCGTGAGTTTACAAAAACGGTGGCAAGGTAAACGCGTAGCGTTTCGGAAAAGGAGCGTTACCGTACCCCCGGTAGCATCTCCTATTGGTTGTTGCGGGCATCAGGCGTTCGCGGCATCTGTTCTGGATTAAGCGTCACGTCCACGTAAAGCGTCGCGCTCACGGCATGGCCCGCGAGTTGGCCGGCCTGCCAGGGCCCCGCCGTGCGGATTAGGCGACGGATTTCCCGTTGGATGGCGGGGAGGAAGCGGCGGTTGGTGGCTTTGACATTGCCGGGCCTGTCGGCGGGAAAGCGGATGCTTCCCAGCTGGCCGGTACGGTCCACGGTGAGGGTGGCGAATAGGTACTGGCGCTCGGCAAGCTCACCGAAGAGCCCGAGTTCGGGGCGCGTGTCCCACCCCCGGGGACGCGGCAAGTGGGCCGTTACGTAGGCCTCCACGTCTTCGACGCGGCCTCGCGGCGGAACGTCCAGGTCCCAGTACCAGTAGTTACGCGTCGGCCACGCCGAGAGAAACCGTTGGTCGGCTTTCTGTTTGAGGCGGTCCAGAAAGGCCGGGCCGTGCCCCCGGGCGATGACGCTGTCCATGTAGTGGGCGTAGCAGAGGTCCTCCAGCGTGCAGTTCATGGGGTTGTAGCGAAACCGGAGGCCGTACCTGCGAAGGAACGTGTCCAAGTCGTCGGCGTACCGGGCCCGCCGGAAGAGGAAGTAGGTGAGCTGCCCGCGCTGGGCATCGGCGTGCGCGCGCCGGAGCTCGGCGCGGCAGGTGGAGTCGGTGCGGTCAATCGAACCGGGAGGGGGAGGGGGAGCCGAGGGCACCGCGCTCACCTCTGCGGGCGGTTGTTGGGAACACGCGCTCAGAAGAAAGAAACACAGCAGCCGAGCAAGGAAGCACAGGGGTTTCATCTCTGCAAGAAAGGGAAAGCGCAGTTGTTTATTCAAACAGTCTGAGTGCTACCCCCAACCACGCCGTACCTTGCCGCCAGGTCATCGACCCGCATCCTGCTGCTCGGGGCCGCGGCCCTGCTGCTCTACTTGGCCTTGCCCTCCGCGCTCCGGGCCGGCTTCGCCTGCCGCGCCGTCGGCTACGAGACAGCCGTCACGGGCCGCGTCAGCGGGCACTGGCAGAGCCGGCACGCGCACGGGTTCTTCCTCGACGGCCGGCGCCGCCCCTCCTACGACTTCCGCGCCTTCGTCCCCGCGCCCGCCGCGGCCCCGGCGGACGAGCAGGACCTGAACCAGTACCTTCGCCCCGGCGACCTGATCCGCAAACCGGCCCACGCCCGCGCGCTCACCGTTCGCCGGGGCGACCGCCTTTCGCACTGGGTGTGTCCCCCGGCCGAAGCGACCCCCTAGATCGCCCGTTCAGGAAAACGGTGGGTTTGCTTCTATTGGATATTGGATACGAATGAAATCCCCAACCCTGCACTTGACTTGCTCCTCATCAACAACGGGTTGAAAACCCCTGGACAACCCCTACCCTGCTATCCGCATCAACGGACTGGCCTGCCGCTCCAGGTACTGAGCAAACTCATCCTGCACCACGGAATCGGTGATTTTCAAGTAGCGGTGAAGCATCTTGTAGTCCTTGTGTCCGGTAATGCGCATGAGTGTTTCCGGTCGCATCCCTCCTTCCAAGGCCAGGGTAACGAAGGTGCGACGGGCCGTGTGGGTGCCCATTAGTTCGTACTTGGGCCGGGTGGTGGCCACCCGCTCGCAGCCCTTGTGTTGACTGGTCGTGGTCGGGGCGTCGATGCGCGCCAGCTTGCCCAAGGTCTTGAGGTGGGCATTAGTTTTTTGGTTGCTTATCACGGGCAGGGCCCGACCATCCGCTCGCCCGGCGTAGCGCGCAATAATGCCTTGGGCAACCGGAGAAAGGGGCACCTTCAACAAATCACCCGTTTTCCGGGTGGTGAGGACCAGCGAATCCTTGGTGACTTGTTCTGCCCGCAAGGCCTGTACGTCGGAGAAGCGCAGCCCCGTCTCGCACTCGAACAGAAAGATGTCGCGGGTCTGTTCCAAGTACGGAATGTGGGCCAGGGGAAGAGCAAAAAGGCGGGCTTTCTCGGCAGCCGTGAGGTACACGACCTCCGGCGCAACGGCCTCCATTTTGCGGAAGCGTTTGAAGTGGGCGTACTCGTGCAACTCTTGCTCGAAGGTTTGTCCCAGAAACACCTTCAGGTTCTTCACTTGGTTGTTGACGGACGCATTGCCCATGCTCATGGTCTTGAGCAAGTAACTTTTAAATGCTTCGCAAAACGGGACGTCCAACGAGGCGAATTCCAAGCGAAGCCGCCGCAGCTTTGAATAAGCAATCAGGTGCTGCCGCAGGGTGTTATAGGACTTGATGGTGGACGGGGCCCGGTCGCGTTTCGCCGACTCAATCCACGTATCCAAATGCTCCAGCAGCCCCGCCGGCGGCTGGGCTTGCTTGCCGGACGTGAAGCGCGCCGCCACGGCGCGCAGGTCCTCCACCGTGGTCACTTTCCCTTTTGCCGTGTGTAGCAGATGGGCCGCTTCGAGTCCTTCGGCCAGTTTCTTCAGCAGGTGGTTGGCATCGGAAAAGCCAGCGTAGTTGCGCCGGTACTTTTGGGCTTTTGCGTCCCATTGTTCGGGCTTCACCGTTAGGGTAGGCAAATAGATTTTTTTTGCGCTGCCCTTCCAGGTAACAAGCGGCATACAGCGCCGTTTCACCCGCTGATTTGGCATCGGTTAGATAGTACTTGGTCCGCAGCATTTGCTATATAGGAAAGTGAGTCGACGAAGGTAGTCGCGGTGTTGCCACGGGACAAGTCACGGGACAAAACTTCCGACTATAACTAGTCATTCCTGATTCTAACCGCACCCAAAAATGCCATTACAGGCAATAGGAGAGCATTATATGGCGTAAGGCAACAGGTGACAACCGGAAGTGGGCAGTCCTTACACGACCACCAAAAAGGCCCTTCACGCTAGCGTGAAGGGCCTTTTGCATTTCAAGGATACCCGTGTAGTAAACGAGCTTTTTGTGGGGGTTCAGATAAGACTTGGCAGGAGTGAATCAATCGGCCCGGTTGGGATGGCCGTTTAACACTAGGTAGAACGCCCCTGCTACCTCATTACCGCCGTCTATTAAAGCCTAATAAGATTAGCTTATCGGCAAGGGAATTGTCTGTTACCCACGCACCCCATCGAGACTATCTGAGCGGTTGGGCAGAGCCTTCGAAGAACAGACCCGCGGCCAATGCCTTTTAGGCAGACAAGAAGGGAGTTATGTCCTTCGAATACGTCAGCGTGAGCTGGTGCATGGCGCGGGTGCAGGCGACGTAGAGCATGCTCTTATCCACCTCCGTTTTATAAGTATGAGCGGAGGCAAAGGGCACGATGACCTCATCAAACTCCAGCCCCTTCGCCAAATGGGCCGTGGTGATGACCACCCCCTCTTTGAAGGTTGTAGACTCCTCCGTGAGCAGATGAACGCCAGGGGCTTTAAGCGCCTCATGCACCTGCCTGGCCTGCCGGAGGGTTTTGCAGATGATGCCCAGGGAATTGTTTCCCGAGCGCTGGAAGGTCGCAATCAGCTCCTGGATAGCCTTTAATTCCTCGTCTTTGCTGCCAAAGCGCGCTATTACGGGCGCCTGCCCGTGCCGTTCCAGCGGGATGATGTGGGGATTCGGCGTGATGCGCTGCGCAAAGGCCGTAATCTCGACGGTGGAGCGGTAGCTGCGGTAGAGCCGGACCACCTCGGCTTGCGGGAAGACGCGTTCGATGGCCTCGGCGGAGGAAGCGCTGTACGGGTTCACCGTCTGGCTTACGTCGCCGAGGATGGTCTTCCGGCACCCGAACACGCGGGACAACACGGCGTATTGCACGGGGGTGTAATCCTGCATCTCGTCCACCAGCAGGTGCTTCACGTGCTCGTAGGCGGTGAGGCCTTCCAGCCGGATGCGCAGGTAGATGAAAGCGAAGACGTCCGCGTATTCCAAGTGCATGCGGTGGTCGATGCGGAAGAGCCCGGGCTTCCCAATCCAGCGGTAAAAGTCCCGGTAGAGGTCCAGCACCTGGTGGAACTTGAACATACGGGGAACAGCTTCCCCAATCGTGGCCTTCTCCTGCCCGGTCAGCTTGCGGCGAGTGGCGTCGCGCACGTAGGTCCGCACGTCCTCGGCCACCAGCGGCAAGCGTTTCAAGAGCGGCACCCGGTGGTAGGCCTTGAACCGCTCCAGCAGGAACGCCGCGGGAATGCGCAGGGGGCCCACCCGCAGCTCGGCCGCGGTGAAGTAGTGGTTCTCCACGTGCAGCAGGTACTGGTTGAGCTGGCTCAGAAACTCAAACGAGGACTTGAACCGGATGCGCTCAATAAACGCGGGTTCGTGGTTTTCCAGCAGCGCCGACACCTGCTCGAAGAAGGTCTGGAAGGGGTACTGGTTGCCGAGCAGGTCGGCCGCCAGCTCGTCCATGCCTAGCTCGGGAATGTGTTCTTCGCCCAGTTCGGGCAAGACGTTGGAGATGTAGTCGGCGAAGACTTTATTGGGCGAGATAATGAGCAGGTCCTTGGCCGCAATGGTATCCCGGTAGCGGTACAAGAGGAACGCCAGGCGATGCAGGGCAATGGAGGTTTTGCCCGACCCGGCCACGCCCTGGATGACCATCACCGAGGCGGTTTCGTTGCGAATCACCGCGTTCTGGTCCCGTTGGATGGTCGCGACGATGTTCTTCATCTTGTCGTCGCTGGACTTGGCCAGCTCGCGCTGCAGCACGTCGTCGTGAATGTTCACGTCATTCTCAATCAGGAACTCCATGCGCCCGTCCCGGATTTTGTATTGCCGTTTGAGGTCGATGGTGCCCTGCACCTCCCCCGAAGGAGTGGTGAAGGCGGCATCCCCCAGCTCGAAGTCGTAGAACATGGACGAAATGGGTGCCCGCCAATCGTAAATCAGGCCCTGGCGCTGCCGCTCGTCCGTAAAGGAATGCACGCCGATGTACACCGGCATGGTGGCCTGGCCCTGGGGCGTGAAATCAATGCGGCCAAAGTAGGGGGATTGCGCCAGCTTGAGGAGCTTGCGTTTCCGGGCCACGGCGGCCTCGCCCGTAAAGGCCATGCGGTTAATCGATTGGCCGGCGGCCACCATGTCGGCGTCGTCCATGCCGGACTGATGCTCGTGGATGTACTCCTTTTTCTGCCGGAGCTCGTCGGAAAACTGCTTGACGGCGTCGTCTCCCCGCCGGATAGCCAGCGCCAGTTTCTCCTTGATTACTTCCAGGTATTCTCTCTCTTCTTGCTCCGTTGCATTCATTCCCGTCAACTCTTGTAATTAGATAACAAAGGTGCCCTCAAATTCCGGGCCGCCGGAGCGTTTGCGTTTTTTCGGGCAGCTGGCACCTCCGGCAACCCGGCGGGGAGCGAGCAGTGTATTACAGTTTCCGCGGTTCCTTAACGATTCATTTATGCGCCCTGCCGACACCCGCCACCGCGGCCCGCACCCGGCCGATGCTCAGTTGTTTGCGCCCCAGTGGCTACCGGTGCTGAGGCGCGCCGTGGAGGAGTTGTCGTGGCTGCTCACGCGCGGGTACCCACGCGGCAGTACCATCAAGCTGGTGGGCGACCGCTACGCCCTGACCGAGCGCCAGCGCTGGGCCGTGGGCCGCGCCGCCTGTACCGACGAGCAATGCCAACGGCGCAAAGCCACGCAGCTGCCGCCCGCGGCCCTACGCGGCCGGCCCGTGTCCATCGATGGCTTCAACCTGATTATCCTGCTCGAAACGGCCCTGAGTGGCGGCGTGGTGCTGCGGGGCCGCGACGGGGCGCTGCGCGACCTGGCGAGCATCCACGGCACCTACCGGGCCGTGCAGGAAACCGACCGGGCCATTCGGCTGACGGCCGCTGTGCTGCTCCCACTCGCGCCCGGCCCCGTGCGGTGGCTGCTCGACCAGCCCGTGTCCAACAGCGGCCGGCTCGCCGCGCGCCTCCGGGAGCTGGGGCCCGAGCTTGGGCTGCCCTGGAGAGTGGAGGTCGTGATGAACCCCGACGTCGAGCTAAGCGAAACCCCAGATGTCGTCGTGACCGCCGACTCGGCCGTACTCGACCGCACCGGAGCCTGGCTGAACCTGGGGGCATTGGTGCTGGAGCGCGAGCCTCCCCGCTGGCTGCTCAACTTAGCCCCAGGCTGTCTGGACTGAGAAGATGTTTAGCCATTCTAAGCACCTGGTTAAGGATGCGTCGATGCCTTATTTTAGTTGATTTATTATCCCAAGCAGAATGAGGGAACAGACAGAAGACCCGTCAGAGGACCTATGGCTCAACTCTCCTATATCAGGCCTTATCAGACTAGAAACTATTATGCCTCAAACAGTCAAAGAGGCCAAAGAAACCGGGTTAAGTAGTCGTGCATAAGTAACCGTAGGGTCATGCTGAGCGCAGCCGAAGCATCTCTACCGCTTCGTTGAGCTAGCATTGATTACTGCTGCGGTAGAGATGCTTCGACAAGCTCAGCATGACCGTCTTTTTCTATATATTTTACTTGTGCGTGAGTACTTAAAGCTTGCTCAATAAGTGATTTTCGGGCCTAACACGACCACAAGAAAGCCTCTAGCATTGTGCTAGAGGCTTCTTTGTGTGTTGGGGATGCGGCTTATCGGGCATTGAACCGCTGAATGGCCTGCCGGGTAAAGTCCGACAGGACCAGCCGCCCGCTGATGGCGGCGCGCGCTACCAGGAGTGTATCCCAGTGTTCAGTGCCTTCCCAGATGACGCGCTTTAGGTCGGTTAGGGCCTCGGGATTGTAGGCCGTGAGCTTGGTGGCGAATGCCTGCACGGCGGCGTCCAGCGCCTCTTCGGTGTCTAGAACGTCCTGGTACAGGCCCTGCTCTTTGGCCCACTGCGCCGAGCGAAATTCGGCCGCATCCAGGGCCAGCTGCGAGTAGGCCGACACGCCTATTTTCCGCTCCACGGCGGGCCCTACCACAAACGGGCCGATGCCAACCACCAACTCGCTTAGCTTCACCGACGCCTGGGCGGTGGCAAAGCAGTAGTCGGTGGCCGCGGCCACCCCTACCCCACCGCCAATGGCTTTGCCCTGCACGCGGCCAATGATGACTTTGGGGCAGGTGCGGCAGGCGTTAATCACTTGGGCAAAGCCAGAAAAGAACGCCAGCCCCTGCGCTTCGTTCTCAATGGCCACCAGCTCGTCGAAGCTGGCGCCGGCGCAGAAGGTTTTGTCGCCCTCGCTGCGCAGGATGATGACCTTCGTTTTGGCATCTTGCCCAACGGCCGTGATGGTCTGGGCCAGCTCAGTGAGCAGGGACCCGGGCAAGGAGTTGTGCGCGGGATGAAAAAAGGAAATGGTGGCCACGCCCTCGGCGTTGGCTGATGCGGTGACCCGGCCAGTGGCGGGAGTAGCTAATGTGGACATGCGGAGTTTCAGTGGATGGGACCAATAGAGCGAGCCGTGCAACTGTTAGTCGGCACGTCCCGCTCCATTAGAAAAGCTATTCCTGGTTCTTTTTCTTAACCATGGTCATAATGGTGGCGACGGCCACGGTTTCCCCGGTTTGGTCAGTCACCGTGACGAGCCAGCGCACGATGCCTTTGGCTACGTCGGTTTCGTCGCGCTTTTCCTGGCCCACTTTCTCCTTCACCGTGAGCGTCACGCCGATGGTGGTGCCGGGGTACACGGGCTTGGTAAAGCGGCATTCGTCCAGACCGTAGTTGAGCAGCACGGGCCCCTTGCGCGGGTCCACGAACATGCCGGCGGCCTTGCTCAGTATGTAGTAGCCATGGGCCACGCGCCCGGTGAAGAGCGTGCCTTCCAGCGAAGTGGCGTCGACGTGGGCGTAGAAATTATCGCCCGACACCTGCGCGAAGTTGGTGATGTCGGCTTCCGTCACGGTGTGCTTGTGGGTGGTGTAGGTCTGGCCGATTTCCAGTTCCTCGAAGTAATGCTGGAAGGGGTGCTTGTCTTTCTCGATTTGCTTGGCACCGGTCTGGTATACCTCCGTGATGGCCGTAATCATGCTCGGCGAGCCCTGCAGGGCCACGCGCTGCATAAAATGCTCCACCCCACGGATGCCGCCCATCTCCTGCCCACCGCCGGCCCGCCCGGGGCCGCCGTGGATGAGCTGAGGCAGCGGCGAGCCGTGCCCGGTGCTTTCCTTGGCCATCTCGCCGTTCAGCACCAGGATGCGGCCGTGGTGGGTGGCGGCGCCCAGCACGAAATCCTGCGCCGTGCGCGGGTCGTTGGTGGCCAGCGAGCACACCAGCGAACCTTTGCCCATGTTGGCCAGGGTCACGGCCTCGTCGGTATCGCGGTACGGCATGAGCGTCACCACCGGGCCGAAGGCTTCGATTTCGTGGCTGTCGAGGTGGCGGAAGGGCTCCTTATTTAGAAGCACGATGGGCGAGGTGAAGGCGCCCTTGGCGTAGTCGGCGCCGCGCTCCTTGCCCAGCACTTCCACATTTTCGAGGTCGCCGTACACGATGGGCGTGTGTTGGGCTAAGTGCCGCACCCGCTCGCGGAATATCTCGGCCTGGGCCCGCCCCGCCAGCGCGCCCATGCGCACGCCCTCTGCCTGCGGGTGGCCGACGGTGGTCTGGGCCAGGGCCTTGCCTAAGGCAATCTGCACGTCTTCAAGCAGGCTCTCCGGCACAATGGCGCGGCGAATGGCGGTGCATTTTTGCCCGCACTTGGCCGTCATTTCCTTGCGCACTTCCTTAATAAACAAGTCGAATTCGGGCGTACCCGGCCGGGCATCTACTCCGAGCACGGCGGCATTGAGCGAATCGGCTTCCATGGTGAAAGGCACGGCCTCCTCAATGATGCGCGGGTGGGTGCGCAGCTTGCGCCCGGTGGCCGCCGAGCCGGTGAAAGTCACCACGTCCTGGTACGTGACGTGGTCCAGAATGCCCTGGCCGGAGCCTACCACCAGCTGCAACGCGCCTTCGGGCAGGATGCCGGAGGCGATGATTTCGCGCACCACGGCCTCGGTGAGGTAGGCCGAGGGCACGGCCGGCTTCACCACGGCGGGCATGCCGGCCAAGAGGTTCACGGCAATTTTCTCCAGCATGCCCCAGATGGGGAAGTTGTAGGCGTTGATGTGCACGGCCACGCCTTCGCGGGGCACCAGCAGGTGCTGCGCCATGAAGGTGTCGCCCTTCGACAACCCTACCGGCTCGCCCTCCACGTAAAACGGCTTGTCGGGAAACTTGCGGCGCAGCGAGGCATTGGCAAACAGGTTGCCGATGCCGCCTTCGATGTCAATCCAGGAGTCGGCGCGCGTGGCGCCGGAGCGGTAGCTCAACTCGTAGAAAATCTCCTTCTTTTCCTGCAAGTGGAAGGCCAGCGCCTTGAGCATCCGGCCGCGCTCGTGGAACGTCATTTTGCGCAGCTTGGGGTTGCCCACGCGCCGTCCATAATTCAGGATGGAAGCGAAGTCGAAACCTTCGGTATTGGCCAGGGCAATGACCTCGCCGGTGCTGGCGTCGAGCAGTTCCTGGGGGGCGCTGCCGCCGGGCGTCCAGCGGCCGAGGGTATAGTTTTCGAGAGTGGGAGTCATAATTGGTGGTGGGAATTTCAGTAAAGGTCCATCATGCCGAGCGCAGCCGAAGCATCTCTACCGCTTCGTTGTAATGGCGCACATCACTTCCGACACAGTGATGCTTCGGCTGCGCTCGGCATGACGGTCATGATTTGGCGTTGCAAGTTTGCACGCGTTCGATAATCACGGCGTAGCGCAGCTGCTGACACTGCAGCACTGGGCCGCTGTGGCCCCTTGCCAGGATAAGGGCAGCCCGCGCTTACTTTTAGCCCAGCAGGTAACGTCCGGAGAAACCCGTTTCGTTGCGACCCGGCCTCCCCACGCTGGACTTTCACCGGCTTTTCCCCAACTCCTCTGTCTCTCATGCATCTCTCACTGTTTTGGCTCCGTGTCGCCACTTTAATGACTCTGGCCTCCTGTTCTGTGAAATTGGCTGCGGTGGCCGACAAAACCCCTGAGCAAGTCCAGGCAGCCTACACCATCACCAAAGACGTTGCCTACGGGGCAGATAAAGCGCAAACCTTCGACCTCTACCTGTTCGCGGACGCCCCGAAACGGCACACCAAAAACTACACCATCGTGTTTCTGCACGGCGGAGGATATTACCTCAGCGACAAGGCCCAGGAAGAACGCTACATCCGGCCCTATTTGAAGAAAGGAGTCACCGTCGTCAACCTCAACTACCGCCTCAAAAAGGGCATTCCCGTGGCCACGGAAGACCTAACGCTGGCCCTCAACTTCCTCCGGGCGCACTCCGACGCTTACCCCCTGAACCTGGAGCGGGTCGTGCTCACGGGCTTTTCTGCGGGCGCCCACATTGGCAGCCTGGTGGCGGTGACCGCCAACGACCCCACGTACCCCCACCCGTTGGCGGCGGGCATTCGCATTGCTGGCGTGGTCAACTTCTCCGGCCCGGTGGGCGGGCTCGACGTGGTCGAAACGGTATTCATGAACCACCCGGTGCCGGTCATGAAGGCCATTGGCCTGGCGCTGTTCCCCGAAACCACTGGGTACGCGCCGAAAGAAGTGACCCGGCAGTACGAGCCCCTCACCTATTTCGACCCGCAGGACCCGCCCTTTTTTATCTGGCACGGCGGCCAGGACGACCAGGTTCCGCCAGTCACCTTTGAACGGTTTGTGGGCCTGCTCCAGCAAAACCAGCATAAAAATACCGTGCTGTTTGTGCCGGAAGGACACCACAGCCCTACCGCCAGCGAGCTGGAAGAGGCATACAAAAGGATATTCCAGTTTCTGGATAAGAAGTAGGGCCTTGGGTTGTTTATAGGACCTTTCCGCGAACAGTTTATGGCTACTTTGCTAATGCAATGCCTACTCCTCTTGTTTCCGTGTTAACGTGGTTGCGTTCTTCGGTAACGGGGCAGATAGTTCGTTGGGGCCTCGGCCTGTTGCTAACGGTCAGCGGCTACTTTCTATGGCAAGTGGTGGGGGCCGTTGTCCACTTTTTTGCCTTTGGTTCTGGGGAAGGCCACCGGGACCAGGGGCTGGTGGTGGCCGCCAGCTGCGCGCTGCTGCACCTCGGGGTATTGAGTGGCCTAGCGTGGCGCCGGGTCCTCTACCCAAGCGGATGGGCGTGGGCCCTGAACGCTGCGGTGGTCGTCAGCTTGTTTGTCCATTACGTATTCCAACCCTGGCAAGGGTCTCCTCCGGATGCGGCGTACCAGCGCTACTCCTTTGCGCAGGGGGAACAGCGCTACGAAATCACGCTCGAACACCCCGGCCACTGGTTTAATTTGTCGGATGTCATCAATCACATAAACGGCAGCACGACCTCGCTGCTGATGGGCGATTATCAAGTGCGCCACGATACCATCTTCTTCCGAGAGTGGGCCGGGCCCCGAAAGGGCTTCATTTATCAGCGCACGCTGGTGGGCTTCATGAACAGTAGCCAGCCCATCCTGCTCACATGTGAAGCGGACATCACCCCCTGGAGCCTGCGGTAGCAACGACAACCGCTCGTTTTGCAGTTCAGACCGCTTGCTGAGCCCCCTATCGGGGGCAACCAAACTGTGCAGGTACCGCTCCAAGGGCTTTATTGCGCCATTGGGGAATCAGTGTCCGTCTGTCAACATCACCAGCCGATGCTTCCAGCAGTGTGGCTCTACACCAGCAGGTACGCGAGGCGCTGAGAGGCCTTATCGCAACACGACTTCGTTCGGTTAGGGCAGGCGGACCAGCCACTGGTGGGCGGCGGCCAGGCCACGTTCCGAGATTTCGTGCCCGCCGGCAACGGCTTCGTAGTGCGGGGCAATGCCCAGGGTTTTGAGAAACACCACCGCTTCGTCAGCATAAAACGCGGGTAGCTTGTCGTCGTGGTAGCCATGGCTGATAAAGAACCGGACCTGCTGCACCTCCGCTGTCGGGGCGTGGCGCTGGCGCGTTTCCTCCAGCAGGCGCCCGCTGAAAGCCAGCACGCCGCGTACCCGGGCCGGGTGGGTCAGGGCCACGTCGTAGGCCATGATGGCGCCCTGGCTGAAGCCCAGCAGGTACACCTGGCCGGCAGGGATGCCGTAGCGGGCTGCCGCCTCCTCAATGAAGCGCAGCAGCAGTTGCTGCCCGGCTTGCTGCTGCGCGTGGTTGAAGACGGCCTTGCCCGAGGAAAAATCAACCTGGTAGAAACCGAAGCCCATGGGGCCCAGCACCAGCGGGGCGCGCACCGACAGCACCAGGGTGCGGCTGTCGGCCAGCTGCGCGCCCACGGGCAGCAGGTTCAGTTCGTTGCCGCCCACGCCGTGCAGGAGCAGCAACAGGCGCTGGGCGCCGGGATTCTGAGCTGGGTTTACGAGCCGGTAGGCCAGGGACAAATCGGTGAGCAGCGGGGGCTGCGTTGCGGTAGCTTGAGTCATGGGAATAGTCAAGAGAATAGCGAGAAGAAGGAACAGCCACGGCTAGCCCCGATAACAACTCCCGGCCGGAGCTACGCCTCCGCACGCAGCAGCAGGCGAATGCCCCACGGGTCCGTCACCATCGGCCCTTCGGGGGTGGCGGCCGCTGGGTAGCCGGCCTGCTGCAGGCGCTGCGCGGCGGCGTCGCGGCTGCCGGCATCGGGCAGCCACAGCTCCCAATGGAGCAGGCGCGCATCCTCGTCGGTCGCGGCGGGCGAGCCGGCGGCCCACACGTTCAGGCCCAGGTGGTGGTGGTAGCCGCCGGCCGACACGAACAACGCGCCCGGCAGGCTCCAGGTCACAATGTCCAGGCCCAGCGCCTGGTGGTAGAAGGCCGCGGCTTCCGGCAGGCTGCCGGTGTAGAAGTGCAGGTGGCCGATGGTGGTGCCCGCCGGCAGGCCCTGCCAGGGGGTGTCGCCGGCGGCCTGCAGCACTCCGCGCACGTCGAGCGGGTCGAGGGCTGATTGAATTTCGCCTTCGTCCGTTACGCGCCACTCGCTGCGGGGCCGGTCGCGGTACACTTCCACCGTGAAGCCGTCGGGGTCAGTGAGGTAGGTGGCTTCGCTGTAGAGGTGGTCGGAGGAGCCCACGTGCACGCCTTGCGCCTGGGCATGCCGCAGAAAGCGGCCGAGGTCGGCGCGGGTAGGCAGCAGCACGGCGAAGTGGTAGATGCCCAGGCGGCCCCGCCGCGGCACCGGTCGCGCCCCCGGCTGCTCGTACAGGGCCACTAGTACCTGGCCGCTGCCAGCCACGCCGAGCTCGGCTCCGGCGGCCTGCCCATCGGCGGCCGGAACGCGGCGCAGCAGCTGGAATCCCAGCACGTCCTGGTAAAAGGCCAAGGACCGGCTGAGGTCGGCCACGACCAAGTGCACCGTGCCAATGCGAATGGCAGCCGGCAGCTGCTGGGCGGGGTGCTGGCCGATGCGCTCAGCCGGCAGCGAAGAATAAGGAAGTGAGGTCGTTTGCATGGTATGGTCTATCGAAAAACTGCCTCATGATGTCGAGGCATGCTTCTGGATAACTACGATGCAAAGGTCTGACCTGCCGGTACGCTCGCGCATTATCCTAGGATAAGAAAGCAGCGGCAGGCGAGCTGGTTACCAAGTACCCGGAGCCCGTCTGGGCGCCCTCACCGGCCGAGCCGGGTTTGCCGGCGCACGCGGCTCAACGACTCGGGCGTAATGCCCAGGTAGGAGGCAATAAAATGCTGGGGCACGCGCCGGGCGATGCCGGGGTACTTGCGCAGAAAGTGCTGGTATTTTTCGCTGGCGGTTTGGCTCAACGAGGCGTTGACACGCTCCTGCAGGGCAACGTAGCGGCTTTGCATCAACAGCCGGAAATAGCGCTCGAACACGGGAAACCGCGTGTAGATGGTTTCCATGTCGGCCTGGGCAAGCAACAGCACCTGCGAGTCTTCCAGCGCGTCGATGCTCATGCTGCTCGGCTGCTGGGTCAGCCAGCTGTAGATGTCCGAAATCCACCAGTCTTCCGGCGCAAACTGCAGCGTGTGCTCCTGGCCTTGCGCCGTAAGCGAGTAGCTGCGCAGGCAGCCCTGGGTCACGAAGGCCAGGTGCGTGCAGGGCTCGCCGGCTTGCAGCAGGTGCTGCCGCTTGCCCAGCGCCAGGGGGCGCAGGTAGCCCTGGAAGTCGGCAAAATCGTCGTCGGACAAGGACACGCGCGCCTGCAAGTGGGCTTTCAGGACAGAGTACGCAGCTGGTAACGTCATGCGTTGAAGGTACTGGAATCGGCGGGTTTGCCCCTGCGCTAAGCCAGCATCGTTAGCACGCTGGGCTATCTTGCTCAACAGTTGGGCTCGCCTGGGAAGGCACCGAGGCAGCACGTTAACGGCCTGACCGGGTATTCGCATAGGGGAGATTTTCAATGAACGTAATCTGTTGGACGGATTTAATCGGAACCGGGGTATTCGCCATCTCCGGTACGCTAGCCGCTTTGCACAAGCAAAAAGTCCACGACATTCTCACGCTTTTCATCTTTGCGTTTGTAACCGCCACGGGAGGCGGCACCCTGCGCGATGTCGTCATTCACGCGTACCCGGTGGCCTGGATAAGCGATGCCAATTACCTGATTGTCATCATTACCGTCGTGGTCATCGCCATCGCCTGCCGCCGCTGGTGGCTGGGAATTCTGCGGCGGCCCTTGCTGGTATTCGACACACTGGGCATCGGGATTTTCACTATCCTGGGCCTGGAGAAAGCACTGATTCTGGGCGTAAATGCCTTGGCGGCCATATTGCTGGGCATCGTTTCGGCGCTGTTTGGCGGCGTTATCCGCGATACTTTGGCCAACGAGGTACCCCTGGTATTCGAGCGGCAACTGTATGCTACCCCCTGCCTCACGGGCGCTATTGTTTACGTCCTGGCCCTTCGCCGTGGGCGCTGAGGGGATTTCGCAGGCCCAGTTCTGGCCGCAGCACCCGCTGTCCGGCTACGGCGACGGCCAGGTAAAGGGCCTGATTTCGGTGGACGTGAGCAACTAGTTTGAGAAGAGCCTGAACGGCAAAAAAGCGTCTGACTGCACCCTGCCCGAAGTGGTGGCAGAAGTGTGGGCCCAGCTGAAAAAGAGCCTCGTGCAAGCCAGCGGCGAATGCCTGCTGACCAATGCGATGCGCGTGGGCTACTACGTCGATTCCGACATTGAGCCCGACACCCACCGCCCCACCCCTCCGCCGCTAAAGAGCCGCTTTGCCACCATGCACAACACCGAGCCGCTGCTGGTGAACACGGCCAACTCCTGGGGTTTGCGCCCGGAAAGCTTTTGCGGCATCGAAAACCTGTTTCTGGCGTCCGACTACGTGCGCACCAACACCGACCTGGCCACCATGGAAGGCGCCAACGAGGCCGCGCGCCGGGCCGTGAACGGCATTATTGCGGCCAGCGGCAGCAGCGCGCCGCTCTGCAAAATCTGGCCCCTGCACGAGCCCGACGTGCTGGCCGTGCTGCGCTGGGAAGACCGCCGCCGCTTCGCCAAGGGCCTGCCCTGGACCGATAAGGTGAGTTGGCTGGGCCAGGTCTTGCACGAGGCCAACCACTTCTACCATAAAATCCGAGGTTTCCGTTGGGCGCTGGGCGGCGGGCATCGTCAAGGGCATGCTCGAGCACAGCCGCACCAGCACGGGCGAGCGCACGCCTACCGACTTAAATAGCCTCTGCGACGAATACCTGCGCCTGGCCTACCACGGCCTGCGCGCCAAAGACAAAAGCTTCAACGCCACGCTGAACACCGACTTTACGGCCGACCTGCCGACGGTGAAAGTAGTGGGCCCGGACGTGGGCCGGGTGCTGCTCAATTTGTTCAATAACGCCTTCTATGCCGTGCGCCAGCGCCAGCAGCAGGGCGACGCCAACTACCGCCCGGTGGTGGAGGTGACCACCCGCCTAGTCAATCAGCAGGCGGTGATTCAGGTGCGCGAAAATGGCACGGGCATGAGCAACACCGTGCGGGAAAAGGTCTTTCAGCCCTTCTTTACCACCAAGCCGCCGGGCGAGGGCACGGGGTTGGGGTTATCGCTCTCGCACGACATCATTGCCCAGGGCCACGGCGGCTCGCTCGCGGTCGAAAGCCATGAGGGCCAGGGCACGACCTTCTCCCTGAGCTTGCCCGTGACCAGCCCGGCCTAAGGCGCGCTCCGGTCAACCCCGATTTTGCTATTCAGATGGTTTGCCTACGGCTGCAGTTCGCTCAGGATGGGGTGGGCCAGGCTAGGCAGCGTGGCTTGCTGCGGCTTGAGCAGCTCCAGTACCGTGATGTCGTTGGCGCCTTTTTTCAGCCACTCGGCGGGCACGTACAGCGTTTGCTGCGGCCCAATGGCCCAGTAGCGGCCCAGGTGGTGGCCATTGACCCAGACGCAGCCTTTGCCCCAGGCCCGCATGTCCAGGTACGTGTCGGCTGGGGTGGCGAGCGTGAACGTGGCCGAACGCAGCACCGGGGCCGCCGTGGCCGCCGACGTTGGAGCCGTGCCCTGGGCCACCACCGGCGCCGTATCGAAAGGCAGGCGATACATACGCCAGTCTTTCACCTCCCGGCCATCGAGGCGCACATTCTGAGTGATGCCTTTGGTGTTCTCCAGCAGGTACTTGCCAAAATTGATGCGCCCCATGTTCTCCACTAATATATCCAGCTGGACCGGGCCCTTCGGCAGGGCGAGGCGCAGGCTGTCCTGGTTTAGGCGGCGGTCGAGGGTGCCCACGCGCTGGCCGTTCACCAGCACCACGGCGTAGTCGCGCAGCTCGGTAATTTTCAGCAGCTGCGTGCGGCCACCCCGCACGGTGGCGCGGTACAGCACAAAGCCATACGCCTGCCTGAGTCCTTCGAAGGTGAGCGGCGTGCTGCTGACCACGGGCGCGGGCAAGCGGCTGAGCAGGCTGGCAACCCGGGTGAGCTGCAGGGTGGGCAATGCGGCGGCCGGGCGGGCCGCCGGCACCGGCGGCAGGGGCTGCCCGGCGGGCCGGTACTTGGCAATGACCTGGCGGAAGGCCAGAAACTTGGGGGTGGCGTTGCCGGCTTCGTCGAGCGGCGCGTCGTAGTCGTAGCTGCTCACCTGCGGCTCGTAGCGGGTGGTGCCGCCCTTGTAGTTGGCCCCGTTCATGAAGCCGCGGGTGCTGCCGCCGTGAAACATGTACAGGTTGATGGATAGGCCGGCTTTCAGCACCGAATCCAGCCGCGCCGTGTACTTCTCGGCCGGCACGGTGTGGTGAGGGGCGCCCCACCAGTCGAACCAGGCCGGGTACCATTCGGCGATGAAGTACGGACCCTGTCCGTTGTGATTGGCGCGCACCAGCGCCTTCACCTCCCGGGGCTGGTCGAGGCCGTTTACGGCGGGCAGCAGGCCGGGCAGGTGGCCCGCGGCTACGTCATTGGCTGGGTCGCAGGTGTAGAGCAGGCCGTCGAAGCCGGCCTGCTGAAACAGCTGCTGGTTGAGGGCCAGGTACTGCTTGTCGCTGCCGTAGGAGCCGTATTCGTTTTCTACCTGCACCATCAGCACCGGGCCGCCGTGGTTTACTTGCAGCGGGGCCAGCTGCTGACCCACGGCCTGAATGTAGCGCCGGTAGGCGGCCACGTACTGTGGCTCCTGGCTGCGCACTTTCAGGCCGGGCACGTTCTGCAGCCAATACGGGTAGCCGCCAAATTCCCACTCGGCGCACACGTAGGGGCTGGGCCGTAGCACCACCCACAGGCCTTCTTCCTGGGCCATGCGCACGAAGGCGGCCACGTCATTATTGCCCTTGAAATCGTACTGGCCCGGCTGGGGCTCGTGCGCGTTCCAAAAGACGTAGGTGCCAATGGTGTTCAGCCCCATGGCCTTGGCCATTTTCAACCGCGAGCGCCAGGCTTCCCGCGGGATGCGGGGGTAGTGCAGCTCGCCCGAAATCATCTGAAAGGGCTGGCCATCGAGCAGGAAGCTCTCGGCCCCCAACGCAAATGTGTGCCGGGGAGCTTGTGCCTGGGCTACCAGACAGCAGGCGCTCAGGATACTTAGCAGCAAGAAGTGGCGAAACCTTTTGCGGAGTGAGAAGTCCATTTTAGAATTTTGATGGATTTTTAGAACTGGTAAGGCTGGTACTGCGAAGCCGTGGTTTAGCCATTGCAGAAAGCCGAGCAGCAAAGAAGGCTACTGCCGCCCTCACAACCCTTATGCACTCTCCTGACAGCCGACCGGCGGATTCGGATTTTGCAACGGCCACGGTTTATAAAGAGAAACAAGCGTGGCTTTCGGCACCAAGCGGCAGCAGTAAAAACAACCTACTGCTGGCCGGCTGGGCGGGTTCGGCTACCTGCGTTTCCGTCCTTACCTTCAAGGGGCAAACTGCTGCGGTGCCACTCCTGCTAACTGCCTGGCCAGGCAATAGGGCAACATCGCGGCACGCGCACTTGCCTACTTCGCTCCGGCTATGCCCTACCGCCACACCATCGACAGCCGCACTTACGTTTTCGATGACCTGAAAACGCTGCTGGCGCGGGCCTCCCCGCTGCGCTCAGGCGACGTGCTGGCTGGGCTGGCTGCGACAACTGCGGCCGAGCGGGTAGCAGCTCAATTTGCCCTGGCCGACGTGCCCCTGCGGCAATTCCTGACCGAGGCGCTGGTGCCCTACGAGCAGGACGAAGTCACCCGCCTGATTGTAGACACCCACAACGCGGGCGCGTTTGCCAGCATCGCCCATTTCACCGTGGGGCAATTGCGCGACTGGCTGGTGTCGGACGCAGCCGATGCTGCCACGTTGCACGCGCTGGCCCCGGGCCTGACGCCGGAGATGGTGGCCGCCGTTTCGAAGCTGCTGCGCAACCAGGAGCTGATTGCCGTGGCCCGGCGCTGCGAAGTAGTAACGCGCTTTCGCAACACGCTGGGGCTGCGCGGGCACCTGGCCACGCGCCTGCAGCCCAACCATCCTACCGACGATTTGCGCGGCATCGCGGCCAGCCTCGTCGATGGCCTGCTCTACGGCAGCGGCGACGCCGTTATCGGCATCAACCCCGCCACCGACAGCCCCCGGGTGGTGCACCAACTGCTGCAGATGCTCGACGAGGTGCGCGAGCAATACGCCATCCCCACCCAGACCTGCGTGCTCTGCCACGTCACGACCACGCTGGGCCTCATCGAGCAGGGGGCGCCCGTGGACCTCACGTTTCAATCCATCGGCGGCACCGAGGCGGCCAACCAGAGCTTCGGGGTGAGCTTGGCGCTGCTGCAGGAAGCCTGGGAAGCCACGCTGGCGCTGCGGCGCGGCACCCTGGGCCAGCACGTGATGTACTTCGAAACCGGCCAGGGCAGCGCCTTGTCGGCCAATGCCCACCACGGCGTCGACCAGCAAACCTGCGAGGCCCGGGCTTACGCCGTGGCGCGCCGGTTTTCGCCCTTGCTGGTCAATTCGGTGGTCGGCTTCATCGGCCCGGAGTACCTCTACGACGGCAAGCAAATCATTCGGGCGGCGCTGGAAGACCATTTCTGCGGCAAGCTGCTGGGCCTGCCCATGGGTGTAGACGTGTGCTACACCAACCACGCCGAAGCCGACCAGGACGACATGGACACGCTGCTCACCCTGCTCGGCGTGGCCGGCTGCAACTACATCATGGGCGTGCCCGGCGCCGATGACATCCTGCTCCACTACCAGTCCACGTCGTTCCACGATGCGCTCTACCTGCGGCAGGTGCTGGGCCTGCGCCCGGCCCCGGAATTTGCGGCCTGGCTCGAGCAGCAGGGCATTTTCACGGCTCACGGCCAGCTGCTGCCGGCGGCGGCCGCCTCCCGGCGGCTGGGCCCCCTGCCCTCCGTGCTACGCTAGCCCAATCTGTCCTCCGCCTGATGCACCGTCCCCATGTCCAGCCCAATTAACCTGCCGACTAGCCCCACGCCGGAACCCGACCCCTGGGCTGCGCTGCGGGCCTTTACCGCTGCACGCATTGCGCTGGGGCGCAGCGGTACCAGCGTGCCGCTGCGGGAGTCGCTGGCCTTCCGGCTGGCCCATGCCCACGCCCGCGACGCGGTGTACTCTGCCCTGGCCCTGAAGCCACTGCGGGCCGGCTTGGAGCAGTTGCAGCTCACCTTCTGCGCGGTGCAGAGCCGCGCCCAAACCCGCGAGCAGTACCTGCAGCGCCCGGACTGGGGCCGGCAGCTAACCGAAACCTCCCAAGCGCAACTGGAGGAGCTGGCCGTCGGTGAGTCCGACATTGCCATTGTCCTGGCCGATGGCCTGTCGGCCACGGCCGTAAACGACCACTCCCTGCCGCTCCTGCGCCAGCTGTTGCCGATGCTGAAAGCGGCCGGCTTCCGGCTGGCCCCGATTACGCTGGCGGAGCAGGCCCGCGTGGCCCTCGGCGATGAAATTGGCCAGTTGCTGCGGGCCCGGCTGGTGCTGATGCTCATTGGCGAGCGACCGGGACTGAGTGCGCCCAACAGCCTGGGCGCCTACTTCACCTACGGCCCCCGGCCCGGCCTCACCGACGAGGCGCGCAACTGCGTGTCCAACATCCGCCCCGAAGGGCTGACCTATCCAGCCGCGGCGGCCACGCTTTTTTACCTGCTGCAGGAGGCGCTGCGGCGGCAGCTTTCCGGAGTTGGTCTGAAAGATGAGTCGGACTTGCGGTTGGGCTAAACCATAGCGGCGGGATTTTAAAGCAGCCCAAGCGACAGAAGCAGCTAGCTCAACTCCAGTTGTGGAGCAGGCGCCGCACCAGAATGATTTGTCCGGTGTGGTAGGCGGTATGGTCGGCGATGAGCACCGCTTCCCGAAACAGCGACTGGCCCGTGCCCTGCGGCAGGGGCGCAAATAGGTCCTGCGCCGGCTCGTCGAGCGCGGCCAGAAACCGGTCCCGGTCGTGCGCAATCTGCTTGAGCGTGGTCTGCAAGCCCTCGGCCGTGCCGGGCGCCTCCGGGCCGGGCCAATACTCAGCCGGCCACGAGGGCGAGACGTGCGCCGGGTTCAGGCAGAACTCGACAATGTCCCACTGCGTGATGCGAATGTGCTCCACCAGCTGCCAGAGGGTGTAAGGCAGGTCCGGCACGGCGTGGTTGAGCAGGTGCGCGGGGAGCTTGGCACAGGCCTCGGCCAAGGGCACGTGGGCATTGCCGTGGCGAAGCAGCTGCCGGAGTTCATCGACGAGGCGGGCGCGGGTGGTCGGGTCCATGGGTGGGCGGGGTTGTGGTGAAGCCTGGAAGTTAGCCATCTGCGCGGGTTGGGCGGGCGCACAGGCGGCTATTCAGCGCTTGCACCGGGCCTGCCCGCTGCGGGAGGCTTTGACAGGCAGGCCACTGCATGGCGCCGTGGTCGTACTTCAAAAACAATGAATTCAGAATCAGGCATTAAAAGATGCTTTCAGGACCTTTTAAAGGGCATTTTAATGTACTAGCAAAGTACCGCCCGTTTGTGACAGCGCCTTTCCACGCCACAAAACGCCCGCCCCCTTCTGCTCCAAGTCATGCGTCTTCGCTACCGTTGGTTGTTGCTCCTGCTGCCCATCGGCTGCGGGCCCACGGACCCGCCCCTCACGCAGGCCCCGCCCGCAGAAGCCGTGGCGCCCGCGCCCGCCGCCACGCCCGCTCGGGCCGTCAGGCCCGTGTTTGACGTGCCCGCCCTGGCGCGCCTCAACATCGACCAGCTTCGCACCGCCCTGGGTCCCGTGGCGGGCCCGGACACCGAACCCACGGCGGCCGAACGCAAAGAGGGCATCGTGGAGTGGGCCAAGCAATTCAAGCACGACACCACTACGCTGCGGGTCAGCTACGACGTAAACACCCGCCAGGTAATCGACTTTTTCATCACCAGCGCCCACGGCCGCGCCACCAATTATGGCCCGTGGCTGCAGCTGGCCCACATTTCGCCCCAGGACCCGCGCTGGAGCATCGAGCCTTTTGCCATGCCTGGTCGGCCCGGGGTTTACCTCGGGGTGCGGGTAGCGCCCAAGTAGCTTAACTCTTCACGCGGCGGCCGTTGAGCTAAACCACCCACCTGCCAAACCATGGTTGCACTAACCCCCGGCTTGTTTGTGGTGCCCGTCAGCGCATTGGCGGGGGTGCTGGGGCTGTACGCCTATTTCCTGAAGCAGGCCACGGATAAACCGGTATTCCGGCGGTTTACCGGGACGGGAGCGGCGCTGGCTTTTCTGCTCAATTATGCCTGGGAACTAAGCCACTGCACGCTATACCAGGGCGTGGGCTACGACCTGCCGCACGTGGCCTTCCTGGCTCTGGCCGCGCTGGCCGATGCCATCATGGTTGGGTTGCTCTACTTCGGCTTTGCCCTCGTGTATCGAAATGGCCTTTGGGCCCGGCACCTGTCGGCCGAACGCATTTTCTGGCTGATGGCAGCGGGCGGCACCGGTGCTACCTTATCGGAAGTTGCCCATCTGGCGGCGGGAAACTGGGCCTACACCGCGCAGATGCCCATCATTCCGGGCATTGGAGTTGGCCTGACTCCGGTGTTGCAGTTCATGGTTCTTCCCGCTGTGATTTATAGCCTGAGTGCCCGCTTCACGGCGCCCAGCGCAGTGCCCACATCCCGTACCAGCTGACGGCCGCCAAGCTCCTTAGTTGTCGTTGCGGCGGCGATGGTTCTCAGTTACGGCGCCCACTAGAAGCCGCCCGGCAGCAACGTCTGACAAACCTCATCCTTTTCGATGAGCTTGGTCAAGGCGTAGCGTTAAACGAGGCCCGACCTTTGCAGTGCCCCGCCAACTGCCCGGCCTGCCCCTCCCGGAACGCTTAAGCGACCGGCTGGAGCAAATAATGCGGTGCGCGCCTCGCAGCCTCTTTCGATTCCCATGAAAACTGCCCTGCTTCTATGTGCCATCCTGCTGCGGGCCGGTGCCGGCCTGGGGCAGCAAATCACGCCCGACCTGGTGCCGCCGCTGGCTTTCGTGGAGCTGCAAAAGCAGTACCCGCTGGCCGCCAACGTGCGCTGGGCCAAAACCCACGGCCTCTACGAGGCCCGCTTTGTTCTCGACCAGGCGCCGCACGTCATCCGCTACCGCCCCAACGGCGATGTGGAAGCCACCGTGACCGACCTGGCGGGCACGAGCGCCCTGCCCGCCCCGGTGCAGCGCATGCTTGGCCTCCGCTACCCGGACCTTACCTTTTGCAAAGTGGCCAAAATCGAGAACGTGAAAACCGGGGACGTTACCTACGAAACCGAATCCTGCGACGCCGACAACCCCGACGTCATCACCTTCACCCCCGATGGCCGCGAGGTGCATCGGCCCCGCCCCCGGCGGCGCCCGCAGTAGGTCGCTGGCATTTCCGGGCCGCACCTCGGCACGCAGCTATAGGGACATATGGGTGTAATACGGGCCTGGGCCGGTGCTCAGACCAACTAAAACCGTTGGGCCAATTGAGCTAACCAGTTGGCTGATAAACAGCAACCGGGCGCGCTCTTTTTCAACCACCGAAAGCTGGAGGGTGAATACCGGGGCCGGGGTGCTACCGGCAAGCAAATCTCGCTTAATATTGGGCTTGAGAATGGCCTTTGCCATGACGTTGCGTAGCCGGGCACGGCCCAGGGGAGCGTGCCGGCAACGCAATGAAAACCCAAACCCGCAAACAGCTAACATGGCAAAAATTAAAGTAGCGAACCCGGTGGTTGAGCTGGATGGCGACGAAATGACGCGCATCATCTGGAAGTTCATCAAGGACAAGTTGATTACGCCGTATCTGGACCTGGATATCAAGTACTTCGATTTGGGCATTGAGCACCGGGACGAAACCAACGACCAGGTAACCATCGACTCGGCCAACGCCATCCGCCAGTACGGCGTGGGCATCAAGTGCGCCACCATCACCCCCGACGAGGAGCGGGTGAAGGAGTTCAACCTGAAGCAGATGTGGAAGTCGCCGAACGGCACCATCCGCAACATTCTGGACGGCACCGTGTTCCGCGAGCCCATTGTGATGAGCAACGTGCCTCGCCTCGTGCCCAACTGGACCGCGCCCATCTGCATCGGCCGCCACGCCTTCGGCGACCAGTACCGCGCCACCGATTTCGTGACCAAGGGCAAGGGCAAGCTCACCATCACCTTCACCCCCGAAGACGGCGGCGAAGTGCAGTCCTTCAACGTGTTCGACTTCAAGAGCGACGGCGTGGCCCTGGCCATGTACAACACCGACGAGTCCATCCGCGGCTTTGCGCACGCCTGCTTCAACCAGGCCCTGATGAAAGGCTGGCCGCTGTACCTGAGCACCAAAAACACCATCCTGAAAAAGTACGATGGCCGCTTCAAGGACATCTTCCAGGAGATTTACGAGCAGGATTACCTGGCCAAGTTCAAGGAAGCCGGCATCACCTACGAGCACCGGCTGATTGACGACATGGTGGCCTCGGCCCTGAAATGGAACGGCAACTTTGTGTGGGCCTGCAAAAACTACGACGGCGACGTGCAGAGCGACACCGTGGCGCAGGGCTTCGGCTCGCTGGGTCTGATGACCTCCACGCTGGTAACGCCCGACGGCAAGACCATGGAAGCCGAAGCCGCCCACGGCACCGTGACGCGCCACTACCGCGACCACCAGGCCGGTAAACCGACCTCCACCAACCCCATTGCCAGCATCTTTGCCTGGACGCGCGGCCTGGAGTTCCGCGGCATCTTGGACGGCAACCAGGAGCTCATTGACTTCTGCAAAGCCCTGGAAACCGTGTGCATCGAAACCGTGGAAAGCGGTAAGATGACCAAGGACCTCGCCGTCTGCATCCACGGCAACAAAGTGGAGCACGGCCGCGACTACCTCTACACCGAGGAATTCCTCGCTGCGCTGGACGAAAACCTGAAAATCAAATTGGGCTAATAAGCCTCTCGCTGCCTCAATAAAAAAGCCCACCCGGTAATTCGGGCGGGCTTTTTTATTGGGTAATTATCTTGAATCAATGGGTAAACCGCCAACCATGCTGCTCCAGCGAAATTGAGCTAAACGCCCAGGCTACAAGCGCTGGCTAAAGGCTTGTAGCAGCGCCGCCACTTGCTCCGGGGCCTCGTAGGGCAGCAGGTGGCCCGCCCCGGCGATGACTTCCAGGGGCGTGCGGGCCGGCAGCAGTGGCAGGGTGTGGTGCAGGTGCACGTGGAGCGGCAGCACGCCGTCGCGCTCGCCGGCCATGACTAAACAGGGCACCTCCAACCGGCCCATCCGGGCGCGGATGTCTTCCTGGCTGCCCAGCAGCAGCCAGGCATCCCAGGCGGGCCGGGAGCTGCGCAGGTTGTCGTGTAGGATTTGCTGGTGCTGGGCTTCGCGCAGGGGGCGAGCCGTGATGCGCCGGAAGGTTTTTTCGGCCTCGGCGGCTTTGCCATAGGCCTGCTGGCTGTGCTGGCGGTCGGCGGCCGTCATGGGCTCGGGGCCGGGCGGGGAAGGGCTCAGCAGGGCCATTCCCACCAGGCCGGGCGGCTGCCGGGCGGCCAGGGCCAGCCCAATTTTTCCGCCCATGCTGTGCCCAATCAGCGCGTAGCGCTCCACGTGCTGCGCGGCAATAAACTGCGCCACGTGGTCGGCATAAGCGTCCAGGGAATAGTCGACTTGCGGGGCCGGAGCGGCCCCGAAGCCGGGCAGGTCGGGCGCCAGCACGCGGTGGTGCGGCGCCAGCAATTGGGCCAGGGCCTGGAATTCGTTGCCGGAGCCGGCCCAGTAGTGCAGGCCGATGAAGGTGAGGGGAGCGGGCATGGGGCAATTCGTACGCAAAGCAGCGGCGCACGACTCAGCTTAGTGCACCCGGTAGCCTTATCAGGTAGGTGAAAGTGAATTAACCACGGAGCCGTCCGCGGTGTTGAGCATACACGTAGTGAATGTGTTGGTGAGGTAGCTCACCCGTAACTCAACCGTCCTTTCCCTTTCCCCCATGACTCTCAAGAAACCCGCTGCCCCGAAACCTACCGCCAAGGCCAAAGCATCCCCCAAACCGGCCGGCAACGCCCCGCCCGAATACCGCCCCACGGCCGCCGAGATGCAAGCCGAGAAGCTGCCCTACCCGGCCAAGCAGTCGGACATGCGGCAGCAGCCCGACACGGACCTGGCCGGCTACCGCGCGGCCGGCAAGCTCCAGGGCAAGGTCGCCCTCATCACCGGGGCCGACTCCGGCATTGGGCGGGCCGTGGCCATTGCCTATGCCATGGAAGGTGCCGACGTGGCCGTGCTCTACAACCACAACACCTCCGATGCCGAGGAAACCAAGCGGCAGGTAGAAAAGCAGGGGCAGCGCTGCCTGCTGCTGCAGCTCGACGTGCGCGAACGCGAGCAGTGCCGCCAGGCCGTGCGCCGCACCCTGGCCGAGCTCGGGGGCCTGAACGTTCTGGTGAACAACGCGGCCTACCAGATGAGCCAAGAGAAGTTTGAGGACATCACCGAGGAGCAAATCCGGCGCACCTTCGACACCAACATTCTGGGCTACATCTGGATGGCTCAGGCGGCCATTCCGCACCTGCAAAAGGGCGACTGCATCATCAACACGGGCAGCATCGTGGGCGAATCGGGCATCCCCATTCTGGTGGACTACTCGGCCAGCAAGGCCGCCATTCATGCCTTCACCAAGTCGCTGGCTTTGTACCTGGGCGAGAAAGGCATCCGGGTAAACTGCGTGGTGCCGGGCCCCGTCTGGACCCCGAACATTCCCGCGACCATGCCCGCCAGCGAGATTAAAAACTTCGGCCACGAAGTAGCCCTCAAACGCCCCGGCCAACCGGAAGAGCTGGCCCCCGCCTACGTGCTGCTGGCCTCGCAGGACGGCTCGTTTATGACCGGGTCCTTGGTGCACGTTACGGGCGGGAGGCTGTAGCTCAATTTCTGCTGTTTATGAAGATTCCCACCACTTACCCACCCGGCACGGTGCGGGCGCTGCTCGACACGCCAGCCGTGAGCCCGGCCACGCGCACGGCCTTGCAGCAGCGGCTGCACGCCTCGCAGCAGCCGTATGAGCCGCGCTTTTTTGAGCCCGCGGCGTATGCGCGGCTGCGCGCGGTGTGCCAGCGGCTGCTCGGCCAAGACGACCCGCCGCTGGTGGAGGTGGCGTACTGCATCGACACCCGCCTGCACCTGCAGCAAGCCGACGGCTGGCGCTACGACGCCCTACCGCCCGACGCCGAGGCGTACCAGCTGAGTTTGCGCGGCCTGCAGCAAACCGCCCAGGCGCGCCACGGCCAGGACTTTGTGGCGCTGCCCGGCCCGGCCCAGGATGCGTTGCTTACCGCCTTCCAGCAGGGCACCATCGAAGGCGAAGCCTGGCAGGGCTTTGATGCCGCTCTGTTTTTCCAGGATTTGCTGGCCGAGATTACCAGCCTGTTTTATGCCCATCCGCTGGCGCAGGAGGAAATCGGCTACGTGGGCATGGCCGACCAGCCCAATTGGACCCACATCGGCCTGAACCAGCGCGACCCCCGCGAGCCCGAAGCGACGGAGTAAAAAACGCAGCTCAACCGACTCCATTTTCAACTTCTTTCCTTGCTCGCCCGGCTTATGCCTGATGCAGAACTGCCCTCCCCTTCCGCGAACCTAAAGCCGCTGCCCCATATGGCCCGCTCCCAGCCCACCAACACTGCCGAAATAGTGGACTGCGTAGTGATAGGCACCGGGGCCGGGGGGGCACCCCTACTGGCCCGCCTGGCCATGGCGGGCCTGAAAGTGGTGGCCTTGGAAGCCGGGCCGCGCCACGACGCCCGCCGCGATTTTGCCACCGACGAGAAAGCCCAGGAGTTCCTGTTTTGGAACGACGAACGGCTGTCGGCGGGCCGCACGCCGACTTCTTTTGGCAACAACAACTCGGGCACCGGCGTGGGCGGCTCTACGCTGCACTACACCGCGTATACGCCGCGCCCCCAGCCCGACGACCTGCGGCTGCGCACCGAGTTTGGCGTGGGCCAGGACTGGCCGCTAGCTTTTGAAGACCTGGAGCCATACTATGACGAGCTGGAGCAACTGCTGGGCATTTCGGGGCCGGCCGAGTACCCCTGGGGGCCGCCGCGCCGCCGCGGCTACCCGCTGGCGCCACTGCCGCTGAACGGGGCCGCCCTACTTATGCAGCGGGCCTGCGCGAAGCTGGGCATCCGCACCTCGCCGGCCGCCAACGCCGCGCTATCGGCGCGCTACTACCAGGAAGGCATTGGCTGGCGCGAGGCCTGCACCAACCGGGGCTTTTGCCAGGCCGGCTGCTCCGTGGGCGCCAAGGCCAGCATGGACGTCACCTTCATTCCGCTGGCCGAGGCCCACGGGGCCGAAGTGCGGGCCGGCTGCTTCGTGACGGAAATCGAGCGCGACGCCCGGGGCCACATGACCGGCGTGGTGTACGAGCAGGACGGCCAGCGGCACCGCCAGCGCTGCCGCCACCTGTTTCTGTGCGCCGGGGCCATCGAAACGCCGCGCCTGCTGCTGCTCAACCGCCTGGCGCTGGGCAGCGGGCAGGTGGGCCAGAACTTTATGGCCCACCCGGGCATGCAGGTGTGGGGCACGTTTGCCGAAGAAATCCACCCCTTCAAGGCCATTCCCGGCGCGCTGATTTCGGAAGACACGCACCGGCCCGCCGACGCCGATTTTGCCGGTGGCTACCTGCTGCAAAGCATTGGGGTGATGCCCGTCACGTTTGCCACTCAGGTCGCGCGCGG
Organism: Hymenobacter sedentarius; assembly: GCF_001507645.1. Classification (NCBI taxonomy): domain Bacteria; kingdom Pseudomonadati; phylum Bacteroidota; class Cytophagia; order Cytophagales; family Hymenobacteraceae; genus Hymenobacter; species Hymenobacter sedentarius. The sequence goes on along the minus strand of NZ_CP013909.1, from coordinate 2,141,539 downwards.
GCGCGGGCTGTGGGGCCCGGCGCTGCGCGACTACCTGCGGCAGTACAACCACATTGCGGGCATCAACATTCTGGGCGACTGCCTCCCCCACCCCGACAACTACCTGGAGCTCTCCGGCGAGCCCGACAGCCGCGGCCTGCCCAAGCCCCGGGTTCACTTCTCCTTCCACGAAAACGAGGAGCGCATGACCCGCCACGCCGAGGACGTGATGCGCCGGATTTGGGCGGCGGCCGGGGCCGAAGACGTGTGGGCTTTTTCCCGCTCGGCCCACATCATTGGCACCTGCCGCATGGGCCACTCAGCCGAGGCGGCCGTGGTGAACTCCGAGGGCCGCTCCTTTGAGGTGCCCAACCTGTACATCTGCGACAACAGCGTATTTCCCAGTGCCCTGAGCGTGAACCCCGCCCTGACCATCATGGCGCTGAGCCTGCGCACGGCCGATGCCTTTCTGGCCCGACAGCGGCGCCGTGACCAATAAGAAACCGTAGGATTTTGCATTCAGCACAGGTGTAGAGACGCAATACTTTGCGTCTCGTCGTCCGCGCCGTTAGCAAATCGTTCAATGAAGAGACACAAAGTATTGCGTCTCTACCTCGTGCATGCTGTCTCCTAAATAGCGCCAACAGCATCTAATGTACAGCCTCACGGCGTGCTCGAACAAAATCCGTTTTCTCCGCCTTCTGTAGGCAAATAAGCCCTGCTATCCCATGCCAAAAGACTTTCTGAGCCTGATAAAGGAGAAGTACAACGATGGCCACTACGAAGGCGACCAGTACGGCGGGGCGGCCGGACGCGACGGCAGCGGCCTGCCCACCGGCGCGCCCAACAACTTTATGTTTGCCACCGGCATCGAGTGCTCGTACCCCACCATCGACCACGGCCGCACCCGCCGCGACCTGCTGGCCGAAACCGGGCACTACGACCGCTACAAAGAAGACCTGGGCCTGGTGAAAGACCTGGGACTGAAGTCGCTGCGCTATGGGCTGCCTTATTATGCCATCCACAAGGGGCCCGGCAAGTACGACTGGGATTTTGCCGATGCGGCGATGGCCGAAATCAAGCGGCTGGGCATCACCCCCATTCTCGACCTACTGCACTTTGGGGTGCCCGACTGGCTCGGCAATTTCCAGAACCCCGAGCTGCCCATTCACTTTGCCCAATACGCCGGGGCCGTGGCCAAGCGCTTCCCATGGGTGCGGTTTTTCACGCCCATCAACGAAATCTACGTCACGGCCAAGCTCAGCGCCCGCGAAGGCGTCTGGAACGAGCAGCTCCGGGACGACCGCAGCTTTGTGACGGCCCTCAAGCACCTGGTGGCGGCCAGCATCATGGCCACGCAGCAGATTGCCACGCACCGGCCCGACTGCATCATTGTGCAAAGCGAGTCGGCGGAGTTCCTGCACGAGCTGCGCTCGGACCCCAGCCCGGAAATCATTCTGCAGAACAAGCTGCGCTTTCTGGCCCTGGACCTGCTCTACGCGCGCCACCCCGACGCCGACGTGCTCAACTTTCTTTACGACAACGGCCTGACCCGCACCGAATACGACTGGTTTATGGCCGGCGAGCCGCCCGGCTACCAAGTGATGGGCAACGACTACTACGGCCGCAACGAATGGATAGTGCTGCCCAACGGCGAGCGCCAAACGAGCATGGACGTGCTGGGCTGGTACAACATCACCAAGGAGTACTACAACCGCTACCGCAAGCCCGTGATGCACACCGAAACCAACGTGTTTGAAGCCGAGCAGGCGCCGGGCTGGCTCTGGAAGCAGTGGGTCAACATCATGCAGATGCGCCAGGACGGCGTGCCCGTGCTCGGCTTTACCTGGTACTCGCTCATCGACCAAGTGGACTGGGACATTGCCCTGAGCCGGAAGGTGGGCAAGGTCAACGCCTGCGGCCTCTACGACCTCGACCGCAGGCCCCGCCCCGTGGCCGACGCCTATCGCCTGCTGCTGAAGGAGTACGGCCAGATTACCATTGTGCCCCACGGCGAGCTGTTCGAAGTAACCAACGAGCCCGCCACCCTGAAGGTGGAAGTGTAGCCTGCGCAGGGCCGCCCGCGTCACGCGCTTCAGCCGTAAGCAAATTAAGTTTGCGGCGTCCTGACCATTGGCATAACTTACTGCGAGTCGATAACTCGTCACTGGGCCGGGCCACCGCCCCACTGGGCACGCCCCAGGGCAAGGCGCTGCCGGGCCAGCAACCCGGGCCATGCCTCCATTTTAACAACACACCTGATTTGTAGGGCTACATTTCCTGGGCTACCCTAGGCAAAACATAGAAAGGAACCTTTACTTTTAAATAAGAATTTGTACATTCAACCTGTTGTTTTACAGATTTTTACCCACCCAAATGAAGCTCCTGAAAGCCATTGTTTCCTGCCTGGCCATTCTGGTAATGACCACCTTGCCCGCCACCACGGTTCTGGCTCAGAAGGCGCCCACAGTCATTGCCATTGTGAACCGCGCCGACTGGTGCGGTACCTGCAAGGCCCACGGCCCGCGCGTGATGGCCCTGATGCCTAACTATGCCCGCAAGCCCATCGTTTTCGCGCTCAACGACCTGAGCAACCCCACCACCGTGGCCGCGTCGAAAGAGCGGTTGACCAAGCTCGGCGTGGAGAACGTGCAGGGCCCCATGATTTACACCGGCGTCATCCTGCTGGTCGACGCCGGCACGCACCAGGTCCTCAAAACCGTGAGCATGGCCGAGCCCAACGCCCGGATTGAGGCCGAAATAACGCAGGCCCTGGCCCGGAAATAACGGGCGGGCTGCTCTAGTAACTTGACGCCTGCAGCCTCATCAGGGCAATTTTGCAGGCCCTACCCTACGAAATCAGCCCTTCGCTAATGGCAAAGCGGATGAGCGAAGCGGTGTTCTTGGCCCCGGTTTTGGTGATGATGTTCTGCCGATGGGTTTCAATGGTGCGCTTGCTGGTAAAGAGCAGGTCGGCCATTTCCTGGTTGGTAAAGCCATCGGCCACGAGGCGCAATACCTCCAGCTCGCGCTTGGAAAGCGTCACCCGCGGGTCGGTGGGCGTGAGCCGATGGCCGGCGGGCAGGCCGTCAAGCTGCCTGGCCATCGTTTCGGCTCCTTCATGCAGCTTGAGCAAGGTGGCCAGCCCAACTTCCGAGCACAGAAACGTGCGGCCCGCGGCCACCGTCTGAATGCCGTACACCGTCTCCTTCAGCCCGGCCGACTTCAGCAAATAGCCGTGGGCGCCGGCGCTGAGCATCTGGCAAACCCGCTCCTCACCGGCCGTCACGGTCAGGACCAGCACCTGCACCGCCGGGTGGTGGGCGCGGAGCTGGCGGATGATTTCGATGCCTTCCATGCCGGGCATGTTCAGGTCCAGCAGCACCACGTCGGCGGGCGTGGTGGGCAGCAGCTGCAGCAGCTGTTCGCCGCTGCCCGCTTCGCCCACCACTTCCAGCCCGGGCTGGTCGGCCAGCAAGGACCGCAAGCCGCTGCGCAGAATGGCATGGTCGTCGACTAATAAAACACGAATCATGGTCAGAAAACGAGAAGGTAAGCGTTGCTCATTCCCGGCACTGCTTCGGCGAAGCAGCCCGGATACAACTGACACAGGAGCAAGCTAAACAACTCCAGCCAACAAGTGGTTTACAAACCCGGTTTCAATGCATTAAAGCCGAAATTTTCGGCCAGCCGCTCGCTTAACCAGCTCACTCACCGGCCCGCGCCAGCCGCGGGACTCCGGCTCCTGGTAGCGGGGCACTGCCCCGGGCATGGGCTCCGGAAGCTCCGGCGGGCGCCACCCTATTCCACACTATTCCAGCGCGGGCAGCAACTTAAAATTCGAAGCATCGACCAGCGAATCGACTAGCGCCGGGCCGGGCTTGGACCGCGGGCCTACCAGGCACTGCCGTAGCTCCGGGCTGGCGTGGGCCACCACCATCTCGATGCCCCGCGCGGCAAAGGCCTCGTGGTAGGCCCGCAGCAGCAAGCCCGTGTCGGGTGTGGCATCGGCCAGCGCGAGCAGGCTGCAGTCGACCCATACGCTGGTCTTGCCGCTGCGCCCGGCCCGGCCGAGGGCGCGGGCCAGCGCATGCGGGTCCGTGGCCTGCCGCTCAGAGGCCAGAATCAGCAAATAGCTATTGGGCAACTGGTCGCAATAAACGGTAAGCATATGGAAAAGTGGCGCGCTGCTCCCAAGCCTGAGAGTGCGGCTTTGGCTCTCTAACCCGGTATACGCACAGACCGTTCCGCTTGATTTTCTGAACAATACTGATTCTGGCCGCGGTAACTACGGATTTCCTTACTGCGGGCCGAAACCAGCCCAAGCCGCTGGCCCCGGGGCCCTTAGAAAAGGTGGGTGGGCTTTTCAGACGATGGCAGCGAAGGCGGAAGCGGAGTATGTTTGGGGAGAAGTTGGCCCCCGCGGCATCGATTCAAAAGCCGCCAGCTGGCATCTTCCGCACCACTTCCCTGTTTCAGACCGAACACTTCTTCCTCCCGCATGAGCCAAGCCGCCGTACCCAACCGCAACAGCTGGGCCGAAGCCGTCAAAGAGCTGATGCTCCGGCACGACGCCTTCAGTAAGTTGCTGGGGCTGCAGGTGGAGGAGGTGGGGCCGGGCTATTGCTGGTTGCGTTTCACGGTGCGCCCCGACATGCTCAACGGCTTTCGGGTGTTGCACGGCGGGGTCACGTTTTCTGCCGCCGATTCGGCCTTTGCGTTTGCCTGCAACAGCCACAGCCGCCAAAGCGTGGGCCTCAGCGCGACAATGGGCTACGTGGCGGCCGGCCAGCTGGGCGACGTGATAACCGTGGAAGCGCGGGAAGAAAGCCTCAAGCACAAAATCGGCGTGTACCAGCTGTGCGTCACCAATCAGCACGGCACCCTGCTGGCCATGTTCAAAGGCACGGCCTACCGCACCAGCCACGAGATTTTGCCGGCTCCGCTATAAGATTTCGGAGTATTGCCCTCCCGCTCCCATTTTTAACAGCTAAAAGAAACCGCGCTGCTCCAATTAGGAGCAGCGCGGTTTTCATTTTACCCCTTCCAAAGTTGAAATACAGAGGCCCTCTACCTACGGAATTTTTGCAGGAAATTGAATTCAATCCACTGATAAGCAACCATGTGGACAGTAAAAAAAGTTGAAGTGGTCATAAGCTGATTGTCAATGCTTTTTATGAGATACGCATGAGTCATACTAATCAATATATTGCATATATCTAACAATTATTTGAAAGTAAATTATTTTTCTTTTAAATTCAACTATTCCCCCTTTAATAATCTCAACACTAAAAACCCATATAATATATGAAAAAGCTCATACTATCTTGTCTACTACTGGTAATCATTAGTGGTTTGCTTCCATTAAGGGTAATGGCTCAGTGTGTATATACATACACAGCAAACCGGACGGGCAATTTCTATGACCCAAGTACCTTAAGCCCTGTCTTTAATAAAACGGAAACCTCAACGTGTAGCACTTCTACTCCTGGAACCATTATTTCTGTCTTTAATATTAATGGGTTTGCCATCACTCTTGATGCTAGTTTTACTGTCACACCAGGCAGTTCATTCAACATAACAAATGGCGGTTCGTTGACTGTTGCAAATGGAAGCACCCTCACCATAAGCGACGGTGGACAAGTAAATGTGGGTGATAATGGAGACTTATATGTTTCCTCGGGTGGTATTGTAAAAGGTACTGACAACGTCCTTGTGAACTCACTTGTAGTAGACAGTAGAGGCGGTATTGCCGTCGCAGCAGGCGGGGTTATTGATGGCGGCAACATCCTGCTAGGAAATGGGAAAGACAGTTTCAGGGCTACTAATTTAATTGTTGATATTCAGCCTACTGCTGCTAGTAGCCTATCTGCAGCCGGCAACGTGAAACCGAACCAAATTACTGTTGATAAAGCTACTGTGACAGTTGGCGCTGGAGCTTATCTCAACACAAAATGTAATTTGATATTGAAAAATGCAGTTTTAAAGATTGAAGGAACTATATTGGTTAATGGTAATCTCGACCTTATTCCGGGTGCCAATGTTGCCGATTGCGGTACGGGGCTACTTGCTGTAAGGGGCTGTGTTTTCGCGGCACAAGGCGAGATAAACCAGCTCACAGCAACATGCAACGGCAGCGCAGCCCCCCCCAAAATATGTGTGGCGCAGACCAGCGTAACTTGTCCGGGCTCACAAGTGGCAGGTGCAACATGCGCTCCAGCCAGTAGCCAGCTCGCTAACGCTGCGGCCTGCCGCGCCTTGCCCGTGGAGCTTATATCGTTTACTGCTTTGCCTACTACCCGTCAGACTGTACAGTTGCGCTGGGCAACGGCATCGGAGAAAAACAATGCCAGCTTTACTGTGGAACATTCAGCAAATGGCAAAGCCTTTAGCAGCGTCCGCACCGTGCCTGGAGCCGGCAATACGCAGGCTAGAACCGATTACGAGCTAGCAGATGAGCATCCGATGCCGGGTATGAGCTACTACCGCCTCCGCCAGACCGACATCGACGGCACCACCAGCTACTCGCCCGTGCGGTCGGTGAAGCTCAGCAGTACAGTTGGGGCAATGGAAGTGTACCCCGGCCACTCGGCGCAGGAGTGGGTAGTGAGTAGCACGCTGCCAGCCGAATTACTAGCCAGCAAGGCTGCTGCGGTGCAGGTATTCGATGCTCTAGGTCGCGTTCAGAAAGTAGAAGGTACGGCTGATGACTCCGCAACCGGCCGTTGGGCACTGGATTTGCACACGCTGCCAGCTGGAATTTACATTGTGCGGCTCCTCACCAGTTCGGGTGCGTACAGCCAGCGCATCGCCAAGTAAGCCAGTTAGCTCACAATAGCCGAGTTGTTAACGTTGCCGGGTGCGCAATCCTACAAATGGATTGCGCGCCCGGCAACTTACGTTTTGCGGAAGGTTTTTACGCTAGTTCTTGCCCCGGCTTATAATCTTGGGCAAGCCAACTAAAATGAGGCCACTGGACCCAAAACCTGCTTACACGGTGTGCAGAATCACGTATAGCGAAGCCGTAGAAATCACCGCCCACAGCAGCAGGCCCAGCACAAATGGCCGCGCGCCCACGGTCTTGAGCACCTTGCCCGATAGCCCCGCGCCGATAAAGAAGAGCGTCACGGTTAGCCCAATTTTGGCGGCGCCTACCAATACCGGGCCCACGGGCTTAGCGGCGGGCACAAACGTATTGATGAGCATGGCGGCGACGAAGCCCAGAATGAAGTAGGGGATTTTGATTTTCACGCCTTTCTGCTTGAAAATCAGGGCGGTTACTATCGACACGGGGATAATCCAGAGGGCGCGGGCCAGCTTCACGGTGGTAGCCACTTGCAGGGCCTGGTCGCCGTAAGCCGTGGCGGCGCCTACTACCGACGAGGTGTCGTGGATGGCAATGGCACACCAGAGGCCGAACTGGCTCTGCGTCATGGCCAGGGCGCGGCCGATGGGTGGAAAGGCGAATAGCGCAATGGCGTTGAGCACGAACACCGTGCCCAGCGCCACCGACATTTCTTCGTCCTTGGCGCGCAGCACGGGCCCAACGGCCGCAATGGCGCTGCCGCCGCAGATGGCAGTGCCACAGGAAATCAGGTGCGTAACGTGGCGCGTGAGCCCCAGCCAGCGTCCGGCCACGTAGCCCAGCACCAGCGTACCCAGTATGGACACGACCGTGAACACGATGCCGGTTTTACCGGCCTGCACCGCCGCGTGGGCATTCATGCCAAACCCCAGCCCAATAACCGAGTACTGCAGCAGCTTGGCCGTGGCCAGCTTAGTTTGGCGGGCAAAGGGGTTGCCCAGGGTTTGGGCCAGTGCCAGCCCCAGCGCCAAGGCAATGGGCGGCGAAGCCCAGGGCGTGAGGCAGTAGATAAGCAGCAAGCCAAAGACTACCGCCCGAAGCGTGAACCCGAAGCCGAAAACGGTGTGCGTAGCATGGAAATGACGCAAGGGCCCCGTGGGCTCAGGCGTAGTTGAGCCGGTGTCGGCAACGGTTGCGCGAGCCGCCCTGGTAGCACTTTGGTCTGGGCTTGGGCTGGCGTTGGGTTTGGCTGGATTTATAACTGGATGTGGCATGGGACAGGACGTACTTCCTGCCGCAAATTTACGGCGCTCCCCAACCAGCGGGTACTTCCAAATAGTTATTCGAAATTACTTTTGGTTATACAGTCTCCTTCAAGTGGCTGTGGGCAAAGCTCAAAAACCGCTGCGCCGGGCGGGGCAGCGGCTGCCCTTGCACCCACACGGCCTCAAACTGCCGGTGCAGGTGCAGCCCCGCAATAGGCACCACTTCCAACAACCCGGCCGACAGCTCGCGGGCCAGGGCCCGGCGCGACACGAAGCCCAGGGCCTCGGGTGCCGCTTCCAGGTAGGCCTTGATGGCTTCGGTGTTGTCGAAGTAAAAAGCCACCGGCAAGCTGCTGAGCCGCACTTTGAGCCCCCGCAACGCAAACTCCAGCACCTCCAGCGTGCCGGAGCCCCGCTCCCGCAGCACCAGCGGGCAAGCCAGCGCCTCGGCCAGCGGCATAGGCTGCGATGGCGGCCCGGCCGCGGTGGCCCCGCGCACGGCCACCAGCTCATCGGTCAGCAGCAGCTCGTAGTGCAGGTCGCGGCTTTTGGAGCGGCCTTCCACAAAGCCGAGGTCCAGCTCACCGCGCAACAGGGCCTCGGCAATCTGCTCGGAATTAGCGTTGAGCAGGGTGAGCTGCACGTTAGGGTAGCGGGCCTGAAACGCGGGCAGCAGCCCGGGCAGCACGTATTGAGCCAGCGTGGTGCTGGCCCCCAGGCGCAGGCGGCCGGCGGCTTCTTCGGGGTCGTGCAGGGCGTGGAGCTGGTCTTCCAGCTGCTGGTGCGAGCGGGCCACGGCTTCGGCGTGGGCGAGCAGCAGGCTGCCGGCTTCGGTGAGCGACACGCGGTTGCCGCGGCGCTCCAGCAGCCGCTGCCCGTATTGGCGCTCCAGCTCGCGAATGTGCTTGGTTACGGCCGGCTGCGTGATGAACAACCCCTGGGCTGCTTTGGTAAAGCTCAGGTGCTGGGCCACGGCCTGGAACACGCGAAGGCGGAAATCGGACATGGCCCCAAGGTAGATTTATTTGCCCTAACCCTACTGCCGGCAAATACCCCCGGCGACGCGGCGGCAAAGTTGAGCTGAAACGCCAAGCTTTACCTTGCTCATGAAGCCTGGTGCAACAAGTCATTAGTAACGAATACTACTTTTCGGGCAGCTGGCGGTCGAAGTAGCTTTTCAACACCTGGTTGAGCTTCTCTTCGGTCAGGGGCTTATTCAGGAAACCGGAAATATTGAGCTGCTTGACCCGCTCCACATCCTGGGGGTGCAGCGAGGTGGTCAGCATCACGATGATGATGGCGTACTTCCGCTCAAGCTGCAGCTTTTCGTAGGCCGCCAGAAATGCGAAGCCGTCCATGACGGGCATCTTCACGTCGAGCAGAATCAGGGCCGGGTTATCGGGGGTGGCTTCGTGGCAGTGGCTTTGCACCAGCTCCAGGGCTTCCTGGCCGTTGAGGGCCACGAGCAGCTTATCCGTCACGCCGAGGCGCTTCAGCAGCAATTGGTTGAGGTAATTGGTCGTCTGGTCGTCGTCGACCAGCATTACGCAGGTTAACTTTTGCATGGGGGGGCCGGCGGCAAAATTTGCCCCGAAGCAGGACACTGTTTAGCGCGTATCAGCGGCTAAAGTAAACCAAAAACGTGGAGCCCACGCCCAGTTCCGAGCGCACGGCGATGCGCCCCCCGGCGTTTTCCACCATCTTTTTCACCATGTAAAGGCCAATGCCGGAGCCCTCGACGTGGTCGTGAAAGCGCTGGAACATGCCGAACATTTTCTGTTCGCTGGCCGCGTCCAGCCCCAGGCCGTTGTCCTGCACTTCGAGCACCACGCCGCTGGCTTCGGGCCGGGCCCGGAGGCGCACGTGCGGCGCGCGGTCGGGCGCGCGGTACTTGAGGGCATTGCTGAGCAGGTTGAACACCACGCTGCGCAGGTTTTTCTCGGAAAAGGACACCGAGGGGGCGGCCTGCACGTCCACTTCCAGCCGGGCGGTGGCCGCCTGAATGAGCGGCTCCAAATCGAGGAGCACGTCCTGGACCACGGTGGCCAGGTCCACGGGCTCGGTGGGGTGGCCGTGCTCTTTCTGCAGCTTGCTCACGTCGGTGAGGTGCTCGATGGTGCGCTTGAAACGGTTTACCGAGTCCTGCATCAGCCCCAGAATGGGCTGCACCGGGTCGGCCTGCACGGTTTCGGCGGGCAGCTCCACCAGCAGGGCGTGCAGCAGGCCCTCGATGTTGGAGATGGGCGCCTTGAGGTCGTGCGAGGCGGTGTAGATGAAGTTGTCGAGGTCGACGTTGACGCGGGTGAGCTGCTCGTTGTTGTCGCGCAGCTCGCGCTGGCCCTGGTCGATGCGCTCGAGCGCCAGCTTGTGCTCGTGGATGTCGGTGTAGGTGCCAATCCACTGGATAATCTCGCCCTGCTCGTTGCGCGAGGGCAGCGCCCGACCCAGCATCCAGCGGTAGGCCCCGGCGTGGTTGCGGATGCGGCACTCCACCTCGTAGGGCTGGCCGGTGTGCAGGCTGTGCTGCCAGTGCGCCAGCGTGGGCGCCACATCGTCTGGGTGCAGGCGCTCGCGCCAGGAGCGGCTGGCGGGGGCGCCCTGGCCCTGGCCCTGCCCAATGTAGTCGTACCAGCGGCGGTTGCGGTAGGTGTGGTCGCCCAGTGCGTTGGTGGTCCAGGCAATCTGGGAGATGCCCTCGAGCAGGCGGCTGGCTTCGGCGGCGGCGCGCTCGCCCACCAGGCGGCCGGCTTCTTCGCGCTTGAGCTCCTCGGTTTTGCGGTCGAGCAGGGCGTTTTGTTCCAGCACCTGGGCCTGAATGGCGCTGATTTCGCGCTGCGCCGACAAGTCCGTCACTATCACGGCCAGCGTGGGCGTCTCGTTGAACATCAGCACGTTCATCGACACCGAAAACGGCACCAGCGCGCCCGCTTTGGTTTGCAGGGGCAGCTCGCCCTTGCTTTTGCCCGCCCAGCCCCGCTGCATCAGGCTGGCCCAGTAGTCCTGAAACACCAAGGGCACAAACGCATCGAAGGAACTGCCCATCAGCTCGCCCAGGGCGTGGCCCAGCAGGCCGGCCAGGCAGGCGTTGCAGTAGAGCACGGTGGCGTCTTCGCTGAGCAGCAAGGCGCCCTCGTTCATCTGCTCAATCAGGGTGCGGTAGCCTTGGTCGGCGCCTTGCAGCGTGAAGATGCGCGGCCCCTGGGCGCTTTGCACAGCCAGCGCATCGATGGCCCCGGTCCGGATGGCATGTATCAGCTCCTGCGCTTCCTCCAGCTGGTAGCGCAGCTCCTCGTTCTCACGGGTCAGGTCAACCTTGGGGGGCAGCGGCTCACTCATTGCCGATGACAGTGGCGGGCGGAATCACGCCCAAGGCCTTCAGCACCCGTTCGCGGTCCGAGAAGTCGCCCACCATGCGGCGCACCAAGCCGGGGCGCAGCTTAATGAGCGTGGGCACGCCAATCAGGTCTTTTTCCTGGGCCAGCTCCGGCTGCTGGTACACGTCCACTATCAGCAGCTCGTAGCGCCCTTTCAGGTGCTCTTCGCAGATTTCCTTGATGTTGCGCACGGCGCGCGTCGAGTTATTCGTGGCCCCCGTAATGTACAGGTGCAGCAAATATTCGGGGCCGGCAGCCTCCTCGGGGCCGTCCGCGGGGTCCAGTAGTGGTTCCATCGAGCAGCCTATTGTTTGGTGAAGGGACGCACGTCCAAGCCCACCAGCACCCGCTCTTCGTTGGAGAGGTCGCCGATGATTTTGCGAATGGGCTCGGGCACTTTGCGCACCAGCGTCGGAATGGCCAGTATCTGGTCGCCCTCGGCCAGCTGGGGGTTCACCAGCAGGTCGATGACTTCTATCTTATAGCGGCCCTTGAGGTGCTGCTCGCAGTGTCTCTTGAGGTTGGCCAGGGCCGTTACCGATTTGGGGGTTTGGCCGGCCACGTACAGGCGCAACTCCCAGGTTTCTTCGTCGTTTTCTTCAGCCATGGAAAGGGTGTGGGGCGGTTGCTGGGGGCAACTGGGGTATACGGGCTACTTGGGGTTTTCGCCGGCAGTGGGGGCGTTGCGCCGCGGCGGATTGGCGGCGGCAATGCGCTGATGGCCGCTGGCCAGGGTTTGCTGGCGCGTTTGTTCGTGCGAATTGATTTGGCGCAGTTCCTCCTCCACCGACTCAAACTCGGTGCGCAGGTTGGCAATGTTGGCTTCGAGCACGCGGCGGCGTCGCTCCAGCTCGCGGTCGCGGCGGTCGGCTTCCTGCTGGGCGGCCAGGGTCTGGGCGTGCTCCTGCAGCTGCTGGGTGAGGCGGCTGGCGCCGGTCACAATGCCGGTGGGGCCCACCACCACCTCGAGCAGCTCCACGCCACGGTCGGTCACGAGGAACTCGCGCACCTGGTTGGAGTGGGCCATGCCGCGCGATTTGAGAATGCTCAGGCCGCGGTTGCGCTCGCCAATGCCTTCGAGGTCGCGCACGCTAATCCAGGTATCGACCAACGACGACACGCCCTCGTCGGTCATTTCCTGCTGCTGCCCGCGCCCGCTCACCAGGGCCGTGAAGTAGGCTGTGATGCCGCTCACCTTCAGAAAGTCGATGAGGCGCGTGAGCATGCTGCGCACTTCGGCAATGTTGCCCACCGTGATGAGGTTGGTGATGGGGTCGATAATCACCGCATCGGGCTTAAACTCCTTCACCAGCCGGTGCAGCGTGACGAGGTGCTGCTCGAGGCCGTTGATGGTGGGCCGCGACGCTTCGATGCGCAGCAGCCCGGACGCCACGTGCGACTTCAAGTCCACGCTCACCGACTGCATGTTGCGCAGCAGCTGCTGCGGCGATTCTTCGAAAGCAAAAAACAGGCAGCGCTGCCCCTGCTCGCAGGTTTTTTCGGCAAAGGAGGCGGCCAGGGTGGTTTTGGCGGTGCCGGCCGTGCCGGTAATGAGCACGCTGCTGCCCTGGTAAAAGCCGCCCATGCCAAACATGTCGTCGAGGGCAGGCACGCCGGACGACATGATGTTGTTCGACACCTGGTGGTCGAGCCGCAGCGACGTCACGGGCAGCACCGAAATGCCGTCTTCCGTGATGAGGTAGGGGTACTCGTTGGTGCCGTGGGTGCTGCCGCGGTACTTCACAATGCGCAGGCGGCGGGTGGTAATCTGGTCAATCACCCGGTTGTCGAGCAGAATCACGCAGTCCGACACGTACTCCTCCAACCCTTGGCGCGTCAAGGTGCCGTCGCCGCGCTCGGCCGTGATGACGGTAGTGACGCCCTTGTCCTTGAGCCACCGAAACAGCCGGCGGATTTCCGAGCGCAGCACAGCCTGATTCGGAAAGCCCGAAAACAGCGCCTCAATCGTGTCGAGCACCACGCGCTTGGCCCCAATGGAATCGATGGCGTAACCCAGGCGTATAAACAGCCCTTCGAGGTCGTATTCGCCAGTTTCTTCAATCTCCGACCGGTCGACGTGCACGTGGTCGAGGCGCAGCATCTTGCTGTCCTGCAGGGCTTTCAGGTCGAAACCCAGAGAGGCCACGTTAGCGGCCAGCTCTTCGCCGGTTTCCTCGAAGGCCATGAGCACGCCGGGCTCGTTGTATTCCTGAATGCCGCGCACCAGAAACTCAATGCCCATCAAGGTTTTGCCGCAGCCCGCGCTGCCGCAAATCAGGGTGGGGCGCCCCTGCGGCAAGCCGCCATCGGTGATTTCATCAAGGCCCTCAATACCCGTTAAGGCTTTGGGGAGTTGGGGCAATGCGGGGGCAACCGACGAGTTATACTCTTGCATGAAGGAGGGCATAGGTTAAGCCAAAGTTAAAGCACAGCAATGCACTTTAGTTCCTTATATGCCAACCGGCAGGCTATTTGGCTCAATCTGATGCCAGCTCAAATGCTACGTCGGCCCTTGAGAAGCCCAAAAACAGCGAGTGGAGCTGGTTGGGACAGGGCAATGGGACGGGCGCTTTCGCCCCAATATGTAGGAGTGGACTGCTAGCGGCTGCCGGCCTCGAAATCGAGCCAGCCGGCGCGGTGCTGCTCCATTTCTCCGGCGCTGATGCCGTAGGCGGTGCACGCTTCTTCGGTGCTCATCAGGCCTTGGTCCACGGCGTTGAGCACGGCCCACACCTTCAGCTTGCGCTCGGCTTCGGCGCTGGCGCCGTCGGCAGGTTCGGGGCGGCCGTCGGTATCAAAGAAGTCTGGCATGGCGTGGCTCATGAGTCCTGCAAGGTAGCCATTGAAAGGTTAAGCCGAAATGAATTTTCGATGTTTTTTCGGGTCTCAACCGGGCTATTTTCGTGGGGCGCCGGGCGGGGCATTGTGCCCCCAACTGCTGAGTTTGGCCCTTTTCGACGTCGCTGCCAACCGATTTTTTTTCATTAGCCTATATTTTACAGTAAAGTATAGGTGCTGAGTAGGTTTTCAACAATAGAATAATGATATTTGAAATGTCTTCGGCGCCCGCACCGAGGGAATTACACAGCATTATGCTGGTCGCATCTTTCGTTTTTACCTGCGCAGTTGCAAGTAATTATCAGGCAGATGAGACCGGCTCAACCCCATTTCGATTTGCCTATGGCCCCCACCAATACCCTGAGTGATTTGCTGAGTCCGACTTACAGAACCGCCGAGGCTGCTTTGCCTGCCGGCGCGGGGGTGGCGGTCGAGTCTAGAGCCCTTTCCACCACCTTGGCGTACGACCCCGCCTCCCGTAGCACCCCGGAGCCTGAGGTAGCACCCAAACGAGTGGCTGTGCCCCCGCGTGTGCTGGACCGGGAAACGGGCGGGCAGTTTGTGCTGGGCCAAAACCATCCCAACCCCTATTGGGGCGAAACCACGGTGCCCTTCACGCTCACCAACGGCGGCGACGTTCGCTTGGACCTCTTCGACCTGGCGGGCCGCAAGGTGGCCGGCATCAACCGCAAGGGCATGCGCGCCGGCGAGCATACCATTGCCCTGAATCTGAGCGGCCTGGGCCTGGCCGCCGGCCAGTACGTGTACCAATTGCAAGTCACGAATAGCTACGGCGTGTACCGGCAGTCTAAGACAATGACGGCCGGCTAGAAAACGAAAGTGAAGGAGAGGTGAGTGCAGCCCGGGGGCTGACCGCTGCAACGGTCAGCCCCCTTTTTTATGGTAATTTCAGCAGGCTTGGGTTTGGTACGCCCCCCAGGGGCCAATCGGTGGGCCCGCACTTTCAGGTTAGGCACCGCCGACCGTACTTTGCTGTCCCGGCGCTTTTTGGGCGGCCGGGGTTTGCCTGCTTTCTTTATTCACCGCGGCGCTGCCGCTTAATTCATTTTTATGGCTGACCAAACCCTTACCGGCCTGCGGGCGGGCGTCCTGCACGGCGACGAAGTCCAGGCTCTGTTTCAATACGCCAAGGCCAACGGCTTTGCCCTCCCGGCCGTGAACGTGACCGGCACCAACACCGTGAACGGCGTGCTGGAAGCCGCCAAGGCAGTGAACTCGCCGGTTATGATTCAGTTCTCGAACGGCGGCGCCCAGTTCTATGCCGGCAAGTCGGTGAGCAACGACGGCCAGCGCGCCAGCATTGCGGGCGGCATCTCGGGCGCCCACCACGTGCACCTGATGGCCGACCTCTACGACGTGCCCGTGGTGCTGCACACCGACCACGCCGCCAAAAAGCTCCTGCCCTGGATTGACGGCCTGCTCGACGCCGGCGAGAAATACTACGCCCAGCACG
The DNA here is from genome assembly GCF_001507645.1 of Hymenobacter sedentarius. NCBI lineage: Bacteria > Pseudomonadati > Bacteroidota > Cytophagia > Cytophagales > Hymenobacteraceae > Hymenobacter > Hymenobacter sedentarius. Next base: position 2,125,804 of record NZ_CP013909.1, on the reverse strand, counting down.
GCCAGCCGCTGTTCAGTTCGCACATGCTCGACCTATCGGAAGAGCCGATTGAGGAGAACATCGAAATCTGCAAGCGTTACCTCGAGCGCATGGCCAAAATCGGCATGACGCTGGAAATTGAACTGGGCGTGACCGGCGGCGAAGAAGACGGCGTGGACAACTCCGACGTGGACAGCTCCAAGCTTTACACCCAGCCCGAGGAAGTGGCCTACGCCTACGAGCAGCTGAGCGAAATCAGCCCGCGTTTCACCATCGCTGCCGCGTTCGGCAACGTGCACGGGGTATACAAGCCCGGCAACGTGAAGCTGCAGCCCAAGATTCTGCACAACTCGCAGGAGCATCTGCGCCAAAAGCACAACATCACCGAGGCGCTGCCCATCGACTTCGTGTTTCACGGCGGCTCGGGCTCGAGCCAGGAGGAAATCCGCGAGGCCATCAGCTACGGCGCCATCAAGATGAACATCGACACCGACCTGCAGTGGGCACTGTGGGAAGGCATCAAGGACTACTACGTGAAAAACGAAGGCTTCCTGCAGGGCCAGATTGGCAACCCCAGCGGCGCCGACTCGCCCAACAAGAAGTACTACGACCCCCGCGTGTGGCTGCGCAAAGGCGAAGAAACCTTCGTGGCACGCCTCAAGCAGGCATTTGAGGACCTGAACTGCATCAACCGCCGCTACTAGCCAGCGCAACGGCCCCTCCCCTCCTTACCAAGGAGGGGGTGTTTTCGCGATGCGAAAATTGGGGTGGTTGAATCGTTGCACGAGGTAAGAACGACACCCGAACGAGGCCCTTGTGCTATGTTCGGGTGTCTTTTGTATTTGGGGCCCTGACGCGAGTCGTTCGTCGCCCCAACCACCCCCGTTTCCGCTTCGCGAAAACATCCCCCTTGGTAAGGAGGGGAGTTTATCGTTCATCTCTCTCAAAAATGCCCTACCTCCCCCACCCCACCCGCTACCAGCACATGACGTACCGCCGCTGCGGGCTCAGCGGCCTGAAATTGCCGGCGCTCTCGCTGGGGCTGTGGCACAATTTCGGCGACGTGGACGCGCTGGCCAACGGCCGCGCCATCCTGCGCCGGGCCTTCGATAATGGCATCACCCACTTTGACCTGGCCAACAACTACGGCCCACCGCCCGGCTCGGCCGAGGAGAACTTTGGCCGCGTGCTGCGCGAAGATTTTGCGGGCTACCGCGACGAGCTGATTATCTCCACGAAAGCCGGCTACCTCATGTGGCCCGGCCCCTACGGCGAGTGGGGCTCGAAGAAATACCTCGTATCGAGCCTCGACCAGAGCCTGAAGCGCATGGGCCTGGAGTACGTCGACATTTTCTACCACCACCGCCCCGACCCCGACACGCCCCTGGCCGAAACCATGGCCGCTCTCGACCTCATCGTGCGCCAGGGCAAGGCCCTGTACATCGGCCTGAGCAACTACCAGCCCACCGAAGCGGCCGAGGCCTTCCGCTTGCTGCGCGAGCTCGGCACACCCTGCCTCATTCATCAGCCCAAGTATTCGATGTTTGAGCGCTGGGTAGAAGGCGGGCTGCTCGACCTCTTGGAACAGGAAGGTGTGGGCTGCATCCCCTTCTCGCCGCTGGCCCAAGGCCTGCTCACCGACAAGTACCTGCGCGGAATCCCGGACGATTCGCGCGTGGCCAAAGGCGTCGGCTTCCTGACCGAGAACAACCTCACTCCCGAGCGACTCGACAAAATCCGCCATCTCAACAACCTCGCCCTCACCCGCCAGCAAAGCCTGGCCCAAATGGCCCTCTCATGGCTACTGAAAGACGAGCGGGTAACCTCTGTGCTCATCGGCGCCAGCAAACCTGAGCAACTCGACGACTCGCTCCGCTGCTTGGAGAATCTGGCGTTCAGCCCGGAGGAACTGGCGGCGATTGAGCTGATTTTGCAGGGGTAGAACGAGTAAACCTGACCGTCATGCAGAGCGCAGCGAAGCATCTTTACCGCTTCGTGGAACCTCACCCCCGGCCCCTCTCCAAAAGAGAGGGGAGCTACAACATAAGGTTTTAGCTCAATTCCTGAAAACAGAAAAGCCCCAGCTAACTTGAGCCGGGGCATTTGTTGTTTAATGTCCGGCTCCCCTCTCATTTGGAGAGGGGCCGGGGGTTAGGCTCCACGAAGCATGACGCTCTGTATTACTCACTGTTCCTACTTCCCAATTGAGCCAATCTTGGGCTGAATCTGAATGATAAACCGTTTATTCAGCGCCTCCTGGCTGCCGGTGTAACGGCCGGCGCCGCGGAAGCCACTGCCAGCGGCCACTACTTCCAGGTTATTGGGGAAGCGCAGCCCGGCCTGTTCCCAGAGCCGGATTACGGCCAAGGCGCGGCTGTAGCTGAGCTGGCGCACGGCTGGGCCGTCGAGGTTGTGCAGGTCGTTGGCAGGGTAGCGGAGGTCTTTGGCAGCACGACCCTCTACCACGATGAGGTACTGCACGTTTTCGTCGTTTTTGATGGACTGCATCTGGTTGAGCAGAAAGCGGCCGGCTTTCACCAGGGGCGCCTGGGCTTCGTAGGGCAGCACGTCGCTTTTGGGAGCAAACGTGACCGGGAATTTCAGCTCGTAGCGCTTATAGGTGGGGTTGTATTCGAAATAATTGCTTTCCAGGCGCTTGAGAGCCGCTTTTATTTCGTCTAGCTTGCGCTTTTCCTGCACCTGCACTTTCAGGTCGTAGATGAGCTTGTCGTTATCGCGCGCCTTGTCTTTGAAAAGCTTGTAACTGAGCACGAACATAACGAGCATGGTCAGGAACAAGGCCGTCATGAGGTCCACGTAGCTGGGCCAGAAGAAGTCCTTGCTCTCTTTCATGGGGTGGGAGTATGTAAATTATTCAATGTAATAAAACCGTCATGCTGAGCGCAGCCGAAGCATCTCGCGTGCAACCACTAATCCCAGCGATTGGATTACTATCCCATGCGAGATGCTTCGGCTGCGCTCAGCATGAAGTTCTTCTGAATTGTCTGCCTTACTTCTTGCCTAGCACCGTGCGCTGGAACCAGTTGGGCTTGGTGAGTTCCTCGAGCACTTTGTTGGTGCGTTCTACCTGCTGCAGGAGTTGCTGCTGCAGCTGCGCGTCGGCCAGCAGTCGGGCTTCCATGCGCTGCATGGCTTGGGCGGCGAGGGCGGCCTGGCGCTCCTGCAGGGCGTTGAGCTGCTGCTGCTGGGCCGGGAGCTGCGTGAAGGGGTTGAGGTACTCGGTGATTTTCTGGTAGATGTTGTTGTTGTTCAGCTCGCGGAAGTGGCGCTGCCACTGCTCGTGGGCTTCGGTGGCTTCCTGCTGCAGCTCTTGCAGGCGGCCGTCGAGCTCCTGGTCCATGCGGTGCACGCCTTCGCTCACGCCCTGGCGGATTTGGGACCCAATATCGGCCAGCAGCTTGCCGTGCTGGCTGAAGAAGGCCACTTGCTGGCGCAGGGCATCGTCGTGCTGCTGCAGGTACTGCGGCACGCTGGCTAGGCCTTGCTCCAGGGCCATGAGGCGGTTGAGCAGCGCGCCAATGGTCTGGGCGGCTTCGTTGCTGTGCGTCACGGTGGTGTTCAGCGCCTGCTGGTAGCCCAGGAATTTCTCGAAGGTCTGGGCACTCTCATCCACCCTATCAAACACCTTGATGGTGGCGTTGGCCAGCTCCGAATAGCCAATTTTCTCCAGCTGCTCCAGGAAACGCTTCTGCACGCTCACGTTGTCCGTGATGCTGGCGATGAGCGGCGTAAACTCGTGGATTTTGCTAAAGAAGTCGTTCTGAATCTGGCTGAAGAATTCGGTATTGAACGTATCCAGCACCGATTTCAGATTGCTCATGCCGGCTTGCATGTCCGAGTTGAGCTTGGGCAGCAACGCCTTCTGCAAGAAGGTGTAGTAGGCGTTCTTGTGGCGGTCGCGCACGGCCCGCGCCTGCTTCAGCAGCTGGTTGCCGGCCAGCGTGAACGCCAGGCCAAATAGGCTACCAATCATGGCGATAAGCACGCCCCCCAGGAAGTGCTGCACGTCGCCGTTGCTGAACGACGTGTCCGTGTGCGGGTTATCCGATACCTCCGAAAAGGGATTGCCCACCAGCGCCACCAAGCCCAGGATGGCCCCTGTGAAGGTGCCCAGCAGGCCCAGGTACAGCGGCGTGGCAATCTGGGCCTGAATCTCCTCGTCCAGCGCCTCGGCGTGGCGCTCGGAGATGTCTTTTAGAATGCCGAAATCGGCCGCGGCGCCGCGGTTATTCAGCAGGTATTCGTTGGTGTCGGTGATGATTTGGCCAAACTCGGGCGAGGCATCGCGGGTGATGAGGGCATCGTATTGCACCGCGAAATTCTTCTCCGGCTGAGCGGCCGTGAAGGGAATGGGCTGTACGGCTACCGCGCCCGCCACGGGGTACATGGCCTGCACCCGCTCGGTGAGCTGGCGGTTGCGCCAGAACACGAAGGCCTGCCAGGCGACCAGCGCCAGCACCAATACAATTTCAATTAAGAGCATAACCGCTTCGTCAAATAATTGCCGAAGTTACTGCGGCGCCTTTGGGTGTAGAGACGCGACCCTTCGCGTCTCAGCGTTGAACGGTACTAGTTGAACGATGATAGCCCAAGGGCGCGACCATAATCATTAAACGGCAAGACGCGAAGGGTCGCGTCTCTACATCTTTTCTCCCTCAACTCAATGCAATCCCAGCTTTTTGCACCACGTGCCAGGCATCGTCGCGGCGTTCCAGCTTTCCGTCCGCCAGGTTCTTAATGGTGGTAAATTGCTCGGTTGGCGGCAGTTCAAACGCAAAAAATTCTTTCAGCTCCCGCACGCCGTTGCCGATGATGCGCGACTGGTCGGCCTGCGGGCTGAATGAAAATTGGGCTATAGTAGCCTCCGCGTGCGTGAGGGTGATGAGCAGTGGCATCTGCGGCAGCGGATTGGGGCTGAGCTTGCGGTGCTCAATGCTGGGCACGTCGGGGGCCGGGGCGTAATAGTGCACGGGGCCATTCGAAGCAGCCGGCGTGGGCGCCGCGGCTTGGGCGGGAGCGGCCGGGGCCTCAGGCGCCTCATTGCCCGTGGTTTCGATTAGCTCCTGAATGTAAGGCGGCGTGGTCCACTCAATGGTTTGGCCGGTTTCCAGGGGCTGCGAGTCGCCATCCGTGGGAGGCGTGGGTGGCGGAGTTTGATTCATGGCAGGACGGGGAGGAACAGCGGGCCAGGACGACGCGCGGCCGGAAGGCTGGTTGGGCTTGGGTTTGTTTTTTGATTTCGCCCCGGTTCCGGCGGCCTTGGGCGCCGGCTTGGGCGCGGGTGGCGAGGTGGGCGGGCTTCCTTGCACCTGGCGCAATGACTGCACCACGGGCGTGCGGGGCACGTTTTCAGCGGGTTTCTTTCGTACGGGCTCGGGTTCGGACGGCGCCATTGTGGTGCGGTCTTCGCGGCTATCGGCCGCCGGCCGGGACGAGCGCGCCCACATACGCGCCCCAAGCACGCCTAGCGCAATGCCGCCCAGCACGCCCAATATCCACGGCCAGTTGGAAGACGGCGCAACGGCCGGAGCGCTAGTAGTGGCGGCCGCGGTCGAATCTGGCTGCGGCACCGAGGCTACGGGGCCTTCCCGCAGCGAATCGGCAGTGGACTGGGCACGGGCCGCCTGCTCACCCCCAAGGGCCAGCAAGAGCAGCAAGGCGCCCAGCCCAATCCGGCTAGTTAAGCGGCTGCGCGTCATAAAGCACCTTGGATAGCTCATACAGGGCGTTTTTGAACGGCAGGAAGAACAGCGTTTCGGGAACGGTATCGCCGTCGCGCAGCACGTCGGCGTACTGCTGCCGGTACAGATTGAACGAGTCGCCGAGGTGGCGGTCCAGGGTGGCCATCACCAGGCCGGGGTCGTTTTTCACGCCCAGGTCGGTTTGCAGGCGCTTCAGCTCCGGGTCTTCGAGCAGCAACTTCAGGCAGGCGCGGGCATTGGCCAGCACGGCTTGCTTGATTTCGTCGGTCACGCCGGTGGCTTCCAGGTGGTGCTCGCCTTTGTCTAGCTCGTCGCCGGTGCCCACGGGGCGCACCAGCGGCGGGTCCTGCGGCATCTGGCCGGTGGCCATCACGCCGCCGTTGGCCGTGGTTTGCTTGGGGTCGTCGGCCAGCTTGATGCGGAAGTCCGTCGGCACCGATTGGCCGGTGGCTTTCTCCATGATGAGGCGCGCCAGCTTCTCCACCGGCTGCAGGTTGGCACCGGCAGCCAGCAGGCGCACGTAGAGGCTGCCGCGGCCCGTGAAGCAGAGGTAGCGCGGCAGCTGCTGGCCGTTGGCCACCGTCACCTGCGCCACGTGGTAAATCAGGGTGCCGAAGTGCAGGTAGAACAGCACGCGCAGGTGCTCGGCCCGCAGCAGCCGCTCGCTAAAGCCCAGCAGCTGGTCGTAGTTGAACAGGAAGCTGGCCACGTCCTCAGAGCCGAAATTGTCGGTTCCTTCGGCTACCAGCACGTATTCGCGGGCCCGCCGAGCGGCCGGCGACAGCACCGCGCTCTGCACGCCGGCCACGCCGAAACGCACGAGGCCGTTGTCTTTCGAGCCGCGCACTTCGGCGCCGCCGTCGCCCCACAGGTCGTTGCCGGCAAAGCGAAACGAGGTGCTCAGCACCGGCTTGCGGTCGGCGTACAGCAGCACGTCGGTGGTGCCGCCGCCGATGTCGATGAAGGCCGCGTTTTCGCCCGGGCCCAGTGTCACAATGTTGCGCCGGGTGAGGTAGTAGTACGGCGCCGTGCTTTCCACCATGCACGGCATGGAGTGGCTGGTGTGAAACACCTGGTGGAACAGCGTGTCCCACTCGCGCTGGTACAGGTTGCGCTGGTAGGTCGAGAAGCTCAGCGGAGCAAACCAGGTGATTTGCGTGGCCGCCAGGTTGCCGCCGTTCAGGGCCACTTTGGCGCGGCATAGCAGCAGGATTTCCTGGAAGAAAGCCCGTACGCGGTTGGTGCTGGCCTGGTTCAGGCTATTGTCCCACTTCAGGTTGGTGTGGTAGTTGGGCCGGCGCTGTTCTTCGGTGATGATGCCGAAAGCCACGTTGATGTTGCCCAACACGCTCAGCTCCTGGGTAGCGTAGTTCGGGGCCTCGTAGGTAGCCGTGCGGGCCGGGAAGGCGTACGGGGAGCTGTCCTGCCCGATGATGGGCGGCACGAACTCGCGCTCCTGGTACTGCTGCCAGCGCTTGATTTGCACGAAGTTGGCCGGGTCGTCGTCGATGCCGCGGTACAGGCGCTCGTAAGCAGTGCGGTCGGGCTCACCGGTCGACTTTTTCAGCAGCGCCACCGGCGTATCGGTCAGGCCAAAGCTGAAGGGCTTGGGCTCCTGGCCGGGGTTGTCCTGCATGGCCACGTGGGTGTTCGTGGTGCCAAAGTCGATGGCAAAGCGATACTCCTTGGTGCCCTGCCGAATCTCGGGCCAGCGCGGAATAACCAGGGCTGAACCAGCGGCAGGGGCCGGGTTCAGCACTTCGAGGTAGTCGAAATGGGTGCCGCGCACCTCGTAGTAGGTGCTGCCTTCGTCCTGGCCGGTTTTGGGGGTGCGCTCGTAGCGCGTGGCGCTCTGGCCGGTGCCGGTTTCGCCCAGCGGGCGGCCGTCGACCCAGAATTTCAGGTCAACTTTCTTGGTCACCATGCTCGGGTCGATGTTGTTGGCATCCACCAGCATGACTTTGTAGAAGTCGTTGTACTGCGGCGCGTCAATCACCTTTACGAAGGGGAACACCGACAGCGCCACGTTGGTCACCAGCAGGCGGCCCAGGTTGTCGCCCTGCGGGTTGGGGTAGTAAGCCCGCTCAAAATCCACAAAATCGCCGCCGCTCACGGGCACGCGCAGCTTCACCCGTACGCAGGCCGGGTCGAGCTCCATGCTCAGGTGCTCGGCCAGGTCGTGGGCGGTGAAGTAGTCGAAGTAAGCCGGCTTGATGGGCAGCAGCGGCCAGGTGCTGGGCTTGAAGCCCGGCGCAATCTTCAGGTAGCCGCAGTAGAAGCGCGCCTCGTCCACCTCGTAGGGCACGGTGAGCAGCGTTTCTTCCAGCAGGTCGTTCACCGTGAGGTACGGGTACGGCAGCTCCGGGCCAGGCAGCGTGCGCTCCTTCAGCGGGCGAGGGTCGGCCGCGGGGATAATGGCGCCGCTGTCGGCAAACATCGTCTCGTTGAAGTAGCGCTTGCCTATGGCTTTGAGGCCGGGACGCAGCACAATGGGCAACGGGCCCGCCACGCCAGCCCGGGTGGGCCGGATAAACAGGTCGGAGTTGCGCACGGTGCCCTCGTCGGGGCGCACGCGCAGCAGCACGCCGGAAACGTCAATCTGGTTGTTGGAAGCGTCGGTAAGCACCGGGAAGTTGCTCAGGTTGGCGCTACCTTCCATGGCCCACTTCTGCAGGATGCCACGGTCCAGGGTGTCGCGCACCAGCGGCGCCAGGGCCATCAGGGCTGGGTCGCCCACGAATTGCTGGTATACGAAGTCGCGGAACGCGGCCTCGCGGTTGGCCAGCGACACGTACTGGTTATCGAAATAATAGCCGCCGCCCTGGGGCCGCTGCACCGGCAGGGGCCGCACGTTGGGCGCCGGGAAAAACAGCGTGAGCGGCGAGGTGCCGCCAATGAGCTGCGGCACGCCATTGGCTCCCGGGAAGTAGATGAGGTGCATCTCGGTGAGCTTGGCAAAGCGGCCGTCGAGGTACAGGCTCAGCACGTCGGCCAGCGGCCGGGTGGCGGGGTTGGCCCGCAGCTTGGCCAGTTCCTCGTCCTTGCGCCAAGCCCGAATTTGGAGGCGCTGGCTGGCCAGCTTGCGTTGGTGGTAGTTGAACACCATTTCCCACACGTCCCAGAAATGGCTCACCAGCTGGTGGTACACCGAGTCCTGGTGGCCCCCACCCTGCCCCACAAAGCGCAACGCGGTTTCGACCAGGTGCATCCGGGCAAAGGGCGACGGAATGGATACCGCCACCTTGGCGGCGCGGCCGCCTTGCGGGTCGAGCAGGCGCTCCACTTCGTGGGGGCCAATTTTACCAGTCGGGCCCCAACCCTCGTGGGTGCTGGAACCGGTATCGTGCAAACGCAGGATTTTAGCCATTTTTGGTTTTTACAAACGAACTAGAACGTCATGCTGAGCGCAGTCGAAGCATCTCGCGTGCTTCGTTGAGCTAGCTTGATTACTACCACACGCGAGATGCTTCGACTGCGCTCAGCATGACGTCATTATTATTTTGAATTTAAGTTGTTTCCGGCGCTACGAATACTGGAGCTTCTTATCCAGAATCTCGCCCGTGGCCTCTTCAAACGCCTTCACTACCCAGCGCAGGGCCTCGTTTTCGGTGGGGTTCTTCAACGTGTCTTTGCCCACGGCCTTGGTCAGCTCGTCGCGGAAGTAGCCCGGAGTGATGCCTTTGCTGAAAATGCCGGTCTCGACGGTTTTGTCGGCCACCATTTTATTGAAGTCCATTTCCTCGGGGCGGATGGCCGTGTAGCGGCGCTGGTTTACGCCCAGCTCCCGAATCCATTCGTTGTATTCGCCAAAGAAGTCGTTCAGCTCGCGCAGGGCGCGGTTGTTGCGCAGTTGAGCTGAGAGGTCGCCGGCCTCGTAGTAGGGCGCCTTCGCATCCTCGGGGGTGTGCTTGAGAAAGTAGCGGGCGAAGTAGTGGAGCTGAATGAGCGGGCGGGCCACCTCCTGGCGCATGTCGGCGGGCAGCTGGCCGAAGTCTACCTCGGGTGCGTCCGACTTCAGGCCGTACTCGTGGTAGAGCGGCTGGCCGCTGTCGAGCTGGTTGTCGGGCACCTCCATGAAGTGCACCACCGACAGGGCGCCAAGCATTTCCAGCAAGTGGGCTTGGTTGCGCTGCTCGGCGCGGCCGGGGTGGTTGGCCAGCGGTTGGCCGGGCTGGTCGCCAAGGTAGTACATGGCCTCGAGGCCCTGCAGGTTGTCGGCGTAGTACGAGAGGGCCGTTTTGGTCTTCGTAATGAAGGTATTCGAGTCGATGAAATCCTGACCGGCGGCCTTTTCATCCTGCGAAGGCTCCTGCAGCTTGAAGTACGGCAGCATCACCAGAGCGCCGGCTTTCATGCGGCGGCGCACTTCGGGGTGGGCCAGCGCGGAGTTTGAATCGCGCAGGTTCTTCACCAGCAGCGGGAAGCCGGCTGCGCCAGTTCCGCCAAAAATTGAGCTGATGAAGAAGGCCCGGTCGCCCTCTTGCAGGCTCTGGGCGAGGTAGCGCATTTCCTTGGACTGCACCACCGCGTTGAGCACCACCGAGCCTACGTTGGGCGAGCCGCGGAAGCCCACATCGAGGTTCGCAGCGAGGCTGTCCTGCGTGAACAGCAAATCCACCAAGCCCTGGCTTTCGACCGAGAGGTCGTTGTACTTCAAGTAGTCGCGGAAGGGCTGGCTGATGCCGCCAAAGTCGTACACGAACGAGTCGCGCAGTTCTTCCGAGCCGCCGGTGTTCAGGTGGGCCAGCGTGTTCATGGGCTGGCTAAAGAAGCCGGTTTTCTCTTTCTGGCCATCGCCGTACAGCGCTTCGTGGATGCGGGCGTAGCGCTTGAGCAGGGCCACGGTGCGGGTCACGTCGCCGTTTTGGGTGTCGGGGTCGATGAGGACGGGTACCACTTGGTCGCAATTGGGGATGCGCACCCCGGCGGCCAGCAGCATGGTGAGGGAGCGCAGCACGCGGGCCCCGGTGCCGCCCACGGCAAAGATGAATAGTTTGGACATAGCTTTTTCTGACGTGAGAACCTCACCCCCGGCCCCTCTCCAAAAGAGAGGGGAGCCACAGTGGCGCGGTTATTTCTGTAGATAATTTCAAAATCCCTACCTGAAACCCACCAGGCTCCCCTCTCTTTTGGAGAGGGGCCGGGGGTAAGGTTCTGCCTTAAAACGGCCCCACAAACGGGGTAGTGCGGGCGTAGGTGCTCCAGCGCTTGAGCAGCACCGAAAACAGCAGAAACCACAGCGAGGCCACCACCATGTTTACCACCATAAAGTAGCCCAGGTAGCTGCTGCTTTCGGCGCCGTGGCTTTTGCTGAGCGTGTTGGCCAGCAGGGTGCCCAGGCCAGCCGCCAGGGCCAGGGTGAGCACCCAGTGCGTGGTGCGAAACATACCCGTGCGCAGGGCCGAATTAAACAGATAATAAAACGCTACTACCAACAACAAAGCCACGCCCAAAGTGCTCCAGCCCACGAGCGAAAACAAATCGGTTTTATACAAGCCATAGTCGGCCGGCCGCTGGCTTTGAAAGATGGAAATCAGGGACGAGTACAGGCTGGTGAAGAAAGTTTGCATGAAATGGTTGGGTTGGCAGTTGTTCGTTGTCAATTGTCAGTTGCTGGTTTTCCGTTGTCAGAACGTACTAATAACTGACAACGAGCAACGGATAACTAATCTTTCTTGAGCGGAAGCTGAACCGTGAATACGGCCGGTAGCGGGGTTGGATACGATTGGCGCACGCCGGCCAGGATTTGGTCGAGGCCGAAGGTGCGCGGCGCCGGGGCGTTGTCGTTGGTGGTCGACCAGGCAGTCACCCATTCCGGCGTTTCCGGGGCGGGCAGCGTGAGGCTGAGCGTGGCGGTGGGCGCCGCCAGTTTGCTCACCCGCAGGCGCAACACGTGGGTGAAGGGCGCCAGCACCGGCTGGCCGCTCTGCTCGTCGTCGGTGAGCAGGCGCACCGAGTTGGGCAGCAAAGAAGCCTGGCCGTTGGGCAGGCGTACCCGCACATGTTGGGCCAAAAACTCCGGTTTTTGCCACGCGGCCGGCAATTCGTTCAAATTCAGCGCCAGCGAAAAGTCCACGGGGTCGTCGGATGGGTTCAGGGTCAAGCCGTTGTTTTCGGCGTAGACCGTGCCGCCGCTCGGTTTTAATTTGGGGTCGGTAAGCTTGGTGAGGAGCGGCGCGAAGGCCGGGGTGTCGGTTTTCAGCCCAAAGAAGGCCTGCTGGGCGGGCGGGTTCTTAAATACCTCGGCCGTGTAGCGGGCCACCAACGCGGGCGGCCCAATCACCCACACGTAGTAGGGCACCTTCTCGCCGTTGAGGGTGCGCTTCTGCACGGGCGTCTTCACGGCCGGGAAGTAGCTGCCGTAGAAGTGGGAAGCCTCACCGAACACGGCTACGGCCAGCTGCTTCTGGCTCACCGGCGCGATGGACGTGCGAATCAGGTTGGGCAGCTGCGAAAAGTCGGATTTGCGGGCCGGGCCGTAGATGAAGTCGGAAATTACCACGCTCACCTGCTGGGTGGCCTGCGGCATGTTGAGAATGCCTTCGAGCATCTGCGGCAGTTCGGTGCCGAGGGCGGCCTGATTGACCTCGCCCTGCACCACGTCGCGCAACTGCTGAAACGGCACGGCTTTGGGCGCGGCGTTTTCGCAGAGGTAGTACTTGCGGTCGGCGATGGCGCCGCTCACCTGGGTTTCGGTGATGAGCGCGCCGATGCGCTGCTGGAATTCCGTGGGCGGCTTATCGGCGCCGCCGCGGGGCACGAAGCCCTTCATGCCGCCCGAATACTCTAGAAAAACGCTGACCCGCAACGGGGCCGCTTCGGGGGCGGCGGGGGCCGTGGCCGCGGGTTTGGTTCCTTTGGTGGAACTAGCCGATTTGGTTTCGGTGGGCTCGGAGCCGCAGCTGCTCAGCAGTGAAATCGTCCCAAAAAGCACTCCGGCGAGCCGGAAACAACGAAAAAAACGTGAAGCGGGCAGCCCCACGGAAACGGATATCGGCATAGGTCAGGCGCTAGGCAAGGTTTTGGGGCGAAGTATAGGCATTACGCAGCGAAATGCCCCGCGGCCGAAAACCTAAACGCTAAACGCGCCGCCGCGGCTTCTAGTACAAAGCCGGCTCCCCCAGCCGCATATTTTTGCTTGTAATGTGTGGCGGGATGCCGGCGGATAAGTAGCACGTAAAACCTGCCACCTTTGTCGCCCCATGAAACACCTTCTACTCCCCTTTCTACTGGCACTGGCAGCAGCGGCCCAGGGCCAAACCTCCCCCGCGCCCGACACGGCCCGCACCACGCCCGCCCAGACGCCCGCGGCGGCAGCACCCAATCCGCTGAGCTATTACGGCGCCGTGGATGCGTACTACGGCTACGACTTCGGGAACGACGGGTCCAATTTCCGGCCTGACTTCCTATACTCCCACAACCGCCAAAACGAGTTCAGCGTGAACCAAGCCGTGGTGGGCGTACGCTACAACAACGACCGGGTGCGCGGCGCCATCGGCCTGCACGCCGGCTCCTATGTGGATGCCAACTACGGCAGCGAAGACCTGACCATGCGCCACCTCTACGAGGCGTACGCCGGCTTCCGGCCCTTCAAAAAAGCGTGGCTCGACGCAGGCATTTTCACCTCGCACATCGGGTTTGAATCGGCCATCAGCAAAGAAAACTGGACGCTCACCCGCTCCCTTATGGCCGACAACTCGCCCTACTACGAGGCCGGCGCCCGCTTCACCTACGAGCCGGACCCCAAGCTGACCCTCACGGCGCTGGTGCTCAACGGCTGGCAGATTATCCGCGAAAGCAACGAAAACAAGGCCCTGGGCACCCAGATTCAGTGGAAGCCCAGCGCCAAGCTACTCCTCAACAGCAGCACGTTTGTTGGCATAGAGGGGCCCACGGGCACGGCCCAGTACCGCCGCTATTTCCACGACTTCTACCTGACCTATGCTGCAACTGACCGGCTGAGCGTGGCCGGCGTTTTCGACGTGGGCAAGCAGGCAACCGCCGTGTACGGCAAGCACGACACGTGGCACACCGGCGCGGCCTTTGTGCGCTACAAGCTGGCCGACCGCTGGGCCGCCACGGCCCGTGCCGAATATTATTACGCCGAGCGGGGCGTCGTCATCCGCGGCATTACGCCGAACCCCGGGAGCCCCGACTTCCGGGCGGGCGGCGGCTCGCTCAACCTCGACTATGCCCCCGCGCCCAACGTGCTGCTGCGGCTGGAGGGCCGCTACCTGCGCGGCCGCGCGCCGGTGTTTCAGCGCGCCGACGACCCCACGGCCGACAGCTACGGCAACCTCACCTCGAGCCTGGCCATTTCGTTTTGAGGGCCAGCGCGCAGATATTAGTGGGGGCAAGCTCATCTATATGTAACTTTCCACCTTCGCACTGCTCTACCCTCCTATTGCCACTATGAATCAAATTGCCTTTCGCTCTGAATACCAGCTTACCGTAGAACAAGAAAAAAACCGGCTCTTCTACCAGAATTTCGACCAAATGCAGCAGGCTCAGAGCCTGCCCAACTACCGCAGCGACTGGGCTGCCGCGCTGGCGCAAGTAAGCCCGGGCTTCAGCATTCTCAGCGATATGCAGGTCGTGAACCAGGTCAACCAAGACCTGCTGGCCGAGTTTCAGGCCGTGGAGCAGCTCATTGTGCAGCGCGGCGTGAGCATGGTGGCCGAAGTGCACGTACCCGGCCTGCCCACCCGCCGCTGCACCGACGAAATAACCACCAGCCAGGCCATGCCCGTGCGGCAGTTTTTGAACCTCTGGGAAGCCGAGCAGTTCCTCGACGAACTCACGCTGGAGCTGGCGCCGCACACGCCCGGCCGATAGAATTTTGGGAGTAACCGGCCGGCCTCAGCCAACGTTTTGGGCGGTCCCGTTGTTATAAAACGGGCTGCCGTTGGCGGCCCCGGCTGCGGGCCGTACCTTTGCGGCCGCTTTTCACCAGGCGCCTATTCAGGCACTTATTGCTATTATGCCCAACGTCATTTCCACGGATATCTGTATTGTCGGGGCCGGCCCGGTCGGTCTGTTTGCCGTATTTGAAGCCGGTTTGCTCAAGCTCCGCTGCCACGTGGTGGATGCCCTGCCCCAGCCCGGCGGCCAGCTCTCCGAGATTTACCCCAAGAAACCGATTTACGACATCCCGGGTTTCCCCGAAATCCTGGCCGGTGACCTCGTCACCAACCTGATTAAGCAGATTGAGCCCTTCCACCCCACCTTCACGCTGGGCGAGCGGGTGGAGCGGTTTGCCAAGCTCGACGACGGCTCCTTTCAGCTCTACACCACCGACGGCACCGAGATTCAGTGCAAGGCCGTGGCCATTGCCGGCGGCCTAGGCTCGTTTGAACCGCGCAAGCCCGCCGTCGAAAACCTCGAGCAGTTTGAGGGCGGCAAAGGCGTGCACTACATGGTGCGCGACCCCGAGCACTTCCGCGACCAGAAAATTGTCATCGCCGGCGGCGGCGACTCCGCCCTGGACTGGACCAACTTCCTCGCCAACGTGGCCGCTGATGTAACGCTGGTGCACCGCGGCACCACCTTCCGCGGCGCCGCCGACTCGGCCGAGAAAGTAAAAACCCTGGCCGAAGCCGGCAAAATCAAGCTCGTGCTCAGCTCCAACGTGACGCACCTGCACGGCAACGGTAAGCTGGCCCAAGTGACCATCACCGGCAACGACGGCACCGCCGAGACCGTACCGCTCGACCACTTCATCCCGCTGTTTGGCCTCACGCCCAAGCTTGGCCCCATCGGCGAGTGGGGCCTGGAGCTGACCGACGACGCCATTGTGGTCGACACCCTGGACTACAGCACTTCGCTGCCCGGCGTGTTTGCCATCGGCGACATCAACACCTACCCTGGCAAGCTCAAGCTCATTCTCTGCGGCTTCCACGAGGCCGCGCTCATGTGCCAAGGCGCGTTCAAATACATCTACCCCGACAAAAAGTATACCCTGAAGTACACCACCGTTAACGGAGTACCCACGCTGTAAAATCCGGGAATTAAAAGGGAGGAATGAAGAATTAGCTCGTCGCTTATTCTTCATTCCTCTTTCTTTGTCCTTTCAACTCAACTCATGGAAGAAGATATCCGCATTTACGTCGAAGAAGCGCCTGGCCAGCGCCGCGAAATTATAGCCCCCACCGACATGGGCCTGAGCTTAATGGAAGTGCTGAAAGCCAGCGGCTACGACATCATGGCTACCTGCGGCGGCATGGCCCTGTGCGCCACCTGCCACGTGGAAGTGCTGGCCGGCCCCGCCCTGTTTGAGCCGAACGATGACGAACTGGACATGCTCGAAACCCTGCCCGTAATACACCCTGGAAGCCGGCTCAGCTGCCAGATTCGCCTCACCCCGCAAACCGATGGCCTGGTGGTCCGCCTCGCTCCTACCGGCGCGTAACCGTCCATCATTGCGAGGCCAGAGGCCGCGGCAATCCGTCCTGGTCTCAGCGACTACCCTTCTACTGTGAAAAGCCCCAGCTCTACTGCAGAGTCGGGGCTTTTTCCGTTTTAGCTAAAACAACAGCTTATCACTTCTCAGGGCTGGTCGCTTTCAGAGGACGGATTGCTTCGCTACGCCCGCAATGACAGCTCAATTTCCTACCCTGCTGCGGCCAACAGCTCCCGCATCCGCTCTTTTGCGGCCTCGGGCAAGGCCGGGCCGGCACTGGCGCGGGCGGCGACCGCAGCCCTGGCCCACTCCGCTATTTTCACCGTTTGCTTGGCGTACCGGTTGCAATAGGGGCAGTAGCGCAGGTGCAGCCATAGGCTGGTGCGGGCTCCTCTGGGCACGGGCTGGTCGGCCTGCTGGTCGAGGAGCATCGTTGCGGTTTGGCAGGTAATAAGACGAAGCATAGCAGATAATTAATTTTTGCTTAAGCCGTGCTTTTCCAGGCAGCGGCGCAACTGCAGCTTGGCCCGGTGCACGATAACCCAATAGTTGGCAGCGGTTAAGCCCAATTCCTGACAAATTTCCTCGGCCGATAATTCCTCCACGAACCGCAGGGCAAATACCGCACGTTGCTGCGTGGGCAGCCGCTGCTGGCACCGTTGCAGGATGTCGTGAAGCTCTTGCTGCTCCAGGGCAGCATCGGCATTGAGCCAGCTCACGGGGGCTTGCTGCGCGTTCCAATGGCCGTTTTCGGGGTTAAAGAAACCGGCCTCGGTGGGGCCGGCCTCGCCTAGCTCGTCGAGGCCGACGTGGTTGGTCCGCGCCTGCCGGCGGTAGTAGTCGATGATTTTGCGGCGCAGAATAACGAACAGCCACGTGCGCTCCGACGCCTCGGCCCTGAACGTGGCCAAACCGCCGAGGGCACTCAGAAACGTGTCTTGCACCAGCTCCTCGGCCGCATCCGCATCGGAAACGCGGCTCAGGGCAAAGCGGTACAGCTCATCGCCGTAGCGGTCGGGCCACTGCGCCGGCACTGGGGTGGTGGGAGTCATGCGGGACGGGAGCTAAGCCAGAAAAGGTCGCCCCGCAAGATTACGTCGGCAGCAGGCAAGTGTAACAACTAAAGCGCCGCTTGTTTTCACGGATTACAGCGCCGCGGTGGCCGCTCCCACAATCCGGTGCGAGGCTGTTTCCTGCACCAGGGCCACGGCCCGCAGGTTGGGCCGCTTCCAGCCAGCGTTCAGCTTCAGCTCGGTAGTGCCGGTGAAGGTGCCCGCCGACCCCATTTTGCCCAACGAAATGAGCTGGCGCACCACGGGGGCGTGGCGCAGCAGGCGGCCCGAATTCTCGCCCCCGCCCACCTGCGAAGCCAGCCCACTTTCGGTAACGACGAGCAGCACCTCGGCCGCCGCAGTGCCGGCTGGCACACTGGCTACGTGGACGCGGGCGGTGCTGCCCGCGGTGGTAAGCGCAACCGTGGCCCGCGGGGCCGTGGCGGCTTTGGCCACGGTTTGGGCCAGCTCGGCGGCGTGGCTGCCCACAAATTCGTAGCGGCCATTCACCACCGCTTGCGGCGTGTAGGCGCCCGAGCCAAAGCCCGCTGCATACTGCCGCTGGCGCGCGGTAAAAGCGGCGGAGGAAAAGCCGTCTTTCCAGCCCAGGCGATTCCAGTAGTCGACGTGTTCGCCAAGGGCAATAACTTCCACGCCGGGCACGGATTGAGCTGTTTCCAGCTGCCGCAGGGCCGCATCAGCAGCCGGACAGCTCGAACACCCTTCCGAGGTGAACAGCTCCACTACCACCGGCACCCGAGCCGCGGGACCACCGGGATTTACGGCAGGCTGGGCCAGGGCCAGCACGGCCATGGCACCAAGGAGCGGCAACGTCAGCAGAACAGCGTTTTTCATAGGGTGGGCGAAGAAGTTGGCAAAACCAATAGGTAAAGCGGCAGACGGCCCCCGCATCACCCCCTTACACGTGGGGGCAACTCTGCTGAACTACCCGCCAAGCCCCATCAAGTTAGCTCAATTTTATTGGGCCAAAAAAGCCCCGGCTAGCAGTAGCCGGGGCCGTTTCAAAACCAATGGCGAAGCCGCAATCAGCGCCCGAACTACTGCGGGCGCTTGCTGGTAGCGCCCGCAGCGCCATCAGCGGCGGGAGTCACTGCGGGAGCCTCGCCCGCGGCAGTTGGGCCGGGTGCAAAGTTGAACACCTCCAGCACCAGGCGCCAGCCGGCCACGGCTTCGCGCCGCCAGATGCGCAGGTAGCTGCCGTTTTCCTCGGGGTGCTTGGCACCTTTGGAGCGCTGCAGGGTGCCCACCACGTAGCCCAAGTCGCCGGCAGCGGCCAGGTAGCCATCCACGGGCACAAACTGATAGCCGCCGTCCAGGTTTTTCATGTTGGCCGCCGCGGCGGCGCCCTGCATCATCGAGAGGCCGGGGCGGTAGAGCCGGGCCTCGGTGCTGAGGTGTTGCTGGTAGGCCGCGCCGGCCTTGAGCAGCTGGGCGGCGGCAAACTTGCGGTCCACTTCGAGCACGATGTTGGACGGGGCCGTGCTGGGCGTGGCCGCCGCTGCGAGCAGGCGCGGCTGGGGCACGGTGGTCGCCTTGGCGGGGGCGGTGCCAATGCGCTCTACGCCCATGTCCACCACAAATTTCCACTTGCCATCGGGCTGCTTGCGCCACACAGTTACGTACTCCCCGGAGGCCTGCGGCTTGTCGTTCAGCAGGGCCGTCCAGGGGCCGGTGGTGTAGCCCAGGTCACCGGATTGGGCGGCATCGGCCAGCACCGGGTACCAGGTAAGGCGGCTGCCGGGCCGGGCCGGGCGGGCCCGCCACACGTCCTGGGCATTGGCCAATTTGCCGCTTTCGGTCACCCATGCCTTCGGGGCGCTATTGGCCAGAAAGGCGGCCGGCGTGCTTTCCTGCATGGCCTGCGCCGCAAACGCCGTTTCGGCGGCTACCACAGCATCGTGCGGCGTTTGCGCCTGGGAAGTAAAAGGTAGCAACGAGGCAACCAATGCCCCCATAGTAAAAATATTCTTCATAAGATACAAATCTAATAGTTTCGCTATGCTAATATACGCTTGCCGGGATAATCACAATTGCCGCAAAACCCACATGTGCGCTGCAGTGCCGTTCTTGCGGCCGAATTGCACCTTGCCGGCCGGTTTCGGCGGCTCCCTCGTTTTGCCGTTACTGTTATTATGAAACTAGCCGACCTCACCGCCCGCGCCCGCCGCATTCGCCTGGTGCTCACCGACTGCGACGGGGTGCTCACCGACGGCGGCGTGTACTACTCGGAGCGGGGCGAAGAAATGAAGCGCTTCAGCATCCGCGACGGCATGGGCGTGGTGCGCCTGCGCGAGTTCGGCATCGCCACGGGCATCGTCACCGGCGAAACCTCGCCTTCGGTGCGCACGCGGGCCGCCAAGCTTCAGATTGAAGAGCTCCACCTGGGCATCAAGGACAAGCCGGCCTGCCTGCACAGCATTCTGGCCCGCACCGGCTTGGCCGCCGACGAAGTTGCCTTCATCGGCGACGACACCAACGACCTGGATATCCTGAGCCTGGTGGGCCTGTCGGCGTGCCCCGGTGATGCCACGTCCTTCGCCCGGGCCGTCGTCGACTTTCATTGCCAGACGCCCGGCGGCCACGGTTGCTTCCGCGAACTGGCCGAATTTATCATTGCGGCGCAGCAGTAACGCTGTTGCGGAATAGAGAGTGACTGAGTGAATAGTTAGGACTTCACTCAGTCACTCTCCCACTCAGTCACTCTCTATTCCGGCAGCAGGCCCTGGCGGGCGGCGAGCTTGATGAGGGCGGCAGTGTTCTTGGCCTGGGTTTTGGCGATGATGTTCTGGCGGTGCGTTTCCACGGTCCGCTTGCTGGTGAAGAGCTTGTCGGCAATTTCGGCGTTGGTCATGCCCTCGGCCACCAGGCCCAAAACCTCCATTTCGCGCTTGCTCAGGCCCAGGGCCTCGCGGGCCGCATCGCTGACCACCGGGCTGTGAACAAACAGCCGGGTCAGGAGGGCCAGGCCGATGGACGAGCACAGGAAGGGCCGGCCCGCGGCCACGGTTTTTACGCCCTGCACCAGCTCCGCAGGCCGCGAGCTTTTCAGGACGTACCCGTGCGCGCCCAGGTCAAAAGCGCGCGTCACGTAGTGCTCATTGGTCAGCTCGCCCCGGGCCAGCACGCGCAGCTGGGGGTACTGGCGCCGCAGCGCCGGCAGCAGCGCAAAGGCGTCGGGGCCGGGCAGATTCAGGTCGAGCAGCACCACGGCGGGCGTAGCAGCGGCCAGCTCGGCCAGCAGTTCGTCGCCGGTACTTGCTTCGCCCACTATCTTTATTTCGGCTGCCGGCGCTATCCCGATACGCAAGGCCTCACGCGCAGGAGGATGGCCGTCGGTGAGTAGTAGGCGAATCATAAAACAGGGAGCAGACCAGTGAGAAACCTAATTAATTTACTGGTTGCTTTCCATTAAATCGGTGTTGAACCCCCAAAATTAAAGGCACCGGCAATCTTAGCGGGGAGCTCCACAGTAAAAGCCGTATAAATCCCTCCAAAAGCTGGGACAAATAGAAGCATCCCCGTATAAATACGGATAGGGCTTTGCCGTATAACGGGATTAGCCCAACTTTGCGGGCCGCCATTCGTTCTCGATGCTCCTAACTCCTTATTTGCTATGACCCGTATTTTGCTAGCCGATGACCACACCATTTTGCGCGACGGCATCCGGGCGCTGCTCTCTGCCGATGCCGACCTTGACGTAGTGGGCGAAGCCAGCAACGGCGCCGAAGTCCTGTCCATCCTCGAAAACACTCCCGTCGACGTCGTCCTGATGGACGTGCAGATGCCCGTCCTCGACGGTTTTGCCACGGTGCCCGAGCTGCGCCGCCGCTTCCCCGACGTAAAAGTGCTGGTGCTCACCATGCTCGACCACGAAAACTACGTGACCCGCATGCTGGAAGCCGGCGCCCAAGGCTACGTGCTCAAGAATGCGGCCATCAGCGAAATCACCTACGCCATTCGCACGGTGGCCCAAGGCAACCCCTTCCTGTGCACCGAAATCGGCCTGAGCATGCTCTACAAAGCAGTGGCGCAGTCTACTACCCCCAATATCGCCGGCCTCACCGACGACTCCGGCGACCACCACGGCGCCGACCTCACGGCCCGCGAGCTGGAAGTGCTCAAGCTCATTGCCGAAGGCCTCACCAACGGCGAGATTTCCGACAAGCTCTTCACCAGCAAGCGCACCATCGAAACCCACCGCCAGAACATCATCGCCAAAACCCAGGCCAAGAACACCGCCGCCCTTATCAAGCTCGCCGTGAGCCGGGGCCTGATTTCTTAGTCAGTTATCAATTAACATTTAACAGCCGTTCTATCTGCCCTAATTGAGGTGATAGAACGGCTGTTAAATGTTAATTGATAACTGTTAAATGTGTTAAATGAGCGACAGCAGGCCACCCAGGGCGCTGATGCTCAGGGCCACGATGGCGGTGTTGAAGCCAAACGAAATGATGGCGTGCACCAAGGCCGTGCGGCGCTGCCGCTTGCCGGTGATGGTGACGTCGGCGGTTTGGGCAGCCATGCCGATGGTGAAAGCAAAATAGGCGAAGTCGAGGTAATCGGGCTCGGGGTCGTCGCCGGGAAAGCCCAGGCCGCCCCGGTCGCTGCCCTTGGCCTTGTCCATGTCGTAGTAGTTGTGGGCGTAGTGCAGCGTGAACACGGTATGCACCAGCATCCAGGACTGCAGCACCGCCGCGGCGCTGAGGAAAACGTGCCGGCTCACGAGGCCCGGCGGCAACGATTTCATGGTGCCCAACAAGGCCACCACTGCCAGCAGGCTGGCCAGCGAGGCCAGCACCAGAAAGGCGAAAGCCAGGGGCCGGCTCGGGTCCTCGTAGTTGGCCACCTTGCGGATGGTGGCGGCATCGGCCGTAAACACCGCCATGCCCACGAGCACCAGCGTAGTGGCCGCACAGGCATCCCAAGCGGCCACCCAGCGGCTGGCACTGTCGATGCCGGCCGGGGCCAGCAGCCAGGCCGTAGCCCCCAGCGCAAGGCCCAGCAGCACCCGGTACCGGGCATGCATCTGGCCCACGCGGTGTGCAAAGCGAAAAAAGGCGGAGGTTTGTGGCACGGCTGGCAAAGTAAGCGGGTAAACCCCGACCGCTGGCCAATGGCACCCGCTCAGCACCCGGCGTTGCGTTGCGGGTTTCAAATTGAGCCAAATGTTGTTTTATCCGTAAGCAGGCCCTTACCCCTTTGCCACGCTCATGAACGCTGCTCCCCTCTCCGGGCTTTACGCTCCCTCGCTCGCCCTCGTCACCGACCTATATCAGCTCGCCATGGCCTACGGCTATTGGCAGCAGGGCATGCAGGACCGCGAGGCGGTGTTTCACCTGTACTTCCGCAAAGCGCCGTTCGCAGGCGGCTACGCCGTGGCGGCAGGCCTGGCGCTGGCCGTCGATTGGGTCGAAAACCTGCGCTTTTCCGACGAGGACTTGACCTATTTGGGCAGCCTCACCGGCAGCAAGGGCGCCGCGCTATTTCCGCCCGAATTCCTGGAGTACCTGCGCAACCTGAAGTTCAGCTGCGACATCGACGCCATTGCAGAAGGCACCGTGGTGTTCGGCAACGAGCCGCTGCTGCGGGTGCGCGGCCCCCTGCTACAAGCCCAACTGCTGGAAACGGCCTTGCTCACGCTCATCAACTTCCAGACCCTTGTGGCCACCAAAGCCGCCCGCATCCGCGAAGCCACCGGGCCCAACGACCGGGTGCTGGAGTTTGGCCTGCGCCGCGCGCAGGGGTTCGATGGCGGCCTGGGAGCCAGCCGGGCGGCTTACCTGGGCGGCGCCGATGCCACGTCCAACCTGCTGGCCGGGCAGCGCTACGGCATCCCGGTGCGCGGCACCCACGCCCACAGCTGGGTGCAGGCGTTTCCCGACGAGACGCAGGCATTTTCGGCCTACGCGCAGGCCTTTCCCGATGATTCCGTGTTTCTGGTTGATACCTACGACACCATCGAGGGCGTGCGCCAGGCCATTAAAGTGGCCCGCGCCATGCGCGCCAACGGCCACGAGCTGGCCGGCATCCGCCTCGATTCGGGTGACCTGGCCTACCTAAGCCGCGAGGCCCGCGCCGTGCTCGACGAGGCCGGCTTCACCGATACGCACATCGTGGCCAGCAACGATTTGGAGGAAAACCTCATCACCAGCCTCAAACAGCAAGGCGCCCGCATCGACACCTGGGGCGTGGGCACCCAGCTAATCACTGCTTATAACCAGGCTGCCCTCGGCGGGGTCTACAAACTGGCCGCCCTGCGCAAAGCCGACGATTCGGGCTGGGACTTCACGCTCAAGCTCTCGGAGCAAGTGGCCAAAACCAGCATTCCCGGCATCCTGCAGGTGCGCCGCTACCTCAACGAGTACGGCAAGCCCCGCGCCGACATGCTCTACAACACCGCCGAGCCCCTCCCCGACCAGCTCACCATCATCGACCCAGCCGACATCACCCGCCGCTTAGCCATCAAGCCCGAAACCAAGTTTCGCGAACTGCTGGAGCCCGTATTCCGCCAGGGCAAACGGGTATTGGACCTGCCCACGCTGGCCGAAAGCCGCGCCCACGCCCAGCGCGAAGTGCAAAGCCTGGACCCCAGCGTCCGCCGCTTCCTCAACCCCCACACCTTCCCGGTCGGGCTGGAAATGGGGCTGAATGACTACCGCACCAAGCTGATTCTGGAGAAGCGGCCGGTGCGTGGGGCGTGAGCAACGTCAAATTAATTGAAGTTCCATTCGCACCAAAAGTCGAAGCCTTGGCTATTTAGCTCAGTCCTGTCTTTTTCATCGAGCCGCATCACCACATAATCTTCATGGGTTATTGTCCCGAGAAGAAGCACATCTTCCTGATAAAAAGCAGGGTCTTCTGAATCGTAGTTATCCCAGTCTTTGTAAGTTTTTCTTTTCACCTCAGCAATCACCTCTGGCGTCAATAAGAAGCGGTTTGTAGCCGCATACGTCCTATTGATATTCTCAGGCAAAGGCACTTCTGCAGCAGTGAATGCTGCTGGAAACGGAGCTTTTGAGAATGTCCGGCTTACCTCGAAATGGGTTGCACTCTCTATAACTCTATCCACCAATAACTGCCACGCCTTTTCAGGGAGGTCATCGAAATTGTCGTTACAATAATATTTCATTCTCTGGGAATGTTTAAGTAACTCACCAAACGGTCATGCTGAGCGTAGCCGAAGCATCTCGCGTGCAGCCACTAATCCTTACGATTGGTTTGCTACCCCACGCGAGATGCTTCGGCTACGCTCAGCATGACCGTTCTGTGTTTCTCAGTTAATCCGAAGTCTACGCGTACCGCAACTCCCCCGAGCCCACGCGCAGCGTCACGCCGCTTTCGGCGGTGAGGTAGCCGGCTACTTGGGCATCGTACCCGCTGGCTTGCAGCGACGCCACTACCGCAGCCGCTGATGCTTCTTCAGTCACCAGCAGCATGCCGGTGCCCATATTCCAATAGAGGTAAGCGGTTTCGGGGGTGATGTCGCCGATTTCGCAGAGGCGACGCATGGCAGGCAGGGGCTCAAACAGGTTATCCAATACCGCGCCAAGGCCGTTTTTAAGCACGCGCTGGAAGTTATCGGCCAGGCCGCCGCCAGTGATGTGGGCCACGCCGTGCAGCGGCAGGCCGGCATCGAGCAGGGCCGCCACGCCGGGCGCGTAGATGAGCGAGGGCGCGAGCATGGCATCGCCCCAGGTCGGGTACTCACCGGCGTCGAGGCCGTCGTAGTCGGCTTCGTGCCAGTTGTCGCCGAAGGCTTTATGCAGGGTTTTGCGGGCCAGCGAGTAGCCGTTGGAGCGGAACGAAGGCGAGCGCAGGGCCACTACCACGTGGCCGGCTTGGGCGGTTTTGCCGCTCAGGGGCTGGGCCAGGCTGGGGTGCAGCACCCCGATGGCGGTGGAGCACCAGTTGAAGTTCATCTTGGCGCCCGGCCAGCCGCCGATGCGGTTGCCCAACTCGGCAATTTCGCCGCCGGTGATGGCGATTTGGGAGAAGTTGGCGGCGTCGTGCAGGCCGCGCATCATCTGGTCTACCACGTCGTAGTTGAGGTGGTTCACGTCGATGATATTGGAAAGGTTGGTGGGCACGAAGCCGGCGGCGATGAGGTCGTCGGCCGTCATGGCGATGAGGTCGTAGCCGAGGGTGTCGTACTTGTTCAGGCGCTCGGCCACTTCAATCTTGGTCCCAATGCCGTCGGAGCTGATGCCCAGCCGTTCCGCGCCGAAGCGGATTTCGTTGGAGAAGCCGCCGTCGAGGTCTTGAGCTGGCTCGCCGGGCTTGCCTTTGCGGTTCTGGAAGGTTTTTTTCGACCAGTTGTAGGCGTTGCGCGAGGCGGCGTTGCCTTCTTCGATGGAGTAGCCGGCGGGGTTTTCGGGGGATGCAGACATTGTGATTTGGGGCGAGAAAAACTCGTAAAAACTGCTTAAAAGCCCGTCATGCTGAGCGCAGCCGAAGCATCTCTACTGCGCAACTAGCTCCATCAAGTGGATTAGCATTGCGGTAGAGATGCTTCGGCTGCGCTCAGCATGACGGGCTCGGAATTCAATTAAAGTTTAGTGTTCCGTAGGCTCGGGTGCTTTGGCGCTCACCGACAGGTTTTTCTTGCCTTTTTCGGGGCGGTGGCTGGCGCGCTCTTCCTGCACGTGGCGCAGGTAGTGGGTTACGTCGCCGGTGGGGTACTTGCCCGAGAAGCAGGCGAAGCAGCTGCCGCCGTGGCCTTTTTCTTCCGCAAACAGCTCCTGCAAATCCTCCAAATCCTGATAGATGACTTTGTCGGCTTCGATGTAGCGGCAGATTTCGTCTTCGGTGTAGTTGGCCGCAATCAGCTCGGTGCTCATGGCCATGTCGATGCCGTAGATGCAGGGCGACACGATGGGCGGCGCGCTGGAAATGAAGTACACCTCGGTAGCGCCAGCGTCGCGCAGCAGGCGCACGATGCGGCGCGAGGTGGTGCCGCGCACAATGCTGTCGTCGACTACGGCCACTTTCTTGCCTTCCACAAACTCACGGATGGGGTTGAGCTTCTTCTTCACCACATCTTCGCGGCCGGCCTGGGTGGCCACGATGAAGGAGCGGCCCATGTGGTTGTTCTTCACCAGCGCGCGGCGGTAGGGCACGCCAATGGCCTCGGCTAGGCCAGAGGCCGAGAAGTAGCCGCTGCTGGGCACGTCAATCACCATGTCGGGCTTGATGCCGGCATTGGCCACTTTGCGGGCCAGCACCTTGCCCAGGCGCACCCGCTCGCGGGCCACCAGGCGGCCGTGAATAACGGAGTCTTCCCGGGCAAAATAGATTTGCTCGAAGGCGCAGAAGTTCTTGGGCAGCTCGTAGGGGTTCTTGTAGTGAACCTGGAAGTTATTGTCGATGAAAATGGCCTGGCCCGGGCCCACGTTCTCAACAAACTCAAACCCCAGAAAATCAAAACAGGTGCTTTCGGAGGCGAACGCATAAACGGGGCCGCCCTCGGTATTGCGCCTACCCAGCACCAGGGGCCGGATGGCCAGCGGGTCGGTGAAGGCCAGCAGGCCGTGGCCGGCAATGAGCGTGATGGTGGCGTAGGCGCCTTTCACCAAATCCTGCGTGGTTTCCACGGCGTCGAAAATATCGACAACGGACAGGTTAGCCAGGTTTTTCACGCGCAGCTCCGACGCGAAGGTGTACATGATGAGCTCCAGGTCGTTGGTGGTTTTGGGCAGCACGTGGTATTCCTCGTGCAGGCGCTTGGCCACGTCGCGGAAGTTGATGACGTTGCCGTTGTGCACCATCGCCAGGCCAAACGGGTAGCTCGTGGTGAAGGGCTGGGCCAGGTTCGAGTCGTTGGCACCCTGGGTGGTGTAACGCACGTGGCCAATGCCGCTGTTGCCCTTCAGCTTCTTCACGTGCTTCTTCTTGAACACGTCATTCACCAAGCCCTGGCCCTTGTGCAGGTGGAACGAGGAGCCGTCGAACGTGGCAATGCCGGCCGCGTCCTGCCCCCGGTGCTGCAGGGCGGTGAGGCCAACCACCATATCAGCCACTACGTCGTCGGGGCCATGAAAACCTACTATTCCACACATTAGATTGGGGGATTAAGTCTTACTAAATATTGTATGTCATGCAGAGCGCAGCGAAGCATCTTGCTCGATTCGTTGAGTTAGCTTGGTTACGGCTGCATGCGAGATGCTTCGCTGCGCTCTGCATGACGTTCTTTTTTGATTAATTCTGCCAGGGTTTCAGCATAAAGCCGGTGCTCCACGGCCAGCCCGCGGCGCTCCACTTCGGCCAGGGTTTCGGCCCCGCGCAAGTCCACTGGTTCTTGAGCCAGAATGGGCCCAGTGTCGAGACCTTCGTCAACCAAATGCACGGTTATTTTGGTTTCAGTCAATTTGTTATCGAAGGCCCACTCGTAGGCGTGCAGGCCCTGGTGTTGGTGCGTATCAGCGGGATGAATGTTGAGAATACGCCCCGCAAACGGCTGAATAAACGCCGGCGACAGGATGCGCATGTAGCCCGCCAGCACCACAAAATCGGGCTGATACTGCTGCAGCATCGCGGCCGCCTCGGCATCAAACGTTTCGCGCTTGCGGCCCTGACTGGGCAAAGAAGCTATTGGACACCCCTGGGCCGCAGCTAGTTCCAAACCCGGCGCATCGGGCTTGTTGCTGAACACCACCGCCACTTCGGCCAAGTCTTGTAATACGCCGCTTTTGGCGGCTTGCACCAAAGACAGCATGTTGGAGCCGCGCCCCGAAATCAGGATGGCCAGGCGGGCTCTCCGATGCCCTTCGCCGAGCGTCCCCGCGCTTGCGCCGCCCATGAACTGGGATGCCTGATGGTTCGCTTCGGTGGGAGTAAGATTGCTCATGGCTGAGTTTTCAACTTCAATTTACGGCGCTCGCGCTTAGCACGGGCGCCGGACGCTGGGCAATGTCGGGGCGGTAGTAGGCATCCTGGAAGGTGACGCGGGCGCAGGCCTCGTAGGCAAGGGCGGTGGCCGCTTCCAAATCGGGGCCGTGGGCGGTGAGCACCAGCACGCGGCCGCCGTTGGTCACGAGCCGGCCCTCGGCATCGAGCCGGGTGGCGCCGTGGTAAGCCCGCACGTGCGCCGGCAAATTATCCAGCCCGATAATTGGGAAACCGGTGGGAAATTTCGGCGCCGGGTAGCCACCGGAAGCCAGCACCACGCCCACGAACGCGCCGGGCCGCTGCCGCACGGTTTGCTTGGCCAGCGTGCCATCCAATGTGGCTTCAATCAACTTGAGCAGGCTGCTGTCCAGAGCGGGCAGCAGCACTTCGGCTTCGGGGTCGCCGAGGCGCACGTTGTATTCCAGCAGCTTGGGGCCGCTGGGCGTGAGCATGATGCCGAAATACAGGAAGCCGTGAAACGCGAACTGCTCGTTTTGCAGGCCGCGCAGCGTGGGGTCGATGATGTCGCGCCGGATGGCGGCCAGCACGTTGTCGTTGGCGAAGGGCACGGGGCAGTAGGCACCCATGCCGCCGGTGTTAGGGCCCTGGTCGCCGGCCAGCAGCTGCTTGTGGTCCTGGGAGGTGGCCAGCAGCTTGATTTCGCGCCCATCGGTGAGGCCGATGATGCTGATTTCGGGGCCGGTCAGCTTTTCTTCCAGCAGGAAGGAAAACCAGCCCGTAAACTGCGTTTGCAGCTCGCTCAGGGCCGCTTCGGCTTCTTCCAGCGACGAGCACACGTACACGCCTTTGCCGGCGGCCAGGCCGTCGTACTTCACCACCACGTGCCCGCCTAGCTCGGCGGCTTTGGCGCGGGCCGCCGCGATGCTGTCGCTCCGGTACTGCCAGGACTGGGCCGTAGCCACGCCATGGCGGCGCATGAAGTCCTTGCTCCACACCTTGGAGCTTTCCAGCCGGGCCGCGGCGCGGGTTGGGCCAAACACCTTGATGTCGGAGCCGGCAAAGAAATCGGTGATGCCGGCCGCCAGCGGCGCCTCGGGGCCCACCACAATCAGCTTGGCTTCGTGCGCTTGGGCAAAGGCTTTCACCGCTTCAAATTCCAGCGGGTTGACGTCGGGGTGGCTGTTCGGAATGCCGGCGTTGCCAGGCAGCACGTGCACCGTGGCCCCGTCGCGGGTCAGCTTTTCGGCTAGCGCGTGCTCGCGGGCGCCGGAGCCCAGGAGTAGAAGGGTATAAATTGGTGGGGTCATATTGGGTAAGACAATCACTTAGCTGATGTCTTGAATGGAAGTAATGAGCCCGTCTTGGAAATTAAAAACGGATTGACCAGTGAGTTGAAACATGGTGCCGGCTTTCAAACCGTTGGGCCAGTCAACAGCAGTAATGGCAGAATAGTCAATATCAACTCTAGCGCATTCGGCATGCAAGCGAAAAGCCAAAATATGCTGGTGCCGCTCCATAAATAACTCCGTTGCCTGTGCCGCCTGTGTTTGAAAAGCAGCTTTTCCTTCGGTTCGGAGCGTCACGATACCATCGGCGACATTCTCAAATACTACGTTTGGATGCAGGCACGAGAGCATTCCGGCCACATCGAAGAGATTGTAGGCTTCGAGGTAGTTTTCGATAAGCTCTCGTGCTTGCTGTTCCGTCATGATAATTACTACAGCACGCGCAGCTCCGCGTCGGCGGCTTTCAGCTTGGCTTTGGTGGCTTTGATGTCCTGGTTGAGCCGTTCGCGCAGGCGGGGCAGGTTCAGGGCGCGCAGGGCGGCCTGGGCGGCGTTATCGGGGCGCACCACCGTGAGGTTGGGCGTGCCGCTGGGCATGATAACCGACGAATTGAGGTTCATGGCCAGCTCGGCGTAGTCTTTCCACGACGGGCAGCTAATGACGGGTACGTTTACGTTGGCCGCCAGCGCGCCGCCAAGGCTATTGGAGAAGCCAGCCACGGCGATGATGACGCCGGGCTCGATGCTGTTGTTCCAAATTTCGGCCATGTCGGCAATGACTTCACCGTTTTTATGAGCCGACGTAACGCGCAGCTGCGTGAAGATGCCGTAGCCCTCAAACTGGTCTCGGATTTTCAGGCAGTGCTCCTTATCTGCGGGCGAACTCATCACGATGTTCACCCAGGCGTCCTTCACCAGGCCGGCCTGCACCAGGTTGGCGAGCAGGCGGGCGCGGGAGTCGTGGCGGCCGGTGTGGGGCGCGTCGGTGGCTTCGGTTTCGGCGGTGGGCAGGGCCGAGCCGGTGATGCGCTGGTAGATGTCGAGGTAGCGGCGGCTGGCTTCTTGGGCCACTTCCGGCGTGAGGGCGCGGGGGTACTGGCCGTCCTGCTTGTTGGCGATGAGCCATTGGCGGACGTACTCCTTGTCCATCTGCTCAGCCGTTTCGGGGTTCTGGGCGTAGTCTTTGGCGCTCCAGAACCGGGACGAGTCCGGCGTGTGCATCTCGTCGATGAGAATCAGCTTGCCGTTGAGCAGGCCAAACTCATACTTGGTATCCACCAGAATAATGCCCTTTTCGGCCAGCAGCTGCGAGCCCACGGCAAACAGCATCTGGGACTTCACCGCCATCTGGTCGTAGAGCTCTTTGGTTACCCAGCCTTCGCTCACCAGGTTTTCGGGGGTGATTTCGCGGTCCGATTCCTCCTTGGTCGTGGGCGTCACGATGGAGTGCGGGAAGGGCTGGTTTTTGGTCAGCCCGTCGGGCACCGTCACGCCCGAAAACGTGCGCTGCCCGGCTTGGTAGCCGCGCCACATCGACCCGGTCAGGTACTGCCGCACTACCATCTCTACCTTGATGGGCTCGGCCTCCTTCACCAGCATAGCGTTGGCATCCACGAGCTTGATAACGTGGTTCGGGATGATGTGCTGGGTTTTGTCAAACCAGAAATTGGCCAGGCCGTTGAGCACCGCGCCTTTGTGCGGAATGGCCGTTTCCAGCACCGAATCAAACGCCGAAAGACGGTCGGTGACGATGATGAGCCGGTCGCCGGAGGGTGCGCGCAGGCTGTCGCGGACTTTGCCGCGGTGCAGCAGCGGGAGTTGGGGAGAAGCGAAGTGGGTGAGCGTGTTCATTGGCGACTGAACAGAAGACTAGTTCTGAGTGGCAAATTCGTTTTCCGCTGCCGTAGCGGCGGTACGCGAGTGGGCAATGTGCGCCACGATGTTCTTAAAAATCTGGAGCCCCTCCCCTTCCTCGGAAGCTGAAGGATTCAACCGCCGGCGCCGGGCCCAGTCCGGGTGGTTGTAGGCCGAGAGAAAGGCCTCCGGGTGTGGCATCAGGCCAAATACCTGGCCGGTGGGGTCGGTAAGGCCGGCGCAGTTCAGGGCCGCGCCGTTGGGGTTGAATGGGTACACGCCCGTGCCGTCGCCAGCGGCGTCGAGGTAGCTCAGGCAGTTGAGGCCCGCGGCTTCGATGCGCTGCTGGATGGCCGCGTCGGAAATCACGAGGCGGCCTTCGCCGTGGCGCACGGGCACTTCCAGCGTGTCGATGCCTTTGAGGAAGGGCGTTTGGGCGAGGGGGTTCACACGGAGCGTCACCCACCGGTCTTCGTAGCGGCCGCTGGCGTTGTGGGTCAGCGTGACTTCGGGCGTCACATGGCCGCTCAGGTTGGGCAGCAGACCCAGCTTCACCAGCACCTGAAAGCCGTTGCAGATGCCGAGTACAAACTTGCCGGCGGCGATGAACTCCTTAATGTCTTCGAGCAGCGTGCGGCCGCCGGCGCCGGTCTGGCGGTAGCGCAGCTTATTGGCCAGCACCACCCCCGAGCCTAGGTCGTCGCCGAAGGAAAAGCCGCCGGGGAAGTTCAGAATGTCGAAATCGTGGATGCTCACTTGCCCGTGCAGCACCTGGTTAAGGTGCACGATGGTAGCCTCCGCGCCCGCCAAACGGTAGGCCGCCGCGAATTCTTCTTCGCAGTTGATACCGAAGCCAGTCAGAATCAGTGCCTGCACCGCGCCGACCCGTTTGGGCTCATCAGCTTGTGCCTGGAATTGAACTTTATGTGCTACCCTAGTGGCATCTTGTACCATCTCAAAAGGCTTTTGGGCCGGAGGAAATGAGTCTTGTGCCATTACAATGAAGTTGAATGTGAAACATTAGCCACGTCGCCAACGCCTAGCAATTGATTAACAGGGCCATTAGTCCATATACTCCGAAGTACATCGGAGTCGGCCGAAATCACCTCGCGGCCGCCGTGGCGCACCACCAGGCGCGGCTCTTTGGTAACTGTGCCGAGGCGCGTGGCGCGGCTGCTGAGCAGTTGCTCAAAGGCCACCACGTCCTCCGGTGCCACCGTGGCCAGGAAGCGGGAATGCGACTCCGAAAACAGCTGCACTGGCAGCGGCAAGCCATTTTCCGGCAGCTCAACCGTGGCCCCGCAGTCGTAGCCAAAGGTGCATTCGGCTAGCGCTACGGACAGGCCGCCGTCGCTCAGGTCGTGGCAGGACTGAATCAGGTGTTGGTCGTTGGCCTGGCCCACGAGGGTATAAAGCGCCTTGGCCCGCTCGAAATCGACCTTGGGCACGTTGGCGCCGAGTTGGCCGTGCAGGGCGTAGAATTCGGAGCCGCCCAGTTCGTCGTGGGTTTCGCCGAGCAGGTACACTACGTCGTCGGCCTGCTTGAAGTCGCTGGTGATGGCGCGGCGCACGTCTTCCATCTTGGCCGTCATGGAGTAGAGCACGGTGGGCGGCACCGAAATCTTCACGCCGTCGGCCTTGAAGTCATTTTTCATGCTGTCCTTCCCGCTGGTGAGCGGGATGCAGTAGGCGGCTGTGGCATCGCGCAGGGCCTCGCACATGCGTACCAACTTGGCCAGCTTTTGCTTGCCATCGGGGTTAATGACGGGGTCGTACACCGAATCGGGCACGCAGAAGTTGTCGTTAACTGACCAAAAAATCCCGTCGCCGGGCGTCAGGTTGGGCAGCTTCCCTCCTACTGCGATAATCTGTCGCACGGCCTCATCGAATGCGCCGGCCGACATGTGGTAGGCGTCCAAATCGCCGTAGCGCGGCAGGATGCCGTTGCTCACGGCCACGCCTTCCCAACTCTCGAAATTGAAGCGCACCACGGCCGCGTCCTGCGGCGCCTGGCCCGTCGCGCCCATCAAGGGCTTCACAATGGTGCGGCCCTTCACCTCGTGGTCGTACTGACGAATGACTGACTCGCGCGAACAGATGTTGAGCGAGCCCAGCAACTGGCCCAGCGTGGCCGTGTAGTCGAATGAAGAATGAGGAATGAGGAATGAAGAACTGGCAGCCGCCATGGCTAATTCTTCATTCTTCATTCTTAATTCTTCATTCATTCCCGTCCACTCGGCTTCCAGAATTTTACGCGGCACGCCTTCGTGCAGGAACTCCATGTTGAGCCGCGCCACCGGCGCGCCATCGAAGCGCACGTCCAGGAAGCCATCGGCGGTGAAGTAGCCGATGTCGGTTAGCTCAACTTCCATTTCCTGGCCCAGGGCCAGCAGTTCGTTCATTTTGCCGGGCTCCACCACCAGCGTAAACCGTTCCTGCGATTCGCTCACGAAAATTTCCCAGGGCCGCAGCCCCGGGTACTTCAGCGGAACGCGTTCCAGTTCAACTACCGCGCCGCCGCTGATGCCGGCCAGCTCGCCCACGGAGGACGAGAGGCCACCCGCGCCGTTGTCGGTGCTGCACTTGAGCAGGCCGCGGCGGGCCGCCAGCAGCAGGAAATCCATCGCCAGCTTTTGGGTGATGGGCGAGCCGATTTGCACGGCCGTGGCGGGCGCGGTTTCGTCCAGCTCAATGCTGGAGAATGTGGCGCCGTGGATACCGTCTTTGCCCACCCGGCCACCGGCCATGATGATGCGGTCGCCGGCGTCGATGATTTTTTCCCAGGAATCCTTGCCCGCAAACTGCATTGGCATCACGGCGCCGGTGCCGCAGTACACCAGCGGCTTGCCGGCGTAGCGGTCGTCGAAGACGATGGCGCCGTTCACCGTGGGCACGCCCGACTTGTTGCCGCCGTCCTCAATGCCCTTGCGCACGCCTTCCAGAATGCGGCGCGGGTGCAGCTGCCCGGTGAGCAGCGGCCCGTCGTACTCAGGGTTGCCGAAGCACAGCACGTTGGTATTGAACAGCAGCTGCGCGCCGCCGATACCGGTGGCCAGCGGGTCGCGGTTGTTGCCCAAAATACCGGTGATGGCCCCGCCGTAGGGGTCAATGGCCGAGGGCGAGTTATGCGTTTCCACCTTCCACACAAACAGCGAGTCGGCGTTGATGCGCACGGCGCCGGCATTATCGGAGAACACCTTCACCAGCCAGTCGTTGCCGTTGGCGCGGAGCTGGCGGTCTACCTCGGAGGTGGCGTTTTTGATGTAGGTTTTGAACAGCGAATCGACCTGCTTCTCCTCGCCCGTTTCCAGGTCTTTGTAGTTGATGAGCGCCGAAAACTCCTTGTGCTTGCAGTGCTCCGACCAAGTTTGGGCGATGATTTCCAGTTCGCAATCCGTGGGGTCGGCGGGCAGGCCAGCGGCCCGGCGTTCGGCCTGCGTTTCAGCAGCGGCGAAGTAGTCGCGCACGGCCCGCATTTCTTCCAGGTTCAGCGCGTAGATGTTCTCTTTCGAGAGCTGTACCAAATCAGCATCGCTGCGGCCGGTTAGGGTAATGATTTCGGTGATGGCTTCGGCGCCGCCGCCGGGGCGCGGCGTGTAGTCGCGAATACCATCGGCCACGCGGCCCACTTCCAGCCAGTTGATGAGCTTGTTGCCGAGCAACTCTTCCGCAATGCGGCGCAGGTCAGCGGCCGGCAGGTCGTTTTCGAGCAGGTAGAGGCGCTTGCTGAAGATGTGCTGGGTGTGGGTGTCCAGCGGCTCGTTGAGCAGGTCGGCCAGCGCGTTTTGGGCCGAGGTGCCTTCGTCGTCGGTCACGCCGGGGCGGCGGGCCACCAGAATGTAAGTGGAAAAGCCGGGCGCGGCGGTCAGCTCGTTCAGGCGCACGTCGTGCAGCACCGGGTCGGCGAGGCAGCGGGTGGCGAAGTCGTTGAGCTGATTCTCGGTGAGCGGGTAGCGCACCGTGTAGAGGGCGGCGCTGCGCACGCGGCCAGTGGCCAGGCCTAGGTGGCGGGCGGCGGCCTCGGCCACGCGCTGGCCGTCGCCGTCGTGCTGGCCGGGTTTCAGCGTGAGCTGGATGGTGTGGGTGGTGTTGTCAGACATTAATAATATCGGAACGTCATGCTAAGCTTGCCGAAGCATCTCTACTGCACAACTAATTATTTACTATCACAACGAAGCGGTAGAGATGCTTCGGCAAGCTCAGCATGACGTTCAGGCTGGCGTATGAACAAAGCATCAAAACGCTTTTTCCGGCCGACTGCCGGGTTTCACCACCGGCACGCCGGCGGCGCACAGGGGGCAGGTATCGGGTGCAAAGGTCGCGGCTGTAACCGAAAGCAGAGCGAAATGTGGAAAATTCAGCCCACCTTTTCCGCCCGTCCGGTCGATTAGCGAGGCCACGGCCAGCACTTCGGCGCCCAGCTCGCGCAGCACCCGGGCGACTTCCAGCGTGCTTTTGCCAGTCGTTACCACGTCTTCGGCGATGATGACTTTCTCGCCCGGCTCGATGGTGAAACCGCGGCGCAGGGTCATCTGGCCTTCAGTGTCACGCTCGGTAAAAATGCCGGGCGTGCCCAGCTGCCGGGCCAGCTCGTAGCCTATCACCACGCCGCCCATGGCCGGGCCCACCACCACATCGGGCTGCAGGCCGGCTTCCTGAATCTGAGCGGCCAGCGCGGCCGCGGCCGGCGCGGCTAAATTGGGCCGGCGCAGGAAGCGGGCGCACTGCACGTAGGTATCGGAGTGCAGGCCCGACGACAGCCGGAAGTGCCCGCTTAGCAGCGCGTCTTCCTGCCGCAGCTGCCGCTCCAGCAAGCCGGCGTCGAGCGTAGCGGAAGAATGAATTTTGGGAGTTGGAGTCATTTCTTACAGAAAATCTAAGATGCAAAAAGCCGCTTCACAGCGGCTTTTTGGTCAGGTGTGGGCCGGGCTGGCTACCGTCCGGAATTGGTTGATTTCTTGCTGCAATTCCCGGGCAGCGGCGCCGGCATCGGCGGCCTGCCAGATGCCCCGCGAGGAGTTTATCAGCAAGCCGCTGCCGTCGGCCCGCAAGCCGGCGCGCAGCGTGGCCGACAAGTCGCCGCCCTGCGCCCCGATGCCGGGCACCAGGAACCATTGGTTCGGGCACGTGGCCCGCAGCTTGGCCACCGTTTCGGGCTCCGACGCGCCCACCACCAAGCCGATGGTGGCCTCGGTGAGCTCTTCGTCCATGAGCTTGGCCAGGCGGGCCGCCCAGTCGCTGATGGAGCCGCCGCGGGTCATGGCCGCGTCCTGCAGGCCGTGCTGGGGCTTGTTGGAGGTTTTCGCCAAGGTAAACACCAGCTTGCCGGGCCGGGCAAACGGCCGGATGGTGTCGTCGCCCATGTAGGGGTTCACCGTCACGCCATCGGCCCCCACAATGTCGTAGGCAAAGCGCGCGTACTGCTCGGCGGTGTTGGCGATGTCGCCGAATTTGCCGTCCAGAATCACCGGAATGTCGGTGGGGATGCTGCGCACGGTTTGCTGGAGCAGGGCCACGCCGTTTTCACGGCTCAGAAAAAACGCCAGGTTGGGCTTGAACGCCGCGGCGTAGGGCGCGGCTTGAGCTACTACTTCTTGGAGGCGCTGGGTTGCCGTGGCGTCGTCGCCGGTAGGGTCCAGGCCTACACAGAGCAGGGAATTGGCGGTTTGAACACGGGCGAGGAGCTTTTGCATCGGGACGGGTGGGAAGAATTGATAAAACAGAAGCGCGAGTTTAGCGAGAAATAGATGCTAGTTGAGCCACCTCAGAAGCAAGTCGTGCTGTGAGGCCCGGCGACAACCATTCGCCGCTGGCCACTTGCACGGCCTGAGCGCCCACGCGCAGGTAGTCCTGCACGTCACGAAGGGTGAAAATGCCCCCCGTACCAAAAATGGGAAGCTGCAGTTTCTCGTCGTTGGCCAGCTCCCACACGCAGCGCAGGGCCAGCGGCCGCAGCGCCTCGCCCGAGAGGCCGCCCACTAGCGGCGCGGCGTTGAGGTCAGCGGGCAGGTGCAGCACTTTGAGGGTGTTGGTGGCGGCCAGCGCGGTGGCGCCGCCTTCCTGCGCGCCCAGGGCCAGGCCCCGGATGTGGTCGGGCCACGGCGGCAGCTTCACTATCACGGCGGCATCGTCGCGCAGCTCGTTGCGCACCGCCTCGGTGGCTTCGCGCACGTGGCGCGCCGTGATGTCGGCCCCGGCTCCCGAATTGGGAGCGGTGATGTACACTTCCACGCCCGCCAGCTGCTCGCCGGCCTCGCGCTGCAGGTAGCGCGCAATTTTGCGAAAGCCCGGCACACCGGGCGCGGTGATGCTCACAAACACGGGCACGCCAAAGCGCCGCAGCCGCGGCAGGTGCTCTTGCACCAGCAGTTCAGCCCCCTCGGTGCGGAGGTCGGTGCGGTTGAGCAGGGTTTGGTCGGCCACTTGCAGGATGCCTTCGTCGCCGGGCAGGCCGGCGCGCGGCTCCATGGTCACGGTCTTGGTAAAAATGGCACCCAGCTGCTCGTAGCCCGGGCCATCGAGGTCCCAGGGCGCGGTGGCCAGGCAAACGGAATTTTGTAACGTAATGGCGCCGAGTTTCATAGCTTGTTTTTAAATAACAAAAACGAACTTTCACCCGCAATTGCCTAGGGGCCGCTGCGGGTGATGTTCGGCTGGCGCACCAGCTAAGTATTTCCTTAAATTACGTTGTCGCGTTTAATCAGGCAGGTTTCGCACTCGCGGATGTCGGCTTGGCCGCGGCCACAGTGGGAGTCAAGATCTTGCTATCCGTTTTTCTTTTGTGTGGACGTTAAAAGAGGTTTGAGATTAGATGAAGTAAACCGAACCGATTGGACATAAAAAAAACCGTTTCGAATCACGAAACGGCGGCGGGGCAACAACCAGAAAAAACGGAAGACAAATCGGCGAAACCGATGGCGGCGAAGACCTTTTGGTCCTCTCGCGGGCCGCTGTGGAGCAGGGTTCCGCGCTTCATCAACGGGTGTTTGGGTTGAAGCACGATGCAAAATTACGGAATCGTGTCGAGCTGTAATTCATCGGTAATGTTAAGTTTTTATTGGGCTGTTTTTTGGCAAAAGTTTATGGCCTGCTTTTTCTGCGATTGCAAAGAGATAGCCGGGATTGATTGAGCCAAATGGTTGAAAATCTTTTTTTAAGCTCCGGCCACCGATTGCGCTGCATTTGCTTTGCGCCGTACCTTTGGCTCTTTATTCCGCTACAATTCGCACTTTTTAGTAGGGCGCCAATTATCAGGCATTTAAAAGCCCGTGACCCCCAGCCGGGGTCACGGGCTTTTTTATCCAGCGAAGCAGCCCGCCGCTAACGCGGCACTAATCAGCTCGTGGGGCCGGTGTCTACTTTCGACTCGATGGTGGCCTGCACCGTGCTCGACACGGCCGACAGAATGTCGTAGCCCGTGGCCGACTCAATGGCGTCTACCGTGGTGCGGTATGCGCCCCAGGCCGTGCCGATGGAGTTGGTGTTGGGCATGTCCACGGCGATGACGCGCGTGCTGGTGGTCACGCGGCTGGCGTCGGAGCTGCCTTCGGGCAGCACCACCAGCACCTTCCAGCAGTTGCTGGGCACGGTGATGTGGCCGCTGTTGATGGTGGTGGCGTAGCCCGCCGAGCCGGTGCCGCCGCTGCCGTAGCTGCCGCAGATGATGTAGCACTCATAGCCCTGGCCTACCAGGGTGCGGGCGTAGTTCTCGAGGCCGGCCCAGGTTTGCTGGTTGTTGGTGGGGGCCTGGGGCATCATGTTGGTCATGAGGAACGTGGCCGTGTTGTCGGCCACAGAGCCGGTGCGGTCAGCCGAGGGGCAGTTGTGGCCTCGGTCGAAACCCGAGCCGCTGTAGCTGGTGCTGCCCACGTGGTACCAGGTGCTGGGCAGGGTATTATCGGCGGCAAAGTTGTCCTGGCGCGGGGTGCTGCCCAGCCAGGCGCTGCTCAGGTGCCAGCTTACCCAGTTGGGCTTGCCCTTGTCGCGGCTGTACGACATGGTGTACTGGGTTTTGGTCATCAGGTAGTTGTTGGGGTAGTTGGTGGCATCCGTCACGGCCCCGCTGGGGTTGCCCATGGCCAGGTTATTGTCGCGGGTAGCATCCTGGCTTACCACCGCGGCGGTGGGGGTAGCGGGAGTAGTTAGCTCTTCTTTGGAGCAAGAAGTGGCCAGGGCCGCGAGCAGCGCGAGGCTGCCGAGGCGAGTAAAAGTTAGTTTCATGAATTGAGAAAGAGAAAATGGTGAAGGTGGACAGTAGCCGCAAAAGTTCTCCGCTGGAATTGCCTCACTGTTAAAGCAATGTTACGGTTACACCACCCAGTTGCCAATTAATATTCTAATAAGATTATGTGTTTTTTACTCTTCCGATTTTAGCCTTCGCCGCTACCCTTCCTGGCTGTTTTTAGGGGTATGCTTAGCCGGACCTGGGCCGCCCACCAGCCATAGTTCCACAGCAGCAGGGCCCCGCCGGCAATGCCAGCGGGGCCCTGCTCTATAAAAGCTCGTAAGACCGGTCTTTACCGGTAAAATCCTACCTACCTACCTACCTACCTACCTACCTACCTACCTACCTACCTACCTACCTACCTACCTACCTACCTACCTACCTACCTACCTACCTACCTACCTACCTACCTACCACCAGCCGTTGGGCAGCCAGGGTTTGGCCGGCCGCACTGCGCAGCACCACGTGATAGAGGCCCGGCGCCAGTCCCGGCAGCGCGAGGCTGGCCGCCCCTTCCGCGACGGGCATCTGGCTCACGACCTGGCCCAGCTGCGAGTAAACCTGCACCAAGCCACCGGCCGCCGGCAGGTTGGGGCATTGCACCGTCACCGCGTTGGCATCGGCGGCGGGGTTGGGGTATACCTCCAGCCGGGGAGCCGCTGCCGTGCGCGCACCCACCACCACCGACACCACCGGCGAATACACCTGCTGGCCATCCAAATCCACCTGCCGCAGGCGGTAGTACAGAATGGTCACGCCCTGGGCGGCGGCTTCGGCATCGCGCAGCCGGTAGCGCTGGAGGCTGGTGCTGTTGCCCGCCGATTTTACCTGGCCCACGGCCTGGAAAGCGGCCTCGCGGCCGGTGGAGCGCTCCACCACAAAATGGCTGCTGTTCTTTTCCGACGCAGTAGCCCAATTTAGCTCGGCGCCGCCATTGGCCCACCGGCCGCTGAAGGCGGTTAGCTCAACGGGCAGCGGCACGATAAGCGAGGGCAGGCCCCCGCTGCGGTCGTCGGCAAAGGCATAGCTGACGGGGATATTAACCAGGGCCGACACGCCCCCGGCCACGCTGAGCTGTACGGAAGCGAAGTTCTGAGTGGTGAGGAACGACAGCTCCTGGCGGCCGTCGGGCAGCAGGTTCAGCGCGAGCAGCGACTGGCCCGAGGCGCTTTCCAGCACCTTGCCGGCGGCGTCGTAGGTAGTGAGGGTAATGCGGTCCAGCAGCGTCACATCGAGCAGATTACTGCCGTCGCCAATCACCATGCCGGCGCGGTTGCCGGCCTGCCCCACGTTGGTATCGGTACCGTTGAGGTCCAGCTTTAGTTCCACCTTGGATAGCACCGAGGTTGGGACGGTGATGACGGCTTGGGTGCTGGGGTCATTGTCGGCCGCGCCGGCGGGATTCAGGACGCCGCAGCTGGTGAGGCACACCACCGAATTGCTTTTCACTTCGTAATGCCCCGCGGTTTGGTTGGGGGTAAAGTTGGAGAGCACCTGCGTCGTGCCCTCAAACGCCTTGGGCTCCACGCCAAAACCGTAGTAGATTTCCAGGTTGTCGAGCACCGATAGCAGCCCCACCCGCTCAATCTTTACGGCATCAAACGGGAAGTCGGTGGGGAAGCTCACCTGCGTTTTGCCATTGGGCAGCACGCGCAGCTCCAGCACGCCGGCGCCGGTGTACGACTCCTGCGGCACGCCGTTGAGGTAAGTCGTCACGCGCAGGCCCGACAACACGCTGGCATCGAGCAGGCCGTCGCTGCCAATCACAAAGCCAGCGTAGTAGCCGGCCGGCGCCGGCCGGGCCCCTTCCAGTTTCACGGTCAGGGCCGAAGGACACGCAACCGTAGCCAGGCTGTTGAAGGTCGCATAGTTGCTCAGGTCATTATCCACCGCATTTTCGGGGTTGGATATGCCCGTCCCCACGCACGCACTTACCACGCCGACTCCGCCCGTGCCCGTGCCGTAGTACGGAGCCAGTGCGCTGCCGGCCCCCGAGAACCGCGAAATCAACCCGCGCGCCTGTTGCTGCATCAGCGAAGGCACGGCGTAGGCATAGTACACCTTCAGCTTGTAGGACACCCCCACCACGCCGCCAACTTCCAGGTCGATGCG
Source organism: Hymenobacter sedentarius (assembly GCF_001507645.1). Classification (NCBI taxonomy): domain Bacteria; kingdom Pseudomonadati; phylum Bacteroidota; class Cytophagia; order Cytophagales; family Hymenobacteraceae; genus Hymenobacter; species Hymenobacter sedentarius. The sequence continues at coordinate 2,084,310 of NZ_CP013909.1, read as the reverse complement.
GTCGAAGGCCTTGGCGGCGATGAATTCGAGTTGGGTGGGCCGGTCGCCGCTCAGCAGGATGTCGCGGGCCACGGCGGCCGACACCACCTGGGTTTCCTGCAAGGTCCCGGCTTTGTAGGTGCGCAGCCGGATAACGCCGAGCCCATTGAAATTGACCAAGTTGTCGTTGGTGGCCACGTTGCCCACCAGCACGCCCGCGCGGTCGCCGGCCCTGCCGCCCGGGCTGCTGGCATTCAGCCCAAGCTGCAGCTTCGTGAAAGCGAGTATGCCGAGGCCGGTGTTTATCGTGGCAAAGTTAGTGAGGTTGGCATCGGCAGCGCGCTCGGGGTGTTCGATGCCGTTTTCGGAAACTACCACCGGTCCCACCTTCACGACACTATATGTATCGGATGTGCTGGCCTGCCCGTCGTTCGAATAAATGGCCCCGGCGCGGGCGGCGCTGGTGCCGGTCAAGATGATAAGGGCCGTAATCAGCCAGGCCCGGAACTGGGTGCGTGCGAGTGGAGGTAGCGTAAAGACTTGCATAGCGGATAAAAAAATATTCAGGGAGTTGGCACGGTGCCGCGTCATTTCCTGCAATTCCGCGGCCATGCCAAGCCCCCTTGTTCCAACAACTCAGAATCAAACAGATACAGGTAGCACCCCAATGCTCAGTATTCCCATTATGGGACTTTGTTCCTAAACCGGGAATAAACTATTTAACCTACCTTGATCCACTCAAGCATACACTTCGTATGTGCCTCATTTTGCAACTACTTTTTCGCCAAACAGGGATATTAGTGGTTGTTTTTACGATATAACATTTCATGTAAGGGTGCTATCTTAAGGCTCTACTTACAATTGGTAGTAATATGATTCCTGGTCCGGGGGGCCTTTACTTGCGCATTGTACATGGCATCCTTTCTACCCTTCAAAATTTTCGTAGTCGAAGACAATCAGTGGTACGGGGAGCTCCTGCTGCACCGCTTGGGCCAAAACCCCAACAACAGCGTGCAGCGCTTTACCACGGCGCGCGCTTGCCTGGAGCAGCTGGGCCAGCAGCCGGATTTTATCACCCTGGACTATTCCCTGCCCGACGCCAAAGGCGAGCAGGTGCTGCGGCAGATTAAAGAGCGGCTGCCCGGCACGGAAGTCGTGGTGATTTCGGGCCAGGAAGACGTGAGCACCGCCGTGAGCATGCTGCGCCAGGGCGCCTACGACTATTTAGTAAAAGACGACAACACCCTCGACCGCCTCTGGAACCTGGTGGGCAAGGTGGAGCAGCAAGTGCGCCTGCGCCGCGAAAACACCCAGCTGCGCAAGCAAATCGGCAGCCGCTACAGCCCCGGCCAAGCCATCCTGGGCGAGCACGCCTCGGTGCAGCTGGTGCAAGCGCTCATCGCCAAAGCCGCCCGCACCGCCATCACGGTGAGCGTAAGCGGCGAAACCGGCACCGGCAAGGAGCTGGTGGCCAAAGCCATTCATTACCAATCCAGCCGGGCCGGGCAGCCGCTAGTGGCCGTGAACATGGCCGCCATCCCGCGCGAACTGGTGGAAAGTGAGCTGTTTGGGCACGAGAAAGGCGCCTTCACCGGGGCCGTGGCGCGGCGCGTGGGCCGGCTGGAAGAAGCCCACGGCGGCACCCTGTTTCTGGACGAAATCGCCGACCTCGAGCCCAGCCTGCAGGCCAAGCTGCTGCGCGTGCTGCAGGAGCGCGAAGTCACCCGCGTGGGCGGCAGCCACACAGTAGCCTTCGACGTGCGCCTGATAGTGGCCACCCACCGCGACCTGCTGGCCGAAGTGCAGGCCGGCCGCTTCCGCGAAGACCTGTACTACCGCCTGCTGGGCCTGCCCATTGTGCTGCCGCCGCTGCGCCAGCGCGGAAACGATATCCTGCTGCTGGCCGAGGCCTTCATCGCCGAGTTTTGCGCCCTCAACAACCTGCCGCCGCGGCAGCTCACCAATGGCGCCCGCGCCCGCCTGCTGGAACACCCCTTCCCCGGCAACGTGCGCGAGCTGAAAGCTGTGGTGGAGCTGGCCGCCGTGCTGGCCGATGGCGAGCAGATTCAGGCCGCCGACCTGCCCCTGCGCGCGGGGCCGGCCGCGGTGGGCCCCGGCAGCCAGCTCTCGCTGCGCGACCAAACCACGGCCATTGTGCAGGCCTGTCTGGATGAGATGGGCGGCGACGTGCTGGCCGTGGCCGCCCGGCTGCGCATCGGCAAGTCCACGATTTACCGCATGCTTCAGCAACGGGAGCTGACCCTGGGTTAACCCGTTGCGGCGGCATCCAAAAACCACAACGGTAGTAGCTTGCCTTTCGCCTGCCCCGTTCTACCGTTCTGCTTTCCGCCATGATGCGCCGCTCCCGTTTACCCCGCCAACCCCGCCGGCCGGCCGTACCCGCCGGGCGGCGCACCGCCCAACCAACCCGCCACTCCGCGCCCGCCCGGCCTAGCACTGGGCCCAACGGCGCCGGCGTGCCGCTCTTTGGCCAGGGCCTGGCTGATAAGGTGCCGCTGATCTTGTTCAGCTACGACGTGCAGCACCAGCGGCTGCTGCACTGCAACCGGCATTGCCACACGGTGCTGGGCTACAGCAGCCAGGAGCTGCTGGCGTTGGGCTCGGCCTTGGGCACCAAAATGCTGCACGCCGAATCCTTGGCTCAATTTCACCGCAGCGACATCAATGCCCTGCTCACCGAAGACCGGCCCCTGAGCTGGGATTGCCGCCTGCACCACCGCGACGGCAGCTGGCGGTGGCTGCGCATCCGGCTGCGGGCCAGCGTGGTGGGCCCCGACGGCCAGGTGCAGGAACTGATGGGCAGCGCCGAAGACGTGACCCGCCACCGCGCCGCCGTGGAGGAATTGCGCCAGAACCGCCACCTGCTGCGCCAGGTAGTCGACCTGGTGCCCAACCTCATCTACATCTACGACCTGGCCGAGGAGCGCAACACCTACGCCAACCGCCGCATCGAGCAGCTGCTGGGCTATACCAGCGAGGAGCTCCTGGCTTTTCCCAACGGCTATCTGCTCCCCAACCTCATGCCCGCCGAGGAGCTGGCCCGGCTGCAAGCCCACTTCGCCGCCGTGGCCCGCCTGCCCGAAGGGGAAACCCTGACTTTGGAATTTTGCGTGCAGCACCGCTCCGGCTTCATGCGCTGGCTGCGCAGTGCCCACACTCCCTTTGCCCGCGATGCCAACGGCCAGGTCACCAGTCTGATTGGGGTGGCCGAAGACGTGACCGAACGCCGGGCCATGGACCAGCGCAGCCGCGCGGCCACGGCCCACATCGCCGAGCAGCACCGCCTGTTCCGACAGGTTATCGACGCCCTGCCCCACCCCATTTACCTGAAAGACGGCCAGGGCAACTACCTGCTGGCCAACGTGGCCATGGCCGCTCTGTTCGGCCTCACGCCCGATGAGCTGGTGCACTACGGCGAAGACAACGCGCCCGCCATTGCCACCGCTGAAACCGACCGCTACCGTACCCAGGACCAGGAAGTGCTGGCCACCGGCCAGGACCTGACCCTGCAGGAATCCTACACCTACCCCGATGGCCAGATGGCCTGGTTCAGCAGCGTCAAACGGCTGTTTACCCGCTCCGACGGCACGGCGCAGGTCTTGGGCATCGACAGCAACATCACCGAACTAAAACGAACCCAGCAGGCCCTGGAAGCCGCCATTGCCGCCGCTGAAGTTGACGCCCAGGCCAAGCAGGACTTTCTGGCCAACATGAGCCATGAAATCCGCACGCCGCTCCATGGCATTCTGGGCCTGACGGGGGTGCTGGCCAAAACCAACCTCAGCACCAGCCAGCACGACTACCTGCGCCTGCTGGGCGAGTCGGCCGAGCACCTGCTCACGGTGCTCAACGACGTGCTGACCACTGCCCGCCTAGGGGCTGGCAAGCTGCGCCCCGAAAGCACTGCCTTCAACCCCGAGGAGCTGCTCACGGGTTGCGCGGCCCTGCTCCGGCCCCGGGCCCGCGAAAAAGGACTGCGCCTGCGTGTGGAAAAACCTGCCGACCTGCCCCTGGTGCTCGGTGACGCGTACCGGCTCCGGCAGGTGCTGCTCAACCTGGTAAGCAATGCCATCAAATTTACCGAGACTGGTTCGGTCCGGCTGCGCTGCCGGCCCCTGCCCCCACCGCGGCAGCACACCGAACCTGAGGGCACGGTATGGCTGCAGTTCACGGTGAGCGACACCGGTGTGGGCATCGCGCCCGAAACCCTGGACAAAATATTTGAGCCCTTCACGCAGGCTGCTGCCAGCACCAACCGCGAATACGGCGGCTCGGGGCTGGGCCTGAGCATTTCGGAAGGCCTCGTGCGGCTGATGGGCGGCGAGCTGCGTGTGAGCAGCGAGGTAGGACAGGGCAGCACGTTTGCCTTCTGCCTGGCTTTTCCGCCCGTGCCCCCGGCTCCGGCCCGCGCCCCCGAAAGCCCCGCCGGCAGTGCCGTGCCGCCGGTCACCGGGCGCATTCTGCTGGTCGAAGACAACCTGGTGAACAGCCTGCTGGCCGAAACCGTGCTGCGCAACTGGGGCTGGCAAGTGACCACGGCCGCCAGCGGGCCGGCCGCCATTCAGCTGTTCGAGAACCGCCCGTTCGACCTCGTGCTCATGGACATCCAAATGCCTGGCATGGACGGCGAGACCGCCGCCCGGGCCCTGCGCCAGCACCCCAACCCAAGCCGGGCCGCTACGCCCATCATCGCCCTGACTGCCCGGGCACAAGCGGGCGAAGCCGAACGCCTGCAAACTGCTGGTTTCAATGGCTACCTTGCCAAACCCTATCGCGAAGAACAACTCCTCGACATCATGCAAACCGTGCTGGCCGAGCATCAGCACCGCACCCAACCCGCCCTCCCCGCCTCTACTTCCGACCTGATGCCTGCTGCAAATCCTCTTTACGACTTGAGCAACGTGCGCCAGCTGGTGCGCGAAGACGAAGCTGTGGTCCGGCGCCTCGCCTGGGCCTTTATTCAAACCACGCCCGCCATCCTCACTGCCCTCGACGAAGCCCTGACGCGCGCCGACTGGGAAGCCGTGGGCGACGCCGCCCATCACCTCAAAAGCTCGCTCGACGGCCTGCAGGTCGAGAGCCTGCGCCACCTCATCCGCGAAATCGAAGCCTACGGCGACGACGCTCCGGAACCCGACCACGCCGCCCGGCAAGTGGCCCAGGTGCGCGCCACCACCGAGCAGGTGATGGCCGACCTGCGCAGCGAATTTCCCGAGTAGCCCCCGCCGTGACCCCGCACCAGCCTGACCCGCTTTCCCCGCCCACGCCGGCGCTCATTCGCACCAATACGGTGGTGATTGGGGCGGGCCAGGCGGGGCTGGCGGCCGCGTATTACCTACAGCAGCACCAGGTCGATTTCCGTGTGCTGGACGCGGCCACGCAGGCCGGCGCCGCCTGGAGCGCCCGCTACGATTCGCTGCGGCTGTTTTCGCCGGCCTGGGTGAGTGGGCTGCCGGGCCGGCCCTGGCCCGGCAGCCCGCTGCATTACCCCACGCGGGACGAAACCGCCGCGTACCTGCGCGACTATGCCGCGCACTTCCGCTTCCCGCTCGAGCCCAACCGGCGCGTCACCCGCGTGGCCCCCGCGCCGGACGGCGTGGGCTACCTGGTGCACACCGAAGCGGGCCGGACCTACGCGGCCCAGCGAGTGATAATAGCCACGGGCCCCTACACCATGCCCAACATTCCGGCCTGGGCCCCGCAACTGCCGGCCAGCGTGGCCCAACTGCCCAGCCGCGACTACCAACGCCCCGCCCAGCTGCCCGGCACCGGCCCGGTGGCCGTGGTGGGCAGCGGCAACTCGGCCCTGCAAATCGCGGCCGACGTAGCCGCCACCGGCCGGCCCGTGTTCGTAGCTTTCGACGAGCAAACGCCCGCCATGCCCAACAACCACTTTATGTGGGCCTTCCTGATGCTGACGCGGCTGCTGGGCGTGTCCCGCCACACGGCGCTGGGCCGTAAGATGTTCCGCAGCCCCGAGCCGGTGGTCAGCGGCGACCTGGCCAGGCTGCGACGCTTTGCCAATGCCCACTTCATTGGCCGGGCCGAGGCGGCGCTGCCGTCGGGCGGCATTCAGGGGCGCCGGGCGGCCACGCCGCCGCTCGACGCCGTGGTGTGGGCCACCGGCTACCGGCCCGACTATGCGTGGCTGGATTTGCCCGTGCTGGAGCCCGATGGCAGCCCCCGGCACCACCGGGGTCTGACAGAGGCCCCCGGCGTGGCCTTTCTTGGGCTGAACTGGCTCGACAGCCGCCGCTCGGCCCTGCTCAACGGCGCCGGGGCCGATGCCCGGCGCGTGGTGGCCGCGCTGCTCAGAATGCCCAAATCTTATTGAAACCCGGCTTGGCTTTTGCAGGTTGAATACATCAGAAGCAGGTCCTTGCCAGGAGCCGCTTGTTATTCACCCGAAATTTCTTTAGACCTATGTTTATCTTCATGATTGGCCTGTTAGTGGCCACCGCTTTCCTCGCACTCAATACGGCTTCGAATCTAAAAAAACTGCTTGCGCCCGTTCCCGTTCGCGTGAAGTAGCCTTCGCCGTTTTGTCCATAAAAAAGCAGCCCGAAAGCTGCTTTTTTTGTTGGGTAATGTCGAGAAGCAAATCGGGGTTACCGAATTACCAGCTTGCACATCTGGCTGGTGTTGTCGGCTTCGAGCCGCACGTAGTAGAGGCCGTTGGCGAACTTGCTCAGGTCGAGCATCTTGGTGTAGCGGTCGTTCATTTCAGTGAGCGTTTCCCGGTACATTACAGACCCAATGACGTTCAGAATGCTCAGCTCCACTTTCTTGCCCTGCAAGTTGTTGATGGTTAAGTGCACGATGCCAGTGCTGGGGTTTGGATACACCAGCAGGGTCTTGTCGTCGCCGGGCTTGGGCTGCTGGCCGGGGCGCTCGGCAGGAGCTGCGGCAGCCGCGGGAAGCGTATTGAACAGCGGCCCGAAACTGAGGCTAAGACAGATAAATAATAACAGTGGTAAAAGTAAGCGTTGCATCATAGTACTAATTAAGGCCGGCAGAAAAGAGAACAGGAAGTAAGGGCTTAACGTCAAGCGTTAATTTTAGTTGGCAAAGGTACAACGGTCTGTCCACCACGCCTAGTGCAATATACAGAAACCTCAATTAATTACGCTATTTTGCTTGAAATTGTTTTAATTTTGTACGCCGAATAAGTGGATATTTTGATGATTGGCGGCGGGCTGGCTGGCTTGGCCGCTGCCCTGGACCTGGCCGGCCGTGGGCACCGCGTGGCGGTGGTCGAGCGCAAGCAGTATCCCTTTCACAAAGTGTGCGGCGAATACGTGAGCAACGAGGTGCTGCCGTACCTGCGCCGGCTCGGCGCCGACCCGGCCGCGCTGGCCCCGGCGGCCATCAATACATTTCTGCTGTCGTCGCCGGGTGGGCGCTGCCTCACGGCGCCACTCGACCTGGGCGGCTTTGGCGTGAGCCGCTACCTGCTCGATGATTTTCTGTACCGGCTAGCCGTGGCCCGGGGCGTCACGTTTTACCTGAAGAACACGGTGACGGACGTAACCTACGACCCAGCCGCCGACCAGCACCGCGTGACCCTAGCCGATGGCCGCGAGCTGACGGCCCGCGTGGTGCTGGGCACCTACGGCAAGCGCACCAACCTCGACCGGCAGCTGCAGCGGGCGTTTTTCACCCAGCGCTCGCCCTACCTTGGCGTGAAGTACCACCTGCGCATGCCCGGCTTCCCGCGCGACCTGATTGCGCTGCACAACTTTGCCGACGGCTACGCGGGTATCTCGGCCATTGAGGACGACAAGCTGTGCTTCTGCTACCTCACCACTCGCCAGAACCTCAAGCGCCACGGCACCATTCCGGCCATGGAGCAAGCGGTATTGGCCCAAAACCCGCGCCTGCGGGAGATTCTGGCGTCGGCCGAAGTGCTGTACCCGCAGCCCGAGGTCATCAACGAAATTTCCTTTGCGCCCAAGCAGCCCGTAGAGCAGCACGTGCTGATGTGCGGCGATGCAGCCGGCCTAATCACGCCGCTGTGCGGCAACGGCATGGCCATGGCGCTGCACGGCGCGGCCCTGGCGGCCGCGGCGGCGCACGATTTCCTGAGGGCTACCACTACCCGGGCAGCCATGGAAGCGGCTTATTCCCGCGCCTGGCACGCCCAGTTCGGGACCCGGCTGCGCGTGGGCCGGGCGGTGCAGCGGCTGTTTGGCGGGCCGGTACTGAGCGAACTCGTAGTGGGTGGCCTGCGGCACTGGCCCGGCGCGGTGCAGGCGCTGATGCGCCGCACGCATGGCCAGGCGTTTTAATTGAGCTGATTAATTGGGCTGAATGAATCCAGCCTGTCATGAATAGAGGCCGCGCCTTTTGTCATGCTGACGAAGGAAGCATCCTCTCATGCCTGGTTCGTTCTGCGGTGATAAGAGGCTTCGCTGCGCTCTGCATGACAGACGATTGGGTTAGCTAGCCACGCGAGATGCCTCGCTGCGCTCAGCATAACGGGCTTTTTTCGGCGTGATGGTCTTTTAACAATCGGAAATAAACTCCTCCCCCGCCCCAACGCCAGAATGTTGTTGCCATTATTTTATCCAAGCAAAGCGCGAAACTGTTTGTTGTACCGTAAGTGAAGGTGCGAATGAGTGCGTATCCGTACATTCATTAACTGAGATACTTGTTTCCCAAGCTTCGTTTCAAATCCGTAATCATTCCCGGAATGCCGAGTTATTTAGGTGCCATCGGCACTGCTAACCCCATTCACCGCATCGCCCAGCCCGAAATTGCCAATTTTATGGCCCAGGCCCTGGGGTTTGGCGAAAACGATGCGCGCAAGCTGCGGGCGCTGTATCGGGTGTCGGGCATCGAGCACCGCTACTCGGTATTGCCCGACTACGGACGGGCTAATGGCGATTACACCTTCTTCCCCAACACGCCCACCCTGGAGCCGTTTCCGAGCGTGGGCCAGCGCATGGCTGTGTACCGCCGCGAGGCCCTGCCCCTGGCCACCGAGGCCGTGCGCGACTGCCTGCGGCAGGTGCCCGACGTAGCGCCGGGTAGCATCACCCACCTCGTCACGGTGAGCTGCACGGGTATGTACGCGCCGGGGCTGGATATTGAGCTGGTACAGGCTCTGGGCTTGCGGCCCGATGTGCGCCGCACCTGCGTGAATTTTATGGGGTGCTATGCCGCGGTGAACGCCGTGAAGCTGGCCGATGCCTTTTGCCTGGCCGATGCCACGGCCCGCGTGCTCATAGTGAGCGTGGAGCTGTGCACCCTGCATTTTCAGAAAAGCCCCGAGGAGGACCACCTCATCAGCAATGCCCTGTTTGGCGATGGTGCGGCCGCGTGCTTGGTGCAGGCCGAGCCCCTGCCCAACGGCGCACCCAGCCTGGCGCTGCAGGCCTTCCACTGCGGCCTGGAGCCCGATGGCCACGACGACATGGCCTGGCACATTAATGACTTCGGGTTTGAGATGACCTTGTCCAGCTACGTGCCCAAGCTGATTCAGCGCGGCATCCGGCACCTCACCGATGGGCTGCTGGAGAGCCTGCCGGTGCAGCTGGCCGACATCCGGCACTTTGCCATCCACCCCGGCGGGCGCAAGATTCTCGAAACCATCGAAGTTGAGCTGGGCCTGACGCGCGACGACAACCGCCACGCCTACCGCGTGCTGCGTGACTACGGCAACATGTCGTCGGCCACGGTGCTGTTTGTGCTGCGCGACGTGCTGGCCCACGCCTCCCCCGCCGACCACGGCGCGCCGGTGCTCAGCTTTGCCTTTGGGCCCGGCCTCACCATGGAAGCCATGCTGCTGGAAATTTCAACTAACAAGTATCATTTACCATTTAATAATTCGGCCGAAAATACCGCGACGGAAACCCTAATGGCGGAGACCACCTCCTCTAAAGCCGTTCTGGTTGATAAATGATAATTGGTAAATGTTAAATGAAAGAGCTTCCGGCCCCGAGCTGATGGACGACCTGACGCTGGCCACCAATGCCCTGCGCCAGAACCTCGACGAGTTGGAAACCATCAACACCTGGCTGGGCGGCTACAAGCCGGTGCTCAACGCCTTGGCGCGGCTAAAAAGCCGGTTTGCCAGCGGCCGAGCCCTGCGCCTGGCCGACCTGGGCAGCGGCGGCGGCGACACCCTGCGCCAGGTGGCCCGCTGGGCCCGCAAACACCGCATTCCCGTGGAGCTGACCGGCATCGATGCCAACCAATTCATGCTGGAATACGCCGCGGCCAAAAGCCAGGACTACCCCGAAATCAGCTACCGGCAGCTCGACATCTTCTCGCCCGAATTTCAGGCGCAGCCTTACGACATCCTCACCTGCAGCCTGTTTTGCCATCATTTCACCGACGAGGAGCTGGTGACGCTGCTGCGGCAATGGCAGCGGCAGGCGGGCATTGGCGTCGTCATCAACGACCTGCACCGGCACTGGCTGGCCTACCACAGCATCAAGTGGCTCACGCGGCTGCTGGGCGGCTCGTACCTGGTGCAGCACGACGCGCCGCTGTCGGTCGCCCGGGCCTTTCGGCGGCAGGACTGGGTGGCGCTGTTGGCACGTGCTGGAATTGAGCGGTATGAGTTGCGCTGGCGCTGGGCCTTCCGCTGGCAGGTGATTATCAATTAGCATTTATCAATTAACATTTAACAGCTGTTCTGGCTGTCAATATCAAGCCCGACTTATAGGACTAGATTTTACAGCGGCCTGGGTGTCCTTTGGCTCGACCGGCTGGTTGTTAAATGTTAATTGATAAATGCTAATTGAAAAGCCCCGCGGCTACTCGGAACGTGTTGGCGTGGGCTTCCACGATGTCGGCAATGCGCTCGGAGTAGCCGCCGCCCATGCACACCACTACGGGCAGCTGGTGGCGCTGGCAGAGGTTGAGCACCAGCTCGTCGCGCTGCCGACAGCCGGCGCGGGTGAGCGCCAGGTGGCCCAACTTGTCGGTGGCCAGCACGTCGACGCCGGCCAGGTAAAACACAAAATTGGGCTGAACTTCGTCGAGCAGGCGCGGCAGCGTGCTGGCCAGCAGCTGCAGGTACTGCGCGTCGTCGGTGCCGTCGGGCAGCGGCAGGTCCAGGTTGGAGGCTTCTTTGCGGGCCGGGTAATTGCGGGCGCCATGCATGGAAAATGTGAACACCCGCGGCTCGTGCTGGAAAATGGCGGCCGTACCGTTGCCCTGGTGCACGTCGAGGTCAATGATAAGTACCTTATTAACGGTGGGCTCATGCGCCAGCAGCCAGGCGGCCGCCGCGGCCTGGTCGTTGAGCAGGCAAAAGCCTTCGCCCCGCGCCCGAAACGCGTGGTGGGTACCGCCCGCAATGTTGAAGGCCACACCGTGTTTCAGCGCCAGCCGCGCCGCCTCAATGGTACCGCCCAAGATGGTGACTTCGCGCTCAAACAGCGCCGCCGACCACGGAAATCCCGTGGCGCGCTCTTCCTGCCGCGTGAGCTGGCCCAGGCGCAGCCGCTCGTAGTATTCGGCATCGTGCACCAGCAGGATATCCGCAGCTGAAGGCGGGGTGGCCACAAAAAAGTCGGCCGGCGATGTGGTGCCTTCCCGAAGCAATTGCTCGGGCAGCAACTCGTATTTCAGCATCGGGAAGCGGTGCCCAGCAGGCAGTGGATGGGCGTAGCTGGGCGCGAAAGCAATGGGAAGCATTTTCTACTAACAGTTGAGCCGCCTACTGGTCTGCTTCGGCTTGGCAATGATGCCCGCACCGCTAGGAATAGCTGCGCGGATACTGCTGTCCCGGTAACAAACCACCGCACCTTAGCCCATGGCGCCGCGGCTACAGGGTGACGGTGAGCGTGGCGGTGAAGTAGGACCGGCCGGCGGAGTCGTCTTCGGGCAGCACGTTCACGGGCTGCAGGTAGCGGTAGGCCACTTCGGCCGAAACCTTGCCCAGGGTGTAGGCCACGGGCAGGCGCAGGCCGTAGCTGAGCAGGGTGAAGCGGGAGGCATCGGTGGTAGTTGCGGCAGTGCCGGTCTTGGTTTTGGGCTTTTTGTTGCCCCGCAGAATCTGCTGCTCGGCGCTGGTCGAGCTGAAGGCCTGCGTGCCCGCGGTAAGGCTCAACTTGGGCGTGATGGCGATGTAATCCTTGGCCGTGAACACGCCATCCAGGTCGAAGGCCCGGGAGTTGTCGAGCACCAGGAAGGTGTCGTGGTCGTTGGGGCCAAAGAGGTAGGAACCATTGAGGCGGGTGTAGACGTAGCCCCAATCGTAGCCCAGGGCCGCGTCGAGGGAATTGTTGACGGCCGACTTAACCAGGGGGCTGTTGGCGGCAAACAGGAAATGCGAGTAGCCCAACGACAGGTCCACCTTCGTGGTCAGGTCCCGGTCGTAGCCCACCGAGAAGTCGGTTTCGTCGAAGTGGGAATTGGTGTTGAGCAGGTCGTAGTTGTAGACCGAGCCCCACACGCCGTACGGGCTGGTATAGGTGAGTTCCTGGGTGAAGTACGGGTACGTAGTGGCCTGGGTGCGGCCAAAGAAGGCGGAGTTGTTGCCGTAGCCAAGGGCGGCGCTTAGCGAGCCGGTGGCCTGGTCTTGCTCCTGCACGGGCGGGGCGGTGGCGGGGTGCGTACTGCTGGCCTGAGTGTGGGGCTTGGACTGAGCCCACGCCGCCGAGCCGGCGAGGCAACAGGCACTGGCCAGGGTTAGCCGCGCAAGAAAAAGGAGCATAAGGGAAATAGTAAAGAGCGAAAAGCAAACCAGCCGCTACCGGAAAGGCAGCGGCTGGCAAAGATGGCAGACAGGAGCAGCTTATTTCATTTTATGCTCTTTGGGGGCTTTCGCATGGCCCAGGCCGTGGTCGTTGTGCGCGTGTTCGCCCCGGGCGCTGCGCTCGTGCTTCTCTACTTTGTCGGCGTCTTTGGCAGCCTCGTGCTGGGCTTTGTAGGTCTCCTTGCGAGCGGTTTCCTGAGCTTTGTAGGCGTCTTTCTGCTGCTGGGTCTGGGCCTTATAAGCTTCTTTGCGGGCTTCCTGTTGGGCGTTGTACGCGGCTTTCTGCTCCTCGGTATAGGGCTTGGCCAGCTTCTCGGGCTTGGCGAGCTTCGCCGGCTTGGGGGCTTTGCTGTACTTATCGTTTTTGGCGCGGGCGGCGGTGGACACGGCCTGGCCGTAGGTACGGCCATCGGCGGGCGTCTGGCCGGCCACGGTGGGAGCGCCGGTTTGGGCAGCAGCGGCAAACGAGAACAGGGCAGCGGTAGCCGCGAGCACGAGGTTTTTCATAAAAAGCAAATGAGTTTTTGGGTTTATTGTGGTGGAAAGGTATAGTGCGAAGATGATGCCAACATGATGACTGGATATAAGGCCTTCTGCTGGCGAAACACTCCTTTCAGTGAACTACTAAACGACAGGCTATTGCATCCCCAATACTGGAGCGACGTGGTACTTTTTGCCATGGTCGAGTTTAAGAAACCCGTATACGAATCAAAGTTTACGAAATGCGCCGTGGGGATGAGTTTCGTAAACTCCCATTGGCACAGAATCCCCGCGTCAGTGTCGAAGGCAAACCCTGCTTTATGCGGTTGTTCCAACAGCCCGTTTGTCAGCCCGAAAGCCTTCCAGGATGAAGATGGAAGCGACGAATTGGACCAGAAAATGGGTCACGTATCGCAGCGTAGCCCACGGGGTCGCAAAGAGCGTGGCATAGGTGAGGGGAAGCGTGAGCACGCCGAGGACAAACAAGGCCACGTACAGGATTTTTGCCCACCGGTACCCCTTGCGCATGCAGAGCAGTAAGGCGAGCAACAGGGCCGCCGTGGTAACCCCAATCCCGATGGCGGAACTACTTGCCGCTGGAGCGTACAGGCCCTGATGTGCCATGAAGCTACCAAGGTGGCCTAGAACCAAGTCCACGAACAGCAAGGTGGAAGCCCAGAGGTCGTATCGACGGGATGGGAGTAATTTCATTCCATAAAGAAAGAGGCTTCTAGCAAAACGAGCGTTTTCCAAGACGACAAGAAGGCTATTGTGTTCGTCGCTCAGGGAACCTCCTGCCGGAATAAAAGGCCTCACGGGGTGGCCGTTTACGCATCATTTCTTTTTTGCCAGACGGATTTTTACTTGTTAGATAAAAGGCTAGCTTGCAGGAGCAAACGACCAGAATAGCTGGCACACAGTTATTCTCCTCCATCAACCCATCCACATGACCACCAAAGCTTGTCAACTCCTGCCTCTTGCCTTCCTGTTGCTGTGCGGCGCGGTTCCCGCTTACGCGCAGACTAACCCCGCGAAACTACGGGAGGAAATTGTCGCCCTGGCTGGCATGGGGTATTGCCGCGGAGGCGACTATCTGGCGAATGGGAAAGACGTGGTGTTTATCTCCAACCGGAGCGGGTCGCCCCAAATCTGGAAAGTTGCCGCGGGGGGCGGAAAGCCCGTGCAGCTGACGACCTTCCCGGACCCGGTGACGGACCTGGCGCCGTCGCCTACCCGGGACCTGATTGCGTTTGAGCTCGCCCCAGGGGGCGGACTGAATGCCCAGCTTTACGTGATGAAGGGCGATGGCAGTGGGGTCAAGCAACTGACCAAAGGTGGTAAGACTAACAACTTTCTGGGTCCCTGGAGCGAGGACGGCGCCCGGCTCGGTTTTGGCTCCAACGAACAAAACCCCACCGGGGTGGACTTTTTCATCTACGAGGTGAGCCAAGGCACCGCGGCCTTGGCGGTCAAGAACAACGGAATCGGGAGCATCGCGGACTTCTCGCGCGACCAGCAGCAGGTATTGGTCACCCGCCTGGCCAGCCGGGGCAACAACAATTTATCCCTGTATAACCTGGCGACCAAAGAGGAAAAACTCCTCACCCCGCACGAGGGCCCCGGCACCTTCTTCGGCCAAATTGCCCCTTCCGGCGACGTGTACCTGGGCTATAACAAGGACCGTGACTTGCTGGCTTTTGGCAGAATCAGCAACGGAGGCCCGCAGCTGCTGGCGGAGCGAAAAGACGCGGAATTAGCTGATTTTACTATAAATCACGCGGGCACCATGGCCGTCCTGGTGTGGAACGAAAAGGGGCGCAGCAAGCTGAGCCTGTTCGATTTGAAAACCAATAAGGAAACCCGGCAGCTGGCGTTGCCGGTCGAATTGGTGGCGGGCGTAGCCTTTTCTCCTGACGACCAAACCGTGGTATTTACAGGCTCGGGGTCCCGGGAACCGGCCAATATCTGGGCGTACGCCGTGGGCCGCAATCAATTCAAAAAAATCACCGACAGCCCCCACGCCGGTGTGGACTTAGCCGCGCTCGTGGCCCCGGCGCTGGTGGCGTTTCCCTCCTTTGACGGGGTGCCCCTCAGCGGCTGGCTTTACAAACCAACGGGCGGCAAGGGCCCGTTCCCCACGGTCATCAGCTACCACGGCGGCCCCGAAGGCCAGTCGGTTCCCAGCCTGAATCCGACGGCCCAAGCCCTGGTAAAACAGGGCGTCGCCTTTTTCCTGCCCAACGTGCGGGGCTCCAGCGGCTTCGGCAAGGCGTTTTTGAACCTGGACAACGGCGCGCTCCGGGTGAACGGGGTCAAAGACATCAAAGCCGTTTCCGACTATTTAATTCAGGCCGGCATTGCCAAGCCCGGCGCCTTGGGCATCATGGGCGGCTCTTACGGGGGCTACATGGTGATGGCGGGCGTCACGCAATACCCCGACATGTTTGCCGCCGGGGCCAACTTATTCGGGGTCGTCAACTTCGAAACGTTCTTTCAGCACACCGAACCTTGGATGGCCGCTATTTCCACGGTGGAATACGGCGACCCCGCCACGCAGGCAGCGATGTTGCGGGAGCTGTCGCCGATTCACAAAGCCGACCTGATCAAAACGCCCTTGCTGGTGGAGCACGGCGCCAACGACACCAACGTGCCGGTGGTGGAGGCGGAACAGGTAGTGGCAGCGCTCAAAAAGAACAACATCCCGGTGAAGTACACCCTGTTTCCGGACGAAGGGCACGGCTGGCAAAAGACGAATAACCGCATCACCTCCACGGTGGAAATTGTGGATTGGTTTACCACCCGGCTTAAATGAGAGGGGATGACCCCGGCCGGGCCCAAATTTGAAAAGGCAGGTAAAACCAACACGAGCGGGCCAGAGGGTCCGCTCGTGTTGGTTCACGAAGTGCCGTGGTCCGTTTTGGACAGGTGCTGTAGTGGAGTTATTAACCTGTGTTTACGATAACGGTCGTGGCTGTTGCAGAACTCCGAGTGACGGCCTGAAAAGCGAACAAACCGGACGTCAAGCAGACAAGAAGGTCCATGAAGGGCTCTTTTCGAGCTGATTCGAGCTCGTCCAACCGATGCTCAAGGGCTTGGCCGCGAGTTCTGCAACAGCCACAGTGGTATTTATTAATAAGCATTGCCATCTACAACTATGCTCACCAATGCAAACCGGAGGCATCACAATAAAAAACCCCCATCACATTAAGCAATGAGGGTTTTCGTGAGGCGTATTGGGCTCGAACCAACGACCTCCACCGTGTCAGGGTGGCGCTCTGAACCAACTGAGCTAACACCCCGTATCTGGCCCCGCCTTTCCGCGGAGCCGCGCCAAAGGTAATACCCTGCGGTGTTCGGGGCACAGGCGGCGGCCTCTTTTTTTGACCCTTACTGCCGTGTTGGGCAACTTTCTATTGCCGGAAAAGTATAGGGGCACAGGGGAATAGTAATCTTCCTCACTAGCGACCTCATTTTCCTCACCTTCTTTCACCCATGAAAAAGACTCTTCTGTTTTTATTGCTCGCGGTGGGCTCTTCTACGGCGGCATTTGCACAGGCTCGGCCGGGCGGCAGCCTTTCTTCTAAAGACTACACTGGCGGCGGCGTTACCGAATCGCGCAACACGGGCTTCGGCATTAAAGGGGGCTACAACTACAACAAGCTGCGCGGCGACGATATCAAGGGCATCAACCGCGACTCGCACAGCGATTTCCACGCGGGCGTTTACGGTCAGTTCGGCTTCAACGAGTTTTCGTCGGTGCAGGCGGAGCTGCTCTACTCGCGCCAGGGCTTCACGGCCAACACCGGCGCCAGCGGTGCCCAGCAGACTTACAACATGGACTACATCTCGCTGCCCATCATGTACGTGGGCAACGTGACCGAAACCATCAGCTTCCACGTGGGCCCGCAGGTGTCGCTGCTCACCAACCTGAAGCAGGGCGATACGCCCATCGACATTTCCGCCAACGGCTTCAACTCCCTTGATTACGGCGGCGTGGCCGGCCTTGAAGCCCGCATCGGGCCCGCCCGCCTCGGCGCCCGCTACAACCTGAGCCTGGGCAAAGTCTTTGAAGACGGCCCCAGCACCACTGGCCTGATTGCGAACCGCTTCGGCAACGCTAAAATCTACAACAACCTGTTCCAGGTTTACCTCGGCATCGGTTTCACGCAATAACAACCCTTTCCTTCCTCCACAATTCCGCAGCCCGAAAAGGAGACCCAATGGGTCTCCTTTTTTGCTTTCGCGTCCGGGTTGAGCGGGGCGGGGCGCGGCTTATTGCGCACGGCTGCGCCTAAACTTTCTGCGGCCTGGGCGGGTATTAAAACCAAGTCCCAGCTCAATCACAACGGTGGCGAAGGACTTAGGCGTACCACTACTAACTTACGGATAATCAGCCATGAAAACAACCTTACTGTTGCTGCTGCTGGCCGCTGGTGCGGCTCCGGCGGCCCACGCCCAGGGCGGCGCTCTTTCATCGAAAGACTACGGCGATAGCGGCACCGGCTACGCGTCGGGCAATACCGGCTTCGGCATCAAGGGCGGCTACAACGTGTCGGACCTGAGGGGCAGCGGCTCGGGCATCTTTCCCAACAAGAACTCGCTCAAGGCCTTCAACGCCGGCGTGTACGGCCAAATGGGCTTCAGCAACTTTGCCTCGCTGCAGGTGGAGCTGCTCTACATCCGCAAGGGCTTCCATACCGACCAAGCCACCGTGACCACCGGCGGCACCACCACTACCGTGGGCGCCCGCGACAACCGCCTCGACTACCTGGAGCTGCCCATCCTCTTCGTGGGCAACGTGACCGAAACCATCAGCTTCCACGTGGGCCCGCAGGTGTCATTGCTCACCAAGGTGAAGAGCGGTGACGAAGACCTGTCGCTCAAGGCCAATGGCTACAACAGCGTCGACTACGGCGCCATTGGCGGCGTGGAGGCCCGCCTGGGGCCCGCTCGCCTGGGCGTGCGCTACGACCTGGGGCTGGGCAAGATTTACAAAAACGGCACCGTGGTGAAGTACAACAACACGGCCCTCTTCGCCAACGGCATCACCGACAACAACATCCACAACCAGACCTTCCAGGTGTACCTCGGCATCGGCGTGCGCCGGTAGGCGGCCGTGCTCTGTGCGCTGCTAGCTCTCCGCCATGGCCCCATTTGCGTCCGAAGAAATAAACCGCCTGTACCTGGCCAGCGAGCGGCTGGTGGGCGGGGGCCTGGCGGTGCTCTCGGCCTGGGCGCTGCTCAACCTCATCGTGAGCGGGTACTTCGTGGCGCGCGCCGACCGCCGCTACGAAGCCTACACGTTCCACGGCATGAACGTGGGCTGGGGCATGGTAAACGCGGGCCTGGCGTGCTGGGGCGTGCTGCACCTGCACTTCACGGCCCCGGCCGGCCTGCGGCTGGCCGACCTGGTGCAGGCGCAGCTGGCCAACGAAAACGTGTTTTTGCTCAACGCCGGGCTGGACGTGGCTTACGTGATGACCGGCTTCTTCCTGCGGGCGCTGGCGAGCCTGCCCGCCCAGCCCAGGCCCGTGCGGCTGCTGGGCTTTGGCCGCTCGCTGTGGGTGCAGGGCGGCTTTCTGCTGGTGTTTGATGTGGCCATGTGGAGCCTGCTGCACGGGCACGGCAAGAGCTGGCTGCCGCTGCTGGGGTAGCGGCCGCGGCTCCGTGTAGGGCATTGAGATGAACCCCGACCAACGCATTAAAACCAGACGCTAAAGGTCGAGTTGAGCTAAACACTTAGCTTAACTTGCAGCCATACAAAAAGCCCCGTCCTAAATCAGGACGGGGCTTTTTGCAGTCTTCCTAACTGGGAATTAGGCTACTGCCTGCTTGCGGCCGCCGTGCTGGGGCTCGAGCATTTCTTCCACAATCTTCTTGTTGAAAGCGGGGATATCGGCGGGCTTGCGGCTAGTGATGAGGCCTTTGTCGCACACCACTTCGGAGTCTTCCCACTGGGCGCCGGCGTTGCGCAGGTCGGTTTGCAGGCTGGGCCAGCTCGTTACGCGCTTGCCGCGCACCACATCGGCCTCTACCAGCGTCCAGGGGCCGTGGCAGATGGCGGCGATTACCTTGCCGGTGCCGGCAAACTGCTTCACGAAGGCCACCACGTCTTTGTTCATGCGCAGCACGTCGGGGTTCATCTGGCCGCCGGGCAGCACCAGGGCGTCGTAGTCGGAGGGCTTCACGTCGGTAATCACCTTGTCGACGTCGACTTTGCTGCCCCAGTCTTTGGCCGGGCCGTCCCAGCCTTTGATGGAGCCGCTTTTGAGGGAAATGACGTGGGTTTCGGCGCCCTCGCCTTCCAGGTATTTCTTGGGCTCGTCGAGCTCGGACTGCTCGAAGCCGTCGGTGGCAATGATGGCAATTTTTCTGCCCTTGAGTTTGTCGCTGCTGAAGATGCTCATCGGTAGTAGGGTTTTGGAAAGGAAACACCGGAGATATGCCCGGTCGCATTCCTTTACGCTCGCCAGTCCCTTTCGTTCTTAAATAAACCACTCAAATAAACCACTCGATGCAGCTGGCCCCTACACTTCAACCCAATGGATGGTGAAGGTGGTGCCCTGGCCCACGGTGCTGGCTACCTCCAGGCACCCGCCGCGGCTCGTGATGATGCGCTGCACCAGGTACATGCCCACGCCGGCGCCGCCAATGTGCGGGTGCTGGCGCGTAAACGGCTGAAAAACGGCGGCCTGGTTTTCGGGCACCACCATGCCCAGGCCGTTGTCCTGCACCGTGAGGATGGGGTGGCCGTCGTCGGCCAGGGTGCTGCGCACCCGCACCACGGGCGACCGCTCGGGGTCGGCAAACTTGAGGGCGTTGCTGAGCAGGTTGTGCAGAATCGAGCGCAGGTTGGCCCGTGAAGTAGTACCACTGCGGGCTCACGTATTCCAGCTTGCCGGCTGCATCGGTTGTGAGGGTGATTTGGGGCACCGTTTCGGTGAGTACCCGCAGGCGCGTGTCGAGGCGCCGGGTTTCGATGGCCAGCTCGTGGGCCCGCTGGCGGGTTTCTTCCTGCTCCGTCACGTCCACGGCAAACAGCAGCAAGCCGCTCACCGGCCCGCCGCCTTCGCGCACGGGCTCCAGAGCCACGTCGAAGTAGCGGGTGGTGGGCGCCCGACCTTCAGCCGCGGGCGGCGGCACGCGGTAGGCCTTGGCCACGTACGGCCGGCCCGACTGATACACCTGCTGCATCACCTCCAGCAAATCGGCCAGGATGATGCCCGGGAATTCGGCCACGGGCCGGCCTTCCTGCGCGGCCTCGCCAAGCACGGCGCGCATGGCGTCGTTCACAAAGCCGTACCGCAGCTCGGGGCCCTGCAAGGTGGCCACGCCGGCCGGCATGTGCTGAAGTGTGTCTTGAAGTTGGTGCTCACGCATGGCCCATCTGCTCAATTGGGCATGCTTGCCCGCGGCGGGAGGCGCGCCGGGCGGCCGCCTCTCCCCTACCCGAATGTTGTTTTTTACGCTTGTACCGGCTCGGCGGTCTCCGTGGGCACGGCGTCGGGACCGAAGACGGCCAGGGCCCGCGTGTGGTGTTCACCACCGGCTTCAACCAGTACGCCGTGGAAGGCTACAAAGTGGATGCGCTCGACTACCTGCTCAAGCCGTTTGCCTACGAGGACTTTTTGCGGGTGGCCCAAAAAGCCTACGCCTACGCCCAGCTCAACCAGCCTACCGCCGCTCCTGCCGAAGCCGCGCCGGCCGCGCCCCCGGCCGAGGACTATATCTACCTGAAAGTGGAGTACCAGCTGGTGCGGGATGATTTCAATGACATCCTGTACGTGGAAGGCCTGAAGGACTACGTGAAGGTGTACCGGCGCAGCGAGACCCGGCCGCTGCTTTCGCTCACCACGCTCAAAAGCATGGAGGAGCGGCTGCCGGCGCGGCAGTTCATGCGCATTCACCGCTCCTACATTGTGGGGCTGCAGCACATCACGTCCATCGGCCGCGGCACAGTCCAAATCGGGGACGAAACCATTCCCGTGAGCGACGGTTACCGCGAGGCCTTCGAGCAGTTCATCAGCCGCTGGAAGTAGCTCAAGGGCAGCGCTTACCGGGGTCAAGTTGAGCTAAGCCGCCAGCGCACCAGCAAAGCATTGGTCTCCTGAAACGGGCGAATGGGCGACGCGCGGCGGCAATCCGACGATTGCAGGAAAAAAGCGGCTGGAAGCCCAAGCACCTTTGAAGCAAGCCCAAACGGCTGGCTAGTCCTTCGGCCGGCCGCAATCGGGCAGCTCAACCATCTTTTTCACCGTTTTTAGCTCAACTATGCGTATTTCTTCCATTCTTCGTCTCGCCAGCGGCGCGGTGCTGCTGTGCTCCATGAGCAGCTTCTCGGGCTGCGACAAAGAGAACGTCGGCCCCACGTCCCGCAAGGACTTCAAGCAGCCGACCACGACCACCCCGACGACCACTACAACCACCGGCAGCAACTAAGCAGCGCCTTGCCCTCCGGTGCTCCCGATTGCCATGCGGCCCGGCTCAGAATTTTTTCAAATTGGGCCGGGCCGCACCCGTAAAATCTTTATTTTTTCGGCTATCTTACTAGCGATGAATCGCATTTGGCTGGCTCTCCTTATTTCCCGCCCCTGGCTCCTGGTGCTGGCAATGCTGGCCCCGCTGTCGGCTTCGGCCACGCACATTGTGGGCGGCGAGCTGGACCTGCAGCACAAGACCGGCAGCCTCTATACCCTTACGCTCAACCTGTATTTTGACGCCATCAACGGCGACCCCGGCGCCCTCGACCAGCAGCTCACGGCCAGCATCTTCGCCAAGGGCTCCAATGCCCGCATGGCCAACGTGGTGCTGACCCTCACCAGCAACACCTTCGTTAACTACACCAACCCGGCCTGCACCGTGGGCTCGCTGAGCACCCGCAAGCTGGTGTACACCAACGACATCACCCTCAACGCGGCCACGTATACCAATACCACCGGCTATTACGTGGCGGTGGAGCGCTGCTGCCGCAACGTCACCATCGGCAACATTGTGGCGCCCGGTGCGGCGGCCCAAACCTTCTACCTGGAGTTTCCGGCCGTGGCGCGCAACGGCGCGGCTTTCATCGATTCGACGCCGCGCATCTTCCCGCCGCTGGGCGACTACGCCTGCCGGGGCGAGCTGTTCTACTACGATTTCGGCGGCCAGGACCCCGACGGCGACTCACTGGCCTACGACATGGTGACGCCCCTCAACGGCCACACCACCACGGCGCAGCCGCTCGTGGCGCAGGCCGCCCCGGCGCCCTACGCCCTCATCACCTGGAACGCCGGCCTGGGCACCACCAATCAGATTCCGGGCAGCCCGGCCTTGGGCATCGATGCCCGCACCGGCCGGCTCACCGTGCGGCCCAGCAGCCTGGGCTTGTTTGTGTTTGGGGTGCGCTGCTCGGAGTACCGCAAGGGCGTCAAAATCGGGGAGACGCGGCGCGACTTCCAGCTCTACGTGCTCAACTGCCCCACCAATACGCCGCCGAAGCTGCAAGTCTGGGCCACGGGCGCCAAGGCCGTGTACCGCCCCGGGCGCGACACGCTGCGGCTGGTGCCCGGCGGCAACCGCTGCCTGACCATTCGCTACACCGACCCCGACCCCAACTCGGTGCTCACCATGAGCTCGCGGCCGGTCAACTTTACGGAGCCCGCGCCGCTATTTACCACCGTGCGCAGCGGCACGGTGCGCGCCGCCGGCGCGCCGGATACGCTCACGGCCACGCTCTGCTTTCCCGACTGCACCGACACCAAGGGCAAGGTTTACCTGCTCGACCTCATCGTAGCCGACAACGGCTGCAGCCTGCCCAAGCGCGATACCGTGCGCGTGGCCTTCACGGCCACGCAGGCGCCCAACACGGCGCCCGTGCTCACCAGCACCTTTCCGCCGGCGCCGCTGCCCCTATCCAGTGCCAACCCCGCCGTGGTGCGCGTGGTGCTGGGCCAGCGCTACACCGCCACCCTCGCCGGCACCGACATCGACCGCAACGCCCTGGCCCTGAGCGCCGCCGGCGACGGCTTCGACCTGGAAGCCGTGAAAATGACCTTTGCGGCGCAAAACGGTACGGGCCAGGCCAACGCCACCTTTACCTGGGAGCCCACCTGCGAGGCGGTGAGCGTGGGCGCCACCAGTGGGCTCACCGTGCACTTCCGGCTCACGGAAACGGGCCCGTGCACGCCCCTGCCCCAGGAGCGGGTTATCCGGTTTGAAATAGCACCGCCGCGAGACTCCGTCGCGTTCCACCCCCCCAACATCATCACGCCCAACGGGGACGCCAAGAACGACTTTTTCACCATGCCCGACCTGCCGGTCGATTTCTGCGACCACCGGTTTGCGGGCATCAAAATCTTCTCGCGCTGGGGCCAGCTGGTGTACCAGTCGCCCGACCGCGGCTTCCGCTGGGGCGGCGCCGGGTCGGCGGGCACCTACTACTACCTCGTTACCTACACCGACGGCCGCAAGTACAAAGGCTGGGTGGAGGTGATTCCGTAGGGATGCAAGCCCCAAGCCGGCGAGCATCCGGCAAGCCCCATCAACAGCCGCACCGTGCTCAAGTCGCTTGAGCAACTACAGACACAAAAGCCCCGCTTAGGTGACTAGGCGGGGCTTTTGTGTCTGTATAATCGCCGCTTACAGCAAAGCGCTAAGCTCCGCTACGTGACCGGCTAAGGCAGCGGCTTCTCGCGCAGCTTAATAAAAACCTTCACACGGCTACTTTTACCTCCGCAATGCAGCGCTGCCCGCTGCATTCGCGTCTGTAGCTTCTTATGATTAGACTTTTTCTTGCCCTGCTCCTGCTGGCCGGCGCCCTGCGGCCCGCGGCCGCACAATCCCTCTACATGCCGCGCGACATCAAGGCGGCCTTTGCCAAAGGCACCCGCGCGCCCGACGGCCGCCCCGGCCCCAACTACTGGCAGAACCGCGCCCGCTACGACATTTCGGTGCAAGCCGCGCCGCCGGCCCGCGACATCCGCGGCCACGAAACCATCACCTACTTCAACAACAG
Source organism: Hymenobacter sedentarius (assembly GCF_001507645.1). Lineage (NCBI taxonomy): Bacteria > Pseudomonadati > Bacteroidota > Cytophagia > Cytophagales > Hymenobacteraceae > Hymenobacter > Hymenobacter sedentarius. Next base: position 2,060,125 of record NZ_CP013909.1, on the reverse strand, counting down.
CCCCGACACGCTGAACCAGGTGGTAATGCGCCTCATCATGAATATTCACCGGCCCGGCGCTGCCCGCGACGCCGACGCCGCGCCCGACTACCTCACCTCCGGGCTGGTCATCGACACCTTTAAGGTAAACGGCCAGGGCCGGCCCGCCCCTTTCGCCGATGGCGGCACCGCCCGGAGCCTTCCCCTGTCCCGCCCGCTCGCCCCGCATGATTCTATCAAGTTCGGCATTGCCTGGCACTTCCCGGTATCGGTGGAAAGTGGCCGCGAGGGCACCATCGCCCCCACCACGTTCTTCCTGGCCTACTTCTACCCGCGCATCGCCGTTTATGACGACTACGCCGGCTGGGACCGGCTGCCGTTCGTCGACAGCAAGGAGTTCTACAACGATTTCAACGACTACAACCTGCGCGTGAGCGTGCCGGCCAACTACATCGTGTGGGCCACCGGCACCCTCCAAAACCCCAAGCAGGTGCTGCAGCCGGCCTTCGCCAAGCGCCTGCAGCAGTCCATGACCAGCGACAAGGTCATTCACGTGGCCACCGCCGCCGACCTGGCCAAAAACAACATCACGGCCCAGAAGCCCACCAACACCTGGGTCTGGACCGCCCGCGACATCTCAGACGTGACCGTGGGCCTGAGCAACCACTACGTGTGGGACGCCGCCAGCGTGGTGGTGGACGCCCGCACCAAGCGCCGCGCCAGCATGCAGGCCGCCTTTGCCGACTCCACGGCCGATTTTCATGATTCGGTGAAGAACGGTCAGTACGCGTTGGGCTGGTTTTCGAACCCCGCCAACTGGCCTGGTGTGGCCTACCCCTTCCCCAAAATGACGGCCTTCCAGGGCTTTGCTGACATGGAATACCCCATGATGGTGAACGACAGCCCCCAGAAAGACCCCAAGTTCGGCCAGTTTGTGCAGGACCACGAAATAGCCCACACGTACTTCCCCTTCTACATGGGCATCAACGAGAGCCGCTATGCTTTCATGGACGAAGGCTGGGCCACTACGTTTGAGCGCCTCATCAACACCAGCGAAAACGGCGCGGCTGCGGCCGATGAATTCTATAAGAAATTTCGCGTCAACCGCTGGATAAACGACCCGTCCTCGGCTCAAGACCTGCCCATCATCACGCCCAGCAGCGAGCTGCGCAGCGGCTACGGCAACAACGCCTATGGCAAGCCCTCGTTGAGCTACTTCGCGCTGAAGGACATGCTCGGCGATGCGCTGTTCAAGAAATGCCTGCACACCTACATGGACCGCTGGCACGGCAAGCACCCCATTCCGTGGGACTACTTCAACTCGATGAGCAGCGCCGCCGGCCAGGACCTGAGTTGGTTTTTCAACAACTGGTTTTTCTCGAACAACTACATCGACCTGGCCGTAGCGCCGGTCAGCGGCACCACCATCACCGTGCAGAACATCGGCGGCTTTGCCGTGCCGTTTGATGTGGCCGTGGAATACGCCGACGGCAGCAAGGAGACGCTGCACCAGTCGCCGGCCGTGTGGCAAGCCAACCCCAAGCAAGCCACGCTGACCGTTGCCAAAGCAGTAAAATGGGTGACCGTGCAAGGCGGCATCTTCATGGATGCCAACGAGAAGGACAACACCTGGGCGCAGCGCTAGCGACGAGCCTGCCTTGGCAGCCCCCAGCTTCTGCCGGCACGTAACAATTTCTTAATACAGCCAAACCGACCGAGCGAAAACCGCCGTAAGTTGCGCACCAAAGCCCCACGCTGAAGGTCATCGTGGGGCTTTTTGCATCTCACCGTTTTCCCCTTTGCTATGCTACTAGTTCTCCTCTTCCTGGCCGTGGTGCTGCTCACCTATTCCAACGGCGCCAACGACAACTTCAAGGGCGTGGCGACCCTGTGGGGCAGTGGCACGCTGGCTTACAAGCCGGCCCTGGTGCTGGCCACGGCCTCCACGTTTGCGGGCTCGGTTTGCTCGTATTTTTTCGCCGCCGAGCTGATAAAGAACTTTTCCGGCAAAGGGCTGGTGCCGGATGAAATCATCGGGTCGGCGGCCTTTGTGCTGGCGGTGGCGCTGGCGGCGGGCATCACGGTGCTGCTGGCCACGCGGTTGGGCTTTCCCATTTCGACCACGCACGGCCTGGTGGGCGCGCTGGTGGGCGCCGGCCTGGTGGCGGTGGGCACGGGCGTGAATTTTGCCAAACTGGGCACCACGTTTTTCCTGCCCCTCATGCTGGGCCCGGTGCTGGCCGTGGGGATGGGCGCCTTGGTCTACGTGCTATTACGCCAGGGGCGCAAGGCGGCCGGCATCACCGAAGAATCCTGCGTGTGCGTGGGCAACACCTGGGTGCCCGTGTCCTCGGCGCCCACGGCGGCCTTCACGGCCTTGCCCACCTTGCAGGCCGGCGTGGCCACCCAGGCCGAGTGCCAGAACCTGTACCAGGGCACGTTCCTGGGCATCAATTTCCAACCCCTCATCAACAACCTGCACTACCTGAGCGCGGCCACCATGAGCTTTGCCCGCGGCCTGAACGACACGCCGAAACTGATAGGCCTGCTCCTGGTGTGCAAGTTCTTCGCCATGCCCGTCAACGTGCTGATTCTGGCCGCGGCCATGGCCATCGGGGGCTTGCTAAACGCCAGAAAAGTAGCCAACACCATGAGCAAGAAGATTTCCAAGCTTAACCACGGCCAGGGCTTCACCGCCAACTTCATCACCAGCGTGCTCGTGATTGTGGCCAGCAAATTCGGCCTGCCGGTGTCCACCACGCACGTATCGGTGGGCAGCATCTACGGCATTGGGCTGGTGAACAAAACGGCCAATTCCAAGGAGATTGCCAGGATTGGCTTGTCGTGGCTGCTCACGCTGCCGGTGGCGGCGGCGCTGAGCGCGCTGCTGTATGCCGGCATTCGCGCCGTTAGCTAGCCGGCGCGCTCCCTTTGCAGTGGCTAACTTGCCGCCGGTCTGTCATCCGTGCGGGTTCGCCTCTTTACAGGGCGTGGCTCTGCGGGCCGCTCGTAGCCTGGGGTCACGGCGCGGCGACTTGGGCTACCAAAGCACCAGACGGCTCCTGAGCTCGAAACCATTGGTTGAGTAACCACTTGTTGTTCATTTATTTGCTACGTTAATGTTGTCTTTTTTACGTGTCTGCGCCCGGCCTACCGGGGGCATTTTGAAATCTTTCGCTGCAGTGGCTGCCCTGGTGGTGAGCGCGCAAGCGGCCTCTGCTCAGGTTACTCTTCCCACGCCTGCCCCTCCCGCGGGGCCGCAGTCGCAGCCCAGCACCGGCACCCCCACCGGCATTCCAGCCGCGCTGAAGGATGGCCTGAAAACCTACCTTTCGCCCGACAGCACCCTGTTCATCAAATTCAACTTTTTGGCCCAGACCTGGGCGCGGTACAACGAAAGCAACCCGGGCACCACGGTGAACGGCGAGCTCGAGCCGCATACCACCGACGTGGGCATCCGGCGGGTGCGGGTGGTGATGAGCGGGCAGATTCTGCCGCGGGTGTTTGTGTTTGTGCAGTTTGGACAGAACAGCTTTTCCTACCTCTCGCCCCGCAAAGCCGGCTCCTTCTTCCACGATGTTACGGCCGACTACGCCATCATCAAGAAAAAGCTGAGCCTGGGGGCGGGCCTCAACGGCTGGAACGGCCCCTCGCGGTTTGGCAACTCCTCCGCCTCCTCCATCCTAGGCGTCGACCTGCCCTTGTACCAGGAAGTCACCAACGACGTGAACGACCAGAACCTGCGCAAGCTGGGCGTGTACGCCAAAGGCAAGCTGGGCAAGGTGGACTACCGCCTGGCCGTGGGCAAGCCGTTTGCGACGCAAACGGCGGCCTCGCCGGAAGTACTGGGCCGCAACTCCACGTTTTCGACCCGCTACCCGCACGCCGAAACGCACGGCTACGCCTCCTACCAGTTCTGGGACCAGGAAGGCAACGCCGGCGCGGGCCAGGTGGGCTCGTACCTGGGCAAAAAGAGAGTGTTTAACATCGGGGCGGGCTTTGTGCACCAGGACAAGGCCATGTGGAACACCACGGCCGCTGGCGACACGCTGACCCACGACCTGCAGCTGTTTGCCGCCGACGTATTTTACGACGCCCCGGTAAACGCCGCCACGGGCGCCGCCATCACGGCCTACGCCTGCTATTCTCACTACGATTTCGGGCCCAATTACCTGAAGAACGCGGGGGCCATGAACCCGGCCAACGGCGTGAAGGCCAGCCAGGGCTCTTTCAACGGCCCGGGCAACAACTTCGCGCTGCTGGGCACGGGCAACGTGCTCTACGGGCAGGCGGGCTACCTCTTCAAGCGTGACCTACTCGGCCGCCTGGGCACGCTTCAGCCCTACGCGGCCACCCAGTATGCCCGCTACAACCGCCTGGCCGACCCCATGGTGCTGGTGAACGCCGGCGTGAACTGGCTGCTGGCCGGCAATGCCAGCAAGCTCACGCTCGGCTACCAGAACCGGCCCGTGTTTACGGCTCAGGCCAACGGCGACCTCAAGTCCACCGCCCGCCGCGGGGAGTACATCCTGCAGTACCAGGTGGCTTTCTAGGGCAGACCCCGGCCCCGACTGTCTGCAGTAGAACGGCCTGTCGAGCAGGCCGTTCTACTGCAGACAACCCGATTATTCGTCGTTTCCGACCCCGCGCCGCAGTTTCTTGAGCTGCTGGCGCACCTCTTTCACGCGGTCGTCAAACCCGTCGGGGTCGTAGCTCACCTCCTCCACATCAAGCTGGTCGAGCAGGTCCATCATGCCGTTGGCGTGGTCGGTGCGCGTGCCGGCGGGCATGGTTACGAAGGTCATTTCGGACCACAGCAGCGCCAGCAGGCGCGCGCCGGCTTCGTCGCGCATCTGCATTTCCAGCACCAGATTGGAGTTGTCGAAATGGATGAGCTGGCTGGAAATGCGCACCTGCGCGCCCTGCCGGGCCGGCTTGAGGTAGCTGATGTGGTGCTTGGTGATAACCCAGGCAGCGCTTTGCTCGCGGGCCAGCTCGCCCATGTTCAGGGAGTAGTGCGCGGTGGTGTGCTCTTCGCGGGCGTTGAGAAAGTAATCGAGGTAGCGGGCGTTGTTGAGGTGGCCCAGCATGTCGCAGTCCTGGAAATAAACGCGGTGCGTGGTTTCGGGTGTTTTGATGAGGTGGGGCATGGCGGGCAGGGTGGGTGGCGGAGCGCAAAGGTCAGCAAGTAGTACGGCATACGGCGCGTAGCGGCGTATTCTCACGCGGTAAGTAAACCCAATCGGCTGTCATGCAGAGCGCAGCGAAGCATCTTATCCGGTCAGTACGAATCGTTCGACTGTGATAAGATGCTTCGCTGCGCTCTGCAGGACAAGCGGCGCGGTGCATCACGTCCCTTTCCCCTACCCAACAAGCCCAAACTAGTCGGCACGCCTAACACTTTGCGGAAAAATTCCTACCTTTTCGAGGCTAAAATTCCCACCTCATGTTTACGCTCACGCCCGACCGTTCTGTCGTTCTTAAAGCCCTGGCCGACACCATCATTCCGGCCCTGCCCGATGGCAGTCCGCCCGGCTCCACGGGCCTGAACCTGGAGAAGTTGGAGGCGGCCATCCGGGAGCAGCCGCTTGGGGCCCAGGCCGAATTCGGCAAGCTGCTCGACCTGATGGACAAGCCCCTGCTCGGCCTCACTTGGTTTGGGCCGCTGAAGCCTTTCTGCAAGCTGGACCCCGCGCAGCGCGAGCAATTGCTGCAAAGCTGGGCGGCCTCCAACGTGCCGCAGCTGCGCAAAGGCTTCCAGGCGGTACGCAAGCTGTGCACGCTGCTCTACTACGGCGGCAGCATGGCCGAGGTACCGGCCGCCTGGGGCTTCCTGGGCTACCCCGGGCCCGACGAAAAGCCCGTAGACACCCCCAAGCCCATCAAAACCCTGCACCCGACCCAGGACGCCGAGTACGACTGCGACGTGCTGGTGATTGGCAGCGGCGCGGGCGGTGGCGTGGTGGCCGGCGAGCTGGCCGAGGCCGGGCACGACGTGCTGGTCATCGAAAAAGGCCCGTACTGCCACGGCTGCGACTTTACCCAGCGCGAAGTAGACATGCTGGGTACCCTCTACGACGCCAAAGGCACGCTCTCGACCCAGGACGGCAGCATTGGCATCCTGGCGGGCTCCTGCCTGGGCGGCGGCACCACCGTGAACTGGGCCGGCGCCTTCCGCACGCCCGACTACGTGCTGCAGGAATGGGCCCGCGAGCACGACGCGCCCCAGTTCACCACCCTCGAGTTCAAAGAGAGCCTTAACGCCGTGGCCCGCGCCATCAGCGTGAACACCAACTACACCCGGCACAACGGCCAGAACCAGGCCCTGTGGGACGGCTCCACGAAATTGGGCCAGGAAGTGCGGCTGATTCCGCGCAACGAAAAAGGCCTGACGGATTCCGACACGCATTTTCGGGCCCTGGGCTACACTACCCTGGGCGACGCCCACGGCATCAAGCAGGGCACCCTAAACACCTACTTGCTCACCGCGTTCGAGCACGGCGCCCGCATTTTGGCCGATACCAAAGTGGAGCGCGTGACCATTGCCCACGGCCGCGCTACCGGCGCCGAGGCCGTGCACACCACGGCCGATGGCCGCCCGGTGCGCGTCACGGTGCGAGCCCGCCGCGTGGTGGTGGCCGGCGGCGCTATCCAGACGCCCGCCCTGCTGCTGCGCTCCGGCCTGAAGCACCCGCACCTGGGCCGGCACCTGCACCTGCACCCCACCGTGGTGGTGGGCGCCCGCTACCCCCACCCCATGAACTCCTGGCACGGCCCCAGCATGAGCGTGGTAAACGACACCTACACCATGCTGCATGGCACCAACTTCGGCGCCAAGCTCGAAACGCCCCCCACCCACCCCGGCCTGCTGAGCATGGTGCTGCCCTGGCTTTCGGGCCGGCAGCACCACGAGCTGATGCGCGACGCCAACCACCTGGGCTCGTTCATTGTGCTCACCCGCGACCGCGACGGCGGTCGCGTGAGCATCGACAAGCACGGCGCCCCGCTGATTGACTACACGCTGTCGGACTTTGACCGGGCCAACATGCTGGAGGGCGTGCGCGCAGCCGCCCAAATCCACATCGCGGCGGGGGCCACCACCGTGTACCTGCCCCACGGCACCCTGCCCACCCTGCACGCCCAGAACGGTGTGCTCCAAAACCCCGAGGTGCTCGACAAGCTCCCGCATCTGAGCTGGAAGCCCAACCAGTTTGGCCTCTACAGCGCCCACCAGATGAGCACCTGCCGCATGGGCGGCGACGTTGCCACCCACCCGCTCAAGCTCAACGGCGAAACCGTGGAGGTGCAGAACCTCTTCGTGGCCGATGGCTCGGCCTTTCCGGCGTGCAGCGGCGTCAACCCCATGCTCACCATCATGGCCCTGGCCCACTTCACGGCCCAGGGCATGAAGAGCGGGGAAGCGCGCCCCGGCCGCGCCCTACCTTTGGCCCCGACTTTGGGCCAACATGCTACTACTTAAAAACGTGATTACTCCGCGCCGGATATTCACCACGCTGTTCTTTGGCGGCTTGCTGCTGCTGGGGCTGCTTCTCACCCGCAGCTATGGCATGGGCTGGGACGAGCCCACCGACCGGGAAGCCGGGTACATCAGCCTCCGCTACCTGGCCCAGCTTTTATATCCCGCAGCACTCAACACCGATTACCTCCAAGGCCTGCAGGAGCTGCGCACCTATCGGGAAGCCGACCACGGCGTGGCTTTTCAGCTGCCGCTGGCCGTGCTGGAGGCCGCCTTTTTTCCCCACGACATTCGGCGTGCTTACTGGATGCGGCATTTCCTGTGCTTCTCGACCCTGGTGCTGGGGGCCTGGGCTGTGTACCGGCTCGGGGCCGAGCGGTTTGGCAGTTGGCGCTGGGGGCTGGTGGGCGCGGGCATGCTGGTGCTCTCGCCCCGCATTTTTTCTGAGGCCTTTTACAACCACAAAGACCTGGTATTCATGAACCTGTTCGCCCTGGGCGGGTTCACACTATCGCGGGTGTTACGGCGCCCTACCTGGGGCCGCGCAGCCGCGCACGCGCTGGTTACTGCCCTGGCGGTGGATGTGCGCATCATGGGCCTGCTGCTGCCGGCCCTCACGGTGGGCTTCGGCGCGCTGGAAATGTGGGCCCGCCCGGTGCGGCGGTCTGCCCTGGTGCGCACGCTGGCCGCGTACATGGCGGGAGCCGGGGTACTCATTGTGCTGTTTTGGCCCTACCTCTGGGAGGCCCCCGTGCAGCGGCTGTGGGAGTGCTTTGGCAACTTCCGGCGCTTCCGCCAGACCATGCAGGTGTTTTACCTGGGCCAGATGGAATCGTGCCAGCGCCTGCCCTGGCACTATCTCTCGGTGTGGCTGCTCGTGACTACGCCCGTGGTGTACACTGTGCTATTTATAGGTGGCGCGGGTGCGGTGCTGCGTGCGTTTTTCCGGCGCCCGCTGGAGTTCTTAAGCCGGGTGGCGGGGCGGCGCGACCTGCTTTTCGGGGTGTGGTGCGTGGGGCCGCTGGTGCTCATTGCCTTGATAAACTCGGTGGTGTATGATGGCTGGCGGCACGTGTATTTCATCTACCCGGCCTTTGTGCTGCTGGCCGTGCGGGGCCTGCGGGCAGGTGTGCTGGCTTGGCAAGCCACGGCTCCTGCTTCGGCCGGGCGACGGCTGGGGATGGCGGCCGGCGCCCTGCTGGCGGTGGGCGTGGCCCACACGGCCTACCGCCAAGCGGCCGACCATCCTTACCAGTACACCTACTTCAGCTTTCTGCCGGGCCCGGCAGCCGGCCGGCTCTTCGAGCGCGACTACTGGGGCATCTCGGCGCGGCAGGGATTGAGTTGGGTGCTGGCCCACGACAGTAGCCCAACCGTGGCGATCAGCGATACGCTTTATTACAAAGACTTCGTGGGCAACAACGCGCTGCTGCTCGTGCCCGCCGACCGGGCCCGCCTCCGGCTGGTGCCGCACCACCGGGCGAAGTACTTCTTCGGCATGTACCGCTGGCACCCGACGCCCTACGATGCTTCTTATGGCACGCCCATCCACGAAATCCGTGTGGCAGGCCTGCCCATTCTCACCGTTTTTCGGCGCTAGGGCCTAAGGCAGCAAAAGCCTTGAAGCTGTTCGACAACATGCAACACACCTACCCCCTCTCCCTCGGCTATGCCCAAATTTTTGCTTCAGTTACTTATGGCGCTGTGGCTGAATAGCTGCGTCGGAGGAGGGCGTGACTTTGTGCTTCATATGCACCGCGACGACCGCAAGCAGCTGCAAACCTTCATTCGGGAGCAGCGGGCGCAGCGGGAAGTGGCCCGGCAACGCCTGCAAGGCCAGGCGCGGGCCGCCGAGTACCAACGCATCGAGGCCAGCAGCAATGCCCGCATCGACAGCTTGCTGAACACGCGCTACCAAACGCCGCGTTTTCACCAGAGCCGCCACGGGGTAGAGCGCCAACTGGGTTTTGGCACCAAGCACCAGGTTGAGCCAAACCCTGAGGCCTTGGAGGCGCTGGAAAAGTTTTAGCGCGGGCCAGGCCGAATCTGCGGCCTGAAAAATCGCTAGCCGCCGCCAGCGGGCTTAGCGCCAGTTGCTGCGCCGCTTTAGCCCAACTGCCCGGCACACGCTGAGCAAGGAATAAAGCGCTACTAGCAGCTGCCGTTTTTGCACCCATGTGCACCCAATTACGTGTTTTTGCGTACTCGTAGGAATATTGCTATTCCCACACCTTATGCGCTTTGCCTCTTTTTCTGCGCTTTTGCTAGCCTCCGGATTAGCATTGGGCAGTTGCTCCCTATTTCGTCACCGGGAGAAAACCCCGGTCGTTGAAACGGTGCGCACCCCCGACTCGCCCACGCCGCCCACCGCCGCCCGCGACCTGGCCGACGTGATGACCACCGAGCTCAAGCTCACCCCCGACCAGACGCTGCGGGTCCGCACCATTCTCAACGGTACCGTGGCCCAAGCCAATGCGGCCAAGGAGAAATTCCCGTCCCAGTCGCCCCAGCTCATGGCCGAGCTGAAACGCATCAACATCGAGTCGCAGAAAGAGCTACGCGTGGTGCTGGGGCCCGCAAAGTTCAAGCAACTGCAAGTCAACCAGCGCAAGATGGCAGCCGAGATGCAGCAGCGCCAGAAGTAGCGCCACGTCGCAGGTCTGCGTTACAAATGCTTTACCAACAAGGATATTAGCTGACGAACCCGCGGGGTGTAGGGCGGGTACATGGCCTTGATGCCCGTGAAGCCCACGCGCTGGCGCATCACCCCTTTTTCGTTGCTGAACGCCAAGAAGCCCGAGTGGCCGTGGGCCTTGCCCAGGCCGCTGTTGCCCACGCCGCCGGTGGGCAGCTCAGGGTGCGCGAAGTGGAGCACGGTTTCGTTGACGCCCGCGCCACCGGCGGATATATTTTCCAGCAGGTAGCGGCGGTTTTCGGCGTTGCCCGAGAATACGTATTGGGCCAGGGGCTTGAGCCGGGCGTTGATGTACTCGGCCGTTTCGCTTAGGTTCCGGAAGGTGAGCACGGGCAAGAGCGGGCCGAAAATCTCCTCTTCCAGAATGCGTGCGCCAGCCGGCACGTTTGTCAGAATAGTGGGCTCGATGTAGTTCTGCGAGGCATCGACGGTGCCGCCGGCCACCACCGTGGCGCCGCGGGTCTGGGCGTCTTCGAGCAGGCCGGCCAGGCGGGCGAAGTGGTGCTGGTTCACCACCCGGGCCAGCGAGTCCGACTGCTGAATCCCGGCGCCGTTCGGGTTGTAGGCCCGCTGAATGGCGGCGGCGAGCTCCGTGAGCAGGGCCGGCTGCACGCTTTCCTGCACCAGCAGGTAGTCGGGCGCTACGCAGGTCTGGCCGTTGTTCAAGAACTTGCCCCACACGATTTTCTCGGCCGCGTCGCGCAGGTTGGCCGTTTCGTCGACCACGGCGGGGTTCTTGCCGCCCAGCTCCAGGGTGAGGCCGCTGAGGTGGCGGGCGGCGGCGCGCATCACAATCTTGCCCACCTCGGGGCTGCCGGTGAAGAAAATGTGGTCCCAGGGCAGCTTGAGCAGCTCGGTGGCCACTTCCTTGTCGCCCTGCAGCAGCAGCACCTCGTTGGGCTGAAACAAGTCTTCACACAGCCGCTGCAGCAGCGCCGAGGTGGCGGGCGTTTGCTCGGCGGGCTTGATGACCACCGCGTTGCCGGCCGCAATGGCGGATATCAGCGGCCCCACAGCCAGGTAAAACGGGTAGTTCCAGGGCGAGATGATGAGCACCACGCCCTTGGGCTCCACCTGCACCCACGAGCGGGTGCCCAGCAGCGCGAGCGATACGCCCACCCGGCGCGGCGCCATCCACTTTTTCAGGTGCTTCACGGTGTGCTTCAGCTCCACCAGCGACGTCCAGATTTCGGTCATGTCGGCTTCGGCCGCCGGCTTGCGGAAATCGGCGTACAGGGCGTCCTGAATGGCCGTGCGGTTGGCGTGCAGCCAGTTGCTGAGCTGCTGCAGGCGGGCCCGGCGGGCGGCCACGTCTTGGCGGCGCAGCGCGGGCGCCTGCTGCCGCAGGGCATCAAACTGGGCTTGGAATGCGTTGGCCGGCTCCGGCGAAGCCGCCGCGGCGGGAACAGAGTAGGGCAGTGAAACAGCAGGTTGCATAGGCAGAAAAGAGCAGCTGGCCAACCACCGCGGTACTGGCTCGCTTAAAGATACGCCGGGCTTGCAATATTCCGGGTCGTGGGCCGTCTGCGCGCGTGGCAGTGGCGGGGCATTCGGCCAGCGCCGTGCCGGTGTTACCTTTGTGTCTTGCCCTGCGAGCACCGGCTCGCCATCTTAACCCTTTTGCTACCCCTCGCCCCACGTTTTATCCCGGGGCAGCCTGCTGTATTTACCGTTACTTTTTCCGTGAACTGTTATTATCCTCGCTGCGCCATGCGGCTGTTTGTTGCGCTTTTTTTCAGTCTGCTTTCTATCTCCCCCAGTTTTGCCAGCTCAACCCGCCTGACCACCGGCGACCCGGACACCACCTGCACCAGCACTACCTCGGCCTCTGCTCCTGCGGATACCACCCTGGCCAAGGCCCACCGCCCCGGCGCGCCGGCCGCGTCTGCCGTGCCGCTGGCCGCAGCCGATACGCTGGGGCCGCATACTCGGAACGCGCAGGGCCGCATCTCTGACTACACGGTGGCGCCCGGCGTGACGTGGCACTACGAGAAGCCCCGCCCGTTTAGCTGGCTGCTGCACATCCCGCGCGACCTGGGCCAGTTCCCCGGCTATGCGTTCCGCAAAGACAACGCCCGCACGTTCATGGGCCTGGCCGTGAGCTCCCTGGTGCTGTGGACGGCTGACCAGGCCATTACGGATGCCGCGCAGCAGTTCGGCCGCTATGTGGGGCTGAAGGAAGCCAGCACCCAGAAGACGCTGGTGTACATCCCCTTCCACATCGGCACCGCCAACCTGCCGTTCGAATTCAACGTGCCCGACAACCTGAACAGCTCGTTTTACTTTCTCGGCGACGGCTGGACGCACCTCACCGTGGCCAGCAGCTTCTGGATCTACGGCGGCATTAAGAAAGACAACCGCGCCCTGCGCACGTCCAGCGAGCTCGGCGAGGCCATCTTCAGCACCGGCCTGGTCATCCAGACGCTCAAGCGCCTCACCGGCCGCCAGAGCCCCTACGTGGCCACCAAAGACCGCGGCGAGTGGCACCTGTTTCCGTCGTACGACCGCTACCAGCACTTCGTGCCCAACTACGATGCCTTCCCCACCGGCCATCTGGCCACGGCCATGGCCACAATCACGGTCATCGCCGACAATTACCCCGAGTACCACTTCATTCGCCCCCTGGGCTACTCACTGATGGGCCTGTTGGGCTACTCCATGCTCAACAACGGCGTGCACTGGGCCAGCGACTACCCCATCGGCATTGCCCTGGGCTACGCGTTTGCCAAAATTGCCGTGCGCAACGGCCGCACCCGCGTGGAGGCACCGCTGGACCCCGCCGCCCACGGCTCCGGCTTCCAAACCATGCCGCGGCGCAAGCCCTGGTACCGGCAGGGCAACTTCTCACCTTACAACTACGGCCCCTTCACGGGCGCCTCGTGGTCGCTGCGCTGGTAGCCGGAAATAAGGCGGGTAGGCGCCAGCCGGCCGAGGCCCGGCAGGCGCCGCGCCGGCTGGATTTTTCCTGGGATAATCAGCGGCGGCGCGTAACTTCAGGGTGCCCGCGGACCGCCGGCCAGGCGAGCCTGGGCGGATTTTGCCCTGCCCCGTTATGCCCCGCGCCTCTTCGGCCGCCTACAGGCCCGCCCTGCCCGGACGCCTGGGCCGACACGCGCGAATCCCTGCACCGGTGGACCCAGATAGTGTAGTGGGCAAAACCTGCTTGGTCCTCTGCCCTGCTGAACCACTGGTAGCAGGTGCCGCTCTCCGTAACGCCCCGTGGCCCTACCACCCGCTCCATGTCCTACACTGCAGATTTGCGCGAGGTCATTTCTATGGCAGCTGTGTTTTGGCAGTGACGCTATGTTTCGTCTACCTGGTGCCTCCATATCCGGGGGCATCCGGCACCTAGCCATTTGGGGCAAGCCCGAGTCTTACGCTGCCGAGCAGAGCGCGGCCGGCTGGTGGCCCGGTGGCAATGGCCAGGAAGCTGCCTTCTACAGCTACGCCTACTCCGGCAACCCTGCCCTACGAAGCCGCACGCCGGGTGGCCAACCCACCCGCTGCCGTGCTCGATTTCCTGCAAACCACCTACGCCGCCGCGGCCGACCTAATGTGCTGGGACCGCCCCGCCCTGGAGCGGGCCACCGTTCCGGACCCAGCTAGTTAGAACACAAAAAAGGCCCGTTCCTATTCAGGAACGGGCCTTTTTCAATGCTAAACACGGGCTTACTTGAACAGGCCCTTCTTCACGGTCCGGTGGCCGTTTTCGTCGATTTTCACCTTCGTGCCGTCGGCCATTTTGATTTTGCGGGAGCCGTCGTCGTTCACTTTCACTTTGGCGCCGTTGAGGTACTTGGTCTTGCGGTCGCCGTCGTTCTGGTTCTCCAGTTTTTTGATGCCCGAGCCCTGCCCGACGCTGCCCGTGCGCACGCCCGTGCCCGTGCGGATGGGAGCCACCCGAGCCGGCGCCAACGAATACGGGCCTTCGCCATAGGTGGCGCGGTTGGCGGAGTAGGTGTTGTAATACGTGGGATTGTTCAGCGCCGTGCGCACCTCCTCGTCGGCCTGGTCGTTTACCTGGCGCACGGCGGTGTAGCGGCCCAGGGTGTCGTTGGCGTAGCGGGTTTGCAGTTCGCCGAGGCGGCGGCCGCGGGTATAGTAGGTCCTTTCAATGCGGGTCACCACCACGGTATCGGTGAGCTTGAGGTCTTCGGCGACCCGGGCGGCCATGCGGCGGGCATCGTCGTGCGCGGCCATGGTGTCGGCCGTCATGCCGCCGCTATTGGCATCGGTGACGGGTGCGGTCGTGGTGGTTTCCACTTTTTTCTCTTGGCGGCAAGCGGCGGTGCCGAGGGTGGCAGCTACCAGCAGCAGGCCGAGGAATTTGATATTCATGATGAACTGCAAAAAAAGTAAGCGGGCAAACACCGCTATGTTGCAGTGCTTGCCCGCTGATACGGCTGGGTTTAGGCCGGGGTTATAAGCAGCGTGATGATGCGGCCTTAGGTGTTCACGGTTTCGCCGCCGTTGGGGTGCAGGGTTTGGCCTGTGAAGTACGAGGCGTCTTCGCTGGCCAGAAACACGTAGGCCGGGGCCACTTCGCTGGGCTGGCCGGGGCGCTTCATGGTGGTGTCTTTGCCGAAGGTGCCCACTTTCTCGGGCGGGAAGCTGGCCGGGATGAGCGGCGTCCAGATGGGGCCGGGCGCCACGGAATTGACGCGGATTTTCTTCTCGGCCAGCTGCTGGGCCAGCGAGCGCACAAACACCGTGATGGCGCCCTTGGTGGCCGAGTAGTCGAGCAGTTGCTGGTTGCCGCGGTAGGCGTTGATGCTGGACGTGCAGATGATGGAGTCGTCCGCTTTCAGGTGCTTGAGCGCAGCCCGGCTCACGCGCACAAACGAGAAGAAGTTGACGTCGAACGTATCGCGCCACTGTTGGTCGGATATCTCGGCCAGGTCGGCGCTGGGGAATTGCTCGGCGGCGTTGTTCACCACGATATTGAGCCGGCCCAACTCCTGCACGGTGCGCTCCACAATGTCCTGGCAGAAGCCGGGGTCGCGCAGGTCGCCGGGCAGCGTGAGGCAGCGGCGGCCTTCGGCTTCCAACAGCTGGCGGGTGTCGTAGGCGTCCTGCTCTTCCTGGGGCAGGTAGGTGATGGCCACGTCGGCCCCCTCGCGGGCGTAGTGCACGGCCACGGCCCGGCCTATGCCGGAGTCGCCGCCCGTGATGAGTGCTACTTTACCCAGGAGCTTGTCGCTGCCCCGGTAGCTGGGGCGAATGTAGATGGGCATGGGCGTCATTTCGGCCTCGACGCCAGGTTGCTGGTTTTGGTGCTCCGGGGGCAGGGTGGTGGGTTGGTTTGCCATAGCGAGGGTTAGCAATAAGGATGGGAAGGGGTGTCTTGGGCTAACGGGCCGGGTGGGGCGGGGTTATTGTCGAGCCGGGCCCGGGCAGTGCCCGCGGTGGAGTTTCTAACTTGCGGGCCGAAGCCCGTTATGCTAGCCTTATCCCCGTCCGCCGATGCCCCTTGCCTCCTCCACCCGCCTCAATAAATTCATCAGCGAAAGCGGCCTGTGCTCGCGCCGCGAAGCCGACCGCTTCATCGAGCAGGGCTTGGTGCTCATCAACGGCAAGCCAGCCGGGGTGGGCGACCAAGTGCGCGCCCGCGACCGCGTGACCGTGAACGGCCACAAGCTGGAGCCCAAGCAGGCCGAAGACGCCGTGTACCTGGCCTTCAACAAGCCGGTGGGCATCACCAGCACCTCAGAGCCCGGCGTGCGCGGCAATATTGTAGACTACGTGAACCATGCGGCCCGCGTGTTCCCCATCGGCCGGCTCGACAAGGACTCCTCGGGCCTGATATTTCTGACCAGCGACGGCGACATCGTGAACAAAATCCTGCGCGCCGGCAACAAGCACGAGAAGGAATATGTGGTGACCGTGAACCGCATCCTCTCCGACCAGATGCTGGACGAGATGGCCCACGGCATTCCCATGCTGGGCACCGTCACCAAGCCCTGCCTCATTCAGAAAGAGACGCCCTACATCTTCCGCATCACGCTGGTGCAGGGCCTCAACCGCCAGATTCGCCGCATGGTGGAGCACTTCGGCTACGAAGTAACCAAGCTAGAGCGCGTGCGCATCATGAACGTGACGCTGAAGGGCCTGCCTGTGGGCGACTGGCGCGAGCTCACCCCAACCGAGTTGGCCGGCATCATGAAAATGGTGGAAAAATCGAGCGGCACCGAAGATGCCTCGGGCGTGAAGCGCGCCCCCAAGACCCCGGCCGTCGACCGGCGCCCCAAGTCCGGCCCGCCCACGCAAAAGAACCCCTCCGCCAACGGCTGGTGGGGCCCCCGCCCCGACAAAGCGGCGGCCCCTGGCTCCGGCAAGCGCCCGGCTAAGGCTAGCCCCGGCGGCGCGGCCCGGCCCAAGAGCAAGGGCCCCAGCGCCACCGGCAGCCGTCCCGCCTCCACAGGCAAAACCGGCGCCGGCGGGCGCAGCAAAGGACCCGCGCCCCGGCGCAGAGGGGGTTGAGTTTACTCGTAAGGGTGTAAGGACGCCCCCACCGGGTCGCGTTGTTGAACGAGGAGGGTTTCACGATTCCCAAACGGCGCGGACACCGAGACGCGAAGGCCGCACCACTACGGTCATACCGCGTGCGGCCGGAATCAAACCGGCGCGTATTGGGGTTAGGTTTACTTATGAAGCACTTTTTCCTGGTCCTGTGTTTGTGGCTGCCGCAAGTGGTTCTCGGCAATTGGGTGCCGCTCGAGCCCCTGCAGATTGCCGAGCAGTTTGTGGCCCCGGCCGGCTGGCCCGACATGAAGGACTACCTCTGCTGCGAAGCCGCCGGCCAGGCCAAGCACGAAACCCTGGGCCAGCAGATTCCGGCGCGGCTGCAGCGCGTGTGCCAGTTGGTGCAGCAGGGCCCCACTACCGCGGTGGTGGCCGTGGAGCTACGCGACTCACTGGACCGCAAAGACTTTTACCTGCATTTCGGCAAAGAAGCCGGGGCCTGGAAGCTGCTGGCCATTCGCAGCCTGGCCATGACGCACCTCGGGCCGCCCATGGTGGAGCTGCTCGCGGCCATGCCCCCGGCCGCCGTAGCCGAGTACGACCAGAAGCACCCCGACGCCAGCCACGCCTTCACCCTGGGCAACCTCCGGCTCTGGACCAGTGCCGACGCCGACATTGCCGCGCATTTTGCCCGCAACCGGGCTGATTTCCAGAAAGTCCTGCGCCTCGTGCAAGCCGGCAAGTACTTCGCTCCCACCGCGCCGGCTGCCACCGCCGAGCAAGCCGCCAACGCCGACCCAGCCGTACACGCCCTGCTCCGCAAGCTGTACCTGGCCCAGGTAACGCGCCGCCAAACCGGCTGCGAGCGCTGCCTGGAGTTCGTCATCGGCGGCAAAGTGAGCAGCACCGTGGGCCTGCTCTACCAGCCGCAAGCCGCCCTGCTCCCGGCCATGAGCCCTGACCGCCTCATCGTGCTCAAGTCGCTGGGCGACGGGTGGTACTTGTATAAAACCATTTGAGAAACACCGGCCCACCCATGCGGCGGCCCGGGCCGGTACCTTTGCGGTCCCAACGCCCCGCCCTATGAAGCCCCCGCTCCCCGCTCCTGCTCCCGAAAAAGACCAACTGCACCCGCGCAACCCGCACCGCGCGCCCTACGATTTCCCGCAGCTGACCCAGCGCAGCCCCGAGCTCGCCGCTTTCGTGCAGCCCAACCACTACGGCAACCTCTCCATTGATTTTGCCAACCCCGCCGCCGTCAAGGCCCTGAACCGGGCCCTGCTGCGGCAGTTCTACGGCATCGAGTACTGGGACATTCCCAAGGGCTACCTATGCCCGCCCATCCCCGGCCGGGCCGACTACGTGCATTACCTGGCCGATTTACTGGCCGAAAGCAACGGCGGCACCCTGCCACCCGGCGAAGAAATCACGGTGCTCGACGTGGGCGTGGGCGCCAACTGCATTTACCCCATCATCGGGCGGCGCGAGTACGGCTGGCACTTCGTGGGTTCCGATGTGGACGGCGTGGCCGTGCGCGCCGCCCAGCAGATTGAGGCAGCCAACCCCGGCCTGGCTGGCGCCATCGAGTGCCGGCTGCAACCCGCCCGCACCCGCATTTTCGATGGCCTCATCCAAGCCGGCGAGTTGTTTGACCTCACCATGTGCAACCCGCCGTTTCATGCCTCGGCCGCGGCGGCGGCAGCCGGCAGCCAACGCAAAACCAGCAACCTGGGCACCGCGCGCGGGCCCCGGCCGGCCCTGAACTTTGGCGGGCAAAACAACGAGCTGTGGTGCGAAGGCGGCGAGGCTTCCTTCATTCGGCGCATGGTGCAGGAAAGCGGCCGGCGGCCCCGCTCCTGCTACTGGTACACGTCATTGGTTTCGAAAAAAGAAACGTTGCCGGGCGTGTACCGGGCCCTAAAAACGGCCGGCGCCACCGCCGTGCGCACCATCGACATGGCCCAGGGGCAGAAAAAAAGCCGGCTCGTGGCCTGGACTTTTCTCACGCCGGCGCAACAAGCCGCGTGGCAAGCGGAACGGTGGGCGAATATTAGCTAGCTGGGCCGGTGAAGGCGCCTTAATATTGCGTATCTTCGTCGCAATCCACTCCTCTGTTTTGTCCGTCTACTTCGATTAGGAAAAACAGATACAACGATTTAGCAGCACAAAACTATGGGTAGGTCACAAGAGACTTTTGGTAAAAAGGACAACGAGAAAAAGCGGGCCAAGAAGAAGACCGAGAAGGAAGAGCGCAAAGCGGAGCGCCAGGCCAACGCCAAATCGGGCCAGCCGCTGGAAGACATGTTGGCGTACGTAGACGAAGATGGCAACATCTCCGCTACTCCGCCCGACCCCAAGAAGAAGCGCATCATCAAAGACGAGGATATTCAGATTGGGGTGGCCCGGCGCACGGCCGAAGACGACGTGGACCCGGTGCGTACCGGCATCGTGAGCTTCTTCAACGAATCGAAAGGCTACGGCTTTATCAAGGACCAGCAGACGCAGGAGAGCATTTTCGTGCACGCCAACGGCCTGGCCGGCGGCCCCATCGGCGAAAACGACAAAGTAACGTTTGAAGTGGAGATGGGCCCCAAAGGCCCCAACGCCGTGCGCGTGAAAATTGCCAGCGCGACGCCGCCCCCGGCGCCGGCCGCGCCCGCTGCCTAGTTCGCCCTACATAAAACTGAAAAAGCGGCGGATGCTCAATGAGCATCCGCCGCTTTTCGTTTTCAATCAACCCACTGCAGGAGCTTACCTTGCACTAGGCCTGGTTCTCTTCGTTTCCGTCCATCGCATTCAGGTGCATCTCGGCGGCGGTCGCATTGGCATTGGTGGTCTTCTTGTTGCGGCGCTTGCTGAGGTAGTTCCAGCCCAGGGCCAGCAGGGCCGCGCCGCCAACTATTTTCTTGGTCGTGCTGAGCCCGCCAATGCCGTTGGCCGTGCCTTTGCCCAATTTTTTGAGGGATTTGGTAGCGCCGCCCAGCAAGGTGCGCTTCTTCGCCGCTTTGGCTTTTTTAGTCTTTTTCATGGCGTTTTGTTGAAGTGAAAGATGACGGGTTATGAAGTGCGCATCGGGGCCCAATGCCCGGTGCGCGGGGCTGGTGAAACGGCAAAGCGCAGGCGATGGAGTTTAAAAGGGTTAGCTTTCGTGCTTGGCCGCGATGCTTTTTCTGGTTTTTCGGGGGGCATGGCCTGCCTCATCGGACGCCGCATGCTCTTCTACCGCGAAGGGCTTGTCTTTGTGGTGGTGGGCTAGCGCGTGGTCGTGGCCATGAGCTTCCGGAGCCGGGGTTTCGTCGGCGTCGAAGTCCTGCTTGGCCAGATAGGTAAGGCCCGCGGCAATCAGCACAATGCCACCCACAATCTTCTGGCCAGTGCTCAGCTTGGTTATCTGCTTCGTGACCTTGCGAAACTTCTTGACCGACAGGGCCGCGGCGTCCAGCAAATCGTCCGCAACCTGGTCTTTTTTCGAGTTCTTCTTTTTGCCTTTGCCCATAGTCGTGGAGAGTGAAGTACAGTGCCAAGTGAAGTAAAGATCTAATGCGCTGGGCAATGCAGCACCCGTGGGCACTTGGGCCCGGCGCACCATGGTATTCGCAAGGCGTGCGCAGAAGGTTTTGCTTTTGTCAGGGCACCTCCTTTCAAAAGCACCGTTAGGGTGGCTACTGTTCAGTTGCTTGGGCTGGGTTTTCCAGATAAAATACCCCACGGTTGCTGCACCGAGGTTGGTCACCACCAGATTCCGGACACCAAAGCAGCGGGTGCTACAACAGCAGCACGTCTATCCGGTGGGCGTGCACCATTTGCAGGGCTTCGGACCACGCGAACACGGTAAAAAAGCCGTCTTGGGAAGCCACCAGGGCCAGGGAGTCGTGCTGGTCATGCACGAACTGGGCCGCGGCCAGGTGCCGGGTGCCGCCGTATTGGGCCGGGTGCAGGTGCACGGGCTCGCGGCCCACCACGGGCCTGGTCAGCACCAGCTTGTCGACGGTGCTGCTGCCCTTGGCCCGGGTTACCTTGGCGCCGAACGCCAGCAGGTGGTACTCCTGCGTAATCACCGTGGCCCCGTCGATGGCCGTGAAGCCGCCCACCACCCCGATGTTGGGGCGCGGCTGGTCGGGCCGCCGCCTGGCGGGCCCCGGGCGCCCGGCCCGGATGCTTTTGTAGGCGGGGTCGACGAGGTAGGTAATGGGTTGCACCACCGACTCCTGCCACTGGCTTGAGCCGGGCGGCACCACCAGCACCAGGCCGCCACGGCCGTGGGCGCGCATGGCGGCCGCCAGCCCCAGCAGCACGTGGTCGATTTCGCCGCTGCCGGTGGGCAGGCTGCGGCCGGGCAAGAAAGCCTGCAGGGCGGGGCAGTCGCTCAGGCCCACGTTGCCTTCGTCCACGAGCTGCAGCCGGTCGCCGCGCAGCACGGCCACGTTCACGTACTTGCCAAGCCCGCCGGCGCGGGAGTGCTTCACCACCAGCAGGCCGGCTTCTACCACTTCCAGCACAAAGCACAGCGGCGGAATGCTGGTGGCCGTGCCCCAGACGTGAAGCCCCTCGGCGTCGTGCCACACGCCCAGGTGGATGCCGGGCTGCTCGACGGCGGGCGCCAGCTTCAGCAGGTTGTAGGGCGTGAGGCGGCGGCGCTGGCCCAGCATCAGCGGCTGCCGGGCGTGCTCGGGCGGCAGCAGCGCCAACGATATGCGGGGCAGGTGCCCCTCTTCCCGGCGCAAGCTGGCCCAGAAAGCCACGTCGATGATGGCTTCCACGCAATGGCTTTCGGGTGGCGGCGCCAGCCGGTGTACCTTTTCCGAAATAGCCGCCCGGTGCCGCGCAAAGTGGGCTTCAATCATGGGCGCGGCCATGCGCGCCGTCAGATAAGTGGGTTCGGAGTGCATTGCTAGCATGAATTATAGGCTTAATAGGCTTTCATTCATTACGTTACCAAGCGGGGCCCGGCGGCCGTTTGGGCCACTGGCCGTTTCTACTGCTTCTGTCAGGAAAGTCGCCCTGGCTTCGTCCGAAACAACTTTTTTCGTGGATAATGCCAAGCAAATAGTATCAGTTACCGCGATTTTTTAAGCAATAGGTAAATATTGAAATCAAGCTCTATCTTGCCCGCTGTTTAGTCGCCAGTTTAAAGCACTACCCCTTTTGCCAGCGCTATTGAACGGTGACAGCCAGTGGAGCCCAGACCCCACTCAAAAAAACGGGGCGTCGCCGAAAAGCCTCACGAGTAGGAACGTTAGCCCAATTTGTGAATGGAATACTTTTTACAAGCCCTAAGAAACTACGCCGTCTTTAGCGGCCGCGCTCGCCGGAGAGAGTACTGGATGTTTGTCTTGTTTAACATTCTTTTTTCCCTGGTAGCTGGAGTAGCCGACTACGTGTTTGCTGGCGCTGGCAGCGGCGCTATCTCTGGTCTGTACGCTCTCGCTTTGCTCATTCCCAGTCTGGCTGTGGGCATTAGAAGGCTGCACGATGTGGGCAAGAGCGGCTGGTTTATGTTCATCGCGCTGGTGCCGCTGGTCGGCGCTATCTGGTTGCTGGTGCTTTTCTGCACCGAAGGCACCCGCGACGATAACGAATACGGCCCCGACCCCAAAGAAGGAGTTTTGGCCTTCTAAGCCGGTAGCTCAATATCAGAAGAGGCAGCAGCTCCAGCAGGAGTTGCTGCCTCTTTTTAGTTTGTAGCAATCAACCGTTGAATGGCCCATTCATCACATTCAACAGTTTGGGGGAAACGGATGGTGTATGCAGTCGGGTGCAGTGGTTTTCGAATGAAGTACCTATCCTGTGGGTATACTATTATCTTTCATTACTACTCCGTTCACCCCTTATGGAGCCAGTTATTCAGCTCAACCACTAGTCTTGACCTTTTTTATGCGAAGCACAATCGTAGCCTTTTTGCTGCTTTTTGCCTGTGCCAGCGGCACAGTTTACGGCCAAAGCAGCCGGCATAAGAAGGGGACTGCCCAGCCACCCCAGCCAACGGTAGCTCCGGCTCCACAGCCAGTGGCCAAAGATGAGCTGTACCAACAAGTAGCCAAGCTCGACGTAGAGATGTTTGCCGCCTTCAATGCCAAGGACGTCGACAAGCTCATGTCCTACTTTGCCGAAAACCTAGAATTCTACCACGACAAAGGCGGCCTCAGCAACTTCAGCCAAACCAAGGAAGGGTTTGTGCGCATGTTTGCCCAACCCCCCGACATTACCCGCACGCTGGTGCCAGGCAGCCTGGAGGTTTATCCTATCAAAGACTACGGGGCCATACACATTGGAATCCACCGGTTTTGCCACGTTGAAAATGGCTGCGACGATTGCGGCAATTTCAAATTCGTGATGCTGTGGCAGCGCCAGGAAGACACGTGGAAGATTACGCGCGTGGTGAGCTATGGCCACTAGTTAGCGTCGCTAAGGCGGAAACGCAAAAAGGCTGCCGCAGGGCAGTGAACTACATATGCATGGACTGATTCTGCGGAGCTGGCCCCCACTCGCCTACCACGATGCCGGTGCGCAAAATTTCCTGCACAAACGGGTTCCAGTCGGTGAACTGTTCTGGTGAGAATGTGTGCGGCTCGATATCCACAAACTGCTTTTGAATAATGGCGTTGCTGATTAGCCCAACGTCTTGAAACCCGAATCCGGTGAACTCATCGGCTACTAAGGCCACATCGATATCCGAAAATTGGCGCTGCTCGTTGCGGGCGTAAGAGCCGAATAAAATCACTTTCCGCAGCGAGATATGCTGGCCGCGGATGCTTTCGGCAAATGCTTTGACCCGTTCTAGGACAGCTGATTGAGTAAACATTGGCGGAGGTCGGTTACGTCTTGCAGTACCGATTGGGTAAAGTCTTTGGTAGCTTGCTGGCGCAGATTGGCCGTGTAGCTCTCATAACGTCCTTCTAATTGGAAAGTATTCAATTGCTGCGCAAACGTGGCCTGGGTCGGCGTCAATACCAAGGTCGTATCTGCCAGTAGCCGAGCAATATTATGCGTAAAGGGCGGCGTATCACCGGCGTTGTCCTTCACCCACAGTGCCTTGGCCAGCTTTTCGATGGTCAGGTGCGCCCAGAACAGACAAGGCACATAGGTGCCGGCCGTGAACATGGTGCCAACCTCCTGCCAGTTCTGGTCGGCGGCATTCATCCAATAGGCTATGTGGTCGGCTTTCGTCACTGGGCTAAGGTACTGGAGAAGGTGGCTAGCGCCTAAAAGTACAGGCCCGTACTTAAGCAGCTTATTGGCATCGACCCTAAGTTTTAGAGGAGTATCAAAAGCATCTCCTTTTACAAGCTACTTCCCCAATGCCCCGATGGGTTCGAATAGCTTTGCGGTACTTGTCAACTAAAGCCCTTTGATATGTCCAGGAAAAATGAGTTACTAATTAGTGGAGTGCGTTTGTCGGCTGAAGACATCGAGGAACTTCAGGGGTTAGTGATATCTGATGAAACCGAAGTAGTTCAACTAGAGACCAAGAGTGCTTTCAATGACTTGGTACAGGTAGTATTTAACGACTTCTCCCTTGTTACACTTGTGCGTGACTATGTTGTTACTGAAGCTATTACTAGTTCTTATAACTATATCAAGCCGGTTATTCAATCCCTCAAAAAAAAGGGGATAGGTGTTACGAATGTCTGCATTAACAAGGACATGACATCCAAAGACGGCGTGGCATTTAATCTATATGTAGTAACCAGGGCACAGAAGTTTGAAATCATCATTAAGGAGCTCGAAGAAGTGCCGATAGACAAACTCACTTCTCGCAGTCGGAACAATACCATTGTAGTTCGTCATGATAAAGAGGGCAAACTTGATATATTCATTATAGGAGACTAGACACTCATACTTTAAGCAAACGAATCCAATATAGAAATATTTATCAGAATCTTGTAAAGTAACACATGATAGGATATGCATAAACGCAAAAGAGGCTGAAGCTCCGGGAGCTTCAGCCTCTTTTGCGTTTATGCCGCAGGGCAGGACATAATTACATGTGAATGGCCCGGTTCTCCGTAGCTGCCAAACACGCTTCTTTCATGGCCTCGGCGTAGGTGGGGTGCGAGTGGCTCATGCGGGCCACGTCCTCGGCGGAGGCGCGGAACTCCATGGCGGTCACGGCTTCGGCGATGAGGTCGGCGATGCGCGGGCCAATCATGTGCACGCCCAGGATTTCGTCGGTGGTTTTGTCGGCCAGCACCTTCACGAAGCCGTCGGTGTCGCCACTGGCGCGGGCGCGGCCGCTGGCTTTGAAGGGGAAGGAGCCCACCTTGTAGGCCTTACCCTGCTCCTTGAGCTGCTCCTCGGTGTAGCCCACGCCCGCCACTTCGGGCCAGGTGTACACCACGCCGGGGATGAGCAGGTAGTTGATGTGCGGCTTCTGGCCCACGATAGTTTCGGCCACAAACACGCCTTCTTCCTCGGCCTTGTGGGCCAGCATGGCGCCCCGAATCACGTCCCCGATGGCGTAGATGCCGGGCACGTTGGTTTGCAGGTGCTCGTCGACCTTGATGCGGCCGCGCTCTTCCATCTGCACGCCGGCAGCTTCCAGGTTGAGGCCGGCGGTGTAAGGCACGCGGCCCACGGCCACGAGGCAGTAGTCGCCTTCAAACTTCACCTCCTCCCCTTTCGGGTTGGTGGCGGTCACGGTCACGGTGTCGCCTTCGCGGGTGGCGCCGGTCACTTTGTGGCTCAGGAAAAACTCGATGCCGATTTTGCCCAGCACGCGCTTCAGCTCCTTGCCTAGGCCGCGGTCCATGGTCGGGATGAGCGAATCGAGGAATTCAATGACCGATACTTTGGCGCCGAGGCGGGCGTACACGGAGGCCATTTCCAGCCCAATCACGCCGCCGCCAATCACAATCATGTGCTTGGGCACTTCGCGGATGTTCAGGGCCTCGGTGCTGGTGATGATGCGCTCCTTGTCCTGGGCGATGAACGGCAGCACCGTGGGCTTGGAGCCGGTGGCGATGATGACGTTTTTGGTTTCAATCTGCTGGGCCTCGCCGCCCGCGGTGGGGGCGATGCTGAGGTGCGTTTTATCCACGAACGAGCCGACGCCGGTGAGGACGTCGATTTTGTTCTTCTTCATCAGGTAGGCGATGCCATCGACGTTGGCCTTCACCACGCCGGCCTTGCGGTCAATCATGCGGTTCATGTCCACCGTCAGGTTGTCGAGGCCAATGCCGTGCTCCGCAAACACCGAATGGGCATTGTGGTAGTGCTCCGACGAGTCGAGCAGCGCCTTGCTGGGAATGCAGCCCACGTTGAGGCAGGTGCCGCCCAGGGTGGAGTATTTCTCAATGATGGCCGTTTTGAGGCCAAGTTGGGCGCAGCGGATGGCGGCCACGTAGCCCCCCGGGCCGGAGCCGATGACGGTGACGTCGTATTGATTCATAGAGCCAGATATTCGGTGATTGTTCGCGGCGCGAAGGTACGGCACAGCCGGTGCGGGAAAGGTAGGTTTTATCTGAGTTATTGAATTGAAAGAACGGTCATGCAGAGCGCAGCGAAGCATCTTTACCGCTTCGTTGCCTCGGCTGCCCACGATTCCAAATCAATAGCCTGCCAGGTTGGATTGAATGCCAACACCAGTGCATCTTTTTTGGCGCGGCTCCATCCTTTCAGGACTTTTTCACGAGCTATGGCTTGCGTTGCGTCAGGCAAGAGTTCGAAATAGACCAGCAAATCGGCCTGATACCGGCCCGTGAATTTGCTTGCGTCGCCCCGGCCAGTGCTGTGTTCATACATGCGGCGCGGTAAATCATTGGTTACGCCAATGTATAGGACCGTACGGCCGGTATTGGTGAGGATGTAGACGTACATAGGATAGCACAGTGAGCTGGCCCAACGAAGCGGTAAAGATGCTTCGCTGCGCTCTGCATGACCGTTCTTATGGTTATTTCAACTTACTCCACCAGCACGCCGATGTAGTAGTTGAACGTGTCCACTTCCAGGTTCTCCTTGGTGGCGCCGGGGAGCTGCTTGATAACCTCAAACTTCGTGGTGAGCGGCACAACCTGGTACTCGCCGCCCTTTAAGCGCATGCGAACCGGCATGTCGAATTTCGGCACTTCGGATACCCAGCGGGCCAGGGCCTGGTTGTTTTCAAAGCGAATTTCCAGGGTGGGAAGACTGGCATGGCGCAGGTACTGGTCGAATATTTTGCTGAGGTCCTTGCCGCTTTCGCGGTTGAGGTAGTCGATAACCTGCTGGCCGGCCACGGTCTGGTGGTAGAAGGTGCTGGAGAGGCCGCGCAGCATCTGCCGCCACTTTTCGTCGTCGTTGACGATGGCACGCAGCGTGTTGAGCAGGTTGCTACCCTTGTCGTACATGTCGCCGGAGCCTTCCTTGTTCACGCCGTAGGGACCGATAATTGGGCCGTCGTTCTGGATGTTGCGCCGCTGGCCGTGGATGTATTCCTGGCCGGCTGGCTTGCCAAACTGACTTTCCACAAACAGCGCCTCGGAGTAGGTGGTGAAGCTTTCGTGCACCCACATGTCGGCAATGTCCTTGGTGGTGATGTTGTTGCCGAACCACTCGTGGCCGCTTTCGTGGATGATGATGAAGTCCCATTTCAGGCCCCAGCCGGTGTTGCTGCGGTCGCGGCCCAGGTAGCCGTTCAGGTACTTGTTGCCGTAGGCAACGGCGCTCTGGTGCTCCATGCCCAGGTGCGGAGCATCCACCAGCTTGTAGCCGTCCTGGTAAAACGGGTACGGGCCGAACCAGTGCTCCATGCTTTTGAGCATGGGCTTCACGTTGGCATCAAACTGCATTTTGGCCTTGATGAGGTTTTCGGGCAGCACCCAGTAGTCGAGGGTGAGCGGGCCTTTCTCGCCCTGGTACACGTCGCCGAAGCGCTGGTAGTTGCCCACGTTCAGGGCCACGTCGTAGTTGTTGATGGGGTTGCGCACGGCCCAGTCGAAGCGGGTGAAACCGCCCTTCAGCTTGGTGATTTTGCGCAGGCGGCCGTTCGAAACGTCCTTGAGGCCCTTGGGCACCGTCACGCTGATGAGCATGCTGTCAACTTCGTCGGCCTGCTGGTCTTTGTTGGGCCACCAGATGCTGGCCCCCGTGCCCTGGCAGGCCGTGGCCACCCAGGGCTGACCGGCGGCATCCTGCGCGAAGACCACGCCGCCGTCCCAGGGCGCTTTTTTAGCTACGGTGGGGTTGCCGGAATAGTACACCGTAAACTCGTCGCGGCTGCCAGCCGCAATAGCCTTCGGGAAGGTGACAAATACCGCGTTGGCTTCGCGGGCGAAGGGCACTTCCTTGCCCTTGTACAGCACTTTATCGACCTGCAGGTTGGCAAAAAGGTCGAATTGCAGCCGGTTGAACTCCTCCGTGGCGGTGAAGCGAAACAGGTTCGAGCCGCTGAGGTAGCGCTGGGCCGGGTCCAGCTTCACGTCGAGGTGGTAGTAGTTGATGTCGTAGCAGGTACGAAGCGGCGACTGGCCCCCGCGCAACGAATCGGCACGGGTGAAGGCAGCGGGCGCGGGCTGAAGAAGCTGCGCGGCGGCGCGGGGCGCGTACCCGGCCAGCAGGCCGAGCAGCAAGGAAAGGGGCAGGAATTTCACAGCGGCAAAGATGGGCGGGCGGGGCGGTTCGCGCTAGCGGCCCGGCGCCCAAACGGCAAAAGGCCGGAGCGAATGCCCCGGCCTTTCTATTCATACCAACTACCCAAGCGGAAGCAGCGAGCCACCGTTGGGCTAACTGGTTGGGCTAACTCAACGCGGCTTACGCACCCACCAGCAGCTTTTCCTCGTGCTGGCTGATGTCCAGGCCCTGCAATTCCTCTTCCTCCGAAACGCGCAGCGGCGTAATCAGGTCGGTGATTTTCAGGAGCACAAAGGAGGCGCCGAACGCGAAGGCCGATACCAGCACCAGCGACAACAGGTGCTTCAGGAACAAGGTGGTGCCGCCGTACGCCAGGCCATCCACGGCGGCCGAGTTAACGGCTTTGCTGGCGAAAATGCCCGTCATAATCAGGCCCACCATGCCACCGACGCCGTGGCAGGGGAATACGTCGAGGGTATCGTCGAGGCGCGACTTGGAGCGGATGTGCGCGAAGAAGTTGCTGGTAATGCCGGCAATGACCCCGATGAAGATGCTAACCGGCACCGTGACAAAGCCCGAGGCCGGCGTGATGGCCACCAGCCCCACCACGGCCCCAATGCAGAAGCCCAGCGCCGAGAGCTTTTTGCCCCGGGCCACGTCGAACAGAATCCAGGCCAGGCCGGCCGCCGAAGCGGCCACGTTGGTAGTAGCGAAGGCACTTACGGCCAATGCATTGGCGGCCGTGGCCGAACCGGCGTTGAAGCCGAACCAGCCGAACCACAACAGGCCCGTGCCCAGCAGCACAAACGGGATATTAGCCGGCTGCACCACTTCCGAAGAGCCGTGCGCCTTGCGGGGCTTCAGGTACAGGGCCGAGGCCAGCGCGGCCCAGCCCGCCGACATGTGCACCACCGTGCCCCCGGCAAAGTCCAGCACGCCCAGCTTGAACAGGAAGCCCTCGGGGTGCCACACCCAGTGCGCCAGCGGGGCATATACCACCAGGCTAAACAGCACGATGAACACGATGTAGGACTTGAAGTTGATGCGTTCGGCAATGGAGCCGGTGATGAGGGCCGGCGTGATGATGGCAAACTTCATCTGAAAGAAGGCGAACAGCATCAGCGGAATGGTGGGCGCCAGCGCCCAGGGCTTGCCATCCAGCACGCCTTTGAAGAGGAAGAACGTGCGCGGGTCGCCCACAAAGCCCCCCAGCGAGGTGCCAAACGCCAGGCTGAAGCCTACCACCACCCACAGCAGGCTGATGATGCCCATGGCCACGAAGCTCTGCAGCATGGTCGAAATCACGTTTTTGGAGTTCACCATGCCGCCGTAGAAAAAGGCCAGGCCGGGGGTCATCAGCAGCACCAGGGCGGTGGCGCAGAGCATCCAGGCCGTGTCGCCGGTGTTGATTCCTTCGGTGACAATGGTGGTGGGCAGCGCCGGCATGAACGTGGCCAGCAGGCCAAGCGCCAGCAGTAGCAGCAGCGGAATAAAATTGGGCTTTTGCATCGGAGGGAAGCGGTTAAAAAATTAAAGGTTGAGGAGTTGAATGCAGGGGTTGAGCTACCAGTCGGCGGCCCGCGAAACGGGAAGGGCTTTGGGCTTGGGCACGTTGAGCATGGCCGTTTTCAGCTCGTCGGCCAGGCTGGTCACGGTGAGCAACGCATCGTGGCGGTGCGTTTCCCACAGTTTTTGCCAGCCGGGGGCGGTGGCGTCTTCTAGGGGCTTGGTCTGGCCGGTGGGCAGGGCGTGGGCGGTGCGGTCTTCGCGGTAGTAGGCAAAGGAAAAATCGGTGAACTGCGAGCGGTAGCGGCCGTCCTTCACCTCCACCGTGAGGCGGTAGTGCACCTTCCCGTGCAGCCGCTTGGTGATGTAGCCGCGGTCGTACACCCCAAAGGCGTGAGCGCCCACCAGCCGGCCGGCCACGGAGTCGGCCTCGGCCAGCTCGTAGCCGCGCCGCCGCAGCCAGGTTTTGGCGTGGGCGTAGAGCGTGGCGGCCCGCAGCGAGTCGGCTAGCACTACTTCGGCAAAGCCCACCCGGCCCTGCTCGTCGAGCGGCAAGGCCTGCGCCCCGGCCGCCGAGGCCGCCAGCAGCAGCCAGGCCAGCAGGCCCAGCAGCCACGGCACGGCATAAGAAGAATGCGTGAATGACATGGGTGTGGGCTAGTATTTGTAGATAAAGGCCACGCCCAGCGTGGTTTGGGTAGTTATTCCCTGCCCGAGCGCGTTCTCGTAGTAGCGGCTGGGCGAGGAGTCGAAGCGCAGCTCCGGCTTCACCAGCAGCTTAGCGGCGGCCAGCGTGATGGGGGCCGTCACGGTCAGGGAGCGGTTGGTGGCCTGCAGGTAGCGCACGGCGTGTTTGTCTTCGAAATACTCGTAGCGCACGCCCACGCCCACCACGTCGCTGAAGGCATAGTTGGTGTAGAGCGCGGCCCCGCCCCACCCGGGCGAAGTGCTGCCATATTGGTCGTTGACGGCATTCGTTTCCTGGTCCGATTCGGTGTCGAAATTGTAGCGACCGTAGGCGGCGTTCAGGCCGAGGTAGAACTTGGGCGTGACCTGGTAATTGGTGGTCAGGTCGAACAGCTGGCGGTTGTAGTGGCCAAAGCCCGGGGCCAGCGTGCCGGCCGATACCAGCGAGTTGAGGTAGGTGTCGTCGCCGTGGCCGCCAATCCAGTTCAGGTACACCGTCCAGGTGGGCAGGGGCTTGTAGGTGAACTGACTAACGAGCGACTTCTGCTTGTTGTCGTCGGTGAGGTTGTCCCAGTTGTTCACCACGCCCACCATCAGCGAAGTGCGGTCGCTCAAGGCGTAAGCCGCTTTCAGGCCGACGTGATAAAAGGGGCCGTTGTTGAAGAGGTTCGAGAGCGAATAGTGGTAGTTGAGCGGCGCGTCGATTACCTCGTAGCCGATGTGCGTGCCGAACTGCCCCACCGTGAAGCTGAGCTTGGGTGTGGCCCGGTACGTGAAATACGCCTGCTTGATGGCCGCCGAGGTGCCATACAGCGCCGCCCCGTAGGGCGACTGCGGCCGGTAGGAGTTGAACGCCCCGGTGGTGTTGCCGAAGTTGCCCATCTCCGCATTGGGCCCAAAGGTGAGGTCCACCACCACATCGGATTTGCGGGCGCTGTAGCCCAACTTGAGCTGCACCAGGCCCAGGGCAAACTGGTCGGTGAGGCGGTCGAAGGCCCGGCCGGCCAGTTGGTCCACCCCCAGCAGGTTACCCGATTTGGGCCGGTTGAGCGCCGTGAGGTAGTAGGAATCGAGGTAGCCCGACAGGGTAAGCTTGCCAGTATCGGTGGAATCGGCCTGGCCATGAGCCAACAGACTTGCGGAAGTCAGCAGTAAAAGGAGTAGGATGTGCTTCATGCTCGCAGGACGTTAGAAAAGGTGAATACTCAATTTGTATTTGTATCATAAAACCCCCAATAGCTCGGCAAAAACCGCCCCCTATTATTCAATGCATTTTTAACAATTTTTACTGATATTTCGAAATACCCCCTTGCCTTTAAGGGTCAATATTTCAAATGTAAAGCAATAATCTGAAAAACAACCTTAAAATTTAAGGTGTATTTCTAAAAATTTATTATTTATGAGCACGCATGGCATCAATAACTCCCACAATCGATTTGGCTTGAGCAATGGGGTATAGTTTTAGGATACTTTAGCCCATCTGCGCATGCCCAGCGGCTGTTTATCGCCTCCAATCCTGCCCCCATGCGTTAGCCAGACCACTCAGGGAGCAAATGAGCAATGCCGCCACGCGCAGCTACCAGGCGCAGCCGGCCAAATAGCTGTCAGCCCCGGGAAAGCTGTTTTATCTTTGCCTGACCGTTGTAGGGTGGCCAATCGCGCACTTAGCGTGCATTGTAGGTAAGCGGCGCCAGGCCCACATTCCATTAAAATCGGTCTGCCCGAAGCCTGGTTCGGCGGCTCCCTTTGCTTTCTTATGTCTGATACTGGTTCTGCCACGCCGTCGCGAGTGGCGATGCTCACGGCCTTTGCCGCGGTTTATCTTATCTGGGGCTCCACCTACCTGGTGATGAAATTTGCCGTGGCCAGCATGCCGCCGCTGCTCATGGCCGGCACGCGCTACGGCCTGGCGGGGGGCCTGCTCTACGCCTTCATGCGGCTGCGCGGCGAGCCGCGTCCGAGCTGGCGCGGCTGGGGCCATGCCTTTGTGATTGGCATTTGCCTGCTGGGCTTTGGCAATGGCGGCACCACGATTGGCGTGCTGTATTTGCCCAGCGGCACTACTTCGCTGCTGGTGGCCACGGTGCCCATGTTTCTGGCGTTGTTGGGCTGGCTGAGCGGCGTGACGCCCCGGCCCACGCGCTGGGTGACGGTGGGGCTGGCGGCGGGCATGCTGGGCATGTATTTGCTGGCCGCGCACCCCAGCTCGGCGGGTGTGCCGCGGCCGGGCCACCCGGGCATCGGCGTGGCGGCAGTACTGCTGGCGGCCCTGCTGTGGTCGGTGGGCTCGCTGTATTCCAAGAAAAACCAGCCGGCTCCCTCCCCGTTCCTCTCGGGCGGCATGCAGATGCTGTGCGGCGGCGCGGCCATGCTCGTGGTAGGACTGGTGCGCGGCGAGGCGTCCGGGTTTGAGCTGGCCCAGGTCACGACCAAGTCGTGGATGGCGTACGCCTACCTGGTCACGTTTGGCTCCATTGTGGCCTTCACGGCTTATATCTGGCTGCTGCGCGTAGTGGAGCCGGCCTTGGCGGGCACGTATGCGTTTGTAAACCCCGTGGTGGCCGTGCTGCTGGGTTGGGCTTTCGCCGGCGAAGTGCTGAACCCGCAAATGCTGGGCGGGGCGGCCCTCATCGTATTGGCCGTGGTGCTGGTGGTGCTGGGCGGGCGGCGCAAAACAACAGCCAAAGCAGTAGAGCCCGAACTTGCTATAGAAGCCTGATTTTCGTCGTTTCAGGCACCGGCAACCGGCCTGAGCTGTTCATTTAATGCTGCCTGCCCGCTCAGTTGAAGCGAGGCGGAAACGCACCCACTTAAGCAGCACTGCTGCCCCCACCCATGCCTGCCTCCCTCCCCGACCTGAGTACTGAAGCCGACATCGTGAAGCTGGTGGATACTTTCTACGCCCGGGTGAACGAGGATGCGCTGCTGCGGCCCGTGTTCAACGACGTGGCGCAAGTGGACTGGGCCACACACCTGCCCACCATGTACGACTTCTGGAGCAGTGTGCTGCTGGGAACCAGCCGCTACAAGGGCCGGCCCTTTGCCAAGCACTTTCCGCTGCCCATCAATTCGGCTCACTTCCAGCAGTGGCTGGCACTGTTCCATGCCAGCGTCGACGAGCTGTTTGCCGGCCCCAAAGCCACCGATGCCAAAGCCCGCGCGCAGAGCATCGGCGCCATGTTTGAGCACCGCATGACGCTCAACCCGCTCTCGCTGCTGTAGTAGCGCAGACTTTATGAGATTACATGGGCCGCCACTCGCCGTGGGCTGGCTGCTGCGCGCGCAGCAGGGCCGCGCCGCTGGCCAGCACCAGGGCATCTTCGCCCACGCCCACCAGCGCCACGGGCGCCCCCGACTTTTCACTGATGCCCGTGCGCAGCGCGTAGCTCACAATGGTGGAGGCCACGGCCACAAGGCCACCCAGCAACCCGCCGGCCAGGGCGCTGCCGTGGCGCGAACGGTACCACGCCGCGCCCACCAACGCCCCCGATACCAGGCGGCCCAGCACCACCTCGGGCGCAATTCGGTTGGGCATAAAAGGCATTTTGTCGGCCACCATTTCCCCGGCGGCCACTGCTTTTAATATTGTGGCTGTGGCCGGTTTCTGGATGAAGCGCAGCGGCGAACCATCCAGGCCCGCGTGAGGCTGCCGCGAGAGGTAATGGCTCAGAAATGCCGGGGCGCTCATGCTGCGCATGCCGGCCAGGGTGGCAAAGCCCAGCACGGGCCAGAATTTGGCGGGGCGGGGGCGATTGTTCGATTGCTTCATAGAAAGGGCGAATGAGCCTTTTTAAACGCCATCGGAGAAAATTGGGCTACTCCGGCGCACAAAAAAAGCGGCCGACAGTAACTGCCGGCCGCTTCTCTATTACGAATTGAGCTAAACTACACGCCCAGCAGCAGGCGCGTGGGGTCTTCGAGCAGCTCCTTCACCC
Source organism: Hymenobacter sedentarius (assembly GCF_001507645.1). Classification (NCBI taxonomy): domain Bacteria; kingdom Pseudomonadati; phylum Bacteroidota; class Cytophagia; order Cytophagales; family Hymenobacteraceae; genus Hymenobacter; species Hymenobacter sedentarius. Next base: position 2,025,837 of record NZ_CP013909.1, on the reverse strand, counting down.
GCACCAGGAAGCTCACCGACTCGCGACCGTCGATGATGCGGTGGTCGTAGCTCAGGGCCAGGTACATCATGGGGCGGATTACCACCTGGCCGTTTTCGGCGATGGGGCGCTGCACAATGTTGTGCATGCCCAGGATGGCCGACTGCGGGGCGTTGATAATCGGGGTGCTCATCATGGAGCCAAACACGCCGCCGTTGGTGATGGTGAACGTGCCGCCGGTCATCTGCTCGATGGTGAGCTTGTTGTCGCGGGCCAGCACGGCCAGGCGCACCACTTCTTTCTCGATGCCGTCGAACGACAGCTGCTCGGCGTTGCGAATCACGGGCACCACCAGGCCTTTGGGGGCCGATACCGCGATGCTGATGTCACAGAAATCGTTGAACACGATGTCGGTGCCGTCAATCTGGGCATTCACCGAGGGCCACTCTTTCAGGGCCACGCACACGGCCTTGGTGAAGAAGGACATGAAGCCGAGGCCCACACCGTTTTTCTCCTTGAACTTGTCCTTGAACTTGGTGCGCAAATCCATGATGGGCTGCATGTTCACCTCGTTGAAGGTGGTGAGCATGGCCGTCTCGTTCTTCACCGACACCAAGCGGCGGGCGACCGTCTTGCGCAGGTTGCTCATGCGCTCGCGGCGCTGGTTGCGGCTGCCCGTGGCAGCGGGTGCGCTGCTGGCAGCCAGCGCGGCTGGCGTTGTTGCAGCAGGAGCCGCTTGCGGGGCCGGAGCAGCCGGACGAGCCTGGGCATTCTGCGCGTCTTCCTTGGTGATGCGACCGTCGCGGCCGGTGCCGACTACGTCGGTGGCCGAGATGCCTTTTTCACCCAGAATCTTACCAGCAGCCGGCGAAGGCACACCGGTAGCGTACGTAGCCGCGCTGCCACCGGCGGGCGCCGAGGCCAGCGCCGCAACGGGTGCGGCCTGCGCGGCCGGGGCTGCCGCGGCCGGAGCACCAGCGCCACTGCCGCCTTCAATCCGCGCAATGACGGTGCCGATGGCGATGGTTTCGCCTTCTTTCACGGCGTGGCGCAAGGTGCCGCTGCCCTCAGCGGGCAGTTCAAAGGTGGCCTTATCCGACTCCAGCTCAGCAATCACCTCGTCGCGGCTCACTTGCGCGCCGTCGGGCTTGAGCCACTTGGCTACGGTCACTTCGGTGATGGACTCCCCCACGGTGGGAATTTTCATTTCGATGGTACCGCCACCGCTAGCAGCCGGAGCCGCTGGCGAGGCCGGCGCGGCACCGCCCTCGGGCTTGCCGCCGTAGCCGGCCTGGTCGCTGGCGGCGGGGTTTTGCTCGCCTTTATCTATAGGGTCGGCCGAGGCAGTGGGTGCGGCAGCTGCGGCCGGAGCCGGGGCAGCCGCGGCGGGAGCGGCACTGCCCCCAGCCGCGCCGTTTAGGTCGGCGATGATGGTACCGATGCCAATGGTTTCCCCCTCAGCTACGCGAATGGTCAACACACCGTCGGCTTCGGCGGGCAGCTCAAACGTGGCCTTATCCGATTCCAGCTCGGCAATGACTTCGTCGCGCTTCACGGCCTCGCCGTCTTTCTTGAGCCACTTGGCAATCGTGACTTCGGTGATGGATTCGCCAACGGCGGGAATTTTGATTTCGAGGGCCATGAACAGAAGGATTGAGGTCGGTTAGGCTGGAAAACTTGCCAGCTGATTTACAAAAGAGCAGTTTGAATAAAAGGGCGCAGCCGGCCCTGAAAATAGCGGGCTATTCGCACAGCCTCCTGCATTTCGGCAGGGGTAATGCGCGTGTGCGGTGGATAACGAGTTTCTACCGCATAATCGGCCAGCTTGTCGGCATCGTCCAACTCAACCGATGAGAAGGCAAAGCCAGGCGTGAGACGGTTCAATAATTCGGGCAAATCATGTACCCGCGGAAAGCTGTTTCCTTGGGCTAACAAGACGCCTTTGCAATACTTTTCTACTGCCTGCTGGCAAGCAAAAGGCAAATGATACCCGTATGCCACGGGGTCGTCGGCGAGCATTCGTTCGGCCGCACGCAGGTCCAAGTCGGCTACGTCAAGCCATTCTTGCAAGTACGCTTTTTCAGCTTGATTAAGCGGCTGCATAAAGAATCCGGCCTTCGTTCAGGGCCTGCGCTTCAATCGTAAAACGCACGGCGGCCGCTGTCGCGACCTCCGTGGGTGTGCGAACCAATATGTCCATGGGCGCGCCCGCGCCCCGCAGTAAGCGGCGCACGGCTATTGCCCGCTCTGCCCTTTCCGGGCCAATTCCGGCCTTAATAACCAGCAAATCCAAGTCACTGTCCTCCGTGGGCGTGCCGTAGGCATACGAGCCGAACAGAATGATTCTGTCGGGCTGGTAGCCGGCTACGATTCGCTGCACAATGGCTTGGATTTGCTCTTCGGTTATCATCGCACGCTACGCTATTCCGCCTTTTTGGCGATTTCCGCCGTGGCTTCAATGTTATTGTCGGCCACGGCTTCTTTGGGCTTGTCGAAGGCGCGGGCCACCAGCTCCTTCTGCTCCTTCACGTGGATTTTGTTGTAGCCCGTGGCCGGCGAGGCCGACGGCTTGCGGGCTACAACGTCCTCCAGTTCACGGCGCATATAGCGGAGCATGTAGTTCCAGTAGCCCATGTTTTCGGGCTCTTCCTGCACCCAGTAAAGCTTGGCCTTGGGGTACTTGGCCAGCTCTTCGGCGAGCTGCTTTTTGGGGAAGGGGTGCAGCTGCTCGAGGCGTACAATGGCCACGTCGGTGCGGTTGGAGGTGCGCTGCTCTTCCAGCAGGTCGAAATAGACTTTGCCCGAGCACAGCAGCACGCGCTTCACCTTCTTGGCTTCGGCAAAGGTGTCGCCGAGTACCTCGCGGAAGTGCCCGCTGGTGAACTCCTCCACCGGCGACACGCACAGCGGGTGGCGCAGCATCGACTTGGGCGACATCACCACCAGCGGCTTGCGGAAGCTCCAGGTGAGCTGCCGGCGCAGGGCATGGAAGAAGTTGGCCGGCGTGGTCATGTTGGCCACCACGATGTTGTACTCGGCCGCCAGCTGCAGGAAGCGTTCGGGGCGGGCGTTGGAGTGCTCCGGGCCCTGGCCTTCGTAGCCGTGGGGCAAGAGCATCACCACGCCGTTCATGCGCTGCCACTTGCTTTCGGAGCTCACCACAAACTGGTCAATCATGGTCTGGGCGCCGTTGGCGAAGTCGCCGAACTGAGCTTCCCACACCACCAGGGCCGTAGGGTTGGCCATGGCGTAGCCGAATTCAAAGCCCAGCACTGCGTACTCGCTCAGCAGGGAGTTGAAGATGCTGAGCTGCTCGTGCTCGCCGTCCAGGAAGTTCAGCGAGTTGTACGGAGCCGATGTTTCGGCGTCGTGCAATACGGCGTGGCGGTGCGAGAACGTACCGCGCTGCACGTCCTGGCCGCTCACACGGACAATGTGCTTCTCGGCCAGCAGCGAGCCGTAGGCGAGCAGCTCGCCGGCGGCCCAGTTCAGCACGCGGGTGTCGTAGAACATCTTGCGGCGTTCCTTCAGCAGGTTATCAATCTGCTTGATGGGCTTGAAGCCTTCCGGAATCGTGGTCAGGGCCTTGGCCACGCGCTGCACCGTGTCTTCGCTGATGCCGGTTTCGGGCGATTGGTCGAAGTCTTCGGGCGTGGAGCGGCGCAGGCTGCGCCACTCGTTTTCCAGCGCCTGGTACTTATACGGCAGGGGCTGCTGCTTTACCATATCCAGGCGGGCCTGCAGGGTGTCGCGGAACTCCTTGTCCATCTGGTTGGCCAGTTCGGCGTCCACGTCGCCGCGCTGCACCAGCGTGGCGTTGTACACCTCGCGCGGGTTCTGGTGCTTCGAGATGAGGTTGTAGAGCGTGGGCTGCGTGAACTTGGGCTCGTCCGACTCGTTGTGGCCATGGCGGCGGTAGCATACCATGTCTATGAAGATATCGGCGTGGAACTGCTGGCGGTACTCGGTGGCCAGCTGCACGGCAAATACCACGGCTTCGGGGTTGTCGCCGTTCACGTGCACCACGGGCGCGTCGATGATTTTGGCCAAATCCGTGGAGTAAATCGACGAACGCGCGTCCTCAAAGTCGGTGGTAAAACCAACCTGGTTGTTAATCACGAAGTGGATGGTGCCGCCTGTCTTGTAGCCTTCCAGCAAGGACATTTGGGTCAACTCGTACCCGATGCCCTGACCCGCCAACGCAGCGTCGCCGTGGATGAGGATGGGCAGAATCTGGTGGTAGTCGCCTTCGTACTGGTGCTCAATTTTGGCCCGCACGAAGCCTTCCACCACGGGGTTCACCGCCTCGAGGTGCGAGGGGTTTGGGGCGAGCTTTAGGTTTACTTTCTGACCGCCGCTGGCTTCCACTTCCGAGCTGTAGCCCATGTGGTACTTCACATCGCCATCGCCCATGGTCAGGTCGGGCACGGCCGTGCCTTCAAACTCCGAGAAAATTTGCTCGTAGGTCTTGCCCATGATGTTGGCCAGCACGTTCAGGCGGCCGCGGTGGGCCATGCCAATCATCACTTCCTTCACGCCCAGCTCAGCGCCCTTGCCGATGATGGCATCGAGCGCGGGAATAGTCGTTTCGCCGCCTTCGAGCGAGAACCGCTTTTGGCCCAGGAATTTGGTGTGCAGGAAGTTCTCGAAGACTACGGCTTCGTTGAGCTTCTTGAGAATGCGCTTCTTATACTCCACGCCGGGGTTGAAGGCCAGCGAGTCGTGCTCCACCTTGGCACGGAACCAGTCCAGCACCTGCGGGTCGCGGATGTACATGTACTCGAAGCCGATGGGGCCGGTGTAGATTTTCTCCAGCGCCGCCACGATGTCGCGCAGCGTGGCTCGGGCACCCAGGCCCAGGCCTTCGCCGTTCCGAAACACCGTGTCCATGTCGGCTTCGCTCAGGCCGAAGTCGGTGAGGTCGAGGCGGGCCTTGCGGTCTTTGCGCTCGCGCACCGGGTTGGTTTTGGCGCGCAGGTGGCCACGGCTGCGGTAGGCGTGGATGAGGTTGCGCACGGCCGTTTCCTTGTCGCCGGCTATTTCACCGTTCGCAAACGCGGGGGCGTTGTTGGTCGAAGCGTCGGTATTGAGAACACCGTAGTCGTCGGGCTGCGGCTGGGGGCCGGGGGCCGCCGAAGCCTTGGCCGCACCGGCGGCACCGTTACCGGTGGTTACCGTGGCGGTGCTGCCATTGGCCCCGGGCACCAGCGGCGCCCCTTCCGGGAACTGCTGCGAGAAGTCGAAGCCTTCAAAAAACTTGCGCCAGCCGAAGTCCACCGACTCCGGGTTCTGCTGGTAGGCTTGGTATAAGGTTTCAATGGCCGCCGCGTCGGCGTTGGCGATATACGAGTATGCGTCCATGAGAAAAGCAGCTTAAGTAAGGCTGCGTAAAAGTAAGCCGCTTAGCACACAGGCAAAAACCTGAATTCGGGTAAACGAATTTACTTGATTTGCAGCGCAATATTCATCCGACGTAAAGTAAGCTCAGCAGGTTGGCTGGCCAATTTATCAAAATTCGCGGGGATAGTTGGGTCAACTTTGCGATGGGTCCGGCCGGGCCTGGCCCGCGGCCGAGTTTACAACCTATCAAGTACGTAGCAAGCTCCTGTTTGGGCCATTGCTTCTGGTATAAACTTTCGACTATTCGGGCGACATATAAGGCCTCAGGGGCCTTTCAATTGGATAATTTATTTTTAAAGAACTTATGTATGTGTCTCATCGTTAATACTTTTCCCGTTTTAAAAAACGGAGAAAAGCCTATCCTGCCGGGCGTGAAATGGCAGCCATCGAAACCATATTAAATGAATAATGTACGGCTATTAATTGACTTCCTCCTAGCAGCTTCGGCGTTGACATCGCCGCTTTTCTACTCCGCACCAGCCACCCCCAAAGCAACCGGCCTGGTTAAGCTCATTTCACCGCTAGAGGCGACCCGCCGGCCCACCACCACGCGCCGCGAGAAAAAAACCAAATCATTCATTCCGCACAGCCTAAAGTATACGGTGACCGCCACCATATACGAGGCCGTACCGGGCCAAACCGACGACGAGCCGTTCGTAACGGCTGATAACTCACACATAAAACCACACTACGGGACCAAAAAGCGCTGGATGGCACTGTCGCGCGATTTGCTCAAACCCTGGGGCGGAGAATTTCAGTTTGGCGATACGGTGCGCGTCACCGGCATCTCGGCCAAGCTCGACGGCGTGTATACCATACACGACACCATGAATAAACGGCACCACCACTGCATGGATGTGCTGGCACACCCCAGCGAAAACCTGGACATATTTACCAAAGGCGTAAAAATCCAGAAGGTTACGCTCGAATAATCAGCTCACCCTCTTATCTTATTGCTACTTAATAAAAAAGCCCCGCCAGTTGAAGGCGCGGCTTTTTTTGATGTCTATAATTTCCCGTTGGGCTACTTCGGCAGCGGCATTTTGAAGATGCGGAACGGCTCGTGGGGCTGTTCGACGCCCTTGTTCCAGCTGGCCATCTTGTGAATGGCCGAGTTGGCCACGTACAGGTTGCCATCGGCGGCAAAGCTGTAGGTATCCGGCCACTGCAGGCGGACGTCGGCGGCCACGGTTTCAATTTTACCGGCCGGGGTGCGGCGCAGCAGGGCACTACGCTCGAAAGACGTGATGTACACGTTGTTGGCCGCATCTATCTCCAGGCCGTCGGAGGCGGGGATTTCGCCTACCGTTTCGACCTGCTGGCCCAGCTGGGCTTCGCTGAGGGAAGCATTGCGCAGGGCCACGGTTTTGATGCGGTAGAGGGTATGGCCGGTGAGGGGGCAGTAGTACAGGTAGGTGTTGTCGGTGCTCAGGGCAATGCCGTCGGCGTTGAATTGAGCTGGCTTGCCTTGGGCGTCAATCATGGGATGGCCTTCGGCTTTTATCACCAGGCCTTTCACAGCCTTGGTGGAGGGATGGCTGGCCAGCAGGCGGCGCGATTTGTTGGTTTTTAAGTCGACCACGACCAGGCCGCCAATGCCGGACTCGGTGATGTAGGCGTAGTTGTTCTGCAAATCAATTCGCACGTCGTTAAGGTAAGACTTGCGGGGGGCCACGCTTTCGGGGAAGGAAATATTGAGCAGAACGCGGCCGGTTTGGGGGTCGGTTTTTACCAGCTTGGGGCCACCGGGCACGGTGCCTTTCAGGCCAGGGGAGGCGGGGTCGAGCACCCACACCATGCCGGCTTTGTCGGCGAACACGCTCTGGGGGCAAATCCAGTGCTTCTGGGGTTCGTTTTTCACGGAGTCGGTCCAGGTGCACCAACTGGCGTTGGGATAGGGCGTGAGGGTATTGTTGGGCCCCACGGCGGCAATTGGATACACGGGGTTGTAGTCCCAGCGCGGAAAGCAGGCGAATATCTTGCCGCCGGGGGCCACGGCCACGCCCACCATTTGCGGGCCCGAAAATTGGGCCACTACCCGCAGCGGCGAGTTGGCGCCGGCCTTGGTGGAGTCGGGCCCGGCGGCCACGGCAATGCTTTGCGATTCGTTGTTGGCGGGCGACGAGCAGCTGCCCAGCTGCAGGCCGGTAGCCGCCAGCACGGCCAGCCCCACGGGCCGAAGGAGGTGAGTGAATGCCATAGTTGCGGGTGTTGAGGATAGAAAAAGAAAACCTCCGCCAGTGATGACGGAGGTTTAGCATACGGCCGCAAGGCCAGCGTGTTGAGATTGAGCACCCAGCTGCATCGGTGGGGGGCTGCTCGGGCGCTACGGGGTAGCGGCCGAATCGGCCGGGGCGGTAGCGGCGGGCGGCACCACCACGGCCGAGTCGCGAACGGGCGCGGCGGGGCGGCGCTGCACCGGCGGCGCTGGGTTGGTGGGCCGCACGCGGATGGTTTCGGGCGCGGCCGTATTCTGCGGGGCCATCGGGGCCGCTTGGGGCCCGGTTTCCACCGCCGGGGCTGCCAAAGAATCGGCCGCGGTCTGGCTGGTGCTGGAGATGCGCTCCGAAGGGTGCCGGCTAGACGACAGGTACATCACCAGCCCCAGAAAGGCGAGCAAGCCGCCAATTGACAAAATCAGCGCCAGCGGACTGCGGGGCGCCCGCGCTTCAGCCTCCGGGATTTCATTGGCCACCCAGCGCGCGTCGGCATCGACCCGTGGCTCAATGGGAGGAAAGGGCTCGGGAGCAATAGGCTGCGGCTTCGGCGGTATGGCCGCGTGGCTGGCCGGCTCGGCTCGGGCCGAAACCGGCAAGCCGGCACTCAGCGTCGAGTTCAGCGGGACGTCTTCGTAGCGCGGGAGCTGCGTGGCCGCTGGTGGAGACGGCGGCGCGGCGGGTGGGGAAGGCGGAGCCGTGGGCTGATACAACGGGGGAACAACCGGGGCTATGGGAGCGGCGGGCACTGGCGCCGGCGCCACCGGCTCAGTTGCGGTGGGGGCCGGGGGCGAAACACTGGGCGCGGTGAAAACCAGCCGCTGCTTCAGGGCCTCAAATTCGGAGGGCGTGAGGGCACCCGCATCCAGCATCTCCTTGAGCTGGCGCAGGGTGTCGAGGGGAGAAGATGGGTTTTCCATGACCTGAGTACGGGCCGCGCCGGGGCTAGTTTTTCCGGTCCAGGGCCGAGAGGCGGTCGCGGCGCTGCTGCAGCCGCATCCGGCTCTGCTCCAGCACCTGGGAGTTCTTAATCAGCGAAACCGAGTCGGCGCGCGACTGCAGCAGGTTTTCGGCGTTTTTCTTCTTCAATTCCTCGATGCGGGCCAGGTTCGAAGTCGTGTTGTTTTGCAGAAACACGCGGTTCTTTTCGAGCTTCTCTTTTTCCTTTTCCGCGGTTTTAACCTTCTTTTCGGCGTCCGCAATCATGGTGCGGTAGGCGTTGAGGCGGGCCGCGCTGGCAAAGTTCTGGGCCATGGTGCGCAGGGCACCGTACTCGGTGGCGGTTTTGTCGGGGTCGAAGAACGTGTGGTCGTCGAAGCCGCCGAACAGGGCCACTTCCGACACCGAATCGGCGGGCGCCACCACGGAAGCGTAGATGTCGACAAGCTTGCCGGAAATTGAGCTGGCCGGGGTTTGGCGGGCTACCAGCACGTCGTTTTTGCCAATGCCCAGCACGCCGCCGCTCTTGAACCGGATGTTGTAGTTGCTCTTCATCCAGCTTTGAAGAAAATCGCGCACGTCGGAGGCTTTGCCGTCCACCTGCACCTTCAGGGCCGGCCGGGCGCCTTTGTTGTAGTTCACTTCGCCGGCGCGCACGTCGTAGAGCTGGGCCGTGGCTGGGGCGGCGGTGAGCAGGCCCGCGAGGGCCAGCAGCAGGGCACATAGTTTTTGCATGGGAAGGGTAGCGTAAAAGTGACCTTAGCGCAATTCGTGGCGTTCGAAGGCGGCCTGCAAATCGGCGCGCATGGCCTGGAAGCGGGCAATGGCCACCGTGAGAAACTCTTCGTCCAGCAACTCGCGCACTTCGGCATCGGTGCCCGTGAGCAGGTCCAGTTCCGCCACCTTGTAGGTCTGCTCCAGGTTGCCCTGCTCCAGCTTGAGCAGGAACTTGCCGTTCCACGCCAAAAGCGTGATTTTGACACTGGGATGGGGTATGTCGGCGACGTGGCGCATAGTAAAATAGAAAGGCCCGGACCGGGGACGAAGATAATTAGCTCAACCGAACCGCTCCCCCACCGTGCGCGTAAAAATACGGCGGTTCGGCGCCCCGGGCCGCGTTCCTTTCACTTTTCAATCATCTACTGCCATGCCTCAGGGAGATAAGTCGAAGTACACCGACAAGCAGAAGCGTCAGGCCGAACACATCGAAGAAGGCTACGAGAACCGCGGCATTCCCAAGGACGAAGCCGAGGCCCGCGCCTGGGCTACCGTCAATAAAAAGGACGGCGGCGGGAAACAGCCCGGCGGCTCCGGACGCAAAAAACCAAGCAAATAATATCGGCTGGCGGTCAAGCACCAGCCAGTTGAGCTAATCTATTTCAAAAGGAGAAGCCTCGTCAATTGAATTGACGAGGCTTTTTGTTGGCCACTGCGGTAATGATAGAACGTCATGCTGAGCTCGCGTCTGTCATGCAGAGCGCAGCGAAGCATCTCGCTCGCGCCATTTGTCATGCTGACGAAGGAAGCATCTTATCAGGTCAGCACGACTCGTTCTAAGGTGATAAGATGCTTCCTTCGTCAGCATGACAGCCGATTAAACAGGCGATTGGATTAGTACTGAGGTAAAGATGCTTCGCGGCGCTCAGCGTTACAGGAGGCGCGGAAATGCGGGTCAATGTTCATTCCGCGGCGCGGCTTAATTTTCGGGCATGAACAAGCTCGTCTCCGCTGCCTTGGCCTTGCTGCCGCTGGTGGCTCACTCCTAAAAATCCCACCGTACTGACCCCCGAAAAACTCTGGCAGCTGGGCCGGCTGGGCGAGATGCACGTCTCGCCCGATGGCAAGACCGTGGCCTACACCGTGACCAAGTACAACCTGGCCGAGAACAAGGGCAACGCCGACATCTACACCGTGCCCGTGGCCGGCGGGCCAGCCCAAAAGCTCACCGACACGCCCGGCTCGGAAAGCACCCTGAACTGGCGCCCCGACGGCAAGCTGACCTACCTCTCCGGCGAAAGCGGCACCGACCAGCTCTACGTGATAAACGCCGACGGCTCGGGCAAAGCCAAGCTCAGCGAGTTTCCGGAGCAAGGCCTCGGCAACCTCAAGTATGCGTCCAAGGCGAATTTCATCCTCTACACTCAGGACGTAAAATCGGGCCCCACTACGCTGGACCTGTTCCCGGACCTGCCTAAGGCCGACGCCAAAATCATCGACGACCTGAACTACCGCCACTGGAACGTGTGGGACGACCACCTGGCCAGCCACGTGTTTTTCCAGCCGCTGGGCCCCGACGGCAAGCCCACCGGCTACGGCAAGGACGTGATGGCCGGCGAGAAGTTCGACTCGCCGCTGATGCCCGACGGCGGCGCCGAGCAGCTGGCCTTCGCGTCCGACGGCTACCGCCTGGCCTACACCAGCCGCAAGCTCACGGGCAAGGCCGAAGCCGAAAGCACCAACTCGGATATTTACCTCTACGACATCCACGACGGCAAAACCGTGAACCTGAGCGAGGGCTTGGGCGGCTACGACACCGAGCCTAATTTCTCGCCCGACGGCCGCCAGGTGGCTTGGCTGAGCATGGCCACGCCCGGCTTCGAAAGCGACCGCAACGGCATTGTGGTCTATGATTTTGCCAGCAAGAAGCGGGTTGACATCACCAAAGGCTCGGAGTTGAGCGCGGCCAACGTGCGCTGGAGTGCCGACGGCAAAACCCTCTACTTCGTGGCTGTGGTGACGGGCACCGAGCAGCTGTTTTCGATACCGAGCAAGGGCGGCAAAATCCGCCAGATTACCAGTGGGCCGCAGAACTACAACACCTTCGAGCTGGTGGGCAAGGACCGGGCCGTGGCCAACCGCACCACCCTCTCAGCCTTCGCCGACCTCGTGCGGCTCGACCTGAAAACCGGCAAGGAAACCCCGCTCACCACCATCAACCAGCAGGAACTAGCCGGCATCAAATTGGGCAAGGTGGAAGACCGCCGCGTGACCACCACCGACGGCAAGCAGATGCAGGTGTACGTCATTTACCCGCCCGATTTCGACCCCAGCAAGAAGTACCCCACCCTGCTCTACTGCCAGGGCGGCCCGCAAAGTCCCATCACCCAGAGCCAGAGCTACCGCTGGAATTTCCAGCTGATGGCCGCCAACGGCTACATCGTGGTGGCGCCTAACCGGCGCGGCCTGCCCGGCTTCGGGCGCGAGTGGAACGACGCCATTTCGGGCGACTGGGGCGGCCAAGCCATTCGGGACTACTTCTCGGCCATCGATGCCATCAGCAAGGAGCCGTTTGTCGACAAGGACCGGCGCGGCTGCGTGGGGGCCAGCTACGGCGGCTTTGCGGTGTACTACATGGCCGGTCACCACGAGGGCCGCTTCAAGACCTTCATTGCCCACGACGGCCTCTACAACCTCACCAGCTGGTACCCTAGCACCGAGGAAATGTTTTTTGCCAAGCACGACATGGGCGGCGCCCCCTGGGACGTGCCCACGCCCAAATCCTACCAGGAATTCAACCCCCAGCTGTTCGCCAAAAACTGGGACACGCCCATTCTGGTCATTCAGGGCGGCAAGGACTTCCGGGTGCCCGAGGGTCAGGCCATGGAAGCCTTCGGCACGGCGCAGCTGCGGGGCATCCCGAGCCGCTTTCTGTACCTGCCCAACGAGGGCCACTGGGTGCTCAAGCCTCAGAACTCGGTGCTCTGGCAGCGGGTGTTTTTCGACTGGCTGGGCCGCACCCTCAAACCCGAAAGTGGGAAAGCGGCCAGGTAACCGACGGTGCAATCAACGGACGCCCGCTCTGTATGCAGAGCGGGCGTTTTATTTTCATATTTTTATAAGAACGTCTATAAACTTTCTAATTCAACCGACCATAATTTTTCGGTGTTTTTTTCATGAGAAAAACAGCCCCAGACTATCCGCGATAGAGTAACTTCATGCAAAATTCATCTCTCTCAATAAGTTACAAATTATATCGCACTCTTCATAAGTTCAAGAGTAGTGATGCTGACGCAGCAGAACTGGTTTGCTCAACGTAAATTGCTGTGCTGCATGCTAAAACCACGCGCGATTCTACTTCGTATGCAAAGAATTAACCCATCACTTTCATAACCCTCATTTCCTTACGCATGAAGAAAATACTACTTCTGGCGCTGTTCTTTGCAAGCAGCACCATATCCGTATTGGCGCAGGCCCTTGTGGACCCCGAATTGCAATCTGCCGTGGCCAGCGGCGTGGGGATTTATCAGGTTATTGTAACTTTCAAGGGCACGGGGGCACCTTCGGCCGCTGCGCTGCAAACACTGCGCGGCCTGGGCATCGTACAAGGCCGGACGCTGCGGGAGCTGCCAATAGCCGGAGTATTGGCCACGGAGACGCAGATTGCGCAGCTGGCCGCCGACCCCAGCGTGGAGTCGCTGTACCTCAACCGTTCGCTCTCGCTGGACAACGACGGCGCTACCGCCCTCACGGGGGTACAGCGGGTGCGCGGCGAAGCCAGCTTTACGCAGCGCAACGGCGGCCTGCCCATCGCCGGCAACGGCATCGGCCTGCTTGTGAACGACAGCGGCATCGACGGCACCCACCCCGACCTGAAGCTGGGCGCTAATCTGAAGCAGAACGTGCTGGGCACCACCAACCTGCATGCCCAGAGCGACCTGCTGCCCATCACCTACCTCGAAGACATCCCCAACACCGACCAGACCGGCGGCCACGGCACCCACGTGGCCGGCATCGCGGCCGGAACCGGCGCAGCCTCCAATGGCCTGTATGCCGGCGTGGCCCCGGGCGCCAACCTAGTGGGCTACGGCACCGGCGCCGGCCTTTTCATTCTCGACGTAATCGGGGCGTTTGACTACGCCTTGGTGAACCAGTTCCGCTACAACATCCGCGTCATCACCAACTCGTTTGGTACGACCAGCGACATCGCCACCGACGTGGACCCGCGCGACCCCATCACCATCGCCACCAAGCGCTGCACCGACCGCAACATCGTCATCGTATTTTCGGCTGGCAACTCGGGCTCGGGCTCGGGTACTATCACGGGCAAGTACAAGAAAGCGCCCTGGGTAATTGCCGTCGCCAACGCCGATAAGGCCGGGGTGCTGGCGCCGTCGTCGTCGCGCGGCCGCAAGGGCGTGGGCGGTACCTTCTCCACCGACGGCCAGACCTTCACGTGGCGCGACGAGCCCACCGTGACGGCCCCCGGCACCGACATCGTCTCGACCCGGACCGTGTCGCCGGTGGGCGTGCTCAGCACCCAGCAGGACGCCGCTACCATTTCGCCGGCCTACCTGCCCTACTACACCACCCTGACCGGCACGTCGATGGCCGCGCCCCACGTGGCCGGCATCGTGGCGCTGATGCTGGACGCCAACCCGGCCCTAACGCCTTATCAGGTGAAGGCCATTCTGGAAGAAACCGCCACCAACCTGCCCAACCGCGAGTCGTGGGAAGTGGGCCACGGCATGGTGAATGCCTACGCCGCCGTGGACCGCGCTTTCCGCGCCGCGCCCGGCTACGGCGCTTTCCTCAACGCTACCCGCGCCTTTAACAGCAGCGTGAACACCAACACGGTTCGCAGCAGCTTTACCATTGACTACAACCCCGCCACTACGGCCACCAACTCCCGCACCTTTGCCGTGCCCAGCGGCACTTCGTCGCTGGAAGTGAGCTGCAAGGTGACGGGCCTGCTGGGCGAAACCGGCAACCCCGTGAACCTGGTGGTGTTCTCGCCCTCGGGCAAACGCTACGCTTCGGGCATCTCGGTGCTGTTTGCCATCAGCCCCGGCCGCTCGGTGGCGGTGGTATCACCCGAGCCCGGCACCTGGACGGTGCGCCTCGACGGCCTGCAGGGCACGGCTTTCCCGGAAACGGTAGAGGGCAACATTGCGCTCAACCAAGCCACCGGCACCACAGGCCTAAACGATGTGGTGGGCCACCCGGCCGAAGCGTCCATCAAGCTGGCCGTGAGCAAGCGCCTGGTTGATGGCTTGCCTTCGGGCTATGCTCCTGACCGCGACCTGACCCGCATTCAGCTGGCCGACTACCTGGTAATGGGCCAGGCCGTGCGCCAGTTCCTGCCGCTGGACGGCTCCGTTACCTTCGGCGACGTGAACAACAAGGACCGGCTGCTGGCCGAGTCGGTTACGGCGCAAGGTGCCGCGCTGCGCGACCGCAACCAGAGCAAAAACGGCGTCATGCTGCCGGTATCGGCGGGCGTGTTCTCGCCCAATGCCTCGGTGATACGGGCCAGCCTGGCGTACTCGCTGGTGCAGAGCCTGGGGCTGCAAACCACCGCCCAGAAAGCCACCTCCCCGGTAACGGTGCTGGTGAACGGCCAGCGCATCCCCGTGGAAGACGCCGCCCAGATTCCGGCCGGCCTGGCCGGCTACGTGCAGGTGGCCCTGGACATGAACATCATGAACGCCTACTACACCCTCAGCCAGGGCCCAACGGACTTGCAGCCCGTGCTGCACGCCACCTTCAAGCCCCTGCAAGTGGTGAAGCGGGCCGAGTTTGCCGTGCTGGTGACCCGCACCCACGACCAGTGGAACATGCCCACCGCCGCCTCCAACAGCGCGCAGGCAGCAGCCCCGGGCAGCACGCCGCAGCCAGCCGAAATGGCGCTATCCGCCGCCCCCAACCCCTTCCAGAGCCAGACCGTGCTCACCTACAGCCTGCCGCAGGAGAGCGCCGTGCGCCTGGAAGTATTCAACCTGCTGGGCCAGCGCGTGAAGACCCTGCGTAGCGAAGTTCAGGCAGCCGGCCCGCACACGCAGGTGTTCGACGGCTCGCAGCTGGCCGCCGGCACCTACATCTACAAGCTCACCACCGGCGACAAATCGACCAGCGGCCGGGTGGTGCTGACGCGCTAGCCGTGGCGTTAAGCTCCCTCACGGGCTGTAAAGAAATTCGTCGGCTTGAAAAAACACGGTCCTGCTGAGTATTTATTCCGACTGACTAATCCGCCTTTTTTATAAAAAACCAGCTCAGCCAACTGAGCTGGTTTTTTTGTGCGTATGTCACAGGTAGGGCAGCTGAATTCGTCGGCCCGCCTCTCGCAGTTCCACCTAAGGATATAAATTTAAAAATATGATGACTTTTTAGTTATTTGCCGCCCGAGCACCTTGGTTCCATTCGCTACTGCCTATGCGGGTTCACTTCTTCACGGTGTTGATGTTGGGGTGCTGGCTGTGGGGTGCGGGGGCCGTGCAGGCCGCCGACGCACCCCACAGCCTCCGCGACACCCTACTGCTGAAAGACCCCAAGGGCGTGCATATTTCGGAGGCGTACCGCTACTACACCGAGCCGTTTGGAGTGCCGGCTAGCCCGGAGCAGGCCGAAGCCCAATGGCGGGCGGGCAAATTTCGGCCCGGCCCCTGGCACAAGACCCTGAACTTGGGCATCATGCACCGGCGGGTGTGGATGCGGCTGCCCGTGCGCAACACCGAGCCCCAACGCCTGCGCTTTCTGTGGAGCATCTTCAATTTCACCGACAGCGCCGCGCTCTATTGCCGGCGGCAGGGCGAAACCACGTTTACCCGCCTGGGCGCGGCCAGTTCCTGGGTGCCCGCCACCGAGCGCCTGTTTCCGGCCCGCTCGCTCAGCTTTCCCTTTACCCTGAACCCCGGCGAGGCGGCGGTGCTGTACCTGCGCGCCGACGTGCACACCGGCGGCGTGTACCTGCCCACCTACATCGAAACCGCCGAGCACTTTCTGAGCTGGGAAATGCACTTTCCGTTTGAGCGGCACTGGGTGTGGCTGCTGGGCTTTTACCTGGGCAGTGCCCTGTTCAATCTGGTGCTTTTCGCGTTCCTGCGCGACCGGATTCACTTGTGGTACGGGGCCTACGTGGTGTGCGTCACGCTGTTTTTGATGATGGAAGACGGGCTGGATGCCATGCTCCTGCCCGCGGGGCTGTACCGGCTCATCTGGTCGGTGGGGCAGTACAATTTTATTGTGCTGGCGGGTGCGGCGGGCATTCGCATCATGCAGCTGTTTTTGCGGCTGCGCAGCGGCTGGCGCGGGCTGTACCGGGCCGGCAACTGGTTGGCCGGCTCGGCGGTGGCCTTTGTGGCGGTATACGCGGTGCTATTCCCCTGGGCCGTGAAGCACAACCTGGGCCTGGTGGAAGTGCTGAACGGGGCGCGGGAGCTGCTCGTGCTGCTTGTGTTTGGGTACGGCTGGGTGACGCTGTTGACGGTGCTAATTGGCCGGCGCCGCCGGCGGCTGGCGGCTTACTACGCCCTCACGTACTTCTTCTTTTTCACGGGCTACGCCGTATTCTGGCTCAACCACCTGGGCCTGACCAGCTACAACCCCGTCTACCCCAATACGCTGGCCTGGGGCCTGTTTGTGGAGCTGCTGGTGCTGAGCGCGCTGCTCACGGGCCGCTTCCGCCATACGCTGCGGCAAAATGCCCGGCTGCGCATCCAGGAGCTGCAGCAGCGCAACGAGGTGGGCCGCCGCCTAATAGCCGCCCAGGACGCCGAGCGCGAGCAGCTGGCCCGCGAGCTGCACGATGCCATGGGCCCCAACTTGGCGGCGCTGCACATGGCCTGGCAAAGCGAAGCCGTGCGCGAGGCCCTGGCCGCCGCGCCCAAGGCCCGCTCCATCGGCCAGCTCACGGAAGAAATACTGGGTCAGCTCTACGAGCAGGTGCGCCAACTGAGCCACGCCCTGCTGCCCGCCGAGCCCGGCACCAACCGCCTCACCCGTTCCGTGGCGTCGCTTTGCGAAGCTCTTAACCTCAACGGCACCCCGCGGGTAATCACGCATTTCGATGCCGGCATAGACCAGCTTCCCCAAGCCGTGCAGTCGGCCGCCTACCGCATTGTGGCCGAGCTAGTAAACAACGCCGTGCGTCACGCCCAAGCCCAGCAAGTAGAGGTGCAGCTGCGCCTCCACCCCGAGGTACTGGAGCTGTGCGTGGAAGACGACGGCCGCGGCTTCGGGCGCGGCGAAGATGCCCCCATCACTGGCATTGGGCTGCGCGGCGTGCGCACCCGCACCGCCTACCTGGGCGGCACCGTCAACATTGAGTCGCCGGGGTCCGGCACTCGCGTAGTGGTGCGCCTACCCTACTGAATAATTAAGAATTAAGAATTAAGAATGAGGAATTAGCGCAACGCCCCCAATTCTTCATTTCTCATTATTAATTCTTAATTATTTACCTACCAGCACTTCGGTCACCTTGCCGATGTCGCCGCTCACTTTTTGTAGGAAGGTAAGTTGCTCCAGCAGGGATTTATCCTCGGCGGCGACAGGCACGGCGGGTTCGGCGCGGCCCAGCTCTGGGGCGGCGGTAGCGGTGGTGGCGGGGGCTATCCGGGCGAGGCTTTTGTGGAGCGTGGCCAGAGCGCTGGTGAGGGCCCGCCGGCTCTCGGCGGGGAAGGGCGGCACGGCGGGCGCGGCCTCCCGCAGGGTAGCGGTGAGGGCAGCGATGTTGGACGACAGAATGTGGTTCAGCACCACAAATTCGTGGGTTTCGATGGGGCGGTGCTGCTTGCGCTTGGGCTCGGTGAGCATGCGCTGGAAGGCCGCGGCCAGGTTGGCGCCGGTCACGTACACCTGCTTGCGCAGCAGGCGGTACTCGTTGGGCGGCAGGGGGCGGCCGGCGAGGCGGTTGGCCAGCTGGCGCAGGTAGTCCAGGTTGGCGCGCAGCGCCGCGGCCATGTAGTCGGTCAGCTGCTCCGACTCCCAATTGGGAAACAGGAAGTAGCCGGCCAAGAAGGCAATGGCGCAGCCAATAAGCGTATCAGCAATGCGCTCTTCGACCACCCCGATGTAGCTCAACCCTAGGAAGCTGAACAGAATGAGCAGGTAGGCTGTGAGGAACACCACCGTGAGCAGGTATTTGGTGCGCTGAAAGCTGTAGGCCAGCACCATAAACGCCACCAGCACGCCAAACTGTGCCGGAGGCCAGTGCACCAGCCACAGCACCGCACTGCCCAGCGCGCCCCCGGCCAGCGTGCCAATGATGCGCTCGGTGTTGCGCTGGCGCGTCAGGCTGAAGCCGGGCTTGAGCATGATGGTCACCGTCATCAGAATCCAGTAGTTGTGCTGGCCGTGCCACAGCCCCTCACCTACCGCGAATGCCACGATGCAGGCCAGCATCATGCGCACGGCATGCCGGAACACCGCCGATTTGAGGGTGAGGTTCTGGCTCAGGGCCTGCACCTCTACTTCCTGATGGGCCACGAAGCGGGCGTGCTCGGCCGCGCGGCTGGGAACGGGCGCGGCCGTTGCCCGGCTTTCGTCGAAGTAGCGCCGGATGTTGCCCACCCGGCGAATGATATCACGCAGATTGACCAGGATTTTCTTGAGCACCAGCGTGCTGCCGCCGGTGCTGGGGTCGGCGTCGAGGGCGCTGATGTGGGCTTGCAGCTGGGCCAGTTGGGCGTTGAGGTCGGGGGCGCGGCCCGCATCGGGGCGGTTAGCCTGGATGGCTACCCCGAGCTGGTCGAGCTCGGTGGCGATGTCGCGAATGAGGGCGGCCACCAGGGGCAGCACACCGCTGTTGCCAAAGGCGGCGCGCACGGTAGCGTAGTCGTAGTAGCTGGCCGTGATGCGCTCGTACAAATCCACCGTTTCCACGAAGGTGAGCACCAGGCGGCGGCCGATGCTGGTGGTTTCGTTTACAATCTGACGGGTGCGGAACAGGAAGTCGCGCGCAGCTTCCTGCTTTTCATTCACCACCACCTGCTGGGCCACCAGCTGCCGGTAGTCGGCATCGAGGGCGGTTTCGGGGTTGTAGAAGTCCGCTTTCAGCTCCATAAACCGCGCCAGGGCATGGATGCATTCGCCCAGTGCCTGCTGGGCCGGCCGGTAGGGCCGCACCCGGTGCACCAGCAGCGCCAGCCCGGCATACCAGAGCCCGCCCGCCAGCAGCAGCCCCGCGTGGGGCAGCAGCTGGGCCAGCGTGGGCGGGTGCGCCAGCAGCAGCACCACGTTGAGCAGCCCGGCCGTGCCCACCGCGGCCGCCCGGCTGCCCCAAATCAGGAACATGGTGAACAGGAAGCTGAGCGCGGCCACTTCCAGGCCCAGCAACCACACGCTGGTGGCCGCCACGCCGGTGAGCAGGGCCGTGATGCCCACCAGGGCCAGCGCCGCCAGCATGCCGTTGCGCCGGTGCCCGGGCGGGCCCGGCGTGTCGGTCACGCTCACGCACACGGCCCCGGTCGAGACGGTGAGGCCCGCGTCGAAGTGGCCCAATTGCGCCAGTAGCAGAGCGGGCAGCAAAATGGCCACCGTGGTGCGCACGCCATCCGAGAAATTCTGCCCGAAAAAGAAATACTGCAGGCTTCGCGTTTGGGTGTTCATGCCGCGCAAAGAAACAAGCGGAGCGGAATCGAAGGCAACTTCAGGTTCCTATTCATTGGCGGGCGGGGGCAGGCGGCGGTGCGTGGTATTTAGCGCTGCCATACCAGGTAGCCATACGCGGGCAGGGCCACTACCGATGCCCCGGGCACGGCAATTTTCGTGAGCGCATCCGTCCAGGCGGCCCCCTGCAGGGCCGTGGGCAGCGCCACCGAGACCGGACCGTTGCTCAGGTTGACGAGCACGGCCACTTCCTGGCCGTTGAGCCGGTGGCGCACCACCACGGCATTAGGGCTTTGGTCGAAGTACTCGGCGGGGCCGGCCCGCAGCGCCGG
Source organism: Hymenobacter sedentarius (assembly GCF_001507645.1). Classification (NCBI taxonomy): domain Bacteria; kingdom Pseudomonadati; phylum Bacteroidota; class Cytophagia; order Cytophagales; family Hymenobacteraceae; genus Hymenobacter; species Hymenobacter sedentarius. Next base: position 2,005,649 of record NZ_CP013909.1, on the reverse strand, counting down.
CAGGTGGTTGTAGGCCGCCAGCAGTTCGCGGTAAAACCGGCCGGCGCTGGGGTCGTAGCTCCAGCGAATGGGCTGGCGGGTGGGGCTGTTGAGTTGGGCTGGGTCGCCGGCTTCCTGGCCGTTGTAGAGCAGCGGGGCGGCCCCAAATGCCAGCGTGGCTACGTAGGCGGCGCGGGCGGCTGCCTCGCTGCCAAAGCGAACCGCTGGCGGTGCGGCCTGCACTTCGTCGTGGTTGGTGGTGAAGCGCAGGCGATAGGCGCCGGCCGGCACGCTTTGCATCTCCTGGGCGTGGGCCGCGGCCAGGCTGGCGGCCGGGGCCCGGCGGACGACCACGTTTTGCAAGGCACTGTAGAAATCCCAGCCAAACGTGAGCTGGAAGCCCGAGGCGTAGTGGGCCGTCCGGCGGCCTTCGGCCAAAAAAAACAGGTTGGGGTTGGCCTGGCGCAGCTCGCTCAGGGCCGGCAGCCAGAAGTCGTCGGGCACCAGGTCGGCGGCATCGCAGCGGAAGCCGTCGATGGCGTGCTGGGTCACCCAAGATTTAATGGCCGCCACCATAGCCTGGCGCAGGGCCGGTTCGCGGTAGTTGAGGTCGGCCACGTCGGTCCACTGCGGGTCGGGGTGCACGATTTGGCCGGTGGCGTCACGGGTGTACCAGTCCGGATGGGCCAGAATCCAGGGGTGGTAATAGGAAGTGTGGTTGGCCACCCAATCGAGCATCACGCGCAGGCCGCGCTGGTGGGCGGCCGCCACCAGCCGGTCGAAGGCCGCCATATCGCCAAATTCGCGGTTCACGGCCCCGTAGTCGTCCACGGCATAAGGCGAGCCGTGGGTGGGGTGCAGGGGCATCAGCCAGAGCGTGTTCACCCCCAGGGCCTTCAGCGAATCGAGCCGGGGCAGCATCCCATCGAGGGTGCCGGCCGCACTGAAATCGGCGATAAATACTTCGTAGAGCACCACATCCTGCGCTGCCAAGGCAGGCAGCGGACTGATGCTAGTCGGCTGAGGAGCCGGGGCTTCTTCCCCGCCGGCCCGGCACCCGGCCAGGCTCGCCAGCACCACCAGCGCCATTCCCAGCCAGGCCCTTGCAGCGAATAAAGCCGGCCGCGAAGCGTCTTTCATGCCCGAAGCTACGGCGGGCCGGCTCTTCCCCATAGCTTTTGGAAGCGCCCGCAGCTTAGCGGTGCAGGCTCTCCTGCGTGGGCAAGGTGTAGCGCTCGCCGCTGCTGAGGATGTGCACCCGCAGGCCGCGAATGGTGAAGGGGGCGCCCGGCTCGATGAGGTGAATGTTGGTGGCCGTCACGTCCTGGCCTTCCACCACCGTCACCACGCCACTGCCGATGATTTCCACCTCCCGGCCCTGGGTTACCACCACGCCGGTGTCTTCCTCCAGCCCCAGGCCGATGCAGCCGGGGTTGGTGGCAATAATCTGGGCCATGCGGATGATGCGCCCGCGGGCCACGAAGTGCGTGTCGATGGCTACGTCGTGCATCAGCTGCAGGCCCGTGGTGATGTGGATTTCGTCCTTGAGCATGCCCTGGTTGTCGCGGCCCTGGTAAATCATGGGCGTGCTCATGGCGGCGGCCCCGGCACTGGTGCCGGCTATCACGATGTCGTCGTAGGCGTACCGCTCCTTAAGGCGCCGCAGCCAAGAGGTGCCGCCCAGCAGGGCCGTGAGCCGGAGCTGGTCGCCGCCCGTGAACATGACGCCCGAGGCCTCATCGAGCAGCTTCAGCGCGTCCTCGCTCTCGGCGTCGGCGCGCTCCTTCGCATTAAACACCTCCACCTGCTTCACCCCCAACGACTCAAAAACCTCGACGTAGTCCTGGGCCGCAGTCTCGGGCTCTTCCGAGGCCACGGGCACCACCACCACGGGGCCCTTGCCGTGCAACTCTTGCACAAAGCGGCGTAGAATCACATCCGGGGCGTATTCGGCTTCGGCGTCCTGGCCGGGCTTGGGGTCTTTTTCCTCGTGGCCGCCAATGGCGATGAGGGTGCCCCGGGGCCTGGGACAGTCGCTGTTGGGATTCGTTTTTTTGCGGGTTGGCATGATGATGTGGAAACAAGGTTTGGGGCGTTTTCAGCCCACTCGAAGCCAGCAGCACGGGCAGCGCCGGGCCGGTTCTTCCTTTGGGTATGGCGCGGGCTTAGGCGGGCGCCAGGCCGGTATTGGCCGGGCCGCTCAGCAGCTCGCCCAGGGCCGTGAAGCGCGAGCCGTGGCAGGGGCAGTCCCAGCTTTTTTCCAAGCCATTCCAATGCACCACGCAGTGTAGGTGCGGGCAGATGGCCGAGCATTCGTGCACGGCACCTTTTTCGTCTTTGTACACGGCCACTTTGGTGATGCCGCGCCGCATCACCGCGCCCGAGCCGTTGGGGATTTCCTCCACGGTGCTCACGTCGCCGCCCGTGAGCAAGTCGGTGTACTCAATGGCCACGTTCAGGTTTTCCTTGAGGTATTCCTGGGCGCTTTCCCGCTTGAGGGTGATGCGGCCGGGGTCGTAGAGCTTGGCCCAGGCGTTGTCGCGGCCGGCGAGCAGGTCGGCCACCACCATGGGCCCGAGCGTGCCGTGCGTCATGCCATGCCCCGAATCGCCGGTGATGATGAAGACATTGTCGGCGTCGAGCGGGTTGCGGCCGGCGTAGCCCAGGCCGTCGGTGGGCTCCATCACCTGGCCCGACCAGCGGTATTCGAAGTCCCTCACCATCGGGAACCGGTCGCGCGTCCATTCCTCCAGGCAGCGCAGGTGGGCGCTCGGGTCGTCGGCCTGGCCGGTTTTGTGGTCTTCGCCGCCCACAATCAGCAGATCGTAATCGGTTTGGCCACCGCGGGGCCCAGCGGACACTTCCTGCAGGCGCACGTAGTGGTAGGGGTCGGCCATGTCCCAGTACAGCGCCTTGGTCACCGAGCCCTTGGGCACGCGGGCGCCCACCACGTAGGTACGGTACGGGTGCTGCTTGGTGTGCATCACCACGCGGTCGTTGAAGGGTGTGTTGGTGGCCACCACAATGGCCCGTTTGGCCCGGGCCACGGTGCCGTCTTCGGTTACGATGTGGGCGTGCGGGCCGCCGTGCACCTCGCTCACGTGGGTGCGGGTGCAGATGCGGCCGCCCTGCAGCACAATGGCCTGGGTGAGGCCCGCCAGGTATTTGAGAATGTGGAACTGCCCCTGGCCCGGCCAGCGCAGGCACTCCCCGGGCTCGAAGCCCGTGGTGCCGGCGTTGGGCAGCCATTCTACGGCCGGCAGCCCGGCGCGGTGGGCGGCGTCGCGCTCTTCCATCAGCTCCTGGTGCGTGCCGTCGGCGTGCAGGAACAGGAAGCCGTCGAGCCGGGTAAAGTCGCAGTCGATTTGTTCGGCCTGCACAATCTGCTCAATCTTGTCGATGGCCGACGCGTGGCTTTCGGCCGCCAGCTGGGCGCCTTCTCGGCCAAAGAGGTTTTCGAGCGTGGCGTACCGGTCGTCGAGGGCATACGAGAGGTGCGCGGTAGTGCGGCCCGACTCCCCGCTGGCCAGCTCCCCGTCTTCCAGCAGCAGCACTTTGTGCCCTTCCTTGCTGAGCAGATACGCGGTGGTCAGGCCCGCGATTCCGCCCCCCACTATTACCACATCCGTGGTCGTATCCTCAGCCAGTGGCTCAAAGGGTGGCAGGGCAGGTGCCGTACCAAACCACGACGAAATAGTAGCACCAGAAGTACGCGCGGGATTGGGGATTTTTGTGGGCATAGGAAGGGAAACAGGATGTGGATTTCCTGCTTACGCCCGCTCCCTGCTCCGCGTTTGGTTGAGCTTACTTTTTGCCAGCACTTCCCGCCAAGCAGAACAAAAAACTCCCCTCATTTTCAAGGAGGGAATGTTCGAGCCGAAGGCGAGAACGGGGGTGGTTGACTCGTTGCACGTGGGCGAACGATTATAGCGCGAGTCGTTCGGGTATCGTGCGACGATCCAACCACCCCAGCTGGCGCGTCGCGCCAGCGTCCCCTCCTTGGTAAGGAGGGGAGTTTGAGGTTCTTTCGGCTCCGTGTTGAGCTAACTAGAACAGCACATCTTTCACGGGCTCGGTTTTGGGCGGCAATTCAGTTTCGCCCAGCAGCTCGCGCAGGTCGATTTCGATGCTGCGGCAAATGGCCGTCATCGGCACGTCGTTCATTTGGTTTTCGAAGGGGTTTTCGCTGGTGTGGCCCACCAGCTCAATGGTGTTGAACACGCCCGACACCAGCACGGCAAAGGGCACCATGAGCCAGATGTGGCCGGGGCCCATTTTGGCAAACTCGGCCACCAGGCCCAGCGGCAGCACGGCGGCAAACACCCACACAAAGACGAAGCTAAAAAACGCGTACTGCCGCGGAAACGGCGTGTTTTTGATGCGCTCGCAGCCGCCCTGGGCGTTGAACATGTCCTGGATGGTGTCCATCATCGCCACGTGGCGGAACTCGGTGAGCAGCCCGCGCTGGTGCAGCTGGCGCAGCTCGTCGCTTTGCTGGCGCAGCAGGTGGGTGGGCGGGTTGCTCATGCGGCGCACGTCGGCGTCTTCGGCGGGGTCGAGAAAGGGCGCCACTTCGGCGTCCCAGAGTTCGACGGTTTCGCGGCGCAGGTGCAGGCGCAGGGCGTTTACCCAGGCTATCTGGCGGTAGAGCAGGCGCTGGTGCAGGTCGCGTACGTCTTCGGAATCGGGCAGGCGGTCGCCGGCCATGGGCTCCACAAAATGAAATACCCGAATGGACCAGGTGCGGCTCACGTTCACGATGGTGCCCCACAGCTGCCGCCCCTCCCAGAACCGGTCATAGCTGCCGTTGCTCTTGAAGCCGATGTAGAAGGCCACGGCCGTGCCCAGCGTGGCCACCGGCGACCACGGAATGTCAATCCAGCGCACGCCCCCGTACTCGTACAGCAGGCAAATGGCCGAGTCGTACAAAGTGAACAGAAGCAGGCTGCGCCACGACAGGCTCCAGACCACCCCGAAGCGAATATTTTTACGAACGTACATGGGGACTAATAAGAATAAGAAACGTCATGCTGAGCTTGTCGAAGCATCTCTACTGCGCTTGTAAAATGAATTACTGGCGCGGCAGAGATGCTTCGACAAGCTCAGCATGACGTTCTACCTTCATTCCCTACCAACTGTTCAGTATTGCTTGCTTATTGTTTGTCCTTAAGCGCGGCGATGCATTTCAACTCAATGGCAATGGGCGTGGGCAGGCAGTTGATTTCGAGCGTGGTGCGGCAGGGCTGGGCCGTGGCGAAGTACTCGGCGTAGAGGCGGTTGTACACCGGAAAGTCGTCCTGCATGTTGGTCAGGAACACGGTCACGTCCACCAGGTCGTCCCACTCGGCGCCGGCTTCTTCCAGGATGTAGCGCACGTTCTGAAACACGGCGTGGCACTGGCGCTCAAAGTCGTACTTGAGAATGTTGCCGTCCTCATCCACTTCCACCCCGGGCACGTTGGGCTCGCCCCGCTGGCGCGGCCCCACGCCCGAGAGAAACAGCAAATTGCCCACGCGGCGGGTGTACGGATACGCCCCGACGGGCTCGGGGGCGCGGGACGGTTGCTGCTCACTCATAAGAAAAACGGGGCTGACGGTAAAAGTAAAGGCCCTCAAATTACGTTAGCCCACCCGATACCGGCCGCGCGTCCTGGCAAGGTTTTTAGGGCGCTCCGTTCTGGTTAGCGTTATTTGCAAATCCAGTCCTTGTCCTGTCCAATTCCTCTCCGCTCCTTATCCCGCATGAAATCCCCGCTGCTCCTACTGTTTAGCTGCCTCTGCTGCTTTGGCATGAGTGCCCAGGCCCAGAAGCGCAAGATGCCGCCCAAGCCGTCGGCCTCGGAAGTGTACGACTCGGTGGCCCAACCCGCCGTGCCCATCGGGGGCACCGAGCGCTACGCCCAGTTTCTGGCCTCCCACCAAAAATACCCCACCAACGCCATGCTCAAAGGCATTCAGGGCACGGTGAAGGTCAGCTTTATCGTAGAGAAAACCGGCACCGTAAACGACGTAAAAGTGGAAACGCCGGTGTCGCCGGAGCTCGACGCCGAAGCCATTCGCCTCATTAAAAGCGGCCCCAAATGGACGCCCGCCAAGCACCTGCGCAGCCAGGTGGTGCGGCAGCGCGTGGTGGTGCCGGTTTCGTTTGTGATGTCGCCGGGCAGCGAAGTGGTGCGCACCACGGCCAAGGAGCGCCCCATCACTACCTCGGCCGCCGACATTGCCGCCTCCGCCCACCCCGACCGCCCCGCCGTGGTGGCGCCCGACCGGCCCACGCAGCCCGTGGGCGGCAACCAGGCCTTTTTCGACTGGATTGAGAAAAACCAGAAATACCCGCTGCTGGCCCGCCAGCGCAAAATTCAGGGCAAGGTCATGGTCGAGTTTGTGGTGCAGACCGATGGCAGCCTGACCGATGCCCGCGTGGTAAAGCGAATGGGCTCCGGCCTCGACGACGAAGCATTGCGCCTCATCAAGGCCGCACCGAAGTGGGAGCCGGCCATTTATCAGGGCAAGCCGATAAAGCAAAAGATGGTGTTGCCGGTTCTATTCCAATTGTAGCCGGGGCGCGGGGCGGCGCCTTGCTTTTTACCGGGCACTGGGCACAATCCCACCGTATTCTTGTTCATTGACGCAAAGGCCTGCTTTGCGCCGACGCCTATGTCTTCCCTCGCTCTCGCTCCCGCTCCCGCGCCCACCCTGCTCTGGCCCCACCAAACGCGCTACCACAAAGCCGCGCAGGCCCTGGCGCAGGACCTGTTCGATGCCCTCGACGACGACCTGAAGCCGCAGGTGGTGCTGCTGGCCCTGCCCACCGACCCCACCCTGCCCGCCCGCTGCCTCGAGCCGGAAGACTGCGGCCTGCCCGCCGCGCCCTTTGCCGATGCCGTGGCTCGCGGCCGGGTTTTCCAGCGCACCACGCCCCGCCCCTACCCCGAGCGCGACGACGCAACCCCGGCCATGATTCGGCGCAAGCACGAGGGCCTGGGCGTGCGCGACGCAGTACAGGAAACCCTCGACGCCCTCGACGAGCACGCCACCCACCAGCACTTTGCCGGCTGGCCGGTTGAAATCCGCGGCCACTTTGTGGTCACGGTGCTGCGCCTGCAGCGCAAGCCGCTGCGGGCCTATCCGTCGCTGCGGCCCCACCGCTTCTATACCGACGGCCGGCCGCTGGCCCCCTCGCTGCTGGTAGCGGCCATGTACCGCTTCAACGAGGAAGGCGTGAAGGCGCTGAGCGAGGCCGAGCCGGGCGCCAGCATTTTCATTCGCCCCCGCGAAAGCGAGGAGCTGCTGCGCGGCGCCGGCAAAACCCTGCTCGACACGCCCGCCCAGGCCCTGGGCCTCGACCCGGCCACCACCAAGCTGTTTGCTACCTGCAACACCATCAGCAGCCTGCGCTACGAGGGCGCCGAGGGCGTGGGCAAGATGCTGCTGGCCCGCCGCGGCCACCCCAACGTGGAGGAAATCTTCGCCCTCACCTGCCCCACCGAGCTAACGGATTACCGCGCCGTGCGCAAGCTGCTGGAGATGACCACGCCCGACGTGCACCTGCTCGCCGACGGCGACAACGTGTACGCCCTGGGCCGCCAGATTGGGCAGTACGACGCCGTACGTGAGGATTTGTTCGTCGTCAATTTCGTCACGCATTATTCCTGGGAGCTGCAACACGCCGGCCACGTGCTGCTGCGCTCGCACTACGGCCTGCCCGGCCTGCCCCGCACCCGCCTCAGCCGCACCAGCTTCCGGCGCGCCCTCAAGCACACCTTCGGCCTTACCGACGCCCCCAAAGTGGAGCGCCTCTGGGACGTGGTGCTCGAAGCCAGCCGCCAGAAGCACGGCACCTTGTTGGTCATCACCACCGAGGCGCTGGCCGAAGCCGACCGGCTCAAGCTGCAATGCACGCTCATTGAGCCGGTGCCGCTCACGCCGCTCATCACCCGTTTGGTCACCAGCATCGACGGCGCCGTGCTGCTCGACCCCGAAGGCTACTGCTACTCCATCGGCGTCATCCTCGACGGCCGCGCCTCGGGCCGCGGCGACAGCACCCGCGGGGCCCGCTACAACTCGGCCCTGCGTTACGTGGAAAGCTCCGATTACCCCTGCCTGGCCGTGGTGGTGAGCGAAGACGGGCTGGTGGATGTAATTACAAGCGAGCGGGAGCCTAAGGAGATAAAATTGTAGCGGGGCTTCATCCCCGGCAGAACCTCACCCCCCACCCCTCTCCAAAAGAGAGGGGAGCCTGTCGTTAACCATTCAACAAAAAGTCCCGGCCCAATATTGAGCCGGGGCTTTTTGTTAGGAATTGAGCTAACTCTTGTGCCGTGGCTCCCCTCTCTTTTGGAGAGGGGCGGGGGGTGAGGTGCCACAGGAGAAAAGTATCGCATTTAGAATTCGGGTTTTCTGCGCGTCATTTGAGTGCATTTAGCTCAATTTTGCGCTATCGCCATTTCGCTTATAGCAGTACTGCCATGGTCTTTTCCCGACTCGGTTTTCTTCTCACTTTCTGCCTAGTGCTACTGCAGGTGCCCGGCTACGCCGAAACCCGCTACCCGGCTCCAGTAGAGGGCGATTTTGTGCTGCCTCAGTTTCGGTTTGTGAGCGGCGAAACGTTACCCGCACTGAACGTACACTACACCACGGTGGGCCAGCCGCGCAAAGACCGCAGCGGCAAAGTGGTGAACGCCGTGGTGATAATGCACGGCACCACCGGCGCGGGCAATAACTTTCTGAGCGAGCAGTTTGCCGGCCGCCTGTTTGGGCCGGGGCAGCTGCTGGATGCGGCCAAATACTACATCATCCTGCCCGATGCCATTGGCCACGGCAAGTCCAGCAAACCCAGTAACGGGCTGCGCATGCAGTTCCCGAAGTACACCTACGACGACATGGTACTGGCCGACTACCGGTTGCTCACCGAAAAGCTGGGCGTGGGGCACGCCCGACTGATAATGGGCACGTCCATGGGCGGCATGGAAACCTGGGTATGGGGCTACAAATACCCCGATTTCATGGATGCGCTGATGCCGCTGGCCAGCCTGCCGGCAGAAATAGCCGGCCGCAACCGCATGCTCCGCAAAATGGCCATCGACCTGATTGAGATGGACCCCGAATGGAAAGGCGGCGCCTACACCGCCCAGCCCAAAACCGGCCTCACCGGGGCCATTTCGTCGCTGATTTTCATGACCAGCAGCCCCAAGCAAATGCAGAAGGCGGCACCCACCCGCGAGCTGGCCGAAGCCGCCCTGGCCAAAACCGAGGCGCGCTTTTTCAGCTCATTGGATGCCAACGACATGATTTATCAGTTTGATGCTTCCCGCGACTACAACCCCGCCCCGCACCTGGCCGCTATCAAGGCGCCGCTATTCGCCATCAATTCCGCCGACGACCAAGTGAATCCGCCCGAGCTAGGCATCCTGGAAGTCGAAATCAAGAAGGTGCCGAAAGGCCGCTACATCCTGCTGCCCATCACCGACCTCACCACCGGCCACGGCACCCACTCCAACCCCGCCATCTGGGGCAGCTACCTCCAGGAGCTTTTGGTGCTAATGGAGAAAGGCAAGAACGTTTCCAACTAGCTCAATATCCTGGAGTCATTTTAATCGTCTGTCATGCAGAGCGCAGCGAAGCATCTTCTCACGCCTCAACGAGTCGTTCGAACCTGATAAGATGCTTCGCTGCGCTCTGCATGACAGGCGATGCGTACGTGAGACAGTTGAGCCACTTGAGCTAAACGTTACTGCGCAGCCGTGGCCGCCTTCGGCAGCGCCGGGAACCTAGCAGGTGCCTTGCGGTGATGCGTCGCCTGCTCGTAGGCATAGACATACTTTATCAGCGTGGCCTCATCGAAGGAGCGGCCCAGGAACTGCAGCCCGGCGGGCAGGCTGTCGTAGGTAAAGCCCATGGGCACGGTGAAGGCGGGCTGGCCGGTGTGCGGGGCAATAAGCTGGCTGTTGTCGCCGCGGTAGCCTTTGAAATCACCCACTTTAGCGGGCGGGTTGTTCCAGGTTGGGTACACCAGGGCACCGACCTTGTTTTGGTCCATTACGGCGGTCACGGCATTGCGGAAGGCAATTCGGCGCGGGTCGTTGTAGGCCTCGCCGCAGCCGGCGGCACTTGGGCTGGGCACCACGCCGTGGGCCAGCTCGTCCTTCAGGTTTTCTTTGATATAATCCGAGTACTTGCCCGAGGCCAGCACTTCATCGATGTTCTTGACCGGGGCACCGGGGCCCAGCTCGGCCAGGTACTGGTTGATGTCGTGCTTGAAAACCGAGCACCACTGGTTCTTGCTCACTTTGTCGAAATCCGGTATTTCAACGTCCACCACTACGGCGCCGGCTTTGCGGAGGTCGGCCACGGCCTGCTCAAAAACGGCCTTCACCTGTGGGTCGGGGCTGCGCTCGCTCAGGGTGCGCAATACGCCAATGCGGGCCCCTTGCAGGCCGTTTTTATCCAGAAACTGCCGGTAGCCGCCCGGCGGGACCTTGCCAGCGCTGTAGGAAGTAAGCGGGTCGGCGGGGTCGGGGCCGGCCAATATTTCGAGCAGGCGGGTGGCGTCGGCCACGGTGCGGCACATGGGGCCACCAGTGTCGTTGCGCAGGTAGAGCGGCGCAATGCCGGCCCGGCTCAGCAGCCCCAGCGTGGGCCGGAAGCCCACCAGGGCATTGTGCGACGACGGCCCTCGGATGGAGTTGCCCGTGTCGGTACCCAGCCCCACGGCGCCCAGGCTGGCGGCCACGGCCGCCGCGGTGCCGCCGCTCGAGCCGGCAGGCACGTGCTCCAGGTTGTACGGGTTGCGGGTTTCGCCCGCAATGGAGCTAATGGTGACCATGGGGCTGAAGGCCCATTCGGCCATGTTGGACTTGGCCAGCACGATGGCGCCCGCCGCTTTCAGGGCCTGCACCATCGAGGCATCTTTGCTCGGCGCAAAGCCTTTGAGGGCCAGCGAACCCGCCGTGGTTTGCAAGCCGGCGGTGTTGTAGTTGTCCTTCACTATCACCGGAATGCAGTGCAGCGGCCGCATCTGGCCCGTGCGGCGGTACTCCGCATCCAGCTGCCGGGCCGTTTCCAATGCCGCCGGATTGGTTACCACAATGGCATTGAGCCGGGTGGGCTGGTCGTAGGCCGCGATGCGGGCCAGGTAGGCGCCCACCACTTGCTCGCAGTTGCAGTCGCCACGCTTTATGGCCCCTTGAATGTCGTCGATGGAGGCTTCGGTCACTTCAAAAGACTGAGCTTTGGCATTGGGCTGGCGCTGGGAACGGCCGCAGCCACTGCCCAGGAAGGTGCATAGCACCAGCAGCAGAAGGGCGCTGATTTTATGGAGCATACGAATCGGGAAAAAGTAACGGCCGGCGCTGGGAACAAAGCGTCCCAGCGCCGGCCGAAAGTAAAACCTATTTATTCAGATTTCCCGGGTTTTTGCACCATTTTGTGTTTGGGTGTTTGTGCCTTGCGGAGTCAGGCTCAGAATGAGGTTTTCAGCCCAACCCAGCAGCGCTCAATGCCCTAGCACTTCGCCCGAAATGACCAGGTGAGGCGGAAAATGGCCACCACGTCGCCAGCCTCGTCTACGCCGGTGCTGGTGCACACCACGGTGCGGCCTTCACCGGTGGCGCAGCTCTCGGCTACAGCCTGGGCGATAAGCGGGCCATCGGGGCAGGTAAAGGCAATCAGCCCCACGGCTTTCTTGGTGAAGTCGCCCTCCAGCTTCACCACCAGCATCGACACCGGGCCGCCGGCCTGCACATGCATCATGGCCTGAATGCCGCTGGCAAACTCGGCCGCCATAGCCAGGCAGGCGAAATAGATGCTGCGAAACGGGTTTTGCGTCAGAAACTTAAAGCGGATGGTCACCACGGCCTGCTCCGGCGTGAGCTGCCGGAGGCGCAGTCCCGCCAGCCAGGCCATGGGCAGCTTCTGCATCAGAAACAACCGCAGCTTCAGGGGGATGAGGACCTGCCGACGAAAGGCAGCGGCTTGGGGAGTATCGGCAACGGTCATAAACGGCTCGTAATCGGTTGGGCTCACTTCTTCTTTTGCTGCACTACTTTCCCTGGTGCGGGCGCCGGGTGCACCACCAACTCCTGATAGCCAAATGTGGGGTCGGGCTCACGCCGAAAATCCAGCTCAGGCAGCTCCCCCAGCACAATTTCGGCGGTGGTGTATATGCGGCAGCCATCCAGCAAGTGCCCGCCGATGGTGCGGCCGGTGCTGTCGGATACGGCCAGGTGCAGATGCGAGCCGTTGGTGGAGAGCGTGCCGACCAAGGAAACGATTTCGAAATGGCCCCGGTACTCGGTGGGGCCCTCCTGGTTGGCCAGCCGCAGCGTGGTTACCGTGAGGCTGCCCACGCAGGTGAGCATGGTGCCGGCCACAATGTGGTGCGCCTGCACAAAAGCCGTGAGCTGCTGGCGCAGGTCATCGCCGGGATGCAGGCGCAGGGCATACGTTCGAAGAACTGACGGTTGGGCCACGGGCACGGCAGAAGCGGTTTTGGGTTTGCCGGCATTGGGCTGGGCCACCAAGGGGTGCGCACCCAGCAAAAGCAGCGGAAAAAGCAGGCGAATCATGGCCGAAGGTAAGCGGACGCTCCGCTTCAGCTCGGGCTTCTGCCCTCCCCTCTTACTTGCTAAACCGCACGGTGCCGTAGCGCACCTTGATGTTGACATTGCCAGCGTTGCGGCCGGGCGCTGCCCCGCCGTATACCCCCAGCACGTCGCTGGTCTGTGGGCCGTTTTCCTGCGACAGCACCCGGACCATGTTTTTATCCACCAGCATCTGGCCCTGCTCGGTGCTCACATCGAACCGGAAACTGGGGGCCTCGGCAAAGCCCAGGCGAATGGTGCTGAAGCCGCCGTCGAGGTTCACCTGGCGGAAATTGGCGCCCATGTCGCGCACCACAAAATCGGGGCAGTAGCGCAAGGCCATGTCAATGCCCTGGTCGAGCCGGTCGATGGTAAACCGGGAGTAGCCCGACGAGCCGCGCAGGTTGCGCACCGTGCCCAGGGCCACGTCGCCGTACTTGCTGTGCACGGTCAGGTCCTGCACGGTGCCCATGTCCACGTCGGAGTGGTTGTTGCGCAGGTCCACGGTGGTGCCTTCGTCGAGGCGCAGGCGGGCGTAGCTGGCGTCGATGCTGGCGCGGCCGGCGTAGGCTATGCTGCAGTCGCCGTTGCCGATGTGCACAAAGTTTTGCTGGCCTTCGAGGCGGCCGGTGCGCAGGGCGCCGTATTCCACGGCCAGCTCCGTGGGGCCAGTTAAGTCGCCGGCCACTTTCACTTCGCCGAAGCTGTTGAAAACGTGCAGCGCCGTGGTGCGGGGCAGCCACACGGTGTAGTTCACTTCGTAGCGGCAGCCCCCGGCCCGCCCACGCAGCACCGGGCCGAACTTGGTGCTCACGGCCACGCCGCCGGTGCGTGCATCGTAGTCCAGCCACTCCACGCCCAGCGCATCGAGCACCTGGCGGGCGCCGGCTTCGGTTTCGGAGCGGGCCACGAGTTCGGCTTCTACCTTGATTTCCTTTTTATTCCAGGGGTTGATTTGCACCCGGCCGTAGCGCGTGTTGAGCGAGAAAGCCCGGCCCGCTTTCGGCACGGCGTAGCTGCGGCTCAGGCGCCGGCGCTGCTCGGCCTGCAGGTTTAGGCCGTCCTGGTCGCGGGTCTGTTCGGGCTGAGAGCAGCTTGGCTGCGGACCGTCTGGCTGCGAATTCTGCGGCGAGCCAGACAAGTAGTCATCGCTGACAAATGCCTGTATGGCCAGGGACTGGGCGGACAAGCAGGTGCCCACTGGCACCCACTGGCGGGGCCTGGCCGTACCCGCCGTGGGGTTCAGCAGCCCGGCCACGACCAGTGCCGCCAGCCCAACTACCCGCCAAAATGCAAGAGGCAGATGCTTTTTCATCGCGATGAATGCTGGCTATCGGCCAGTACAAAGGAGCCGGTGCTACGTTCTTCTTCCTGCGGGGCCGTGCCTATGTACAGCTGCTGGTCCAGGATATCGAGCCGAATTTGCAGGTTGCGGTTCATCGCCGTGAGCACGGCATCGGGCTGCGGATGGTGGAGCAGCTCCACCTTCAGCTTGCGGTAGCTCGAGTCGAGCGACACCAATTCGCGCTGCCAGTCCGCGTTCATGCCGGCTACGCCGGGCCCTTTCAGCTCGCGCAGTTCGCTTTGGCGGCGCGCCAGCTGGGTGGTGTAGTACGCTTCCATGCCGCGCACGGCGCGCACCAGCTGGCTATCGGCGCCGATGGTGCGGTCGGTGGCAGCCATGGCCACGGGGTTGCCGCCTTGGTAGAGGGCTGCATCTGGGACTTCCGAAGCGCTGGTTAAGCTGGTCGGGCTGGTGGCTGCGGTCAACTCCGCGGGAGCGGCGTGTTTCGTTTTCCAGGCCTCACTGGCCCCGGCCGCAAACACCAGCAGCGCCAGCGCGGCGGCCACGCCGTAGCGCTGCAACCAACTAGCAGGTCGAATTGGGCCAGCTGTGGCAACGGCCACGGCCTGGGGAGCCGACTGGCCGGCATCGGCCCGGCGCATGGCCGGCGGCGCGGAGGGCGCGGCAGCTGGGTCGGCCAACTTTTGCTCCAGCGCGGCCCACAGGTCGGGGCGCGGCTCGTGCGTGTCGAAATCGGCACGGTGCCGCTCGACGAAGTTTTCCAATGAATTATTCTTTTTAGTGTCCATGAATGAAAAGCAGACGCACGGTTCTTCCAGGTTCAGAATGGGTAGCGAGGATATCTAAGAACCGCGACCGAGCGAAAAAGGATGAAGGGTAGTGAAAGGTTATGCGATTAATTATAACGATAGATAGGCATTTATTAGTTAACTGAGCCCGCGCTGCGCGGCCAGCTCCCTGAGCCGAACCCGCGCCCGGCTGTATTGGGACTTGGAGGTGGATTCGGAAATGCCCAGAATGCCGGCAATTTCGAGGTGGTCGTAGCCTTCCAGCAGGTAGAGGCTCAGCACCACCCGGTAGCCGTCGGGCAGCTCCTGTATGCAGCGGCGCAGCACGTCGGCGCGGTAATGGGTTTCGGCTTCTTCTTCGTAGGAAGCGCCGGCGGGCTCCGCTGGTTCCTCGTGGTGCTGCTCGCCCAGCGGCACCAGCGCCAGCCGCCGCTGCCGCAGGCAATTGATGCTTTTGTTGACCACGATGCGTTTGAGCCACGCCCCAAACGAGGAGTCACCCTTGTAACCGCTCAGCTCCCGAAAAGCGCTCAGGAACGACTCCTGCAGCACGTCTTCGGCTTCGGCATAGTCGCCGGTGATGCGCAGGGCCGCGTTGAACATGGCCTTGGCGTAGCGCCGGTAAATCTCGGCCTGGGCCTGGCGGTCGTTCAGGCGGCAGCGCTCCACCAGGGGCGCATTGATGTCAACGTAAGCAACGGCAGCTTCCATGCAGATAGGTGGATTAAGAGGCTTAAGCAAGCAAAGGACTGTGCAGCGGGCGTAAGGGTTGCACCCGTATTGCTCGCGCGTAACTTGCTTGCAAATTACTGTTCTACCATGGTAAAGCCTATACTTGCTTTCATTCGTTTGCCCTTGCTACTCCTAGTGTCGGCGGTGCTTTTTAGCAGCTGTTCCAAGAAGGAAACCGAGCCCACTATTGACTTCGGGGCCGATGAAGGCATTTCGTACCGCGATGCCAGCAACATGCCCAACGGCCCGCAGGACCCGACCGACTGGACCTCGGACGCCACCTGGAACGCGCAGGAGCGCGCCCTGTTCCCCGAAGTAAACTTTGACCTGAATGGGCCTCAACAGCCAGCACTCGTCGGCGCCCGCCAGGCTTTCCCCAACCCCGCGCCCGCCGGCCAGGCCAACTGGACCCTGCAAACGCAGCGAGGCCCCGGCGGGGGCGCCGCCACCTACACCCTGCGCGTCGTTTTTGTCAACCGCAAGTACCAGGTGCTGCAACGGCTTGAGCCAGTCAACTTAATTCTGAGCCAGTCCTACGCGTTCGATTACGCCAAAATGGGCGCTCCCGCGAAAGAGGTGTTCCGCCTTTATTATGTCGTCAACAACGCCGATGGCCTCGTGTACAAAGGCCACGGCGACGTCCGCTATGGTCAGTAACCACTATTGCAGGAGCTACTTCACATGCTACCTGCCACTACAAAAAGGCCCGCCTGCAGTAGCAGGCGGGCCTTTTTCAGTGTTAGACAATGCGAAAGACGCAGCCGCTAGATATCGAACTTAATACCCTGCGCGAGCGGCAGCTCAGCGGAGTAGTTGATGGTATTGGTCTGGCGGCGCATGTAGACTTTCCAGGCATCGGAGCCGGACTCGCGGCCGCCGCCGGTTTCTTTCTCGCCGCCGAACGCGCCGCCGATTTCCGCGCCGCTCGTGCCAATATTCACGTTGGCAATGCCGCAGTCGGAGCCGGTAGCGGCCAGGAAGGCTTCGGCTTCGCGCATGTTCAGGGTGAAGATGCTGCTCGACAGGCCCTGGCGCACGTCGTTTTGCAGTTCAATGGCGTTCTGCACGTCGCCACTGTACTTGATGAGGTACAGAATGGGCGCGAAAGTTTCTTCCTGCACCGTGTGGTAGTGGTTTTCCACTTCCACCAGCGCGGGCTGCACGTAGTGGCCGCCGTGCAGCTCGGCGCCACTCAGCACCTGGCCGCCGGTGAGCAGCTTGCCCCCTTCGGCCTGCACTTTGGTGAGGGCGTCCTCGAACATCTTCACCGCGTCGGCGTCAATCAGCGGGCCCACCAGGGTGCCTTCCTGCAAGGGGTGGCCGATGGGCAGCTTGGGGTAAATGGCCAGGAGGCGGTTTTTCACCTCCTCAAACACGCTGTCTTCGATGATGACGCGGCGCGTGCTGGTGCAGCGCTGCCCGGCCGTGCCCACGGCCCCAAACACAATGGCGCGGATGGCAATGTCGAGGTCGGCGTTTTTGGTGACGATGATGGCGTTGTTGCCGCCCAGCTCCAGCAGGGCGCGGCCCAGGCGGGCGCCTACCACATCCCCTACTTTGCGGCCCATGCGGGTACTGCCCGTGGCCGATACCAGCGGCACGCGCTTGTCGGCGGCCATGGCGGCTCCAACGTCGGCCCCACCGATAACGAGGTTGAATACGCCCTCGGGGATGTCGTTGTCGGCCAGCACGTCGCGGATTATGTGCTGCACGGCCACGGCCGTGAGCGGAGTTTTCTCCGAGGGCTTCCAGATGCTCACGTCGCCGCACACGGCAGCCAGCATCGCGTTCCAGCTCCACACGGCCACCGGGAAATTGAAGGCCGAAATAATGCCCACAATGCCCAGCGGGTGGTACTGCTCGTACATGCGGTGCGCCGGGCGCTCCGAGTGCATGGTGAGGCCGTGCAGCTGGCGCGAGAGGCCCACGGCAAAGTCGCAGATGTCAATCATCTCCTGCACTTCGCCGAGGCCTTCCTGCAGGATTTTGCCCATTTCGGCGCTCACCAGCTTGCCCAGGGGCTCCTTGTATTCGCGCAGCTTATTGCCAATCTGGCGCACAATTTCGCCGCGCTTGGGGGCCGGCACCAGGCGCCAGGTCTTGAATGCCTCCTGGGCAGTTTTCACGACCGTATCGTAGTCGTCGGGCGTAGCGAAGGCTACGCTGGCAATGCGGTGGCCATCGGCGGGGGCTAGCACTGTGCGGCGGCTGGCGGTGGCGTGGCCGCCCCAGCTGCGGCCGGTGCAGTAGGCGGCGTTGTCGGCGTCGATGTGCAACTGGCGCAATACGTCCTGAATGCCGTGGGGGTCGGTGTGCGGGTGCGCAACGGTTACGTCGGCGGCCGAGGTGGCTTCTTCGAGGGCTAGCTTCATGAGGAAAGGGCGGGAATACGATGAAAGGATGCTCCCACAAATCTACGGAAAGCCAACGCCCGCCACCAACCGCGGCCGTAACCGCCCGCATTGGTTCATTATCCACCCATTCTGGCTCAATTTCCCCGGGCACCGCCCTTTCACCCCGGTTAGCTCAACCGGCTCTTTTCGCGTACGCGTACGCCGGCCCGCTCCTGCTGGTCGGTGAGCCAAGTCATGGCCTCGGCTTCGTCGTCGTAGAACAGCGGGTACGAATCGAGGGTGGCCGCGTGGCGCAGGTGCAGCTCCATTTCGGCGCTTTCGGCGGCCACGCGCTGGTGCGGCCCAGCCAGGTAGGCCGTAAACAGCGGCCCGCCCAGCGCCGAGGCTATCTGGGGCGAGAACTGGTCGCGAAACCATTCGTTCAGGTCGGGGCCGGCCAGCGGGCGCCGGCGCAGGTCCAGCAGCCAGAAGCGGCAGTTGCCGTTGGCTTTGGCCGCGGCGAGCATGGCCTCGTAGGTGCCCTGCAGTTCGGGCGGAGGCAAGGCCTGCAACCACCGGCCGATTAGGATGCCTAAATCGGGGCGGTACTCGAGCGAAAAGGCGCTGGTTGGAAATGTCGGCACGGACACGGCAAGTAAGCTATTCTGGGTAGCTATACGGGCCCATTAAACCCAGGTTTTCCTATGTTAGGCCGCACGGCCAAGTTGAGCTAACATGATTAGGAGTTGTCCTGCAGAAGCTTTTGGCATATTCGGCTCAGGTTATATAGTGCGGCTACTGCCTGAGCGGGGCAAGCGGGAGGGCGGCCTTTACTCCCACGCACACAAAAAAGCCCCTGCCGAATCCGGCAGGGGCTTTTTTTCTGATTCACGGCCACATCAGCTGGATTACTGCTGGCCGATGGGGTAGTACGCCTTGCGCCCGTCGGGGTACACGCCTTCTACCAGCGCGCCCGATTTGTCGCGGGCCTCGTCCAGGTACTTCTTCACGTCGGCGGGCTTGGTCACCTGGTTCTTGTCGATGCGGGTGATGATGAAGCCGTCGCCCATGCCCGTCTCGCGGAAGTTGCTGCCCTTGATGCCGCTGATTTTGGCACCGCCTTCCAGGCCCAGCTTGGCTTGCTCCCGGGCGGGCACTGCCGCAATGGTAGCGCCCTCATACTTAATGGCGGCCAACGCCGGCTCTTCCCGCACCACCGACGTAGTGCCGGTGGCGTTGCGCAGAACGGCCGTTACCTCGCTGGGCGTGTTGCCGCGCACGTAGTTCACTTTAATCTTGTCGCCGGGGCGGAACCGCGCCACCTGCTCCTGCAGCTGCGAGGAAGTGTTCACGACCACGTCGTTGATTTTGGTGATGATGTCGCCCATCTTCAGGCCGGCTGCGGCGGCGGCACTGCTCTCGCTCAGGCCCTGCACGTACACGCCGTTCAGGGTATTGAGCTTCTTCTCGGAAGCCAGCTTGGCGTCCACTTCCTGAATCTGCACGCCGAGCAGGGCGCGCTGCACCACTTTGTACTTCAGCAGGTCGTCGACCACTTTGCTGGCCAGCGAGCTGGGAATGGCAAAGGCATAGCCCTCAAACGAGCCCGTGTGCGAGGCAATGGCCGAGTTGATGCCAATCAGGTCGCCGTTCAGGTTCACGAGGGCGCCGCCCGAGTTGCCGGGGTTCACCACGGCATCGGTCTGGATAAACGACTCGATGCCCATGTTGTCTTTGCGGCGCAGGATGTCAATGTTCCGGCCCTTGGCCGAAACGATGCCGGCCGTCACGGTCGAGTTCAGGTTGAAGGGGTTGCCCACGGCGAGCACCCACTGGCCCACTTTCACATCGTCGGAGTTGCCGTACTTCACAAAGGGCAGGTTGTCGGCTTTCACTTTCAGCACGGCCAGGTCGGTGTTGGGGTCGGCCCCCACCAGCTCGGCCTCGAACTTGCGCTTGTCGTCGAGCACCACCTCAATCTTGGAGGCTTTGTCGATGACGTGGTTGTTGGTCACGATGTAGCCGTTGGCGGCGATAATCACGCCCGAGCCCGAACCCTGGCCGCCGCCCTGGGGCTGCTGGCCGTGAAACTGCTCAAGCTGGTCGCCAAAAAACTGGCGCAAAAACGGGTCCATCTGCTGCTGGCGCTGGTCAACGGCCGGCGCGGCGTATTCGGTCATCACGTGTACTACGGCCGGGGTCACGGCGGCCGCGGCCGCTACGAAGTTCAGTCCTTCGGGTACGGCGTAGGTGCTGCTCCGCATTTCGGAGGTATAACGTACCTGGGGGTCAGCAGCTACGGCTTGGGGCACCACGGGGACTGGCTCCAACAGCTTGTATCCCCCCACGGCCACGCCTCCGCCAAGAATGGCAGAACCGAGCAGGCCGAGCATCATTTGTTTTGCTTGCATGGGTAAGGAAAAATGAAAGGGTGATTTGGGGTAATGAAGAACCTAATTTAGGGAACCACGGATGAAAACCGAATGAGCAAAACGCATTCTTTTTCGGTAACGTCTCAAGGATTCGCTTTCGTGTCTCAGGGTTGCTTTCTAGCAGAAAATGGGCCAATTGGAGCAACTATGCCCACAACACCGACAGGAGCAAAAAAGGCACCCCGCAGAGCGCCTTTCTTGCAAAACCGGTCGCATCAGCGGATTTCGATGTGCTGCTTTATTGCTTTCTCGGTGTCGAATGGCAGGGTCAGGCGCAGGATGCCATCGGTGAGCTCCGCGCCGATGCCTTTCACGTTTACCGTTTCGGGCAGGCGGAAGCGGCGGGAGAACGCGCCATACTGGGTTTCCACGCGGCGGAGTTTGGGAGCGGCGGGGACTTCCGGAGTTACCACGGCTGGTTTGGTTTCGTCAGCGGCAGTGGTTTCGGTGGCGGTAGCAGCCGCTTCCTTGGCAGCAGCAGCCGGGTTAGGCCGGGCGCCGGATATCACCAGTTCGCCTGCGAGAAATTCAATCGTTACCGCTTCCTTCTTCACGCCGGGCAGGGCCAACTGTAGCTCAAAGCCTTCGGCCGTTTCCAGAATGTCAGCGGCGGGGGTAAAAGCGGGCGTGGATTGCGCAGTGGTAGTCTGCGGGTCGCGTAGCATGTCGGCGAGCATGACGCTCAAGGCACGGCTGGGACGCAACGAAGGGCGGGGGTTATAGAGCAAAGTGGCCATGTAAATGGTAAGAAGAATTAAGGTTTGCAGAAAAGACGTGCCGTGCATCGGCACACCTCTCTTTCCTTAAAATCTATACCAATTGAGCCACCATACGAAATGAAGACATTTTGTCCTTATTCAATAAATCATCCTGACGATTTCACACCAGGCAATAATCAAAAATGTCATTCCAAGTATACCAACCCGCTTTTAAGCACAGCGCCTACACAGCCATTATGGCATAATTCGACTACAAGCAAGCTAGTGCTGGGTGGGCAGCTGCTGTCTTTCAAACACCGTCTTGCCCTGGAACAGCGTGAACCGGGCATCAATCCCAATGACCGGCGTCGCCAAATTGAGCCGGCCGGCGGGAATGGTCACGTTGCCATTGACATCCGTTTGGGCGAGGGTGAAGCTGTAGCGCGTTTGGGACGCCACCCACGGCGTAATGTCGAAATGGTCGCTGACCCGGCAGCCCAATTCGGCGCGGGCGCTGGTGAAGTCAATGCTCCGCTGCTTGGCATCGGTGTTGGACTTGAGCAGGCGGATGCGGGTAGCTGCTTCGTAGCTCAGGCGGGGGCGCAGGGCAAAGCCGCCGCTGCCCACGGGCACCAGCTTCTCCAGGTCGACGCGCAGGCGGGCCCAGTTTTGCCCATCGGGGCCGGGGCCGCCCACGTAGCCGGCGTTGTTGGGCAGAGTGCGCTCCAGGCTCAGGCGCTGCCCAAAGGTGAGGCCCGCCAGGCTGCTGCGGTGCCGCAGCAGCGCTTCGGGCACCAGCACCAGCCGCTTGTAGCCCAGGGCCTCGAGCCGCAGCGTGCCGCCCCCGCTCCAATGCTCGCTCCAGAAATGCTCGTACCCCAGCGTGACGCGCCGCTCGTCGAAGCCCAGCCGCCGGGCGTCGCCGTTGTAGCTGGCCGACTCCACGTCACGCTGGCCGCGCAGACCCAGGAAGAGGTAATCGCCGTTTTTTAGCGCCAGCTCGGCCTGTAGTTCGGGCCAGAGCTGCAGGTCCAGGGTAGCGCGGCGGGTTTGAGCAGCGGCGGGTTGGGCCAGGAGCAGGCCACTGGCCAGCACGGCCGCGCCCCAGCGGGCAAAAGAATACCAGTAGTTCATAATTGCAAGGTAACGCCCGGCCAGCATGGCCTATTTCGTGGCCAACTCTTTGATGGCCAGCCACGCCATCAGGCCCGGACCGGTAGCCAGGGCTTTTTCGTCGATGTCGAAGGTAGGGGTGTGCACGGAGGAAGCAAAGCGGCCGTCTTCGTGCCGGGTGCCGAGGCGGTAGAAGCAGGCCGGCGCCGCCTGGGAGAAGTAGGCGAAGTCTTCGGCGGCCATCCATTGGTCCAGCTCCACCACGTTTTCGGGGCCCAGGAATTCTTCGGCGGCTGCTTTTACGCGGGCCGTGAGCACCGGCTCGTTTTCGAGGTACGGGTAGCCGTGGCGGATTTCCAGCTCGCATACGGCACCCATGCTCTCGGCCAGGCCTTCACAGAGGCGGCGCAAGTGCTGGTGAGCCTCGGCACGCCACTCCTCGTTGAGGGTGCGGAACGTGCCTTCGATGTACACTTCGTTGGGAATAACGTTGGTGGCGCCGTTGGCGATGATCTTGCCGAAGCTGAGCACCGACGGGATTTTGGGGCTGGCGCGGCGGCTCACAATCTGCTGCGCGGCCACAATAATGTGGGCTGCTACCAGCACGGGGTCGAGGTTCATTTCGGGCATGGCGCCGTGGCCGCCCTTGCCCCGCACGGTCAGATATAGCTCGTCGGTGCTGGCCATGTAGCGGCCCGAGCGGATGCCCACTTTGCCGGCGGGCAGGTGCGGAAACACGTGCTGCCCGAGCACACTCGTCACCTTGGGGTTTTCCAGCACGCCCTCCTTTATCATCAGCGAGGCGCCGCCCGGCAGCCGCTCTTCCCCGGGCTGAAACATCAGCTTGATGGTGCCCCGAAACTCGCCCTTCAGGTCGTTGAGAATGCGAGCCGCACCCAGCAGCGAGGCCGTGTGCACGTCGTGCCCGCAGGCGTGCATCACGCCGGGGTTGGTGGACTTGTACGGCACGTCGTTGGTTTCCTGGATGGGCAAGGCATCCATATCGGCCCGCAGGGCAATGGTGGGGCCGCCGGGCTGGCCTTCAATCAGAGCCAGTACGCCGGTATTGGCAATGGGCCGGGGGCTGAGGCCCATTTTTTCCAGCTCCCGCGTCACGAAGGCGGCGGTTTGGGTTTCTTCAAACGACAGCTCGGGGTGGGCATGCAGGTGGTGGCGAATGGCTACGGTATCGGCTGCGTACTGAGCGGCGAGGCGCTGGATTCGGGGAAGAAGCTCGGTCATGGCTAGGGAATTAAACGGCTACTCCCCTCCTTAGCAAGGAGGGGATGTTCGAGCCAACGGCTCGGAAGGGGGTGGTTGAGCCGTTGCACGACACCCGAACGATTCTAACGCGAGTCGTTCAACGATTCAACCACCCCAGCTGACGCGTCGCGCCAGCGTCCCCTCCTTGGCAAGGAGGGGAGTTTTGTTCTGCTAAGGCTAGGGATTCTTATTCAGCAGCACCTGCGTGGATTCCAGCTCCAGCTTCGGGGCCAGGCCGCGCAGCTTAGCAAGGCCGCGGGCGGCCTCGAGTTTGGTGAGGTAGTCACCGATATACAGGCGGTAAACCGGCGACTTGAACGTGATGTAGTCGGTTTCATCGGGGTAGCGGCCGATGATGTTGCGGCGAATGGCCATGACTTTATCCCGCTCCAGGCCCAGGTACACCAGAATGCGGTAGCCCTGGGCATACTTCACGTTCTGGTTGGTGTAGGCCTGGTCGCGCAGCCGCTGCTCAATCTGCGCATTCACGTGGTTGGTGGGCGCTACTGTGGTTTTGACGGGAGCCGTAGCCGGTCCGGCTTTGGGCATGCTGAACACGGGCCGGTACTTTGTCACGTCCTCCGCTGGCATCGTAGCCGGGGTAGCGGTAGTGCCGGCCGACCTCTTCAGCGTGGTATCGGCCGGGGAGCTGGCACGCGGGGATTTCGGGGCGGTGCTACCGCAAGCTGCCAAGGTCAGCAGCAGGGAGGCCAATAGCATCTTAGGCAGCAGTTGTTTCATTGTTTTCAGCAATCAGGGCCACACTATTGGACGAGCCGATGCGGTCGGCGCCAGCCGCAATCATTGCCTGTGCCGCGGCACGGGTGCGAATGCCTCCAGCGGCTTTTATGCGTACGTTTTCGGGCAATACGCGGCGCATTAGCGTCACGTCTTCTACCGAAGCACCGCGGCTGGCGAAGCCGGTGGAGGTTTTCACAAAATCGGCTTCGCCACCCACACACAGCTGGCAGGCCAGCTCAATTTCGGCTTCCGAAAGCAAAGCGGTTTCGATGATGACCTTGAGCAAGGCCTGGTGCACGTGGCACAAATCGGCCAGGTCCAGGATTTCGGCCTGCACCATGTCCACTTTGCCCGATTTCAGCGCCCCGATGTTAATGACCATGTCCAGTTCAGTGGCCCCGTCGTACAGGGCCACTTCGGCTTCCTTGAACTTCACACTGGAAGTGGAATAGCCCAATGGGAAGCCAATCACCGTGCAAACTGCCACTGCCGTGCCGGCCAGCTTTTCGGTGGCCAGGGCTACGTAGCACGGCGGCACGCACACACTGGCGAAGCCATGCGCAACGGCCTCTTCGCATAGCTGTAATATCTGCGCCTCGGTAGCATCGGGGCGTAGCAGGGTGTGGTCAATTCGGGCAGCGAGCGTCATGAGGCAAAGGTAGGGGGAAGGGACTGTGCATACGGCGCGGTTTACAGTACGGACGGCTCGCCTCCTATTGCTGAAACCGATACTTACGGCACGCGGCACGCGCAGTAGCGCTTGCCCTTACGGTTAAGCTAAGCATGCGCTGCTCCTTTTGAATGGTGGCAGGCCGCTTTTCGAATAGGCAGCATACTAGCGCTACATTTACTCTCTTTATTATCAAACCCATGCCCACGTCATTTTCCGATGTCTTTGCGCTGAACTACGAGTCTCAGCCCAACTTGCTGGTGGGCCGCTGGCTGAGCAACGTGCCCGACCACACCCTGCATCCGCCTCAGCAAGAGCTGCTGAGTGCAGCAATTAAACACAATCGCTGCCGCTTCTGGCTGCTCGATATGCGCAGCCAGGACCAGTACTCTCCTGCCCTACTGGACTGGCTCAAAGAACTGCTGGCCGAACAGGTGGTAATGGTGCTGGGCTCGCCGGTGTTTCTGGCCTGCGTGGCCAGCGAAAGCCACCGCGAGGAAATTGGGAGCATCGCCACCGAAACGCTGCTGCGCCAACAGGCCCAGCACGAGTTCTACCCCTACTTCTTCAACGACGAAGCCGCGGCCCGCGAGTGGCTGGCCGATAGCCAAGTGTATAGCCACCGCCAGCCCCAGCGCTAACTTCCGTCTTACTCTCCAGAAGCCTAGTTGCCACGCCCGATTGCCATTTTGAGGCCTACGCGTAGGTCGCTGGTACGGTACAAGTAGCAACAGCAGCGACCCGAGTAGGCGGTATGGTAGCGCAAAAACAGCCAAGGCCTTCCGTTGGGCAAGAATTATTCCTATAAAAAGAAACGCCCCGACCAACTGGCCGGGGCGTTTCTTTTTATTGAGCTAAAAATCGGCCTCTAGTCGACCAACACGCAGCGGTTTTCCAGCACGTCCTGCTCCACGGTCTTGTACTTCACGTCGCGCACCACGCGGCCGTCCATGTACTGCACGCTCACTTTGTCGTTGCGGTTGGCCACTTTCTGGCTGCGCACGGGCGTCTGCTTCACGGCGGGCTGGTCGTTGGGGCCCATGTCTTCGGGGCCGGCACCCAGGGTGTCGAGCATCGATTCGTGCTCCACGGTGAGCTGGGGCTGGGGCTCTTCGTCTTCGAGGTAGTACTCGGGCTCGGCGTTGGTGCCCACCATGCCTTGCTGCACCGGCACATCGGCGTGGAACAGGAACGAAGTCGTCTCCTCGTTTACCTTGCCAATCATGCGCTTAAACAGCTCAAACGACTCAAACTTATACACCAACAGCGGGTCTTTCTGCTCGTACACCGCGTTTTGCACCACTTGCTTCAGGTCGTCCATCTGGCGCAGGTGCTGGGTCCAAGCCGTGTCAATCACGGACAGCACCACTACTTTCTCCATCTGGCGCAGAATGTCGTGGCCGCCGGTGGCTTGGGCTTTGCGCAGGTTAGCAATGGCCTGTACCTGCTTCTTGCCGTCGGTGAAGGGCACCGCGATGTTCTCGTAGGGCGCGCCGTTGCTCAGCAGGTCGTTTACCAGCGGCAGGGCATTGGAGGCAATGTGCTCGTTCTTGCTCTGGAAGTAGCCCAGGGCTTCTTCGTAGAGCTTTTGGGTGAGCTGCGGCAGCTGCAGGCCGGTAAGGTCCTGCTGGGTGAGGTAGGTATCGTAGCCAAACACCCGGATGATGGCCAGCTTGAAGTCTTCGAAGTCTCCCGTGATTTTGTGACCGGCGGCGATGTCTTCGCTCACGTCATAAATCATGTTGAGGATATCCACCTCCATGCGGTCGCCGTGCAGGGCGTTGCGGCGGCGCTTGTACACCACTTCGCGCTGGGCGTTCATCACGTCGTCGTACTCCAGCAGGCGCTTGCGCGTGCCAAAGTTGTTTTCTTCCACTTTCTTCTGCGCCCGCTCGATGGAGTTGGTAATCATCGAGTGCTGAATCACCTCACCCTCTTCCATGCCCATGCGGTCCATCAGTTTCGCAATCCGGTCGGAGCCGAACAGGCGCATCAGGTTGTCTTCCAAAGACACGAAGAACTGCGAAGTGCCCGGGTCGCCCTGGCGGCCGGCACGGCCCCGCAGCTGGCGGTCAACGCGGCGGCTTTCGTGGCGCTCCGTGCCGATGATGGCCAGGCCACCCGACTCGCGCGAGGTCTCGCGCAGCTTGATGTCGGTACCACGGCCGGCCATGTTGGTGGCAATGGTCACGGTGCCGGGGAAACCAGCAGCGGCCACAATTTCGGCCTCGCGCTGGTTCTGCTTGGCGTTCAAAACCTGGTGCTGGATGCCGCGCAGCTTCAGCATGCGCGATACCAGCTCAGAAATTTCTACCGAGGTGGTACCCACTAGCACCGGGCGGCCGGCTTCGACCAGCTTCTGGATTTCCAGGGCCACGGCGTTGTATTTCTCACGCACCGTCTTGTACACCTGGTCGTCGGAGTCTTTGCGGCTGATGGCGCGGTTGGTAGGAATCACCACCACGTCGAGCTTGTAGATTTCCCAGAACTCGCCCGCTTCGGTTTCGGCCGTGCCGGTCATGCCGCACAGCTTGTGGTACATGCGGAAGTAGTTCTGCAGCGTCACCGTGGCGTAGGTCTGGGTGGCGTCTTCCACGCGCACGTTTTCCTTGGCCTCGATGGCCTGGTGCAGGCCGTCGGAGTAGCGACGGCCTTCCATCACACGGCCGGTTTGCTCGTCCACGATTTTCACCTTGCCGTCTTCGGTCAGGATGTACTGGTCGTCCTTCTCAAACAGCGTGTAGGCCTTCAGGAGTTGGTTTACGGTGTGCACCCGCTCGCTTTTTTCCTGGTAGTCGCTCATCAGCTTTTCTTTCTGATGCAGCTTCTCTTCGGCCGTAAGCGTGGCGTTTTTCTCGATGTCGGCAATGGCGGCACCGATGTCGGGCATGATGAACAGCTTGGGGTCTTCGCCCTGGGCCGTAATCAAGTCGATGCCTTTCTCGGTCAGCTCAATTTGGTTGTTCTTCTCGTCGATGGTGAAGTACAGCGGCTCGTCGGCCTTGGGCATCTGCCGGGAGTTGTCCTGCAGGTAGTGGTTCTCGGTGGCCTGGAGCACGGCCCGAATGCCGCTTTCCGAGAGAAACTTGATGAGGGGCTTGCTCTTGGGCAGACCGCGGTGGGCGCGGAACAGCATGAGGCCGCCCTCGCCGTTTTTGTCGCCTTCCTCCGCGCCGGTTTTGCCTTCGGCGATGAGCTTGCGGGCCTGCACGAGGTAGTTTTGCACCACTTTCTTCTGCTCGTCGACCAGGCGCTGAATGCGCGGCTTGAGCTGGTAGAACTCGTGCACGTCGCCGCGGGGCACCGGGCCGGAAATGATGAGCGGCGTCCGCGCATCGTCAATCAGCACGGAGTCTACTTCGTCGACCATGGCGAAGTGATGCTTGCGCTGCACGAGCTCCTCGGGGTCGCGCGCCATGTTGTCGCGCAGGTAGTCGAAGCCGAATTCGTTGTTGGTGCCGTAGGTGATGTCGGCCTGGTAAGCGGCGCGGCGCTCCGGCGTGTTGGGCTGGTGCTTGTCGATGCAGTCCACGGTGATGCCGTGGAACTCGAACAGCGGCGCGTTCCATTCGGAGTCGCGCTTGGCCAGGTAGTCGTTGACGGTTACGAGGTGCACGCCGCGCTTCGACAGCGCGTTGAGGAACGACGGCAAGGTCGAAACCAGCGTTTTGCCTTCGCCCGTGGCCATTTCGGCAATTTTGCCCTGGTGCAACACCACGCCGCCAATCAGCTGCACGTCGTAGTGCACCATGTCCCAGGTGATTTCGGCACCGCCGGCCAGCCACTTATTGCTCCAGATGGCCTGGTCGCCCTGAATGGTGCAGTTGGGGTGAGTGGCGGCGTATTCGCGGTCGTGTTCGTTGGCCGTAACCACCAGCTGGCCGTTTTCCTTGTAGCGGCGAGCCGTTTCCTTCACAATGGCGAAGGCCTGCGGCAACACTTCCAGCAGCACGGCTTCGAGGTCCTTGTTGCGCTGCTTTTCCAGCACGTCAATTTGCTCGAACAGTACCTCTTTCTGCGCCACATCGAGCTGGGGCTGGCTGTCGATTTGCTGGTGCAAGCCGGCAATCTGCCCGTCGAGGCCGGCGAGGCGCTTGTCGATGCGGGCCCGGACACTATGGGTCTGCTCGCGCAGCTGGTCATCGGTCAAGCCGGCCAGTTTGGCATATTCGGCATTAATCAGCGCCACGTAGGGCACGATTTCCTTTAAATCGCGCTCCGACTTGGAGCCAAATATTTTGGCGACGGTCTTGCCTAGGAATTCAAACATCAGGTAGTTTTTTAGCGAATAGCGCCGGGGCGCACCCCAAATTTACGGAGCCTTCCGCTAAAACCGTCCCAAAACAAAAATTACGACACCTTGGCAGAAGAGTGAGAGGTATAACAGCCCTCCGAACAGCGTAGTTCGCAGCGCGGCGTTGGTCGCGTTTAGCCAGCCACCAGCGGGTGGTGTTCCATCTCCCGCACGCAGCGGCTTAGGGCGTGCTCTAGCGAAGGCAGCACAATGCCTTGCTCGCTCACCAGCACGGTTTGCCGGGGCCGGGCCGCGGCCAAGCCGAAAGCGGCCATGGGACGCGGCACCACATAATCGGGCGACAACCCGGCGTGCTGCGCCGTCATGCGGGCCAGGTCGGCCCAGGTGCAGGCCCCGTTGTTGGTGACGTGCCAGATGCCGGCGGCTTCGTCCAGCAGCAAATCCAGCGAGGCATTCACCAGGTCGGGCACGTAGGTTGGCGAAATGCGCACGTCGTCGGCGGCTTCGAAGCGCTGGCCCCTGCGAGCCGCTTGCAGGGCAAAGTGCACGAAGTTGAATTCGTCCCAGGCGTTGAAAAAAGCACTGGTGCGCACCACCAAGGCCCGGGGGTGAACTGCCAACACGCGCTGCTCGGCGGCCAGCTTGCTGCGGCCGTACACATTCAGCGGGTTGGCCACCGACGATTCGGTGTAGGCCGCTTCCTGCTCCCCGTCAAACACCAAATCGGACGAAAACGTGAGAAACGGCAAGTCGCGCTGGGCGCAGGCCGTGGCCAGCACCGACGGGCCGGTGGCGTTTTCGCTAAAGCACTTCCCGGCCTCGGCCTCGGCCGCATCCACCCGCACGTAGCCGGCCGCGTTGAGCACCGCCCAGGGCCGAACGGTGTTCAGCACGCTTTCCACCGAAGTGGGGCTGGTCACGTCCAGCTCGGCCCGGCCCAGGGCCACGGCCACCAAGCCGCGGGTGTGGCAGATGCGCTCCACGGCCCGCCCCAGCGTGCCGTGGGCGCCAGCAATCAGCAGGGGCCGAATGGCCCGCTCGGCAATGTGGTCAGCAACGAAATCAGGCCGCATATTCTAGGTCTTCGCGTTCGTTGAGGCGCGCGGCAGGGCGCGACAGCTTGCGTTGCTTTACGGCTTTGAGCACGGGTGGTTGAGTGGGCGCCACGCTGGGCTGGAAGTCGAATCGGCCGGGGCGCTGCCACCAGCCCAGGCTTTGCATCACCGGGTGCTCGAACGGCTGGCCTTGGGCCAGGTGGCGCACCAGCTTCGCGAGCAGCGTGGGGCGCAGCCGGCCGCTGCGCACGTCAAACACGCCGGTTTCGTAGCTGTTGGCTTGGCGGGTGAGCAGGCTGTCCCAGTCGAAGGTGCCGAAAAGCGACCACACGGTGACGGCGCGCACGTCGGCCCCCTGCGCCCGGGCTCGTTGGGCCTCGTCCCACACGTAGTGCAGCCAGCGCACCTGCTCCTCGCGGGTGCAGTTGAGGTGCACTTCGGTGATGGCCACCGGCAGCTGGTAGCGCTGCCAGGCTTGCAGCAGCAGGCTCGCCACGCCGGCCAGCGGCACGTTGGCCACGCGCACGGCTTCCACGTCGGCGTAGCGTTGGCGGCCGTTGTCGGCCTCGTGGCAGGGCCAGTAGTTGCCCAGCGCTTCGTCCAGAAACCGCTCGCTGGTGAGGTAGTGGTTCAGGCCCAGCACCTGGGGCGGGCAGGGGTCGTCGAGCCAGCTTTGCAGCTCGGCTTCGCTGGCGCCGTGCTCCGTTAAGTAGCCCCAGAACAAGTGCTCGGGCGTGACGCGGCCGCACAATACGTCGAAGGTGAGCCAGCGGCGCAGGTTTTCAAAGTCGGCTTGGTACTGCATGGCCGGCGTGCTGTGCACCTGGGCCAAGTCTTCGGTTTGCACCAGTTGGGCCTTAGGAATGATTTCCCGAATGGCCTTCATGGAGAGGCGCGTCGCTTCGAGCTGGTTGAGCAGGGCGCGCACGAAGGTGCGGTTGCAGCTGGTGTGCGGGTACCAGTGGCCGTAGAGCGTGCTGAAGCGGGCCGTGGTCAGGGGCTCGTTTACGGGCGTGAAGTGCGTGAGCCAGGGGTAGCGCTGGGCCACGTTGGCCGCGTGCTGGGCCAGGCCGGTGGCAAAGCTGTCTTCGTGCAGGGCGGTGTAGCGCGGGCCGCTGCCGTGGTGCACGAGGCCAATGATGGGGTTGATGCCCAACTCCTGCAGGCGTGGCAGGCGCTCGTCGGGCCAGGTCCAGTCGCAGGCATCGGGGGTATCGGGGCTGGTATGCTCCCAGAGCACGGGGTAGCGCAGGGTTTTGAGGCCGAGGTCGGCCAGTGCGTCCAAGTCGTCGAGCCGGTGCCAGTGGCCGTTGCGGGTGAGCTGGTCAGAATAGGTGTCGCCCACGCGGCAGTGGCTGCATTCGATGCCGCCCCAGATATCTAGTTGGTTCATAGCAAAGGTGGTCGGTGGAACAATGGTCCAGCCCAGAGTTCAGCTTGGGCCAGACATAAATCAAACTGCCACCCCAACGCAGGCGCGCAGGGGTGGCAGCTGAATATGGGTACGTGAAGTACTACGTTATTCCTGCTTGGGCGAACGGCTCACCAGCTTTTCGACCAGGGCCGTGCTGCCCGAAATAGCGGGCCGGGCGGGCTTGGCGGCGGTTTCCTTTTCCGTCAGCTTCTTGTAGAGCGTCAGGGCCTGGGCCACTACCTGGTCCATGTTGTAGTACTTGTAGGTGGCGAGTCGGCCCACAAAGTGCACGTTGGGCGTTTCGTCGGCCAACTTCTTGTACTTGTTGTACAGCTCGGCGTTCTCGGCCATCGGAATGGGGTAGTACGGGTCGCCCTCGGCCTGCGGGTACTCGTACACGATGGCCGTTTTGGGGTGGTCCTGGCCGGTGAGGGCCTTAAACTCGGTGATGCGCGTGTAGGGGTGCTCGTTGGGGTAGTTCACCACGGGCGCGGCCAGGTGCTTTTCCTTGTTCAGCGTTTCGTGCTTGAACTCCAGCGAGCGGTAGGGCAGCTTGCCGAATTGGTGGTCGAAGTACTCATCCACGGGCCCGGTGAAAATCATTTCCTTGAAGGGAATGAAGTCGATGACTTCGTGGTAATCGGTGTTGAGCATCACCTTGATGTTGGGGTGGTCGAGCATCTTCTCAAACATCCGGGTGTAGCCGTGCAGGGGCATGGCCTGGTAGGTATCGGTGAAGTAACGGTCGTCGCGGTTGGTGCGGGTGGGCACGCGGCTGGTCACTGACTTGTCGAGCTGCGAGGGGTCGAGGCCCCACTGCTTGCGGGTGTAGTTCTTGAAGAACTTCTCGTAGAGCTCGCGGCCCACTTTGCTCACCACCACGTCTTCCGACGTCTTGATGACGGGCACTTCTTCGGCCACGGAAGCAAAAAACTGGTCCAGCTCAAAGCTGGTCAGGTTCAGGCCGTAGAGTTTGTTAATAGTGTCGAGGTTGATGGGCATGGGCACGTGCTGGCCGTCTACCGAGGCCAGGACGCGGTGCTCGTAGGGACGCCAGTCGGTGAAGTTGCCGAGGTAGTCGAATACATCTTTCGAATTGGTATGGAAGATGTGCGGGCCATACTTGTGCACCAGAATGCCGTCCTCATTATAATGGTCGTAGGCGTTGCCAGCAATGTGGTTGCGCTTATCGATAACGAGGACCTTCTTATTGCTGCGGGTGGCCAGCCGTTCGGCTAGCACGCTGCCGGCAAAGCCGGCCCCAACGATGAGGTAATCGAACATGGTGCGGAGGGGTATGGGCGTGGAAAGGCTAATGAAAATAATTGGGCTAAAAGCGCGGAGCCGCTGCCGGAGGCGTCACCTCCGAAACCTTTACGGCCAGTGGGGTGCCTGCGGCCGTGGCCGCATCAGGGGTTTTCGCAGCGAGGCGCTGCTGCATCAGGTCCACCATGTCCTGCCAGGTTTGGTCCCAGGAAATGGTGGCCAGGTAATCGTCGGTGCGCTGGCGCCAGTCGGCGTCGGTGCGCTGGGTCAGGGCCTTCTCAATGGCCGCGCCGAAGTCCTGGGCGTTTTCGGCGATGTGTACCAGTTTCAGGTCGCCGTAGGGCCGCACCACATCGCGAATCGGGGTGCTCACTACCGGGTTGCCGGCCGCCAGATACTCCGGCGTCTTGGTGGGCGAGATAAACTTAGTGCTTTCGTTATCAGCGAATAGCAGCGTTGCTACATCCCAACCCTTCAGGTAAGCTGGGAGTTCCTTGTAGTCCTTGCCGCCCAGGTAATGCACGTTGGGCGTGCGGGGCAGCACAGCCGGGTCAATCTTGACCACGGGCCCGATGATGACGAACTGCCACTGCGGGTGGTTCTGAGCCAGCTCGCGCAGCAGCTCAATATCCAGCCGCTCGTCGACGACCCCAAAGAAGCCCACCCGCGGGTGGGGAATGGCCGCCTGGTCGGCGGGCTCGGCCAGCGGGCCGCGGGCCAAGCCAAAGTGGGCCTTGTCGATGCTGCTCGGGAAGGCATGGGCATCGGGGTGCTGCTCCCGCTTGGCTTCGTACAGGGTGTGGCCGCCCGTGAACACGAGGTCGGCTTTCTGAAAAAGCTCCTGCTCGCGTTTCTTCAGCTCGGGGTGGGCAAACTTGAAGTTGGCCAGCTCGTCCATGCAATCGTACACGGTGAGCAAGGGCTGGAAGTGGCGCGACTTGCCCAGGGCCATGGGCGTGTAGTACCAGAAACTATATTTTGTAACGCTTTGCTCGCTAAAGAACTGGCTGAGGAGTTCAAACTGGGCCTGGTCACTGGCGGTTTCGTCGAGGCGCAGGCGCTGCGGCAAATGCGCCACTACCACCTTCACGCCGTTGTCGCGCTCTTTTATTTCGATGTGCGGCTCAACCAAATCGTCGGCGTGGTAGAAGGCGTCTTCTACATAAAAAACCCGCCCGTACTGAGCAAAGCGGGAAAGCAAATGCTGGGGACGCTGCCACACAAAGTCCCAGTGCAAATGCGCAAAGCAAACTAAGTCGGGCAGGGTATAATCAGAAGTGGTTTCGGCAGCTGATTCGCTGGGCCGGGCAGCGGTGGCGGAGGCACGCAGGGGTACTTCCACCGTCGACGATGGTGGCATGTATAACGGCAAGAAGATAATGTTTCGCGCCGCACCGGACCAACACACGATAGACGACCGGGGCGCTTGCCACCCTATACGGTGCCAGCTCCAGTAAGGATATGGTTCAGCTTGCTTTGCTAAATATTTCCGTCAGGCGCATTGCAGACCATTAATATAGAAGCGTATTGATGGGGCGGCAGGCGCAGCCATCTACAGCAGGCACTGCCATTCCACGGCATCGGCCCAGCCGGTGGGCGTGCGCAGCCACCTCAGCCGGGTGCCCACCCGCCGGAACCCAGCCGCGCGAAACAACCTCATACTGCCGCTGTTATCGGCGCCAACAGTGGCATACACCTGGTGCAAACGCAGGGCCTGGCGGGCGTGGTTTTTCAGCTGCTCGAGGGCCTGCCGGGCGTAGCCGTGGCGGCGCTCGGCGGCCAGTATCGTGATGCCCACCCCGGCCCGCTGGTGCAGGGGGTCGTAGTCAAAAAGGTCTACTACGCCCACTGGCACGCTGCTAATTTCAGTAGTCACCACAAGCCTTAGCTGGCGCACTACGTAGAAATCCGCAGTGGCCTGCGTTAAGTACTCACGGAGGGCATGCCGCGACACCGGCGCCAGCGTATCGGATACGGCCCAGATGTCCGGGTCATTCTCGAGCGCAAACAAAAAGTCCAGGTCTTCGGGCTCAAGGGCCCGCAGGCGCACGGCGGCGGGAGCAGCAGAAGCCTTGGGGGCTGGAACGGGCTGTGTCATGGTGTGTGGTGGGGCTGGCCAGGCAAACCTACCGCGCGCCGCTTACTCTTCTACTTCCCCGCTAAATACGCGCACGGCCGGGCCACTCAGCCACACGTTCTCGAATCCGCCATCGGGCCGCTGCTCAAAGGCCACTTCCAGCTGGCCGCCCGGCGTGCGCAGGCGCACCGGCGAGGTAGCCCCGCGGGCGCTGGCGGCCAGGGCCACGGCCGTCACGCCCGTGCCGCAGCTCAGGGTTTCGTCTTCCACGCCGCGCTCGTAGGTGCGCACGGGCCAGGTATGGGCGGGGTCGGCGGGCAGCTCCACGAAGTTGATGTTGGCGCCGGCCGCGCCGTAGGGCTCGCCGTAGCGCAGGGCCCGGCCTTCGGCGAAGACGTTCAGCTCGTCGAGCCCGGTGGGCAGAAAGCGGATGTGGTGCGGCGAGCCGGTGTTAAGGAAGGTATCGTGGGGGCCGGCGGCCTGGGGCGGGTCCACGTCCTGCATTTTCAGGCGCACGGTGCCGTCGGATTCCACGCGGGCCTCGTGGGGCCCGTCCACGGCCAGGAACTGCGCCGTGTCCTGAATCACGCCCAGGAATTTGGCAAAGGCCACGAGGCAGCGGCCGCCGTTGCCGCACATGGAACTGGGCCGGCCGTCGGCGTTGAAGTACACCATCTCAAAATCGTAGCCGGCCAGGTTGCGCAGCAGCATCAGCCCATCGGCCCCGATGCCGAAGCGGCGGTGGCACAGGTGGGCAATGCGGGCGTGGTTGGTTTCGTCAAACTGCCGGTTCCGGTCGTCGATGATAACAAAGTCGTTGCCGGTGCCGTGGTATTTGTGGAAGGTCATAAGCGGGAGGGCGCGTCAGGCGCCCGGTACAAAATCTATTTTGCAAAGAAACCGTTCCGCCGGCTCAATTCGCTTCAGTGCCCTTGCTCGGCCAGGTTGCCGCAGCGCAGCCACCCCTCCCAGCGCTTGCGCTTGGGCGCGATTTTGCCGCGCAGGTATTTTTCCATGATGAGGGCCGCGCACGGAGCCGCCGACAGCCCGCCGTAGCCCGCGTTTTCGATGTACACGGCCACCACAATTTTCGGCTTATTGGCCGGGGCAAAGCCGGCGAAGGTGGCGTGGTCGTCTCCCTCGTCGTTTTGCACGGTACCGGTTTTGCCGGCCACGCTGATGCCCACATCGGCCAGATTGGCCAGGTCGGCAGTGCCGCCGTGGCCGAGCGCGGCCACCATGCCCGGAATGAGTGCGGCAAAGTGGACGCTGTCGACCAGGGTCCGGTGCTTTTCCCGAAACTTCGGCAACGGCACGCCCGACGCCCCCACGGCCCGCACAAAGTGCGGCGTGATGTACCAGCCCCGGTTGGCGATGGTGGCCAGCACATTGGCCGTTTGCAGGCCGGTGAGGTTGATTTCGCCTTGGCCCACGCTGAGCGAGTAGATGTTGCGGTAGGTCCAGTTGCAGGCCCCGAGGCGGCGGTCGTAGTAAGCGGCCGTGGGAATGAAGCCAGGGCTCTCGCGGGCCACGTCCACACCGAGCAGGGTGTCGAGGCCAAAGGACTTCACGTACCGCGTCCAGGTGACCACATTTAGGTGGCGCACGGCGCAGGTATCGGCGGGTTGGGCTACGGAGTCGGGCACCTGCTCCACCACGGTTTGCAGCACCCGGTAGAAATAGGGGTTGCAGCTGTACTTCAGCGCCTGGGTCAGGTTGCGGGCGTTGGGGTGGTGGTGCACGCAATTGATAAGCGACTGGTCGCAGGGAAACGCGGCGTTGGCCGTGATGGCGCCCAGCTGCATGGCCACGGCTGCATTCACCAGCTTAAACACTGAGCCCGGTGGGTTAGCCATGGTAGCGGGCCGATTGAGCAACGGCATGTCGGGGCTGAGCAGCAGCGCACGGCGCGCCCGGCCACCGCTGGGCGCCATTATTACGGCAGGGTCGTAGGTGGGGGCCGATACGTAGCACAGGATTTCGCCGGTGGCGGGCTCCAGGGCCACAATGTAGCCGCGGCGTTCGGCCAGGATGCGCTCGGCATAGGCTTGCAGTTCGGTATCGAGGCTGAGGTGGAGGTCCTGGCCGGGGCGGTACACGGTATCGGGCGCCCAGGAGCCGTGGGGGCGGCCCAGCGCGTCGACCAGCGGGTGGTATGCCCCGCGGCGGCCCGTGAGTAGCCCGTTGTAGTAGCTTTCCACGCCGCCGTTGTGCAGGCGGTAGAAGCGGCCGCGGGCCAGCCGCTGCGCCTGGTACAGAAACGGCTGAGCGGCCGCGTAGGCATAGCCCAGCACCGGGGCGGCCACGGGCACGGTGAAGGTGCGGGCCGTGTACTCGCGCACCGTGAGGTAGGGCCACTCGTGTCGGCGCCGGCGCACGGTGTCGGCCTCAGAAGAAGTTAGCTCAATTTGCATAGGCAATTCCCGGCGCCGGATATCGACCACTCGGGCCTGCAGCGCGCTGTCCGGCCAGCCCAACAGCCGGTTGAAACGGGCCGAATCGAGAGGATGGCGCGGTGAGAAGCTGAGCAGGAATCGCCTTTCAGTATAAGCCAGTAGCGAGTCTTTCCGGTCAAACACCCGCCCGCGGTGGGGCCGCCTCACCTCGCGGTGCTGGGTGTAAGTTTCGGGCAGAAGAGCCGGGCGCGACGCAGGTGTGCGGGGCCACCAGAGAAAGAGGGCCAGCCCGGCTAGGAGCACTCCCATCAAGCCCACCCACTTCTTCCGGTTTGCAGTAAGCATCCGGTAAAGCTAGGCGTTAGCCATCGGCTTAGCTGGCATTCCTCGATGAACGGCGTTTTACCGCGGCCTTAAGGCCTTTAATCGTCAGGAATTCATACTAATGGAGCTGACACTTGCGCCTTGAGCTGCTCTAGTAATCGCTGCACCTTACTACAATGGCGGCCACAACGGCCACGGCCAACAGCGAGCCTATGCGCAGCGCCAGAAATACCCACGCCGGTAATTCGGGGTCTTTGGGAATTTTGAACATCTTTCTTTCTACGAAAAGCGCTTCCCAAGTGCCGTTGAGCTGAATGAGAAGGTGGGCTAAAACTGTGGAATTGCAGTGGTGGCCAGCCCGGCACATGAGGCTCCAAAGGCCAAAAACCACAGGCCGGAGCCCAGCCAAATCGGCCCTCCCCTACCTTTGCCCTTTCTATGTACGATTTCCTGACCACGAGCCCCTGGCCTGACTACGAGCTCATCGACTGCGGCAACTTCCAAAAGCTGGAACGCTTCGGCAAGTACGTATTGGCGCGCCCCGAGCCCCAAGCCATTTGGGACCCGCACCTGCCCCTGAAAGAATGGGAGAAAGCCGATGCCGCGTTTGCCCGCGCCGCCGGCTCCACCGAAAAAGGCCAGTGGCGCCTCAAGCCCGCCATGCCCGAGCAGTGGCTCATTGCCTACGAGCGGCCCGATGGACTCAAGCTCAAGTTCCGGCTGGGGTTGTCGTCGTTCAAGCACGTGGGGCTGTTTCCGGAGCAGGACCCCAACTGGCAGTTCATCTACAACCAGACCAAGCGGCGCCGCGCCGCGCAGCCGCGCGTGCTCAACCTGTTTGCCTACACCGGAGCTGCCACGCTGGCCGCCCGCGCCGCCGGGGCCGACGTCACGCACCTCGACTCGGTGAAGCAGGTCAACTTCTGGGCCCGCGACAACATGGAAGCCAGCCAGCTTGACGGCGTGCGCTGGCTGGTGGAAGACGCCATGAAATACGTGCGCCGCGAAGTGAAGCGCGGCAGCAAGTACCAAGGCCTTATCCTGGACCCGCCCGCCTACGGCCGCGGCCCCAACGGCGAAAAATGGCAGCTCGAAGACGAGCTCAACGAGCTGCTCAAACTCAGCCAGCAGCTGCTCGACCCCGCCGACCACTTCTTCGTAGTGAACCTGTACTCGCTGGGCTTCTCCGCGCTGATTCTCGACAACCTGGTAACCGAGATTTTTACCGGCGAGAAAAGCGTGCGCGAGCTGGGCGAAATTTACTTGCACGACGCCGGCCAGCGCAAGCTCCCGCTGGGCACGTTTTGCCGGTTCGCCAACTAGGGAAGCGAGCTGTAGCGTGCTCCGACGCCCGCTTTTTCGTTATACCGTCAGCTGCTTTACGTCTTTTAGCCATGCCCTATTCCATTCGTATGGCCACTCTGGGCGATGTACCGGCGCTCACGGCCCTCATCGAAGCCTCGGTGCGTCGGCTCAGCATAGGCTACTACACGCCGCGGCAAATTGAGAGTGCCCTGCAGTACGTGTTTGGCGTAGACACCCAGCTCATTAGCGACGGCACGTACTACGTGGCCGAAGCCGAGGGCCAGCTGGTGGGCTGCGGGGGCTGGAGCAAACGCAGCACGCTCTTTGGCGGCGACCAGACCAAAGCCGCCGAGGACCCATTGCTGGACCCGGCGCAGCACCCCGGGCGAATTCGGGCGTTTTTTGTGCTGCCGCAGTGGGCGCGGCGCGGCATTGGCCGGGCCATCATTCATTTCTGCGAAAAAGCGGCATACGAGGCCGGTTTTCGGCAACTGGAGCTGGCGGCCACGTTGCCCGGCGAGCCCTTGTACCGGGGCCTGGGCTACCTGGCCGACGAACATTTCGCCCTTACTTTTCCCAACGGGGAGCGCCTGCCCCTCATCCGAATGCACAAAGACCTCACCGCGGCCGTGCGCACCTCCTCTTACATGACCCAAATCCCCCATCGCCGCCTCGCGCTTATCGACCTCGGCACCAACACCTTCCACCTGCTTATTGTGGAAATGCCCGCCGTGGCCGGCGACAAGCCGCTGACCCTGCTGCGCACCAAAGCCGGCGTGCGCCTCGGGGAGGGCGGCATCAGCCAGGGCATTATCGCCCCCGAAGCGTATGCCCGCGCCCTGCACACGCTGGCCGGCTTCAAGGAGGAAATTGAGCTGCACGAAGTCAAGGAAATTCGCGCCACGGCCACCAGCGCCATGCGCGTAACCCGCAACGGGCCCGACCTGGTGCGCGACATTTTCGAGCAAACCGGCATCCAGGTCGATGTCATCCCCGGCGAGCGGGAGGCCGAGTTGATTTGTGCCGGCGTGCGCCAGGCCGTGGACCTGGGCGCCGACCCCAGCCTCATCATGGACATTGGCGGCGGCTCGGTGGAATTCATCGTGGCCAACCACAGCACCATTTTCTGGAAGCAAAGCTTTGAAATTGGGGCGCAGCGCCTGCTCGACCTCTTTTTCCCAGACCCCAGCGGCATTTTCCCGGCCGCCGCCGTCGAGGCCGAGCAGGAATATCTGAGCTCCGTGCTCACTCCGCTCGTTGAAGCGGTGCATCGCTACAAGCCCGTGAGCCTGGTGGGCGCCTCCGGCAGCTTCGACAGCCTGGCCGACATGCAGCTTGGGCGCTTGCGCACGGAATCGGAGCTGCCGCCCTGCACCGAGCTGGAAGTGGGCAGCTTCCAGGCTAGCCACCGCCACCTGCTCAGCGGCAACCACGAGCAGCGCCTGGCCCTGCCCGGCATTTTGCCCATGCGGGCCGACATGCTGGTGGTGGCGTCGGTGCTCATCGACTTTGTACTGGGCATCTCGGAAATCACCCGCATTCGCACCTCGGCTTATGCCCTCAAAGAAGGCCTGTTGGCAGAAATGCTCGCGGCCTAGCCTCCTCATGACCTTTTCCTACAACCAGCTTTTCGCGTTCACCGAAGCCATTTTCCGCAGCATCGGCTGCCCTGAGGCGGACGCCACCCTGGCCACCGAAACGCTGCTCTCGGCCGACCTGCGCGGCATCGACTCACACGGCGTGGCCCGGCTGGTGGGCTACGTGCGGCTCTGGGAAGCCGGGCGCATAAACCCCACGCCCCGGGTGGGTGTGACGTACGAAACGCCCAGCACGGCCGTAGTAGACGGCGACGGCGGCCTCGGCCTCGTGGTGGGCCCCAAGGCCATGCGGGTGGCCATCGAAAAAGCCCAACTGGTGGGCACCGGCTGGGTTTCGGTCAAAAACTCCAACCACTTCGGCATTGCCGGCTACCATGCCATGCTGCCCCTCGCGCACGACATGATAGGCGTGGCCATGACCAACGCCTCTCCCCTGGTCGCGCCCACTTTCTCCCTCGACCGCCTCCTGGGCACCAACCCCATTGCCGTGGCCGTGCCCGCCGGCGAGCAACCGGATTTCGTGGCCGACCTGGCCACCACCACCGCCGCCAACGGCAAGCTCGAAATAGCCCAACGCAAGCAGCTGCCAGTGCCCGAAGGCTGGGTGCAAAACGCCGACGGCAGCGGCTCGACCGACGCCAACGCGGTGAAGAATGGCGGCGCGCTGCTGCCGCTGGGCGGCGCCACGGGCTCGCACAAGGGCTATGCCCTGGGCAGTATCGTGGATATCTTCTCTGCCGTGCTCTCTGGTGCGAACTACGGGCCGTGGGTGCCGCCGTTCGTGGCCTTTCTGCAGCCCCCCACCGACCCGGTGGGTCAAGGGCTGGGGCATTTCTTTGGGGCCATGCGCGTGGATGCTTTTAGGCCCGCCGACGAGT
The DNA here is from genome assembly GCF_001507645.1 of Hymenobacter sedentarius. NCBI lineage: Bacteria > Pseudomonadati > Bacteroidota > Cytophagia > Cytophagales > Hymenobacteraceae > Hymenobacter > Hymenobacter sedentarius. Next base: position 1,964,446 of record NZ_CP013909.1, on the reverse strand, counting down.
TCAAGGCCCACATGGACAACTGGATTTCAACCTTCCGCAATGCCCACGCCGTGGAAGGCAAGAAGGTGCTGATTCCGGGCGACCCGGAGCGCGAAATGGCAGCCCACCGCATCTTGGAAGGCATTCCCCTCCTCGATGCCGTGGTGCAGGACCTGGAAGGCGTCGGCAAGAAGTTCGGCGTTAAGCTGCAGTAAGCCGTTGGGCTAAAATGCGACGGCAGCGGAGAAATTACTTTGAACCGCCCGCCTTTAATCGTGCATAAGTAACTGTAGTACGGTCATGCTGAGCGGAGCCGAAGCATCTCGCCCGCTTCGTTGAGCTAGCATTGATTACTACTGCGGTAGAGATGCTTCGGCTCCGCTCAGCATGACCGCCTTTTTCTAAACGCTTAATTGTGCGTGAGTTCTTATTTAGCTCAATTCGGCAAGACTACCAACTGAAAAAGAAAAGGCCCCGAATGGAAATCCATTCGGGGCCTTTTCATATGTTGGAATCTAAAATCTAGCTATGGTTAGCAGCCGTCGACGCGGTAGAAACCAATGCGGTGATGGCGGCGTCCTCGTTCAGGTATTTAGAGTTGTAGCTGGCGTCCGACCTGTTAATGAACAGGCAGGTGCCACCATGCACGGCGTCGATAATCTGGGCGTACTGGTCGAGCGGCAACGCCGGGCAGCCCAGGCTACGGCCCAGACGGCCGTTCTGCTTGATAAACTCTTCGCTCACGTAGTCGGCCCCGTGCATCACCACTGAACGGCTGGCCGCGTTGGTGTTGAAGCCTTCGTCGAGTCCTTCCAGGCGCAGGCTGCGGCCGTGCTTGCCTTCGTATTCCTTGCTGGTAGCGTAGAAACCGAGGCTGCTCATGTTGCTTTGGTCGGTGTTGGAGAAGTTGGTGGCTTCGTTCTCGCCGGAATTATGGCCGTGGGCTACCAGGGTATGAAACAAGGTTTTGTTGCTGCCCAAATCGAATACCCACAGGCGCTTCTCGGTAGAAGGCAAGTCGAAGTCGACCACCGTCAGCAGCTGCTTGTCGTCGGCGAGGCGGCCGGCCTGGCGCAGGTTGAGGTAGCCGGTCATGGCTTTCTCGAAGGTTTCGAAGCGCAGACCCTGCTGCTCCGCCCCAAGGGCGTCGTACGTAGCCCGCAGTTTTTGGTCGTACACTGCTGCGGCCGAAAAAGCTTTGCTCGGCAGGTGCAGCTCGTTGCGCGTACCGGCCATCGACTTCGATACCGGGCCGGCTAAGGGCGTGGCCAGAAACAGCGAAGCCAGAAAAGGCATCACCCGGCGCGCCAGACGGGCCCGCCGTTGCGACTTGCGTTTACGCTGTACTACGCTGGGCTGGTGCATAATTTTCATGGGTTAGCTGGTGTCTTGTAGAACCCGCAGCCGCACAAACAGCTACTGGCTCACCACCTTCTACGTGAGAACGCAGGTCGGTGGCTGGTTTACAACCTGTGAGGTGCCCAAAAGATTCCGCTTATGGGCCCGGGCGCCAGCTCAACGGCCCTGCCGATAGGTGCTTTATTCCCAGCCCCGCGCCAAAAAGCGCCGCCCGGCAGCCCGCCCATCTAGCCAGCGCGAGGTCAGCCTCGGGCCGCTTATCAGCAGCAGGCTGCCCACCCGCACCGAGGCAATAATGGCCTTGAACTGCTCGGGCGGCAGGGCCGGGCAGCCGCGGCTGTAGCCCAGGTGGCCGTGCTGCCGGATGTAGTTGGGGCTGGCATAGTCGGCGGCGTGCAGCACCACGTACCGGTCGTAGGCATTGGCGTTCTGGCCCTTGTCGAGCCCTTCGATGCGGCGCGAATAGCCGTGGATGCCGTCGTAAGTATCGGCGGTACGGTAGAAGCCCAGCGAAGTACAGGCCGATTTCTCCTCGTTCGAAAACCGGGTAGCCCGCACAGCTCCCGACCCTTCGCCGTGCGCCACCAGGCTGCGGTGCAGCACCTTCGCATGGCGCAAATCGAGCACCCAGAGGCGCTCCGTGGTATTGGGCAGGTCCATATCGGCCACGGCCAGCAAGCCGCCGCGCTCGATGCGCCCGGTGGGGTGCAGGGTGAGGTAGCCCACGCAGGCCTGTTCCAGCACGGCGGGGCGCAAGGCTGCCGCCGCGGGGCCCAGGGCCGCGTGAAGCTGCCGGATGGCCTGGCGCAAGGTGTCGGGCACGTTGGGCAGCGGGGCGATGGGCGTAAGCGCGAGCAAATCAGGCAGGGTCTCGTCAGCAGGAGTTGAAACTGCGGCTGGCCTGGTCGCCAGCAATGCGGCCTGAACTGAGCTTGGTAGCGCAGGGGCTTCGTCGGCGCGCACCTGGCAACTGCCTAGCCCCGCAACCACTACTGCAACCAAAAAGCAACGCCCCCAAGCCGACCACTTGGAAACAGCCCGAGTAGCACACAATTCAACCGATACAACCATTACTTGAAGGTACTGCTGGGAAAGAAACAGCCCAATATTTTCCTTGAAAAAAGGAGCATTTAAAATCTTTTGCCAGGGCCGCCGCGCTACTGCCCCTGCCCACTATATCGCAAAAATGGCTCTTCGTGGCAGGCACATAAACCCTTAATAATTATAAATAAATAAAATAAATATTTATTAAGGCAACGATTAAAAATATATGCCGTTTATTGGCAACTCCTGCGCGGAAATTCACCTTTTAATCTTAAAAATCAGAAGGATAGGCAAGCCATGCTTCGCCTAATACCATACAGTTTTTTCTTCATTTTTCACAACCAAAATTCCCACACAATGCCAAAATCTACTCCTCAAAATTTCATTCCCCGCGCGGCTCGGCTCCTGCTGATGCTGGCACTACTGCTTGGGCTGGACAACCAGGCGGCCCGGGCTCAAAAGGTGGTGCTGCAAGCCTTCTGGTGGGACTACTGGAACAGCAACTACCCCAATGGCTGGGCCAACTACCTGGCCGACCTGGCCCCCCGCCTGAAAACCATGGGCGTGGACGCCATCTGGATTCCGCCCACCATCAAAAACGGCAACCAGGGCAACGGCTACTCGCCTTTCGATAACTACGACCTAGGCGACAAGTGGCAGAAGGGCTTTTTGGCCACCCGCATGGGCACCAAAGACGAGCTGCTGCGCGCCGTGGCCGTGCTGCACGCCAACGGCATTGAGGTGATTCAGGACATTGTGCTCAACCACAACGACGGGGCCGGGTCTTCGTCGGGCGCCGGCGGCCAGGACCCGGCGGCCTACGACGACGGCACCACCAACCGCTACAAGAACTTCCGCTACGTGAGCTACGGCAAGCCGGCCGGCGACGAAAGCGCCGCCGACTACCTCTCGCGCAGCGGCCGGTTTTCCAAGAACTGGCAGAACTTCAACCCCAACCCCGGCAACAACACTACTTCGGGCGACTGGAACGCGCCCTACTTCGGCCCCGACATCAGCTACTACCCGGGCTCCAACGGCCTGAGCTCCAACGCCACCTACAACCCGGCCCAGGCCTCGGACTACATGCGCACCGGCAACCGTGACTGGCTGGTGTGGTACAAAAAGCAAGTAGGCTTCGATGGCGTGCGCCTCGACGCGGTGAAGCACTTCCCGGATTTTGCGAGCGAAGACTTCCTCTACAACCTGCAAAGCAACGCCGGCTGGGCGTCGGGCGGCGCCACCATGTACGCCGTGGGCGAATGGGTGGGCTCCTCAACGCAAATGGACCAGTGGTGCACCAACGTGAACAACCGCTCGGGCACGTTTGACTTCTCGCTGCGCAACGGCCTCTACAACATCGTGAGCCAGGGCGGCAGCTTTGACCTGGGCACCTTGCCCGGCTACCAGCAGGGCACGCGCGTGGTGCTCACCAACGGCACCTACGTGCACCGCACCGTGCCCTTCGTGAACAACCACGACACCATGCGGCCCCAGCTCGATGCCAACGGCAACTACATCGGCTGGAACACGGGCTCGGAGCTGGCGCCCCACATCGACCCGTTCGACCCGCGCTTGTCAGCTGCCTATGCTGCGGCCCTGGCCATGGACGGCTCGCCCATGCTCTTCTTCGAAGACCTGTTCAACGTGGGCAATACCAGCAAGCGCTACGCCCACAGCCCCAAAAGTACCGTGGACCTGCCCACCCGCGACGATTTGGTGAACTTGGTGTGGTGCCACCAGAACCTGCACTTCAAGGACGGCGCCTACAAAGTGCGCTACCAGGCCGCCGACCACCTCGTGATTGAGCGCAGCACCAAGGCCATCATCGGCATCAACGACAGCTACGCCACTTGGCAGAACAACACCGTGAGTTGCGACTTCCCCGCGGGCACCGTGCTCAAGGACTACTCGGGCGCCAATGGCACCGCCACCGTCACGGTGAGCGGCTCGCAAACGGTAGCCATCAACACGCCGCCGTGCAACGGCACGGCCGCCAGTGGCCGCCGCGGCTATTCCGTATGGGCACCCGTGAATGCCACCACCGGCTACACCCGGCCCGCGCTCACCACCAGCCAGGAATGGGAGTTGGCCGATGACCTCGGCGACCGCGACGCCCGCTCGCTGGGCCAGGGCGGCCAACTGCCCGCCGCTTCCACCGCCACGCGCAAAGCCGGCCGCATCTACGTGGCTTCTGGCAAGGCGATTACCTACAACCTCTACCCCACCGATGCCACCCGCAGCCTGAAGGTAGACGTGGTGAACAGCGCCGGCAGCATCGTGAGCAGCCTCACGGGCACGGGCACCCTCACCGGCTCCTACACCGTGCCGGCCGAGGGCTGGTACACGCTGCAGGCCAGCAACGCCTCTACCGCCAACCCCGCCCAGCGCTGCTTCGTGAAAGCCACCTACACCGCCCCCACCGTGGTAACGGGCGCCATGACCGGTCGCCGCGACGCAGCCGCACTGGCCGCCACACCCGATGCGCCTGCCGCCGAGATGAGCGTGTACCCCAACCCCACTTCTTCCGACCGCATCGACCTGGTGCTGCAAACCAACCGCGAGCAAACCGTCACCATCCGCATGTTCGACCTCACCGGCCGCCTCGTGCACGAGCAAGCCGCCCGCCTCTACACCGGCTCGAACGAGCTGCGCTTGTCCATCAGCAAGCCGCTGCCTTCCGGCATCTACCAGCTGGCGGTACCCGAGTTTAAAATCAGCCAGAAAGTCGCGCTTTACTAACCCCGACCGGGGCACCCACAAAAAGCCGCCCCGGGTAACTGGAGCGGCTTTTTTGTGGGTGCCCCGGTCGGGCGCAATTAGAAAAACATGCTCGCATTCACTTTCACATAGAATGGCGTTCCGGGGGTAAAGTGCAACTCATCCACCGCATTGGGCTCGTTGGGCAGGCGGGTGAGGGTGGCAAACTGGGCCTGGTTCCACGCTACGTTGAGCAGGTTTTCGGCGGTGGCGCCGACTTGGAAGCGTGGCGTGGTGTAGGCCACCACGGCATCGAGCAGGAAATAGCCGCGGGCCCGGATGCTGCCGTCGTCGTTGGCTGGGCGGCTATCAATATGGCGGTAGCGCAGGCTGCCGCTCAGGCCCCGCGCGTCCTTGTAGGTCAGGCCGCCGATGGTGGTGAAGGTGGGCGCCAGCGGGATGTAGTCGGCGCCGGGCGGCGCGTTCGTCTGGCGGCCGTGGTTGTAGTTCAGGTCGGTATCCAGGAACAGGCGGCGGCTGAGCTGGTAGCGCACGGCCAGGTCCAGGCCGTAGCGCTGGGTGGGGCCGGTGCGCTCCGTCACGCCCTCATCGCCGACGTACACCAGCTCGTCCTGCAGGTGCAGGCCCCACAGCGCGGCGTTCACCACCAGGCTGGGCACGGGCTTGAAGGTGCTGCCCACCTCGTAGCCGGTAGCGCGGGGCAGCACGCTGGCGGTAGCATCCCGAATCACGGCGCGGGCATCGTTGGAATGAAAGCCCAAGCCGGAGCGCGCAAACAGCTGCACAGCGGGCGACAGCTGGTAGTACACGTTTAGCTTGGGCGACACGCGGGCGTGCATAACCCGGCCCCGCAGCGGCTCCGGCGCCTGGCTGTTGTCGTTGGCCAGCAAGCCCCGGAAATCAAACGTAAAAACGTCGGCCCGCACGGCCGCGTTCACGGTGAGGCGGTCGGTAAGAGTCAGAGTTTCGTCGAGGTAGGCGTTCAGGTTTTGCTCGAAAAGGCGGCCCGTGGTGGTGGTATCGGTAATCACCCGGCGCACGGCGTGGCGCAGGTCCACCCGGGAAAAATCGTTGCGGGTGCCCAGGCCCGCCGTGGTGTGCAGGGTACGTCTGCCCACCCGCGTATCCCGGTCGTAGGTGCCGGTGTAGCCGAACAGGTGGCGGTCATCGGCCTGGTTGATTTCGTCGCCGTTCACCGGGTCGTGCAGAAAGAAGGTGAAGTTGGAATACAAACTGAAATCGTACTTGGAATAGTATACCTGCTGGCGCAGTACGGCATCGTGGCGCAGGGCAGTGGTGAGCACGGCCGAGGCGTTGGTGCGGCTGGTGCGGCCGCCTTCGCTGGGGTCGATGCTGCCGTAGCGCGAGATAAGGCCGTCGCGCACGCCGCGCTCCGGAATCTGGCCGCTGGCGTTCCACGTGGAGCTGAAGCGTGAGCCCAGCACTGTGAGCGAGGTATTGTCGGAGAGCCGGCCGGTGTATTTCAGCAGGCCGTTGAAGCGCTTGAAGTGCTGTTTGGCGTCGAAATACGAATTAGTGAAGTAGTACTCCGAGGCCACGTAGGCGCTTTCCGGCTGCCGGCTGAGCAAATGATGGCCGGCCCCGAGCAAGTCCACCATCACCAGGGCGCGGCGCGTGTCAAACTGCCCCACTTCGAGCTTGGCCTGGCTGTGCTCCAGCCGGGTTTTGGTCACAAAGTCGCCGGCGCCCGAAGTAGCAAAATCGCCGAAGCGGGCGGTGTAGGGGCCTTTGTATACTTTCAGTTGCTCCACCGTTTCGGGTATCACAAAATGAAAATCGGCGTAGCCCTGCCCGTGGGCGTGGCTCACCATGTTCACCGGCAGGCCGTCGATGCTCACGGCGAAGTCGGTGCCGTGGTCGCAGTCGAAGCCGCGCAAAAAAATCTGTTCGGCCTTGCCGCCGCCCGCGTGCTGGGCAATAAACAGGCCCGGCACCAGCCGCAGCAGGTCCTGGGCCGAACTCAGGGGCCGCAGTACCTGGTCGATATGGCTGATGGCGGCCAGGCTTTGGTTGGGGTCGCGCGGCTGGTTCACGGTCACTTCGCTCAGGTTGAGCGCGGCCGTGGGCAGGGCCACCGCCACCCGTTTGGTTTCGCCCGCGGCCAGGGTCACGGACAGGGCCTGCGCCCGGTAGCCGAGGGCGCCCACCCGCAGCGTGTAGGTACCGGCCGCGATGCCGCCGAGGTGGAAGTTGCCCCGGGCATCGCTGGTGGTGCCGCCTGGACGGCCGTCCAGGCCCACGCTCACGCCCTCCAGGGGCTGGCTGGAAGCGGAGTCGGCCACGGTACCGCGCAGCGTAGCCGGGCCTTGAGCAAACGATACCTGGGAGAAAAAGAAGGCCATTACCAATAGGCCCAGGCCACGCACTGCCGGTCTAAAGCGGCAGGCTTTCAGTAAAGTATTAGAAATCATAGAGACGGAAAAGCGACACCGGCCGGGCACTATCAGCCTGGCTTAAAGGTGTTCGTTTAAGGATAAGTGAAGGCGATGCCTGGCTTGGCAGCAAGGACATCTGGTGGCCCCGGCGGGTGGGAATTCCCCCTGACGGAAGCCGCAATCAACTTATCCCCAGCGGGGCGGTGGGTAATCGCGGCCCGCGAACCCAGCAACCAGGACGGCCCCTTTTTCGACCGGCTGGCCAGCCCCTGCCGGTGGAAATACCCGCTGCGGGTGCTGGACCTCCTGCGCCAGGGCACAATGCACGTCCAGGCCTTTCAGCTGCGCGAGAAAGTGCAGGCCTGTGCCCGTAGGCACTTTCGTTTTCACTGCCTGCTGGTGGCCGTTGCACTGCTCAAAGCAGTCGAGGCGCAGGTAGTTCTGCTGCTGGCAGTTCTGGCTGTGCACGTAGGGATGCGCCGCCGAAAAAGCCGGCGCCGCCGGCCGGCCCACCACCAGCCCCGCCCCCACCACCAGCAGGTAGTTGGCCAAAAGCAGCAAGGCGAGCAGCGTACGCAGCATAGCAATTAAAAAATCGATAGAAATAACTACCAAATAACGGCGTATTCGAATGGTTGGGCCGGGAGGTTCTCAGGTAAAAAATACCCGCTCCACCGTCCAGTAAGCCGCCACCAAGCCGATGGCCACCGACACGGGCACCACCACGCGGCGCTTGTACCAGCTTTTATCGGCCGCCCAGCGCCCCACCACGGCCCAGGCCAGCAGAATCACGGAGACCTGGCCCAATTCCACGCCCACGTTGAAGGAAATGAGCGAGCCGAAATAGTCCTTGGCCGGCAGCCCCAGCCCGGTTAGCGCGCTGGCGAAGCCCATGCCGTGCACCAGCCCAAAGCCAAACACGATGGCCACCCGCCACGGATTGAGCCGGTCGGTGATGATGTTCTCGATGGCCACAAACAGGATGGACAGCGCAATAACTGGCTCAATAATCGCGGCGGGCGGCCGGATAAAGCCGTACATGGCCAGCCCCAGCGTGATGGAGTGCGCCACGGTGAACGCCGTGGCCTGCAGCAGCACGGGCTTGAGCCGCGGCTCGAGCAGGTAGAGGCTGATGATAAACAGAATGTGGTCGAACCCCAGCGGAATGATGTGGGTGAAGCCCAGCCGCAGGTAGGTCCAGAAAATCTCGGTGCGCGAAAGCTTGCTCAGGTCCACATCGAGCACGTGGGCCGCCGCGGGGTGGGCCAGCAAAGCGAAGGCCAGCACGACCAGCCCGGCCGGAACCGCGCGCTTGGGCGAGTTGAGCAGCACAGCACGCATCTTACCGGGCCGCTATTAGGGCTTTGCCTTCGGCCGCCAGCTCGGGGTTGAGGTAAGGCGCCGTGCGCAGGGACTTCTCCAGCAGGGCCTGGCCTTCTGCCACTTTGCCCAGCTTGGTCAGGATGAGGCCGGCCCGGCCCAGCAGCACCGGGTTTTGCGAATGGGTGCGCCGCGCCACTTGCATGTACTTTTGGGCTTCGGCGTACTGGCCCCGCTTGAAATACACCCAGGCCAGGGTTTCGTTCACGTCGATGTTGTCGGGGCGGCGCGCGTACTCAATTTTGGCGTGCTCCAAGGCCCTGTCCAGCTCGTTGGTTTTGAGGTAGGCATAGGCCAGCTCGCGGTCGGCGTAGTGGCCCAACTCCTCGTCTTCGTCGGCCTGTTTGGCGGCATTGGCCAGCATTTCAATGGATTCCTTGGCCATAGCATTGGCTTTGCCCGACTGCCCGCTTTGGCGGTACAGGTCCACCAATTCGTCGGAAAACGCGTAATCCTTCACCATGGCGCGGGCCTGCTGCAGGTCCTTGATGGCGGCGGGGTAGTTCTGGCGGGCGGCCGCCACCCGGCCCCGGCCAGCCAAGGCATAGGCATAGCCCGGCCGCACCAGCAACGACGTTTCGTAGCACCCCTCAGCCCGGGCAAGGTCGCCGCTGATTTCGTACAGGTGGCCCAGGGCCACGCGCGTCCACTCGGTTTGCTCCATGCCGCTGAGGCCGGCCTTCACGGCCATGGTCATGGCCTCAATGGCTCCGGGCACGTCGCCGTAAATCTCGCGCAGGTAGCTCACCCGGGCGTACGCCGACAGGTCGGGGCGCACCTGGTTCATCTTGTCGGCCATTTTGATGGCCTCGTCGTACTGGCCCAGCTCCACGTGGGCGTCGGTCAGCAGCCCGTACACAAACCCGCTGTTGGGATTGAGCTGCTGGGCCTGTTGGGCCAGGGCCAGGCCCTGGGAAAAGTGGTGCTGGGTGAGGCACAGCGTGGCCTTGCAGGCCATGGCCTCAAAGTTTTCGGGCTCGGCGCGCAGCACGGCGTCCAGCAGCTTCATGGCCGCGGCGTCGTAGTAGGCATGGTCGCCGGTTACGCGGCCTTCCTGCATGTAGGCCTGGGCCAGCAGCAGGCGGCTTTTGTAGTCGTCGGGGTTGCGGCGCAGCTTGGCCAATAAGCCGCGCACGGCCTCTTTGGTATTGAGCCATTCGCCGCCGGCGGCCAGGTCGCCGTGCCGCTCTTTTAGGGCCGGCATGCGGGCATCGGGTTTTTTAAAGACGAAGATGGCCAGCACCAGCACGCCAAAAACCAGAAGCAAAGACGGGTATAGGTACTTTCTCAAAGCAGTGCAGGAAAAAGAGTTAGCCCAACGCGGGGAATACGGTAAACTTAAAATAAATAAGAGCCGCCGCCGGCCCCTACAGGACCAACCGGCGGCTCTTATTTCAGTAGCAACGGCTCACGCAGCGGGTTAGTGCCGCTCGAGGCGCACCGACTGAATCATGGTTTTGCCGCTATACAGCGTGGCAATGTACTGGCCGGCGGTTACCTCGCTGCCGGGCTTCCAGGTGATTTCGTGCTCACCGGCGCCGTAGCTCTTGTTCGTCATCACGGTTGCCACCTTGCGGCCCGTCACGTCGCTCACCACGATGCTCAGGTTTGAGGCCATGGCCAGGTCAAAATGGAAGGTGGTGCTGCCCACGAAGGGATTGGGGTAGCCCTCTATGCTGGCCAGCCGCGGCTGCATGCCCAGGCCCGAGGTACGCTGCGAAAGCACCTGCTTTTGGGCAGTGGTGCCGCTCCAGGGCGTTTGCGAGTACGGGAAAGCCGCCTTGAAGGTGGTATCGTTCTTCTCAACGTTGGTGCTAAAGCCCAGCACGTTGCCCAGCTGAGCCGTGACGGGGCTCGGGGCCGGCGTGGCGGCGGGGTTGTAGTCGTCGTACCACAGGCCGATGGCGGCCAGCACCACGCCGCCCACGGCCTGCAGCTCGATGCGGGTCACGTCGTCTTCCAGGCGGCGCCCGTTGGGGAAGCCGTCCATGTTCGGAATCAGCTGCAGCGTGTTATTGGCGTTGTAGCGCGGGTCCGTCAGGCCCAGCTTGGCCGCGGCCAGCAAGCCTTCGGAGCTGAAATCCGCCGAATTGCGGTCCGTGGGGGGCACGGCCATGTTCAGGCGCAGCATGTCGCCAAAGGTGGGCAGGAAGTTGTTGATAAACGGCTTGCCGGCCGCCAGCGGGTTGCCGTTTTTGCCGGTGGCCAGCTGGTAGGGAATCAGGTTGGGCACGCCCGTGTGGAAAATGGGCAGCAAGTCCACCGAGCGCGGCTTGCCCATGCCGGGGCCCGACTGCGGCCGCAGCAAGTACTCGCCAAAGCCACCGCCGGCGATGGGCGCCAGCGCGGTGCCGTTGAGGGCCGCGTTGCCGACCAGGCCCGCCAGGCCATTGGCCCCGTTGCGGAAGTCAAAGCCGGCAGCCGGCAGGCCAGCGGCACCGGCCAGCGACTTGGACTGGATGCGCAGGGGGCGCAGGCCGGGCACGGCCTCGCCGTAGTAGGTCTGGCCGGTGGGCTTGGCCGCCGCGCCGTTCACCGGCGTGTTATCGGCCAGGTACAGGCCCAGCTCGGGGTTCATCAGGTTCTCGTCGAAGCGGAACTGCTGGGAGCCGGCCGCGGGCAGTGGCGTGCCAAAGGGCGTGGCCGAGTTCCATTCGTCTTTCAGCCCAATGGGCTGCACCACTTCGTTGGTGAGCGGCATGCCCAGGCGCGACACCTGCACGAAGTTGCCCGTATGCGTCCGGGTGCCGTCGGCGTTGATGGTGCGCAGCGACTGGCGGCTGGCCGAAGCCCACACGCCGATGATGTAGTTGGAATCCAGAATGTTGGTAGCGGCCGTCAAATCGGCGCCGGTTTTGGCCAACAGGCGCACCGGGATTTGCAGGGCAATGGCGTGGGTGTTCTTGCGGGCCAGGCCGTCGCGGGCCGTGCCGTTGTTGTTACCGGTGGGCGTTTGCGGGCCGCGCACCCCACCCAAATCGAAGATGGCGCCCAGGTCCGTAAAGAAAGGGTCGTCCGTAGGCCCGCAAAACACTTTCATGCCGTTGCTGAGCGTCTGCACGGCGCTGGCCATGTAGGCCGTGTAGCCGGTTGTTTTGTTGAGCCCCGCTGCGCCTTCAATAGAGCGGGGGCCAATGTTTGGCGCGGGCACCGTGCCCGCCAGCACCAGGTTGGTGGTGTTGCCGCCCCGGATTACATCCAGGCGGTAAGTCGTCTTCTGGTTTTCCTTGCCCAAGCGCACCCGAAAGAAAGTGGAGCCGTCTTCGTTGGTGCGGGTGAAGGTAAAGCGGTAGATGATGTCGTCGCCGGTGGTAGTGGCGTCGTTCTTAACGTGGATATCGTACTGGATATTCTCGCCGAACGTATTGTAAATAGGTCCGCCCTGGGGCAGCTCCAACGGGATGTAGTTGGCGATAATGGTGACCGTGGCGTTGGCGTCGTTGGCCGCCGCGTCGGGGCTGCGGAAGGCGTAGAGGTCGGTATTATCAGCCAGCGGGTCGTCGGCGATAAGGGGGGCTTCGCGGTGGCTCGAGGCCTCCAGCGTGTTGTGCTGGCCACTCCAGGCGAGCATTCCCCCTATCGACGTTGCGAGCAGCGCAACGTGGAAGAGAGGACGAGTAAACAGGTTTTTCATAAATACGAAAAGGGCTGTAGGTGAAAAAAGAAGAACAAAACAGAGCGATGCGGGCAGCACGCCGGAAATCAGCTAGAATTCTTGGCTTGCAACGAGATAGCGCCCTCTTTACTTACCTACGAATATTCCCTTTGACCAGTTTTTAAACTTGTCAATAATTTTATAATAATGTCAACGCATTCATGAAAATCAGTCATCAAAAACGCTGCAATAGTGCCATTATCCCAAAGTACTTCAGCTTTTGCTGCAACATTATCATCGCGGCGAGCTATGCAGTGGGCCTATTGAACCAGCCCCATTGTATATGGTGCAGCAGCCTCTGAAAGACGCCGCCCGCCGGTGCAGTCCCAGACCGGCGGACGGCTTCTTTAGATAACTCAATGCTTGTTCTTATTGCCGCTCAATTCGCACCGAGGCCAGCGCAGTATTGCCGCTGTACAGCGTCACATTGTATTGGCCGGGGCGAACGTTGTTGCCCGGCTGCCATACTACCTGGTTGGTGCCGGCGGCGCAGCTTGTGCCCGCAACCACGGTAGCTACTTGGTGGCCCGATATCACGTCGGTCACGACGATGGTCACGTTGGTAGCAAACGCCAGGTTAAAGAAGAACGTCGTGCGGTCTGCGAAGGGGTTGGGGTAGCAATTCACCACAATCAGGCTGGGCTGCATGTTTAAGCCGCCGGCCCCGTTGCCGTTGCCCAGATAGCCCGGGTTTCGCCGGGCGATGTCGCCGCCCTCCAACCCGTTCCACGGAATGGGCAGGTAGGGGAAAGCCCCACGAAAGGCCTTATCGTTCTGCTCCACATTGGTGGTAAAATTCAGCACCCGCAGCAATTGCGGGGTGAGCGGGCTCGGGCTGCGGCCCACCACGTAGTCGTCGTACCACAGGCCAATGGCGGCCAGCACCACTCCGCCCACGGCCTGCAGTTCGATGCGGGTCACGTCGTCCTCCAGGCGGCGCCCGTTGGGGAAGCCGTCCATGTTCGGAATAAACTGCAGCGCCGCGCTGCTATTGAAACGCGGGTCGGTCAGGCCCAGCACCGCCGCGGCCAGCAAACCTTCCGAGCTGAAGTCGGGCGAGTTGCGGGGCGTGGGGGGCACGGCCATGTTCAGGCGCAGCATGTCGCCAAAGGTGGGCAGGAAGTTGTTGATAAACGGCTTGCCGGCCGCCAGCGGGTTGCCGTTTTTGCCGGTGGCCAGCTGGTAGGGAATCAGGTTGGGCACACCGGTGTGGAAGAGGGGCAGCAAGTCCACCGAGCGCGGCTTGCCCGGGCGCAGCAGAAACTCGCCAAACCCGCCGGCCGCAATCGGGGCCAGCGCCGTGCCCGCCACCGCCGAAGAGCCAGCCAGCCCCGCCAGGCCGTTGGCCCCGTTGCGGAAGTCGAACCCATTGGGCACCGAAGGCAGCAGCCCCGCCAGCGACCGGGTTTGCACGCGCAGGGGGCTGAGCCCGGGCACGGCCTCGCCGAAATAGGTCTGCCCGGCTGGTTTGGGAGCAGCCCCGTTTCTGGGCGTGTTATCAGCCACGTACAGGCCCAGTTCCGGGTTCATCAGGTTCTCGTCGAAGCGGAACTGCTGGGAGCCGGCCGCGGGCAGCGGCGTGCCAAAGGGCGTGGCCGAGTTCCATTCGTCTTTCAGCCCAATCGGCTGGATTACTTCGTTGGTGAGCGGCATGCCCAGGCGCGACACCTGCACAAAATTGCCCGACTGCACATCCGACCCGTTGACGATGGTGCGCAGCGCCTGCCGATTGGCCGAAGCCCACACGCCGATGATGTAGTTGGAATCCAGAATGTTGGTGGCCGCCGTCAGATTGGCGCCGGTTCTGGCCAGCAGCCGCACCGGGATTTGCATCGCAATGGCGTGGGTGTTGAAGCGGGCCAGGCCGTCGCGGGCTTTGCCGCGGCCCCGCACGCTGCCCAGGTCAAAAATGGCCCCGATGTCGGTGAAAAAGGGGTCGTCGGTCTGGCCACAAAACACTTTCATGCCGTTGCCAAGCTGCTGAATGTGCCGCCGCTGGTAAGCTGCGTAGCCATTGGTTTGGTTCAGCCCAACCGGCGACTCAATGGAGCGGGGCCCGATGTTGGGGGCCGGCACGGGCACCGAACTCAGCAGCCGGGTGGTAGCACCGCCCCGAATTTCATCCAACGAGTAGAAGGTCCGCAGATTTTCTTTGCCCAACCGCACGCGGAAGAAGGTGGAAGGGTCCTCGTTGGTGCGGGTGAAGGTGAAGCGGTAGATAATGTCGTCCCCGGTAGTAGTCGGGTTGTTCTTGACGTGGATATCGTACTGAATATTTTCACCGAACGTGTAATAGGTGGGGCCGCCCTGCGGCAGTTCAAAGGGAATGTAATCGGCGATGATGGTGACCGTGGCGTTGGCGTCGTTGGCCGGCGCGTCAGGGCTGCGGAAGGCGTAGACATCGGTATTATCAGCCAGCGGGTCGTCGGCAATGCGCGGGGCTTCGCGGTGGCTCGAGGCCTCCAGCGTGTTGTGCTGGCCACTCCAGGCAAGCATTCCCCCTACCGAGGTTGCAAAAAACGCAATCTGCAACAGGGGGTTGGTAAGCAGGTTCTTCATAGAAATATGGTTAAGTGAGAAAATAGGGATAGCGCGTTAAGCAGCGGGCAGAAACTGAAATATTCAAAGACTGCTACGTGTAGGAGGTGCGCGTTCGCCCAACCCGGTGTTACAGCTGTGGTTATATATGTATCTCATTACCATAAATTTACGGGTTTATAAAAAGGTCGGATTTGAATTTGTTTATAAATTTTATTTATAAAATTTTGTCCTTTATCGATAATCTCAGCAGTTGTATCCACCAGCGCCCCGGCTACCCTTCGCTCCTGCCCAAGGCTGTTTATAAACTACTTTTGTACATCCTTTTTAGGCAAGCATTTGCCAATTACCTGTTACTTATGGGGGCTTGCGAAATCGTTGGCTCCGTGCAACTATGGCTACTGTAGCTATCAACCTTGCCACCGGCACGTTCCAGCAAGAAGAAATCATCGTCGGCATCGACCTGGGCACCACCAACAGCCTGGTGGCCTACGTGCACCCCGATACCCGCCAGCCCGTGGCCATCAACGACCAAGGGCGCGGCACCATCGTGCCCTCGGTGGTGCACTTCCCCGCCGATGGCGGCGAGCCCGTGGTGGGCACCGAGGCTCGCGAATTCCTGCTCACCGACCCCCAGCATACCATTTACTCGGTGAAGCGCCTACTGGGCAAAAGCTACCGCGACCTCGGCAACCACGCCGAGCAATTGGGCTACAAGGTCATCGACGACAACTCCGAAGGCTTAGTCAAAATCCGGGTCGACGACCGGTTTTACTCCCCCATCGAGCTGTCGGCCGATATCCTGAAGGAGCTGCGCGCCCGCGCCGAGCACGCCCTCAAAACGCCTGTGAACCGCGCCGTGATTACGGTACCGGCGTATTTCAACGATTCGCAGCGCCAGGCCACCCGCGACGCCGGCCGCCTGGCCGGGCTGGAGGTGCTGCGCATCGTGAACGAGCCGACCGCGGCCGCCCTAGCCTACGGCATCGGCCTCGACCCCAGCGACGAGAAAACGGTGGCCGTGTACGACCTGGGCGGTGGCACCTTCGACATCAGCATTCTGCGCATTCAGCAGGGCATTTTTGAAGTGCTGAGCACCAACGGCGACACCTACCTCGGCGGCGACGACTTGGACCGGGTAGTGGCCGAGTACTGGACCACCACCTTCCAGCTGCCCGCCACCTTCCAAACCAACCCGCACCTGCAGCAACAGCTGCGCCTGGCCGCCGAAATGGCCAAGAAGTACCTCAGTCAGCACGATGATTTCACGACCCAGCTCACCGACGAAGCCGGGCAGGTATTCCCCGTCACGCTCATCCGCGCGCAGTTCAACGACCTGATTCGCCCGCTGGTAGACCGCACCATCGCCGCCTGCCGCCAGGCGCTTGCAGATTCGACCCTGGCCGCCTCTGACCTCGACGCCGTGCTGCTGGTGGGCGGCTCCACGCGCGTGCCGTTGGTGTACGACGCCGTATCGGAATTCTTTGGCCAGCCGGCCAACAATTCCCTCAACCCGGACGAAGTAGTAGCACTGGGTGCCGCCATTCAAGCCGACATCCTGGCCGGCAACCGGCGCGACGTGCTCCTGCTCGACGTCACGCCGCTCACCTTGGGCATCGAAACGCTGGGCGGCCTGCTCGACCCCATCATTCCCCGCAATTCCAAAATCCCCACCAAAGCCGGCCGCCAGTACACCACCAGCGTGGATGGCCAAGTCAACCTTAAAATCGCTGTGTACCAGGGAGAGCGCGACCTGGTGAGCCAGAACCGCAAGCTTGGTGAGTTCACCTTGCGCGGCATTCCAGCCATGCCTGCTGGCCTGCCCAAAGTAGACGTCAACTTCCTGCTCAACGCCGACGGCATTCTGCAGGTGGAAGCCATTGAGCTGCGTTCCAACACGCGCCAGCAGGTCGAAATCAAGCCGCAGTACGGCCTGACCGACGAGCAGGTGGAGCAAATGCTGATGGACTCGCTGGTGCATGCCAAGGAAGACGTGTCGGCCCGCCTGCTCATCGAGGCCCGCACCGCTGCCGAGCAGCTGCTGTACCAGGTGGGCAATTTCACCAAGAAGAACCGCCAGCACCTCACCGAAGAGGAGCTGACCGCTACCGAAGCCCAGGTCGAGCGCCTGCGCACCGCCCTGGCCGGGACCGAGCGCGACCCCATCCTCAAGGCGATGGACGAGCTCGACGAACTCACCCGTCCCTACGCCGAGCGGGTGATGAACATCTCCATTCAGCAAGCCATGGCCGGCAAAAAAATCGGTTAACGGCTTGCCTGCGTACGCCTTGTGTAGGCGTGTCCTCTACCCTTCTGCATGAATCCTTCCCCTTTCCGTTCACGGCTGTTGCTGCTGTTTTACGGCGCGCTGTTTAGCGTGCCGTTGTCCGTAAACTGGCTTTCGGAGCAGTGGCATTTTGGGATGCTCATGGTTTCCGAACCCCTGATGCTGCTCACCGTGGGCGTGCTCGGGGCAGGTCTGCTCAGCGGCCGCCTGCCCGTGCCCCGGAAAACCCAGAAACTCGACAAGCTCATTGGGCTGCATTTTGGCGCGTTGCTGCTGGCCACAGTGTTTTCGGATGCGCCCATTGTATCAGCCAAGTACCTGGCCACCATGGTGCTCTACGTGGCCTTTGGCTATGGCGTGCCCCGGGTGCTGGGCCTGCAGCGCAGCGAATGGATGCGGGCGGTGGGCGCTATTGCAGCGGGCACGGTGGTGTTGGTAGCGTATGTGCTCACCCAGCAGGCGTTGCAGGGCATTTCCTACCAGCTTTCCTACACCATTGCCCAGCCTTTCCTGGAGCACGCCCACACCAACCTCACGGTGATGCTGGAGCCGCTGGTGCTGCTGCTCAACCTGGCGCTGCTGTACCATCCGTTCGTGCAGCGCACGCGGGTCCGCGTGCTGACCACGGCCGTGCTCACCGGCGTGCTCATGGTGGTGGCCTTTTCGTATTCGCGCGCGTCTTATGTATCGCTTTCAGCCCAGGCCCTGCTCTTGCTCGCCAATGCCGGCTGGGCGATAGGGCGCCGAATCCTGCTCCCTTGGGCCGTTTCGGGCCTGTTTATTCTGGCCGCCTGGCAGGTGGTGGAAGGCGTGCACCCCAACGCCTCCCAGCCCTCCGACCCCAAGCTGCTGCACGAGCTGAGCTCCGTAAGCGACTTTTCGCCGGCCAACGAATCCAATGCGGAGCGCAAGAGCCGCTGGCTGTTCAGCATTGACCTCTACCAGCAGGAGCCGGTGGTGGGCGTAGGCCCCGGCACCTTCCCCGACCGCTACCTCGATTTTGTCCGGCATTCGCCATCCCACCCCACGTATTACACCACCCTGCGGCGCATGAACGCCCACAATCTGTACCTGGACTGGCTCGTGGAGGCCGGCGCGCTGGGCTTTGCCACGGGCGTGATGCTGCTGGGGTATCTGGTGTGGCGGCAGCTGCGGTGGGCGTTCCGCTGGAGCCGCACCCCCGGCCGCGTGGGCTTCACCGTGTATTTCTTGTTCTTCCTGCTGCACTCCCTCACCCAGGATTTCTGGCAGGAACCTCGCGTGATGGTGGCATTTTGGCTCGCTGTGGGCCTGCAGCGCTTCTACGAGAAGTCGCGCGTGTCAGCGGCTTCGGCTGCTGCCGTGGCGGCCTGATGGCGTGCGTGGACGTTTGGGGGCGGCCTGTGGCGCTATGCGCTGGGCAAATCCTAATACAGCGCGCGCCGTGGTATCCCGAAAAGTGACCTCCAGCACGGCGGCGGGTGATTTCGCGGCCGAATCCGACGCGAACGTAAACGCATAAAACATGCGCGAGGAACCGCCCGCGCCGAGCCTTACCCCGAGCTTATACAGCTCAATTTGCTGCCCGCGCCGCTGCCCGGTTTTCCAGATGGGCCGCGCCGCTGCTTCGAAGCGTTCGAGGCTCACAGCTTGGTGCACTTCCGGCGCCAGCCGCGCATAAGCGGCCGTGTAGTTAGCCCGCAGTACTGCGCGCAGAAACTGCCACGCTACCTGCCCTTGGCTCAACTTCGCGGTCTTTGGTGCCGGGGCCGGCTGTTGGGCAGCGCTCCCCCCAACAATCAGCACCCATGTTGCCAGCGCCAAGCCCAATGCTTTCAGCCGCGGATGTTGGGCTCGTAGAAATCCTGGTTCTGGCCCGCGACTGACAAACTCTTGCATGGCCAAAATTAAGCGGCAGCAGTTCAAGCAGCTCAGTCACCGCTGCATTGGGCAAGCACTGAGCAGCTGCGTGCGGCCAGGTCGAGCTGCTTTATTCTGCCGTCGCGGGCACCAGCACAAATACGTCCTCTCCGGGGCGCTTCATCAGGTACTTTTCCCGCGCAAATTTTTCAAGCAGAGCCGGCGAGCTCATCAGCTCTGCCCGCTCCCGCTTCACTACTTCAATGTTGTCGAGGTAGTACTGCTTCTCGTTGCGCAGCTCCTTCCACTTCTGGTAGATGTCAAACTGCTTGCCCAAATCGTTGGCGTCGAAAACCAACATCCAGACCAAAAAGCCCATGCCCGTGAGGAAATAAAAGCTGCGGACAACGCGCAGAACCGGACTAACAAAAGAAGGTAGTTGCATTAGGGTAAAGATACTGGACTAGCACGCTTAGTGCTCACAAAATGCCTTTACTCGACCACCAAACGGCGCGTGGTGTGTAGCGTTGCGCTAGTCAGGTGCAGCAAGTATATGCCAACCGGCAGCTCTTGGGTAGCAAGGTGCGCGACCTGATTAGGTTGAGCTACCGCCTCACGCACCACTTGCCGCCCTAATGCATCATACACCCGTATTTGTACCGGCTGGTTTCCGCCTGCTCCGGCCAGCTTCACCCTGAGCACTGAGCCGCGGGAAATTGGGTTGGGGTACACGTCCCCTTCTTTCTCAAATGGAGAGGTAGCCGCCGTTACCGCCCCCGTTACCCGCAAGGGCAAGGCCCGGGAGTTATTATTCTCATTCGACTCCACGATGACGTTGCGCGGGTCCGCCATCAGCACCAGAAAATAGTTGCCCGGCGCCGTGGTAGCGGGCACCGTTAGCACCGGTGCCGAATGGATAGTGCCGCTGGGCGTGGACAAACCTCCACCCGTTACAAGCCCCAAAAACACGTCCGTACCGGCCGAAAAAACAGTATCAGCCGATAGATAGTAGCCGATTTCGTAGCTCCCTGCGCTCCCAGGCCCGCGGTTGAAGATGAACGTAAACGCTCCCGTGCTTCCGCCGGGCGGCACCGCGTCAAACGAAAGCGAAGGCCGCCACAATTCTAAATCCGGTAAAGCCGCTCCGCCGGTGGCTACTGTCAACGCAAAGCTCACCACGTTATTGGTCTCATCCGATTCCTGCTCGGCATTCAAGGGGTCGGCTACTAGCAACAAACGGTAGCTGCCCGGGGGCGTCAGGATTGATATCGTCCCCATAATACTGCACGTACCCGACTGTCCCGGATACATCAGGCTCTGGCAGCTTGACCCGAGGTAAGCATCCGTGGCATCCCAGACGTTATCATTTGATAGGTAATAGCCAATGCAATTGAACTGTGACCCATTGCTTCCCTGGTTTTTAATCACTGCCGACATGGTATAGGGTGCACCACCCAGTACCGTAGTTGGCACCACAAAAGGCGCAACAATAACCAAGTCAGGCCTATTCTGTGCCTTAGCCCAAGCAGGCAGCCAGCACAAGAGCAGCAGGAAAAGCACACGAAAACCAATCTTCTTCATAAGGAATAATTGATGCAGCCCGTCTTATAAAGAGCTCCCGGCGCATTCAAATTTAAAGGGTTGAATGCTAGTGCGAGGGTTTGGTCATAAAAAAAGCTCGTCCGATAATACCGAACGAGCTTTTTGCACCTGTAGAACTCACTGCTGCGAGTTTATTACATATTCTTTCCGGGAAAGTAAGCTACCTCGCCCAGCTCTTCCTCAATGCGGAGCAACTGGTTGTACTTAGCCATCCGGTCCGAGCGCGAAGCCGAGCCCGTCTTAATCTGGCCAGTATTCAGCGCCACGGCCAAGTCGGCAATGGTGCTGTCCTCGGTTTCGCCCGAGCGGTGGCTCATGATACTCTTGTAGCCATTGCGACGGCCCAAATTCACGGCTGCAATGGTCTCCGTCAAGGTGCCAATCTGGTTCACCTTAATGAGAATGGAATTGGCAATGCCCTCATCAATGCCGCGCTGCAAGCGGTCTACGTTGGTCACAAACAAGTCGTCGCCCACTAGCTGCGTCTGCTTGCCCAGCCGCTCTGTGAGCGCCTTCCAGCCGCTCCAGTCGTCTTCGTCCATGCCATCCTCCAGGCTGATGATGGGATATTTCTTCACCCAATCGGCCCAGTAATCCACCATTTGCGACGAAGTCAGCTTGTCGCCGGTGCTTTTCTTGAAGTGGTACATGCCATCCTCATAGAACTCCGAAACCGCAGCGTCCATGGCAATAAATACATCTTCGCCCGGGCGGTAGCCAGCCGTCTCGATGGCTTGCAACACAATCTGGATAGCTTCTTCGTTGGATTTGATGTTCGGCGCAAAGCCACCTTCATCGCCCACATTCGTGCTGAAGCCTTGCTTCTTGAGCACACTTTTCAGGTGATGGAAAATCTCTGTGCCCCAACGCAGTGCTTCTGAAAAGGACGAAGCGCCAGTAGGCATAATCATGAACTCCTGGAAATCGATAGAGTTGTCGGCATGCGAGCCACCGTTCAGGATGTTCATCATCGGCACCGGCAGTGTCGAAGCTCCTACCCCGCCCACGTAGCGGTACAGCGGCATGTTGGCGTCCAAAGCCGCAGCCCGTGCGGCAGCTAGGCTTACGCCCAGAATGGCATTAGCCCCCAGATTGGCTTTATTGGGCGTGCCATCCATTTCGAGCATAATCTTGTCGAGCAGCGCCTGCTCGTATACCGAGAAGCCCACTAGTTCCTCCGCAATGCGCGAATTCACATTGTCTACTGCCTTCAGTACACCCTTGCCCATGTACTTCGAATTATCCTCGTCGCGCAGCTCCACCGCCTCATGTTTGCCTGTGCTAGCGCCCGAAGGCACAGCGGCACGACCCATTACCCCAGAATCAAGGGTCACGTCGACCTCGACGGTCGGATTACCACGGGAATCAAAAATTTGGCGGGCGTGAATTTGCGAAATGAAGCTCATAATAGGTCGTCTTTAAAACAGTTGAATGAGCTACAAACCTACGCGAATCAGCCGGCATAAGCACAACCTCACCATTAAACACCGTCCTACCGCCGAACGAAGCGGACCTAAACCTGGCGTAGCTAATTAACTCGCGTGCGTTGCTGAACACTTGGACTATGGACTCCATTTGATTCTTTGTTCGGGGCATATCACGTTTTTCGGTAAGTACCAAAACGAAAAAGGGACGCACCTAATGGCACGTCCCTTTCAATCGTAACAGTTAATGCTAATTAAGCACCCGCCTCGTCAGCCTTAGCTTCATCACGGCTTTCGCCTTCTTTAACGGTTTCAGTAGCGGTATCAGCCGGAGCCGACGTCTCTACTACAGCAGCGGGAGCAACCGCTTCGCTTTTCACTTCGGTAGCCGAAGTAGCAGCGTCGCCAGCAGCTTTCTTACCACCACGGCTGCGCGAACGACGGGTCGTGGTCGTCTTATCAGCAGCAGCCGATTTTGCTTCGAGCAGGGTCTCGTTGAAGTCAACCAGCTCAATGATGCACATCTCGGCGTTGTCGCCCAGACGGGTATCGCTCAGCTTCAGGATGCGGGTGTAGCCACCGGGACGGGTAGCAATCTTGCTCGAAATGTTACCGAACAACTCCTTGATGGATTCTTTGTCCTGCAACGCGGCAAATACCATCCGACGCGAGTGCGTGGTGTCTTCCTTCGACTTGGTCAGCATAGGCTCCACATACTTGCGCAGGGCTTTGGCTTTAGCAACCGTAGTCGTGATGCGCTTGTGGAGGATGAGCGACGAAGCCATGTTCGACAGCATCGCGTGACGGTGGGCGGTAGTCCGGCCCAGGTGGTTGATTTTTCTTCCGTGTCTCATTGGACGTTTGAAAAGATGTGCGCTTGCGGGCGGCGACCACGGCGGGCCTTGAAGGCCTCATTAGAACCGCTGCCCCTGGGGCGCACTGGTAAAAAATAAAGGTTTATTAAAAAAGCGAATGGCTGAACCGTTAGCTGCCGACTGCAACACAGTCAACTTTCCAACGGTTCAGCCATGACGTCTAGTCTTCTTCGAGGCGGTACTTGCCCAAGTCCATGCCGAACTCCAGGCCGCGCTCCTCAA
Source organism: Hymenobacter sedentarius (assembly GCF_001507645.1). Classification (NCBI taxonomy): domain Bacteria; kingdom Pseudomonadati; phylum Bacteroidota; class Cytophagia; order Cytophagales; family Hymenobacteraceae; genus Hymenobacter; species Hymenobacter sedentarius. Next base: position 1,941,128 of record NZ_CP013909.1, on the reverse strand, counting down.
CGAGGTTCTCCAACTCGGTCAAGCTCTTCTTACCGAAGTTGCGGAACTTCATCATGTCAGCGATTTCGAGCTGTACCAATTCACCCATCGTTTTGATGTCGGCAGCCTTGAGGCAGTTCTTGGCGCGTACGCTGAGCTCCATGTCCTCCAGGGGAGTCTTGAGCATCTTGCGCATCTGCATGGTTTCCTCATCAATCGGCTCGTCTTCGGTCACGCGAGGACCTTCGAGGGTCATCGTGTTATCCGAGAACAGCATAAAGTGCTGAATGAGGATGTTGGCCGCACCTTTTAGTGCTTCCTCCGGATGAATTGAACCGTCGGTCTGAATCTCAATAACGAGCTTCTCATAGTCGGTCTTTTGCTCCACACGGGTGTTCTCAATGCTGTACTTCACGTTCTTAATAGGCGTGTAGATAGCATCGATAGCAATTTGACCGAAAACCTGGTCAGCTGGCTTGTTCTCGTCGGCGGGTACATAGCCACGGCCACGGGCAATTGTCAACTCAAACTCCAACTCTTTGCTGGGGTCGATGTGCGCAATCACGTGGTCGGGGTTGAGCACCTCGAAGCCGCTGGCAAACTTGCCAATGTCGCTGCCCGAGAAGGTCTCCTGACCTTTCACGCGCACCGTAATTTTATCAGCAATGGCGTCGCTGGTCTTCTTGAAGCGGACCATTTTCAGGTTCAGGATGATTTCGGACATGTCCTCAATCACACCTTCGATGGTCGAAAACTCATGCAACACGCTGTTCGTGCGAACCGACGTGATGGCGAAACCCTCCAGCGACGACAACAGAATGCGACGCAGCGCATTACCGATGGTGACGCCGTAGCCCTTCTCGAGCGGCTTAAATTCAAACGTCCCGGTGAAGTCGTCGGATTTCTCCATCACCACTTTCTCCGGCATCTGAAAAGCTAAGATTGACATATGTGGGGCGTAAAAAATTTGAAAAAAGTTGGTGAAGTATAAGCACAAGTGCGGCCCGACAAATTGCCGGGCCGCTACCAGTAGCGTTAATTACTTCGAATACAATTCGACGATGAGCTGCTCCGTGATTTTCTCCGGAATCAGCTCGCGAGCCGGGGCGTTGATGAACTTACCAACCATCTCCTTGCCGTCCCACTCCAACCAGGAGAACTGGCGCGAGTTGCGAACCGACAGGCTCGTGTTGATAGCTTCCAAGGACTTCGACTTCTCGCGAACACCCACTACGTCGCCAGCCCGGAGGTGGTACGAAGGAATGTTGACAACTTCGCCGTTAACGGTGATGTGCTTGTGGCCCACCAGCTGGCGGGCAGCGCGACGCGTTGAGGCAATGCCCAAACGGTACACGGCGTTGTCCAGACGGGCTTCCAGCAGAGCGAGCAGGTTGTCACCGGTGATGCCGGGCATGGTCGCTGCTTTGTGGAACAGGTTTTCGAATTGCTTTTCCAACATGCCGTACATGTACTTCACCTTCTGCTTCTCCATCAGCTGGACAGCGTACTCCGACTGCTTCTTGCGGCGGCCGCGGCCGTGCTGGCCCGGAGGATAGGCTTTCTTGTTGAGCGCTTTGTCAGGGCCGAAAATCGGCTCGTTGAAGCGACGGGCAATTTTTGAGGTAGGGCCGGTATAACGTGCCATCTTAATCTAATATCAGAAGTGAAAAACTAAACGCGACGACGCTTGGGAGGGCGGCAGCCGTTGTGCGGCAGCGGCGTTACGTCGCGGATGGTGGTCACCTCAATACCCACGTTGCCGAGGGCGCGGATGGCCGACTCACGGCCCGAACCCGGACCTTTAACGAATACTTCAGCTTTGCGCATGCCCAGGTCGTGGGCTACTTTACCGCAGTCGCTCATCGCCATTTGGGCGGCGTAGGGCGTGTTTTTCTTCGAACCACGGAAGCCCATTTTGCCGGCCGAAGCCCACGAAATAACTTGACCGTTGTTATTGGTAATGGAGATGATGATGTTGTTGAACGAGGCACGGATATGTACCTGGCCAACCTGCTCCACCACGACAACGCGCTTCTTGGCTTTGTCTTTTCTTTTTTGTGCCATTTGGTTATCGCAAAAAATGCAGGAGGTGTTGGCGCTAGCAGCGCAAGTACATTACTCGCAGCCACCAGCGCCGATTCCCGGATGAGATTATTTGGTTGCCTTCTTCTTGCCAGCTACCGTCTTCCGCTTGCCCTTGCGGGTACGCGAGTTGTTCTTGGTGCGCTGACCACGAACCGGCAGACCTTTGCGGTGACGCAAGCCACGATAGCAACCAATATCCATCAAACGCTTGATGTTGGTGGTTACTTCCGAGCGTAGAACGCCTTCCGTCTTGTGCTCAGCTGCAATGATGGCACGGATAGCGCCCGACTCCTCGTCGGTCCAGTCCTTTACCTTCTTGTTGATGTCAACCCCGGCTTTCACCAGAATCTTCTGAGAATTGCTCCGGCCAATGCCGAAGATGTAAGTCAGGGCGATTTCGCCGCGCTTGTTGTCCGGGATATCAACCCCTGCGATACGAGCCATTTTGTGTGGTTATGTGTTTGCGGACAGAAACCCGGCAACTACTTGGAAGGCGGGAAGTAGGGTAAACCAACTCCTCAGTACCCAAGGTTCCGGGATTCTAAAATAGGATTAACCCTGGCGCTGCTTGAAGCGGGGGTTTTTCTTGTTGATGACGTAGAGCTTGCCATTACGGCGGACCAATTTGCAGTCCACACTACGCTTTTTCACCGAGGTTTTTACTTTCATGACCTGTGAAGGGAAACGGGTTTATTTATAACGATACTTTATCCGGCCCTTCGACAAGTCGTAGGGAGACATTTCCAGCTTTACCTTGTCGCCAGGCAGAATCTTGATGTAGTGCATCCGCATCTTGCCTGAAATGTGGGCAATCAGTTGGTGACCGTTCTCCAACTCCACGCGAAACATGGCGTTAGAGAGGGCTTCCAGGATGGTTCCGTCCTGCTCAATCGAGGCTTGTTTGGCCATAAGGGCTACTGCAGTGCTTTTTCTATGTACTCAAAGGTGGTAAGAATCTCCGCCTTATCTTTTCTGACTACTATGGTATGCTCAAAGTGGGCGGAAGGCTTGCGGTCTTTGGTACGGATAGTCCAGCCATCCGCCTCCTGTACCACGTCCTTTTTGCCTAAGTTTACCATTGGCTCAATTGCCAATACCAAACCCGTTTGCAGCAACGGTCCAGAACCCCGCTTGCCATAATTTGGCACTTCGGGCTTCTCATGTAACTTCGCGCCAACTCCATGACCAACCAGCTCTCTCACCACACCGTAGCCCAACGGGGCTACATGGTTCTGGATAGCGTAGCTGATATCGCCCACGCGGTTGCCACTCACGGCTTGCTCAATGCCTTTGTACAGTGACGCTTTGGTTTCAGCCAGCAACGTCAATACTTCAGGTGCCACCTCCCCTATTGGGTAAGTGTAAGCACTGTCTGAATGGAAGCCATTCAGGAAAACCCCACAGTCTACCGATAAAATATCGCCGCTTTTCAGCGGCTGGTCGGTAGCAAACCCGTGCACTACTACCGAGTTCGGTGAGAGGCACAAGCTGTAGGGAAACTTATTGTAGCCTTTGAAGGAAGGAACGCCACCATGGTCTCGGATGAATTCCTCCGCGCGCTTATCAAGCTGCCGCGTTGTCACCCCTTCCTTCACCATACCAGCGACTTCGCCGTGGGCCTTCGCCAGCACTAGCGAACTGGCACGGATGAGGTCGATTTCTTCTTCGGTTCTATATTGAATGCTACCGCTGGCCATTTTTGCTTACGAGGCTATCGAAATGGGCTGGGCTGTGCGACCACGAAGCTTGCCCGATTTCATCATCCCATCGTAATGCTGCATCAGCAAGTAACTCTGAACTTGATTCACGGTATCTAGAACTACACCTACCATGATGATAAGTGATGTACCACCGTAGAATGCCGAGAACGGACGTGTTACGCCGAGTAGCAAGGCGATAGCCGGGAAAATGGCAATCAATGCAAGCGCTACTGCACCAGGAAGCGTCACGCGGGTTAGGATTTCATCGATAAATTCCGACGTATCCCGACCTGGCTTTACGCCTGGCACAAAACCACCGCTACGCTTTAAGTCATCCGCAATCTGGTTAGGGTTGACGCTGATAGCAGTATAGAAGTAAGTGAAGATGATGATAAGCAGCCCAAAGGTCAAATTGTACTGCCATGAGGTGTAGTCCGAGAACTTCACCCCAATGTAACTAGCAGTATCACTCTGGTTCTGCCATACCGAAGCCACAATAGCCGGCACAAACATCAGCGATTGCGCAAAGATGATGGGCATTACACCAGCAGCATTCACCTTAAGGGGAATAAACTGACGCTGTGCATCGAGCTGCGTGGTGCCACCTACCTGCTTAGCATACTGTACTGCAATGCGGCGAACCGCCTGCGTAAGTACAATAACCGCCATTACAACGAGGAACAGCACCACCATTTCCAACAGGAAAATCAGGGACTTATTAACCCCCTTGGCAGCTGCCTCACCGATGATAGCACCAGGAAGACGCGAAACGATACCAATCATAATAATCATGGAGATACCGTTGCCAATGCCTTTGTCCGTAATCTTCTCACCCAACCACATGCAGAACAATGTTCCAGCCGTGATGATAATCATGGTCGAAACGGTGAAGAATGTGCCAGGATTGATTATGGCTTCGGCGTTGATCGTAGCAATAAAGCCAACCGACTGGGCCAGTACAATTGGAATCGTAAGAATCCGAGTGTATTGGTTAATCTTCTTACGGCCAGACTCGCCTTCTTTTTGGAGCTTCTGAAAATAAGGAACAGCTATTGTAAGCAACTGCAGTACGATTGATGCAGATATGTAAGGCATAATGCCCAACGCGAAAATTGACGCGTGGCTGAATGCACCACCAAGTAGCGTATCCAAGATGCCAAACAAGCCTTGAGCACCGGTCTTGAGGCGTGTCGGGTCTACACCCGGCAACACCACGTAAACGCCGAGGCGATAGATGGCAATGAAGAAAAGCGTATTGAGGATCCGCGTACGCAGATCCTCAATCGCAAAAATGTTCTTTATCGACGTGATAAACTTATTCATTGCCGAAGGTAGGCTTTAGAGCGTTACGGCTTTGCCGCCGGCCTTCTCGATGGCTTCAACGGCCGACTTCGAGAATGCGTGAGCATGAACCTCCAAGGCAGTGGATACTTCGCCACGACCGAGGATTTTTATTTTGGCGTTTTTCGACACCAAACCGTTGGCTACGAAGTAAGCGGCATCCATGGTGGTAGCGCTGTTCTTCTCCAAAAGGGTAGCAAGGGCATCAAGGTTGATGGCTTTGTACTCTACGCGGTTAATGTTGGTGAAACCAAACTTAGGCACACGGCGCTGGAGTGGCATTTGGCCACCTTCAAAGCCGGATTTGCGCTTGTAGCCCGAACGCGACTTGGCGCCTTTGTGACCACGGGTCGACGTGCCACCGCGCGTGGAGCCTTCGCCCCGGCCAATCCGCTTCTCGTTTTTAGTCGAGCCGTAGGCTGGCGATAGATTGCTGAGATTAAGCATGACGATATATGGTCTTACAGTTCGGTTACTTCTAGCAGGTGCTTCACGCTGTTCACCATGCCCATGATGGACGGGTTTACTTCGTGCTGCGCGGTGCTGTTCATTTTGTTCAGCCCCAAGGACTGAACGGTGCGCTTCTGACGCTCGGGGCGGTCAATTGCGCTGCGCACGAGCTTTACTTTAATTTGTGCCATGTCAATTAACCGTTAAAAACGCGGGCAAGAGAGATACCACGTGCCTGTGCAATTTGCAAAGGGTCACGCATCTTGGCCAAGGCAGCAAAGGTAGCCTTTACCACGTTGTGAGGGTTCGACGAGCCTTTCGACTTCGCCAACACATCCTTGATACCGGCGCTCTCGAACACGGCGCGCATAGCACCACCTGCGATTACACCCGTACCAGCCGCTGCCGGTTGGATGAGCACGAAACCACCACCGTAGCGGCCTTCCATGAGGTGAGGAACCGTGTGCTTGTACATCGGTACTTTCACTACGTTCTTCTTAGCGTCGTCAATGCCTTTAGCAATGGCGTCGGTTACTTCGTTGGCTTTGCCTAGGCCGTAGCCCACGTTGCCATTGCCGTCGCCTACTACCACGATGGCAGAGAAGCTAAAGCGGCGACCACCCTTCACCACCTTCGCTACGCGGTTGATGGCTACTACTTTTTCTTTGAAGTCGGAGTCAGCACCCATGCGGGAGTTGTCCTTGTTCCGGTCGCGGTCGTTGCTGCGCTGACGGTCTCCGCCAGGACGATTGTTGTCGCGTTCTTGCGCCATGATAGTTTAGAAATTGAGGCCGCCTTCGCGGGCTCCTTCAGCCAATGATTTTACGCGACCGTGGTAGAGGTAACCGGAGCGGTCAAACACCACTTTCGTGATGCCTTTCTCCTGGGCGACGGCGGCAATCTGCCGACCTACGGCGGCGGCCAAAGCCACACCGTTGCCACCCTCGGCGGTTACTTTTTTCGACGTAGCAGCTGCCAGCGTACGGCCGGTAGTGTCGTCGATAATCTGAGCGTAGATGCCCGTGTTGCTACGGAACACCGAGAGCCGCGGCCGCTCGGACGTGCCAGCCACCTTGGTACGGATGATGCGCTGAATCCGCTTGCGGCGTTGTGCCTTATCAAATGCCATGATGCGAACTTATTTAGAGGCCGTTTTACCAGCTTTGCGACGGATGATTTCGCCCACGAAGCGTACACCTTTGCCTTTGTAAGGCTCGACTTTACGCAATGAACGAATTTTAGCGGCCACCTGGCCCAACAGTTGATTGTCGATGCTGGTGAGCGTAACAATCGGGTTTTTACCTTTTTCGGTAACAGCCGTTGCAGTTACTTCTTTCGGTAACGCGATGAACACGTTGTGCGAGTAACCCAAAGCTAATTCCAGCGTGGTGCCGGCCAAGGAGGCTTTATAGCCTACGCCTACCAGCTCCAACTGCTTGGTGAAGCCGTTGCTCACGCCTTCTACCATGTTGTTGATGAGCGAGCGGTACAGGCCGTGCATGGCCTTGTGACGCTTCTGCTCCGTGGGACGGGATACCGTGAGGGTACCGTCTTCAATGGCAACGTTGATGTCGCGGTCCACTTGCGTGGTTAGCGTGCCCTTAGGACCTTTCACCGTTACCACGTTGTCTTTCTCAACCGAGATAGCGACCCCGGCGGGGACGGAAATCGGCAGTTTACCAATACGTGACATAATTGAGTTAGCTAAAGCGGTTCCGGATTAGTACACGTAGCACAGCACCTCGCCGCCCACGTTCTCGGTTTTGCACTCTTTCTCCGTCATCACGCCTTTCGAGGTCGAGATGATGGCGACACCTAGGCCGCTGAGGACGCGGGGCAGGTTGTCGGCAGCCACGTACTGACGCAAGCCGGGCGTCGAAACGCGCTGCAGCTTGGTGATGGCGGGAGCCTTGGTGGTCGGGTTGTACTTCAGGGCAATTTTGATGGTGCCCTGAACCGATGAATCATCAAAACGGTACGACTGAATGTAGCCCTTGTGGTAGAGCACCTTCGTGATTTCCTTTTTGATGTTGCTGGCCGGGATTTCTACCACCCGGTGGTTCGCCTTGATGGCGTTGCGTACCCGGGTCAGGTAGTCGGCAATGGGGTCAGTATTCATTGAGTATTAAATGCGTCCGCTTTTTTCGGAGCGCAAAGATAAGAAAATTTCGCCGGGTGCCCAACGGGACCAACGAAATTTCGGTTAAGACTACTTGGCTTGCCCGGCGACGGTGCAGCCAATGGTTTCTTTTGGCAACCTGCCAAATGGTTTGAGGCCTTCCCCAAGTTTTCGGAGTGCAAAGGTAACGGAAAACGTGACACTTATGCAAGTGGACTGCATAAATGTCATTGAATCTTTGTGTCTTTTGCTCTTCACTCCTAGCAATAAACGGCATTAAGTGGGGTGCACTGTGTCACCTTTCATAAAAAAAGCCCCCAATAACTTGGGGGCTTTTCAATTCGGCGAAAGCCAGACTGTACTACCAGCTCGACTTGGTCACACCAGGAATCTTCCCGGCCAGAGCCATTTCGCGGAAACGCACGCGGCTGATGCCAAACTTGCGCATGTAGCCGCGGGGGCGGCCGTCAATCATGTCGCGGTTATGCAAGCGCACGGGCGAAGCGTTTTTGGGCAGCTTGTCGAGACCTTCGTAGTCGCCGGCAGCTTTCAGAGCCTTGCGCTTCTCAGCGTAGCGGGCCACGGTGGCAATGCGCTTGCGCTCCCGTGCTTTGATGGATTCTTTAGCCATGAGTCAGGGAGATTATTTGTTAGCGTTTGCGAAAGGCATACCGAAAGCTTTTAGCAGCTCGTAGCTCTGCTCATCGTTCTCGGCAGTGGTCACGAACGTGATGTCCATGCCCGAGATGCCTTTGATTTTGTCAATCGAGATTTCGGGGAAGATGATTTGCTCCTTCACGCCAAGCGTGTAGTTGCCACGACCATCGAACCCTTTGTCGTTGATGCCTTTGAAGTCACGTACGCGGGGCAGGGCCACCGTCAGAAGACGGTCCATGAACTCGTACATGCGCTCGCCGCGCAACGTCACTTTAGCACCGATGGGCATACCTTCCCGGAGCTTAAAGTTCGACACCGAACGCTTGGCAATGGTTGGAACGGCTTTCTGACCGGTAATGGTCGTGAGCTCTTCCACACCGTTATCGACCAATTTCTTATCGGCGACAGCAGCACCAATACCGCGGTTAATGCAGATTTTGGTGATGCGTGGTACCTGCATGATGCTCTTGAACTGGAATTTCTCCTGGAGCGCCGGTACTACGTCTTTGTTATAAATGTCTTTGAGACGGGCCATGATGCAGGGGGCGGATTAAGCCGTTTTGGCAGTGGCACGCTTGGCTTTTGCAGGAGCAGCAGCCGAAGCTGCTGCGGCTGCGGCGCCTTTGCGCACACGCTCACCGGTGGTGGGGTTGATAGCCTGCACATTGCTCACGTGCATGGGCGCCTCCATCTTGGTGATGCCGCCCTGGGGCGATTTGGCGCTCGGCTTGTTGTGTTTCGTCACCAGGTTCAGACCTTCAACGGTTACGCGCTGGGTCACCCGGTTTACCGACTTGATAACGCCGGTCTTGCCGCGCTCGTCGCCAGCAATCACCTTTACGGTGTCGCCCGACTTCACGTGCAGTTGTACGGGGGCTGCTTTTTTGATAGCCATAGCTTACAGTACTTCGGGGGCCAGCGATACAATTTTCATGAACTGACGCTCACGCAGCTCCCGGGCCACTGGGCCAAAGATGCGCGTGCCGCGGGGCTCGTCGTTGTTGTTGAGCAACACAGCAGCGTTGTCGTCGAAGCGAATGTACGACCCGTCTTTGCGGCGTACTTCTTTCTTCACACGAACTACTACGGCTTTGCTCACGGTGCCTTTCTTGGCGTTGCCGGAAGGGATAGCCGACTTAATAGCTACCACAATCTTGTCGCCAACGCTGGCGTATTTCTTGCCCGTGCCACCCAAAACGCGGATGCAGAGGACTTCCTTAGCGCCGCTGTTATCGGCCACCGTCAGGCGGGATTCTTGCTGTATCATCGAATTAGATTATTTAGCGCGTTCAATAATTTCCACCAGGCGCCACCGCTTGGTTTTGCTCAGGGGACGGGTGCTCATGATGCGCACCGTATCACCTTCGCCACACTCGTTGTTCTCGTCGTGGGCGTGGAATTTCGTGGTTTTGGTCACGAACTTGCCGTACATGGGGTGCTTTTGTTTCTGCACCACAGCCACGGTGATGGACTTGTCCATCTTCGAGCTCGTTACCGTGCCGGTGATTTCCTTGCGCATGTTGCGCGAGTCTTCAGCTACGGCTTGGTCTTGGGTTGTTACGTCGGTTGCCATCGGTTATTGAGCGGGGTTAGTGGCCTGCTCGTTATTCCGACGAGTCTGCTCGGTGAGCAAGCGGGCGACGTTTTTACGGTTGGCCTTGAGACGGGCAGGGTTCTCCAGGGGCGAAATCGCGTGCGCGAAACGCAGTTGCTGGCCCTGGGCCTTCTCGGCGGTGAGTTGCTCTTTCAGCGCTTCGGCGGAAAGGCCTTTGAGGTCGGTCTTGTTCTTCATGACTTAAGCAGCGTCGGTATAGTCGCGGCGAACCACGAATGAAGTCCGTACGGGCAGCTTCTGAGCCGCCAGACGCAGCGACTCCTTGGCTACTTCCAGCGAAACACCGTCCGACTCGAACATGATTTGACCCGGCTTTACGCAGGCCACCCAATACTCGGGAGAGCCTTTGCCCTTACCCATCCGCACTTCAGCAGGCTTCTTGGTAATTGGCTTGTCGGGGAAAATGCGAATCCATACTTGCCCTTCGCGTTTCATGGCGCGGGTCATGGCGATACGAGCTGCCTCAATCTGGCGAGCCGTAATCCAAGAAACCTCAAGCGACTTGATGGCGAACGAACCGAAGTCTATGGAGCTGCCGCGGTAGGCGAGGCCTGTTACGCGACCCTTTTGCATCTTGCGATACTTGGTCCTTTTCGGTTGTAACATTTGATTTTAATAAAAGAGAGTGTTCTGTAAGAAAGGGGCGAACAGTCGAACATTTCACTTCGTTCACCCTATGGCAAACGAAGTGAAATTCCTTTGACTTGTTCTAGCGACGCGGGCCGCGAGCAGCACCACCGGCTCCACCACCAGCGGCGGGACCATTGCGACGAGGACCGGCGTTGTCGCCGCGGGGAGCACCACCGCCGGCGTTACCGCCACGGTCTGCACCACCACGGCCACCACGGTCGCCGTCACGACGAGGACCACGGTCACCGTCACGACGCTCGCCACGAGGGCCACGATCGTCACGACGTCCACCGGCGTCGCCACCGGGGTTGGTGAGCTGCTGGTTGGGCGATAGGTCGGGCTTGCCGAACACCTCACCACGCATTACCCACACCTTGATGCCGATTTTGCCATATACGGTTTGAGCTTCTGACAAAGCGTAGTCGATGTCAGCGCGCAGCGTGTGCAGCGGCGTACGACCTTCTTTGTACTGCTCCGAACGGGCAATTTCAGCACCGCCGAGACGGCCACCGCACTGAATCTTGATGCCTTCAGCGCCAACCCGCATGGCGGCTTGGATAGACATTTTCATGGCGCGACGGAAGGAGATACGAGCAGCCAACTGCTGGGCGATGCTCTCGCCTACCAGCTTGGCATCCAACTCCGGACGCTTGATTTCGAAGATGTTGATTTGAACGTCTTTGCTGGTGATTTGCTTCAGCTCGTCCTTAATCTTGTCCACTTCCTGGCCGCCTTTACCAATTACCACACCCGGACGAGCCGTGTTGATGGTGATGGTGATGCGCTTCAGGGTGCGCTCAATCACAATGCGGCTGATGCCGCCTTTCTGAATGCGAGCGTTGATGTACTTGCGGATTTTCTCGTCCTCCACCAATTTCTCGGCGAAGTCCTTGCCGCCGTACCAGTTGGAGTCCCAGCCTTTGATTACTCCCAAGCGGAAGCCAACCGGATTTACTTTCTGTCCCATATTGAATTAGGATTTGGCGTCGGCCTTAGGGTTATCGGTAGTACCAACTTGCTTAGCGTGCTCGGTGGTTTTCTTGCCGAGCTTCTCCACTTTCGTGTCGATTTTCAGCGTCACGTGGTTGCTACGCTTGCGGATGCGGTGGCCACGGCCCTGGGGGGCGGGGCGCAGGCGCTTCAGCTGGCGTCCTTCGTCCACGAAGATTTCGCTGATGTAGAGGTTTGCGTCCTCAATCCGCTCTTCTTCGTTGTGCTGCTGCCAGTTGGCCAAAGCCGAAAGGAGCAGTTTCTCAATCTTCTCGGCGCCGATGTTGGCTTCGAAGCGCAACAGGCCGAGGGCCTGGGTCACTTTCTTGCCGCGCACGAGGTCGGCCACCAAACGCATCTTGCGAGGCGAGGTCGGCACATTGCGGAGTTTTGCTACTGCTTCCATCTTAGCGCTTGCCTTTATCTTTTTTGGCGACGTGACCACGGAAGTTGCGCGTCGGGGCAAATTCGCCCAACTTGTGCCCTACCATGTTCTCGGTCACATACACCGGGATGAACTTATTGCCGTTGTGAACAGCGAACGTGTGGCCAACGAAATCCGGGGAAATCATCGAGCGGCGCGACCAGGTCTTCACCACCGACTTTTTACCAGCCGTTTCGAGTGCCGTGACTTTCTTTTCCAGCCGGAAGTCAATGTACGGCCCTTTTTTGAGTGAACGTGCCATATATTACTTCTTGCCTTTACGGCTCACAATCAGGTTCTCCGAATACTTGTTCTTGTTGCGGGTCTTCTGGCCCTTAGCCAAAATACCATTGCGGCTACGTGGGTGACCACCCGACGATTTGCCTTCACCACCACCCATGGGGTGGTCGACAGGGTTCATGGCTACACCACGAACGCGGGGACGACGACCAGCCCACCGGTTACGGCCTGCCTTACCCATCCGGGTGTTCATGTGGTCGCCGTTAGAAACGGTACCAACCGTGGCCATGCAAGTCACGAGGACCATGCGCATTTCGCCGGAAGGCAATTTCAAGGTTGCGTAACGCTCTTCGCGAGCCACCAGCTGGGCGTACGTGCCGGCCGAACGGGCCATGGCCGCACCCTGGCCGGGCTGCAGCTCAATGTTGTGGAGGATGGTACCGAGGGGAATCTCACGGAGCGGCAAGGTATTGCCAACTTCGGGAGCTACGCCCGTGCCCGATACGACCGTCGTACCTACCGTCATGCCGGCGGGCGCGATGATGTAGCGCTTCTCGCCGTCAGCGTAGCTGAGCAGAGCGATGCGGGCGGTACGGTTGGGGTCGTACTCGATGGTCTTCACGGTAGCCGGAACACCGGCTTTGTCGCGCTTGAAGTCCACGATACGGTACTGGGTTTTATGACCACCGCCGATGTAGCGGTTGGACATTTTACCGGAAGAGTTCCGGCCACCCGATTTGGGGAGGGAAGTCATCAGCGACTTCTCCGGGGTCGACGTGGTAATCTCGTCGAACGCCGGCGCAACGCGGAAACGTTGCCCTGGGCTGGTTGGTCTGAGTTTTTTAAGTGCCATTACTAGCTAGTTGTGCTTTTGCGGCGGAAAAATTAGGAGGCGAAGCTGGCGGCCTAGAGGTTGCCGTAGAAGTCGATTACATCGCCTTCTTTCACGGTAACGATTGCTTTTTTGCCATGGGCCCGACGGCCGGTCACTTGACCGCCTTTGGTACCTTTCGACTTCATTTTGCCAATGGTGCGCATCGTGTTAATCTCGGTCACAGTCACGCCGTACAGCGTTTCGATGTCCTTCTTGATTTGCACTTTGTTGGCCGTGCGCTCCACTTCAAAAGTGTAGCGACCTTTTTCGTTGAGGCCGGTGGCCTTTTCGGTCACGATGGGGCGTTTCAGCGTGCTCATTATTCGGCGGTGCTATAGAGTTCAACCAATGAAGCCATGCCGTCTTCCGAAATCAGCAGCGTGTCCGTGTTTAGCAGGTCGTGGGTGTTGAGGCCGATTGGCGTCGACACTTTCACTTTCTGCAGGTTGCGGGCGCTGAGAACAACGTTCTTGTTTACCTCACCGGTAACAAGCATGGTCTTTTTGCCATTGTTCAGCTTGAGGCCGTCCAAGATGGCGACGAAGTCCTTGGTGCGGGGAGCATCCATGGCGATGTTCTCCACGAGGGAGATTTTGCCATCCTTCGCCAGGCTCGAAAGAGCTGAGAGACGAGCTACGCGCTTGGTCTTCTTGTTCAGCTTGAAGCTGTAGTCGCGGGGCTGAGGACCGAACATCCGGCCACCACCTACGAACACACCCGACTTCATGCTGCCGGCGCGGGCACCGCCCGTACCTTTTTGTTTCTTGAGCTTCTTCGTGGTGCCGTGCACCTCGTTGCGCTGCTTGGACTTGTGCGTGCCCTGGCGCTGGTTGGCCAAGTACTGTTTCACGTCCAGGTACATCACGTGCTCGTTTACTTCGAGACCGAAGATGGCGTCAGACAGGGTCACTTTGCGGCCGGTGTCTTCGCCTTTGAGGTTATATACTGCGAGTTCCATCGTACTAGTCTATTTCTCGATTACCACGTAAGAATTCTTCGCGCCGGGAATCGAGCCGCTCACCAGAATCAGGTTCTTGTCGCCTACTACGCGCATCACCTTTAGGTTCTGCACTTTCACGCGGTCATTGCCCATCCGGCCACCCATACGCATTCCTTTGAATACGCGCGAAGGCCAGGAGCAAGCACCGATAGAACCGGGGTGACGCAGGCGGTTGTGCTGACCGTGGGTCTGGCCACCAACACCCTGGAAGTTGTAACGCTTTACAACGCCCTGGAAACCCTTGCCTTTGGAAGTACCCACCACGTCCACAAACTCGCCCTCTTCGAAAAGAGTAGCATCGATGGTGGCGCCGGCGGCATAGGTCGATTCGGCGTCGAGGCGGAATTCAACCAATTTTTTCTTGGGGGTAGTACCAGCTTTAGCGAAGTGACCAACCAATGCTTTGGTCGTGTTCTTGGCTTTTTTCTCGCCGTACCCAATTTGAATGGCGGTGTAGCCGTCATTCGCGATAGTCTTAACCTGCGTCACTACGCACGGACCCGCTTCGATGAGCGTGCAGGGAATGTTTTTCCCATCCGGAGTGAAGAGGCTTGTCATACCGATTTTCTTACCGATGATGCCAGGCATTCTATTAATGATTAAATGACACAAAAAGAAAACGGCCGAGTGCCGTTTTCGCTAAGGGAGTGCAAAGATAGAAAAAAAGCCTCGGTAATCACAACCACAGGTAGAAATATTTTCTAGATGAGGCTGTTAGCTGACTTTATGGCTCAATCTGCAACAGTTTAAGCAGGTCGCCATTGGGTGTCATTTTCCGTAGCGGGCAGAGAGCCCTGCAAGGCCAGAAACAAGAAGAACACTACATACGCTAACCCAACCTGCGTTTCCAAGGTGTATTCGACCAAGAACGAGAGAGCAATGCTAATGTATTGCGCCAACAACAAAGGAGCATATTTCCGGCGGGCCCACCACGCCGGGTAGAAGATGCCCACACAGAATACTAATAGCCCCAGTAAACCGTAGGCAGCTAGATTGTATAAGTATTGGTTGTGGGGCTGTATATAATACTCAGGAGTTAGCTCAGGATATAAAATGGCGTAGCGCTTTGCCATCTCCGTTTTGAGGTCTGGTTTCCCGACTCCAATTAACATATTCTCGTTCCAAACCGCTAAGGCCACTTTGTAAGAGTATACACGCGAGGAAATGGAATATGTCTTCCCAACCGAGCTGCGGTTAACACTGCTTACATCATCCTGTGTATTAAATATCTTATTGCGGAAAGTCGGTAAAGCGATAAAGCTAACTGCGGGCAGCAGCAGGAGCACTGCCGCTAGCGTCGCTGCTTGTTTCCACTGCTTGGCCCGACTTATAAGACGCACCACAGCTAGTGCTCCTAGAACGTAAAATGTCATTTCCCCGCTTCGTACTGCCAACAAATGGAGAAAGAGAGCGAGAAACATCAGGCCTCCGATTAGCCAAGGGCGCCAATGGGAATGAATGGCCTTGTGTACCAATAGAAGAACTCCCGCTGCTATTGCCAATGTAATAATCAAGCTGAAGCGGATATGGTCCGGCTCGGTTGGCATCACCTTCGAGTGCAGATACATCTCGTTTATTTCGCCAACATTCATTAGATAATTGACTGTAGCCCCAAGGGCTGCTATTAGTGTTATCGCTATTAGGATAAGCCAAAGCGCCCGCAGGTACCGTGCGGGCAGTGCCGGCAACAACCAAAACCCTACCACCAAAGCCAAGAAAGGCAACTGCAGCACAATGTCTTTCCCGTACTCATAGTAATTGGCAGCATCAGTATTCAATCCCTGAACTAGGTGTAACATGAACACTAAGAACAGGCTTCCGAATACCGGCCATTCGTTCCAATTAGCGATTCGGCGGTATACCCCAGCATATATTAAACCGGTAAGGGCAATGCCTGCCATCCCGATACTGGGCAAGACACGAAACCAGTGGGCAATGAAAATGCCAACGATAATGCAAACGCAGAAGAACATAGCTGCCCGGTGCAAGCGAGCAAGAGTGAAAACAGATTGCATGTAGGGATTGTAGTGCTGCCGCAAGTTCCAAAGAAAAAGCCCCACCGCGACGAATCACAGTGGGGCTTATCTCAATTAAGACTGAAATCGAATCCTCAGACTTTGATTTCTACGTCAACGCCGCTGGGCAATTCCAGCTTCATCAGGGCATCTACGGTCTTCGACGAAGTCGAGAAGATGTCCACGAGGCGCTTGTAGGTGCAAAGCTGGAACTGCTCCCGGCTCTTCTTGTTCACGTGGGGCGAGCGCAGCACGGTGAACTTCTCTTTTTGGGTCGGCAAAGGAATCGGACCGCTCACGATGGCACCGGTGGCCTTCACTGCTTTCACGATTTTCTCGGCCGATTTGTCTACGAGGTTGTGGTCGTAGGACTTCAGCTTAATGCGGATTTTCTGGTTCATTGAGGGTTTTGGTCCGATTGACCAAGTTAGTGACCGGTGTTATTTACTTCCTTTTACTTTAGCAATGATGCCTTCGGCCAAGTTGCTGGGCACTTGCTCGTAGTGCGAGAACGTGAGCGAAGCCGAAGCGCGACCCGACGAAATCGTACGCAGGGCAGTTACGTAACCGAACAGCTCCGACAGCGGAACGTCGGCCTTGATAACCTGGGCACCACCTTTCGTGTCCATGCCTTTCATCAGACCACGACGACGGTTCAAGTCACCGGTTACGGGACCCGTGTATTCGTCGGGGCAAACCACTTCAACAGCCATGATGGGCTCGAGCAATTTCGGACCAGCCTGACGCGCAGCTTCGCGGAAACCACCGCGGGCAGCAAGTTCGAACGACAGCGCGTCCGAGTCAACGTCGTGGTAAGAGCCGTGGAACAGGCGCACTTTCATGCCCTCAACCGGGAAGCCGGCCAACGGACCCTGACGCATAGCTTCTTCGAAACCTTTCTGAATCGGCTGGATGAATTCGCGGGGAATAACACCGCCAACAATGGCGTTGTCAAACTCGAAGCCAGGCTTTTCGGGCTCGGTCTCTTTCGGGCCGAGTTCAAACACGATGTCGCCGAATTTACCGCGGCCACCGGTCTGCTTCTTGTAGGTTTCGCGGTGCTCTACCTTCTTAGTCAGAATCTCCTTGTAGGCTACCATCGGGGCACCCTGGTTGATTTCCACTTTGAATTCACGACGCATGCGGTCGATGATGATTTCCAAGTGCAGCTCGCCCATACCACGCAACACGGTCTGGCCGGTCTCTGGGTCGGTGTTTACCTTCAGGGTAGGATCTTCCTCGATGAGCTTGGCAATGGCCATGCCCATTTTGTCAACGTCAGCCTGGGTTTTTGGCTCGATGGCGTAACCGATTACGGGCTCGGGGAAGCTCATCGACTCGAGAACGATGGGGTTCTTCTCGTCGGTTAGCGTATCGCCGGTTTTGATGTCTTTGAAACCAACACCTGCTGCAATGTCACCCGCTTGGATTTTGTCAATCGGGTTCTGCTTGTTGGAGTGCATCTGCATGAGGCGCGAGATACGCTCCTTCTTGCCGGTGCGGTTGTTGAGCACATACGAACCAGCATCCAACACACCGCTGTAGCAGCGGAAGAAGCACAGACGGCCTACGAATGGGTCGGTAGCAATTTTGAAAGCCAGAGCGGTGAAAGGCTCCGAGTTGTCGGGGTGACGCTCAATCTCAACGCCGCTCTCGGGATGGGTACCGATGATAGCGGGCATATCGAGCGGCGACGGAAGGTACGCCATAACGGCGTCCAGCATCGTCTGCACACCCTTGTTTTTGAAGGCCGAGCCGCACAATACGGGCGAGAATTTCATGTCGATTACCGCTTGGCGGATAACGACCATCATTTCTTCGCGAGTAATGGAATCGGGGTTTTCGAAGAACTTCTCCAGCAACGCGTCATCATACTCAGCAACACTCTCAACGAGCTTCTGACGCCACTCGGCTACGGTCTCCACCAAATCCTCGGGAACGGGGATTTCGCTGTACGACTTGCCTTCGGTAGCATCATCCCATACAATGGCTTTGCCGGTTAGCAAGTCCACAGCACCTTTGAAGGTGTCTTCAGCACCAATCGGAATCTGCAACGGCACTGGGTTAGCACCCAATTTGTCTTTGATTTCGGCAACCGCCTTGAAGAAGTCAGCGCCGGCACGGTCCATCTTGTTGACGAAGCAAATGCGGGGCACTTTGTATTTGTCAGCCTGACGCCATACCGTCTCCGACTGCGGCTCAACACCCGACACGGCGCAGAACAGGGCCACGGCACCGTCCAGTACGCGCAGCGAACGTTCCACTTCCACCGTGAAGTCCACGTGGCCAGGGGTGTCAATCAGGTTGATTTTATATTGCTTGGTTTCCGACGTAGGGTCACCTTTTACGTCGGTGGGGTAGTTCCAGAAGGTAGTAGTGGCAGCCGAGGTAATCGTGATGCCGCGCTCCTGCTCCTGCTCCATCCAGTCCATCGTGGCGGCACCATCGTGCACTTCCCCGATTTTGTGGGTTTTACCCGTGTAGTACAGAATACGCTCCGAAGTCGTGGTCTTACCGGCGTCGATGTGCGCCATAATCCCGATGTTCCGGAGGTATTGTAGGTCTTTGTTAACGGCCATGATTATGTTGAAGGCTTAGAAATTTGGGGTCTCAGGTTCTTGGTCGTTTAACAGAACAATCCGTCAAATAAGTCCAAGTCCCTAAGACCCCAAATAACAATTAACCAGTTTAGAAACGGAAGTGCGAGAAGGCCTTGTTAGCCTCTGCCATGCGGTGGGTGTCGTCTTTCTTCTTAACGGCAGCACCTTCGCCTTTGGCGGCAGCGATGATTTCGCCGGCCAGCTTGTCCTTCATGGTCTTCTCACCACGACGACGAGCATACTGAATCATCCATTTAGCACCTACCGAAATGCGGCGGTCAGCACGCACTTCAATCGGAACTTGGAAGGTAGCACCACCTACGCGGCGGCTCTTTACTTCCACGGTGGGCATCACGTTATTCAACGCTTTGCGCCACATTTCGAGGCCGCTCTCCTTGGTGCGCTGCTCCACGAGGTCGCAAGCGTCATAGAAGATGGTGTACGCCAGGTTTTTCTTCCCGTCGTACATCATATAGTTCACAAAGCGGGTTACCAGCGTCTCCTTGTATTTAGGGTCCGGCAGCAAGATGCGCTTCTTTGGTTTAGACTTTCTCATGATAGGTAGTTGATGTTGAGTAGTCAGTATCAAGGATGCGCGGCTCCATTTCTGGTGCCACGCATCACTGACTACTCACTACTAGCTGATTTATTTCTTTTTAGCTGGTGCGCCTTTGCCACCCTTGCCAGCTGCTGCTGCGGGTTGACCGGGCTTCGGACGCTTAGCACCATACTTAGAACGACGCTGGGTCCGGCCGCTTACACCGGCGGTGTCCAGGGCGCCACGGATGATGTGGTAGCGAACACCTGGCAAGTCTTTAACCCGGCCACCACGAATCAGCACGATGCTGTGTTCCTGGAGGTTGTGGCCTTCACCGGGGATGTATGCGTTTACTTCCTTACCGTTGGTAAGGCGCACACGGGCCACTTTGCGCATAGCCGAGTTCGGCTTCTTAGGCGTGGTGGTGTACACACGGGTGCACACGCCCCGACGCTGCGGGCACGAATCAAGGGCGGGCGACTTCGACTTGGTAGTCAAAGCCTCACGGCCTTTCCGTACTAACTGATTGATGGTTGGCATTTAGCGAATGGTTTGTTTGGAGCCGTTTGCCCCTAAAATTTGGCTTGCAAAGGTAAGATTATTTCGCCGCAATAGCAAACAGAGTGAGGATGTTAATTTTTGGGCACCTTGATATTATCTAAAAAGAAAAGCGCCTCCACTAGAAAATGGAGACGCTTTCATAGCTAGTGTTTCTGGTTAAGCTTACGCCTCCCCTACTGCGCCTCCAAAGTTCATCGGATAACTCGGGGCTTCATTCTGCATTTTAATAGCGCCAAAGGCCGCTTCAAAACGCTCGATGTTTTCTGTTAGGGCCTGTAAAAGCCTCTTGGCATGCTCCGGTGTAACGACAATGCGCGCCTTCACCTTAGCCTTAGGCAAGCCGGGCATCATGCGGATGAAGTCAATTACGAACTCGCTGTTGCTATGTGCAATCATGGCGAGGTTGGCGTATTCGCCCTCAGCCATGGCTTCGGAAAGCTCAATGTTGATGGCGTTGGGGTCCGGGTTTTGGTCGTTTGGCTGCATGATTCTAAGTTGTTATGAAAGAGCGAACAGTGATGTCATTACTCGCTAGGTCTAGTTTTTGGGAAGAAAATCAACGTATAAATCCCAATCAGCATTGGAACTGGAATAAGCAGGATAAACCATCCCATTGCATCACCAATTATTGGTGGACCTGCGATAGCCAATATCAATGCTACTAATGCACCTCTTTTCCTTGTAGAAGATGACTTTCTGTTTAACACCATTATTAGTGCTACTATAAACAGTAATCCAATTACAATCCAGAAAATCCAAGGCATCAATTTTAAAATTTGGGTAGCAGTATGTAAAGAGGTCTGGCGTAAAGTAAAATAGAAAAAGCCGACCGGGATACCCCAGTCGGCTTTTCCATTACAAACCTACGGCAGATTACTCAGCCGATACTTCACGCTTGCCAGCGCGGCTGGGCCGCTTGGCAGGTACAACCTCCTCGGCGGCCTTGGCGGCTAGTTGAGCAGCCTCCATTTCCTCTTTCGAGCCTACTACCTGACGCGTGTACTCGCGCAAGCCAGTACCGGCCGGGATGAGGTGACCAACGATTACGTTCTCCTTTAAGCCCAGGAGCTGGTCGGCCTTGCCACGGATGGCGGCTTCACTCAGCACCTTGGTCGTCTCCTGGAAGGATGCGGCCGAGATGAACGAGGCCGTACCCAACGAAGCCTGCGTGATGCCTTGCAGGGTCGGACGCGAAACGGCAGGTTGGGCATCGCGCACCTGCACCAGGGCAAGGTCACGGCGCTTCAGGCTGCTGTTCTCGTCGCGAAGCTTGCGGGCGTTCACAATCTGACCGGGCTTCATGTTCGTCGAATCACCGGCTTCGGTCACGACTTTCATGTCGATAATCATGTCGTTCTCGGCCATGAAGATGATTTTATCAATCACCTGGTTTTCGAGGAACGAAGTGTCACCGGCATCCAGAATCACAACTTTCTGCATCATCTGGCGAACTACCACCTCGATGTGCTTATCGTTGATTTTCACACCCTGCAAGCGGTATACTTCCTGAATCTCGTTCACGAGGTATTCCTGCACGGCGCCGGGGCCCTGAATGCTCAGGATGTCCGAAGGCGTGATGGCGCCATCCGACAGCGGCATGCCGGCGCGGATAAAGTCGTTGTCCTGCACCAGAATGTGCTTCGACAGCGGCACCATGTACTTCTTCTTGACACCGTCTTTCGACTCCACGTAGATTTCACGGTTACCGCGTTTCACGGTGCCGTAGGTTACTACGCCGTCGATTTCCGATACCACGGCGGGGTTCGACGGGTTCCGGGCTTCGAAGAGTTCGGTAACACGCGGCAGACCACCGGTGATGTCACGTGTTTTGCCAACGGAGCGAGGAATCTTAGCCAGGATGTGACCCGCCTTGATTTTGTCGTTGTTTTCCACGTTCAAGTGCGAACCTACGGGGATGCTGTAGGCCTTCTGGCCTTCGGCATCGCCCTTTTTGCCGGGGCGCACAATGATGGACGGGTTCTGGTCTTTAGCCTTCGATTCGATGATTACCTTCTCGCGGTGACCGGTCTGTTCGTCCGATTCCTCACGATACGTAATGCCTTCGGTGATGGCGTCGAACTGAACGGTACCGTCGAACTCGGCCAAAATAACGGCGTTGTACGGGTCCCAGTTGTTCAGCTCCTGGCCTTTCTCCACTTCCTGACCTTCCTCTACCAGCATGAAAGAGCCGTAGGGAACGTGGTTGGTGGTGAATACTTTGCCAGTGCCTTTCTCCACGATGCGAATCTCGCCCGAGCGACCCATTACCACAGCACCCTTCACGCCTTCCGGCGTGGTGGTAGCCACGGTACGTACGTCTTCGAACTCAACCACACCAGCGAACTTCGACTTGATGTTGGCTTCCACCGCAATGTTGGAAGCCGTACCACCTACGTGGAAGGTACGCAGGGTCAGTTGCGTGCCGGGCTCACCAATCGACTGAGCGGCGATAACACCAACGGCCTCGCCACGCTGCACCATGCGGCCCGAAGCCAGGTTACGGCCGTAGCACTTGGCGCAGATACCGCGCTTGCTTTCGCAAGTCAGTACCGAGCGAATCTCTACCGACTCGATGCCGGTAGCATCGATGCGACGGGTTGTGTCTTCCTTGATTTCCGAACCGGAAGCCAAGATAACTTCGTCCGTGATGGGGTCCACGATGTCGTGAACCGTTACGCGGCCGAGGATACGCTCCGACAGTGGCTCAACGATGTCCTCGTTGTCTTTCAACGCGAAGGTTTCGATGCCACGCAGGGTACCGCAGTCCGGCTCGTTCACGATTACGTCCTGCGAAACGTCTACCAGACGACGGGTCAGGTAGCCGGCGTCAGCCGTCTTCAGAGCCGTGTCAGCCAGACCTTTCCGGGCACCGTGGGTCGAGATGAAGTACTCGATTACGTCCAGGCCTTCTTTGAAGTTAGACAGAATCGGGTTTTCGATAATCTCACCAATAGAACCCTGCAGCGACTTCTGCGGCTTGGCCATCAGACCACGCATACCGCCCAGCTGACGAATCTGCTCGCGCGAGCCACGGGCTCCCGAGTGCATCATCATGTAGATGGAGTTGAAGCCCTGGTTTTCGCGCTCCAAACGACCCATCAGCGTTTCCGTGATTTGGTTGTTGATACGCGTCCAGATGTCGATAACCTGGTTGTAACGCTCGTTGTCGGTAATCAGACCCATCTGGTAGTTCTGGGTCACGGCCTTCACGTCGTTCTGCGCTTGCAGTACTAGCTCGTCTTTCTCTTTCGGAATCTGGATGTCACCCAGACCCATGCTCAAGCCGCCTTTGTAGGCCGACTGGAAACCGAGGGTCTTGATATCATCGAGGAATTGAGCCGTACGAGCCATGCCCGTGCGCTTGAACACCGTCGAGATGATTTGCTGCAGCTTCTTCTTGGTCAGCAGCTCATCTACGAAACCAACTTCCTTAGGCACGAGCTGGTTGAACAGCACGCGGCCGGCTACGGTCTCAACTACCTTGGTAACCAAGTCGTCGTTCTCGTCGCGAATCTGCGTCCGCACCTTAATGTAGGCGTGCTTCGAGAGCTGGCCTTCATTGAGGGCAATCACAACCTCTTCATCCGAGTAGAACACACGGCCTTCGCCCTGAATCGTCTCGTCGTCGGTGCTGCGCTTGCCTTTGGTAACGTAGTACAGACCCAGAACCATGTCCTGCGACGGTACCGCGATGGGCGCGCCGTTGGCGGGATTTAGGATGTTGTGCGAGGCCAGCATGAGCATGGAGGCTTCCAGGATAGCGGCCGGTCCGAGGGGAACGTGCACAGCCATCTGGTCACCGTCAAAGTCAGCGTTGAAGGCCGTACAAACGAGGGGGTGCAGCTGGATAGCCTTGCCCTCGATGAGGCGCGGCTGGAACGCCTGGATACCCAAGCGGTGCAGCGTAGGAGCACGGTTGAGCAACACCGGGTGGCCTTTCAGCACGTTCTCCAGGATGTCCCAAACCACGGCGTCCTTACGGTCCACGATTTTCTTAGCCGATTTCACCGTCTTCACAATGCCACGCTCGATGAGCTTGCGGATGATGAACGGCTTGAACAGCTCGGCCGCCATGTTCTTGGGCAGACCGCACTCGTGCAGTTTCAGCTCAGGACCTACAACGATTACCGAACGACCGGAGTAGTCAACACGCTTACCAAGCAGGTTCTGACGGAAACGGCCCTGCTTGCCTTTCAGCATATCGGACAGCGACTTCAGAGCGCGGTTGCCTTCGGCACGCACGGCGTTCACCTTACGCGAGTTGTCGAACAAGGAGTCAACAGCCTCCTGCAGCATGCGCTTCTCGTTCCGCAGAATCACCTCGGGCGCTTTGATTTCAATCAGGCGCTTGAGGCGGTTGTTACGAATGATAACGCGACGGTACAGGTCGTTCAAGTCGGAAGTGGCGAAACGGCCACCGTCGAGCGGAACGAGGGGACGCAATTCCGGCGGAATCACCGGCACCATGCGGATTACCATCCACTCGGGGCGGTTTTCCACGCGGGTAGCGGCGTCACGGAAGGCTTCCACTACGCGCAGACGCTTCAACGCCTCAGCCTTACGCTGCTGCGAAGTCTCGTGGGCAGCGGAGTCACGCAGTGAGTAGCTCAACTCGTCCAAGTTGATGCGCTCCAGCAGCATATGCAGGGCATCGGCACCCATGCGGGCGATGAACTTGTTGGGGTCCTCATTGGGCAGCATCTGGTTCTCCCGGGGGAGTTTGTCGATGATGTCCAGGTACTCGTCTTCGGTGAGGAAGTCGAGAATCTGCACGCCCTCTTCAGCCAAGGCACCGGGCTGAACCACGACGTACCGCTCGTAATAGATAATCTGGTCGAGCTTCTTGGTGGGCAGGCCCAGCAGGTAGCCGATTTTGTTAGGCAGCGACTTGAAGTACCAGATGTGAGCAACCGGCACAACGAGTTCGATGTGGCCCATGCGCTCACGACGCACTTTCTTCTCGGTCACCTCCACGCCGCAACGGTCGCAGATGATGCCCTTGTAGCGAATGCGCTTGTATTTGCCGCAATGGCATTCCCAGTCCTTAACCGGACCGAAAATCCGCTCACAGAACAAGCCACCCATCTCGGGCTTGTAGGTGCGGTAATTGATGGTTTCAGGCTTCACTACTTCGCCAGTGCTCCGCTCCAGAATTGCTTCGGGCGAGGCCAGGGAAATGGTGACTTTGGAGAAGTCCTGTACCAGTTTCTTGTTTTTTGCGAAAGCCATTTGATTGGTTTTAAGCTGTTAGCTGTTGGCTTTGAGCTGTTGGGCGCTTCATCCTTCGCCAGAAGAATGCAAGAGTTCCAAACAGTTTGACTCTTAGAAAAGTGCCGGTACGGACCAGATAGGTATGATGCGCAAAAGCCTTTTAGAAGGTCTGGTAATCTAGTTGCCAGGCCAGCGGACGGGTGGGAAGGCCTTCGATTAGGAAACTCAGAGAGTGAATTGCTGTCCTGACCATATCTCGGAACAACCTCTCCTTTATCTGTCACCGAAGCGTTTTCGCACCCTTCGTTACATGAGCTGCTCAAGTAGCAGCTCGTATGGCTTGCCGGCAATGTTGTAGTGATTAATGATGAACGGTCAGTGGTCAAATTCAAACTAACCACTAACTGTTTACCATTAATCACTACTAAACTATTCCAGGGTAATTTCCAGTGCCAGACCACGGAGTTCGTGGAGCAACACGTTGAACGACTCGGGGATATTTGGCTTGGGCAGAACGTCGCCTTTTACAATGGCTTCGTACGCTTTGGCACGACCTACCACGTCGTCCGATTTCACCGTCAGGATTTCCTGGAGAACGTTGGAAGCACCGAAGGCCTCCAATGCCCACACCTCCATCTCGCCGAAGCGCTGGCCACCGAACTGTGCTTTACCACCCAGCGGCTGCTGCGTGATGAGCGAGTACGGCCCGATGGAACGAGCGTGCATCTTGTCGTCAACCAAGTGACCCAGCTTGAGCATGTAAATCACGCCCACGGTTACCGGCTGGTCGAAACGGTCGCCCGTCAAGCCATCGTGCAGGTAAGCACGGCCCCAATCGGGCAAGCCAGCCTCGGTCAGCTCACGAGCAACTTCGTCTTCGGTAGCACCGTCGAAAATTGGGGTAGCATAGGTGCGACCCATTTTCAGACCAGCCCAACCAAGTACGGTCTCGTAAATCTGACCGATGTTCATACGGCTTGGTACACCGAGCGGGTTCAGCACGATGTCCATTGGCGTGCCGTCGGGCAGGAAAGGCATGTCCTCATCGCGCACGATGCGGGCTACCACACCCTTGTTACCGTGGCGGCCGGCCATTTTATCACCGACCTTCAGCTTGCGCTTCTTGGCGATGTAAACTTTGGCAAGCTGCACGATGCCAGCAGGCAGTTCGTCGCCCACTTCTAAGGTGAAGCGCTGACGCTTGAATTTCGCGGTGATGGTGTTGCGGCGCTTGGCGTAGTTACGCACCAGCTCGAGCACCAGGCCATTCACACGGGCATCAGCCGTCCAGCCTTCCAGAATCAGGTCCTTAAACAGGTTCACTTCTTCCGGAACAGCGTAGTTGCTCTCGTCCTTGTAAGGGTTCTTCTCGGGGAACATACCCTCGGTGATGTTCTTGCGGTTGAACTTCACGCCCTTGGCAATCATCTCCTCGCCGAAGCGGTGCTTGATGCCCTGTGACGTTTTGCCTTCCAGCAATTGCACCAGCTTGTCAATCATGACAGCTTTTACACCACGCAGTTCCTGCGCGTAGGTCGACTTCAAGTCCTCCACTTCCTTCTTCGACTTAGCCCGGAGGTTTTTGTCTTTCTTAGGACGCGAGAAGAGCTTGGTGCCGATAACCACACCTTGCAAGGAGGGCGGCGCCTTAAGCGAGGCATCTTTCACATCACCGGCTTTGTCGCCGAAGATGGCGCGGAGCAGCTTCTCTTCCGGAGTGGGGTCCGTCTCGCCCTTCGGCGTGATTTTACCAATCAGAATGTCGCCTTCCTTCACCTCCGCACCGAGGCGGATGATGCCGTTATCGTCAAGGTTGCGAACAGCTTCTTCGCTCACGTTCGGAATTTCCGAAGTCAGCTCTTCTTCGCCGCGCTTGGTCTCGCGCACTTCCAGCTCAAACTCCTCAATGTGAATCGAGGTAAAGATGTCGTCGCGAACCACGCGCTCCGAGATGACGATGGCATCCTCGAAGTTGTAACCCTGCCACGGCATGAAGGCCACCTGCATGTTGCGGCCCAGGGCGAGTTCGCCTTGGTTGGTGCCGTAGCCTTCGCAAAGCGCCTGGCCCTTGGTCACCCGCTCACCGCGCTTCACGAGCGGCGTCAGGTTGAGGCAGGTGTCCTGGTTGGTACGACGGAACTTGATGAGGTCGTAGGTAATGCGCTCCGCGTCGAAGCTTACCATGATGTCGTCCTCCGTGAGGTCGTACTTTACCACGATTTTGTTAGCGTCAACGTAGTCGATTACGCCTTCGCCTTCCGACATAATTAGGGTACGCGAGTCGCTGGCAATGCGGCCTTCCAGACCCGTGCCCACAATCGGAGCCTCAGGACGGAGAAGGGGAACGGCCTGGCGCTGCATGTTCGAGCCCATCAGGGCACGGTTAGCGTCGTCGTGTTCCAGGAACGGAATCAGCGAAGCTGCTACCGATACAATCTGGTTCGGAGCTACGTCCATGTAGGAGTACTCCGAAGGGTTCACCACCGGGAAGTCACCTTCGAAACGGCCCTTTACCAATTCCTGCGTCAGGTTACCGTTGGCATCGAGCAGGGAGTTGGCCTGAGCGATGTGGTGGGTATCTTCTTCCTCAGCAGTCAGGAATTTCACGTTCTCGCTCATGTCCACCTTGCCGCCTTTCACGTCGCGGTAAGGCGTTTCAATAAAGCCCATGGCGTTCACTCGAGCGTGCACGCACAGCGACGAAATCAGACCAATGTTGGGTCCTTCCGGCGTTTCGATGGTGCAAAGACGACCATAGTGGGTGTAGTGAACGTCACGTACTTCGAAACCAGCGCGCTCACGCGACAGACCTCCTGGCCCAAGAGCCGATACGCGACGCTTGTGCGTCACCTCGGCCAGCGGGTTGGTTTGGTCCATGAACTGCGACAACTGGTTCGTACCGAAGAACGAGTTGATAACGCTCGACAGCGTACGGGCATTAATCAGGTCAACCGGCTTGAAGTCCTCGTTGTCGCGCACGTTCATGCGCTCCTTGATGGTACGCGCCATACGGGCCAGACCCACGCCAAACTGAGCGTAGAGCTGCTCCCCTACCGTGCGCACACGACGGTTGCTCAAGTGGTCAATGTCATCGACAATGGCCTTGGAGTTGATGAGACCAATCAGGTACTTTACAATCAGAACAATGTCCTGGTTGGTTAGCACCCGCGACTCTTGCTCCATGCCAATCTGCAGCTTCTTGTTAATCCGGTAGCGGCCCACCTCACCGAGGTCGTAGCGCTTGTCCGAGAAGAACAGCTTCTGGATGATGTCGCGAGCGGTTTCTTCGTCCGGCGCCTCCGTGTTCCGGAGCTGGCGGTAAATCTGCTCAACGGCTTCTTTCTCCGAGTTGGAGTTGTCCTTTTGCAGCGTGTTGTAGATAATTGCGAAGTCCGCAATGTTCACGTTCTCACGGTGCAAGATTACCGACTTGGCGCCGGCCTCCAAAATCACGTCGATATCGGCATCCTCGATGGTGGCATCACGCTCGAGCAACACTTCGTTGCGGTCGATGGATACTACTTCGCCGGTGTCCTCGTCCACGAAGTCTTCCGTCCAGGTGCGCAGCACCCGGGCAGCCAACTTGCGGCCCACGATTTTCTTGAGGTTTTTCTTGTCAGCCTTCACTTCCTCCGACAAACCGAACAGGTCGAGAATGTCTTTGTCGGTGCCGTAGCCGATGGCGCGAAGCAGCGTCGTCACCGGGAATTTCTTCTTCCGGTCGATGTACGCGTACATCACGTTGTTCACGTCCGTGGCAAATTCTATCCACGAACCTTTGAATGGAATGATACGGGCCGAATACAGCTTGGTACCGTTCGTGTGCTTGCTTTGGGCGAAGAATACGCCCGGCGAGCGGTGCAGCTGCGATACGATAACGCGCTCGGCGCCGTTGATAACAAACGAACCCTTCACGGTCATGTAAGGGATGTTTCCGAGAAACACCTCCTGCTCAATCGTCTCGAAGTCCTCGTTGTCCTTATCATTGCAAATCAACCGGAGCTTGGCCTTCAGGGGAACCGAGTAGGTCAAGCCGCGGTCGATGCACTCGTCAACCGAATATTTCGGGGGGTCGACGTGATAATCGATAAAGTTGAGCACGAAATTTTCGCGCGAGTCCGAAATCGGAAAGTTCTCGGCAAACACTTTGAACAATCCTTCGTTAGAACGACGCTCAGCAGCGGTTTCTAACTGAAAGAATTCCTGGAACGAGCGTACTTGCACGTCCAGGAAGTCCGGATATTCAATAACCTTCTTAATCTTGGCGAAATTGATTCGCTCGGCGGCCGTTTTCTTCAGGGCGGCCGTCTTTGCTTTCGGTGTAGCCAATGCGATGGGGATTAAAAGATGGACACAGAAGCGTAAAAAAGGAGGCCGGGGTGGCGGCTGGCCAGCAATGCGGAGCAGAACCCGCACTCCCTAACGCGCACAATAACAGTGGCATTAGCTGACGCAAAGAAGCGCGAACTAGAAAGCTCGCGCTTTTGACACACCACAAACAGGAAAAGACCTGGCTAAGTTGCCAGGTCTAATCCTTATTCGAAGCGGGTCCGGAGATGCTTCAGGAGCAGAAATTACTTAACTTCTACTTCAGCACCGGCTTCCTCGAGCTGCTTCTTCAGCGACTCAGCCTCGTCTTTGGTTACGCCTTCTTTCAGGGGCTTGGGAGCACCGTCAACCAATTCCTTGGCTTCTTTCAAGCCGAGGCCGGTCAGGTCCTTCACCAGCTTAACTACAGCCAGCTTGGCACCACCAGCAGCCTTCAGGATAACGTCGAACGACGTCTTCTCCTCGGGAGCCTCGTCAGCGGCAGCAGCGCCACCACCGGCCATCATTACGGGAGCAGCAGCAGCGGGCTCGATGCCGTACTCGTCCTTCAGGATGGTTGCCAATTCGTTTACTTCTTTCACCGTCAGGTTTACAAGCTGCTCAGCGAATGCTTTCAAATCTGCCATTTCTGTAGATTGTTAAAAAAATGTGTTGTTGAAAATTTATTATTGAAGTCGAAAAAGAAGATTGCCGCTTAGGCAGCCTCTTTTTCGGAAAGCGTTTTGAGGATACCGGCCAATTTGTTGCCACCGCTCTGAAGAGCAGAGATAACATTTTTGGCAGGCGATTGCAGCAGGCCGATGAGTTCACCGAGCAGTTCCTGCTTGCCTTTGATAGTGGTCAAACCTTCGAGCTGGTTCGAGCCGATGTAGATGCTAGCATCCACATAAGCGCCTTTCAGCACGGGCTTGGGCTCAACACCACGGGGATAAGCCTGAGCTTTGTAGAAGTCACGCAGCAGCTTTGCGGGAGCCGAGCCGCTCTCCGTAGAGAACAACACGCCCGAAGAGCCTTTCAGCGCAGCATCCATCTCCGAAGTATCGTGGCCGAGGGTGTCCAGCGCCTTACGGATGAAGGTGTTTTTGTACACCTTGTATTCCATACCGCGGTTGAAGCACAGACGACGGAAATCGTTGATTTTCGCTACCGACATTACCGAAGCATCGACAATGTAGAACGAGTTGTGCGATTGGAATTTTCCGCTCAACTCATCCACGAGGGCTTGTTTTTCTTCCCTGGTCATGTTTGGTTGGGTTAATTAGTTAGCGGAGTTTACTTGGCTGTCCACCGGAACGGCAGGCGACATCGTGCTGCTCAAGGTGATGCTGCGGATGTAGGTACCTTTCGAAGAAGAAGGCTTCAAGCGACCCAACGTCTGGATTACCTCCAGAGCGTTTTCGGCCAGCATCTTCTCGTCGAACGATACTTTACCCACTGAGCAGTGAATGATGCCGGTTTTGTCAACTTTGAAGTCGATTTTACCAGCTTTCACTTCCTGCACAGCCTTGGCTACGTCGGTCGTAACGGTACCAGACTTCGGGTTCGGCATCAGACCACGGGGACCGAGCACACGGCCCAGGCGACCTACCTTAGCCATAACGGCGGGCATGGTGATGATGACGTCGATGTCGGTCCAGCCTTTCTCGATTTTCGCGATATAGTCGTCCAGACCTACGAAGTCGGCGCCGGCGGCCAGAGCTTCGGCCTCCTTATCGGGAGTAACCAGAGCCAGTACACGCACAACTTTACCGGTGCCGTGGGGCAGGGTGGCCACGCCACGAACCATCTGGTCCGCTTTGCGGGGGTCCACGCCGAGGCGAACGTCGATATCTACCGAAGCATCGAATTTAGTGTAGGTAATGTCCTTCACCACTTTGGCAGCCTCCAGGAGGCTGCGCACTTCCGTGAGGTCGTGCTTGGCAAGGGCTTCCTTGCGCTTTTTACTGATTTTTGCCATCTGTCGTTTTTCCTTTTAATTATTCAGCAAAAGGAGAGTCGCCCTTGATGGTAATACCCATGCTGCGGGCCGTACCTGCCACCTGCTTCATAGCTGCTTCCACCTTGAAGGCGTTCAGGTCAGCCATTTTGGTTTCGGCGATGGTGCGGACTTGGTCCCACGTCACGGAGCCTACTTTGTTACGGTTCGGCTCTTTCGAACCGCTCTGCAACTTGGCAGCTTCCATGAGCAACACCGGAGCCGGTGCCGTCTTCACCACGAAGTCAAACGACTTGTCGGTGTACATGGTGATGAGTACAGGACAAACTTGGCCGGCTTTATCTTGGGTGCGAGCATTGAACTGCTTGCAAAACTCCATGATGTTCAAGCCTTTGCTACCAAGTGCAGGTCCTACCGGCGGCGAAGGATTCGCGGCGCCTCCCTTTATCTGCAGACGCAGATAACCTCTGATTTCTTTGGCCATTTGATTGTGTTGGCTGCGGCTCCTGCGTCGTAACTCGCGCTTGCCTCAGTACATATAAACTCCTAGTTGGAAGCCCCGCCGACCCGGAGCAATTAGCCGGCGTGGTATAATCGAGAGAGGGTTACACCTCTTTTTCTACTTGGGTATAGCTGAGCTCTACCGGCTGCGAACGGCCGAAAATTTTTACGACTACGTTGAGCTTCTTGCGCTCTTCGAATACTTCGTCCACGTTGCCGGAGAAACCGTTGAACGGACCATCTACCACTTTCACAAGTTCGCCTACTACATAAGGCTTATCAAGGGTAGCGGTGGTCTGCTGCTCGGCTTCGTCCACGATGCCGAGGATGCGGTTTACTTCGGAGATGTGCAGGGGAACGGGCTTGTTGTTGGCCGCGTCCTTCTTGTCTTTATCGCCGAGGAAACCAATAACGCCAGGGGTGCTGGTGATGATGTGGTCTACCTCACCGTGGCCGAGGTCGGCGTGGATGATGATGTAGCCGGGGTAAAGGTTACGTTCGCGCACGCGCTTCTTGCCGTTGCGCATTTCAAAGACCTTCTCTACCGGAATCAGTACCTGCGGCACCAACTCGGTCAGGTTATGCCGGCCGAGCTCTGTTTCGAGGTAGTTTTTGGCTTTTTTCTCCTGGCCGCTCACTGAGCGCACCACGTACCATTTCAATTCGCCCATCTTGATTGTTGATTAGCGAAACGAGTTATAAAAAGCTTTAAGTACCGTCTCAAAGCTAATGTCCATAACGCCTACCACTACGGCAAACACGAGCGAACCAATCAGCACGAGACCGGCGCTTTTTTGCAATTCCGTCGTCGAAGGCCACGTTACATTGTAGCGCATTTCCTCGATGGTAGTGCGGAAATAATTGCTCAGTTTGTCCATTGGTTGAGAAAAAAACAGCGTTGCCGCTGAAAACGACATGGAGCGGGCCAAGGGGCCCAAATTGCACGAGTGGAGAGATTCGAACTCCCATCAAAGGTTTTGGAGACCTCTATTCTACCCTTGAACTACACTCGTTTATTGGCATTCCCGCTTAGCGCATTTCGCCAAAGGGAGTGCAAAGGTAAGAGAAACAGCGGACAAAACAAATATGCCCTTCTGTTTCAGCGTAAAAAAGCCGCTCCCGAGGATACGAGAGCGGCTTTTTTTTTACTGATAAGCCGGAGCTTAGTCGAGAACTTCCGTTACCTGACCAGCGCCTACCGTGCGGCCACCCTCACGGATAGCAAAGCGGAGGCCTTTCTCCATCGCCACCTTGTTGATGAGCTCAACGGTGATGGTGATGTTGTCGCCGGGCATTACCATTTCAACGCCCTCGGGGAGGGTGATGATGCCGGTAACGTCGGTGGTACGCAGATAGAACTGCGGACGGTAGTTGTTGAAGAACGGAGTGTGACGGCCACCTTCCTCTTTCGAGAGAACGTAAACCTCAGCCTTGAACTTCTGGTGAGGAGTTACCGAACCGGGCTTGCAGATAACCATGCCGCGACGGATGGCTTCTTTTTCAATACCACGGAGGAGCAGACCTACGTTGTCACCAGCTTCGCCACGGTCCAGGATTTTGCGGAACATTTCCACACCCGTTACCGTCGACTTCAGGCCGGGGGCAGCGCCCATACCCAAGATATCAACTTGCTCACCCGAGTTGATGATACCGCGCTCGATACGACCAGTGGCTACGGTGCCACGGCCAGTAATCGAGAACACGTCCTCAACAGGCATCAGGAAGGGCAGGTCGGTCAGACGAGCAGGAATCGGAATGAACGAGTCAACCGCGTCCATCAAATCGTTGATTTTGGGAACCCAGTTGGCATCGCCGTTCAGGCCGCCGAGGGCCGAGCCCTGGATAACCGGAATGTTGTCGCCGTCGAAGTCGTAGAACGAGAGGAGTTCGCGGATTTCCATTTCCACCAGCTCGAGGAGCTCGGGGTCATCCACCATGTCCACTTTGTTCATGAACACCACCAGCTGAGGAACACCTACCTGACGAGCGAGCAGAATGTGCTCACGGGTCTGGGGCATGGGGCCGTCGGTAGCAGCTACTACGAGGATAGCGCCGTCCATCTGGGCAGCACCGGTAACCATGTTCTTCACATAGTCAGCGTGACCGGGGCAGTCAACGTGGGCGTAGTGACGGTTTTTGGTCGAGTACTCTACGTGAGCGGTGTTGATGGTGATACCACGCTCTTTTTCTTCGGGAGCATTGTCAATCGAAGAGAAGTCACGCTTTTCGGCCAGGCCCTGGTTTGCCAACACCATGGTGATAGCAGCGGTCAGGGTCGTTTTGCCGTGGTCGACGTGGCCGATGGTACCGATGTTTACGTGCGGCTTGGACCGGTCGAAATTTTCTTTAGCCATTGTAAAGAGTAAAAAAGAGGTGGTGAAGTGAATTTGAAGATAAAACCGACCCTACAACAAGAAAGCGAGACTCAGCCCCTACGAAATAGAAAACTGTGCGTCGCTTACCTGAGAGAACCGTGCCCGCCGCCCGGTAATATGGGCGGTAGGACTTGTAATGTAATCTGAGCCATTTATGGGATTTGAACCCATGACCTCTTCCTTACCAAGGAAGTGCTCTACCACTGAGCTAAAACGGCTTATGCTAAAAATGAGCGGGAGACGAGGTTCGAACCCGCGACCTGCAGCTTGGAAGGCTGCCGCTCTACCAGCTGAGCTACTCCCGCAGATGGCCTCAAAAAAGTGGGGAGAGAAGGATTCGAACCTTCGAAAGTTTACACTAACAGAGTTACAGTCTGTCCCATTTGGCCGCTCTGGAACCTCCCCAATTTGGAGCTTGCTGGCCGATTGCCAGGAAGCAAATCCCTTTCGTTTTACCGGCTACCGAGGTAGTAGTGTTTCGTAAGGAGTCGCAAAATTAAGGCTTTTCTGACACCAGGCAAGCGGTGAAGCAAAAAAAGGTTCGGTTTTTTTCAGAAAAGTGCTTCTAAGGGCATTTACATGAGGTTATAAAATGCCTTGAGCCGGTCATCCATTTCCTTTTCGCGGATGTTTTGAAGTTTAGCCTTCAATTCAGGAGTGGTGGGCACTAGCAGGGCCAAGCCACGGTAGGCCCCCAGGCGAACGTAGTACTGCGGAGCATTTCGGGCATAATCCTCCAAGACTTTCAAGCCTTTGTCGCGCTCTACGGAGGGGATGTGGGTCATGAGCGTGCCGAAGGACTGGAAGTAAGCGTACAGGTCGCTCTCGGCCACGTCAGGCAGGCGGCGCAAGAACCATGCGTATTGGTCCAAGCCGCCATTGGTGGCATAATAATTTGCCAAGGCCAGCATCAGCGGGCTGCTTGAGGTATTGTCGAGCGCCGCTACCTGTTGGCTGGTGTTTACGTCAGGCTTCTTGGCCAATGCCTCAACGGCGGCGGCGGCGACCAAGGCTGAACTGTCGCCGATGGCGGCGCTGAAAATGGGGCCAAAGGTGCCATCGGGAAGGGTGGCGAGGGTGTTGATGGCCTTGGCCCGGACGCGCGGATTGGCGTCGGCGTTGGCCAGGCGCTGGATATCCTTACGCATGCCTTCCGGCTCAGGGCCCCGATAGCGGCGCAGGTGGCTGAGCGCCGCCTGCCGAACGGCCCAGAACTTATCGTTCAGGGCGTTGCGCAGTAGGCTG
Organism: Hymenobacter sedentarius; assembly: GCF_001507645.1. Taxonomy (NCBI): domain Bacteria; kingdom Pseudomonadati; phylum Bacteroidota; class Cytophagia; order Cytophagales; family Hymenobacteraceae; genus Hymenobacter; species Hymenobacter sedentarius. The sequence continues at coordinate 1,905,713 of NZ_CP013909.1, read as the reverse complement.
CTCACGCTTAGCTCCGTGGTTTTATTATGCAGAAGCTCCATGGCCTCGGCTTTTTGCTGGTAGCCCTGCGCATGGTAGAACTGGAATATCAGCTCGTCCTGCGTGCGCTCCTCGTCAAATTGAGCCAGCAGTTGGCTTTCGTTGTCGAATTTCACCAGGTTGGGCTTCTGGCTGGCGGGCAGGGTGAAGGTCTGATTGGCTTTGGTAACGGTGATGCGGTGTTCGGTGGGCTGGTTGTTATTGGTCCAGACCGCTACGGTGACGGGCAGGCGGAAGACGGGCTGAAACAGGGTATCCTGCACTTGCTGGACGCGCAGAGTCACCTGGCCGTTGGTATACGAGTGGGTGATGCGCAGTTCCGGGTGCCCGCGCTGGAGAAACCACTGGTTAAAAAACCACATTAAATCCTCACCGGTCGTTTCTTCAAAGGCAGTACGCAGCTTGGAGATTTCGACGGGCGTTTGCTTGTTCTGAACGAGGTAATGGTTCAGGGACGTAAAAAAGGCGTCGTCGCCCAGGTACTTGCGCAGCATGTGCAGCACGCGCCCGCCCTTGTCATAGGAGTGGCGGTCGAACATGTCCTCCCGGTTGGTGTAGCGGTAGCGAATAAGCGGCTCGCGCTTGGACTGGGCTTCTTCGAGGTAGTTATTGAGTTTGATTTCCTGCACCAAGCCAGCTTCATCGGCGCCGAACTTGTACTCTGCCCAAAGGAATTCAGAATAGTCGGCAAACGACTCGTTTAGGGGCAGGTTGGCCCAGGATTCGCTCGTAACGTAATCGCCGAACCAATGATGAAATAGCTCGTGGGCGATGGTGGATTCGCCACTTTGGTAATTGGCGTCGATGAGGTCCCGGCGAGTGGCCTGAATGCTGGCGCCGTGGGTGGTAGCGGTGGTGTTTTCCATGGCGCCGCTCACGTAGTCGCGCACGGCCACCTGCGCATACTTTTCCCACGGGTACTCAACGCCCAGCTTTTTGGAGAAGAAATCCAGCATTTGAGGCGTGTGGCCGAACACGGCGCGGGCAGTAGCGGCGTACTGGGGCTCCACATAATAATCGACGGGCTTGCCGTGCCAGGAATCATTCACGACGGCAAAGTCGCCGACGACCATGGTGGCCAGGTAGGGCGCGTGGGGCTCGTTTAGCTTCCAGGTATCGGTGCGGGTGCCATCGGCGTTGGCTTTGGAAGAGACCAGCAAACCGTTGGAAAGCGTTTTGAACTGTTTTTCCACCGTCATTCTGATTTCCTGGGTCATCCGCTGGTTGGGCTTGTCGATGGTAGGAAACCAGCAGGAATTGGATTCTGTCTCGCCCTGGGTCCAGATTTGGCGGGGCTTGTTCTTTTCCAGGCCCAACGGGTTGATGAAGTACAGGCCCTTGTCGGAGGTGATGGCCGCCGAGCCACCCTGGGGCAGCTCGTTGGGCTTGGCCACGTACACGATGCGCACTTGGTAGGCCGTGGTGCGCGGATACGGGTGGTCCAGGGCAATGACGAGCTTGCGCCGGTTGTAGTTATAGTTGAGGCCCTTATTCTTTTTGTCTCCTACCAGCTCAACTTTCTGAATCTCGAAGCCTTTAGCATCGAGCGCGACTTCGGCCTGCGGGTAGAAGTGGGAGCGCAGTGTGAGCACGGCGGTGCCCAGCAGTTGCTGCTTTTTGTAGTCGAAGCGCACATCGAGTTTGGTGTCCACCACATCGGTCAGGACGGTGGCGGCGGGCTGGAGCGGGGCTTCCGCGGGCAGCCAGGAAGGCACCACCAAGCCGGCAGGCGCGGGCGCTGGCGCAACCGCCGGAACAGTCTTTTTACTCGCCGATGCTTTGGTCGCCGGCTTGCGCGCACCCGCCCCCGAAGATTGGGCTACTGCCAGTAAATGAATAAACAACAGCAGGCTGGTGAAGCCTGGGACCAAATACTTCATGCCAACAAGGACGGGCGAAAAACGCCTCAATTTCTGAATTAATTTGAGATTTGGGCTACCTTTAACCCCCCGCTTCCATCCCACCCTATCCGCTTCAGATGCTTCACATCAGCACCAGCCCCGAGCAACTCTGGGAAGTTGACTACCGCGCCGTAGATACTGTTACGCTCAACGGCCAAGCATTTGCCTGGGATATTGCGGATTTGGGCGAAGGCCGGTTTCACGTGCTGCACGAAGGTCGTTCGTATAATGCGGAGGTGGTGTCGGCGGATTACGCTAGCAAGAATATTGTGCTGAAGATAAACGGCCAGCGCATTGAGCTAAACGCCAAAGACCGGTTCGACCTGTTGCTCGAGCGCCTGGGCATGAGCAACGCCGCCGCCGCGAAAGTAAACGAGTTGAAGGCTCCCATGCCCGGCCTCATCGTCGATATCCGGGTGGAGCCCGGCCAGACCGTGCAAAAAGGCGACCCACTGCTAGTGCTGGAGGCCATGAAGATGGAAAATATTCTGAAAGCTCCCGCCGATGGCACCGTTGGCAGCCTCAAAGTGAGCCTGCGCGACAACGTGCAAAAAGGCCAGGTGCTGGTGCAGTTTTCATAGCTCACTGATTAATTATCCCCGCTTACTCAATCCTTTCGACTTGAAATACCACCGCATCCTTCTCAAGCTCAGCGGCGAAGCGCTAATGGGCCAGCAGCAGTACGGCATCGATGCCGAGCGGCTGATGCAATATGCCTCCGAAATTAAATCCGTGGCCGCCACGGGCGTACAAGTGGCCGTCGTGATTGGCGGGGGCAACATTTACCGCGGCGTGGAGGCAGAGGCGTTTGGCCTCGACCGCGTGCAGGGCGACTACATGGGCATGCTCGCTACGGTGATTAACTCCATGGCCCTGCAAAGCGCCCTGGAGAAGCTGGAAGTGAGCACGCGCCTGCTGTCGGGCCTCACCATCCAGCGGGTGTGCGAGCCCTACATCCGCCGGCGCGCCGTGCGGCACCTGGAGAAAGGCCGCGTGGTGATTTTTGGGGCCGGCATTGGCTCGCCTTATTTCACGACCGACTCGGCCGCCTCGCTGCGGGCCATTGAGATTGAGGCCGACGTGGTGCTGAAAGGCACCCGCGTGGACGGCATCTATACCGCCGACCCGGAGAAAGACCCCACGGCCACCCGCTACAACGAAATCACGTTCGATGAGGTGCTGAAAAAGAATCTGAACGTGATGGACATGACGGCCTTCACGCTTTGCAAAGAGAATAACCTGCCCATCATCGTGTTCGACATGAACACGCCCGGCAACCTGCAGCGCTTGCTCGACGGCGAGTCGATGGGCACGCTGGTGAGCCGGGGCGGCACCGGCCCGCGCGATGGCCGCAAGCCGGTGCTGGACCCCAAGCGTACGCTGCTGCAGCCGGTGGTGGGCAACCAGCCGGAGCAGGCGTAATTTTTAGTTGTCAGTTGTTGGTTGTCGGTTGTTAGTTTGCACTGCGAATTGGCTGGCTGTATCTAACAACGGACAACCAACAACTGACAATTAAACCAAAATGGACGAAGAAATTCAGTTTTATCTCGACGACCTCGCTGAGTCAATGAGCAAGGCGCTGGCCCACGTGAACGTGGAAATGAGCCGCATCCGGGCCGGTAAGGCCTCGCCGGCCATGCTCGATGGCCTGCGCGTAGATTACTACGGCTCCCCTACCCCCATCGGCCAGATTGCCACCGTTACGGCGCCGGATGCGCGCTCGCTGCTCATCAAGCCTTGGGAGAAAAACATGGTAAGCGAGGTGGCCAAGGCCATTAAAAACAGCGACCTGGGCCTGAACCCCGTAACCGATGCCGACGGCGTACGCCTCAACATTCCGGCCATGACGGAGGAGCGGCGCCGCGAGCTGGTGAAACAAGCCAAAAACGAATCGGAAGCTGGCAAAGTGCGGGTACGGGGCATCCGCAAGGATGTGAACGAGGCCCTGCGCAAGCTGCTGAAGGAAGGTGCTTCGGAGGATGCCATCAAGAGCGCCGAAGAGAAAGTCCAGAAGACAACCGACACCTACATTGCCGAAGTGGAGCGGACACTCAGCAAGAAGGAAACGGAGATTATGACCATCTGATTTGGTGGGCCAAGAATCAAAAAGCCCCGGCTGCATCAGGCAGTCGGGGCTTTTTGGATTTATAATCTCTTTGCTGGAATCAGCTCAGCTCAATTTCAGGGCGCTGGAGCTACACGGAAGTTTGCAGAGCCAGCAAGGCCGCCTCAACGGCCGGGGGCACTAGGTAGCGGATGCTGTGGCCGGTGCGCAGGCTTTCGCGGATGTAGGTGGCTGAGATATCCAGCAGCGGCGCTGCCATCACCTGAACGCGGGGAAAAGGCGTCAGTTCAGGTAGCTCAACATTGGGGCGCGGGTAGATGTAAATGTCGACCTCGGAAAGCAACCGCGCCGATTCCTGCCAGCGCGGCAGGCCTGGAAGGTTGTCGGCCCCCATCAGCAGCACAAACTCGAGGGAGGGATGGCGCCGGCGCAGGGCATCGAGCGTGGCGATGGTGTAGCTGGGGCGCGGCAGGCTAAACTCAATGTCCTCGGCGCGCAGGTGCGGGTTGCCGGCCAGGGCCAGCTCAACCAGACGCAGGCGCTCCGTATCGGGCAGCAGGTCGGCCACTTCCTTGAAGGGGCTATGCGGGGAGACCACCAGCCAGACTTCGGCCAAATCGGTGCGGGTGGCAAAGTATTCGGCCAGGATGAGGTGGCCGACGTGCACGGGATTGAACGACCCAAACAACAAGCCTATCCGCGCCCGGCCGCTCATACGATGGCGGGCTCGGCGCTAATGAACTGGCGGACCAGCTTTTCGGCCTGGTCGGTGGCGACGTCGAGGTCGTCGTTGACGACGGTTACGTCGAACCGGTCCTCAAACGCCAACTCGAAATTGGCCTTGTAAACCCGCGAAGAGATGCTGGATTGGGAGTCGGTGGCACGGGCCTGCAGGCGCTGCTCAAGGACTTCGATGGACGGGGGGCGGACGAAAATCGCCAGGGCCCGGTCCTTATAAAACTCTTTGATGCTAAGGCCGCCTTTTACGTCGACATCGAGGATGGCGTGTTTGCCGCTGTCCCAGATGCGCTCAATTTCGGACTTTAGCGTGCCGTAGAAGGCACCTTCGTACACTTCCTCCCACTCCACAAATTCGTCGTGACGAATCTTGTCCTGGAAGTCCTGCACGGAAATAAAATAATAGTCTTTGCCATTGGCCTCGGTGCGACCGCGGCGGTCACGGGTGCAAGCCGAGATGGAAAAGCTTAGTTCGGGCAGCCGCTCCATAAGCCGATGCACGATGGTGGTTTTTCCGGCGCCCGAAGGTGCCGAAAACACAATGATTTTGCCTTGCATCGCGCAAAGCTAGCCACCGCAACCGGGATTAGGCCATCTCGGCGTGCACGCGGGCCAAGATTGAATCGTGCAGGTTGGCCGGAATGGGCCGGCGCGACACGCCCTGGTTCAGGAAATTAATGAAGATGTGCTGCTTCTTGATGTCGTCGAAGCAGGGCGAGCAGTCGCTGGCGTGGTCGTAGAGGTAATCCTCGTCTTCCGCCGTCACGGGCTGGCCTTCGATGAGTTGGTCTAGTACAGTATTCACGCGTTCGCAGTCGGGGCCGTTGTCGGGGGCGAGGGCAACGGGAGCCGACGTATTGGTTTTAGTAGTAGCAGATTGGTCCATAATTGAAAATTAGTTTAAGAGCGTGAGTGACAATGGAATGAAATGCAGGGTTGCGGTAGCATCCTCTTGCTGGGGAGGTTAATTATTATCGGGCTCGGTTAGTTCCGCATCGTCGTCTATTCCATCATTGCCATATCCCATTGACTGCGCGTATTTCTCTAGTTTATCCTTGAGAAAATTGCGGGCCCGGTGCAGTCTCGAACGGACGGTACCTATCGGAATATCAAGCACTTTGGCCATTTCCTCATATGTAAATCCCTCTAGGTCGCACAGGATGATTACGGTGCGAAAATCTACCGGCAAAGAATTTAGCGCGCTGGCTACTTCGTCGCCGATTAAATCGCGGGCGGACTGCTGGCGCATATCGGACGACGACGCGCCTACTTCACCCTCGGCCTCTACGTCGTCGGGGTTGTAATAGCCCTCTATCTCGCTGTAATCGACCTTGGCCGGCTGCTTGCTTTTCTTGCGGAAGTCGTTGATGAACGAATTCTTGAGAATGCGAAAAAGCCAGGCCTTGGCGTTGGTGCCCGGCTCGAAGTACTCAAAAAAGCGGTACGCCTTCAGGTAGGTTTCCTGAACCAGGTCGTTGGCATCGTCCTCGTCGAGGGTGAGGCGATAGGCAAAGTTGTAGAGCGGGTCGAGCACAGGCATCAGCTCGGCTTGAAAGCGCCGGTCCTTTTCCTCTTTGCTCAGCTTAACCCGTTCGGGAGAATCGCTCATACAGGTGGGCGGGGGAAATTGTGGGTCGAAACCTACGAAATAATAAGGGATTGGGACAAATTTGGCTCAAACTGCAACTCGGCTGCGGTGGCTGGCCGGGTTGCTTTGCGCCGGCACTACCCTTGCTACGCAACCCCGGCCGGCTGCCCGCCACCGGGCGCCTGCCACCGGCAAACCGCCCAAAAGAGCCGCGCTTTGCACGTGCAGCGCTGCCCGATGTACGGATTACGGCGCCGGGTAGGTTGCGCGCCACGCCGCAGCAACCAAGCAAATGAAGCAGAATATCTATTGTTTGTTTCTTAATGCATTTTATTCATCCTTCAAAAGTAACGGTTGCCACGTCAATACGCGCGCTGCCACCGCCACCGGCTCAATGGCCCGAATGCAGCTACAGGTGGCGGGCTGGGTACGGCAGTCGTCGCAGGTGGGCTTGTCGAAGACCATGAACCCGGCGTGCGGCCCCAGCGGCCCCCAGCGGCCCGGGTGCATAGGCCGAATGGGCGGATACAGCCCCAGCGCGTGCCGGCCCAGTGCGGCGGCCAAGTGCAACGGGCCGGTGCTGCCCGCCACCAGCCCATCGGCGGCAGCAATGAAGGCGATGAACTGGGGCAAGTTGAGCTGGCCGGTGAGGTCGGCGGTGAGGGCGGCCGCGTGCTGGTGCCGCCATTCGCGGAGCTCCTCCCCTTCTGCCGCCGTGCCGGTGAGGAACACACGGTGGCCGGCCTGGTGCAGCAGTTGGGCCAGGTGCCCAAAGTTGTCGAGACCCCATTCGCGGGCGCTGCCCCGGCTGCGCGGGTGCAGGATGACGTTGAGCTGGCCGGGCTGGCGCGCTTGCAGCAACTGCCGAAACGATGCGGGCAGCGGCTCAACCGGCCGCAGCTGCACCAGTTTCGCTACGTCGAGGAGGCTGGGCAAGGGGGCCACGCCCAGGGGCTGGAGCAGCTGGAGGTTGAGCTGGGCTTCGTGCAGGGGCGAATGCCGGCGGCTCAGGGCCACCAGCCGGTTGCAGGTCAGCCAATGTTGCCAACGGTTGCGGGTGCCGATGCGCACGGCGATTTTGGCCTTGAGCGCCAGCCGGGCCAGGGCGCGGTTGGGAAAAACGTGGATGATGGCAGCGGCAGCGTAGCCCCGCAGGGTGGCTACCTGCCGGGGCTCTGGCTGCTGAAGCAAGTCATCCAAGTTCAGAAAATCATCGACCCACGGGCAGGCGGCCGCTACCGGAGCGGTGTAGGTGTGCCCAATAAGCACCACCCGGCAGCCCGGGAAGTGCTGCTTTAGCTGGCCCGCTACCGGCAGGGTCAGCACCACGTCGCCGATGGCGTCGGTGCGGGACACGAGGAAGGTCTGGCTCATGCTTCGGCGCGTTCGGTGCGGGTTTTCAGCTTCGCGAATTTCAGAAAGACGCCCCAGGCCGAGATGCCCGCAATGCAGAGGCCGGCAAACCCATCCAGCAAGCCCAGGCGGAAGAAGTAGCTGTGCACGAATTTCCAGAGCGGCTTGAGCAGCAAGTGAAACAGGGTGACGTTGGTTTTGCCGCGCAGGGCCAGTTCCTGGGCCGTGATGCTGGTGAACTTATTGAGCTGGCTGACGTGCTGCGCAATGGAATGGTAGCTGTAGTGCAGGGCATCGCCAGCGAGCTGTCCCGTGGTATGGCTGGCGGCCACTTCGTAGCGCTCGTGCAGGAGCAGGCCGGTCCAGCGGCCCAGGCGGCGGTCGTAGAGGCGCAGCTTGCGGTCGGGGTACCAGCCGCCGTGGCGCACCCAGTGGCCGCAGTAGTTGGTGAGGCGAGCCAGAGTGTAGGCGGCGTGCTGCCAGTGCTGCTTGGCTGCCCGGATGGACTGGCGCAGCTCCTCGGTCAGCACTTCGTCGGCGTCGAGCTGCAGTACGTGGTCGAACTGGGCCTGGGCGGTGGCGTAGTTTTTCTGCTCCACGTAGCCGGCAAAGGCGTGCTGAATGACGCGGGCGCCGTGCTGCCGGCAGATTTCCACAGTGTCGTCGGTCGAAAACGAGTCTATTACCAGTACTTCGTCGGCCACGTCGCCCACGGCCTGGAGGCAGCGGGCAATATTGGCCGCTTCGTTGAAGGTGATAATGACGACGGAAAGGGAAACCACGCAGAAAAGGCCAACTAGACGGCCAAGTGCGGGCAAAGGTAAGAGCACGGCGAAGCGGAGCTCCGCACTGCGGCCGCGAGGACTCATTCCGCCACTTCAACCGTCCATTTGCTCAGGAGCCCAACGGCAGGGCAAAATTCACCGTACGAAGAGCCCAACTCTTCATGTCGCAAGCCACACTCCGTGCGTAACTTGCGCCCAAATTCGTTTTCCCACACATGAAAAAAACGCTTCTCACCGGCCTGCTGGCCGCAGCTTTGCTTTCCTTCACCTTGCCATCGTGCGGCCCTTCGGAGCCCGAAAGCGCCGATGACATTGCCACCACCCCGCTGCCGCCCCTGCCCGCCGCCCCCGACACCACTAAAGGCGCCAAGCAGCCCGAGCAATACCGGGAGCTGAACTCGGTGAATGCCACCGAAGACATCAAAAAAATGCAGCAGCAGATGTAAATCAACCACTTGTCGAAATTGGGCTGCTTCTAGCTTCGACCAGAAGCGGCATTGGTTTGGCAGGGCTGATTACTTGTTCCTGATACCTGATTTGTTGGGCCGTTGCTGCTGAGGTGGTGGCGGCCCAATTTCTTTTTAGCGCGGCCGACCCGGCGCCTTTTTTTATGGAAAACAACATTGTGCTGCGCCGCGGCGTGGAAGCCGACCTGCCCCAGGTACTCGCCCTTATCCAGGAGCTAGCCGAGTACGAGCGCGCCCCGGACGCCGTCACCAACACCCTGGCCGCCATGCAGCGCGACGGGTTTGGGCCCGCCCCCATTTTCAGCTTTTTCGTGCTCGAAAACAACGCGACCGAAATCATCGGCATCGCCTTGTTCTACACCGCCTATTCGACCTGGAAAGGCCGGATGCTGTACCTGGAAGACCTGGTAGTAACCGAGCCGGCGCGGCGCGGCGGCTTTGGCCGGCTGCTGTTTGATGCCGTGGTGGCCGAAGCCCGCGCTACCGGCGCCGTTCGCCTAAAGTGGCAGGTGCTGGACTGGAACGAGCCCGCCATCGCCTTCTACAAAAAGCTGGGCGCCACCATCGAAGACGAATGGTTCAACGGCAACCTCGACGCAGCCCAACTGGCCAGCTATACCGTGGCACCAGCCGCGGCCGCGGCAGCCACGCCCACGGGGCGCAGCCTCTAGGCACTACTAAGCAACCCCAACGCCCCGTGGCTTACTGCCGCACAAACTTGCGGCTGCCGGTATTGCCCTGGGCATCGCGCCAGCGCAGAACGTAAAAGCCGGGCCTCAGGCCGGCAATGTTCAGGGGCAGGATGTTCAGGCCGGCTACCGTAGCGATGCTGGTGGTGCGTATTCGGCGCCCGACGCTGTCGTAAAACCGGAACACCACGGTCCCTTCCAGGGTGGCCGGGTACTGCACTTGCAGTTGGTCTTCGGTGGCAGGGTTTGGGAAAACCACCACCGCCGCGCTGGTGCCTTCGGTGGAGAGCAAGGTGGGGGCCACGTTGTCGAGCGAGCCATCGGGCCGGGTCAGTCGGAGGCGGTAGTAGAGCAAGCCACCGGGCACCTGCGCATCAAAAAACTGGTACTGGCCGCCCGGCCGGGTAGCCACTACGCCCAGCCGCTTCCAAGAAGTGGTGTCGCTGCCCACGCTGCGCTCCACCACGAAGTTGTTGAGGAAGCACTCGTCGCGCGTGGTCCAGGTTAGGGTAACGCCGGTGGCCTTTTCGTATTTGGCGCTAAAGCTGGTGAGGGGAGCCGGCAGCATGGGCTGGTTGCTGCAGCCCAGGCTCTTGAAGCTGCGCACGCGGAGCACCTGGCGGCCGCCGGCAATGTCGCTGCTGGAGCTGAGGGTGCGCGTGTTCTGGCCCCGGGCAATGGAGTAGTGCATCACCGCGCCGGGCAGGATGAGGTGGCCCAACTGGTGCGCATGGCCCAGCTCGTGCACCGCCACCGTCTCAAAGTCAATCTGGCCGAGCGCGCCAATGGCGAAGGCGGGCCCAAACTGAAAGTTGGCACCATCGTCGAACTGCATGTCCACCTCTTTCACCCAAAACACTACCTCGCCGCCCGGCACCTGGCAGCCGGCGTAATAACTGGTGGTGCGGCCCAGCACGAGGGCGGGCAGCTGGGCACCCGCGTCGAAAGCCACCACGTTCTGGTTATCGTCGGCAATGGTATTGGCCGTGGCCGGGGTGCCTACTTCCCAGTTGATGCCCGTTTGGCAGCGCCAGGTGGCCAGGGCCCGCTGCCAGGCCGCCGCCGCCGCGGCATTGGAAGCGAAATTGGGCCCGAAGTGAAAGGTGACTCCACCGGATGCGTTCTGGGCAATGTGGTTGGGCCGGGCAATGAGGCCGGTGGTGCTTTCCACATTGGTGAGGGCGTATACGACGGTGAGGGTGCCCCCGCTGTCCACGATTTGCTGGTCGCTGGTGGTTACGCGCACGGTGCCGGAACCAGCCGGGCTGCCGCCGATGGCCGATGAGGGCACGCGCACCTCAATGCGGGTATCCGTCCAGGAAACATAGTCTTTGTCGCGGGCCTTCACGCGGGTGGTCCCGCCGTCGTCGGCGTTGCGGAACTCCACAAAGCCACTGCCCCGGGCGCTACCAAACCCCGTTCCGTTGATGGTAAGCAAAGCCCCGGCGCCAGCGGGGATGATTTGGGGACCGAAGTTGGCAACGACGGGGGCCAAGGTGCCACGCTGCATGGTGGCCGGTAATGGGGCTGCCAGGGCCGGGTTGGGCTGCAATACCCGGCGCCCCTGCCCGGTGAGCTGGGTAATGCCTTTGTAGAAGGTAGCATCGAGGGCCGGATACGTCCGAAAAGGCTCGGTGGCGGTGCGCTCGGCCAAGTTGTACGCAATGAAGCCCTGCTCGCTGCCATAGGGCGTCCAGGCGCGGCCGGCAGTAGTGGGCAGGCCGGTCCAAGGCGCGCGGGTCAGGAAGAAAACGCCCTGCTGCCCGGCGGCCAGGCTAAGCGTGTTGGTGAGGATTTGCTGGTCGAAGCCCAGGCGGCCGCCTTCAGTGATGAGCACGAGGCCGGTGGTATCGGCCACTTGGCCCTTAAGCAGGGAAAACACCCGCATGCGGTGCCGGGTAAACAAGCGGTGGTGGTCGGTATCCCAAAAGCTTTGGGCATCGAGCACTTCTGCTTCGACCACCAGCGCCGCCTGCCGGGCCCGGACGGCGGGCTCCATGGGCAGCATCAGGCACTGGGTTTCGGGCACCAGGGCCTGGCCCAACACCGGCTGGGCAAATGCGAGCCCAAGTACCACCACCCACAAGCGACGGCTAACAAAACGGAGAAACGGTACTACAAACGGCATAGACAAGAAACTACTGCGGATACTGCCCAAGATACGGAAAAACAGGGCAGTTGGAGCGCCGTTGAAACGATATTGTATTATTAATATAGTGTACTTGCCACCGCGCACCTACGCAGCACCTTAGAGCCGGGGTTGCCATACATTAACTAATAAGATGGCCAGCTATTGCCCTACGGGCGCGGGCTGGGGCTGCCAGGAGGGCGAGCTGGTGGCCACCATGGGCCAGCCGTTGGCGTAGATGAGCCTATCCAGGAGCAGGATGCGGCGGGAATAGCCTTCGGAATCGTCGATGGCGTCGAAGGTGGGCTGGCGCGGGTCGATGGCGTGGTAGGCCAGCCAGTCCTGCCCGGCGGCATCGGTCACCACGCAGTTGTGGCCCGGGGCGCGCCAGTGGGCGTTGGCCGCGAGCAGGGCCGCGTGCGGGTCGGCGGTGGCGGTGGCGTAGGTTTCGAAGGGCCCGGTGGCGTGGCGGGCGCGGGCCACCAGCACGGCGTAGTGGGCGTTGACGCCGCAGCAGTTATCACCCGAAAAAAACAGGTAGTACCAGCCGTCGCGGTAGTGCACCCAGGCGGCTTCCACGAGGCGGTGGTAGTCGTCGGGGTCGTTGGAAATGGTGGGGTGAAGCACGGCCCGCGCCTCACTGCCCGGCCGGAAACCGAGGCGGTCGTCGGCCAGCTCGCGCACCCAGATGGGGCCAAACCCCGACCCCCAGTAGAGCAGCCGCTGGCCGGTGGCGGGGTCGTCGAACGCCATGGGGTCGATGCAGGTGAAGCCGGGGCCGGGGAGCAACGGGTAGCCAACGTCGACAAACGGGCCGGCGGGGGCATCGGCCACGGCCAGGGCCAGGCTGAAGTAATCGGTGCCGTCGGGCCGGGTGGAGTAGTACAGGTAATAGCGGCCGCCGTGCTCGCTCACGTGCGGGGCCCAGATTTTCTGGCTGGCGGTGGCCCACCGCGGCTTGTGGGGCAGCCCCTCGCCCAGGTGCTCCCAGTTAATTAGGTTGCGGGAGCGGGCCACCTGCAGGTTGAGGATGACGCCGTGGCGCTTGGTTTGGGTGCCGTAGGCGTAGTACCAGCCATCGGCGGCGCGGATGATGGTGGGGTCCGGGAAGTTTTCGTCGAGGACGGGGTTGCAGTACATGGGCGCGGCAGGAATTGGGGCTGGCACACGGCCCGCGGGTCTTACATCAGCTCAATATTCAGCTCAACTGCGGTTCGGGCTGCTGTTGCTGCAGCCATACGTAGGCCGAAGCCACGTCGTCGAAGGTGCCCACGCGGGGCGCGTCAATGGCATGCACCACGGTTTCGACGGCTTGCCGGGCCAGCAAGCTGCGCGGCAGCACCCAGGCAATGTATTGCAAGCCGGCGGTGCGCATTTCGTTCAGCCACCACGCGCCCCACAGGGTGAGCTGCACGGTGGTGCTGGTAATGCCGGAGTTGTCGTTGAGGATTTTGTGGCAGGGCCAGGCCCGCAGGCTCTCGAGCATCAGCAGGCAGGCGGCCTGCGACGATTCCTGGTCGTGCTCCCCTTTCCAGTCAACATAAAGCCATTGATTATCCGTGTCGTGGCCAATAAATAGCTCGGGGGAATCGGTAATAACGTGCAGCTGCATGCGGTGCTCGGGATAGGTCCTCGGGAGGAAGGAAAATGAGCAGCCAAATTTAGTAAGCTAAACAGTAGATTCGAACACCTTTAGCGGGTGAAATTCAATGACCGACCCGTTCGTGCAAGGGTAGCAACGGGAAGCTTCCAGCACTAGCTTTGTGGTCCTACCCCTTGGCCGCAGGCCGGATTTTCCGAAAACCGATTTGCTCATCTGTTATTCCTGCCCGATGTTTAGAAAGTGTATTGCCCTGCTGGTGTTGCTGTGTGCGCCCTTTAGCCTGCTGGCCTGGGGCGTGGTGGGCCACCGGGCCGTGGCCAAAATTGCCGAAAACCACCTTTCCAGCTCCGCCAAGCGCGAAATAGCCCGCCTGCTGGGCACCGAAACCCTGCCGCTGGTGAGCACCTGGCCCGATGAAGTCCGCTCGGACCCGCAGTACAGCAGCACGGGCCCCTGGCACTACCTCAACGTGGCGTCCGGCCTCAACTTCCCGGCTTTCACGGCCCAGCTAAACGCGACGCCGATTATCCCGCCTACCAATGCCTACACGGCGCTGCTGCAGGTGCGCAAGGACCTGAAAGACCCCAGCAAAACGGCCGCCGAGAAGCTGTTTGCCTTGAAATTCCTGGTGCACTTGGTGGGCGACGTGCACCAGCCCCTGCACGTGGGCCACGGCGAAGACCGCGGCGGCAACAGCATCCTGGTGAGCTGGCGCGGGCACGACACCAACCTGCACAGCATCTGGGACGGCGACCTGGTGGAGTACCCCGGCTTCACCTACTCCGAAATGGCCCAGGCCTACGACCACGCCACTTCGTCCCAAGTGAAGCAGTGGCAGAAGGACGATATGGCCACGTGGCTGTTTGAGTCCTACCAGCTGTGCACGCCGGTGTACGCCGCCGCGGCCACCAGCCCCAAGTTCGACTACCGCTTTTACCCCGCCTTTGGCCCTTTAGTGGAGCAGCAGATTCTCAAGGCCGGCATCCGGCTGGCGGGCGTGCTCAACGCCGTGTTCCGATAACCCAGCTTCGGCGCGGCCAGGCGCCCCTTCCTGAAAGCCAAAGAAGCCCCGGCAGCGCGTGCAGCCGGGGCTTCTTTGGCTTTCAGGCAGATACCAAACCCCTAAGCTGAACACTGGTAACATGCGCGTAACATTGGCCGTCATAAGAGCCAAACAAGCGGCCATCGGCCCCTTTGCGCCATGACAAAACCCCTGCACCAACTGCCCGCCCGGGTGCCGCACTCCCACCAGCGCGTGCACGTAGTGGTCGAAACGCCGAAGGGCGGCCGCAACAAGGTGGCCTTCGACCCCGAACTGCAAGCCTTCAAGCTGAAAGGCGTGCTGCCCGAAGGCCACAGTTTCCCCTTTGACTTTGGCTTTGTGCCCTCTACCCAGGCCGAAGACGGCGACCCGCTCGACGTGCTGCTCCTGCTCGACGCGCCCACGTTTCCGGGCTGCGTGGTGGAAGCCCGCCTGATTGGGGCCCTCGAAATTGAGCAGGAGGAAAAAGACGGCCAGACCGTGCGCAACGACCGGCTGCTGGCCGTGGCCGCCGACTCGCGCGAGCACAAAAGCATCCACACCATTGCCAACCTCTCCGGCGAGATGCTGCACGAAATCGAGCATTTTTTTGTCTCTTATAACCAGGTAAAAGGGCAAAGCCTTAAGGTGCTGCGCCGCGTGGGCCCCGAGCGGGCGCACGCGCTACTAGAGCACGCGCAGCACTAGCCCCGCGTCATGAAAGAGCTTTGGGATACGCTATTTGGGCTGCACGCCACCTCCACCACCATCACCGCCCTGCAGATGATGACGCGGGCCTTGCTGGTGTTTTTTGCGGCGCTCTTGCTACTGCGGGTATCGGGCAAGCGCACGTTCGGCGGCAATGCCACCTTTGATATCGTGGTGAAGATTATGCTGGGCGCCGTGCTGAGCCGGACGGTGGTGGCGGCGTCGCCGTTTTGCGGCACGCTGCTGGCCTGCCTGGTGCTGGTGGGGCTGCGGCGGCTGCTGGCCTGGGGCTCGTTTCACAGCCACCTGGTGGGCCGGCTGGTGAAGGGCGATGAGTACGTGCTGGTAGAAAACGGCCAAATCAACCAGGAAAACCTCTCCCGCAACAACCTCTCCCGCAAAGACCTCATGGAAGGCGTGCGCGAAAGCGGCCACCTCGAGACGCTTGATGAGGATGAAATTGTGCGCCTGGAGCGCGACGGCAGCATTTCGGTGGTAAAAAAGAAGCCGGAGTAAAACGGAGCAGGCGAACTGCCTGATGGAGCCGGCTAATGCCCCGGGCGGTGTGGGCCTCCTTTGCCACCAGTCAAATGCCTGCTACTCCGGCGCGCTGATGCCGTTGGGCTGAAAAGCCCTGGCTGCGGCCCCTGAGCGAGCCATGCAAACACCACCTTCCGGGCCCCTGGTGCGGCGCTGTACCCGGGCCGTAGGGCGGCGCATGGGCGGTTATTAAATCAGGAGCGGGGACTTGGGCACGCAGCTGTTGCGGCGCTTTGGCTGGCTGGCACACAGCATGTGGGCAAGACCATAGGAGGGGCTGGGGCCGGTTATCGACTCAAGCAACTTGTATAAATAAGCTCGACTTTCCCAGCACCTCCTAGGCCAACTCCAAGCTTGGCTGATGCTGAGAATATGCTATTTCTTGGCAAGAACACAAAATCGGCTACATGTAATTAATACTCCAGAAAATAATCAAGATATTGTAGGTCCGAATCTTCATCCAATTTTAATTGAGCGGACATATAGCCTGCTTAGAATGTTTTAAAGCCTCATTTTTTTCTCCCTTTTCGTTTTACATGATAAATCCTTACTCTCTGGGAATCTGGACTCGTCGTTTACAAAGGTTCAGCTTGGCAGCGCTGCTGGCTGGCGGAACTACCGTAGCCGCGCAGGCACAGCTTTTGAATTATTCTACCGCGACGGCTACCAATGTGCCCGGCACCTACACCGACCTGGCCACGGTAGCCGGCAGCACCGTCATCGCCACGGCCAACACGGATAATGCCAACTCGGCGGCCCAAAACATCGGGTTCAGCTTTAGCTACAATGGCGGCACCTTCACGCAGTTTGTGCTCAACACCAACGGCATCATGCGCTTGGGCAGCGCGGCGCCTTCGGTCGCCAACCTGTTTGCGGCGTACGAAAACGGCCAGGCCGCGGGCGTCGACCCCATCACCAGCCCAAGCGCCGCCGATGTCAACCTGCTCGCTCCGTTCAACTTCGACCTGGAAGACGGCAGCGCCGGCCCGGCCGAGTACCGCGTGGCCACCACCGGCACGGCGCCCAACCGCGTGTGCACCATTCAGTGGAAAAACGTGCGAGACAAAGCCGGCACCGTCAACGCCACGCAGTTCGACAACTTTGAGTTTCAGGTACGGCTCTACGAAACCACCAACCTCATCGAGTTCGGGTACGGCAACACGGTATCGGCCACGGCCGGGGCCAGCATCAACCGCTTCCCCACGGTGGGCATCAAAGGCTCGGGCAGCAACCCCGGGCAGGACATCTTGGTCAATAAAACGTCATCGACTGCGGCCTGGTCAACGGCCGTTTTCATTACGGGGGTGTACGCTAGCAGCACTCTCAACTTTCGCCGCCTGGTGCCCCCCGACCTGGGCCGTACGTTTCGCTTTGCCACGGCGCCGGCCAGCGACGCCGCGGTAACCATGGTGTATACCCTGGGCAAAATAGCCAGCCCAACGGCCCTGCCCCACGCCGTGAAGGCCGTGGTGACCAACGCGGGCACGACTACGCAAACCAACCTGGCCGTGACGCTGAATGTGACGGGCGCCAACACCTTCACCGACACCAAGACCGTGGCCTCGCTGGCAGCGGGCGCGTCCACCACAGTTACGTTTGCCGATTACCCCGCCGCCCTCACGGCCGGCACCAACACCGTCACGGTGACGGTTCCGGCCGATGCCAACAACGCCAACAATGCCGCTACCTACGGCCAGCAGGTCACGGCCGACCGCACTTCTTACACCGACCCCACGGTAGCCGCTACCGGAGGCGTGGGCATCGGCACGGGCAATGCCGTTTTGGCCACTAAATACACGCTGTCGGCCGCTTCGGTACTCAGTGATGTGGTGCTGACGTTCGCCGCCGCGGCAGCCAATGCCGTTAACACGGCTCCCTTTCAGGTGCTGATTTACGATGCTTCCGGAACGGGCGGGCTGCCCGGCCAAGTGCTGTATGCTTCAGCCACGCAGAACCGCACATCGGCGGGCGGAGCCGTAACCGTGACCGTGCCCAGCGTAGCCGTACCCGCGGCCTTCTTCATCGGGGTGAAGGAAACCAGCACCGCGAACATTGCCATTTCCTACCAAACCGAGAACCCCATCCGCCCCGGCACCTTCTACTACACGACCGATGGGGCGGTGTGGAATGACTTTATCAACGTAACGCCCAAAGCCCGGGTGGCCATCGAATTCGGCACGGTGGTGCCGACTTGTACCCCGCCCACGGCCCTGGCAGCCAGCAACGTCACCGCTACCGATGCTACCATTACCTTCACGGCCCCGGCCAGCGGCGCGGCCAACTACGAAATTCTGTACGGCCCCACCGGTTTCAACACCGTGTCGGGGGGCACGCTGGTTACGGCGAGCTCCTCGCCCGTGACGCTCACCGGCCTGAGCCCGGCCACCACCTACCAGGTGCATGTGCGCAGCAACTGCACGGCCGGCGGCACCAGCATCTACGCCACGCCCATCAGCTTCACCACGCTGTGCAACCCGAACCCGGCCGTGGCCGCCTTCCCCTATAACCAGAACTTCGACACCATTCTGGCAGGCCAGGCCCTGCCCTGCGGCTTCACCACACTGAACGCCAACAACGACAACACGACTTGGGCCATCACCAAAACCAACCCCAACTCGGGCACCAACGCCATTCGCTACACCGGCCTGACCCTGAACAACGTGACGGCCGACGACTGGTTCTTCACCCCGCCCCTCACGCTGGCCGCTACTTCGCGCTACCAGGTGGCGTTCCGCTACCGGGGCGAAGGCATAGCCAACAGCCTTTCCTCCTTCACCGAAAGCCTAGAAGTTACGTCGGGCACGGCCGCTATGGCCGCCGCCCAAACCAACCTGCTGTACACCAACGCCGCCATTACCAACACGTCTTACCTACTGGCTGACGGTTCCTCTACGACAGTGGTAGCCCTGCTGCCGGCCGGGGCCGGCACCCAGTACGTGGGCTTCCACATCAAGAGCGCGGCCAATCAGGGCAACCTCTACATCGACGACCTTTCCATCACGGCTACCGCCGTCACGGCTACGTCGGACGCCTTGCTGCGCGCCATCAGCGTATTCCCCAACCCCTCCACTACGGGCCAGTTCGACCTCGAAATCCACGGAGCCAATGCCAAAGGCAGCCTCGCCGTGCTCGTGACCAACGCCCTCGGCCAGCGGGTATATACCGGCTCGGCCCGCGACAACTACTCCAACAAGGTCAACCTGAGCAGCCTAGCGCCCGGCATCTATTACCTGCAGGTGCGTCACGGCCAGGAGCAAATGACCAGCCGGATAAGCATCGTGAAGTAGCTCAATTTTAGTAAAACGTCTGGTGCCTGTTTGGGATTTGGAAACCCCTGATTTCCGTCATGCAGAGCGCAGCGAAGCATCTTGTCCCCGCTCTTTGTTATGCTGACAAAGGAAGCATCTTCTCACGGCTCAACGATTCGTGCAACCGTGATAAGGTCCTTCGCTCTGCTCAGGATGACAGACCAAGCGAGCGAGGTGATTCGCTGCACTCAGCATGACAATTTCCAAACACACGCTGAGACAATTTCCACGACAGCGGTTGAGACGGAATTTTTTCGGGCGAATGGCCGTCTCGCCAAGCAACTACCAAAAGGACTGTTGCTCAATCCCTTTATTTTCTCACTCTTTTCTTTACATGACGTTAATTCCTACTCTTTCGGGTTCTCGTAAGCTGGCCTTGGCAATTGCCTTGGCCATGCCGGGCCTGGCGGTAGCGCAGCAGGGGGCACCAGTAGCCCAAGCCCTGGCCTCCTTCTCGGCCAAGGTGCAGGCACAGGGCCGCCTGAGCGCGGCTGACGTAGCCAACCCCGCCGTAACCAGCTCCTACTTTGACCAAAGCACGGGCCTCACGCACACCTACCTGCAGCAGCGGGTGAACGGCCTGACGGTATTCAATGCCACCGGGGCCGTGCACACCGACCAAACCGGCAAAGTGGTGTTTTTCAACCAGGACTTTCTGCCGGGCGCCGCAGCCGCAGCGCCTGCCGCCACGCCGGCCCTCACGCCAGAGCAAGCCGTGGGGGCCGCCGCCAAAAGCCTGAGCCTGCCGCAGCCCGTGGCCCTGCGCCGCCTGGTAGAAGCCCGTGCGGCCGATGGCCTCCTCTTCAACAATGGCGGCATTTCGGAAGCGAATATTCCGGTGCGCCTGATGTACCAGCGCGTGGGCGACAAGCTGGTGCTGGTCTGGAACGTGACCATTGCCCAACTCGACCAGCAGCACCTCTGGAGCGCCCGCATCGATGCCCAGACCGGCCGGATGCTGGACCGCAACGACTACGTAGTGAACGAACTGGCTACCTTCCGCCAGCACGTGCTGGAAAATAAGGAGCGCCGCCAGCCGCTGACTACCGCAGCAGCGGCCGCTGCCGCTACGCGCGCCGTACGCAGCCCGAAGGGTACCCTGGGGGCACCCAATAGCCTGACGGTTATTCCGGTGCCTTTCGAAAACATTGACCTTTCGCCGCGGGTGGTCGTGCCGTTCAGCTCCGCCAATCCGCTGTACTCGCCCTATGGCTGGCAGGTGGGCGATGCCAAGGCTCCCAGCGGATTCTTTGCCGACAGCTACTCGTTCCTCTCGACGGGCAAGCAGCTCACGCGCGGCAACAACGTAGCCGCCTACGACGACAACATGACCGCGACTTCCGGCAGCGGCAACGTGGCGTCGAGCACCAACTCGCCCGATGGCGGCGCCACGCGCGACTTCGACTTTCCCTTCAACCAGCCGCAGGGCCCCCGCAATGCCGACAACCTCGCCGCGGGCATTACCAACCTGTTCTACTGGAACAACATGCTCCACGACGTGATGATGAGCAAAGGGTTTGATGAGGTATCGGGCAACTTCCAGTACAAGAACCTCACCGGCCAGGGCCTTGGCAACGACTTTGTGCGGGCCGAATCGCAGGACGGCAGCGGCCGCAACAACGCCAACTTTTCGACGCCTCCCGATGGCAGCTCGGGCCGCATGCAGATGTACCTGTTCGACAACACCGCCGCCAACGCCTTGACCATAACGGGCGCCAGCAGCGCGGCTGGCACCTACAGGTTTGCCGGCGTTGCCTTTGGCCCCAAGCTCACCAAGAAGCCCCTGGCGGGCAAGCTGGTGCTCGTGAATGACGGCGTATCGGCCGACGGCGGCGACCACGCCTGCGCCACGCCCTTTGTAAACGCGGCCGACGTAGCTGGCAACATTGCCTTCATTCAGCGCGGCGGCTGCCCCCAGCTCACCACGCTCAACCCGCGGGTCAACAACCAGTTTGCGCCCAAGGTGAAGCGCGCCCAGGACAACGGCGCCACCGCCGTTATTGTGTTCGACTCCCTGGCCACCACCGGCCTCACCAACTTTGGCGGAGCTGATACTGTCGGGATTCGCATTCCCGCTATTTTCATTAGCGGCGCCGATGGCTTTAAGCTGCGCGCGGCCCTGCTGGCCGGCGGCACCCTGAATGCTACCGCAACTCTGGGCCCGGAGTTCGACGGCTCGTTTGATAACGGCGTGGTTTCACACGAGTTTGGCCACGGCATCACCAACCGCCTCACCGGCGGCCCGGCCAACGCGAGTTGCCTCAATCCGGCCACCGGCAACCAGACCATGGGCGAAGGCTGGAGCGACTTCTTTGCGCTATGGATGACGACTCGCCCCGGCGACGACGGCAAAACCAGCCGCTACATTGCCACCTACGACAACGGTGACCCCTACAACGTGGGCCCCGGCTTCCGCCGCAAGCCTTACAGCACCGACTTCTCAAAAAACAACTACACCTACGCCCAGCTCGGTACCACCACCGGCAAATTCCAGGAAACCCACGACGTGGGCGAAGTATGGGCCACGGTGCTCTGGGACCTGAACTGGCAGTTTATCTACAAGTATGGCTACAACGCTGACTTCTTCAGCGCCACCGGCGGCAACAACAAGATGCTCAAGCTGGTGCTCGACGGCTGCAAGCTGCAGGTCTGCAACCCCGGCTTCCTCGACGGCCGCGACGCTCTGCTGCGCGCCGACTCCGTAACGAACCGCGCTGCCAACGCCGACCTGATTTGGAACGTATTTGCGCGCCGTGGTATGGGCTACAGCGCCGTGCAAGGCGACCGCGTGAACGGCCAACCCCGCGTGACGGGCATTGCCAACGGCTTCGACCTGCCTCCCGGCAGCAAGGTGATTGCCCTGGCCAATAAGAATGGCGCCGTGGTGGGCGGGGCCCTGGAAGCCTACCCCAACCCAGCCCAGGACCAGCTCACCGTGCGCACGCAGCTGAGCAGCGCCGCCCCCATGCAGGTGACCGTGCTCGACCTACTGGGCAAAACCGTATTGCGGACCGTAGCAGTACCAGCCGCCCGCATGCAGCAAACCGGCGTGGAGCTAAATACCAGCCGCCTCGCCTCGGGCATCTACGTGGTACGCGTGACGACCAGCAATGGCACTTACAGCACCAAGGTCAGCATCCAGCACTAAACTGCCAGCTCACCTTATTTGCAAAAAGCCTGGCTTCGGTCGGGCTTCTTTGTGCTTGGGCCGGCTAGGTATTTCGCCGGGGTAGCTCAACTTCTTGAATGCTGAAAGTTAGCTGGTGGCCTTAGCCCGGCAGAACCGGCCGCCTGGCAAACCACGGCTGGGCCTGCTCCAGCTGCCCCGCCAGCCGAAACAGCACGTCTTCGGCGCCCAGCGGGGCAATGAACTGCACGCCGCACGGCAGGCCGTCGGCGGTCCAGTGCAGGGGCACCGACATGGCCGGCTGGCCCGTGAGGTTGGCTACCTGCGTGTAGGGCGTCTTTTCGAGGCTTTGCTCAGCCAGCTTCTCCACGATGCCGGAACGGCGGATGAGGCCGCCGAGGCCGAAGGTGTTCACCAGTTTCAGGAGTCGCTGCTCGCCGGGCTTGGGCTGCAGCTCGCCAACGCGCACGGGCGGCGTGGCCAGCGTGGGCGTGAGCAGCAAGTCGTAGGTTTGGTGGAAGCGGCCCATGCGGCGCGCGCTGTCGTTCCAGGTGTGGCGGGCGGCGGCGAAGTCGGCCGCGGAATACGTGCGGCCCAACAGGCCAAGCAGCCAGGTGGTGGGCTCCACGTCGCGGGGCCGGGCGGGGCGGCCCAGCACCTTGGCCAGGGCCGCGATGCTGGCGCCGGTCTCGCCAAAATACAGCATGAGAAAAGCCGACGCCACGGCCCGGCCATCGAAGGGTAGCGGCACTTCGGCCACATCGTGCCCTAGGCTTTCCAGCAGTTGGGCGGCGTGGCGCACGGCGGCCATGCACTCGGGGTGCAGGGCGCTGCCCAACGGGTGGCCCAGACTAAAGGCAATGCGCAAGCGGCCGGGCGGGCGGCCCACTTCCTCTAGGTACGGCCGCACCGGGCCGGGCAGAAAGTACGGCGCGCCCGCGTCGGGGCCCTGGGTGGCGTCGAGCATAGCCGCGCTGTCGCGCACCGAGCGGCTGAGCACGTGCTCCACGGCCGCGCCCTGCCACTTTTCACCCTGCTCGGGGCCGGTGGGCACGCGCCCGCGGCTGGGTTTCAGCCCGAACAGGCCACAGCAGGCCGCCGGAATCCGGATGGAGCCGCCCCCGTCGCCGGCACCGGCCAGCGGCACGATGCCCGCCGCCACGGCCGCAGCCGCCCCGCCGCTGGAGCCCCCGGGCGTGTGGGCCAGGTTCCAGGGGTTGCGCGTGGGGCCGAACAAAACCGGCTCGGTCACGCCCATCAGGGCAAACTCCGGGGTGTTGGATTTGCCCAGAATGTTCACGCCCGCGGCCTGCCAGCGCCGCACCAACTCGGCATCCTCGGCGGGCACAAAATTGCGCAGCGCGCGGCTGCCCGAGGTGTGCGGCGCGCCGGCGTATTGCGCCCCAAAGTCTTTCAGCAGAAACGGTACGCCGCCCAAGGGCCCGGCGGGCAGCCCCGCTCCGGCCCGCAGCCGGGCCGGCTCGAACAGCGGGTGCACCACGGCGTTGATTTGCGAATTGACGGCCCCGGCCCGGGCAATGGCGGCCTCGCACAACTCCATGGCCGTGAGCTGGCCGGTGCGCACCAAATCAGCCATAGCCAGGGCATCAAGCTGGTCGTATTCGGAGAATGAAATCATGGGCTAAATGTAGCATCAGGCAGTGCGGAGCGAAGCATCTGGCTTGCACCACTTGTCAACCACGCCTCTTGTCATGCAGAGCGCAGCGAAGCATCTTATCAGGTTCGCACGAATCGTGGTGACGTGAGAAGATGCTTCGCTGCGCTCTGCATGACAAGAGGCGCGGGCGAGATGCTTCGCGATGCTCTGCATGACCGCCTGACACAAAAGCCAAGACAGCTCAAAAAGCGAAACTGCTTATTTGCTGCGCTTGGGTACGGCTGGAACTGGGACACTTGGGGCAGCAGTGGGCACCAAGCTATTGAGGTAGCTTTCTAGATTGGTGTAGCCGTTGGAGGCACGCAGGGCCCGGTCGGTGGGGCTGGCGGGGTTCAGGCCGTGGGCCTTTTCCCAGGCGTCGGGCATGCCGTCGTGGTCGGCATCGGCGGGGGCCGGGGATGATTTCAGCACCGGCCAGGCTCGCTGCGATACGCTGTAGGGCGTGCCGTGTGGGTAGTGGCCCTGCACGTCGATGATGGTGCCGGTGCCGGCGCGCACTTCCCGCACAATGCGCTGGTCGAGTGTATCGCGCCGCGGGCGGATGGCCCCGGCCCCGAGCAGTACGGCTTCGTAGGCCGCCGGGGCGGTTTGCAAGGCCAGCGGGCCCAGCACAAAGGGCTGGTCTACTTTGGACTGGGCGGTATCAGCCGCAGTGCCGCCGTTCATAACTACGCCGCGCCAGTTGTGGGCCGTAATGGCCGGGGCGCCGGCCACGTAGTTGCCGGTCAGGTAGAACTTTCCGTAGGGCAGGCGGCCGGTTTCCTTGTCAATCTTGTACGGGTTCAGCACCTGGGCGCGCACTTTGGAGTCGGTGCTGGGGCCGGGCTTGTAGTAGTTGTTCACCACGTTGTAGTTGCCGCCCTCGCCGGCGTACACGTTGTTTTCGCCCCAGTTGTAGATGACGTTGTTGCTAAAATCGCAGTTCTCGAAGCCCGCCGGGTGGGTGTAGCGGCTGCCATTGAAGCGGGGCGTGCGGTTTTTGCAGTGCGCAAATAGGTTGTGGTGAAACGAGGCGTGCTGCCCGCCCCAGATGCCGCCAAAGCCGTGGCGCTCGAAGTCCTTGTCGCCCTTCTCATAATGGTAGGAGTAGTTCAGGGGCTCGGCAATGAGGTTCCATTGCAGGGTGGTGCTGTCGCCCTCGTACACCGACAATACCTCGTCGGTGCTCCAGCTCATCGAGCAGTGGTCCACGATGAGGTGGTTGTTGCGCTGGCCGCCAAAGGCGTCGTCGCCTCCCGCGCCGTCCACAAAGCCCTGGTTCTGGTTTTTGTCGCCCATCCGGAACCGCATAAAGCGCACGATGACGTTGTTGGCCCGCACCATCACGGGGTAGTCGGCCAGGCAAATGCCATCGCCCGGCGCAGTTTGGCCGGCAATGGTGGTATTGGCTTTCTTGATTTCGAGCGGCGAGGCCAGGTGAATGGTGCCCGAAACCCGGAACACCACCGTGCGGGCCGCCGCGGGCTGGCTCAAGGCATAGCGCAGGCTGCCAGCCTTGCCGTCATCGTTGAGGGTAGTCACTTCAAACACCGTGGTGGGCACCGCCGCCGAGCCGCGCCCGCCGGTGGTAAAGCGCCCCGCGCCTTCGGCGCCCGGAAACGCGACTAGCCCCTGGGCCCATCCACGGGCCGGGGCCAGCAGCAGGCTCAGCCCAAGCACCCAGGTGGTTTGCAGGGAGCGGTAGTGAAACGACAACCGAGGTGAGATAGCGCGCATATAGTGGAATTGAAGAAGCAACTTAACGCCGCCGTGGTGAACATGCGGTGAAAGCCAGCCGTTGGGCCCGCTTGAATGCCAATTTGACGCGTATTCGGGCCTTCCTATCGCGCTTGCTTGTGCAAAGGGTAACTTCTGTGGGGCATCGTGCGTGTTAGGTAAGGTCATCCGTAGCAGCCTCGGGCTGGCTCGTGGCGTTTCTGTCCTTCCTTTTTTACCCTCGCTCTTCGCTTATGCGTTTACTTTTCCTCGCTGCTGCCTTTGCCGTGTGTGGCGCCCTGCCCGCCGCCGCGCAACGTGGTTCTACCGCTTCTACTTCCAAATCCGGTAATTCCCGGGACCGGATTGCCTTGGCTACCCGGCCCAACGCAGCAGCCGAGCGGCCCCTGCGGCTGGCCTGTGCCCCCATCAGCGGCAAGGTGTTTGACCCCAACGGCCAGCCGTTGGTAGGCGCCACCCTGCTCATCAAAGGCACCCAGGACGTGTACGTTACCGATTCGGAAGGCAAATTCCGCTTTACCGAGCCCGTGTACGAAGGACAGGTGCTGGCCATAGAAGCCGCGGGCTACAAAACCCTTAATGTGCCGCTGGCCGACTGCGCCGTGCCACGGCTGGTGCTGGAGCGGGCCCCCAGTGCCCACATCAAGCGCAGCGGTAAGCGCGCCGGGCAGGTCACCCGCCTGCACAATCGAAACACCAACCTGAAGTAGACAAGCTAGGCTGCCCGGACCTGGGCTGTGTGCGGCGGCGCTAGTAGCTACAGCTCCTCAGGCAGCCGCATTTGCCGCCACCAAGCACTTATTCGTCCTGCCGGGTAACAGAATCGTGTAATCGCCGTAGCAAGGTGATTATAGGTTGTTATGCAGCACTTCTCCGACCACTCCGGCACAAAGCACCTTCGGCTATATGCCTCCTGGGACGATGCTGCCCTGCTAAAAGCGCTGCAGCACGGAGACGAGCAGGCCTTTGCCGAGATTTATAGCCGCTATGGCTTTGAGCTGATTCAGCAGGCGTACCGCAAAGTGAATTCGCGCGAAGCCGCCGAAGAAATTGTGCAGGACTTGTTTGCCACGCTCTGGCACAAGCGTGCCACCACCGACGTGCAGAAACTAAAGGAATACCTGGGGTCGGCCGTGAAGTACCGGGTCATCAACCTGATGAAGACCAAACTGACCCACGCCGGCTACCTCGCCTACAGCCGCGCAGCAGCCAGTGAGGCCGACTACAGCACCGAGCAAAATTTGGCAGCCCTGGACTTGTCGGGGGCGTTGAAAATGGGGTTGGCGCACTTATCCGGCCACACCCGCGAGGTTTTCCAGCTCAGCCGGATTGAGTACCAAACGGTGCCGCAGATTGCGCTGCGACTGCAGCTCACGCCCAAGGCCGTGGAGTACCACCTAACGCGGGCGCTAAAACTTCTGCGCGTTTCCCTCAAGGAATTTCTGGTGCTGGCTATTTTCTTAATAGCTCAATAATTGATTGAAGCTAAGTGACAACCACGCAATCAGCTCAATAATTATATCTGTTTAGCTAATATTTTTTCACTCGGGATTAGGGATTGGCGCGGGTTGATTGACTATCATATCAGCAACTCTATAGAGTGGTACTGCCATGGCTCAATCGGATTTTCGCGCGCTGCTGCATCGTTACCAACGTAACGAGTGCACACCCGTGGAAAAACAGCGCGTGGAGGAATGGTACCAGCGCCTCGGCTCCAAGCAGGAGCTCGACCTCACGCCCGAGGAACGTGCTGAGCTGGTGGCCACCGTTTGGCAACGCATCGCGACCCTGACAACCGCCGCCTCTCCTTCGGTTTCTTTCCCCAAGGCTAAAGTTACCCGCCCGCTATGGCCTTCGCTGGGCGTGCGCTGGGCAGCGGTAGTGCTACTGGCCTTGGGAGCCGGCGTAGTGGGCATGCTCAGCGTGCCCGGCCCCACCAAGCTGCTCACCATATGGCAGCCCAAGACCAAGCCTACTACCACCAAGACGGCCTGGCTGGTCTATGCAAACACTTCTAAGAGCGAAGCCCGCGTAGCCCTGCCCGATGGCAGCCTCATCACCCTGGCGGCGGCCAGCTCCCTGAAATACCCCCGCTCGTTCACAGGCCCGCGCCGCACGGTTTACCTCACCGGGGCGGCTTTTTTCGATGTTTTTCATGACGCCGGGCACCCCTTCTCGGTGTACACCGACCAAGTGGTGACGACCGTGCTTGGCACCAGCTTTCGGGTGCAGGCCTACCCAGGGCAGCCCGAAGTGCAGGTGCAGGTGCGAACGGGCCGGGTGCGCGTGAGCCCCCGGGCCACCGCTACTGGGGCGCCCGCTGCCAGCGTAGTGGTGCTGCCCAATCAGCAGGCTGTGTATTCGGCCGTGCGCCAGGAGCTGCGGCGCGAGCTCGTGGCGCAGCCGGTGCTTCTGGCCCCGCAGCCTTTTGTTTTCAATGACCGGCCCGTGGCCGAGGTACTGGATGCGCTGCAGAAGGCGTATGGGGTGGCCATTGTGTACGATGCCGCGGCCCTGCACAACTGCACCATCAATCTCAGCCTGGGTGATGAGCCGCTGTTTGAAAAGCTCGACATCATCAGCGAGACGCTGGGTGCCTCCTACGACAAGGCCGACGGCCGCATTCTCTTTCATAGCCAACCCTGCCGGGCCGAATAGCCCGCGCATCTTAGCCCTTATGCCTATGCCTTAAATCCCCACAATCGATTCCGGAGCCTGCCCAGGCCACACAACAGTCCCACCGGTTGTGCACTCCCCTTTTTGAAGGCCGCGGGCAGCAAATGATTCCCGAACCAACTCACCATTTTTCTTATGACCACTCGACTACAATTCCCACCCCTCTTGCCCGGCCTTAAGCGCCTGGCACTGCTCTCGGGCCTGCTATTGGGCCTGCTTTCGAGCATCTCGCCGGCCTTTGCCTCCGCGGCCCAGCCCGTACTGGAGCACCTCGTTACGCTGCAGGCCAATGATGAACGCATGGCCACCGTGCTTAGCAAGCTGGAAACGCAGGCCAACGTGCGCTTTCAGTACAGCCGGCAGCTCATCGGTGCCAGCCGCCGCGTATCGGTTAATGCCGTGAGCCAGCCCCTGGCCCAGGTGCTGAGCCAGCTGCTGGAACCACTCCAAATCAACTACAAGCTCGTCAACGACGGTATTATCCTGCGGCCGGCGGCGCCCCTTGCGGCTCCCGCCGCGCCCGCCGATGCTACCGTGACCGGCCGCGTGGTTGACGAAAAAGGCGCGGGCCTGCCCGGCGTCAACGTCGTCATCAAAGGCGGCTCCAACGGCACCCAGACGGATATGGACGGCAAGTTCACGCTCTCCGTGCCCGAAAACAGCACGCTGGTTTTCTCCTTCGTGGGCTATACCTCGCAGGAAGTGGTGGTAGGCACCCAAACCACCATCAACATCGCGCTGGTGCCCGACGCCAAGGCGCTGAGCGAAGTGGTGGTAGTGGGCTACGGCTCGCAGCGCCGCCAGGACCTGACCGGGGCCGTGGCTCGCGTGGATGGCGCCGAAATCGTGAACCAGCCCGTGCAAACGCCCACCCAGGCCCTGCAGGGTAAGATTGCCGGCGTGCAAATCATCAGCGACGGCACGCCGAACTCGCAGCCCAAAGTGCGCATCCGGGGTACGGGCACGCTGCTGGGCGGCGCCGAGCCGCTCTACGTGGTGGACGGGGTGCAAACCACCGACATCCGCAACCTGAGCAACGCCGACATTGCCTCGATTGACGTGCTGAAGGACGCTTCGGCCGCTGCAATCTATGGTGTGCGGGGCGCCAACGGCGTGATTATCGTGACCACCAAAAAGGGCCAGCTGGGCAAACCCGTGCTCAGCTACAGCGGCACCGCCGGCTTCAAAACGGCCGCCCACCTCGTGCAGATGGCCGACGCGAACCAGTACGTAAACTACCTGAAAGACACCTCGCCCAATACGGTAATTCCGCCCTATTCGGGCACTACCAACTGGTACGACGAAATTCTGCGCCGGGGCACCTACCAAAACCACAACCTGGCGGTATCGGGCGCTACTGAAAGCGTGAAGTACTACTTTTCGGGCAACCTGCTGCAGGACGATGGCACGGTCATTAACAACAAGTTCTCGCGTCTAACGGTACGCTCGAACACCTCGTTTATGCTCTCGGATAAGGTCACGATTAGCTCGCAGGCCTCGTTTAGCCACGCCGACACGCGCGATGTGAACATCGGCACGGCCTACAACAACGCCTACCGGGCGGCGCCCATCATTCCAGCCAAGGTAAACGGCCTTTACGGCAACACGGCCGCTTTTGGCAACGTGGGCAACCCCGTGCTCGACATTGAGAAAAACGACAACAAGTCGCTCGAAAACCGCTTGCAGGGTAACATCGGTCTCGACGTGCGGCCCATTGAGGGTCTGACGCTGCGCTCGGCCATCAACGTGGACCTGAACGCCGACAACCGCCGCGTATATAATTATCAGTTTGCCAACGACGCCAAGACCTTCATTACCAGCGGCGGCAACCAGCGCAACGACCGCAGCAGCCTCTCGACCACGCAGGTAAATGCCTACCGCTACCTGTGGGAAAACACGGCCACTTACCAGCGCACCTTCAACGAGAAGCACAACCTGACGCTGCTGGCCGGCACCGTGGCCGAGGAAGGCCTGCGCGCCCAGTTTTCGGGCAGCCGCCGAAACGTGCCCGCCGACCCCAGCCAGTGGTACCTGAACACTGGCGACCCCAACACGGCGGTGAACGACGCCAGCACGGCCAAGGACCGCCGCCTCTCGCTGCTGGGCCGCGTCAACTACGCCTACAACAACCGCTACTTGCTCACCACCAACCTGCGCTACGACGGCACGTCGAAGTTCAACCGCGACCGCCGCTATGGCTTCTTCCCGTCGTTGGGCCTGGGCTGGATTGTGTCGGAAGAAGACTTCCTGCGCGACAACAAGACATTGAGCTACCTCAAGCTGCGCGCCAGCTACGGCCAGCTCGGCAACGACCAGATTCCGGCCGACTCCTACATCCTGACGGCCGATTCCAACATTCCGTATGTGTTCAACGGCCAGCCGGTGCTGGGCGCGGCCATCAAACAGATTAAGGACCGCAACGTGCGCTGGGAAACCACCACGGAGTACGACGCCGCCGTGGAGTTCGGCTTCCTGGAGAACCGCCTGACCGGTGAGCTGACGTACTACGACAAGCGCACCACCAACGCCCTGATTCCGGTGAACATTCCGGCCATCTTCGGCGACCCCGAAAACCAGTACATCACCAACGCGGCCGACATCACCAACCGCGGCGTGGAAGCAGCCCTGAACTGGCGCGCCGCTATCGGCACCAGCACCGACTGGACCTACAACCTCGGCGCCAACGTCACTTTCAACAAGAACCGCATTGCCAACCTCAACGGTGGCCAGGCCTTGTTTGGCGGCACCAACCTGGTGACCAAGTCCGACAACGGCGTGGCCGCCGGCAGCTTCTTCCTGCTCGACGCCATTGGCGTGTACCAGAGTGCCGATGAAATCACCAACGGACCCAAATCGACCTTCAACCCCAAAGTGGGCGACCTGAAGTATGCCGATACCAACGGCGACGGCATCGTCGACAACAAGGACCGCCGCTACTTCGGCTCCTACCAGCCGCCGGTATACTACGGCATCAACGGTGGGCTGAACTTCCGGAATGTGGACTTCTCCTTCGTGTTTTCGGGCAACCTGAACAACAAGGTGTACAACGCCAAAAAGCAGCTGCGCACCACCAGCACCGACAACATCGAAGCCAGCTTCGCCAACGACCGGTGGACGGCCTCCAACCACTCCACCACTAACCCCAGGGCCCTAAACAGCGGCATGCCCAACTCCACCTACTTCCTGGA
Source organism: Hymenobacter sedentarius (assembly GCF_001507645.1). NCBI lineage: Bacteria > Pseudomonadati > Bacteroidota > Cytophagia > Cytophagales > Hymenobacteraceae > Hymenobacter > Hymenobacter sedentarius. The sequence continues at coordinate 1,874,395 of NZ_CP013909.1, read as the reverse complement.
GTCGGGCTCCTACCTGCGCCTCACCAACCTGGTGCTGGGCTTCACGGTGCCCGCCGCCACGCTGGAGCGCGCCCACCTGGCCTCGGTCCGGGTGTTTGCCGCAGCCCAAAACGTGTTCACGGCCACCAAGTACACGGGCTTCACGCCGGAACTGGCCGGCGGCCCCCTGGATTCGGGCATCGAAGCCAACACCTATCCCACGAGCCGCACCGTTACGCTGGGGCTGAATGTCAATTTTAAATAACGTAAGCCGATGAAAACCTTTTCTTACGCCTTTACCCGCCGTGCCGGCACGGCCGCACTGGCCTTGTCGCTGGCCCTCGTCAGCGGTTGCAAAGACTTTCTCGACGTGGCCCCGCAAGGCCAGCTAAGCGAAGACGCCATCCGCACGGACCCCGGCGCCGCCCAAAAGCTGGTAGACGGCGTGTACAACGCCATGTACCTGGGTGGCTTCGGCCCCGACATTCACGGCCTGCAGTTCGTCATCCTCACCGACATTGCCTCCGACGACGCCGACAAAGGCAGCACACCGAGCGATTATAACGACGCCCTCACGATTGACAACTTCACCGTAACGTCGTCCAACGGCACCATCAACAACGCCTGGAACGGCTACTACCAGGGCATTTCGCGCGCCAACCAGGCCCTCGACAAAATCCCGCTCAGCCCCGCCGCCGATGTGGTGAAGAACCGGCTGCTCGGCGAGGTGCGCTTCCTGCGCGGCTACTTCTACTTCAACCTGGTGCGCCTGTTTGGCGGCGTGCCCAAGCTGGATAAAGTACCGGCCACGTCCGAAATCAACAACCCGGACCTGCAGAAGCGGGCCACGGCGGCCGACATCTACGCCCTCATCATCAGCGACCTGGAGTTTGCGGCGGCCAACCTGCCCCTCAAAGGCGCCACCGAAACCGGCCGGGCCACCAAAGCCGCGGCCCAGGGCATGCTGGCCAAGGTGTACCTCTACCAGAAAAACTACCAGAAAGCTTACGACCTGACCAACGAAATCATCACGGGCAAGTCGGGCGCCTATGCCCTCTACCCCACGTATGCCGACATTTGGCGTACAGTGGGCGCCAACAGCTCCGAATCCATTTTTGAGGTGCAAGCCGGCATCAATTCGGCCTGCAACAACTCGGCGGTGGAGCTGTACAGCGTGAGCCAGGGCCCGCGCTCGGGTGGCAAAGGCGGTTGGGCTGACTTGGGCTTCGGATTCAATAACCCGACCCAGCAGCTGGCCGATGCCTACGAGCCCGGCGACGTGCGCCGCGCCGGCAGCATCATCTTCATTCAGCCCACCGCCCCGGCCGGCCAGCGCTCTACCGGCACGGTGCTCTGGGACGGCTTCCGCATCCCGAGCAAGGACTCGGTGGAGAACTTCCGCTACAGCTACAAGGCCTACCACAGCCGCACCAAGGAGCCCAACTGCGGCAACAGCGACTTCCTGCCCAAGAACATCCGGGTGCTGCGCTACGCCGAAATCCTGCTCATCAACGCCGAAGCCGCCGTGCAGATAGGCAACACCGCCGCAGCCACCACCGGCCTCACCGCCGTGCGCGCCCGTGCCGGCCTCGGCCCCAAAGCCGCCACCCTGGCCAACATCTGGCAGGAACGCCGGGTTGAGCTGGCCCTGGAGCACGACCGGTTCTTCGACCTCGTGCGCCAGGAAAGCGTGCAGCCCGGCCGCATTGTGCCACTCTTCGCCGCCCAGGGCAAGACGTTTGTGAAAGGCAAGAATGAGATTTTCCCCATTCCCCAGCCCCAGATTGACCTGAGCGGCGGCCAGCTCACGCAGAACCCGGGGTACTAGCGTTTGCAGCTTTGCTAAGATGAGAAGAACGTCATGCTGAGCTTGCCGAAGCATCTCTACCTCACGCTTGTCATGCTGAGGCACGAAGCATCTTATCACCAAGGAACGACTGGTTCGAACGTGATAAGATGCTTCGTGCCTCAGCATGACAGGTGGCGCGGCGGATGCCTCGGCAAGCTCAGCATGGCGTTCAATTTCATTGCATTTGAATATTGACCTATGAACACAAAACTCCTCCTGTATCTGCTGCTTCTGCTGCCCGGCTTCCTGCAAGCCCAGCCGAAGCCCGCACCGAAAAAAGACGCGCCCACGGCCAAGTTTGTCCCGCGCCAGCGCCCGCGCAACCTCACCGACGACCAGCTGCTGGACCTGGTGCAGAAGCAGACGTTTCGGTATTTCTGGGATTTCGGGCACCCGGTATCGGGCATGGCCCGCGAGCGCAGCAACGTGGCCTACGATTACGGCAACGAGGTAGTGACCACCGGCGGCACCGGCTTCGGAATCATGGCCATCGTTGTAGCGGCCGACCGCAAGTGGATAACACGGGAGCAAGCCGCCACGCGCATCTACAAAATGGTGCGCTTCCTGGAAAAGGCCGACGCCTTTCATGGAGTCTTTCCGCACTGGATGAACGGCGCCACCGGCAAGGTCATCAAGTTCGGGGCCAAGGACGACGGCGGCGACATCGTGGAAACGTCCTTTCTGATGGAAGGCCTGATTTGCGCCCGCCAGTACTTCACCGCCGAAACACCGGTGGAGCGCGACCTGCGCAACCACATTCTCTGGATGTGGGAAAACGTGGAGTGGAACTGGCACACCCAGGGCGGCCAAAACGTGCTCTACTGGCACTGGAGCCCCAACAACGGCTGGAGCATGAACCACCAGATTCACGGCTGGAACGAGTGCCTCATTACCTACGTGCTGGCCGCATCCTCGCCCAAATACGCCATCGACAAGCCCGTTTACGACCAGGGTTGGGCTACCGGGCCGGAGTTTAAGAATGGCAAGGAATACTACGGCATCAAGCTACCGCTAGGGCCGGACATGGGCGGGCCACTGTTCTTCACGCACTACTCTTTCCTGGGCCTGAACCCCCACGGCCTCAAGGACCAGTACGCCGACTACTGGCAGCAAAACCAGAACCACACGCTCATCAACTACGCCTACTGCGTCGACAATCCCAAGAAGTACAAGGGCTACGGCCCCAACACCTGGGGCCTCACTGCCTCCGATAGCTACCAAGGCTACGCCGCCCACAATCCCAAGGAAGACCTGGGCGTGATTTCGCCCACGGCCGCGCTTTCGGCTTTCCCCTACACGCCCGAGCATTCCATGCGCGCGCTGAAGCACTTTTATAACGACCTGGGCGACAATATCTGGGGTGAATATGGCTTCGTGGACGGTTTCAGCGAACAGCACAACTGGCACGCCAAATCCTACCTGGCCATCGACCAGGGCCCCATCGTGGGCATGATTGAGAACTACCGCTCGGGCCTGCTGTGGAAGCTCTTTATGAGCTCACCCGACGTACAGCGCGGGCTGACCAAGCTGGGGTTTGAGAGCCCGATGCTTAAGAAGTAAACCCCGATAACGCCAGAATAAACACCAAATAACGTCTGTCATCCTGAGCGCAGCGAAGGAACCTATCGCCGCTGAACAACTTGCAGTAATTCAGCCGGCGCGGTTGTGATAAGTTCCTTCGCTGCGCTCAGGATGACAGATGAGGATGATAGACGAATTTCCTTACATGCTCCGAATCCTCAGCTTCTTCAGTCTCTTCACGCTTCTCAGCTTCGCCACTCAGGCGCAGCCCAACACCCCCGCGCCCACCCGCCGCACCTACTGCAACCCGCTCAACCTGGACTACGGCTACACGCCTATTCCGGGATTTGCCACTGCCGGCCGGCACCGCGCCACCGCCGACCCGGTTATCACGCGCTACAAGGGCGACTACTACCTGTTCTCGACCAACCAGTGGGGCTACTGGTGGAGCCACGATTTGAACCACTGGAAGTTCATTCCCCGCCACTTCCTGCGCCCTGAGCACAAGGTGTATGACGACTTATGCGCCCCGGCCGTGTTCGTGCTCGGCGATACACTTTTGGTGTACGGCTCGACGCACGAGAAGAACTTTCCCATCTGGATGAGCTCCAACCCCAAATCCGACGACTGGAAGGAAGCAGTGCACAACTTTCAGGTTGGGGCCTGGGACCCCGATTTTTTCCTCGACACCGACGGCAAGCTCTACCTCTACTGGGGCAGCAGCAACGAATTCCCGCTGTACGGCCAGCAAATTAGCCGCAAAACCTTCCAGCCCATCGGCGAGCCCAAGGCCATGTTTGGGCTGAATGACAAGCAGTTTGGCTGGCAGCGCTTCGGCGAATACCTCGACAATACCTTCCTCGACCCGTTTATGGAAGGCGCCTGGATGACCAAGCACAACGGGCGGTACTACCTGCAATACGGCGCACCTGGCACCGAATTCAGCGGCTACGCCGATGGCGTGCAGGTGGCCGACCAGCCGCTGGGGCCGTTCACACCGCAGCCGCACAATCCATTTGCCTACAAGCCCGGCGGCTTTGTGCGGGGCGCCGGCCACGGCAATACCTTTCAGGATGCCTGGGCCAACTGGTGGCACGTGTCCACAACGGTCATCAACGTGAAAAACAACTTTGAGCGGCGCCTGGGCCTGTGGCCCGCCGGCTTCGACGCCGACGGCACGCTCTACACCAACACCACCTTCGGCGACTACCCACACTACCTGCCCAACGGCCCGGCCGACCACCTGCAGCCCCAGTTTACGGGCTGGATGCTACTCAACTACCAGCGCCCGGTGCGGGTGTCGAGCACGCTCGGCAGCTACCTGCCCAACTACGCCGTCGACGAAAGCATCAAAACCTATTGGAGCGCCGCCACGGCCAACCCCGGCGAATACATCCAGACCGACCTGGGCAGCGTGAGCACCGTGCGCGCCATCCAGATAAACTACGCCGACCAGGACGCCACCTTCCTGGGCAAATCAAAAGGCGTCTATCACCAATACAAGCTCTACAGCTCGCTGGACGGCAAAACGTGGAAGGTATTGGTCGACAAAAGCCGGAACAAAACCGATGTGCCGCATGACTATATTGAGCTGCCCGCGCCAATTAAAACCCGCTTCCTAAAGCTGGAAAACGTGCACATGCCCACCGGCAAATTCGCCATCAGTGGCCTGCGCGTCTTCGGCCTAGGCAGCGGCGCCAAGCCCACGCCCGTGAAAGGCTTTGTGGTGCTGCGAACGGAAAAAGACAAGCGCAGCGCCTGGCTCAGGTGGGCTCCCAACGACAAGGCCTACGCCTATAACATCTACACCGGCCTCGCCCCCGACAAGCTCTACAGCTGCATCATGGTGCACGGCGCCAACGACTACTACTTCAAAGGCATGGACAAAGACCGGCCATATTACTTCACCATTGAAGCCATCAACGAAAACGGGGTTTCGACCCGCACGCCGGTAACCCTGGCGAAGTAGCAGGCCGAACAATGCAGAGACGCGACACTTGGCTACGCCGACCTGCGGTTCGCGTCTCCTCGTTGAACGATAATAACCGCGCACAACTAACAACATCAGCAACGACAGAGAAGCGAAGTGTCGCGTCTCTATGCCGTTCAAATCAACACTTTCTTTCACTCCGCATGAAACGAATCCCCCTCGCTGCCCTCGCCCTGGCGCTACTAGCCAGCCCCGCCGCCCAGGCCCAGAAGAAGCCCGCTGCCGCACCAACCGCTGACCAAAAGATGAAGCAATTCATCGACGGCCTGATGGGCAAAATGACGCAGGACGAAAAAATTGGACAGCTCAACTTGGTGTCCGTGGGCTTTGATGTGACCGGGCCGGTGGTGAGCAAGGACGTGGACGCCAACATCCGCAAGGGGCTGGTGGGCGGGGTGTTCAATACCTTCACGCCGGTGGCCATCCGCAAACTGCAGGAAATGGCGCTGAAGGAGTCGCGGCTCCATATTCCGCTCATGTTTGGCTACGACGTCATTCACGGGCACCGCACCATTTTCCCGATTCCGCTGGGGCTGGCCGCTAGCTGGGACATGGCTGCCGTGGAGCAAAGCGCCCGCATCGCAGCCGAAGAATCTACCGCCGACGGCCTCGATTGGGTGTTTTCGCCCATGGTCGACATTGCCCGCGACGCCCGCTGGGGCCGCATTGCCGAAGGCGCCGGCGAAGACCCCTACCTCGGCTCCCGCATTGCCCGCGCCATGGTGCGCGGCTACCAGGGCCCCGGCAACGACCTGACCAAAGACAACACCGTGATGGCCTGCCTGAAGCACTTCGCACTCTACGGCGCCGCCGAGGCCGGCCGCGACTACAACACCACCGACATGAGCCTGCAGCGCATGTACAACGAGTACCTGCCGCCGTACAAAGCCGCCGTCGACGCCGGCGTGGGCTCGGTAATGTCGTCCTTCAACGACGTGAACGGCACGCCCGCCACCGGCAACAAGTGGCTCATGACCGATTTGCTGCGCAAGCAGTGGGGCTTCAAGGGCTTCGTGGTGACGGACTACACGGCCATCAATGAAATGATGGAGCACGGCATGGGCAACGCCGCCCAGGTGTCGGCGCTGGCCTTGAACGCGGGCATCGACCAGGACATGGTGGGCGAGATTTTCCTGAAAAACGTGGCCGACAACATCAAATCCGGCGCCGTGAGCAAGGCCCAGCTGGATGCCGCCTGTCGCCGCATTCTGGAAGCGAAGTACAAACTGGGCCTGTTTCAGGACCCGTACCGCAACGTGAGCGCGCAGCGCGCCACCAGCACCCTGATGAAGCCCGAATTCATCGCCGCCGCCCGCGACATTGCCCGCAAAAGCATGGTGCTGCTCAAAAACGAGCGCAATACCCTGCCCCTGAAAAAGACCGGCAGCATCGCTCTGATTGGCCCGCTGGCGAACCGCCAGCGCGACGTCATCGGCAGCTGGAGCGGCGCCGGCGACTGGAAGCAGGCCGTCTCGGTAGAGCAAGGCCTGCGCGCCGCCGCGCCCGGTCTGAAAATCACCTACGCCAAGGGCGCCAACATCGCCGACGATGCCCAGATGCTCGAGCGCCTCAACGCCCACGGCGGCGAGTTGGAGCTCGACAAACGCTCCTCCGACGACATGATTCGCGAAGCGGTGCAAGTAGCCCAGGGCGCCGACGTGGTAGTGGCCGTAGTGGGCGAGTCGCAGGGCATGACCGGCGAAGCGGCCAGTCGCGCCGACATCGGCCTGCCCGGCCAGCAGCTGGCCCTGCTCAAGGCCCTGAAAGCAACCGGCAAGCCGCTGGTGTTGGTGCTCATGAACGGCCGCCCGATGACCCTGCCCTGGGAAAACCAGAACGCCGACGCCATCCTCGAAACGTGGTTTGCCGGCACCCAGGCCGGCCACGCCATTGCCGACGTGCTGTTTGGTGCCTACAACCCCAGCGGCAAAATCACGGCTACGTTCCCGCAGGTGGTGGGCCAGGTGCCGCTCTACTACAACCACAAAAACACCGGCCGGCCCTTCGGCGGCGAGAAGCTCGACAAGTACAAGTCGCGGTACCTGGACGTGAGCAACGAGCCGCTCTACCCCTTCGGCTACGGCCTGAGCTATACCACCTTCAGCTACGGCAAGCCCACGCTCAGCAAAACCACCCTCGCCCCTACCGAGACGCTGGAAGTAAAAGTGACGGTGCAGAACACCGGCAACTACGACGGCGAGGAAGTAGCTCAACTTTACCTCCGCGACTTGGTAGGCTCCATCAGCCGGCCCGTGAAGGAGCTGAAGGGGTTCCAGAAAGTGATGCTGAAAAAAGGCGAGAGCAAAACCCTCACCTTCCGCCTGGCGCCCGACGACTTCAAGTTTTACAACAACGACCTGAAGTTTGTGGCCGAGCCCGGTGACTTCAAAGTATTCGTCGGCGGCAACTCGCGCGACGTACAGGAAGCCTCCTTCAAGCTGGCCGCTAAATAATTGCCAGCGTCGACCAGATACTGCGCGGCCTGAGCTAAGCCTCTGAGCCAAACCGATAGAAAGCCCGGGCCGGAATCAATTTGATTCCGGCCCGGGCTTTCGTCGTTTCCAGCCGATTTGAGTTGAGCTGGCAGTACTGCTACGGTCCTGCATACGGATTTTTGTAAAGTGCTAGCCGCGTACGCTATTTAGGGAAGCGTACAGGGTTTGTACCGGTACTAACACTGGTTTCACCGGTGTTAGTACCGGGTTTTTGCTTACCCACCTTTATTATCCCAAAACTCCCTTCCAAGCCGGTCAATGCTACCTATTAGTGGCACTCTGCACTCGTCCCGGTTTGTGTCCCGGTCTCTCCCGCTCTCTCAATTATTCTACTCGCCCCCGAATAATATCCACCACCTTCCACAACCCGCGGATATCCTCCCCCGCCACCGTCAGCATGCCGGCCTTGGGGTTGTCCGAATGCAGCACGAGTTGCCGCTTGGTCAGAAGGTCATTATCCTTAATCCGCTTCACCGTGAGCTGGTGCCCAAAGGTGGCCACGTACACCCCGCTCACCGTGTACTTGATATCCTCAAAAGGAATCGGCGTTACCGCCACCAGCATGCCGGCGCGTAGCTGCGGCTCCATCGAGTCACCATCAATCTCAAACACCAGCGTACCGGCTTTGCGCAGCTCGGGGCTCGGCTTGTAAATCCGCATCATCTCAAACTGGCCATAGTCGCCTTCGCTGGCCACCAGCTCCACGAAGCCCGCCCGCACCGGTACCGGAATAAACGGGCAGTCGATGAACTCGGCATCCGCAAACTTGCCCAGCAGGATAACATTGCCGCCAGGAGCACCGCCATCCTCCATGGGGCCGCTGTTAAACCACAGCCAGTCGCGGCTGACATTTAATTCCGTCACGATGGTTTCCAGCACCTCGTTGCTCGGTTGGTGCCGCCCGCCTTCCAGCTGAGCTACGGTCGGCCGCGCCACGTTCAGCAAGTCAGCCATTTGCTGCTGCGTCAGCCCACGCGCCTGGCGCACCACCTTCAGCCGTTCCGCCATGCTCAGCTCCGGCAGCGGACTAACTGAGCTTATTTTCTTGCGTTCCAGTGTAGCCATATTGTAACATTTAGTAACTATTACCTACATTTTAACATTACTCATCTATCCAAAGGTAACAGAACAAAACTAAAATGCAACCACTTGGAACCATTCCTACGCCGGCCGACCTGCGAACGTTGCTACCTCACGGAGCTATTTCCAGCATTGCCCGCTCGCTGAAAATGCCCCACGCAGCCGTTTCCAAGGCCTTGCAAAAGGCCAAGCCCGCCCACCTCGCCGTCGCCCACGACATTCGCCTCATCAAGGAGTCGGGCAGCCAAACAGTACAGCAGGACCTCGCCCAATTAGCCAGCCCAAGTTCCGGCCCAAACTGAGGCGAAAGTAGCTTCTTCTACCCGAGCATCTAACCATGCCAAGCCAGCCTTACCCATGCCCGAAAATTAGGGAGTGTTTACAATTAGAGCCACGTTAGCGCGGCAATCAAGCAGCAGGTAGCGAAATAATTGGCGGCCCGTTTATCAAAGCGGGTGGCTACGGCTCGAAAGCGTTTCATGCCGTTGATGGCGCGTTCAATTTGGTTTCGATCTTTATAAATTTCAGCCTCGTGCTCAAGGCGTATCGTTCGGTTTTTCTTGCCTGGAATCACGGCCTGGGCTCCGGCTTGCCCAATCTGGACGCGCACGTAGTCCGCGTCGTAGGCCCGGTCGGCCAACACGGCCTGGCCCGCCCGCAGATGGCGCCGCAGCAGCCCGGGGGCTTGTGGGCAATCGCCGGCCTGGCCGCCGGTCAGGGCCAAGGCGCAAATCCGGCCGTAAGCGTCGCAGCTCCAGGGTAGAATTAAGAAAAAAAGAACGTCATGCTGAGCGAAGTGAAACGCAGCCGAAGCATCTCTACCACGCAAGTAATCCAACCACCCGCGCCCCCAACCCAATAGCCCTTACCAACCCCGCCATGCAGCCCGAAACCAACGTCCGATTCCTCCTCGCCGTCAAAATCACTGCTCCCACCCCCGACGCCATCACCTTCACCTTCCAGCGCGACTTCCACGGCCGCGACCTCTACCCCCTCACCGTACCCAGCCAGCAGCTCCACCAGCTCGGCACGGAAAACTTCCTCCAGTACGTCGCCGACACCTACCTCGCCCAGCAGCCCGCCGAGGCCTTGCGCGTCACCCGCTCCACCATCCTATTCACCCTCACCCACAGCATGTAACTGCTTCCCCTGAATCAACTCAAGCAGCCCAGCCGACTGAGCAGCCACAGCCATGCACTTCGACCAGTCGGAGGCCCGCTTACCAGTTGTTGGCATTTTTTTGCCACAACCCTTGACAGGTGCTAGCAGTTGTAGCACCCGATGACACCTTCCCCTTACCACGCGGGCGAACGACAGTTGCAGCAGCGCCTTGGCGAAGTGCCGGTAGCCGACCGCCACGCCCCCGCTATTCGCCCCACCATTCCGGCCAGCGTTGCCGCGCAGCTCCGCCAGCAGCCGCTGGTCATCGCCAGTTCCCTCGACGCCACCGGGCGGGTGTGGACGTCGGCGGTGCAGGGCACGCCCGGCTTTGCCCGCTCCTCCCATCCCACGCAGCTGGCCCTGGACCTGGCGCTGGCCGTGCCGGCCCGCGAAGACGTGTTGTGGGCCAACCTGGCCCGGCACCCGGCGGTGAGCCTACTCTTCATCGACTTTCCCACCAAGTGGCGGTTTCGGGTGAACGGCCGCGCCCGGGCCACCGCGCCGGGGTGGGTGGTCGACATCGACCAGGCGTTTCTCAACTGCCCCAAGTACCTGGCCGACCATCTGGCCGCGTTGCCCGGCGCCGGCGTGGTTTCGGTGGCCCCGCGCACCGCGGGCCCGGGTGCCCCGCCCGACCTGGCTGCTTGGCTGCGCCGGGCCGATTCGTTCTTCGTCGGCAGCAGCGACGGCGCCCAGGCCCTCGACACGGCCTACCGCGGCGGCCCGGCCGGCTTCGTGCAATTCGAAGCCGCCGGCAGCCTGCTCGTGCCCGACTACGCGGGCAACAGCATGTACAACTCCCTCGGCAACTTTGCCTTGTGCGATGCCGCCGGCCTACTATTTCTCGACCCGACCGCCGGCCGCGCCCTGCAGCTCACCGGCCGCGCCGAGTTGCTCTGGTCCGAAAGCACGGGTCCGGTGGCGCCCACCGGCGGCCCGGGCCGGCACTGGCGGTTCACGCCCGAGGCGTGGGTGGAGGCCCCACTGCCGGCGGCGCTGCCGTTTTGCTAGCCCCGAACGGGCATTTGGGCCTAACCTGCGCCGCCCTCTCCGGCCGACCGGATGCCCCTTGGTCAAGCCGGCCGTCAACAACTCCGTTGATGCGGCGTTGGGCTATGATTGGGGCATCCTGTACACCCGGCTCAACGGCTCCTACCTCTTCGGTTCCAATGCCCACGACCCCTTCCTGGTGCTTGACAACTCCCGTGCCTTCGACCTCGACGGTGTGTTCACCACCAACGACTACTTCACCATCACCCCCAAGTTCAGCCTCGTGGCCGGCACCCAGGACTTCGTGCAGGTCAGCGACGCCCAGCAAATCCTGCGCGGCAACAAAAAGCCCAAAACCAAAAGCGGCACTGCCACCACCAGCACCGACGCCTCTCGCTTCACCCTACTCAGCTACGGCCTGCGCCTGCCCGTGGCCTATACCCTCGGCAAGGTTTCGGCCGAAGTGGCCTACCGCTACCTACAACCCGTAAACGTGCTGCCTGAGGACGATTCTTCCGGCCGCTCCTTCTTCACCGCCACCCTCACCGTTACGCTCTAGCCGCAGACTGCCCTGGCGCTGGACTTAGAGCGTGTTTGGATTTTGATAAAATCACTTTCCGAACGTCATGCTGAGCTTGTCGAAGCATCTCTACCGCTTCGGTTGGGCCGTTCAACGAAGCGGTAGAGATGCTTCGACAAGCTCAGCATGACGTTCTGTTAAATTCCCAAACACGTTTTAAAAAAAGAATAGCTCAGTTTAAATGCCTGAATTATTCTTTTTTTTCAAAATCAGCAAAACGGAAAGAAGCGGTATCGACCTTTCTCCAACAGTAGCACGGCTAAAACATGCCCTTGTGCTTCTCCACGCCCAGCGGTTCGCACCGCAAGTCAACAGTGCCATAACGCAAACGAGCGGACCATCTGGCCCGCTCGTTTTATTTCCACTCTATACCTTAACATGCGGCCCTGCCTACCTTTGTCCTCCTGTTTGCCAAGTTGCTGCTCATGCCTGCTCCCGCCTCCCGGCTTTACTTCAACAACCCCGTGGGTCGGGTAATGGAACATCCCGATGGCTACGCGCACGTCATCTACGAGCCCGGCGCCCGCCAACTCCACCACCTCCAGGCCTTCCTCACCCACACGGGCCAGCTGCTGCGCCTGCGCGGTTGGCACAAGCTCCTCGGCGACCAGCGTCAGCTGGCCCCTTACACCCCCGAGGAAAGCCAGTGGATAGTCGACTACTGGCTCACGGCCGAGCAGCGCGGCACCCACACCATCTACGGAGCCGTGGTGCTCCCCCAGGACGTCTTTGCCCGCCTTTCCGTGAGCGAGATAATGTCTGAGGCCAAGGCCGCCGCCCTTACCTACCGTCTGTTCGACTCCGAAGAAACGGCCCAGGACTGGCTGCGGCAATTGCCCTAAGCGTCCCCCTGGCCACCCAAGGCCTGCTTTCCCGCACTTGCTGCTTACTTCGCCTTGTCGGCCAGTTGCTGCCGCAATTCATCCAGTTGCCGGGCATTTTCCTGCGCGGCCAGCCGCGCGGCCAGGCGCAGCTCAATCTCGTCCATGGCAATAGCCGCCATGTCCTGCAGAATCAGCTTTTGGGCTTCGTTCAGGTAGCGCTGCTTCTGGTCGATGACACAGAACGTACCCAGCTGGTGACCGTCGTGGGTCTGCAGCGGCGCCGCGGCATAAAACCGCAAGCCGAACTCGCCCGCCACCAACGGGTTGGCCAGCGTGCGCGGGTCCTGGCGGGCATCCTCCACTATGTATACTTCATCGGAAAGAATGGCCGAGGCACAGAGGCCGGGGTCACGGTCAATCTGCTCCGCATCCAGCCCGTAGCGCGACTTAAACCAGATGCGGTCTTCGTCCACTAGGCTGATGAGGGCAATGGGCATGTTAAAGACTTTGGCTGCCAGCCCCGTCAGGCGGTTCATGCTGCCGTCTTCCGGCGTATCCAGGATGTTGTAGCGCTTGAGCGCCTGCAGGCGCGCCGCTTCGCGGGTGGTGTCGGTTTCAGTTGTCATAGCAAAAAGAAGGAAGAGTGTGTGCGGCAATATAGCACCCGCAGGCCCGAAGAGGTTGACAGCTAATGTATCGCCCGGCGCTTGCTAGCAGTTCCTGCCCCACCGGCCGTTGGGCAGAAAAGCAACCACATGAGGTTAGCAGCCGCCACACAGATACCCACAGCATCGCCCCTTGCCAATTGCCGACGGACTCGCACCACACGCCAGCATCGGCTTGTCCATGGTGAGAAGTGCACGAAAAGCCCCGACTCATTTAAGTCAGCGCTTGCTGTAAAGGCCGGCTGGATAAGAGAGTATGGTTGAACCGGAAGGAGGGGGCCGTAAGGCCCAACCTGGACCATTGATGCCCGCATTCTGTTGCATTAAGATGCGCATTATCCTCAACGGCGTGCGGCTTAACCCGTACAATTGTCCCAACTTTTCTTTCACTAAGCCCCCGCACCCGTGCACGCGCAAAACCAAGCCCTCCTCGACGCCCTCAATGCCTGCATCGCCGCCTGCGAGCACTGCGCCACCGCCTGCCTACAAGAGCAGGACGTGCAAATGATGGCCCGCTGCATCAGCATCGACCGCGACTGCGCCGACATCTGCGCCATCACGGCCCGCTTCGTGGCCCGCGGCTCCGAGCACGCCCAGCACGTCATGCGCGAGTGCGCCGAAATCTGCGGCATCTGCGCCGCCGAATGCGAGAAGCACGGCGCCCACATGCCGCACTGCCAGGAGTGCGCCGAAGCTTGCCGTCGTTGCGAGCAGGCCTGCCGCCAGGGCATGAGCGCGGCGGCCTAACCCTAGTGAATGCCCGGACCGCAGCCCGGTAACTCACCAAGTACGCTCGCCGTAGCCCGCTGTCCCCTTACGCACTTTAATGACCACTGCTACTCCCCGGCTGTACTTCAAAAACGCCCTCGGCTGCCTCTATGGGCACCCCGACGGTTACGCCCTCATCCGGTTCAATGCCGGTACGCCCAAACCAGCGGAGCTGCAGGCCTTGTTCACCCAGGTGCGCCGGCTGCTGGAGCTCAACCGCTGGCACCGCTTCCTCACCGACCAACGCCTGCTGGCCCCCTGCACGCCCGCAGAAGTCGCCTGGATAGTAACCCATTGGCGCGACACCGCCGCCGAGCACCCCGACGGACTATACGGCGCCGTCGTCATGTCCCACAACGTGTTCACCCGCCTCGTCATGGGCCAGATTGTACAGGAGGCCAACGTCGGGTCCATGCATTTCCGCCGCTTCGAAACCGAAGCCGAAGCCACGGCTTGGATCGAGCACGTCGGTTAGGTTTTTCGTGTTACTTCACGGAGGCGGCCCGGCGTGTCCCCGCGTTGTACTTTTACCGCGGGCTACCCCACGGCACCCTCCGCTTCCGCCCGTTTCATTCCATGGTTACCCCTGCTCACCTGCTTGCCTCCAATGAAGACCAGCGGCTCGCGGCCCTGCAAGCCTACCAAGTGAGCGGCGACGTGCCCTTTTTTGATGAATTCGTGCGCCTCACCGGCAAGCTGCTGCGGGTGCCCATTGCCCTGGTGTCGCTGGTAGAGGCCGACACCGTTTGGTTTCGCGGCAACTCGGGCCTGGAAGAAGTGCCCGAACGCGTGCCCCGTAAGGAAAGCCTGTGCTCCGTGGCCATTCTCAACGAGGAAGCCACCGTGTTTGAAAACCTGGCCGACCAGCCCTGCACCCTCATAGACCCCACCGCCGTAGGCGACCTCGGCCTACGCTTCTATGCCGGCTTCCCGCTGCAAACCGCCACCGGCGAGGCCATAGGCACCCTGTGCGTCATCGACCGCCAGCCCCGTATTCTGGCCCCCGAAGAATCCGCATTAATGCGCGAGCTGGCCGACGTGGCCCTGCTGCTGCTCGACCTGCAGGGCGCCCTGGGCAGCACCACGGCGCCCGCGTCGGCGTTGTGGAACGACATCTACACCGCCATCGCCGGGTCCCTCACACGCCTCGACACCCTCGCCGGCCTCCTGCAATGGGAAGAGGCCCCCGATACCCCCGCCGCCTTGGCATACCAAGCCTCGAGCCGGGAAGAAGCCATTGTGGCGGCCCAGGCCCTGCACCAGCAAATTACCTCTGCCGTCCAGCAGCTCAAGCGCCAGTCCTGACCGGCGGCTAGCCCCAACCGCAGCGGTTTCGCCCACTCGGGCAAAGGATGCTGTGCACGTTCGCTTGATTTGGCCTTCGCCCCATAGTCCAGCACACCAAACTTGCGCGGTCTGGTGTGGGTGCCAGCTCCCCGACACTCCCCGGCTCGGTCCTACCTCTCCCGGGTGCAGCGGCTCATACAGCAGCTGCGCGGCGGCTCCCTGCCGCACGTTGGGCATGCCCCCCCAAAGAGGAACGTGTCCTTCGAAGGAAGCGGCGTGCTGCCCGCTTTTTTTCTGGGTATTTCTTTAATAAACTAAAAACGGTTGGCCTCCAGCACCTCCTGCAAGTCGTGCATGCGGCCCTCTACTTGGGCCAGAAACGCCGTGGGCACGGGCACTCGGCTGCCGTTGCGGGCGTTCAGGTAGCGCACCAGCGCGTTGAGGGCCCCGATTTCTTCCTGCAGCTCGGCGCTCAGCTGTGCCCAGTCGGCTTCGCCCTTGGCCAAACGCCCGCGGCACAGGTGGCGCAGGGCCAGGGTGCGGCTAACCAGGCCCGCGAGTAGTTCCAGAATGCGCTGTTCATCGGGGGTAAAGGGCCGGGCCTCGCGGTCGATGAGGCACAGCGTGCCGAGCGGGCGCTGGTCAGGCAGCAGCAACAGGGCCCCTGCGTAGAAGCGCACGTGGTTTTTTGCAGCGGCCCGCAGGGCTTCGGCTGGAATTTCCGGGTAGTGCTCCAGCGCCACGTCGTGGTACACCACGGCCCGGGATAGCACAATGGCGGTCGAGCACAAGGCCTCTGCACGGGGCTGCTGGCGGTGGCCGGGCATGCCCACGTTCGCTGGGTAATGCACGTCGGCTTCCTCCACCACGGACAAAAGCGAGATGGGCACCTGGAACAGACGGGCAGCCAACACGACGAACTCTTCAAACACGGGCTCGGCCAAAGCGGCGAGCACCTCAAAAGAGCGCAGGCTGAAGAGCCGGTCAGCTTCGTCGTCGGGAAGGGTTGGAAGCATGGCCAAGCGTGCAGAAGAAAGTAGGAACGCGCACAAGGTAGCCACGCGTAAGGACAAGCCAAGGCGGGCGCCGTTCCTAGGTTCCAATTTGCTAAAACCAAAACGAGCGGACCATCTGGCCCGCTCGTTTCTTTTTGCGCGATTGGCGGAGCCAACACCCCGGGTAGAGCGGGCATTTCGGAAGCTTTGATTGTCAATCCGCTATATCGATGCAAATCCTCATATTGAGTTGTAGCTTACCCGTTCAAAGCTCAACTTTCCCTTTAATTAATTCCACTTCCGCGCCGGGCTGGCGGCGTGGCCCCTGCTCCCATGCGCTACTTCTTTTTACTGGCCCTGCTCTGGCTGGCGGCCGCTTCGGCGGCGCTGGCCCAGACGCCGGCCCACCGCCTGGCCCGCTACCGCTACTACGAAGCCAACCCCGACTCGCTAGGCCGGGTGCTGGCCACCCAACGCACCGACACGGCCCGCTTGCGCCTGTTGCAGCACCTGCGGGATGTGGGGGAATTTACCTCTGCTGCGGAAACACGCGCGAGTGTCGGGGAACTCGCCCAACTGGCTCACCGGCTCCGGCGGCCCGACGCTCCCGCCTACCGGCTGTGCGCGGCCGGTTTGGCCCTGGCCGAGGCGAAGGCGCCGCTCGCCCAGCAACTTGACACGGCGCGGGCAGCGCTGGCTGCGTTTGACCGGCTAGGACGGCCCGCGCCCGAGGTGGTTGACAGAATTGGGGGGCTGCTCAGGGAGCTCGAATCCCCCGAGGAGCGCTTGACATTTTACCGCGCTCAAGCGGCCTACTACCGCCGGCGCAACATGCCGGAGAACCTGTACCCCTGCTACCGGGCCCTGGGGGGCTATTACGTGCGGCGGGGAGATTACAACCAAGGCATCAGCTACTACCTGCGGGCGGCCGACCAAGCCCGCGCCTACAACCGGTACCACCAGTTTAACGACCTGGGCGTAGCAGGCTCCTATTACGCGGACTGGGGCAACCCGGCCAAGGCCCTGCACTTCCTGCGCCAGAGGGTGGTTCTGCAACACGCGTTGCCCCGCCGCGACGGCTTCGACCGGAACGCTTACCCGAACTGGGCCATCGCCCAGGCCTACCGCCAGCTGGGCAACTACCCCGCCGCCCTGCGCCACGCCAACTTGTCCCTGGTGGGCACCCCCACCGACACTACCCGCAGCTACGCCTACGGAGTGCCACGGGTCCAGGCCTATGGGCAGGTGGTCAAAAGCGCGGTGTTGCTCGACATGGGACGCGTGGCCGAGGCCGGCCCCCTGCTGGCGCGCGCCCAGCACCTGGCCGATTCGCTCCACCTGGGCCTGAGCAATCCCTCCTACGGCACCATCGAGCTGGACGCCACTTGGGCCCGCTACCACGCCGCCCGCGGCGAGTCCGCCCGGGCCGAAACGGCCTGGCTCGCGGCCTACGGCAAGGCCTGCGGCATTAAGTCGGTGCCGCTGCGCCTAGCCTACCTGCGCGCCCTGGCCGACTTCTACGCCCATCAGGGACAAACGGAGCCCGCCGGCCGCTACGCCCGCACCGCCCTGGCCCTGAGCGACTCGCTGCGCACCCAGCAGGGTGCGTTTCAAGTGGCCGGCTATGAGGCCGAACGCGCCGAGCAGGCCCAGCAGGCCCGCATCGCCGGCCTGCGCCAGGCCCAAGTGCAGGAGGCCGCCCGCGCCCGGCGCCAGCGCTTGGTGCTGTGGGCGGTGCTCGGTGGGGCCGCGCTGCTGGTAGCGCTGGCCGCAGTCCTCTACGCCGCTTTCCGCCGCTCTGAGCGGCTCAAGCAACTCGTCACCGAGCAGAAGCACAACCTACAAGGCCAGCGCGACCAACTCGATACTTCTTTGACGGAGCTGCGCACGACCCAAGCCCAGCTCATCCAAAAAGAGAAGATGGCTAGCCTGGGCGAGCTCACGGCCGGCATCGCCCACGAGATTCAAAACCCGCTCAACTTCGTCAACAACTTCTCCGAAGTCAGCGCCGAGCTGGTGGCCGAGTTGGAAGAAGAGCACGCCAAGCCCGCCCGCGATGCCGAACTGGAAGCCGAGCTGCTGGGCGACCTCAAGCAGAACCTGGTGAAAATCACGCAGCACGGCCAGCGCGCCGCCGGCATCGTGAAGGGCATGTTGGAGCACTCGCGCACGAGCACCGGCGAGCGCGCCCCCACCGACGTCAACCAGCTGGCCGACGAGTACCTGCGCCTGGCCTACCAGGGCCTGCGGGCCAAGGACAAAACCTTCAACGCCGCGCTCAAAACCGACTTCGTGCCCGGCCTGCCGCTGGTCGAGGCCGTGGGCGCCGACCTGGGCCGGGTGCTGCTCAACCTGTTCAGCAACGCCTTCTACGCCGTGCACCAGCGCCGGCAGACCGGCGAGGCGGGCTACGCGCCCACCGTCAGCGTGGCGACCGCGCGCGTGAATGGACACGTCGCCATCCGGGTCACGGATAACGGCATCGGCATGCCGGCCGAGGTGCAGGCCAAGATTTTCCAGCCCTTTTTCACCACCAAGCCCACGGGCGAGGGCACCGGCCTGGGCCTTTCCTTGAGCTACGACATCATCGCTCAGGCCCACGGCGGCACACTTACCGTCGACAGCCAGGAAGGGCAGGGCACCGCATTCACCATCTCCTTACCTCATTAGCAAATGGTTTTTCTCTCGTTGCCCCGGGTGGCCTGTTGGCTTGTCGTTGGGCTGTTGCTGTGGAAGGGCGGGCCCGCAATGGCGCAAACAACTGCCCAGGTTGATGCCCGCCACCGCTACTGGGAAGCTCCACCCGATTCCTTGCGCCGGGTGCTGGCCGGCCAACGCACCGACACGGCTCGCCTGCGCACGCTGATTCATCTGGTCGATGTATGCCCCCTTTGGAACGAGGCCAAAACCAAAGTGGAGGAAACGACGGAAGCGGCGGTGCTCACTGCCCGGCACCATCGTCCCGGGGCGCGGGCATACCGCCTGCAGGCGGCCGGGCAACAGCTGCGGATAAACAACGCCCTGGGTCCCGCGCTCGACAGCCTGCAGGCGGCCATTGCCGAATTCGACCGCCTCCACCGGCCCAAGCCGATGCTGGTGTATTTCATTCGCTACCTCTTTTCGCCCGCGCACCAGACAGCGAAGCGGGACTACTACCAGACGCAGCTGGCCACCTGCCGCCAGCGGGGCGATGCCGCTGGCATGGCCGTGTGCCATAGTGCGCTCGGGGGGTACTTTACCGCGGCCGGCGACCACAACCAAGCCGTTGGCCATTTCCTACAAGGTGCGGAGATGATTCGTCCTTACAACCGGCACGTCTGTCGCAATTGGCTGGCGGCCGCCGGCCAGGCGTACGGCGAGTGGGGCAATCCGGAAAAGGCGCTGTACTATCTGCGGCAATCCCTGGCCGGGCGTAGCAGCCAGCAAGGCCCCTCGCCTTTCTACCGATCCAAACTTCTGGCCCAGGTGCACCTGCAACTGCGCGACTACCCTGCTGCTTGGAGCGCCCTCGACCAAAGCATCGCCAGCGCCAAAGGCGATAAAAGGGCCCTGGCGCCCGCATACCTGATGAAAAGTGCCATCTTACTGGCTCAGGGGCACCCAGCCGAAGCTGTTCCGTTGCTGCGCACGGCCCAGCACCTGGACGATTCCCTGCATTTGCCCCTGTTTGCAAACTTGGGCCTCTTTGAACTGGACGCCACCTGGGCGCGGTATTGTGAGGCCACCGGCGACGCCGCGCGCGCCGAAGCTCACTGGCTGACGGCGTACCGCCGGGCCCAACAGGGCCACTTTACGTCGCAGCGGCTGGCGTACCTGCGCGAACTCACCCGCTTCTACCAGCAGCAGCGCCGGCCGGCCGTGGCCGCGGCGTACGCCGTGGCCGCCCTGGGGCTGAGCGACACGCTCAGCGCGGCCCAGGGCCGGCTGCACGTGTCGCAATACGAAATCGAGCAGGCCCAACAGGCCCAAACCCTGCGCATTGCCGGCCTGCGACAGGCCCAGGCCCTGGACGCAGCCCGCGCCCGGCGCCAGCGCTGGGTGCTCGGGTCGGTGCTGGCGGTGCTGGCCTTGCTGGCGGGCCTGGGCTTCGTGCTCTGGCGTGGCAACCGCCGCCAGCAGCGCGCCAACGCCCTGCTGCACCTACAGAAAACCGAAATCCAAACCCAGCGCGACCAAACCACCCAGGCCCTGACTGAGCTGCGCACGACCCAGGCCCAACTCATCCAGAAAGAGAAGATGGCCAGCCTGGGCGAGCTCACGGCCGGCATCGCCCACGAGATACAGAACCCGCTCAACTTCGTCAATAACTTCTCCGAAGTCTCGGCTGAGTTGTGCCAGGAAGCGCAGGAACTGCTCGCCGCTACCGCCTTGCCGACCGCTGAAAAGGAGGAGCTGACCGATTTGCTGGTAGACTTGAGCCAGAACCAGTCGAAAATCACCCAGCACGGGCAGCGGGCCGCCGGCATTGTCAAGGGCATGCTGGAGCACTCGAGTAGCAGCGCCGGCGAGCGCGAACCTACCGACCTGAACCGCTTATGCGACGAGTACCTGCGCCTGGCCTACCAAGGATTGCGGGCCAAAGACAAGAGCTTTAACGCGACCCTCAAGACGGACTTCTTGGCCGACCTGCCGCCGGTCACACTAGTGGGCGCCGACGTGGGGCGGGTGCTGCTCAACTTGTTCACCAACGCCTTCTACGCCGTGCGCCAGCGCCAGCAACAAGGTGAGCCCGGCTACCAGCCCCAGGTCGGCGTGCGCACGGTTGTGCTGAATCAGCAGGTGCAAATTCAGGTCACCGACAACGGCACGGGCATGCCCGAGCATGTCAAAGCCAAGATTTTCCAGCCCTTTTTCACCACCAAGCCCACGGGCGAAGGCACCGGCCTGGGCCTCTCCTTGAGCCACGACATCATCGCCCAGGGCCACGGCGGCACCCTCGGCGTCGAAAGCCAGGAAGGAGAGGGCACGACCTTCTCGGTGGGGTTGCCCCTGAACCGCCCCGCCTGATGTATGCCGGCGTTCCGGTAAGTGGCTTTTCAAAGAACCGGGTAACCTGACGATAAAAAGGCCCCAATTAAAACGAGCGGACCACCTGGCCCGCTCGTTTCGTTTTCACCCCACCTGCTGCTGTTACCCCTAGCCCATCCCCTCCGAGCTGGACCGCCCTGAATCCGCTTTGCTGAGGGTGATTTTGGCCATATTGCCTACTATACCCGGTGCCGTTGCGCAAGTAACCAGCGCCCCCTGCCCCCGGACGCGCGTCGTACTGCTCACGCCCGCTCCGCTACCAGCCGGTACAGGTCTTGGGCATTGTCAAAAGCGGCGCCCATGGTATTGTTGAAGTAGGCATACACGTCTTTCCCATCCTGGAGGTAGTCGTGTATCTGCTCGGCCTGGTCGTGCAGAAAGTCGCGCTCGTAGGACTCGCGGTAGTTGCCCTGCGGGCCGTGGAAGCGCATATAGACAAAGTCCGCGCCCTCGTTGAGTTGGGCGTTTCGGGCGGGGCCTTTGTCGTGCAGCACGAGGCTGGCGCCGTGGTGGTCCAGCATCTCAAACGCATCGTCGGCATACCAGCTGGGGTGGCGAAACTCCACCGCTTTGCGCCACTCGTGGGCGGGATCTGCCGCGGCAAGCGCATCCAATAGGGCACGGACCGCGTTTAGCTGGCGAATAGTGTTGCTGGGCGGGAACTGGATGAGCAGGCATCCTTTTTTGGGGCCCAACTCCCGTGCGGCCTCTAGAAAGCGGACCAGGCCGGAGAGGTCCTCGGCAAGAGTCTTGGTGTGCGTGATATCGCGCCACAGCTTGAGGGTAAAGTCAAACGCCGGGCCGGTTTCCGCGGCCCAGGCCGCAAACGTTTTGGGCTGGGGGATGCGGTAGAAGGTGCTGTTAATCTCCACCGAGTTAAACAGGGTGGCATAGTAGGTGAGGCGGCTCGTCGCCTGGTAGGCCTCCGGAAAGGTGGCCTTGGGGCCGGGCACGACGATGCCGCTGGTGCCAGTGCGCAGGGTGCCAAGGAGGGCCGGCATGAAAAGGAGGTATACGGGAGTGTCGTGGTATAACGTGCCACGCTGCCTCGGCGTTTTACCCCAGGCGCCTCTTCACGGGGTCCCAACGTATCCTGTGCTTGTTATCGTAGCGCTCTTTGCAGGCCAGGCAGGGGGGAATGCCGCTCGAAGGCCCTGCACGCCGCCGAAGGCAACGAGCTGCGCTTCTACGCCGGGTCCCTGCCCCTCAAGTCGGCCCAGGATTTCGCTGACCGCCTCGCCATCTACGTCAACCACCTCAACCGCTCCGTGAAGGAGGTGACCGGCAAGCCCACAACCAGCCACATCGCCGACCGCATCATCGGCGAAGCCAAGGCCCTGCTGCACCACACCAATTGGGACGTGGCCGAAATTGGTCAAAGCCTCGGCTTTGAGTATTCCTCCTACTTCAACAACTTCTTCAAGAAGCACACCGGCAGCACCCCGCTGTCCTTCCACAAAGCGGTCTGAAAAGTCCAGTTACCCTGGCACGCGCTAAAACGAAACGAGCGGACCATCTGGCCCGCTCGTTTCATTTCTGCCCTACACTTCAAAATGCGGCCGGTCCTTAAACCCGGGCCAGTCGCCGCCCCAATGCACCCGCGCATCGGCCGCTTTCATCAGCCGCGCAAACTTGCTCAGCAGCAGCCCCGACCACGACATCTCCCCATTCGGCAGCTGAAACGCCACGTCCAGCGCCGAGCATGGCTGCCAGTTGTGCTTCGACTCGCCCCCGCGCTTGTACGTCACGATTTTCCCCGGCTTCGTTCGCCCCTGGGCGTACAGCGCATCCTGACGCGCCACCGACCGGTAGCACTCCGTAATCAGAGGCAACCCCAGCAGCCGCAGCACCGGGTCACCTTCCCACCGGGCCAACGCATGGGCATACGCTGCACCCAGGCTCGGCATTGCCTGCACCAGCCGCGCCGCCTGAATCTTCCGCTCAATGGGCCCAAGCGCTGGCGCAACCCGCACAGGTGCCATCAGGCGCTTACTCGTTTCCATTTCCCGGCCTTACTGCAACAGAAGCCCCAGGCTCGCTAGCTACAGCAGCTTCCGCCACGGCCACCACTCCCTCTGCCGGCAATTTCACCATGGCCTCCGGACGCTGCAATGCCTTCCGGACCGTAGCCCAGATGGTCACCAACGCCACCAGCGCCTGAATAATCAAGTGCCCATAATTCTCAATCTTGTCGGGGTCAGGCGGTACCAACCCTGCACTGGCCAACTGACCTACCAGGGCAGTAACCATGATGTGGGCAAAATGCCCCGATTTCGTGCTGCTGAACATGGCGTTAGGCTGTGTTACATTGTTTGTTATTGCTACAAACATACGTGCTCAACTGTTACATTGTTCAAACACTCCATATAACCCATATTGCACTTTGTAGGGCAGCCCCTCCGGGCCGGGCTGTCCGCCACTCCGCTTCGCTTCGGCCCTTCGGTCAGCCTTCCATTGGTCGGCTTGGCTTCCATCCATCGTATGATTGTGCTGCCGTACATTATCGGCGTTACCGGCAAGGAAGGCGGGGTCACCACCCATCCATAAGCACGCTGCCGCCAAGCGGTGATGCTGGGCGGCAGAGACTGTGCCCCGCCTTCTGTTTTCGCCCGAAGACTGGACAGTATAAAGGGAGCCCCGCAGCGGCGGCATCCCGCATGAAACGAGGAAAGTTGCGGTGAAAACCTTGCGGGTGGCCTGTTTTCCACCTTTTATTCCCTTTTGTATGCTTGCCCCTGCCCCGGCCGCCCCGCCGCCCGTCTTGCTCAAGTACGTCGTCGGCATCGACATCGCCAAGGCCACGTTTGCCGCCTGCCTGGGCAGCATCGACGCCGCCCAGCGCCTGCGCCTGGGCAAGGTGGCCGAGTTTGCCAACAACGCCGCCGGCTTCGAGGCCCTGCGCCGCTGGGTGGCGGCCGGCCAGGCCGAGCCCGGGCGCCCGGTCTGGTTTGTGGTCGAGGCCACGGGCGTGTACTACGAGGAACTGGCCTACTACCTCAGCGCCCAGCAACAGGCCCTGAGCGTGCTTTTGCCCAACAAGGTCAAGCACTTTGCCCGCAGCACCGAGCAGAAAAGCAAGACCGATGCGCTCGACGCCCGCGTGCTCTGCCGCCTGGGCCTGGAACGGCAACTGCCGGCCTGGCAGCCGCTCACCCCGGCCATGCGCCAGTTGCGCTCGCTCACCCGCGAGCGGGCCGCGCTGCGCACCCAGGCGGCCCAGGCCAAGAACCGCGCCCACGCCTATACCCACAGCTACGAGCCCGACCTGTTGGCCTTGCAGCGCTTGCAGCAGCGCCAGGCCCTGTTCGAAGCGCAGATGACCGAGATTGACGCCCAAACCGCGGCCGTGGTGGCCGCCACGCCCGAGCTGGCCCGCAAGCTGACGCAGCTCACGAGCGTGCCCGGCATCGGCCTGACGACGGCCGTGACCATCGTGGCCGAGACCAGCGGCTTCGCCCTGGTCGAAAACGAACGGCAATTGGCCAGTTACGCCGGCCTGGACGTGGTGCAGCGCCAGAGCGGCAACCTGGCCCGGCCCACGGCCATTTCCCGGCGCGGCAACGCCCGCCTGCGCACGGCCCTCTACCTGCCGGCCGTCAGCAGCCTGCGCTACAACGAGCAGCAGAAAGCGTTTTACGCCCGCCTGCGCGCCCGCTCCCCCAACGGCAAGGTGGGCGTGATTGCCGTCATGCGCAAGCTGCTGCTGCTCAGCTACTCGCTCTGGAAAAATGACCAGGCCTACGCCCGCACTACCACCCCGCTACCGTCCTCCTGCACAAAACCGCCCCGACACCCGAGGGAGCCGAGGCGGCACAGGATGCACCCGCAGGTGCTCCTTTGGAGGCCCAAATCTAAAAAAAAGTTAGCCCTTTTGCTTGCTTTTCATCACAGTATCTGCTGCATCCTCACGCTCCGCCAACCGCACGGCCAGCCGTTAGCTACGCTGACCTTCGGTTGCCAATCTGCAACCGAAGGTCAGCGTAGCTAAGGTCACCGCCTCCCGTTGGTCGGTATTTCCCCTGCAGGGTCGTACCCGGTAGGGCCCCGGCGGCCTCCGCACACGGCTCAACCACTCCACCCACCCGCTGCCTCCAGCGCCGCCCGCCCTACGGGACAGGCAACGCTTCCAGCCCTCCCAAATCAACCCGCCGGCCCAGCACTTCCACTCCGCTCACCCGCCAACGCCAAGCTGCTGCGCTCCAGTCCCCGGCCTCTTCCCCTCTCCCTGACGCCCCCCCCGCACCAGCACCCACGCAGCCTGGCCACCAACCCGTAAACAGCCCCACGCCAGGCAGCGCGTCCGCCCCCACCCGACCCAGCCGGGGACCCCTCCGGGGCAGGGGCCAGCCGTCGCCTCCATTCCCTACGCTCCCTTCGCCACGCTGCGCTACGTCCGCTCGGCCCTTCGGCTGCGCCTACGCGCCTCCCTCCCTACGCTTGCTAGGCTCCAGTCGCTTCGGTCACTGCATCGCCGTCCCACCCCTTTCCCACCGCACAAAGCAGCCTGCTGCGCAGAGTGTCCATTGGGGGCGGCCCCCCAAACCCCCGGTCGTCATGCCCCGGCTAACGCCGTGTCATCCTCCTCGGGCCCACCCGCACCACGCCAGCCCCACACCCTCACAAGGCGCCCTCCGGGCCGCGCCCATTGGGGGCTGGCCGCCCCCAAACCCCTGCCAAAAGGCTTTTAGGCTTGTTCAAGTCGGCCGCAGTTTCTCACCGACCACACAATTGCACTTTAATTATTTATTGGGCTAAAAAAAATTGCAAAACCATCCAAACATTTGTTACATTATGTTTGAATAACAAACGTTTGTTTGTATCTTTAGGTAGCAAGTCGGGAAAGGCCCGGCTGCCCGCCCTACCCGGAGGCCTACGGCGCGGGGCACCTCACGGCTAACCTATACAGCCATGCTCACCCCATTCCAGTTTTCTCAGCTCGCTGCCACCGCTTGGTGCGGCCCAGCTCTTACCTGCCACTTTGCTAGTGTGCAGCGCTACGTCGCCAGCAGCGGCTACATCACCGAAACCTACCACGTCAGCTACCATGCCGGCGAAGGCCAGCAGCACGTCTACCAGGCCGGCGCCCCTTGCCCGTTTGTGGCCATACTCCAGGCCGTGGCCGCTTTTGCGGAGCGGTGCACCGTTCCGCTGCTTGGGGCCACCGTGCAGGGCCACGCCGCTCGTATTGTGTCTGCCGCCGAGCAAGCCTTTAGCGGTGCGCCTGCCCCGGCGCCCGTTCCAGTGCCCGAGGTTGTCTGCGCCGAGTGCGGCGAGGGCCGCGATGCCTTCGGCCAGTGCCGCTGCTATGTGCCAGCCCCTCATTTAGTCGCCAGTGCAGCCTAGCGCTACCCGGCAGGCCGCTCCCGCAGTGGGGGCGGCCCTGCCCCCGGCGCACCAGCTGGCCCGCGCCCAGTCGGCTTATGCCGCCGCCAAGGAAGCCCGGTGGGCGCTGCGCGATAATTACAACGATGCCCGCCGCCCCGACCGCTTCGCCCGGCTTCGGGCCGCCGTCGCCGCCGTACAGGACGCCCGCGCTGCCCTGGCCGCCGCTACCACCCTCTATCACGCCAGTTCCCACGCCGCCGCGCTCCGGGCCGCTGGCTCCCTCATCCTCACCGGTCCGCCATGCCTCCCACCATCACCCTCAGCCTCGCCCAGGTTGCCACGGCCTGCTTTCCCGTGCCCGGCGCGCGGTTCAGCGGCTGCGCCTTCGCCAAAGGCACCCGCTTCAATTGCCAGTACGATGTGCCCGACCCGCGCACCGGGTACGTGGTGGCCCACTTCCGGGGCACCGGCACCACCCCATTCGAGGCCATAGCCGCCGCCGTGCAGCGCCCAAATGCTTGAAGCGCATTTTCCACGCCAGCGCCCACGCCTTTCCTCATTTCTAGCCACCAGAGGCCGCCAAGTTGGGCGGCCCCACAAGCTCACCTTCTCATGCCCAAAACGGCTACTCCTTACCAGCCCCACTTGCTCGACCCGCACAGCGCCCAGCCGCAGCCGGTCAGCCCTGCCAACGGCTGCAGCTTCAAGCTGGCCGAATTGTACCAGCTGCTCGACTGCCAGACCGTCGACGTGGTACGCCTCTCGCCCGAGCTCATTCTCATCATCGACGACGAAGGCAAGTTCCGCCACCCGGCCTACCTCAACCTCATTGCCACCTACCTCTGGTACCAGCACCAACCCGAAGCGCGGGGTGTCGACAGCATCGTGGGCCGCGCCATCGTCTGCCACGACAAACAATTCCGCTAACTCAAAACGGCTCAGGGGCCGGCCGCCAACAGGGCCCACTTTTTTCACTTCCCAACCCATTCCCATTATGGCAACCGCCACCACATCCTCCAAGACCGCCGCCGCGATGGCCGCCCCAGCCGCTCAGGTTTCTGACCTAGCCCTTACCCCGAGCACCCGCCCGGCCCTACCTCGTCGCCGGCGTCGACGAAAGCACCGGCGAAGAAACTTGGTCCAACCGCTTCCGCTACCTACCCGGCCACCCGCGCCAGGTGCGCGACACTACGCCCGTACCGAAGAGCGCTGCGACTGGCCCCTGGTCGAAGACCTAGCCGCCGCCGTGCGCCGCCAGCGCTACTGCCGCGACCTGCTTTTCCGCGGCCAGGCCGAGCAGACCCACACCGCCATTCACGCGGCCACCGGCGTGCCCGTCAAAATCCGCCCCGACCTGCTTCACGTCAGCCCCCGCATCGGCAAGGTGGTCCTGGTCGACTTCAAAACCACCAGCGCCCGCGACTACGCCGGCTTCTGCGCCACCATCGAGCCGTACGACTACGACCGCCAGGCCGCCCTCTACGCCGACGTGCTCGGGGCCACGCGCTTCACCATCATCAGCGTGCAAAAGAAAGCCCCTTCGCCGTCTGGCAGGACGAACTGTTTGAAATTCCCGACCTCTTCGAACAGGGCCGCAAGAAGTACAGCACGCTACTGCGCCACTATGCGCGCCTACAGCGGCAGGCTACCTAAACAGGGGGTGGTTGCCAGTGGCCCGATTCATTTGCGTATAACGCACGCAACGCCCGATTTCATTTTTATTGTCGTCGAAAATTCCCACTTGGGCCGGACGCAGGCCCCGGAACGGAATGCCACTACTGGTGCATCCTCGGTCAGGCAGTACATCCGCCCGCGCACCACCACGGCCGAGAGGACCGTGAGCCCGCCAATGGCGGCCAGCGCCGCTCCCAAGCCAAAGGCATCGGCCAGCAGGCCGGTGAGCAGTGCCCCGATGGCGTAGCCCGCATCGCGCCAGAACCGGAAGATGCCCACGCTGTGCGCCCGCTGCGCCAGCGGCGCGTACTCGGCCACGGCCGCCAGAAAGGTGGGGTACACCAGCGCCGTGCCCGCGCCCAATAGCCCCGCCAGCAGCACAAATACCGGGTAGGAAGACGTAAACAGCATGGCCAGCAGCACGGCTCCTTGCAGCAGCATGCCCCAAAAAAGTAGGTCTTTCTTGCACAGGCGGTCGGCCAGTGGCCCAGTCACCAGCTGACCCAAACCCCACACCGCCGGGTACACGGCCGCTACCGTGCCAATCTGCGTCAGTGTAAAGCCTTTACTGGCCAGTAGCAGCGGCAGCAGGCCCCACACCATGCCGTCGTTCAGGTTGTTCACCAGCCCGGCCTGCGTGACGGAGCCCAGATTGGGGTGCCGCCACGTCACGTCCCAGAACGAGAGCGGCGGGCCAGTTGACACGGCCGGGGCCTGCGCGGCTTCCAGGGCCACGTGGGCGCTCGTGTCGCGCACCAGCAGCGAGCCCAGTAGGCCCAGCACCGCCAGCGCGATGCCCAGATAAAAAGGGTAGGGCCGCAGGCCGTACTCCGTGGCCAGCCAGCCCGAGGCGAACGCCGTGGCCGCCACGGCCAGGTAGCCGGCCGACTCATTCAGGCCCATGGCCAGGCCGCGCTGCTTCGGGCCCACCAAATCAATTTTCATCACCACCGTGCTCGACCAGGCCAGGCCCTGGTTCAGGCCCAGCAACACATTTGCCACAATCACCCAGCCCCAAGTGGGAGCCCAGAGCAGCAGCAGCGGCACCGGCAGCCCGAAAAGCCAGCCGATGACCAGCAGGTTTTTCCGCCCAATCTTATTGGCCCAGGCTCCGGCGTAGTAGTTGGCCACCGCTTTGGTCAGGCCGAAGACGACGATAAAGGAGAGGATGGCCGAGCGCGCCACCACCTGAAATTCTTGCTCCGCCAGCCGCGGCAGGATGCTGCGCTCCAGCCCCACCATGCCGCCCACAAAGGCGTTAACGAGCACCAGCAGGCTGAACTGCCGCCAATTTTCATACAAGCCGAGTCTAGGAATCATAGGAGGCAGGCTAAACAATGGTTACGGGTGCACCAGCGCCCAGCCCTCGGCCTGACGAATAATCAGCTCGCCGTTGCCGGTGGGCCTGCTGTCGGGCACGGCCCGGCCGTTGAGGCTGCGCTCCATGCAGTCGACCACCCGCTTCTCGATGCCTTCTACCGAGCCGGAGCGGGCCCGCAGCTTGGGGTACGTCGCGGCCACCGCCAGGTAGTTGTTGGCGAAACCCTGCGTACCAGCCTGCAGGTGGCAGTTCTAGCAGTTCATCCCGTTGGTGAGGTGCGCCACCGAGCCCTGCGGCCCCAGGTACCGCGCCGTGTGGGCAATTAGCTCCCGCTCGTAGCGAATCTGGCGGCCGGCGGCCCATAGTGCTACGTGACGACGACGACCAACACGAGCACCACGGCCGCTGTCAGCACCATCAGCAGGCGCGCCAGGTGGGGCAGCTGCTGCACCCGGTCTTCCGTGGGTTTCATGGCGGAGGATTGAAAGGTGAAGCGGTTAGTACGGCAGCTTTTCGCGCAGGGCGCTGTAGGTCCAGGTGCCGGCCAGGGCGGCCAGAATCAGCACGGCCGCCGAGCCCACGCCACTGCCCAGCTGCGCGAACAGCGGGCCAGGGCAGGCCCCGGTCAGGGCCCAGCCGAGGCCGAAGATGAAGCCGCCAATCCAGATGCCGTGGTTGAATTTTTTGTCGGTCAGCACGATGGGCTCGCCGTCCATCGACTTCAGGCGGTTGCGCTTGATGAGCTGAATGGAAATCATGCCCACCAGTATGGCCGAGCCAATGACGCCGTACATATGGAAGGCCTGGAAGCGGAACATTTCCTGAATCCGAAACCAGCTGATGACTTCGCTTTTGGTGAGAATGATGCCGAACAACGTGCCCAGCACCAGGTATTTGAAATATTTCATAAGAACAGCTTAGAATAGCAGCGGGTAAATCACCCAGGTCATGAGCAGGCCGCCGGCAAAGAAGCCGATGACGGCCACCCCCGACACCCACTGCAGGTTCGAGAGGCCCGAAATGGCGTGGCCCGAGGTGCAGCCGCCGGCGTAGCGCGTGCCGAAGCCCACCAGAAAGCCGCCCAGCACCAGAAACACCCAGCCTTTCCAGTTGGCGAGGTTGTCGAGGGCAAACAGCTCCCGGGGCAGCAGGCCGGTGAAGTCGGTTAGGTGCAGTTCGGCTTTCAGGTCGCGCACCGTGGCGGCCGAGATGCCGATAACGTCGGGGTGGCCCAGGAGCCGGTAGCCGATGAAGCCGCCCAGCGCGATGCCGAGCACGAACACCAGGTTCCAGATTTCGGCCCGCCAGTTATAAGTCAGAAACGGGATGCCGGCCGGCACGCAGGCCGCGCACACATGCCGCAGGGAGGAGCTGATGCCCAGCGCCTTGTTCCCGACGAGCAGCAGCGCGGGTACCGTCAGGCCGATGAGCGGGCCGGCCACGTACCAGGGCCAGGGTTGTTGCAGGAGTTCAAGCATGAAAACAGAAGTCGAAATGAAGGAGGTTAATTATTTGGTCGTCAGTTGCCCTGGCCAGTCCATCACGCCGCCGAGCAGGTTGCTGACCTGCGCGAAACCGGCGGTGGTGAGCTGGCCGGCGGCGTTGGCCGAGCGCGCGCCGCTGCGGCAGTACACGTAGGTGGGCTTGGTTTTATCCAAATCGGCGACACGCTGGCCAAAGTCGGGCGCCGTGACTTCGATGTTGACCGCGCCGGGCAGGTGGCCCGCGGCAAACTCGTCGGGCCGGCGCACGTCCACGAGCACCGCGCCGGGCTGGCGCAGGCCCTCGGCAAACTGCGCGGGCGTCAGGTTTTGAAAGGCGGGGGCAGAAGATTTATTGAAACCGAACATGGCGAAGGAATTTGATTGGGAGGGAAGTAAGAAAAAAAAACAGAACGTCATGCTGAGCGTAGCCGAAGCATCTCTACCGCTTTGGTCTCACGATTGAGTTAGTACCACAGTAGAGATGCTTCGACTGCGCTGCGCTACGCTCAGCATGACGGGCGTTGAAGCTTAGTGGGCCGCCGTCGCCGTTTGGAAGGACTTCACGGCCTCGCTCAAATCCAGTACTTCGGTGCCGGGCAGGGCGTTGGCCACGATGCTGCTGCCGGCCGCCGAGCGGTAGCCGCCGGCGCAATGCACCACCACCGGCTTGTCGGTCGGAATCTCGCTGGCCCGCTCGCGCAGCTCGGGCAGCGGAATGTTGATAGACCCATCAAAAATGGGCTCGTCGCGGTACTCCACGGGGTTGCGGATGTCCACGATGGTGTAGTGCTCCGGGTGCTCCCGGAAGGTCGGCACGTCGAGTACCGGCAGGGTGGCCTTGGTGGCCGGGGTACCCACCAGCGCGCCTTTAATCAGCGGCTCGTAGCCGATTTTGGCCGTTTTCTGAATAAGGTCCTCCCGCGTCGCTTCGTCGGCCGCGATGAGGTAGAACGACTCCTCCGGCCCCACGATGGAGCCCAGCCAGGTTTCGAACTTGCCGCCCTGCTGGATGTTGATAGCGCCGTTCACGTGGCCTTTCTTGAATTCGGCTGCGGGGCGGGTGTCGATGACCACGGCCCCGGCTTCCAGCGCCGCGCCGGAGGCCAAGCGCGGCACCTGCTGCACGCTGGGCGCAAAGGCCGGTGCGCCGGCTTTGTTCAGGGCCACGTCGTAGCCGAAGTATTTGGGGATGAACGGTTGGTCGGCCAGCAACTCTTTCACAAAATCTTCTTCGCTCATGGCGCGCAGCATGGGGTTGCCGATTTTCTCGGCCCCAATGGTGCTGCTGTTGGCCCCGCTCAAGGCCTTGCCGCAGAGCGAGCCCGCGCCGTGGGCCGGGTACACCAGCACGTCAGCCGCCAGCGGCATGAGTTTCTCGCGCAACGAGTGGTACATCTGCTGGGCCAGCTCCTCGCGCTTGGCGGTCAGGTTGCCGGCGTTTTCGCGCAGGTCGGGCCGGCCCACGTCGCCGATGAAGAGCGTGTCGCCAGTGAATACGGCCACGTCCTTACCCTCGCGGCTCAGCACGATGCTGAGCGAATCGGGCGAGTGGCCGGGCGTGTTCAGGGCGCGGAAGGTGAGCTTGCCCACGGTGAAGGCGTCGCCCTCATCAAAGGCCTCGTGAGCGTAATCAGCCGCGAGCAGCTTGCTCACGCGGATAACGGCCCCGGTGGCTTGCGCAATTTCCAGGTGCGACGAGACAAAGTCGGCGTGGGGGTGGGTTTCGATGACGGCCACGATGTTGGCCTCGTTGGCCTTCGCGTAATCGTAGTATTGCTGCGGGTTGCGGGCCGGGTCGATGAGGACAATTTCGCGGGCGCACTCGCTCAGAATGGCGTAGGAGAAGTGGGCCAGGCCCTTGTCTTCAAACTGTTCGATTTTCATGATTGGCGACGAAAAAACGGGAGAAAGAAACGGGAGCGGAAAAGCGGGGAAACAGGGGATTAAGCGTGGTGAAACAGCAGCTCTTTGGTCAGAATAAACGTGCCCATGGCCAGCGTGAACCAGCCAAAAGCCGGCTTGAGCTTGGCCCCCGGGATGAATCGGGCCAGGTAAGTGCCGAGCACGATGCCGCCCAGGGCAAAGGCCAAAAAGCCAAGCAGGAAGGTCCAGGCGATGGGCGTGCCGGCGCTTAGGTCGCCGGTGAAGCCGATGAGCGAATTCAGGGCAATGATGGCCAGCGAGGTGCCCACGGCCAGCTTCATGGGCAGGCGCGCACCCAGCACCAGCGCCGGGATGATGAGAAAGCCGCCGCCCGCGCCCACAAAGCCCGTGAGCGTACCCACCACCAGCCCAATGGTGAGAATAAGCGGGTAGTTGAAGGCGTGCGGGAAGTGCAGCTCCTCGTCGAGCACCTCTTCGGCCTGCTTGCTGCGAATCATGGACGTGGCCGCCGCCACCATGAGCACGGCAAAGGCCACCAGCACCAGCAAGTCTTTGGTGAAGACAATGCTACCCATCGTGAACAGCACGTGCGGAATGGCCGGCATCAGCACCTTGCGCACCACAAACACGGCCAGCAGCGAAGGAATCAGAAAGACCACGGCCGTTTTCAGCGACACCAGCCCCTTGCGGAAGTAGCCCGAGGCGCCCACCACCGACGTGCTGCCCACCACAAACAACGAATACGCCGTGCTCAGCACCGGGCTCACGCCCATCAGGTACACCAGCACGGGCACCGTGAGGATGGAGCCGCCCCCGCCCATGATGCCGAGCGAAAGGCCGATGAAGATGGCCGCGAAGTAGCCGAAGTAGTGCAGCATGAGAAACGAAGGTGTCGTATGAAATTATGAATGGGTGTTCATGTATTGCGGCAAAAAAAAGCCGCGCCGCTTACAGGAACGTGCACGCGGCCAGGCACTGAATCACGTCGATGACCTCGCGCATCTTCAGCGAGTAAAAAATGTTTTTGCCGTCGCGGTAGGAGCTGAGAATTCCCTTGAGCTTCATGCCCGAGAGGTGGTGCGAGAGCAGGCTTTGCTCCACGTTCAGCTTCTCGCTGATGTCCGACACCGACAGGCTGTCGTTGGCCGCCAGCAGCTGCACGATGGCAATGCGCGTGGGGTGGGCCGTGGTTTTGAGAATGAAGGCCACCTTCTCCATCTTCTCACTCGTGAGATTCATGTCAACGGGGCCGAAGGAAGTAGCAGCAGTCATCACTCGTACAAACTTATGAACATTTGTTCATTCATACAAGTGTGGCCCCTGCATTTGTTCCCATAAGTTTCTTTTTTCTTGGGTCTGCTTTCTCAGCCAACGGTTCCAAGGGCCGTGCTTTGGCCTCAGCCCTCCTTCTGTTCCCCACTTATGAACCGTCAAAACCTATTGCCGTGGCTTCCTTTAGCCCTTTTGGCCGTGGTCATGCTCACCGACCTCCGCACCCCGGTACTCGGCGGCCTGCAGCGCGGCCTGCTGGCCACCGGCCTGTGGAAACCAGATGTTCCCGCTGCCCCAGCCGCGCTGCCCGTGGTGCTTACCCGCAGCGCTGCCTACCCGCATAACCTGCCGATGGTTACCCTCGAGGGGAAGTCCGTAAACCTGAGCGAACTGAAAGGCAAAGTCGTCTTCGTGAATTTATGGGCTAGTTGGTGCCTGCCCTGCCGCGCCGAAATGCCGGGCATCGAAGCCCTGTATTAAAAGATGGAGCCTGC
Organism: Hymenobacter sedentarius; assembly: GCF_001507645.1. Lineage (NCBI taxonomy): Bacteria > Pseudomonadati > Bacteroidota > Cytophagia > Cytophagales > Hymenobacteraceae > Hymenobacter > Hymenobacter sedentarius. Next base: position 1,839,729 of record NZ_CP013909.1, on the reverse strand, counting down.
AAAAGTGGCGTTCGTGATGCTCACGCTCGACGACGATGCGGCCAAGGCCCGGAAATTCGTGCAGAGCCAGGGCTACACCTTCCCCGTGTACCTGCGCGCCGGCGAGCTGCCCGCGCCCTTCGATTTCAACTCCATTCCCTCCCCCGTCATCCTTGGCCCCGACGGCCAGGTGGCCGCCCGTCACGACGGCATGGCCGAGTACGACACCCCCGAGTTCCAGCGGGCCCTGGAAAAGCTGGCCCGCCGCTAGCCCGCGGCACTTGCTGTCCCCCTCTCCAACAAGCGGGCCGCTTTCCAGGGCCCCCTTGTTGTGCCTCCCCAAAGGGCAGGCATTCACGCGTACTTTAGCAGTTGCCTGAATACGAACAAGGATTTGCTAGCCGACAAGCAGCGGTGCGTCGGCAACTTGGCCGATGTCCTCCACCTGACGATTTCGGCCGTGTCGCCGCACCTGCGCAAGCGCAAGGACGGCTGCGTGGTCACCGCCCGCCAAGTCGGCCAAACCGTGTTCTACACCCTCCACGCCGAGCATCAGCCGGTGCTCCTGCTCCTGCTCCTGCTCCTGCTCCTGCTCCTGCTCCTGCTCCTGCTCCTGCTCCTGTTGGCCCGTCTCACCACTCAGCCCGAACCAACCCCGTGAACAACGCCCCCGCCCAGCCCTCCAAATCCTTGTTCGGCGCCGGCCTGCTGGCTGCGCTGGCCGCCTCGCTCTGCTGCATCACCCCGCTGCTGGCCGTGGTGGGCGGGCTTGGGGGCGCCGCCAGCTCCTTCGCCTGGCTCGAACCTTACCGCCTCTACCTGGTGGCCCTGACCGTGGCCGTACTCGGCTTCGCCTGGTACCGCCACCTGCGCCCCGCGCCGGCCGCCGACTGCTGCGCCGTGCCTGCCAAACGCCCCATCATGCAATCCACTGGCTTCCTGGCCTCCGTTACCGTACTCGCCGCCTTGCAGCTGGCTTTTCCCTATTACGGCGCCAAGCTTTACCCCACCGCCAGGTCCAGTGCCCCCGTGGCCACTGCTACCGGTGCCGCCCCCATCTGGCAAACCCGCACCTACCGCATCCAGGGCATGACCTGCGAGGCCTGTGCCCACCACGTCGAGCAGGCCGTGCAGCAAGTACCCGGCGTGCAATTCGTGGTCGTTTCCTACGACCAAGCCACCGCCCAGGTCTGCTACAACAGCGCCCAAGCCCAGGCCGCCCAAGTCGAAAGCGCCATCAACAGCACCGGCTACCACGTCCAGAACCCAACCCGCTAACCACCGCCCCATGACGCCGACCCAACCCGTCACCCTTACCTCTGTGCTCACCTGCCCCGTCTGCCAGCATGCGCAAGCCGAGCAGATGCCCACCGACGCTTGCCAGTGGTTCTACGAGTGCACCAGCTGCCACACCTTGCTCAAGCCCCTGGCCGGCGACTGCTGCGTGTACTGTTCCTACGGCTCGGTACCGTGCCCGCCGATCCAGCAGCAGGGCAAAGGGGCTTGCGGCTGCTGTTAATGCCCCCGTTTAAGCGTTAGACCGTGGCTGTTGCAGAACTCGGTGAGAAACGCAAAAATGGACTCGCCCCTATTCCAGGCGTGTTACACGTCCATTTATTCGTGTTTCGGGCTCGGTTTGGCGCATTGAAACCTCGCTTATAAGCGCCCACTGAGTTCTGCAACAGCCACGACCGTTTTGCTAAACGTTTCTTGCTTCTAAAAACAGGCCTCTGCGGAGCGTCGTTATTGGGCGCTCGCTTTCGGGGCTGTCGGCCGCACTGTGGGGTAGGCAATGCCCAACTGCTCCAAGTAGGTTTTGTACTTGGCCGGGTTGTAGTAGAACTTCATCATCTGTGGTCGGTACTGGGCCATGATGCTCTGGTTGAGGGTGATGGCCGGCTTGTCCGTGGCCGAAATCAGCGGCGTGTACTTGGTGTCCTTGGTTTGCACGTCGTTGAAGTACGCCCAGGCCGCTTTGAGGAGCTCGGGTTTCACCAGCAGGTCGAGCAGGGTCAGGGCCTCGGCTTTGGCGCCCGCCGTCACCCCTTTGTGGGCAATGGGCGTGGCCATGGCAATGGCGTTAGCCCAGTGGTGGCCGGGCAGGCCGGGAATGTTGGCGGGGTAGTGCAGCACCACCGTGGGCACGCTCCAGGAAATGTCGCCAATGTCATCCGAGCCCCCGTAGGAGGAGGTCGCGGGTCCCATGAGCGTGTCGAGGCGAATGGCTAGGCCGTCGATGGGGCGGTTGCGGCTGTCCGTTTTGGGGGCCTTCGTTTCGGCCTGCGCGGCGCGGGCCAGCGTTTGGTCGGCCGCGCTCCACTGGGGCAGGCCCACGCGCCGGATGTTCTGGTACATGGCCTCAGCAATAGCCTTATTCAGGTGGATGGGCCAGGCGCTGCCCAGCACCTCGTGGGTTACGCTGGTCTTTGTCATCAGCGTGGCGCCCTCGGCCATCTTCTGGGCGTCGGCGTACATTTCCATGATTTTGGGGTAAGTGCGCTCGCGTAGGAAGTACCACACGGCCGCCTTCGAGGGCACCACGTTGGGCTGGTCGCCGCCATCGGTGATGACGTAGTGCGAGCGTTGACTCAGGTCCATGTGCTCGCGGTGGAAGTTCCAGCCCACGTCCATCAGCTCCACGGCGTCCAGGGCGCTGCGGCCGCGCCAGGGGGTTGCCCCCGCGTGCGCCGCCTGCCCCTCAAAATTGAACTTGACGGAAATATTTCCGGTGTAGCCGTTGTCGCCCCACGACACTTTCAAGTTGTCGCCCACGTGAGTAAAGATGCAGGCATCGACGTTTTTAAAGTACCCGTCGCGCACGAAGTACGCTTTGGCGCCGATGAGTTCCTCGGCGGCGCCAGGCCAGAGCATGAGCGTGCCGGGCAGCTTCTCGCGCTCCATGATTTTCTTGAGCGCCAGCACCGCCGTGATGTTGAGCGGCACGCCTGAGTTGTGGCCCTCGCCGTGGCCCGGCGCGCCCTCGATGATGGGGTCGTGGTAGGCCACGCCTGGCTTTTGGGAGGCCTTGGGAATGCAGTCGATGTCGCTGCCGATGGCAATGACCGGCTTGCCCGACCCCCAGGTGGCCGTCCAGGCCGTCGGCACGCCGGCAATGCCGGACTGGATGACGAAGCCGTTTTTCTTCAGGATGCCCGTCAGGTAGTGCGAGGTTTCCGTTTCCTGAAAGCCCAGTTCCCCGAAGCTAAACACCATGTCCACCATCTGCTGGGTGGCCTTCTGCTGTTGGTCAATTTCCCCGATGAGCTCCTGCTTCAGCGCTTCGAGCTTGGCGGGTGGCAACGGGGCAGTCACGGGCGGCGCGGTTTGGGCCAGGGCAGGCAGCGAAAGTAGGCCGGCCAGAAGCCAACCACAGGAGCGAGAAAGTAGCATGTATAAAACGAAGAGGGCTAAACAGATGGGTAAAAGTAGACGCTTTATACCCTAACTCTGCAAACTCTGTGACCACCCAATTGCCCAATAGGCTCTCCGCTCCGATAACGCTCCTTTGAACTGATGAAGCGCGTTTGCCTCTGCTACCGATTTCTTGAACGAACGCGACTAGTTTATTAAGCGGGGCGCTACGTCGGCCGCCTCAGGGCTTGTGTGGCTATCCCAGGTCAAAGCCGTAGCGCAGGCCCGCGGCGAACCCGTACTGCGCATCCCGGGCCGTTTGTGCGCTGGCCGGGGCCGTGAGATTGCGGTTGGCGGTGGTTTGCACCAGCACGTCGAGCTGGGGCGTGAGGCGGTAGCCCGGCGCCAGGCCGCCGGTGAGATACCAGTTCCGCGCCTTGGCATAGTCGTAGGTTTCGTAGGTCACGCGCCCGTCCACCGTGACCTTGTTGTCCGCTTGGTAATAGTGAAACAGCAGCGTGGGGCCGAGCAGCAGGTTTAGAAAGACCCGGTGGGCGGGGCGTCGGGCGGGGTCGTAGCGCAGCAGCCCGGACACGGCCCCGTCGTAGGTATCGAGGTAGGTGGTGGCCACTACCGTTTCGCGGGCTGGGGTGTGGGTGACCACCAGGTTGTCTTCGGTCGGCGGATTGGTTTGCGAAAAGCCAACTTGCAGCGTGAGATGCGGATTTATTTGGTACCCTACGTACCCGCTGACGGGCTTGATAACGACCTCCTGGATGGGGTAGGTGAAGGACGTCACCTTAAAGCCCTGCGCCGCCCATTCCGTGCCCACGTAGTACCGGTAGCGCGGCGCCAGCGGCGGCTTTTCGGCCGGGGAGGCCGCCGGTTTCTCCGCCAGGGGCGTGGGGGTGGCGAGGTGTTGCGCCGGGAGCGGAAACACCTGCAGTGAACAGAACAGCGAAACCAGTATTAAAAACCGCATGGGGAAGTAGAGGGGAAAAGGTAGCGCATTTTATCTGAACCCTCGTCTCTCGCTACTTTGACCGTTTTCTTAGACGTGCTTTCCATCGTGATGTGGTAAAAGGCACGAAGTTTTTATTCGACAATCAGCCCACTAGTTCCTGGCAATCATAGCCCAGTATATTCGGTGACGGCCAGCATCAGTTCGCGAACTAATTGCCAGGTTATCTGACCCAATGGATTCGAATGGCCGACAGGTGAGCGGAACCCAGCGGCTGGTCGTGAAGGATAGCGAACCCATTTTTCTCGTAGAACGCCACGGGCGAGCGGTACACGTCCCCGTTCGGTTTTCGGTAGTCCTCGTGGGGTACCACCCAACCGTTTAATTCGGTTTCCTGGGCTTTGGCCCGGTCCAGCAAAATCGTGCCGTGTCCCCGGCCATGCACCGCTGAATCGACGAGGAGCACAAACCACGGCGCTTTTTCGCGTTGGAACACGGTCAACCACCCCCGAACGCCCCCCGTTTCCCGCACGAGCAACAAGTGGCGGGCGTTGGTTAGCTTCGCCAGCCAGTCTTCGAAGTCATTCGACTCTGCGAAAGACAATTGGCAGGGGTATTCCTGGTTCCACAGCTGCCGTACTTGCTCCTGCTGGGCCAGGGTAAGTGTGGTCGTTTGCAGCAGGTTCATGAGCGAGGGGGACTGTGAGTAGAGGTTCGTTTACCAGCACGCCCGGCCTCAATTCAGTATGGCCCGGGTATGGAGTATCATGGAGGAAAGATAACGACCGCTAAAAATACCCTCCTTTGCTTGAATCACCGTTTCGCTAAACGAAGCAAACGCCTGCAGCCAGCTGGCTGCCGATTATTTTTACCTGACAACTAAAACGCTGTTTTTTACACCACCAATGCTGCTTGCAATTTGAAATTTTCCTTACTCCTGCTCCTGCTTCCGCTCCAGTCATTTGCACAGGCTGGTGGCACCTATACGGGCCCCACGATGCAGCAAAACCATTCTTTTCACGCATGCCCCTGCCAAGGCACGGGTGGCAAACCTCCGCGTTATCTTTCCGGCGCGGCGGCCGTATTGCCTCCATGGTCCCAGAAGGCGTAACTCCGGCGGAAAAAGTCGCCGCCACCGTGCTGGCGTATTATCGGCAACTCGACGCCCTCCGGGTCACGGCGCGCGAGTTCGCCTGCTGGTTCGACGCGCGTTCCCCCGCCGACAAGGTGTCCCTGGTGCGGGTGGGGCTCGCGCAAAGCCAGCAGCTGCCGGCCTTCCGGCGCTTTCTGCTGGAAAAGCGGGGCCACTCCATGCCCGCGTACATGCGCGCCCACCTGACGCCACAGGAATTGAGCCTCTGGGCCGACGACGCCGGCGTTGACGCGCCTTCACCGGGCCCGGATCCGGCCTGATGCGCGGCGCTTCGGGAGCGCTTTAACTGCGGGAGCGGAGCTCCTCGAACTGCAAGACCCGGTACACATCGTCGACGGCGCAACAGTCATAAGGGTCCCGGGGAATCGCCTGCAAGGACTCCACCTGCGCCCGCGTGAGGGGAATCACGGCCACGCACCGCCGCCCCCGAAACACGACCAGCCCATTCGCTTCCTTGCCCCGGAGCACCATCGCGCGATGGGGCGGGACCAAAAAGGGGAGCAGGTGGCGCAGGGTGGGGTTCATCCTCGTAAGGTACCTCCGGCCAACGCGCCCCGAAAGCAGAAGGATACGGGCGAAGACTTGGGCGGTTCCCCTCCGCTTAGGCGCCTGGGCCCGTCCTTCCTGGCTCCCCAAGCAACCAGCGGGAGCCGTCCGGTTAAGAGCACGCCATCCCCAATAGTTTACTATAACGGTCGTGGCTATTGCAGAACTCGGCGCCGTGAGTTCCAGGCGTGGGGCCGCCGCGCGGCAAGGCAATAAAACGCGCTTATCGCGGACTTTCTGCTCAATGGGCCACTCGTTTAACTGGTTTTGGAAATGAAGTGAGACTTCTGCAACAGCCACGGTCCTTTCGCTTTTACTACCATAAAAAAGGCCAGCCCCAAACGGGAGCTGGCCTTCTTCATTCTACCGGTAGGAGCCGCGGCTACACGTCAATGCCATACGAGCCTTTGGTGAAGAGGCCCGTGGCGGTGCGGCCATCGGCCAGGTGCACGGTGAAGGGCTGGCCGGCGTACCGGTCGGCAAAGGTCACCTTCGCGGTCATCGGGTCTTCCACGTACACGAACAGGTACATGTCAACGGGCGTCGAACTGCCGCTGTAGAGCGGGGCAAAGTCCAAGCTCACACCCGGCGCCGATTCAATCGTCACGCCCGCTATTGTCCCGTTGGGGCCGGCCAGCGTCACCTGCCCCGCCACCGCCCCGTCAACCACGGGGACGGGTCCCTCCGGGGTAGGGGCCGGGGACTGCTCGATTACCACGGGCGGCGTCAGCACAACCGGGGGCGCGTCCGCTACCGGCGCGGCGGGGTCCACCACTTCCCCGAACAGGGTCTCCGTAGCCAAGGCCACGCCGCCGTTGCCATCCACGATGGCGTTAAAGAACTGCACTTCCTCGCCCGGCGTGCTGGCGGCCATGCTCGTGCTGAGCAGGCCGGGCAGGCCCGCAGCGCGCAGGTCGTGCACCAGCAGCGTTTCGGTCGAGACGTCTACGCCGTAGAGCAGGTTAATGCGGTCCACGCGCGCTTTGGCATCGGCCGCGCCGGCCAGGGCCGCGCCGAGGGCCGTGGCGTATTTGCGCACCCGGCCGTCGTAGCGGGCGCGCAGCTTGAGCGCCGTTTTCAGGCGCTTGTCCGCTTGTTTTTGATAGGCGGTTCTTGAAAGCATTAGAAATATAGAGTTAGAAGTAAAACCAAGAGCAACCGGGCCGTAACCCCACCCAAACGGCCGGCGCCGTCAGGCGCCGGCCGCGTTACCATGCTGCGTGGCTTATGCCACGTAGGCGATGGCTAGCGGGTTGGTGGCGTTGTTGTTGAGCGGGTAGAGCTTGCCGTTCAACTGCTGGTAGAAGTTCACGCCCAGCACGGCCATCACCACGTCGTCGGCGGTCGGGGCCGTGGGCAGCGTGGCCACCAGCGCCTGGTCGGCCACGGGGGCCGCGCTGAGCGACTGCGTGCCAAACGGGGCCGCCACCGTTCCGGCCTCGTAGGTGCCGGTTTCGAAGTTCATCGTCGCCACCCCGTAGAGCAGTTCGAAGTGCGTCGCGCCCTGCGGGGCCACCAGGTCGGTGGCCGGGTTCAGGCGGGGCACCGTCAGGGTCACGTCCGCGCCGGCCACGGCTACCGCGAACGGGAAAAACAGGCTTTGGCCCAGGCCCGCGCCGGCGTTGAAGTCGAAGCCAAGCAGACCGCCGACGTTGTCCTTGTCCACCACCCGCTCGCCGCGGTCGTTGGCTTCGTCCAGGCCCACGATTTGACGCACCCGCTGCGTGAGCCGGCTCACCATCCGCGCGTCCGAGGCCGTGGCGATGAGCGAGCGGAAGGCCGAGCGGATGAGCTTGCCGCCGGTGGCCGCGCGGCCGAATTCCGACGCGTTTTCGCGGGTGCGCGCCAGCGAGGCCGCCGAGGCGAAGGCGGCTTTGTTGGAGGCCGGTTTCTGACGGACCGTGCCGTTTTTGGCGAAGACAAGGCCGCCCACCGTGCCTTGCAACCCCAGGATGCCATTTTGAGAGGCCATGAGAAGAGGGAATAAAAGTTAGAGATAAGTCGCGGCTGCTTGCATTTGTGCGACGTTGCTACCAGGTGCAACCAACCCGGTAGCGCCGCTTGATTTCTGAATGGAAGGTCCGCCACAGCTTGGGCGGCACGGCCTGGCTCACCCCGCATTTCCAGAGCCCGCGCCCGGCCCGCTGTGCCTCTACTTGCTGCGCGGCTCGCCCGGCTATCCGATGATTTGGGTCCCAGGCCCACGCCCAGCCGCGCACCACCAGCAGCGAATCCAGCGCCAGCGCGGGCTGGCCCGCCACCGGCAGGCACACGGCGCCCAGGGTCCGCCCGTAGATGTCCACCCCGTGCCGCGTCAGCAGCACCAGCTGCGCCGGCCGCAGCAGCCGCGTCACCGAGTCTGCTGCTTGCTTTCCGTAGGGCTGGTCCCGTTCCGGCGCATCCACGCCCAGCAGCCGCACGCGGCGCACCACGCCGCCGGCCAGCACGTCGTAGGTGTCGCCGTCTACTACCCGCACCATACGCCCCGTTTCCATCACGAGCGGCACCTTACCCGCACCACTGCCATCAACGCCAAGGAAAGGGAGATAGCTCATCCCTAAACCAGCCGCAACCGACCGTAACCACCCACTGAAATACAGCGCTTTATGATTCATGAAACGAACCTACGGACGGGTTTTAACCGTTGTATATTCGTCCGCCCCATTAGCCCCAACCCGTCCCAAGATGCCCCAGGTTTGCCTTTACCCTAAAGACGTTGCCCAGCTCACCGGCACCGGCTACGACGCCGGCAAGCGCCTCCTCCAACGCATCCGCATCAGGTTGCACAAGCCCGCCCGCGCCTACGTTTCGGTAGCCGAGTTCTGCGCATACACGAGCCTGCCAGAAGCCGAAGTAACAGCAGCCCTCAACCGTAGTTAAAGGCAGGATAGAGGCAGTCTGCAGGCACTTTGTAGCCAACCAGGTGGGCTGGAATTCAGCCTCGGCATTACCTGCTCCAAACTTAGGGTTGCGCTACTATCGTGCAGTTCCGCCGCAGCGCGCTTTCTCTTACCGCAAGCACTGCAATACGACTCCCTTGTCAAAAACCCGATTCATGCCTTACCTACCCTCAGACGGAGCCCCAGGTCCATGAGGGTGCTTGGTGCTACCGCGGTGCTTACCTTATTTCCTGCATCCACCGGCGCAGCAGCGGGCTCAGGAACAACGCCACAACCACGATAAGGCCGCAGCAGCCAGCGACGTTTAGAAACACGTGGCTGTAGTAGAATCCCTTGGTTATTCCCTGTAATCTTAAAGTTGTTCCGCGTACTGGCAAGTGCCATTCGGAAGGGAATACAATGCATTTGGGTAGTGAGCCCAAGGAGAGGCATTCCGTTTTCAAAAGCTCCTTTTTTCTGAAAAAGTGACCGAATCCCAATGGTTTAGGGAAGCCTTATTATTTTTTCTGACGTGGTTTTATTACCCTCTGGCCTTGTCTATATTTAATAGTCGCACAAATAAATGAATTGAACGTTGGCCCAATCAGGTGACGGACCTTTCGTTGAACGCTGCAAAGAGCTTTCCAATTTCTAACCCATTTCTTTCTTTGGTATGAAAATCAGGAATTACTGTTTGGTGTTGGGCATCCTCCTGTTCAGCATGGCCTCCTCGCTGAGGGCCGCCGGACAAGCCGCGGCTGGGCGACGCACGCTAGCTCAGGCCGGTGACACGGTATGGGTGGTTATTAACCACGTAAAAGCGGACAAGCGGGCCCAGTTTGAGCGGTTTGTAACGGAAATATTCTGGCCCATGGCGGCCAAACTTGGCCCTGCAGACCAGCGCACCTTTCGCCAAACCCGGGTGCTTAACCCGGTGCGACCCGAAGCAGATGGCACGTACTCCTATTTCTTTGTCATGGACCCCGTGATTACAGGAGCTAACTACGACATCTTAACGTTGCTGAAAAAAATGTATGGCAACGAAAAAGCCGCGGCTTATTTCAAGCAGTTTACGGAAAGTCTTTCCGGAAAGCATCAAATGTTTGTCACCGTGCAGTCGCGCTATTAAGTAAGCCGGGCCTTTACCATTAGCTTTTTTTTAAATACAGCCAGGTTACGGGTTGTTACCGGTTATTCGTCGCCCCTAGCAATTACGGCAGTGGCTCGCCGTCGTACAGCTCGCCTAGCACCTCCCGCCAAGCTTCCAATACCGCCGGGGCCAGCAGCCGCGCCTTATCCTTCGCATACCGGTCCGTCACGTCCTCATCGGCGTGCCCGAGCACCAGCTTGGCCAGGGCCTTGTTTCCGTTGCTCACTTGCTTGAGCAGGGTGCCGGCCGTGTGCCGTGCCGTGTGCGTGCTGATGATCTGCCAGATGGGGCGCCAGTTGTGCACCACCTTGCCACCCGTTATCAGCCGGTCATCCCACTCGCGCGTCAGGCCGGCGCCCTGTGATATTTCCTTAATCCAGTCCCCGCGTTGCTGCCAGTTGCGGGCCGGAAACTGCCAGCCCCACCGCTCGCCAATCTTCATAGCTATGGGAGGTAGCGGTACAGCCGCGTCATTACCCGTTTTCCCCTGCGCATGGAGCAGCGCGGGCACCTGGCTACCATCGGCTAGCGTCAGCATGATTCGCTCGCGCTTATCAAATTTTTCCAGGTCCTCGTACCGTCGCCCACTGAATAACTGAAACAGCCACCGGTCCCGCTCTTCGGCCAGATGCTCAGAAGTGGGCCGCCACCGAATCAGCTTGCGCACTTCCTCAATTTCCAAATCCAGCTGCGGCGCATTCTTGGCCGTGTACTGCAGCCACGCCATATCCGTCGGCAGCCCCAGCTGCTCCAGGCACTTGCGAATGCCCCCGAAATGCACCTTGATGGTCGCGTCCGACTTCTGCAGGTCCAACAGGTGCTGCTGGTACTCCTTGGCCACCTTCTGCGTCACCTGGTCAGGCCGCAGGTCCGGCCGCCAGCTTTCCATCATCGTAGCCAGCTGGTCATACTTGCGCAACGAGTCTTTGGCCAGGTTGCGGTTTTCCGCCTTCCATTCTTCCAGCACTTGCCGGAAGGTGCGGTTCATGGCTACCGGAGCCACTGCCATGGTCGGAGCCACCGGGAACAGCTCAGCTAGCAGCGCAGCCTTACTCACCTTTTCAAACGGGGCCTTTTCAAATAGGTGGTTGAAGGTATCGGTCACGTCCTTCTCCAATCCCGCCAGTCAGGCATTGATGTTGGTGGCCGTATCCGGGTGCGTGGGCACGCCCGCTTCTTCCTCCTTTGGCGTCAGGCGCCGCCCGCTCAAGGCTCGCTGGCTTGTCAGGTCCTACAGGTATTCCACCTCGCCGCCTTTGCCTGGCCGTTCCGGCAACACGATTTCCCCGCTATCCACTTGCAATTCCTCGCCGTGCCACCGAGCAGTGAGTCGTACCGGGCAGCATCCATCCCGATTTTTGGCCGTCAGCCGCAAGTAAAACTTGACGCTAATGGTCTTCTTGTAAGCGGTTGGGCGTATCATCGGATTAGGCTATGTCCCGGTTTGTGTCCCGGTCTCTGTCCCGGTTCATACCGAAAGTTAACCGACGACAGCCGAACGACCAAACCCAAATGTGCCCTGAATAGCTTAAAAACAAAGAAGCCCCCCGGTTATCGGCGGGCTTCTTGTGTTGTAGCGCTCCCTCCTGGGCTCGAACCAGGGACCCTCTGATTAACAGTCAGATGCTCTAACCGGCTGAGCTAAGGAAGCAATTTCTTGCCCGAAACCCGGTTGTTGTTGTTTCGGACTGCAAACTTACGACCTTCTCTAAAAAAGCACAAGCTGAAATCAGTTTTTTTTCTAAAAAGTTAAGGGTCGGCTTAGTTCGTGATGTTGAGCAAGGTGCCCTGTAGGCTCGTACTGTACTGTTTTAGAGGCCTTGGGGCCGGACCGCCGGTCACTTGACCGCGCAGATCGAATTGAGAATTGCAGCAGGAATCGCGCATAAAAAGCCGCGAGTTGCGGTCCAGGCTCACTAGAGCGCAGGCATCATAGGGCCGATATGGGCAGTTGCGCTCGAAAGCCAAGTACGTGCCCGCGCTTTGCCGAACCACAATTACGCCTTTCACGCCACCGTCGCCCGCGGGCCCTTTCACCGGCAAGGTTACCGCGCCATTATCGTAGCGCAGCGCCGTGTAGGCCTGGTTGGTGATGTTGATGCTGAGGTTCACTGGCGCGTACGGTATCAGCGGCTGGTCATCGACTTTGTCACCGCAGGCTGCCACAAACAGCAACGAGCACAGGGGCATGAACCGGGAAATACGGCGTAGTAAGGCCTCAACGGAAATGCTCATTGCAGATGAGTTACTGGTAATCGTAAAACCCCCGGCCCGTTTTGCGGCCGTGGTGCCCGGCATCTACTTTCTGCTGCTGGATGCGGCTGGGCCGGAACTTGGCATCTTGGTAAAACGAAGCATACATGGCGCTGGTCACCGAGAAGTTGGTATCAACTCCAATCAGGTCCATTAACCGAAAAGGGCCCATTTTGAATCCGCTGGCTTCCAGCAATTCATCCACTACCTGGAACGAAGCCACGTTCTCCTCCACAATCTTTAGGCTCTCGACGTAGTAATGGCGGGCCACGCGGTTCACGATAAAGCCGGGGGCATCGGCGGCGCGCACGGGCGTTTTGCCCAAGCGCCGGGCCAGGGCTTCCACGGCATCGGCCACGGCAGGAGCGGTGGCCACGCCGCTTATTACCTCCACTAGCGGCATCAGCGGCGCCGGGTTGAAGAAGTGCATGCCCACAACCCGCTCCGGGTGCGGTACCGGCGCGGCCAGCTGCGTGATGGGCAGCGACGATGTATTGGAAGCCAGAATGGTGCCGGGGCCGTTGAGCACGGCCAACTCCCGAAACAGCTGGTGCTTCACGTCGAGCTGCTCTACTACGGCTTCAATCACGAGGTCGGCCTGAGCCAGCCCCATATCGGTGGCCACGGTGAGGCGGGCCAGGGCGGCGTCGCGAGCCTCGGCAGTGAGCTTATTTTTCTCCACCAGCTTGCCCAGGCCGGCGGCGATGGCCGTTTGGGCTTTCTCCAGCGCGGTGGGGCTGAGGTCGAATAAAACGGTGGGCAGGCCGTGCTGAATACCGAGCTGCGCAATGCCCAGCCCCATGGTGCCGGCTCCCACCACGGCGAGCGTTTGAATGTCCTTCATGGTGCGAAGGTAAACGGCCCGCACCGCCAAGTATTGCTTGGCAGTGCGGGCCGCTGGTAGGTTGGGCTAAGCCGGGCGCTTATTTTTTAAACAACGAGTTGACAAACGTGTGCCGGTCGAAGAGCTGCAAATCGGTCATCTTCTCCCCTACCCCGATGTAGCGCACCGGAATGCTGAACTGGTCGGAGATGCCAATAACTACGCCGCCGCGGGCCGTGCCGTCGAGCTTGGTAATGGCGAGGGCTGTTACTTCGGTGGCTTTGGTAAATTCTTTGGCTTGCAAAAAGGCATTCTGGCCGGTGCTGCCGTCGAGCACCAGCAGCACCTCGTGCGGCGCATCCGGAATTACCTTCTGCATCACGCGCTTGATTTTGCTCAACTCGTTCATCAGGTTCACCTTGTTGTGCAGGCGGCCGGCCGTGTCGATGATGACCACATCGGCCCCCATCTCCACGCCTTTTTGCACGGCGTCGTAGGCCACAGAAGCCGGGTCGGTATTCATGCCATGGCTCACCACGGGCACGCCCACGCGCTGCCCCCAAATGATGAGCTGGTCCACGGCCGCGGCCCGGAAGGTATCGGCCGCACCCAGCACCACCTTCTTGCCGGCAGCATGAAAGCGGTGAGCCAGCTTGCCGATGGTAGTGGTCTTGCCCACCCCGTTCACACCGACTACCATGATGACGTAGGGCTGCCCGGTGGTGCCGGCGCTGTCCAGCAGGGCCGAGGAGCCAGAATTATTGTCTTCCAGCAAGCCGGCGATTTCCTCGCGCAGGATGCGGTCCAGCTCGCCGGTGCTCACGTACTTATCGCGGGCCACGCGGGCCTCGATGCGGTCAATGACTTTGACCGTGGTTTCGATGCCTACGTCGGCGTGCACAAGCAGGCCTTCCAAGTCGTCGAGCACCGCTTCGTCCACGGTGCTTTTGCCCACCACGGCCTTGCTCAGCTGCTCAAAGAAATTGGTTTTGGTCTTTTCCAGGCCCGCATCGAGCGAGGCTTGCTGGGTGGTGCTTTCCTTGTCTTTCTTAAAAAAATCGAAGAGGCCCATAAGCGGGAGCGCAAAGCCAGAGCCCTGCGTATCGGTAAACGATTGGTGGTAATAATTGCTAACAGCTAACAGCAATGCCGCAGCGCGAGCCCAGGCCGGCCCTGCGGGTTGCCCTACAGCATACGGCAAACACGAAAAAAGTCCCACGAAGGTGGGACTTTTTCAGCGTTAACTACAGCGCCAGTGGCTTACTTGTTGCCGGTGGCCAAGTACTCTTGTACTTTGTCGAGGAGCACCATTTCCTCACGGAAGGTGTAAGCACCGGTTTTCTCCGATTTCACGGCACGAATAACCTTTGCCCAGTTCTTGGCATTCTCTGTGCTTTTCAGAGTTGCTACTACTTTCTTAGCCATTGTTCAGGTTATTTAATTTCCTTGTGAACAGTCATTTTCTTGAGGATGGGGTTGAATTTCTTCAACTCGATGCGCTCAGGGGTGTTTTTGCGGTTCTTGGTGGTGATGTAGCGCGAGGTGCCCGGCATCCCCGAGTTTTTATGCTCGGTGCATTCCATGATAACCTGCACCCGGTTTCCTTTCTTGGCCATCTCGACGGGGGTGTGTTTTTAAATTTAGGACTGCAAAGGTACGGGTCTTTTTGGAAATGACAAAGGAAAAGTAACGTCAACTTTCAGTTGGCGAAGCAGAAGCAGGATTTCAGCAGCTAAAGCGAATGAAAGAGCACGTCATGCTGACCTTGTCGAAGCATCTCGCTCGCGCCTCTTGTCATGCTGACGCAGGAAGCATCTTATCACCGCTCAACGAATCGCGCTAACCTGATAAGATGCTTCCTGCGTCAGCATGACAGACGATTATTGACAGGCGATTGAATTAGTACTGAGGTAAAGATGCTTCGCTGCGCTCTGCATGACGGCCCTTTAGTTCCAATCACCAGCTACTTAAGCTCCGGCAGCTTCCAGCCTTCCAGCGCGCTGGGCTCGGCCATGAGCTTCTCAATATCGGCCACGGTGCGCGGGGCCTCAGCCGAAAGGTTTTCGTAGCCAGTGGCCGTAATCAGGGCATCGTCTTCGATGCGCACGCCGATATTCCACCACTTGGGGTCGCAGGGCGAACCCGCCGGGATGTAGATGCCGGGCTCCACCGTGATGACGTTGCCAGGCCGCAACGGGCCGTAGGTGCCGCGGTCGTGCACGTCGAGGCCCAGGTAGTGGCTGGCGCCGTGGGGGTAATACCGGCGGAATTCTTCCTTCTTTTTGATGATGCCGAGCTTGAGCAGGCCATTGGCCACCACATCCTGGGTGGCTTTGTTGGGCGCATTAAAATCGGCGCCGGGGCGGCAGGCCGCAAAGCCGGCTTCCTGCGCGGCCAGCACCAGCTCGTAAATCTGCCGCTGGGTTGGGCTAAACTTACCGCGGGGCGGGGCCGTGCGGGTCACGTCGGCGGAGTAGCCGTGGTATTCGGCGCCGCAGTCCATCAGTACCAGGTCGTTGTCGAGGCGCTGGCGGTCGTTGGTTTCGTAGTGCAGAATGCAGCCATTGGCCCCACCGCCCACAATGCTGGGGTAGCCTTGAAACTCGGCGCCGTAGCGGCGGTACACGTACTCATGCAGGCCCTGCACGTCCATCTCGCCCATGTCGGGCCGCAGCAGCTTCATCACCTCGCGCTGGCCTTGGGCGCTGATGCGGATGGCGCGGCGCAGCAAGGCCAGCTCTTCCTCGGTTTTCACGGCCCGCAGCTCATCAAGCTGCTCGCCGAGCGTGGTGCCGTCGTAGCGGCTGGTGGCATTCGGGTTGATGGCGCGCTGGCGCTCGGCGTCGGTGGTCGCCGCCAGGTAGGCTTTCACCGACGGCTCGTTGGCCATGGCCGGGCGCTCCTGCACTAGGGTGGTGAGGTAGGCCTTCATTTCTTTGGGGTTGCTGGCGCCGTAGCGCTTCAGCAGCTTGGCCACCACCGTACGGCTGGGGTCATAGTCGGCGGGCAGACCGGCTTGCTGGCGGAACGTGGCCACCAGGCTGGCCAGGTCGGCAGGCGCTTTGGGGTCGTCGCGGGCATCGGTGGGCAGGTCGGTGAACAGAATCTGGTCGAAATCAGCCCAAGCGATGCCGGCCTTGGCAAATTCCTTGTTGTCGGTGGCAAACTGCAGGCCCAGTAGGCCTTTGGCGCCGGCGGCTCCCAGTCGGCGGCCGGTCCACTGCTCGCGGGCGGGGTCGCGGGGCTGAGTAAACAGCGCCTCCGTGATGCCCGGCTGCCCGCCTACGGTGCGCGGCTCCTTGAACAGCAGCAGCACCGCATCGGGCTCTTCGTAGCCGGTTAGGTAGTGAAAATCGGGGTTTTGGTGGTACACGTAGTCCACGTCGTTGGCCCGGTTGCGGACGGGCGCGGCAAATACTACGGCCACGCCGTGCGGCGGCAGTTGGGCACGCAACAACTCCCGCCGCTGCTTGTGGAAAGCCGGCGATAGAAAGTCGGTGGGCCGCGCGGGTGATGGGGCCGCGCTCAGCGGCTCGGGAATGGACGTTGGTTTTTGGGCGGCCGCCGCGAAGGCCGCCAGGGCCAGCCAGCCGCTTAAAACCACTTTGGCACTACGCCGCCAGCGCGAAGCTAAAATCAAACGAACAAAGAATGGGAGCAGCATAGAAGACCGAAGAAGTGAAAGAACTGGCACTGAATGGCAAGGTACCGACAACAGACAAAGCCAGCGCCGATACAGTTGCCGCGAGGGCAAGCGTATCGGCGCTGGCTTTGTCTAGTATCAGGCAAATAGTATTCAGTAGAAAGACTGGCAGCAGCTATACCGGCTGCGCTACTTCTTACTGGCTACTAAGCACTTGTTACCGCAGTCTAGTAAACGATGAAGCCCTGCTCCTTGGCCTTCTTCAATACCGACATGATGCCGTTCTTGTTGATGGTGCGGATGGTGGACGTAGCTACTTTCAAAGTAACCCAAGCGTCTTGCTCGGGAATGTAGAAGCGCTTTTTCTGCAGGTTCGGATAGAACTTGCGCTTGGTCTTGTTGTTAGCGTGCGAAACGTTGTTGCCAACGCGGGTACGCTTGCCGGTCAAATCACAAACACGGGCCATGATATCGGTGGGTTAAGAATTACTAAAGCAGGGAAACGGGCCGCAAATATCGGCAAAAGTCTGGCATTCACCAAGCACCCTACGCTTATTTCTGGTCGGATGCGCCCTGAGAGCCTGCTTTGGCCCGAAATTTCCAGGGGCAGTGCCGGCAGCCGCTCTGGCAGCAGCTGCCCCGGCGCCGGTGGTACTGCTCAGTGAAGACGAGGTAGCCCTCGGGCGTGTAGTAAAAATCGCCGGTCTGGAGCGGCTGGGGAGCAGGGGCAGGCATGGGGCACCAAAGTTACGGCGGCCTGCGCCGGAAGCAGCCTCGGCGGCACCTTGGGGCACTCATTTCCAGCGCCGCAACCAAGCTGGGCTGGCTCCGAAGAACCCAAAGCCAGCTCAATCGGCTGCCGACTCACGAGGCTATAGTTCGACTCCTTGGGCCGAAAAACCGTAATTTGGTGCGCTCACTTAAACCTCCCACCCATCTTATGCAAACCTCCTCCCCTACCGTCACCAGCAGCCGCGCCGAGCAGCTGATGCAGCTCGAAGACCAGTACGGCGCGCACAACTACCACCCGCTGCCCGTGGTGCTGAACCGCGGCGAAGGCGTGCACCTGTGGGACGTGGACGGCAAGCATTACTACGATTTCCTGTCGGCCTACTCGGCCGTGAACCAGGGCCACTGCCACCCGCGCATTATTGGGGCGCTCACGCGGCAGGCCCAGCAGCTCACGCTCACGTCGCGGGCTTTCTTCAACGACCAGCTGGGCGCGGCCGAAAAGCAGCTGTGCGAGTTGTTTGGCTACGACAAAGCCCTGCTGATGAACTCCGGCGCCGAGGCCGTGGAAACTGCCCTCAAGCTGGCTCGCAAGTGGGGCTACCAGGAGAAGGGTATCGCTCCCAACCAAGCCCGCATCATCGTGGCCGAGCATAACTTCCACGGGCGCACCACCGGCATCATCTCCTTCAGCACCGACCCCGATAGTACCGGCGGCTTCGGTCCCTACATGCCAGGCTACCAGGTAGTGCCCTACGACGACCTAGTGGCGCTGGAAGAAGCCGTGAAAGAGCCCCACGTGTGTGCATTTATGGTAGAGCCCATTCAGGGCGAAGCGGGCGTGATGGTGCCTTCGGCCGGCTATCTGGCTCAGGCCGCGGCCATCTGCCGGGCACACAACGTGCTCTTTATTGCCGATGAGATTCAAACCGGGTTGGGCCGCACCGGGCGCCTGCTGGCGTGCGACTACGAAGACGTGCACGCCGACATCCTGATTCTGGGCAAGGCCTTGAGCGGCGGCGTGCTGCCGGTGTCGGCGGTACTGGCCAACGACGTCATCATGCTCACCATTCAGCCGGGGCAGCACGGCTCCACGTTTGGCGGCAACCCCCTGGCGTGCGCCGTGATGCGGGCGGCGCTCGACGTGCTGGTGGATGAAGGTCTGACCCAAAACGCCGCCGCGCTGGGCGAGATTTTCCGCGAACGGATGCGCCAGGTGCAGTCCAAGCGCCCCGAAGTGGTGGAGCTAGTGCGCGGCAAAGGCCTGCTCAACGCCGTGGTAATCCGGCCCCACGCCGACGGCCGCACCGCCTGGGACGTGTGCGTGACCCTGATGGAGCGCGGCGTACTGGCCAAGCCCACGCACGGCGACATCATCCGCTTTGCCCCACCGCTGATGATAACAGCGGAGCAGCTGCACGAGGCCTGCGATATAATTGAGCAGGTGATTCTGGCCTTCTAAGCGCGAAGTCCCGCAAAGTTTTAACGTTAAGTCTCGCGAAGTTTGTCGGAATTGAAACTCGCCTTGGCGAAACTTACTATTTAAAACTTTGCGGGACTTCGCGCTATCGTATTGGGAATATCAGTCCTTCTTCGGCCCGGCCGAGGTAGCGATTATTGGCGCGGGGCTGGTGGGGCTGACGGCCGCGTTGTACCTGAAGCAGCGCCGGCCCACCTGGCGCGTGGTGGTGCTGGAGCGCGGCTCCCTACCCAGCGGAGCCTCTACCAAGAACGCGGGCTTTGCTTGTTTTGGCTCAATTTCTGAGCTGATTGAGCAGGAAAAGCGCGGCGATTTGCAGGCGGTGGTGGCCGCGCGGTACACTGGCCTGGCACGGCTGCGCGAATTGCTGGGCGACGCCGAGTTGAGCTACCAGCCCGTGGGCGGCTACGAGCTTTTCCGCCACGAAGAAGCGGCCCTGGCGGTGGAATGCCTTAGCAAAATTGACTACTTCAATGAGCTGCTGGCTCCGGTGGTAGGCCATGCCTGCACCTTCCACGACGCCAGTGACGAGGCTAGCCGCTTCGGCTTTCGGGGGGTGGGCACGCTGCTCAAGAACGAGTGCGAAGGCAGCCTCGATGCCGGCCGTATGATGCGCGCCCTGCTGGCCCGCGCCTGGGCCGCCGATGTGCCCGTGCTTACCAATTGCGCGGTGGAGGCCATCGAAACATCGGCGAGCGGGCAGGTGCAAGTACGCCTGGGCAACGGCGCTTCTATTTCGGCGGGCCAGGCCCTGGTCGCTACCAATGCCTTCGCTTCGGAGTTACTGCCGGATTTGGCTGTGGTGCCCGGTCGCGGGCAGGTGCTGGTAACCGAGCCGCTGCCCCACGTAACCTTGCCGGGCACTTTTCACTACGACCACGGCTATGCGTACTTCCGCCAGCTGCCCGACCACCGGGTACTGCTGGGCGGAGGCCGCAACCTGAATTTTGCCGCCGAGGAAACCACCGCGCCGGGCCTCACCGAGCAGGTGCAAGGCTACCTGGAAAACCTGCTGCACGACGTCATTGTGCCCGGCCAGCGGCCCCGAATCGACTACCGGTGGAGCGGCGTAATGGGCTTTGGGCCCGCCCTGGCTCCTATTCTGGACTGGGTGCGGCCAGGCGTGCTGGCCGCCGTGCGCTGCAACGGTATGGGCGTGGCTATGGGGGCGGGCACGGGCTGGCAGGCCGCCGAAAAGCTAGCCAATATCTGAGCCATGGGCGACCTTTGCCGGGCTTTATTTGTTTAGCCCGAATATTGGCTTCTATTCACTTCGTTTTCAACAAAGAATGCTCCCTACCCACCGCCCTCGCCGCAACCGTAAATCCGAAGTTATCCGGGATATGGTGCAGGAAACCCGCCTCACCACCCACGATTTTATATTTCCCCTCTTTCTTATTGAAGGCCAGAACCAGGCGCTGGAAGTGAAATCCATGCCGGGCATTCACCGCTTCACGGCCGATAGAATCGTGGAGGAAGTGGGCCAATGCGTGGAGCTGGGCATCCGAACCTTTGCGCCATTTCCGAGCATCAACGACAGCCTGAAGGACCGGCTGGCCAAGGAGTCGGCCAACCCCGAAGGCCTGTACCTGAAAACGGTGGCCGACCTCAAGCGGCAATTTCCCGGCATCGTCATCATGACCGATGTGGCCATGGACCCCTACAGCAGCGACGGCCACGACGGCGTGGTGGACGCCGAATCCGGCGAAATCCTCAACGACGCCACCCTGGAAGTGCTCGGCCAGATGGCCCTGGCCCAGGCCCGCGCCGGCGCCGACATCATCGGGCCCAGCGACATGATGGACGGCCGCGTGGCCTGGATTCGGCGGGTGCTTGATGAGAACGCCTTCCAGCACGTGAGCATCATGAGCTACACGGCCAAGTACGCGTCGGCGTTCTACGGCCCCTTCCGCGATGCCCTGGATTCGGCTCCCAAGAAAGGCGACAAGAAAAGCTACCAGATGAACCCCGCCAACAAGCGCGAGGCCCTGCGCGAACTGGCCCTCGACGAAGCCGAAGGCGCCGACATGGTGATGATAAAGCCCGCCCTGAGCTACCTGGACGTGATTCATGCCGTGAAGGAAAACACCCACCTGCCCGTGACGGCCTACAACGTGAGCGGCGAGTACGCCATGGTGAAAGCGGCCGCGCAAAACGGCTGGCTCGACGGCGAGAAAACGATGATGGAAGTCCTCACCAGCATAAAGCGCGCCGGCGCCGATGCCATTTTGACTTACTTTGCCAAGGAAGCCGCCGCCGTGCTGCGCCGCGGTTAATTCGATTCTCTCATGCTCGTAACCCGCCGCGCTGCGCTGGCCGATGTGCCGGCCATTCTCGCCCTTATCCGGCGGGTGGTGCCGGTGATGAATGCCAGCGGCAACTTTCAATGGTCGGCCGACTACCCTAATGAGGCCGTGTTCACCGAAGACGTCAGGCAAAACCACCTTTGGGTGGCGGAGCTTGACGGCGCGGTGGCCGGCGTGGCCGCCCTCACCATGGACCAGGACGAGGAATACGCCCAGGCCGACTGGGACGCGGCCGAACCTGCCTTGGTAACCCACCGCTTGGCGGTAGACCCCGCGGCCCAAGGCCGGGGCGTGGCGCTGGCCCTGATGGCGCAAGCCGAAAAGCAGGCCGTGGCCCAGGGCCTGCGCACGTTGCGCGTCGATACCAACTCGGAAAATGCGGCCACGCAGCGGCTATTTCCGAAGTTGGGCTACCGGTTTGCGGGCGAAATCACGCTGGGGTTCCGGCCGGGGCTGCGGTTCTTTTGCTACGAGAAGCGGCTGGGGTAACGCTGGGCGCAGGGAGCATTTTTTGGGTACGGGCTAGCGCTAGTGCGTTAGCAGGAAGAACGACAAAAACTCCCGCACATCATCAAACATGGAGCTGACCTGGGAAGTAAAAAAGAACAGACTAGCATAGAATAAGCCAGGGTAGCGTTTGCCAAATACAAGCACGGGCACTGCCAAGCGTTGCAGCAAGCGGGGGCGCGTAGCTAGCAATACGCAACTGGTGCCCAGCACTGCCCCAGCCAGTAAATCGGTGGGATTGTGCACGCCTCCGTACACACGCGGCAGGCAGACGAAAACTACGGCGTAGACCAAAGCAGGCAAGCCGATACGCCAAGAAACCAACAGCATGCCCGTCACCAAGGCAAAGACCAGCGTGGCCGTGTCGCTGGGCATGGAATTGAGGTCGGTGAAGGAGGCAATCTCATTGGTGCGCCAGTCGGCAATGGGGGCCACAAAATGTAATTCTTTGTTATAAAGCGGTCTGGGGCGAAATGGCAGCTCATGCACCAACACCCGTGAAATGAGCATGGCCAGGAGCGCGCCCATTAGCGTGGCTACCAACACCTGCCGCACCCGAGTCCGGTCGGGTACCGGTGCTGAAAACCAGAGAAACCAAAGCAGCGCCGACAGGATACCCCCTTTTAAGATATTATTGGTAACAAACTCCGAGGCCACTGAATCGAAAAAGCCCGACTTGCGTGCGAACTGATTGATAAAGGTGATAAAGTGGTAGTCGAAAGGGTTCATAGCGGGGTATCGGAAAGGGCACTGCTATTACATAATTATACTGATAATATTTAAGAAATTAAAGGCAAAAGGGTGGTTTTTAAGGAAATTTGCTGCAAGCGCCACCCTTATAGCGGTAATTCCTTTTTCTCAAACGGCCAGCGGCCCAGCCGGCGGCTCCAGAGTAGAAACACGCCTACGCCCAGCACAATTACGGTGAGGCCGGAGAGCATAAACTTCGGCCCGGTGCTCCAGAACACCAGCAGCCACACCGCAATGGCAATGAGCACCGGCAGCGGGTAGAGCGGCATTTTGAACGGCAGCGCCGCCGTGCCGCGCCGGCGCCGGAGCAGCATCAGCCCCACGGCCTGCCCCACAAACTGCACCAGGATGCGCATGGCTAGAATGGCCGTAATGACCTCGCCTAGCCGGAACAGCAGGCTGAACACGAAGCCCACGCCGCCGAGAATCAGCAGCGACACGTAGGGGAACTGCTTGGTGGGGTGCAGCTTGGCGAAGATGGGCAGAAACTCGCCATCGGCGGCAGCCGCGTAGGGAATGCGCGAGTAGCCCAGCAGCACCGCAAACAGCGACGCAAACGCCACCAGCAACACCAACGCCGTGGCCGCCTGCGCCGCGCCCGCGCCGTAAATCTTGGCCACGAAGGTGCTCACGATAAACTCCGATTTGCTGGCTTCCTGCCAGGGAATGACCGTGCCCACGCTCCAGTTGAGCAGCAGGTACAGGGCCATGATGCCCAGAATGCTGAGGAAGATGCTGCGCGGAATCACGCGCTGTGGGTTCACGATTTCGCCGCCCAGGTGGCACACGTTGTAGTAGCCCAGGTAGGAGTAGATGGTTTTGATGGCCGCCTGGCCCATGGCCGCCGACAGCAGCACACCGGGCAGGGCGCTGAACCCGCCTTCCGGCAGCCAGGCCACGGGATGGTTGGGGTGGGTGAGGCCGCCAAAAATCAGCCAGCCCATCAGCCCCAGCACGCCCACCCAGAGCATCACGCCCAGCTTGCCAATGTCCTCAATGCGCCGGTAGAGCAGCACGATAAGCAGCAGTACCACCGCGCCCGATACCAGCTTGGGCTGCCACCACTCGGTGAGCGGCACGAGGTAGCCGAAGTATTGGGCAAAGCCGATGGCGCCGGAGGCCAGCACCAGCGGGGCCTGCACCAGCGTTTGCCACACGTAGAGAAACGACATTAGCCGGCCCCACTTCTGCTCGCCGTAGGCCAGCTTGAGAAAGCGGTAGGAGCCGCCAGCCTCGGGGTGGGCGGCGCCCAGCTCGCTCCAGATAAGGCCATCGATGAGCGCCAACCCGGCTCCCACCAGCCAGGCCAGCAGGAAATTGGGCCCCATAAACCCCATGACGAGCGGCAGCGTGACAAACGGGCCGATACCGACCATGTCAATCATATTGAGCGCAGTAGCCTGGACGAGGCCTAAGCGGCGCTGGAGAGTAGGTTGGGACATGGGGCGAAAGTAGTGCCGGGCTTGTCATTGGCAAGGCCGGCGGCGGCTGTGGTTAGCTCAACCGCGCCCCGGCCGCCTGCTTTCGGCCAACGCCCGCCGCGCTTGCTGCGTAAGGCTAGGCATGAGTTCAACCGCGTCCTCCTCCAAATTTGCCATTTACGGAGCCATCGGGGCCAACATTGCCATCGCCGTCAGCAAGTTTGTGGCGGCGTACTTCACTGGTTCCTCGGCCATGCTTTCCGAGGGCATTCACTCGCTGGTGGACAGCGGCAACGGCTTTCTCATTCTGCTGGGGGTGTACCAGAGCGGTAAGGCGCCCGACCGGCGCCACCCATTCGGGCGCAGCAAGGAGCTGTACTTCTGGGCGCTTATTGTGGCCATTCTGGTGTTTTCGGTGGGCGGCGGCATGTCGTTTTACGAAGGCATCGAGCACCTCAAGCACCCGGCGCCCCTCTCCGACCCCACCTGGAACTACTGGGTGCTGGGCATCTCGCTGGTGTTCGAAGGCATTTCCTGCTTTCTGGCTTTCAAAGCCTTCAATGCCGACCGCGGCGACGAAGGCTTCTGGCAAACGCTGCGCCGCAGCAAGGACCCGGCGGTGTTTGCCATTCTGCTCGAAGACCTGGCGGCTTTGGTTGGGCTGGTCATCGCGCTGGCCGGTGTGTACCTGGGGCACTTGCTGGGCAATCCCTACCTCGACGGCGTGGCCTCCATTGGCATTGGCACGCTGCTGGTAGGCGTAGCCATGTTCCTCATTTACAAAACCAAGGCCCTGCTGGTGGGCATCGGGGCCGACGACGAAACCCTGCGGGACCTCGAGCGCATTGTGCACGCCCAGCCCGCGGTGCAGCACATGCGGGTGCCACTCACCATGTACCTTGGGCCGGCCGATGTCATCCTGGCGCTGGACATCGAATTCGAAAACCGCCTGTCGGCCGATGAAGTCGAGCACGCGGTGCATGCCCTGCAAAACGCCATCCGGGCCGAGCACCCGGAATTCAAACGCATTTTTATCGAAGCCAAAGCCATTGGCGAAAAGGAGCGTGTGGGCAGCGCGACCATGGATTAACCCCGCCCAATTACCTACGAAATCTGCTTTATGGCTTCCGCTAACGCTTCTAAAATTTCCCTCTACGGCGGCATCGCCGCCAACGTCGCCATCGCCGTCAGTAAATTTGTGGCGGCGTACTTCACGGGTTCGTCGGCCATGCTTTCCGAAGGCATCCACTCCCTGGTGGATACCGGCAACAGCGGCCTGCTGCTCTACGGCGTAAACCGCAGCCAGCGCCCGCCCGATGCCGAGCACCCGTTTGGGCACAGCAAGGAGCTGTATTTCTGGGGCTTGATTGTGGCGGTGCTCATCTTTGCCATCGGCGGCGGCATGTCGTTCTACGAGGGCATCAAGCACATTCAGGACCCGGTGCCGCTTGAAGATGCCAAGTGGAACTACATCGTGCTGGGGGTTTCGCTGCTCTTCGAAGGCGTGGCCATGTACTTGTCGGTGAAGGCACTGCTGGCGCAGTCGGAGGCAAACGTGGGCTTCGTGAAGATGCTGCGCACGAGCAAAGACCCGGCAGTTTTCGCTTCCGTAATGGAAAACCTGGCGGCGCTAGTGGGCCTGCTGCTGGCTTTGGTCGGGGTGTTTCTGGGCCATCTGCTCAACAATCCGTACTTCGACGGGGCCGCATCCATCGCCATTGGGCTGCTGCTGATGCTGGTGGCCGTGTTTCTGGTGGCCCGCACCAAGGGCCTGCTGGTGGGCACGGGCGTCGATGCCGAGACCCTGGCCAACCTGGAGCGCATTGCCCGCGCCCAGCCTCAGGTGTGCGAGATTCGCTCGCCCCTCACCATGTACCTGGGCCCCAACGACGTGGTGCTGGCCCTCGACGTAGAGTTTGCCGACGACCTGAGCTCCGGCCAGGTAGCCAGCGCCGTTGAGCTGCTGCAGGACGCCATCCGGGCCGAGCACCCCGAGGTGCAGCGCATTTTTATTGAAGCCAAAAACCTGGCGCATCGGCCGGAAAGCCTCAATAGCGAAGCTCCACATTAACCCAATCGGCTATTTTTGGGTAAAGGAAGCCGGCCGCCCGCGGCAGCTACCCAGCTGCCGCGGGCGGCTGCGTATTCTACACAGCTACTCTCCTATGGCGCTTACTTTTCCCGACACCAACCCTTTCCGCTCCTTTTGGTGGGGCGGCTACGAATGCACCGACCAGCTCAACGCCTTCGGCAACCGCGTTGACTTTCTGCCCCTGACCGGGCATCTGCCGCTCATCGACGAAGATTACGCGGCGCTGGCCCAATTCCAGGTGCGCACCGTGCGGGAGGGCATCCGCTGGGCCCAGATTGAGAAACGGGCCTATCATTACGATTTCAGCACGGTGCAAACCATGCTCGAGGCCGGCCAGCGCCACGGCATCCAGCAGGTGTGGGACCTGTGCCACTTTGGCTACCCCGACGACCTCACGCCGCTGCATCCCATGTTTGCCCGGCGCTTTGCGGCCTTGTGCCGGGCCTTCGTGGACTTCTACCGCTCGCAGCGGCCCGACGATACGCTCATCGTGACGCCCATCAACGAGGTCAGCTTTATTTCCTGGCTGGGCGGCGAGGTCCGGGGCACTTCGCCCTACTGCCACCACCAGGGCTGGGACGTGAAGTACGGCCTGATGCGTGCCTACATCGAGGGCAGCTACGCCCTGCGCGAAGCCGACCCCAGCATCCGGCTGCTCACTACCGAGCCGCTCATCAACATTGTGGCGCCGGCCAACGCCGGGCCTCAGCAGCGCCGCGACGTGCGCACGGCCCACCTCAACCAGTTTCAGGCCACCGACATGCTGTGCGGCAAGATGTGCCCGGAGCTGGGCGGCGCGCCCGAGCTGCTCGACGTTGTGGGGTTCAACTACTACTACGACAACCAGTGGCAGCTGCACCCCTACCATAAACTGGGCTGGAACGACCCCGTGCCCGACCCGCGCTGGCGCCCCCTGCGCGAGCTGCTGCGCGAGGCATACAAGCGCTACCGCCGCCCCTTCGCCATCACCGAAACCAGCCACCCGGGCGTCGACCGGCCGCTGTGGTGGCGCATGATTGGGCAGGAATGCGCCGCCGTGGTCAGCGCCGGCCTGCCGCTGTGGGGCACCTGCATTTACCCCATCATCGACCGGCCCGACTGGGACCACCTCCAGGAGTGGCACCGCTCCGGCCTCTGGGACGCCGACCTGGGCCACCCCGGCCCCGCCCGTCGGCTGCACCTGCCCAGCGCCGAAGCCCTGCTAACGGCCCAGGCCCGCGTAGCCGCCGCGGTGCCCGCCCGGCGCCCGCAAGGGGCCAAAACCGCCATTGGGCAGCCAGGCTAGCCCAAGTGGCGTCTACCTTTGGCTTCCTATGACGGCCACGGCTTACCTCAACTCGCCCCTGGGCTTGCTTTCCCTCACCGGCACCGATGCAGGGCTGAGCGCCGTGAGCTTCCTCGAAACACCCGGACCCGTGGCCACCCCATTTGGCGCCGTGCCAGCGTGCCTGCAGGAGGGCCACCGCCAGCTGCAAGCCTATTTTGGCCGCGAGCTGCGCGATTTCAACCTCACCTACACACCCACGTTTGGCACCGATTTTCAGCGGCAGGTCTGGCAAGCGCTGGTGGGCATCGGCTACGGCCGAACGGCTTCTTACCTAGACGTAGCCAAACGGCTGAACAACCCCAAATCGGTGCGCGCCGTGGGCGCCGCCAATGGCCAAAACCCACTGGCCATCGTGTGGCCCTGCCACCGCGTTATCGGGGCCGATGGCAGCCTCACCGGCTACGCCGGCGGCATGCACCGCAAGAAGTGGCTGCTGAATTTTGAGCAGCCCACAAGGCAAATTGGGCTGTTTGGTTGAGGTGGTTGCAGTAGTGCAGTCGTGTAGCGCGGAGCCGGGTGACCTCACCCCCGGCCCCTCTCCCGCGGAGAGGGGAGCCACGGCATAATTTTTAGCTCAATTCCTGACAACAGAAAGCCCCGGCTCAATATTGAGCTGGGGCTTTCTGTTGAGTGAACTGACGTCTGGCTCCCCTCTCCGCGGGAGAGGGGCCGGGGGTGAGGTTCCTCGGCTCCGCGCTGCAGGACGGACTGTTTGGCTCAATAAGGCGCTCAAACCTTTAGGCCCCAACCATCTTCAGCAGTTCCTGGTAAATGATATTATGCTGCCAATACAGCTGCAGCACCATGGGAATGTGGTGCTTGCCGGGCAGCACGGTGTACTGGGCGGGCTGCCCAATAACCTTGAGCCGGTCGCGGAAGCGGCCCGCGCTGCCACTGATGCTGGGGTAGGTTTCGCCGCCGATGAAGAACATAAAGGGCGGCATGCCCGGCTTAATCTTGTAGATGGCCGACTGTTCTTTCCACACCGCGGGGTCTTTGCCAAAGGGCACGAGGTACTGCTGGTCGCCCTCGTACTTCATTTCCTTGAGGTAGCTGTACATGTCGAGGCCGGCCGGGTCGTCCATGATGGCGCCACGTACGGGATTTTGAGGTAAGCCGTTGCGGGCGAGCAGGGCGTCGTCGGTGGCGAGCAGGGCCGCTAGCCCACCGCCGGCCGAGTGCCCCATCACGAAGATGCGGGCCGGGTCGCCGCCGTAGCGCCCGATGTTGGTCACGGTCCAGGCCAGGGCGTGGGCGCAATCGGCGGCCTGCTCGGGCACGTGCACCGGCGGGGCCAGGCGGTAATTGATAACCACGGCCACCACGCCCTGCTTGGCCAGCCGCCGCCCAATGAAGGTGTAGATGTTCTTGCTGCCGCTCGTCCAGCTGCCGCCGTGGATGAACAGCACCACCGGGTAGCCGGCGGTCTTGGCCGCGGCGCCGTTGGGCGAGTACACGTCCAGAATGTGGCGCTCTTTATCAAAATCGGGCGCGGAGGCCGGCACGTAGGCCACGTCTTTGGTGCGGTGGCCGGGGCGGGCCACCACGTATTCGGTGGCCAGCACTACCACTACGGCGGCTAGCAGCACGGCCAGGGGCATCAACAAAAAGAAACGACGCATAAAGTCAACGAAACCGGAAAGGGCCGCGGCCAACTGCGGGCGCGGTGGCCCACTTACGCCCTGGCAGGCGCCGCAGTTTGCGCTGAGCTCCATGCCAGGGCGGGCCATGTCCTTGCCGCTACTGGGTTTATCTTTGCCAGATAGCCTGCCGGGCCCTTTTTATAGCGGCCGGGTTTATTCATTATTCATTCAATCCCGTGTTGTTTTCCGCTTCGCTCAAAACCATTTCGCAGCCCTGGGCTGCTTTGCTGCTGCTTGGGCTGCTCGCGGCGGCCCCCGCGCACGCCCAGCGCAAAGGCCGCGCCGCCAGCGTGGCCAACGCCGATGGCAGCCTTGCCGCTGGCACCGCATCGCCGCGCGCCGCGCGCCTGCAGCCGCTATTTGGCGGCCTCACGCCGGCCCAAGCCACCCAGGTCATTGGCGAAGCCCAGCTCAAGGCCATTGCTGCCAGCTTCGGCTCAACGGCCGAGGCCAGCGCCTTTTTCACCACCAAAGGCTACGAGTACCTGCGCGAAAACCTGCCCGACACCGCCGCCTACCGCTTTAACCTGGCCTGGCTGCTCAACCCGCAAAATGCCGAAGCCTACCGCGGCCTGGGCATTGTGGCCAGCGCCCAGCCCAACCCCGACGCCGCCATCGGCCTTCTCGCCAAGGGCCTGGCCCTGGCGCCCAGCAGCACCCTGCTCATGAGCGACCTGGGCGCCAGCTACCTCATCCGCTACAGCAAGACCAAGAAAAAGAAGGACCTGACCGCCGGCATGGAACTGCTCCAGCGCGCCACCACCCTAGACCCCGCCAACGCCGATGCCTGGCAGCAGCTGGCGCGCGGCCTGTACTACCAGGAGAAGTACCCCGAGGCCTGGGCCGCCGTCCACAAAGGCCAGTCGCTGAGCGTCCCCAGCCTCGACTTTCAACTTATCACGGACCTGCTGGCCAAGCAGCCCGACCCGCAAGGCACCTTCAAGTAAGCGCCACCAAACAGACGGATTTCGGCGGTTTGCCCGTTAAGCTCCGTATAAGCGGTTTCCTTCACTTTTATATCGATAGCATGCGGATTAAGGCCTTGGTTTTAGGAGTAGTAACAACAGCAGGAATCATTAGCAGTCAAACAGTCCAAGCCCAGCATTACGGGCAAAAGCGGCATTACAATAGCCAAGGCCGCCCCTACTACCGGGGCCCGGCACACATCACGTTTGGGGCCGGCACCGGGCTCTACAACGGCGACCTGGGCAACAGCCCCAGCGACAATTTCTTCGGCCCCGCCTTTAGCGCGGGCGGGCTGTACCGCCTCACCCCCCACCTGAAAATCGGCGGCGAGTTTTCCTACGTGAAGCTGGGGGCCCGGGACAAGGCCGTGGAGCGCGGCCTGGCCTTCACCGGCTCCAACGGGCTGGGCACGGTCTTTCTGCGCTTCGATTTCCTGCACGACGAATCCATTTTTGCGGCCTCGCAGGCCGATGCGCCCACGCTGCAGATTTATGCGCAGGCCGGCGCTGGGCTGCTGCTCTTCAACCCGCGCTCCTACTTCGGCACGGAGCGGCCCGATAAGACGACCACCTACCTGCAGCCCGAGCGCAACGACTACCCGGCGCTGGCCGGCGTGGTGCCAGTAGGCGGCGGCTTCAGTGTGCTCATGACCGACCGGCTGCGGGCCGGCTTGGAAGCCAACTACTACATCACTTCCACCGACCAGCTCGACGATATCAACGTTCGCCTGGGCGGCGCCGGGCTCAACAAAGACGGCTTCGCCACGGTGATGCTGAAACTTGATTATGCCCTGCGCTAATACCACCGGAGATTAGCAAGTAAGTGAGTTAGCCAAACACAAAAAAGGCCCGTCAGCAAAACTGACGGGCCTTTTGCAATTCCAAAGAGCGGTTACTCCTTCACGAAGCGCTGGCGGAAGGTGTCCTGTCCGTCGCTTACACTAATTAGGTACATGCCTTTGGCCAAGTTGCTGATGTCAAGCGTGCCGCTGCCATCGTAGCGAGCCGTATGCACGGCAGCACCGCGCAGGTCGGATATGCGCACACTGGTGATTTCGGCGTTGCCGGCCAGCATCAGGTGCAGCTCGTTGGTAGCGGGCACCGGGTAGAGGCTGAGCGAACGAGCTGACGCATCGAGGCCGGTGAGGGAGGCATTAGCAGCGGGGCTGGTGGTGCCGGTAGCGGCGGCGAAGGCCGCACCGGTAGTCACGCCTACGGCATCCCAGGCCGCTGTTACGGCCGTTACCTGAGTTGAGCCGGAACCGTAGAGGTCCGTAGCGGCCTGAATGGAGTAAGTGCGGGCCTGTGCATAGGTAGAAGAAGCCACCATGTACACGCTTTCCATGCGGAAGGTGATTTTAGCTGCAGCATCCAGCCCAATAGCGGGCACGGTGTAAGCAACGCCCTTCTCGTTGGTGCCAGACTTGCCATTAGCAATCAGGTAATACCAGTAGTTGATTACGCCCGAATTGGTGTGCACACCGCCATTGTCGCTGGTGCCAACGTACCAGTTAATGCCCTTGTAATAATCGGGCTGCCCTTGCGACTTGGGGTCGCTCATCGAGCGCAGCGCGGCTTGCTGCTTGTCGATTTCCTCGCCAATAAGCCAAGTCGACTTGGCTTTTGGGCCGCTTGAGGTGAAGCCCAGCGAAGCCACAGCATAGGCCTCGATGCTGGCGCCCCAGATGTCGGAGAGGCCTTCGTTCATGGCACCCGACTCGTTGGAGTAGGTCAGGTTGGCCGTTTTTTCGCACACGGCGTGGCCGATTTCGTGGCCGCACACGTCCAGCGAAGTCAGCGGGCGGAAGCGCGTGGCCCCGTCGCCGTAGGTCATCACCGACCCGTTCCAGTACGCGTTTTCGTAGCTGCGGCTGTAGTGCACGTAGCTCTTGATTTTGGCACCGGCATTGTCGTAGCTATTGCGGCCGTGCACGTTCTTCCAGTAGTCGTAGGTGGCCTGGGCGCCCACGTGGGCATCGCCGGCCACGTTGTCGAAGTTGGCGTTGTTGTACTCGGCTGCCGTCCAGTTGTTATCGGCGTCGATGAAGTCAACGGCCCGGCTGTACTGGGTGCCTTTCTTCATGTTATAGGTTTCGATGCCCTGGCCGCGGGTGAGGCCTTCGCGCAGGAAGTAGCCGCCCGTGGTGGTGCCGTCGTTGGTGGAGCGGGTGCCGCTATAGGCCGTGGCAAACGAACCTGTAGCGTCCGTATGCTTGATGATATTGTCCTGCATCACGATTTCGCCCGTGCTGGCGTTCACGTAGATGTAGGCGCGGCTAACCGGCTCCTGGGCATACACGTTGAATTTCCAGGCCAGTACCGGCTGGCCTTTGGCGCTGGCTTTTTGGGTCAGCTCGTTGCGCACAATCACTAGCTCACCCTGCGGATAGTAAGTGGCAGAGGAGTTGTTGGTGTCCTTCTTCAGGCCGGCTTCTTCTTCTACGTCCTGCCACATGTACTTGGTGGCGCCCACGTGGGCCAGGGCACGGGTCAGCGCGGCCGAGGCACTCATGGAAGGCGTGGTGCTCAGCCCGGAAATCTTCTCGAAGTCGCCGCTGATGCTTTCCACCGTGCCGCCCTTGGCGTGCACCGTGTAGTCGGCGTGCTCCACGCGGATGCCCTGGTAGTACTGGGCAAACTTCTCGTGCGTGAAGCCGAGCTGGTCGGTTTCCACGTGGCGCTTCACCATCTGGTCGGCGTTGGTCAGGGCCAGTTGCTGGCGCAGCACCTGGGCGCCTTCCACGCCGCGGTAAGCGGCCTTGCCTTCGGCGCTGAACTGCACCAGCACCGGCTGGTTGTCTTCGCCCAACACTTTGTTTTGAATGCGGCGGGCGTCCTGGGCCTGGGCCGTGTTGGCGGCTAGTGCACCGAACATGAGCAATGCCGCTGCTGAGTATTTGTTGGTCATAAACTTGAAAATGGTGAGAATGGTGGAAAAATGGAAGGCAATTGCACCAAGGCGGTGCAGGTAATGATTGGGGTAGCAAATCAGGGGGTGCACCGCTAGCAGTTAAAATTCAGTGGCGCTACACAGCATAAAAAAAGGCCACCAGCACCGCCGGCGGCCTTTTTTAGCTATTGCAGAAATCCTGCTTATTCTTTTACGAAGCGCTGGTGGAACACCTTCTCGCCGTTGCTCACGGAGATGGTGTACATGCCCTTGGCCAGGCGGCTGATGTCAACCTGCCCATCGGCCAAGCTCACATTGGTCATGCGCGCACCGCGCACGTCCGTGATTTGCACGCTGGTGGCCTGCCCGGGCAGGGTGAGGCGGAGCTGGTTGGTGGCGGGGTTAGGATATACTTCCAGCACGCGGGCCTGCTCGTTGCCCAGCACGGTGCTGCCCCCGGTGAGGCTCGTGATGGCGGGCGGAGCCAGCGTACCACCGGTGATGTTGATGGTATAGTCCTCGGTTTCGCCGTAGCTGTAGCTGTTGCAGCTCGTCGTGGCCGAGTTGTCGCTCATGATGAAGCGCACGCGGGTGCTACCGCTCTTGGCCGTGGTGGGCACCGTGATGGTGCTGCTCAGGGTGCCGCTGCTGCTGCTGCTGCCGCTTACTACCAACTCGCCCGCGTCGGTGAATACGCCGTTCTGGTTGTAGTCGATGTAGATTTTCCAGTATTCGGTATATGCCGTACCAGTCGGGAAGCCAGCGCTGAAATAGATGGTTTGCGAGGTGCCGGCGCCCACGCTCGTGCTCAGGGCCGTGCCGTTGTAGTAGCCCGCATCGGAACCCGACGAACGGTTGATGCTGCCCCAGTTTACCAGGTCGATGTACTCATACGACTGCGAAGTGCCCTTACTCGTGCAATAGGTGGGCGTGGTGGTCCCGCCCGAAGCAGCGCCCACACCCACAGCAAACCACGCGTCCGTCACGGCCTTTACCTGGGCCGAAGTAGAACCATACAGGTCGGTAGCGGCCTGGATGGCATAAGTGCGGGCCTGCGAGTAGGTAGACGAAGCCACCATGTACACGCTTTCCATGCGGAAGGTGATTTTAGCCGCAGCGTCGAGGCCCACGCCGGTTACGCTGTACACGCCACCGCCTTCGTTGGTGCCCGATTTGCCTACGGCCAGGATGTAGTACCAATGGTTGAGCACGCCCGAATTGGTGTGCACGCCGCCGTTGTCGCCGGTTCCGGTGTACCAGTTCACGCCCTTATAGTAGGCGGGCTGGCCCAACGACTTGGGGTCGCTCATCGAGCGCAAAGCCGCTTGCTGCTTGTCGATTTCCTCGCCAATGAGCCAGGTCGACTTGGCTTTTACACCGCCCGAGGTGAAGCCCAAGCTGGCCACGGCGTAGGCCTCGATGCTGGCGCCCCAGATGTCGGAGAGGCCCTCGTTCATGGCGCCCGACTCGTTGGAATAAGTCAGGTTGGCCGTTTTCTCGCACACGGCGTGGCCGATTTCGTGGCCGCACACGTCCAGCGACGTCAGCGGGCGGAAGCGCGTGGCCCCGTCGCCGTAGGTCATCACCGACCCGTTCCAGTACGCGTTTTCGTAACCCACGCCGTCGCCGGGGGTGTCGTCGAAGTGCACGTAGCTCTTGATTTTGGCACCGGCGTTGTCGTAGCTGTTGCGGCCGTGGATGTTCTTCCAGTAGTCGTAGGTGGCCTGGGCGCCCACGTGGGCGTCGCCGGCCACGTTGTCAAAGTTGGCGTTGTTGTATTCCGTCCAGCTGTTATCAGCGTCGACGAAGTCGGTAGCGGCCGTGTAGCTGTTGCCCTTCTTGCAGTTATAGGTTTCGATGCCCAGGCCGCGGGTGGTGCCTTCGCGCAGGAAGTAGCCGCCGGTAGTGGTGCCGTCGTTGAACGTGCGGGTGCCGCTATAAGCGGTGGCAAACGTGCCAGTGGCCGCCGTGTGCTTGATGATGTTGTCCTGCAGCACCACTTCGCCCGTGCGGGCATCTACGTAGATGTAGGCGCGGCTGATGGGAGCGGCGGCGTACACGTTAAACTTCCAGGCCAATACTATTGGGCTCTTGGCGTTGCTTACGCGGGCATCGCGCACAAACACCAGCTCCCCCTCGGGGCGGAACGAGGCGGCATCGGCCTCGCCAGTCTGCCACATGTACTTGGTGGCGCCCACGTGGGCTAGGGCGCGGGTCAGCGCGGCCGAGGCACTCATGGAAGGCGTGGTGCTCAGCCCGGAAATCTTCTCGAAGTCGCCGCTGATGCTTTCCACCGTGCCGCCCTTGGCGTGCACCGTGTAGTCGGCGTGCTCCACGCGGATGCCCTGGTAGTACTGGGCAAACTTCTCGTGCGTGAAGCCGAGCTGGTCGGTTTCCACGTGGCGCTTCACCATCTGGTCGGCGTTGGTCAGGGCCAGTTGCTGGCGCAGCACCTGGGCGCCTTCCACGCCGCGGTAAGCGGCCTTGCCTTCGGCGCTGAACTGCACCAGCACCGGCTGGTTGTCTTCGCCCAACACTTTGTTTTGAATGCGCGCGGCATCCTGGGCCTGGGCCGTGGTAGCAGCCAGGGAGCCGAGCATCAATAATGCAACAGCTGAGTATTGTTTTCTCATGTAAGAAATTGGGTTGATGGTGGGAAAGGGAATTGCGCGAATTCTAATAATTCTCGCTTAATCTGACGCAACGTAATCAAATTTGTGATGGTCCTTACTATATATTGAGAATTTGTTTATAAATGCCCGAATTTTACACTTGAATATTTTAAGTAATTGCACTCTGCCGAATTGAAACATTCCTTTAACACTATAATTAATTTGGGCCGATTTTTGCTAGAACCAAGCCGTTCCGCCCACCTGAAATTGTCGACATAGAGGAGCTACGTTCCGCTTGGCAGCGGCTCTATTTTGGCACCCTTGGCCCTGCCAAAAACGGCCGAGGCCCTGCGCCAGCAGCCGGGGCCTGAGCCCACCAGCCGCCCGCGCAGGGCCTCGGTTTTGGTTGTATCGGTGGCGGCTATGCCGGCCGGCTAGAGCTTCTTGGCGTTCAGGTAATCGGCAGCCAAAGTGGCCAGGGTTTTCACGCCCAGCGTCAGCCCGCTTTCGTCGATGCGGAAGCCGGCCGTGTGGTGGTCGGCGGCGGTGGCGGGGTCCTGGCCTTTGGCCATACCGCCCACAAAGAGGAACAGGCCGGGTACCTTTTCCTGGTAGAAGGAAAAGTCCTCGGCGCCGGTCACGGCCTTGATTTCGTGCACGCGCCCCGGTCCGGCCGCGGCTTGCAGGGTCGGCAGCATTTGGGCCGTCAGCGCCGGGTCGTTGATGGTCACGGGCACGTAGGGCTCGATGGTGACATCGGCGGTGGCGCCGGCGCTCTCGGCGATGTTGGTGGCAATGCGCTTGATGGAGGCCCAGATTTGCTTTTGCACCGCCGGGCTGAGGGCCCGGACGGTGCCGCTCATTTCCACATCGGGCGGGATGACGTTGTAGCGCACGCCGGCGTTGATGGTGCCCACGGTTACCACGGCAGCATCATCGGTGAGTTTCACCTCACGGCTCACGATGGTTTGCAGGCCCAGGATAATCTGGGCGGCCGTCACCACGGGGTCCACGCTGTTCCAGGGGTAGGCGCCGTGCGCGCCCTTGCCGTGCACCTTGATGGTGAAGCGGTCAGAAGACGCCATTTCGCCGCCGGGGCGGTAGTTCAGGTTGCCCACTTCGGTGCCGGCGCTGATGTGCACCCCGAACACGGCATCCACCTTGGGCTTGTCGAGCACGCCTTCTTTTACCATGAGCTTGGCGCCGCCTTCCACGCCCGGCAAGGAGCCTTCCTCGGCGGGCTGAAAGATGAACTTCACGGTGCCGGGCAGGTCCTTTTTCACTTGGCTCAACACCTCGGCCGCCCCCATGAGCATGGCCACGTGGGTGTCGTGGCCGCAGGCGTGCATCACGCCCACGGGCTGGCCCAGGTAGGTAGTTTTTACTTTGGAGGCAAAGGGCAGGTCGTTGCTTTCGGTGAGGGGCAGCGCGTCCATGTCGGCGCGCAGGGCCACCACGGGGCCGGGCTTGCCGCCTTTCAGTATGCCCACCACGCCGGTGCGGCCCACGCCGGTCTGCACCTCAAAGCCTAATTTCTTGAGATGCGCGGCAATAATGCCGGCAGTGCGGGTTTCCTGGTTGCCCAGCTCGGGGTGCTCGTGAATGTCGCGCCGCCAGGCGATGACCTTGCTTTCTTCCTGGGTAGCCAGCTGGCCAATTCGGGCATTGAGGGCACTGTTTTGGGCCTGGGCCGGCAGGTTGGCCAGCGCCATCACAACGCCTGTGGAGAATAGGGGAAAAGAAATGCGCATAAAGATTGTAAGCAACGGATGAAGGGCGCCCGGCACAATTGAGCCGGCTGGTAATGTTACGCACAAGAAGGCTACCAATCCGCTAGTGTTGAGTCAGAGGCGTATTTTTGCACCCCATTCTGCTGCTGCTACCTACCCGACTGCCCAATTCCTGTGGCTACGCTTTTAAAACCCCGCCGTTTGCCCAAAGCCGCTACCTCGGCTCCGGCAACACTTTCCCCTGAGCAATCTTGGCCGGGGGCCTGGGCCAGCCCGGAGTTCCGCGGGCGGCTGGGGTTGGTGGGGCTGGGGCTGCTGGGCCTGCTGGAGGCGGCCCCGCGCTACTTCCACTTCATCCAGTCGCGCCCCGGCCGGCTGCTGGACGACCCGCTGCTGAGCTTGCTGCCGGTGCACGACGAGTCGACCCTCACCTTTGCGCTGATTTACGGGAGCATCGGGGCCACGCTGGCCTTCTTGCTGCCGCGCCCCCAGCTGCTGCTCCGGGCTTTTTGGGCGTATTTTATTTTGCAGCTGCTGCGCATGCTCACGCTGTGGCTGCTGCCGCTGGACCCGCCCGTGGCGCTGGTGGCGCTGCACGACCCCGTGGTGGACCACCTCTTTGCCGCGACCACGCAGCCCGTGGTGCGCGACTTGTTCTTCTCGGGGCACACGGCCACCATGGCGCTGCTGGCCCTGGCCGTGCGGGGCCGCCGCTGGCGCTGGCCGCTGGTGGTGCTCACCGGGGCGGTGGGCATGCTAGTGCTGGTGCAGCGGGTGCACTACTCTTACGACGTGCTGGCCGCCCCGCTGTTTGCCTGGCTGGCCTACTGGCTGGCCGAGCGAGTGGCCTGGCAGCGGCCGCCCTACAAGTACTTCTCGTAAATCCCGGCGGCGATTTTCTCCACAATGCCCTTGGGCACCACGCTGGTCAGGCCCGCCGATACCTTGTTGAGTATGCCGGGGATGATTTCGGCTTCGCCGGCCAGCAGGCCCGCCACGGCGGCTTCGGCCACGGCCTCGGCCGTCATCGATACTTTGTTGGCGGTGGCTTGCAGCTCGGCGCCCATGCCGGCGCGGTCGGCAAAGCTGGTGGTGGTGGCGCCGGGACACAGGCAGGTCACGGAGATGTTGCTGCTCTTGAGCTCGTAGCGCAGGCCCCGGCTGAAGCTTAGCAAAAACGCCTTGCTGGCCGCGTAGAGCGAAAGCGACGGCACTGCCTGGTAGGCCGCGGTGCTGGCCACGTTCAATACGTAGGCCTTGGGGGCCTGGTGCAGTGCCGGGAGCAGCGCGTGCGTGAGCGCCACCGGCAAGGTCATGTTGAGCTGAAGCATGTTTTGCTGCTCGGCCAAATTGAGCTGCTCAAAACGGCCCCAGAGGCCGTAGCCGGCATTGTTGGCCAGGATGGCCAGCTGGTCGGTTTGCTGGGTGGCCCAGGCCGCCACGGTTTCGGCCGCGCCGGGGGCAGCCAGGTCCAGGGCCAGCACGCGGGCTTGGCGCTGGTGCTTCTCCCCTATTTCCCGGGCCAGGTCCTGCAATTGGGCTTCGGAGCGCGCCACCAGCAGCAGGTCGTAGCCGCGCTGGGCCAGCAAAAGGGAAAGGGCGCGGCCAATGCCGCGCGAAGCGCCGGTAACGAGTGCGTAGCTCATTTAACAATTATCATTTGACATTTAACAGTCCGTTCAACAGCATCATACACATAGCCAAATGCCCGGCCCGGCACTAGCTGATAAATGTTAAATGATAATTGCTAAATGAAATTTATTTTACCAGGTGCAGGAAGCGCAGGTAAAACGGCGTGGGGCTGGTTTCACTCTTGGGCTGGTACTTGCCGGCGATGATGGGCACGTACATCACGCGGCGGCGGCTGGCTTCGCCGGTGAGCGGCGACTGGGCCACGCGGTGCCACATGCGGCCGTCGTGCACGGTGAGGTCGCCGGCTTCGGTCTCGATGGCCAGTTCGTTGGGGTCGTAGAAAACGTCTTTGTAGTACTTCTTCCGAAACAGCATCTTGTGCAGGCCCTGGCGGTGGGTGCCGGGAATCACGCGCAAGCCGCCGTTGGTGGCCTTGGTGCCGTCCAGGTGCAGGCCTACGTTGAGCATGGGGCCGATGCGCTTGCCATAGAACACATCGCGCAAGGAGTCGGTGTGCCAGCCCATCTGCGAGAATTCCGAGCCCTCGATGTTCACGTAGTGGTTCACCACGAGCCCGTCTTTCTCGTTTTCGCCCACCCGGCCGCCATCGGCTTCGAGCAGCGGAAACAGGGCCTTGAACCGGGGGTCCTGCACCAGCTCGTGCAGCAGGGGGCTGTGCTGCGAGGCAAAAGCGAAGCGCTGCACAATGCGGGAGCCATCCACGTCGTGGCCGTATTTGATGGGCACGCCGTTTACTTTTTCTACGCCCTGGGCCAGCCATTTGGCTTGCACTTCTTCGGTGGCTTTCAGGAGTTGCTGAACGTACTCGGGCGAGGCAAAGGGGCGAAAGTGAAGAAAGCCGTGTTTAGAGAAAAAAGCTCGCTGTTCGGCAGTAAGCGTACTGCCGAGCGTGAAGCGTGGATAGTCTGAGGGGGAGGCCATAGCAGAAAAGAGGCGGCCATCGGGCATTCCCGACGT
The DNA here is from genome assembly GCF_001507645.1 of Hymenobacter sedentarius. Lineage (NCBI taxonomy): Bacteria > Pseudomonadati > Bacteroidota > Cytophagia > Cytophagales > Hymenobacteraceae > Hymenobacter > Hymenobacter sedentarius. The sequence continues at coordinate 1,799,929 of NZ_CP013909.1, read as the reverse complement.
CGCGCAAAGGTAATAATTAGGGCATAGCCACTGCCCTATCTGAGGCAGCATTGGAGACATATGGCGCCTACTAACCGCGCCGATGCACGGAGGGTTTAATAAGTAAAATACGCAACAGGAGGATGAATGGAGAGTGAACAGGCTAACTAACCTAAACACTAAAGTCCGATATACTTGCTAAATGCTTTATCTACATCAATATACCTCCAGCCCCACAATTTTGCAACTTACCCCCGCCGGTGCTATTACTTTTCCGCCCCCGGCCTATAGCAGATGGGCGGTGGCCGGGAGGGGAGCTGAAGTATTCCCGTATCCGGGCGCCCCGGGCTTGCATTCATCGTTCCGACGGCGGCACTTTTCTCCTTAAAATTTCCCACCTTCACCCCTCCGCACTCCCGCACCCGTTTCGACCTCCTCACATTCGCGCAAAAATTAATGGTCTTCACCCCCAGCCCCATGCTCCTGAAGCTGCTGTACACCCGCGGCAGCCTCCACAACCTGCCGCATTCAGGCGTGGCGTTCAGCATCAAAAACCGGCTCGACAACGTGAACCTGACGGGCTTTAAGCAGGTGCAAATCGGCGAGGTGGTGATTCCGGCCGAGAAAATCCACGTCGACTTGGGCAACGGCGAGCGGCGGGCGGCTACTGACATCAACGCCGACGGCCGGGCCATTGAGCTGCCCGTGGGCCGCTCGCTCGAGGTGTTCCTCGACACGCCGCGCCTCGCCGAGGGCATGCACCCGGTGCAGATTTGGTTTTCAACCGATGCCTTCGGCGACCTGCACGTGGAGGTCGAAGACGCCATTGTGGGCCTGGCCAGCTTCAAGCCCCACATTCCGCGCTCCCAGGAAGACGACTATTCCGAGGCCGCCATTGCAGCCCGGCAGCGCTTTGCCGAGGAGTTTTCGGGCAAGCAGTTTCAGCACCTCAAGCGCTACTCTTTTGACCCCCACGTGCTCAAGGGCAACTGCGAGCATTTCACGGGCGTGGCCCAGATTCCGGTGGGGCTGGCCGGGCCGCTGCTCGTGAACGGCGAGCACGCCCAAGGCGAGTTTCTAATACCCATGGCCACCACCGAGGGCACGCTGGTGGCGAGCTACAACCGTGGCATGCAGGTGCTCAACCTGTGCGGCGGGGTAAAGTGCACCGTCATCGGCGACGCCATGCAGCGGGCGCCGGTGTTCGTGTTCAGCGACGCCCGCGGCGCCCGCGACTTTGGCAAGTGGGTGGAGGAGTCCATTGAGCAGATTCGGCCCCAGGCCGAAAGCACGTCGAGCGTGGCCAAGCTGCAGTACATCGACACCTACCTGAGCAACAAATTCGCGTACCTGCGCTTCAATTTCAGCACCGGCGACGCGGCCGGGCAGAACATGGTGGGCCGGGCCACCTTCGCGGCCTGCTCCTGGATTCTGGAGAACTACCGGGGCGCCAAAGTGGAGCACTTCTACCTCGAGTCGAACTTCGCCACCGACAAAAAGGCCTCGCAAATCAACGTGATGCGCACCCGCGGCAAGCGCGTGGTGGCCGAAGCCGTGGTGAAGCGCGACGTGCTGCAGCAGCGCATGCGCGTGACGCCCGAGCAGCTGGCCTACCACGGGCAGGTGAGCAACGTGGGCGCCTTCCTGTCGGGGGCCAACAACAACGGCGCGCACTCGGCCAACGGCATTACGGCCATGTTCATCGCCACCGGCCAGGACGTGGCCAACGTGAGCGAGTCGTCGGCCGGCGTACTGTATTCGGAAGTGACGGCCGAGGGCGACCTGTACATCAGCATCACCATTCCCTCGCTCATCGTGGCCACCCACGGCGGCGGCACCGGCCTGGCCACCCAAAACGAATGCCTGGAAATGCTGGGCTGCGTGGGCCGCGGCACGGTGCGCAAATTTGCCGAAATCGTGGCCGGCGTGGTCCTGGCCGGCGAATTGAGTTTGGGCGCCGCCATCAGCAGCTCCGACTGGGTGAGCAGCCACGAGCAGTACGGCCGCAACCGGTAAGTCTGCCACAAGCAAAGCAGCGTCACCCTTTCAGCTCAACTTACGGGCGGCAGGGTGGCGTTTTTGCTTTGCAGCACTTGCGTGGCTTTCTACCGGCTATTCGCAACCCATGCTGGGCAACGCGGCCACTTCTATTCGTTATGTTCGCAACTCCGGCCGCGCCCTAATGGCGGCAGATAAAACGACCTCCCAATGGTGGAATATTACAACCCGCACCTTATAACTTGAGCCAATTAAAGCAGGCGGATAAATTTATTGTGCACGAGCCTAAACGCCTATTCTCTACTATTATTTCTCTTGAATATCAGCTACTTACTCAACAAGTATAACAAATCCAAATTTCTGCGCTTTGGGCTGACAAGGTGCTTGGAAGCCCGAAACAATTCAGCACAACAATCAGAATTGTGATAGATGCCGATGTTATTGTAGTTTTGGTGCAATTTTTATTCCATCTTCCTTTAATAATAAGTTAGTGAAGCACTCCTACTACTTATTTGCGGTGTTCTTAGTGGCCTGCTGGCAACCCGCCCGGGCCCAGATGGCACGGGACCAAGCGGAAGCCCAAAGGATTTACCAGCAGGCTAATAACGCTGCGGCGGCACACACCCTGCGCGCCTCGCTCAGGCAGGCAACGGGCTTCTTGGGCGATGGCACCTTCCAGTTTGGCACTGTGCGCACCTACGATGGCCGCTGCCGCCCCGTGCCGGGCCTGCGCTTCCATGCCGGCCTGCAGCTGCTCGAAACCCAGGACTCGGTAGAAATTGACTCCACCCACCTGTGGCCGGCCGGCAGCCTGCGGGGCTTCGACCTGGGCGAAGCCGGCGACGCGGAAATGCCCCTGCGCCGCTTTCGCTCCCGGACAGTGAAGGAGGGCAGCGCCGGTACGCGCCGCGAGTTTGTGGAAGTGCTCACTACCATCGATGCCGGGCCTATGCTGTTGGGCTGGCTGTACACGGTGGCGCCGGTGCCCACACCCAACGGGCGCCGCCCCCTGGTGGCGACCCTGCTGGCCGGCCCAGGCATGAACGGCAGTGAGCCCCTGCGCCCGCTCGAGCCGACCCAGGCCGGCGTGCTGCGCCTGTTTGGCACCCGCACCGAGGAGGTGCGCACCTTCGCCACCACGCAGCACCTCGACTACACCCGCCCCGCCGACATTGCCCGCATGATGGACTACTACAACCGCATTGCGGTGGTGAAATAACCAGCTAGGCAGCCCCAAAAACGACCGCGCCGGCTCCAATGGGGCCGGCGCGGTCGTTTTCAGTAAATCGGCTGGCGCTACAGCGGGTCTGCCGTAACCTTAAAGGTGGCGTCGGACCGAACGGTGAAGTCGTTGGCGCTGAAGCCGGTGAGCTTGGCGTCTACCGTCAGCTCGTACGTGTCGGACTTCAGGTACTCGTCAAGCTTGTCGGTGGTGGGTATCAGGGTGATGGTGTTGGTGCCCTGGGGCACGGAGTAGAGGTAGGCCAGCTTGATTTTGTTGTTGGCGTTGGGCGTATTGATGTAGATATCAATCTTATCCAGGAAGTCAAACGTGGCCCCGGAAGGGCTGGTCACCGTAAGCACCATCTTGTTGAGGTACACGTTTTTGACGTTGTCGCGCGTGGTTTTGTTGTTGCGGAAGGATTCTTCCGACTTCGTGACCACCTTCACCGGAGCCAGCTGGGCGCCCACGAAATAGCCCGGTATGGTCACGCTCTGCGAAACGTCGACGTTGAAAGTAAGCAGCTGGTCGAGCTTTTTGCAGCCAACCACGGCCAGAAAAAGCACCAGGGGAGCTAATAGGAAAATCTTTTTCATATAGATTAAAGAATGACTGGACTGCAAATACGGCAAAAGCTAAGCCAATGGTTCACCGCGAGCAGGTAGCTCCCCGCCTAAGCGAAAATAATTGTTTATCAGTTTCGGAGCTAACTTGGACGCCTCTTCATATCCTTCAATTAAAACATGGTGAAACCTTACTCTTTGCTGGCCTTGGCGTCGGCGTTTGCGCTGACCTCCCGGGCACAAACCGCTAGCCCCGAAACCCTGCTACTGCGCGAGCCGGCGCTGAGCCGCGACAAGCTGGCCTTCAGCTACGCCGGCGACATCTGGACGGCCAACCGCGACGGCTCCAACCCGCAGCGCCTCACCGTGGGCCCCGGCGTGGAAACCAGCCCCCACTTCTCGCCCGACGGCCAGTGGATAGCCTTCACCGGCGACTACGACCGCAACCCCGACGTGTACGTGGTGCCCATCGGCGGCGGGCAGCCGCGCCGCCTCACCTGGCATCCCTCGGCCGACGTAGTGCGCGACTGGACGCCCGACGGCAAGAGCATTCTCTTCAGCAGCTCGCAGGAAGCGTATGCGCGGTCGTTGCAGCTGTTTACGGTGGCGGTGGCCGGCGGCCTGCCCACACGCCTGCCCCTGCTGATGGGCGAGAAAGGCAGCTACTCGGCCGATGGCAAAACCCTGGCCCATACGCACATAACCAACGCCACCACCACCTGGAAGCACTACCGCGGTGGCCAAACCGGCCCCATCTGGCTCACCAACCTGCAAACCCTGGCTACCGAAGAAATTCCGCACGAAAACGCCACCGATACCAGCCCGCGCTGGCTGGGCGGCAAGGTGTATTTCCTCAGCGACCGGCAGCGCACCAACAACGTGTTTGTGTACGACGTGGCCTCCAAGAAGGTAGAGCAGCTCACCCGGCATACCGACTACGACGTGAAGGCCCTGGCCGGCTACGGCACCGAGCTGGTGTACGAGCAGGCCGGGCGCCTGCACGTGCTCAATACTGAATCGGGCAAGGCCACTGCCCTGAAAATCAGCATCACGCCCGAGGTACTGGCCCTGCGCCCGCAGTACCGCAACGTGGCTACTATGCTGCGCTCGGCCGCCATTTCGCCCACCGGCATGCGGGCCGTGGTGGAAGCCCGCGGCGACATTTTCACCGTCCCCGCCAAGAAAGGCGAGAGCCGCAACCTCACCCATTCCGACGGCGCCCACGAGCGCTACCCGGCGTGGTCGCCGGATGGCACGCGCATCGCCTACGTGTCGGATGTATCGGGCGAGTACCAGCTGCACGTGCAAGACCAGCGCGGCATCAAGCCCGCCGAGGCCTACTCACTGGGCGCGCCGTCCTTTTACTTCCATCCGCTGTGGTCGCCCGATAGCAAGAAAATAGCCTACACCGACAAAAAGCTCAACCTTTGGTACCTGAACCTGGCCACCAAAAAGCCGGTGCGGGTAGCCACTGATGCCTTCGGCCCCGTCCGGGGCGAGCCGGTGATGGCCCCAGCCTGGTCGCCGGATGCACAGTGGCTAGCGTACTCGGCGCTGATGCCCAACCACCTGCGCACGGTGTACGTGTACCACGTGCCCACGGGGCGGCGCTTTGCCATCAGCGACGGGCGCAGCGACGCTACGTCGCCGGCATTTAGCCGCGATGGCAAGTACCTCTTCTTTGCGGCCAGCACCGATGTGGGCCTGCGCACCACCTGGCTCGACATGACGGCCTACGACCGGATGAGCAAGCGCACCCTCTACGTGGCCGTGCTGAACCAGAAAGATGCGTCGCCTTTCGCCCCGCAAAGCGACGAAGAAAAAGACGCCGCCACCAAGCCGGACTCGGTGGTAGTGGGCAAGCCCGTGGGCAACCGCCCCGCGCCCAAAGTGGCGATAAAGGACCTGAAAGGGAAAAAGCCGGCCAGCGTGAAAGTGGTTATCGATACACTCGGAATGAGCCAGCGCGTGCTGGTGGTGCCCGGCTCCGCCGTGGGCGCCCTCGCGGACGTCGAAGTAGCCGATGGCGACAAGCTGTTCTATCTGGAAGACATGCCCGCAGCAACCCCGGCCGGCCCCACCGCAACCGTCCCCGAGCCCACGCAGCGCCTGCACCGCTTCGACCTGAAAGAGCGCAAAGACGACGTGTTTATGGCCGAGGTGAACGGCTATGCCCTCAGCGCCGATGGCAAGAAGCTGCTCTACATGGCGCCCAATAATGCCTTCGGGATTGTGGAAGCAGCGGGCAAACCCGCCGCGGCCGACGGCAAGCTCACCCTCACCGGCATGGACGCATACATCGACCCGCGCCACGAGTGGACGCAGATGTTCAACGAAGTGTGGCGCCTGGAGCGCGACTATTTCTACGACGCCAACATGCACGGCCTGGACTGGGCGACTACCAAGAAAAAGTACGCCTCCTTCCTACCTTACGTGGCGCACCGGGCCGACCTCAACTACCTGTTTGGGGAGATGATGGGCGAAATGGTGGTGGGCCACAACTACGTGAGCGGCGGCGACATGCCCACGATGCAAGCTGGCCCGGTGGGGTTGCTCGGCGCCGACTACGAGGTAGCCAACGACCATTACCGCTTCAAGCGGGTATTCAACGGCGAAAGCTTCAACCCTAGCCTGCGCGCCCCGCTCACGGGCCCCGGCGTGAACGTGAAGGCAGGCGAATACCTGCTGGCAGTGAACAACCGCCCGGTGCGCGGCACCGACAACGTGTACAGCTTCTTTGAGAACACCGTGGGCAAGCAAATCACGCTTACGGTAAACACCAAGCCTACCATGAGCGGCGCCCGCGAGGTAACCGTGGTGCCCGTGGCCAGCGAGGCCACCCTGCGCCGCATTGCCTGGGTGGAGGGCAACCGCCGCAAAGTGGACGAGCTCACCGGCGGGCGCGTGGCCTACGTGTACCTGCCCAACACCGGCGCCGAAGGCTACGAGTTTTTCAACCGCTACTACTTCAGTCAGCTTGATAAACAAGCCGTCATCGTTGACGAGCGGTTCAACGGCGGCGGCTTCGTGGCCGACTACATTCTCGACCTGCTCAACCGGCCTTTGCTCAGCTACTGGGCCACCCGTGAGGGCCCGGCGTTTACGTCGCCGGGCGCGTCCATCTACGGACCCAAGGTGATGCTGGTGAATGAGTTTGCCGGCTCGGGCGGCGATGCACTGCCGGCCTTTTTCCGGCGGCGCGGGTTGGGCACCATCGTAGGCAAGCGCACCTGGGGCGGCCTGGTGGGCATTTCGGGCTACCCGCCGCTCCTGGACGGCGGCAGCGTGACGTCGCCCAGCTTCGGCATCTACAGCCCCGACGGAAAATGGGAAATCGAGAACATCGGCGTCTCGCCCGACATCGAAGTGGACGTGCTGCCCAACGCCACCCAAAACGGCGACGACCCGCAGCTGGCCAAAGCCGTGGAGGTCATCATGGCCGACTTGAAAAAGCAGCCCTTCAAGCTACAAACCATCCCCGCGCAGCACCCCGAGCGGGCCGGTGGGAAAATGGAGCAATAAGGCTGCAGGCCGAGAATGAGTAGAGCGTCCGGCTGAGCGAAGCATCTCACGTGAGAACCTCACCCCCGGCCCCTCTCCAAAAGAGAGGGGAGCCACGGCACAATTTTTAGCTCAATTCCTAAAAACAGAAAAGCCCCGGCTCACTTGAGTCGGGGCTTTTTGTTTGTTTAACGTCAGGCTCCCCTCTCTTTTGGAGAGGGGCCGGGGGTGAGGTTCCCCGTTGCGGCTCAACGAAGCAGTAGAGATGCTGCGAGAAGCTCAGCATGACGTTCTGTTTTGGCTTTAGCTAGCAGTTAGCCCACGGTTCAGCTCAATCCATCATATCCGCCGATTTGGGTGGGTCGGGCACGAAGCCGGGGTTCCAGCTCATGGGGTAGCGGGCGTCGACGTAGGGCAGCGCCGCTTCGGTGAGGTAGAGCGGGCGGAAGGTATCGAGCATGAGGGCCAGCTCGTGGGTTTCTTTCTTGCCGATGCTGGCCTCTACGGTGCCGGGGTGCGGGCCGTGCGGCAGGCCCGTGGGGTGCCAGGTGAAGGAGGCCAAATCGACGCCTTTACGCGACATGAAATTGCCGGCCACGTAGTACAGCACCTCGTCGGAGTCCACGTTGGAGTGGTTGTAGGGCGCCGGAATGCTGAGCGGGTGATAGTCAAACAGGCGCGGCACAAAGGAGCAGATGACGTAGTTGTGGCCCTCGAAGGTTTGGTGCACGGGCGGCGGCTGGTGCAGGCGCCCGGTGATGGGCTCAAAATCGTGAATGCTGAAGGCGTAGGGGTAGAAATAGCCGTCCCAGCCCACCACGTCGAAGGGCGAATGGGCGTAGGTGAGCTGGTGCAGCATGCCTTCTTTTTTGACCTGCACCACGTAGTCGCCCTCCGGCAAGTCGTCGAGAATCAGCTCGGTGGGCGGACGCATGTCGCGCTCGCAGTAGGGCGAGTGCTCCAGCAGCTGGCCGAAGTGGTTGCGGTAGCGCCGCACCGTTTCCACGGGGCTGAAGGACTCGATAATCATGAGCCGGACGGGGCCTTCTTCGAAGTGGAGCTGGTGAATGACCGTGCGCGGCACCACCACGTAGTCGCCGGGCTCGAAAGCTACCTTGCCCATCTGGCTCCAGAGCTCGCCGCGGCCTTCGTGCACAAAAATCACCTCGTCGGCTTGGGCGTTTTTGTAATAATAGTCCATCCGCTTGTCCGTGGGGTTGCAGATACTCATCGTTACGTCGGCGTTGCCAAGCAGGGTCTGGCGGGCGGCGAGGTAGTCGCCGCCGGTGCTGGTTTGGGCCAGCGTGCGCAGGTGCTCGGGCTGCAGCGGCCGGTCCTTGAGCAGCTTAGGCGCGTAGGGCCGGGGCTCGCCCACGTGCTTAATCTGGGTGGGCGGGTGCACGTGGTAGAGTAGCGACGACACGCCGTGGAAACCCAGCGTGCCCACCAGCTGCTCCGAATACAGGGTGCCATCGGGCTGGCGAAACTGGGTATGGCGCTTGCGCGGAATCTGGCCGAGGCGGTGGTAGTGCGACATGAGAACAAGGGTGGGATTTGGGCAGTGAAGTTACGGGGCCGGCTTGTTTTGGCGTTGCCCACTGGTCACTATGGGCGGCGCCTGTCATTGCGAGGCAGAGCCGAAGCAATCCGTCCTCTCTCCGCGACCAGCCCAATAAAGTGTTACGCCAATTATAAAGTAACCAGCCCCGACACTGCGCAGTACCGGGGCTTGTCGCTTTAGAAAATGTCTGGTGTTGACAGGACGGATTGCCGCGCTGCGCTCGCAATGACAGAAAAGGCGCAATGACAGATGCCGCCCGCGCTTACTTGCCCAGCAGGGCCAGTTGGGCGGTGCTGTCGCTCACCACGTGCAGGGCACGCTGCAGCTCGGGGTCCTGCTCGCGGAGCACGGTGTAGTACGCCACGGGCCCGTAGGCACTGCGGGCAATGTAGGCCTTGAGCTGGTTGCGCAGCAGCGGCGCGCACCGGCGAATGGAGGCCACATCCGTGGTCACGCCAACTTGAGCCGCCTGGGCGGCCAGGCTCACCAGTTGCGCATCGGAAATGCGGAAGGTGGCATGAAACTGCTCGAAGCGCAGGCCTTCCAGCTCCGCTTTGTGCGCCTGATAGAAGGATAAGGCAAAGGCGCGGGCCACGCCGTGGCTCAGCAGCTTGGTGACGTAGGCAGAATGCGCCAGCGTATCGCGGGGCACAAAAACATCGGGCATGATGCCCCCGCCGCCGTATACCGTGCGGCCGTGGTCGGTGCGGAATCGCAGCTCTTTGGCGAAGCGGATGCTGTCGGCCGATTGCAGCTCGCCGTGGGCGGCGCGGTTGGCCACGTCGGCGCGGTATTCGGCGTAGTTGGCGCCGTAGGGCTTCTGGATGGAGCGGCCGGACGGGGTGTAGTAGCGCGCAATGGTCAGGCGCAGCTCGCTGCCGTCGCTCAGGGCTATGGGCTGCTGCACCAAGCCTTTGCCAAAGGTGCGGCGGCCCACGATGGTGGCGCGGTCGTGGTCCTGCAGGGCGCCGGCGACTACTTCGGCGGCCGAGGCGCTGCCTTCGTCCACGAGTATCACCAGGGCACCTTCTTCAAACTCGCCGGCCACCCGGGCGTAGGTCTGCGAGTCGTACTGCTCGCCCTTGCCGTCGGTATACACGATTTTGCGCGAGCCCCCGATAAACTCGTCGGCCAGCTGAGTGGCGCGGTCGAGGTAGCCGCCGGGGTTGCCGCGCAAATCCAGCACGAGGCGCGTGAGGCCCTGGCGGCGCAGGTCGGCCAGGGCGGCCTTGAACTCGTCGTAGGTATTCGAAGCAAACCGGCTCACCTTGATGTAGCCGGTCTGGCCATCCACCAGGTACGCGGCATCCACCGAGGCATTAGGCACGCGGCTGCGGGGAATGGTCAGGTTGAGCAAGTGCGCCTGCCCACGACGGCGCAGCTCCATGCTCACGCTGCTGCCGCGGGGCCCGCGCAAAAGCTCGCTGAGCCGAATGGTGCTCAGGTGCCCACCCGAAACACGCTTGTTGGCAATGCTCAAAATCTGGTCGCCGGCTTGCACGCCGGCTTGCTCGGCTGGTCCGCCGCTGAGCGGGGCCACCACGGTCATGGTATCGCGAAACAGGTTGAACTCGATGCCGATGCCGTCGAAGTCGCTTTGCAGGAAGGAATCCGTCTTTTCACGGTCGCGGGCCGGGATGTAGACGGAGTGCGGGTCGAGCTTTTCGAGCATCTGCCCCACAGCGTAATCGGCCAAGGCCTCCGTATCGACAGAGTCGGCGTAGTCGCGGTCCACGTAGCTCAATATTTCCTTGAAACGCAGGTAGCCGCGGGCCGTAGCGTCGGGATTTTCCGACGATGGCCGGAAGGGATTGTTGGCCACCAGCACCCCGCAGCCCATGGCCAGCATCAGGAGCACCCCCTGCCGCAGCCACCCGCGCCGCCCCCGAGAGGGAGCAGACCGAGCCTTTTCGGAAGCCGCCGAAGACGTGGAAGACATAAGAAAGGTATAAGTGCTAGCGAATAGAAAACCGTATTGTACAGACCAAAACTATTGAAATTTTCTTAGAACGGAATTCGCTAAGACTACAATACTTGTATTTCAATGAAAATTGCAATATTTTACGCTAATAAAGATAAATTATGGCCTATTTAATGGCAAATTACAATTGTAAACACCAGTAAATAACAAGAGCGTAGCGTGCATTATTTATCACTTTGTTTATACAGGCTTGCTATTTTTCCAAATGTCACACCATTCTTGCCCGTCAAAAACGTCCTATTTATTCGACTATCAAACCGGCCCTTTTTATTTCAAAACCAGCTCAACTACGGGCTGGAGCAACCCTTTGGATTGAGGCCCTTGCCCCTGCCGTATCTTTGCGGCGGCAATACTTGCCAACACCTCACTTCGCTACTCCACCTCCAGGCACATGGGCCGCATTCTCGCCATCGATTACGGAAACAAGCGCGTTGGCCTGGCCGTGACCGACCCCTTGTGCATGATTGCCTCGCCCCTGGAAACCATTCACAGCCAGGATTTGGTGAAGTACGTGCTGGCCTACCACCAGCGCGAGCCATTGCGGGCCGTGGTGGTGGGCATGCCGCGCACGCTGCTCAACGAGCCCACCGACGTGACCAGCGCCGTGGTGGGCCTGCTGCGCCGCCTGCGCCGCGAGTTGCCCGAAGTGCCCGTGCACGAGCTCGACGAGCGGTTTACCTCCCGCATGGCGCACGCCACCATGCTGGCCGGGGGCCTCGGCCAGAAGGCCCGCCGCGACAAAGCCACCGTAGACCGCATCAGTGCCACCATCATTCTCCAATCGTTTCTGGAATCGCCATTGATGAGGGAGGTTTAGTTGTTTTGTTAAACATCCTGCTCATCTGGCGTCCGCGCAGCCGAAGCAGCTCGCGCATCGTTGGGCTGCTTTAATTGCTAACCCACGCGAGCTGCTTCGGCTACGCGGACGCCAGATGAGCAGAACGTTCTATTTTAAATTGACCACTACAATATGATTTACTCCATCGTCGCCATTGGCGACCCCGTGCTGAAGACCAAAGCCAAAAACCTGGCGGCCGACCTGGCCGCTGCCGACCTGCATCAACTCATTGCCGACATGTACGAGACCATGTACTACGCTCACGGCGTGGGCCTGGCCGCGCCCCAGATTGGTAAGGGCGTGCGCCTGTTTGTGATGGATTCGGGGCCGATGGTGGAGCTGGACGAAGAGGACCTGGCCGAGCTAGAAGAAGGCGAAACACCCGAGCCGCCCATCAAGCGGGCGTTTATCAACCCGGTGATGGTGAGCGAAACCGGCGAGATGTGGGGCTTTGAGGAAGGCTGCCTGAGCATCCCCGGCGTGCGCGAGCTGGTGAACCGCCACGCCGACATCGTGCTGCGCTACGAAGACGAAAACCGCCAGGTGCACGAAGAAGCCTTTTCCGGCATGGCCGCCCGCATCATTCAGCACGAATACGACCACCTGGAAGGCGTGCTGTTTACCGACAAGCTGTCGGCGTTTAAGAAGCAGCTGCTGAAAGGCAAGCTCGCCCGCATCAGCAAGGGCGACGTGAAGCACGACTACCGCATGAAGTTTGCCGGCGACGGCAAGCGGCGCTAAGCCGCCAGCTTCGGGCCTATATTCTTATGCTGTCTTTTGCGCTGCCATTAATACAGCGCTAGGCCATGCCTTGCCAATGCTTTAGGAAGAAGCCCACTTGTGGTAAGTTTAGTCGAGGCACAGCAGTTGCCCCAAGCCGTTCATTGTACCCGTACGTTTCGCCCATACCAGACGAAGCTGCGCCCCGGCATGAGGGCAGGAAAGATTAAGACCCAAAGCTAGTCGTTGGCGGAATGCGCTGGAACAGGGTTGCAGCCGGGCCTGCCCGGTAGTAGCTGCCTTGTTTAGCCAAACGAAAGCCCGTTTACTACGAATAAAAGAGAAGGCACATTCCTACAGGTAATAAAGGATTGGCTGGATACGCTGCCCGACAAGACGCTGATTTTACTATGATAAGCCCGTCAGATAGGCAATGAAGAGGTTTTATACTGCCTCAGCCGCACTATTATTTTTTCCACTTAGCAGCTAATTCTGGTTAAGAGCATGGCGCCGTGCTCCCGCAGGCTATGCATTTTGGGGATTTTGGCACTACTTTGCCATTGATAATTTCTAACCAAAGTTTAGTGCGGCATGAAGAATTTACTACTATTGAGCTTATTCATTTTGCTCAATGCGCTCCAGGTTGCCTGGGCGCAGAATCGACAGATTACCGGGCGGGTCACGGACAGGCAATCGGGCGAAGGGCTGCCCGGCGTGACGGTGCTGGTGAAGGGCACCACCGTGGGCACTTCCACTGGGGCCGATGGCAACTTTACCCTAAGCGCACCGCCAACCGCCGCCACCCTGACGTTCAGCTCCATTGGGTATGCCACCATCGAGCAGCCCATTGGAGCCGGCAACACTTACAACGTTACGCTGGCCACCGACACCAAGCAGCTGAACGAGGTGGTGGTGACGGCCCTGGGCATTGAGAAGGACACGCGCTCGCTGGGCTATTCCACGCAGCAAATCAAAGCGGAGCAGATTTCGCAGAAATCGGAGCCCAACGTGCTGAACTCGCTGCAGGGCAAAGTGTCCGGCGTTAACATCAGCTCAGCCAGCGGCCTGCCAGGCTCGTCGACCAACATCAACATCCGGGGCATTACTTCGTTGCAGGGCAGCAACCAGCCCCTGTTTGTGGTCGACGGTATTCCGATCAGCAACGACCTGGAGCGCGGCTTCGGTGGCGGTGGCCAGGGCAGCCTGGGCGCTGCGCAGGTTTCAAACCGCGCGTTGGACATCGACCCCGAGTCGATTGCCAGCATCAACATCCTGAAAGGGCCAGCCGCGGCGGCTCTCTACGGTTCGCGGGCTTCTTCGGGCGCCATCATCATCACCACCAAAAATGGCGGAAGCGCCAACAAAAAGCTGGAAGTAACCGCTACCTCGAGTTTCAACGTGCAAAACGTGTACGGCACCGCCCGTTTACAAAACGAATACGGACAGGGCAACAACGGTGTGGTGACGACGACCGGCGGCCTAGGCGACATTTACACGGCCAACTCCAACTCGTTTGGGCCGCGCTTCGGCACCGCGCCTACGCTCGCCAACGGCCTGCTGCTGACCAACGGCAGCCTGCTCCCCTACCAGAACTACCCGAACAACATCCGGGACTTCTACCGCCAAGGCACCATCCTGACCAATGGAGCGAACATCGCGGGCGGCAACGCCGATCAGAACGTGTCGCTGAACGTGAGCAACACCACCCAGAAGGGCATTGTGCAGAATTCGGAGCTTAACCGCACCAACGTGCTGCTGGGGGGCAACGTCAAATTGGTGAACAAGCTGAAAGCCGGTGGTTCGGTGAGCTTCATCCAGACCAATCAAAGCGGGGTAGGCCAAGGCAACTTCAACTCGCCCTTCTCGGCCCTCTCCTTTGCGGTGCCCCGCAGCCTCAACCTACAGGGCAACCCGTATGTGGACCCGTTGACGGGAGCCAATGTGTTCTTCCCCGGTGTTGAAAGCCCTTATTTTGGCGTTAACCAAAACACCACCAAGTCGGCGGTAACCCGTTTCATTAACGTGGCCAACCTGAGCTACGACGTGACTCCCTGGCTAAACGTGCTGTACCGGGCGGGCCTAGACACCTATACCGACCGCCGCAAGACGGTATACGTTGCCGGTTCGGGCCGCAACCCATTGGGCTTGATTCAGGACCAGGCGTTGTACCGCAGCGAGTTTAACAGCGACATCATCGTGACGGCCAAAAAAGATAACCTCTTTTCCGAAGGCCTTAACGCCAGCTTGCTCGTGGGCCAGAACGTCAACCAGCGCCGTACCCAGTCCATCACCTCGCAGTCGGAAAACCTGGCCGTACCGGGCTTTTTCAATTCGCAAGTCGGCAGCGTGTTTCAGAATGGCACGGGTGAAAACACCAGCTTGCGGCGCATCCTGGGCGTCTACAGTCAGCTGACGCTCGGCTACAATAACTACCTGTTCCTGGAATTGACGGGCCGCGTAGACCAGTCCTCGACCCTGCCGAAAGCCAATAACACCTTCTTCTACCCTTCGGCCACCGCCAGCTTCGTGTTCACCGACGCCCTGAAGATTTCGAACAACATCTTCTCTTATGGCAAGCTGCGGGCGAACATCTCCAAAGTAGGTAAAGACGCCGACCCGTATTCGTTGGCCACTGTTTACCGCTCGGGTAGCGTGGGCAACAACGTGTCAAGCATCAATTTTCCTTTCTCGAACGCGAACGGCAACTTCCCCGGTTTCGTCATCAACAACACCATTGGCGGCGGCGATATCCTCAAGCCGGAATCCACGAAGTCGTACGAAGTGGGTACCAACCTGGGCTTTTTCAACAACCGCCTGAGCTTTGAACTGACGGGCTTCTACACCCGCAGCGTGGACCAGATTATTCCCGTCAGCATCGCCAGCTCCTCCGGATTCGGCACCCTTTTCGCCAACGTGGGCCGCGTGGACAACACCGGTTTTGAGGGCATTATGCTCGTCAACCCCGTCAAGACGTCCGCATTCCGCTGGGATATCAGCGCGAACTTCACCCGCATCAAGAACGAGGTTATTAGCATCGCTCCGGGCATCACTACCTCGACCATTGCGGGCGGTGGCTTCATCGGTTCGCAGCCCAGCTTCCGAGAACACCAGCCTTATGGGGTAATCATCGGCAACGCCCTGCCACGGGTGCCAGCCAAAGACCCGGTTACGGGCAAGGATAACGACCCCTCGATTGTGGGCAAGTACATCATCAACCCCACCAGCGGCACCTTCGCCCCTGGGGTAGCCAACTCGATTATTGCCAATCCGAACCCGCTGTGGCAGGGCGGCATCACCAACACCTTCAACTACCGGGGTGTGGAGTTCTCCTTCTTGGTTGATGCCAAATACGGCGGCGAAGTGCTTTCCTTCACCAACGCTTCGCTGAAAGCCAGCGGCAACCTGTACGAGACGGGCATCAACCGCGACGCGCCCCGCATCATCCCGGGCGTTATCCGCAATGCCGATGGCACCTACCGCCCCAACAACATTGAGATTGATGCCCAGGCGTACTGGGGGGCTTCCGGTGGCCTGCAAAGCCAGCTGAACGTGTACGACGCCTCGATATACCGCCTGCGGGAAGTTTCGTTGGGCTACTCCTTGCCGAAAGACCTGCTCGAGCGCACGCCGTTCGGTCAGGTGCGCTTTTCGGTGTCGGGCCGCAACTTGCTCTACTACGCGCCGAACGCCAACTTCGACCCGGAGCTGAACACGCAAGGCGCCGGCAACATCCGCGGGCTTGACCTGCAAGGCTCGCCCAACACGCGCAACTACGGGGTGAACCTGCGTTTTACCCTCTAATCCAGCTATTTAATTTCTCATGAAAAATCAGAAAATAGTAGGTATCACGCTGGCAGCGGCGGTGGCCTTGTCCACCTTCAGCTGCAACCGGGACAAGTTCTTGGACGTGAACACCTCTCCTAACAGTCCGGCAGTAGTAACCATGCCGCTGCTGTTCACCAGCACAGTCGTTTACTCGGGCTTTGTGGCCACCAACGACCTGGGCCGGGCGGCGGCACTCTTCGTTCAGCATAAAGCCGGCACTGGCAACCAGATGGCAGACTACGACCGCTACAACATCCGCGGCTCGTTCGATAACCAATGGAACTTGGAGCTCTACGGCGGCACCCTGATTAATTCGCAAACGCTGATTGACCTGGCCGCTACCAAAAGCAGCCCGGCCTACGGTGGCATTGCTAAACTGCTGAAAGCGTATAATTTCTCCATCGCCACGGACCTGTATGGCGACGTGCCGTATTCACAGGCCCTAAAAGGCAGGGAGAATCAGCACCCGCGCTACGACAAGCAGGAAGACATTTACAAGGGCAACTCTGCGCTAGGCATTCAGAGCCTGATTGACCTGGTGAAGGAGGGGCTGGCGGATTTGGATAAGCCCAGCACCCTGAAGCCCGGTACCACCGACGACCCGGTGTACGGCAAAACGGCCAACAACATTGCGCAGTGGAAGAAAATGGGCAATATGCTGTTGCTAAAATTTGCCAACACCATCAGCAAGAAGGAGCCGGCCCTGGCCACTTCGCTGATCAATCAGGCTGCTGCGGGCGCCTTCACTTCGAACGCTGACGACTTCGAAGTGCCGTTTGGCTCGGCCAGCGGCAACCAGAATCCGCTGTATTCCTTTAACTACGTTAACCGCCCGCTCGACCAAATGCTCAGCCAGCGCCTGCTCGACAGCATGAGGGTGGTGAATGACCCACGCCTGCCAATTTATTTCACGCCGACGCCCACGCCGACCGCGACGGTGAACCCCACCGGCACCGTGACAACGTTGCCCGGACCTTTGGTAAACGGGGTGCCAACACCGACCTTTCTGACGTTCACCGGCTACCAGAACGGTGGTACGGCGAGCGGCCTGACCATTCCCGCAATAGGTAACCGGTCGCGCTACAACATTTACATCCGGGGCAACTCGGGGGAAGCCCCGGCCCGGTTGCTGACCAACTTTCAGCGACTTTTCATCCTGGCCGAATCGGCCTTGACGCTGCCTGGCGTTACCGTGGCGGGCACGGCCCAATCGCTATATCAGGACGCCATCCGGGCATCCATGACTAAAACAGGCATTACCGACGCGGCCGTTACGGCTTATTTCGCCGCCAATCCCAACGTGGCTACCTTACGGGGTACCACCGAACAGAAGCGCAATCAGATTATCACCCAAAAGTGGATTGCCTGGGTTGGCAACGGCATCGAAGCCTACAACGACTATCGCCGGACGGGCTATCCTAAACTGGCTCCCGTGCTAAACCCAGCAGGCGACGACGGCATCCTGCCCCAGCGCTTCGCGCTTCCGCTTTCGGAGCTTACCGCCAACGCCGGAGCCGAAGGCCAGGACGTCAACATTCGCACGAGCGTGCCGGTGTGGTGGGCCACCAAATAGGTCCATCCCCTTCCCTCACAGCAAAACCGCATTCCCCATGAAAAAACATTTCTTAATTGTGTGCTGCCTCGCGGGTCTGGCCCTGGCCTCCTCCTCGTGCAAGAAGGTGTACGATGACAAGAGCTTGGCCCCGCTCGACCAGGCTTACGCCCCCATCCCGGTGACGGTGACCAACGCCGATTTCTTTGAGCGTTTTTACATCGTGGTGGCCAAAGCACCCACGGCCACCGAACAGGGCAAGTTCACCATCAATTTCTCGATTCCAGCCGACAAGGGCAAAATCAAGGAAATTACCCGGGTGGCGGTTGGCGGCAGCGGCCTGGCCAATGT
Source organism: Hymenobacter sedentarius (assembly GCF_001507645.1). Lineage (NCBI taxonomy): Bacteria > Pseudomonadati > Bacteroidota > Cytophagia > Cytophagales > Hymenobacteraceae > Hymenobacter > Hymenobacter sedentarius. Next base: position 1,781,838 of record NZ_CP013909.1, on the reverse strand, counting down.
GCAGACCGGCGCTCCGGCACTGCTCTACAACTACAACGGGACAAGTGGTTCTACCCCCATTCCTGGCAACGGTAGCAATACCATCACATTTTCGTCGAGCCTGACGGACTACAAAACGTTTCAAACCCGTGTCGGCACCGGAGTCGCGCCGACTTCAGCCACGGTGTCGACCAACCCACAGTCACCCAATCAGATTGATTTTTATTTTCTGATTACGCTAGAAGACGGCACGACCATCATCCCTCCCCGCGTCCAGGTGCGCGTGGTTTAACGTTGTTTGCGTTTCAAAAGAAAGCCCTGGTCGCCTTGACCGGGGCTTTTTTGTGGGCCGCTTGCGGTAGGTCACAAGCTATATCGGCTCGAAGACCGGCTCTTTGCCACTCCGCTGAACAGGCTCTTTAGCGCTTCGTTATGGCTGTAGTGCCCGTACCTTTTACCCGTGAAAAAACCTGTTCTACTCCTCCTGCTTTGTCTGCCGCTGCTGTTCTGCTACCACCGGGCGCAGGCCTGGGGATTTTTCGGCCACCGGCTGCTCAACCGCCTGGCCGTGTACACGCTGCCGCCGGCCATGGTGGGCTTCTACAAAGCCAACATTGACTACCTGACCACCAACGCCACCCGGCCCGACTCGCGCCGCATGGTGGTGCCGACCGAAGCGCCCAAGCATTTCCTCGACGTGGACCGCTACGGGGATAGCGCTGCCTACAAAATGCCCCGCCGCTACGCCGATGCCGTAGCCCGCTACGGCGAAGACTCGCTGCTGCGCCACGGCATTGTGCCGTGGAACGTGGTGACGATGAAAAACCAGCTCACCGCCGCCTTTCAGGCCCGCGACACCGACCGCATCCTGCACCTCTCCGCCGACCTGGGCCACTACATTGCCGATGCCTGCGTGCCGCTGCACACCACCAAAAACTACAACGGCCAGCTCACCAACCAGCGCGGCATCCACGGCCTGTGGGAGTCGCGCCTGCCCGAACTGCTGAGCCCCGACTACGACCTGTTCAGCGGCAAAGCGCAGTACCTGGAAAAGCCCACCGACGCAATCTGGGCCGCCATCATCCGCTCGCACGCCGCCGTGGATTCGGTCTTTCGCTTTGAAAAAGAATTGACCGCTCAATTTCCCGAAGACCGCAAATACGGCTACGAGCAGCGCGGTACCCAAACCGTGCGCACGTATTCGCGTGAGTTCAGCAAAGCTTACCACACCCGGCTCAACGGCCAGGTAGAGCGCCAGATGCGCTACGCCGCGGCCCTCATCGGCAACTTCTGGTACACCTGCTGGGTCAATGCCGGCTCGCCGGATTTGGGCAAGCTGCCGCGCACCCCTTCCGAAAATGAGAAGCTACGCCTCGAGCGCGAGGCCAAGGCAGCGGCCGCCGCGCCGGTGGTGAGCGTGCCGGGGCACGACGAATAGGGAAGAACGAAAAAACCCCTCCTTACCAAGGAGGGGATGTTTCAGCGCCAGCTGAAACGGGGGTGGTTGTGGGCGTTGAACGATGGGCGAACGATTAAGGCGCGAGTCGTTCGGGCATCGTGCAACGATTCAACCACCCCAGATCAACTTGGCAGTTGAGCGTCCCCTCCTTGGCAAGGAGGGGAGTGATGTTCTTCCAGTTCAATTAATCCTCCAGCGGCTCGGTGCGGTGCAGCTGGTCCAGGTCGATAACGGCGATGCCGTCATCGTCCACTTCGTAGGCACGGATGAAGCGGCGGTGCCACTCGATTTCCTCGTGGGTGTAGGAGTTGCGGGCGTGCACGTCCTGGGCGAAAGTGTCGTCGTAGCCCTTCAGCTGGATGATAATCTCCACGTCCTGGGCTTGATAATCTTCCGGCCCATAGCCGTAAAGCGGGCTTTCCGGCGTGATGTCGTGCACGATGGTCCAGCTGAGCGGGAAGAAACTCACGGCGTCGCGCTCTAGCGGCAGAAACGCGTACTTCTGGTTGCTAGTGCCCGGCTCAATGGTTTTGACCAGCACGCGGGCCTGCAAGTCAATCAGGATGTTGGAGCGCTGGTTGGCGATGCGGAACTGCAGGCTGGGCGTGCCGTCGGGGCGGCGGCTGATGATGGCGGTGTTGCTAAAATGAATGCGCGCTGTGGGCCGCGAAAACCGCCCGTACAGCAGGCCCGTGGCCAGGGCAAAGGTGAGCACGCCCACCAGCGCCTCCAGGCTGGACACCAGCCCGGCGCCGTTGCTGCCCGGGTACACGTGGCCGTAGCCCACCGATGTGAAGGTTTGGATAGAGAAAAACAAGGCGCTGAGAAAATCCTGCCACGCGCCGCGGGGCGTCGTCACCCCGGGCAGGTTTTCCAGCCCCAGCAGCAGGTAGATGGCGGCAAAAACGGCGTTGAGCACGCCAAAAAACAGCACCACCACGCCGATAAACGGCCCCCAGTCCATCTGCACGAGCCACTGGTAGGCGTCGAAGCGGTGGGGGCCGCCACGCCGCCGCACGTTAAACGAACCGTCGTGGTTGATGGCCCGCTTGGTGCGGCGCGAGAATTTTTCGCCAATGCCGGGGTCGAGGGTTGCCATAGGGGTGCTGCTGAAAACTAAAAAAGAGCGGTTGAGCTGATTCCGGCCCAACTTGCAGGGCCCGGCTGCCGTTTGGCGTCGGCAGCACAGAGCCCGCGGCCGAAACTATAACAAGGATGGCCGAGTCCTGCTTTGTCTGTTTTAAACCACCCCTTCCAGCTCCGCAAATTGCCCGGCCTGCTCCCATGAAAGGTCTTTACTCCATCTTGCTCCTCAGCCTTTCCAACCTGTTCATGACATTTGCCTGGTACGGGCACTTGCACTTGTTCAAGAAAATGGCCTGGTTTGCCAAACTGGGACTGTTTGGCGTCATCATGATAAGCTGGGGCCTGGCGCTGTTCGAGTACATCTTTCAGGTGCCGGCTAACCGGCTGGGGTTTGTAGAAAATGGCGGACCGTTCAGCTTATTTCAGCTCAAGGTGATTCAGGAAGTTGTCACCCTCACGGTGTTTACGCTGTGCGCCGTGTTCATCTTCAAAACCGATAAATTGGGCTGGAACCACGTGGTGGGCTTTGCGCTGCTGGTGGCCGCTGTGTACGTCATCTTTAAGAAGTGGTAACGAGCAGCTACTGACCCCGACAGCCACGCTGGTCCAGGCCCTTTACCTGGCCCGCACCCAACAACCCGCCCCGCACCGGAAGCGTAGAGGAGACTGCTTTGTTTAAAAGCACAGTAACTTAGATTTATGCAAAAAATGATACCGCGCATTGTGGCGCTTTTGGGGTTGGCCTGCTTGCTGCCTTTTGGGGCCTCGGCCCAGCGGGTGGGCGTGGTGCTGAGCGGCGGCGGCGCTAAGGGACTGGCCCACGTAGGCGTGCTTAAAGTATTGGAGGAGAACGGAATCCCCATCGATTACATCATTGGCACCAGCATGGGCTCCATTGTGGGGGCGCTATATGCGGCGGGCTACTCCCCGCGCGAGATGGAGCAGCTAATGCTCACGCCGGAATTTCAGAACTGGGTGAGCGGCAAGCCCACCGAGGACAAGACCTTCAACTACCTCACGGCTGAGCCTTCGCCCTCGGCCCTACGGGTGGGCGTTGCGCTGGACTCCACGTTCAAGGCCCGCATCAGCACCAACCTGGTGAACGACCTCAACCTCAACTTTGCCCTGGCCCGCACGCTGGCCCCGGCCGCCGCGCAGGCCAACTACGATTTCGACAAGTTGTTTGTGCCCTTCCGCTGCCTGGCGGCGGAGGTGTTCACCCGCAAGCAGGTCATCCAGAAAAGTGGCTCGCTGGCCGATGCCGTGCGCAACTCCATGACCGTGCCGCTGGCCTTCCGCCCCATCCGCAACCCCGACGGGCGCTACCTCTTCGACGGCGGCATCTACAACAACTTCCCCACCGATGTGATGCGCAAAGAATTCGCGCCGGACGTCATCATCGGCGTGAACGTGGGCGACGTGGCGTACAAGAAGTACCCCTTCAAGAACGACGACGCGCTGCTCACCGGCACGCTGCTTTTCCTGGGCGCCAACGTGGCCGACACCCTGAGCGTGGGCAAAAACGGCGTATTCATCCAGCCCGACCTGGAAGGGTTCGGCGGCACCGATTTTGACCGGGTGCACGACCTGATTGCCAAAGGCGACACGTCCGCCCAGCGCCAGCTGGAGCAGCTCAAGAAGCGCATCACGCGGCGTGTGGACACGCTGGAGCTCCAGAAGCGCCGGCAGGCCTTCCAGGCCGGCGCGCCCGAGCCCAACTTTGTGCAGGTGCGGGTGCAGGGGCTAAGGCCCGACCAGAACACCTACGCGCAGCAGTTCTTCCGGCGCTCGGGCCGGAACTATACCATCGACGACCTGGAAGAAGGCTATTTCCGGCTGGCGTCGGATGACTTTTTCCGCAACATCTACCCGCGCATCAAGTACGACCCCGCCCAGAAGGGCTACGTGATGAGCGTGGACGCCCGCCAAAACAACAACGTGACCGCTGAAGCGGGCTTTGTGCTGAGCAACCGGCCCCTCGACAACCTGTACGTGGGCGTAGAGTACCGCTACCTGCGCCGCCTGCTGTACTCGGCCACGGCCAACGTGAGCCTGGGCCGCTTCTACAACGGCGCACAGGGCAGCTTCCGCATCAACGTGCCCGGCCGGCTGCCGTTCTACGTGGAGCCCACCGCCACCTACAACCGCTGGGATTACCAGAACACCAGCGGCTTGCTGGGCCGTGACGTGCTAAGCACCCAGGTGCGCCAGCAGGATACCAAAGTGGGCGCGCAAGTAGGCATCAGCCCCAACTACCGTAGCCGGGTTTTGCTCGATGTGGGCGCATTTTACCTGAGCGACGACTACGCCAACGTGTCTGAGATATCCAGCACGACCAAGCTCGACAAAACCAACTTTCGGGGCGGTACCGTGGCCATACAGTTTGCCCGCAACTCCCTCAACCGCAAGCAATACGCTACCAGCGGCAAGCGCGCCGTGTTCACGGTGCGTGGTGTGAGCGGCTCGGAGGACTACAAGCAGGGCGACACTTCCATCTTGCCCGGCTTCTCACAAAACCACCAGTGGGTGCAACTCCGCGGTACACTCGAGAAATACTTCCCTTTGAAGGGCGACAAGCACGCCTGGGGCTACTACGCCGAAGTGGTGGTGAGCGGCCAGGGCACCTTTGCCAATTACCGCTCCAGCATCACCACGGCGCCGGTATTTGCGCCCCTGCCCGACTCGCGCACCTCGTTTATGGACAACTACCGCTCACCGCGCTACGCGGCCGTGGGCTTGCGCTACACCATGCCCTTCCTAGGCAAGCTCGAGTGGCGCAACGAAGTGTTTACCCACGTAAACTACCAGCCGCTGCGGCAGGGCGATGACCAGCGCGCCGTGCGGCTCAACAGCTTTGAGCGCCCCCGCCTCACGGCCAGCACGGGCCTCGTCTTCCAAACGCCGGTGGGGCCGCTGGCCCTGCACGCGCTGTTTTACGACGACCCCGCCCGCCGCTTCAGCGTGTACGGGCACCTGGGCTACCTGCTCTTTCGCAGCCGCGCCCTGGAATAAGCCTGGGTGCTTCGGCGGCCCGCCGTCAGCTCAACGCGGGCATTCCTCGCGGGTAAGGGCTTCGTTGATGACGATGGCAGCCCGGCTGCCGGCCGCCGCGGCCAGCAGGGCCTGCTGGGCGCCGGGGGTGGTGTCGCCGGCCGCGTACAGGCCCGGCACCGAGGTTTGCATGCCCGAATTGACCCACACGGCGCCTTTGCTGGTGTGCCGCGCCCCAAGCTTTTCGGCCAGGGAGCTGCGCTGGTACTGGGAAGCGTGCAGAAACAGGGCCTTCCGCTCGAGCTGGCTGCCATCGGCAAACTCGATGCACTCCAGGTCATCGGTGGCCGAGCCGATGAGGCGCGTGATGTGTTCTTCGCGGATTTTGATGTGCTGCCGCCGCAGCCGGCGCCGGGCATTCTGCGTCAGGTGCCCCGGCCCGTTGGTCACCACCACCACGTCGTGGCTCCAGCGGCTCACCAGCAGCGCCAGGCCCGTTACGATGCGGCCCTGCCCGTACACGGCCAGGGGCTGGTTGCGCACCTCCCACCCGTGGCAGTACGGGCAGTGCAGCACCCCCCGCCCCCACAGCTCCCGGAACCCCGGCAACGGCGGCAGTACGTCCAAGACACCCGTGGCCAGCAGCACCCGCCGGGCCGTGATGCTCACGGGCGTATCGTCGGTGGTTAGACAGCCGGAGGCCCGAAAGCCTTTTTCCAGCGGGATTACCTCGTTAATTTCCAAGCACTGCATTTCCACCGTGGTGTACTGCTGCAGCTGCTCCTGGCCAAGCCGCAGCAGCTCGGCGGGAGGAATGCCGTCGCGCGTGAGAAAGCCGTGCACACCGGGCGAGGCCTCGTTGCGCGGGGGGCCGCCGTCGGCCAGCAGCACCCGGCGCAGGCAACGCCCCAGCGTAAGGGCCGCCGACAAGCCAGCGCTGCCCGCCCCAATAATCAGAACGTCGTATTGAAATTGCATCGAAAAGAGAAAAGAAGCCCAAGCCGTTCTAAACCACCGCCACGGGCCGGAGGTTGCGTCAGACAGCTCAACTAACCCACAAAAAAGCCCCTCCCGAGACGGGAGGGGCTTTTTTCATTTGCCGGTGTGGCGGCAGTTGCCTTATTCTTTGATGAGGCGCTTGGTCAGGTTCACCACCTGGCCGCCGTTTTGGCCGCGCACCAGCAGCGTGTAGCTGCCGCTGGCTACGGTGCGCAAATCCAGGGCGTGGGCCAGGCCCGTGTTCAGCGCCGCCCGCAGCACGGTGCGGCCGGCGGCGTCGAGCACGCTCACTTGGTACACGCCAGCCGGCAGGGCCGTCAGGTCGAGCTTGGTGCCGGCGGCCGTGGCCGGGTTGGGAAACAGGCTAATGACCGGGGCCAGCACCTTGGGGAACGTTACGCTGTGCACGGGCGAGAAGTTCTCCGTGCCATCGGCATCGACCTGCCGCAGGCGGTAGTACACCACGCCCGTAGCCTTGGCGCCGATGCCGGCATCCGTCAGGGTGTAGTCCGTCGCCGCCGAGCTCGTGCCCTGGCCCTTCACCTGGCCAATCTTGGCGAAGTCGGTGCCGTTGAAGCTGCGCTCCACGTCGAAGTGGTCGTTGTTCTTTTCGGAGGCGGTGCGCCAGGCGAGTTGGGCATCCTGGTTTTTCACCGCGGCCGTGAAGGCGGTCAGCTCAACGGGGAGCGGATACGCCCCAATATTGATTGTCACGCCTTGCAAGGTTATGCCCCCGGTAGCGTCGGTTGTTCTGGTTTGTACAGTGTACGTGCCGGACCGCAACAGCGTACGGTCGGTAACGGTGAACTGGTCTGTGCTAGCATTCAGCCCAACCCCGGCCGGAAGGCTCGACCCACTCAGTACGGCATTGGTAATACTCCCGTCCGCATCAGTCACGGTAGCCAGCGAATACCCATTGGCATATGCCCCTGTCTTGGACGGGGCAGAAGTATATATTGACTCGGTTTCGAACAAGTTGACTCCTACCAGTGAAGTGGTTCGGCCGCCCGTAACGTCCACGGTGTTCACGGTGAAGGAATACCGGCCGTTGGCAAGAGCCGTGGCGTCGCTTACGCTTATTTTCCACTTTAGACGCGCCTGCTTTTCCGCCGCCAAATCGCCTGATTCTTTAGGGCTTAAAACAAAAACGGCCCCGCTTATGCGGGGCCGTTCATATAGGTAAGCTTAAAGAAATACGGAGCTAATCAGCTGCGGCCGCTGGCGGCGACCAGCGCCTGCAGCGGCTCGTTGAAGCCTACGGCGTCTACCAGTTCCTCCAGGGGCAGGTGTAGGCGGTACTTCCAGAAGTGCGTGGGGTTGCTGGGCACGTTGATTTGCTCGTCGTGCGGGTTGGCGCGGCGCAGATTGCGGTCCATGGCCAGCAGGTCCTGCAGCGGGAAGATGGCCCACATGGCGGGCGAATGCAGGTGCTGCACCACGATTTCGCGCGCTACCCAGGGCTCGCAATAGAACGGCGCTACCTCGCGCCAGTGGCCCAGGATGGTTTCGAAGAAGCGCTGGGTGCGCACCCGGTCTTCTTCCCACCAGCCGCGAACGGTGCTCATGTCGTGGCTGCTAGTCGTGACCACGCTCAGGTAAGGGGCGGTGTCGGGGTGGCCGAACTCGGTTTCGGGGTTGGAGGGCATGCGCTGGATGTTCAGGCCCAGGATGCCGAGTTCCTTCATCACGCCGGGCACGGAGGCCGGCACCATGCCGAGGTCTTCGCCGCAAATGAGCATGTCGGTGGCGTAGCGCACGGGCGGCAGCTTCACGAGGCCCTGCTGGCGCCAGAACTCCTCGTGGCGGCGGAAGAAGAAGTCCACGTAGATGTCGTCGTAGAGGCGGCGGCGGTCTTCGTCGGTGTCGAGCTCGCGGAACGAGTAGCTCTTGTTCAGGGTGATGCGCGGGTGGTAGAAGTCGTCGCCGGCGGGCACAAACAGCACCTCGTTTACCAGCTGGAACAAGCCCTTCTGCAGCCAGGCAAAGTAGTCGGCGTGCTCGGGCGCGGCGGCCAGCTTCTGGGCGATGTAGGCCTCAATCTTGCGCTGGGTATCCACGGCCTTCTTCAGGTGAATGCGGCCGTAGCTGGCGTCGTACATGTACTCGTCGAACACGGCCTGGGCTTCGCCCTGGAAGATGTCCTGCAGCATGTGCCAGCGGATGTACGGCTCGCACAGGCGGCTGTAGTCGAACCAGCCCAGGCGGCGCTGAATCTCGTGGCGGTGCAGCGGCAAGGCCGGCGAGAAATGGCCCAACAAGCCCTCCACCGATTCAATGGGCATTTCCCAGATGCGGAAGAAGCCCAAGATGTGGTCGATGCGCAGGGTATCGAAGTAGCGGGCGAGGTGGCCCATGCGCTGCTTCCACCACTTATAGCCGTCCAGGGCCATGCGCTCCCAGTTGTAGGTGGGGAAGCGCCAGTTCTGGCCGGTGGTGGAGAAATCATCCGGCGGGGCGCCGGCCTGGCGGTCCATGTGGTAGAGCTCGGGCTGGGTCCAGGCGTCCACGGAGTGGCGGTAGATGCCGATGGGCAGGTCGCCCTTCAGCACCACACCGCGGCTGCGGGCGTAGGCCACGGCCGCGCGCAGCTGCTGGTCGAGGTGAAACTGCGTGAAGAAGAACAGGCCGTACTCGTCGTAGTCAGGAGCGGTTTCGGCGGTGAGTTGAGCTAAGTTCTGCGGGGTGCGGAACTCGGCGGGCCACTGCTGAAAATCGGCGGTACCGAACCGGTCGCGCAGGGCCGAGAAGGCAGCGTAGGGCACCAGCCAATCGGCCTGGCTGCTTAGGAATTCGCGGTAGTCGGGGTTGGCCAGGAAAGCCTTTTTCTCCTGCTGGTAGAGCAGCTTGAGAAACTTCCACTTGGCGTTCATCACCGGCTCGTAGTCCACAAAGTCTTTGGCGTTCAGCTCCTGCTTGAGCTGGGCCATTTCGCTGGCAGCTTGCTTGTCTTTGAGGGTGGCGATGCCTTCGAGATGGATGAACTGCGGATGCAGGGCAAACACCGAAATGGCGGCGTACGGGTAGGAATCGACCCAGGTGTGGGTGGCCGTGGTGTCGTTGATGGGCAGAATCTGCACCAGCTTCAGGCCGGTTTGCACGGCCCAATCGGTGAGCAGCTTCAGGTCGGCAAACTCGCCCACGCCGAAGCCGTTTTCGCTGCGCATGGCAAATACGGGCAGGGCCACGCCGGCGCCGCGCCACGCATCCGGGTAGCGGTAGGCTTCGTCATTGAACACCCGGGCCGCGGTGCGGTTGGTGGTGGCGGGAATCACGCGGTTTTCGCCGCCCTCCATGTCCAGGGCGTGGCCGGCCTGCGCATCCCAGATGGCGTATTTGTACTGGCAGTCCTCGGTAGGGTTTTGCAGCGTGACGGTGCCGGCCCAGGTCGGGAAGTCCTTATCCGACAGCACCAGGCCTTTGGTGTTGTCCCAGGCGCCCAGGGCCGGGTCGGAGCCGAGAACGCACAGGCCGTACTGCGGCGGCACACGCGGCGCCATCAGGCGAAACAGGGTTTGGCCGGCGCCGGGGGCAGCCATGGGAGTAGCCGTTGGGGTTGCTACCGGGGCTACGGTCACGGCTTTGCCGGATTTGGCTTTTTTCCCTTTGCTGGCTGGGGCAGCGGGGCCGTTTGTGGCGGGCCGCCGAAACAGGGCCTTGGTGAAGGCAGCCGTCAGCAGCTCGTTTTCGGGTTGGGCCGGCGAGCGCCAGTAATCGGCCAGCTGCAGGCGCGGCGCGCGGGAAGCATCGTAGGCGATGCTGCGGTTGGGCCCGAATTCCCAAGTCTGGCTGCCGGTGTTGGCGTCGAGCAAGGCATACTTATAGGTAAGGCCTTGTACGGCGGCCGCATCGCCCACGGTCAGCTCATAGCTCCAGCAGCCCGTGGCTTCGTCGTAGAGCATGATGGCCGCACTGGCCAGCTGCCAATTGCCCAAATCGGGGTGGGAGCCGCACACGGCCAGGCGCTGGCCAAACACGGTGCGGTAGGGAAGGGAAAAGCGTATCGTCATGCAATCGGTGAGTTGGGGGGGCGCAAGATAAGGCGGGCATGTGGCAGCCCGCATCAAGCTCAACTATATGCATTCGGCGGCAAATAGTTGCCAACCCGGGCCGTACGTTTTGCGTTTGGAACCTCGTCCCGTTCTGTTCGCCGCTTACTCACCTTCTGCTTTGTCCACTTTTTTTCGCCGTGCCCTTTACGGACTGCTAGGGCTCCTGGCCCTGGTTCTGGTCCTCGTAGTAGCTGTAGTGGTGGTGTTGCAATTTCCCGCGGGGCAGGATTTTGTGGCCCACCGGGCCGAAAGCTACCTGCGCGGCAAGCTCAAGACGGAGGTACGCATCGGGAAATTTCGCACCGATTTCCGCCACGCCATCAACCTCGACGGCGTGTACCTGGCCGACCAGCAGCGCGACACCCTGCTGTCGGTGGGCCACCTCGGCGTCGACCTCGACATCCTGGCGCTGCTGCACAGCCAAATCAACGTGTCGAACGTGGAGCTGAACGACGGCCGCGTGCGCCTGACCCGCACCGAGCCCGACTCGGCAAACAACTACGACTTCATCATCGATGCCTTCGTGGACCCCAACGCGCCCACCGACACCACGGCCTCCAAGCTCAAGTACGACATCGGCAAGCTGCGGCTCACCAACATCTACTTCACCCAAAACGACCAGATAACCGGCTCCGACGTGCGCGCCCGCCTCGGCGAGCTCACGGTGAATATGGACGAGGTAGATGTGGATAAGTCTATCTACAAAGTGGATAACGCGGCCCTCCGTCGAGCTTACATTGCCATTGTGCAAACCAAAACGGCCCCGGAAGTGGATAACCCCGGCCCTACCGAGCCGCTCACGCTCCAGTTTGGCCTAAATAAGGCGACCCTCGACAGCGTGGCCTTTACTTATAAGAACAACCCCGCAGCTCAATTTATCAGCACCAACATTGGGCTGGCCGACATCACGGCCCGCAACATTGACCTGCGCAACGAGCGGATTGACCTCACCAAGCTTACCCTCAAAAACACGCGCTTCGCCTACGCCCAAAACGAAAACGTGCCCGTGGAAGAACGGGTGGTGAACCCTGCCGAGGCCGTGCGCAAGCTCGACGAAGCCGCCGACAAGACCAAGGCCGCCACCGGCCAACCCCTGAAGTGGCGCGTGACCCTGGCCCAATCCGACATCAGCGGCCTGGACGTGGCCTTCGACAACTTCAACCAGCCTAAGCAGCGCACCCGCCTGCCGGCCATGGACTACAACCACCTCCACTTCTCGGATTTGGTGCTGAACACGCGGGACTTTTCCTTTTCCGAAAACCGCACCACGGCCAAGGTAGACAACCTGGCCGGCCGCGAGCAAAGCGGATTTCTGGTGAATAAGTGGCGCGCCGATGTGGTGTACGACTCGGTGCAAATCCGCCTCGACAGCCTCGATTTGATTACGCCGCACACCCGCATCCGGCGTACGCTGGCCATTGGCTACGAAAGCCTGGCGGCCCTGGGCAACTCCAAGAACCTGCCCAACCTGAAGATTGAAGGCGATTTGCGCAACGTGCGCCTCGGCTTCCGCGACATTCTGTACCTGGCCCCGGACCTGGCCAGCACCTCCCCGTTCAATACCGGCCCCAATCAGTCGGTGCTGCTGAACGGGCAGATTGCCGGGCGCGTGGGCAACTTCACGGTGCGCAACCTGGAGTTTGTGGGGCTGCGCAACACGGTGCTGCGCGCCCGGCGCGGCCGCATCCAGGGCCTGCCCAACGTGGACTCGCGGCTGTACGCCGACCTCGATATTCAGCAGTTCAGCACCACCGAGGCCGATATCCGCAGCTTGGTCCCAAAGGGTAGTATTCCAACCAACATCAGCATTCCGCAGTCGCTGGCCGTTAGCGGCACGTTCCGGGGGCGACCTACTACGCTGCAGTTCAACACCAACCTACAGCTGCGCAGCACCTACGGCGACATGGCGTTTAGCGGCAACCTGGGGGCGGCGCAGGCCAACGGCCGCCAGCCGGTGGTGGGCACGTTTGCCACCAAGGGGTTTGACTTTGGCCGGCTGCTGAAAAACCCGCAGCTGGGCCGCGTCACGGCCACCGGGCGCATCAATGCCACGGGCAACCTGAAAGACCCCGGCACGCTGGTGGGCCAGGTGAATGCCAACGTGCAAAGCGCCCGCTACAACGGCTACAACTACCACGGCGTGGTGGCCAAGGTGGACCTCGACCGCAACCGCTACGTCATCAGCGCCAACAGCAAGAACGACCCCAACCTGAACTTGGACCTGCAGGCCGTAGTGAACCTGCGCGACCCGCGCAACCCCACCTACGAAGTGACCTCGTTGAACCTGCGCGGCGCCAACCTCACGGCCCTGGGCTTCTACACCGGCGGCGACCTGCGCGTGCAGGGCAACCTCAACGCCAACCTTACCGGCTCCAGCCTCAACACCCTCAACGGTACCTTCCGGGGAACCAACGTGGTGCTGGTGCGCGACAACCAGCCCTTTGCCTTCGATACGCTGAGTGCCAAAATCACGCAGACGGCCACGCGGGCCGCGCTGGATTTCACCTCCAACATCGTGGCCGCGAAGCTCGATGGCAACGTGCACCTCGGCGACCTGGCCCCGGAGCTGGAGCAGCACCTCGACCGCTACTTCGACCTGCCCGGTGTGCGCTACGTGCCCAGCGCCGCCGACCGCCACTTCACCTACGCCGTGCAGCTGAAAGACGGCAAGCTGGCCACCAAGCTGGTGCCCGGCCTCAAGCAGATTTCGCCCTTTACGCTGGCCGGCGACTACAGCCGCCAGGCCGCCCGCCTCACGGCCAACACCAGCATTCCCATCATCCGGTACAACAACTACCGCATCGATTCGCTGCGCCTGAACGTGGGCTCCGACGCCAGCAAGCTCGATTATGGCTTGCGCATGGCCCAGGCCGCGCAGGACACCACCCTAAAGCTGCGCCGCCCCAGCATCATCGGCAACGTGGCCAACAATAAGGTATTCACCCGCGCGGCCATCCTCGGCGATTCTTCTACCCACGAGCGGCTGGCGCTGGCCGGCACACTGCAGTCCTTGCCCGTGCCCGGCCGCCGCGACCAGGTTATTTACCAGTTTTCGGCCGCCCCCGAGCAGGTGCTCAACTACCAGAACTGGACGGCTGGCCCCAACAACTACGTGCGCTACTACCCCACCGGCGCCGTGGTGGCCGATGGCCTGCGCCTCACCAACGGCCGCAGCAGCCTGGCGTTGCAAAGCCAGAACCCGGCCGTGCCCACTTCGCCGCTGGGCGTCACGTTTACCAATTTTGAGCTAGCCGAGCTCGCCCGCATCGTGCAGCAGCAGGACTCCTTGGTGGCCGGCACGCTCAACGGCACGGCCCGCATCGACAACCTGGGTACTAAGCGCCAGGCCTTCACGGCCGATGCCACGGTGAATAACCTGGTGTTTCAGAAAGCCGCCATCGGCGACATTGCCCTGCGGGCCACCAACCCCGCCCCCAGCCGCTACGACGTGGACGCCCGCCTCACCGGCGGCGCAGCCGGCAGCGTGGGCGGCAGCGGCAACGACGTACACCTCACGGGCACCTACCTGGCCAGCAGCGCCACCCCGCTCAACTTCACCGTGGATGCCAACCGGCTCAACCTGAAACTAGTGGAGCCGTTCTCGGTGGGCCAGGTGCGCAGCGCCACCGGCTTCGTGCACGGGCAGCTGAGCGTGACCGGCGCGCCCGCCACGCCCCAGATTCGCGGCACGCTCACCACTTCCGACGACGCCGGCTTTACCGTGCCGCAGCTGGGCTCGCCCTTCCGCCTGCCCAACCAAGACCTCACGTTTGACAACCGGGGCATTGCCTTCCACAACTTCACCGTGCTGGATTCGGCCTCTAACAAAGCCGTGGCCAACGGCTACCTGCTAACCAAGGACTTCATCAACTACTCCTTCGACATGCGGGCCACGACCAACAACTTCATGGCCGTGCGCAGCACCCGCGCCAACAACGAGCTGTTCTACGGCCGTTTGGTGCTCGATTCGGACACGCGCCTGACCGGGCCGGTTTCGCTCATCAAAGTCGACACCCGGGTGACGGTGGTGGAGGGCTCAAACCTGACCGTGGAATCGCCGAATGCCACGCCCACGGCAGTGGAGCGGGCAGGCGTAGTGGAGTTCATCGACAAAAGCGCCCCGCTCGATACCATGCTGGCCCGCAAAGTGGCGCTGGACACCACCAAGGTAGACGCCACCGGCTACGACCTGACGGCGGTGGTTACCATCAACGACCGCACGCCGTTTACCATCGTCATCGACCCGGTGAGCGGCGATAACCTGCGCGTGCGGGCCGCCGGCACCCTCAACACCAACATTGCGCCGGACGGCACCATCACCCTGAGCGGGCGGCTCGACGTGGCGCGCGGCCAGTACCACATGTCGCTCTACGACCTGGCCTCGCGCGATTTCATCATCCGCCGGGGCTCGTCCATCACCTGGGACGGCGACCCCTACAACGCCGACCTCAACGTGACGGCCCTGTACAAGGTGCGGGCCGCGCCCGCCGAGCTGCTGGCCGGCCAGGGCACCGACGACCCCACCAGCAACACCCTCGCGCGCAACCGCCTCCCCTTCAACGTGCTGCTGAACGTGACTGACCAAATCAGCAAGCCCACCATTGGCTTCGACATCACGCTGCCCGAAAACCAGCGCGGCGCCCTGAGCGGGCAGGTAGAAGCCAAGCTGGCCCAGCTGCGCCAGCCCACCCAGAACTCAGAAATGAGCAAGCAGGTGTTTTCGCTGCTGGTGCTGGGCCGTTTCGTGGCTCAGAACCCCTTCCAGACCAGCAGCGGCGAGGGCGTGGTGGCCAGCCAGCTGCGCGGCAGCGCCAGCGCCGTGCTCACCGACCAGCTCAACAACATCACCGACAAGTACCTCTCGGGCCTGGGCCTGGACCTGGGCCTCACCAACCAGGCCGACTACAGCTCAGGCGAGGCCCGCAGCCGCACCGATCTGAACGTGGCCGTGCGCCGCCAGCTGCTCAACAACCGCCTCACCGTGCGCGTGGGCACCGACATTGCCCTGAGCGGCAACACCGGCACCCAAACCACCACCGGCCAGACGCCCCCCAGCAACCTGGCCGGCGACGTGAGCCTGGAATACTCGCTGCTGGCCGATGGCCGCCTGCGGGTGCGCGTGTTCCGCCAGAATGCTTACGAGGATATTGATGGCCAAATCGTGCGCACGGGCGCCGGCCTGGTGTTCCAGCGCGAGTACCGCGACCTGGCCGACCTGTTCTCGAAAGTGCCAAAAAGCATCAAGGAAGAGCGAAAAGAGAACCGCAAGCAGGAAAAAGTGGAGAAGAAGGCCGAGCAGGATTCCGTCCAGAGCCAGCCCACGGCCCGGGTCGACACTTCGCGGGTGAAGCCGACCGCCAAGAACCGTTAATTATTGATGGATAGTAATATGCTCGATTGGTACCGCACCAAAACCTCACCCCTGCCGGGCACGGCCTCTCTCCAAAAGAGAGGGGTGTCAGACGATGCAAGCCTGCGCGGAACAGGCACCCCTCTCTTTTGGAGAGAGGCTGGGGGTGAGGTTCCCGCCAGTCGTTCCAGTGCCGTTACCTCAATCATCTCCCTTTCACTCCTCATTCTATCGGGCTGCTCGGGGCTGCGCTTCATTCCCGAAGGCCAGAAACTGTACACCGGCAGCAAAGTCACCATCAAGACACCGGAGAAAATCGCCAACCAATCGGCGCTGCAAACCGAGCTGGAGTCCGTGGTTCGGCCCAAGCCCAACGGCTCCATTCTGGGGCTGCGGCCCAAACTGTACTTCTGGGGCCTGGGCCAGGGCAAGACCAAGGGGTTGGGCCACTTCCTGGCCGACAAGTTCGGCGAGCCACCGGTGCTGCTGAAGGACGTGAAAATCAGCGCCACCGAGGGCCTGATGACCAACCGGCTGTACAACAACGGCTTCTTCAAGGCGGGCGTGAGCCACGAGGTGAAAGCCCAGGAAAAAACAGCCCAGGTTGATTACACCGCCACGGTGGGCAAGGTGTACACCATCCAGGAAATTCACTTTCCGGAGCGCGACACGCTGGTCGACGCCGCCATTCGGGCCACGCAGCCCGGCACGCTGCTCAAAACCGGCGATGCCTACAACCTGAACACCTTCACCGCCGAGCGGGTGCGCATCGACAATGCGCTAAAAAACCAGGGCTACTTCTACTTCACGCCCGATTTCCTGCTATTCCAGGTCGACAGCACGCTCAACAACAAGGTGAACGTGTACCTGCGCGTGAAAAGCACGGCCCCCACGCGGGCCACCCGCCCCTACTGGCTGGATGTGGTAAAGCTGAACACCAACTACGTGCTCACCGACACCACCCGGCGCGAGCCGGTGCGGTACCGCGGCTACGAGTATTACCCCGATGAGAAGGTGTTTAAGGCCAAGGCCATTACCAACGCCGCCTTTCTGTACCCGGACAGCCTGTACCGCCGCAAGCGCCGCGACCAGACCATCAGCCGACTGATGAGCCTGAACGTGTTCAAGTTCGTGGAAATCCGCCTGAAGCCGGCCGCCGCGGGCGACTCAGCCGGCCGCGCCCGCCTCGACGCCGACGTGCTGATGAGCCAGCTCAAGAAGCAAAGCCTGCGCGCCGACCTGCAGATGGTGACCAAAAACACGGGCTTCACGGGGCCGGGCCTTACGCTGTCGTACCGCAACCGCTCGGCCCTGCGCGGCGGCGAGCAATTGCTCATCAACGCCACGGCCATTGCCGAAACCCAGACCCGTGCCCCGACCGGTGCCGAATCGCGCAACAATTCCGGGCTGACTTCAACGGAGTTCGGCGTCAATGCCCAGCTGGTGGTGCCGCGCATCCTTTCCCCCGACCTGCCGCTGCTCGACATTACCCTCACCAACTCCGACTTCCAGCCGCACACCACGTTTGGAGCCGGCGTGCGCTACATCACCCGCACGGGCTTTTTCAGCACCTCCAACTTCAATTTAAACTACGGCTACAGCTGGAAAACGAAGATTACCAACGAGCAGGAGCTGCGCCCGATTGACATTGAGTACAGCCTGGTGTCGACCACGCCCGTGTTCGACACCATTCTGACCAAACGCCCGTTTCTGCGCAACTCCTTCGAGCAGCAGTTTATCCTGGGCAGCAGCTATCGCTACACCTACAACCAGCAGGTGCTGGAGCAGCGCCGCCAGCAAATCTTCTTCCAGGGCATGGCCGAGGTGAGCGGCAACGTGGCCGGTGCCCTGAGTGGAGCTTTCGGCTCCAGTAAAGACGACAAAGGCCGCTACACGCTGTTCAGCCAGCCCTTTTCGCAGTACACCAAGTTCGATTTGGAACTGCGCGAGTACTACCGCATCTCGGCCAATCCCACCTCCGGCAACCGCATCGTGGCCCGCCTGCAAGCCGGCATCGGACTGCCTTACGGCAACTCCCGCTCCCTGCCCTACCTGCGCCAGTACGGCATTGGCGGGCCCAACTCCATCCGGGCCTTCGCGCCCCGGGAGCTGGGGCCGGGCACTTACAAGCCGACCCAGACCACGGATAACGCCATCAGCTACTACGACCAGGTAGGCGACCTGCGCCTCGAAGGCAACCTCGAGTACCGCCAGGACCTGGTGCCCTACCTCAAAGGCGCCGTTTTCGTCGACGCCGGCAACATCTGGCTGATGAACGCCGACCCCGACCGCCCCGGCGGGGAATTCAAGGCCAGCTCCTTCCTCAGCCAGATGGCCGTGGGCGCCGGCGTAGGCCTGCGCGTCGACGTGCAGTATTTCGTCATCCGCTTCGACTACGCCGTTCCGCTGGTAGCGCCCTACGGCACGCCCACCAGCACCGCCGGCCGGCTCAACCTGGCCATCGGGTACCCATTCTAGAGAGAAGTTAGAAAGTAGATTAGCATAACAACCAACTCCCCTCCTTACCAAGGAGGGGATGTTCGAGCCAACGGCTCGGACGGGGGTGGTTGAGCCGTTGAACGATGCAAGAACGACTCGGCCTGGAATCGTTCAACGACTCAACCACCCCCGTTTTCGCTGCGCGAAAACATCCCCTCCTTGCTAAGGAGGGGAGCTTGCTGTTCTGCTATCTCAGCCCAATTTTCATCACCGAATTATCGGGCAGCGCTCAAATGGCCGGCTTTCATCGAACAGCTTGCGGTAGGTGATGTGCGTTTTGCAGATTTTGGCGCCAATGGAGCGCGTGGTGGCCAGCATGCGGGGGTTGAAGTCGCCAATCCAGTTCATTTCGATGTCGGTGTAGCCGGCCACCTGGAAGGCTTTTTGGGCGTGCACCAGCATCACGGCGTCCACGTTTTTGCCTTGGTGGGCGGGCACCACGCCATAAATCACCCCAAACATCTTCTTCGGCCGGCGGCGCTGGTAGCGCCACCGCTCCCACAGAAAGCGCAGCTTGCCCACGAGGTCGAGGCGCGGCCCCACGTGCTTTAGAATCTGGTTAAGCTCGGGCAAACTCAGGAAGAAGGCCACCGGCTCGTCGTGGTGGTAAGCAAACCAGAGCAGGCGCTCGTCGAGCACGGGCCGCATTTGCTGCACCAGCTGGCGGGCCTTGTCCAGGCTCATTTCCGGCACGCCGGAGTGGTTGGCCCAGGCCAGGTTGTATACGTGGTGGAAGTCGCGGGCCATGCGCTCGGGGTCGCGCTTCAGGGCGTGGCGAAACTGGTAAGCCGGCTGCTCGGCCGCAAAGGCCTCGGCCCGCTTCCCAAAGCTGGGGTGCAGGGGCATATCGACGTCGCGCCAGCAGGTGTACTGCTTGAAATAGAGTTGAAAGCCGTAGCCTTCGAACAGCTGCTGGTAATACGGCGGGTGCCAAAACATGCCGTAGTTGGGCTCCAGCTCGAAGCCATCCACGAGCAGGCCCCAAAACCGGTCCCGCTCGCCAAAGTTGATGGGGCCGTCCATGGCCTGCATGCCGCGCGCCGCCAGCCACTCCCGGCCGGCGTCAAACAGCGTATTGGCCGCCGCCTGGTCGTTGATGCACTCAAAGAAGCCCAGGCCGCCCGTGGGCAGGTCGGCATCGGCCACGGCGGGCATGTCGCGGTTCAGAAACGCCGCCAGCCGGCCAATTACCTGGCCCGCGTCGTCCGTCAGCACCCATCGAATGGCCTCGCCGTGTGCAAAATTCAGGTTCTTGATTGGGTCAAACACGGCTTCGACCTCGGCGGTCAGCGGACCGATGTAGACCGGCTGCCCGCGGTGCAGGCGGGCGGGCAGGTCATGAAATAGCCGCGCTTGGCGGGCATCAACAACTTTGACTAGCGGCATGGGAAGGGCGCGAACAAATGAGCAAAGCTTCCCAACAACAGAACGGCGGGAACAGCCCGGAAAGGCCGCAAAGAAACACCTGCCAGACCGCTTCAGGCAGCTCCCACTCCGCAAGGCACTGCCGTGGCACGCAAGCAGTACCGTATCAACGGCGCCGAACCATCTACAACATCCTTACTGTCAAAGACAACCGACAATTATTGAGCTGAATTCAGCTCAACTACAGCCAGCAGCGGGAAGGCGACTGTGCTTTCGATGTGCCACGAGTAAGTGAGATAAAGCCCCTCCTACATCTGCAGTTGCGGCTGGGCTTAGGACACCTGACGCAGGCCGTTAATCTGCCGGGCAAAGAATCCTGGGCCAGCGCACTACCAAGGAGCTTTGCTCGCTATATTAGACAATCCCATTTCCTTATCCATGGCAATAACCTGAACAGTAGCAGATTTCCGCGCACCGCTTTGCTGCAAGTTTTCGAGCTAAAAGCAGAGCTTCCTTACAGGAAACAGCACTGTTGGGCTACTGCCACCCCGGCCCGGCGCGATGGAAAGTGGTCCGGGCTGCCCGCCCGTGTTTCGTTCTTCTTCACCCGGATAGAGCTTCTGTTTTTCAGTCAGATAGAACTGCTTTTCCTGTTATGCACATCATTTGGCTGCTGGTGCTGTGGTGGGCTGGCCCGGAAACCTCCTTTCCGGCGCCCCAGCACGATGCCCGGATAGACAGCTTGCAACGGCTGCTGGCCACGGCACCGCCCGATACGGCCCGGGTGCTGCTACTGGCCCAACTGGCCTACGAGCACACCCAAACGGCGCCGCTGGCCACCATTTACTACGGCCAGCAGGCGCTGCAGCTCGCCCAGAAACTGCGGTTTCCGCGGGGCGAGGCCTGGGCACTGGTGCGGCTGGGCTCCGGCTTTCGGGAAGCCGGCAACTACCCCGCCGCGCTGCAAGTAGGGCTGCAGGGCCTGCGCATGGCCGAGGCGCTGCACGACCCGGAGCTAATCGGGCGCGCCACCAACGCCCTGGGCTACCTGAACTGGGAGCAGGGCAACAGCCGCACCGCCCTGGCCTACCTGTTTCGGGCCAAAACGGTGGCCGAAGAAAGCCACAACGTAAAGCTGCTCACCCGCGTGATGGGCAACATCGGCAACGTGTACGTGCAGCTCAACCGCCTCGATTCGGCCCTGCTCTACTCCCAAAAGGGCTACGCGTTGGACCTCAAGCAGCACGACCTGACCAGCGAAGTAGGCGATGCGGCCATGCTCGGCAACATCTACACCGGCCTGGGCCAGCCCCAGTTGGCCCAGCGCTACTACCGCAGCAGCATCGCGCGGGCCACCGGCCAGCACATCACGTTTGCGCTCTGCCGGGCCTACCTGGGCCAGGCCCGGCTCTACCAGCAACAGCACGGGCCCGCGTCCGACTCGGCGCTGTATTCCGGACGGCAGGCGCTGGCTGCGGGGCAGCTGGGCCAATACCCCAAGGGCATTCTGGAAGCCAGCCAGTTTCTGGCCGCGGCATATGCCGCCCGGAGCGACAGCGCCGCCGCATTTCGCTACCTCACGCTGGCCAGCGCCACGCGCGACAGCCTGTTCAGCCGCACCAAGATGGCCCAGGTGCAGGCGCTGGACGTGAGCGAGCGGCTGCGCCAGCAGGAGCTCGCCGACCAGGCGGCTGAAGCTGCCGCCGAGCGCCGCTACCACTGGCTGCTGGCCGCGTTGGCCAGCACCCTGCCGGCCCTGCTGCTGCTCTGGCTCAACAACCGGCACAAGCAGCGCGCCAACCAGCAGCTCAACGCCCGAAACGCCCAGATTGCCAGCCAGCGCGACGAGCTGAGCAGCACCCTGGAGCAGCTGCAGGCCACCCAGGCCCAGCTGGTGCAGCGCGAGAAGATGGCCTTTCTGGGCGAGCTCACGGCCGGCATCGCCCACGAACTGCAAAACCCGTTGGCCTTCGTAAAAAACTTTGCCGACGTGAGTGCCCTGCTCGTGGATGACATGGCCGACGGCAGCCCCCACCGCCCTGCCTCCGACAACAGCCAGGGTATTCTGCTGGCGGGCCTCAAGCAGAACCTGCGCGAAATCAGCGAGCACGGCCAGCGCGCCACGTCCATCATTTCCGACATGCTGGCCCGCTCGCGCCACGGCAGCGCCCCCCTCGCCCCCACCGACCTCAACCAGCTCACCGAGGAATACCTGCGCCTGGCCTACCAGGGCCTGCGCGCCAAGGACCCGTCCTTCCACGCGGCCCGCACCAAGCACCTGGCCCCCGACCTGCGCCCGGTACCCGCCGTAGCTTCCGATTTGGGCCGGGTGCTGCTCAATTTATTTACCAATGCGTTTTATGCCGTGCAGCAACGCCAGAAGCTGGGCGAAGCCGGCTACGTGCCCGAAGTCAGCGTCAGCACCCGGCCGCTTCCCACGGGCCACGTCGAAATCCGGGTGCGCGACAATGGGACCGGTATCCCGGAGGCCGTGAAGGAGAAAGTGTTTCAGCCATTTTTCACCACCAAGCCCACCCACGAGGGCACGGGCCTGGGCCTTTCCCTCTCGCACGGCATTGTTACGCAAAGCCACGGGGGCACCCTCACCGTGGAGTCGCAGGAAGGCGAATTCACCGAGTTCATCATCTGCCTGCCCGGCTAGCCGCCCCGCAAGTGCAGCAGGTGGGGCTTATTGCGGGGAGGAAGGCGCGCCTGTTTCCTGGCCCCATGCTGCCCCCCGCGCAGAGCCCGACGGCAGCGGCCCGCGTAGGTCCTTATTCATTTCAAACTGCCCAAACAGGTAGCAGAAGGGGCATTGCTGCCGCTCATCGCCAGTCCCGGCTACGCGACAAGCCATCGAAATACGCTGCGCAATCCGGCAGCGGGGGTGCGTATGGTATAGGCGCCGCCCGTCCTTATCCGGCATGCTTGAATAAAAAGGAAAGGAGTAGTTCATGGCATAGTCGTTGTTATTATAAACATAGTAACATTTTTTTGAAAAATAAACATGCCTCTCCGATTTTTTTCAAACCAGCGCTACTCCCCTTGCCCTCGGATTCCTAACATCGAATCATTCCAGCACCTTGATTAATAGGTCTATTCTATATTATCAGCCAGTACCGTAGCCAGAGGACGCGCTTTACTATTTTTTTCACCGCCTACTCGCCAGGGTTCACCGTAGCGCGGCTTATCTGGCCGGCTGTGGGTCTTCCCAACGCATTACCCAAATCGCCAGCAGGTCAAGAAGAGGGTCGCCAATAAGTGAAACTCCCGAACCAGGCGCCCGGTGGTCCCGCCCCGGCCAACCGGCTGGTCTGATCAGTTCCTCGGAGCCCTTATTTGCCTAGTCGTTGCTTGCCCACGTGGTACTGAAACGGCCCGTAGCCCATGCCCGAAAGCCAATGGCGGAAACCAAGCCTCGAAAGCCGTGCATATGCCTCATGGCAGTAGCTAGCCATAAGTTGAGCATATGATTGCGGCATAAAACAAAACAGCCACTCAACTTGCGTTTGAGTGGCTGATGATGAATGTGGGAAGTAAAGGATTCGAACCTTCGACCTCTTGCGTGTGAAGCAAGCGCTCTAAACCAACTGAGCTAACCTCCCAAGCAACGGATACAGGCATCGACTATACCTGTATAAACTATCGGGTAAACCGAAAACAAAACAGCCACCTAGCGTTATGTCTAAGTGGCTGTTTCTCAATGGTGGGGGATGTAGGGTTCGAACCTACGACCCTCTGCTTGTAAGGCAGATGCTCTGAACCAGCTGAGCTAATCCCCCGTGGGTGTTTCCGTTTGGGATTGCAAAGATGGGGGGTGTTTTTTTAAGTGCCAAACAATTTTCTGAAATAATCTGCCAGAATCTTCTGCCTTGAGGGCTTTTCAGGCAGCAACAATTTCATTTTCAGGCAAAGAAAATTTAATGAGCGAATTGAAAAAACGGTTTTTAGACTCGCCGCTCCCCAAGCAACGTATTCGCGCCGGCACCGTTAAGCTTCCCACAGTTCGTTCCAACCAACCTTTCTTTCCCATGGATACCCAACTCCTGCAGAATTACTCCGAAGCAGAAAAAACCGCTTATCTGAGCGCCATTGCCAGTCTGGCCACGGCCGACCGCCAGGCTTCGGGCGCCGAAACCCAGTTTCTCCAGGCCCTGGCGCAGCAGGCGGGCCTGTCGGGCGGCGCCACCCAGCAAGTACTGGCCGCCGCCCAGGACTCGTCCAACCAGACCATTCAGCAGAACCTCGACGTTCTGAAGAACAGCGACCTGCGCTTCTCGCTGGTAACCGACCTCATCAGCTTCGCCCGGGCCGATGGCGCGTACGCCAACGACGAAGAAGCTATGATTAGCAAGATGTCGGAGTACCTCGGCATCAACCAACAGCAGAAGCAAACCCTCGAAACGGTGGTAGACCAAGCCGCTACCGTGGCCCACGACCCGCAGGACCCGTCCAAGGAAGGCTTTTTCAGCCGCATCGGCGATAAGCTGTCCAGCGTCGGCATTCCCAAAGCGGCACTTATGACCGGCCTGCTCGGCGTGGTGGCCCCCATGGTCATTTCGCGCGTGATGAGCGGCGGCAGCCAGAACCAGGGCTACGGCAACCCAGGCGGTGGCTTGCTGGGCGGCAGCATGGGCGGCCTGCTGGGCGGTGCGGCCCACAGCGGCCTGGGCGGCATGCTGGGTGGGCTGCTGGGCGGCGGCATGCTCAGCGGCATCCTTGGCGGCGGCAATACCGCTGCCAACATCCCGCAGCAGGGCTCGGCCATCGGCAGCGGCGGCCTGGGCTCCATGATGTCCATCCTGGGCGGCCTAGGCGGCCGGCCCAATACCCAGCCGGCCAGCGCCGGCGGCGGTGGGCTGGGCAGCCTCCTTGGGGGCGGCGGGGGCATGGGCTCTTTACTCGGCGGGCTGCTCGGCGGCCGTTAGGCCAGCCTGGCACTTATCAGATTTAAGCAAAAGACCCTTCCGTAGCGGAAGGGTCTTTTTTTTGTGAACGCGGCGTTGGCAATCGAGCTATCAGGGCCTGGCGGCTACAGCCGCCGCGGCGTCCGGAGCGGTGGCGAAGGCGCCGCCGTGCTGCTCCACCATTTCCACCAGGCGGTAGTTGATGTCTTCTTTCACGTCGAGGTATTCGTCGTAGCTGGTGGTGTCCACGAAGTACTGCACGGTCACTTCCTTGCCCACGGTGGTCAGCGCGTTGAATTTCATCTGCACTTCCTGGGTCACCAGCGGGTGGGCCTGCATGGCTTCCAACGCCCCGGTGATGATGGCATGGAGCTGGGCACTGGTGGTTTTCTGGTCGAAGATGAGCGTGAAGCCCACCCGGCGCGACGTGCGCAGCGAGAGGTTATCGAGGGGCTTGTCAATCATGCTTTTGTTGGGCACGGTGAGGTAGCTTTTCTCGGCGGTGCGCAGGCGGGTGCTGCGGAAGCCAATTTTTTCCACCGTGCCATTCACCTCGCCGGCCTTCACCAGGTCGCCCACGCCGAAGGGCTGGTCGAGGAAGATGGTGAAGGAGGCAATGAGGTTTTCGAGGCTCTCTTTGGCGGCGAAGGCCACGGCCAGCCCACCAATGCCCAGGCCCCCAATCAGGGCCGTTACGTTCACGCCAAACACTTCCCCCAGCACCACCAAAAGGCCGATGATGAGAATCAGGACCTTGAGCAGGTCTTTGGCAAAGGGAAGAAACTGGTTGTCGAGCCGCTGAATGCTCGGCGTGGCACGCAGCTCATTGCGGCGCTGCACCACCAGCAGCGCAAAATCGACCAGCCGAAGCACCACCCAGGTAACGGTGGCAATAAAGCCCAACAGGAACAGGCGCAGCAGCGCCACCTTGGGCCAGGGCTCCTGGCCCACCACGGCATTGGGCGGCAGCGGGTAGCGCAGCACGCTGAACGCGGCATACACCGTGAGCAGCAAAAACAGAACGGACAGGGGCTGGATGAGCAGCTCGCGCATCTCTTCCTCGGTCACGCCGGCCGTGTATCGCTTCGTGAAGCGAAACAGCACCTTGCTCAACAGCCGCGACAGCAAGCGCCGCAACGTGGCGCCCACGAGTAAAATCAGCCCCGCAAGTAAGTATTGGCTCAGGGCATTGCCCAGAATTTCGTAGTGCAAAAAGGGTGGCAGCGTCATTCTAACTAATAAAGTACCCCCAGGCTGCAGCCTGGTTAGCGGGATTTTGAAATAAAGCAGAGCACGCACACGAGCCGCAGCTCCGGGCGTGGCGGCCCGCTACTTGGCCCGAATGGCGATAACCGGGTCCAGGTTGGCGGCCAGGGCGGCCGGCACGATGCCGGCAATCACGCCAATGCCCACGGAAATCAGCAAGCCCAGGATGACGCGCGCCGCCGACATGTTCAGCGGCAGCGCATCCTGGGGCACCAGCGTCACGAGCCACACGAGCAGAATGCCCGCCACGCCCCCAATGAGGCACAGGCAGATGGCTTCGAACAGGAACTGAAACAGAATAAAGAAGTTCTTGGCGCCGAGCGACTTTTCGATACCGATGATGTTCGTCCGCTCGCGCACCGACACAAACATGATGTTGGCAATGCCAAAGCCACCCACCAGAATGGCAAACGACCCGATAACGCCACCCACGATGCCAATGACGCCAAACAGCTTGCCGATGGCAGCGGCTACCATCTCGGGCCGGTTTAGAGCAAAATTGTCCTCATCGCGAGGCTTCAGGCCGCGGATGTTGCGCATGGTGCCGCGCATTTCGTATTCCAAATCCATCAGGCCAGGGTCTTCGTCGCGGCCCTTCACAGCGATGGTGGCGCTGGGGCCGCCCCCAAAGCCGGTGGTGCTCAGGGTAAACATCTTGGTAAACATGCCAAACGGGATAATGCAGTTGGCGTCGTTGCTGGAAATGGTGATGAGCTTCTTTCCTTCTTTTTCCATCACCCCGATTACTGTCAGGGTTTGGCCCCGCGCCTTAAACTGCTTGCCTAATGCGTTGCCGTTCGGGAATAGGTTTTCGGCAATGGTGGCCCCGATGATGGCCACCGGCCGGGCCGCTTCTATTTCCTGGCTGGTGAAGTAGCGGCCCTCCTTCACGGGCATGTTGCTCACGGCACGGTAGTCGTAGCTCGCGCCCTGCAGCACGCAGTCCGACACGGAGTTGGAGCCGGCTTTGAGGGTGTTGCCGCTGTTGGCAGCGAAAATCGCAATACCCTTATTGTTGGGCCCCAGCTGCTTGCGCAGCTGTTGGTACTCGCGCGGCGTTGGCACGGGCCGTTTGAAATACTTCCACCACGGAAACCCCGAATCGAAGGCAAAAGGCCATTTGCTGACGTAAATGACCTTGTCGCCGGCAAAATCCAGGCTGCTGCGGATGTTGGCCTCCAGCGAATCGACGATGGTGAACACCGCGATGATGGCAAATATGCCCACCGTGACGCCCAGCAGCGACAAGATGGTCCGCAGCAAGTTGGACTTGAGGGCATCCAGGGCAAAGCGAAAACTCTCCAGGGTGAGGCGAAGCGTGAGCATAAACAGGACGCAAATAGGAATGAAGAACGGGGAAAGGATGTTTCCAAAGAAGACCCGGCGCTCCGGACTCTCCATGCTTCATTAATCGAAGCCTCAAAAGACGGAAATAAGCAGGGAAGTTGCTGAGACCTAAAGGCCGTACGGGTTGCGGCCGTGCACGAAAAAATAGATACTACGAGAAAAAGCCGTACTTTTGCCTCCCCAAATTTCCGTATCTTCCCCCCAATACTGCCCTATGGCGATGAAATTGCATGAGTTCAAGTTCGAACTCCCCGAAGAACTGGTAGCTCTGCATCCGGCCCGCAACCGCGACGAAAGCCGCCTCATGGTGGTGCACCGCGCCACCGGCCAGATTGAGCACCGCACCTTCAAAGATATCCTCGATTATTTTGTCGAAGGAGACGTGATGGTTCTGAACGACACCAAAGTTTTTCCGGCCCGTCTGTACGGCAACAAAGAAAAAACCGGCGCCAAGATTGAAGTTTTCCTGTTGCGCGAGCTGAACAAGGAGCTGCGCCTGTGGGACGTGCTGGTGGACCCCGCCCGCAAAATCCGCGTAGGCAACAAGCTGTACTTTGGCGAGTCCGACATGGTGGCTGAAGTTATCGACAACACCACTTCGCGCGGCCGCACCATCAAGTTTCTGTTTGATGGCACCGACGAGGAGTTCCGCAAGGCCCTCTACGAGCTGGGCGAAACCCCGATTCCGAAAGAGGTTATCAACCGCGAAACCGAGCCCGCCGACAAAGAGCGGTACCAGACGATTTATGCCGAGCACATTGGTGCGGTAGCGGCTCCTTCGGCGGGCCTGCACTTCACCCGCGAGGTAATGAAGCGCATGGAAATCAAAGGCGTGGAGCCGGCGTACGTGACACTGCACGTGGGCCTGGGCACCTTCCGCACGGTAGACGTGGAAGACCTGACCAAGCACAAGATGGACTCGGAGAACTTCATCGTAACCGCTCCGGCCTGCGAAATCGTGAACAAGGCGCTCGACGCCAAGAAGAAAGTGTGCGCCGTGGGCACCACCACCATCCGCGCCATGGAGGCGTCGGTGTCGGCCAATGCCCGCATGAAGCCCACCCAGGGCTGGATTGACCGGTTCATCTTCCCGCCCCACGACTTCAAAATTGCCAACTGCCTGCTGACCAACTTCCACATGCCGGAAAGCACGCTCATCATGCTGGCGGCCGCCTTCGCCGGCTACCCCCTGCTGATGGAAGCCTACAAGGAAGCCATCAAGGAGAAGTACAAGTTCTTCAGCTACGGCGATGCCATGCTGATTCTGTAGTAGCAGCACCCGCTGCTTGCTGCGGCAGATTTTTGAGCGCCGGAGACCCGCCCTGGGTTTCCGGCGCTCTTTTTTGTTTGAACTTCGCGGCAATGAATCCTTCGTCCCGTTCCTCTCCCCAATACCCACATCCGCCGGTTCCTCGCTTCGCAATTTTGGTGGCCGGCGGCAGTGGCACCCGCATGGCCGCCGACCGGCCCAAGCAGTTTCTGCTGCTGCACGGCGAGCCCGTGCTCCTGCACACCCTGCGCCGCTTTGCTGAACCGGCGCTGGGCGTGGCCGAGATAATTGTGGTGCTGCCCGCCAGCCAAATGGATACTTGGCAGCAACTCTGCCAGCATCACCAGGTGCGCATCCCACACACCCTTGTGCCGGGGGGGAGCACGCGCTGGGCTTCGGTGAAGGCCGGTCTGGGCGCCCTTAGTCCGTACCCGGGAGGGCTGGTGGCCGTGCACGATGGCGTGCGGCCCCTGGTGTCGCGCCTCGTGGTGGAGCGCACCTATGCCGCCGCCGCCACCTACGCCGCGGCCGCGGCCGCCGTGATGCCCAAAGACTCCGTGCGCCTGGTATCGCCGCACGGCTCTTCGGCTCAGAATCGCAGCCGGCTCCGGCTCATGCAGACCCCCCAAACGTTTGAGATTGACTTGCTGCGCCGCGCGTACGCCATGCCCGAACTGGCTTCGTTTACCGACGACGCGACCGTGGTCGACGACCTGTGCCGCGTGCAGCTGGTGGAAGGCGACTACTGCAACCTAAAAATCACCACGCCCGAAGACCTCATAGTGGCCGAGGCGCTACTAAGCGCGACTGCGTAACGAAGTAGTAGCGTGCGTGGGTGGAAGAGCTTCGCTCCCGGCAGCCTGAGCTATTGCCAAAGTCCCGGAGAATCCGGACTGTCGTTATTTGCAGGCAACTTTCTTACTCGGGTCTCTTTCCGATTTCCCACTCTGGCGCTCCGCCACTCAGTTACTCCATGGAATACACCAGCCTGCTCTACAACGTGCGCCCCGACGGCGTGGCCACCATCACCCTGAACCGTCCGGACGTCTTCAACGCCTTCAACGACGCGTTGAGCTACGAGCTGCAGGATGCCCTAAAGCAAGTGGCGCACGATGCCGCCGTGCGGGCTGTCGTGCTCACGGGCGCCGGGCGGGCCTTCTGCTCGGGCCAGGACCTGAAAGCCGCCCAGGGCGCCGAGCAACAGTCGTTCTCCGATTCGCTGCACCAGCGCTACAACCCCATTATCCGGGCCATGCGGGCCTTGCCCAAGCCGATTATTGGCCGCATCAATGGTGTGGCGGCCGGGGCCGGCTGCTCCCTGGCCCTGGCCTGCGACGCGCTGGTGGCCAGCTCCGAGGCTTCGCTGATTGAGGTGTTCATCAATATCGGGCTGGTGCCGGACTCGGGCTCTTCCTGGTTTTTGCCGCGCCTGGTGGGCACGCTCAAAGCCTTCGAGCTGTGCAGCCTGGGCTCGAAAGTGCCCGCGGACGAAGCCCTGCGGCTGGGCCTGGTCAACCAGGTGGTTTCCCCCGAGCAGCTTGATGAGGCCACGTACGCGCTGGCGGCCCGGTACGCCGCCGCTCCCACCAAGTCGATTGGGCTGATTAAGCAGATGCTGAACAAGGCCGGCGCCGCCACCCTCGACGAGATGCTGGACTATGAAGCCCACTGCCAGCAGGTTGCCGGCGAATCGGAAGATTATTGCGAAGGCGTGAAAGCCTTTAGCGAGAAGCGGAAGCCCGTTTTTAAGGGAGCTTAAAGCAGCACTGGCAATGCTGAATTTTGAATAGTGATTTGGCACCAAACGGAACTTGAAGGCTGAGTTGCCGGCACTGCGACTGGTTGAGCTAAAAACCGGCAAGCCCTACCACAAAAAAAGCCCTCCCATGACTGGAAGGGCTTTTTTTGTGGTAATTAGCACTACCGCAGGGTAATGGTTTTGGTGCGGCCGTTGATGGTTACGCTGGCGATTTTGTCGCAGTCGTGGGTGCCGCTTGGGTCGTAGTTCAGCAGCATAGATTTGCCGTTGGAGTTGGTAATGGTCACGGTGCCTTCTACAAAGTACTTAAAGCAGTCGCCGCGCTTAATGAGGGGCGTTTTGATGACGGTGCTGTAGTTCACGTTGCGGCGGTTGGTGCCATTGGCCGAGCCGGTTACGCTAAACACGTCGTCGGAAAACTGGGGCGTGCCGAAACCAGCCGTTTGGGTGAAGACCCAGTTGGCCGTCCAGGAATGGGTGCCGCCGTTGTTGGCCCGGATGATGCTGGCGTTGGTCACGTCGACCGAGAACGAGCCCTGGCCCAGGTCCGTGAAGGTGCGGGTAGCGGTGTGCTGGTTGTCGTTCACGAAGTAGTTGGTGCGCGTGACCACGGCACCGGCGCGGCGCGTGAGCACGTCGGTGGTGAAGCGAACCAGAATCTGGCCCCGGCGGTAGCGGCCATCGGGGCACAGGCAGTTGGTGGAGCCGAAATCAATGGTCAGCGTGCGGGCCGCAAAATCGTAGGTGCGGGTGGCGCAGGCGCCAAACTTGAGCCGGAACTCGGCATCGGAGGTACTGAACGCGGAACCTTGCACGCCGGGGTTTACCGGTCCGGCCGACTGCATAGCGTCCGAGCTGATGGCGGTTTCGATGTTGTCCTCGCTGCGGTCTTCGGCGGTGGTAATGTCATCGGGCGAAATATCGGAGTCGCGCCGGCAACCGGTGGTGAGCAGCAGGCCGCTGGCCAGGGCAGCAAAGGCGAGCGAACGCAGTGAAGAAGTACGCATAAGGGGATGAAAAAAGGGTTAGGTGAGGGAAATGCAAGCTGGAGTTTAGGTCGGTTGGAGGCAAGCATACTGCCTGGGTTTAAAGCACCTCCAAAAAAAATATGCCTTTCGCCCAAAGAACCTGGCCCGGGGGCCGTCGTATAGCTGGTTATCTATAAGCCATTCCCCCAATTCCTTCGCCATGCGCGGCTCGTTGCTCCTCTCCTTCCCTTCCCGGCCGCTGCTTTTCTCCCTGGCGGTGGCCTGGCTTACGGCGTGCTCTTCGGATGGGGGCGGCAAGGACGCGGTGGAGTCGGCCACGGCTCAGAACGAGAGTAAAATCAGCTCGGCCGACGTGACCGAAAAGCAAGAGGCCGATGCTCGGTTTCTCGTGAAAACCACCAGCAATGCCCTGCTGGAAGTGGAGCTGGCCAAGCTGGCCCAGGCGCGGGCCACCACCCCCGCCGTGCGCGCCTACGGCACGCGCCTGGTGCAAAACCGGCTGGACCTGCTGGCCGCGCTGCGCACCCTGGCCGATGCCAAAAAGCTGGCCTTGCCCGCCGCCCTGGGCGCCGACGAGCAAGCGGCCTACCACGAGGTGAGCACCAAAACCGGCAACGAGCTCGACAAAAGCATTATGAAGCTGCTGGTGAAGGCGCAGAAGCAAGACGACAATGCCTTCGACGACATGAAAGACGACGCGTACGACGGGGACATTCGCGGCTTTGCGGCCAAGTACCAGCGCCCCGTGAGCGAAGAACTGGACGGGGCCAAAGAAGTGGCCGACGTCACGGATGATTTGCCCTAGAGCTGCGCCGCAGCTCTAGTTTTCCTTTACTTTCACCTTTTCACTCATTGCCATGAAACGCTCGCTTATGATGCTGACCTGTACGGCTCTGATGATGGCCGGCACCAGCTGCACCTCCAACGACTCGGTTAAGGAAGCCCAAAAGACCAATGAAGCGAAAGCCGACAGCGCCACGACGGCCACGGAAACGGGCAAACTCGAGGAGAAAAAGATGGATTACGATTCCGAGTTCCTGACAAAGGCCGCCAGCGGGGGCATGCTGGAGGTAGAACTGGGCAAGCAGGTGGCCACGCGCGCCGTGACGCCGCAAGCCAAGGAATTTGCCCAGAAAATGGTGACGGACCACACCAAAGCCAACGCCGAGTTGAAAGCACTGGCCGCCAAAAAGAACATCACCCTGCCCGCCACGCTCGGCGACGACCACACCAAAGTCATGAAGGATGTGACAGAGGAAAAAGGCGTGAAAATGGACCAGGAATACCTGAAAGAAATGCTCAAGGACCACCAGGAAGACGTGAAGGAGTTCACCGATGCGTCCATTAAAGCTTCCGACCCCGACATCAAAGCCTTTGCGGCCAAGACCCTGCCCGTGCTGAAAAGCCACCTCGACATGGTGACCAAAATGCGCCCGGCCGTGGACGCACGGAAATAACCCGGGTAGCGGCTTTGTCCTGCTGGCCTGCCCTGCCTGGGCAGGCCAGCTGTTTTTATTGCTGCCTTGCAGCGCCCAGCTTATTGACAATCAGCGAATGATATTGAGCTATCGGAAACAATAAAATATACCCGAACATGTAACAACTTTCCCTTAACTGCCCGTACTACTTCTACTTCCGGCCGGCTGGCGATTTATTGGTCTGGCTGAGCTACGCACTTCTTTCCTTTCCACACAACCCTTTCTATTATGAAAAGCACCCTCTTTCCTTTACTGGCCACCGGCCTGCTGGCTCTGGCTTCTTGCGGCGACAACAAGTCGAAATCCGCCGAAACCGGCAATGCCAGCGACAACACCATGACCAGCTCGGCTACCGGCGGCGACACCGTGTCGAGCACCATGCCGGCCGGCTCTGAAAAGGCCGCCAACCAGCCCCAGAACGCGGGCTCGGCTCAAGGCACTACCACGGGAGGCATGGCCATGGGCGACCCCAATGGCCCCACCGCGCCGCACAAAGACGACAAGGAGTTTATGATGTCGGCCGCGCATAGCGACCAGAACGAAATTCAGCAAAGCAAAATGGCCTTGGCCAAAGGCGTGACCGGTATGGCCAAGGACATGGCCAATAAGATGATTGCCGACCACTCCAAGTCTACGGCCGACCTTAAAATAATTGCCAAAAAGAAGGGCGTGACCCTGCCCACCGACATGGACGCCGAGCACAAAGCCATGAAGCCGGCCATGGAAAAACTCACGGGTAAAGCGTTTGAGCAGAAGTACATGGCCCAAATGCAAGCCGACCATCAGAAGACGGCCAACACCATGATGGCCCACGAAAGAATGACCAAGGACGCCGACCTGAAAGCCTTTATTAGCAAAACGCTTCCCGTAGTGCAGCAGCACCTGGCTATGGCTCAAAAAAATAATAATGGCAATGGTAATATGAAGATGTAACCAGCTGCCTAACTGGCTGGCCCAAAGCCCACCTGCTCCACGCGGGTGGGCTTTTTTGTGTTTATCTCAAAATATAAACCCTGGCTCACTTCCCCGCATGTCCCACTCCCCCGACACTGGCCTGCACCCCTACGACCGCACCGAGTTTCAGCTCGAACGCATCATTCTGTTTTCCGACGCTGTATTTGCCATTGCCATCACGCTGCTCATCATCGAGATAAAAGTTCCGGAGCTGCACCACCGCACCGAGCACGAAGCTCTGGTGAGCCTGTTGCGGCTCATTCCCAAGTTCGTGGGCTTCTTCATCGGCTTCTTTGTCATTGCCACCTACTGGGCCGCCCACCACCGCATCTTTCGGTTTGTGCGGCACTACAACGATGGCCTGATTTGGCTCAATATTTTCTTTTTACTCAGCAATGTCCTCATGCCCTTCACGTCGGCGTACTACGGCGAGTACCCGCAGCTCAACGTGCCCTTCGTGCTCTATTGCACCAGCGTTATCGGCACCAGGCTGTTGCAGCTGCGCATGCAAAGCAGCCTGGCCAACCCCAAGTACGGTTTCGTGCACCCGGACGTGGCCGCCCACCCCGACCTGGACCCGTGGCGGCCCCTGATTCCGGTGAGCGTATTCCTGCTGGGCATCATCCTGGTGCTGACGTTACCCAGCCCCTGGTTCGGCCGGTTTGTGCCCATCCTGATATTTCCGTTCGTGCTGCTGTACGGTCGCCGCTACCGGCGCCTCCTGCGGGAGTTCGAAGCCCGGCAACCGCTGGTGCCCACCCATTAGCGCACCGGCGCGGCGGCCCACTGCAGCTTGTAGGTATCGCAGCCCAGGCCGGTGATGTTCATGCGAAAAGTGCCCGTCGCGGCCGTTTTGGCGCTGAAGTCGCCCTGCAGCTCGAAGCGCCAGGTGCCGCCGGTGGGCGGGTCGAGGGCCACGCCGCTCACCTTGCCGTTCACGATGGAAAAAGTGTCTTTGGGGCCTACCACCTGGCGTTCGAGCCGGCCGCTGCACCGCCAGTAGCCGTCAAACGTCAGCTCCGACAGGGTCTTGCCATCGGGCGACACCACAAAGCTGATTTTGTCGCCTTTCATGCCATTGCTCACGCTGCCCATCCACCGCGTGCTTTTGGGTGGCGCCGTGGCAATGGCAACGATGAGCAGACCGGAGAAGAGTACAGATTTTAGCATAAGCAGTAATAAGGTGGGAAAAAGAGGGGCTAAACTACCCGTATTCTCCACAGCCACCAACAAAAACACCGTCGGCAGCCCACAAATTTGTGGGTTGCCGACGGTGCTGGCTAAGAATCAATAAATTGCTTTTTCTATTTATTAAGCTTTCTCCGCTTTGGCCTCGCTGTACTTGCTGATTTTCAGTTCCTCGGCCAGGAAGCGGGCCGTGTGGCCTTTGTCGGATTTGGCTACCTGCTCGGGCGTACCCTGGGCCACAATGGTGCCGCCACCCGCGCCGCCTTCGGGCCCGATGTCGATGACGTGGTCGGCTACCTTAATCAGGTCCAGGTTGTGCTCGATGATGAGGACGGTGTTGCCCTTGTCGGCCAGCTTTTGCAGCACATCGGCCAGGTGGTTGATGTCTTCGAAGTGCAGACCGGTGGTAGGCTCGTCGAGGATGTAGAACGTCTTGCCGGTGTCTTTTTTGCTGAGCTCGGTGGCGAGCTTCACGCGCTGGGCCTCGCCGCCCGAGAGCGTGGTGGCCTGCTGGCCCAACGTGAGGTAACCCAGCCCAACGTCGTTCAGTGTTTTGATTTTGCGCAGGATGCGGGGCTGGAATTCGAAGAATTCCACGGCCTTTTCCACCGTCATGTCCAGAATGTCGGTGATGGACTTGCCTTTGAAGCGCACTTCGAGCGTTTCGCGGTTGTAGCGGCGGCCTTTGCAGGTCTCGCAGGGCACGTGCACGTCGGGCAGGAAGTTCATCTCGATGGTCCGAATGCCCGCGCCTTCGCAGGTTTCGCAGCGCCCGCCCTTTACGTTGAAAGAGAAGCGCCCGGGGCCGTAGCCGCGAATCTTGGCTTCGGCCATCTCGCCAAACAGCTGGCGGATTTCGGTGAACACGCCCGTGTAGGTGGCCGGGTTCGAGCGCGGCGTGCGCCCGATGGGCGACTGGTCCACTTCAATCACTTTATCCACCAAATCCAGCCCTTCGATGGCACTGTAGGCCAGCGGCTCCTTCTTGGCGTTGAAGAAGTGCTGGTTCAGAATCGGGTACAGCGTGTCGTGGATGAGCGTGGATTTGCCCGAGCCCGATACGCCCGTCACGGCCACCAGCTTGCCGAGCGGCACTTTCAGGGTCACGTTTTTGAGGTTGTTGCCCTTGGCGCCTTTCAGCACCAGTTCAGCACCTTCGCCCTTGCGCTTTTTCTTACGCATTTCGATGTGCTTCTGCCCGCTCAGGTACTGCGAGGTGAGCGAGCCGGAGTTCAGAATCTCCTTGGGCGTGCCCGAGGCCACGATGTGGCCGCCGTGAATGCCCGCGCCAGGGCCAATGTCGAGCACGTGGTCGGCGTGCAGAATCATGTCCTTGTCGTGCTCCACCACAATCACCGAGTTGCCGATGTCGCGCAGGTGCTGCAGGGCCTTGATGAGGCGCTCGTTGTCGCGCTGGTGCAGGCCGATGCTCGGCTCGTCCATGATGTAGAGCACGCCCACGAGCTGGGTGCCAATCTGGGTGGCGAGGCGAATGCGCTGGCTTTCGCCGCCGCTCAGCGTGCGCACCGGGCGGTGCAGGTTCAGGTAATCCAGCCCAACTTCCAGCAGGAAGCCGATGCGCTTGCGGATTTCCTTGAGCAGCTCGCGGGCAATGACATTCTGGCGCTCGGTGAGCCGGTCTTCCAGCCCCTCAAACCAGCCAGCCAGGTCGTTCAGGTCCATCACCGACAGCTCGCCGATGTGCTTGTCGGCCATCCGGAAGTGCAGGCTTTCCTTTTTCAGGCGGTAGCCCTGGCATTCGGGGCAGGTCTGTGCTTGGGCATATTGAGCTATCCACTCGCGGATGTTGTCCGACTCGGAGTCCATCTGCCGGCGCAGAAAGGGAATAATGCCCTCGAAGGCCTCCGTATACTGGCTTTTGCTGTCGTCGGCCTCGTCTTCTGAGATGCCGTGGAGCAGGCGCTTGAGCAGGTCCTCGGGCAGCTTGTCGATGGGCGTGTTCAGCGTGGCCTTGTGCTTTTTGAGGATGACCTGCAGCTGCTGGAAAATCCAGATGTCGCGGTAGTCGCCCAGCGGCGCGATGCCGCCGCGCGCAATGCTCAGCTTGCGGTCGGGCATCACGCTTTCTTCCGTGATTTCCTGCACCTCGCCCAGACCGTTGCAGGTGGGGCAGGCGCCGTAGGGCGAGTTGAAGCTGAAGGTGTTGGGCGCCGGGTCATCGTAGGCGATGCCGGTGGTTGGGTCCATCAGGAAGCGCGAGAAGAACTGCGGCTGCGCTTTTTTCGCATCCGGGTCGAGCACCAGCATGGTGCCCTTGCCGTGCATCAGCGCATTCTGCACCGAGCCGCTGAGGCGGAACCGGTCCTCTTCCTTCACCACGAGCCGGTCAATCACGATTTCGATGTCGTGAATCTTGTAGCGGTCCACCTGCATCTTGGGCGTGATGTCGAGCAACTCGCCATCCACGCGCACTTTGGTGAAGCCCAGCTTGGCAATCTTCTGGAAATCTTCGCGGTAGTGGCCTTTACGGCCTTTCACCACCGGCGCCAGCACCACCAGCTTCTTGCCGTCGAAGTGCCGGAGGATGTAGTTGATAATCTGGTCGTCGCTCTGCCGAATCATCTTCTTGCCCGTGGCGTAGCTGTAGGCCTCGGCGGTGCGGGCGTAGAGCAGGCGCAGGAAGTCGTAAATCTCGGTGATGGTGCCCACCGTGGAGCGCGGGTTGCGCGAGGTGGTCTTCTGCTCGATGCTGATAACCGGCGACAGGCCCTCAATCTTGTCCACGTCGGGCCGTTCCAGCCCGCCCATGAAGCTGCGGGCGTAGGCCGAGAACGTCTCCATGTAGCGGCGCTGCCCCTCGGCATAAATGGTATCGAAGGCCAGGCTCGACTTGCCCGAGCCCGAGATGCCCGTGAACACCACCAGCCGGTTGCGCGGAATCTTGACCGACACGTTTTTGAGGTTGTGCTCGCGGGCGCCGTACACTTCTATGAAGGGTGCTTCGAGGTGCTGCGAGGCGGGGCTGTGGCCGTTGAGCTGGCCGCTAGTGTGCTCCGTGAGGGGGCCGGCAGCGGGGAACTCAGTCATCGTGCGCACCGCGGCGGCGGTTTCGGCGGCGCTGGCAGCACCGTCTTTGGCTGGGGTTTTCAGCGCGGCGGCTTTGGCTTTGGGTGCTTTGGCAACCGGGGTAGCAGTGGATTTTTTGGCCATTCAGAAACGCAGCGAATAAGTGCGCAAAGGTACGAAAAAGGGAGCCCGATGGCTAATCACAACCGCATATTTGCCAGTCGCATTAGCCAGTTGGAATAGGCGAGTTGGTGCACAACAGCAACGCCCCACAGTTTGTGCCCGCATTTGTAAATGGTCGGCTTGAACGCTGTGCCCGGCCGCCCCGTATTAGCCCCGCGCTTATTGGCACTGTCCTTGCCAATGGCTCAGCAGTAACTCTTTCGCTTTCACTTTGCCGCTTCTTATGAAACATCTCCTTAAGCCCTTACGCGTTGCGTTGCTTAGCGCCTTCGCGCTGGTCGCCGCGCCGGCTGCCCATGCCCAGGTCAACATCACCCCGCCCAGCTGGGGGCCGGCCGTGCCGGCCGGGGCGCAGTATTACTACATCCCCGAAACCAATGGCTTCTACGACGTGCCGGCCCGCCAGTACATCGTGTCGCGCAATGGGCAGTGGGTGCGCACCACCACCCTCAGCGGCTATGACCCCAGCGACTTCCACCCTGTGGTAGTAGACTATGTGGGCGCTCAGCCCTGGACGCGCTACGACGAATACCGCAACCGCTACCCCCGTGGCGGCAACCCCAGCAACGGCTCATTGCCTCCTGGCCAAGCCAAGAAGCAAGGTTACCGCGCCAACCCCAGCAACGGCGGCCTACCTCCCGGCCAGGCCAAAAAGCAATACCGCGACCGCGACGATGACCGCAACCGAGACGACCGCGACCGTGGGCGCAACGGCGGAATTTACGTTCCCCTCCCCGGTGGGCGCCTGCCAGACGGACGTTACCCCAACGACCGGCGCGATGACCGCCGGTACGACTCGCGTAACGACCACCGTGATGACCGCCGCAATGATAATGATGATAATGACGACGACCGCGGCAAAGGCCACGGCAAGGGCAAGAGCAAGGGCAAAGACCGTGACTAGCCCGGTATTGAATAAGCACAAAAAAGGCGACTCCATGCGGAGTCGCCTTTTTTGTGCTAGCTGCCTTCGATGATTTTAAAACGCCGCGTTCTTGGGGAAGCGCGGGAAGGGAATCACGTCGCGGATGTTGGCCATCCCGGTTACGAACAGCACCAGGCGCTCGAAGCCCAGGCCGAAGCCGGAGTGCGGCGCGGTGCCAAACTTGCGCAGGTCTAGGTACCACCAGAGGTCTTCGGTGGGCACGTGCATTTCGGCCATGCGGGTGGTGAGCTTGGTGAGGTCTTCTTCGCGCTGCGAGCCGCCGATGATTTCGCCGATGCCGGGAAACAGCACGTCCATGGCGCGCACGGTGCGGCCGTCCTCGTCCAGCTTCATGTAGAAAGCCTTGATTTCCTTCGGGTAGTTGGTCAGGATAACCGGCTTCTTGAAGTGCTTCTCTACGAGGTAGCGCTCGTGCTCGCTCTGCAGGTCGGTGCCCCAGTCCACGGGGAATTCAAACTTCTGCTTCGCCGATTTCAGGATTTCGATGGCCTCAGTATAGGTCAGGCGCTTGAAATCGGTTTCCACCACCGAGTTGAGCCGGCCTAGCAGTTCCTTGTCGTACTGCTCGTTGAGGAAAGCCAGGTCGTCGGCGCAGTGTTCGAGCGCATACTTCACCAGGCTTTTGAGAAAGTCCTCGGCCAGGTCCATGTTGTCTTCCAGTTCATAAAAGGCCATTTCCGGCTCAATCATCCAGAACTCGGCCAAGTGGCGGGCCGTGTTGGAGTTTTCGGCCCGGAAGGTGGGGCCAAAGGTGTAGACCTTGCCCAGGGCCATGGCCGCAATCTCGCCTTCGAGCTGGCCCGATACGGTAAGGTTGGTCGCCTTGCCGAAGAAGTCTTCGGTGAAGTCCACGGAACCGTCGGCGGTGCGGGGCGGGTGCTCGGGCGCCAGCGTGGTCACGCGGAACATCTGGCCCGCGCCCTCGGCGTCGGAACCGGTGATGATGGGCGTGTGGACGTAGTAGAAGCCGTTTTTGTTGAAGTACTCGTGCACGGCAAACGCCAGGGCATGGCGCACGCGCAGCACCGCCCCGAAGGTGTTGGTGCGGGGGCGCAGGTGGGCGATTTCGCGCAGAAACTCCAGCGAGTGGCCTTTCTTCTGCAGCGGGTACTCCTCCGGGTCGGCTTTGCCGAGGACGGTAATTTCGGTGGCCTGGATTTCGACGGTCTGCCCTTTGCCCTGCGAGGCCACCAGCGTGCCGCGCACGGCCACCGAAGCGCCCGTAGCTACGTCTTTTAGGCTATCTTCCGGAAACTTTTCGGCATCGGCCACCACCTGGAGGTTGTGGATGACGGAGCCGTCGTTGACGGCGATGAACGCGACGTATTTGTTGCTGCGGCGGGTGCGAACCCAACCTTTGACGAGAACTTCGCGGTCGAGCTCCTGGCTCGACAGAAGTTGCTGCACGGTGGACCGTTTGAGGGACATAACTTAGCGGAGAAGCGGGTGATAAGGGGGCAAAGGTAGCCGTAACTCCAACTTGTAGTTGGAGAATAGCGCCGCAATGCGTGAGTATAGCGTTGGGGCTGCCCTGGCTGGCAGCGGGAGGTGCGGTCGTCGCCAACTTTTCATGCCAAATTTTAGTAAAAATGGCTGCCGGCCCGGCCTTTTCGTATTTTCGTTTCTATGCAACGCCTCGACCTTAAACAGCTCCTTTCCCAAAAGCTTAGCCCGCAGCAGATTCAGTTTATTAAGCTGCTGCAGATTCCTACGGCCGAGCTTGAAACCCGCATCAAGGAGGAGATGGAGGTAAACCCCGCCCTGGAAGAGGACGAGGCCGACGACGAGCCCGAGGAAATGGAGCGCGACGAGGACGACAGCGACGACTCAGACGACCCGGATGCGTCCCTCGACAACGACGAAAACACGCTCGACGAAGACTTTGACGACCGCGGCGCCGACCAGGAAATGGCCGACGAAATGCCTGAGCCCGAGCTTCAGCCCAAGGACGAGAGCCCCGCTGACAGCGAAGCCGCGCCCGACAACACCGACCTCGACCTGAGCGACTACCTCAACGACGACGAAATAGCCGGCTACAAGATGCAGGGCGACGGCCCCGGCGAAGAAGAGGAGCGCGACACGCCCCTGGCCGACACCAGCGGCTCGCTCATGGATTCGCTGCTCGACCAGCTCCATTTTGCCGACCTCGACGAGCGCCAGGAGGCCATTGGGCAGCAGCTCATCGGCTCCATCGACGGCGATGGCTACATCCGGCGCGACCTCTCAGCCATTGCCAACGACCTGGCCTTTTCGCAGAATCTGGAAGTGACCGTGACCGAGATTGAGGCCGTGCTGCGCGTGATTCAGGGCTTCGACCCGCCCGGCATCGGCGCGCGCGACCTGCCCGAGTGCCTGCTCCTGCAGCTCGAGCGCCGGCCCCAGGATGAGGCCACCACCAACGCCGAGCGCATTCTCACCGAAACGTTCGACGAGTTCAGCAAGAAGCACTACCCCCGCATTCAGCAGAAATTGGACCTTGAGGACGACGAGCTCAAGGAGGCCATCAACGTCATTCTGAAGCTCAACCCCAAGCCGGGCGGTAGCGGCCCCAGCGGCCTGGGCAAGACCCAGTACCTCATGCCGGACT
Source organism: Hymenobacter sedentarius (assembly GCF_001507645.1). Lineage (NCBI taxonomy): Bacteria > Pseudomonadati > Bacteroidota > Cytophagia > Cytophagales > Hymenobacteraceae > Hymenobacter > Hymenobacter sedentarius. Next base: position 1,740,160 of record NZ_CP013909.1, on the reverse strand, counting down.
TCATTTTGACGAATGACAACGGCGTCTTCAACCTGACCCTGAACGCCCGCAATGCCCCCGAACTGCGCGTGAGCCCGGCCTACACCGAGATGTTCCGGACCTACGACAAGGCGGCCAAGAAGGACGCCAAGATGAAGGAAGCCGTGACCTTCGTGAAGCAGAAGCTCGACTCGGCCAAGTGGTTTATCGACGCCATCCGGCAGCGCCAGAACACCTTGCTGCGCACCATGAACGCCATTGTGGAACTGCAGCGCGACTTCTTTGCCGAAGGCGACGAAGGCAAGCTCAAGCCCATGATTCTGAAGGATATTGCCCAGCGCATCGGCATGGACATTTCAACGGTGAGCCGCGTGGCCAACTCCAAGTCCATCCAGACGGAGTTCGGCATCTACCCGCTCAAATACTTCTTCTCCGAAGGCATTGCCACCGACTCGGGCGAGGACGCCAGCAGCCGCGAGGTGAAAAGCATCCTGAAAGAACTGATTGGCAAGGAAAGCAAAGAGCGGCCCCTGAGTGACGACAAGCTGGAAAAGATGCTCAACGCCCGCGGCTACAACATTGCCCGCCGTACCGTGGCCAAGTACCGCGAACAGCTCAATATTCCGGTGGCCCGCCTGCGCAAAGAACTTTAGCGCTGCGCGTCGCTGAATGAGGAATGAGGAATGAAGAATGAGGAATGAGGAATGAGGAATGAGGAAGTTCGGGCCCTTCAGCTCAATTCCCAATTCTTCATTCCTCATTCCTCATTCTTCATTCTTCATTCTTCATTCTTCATTATTAATTGCGCGCAGCGCCATCACAGCGTTCTGGTTACTGTCAGGCATCTTTGCAAGGTGATGACAGCTGATGACCTCTCGCTCCTGCCGGACGACCCGGCCGAACTCCGCGCCCTGCTCCTGGCCGAACGAGCCCGCTGTGCCGAGGCGCAGGCCGAGGCGGCCCGGCTGCGCACCGCTGGCCGCATCCCCCAGTTCAATCCCAACCCGGTTTTGCGGCTAAATGCTGCCGGGGAACTGCTTTATGCTAACCCGGCGGCGGCCATGCTGGCCGATGAGCTGCAAGCCACAGGGCCCTCGCGGGTGCGCCCGCAGCTGATGCAGGCGGCCATGCAAGCGCTGCGCAGCAGCGAGAAGCTGCAACGCGACTTGCTGGCCAACGGCCTGCAGTTTCTACTGTTTGCGGTGCCGGTGCCGGAAGAGGGCGTTGCCATGCTGTACCTCACCGACGTGACCGCGCAGCGGCAGGCCGAGCAGGAAACCCGCGAGCAGCGTGAGTTCTACGAAACCATTCTGGCCCACTTGCCGGCCGTGGTGACGGTGCTCGACCCCGACCAGCGCTACCGCTACGTGAACCCCTATGCCGAACCCGACCCGGCGCTGCGGAAGGCGCGGGCTGGGCAGAATTTTGCCGACCACTGCGCCAACGTGGGGCTGCCTCCCGCGCTGGCCGTGCGCCGGCGCCGCCTGTTTGAGCGCGCGGTGACCAACCGCGAGGTGGTGAGCTGGGAAGAGCGCTGGCCGGGGCCCACCGGCGAAATCGCCATTTATTGGCAGTGTTATTACCAGCCCATCTTTGGGGCCGATGGGGTGCTGCGGGAAATGATGTGCTACGGCCTCGACATCACCAACCGGCGCCAGGCCGAGGCGCGCTCCCGCCAGAGCGAGGCCCAGGCGCTGGCCCAGCAAACGTTCACCAACCTGGTGCTGGACCTCAACCCCAACCTGATTTGGGTGCGCGACGCCGAAGGGCGGACCATGTTTGAGAACGCCGAGATGGTGGCCCTGCGCAGCCGCGCCCGCCAGCTGGCGAACACGGACTCCATGGAAGCAGCCCTGAGCAAAGAGGAAATCGAGACATCGGTGCGGGCCGACCAGCAAGTCCTCCAGACGGGCGAGCAGCTCACCATTCAAACCTCGGTGAAGCTGGCTAATGGCGAAGTGCGCTGGTACCAGACCGTACGCTGCCCGCTGGTGCTGGCCGATGGCACGGCCCAGGTACTCGGCGTGAGCACCGACATCACGGACCTCAAGAACGCCCAGCACGCAGCCGAAGCGGCGGCCACGTCCCGCGAGAATTTCCTGGCCAACATGAGCCACGAAATCCGCACGCCGCTAAATGGCGTGCTGGGCATGACCAACCTGCTGGTCAAGACCGGCCTCAACGAGCAGCAGCGCAACTACACCGCCATCATTCAGCATTCGGGGCGCCACCTGCTCAATGTGGTAAACGACGTGCTCGACATGGCCAAAATCACCTCCGGCAAGCTGGATTTGGAACAGTCGGCCTTCAACCTCTGCGATTCGATGGGCAAGGCGGCCGAGCCGCTGGTGATACAGGCGCAGGAAAAGGGCATCCGGGTGGTGGGCACGCTGCTGCGCGACTCCTGCCCCCTGCCGTGGGTGGTGGGCGATTCGTACCGGCTCAACCAGATTCTGATTAACCTGCTATCGAACGCCATCAAGTTTACGCCGTCGGGCGGCACGGTGTCGGTGGGCGGGTACTTTGTGAGCGAAACCGAGGACACCCTTACCACCGAGTTCCGGGTGACGGACAGCGGCATTGGCATTGCGCCCGACAAGTTGGAGAGCATTTTCCAGGAGTTTACCCAGGCCTACGCCGACACCACCCGGCAGTTTGGGGGCACCGGCCTGGGCCTGAGCATCAGCCGGGCGCTGGTGGCCCAGATGGGGGGCCGGCTCACGGTGCAAAGCCAGTACGGGCAAGGCAGCTCGTTTTCGTTCATTACGACCCTGCCCAAAGCCAGCGCCGAGGCCCGCCGTACGGCCATGGCTCCCATTGTGCCGGTGCAGGAAGCGGCCGTGCGCGGCCGCCGCGTGCTGCTGGTAGAAGACAACCCCGTGAACCGCGAAGTAGCCCAACTGCTGCTGGAAAGCCACGGCGTAATCGTCGACGAAGCCGCCAGCGGCGTCGAAGCCCTGGTGCTATTCGAGCAGAGCCGCTACGACGTCATCCTCATGGACATCCAGATGCCGGGCATGAACGGTCTGGAAGCCACGGCCCACATCCGCGCCTACCCCGATGCCGCGCGGGCCGCCACGCCCATCCTCGCCCTCACGGCCAACGCCTTCCGGGCCGATGCGGAAAAGTACGCCGCCGCGGGCATGAACGACACCCTGTCCAAGCCGTTCGACGAAGCCGAGCTGCTCAGCAAGCTGGCCTCCCTGATTTCGGGCGCCAACGGGCCTTTGGTGGAATTACCGCGCCCGAATTCCCGCCCCGATGCCCCTTCGACGGAGGCACCCGCGCCGCCGAGCGAACCCGCCGCGACGCCAGACGCCAGTCCGGCCGCCGCGCCACCCGAGGAGAAACCACCCTTCGACCTGGCCCTGCTTCACCAAACGGCCCGCGGTAACACGGCCTTCATGAACCGCATCCTGACGTCCTTCCGCACCAACACGCCCGGCAGCGTAGCCGACCTGCGCGCCGCCCAGGCCGCAGGCAACTGGCCCACCGCGGCCGCCGTGGCCCACAAGCTGCGGCCCTCGCTGCAGCTGCTCGGGGCCGCCGGCCTGGCGCCCTGGCTCCAATGCCTGGAGGCCGCCACCAGCTCCGATGCCGAACGCCAAAGCGCAGCCGGCCAGCTGGCGCTGGCGCTGGAAGAGCTGCTGCGCGTGCTGCCGATGGAAGTGCCCGCCTGACGAGATTCCGCTTCCGTAAGAATGCTCCCTTATTGCCCACCGCTTGCCCAACTGGCTTTTATGGTCGGTGCCCGGGTGGTAATGCACCGGCTGGCAACGTGTCCCTTCCCACCAGTACCTGCGAGCGGCTCAAGCTCTAAGCGCATCTAGCTAAATTCCCACTTGGCCAGCGCGCCTATCCCAAGAGCAGCGCCTGGCCCGCCACGGCCCAAACGCGCCGAAAACCACCTAATTATCCCCTCCAAACCAGCCCTATCAAACTGCTGCGAGAAGCTGCAACGGGACGGCAATGCACGGCGCGATGTGGCCCGGGAACTAGTTTTTCATTAGGTTAGCTGTAAATAAAGCCGCCTGGGCCTGCTACTACGCTGATACTCTGGCCAGCCATGCCCCTGGAGTTTTACTTTTTCTGCTATTCCTTCTATGATTAATTCCTTTGTGTCGCGCCTATTGGCCCTTGGGCCGGTAGCGCTGTTGCTCCTGGCCGCCCCCACCGCTCAGGCGCAACACGTACTGTGGGCGGCCCGCCTGGTGGCGGTGTCGTCGCAGAAATCGGAAGGCAAGGAGCCCTTCTCGCCGGCTCAGGTACTGAGCACGCCCAATGCCCTGCCACTGGGCCAAATCAGCAACGACGCCTGGATTCCGAAAAAAGAAGGGCCGAATGAGTTCATCGAGGTTCGCTTTGCCCGCTCGATAGCCGCCCAGCAGGTGACGGTGGTTGAGAACTTCAACCCTGGATCCATCACCAAAATTGAGCTGGTTGATACCAAAGGCGGGCACCACGAGGTGTACTCCAACGACAACCCCGGCCCGCTGCCCGAGCCCTTCCGCACCCTGGAAGTGCGCTTCCCCGCGGCCGAATACCGCACGCTGGGCGTGGTGGTGCGCATGAACACCGGCAAGGTGGAAGGCGTGAACCAGATTGACGCCATCGGCATCGCCGACGTGGCCTCCACCATGGTAAAAAAGGCCTTTGATGCGCCCAAAGGCCCCGACGCGGTGCTTTCCACGCAGTTCGACTCGTCGCTGGTGAATCTGGGCCCGAACGTGAACACGCGCTACGTGGACACGCACCCCGTTATCTCGCCCGACGGCCGCACGCTGTACTTCGCCCGCCAGAGCCACCCCGGCAACGTGGGCGGCAGCCGCGACCCGCAAGACGTGTGGTACTCCAGCCTGGCCAGCGGCAAAAACAAAACCTGGAACCAGGCCAAAAACCTGGGCAGCCCCGTGAACACCCCCGACGACCCCAACGGCCTGGCCTCGGTGTCGGCCAATGGCCAGAGCGCCATTCTCATCAACATCTATAACCGCGACGGCACCCTCGACCCCTTGGGCTGCAGCCTCAGCAAGCGCACCCGCATGGGCTGGACGCAGCCCATCCCGCAGGACATCAAAGACTTTATCAACAACGACAAGGAGCACGTCGATTTCTTTCTGGCCACCTCGGGCAAGGCCCTGCTGATGGCCGTGGACCGCCCCGACGGCAAAGGCGGCCAGGACATCTTCGTGAGCTTTCCCGTGCCCGATGCCCCCAATGCCTGGACCAAGCCCAAGAATCTGGGCCCGAACGTGAACACCGACAAGTCGGACTTTGCCCCCTTCCTGGCCGCCGACGAAAAGACCCTGTACTTCGCCAGCGAAGGCAGGGGCGGCTACGGCAAATCGGACATCTTCTACACCAAGCGCCTCGACGATACCTGGACCAACTGGAGCCCGCCCCGCAACCTGGGCCCGGTGGTGAACTCGCCAGACTTCGACGCTTACTACACCATTTCGGCCGCCGGCCAGGATGCCTACCTCGTGTCCTCGCGCAATGGCATCGACAACTCCAAGGACATATTCCGCATTTCGCTGGCGCCCGCCTTCCAGCCCGAAGTGGTGACGCTGGTAACGGGCCGCGTGCTCGACGTGAATACCAAGAAGCCCGTGCGTGCCATCATTCACTACGAAAACCTGCTCACGGGTGAAGAAATCGGGGTCACCGAAACCGACCCCGTCGACGGTTCCTACACCATTGTGCTGCCCAGCGGCGTGCAGTATGGCATGCGCGCCGAAGCCAAAGGCTACCTCGCCGAAAACGCCAACCTCGATGTAACGGCCAAGGACAAATACTCGGAGCAGAAGGAAGACTTGTTCCTTGTGCCCTTCAACGTGGGCCAGACGGTGAAGCTGAACAACATCTTCTTCCAGCAGAGTAAGTACTACCTGAACACCAGCTCCTACCCCGAGCTCGCGCGCCTCATCCGGATTATGAAAGATTACCCCACGGTGGAAATCAAAATCTCGGGCCACACCGACAACCAAGGCGACCCTGCCCTTAACCTGAAATTGAGCCAAGACCGGGTGAACGAGGTGAAGAAATACCTCAGCAGCCACGGCATCAACGGCGGCCGCATCACCACCGAGGGCTACGGCGGCACCAAGCCCATTGCCAGCAACGACCAAGAGGAAACCCGGGCCAAGAACCGCCGCGTAGAGTTTACCATCACGAAGAAGTAAGCCCTGCGCTTAGCTTACTGTCTGTCATTGCGAGCGTAGCGAAGCAATCTGTCCTGGTCTCAGCGACTAGCCTCCTAATGTGAAAAGCCCCGGCTCTGCTCAGAGCCGGGGCTTTTTTATTTGGGCTTGTCACAACTCAGGGGCTGGTCGCAGGGAGAGGACGGATTGCTTCGTCGTGCCTCCTCGCAATGACAAACGGGACGTTAGCTCTGTCGCCCTTCTTCCCTGCCCGGCTTGATGCTGCCGCTGCCGCTACCGCCGGGGTTCGCAATGGAATCGCGCATTTCGGTATCGGCCTGCACGTTGCGCATTTTGTAGTAGTCCATCACGCCCAGGTTTCCGCTGCGGAAAGCCTCGGCAATGGCTTTGGGAATCTCGGCCTCGGCTTCTACCACGCGGGACTTGGCTTCCTGAGTTTTGGCGCGGTTTTCCTGCTCCACGGCCACGGCCATGGCGCGGCGCTCTTCTGCGCGGGCCTCAGCTACGCGCAGGTCGGCTGCTGCCTGGTCAATTTGAAGTTTGGCCCCGATGTTTTCTCCAATGTCTACGTCGGCGATGTCGATAGAGAGGATTTCGAACGCCGTGCCCGCATCCAGGCCTTTGGAGAGCACCAGCTTGGAAATCTTGTCCGGGTTTTCCAGCACCTCCTTGTGCGATTTCGACGAACCGATGCTGGTCACAATGCCCTCGCCTACCCGCGCCAGAATGGTTTCTTCGCCGGCACCGCCCACCAGTTGGGCAATATTGGCGCGCACCGTAACCCGGGCAATAACAATGAGCTGAATGCCATCCTGCGACACCGCCGCCACGTTGGGCGTGTTAATCACCTTCGGGTTCACGCTGGTGGTCACGGCCTCAAACACGTTGCGCCCCGCCAGGTCGATGGCGGTGGCCTGTTTGAAGGAAAGCGGAATATTGGCCTTATCGGCCGAAATCAGGGCCTTGATGACGCTGGGCACGTTGCCCCCGGCCAGGAAGTGCGTCTCCAGGTCGTTGGCGGTCAGCTGCAAGCCGGCCTTGGTAGACGTAATTAGCGAATTGACGATGAGCGAAGGCGGCACCTTCCGAACCCGCATGAAAGCCAGCTGAAACAAGCTCACCCGCACCCCCGAAAAAATAGCCGTGACCCACAGGCTGATGGGGAAAAAGTACAGGAACACGAGCAGCACAACGGCTGCTACCGCCAATGGAAATAAGGGGAAATTCATGCCGTAAGGTAGCGCAGAATTTTACACCCAACTATGCAGCTGCTACTATAATGCGGTTGTGCTCAATTCCCAACACGCGCACCTGGCTGCCGGTGGCCACAAATTCGCCCCGCGTCACCACTTCGCGCCGCTCGGCCCCAAACAGTGCCGTGCCCGACGGCCGCAGCGCCGAAAGGGTACGGCCCACCGTGCCGGGCGCTACGTCGGGCCACCGCACATCCTTCACCGCCGCGGTATTCACGCTGGTGAGGGCCACACGCGCGAGGTTTTTGGGCCGCAGCCCCACGTACACTATCAGCCCGGCCAGTACCACCACACCGGCCAGCGCGTAGTGGCCAACGGGCGTGCCCAGGTCACGGTACCCCATCCAGACCCCTATCACAAGCAGCACAAAGCCCACCACTCCCACTACCGTAGTGCCGGGAATAAAAATGACCTCAGCCGCCACAAACAGCAGGCCGAACAACAGCAGCATCGCAATAGTGAGCCAAGGCATGGGAAGTCAGGAAATATTTAACCTAATTACGTTAATATCAAACAAAAAAACGTCATGCTGAGCTGGCCGAAGCATCTCTACCACAATCCTAATTCTTGATTAGTTGTGCCGTAGAGATGCTTCGGCCAGCTCAGCATGACGTTCTCTCAAATTGGCTTTTAAACCAATTCCTAATAAGCGCGGGCGAAGTAGGCGCGGCGCGTACTTGGCTTGCCGGTCACCATGCAAATGCCGTCTTCGTCGGGCTCGTTCAGGGCCAGGCAGCGCACGGTGGCTTTGGTTTCGTCCTTGATGCGCTCTTCCGTTTCGGAAGTTCCGTCGTAGTGCGCCAGCACGAAGCCCGCCTCATTGTCGAGCACGCGCTTAAACTCGTCGTAGCTATCCACGCGGGTGGTGTGGGTTTCGCGGAATTTCTTGGCCTTGGCGTAAATATTGAGCTGAATGTCGTTGAGCAGCTGGTCGACGCTGGCCACGATGTCGGCCAGGGGCAGGCTCATTTTCTCCTTGGTGTCGCGGCGGGCTACCTCCACGGTGCCATTGTCGAGGTCGCGGGCGCCAATGGCCAGGCGCACGGGCACGCCCTTCATCTCCCACTCGGCAAACTTGAAGCCGGGGCGCTCGGTGTCGCGGCTGTCCACTTTCACGGCAATGCCGCGCGCGATGAGGCCCTGCTGGATGGGCCGGATGCGCTCAAGCAGTGCGTCGAGCTCGCCGGTCTTGTAAATGGGCACGATGACCACCTGAATCGGGGCCAGCTTGGGAGGCAGCACCAGGCCTTCGTCGTCGGAGTGGGCCATTACGAGGGCGCCCATTAGGCGGGTGCTCACGCCCCAGCTGGTGCCCCACACGTGCTCCAGGCCGCCTTCTTTGGTGGCATAGGTCACGTCAAACGCCTTGGCGAAGTTCTGACCCAGGAAGTGGCTGGTGCCGGCCTGCAGGGCTTTGCCGTCCTGCATCAGTGCCTCGATGCAATAGGTATCCTCGGCGCCGGCAAACCGCTCGTTGGGGGTTTTTACGCCCTTGATAATGGGTAGGGCCATGTGCTCCTCGGCAAACTCGGCGTACACGTCGAGCATCTGGCGGGTTTCGGCCACAGCTTCTTCGGCGGTGGCGTGGGCCGTGTGGCCTTCCTGCCACAGGAATTCGGCGGTGCGCAAAAACAGGCGGGTCCGCATTTCCCAGCGCACCACGTTGGCCCACTGGTTGATGAGCAGCGGCAGGTCACGGTAGCTCTGCACCCAGTTTTTGTAGGTGCTCCAGATGATGGCCTCAGAGGTGGGGCGCACCACCAGCTCTTCCTCCAGCTTGGCGGCCGGGTCCACGCGCAGCTTGCCGGGGTGGTCGGGGTCGGTCTGGAGGCGGTAGTGCGTTACCACGGCGCATTCCTTGGCAAAGCCCTCGGCGTTTTTCTCCTCGGCCTCGAACAGGCTTTTTGGGATGAAAATGGGGAAATAGGCATTTTCGTGGCCAGTGCGCTTGAACATATCGTCGAGCTGGCGCTGCATTTTTTCCCAGATGGCGTAGCCGTAGGGCTTGATAACCATGCAGCCCCGCACGGCCGAGTTTTCGGCGAGCCCGGCACGCTTCACTAACTCATTGTACCAAAGCGAATAATCTTCTTGACGGGTGGGCAACTTTTTGCTCATGGGAGGCATCTTAGAATTAATTGAAATAGTCCTGATTTCTGGTACAAGATTTGACTCCACCAAGTGGCACCGTTTCGGGGTCAAATTACGTTACTAATGCGCGGACATAGCATTGAGTCTATTTGCTGGATTGCCCGCACTAGGTGGGCAGTGGCAACTTTCTTCGTGCGGGCTGCTTGTTAATCTATTGCGGAGTACTGTTCCTTCATTCAGCTTCCTCCGTTTGCGTCGTTACTTTACCGTAAGCCTCCCCACTTTTTAGTTTTCAGCCATGAAAAACCTGCTCACCGCTTTTTTGCCCGCTTTGGCCTTGCTCGCGTTGGGTGGCTGTGCGAGCACTGCGGGCCTCGCTTCGTCGGAAGACGATGGGGTCTATTATTCTTCTAAAGACCATACCACGGCGGTGGTGAGCACGGCTACGGCGCCGGCCAGCACCAACGAAGCCGCCAACCCCGACTACCACGGCAACACCAACCAGCCATCGGCGCGCCAAAACAGCGGCTCGGATCAGTACTACGACAACACCTATACCTACATGCGCGGCGTGCCGGGCTACGGCCCCGGCGTGACGTACTACACTCCCTACAGCCCCTACACCAGCCTGAGCTACTCCGGCGGCTACGGCTATGGCTGGGGAGCCGGCGCTTGCGGCTTTTCTCCCTACGCATACTGCGACCCGTTTTATAGCCCCATCTACAGCCCCTTTGGCTACGGATACGGCTCGAGCCTTAGCATCAGCCTTGGCTTTGGGCGGCCCTATGGCTACAGCAGCGCCTACTACGGCTATGCCCGGCCCTATGCCTACGGCTACGGCGGTGGGTTCTACGACCCGTTCTACTACAGCAGCCCCTTCTACGGCGGCTACTACGGCCGGGGCGCTTACTATGGCAACAACTACTACGGTAGCAGCTATTACGGCGGCAACAACTACAGCTACGGGAACCGGTATTCGGGTGGCGACAACGCTCGTCCCCATACCTCCGGCCACCGCACCGACCGTTCCTCCGACGACCGTTACTCGTCGGGTGGCAACGTGAGCAACCCGGGCGGCGCTGGCACAACCGGTACTGGCAACGGCCGCGTGCGGAACGATGACCGCGTGGCCATGCCCAACCCAACGACCCAGCCTTACACCTCGGCGCCCAACGAAGGCCGGGTACGTACGCAGGAAACTGCGGCCCCTCAGCCTACTGAGTCGACGCCCGGCCGCAACGCCTATAACGAACCCCGCCGGCCGGAACGCACCGAGCAGCCCTCGTACCGCGACATGAGCCAGCCCACCGAGGGCGGCCAGGTAACGCGCGACAACAGCCGCGGCCGGTGGCGCAACGATGAGGCCGCGCCCCAGGGCAACGACCGGGCCCAGCCCCAGGAAGGCCAGCGCCGCCGGGGTGGCTTCTTCCAGAACATCCTAACGGAGCCGAGCAACAGTGGGAGCCAGGCCACCGAGCAGCCTTCCCGCCAGCGCGCTTACGAACAGCCGCAGCAGCCGCAACGCTCCTACGAGCAGCCCCAGCAGCAACAGCAGCGCGCTTATGAGCAACCGCAGCCCCAGCGGCAGCAGTCGTACGAGCAGCCGCAGCGCTCCAGCGAGCCCTCGTACTCCGCGCCGTCCAACAACAGCGGCGGTGGCCATAGCCGCAGCCGGCCCGACTAAGCGCTGATTGCGTCCCTTCCTGCATATCTCCCAAGTGAGCCGGCCCAACGGCCGGCTCCTTCTCTTCCTACCCCACCCCATGAAAAAACGGATAATTTGGCTTAGCCTGGCCCTCGTAGTCGGGCAGGCCAGCCACGCTTTTGCCCAAGGCGCGACCGATGCGCTGCGCTATTCCCGCCTGCAGTTTGGCGGGCCGGCCCGCACGCTGGGCATCGGCGGGGCCAACGTCGCCCTGGGGGCCGATTTCGGCAACCTCACCAGTAACCCGGCTGGCCTGGGCATGTACCAGAAGTCGGAAGTGCATTTCACCCCGGGCATCGGTGTGGGGCGCAGCGAAGCCCGCATCGAAGGCAACACCCTGGGCGCGCAAAGCGAGGACAAAAACAGCCTGCACGTGGCCAGCGGCGGCCTGGTGTTCACCACCCGGCGCCCCGACAGCGACGAAAGCACCAACTGGCGGGCCGGCTCTTTCGGCATTGGCTTTACCCGGCTGGCCGATTTCAATACGGCTTCCCGCTACACGGGCCAGCTCACCGACCGGACCGTGAATGGCCGCATCGTCTCGGGCGACAACCAGTCGTACCTGGCCTCGCTGCGCGGCCTGGGCAGCCAGGGCTACTTCGACGACCTGCGGGCCCAGGGCAAATCCGGCGACTACACCACGGAAGATGGCCTGGCCTACGGCGCGTACCTGACCAGCATTTTCAAAACCCGCCGGCCCGGCGCCACGGGCCAGGACTCGGTTGGCTCGCGGGTGCGCCGCGGCCCCATTGGGCAGTCAGAATTCATTTCGTCCAAGGGCTCGATGTCGCAGTTTGACCTGGGCTACGGCGCCAGCTACCGCGACCGGCTGTACCTGGGCATCGGCATCGGCATTGTTACTTCCAACTTTACCCGGGTGCGGGAATTCACCGAGACCGAAACCGACCCTACTACCCACCTCGCGAACTACACCCTGTACGACCAGCTGAAGACCACCGGCTCGGGGCTGAATGCGCGCCTCGGGGCCATTTACCGGGCCACTGATGCCCTGCGGGTGGGCGCCTCCATTCAGACGCCCACATTTATGCGGCTTTCCGACACCTACAACTCCAGCATTACCACCACGTTCAGCGCCCAGGGCACCGACATCGTATCGCCCTCTCTGCCGGCCGGGCCCATCGGAACAACTTCAGTCGAAGGGCTATACCCTCCTTATTCCTACACGCTTACCACGCCATTTCGGGCCAATGGTGGGGTGGCCTATACCCTAAGCAAGCACGGCTTCGTGACCGGTGACGTAGAATACGTGGGTTACGGCCAGGCCCGCCTGCACAACGACTCGCAGGACCCCAACGGCGATACCCGGTCGTTTAGCGCCGAAAACAGCGACATCCAGGCCCGCTATAAAGATGCCGTCAACGTGCGCCTGGGAGCCGAGGGCCGCTTCGACGTGTTTCGGGTGCGGCTGGGCTATGCCCGCTACGGCGACCCCTATAAGTCCGATAGCAAAGGCGAGCGCGCCCAGAACTTCTTTACCGGCGGCCTGGGTTTGCGCCAGGGCAACTTCTTCCTCGACGCCGCCGCAGTATACACCTCCTTCAACCAGCTCTACACGCCATACACCTTGGGCAATGGCCTGCAGCCGGTGGTGAAGGTCGACAACAACCGCTTTACCACCAGCCTCACGGCGGGCATCACCTTCTAGCCACTTACCCACGATGCTACGCAAAAAGGCGTCCTCCTTATCGGGGACGCCTTTTTTGTGCGTACAAGTGCGGTTTCGGCGTGCGTGTAGGACAGTAGCGCGGACTTTTAGTCCGCGAGGCATTAGCTGGCACGGACTCGCGGACTGAAAGTCCGCGCTACTGCCCAGCCACTCCGAAACGGCTTTAAATGGCTATTTCCGAACCCTCACCGAGCATGATAACGCGGGCGCGGTGCCCAGCACCACATCGGAAACCAGCAGCAGGCCGGTGTGAGTGGCCGTGCCTTCGGCGATGCGGAAGGCAATCACCTGGTTTTTGGTCAACGTGCCCGTGGTCAGGGGGTCGGGAAAAGCCGTGCCGTTGGTAAAGGCAGCGTTGAAAGCTGCGGCTGTCGTGGCGGTGCTGAATTCAGCAAGGGTTAACCTGGTGGCGCGCAGCTCGGTGGCGCGGCGGTTGGCTACCGGCCATCTCGCGGCGTTGAGTACCAGGGCCCGGGTATCGGCCGGGGCGCTGAAGCTGACGGTGGTGCCGTCACTGGACAGGGCTATCAGGTCGACGAGCGGCTGATTGCTTTGCAGGGAGTTTTCCTGGTTCAGAAGGGCGTATTTGGGCAGCAGCAGGCCAAAGCGTAAGTTAAGGAACACGCGGGCGCGGGCTCGGGTACTCCGGGCGGCGCGGGTGGTGTCGGTGCGGGGCACGGGCCGCAGCACGGTGGTGTAGCTATGGTACACGGCCGCAGAATCTGCTTTGCGCACCGTGAGTCGGTAGGCCCGCGAAGCCGTCTCGCCCGCAGCATCCGTAGCGGTGTATTGCCAGAGTTCGGTGCCCGAAGTCGAGCGCGCCGAGAACCGGTTCTCGAATAGAAACTCCCCGCCTTTGGGCGAATCGTTGTTTGAGCCCACGATGGGGTTTAGGAGCGAGTCGAGGTACACGATTTCCTTCTCGGGCGGCCCGGTTTTGGGGTCGTAGCCAGAGATGGGCACCGGGTAGAGGATGGGCTCGGGGCCTGGCTTGTAGGTGACGGTGATGCGCAGGCGCTTGAGCCGGTTATCGTTGCCCACGGCGTAGGCCCGGGTGGTGAGCGTATCGGTGGGGTTCACCACCTTGTTGCCCGACGTGAGAGTGGTATTGCCGATGAAGTCAAGCTGAACGGGGGTCGCCGTTTTAGAGCAGGCACCCAGGAGCACGGGCAGGAAAAGCAACAGGAGGCGAAAACGCATAGGGCAAAGGTAACGGGAGCCACCCGGCCTGCGACCTTGCTGCCAGCGGGTATTATCTTTAACGTTCAGTTCCCTCCCTTATTTCGCTCACGCTTTTCCCTTTTATGCGTTTTCGTTTTTTTGCGCTGGCCGCCTTGCTGGCCGCCAACGGCCCGGCGTTGCTACCGGGCCTCACTTCCTCCCCGATTTACGCCCAGCAAAAGCTGCCGCTGACCCTGGAAGACATTTGGGCCAAGCCCACGTTTCGCTCGGCCAGTGTGCCGGGCTTCAATTGGATGAACGACGGCCGGTACTACTCGGCGCTGGAAGGCGGCAGCCTCGTGCAGCACGAAGTGACCACCGGCAAGGCCCTGCAAACGCTGGTAGCCGCCACCGACCTGCAACTCCCCGGGGCGACCAAGCCCCTCGAGGTAGATGGCTACTCTTTTAACGCCAACGAGCAGAAGATTCTCTTCACCACCGGCACCGAGCCCATTTACCGCCACAGCGCCCGGGCCAGCTACTACGTGTTTGACCGCGGCACCAAGAAACTGACCCCGCTGAGCGCTGGCGGCAAGCAGGGCTACGCCACGTTCTCGCCCGATGGCCAGCGCGTGGCCTTCACCCGCGACAACAACGTGTTTGTGACGGACCTGGCCACCATGAAGGAAACCGCCGTGACCACCAACGGCGTGAAAAACAACCTCATCAACGGCTCAGCTGATTGGGTGTACGAAGAAGAATTCGGCTTTGCCCAAGGCTTCTTCTGGTCGCCCGACAGCAAGCAAATTGCGTTTTACACCTTCGATGAAAGCCAGGTACCGGAGTACGACATGCAGGAATGGGGCAGCCTCTACCCCAAGGAATACCGCTTCAAATACCCCAAAGCTGGCGAGAAAAACTCGGTGGTGAGTGTATCGACCTACGACGTGGCCAGCGCCCGCACCGTGAAAATGGACGTGGGCCCCGAGCCCAACCAATACATCCCACGTGTGATGTGGACCACGGCGCCCAACACCCTCAGCATCCAGCGCCTGAACCGTCTGCAGAACAAGCTCGAAATCCTGCACGCCAACGCCACCACCGGCTCAACCCGCGTGGTACTGACCGACACCAACCCCGCCTACGTCGAAATCAACGACGATTTGCGCTACCTGGCTGGCGGCAAGCAGTTTGTGTTCACCAGCGAAAAGGACGGCTACCAGCACCTCTACCTGCACGACATGAACGGCAAGCAGGTGCGCCAACTCACCAAGGGCCCCTGGGAAATCAGCCAGATTAACGGCTTCGACCCCAAGACCGGCTACGTGTACTACACCAGCACCGAGGGCTCGGCGCTGCAGCGCCACCTCTACCGCATCAACCTCAAAGGCTCGGGCAAAAAGCGCATCAGCGACGCCGGCAACGGCACCGACGTGGTGAACATGAGCCCCGACACCAAGTACTTCCTCAACATCCACTCGTCGGCCGGCGTGCCGGCCGTGACCAGCCTGCGGGAAGGCAGCACCGGCAAGGTAGTGAAGACGCTGGAAGGCAACGCCAAACTGCGCGAGACGTTGAGCCAGTACGACCTGGGCAAGCTGGAGTTCCTGACATTCAAAACATCGGAAGGCGTGGAGCTAAACGCTTGGATGATTAAGCCCAGCAACTTCGACCCCAACAAGAAATATCCCGTGCTGATGCACGTGTACGGCGGCCCCAGCTTTGGCAGCGGCAGCACCCAAACCGTGCTTGACAATGCAGGCGGCGGCACGGCTTTTACCAACTACCTCTGGCACCAAATGCTGGCCGAAAAAGGCTACATCGTGGTTTCGGTAGAAAACCGCGGCACCTCGGGCCGTGGCTCGGCCTTCCGCAAATCCACCTACGCCAACTTGGGCAAGCTCGAAACCATCGACCAGGGCGAAGGCGCCAAGTACCTGGCCACTCTGCCCTACGTGGATAAGTCGCGCATCGGCATCTGGGGCTGGAGCTACGGCGGCTACATGACCTCGCTGGCCATGACCAAAAACGCTGACCTGTTCAAGATGGGCATCGCCGTGGCGCCCGTCACCAACTGGCGCTACTACGACACGGTGTACACCGAGCGCTACCTCAAAACGCCCCAGGAAAATCCCGCGGGCTACGACGAGAACTCGCCCGTGCAGTTTGCCCAGAACCTGAAAGGCAAGTTCCTGCTCGTGCACGGCACCGGCGACGACAACGTGCACTTCCAGAATTCCATCGCCTTCGTCGACGCCCTCATCAAGGCCAACAAGGACTACCAGACGCTGTATTACCCCAACCGCAACCACGGCATCGCCGGCGGCAACACGCGCCTGCACCTCTACCGCCAGATGACAAATTTCGTGCTGCAGAACCTGTAGGATTAGAAAACAACCCTAAAGCCCGTCATGCTGAGCGCAGCCGAAGCATCTCGCGTGCAGCAGTAATTGAGCTAGCTCAACGAAGCGACCGTCATGCTTCGGCTGCGCTCAGCATGACGGTCGAAAGGCAATAAAAAAGGGCTCCCAATCGGGAGCCCTTTTTTATTGATTGCTTAGTCGGATTAATACGGCTTGGCGTCGTGTGCAATGGCTTCGGCTTCATGCACGGCGGCCGAGGCTTTGCTTTCGTTGGCTTGCGTGGCGCCGGCGTTACCGTTGCGGGCGTTTTGCAGGCCCTCGGCCAGGCGACGGCCCCAATCGGCGTCGCACTGGCTGCAGAGGTCAATCATCTTGTCCTGGATGACCTGGGCGGCGTCGGCGAGGGCGCCGGTCATGTTGTTGATGAGGTCGTTGCGCTCCCATTCTTCGTGCAGGCGGTAGCGCTCACCGGCTTGCTTGAAGTTGTTGGTGCGGTCGATGGCCTGGCGCACCAGGCGGCCTTCGTACGCCGGCATGTGCTCGGCACCGGCGCGGGGCGACTCTTTCAGGCCCTGCAGGCTGCTGGGCTCGTAGTTCACGTGCAGGTTCTGGCCGGGGGCCGAGTCTACGTGGTAGGCCATCTGGCCATCGCGCTGGTTGGTGGCCACGTGCTTTTTGGGCGCGTTGATGGGCAGCTGCAAGTAGTTGGTGCCCACGCGGTAGCGTTGGGTGTCAGAGTACGAGAAGGTGCGGCCCTGCAGCATCTTATCATCCGAGAAGTCGAGGCCGTCGACCAGGACGCCGGTACCGAACGCGGCCTGCTCTACTTCGGCGAAGTAGTTTTCGGGGTTTTTGTTCAGCGTCATCTTGCCCACGGGCAGGTGTGGGAACTGGTCTTCGGGCCAGATTTTGGTGTCATCCAGCGGGTCGAAGTCCAGCTCCGGGTGCTCGTCGTCGCTCATAATCTGCACGCGAAGCTCCCACTGCGGGAAGTTGCCGGCCTTGATGGCCTCGTACAAATCCTGGGTGGCGTGGTTGAAGTTCTTGGCCTGAATGGCTTCGGCTTCGGGCTGCGTGAGGTTCTTGATGCCTTGCAGGGGCTCCCAGTGGTACTTCACCAGCACGCCCACGCCTTCTTTGTTCACCCACTTATAGGTGTTCACGCCGGAGCCTTGCATCTGGCGGTAGTTGGCCGGAATGCCCCAGGGCGAGAACAGGAACGACACCATGTGCATGGCCTCGGGCGTGTTGCAGATAAAGTCGAAAATCCGTTCGCCGCTCTGGCGGTTGGTTACCGGGTCGGGCTTCTGCGAGTGAATCAGGTCCGGGAACTTGAGGGCGTCGCGGATGAAGAACACCTTCAGGTTGTTGCCCACCAGGTCCCAGTTGCCGTCTTCGGTGTAGAATTTTACCGCGAAGCCGCGCGGGTCGCGCAGGGTTTCGGGCGAGTGGCCGCCGTGGCCCACCGTGGAGAAGCGCACAAACACTGGGGTTTCCTTGCCGGGCGTGTTGAACAGCTTGGCGCGGGTGTACTTGTCAATGGCCTCGTCGCCCACTTTGCCGTAGGCTTCGAAGATGCCGTGGGCACCCGCGCCGCGGGCGTGCACCACCCGCTCGGGCACCCGCTCGCGGTCGAAGTGGCTGATTTTCTCCAGGAACTGGTAGTTCTCCAGGGTGGCCGGGCCGCGGTTGCCCACGGTGCGCAGGTTCTGGTTGTCGTAGACGGGGTGGCCCTGGCGGGTGGTCAGCGTGTTGGCGTTTTCGCCGGCAGCCAAACGGCCGTCCTGCGAGCTGCCCGCTCCGGTCACGGCCGTACCGTTTTCGCCGGCGTTGGCGCCGCGCGTCTGGTCTTGCTCTTGACTCATAGATTGGTGAGTTAAAAAAGTTGAAAGAATAACAACGTATGCTGCGCAAATAACGCCATTAATGGGGTGGTTGTTTGAAATCGTTGCCCCCAAAATAGCGTAGGCAAGGGAGCATTAATGCTGCTGTGTGCGTAAATGAGACGTGTTGCTCAGCAAAATTGAGCTGACATGATTCGGGCTTTTTCCGGAGCAATTGAGCTGCTGAGCCGCTTTTTTCTTTCCCAGCGCCTCGCTATCCGTTGCCTGACGGCCGGCATTGCTTCCTGAGTTTAACGAAAATTAGGCGCGGGTGCCGCGCACAATTCGGGGCTTGCCGAACATATCGGCCAGCACGCGCACGTCCGCGTAGCCGTGCTCGATGAGCAGGGCCGCGGTGTCGGGGCCCAGGGCTTCGTTGATTTCCAGGTACAACCCACCCCCGGGCCGCAGCAGCTCGTGGCCCAGGTCGCGCAGGCGGCGGTAGAAGAGCAGCGGGTCATCGTCGGGCACAAACAGGGCGGTGGCGGGCTCCCAGGCCAGTACGTTATCCCGCATCAGGGGCCGCTCGCTTTCGCGTACATAGGGCGGATTGCTTACCAGCACATCCAGCGTGCCCGGAGCCACTCCGGCGGGCAGGCTTTGTAAGATATCTACTTGCTGAAAGACCACCGTGGGGGCATAGCGGGCGGCGTTGCGGCGCGCTACGGCCAGGGCCGCTTCCGAAATATCCACCGCCAGCACATCGACCTGGGGCAGGGCATCGGCCAGGGCAATGGCCAAGCACCCCGAACCGGTGCCCACGTCGAGTACGTGGAGGCCGGGGCGGCCCTGCTGTTCCAGGGTTATCACCCGCACCAGCTCTTCGGTTTCGGGGCGCGGGATGAGCGTGGCCGGGGTTACTTCCAGGGTCATTTCGCCAAAAAACGCCTGGCCCAGCACGTACTGCACCGGCTCGTGAGCCAGCAGCCGCTCCTGCAGGGCCGGCAGCGCCGCCAGGGCTTCGGGCGGCACGGTTTCCTGGGCGTCCATCATCCGCTGCAGCGAGTCCATATCGAGCAGGTACTCCACCACCAGCGTGGCAATGGCCTGGGCTTCGCGCTCGGGATAAGTGGGTTGCAGCGCGTTGGCTAGGGCAGTGGTGAATTCGCGGACGGTCATCGGCACAAATGTAGGCCTTCGGCGAAGCTACGCCCCTCTCCCTACCTTCGCGGGCATGAAACCAGACGACGCCCTTTTCATGCGCCGCGCCCTCGATTTGGCGCACCTCGGCACCGGTTACGCGCGGCCCAACCCGCTAGTGGGCTGCGTGGCCACGCACCAGGGCCGCATCATTGGCGAGGGCTGGCACCGGCAGTACGGCGGGCCCCACGCCGAAGTAAACGCGCTGGCCGCGGTAGCCGACCAGGCCTTGTTGCGCGAAAGCCGCGTGTACGTGACCCTGGAGCCCTGCGCCCACCACGGCAAAACGCCGCCCTGCGCCGACTTGCTCATTGCCAAGGGCGTGCCCGAGGTGGTTATCTGCAACGAGGACCCGTTCCCGCTGGTAGCCGGCCGCGGCATAGATAAGTTGCGCGCCGCTGGCGTGCGGGTAGAAACCGGGCTGCTGGCCCCGGAAGGCCGGTGGCTCAACCGCCGGTTCTTCAAATTCCACGAGCAGAAGCGCCCTTACCTGGTGCTGAAGTGGGCCGAAACTGCCGATGGCTTTCTGGCCGGGCGGTATTTCCAGCCCGTGCAAATCAGCAGCCCGCAGGCAGGCTTGCTCACCCACCAGTGGCGGGCCGAGGAACAGGCCATTTTGGTGGGCACGCGCACGGCCCTGCACGACAACCCCCGCCTGAACGTGCGCGACTGGCCTGGCCCCCAGCCCACGCGCCTCGTTATCGACAAAAACCTGAGCTTGCCGCCCACGCACAACCTGCTCGACGGCTCGCAGCCCACCCTTATCTACACCTACCGGCAGCCCCGCCACACCACCAACCTCGACCTGGTCACGCTATCCGAAGCCGACGACCTGATTCCCCAGGTGCTGGCCGACTTGTATCAGCGCCAGATTCTATCCGTCTTTGTCGAAGGCGGGCCCACGGTTCTGAATGCACTGATAAACGCCGGGCTCTGGGACGAGATTCGGGTGTTCCGGGCGCCGATGCAGCTCGGCCAGGGCATTGCGGCGCCCCGGGTTGGGCTGGGCCATTTGCGCAGCCGCGAGAACGTTGGGCCCGATGAACTGTTCTGGTACGTGAATGATAAATAATGCGAGCTAGGGCCGCGCAAGCATTAACTGTAATGCGCAGCCCAACTCAGCGAATAACCCTTTGTCAACCTCCTCAACCGCGCGATTTTTCCTATTCGCGCTACCTTCCTCATGGCTGAAAACCTCACCCTCGACACCACGCTCACCAAAGCCGAGCAATACCAGCAGCTGCTGCCACAAATCGAAGCCCTCACCACCGGCGAGCCGGACCTGACCGCCAACCTGGCCAATACCGCGGCGGCGCTGCGGCAGGCCTTCGGGTTTTTCTGGGTAGGCTTCTACCTGGTGAAAGGCGATGAGCTGGTGCTGGGCCCCTTCCAGGGCCCGATTGCGTGCACCCGCATTCGACACGGCAAGGGCGTGTGCGGCGCCAGCTGGGCGCAGGCCCAAACCATGCTGGTGCCCGACGTAGACGCCTTCCCCGGCCACATTGCCTGCAGCTCCGATTCTAAATCGGAAATTGTGGTGCCCATTCTGAAAGACGGCCGCGTGGTAGCCGTGCTCGATGTGGACAGCGACCAGCTCAACGACTTCGACCAAGCCGACCAGGCGGCGCTGGAGCAGCTCATGCAGCTGGCAGCCCAGTGGTTTTAAGCTAACATTGCGGTCTCAGGCACCTTGTTTTTCTGCGTACTTCCATGAAAAAGCATTTCCATCCCCTCGGCGACTGGCGCCGCAACGTTTTGCTGATGGCCGCCGCCAGCAGCCTGGGCCTCACCGTACCGGCTTGCTCCAGCGACAACAACCGCGCGGATGAGAATGGCGCCGAAGCCAGCTGGGGCGGCCAGAGCTACAGCGAAGGCGTTATCACCGAAATGACTGAGGTGCAGCCCGGTGAGTGGAAGATTACCGCCGAGCGCCCCGCCGGCAAGGAAGAGGTAGCCGCCATTCTACACCACTTCGACGGCAAAATTGATACCCTGCAAGGCCAGGCCCTGCAGCGCCAAATGCAGGACTACAGCCGCGCAAACCCCGAAAACCGCGCCCAGGGCAATGGTATGATGGACGTGCTGATGTGGAGCGGCATCGGCTACATGGCTGGCCGCTTCCTCACGCCCAACCCCGGCTACTACGCCAACCCAGGCTTGCTGCAGCGCAACCAGACCTGGCGTGCCAACGTGGCCCGCGAGCGCCAGGACCAGGGCCGCGGCTTCTTCGGCCGGGGCTTTGCGGGCGGCCGCACCTCCCCCAACGCCGGCATTCAGGAAAGCCGCTCCACCCTGCGCAGCTCGCCCCGGCCCAGCTTCCGCAGCAGTGCGCCGTCCGGTCGCAGCAGCCGCTTCGGTAGCCGCGGCGGCTTCCGGGGGTTTGGCGGGTGATATTCATTTAACAGTTATCAATTAACATTTAACAGTTGTTGATTACCGTTTTATGGGCGACAAGCGCCTGGCATTATGCATTTTGATGTGCGAGTCGTTGAGTTTTAAATGTTAATTGATAACTGTTAAATGAAAATTAACCTCCTCCCGCTCACTGGCGATGTCTCGCCGGCCGTGCGCGCCCTCGGCTGGGACTGGGCCATTGAGGAAGCCTGCCAGAACTACGTGGCGCGCGAAGCCGTGCAGCTCTCCGAGAGTGAAGCCGAAACCCTACTGCAGGCCGCCGACACGCTTTACGACATGCTGGTGGAGGCCATTCCCGACCCAATACCGGATGCGTTGCTGCAGAAGCTGGCCATCCCCGCCAACTTGTGGGAGGTGGTGCGCCACTCCTGGCACGACGAGCGCCACTGGCACCTCTACGGCCGGTTCGACCTGGCAATGACGCCGGACGGCCCCAAGCTGCTGGAGTTCAATGCCGACACGGCCACCAGCCTGCCCGAAACGGCCGTGGTGCAGTGGGCCAGCCTGGTAGCGGCCGGCCAGTCCGACGAAGGCCGCCAGGCCAATGGCTTATTTGAGTGCCTCGAAGACCAGTTCCGCCACTGGCGCGCCCTCAGCAACGACCGGCAAGCCACGCTCCTGCTCGTGTACTTGCCGGGCAGCGCCGAAGACGAAGCCAACTGCGCCGTGCTGGCCGAAGCTGCCCGCGCCGCCCGCTTTGCCGACGTGCACATCTGCCCCATCGACGACATGAAGGTTTCGGTGCAGGGCGAAGACCGCGGTATCTGGGCCGAAACTGCCCCGGCGCAGTGGCAGCGGTTCGACTTTCTGTTCAAACTCGTGCCGTGGGAAATCCTGGCCGAAGAAGAACCCGAGCTCACCGCCGACCTCAGGCAGCTACAGCTCACGCGCAACGTGGTGATTGCCAACCCGGCCTACTGCCTGCTTTTCCAGAGCAAAGGCCTGCTGGCACATCTCTGGGACGTATTTCCACACCACCCGCTGCTGCTCGAAGCCAGCCTGGCTGCCCTGCCGGGGCACCACGTGCGCAAGCCTTTTTATGGGCGCGAGGGCCAGAACGTGGCGGAAATCCAGCCCAACGGCACCGCCAGCCTGGAAGTACCGGGCGAGTTTGCCCACCAGCCTTCGCTTTATCAGCGGTGGGCTGAGTTGCCCACCGATGCGCAAGGGCGCTTGTACCAGGCGGGCGTTTTCTGGGCGGGCGAGGCCTGCGCCATTGGCTTTCGGCGCGAGGCGGGCTTGATTACCAACCTCTCCGAGTTTGTGCCGCACCTGCTGGGCTGAATCCTGGGCTTCTCCAGGGCGAATTTTTCACCAGTTTTTATCAGGCCTAACATTACGCAAAAAGCCCGGCTGCAGCGATGCAGCCGGGCTTTTTTAGCTCAACAGGCTCGTAGAGTTTACTGCACTTTGAGCTGGCAAATCACGGTTTCCCCGCCTTTTACTTTCTGGCCCAATTCCACTTTTACTTCGGTATCGAGCGGCACAAAGACGTCGACGCGGGAGCCGAACTTGATAAAGCCAAACTCCTCGCCCTGGCTCACTTCGTCGCCTTCGTTCACGTACCACACGATGCGGCGGGCCATGGCCCCCGCAATCTGGCGGAACAGCACCAGCGGGCCGGCGTCGCTTTCTACCACCACGGTGGTGCGCTCGTTCTGCGAGCTGCTTTTGGGGTGCCAGGCCACTAGGTAGTTGCCGGGGTGGTACTTGAAGTATTTCACGATGCCCGAAATCGGGTTGCGCGTCACGTGCACGTTGATGGGCGACATGAAGATGCTGATTTGCTTGCGCTCATCCTCAAAATACTCGGGCTCGAACACGTTTTCAATCACCACCACCTTGCCATCGGCGGGGGCCAGCAGCAGGTCTTCGTGGGTGAACAGGTGGCGGAACGGACTCCGAAAAAACTGCAGAATCAACAAGAAGACAATGACCGTGGCCCCGGCAAATAGCCGGTTCACCAAGTCGGCACCCTTATTAAACTGAAATACCAATAAGTTGAGCGCCAGCAAAACCAGCAGCGTGACGAATAGGATACGTCTTCCTTCTTTGTGAATCTTCATGCGAATTGCGAAACGGGCCGCCGGGGGTGCAAGTTAAAGCCCTCTTTCTAAACAACGGCCCACCTTACCGCAACGGGTAAAGTGGGCCGTATGTTCGCTAAGGGCGCCCAGCATAGGCTGGACGCTGCCTTCAACCGGATTAACGCAATACCAGCGCCAACGGTTGGGGTTATGTTTTTAGAAGCCGCCGCGGAACTTGTAGGTCTGGGCTACTTTGTCGATGGCCACGACGTAGGCCGCGATGCGCATCGGAATCTTGTATTTCTGGCTGGTCTGGTACACTTTCTCAAACGCATCCGACATGATGCGGTCGGCGCGCTCGGTCACCATGTCCAGGCTCCATTTGAAGCCCTGCTTGTTCTGCACCCACTCGAAGTACGACACCGTAACGCCCCCAGAGTTGGCGAGGATGTCCGGCACCACCATGATGCCCTTCTCGTTAATAATCGGGTCGGCCGAGGCCGAGGTGGGGCCGTTGGCGCCTTCCACAATCAGCTTGGCTTTGATTTTGTGGGCGTTGTGCTCCGTAATCACGTCCTCAACCGCGGCGGGCACAATCATGTCCACGTCGGATATCAGCAGGTCGTTGGGGTCCATCGGCGTGGCGCCTTCGAAGCCTTCGAGGCGGCCGTTGTGAGCGTTTTTGTAAGCTACTGCCTCGTCGATGTTGATGCCGGCCTCGTTCCAGTAAGCGCCCGAGATGTCGGATACGCCCTTGATTTTAACGCCCTGAGCATGTAGCAGAATCGCTGCCCAGGAACCCACGTTGCCAAAGCCTTGGATGGCCGCCGATACGTCGGTCGGCTTCAGGCCCAGCTTTTTGAGGGCGGCCAGGGCCGATACCATTACGCCGCGGCCGGTGGCCTCGGTGCGGCCCAGCGAGCCGCCCATTACCAGGGGCTTGCCCGTTACCACAGCCGGCGAGGTCATGCCGTTGGTCTTGGAGAATTCGTCCATCAGCCAGGCCATTTCGCGGGGACCGGTGCCCATATCGGGAGCCGGAATGTCGCGGTCGGGGCCGAAGATGTCCTTCAGGGCCAGGGTATAGCCGCGGGTCATGCGCTCAATCTCGCCGGCGCTCATTTTGGTGGGGTCACAGATGATGCCGCCTTTTGCTCCGCCGTACGGGATGTCAACCACGGCGCACTTCCAGGTCATCCAGGCCGCGAGGGCCTTCACCTCGTCGAGGTGCACGTTTACGTCGTAACGAATACCGCCTTTGCTCGGCCCCAGAATTGTGTTGTGAATAACGCGGTAGCCCTCAAAAACCCGGATATTGCCGTCGTCCATCGTCACCGGAATATTCACAATCACTTGCTTATCCGGTGCTTTGAGCACGTTGTACGTTGCATCGTCGAGCCCCAGAATGTCCGCCGCAATGTTGAAGCGCGACATCATCGATTCGAGCGGATTTTCGCGGTCCATTATCGGAGCCGGCTCTTTATACACGGTATGGGTTGCCATTCGGGATATGGTTAGTGGGAAAGTGTTGGGTGGGAGTGTGCGTACGGTTTAGGGCCGCAAAGGTATTGGTTTTGCCAGGATGAAAGGTGAATTGGGTGCAAACGTTTGCGGCGTTTTCTGCAAGTTTTTCATTGTGAGACGGCTCAGGCTTTTCTCGCTAAGCCGCAGCCCACAGCAATCAGCCTGTCATTGCGAGCGCAGCGCGGCAATCCTTCCTCTCTACCCGTGACCAACGCCCTTTTGCCACAACGCAATTTATTCAACAGCAAAAAACCTCGGCACTGCGCAGTACCGAGGCTTTTCGAATCCTTTGGGTTGATCACAAAGAGAGGACGGATTGCCGCGCTGCGCTCGCCATGGCAGATGTTCCTCTTACCCCGCCAGCAGCTGCAGCAGCGCCAGCATGGGCAGCACCAGCAGGAAGGCATCGAACCGGTCGAGCAGGCCGCCGTGGCCGGGCATAATGCTGCCCGAATCCTTCACGCCCATGCTGCGCTTGAGCATGGATTCGGCCAGATCACCAATGGGGGCAAAAATGGCCACCACGCCCGCCGCAGCCAGCCGGTGGACCAGCGGCATATCGGGCAATAGGTAGCCCAGCGCCCACCCCACGGCCAGAGTGAGCAGAAAACCGCCCACCCAGCCTTCCCAGGTTTTGCCGGGCGAGATGTTGGGGGCCATTTTGTGCTTGCCCAGGGTTCGGCCGGCGGCATACGCGCCAATGTCAGAAGCCCAGATGAGGAAGAGCAGGGCGAATATGCGGCGGTAGTCGTAGCCGCCTTCGCCCTGGGCCAGCAGCGGCAGCAAGGCCATGGGCAGCCCAATGTAAAACAGGCCTGCCAGGGCCGCGCCCACGTTGCCAAAAGGGCTGGGATAGCGCGGCCAGAGCAGCAGCTCCCGCAGCACCAGTAGCACCGGAACCAGCACCGCCAAGCCCGACCAGAGCAGGCGTAGGTACAAGCCGTTGATGGCGCTAAAGAACGATTCCAACGAATCGACCAAGCCGGATGGGCCGTACCCGGTGTGCGCAAACCAGAACGTGCCCACAAACAGCAGCCACCCAGTGCCGATGCCCAACACCCCGGCGGGGTGCAAGCCGCTGCCCCGCATCATCCGGTAGAACTCCCACAGCATCACCGCCTGCACAAAGGCGAAAAACAGCCCAAACGTCCAGGGGCTAAACCAGACGCTGCCCAGCAGCAGCGCGGCGCCAATTACGCCGTAGATGACCCGCAGGCGCAGGTTGCTGGGGCCAGGCTTGGTATCGGTGGGAGCAGGTGAAACAGGGGTAATCGGAGGCGTAGAATCGGACAACTCGGAAGGATAAGGAGGAAATAAAGACAACTGGGCCGCGGCGCTAGGCCGAGGGCTTGGGGCTGCGCACCTCGATGCCGCGGTGGCTAAGCGTGAGCATGTGGGTGGGAGCGGCCGGTGCGCTCATGCGCTCCTGCAGAAAATAAAGCAGCCCCACGCTGAGCAGCGCCGACGGCACCACCAGCCACCACGGCAGCGCCTCGGTGGCATCGGGGTCGAAGCCCCAGCCGAAATGGCCGTGCTGGGTGAGGTACAGAATCAGAAGCTGAAAGGCATTCTGGGTGAAGTGCGCGGCCATGCTCACCAGAATATTGCCGCTCCAGAGGTACAAATAGCCCAACACCAGCCCCAGCACAAACCGGGGCACAAACCCAAAAAACTGAAAGTGAATGGCGCTGAAAATGGCCGCCCCCAGCCACACACCCACGTGCGGCGAAAACCAGCGCACCAGGTTTTTCTGAATCACGCCGCGAAACACCAGCTCCTCGCTCACGGCCGGCACCAGCGCAATGACCAAAAGCGCCGCCAGGAAACGCCCGTTGGTGCTGAAGCGCGTGAGAAACTGGGTGATGTTCTGGGCGCGGTCTTCGCTGGCCCGGGCCCACACCTCAAACTCGTGCAGTACAGCGGGGAAATGCACAGCCGCATTCCAGGCAATGAGGGTGGACATGAAGGGCAAAATGACCACAATGAGCAAGGCCGCGGCCACCAGCCACCAGCCCGCGCCCAGCCGCCGGGGGTTGAAGTACTCGGCCCAGCTGTAGCCCAAGGCCGAGGCCAGCGCCAGCGCGCCACCCGCGCAAGCCGAAAACAACAGCACCCCCTGTGCCATCATCAGCAGGCCCCAGCCTTGTGGGAAGGCCGCGGGGTAGGTCATCACCTTGCTCACTTCCGGCACCGAGAGCCCAAACCCAACCTTGGCCCAGGCAAATATCACGGCGTAGCCCACGCAGGCGCCGGCCACCAGCAGCACCAGCAGCATCAATATCTGAAGGCCAGGGTGCAGTGCACGGGGCAGGAAACCTTTCATGGACGGGGACTAGTTGGGAAGGGCGTAAATTTACCGCAGTTTTTAACTTTAGGCTTGTTTAAAACAAGCAAACGAGAACGTCATGCTGAGCGCAGCCGAAGCATCTCGCGTGCAATAGTAATTCAATCGTTGAACCAAGCGAGCGAGATGCTTCGGCTGCGCTCAGCATGACGTTCTACAATAAAACGTATACCCAGTGGTTAAAATAGGCAACATCCAGCTCCCCGACTTCCCGCTTTTGCTCGCTCCCATGGAGGACGTGAGCGACCCACCCTTCCGCGCAGTGTGCAAGGCCAACGGGGCTGATTTGATGTACACCGAATTCATTTCGTCGGAAGGCCTGATTCGGGCCGCGGCCAAGAGCCGCAAGAAGCTCGATGTGTTTGACTACGAGCGGCCCATCGGCATTCAGCTCTTCGGCTCCGATGTGGAAACTATGGGCGAGTGCGCGGCCATCAGCACCGAGGCCGGCCCCGACCTGATTGACATCAACTACGGCTGCCCGGTGAAGCAGGTGGCCTGCCGGGGCGCCGGGGCCGCGCTGCTGCGCGACGTGCCCAAGATGGTAGAGATGACGGCCGCCGTCATCCGCAACACCCATCTGCCCGTGACGGTGAAAACCCGCCTGGGCTGGGACGACGGCACCAAAAACGTGGAGGAAGTGGCCGAGCGCCTGCAGGACATCGGCATCGCGGCCCTCACCGTGCATGGCCGCACCCGCGTGCAGCTCTACAAGGGCGAGGCCGACTGGCGCCTCATCGCCAAAATCAAGGACAACCCGCGCATCCACATCCCCATCTTCGGCAACGGCGACATCACCTCGCCCGAAAAAGCCAAGGAATACCAGAACCGCTACGGCGTCGACGGCGTGATGGTGGGCCGCGCCAGCATTGGCTACCCATGGATTTTCCGCGAAATCAAGCACTACGTGGCCACCGGCGAGCTACTAGCCCCGCCCACGCTGGAAGAGCGGGTGGCCGTGTGCCAGATGCACTTCGATAAGAGCATTGAGTGGAAGGGCCCCAAAGTGGGCATCTTCGAAATGCGCCGCCATTACGCCCACTATTTCCGCGGGCTGGAGGGCGCCAAAGCCTGGCGCACCCGCCTGGTAGATGCCGAAACCTCCGACGTGGTGCTGGAGATTCTACAGGAAATTGCCAGCAGCGAAGCCGTGATGGTGGGCTGAGCTGCTAGCCAATCAAGGCCTGGTACTTCCCTAAAGGCCGTCATGCTGAGCGTAGCCGAAGCATCTCTACCTCAATACTAATTCCATCAACGGGGTTAGTTACGCAGTAGAGATGCTCCGACAAGCTCAACATGACGGCCTTCTTTACTACGTTCAACGCTATGCCGGGCCGCTTTGTACTAACGTTGGGCTAACTGGCGTTCCTTTGCCTGCCCCGTACTGCTGATTGATGAACCTGATTCCAATTTACGACCAAAAATCCCGCCTCAAAATCCTGATTGCGGTGCTGGCCCTGATCATTGGGTCGGCTACCGTCATCTACACCAACCGGCTGGTGCAGCGCGTATCGGAACGCGAGCAGCAGCAGATTCAGCTTTACGCCAAGGCCCAGGAGTTCATCATCAACTCCGAACAAGACTCGAATACCCTCTTCGTATTCAATGAGATAATAAACGCGAATGCCACCATTCCGGTCATTCTCAGCAGCGACGGCAAGGATATCATCGCGGCCAAGAACATCAACATGCCGGCGCACCTGTCGCCGGCCGATTCGGTTACGCTGCTCGCGAGCGAGCTCCTGCTCATGAAGCAGCAGCACCAGCCCATTGTGGTGAAATTTGGGGCCGGGCAGGTCAACTACATCTACTACCGCGACTCGCAGCTGCTGCAGCAATTGCGCACCTACCCGCTGGTGCAGCTCGTGGTGATTGGCTGCCTGGGCATCATTGCCTATTTCGCGTTCAGCTCCTCGCGCCGCGCCGAGCAAAACCGCGTGTGGGTGGGCCTGGCCAAGGAAACGGCTCACCAGCTGGGCACGCCGCTCAGCAGCCTGGTGGGCTGGCAGAACTACCTCCGCGACTCCGAGCGCTTCAAGGACGAGCCCATTGTGGAGGAGTTGGGCAAGGACATCCGGCGGCTGGAAATCATCACCGAGCGATTCAGCAACATCGGCTCCGTGCCGGTGCTGAAGGACGAAAACCTCTACCACACCACCCGCAACGCCATCGAATACCTCCAAAGCCGGGTATCAAAAAAAGTGGTGTTCAAGATTGAATCCGACCTGCCCCTCGATACGCCCGCCCGCATCAATGTGCCGCTGTTTGACTGGGTCATCGAAAACATCTGCAAAAACGCCGTAGACGCCATGGACGGCCGCGGCTCCATCACGCTGCACCTGCGCCGCGTGCGCACCCGCCGCACCTGGTACCGCCGCAGCAAGCCCACCCGCCAGGTCGCCATCGACATCACCGATACCGGCAAGGGTATCCCCAAAAACAAGCTCGAGAGCGTGTTCATGCCCGGCTTCACCACCAAAAAACGCGGCTGGGGCCTGGGCCTGGCCCTGGCCAAGCGCATCATCGAGAACTACCACGAAGGCAAGCTCTTTGTGAAATGGAGCGAAGTAGGCCGCGGCACCACCTTCCGGCTGATACTGAACCAGTAGGTTTCATTTAGCAGTTATCAATTAACATTTAACAGCCGTTCTGACGGGTCTCTGTGGTCCTTCAGAACGGCTGTTAAATGTTAATTGATAACTGCTAAATGAATCACCGATTCGTGATTTCCACGTAGGCGTTGCCTTTCACCGGCTGGCCGTTGCGGGTTCCGGTCACGCGGCACATGCCTTCCCAATAGTACAAGTTCAGGACTTTGAAGAGGCGCAGGCCCAGTTCCTGGTTGGGTACCAGCGGTGTCACGGTTAGCTCGTAGCCTTTGCTGGGCACGCTCACGTGCCAGGTGGCGGGGTATTTTTTCTTGGATTTGGGGCTGGTCCAGTACGTGAGGGGTTCGAGTTTGAATTCGGTTTCGGCCAGGTGTAGGTTTTCGCCTTGGGCGCCGAAGTGCGAGCCGCCGCCGATGTGCTGGCCGGTCTTGGTGTCGTGCACGGCGTATAGCATCAGTTCTTCCTTGGGCTCGTCGAGCTGCAGGCTGAGCCAGTCCCAGGCCACGTTTTTCTTGTTTACGCCGCCGCAGTTCCATTGCCGGTCGTACCAGAGGTCGCCGGTTACCTGGTGGATTTTGCCGCCTGCTTCGATGGTGCCGGTGGCGGCTAAGCGCGGGAAGCTGTAGTAGCCGGCCTGGGCCACGGCCCCATATTGCTCGTAGCCGGTGCCGCCGTGCAGCAGGGCGGGCTTGGCCGGCGTGGTGGTCAGGTTGATGGCCTGGCCGGCGTGGTCGGCCATGCGGGCCAGCAGCTGGTAGCGGCCCTCCTGCCCGGTGAGGGTCCAGATTTGGGCGGCCTTCTGCCCGGTGAGGTTGATGGGCAGCGCGGCGGTGAGCGGCGCCGCAAGCTTGTCCAGCTTGTAGTCGTAGCGAAACTGCTGGGTCTGCGGGTCGGTCAGGGCGAAGTTTACCATCTGGTAATCCTGCTTGCCATCGGGATTGAAGTGAAAGAAAACGTATTCCACGCCGAAGGTCTCGCCGCTGGCCACGTCCTTGAGATGGCCCGTGAAATACCACCACTCCAGCGAGTTTTTGACGTGCGGGGCCTCCTCCAGCGGCAGTTGGGCCTGGCCCGGAAAAAGGTCGTGCCGCGTGGTAGGCTTGAGGATAGAGCAGGCCGAAGCCAGAACGAGCAGCAGGGATAAGCGCAAGAATTTCATACCCTGCCACAAGGATTTTGCGGGCCGAAAGGTTTGCTTACCGTCGTTACGGCTTTGTTTTTGGAGCCTGGAATTCTATATCGATAATTTTAGGAAATGGCGGTGGTACAGCACCTTGACGCATCAAATATCCCAAAATCGCCGGAGTGCGGGTCTCGCCGGCCTCGAGCTTTGTTTCTCCAAGAATCATTCTTGGCCGACGCAGTAAGACGGTTACATTGTTGCCCGCGGTGAAATAATGCGGGATATAAGGCATTAACCAATCCTCCTCGTTCTGCTGCACCTGCGGGCGCCCAGGCAGGACCGCAATCAGCTTACTGGCTGATAAATGCTTCGGCACAGCCAAGTGAAAGGAGCCATTGGCGGCAGTTCGGGTTTGGCAAAGGGTGTCCTTTTCACAAATAATCAGCGCGCCGGCCAGCGGCTGCTGGGTGTCGCGGTCAAGTACCCAGCCGCTAACCATCTGCGCATCGGGCAGAATGGTTGCTTGCGCGTCAGCGGGTGAAGGGGGCGAAGCATCGGGGGTACAATGGGTTAATGTTAATACCGCCGCCAGCGAAAGCGCCACCCACGGGGCGGCTGGCCAGCTCAACATCCGCGCCGACGGCTGCTGCGGGCTACTCCGAAAACGTCCGCAAGAATTTTCCTGCCCGGGTTGAGCCAGATAAGCCAGGATTTCTTCCCTTGTTTTCAGGCTGAAATCCACCACCGTTTTCTGGCAGGCCGCGCAATGGCGACCTGCTTCCGTAGGGTTCATGGCTGTCCAACTTTGATTACAGGGCTGCGGAACAGTGATGGTCGGAGAAGTAGCCATGCTTCGAAAGTAGCATAAACATAAAATTTCACCTATCTCGAATGGGTTTTACAGGCTCCGGAAGGGACGCGTCACCCAGTATTTACCCCAATTGTAAAGGCGGCGCGGGTGCCAGGGCGCAGGCGGCAAAACCCGGGGCATCACCATGGCCCCCATTACTATCCCTCCGACGAATTCCCTCCTATCGGCTTGCAGCTGAAAAGCAAGCGGGCTGGCCGCCGCAGCACTTGCGACAGCATGGAACTGTGTTCCATAGCCGATGGAGCTTACCGCAATGGGCAGGCTGGCCTGGGCCGCCATTTCCGCGGGCACCACCAGCTCAAAAGTGCCATCGTAGTTGGTACTCGTTCCAATAGTGGTACCCTTCAGAAGAACCGTTACGCCGGGCAAGCCCTGCTTACTGGCAGAGTCCGTAACGATGCCTCGCAGCACCAGCGGCGTAGCTGCCTTGGCCCCGGCGTGAGCGGCAGTTTGCGGCGCGGACGTCGTAGCCGGTACTGGGCCGCCACCGTATCGGGCGCGCCATTCGGCGGGGGCCTGAGCTTGGGCTACCGTGGGGGCTACTTCGCGCAGGCTCCATAAGGCTACGGCTGCTGCGAGCCAGGCCCGCCAGCGCGTTGGGGCAACCGGGGCGGCGCGCTGCAACGGCCGCTCCAGTTGCCCCGCCGCAAAGCGCCCGCAGGTGCGGGCGCCCGCGGCCCTGGCAAAAAAGGCCAGGATTTCGGCGTCGGACTGCAAGGTGAAATCCACCACGGTTTGCTGGCAGGCGGCGCAGTGGCGGCCGGAAGCTGTGGGCGTCATGCCAGCCCAACTTTCGTGGCAGGGCTGCGGAATGGTGAGAACAAGGGAAGGCTTCATCCGCTAACAAAAGAGGGTTCACTACCCCCGATGCCGAAGTACCGGCAAGTGCACACGACGCCCGGGCGTTGAGCCAGAAACAGTGGCTGGAGCTGCTTGGCCACTGTGTAAAACCTTGTACCTTAGTGGGCGCCGGCCACTGGTGTTTACCACAGACTTTTCCCTTCGCTATGAAAACCTTGTTTTGCATGGCGCCGCTGGCGCTGCTCCCACTGCTGAGCCCGGCCCAAACGAAACCGACCGGCGCAGTGGGCCTGGAAATTCCATCGCCGGCAGCACCCACCCAGGGGCATTTTCTCACGGGGGCCTACGTGGTGGGCAGCTACACGCCACTCTCGGCCGCGGTGCCGGGTTTCGGCTACGCCGTGCAGCCCTACCTGCGCTACCAGCTCAGCAGTGTGAAGGGCCGCGCCGGGGCGTTTGTGCAATACAGCTTTTCGCCCTACCAACTGCAAGCCTACGGCGCCAACCCGCTGTACGGGCCCGGCGGCGAAGCGCTGCCGCCCAACCCCGGCTACGCCCCCCTGCCACTGCGCAATGGCTACTCCAATGGCTATTACAACGGCTATGGCAGGAGCATAGGGGCCCTTTCGGTGGGCATGCCAGTACGTCTCGGCAATGGCTCGGCCACGCTGCATATAGCTGGCACTGTGCTGGGAGGGCTGCTGCGCTGAGGTTGCGGCAAGGGCAAGGCGGACGGTAAGCCGCGCCGGGGCGTTATCTTTTGCCCTTCAAACCCGTCCCTCCCACCTTTCATGCGTTCCGAAAAGTCTCTATTCCGCCGCAAATCCATTGCGGCCATCCTCCAAAACCCGCCTGCCGACGCCGAGGGCCACTCGCCCGGGGGCCTGGCCCGCCACCTCACCGTGCGCGACCTCACGGCCCTGGGCATTGCGGCCATCATCGGGGCCGGCATTTTCAGCACCATCGGCAAGGCCAGCCTCGACGGTGGGCCGGCCGTGTCGCTGCTGTTTGTGTTTACGGCCGTGGCGTGTGCGTTTTCGGCCTTGTGCTACGCGCAGTTTGCGGCCACCATCCCGGTGAGCGGCTCGGCCTACACCTACGCCTATGCCTCATTTGGCGAGCTGGCAGCTTGGATAATCGGCTGGGCCCTGATTATGGAATACGCGGTGGGCAACATCGTGGTGGCCATTTCCTGGTCCGACTACTTCACCGGCCTGCTCGATGGCGTGGGGCTGCACATTCCCACCTACCTCAGTACCGGCACCCAAAGCGCCTACCAGGGCTACCACGCCGTGATGGCCCTGATGCAGGCCCACCAGCCCCTTTCGCAAGCCACAGCAGCCCAGCTGGAGGGCTACAAAATCTGGACCTCGGCCCCCGCACTATTTGGCAACTTCCACCTGGTGGCCGACTTGCCGGCGTTCACCATCACGGTACTCATCACGGCGCTGGTGTACGTGGGCATTAAGGAAAGCAAAACCGCTTCCAACATCCTGGTATTGTTGAAGTTGATAATCGTGGCCGTGGTGATTGCCGTGGGTGCGTTCTACGTGCAGCCGGCCAACTGGCACCCCTTTGCCCCCAACGGCGTGGGCGGTGTGCTCAAGGGCGTGTCGGCGGTGTTCTTCGCCTACATCGGCTTCGATGCCATTTCGACCACCGCCGAGGAGTGCAAAAACCCCCAGCGCGACCTGCCCAAGGCCATGATGTACGCCCTCATCATCTGCACGGTGCTGTACGTCATCATCACGCTCATTCTCACCGGCATGGTGTCGTACAAAGAGCTCGGCGTGGGCGACCCGCTCTCGTTTGTATTTGCGCGCATCGGCATGCCGCGGCTGTCGGGCCTGGTGGCCGTGAGTGCGGTGTTTGCCATGGCCTCGGTACTGCTGGTGTTTCAGCTGGGCCAGCCGCGCATCTGGCTCACCATGGCCCGCGACGGCCTTCTGCCCCAGGTGTTTGCCAGCATTCACCCGCGCTTCCACACGCCGTCGTTTGCCACCATCGTCACGGGCTTTTTTGTGGCCGTGCCGGCACTGATTCTCAACATGGATTTGGTGGTGGACCTCACCAGCATCGGCACGCTGTTCGCGTTTGCGCTGGTGTGCGGCGGCATCCTCATCATCGACCCCTACGGCCAGTCGGAGGCCCGCTTCAAAGTGCCGTACCTCAACGGGCAGTGGCTGGTGCCGCTGGTGCTGGCATTGGGCGCGTTCCTAATTTTGCGCTACAACGGGGCCGGCAACGCCGAATTCTGGCAGGACGTGAGCGGGCAGCGCGGCTGGCTGGCCAAAGATGCCGTGACCGGCACCATTGTGGGCGGCTTTGCCCACCAGATTCCCACCATGGTATTCCTGCTGTTTTGCGTGGCGCTGGCGGTGCTCTCGTTCCGCAAGCGGCTGTCCACGCTGCCCGTACTGGGCCTGCTCATCAACCTGTATTTAATGACCCAACTCGGCATCAGCAACTGGACGCTATTCTTCGTGTGGCTGCTGATTGGGCTGGCCGTGTACTTCGGCTATGGCTACAAAAACTCGAAATTGAGCCGCACCCTGCAGGCGGCTTAGCCGCACCGGCGGCGATGGAAAGCGGCGGCTGCCCCACGGGGTGGCCGCCGCTTTGCGTTAGGGTTAGCTAGCCGAAGCCGTGGGGCCAAGCGCCGTTGCGGGAAGTTCGGCGCGGGTTTAGCCAACAAAAAGCATGAATAGCTGACTCAGCGCATAGAAATTAGCCAGTTCCGCCTACCTTCGGCGGACATTATCCTCCCTTCAGGCAAGAGGAGAAAGCTGTAGGGTACCCCGCTTGCCACGCCTGTGTTATGCTAGAACAAATTGAAGTGTTTCGCCACCTGCTGGAGGGGAACCCACTGCTCTTATTTGCCTATAGCGTGAGCACCAGCCAGGTAGTGTACGTGAACGAGGCCTACGAGCGGCTGTTTGCCCCGCGCCGGCGCGAAACCGCCACCGCCGACCTGCCCTGGCTCCTGAGCTGCCTGCCCGCCGAAGACCAGAAATACGCCCTCGCCTGCTTTGCGGAGCTGGCCAACGGCGAGCTGCACGACGACCTGCTGCTGCGGATGCAGGCCGCGCCCGACGCCCCGCTGCGGTGGCTGTGCGTGCGGGCCTACCGCGCCGTGGCCTCCGACGGCCAGGTGCTGCTGTGCGGCAGCGCGCAGGACGTGACCGTGGAGCAGGAATACACCCGCAACGCCGACAAGTTCATGGCCAAGAAGAACACCACGCTGGAGATTCTGTCGCACGACCTGGCCGGGCCCTTCAACATGCTGCACCAGCTGGCCGTGTACTTCCGGGAGAAGACCGAAGACCTGCACGACCCGCAGCTCGAAAAGCTGGTGCAGGTGATGCAGGACACGTGCCGCGACAGCGTGAACCTCATCCGCGAGTTTGTGGACAGCGAGTTCGTGGAGTCGTCCAATGTGCAGCTCAAGCGCGCCCGCGTGGACCTGTCGGCCAGCCTGCAGCAGGTGATGGACACCTACCAGCAGTCGGAGCGCCTGGTGGCCAAGCACTTCAGCTTCAGCAGCACCCCCGACCACATTTACGTTGAGCTGGACAACAACAAGTTTCTGCAAGTGATAAACAACCTGCTGTCCAACGCCATCAAATTTACCCGCGAAGGCGGCCACATCGACGTGCGGCTGGAACAGCACCCCGACCACGTGCTGGTGACGGTGGCCGACGACGGCATCGGCATTCCCGAAAAGCTGCAGCCCGTGCTGTTCGACCGCTTCACCAAGGCCCGCCGGCCGGGCCTGCGCGGCGAAAAAACCACCGGCCTGGGCATGTCCATCATCCAGGCGCTGGTGCGGCTCCACGACGGCACCATCTGGTTTGAAAGCCAGGAAAACGCGGGCACCACCTTTTACATCAAGCTGCCTAACTAAACTAAGGGCGCCGGTCCGGGCGCGTGGGCACTTCCTGCCCGGCACTCAGCGCGGCGTCTACCTGCGCCCGCACGGCCTGGATCTGGGCCGCATCCAAGGGCTTGTTAATCAGGCCATCTACCAGGGGAAATTGCTTGATGCGGGCCAGGTCGGTATGGGCCAAGGACGAAGTGAGGATGTAGATGTGGCAGCGCCCGAGCAAGCGGTTTTCCAGCGGCCGCAGCGCCTCCAGAAACTCCCAGCCGTCCATGAGGGGCATGTTCAGGTCCAGAAAAATCACGTGGGGCAGCTGGTGGGGCTCGGCATTTTGCAAAAACGCCAGGGCTTCCTCGGCAGAAGGCAAGGAAGCAATGCTATCGGTGAACCCTTCTCGTTTTAGTAAGCGCTCCGTCAGGAATACCCCGATGGTGTCGTCGTCAATCAATAATACGTCCATGCTTGCTTCAGCGTAAGTGCAAAGTAAATCGGGTGCCCACGTTCACGGCGCTGCTCACCTCAATCTGGCCGCCCATGGTTTCGACGTGGGTTTTTACGAGGTAGAGGCCCATGCCGCGGCCCGGCTGGCTGCTGTGAAAGCGCTTGTACAGCCGGAAAACGTCGAGCCCGGCCTTTTCCATATCAAAGCCCGACCCATTATCGGCCACCACCACCTCCGCGCCCTGCCCGGGCTGGGCCCGGGCCGTGATGCTGACGCGCAGCGGCCGCTCGTCGGAGCGGTACTTCAGGGAGTTGGACAGCAGATTGAAGAAAATGCTGTACAGGTACGCCCGGTTCCCGAGCACGTAGAGGTCGGCCGGAATGTCGGTCAGCACCTCGCCGCCGCACTGCGTGGTCAGCTCGGCGAGGTTGAGCCGGGCCTGCTCCACAATGTCGCCGAGGAGCACCTGCTCGGGCTCTTCCACGCCCTGCTTGTCCCGAATGGAAAGGATGGTGTTCATGTCCCGCAGCACCATGTCAACCTGCTGGGTGCTGGCGCGCAGGTTGTCGAGCGCGGGCTTGTAATCGGGTGAATCCTTATCCAGCGTACCCAGCAGGTCCACCAGCCCCAGGGCGTTGGCCACGGGCGCGCGCAGGTTGTGCGACACGATGTAGGTAAACTGCTGCAGGTCTTTGTTTTGCCGGTACAGCTCCTCCTGCGAGCGGACTTTCTCCGTGACATCGGAAAAGTAAATCGACAGGCCTTCTTTGGATGGAAACGCCTTTACTTCCAGCCAGAGCTGCATGCGCCCGAAGTAGGCCTGGAAATGCATGACCTGGTTGGTCCGGAAGGCGTTTTCGAATTGCTCGTGCAGCACGCCCTGGCTTTCTTCGGGAAAGACGTCCTGCAGCGTGCGCCCCAGAATCTGCTCCCGCTTCACGTTGAGCAGGCGCTCCACCTCGCTGTTTACGAACCCGAAACGCCACTCGCGGTCCAGCAGGAAGAAGGCATCGGTGATGCTCTCGAAAATGGTGTTGAGCTTATCGGCCTGCTCCCGAATCACGCGGTTCGAGTTGTACGTTTCGGTCATGTCGCGAAACACGGCGTGCACCCCGGTGATGGCCCCGTCCGCCACCAGCGGCACCTTGGTCACGGCGTAGATGAGCGGCTGCGGGGCGCCCAGGAACTGCACTTCCACATCGAAATGCACTTTGTGGCCCTCAAAGGCTTCGCGCAGCTTCTGGGCAAACAGGGCCCGCAGGTCCTCGGGCAGAAAGCTGTTGAACGTCCGGCCCACCACCTCTTCCCGGGGTTTTTCCACCGCCTGCAGGTACGCCGGGTTGGCATCGAGGATAACGCCGGTGGCGTCCTGAAACAACACCAAATCGGGGTTATTCTCAAACAGGGCGCGGAATCGTTGTTCGCTTTCCTTTAACTGCAAGATGTCGCTCATAAACCGCTTTGCTGGAGCACTGCGCTCCTTTGGAGCTTTGGGTAGGGTGTTGCCAACTTTTTACGGGAATCCCAGGGTTTGGTCGGCTGCTAACATTCAAAAAGTCTCTTTTTGTGTTAATTACTTTCCCGCAGCAGCGCGAAAAACGGCCACGGCCAAGCCCTAGATATTGCCTTCAGGCATTATCTGCTGTAAGTCTGTTGGTTTCTTGCTGTGTGCTTGTGCTTACCCCTTGGCTGCTTTGCAGTGCCCCCGTTCTGGTTTTCGGCCTATTTTCTTTCGCGGCCTAAAGCTCCAATTCGTAGGGCTGGCCGTCCTGCTCAAAGGCCACCTTCAGCCAGTGCCGTTCGGCGGGGCGCAGCGTGGGCAGCCAGCCCCGGCCAACGGCCGAGGCGATGAACAGGCCGTCTTCGTCGCCCAAGGCCGCAAAATCGGCCAGGCGCGGCCCGCGGGCGTAAAACGGCACGTGGTAAGTGGACGCCAGCGCCTCGCAATCGCGCGGTACATCGGGCAGCACCAGCCCAATTTCGTGCACGCCCAGCAGCCCCGTTGCAGCCTCAAACTCCGCGGGCCCCGCCGGCCCACCCACCCGGCCAATGCACTCGAGGATGGTGCCGTTGTTGTCGAGGAAGTAGAAGGCCCGCGCCCGCCAGTTGGGAAAGTCGGCAATGGCCTGGGTAGCCGAGTACGGCAGGCTCTCGGCGCGGGCGGCCACCCAGGCCTGGGCGGCGTTTACCTGGCCGAAAGCAATGGCAAACGCCACGTGGTAAAAGGGCCGGGTTGGGCCAGGAGCTGCGTGAAAAGTCAGCCTGGAGTACCCCACCCGGAAGCCCACGGCCGTAGGCGTGCGCTGCAGCAGGGGCAGTTGCAGTTGGCCGCCGTAAAAGGCTTCCGTGCCCGCCAAATCGGCGGTGAGCAGGTGCAAGTCCGTTATCCGCATGGCCTCGGCTGGCTGGGGGGCAGCAAAATTGAGCTACCGGCAAAGTAGCTTTCCGAAAATACGCGCTGGTGCCCAATTCCTACCACTCCATTCATCTGCCATGCCCCTCTCGCCCGGTGAAACCGCTTTTATCACCTTCCGCCTGCACGGTACCATCCCGGCGGCCGAGGGCCGCCGGCTCAAGGCCGAGCTGCGCGCGGCCCAGGAAGCCGGCACCGACCACCGCCGGGCCCAAAAGCAGTTTTTTGCCCAATTCGACGCCGTGCTGGACCGCGCGCCCATTGGCCCGGCGTACTTCGACCAGGAGAAAATGGCCGAGATGCTGGCCGGCGAAATCATGATGCTCGAGGAAACCGGCTTCGTCGTCCACGGCTTTGCGCTGCTGCCCAACCACCTGCACCTGGTGCTGCACCTGCCCGCCAGCAGCCCGCTTTCCTTTGCCAAAGCCATCGACTTGCTGCACCTGCGCACCGCCACCCACTGCCGCCGCCTAGTGCGCCCCAAACTGCCGCCCGAAGCCGAGTTCTGGCAGGCCGGCTGGTTCGAGTACGCCGTGCACGACGAGGCTG
The DNA here is from genome assembly GCF_001507645.1 of Hymenobacter sedentarius. Lineage (NCBI taxonomy): Bacteria > Pseudomonadati > Bacteroidota > Cytophagia > Cytophagales > Hymenobacteraceae > Hymenobacter > Hymenobacter sedentarius. Next base: position 1,699,739 of record NZ_CP013909.1, on the reverse strand, counting down.
AGCTGACCCGCCTGCTGGCCTACGTGCGCGGCAATGCCCGGCAGGCGGGCCTGCCCGCGCGCTTCCAAGAATGGCCTTATGTTTTTAATGAAGAATGAGGAATGAAGAATTGCCAGCCGATAATTCTTCATTCTTCATTAAGCGAAGCGTTACCTACCGCGCCCGGTGAATAATCAGCACCCCGGCCAGAATTATCAGCATGCCCAGGAAGTGCCAGAGGTTGAAGGCCTCGCCGTCGAGCGCGCCCCAGGCCAGCGCGACGATGGGAATGAGGTAAGTGCTGGACGAGGCAAAGAGCGCCGTCGACTGCTGAATCAGGCGGTTGAAGAGCACCATGGCCACCGCCGTGCTCATGGTAGCCAGCAGCGCGATGTAGCCAAACGCCGCCCAGGCCCCCGGCACGGTGGCCAGCTTGTGCAAAAAGCCGGTGCCTACCAGTAGGTACGCCAGCGCGGGCCCGCCGATGAGCAGCAGCAGCACGGCCGTCACGGCCATGGGCGTCATGCCGCCCAGGCGGTGTTTTATCACGTTCACGCTCAGACCGTAGCCAATGGTGGCCACCAGTATGTAGATGCCGTACCAGGCGTTGCCTTCGCCGGTGGGCGTATCGGTGCCGCCGCTGCCGCCGAGCAGCAGCATCACTACCGTGCCCACCAGCCCCAGCGTGATGCCCAGCACCCGCAGGCCCGTGAGGCGCTGCCCAAACAGCAAAGCACCTACCAGCAGCGTAAACACCACCGTGAGGGCATTGAGCACGCCGGCCAGCCCCGAGGCCAGCTTGGTTTCGGCGTAGGCAAAGAGAAAGGCCGGTATCAGCGTGCCCACCACGCCGCTCAAAGCCAGCCACTTGAAACGGCTGCGCTCTACGGTGCCCACGTGGCGCAGGGCAAACGGCAGCAGCAGCAGCGCCGCCACACTCACGCGGGTAGCGCCCAGCTCCATGGCCGAGAACACGACCAGTCCTTTTTTCATTAAAATAAAAGACGTGCCCCAGATAGTGGCCAGAATCAGCAGCAGCGCCCACGCCAGCGGCGTGGTCACCCCGGGTGCAGCGGGCAAGTTTTTAGGCAATTCCGATGGCTTGGGGCTGGCAGTGGACACTTTACTGGTCGGGGCGGCCGTGCCGGAGGCAACTGCGGCGGCATCGGCAACGAGTGAAGTATCAGCAACGGGTGGGTTTGTAGGCAGCATGGCACAAAGGTACGGGCGGCCCCGGTGGGGCTTCCGGGGAAATACAATTTGCTCCGAACCCTAGTCTTGTGCTGCCTGTTTCATTCTTGCCGATTCCTGCCGTAATTTTGTGGTCCGGTTTCGTGCCGATTCAGTCTATGTCGCATCCGTTCAAGGCCGTTAGTCTCTCCTTCAAGAAAGCCCCCCTCGCCATTCGCGAGCTGCTTTCGCTGGACGAAGCTGCATGCCGCCGTTTCCTGCACACCTTGCACCACGATTTGGGTCTGTCCGACCTGCTGGTGCTGAGTACCTGCAACCGCACCGAAGTGTATTATGCGGCCGAAGACGACCGCAGCCGCGAAATTATCCTCGCCCTGGGCGACCTGAAAGGCCGCTCCGATGTCGGTTCGTTTCTCCCGTATTTCGATTTGCTGCTCGAGGCCGATGCCGCCACCCAGCACCTGTTTGAAGTGGCCATGGGCCTCGACGCGCAGGTAGTAGGCGACCTACAAATCAGCAACCAGGTGAAGCTGGCCTACCAATGGGCCGCCGATGCCGACGCCGCGGGGCCCTTCCTGCACCGCTTGCTGCACACGGTGTTCTTCACCAACAAGCGCGTACAGACCGAAACCAGCTTCCGCGACGGGGCCGCTTCGGTGAGCTACGCTGCCCTGGAGCTGGTAGAAGAGCTGACCGCCGACGTGGCCAACCCGCGCGTGCTGGTAGTGGGGCTGGGCGAAATCGGCGCCGACGTGTGCCGCCACTTGGCTGCGAGCAAGTCCTTCAGCGACATCACCATCTGCAACCGCACGCGCGGCAAAGCCGAGGAGCTGGCTGCCGAATGCGGCATGCGCCTAGTTGATTTCGAAGACCTGGTGCCTGCACTCAAGGAAGCCGACGTCATCATTTCCTCCATCAACCGTGCCGAGCCGTTCTTCACCCGCGAGCTGGTGGATAACCTCGACGTGCTCAGCTTCAAGTTCTTCGTGGACCTGAGCGTGCCCCGCAGCATTGCAGCCGATGTGGAGTTGGTGCCCGGCGTGCTGGTCTACAACATAGACGCCATCCAAAGCAAGGCCTCGGCGGCGTTGCAAACCCGCCTGGCGGCCGTGCCCCAGGTGCGCGCCATCATCGCCGAAAGCATCGCAGGCCTGCAGGATTGGGCTAAAGAAATGATGGTTTCGCCCCTCATCCAAAAGATGAAGGCCAGCCTCGAAGCCCTGCGCCAGGAGGAGCTGGAGCGCTACCAGAAAAAAGCCACTCCCGCCGAAAGCAAGCTCCTCGACGAAGCCACCCGCTCGCTGATGCAGAAGATTCTCAAGCAGCACGTGCTACAGCTCAAAGCCGCCTGCAAGCGCGACGACGATGGGCAAATGGTAGAGCTGCTGGCGGAGCTGTTCGATTTGGAGAAGTCGGGGCTTCCGGCTTAGACCTCACCCCCGGCCCCTCTCCAAAAGAGAGGGGAGCCACGGCACCAGGGTTAGCTCAACTTGAAATAAAAAGGCCCAGCTCAATATTGAGCTGGGCCTTTTTATTGTTTAACGGCAGGCTCCCCTCCCCGCGGGAGAGGGGCCGGGGGTGAGGTTCTACTCGGCCATCATTTTCTCGCGGTCCTTGATGCGCACGTCGTTGTTCACGGCGGTGGGCACCACCGTTACCACCACGTATTTCGAGGTGGGCGTGTTGCTGATTTTGGCCACGCTGGAGATGGGCACCAGCGGGTTAGCTTCGGGGAAGTAGGCCGATACGTTGCCTTTAGGGATGTCGTAAGGCACGGCCACGAACTTCTCGACCCGGCGCTCCTCGCCCTGGAAGTGGCTGGTGATGTCGATGAGGTCCTTGGCTTTGATGCCGCGCTCGTCCATGTCGGCCTGGTTCATGAACAGCACGCGGCGCTCGCCGTGGATGCCGCGGTACCGGTCGTTGTACTCGTAGATGGTGGTGTTGAACTGGTCGTGGCTCCGCACCGTCATCAGAATGAGCTGGTCTGGCTCAATCTGGTACTTCTCCAGCGTGGTGGTTGTGAAGTGGGCCTTGCCATCGGCCGTGGTGAATTTGCGCTCGCGGGGACCGTTGGGCAGGTAGAAGCCGCCGGGCTTGCGCAGCTTTTCATTAAAGTCCTCGAAGCCGGGAATCACGCGCGCGATATGGTCGCGGATGACATCGTAGTTCTCCGTCATGGCCACCCAGTCGGTCTTGGTTTTGTCGCCTAGGGTGGTAATGGCCATGCCGCAGATGATGGCCACTTCGCTGAGCTGGTCGCCGGCGAGTGGCACCAGGATGCCTTTGTTCTGGCTGACGATGCCCATGGAGTTTTCGCAGCTGGTCATCTGATGTCCCGATTTCTGCATGTCGATGTCGACGTGCGCGAAGGTGGGCAGCAGCAGGCTGGTTTCGCCGGTGACGAGGTGGCCGCGGTTGAGCTTGGTGCCCACAAACACGGTGAGCTTCTGGCGGCGCATGGCCTCGGCTATCATCTCGGTATCAGGGCCGGCGGCCAGCAGGTTGCCGCCCAGGCTGAAGTACACCTTGGTGTGGCCCAGGCGCATGGCCTTGATGGCCTCCACCACGTCGAAGCCGTCCTTGGTGGGGGGCGTGAAGTGGAATTCCTTTTCCAGCGCCTCCATAAAGGGTTTTGGCATGCGCTCCCAAATGCCCATGGTGCGGTCGCCCTGCACGTTGGAGTGGCCCCGCACCGGGCAGGTGCCCGCGCCGGGCTTGCCGATGGCGCCCTTCATGAGCTGCAGGTTCACGATTTCCTGGATGGTCTGCACGCCCTGGCGCTGCTGCGTGACGCCCATGGCCCAGCAGGTGATGATTTTCTGCTTGTGGGCAATGAGGTTGGCCGCTTCGAGGAGCTGGGCCCGCGAGATGCCGCTGATTTCCTCGATTTCTTCCCAGCTCGTGTTGCGGATGTTCTGCTCAAACGAATCGAATCCGACCGTGAATTCGTCGATAAATTTGCGGTCTACCACTTGGCCGGGGTTCAGGTCCTCGGCTTCGAACAGGTGCTTCATGATGCCGCGGAGCAGGGCCATGTCGCCGTCCACGCGCACTTGCAGGAACACGTCGGTAATCTGGGTGCCGTCGCCCATCAGCGCGCCCAGGGCCCGCAGCGGGTTCATGAAATCCTGCGGGTTCTTAAAGTGGTTGAGGCCGGCTTCAATCAGCGGGTTCACGCTGATAATTTTGGCGCCGTTGCGCTTGGCCTTTTGCAGGGCCGAGAGCATGCGCGGGTGGTTGGTGCCCGGGTTCTGGCCGATGACGAGGATGACTTCGGCATCGTGAATGTCATTGAGCGTGACGGAGCCTTTGCCCAGGCCCAACGTGGGGCTAAGGGCCGAGCCGCTGCTCTCGTGGCACATGTTGGAGCAATCGGGCAGGTTGTTGGTGCCAAACTCGCGCACAAACAGCTGGAACAGGAAGGCCGGCTCGTTGGGCACCTTGCCCGAGGTGTAGAACACGGCCTCGTCGGGCGAGTCCAGCGCGTTCAGGTTATCGGCAATGATTTGGAAGGCATCGGGCCAGGAAATGCGCGAGTAGTGGTTGTCGCCGGGGCGCTTTACCATTGGGTGCGTGAGGCGGCCGGCATTGTTCTGGTCGCGGTCGGTCATGCGCGAAAGTTCGGCCAGGCTGTGCTTGGCAAAAAACTCGGGGCCAGCAGCTTTGTCGTCGGCATCGGAAGCGGTGGCTTTGGCGCCGTTCTCGCAGAACTCGGCCACCGAGCGGTGCTCGTCGGGGTCGGGCCAGGCGCAGCTGGAGCAGTCAAACCCGTCCTTTTGGTTGAGACCGAGCAGGGCCTTGCTGCCGCGCCCCACGCCGCCCTCCGTCCAGCTGAACTGCATGGACTTGATAACGGCCGTGACTCCGGCGGCGATTTTGGCGCGGCCCTCCAGCTTGAGGCCGGTGAGGGCTTCGGGTGGTTGGGCCAGGATGGGATTAAGGTACTTGGCATTGGCCACGTCGGGGGCCGGAATGTGGGCGTGCACGTGCGTCCGGTTGGGGTCGGAGCGGTAGTGGTCAGGCGCGGGGGCTTTGCCCTGGTCGGGCCGCTCGCCGCTTTTGGGGGCATTGTCTTCCGCTCCTTGCTGTTCGGTTTTGCCAGCTTGGCGGGGGTCTTCGGCGGGGGATTTTTCCATGACAAGCAAAACTAATTAGAAAGAGGAATATAACTCAACCAGACAACGTAATGCCGGCAGCCCAATTTTGTTTTAGCCGCCGCTTCAGCTACTGGGTCTTCAGACTAGATAGCCAAGGGCGAAATAGATGCGGACCATCCGTGGCCGGCGTTGCGGCTGCCCTGCTCGTGCTGGCACAGGGCAGCCGCAATGCGGTGGCAAACAGCCGGCTATTCACTTCGATTTTATTCGAATTTACGCAGGCAGCTCAATTTTTACACCGGGCTCAGCAGGCGGCCGAAGTCTTTTCTGGTTGTCAGACGCGGAAGTACTGGCAGAGGTTACGGCCGCGGCTCGAATCCATGGGGAAGCAGGCATTCTCGGGCCGATGCAGCGCAACGCCCAGGAGCCAACCTTATAGTGGGCCCGGTGCTAGTGGCGGCACTCCAAATCCTTTTCAACCAACACCTTGAGCGGCTGGCGCTGGGCCATCATGAGCGTGGCGCTGAGGCCGTTTTGGTCGGTGCTGGTCCACTTGGTGGCCAGGGCGGCCGGCACTTTGATGGTGATGGCGCCTGCCCCGTGGGTGATGCGGAATTCTTCCGTTTCGGACCGCTCCAGCGCATACGTCAGGCTCTCGCGCTCCGTAGGCCCCAGGGGCACCACCACGGACACCCGCCCGGTTTCGGCAAAGCGGGTTACTTCGGCTTCGGAGAGGCGGAGGCGAATGGAGTTGTCTTCGAAGCGGAGTTTCATTGGGCAAATAAATAAGCGTGAGCTGGAATTAGTACGCAGGCAATCGGCAAAAGATAAAGGCTTTTTCCGTATAAATTATTACTGTTCAGCCTTTTTACTCGTGTCGCCCACCAGGCGCCAGGCCCCGCAATAGATGTTGTAGCGCTGCTGGCGCACGAAGCCAAGTACGGTCATACCAAAGCTTTCGGCGGCCTGTACGGCTAAGCTGCTAGGGGCACCCACGGCCGCCAAGATGCCAATGCCGGCGGCGGCAGCTTTTTGCACCAGCTCGAAGCTCACACGTCCGCTCACCAGCAGCACGTGCTGGTGCAGCGGCAGCCAATCGGCCAGCAGCGCCGCGCCGATGACCTTGTCCAGCGCGTTGTGCCGGCCCACGTCTTCGCGCAGCAACAGCAGCTCGCCAGCCGGGCTAAACAGCGCCGAGGCGTGCTGGCCGCCGGTTTGCTCGAAGCCGGCCTGGGCGGCGCGCAGGCGCTCGGGAAGCTGGTGCACGGCGTCGTAGGTCAGGTAGGGGCCGTTGGTGGGCAGCACGGGGCAGGAGGCGGTACGCACGGCGTCGATGCTGGTTTTGCCGCACACGCCACAGCTGGAGCTGGTGTAGAAATGCCGCTCCATGGCCGAGAAATCGACTTGCACGTGCGCGGCCAGCTCGGCGCGGGTTACGTTGCCGGCTTCTTCGGCCTTTTGCACGTCGGGGCAGGGGATGATGCCCAGCAGGTCGGCTTTCTGATGAATGATGCCCTCGGTGAGCAGAAAGCCGGCGGCCAGCTCTTCGTCGTGCCCGGGCGTGCGCATGGTCACGGACAGGGTGCGGTGCTCGCGTTGGCCCGCTACCTCGAAGCCCACGCGAATTTCCAGCGGCTCCTCGGCCGCGAGTTGGTCGGAGGCGGACACGGGCGGGCCAGCACCGCCCACTTTTTGGATGGTGGCAAATTCGTAGCTGGCAGCGGGTAAGAGAATGGCGGGCTCCATAGCAACGGAAGTCGAAAAGGAAAGCAAAAACCGACAACAGGGCCTTAATTGCCAAGGCCTTGCACCGATGCAGTGGGAAGAAATAATTAGCCTGAGGCACCAATTATATGCTCCGTAAACAGTACATTGCAGCAGGTAGTTTTGTGCCGAATGGCCTAATTACGCTTGTCAAGCATTTTATCACCTCTCGGGTCCCTCTTTCGCGTTTTCCCGGCCCTCGCTTTTTTCCGCAATCGATTCCGCTGCCCGGATTTGATGATGCTTATTAACCTGCTGATTTCGATGAAAGTCCTCCCGTTTTCGCTAGATACCCCGGCCGCCCCCGTGGCGGCCTGCGACGACGCGGCGTTGCTCCGCGCCTTGGCCCAGGACGACGAGCAGGCGTTCGCCGAAATCTACGAGCGGTACTGGGACGACCTGCACGCCCACGCCTGCCGCAAGCTGGGCTGCCCCCACGAGGCCGAAGAGGTAGTGCAGGACCTGTTTGTGGCCCTGTGGGACAAACGCCACCGTGCCGCCGGCATCGAACAGTTGAAGGCCTACTTGTTCACGGCGCTGAAGTATCGGGTCATCGACTGCATCCGGGCCCAGGCCGTGCGCCAGGCCCACGCCGCGGCCCCGCCCGCCCCGTCGGCCCACCGCGGCACCGAAGAAGCCGTGGCCGTGGGCGACCTGGCCGCCGCGCTGGCCGCCAGCCTGCGCCGCCTGCCCGGCCACGCCCGCGAGGTGTTCCGCCTCAGCCGCCTAGAGCACCGCACGGTGCCCGAAATCGCGGCCCATCTACAGGTTTCGCCCAAAACTGTAGAGTATCACCTGGCTCGCTCGCTCCGGATGCTGCGCGGCTGCCTGCGCGAGTTCATGGTCAGCGTCCTATTGCTGGCCGTGCTGAACGGCTGACGGCAACAAGAAAGGCAGCTTCCTGACCGTCTGGAGTTGTGGGCAGCCATTTAAAAGAACGGTCGTGCTGAGCTGGTCGAAGCATCTCTCCTGCGCAAGTAAATAATTACTCCTGCGGGAGAGATGCTTCGACCAGCTCAGCACGACCGTCTTTTTTGACCTAGTGTCTCCAATTCACTTCAAATAACCAGACCGGAAAATAAATTTCACCTTCTCACTAGGGTGCCGTGGGGCTTCGCCCGACTTGTTAGCAGGCCTCCCTTCCCGGCCTGCTGCGCATGAAGCCCTCCTACCTAGTCACCTTACTGAACCGCTACCTGCACGACGACTGCTCGGAGGGCGAAGCATGGACCGTGGACCAGTGGTACGAAGCCCGCGACATGCCGCGGCCATTGTCGGCACCGGTGCCTACTGCGGCCGAGCAGGCCGCCACCAAGGCCCGCGCCTGGCAGCAAATTCAAGCGCGCACGCGGCCCCGGCCGGTCGGCTGGCGCACGCCGGCCCTGCGCTGGGCAGCTGCAGCTATGCTGGTGCTGGGCCTGAGCTTGGGTTGGGTGGGCACCCGCCGTGCGTCGGTCGGGCTGGCTACCGGCCCCGCTCCTTTGGCGCAGAAGTTGACGGTGGCACCCGAACCCGGCGGCTGGCGGGTGGGCACCAACGCCACGGGCCGCCCCCTGCCCCTCTCCCTGGCCGATGGCAGCACCGTAACACTGCAGCCCGGCGGCCGCCTGCGCTACCCGGCCCGCTTTGCGCCCGGCCAGGAGCGGGTAGTGGAGCTGCGCGGTGAGGCGTTCTTCGAGGTATTTCACGACGCCACCCGCCCGTTTCGGGTGCTCACGGATAAACTAGAAACCGTGGTGCTGGGCACCAGCTTCACGGTGCGGGCCGTGCCCGGCCAGGCCGAAGCCACGGTGCAGGTGCGCACCGGCCGCGTGCGCGTGAGCCCGCGCCCCGGACAGCCCGCCGCCCCCGATGCGGCCGTGGTGCTGCGCCCCAACCAGGAAGTGGTGTACTCGCCGGCCGTGCCGGCGCTGCGCCCCGTGCTGGTGGCCCAGCCGGCCCTGCTGCGACCCGAGCCCCTGAGCTTCGACGAGCGGCCGGTGGCCGAGGTGCTAGGCAGCCTGCAGGACGGCTACGGCGTGCCCATTCGCTACGATGGGGCGGCGCTGGCGGGCTGCACCGTAAGCCTGGCCTTTGGCACCGAAAACTTATTCGAGAAACTTGACCTACTCTGCAAAACCCTCGGCGCCAGCTACGAGCGCACCGACGACGCCATCATTTTCCGCAGCCGCGGCTGCCTGAGCGAGTAGCCCCTATGGCCGCCGCTCTCCTGCCTGCATTTTAAAATTCCCACCATATACTCGTTTTCCATGTTGCACGCTTACCCTTTTTGCCGCGCTGCTGCCCGGCTGACTTTTGCGTTTCTGCTATTGGCCCTGCAGCCGGGGCTGGTGGCCGCAGCTCCGGCGGTGTCCGCCGCAACCCGGCCCGCCGCCGATAATGTGCTGGCGCGCCACGTAACGCTACAGCTCGAAGCCCAGCCGGTGAAAACCGTGCTGGCCACCATCGAAAGCCAGGTGCACATCCGCTTTCTCTATAGCCAGCAGCTTATCGGGGCCGAGCGCCGGGTGAGCGTGGCGGCCGTGGACGAGCCCCTGAGCGGCGTGCTCGAAACCCTGCTGGCTCCCCTGCGCATCGGCTACGAGGTAGTAAACAGCGGCATTGTGCTGGCGCCGGCCGTGCGGGCAGCCGTCATCCCCATTTCGGGCCGGGTGCTTGATGCCGAGGGGCAGCCCATGGCGGGCGCCACCGTACTGGAGCAGGGCACCAACAACGGCACCGGCACCGACGGCGAAGGCCGCTTCGCGCTGAAAGTGCAGCCCGGCGCCACACTGGTCATTTCGGCCATCGGCTTCAAGAGCCAGCAGCTGGTGGTGGGCGACCGCACCACGTTTGACGTGCGGCTGGTGGCCAGCGCCACCGACCTCGGCGACGTGACGGTGGTGGGCTCGCGCGGCCTGCCCCGCACCGACGTGGAACGGCCCTCGCCCGTCGACGTGCTCAATGCCAAGGAGCTGCAGCTAACGGGCCAGACCGACCTGGGCCAGCAGGTGCAGTTCAACTCGCCCTCGTTCAACTCGGCCAAAACCGGCGTGAACGGCGTGGCCAACTACGCCGACCCGGCCTCGCTGCGCGGCCTCTCGCCCGACCAAGTGCTGGTGCTCGTGGACGGCAAGCGCCGCCACCAGTTTTCGGCCCTGAACCTGAACGTGACGGTGGGCGCGGGCACGGTAGTGACGGATTTGAACGCCATTCCGTCGCTGGCCATCGAGCGGATCGAGGTGCTGCGCGACGGTGCGGCCGCCCAGTACGGCTCCGACGCCATTGCCGGCGTGATTAACCTGGGGCTGAATAAAAGCACCGGCATTGCCACGGCCAAGGTGCAGTACGGCATCACCCAGCAGGGCGACGGCGCCCAGTACCTGGCCGGCGCCAACTACGGCGTGAAGCTGGGCAAAACCAACCCCGGCTACGCCAACTTCACCCTGCAATACCAGCACCAGGGCCAGACCAACCGCACCGACAACTACGTGGGCGGCATCTACAACACGTTCAACGCGCCGGGCACGCTGCCCGCCGCCCCTACGGCCACCCAGCTCGTCAACGAAAACCAGAAGCGGGCCGAACGCGGCGTGTACGGCCCCGTGGGCACCCCTATCAAAGTGGGCGTGTACGGCAGCAACCAGGCCGACATCTACCAGGGATTTTATAACCTGGGCGTGCCGCTGGGCGACAGCAAATGGTCGGTGTACAGCTTCGGCGGCTACTCGCGCAAGGACATTCTGGCCTACGGCTTTTTCCGCAACGCCGCCCCGAACGGTTCCAACTACAGCCCCCTGCACCCCGACGGCTACCTGCCTGAGCTGCCCGGCCGCTCCGACGACTACTCGGCCGTAGTGGGCCTGAACCGCAAGCTGGCCGGCGGCTGGAACCTCGATTTCAGCACCGGCTACGGCTACAACTACCTCGACCTCTACGCCAACAAAACGGCCAATGCCTCAATGGGCACGGCTTCGCCAACGGACTTTTACGTGGGCCGCAGCGCCTTTGGGCAGAGCACCAGCGAGGTGAACGTGAGCCGCAACTACACGGGCCTGTTCGGCACCAAATCCTTCAACGTAGCCTTTGGCAGCCAGTTCCGGGCCGACCGGTTCCAGCTCAAGCGCGGCAGCGCCGAGTCGTACTTTGCCGGGCCACTGGCCACCAGCGCCGGCAAGTCGCCGGGCTCGAACGGCCGGCCGGGCATTGCCCCCGAGGACGAGACCGACGCCACCCGCACCAACGTGGGCGTGTACGTGGACCTCGAAAGCGACCTCACCGAGCGCCTGCTCCTCACCACGGCCCTGCGCTACGAGAACTATTCCGATTTTGGCAGCAACATCTCGGGCAAATTTGCCGGCCGCTTCAAGCTGACGGAGGGCATTTCGCTGCGCGGCTCCATCAACCGGGGCTTCCGGGCGCCCTCGCTGCAGCAGACGTTTAACAGCGTGACGACCTCAACGGTGCAGAGCGGCGCCATTGTGCAAACCAAGCAGCTGCGCAACGACGACGCCCGCCTCATTCCGCTGGGCGTGGCCGCGCCCAAGGCCGAAACCTCCTGGAACTACAGCGCCGGGGTGGCCGCGCAGGTGAACCAGAACCTGCTTTTCACCCTCGATGCCTACCAGATTGACATTCAGGACCGCATCATCGACAGCGAGCGCCTGATTAAGAGCAACATCAAGGCCCTGCAGACTCCGGACTTCGCGGGCATCAGCGAAATCCGCTTCTTCACCAACGCCATCGACACCCGCACCCGCGGCCTGGATTTGGTATCGACCTACAAAACCGATTTCAGCGAGCGCAGCCGCCTGAGCGCCAGCCTGGCCCTGACCTTCAACCAGACCAACATCGTGCGCACCGGCGCCACGCCCGCCGCCCTGCAGGCCGGCACCGCCAACCGTATTCTGCTGATTGACACCGTCAGCATCGGGCTGATTGAGCGGGCGCAGCCCCGCCAGAAGGTGCTGCTCTCGGCCACCTACACCTGGGGTAAGTTCAGCATCACGCCGCGCGCCTCCTACTTCGGGGCCGTAACGGCCTACGAGAAACCGGCTAACAAAACCGTGAATGGTGCCGTGGTCTATGTGCCCCACATCAGCCAGGAGTTCAAGGGTAAGACCCTGATTGACCTGGCCCTGGTGTACAATCCGGCCAAAGCCGTGTCCATCACCGTGGGCGGAAATAACCTGTTCAACGTGTACCCCGACCGGGTCGATTCGAGGCGCTTTGGCAGCTACTCCAACGGCGAGATTCCTTATACCCGCAACGCGGCGCAGTTCGGCTTCAACGGCGCCTATTACTACACCAACGCCACGTTTACGTTTTAGCAACCTCTCCAGCTCGTCCTGCTGAGCAGGGCGTTTTACCAGAATCCCGCCTCTGCCCATGACCAACCTCGTCCTGCTGCTGGTGTGCCTGGGGGCGGGGGCGGCGCTGCGACGCTGGCAGCTGGTGCCGCCCGGCGCGGCGGGTGTGCTCAACCAGCTCATCATTGTACTGCTGCTGCCGGCGCTCACGTTCCTGCACCTGGCCGAGGCGCGATTCGACCAGCGGTTTGTGCTGCCGGTGCTCATGCCTTGGCTGATTTTTGGGGCGGGCTGGGTGTTTTTCGCGGCCGCGGGGCGCCGGATGGGGCTGGAGCGGGGCACGGTGGGTGCCCTCATTCTCACCGGCGGCATCAGCAGCATCTCGTTTGTGGGGTTCCCTATTTTCGAGATGCTGTATGGCAAGCTGGGGCTGGAACTGGGTTTGGTGATGAGCCTGGCCGGCTCGATTCTGATTAGTGTGACGCTGGGCGTGGTGGTGGCCTCGTGGTACGGGGCGGCCGCGCCGTCGTGGCGGGGCGTGGGGGCGCGAGTGTTGCGGTTCCCGCCGTTTCTGGCTTTTGTGGCGGCGCTGGCGGCCCATGCGGTGGGCTACCGGCACCCCGCGCTGGTGCGTGGCGTGCTGGAAAAGCTCAGCGCGCCGTTTCCGGTGGTTGCGCTGCTCTCGGTGGGCCTGCAGCTGCAGTTTGCCGTGCCGCACGGCCGGGGCCGGCTGCTGGCCCTCGGCCTGGGCTACAAGCTGCTGCTGGCCCCGGTGGTGGTGGCGGCGGTGTACGTGGGCCTGGCCCGGCAGCACGGCCCCACGGTGAGCCTCTGCCTGCTGGGCGCCACCATCGGCCCCATGAACACGGCGGCCGTCATCGCCGACCGCTACGGCCTTGACCCGCCCCTGGCCGCCCAGATGGTGGGCCTGGGCATCCCGCTCTCGCTCCCGCTGCTGGCCCTGCTGGGCTGGTGGCTGCAGTGAGCAGTGAGCAGTGAGCAGTGAAAGAACGTCATGCTTATCTGGCGTCCGCGCAGTCGAAGCATCTCGCGTGTGGTAGTAACTCAATCGTTGCAGCGATGCAAGCGAGATGCTTCGACAAGCTCAGCATGACGTTCTTCTACTGACGTTCTTTCAACTTTTATTCCGACGAATACCCTATCCACCTCCGCTAGTATGAAACTAAAAAAAATCACCCGTAACCTCACGCTTTGGGTATTGCTGTCCATTGTGGCCGGGGCGCTGCTGGGGCATTTCCAGCCCGCCACCGCCGTGAAGATGGAGTTTTTGGGCAAGCGCTTCATCGAGGTGGTGAAGCTATTTATCAACCCCATTATTTTTCTCACCATCACGCTCGGCATCAGCACCATGGGCGACTTGAAGAAGGTGGGACGCATCGGGGGCAAGGCACTGCTCTACTTCGAGATTGTGACCACGCTGGCGCTATTCATCGGGGTGGCCGTGGCGGCGGTGGTGCGCCCCGGCGACGGCGTGGCTGTGGGCAAGCTCAGCACCGACAAGGTGGGCGAGTTCACGAAGCGGGCCGGCGAGTTTTCGTGGGGCCACTTCCTGGCCGACAACCTCACGTTGCAGGTGCTCATTGTGGCCATCATCCTGGGCATCGTGCTCAGCAAGTACGCGGGCCGCCGACCGATTATTCACTTCCTGAAAGAGACCTCGAAGTATGTGTTTCGGGGGCTGCACTGGGTGATGCTGCTGGCGCCCATCGGGGCGTTTGGCGGCATGGCCTTCACCATCGGCAAGTACGGCATCGCCACGCTGCTGCCCCTGGGCAAGCTCATGATTACGGTGTATATGACGATGGCCGTGTTCATCTTCCTCATCCTGGGCGGCATTCTACGCTACTGCCGCGTGGGCATGTGGTCGTTTCTGAAATACATCAAGGCCGAGCTACTGATTGTGCTGGGCACGTCTTCGTCGGAGGCCGGCTTGCCGGGGCTCATGGAAAAGCTCGAGCGCATGGGCTGCGCCCAGCCGGTGGTGGGGCTGGTGGTGCCCACGGGCTACTCCTTCAACCTCGACGGCACCACCATTTACCTCTCGCTGGCCACCCTGTTTCTAGCCCAGGTGTTCCACATCGACCTTTCGGCGGCGCAGATTTTGACCATGATGGGCATCCTGATGGTGACCAGCAAGGGCGCGGCCGGGGTGGCGGGCAGCGGCTTTGTGGTGCTGGCCAGCACGCTCACGGCCATGAAAGTGATTCCGGTGGAGGGCCTGGCCCTGCTGCTGGGCGTCGACCGGTTCATGTCGGAGGCGCGCTCCATCACCAACTTCATCGGCAACGGCGTGGCCACCATTTTCCTGGCCCACAACGAAGGAGCCCTCGACCACGAGCGGGTAGTGGAGGCTCTGGGCAAGCGCATGAAGCCGCTGCGCTTCCGCAAAGACCTCACCAGCGGCGAGTACCTGGGCCAAGTGGCCGAGCAGGCCAGCGAAACAGCCCGCCTGCTGAAGAACAAGAAATAGAGGACGTGCGGCCGTCGGCTTTTTTATCCCTTGCGCTGGCCCCACCCGCAGCCCCATCGCCCCGCCCGTGAACATTCTCATTGCGCCCGACTCGTTCAAGGATGCCCTGGCCGCGCCGCTGGTGTGCGAGCACCTGCGGCGCGGTTTGCAGCGGACTTTTCCGGCGGCCCACTGCCACCTGCTGCCCCTGGCCGATGGCGGCGAGGGCACCCTCGAAACGCTGGCCGCTGTGCTCGGCGGCGAATTCGTGGGAGTTGAAGTGCACGACCCGCTGTTCCGGCCCCTCCGCGCCGAGTACCTCTGGCTGCCCGACACGGCCACGGCAGTGGTGGAGATGGCCCGCGCTTCGGGCCTGGAGCAGCTGGCCGCCACCGAGCGCAACGCCACCCGCACCACCACGCTGGGCACCGGCGAGTTGCTGGCCCACGCCCTCGACCGCGGCGCCCGCCACCTTGTGCTCACGGTGGGCGGCAGCGCCACCAACGACGCCGGCCTGGGCCTGGGCACGGCCCTGGGCTACCGGTTTCTCGACAAAAACGGGCACACCGTGCTGCCCACCGGCGAGCACCTCGCCCGCGTGCACCGCATCGACGCCGCGCGGGTGCACCCGCGGTTGGCCGCCGCTACCTACCGCGTGGTGACAGACGTGACCAATCCGTTCTTTGGGCCTACCGGCGCGGCCCACGTATTTGCCGCGCAAAAAGGAGCCGATGCCGCCGCCATTGCCCACCTCGACGCGGGCCTGCGCGCCTTCGCCGACGTGCTCCAGGCCACTTTCGGGCTGGCGGTGCAGCAGCTGCCGGGCAGCGGGGCCGGCGGGGGCATCGCTGGCGGGGCGGCCGCCTTCCTGCGGGCCCGCATCGACTCAGCCGCCGACTGGGTACTGGAGCTGAGCGGGGCCGACCAGCTGCAGCAAGCCGCCGACCTGCTCATCACCGGCGAGGGCCGCGTCGATGCCCAAACCTGGCAGGGCAAGCTGCTGGGCCGGCTGCTGGCGCGGGCCGCCCACCACGCGGTGCCCGTGATGCTGGTGTGCGGCGCCCTGCTGGACGCCGACGCCGTACTCGCCGCTCCGAACGTGCTCTACGCCACCTCCATCCTTACCGAGCCCATGCCGCTAGCCGAGGCCCTGCGCCGCACCCCGGCCCTGCTCGAAACCCAGGGTGCGCTGCTGGGCCGGCTGCTGGCGCACGGCGGCATTCGCCTCAAACCGCCTTCTTTTGACATAACTGAACGGGCATGCTGAGCGCAGTCGAAGCATGACCGTTCGGTAGTAAAGTCCTCAACCAAAAATCAACCTCGGCTTACTCCATTCTCATGAAAAACTATCACCTCGCGGTTTTCCCCGCCGACGGCATCGGCCCAGAAGTCATTGCGGCCAGCCGGCAGGTGCTCCGGAAGCTGGAGCAGCTGCACGGCGGTGTGCGCTTCGAGACGCGAGAGTATGGCTGGGGCTCGGATCACTACGAAAGAACCGGGGCCATGATGCCGGCCGACGGGCTGCGGCAGCTGGAAAAAGGTGGGTTCGAGGCCATCCTGATGGGGCCAGTGGGCAGCCGCACCATCCCCGACCACGTGACGCTGTGGGGCCTGCTGCTGCCCATTCGCCAGGGCTTCGACCAGTACGTGAACCTGCGGCCCATGCGCCAGCTCGATGGCGTGGCCTCGCCCCTGCGCAACCCCGCGGGGCACCCCATCGACATGGTGTGCATTCGCGAAAACTCGGAAGGCGAGTACGCCGGCGTGGGAGGCCGGGTACACCGGCAGCGGCCCCAGGAGGTGGCCCTGCAGTCCATTGTGTTCACCCGCACGGGCACAGAGCGCGTCATGCGCTTTGCCTTCGACTACGCCCGGCAGCACGGTCGCCGGCTGGTGACCAACGTGACGAAGTCGAACAGCATGCAGCACAACATGGTGTTCTGGGACGATATTTTTCAGGAAGTAGCCACCGGATATCCCGCCCAGGCCTCTGACCAGCAGCTGGTGGACTCGATGACGGCCCGCATGGTGAGCCAGCCGGAAACGGTGGACGTGTTCGTGGCCTCCAACCTGTTCGGCGACATCCTCACCGACCTGGGGGCGGCGCTCACGGGCAGCATGGGGCTGGCCCCCAGCGCCAACCTCAACCCCGAGCGGCGCTACCCCAGCCTGTTTCAGGCCATTCACGGCTCGGCCTTCGATTTGGTGGGCAGGAACGTGGCCAACCCCATTGCCAGCATCTGGTCGGTGCAGCTGCTGCTGGAGTTTCTGGGCGAAACCGAGCTGGCCGCGCGCCTTATGCACGCCATCGAGACGGTGCTGCGCGAGCAGCGCGTGCGCACCCGCGACCTAGGCGGCACCAGTTCCACCACCGACATGACCGAGGCCGTGTGCCGGGCGCTGGAAACGGAGCCAGTTTTCGCAAAAGGCCGATAGACGGGTATGCTGAACTGTAAACTGCCTGTCATGCTGAGCGCAGTCGAAGCATCTCGGCATCTCGCCCGCTTTGTTGGCAAGCTTCTCTAATCGGTCTGTCATGCGGAGCAGTAGAGATGCTTCGGCAAACTCAGCATGACGGGCTTATTATTATCAGTAGAAGGTTTGGTTTTACCAATTATCATCGGCCGCAAACGCCAAACCTCATCACCCGCCATGAACCCCCATTACCCCGACCGCACGCCGGCCGTATCGCCCACCTCGCCGGGGTACGCGCAGCTACCCGAACTGCCGGCCCCGATGCCGCCGGGCGTGGAAGCGCACTTTTTTCCGGGTTTCACGGTGCATGCCGTGGCTACGGCGGGGGCCACCATCCACGTGCTGCGGGGCGGCAGCGGGCCCCCACTGCTGCTGTTGCACGGACACCCTGAAACCCACGTGATGTGGCACAAGATTGCCGGCAAGCTGGCGCGCGACTACACGGTGGTGCTGCCCGACTTGCGCGGCTACGGCGATTCGAGCAAGCCGGCCAGCAGCCCCGACCACGGCCCTTATTCCTTCCGCAGCATGGCCCAGGACCAGGTGGAGGTGATGGCCCACTTCGGCTTCGACACCTTTTTTGTGGCCGGGCACGACCGGGGCGGGCGTGTGGCGCACCGCCTGTGCCTCGACCACCCCGGCGCCGTGCGCAAAGCGTGTGTGCTCGACATCGCCCCCACCCTGACCATGTACGACGACACCAGCCAGGAATTTGCGACGCGCTACGTGTGGTGGTTTTTTCAGATTCAACCCTTCCCCGTGCCCGAGAACCAGATTGGTTTCGACCCGGCCTATTACCTGCAGCATCACCTCGCTGTGCAGAACAAAACGCCCGACGCCATCGCGCCCGACGCCCTGCAGGAGTACCTGCGCTGCTACGGCTGCCGGGCCACCATTCACGCCGTGTGCGAGGACTACCGCGCCGCCGCCAGCATTGACCTCGAATACGACCGGGCCGACGCCGCCGCCGGGCACCGCGTGACGGCCCCGCTGCTGGTCCTGTGGGGCGCCCGGGGCACGGTGGCCCGCCTCTGGAACGTACTTGCCACCTGGCAGGCCAAGGCCATCACCGTGTCGGGCGAAGCCCTGGATTGCGGCCACTTCCTGCCCGAGGAGCACCCCGAAGCGGTGCTGGCCCATTTCCAGGCCTTTTTTCGGGATTGAGCCGGCCGCCAGTGCGGAACGACCGCCGGCGATTTAGGAGCGCGCCTGGCACAGCTGATTTTCCCGCCCGACCTTTGCTGCTGTGGAACCTTCAACCCTGACCCAAGCCGAGCCCTGCCCCGCTCCCGCCCGCCCGTCCCTCCGGTTCGACCGCAACGAACTGGCCGGGGCGTTTGGCGACCTTGGCACGGACCTGCCGCTGCTCATCGGCGTCATTGCCGCCTCGGGCGTGGATAGCGCCGGGGTACTCATCCTGTTTGGGCTGATGCAGGTATTCTCCGGCCTGTGGTACCGCATGCCCATGCCGGTGCAGCCGCTCAAGGCGTTTGCGGCGCTGGTTATTGCCCAGAAGATTCCCGGCCGGGTCATTTTCGGCGGGGGGCTGGCCATTGGGGTCAGCATGTTTTTGCTGTCGATAACCGGGCTGATTGATGCGCTGGCGCGGCTGGTGCCCAAGCCCGTGGTGCGCGGCATTCAGTTTGGGCTGGCGCTGCAGCTGGCCACGCTGGCCCTGAAACAGTACGTGGCGGCCGATGGCCTGGCGGGCTACGCGCTGGCGGCCGTGGCTTTTCTCATCATCGTGGCCTTGCTGGGCAATCGCCGCTGGCCGGCCGCCCTGCTCGTCATTGCCCTGGGCGTGGGCTACGCCCTGGTGTTCAAACTGGACCTGGCCACGGCCCAGCGGGCCATTGGCTTGCACCTGCCCACCTGGCACCTACCCGAGCGGGCTGACATCATCACGGGAGCTTTGCTGCTCGCGCTGCCTCAGATTCCGCTGTCGTTGGGCAACTCGGTGCTGGCCACCCGCCAGATTGCGGCCGACTATTTCCCGGAGCGCGGCCTCACCGTACGGCAAATCAGCTTTACCTACTCGCTCATGAACCTGGTGAATCCGTTTCTGGGCGGCTTTCCGGTGTGCCACGGCTCGGGCGGTATGGTGGGGCACTACGCGTTTGGGGCGCGCACGGGCGGCTCGGTGGTGCTGTACGGGTGCCTATTTCTGGTACTGGGGCTGTTTTTCAGTCAGGGTTTTCAGCAGGTGGTGCAGATATTTCCGCTCCCAATTCTGGGCGTGCTGCTGTTGTTCGAAGCCCTGACGCTGGCTGCCTTGCTACGCGACATCAGCGGCAGCCGCACCGATTTGCTGGTGGCGCTGCTGGTGGGGCTGCTCTGCGCCGGGCTGCCCTACGGCTACCTGGTGGGGCTGGTGGTCGGCACGGCGCTGTACTATGCCATTAAGCGCGGCTGGGTTGAGTTGGGGAAGTAAACTTCTCCAGTTGGATTAAGGGAATGATTGGCGTTTTGTAATCTTCAGTATTATGCAGTGTTGGCGTCCACGCCCCAACGGCTGACCTTTTTCACTTAGCCATGCTGCTCGTCTAGGACCTGAACATTGAGGCCGACGTACTACCCCTTTTCAACTCCACGCACACCGAGCAGGGCGAAGCTGCCCTGCTATGCTTGTTTCGACAGCCGCCCGGCTCAGCAACATCCATTCTGGAGCGTCAGCGCATCCTGCAAGGATTTCGCCGAAACTGGACTGTGGTGGGGGAATTCTCTTATTCGACCCTATACCAGCGCGAAACACAGGCCTTTCTAGGCGATTTGAAAAGTGGCCGGACGCTGCTAAAATCTGACCCTATAAGTGCGCGGCTGGGCTACTTCTGGTCAGAAGAGCACAAGCACCGCACGCAAGCATCACTGATTCAGCTGGTGCTGTTATTTAGCAGCTTGCACGAGCGGTATTTCCGACAAATTAAGCCTACTGATTTCCCAGAATCATTTGCTTTGCAGCTGGCGTCAGCAAGGCTTTTTTTAGAAGGCTTCAACCTGAGACTGTACGCTGAGAGCATCCGGGAAAATACCTTTTCCGTGACGCAAACCGTGCAGCTCACCTGCACCCTCGGGTCCATACCGGCCGCAGAGATTCAGGCCTTTTGGGAATTTCTGTTCCTGTTTGAGGCCTACTGGTCGATTACGAAAGCAACGTTGAAACACTCTTTTTGCACGCCGACTTTCCACAAATCCGCCTTTGCGGTAGACGGGCTCTATCATCCGGCAATAGGCAATCCAGTACGGAACACCTTTCAGCAGCCCGAGAACGAAACCGTGTTCTTGCTCACGGGACCCAACATGGCCGGTAAATCAACGCTGCTAAAGGCGCTGGGCTTGTACGTTTACTTGGCACACCTGGGTTTCGTCGTGCCGGCCACGACGTGCGTACTGCCTTTTTTCGACACCATTGCCGTGTCCATCAACCTCAACGACAATCTGCGCAGCGGCTATAGTCACTTCATGACCGAGCTGCTGCACCTAAAAACGGTGCTCGAGAATGCCTCCGGCTCCCAAAAATGCTTTGCTGTTTTTGACGAGCTGTTTCGCGGCACCAACCCAGATGACGCGCTCGACATTACCCGTGCTACCATCAACGGCCTGGCGCGCTTTCCAAATTGAGTTTTCTTCATCTCAACCCACCTTAGCCAGCTGGAGCACCACGTCGCCGACAATACTCAAACGGCCGTGGACAGTTACCACATCGATTGCGTTCTGACCGATGGCACACCCTTCTTTCCCTACCAACTCAAACGCGGCTGGTCACGGCTGAAAATCGGTCGAATTCTATTTAATGAAGCAGGATTACCCGATTTGCTAGAGCAAGGGTAGTTGGTCAACGCGCTTAGAAGCTCCTGTTTGAGTTAATGAATCGGTGATGCTTCGACTGCGCGGACGCCAGATGAGCATGACGTTCTTTTATTGGTTTGGCTTCTATCCACTACTCTCCTATAGCTACAGCAGCGAGCGAATCCAGCCGCCATCTACGGCAATGGAGCTGCCGGTGATGTAGCTGGCCCGCTCCGAACACAGGAACGCGGCCAGTGCTGCGAATTCGCGGGGCTCGCCCAGGCGCCGCATGGGAATTTCGGCTTCCCAGCGGGCCGTGGCGTCGGCGGCCGAGATGCCATCGCGCGCAGCCACGGCGTCGGCCAGGTTCACCACCCGCTCGGTGCGGGTGTAGCCGGGCAAGATGTTGTTGACCGTGACGCCGAATGGTGCCACTTCGTTGGCCAGGGTGCGGGCCATGCCGGTTACGGCGGCGCGCAGGCTGTTCGAGAGCAGCAGGTTATCCACCGGCTGCTTCGCGGCGATGGACGTCACGTTCAAAATGCGGCCCCAGCCGCGCTCCTTCATGCCGGGCAGCACGGCGCGCGTGAGCTCCACCACGCTCGTGAGCAGCAAGTGCGTGGCCGATTCCCACATTTCGCGGGTCAGCGTGTCGAAGGTGCCGGCGGGCGGTCCGCCGGCGTTCGTTACCAGAATATCGACGCGCCCAAACCGCTCCATGGCGGCTTGCACCACGCGGGCGACATCGGCCGGGTTGGCCACGTCGGCGGCCACGCCCAGCACGGGCACGCCCGTGGCAGCCGTGATGGCGGCGCAGGTTTCCTGAAGGGCTTCTTCGCCGCGGGCGCACAGCACCAGCGAGGCGCCTTCGGCGGCCAGTTCTCCGGCCACGGCGCGGCCCAGGCCCTTGCTGGCGGCTGCCACCAGGGCTACTTTTCCTTGCAATCCGAGGTCCATAGGGCTACTTCTGGCGCAGGTAATCGTCGGATTTATCCAACCAGTCCTGGCGCGGAGGGCTGAAAATATCCACGTCGAGCGTGTCTTCCAGCGCCTCGGCCGTGTGCGGCACGTTAGACGGAATGTGCAGCACCTCGCCCGCCCGCACGATGACTTCCTCGCCGTCTTCGGACCCAATATGAAAGCGCAAGGCGCCTTCCAGAATGTAGGTTATCTGCTCGTTGATATGGTGATGCAGGGGCACAACGCAGCCTTTTTTGAGGTAAACGTGAGCCAGCATCATGTCATTGCCCGTGATGAGGCGGCGGGATAACTGGTCCGACAACTGCTCTTTCGGCATGTCGTCCCAGGTGTATTTGGTGACGGATTGAGTTACTTCCATGGAGTTTTGAGTGGGCTTTGATTGGGGTTGTAGTTGGCTTGTAGAGTGTGTTTACGCTCAAGAACGTCATGCTGAGCGCAGCGAACCGAAGGTCGGCATAGCCAAGCATCTTTACCTCAATAGTAGCTCAATTGTTGGGATTAGTTGCGCGGTCGAGATGCTTCGGCTGCGCCGACCTTCGGTTCGCTGCGCTCAGCATGATATTCTGTTTTCTAGGCAGCAAGCTACACCCGCACCCGCGTTGCTACGGCCGATACGCACAGCCCCATAAAGGCAATTAAAGCAAACGACACGCGCAGGCTCGTGGCCCCGGCCACTAGCCCGATAACCGGCGGCCCTAGCAAAAAGCCCAGGAAGCCAATGGTCGAAACTGAGGCCAGCGCCATGCCGGCCGACATGTGCTTGGAGCGTCCGGCCGCGCTGTACACCAGCGGCACCACCGACGACGTGCCAAAGCCCACCAGCAGAAAGCCCAGCATGGCCGTGACCAGCGTGGGCAGCAGCACCGCAATCAGCAGGCCCGTGGCCGTGAGCAGGCCGCTGAGCTGAATCACGCGCTTGGCTCCGAGGCGCGCGGCCAGCCAGTCGGCCCCGAAGCGGCCCAGGGCCATGGTGCTCATGAAGGCCGTGTAGCCCGCTCCCACCCAGGCCTTATCGGCCTGAATGACCTTTTTGAAATACACCCCGCTCCAGTCGAACATGGCCCCTTCGCAGATGAGGGCGCAAAAGGCAATGGCGCCCAGGCCCAGGAGCTCCTTGTCGGGCTTCACGAAAATGGGCTGGTTGGGGTCGACGCCGGTATCCTCGCGCACGGTGTAGCCGGCGCTCACCGCCAGACCGGCCATGATAAACAAGGCAATGAGCACGAAATGCCAGCCTGGCGTGATGGCGTGGCCAATCATGAACGAACCCACCGCGGCGGCCGCAAACCCCGCCAGGCTCCACAGCCCGTGAAACGAGGCCATAATGGGCTTGTGCTTGTAGAGCCGCTCCACGCCCACGGCCTGGGTGTTCACCGAGATATTGGTCAGGTTGCCGCCCACCCCAAACAGCACCAGGCACGGCAGCAGCTGGTAGAGGCTGCTGGCCCAGCCCAGGCCCAGCAGTGCCGTTGCGTACAGCCCCACGCCCCAGAGCACCACCTTGCGGCTGCCCTCCTTGGCCACCAGCCACCCGGTGAGGGGCAACGACAGCAGCTGCCCAATGGGCAGCGCCAGCAGCAGCAGGCCCAACTGTGCTTCCGAAATGCCCATGCGCTGCTGCACGCTCGGAATGCGCGAGGCCCAGCTGGCAAAGCACAGGCCTAACAGAAAAAACAAAGCGCCCACCGCCAACCGGTGGGCTTTTCGGGAAATGGGCGGGGCCGTTGTAGTCAATGAAATCATAAGTATACCTCCTCGGCCCGAGCGCTGGGCTGGGGCCTTCTCACACTATTTTTTAGCAAATTACAAGCTCCCCCAACGCCGGCCGGCGCGCAGTAGTTGCTTTTTTGGCAAAAGCCGTGGCCCACTTCCAACAAACGTTCCCGCTCCGAAACCATGACCCCACAGGACCGCAACAAGCAGAACGCCATTGCCTTCTACGAGCTGATGTTCAACGACTGCCAGCCGGCCGAGGCGCTGGAGCGCTACGTGGGCGACGAGTACATTCAGCACAACCCGCACGTGAAGGATGGCAAGCTGGGCTTCCTCACGTATTTCCTGCGCATGCAGGCCGAGTACCCCGGCAAGCACATGCGCGTGGTGCGCGCCGTGGCCGAAAACGACTTGGTGGTATTGCACTGCCACCAGACCTGGCCCGGCGGCCACGACTACGCCGGCATGGACATTTTTCGGTTCGATGCCAATGGCAAAATCGTGGAGCACTGGGACGTGCTGCAGGAAGTGCCCGAAATAGCCCAGAACGAAAATGGCATGTTCTGATGCAGCGCGTAGCTCACAGCAGCTTGGCCAGCTCCTGCCGATACACCGGATTGTCGGTGATGCCGTTGTGGCCTTCGCCGCGCAGCACAATGAGTTTGTCCGACGGTTTGAGCAAGGCCTTGAGCTTGAGCGACGACTCGAAGTAAATCACCTCGTCCTGGTCGCCGTGAAACAGCACGATGGGCGACTTCACTTGCCCAATCAGCTCGTTGGTGGGCAGCGGGTAGCGCACCAGGAAGCCCGGCACGAAGGGAAACAGCCGCTTGGCCAAGTCGCGCAAACTGAAGTAGGGCGCCTGCAGAATCAACAGCTTGGGATGATGCCGCGCGGCCAGCCGCGTGGCCGGGCCCGTACCCACGGAGTAGCCCAGAATCACGGTCTGGCTTTCGGGGTAATGCGTCAGCATTTGCTGGTAGGCGACGTCCACATCGGCCAAGAGCTGGGCTTGGCTCGTGATTTTGCCGCCGCTTTTGCCGTAGCCCCGGTAGTCGAGCATGAACACGTCGTAGTGCAGACGGGTGTAGGTTTCGGCGGCGCGGCCCCAGCTATCGAGGGCGCCGCCGTTGCCGTGCAGGTAGAAAATAAGGCCTTTGGAATGGGGTGCCCCAAACAAGAGGCCGTGCAGGCGGGTACCGTCGGCGGTGGTCACCCAGCGCTCCTCAAACTTGCCGGGGAAATGAAACTGGTAGTCGGCTGGCAGGCGCGTGGGGAAGAACAGCAGGCTTTCCTGCCTGAAATAAAGCAAGCAGGCCAGCGCCACATACAGCACCAGCCCAATGCCTACAATCATCAGTACCGCTTTCATTGGCAAGACGCTAACGCCCAAATTGAGCTGAAGCCATTACGAAAGCAGATCAACACAAGTCTTAGCCGCCGATAGTGGCCATGCTTTCGAAGCTGAGCTGGTGCAGCGGCCGCTGGCGCTCGGCTTCGAAGCCATTGGCGGCCCGGAAGCGGAAGGCGGCGGCCAGGGCGGCCACAATCTGCTCGTCGTCTTTGCCGCCGCGCAGCAGGGCGCGCACGTCGAGCACGCCCTGGTCGTAGAGGCAGGTTTTGATGCCGCCTTCGGCCGTGAGGCGCAGGCGGTTGCAGGTGCCGCAGAAGGTGCGCGAATACGCCGCAATGATGCCCACGCGGCCCTGGTGGCCGGCAATAGAATAGTCGGAAGCCGTGGCTCCGGCGGGCATGGGAACCGGCGTAAGCTCCCCAAAATGAGCTTCCAGGTGCTGGCGGATGCGCACGTGGTTCCACGGCAGCGATGCCGGCCCGGCCTCGTGGCTGCCGCCGTTGAAGGGCATTTCCTCGATGAAACGCACGTCGACGGGCAGGGCGCGGCTGAGGTCGGCCAGCGGAACCAGGTCGTCGATGTTCTGCCCGTCCATTACCACGGCGTTGATTTTCACCTGGATGCCGGCGTCGAGCAGGGCGTAGAAGGTTTCCATCACCTTGGGCAGCTCGTCGCGCCGCGTGATGCTGGCGAAGCGGGCGCGGTCCAGGGTATCAAGGCTGAGATTCACGGCTTTCACGCCCAGGCGGGCCAGGGCGGGCACGTGGGGCGCGGTGAGCACGCCGTTGGTGGTCAGGCTGATGTCGTCGATGCCGGGCAGCTGGGCCAGGCGCTCCATGAAGGGCACCAGGTCGCGCCGCACGAAGGGCTCGCCGCCGGTCAGGCGCACTTTGCGCACGCCCAGCGTGGCCAGCAGGCCGGTTAGGCGCAGCATTTCCTCGTAGCTCAGCAGCTCGTGCTTGGGCATGTACTTGATGCCTTCTTCGGGCATGCAGTAGAAGCAGCGCAGGTTGCAGCGGTCCGTCACGGCCAAGCGCAGGTATTCCAGC
This sequence comes from Hymenobacter sedentarius, assembly GCF_001507645.1. Classification (NCBI taxonomy): domain Bacteria; kingdom Pseudomonadati; phylum Bacteroidota; class Cytophagia; order Cytophagales; family Hymenobacteraceae; genus Hymenobacter; species Hymenobacter sedentarius. Next base: position 1,673,589 of record NZ_CP013909.1, on the reverse strand, counting down.
GGCCGGCCGTGCTGGTCGTAGAGGGGAGAAACCACGGGAGTGGCCGGAAGAGAAAGTGTAGGCTGCACGTTTATGACCAATTTTGTGCGGCTGTACGTAAGACGGCCGTCAAGCGCTAAACCCCCGGCACCCGCAAGGTGTTCAAGGCCTATCATGCGGGTTGGGCCCGCACCCGCTAGTAACCGGGGATTATCGAAAATTTATGTCGAAGATATGTCTTTAAAAGTCACCTTATACGGCATCACCCGCGACATCGTGGGCACGTCCGTCATTGAGCTGCCGGCGCCGGCACCCACCACGGTGGGCGAACTGCTGGAAGAAATGCGCCGGCAATACCCCGCGCTGGGCGAGCTGCGCAGCTGCGCCGTGGCCGTAAACCACGAATACGCCGACAACGACCACCCGCTCCACACCGTCGACGAAATTGCCCTAATTCCGCCCGTTGCCGGGGGGTGATATAGCGCGGATTTTTAGTCCGTGCGGGTAATTCCCTCTGCACGATTTTATAGCATCCACTCGCGGACTAAAAGTCCGCGCTACGTATGACGCCCTACCTCGCCATTACCGACCAGCCCATTGACGTGGCCGCCGCCCTGGCCGCCGTGCAAACCGACACCGCCGGGGCCGTGAACGCCTTCGTGGGCACGGTGCGCAACCAGTCGGGCGGGCGCCCGGTGCGCCGCCTGCACTACGAGTCCTACGACAGCATGGCCCTGACCCAGCTCGGCCACGTGGTAGCCCAGGCTTACGAAAAGTGGCCGATGCTGCAAGAAGTGGCCGTGGTGCACCGCAAAGGCACGTTAGAACTCGGCGACGTGGCCGTGGTGGTGGCCGTGGCCACGCCGCACCGCGCCGAAAGCTTCGCTGCCTGCCAGTTCATCATCGACACGCTTAAGCAAGTGGTGACCATCTGGAAGCGCGAGGAGTACGAAGACGGCACCGAGTGGGTGGCCGCCCACCCGTAGCTTAATTACTTGCACACAAAAAAGCCCGGCCTCTCTGGAGAAGCCGGGCTTTTTTATGGAAACATTAACCGTTTGTCATGCTGAGTGGAGCGAACCGAAGGTCGGCGTAGCCAAGCATTTTATCACCATCGGATGACTTGTTCAGCGGGGATAAGATGCTTCCTTTGTCAGTAGGACAAATGCTGCCTGATGACAAATGGGGTTTACTTGCTCGGAATCAGGTAGCCCAACGAGAGCTGGAAGGCCGAGTGGCGGGCGTTTTTGAGGTCGCCGTTGAAGTAGGTGCTGTTGTCGCTCTTCACAAAGTCGCTCAGGGCGCCGTTGTAGCGCAGGTTCAGGCTCAGGCCGTTCTCGGCCTGGTAGCCCACGCCGGCCACGTAGCCCAGCTCGTTGCGGTTCAGCCCGCTCACGTCGTTCTTGTTTTGCGCGGAGCTGGTTTCCGACTTGCCGTTGGCGGTGACAGTGGTTTGGGTTTCGTTGTTAGAGCTCAGCAGGTACGAGTACTGCGGGCCTGCTTCGGCAACAAAGCCGCCGGCGTTGATTTTCAGCAGCACCGGTACGTCCAGGTAATTGTAGTTGACTTTGCCTTCGCGCTTCTCCGTGCGCGTGCCCAGCAGCGGCAGCGTGCGGGAATACTCCGTAGGCTTGTTTTCGAAGCCCTTCTGCGAGTACAGCACTTCGGGCTGCACCGAGAAGAAGCCGTCGCTGGTCACGGGCACGTTCAGCATCACGCCACCCAAAAAGCCCACTTTATTATTGTAAGTGCTTTCGTTTTGAATATTGCCGGCCAGGTTGGAATAGTTGGCACCCGCGCGGAATCCCAACCGAATACCGTCCTGGGCCTGAGCCGATGAAACCGCCGCCGTAGCAAGCAGGGCAGCGACTAGAAATGCAGATTTTTTCATGTGGATTATAGAGAGTGAAAAATATACTCGGGAAGGCGTGCTTCGAAAACTGTGCCAACCTGCGCCATAAACGACCTTTTGCCCTCAACAGATGTACCTTGAGCTAAAAAAAAGCCCGACCATAACATGGCCGGGCAGGTTTTCAGGGAGTTAGAATCTCACAATAATTTGGGCGAAGCCGACACTTGGCTTGAGTCAGCCCACGCAGTGCTACCGCTTCTTGGAACGTTACCCAATCAGCTCTTTTTCGGCCTGGGCGCGTTCTTCGGGCGTGTTCACGTTGCGCAGCTCGGCGGGCACGGGCGGCTCCAGCAGCTCAATATCGGAGTTAATCAAGGCTTTTCGCGGGCAGGAGTAGCCCAGGCTCAGGAAGCGCAGCAGCTGGCCGTAGCTGCGCGGCTCCCAGATGGTCACGAGCGGCTCGGGGAAGTCATTCCAGGGGCTTTTCAGGGCCGTGGCCGCGCGGGCCGGCTGCCGGTGGGTCACCAGAAATTCCAGGGTGTGGCGGGTGAGGAAGGGCAGGTCGCAGGCCAGCACCAGCCACGCCGCGTTGGGGTCGGCCTGGAACGCCGACAGCAGCCCGCCCAGCGGGCCCAGGTTCAGGAAGGTATCGGGTAGCGGCTTGAGCCCGGCGGGCAAGTCGGCCGCTTGGTCGGGGCGCACGGACACGCGCACATCGGGGCAAAACTCGCCGAGCAGCGCCGCCGTGTGCTGGCGCTGGTCGAGGGCGTGGTAGTGCAGCTTGCCTTTGTCGGTTTGCATGCGCTCGCTGCGGCCGCCGGCCAGCACCAGCCCTCGCAGCACCGGCGCGGCCACGAGGTACCACTGCCGGATAAAGGCAGCGATGCCAGCCATGTCGGCCAGGCGCAGCACGGGCGGCAGCGGGGCGATGGATAGATGCTCGACCAACACCGCGGGCAGGTCGGTCTGGCCGTCAGCCAGCAGAATTAGCCGCACGTCGGTGAGGCGGTCGAGCTTTTTGTCCAGCGGCTTGCGCGGGTCCACGATGACGACTTGCTGGCGGGCCCGGAAGTGGTTGCCGTTCACCAGCACCACGCTTTCGTGGGCCAGCAGCTCGGGCTGTGAAAATCTATCGAGCGCGCGGGTCAGGTTGAGCTGGCGATACGTGATTTTATCAACCAGCTCGGCCGACAGCCCGTTTTCAGCTACGTAGGGAGTGGGACGGGCGGCCGTGCCTGAGGTCGCTTCCGCAGCGGCCGTGTCGCCAGCGGCGTGGTCGGCATCCACGTAGGCTACGCGCAGGGCGGGCGCCAGGTGCGGCAGCAGTTGAGCTACCAGCGTTTGAATATCGCCGCAGGGCGCCCCCAGAATGGCCAGCTCGTGGCGTCCAAATTCGCCCATATCGGGACGGGCCAGGGCGGCGTGTTTGGCACGTTTTGCGGTTGAGCTTGAATGACTATCCATGGTGGAATTTACAAATTTTCGGCGCGATGGAAGTCGCGCTTGCCGCCGGTTTTCTCCACAAGCTGCACGCTATCGATGGTGATGTCGTGCGAAAACGCCTTGCACATGTCGTAGATGGTGAGGGCCGCTACGGTGGCGCCGGTCAGGGCTTCCATCTCCACGCCGGTGCGGCCCGTTACCACGGCTGTGCACTCCACGCGCAGGGCATCGGGGCCATCGGCCTCGATGGTGACCTTGCAATCATCGAGGCCCAGCGGGTGGCACAGCGGGATGAGTTCCGAAGTGCGCTTGGCCCCCATGATGCCCGCCAGGATGGCCGTGTGCAGCACCGGGCCCTTGTGCGAGGGCATTTCGCCGGCCTGCACCCGGCTCAATAATTCGGCGCCCAGCACCACCCGGCAGCGGGCGCGCGCCACGCGGCGAGTGGGCGCTTTGGCCCCCACATCGACCATGGTGGGCTGGTTGGCGGCGTTTACGTGGGTGAAATTCTTGGTTAGCATAGAGCGTAGAGACGCATATTTGCGTCTAATCGTTGAATAAATAGCTGATACAACAGCAACTGTCGCTGGATGAGTGAGTGCTAATAGCTAACTCCTGCCGCTTATTGTTTGGCTAAAAAGAGCAACAGCAGCCGGGCATTTGCCCGTTACATGTTCAGCGAAGACGCAAATATGCGTCTCTACATTTTCCTTGCGCCTTATGCTCTCCGTTGCCGAAGCCTTTGCCCGCGTGCTAGCCACCGCCCACCCGCTCCCCGTCGAAACCGTGCCCCTCCCCCGCGCCGCCGGCCGCATCCTGGCCGAAAACCTGGTGGCCGACCGCGACTTTCCGCCCTTCAACCGGGTGGCGATGGACGGCATAGCGGTAGCGCACGCCGCCTGGGCCGCGGGCCAGACCGAGTTTGAAATTGAGCACACGCAGTACGCCGGCGCTCCGCCCCAGCCGCTGCAGAACCCGCACGCCGCGGTAGAAGTAATGACCGGCGCCGTCCTGCCGCCCGGCACCGACGTGGTGGTGCGCTACGAAGACATTTTGCTGGCCGACAACCGCGCCACCATCCAGATTCCGCCGCCCCCCGCGCCCGGCGTCAACATCCACGGCCAGGCCGCCGACCGCCGCCAGGGTAACGTATTGCTCGCTCCCGGCACGCGCCTGGGCCCCGCCGAACTGGCTGTAGCCGCCACCATAGGTGCCGCCGAAATAGCCGTAACCCGCGCCCCGCGCCTCGCCGTCATCAGCACGGGCGACGAGCTGGTGGGCATCAGCGAAACGCCCCAGCCGCACCAAATCCGACGTTCCAATGCATACGCGCTGCAGGCCCTGTTCACCCAAGTCGGGGCCGACGTTTCGCTGTTTCACCTTCCCGACGACCGGGAGGAGCTAAGCCTGGGCCTGACCAACATCCTCGGCGCAGACTTCGATGCCGTGGTGCTGAGCGGTGCCGTGAGCAAGGGCCGCGCCGACCACCTGCCCGGCCTGCTGCGCGAGCTGGGCGTGAAGGAAATCTTCCACGAGGTAAATCAGCGCCCCGGCAAGCCCATGTGGTTTGGCGCGCGCGCCGAAGGGCCCGTGGTGTTCGGCCTGCCGGGAAATCCGGTTTCAACTTTCCTCACGGCCTGCCGCTACGTGCGGCCCTGGCTGCGCGCCTGCATGCAGCCCGCTGAAGCTTCCGAACAGGCCGCTACTGCCGAAACGCCCGCGCCTGCCGTGCTCACTGTCGACATCAACTTCAAGCCCCAGTTGGCACACTTCGTACCCGTGCGCCTGACGGTGGATGCGGAAGGGCGCCGGCTGGCGACGCCGCTGCGCGTCGGTGGTTCTGGTGACTTAGCAGGCTTGCTGGGGGCAACTGCGTTTCTGGAGCTGCCGCCGGAGCCGGCTGTGTTTCCTGCGGGCAGCGTGTGGCCCGCGTGGGCTTTATAACCCCGGAGCGCCTAAATAATGACGCACTTTAGTTGCCTGCCAGTAGAACCGAGCGAAGCATCTCGCGTGACCGGAACCTCACCCCTGCCGGGCACGGCCCCGGCCCCTCTCCAATAGAGAGGGGAGCCACAGTGGCTCATGCTCAACTTATAAAAAACCAAAAGCCCCAGCTCAATATTAAGCTGGGGCTTTTTCAATGAATTAACGTTTGGCACCCCTCTCTTATGGAGAGGGGCCGGGGCCGTGCCCGGCAGGGGTGAAGTTCCTCTGCTCATACCGCTCGGCACCCAACCGCCTTTCAAAGGAATATTCAAGCAACTCCCACCTAAGGCACAATGACGATTTTTCCGGTAGTATGATGCGAATCAATCTCATTTAAAGCCTCGGCGGTTTCATCTAGTGGAAAGGTCTTGCTCACCTGCACTTTCAGCTTGCCGGCATCGGCTAGTTGCTGCAGCGCCTCCAGTTGCATCGCATTCGGCTCCACGAAAACGTAACGGAAGTTGATGTGGGGGTCCAGCCCTTGGCCGTTGTGCAGGATGGAAACCAGCGTGCCGCCAGCCTTCAGGGCCGATAAACTCTGCGTGAGCGTCTCGCCGCTGATGCAGTCGTAAATCAGCTCCACGCCGGCTGGCACGATGGCTTTCACAGCTTCGCCCACGTTACCCTGCTTGTAATCGACGGTGAAATCGGCGCCCAACTCTTTCATGTAGGCGAAGTTTTTCTCGCTGGCCACGGCTACTACCGTCGCGCCTTTGTCCTTGGCCAGCTGGATGGCGAAGCTGCCCACGCCGCCCGAGGCGCCAAGTATCAGCACGGTCTGGCCCGCTTGCAGGTTGCCGGCATCGAATAAGGACTGATAAGCGGTGAGGCCTGCCAGCGGAATGCCGCCGGCCTGCTCCCAGCTCAGGCTGTGGGGCCGCTGCGCCAGATAGCTTTCGGGCAGCACAATGTATTCGGCAAAGGTGCCGTGCTGCACGGTGGGGCGCCGGGCGTAAGCATACACCTCATCGCCGACTGCAAAGCGCCGAGCGCTGTGGCCGCGCTCTTCCACCACCCCGGCCACGTCCCAGCCCGGAATAATGGGAAACACGTGCGGCAGGGCTTGCTGCAGGTAACCCGCCCGAATGGCCGAGTCGACGGGGTTGACGCCGGCCGCCTTTACCCGGACTAGTACTTCGCCCTCCCCCACTGCGGGGACGTCGAGGGTGCCCACTTGAATTTTGTCGGCCCCACCGAATTCGGTAAAGAAGGCGGCTTTCATCTGTTTTGCCATGGTCAGAAATTGTATTGTTAGTGTACGGCTTAACTGGACCGGGTCACCTTAGGTTATAGGAGTGCTCCTATCCACTTCCCGTTTCCGGCTGTATCTTCGCACTACGCTGCTATCCAGAAAGACCGAGGGACCGGGCCCGATGACGTCTTGGCAACCTACCGCGAATAGGTGCCAACTCCCGTTTCACCGCGTTTTTAGGTGAAAGAAGATGACAGCCGGAACCGTACTCAACCGTACGGGTTTCTTTCTGGATACGCGCTGCCTGCCCGTACTCCAATCCGAAAGAAATGTCCACTGCCACCCTCGCCGCTCCGTCTCCCCTTCCCGAACTGCTCCGCCAGCGCCTGCTGATTCTCGACGGCGCCATGGGCACCATGATTCAGCGCCACCCGCTGACCGAGGAGGACTTTCGCGGCGCCCGCTTTGCCGACCACCCCAAGCCGCTGCGCGGCAACAACGACCTGCTGAGCCTGACCCGGCCGGACATCATCAAGGGCATTCACGCCGAGTACTTCGCGGCCGGGGCCGACATGGTGGAAACCAATACCTTCTCCGGCACCACCATCGCCCAGGCCGACTACGGCCTAGAGCACGTGGTATATGAGCTCAACTACGAATCGGCTCGCCTGGCCCGTGAAGCCGCCGACGAATACTCCACGCCCGACAAGCCGCGCTTCGTAGCCGGCGCCGTGGGCCCCACAAACCGCACCGCCTCGCTCTCACCCGACGTCAACCGCCCCGGCTTCCGCGCCGTGACCTTCGACGAATTGGCCACCGCCTACCTCGAGCAGGTGCGCGGCCTCGTCGACGGCGGCGTCGATACCCTGCTCATCGAAACCATTTTTGACACGCTGAACGCCAAGGCGGCCCTATACGCCGTGCAGAAGTTCTTCGACGAAGGCGGCCGCCAGGTTCCGCTCATGATTTCGGGCACCATCACCGACGCTTCGGGCCGCACGCTCTCGGGCCAGACGGTGGAGGCTTTCTGGAACAGCATCAGCCACTTGCCGCTGCTGAGCGTGGGCCTGAACTGCGCCCTTGGGGCGCACCAGCTCAAGCAGTATGTGGAGGAATTGAGTCGGATTTCCAACGTGCACATCTCGGCTTACCCGAATGCTGGCTTGCCCAACGCGTTTGGCGGTTACGATGAATCAGCCCAGGAATTCGCCGCGCTGGTCGAAGATTATCTGAAGGACGGCATCGTGACCGTGGTGGGTGGCTGTTGTGGCACCACGCCGCAGCACATTGCCGAATTGAGCAAGCTGGCCGAGCAGTACAAGCCGCGCCCGCTGCCCACCGAAATCCCGCCCGCTACCCACCTAAGCGGCCTGGAGCCGTTCGCCATCAAGCCCGAAAGCCTGTTTGTGAACGTGGGCGAGCGCTGCAACGTGACGGGCTCCCGCGCCTTCGCCCGCCTCATCCGCACCGGCGCCTACGAGGAAGCCCTGGCCGTGGCCCGCGTGCAAGTAGAAGAAGGCGCCCAGGTGCTCGACATCAACATGGACGAAGGCATGCTCGACTCGGAGCAGGCCATGACGACCTTTCTGCACCTCATTGCCTCGGAGCCCGACATTGCGCGGGTGCCGGTGATGATAGACTCCTCGAAATGGAGCGTGCTGGAAGCCGGCCTGAAGTGCGTGCAGGGCAAGAGCATTGTCAATTCCATTTCCCTGAAAGAAGGACCGAAGGTGTTTTTGCAGCGGGCCCGCACCGTGCGCCAGTACGGCGCCGCCATGGTCGTAATGGCCTTCGACGAGGACGGCCAAGCCGACACCTTGGAGCGCCGCAAGGAAATCTGCCAGCGCAGCTACGACCTGCTGATGAGCATCGACTTCCCGGCCACGGACATCATTTTCGACCCCAACATCCTCATCGTCGGCACTGGCATGGAGGAGCACCGCAACTACGCCATTGACTTCATCGAGGCCGTGCGCTGGATTAAGCAGAACCTGCCCGGCGCCCTCACCAGCGGCGGCGTGTCGAACATCAGCTTCTCCTTCCGCGGCAACGACGTGGTGCGCGAGGCCATGCACGCGGCTTTCCTCTACCACGCCATCCGGGCCGGGTTGGACATGGGCATTGTGAACCCCAACCAGCTCGCGGTGTACGACGAAGTGCCCAAAGACCTGCTGGAGCTGGTGGAAGATGTACTGCTCAACCGCCGCCCCGACGCCACCGAGCGCCTGTTGGAATTTGCCGAAACCGTGAAGCAAAAAGGCAAAGTGGCCGTAGTAGCCGATGCCTGGCGCAGCCTGCCGGTGCAGGAGCGCCTGGCGCACGCGCTGGTGAAGGGCATCACCGAATTCATCGACGAAGACACCGAAGCTGCTCGCCAGGAGCTAGCCCGCCCGCTCGACGTGATTGAAGGCCCGCTGATGGCCGGCATGAACGTAGTAGGCGACCTGTTCGGCGCCGGCAAAATGTTCCTGCCGCAGGTCGTGAAGTCGGCCCGCGTGATGAAGAAAGCGGTGGCCTACCTCGAACCGTATTTGCTAGCCGACAAGCAGGGCTCGGACCGCCAGACCGCCGGCAAAATTCTGATGGCCACGGTGAAGGGTGATGTGCACGACATCGGCAAAAACATCGTGGGCGTGGTATTGGCCTGCAACAACTTCGACATTGTGGACCTCGGCGTGATGGTGCCGCTGGAGAAGATTCTCGACGAAGCCCAAGCTCAGAACGTGGACGTTATCGGGCTCTCCGGCCTCATCACGCCCTCACTCGATGAGATGGTGTACGTGGCTCAGGCCATGCAAAAGCGCGGCATGAAAGTGCCCCTGCTCATCGGCGGCGCCACCACCTCGCGCCTACACACGGCCGTGAAAATCGCACCGGCCTACAGCGGCCCCGTGGTGCACGTGAACGATGCCTCGCGCAGCGTGGGCGTGGCCGCCGGCCTGCTCGGCTCGGGCGAAGCCGCCTATGCCGAAACGGTAGCTGCCGACTACGCCGCCCTGCGCGCCGACTACGCCAGCCGCCAGCGCGACAAGAATTACCTGACCATCGAGGCCGCCCGTGAAAACGGGTTTAAGTCTGATTGGGCTACCACAAGCATCACCAAACCCAGCTTCCTGGGCACGAAAGTACTGGAAGACTACGACTTGGCCGAACTGGCCGAATACATCGACTGGACGCCCTTCTTCCACACCTGGGAGTTGAAGGGCCGCTACCCGCGCATCCTCACCGATGAGAACCTCGGCGAAGCGGCCACCAAGCTCTTCGAAGACGCGCAGGCCATGCTCAAGCGCATCATCGACGGCAAGCTGCTCACGGCCCGCGCGGTACTGGGCTTCTGGCCGGCCAATACTGTGGATTACGACACCATTGAAGTCTACGCCGACGACAACCGCGACACGGTGGCCACCGAGTTTTTCACCTTGCGCCAGCAGGGCGAGAAAGGACCGGGTATCCGTAACATCGCCTTCTCCGACTTCCTGGCGCCAAAAGCCTCGGGCCGGCAGGACTACATGGGCGGCTTTGCCGTCACGGCTGGCATCGGCATCGAGAAGCTGCTCGACCAGTTTGCGGCCGACCACGACGACTACTCCAGCATCATGGTGAAGGCCCTGGCCGACCGCCTGGCCGAGGCGTTTGCCGAGCGCCTGCACGAGCGGGTACGCCGCGAGTTCTGGGGCTACGCGCCCGACGAGCACCTCACCGGCGACGACCTCATTCAGGAGAAATACCGCGGCGTGCGCCCGGCGCCCGGCTACCCCGGCTGCCCCGACCACACCGAGAAAATTACCCTGTTCCAACTGCTCGACGCGGGCGAGAAAACCGGCATCACCCTCACCGAAAACCTGGCGATGTACCCGGCCTCCTCGGTGAGCGGCATGTACTACGCGCACCCCGATTCGCGCTACTTCGGCCTGGGCAAAATTGGCAAGGACCAGGTAGCCGACATAGCCCAGCGCAAAGGCATGGAACTGGCAGATTTGGAGCGGTGGTTAATGCCGAATTTGAACTACGAGCCGAAGTTGTAGCGCGGACTTTTAGTCCGCGAGTAAACGGTGCTCAATTAATTACCTAACGCTCTCCCATGCGCGGACTAAAAGTCCGCGCTACTATCCATGAAAGTTACCGACCACTTGGCCCAAGCCAACGGCAAGACGCTCTTTTCCTTCGAGGTGTTGCCGCCGAAAAAGGGCGAGAACATCCACACGCTCTTTTCCAATATTGAGCCGCTGATGGAGTTCAAGCCGCCGTTCATCGACGTGACGTACCACCGCGAGGAGTACGTGTACCGCCAGCACCCGAATGGCCTGCTCGAGAAGAAAACCGTGCGCCGCCGGCCGGGCACGGTGGGCATTTGCGCGGCCATCAAAAACCGCTTTGACGTGGACACCGTGCCCCACCTCATCTGCGGCGGCTTCACGAAGGAAGAAACCGAGAACGCGCTGATTGACCTGCACTTTCTGGGCATCGACTCCATCCTGGCCCTGCGCGGCGACCCCATCAAGAGCGAAGGCGTGTTCAAGCCCGAGCCCGACGGCCACGCCTACGCCTGCGACCTCATCGGGCAGGTGGCCAACCTGAACAAGGGCGAGTACCTCGACCAGGAGCAGGACGACGTGTGGGCCACCGATTTCTGCATCGGCACGGCCGGCTACCCCGAAAAGCACTTCGAAGCGCCCAACTACAACGCCGACATCCGCTACCTGCGCCACAAGGTGGACCGCGGGGCCGACTACATCGTGACGCAGATGTTCTTCGACAACGAGGAGTTTTTCCGCTTCGAAAAGCTCTGCCGCGCCGCGGGCATCGACGTGCCCATCATCCCCGGCCTCAAGCCCCTCACCACCAAATCGCAGCTTTCCATGCTGCCCCGCGCCTTCTACCTCAACCTGCCCGAGCCGCTGGTGGAGGCCGTAAGCCAGTGCCGCGACAACGACGCCGTGCGCACCGTGGGCATCGAGTGGTGCCTCAACCAAAGCCGCGAGCTCATGGCCCACGGCGTGCCCTGCCTGCACTACTACTCCATGGGCAAGTCGGAAAGCATCCGGCGCGTGGCCAAAGAGCTGTTTTAAGTCAGGTAACGGTTATCATTTAGCAGTTAACCTTCGTAATGCTTTGGGGTACGGCTGGCCAATTACTCCGCGCCCGGCTCGGAGTAATTGGCCGGCTGCTTGTTAACTGATAAATGAAGCCGTTACATGTTAGATGACCTGTTTGCCTGCTTGCGGCTGGCCAAGGTGCCGGCGGAGATTGAGGCCCTGCAAAATGGAATTTGGCAGCTGTGGCTGACCACCGGCGACGCGGCCCTGGACAAAGAGCTGGAAACCGGCATGCGGGCCCTCAAGGCCGGCGACCACACCGTGGCCATCCGGCATTTCACCCACTTGATTCAGCTCAACCCGGACTTCACCGAAGCGTGGAACAAGCGGGCCACTGCCTATTTCCTACGAGGCGAATACCGGGCTTCGCTGGCCGACATCGCCGAAACGCTGCGCCGCGAGCCGCGCCATTTTGGGGCCCTGTGGGGCAAGGCCAGCATTTTGCAGCAGCTGGGCGAATACCGCCGGGCCCTGAAGGTATTGAGCCGGCTCGCCGTTATTTGTCCGCACCTGCCGGGGCTACAGGAGCAGCGGCTCAGCCTGCGCGAACAAATGGAAGAAGGCGGCCTACTCGGGCAATAGTGCCTCGCTCGCAGCCTGGCGCCCGGCATAGCGGCTCCGCTGGCTGGGCACGCCGCGGATTCTTGGCGCTTACCTTTCGCCGGGCCTAGCCGTAGAAGGCGGAGCGAAGCTTTTACTCCCCGCTATTGCACGGCTCTATGAAACAAAGAATGGAAGGTTTTAGAATGGAAATAAAGGTGTTTACGGGCCTGCTGGTGACGGCCATGTTGCTCACCGGCTGCGACTCGACGCCGCGCGAGCGACAGGACGTGGCGCGCAAAGGCGCCCGCGAACTTGATACGCTGGCGCGCACGGCCGCCCAAAAAGTGGCCAATGTGGGCAAAGCCACCGCCCGCTACGACGCCTCGAACCGTGCCCGCCGCTCGCGTCCCCTGGACCCGCGCCAGGAACTGGCCATGGAAACCAAGCTGATGGGGCCATATTCGGGCCAAATCAACGCCCTGACGCCCGCCGACCTGCCCAACGCCTACGCCCAGTTTATAACCGCCGTGCGCACCCAGCGCGCCACCTGGACCGAACGCGACTGGGACTACGCCCGCGCCGTGTACAAGCGCCTGAACGACCAGCTCAAGCAAGTGCGCATGGACATGCCGGCGCGCTACGAGCTTCCTATCCGCGCCCGGCAAGCCGAATTCGTGACCCTGCAGGCCGGCCACACGGCCAAAGGCATCAGCGAAGAAAGCAAGCAGGCGGCCCAGGCCCGGTAGCCTGCGGCTTTCGCTTTTTTTGCTCCCCGGCCATGCCCACCCCCGATTCCGTCGTCTTTCTCGAGTCGTATTACGAGCCGATGGCGGCCAACCTGGCCCGCACCCGGCTGGAGGCGGCGGGCATTCCGTGTTTCCTCAGCAACGAGCACCTGGTGTCGCTGATGCCGCTCTACAGCCCCATTACGGGCGGCGTGCGGCTCCACGTGCGCCAACGCGATGCCGAGGCCGCCGTGGAAATCCTGCGCACGGTTTCGGTACCGCTGGCCACCACCCCCGACGAAGCCTCCTTCGCCGCCGACGCCCCCGACCCTGTTACGCCCCGCTGCCCGCACTGCGGCTCCTCGGATGTGGCCTATGGCCCGGCCACGCGCAATACCTACGGGTTTTGGTCGGCACTGCTCTCGGTGCTGCTGCGGTTTCCGGTGCGCGACAAGCGCTACCATTGCTTTCACTGCGGCAAAGAGTTTAAGTAGCGCGAGTTACCTTGAAAGAGGAAAGTCAATACTACCATGGCTCAATTCTCGTTGATGGCGCATGGCTTGGGATAATTACCGGTGGCTCCGGGGGCCGCTACTGCTTGGGGCGTTGCTGGTAATGCTCCTGCCGGGCGGCCCGGCGTGGGCGCAGGCCCTACCTACCGGCGACGGCCTCAAAGCCGACTATTATAATGGCTCCAACTTCGAGGAATTTGTACTGAGCCAGCGCGACGCCACGGTAGATTTCGATTGGGCTTTCAAACCGCCGGTTCCCGGAGCCAAATACCAGTACTTTTCCGTCCGCTGGACCGGGTGGCTGGTGCCGCCTGCCAGCGGACGCTACGTTTTCCACATAACCGTGGACGATGGCATGCGCATTTGGCTCAACGACCGACTGATTCTTAACGAGTGGCGCCTGCAGCCGCTAAGCTACTTCACGACCGCCGTTGAGCTGAAAGGCGGCGAACCCTACCGGCTCTGGGTTGAGTACTTTCAGGACATTCTGGACACTCGCGCCTCAATCACCTGGGAGCTGCCCAACGCGTCACCGCCGCCCTCCTCCTGGCACAACCTATGGGGTCTCACGGACTCCAAGCCGAAGCCCGCGCCCATTCCCAAACGCTACCTGTTTAGCCACAACCCCAGGCCCCCGGCACCCCAGCCGGTTCAGCTCACTTTGCCGCCCGAGCCGCCCGCGGTGGCAAGGGCGCAGCCCCAAACGCCGCCAGCCCCCGCGGCCAGGCCCATCAGGGTGAAGCCTCGCCGGCCGGCAGCGCAGCTTGCCCCCGCGCCCCAGCTTCGGGTAGTTGCGCCAATGCCGACCCCCGCCGTTCGGGCAGTACCCGATTCGAGCCGCACCGCGCAGCTGGCCCGGCTGAGTGTGGGCGAAAGCGTAACCTTGCCCGAACTCTATTTCAACCAAGGACAGGCCCGGCTGTTGTCGGCCGCCCGCACGGCCCTGGACGGGCTCGCCTCCGTGCTGAGCAGCCGCCCGGACCTGTACCTCGAAGTGCAGGGCCATACCGACAACGTGGGCAACGCCGAGCTAAACCGCCAGCTCTCGCAGCAACGCGCCGAAGCCGTGTGCCGCTACCTCATGGCCCACGGCGTGGCGGCCGGCCAGCTGCGGCCTGTGGGTTACGGCGGCACCCAACCCGTAGCCGACAACGCCGACCCTGCCCAACGTCCCCGCAACCGCCGGGTGGTGCTGCGGCGGCTGTAAGCCAGCGGCTCTACGCCCGTGGGCCGGCGTACTGCGCTCTCAGGCTCAGGCCGATGGACTCCCCGACGCGTGCTGTGCCTGCAATACGGCCTAGCAGTGCCCTAGCGCCTCGATTCCCTGACCGGTGGCAAACTCAGCCGCACCAAATAACGCCGGCCCGTAAGCGAAGGCCCGGTACGGGTAGTGGTCGAGCCTAAACGCCTATACCTATTTAGCAAGTTTTTTGAAGCCTAAACAATCAATCTGGAAAAAGGAGGTTACCTTTCCGCTCGCTGCAATCCACGGTATTCATTGGATGCGAGGGCAGCCGTTTTTCGTTCACTTCAATTCCCACACCTTACATGGCCGACAATTCCCCTTCTCTGCTCGACCGCAGCCGCACCGTGGCGGGCCCCGGCTACAACCGCTGGCTGATTCCGCCGGCGGCCCTGGCCATTCACCTGGCCATTGGGCAGGCGTATGCGTTTAGTGTATTCAAGAAACCGCTAGGGGCCCTGCTGAGCGGCGACGTGGACCACCCCGCCCCGGGCGACTGGACGCCCGGCCAAATCGGCTGGATTTTCTCCATTGCCATTGTGCTGCTGGGCTTGTCGGCGGCCATTTTTGGGAAGTGGCTGGAGCGGGTGGGCCCGCGCAAGGCCATGATGGCGGCGGCCCTATGCTTTTCGGGCGGCTTCTTTGTGGGCGCCCTGGGCGTGAAGCTGCACAGCCTCGCGCTGCTGTACTTCGGCTACGGCTTTATGGGCGGCATTGGGCTGGGCATCGGCTACATTTCGCCGGTGAGCACGCTCATTAAGTGGTTTCCCGACCGCAAGGGCGTGGCCACGGGCATGGCCATCATGGGCTTTGGCGGCGGCGCCATGATTGCCTCGCCCCTGTCGGTAGCCCTCATGGCGCACTTCAAAGACACGGCGCCCATGGGCGTGGCGCCCACGTTTATCACGCTGGGCATCATTTACTTTATCTTCATGCAGTTCGGCGTCTGGAGCATTCGGGTGCCGGCCGACGACTGGGCTCCCGAGGGCTACGTGCCCAACGCCGAGCACAGCGCCCTGATTACCAGCGGCAACGTATCGGCCGATAATGCCATCAAAACGCCGCAGTTCTGGCTGCTGTGGGTGGTGCTCCTCATGAACGTGACCGCCGGCATCGGCGTGCTCGAAACGGCCTCGCCGCTGATTCAGGACACGTTCTCCGACAAAGCCATGGGCCCGGGCCGGGGCGTTACGGCCGCGGCGGCGGCCGGCTTCGTGGGCCTGCTCAGCTTGTTCAACCTGCTGGGCCGCTTCTTCTGGTCGTCGGCTTCCGATAAGTTGGGCCGCAAGCCTACGTACATGATTTATTTCGGGCTCGGGGTCATTCTGTACGCCCTCATTCCCACGCTGGGTCACAATGCCCAGCTGGCCTTATTTGTGGCGACGGCCTGCGTGATTATCAGCATGTACGGCGGGGGCTTTGCCACAGTGCCGGCGTATTTGTCCGACTTGTTTGGCAAGTACCAGGTGGGCGCCATCCACGGGCGCTTGCTCACGGCCTGGTCCACGGCCGGCGTGCTCGGGCCGGTGATTGTCAACTACCTGCACGAAAGCCGCAAGGCCGAAGGCTTCACCGGCGCGGCGGCCTACCAGTCGGTATTCTACACCATGGCCGGCCTGCTGGTGGTGGGCTTCCTAGCCAACCTGGCCGTGACGGCGGTAAACCAACGGTACTTTGAGAAAGGCCCCGTAGCGGTAGCCGCCGGCGGCCACTAGGCTCCAGTCTTTTACTTCCTTACCTAACGACGACATGAATCCGCAACCCAATTCTTCTGCCCCTACCGACGACGCCAGCTCGGGGCTGTCGCTGGCCATCGCCTGGCTGTTCGTTGGCACTCCCCTGCTCTGGGGCGTGTCACAGACTTTCATCAAGGCCCTCACGCTGTTTAAATAAGCAGCTTCGCATTCGTTTTTTGAAAAGCAGCCGGCTCCGTGCCGGCTGCTTTTTTTATCGGCCCAAACCAGGTTTAATGGCTCAACTTAGCCCAACGCAAATTTGGCTGGTTACTCGGCCCGCCGTCGCATTACTTTGCTGCCATGAAAAAGCTATACGCGCTGGCCTTGCTGGCTCTGTTGGGTACGGGCCAGGCCACCGACCCGCTGCTAAAAGTCCGGCAGTTTCGGCGGGCGCACGAGCAGGAACTGCTCCGTGAGTTTGAGCAGCTGGTGGCCATCCCCAACGTGGCGGCGGATACGGCCAACCTACGCCACACGGCCCTTTTTATCCAGGACATGATGCGCCGCCGCGGCATCAAAACCCAGCTGCTGGCGGCGCCCGCCGCGGGCGTGCCGCCGGTGGTGTTTGGCGAGGTGCGCACGCCCGGCGCTACCCGCACCATCATTTTCTATGCCCACTACGACGGCCAACCCGTGAACCCCGCGCAGTGGCGCGAGGGCCTAGCCCCGTTTCAGCCCACCTACGCCACTGGGCCCCTCGACCGCGACGGAAAGATTACCCCGCGCCCGGCCCCGGGCCAGCCTGTGAGCCCTGACTGGCGCCTTTACGCCCGCAGCGCCTCCGACGACAAAGCCGGCGTGATGACCATCCTGGCCGGCTACCAGGCCCTGGCAGCCAGCAAGCTCAAGCCCAAGGTCAACATCAAGTTCTTCTTTGAGGGCGAGGAAGAGCGCGGCTCGCCGCACCTGGCCGAAATATTGAGCCGGTACAAGGCACTGCTGGCGTCGGATTTGTGGGTGATTTGCGACGGACCGGTGCACCAGTCGGGCCGCAAGCAGGTGGTGTTTGGGGCGCGCGGCGACGTGAACATGAGCCTGAAAGTGTACGGCCCCCGCCGGCCCCTGCACAGCGGGCACTACGGCAACTGGGCGCCCAACCCGGCCCTGGCGCTGGCGCGCCTGCTGGCGTCGATGGAAGACAGCACCGGCCGGGTGCGCGTGGCCGGCTTCTACGACGACGTGACCCCGCTGACTCCGGCCGAAAAAGCTGCCCTCGCGCGGGTGCCCAACCTGGACCAGACCATCCGGCAGGAGCTGGGCTTTGCGCGCCCCTACGGCACGGGGCAGTCGCTGGTGGAGCTGCTCAACCAGCCCTCGCTCAACATCAACGGCATGCAGAGCGCCAACGTGGGCGCGCAGGCGGCCAATGTCATTCCCACCGTGGCCACGGCCGTGCTCGACTTGCGCCTCGTGCCCGGCAACGACGCCCAGCGGCAGGTGCAGAAAGTCATCCGCCACATCGATGCCCGGGGCTACCACGTCACCGCGGCCGAGCCCACCGATGCCGAGCGGGCCCAATACCCCTTGCTGGTGCGCGTGCAGCCCGAAACCGGCTACAACGCCCAGCGCACCCCGCTCGACTTGCCCATGGCCCAGCAAGTGATAAAAGCCGTCCAAACCACCACGCCCAGCCCCGTGGTGGTGCTGCCCACCATGGGCGGCAGCCTTCCGCTGTACGTGTTCGAGCAGCAGCTCAACGCCCACACCATCACGGTGCCCGTGGCCAACTACGACAACAACCAGCACGCCGAAAACGAAAACATCCGCCTCGGCAACCTCTGGGAGGGACTGGAAACCATGGCCGCTATCATGCTGCTCAAGTAGCGCCCTGGGGCAACCCAACGGGCCGCCGCAAAATTGCGGGCAGTAGCGCGGACTTTTAGTGCGTGAGGCCGTTAGGTCTACTCACTCGCGGACTAAAAGTCCGCGCTACTGCCCAGCCGTACACTCACTCCGAAACCTTCTAATCAGGAAGTATGCTGGCTCCCAACTTCCTTCTGCTGCGGGTAGCCGCCACCTGGTCGCTGCCGGGGCTGGGCCTGCTGGCGCTGCCCGACGCCGCCACCCCGCACCTGGCGGCCCACCCGCTGCACACGGCCCTGGCCGTGGAAGCCGTGCTGCCCGCGGGCGCGCGCCTGGCGGGCACCGGCACCGTGGAAGAAATTACGCGGGGAGAAACCACGGAGCGTGGACTCCTCCTTGACCTCGGCCCGGAGGGCCCGGCGCTGCCGCCCGGCACCGAAATCTGGCTCCTCCCGGGGCGGCACCAACCCGATAACAGCCCGGACGGCCAGGCGGCACCGCTTGGGAACAGCCTAATTGTCTAATCCGTCTATTTCCTTATTTCTGAGCTGCAAAACGCCCTTAACCCGGCTGCGACGGCCTTCTGCATGGCGGGTTTGCTACTTCGTCTAAAAAACTGATTTAAGGCTTTGAACTAGTTGGGACCCAAGCGGCCTTTGCGTAAATTGCGGGGCTACTATCGGTTTTCGCATTTGGCTACTTACTGCTTTCTATGAGATTTTTTGCTCCGCTGCTCCTGGTGTGCCTGTGCGTATTGCCAGCCGCGGCCCAGCGTTTAGTAATTAGCGGACAAGTGGTGGAGGCCTCCAACGGTGAGCCAGTGCCGTTCGCTTCCATATTTATTCCAAAAACCAGCACCGGTGCCACCGCCGACGCCGACGGCAAATTCAAGCTGGCGGTGATGGGCACGCCCGATTCCATTGCGGCCTCGGCCATGGGCTTTGCCACCCAGCGGCGCAAGCTCAGCAGCGAGCCGGTGCAAACCGTACTGTTTCGGATGAAAACCGGGGGCGTGGCCCTCGCCGAGGTGGTGGTCACGTCGCGGCAGCCCGAGAACCCGGCCTTCCGCATCCTGCGCGAAGTGCAGAAGCACAAGCACGAAAACGAGCGCAACGCCCTGCAGGCTGCCGAATACGATTCGTACAACCGCATTGAAACCAGCCTGATTGAGCTGCCGGCCAAGATGGCCAAGCGCCGGGTTATCAAAGACATTCGGGCCCTGGCCGTGCGCCAGGGCGCGGCCGCCGCCGCTGACGCCGATGCACCGCTGCCCATTTTTGCCTCCGAGGTAGGCTCCCGCGTGTACCAGAAGTACTCGCCCGTGCGGCGGCGCGAAGACTTGCTGCACAAGCAGATGCGGGGCGTGGGCCCGCGCGAGGGCTCGGTGCTCTCGCAAATGCTGGGCTCCAACTTCCAGAACTTTGACTTCTACCCCAACTGGCAGAACGTGCTGGGCAAGGACTTCATTTCGCCCATTGCCGAAGGCGGCCGCCTGACCTACGAGTACGAGCTGCAGGACTCCGTGTTTGTGGGCAAGGACTGGTGCTACAAAATCGCCGTCACGCCGAAGCGGGCCCACGATTTGGCCTTCAAGGGCACCATCTGGATTACGGCCGAGGGCTACGCCCTGCGCCGCGCCGAGCTGGTGGCCAGCCCCGACGCCAACATCAACTTCGTGAGCGACTTGCGCATTTCGCAGGAGCTCACCTCGCCCGGCGACGGCCCGGGCCTGCCGATTCGAACCAAGCTGGTGCTGAGCGTGCGCCCCTACGAGAAGCAGGCGGCCATGCTGGTGCGCTTCACCACGGTGAGCAGCAACTTCGTGCGCAACCAAGAGCACACCGAGCCCGGCTTCTACGACCAGCCCATCGTGTCGTCGTTGATGGAGCCCGCCGACAAGGACGCCACCAGCAGCCTGCTGGCCGGCCAGCCCGCGGGCAGCGGCTACTTCGACCAGCACCGGCCCGACACGCTGAGCCTGTCGGAGCGCCAGTCGTTTGCCGTGCTCGACTCGGCCAAGGAACTGCCCTCGGTGCGCAACGTGCTCGACTGGATTGACTTGTTTGTGAACGGCTACAAGCGTGTGGGCCGCTGGGACTTGGGGCCCATTCTCACCAGCTACGCCCACAACGACTACGAGGGCAGCCGGCTGCGCTTCGGCTTCCGCACCACGCCCGACATCAGCCGCGACTGGCTCACCCAGGGCTACGTGGCCTACGGCACGATGGATGACCGGCTGAAGTATGGCCTGAAAACCAGCTTTATTGCCGAGCGCCGCCACTGGACCGTGCTTGGGGCCGAGTACCGCCACGACGTGGAGCAGGTGGCCCTGCTCGACAACGACTTTCAGTCCGACAACAACCTGTTTGCGGCGGCCTCGCGCTGGGGGCGCTTCATTCAGGGCCGCCCCATTCTGCGCAACCTGTACGCCGTGACCGCCCAGCGCGACCTCTTCCACGGCTTCACCGAAACCCTGACGGTGCGCCACCAGGACATCACTCCGCTGCACGACTTTGCCTACTACTCCACCGGCGACCACGGCCCCACGGCCCCCATCGCCCGCAACCTCACGCTGTCGGAGCTGGTGCTGGAATCGCGCTTTGCACCCGACGAGAACCTGGTGCAGAGCGAAAACCGCCGCCGCGCCGTGGGGCTCCGGCGCCTGCCCGTGCTCACGTTTCGCTACACGCTGGGTTTCCGCAACCTGCTGGAGGACAGCTCGCCGCGGCGCTACCAGAAGTTTAACCTGCTCGTGACGCAAAGCGTGTCGATGGGCCACCTGGGCCGCCTGAACTACCGCGTGGAAGGCAGCTACATCCCCGATGCGGTGCCCTACCTCATCCTCAAAACGCCGCTGGGCAACCAGACGCCCTTCTACAACGCCAACGCCTTCAACCTGATGAACTACTTCGAGTTCGTGACCGACCGGTCCGTGTCGGTGCGGTTCGACCAGCACTTCGAAGGCTTGTTCCTCAACAGCATCCCCGGCATCCGAGCCCTGAACTGGCGCCTGGTGGGCACGGCCAATCTGCTCTACGGCAGCCTGTCGGCCGCCAACACCGTGCAGCCCCGCAAAGACCGCGCGGGCCACGAGCTGATGCCCATTCCCACTCTGGACAAGCTGCCCTATGTGGAAGTGGGCTATGGCGTCGAGAACATTTTCAAATTCATCCGGGTCGACTTCTTGCACCGCGTCACCTACCGGGAGGAGCCGGCCCGCAACACGCCCAACACCCCCGAGCACCAGAATTTTGGCATCAAGGTAAGTGCCCAGTTCCGGCTGTAGGCCGCGCCTGGTTTTGCTGGCGCCAAAGCCCACCGGTCCAAAGCCGGTGGGCTTTTTGTACTTTGCCTGCCGTATGCAACATTCACGCAATCAGGGCTGGCTCCTGCGTCGGAACGGTGGGATTGGGAGCCAACTACAGCGGCTACTGCTGGGCACGAGCTTGGTGCTTCTCAGCTTGCTGGGTGCGCGTCGCAGCGCCGCCGCCACCCCCGAAGACACACTGGTCATCAACCAGGCCCTGAACGAGTTCTACCTGGACGAGAACTACTACAGCATGCTGGAAGACCCCACCGGCCGGCTCACCATCGCCGACTTACAGGCGCCGGCCTGGAGCCGCCGGTTTCAGGCGTTGCGGGGCTCGGGGCACCCGCCCAACAGCCAGCACCCCAGTAGCACCTACTGGCTGCGCCTCACGGTGCGTCACGCACCCGCCGAAACCGCGGCCTGGTACCTGGAGCTCTACGACTCCCACATTGGCGGGGCCGTTTTTTTCCGCCCCAAGCCCGGCCCAGCCCAACCAGGCCAGGCCCTGGCCTACGACAGCGTGGCCACGGGGGCCAGCCTGCCCTTTGCCACCCGCCCCCATCCCTACAAAAACTTCCTCTTTGACCTGCCCCCGCGGCCTGGGCAAACCGCCACGTACTACCTGCGCCTGCGCTCCGACACGCGCACCAGCTTCCGGGCCATGCTCCACAGCAGCGCGGGGCTCATTCCGGAGCTGTCGGTGCAGTACTGGCTGCTGGGCGGCTTCTACGGCATCCTGTTTATCATGGTGCTGTACAACCTCATTCTCTTCCTATTTCTCAAGGAGAAGACCTACCTCTACTACGTGCTCTACGTGCTGAGCGGCGCGCTGCTCTTCCTGTCGGAAGATGGGCTGGGCTTTCAGTACCTGTGGCCCGGCGAGCCCGGGCTGAACCACTTTATTGGCGCCGCGGCGCCGGTACTGCTACTGCTCACCTTTGCCACCTACGCCAGCGGCTTCCTGGATACTGCCTCGCGCCTGCCGGCGTTGCACCGGCTCGGGCACTGGGTCGTGGGCGGGAGTGCGGCCCTGCTGGTGCTCGATGCCGCCGTGGTGCACTCCGGGCTTAGCTTCTGGCTGTACCTGCTGCCGTACGGCCTACTGTACTACGTTGGCTGGCGGGCTTACCGAAGCGGCCTGCAGCCGGCCCGCTACCTGCTGCTGGGCCAGGGCCTGGTGGCCACCAGCCTCACGTTTCTCATCATGCGCAAGCTGGGCATCGATTTTTACAACAATGCCTACACCGTCTACAGCCTGTACGTGGCGTTTGTGCTGGAAGTCGTGACGTTGAGCTACGCCTTGGGCGAGAAAATCAAGGGCATGATGGATACCACCCTTCTAACCCAGCACCGACTGCTGAAGCAGCTCCGCAAGAAGCACCAGGCCCAGGACCGGCTGGTGGAGCAGATGCGCGAAAACCAGGAGTTGAAGGACCAGCTCAACTCCGAACTGGAGTCGCTGGTGGCGCTACGCACGGCGGAGCTGCGCCACCAAAACGAAACCGTGGCTACCCAAAACCGGGAGCTGCTCGAAGCCAACGGGTTGCTGGCGCTGCAGTCGGCGGCCATCGAAAAGCTCAACGGCGACCTCAGCCGCGACCTCCACGCCGAGAAGGCCGCGCGCATCGAAGCGCGGGAAGTGGACTTTGGCGAATTCAGCCAGATTTACCCCGACAAAGGCGCCTGCCTGCGCTACCTCGCCGACCTGAAGTGGGCCAACGGCGGGTACCGCTGCCGCAAATGCGGCCACGAGAAGAGCTGCGAAGCCCGCGAGCCCCATGCTCGCCGCTGCACCCGGTGCCGCTACGTAGAGTCGGCCACGGCCGGCACGTTATTGCAGAAATGCAAATTC
This sequence comes from Hymenobacter sedentarius, assembly GCF_001507645.1. Lineage (NCBI taxonomy): Bacteria > Pseudomonadati > Bacteroidota > Cytophagia > Cytophagales > Hymenobacteraceae > Hymenobacter > Hymenobacter sedentarius. The sequence continues at coordinate 1,650,317 of NZ_CP013909.1, read as the reverse complement.
TCCATTGTGAAAGCGCTGTACGCCGTGTTCCTGCTGCACGCCCACAAAGGCAGCTACTCGCCCTCCGAGCTGGCGCGGGTGCTGGAATTGCGCCAAGCCACCAGCTGGGCATTTGCCCAGAAGGTGCTGGCCGCCCTGCAGCGCCGGCGCCTCGCGCCCGATTACGAAGACAACGAGCCCTGGACCCACGTGCTCCTGGATGCGACCGCCGAAGTAGAATTTGCTGAAACCGGGCAGGAATAACCGGCACTTTTTGAGTCCGCAGTTTCCGGAAACGTTTGGGAGACTGTCTTGCTTGGTCAATTGGCCTTGGCGAGCATTCTATTGGTTTTTTAGAGGGTTCGATCATTTGTTGATGATTGTCGCCATGTTTTTTTGTTGAGAGGCATTTTTTTTCATTGTTTTTTAGCCAAAGCCCGAAAATCCCCACAAGGCCACCATTGCCTGAATTAGGCATAAAGACGAGATTTTGCGTGTGCAGCAAGCGTATAACCCGCAAGCGTACAACGCTGAAAAAAGGCCAAATCAGCTATGCCAGGGCATTTTCTTAGTTGCATTTGCCAAACACACTCCTCTACATTTGGGCATTCCCACCTGCCCAATGCGAGTATTTCCCACCGTATTCACAAGCTTCTCTTCGGTTCCTTTCCGCACGGCTGTGGTAGCGGGCGAAGGCTTGACCTGGCAGCATAAGACGCGTTTTGCGCGAGGTCCTATAGCAACAGCCCAATGGACCACTACGCTCGCCACTGCCGCCACCTACCGCGCCGCCGTAGCGCCGGCCGCCCTACTGGCTCTTTCTAGTAGCCCGCGCAAGCAGCTGGGGGTAGTGCAAAACTCACGGAAGAGAAAAAATGGGGAGTCGAATCAGCTCAATTTCCTGGGTACAAATTCTACGGCAAGCCAACAGCTAGCGGCACAAGGTGCAGTTCAAGCTGTGGCGACGGTCCGGAATTTTCATATTTACGGTTCACCTAAACGGGTAGAGTCTATCAGCCATCCGGTGGCAGCCTGTCCGATAAGCTTACATACCCACTCTACTTTAGATGGGCACTGGCAGTGCATTGCCCCCGGCTACTTAGTTAGCCCAATTGGATTCCCCCACAGCATAAGTATGGGTACCATTAGGTAAGCGCTCCGGCACTGCACTTGCGGCTGGGCTACGCCGCCCAGGGCCGCTACTGCTGAAGCTACGCGCCGCCAGCGGCCGGCCGTACCCCAGCCTTTTACTCTGATTTTCAAACTTCCACCATTCGCTTATCACTCTCACAACTCCCACCATGAAGCGAAACTTTTACCTTTTTGCGCCGGTACGCTGCACCGCAGTTCTACTGGCTTGTGCGCTGCCCACGTGGGCAGCCGCTGCGCCGGTCGGCGCGGCACCGGTTGCCCACGTGCGGCCGGCGGCCGATGTGCCCGTGTCGGGCCGCGTAAGCGGTCCCGATGGGGCTGGCCTGCCCGGTGTCACGGTGCTGGTGCGCGGCACCAGCCTCGGCACGAGCACCAATTCCGACGGTGCTTTTAGCCTGACCGCACCCGAGGGCAGCACGCTGGTGTTCAGCTTTGTCGGCTTCACCACCCAAACGGCGCTGGTATCGGCGGCCAACGGCGGGGCCGTCAACATCTCCCTCAAGGAAGACACCCAGAAACTGAACGAAGTAGTGGTGGTCGGCTACGGCACCCAGCAGCGCGGTAGCGTGACGGGCTCGGTGGCATCGGTGGCCGGTGCCGAGATTGCCGCTCTGCCCGTAGCAGATGCCGCCCAAGCCCTGCAAGGCAAAGCCTCGGGCGTCACCATCACCTCCAACGGAGGCGCCCCCGGCGGGGCGGCCGGTACGTCCATCCTCATCCGGGGCATCACGTCGGCGGGCAACAACCACCCGCTGTTTGTGGTGGACGGCTTTCCGCTGCCCGACTCGGGCGAGGACCAGCTCAACGTAATCAGTCCCAACGACATCGAGAGCATCGACATCCTGAAGGACGCCTCGGCCACCGCCATCTACGGCGTGCGCGCCGCCAACGGTGTGATTATCATTACTACCAAGCGCGGCAAGGCCGGCCGGTCTACCATCAACGTGGATGGCTACCGGGGCACGCAGCAGGCCTGGCGCAAAATTGGCTTGCTAAACGCCGAAGAATACGCCGTTATCAACAACGAAAACCGCATAGCGGCGGGCCAGCCCATCGTGGTGGACCGCCTGCGCGACCCCAAAGCGCTGGGCGAAGGCACCAACTGGGAAGACCAGGTCTTCCGCACGGCCGCCATGCAGAACTATTCGCTGGGCGCTACCGGCGGCAGCGACAAGGCCCGCTACGCGGTGTCGGCCAGCTATTTCAAGCAGGACGGCATCATCATTGGCTCCAACTTCGAGCGGTTTACGCTGCGGGCTAACGGAGACGTGCAGGTCAACAAAATCCTGAAAATCGGTAACAGCCTGCAGCTCACCCACCAGGAAGACCGCCAGGTGACCACCAACAACGGCGAGTATGGCACGGTGCAGCAGCTCATTCGCATGATTCCGATTGTGCCCGTGTACCGCCCCGACGGCTACTACTACGAGCCGCGCGGGCAGCAAGACAACTTCGTGGAGGAAAACCCACTGGCCAACATCCTGTACGCCAACCGCAAGTACGTACGCAACCGGGCCCTCACCACACTCTTTGCCGAGCTTGAGCCGGTAAAGGGGCTGCGCTTCCGCACCAACGTGGGCATCGATTTCAACTTTACGAACAACAACAGCTTCGGCCCCAAAATACCCGAGCTGCAGGTAGGCACCGAGACCTACACCACCCGCTACTCCACGGCGGGCGATTTCTCGCAGGCCAATACCAATTACAGCTACCTGATTGAGAACACCGCCGCCTACGACCACCTTTTCGCCGGAAAGCACCAGGTGACGCTGCTGTTGGGCCAGTCGGCTCAATTATTCAACAGCCAGGAGCTGGGCGCCTCGCGCAGCGGCTACCTCAGCAACGACCTACAGAACCTCAACAACGGGCCCATCAACCCACAGCTCGGAAACTTTGGCTACCTCGGGGTGCCTTCGCACCTGGCCAGCTATTTTGCCCGCGCCAACTACGAGTTTGCCGGCAAGTACCTGCTCTCGGCCATTGCCCGCTACGACGGGTCGAGTGCCTTTCAGCCCGGCTCGCAGTTTGGCTTCTTCCCCGGCATTTCGGCGGGCTGGCGCATTTCGGAGGAGAACTTCATGAAGGACAACCGCGTGGTGAGCAACCTGAAGCTGCGCGCGGGCTACGGCAAAGTGGGCAACCCCAACAACGCCGGCCGCTTCGCCTACCTCTACTCCATTAACTCGCAGATTACCTACCCGTTCGGGCCCAACGGCACCATCTTCAACGGGGCGGCGCCCACGCGGCAGTCCAACGGCGAGCTGCGCTGGGAAACCAACAACCAAACCAACCTCGGCCTGGACCTGGGCCTGTTCGACAACCGGGTGGAGGCCACCGTTGACATCTACAACCGCAACTCGCCCAACCTGATTGCCTCCGTGCCGGTGTCGCTGGTGTCGGGCACCTACGAGAGCGTAAACCGCAACGCCGCTTCGGCTTACAACCGCGGTCTCGACCTCTCGGTGACGTCGCACAACTTCCGCAACGCGGCCCGCGGCTTCAACTGGAACACCACCCTCAATTTCTCGACCTACACCACCAAGCTGGAATCCCTCGGCGCGGGCCTGCCCTACAACGGCCATGGCTCGCTGAGCGGCAACATCGTGCGCTACGAGCCGGGCTATGCGTTTGGCTCCTTCTACGGCTACGTGGCCGACGGCTTGTTCCAGACGCTCGAGGACGTGAAAAACCACGCCACGCAAACCGTGAATGCCGACCCCACCAAGGCCACCGGCCCTGGCGACATCCGCTTCAAGGACCTGAACGGCGACGGCAAGATTGACGCCAAGGACCGCACCTTCATCGGCAGCCCCAACCCCAAGTTCACCTACGGCCTGACCAACACCGTGAGCTTTATGGGCTTCGATTTGAGTGTGTTTTTGCAGGGTGTGCAGGGCAACAAGGTGTACAACCTGAACCGCTACCTCGAAGAAGCCCCGCTTTACGGCAATGCCAGCGGCGGCACCCGCGTGCTGGCCCGCTGGACCGGCCCGGGCACCAGCAACGAGGTGCCGCGCGCCATTGCCGGCGACCCCAACAACAACCTGCGCGTGAGCACCTACTACATGGAAGACGGCTCCTATATGCGTATCAAGAACCTGACCCTGGGCTACACCCTGCCCACTGCCCTGATGAGCCGCATGGGCGCCCAGCAGATTCGGGTGTACGTGAGTGCCCAGAACCTGGCCACTTTCACCAAATACACCGGTTTCGACCCGGAGGTAAGCCCCAGCGGCGTCGACCGCGGCGTATATCCGCAGTCGCGCGTGCTGTTGGCTGGCCTCAACATCGGGTTTTAATCCTCCCCCTTTCCTTCATTTCAGACGATGACTATCCTTCATAAATGCGCCTGTGGCGCCCTGCTGGGCCTGAGCCTGCTCAGCGGCTGCGGCAAGAAGTTCCTCGAAGAAACGCCCAACGACCAGATTACCGACGCCAACTTCTACAAGAGCGAGCAAGACGCCATTCAGGCCGTAACGGCGGCCTACAGCGAACTCGCCAAAGGCGGTCAGTACAACTACGCCCTGTGGGGCATCGGCGACATCGGCTCCGACATTTCCTACACCGGCGGCGGCGGCGGCGGCGACGGCATCGAGCAACAGCAGCTCGACAACTTCAACATCCCGAGCACCAACCCCATCATCAACCGCTTGTGGGGCGGCAGCTACATCGGCATCGGGCGGGCCAACATTGTGCTGCAGAAGGTGCCGCTTATCACCAACATCAACCCGGCCATCAAGAACCGGTGCCTGGGCGAGGCCGAGTTTCTGCGGGCCAAGTACTACTTCGACCTGGTGCGGGTGTACGGCGACGTGCCGCTGCTCACGGTACCGCCCCTTACGCCGGCCGAGGTGAACATTGCGCGCACCCCCGCGGCCCAGGTTTACACCCAGATTGTAAACGACCTGACCGACGCCATCACCAAGCTGCCGGCCACCTACAGCGGCGACGACATCGGGCGGGCCACCAAGTGGGCCGCCGCCGGCCTGCTGGCCAAGGTGTACCTCACGCAGGGCAACATGAGCGGCGCCGCCCAACGCGCCAGTGAGGTCATCAACTCGGGCCAGTACAGCCTGTATCCCAACTACGGCGACATCTTTAAGATTGCCAACGATAACGGCAAGGAAAGCCTGTTTGAAGTGCAGTACGTGTCGGGCCGCAACGAATACACCTTCGACGGCCTGGGCTTTGTGGGCAATGAGTTCTTTGGCCCCCGCGGCCAGGGCATCGTGCCCCAGGGCGGCTACGGCTTCAACATTCCCGAAAACGACTTCGTGGCTGGCTACGAGACCGGCGACCAGCGCCGCGACGTGACCATCTGGAAGCCCGGCGACGTGTACCCCGACGGCCGCAAGCAGCCGGCCTCGCTGCCCGGCTCGCCCAGCGGCTACGGCTGCAAGAAGTGGTTTATTGGCAAAACCGATACCCGCGTGTGGGACTCCGGCCTCAACATCAAGGTGTTGCGCCTGGCCGAGATGTACCTGATTCTGGCCGAAGCCAGCGGGCCCACGCCGGCCGGCCTCGACGCCCTCAACATTGTGCGCCGCCGCTCCTTTGGCCTGCCCCTCGCCACGCCTTCGGCCGCGCACGACATTGCGGCCGGAATCAGCGCATCCGCGTTTAAAACGGCCGTGTGGCGGGAGCGCAAGTACGAGCTGGCGTTCGAAAACGACCGGTGGTTCGACATGAAGCGCACGGGTGAGCTACTGACCTCGCCCCAGCTGCTAGCCAAAGGCGTGAAGCCCAACAACGTGGTGCTGCCCCTGCCCCAAACCGAGCTCGACGTTAACCCCAACCTGAAGCAAAACCCGGGCTACTAAGCCTCCGGCTCGCCCGTTGCCCGGCCCGTTAGGGCCTGCGGGCGGGCCGTTTTGCTCCCCACTCATTCCCGACTCAATTCCATGAAAAACATAGTACGTGCCGCAGCCCTCGGCCTTTTGATGGCTCCGCTCATGTTGGCTTCCTGCAAAAAGGACGTCGACAACTATAGCCTGGAGGGCGCCGTGCCCGCCTCCGACTTCACCGTGACCAAGGTCACGACCGGCCTCACCACCACGGCCACGTTCACGGCCACCAACACCGATGGCTTCCTCTACCAGTGGGACTTCGGCGATGGTACCGTGGGCTCCGGCAAAACCGCCACCCACGTGTACAGCAGCGGCGGCACCCTCAAAACCAAGCTCATTACGGCTTACCGTGGCGGCACCAGCGTATCGACCACCAAAGACTTGGTGCTGCCCTCGGTGTCGGCCATCGTGAACCAGCTCCTCACCGGCGGCAGCTCCAAAACCTGGAAGCTTGATAATACCGTGGTTGCCCCTATCACCGTGGGCCCCTCCGATGCCGACCCCACCAGCTACTACGGCGGCAACCCCAGCGCGGGCGCCCTGCCCGCCTGCCAGGCCGATGACGAATACACTTTCAGCGCCACCAATTCCTTCACCTACGACGCCAAGGGCCAGACCTTTGTAGCCGGCGGTGGCTGCGATACCCCGCGCAACGTGACTACTTCCTTCACGTTTGGCAACGCTACGGGCGCAGGCTTAGCCCAACTCACGCTGGCCAGCGCCACCCCGTCGCCATTCATCGGCGTGACGGATGCGCCGGGCTTTACGTACCGCATCCTTTCCATCACGAACACGAACATGGTGCTGCGGGCCGGCAGCACGGCCGCCGGCGTGGTGTTCGACATGAAGCTGGTAGCCAAATAGCCCATCGGCCCCTTCAGCTGACTTCCTACCTCATATTATGCGGCTACTTCCCTTCCGCGCCCTGACTACCCAGCTCCTCGGGGCCGGCCTGCTGCTGGCCCTGAGCCTGCCGGCCTGCACCGACAAAGGCACCACCTTCACGCCCGGGCCCGTGACGCCACCAACGCCCCCAGCGCCGGTGGCCAACGAGGACGCCCGCAGCTACGCCGACTACACCGACCTGGTGTGGAGCGATGAGTTCGACGCGGGCACCCTCGACGCCACCAAATGGAAGTACGACCTGGGCGGTGGCGGCTGGGGCAACAACGAGCTCGAAACCTACACCAACTCGACCGACAACGTGTTTCTGAGCGGTGGCAACCTCACCATCAAGGCCATCCGTTCCGGCACGGGCAGCTTCACCTCGGGCCGCATCCTCACCAAGAGCAAAAAGGATTTTGTGTTCGGCCGCATCGATGTGCGGGCGCAGGTGCCCAAGGGCAAGGGCGTGTGGCCCGCCATCTGGATGCTGGGCTCCGACATTGACCAGAACAACTGGCCCAAGTGCGGCGAAATCGATATCATGGAGCTGCGCGGCAGCAAGCCCCGCGAGCTGCTCACCACCATGCACTTTCAGAACGCCCAGGGCGTACACGGCCAGCAGGGCACCACCGTCACCCAGCCCGCCGAGCTGTCCGACGGCTTCCATGTGTACTCGGCGGTGCGCAGCAAAGATCAAACCCGCTTTTACGTGGATGGGCAGCAGTATTATACCTTCGGAACCGGGGGCGCCAGCCCCAACCCGTTTAACAACCCGTTTTTTGTGGTGCTGAACGTGGCCATTGGCGGCGATTTCGACGGCAACCCCGATACCAGCACCATCTTCCCCCAGCAAATGCAGGTCGACTATGTTCGGTACTATCAGTACAAATAACCCAGTGCGCATGCCAGTCAGAGAAGGTGGGAAACTTAAGATGGCGGGTGTGCGCTGCCGTGGCGGAGCCACGCTGGCCCGGGTGGTGGCAGTATTCAGCAGCGTGCTGCTGGGTGCTGCTGCCCCCGTTGGGCCACCGGCTGGCGCCAAGGCACCTACTAGCCCAACGCCCCGCTACACCTTCAAGAAGCTGGTGTGGAGCGACGAGTTTAACGCCCCCGGCCTGCCCGACTCCACCAAGTGGAGCTACGACGTGGGCGGCACCGGCTGGGGCAATAAGGAGCTGCAGTACTACACCAAAAACGCCGCGAGAATGCCCGCGTCGAGGGCGGCAATCTCGTTATTGAGGCCCGCAAGGAAGCCCTGCAGCCCGGCAATGACTACACCTCGGCCCGGCTGGTATCGCGCGGCAAGGGCCGCGGCGGCAGCCAGACCTACGGCCGCTTCGAGGTGCGGGCCCGCATTCCGGGCGGGCGCGGCACCTGGCCCGCCATCTGGATGCTGCCCGACGAAAACACCTATGGCAACCACAGCTGGCCCGACAACGGCGAAATCGACATCATGGAGCACGTGGGCTACGACCCCAACGTGATTCATGCTTCAACGCACTGCAAGAGCTACTACTTCCGGACCAACAACCAGAAAACCGGCGTCACGCTCGTGCCCGACGCCACCACGGCCTTCCATGTCTACGCCATTGAGTGGACGCCCGAGACCATCACGGCCGAAATTGACGGGCAGCTCTACTTCGCGGCCCGCAACGAAGGCACCGGCTGGCAGGCCTGGCCCTGGGACAAGCCCTTTCACGTGCTGCTCAACGTGGCCGTGGGCGGCGAGTGGGGCGGCCAGAAAGGCATCGATGAAGCCGCCTTTCCCCAGCAGATGCTGGTGGACTACGTGCGCATCTACCAAATGAAAAAGCGCTAGGCCCGCCGGTCCGGCCGCTGGCTTATTCAGCTCAATTTTTCACTTCTATCACGCCGAAGGTTTGGTGAGACTTCCTTGGGGTGGTGCCGGCGTGGCAGCCTGTGGACTGCCACGCCATTGGGAAAGAACAGGCCCGCCCGGGCCGATTTGCAGCGCCGCCAAGGTGGCCCTGCCAGGCACGGAGCTACCCCTCTTTTGTCCCGGGCCGGGCCTGTTCCTTCTTTGGCGCCCCATCGTGTTTGCGCTTTGCTCCGGCGGAGTTTTCTCCCCTCTATTTCCGACTTTATGAAACAATCCCTTCCCTTTCTCCGCCGCCTGGCCTTCGGGGCTTTGCTGGTGGCCGGCGCCCAGCCCGCCGCCCAGGCCCAGCGCCTGGGCCTGGAGCCCCGCATCGATTCGCTGCTGAAAGCCATGAGCACCGAAGAAAAGCTGGCTCAACTGACCAACAACAGCTTCATGACCACGCCCACCAACGACCGGCTCAAAATCCCGGGCTTTGTGATGGACGACGGCCCCCACGGCGTGCGCTTCCAGAAAGCCATTGCCTGGCCCACCGGCATGGGCATGGTTTCGACCTGGCACCGCAGCCTGGCCCAGCAAGTAGGCCAGGCCATGGGCGAGGAGTTCTGGGCCTTTGGCAAGCACCAGCAATTGGGCCCGTGCATCGACCTGGCCCAGGACCCGCGCGGCGGCCGCAGCGCCGAGAGCGGCGGCGAAGACCCGTTCCTGATTGGCCAGATTACGTCGCACGTGGCCAAGGGCATCCAGACCACGCCGGTGATAGCCACCGTAAAGCACTTCATGATTGAAGGCAAACAGTCGACGCGCCACACCCGCAACGAGCTGTTTACCGACCGCGGCGTGATGGAGCACTACGGCTATAACTTCCGCACCGTGATACAGGAAGGCGCCGTGCTCAGCGTGATGTCGGCCTACAACCTCATCAACGGCGAGCACGCGGCCGAGAGCCCCTACCTGCTGAACACGGTGCTGCGCGAGCGCTGGGGCTTCCCGTTCTACGTGGTGTCGGACTGGGACGCGGTGCACGACACGAAGAAGGCCATCCTGGCCGGCAACGATGTGTGCATGGGCAGCGACGACTACACCAAAGACCTGCCCGGCCTGGTGGCCAGCGGCGCCGTGCCCATGACGGCCATCGACGCGGCCGTGCGCAACGTGCTGCGCACCAAAATCATGGCGGGCCTGCTCGACTTTTATCCCAAAGGCAGCAAGGCCGACGCCAACACCCCAGCCCACACCAAGCTCAATCAGCAGGCGGCCCGCGAGTCCATCGTGCTGCTCAAGAACACCGACCAGCTCTTGCCCCTGAACAAGGCCACGGTGAAGCGCATCGCCCTCATCGGTCCCAACGCCGACAAGGGCAACCTGAACTGCTACGGCAGCAGCGAAACCAGCCCGCCCTACTCCGTCAGCCTTAAGCAGGGCCTGGAAACCAAGCTGGGCGTGGCCAAAATCGCCTTTGCCAAAGGCTGCGACATGAACAGCGCCGACACCAGCGGCTTTAAGCTGGCCCGCGAGCTGGCCCGGGAGGCCGATGTGGTCATCTTCGCCGCCGGCCTCGACAGCACCCAGGAGGGCGAGGAGTACAACTCGGGCCACGACCGCGCCAACAAATCAGTAACGCTGCCCGGCCAGCAGCAGGCCCTCATCAACGCCCTGGCCCGCGCCAATCCCAAGATGGTGGTGGTGGTGCAAAGCGGCGGCGTGTGCGCCCTGCACGAGAGCCTGCCCCGCACCAAGGCGCTGCTTTATTCCTTCTACGCGGGCCAGGAAGCCGGCACTGCGCTGGCCGACGTGCTGGTGGGCGACTACAACCCCGCCGGCCGCATGCCCGTGACCATGCCCACTGGCGACGCCCAGCTGCCCACTTGGGGCGACGACCTCACCGACGCCAACGGCGTGGGCTACCGCCTCTACGACAAGAAGAACATGAAGCCCGAGTTCGCCTTCGGCGCCGGCCTGAGCTACACCACTTTCCAATACAGCAACCTGAAGCTGCCGACCGCCCCGGTCCTGGCCGGTGCGCCCGTCACCATCAGCGTAGATGTGCAAAACACCGGCACCACGGTCGGCGACGAAGTGGTACAGCTCTACCTCACCGACAAATCGAGTAAGCTGACCATGCCGGAGAAACAGCTCAAGGGCTTCGAGCGCATCAGCCTGGCGCCTAAACAGAAGAAAACGGTCAGCTTCACGCTTTCGGCCGAGGATTTTTACTTCTGGAACGAGCAGGCCAAAGGCTACCAGGTGCACCCGGGGGCTTACAGCTTCCGCGTGGGCAGCGCGTCGGACAAACTCCCGCTGGGGGGCGCTTTTACCCTCAAAGCAGCTACAGCCAAGCCCGATTTGAAGATAACCCAGGTGTTCACTGTGCCCCGCTTCCCGAAGCCCGGCCAGCCCGTTACGTTCTACGCCATGGTGAAGAATATGGGCACGGCGCCGCTGCCCACCAGCAGCAAGGTCGACGTAGCCTTCACCGTGAACAACGCCAAAGTGGCCAGCCTGCAAGGCATGGGCAAACCCCTATTGCCCGGCCAGGCCCGCCTGCTGCCCGCCACCTCCAATAACTGGAAACCGACCGCGAGCGGCAATTTCTCGCTCGGAGCCGTGGTCGACGCCGGCAAAACCGTGAGCGAATGGATGGAAACCAACAACACCTTCAGCCGCTCCCTCAAGGTGTACCCAGCCGGGCCCGCTGTGCAGCCCGCCCCCTAAGCGGCTGGTTAGCTCAACCTCAAAGCTCTATTTCCTGGGCTAATTCCGAGCTGGGCCATGGGCGGCACTAAGACGATAAAGAGGCCCTTGGCATTGCGCCAAGGGCCTCTTTTATTGAGCTGGCTACTCCAGCACGCAGGAGGCATGCCGACGGGCGAAGGCCGCCGGTAGAGCTTGGAATTTCTCTTCCCAGGCCCGAAATTCCGCATAGGAACGCAGAAGCCGTATATTTGGCTACAGCTGCGCCCGGTGGTGCCAGCCCAATTTTTTCAATGATTTCTGCCACCTCCCTACAGCGCCTGTTCGGCATCAAAACCAGCGAAACCCGTACGGTGGGGCTGTTTTTGCTGCACAATTTTCTTCTTGGCATCGGCTCGGTGCTGGTGTACGTAGCGGCCAACGTGCTGCTGCTCGAGCACAACCCCGAGCACAGCCTGCCGCTGGGCTACATCGCCGGCGCGCTGGGCATGATGGCCGTGGGCAAGGTGTACACGTATTTCGAGCACCACTACCTGCTCAAGAAGCTGGCCGTGCGCGTGCTGCTGGCCGTGGTGGCCCTGACCGGGGCCATGGGCACGCTGGTGGCTGTGGGCCACTCGGTGGTGGCGGCCGTGGCCATTATGGTGGGCTACCGCGTCATCTACCTGCTCACCAACCTGGAGTTCTGGGGCGTGTCGGCGGTGGTATTCGACGTGCGGCAAAGCAAGCGGCTGTTCAGCGTGATTAGCTCGGGCGACATGCCGGCCAAGGCCCTCGGGGCCTTGCTGGCGGCGCTTATCCATGGCGATGCGCAGCTGCCGGTGCTGCTAGGCGTGTCCTTTGCGGCCTACGTGGGGGCGCTATTTGCCTTGCGCTCCACCCTGCGCTCGCACAACGTGGAAGCCGTGGCCCGGCCCATGCGCCGGGTACAGCGGGCCCCGGGCAACATCGTCCGGCAACTGTTTGGCGGCAGCGAGCTCGTGCTGGCCATGTGCCTGAGTTTGGTGGCCATTGCGGCCGTGCTCACCGGCGTGGAGTACATGTTTTTTATCAACGTTAAGCACAAGTTTCACGAGTCGGAAGACATCACCCGCTCGGTGGGCTGGATACTGGGGCTGACCTACCTGGCGGCCATGTTTTTTAAGTTGCTGGTGAGCCGGCAGGCCCTGGAGCGCTACGGCGTGCAGTGGTCGCTGCGGCTGCTGCCGGCGGTGGCGCTGGTGGCGCTGGCCGGGTTTGGAGGTGTGCAGCTGGTGGGTACGTATACCGAATCGGGGCTGTTGATGTACTTCTGCGGGCTGTACCTGTTGCTGGAGGTGCTGCGTCGCACCGTGTTCGACCCCGTTTTTCTGGTGTTGTTCCAGCCCCTGGCGCCGCCGCAGCGGCTGGCCGCCCACACGCTGGCCAAGGGCTTTTATGAGCCCCTGGGCATGGGCCTGACGGGCGTGCTGTTCTTCGGGCTGCGCTACGCGGGCCTGCTCGACGGCTGGGTGCCCTTTGCCTGGATGGGCGCACTGCTGGTCTTGGCCCTGCTGTTTTTGGCGCGCACCTACCGCAGCTACCTCGCCGAGCTGAAGGAAGGCCTGAGCCGTCGCTTTGCCGAAACCGCCGAGCTGGCCCTGCCCGATGCCGCACTGCAAGTGGTGCTGGCGCACCTGCACAGCCCCCGCCCCACCGAGGTACTCAATGCCGTGGCCTGGCTGCGCCAGCGCCAGCCGGCCGCCCTCGCCGGCCACGCGCCCACCCTTCTCGAGCACCCCGACGAACGGGTGCGCCTGGCGGTGCTGGCCATTGCCGAAGTGCGGCCCTTGCCCGCCGAAGCCCTGCACGCCTTGGCGCTGCGCGACCCCGCCCCCGCCGTGCGCGAAGCCGCCGCCCAGCAATTGGCCGCCACCGCCCCCGAAGCGGCGGCCTCCCTGGTGGCGGCACTGCTAACCGGCAGCGACATGGCCGCACGCCAGGGTGCCATCCGGGGCAGCCTCGAAGCCGAGCCCCAGAACCCGCTGGCCCAAACCAGCCTGCACGACTTATTGCACCAGCCATCGGCCGCGACCAGCGACGCCGCCCTGGCGCTGCTGGGCTTCTTCCCCTTCGATACACAAGACCAGCTTGTTGCCAGCAGCCTGGCCAGCAGCGAGCCCCAGGTAGCAGAAACGGCCCTTAGAGCCATTGGCACCGTGGGCCACACCAAGCTCACGCCCTACCTCTTGCGGGCGCTGAGCGACAAGCTACGCTGGCAACCCGCCGCCGACAGCCTGGTGGCGCTGGGCCCCGCCGTGGTGCCCTTGGTGCGGGAGGCATTGCACCGCAAGCCCGGCGCGGCCGCCATGCACCGCCTGGCCACGGTGCTCGAACGCCTGCCCGGGCCCGCAAGCCGCGCCGCGCTGGTTGAGCTGGCCCAGGGCAGTAACCTGTTTTGCCGGGCCGTGGCTTTGCGCGCCTTGCGCCACGCCCCCGCTGTGCCCGCCGAGACACCCGTGTTTGAACACTTGCTGCGCGAGGAATTCACTCTGGCGGCCCAGCTGCTGCGCGGCCTTGTGGCCGACCAACGCCCCGCCCTGCATGCCACCGTCGACTACGAGCTGACGCAGCTGCACCAGCGCGTGTTCGGCATCCTGGCCCAGCTCTACGACGCCGACTTGGTGGCCACGGCCCAGCGCAACGTGGCCCACGCCGCCCGCGAGCGGCAGGCCAACGCTCTGGAAATCCTCGACAACCTGATTCCGCGGCCCATTTACCAGGGCCTGCAGGCCCTGCTCGACGACACCCCCGTAGCGGAAAAAGCCCGGCTTTTCGCCACGCTTACGGCACCTGCTCAGCCAGCCCGTACCCGGCTGATGCCGGCTGGCTATGGTGCGGTATCAGCGCCGGAACCCACTGCTCTTCCTGCCGAGCCCTTACCGGTTTTCCTGCTTCGGCAGGGCCCTACTGCTTTCTCCTCCTGGACGTTGAGCCTGGCCTTGCGCCACTGGCAGCCCATCGAAGCCGATGCGCCGGCGTTGCTGCAGCCCTACCTGCAATCGCGCAATGAGCTGCTGGCCGAAAGTGCGCAGCTGGCCGCGGCAGCCCTTGCGGCCCACACCGGCCAGCCATTATCCGCCCCATCCCATTCCACCGCTATGAGCCACTCTCCTGCCACCGCCGAAGCCCGCATTTCCGCCCTGGAGCGGGTGGTGGTGCTCAAAAGCACCGCCCTGTTTGCCCAAACGCCCGAAAACGTGCTGAGCAGCATCGTGCCCATCATGAAGGAGGTAACCTTCAACGAAGGCGAGGAAATCTTTGCCAAAGGCGACATCGGCACCTCGCTGTTCATCCTGCACGACGGCCAGGTGGGCATCTTCAACGGCAACCAGCAGTTGGCCACCTTCGGGCCCGGCGACTTCTTCGGCGAGCTGGCCCTGCTCGATGCTGAGCCCCGCTCGGCCTCGGCGGCAGCGCTCAGCCAGGTGCTGGCCTTCCGCCTCGACCAGGAAGATTTTTACGACCTCATGGAAGAGCGCGGCGAGGTGCTGCGCAACATCCTGCGCATGCTGTGCCAGCGCATCCGGCTGCAAAACGAGAAAATGCGCGAGCTGGCGCATTAGCGCGGCGGGCAGTACCGGCTGGAATTTCAGCTCAACCTATCCCGTTTCCTGGCTTAAACACAAAAAACGCCTGATGCTTGCGCATCAGGCGTTTTTCAGTTTATGGTGCGGGAGTGGCTACTCCACTACTTCGTAGATTTTCACGGGTTGGGCTTTGTTTTTCAACTTTACCTCGCTCACGTACTGGCACTTGAAGGATTCTTTTACCTTGAGGTAAACGGCTTCGCTGATGATGACCTGGCCGGGCTTGCCGGAGGCCTGCAGGCGCTGGCAGGTGTTCACCACGTCGCCGATAATGGTGTAATCCAGCCGCTTGAGCGAAGCCGAACCAATGTTGCCGGACACCACTTCGCCGGTATTCACGCCAATGCTCACCTCGGGGCGGTACTCGAAGCCGGGGGGCAGCGGGGCGTCGCTTTGGTGCAAGGCGGTGCGCGCCGACAGGGCCGCGTCGATGGCGCGGTCCAGGTGGTGCTCGCCGCGGAATACGGCCATCACGGCGTCGCCCATAAACTTGTCGACGTAGCCGCCCTGCGCAATTACCTCCTTCACCATAAGGTCGAAGTAAGTGTTGAGCAAGGTCACCACGTCGGCCGGCTGGAGCTGCTCGGCCAACGACGTAAAGCCGCAGATGTCAAGGAAAACCACCGTGGCTTCCACGGTTTCGCTGGCCATGAGGCGGTTTTCAAAGTCGGGCCGGGTCATGAACTTGAGCACCGTCTCGTCGACGTACATCTTAAGGATGTTGTTTTCCTGGATGGCGCGGAGCGTGTCGCGCAGCTGGCGCACCTCGTCGGCAGTCTTTTCGATAGTGACTTCCAGGTCGTGGAAATCGACGGGCTTTACCACAAAGTCGAAGGCGCCGCGGTTCATGGCGGTGCGCAGGTTGCCCAGGTCGCCGTAGGCCGACACTATCACCGTTTTCATGGTCGGGTGTTCGGTGTGGGTGCGGGTGAGCAGGGTCAGCCCGTCCATCACGGGCATGTTGATGTCGCTGAGGATGATGTCAGTATCCGGGTTTTGCAGAATGCGCTCGAGGGCCTCTTGTCCGTTGTTGGCGAAAACGAACTCATAGGCATTCTCACGGATTTTGCGCCGGAACTTTTGCTTGATGAGCAGTTCGAGGTCGGCTTCGTCGTCGACCACCAGGATTTTCGTCTTCATATCAGTAGGTAGTACTCGGTATTCAGTTATCAGAAGCCGGCCGGCAGCACAGGCGCTTGGGGTGGGCGCCAGGGGTTCGCTACTGGTCAATCAATATCGACAACCGAATTAGGGTAGCAGTTGCAACAATTTTTCTTTGAGCACGACAAAATCCACTGGCTTGGTTAAGAGGTCGTTAGCGCCGAGCTCCATGGCCTGTTTAAAGATGTCATTATCTCCGTACGCCGTAATCATCATCATGGTAGTGGGGGGCATGTCAAATTCCTCCTTTACGTGGCCCAGCAGCTCCAGCCCGCTCATGCCAGGCATGTTGATGTCGGAAAGAATAATCAGGACTTCGGAATGGTGCTTCCGCATGAACTGCATGGCTTCTTCGCCCGAAAATGCAAAGCTGAAGTTAAACTCGCCGCTGCGGATTTCGCGCCGAAAGCGCTGCAGAAACAAATCACGCACATCGGTTTCATCGTCAACGACCAGGATTTGCATGGGTAGATTTTTCATGGATATTTCTGTACCAAAGGTAGGTCGGGATAACAGTTAAGCTGGCAGGGTAACCACAAATTCGGTGCCCGCGCCTTCCTCGCTCTCCACGGCGAGCGTGCCGCCGTGGCCCGTGGTCACAATATCGTGACTGAGCGACAGGCCCAGGCCCGTGCCTTCGCCCACGGGCTTGGTGGTGAAAAACGGGTGGAAAATCCGGGCCTTCACCTGTTCCGACATGCCGGTGCCGTTGTCGCGGATGCGGATTTCAACTTTGCCGGGCAAGGCGAGGGTGCTCACCGTGACTTCGGGCTGGTAGCTGTCGGGGCCGGGGCCATCGGGGCTGGCAGTTTGCCGCTGGCGGGCCTGCAGGGCATGAAAAGCGTTGGTAAACAGGTTTATCAAAACCCGGCTCAGGACCTGCGACACCACGGCCACGGCGGGCAGCATGGGGTCAAACGAAGTGGTCAGGCGGGCCGAAAAATCCTTTTCCTTGGTGCGCAGGCCCTGGTAGGCCAGGCGCAGGCTTTCGTCGACGAGGGCGTTGAGGTCGGTGGCTTCGCGCTGGCCGGTGCCCGTGCGCGAATGCTCGAGCATGCCCTTGATGATGGACGTGGCGCGCTGGCCGTGCTGGCTGATTTTCTGAAGGTTTTGCTTGAGGCCGGCCAGGATTTCCTGTTCCAGCGCCGAATTGCGGGTGGGGTCGCGGTGATCGCCGGATATTTCATCCACGAGGTCGGTGCTCACTTCGGCGAAGTTCTTCACAAAGTTGAGCGGGTTTTGCAGCTCGTGGGCAATGCCCGCCGTCAGCTCGCCCAGAAACGCCATCTTCTCGCGCTGCACCAGCTGGGCCTGGGCGGTTTTCAGCTCAGCCAGGGACTGCTCCAGCGCTTCTTTGGCGCGCTGCTGCTGGCGGCCGTGGCGGCCCAGCAGCAGCGCCAGCGCCAGCAGCCCCACCAAGCCAGCCACCAGCCCGTAGGTGCGGTAGCGGGCCTTAAGCGAAGCCTGGCTAGCGGCCGCCGCCTGGGCCCGCTGCTGCTCGCGGTAGTTCAGGCTTTGCAGGCGCATTACCTTCTCCTGGCCAAAGAGCGTGTCTTTCATCACCAGCATCAGGCTCTGGTACTTCAGGGCGCTGTCGGTTTGGCCACGGGCTTTGAAGTCGTGGGTGAGCAGGGTGCTGGCATTGAGCACGCCGCGCAGGAAGCCGTTGGTCTGGGCGGCTTGGCAGCCGAGGCGGGCGTAGTAAATGCTCGAATCGGTGCGGCCCATCTGCTGGTAGAGCGTGGCCATGCCCACGTAGGCAAAATTGAGGCTGCGCAGATGCTGCACCACCTTCGACTCGGCGATGCTGCCGCGGTAGAAGGCCCGGGCTTGGTTGAGCTGGCCCTGCTTGCGGGCCACGTTGCCCAGGCCGTACAGAATGTAGTTGGTGGGCGTGCCCAGGCGGCGCGCCAGGGCGTAGGCCCGCTCCTGAAAGATGCGGGCCGAATCGAGTTGATTGAACAGGTCGTAGGCCAGGCCGATGTTGCTCAGCTCAATGACCACGCGGCGCTCGTCGTGGAGCTGCTCGCCCAGCTTGAGGGCGCGGAAGTAGTAGGCCAGGCCCTGCCGCTGGTCGCGCAAATACACGTAAATAATGCCGATGCTGCGCAGGTTCTGGGCCTCCAGGGCGGGGTCGTGGGTGGCCTTGGCAATGCGCAGCGACTGCTGGAACACTTCCAGGGCGCGCGCCAGGTTGCTCTCGCGCAGGGCCGCGCCCAGCCGGTTCAGCGCCTCGCCTTCGCCGCGGTGGTGGCCAATGCGGCGGGCAAGCGTGAGGGCCTTGAGGGCGTACACGGCGGCCGAATCGGTGCGCTGGGTCCAGAGCTGGTCGCTGATCTGGCAGAGCAGCATCACGCGGTTGGTATCGGCCTGATTCGGTTGGGCCAGCAAGCGCCGGAGACTGTCGATTGTCAGGCTTTGGGCCGGCGAGGCAGCCGCCCGCACCGAAAGCGGCCCGAGCAGCAGCAGCACAATCAGCAACCAACTAAGCCGGCCAAACACGCGAAAACCAGGAATCGGAGTAAAGATTATGCTCAATATGCTAAGCCTGAAGAAAGCAAACGATAAACTTGGTGTTTGGGCGCTCGGTTCGCTTCAACGGAGCGGGTCGCCGTGGGTTTGGTCAAGCTGGTTAAGCTCGTCGCTAAGCCCAAACCCATTGGGCGACCGGTATGTTCAGGGTAGAATACAGAGGGAGAAGTGCTGGCAGCAGGCAGGCAAAACGGGCATAATCAGGGGCTGAAAAACATGTCGTCGCCTCAGCTCCCGGCTTTGGGGCCAGTCCCGGACGGCCAGGAGGATCCGAGAAAAGCTGGCAGCTAACCGCCCTGATTAATAGGCAAGCTAATCAGAAATTCAGTGAACTCTCCTTCCTGGCTTTCCACCGTGAGCGTGCCACTGTGGCCCTGGGTTACAATGTCGTAGCTCAACGAAAGGCCCAGGCCCGTGCCTTCGCCCGAAGGCTTGGTGGTGAAGAACGGCTGGAAGATTTTTTGCCGCACCGCCTCGGGAATGCCCAGCCCGTTGTCGCGCACCCGAATTTCGACGTGCTCATCCCGCTGGCTGGTGCACACCGAGACGGTGGGCGCGTAGCCGGCTTCGCCCCGCAGCTGGCGCTGGCGCACGGCATAAAAGGCATTGCTGAACAAGTTGAGCAGCACCCGCCCCAGGTCCGGCCCAATGGCTTCGACCTTGGGCAGCAGGGGCGAAAAATTGGTATCGAGGGTGGCGTTGAAGGTTTTGTCTTTGGCCCGCAGGCCCTGGTAGGCCAGTCGCAGGTACTCATCGGCTAGCTGGTTGATGTCGGTGGGCTGGCGCTCGCCGGTGGTGGCGCGGCTGTGCTCCAGCATGGCCTTCACGATGCTGGCCGCCCGCTGCCCGTGGTGGTGAATCTTTTGCAGGTTCTGGTCGATGTCGTCGAGCAGCTCGCCCTCCAGCGTGGGGTCGCGCTCCGGGCGGCACTGCTCCTCGCGCAGCTCGCCGAGAATTTCCACGGTCACGTCGGCGAAATTGTTGACGAAGTTGAGCGGGTTCTGAATCTCGTGGGCGATGCCCGCGGTGAGCTCGCCCAGGCTGGCCATCTTCTCGGACTGCACCAGCTGGGCCTGCGTGGTGCGCAGCTCCGTGAGGGCCGAGCGCAACTCCTCGGCCTGGTGCGTGAGGGCCAGGGTGCGCTCGGTTACGAGGCGCTCGAGCTCCACGTTTTGGGCCTCGATGAGGCGCTTGGCTTTTTCTTCTTCCTCGCGCTGCAGGCGTTCTTTTTCCAGCGTTTTTTTCTGGTTGCGGGCAATGATGACGAACGTAATGAGCCAGATAATGGCAAAGGCCTGGGTGGTGTCCAGGGCGTCGTCGTAGCGCTTGGGCAGCTGCCCATCGGAACCCGACACGATGAACTCCGCCAGGTGATGCAGCAGAAACGGCGCGAGGGCCAGCAGCAGCGTGCGCGCCGGCCGGTAGTCGCGCACGGCCACCAGCACGGCCCCCGTGACGAGCAGGACAAACAGCCAGTAGGAGTCGGACAGCAGCGGGCTTCTTATGTTAAAAAGCTGGGCGACCACAAACAACACCACCGCCGGCACCCATATGTAGCCGAGCAGCTTGTTCCAGCGGGCCAGCCGGGTGGGCAGGTCCAGAAACCGGCGCAGGCCCCGCACCATCAGCACCGCCAGCGGCGCCAGCATCAGAAGTTCACCGTAACCAGGCGAGTGTTTCATTTCACAAAAGAAGCAGTGGCAGAAGGCTCAGTGCGAGAGGATAAGCACAATATTAATCAACAGAAGGGCGAGCCGAAACTACCACCCAACCACCGCAAGAACCTATTGGTCTATTGCAACTTGAGCTAAGAATAAGCCAGAATTGGGCTAAATATAGCCACGTGCGAATAATAGGCGCCGCCCTCGGCCGTTCTTAGCTGGCCAGGCCGTCGGTCCGGCCGCTTTCCGCCGGCAAAACAATCAGGAACTCGGTGCCGCATCCTTCCTGGCTTTCCACGGTGAGCGTGCCGCCGTGGCCTTTGGTCACGATGTCGTAGCTGAGCGACAAGCCCAACCCCGTGCCCTCGCCCGGCGGCTTGGTGGTGAAGAAGGACTGAAAGACCTTTTCCCGCACCTCCTCCGGCATGCCAATGCCATTGTCCCGCACCCGGATTTCCACGGCTTGGCTGGCCGTGCGGCGGGTGCTGATGGTGACGGCCGGCACGTAGGCGCTGGCACCGGAGCCCGCGGCGGCGTGGCGCTGGCGCACGGCATACAAGCCGTTGGAGCACAGGTTGAGCAGCGCCCGGCCCAGGTCCTGCGGCACCACGGATACCAGGCCCAACTCCGGGTTAAAGTCCTTTTCGAGCTCGGCCCAGAAGGCGGGGTCGTTGGCGCACAGGCCCTGGTACGCCAGCATCAAGGACTCCTCAGCCAGCTGGTTGAGGTCGGTGGGCCGGCGCTGGCCGGTGCCGCTGCGGGCATGCTGCAGCATGTCGTTGATAATGGACGAGGCCCGCTGGCCGTGCTGGCTGATTTTCAGCAGGTTTTGCTTCAGGCCCGCTATTATCTCCTGCTCCAGGTCGGCGTGGCCGGGGCGGCCGTTGTGGCCGGCGGCGGGCTCGTCGGAGAGCATGGCCACGCTCACCTCGGCGAAGTTTTTCATGAAGTTGAGCGGGTTTTGCAGCTCGTGGGCAATGCCCGCCGACAGCTCGCCCACGAAGGCCCACTTTTCGGCCTGCACCAGCTGGCCCTGGGCGGCGCGCAGCTCGTCTTGCTGGCGCTTGAGCAAGGCATAGGCCCGGCGCTTTTGGCGGTTGTTGCGCCAGAGCACCGCGCTCAGCAGGCCCACGGCGCCCAGGCTCATCAAGGCCCCCAGCAGAAACAAGCGCTGCTCGCGGTTTTGCTCCTGAATGAGCTGGCTGTTTTTGGTGAGCAGCCCAATTTGCGCCTGTTTTTTGGCCAAGTCGGCGCGGTACTCCAGCACCGATGCCCGCCGCTGCAAATCGCTGCTGTTCAGCGCATCCTTATAAGAGCTAAATAGCTGCTCGTAGCGGTAAGCATCGGCGAAGCGCCCTTGCCGGGCCGAAGCCTGGGCCAGGATTTCGCTGGCATCGCGGCTCAGGATTTTGGCGCCGCTGCGCTGCGAGGCCTGCAGGCTCTGCCGCCCGTAGGCCACGGCGCTATCCAGCTGCCCAGTGTGCAGGTAAGCCCGGGCCAGGAGCAGCTGGGCGCGCGGAATCTCCCCCAGCGTTTTGATGCGCCGGGCCCGTTTCAGGCCCCGAAAGCCGTAGCTAAAAGCCTGCGGGAAGTAGCCCTGGCGCTCCTGCATGTCGCCGATGTTGATGTCTTCGAATACCATGGTGGCCTCGTCGCCCAAGCGCTGGGCAATGCTGGCTTCCTGCTCGTAGTTGCGTTGGGCCAGCGCCCAATGCCCCTGTAACTTATATAGGTCGCCGAGGCCGGAATAGGCATGGCCAATGCTCAAAAGGTCGCCCGATTCGTTGGCCCGCTGCAGGCCGTGGATAAGGTAGTTCTTCGCGTGGGCATACTCTCCCAGAAAGGTGCTGGTAATGCCGAGCTGGGTGTTGAGAAAGGCCAGCCATTTCTGGTCGTGCTGGGCTTCGGCCAGTTTTAAGCCTTCCAAATTTGCCGTCAGGGACTTGGCGTACATGCCCTGCTCGGAGTAAACGCAGGACAGGTTGTAGAGGCTGCGGGTCTGGCCCACGCGGTTGCCCACCTGCCGGAAGGCCTCGCGGGCTTGCTGGGAATACGTTTGGGCCAAGTCGTACTCGCTGCGGTGGCGGTAGTAGAAGCCCAGGCCCAGCTGCGCTTCGGCCGCGCCGGCCGGGTAGCCCAGCTGCGTGGAGAGGCGCAACGACTCCTGAAACAAGGCCGCCGACTCCTCGGCCGCGTTGTTGCGCAGGGCCAGCGCCAACGCATTGAGGTACTTAACCCGAACGGTATCCGCTTGGGGATGAGCCTGCACCAGCCCCCGCAGGCTATCGGCGCCCAGAGCCTGGGCCAGCAAGCCGGCAGGAGCCAGCAAAGCCAGCAGCCATAAAATAAAAACCCTTCTCATGCGGCGTAAAGAAACGTCCAAACGGGCAGGCGCACACTATGCCCGGGCCATACGCCGGGTATGCTTCTTTTTTTCCCCGCGTCGTCGTCATTCCAGGCCCCAAACACGTGCTATCGGCCCAGCGGCAGTCGGATGAGAAACTCGGTGCCATGGCCTTCCTGGCTGTGCACCGTGAGCGTGCCGCCGTGGCCCTTGGTCACAATGTCGTAGCTGAGCGACAGGCCCAACCCCGTGCCCTCGCCCGCGGGCTTGGTGGTGAAGAAGGGCTGGAACACCTGCTGCTGCACGTCCGGCGGCATGCCCGGGCCGTTGTCTTTCACCCGGATTTCCACCGCCCGCCCGGTCCCGCGCGCGGTGCTCACGACCACGGTGGGCTCGTAGGCAGCTTCAGGAGCGTGCCCCGAGGTTGCCAGGGCTTCCTGCTGCTGGCGCTGGCGCACAGCGTACAGGGCGTTGGTGCACAGGTTCAGCAGCACGCGGCCCAGGTCCTGGGTCACCACGGACACCAAGTCCAGGCCCGGGTCCAGCTCCGTGGCCAGGTGCGCGTGGAACGTCTTGTCGAGGGCGCGCATGCCCTGGTAAGCCAGCGTGAGCTGCTCCGAGGCCAGGGCGTTGAGGTCGGTGGGCTCGCGCCGCCCGGTGCCCGCGCGGCTGTGCTCGAGCATGCCCTTGATGATGGCCGAAGCCCGCTGCCCGTGCTGGCTGATTTGCTGCAGGTTCTGCTTCAGCCCCACCAGTATCTCGCCCTCGAGCCCGGCGCTGCTTGCTGCTCCGTCCGCGCCCGCGTGCATGTCTTCGACTAAGTTGGTGCTCACCTCGGCGAAGTTCTTCATGAAGTTGAGCGGGTTTTGCAGCTCGTGGGCGATGCCCGCCGTGAGCTCGCCCAGAAAGGCCATCTTCTCGGCCTGCACCAGCTGCGACTGCGCCTGGCGGAGCTGGGCCAACGTGCGCCGGTTCACGCGCAGCTGCCGGTAGATGAACACGCCCAGGCCCGATACCAGCACGATGGCCAGCAGCGCCCCGAGCAGCAGCCAGTTGCCCAGTCGCAGGCGCACGGCCTGCACGGCCTGGGCCTGGCGCAGGTCGTTTATCTGCGCATTCTGGGCTTGCTCCACCCGCTCGTTTTCGTACTGCGCGACGTGAAAGTTGTTCTGCGCCGCGTTGAAGGTATCGGCCTGGGCGATGTAGGCGCGGGAATAGCGCTGGGCTTCGGCCGGCCGGCCGCGGGCGTCGTAAAACGCGGCCAGCTGCTGCAAGTACTTGGGGCGCAGCCGGTCAAGCTTAGCAGCCGTGGCTTTCTGGTACGCCAACAGCCAATGGGCTTCGGCCCGGGCAAAATCGTGCCGGGCGGTGTAGTACCGGGCCCAGGTGGCGTCCAGTTCGAATTCTCCCGGCTTGTCGGACATGGCCAGGTGCAGCGAATCGTCGAGTTGCTGGGCCCGTCTGAGGAGTTGGCCGGCGGGCTCCACTTGCTTCATTTGCAGCAATACGGCGGCTTTTTGCACCAGCCCGTGGGCCTGCGTTAAGCCCCGGTCGGCGGCGTCGCTTACCCGGGCAGCCAGGGCCGAATTGGAGGCCTGCAGGGCGGCCGCGTACAGGCGCTCCTGCAGGTAGAGCTTCGACAGCGCCAGGAAGGTAAACACGCGGTTTTGGCCCTGCACCTGGCGGAATTCGGGCAGGGCGCGCGCCATGCTCAGGTACTGCACGGCCTTGTCGGTATTGCCCCAGTCGGCGTAGATGGCCCCGGTCACCAGCAGCTCGTTCACGTACAGCTTCCGGCTGAACTGCTCCGCCATGTCGGCCGCGCGCAAGCTGCTGTTGATGGCCCGGTTGTAGTCCCCCGTGCGCCGGTAGTAGGCACCCTGCGAGAGGTAGCAGGCGGCCGTGTTTTCGGGGGCGTCGCGCAGCCGGTAGAAGGCCAGCTTCTCGTCGTAGTACTGCTTGCGCGCCGCCATGGCATTGGAGCGGTTGTAGAACGTCACCAGGTCGATGAGCAGCCAGGGAATGGGGCGGCCCAGCCGGTCGAAGTCCGCCACGGCGGTTTTCATGGAATCCAGTGCGGCGGCATTGCCCTGCTTCCAGAGCGTGAGGCCCGTGCGCAGGCGCCGGTAAGGGGTGTCATCCAGCACCTGCAGCCGCTGGTTCAAGGCCAGGAGCTGGTCGAGCAAAGGCAGGGCCTGCGGGTTGGTGGGGTGCAGGTCGAGCAGGTGCACCACCGTGCGCAGCCGGGCAGAATCGGCGCGCTGCCCGGCCAGCACCCGGGTCAGCGAATCGTAGTCCGCGTCCCAATAGCGCCGTTGGGCCAGCAAGGGCCCGCTCATCACCCAAACTGCCAGTGCTGTAAGAATCCATTTCATAGGCACAGCAGCGGCATAAAGTAAACGACCGCGACGCGTCGGCAGGCCAAGCGTTGCGGGAGAAGCCCCGGCAACGCAGACAAGACTCGGCCGTTTATAATAATCATCGCGAATAGAAATGTAGTAAATTTATTAAAAGCCCAGGGTGAATATGGCCACGCGCAGGATTCCCGGCCGGGAATATAAAAACCTCATTGTTCAGCGTGTAGCGTCGAAAGCGTTCCTGTGGTGCGGTTCATATGGTCAATACACAGCGCTTCACAGGAACTGCTTAGGCCGAATAATGCGGTAGCTTGAGCAAACGACCTGTTTCAAACCGAACGCCATTATTTTTCAATGCGAAGACACCTTTACTTATAAGGATGCTAAGGTAAGTAGTTTCTCAGATTTCGACATGTATGAAAGTATTAGCATTTGCCCTTTTAAGTCAGGTGGGCTTCGTGGCTAGCCCGATTCCGGAATGCCAGCCCAACGGCGCTTTTCCGGGCGCACTACTGCCGGGATAAAGCCCGGGCCGTCCATGAGGTCGGCACCAGCAGGTAGCTTCTCTGGCACATTGCCTCGGCGCACTTTTAGCAATAAATCTTTCACCGGCCGGCAGCTGTTTTAAAGCTGCATTGGCACGTTTTAGGCTCTGGGGCCCGGGAGCTTCGCCGATTTCAGTTTTTCATCACTTGCTTTACCTTGCGCCGAGCCATCGGCCATAGTCTCACTCGCATGCACGCCCAAGCTGCCGAAGATTTTATTCTGAAAGAATTGAAGCGCGGCCTCGCGCCAACGCTCTATTACCACGGCCTGCACCACACCCTCGACGTGACGGCCGTGGCCATGGAGCTGGCCGCCGCCGAGGGCGTGACCGACGGCGAAGACCTGGCGCTGCTGCGCACGGCCTCCCTCTACCACGATACCGGCTTTCTGCATACTTATAAGGGCCACGAGGCGCAGGGCTGCGAGCTGGCCAGGGCCACCCTGCCAGGCTTCGGCTACACCCCCGGGCAGGTGGAGCAGATTTGCGCCATGATAATGGCCACCGAGTACCCCCAGCAGCCCCACAGCCTGCTGGCCCAGATTCTCTGCGATGCCGACCTCGACTACCTGGGCCGGCCCGATTTCGAGCCCATTTCCACCAGCCTGTTCCACGAGCTGATGGCCCGCCAGCTGCTTGCCGACGAACGCGCGTGGTTTCAGCTCCAGGCCGACTTTCTGGCCCATCACCACTTCTGGACGGCCACGGCGGTGGCCCGGCGGGCGGCGCCCAAGCAAGCCCGGCTCCACCACATTCGGGCCCTGCTGGCCAACTGGCCCACTCCAGTTCAACCCGCGTAAAGCAATTCATGAAGCTTATCCTCATCTCGCCGCCCCACTCGGTGGCCGACGAAGTGCCACTGGTGAGCGAGATGCTGGAGCTGGGCTTGGCCCGATTCCACGTGCGCAAGCCAGGCTGGAGCCACGCCGAAATGGCGGCCTATGTGGCCGGCATCCCAGCCCAATACCACTCCCGACTCGTGTTGCACTCGCACCATGCGCTGGTCCCGGAGTTGGGCCTGGGCGGCGTGCACCTTACGGCCGCCACCCGGGCCGCCCGGGTCACGCGCCTGCCGTTGCGCGCCGGCCAAACGTTATCCACCTCTTTCCACACGCTGGCCGAAATCAGCCGGCACCGGCGCCGCTACGACTACGTGTTTCTCAGCCCAATTTTCGACAGCCTGAGCAAGGAACAGTACGCCGCAGCCTTCGACCTACAGGAGGTAGCCGCCGTGCTCCGGCAGCTGCCGCACCGCGCCACATATGCGCCACAAGTAGTGGCCCTGGGCGGCATCGAAGCGCACCGACTGGCCGCCGTGCAGCAGGCGGGCTTTGCAGGAGCCGCCGTGCTGGGCGCGGTGTGGCAAAGCCCCGACCCGGTGGCCGCGTTTCGCAGCCTGCAATCAATAGTCGGCCAGTCCGTTGCGTAGTGAATACACCTCAGCAAAACCGTGGGCCAGCAGCAGTTGAGCTGCTTTCTGACTGCGAATGCCGCTGGCACAGTGCACCACTACAGGGGCGTCGAGGGTTAATTCCGTGAGCTTATCGGCCAATTGGCCCAAGGGCAGCAGCTGCCCCCCGATACTGCGCTGAGCGTGCTCGTGCGGCTCGCGCACATCAAGCAATTGCAGCGGCCGGCCGCTCTGCTGCCACGCCTTCAGCTCGTCGGCGCTGATTTCCGGGGCGCGCCGGGCCGCTACCTGTATCGGGGCTTCTCCACAAAAAGCGGCGTAGTCGGGGGCCAGCGCGGTAAGCTGCTGGTTGGCCGCCACCGCCCGGAAACGAATGGTTTGAAACTGCATGCCCAAGGCGTCCACCATCAGCAGGCGCCCGCTCAGCACTTCTCCCAGCTCCAGGATAATCTTCAGGGCCTCGGCGGCCTGCAGGGTGCCCACCAGGCCCGGCAGCACGCCCAGCACCCCGATTTCGGCGCAGCTGGGGGCATCGCCGGGCGCGGGCGGCTCGGGGTAAAGGCAGCGGTATGTGGGGCCGTTTTGGTAGTTGAAGACCGATACCTGGCCCTCGAATTTGAAGATGGCCCCAAACACCAGCGGCTTGCCTAGGATGACGCAGGCATCGCTGACTAGGTAGCGGGTGGCGAAATTATCCGAGCAATCCACCACCAGGTCGTAGTCGGCAAACAGCGCCAGGGCATTAGCTGCCGAGAGGTGCAGCTGGTGCGTGCGCAGTGTGATAAACGGGTTTTGCGCAGCCAGCTTCTCGGCGGCCACCACAGCCTTCGACCGGCCCACGTCGGCGGTGGCGTACAGCACCTGGCGCTGCAGGTTGCTGTCGTCCACGGTATCAAAATCCAGCAGGCCCAGCGTGCCCACGCCGGCAGCGGCCAGGTACTGCAGCACCGGGCAGCCCAGGCCGCCGCAGCCCACCACCAGCACCTTGGCTGCTTTCAGCTTGAGCTGGCCGGCCAGCCCAATTTCGGGCAGCAGCAGGTGGCGGCTGTAGCGGTTGTTTTCGGCGGCGGAAAGCGAGAGGTCAGCAGTGGTCATCGATATGGAATTTAAACGTCATGCTGAGCGTAGCCGAAGCATCTCTACTACGAGAGTAAATAATTACTACTGCGGTAGAGATGCTTCGGCTGCGCTCAGCATGACGTTCTGTTGATTTTTAGCGGGCCAGGCCCACCAGCGTGGCGTCCCAGTCTTTCCACACGGGCTCGTAGCCCTGTCGGCGCAGCATGGCCGCTATTTCGGCCGGGCTGCGCTCGTCGGATATCTCGAACTGCTCCAGCGACTCCGGCGCTACCACGTAGCCGCCGGGGTTGGTCTTGGAGCCGGCGCTGATGCTGGTGATGCCCAGCTTTACCACGTGGTCGCGGAAAGTGGGGCTTTCGCGGGTCGAAATCGACAGCTCCACTTCCTCGTTCAGCAGGCGGTAGGCGCAAATGAGCTGCACCAGCTCTCGGTCGCTCATCTCCACCTTGGGCTGCAGCAGCCCTTCGGCCGGCCGCAGCCGCGGAAACGACAAACTGTACTTGGTCTGCCAGTAGGTCTTTTCGAGGTAATCGAGGTGCAGGGCCGTGTAGAAGCAGTCGGTGCGCCAGTCTTCCAGCCCAATGAGCACGCCCAGCCCCATTTTGTGGATGCCGGCGCGGCCCAAGCGGTCGGGCGTGTCGAGGCGGTAGTTGAAGTTCGACTTCTTGCCCTTGGGGTGGTGCTTTTTGTAATCGTCGCGGTGGTAGGTTTCCTGGTACACCAGCACCGTGTTCAGGCCCTCGGGAATCAGGCGCTCGTAGTCTTCCTGGTCCAGGGGCTGCACCTCCAGGGAGAGGTGCGCGAAGTGCGGCCGCAGCGTGCGCAGAGCCTTTTCCAGGTAATCGACGCCCACGGTTTGGTTGGCTTCGCCGGTCACGAGCAGCACGTGGTCGTAGCCCCAGTCCTTGAGCACGGCCGCTTCCTGCAGCATTTCCACGCTGCTGAGCGTGCGGCGCCGGATTTTATTATCCAGGCTGAAGCCGCAGTACGTGCAGATGTTCTGGCACTCGTTGCTAAGGTACAGGGGCACGTAGAGCTGCACCGTGTTGCCGAAGCGCTTGCGCGTGAGCTGGTGGCTGAGTTGAGCCATCTGCTCCAGGTACGGCGCGGCCGCCGGCGAAATCAAGGCCTTGAAGTCGTCCAGCGTGCGGCGCGGCGCCGCCAGGGCGCGCTCCACATCGGCCGCCGTCTTGGCGTAGATGCTCGCCTTGACGTCGTCCCAGGGCTGGGCTTCAAAAATGGGTTGAAAGCTCATGGTACTTATTTTTTAACCTAGAACGGTCATGCTGAGCGCAGCCGAAGCATCTCGCGTGCTTCAACTAACTCAATCGAATGGATTACTATCCCATGCGAGATGCTTCGGCTGCGCTCAGCATGACCGTTCATATTCACTCTTTTCCACCTACTACATATCCAAAAACGCCGTGAGCGGCGAGCTGGCCACGGCCTCGTGCGCTACCGGCGCGGCCAGCCGCGCCTCATAGGCCATACGCCCGGCCTCCACGGCCATTCTAAACGCCTTGGCCATGGCCACTGGCTTGCCTGCCACCGCAATGGCGGTGTTCACCAACACGGCATCGGCGCCCATTTCCATGGCTGCCGCCGCGTGCGAGGGTGCCCCGATGCCCGCGTCCACTACCACCGGCACCTTGCTCTGGCCGATAATGATTTCAAGGAATTCGCGCGTGAGCAGGCCTTTGTTCGAGCCGATGGGTGCGCCCAGGGGCATCACGGCCGCCACGCCCACTTCCTCCAGGCGCTTGCACAGCACCGGGTCGGCGTGGATGTAGGGCAGCACCACGAAGCCCAGCTTCACCAGCTCCTCGGCGGCTTTTAGGGTCTCGATGGGGTCGGGCAGCAGGTACTTGGGGTCGGGGTGAATTTCGAGCTTGAGCCAGTTGGTTTCCAGCGCTTCGCGGGCCAGTTGGGCTGCAAACACGGCCTCCTTGGCCGTGCGCACGCCCGACGTATTCGGCAGCAAGCTGAACTGCGGGTGCGCCAGGTGTCGGAGAATGTCGTCTTCGGCGTCGGCCACGTCCACCCGCTTCAGGGCCACGGTCACTAATTCGGAGCCCGACGCCAAAAGGGCTTCTTCCATCTGCACCGACGAGCTAAATTTGCCCGTTCCGGTAAACAGCCGGGAATTAAAAGTGCGGCCAGCGATGACCAATTCTTTGTTTAACATAATAATTAAATAGGATTTACAGCCGATAACTCCTTGATAAACAAGCCCGCCGTTTCAGTCGGGTTGCTCGCCTTGCCAATGGCGCTCGACACCGCCACTCCGTGCAGGCCCGTGGTGGCCAGCGCTTCCACGTCGGCCAGCGTGATGCCCCCGATGCCGATGATGGGCACCGCCAGCCCGGCGGCCCGGCACTGCCGGATGATTTCCGTGTAGCCGTCCAGGCCTAAAATTGGGCTGAGGTTTTCTTTGGTGGGCGTGAAGCGAAACGGCCCCAGCCCCACGTAGTCCACGCCGGCTTCGGCCAGGCGCTGCACGTCGGCAAAGGTGTTGGCCGTGCCGCCGATGATGAATTTTGAGCCCAGCATTTCGCGGGCTTCGGCGGCCGGCATGTCGGCCTTGCCCACGTGCACGCCATCGGCCCCGATTTCCTGGGCCAGGCGCGGGTTGTCGTTGATGAGCAGCGTGGCCCCGTAGCGGCGGCACACGGCCTGCGTGTCCAGCGCCAGCTGCTTCCAGATGGCGGGCGGCTGGTTTTTCACCCGGAGCTGCACCCAGCGCACGCCGCCCTGGCAGGCCAGTTCGGCCGCCGCCGCGTTGGTTGTGATGTAATGCAGCGTGTTGATTTTCATGGGTTCAGTTGCTAAAGTGCCGGGGACACTGAGTAGCCCGGCGGGTGCGCGGCGCTATTTTTTAGGGCTGCTGTGGTACCCCAGCAGCGTGTCGTTGCTGGCCAAAAACGACGTGGTGTAGTCCTTGCCAAGGCGGCAGGCTTCCACCAGCTTCTCCCCTTTCGCCAGTTGCGCCAGCACCGCGGCCGACAGTACGCAGCCGCTGCCGTGCTTCTCGCCGTGCGGCAGGCGCGGCGCCGAGAAGCTGTGCCACTTGCCGTTGGCAAACAGCACGTCGGTCGAAACGGCCCCGTCCTGGTGCCCGCCCTTGAGCAGCACGGGGCAAAAGGCGCTCACGACCTGGGCCGCAACGTCGGCGGCTTTTTCGTCGGGCCACAGCCGCAGCATTTCGGGCTGGTTGGGGGTGATGAGGGCCATTTCGACGCACAACGCCTGGAGCAGTTCCCGGTCGGTTTTGCGGTGAAACTCATAGCCCGCGGAGGCCTTGAGCACGGGGTCCCATATCAGTTGCAGGCGCGGGTTTTGTACCTTCAGCCAGCCCACCAGTTCCAGAAGCTGGGGCAGGCTTTCGACAAGCCCAATTTTCACGAAATCCACTTTGAACCGGGCCAACAAAATGCGAATCTGCTCGCGGATTTCGACGGCCGGCACCCAATGCACCCGCTCAAACGACACGTCGTTTTGCACCGTGAGGGCGGTGCATACGCCCAAGCCATACACCCCGTTGGTTTCCAGGGTTTTAATATCCGCCAGCAAGCCTGCCCCCGCGCTGGGGTCGAAGCCGGCAATGCTCAGGGCAAGGGGGCGCTTGTTGGGCATGATGTGGGGAATTTTATGCAGAGAACGGTCATGCTGAGCGCAGGCCAAGCATCTCTACTGCTTCGTTGAGCTATCATTGATTACTGATGCGGTAGAGGTGCTTCGACTGCGCTCAGCATGACCGTTCAATCTTTATGTGAAAAGCCTACAGGTAAATCTCGCTTCCTTTGTTCACAAACTCGCGCGACTTTTCGGCCATGCCGCTGGCCAGCACCTCGCTGGCCGTCAGGTCTTGCTTGGCGGCGTAGTCGCGCACTTCCTGCGTGATTTTCATCGAGCAGAAATGCGGCCCGCACATCGAGCAGAAGTGGGCCACTTTGGCGCCTTCGGCCGGCAGGGTTTCGTCGTGGTATTCGCGGGCCGTGTCGGGGTCGAGGCTGAGGTTGAACTGGTCTTCCCAGCGGAACTCGAAGCGGGCTTTGCTCAGGGCGTTGTCGCGGTACTGGGCACCGGGGTGGCCTTTGGCCAAATCTGCGGCGTGGGCCGCGATTTTGTAGGCAATTACGCCGTCCTTCACGTCCTGCTTGTTGGGCAGGCCGAGGTGCTCCTTGGGCGTCACGTAGCAGAGCATGGCCGTGCCAAACCAGCCAATCATGGCGGCCCCAATGGCCGAGGTGATGTGGTCGTAGCCGGGCGCGATGTCCGTGGTAAGCGGCCCCAGCGTGTAGAACGGCGCCTCGTGGCACTCCTTGAGCTGCTTGTCCATGTTTTCCTTGATGAGGTGCATGGGCACGTGGCCGGGGCCCTCAATCATCACCTGCACGTCGTGCTTCCAGGCAATTTTGGTGAGCTCGCCCAGCGTTTCCAGCTCGGCAAACTGGGCTTCGTCGTTGGCATCGGCGATGGAGCCGGGGCGCAGGCCGTCGCCCAGCGAGAAGGCCACGTCGTAGGCCTTCATGATTTCGCAGATTTCCTCGAAGTGCGTGTAAAGGAAGCTCTCCTTGTGGTGCGCTAGGCACCATTTGGCCATAATGGAGCCACCGCGCGACACGATACCGGTCACGCGCTTGGCGGTCATGGGCACGTAGCGCAGCAGCACGCCGGCGTGGATGGTGAAATAGTCCACCCCCTGCTCGGCCTGCTCAATCAGCGTGTCGCGGAACAGCTCCCAGGTCAGGTCCTCGGCCTTGCCGTTTACCTTTTCCAGGGCCTGGTAAATGGGCACGGTGCCCACCGGCACGGGGCAGTTGCGGATAATCCACTCGCGGGTTTCGTGGATGTTCTTGCCCGTGCTCAAATCCATCAGTGTGTCACCACCCCAGCGGCAGCTCCACACGGCTTTATCTACCTCTTCCTCAATACTCGACGTCACGGCCGAGTTGCCGATGTTGGTGTTGATTTTCACCAGGAAGTTGCGGCCGATAATCATCGGCTCGCTCTCGGGGTGGTTGATGTTGGACGGGATAACGGCGCGGCCGGCGGCCACTTCCTGGCGCACAAATTCGGCGGTGATGTGGCCCTCGGGCGTGTTGGCGCCGAAGCTGTGGCCGCGGTGCTGGGTGCGCAGCGGGTCGTCGGCGGGCAGCTCGTCGAAGCGCTGGTTTTCGCGGATGGCGATGTACTCCATCTCGGGCGTGATGATGCCCTTTTTGGCGTAGTGCATCTGCGACACGTTGTAGCCCGGCTTGGCGCGCAGGGGGGCCGCAATGTGCTCGAAGCGCAGGTGGTCGAGGCTGGTGTCGGCGGCGCGCTGCTGGCCGTAGTCGGAAGTGGTGCCCGAGAGGCGCTCCACGTCGCCGCGCTCCACAATCCAGCTTTCGCGCAGGCGGGGCAGGCCTTTTTTCAGGTCAATTTCGACGTTGGGGTCCGTGTAGGGGCCGCTGGTGTCGTACACCGTCACGGGCGCGTTCTGCTCGGTAGGATTCACGAAGTCGAACTTGCGCTCGGTATCGGCCAGCACGATTTCGCGCATGGCCACCCGGATGCCGGGGTGGAGCTTGCCGGGCACGTAGATTTTGCGGGAGCCGGTGAGCGGCTGGCGCTCCACCAGCGTCTGGTGCGGAGCCTGGTCTTTTTTCTTCATTGAGGAAGGGTGTGACGGTGAATGTCAATAATTGGCTGTCATCCTGAGCGCAGCGAAGGACCTTATCACGTCCGCGCCGCTCAATTAGTGTAGTAAGTAATCCTGAAAGTTGCAGCCGTAATAAGGTCCTTCGCTGCGCTCAGGATGACCGACGCATTAGCCGCCCTGCGTGGCCCGGATAATGGTGACCCGGTCCTGCTCGTGCAGGGCGTGGGCCGGCCATTCGGCCCGGGGCACCACAGTGCCGTTCACGGCCACGGCGAGGCCGCGCTGCTCGGCCAGGGCCAGGCTGGCGAGCAGCTGCGTAAGCGTCTGGGTGTTGGCGGTTTCCTGGGGCGAATTGTTTACGTAGCAGACCATGGCAACTGATGAGTTGGCAACGAATCGAACGATAAACAATAGCGGGTGTCGCCGGCCCAATCAGGCCCGCTGCGCACCGATACTTTTCCCTTCGCCGGTATCAGCCGGAGCAGGTTCAAAGGGTATTATCTCAGTCCGGCCAGCCCGGACACCCCTAAAGTTTATACCCAAATCTACGCAATGGCTACCATATAAGCACCACGGCCGCCGCCACAGTATTTTCCTGGCTCAACATTGCCGGGCCAGTGCGTACTTGCCGGTATGAAACAACGCAAACCATTCGTCGGCCGAGCTGCCTGGGGCCTGGCCCTCAGCATGGGGCTGACGCTGAGCGCGCAGGCCCAGAAAGCCACGCACCAGTTGCCCATCACCCCGGCCACGGCGGCCTGGGGCTATTACGATGCCGCCGCGGCGCCCGTGCTGCGTATAAAATCCGGCGAATCGGTGGAGGTGCACACCCTCATTACCTCTACCCCCGCCCGCCTGGAAGGCGCTGGCCTGCCCCCGGCCCAAGTAGAGCCAGCCCTGCGCGACATCACCGAACACGTGACCAACAAAGGGCCGGGCGGCCACATCCTCACCGGCCCCATTTTCGTGGAGGGCGCCGAGCCCGGTGACGTGCTCGAAGTGCGCATTCAGTCCGTTAAGCTGGCCATTCCTTACGCCTACAATGCATTTGGGCCCAAGAGCGGCTTCATCCCGGAGGATTTTGGCTACGCCAAGATGAAAATCATTCCGCTGGATGAGAAGAAGATGGTGGCGCACTTTGCCCCGGGCATCGACGTGCCGTTGCGGCCATTTTTTGGGAGCATGGGCGTGGCGCCACCCGCCGCCTCGGGCCGCATCAACAGCGCGCCGCCCGGCATTCATGGCGGCAACCTCGACAACAAAGAACTGGTGGCAGGCACCACGCTGTACCTGCCGGTGCACGCGGCCGGCGCGCTGTTTTTCGTGGGCGACGGCCACGCCGGCCAGGGCAACGGCGAAGTCGACATCACGGCCCTGGAAACTTCGCTCAGCGGCACGCTGCAGTTTATCGTGCGCAAAGACCTCCACCAAACCTGGCCCCGCGCCGAAACGCCCACGGCCTACATCAGCATGGGCCTGAACGAAGACCTAACCCTGGCCGCCAAAGACGCCGTGCGAGAAATGATAGCCGTTCTGGTTGCTGAGAAGCACCTGACCCGCGACGAGGCTTACATGCTCTGCAGCATAGCCGGCGACCTCGACGTGACGCAGGTAGTGGACGGTACCCGTGGGGCGCACATGCTTATGCCAAAAAGCATTTTTGGGAAGGCATCGAAGGAAAAGAAGAAGTAACAGGCCCGTCCTGCAGCGCGCAGGGGAGCCTTTCGCCTTCAGGGGACCTCACCCCCGGCCCCTCTCCCGCGGAGAGGGGAGCCACGGCACAAGGTTTAGCTCAATTTTAAATAAAAAGGCCCAGCTCAAGTGAGTTGGGCCTTTTTTCTTTCGATCAATTACCGTTCGGCTCCCCTCTCTTTTGGAGAGGAGCCGGGGGTGAGGTTCCACGGGGAGGCTCCGCGCTATAGGACCTCATTTTTTTACTATCACCTTAGCATCGAAACCAAAAAATCCAATACCTTCGCTAAATACGCTGCGCATTCAACTTACCCTCTGGCTTTCATGCAAAAAGCTCTACTATTACTCTTGTTACTGAGCGCCCCAATTTTGGCCCAAGCCCAGGTCGATTCGGTGCGAGCTAGTACCCTCCCCGGCCCGCAGCTGGCCGAAAAGGCGTACAACAGCGGCCTGGCTAGCTTCAATGCCCAGAGCTACCCGGCCGCCCTGCGCAGCTTCGACCAAGCCATTGCCGCCAAGCCCGATTTTGCGGCCGCGTACACCAACCGCGCCGCCACGCGCTACGAGCTCAAGGACTACCCGCAAGCCCTGGCCGACTACGACCAGGCACTTAAACTGGAGCCGGGCAACTACGCCGGCTTCTTCGGTCGGGCGCGGGTGCGGGAAGCCCAAAACCAGCTCAACGAAGCCGACCAGGACTATTCCGAAGCGCTGAAGGCCAAGCCTGACTACGCCCCGGCCTGGTACAACCGCGGTGTGCTGCGCTTCGAGAAAGGCGACTACCAGGCCGCCCGCGACGACTTTGACGGCGCCATCAAGGCCGACCCGCAGCTGGCCTACGCCTACCACGACCGCGGCAGCGCCAACCAGAAACTCAACAACTACGCCGCTGCCACCCAAGACTATACCAAAGCCTTGGCGCTACAGCCTGAGCTGCTGGCGGCCTTGCTTAACCGCGCCACTGCCGAGCGCCGCACCGGCCAGCTGCCCCAGGCCCTGCGCGACTACGACGCCTACCTCGCCAAGAAGGCCGACAATGCCTTGGCTTTCAGTAACCGCGGCAGCGCCCGCTTCGAAAACAAAGACTACGCCGGCGCCATCGCCGATTTCAGCCAGGCCATTAAGCTCGATGCCACCTACGCCTTTGCCTGGAACAACCGGGCGGCTGCTCAGCTCAAGCTGGAGAAACATGCCCAGGCCGCAGCCGATGCCAGTGAGGCCATCAGGCTGAAACCCGATTACGCCGAAGCCTTCCTGAACCGGGGACATGCCCGCGAAATGCTGCGCCAGGCCGACGAAGCCTGCCAGGACTGGCGCAAAGCCGCTGAGCTGGGCCTGCCCGTGGGGGATAATTATGCGGCCGCCGCCGGCTGCGCAGGCCAAGCCGCAGAATAGGCTTGCGTCGGATGGTTCTCATTAGCCCGTCATGCTGAGCTTGTCGAAGCATCTCTCCCTCGGAAGTAATTAAATCTAGCTCAACGAAGCGGTAGAGATGCTTCGACAAGCTCAGCATGACGGGCATCTTACTTAGCAATTCACTATAATGTCTTTCTTCTCCCGCCTGTTTCTGCTGCTAGTGCTGGCTGCTACCGGCTCCCGGGCCGTGGCCCAAAGCGTGGCCTTTACAAAGGACAATTTCTCGGATAACAAAGAAGGGCTGCGCGAAGCCATGCGCGAGCTGAAGGACGGCGAAACCGAATACGGCGCCGACCCCGCCCGCTACGCCCAAGCCCTGCCACACTACCTGGCGGCCCAGCAGTTCAACCCCAACAACGCGGGCCTGAACGTGAAAATCGGCGACTGCTACCTGCACTCGACCAGCAAAACCGCCGCCCTGCCCTACCTGCAAAAAGCCGCCAAGCTCGACGCCACCGCCGATGCCCGCACCCACTACCTGCTGGCCCGCGCCCTGCACCTGAACGCCAAATGGCGCGAAGCCATTGCCGAATACCAGCTGGCTCACCCCGTGGG
This sequence comes from Hymenobacter sedentarius, assembly GCF_001507645.1. NCBI lineage: Bacteria > Pseudomonadati > Bacteroidota > Cytophagia > Cytophagales > Hymenobacteraceae > Hymenobacter > Hymenobacter sedentarius. The sequence goes on along the minus strand of NZ_CP013909.1, from coordinate 1,612,915 downwards.
CGGCAACACCCGCAACGGCAGCGCCGAAGCCCTGACCGCAAACGACTTGCAGCGCTACATCCAGCAGTGCCGCAACGGCCAGCAGCTGATGGCCCGCCCCACCCGCGTGTTCATCGACAACGCCGGGCCCGAGCTCAACTCCTCGGATTCGGACTACGGGCCGGTAGTATCGGCCGACGAATCGACGATTCTCATCACTTCGCGCCGGGCCGGCTCCACCGGCGGCAAAGCCGACCCCGAGGGCAACGGCTACTTCGAAGACATTTACCAGGCCAACTGGCAGGGCAAAAAATGGAGCCGCGCCACCAACCTTGGCGCCCCCGTGAATACCGGCGACCACAACGCCACCGTGGGCCTCGCGCCCGACGGCCAGCGCATGCTCGTGTACGTGGGCACCAACGGCGGCGATTTGCTGGAAGCCAACCTCGGGGGCAGCGCCTGGGGCAAGCCCAAGCAGCTGGGCTCGCGCATCAACTCGCGCAGCCACGAAACGTCGGCCAGCTACTCGCCCGATGGCCGGTTTCTGTACTTCGTGAGCGACCGCGCCGAGGGCGGGCTCGGCGGGTCCGACATCTATAAAGTGGAATTGGAAAGCCGCAACGCGCCGGTGAACCTGGGCTCGGCCATCAACACGGCATACGGCGAAGAGGGCGTATTTATGGCCCCCGATGGCAAGACCATGTACTTCTCGTCGGAAGGCCACAACTCCATGGGCGGCTACGACATTTTCAAATCAGTGTTTGAAAACGGCAAGTGGAGCACGCCTGAAAACCTGGGCTGGCCCATCAACACGCCCGACGACGACGTGTTTTTCGTGACCTCGGCCTCGGGCCGGCACGGCTACTACTCCAGCGACCGGCCCGGTGGGCTCGGGGCCAAAGACATTTACCGCATCACCTTTCTGGGGCCCGAAAAGCAGCCCGTGCTCAGCGAGGAAGACCAGCTGCTGGCCTCCCGCCTCGCCCCCATGAAGCAAACCGTGCTGGCGCCCGCCGTGGCGGTGGCCACGGCCCAGGTCACCATCCTCAAAGGCACCGTGACCGACGACGCGACCAAGCAGCCGCTCGAAGCCAGCATCGACCTCATCGACAACACCAATGGCCAGACAATCGCCAACTTCCGCAGCAACTCCACCTCGGGCCGCTACCTGGTGAGCCTGCCCTCGGGCACCAACTACGGCATCGTGGTGCGGCAAGACGGCTACCTGTTTCACTCCGAAAACTTCGACCTGCCCGCTGGCGCGGCCTACGCCGAAGTGGTGAAAGACATCCCGCTGAAGCGCCTGGAAGTGGGCACCACCATTGTGCTGCGCAACATTTTCTTCGATACCGGCAAGGCCGCCCTGCGCCCCGAAAGCACTGCCGAGCTGGAGCGCCTGCAGAAGCTGCTCACCGACACCCCGGCCCTCAAGCTGGAAATGTCGGGCCACACCGACGACGTGGGTGAAGCCGCCAAAAACCAGGACCTCAGCCAGCGCCGCGCTCAGGCCGTGGTCGCTTACCTAACCCAGCACGGCATTGCCGCCGCGCGCCTCACGGCCGCTGGCTACGGCGAAACCCGACCCGTAGCGCCCAACACCAGCAAGGCCAGCCGCCAGCTCAACCGTCGCACCGAGTTTAAGGTGACGGCCAAGTAGTACCGTGGACGCTCGAAACCCCACAAGCCGCGCCGTAGCCGCGCGGGCAATGGCCCAATTTTACGATGCCGAGGCATGGCGTTCTACCTTGTAGCGTCAAACAACCGGCCCGCCCGACCGGGTGGCTCATACTGCTTGAAACAACTGCTCCATTTTAGGTACGCCCGGCGAGTGGGCTTGCTGGTGCTGGGCCTGCTGCTGGGATTCCTGCGGCCGGCCAGCGCACAGCAGGCCTTTCTGCGCCAGTTTGGGCCGGCCGATGGCTTGCGCGCGCCCTTCGTGTATGCGCTGCTGCAGGACCGGCAGGGCTACCTCTGGCTGGGCACCGCCGACGGCTTGGTGCGCTACGACGGCACCCGGTTTGTCACTTTCGGCAAAAAGGACGGGTTGGCCGAGAACTTTGTGGTGGCGCTGCGTGAAGTCCCGGCCAGCGGCGAGCTTTGGGTAGGCCATTACTTGGGCGGCGTTTCGGTCCGGAACGCGCCGGGAGCGCCGTTTGAAGCTTCCAACCGGGCGGCGGCGCCCGCGGGCCTGCTCCTCCAGAGCCACGGCCCGCCGCCGGTGGATACGGCCGCAATCGGGCACTACCTGCGCCGCTACCGCCTGCACCTGCCCCGCGGTGTGGTGCCCATTTGCCTGCTCGAAGACCGGGAAGGCAATACGTGGCTGGGCACGGCCGGCCAGGGCTTGTGGCGCCACGCCGACCGGTACCTGCGCCGCTACCCTACCCCGGCGGGCAGTTCCCCGCCGCTGGCCTTGTGCTCCGGGCCGCAGGGCGCGCTGCTGCTGGGCACCGCCGCCGGCCTGCAAACCGCCACCCCCACCGGCAAGCTGGGCAAACAGCTCAGCAGCCTGGCCATGCCGGTGCGGGTGCTGTTGCCGCTGCCCGGCTCAAGTCGGAGCTACTGGGCCGGCACCGCCGGCGACGGCCTCTGGCATTACGCCCCGCCCCGCGCCCCGCGCCGGGTAGCCGGCCTGCCCACCACGCTCGACGTTACGGCCCTCACGTATTCGCCCCGTACCGGCCTGTGGGTGGGCACCGCGGCCGACGGCCTGTACCTGCTACCGGCCGACTCGGCCCAGCCGGTGCGCCATTTCACCACTGCCCAAGGGCTGCTCAAAAACAACATTTACGCCCTGCTCGCCGACCGCTCGGGCCGCGTGTGGGTGGGCACGCACGGCACCGACCTGGCAGCGTACAACCCCAACACCCACCGCTTCATCCGCCACCAGCTCAACTCCAGTGGCGTGTCCATCAGCAGCTTTGCCGAGGATGGCCTGGGCCGCGTGTGGGTGGGCACCGAGGGCCAGGGGCTGTACTGCCTCACGGGCAGCACCTGGCGCCGCTTCGCCGCCGACCACAGCCTTTCCACCAATTACGTGTACGGCCTGCTGGCCCTGCCCGCCCTCACCCGCCCCACCGATGCCGGCAACTGGCTGCTGCTCTCGCACCTGCAGGGGCTCACGCTGTTTGATGCGAGCACGGGCCGCTTCACGCCCCTGGCCGCGGCCAGCGACACGCTGGTGCGCGACAGCCGGGGCCCGCTCGCCCTGGCCGCGGCCGGTGGGCCCCCGGCGGCGTGGGCGGCCACCCGCGGCGGCCTCGTGCGGCTCGACCTGCGCGAAGCCCTCGCCCGGGCCCAGGAGCTGCCCCCCAAGCTGCTGCTGACAGCCGCCGAAGTAGACGGCGAACCCCAGCCCATAGCCGAGCTCGGCGAGCTATCTGCCACCAAGCACCGGCTGAGCTTTGGCTTTGAAGGCCTGAGTTTGGCGGCCGGCGCCGAGCCTCTGGAATACCAATACCGCCTGCTGGGCCTGTCCGATGCCTGGAGCCGGCCCAGCACCTCGCCCGAAGCCCAGTTTCCGGGCCTCGATGCCGGGCGCTACACGCTGGAGGTGCGCACACGGCGGGGCCCCACTGGGCAATGGAGTGCCGTATCCACGGCCTCGTTCCGCATTGCCACGCCGTTTTGGCGCACGTGGTGGTTTGCGGCGCTGGTTTTGGTGGGTGCTGTCGGCACGGTGTTTGGCGTGGTGCGGGCCCGCGAACGCGCCTTGCGGCACACCCAGCAGGTGCTGGAACGCACCGTAGAAGAGCGCACCGCCGAGCTGCGGCAGCAGAAAGCCCAGATAGAAACCATCAACGCCGACCTGTTGGTGGCCCGCGATGCCGCCGAAGCCTCCCGGCAGGCCAAAGCCCAGTTTCTGGCCAACATGAGCCACGAAATTCGCACCCCGATGAATGCCGTGGTGGGCCTGACTAACCTGCTGCACGCCACCCAGCCTACGCCCGAGCAGGCGGAATACCTCACGGCCATCGAGTCGTCGTCGCAAAACCTGCTGGTTATTATCAACGACATCCTCGACAGCTCCAAGATGGAAGCCGGCAAGCTCTCGCTGGAGCAGGTGCCGTTCCGGCTGCCCGAGGCGGTGCGGCGGCTGGGCGCCATGTTCAAGTTTGCCACCGAGAGCAAAGGCCTGTTTCTCATTATAGACGTGGCACCGGATGTGCCTGCGGCTGTGCTCGGCGACCCGGTGCGGCTCAACCAGATACTGGTGAACCTGGTGGGCAACGCCATCAAGTTCACCCGCCAGGGCGGCGTCACGGTGACAGTGCAGGCAGTACCCCTGCCCAGCTCCCCGAGCGACTTAGCCGCCCCTGAACCACTCAGTCAGGCCCGGCTCGCGGGCCTTCGCTTTGCGGTGCGCGATACCGGCATTGGCATTCCGGCCGATAAGCTGGGAGCCATTTTCGAAGACTTTTCTCAAGCCAATGCGTCTACCACCCGCGAGTTTGGCGGCACGGGCCTGGGCCTGAGCATCGCGCGCAACCTCGTGCAGCTTCACGGCGGCCAGCTGAGCGTGACCAGCGAAGAGGGCAAGGGCTCGGAGTTTTTCTTTGAGCTAGTTTATGAAACGGCCGATGCCAGCGCCGCCCAGCCCGAGGTGAACCGGGGCGTGCTGGCGCCCTTCGAGCCCGCGTTGCGCGTGCTGGTAGCCGAAGACAATGCCCTCAACCAGCTAGTGGCGCGCAAAACCCTCGAAGCCTGGAACGTACAAGTCGTCATCGCCGAAAACGGCCGCTTGGCCGTGGAAGCTGCTAGTAAGGCCACGCCGCCGTTCGACGCCGTGCTCATGGACGTGCAGATGCCCGAAATGGATGGCTACGAAGCCTCCCGCCAGCTACGCCGGCGCTTTCCCGATGCTACCCGCCTGCCCATCATCGGCCTCACCGCCTCGGTGCTGCCCGAAGACCGGGTGCTGGCCCTGGCCGCGGGCATGAACGACACCCTGGCCAAGCCCTTTGAGCCGGCGGTGCTCTACGCCCGGCTGGCGCATTTCACCGGCCGCACACCCGGCACTTCTGCCCCGACGTCGGCGGGCACCGAAGCGGCCCGTCCCTCCGCCCCCCCGCATTTCAGCTCCATTCGGCCCGACTGGCAGCTGCTGGAAGAGCTGGCCGGCGGCAACGAAGACTTTCTGCGCCAGATAGTGCGCACGTTCCTCACCGAAGCGCCCGCGCTGGAAGCCCTGCTGGCGGACGCCTGCCCCCACGACCCCACCACCCTGGCCAGCACGGCCCACAAGCTGAAAGGCCAAGTGGCCTACTTTGGGGTATCGGGGCTGCACATGCAGCTCGACGAGTTGGAACGCGCTGCCCGGCAACCCGGTTGCCCTTGCGGCGAGCTGCTGCTGGCAACCATCCGCCAGCAGCTCGCCGAGTTATATCCGCAACTGGAGGCCAGGGCGTAGAAGGACCTAGTGGCGAGTTTATAACTTACTTTCGTTGGGATATTCGGTTTTCAATACTTCATTATGTCCGCTGCTGCTGCTTCTGCTCCTCTGCGCTGTTTAGTCGTCGACGACGACCCGCTCTCGGTGCAGGTAGTGCTGAACTGCATTGCCAACACGCCGTTTCTGACCGCCGTCGGGAGCTATACCAACCCCATAGAGGCGGCCGAAGCCCTGCGCACCGCGCCCGTCGACCTGCTGTTTCTGGACGTGGAAATGCCCCTGATGTCCGGCATTGACCTCTTGCGGACGCTGCAGAACCCGCCCATGGTGGTGCTCATCACCAGCAGCAAGGAATACGCCGTGGAGGCCTTCGAGCAAGCCGTGCTTGACTACCTGGTGAAGCCCCTGAGCTACCCGCGCTTTTTGCAGGCCGCCCAAAAGGCCCGCGACAAGGCCCAGCGCCAGCCCAATGCCGCACCTGTGCCCGCGCCCGAGGCCGAAGCCATCGAAACACCAGGGCTCAATGCCAACTTCACCTTTATCAAGGTCGACAACAAGCTGGTGCGCGTCGCTTTCGACGACGTGCACTACGTCGAGGCCCTCGGCGACTACGTGCACATTGTCACGGGCCAGAGCAAGCTCATCGTGTACAGCACCATGAAAGCGGTGGAAGAAAAATTCCCCAGCAACCGGTTTGTGCGCATCCACCGCTCCTTCATCGTCAACATCAACCGCATTCAGGTGCTGGAAGACAACGCCATGATTGTGGAAGGCAAGCACATTCCAGTGGGCCAGACGTACCTGCGCGAAGTCCTGCAACGGCTCAATAAGTTCTAACGCCGCAGGTTCAGGTTCGTACGGCCCCGGGTTATTGAGCCACCGGCTCGTTTGCCACGGGTGCTCCTTCCCGCAGCAGGCCCAGTACCAGCTCCCATAGGTGCTCGTAGGGAATAATCTCGACTTCGGCGAAGGCATTGCCGGGCGGCGGGGTTTCGCGCAGCTGTTGCAGCATGGCCGTGCCCCGCTCCGCGGCTTGCGGCGCGTTGAAGTTCTTTTCCACAATCAGCTGCAGCAGCCGCAAAAACAGCCGGCTACGCAGGGTGGTGGGCTCGTACAAGTGCCGCTGCTGATACTTGCGCAGCCGCTCCAGCCGCAGCAGCACCGCCTCCAGGTTGCGCTCCCGCAAAAAGTGCAGCAGCTGCAGCACCAGAATGGCCACGTTGTGGCCGCGCTTGTCGCGGCTGTATTCCGGCAGCTGGAGCGCCCATTGGGCCATTTGCCGCTGCCGGGCCGTGGTGCGCGGTGGCGGCAGCACAAATTCGATATACGCCTTGTATAAATCCCACCGCTGCAGCGCCGCCTCTCGCTGAATCAGATACGCCGGGTTTTTTATTATCACGCTCAGCAGCAGCTGGGCGCGCTCGTATTGTTGCGCATGCAGGGCGAGCAACACGTGCTGCTCCTGGAAATAAAACCAGTTACTGGACGAAGGATGAAAATCGCGGGCATAATCCTCAGCCAATCGCAACCCCTGGGTGGGCTGCCGGCTACGCAAGTAGGCGTAGATGCTCATAAAATGGTTGAAGCGGATGTCAAAGCGGCGCGCGTTGAGCTTGCCATCCCGCAGGCGCCGCGATGCTGCGGCCGTTACCCGAATGATTTCCTGGTAGTTTCCTTGCAGCTCTTCGTAAGCTACCCGTAGCCGGTACCATACATTATAGGTAGTAAAGCTGCGGGCCCGGCGATGCAAGGCCTCTAGCTGCGCCATGCGGTCGGGCATCAGGGACAGTACCGCGCGGCGAGCCGCTACGGTGCCATTCAGCGCCATTTGTGTTTCGGAATATAGCTGCTCGGCTTCGTCTTCCCATGCCAAGAGTTGCTGCGCCCGCAGCAGCACTTTTGACAGCTGCTTGAACGCAATGCGCTGCTGCTGTTCGGCGTACAGGTTCCGCAGCATCCGGGCACTTTGCACCATATATTGCGTAAACTCACCCTTTTCTGCTTCTTTAAGGCAGCGCTGTAGCAACCGTTCGGAGAGTTTGTACTCCCGTTCGGCGTACAGAATACTTACCTTATGCAGCAAATCCAAGCATTCCAACTCATACCGGCGCGACACCAAAAGTCGGGTGTCCGAATGGTCGAGGAAGTAAAGCTGGTTGAGCAGTTTATTTCTTACCCGGCCTTGTAGCTTTTGAAGGGCGCGTACGTTAGCCGCGGTTGCCTTGCCATACAATGACTTTACGACTTGCAACTGGGTGGTCTCCGGCGTTTTGGCTAAGGCAGCTACAAGTTGATTTTCTTTATTCCCCTGTCGGCTTCGCAGATCTAGTACTGGCAATGTCGCCAAGCTACGCGATGTCACAATTCGCACCAAATTTGCGATTTCATTCATAAAGAAGATGTGCTACAGATGCGCTTTTAGGTTTTTATGAGAAATGCACCTTGAAAAACGATGTCTTAAAACTGGGCATTCTTTCCTTTTTTACGGCACATCGCCTCCCAACCTTTGTATTGTGAAAACCTACGGCAGGTTTTGCGGTTTGATGTCACAAATTGACTCTTTTTTCTTAGACATCAATCCTTACAGGACCATTAATTACACAAAATGGATGTTTAAAATATATTTTATCAATTAAGTTATATCTATTATAAACATAATTTTAGTCATATTCGAGCAAAGAGTTTCCTTTTCCGCCGCAAGTGAGCACCCCAACTTTGTGTCATTCAAACATCTAATACACTCTCTAAGCACCTATCGCCGTGTTGAATCTCCTTGCCATCGCCCTGTTTCAATTCGCTAGCTTCGCTTCCAGTGCTCCTGCTTCACAGCCCCAATCCACGACGGCAACGCCTGCCATTAGCGCACTTGGTGGCGTAGGTGGCTGGGGCGGCGACATCGCCGCACTGGGCGGTGTAGGCGGCTGGGGCGGTGACATTGCCGCACTTGGTGGAGTGGGCGGTTGGGGCGGCGATATTGCCTCCTTGGGTGGTGTTGGTGGCTGGGGTGGCGATATGGCCTCCCTCGGCGGAGTAGGCGGCTGGGGTGGCGACATCGCCGCTTAGAAACACCTGAGGTTTCGTGCCTATCTTGGCACCCATGGTAGCGTGGCTATGATGCATAGGTGTACCGTGTGAAGCACAATTTACCGCTTGGAATCCTCCTTTATTGCGCAACAATACTGCTGTTAAGCAGTTGCGGCGCCCCCCACGGCAAATCAGAGGCAATCCGAATTCAGTGGGCCCAAGACCCCGAGACATTAGACCCAATGCTGCAGCCTAATCAGGCCGCCATTGACGCAAATAATTTGCTGCATGTCTGCCTGCTTCAGGCTGACATTGCCACCCGCAAGTACGGCCCGGCTTTAGCCACGTCCCTGCCCGCGGTAGAGCTGGTGGGCGACTCCCTTTCCAAGCTTGCTTACGACATCCGGCCTACCGCCGCCTGGGACAATGGGCGGCCCGTAACCGCCCGCGATGTGGAGTTCACGCTAAAGCTGATGTTCTGCCCGGGCCTACCCAACGAGGTGGCCAGGAACCGGTATCGTTTTATCCGGGCGGTGCTTACCGACCCCAAGGCTCCGCAGCACTTTACGCTGGTGTGCCGGGGGCAGGCGCTTGAGTACGTGGAAGCGTCGGGCGACTTCTTCATCCTGCCAGAAGCCGCGCTCGACCCCCGCGGCCACCTCCGCTGCTTCTCGCTGGCTGACTTGCAAAAGCGGGCCGCCACCGCTCCCCCCGATTCGGCGCTGCAGGCCCTGGCCCAACGCTACCAGGCGGCAGGAGCAGGCCGGCACCCCGGCCAGGTGCCGGGCTGCGGCCCCTACCAACTGGTAAAGTGGGAAAAAGACCGGTACCTCACCTTTCGCCGTAAGCCGCAGTGGTGGGCCGACCGCCTGCGGCCCGTCCCGGTTGTGCTGCAGGCGCGGCCAAAGGAGTTGGATTACGTCATCATCCCCGATGCGGCCACCGCGACGCTCGCGCTGCGGCGCGGCGACATCGACGTGTATCCGCAGATACCGGCCCGCGAATTTGCCCGGCTGCGCGCATCTCCGACCGCGGCGGCCCTGAATTTTTATTCCACTACCTCTTACGATGTGGTGATAGCCGGCTTTAACACCCGCCGCGCCCACCTGAGCGATGCGCGAACCCGCCGGGCCCTAAGCCGTTTTTTTGATGCCGCCGGCCTGTTGAAAGCCACGCAGCTGGGAGCGGGGCAGCGCACGGCGGGCGTCATCAGCCCCATTGAAAAAGAGAACTACAACGACAGCCTGGCCCTTACCCCTTTCGACCCTGCTGGCGCCACCGCCTTGCTGCGCCAGGCGGGTTGGCAGCGCGGCCCCGCGCCAGGCACCGGCTGGACCCGAAAGTCCGCCAACGGCAAGCCCCAGCAGCTGCGCCTCGCGATGCGATACCGTGCCGAGGGGTCGTTGTTTTCCACCGTCGCGCTGCAGTTTCAGGCGGCGGCGGCGGGGTTCGACATCCCGGTCACGCTGCAGCCCACCGAGTCGGGCGCGTTTAGCTCGTCTCTGAAAGCGGGCGACTTTGACGTGTACGTGGGGGTACGGAAGGGCAACCCCTTCATGTTCAACTTCACGCCGGTGTTCCACTCCCTGGGCATTGACGCGGGCAACACGACGGGCTTTAGCAGCCCCGCCAGCGACCAGCTCATCGAAGCCATTGCCGCGGCCGATAGCAAAGCGCACCGTACCCAGCTCCTGCGCCGCTTCCAGGCCCTGCTGCAGCAGGAAGCGCCCATCGTCCCGCTGTTTTTTCTGCCCAACCGGATTGTGGCCAGTCGGCAGCTGAGCAACTTGCACGTGGGCAGCCTCAAGCCCGGCTTTATGGCCACCACCATCGAGCGCGCTCCACAGCCATCAGCGGTTCCCTAGCCCATGAGCCGGTTGGTAATCTGGCGCTTGGCCCGGGCTGGGCTGGCCATATGGGCCCTGGCATCGGTGGTGTTTCTGTTGAGCCACCGCGATGCTGGCGCGGCCGTGCAAGGCGCATTGCCCGATGCATCGGACATGCAAACCGACCGCACGCCCACGACGCCTACCGAACGGCTGGCAACCCAAGCCGCAGTGCGCGAACGGCTTGGCCTCAAGCTGCCGCTCTTTTATATAAGCCAGAGCTCTAGTCAACAAGAGCCGACGTGGCAGTGGAACGGCTTGCATAACCAGTACCATCGGTGGGCCAGCGGGCTGCTCCACGGCGATTTAGGCACTTCGTACCGTACTGGCCAGCCCGTCGCCAGCCGGTTGCGGGCTGCCTTATCTTTCACGTTGCCGCTCACGGGCACGGCAGCCGTGCTGGCCATCCTGGCAGCGTTGGCGCTAGCCCAACGCTTGGCGGCCGGCCCTTGGTGGCAGCGCCCCGTGCGCACGCTGCTGGTGACGGTGCATGCTCTGCCCCTGTTTGTGGTGGCATTGGTATTGCTGCTGGCCTTTGCCAATCCGGATGCGTTTGCCTGGTTTCCAGCGTATGGCCTCGACCAACCCGCAGACGTCGACTCGGGCACGTGGGGCCAAATCGCCACCTACCTGATGCACATGGCGCTGCCAGTTGCGGCCCTCACCCTCACGGCCGTACCGGAGCTAACGCTGCAGCTCGACGCCGCCCTCACGCAGGAACTGCGCGCCGACTATGCCACCACGGCCCGCGCCAAAGGTCTGGGCGAGCGCGCCGTAATCCGGCGCCACACCCTGCGCAATGCCCTGCTCCCCACCCTTACGCAAATTGCCGAGCTTCTCCCCGCGCTGGTTGCCGGGGCGGTGGTGGTGGAAGTGGTGTTCGCGCTGCCCGGCATGGGCCGCCTGCTGGCCGAAGCCGCTGCTGCCCGCGACTACCCCGTACTCGTGGGCGGAATCCTGCTCACGGGTGCGGCCCGCCTGCTAGCCTTGCTCCTCGCCGACCTTCTCTATTTCTGGGCCGACCCTCGCATCCGTTGGCAATCCTAGCTCCCTCCTCTGCTTCCTGGTCGCAAAAGCTGGCCATGCTGTGGCTAAGCCTGGTAGGGCTCACGGCGCTGCTGGCTGCCACCTTGCCCCTGCCTTACGCTCCCGGGGTACCCGACTTGGCCCATGTGGCCGAGCCTCCATTTGGGGCAGGCGCCCACTGGCTAGGCACCGACACCTTGGGACGCGACGTATTGAGCATGCTCGTATTCGGCGCTCGCACCGCCGTGCTGCTCACCTTGCCGGCTGCCCTATTATCAACGCTGCTAGGAGCCCTGGCAGGCGGCGCGGCAGGTTTTTGGGGGAATAAAGCACGGCTGGCCGTACCCTACTGGTTGCTGGCCGCCGCTGGCGGATGGTGGGTGCTGCGCCTACCCGGCGCTGGGGTTGGGCTAGCAGTAGCGGCTGTTGGCCTGGGCTGGCTACTGGCGGCGTGGCAGCGCAAGCGGGAGCTGGCCTCCTGGCCGGTCCCGGTCAACTCAGTGGTAATGGGGGCGGCCACCACCCTCGACACCATACCGCGGCTGGTGCTGGTGGTGGCCATGGCCGCCGGAACCGGCGTGTCGGTGCCAGGCCTGTTGGTTCTCCTCACCCTTACGTCGTGGCCGCAGGCGGCCCGATTGGTGCGTGCCCAGATGCTGCGCGTGCGCACGCTGCCCTTCGTAGAAGCAGCCCAAGCCGTTGGCGCGCCCCCCTACAAAGTCTGGCTGCACCATGCGTTGCCGCATGCATTACAGCCGCTGCGAACGGCCCTGCCGCTCAGTATAGCGGGCTTATTGGGCCTGGAAAGCACCTTGTCTTTTTTGGGCATTGGCCTGCCGCCGGATGTAGCCAGTTGGGGCCGGCTCATGGCCACCGTACGGAGCGAACCCGGCGCCTGGTGGACCTTTCTTTTTCCTAGTATGTGCTTAATAATTAGCATGATAAGTCTCATCTCAATAAGCCGATATCGGTCGTCATCCGCTTCATCCTAGTATTTGCCTCTATTGCTACAAGTGCCTGTTTTCTACGAATTGGCATTCCGGAACCAAAGCATTCCCAATGTCGCAAATGGATACTTTTTTAGGAAATCCAGCCCCACAGTTGAGTCAAATTTCAAACCCATTAAATATTTGTATTTCAGAATTATAATACCTAAAAAATAAAAATCAAGTAAACTACAGTTAAGATTTTTTCGGATAAATAGTTGTGCTTTTTCACTAGACCCCGGCAAATACCCATGTCTCATTGCTAGCGCTAGTGTCCTTTTTTTGGTTTAAAGGAGCCTGTAACATTGTATTGCCTTATGGACGGTTCACGTTATCGATAAGGTATTACTATCCTCCCTCCTCTACCCAATTTTTATGCATCTACTTATCTACCCCACATTAGGTACTTCCAGGCGCGCCAAAGTGGCAAACCGCACGAGCCGCCCCATTTCTGTTGGCATCGATTTTGTAACTCCGGACGGCACGGTGGTGCCCCGCGCCCAGGGCGAGGCGGCGCTGGCAGGCCGCACCGCCGTGCTGGTCGGCGGGCTCCTGGTAGGAGTGTGGCCCCAGTCTTGATTCCGCGTCTCCTTACTTCTACTTCCTGTTTTCCTCAATTTTCCAGCCCACGCTTACCCTGCCCTATTTGGCATAACAAGCTACTCTATTTCTACCCACACTCTGTTCTTACTGCTCACCGGCTACCCCAGTTGAGCTTAAACCCGCCGTCTACCCCGGCGGGTTTTTTTTATGCTGCCCGTTCGCTTTGGGCGCCAACCACCGCAATTCCTTCGGCAAAGGTGTGCGGCCGGAAGTCAAATTCGCGGCGAATTTTATCGATAATGAACCCGGTACGAGCAGGGCGACGGGCCGGCTGCGAAAACGTACTGGCATCGACCTTTTCCATTAGGCTTTTGTCGAGGCCAAAATACTCGGCTACCCGCAGGGCCATGGCATACGGAGTGAGCAGTTCGTCGCTGCTGATGTGGTAGATGCCCTGGGCCGAATGCCGGGCCAGCAGCCAGCAGCCCTGGGCCAGGTCTTCGGCCAGCGTGGGCGTGCGCCACTGGTCGGCCACTACTTTGATGGCCTTGCCGGCCCGTAGGGAATCCCGCACCCAGGTTACGATGTTGGTGCGGCCGTATTCGTGGGCCACGCCGTACACCAGCACCGTGCGGGCAATGGCCCAGCGGCCGGGGCTGGCCTGCACCAACAGTTCGGCCGCCAGCTTGCTTTCGCCATAGAAGTTGACCGGCGCAGGTTGGGCCTCCTCGGATAACGGCCCCGCTTCGCCGCTGAAAATAAAATCGGTACTCAGGTGGGTGAGGTGAATGTCCCGCTCGGCGCAGGCATCCACCAGGTTTTCGACGGCCGTCACGTTCTGCAGCCAGCAGGCGTCGCGGTTCAGCTCGCACTCGTCCACATTGGTCATGGCCGCGGTGTGAATGAGGTGGGTGGGCCGCTCCTGGGCCAGCACTTGCCGCACTTGCCCGGCCTCGGTTACGTCAAGGGGCACAAAGTGCAAGTCGGGGTAGAGGCTCGCCAGTTTGTTGGCACCACGCGAAGTAGCCACCAGCTCCACCCCGGCCTGCTGGCGCAGCAGGGCCACCAGCTTTTGGCCCAGTAAGCCGTTAGAACCGGTTATGAGGACTTTCATATTCAGCAAATCAGGCCCCTAAGGCGGTGAATGGGCTAAGCTGCTTACAGGTAGGTATAGCCGTAGAGCTTGGCGATTTTCTTCCGCTTCAGTTTCTCCACTTTCATGGTCATCTTGATGTCGGCGGTGGGCCGGTTGCGGCCGTCGCGGGGCATTTTGGCAATTTTGTCGATGACGTCCAATCCCTGGATGGTCTGGCCAAAAACGGTATACTGGCCGTCGAGAAAATGGGTGCCCTCGTGGTTTTCCACCAAATAAAACTGCGATATGCTGCTGGCGCGCTGCGGGTTGGCGAAGTCGCCCTGGCGGGCAGCAGCCAAGGCACCGTAGTTGTGCTGGTGGCCTGCTACAAACTCAGCGGGTACCGTGCCTTCGTTGGCTTGGCCCAGGCCGTCATTGCTTGGGTCGGCGTCCTTGGAGTTGGCATCGCCGCCCTGAATCATAAAGTCGGGGATGACGCGGTGGAAGGTGGTGCCGTTGTAGAAGCCGCTTTTTGCTTTTTGCAGAAAATTGGCCTTGTGCAGCGGGGTATCCTCAAACAGAATAACGCGGATAATGCCCTGCGAAGTGCTGATGGTGACCACCTCGTCCTTACTGCTTTTTTTGGGGTGCTTACCGGGCTTATCGGCGGCGAAAGCAGGGCTGGCCACCCAGAGCAGCGCCAGCAGCGCCCATGCCAGGCAATAGATGTTGTGTTTCATAGAGAACAAAGAAAGGAAACGGGGAGAACTACCGAAAATTATAGCGCCTATCCCCGGTGCTCGCGGATGCTGGCCAGAATTTCGCGGCCGCCCCGGGCCAGCACCGCATCGGCTACCGATACGCCCAGCGCGCGGGCATCGGCTACGTCGGCCCACTGAATTTCCTCCACGTATTCCTCGCCATCGAGGCTGATGAGGCCGCCGTGCAGGCGCACCGCGCCGTTGCCTTCCAGCGTGGCCAGCGCAAAAGAGGGGATGCTGCACCCGCCTTCCATGGTATGCAGGAAGGCACGCTCGGCCGCCAGGCACGTATGGGTGGCCGGGTGGTCGAGGGCGGCTTTGAGTTGGGCTTTCAGGTCTTGAGCTAGCCCGGCCAGGCACTCGATGGCGATGCTGCCCTGGCCCGTAGCGGGCACAAACTGGGAGGTGGGCAGGGTGTGGCGCACCAGATGGTCGTAGCCCATGCGGTGCACGCCGGCGTAGGCCAGCACCAGCCCATCGTACTGGCCTTCTTCCAGCTTGCGGATGCGGGTTTGGAGGTTGCCGCGGGCCTCGGCCGTGGTGGCGCCGGGGTAAAACCGGCGCAGCTGGGCTTTGCGGCGGGTGCTGCTCGTGCCCAGCACGATGCCGGACTTATTGAGCTCAAAATGCTCGTTAAAGCTCAATACCACGTCGTTTACCTGCTCGCGCTCCAGGAAAGCCAGCAGCTCCAGGTCGGGCGGAATGCTGCTTTGCACGTCTTTGGCCGAGTGCACGGCCAAGTGGGTTTCGCCCCGGCGGAGGCTTTCTTCCAACTCTTCGGTAAAGACTCCTTTCGAACCAATTTTGGCCAATGAGCGGTCCTGCACGGCGTCGCCGGTGGTTTGCATGGGCACGATTTCGGTGGCGAACCCGGCATTATGGAGCAGGTTGGCCACGTGTTCGGCCTGCCAGAGGGCGAGGCGGCTGCCGCGGGTAGCGAGGCGAATGGGACTGGTCATTTAACAGTTATCGTTTAACATTTAACCCCCAACGGCCCTAGCCTTGGGCCAAGCGCAGCTGACCGCCCAGCCGAAGCGAGCTGTCGACGAACACCATGCGGGGATTGGCGTTGCGCTCGATGTGGTAGTGGGCGTCGGTGAGCTCCTTGGCCAGCAAATCGGCGTTGCGCGGCGTCACAAACTTGGCGAAGCCGATGACAAACTGCTGCTCGCCCCCGGCTAGATGCGGTACGAACTTGGGGTCGATGCCGAACAGCAAAACCTTGCGCACCAGGCCCAAGGAGTAGGCCAGCAGCTCCTTTTGGTTTTCACGGCCCAGCTTCTGAAACTCTTCGCTTTTCTTCAGAATGTCCCCGGCTTTGCTGCCAAAGTTGAAGCACAGCCGCATCCAGTCGCGGAAAAACTCGAAATAGTCGTGGTCGGCGTTGGTGTCGCGGCTGGCCAAAGCGGCGCCCAGGCTGCCATTGGCCAGTTGGGCTACCTGGCGGGCCTTGGCCTCGGGCACGTGGTGGCGCTCCTGGAGAAAGGTGGTGATGTCGTCTTCCGAAAACGGGCGCACCACCACCGGCTGCACCCGGCTGATGATAGTGGGCAGCAGCTGCTCGGGGGCGTGGCTCACCAGCAGGAAGATGGTGGCGGGCGGTGGCTCTTCCAGCAGCTTGAGCACGGCGTTGGCCGCGGCGGGGTGCATCAGCTCGGGCAGCCACAGAATGACGATTTTGAAACGGGCCTCAAAAGCCTTCAGCCTCACCAGCTTCAGGATTTGCACGGCTTCGTCCTTGGAGATGTTGCCCTGCTTGTTTTCGGCCCCGATGTGCTGCATCCAGTCGTTGAGGCCCTGGTAGGGGTTGTCGAGCACGAAGGAGCGCCACTCGGCCATAAACTTGTTGCTCACCGCGTCCTTGGTCACCGTTTTGGTGGTGGTCACGGGCACAATGAAGTTCAGGTCGGGGTGGGCCAGCTTGGCCGTTTTGGTGCAGGCCGGGCAGTGGCCACAGCTGTCCTCGGCATCAGCAGCGCGCGCTTCGCAGTTCAAATACTGCGCGTAGGCTAGGGCCAGGGCCAGCGCCGCGCCGCCCTCGCTACCCCGAAAAAGCTGGGCATGCGCCACGTGCTGCCGCTGCACCGACTGGCGCAGCAGCTGTTTCACAGCAATTTGGTTGGGGATTTCGGCGAAGGTCATGGAATCGTTATTGGCGAATTAACGCAACAAGACAAAATCAGCTCCAATCGAAAGGATGCAGGCCAAAAATGTGAAGCCTATAGCACCGAAAACTTTTGTTTGCCAGTCCATTTCCTTTCGCAGCAACCGAAGCAACAGCAATACCGCGATACCAGTCACCGCAAGCTTCAATAAGCCCGAAATCCAGGAATTAACAAATCCTACTACTACCATCATAGACAGGAAGAAGCAGCAGAAGCCAATCAAGAGTTTACTCATTGCTATTTAGCCTTTTCCCAAACCCTATCCGCTTCCGTCGCTTCAAAAACCACCTTCATAATATCCTGCTCAACTTTGGTGTAGGGCAGCGCGCGGCGGGCCATCACCCGTTCGGCTACTTCGTCCACCTTGGGCAGTTTGAAGGTCTCGAACCCGGCCGCGCCGCCCCAGCTGAAGCTCGGGATAAACGTGCGCGGGAAGCCCGCCCCAAAAATATTGGCGCCCACGCCCACCACTGTGCCGGTGTTGAACATGGTGTTGATGCCGCACTTGCTGTGGTCGCCCATCATCAGGCCGCAGAAGGTCTGGCCGGTGTCCACGAAGCGGTGGGCCTTGTGGCTCCATATTTTAACGGAAGCGTAGTTGTTCTTGAGGTTGCTGGTGTTGGTATCGGCCCCGAGGTTGCACCATTCGCCGATAACGGAGTTGCCCAGGTAGCCGTCGTGGCCTTTGTTGGCGTAGCCCAACAGAATGCTGTTGCCCACTTCGCCGCCCACTTTGGAGTACGGGCCGACGGTGTTGTCGCCGCGCATTTTGGCGCCGGCGTTGATGTGCGCGCCTTCGCACAAAGCCAGCGGGCCTTTGATGATGGCACCTTCGTGCACCTGTGAGTTTTTGCCTAGGTAAATGGGGCCATCCTCGGCGTTGAGAATCGCAGCGCGGATTTTCACACCTTCCTCGATGAAGATGTTTTCGGCCCCGTACACGATGGTGTGCGGGTCGGAGATGGGTTGCGACGTGCGGCCCTGGGTGAGGAGGGCAAAGTCGCGGCGGATTTCGGCGCCGTTGAAAAGAAACAAATGCCAGGGCCGGGTCACCACCGTCACCGGCTCGGCTACCTGGCGGGATTCGGGCGGACCGTCCTGGATTAGCTCGGCCACGAGCGAGGCGTCGGCCACGTGGGCGGCCACCAGGCGCTCGTCGCAGTACAGGGCCTGGCCGGGGTGCAAAGCCTGCACCTGGCGGACGAGCAGGTCGTCGGGGCACACGGCGCCGTTTATGATGAGGGCTGGCCCGCTTACGTCGCCAGCCGGAAACTTCTCCTGCAAATAAGGCTGCGTGAGGTAGCCCACCGCCGCCACGCCCAGCCGGTACTGCCATTTTTCGGCCAGCGTCAGAATGCCGCAGCGCAGCGCCGCCACGGGGCGCGTGAAGGTGAACGGCAGCAAGTGCGGCCGGATGGCCGGGTCGTCGAAAAGCAGAACGTGCATCTAGTTAATTGTCAGGTGGTAGTTGGCAGTGGTTAGCTTAGGCACCCAAGTTGGTGAAGGCAGCCCCGATTACAAAGTTCGGGTATCGTAAAAAGAAAAGCTCCCGGCAGCTGGGCTACCGGGAGCTTTCGGTTGGCAGGCCATCAGCCTAACAACTGATAACGAGCAACTGACAACTCAAAAAGCTATTCTTTGTTGGCGCTGTTCTGCTCTTTCTTGGCGTAGCGGCTGCGGAATTTCTCCACACGGCCGGCCGTGTCAATGAACATGTTCTTGCCGGTGTAGAAAGGATGCGAGGCGCTGCTCACTTCGATTTTCACCAGCGGATACGTTTTGCCGTCTTCCATCGTGATGGTGTCGGTCGGCTTCATCGTGGAGCGAGTGATGAACTTAAAATCCGAGGAAGTGTCCTGAAACACGACTTCCTGATACTCGGGGTGGGTCTCTTTTTTCATATCGGGGGCCAGTTTTACCAGTTGAACCCTGCCGATTTTGCGGAAGGGACTGCAAAAGTACAGCTTAGCTCCTAAATACCCAACTCTGGCCTCAATATTTTACGGGGGATAAGCGCTGCCAGTGGGTGTTGATGAGCTTGTTGGCGTTCCGATATGCGTGTACATTTGAATCCGTCCCTATTTGGGGCCGGGCTGTCGCGCGTGCTGAAATCCCCCCTCATCCGCCGTCTGTTTCGTCGTTTCGGCCCCGCCGCCTTGCTGCTGGTGCTCTGGAATGCAAGCCTAGTTGTGGCCACTTCCCTCACGCTTTTTACGGCGGGCTACGACGGCCCCAATGTGCGCCTAGACTGGCAAGTAAACTCAGAAACCAACGTCACCGGCTTTGAGATTTCCCGCAAAGCCGCCACCGAAACCAGCTACACGGCCGTGAGCAGCCTCAGGCCCACCGGCCAGCGCCGCTACCAGCTCCTCGACACCAACCCGCTCCGGACCACGGCGGGTAGCACCGGTGCCGCAGCCGGCGGCCCGCTCACGTATCGGCTCACGGTGCGCAGCACCAGCGGCGACCAAAGCTACCTCACCGTGCTGGCGGGCACCCCCAGTGCCATGCAGCGTTCCTGGGGCACCATAAAGTCGATGTTCCGGTAAGTGGGGCCTCAGTAGTTAATTGAACGAACAATGGACGTCATGCTGAGCTTGTCGAAGCATCTCTACCGGGCAGCTAAATAGATTTAGTATTGCAGTTGAGATGCTTCGACAAGCTCCGCATGACGCTCTTACTATACCCTCACCTATGCCAGCTCCCACCCAGCTCTGCTTTGCATCGAACAACGCGCACAAGCTCGACGAAATCCGCCCGCTACTGCCCCCGGGCCTCAAGCTGCTGAGTTTGGCCGACATCGGCTGCCACGAAGAGCTGCCCGAAACCCAGGACACCCTGGAAGGCAATGCCCGCCAAAAAGCAGAATACGTGCGCCAGCACTACGGCGTGGCCTGCTTTGCCGACGATACCGGCCTGGAAGTAACCGCCCTCAACGGGGAGCCGGGCGTGTACTCGGCCCGCTACGCCGGCCCCCAGCGGCGGGCCGAAGACAACGTGGCCAAGCTGCTGCAAGAGCTGGCCGGCGTGCCTGACCGCTCGGCCCGTTTCCGTACGGTAGTGGCCCTGGCCGGCGCCGACGGCTCTATGCACGAGTTTGCGGGCGAAGTGGCGGGCTATATTTCGGAAGACCTGCGGGGCACGGGCGGCTTCGGCTACGACCCCGTGTTTGTGCCGGTGGAGGGCAACGGGCGCACCTTCGCCGAAATGAGCGGCGCCGAGAAGAACCTCATCAGCCACCGGGCGCGGGCCGTGGCCGGGCTGGTCAAGTTTCTAAATGAGGGGTGAGGAAGCCCGGGCACTTGGGCCCGTTTCAATTCTTCAGCCCTCATTCTTCATTCCTCATTGAGCGAAGCGTTACCTTTGCCTGCTATGCACACCCCTTATCTTATTGGCATCACCGGCGGCAGCGCCTCTGGCAAAACCACGTTTCTGCGGCGGCTACTGGCGGCTTTTCCCGAAGACCAGATTTGCCTCATCTCGCAGGATAATTATTATCATCCCCGCGAAAAGCAAATGCGCGACGACCAGGGGGTGGAAAACTTTGACTTGCCCGCCAGCATCGATGCCGCGGCTTATGCCGCCGACGTGCTGCGCATCAGCCAGGGCCACGAAGTACGGCGGACGGAATACACCTTTAATAACGCGGCCGCCACGCCAAAGGAACTGGTGTTCCGGCCCGCCCCCATTGTGGTGGTAGAAGGCATCTTCGTGTTTCACTTCGAAGAAATCGCGAAGCTGCTGGACCTCAAAGTGTACATCGATGCCCAGGAACACGTGAAGCTGCACCGCCGCATTATCCGCGACCGTGACGAGCGGGGCTATGACCTGGCCGATGTGCTTTACCGCTACACCCACCACGTAGCCCCCACCTACGAGCAGTTTATTGCGCCCTACAAGCACTACGCCGATATCGTAATTCCGAACAACCGCCACTTTGAGAAAGGCCTGGAAGTGCTGGTCGGCTTTCTGCAAACCAAGGTGGTTAAAGAAGTCTAAGCAATAAGCAAGCATCCTCTCAGGGCAATTGACTTTACTTATGAACAGCACACACGCTTCACACAGGGGTGAGCGTATAATTTTTTAACCTATCCATACTGTATAAGCAAAACAATATTATCTTGGACCTATAAAAGCTAGCCGGGTAGCGCCGTAGTGCCAAGCGCGGCACCCGGGCTTTGCTGAGATAATCATTTTTGCTTTGGATATGAGCAGTACGCTCTCACAAGTCACTCCCCGAAAAGCGGTTTTGGCCGCGTTGGGTTTAGTTATGCTGATGGGCTGCGACAAAAACAGCCAGGTCGGCATTCTGCAACACCCGGCCCACAACAAGAATCTGAGGGGAGACATCACCCCGGACACTTCCTACGGGCCCATGTTTGAGGCGACCACCACGTCGCTAAGCGACACCACTTACCTTATAATTACGAAGGCCGAGCGGGGCAGCATCTTCAGGGTGCACACGGGGCCGCTGCCGCCCGCCGACCACGCCGTGTGCTTTTCCAGCACCAACAATTCCATGTTCCGGGAATGCGTAGACGAGTACTACCAAAACGCCGGCGCCGTAGCCATTCAAGCCAACGCAACCGGCTGGTGGGCCACGCCGCTTTAGCTCAACTTGGGCCGGCTGTGGCTCAACGGAGCATTTGCTTGTTCTTCCGATAAGCAGTCGACGCCCTTTCTTTGGTACCTCATGTGAAGGAGCCGGGCCATTGTAGTCCCGGCTTATGGCTTATGGGCCCAATCTCCAATGTATAGCAAAGCAGAAGTAACCCAGCTACGCCAGGCTTTCTGGACGGCCTTTGGGCAGTACATGGCTCCGGTGCCGTCGGCCGAAGGCGATTCGACCAACTGGATAAACTACAAGACGGGCATCAAGCACGTGTACTTCCGGATGCAGGCCGACAACCGGCGCGCCACCATCGCCATTGAGCTGACGCATCCGGACGCGGGCATCCGGGAGCTCTTTTATGAGCAGTTTGTTGAGCTAAAGGCTTTGCTTCACGAAGCCTTGGGCGAGGAATGGAGCTGGGAAGCGGAAGCCACTGACGCCGTGGGCCTACCCTACAGCCGCATTTATATTGAATTGCGCCCCGCCAACCTGTTTAATCGGGAAGACTGGCCCGCGCTTATTTCTTTTTTTAAGCCCCGGATTATGGCGCTCGATGCGTTCTGGGCCGACGCGCAATACACCTTCGAAGCCCTGAAATAGCGCCCTGACAGCTATGTGAAGCGGCTTTATAGTGCTGCTTGCCAACATCCCCGCCAAAATATTACCTTTGCAGTCCCCGTTTATACCCATGCTGGCTCTGCTCACACGTTTTTGGTTTTCGCTGCGCTTTGCACTGCTCGCCGCTACGGTGCTGCTGGTGCTGGGCCTGAACCAGCGCGCCGTGAGCGTACTGCGCCTGCCGGTGGGCAAGGGGGAAACCCGTTTCGCCCCGCCCAAAGCAACGGTGGTAAAACAGAAGGTATTGCTGGAAGCCACCGCAACACTGGAGCACTTTGTGGCGCCGCCCGTGGTGGCTTGGCTGCCGGCGGCGGTGCCCTCGCTGTGGCTGCCCGCTCTGCGGCGGGCGCTGGCGGTGCCGCGCCTCCATGCCGGCGTGCGGGCCGGCGAGTTTTTTCGGGCGCGGCTGCTGGCCGTGGCCTTGTCGCCGCAAGCCCCTTAGCAAGTGTTGAATTTTGAGGGTTGAGGGTTGAATGCGTTTTGCCGTTTCGGTTAAACTGCCGTTCACCGCCAGCCCTTTTTCACGCCCCGCACTCAACATTCAAAACTCAACAATCAACACTTTTCATAATGCGTAATAAAGGATTAATCATCGCCCTAACCGTCGTGGTGACGGCGCTGTGCGCGTACTTCCTGTTCTTCACCTACGTCTCGCGTGGTGTGCAGCAGAAAGCCGTGGCCTACGCCACCCGCGACGGCAAGCTCAACGAAACCGCCCGCCAGCACTACCTCGACTCGGTGTGGCGCGCGCCCGTGTTTGGGCCCTTCACGTACCGCGAGGTGCGCCAGAGCGAGCTCGGCCTGGGCCTCGACCTGAAAGGCGGCATGCACGTAACGCTCGAGGTATCGCCGGTAGAAATCGTGCGGGCCATGAGCGGCAACAGCAAAGACGCCGCATTCAACAAATCGCTGGAGCAAGCCCAGCAGGCTCAGAAAACCAACTCGGGCACGCCGTTTACGGCACTGTTTGCCCAAGCCTGGCAGCAGAACTCGGGTGGCAAGCCGCTGGCTACCATCTTTGCCAACACCACCAACAAGAGCCGCAACATCGACATCAACTCGTCGAACGAAAAGGTGATTGGGGCCATCGACAAGGAAGTTGAAGAAGCCATCGACCGCTCGTTCAACATCCTGCGTACCCGCGTCGACAAGTTTGGCGTGAACCAGCCCAGCATCCAGCGCGTGAAAGGCACCGGCCGCCTCCAGATTGAGCTGCCCGGCGTCGACAACCCCGACCGCGTGCGCAAGCTGCTGCAAGGCCAAGCCAAGCTGGAGTTCTGGGAAGTATGGAACCAGAACGAAGTGGCTCCTTACCTCGTGCAGCTCGACCAGCAGCTGGCCACCAAAGCCGCCGCGCAGAAAGCCGGCGCTACCACCGCTGCTGCCGATACCTCCAAAGCCTTGGCTGGCAACAAAGCCGCCGCGGGCGACTCTTCTTCCCTGGCTGCCCAACTGGCCAAGAAATCGGCTAAGAACGCTGCTGACTCGGCCGCTACGTCGACCAAAGGCGGCGTGCTGGCCAGCCTGTTCACCATGCCCGGCCGCCTGGGTGTGAACCTGCGCGACACCGCCCGCATGAACAGCATCCTGCGTTCGCCGGAGGCCAAAGCCGTGCTGCCCCCCACCCTGGCCCTGCTCTGGAGCCTGAAGCCCACCACCATCGACAAGCAGGAGTACCTGGAGCTGATTCCGGTGCGCAAAACCCGCGACGGCGTGCCCATGCTGAGCGGCGAAGTAATCAGCGACGCCCGCGCCGACATTGGTGCTACCGGCCAGCCCGAGGTACTGATGAACATGAGCCCCGCGGGCTCGCGCAAGTGGGCCAAAATGACCGGCGCCAACATTGGCCGCCAAGTGGCCATGGTTCTCGACGACTACGTGTGCTCGGCCCCGGTGGTGCAGAGCGAGATTACGGGCGGCGGCACCAGCATCACGGGCAGCTTCGCCATTGAAGACACCCAGGACCTGGCCAACCAGCTAAAGGCTGGTAAGCTGCCCGCTCCTACCCGCATTGTGGAAGAAGCCGTAGTGGGTCCTTCGCTCGGCAAGGAAGCCATCAACCAAGGCCTATACTCGTCGCTGGCCGGCCTGCTGATTATCATGATTTTCATGGCGCTGTACTACGGCCGCGCTGGTATCGTGGCCGACGTGGCCCTGCTCTTCAACATGTTCCTGATTCTGGGCGTGCTGGCGCAGTTTGGCACGGCGCTCACGCTGCCCGGCATCGCCGGTCTGATTCTGGTAATTGCCTCGTCGGTTGACGCCAACGTACTGATTTTCGAGCGGGTGCGGGAAGAATTGAACCACGGCCTGGGCCTGTCCGATGCCGTGAACAAAGGCTACTCGCGCGCCTTCTCGGCCATCTTCGACTCCAACGTAACCACGATGCTCATTGCCGTTATCCTCGGCTTCTTCGGCACGGGCCCGGTGCAGAACTTCGCTATCACCCTTGGTATTGGCGTGCTCACCTCGTTCCTGTCGGCCGTGTTTGTGTCGCGCCTCATCATTGAGTGGCTGATTAAGGGCAACGAAAACCACCCGATGACCTTCAGCACGATGATTTCGCGCAACCTGTTCAAAAACCTGAACTTCGACATCGTGGGCAAGCGCAAAATCGCCTACATTTTCTCGGCGTCGGTTATCATCCTCGGCTTTGTGCTGATGTACCTGCAGGGCGGCCCCAACCTGGGCGTCGACTTCCAGGGCGGCCGCGCTTACGTGGTTGATTTCAACAAGACCATGGTGGCCTCCGACGTAGCCGACCAGCTCCGGCCGGCCTTCAAAGGCGCGGGCCTGGAAGTGAAGCAGTACGGTGCTCCAAACCGCCTGCGCGTGACCACCGGCTACCTGGCCGACGACGAAAGCGTAACCGCCGACAAGCAGGTGCGCGCCGCCCTGGACCAGGGCCTGCAGAAGTTTGCTTCGGCCAGCCCACAGGTTCCCTCTGCTTCGAAAGTGGGCGCTACCATCGCCGACGACATCAAGCGCACTTCGGTGCTCTCGTTGGGTCTCACGCTGCTGGGCATCTTCGTGTATGTATTGTTCCGCTTCGAGAAGTGGCAGTACTCAATGGCTGCCGTTATCGCCCTGTTTCACGATGCCTTGCTCGTGATTGCCGCCTTCCCCATTGCGCGGGCCTTCGGCGTGAACTATGAGATGGACCAGATTTTCGTGGCGGCCGTGCTGGCCATCATCGGCTTCTCGATGAACGACACGGTGGTTATCTACGACCGTATTCGGGAGTACCTGCGCGAGAACCCCAAGCTGACCTTCGCCCAGGTGGTGAACCCGGCCCTGAACTCCACCTTCTCGCGGACGATGATTACGTTCAC
Source organism: Hymenobacter sedentarius (assembly GCF_001507645.1). Taxonomy (NCBI): domain Bacteria; kingdom Pseudomonadati; phylum Bacteroidota; class Cytophagia; order Cytophagales; family Hymenobacteraceae; genus Hymenobacter; species Hymenobacter sedentarius. The sequence goes on along the minus strand of NZ_CP013909.1, from coordinate 1,587,516 downwards.
GACGGTGTTCCTGGTGGTGCTGGTGCTGTACATTTTCGGCGGCGAAACCCTCCGTTCGTTCTCCTTCACCATGATTGTGGGCATCATCTTCGGCACGTACTCGTCGCTGTTCATCGCCACCCCGATTATCCTCGACACCTACGGCAAGAAAGAGGAGCGCGAGCGCCTCGCCGCTGGCGAAGACGTAACCGGCCTACCCGGCGACGCCCCCAAGCTGAGCACGGCCAACGTGTAACATCACTGATTTTTCGAATTGAAGCGGATTTCACGGATTTCGTGGCCGATTCAGTTCCTGAGACTCAAGGTAAAAAAGCCGCCCGGTGGGCGGCTTTTTTTGTGTGGGCATGGTCGGGGCGCGGCTACGCAGGAGCGCATGTCATTGTCCACAAAATCCGTGAAATCCGCTTCAATCCGAAAAATCAGTGATTAGGCAACCCTTTTTGCTTAACTTCCGAGTCGTTTAAACAAGCCTATCTACCGCTGCATTATGCTGCACGTCGTCCCCTCTGATTCTGGCCCTCCGGCACTGCCGGAGCTGCTGGCTGCCTGCCGGCTGCAGGAGCGGGTGGCCCAACGCCGGCTGTACGGCCAGTTCTACGGCTATGCGATGAGCATTTGCCTGCGCTACGCCCGCAACCGCGACCAAGCCATGGAAGCGGCCAACGACGGGTTTGTGAAAGTATTCCGCGACGTGGCCCGCTTCGATGCAGCCCGCCATCCCGAAGATGTGCTGGGCTCGTTCCGCGGCTGGCTTAAGCGCATCATGATTCACACCGCCATCGACCACTACCGCGCCAACGAACGCCACCAGCACCAGCAGGAGCTCGACGATGTGTCCCTGAACCAGGCCGACAGTGGCCCCACGCCCCTCGACGCGTTGAGCTACGACGAGCTGCTGGCCCTGGTGCAGCGCCTGCCCCCGGCCTACCGGGCGGTGTTCAACCTGGCGGTGATAGACGGCTTCGGCCACGAAGAAATTGCCGAGCAGCTCCACATTTCCGTGGGCACTTCCAAATCAAACTTATTTAAGGCCCGAGCTCACTTGCGGACGATGCTGGCCCAGTGTACTACTTCTGAAAAAGCGCGCTATGTGGTCGGATAACGATATTGATAAGGCGTTCCAACGCCTGGACCCACCGGACCCCGAGCCCGCCTCCTTCCCCCTGGATGCCTGGCTGCGCCTGGAAAAGGAGCTAGACAAGACGGTGATTGAGCAAGCCGTGCGGCGGAAGCTGTGGCAGTATTTTGCGGCCGAAGTGGCCATTGTGGCCCTGGTGGCAGCCGGCTGGCTGCTGTGGCCCACCGATACGGCCACGCCGGCCGGCACGAGCCCCCTCGCCGCCACGCCGGCCAGAATAGAAGCCACCCATGCACTGATTACTCGCGGCGACGCCAAGCAGCCAAGCCACGCGGCCGCGCCTCAACCGGCGCTCCCGACCAAGGCCCCGGCTGCCGTAGCCCCCGCGTCCTCGGCGCCAGCTGCGGCGAGCGGGCCTTCCACTACTGTGGCGGCCACTACGGCCGCGCCATCGGCTCATGTAGTTCAGCCCAACTCATCGCGGTTTATTGCTGCCGTTGCTCCCGACGCCCCCCGCAGGCCAGTTCGCACAGCCCCTTCGCAGGCTGAAAATCTGGCTATCCACAATGGGTTGAGGGTAGGTACTGCCGCCTCATCTACATCACGAAAGACACTGCTGAAAGCCGAAAGAATTCAGCTCAATTCGCCGCGCAAAGCCGCGGTGCCCGTAAGCTCTTCTCAAGCAGCAGTAGCCGCTACTTCTGCGGAGGCAACTTCCGCCAAGACCAGATTAGCAGCTTCAGAATCCAGCTCAATTTATTCCGCGTCATCTCATTCTGCGAACCGGCGCGCCATTGTTCCTTCGGAGCAGCCCCGTAGTACGGCTCCGGCGGCTAACACGACGGAAGCCGCTACGGCTGGCCAAGCAGCCACCAGCACTGGGGCGCTAGAAGGCTCGGGCGTAGCAGCCGGGAGCGCTGGTGAAGAACCTGGCCTGACCGGGCTGGCTTTGCGGCCGGTGGCGTTGGAGGTTGGTGCGGCGCCGGAGTTTCCAGTTGCGCTGGGGACTGGCGCGATGGTGAGCGTGCCCAACGACGCGCCACTGCCCGTACCTGTTCGACAGCCCCGCTTTTACGTGGGCGTGGTGGGGGCACCCGATGTGACGACCGTAAAATTTGCCAGTGTCCAAAGCCCGCTGCTCAACGTCGGGGTGACGCTGGAGTACCGCCTGACCAACCGCTTGCGGCTGACTACGGGCCTGTTGCGCTCCACCAAGCAATACACGGCCCGCCGCGAAGACTACAACTGGGGCGCCTTTTCCCAGCAGGTGGCGCAGTACGACTTCAAGGACGTGGAGGGCACTTGCCAGGTGCTGGACGTGCCCCTGAACCTACGCTATGACTTGCTCACGCAGCCCCAGTACAAAGTATTCGGCAGCCTGGGGCTTTCCTCCTTCTTTATGCAGCGCGAGCGGTATTCTTACCCCTACGTGTACCAGAACATGGCGCGCTACGCCGAATGGGAAGTGGTGAATGCCAACCGCCACCTGTTCAGCATCGCCAACCTGTCGTTCGGCTACGAGCGCAGCCTGAGCACCCGCTGGAGCCTGCAGGCCGAACCCTACCTCAAGCTGCCCTTGGGCGGCGTAGGCGTGGGCAAGGTGCAGCTGGTGAGCGGCGGCATCTTTTTTGGAGCCAAATACGGGTTCTAACCCCGGCCCGGGCGCGCCACGGCAACGACCAGCCTTTTCTACCAGCCTCATATTATGCCCGAGATGTTGAGCCAACATTCTTACCGGACCTTGTCCCGCCAGCTTGTGGCGGGTGCCGCCCTGCTGCTGAGCGTGGCGGCCAGCTGCACCTACTCACACGGCGACCCGGACGCCACGCCCGTCCCCTGCGACGCTTCGCCGCAGTCCGTGACCTACGCAGGAGTCATTTCGCCCATTTTCGACGCCCACTGCCGGGAGTGCCACGGCAGCAACGTGGCGTCCGTGCTCGGCGGCGGCAACGACTTCGGGAGCTACCAAACCATCAAACGCTACCCGGCCGCCAGCATCCTGAACTCCATTCAGCACACGCCCGGCTACGATGAGATGCCCAAGGGCCGGGCCAAAATCCCGGAATGCGACATCCTGCGCATCAAGGCGTGGATAGACGCGGGCCAACTCAACAATTAACCCCTACTGCAATGAAACGCTCCTTGCTTTTGCTCTTTTTGCTGCTCACGGCCCTGGACCATGTCCAGGCGCAGAACAAGTACATGACCAAGAACGGGCGGGTATCCTTTTTTTCGTCCAGCCCGCTTGAGGATATTGAGGCCAAAAACCAGCAGGTGGCGGCGGTGCTGGACTTTAATACCAGCCAGCTGGCTTTTGCGGTCCCTATCAAGGGGTTTGTGTTCAAGCGCAGCCTGATGCAGGAGCACTTCAACGAGAACTACATGGAGTCAGACAAGTACCCCAAAGCCACCTTTTCGGGCCGCTTTCTGGGCTTTGATGCGGCCGCGCTAGCCACGGCCGGGCCGCACAACGTGCAGGTAGAGGGCGACTTGACCGTGCACGGGGTCACGCATCACATTCAGGTACCCGCCAGCGTGGAGCTGAGAGGCAGCCAACTAATAGCCTTTTCCATGTTCCCGGTGGCCCCCGCCGATTATAACATCCAAATACCGGCCCTCGTGCGCGACCACATTGCCAAGGTCGTGAGCGTGCGCGTGGACCTGACCTGCGACCCCGCCCCCGGCGCAGTGGGCGCCGCCCGTTGAGCTATTTTTATTCATCTCCTTCTGCTGCTATGGCCCATTCCGCCCGCTCCACACTTTACTTCACTGGCCTGCTCCTGGCTTCCCTGCTCGCTTGGGCGAGCCCGGCCCAGGCGCAAAATGACCTGCTGCACGACCTTGAAAAGCAGACCGCTGATTCGACCAAAAGCGAGGTGGTGGCGGCCACGTTCAAGGGCACGCACATCATCAACGCCCAATCGGTGGAGACTACGGGCCCAGGCATGCTGGCCTTCCTCATTCAGCACCGCTTTGGCACGCTCAACAGCGGCGCCTACAATTTCTTTGGCCTTGATCAGGCCGTGCTGCGCCTGAGTTTTGAGTACGGCATCACCAGCCGCCTGGCCGCCGGCATTGGCCGCAGCTCGCAAGACAAAACCTTCGACGGCTTCCTCAAGTACCGGGCCCTGCGCCAAACCACGGGCCCGCACGCCGTGCCGGTTTCGGTCACGCTGCTGGCTTCGTCGGCCATCACCACCCTGCGCTTCAACGACCCCACCGTGGAGCGCACGCCGGCTTCACGCCTCGAATACGTGTACCAGGCCCTGATTGCGCGCAAGGTCAGCCCCGACCTCTCGGTGCAACTCATGCCCACGCTGGTTCACCGCAACTTTGTGGCCACCTCGGCCATGCAAAACGACGTGTACGCCATCGGGGCGGGCCTGCGCCAGAAGCTCACCAAGCGCATTGCCTTCACCGCCGACTACTTCTATCTGCTCCCGGGCAATACGGCCAATACGTTTCGTAACGCCCTCGGCGTCGGGGTCGACATCGAAACCGGCGGCCACGTCTTCCAGCTGCACGTCACCAATTCCAAGGGCATGACGGAGAAGTTCTTCGTGCCCCAAACGGATGGCAATTTCTTCAAGGGCGACATTTATTTCGGCTTCACCATTGTCCGGAATTTTACGATTAAGTCGCAGCTGTAAGGACGCGCCTGTGATTGCGAGAGCAGCGCGGCAATCCTTCCTCTCTGTGCGACCAACCCTGAGTTGTGACAAGCCCTTTTAAAGTAACAAGCCCCGACACTGCGTAGTGCCGGGGCTTGTTACTTTATTGGGCTGGTCGCTGAGACCAGGACGGATTGCCACGGCCTGCAGCCTCGCAATGACAGGTCCTAAATTATACCGTAATGCCTTCGGCAACTACGCTTTGCACTTCGGGCACCATGCGCTTGAGCAGGTTTTCGATACCGGACTTAAGCGTGACGGTGGCCGACGGGCAGCCCGAGCACGACCCCTGCAGGTTCACGGTCACAATGCCTTCGTGGTAGCTTTTGAAGGTGATGTTGCCACCATCCTGCTCCACGGCGGGACGCACGTAGTTGTCGAGCAGGTCGATTACTTTTTGGGCAATCTGACCTTCCTGCTGGGTGGGGTCGCCGGCGGTGGCGGCTTGGGCAGCTTTTTGCTCAGCGGCGGGGTCAACCAGGAAAATGGGGCCACCGGCCTCTACGTAGCTCTTCAGGAACTGGCGCAGCTCGGGGATGAGCTGGGTCCAGGCCAGCTCAGGCTGGTTTTTGGTGACGGTAACAAAGTTCTGGGCGATGAACACGCGGCCCACGTAATCGAAGCCGAACAGCTCCTGCGCCAACGGCGAGTTGGCAGCAGCTTCGAGGGTGGGATAATCCACGCTCACGCCATCGGCCAGTAAGTTCGAATTGAGGACAAATTTCATGCTCTCCGGGTTGGGAGAAGCTTCGGCATAAATAGAAACAGCGGACATGGCTTGGGGCTTAGTATCGGAAGGGGAACGTCGCAGTGCCTGCGACACATCTAAGGTACAACCGCGTTGGGGCGGCAGAGGTTGCAAATGTACCTACATCATTTGATGTAGCGTGGAGTCTGCGAGTCCGCGTGTGGAAAGAAGCGTTCGAAAGTCGTCATGCATGGACTCACAGACTCCACGCTACAGCCGGTTGGCGCGGGCGCGCAACAGCAAATCGGCCAGCACCAGCTGGGTCATGGCTTCTACAATGGGTACGGCGCGCGGCAGCACGCAGGGGTCGTGGCGGCCACGGCCTACCAGCGTAATGGCCTCGCCCTGGTCGTTGATGGTCTGCTGGGGCTGCAGCAGTGTGGCCACGGGCTTAAAGGCCACGCGGAAATTGATGTCCTGGCCGTTGCTGATGCCGCCCTGGCTGCCGCCGCTGTGGTTGGTGCGGGTGCGCACGGCGCCGGTTTCGTCGGTATAGAATTCGTCGTTGTGCACCGAGCCCGGCAGGCGGGTGCCCGCGAAGCCGGAGCCAAACTCGAAGCCTTTCACCGCATTGATGCTGAGCAGGGCGTGGCCCAACACGGCGGGCAGCTTGTCGAACACGGGCTCCCCCAGGCCGGCGGGCACGTGGCGCGCTACCCCAGTGATGACGCCGCCCACGGTATCGTGCGCGGCCTGGGCCTCGCGGATGCGCGCTTCCATGCGGGCAGCGGTGGCGGGGTGCGGGCAGCGCACGGGGTTGGTATCGATAAGGCTCAAATCCAGGTCCTGGTACTCGAGTGGCACTTCCACTTCGCCCACGGCCGAGACGTAGGCCAGCACCTCAACCCCGAAATGCGCAAGCAACTGCGCGGCCACGGCCCCAGCGGCTACGCGCGCCGCCGTTTCGCGGGCCGAGCTGCGGCCGCCGCCGCGGTGGTCGCGCCGGCCATACTTGGCGTCGTAGGTGTAGTCGGCGTGGCTGGGGCGGTAGGCGTGGGCAATGTGGGAGTAATCGTCGGAGCGCTGGTCGGCGTTGGGAATGAACAGGCTGATGGGCGTGCCCGTGCTGAAGCCCTCGAACAAACCCGACTGAATTTGCACGGTATCGGCTTCCTTGCGCGGGGTAGTGAGGTCGGACTGGCCAGGCCGGCGCCGGTCCAGCGCCGCCTGAATGTGGGCGGCTTCGACGGGCACCCCCGCCGGGCAGCCGTCAATGATGACGCCGATGCCCGCCCCGTGCGACTCGCCAAAGGTGGTAATGCGAAAGAGGGAGCCGAAGGAATTGGACATGAAACGAATGAAAAAGGAAACGACGCCGGAGCAATCAGGAAGCGCAAAGGTCGGCATGCCGCCGGGCTTATCCCAGCCCTTGGGCTGAGATTGAGCTAAGGACGGCGCCCCGCCCGCCACCAGCCAAACCCGGCCACCCCGGCCAGCCCAAGCAGCACCCAGTCGGAGTAGCGCCGCACGTCGCGGTACACGTCCAAGGACTGCATAGTGGTATCGGCATTGGCCAGCGCCGGGCCGTAGAATGGGTCATCTTCGGGCTTGGGCAGCGGCGCGGGCGTGCCCACATCGCCGCGCACCTTGGGCCGTAGCTCTGGGCGCAGGGTATCGTAGCGGGCCGTGGCGGGGTTGAACACTACCAGCTGCAGGAGGCTATCGAGGGGCAGGGTGCCGGGCTGCCGCGCCACCAGCCGGTAGCGAAACAGCTTGCGCCCGCCGCCCGGCGCGGGCACCTCGCTCACCTCGGGCCCGTACACTTCCAGCCCCGGCCGGGCGGCGAAAGCCGGCGCCAGCAGCGCCGACAAATTGCCGCGCCCCTCCACCCCAAACGTGTACGCAAACGACTGCCCCACCCGAAACGTGGTCCGGCTGATGGCCTCGCGCACCCGGTAGCTGCCCACCGCCACGGCCCCGCGCTGGGCCTGCTGCGGCAGGGGCCGCACCTGCACCGTGGTGCCCAGGGACAAATAGGTTTTGTACCCCGCCAGCCGGTTATCCTGCCCCGGCTCGGGCTTTTTGAGAAACTTGAACTTCACCATCGTCAGGGCCAGGGGCGGGAAGTGCAGGGGCTGAGTGGTGAGCGGGTAATACACGTTCTCGGCCAGCCGGAAGCGCAGGTAGAGCTGGCCTTTGCTGCGCACGGTATCGGGCGTGACGCTGGGCTCCGGGCCGGGCTCCTGCCACGCCGAGGCCTGGTGCAGCTCGCGCAGCAGCGGCGGCAGTTGGTCGGTGAAGTCGTGAAACGCCAGCTGGGCCTGGTCGGCGGGGGTGAGGTAGAAATACAGCCCTACCCGCACGCCTTCGCCCACATACACGCTGGGCCGGTCGGCCACCACGGCTAGAAAGGCCCGGTCGGGCAGTTCCTGGTACAGCGCGGGCTTGGGCTGGCCAAAGAGCTTGTCGAGGTCGCCCACTGCCTGGAGCGGGGCTGCGGAGTTGGCCGGCTTAGTCAGCGCCGCCGAGTTGGCGGGCTGGGCCGGCCCCACCCGCACCGTAGCGCCACTGCTGCGCAGAATCACGCCGTTCACGGTGAGCTGAAATGGCTTGATGGTGTATTCGCCCTCGCCATACGGGATGTAGCGCTGCGTAATGGTGAGGTCGGTGAAGCGGCGGCCCTGCACGATGCGCGTGGTGGTGGTGCTGGTTTTGCCGATTTTCTTAAAGCCTTCGAGTTCGGGAAAGTCCGAATACTTCTCCAGCGCCCCGCCGCGCAGCCGAAACCCCAACGTGAACATCCCCGTGACCGGCAGCATGGCCGGGCCGGGCACCAGCGCCACCTCCGAGGGCGTCGTAGGGCCCGGCTTGGGCGGTGCGGCCGCACTGGGTTTAGCTATTGCCGGGGCGGTTGGGCTGGGCGCTGCCGGAACGGTGGGCCCAGGCTTGGCCTGAGTGGCCGGGGCGGGCGCGCCAGGCTTGGACTGAAGAACCGGAGCCGAAGCCGAGGGCTGATGCTGAGTGACAGGGGCCGCCGGGCTGGGCTTTGGCTGAGCGGCGGGCGCAGCAGGGGTTGGGCTGGTGCTGGGCAGCGTAGTGGGCTGGGCGCGGCCCGCACCTGCGCTCAAGCAGCCCGCCAACAACGCTACCCACCCAAAATACTTTCCCATAGTCTACGGCTCGTTACGCGCCCCTAAAAGTAGCTTTAAACGCCGGAATCTAATTTTTCTCGAAGAATTACAATTACGACGATTAACAACAAAACGGGGTTGCGTTAAAAAAATTTGGGGTTTGCAAATCCTTTAGTACAACTATTCACGTATCTGCCTCCAAATCCCCCAGCTGTTCTGGTTTAAGCCGCTAAAAACTGGGCTTCCGGCACCGGCTGGAATTCTATTGCCTTTCCCCTAAGCTTTCAATTTTTCACCTAACCGTTCCCATCTCATGTCTGACAACCTTCAGCCCCGTGGCTCCGACGATGCTACGTTCGCCCAGCCGCTGTACACGCCCATCAAGCGGCGCTCCTTCTTCATGTATGCCGGTGCCACGGCCGGCGCTACCGCCCTTGTGCTGGCAGGTTGCTCGAAGGATTCCGATAACACCCCAACAAACAACGGCATCAGCCTGGGTTCAGGCGATGTAGGCGTGCTCAACTACGCTTACGCCCTGGAGCAGCTCGAAGCAGCATTTTATGCCCAGGTTGTAAAAACGCCGGCTGCCGACTTTAAAGCCGGTGAGTTGGCCTACTTCACGCAAGTAGCCGCCCACGAAGCCATTCACCGCGACTTCTTCAAGGCCGCGCTGACCAACGTAGCCAAAGTAACGCCGCTGCAGGACCTGACGCCCAATTTCAGCTCCATCGACTTCACCAAGCGCGATAGCGTCCTCGGCACCGGTAAGGCTTTCGAAGACCTTGGGGTAGCTGCTTACAACGGCGCGGGCAAACTGCTCAAAACGCCGGATTTCTTGGTGCTGGCCGGCAAAATCGTGTCGGTGGAAGCCCGCCATGCTGCCTTCCTCCGCGACCTGATTACGCCCGGCTCGTTTGCCGCCGACGACCAGGTAGACGCCAACGGCCTCGACAAGGCCATGACGCCGGCCGAAGTATTGGCCATTGCCGGCAAGTACATCACCCAGACGTTGAACGCCGATAACGTCGGTAAATAACTCCTTCCACTTCGTAAATACCTTTTGTTATGAATTTCTTCAAGATTATCGAACAACTCGCCGAAGTGGACAGCGACGCTCTGGGCCGCTTCGATTCGCGCCGCGCCGTGTTCCAGTCCCTGGGCACATTTGCCAAGCGCTCGGCCCTGGCCACCACGCCCGTATTGCTGGGCAGCATGTTCCAGAAAGCCTACGCCGGCACCAGTGTCGACACCCCCATCGACATCCTGAACTACGCTCTGACGCTGGAGCTGCTGGAAGCCGACTTCTACCGTCAGTTTGTAGCCGCTGGCACTGCCACCGGCGCCGGCGTAGCCGCCATTGCCCAGATTAAAAAGCACGAAGACGCCCACGTCGCCCTGCTCACCAACGTAATTAAAGCGCTGGGCGGCACCCCCAAAACGGGTGTTAAGTTCAAGGCTTCGGCTTTCCCGGCGGCTTACGCCGACCAGCTGGTAGTGGCTCAGGTACTGGAAGACACCGGCGTGCGGGCCTACAAAGGCCGCGCCGCCGAGCTGACCGGCACGGCCGACCAGAACATCACGGGCATTGGCAATGTCAACCTGCTGACCGTGGCCCTGCAAATCCATTCGGTGGAAGCGCGTCACGCGTCGCACATTCGCTACATGCGCGGTAAAAACCCATGGGTTACCACCGGCGAAGACGTTTCGAGCAACGCCGCGTACACCGGCGCCATCCCGGAGAGCAACGTGACCCAGGCTGGTTTCAACCTGACCACGGCACTCGGCACGCCTTACTCGGCCGTCGACGTGGCTGCCTCGTTTGACGAGCCCCTCACTCCTGCCGAAGTGCTCGATATGAGCCGCGCCGGGGGCCTGGTGGGCTAACCCTCATAACCAGACCACCGCTTAAAAGCCGGTCCTGCTCACGCGGGGCCGGCTTTTGCATTTTGTTTCAGCCCGCCGAATTCAGTGATGCCGCAAGCTTTTTTGGCGGGCATGCCACCCCTGCGGCTCGGCGAGTATCTTTGTCGATAGCGGCCGGGTGCGCTTGGGCATCCACCGGTTCTTTTCTTATGTCTGATTCGTATTTTCCCCAGCCCGGGGCCCTGCATCGTCGCACTTTTTTACGGGTAGCGGGCGCCTCGGCGGCCGCGGCCTCGCTAGTACTGGCCGGCTGCTCCACCGACACGCCCACCCCAGTCCCCGTCAACCCCAACCTGCTTACCCTGGGCAGCGCGGACACTGGCCTGCTCAACTACCTCTACTTGCTGGAGCAGCTCAAAACCGCCTTTTACCAGAAAGTGGTGGATGCGCCACCGGCTGATTTGCGCACGGGCGAAAAGGCCATCTTCGACGACCTGCGCGACCACGAGCTGGTGCACCGCGAAACCCTGCGCTACGTCCTGGGCACCGATGCCTTCGACGCCGCGTTTTCCAAGCCGCTGGTTTTTGACTTTTCGTCCCTCACCCTCACCACCCGGGCCGGGGTGCTGGCCGGCGCCCAGCAGCTCGAAGACCTCGGCGTAGCGGCTTATACCGGCGCGCTGCGGCTGCTCAAAACCATTACCACCGTGAGTTTGCTGGCCAAGGTGGTCTCGGTGGAGGCCCGGCACGCCGCCCTGGTCCGCGACCTGCGGACGCCGGGCTCATTTGCCGGCGACGACGTGGTGATAAGCACCGGCGCCCTGCAGAGCGTGAGCCTGGCCAAGTCGCCCGTGCAAGTAGTGGCCGAGGCCAAAGCTTTTTTCCTGCCCATCGTGGTATCCACCGATTCGCTGCCCACGGCTTAGGCCGGCCGCTCTTTTTTGCCCGTTCCCGCATGAACCTTCTCTCTTTTCTCGACCAGCTTAGCGCCGTCGATGCTTCTCCGGCTGCGGCCCCGCGCCGCCACTTGCTGCGCCAGTTGGGCCAGGCCGGTGCCAAGGCTGCCGCGGTGGCTTTGCCCCTAGCCCTGGCGCTGCCGGCCCAAGCCGCGCCCACCGACGCTTCCCTCGACAGCACCCTGCTGCTGCTCAAGCTCGAAGAGCTGCTGGCCGCGTTCTACACCCAGGCCCTGGCCGCGGGCGCCGTGCTTTCCAACGCCGCGCAGGCAGCCGTGCGCCCCGACTTCGAGCGCATCCTGGCCCAGCAGCAGAACCACGCCCGGTTTCTGCGCACCTCCCTAACGTCGGGCGGCCTCACACCGCCCGCCACGCCCGCCTTCGACTTCAGCGGCCGCAAGAACAACGCCGGCAACCCCACGCTGTTTCCGAACGTGATGACCGACTACAACGCCTTCCTGCAACTGGCTCAGCAGCTCGAAGACGCCAGTGCCAGCATTTACCTGGGCCAAATGGTCACCTTCAGGAGCGACCGGCTGCTGCTCGATGTGGTGCTCCGCATGCAATCGGTAGAAGCCCGGCATGCCTCGCATATCCGCACGCTGCGCCGCAACACCCAGAGTGGGGCCGTGGTAAAAAACTGGCCCAGCGCGGCCGATACGCCGCCCACTCCCGCCGTGCTCGTGCCCAGCCCCGCGGGCGGCAGTGCCGCGCCCGTATCCATCTACAGCTTCGAGACCAACGAAAAGCAAGTGGTGACCGGAGCCAACGTAGTGCCGTTTGCCAGCCTCCTCACCGGCAGCATCGCCGTACAAGCCGGAGCTTACGCCTCGGCGTTTGACGAGCCGCTGCCCACGGCCCAGGCCACGGCCCTGCTTAACCTCTTTAGCTAGGCGAACACAAATTTTTGGCTTTAATGTGCAAAGGAGCGGCCCAGGCCGCTCCTTTTGCGTATGCCCCCCGCAGACAGCGTAAAAAAGGCTTTAGACTTTGCGCGGACTCACTTCCTTTTCGTATCTTTATACTAGTTGGCAGCCAAGCTCTTCCGTAGAACTTGGCGCCTTATTTAGTCGTCTTTATTCTTCACTCGTACTCCTGTTCCTATGCTAGATTACGTGAAAATGATTCTGCTGAAAGTAAGCTTCAACAAGGCACTTTTTGAAAAAGAACTCCGCAAGGCCCTCAAGATGCTCGTGCCCACGGAAGTACCCGATTTTCGCAGCTGGTGCTACCAGCAGTTCGCCAGAATCTACCGCAAGGTGCTCAAGCGCGTTTTCGGCAGCCTCGACCAAAACACTTTGCAGGTCGGCCTGGGGTAATCAGCCCGTAGTGGGGTAGCGTGGGTATCGGCAGTCCTTGGAAAGCGACTGCGGAGGGCCTGCTGGTGGCTACTCACCATCGACCACAAACTTAATATTGCGTTTTAGCCCTTCGTAGCCCGTGCGCTTCACGGCCGACTGGCGGAACAGCTCCGTGAATAATTCGTGGGTGATTTCGCGCCAGTCGCCGGGCGTCAGGTCTTTGAGGCCGGGTGCGGGGTTGAACTGCGGCTCTTGGTGCGGCTTCGAAAATCGGTTCCAGGGACACACGTCCTGGCAGATGTCGCAGCCGAACACCCAGTTGCCGAACTGCCCGGCCACTTCCGTCGGTATCTGGTCCTTCAGCTCAATGGTGAAGTAGCTGATGCACTTGCTGCCGTCTACCACGTAGGGCTCGGTAATGGCTTGGGTGGGGCAAGCGTCGAGGCATTTGGTGCAGGTGCCGCAGTAGTCCCGGATGGGGCCGTCGGCAGGCAGCTCCACGTCCACTATCAGCTCGGCAATGAAGTAGAACGAGCCGGTGCCGGGGGTTATTAGGTTGGAGTTTTTGCCCACCCAGCCCAGGCCGCTTTTTTTAGCCCAGGCCTTGTCGAGCACCGGCGCCGAATCGACGAAGCACCGCCCGCCGATGGCGCCGATTTCGGCTTCCATGTCGGCCAGCAGCGTCTTCAGCTTGTCTTTGATGACGAAGTGGTAGTCACGGCCGTAGGCGTACTTACTGATTTTAAGCGTTTCGTCGGGCTGCTGGTCCTCGGGCGCGGGGTAGTAGTTAAGCAGCAGCGAAATCACCGATTTAGCGCCATCCACGAGCAACCGCGGGTCGAGGCGCTTATCGAAGTGGTTTTCCATGTAGCCCATCTTGCCGTTCATCCGCTTGGTGAGCCAGGTTTCCAGGCGCGGGGCTTCTTCCTCCAGAAACTCGGCCTTAGAAATACCGCAGGCCATGAAGCCCAGCTCCGCCGCGCGGCGCTTGATGAAGGGGGCCCATTCGGACTGAGGAAGCATGGGCAAAGGGTGTTGGAAATGCGAAGAAACAAGAAACGCGCCGCTGGGGGCGGCGCGTTCCGGTGTAGCGCGGACTTTTAGTCCGCGCCTGCCTCACCTATGCGCGGACGAAAAGTCCGCGCTACAAAGAATTACTGCGTAACCTCATCAAACAGGCTGGCGCCGTTGTTGCCGCGCAGGTGGTTGGGCAACAGGCGGCCCAGGTGCTGGTAAGCCGCCTCCGTGGCTTCGCGGCCGCGCGAAGTGCGCTTGATGTAGCCTTCCTGAATGAGGAACGGCTCGTACACTTCCTCGATGGTTTCGCCTTCCTCGCCGCAGGCCGTGGCGATGGTGCTGATGCCCACCGGGCCGCCCTTGAACTTGTCGATGATGGTGGTCAGGATGCGCTTGTCCATGTCGTCGAGGCCGCGGGCGTCTACGTCGAGGGCGTTGAGGGCAAATTGAGCTATTTCCACCGTGATGGTGCCGTCGCCTTTAATCTGGGCGAAGTCTCGGGTGCGGCGCAGCAGGTTGTTGGCTATGCGCGGGGTACCGCGCGAGCGGCGGGCAATTTCGAAAGCCGCGTCCTCGTGGATGGGCGTGCCCAGAATCTCGGCCGAGCGCAGCACAATGGTGGTGAGCAGCTTCGAATCGTAGTATTCCAAACGGGCCGAAATGCCGAAACGAGCCCGCAGCGGCGCCGTGAGCATGCCCGAGCGGGTGGTGGCCCCCACCAGCGTGAAGGGCGACAGCGAAATCTGCACCGAGCGGGCATTCGGGCCCGAGTCGAGCATGATGTCGATGCGGTAGTCCTCCATGGCCGAGTACAGGTACTCTTCCACCACGGGGTTGAGCCGGTGAATCTCATCGATAAACAGCACGTCGTGCGGCTCCAGGTTAGTAAGCAGGCCAGCTAGGTCGCTCGGCTTGTCCAGCACCGGGCCCGAGGTCATCTTAATGCCCGAGCCCAACTCGTTGGCAATGATGTGCGAGAGCGTGGTTTTGCCCAGGCCAGGAGGGCCGTGCAGCAGCACGTGGTCGAGGGCATCGCCGCGCTGCTTGGCGGCAGCCACGAATACCTTCAGGTTTTCCAGAATCTTTTCCTGGCCCGTAAAGTCACCGAACGACAGCGGCCGCAGGGCCTTGTCAATATCCTTGTCGGTGGCATCCAAATTATCGGTGCCGCCCGTGAGATAGGCTTCGCGCATAATGATATTTACTAAAATTATTGGTTGCAGCTTGCTAACCAGATGAGAAACCGCACCGCTGGCAAAAAAGCTCCTTTACCATTCAAAAAAATGCTTTTTGCTGCTGTTGTGTAGAGAACAGCAAAGTGGCTCGCAGATACTTCCCTTTATCCTTGTCTTAATCGTTTGTCATGCTGAGCCTGCGACGCATCTTCTCACGTTCGGATGAAACGTGCAGCGGTGATAAGATGCTTCGCTGCGCTCTGCATGACAAGTGGCTTTAGCATGAGAAGAGGTGCCAGCGAGATGCAGGCTACTCGTGCAGCAGCACTTCAATGTCGAGGTGTAGCCAGTCCGATTCCCAGGATTTGTGGTTGAGCCGGGCCGTGAGGTTTTTGCCCGCGTCGAGCAGGCGCGCCACGGTTTCGTTGCGGCCTTCGGGCAGGTAGCCCAGCCACACGTTGGCGGGGTCGGTGGCGGGTGCGGTGTGCACCTGCACGGCCCAGTCGTCGTACTTGTTGGCGGGCTCGCGGCTGAGCAGCAGGGGCTGGCCCACGGTCAGGCCGGGCTCGTATTGCACGAGGTTGTCGCGGTGCGAGGTGCCGGCCACGAGGCATTCGAGCAGCACGAGGGGTTCGGCGGAAGAGGAAGCGGCGTCTGGCATAAGAGAGCAGTGAGCTAGCAAAGTAACGCCATGCCCGGTACTTACGCCTAGTGTTGGGCCACCGCCGCGGCCGGATTCAGCAGCTGGTACGGCGAATCTGCCTGCGCAGGGCGGCGGCCGGTGAGGCGCAGGGCCAGCTGCTCGGTGGCTTCCTGCCACGCCGGGCGCGGGGTGGGCAGGTCGTCGCGCAGGAGCGGGAGCAGCAGAGCATCGTAATCGGGAGCAAGGGCCAGGCAGGGCTCGTTTACCACCAGGCGCTTGGGCGGGAGGCCATCGCCGAGGCTTTTCAGGCCCTCCGCCCCTACCATTACCAGGTTGCCTTGGGCATCCAGCAGCGCGGCGGTGAGCACGAGCATACCCACGGTGCCAGTCAGGTCTTCCAGGCGTTTGAACGGCGCTACGTGGCCCGAGCCCTGGTCCAGATAATAATCGGTGGGCACACCCGAGCCAGTGGCCGAAAGGCTTGAACCCTCTTTCTTCCGGGATAGGTGCAGGCTGGCTTCGCGTACCATGGGCACGAGCAGGTAGTCGAGTTTTTGGGTGGCCATCAGCTCCACCAGGGCTTTGCGGGTAGGTCCCTGGCCAGCCCAACCGGCCAGCTGCACGCAGTTGTAGCTGGCGCTGGAGCACTTCAGGTTTTGAACGTAGCCGGGCAGAGTGCCGGGCAGCTCCTGGGCACGGGTGCCAAAGAATACGTCGGGCAGGTTGTTGGGCTTGGCTTCGGTAGGCAGCGCCACGGCCAGCATGCCCGGCTGCCGGCTCAGGAACCCGCTGATGGAATCGAGCAACACCTGCGCCCGCGTCTTGCCCACGATGTACCGGGCCGCGATGTGCTGCAGCCGCGTGGGCAGCACGCCAATGCGGGCCGTCGTGCCCGGAATGCCCTTGGGCTGGTAGGCATGGTAGTAAGGCGAGTGTAGCACGGCCGTGGGGCCAGCAGGTGCCTGGGCCGACACTAAATAACTGGAAAATATCAGTGGCAGCAGGAAGCTTTGGTAGAGTTTACGCATATAGTCGAGCAGAATAAGGTGAGACTAATAATCACTCGAAAATAATGATAATACCATATGAAATTGAACCAAACACACATAGCAGTAGCAAAAAAGGTCCATTGAGTATATGTAACTGAGCTGCAGGTGGGCTCATAGAATCTGCGAGCCAACGGGTTAACTGGCTCTTGCGATGACAGGAAAAACTTCCCTAAAATCAAAAAGCCGACCCTCATTGAAGGTCGGCTTTTCGTTAGGCTTCAGCTCAAGATGACAAGCGGAGAACTGCTAATGCATGTTGGCTGCGCGGCTAATATTCGACCAGATAAAGGAGTTCACCTTCACGCCAAGCGGTTCCTACCTTGGTGTACACGCAGGTTACCCAACCATCATCGCTAATGTTTACCAGCGCTCGTTTGTGGTCCTTTGAGAATAAAATACCCGAGAGAGAGAAGGCTCTTTCACTTCCGTAGCGTTGCAATAGTGAATCGCGCGCCAGAATGCGTGCCCGCCAGCCTAATCTTTTATTTATGGCTATTACGGTATCCAGCGGAATCACTCTGACCCAAGGTTGCCAAATTTTAGCTTGTTCGAATTTGAATAGCTTACTCGCCGTCAATTGCCGACGCATATAAGCTAAATCCGAGGGGGAGAAATACTTCAGGAGTTGCGTATGCTCATAGCTTCCCTTACCGGCCAACACGAATTTGTAATCATCGTCGGATGAATACGAATGGTCAAGCAAGAGCAGTCGCACAGTTGGTGAATCGGTAGCTACGGCGGCTTGCCGATGGTACTTGCCATCAGGGCCGAGCTTCGCATACACGAAGGGCGGCCGCATCTCCAGCAGGATTGATTCGGCCAGCTGATAGGTCAGCTTTTCGGTAACATGCTGGGCCCGGCACGAGCTCAGCCCGAGAAAAAGCACGAACAGAAACCAGCTACTCCGCTTCATTTAAAATGGCAATGAAAAAGGCTGCTCTGCTTCCAGAACAGCCTTTTTACTGACGATAAATCGGCTATTTAAACGCCTGGATGCCGGTAATATCTGCCCCGGTGATGAGCAGGTGAATGTCGTGGGTGCCTTCGTAGGTAATCACCGATTCCAGGTTCATCATGTGGCGCATGATGGGGTACTCGCCCGTGATGCCCATGCCGCCGTGAATTTGGCGGGCTTCGCGGGCCACGTGCAGGGCCATGTCCACGGAGTTGCGCTTGGCCATGGAGATTTGGGCGCTGGTGGCCTTGCCTTCGTTTTTGAGCACGCCCAGGCGCCAGGCCATGAGCTGGGCCTTGGTGATTTCGGTAATCATCTCGGCCAGTTTCTTCTGCTGAAGCTGGAAGCCGCCGATGGGCTGGCCGAACTGCTCGCGCTGCAGCGAGTACTTCAGGGCCGACTCGTAGCAGTCGATGGCCGCGCCGATGGCGCCCCAGGCAATGCCGAAGCGGGCCGAATCGAGGCAGGAGAGCGGGCCGCGCAGGCCTTCGATGTTGGGCAGGATGTTCTCTTTGGGAATCTTCACGTCTTCAAACACCAGCTCGCCGGTGATGCTGGCACGCAGGCTCCACTTGTTGTGGATTTCGGGCGTGCTGAAGCCTTCCATGCCGCGCTCCACAATCACGCCCTTGATGCGGCCGGCTTCGTTTTTGGCCCACACCACGGCCACTTGGCACTCGGGCGAGTTCGAAATCCAGAGCTTGGCGCCGTTGAGCAGGTAGTGGTCGCCTTTGTCCTCGATTTTGGTGGTCATGCCGCCGGGGTTCGAGCCGTGGTCGGGCTCGGTGAGGCCGAAACAGCCCAACCACTCGCCGCTGGCCAGCTTGGGCAAGAACTTCTTGCGCTGCTCCTCCGAGCCGTACTGGTAGATAGGGAACATCACCAGCGAGCCCTGCACCGAGGCCGTGGAGCGCATGCCGGAGTCGCCGCGCTCAATTTCCTGCATAATCAGGCCGTAGCTGATGTAGTCGAGCCCGCCGCCGCCGTACTCCTGCGGAATGGTGGGGCCGAACGCGCCGACGTCGCCAAACTTTTTTACGATTTCGCTGGGGAAGTGCGCGTCCTGCGCCCACTGCTCGATGTTGGGCGAAATCTCCTTTTTCACGAAGTCGCGGATGCTCTGGCGAATGAGCAGGTGCTCTTCGGTGAGCAGGCCGTCGAGGTCGAAATAATCGGTAAACCCGTTGGCGTTGGTGCTGCCTTTCTGGGCAGAGTGGGCTTTGGACTCCGGGGAGAGGACGTCGGCTTGGGAAGACATGGCGGGGGTGGTGAGGTGGGAGATGCGCGTAAAGATAACAGGCAGCACGGGGGGCTGTTTGGCCCCGGCCCCGGCTACGGCCGCGGTTAGGCACTTAAGTATACCCATGCTTGCGAATAATTACCCTACTTACTGCCCCAAACCCTGCGGCTTGGCCGTAAAGCCCGCATTTCCTTTCCACCCGCCTTTCCCTGGGCTACTCATGAGTCACGAAAAGAAACTAAACGAGCTAGAGGCCACCGCCATTTGCGGCAACGACATTTCCTCCTCCTGCCTGTACGTGTCGGCGCTGGCCATCTCCTATGCCGGGCAGTACGCCTGGCTGGCGCTGCTGCTGGTGGGCGCCATTCTGTTCCTGTTTCGCAAAATCTACGGCGAGGTGGTGGGCGCCCTGCCCCTAAACGGCGGTGCCTACAACGTGCTGCTGAACACCACCAGCAAGCGCAACGCCGCGCTGGCCGCCTGCCTCACCATCCTGTCGTACATGGCCACGGCCGTGCTCTCGGCCAACGAGGCCATGCACTACCTGCACACGCTGTGGCACGGGCTGCCCATCATCTGGGCCACCATGGGGCTGCTGGGGCTGTTTTTGCTGCTCACGCTGCTGGGCATGTCGGAGTCGGCCCTGGTAGCGGTTATCATTTTCATCACCCACCTGGCCTCGCTGACGCTGCTCGTGGGCGTGACCGTCTGGTACCTGGCCATGCACGGCATGCCCAACCTGTCGCTCAACTTCCACGTGCCGGTGAAGGGCGGCAGCATTGTCAATGCGCTGTTTTTTGGGTTTAGCGCGGCCATGCTGGGCATTTCGGGGTTCGAGAGCTCGGCCAATTTTGTGGAGGAGCAGGCCCGGGGCGTGTTCCAGAAAACGCTGCGCAACATGTGGGTGGTGGTCACGGTGTTCAACCCGCTGCTGGCGTTTCTGGCCATTGCGGTGGTGCCGCTGGCCGAAGTGGGCCGGCACGCCGAAACCCTGCTCTCGTACCTGGGCACCGTCGCGGGCGGGCCGTGGCTGGGCATGGCCATCTCGGTAAATGCCGTGGCCGTGCTCAGCGGCGCCGTGCTCACCTCCTTCGTAGGCGTGAGCGGGCTGATGAAGCGCATGACCCTGGACCGCATCCTGCCCCAGTTTTTTCTGAAGGAAAACAAGCGCGGCAGCAACTACTTCATCCTCCTCACCTTTTTTCTGCTGTGCGTGTCGGTGCTGCTCATCACCAACGGGCAGCTGGGGCCGCTGGCGGGCGTGTACACCATCTCGTTTTTGTCGGTGATGGCCTTCTTTGCCCTGGGCAACTTCCTGCTCAAGGGCAAGCGGCCCAGGCTGCCCCGGCCCGTGTACGCCGGCATTCCCACCGTGACGCTGGCCATGGCCGGCGTGCTGCTGGCTTTGTACGGTAACGTCAAGATTCACCCGGAGTACCTGGTTGTGTTCCTGCAGTACTTTCTGCCCACCATGGCCCTGGTGTCCATCATGCTCAACCGCATTGCGATTCTGAATCTGGTGCTCTCGGCCGTGGAGTCGCTGTCGCAGCACTTGCCCCGCACGGCGCGGCTCGTGCGCCTCAAGGTGCGGCAGCAGCTGAGGGAGCTCACGCAGCAGGAGTTTGTGTTTTTCGCCCAGGACGACAACGTCGTCAACCTCAACAAGGTGATGGCCTACGTGGTGGAAAACGAATTCACCAACCGCCTCAAAATCGTGACCTTGCTCAACAAGGGCGAAAAGTACCCCGAAGAACTGCTGAACGACATCCGGGTGCTGGACCGGGCCTACGAAGAGATTGAGGTGGACTTGGTGACCATGGAAGGCCACTTTGGGCCCGACCTGATTGAGGAGCTCTCGAAGAAATGGAGCATCCCCAAAAACTTTATGTTCATCGGCTCACCCGGCGACCGGTTTCCTTACCAGATTTCGGAATTGGGCGGCGTGCGGCTAATCATTTGATTGATTAAAATTAAGCTCGGCTGTCCGCAGCAAGGAGCCTTGCCGGGGGCGCGGGCGTGTAGCTTTTTGGCCTTGCCAAAGCGGCCAGCGGGGTCGGGACCTTATTTCGGCGCGAGCAAGGCCTTTTTTGCAGTTTTTGGGACGAACCGGTGGTGAAGATTTGCTGAAATTGAGTTAATTTAGGGACGTCGGCCGGTGAAACGCCGTGCCGACGACCTGCGTTGTAAGGTTCGCACCGCATCAGCTGTTTTAGCCATGTTCAGTCTTGTCTACGCCGTGGCCTTTTGCGCCTTTTTCCTGTTCGTGCTGGTGATTCCGCGCCGGCGCCGCGCCATGCCCCCGCCCCCGCCGTCCGACGGCGACGACGACGGCGGCGAACCGCACGACCCGGGCCTGCCCGACCTGGACCTGCCCCCCGGCATCTCCCGGCCCATTAACGACTGGGAGCCCGATTACAACAAGCGGCGCATCGGCGTCTGACCTCCCCTGCCGGCCCAAGCAGCAAGGCTTGCGCACTGGGCCGTAAGGTCTCAACCATGAAAATTATATATACAAAGTCTTATTATTAGTCATTACCCACTCATCATTATCCCCGGCCCTAGCCTACTTCCATGGTGTAGGTGGCCGAGAACACCTGGCCCGGCTCCAGCGTCAGAATGCCTTCTTTTTCGCCTAGCTCGCCCGGCTCGCCCGTGGGGCTGGCCACCCCGTGCCACGGCTCCACGCACACGAAGCCCGCGCCGGGCCCTTTGGTCCAGAGGCCGAGGTAGGGAAAGCCCTCAAACTGAAACCGCACAAAATGCGTGGACTTGCGCGAGCGGAGCGTGAGGCGCGTGAAGTCGTAGTGCTTGAAGACCAGCGCGTCGTCCGAGAACAGCTCGTAGGTAAGCGGCAGCTCCCGGGCATTGGTGAGCACGGGGGCCGTTTGGCCGGTTAGCAGGCCGCCTTGCAGCAGGTGGCGCTCCAGCGTCACGGGGTGGTCAAAGGCAAAGAAATAATCTTCGAAGCTTTCGCTTGGCAGCAGTGGGCAGCGCACCGCCGGATGCGCCCCAATGCTGAACAGCAGGGGCTGGTCGGTGGCCGGATTGCGCACGTCCCAGCGCACGGTGAGCAGGGTGTTGCGCAGCGTGTAGGTAATGGTGAGCTCGAAGGCGAAGGGGAAAATGGCGCGCGTGCGCTCGTCGTGCTGCAATTGAAACACCAGCTCGGTGGCCGAATGCCGCAGCACCCTGAACTCCTGGTCGCGGGCAAAGCCGTGCTGGGGCAGTTTGTACTCCTGCCCCTCGTGCCGGTACGTATCGCCGGGCAGGCGCCCCACCAGCGGAAACAGCACCGGCGCGTGGCGGGCCCACACGGCCGGGTCGGCGGGCCACACGTACTCGAGGCCGTCGGCCAAGGTCACAAGGCTGGTGAGCTCGGCGCCGTGGGCCGCAAACGTGGCGCGGCAGCCGGGGGTGGCAAGGGTGTAGTGCGCAGGGGAATCAGGCATCTTTTTTTATGGGTAAGGCGGGCGACGGAGCCGCGCCGCGCAGCAGTTCGTCTACCAAAAAGCAGGCATGGGCAAAGCGGCGGTCCTCATCGCCGGATATCTCGGCAAAGTTGGCCATCCGCTCCCGCAATTCCCGGTGGTAGAGGTCGTAGAACTGCTGGCGCAAATGCGGGTGCTCGCGCAACGGGTCGGGCTGCCAGGGCACATCGATGCCCATAAGCAGCACCAGGTCGTATTGGGCTTCGTGCATTCGGCTCAATATCCAATCAGGGCAGCTGCCAAAGGCGTGCTCGGCCCAGATTTTAATCACCAGCAAGTCGGTGTCGTGGAACACCACGCGCCGGGCCTGCGCCTCGGCCGTCGCCTCGGCGGCCAGTTGGCCCCGGGCTATTTCTTCCAGGTCGGCCGGGGTATAGTGCGGGCCCGAAGCCGCCAGGTATTCGCGGGCAAACTCCGGCGCATACGCCGTGCCGTAGTGCGCGGCCAATCGAGCCGCCAGCGTGGATTTGCCGGTAGATTCCGGGCCAGTAAGAGAAACGCGCAGCAACGTGTGGAAAGGGAAAATTGAGCCGAACTGGCCCGGGAATTATTATCAGATTTCGAACCAGATAACAAACGTGCCTCCCAACAGAATATTCTAGCAGGCCCACAAAGTTGGCATTCTTCGACGATTACACTGCCATTACCGCTTCAATTCTCTCTGTAAAAGAACCCGTAACGGGGCACTACTGCGGCAACGGCCCAGTGGGCATCAGGACGACAAGCTTAATGGCCGGGCGGCAACTCTCGTTACTTGGCATCAGCCAGGACTGGCGCTACCAGGGCTTCCTGCGCCTTGAGCTCGCGCCGCCACTGCCAGTAGCCATAGGCGGCCAACACCAGAAAGACGGCATAAAGCGCGCTGGTCAGGTAAAGCTCGCGGTGCCAGTACATGCCCACGTAGGCCACGTCGACGGCCACCCACAGCAGCCAGTTTTCGATGTTGCGGCGCGAAAGCAGCGTTTGGGCCGCCAGGCTGATGGCTGTGGTGGTGCTGTCCCAATAGGGAAGGGCGGCATTGGTGTGGCGGCTGAATAAAAAGCCCGCCCCCAGCGCGTAGAGCAGACCCGCGGCGGTGAGCCACGCGGCCACGCGGCGGGGCGTGTGCGTGATGGGCAAGGCAGGCGCGGTGGACGCATCGGCCCGGGCCGGCTTTCGCAGCCACTTCACCCAGCCGTACACCAGCAGCGCAACGAAGGCCAATTGCAAGCCCGCATCCGAATACAGCCGGGCCTGCTTGAACACCACCAAATAAATCCCCCCGTTGAGGATGCCAATGGGGAAATTCCAGATGGAGTTGCGGGCCGCCAGCCATACGCAGGCCACACCCGTTACCACCCCGGCCACTTCCAGCGGGTCGGCCGTCTGGACGGCGGCCCGGGCGGCGGTCAGAAAATCAAAACTGAGAAGGATGGCCAGCACAAGCAAAACGGAAGAAGCGGCAAGGTAGGGCCCTAGAACCTACTTTTGCACCCCATACCGCCAAGCCATGGACCACGCCTCGTTAGAAATCAGCCCCGAAGACCTCCACCGCCGCCTCCAGGCCGGCGACGACTTCCAGCTGGTGGACGTGCGCGAGCCCGAGGAATACGAATACTGCCACCTGCCCGGCAGCCTGCTGCTCCCCCTGGGCGAGGTGCCGCGCCGGGCCCCCGAAATCCGCACCGAAGGGCCTGTGGTGCTCATTTGCCACCACGGCGTGCGCTCGGCCCAGGCCCTGGGCTACCTGCAGCACCGCCTGGGCCGCACCAACCTGCTCAACCTGCGCGGCGGCGTGGCCGGCTGGGCCGCCCGGGTCGACCCGGATTTTCCGCGCTACTAGCGCAAGGGTTAGATCCTTGTCCGGCACGATGTAGAGACGCGACACTTCGCGTCTGGGCATTAGGGCCCTTCGGATTTCGTTCAACCATCATCGCTCAACGACGAGACACGAACCGCAGCTCAGCGTAGCCAAGTGTCGGGTCTCTACAGCGTGAGACACGGAAGAGGAAACCGCCCTGGGCTGCGTGCGTTGGCTGACAAGGGTTGAGTTGAGCTATTAAATGGCGACACGTATCCAAACGCGGGCGCAATCGTTTGGGGCTGGAAGTTGTTGTAGTTGACGCCTACCCTCCAAGCCATGTCCGATTTCCCGCTGCCGGCCATCATTCTACCCGACCCTACTGCCCCCACCCTGGCTAGCCGTTTGGCCCTGCGCGAGCGGCCGCCGGAGGTCCCGCTCCTGCGGCAAGAGTGGAGCGACCTGCTTTTTATGCACTGGCCGGTGCCGGTGGCGCTGCTGGCGCCGCACCTGCCCCCGCGGCTCAAGCTCGACACCTACGACGGCATGGCGTGGCTGGCCGTGGTACCGTTTCGGATGTCGAAAGTGCGCACCCGCATCAGCCCACCGGTACCAGGCACGAGCGAATTTTTGGAGCTGAACGTGCGCACCTACGTGCACCTCGACGGCGTGCCGGGCGTGTGGTTCTTTTCGCTGGACGCCACCAATGCCCTGGCCGTGTGGCTGGCGCGCACGTTTTTCAACCTGCCCTACCTGCGCGCCACCATGCGCATGGACAGCCCCAGCGCCCAGCTGCGGCAGTTCAAAGCCGAACGCACGCACACGGGCATGGCCCCCGCGCACTTCCGCGCCACCTGGACCCTCGGCGCCCCGCTGCCGCCCGCCGAGCCCGGCTCGCTGGCCTTTTTCCTCACAGAGCGCTACTGCCTCTACACCAGCAACCAGGCCCGTACCAAGCTCTACCGCGGCCGGGTGGCCCACGGGCCGTGGCCCCTGCGCGCGGCCCAGGTGCTGCACTACGAGTCGACGCTGGTGGAGAGCCTCGGCCTGCCCACCCCCACCGGCAGCCCCCTCGTGCACGCCGGCGGCCCCGTGAGCGTGGAGCTGTGGCCGATGCAGCGGGTGTAATTTTGACGGGTGAACCCTGCCTTTAGCCTGCCGCCACTGCCCGACTTGCCCATCCTTGCGGCGCTGCCTGCCCTGCGCGCCGCCCTGGCCGCGCACAGCCGGGTGGTGCTGGAAGCGCCGCCCGGCGCCGGCAAAACCACCGTGGTGCCGCTGGAGCTGCTGGCCGCGCCCTGGCGCAGGCCGCAGGATAAAATTCTGGTGCTTGAGCCCCGGCAGTTGGCGGTGCGCGGCGCGGCGGCCCGCCTGGCCCAACTGCTGGGCGAGCCCGTGGGCCGCACCATCGGCTACCGCGTGCGGCTCGATAGCAAAGTTTCCAAGGAAACCCGCGTCGAGGTCATCACCGAAGGCATTCTGACGCGCATGATTCAGGACGACCCGGCCCTGGAGGGCGTGGCAGCCGTGGTGTTTGATGAATTCCACGAGCGCAGCCTGAACGCCGATTTGGGGCTGGCGCTGGCGCTGGATGCCCAGGCTGTGCTGCGGCCGGAGCTGCGGATTTTAATCATGAGCGCCACGCTGGAGGCGCAGCGGCTGGGCCAGTGGCTGCCCGCGCCGGTGGTGTCATCGGCCGGTTTTTTGTTTCCGATAGATACCCATTACCTCGACCCGCGCCGGGCCTCGGCGCTGCCCAACAAGCCCAACGAGCGGCTGGCCGAGCTGGTGCCCGCTCAGGTGCGCGCCGCCCTGCACGCCCACCCCGAAGGCGACATCCTGGTGTTTCTGCCGGGCGTGGGCGACTTGCAGCGTAGTGCTCGCAAGCTGGCCGATGCCCTGGCTGATACCGTGGACCTGCACCTGCTGCACGGCGAGCTGCCCCTCGAAACCCAGGACGCCGCGCTGCGCCCGGCCCGCGCGGGGCGCCGCAAGGTCATCCTGGCCACCAGCATTGCCGAAACCAGCCTGACCATTGAAGGCGTGCGGGTGGTGATTGACGGGGGTTTTGCCCGGGTGCCGCGCTTTGTGCCGCGCACCGGCTTCACCACCCTCGAGACTGTGCCCGTGGCCCGCGCCGCCGCCGACCAGCGCCGGGGCCGCGCCGGCCGCCTGGCCCCCGGCACCTGCTACCGCCTCTGGACCGAAGCTGAACACCACAACCTCCCGGCCCACCGCCCGCCCGAAATCCACACCGCCGACCTAAGCAGCCTGGTACTCGAGTTGGCCCTGTGGGGCGCGGCCGAGCCCACCAGCCTGCGCTGGCTGGATGTGCCGCCAGCCGCCGCCTTTGCCCAAGCCAAAGACCTGCTGCTGCGCCTGGGCGCGTTGGAGAATGAAGAATTGGGAATTAGGAATGAAGAATTAAGAATGAATAATGAGGAATTGGGGGCGAACCAGTTCAATTCCTCATTCCTCATTCCTCATTCTTCATTGAAATTAAAAACCAAGCCCACCTCCCACGGCCGGCAGCTGGCAGCACTGGGCCTGCCGCCACGGTTGGGCCATTTGGTAGTGCGCGGGCAGGAATTGGGCCACGGGGCCGCCGCGGGGGCGCTGGCCGCATTACTGGCGGAGCGCGACTTGCTGCGCTGGGCCAGCCCCAGCGATACGCGCCCCGCGCCGCCCGACTTGCGCCTGCGCCTCGAAGCGCTGGAAAGCGGGCGCCCGCCCCTGCCGGGGCTGGCCCTGCACCACGCCACGCTGCAGCGCGTGCGCGACGTGGCCCGCAACCTCGCTGGCCGGATGGGCAGCAAAGAACCTTTACTCAGTCGCTCTGTCGCTCAATCACCCGTGGGCTTGCTCACGGCCCTGGCCTACCCCGACCGCCTGGCCCAACGCGAAACCCACGACCGGCTGCGCCTCGTCACGGGCCAGCGCGTGAGCCTAAACACCACCGACGTGGACCCGCAGGCGGAGTTTTTCGCGGTGGCTCACCTGGCCGGCACGGCCTCGGCGCCCCGGGCTACGCTGGCGGCCCCGCTGGGCCGAGACGAGCTGGAGCTGGCCTTCGCCGACCAGATTACCACCACCGACGAGGTGCGCTACGACCCCGCCACCCAACGCGTGACCGGCCGCCGCGTGCGCCGGCTGAGCGCCCTGCTGCTCGCCGAAACCGTGATTGGCCAGCCCAACCCCACGCTGGTGGGCCACGCCCTGCTGGCCTATTTGCAGGAAGCCGGCCTGAGCAAATTGAGCTGGCCCGCGGAGGCCCGGCAGCTGCAGCAGCGGCTGGAGTTTGTGCGCCAGCATTTCCCCCCTTCCGAGACAACGGCTGACACGGAACGGTGGCCCGCCTGCGACGACGAAACGCTGGCGCAGGAGCTCCCGCTATGGCTGGGCCCGCACCTCACGGGCCTCAAAACCCTGGCCGACGTGCAGCGGCTCGACCTCACGGAGCCGTTGCTGGCACGCCTGCCCGGCGGCTGGAGCCAGCGCCAAACCCTCGACCGTCTGGCCCCGGCCGCGCTGGAAGTACCCAGCGGCTCGCTCATCACCCTCGACTACAGCGACCCCATCGCACCGGTACTAGCCGTGAAGCTACAAGAGCTGTTTGGCCTGACCGAAACGCCCACGGTGGCCGGCGGGCGGGTCCCGCTGCTCCTGCACTTGCTTTCGCCCGGTGGGCGGCCGGCGCAGGTCACGCGCGACCTACGCAGCTTCTGGGAGAAAGGCTACTTTGAGGTGCGCAAGGACCTGAAAGGCCGCTACCCCAAGCACCCCTGGCCCGATAAGCCCATGGAGCACATTCCAACGCGGCTGACGAAGAAGCGGCTGGGTTGGTAGGTTCTTGGTGATAAAAAGAACGTCATGCTGAGCTTGTCGAAGCATCTCTCCCGCACAACTAATTGATTTTAGTATTGCGGGAGAGATGCTTCGACAAGCTCAGCATGACCGTTCTTTTTTCAGCACGACGTTCTCTGTATACCCCTTTCAATCAGCGCATTTCGCTATCGTCTATAAACCCGGAATCCTGCCCGCCGCGGGGCGAATAGTGGCGGTGCAGCCAGCGGCTTAGCCCACCGAGGCCGGGCAGCAGCACCCGCTCCGTGATATTGGCCTGGTCGAGTTTATCGCGCACTTCCCACTTGAGTTTGGCGGGGATGACGATGCGGAAATACAGTTCGGGGCGTTCGGTCAGCCAGTCGTGCAGCACGCTCTGGGCCGTGCTCATGAGCGAAAACAGCGCGTATTGGTGTACAATGCGGGCATCGAGGCTGGGCGGCTCCAGAAACATGACGTAGGGCGTCTCCTGCAGGGCTTCCAGCTCGCTTAAGTTTTTGCTCAGGGGCTGGAGCAGTTCGGAGGTAAACACATTGGAACCCTCCTTGCGCAGGGCCTGGCGCAGGCTGGGGGGCAGGTGCTCAGCAGCTTTCACGTAGTTGAGGGCCCAGATGATGCCGTCTTCGTGGTAGGCCTCAAGGTCGTCGGTGGCGAAGTGCAGGGCCACATAGGGCGAGTAGGTCCAATCAAGCAGGCGGGTGGGCAGGCCGTGGTGTTGGGCCAGAGCCAGCCAGTCCCAGGTGCTGGCCGCCTGAATGGTCTGGGTGGTGTCGTGGGCGTACTTGCGGAAGTTGCGCAGCAAGTGGTTTTCCAGCTCGTAGTACTTGCCGCCCAGGCGCTGCAGGCTGGTATTGAGCTGAAAATGGCGCGAGCGGCTGCCCCGGTACACAAACGGCGAACGGAACCGCCCCAGGCCGCTATCCCAAGTATCCTGGAAGAGCAGCTTTTGCAGGTCTTCCCAGGAAGTGGCGACGTAATCGTTGGCAGGAAGGGGCATGGGACGCAGAAAACACAGAAGTAAGCATGCAAGAACGACAAACTCCCCTCCTTAGCAAGGAGGGGATGTTCGAGCCAAGGGCGAGAACGGGGGTGGTTGTATTCGTTGAACGATTTCGGGGCGATTTAGACGCGAGTTATTCGCCCATCGTTCAACGATTCAACCACCCCAGCTCAACTTGGCAGTTGAGCATCCCCTCCTTGGTAAGGAGGGGAGTTGGTCGTTCTGACGCCGCTATTCGCCGGCCGGGAAATCGGCCGCTTCGCCCACCTGGGCGTACTGCTCGAGCTCCTTGCTGATGCTGGCAAACTTCTCGCGGGCGCCTTTCACGGCGGCTTTGCCTAGGGGCAGGTGCAGCGGCGGGTTTTCGAGTTGCACCACGTCATACATGGCCTTGGCGGCGCGCATGGGGTCGCCGGGCTGGCTGCCGCTGTAGCCCTGAATGCCACGCAGGTTCTCGCCCACCGTCGGTTGGTAATCGTCGATTTTGGTGTCGGCGATGGTGGCCGACTCGCCCGCCCACTTGGTGCGGAAGCCGCTGGGCTCAATATTGGTGACCTTGATGCCCAACGGGCCCACCTGCTGGCTCAGGCTTTCGCCAATGGCTTCAAGGGCGAACTTGCTGGCGTTGTAGATGCCCACGCCGGGGAAAGTTTTCAGGCCGCCGATGCTGGTGATGTTCAGCACGTGGCCCGAGCGCTGCTTGCGCAGCTGCGGCAGCACGGCCCGCAGCACGTGCAGCGCGCCAAACACGTTCACGTCGAACTGCCGCTGCACTTCGGCGGCAGGCACTTCTTCGATGCTGCCCATAGAGCCGTAGCCGGCATTGTTTACGATGACGTCGAGGTGGCCGAACTGGGCCAGGGCCTCGGCCACGGCCGTTTTCACCTGGGCTTCGTTGGTCACGTCGCACACCACGCCGAGGGTGCGGCCCGCCTGCCGGGCCGTAAACTCCTGGGCTTGCTCGGGCTGGCGAAAAGTAGCGACCACGCGGTCGCCTTTCTCGAGGACGTAAGTGGCCAGCGCTTCGCCAAAGCCGGAAGATGCGCC
Organism: Hymenobacter sedentarius; assembly: GCF_001507645.1. NCBI lineage: Bacteria > Pseudomonadati > Bacteroidota > Cytophagia > Cytophagales > Hymenobacteraceae > Hymenobacter > Hymenobacter sedentarius. Next base: position 1,557,591 of record NZ_CP013909.1, on the reverse strand, counting down.
GGTGATAAACCAGGTTTTTGAAGAGGAATCAGACATAATAACGGGCTATGAAATGGTAGCCGCTAAGACGGATGGCAGTGGCAAATTGTTTGGAAGCGGGTTCAGAATGGGCTTGCAAAGCGGCGGTTGTTGTGCTTGCCCTGCTAAATGCCGCAAGCTAATCGCTCCGTGGTGCCAGGAATAAGGAATCCTGCTACCGCAAGCCTTAAGCCCAACCCGATTTCCCGCCGTACCTTTGACTGGCAAAAGGCCCCAACTCCCAACCCCTTTTGCTATGGCGGATTCCGCAACCCCCAAAATTGCCTTCGAGGCGCTGACCTACGACGACGTACTGCTGCTGCCAGCCTACTCCGAGGTACTGCCCCGAGACTGCGACACCGGCACCCGCCTCACCCCCAACATCCGGCTGCACACCCCGCTCATTTCGGCGGCCATGGACACCGTGACCGAGGCCGACATGGCCATTGCCCTGGCCCAGGAAGGCGGGCTGGGCATCATTCACAAGAACATGTCCATCAAGGCCCAGGCCGAGCAGGTGCGCCGCGTCAAACGCAGCGAGTCGGCCCTGATTCAGGACCCCTTTACCCTGGCGCCCAGCGCCACGCTCGGCGACGCCCGCCAGCTGATGCGCAAGCACGGCATCGGCGGCATCCCCATCATCGCCGACGACCGGCGCCTGCAGGGCATCCTCACGAACCGGGACTTGCGCTTCGAAACCGACTTGAGCCAGCCCGTCACCACAGTGATGATTCCGCTGGCCCGCCTCGTGACGGCCCCCGCGGGCATCGACCAGGCCGCGGCCGAGCAGCTGCTCACCGACAGCAAAGTCGACAAGCTGCCGCTGCTGGACAGCGACGGCCGCCTCGCTGGCCTGATGACGTACAAAGACATCCGCAAGCGCCGCCGCGCGCCCCACGCCAGCAAGGACAGCAAAGGCCGCCTGCGCGTCGGCGCCGCCGTGGGCGTTACCCCCGACCTGCTCCAGCGCGTGGCTGCCCTGGTCGAAGCCGGGGTGGACATTGTCAGCCTCGACACTGCCCACGGCCACTCCAAGGGCGTAATGGATGCCGTGCGCGCCATCAAGGCCGCGTACCCGAGCCTGGACGTGATGGCCGGCAACGTGGCCACGGCCGCCGGGGCCCGCGCCCTGGCCGATGCCGGCGCCGACTGCGTGAAGGTGGGCGTGGGGCCGGGCTCCATCTGCACCACCCGCATTATTGCCGGCATTGGCGTGCCGCAGCTGTCGGCCGTGCTCGAAGCGGCCCGCGGGCTGGAAGGCACCGGGGTGACGCTGGTCGCCGACGGCGGCATCAAGTTCTCAGGCGACATCGTGAAGGCCCTGGCCGGGGGCGCCGCCGCCGTGATGGTGGGCTCGCTGCTGGCCGGCACGCAGGAAGCCCCCGGCGAGCTGATTATCTACGAAGGCCGCAAGTACAAGTCGTACCGCGGCATGGGCTCGGTGGAGGCCATGGAAGACGGCAGCAAAGACCGGTACTTCCAGGACGCCGAAGACGACGTGAAGAAGCTGGTGCCCGAGGGCATCGTGGGCCGCGTGCCGTTCAAAGGCAACGTGTCGGAGGTTATCTACCAGCTGGCGGGCGGGCTGCGGGCCGGCATGGGCTACGTGGGCGCGGCCAACATGGAAGCCCTGCAGGCGGCGCAGTTCGTGCGCATCACCGGCGCCGGCCTGCGCGAGTCGCACCCGCACGACGTGCAAATCACCCGCGAAGCGCCGAACTATTCGAGCCGCTAAGCGCCCAAAACCCGCTTTGGCTACTTACGGGCAACGTCGGCTTCGGCTGGCGTTGCCCGTTGAGCTTATGCGGCAACGGGTAAGGTAATTGTGCAGGGCTGATTGTATCTTGCATGCCGATTGAGCGTCAGTAAAGACGCGGCGGGCTGGTGCGCTTGTGTTTTTCCTGGTTTTTGTCTGTGCCTAAACGCTTACTCTCGCTTCTGTTGCCTTTTAGCCTGCTTAGCTGGGTGCTGCTGCTGCTTAGTGCGCTCAGCCACTCGGGAGCGGGCCCGTGGCTGGGCAACTGGCCGGAATGGACCACGCAGCTGACGCAGGCCGCTTTTGTGCTGGGCGTTTTTCTGTATTACCGGTACCAGCCGTCGCCACTCGATGGCCAGGCTTTTGTGCCGCTGCTGCGGCGCTTGCTGCTGGGCCCCGGCTTGCTGGCGCTGGGGTGCGTGGCGCTGCACCTGGTGGAGCGGCTGGCCAAGGACGAGCCCGTCTTCAGCAACAACAGCGTGTTCTTCACCAGCATCTACACGCTGAACCTGGGGCTGTTCGTGATTTTTCTGGCCCGCACCAACTACGCGTGGCGGGCGCTGGTGCTGTTCCGCTCCACGGCGCGGCTGCAGCGCGAATGGACGGCGTTTGAGGTGGCGCTCGGCGCTACCCTGCTGTTTCGCCTGGTGGGCGTGGATCCGCCCAACTACCTTGGCATTCCGCTGGTGGTATTGCTGGGCTTGTACGGCATCTACCTCAGCGGCCACCAGAAGTGGGTGGCCTACCTCAGCCAGCGCGACAAGTGGAACGCCGTGCTGCTGCAGGCGGCCCTGCTGTTTGGGGTGCTGATTTTTGTGCAGTATTTCCGCGTCACGCAGGTCGACCCGCAGCTGATTGCGCCGCAGCCGCAGTATGCGTTTCTGCTGCTCACCGCTTTCTTTTCGGCCTTCTATGCGCTGATGGGGCTGCTGGTCACGTTTTTCAACATGCCCATTGCCGACATCATCGACCAGCGGCGCAACGAAATCCTGCGCCTGCAGCGCCTCACCCAGATTATTCAGCGCGGCCAGACGTCGGCCGAGGTTTACACCATTTTGCTGGAGTCGGCGGTGCAAACGGTGCAGGCCGAAGCCGCGTGGCTGGACCTGGACCCCGGCCACGCCGGCGTCGACGCGTCGGAAGCCACGTTCTACTACAACCTGCAGCCCGAGCAGGCCAATTCCCTGCGGGCGTTGCTCAAGGGCCACGAGTTGCCGGAAGGCGAGTTCATCACCAACGACCTGAACGTGCGGCCCGGCTTTACGGGGCTGCCGCAGGCGTTTCGCTCGCTGCTGCAGCTGCCGCTGCGCGGGCTGCACTACAACTACGGCATGCTCCACCTGCTGAAAGTGGAGCCCCACACCTTCGACCGCGAAGACCTCAACATTCTACAGACCTTCACCAGCCAGGCGGTGCTCAGCATCGAAAACCTGGAGCTGGTGCGCACGTCGCTGGAAAACCAGCGCACCCAGGAAGAGCTGAAAATCGCCTCGCAGGTGCAGGACAGCCTCATTCCAAAAAACCTGCCTACCGACAACTGGTTTGAAATCAGCTCGCACTCGCTGGCGGCCAAAGAGGTAGGCGGTGACTTCTACGACTTCCTGCACCTGCCGGGCCGGCGGCTGGCCGTCATCATCGGCGACGTGAGCGGCAAGGGCGTGACGGCGGCCTTCCACATGGCGCAGATGAAAGGCATTTTCCATGCGCTGATGCAGGAAAATCCGCTGGCCAAGAACGAGCGCGACAAGTTCCCGGTGCCCAGTCGGTTTATGGCGCAGGCCAATACCGCCCTCTCCCACTGCCTGGAACGGTCGTCGTTCATCACCTCGTCGCTCTATATCATCGATTACGAGCAGGGCGGCTTCGTCTTTGCTCGCGCCGGGCACTGCCACACGCTGTACTACCACGCCCTGCGCGAGGAGGTTTTCTACTTCGAATCGACGGGCCTCGGCCTGGGCATCATCCGGAATGAGACCTACGAGAAGCACATCAAAAACCAGTTTTACGACTACAGCCCCGGCGACGTGATGGTGATATACACCGACGGCATCGTGGAGGCGCGCGGTGCCGGGGGAGCCGAGTACGGCGAAGACCGCCTGAAGCTGCGCCTGGAAGAAAGTTATTTTCAGGATGCCGAGAGCATTAAGTCGCTTATCCTGAACGACCTGAACGGCTTCACCCACGGCTACCCCATCCACGATGACCAGACCCTGCTGGTTATTAAATTCAAGTCGGCTCAACCCCCACTGTTAGCCTGACGTATCGCCCTCATTATGAAAGTTACCGCCCAACCCTCCGCCGATACCCTCACCCTCCTGCTGGACGGTGAGCTGGATGCTAGCTCCGCTATTGTTCTTGATACTGAGCTTGCTAAACCAGACATTCTCAACTACCGCAAGGTGCTGGTCGACTGCGCCAAGCTCAGCTACATTTCCTCGGCTGGCCTGGGTGTGTTCATTTCCCACTTGCAGCGCTTTCAGGATGCCAACGTAAAACTGGTATTCTTTAACATGCAAGAGAAGGTATTCAACGTATTTGAAATTCTGGGGCTCGATGCCCTGATGACCATCGTTCCCAGCGCCACCGAAGCCGAAGCCGCTTAAAAAGTGTTGAATGTTGAGGGTTGAAAGTTGAGCTAACCGGGATTTCATCGTCCTTCTCCTGCTCAACACATCCCCTCAACTTTCAACCCTTAACACTCAAAACTTTCGAAGTGAAATCTGCGCTCCGCATTGCTTGTTCCCGCAGCCACCTCCAGCAGGTGCGGGACTTCGTGCGGACTTACCTCAGCAGCCGGCAGCTGCCCGAAATCACCGTTAACCAGGTGGTGCTGGCCGTGGACGAGGTAGTGGCCAATTTCATCATCCACGCCAACGGCGAAGATGAGACCCAGTTTCTGGACCTCAAACTCCAGCTCGACGACCACGAACTGAACGTGGAAATTGCCGACAACGGCGACACCATCTTCCTGCCCGCGCCCCACCAAAGCCCCGACTTGCGCGACTTCATTCGCCAGGGCCGCAAGGGCGGCATGGGCATGACGCTGGTGAACCGGCTCATGGATAAAGTTGAGTTCTTTACCCGCGGCAACCACACCGTGTGCCACCTGAGCAAGCACCTGGCCTAACGTCGGTGAACTGCGCCCACAACTTCCAAATCCGGTCTTGCTCAGCGTCCCAGCCTTCGGTTGGTCAAGCTGAGCAAGACCGTTTTTTAATTTAAAACCCACCGCCGGCTGCGCTTGTTCTTTGGCCTTTTTGATTTTTATTGTGATTAAACTTGGCCTGAAGCCTTCCCGCGCCGGGTACGGTGGTGCGCATGCGGTGGTAACCGGGCCTGCTGCTTTACCTCCGGAAAATAGTTAATTTCGCATCGGTACTTTTATGCCCGCGCGGCGCGCTTCTTCCCGCTTGCCGCACTCGTCTCTTACTTTTTATATGCACAAACGCATTCTGTACGCCGGCGCTGCCGCCGTTACGCTGCTGGCTGGATGCCAGGCTTCTAAACCGGCTGCTTCGGCCTCCACGGCTTCGCCCGCGGCTGGGCCCGCCGTCGAAACCCTGGGCAACTACCCGGTGCCGGCCAATGAGTTTGCCTACGTGTACCGCAAGAACAACAGCTCGGCGCCCGACTTTGGCACCCGCCAAAGCGTGACCGACTACCTGGACCTGTACACCAACTTCCGGCTCAAGGTGCTGGAAGCCGAGCAAAAAGGCTTGGATACCACGCAGGCCTTCAAGCGCGAGCTCGACGGCTACCGGCAGCAGCTTTCGCTGCCCTACCTCACGGAGAAAAGCGTGACCGACCAGTTGGTGCGCGAGGCCTACGACCGCATGAGCCAGGAGGTGAATGCCTCGCACATCCTCATTCGCGTGGCGCCCGATGCCACGCCGCAGGACACGCTGGCCGCGTACAAAAAGATTGAGGGCATCCGCCAGCAGGCACTGGGCGGCGCCGATTTTGCGCAGCTGGCCCGCACCCTGAGCGAGGACCCCTCGGCCAAGGAAAACGCGGGTAAGCTGGGCTACTTCACCGCCATGCAGATGGTGTACCCGTTTGAGTCGGCGGCCTACAAGACGCCCGTGGGCCAAGTGTCAGCGCCCATTCGCACGCGCTTCGGCTACCACATCATCAAGGTCAACGACAAGCGGGCCGCGCAGGGCGAAATCAAGGTGGCCCATCTTATGATTCGGATGAACGCCAACGCGGCCAAGTCCGACTCGCTCACCGCCAAGAAGAAAGTTGACGAATTGTACAGCCGCCTGAAGAAGGGCGAAAACTGGGACAAGCTCGTGGCTCAATTTTCGGAGGATGCCGGCTCGGCTGCCAACGGCGGCGAGCTGCCGCCCTTCGGCACGGGCCGCATGATTCCTTCCTTCGAGGAAGTGGCCTTCAAGCTGCAGAAGCCCGGCGATATTTCGGCGCCGGTGCAAACGCCCTACGGCTGGCACATTATCAAGCTGATTGAGAAGCAGCCGGTGCCCAAGTTTGCCGACATGGAAGCCTCGCTGAAAAGCAAGGTGGCCAAGGACTCGCGCTCGGAGCTCAACAAAGCCGCGTTCCTGAAGCGTGTGCGGCAGGAAGACAAGTTTGTGGAGATGCCGGCCGCCAAAACCTACGTTTTTAGCAAGGCCGATACCGCGCTGGTAGCTGGCCGCTTCAAGTACGCGGCGCCAGCCGCAGGGGCCAAAACGGGCAAAGGCGCCGTGAACGACAACTCACCGCTGTTCACCATCATGGGCAAGCCCTACCCGGTGAAGGACTTCTTAGCTTATGCGCAGCAAAACCAGCGGCCCCGCACCGGCGCGCAGCCCTCGTTTGCCATGCAGCAGCTCTACGACCAGTACGTGGAGCAGTCGCTGACCGACTTTGAGAAGAATAGCCTGGAGAATAAGTACGAAGACTACCGCATGCTGGTAAAGGAGTACCGCGACGGCATCTTGCTTTTCCAACTGATGGACGAGAAGGTGTGGAGCAAAGCCATTGAGGACACGGTGGGCCTGAAGAAGTACTTCGCTGCCAACCAGGCCAAGTACCAGTGGGACCAGCGCGTGCAGGGCACCGTTGTGAGCGCCGCCACGCCAGCGTTGCGCGATGAGGCCCGGGCCTACTTTATACGACCGGCTGCCCTTACTACCCGGCACACGGCCAACGGGATGGAGGCCTCGGGCATGGTCGAAACTGTGATGCCCACCACGAAAGGAATTCCGGCCACCATCGCGTTCAAGCCCCGCACGGCCACGCTCACGGCCGCCAGCACCGAAGCCCTCAACAAGCTCGCCAACCTGATGGCAACGGACACGACACTCCAGGTGATGGCTAGCGGCCAGGTAAAAACGTCGGCGCAGGTTAACTTGGCCGGCCAGCGTACCTCCCGCATTCAGGCTTTCCTAAAGGGAAAAGGAGTGCCAGCCGCACGCATTGGTTTGAACACGACCATCGGTGGCAAGCAGGCGCGCACGGCTTCGGCCGATGTCGTTTCCCTGCGGGCATACACCCACGACCCGGCCATCATCGAGCAGCGCTTCAATGCCAAGAACCCGCTGTCGGTACAAATCACCCAGCGCGTGTTCCAGAAAGGTGACAACAAAGTAGTGGATGAGCTGGCCAGCAAAGGTCCCGGCGTTTACAATGTGCAGAAAGACGGCCGCTACTACGCCGTCATCATCGACAAAATCCTGCCGGCCGGTCCCAAAACCCTGGGCGAAGCCCGCGGCCAGGCCACTTCCGACTACCAGACTTACCTAGAGAAAGAATGGATTAACGAGATGCGCACCGCGCGCCCGGTGAAGGTGAACGAGGGCGAGGTAAACAAGCTCATAACGAAATAAAGCCCGGGCGGACCCGGCAGCGCGAAGCGGCGTTTCGGCTCCCTACGGCCGTGGGGGGCCGAAACGCCGCTTCGCGCTGCCGGGCCGCTGCAACCTTCTAGGCCGGCATGGGCTCCTTGTTTTTGTCTGCCAACGGATTTATCGTGAAATTTGTGGGCTTGTTCGCGCGTTACGCGTGCACGGCTCAAGCTCCCGGCATTTGGCCGGCCGGCTTTACACTACTACCCTATGTTTTTTAAAGTGAATCGCGCTGCGGCGTCGGCCCTGCTTACGCTGCTGTTGCTCCTGGGCTTTGCCCCCACTTCCCAGGCCCAGCTTGGCATTACCCGCACCAAAGGCCAGCAGCTGCTCGATGGCATTGTGGTGAAGGTGGACAACCAGATTGTGCTGCAGTCCGATGTGGAAAACATCTACGCCCAGGAAGTGGCCCGCGCCGAAGGCAAGCCCCTGCCGCCGGACCTGAAATGCAAAATCCTGCAAAGCCTGGTGCTCAACAAGCTCATGCTGGCGCGCGCCGAAGTGGACTCCGTGACGGTGGACGACAAGCAGGTGAACAACGAAGTAGACCGCCGCATGGCCTACTTCGTGCAGCAGATTGGCTCCGAAAAGCGCCTCGAGGAGCAATACAACAAGCCCATCAAGGCGCTCAAGGACGACTTGCGGCCGCAAATCAAAGACCAGCTCACGCAGCAGAAAATGCAGGAAACCATCACCGGCAAGGTGGCGGTGACCCCGCGCGAAGTGGCTCAATATTTCAGCAAAGTGCCCAAGGACAGCCTGCCTTACTTCAGCACCGAGGTAGAAGTGGGCCAGATTGTGGTACCTGCCCAGGTGAACGAGAAGGCCAAGCAGGCCGCCATTGCCAAGCTCAACGACATCCGGGCGCAGGTGCTGGCCGGCGCCGATTTTGCCACCCTGGCCAAGCAGTACTCGCAGGACCCGGGCTCGGCCAAAGAAGGCGGCTACCTGGGCTTCTTCAAACGCGGGGAGCTGGTGCCGGAGTATGAAGCAGCTTCGATGAAGCTGGAGCCGGGGCAGCTTTCGCCCGTGGTGCAGTCGCAGTTCGGCTTCCACCTTATTCAATTCATTGAGCGCAAGGGCAACACGTTTTCGACGCGCCACATCCTGCTCAAGCCCGAAACCGGTGCGGCCGACGCCAGCGAATCGGCCAAGCTTCTGACCAAGCTTCGCCGCCAGATCCTTTCCGACAGCATCACCTTTGCCAAAGCGGCCAAAGACAATTCGGCCGATAAGTCCAGCGCCGGCAACGGCGGCCTGCTCCAGAACCGCCAGGACGGCGGCTCGCGCCTGCCCCTCGACAAGCTCGACCCGGCCATCTTCTTTACCATCGACACGATGAAGGTGGGCCACATCACCCCGCCCCTGCCCTACCGCACCGACGACGGCAAAGACGCCATGCGCATCCTGTGGCTGAAGTCGAACACCCCGCCTCACCAGGCCAACCTGCAGGAAGACTACCAGAAGATTGCCGCCGCGGCCCTGAACGAGAAGCGCAACAAGGCGCTCGACGAGTGGTTCCTGAAGAACCGCGGCACGGTGTACCTGGAAATTGCGCCCGAGTACGCCCAGTGCAAGGTGCTGGACGTGGCCGAACGCTAAGCCGCGGGCCAATGGCAGCGCGCCATTAGTTTTTTGTCTGGCCTCCGCTTTACTTTACTCTACCAATAGCTAATGGTATTCTGCCATTGGCTACTAGCTTAATCTATGAGGAACGACAAAGAAGCCGCCGATGCCCTGGCAGACTCCTTCCAGAAGCTGCGCCAGGAAATCGGCAAAGTCATCGTGGGGCAAGACGAAGTGGTGCGGCTGGTGCTCACCGCCGTGTTTTCGCAAGGGCACAGCCTTCTGGTAGGCGTGCCCGGATTGGCCAAAACCCTGCTGATTCAAACCATTGCCGACTCCCTGGACCTGTCGTTCAACCGCATTCAGTTCACGCCGGATTTGATGCCTTCCGACATTGTGGGCTCGGAAACGATGAACCAGCAGCGGGACTTTCACTTTGTGAAGGGACCCATCTTCGCCAACATCATCCTGGCTGACGAAATCAACCGCACGCCGCCCAAAACCCAGGCCGCGCTGCTGGAGTCGATGCAGGAATACGCCGTGACGGTGGCCGGGCAGCGCTACGCGTTGGCGCGCCCGTTCTTCGTGCTGGCCACCCAAAACCCCATCGAGCAGGAAGGCACCTACCCCCTGCCCGAAGCGCAGCTCGACCGCTTTATGTTCAATATTGAGCTGGGTTACCCGACCTACGCTGAGGAGCTGAACATCGTTAAGAACACCACCTCCGACCGCAAGCACTCGGTAAACAAAATCCTGCACGCGGCCGATATTCAAGCCTTCCAGGAGTTGGTGCGCCGCGTGCCGGTGGCCGACAACGTGGTGGAATACGCCGTGAGCCTGGTGCACAAAACCCGCCCCGGCACCGAGCGCGCCGCCACCCGCTCCACGCAACTGCTGGAGTGGGGCGCCGGGCCCCGCGCCTCGCAACACCTCATTGTGGGCGCCAAGTGCAACGCGCTGCTCAACGGCAAGTACTCGCCCGATATTGAGGACGTGCGCGCCGTGGCCGTGCCCATCCTGCGCCACCGCCTCGTGCGCAACTTCAAAGCCGAAGCCGAAGGCATCGGCGTGGAGCAGATTGTGAAAGAGTTGTTATAAGGAAACCCAGGCCGTCATGCTGAGCGAAGTCGAAGCATCTCTACCGCAGCAGTGAATAGTTTACTTGCGCAGGAGAGATGCTTCGACTTCGCTCAGCATGACGTTCTTTGTAGCCTAATTGATTGCCCCATAAAATAGAATGGAAGCCCAAGCCTACTACCAGCAATTTGAGCGCAACGTGCGCATCATCCTCGATGCCCTTGCCTCCGGCCTCGACCTGCGCACCACCTCCCTCGAAACCAGCCTGCCGATCGAAGTATATGTGCTGTGTGAAGTCCTGAACCAGGGCGCCGGCGAAGATTTCGCGCTCACCGCTACCGGCGTGGCCCGGCTGGCCGAATTTCAGCAGCAGTTCATGAAGCACGAGGGCCAAACCCTGGCCGCTATGGAGCGCGTGCTCGCCGACAAGCGCGGCACCATGCGCACTCCCGAAGGCCGAGTGCTGGCCAAGGAAATGCTCATCCGGCGGCTGGAGTTCTTCAACGAAGCGGCCCGCCAGGTAAACGTGATGCGCACGCAGCAGGCCCTGGGTAGCCCCAGCCAGTACGAGGGCGTAAACAAATAGCTCAACCCAACAACATTTTTACGAAAAGGCCGCTTCTGATAGACAGAGGCGGCCTTTTTATTCGTGTGTATCCAGCACCTGCGGTTGAGTAAATCGGGGGCTAGCTCAATTTATTTCTCTTAGTTCAGGTGGCGGCTGGTCGCCGTGGCCGGGCTTATTGCGTATCAAGCATTCATGCTGCCTCGCACTCCACTGCTCACGTCGCGCCTTTGCCTGCGCCCCTACGAGCTGACCGACGCGCCCGAGTTCTTCGCCCTGCTCGATGGCGACCGTGGCCGTTTTCGCACTTCCTTTCCCGACCGCCTCCAGGCCGTGCGCACCCTCCCCGATGCCACGGTGGCCCTACGCGCCTTTGCCGATGACTGGCGCACGGGCCGCTTCTACGTATTTGGGCTCTGGCACCGTGCCCACGGCGCTTACCTGGGCGATATCTGCATCATGCCCCAGTCCAAGGGCCAAGCCGAAATTGGCTATTACCTCGCCTCCGCCGCCGAGGGCCAGGGCTACGCCCGGGAGGCACTGTCAGCCGTGGTGCAGTTTGGCTTTGGAATGCTGGGAAGCCAGCGCCTGCTCATTCGCTGCTACGCCCAGAATGCGCGGGGCCAGGCCGTGGCCCGCGCCGCTGGCTTCCTGCCCGAGCCGCAGCCCAAGCGCCCGCTCTGGTTCCGCAACGCCGACGCGGTGGGCAACATCCAGCGCTTTGTGCTGACGGCTGCGGGCAGGCAGCCGGCGTAAGGCCGCGTTTCGTTGGGCTGATTCTGGACTAGGGCGTGTTCTCAGTTAATAGGGTAACTTGGGAATGAACGCAGACCGGACATTACTGACGGATTCGATGTGGGCGGAGTTGTCGCCTTTGTTGCCGGGCCAGGCCAATTGCCGCGGCACGACGGCGCGCGACACGCGCGGCTTTGTGGAAGCGGTGCTCTGGCTGGGGCGCACGGGCGTGGGCTGGCGGGACCTGCCGCCGCATTTGGGGCACTGGCACCGGGTGTACGTGCGCTTTGCCCGCTGGCGCGACAGCGGCGTGTGGGAGCGGGTGGCGAACTGGCTTATCGCCCACAACCGCCGCATCCCCCACGCCCGCCAGCGCCAGGTGCAACTCGATTCGACCAGCATCCGCGTGCACCAGCACGCGGCCGGCGCCGCCAAAAAAAAGGCGCGCAGGCCATCGGCCGCAGCCGGGGCGGGCGCACCAGCAAGCTGCACCTGAGCTGCGACGGGGCCGGCAACGTGCTCAATTGGTTGCTCACCCCGGGACAGGCCGGTGATTGCCCGCAGGCGGCGTGGCTGCTGGCCCCGCACCTGGCCCCGGCTTGCGAAGTGGTGGCCGACACGGCTTACGACAGCGACGCCTTGCGCGGGCTGATTGCCGCGGCGGGCGCGCTGGCCGTTATTCCGCCTACGCCGAGGCGGCGCCACGTCCCCCATTTTGACCCCTGCGCCTACGCCAAGCGCCACCATATCGAGCAAACCGTGAACAAGCTAAAACAGCACCGGCGCTTGGCCACCCGATACGACAAATTGGACGCCTCTTTTCAGGCGTTCATCTGTGCCCGCATCATGACCCTCTATCTTAACTGAGAACACCCCCTAAAGCGTAGTATTACTGCGCCACGCGCACGCGTTTGGCCGCGTTGCCCAGCAGCCAGTCCTGCCGGAAATTCAGGTACATGCCGAAGGAATAGTCCAGCAGCTTGGCATTGAGGTCAAATAGCGGCTCCACCCGCGCCGTAAGCGAAGCCGCGTCGGAGATGCGGAAGTCGTGCAACAGCCGCAGCATCACAATCTTGCGCTTCGGGTCCACAAAGTCCGGGTTCGATACCGTGCGCGAGGCGCTCTGGTACAAGTCGCCCCCGAGCGGCGAGATGAAGCGCGAGCCCTGCCAGTAGCTCAGCATCACGTCGGCGTAGCGGGTTTCGAGGGTGGCGTTCAGGTACAGGGCCCGGCCGTAGCGGAAGGGGAACTGGCCCTTCGTGAAAGAATAGTCCTGATAGCCGAGCACGTATCCGTTGAGCCGCACCGCCCGCACATTGGGCCCGGCAAGGCACCGCCGCGCTTCCAGCCCCAGGGCCTCGTTAAATACGGTTTGCAGGGGCTTATCCAGGGTATCAATCTGCCCGCCGTGGTGGATGCCCGTGAACTGGAACGGCAGCGCCACCTCCCACGGGCTGCCATCACAGCTGAGGCGGTAGCTGCTGCTGATGCCTCCCGCTACTTCTTCCTGGTAGTTGCTGTAGCGGTACTGCTGGCGCTGCCAGTCCACCCACTGGTCTACAAACAGCCGGGGGCCCTGGTAGCGCACCTGGATGCCTTCCTCCAGCGGGTTGAGCATGGCCCGCTCAAAATTGAACATCGGCTCAATGTAGTGGTGGGCCAGATGGGGACGGATGTTGCCCAGGATTATCTGCTGCTTGCCGGTGGTCCAGGTGGCGCGGAACGTGGGCCGCACATGCTGCAAGACCGGGTTGCCAAAGTCCTTCCACAGAAACACGCCGCCTTCGAGGCGCAGGTCTTTGATGGGGTAATACACGAGCTGCGGATTGAGCTGCGTGCCGTAGAGCGTGTAGCCGTCGACGATTTTATTGAAGTACTCGTTGTCCTTGAAGAAAACGAAGGCATTGAGCGAAATTCTTATGTCGCCGGCCTTTGCGGGAGCGTAAGAACGCAAGGCATTTACGGTCGCCGAATCAACTTCTTTTCCTTGTTTATGGTACAAGGCATCGGTTTCTGTTTTGGCCTGGGCCCACTGGGCAGGAGGACTAATAAAGGCCCGATTATCCAGTTGCGCCCGCGCTTCTCCCACTGTAATTAGCACACCTACAAGGGCAACTAAAATTTTTAGATAATTCGCCATATATTTCTGCTTTCAACGGCACGAAACCGCTGAGCACTGTGTTAGAAAAAACCGACGTAAAAGGGCTTCTTCGTAGTCCTAACCAAGGAATAGTTTTATTCGATTGCGACGGCACCAAAACCCTTAACTTTACCAAACCTAATTCCTTTTTCCTATCCCCATGGCAGTAGCTACTGACAAAGCTTCAAAAGCGGACAAGGCCGAGACCAACGTCGCGGCCGAAAAAATGAAAGCCCTCCAGCTCACGCTCGATAAGCTGGACAAAGCCTATGGCAAAGGCACCGTGATGAAGCTCAGCGACAACAAGGTTGGCGACATCCCGAGCATCAGCACCGGTTCGCTCTCGCTCGACATTGCCTTGGGCATTGGCGGCGTGCCCCGTGGCCGCGTGGTAGAAATCTACGGCCCGGAATCGTCGGGTAAGACCACCCTGACGATGCACATGATTGCCGAGGCGCAGAAGAAAGGCGGCATGGCCGCGTTCATCGACGCCGAGCACGCCTTCGACAAATCCTACGCCGAGAAACTCGGCATCGACACCACCAACCTGCTCATCGCCCAGCCTGATAACGGCGAGCAAGCCCTCGAAATCGCCGACCAGCTGATTTCGTCAGGTGCGATTGATATCATCGTGATTGACTCCGTGGCCGCCCTCGTGCCCAAAGGCGAATTGGAAGGCGACATGGGCGACTCGAAAGTGGGCTTGCACGCCCGCCTCATGAGCCAGGCCCTGCGCAAGCTCACCGGTACCATCAACAAGACCGGCTGCTGCTGCATTTTCATCAACCAGCTGCGCGAGAAAATCGGCGTGATGTTCGGCTCGCCCGAAACCACCACCGGTGGTAACGCCCTGAAATTCTACGCTTCGGTGCGCCTTGATATCCGTCGTATCGGCCAAATCAAGGAAGACAAGGACAACGTGACCGGCAACCGCACCAAGGTGAAGGTGGTGAAGAACAAAGTAGCGCCGCCCTTCAAGGTGGTCGAGTTCGACATCATCTACGGCCAGGGCATCTCGAAAGTCGGTGAGATTGTGGACCTGGGCGTCGACATGGGCATCATCGGCAAGTCGGGCTCGTGGTTCAACTACGGCGACACCAAAATTGGCCAGGGCCGCGAAGCGGTGAAAACCCTGCTGCTCGACAACCCCGAGCTGGCCAATGAAATTGAGCAAAAAATCCGCACCATGGCCAAAGGCGACGAGGACGTTATTCCCGTGGACATGGCCGGCCCGGAAGACGGCGAAGACACGCTGTAAGCGCGTTGAACCTGAATATTCAAAAGCCCGTTGCAATCCGCAGCGGGCTTTTTTACGTCCGTATCTTTACCTGTCTGCAGGCTGGCACTGCGTTTGTCAGGACCGGGTCTGGCTTCTCTTCTTGTTTTTCTTATGAACCGCCGTTGGCTCCTCTTTACTCCGCTTGTTTTGTTGCTCTTGGTGGCCATGCAGCCCGCTTTAGGCCCCGGCGACGCCGTTCGGTTTATTCCGCAGTCCAGCTTTGGGCGCGGTGAAGTCATCCGGTACACCGTGCACTACGGCCTCATCAACGGCGGCGAAGCCACGGTAGAAACCGCCGGCAGCCTGGAGCGCGTGAACGACCGGCCCTGCTACAAGGCCACCGTGAGCGGCCGCACCACGGGCTCATTCGATTTTTTCCTGCGCATCCGCGACCAGTGGCGCGCTTACATCGACACGACCAGCATCTTGCCCATGCGTTCGCAGCGCGACATCGCGGAGAAGAACTACCGCAAGAAGGAAACCATCAACTACGACCACATCCGCGACGTGGCCGAGGTGCAGGACCACGACAAGGACAACCCCAAGCGCACCACCGTGAAGGTGGCCAACAACACCCTGGAGCTGGTGAGCGGCTTTTACTACCTGCGCACGTTCAACTTTGACCGCATGCGAGTGGGCGACGTCATCAAAGTACCCGGCTACCTCGACGGCGACAATTTCATGCTCGAAGTCGTGTACAAAGGCCGCGAAATTGTGGAAACCAAAGCCGGCGACGTGCACACGTTCAAGCTGGTGCCCAAGCTGCCAAACAACAAGCTCTTCCGGGGCGAAAACGCCATTTCCGTGTACCTCTCCGACGACCGCAACAAGATTCCGGTGCTGTTTCAGGCCGAGATGTTCGTGGGCACCGTGAAGGTGGACATGGTGAAGTACCAGGGCCTAAAGTACCGCCTGAACATGGCAAACTAGCTCAATTCCCTATCGAGAAACAGCACGTAATCAGCTCAACTACAAAAGGCTCCGACTCTTAATTGAACTGGGGCCTTTTGCTTTTGACCAGGAGTGAGCCCAATAGAATGGTAGCCGCTCAACTCAATTTCGATTCGCTGGGCCGGCCTTGGGCTTATGCTGCCGGCGCCTGAGCTGCGCCAGCAGCAGCCTCCGCACCGCAAGCAGAGCAGGAGTTGGTCACATAACCGTAACATAGCCAAGGGCTCCACAATCGGTACTTTTGCAGCACCATTGCTTTGCTTCACTTAAGCCCAAACGCCGTGACTGCTCCCAAATCGCCCGTGTACAAGATTCTCGTGGTCGATGACGACCCGGACATCGTTGAGCTGCTGGAGTTCAACCTGAAGAAAGAAGGCTACCAGACGGCCTCGGCCAGCGACGGCCGCAAAGCCCTGGCCGTAGCCGCCGATTTCCACCCCGACATCATCCTGCTCGATGTGATGATGCCCAACCTCGACGGCATTGCCGCCTGCCGCCTCCTGCGCGAACAGCCCAAGTTCAAGGACACCTACATCCTGTTCCTGACGGCCCGGGCCGAAGAATTCTCCGAAGTAGCCGCCTTTGAGGCCGGCGCCGACGATTTTATTGCCAAGCCCATCAAGCCCCGCGCGCTGCTCAGCCGCCTGGCCGCCGTGAAGCGCCGCGACCACGACCCCCACGCCGCCGTCGACGCCATCGACATCAACGGGCTGCGCATCGACCGCACCGGCTTTGCCGTGTACCAGAATGGGCGCAAAATTACCCTTCCCAAGAAGGAATTTGAACTGCTGGCGTTTCTGGCGGCCTCGCCCCACAAGGTGTTCAACCGCGAAGAACTGCTCAAGAATATCTGGGGCAACGACGTGTTTGTGCTGGCCCGCACCGTGGACGTGCACGTGCGCAAAGTGCGCGAAAAAGTTGGCGACCACCACATTCAGACCATCAAGGGCGTCGGCTATAAGTTCAACGCGGAATGAATAAGGGTTAAGTTTTGAGTGTTGAATGCTGAGTTTTGGAAAATCATTGAGACTGGCTCCCGGCCGAATCAGATTCACAACTCCTTCAAGCTCTGCGAATGCCCCTTGGCCATTCAACCCTCAGCATTCAACACTCAAAACTCCCGCAATGAACCTGTCTTCCCGCACCATTGCCATCCTCATTGCGCTGCTGGTGGCCGGTGTGCTCACTGCCTATGCCCACTTTGGGCCCATGCTGCCGTTTCGGGAAGCCTTTCTGGCGGCGGGCATCACGGTAGCCGCGTGTTTTTTGCTGGTCTATTTGTCGTTTGAAGCGCTGATTTTTCGGGAAATCAACGGCATCTACGCGGGCCTGGAGCACATCAAACGCAAGGAGTTCAAGCGCCTGAGCAATAAATTCCTGTTTCGGCCCGAGCCCGTGAAGCGTGTGCGCGATGAAATCCTGCTCATGGCCGAGCGCCGCCAGCAAGAGCTCGACGAACTAGTGCGCCTGCAGGCGCTGCGCCGGGAGTTCCTGGCCGACGTCTCGCACGAATTGAAAACGCCGCTCTTCGCCGCCCAGGGCTTCGTGCACACCATCTTAGACGACGAAGACGACGAAATTGACCTGGCCACGCGCCGGAAGTTTCTGAGCAAAGCCGCCGCCAGCCTCGACACGCTCGATGCCCTGGTACAGGACCTGGTCACCATTGCCCAACTCGAAAAAGGCGTAGTGCGCATGCGCCGCCAGCGCTTTGACCTGGTGGCGCTGGTGCGCGAGATATTCGAGCTGCTGGAGCAGCAGGCGGCCCGGCGCGGCACGGCCCTCGAGCTGTTTCCGCCCAACCTTCCCGAAACGGGCCTGTTGGTGGTCGCCGACCGCAACCGCATCCGCCAAGTGCTGGTGAACCTGGTTGACAATGCCATCAAGTACGGCCGCGCGCAGGGCCGGGTGGTGGTGGGCTTGGTCGAATCTGGCCGCTCCGTGCGCATTTCCGTGCGCGACGACGGCGCCGGCATCGCGCCGGAGCACCAGTCGCGCATTTTCGAGCGGTTCTACCGCATCGATAAAAGCCGCTCGCGCGAATCGGGCGGCTCAGGCCTGGGCCTCGCCATCAGCAAGCACATTGTGGAAGCCCACAAATCCAGCATTCGAGTAAAAAGCACCATCGGCGAAGGCACAACGCTGGAATTTAAGTTGAGCAAGCCTAAAAGCGGAAACATCAGCCCGCGCAACAAATAGACCGGACTGCGGCGCTGGTCGAAGCATCAATTCAGCTAAACTAGGGAGTGTTTACAGTTAGAGCCAGGTTAAAGCTGCAACTAAGCAGCAAGTAGCAAAGTAGTTGGCGGCGCGTTTGTCGAATCGGGTAGCTACGGCCCGAAAGCGTTTTAAGCCATTAATAGCCCGTTCGATGTGGTTGCGCTCTTTGTAGCTTTCAGCGTCATGCGCCAACGGGACCGTGCGGTTTTTCTTGCCGGGAATCACGGCCGTGGCCCCTGCCTGCTGGATTTGGGCGCGCACGTAGCCCGCGTCGTAGGCCCGGTCGGCCAGCACCGCCTGCCCCGGGCGCAAGTGCTGCACCAGCAACCCGAGCGCTTGCGGGCAATCCCCCGCGTGGCCCCCGGTCAGGGCCAGGGCGCAAATGCGGCCCTGCGCGTCGCAACTCAGGTGGAGTTTGGTCGTGAAGCCGCCGCGGCTGCGGCCGAGCGCCTGCCCGCAAGGGCTGTCTTTTTTTTCGCGCCGGCGGCCACCTGGTGCGCCCGTACGGTGGTGGAATCGACCAGCAGGCGGTGCAAGCCGGCTTCCTGTTGCACTTGGGCCAGCACCCGGGGCCATACCCCGGCTTGCCGCCAGCGGCGAAACCGGGCGTACACCGTGTGCCAGGGCCCAAACCGCTCGGCCGGCAAATCACGCCACGAGACGCCGCAACGGGCCCGCCAGAGCACGGCTTCCACGAACAAGCGCGTGTCTTTGGCCGTCGTGCCCGGCGAACTTTCTTGGCCCGGCAGCAACGGCGAAAGCTTCGCCCACTGCGCATCGGTCAATAAACTCCGGTCTTTATTCATGCTCAAAGGTCGACCTTAACTGTAAACACTCCCTAGTTCATTGGGCTACCCGAAGCGGTAGCGTTCCGGCGCAAGCGCGGCAGCCCGGGGGCCGTACCTTTGGGGCTTCGTATGAAGCTTCCCAATTTTTCCGACCTCGTTATTTTTGAAAACGACGATTACCTCGTCGTTAACAAGCCCCCGTTCCTGGCCACGCTCGACGAGCGGGTGGGCGGCGCGCCCAACATGCTGCGGCTGGCCCGCCAGCACCACGACGACATTCAGGCCGCCCACCGCCTTGACCGCGAAACCAGCGGCGCCCTGGCCTTCGCCAAAACCCCCGAAGCCTACCGCCACCTCGCCATGCAGTTCGAGAACCGCGAGGTGAAAAAGCAGTACCACGCCGTGGTGTGGGGCACCCCGCAGTTCGACAATCAGATTGTGGAGCGCAGTATCGAAAATACCACGCGCGGCAAGGCCCGCCTCGCCTACAAAGGCAAGGCGGCCGAAACGCACTTTACCACGCTCGAGAATTTTACCCGCCATTCGCTTATTCTGTGTGAGCCCGTCACAGGCCGCATGCACCAGATTCGCCTGCACCTCATGTACTTGCAGGCGCCCATTGTGGGCGACACACTATATGGGGGGGAGGATTTTTTCCTCTCGTCCCTGAAGAAGAAATTCAACATGAAGGCCGGCGAGGAAGAGCAGCCCTTCATCAAGCGCTTTGCTTTGCACGCCATGCGCCTGCAGTTCACGGGGCTGCAGGGCGAGGAAATAGTGGTAGAGGCGCCTTATCCCAAAGATTTTCGGGTGCTGGTGGAAGCCTTGCGGCAGAACCAATAGCCCTATCTCAGCGCACCCGCTCGAATACTATTATGCGGGTGGTGTCGCGTTCCGGGTGCAGCGGGTGGCGGGGCAGCGAGTCTTGCCACATCTGCCGGAAGCGGGCATCTGCCCGAACCTTATCTAGGTACACGTGGCCTTCTACGGGCGTGTACCAGTCGTCCCACACCAGGAGCCCGCCCACGGGCAGCGACGCTACCTGGGCGTCTTTATTCAGGACAATGGCGGGGTGGGCTTTGGGGTCGAAGAAGTTGTTGCGCGTCGCCACGGCCACATAAGGGAACTCATACGCCAAAGGCCGTGCCGCCGGGCCATACGTGCGGCGTATCCAGGCCGCCGCATTTTCCACCACTTGCTGGTCGGGCGTCCGCGTGAAGTCGTGCTGCCAGGGAAAGTCGCTGCCTGGTTCCACAGCCGGAAACAGCACAGCCGCCAGCGCCACCGCAATGCGGATGCGCCGCCGAGCAGCCACCGTCTGGCCTACCCGCGCCACGCCGGCCAGGCCGCTGAGGGCCGCCAGGGCAAACAGTGGCGTGGTCACGGTAAGCACCCGCGTCAGGCCAAAGGAATTGAACAGGCCCTTGGCCCAGAAAATAGTGTGGGCCCCCACGAATACGACGATGCTTCCGTAAATCAGGAATAGCTCAGCCCGAAACAGCGGCGCCCGGCGGCGCACGGGCCGGAAGCAGTCGAGCAGCATGCGCCCGGCGCCAATGAGCGCAAGCGCCCAAAGCACCCGGCCCAGCAGGTAGGGCAGATGAATCCAGAAATGGTCCCAATCGCCGTGCCCGTATACTGACACCGTGGCGTAAGGATTGTGGCCAAAAACCCAACCCCAGTCGCCGAGCACCACCGCGCCTACGGCGCTAAATACCGCATAGCCCAGCAGCAACAAGGGCAAAAACCACCACTGCCGTTCCCACGCCAGGTATACCGTCCAGATGCCAATGAGCATGAAACCTTCGGAGCGCACAAAGGGCAGCAGGGAAATAAGCGCCGCCGACCACCCCGGCCGGCCCGTAACGGCCAGCGCCACCGCGCCCACCAGCAACAGCCCAAACAGCGGCTCGGTGAGGCCGGAAAACTGAATGAAGAAATAATCAGGGGCGGCGTAAGCGAACAGAATGGCCAGTTCTGGCGCCGGCAGGCGCAAGGCCCGCGCCACCACAAACGCGCACCACGCCGACAATGCCACCACCCCGCACTGGAAGAGCTTCATACCCAGGAACCCCGCCTGCGCCGGGACCGAAGCCAGCAGCGTAAACAACGGCTTGGCCCACGAATCAAGGTAATTCATGGGGTACTGAAAGGCGTCGCGCGCAAACAGGTAGTGCTTGATGCTGTCGCCCGAATCGTAGGTGCTCTTCGTCAGAAACGCCACCACCACCGATATCCCCAGGAATACGGCCAGCAGCAGCCGGGCACGCCGGGTGGAAGCCGAAGAATCTGAAACAGGAGTGGCTGGGTTCATAAGGAACGAAAGGCCCAAAAGTACGCTTGTGCTCACTTGGCTGCCCTAGGGCCCGGCTGTGGCGGGGTTGAACTTCGGACGACAACAGAAAAACTACTCGTCCATGTTTGCCTATTTCCCCATAAATCAGTACCTTTGTGTCCGTTTTTCCCGAAGCCGTAGGGGCTTCGAACTCTTATTCAATAGTTTAGCATACCTTTTTTTCGACTCATGGACCACCTGAGCTTCAAGACGACCCACGTCAATAAGGCCAACGCCCAGAAGAGCTGGGTTATCGTAGACGCCAGCGTAGCCCCGCTGGGCCGCGTTTGCTCGCAGATTGCCAACATTCTGCGCGGCAAGCACAAGCCTTCGTTTACGCCCAACTCGGACTGCGGTGACAACGTCATCGTTCTCAATGCCGACAACCTGCGCGTTACGGGCAAAAAAATGACCGAGAAGGTCTACATCACGCACTCGGGTTACCCCGGCGGCCAGAAGCGTCGCACCGTACGCGAGCAAATGAACCGCGACTCGCGCCGTGTAATTGAGCACGCCGTGAAAGGCATGCTGCAAGGCAACAAGTTGGGTTCGGCTCAGTACCGCAACCTGTACGTGTACGCCGGCATGGAGCATCCGCACGAAGCCCAGCAGCCCGTTGCTATCGAACTCAAAAACCTGTAAGCCAACGACGGCTTACGCTTTTATTTTTCCACTAAATGGCAATTACCAACACCTCTGGTAGAAGAAAAACCTCGGTGGCCCGCATTTACATGCAGGCCGGGCAAGGGAATATCACTATCAATGACCGGGACATGAAGTCGTATTTCAGCAACGAGTTGCTGGAAAACGTCGTGAACCAACCCCTGGCAATCCTGGAGCAAGTCGGCCAGTACGACATCAAGGTGAACGTGCGCGGCGGCGGCATTTCGGCTCAGGCTGAAGCCATCCGTTTGGCCATCACCAAGGCTCTGGTTAGCGACAACGAAGAAACCCGTCCTGCTTTGAAGAAGGAAGGCTTTCTGACCCGCGACCCGCGCATGGTGGAACGCAAGAAATTCGGCAAGCGCAAAGCTCGTCGCTCGTTCCAGTTCTCGAAACGCTAATCCAGGAGGAAACATATCATGGCCCAGACTACCTATAAGGACCTGCTCGACGCAGGTGCCCATTTTGGTCACCTCACCCGCAAGTGGGACCCCAAAATGGCGCCGTACATCTTCATGGAGAAGAACGGCATCCACATTATTGACCTCAACAAAACGCTGGTTTCGCTTGACTACGCAGCCCAAGCTATTCGCAACATTGCGAAGAGCGGCCGCAAAATCATGTTCGTAGCCACGAAAAAGCAGGCGCAGGAAATCGTTACGACGGAAGCTGAGCGTTTGAAGATGCCTTTCGTTACCGACCGGTGGTTGGGCGGCATGCTCACCAACTTCGCCACGGTTCGCAAGAGCCTGAAGAAGATGGCCACCATCGACAAGATGGTGAAAGAGAACACGGCCTACGCCGCTCTCGCCAAGCGCGAGAAGCTGATGATGTCGCGTGAGCGCGCCAAGCTGGACCGCGTACTCGGTGGCATCGCCGACCTCGGCCGCCTGCCCGCTGCCCTCTTTGTAGTAGACGTGAAGCGCGAGCACATCGCCGTGAAAGAAGCTCAGAAATTGGGCATCCCGGTGTTTGCTATCTGCGACACGAACTCCAACCCCGAGCTGGTGCAGTTCCCAATTCCTGCCAACGACGACGCCTCGAAGTCCATTCAGCTCATCGTGGGCGTCATTGGCAAGGCCATCGAAGACGGCCTGTCGGAGCGCAAAGTTGACAAAGAAGACGCCGAGCGCAAGGAAGCCGACGAGGCTGCCATCGCCGAAAAAACGGCTGCTGACGAAGAATAGTCCCTTCTTAGCTCTTTGAAAAAAGGGAACCTTCGAGTAGCTAGGCTCCGGAGGTTCCCTTTTTCTTTTCCCTGAATTCCAACCCAACAAACACAACATCTAATGGCCGCTATTACCGCCGCAGACGTAAACAAGCTCCGCACCATGACCGGTGCCGGCATGATGGATTGCAAAAAAGCCCTGACCGAAGCCGATGGCGACTTCGAAGCTGCCCGCGACATTTTGCGCAAGGCTGGTCAGAAAATCGCTGACAAGCGTGCCGAAAACGAAACGTCGGAAGGCTTTGTAGCCGTGAGCGTGAGCGAAGATGGCACCAACGGCAAACTGGTGGCCTTGGCCTGCGAAACCGAGTCGGTAGCCAAAGTGGCTAACTTCCGTGAACTGGTTCAGCGCATCCTCGATGCTGCTGTGCGTACCAACGCTACTACCAAAGAAGACCTGCTCGCTACCAAAGAAGAGGATGGCCTGAGCATTCAGGAGCACATCACCGACCTGATGGGCAAAATCGGCGAGAAGCTGGACCTGACCTACGCTACCCTGACCGCTGAGAAAGTAGCTTCCTACATCCACTCCGACAGCAAGAAAGGCGTACTCGTGGGCCTGAAGAACGTGGGCTCGGCCGACGCTGCTGCCGTAGGCCGCGACGTAGCCATGCAAATTGTAGCCATGAAGCCCGTTGCCGTTGACAAAGACGGTGTGGACTCGGCTACGGTGGAGCGCGAAATTGAAATCGGCAAAGAGCAGGCGCGTGCCGAAGGCAAGCCCGAGGCCATGCTGGAGAAAATTGCCCAAGGCAAGCTCAACAAGTTCTACAAAGAGAACACCCTGCTCAACCAGGAGTTCGTGAAAGACAACTCGCTGACCATCGCCGCCCTGCTCGACAGCAAGTCGAAAGGCATGACGGTTTCGGACTTCAAGCGTGTGGCTATCGGCGCTTAATTGCGTTAAGCCCTTTATAAAAAGACCCGCTGGCATTGCGCCAGCGGGTCTTTTTTGTGAATGCACAATTAAAATTGGCGCTACTTACTGCTCAGCTGCCACGACTGTACCCGTGCCTTGGCGTTCTCGCGAATGTTCAGGTAGAACAAGGCGTAGTCGGCGATGTGGAAGGAATGGCGCAGTTCGGGGCGGCCGGGGAGCAGGAAGCGGGGGTATCCCCCGGGTTTGGGCGGAGTTATCCAGAGCAGGCCTTTGTGGATTTGGGCGTCGGTTACCTGTGGGTCGATGCGCTTGAAATTCTGGCTGACGCCACCGCGGTTGAGCGTGGCGGGGGCTAGCAGGGTGTCGAGTTTCCAGGTGAGGGGATTGGTGACAGCAAATGGCTGGAAAGGCAAATAATCGAAGCTGGTGGCTACGGAATTGTAGGTAATGAAGCAGCCCGTTTCGAGCGAATCGGCGCAGGGGCGAATGGTTTGATACTCATCAGTCTTCACCTTGAAGCCGACGAGGTAGGCGGCCACAAGCTGGCGGCGGAGCTTGAGGTCGGGGTCGAAGAATTCGTGCAGCAGGCGGGTAGCGTGGGCCGTGCCTTGGCTATGCCCGGCAATGATGATGGGGCGGCCCTGGTTGTAATGGGCGAGGTAATACTGGAAGGCGGCTTTCACGTCGGCGTAAGCCAGGTCCAGGGCGGCCTGGCCATTGGGGGTCTGCTCGTCGAAAAAGGAATAGAGCGTGGCCTGGCGGTAGCGCGGGGCATAGATGCGCCCGGCCGCATTGAAGGCGCTGGCCTGATGGCGGATGGTGCTGCGGTCAGTGAAGCGGTTGAGCTTATTGGCGCTGAGGTCAGCATTCCAGCCTTTGGGCCGGTAAAAGGTAGTGGGATGGATAAAGAAAACGTCGGCCGGCGCGGCGGCTTGCTCGTCGCGCAGGCCCGAGTTTAGGGGCACGGCATCGGCCGAGTCGCGGCGGGTGGGTAGGGCAGCCCAACAGCTATCCAAGGCATAGTTGGGGCCGGTAGCGGGGGTGTACTCCACAAAATCGTGGCGCGGCTTAAGGAGGTTAAGGCAGGAAGCGAGGGGCAGTAGCGGCAGTAAAAACAGAAGCGGGTAGAAGCGGCGGAACATGAATATTAGCACAGGTATAAATCTTATGTAGAAGCTCATGCCTTGCGGTGCGCGGCATGAGCTTCTATTCTATCAATCAAATAGTAGCGGGCCAGTGCTTGAGCTGGCGGGGCTGGCCGGCCTCGTCGTACAACAAGCTCATGGGCTCGAGGGGTTTCTGGACGATGTCAGCCAGGCTGATATTCCAGCGATACCACATATCGGCCAGCGTCTGGGTATAAGATGCGTTTTCCCACGGATTGAACACGGCGCCGGTCACGTCGTCGAGCAGGGCGTCAAACACCAGCTGGGTATCGCCGGGGCGCGGGGCGCGGGGGTAGATGTCGGGCACCACGTGCAGGAGGTGGGCAGCGTAGTATACGCGGGCCTTAAACTCGGCAATCTGCACGGGGTGCAGCGGGCGCTGCGCATCCTGGTATACCTTGCCCATGGCCTGGCCAATCAGCCCAATATCCACCAGGCAGGCCACCAGCACGGTTTTATCGAGCTTGATGCTGAAGACGAGGGTGTTCAGGTCGTCGTCGTACTCGAAGGGGGTCACGTCCTCAGCGGGGTCGGCTTCGAGCACGAAAACGGAGCCGGGCACAAAGTCGGCGTACTCGGTGGGCACGCGCAGGCCCTGTAGCAGCTGGAAAAACGCCTGAAAACGCCGAACCAACGCGGCGTTTTCTGCCAGGGGGTACTTGGGTTTTATCAGGGGCTCAAATTCATTCAGCAGCTCGGTGATGAACACCCCGTAGAACATTTTGCCCATCCACAAAAACAACGTTTCGTCGCCCAATGCCCGAAGGGCTTCCGGGCCTTGGGCGGAGGCGGCTTCTACCTGCTGTTCGAGGGCTTCGATGCGGGCGCGCACGGCTGGGCTGGCCGGGAGGCGCAGGTCGCGCATGAGCACCGTGCGCTGGTCGAGAAGCTGGATGGGGCGGTCGGCCAGGTGGTAGCGGGCTTGTAGCCAGTCGGCAAACACAGGGATGGTATCCTCGGGGCCCACGGGCTGGCCGCTGAGAAAACACGTCTGGGGGCCAAAGCGCATTCCATCGAAGGGGTCGTAGGGAATGAGGTCGGCGGGGGTGAGCTGGGGCATATAAATGAGTAACGCGAACTTAGGAGCTCACGCCGCCGCTCCGACGGACAAACCCGGCGGACGCGGCGACGCGAACTGCAAAGTTCGCGCTACGGCGGTTAGCAGATGGCGCGGGCCGCGGCTAGCGCGACAGCGACGAGCTGGCTTTGATCAGCAGCTTGCTCAGATTGTTCAGCGGGGTGCTGTAGTCGCCCCCGGCTTCTTCGGCTACTTTGGCCGTTTCGGCGCCGAGGGTAGCGAGCACCTCGGCAATGTCGTGGGTTGGGCTCTTGGCATCCGACAGCAGGAGGTTGAGCTGGTGGAGGCCTTGCTTAATCTTGGCCAGGCCCGGGCGCTCGGTGGAAGCCAGGACAGCTTCCCAGCGCTCAATCTCGACGAGACCCTGCGGTCCGGCGTTGGTGGGCGTGCTCGCCGTCAGGAAGGTCAGGGTATCGTCGAGGAGGGCGGTATTTTGCTGGTCGCTCACGGCCATGGGCACTTCGGGAGTGGCAGGCGATTGCGGAGTGGTGGCGGTGGAATCCATAAAAATTTACGAGCTAAGGAGGATACAAGGGGCTATACTAGCGCGGAGACTAAAAAGTTAGCCCCCTCTTAATTACCAAGAAGCTCCGTAGGCGGCACGGAAGAGCCGCGGGTTACCTTTCCTGCCTGGCTTTGATTAATGCTATCCTTTCATCGCAACTCGTTACTTCTATGAAAACATTGCTCAAAACCTTGTTTGTTGCGGCGGCCGTGGCCCTGGGCACCGCTGCCTGCACCAAAACCGACAAGAGGAACGCCGAGGCCACCGCCGATAGCGCCGCTACCACAGCCAAAACCGCGACCGATTCGGCAGCCGACCGCACCCAGGCCAAGCTCGACCGGGCCAGCAAAAAACTAGATGCGGCTACCGAAAAGCTGGAGGCCAAAATTGTAGCCGCCAGCGACAAGCTGGACGCTAAAATGGCGAAAGCCGGCGCCAAGATGGACGCCGCCGGGGAGAAACTGGATGCCAAAATGAAGGCCATGGGCGATGCCGCCGAACGCACGGCGGCCTAAGCCAAAGAAAACGCGAAAGAGGCGGCCAAGAGATAAGCATCGGCTCGCGCCTCGGTGACAGTCAGCATCAGTTCATATCAGAAAAGCCTGTACGCATAGCGTGCGGGCTTTTTGAAAATTGGGCTAAAGTCAGAGTCCGGCTACCTCAAGCAGCACCTCGTAGTACGGCCGCCCCAGCATGCGCGCCCGCAGCCAGGCATAGAAGCTCAGGGCCTGCAGGTCTTCGCGCTGCAGCGGCAGGAAGGTGGGTAAATCGGCCACGCGGGCGGCAAAGGCGGGCCGGCGGGCCGCCGCGGGGTCGTTGATGACGTCGTGCACCAGCTCAAGAAAGCTGAGAATGTAGCGGTAGGGCCCGCCCACCAGCCCAACTCCGGCCGTGGGCGTCAGGGTTGCGTCCTCGGTGGTGGAGGCAGCAGCTGCCTCGGCGGGGAACTGCTCGCGCAGGCTGCGCTCGATGGCTTTGAGGCGGCACAGGGCAATGTCTTCGTGGCCCAATTCGAGTTGAATGAACATTTCGGCCATGTTCTTATTCAGCAGCCACTCCAGCCCCAGCTGCTCCTCGAGCCAGTGGTCGGTGCGGCCGATGCGCAGCAGGGCCTGGTTGGCTTTGCTGAAATTGCCCTCGGCAAAGTAGTGGAACACCAG
The DNA here is from genome assembly GCF_001507645.1 of Hymenobacter sedentarius. Taxonomy (NCBI): domain Bacteria; kingdom Pseudomonadati; phylum Bacteroidota; class Cytophagia; order Cytophagales; family Hymenobacteraceae; genus Hymenobacter; species Hymenobacter sedentarius. The sequence goes on along the minus strand of NZ_CP013909.1, from coordinate 1,529,632 downwards.
CTGCAGACGGGCGGTGAGCTCTTCCACAAGGGGCAGCGCGGGCGTGGCTTTCAGCGCCTGCTCCAGCAGGTCGATGCCCTCCGGGTTGCGGTGGATAAAGCCCAGGTTGGCGGCCAGCAGAAAGGTGAAGCGGGGCACGAATTCGGCGTATTTGCGGCCGGAGGATGCCTGGAGCAGCGCGCGGCCCTGCTCCAGGTAGGCGATGGATTGGGCAAAGTGCCGGGAGCGGTACAGCGCGTGCGCCAGCATGTAGAGCAGCCGCAACTGGTAGCTGCGCTGGGCCGGGGCAAACCCGTGGCGGCGCTCCATGAGGCGGTAGCAGCGCTCGATGTACACGGCAAACGTGGCAAAATCCCGGCGCACAAGCATGGCACTGCGCGCGATGGACATGAGCCGGCACAGCAACGACGGCGAGCGCGCAAAGGCCTCCTGCAGGTCGTACTCGGCCAGGATGTCGTGCATCATGGCGTCGAGCGGGGCGGCGGCCCGGCCTTTTTTGCGGGCTTCGCGCAGGCGCTGGCGCAGCAGGCTATCGGCAATGTTGGCCCGCTCCTCTTCGTCGGCGGCTTTTTTGTTGACGTGGCGGCGGGCAATTATCTCCGGCAGCGGCTCGGCGTGTGGGGAGTTGGCGTACTGAATCTGCAGGTTGTACACCGCGTTCAGGGGCTCGTACTGCTCGTTGTCGCGGGCCAGCTTCTCGGCCTTGCGCAGCGTGCTCCACGCCAGGCGCGGAATTCCGGCCTCGAACAGGTATTGGGCCAGGGTGAGCTGACCCCGCACGGAGGCCGCCGCCGTGGTATCGAGCTGGCGCTGGCGCAGCAGCAGGAAGTCGGTGAGGTGGCGCAGCAGGCGTTTGCGCAGCGCGTAGTACGCCACGGGATTGGGCGCGCCGGGGTACAGCGTGGCGATGAGCTGCGGGCCGGCGAGTTCCCTGGGCTGCACCAGCAGCTCGTACAGGCGGGAGTCTTGCCGGCCGGCGGCCTTGCGGCGCTGCCGCTGAATGAACACGCCAAAATCACGCCGCTCGTCGGGCCCCAGCGTTAAAAGCGTCGTGCGCAAATCGTCCATGTGGGCAAATTACGCTACGGATGCCGGCTGTGTACGCCGGCGCTTCTGCGAACACGGACAAGCACTTACCAGCCGTGGGAATGGGCACAAGCGGGCGGCTGCCGCGGCGCTGCTTCGGGGGCGGCCGCGGTCCCCCTTCGAAACCCTACCGGGCTGAACCGGGTACAAGCGGGTTACCTTTTCACATTCCCGTGATTAAAGTACAATCTTCACCCTTTCTTTCCAATATTATGAAATTCTCGTTCAAAACCCTGCTTGTCCTGTCTGCCTTCGGTGCCTTCGCCACCACTTCCTGCTCGGAGAAGAAGGCCGATAACGCCGCTACCACCACCGAAAACGCCGCTTCCGATGCTGGCAACGCCATGGATAACGCCGTGGACAGCGCCAAAGCCGACATCGCCCGCGAGCCCGGCGATACCGCCGTGGTACGGAACAAGCCCGCTAATAAGGTTATCGAAGAAGTGCCTGCTACCAAGCAGAAGTAAGCCTTCTTAAGGTTCTTGCAAAAAGCCCCGCTACGACCGTAGCGGGGCTTTTTGTTGGCCTTTAGCCTGGGTAACTTTACTGTTTAGCCAAGCCGCAACTTCGGAATTATGAGGCAGAAGCAATGTCCCACAATCACAAAATTTGATGCTATAAGTCAATTACTTATGCACAATAATACCTCATTATCAAAGTCTAATAGTTGCTAAAATGCGCTGGCATCCGGCAACGGGCTCGCTCACCTTTACGCATCGTCTCACTTAACCCCGTTCCCGATGCGTACCTCTTTACTCTTTGCATTGCTGGGCCTGCTGGCCGGCACCGCGCACGCGCAAGACCTGCTCACCAAGCGCACCGGCGAGGCCGTGTCGGTGAAAGTGGTTGAGATAACCCCTTCCGAAGTGAAGTACCGCCGCACCGACAACCCCGATGGCCCGCTCATTAGCATCTGGCGTTCCGATGTGTACACGATTCGCTACGCCAACGGCACGCAGGAATTGCTCAACAGCAACCCCACTCCGGCCGCTGCGCCCGCGACTACTGTTCCCGTGGCACCCGCTAGCCCAGCCCCCGCAGCGCAGGCCGCCCTGCCAGCCGGCGTACCCATGGTGGGCAACCAGGACCCCAACGACGCGGTGCTGGCCGAGCCCATCAGCCTCGACGGCCCGCGCGTGGGCTTTACCATCCTCCCGCGGGGCGTGCTGGACAAGGCCCACGACAGCGGCACCGACCTCAACCCGTTTCTTACGCAGTTTGGCTGGCAGTTTGAGAAGCGGCTGTTTCGGCTGCCCAGCGGCGTGAGCGGACTGGTAGAATTTGTGCCGCTGGTGGGCGGGCTTGAGCAAGGCCAGTTCCTGCCGAGCCTCAGCGGGCTGGTGGGCCTGCGGGGCGCCAAAGGCTTTGAGTTTGGCGTGGGGCCAAACCTTACGCCCTTGGGCTCCAGTATTGTACTGGCCATGGGCACTTCCATCAAATCCAATGGCATCAACTTCCCCATCAACCTGGCCATGGTGCCCGGCGCCGGCGGCGTGCGCGTGAGCCTGCTGGTGGGCTTTAATGCCCGGCACCGCTAGGGGCGGCTGCTGAAAAGCAGGGTGCCTGGCCGGAGCTGCCAATAAGATTTCGGCATTGCCCAGGCCAGCTCAACCCAACCGGCCGCCGGGGCGTACACTTCCCAGATTTCAAATCCTTCCCATCCACATTTCCTTTCAGTCATGGACCTCAACCAGAATAACCTCAATGACCAGACCGAATTGAAAGCCCGCGGCAACTGGAACCAACTCAAAGGCGAAGCCAAGCAGAAGTGGGGCAACCTCACCGATGACGACCTCGACTACGAAGAAGGCAAACAGGACGAGTGGTTCGGTCGCTTGCAAGAGAAAACCGGCCACGCCGTGGAAGACCTCAAAAAGTGGTTCAACCGGACTTTCTAACCCATACATTACCAATGAAGTAAGACGCCTTCCAATCCACACGTCGCCGCTTCATTTCAAAAGCCCTTTCTGGCAACAGAAAGGGCTTTTTATGTTATGCCGCAGCGCAGGATGCTAGTCTGTAGCGAGGTCACCCGGCAGCGGTGCGCTGGGCTTCGGCTACCTGTGCAGCCAAAAAACACCAATAAGCCCCCCTATCTCAACCTTATCACGCGGCCTATTCGTAAGGAAAGCTGTTCCATTGTCCCCGCGTGTATGTCTACTGCCGATACCTTACTTGCTGCTGTTCCCCGCTCGCCTTCGGCTGGTATTAAGGCGCTGGCCCGGCTGGGCTTTGCGGCCATTGGCGTGGTGTACGTGCTCATGGGCGTGCTGGCCCTGCTGGCGGCCCTGAGCCGAGACCACGGCGTGCAGGCAGATAAAGAAGCAGCTGTGAAGCACCTGCAGGATTTGCCGGCGGGCAACCTGCTGCTGGGCCTGATTGCCGTGGGGCTGCTGGGCTACATCATCTGGCGTTTTACCCAAGCCATTCGCGACACCGAGAGCCAGGGCTCCGGCGCCAAAGGCTGGAGCTTCCGGCTGTGGTACATCTGCAGCGGGCTGTTCTACAGCGGCCTGGCGCTCTACGCAGGCCGCCTGGCCCTGAGTGGCCACGCCGACGAAGGCACCGACGCCTCAAAATCGCTGGCGGCCACCATCCTGGGCTGGCCGTCCGGCGACTGGCTCTTAATCTTCCTGGGCCTCGTGACCATCGGCATTGGCCTTTTCCAGGGGTACCGCGCCTACTCGCACAAGCTGCAGTCGGACGTGGACGGCCAGGACCTGACCGGCACCCAGCAGCGCCTCGTGTACCGGGCGGCCCAGGTAGGCGTCACGGCCCGGGGCGTGGTGGTGAGCCTCATCGGCTACTTTTTTGTGGAAGCCGGCTGGCAATCGCGGGCAGCCGAGGCTGGCAGCACCAACGAAGCCCTGGGCCTGCTAGCCGGGATGGGGCCCCTGGTGCTGGGCGTGGTGGCCGCGGGCCTGGTACTGTACGGGCTCTACTCGCTGGTGCAGGCCCGCTACCCCATCCTGCACGGCTTATAGGCCCTACGCCACCGTCTCCTCGGCCACGTAATCGGCCAGGTACTGGTAGCGTTCGGTGAGCTGGCCCCCTTTGGCAATGGTGGCCCGCGCAATCACCCCTTCGGCGTCGTTGCCCAGCAAGTGGGGAAATACTTTATCCAGCAGCTGGCGGCCAAAGTCGCGGCTGGCGTTGCGGGGCAGCTCGCACGGCAGGTTATCCACGGCCATCACCGTGATGTTTGCGGGCCGTGAATAGGGCGGCTCCAGCTCTCCGGTTTGCGGGTTGTAGTCGAAAGCCGGGTCGGCGATGGTGGTGCTGCGCTTGGTGGTGGGCACCGAGCCGTTGACGTCGCAGGTGACGTCGGCAATGGTATTGATGCGGAAATCCGGGCGCTGGGTGTCGGCTTCTTCAAACAGCCGGGGCGCGGCCGGGTGCCAGTACGCGCAGGCAATGAGCAAGTCGGTGACGGGCAAAAACAGTCCAAACGTGGACTCGTACTCCTCCGGGTGGCCGTGAAAGTCGGCGGTGTCCCACACGCGGCCGTCGCGGCGGCGGTTGTAGTCGGAGCTGCGCAGCTGGGTGTACACCGGCTCCTTGAAATCGTGGTACAGGTAGTCGTACACACTCACGCGACGGATGCCCATGCGATCGAGCACTTCGAGCGCACCCTGCGCCACGCGCCCCGAGCCAGTCACGGCTATCTTGATGGGCGGCAGCTTTTTGACTTTGAAAAACTCCTCCTGCATGTCGTCCATATCCAGGCATTCGTGCGCGGGCTTGAGTTCGTACAGGCCGTGCTTGCGGCCGTACGTGAGCAGGCCGTTGTAGGCGCCCACAATGCCGGCGTAGCGCCCAAACGCCACAATACGCTCGCCGCGGGCGTTGGTCAGTAGCTCGTAGTCGACCAGCGTAATGTCCTTCTTGAGCACCTCACGCAGTAGGTTGCGGTTGGCGGGCTGCTTTTTCACGGTGTGTGAGAAAAACAGGTACGTTTTGTGGGGAATGAGCTGGCTAACGGGCACTTCCTTCACGCCCATGAGGATATCGCAGCCCGAAATGTCGTCGCGCACTTCAATGCCCAGGGCGCGGTACTCCTCGTCGCGGTAGCTGCGAAAGGGGCTGCTTTGCACCACGACGCGCAGGTTGGGGAAGGTGGCTTGGGCTTCCACGCACTTCTTGGGCGTGAGGGGCACGCGCTTGTCGTGCGGGGTTTTACCCTCGCAGATGAGGCCAATGGTTAAGGACATGGGATACGATGGGAAGTGACGCATGAGGAATGCCGAATGACGGAGGGGAACTCTTCATTCTTCATTCGGCCTTCCTCATTGCTAATGGGGTGGCCGGTCAAAATTACGGTTTTGATGGCAGTCCGCCGGGCCATTTCAGGCTTACCTTTGTTAAGGAATCTGAAACTGAACCTTACTACGTCAAAACCGCTTCCTTCTCACTATTTCCCGCCTTTATGACGCTGAAACCTCAGCCCGCCGACGTTTTTGAAGACCGCCACAACGCGCCCGGCGCCGACGAGCAGGCGGCCATGCTCCGCACCATTGGCGTGGAAAGCATTGAGCAGCTCATTAACGAAACCGTGCCGCCCGCCATTCGCCTGAAGCGGCCGCTGGACTTGCCCGAAGCCCTCAGCGAACGCGCCTTCCTGGCCAAGTTCAAGCAGATTGCCGGCCAGAACCAGGTGTTTAAAAGCTACATCGGCCTGGGCTACCACGACACCACCCTGCCCCCGGTTATTCAGCGCAACATTCTGGAAAACCCGGGCTGGTACACCGCCTACACGCCTTATCAGGCCGAAATTGCCCAGGGCCGCCTCGAAGCCCTCATCAATTACCAGACCATGGTAATTGACCTAACCGGTCTCGAAATCGCCAACGCCAGCCTGCTGGATGAAGGCACCGCCGCTGCCGAGGCCATGCACATGCTGCACAGCCAGACCAAAAAGAAAGGCGCCAACCAGTACTTCGTTTCCGAGCAGGTATTGCCCCAGACCATCGACCTGCTCCGCACCCGCGCCACGCCGGTGGGCATTGAGCTGGTGGTGGGCGACCACCGCCAGGTGGACCTGAGCGGCGCAGGCTTCTTTGGCGCCATGGTGCAGTACCCCGCGGCCGACGGCGAAATTTTCGACTACAAAGAATTCATCGGCCAGGCCCGCGCCAACAACGTGTTTGTGGTGATGGCCGCCGACCTGTTGGCCCTCACGCTGCTCACCTCGCCCGGCGAGCTGGGCGCCGATGTGTGTGTGGGCAATTCGCAGCGCTTTGGCGTGCCCATGGGCTACGGTGGCCCGCACGCCGGCTTCTTCTCCTGCAAAGACCAGTTCAAGCGCGTGATTCCCGGCCGCCTTATTGGCCAGAGCATCGACGCCGCTGGCAACAAGGCCTACCGCATGGCCCTGCAAACCCGCGAGCAGCACATTCGCCGCGAAAAAGCCACCTCCAACATCTGCACCGCGCAGGTGCTGCTGAGCGTGCTGGCCGGCATGTACGCCGTGTACCACGGCCCGCAGCGCATCCAGCAGTTTGCCGTGAACACCCACAGCCTGGCCCAGACCCTGGAGGCCGGCCTGAAGAAGCTCGGCGTAGAGCAGACCAACGAGTACTACTTCGACACCCTGAACCTGCGCCTGGAAAGCGCCGAGCTGCAGCAGTCGCTCCGCAAGGAAGCCGAAGCCGCCCGGCTCAACTTCCGCTACTTCGACGAGGTACGCGTGGGCATCTCGCTCAACCAGAACACCGAGCTGCACGACGTAGCCGACATTCTGGACGTGTTTGCCAAAGTATTGGGCAAAGAAGCCGACCAGCTGGTTGGGCTGCCCGACTCCCTAGAGCTGACCTGGCCCAATAACCTCGTGCGCACCAGCGAGTACCTCACCCACCCCGTCTTCAACACGCACCACGCCGAGCACGAGCTGCTGCGCTACATGAAGCAGCTTGAGAACAAGGACCTGAGCCTTGCGCACAGCATGATTCCGCTGGGCTCGTGCACCATGAAGCTGAACGCCACCGCCGAGATGATTCCGGTGACCTGGCCCGAAATCGGCCAGCTTCACCCCTTCGCGCCGCTCGACCAGACCAAAGGCTACCAGCAGATTTTCGCCGATCTGCAAACCTGGCTCTGTGAAATCACCGGCTTTGCCGCCGTCAGCCTGCAGCCCAACTCGGGCGCTCAGGGCGAATACGCCGGCCTGCTGGCCATCCGCGGCTACCACGAAGCCCGCGGCGACCACCACCGCACCGTGGCCCTGATTCCGGCCTCGGCCCACGGCACCAACCCCGCCTCGGCCGTGATGGCCGGCATGGAAGTGGTGGTGGTGAAAAGCACCGAAGACGGCAACATCGACGTGGCTGACCTCAAGGAAAAAGCCGCGAAGTACGCCGACCGCCTCTCCTGCCTGATGGTGACCTACCCGAGCACGCACGGCGTGTACGAGGAAACCATCATCGACATCTGCGAGACCATTCACAGCCACGGTGGCCGCGTGTACATGGACGGCGCCAACATGAATGCCCAGGTGGGCCTGACCTCGCCCGCCAACATCGGCGCCGACGTCTGCCACCTCAACCTGCACAAGACCTTCTGCATCCCGCACGGCGGCGGCGGCCCCGGCGTGGGCCCCATTGGCGTAGTGGCCGACCTAGTGCCCTACCTGCCGGGCCACGCCGTGGTAGCGGTAGAAGGTCGTACCAGCGGTTCGGTTTCGGCCGCGCCGTGGGGTTCGGCCAGCATTCTGCCAATCAGCTACGCCTACATCTCGATGATGGGCGGCGAGGGCCTGACTCGCGCCACGCAGATTGCCATCCTCAATGCCAACTACATCAAGGCCCGCCTCGAAGAGCACTACCCGGTGCTGTACTCGGGCAGCCACGGCCGTTGTGCCCACGAGATGATTCTGGAGTGCCGCCACTTCAAAAAGGCCGGCATCGAAGTAGAAGACATTGCCAAGCGCCTGATGGACTACGGTTTCCACGCGCCTACCGTGAGCTTCCCCGTGGCCGGCACGCTCATGATTGAGCCCACCGAAAGCGAGAGCAAAGACGAACTGGACCGTTTCTGCGACGCCATGATTTCCATCCGCAAGGAAATCGCGGCCGTGGAGTCGGGCAAAGCCGATGCCAAGGACAACGTGCTCAAGCACGCGCCCCACACGGCCGCTTCGGTGCTCGTGCACGAGTGGACGCGCCCCTACACCCGCGAGCAGGCCGTGTACCCCATGGAGTACGTGCGCGCCGCCAAGTTCTGGCCCAGCGTCAGCCGCATCGATTCGGCGTACGGCGACCGCAACCTGATTTGCAGCTGCACGCCCATCGAGCAGTATGTGGACAAGGAAGAGGATTTGGTACAGGCTGATAAAGGCCCGTCGTACTAGCGCTTGTCATTAACATCACTGCGGCAAGCTGTGCTTGCCGCAGTGATGTTAATGACGTAAAAAGCCCCGGCTCAATTTTGAGCCGGGGCTTTTTTCTGTTGCTAAACGCAGAGACTTTGTAAGGAAGCTCGCAGCATCAAAGGAAGGGTTGCCGCGTTCCACTGCGCTGCATTCGCGATGACAGTAAGTGGCCTTACGCTACTTGCTTCCCCGCTCGCCGAAGCAGCGGCGGTCCATGTACCCCATCCGGGTCTGGCCGTCCTTATCGAGCCGAACGCGCACGAAGTAGGCGTTGATGGTATCGGTTACCTGCACTTCGTTGCCGGCGGTGGTTTGGGCGAGTACGGTTGAGGTTTTGTTCATACCATCGTACACGGGGCAGTCCACAATGGTATTGTGCGCGATGGGGGTATGGTTGGCAGCGGCGGTCTGCATCCGTTCGTCACGGGTGGAAGAGCAAGCGGCCAGCAGGCCCGTAGCAGCCAAAAACAACAGGGCGGTACTTTTCATTAACGAAGCAAGAGCGTTGGGTGGAAATTCGAGGGTAAGGTAGGATAAAATCTGGTTATCTCAACATAAAGCAATGATACCATCCACAACCATGCGGGGAACTATATAGTGGTAAAAGTGGAACGCCATGGCCCCGTCCGCCGTTATACAGATGGCCTGAAAATTGCTTAATTCTTCCCGGGATTCAGCACTTTGGGTCCTTCAATCAATCTGTCTTTTGTTTGTGATTATGAACCGCATCACCCGTTTTCTGGCTCGTCCGGCTGCTTTGGCCGCGATGAGCTTTGTGCTGCTTTTGGGCAGCGGTTGCTCCACGGCTTCCCGCGTGGGTGTGACCAACGATTTTGACCATTCCGTCAACTTCCGGGCTTTCAAAACCTGGGCTTGGTACCCGCAGCAACCCACTGATACCGAGGGCGGCCCGGCCAAAGGCTACGAGTCCTTCCTCGACAAGCGCATGCGCGCCGCCGTGAAGGCCGAGATGACCCGCAAAGGCCTCACCGAAGTGGACAAAGCCCCCGATATCTACGTGGCCTACAGCGCCCGTGTGGAAGACAAGCAGCAAGTATCGCCTTACTACAATGGCTTGGGCTATCCGTATGGCTACGGCTACGGGTACTACGGCCGGGGCATCCCGCCCGTGACCCAGTACAAAGCCGGCACCGTGGTTATCGACATCATCGACGCACGCCGCAAGGAGCTGGCCTGGCGCGGCACCGGCCAGGCCCAGGTCGACCAAAACACCATCAACGAAGTGGAAACCACCCGCATTGTCAACGGTATCCTGAGCACCTACCCGCCCCAGGACAACCAGGCCCGCCGCTAATTAGCCTTAGCCCAGGACGCAGAAAAGCCCCCTCCAGTATTGGAGAGGGCTTTTTTATTGCTTCAGGCTGACGGGTAACTTGAGCTAAACCGGCACGTTCACGTGGCGCTCGGCGTGGTAGGAGCTGCGCACCAGCGGGCCGCTTTCCACGTACTTCAGGCCACGCTTCAGGCCTTCTTCCTTGTAGTGGGCAAACTGGTCGGGGGTGATGAACTCGGCCACGTCGAGGTGGCGCTTGGTGGGCTGCAGGTACTGGCCCAGGGTGAGGATGTCGAGGCCGTTGGCCACGAGGTCGTCCATGGCCTGGTACAGCTCGTCGGCCTTCTCGCCCAGGCCCAGCATGATGCCCGACTTGGTGCGGTGGCCGGCCAGCTTCGTGCGGCGGATTTGCTCGAGGCTGCGGTCGTAGCGGGCCTGCGGGCGCACGAGGCGGTAAAGGCTGCCCACGGTTTCGATGTTGTGTGAAATAACTTCCTGCCCGCCCGAAATCATCACGTCGAGCGCGTCCCAGTTGGCTTTCACGTCCGGAATCAGTGTTTCGATGGTGGTGCCGGGACTGAGCTGCTTGGTGAGCACCACGGTCTCGCGCCACACGCTGGCACCGCGGTCCTTGAGCTCGTCGCGGTTCACGCTCGTTATCACGGCGTGCTTCACCTTCATGAGCTGGATAGCCTCGGCCACCCGGCGAGGCTCGTCGAGGTCGTACTCAGTGGGGCGGCCCGTGGCCACGGCGCAAAACGAACACGAGCGGGTGCAGATGTTGCCCAGAATCATAAACGTAGCCGTGCCGGCGCCCCAGCATTCGCCCATATTGGGGCAGTTGCCGCTCTCGCAGATGGTGTGCAGCTTGTGCTCGTCTACTAGGCGGCGCACGGCGGCATATTCTTCGCCCACGGGCAGCTTCACGCGCAGCCAGTCGGGCTTGCGGGGGCGGGCAGGCGCAGCCGTTTCGGGCTGGATAACGGGCAAATCAATCATTTTATTAATGAAGAATGAGGAATGAAGAAGGAGGTATTATCCTCGGCCCATTCGATACTAAGCACTAACAAATTTACGGTGCAATTGATGCGCCTTGTATATCCCGGGATGGCCCAGCTCAATTCTTCATTCCTAATTCTCCATTCTTCCTTAAGCGCAGCGTTACGAGCGGTGCCCGAAATACAGCGTCAGGTACACCGAGGGGAAGATTTGGCGGTTGAGCCCGTCCGTATCGGACAGGTTGCCGGGGCTGAGAATCAGCAGGCGCTTGGTGTAGCCTTCCACCAAAAAACCCACCTCCATGCCGGTCACGGCGTCGCGGTAGCGGCCGTACTCGAAGCTCAGGCCGGTGCGCAAGTGAAACCCGGGCACCACTTTGGTTTCGCCAATGCCGCTGAAAAGGGGGCCCCGGTCCAGAATGGCGCCCGTGTCGGCGTGCTTCACGGGGTCGTACTGCTCGTTCACGATATTGTCAGTCGACACGTTGATGACCCGGGTTTGGGTGGCCGTGCGGTCGAAACTGATGTAATAGGGCATGAGCAGGCCGAAGGACGGGCCCGCGCTCACCAGGCCATTCACCTGCACGCCGGCATCGGCGGCTTTGCGGAACAGGATGCGCTGCAGGCCCAGCGAGGGCCGCAGCACAAACGCGTAGTTGGTTTTGCGGTCGATGTAGCTGCCACCCACGATGGTGTTGATGCGGTCTTCCTTGGCATTCTTGAGCATGACGCCCTCAATGCTCCAGAAGCGCAGCAACCGGTCGTCGAGCACGCGCGACGAGCGCAGCGACACGCCGCCCAGCAGGCCGCCCTGGGTATTGAAATTGACCCCGTACACGAATTCCTTCCGGTACGACTGCTCGTCGGACGGCGCGGCGGGCACCGGGCCGGAGCGTACGGGCGCCTGGGCCTGCGCGGTGGCCGCTACCAGCAACCCGGTTGCCAGCAGGCCAAAATATCGAAAGGAAAAGGGAAGCATAATCAACCGAAAGTAGGCCCTGTCAGGCACCGCAGGCGCGGCGCATTAAGTAATACGTAAATTAGCCAACGAAGAAACAACTTTTTCAAGGTAACTCCCTGACTTAATGAACACCGCTACTGCCCGCTACGCCGGCCAACTCCGTACCGAAGCCACCCACGTCGCTTCCGGCAACGTTATTCAAACCGATGCACCCACCGACAACCACGGCCGCGGCGAAGCCTTTTCGCCCACCGATTTGGTGAGCACCGCCCTTGGCTCGTGCATGATGACAATAATGGGCATCGTGGCCGACCGCCACCAGCTCAACTTAGTCGACAGCACCTTTGCCGTGGTGAAGCACATGAGCACCGAAGCCCCCCGCCGCATCGTGCAAATCGACGTGACGTTTACCCTGCCCGCGGCATTGCTGCCAACTGACCGGGCCCTGCTGGAGCGCGCCGCCTACACCTGCCCCGTAACGCTGAGCCTGCATCCGGACATCCGGCAAAACGTGGTGTTTAATTACGAAGCGTAGAAGCTGAATGCGTGCGCGGTGGAGCGCTTGGGTGCCAGCAAGAGCACCCCGGCGTTCCACCGCTTCATGCCGTTACTGCCCTACGGCCGACTTCACGTCGCTGAGGCGAATGCCCATGTGCGAGGCATCGTAGCGGCATTCGCCGTCCTGAATAAGCAGCAACTGGGGCGACTCGTGGCGAATGCCGAACTGCTCGGCAATCTGGGCCGACAGCGGCCGGAAGCGCAGCAAGTCGAGGTAGTAGATGGGCACGTTGGCAAGGCCGCTGTCGGCCCACTGGCGCTCAATTTTGCTTTTGGCCGCCGCGCTGATGGAGCAAGTGGTGCTGTGCTTAAAAATAAGCACCGGCTGCTCGTGCGAGGCCTGCGCCAGGTCGGTTATCTGTTCGGGTTGGGTAAGGGGAAGCCAGGGCGTGGACATAAGAGCAACTAGTGGATGGAAAATGAGGAGGTACGCTTTGCAGGGCAATACGCAAGTTGGTACCGCGACGGTAGTACAACAATGCTATAACACATGATACCCCGGAAGTCATTCAAAAAATATAGCTCAACTTCCGCCGCGACGCATTATTCCTTCTTTTTGCGGCGCAATGGCTGAAAACCGGGCGCCTTTGCTCTCGCAGGGGCCACTCTTCGGTACTCCAGCTCGTCGCTGCCTTCGGGCATGGGCTGGGTGCTTTGGCCCCGCTTGAGCCGGGCGGCGGTCACGCCTAAGTGGCTGTCTTTGTAGGGAGAGGCGGTGTGCTTGGCATCGCGCAGGGCGCGGCGGTTGGCCGCTTTTACTTGCGACGGCTTCTCATGCACTATCTGGGCCTGGGCTACCTGGCTACTCCACATCAGCCCAACGACGGCCAGCAGCATTACCACCCTTGCCTTACGGCTTGACCACGGGCGCAGCACCTGGAGCAGTTGCGGGAGCAACTGCAGGGGCAGGCGCAGGAGCCGCTGCGGGCGCAGGCGCGACGTTCGGAGCGGGGTCTTCGGCAGGGGCCGGGACTGCAGGCCGGTGGTCGGGGCTGTAGTTGGGTTTGTCATGGAGCTTGAATTTGAAGAAGTTGCGAATCGACTGCAAAGGCCGGAAGGGCTTGCGGGCGGGCTTGTGAATGCGCCGCCGCATCAGCTTGGGCTTTTTCATCAGCCCGTTTTTGTCGTACCGCACGGTGGAGTGCTCCGGAAGCGTGCGGGTTTCGGTGCTGGCACTGGCCGTGGGGCCCGGCACGGTGCCCCCAGTGGGGGTAGAAACGTCGGTAGCGGCTTCTTCCACGTCGGTGCCGTCCTCGTTTTTGGCGTTGGTTTTCTTGCCGTGGGTGAACGACAAAAACGACCGTTTACTCTTTTTGGCTTTTTGCTGGGCCTTGAATTCCGGCGACGGCTTCGGCGTAGGGAGGCGGTAGGGATGGAAAACTTTGTGGTACACGCTGCAGCTGCTCAGCAACAGCACTAAGAGACAGTAGAAGTATTGCTTCACCAGAGTATAGGCTAAAATCGGGCAGGAAGATACGCAACGCGCCCGGTAAGCAGGGCCCTGGGACGGCCGTGCTCGGCATCCCCCAAATAGTCCTGCCCAACCCGCGCGGCCACAAGCCGGCCTTCATCCAGGAATTGGGTTTAACGTACATTTTTTTGGCATTGTCGCCCAGCGCCATCCATGTGCTAAAGGCCAGCCATTAACTGAAAGTAACTCTATCAAACAAGTAGTTAGCAAGCCAATAATATTATAGTCATCTAATATTTGAAGTTAACGAAATCTGAATCGTGCTATAGTGGAAGGCAACCATGAAAATAAGCTCGGCGTATCGGCTCAACATTCTTTCTTCCTTTCATCCACATTTCCTACCGTTAATTCCATGAAAAAACTAGCGATTCTCCCCGCATTTTTAGTGTTGCTGGCCGGTGCTTCCAGCTGCGAAAAAAACCAAGTTGAGCCAGCTCAGGCCACCGTTTCGGCCGCCGACGCCACGCTTGATGCCCTGACCCAAGGCAAAACGGTTACGTCCACGAATACCGGCACCTACCCCTACACTTATCAGGTAGTTGAGAACGGGATTACCGTGACTAAAAATGCTACCGGTACCTTTAGCTCGGCGCTGCGCATCAACAGCTTTGAGGTAAGAAACGGGGTGATAACCGCCTTGGGCACGCTGAGCGCCACGCCGACGTCGGGCCCGGCTTCGGCTTATGGGCCGGTGGCCGTGGCCATTCCTCTGTCGCTGGCGCAGATTAGCAGCTCCTGCTCGGCTGCTACGGTCAACTACGGCACGCAAACGGTGAGCCTGAACGGCACGACCCAAAGCGTGAACCCGGTGCTGAGCGTGTCGCCGTCGCAGTCGGACAAAAACCTGCTCGGCAACCTGGTATGTTCGCTCGGCAAGATTCTGGGCAACCCCTCGCCTTCGGATACCGGCGGCGTAGTGAGCCACCTGAACAAAATCATCAGCATCATCGGCTCGTAATCCGGTCCCTGATAACTGCTATAAAAAAAGAGGCGCCGCTACCGGCGCCTCTCTTTTTATGTTTAGTAGTTGCGCAGGGCTTCTACTTGCTCGCGCAGCCGCTGCAGTGGCAGAAACGCCGCCTCGAGCGGGGGCGCAAACGGAATGGCGGTATCGAGCGAAGCCACGCGGCGCACGGGCGCGTCGAGGTGCTCGAAGCAGTTTTCGCCAATCCACGCCGCGATTTCGCCGCCGATGCCCCCGGTCAGGGTGTCTTCGTGCAGCACCAGCACGCGGCCGTTTTTCTCCACGGTTTGGCGCACGGCGTCCTGGTCCCAGGGCAGCAGGGTGCGCAGGTCCAGGATATCGGCCGATACATTGAGCTCTTCGCACACCTGCAGGGCCCAGCGCACGCCCATGCCGTAGGTAATGATGCTCAATTCGTTGCCTTCAGCAGCCAGCGCGGCCTTGCCGATGGGCGTGGTGTAGTAGGCCTCGGGCACGGGGCCCGACAGGCTGCGGTAGAGCATCTTGTGCTCGAAGTACATCACCGGATTGGGGTCTTCGAAGGCGGCGCAGAGCAGGCCCTTGGCGTCGTGCGGGTTGCTGGGGTACACCACCTTCAGGCCGGGCACGTGCGTGAACCACGCTTCGTTGCTCTGGCTGTGGAAGGGGCCGGCGGCGCTGCCGGCACCGGTGGGCATGCGCACCACCACGTCGGCGTTCTGGCCCCAGCGGTAATGGCTTTTGGCCAGGTTGTTCACAATCTGGTTGAAGCCGCAGGTTACGAAGTCGGCAAACTGCATTTCGACCATGCTTTTCTTGCCCTTGATGCTCAGGCCCAGCCCCGCGCCCACAATGGCCGACTCGCACAAGGGCGTGTTGCGCACCCGCGCCTTGCCAAATTCGGCCACGAAGCTTTCCGTGATTTTGAAGACGCCGCCGTAGTCGGCAATGTCCTGGCCCATGAGCACGAGGTCGGGGTAGCGCTGCATGCTCTGGCGCAGCCCCTCCTGGATGGCATCGACAAAGCGCAGCTCCCTTGCGGGGAGGGAGGAATTGAGTTGGCTCGCCCCCAATTCCTCATTCTTCATTCTTAATTCTTCATTAAGCGAAGCGTCCGGCGTGAAGGGCTGGTACATGTCGGCGATTTCCTCCTGCACGTCGGCGGTGGGCATGGGCACGGCATCGGCTTCCTGCAAGCCGGCTTCGATGGCTGCCTTGATGGTTTCGCGGATGCTGTGCTTGGCCGTTTCCGTGAGGATGCCTTCCTGGATGAGCCACTTCTCGTAGTTTTCCACCGGGTCTTTGACGGCCCACTCTTCCATCAGGGACTGGGGCACGTACTTGGTGCCGCTGGCTTCTTCGTGGCCGCGCATCCGGAACGTGAGGGCTTCGATGAGCACGGGGCGCGGGTTTTGGCGCAGGTCCTCGGCCAAGCGCTTCACGGTGCTGTACACTTCCAGCACGTTGTTGCCGTCTACCTGCACGGCGTCCATGCCGTAGGCCGGGCCTTTGTCGACGAAGGACTTAAAGCGGAACTGCTCGTTGCTGGGTGTGCTCAGGCCGTAGCCGTTGTTTTCAATCATGAAGATGACCGGCAGCTGCCACACGGCGGCCACGTTCAGGGCCTCGTGGAAGTCGCCTTCGCTGGCGCCGCCGTCGCCGCTGTAGGTCAGGGTCACCTTGGGCTTTTGGTCGAGCACATCGGCCAGGGCAATGCCATCGGCCACGGCCAGCTGCGGGCCCAGGTGCGAAATCATGCCCACGATGTGGTGCTCGTTGCTGCCGAAGTGGAAGCTGCGGTCGCGGCCCTTGGTGAAGCCCGTGCGCTTGCCCTGCCACTGCGCAAACAGGCGCCCGAGCGGCACGTTGCGCCCCGTGAACACGCCCAGGTTGCGGTGCAGCGGCAGGATGTACTCGTCGGGCTCCAGGGCCAGGGTGCTGCCCACCGAAATGGCTTCCTGCCCAATGCCCGAGAACCACTTACTCACCTTGCCCTGGCGCAGCAGAATCAGCATCTTTTCTTCTATCAGCCGCGGGCGCAGCAGGTGCTGGTAGAGGTGCAGCAGGGTTTCGTTGGAATGGTCGAGGCGGTCGAATCGGAGCGCCGTGGCAGTGAGGGTCATCATGGGCGGGAAGAGAACAACGGGAGTCCGGCAAAGGTAGCAGGAGAGGCGGCGCCTATATTTGGTTCTGGCTCAATTACCACTACCAACCTCATGCGCCTACTGCTACTCAGTGCTTTCAGCATGCTGGCCTGCCACGGGGCCACGGCCCAGACCCGAGCCACGGGCGCCGACTCCGTTTCGCAATGGGGCTGGAGCCTCCGCGTGGGCCTGGGCGCGGCCACTAGCCAGCACGGCGACTACCGGCGCGAGTACCATGAAGTAGCGGCCGGGCCCCTGGTAGGCGTTGGGGCCACGCGCTACTTTGCCGGGCCGTTGGTCAGCCTCGGGGCCGAAGCGCTGCTGACCCGTTGCACGGTGGTGGTTGATTTTCAACAACAGGATATTACCGTTCCCACTTACGCGTACCACCCAGCCCAGACGCTGCACCAATGGCGGCTCTTTACGCCCGTTTATGTGCGCACTTCCTCGCCAGCCAAGGGGTTGCACCTGCTGGCCGGCGCTGGGCCCACCTTCGCGCTGGGCCACTCCGGCCACGACGCGGCCTACTACCCGCGCCCGGTAGAGCTCACGGGGATGGTGGGCCTTGAGGTGCGCCTGCTGCCATGGCACCGCTACGAAACCACGCTGGGCCTGCGCGTGCACGCGCCGCTCACCCCCAGCTATGCCTACGGCTACCCGGACAGCTATCACAGCCCAAGCGGGGGAGTAAGCACGCGCGAAGCCCGCCACGACGTGTACAGCCGCTGGCTGGGCGTCACGCTGGCCACCACACTCTACCCGGCTGCTACCCGCAAGCCCTGAGTAGCCGGCGCCTAGGGGTTGAGCTGAATATCGAACCGGCCTTCGGTTATCCGCACTTCGGCCAGCAAGTCGGCAGACCGCGGGGCCGCCGGGCCAGGCACAGCCCGCAGCTCGAAGCGGCCGGCTACAAAGGGATGCGCGCCCGTGGTATCGAGGCGCGTGATGGTGAGGGTACCGGCTTGCGGCTCAGTGGCCACGTATTCCACGAGGCCGCTGGCGGTTTTCAGCTGCACCTGGCGGCCGGGTTGCGACTGGCTCAACTCGTACACGCCCGGCCCGGTCACGTGGCCCACCACAAAATGGAAGTTGCTAATGGGGCCGTCTACCTGTAGGCGCCGGAACGCATCGAGCTGCAGCTCGCCCCCGTGGTAGCGGACAGTGGGCGTAATCACCTTGCCGGCCAGCGTGCGGGTGTTGTTCGCCTCCCACACCTGCCCATTCACGAGGCAGCCGAAGGTATTGGCCCCGACCTGGGTAGCGGCGGGCAGCTGCACCGGCTGCGGCTCCGGATAGAGCTTCTCCAGCTAATCTTCGCAGCTGATTAGCAGCGGTGCTACCGACAGGAAAGTCACCCATTTTATCATCGGGCCGGAAGGTAATTTTGGGAGCATAGCGGGTTTGCTAACAAGCCAAATGCGGCCATTGGCGAATTTACATATAAGACTTTGTGTTTCTTTAGCCCAACCGTTTCAGCAGCAATTGGCAGGCTAGGCTCCGGCGGCCTTCGCACCTGCAAAGACCTGGCCGAAGGCGCGGAACGCGCCGGCCCCACAATACCTTTACGAACGCAGCCGCTCGTCCTTATCCACAAGGCGGGGCCTTGGCCGCGACCGAACTTTCCTCCGGGTGGGTAGTATTGGTAGTAGCCAGGGCTTGAGCCGCTGGCTTACTCCTATCTTGCCCGCCCTGCAATCTTTGCTTTCATGATTCACTTCACCGAATTCACCCTCGATAACGGCCTGCGCTGCATCGTTCACGAAGATTTTTCAACCCCCATGGCCGTGCTCAACGTGATGTACGACGTGGGCTCGCGCGACGAAGACCCCGGCCACACCGGCTTTGCCCACTTATTTGAGCATCTTATGTTTTCGGGGTCGGTGAACATCCCGAGCTACGATGAGCCGCTGCAGCGCGTGGGCGGCGAAAACAACGCCTTCACCAGCTCCGACGTCACCAACTATTACCTCTCCTTGCCGGCTGCCAACCTCGAAACCGGCTTCTGGCTCGAAAGCGACCGGATGCTGAACCTGGCCTTCTCCGAAAACGGCCTGGAAGTACAGCGCAAAGTGGTGGTGGAAGAATTCAAACAGAGCTACCTCAACCAGCCTTACGGCGACGTCTGGCTCAAGCTCAAGCCCCTGGCCTACCACACCCACCCCTACCAGTGGAACACCATCGGCAAGGAGATTTCGCACATCGAAAACGCGGTAATGGACGACGTGCGCGGCTTTTTTCAGAAGCACTACGCACCCCAAAATGCCATTTTGGTGGTGGCCGGCGCCGTAAGCGAAGCCGAAGTGCGCCGCCTGGCCGAAAAGTGGTTCGGCCCCATTCCCGGCGGCCCGGCCTACCGGCGCCAGCTGCCCGCCGAGCCCGCGCAGCACGAAGCGCGGCACCTGCGCGCCTCGGCCCCCGTGCCGCTGAGCGCCCTGTACAAAGCCTACCACATGCCCGCCCGCTCCGATGAGCGCTACCACGCCGTGGACCTGCTCAGCGACGTGCTGGGCCGGGGCAAGTCGGCCCGCCTGCACCAGCGGCTGGTGAAGGAGCAGGCGCTGTTCAACAACATTTCGGCCTCGCTTACTGGCTCGCTCGACCCGGGCCTGCTCGTTATCAGCGGCAAGCTGAATGCGGGCGTGGACCTGCAGGCCGCCGATGCCGCAGTAGAAGCCGTAGTGGCCGAATTCCTGGCCGCCGACGTGGATGCCCAGGAGCTCGAAAAAGTAAAAAACCAGGCCGAGAGCAGCCTGGTTTTCGGAGAAATTGATCTATTAAACCGCGCCCTGAACCTGGCGTACAGCAAGCTCCAGGGCGATGCCAACCTGGTAAACGACGAGAGCCGCCGCATTCAGGCCGTGACCGTGGCCGACGTGCGCACCGCCGCCCAAACCGTGCTGCGGCCTGAGAACTGCAGTACGCTGTACTACGAGGCGGTATAGCGGCGGCGCGCCGGTTTATTTACGTTTGGCCGGGGCCACGGGCACGTTGCTGTCGCGGCTCAGGGAGCTGTTGGCAGGCTTGGGCGTAGCGGCGCGCCGGGCGCGGTTGTCGTTGTAGCCGCCGTTGGCCCGGTAGCCTTCCTGCTTGCGCATGGCCATGCTGGGCGCCAGGTAGTACGTGCCGTCCTTCAGGTCCTGCGGCACGCCGGCGCCGTAGGGCTTGCCGGTATGGGGGTTGATTTTGACGGTAGAAGCCGTGCGGGGCTTGCGGCTGGAGTAGGGCGCAATCTTCTTGCGGGCGGCGCGGGGCTTGGTTTGCGCGCTGGCATCGGCCACGGCAAAGCTGAGAATGACGAGAGAGGCGAAAACGTAGCGGAGCATACAGCGGCAAAATATGTGGGTGGGTGAAAAGCAGACCCGGCTTACCCAAGCCGGGCCGAAAGCTCATCGGCTCCCGTCATACGCACAATCGCCGGGGGAGGTGACAGGGCACATAACGGAAGCCGATGAAATGCTATTCGCGCTCGTTGAGCTCGGTTCCAGACCGGACCGGCACCGCGACTAGTTGCCGAGCGTGGTTTGGGTGCTGACGGGCTTGCGGGGAGGACGTACGCTGTAGGGCACGGGCACCTTGCTGGTGCGGATGTGCACGGGCATGCCGGGAGCGGCATAAACATTGGCGTTGTCGAGCTCGCCGCGGGAAGCAGCCGCGCCATACGACATATCGGCGCCGGAGGCATCAACCGAAGTGTTGGAGGCAACTACCGTTTGGGAATCTTCCAGGGGAGGCCAGCCGTCGTTTACGCTCGGCACGGTAGGCGTCGTTTTCAGGGCCACGCGGCGGGCCTTTTTGTCGGCTCGGCGGGCGGTGCGGGCCGTGGCTTTCGCCAATTTGGCCGTGGTTTTTGTGGTGGTTGCGGGAGCGGTCTGGGCCGAGGCCTCGGCTACCAAAAACAACGACAGGGCGAGCGTAATCAGGGAACGGAACATAGCTGGAAAAAGAATAAGTGAGCGGATGCCTGGGGTAAAATCGATAACCGTGCCATGTTTTCCCAAACCCGCTCCTTTTCGTTTCCGGCCATAAAAAAAGCCCGGTCGGGCCGCTTTTTAGCAGTCCAACCGGAGCCCGGGAGCCGGCAGAAATTATTGGCTTACCCCTACGGCCAAGACGCTACTTGGGCAGCAAGGTGGTGCTGGCGCGGGTTGGCCTGGATTTAGCAGCTTTGCCATCGTAGGAGCCAACTTTTCCTTGTTGCAAAATTACGGGCTCGCCGGGCGCGGCGTACACGTTCTCGGTCTTGAGCTTGGCTTTACCATTCAGGCTATCGGCCGTGCGCGCTCCTCTCGCACAGCCCCGGCTGCAACGCAGCTGCATTCAGCGCAGAAAAAAACCCGCCCAACCTTGCAAAGATTGGGCGGGCAGAAAATTGCTGCAGATGGCTGGCGAGTGCCACGGGGTGAGAGTACCGCAAACAAACTTGCTCAGCACTCAGCCCGCCGGGCTTCATCCGCCTACCAGCCAGCCGGCGCAGGGGCTGCTTTTTTCTTGGTTTTGGTCTTCGCGGGAGCGGCTTTCTCAGTTCTTCCCGAAGCTGGAGCAGCGGCCGGGGCCATTGCATTAGCGGGGGCAGCGGCGTCCAGGCCGCCGGCTTTGTTGCCGGCACCGGCGTTGGCATTGCCGGCAGCGCCCATGTTCGTACCGGTGGCGGCGCCAGCGGGCTGGTCAGCATTGATGGCGCTGCCATCTACCTGGGTGGGCACGGCGGCCGGACGGCCGTTGAGCTTATTCATGTGGTTGAGACGGCGCTCGCGGGCAGCGGCGGCATCGTTGGCCATCACGTTGCGGCCGCTTTGCAGCATCACCGGCGTGCCGGGAGCCGCCGACATGC
Source organism: Hymenobacter sedentarius (assembly GCF_001507645.1). Lineage (NCBI taxonomy): Bacteria > Pseudomonadati > Bacteroidota > Cytophagia > Cytophagales > Hymenobacteraceae > Hymenobacter > Hymenobacter sedentarius. The sequence continues at coordinate 1,507,980 of NZ_CP013909.1, read as the reverse complement.
CCTGGCGGTCGTTGCCGCCCTGGGTGGAGTTGCTGGTAGTGCCGGGGATAAAGCTATTGTCGGGCGGCGTCGAGGCGGTATTGCCGGGGTTGGCGTCGGGTTTGGCGGGGCCGCTGGGGTACGGCGAGACGGTGCGCCCGTCGTTCTGCGGGGTCTTTTCGTTGCCAGTGGCCCGGTTCTGGCCGCCCGTGGTGGCTTTCTTAGCCGAGCTTTTCTTGGGGGCGCCCCAGGAGTCAGAAGAGCCCCAGCCGGCTTGGGCAGAGGCGGTAGTAGCAACGGCTACGACGAACAGGAGCGAGAACAGGGGGCGTTTCATATACAGAAGAGCTTAAAAGCAAAGTAGAAATGACAGTAACCGGAAGGTAGCGACAGGAAGGGTAAGTTGAAAGGATAAGTTCCTGCCTGCATACGCAAAAGGTTCCGCTAAGGCCCGCCTCGTGCCCTAACTTTGCGGGTATGATGCAGGAATCCATTGCCAGCCTCGCGGCCGAAATTACGGCGGCCGACTTGAGCAGCACCGCCCACCTCGATGCGTTTCGCATCAGCTACCTCGGCCGCAAAGGCCGCTTGGCCGACCTGTTCGACCAGCTCAAGACCGTACCCAGTGAGGAGAAACGCGCTGTCGGCCAGCAGCTCAATGCTCTCAAGCAGCAGGCCCAGGCCCGATTCGACGAAGCCCAGGAAGCCGCCGAGTCGGCTGCTGATAACGCGCCGGCCAACCCTGATTTTGACTACACCCTGCCCCCGGTGCCCAACGCCCTGGGCACCCGCCACCCGCTGATGCTGGTGCGCGAAGAGATGCTGCGCGTGTTTGCCCGCATCGGCTTTGCCGTGGCCGAAGGCCCCGAGATTGAGGACGACTGGCACAACTTCACGGCCCTCAACTTCCCCGAAAACCACCCCGCGCGCGACATGCAGGACACGTTCTTCGTGGCCCCGGTGTCGCGCACGGCCGACCCCGACGCTGCTCCCACCGGCGCCCCCGCCCTGCCCCACCTGCTGCGCACCCACACCAGCACCGTGCAGGTGCGCGTGATGGAAACCGAGCCGCTGCCCATCCGCCGCGTGATGCCGGGCCGTGTGTTCCGCAACGAGGCCATCTCGGCCCGGGCGCACATGATGTTCCACCAGGTGGAGGGCATTTTCATTGACGAAGGCGTGAGCTTCGCCGACCTCAAGCAGACGGTGTACTACTTCGTGCAGGAGCTGTTTGGGCAGGACATCAACATCCGCTTCCGGCCCAGCTTCTTCCCGTTTACGGAGCCCAGTGCCGAAATTGACATCACCTGCCTCATTTGCAAGGGCGCGGGCTGCAACATCTGCAAGTACTCGGGCTGGGTCGAAATCGGCGGCTGCGGCATGGTGGACCCCGCCGTGCTCGAAAACGCCAAGATTGATTCCGACAAATACTCGGGCTATGCCTGGGGCATGGGCATCGAGCGCATTGCCATGCTCAAGTACCAGATAAAGGACCTACGGCTGTTCACGGAGAACGACATGCGGTTTTTGCGGCAGTTCGAAGCGCTGTAGCAAATTGCTTTTTCTTTTAGGGAAGCGGGGAATGGTTGGCCAACAACCGTTTTCCGCTTTTTTGCATCATGAGCAGCATGCCCCTTGCCCAGCCCGTTCCCGCCCCCACCCGCCTTGACCCTTTTCTTAGCCAGAAGCTAAAATTTTGGTCCTTGGTAGCCATGCTGCTATTGGTGTACGTGCATGCCTACAACCTGCACCCGCGCTACCTGCAGCCCTTTACGCCGGTGCAGGAGCCGCTCACGGTCGGCACGTGGCTGCAATATTTCCTGGCCAATGGGCTGCTGCGTTTTCGCATTCCCATCCTGTTTGCCATTTCGGGCTATCTCTTTGCCCGGCGCGAAGGCCACGAGCCGCACGGGGCGCGGGTGCGGCGGCGCCTGCGCACGCTGGGCCTCCCCTATTTGCTCTGGAGCCTGCTGTGGCTGGGCGCCTTGTGGGCGCTGGAGCAATTCCCAATCACGCGCCAAGCCGTTATCGACGCCGAAATCAGCCCGTTCTGGCCCCGGCAGCTGCTCAGCCAGTACTCCGTGGGCGAGCTGGTGCAGCGCTGGCTGGTGATGCCGGCGCCGTTCCAGCTGTGGTTTTTGCGCAGCTTGCTGGTGTATAATTTGGCTTATCCCTGGCTCAGGATTGCGGTGCTGAGGCCAGGCATTTACTTCGGCTTGGCGGGCTTGTTGTGGTTTTTCATGGTGCCGCTTCCCTTGGTTGAGGGCGAAGGGTTGTTGTTTTTTGGGCTAGGCGTATGGTTGGCGCTGCGGGATAAAAACGTGCTGGCGCCGCCGGCTTGGTTCCGGCCGGGGCTGGTGGCCGCGCTGTGGGTGGGCGCCACGGTGGTAAAAACCTGGCTGGCTTTTCATGCCGGCCCACCTTTTTCGGTGCCGTTGGCCGTGCTGATGCTGGCCCTGCACAAAGTAGGCGAAATCAGCGGCATGCTCACGGCCTGGTTTGGGCTGAATGGGCTGGTGCGCTGGTGCATGGCCCGGGGATGGTTTCGCTGGCTGACGGGGTTTTCGTTCATGATTTACGTGCTGCACGTGCCGTTTGTGAACTATGCTACCGAACTGGCGTTGCGCTATGCACCCGCGGTGCCGCACGTCCATTTGCTGACATACCTCGTCCTGCCGCTGCTGGTAATCTTGGTGAGCGTGGGAGTGGGTGCGCTGCTACGGTGGGCGGTGCCAGGCATTTATACTACGCTCACCGGTGGGCGGGGACTGGCTACGTCGTAAATTTGTAGCCCCAAAAGGACTGCCCACCCCGGGCGTATTTTATCCAGACTTTTATTCCAGCCCCAACCGGCGGCCCGCTACCCCTACGAAATCTGCCTCCTAGGCTCGCATTTCGACAAAATCGTGATTCATGAAGGTTAGAAATCAAACCACCAACAAAGTAAACGTCATTACCCTGGGCTGCTCCAAGAACATCGTGGACAGCGAAGTGCTGATGGGCCAGCTCCAGGCCAACGACTTCGACGTGACCCACGAAGCCGAGCAGTCGGACGCCAACATTGTGATTATCAACACCTGCGGCTTTATCGACAACGCCAAGCAGGAGAGCATCGACACCATCCTGCGCTACGCGGATGAGAAGGAAGCCGGCCGCCTCGACAAACTCTACGTGACGGGCTGCCTCTCGCAGCGCTACAAGGACGAGCTGGAGGTAGAAATCCCCCAGGTTGATGCCTATTTCGGCACCCTGGAGTTGCCCCAGATGCTGAAGGTGCTCAACGCCGACTACAAGCACGAACTGATTGGCGAGCGCCTCATCACCACGCCGCGCCACTACGCCTACTTCAAAATCGCCGAGGGCTGCAACCGCCCCTGCTCGTTCTGCGCCATCCCGCTGATGCGCGGCAAGCACGTGGACCGCCCCATCGAGGACCTGGTGAAAGAAGCCAAGCGCCTGGCCGGCATGGGCACCAAGGAGCTGATTCTCATTGCCCAGGACCTGACTTACTACGGCCTTCAAGCCTACGGCGAGCGCAAGCTGGCCGACTTGCTGCGCAACCTATCCGACGTGAACGGCATCGACTGGATTCGCCTGCAGTACGCCTACCCTTCGCAGTTCCCGCTGGATGCGCTGGACGTGATGGCCGAGCGCGACAACATCTGCAAGTACCTCGACATGCCCCTGCAGCACGGCTCCGACAACATGCTCAAAACCATGCGCCGCGGCATCACCAAGCGCCGCACCATGGAGCTGGTGGACACCATTCGGCAGCGGGTGCCGGGCATTGCCCTGCGCACCACGCTCATTGCCGGCCACCCCGGCGAAACCGAGTTGGACTTCCGCGAGATGTATGATTTTGTGGAGCAGACGCGCTTCGAGCGCCTGGGCATCTTCACTTACTCGCACGAGGAAAACACGCACTCGCACACCTTGGTAGACGACGTGCCCGCCGAGCTGAAGCAGGAGCGCGCCGATGCCATCATGGAGCTGCAGCAGGGCATTTCAATGGAGCTGAACGAAGCCCGCGTGGGCCAGACCTACAAGGTGCTGTTCGACCGCAAGGAAAGCGGCCACTTCGTAGGCCGCACCGAGTTTGACTCGCCCGAAGTGGACAACGAAGTGCTGGTGCCGGTGGAAAAAGACACGTTTGTGCGCCTCGGCGACTTTGCCAACGTGAAAATCACCTCGGCTACGGACTTTGACTTGTACGGCCACTTGGATTAGTCCAGCGGCTGAAAAGTCAGCCTGGGCTTGGTCTTTTTGCCAGCTTTCAGCTCAATTATTCCCTAACGCTTCTCTTTGGTTAGCGATGACCAGCGTGGCTTGCTCAATATTTAAATGCTCAAAAGGCAGCCAAGAGGCTGCCTTTTTTGTTTAACCCCGACCTTCGCTTTCCGGACCCGAATTCTTGAAAATCCGTGAAATCCGTGAAATCCGCCAAATCCGCTTAAATCCGTGATTCAGACACTATCCTACGCCGAAACCGGCGCGTTTTCCGGCCTGCTGACCGACTACATTGCCGAGAAGCCCGCGCTGGCGCCCTTCTACAACCGCTGGCCGTCGCTGGAAAACTTTGCGGCTCAGATTGAGGAGAAGAAGGCCACTTACACGCCCGAGGCCCGCAAGCGCCTGGTGGCGGCCCTGCGCGACCAGTACGGCTTTGCGCCCGACCCCGAGCCGGCTATTGAAACCAGCCTGCTGCTGCTGGCCGAGCCCACCACGTTCACCGTGACGACCGGGCACCAGCTCAACGTGCTTACGGGGCCGCTGTATTTTATCTACAAAATCGTGACGGCCATTAAGTTGAGCCGGCAACTGAAGGAAGCCTACCCGCAGTACGACTTTGTGCCGGTGTACTGGATGGCCACCGAGGACCACGATTTCGCTGAAATCAACCACTTCTCGCTTTTCGGCAAAACCTATTCCTGGGACTCGCCGAACACCGGCGGCCCGGTGGGTCGTTTGTCGCTCGACGGCTTTGCCGAGCAATTGCTCGACCAGCTACCACCCGAGGTGCCGGCTGCTTTTCACAAAGCCTATGCCGAGTCCAAGACCTTGGCCGAGGCCACGCGCCGGCTGGCCGATGCGCTGTTTGGCGAGTTTGGCCTGGTGACGCTGGATGCCGACCGACCCAGCCTGAAACAGACCCTGGTGCCGCTGTTGGAAAAAGAAATCAAGGAGCAGGTATCCAACGCCGCGGTGCAGGCCACCAACGCCCGCCTGACCGCCGCGGGCTACAAGCCCCAAGTGTATTCGCGCCCCATCAACCTGTTTTACATCACCGACGAAGGCAAGCGCGAGCGGCTGGAGCCCGATGCCAGCGGCGCCGACTGCGTGGAAGTAACCATCCGGAACACGGCCCGCTGCCACAGCCAGGAAGAGTTGTTGGCCCTAGCGCGGAAGCACCCAGAGCGGTTCAGCCCCAACGTGGTGCTGCGGCCGGTGTACCAGGAGATTTTGTTGCCCAATCTGGTGTACATCGGCGGGGCGGCCGAGGTAGCGTATTGGTTTCAGCTCAAGGACGTGTTTGCGGCCTTTGATGTGCCCATGCCCATTGTGTTGCCGCGCAATTCGGCCGAGTACATCAGCCGGCCCAATGCGGGCAAGCTCAAAAAGCTGGGGCTCACCTGGCGCGAAATCTTCCGCCCGCTGCCCGAGCTGAAAAAGCAGGTAGGCGCCGCGCTGGGCCAGGAAGAAATCAGCCTAAAGGAGCAGCAGCAGGCCCTGGCCGCCGCGTTCCAGCAAGTGCAGGAAGTAGCCCAACGCCTCGACCCTACCCTGGTGCGCACCGTGGCCGCCGAAGCCCAGAAAGCCGCCGTCGGCCTCGCCGGCCTCGAAAAGCGCTTGAGCAAAGCCGCTGAAATGAAGCACGAAACGGCCTTCACGCAGCTCGCCCACCTCAAAGACAAGCTTTTTCCCGGCGGCGCCTTGCAAGAGCGCACCGACAACGTGCTGAGCATCTTGATTAACAACCCCGAATTTATTCAGGACCTGATGGTTGCGTTTGAGCCGCTGAAGCTGGAGTTCACAGTGCTAGAGGAATAGTAACGTCTGGGCAGCCTCCGGACACTTTTGCACATCTGTCAGGTAGGCGGCATCTTTGTCGACGACTCTACCTGCCTTTCTGCTTGAAATCCTTTTGCCTAACCTCGCTGCTCCTGTTGCTGCTTATTGCTTCGGCCGTAGCCCAACCCATTACCGGCCGCATCACCGATAGCCGCACCCACGCGGCACTACCTTACGTGAACATTGGCGTGGTGGGTAAGGGCCTGGGCACCGTGGCCGACGAGCAGGGCCGCTACACGCTGGCTTTTCAGAAGTCTCTGGTGGCTGAGACGGTGCGCATTTCCAGTCTTGGCTACGCGGCCCGCAACCTCACGCTGGCCGAGCTGGCCACCCAGCCAAATGCCGAGCTCACGCCGGAGGCCGTGCCACTGGCCGAGGTGCAGGTGCGCGGCAAGGCCATATTTCGCCGCACCCACACGCTGGGCAACACAGGCAACGCCGAAATGGCTACCAACACGCTCGCCAGCAACAGCTTGGGCGGACAGGTGGGCACGGTTATCAAGCTCAGCCGGCAGCCGACGCGCATTGTGAATGCCGTGTTCAACATCGCTCGCAGCTCGCCGGGCCAGGTTACGTTTCGGGTGAACATGTACCGGCTGGGACCCAATGGCACGCCGACCGAAGTCAAGCTTTTGCCCCGCGATGTTATCGTGACCAGCCCCATCGTGCGCGGCCCTATAACCGTCGATTTAAGCGCCGACCAGCTAGTGCTGAACGAGGATTTTTTCCTGGCAATCGAGCTGCTGAAATGGGACAACCCTGCACCAAACGGGGCCGAATTTGCATTTTCCGCTGCCTTGGGTTATTTCCACAACGAAATATATTACTGCTTCACTAGCCAGGCCCCATGGAAGAAGACTTCGATTGGAGCGCTGATGGCTGGCATGCAGCCCCGCCTCAGCTTCTACGTGACGGTGAACGACTAATGGGAAGCCTTATTCCGCTGAAAGTATTCGTTTGATGGAAGATTTCACGAAGGCCAAAATTCGCCGCGCTACCCTCGCTCGCCGCCAGGCCATGTCGGCCGCCGAAATTGCGCAGCGCAGTCAGCAATTGTGCAAGCAGCTTTTCCAGCATTTTCCTGTGGCTGAGTGGCGCTGGCTGCACGTGTTTCTGCCGCTGGCCCGCCATAATGAGCCCGACACCTGGCTTATTATTCAGCGCCTGTGGGCCGAGAAGCTGGACGTCCGACTTGCAGCACCGGTAGTACAGCCCGATGGCATTTCGCTGAAACACTACGAGCTGACGCCCAACACGCCGCTTCAAGACAATCGCTGGGGCATTCCTGAGCCGGTGGTTGTAGCTGCCCCCGAAGTCTCAGCAGCGGCGTTTGATGCCGTGCTGGTGCCCCTGCTGGCCGTAGACGAAGCCGGCCACCGCGTGGGCTACGGCGGCGGTTTTTATGACCGGTTTTTAGCCCAATGTGGCTCCAATACCAGCTTCATCGGCGTAAGCGTGCTGGATGATGCACCCGTCGCTCACATTGCCGATGTGCTGCCTACCGATATCCCCCTGCATGCCTACCTGACGCCTAGTGGCGTGTGGCGGTTTTAGGCTTGGTTGAAGGCTCAGTTCGTCATGCATAGTGCAGCGAAGCATCTCGCGTGGGATAGTAATTCAATCGGCTGTCAATAATCGCCTGTCATGCAGAGCGCAGCAAAGCATCTTATCAGGCTAGCACAAATCGTTCAGCAGGGATAAGATGCTTCCTTCGTCAGCATGACAGATGGCGCAGCAAAGCATTTTGCTGCGCACTGCAGGACCGCTGCTACAATCAGCAAGACGCAATTTTACCGAACTACCGGAGTACCCGGCGCCTTCACTTCCTCAACTTTGGCAATGCGGGCCTGGCCCCAGGGGGCAATGCTGACGCGCACGCGCAGGGGATGCAGGCGGCCCAGCTTTTCCAGGCGCAGGCCGCTGCCTTCGGGCACGTAGTAGCGCTCCAGGTTGAAGCGCAGGCCGAAGGACGTGCGGTACACGTTGGTAACCCAGCCGCGCAGCACCACCTGGCCGGAGCCGGGCTGAGGTGCCTTGGGATAAACTCCTACCGTGGTGCTGAGGCTATCGGGACCGGGAGCCAGCAGCACGAATACGCCCTGCCGGCGGCGCGGGGGCTGGGCCACATCGTGCCACAGACGCAGCGGCGCCTCGCTGATGGCGTAGTGCAGGCGCACGAAATCGCCATACAGCAAATCGCGCGGGTCGATGGGCGTGGTGGCCAGGATGATGTGCTGGCCGAAAGCAGCCGTGGCATAGCCCGCCCCGGCCACTCCCAGCACGTAGAGCACCTGCGCCGCTACCAGCAAGCGCAGCAGCGGCCGACGGCGCGTGGGTTTCGAAAACCAGGTCAGCAAGTCAGGCATTGCGGGGTGGGGTTTCCGGGTTGGGCGCCGAAGGCGCGGCGGAAGTGTTGGCCGAGGCCGAATTTGGGGCGGGTGAAGACGGAGGCGTAGCTGCTGCCAGCACCTGGGCATTGCGGCGGCGCAGGTACCAGCTCAAGCTCAGCAGCAGCACGCCGCCTAGCAGGAAGAACAGCGACTTATCCAAAAACGCCCAGGTCAGCTTGAAGTAGGCCACCATGGTCGACGCCACAAACAGTACCGCCCCGATGGTGAGCTGCTCGGGGTCTTCGTTGCGGTGGGCGCGGGCGAGCACCGAGCCCGCGTGCGCATACAGCACCACCAGCGTCGCCACTGCCAGCGGCAGCCCGCCCGGCAGGTAGAAACCCGGCAAAAGCAGCAGCCAGTCGAGCAAGGTATCGAGCCGGCCGCGTGCCCGCTTGCCCGCTACCGACAGGGCCAGCACCGCCGCCAGCGCCCCCAGGTACGGCAGCAGCGGCGGCCGCAGCACGTTGGCATAGGTATCGGTTTCGCCAAAAGTGGCCAGCCCAAACATGAACAGGTACGCAGCGACCAGCGGCGGGCCCTGCAGGGCCCAGCCCCCGGGACGGTTGGGTTGCCAGTCGCCAGCGGCGTAAACCAGCATGGCCGGCACAAAAAACCAAGTGATTTTGGCGTGCAGCACAATGATGAGCAGCCCAATTTGCCAGAGCAGGCCCGCCGCCAGCACCGTGCTGCTCACCACCTCGGGCCGGCGCCACCAGTAGTAGCCCAGGCCGCCCGCCACCATCACCGCTGTGGCATAGCTAAAGCTGCCCAGCGACTCCACGCAATACGTTTGCACGGCGGCGCCTATCACCACCGTGAGCAATACCAGCAGGCGCGAGCCGTACACGTAGCTCAGGGCCACGCCGGCCACCACCCAGGCTACCAGGCCACTCACGTCGTAGCCCACCAGCTGGTAGAGCTGGCTGGTGAGAATGATGCTGGCCCCGAACAGAATCAGCCCTAGCCCAATGAGGCCGTGGCCCAAATCGGGGTTGCCGCGCCGCAGAAAGTACGCCCCGGCGGCGTATGAGCCCGTGAGGCTGCCCAGCAGGATGGCCAGGCGAAGCGCATCGGGCAGGGCCTGCCAGTTGGCAGCCACCACACTCAGCGCGCTCAGGCCCACCAGCACACTGCCCAGCAACGGGAGCAAGCCCAGGGCCTGCGCTTCGGGCGGGTAGCGGGCCAGCAATTTCTGCCGCTGCTCTTCGCTGATGAGGCCTTCGGCAACCCAAGCGGGGCCTTCGGTTTCGAGGAATTTGCGGGACAACGGGGAGTGGTAAAGTCGTGAAAAGGCGAAAGGACGCGTAAAGAACGAAAAACTCCCCTCCTTATCAAGGAGGGGACGTTGGCGCGCCGCGCCAACTGGGGTGGTTGAATCGTTGAACGATACCCGAACGACTCGCAAAGGAATCGTTCGGGTGTCGTTCACCGGCTCAACCACCCCCGTTTCAGCTGGCGCTGAAACATCCCCTCCTTACTAAGGAGGGGAGCATTCGTTCTTTAATCTGCTGGCTGCTTTCTGGCCCTCGTCATTTCCCGCTTGCCGGGCGGGCCGGGCAGCTTTTCGGTGAGCCAGCCGGCCGCTCGCAGGTTGCGCCGAAACTGGCCTTGCGCGCAGTAGCTCACCAGCGCCGCACCCGGCGCGGCGGCATTGTAGAGCTGCCGAAAAATGGCCTCCTCCCACAGCTCCGGCTGTTTTTCGGGAGCGAAGGCATCGAAATAAATCAAGTCGTAGTGGGCGGTGGGCAAAGCAGCTTCCTGCAAGGGCTGGTGCAGCTTGGTAAGGCAGAACTCCGGCGCCAGCGGGTGCGCCTCGCCCCACGGGGCGGCGTGCAGCGCCCGAAACCAGCGCCCGGCCTCGCCCGGCTGCGCCTCCCACTCGGGAGCCAGCGCGGCCACCACGGCAGCCGGCAGTGGCAGGGTTTCGAGGGCGTCATAGGCCACGGCGGCGCCGGCTTGCTGGGCATGGTGCAAGGTCAGCAGCGCGTTGAGCCCGGTGCCCAGCCCAACTTCGAGCAGGCGCACCGGCGGGCGGCCGCGCTGCCCGGCACCGACAGCGAGCAGCGGCGCCAGCCCGGCCTGTAGGTAGACGAACTCAGATTCCTGGCGCGCGCCGTGCCGCGAGTGGTACTGCTCGTTCAGGGCGGGCACGTATAGCGTAGCCGAGCCGTCTCTCGTGAGGCGCACTTCTACCTTTGGCCCCGCAAAGAACTCTTCATTCTTCATTCATCATTAAACGATGGCCCGCATAAAAGTAGCCCTGCCCGATACCTTCTCCTTCGCCACCGAAATCCCCGTTCGTATCACCGACCTCAACTACGGCGGCCACCTCGGCAACGACGCGCTGCTGGGCCTGCTGCACGAAGCGCGGGTGCATTTCCTGCGTTCGCTGGGGATGCAGAACGATTATGACCCCGTTTCCAAGCTCGGCCTCATTATGGTCGATGTGGCCGTGGAGTACAAAGGCGAGGCGTTTCACGGCGACGTGCTGCGCTTCGAAATGGCTGCCGCCGACCCCAGCAAGTACGGCTTCGACGTGGTGTACCACGTGCACAACCAAGCCGGCAAGGAAATAGCCCGTGCTAAAACCGGCATGCTGTGCTTCGATTACAACGTGCGCAAGTTGCGCCTGCTGCCCGAGGAATTGGCGGCGCAAGTAGCCGGCTAGCGTACCGGGGCGTGGTTTGGAATAAAGTAGTGTATAAATAAATGCATTAATAAAAATTAGGTATACCTTGGCATATCTTAATACTTATACCATGCGCTCCTTCTGCTTCAGCTTGTTATTACTCGCCCTTGCCGCCTGTTCGTCTACCGACTCTGCAGGTCCTACGGAAGCCACCTCCAAGGTTGCCATCAGCCCTGCGCCCGCGGGCAAAGTGTTGCGAGAAGCAGCCGTGACGCATAATTTCTCGAGTACCGAAAAGCCCGACAGCTTCCGCTTACAGCTGCTTGGTGATGATGCGCTGACGGCAGACGCACATTTTTTTATTACCTCGGCCGCTGGCGACACCCTTTGGTCAGAGCACTTTCCTGCCAAAGCCTTGCTCAAAGATGAGCCGCCCATTGCCGCCAGCGCCGACCGCCAAGCCTACATTCTGAAGCGGGTTGATACGTTCTTTCAGGCACCGCACTTTTCGGCCCACGCCATTGACGCCAAACGCGTATTCGATGCCGATTACAACGGCAGCCGGGAAACGTGGACGGAAATCCAGCAGCTTCAGTCCCCAGGTTTTGAGTACCTGCTGGGCGATGAAAATACGCGCACCCTGGCTTATTCGCCCAAACAAGCAAAAGCAGTAGCAGTGCACAGCTGCTGTTGAGGCCGGGCGGGGAACCCAACGCCCTGCCTGCTTGTATCTTTGTGCTATGCTTCTGGAACTGCCCCTCGCCCCCACCTTTAAGAAACGTGACATCCGCAAAACCTCGCCCGATGAGCTGAAAGCCTTTATGGTGGAGCACGGCGAGAAGCCCTTCCGCGCCAAGCAGGTGACGGAGTGGCTGTGGAAGAACACCGCCGCCACGTTTGAGGAGATGAACAACATCTCGGTGGCCACGCGTGAGCTGCTGGACCAGCACTTTGTGATAAATGGCGTGACGGTGCAGAACAAGCAGCTCTCGAACGACGGCACCATCAAATCGGCGTTTAAGCTCTACGACGGCAACATTGTGGAGGGCGTGCTCATTCCGCACGACACCCGCATGACGGCCTGCATCTCGAGTCAGGTGGGCTGCTCGCTCACCTGTAAGTTTTGCGCCACGGGCTACATGGACCGCAAGCGCAACCTCGACGCGGCCGAGATTTACGACCAAGTGGTGCGCATCCGGGAGCAGTGCGAAAGCCAGTACGGCACGCCGCTCACCAACATCGTGTACATGGGCATGGGCGAGCCCCTGCTCAACTACGCCAACGTGGTGGAAAGCGTGCGCCGCATCACCGCGCCCGACGGCCTGAACATGGCCCCGCGCCGCATCACCATCAGCACGGCCGGCATCGCCAAGATGATTAAGAAGCTGGCCGACGACGACGTGAAGGCCAACCTGGCCCTGTCGCTGCACGCGCCCACCGATGCCAAGCGCAACGAAATCATGCCCATCAACGAGGCTAACTCCCTGGCCGCGCTGAAGGAAGCCCTGCAGTACTACCACCAGAAAACCGGCCGCAAGGTCACCTACGAATACATCGTGTTCGACAACTTCAACGACACGCTGGAGGACGCCGAAAACCTGCTCAAAATCAGCAAGTGGCTGCCCTGCAAGGTGAATCTGATTGAGTACAACCCCATCGAAAACGCCGACTACAAAAACACTGGCGACGACAAGCTCACCGCATTCCACAAGTACCTGGCCGACCGTGGCGTGCAAACCAACGTGCGCCGGAGCCGCGGCAAGGACATCGACGCCGCTTGCGGGCAGCTAGCCGTGAAGGAGAAAAGCGACGTAGCCGCTTAAGCCGCAAGGTTCAGCTCAATTTTATAAAGAAGCCCGCTTTCCTATCCGGAAAGCGGGCTTCTTTATGACATGACGAAGTTGAGCTACTTGTTTTTACCAAACCGGTAAGCAGCTTCCAGGTAGGCGGGGTAAATGCCACCCACGTTGGTGCCGTACGCAGCGCCCAGGCTGCCGCTGAAGCGCTTAGCATGGAAGCGCCCACCCACGAGGCCGAGGGCTCCGCCATCGTAGATGTACGTTTCGTTGATGAGCGAAACGTAGTTGGAGATGCGTTTGGCACCGCCCAGCACCACCACCGGGCTACTGCTGGTTTCGCCGCGGTCGGTGAAGCCATAGCCGACGCCCAGCGTCACGTTGTCGTCGGCCGTGCCGTAGGTGCCTACGCCGTAGCCAATGCCGCCGCCGGCGCTTACGCCAAACGCTGAGACTGAGACGCGGGCGTAGAGCGCGCCCACGCCCACGTGAAATTTTTCGCTAACCGGCACACTCACCTTGGGCGTGATGGCAAAGGCTTTGCCTGCAATAAAGGGGATTACCGGCACCAGCACGCCAAGCGAAATATTATCGGTGATGCCGTAGTTGGCGCCGATGAAGTAGACTTCGATGTCCTGTACGTAGCCCTCGCCGCGGCGCAGGTTGCGGGCCGTGGGCGCAAAGAGCAGGCGCGTGCCGTTGCCCACGTCCTGAAAGCCTTTTTTGGCTTGCTGCTCCGTGAGCAGCTCCAGTCGCTTCAGGTTGGCCCGCTGCACTTTCACCAGGCCCAGGTCTTTGGTTTCAAATTCCAGTTCCTCAGCATTACTGGCCCGCAGGATGCCATTGAACGAGCTACCCGACAGCAGCTCGACGCTGTAGGTGCGGCCTATGATTTCGGGAACTGCTTTGGTGCTGACGGGCGGGTTGGGCGCTTGCTGCGCCGCAATGGCCGCTGGAGCGGTGGCTTGGGCGCCCAGCTCCTGCACGCGGCGCGCTATGGCCTCGCGCACGGCGAGAAACTCCGCTTCGGAATACGGGCGGGCATCCAAGCGGCCGTCGCGCAGGCGGGCGCGCAGCGTGATGGCGCTGTCGGGCGTGAGGGAACGCATAAACCGGGCTTCCACGAAGTTGTCGGCCGCGTAGGCGGGGAACAGCCCAAAACGGGCCTTCTCGCCGCCGTCGATAACCTCGCCCACGGTAGGGCTCACCACCAGGACCCGCTCGGCGGGGGCTTGGGCCAGGGCCGGCAGGCCGAATAAGCCCAGCGCGGAACCCAGGCAAAGCGAACGTAGAGATGTATTCATTGAGGAGTTTGGTTTCCCCAAAGATGGCTTTATATCCCCATATCGCCGCAATGCCAAATTTTGAATTAAAGGACTTCTGGCGCGCTGGAAAAGCAGCCCATTGTTGCGCGGCAAATTGCCTCAACGTCCCGCAGCCGGCTATTTTCTTTCGATAAGCCAACCCAACTCCCCCGAAAAAAGGGACATTCCGGAAAACCCCGGGGCCTTAGGAACGCCAGCTGCCGGTGGAACGCGGGCGCCCCGTAGCAACTTCTTCGTGCGACTCGCCGGGCGCAAACTCCTGCAGGCGCACCCGCACGGCGTGGGACTTGGGCTGCACTTTCTGGCCAAACATGTCGGCAAACTCCTGGGTAAACTCGGCCCCGAAAAAGATGATGAGCGAGGAATAGTTGACCCACAGCAGCAGCACAATGGCCGAGCCTGCCGCCCCAAAGGCCGAGCCCGGGTCAGACTTGGCGATGTAGAAGGCGATGAGGAACTTGCCGATAACGAAGAGCAGCGCTGTGATAAAGGCGCCGATGAGCACGTCGTTCCAGCGAATAATGGCATCGGGCAGAAAACGGTAAATCAATGCAAAGAGCAGCGTGGTGACGCCCAACGACAACGTAAAATCGACGAGCCGGATGGCGACCACGCCCACCATGGGCAGCACCTGCTGCAGCCAGCCGGTGAAGGCGCTCAGCACCGCGCTTATCACAAAGGAGATAAGCAGCAGCAAGGCCACGCTCAGAATGAGGCCAAAGGACAGAAACCGCTGCTTGATGAAAGCGCCAATGCCGATGCCCTCGGTTTTCACCTTCAGGTTCCAGATGTCGTTGATGCTCTCCTGCAGGGTGACGAAAAACGTGGTGGCCGCAAAAATCAGCGTGGCCACGCCTATGGTGGTGGCGATGGGGCCGCGCTGCTGCAGCGTGAACTTGGCGATGCTGTCTTGCAGAAACTTGGCCGAATCGGGGCCTACCAGCCCTTTTAGCTGGCCGTAAATCTGCCCGGTGAGGGCCTCGCCGCCATACGCAGCGCTGGCCACCGTGATGACGATGAGCAGCAGCGGCGGCAACGAAAAAATGGTGTAGTAGGAAAGCGCCGCCGCGTGGCGAAAGGAGTTGTTGTTGCTGAATTCCGAGGCCGACGATTTGAGGACAGCCACCACGTCGGAAAACTTATAATGTGCCATGCAGCGGAAATTTTAAGCAGCGAAAACCAGGATTATTGCCACTAGTACGGCCGGCGGGCAGCCGCGTTGGCCCGGCCGCCGGGCACCTGTACCGTGGCAGGCCGCTAAGCAGGGCCGCTCGGACCCTGCCGCAAGCCAAGTTGAGTTGGAACCGACGCGCCACTTCCGTGCGCCTTGCTCGTATCTTGCTGCCCAATCGCGCTTCTTTTACTCATACTCAATCCCGCTTATGTTCTCCCTTTCCCGCCTGGTGCACGTGTTTCTGTTTGCCGCATTTGGCCTGCTGCTGGCGGGCCCGGCCCAGGCCCAGAAGCAAAAAATGAAGACCAAAGGCGGCTTGGCAGTGTCTTACCCGGCCGCCGAAGGCTTTGACGTGGCCGGCTCCGATCCCAAAGCCGTGGCCATTGCCGACCGCGTGATGCGCGAAATGGGCGGCTACGACGCCTGGCGCAACACCCGCTTTCTGGCCTGGAGCTTCTTTGGGGGCCAGTACCAGATTTGGGACAAGTATACCGGTGACTTCCACTGGGAAAAAGATTCGCTCGTGGCCAACTTCAACCTGAGCACCAAGCAGGGCCACGTCTACAGCCGGGGCCAGGACATCTCGGCCTCGCCCGCCGGCCAAAAGACCCTTGAGCGGCTACCCGCCATTTGGATAAACAACTCCTACTGGCTGCTCATGCCGTTTAAGCTCAAGGATTCGGGCGTGACGCTCACCTACAAGGGCGAAGCCAAAACCATGGACGGCGCCGTGGCCGACGTGCTGCAGATGACCTTCAAAAACGTAGGCGTGACGCCCCAAAACCGCTACGAAGTGCTGGTAAACCGCGCCACCGGCCTCGTGGACGAGTGGGCGTATTTCGCCACTGCCACCGACGCGCAACCGGCCTTCCGCCGCCGCTGGAACGAGTACGGGAAGCACGGCAGCATCCTGCTGGCCGCCGGCCGCAGCGAGGCCGCCAAGCCCGGCCGCCTCGACAACATTGCCGCCACCCAGACCCTGCCCGCCGACGTGATGACGAGCAAAACGCCGGTGGCCAAACTCAAGTAGCCGGTACCGGCCAGCCGCCCGGCGGTTTTCTAGCCGTGGCCTTAGGGCCGGCGCAGCGTCCAGCGCAGGGTTTCGATAGGTGCCTCGCGCAAGGCAGCCGCTAGCTCGGCATCGTCGCGGTATTGCAGCTGCGTCAGCAGGCTGGCTTCTACGGTTACCTCTACTTCGTCGAGTACAAAGGGCCAGGGCTCCACGTGGATGGGGCCGCCGGGGTGGGGCTGGCGCACGTCGTAGCGCTGCCCGTCGGGCCCGCGGCTGATTTCGAGGGAGCGGCCCATTTCCGGCAGTTCGCCCCGGCATAGGATAAGTGATAGCCGGTCGGCCCAGTGCAGCAGGTCGTAGGCCGATTGGGCTTCTTCCTTCTTCACCTTCAAGGCGCGGCGCCACTGCTGCTGCCCGGTGCGCAGCTCGTCGAGAAAGTCCGTGATGGCTGGGGTGCTGCCCCGCAGGCTCTCGTACAGGCAGCTCAGGTGCATGCTGGTGAGCAGACTGCGCCACTGCCCCTGGTAGCGGGCGGCGGCCATCACGCCGCGGGCCTGGGCCATGGAGAATTCCTTTTGGGTGAAGTTGGCGGGGGCGCCGGCGGGCGTCAGGCCGTGGTGGCCGCCGCGCTTGTGCCATTCTTCCTGCTCGTCGTCGTGCTGAGCGGCCGCGGCCAGCAGGCCCATCCAGCGGTCGGGGGCGAGGGTGGGCGGCCACAGCCAGGCGAGCTGCGCCGCGAGCAGGGCATGGGCCTGCTGGTAAATAATTTGCCAGCCGGCAGGAGTGGAATTAACTATCATAGAATGCAAAAAGGCTTGAGCAGCCACCTTTCAACTGGAAAGGCCGCCGGGGGGTTGCCGTAGTGCCGGGGGCCGCTCCAGCTTGGCCCATTTTAGCTCAACTACCCTGGCTAGCGACCGCAGCGGCATTGCCAAGTATCACCGAAGAAAAAGGCCGTTGCCAACCCGCCCGCTCGCCCACCGTATCCCGGCCATGCCCGACGCCCATGGAGCCAGCCCCACCCAAGCCCTGTTTACGCCCCTCACCGTGAAGCTGCCCGATGGCCGCACCCTGGGCCTGACGCGCTACGGCAACCCGGCGCACCAAGTCGCGGTGTTTCACCACGGCTTTGGCTCCTCCAGCCTGGAGCTGCCGCCCACCGTGGCCCTGCTCGACCGCCTGCAGCTGCAGATCCTCGCCCCCGACCGGCCAGGAGTGGGGGCTTCCAGTGTGTACCGCCCGCTCACGTTCCCCTCTTTTGCCGACGACGTGGTGGCCATGCTCGACACGTTGGGCGTGGCGGGGCCGGTGGCTGCCCTGGGCTGGTCGGTGGGTGGGGTGCATGCCCTGGCCCTGGCGGCCCGCTACCCGGAGCGGGTGGCGGCCGTGCAGCTGCTCAGCACCTGCCTGCCGCTGGGCGAGCCCGCGGCATACCGCCAGCTTACCCCAACCTGGAAAGCCCTGCGCTGGGGCCAGACCGGTTTTCCCTGGCTAAATCGGGCCTCTTTTCTTTGGCTCAGCCGGCAGTGGGCCCGCAATCCGGACCGGGCCATCGACTGGTGTATCCGCCTGATGCGCCAGGCCGAGCAAGACGTTACGTCCAAGCCCGGGTTCCGAGAGTTGCTGCGCGATGCGGCCGTGCAAGGCTTCGCGCACCACGGCCGCGGCGTGTTCGACGATGCCCAGGCATGGTGCCGGCGGCCCGGCTTTGCCATTGAGGATGTGCGTGCACCCACTACCCTTTGGCACGGCACCGCCGATGGCGTATGGGACCCCATCAACATTCCCTACCTGGCCAGCCGCATTGCCGGAGCGCGGGTGCACTTGCTGCCCGGCCAAGGCCACATGATGTATCTGGAAAATTGGGCTGAAATTCTGGAAGAAACACGCCGCTTGCTGGGCCCGCTCCGGCCGGCTTAATGAATGCGCACCCGCATGGAATGCCGACCCGGCGCCTCGTAGTGGTAGCTCAATAAAAAGCCGTAGGTCTCGCAAATCTGGCGGGCAATGGCCAGCCCCAGCCCCACGCTGCCGGGCGGCCGCTCGGGGCCGGGCCGGAAGCGCACAAAGAGCTGGTCGGCGGGCAGGGCCTGCGGGCGGCCGGTATTTTCCACCGTAAGCGCCTCCGGCGTGAGCTGGACGCGCAGCTCACCGCCGGGCACGTTGTGCCGAATGGCATTGCTGAGCAGGTTGCTCACCAGGATTTCGATAAGCGACCGGTTGGCGGCCACGGTGAGCGTGGGCGCCAGGCCCTCGGTTACCAGCGTGAGGTTGGCCGCTTCGAGCTGCTCGCGCAGCTGCCCCAGCTGGGTACGGACGACGGCGGCGAGGTCCACCGTTTCGGAAGGAAAAAACAGCTGCTGGTCGAGGTGGGCCAGCAGCAGCAGGCTGCGGCTGAGGTGGGTGAGGCGCTGCGTCACGTCCAGCAGGGGCTCGATGTGACTGGCCTGCTCCTCGGTGAGGCCCGGCTCCTGCACCAGCAGGTCGAGCTTGGTGCGCAGGATGGCCAGGGGCGTTTGCAGCTCGTGAGCCGCGTTTTCGGTGAATTCTTTCTGGCGGTGGTAGATGCGCTGGTTGCGGTTCAGCACCCGGCTCAGGGCCGAATTGAGCTCTTTGAACTCGGGAATGCGCGTGGGGGCCAGGTGCACGGGCTGGTGCTGGTCGAGCTTGTATTGCTGCAGCTGGCCCAGCGTGTGGTAGAACGGCGCCCAGAGCCGGCGGGCCAGGAAGTGCTGCAACACCAGCAGCCCCACCAGCAACACGCCAAACAGCAGCGCGCCGGCCATTACGATGCGCGCCAGCAGCTCCTGGCTATCGAGCATGGTGGTGCGCAGCTCCAGCCGGTAGGGCCGGCCCTGAAACTGCACCGGCGCCGCCAGTTGCCGATAGGGCACCACTTGGCCGGTCAGCTCATTATACATCATGCGCTGGCTAAACCGCGTGGGCGGGCCGGGTGCCGGCAGCGGCACAAACTCCACGTTGTGGTCGAGCTTGTGCCAGAAGGTGAGGTCGGAGGGCGTGCGCAGGTGCAGGCGCAAGGCCTTGTCGACGCGCAGCTTGCGCCGGCTCAGCGTGCGGTCAACGTAGGCGTAGTAGATTTTGCGGATGAACTCATAGTACACGAACGTGCCCGCTGCCGCCACCACGCTGGCGTAAATCAGGAAGATGACGGTGGTGCGGGCCAGGAGCTTCATGCGGGAGCGATGGAGTAAATGCAACTCCCCTCCTTGGATAAGGAGGGGATGTTCGAACCGCAGGTTCGGACGGGGGTGGTTGGATTCGTTGCACGACACCCGAACGATACCCGAACGATGCTACCGCCAGATGTTCCAGCACAAGTCGTTCTACTATCGTTCAACGATTCAACCACCCCAGCTGGCGCGTTGCGCCAGCGTCCCCTCCTTGGTAAGGAGGGGAGTGTGAGGGTCGGCTAGGTAGCTGGGTTGGGGTCGAAGCGGTAGCCCAACCCGTACACCATTCGAATATAATTCGGCGCGCCCGCCTCGGTCAGCTTGCGCTTGAGGTTTTTGACGTGGGCGTAGACTTTTTCGTACGTATCGAACTGCTCGGCCACGTCGCCGGAGAGGTGCTCGGCGATGGCGCCTTTGGTGATAACGCGGCCCTGGTTGGCCAGCAGCAACAGCAGCAAATCGAATTCCGTGCGGGTGAGGGTGAGGGGCTGGGCGGCTACGCTGGCGCGGCGGGCCGATACGTCCACGCTCAATAGGCCCACCTGCAGCAGGTTGGTGCCCTGGTAGTGGCGGCGGCGTACCAGCGCAGCAATGCGGGCGCTGAGCTCGGGCAGGTAGAAGGGCTTGGGCAGGTAGTCGTCGGCGCCCAGCTCCAGGCCGGTGATGCGGTCATCCACGGCGGCGCGGGCGCTGGTGATAATGACGCCGGCCGCCTTCTGGTGGCGCTGCAGCTCGCGCAGCAAATCGAGGCCGTCGCCGCCGGGCAGGGTTAGGTCGAGCACGATGCACTCGTAGTCGTGCAGCAGCATTTTCTCCTGGGCTTGGTCGTAGGTGGTGGCCACTTCGCACACGTAGTGCTGCGCCTGCAGGTAGCTCACCACGCTGGCCAGCAGCTCGGGTTCGTCTTCGACGAGAAGCAGTTTCATGCCGGAGTGGGAAGGGAGTTAAATAAGGACCGGCAAGGTAGCAGCATTTGCCCGGGGCGGGCCGCGGCTCTCCGCAGCTCAATTTTTCCGCAAACGATTTTTTGAGCAAAGCGGGCATTATTCTAAATGTATTCTAAATCGACGGGCACCTTCGCCATCCAATTCTCACAATCATTCCCACCTCACCACTACTTCCATGAACGCACGCCTACCTTACCTGAACTGGACCAAAGGCGCCGGGCTGCTGCTGGCCGCGCAACTGGTCGTTGGGCCGGCGCCCGCGGCTACGGCAGCCATGAGCGCCACGGCGCTGGAGCACCCCGCCGCCCGCCGCCCCCTCACCGGCCGCATCCTCGACGGCACCGACCAATCGCCGCTGGCCTTCGCCTCGGTGGCCGTGAAAGGCACCAACCGCGGCACCACCACCGATGCCAACGGCGCCTTCACGCTCGACGTGGAAGACGGTGACGTGCTGGTGGTATCCTACGTAGGCTACGAACTGCGCGAAATCGAGGTGCCCGCCGGCGCTACCACGCTCAACGTACCCATGAAAACCACCACCCACACCATCGCCGACGTGATAGTAGTGGGCAACCGGGCTTCCGAAGCCCGCACCAACGTGGACCTGCCCGTGCCCGTGGACGTGCTCACGGCCAAGGAAATCACCAAAACCGGCCAGACCGAACTGGGCCAGATGATTCACTTCACGGCCCCTTCCTTTAACTCTACTAAGCACGCCATCAGCAACGTGACGAGCTACGTGGACCCGGCCACCCTGCGCGGCCTCGGCCCCGACCAGACGCTGGTGCTCGTAAACGGCAAGCGCCGCCACCAGTCCTCGGCCCTGAACGTGAACAACGTGGTGGGCCGCGGCTCGGTGGGCACCGACCTGAACGCCATTCCCACGGCCGCCATCGAGCGGGTGGAGATTCTGCGCGACGGCGCAGCCGCCCAGTACGGCTCCGACGCCATTGCGGGCATCGTAAACATTGTGCTCAAGAAAAACCCGCGCGGCGGCGTGGTCACCGGCAACTACGGCATCACCCAGAAGGGCGACGGCGCTACTTATGATACAGGCATCAACTTCGGCCTGCCCGTGGGCAAGCGCGACGGCTTCCTGAACCTCACGGCCCAAGGCCACCACAACGACCCCACCGACCGCTCGGGCAACTACACCGGCCGCGTGTACAACTCTAACCAGCGCAAAGACGACTCGCTGGTGGCCGTGAAAGGCTTCAACCGCGACGTGACCACCTACGGCACGGCCAAAAACACCATGGGCCAGTTTTTCTACAACGGCGAGGTGGCCCTGGGCGAAAAATGGCGCCTGTATTCCTTCGGCGGGTATTCCTACAAGGACATGACGGCCTACGGCTTCTTCCGCAACCCCAGCAACAAGGCGCGCGCAGTGCTCTCGCTGTTCCCGAACGGCTACAACCCCGTGTTTCCGGCCACGGTGCAGGACGTGGCCTCTACGGTGGGCGTGCGCAGCAAAACGGCGGGCGGCTGGAACGTGGATTTGAGCGCCGGCTTCGGCCAGAACGTCATCAAGACCTACGCCAACCACACGGTAAACCCCTCGTACGGCAGCAATTCGCCCACCAGTTTCTACACCGGTACCAACAAATTCGGCCAGGTCCTGGCCGATGTGAACGTGTCGAAATCCTTTGAGGTAAGCGGCCTGAAATCGCTGAGCTTGGCTTACGGCAGCGAGTTCCGCGTGGAGCAGTACCAGCTGCTGGCCGGCGACGAAGCTTCCTGGAAAAAGGGCACGGTGAACCCCGGCGTGGCCGACGTGGGCAGCAGCGGCCGCGAAGGCATCGGGGCGGCCAACGCCGTGAAGCGCACCCGCAACAACGTGGGCGTGTACGTGGACGTGCTCAGCGACATTAGCGACAAATTCCTGGTGGGCGTGGCCGGCCGCTTCGAAAACTACTCCGATTTCGGGGCCAACGTGAGCGGCAAGGTCTCGACCCGCTACAAGTTCACGGAGCTGTTTTCGGTGCGTGGCTCCATCAACCGCGGCTTCCGAGCCCCGTCGATGCACCAGCTCTACTACTCTAACTACGCCGACGCTCAGTGGCTGACTCTCAACGGCGTGTTTGACTCCTACCCCATCGCCCACCTGCGCAACGACAACCCCTACGTGCAGCAGCTGGGCGTAGGCAAGCTCAAGGCCGAAACCACGCTCGACTACAACCTCGGCCTGACAGCCCAGGTCACGCCCGACCTCGTGTTCACGGCCGACGCCTACCAGATTGACATCACCGACCGGGTGGTGATTTCGGGCCAGCTCGACGCCACCAAGCCGGCCCTGGCGCCCACGTTTGCCGGCTCCGGCTTTGCCCAGGTACAGTTCTTCTCCAACGCCCTGGATACCCGCACCCGCGGCCTCGACGTGGTGGCCAGCTACCGCAAGCGCATGGACCGCGACCAGGAAGCGGGCCTGAACCTGGCCATGGCCCTGAACGAAACCAAGGTACAGGGCGAAGTACGCAGCCCCGCCAAGCTCTCCAGCCTGGGCACCCCGCTGGTGGACCGCGTGATGATTGGGCTGATTGAGAAGGCCCAGCCGCGCTCTAAGTTCATCGGCTCGGCCAACTACCGCTACAAGAAAATTGAAGGCCTCGTGCGCGCCACCCGCTTCGGCGAAGTAACCGCCATCCAGACCACGCCCGAGTTGGACCAGACGTTCTCCGCCAAAATCATCACCGACGCTTCGGTTACCTACGGCTTCACGCCGCGCATCGGCCTCACGCTCGGCGCCAACAACCTGTTCAACGTGTACCCCGACCAGATTGCGTTCCCCCAGCTCACGGCCTCGGGCCAAACGCCCTACACGCGCTTCACCTCGCAGTTCGGCTTCATGGGCGCGTATTACTTCACGTCCCTGCGCTTAAGCTTCTAGTAGCTGCTTGAGCTAACGGCTGAACACTAGCCGATGAAAAAAGAACGTCATGCTGAGCTTGTCGAAGCATCTCTACCACGAGAGTAAATCATTCGCTGCAACGAATGAGGCAAATAACTCGCAGTGGTCTGGTTGGTGAGCATCCCCGCAAAGAAGCGGTAGAGATGCTTCGACAAGCTCAGCATGACGTTCTTTTTGGCATAGAGTCATTTTTGGCTTAACAACGCCTTAGCGGCACCCTTTCTACCCTCCCACACCCAAATCCCACCCACGTCATGCTCGCACTTGCTGGCTTTGCCATGATTCTCACCTTCATGGTGCTGATTATGACGAACCGTCTTTCGGCCATCACGGCGCTCCTGCTGGTGCCGGTGGCGTTTGCGGTGGCCACCGGCTTCGGCGCCACGATGGGGCCGATGATGCTCGACGGCATCAAGAACATTGCCCCTACCGGCATCATGCTGGTGTTTGCCATCCTGTACTTTGGGCTGATGACGGACGCGGGGCTGTTCGACCCGGTAATCAACCGCATTCAGCGCGTGGCCCACGGCGACCCGCTCAAAATCATTGTGGGCACGGCCTTGCTGGCTCTGCTAGTATCGCTGGACGGCGACGGTGCCACTACCTACATCATCGTGGTCACGGCCATGCTGCCGCTATACCGGCGCCTGGGCATCAACCCGCTGATACTAACATGCATGAACATGCTGGTGGGCGGCGTGATGAACATCCTGCCCTGGGGCGGCCCCACGGCCCGCGCCATGAGCGCGCTGCACCTCGACAGCACCCAGCTCTTCAACCCCCTGATTCCGGCTATGGGCGCGGGGCTGGTGTGGGTGTTTTACGTGGCCTGGCGCTTCGGGCAGCAGGAGCGCAAGCGCCTGGGCCTGCACCAGGCCGCCGCTTCCGATTCCAAAAAGAAAACCGCTGTGCTGGGCCTGGCGGCGGGCCTGCCCACCCCAGTGGGCGAGCCCGCCGAAGCCCTGGACCTGACGCTTTCGCCCGAGGAAAAAGCCCTGCGCCGGCCCCGCCTGCTGTGGATAAATGCCCTGCTCACCATTGGGCTGATGGTGGCGCTGGTACGCGAGCTGCTGCCGCTGCCGGTGCTGTTTATGCTGGCGTTTGCGCTGGCCGCGGTGCTCAACTACCCCAACCTGAGCCAGCAGCGGCAGCGGTTTGCGGCCCACGCCAGCAACGCGCTGTCGGTGGCGGCGATGGTGTTTGCGGCGGGCATTTTCACGGGCATTCTCAGCGGCACCCACATGGTCGATGCCATGGCCCAGACGTTTGTCCAGCTGGTGCCCGCTGAGCTGGGGCCGCACTTCCCGGTGCTGACCGGGGTGGTGAGTGCGCCGCTCACGTTCTTTATGTCGAACGACGCGTTTTACTTCGGTATCCTGCCGTTTTTTACCAAAGCGGCCGCCCAATTCGGGATACCGGCCGCTACCATGGGCAAGGCCTCGCTGGTGGGGCAGCCAGTGCACCTGCTCAGCCCGTTGGTGCCGAGCACCTACCTGCTGGTGGGGCTGGCCGGCGTCGAATTTGCGGCTCACCAGCGCTTCACGCTGAAATGGGCCTGCGGTACGGTTCTGGTAATGCTGATAACTTCGCTGCTGCTGGGCATCATCTCCTGGTAGCCGGCCAAGTTCAGTTGCGCCCCTGAACAATATTTGTCGGTGGCTTTTTAAGCCTTTACCTCCTCTGTGAGGTAGCCGGCCCCCGTCTCTACCTGTTGCCCATGAACCAATACATCCAGCAAATTCTTGACAACCCGATGGCCTCGGCGGCCATTGTGGGCAACCTGGTCATCATCGAAAGCCTGCTGTCGGTGGATAATGCCGCGGTGCTGGCCACCATGGTGGGCGACCTGCCCCGCGAGCAGCGCCAGAAGGCCTTGCGCTACGGCATCATCGGGGCCTACGTGTTTCGGGGGGTCTGCATCGTGTTTGCCTCCTTCCTCATCAAGTTCTGGTTTCTGAAACCCCTCGGCGGCCTGTACCTGCTGTACCTGGTGTACGACCATTTCAAGGCCCGCCCTTCCCACGACGATGAAACCGTAGACAAGGAAAAAAGCTGGATTTACAAGCGCACACTGGGCTTGTTCGGCAAGTTCTGGGCGACCGTGGCCCTGATTGAGCTGATGGATTTGGCCTTTTCCATCGACAACGTGTTTGCCGTGGTCGCCTTCACCAACAACCTGATACTGGTAGTGGTGGGCGTGTTTATCGGCATTCTGGCCATGCGGCTGGTGGCGCAGGCGTTCGTGCTGCTCATGGGCCGCTACCCGTTTCTGGAAACCGCCGCTTTCGTGGTTATCGGCATTCTGGGGCTGAAGCTAATGCTTTCGCTGGTGGCCCACTTCCTGCCGGGCCACCCGCTGAGCGAGGCGCTGGAAAGCGAAACCGCCGATGTGGCCCTCACCGTGCTTACGGTGGCCGTGTTCCTGGTACCGTGGGCGACGTCGATGCTGTTCAACGTGCCCCAGCGGCCCGGCGGCAACCGCGCCGCCGAGGCCAAAGAAGCTGAAAAAGCCAAAGCTGCTTAACGCGCAGCTACAGCCCATAAAGCCGGTAAAAAAAACGGTCATGCTGAGCGCAGTCGAAGCATCTCTACCGCGGAAGTAATCTATTTACTATTGCAGTAGAGATGCTTCGGCTGCGCTCAGCATGACCGTTCAGAATGTATCCTAACCAGCCCTACGCCGGCTGCAGTTCCTTTAAGTGCACCAGCATGTCCTGGGTCATCTTGTCGAGGTCGAACTCCGGCTGCCAGCCCCAATCCTGACGGGCCTTCGAATCGTCGATGCTAGCGGGCCAGGAGTTGGCGATTTGCTGGCGGCCGTCGGGCTTGTAGGTTACCTGGAAATCGGGGATGTGCTTCTGTATGCTGGCCGTGATTTCGGCCGGCGAGAAGCTCATGGCGCCTAGGTTGTAGCTGGTGCGCACCTTGATTTGGTCGGCCGGGGCGTGCATCAAATCCAAGGTGGCCTTGAGCGCGTCGGGCATGTACATCATCGGCAGGTAGGTGTCTTCTTCGAGGAAGCACTCGTAGTTCTCGCCGGCAATGGCCTTGTGATAGATGTCGACGGCGTAGTCGGTGGTGCCGCCGCCGGGCAGGCTCTTGTAGCCGATGAGGCCGGGGTAGCGCAGGCTGCGTACATCGAGGCCGTGCTTGCGGTGGTACCACTCGCACCACTGCTCGCCGGCCAGCTTACTGATGCCGTACACCGTATTGGGGTTCATGATGGTGACCTGCGGCGTGTTTTCGCGCGGCGTGTCGGGGCCAAATACGGCAATGGAACTGGGCCAGTACACCTGGGCCACGCCGTGGGCCACGGCGGCTTCGAGCACGATGAGCAGGCCGTCCATATTGAGCTGCCAGCCGAACAGCGGATTCTTTTCTGCCGTGGCCGAAAGCAGCGCGGCCAGGTGATAAATCTGCTTGGGGCGGTACTGGCGGATGAGCTTGTCGAGGCGCGAGCGGTCGAGTACGTCGAGCAGCTCGAAGGGGCCGCCGGCGAGCATGTCGGGATTTTTCGGGGGCCGCACGTCGGCCGCTACCACGAGGTTGGGGGCGTAGCGCTGGCGCAGGGCGGCCACCAGCTCCAGGCCGAGCTGGCCGCAGGCGCCAATTACCAGCACGGAGCCGGGTAAAACAGTGGTTTCGGTGTCGCCGGGAGTGGAGGACATGCTAGGAAGTGGTGGGGTGGGACGGTGGGATTGATTCTGGGCTGCAAAGATACCGGGACGGCCGTGGCCCGCGCGCCATCGGCTGCGTCCGGCTCTACGGTATCTTTGGCGGCATGTTTACACAGAATGCTTTGCTTCGCTTGGGCCTCGGCGTGCTGCTGTGCTTGAGCGGAGCCGCCGCGCGGGCCCAGGCCCCGGCCCCGCGCTACCGCAACCTGGTGATGGAAGGCGGCGGCATCCGCGGCATTGCCTACGGCGGTGCGCTGCAGGAGCTCGAAACCCAAGGCCTGCTGCGCGGCATCGAGCGGGTGGGCGGCACCTCGGCGGGGGCCATTCAAGCGGCGCTGCTGGCGGTGGGCTATTCGGCCAGCGAAATTATTGAGGTGGTAAACGCCACGCCCGTGCAGCGGCTCAACGACGGCCGCTTCATCTTTTTCGGAGGCAGCCACCGGCTGGTGAAGCAGTACGGCTGGTACCGCGGCGATGAATTCGCCACCTACCTCAGTGAACTGGTGGCCCGCAAAACCAAGCAGCCCAACCTCACCCTCGGCGAGCTGCACCACCTAGCCCAACAACAGCCCACTCGCTTCCGCGACCTCTACACCACCGGCACCAACCTCACCACCCAGCGCGTGCAGGTGTTCAGCTACGAAACCACGCCCACTATGCGGGTGGCCGATGCCGTGCGCATCAGCATGAGCATCCCGCTGTATTTCCGGGCGGTGCTGCTCGATGCCCAGAACCACGTGATTACGGGCACTCCCGCACCGGGCCAGCCCGTGCAGGTACTGGTAGATGGCGGCTTGCTGGCTAACTACCCCATCGATTTGTTTGACAAGCCGCGCTACCTGCCCGCTGGGGCCACCGGCGAGCCCGATACGCGCGGCAACGTCTTCAACCCCGAAACCCTGGGCCTGCGCCTCGACCGCGCCGAGCAGATTCCGCTCGACACCGCGGCGGCCGGCCGCCAGCAGCTCGCGCCCTACGACATCCAGGATTTTAACACCTACATGGGCGCCCTCTACACGGTGGCCCTCGAAAACCTCAACCCCATCCAGCCCGCCGATTGGAAGCGTACGGTGAGCATCAATTTTCTGGGTTTCAGCCCCAAAATCAAGCGGGTTTCCAATGCCCAGAAGCAGCAGCTGATGGACAGCGGCCGGCAAGGCGTGCAGGCGTTTCTGGCCCGGCAGCCCAAATAGAAAGGTCTGCAACTTATGATTTACTGGTTGCTCACACCTTTCATCCTATTGCTTTTGGCGTGGCCTTATATGCTTTTTCTGGAAGCAAGAAGGCTTGACACGCCTGTAAAAGCGTTTGCTTATCGGTTTGGCCGCGAGGATATTTCAATATTGCTGACGCTCCTGCTTTACAATGGAGCTGCGGCTTTTGCTCTATACATGGCCTTCACCAAGATTATCCCGCTCGAATCCGCTCAAGAGGGTGTATCCTTAAAGGTACAATTCGTCTTTTGCTTGATTGTCATGCCTTGGCTGGCAATAGCCTTTATTGTGAATCGTCTACACTATAGCTACTGGCGCCAGGACCGCCACACACGGCTTGAAGTCGACAAGCTACAGCAGCGGGTGGTGTATACGAACCAAGACCAACAGCTAACTTTCGCCGTGTCGGAGGTGGTGAGTATAGTGCAGTATTCTGCCCGGTACTACAGCCGGGCGCCCTGGAACGCGTATGAGTACGAGGTGTATACTTTACAGGACGGCACGGAGATTATCATCACATGCTTGCTTTATTATTCAACTAGTCCAACAGCGCTGTTTCCGGCCGCGCAGCGCGAAACGGTGCGACGCCGTATCTGCTGGCTGCCTAAAAGCCGCTCCTTGAACCATACTTCTTTAATTCAAAATTCTTAATTCCCACCAACTCATGTACGCCACCCTCCAGCCCGACCTCGAACAGCAGCTTCAGGAAATCAAGGATGCCGGCCTTTTCAAAAAGGAACGCATCATCACCTCGCCCCAAGGCGCCGAAATTGAAACCGACGAAGCCGGCGAGGTGCTGAACTTCTGCGCCAACAACTACCTGGGCTTGTCGTCGCACCCCGAGGTGATTAAAGCCGCCAAAGAAGCTATTGATTCGCACGGCTACGGCATGTCGTCGGTACGCTTTATCTGCGGCACGCAGGACATTCACAAACAGCTGGAAAAGAAGCTGGCCGAGTTTCTGGGCACCGAGGACACCATTCTCTACGCCGCCGCTTTCGACGCCAACGGCGGGGTGTTTGAGCCGCTGTTCAACGAGCAGGACGCCATTATTTCCGATGCGCTGAACCACGCCAGCATCATCGACGGCGTGCGCCTGTGCAAAGCCCAGCGCTACCGCTACCAGCACAACGACATGGCCGACCTGGAAAAGCAGCTCCAGGACGCCCAGGCCAAGGGCACGCGCCACCGCATCATCGTCACCGACGGCTCATTTTCCATGGACGGCACCATCGCGCAGCTCGATAAAATCTGCGACCTCGCCGACAAGTACCAGGCCCTGGTAATGGTGGACGAATGCCACTCCTCGGGCTTCCTGGGCAAGACCGGCCGCGGCACCCACGAACTGCGCGACGTGATGGGCCGTATCGACATCATCACCGGCACGCTGGGCAAGGCGCTGGGCGGCGCCATGGGCGGCTTCACCTCGGGCCGCAAGGAAATCATCGATATGCTGCGCCAGCGCAGCCGGCCGTACCTGTTTTCCAACACGCTGGCCCCTGCCATCGTGGGTGCTTCGCTGCGCGTGCTGGAGCTGCTCACCGAAAGCACCCAGCTGCGCGACCAGTTGGAGGAAAATACCCAGTACTTCCGCGAGAAGATGACCGAAGCCGGTTTCGACATCCGGCCCGGCCAGCACCCCATTGTGCCCGTCATGCTCTACGACGCCAAGCTGGCCCAGGAATTCGCCGCTAAAATGCTCGACAAGGGTATTTACGTTGTGGGCTTCTACTACCCCGTGGTACCGCAGGGCCAGGCCCGCATCCGGGTGCAGCTCAGCGCCGGCCACACCCGCGCGCATCTGGACAAGGCCATTGCGGCCTTTATAGAAGTGGGCAAAGAGCTGGGCACGCTCAAGGAGCCGGGCGCCGCGCAGTCGGCCATGGGCCAGGTAGTGACGAACACGCCGTGAGGTGATGTAGCGCGGAATGTGTAGTCCGCGTTGGCGCGAACAATACGCGGACTACAGAGTCCCTTCCGGGCACGGCCGCGCTACATAAAAACACCCGCGGACCATCTGGTCCGCGGGTGTTTTTATTGCTGGGGTTAGGGGCTGCTTACGCGGCCCGGAAGCCGGTGGCTTGGCGCAGGGTGCGCTCGTTGCCAGTGGCCGGGTCGGCATAGGAATGGTCGCTGACTTCTACCGACAGGCGCTTGCCAATGAGCTGCTTGGTATCGAGGCTTTTGCCTTCTTCGGGCTTGATGCCCACCGCCGAGTAGAGCTGCAGAATGATGGGGTGGCCGGCTTCCGAATTATAAAAGCGCTGGCTCACGAAACCGTCCTCGTTTTCCATGCGGGCCGCGAAGAAGGGCACTTGCTGGTGCTCGCTGATGCCTTCTTCGATGTCGGTAATCTCGACCGTGTGGCGGCCGTCGGGCAGAAACCCTTTGTCCTGTCCTTTTGCAACTTCGATTTTCATAACGCTAACTTTATTAGAATGAATAAACTAACTTTTTTAGTTTAAACGAGCCAGGAGCGTCAGGGTTGTGCAAATACGCCGTCGCTTTTAGCAACAGCATGAATTGCAGTGTTCAACAATCTAAATCGCGGGGCGAATCAGGCGGCCGCTTCAGCGGATAAGGCGGCTGGGGAGGAAGAAGCGCTGGGGGCTTTCAGCAGCCACTCGTTGAGCCGGATGCGTAGCTCGGCCGTGGCCAGGTTGCGGTACACTTCGCCGTGGTACACGAGGCTCATGGCGCCGGTTTCTTCGCTTACAACCAACACCACGGCGTCGGTGACTTCGCTCAGGCCGATGGCAGCGCGGTGGCGCAGGCCGAGCGAGGCGGGCACGTCGGGGTTCTCGCTTACTGGCAGAATGCAGCGGGCAGCCAGCAGGCGGCCGTTGGCCACAATCACGGCGCCGTCGTGCAGGGGGCTGGTTTTATTAAAGATGGAAAGCAGCAGGCGCTTGCTGATTTCGGCATCGAGGCGGTCGCCGGATTCGGCAAAAGCCGTCAGGTCCGATGCCTGGGCGAAGCAGATGAGGGCGCCCGTGTACTTATTCGACAAACTTTTGGCCGCCTCCACGAACGGGCCCACCGACATGGGCTCCACTTCCAGCGAGCGGCCCCGGGCCCAGCCGCGCACCCGCTCCAGGGTCGTGGCCTTGCCCACGCTCAGCAAAAACCGCCGGATTTCCTGCTGAAACAAAATGATGCTGGCCAGCACGCCCACGCTCATAAACTGGCCCAGAATCTTGGTGAGCAGCTCCATGCCCGTGGCTTTCACCACCAGGTACAGCAGGTAGAAAGACACCAGGCCCAGGGCTACGTTCAGCGCCACCGAGCCGCGCAACAGCTTGTATAGCTGGTACAACAGCACCGTTACCAAAAGCACATCGGCCGCGTCAATCCAGCCAAAATGCAGGAAGTTGATGGGGAAAGGGCCGGACATGGAGTGGGGCTGAAAGAGGAAGCGGAAGACAAAGCACCGCCAACAAAAGAGACGCGCTAACGCGCGGCCGTTGCACGGCTAGCTTTCCATTTCTCAAATTACGGCCTTTATTCCGCCATTGAAAAGGTATTGGCAAATAATTGTATGGTTTGACGAGCTTCGGGCACGTCGTGGGCGCGCAAGAGCCGGGCGCCGCCCTGCAGGGCCACCATGTGCAGGGCCGTGGTGCCGTTGAGCGCGGCCTCGGGGCCCAGGCCCAGCGGGCCGTACACCATCTTTTTGCGCGACAGCCCGGCCAGCACAGGCAGGCCCAGCACGTGCAGCTCGGGCAGGCGGCGCAGCAGCTCGTGGTTTTGGGCCGCGTTTTTGGCAAAGCCGAAGCCGGGGTCGAGCAGCACGTCGACCGCGCCGGCGTGGCGCAGGGCGGCCAGGCGGTCGCGGAAGTAGCGCAGCAGCGTGAGCACCAGGTCGTCCTCGTAATGGGTGAGGTGGGCCATGGTTTGGGGCGTGCCGCGCAGGTGCATCAGCACGTAGGGCACGCGCAGCTGGCCCACGGTGGCAAACATGGTGGGGTCGAGCAGGCCCCCGCCCACGTCGTTTACCAGGTCGGCCCCAGCGGCCACGGCGGCTTGGGCTACCCGGGCCCGAAACGTATCAACGGAGAGAAAGGCGTGGGGAAACGCGCGGCGCAGCAGCTGTAGCGCCGGGAGCAAGCGCTGCGTTTCTTCCGCTTCCGGGATGTCTTCGGCGCCGGGGCGGGTGCTGTAGGCGCCCAGGTCCAGCACGGCCGCGCCAGCAGCGAGCATGGCTTCGGCACGGGCCAGCAGGTCGCGTTCGGACGACACCCGGCTGCCGGCAAAAAACGAATCGGGCGTGAGGTTGAGGATGCCCATCACCTGCGGCTGGCGCAGGCTGAGCACGCGGCCGTGGGGCGAAAGCAGCGTGGCGGGGGCGGGGAACAAAGTATCTTGCACGTTGTAGGGGCGGGGCTCGCCCCCGCCTGGCTGGTGAAACGCCCCGAAAGGTACTCGCCGGCCTAAAGAAACTTTCCGCAACCCCGTTCAACGACGGGCGGGGGCAAGCCCCGCCCCTACTCTGTGCCCGACCTGTCCACTCCCGAACACTACGACCTGCTGCTGGCCCGCTGCCGCACCTTATTCCTAGCCAAAACCCACGACTACGGCACGGCTTGGCGCATTCTCCGCCTGCCCTCGGTGACGGACCAGATTTTTATCAAGGCCAACCGCATTCGCACCATTCAGGAAACCGGCGTGCAGCTCGTGGCCGACGACGTGAACGAGGAGTTTGTGGCCATCATCAACTACTGCCTCATTGCCCTGATGCAGCTGCACTTGCCGCCCGACACCCCGCTCGACATGAGCCTGGAAGCCGTGGCCGTCGCCTACGACCACGAAGCCGCCGAAAACCGCCGCCTGCTGCTGGCCAAAAACCACGACTACGGCGAGGCCTGGCGCCAGATGCGCGTGGCCAGCATCACCGACCTGATTCTGATGAAGCTGCACCGCGTAAAGCAGCTCGAGGACATCGGCGGCGATGCCTGGGTGAGCGAAAGCGTGGAAGGCAGCTACCGCGACATGCTAAACTACGCCGTGTTTGCGTTGATTTTGCGCGGAGAAAAGTAGCCCACCCAGCAGAACAACCACTCCCCTCCTTAGCAAGGAGGGGATGTTCGAACCAACGGCGAGAACGGGGGTGGTTGGAGTCGTTGCACGATAGGCGAACGATTCCAGCCCAACTCGTTCTACTATCGTGCAACGATTCAACCACCCCAGCTGGCGCGTCGCGCCAGCGTCCCCTCCTTGGTAAGGAGGGGAGCTTATTGGGCTATGATTCTGTTTCTGCCCAACCCAGGGCGTTGCCTGGCCGTTTGCCACGGGCTTACTTTGTCTTATGTCAATACCCAGCTCCATTACCGCAACTGCTCCTGCACCCCACCCCTTGCGCACGGTCACCCGGGTGTCGTGGTTTTTGCTGGGAGCCTTGTTCATTTTCTCCGGCCTCATCAAGCTGAACGACCCGGTGGGCACGGCCTACAAGCTGGAGGAATACTTTGAGGTGTTTGCCGCCGACTTTGGCTCGTTCTTCCTCTTTTTTAAGAGCAGCGCCCGCACGCTTTCCATC
Source organism: Hymenobacter sedentarius (assembly GCF_001507645.1). Taxonomy (NCBI): domain Bacteria; kingdom Pseudomonadati; phylum Bacteroidota; class Cytophagia; order Cytophagales; family Hymenobacteraceae; genus Hymenobacter; species Hymenobacter sedentarius. The sequence continues at coordinate 1,474,133 of NZ_CP013909.1, read as the reverse complement.
ATTCTGTGCTCTTTGGAGGTGATTCTGGGCGTGGCGCTGCTCCTGCGCTGGCACCTGCGCATTACGCTGTGGCTACTGTTTGGCCTGCTGCTGTTCTTCACCTTTCTCACCTTCTACTCGGCGGCTTTCAATAAGGTGACCGACTGCGGCTGCTTCGGCGATTTTATCAAGCTCTCGCCCTGGACTTCGTTTATCAAAGACCTGTTTTTGATGGCGCTGTGGGGCATTGTGTTTTTCCATCAGCGGTTTTTGCGCCACGCCTTTGTACAGGGCACCACGGGCGTCATGGTCATGACCTTCGCCTCGGCCATTGCCATCGGCATTGGGGTGCGGGCCCTGGGCCACTTGCCGTATTTCGACTTTCTGCCCTATAAAGTGGGCAACGACATCGGCAAGTTGATGAAGCCCAGCGAGCCAATCCGCTACAAGTACATCATGGAGAAAAACGGGAAAACCCAGGAGTTCACCACCTACCCCGATTCCACCTGGACCTACAAGAGCATGGTGGCCCTCAACCCCGAAGCCGCGCCCAAAATCACCGATTTCCGGGTGTGGAACGACGAAGGCGACTACACCCCCGAGCTGCTGCGCGGCAACAAGCTGGTGCTCGTGGTGCAGAACACCGACAAAACCGACCGCGACCGCTACGAACAAATCAACAAGCTGTTTGAAGACGCCAAGCAGTCGCGCCGCAACATCACGCCGCTCATCATCACGAGCAGCAGCCCCGAAGAGTTCGACGTGTTCCGCCACAACGCCAACTTCGCCGTGCCCTTCTACTACGCCGATGCCACGGTGCTCAAATCCATAATTCGCTCCAACCCCGGCTTTGTCCTGCTGAAAGACGGCGTGGTGAAGGGCAAGTACCACTACCACGACATCCCGAGCATCGGGAAGGTGGAGGAGAAGCTGCAGTAAGTAAAAAGAACGTTATGCTGAGCTGGTCGAAGCATCTCGCGGGCAGCAATAACTCAATCGTTCAACGAGGCGAGCGAAATGCCTCGGCTGCGCTCGGCATGACGTTCTTTGTTTAATACGCCTGTTCCTTCCCAATTAATGCTCTCTTTTATCCTCCGTCGCTTGGCCCAGGGCCTGCTGGTCCTTGTGGGCGTGGCGTGCACGGTGTTTCTGCTGTTCAATGTGCTGCCCGGCGACCCGGCCGCCCTGCTGGCTGGCCAACGCACCGACCTGGCCACCAAAGCCGCCATCACCGCCGACCTCGGCCTCGACCAGCCCCTGCCCACCCGCCTGGCGGGCTACCTCAACGACGTGTCGCCGCTCGGGCTGCACCCGCGCGATTCGGCCGGCCAGGCCCGCTACGGGGGCGTGGCGCTGCTGCCGCTGGGCAGCCGGGTCCTGGTGCTGAAAAAGCCGTACCTGCGCCGCTCCTTCCAAAGCAATAAGGATGTGCTGCGCATCCTGCTCGACTACTTCCCCGGCACCATGTGGCTGGCGCTGGCGGCCATGGTCATTGCCAGCATCGGGGGCGTGGCATTTGGCGTGGCGGCGGCGCTGCGGCCCCACTCGGCGCTGGACCGCTCGCTGGTCACCACGTCGGTGCTGGGCATCTCGGTGCCGTCGTTTGTGGCGGCCATTGCCATTGCCGTCACGTTTGGCTTCTACTGGAGCCGCTGGACCGGCCTGAGCCTCACCGGGCAGCTCTACGAAACCGACCCCTTCACAGGCGAACGCCACCTGGTGCTGCGCAACCTGCTGCTGCCGGCCATTGCGCTGGGCATCCGGCCGCTGGCCATCATCACGCAGCTTACCCGCTCGAGCATGCTCGACGTGTTGAGCCAGGACTACATCCGCACGGCCCGGGCCAAGGGCCTAAGCAAAACGGCCACCGTGCTGCACCACGCCCTGCGCAATGCCCTCAACCCCGTGGTGACGGCTGTATCCGGCTGGCTCGCTTCGCTCATGGCGGGCGCGTTTTTCATCGAATACATCTTCAACTGGAAAGGCCTGGGCACCGTGACGCTACGTGCAGTAGAAAACCTGGACTTCCCGGTAGTAATGGGCGCCACGCTGTTTGTGGCCGCCCTATTTGTGTTGATAAACATCGTGGTAGACGTGCTCTACGCCGTGCTCGACCCCCGGGTAAAGCTCAGCTAGTCATTTATCAATTAACACTTAACAGTTGTTCTGATGGCGCCAAGATGCGCGGCAGTGAGCTTTCGAGTGTTAACTGATAAATGTTAATTGTTAAATGAAAAAATGAAGCTTTACCTCATTGGCATGCCGGGCTCGGGCAAAACCACGTTGGGCCGCGCCCTGGCCGCTCACTACGCGCTGCCCTTTCTGGACCTCGATGCCGAAATCGTGGCCCGGGCCGGGCAGGTGATTCCGGCCATTTTCCTGCAGCACGGCGAAGCCCATTTCCGGCAGCTGGAAGCTGATGTGCTGCGCGAAATAGCGGCTCGGCCGGGGCCACTGGTGCTGGCCACCGGCGGCGGCACGCCCTGCTTCCACAACAACCTGGCGGTGCTCAACGCCGCCGGAATCACGCTGTGGCTGGATGTGTCGGTGGATACCCTGGCTGCCCGCCTGGCCGCCGCGGCCGAAACCGCCAGCCGCCCCCTGCTGGCCACCGCGGGCCCCACCGAAGCGTGGCTCCGCAAAACCCTGGACGCGCGAAAGCAGTTTTACGAGCAGGCCCGGCTGCGCTGCACCGAAGCTGCCTGCTCGGCCTCTGCCGTCGCGGCCCAATTCGCAACAGCGGGGGTTGCTTTACCTCCGGCATAAGAATTGCCGCGGGAAGCGTAATTTTGTTAATTCCTATAGTTCGAAGTTCGCTACCCTTATGCAACCAGTATCCACCAAAGAACCAGCTGCTACGCCTGCCCAACCCACCGCCACGGCCCCCGTGCGGCCCAAGCACAAAGGCTCAGCCCAACTGTTCCAGAACCCGGTATTGGAGCGGCTTTCGCATACCCACATTGCCCTGCCGGTGGGCATTTTTGTGCTGACTGCGGTGATGAGCCTGTACTACGGCCTGACCCACGGCTTCATGTCGGGCGCCTCGGCGCTGGGGCTGTTTTTGGTGGGCTTGTTCGCATTCACCTACGCTGAATACGCGGTGCACCGCTACCTCTATCACATTCCGGCCACCACGCCGGGCCGGGCCAAGTTTCAGTACACCTTCCACGGCGTGCACCACGAGTATCCCAAGGACAAGACGCGCCTGGCCATGCCGCCCATCGTCACGGTGTTTGTGGCCTCGCTGCTGTTTTTCATCTTCCGGCTCAGCTTTGGGTCTTATGCGTTTGGCCTGCTGTCGGGCTTCACGTTTGGCTACGCCATGTACCTGTTCGTGCACTACGCCATCCACGCGTACTCGCCCCCCAAGAACTTCCTGAAAGTGTGGTGGACGCACCACAGCCAGCACCACTACCGGCAAGATGAGGTGGCGTTTGGCGTATCCAGCACGCTCTGGGACCACATCATCGGCACCATGCCCAGCAAGAAAGCCAGCTAGCTTTTATTGAGCTGATAAGCAACCAAAAAAGGCGGCCCTGTTCTGGGGGCCGCCTTTTTTTATGATGATATCCAAACGTCCGATTAACTCCGTGGGCCGCGCATCTTGCTCACGATAAACCACAGCAGCGCGATGACGATGAACACGGCAATGATGCCCGTGTACGCGCCAGCCTTGAAGATGCTGCCGATGGCTTCGCAACCGGTGAGCGAGGTAGCCAACACGCAGAGAAACAGGAACAGGGAATAGCGGGAAAGAGTCATGGCTGAGAAAGGAAGGGAGTGAAAGAAGTGCCAGCAGCATTAGCACCGCTGAATATTTGCTAATACTGAGGCAGCGGCAAAAAGGTTGAGTTCGAGCACCTAGCACCGGCTCAACGGTGGCTGGGCTGACTGGCCGCCTGCCTTCGCGGCGTGCACAGCAAGTAGCTGGCGTTTGCAGGGGCTACCGATACAAACGAAGAAGAAAACAAATTGAGCTAAAGGTCGGCTTACCAGCTGCCGCTGGCGCCGCCGCCGCCGCTGCTGCCGCCGCCAAAGCCGCCGAAGCCCCCACCGCCTCCACCACCAAAACCGCCGCCTCCGCCACCGCCGAAGCCGCCCCCGCCGAAGATAATGGGCGGCACAAAGCCCCCACCAAAGCCACGGTTGCCGCGCCCGCCCCGGCCACCGCCGCGGTTACGCAGCATGATGAACACCAGCACCAGAATACCGATGATGAGCCAGAAAGGGGGGCCGGAGCCCCCGCCGCTGCGCCCGCCTTGCTGCTCCATGTCGGCTGGGTCGGCCTTGTACTCGCCTTTGGCCAGGGCAATGAGCTGGTCGGTGGCACGGTTGAGCCCGGCGTAGTATTGGTTCTGGCGAAAAGCCGGCACCAGCGTGTTGCTGATGATGCGCTTGGCAAGGGCATCGGGCACGGCGCCTTCCAGGCCGTAGCCGGTTTGGATGCGGGCCAGATGCTCCTGCTTCGCCACCAGGATGAGGATGCCGTTGTTGGTGCCTTTCTGGCCGATGCCCCAGCTTTCGTAGAGCTTCTGGGCGTAGTCGGCAATGTCGTCGCCGTCGAGGTCGGGCACGGTCACCACCGCGATTTGCGAGGACGTGCTGTCGTTGTAGGCCACCAGTTTCTGCTCCAGCGCCTCGGCTTCGCCGGGCTGCATCAGGTTGGCCAAGTCGTTCACCAGGCGCGGCGGGTTGGGCCGCGGCGGAATGGCCTGGGCCGATACCCAAGCGGGCAGGAGCCACAGCAGCGCCAGTAAGAGCAACCCGGCCCGGTGCGCCCGGCCAGCCCACGCGCTGGCTCCCGAGCGAAGTGGCTTTAACAACTGGGCGTCAGCCACAGGATTTTTCATGCGTCGGAAGACGGTTTAGAACCGCCAAAAGAAATGGAATCGTCCAGCTCGTTCTGGTCGGTGGTGGCGTTGTAGGGAAAGTAGCGCTTAAGCTGCTCGCCCACCATGGTGATGCCGCGCTCGAGGCCCAGCACGTACCGCTCGTGCCGGAATTGCTCCAGCACGGCCTCTTTGGTGGTTTCCCAAAAATCATCGGGCACGGCCGCGTTGATGGCCGCATCGCCGATGACGGCAAACTGCCGGCTTTCCCAGGCCAGGTAAAACAGCACCCCGTTGCGGGCGGCGGTTTTGTGCATGTCGAGCTCAGCAAACACCTGGGCGGCCCGGTCGAGGGGCTCGGGCGTGGGGCAGGTGTCTTCCAGGTGCACCCGGATTTCGCCCGAAGTCATCACCTCGGCTTTGCGAATGGCCGCCACCAAGGCCGCGTCCTGCTCGGGGGTAAGGGGAGATGTCATGTTTGAATGAAGAATGAGGAATGAAGCGTGATGAATTAAGAAGAGGCTAGTTGAGCCAATTCTCCATTCATCACGCTTCATTCCTCATTGAGACTAGAACTGAACGACAGGTGCCTTGCTGGCAGCCGGGTCGGCCTCGAAGTACGGCTTGGGCTGGAAGCCGAACATGCCCGCAAACAGGTTGTTCGGGAACGAGCGGGTGAACGTGTTGTAGTCGTTGGTGACGGCGTTGAACTTGTTTCGCTCCACGTTGATGCGGTTTTCGGTGCCTTCAATCTGGGCCTGCAGCTCCTGGAAGTTGGCGTTGGCTTTCAGGTCGGGGTAGTTTTCCGACACGGCCAGCAAGCGGCCGAGGCCCGCCGAAACCTGGCTTTGGGCTGCCTGGAACTTCTGGATGTTTTCGGGCGTGAGGTCGTTGGGGTTCAGCTGCACGCTGGTGGCCTTGGCCCGGGCCTCGATAACGGCCGTGAGCGTGCCCTGCTCAAATTTGGCGGCGCCCTTCACCGTATTCACCAGGTTGCCGATGAGGTCGTTGCGGCGCTGGTAGGCGCTTTGCACGTTGCCGGCCTGGGCTTTCACGGCTTGGTCGCGCTGCACCATGCCGTTGTAGCCGCACGATGACTGGGTGAGCAACAGGGCCAGGCCCGCGAAATAAAGAAGAAAGCGTTTCATGGTGGTACTAAGGTGAAAGAGAAAGTGGTAAGAGGATGGTTTATTAGCAGCGGCAAAACTTGCCGTTGCTGGGCCGGTTTGGGTGCCGGCTCGGCGCAAAGTACGCAGCTTGGCCCTAGTAGTTGTAGCTTGCTTCGTAGCTGGGCTTGCCTCAACCATAACTCTTCGCGCTTCCCCGTCTGAAATGAAAGCAGTAATTCCCGTTGCCGGCATTGGCTCGCGCCTGCGCCCCCACACCCACACCCAGCCCAAAAGCCTGGTGCCGGTGGCCGGTAACACCATTCTGGGCCACATCATCGACCGCCTGCAGGGCGCGGGGCTCACCGAGTTTGTGTTCATCGTGGGCTATCTGGGTGATAAAATCGTGCGCTACGTGCGCCGCCACTACCCCAACCTGCAGGCCACTTTTGTGGTGCAGGAGCCCCGCGAGGGCCTCGGCCACGCCCTGTGGCTGGCCCGCGAGGAGTTTCGCCACGACCCCGACGGCGTGCTCATCCTGCTCGGCGACACCATCGTGGACGTGGACCTGCCCGCCCTGCTCGCCACGCCCGGCTCGGTATTGGCCGTGAAGGAAGTGAAGACGCCCAGCATGTTTGGGCTGGTGGAAACCGGCGCCGGCGGCCGCGTGAGCAAGGTGGTCGAAAAACCGAAGATTCCGAAGTCGAACTACGCCATGGTGGGCCTCTACAAGCTGGCCTACCCCGAGAAGCTGGCCCAGGCCCTGGAGTGGCTGCACGATACCGACGTGCGCACCCACGGCGAGCTGCAACTCACCGACGCGCTGATGCACCTCATCGAGGAAGGCGAGGCGATGACGACCTGCCCGGTCGACAACTGGTTTGACTGCGGCCGCAAGGAAACCCTGCTCGAAGCCAACGCCCGCCTGCTCAACCGGCCCGAGTTCCTGGAAGACCGCGACTACTCCGAATTTCCCGACACCGTAATCATTCCACCGGTCAGCATTGGGCGCGGCTGCCAGATTTCGCATTCCATCATCGGGCCTAACGTGGCCATTGGCGACAAAACCATCATCAAGAGCACCATCCTTAGCGACTCAATTATCGGGTCGTATTCGGAGTTGAGCTCGGCGGTGCTGCACGACTGCATCGTGGGTTCCGACGCTTCGTTCCGGGGCATGAACCACTCCCTGAACATCGGGGACAATACCGAGATTGATTATAGCTAAGTGCGACGGTAGTGGGCGGCCCTTTCGTACTTTTCGGTCTCCAACTTCTTTCGTTGCGTATGATGTTCCGCCGTTTGCTATTTGCCTGCGCTGCCGCGCTGCCCCTGCTGGCCTCGGCCCAAACGCCCCTGGGCCAGCCTTCCATCGACGAGGCAAAGGTCCAAATCTGGTGCGCCACCGTGCGCTTTGTGTATGACGACGCCGGCCGGCCCAACCTCAAAAGCACGGTGCGCTGCGAAGGCGCCAACCTCGACGCGCTGGCCGCCAGTATCCGGCCCGACAGCCTGCGCGTGTACAGCCTGCTTTATCAGCCCATTGAGGGCCGGGGCAGCATTTATCAGGGCAAGAAAGACAACCCGGCCCGGCTCGCGGCCCTGGCCAAAGCCATTATCGGCAAGCTGAAAGCCTCGCCGGCGCGCCGGCGTGACCCGGCCCGCATGGTCCGCGTGGCCGCCCTCGAAACCGCCCTGACCAACTACGTGGTGAGCGGCACCCCACCCGGCGATGTGCCCGAGGCCATGACGCCCCAGGCCCCCGATACCACGGCCAGCGCCGGCGCCTCCATGGGCGCAGCCGAAGCCGCCGAAGCTCAAGTAGCCGCCGAACGCGCCGCCGGGGCGGGTACCCCCTCGGCCGCGCTGCCCGCCACGGGGCCGGGCAGCCTGCTCAACCGCTTTGCTGCGCCCCTGGCGCTCATTCTGGGCATTCTGAGTTTGGTGCTCTACATCATGTTGCGCGTCACGCTGGGCCAGTGGCGCCGCCAGCAGCGCCGCGAAACCCTCACGGCCAAGCAAGCCGCCACCGCCGCCCAGGCTGCAGCCGCCGAAACCAACGCCGCCGTGGCTGACTCCGTAGCCCGGGTGAAGCGAGCCGAAGCGCTGGTGCTGGCCGCCGCGCCCGACCCCAACGCGCCCACTGCCACTTCTACTGCCACCGCCAACCTTTCGCCGGCCCAGCGCCTGGAAGTAGAACGCTTGGTGAGCCAGCGCGTAGACGAGGAGCTGCGCTGGCTGCGGGCCAACCTGCCGGAACTTATCGCGGCCGCCGTAGCGCAGCCTGTGGGGGCCGATGACCGGGCGCCCACTACCCCGGCGCCGGCCACGGCCGGCTCCACCGGGCCCGTTGCCGATGACGTTCAATTAGATTAACTTACGTTGGTCTAACCGACAAGGTCCCGAGGCCGCTGCTAGCCCGCCTCGGGCATCATTTATTCTTGTTTCTTATGAAAGCTGCCATTCCCCTGTTTGCCGCGTTGGCAGCTTTGGCAGCCTGCCGGGCCACCACGGGGCTCGACCGCAACACGCTCCCCAGCAAACGGGCCCTTACCGAAATGACCAGCCCCGAAAAAGGCGAGCCCAGCCGCCTCGACGGCCTCGCCCTCATCGTTCCGCCCCCCGTGAAATACCCCGCAACCCGCAAAGCCGACGTGGCCGACACCTACTTCGGCACCGTCGTACCCGACCCCTACCGCTGGCTCGAAGACCTCGACTCGCCCGAAACCAAGGCCTGGGTCACGGCCCAGAACGAAGTCACGTTTGCCTACCTGAGCCAGATTCCGTTCCGGGACAAAATCCGGGAACGGCTTACCAAAATCTGGAACTACGAGCGCTACGGCGTACCCGGGCAGGTGGGCCAGGACCTGGTGTTCAGCAAGAACGACGGCCTGCAAAACCAGGCCGTGCTCTACCGCCAGCGCGGCCCCGGCGAGCCCCAGGTACTGCTCGACCCCAATAAGTTCTCGGCCGATGGCACCACGGCGCTGGCCAGCACCGAGTTCAGCAACGACCACCGCTACCTGGCCTACGCCACCAGCAGCGGCGGCTCCGACTGGAACAAGGTGCGCATCCTGGACCTGACCACCAACCAACTGCTGCCCGAGGAATTGAGCTGGGTAAAAGTATCGAGCACCTCCTGGACCAAGAAGGGCTTCTACTACAGCCGCTACGATGCGCCCAAAGCCGGCGAAAACGACCTAGCCGGCATGAACGAGTACCACAAGGTGTACTTCCACCAGCTCAACACGCCGCAGAGCGCCGACCGGCTGGTGTACGAAAACCCGAAAATGCCCCTGGGCTTCCGCATCGCCAGCGCCACCGAAGACGAGCGGTTTTTGAGCCTCTACCTCACCGATGGCAAGTCGGACGGCAACCGCCTGCAGGTGCGCGACCTCACCGACCCCAAACAGGCCGCTACCTGGACCACGCTCATTGCTTCCTACGAGTTCAATAACACCGTCGTCGGCAACGTGGGCGGCGAGGTGCTGGTGCACACCAACTACAAGGCCCCGCGCTACCGCGTGGTGCGCATCGACCCCAAAAAACCGCAGGAAGCCAACTGGCACGACGTGCTGCCCGAAGGCCCCAACAAGCTGGAGAGCGTGAGCCAGGTGGGCGGCCACCTCATTGCCGATTACCTGCACGATGCCAGCTCGCAGGTGAAGGTGTATTCGGAGTTGGGCCAGTTTCAGCACGAGGTGCAGCTGCCGGCCATTGGCACGGCCAGCGGCTTTGGGGGCCGGCGCACCGATAAGGTGGTATACTACGCCTTCACGTCGTTTACCTACCCCACCACCATTTACAAGTACGACCTGGCCACCAACACCAGCACCGTGTTTCGGGCCCCGAAAGTGGACGTGAACCCGCAGGACTACGTGACCACGCAGGTGTTTTACCCGAGCAAAGACGGCACGAAAATCCCCATGTTCATCGTGCACCGCAAAGGTGTGGCGCTGACCGGCAAGAACCCCACCTACCTCTACGCCTACGGCGGCTTCAACGTGTCGCTCACGCCGGGCTTCTCGGTGGCGCGCCTGCTGTGGCTGGAAAATGGCGGCGTACTGGCCATTCCCAACCTGCGCGGCGGCGGCGAGTACGGCGAGGCCTGGCATCAGGCCGGCATGACCCCACACAAGCAGAACGTGTTCGACGACTTCATTGCCGCCGCCGAGTACCTGAAAGACAATAAGTACACCGACTACGACCACCTGGCCATTGCGGGCGGCTCCAACGGCGGCCTGCTGGTGGGCGCCACCATGAACCAGCGCCCCGACCTGTGCCGGGTGGCCCTGCCCGCCGTGGGCGTGATGGACATGCTGCGCTACCAGAAGTTCACCATTGGCTGGAACTGGGCGCCCGAGTACGGCACCTCCGACAATCCAGCTCAATTTCAGAACCTGCTGGCCTTTTCGCCCCTGCACAACCTCCGACCCGGCACCAGCTACCCCGCCACGCTCATCACCACCGCCGACCACGACGACCGGGTGGTGCCCGCGCACTCCTTCAAGTTTGCCGCGGCCCTGCAAGCCGCCAACGACGGCCCCAACCCCACCCTCATCCGCGTGGACGTGAACGCCGGCCACGGCGCCGGCAAAAGCACCAAGCTGCAGATTGACGAGTGGGCCGACGTGTGGAGCTTCTGCTACGCCAACATGGGCGTGACACCCACGCTGCAGTAGCTCCGGGCACGTTTTAGCTCAACTGGGCGCAAACAATTGCCAGCTTCCAGGATTCTCAGTTTTCCATAAACTGAATTGTACATCTCATGCAATTAGGAATTAGCTCTTTTGGGGAAGTAGCCCCGGCCCACGTAGCGGGCAGCGACCACACCGCCGGCAAGCGAATGCAGGAGCTGCTGGCCCTGGCCCGGCTCGCCGACGAAGTTGGGCTGGACGTGCTGGCCCTGGGCGAGCACCACCGGCCAGATTTTATCATCTCCGCGCCCGAAGTCATTCTGGCGGCGGTGGCGGCCGTTACCCGGCGCATCCGCCTGTCCAGTGCCGTCACCGTGCTCAGCTCTGCCGACCCGGTGCGGGTGTTTCAGAACTTCGCCACGGTGGACCTGATTTCCGGCGGCCGGGCCGAGATTATCGCCGGCCGCGGCTCATTTATTGAGTCCTACCCGCTGTTTGGCTACGACCTCAACAACTACGACGAGCTATTTGTCGAGAAGCTCAACCTACTGCTCAAAATCAATGGCAGCGAAGTGGTTTCGTGGCAGGGCAAGCACCGCCCCGGCATCGCGGCGCAGGGCGTATACCCGCGCCCAGCGCAGCCCAAGCTACCCGTCTGGATTGGCATCGGCGGCACGCCCGAGTCAGCGGTGCGGGCCGGAAAATTGGGCTTGCCCCTGACCATTGCCATCCTGGGTGGCGCGCCTGCCCGCTACGTGCCGTTTGCGGAGCTCTACCGCGAATCCGCCCAACAAGCCGGCCACGACGCCGGTCAACTTCCGCTGGCCCTCAACTGCCACTTCCACCTAGCCGATACTTCCGAGCAGGCCGCCGACGAGTTTTTCCCGCCTTACTCGCAGCTCATGAACCGCATCGGCCGCGAGCGGGGCTGGTCGCCCATGGACCGCCGCCACTTCGATTTTCTGCGCGGCCCCGAGGGCCCGCTGTTCGTTGGCACGGCCCAGGAAATCACGGAGAAGCTGCTGTACCTGCACGGGCTATTCAACCACACCCGCTTTCTGGCTCAACTGGTGCTGGAGGGGATTTCGCACCAAAGCGTGATGCATTCCATCAACCTGTTTGGCACGCAGGTAGCCCCAGCCGTGCGCGAAGCCCTGGCCCGCCAAAAGGAGCAGCGACCTGCTTCCAGCCCAACAGGAGCTTAACATTGGCCTAAAGCAAACGGCCGCTGGAGCAATGCTCCAGCGGCCGTTTCTGTTAATGCCTTCCGGCTACTAGTAACGGTACAAATCCGATTTGAACGGACCTTCTACCGGCACCTTAATGTAGTCGGCTTGCTTGGGGGTCAGCTCGTCGAGCTCCACGCCGATTTTGGCGAGGTGCAGGCGGGCTACTTTCTCGTCCAAATGCTTGGGCAGGGTGTATACCTGGTTTTCGTACTGGTCGCCACGCTCCCACAACTCAAGTTGAGCCAGGGTTTGGTTGGTGAACGAGTTCGACATCACAAACGAGGGGTGGCCGGTGGCGCAGCCCAGGTTCACGAGGCGGCCTTCGGCCAGGATGATGACCTCTTTGCCATCGATGGTGTAGATGTCCACCTGGGGCTTCACCGTGTCCTTGGTGTGGCCGTAGTTGCCGTTGAGCCACGCCATGTCGATTTCATCGTCGAAGTGGCCGATGTTGCAGACAATGGCTTTATCCTTCAGGCTGCGGAAGTGCTGCTCGGTGAGGATGTCGCAGTTGCCGGTAGCCGTCACCACGATGTCGGCTTCCTTCACGGCGTTGGTCAGCTTCTTCACAGCGTAGCCGTCCATGGCCGCCTGCAGGGCGCAGATGGGGTCAATTTCGGTCACGATAACGCGGGCACCGGCACCGGCCAACGAGGCAGCCGTGCCTTTTCCTACATCACCGTAGCCAGCTACCACGGCCACTTTTCCGGCCATCATCACGTCGGTTGCGCGACGGATAGCGTCCACGGCCGACTCTTTGCAACCGTATTTGTTATCAAACTTCGACTTTGTTACCGAGTCGTTTACGTTGATGGCGGGGAAGGGCAGCGAGCCGTTTTTCACCCGCTCATAGAGGCGCAGCACACCGGTGGTCGTCTCTTCCGAAACGCCTTTGATTCCGGCCGCCAGCTCGGAGTACTGGTTCAGCACCATGTTGGTCAGGTCGCCGCCGTCGTCCAAAATCATGTTTAGGGGCTGGCGGTCTTCGCCGAAATACAGCGTCTGCTCGATGCACCAGTTGAATTCTTCCTCGTTCATGCCTTTCCAGGCATAGACCGGAATGCCGGCAGCGGCAATGGCTGCCGCGGCATGGTCCTGGGTCGAGAAGATGTTGCACGACGACCACGTCACCTCAGCGCCCAGCGCCTTGAGGGTTTCGATGAGCACCGCCGTTTGGATAGTCATGTGCAGGCAGCCGGCAATGCGGGCCCCTTTGAAGGGCTGGGCCGCGCCAAACTCCTCGCGCAGGCTCATCAAACCGGGCATTTCGGCTTCGGCGAGACGGATTTCCTTGCGGCCCCACTCGGCCAGGCTCATGTCCTTTACTTTGTACGGAACGTACGTTTTCGTCGTGGTTTCCAACGTAATGTGGGTTAGTTTGTAGTATTCGGGGTTCAACTGCAAAGATACGATATTTGTTCAGGGCCAAACGCGGAAAAGCCCGCACCACAACGGTACGGGCCTTTCGGAATAAACGAGCGAAAGTGTCCGGCCAGGCCGGCTTAGTTGTTCTGCGACAGGAAGGCCTTAACCTTCTGGTCCTGGTTGAGGCTGCCTTTGGTTCCGCTCACCACCACGGTGTAAATTTTACCGGCTTCGTAGGTTTTGGTACCCGAGCCCGAGCCCGAGCCATCGCCTACTTGCGCAATCGGCGTGGCGCCGGCAGTAGCCGAGTTATCCAGAATGGACAAGGCGTAGGTGCCGGGCGCAAACTCGGTAAAGGCCGACGCCGAATTGACGCCCACGTTGGTCACCACATCGGCCACCACGGGGCCCGTCACGGTGCTGGTCACCTGGGAGAGACGTAGTGGAGTACCCACGCTCTGCGCCAGGTTGATGAGGCGGATGCGCGCTTTGCCCGTGGCTGGGGCCGTCAAGTCGTCGGGAAAGAGCAGGCCGTTAACCGTCGAGGGAGAAGTAGCGGGCGTAGCGACAAAAGTGTACGTCTTATCTTTTTCCGGCGCCAACGTCATTGTAAAGGCCGCTTGCGTACCGGCCGTTACCTGCAGCGAATGGCTGCCGGTTTGAATGCCCTGATAGCCACTGCTGGCCCCGTAGGCGAGCGACGCTTTTTCCGTGTTATCCACCAGGAATTTCAGCGTGGTGGGGGCGATGTGCGACGCGGCGTTTACAAAGGCTACTTTTCCCTGGTCGACAGGTGCAGGAGCGGGCGTGTCGCTTTTGCTGCACGAGGCCAGCAGCAAGGTAGCCGGCAGAAGGGCCTGGCAGGCGCGGCGTAGGATGAAAGAGGTCTCCATAAGAAATAGCAACTATTTAAGTGAAGCAGGCCGCCCGGAATTGCCCGGCCGGCCCGGCCTGAACGTACAAGTACCCAGCTTTGTTGAGTTGGGCTGCAGAAATAAGAGGCGCTGGGCCCAAAACTCAACCTTAACTGCGCTATTATCTTTGTTATATGCACGAAATAAACCGACTAGCCGCGCTGCCGTGGCGGCTACGCGGCGTGGCTACGGTAGCATTGTCTATTAGCCTGTTGGGTACCGCCCAGGCCCAAAAAGCCCCCGCCACCATTCGCTTGCCCCCCCAGGATGCCGAACGCGGCCTGAACGGCCCGCAGCACAACTTCGACTTCCTGCCTCCCGGCGAGACGGGCAATCATTACCAGTCGGCCGGCTTCTTTGGCCAAAAGCTGCGGCCCTACCTGGCCGGCAACCCCGAGGCGCTGGCCCACCTCGACGACTACCGCCGCCAAAAAACCATCTTCCTGATTGACCGGCTGGTGGCGATTGGCGCGTTTGGCCTGTACGGGCAGCAGATTTTTGCCCACGGCGAAGCCGTTTATTTCAACGATACCCAAAAAGCGGCCATTGGCGTGTTTGCCACCAGCGTCCTGGCCACTGTTCTCATCAACCGTAACACCAATACGCACCTGCTCCGCGCCGTCACGGCCTACAACGCCGGAGTGGCCCACATTAGAGGATGGCAACGCCTGCAGCCCACCACCGTGGGCCTGGGCACCGCGCCCACAGGGCATCCGCTGCTGGCTTTGCGCTGGGCCTTGCGCTAAAGGTCTCGTTTATCCGTATAGGTTTCTTCATGGACTACCCCTTGCCCGAAGCGGCCAGGCGCTACGTGGCCGCGCACCTGCACGACGACCCCGCCCACCTGGCCCTCCAAGCCCGCCGCCACCCCGGCCTGCCCGTACCCGAACTGGTGCGCCAGATTCAGGCCCGCCAAAAAGCCCGCGCCAAACTGCCGGCCTGGGCCGATAACCCCGAACTGATTTTCCCACCGGCGCTCTCCGTCGAGCAGGCCTCCTCGGCCCGCACGGCTGCCTTCAAAGCCAGTCTGGTAGAAGGCCAGCGGATAGCCGACCTGACCGGCGGCTTTGGCGCCGACACGGCCCATTTCGCGGCCCGTGTCGCCCAAGTAGATTATGTGGAGCGCGACCCCAAGCTGGCGGCTATAGTGCGCTACAACATGGCCCAACTGGGCATAGCCAACGTGGCAGTGCACGCGACCGATGCGCTGGAGTTCCTCAAAAGCACGCCCAAGCACTTCGATTGGCTCTACCTCGACCCGGCCCGGCGCGACACGGCGGCGCGCAAGATTTTCCTGCTGCGCGATTGCGAGCCCGACGTCGTCAAGCTCTTGCCCTTGCTGCTGCACAAGGCCGACAAAGTCCTGCTCAAGACCTCGCCCATGCTTGATATAGAGCACGCCGTGCAGGGCCTGGCCCACGTGCGTCGCCTCTGGGTGGTAGCCGTGGATAATGAGGTGAAAGAGGTGTTGTACGAATTGGGCCAGGAGCCCGCCGTGGACCCCGAGCGCTACGCCCTCAACCTGCGCCGCGACGGTACCCAGCAGGAATTCCGCCTCAACCGGGCCCGCGAAGCCCGCGCCATTCCCCGCTACGCCGAAGCCCAGCAGTACCTCTACGAGCCCAACGCGGCGGTGCTCAAAGCGGGGGCTTTCCGCAGCATTGGCACCGCCTTCGAACTATTGAAACTGCACCAGCACAGCCACCTCTACACGTCCGATGTGTTACGGGCCGATTTCCCGGGCCGCATCTTTCGCGTTTTAGCAGTCGAAAAGGCCGACGGAGCCGCTCTCAAGGCGCACCTGGGTCCGGAAGCGCGCGCCCACGTCACCACCCGCAATTTCCCGGACTCTGTGGCCGACTTCCGGCGGCGGACGGGCATCCGCGAGGGCGGCGAGGTATATCTCTTTGCGACTACCGACCTGCGGGGCCGGCCCGTGGTGCTGGTGTGTGAAAAGGTGCACGCTCAGCCGCCGGAACACGCCTAAGGGCAGGCTGTTTTGTTTCTCCTCTGCTATCAGGATTCAGAGTATCGGGCCGTATTCGGCTGCTGCGCATTACCATGTTCACAAGGACCACGCGCAAGGGCTAATAGCCCGGATTTCCGTAGTTTTGTTCTGTGCCTGCCCATTGGCTCTTGCCCGGCAACCACACTGCTTTGTTCTTTTTCGCCCTTTTCGCGCTTTCAATGCCCTATCTGTTCACTTCCGAGTCAGTTTCGGAAGGCCATCCCGATAAAGTTGCCGACCAGATTTCCGACGCCATCCTCGACGAGTATTTGCGCCAGGACCCTACTGCCAAAGTCGCCTGCGAAACGCTTGTTACCACCGACTTTGCCCTAGTTGCCGGCGAAATCAAGTCCACCGCTCATGTGGATGCGGAGCCCATTGTGCGCGAAACCATCCGCCGCATCGGCTACAACAAGGCCGAGTACCTCTTCAACGCGGATACCTGCGAGGTGATGAACCGCCTGCACGAGCAGTCGCCCGACATCAACCAGGGCGTGGAGCGGGCCAAGGACGAAGACCAGGGCGCCGGCGACCAGGGCATGATGTTCGGCTACGCCAGCCACGAGACGGCCAACTACATGCCCCTCGCGCTGGACCTCTCGCACCGCTTGCTGCAGGAACTGGCGGCCATCCGCCGCGAAAACCGCGACATGACCTACCTGCGCCCCGACGCCAAAAGCCAGGTCACCATCCGCTATTCCGACGACCACCGTCCCGAGGCCATCGACACCATCGTTATCAGCACCCAGCACGACGAGTTCGACCCTTCGGAAAGCGCTATGCTGGAAAAGATTAAGGCCGACGTGCTGTCGGTGCTCATCCCGCGCGTGCAAGCCGGGCTCAGCGCCGATGTGCAGGCCCTGTTCACCGACCAGATTACCTACCACATCAACCCCACCGGTAAGTTTGTCATCGGCGGTCCGCACGGCGATTCTGGCCTCACTGGCCGTAAAATCATCGTCGATACCTACGGGGGCAAGGGAGCCCACGGCGGCGGCGCCTTCTCGGGCAAAGACTCTTCCAAGGTAGACCGCTCGGCCGCTTATGCCGCCCGCCACATCGCCAAAAACCTGGTGGCCGCCGGCGTGGCCGACCAAGTGCTGGTGCAGGTGGCCTACGCCATCGGCGTGGCTCAACCCGTGGGCGTATTCGTGACCACTTACGGTACCACCAAAGCCAAAAACGAAGCGGGTGCCGCCCTCACCGATGGGGAAATTGCCGAAAAGGTAAACAAGCTGTTCGACCTGCGCCCCTACGCCATTGTGCAACGCTTCGGCCTCCAAAACCCCATTTTCGCCCAAACGGCGGCATACGGCCATATGGGCCGCCAGCCCGGCACCGTGCAAGCTACCATGAAGGACGGCAGCGTGAAAACCTTTGAAACCTTTACCTGGGAAAAGCTAGACTACGTGCCCCAGATTAAAGCGGAGTTTGGCTTGTAATACTTGCCGAACCTAGTTTTTAAACAAGCAGCCCTGCCAGATGCATCTGGCAGGGCTGCTTGTTTAAACGTAATATACAGTTATGCTTAGTGGGCCAGCGTCTTCTCCTTGTGCCGCGTGATTTGGCGGCGCAGGTTTTCCGTAGCTGCATCTGCGGCAGCTTCAAACGACGCGGCATCTTCTTGACTGAACAGCGTAGTACCAGGTACCAGTAGCTTTATTTCAACAGTTTTGTTATCGATTCCGTCCTTATTGTTAAGGCGCAGAATAACTTCGCCGCCGGTTACTTTATCGTAAAAAGTCTCGAGCTTATTGAGACGTTGCTGCACGAAATCAAGCAGTTTTTTGTCGGCGTCGAAGTGCACCGAATGCATCTGTACTTTCATAAAGCAGTTGATTAAGAAGGTAAAAGGGTAAAAGAAGCTTACGCCCGTGGATGGGCTTGTTCAAATACGGATTTTAGCCTATCGACGGACAGGTGCGTGTAAACTTGCGTGGCGGCCAGGCTGGCGTGGCCCAGCAGCTCTTTAATGGAATTGAGGTCGGCTCCCTTGCCCAACAAATGGGTTGCGAAGGCGTGCCGCAGCGCGTGCGGGTGCTGCTGGGCTGCCGATGTGGTAATCTGGCTCAGGTACTGCTTCACCGTCCGATACACAAACTTTTCGTACATCGGCTCGCCCTTGTCCGTGAGCAGCAACGGGCCCGCTACCGGGCCGAACTCATGCGCCCGGCGCGCCTGATAGTGCTCAATCACCAGCTTCAGCGACGGATTCAACGGCACCAAGCGCTGCTTATTGCCCTTGCCGGTCACGCGCACGGTACTGGCGCCCAGGCTCACGTCGTCGGCATGAATGCCGATGAGCTCCGACAGGCGAATGCCCGTGCCGTACAGCATTTCGAGCACCAGCTGGTCGCGCTGCCCGGCAAAGTCGTCGCCAAATTGAAACGAATTCAGTAGGCCATTCAATGCCTCCTCGGGCACGAACTCGGGCAGCTTTTTGGCCATCTTCGGGGCTTTGATGCGCAGCATCGGGTTGGCCTCGATGCGCCCGGCCCGCAACAAGAACTTATAGTAGGAGCGCAAACACGCCACCTTGCGATTCACGGTGCGGGGGTCCAGGTTTTGCTGCATTAGCTCCACTACCCAGCCGCGGATAAGCGGGTGCGTCGCTTGAGCTGGCTCGGCCAGGTCATAAGCCGATTTGAGGTAGGCGGCAAACTGGCCCAAGTCTGTTTGGTACGAGGTGACCGTGTGGGGACTATAGCGCCGTTCAAACCGCAAAAAATCTAGAAAAGCATCCATACCAACACCAAAAATGCCCGGCGGTTGGGCCGGGCATCCAAATTACATTTTTTTTATTCTCCAGCAAGAAATGCCTGCCGGTACAGACGCGAAAAAACCGGCCGGCTTGCCACACGGGGCAAACCAGCCGGTTTTAGCACTGCTAACGCGACTTGAAACGTCCGACTATTCGTTGGGCTGGCCGTAGGTGGCGAGCTTGTAAACAGCCTTCTGCTTCATTTTGCGCTCCGTGATGCTGGGCTTCTGGAAGAAGGTGCGACGACGCAGCTCTTTCAGCACGCCGGTGCGCTCAAACTTCTTTTTGAAGCGCTTCAGGGCGCGGTCAACCGATTCGTTGTCTTTGATTTGAATGATAATCATATCAGGGAATGAGGGAGATTTTCAGGAGGGGAGCCGAGTAAATCGGGCCGCAAAGATAATAACAATTGTTAGGCTAAACAAGAAATTACCCGCGCAACTCGGTTGAAGCCACGACAATTACTACTTCAGCAGCGCCCGGGCAATGACCAGTTTCTGGATTTCGCTGGTGCCTTCGCCGATGGTGCACAGCTTGGCATCGCGGTAGTATTTCTCGGCCGGATAGTCCTTGGTATAGCCGTAGCCGCCGAAAATCTGCACGCCTTCGTTGGCCACGCGCACGCTTACCTCCGAGGCATAGAGCTTGGCCATGGCCGATTCTAAGTTCACGTTCAGGCCGCGGTCTTTCATGTCGGCGGCGCGGTAGGTAAGCAGGCTGGCCGCTTCTATTTCGGTGGCCATATCGGCCAGCTTGAAGGCAATGCCTTGGAAGCTGCTGATGGGCTGGTTGAACTGGTGGCGCTCCTTGCTGTACTGGGTAGCCGCCTCGAACGCCCCTTGGGCAATGCCCAAGCTAAGGGCCGCAATGCTGATACGGCCACCATCGAGCACCTTGAGCGACTGCACGAAGCCGTCGCCCACTTTGCCAATGACGTTCTCCTTGGGCACCTTGCAATCGGTTAAAATCAACTCCGTGGTCTCGGAAGCGCGCATGCCCAGCTTGTCTTCCTTGCGGCCGGCTTCAAAACCCGGCGTGCCGCGCTCGATGATAAACGCCGTCATGCCGTGCGAGTCGCCCACCTCGCCGGTGCGGGTAATCACGACCGCCACGTTGCCGGATTTGCCGTGGGTAATGAAATTTTTGGCGCCGTTAATAATATAATAGTCGCCGCTCTCGTCGAGCACCGCCGTGGTGCGCATGTTGCCGGCGTCGGAACCGGTGTTGGGCTCGGTAAGGCCCCAGGCCCCAATCCATTCCCCCGAGGCAAGCTTGGGCAGGTACTTCAACTTTTGCTCTTCGGAGGCGTGCTGCAGGATGTGGCCGGTGCACAAAGAATTGTGCGCCGCCATGCTCAGGCCAATGCTTCCGTCAATCTTAGCCAACTCGGCAATGGCCGTAACGTATTCCATGTACCCGAAGCCGGAACCGCCGTATTGCTGCGGCACCAGCACGCCCATCAGGCCCAGCTCGCCTAGCTTATGAAATACCTCAATAGGAAACTCTTGGCTCTCATCCCACTTCATCATGTTGGGTTTGATGTGCTGAGCGCCAAAATCGCGCACCATTTGCGCAATCATGGTTTGGTTTTCGGTGGCTACGGCTTCCATGGAAGAGGAACTAGGGGTGGGATTTAAAAGAATGTCAGGTCAACGTTACCCACAACCCACAACTCGGGGGTTTGGGTACGCGAAAGTACGATTCAAGTGGCTTCGAAATCTAACCTGGCTTCACGCCGTAACGACCTGTAGTTGAATGGGCACGGCAAAAGCGTTACTTTTGAGGCTTTTTGGAGATAATCTGACTTTGGGGGTCGTTTTTCATTTTCTCCTTTTGTTTTCGTACTAATTGGCCTTCATGCCTTCATTCTCTTTTCGTCGCCTTGGGCGCCTGTGGCTGCTGACGCTTCCTGCCCTGCTGCTTTTCTCGTCGTGCGCGACGACCAAATACTACAACCAACGCACCCTGTTCCGGCTCACCGACCGCCAGGGCCGCCAGCTCGACAGCACGAAGTTGCGGATTGCCGTGAACCGGTCGGAGCGCAATTATGTCATTCAACCCAATGACTTTCTGGAAGTGCGGGTGAATACGAATAGAGGCGAACGAATCCTGGACCCCAACGGGGAGTTGCAGTTTGGCCAGCCCAGCGGCGGATTACCCAGCCGGGGCGGGGCGACTGCGCCCACCTCAGGCCGCGGGACAAGCACCCCGACGCGTAATACGAACCAGGGCGGCACATCCACTGGCGGGTCAGAGTTTCTAGTACAAGCCGATGGTACGGTGGTGCTGCCTATGGTGAACCGGATTCGGGTGAGTGGCCTCACGCTACTGGAAGCGGATAGCACGCTGGCTATACGCTACAATGAGTTTTACAAAGAGGCATTTGTTACCACTCGTGTTACCAATAACCGCGTAATCGTGCTGGGCGCTACCGGTGGCCAGGTAATTGCTCTCAACAATGATAATATGAACTTGCTAGAGGTACTGGCCCTAGCAGGTGGGGTTGATGGAGGTGGTGGCGGAACTGGAAGCGGGAATCTATACCGAAATGGCGGCAAGGCGAACAATATCCGTATTATTCGAGGCGACTTGAAAAACCCTCGTGTGCAGCAAATTGATTTATCCACCTTGGATGGAATGCGGCGGGCCAACCTACAAATCGAACCCAACGATGTAATCTATGTGGAGCCAATACGGCGCCCACTCTTAGATGCTTTAGTTGATGCTGGCCCTATTCTAAGCTTGTCTTCACTACTGCTTACTACCACATTCTTTCTTATCAGTCAGTTTAAATAGCAAAATCGGTTAATTAGACGCTATGCCTGGTATCAGCGTATATTATAACATGTTGCCTTAGCTGCACTATCAATACAATGGCCATAAACGAGAATACGGAACTAGAGGAACTTATCCGCAACGCCACTGGCGGCACGGCCTCTCCTCCAGAAGCGCCCTCAGCTAGCGGAGGTGATGCAGATGACGACGCTCCCGGGCTGGACATAGCGACGCTCGTGCTGGTAGCGCGGCGCAGTCTGCTGTGGATGCTTTTGCTCGTGGGACTAGGGGTAACGGCTTCGTGGCTGTATTTGCGCTATACCAAGCCCGTGTATAAATCAGCCTCTCTCCTTAAAATAGATGAACGAAACGAAGGAAGCGCCCTTGGGTTAGCAGGCCAGGCGGCGGCCCCAGCCGTGATGGATAAAGGCCGCACCAAGCTTGCTGGGGAGGTTGAGCTGATTAAATCTAATATCATTTATCGCCGACTCAAGGACTCGCTAGCTCTGGACATAAATTACTATGTTCAAGGTACAGTTCTGGAATCAGAGCTTTATGGAATAGCTCCATTTCGTGTCAAATACCATATTACAGACCCCAGTTTATACAATCACAAGTTCGATTTAAAGTTTGTGGGCCCGCAACGTTTTGCGCTCGAGTTTACGGGGCAAGGACGCCCACTCGGTGGAGAATACAGCTTAGGGCAGGAAATCAAATTGCCGGGCATAACCCTTGCGGTCCTGGGAACAAATGAGTTGACAAACGCGGCGCAGGATGCAAGCTACCATTTCACGATTCTTGACGACAGGACCGTTAACGAATACTTAGACAAGAACCTTACGGTTGAAATTGTCAACCCTGAAGCCAGTACCATTCAGATTTCTTTTAATGACTTTAACCCGAGCAAAGCCCAGGACATTGTCAACAAAATCGACTCCGTGTACTTGGCGGAAAAGCTAGCTCAGAAATCAGAAACCACCACGCGAAAGCTCCGTTTTCTAGATCAGATTCTGGACCAAAACGGTCAAAACCTGGAACGTGCGGAAGACCGGCTGCAAAACTTTGTGCAGCAAACGGGCACCTACGACAGCAAAGGAGAATTCTCGGCAATAACGGAGAAACTTGAAAAACTGGAGGCTGACCGGCTCAAGCTTACAGACAAGATTAACATGTTGGGCGAAATCGCTCAGATGGCTAGCCAGGGCAGCCTAACTCGTGACGAGACGCAAACCGTGGAGCAGAGCATACCGGCGCTCGCGGGCATAGAAGACCCTCAACTAGCGCAGCAACTCAACGAGTTGAATGATTTGCAATGGCAATTGCGCCGCGCCTCCCGTTCTTATACAGATAAAACCGAAGCCATTCAGAGCAAACAGGCCAACATTGAGTATACACGGGCTTCAATCAAGCGCTTGCTCCAGCAAAACCAAAAACTGCTCCGCAACGAGCTCAGCCGGCTCGACCAACAGCGCAGCAAACTCACTGGTGCCTTACAAAGCCTGCCCGCCAAAAGCACCCAACTAGAGCGCCTCAAGCGCCCACTTGACTTATATGTCACCTCCTACTTGCAGTTGATGGACCGCAAGGTTCAATTCAACATCGAGAAAGCAGGTGCTACGGCCGACTTCCAGATTTTATCTCCTGCTTCGCCCCCAGCAGCCCCCATTTCCCCTAATCGACTAATTGTGTATGCAATAGGATTAGCAGGAGGCTTGTTTATGGGGCTGGGGCTAATTGCGGTTCGCTATTTCATGCACAATACCGTCTCGAACGTGCGGGAATTGGAACGCAATACCAAAGCATCCGTTCTGGGCATTATCCCGACCTACGACAAGGAGAAGATGGAAGTGTCGCGGCTGGTGGTTGACAAGAATCCCAAATCAGCTATTTCCGAATCCATCCGCTCAATTCGAACGAACCTGGACTTTATTAGCTCTGCTAAAAAGAAGCGCCTGATTTCAGTAACGTCCACTATCTCAGGTGAGGGCAAGACCTTTGTGACGGTAAACTTGGGTGGCATCATTGCCTTATCCGGGCAGCGGGTTATCATTCTGGACTTGGACATGCGGAAGCCCAAGGTCAACTTGGCTTTTGGCGCCGAAAACGTGAAAGGCGTGAGCACCATCCTGATTGAGCGACACAGCATTCAGGAGTGCATCCAGCCCACGTCCATCGAATCAATGCAGTTTATCTCGGCTGGACCGACCCCGCCTAACCCTTCGGAGCTGATTCTTAGCGATAAGTTCGACCAGATGATTCAGGAGTTGTTTCAATCCTATGATGTAATCCTGATTGATACTCCGCCAGTAGGCTTGGTGACTGACGGTATCCTTATCATGCGCAAGGCGGATATTCCACTTTACATCGTACGGGCCGACTATTCCCGGAAGGCGTTCATTAAAAACATGAACCGGCTCATGCGAAGCAACAATTTCACGCGCATGTGTACTATTCTCAACGATGCCAACTCGCGCGGTTCCGGCTACGGCTATGGATATGGCTACGGGTATGGCTACGGGTATGGTGCTTACGGACAAGGGTATTACGAAGAGCCAGAAACCAAGGCGCTTACCTTTGGCGAGAAGATCAAGAAGTTCTTCAACTAGCTCGTTTTCTGAATGGCTACATTCCTGCAGCGGCTCTTTGGAAATAAGCCGGCGGAAGGGGCAGCGGTGCCCACGTTGTCGGAGTTGGGAGCGGATATGCACTCGCACCTGCTTCCCGGCCTTGACGATGGCGCCGAAACCCTTGAGCACGCGCTTGACCTGATACGGGCGCTGAGTGGGCTGGGCTTTCGCAAGCTGATAATGACGCCCCACATCATGGGCGACTTTTATAAGAACACGCCGGAGAGCATCCGGGTGGCGCTGCAATTGCTGCGAGATGCCGCGGCCCAGGCCGGCTTGGAGGAAATAGCCCTTGAATGCGCAGCAGAATATTACCTCGACGAGTTTTTAGGCCAAAAGTTGGCCGATGGCACTGAGATGCTCACCTTCGGCGGAGACAAGAAATACCTGCTGTTCGAGACGTCGTACATGAACGAGCCGCTCAACTTGTTCGACATCATCTTTGAGCTAAAAGCTCAGGGCTATACCCCGGTTTTGGCTCACCCCGAGCGCTACACCTACCTCTACGGCCGATTTGCTGAGATTGAAAAGCTTCGCCGCGACCACGGCGTGCTGCTTCAGCTCAACCTCAATTCTTTGGCGGGCTACTACTCGCCGGCCGCCCAAAAAGTGGCCGAACAACTGATTGACGGCGGTCTGGTGGATTTTGTGGGCACCGATACCCACCACCTGCGCCATACCGAAACTCTGCTACGTCGGGCACTCCTGCAGCCGTACATGCAGAAGCTGCTTCAGCTGCCGTTATTAAACAAAACGCTTTAATGGCTGGTCATTGGTTTCTAGCTGCGTGATGGGCACATTGGCGTAGTTTAGACAAGAATAAGGCATCCCGAAACCAGCAAGCTCGTTCATGATTTTTGTTACCGGTGGCACGGGCCTCATTGGCTCCTTTCTGTTGCACACATTGCGAGAGTTGGGGCTGGCCGTGCGGGCCCTGCACCGGGGTGCAATACCTGACAACGCGGCGCCGGGAGTGGAGTGGCTCGCGGGCGAATTGCTGGACACTGATTTGCTGCGGTCGGCGATTACTCCCGATGTCACGCATGTTTTTCATTGCGCCGGCTTGGTTTCCTACGCTCCTCAAGACGAAGATTTATTACTCAGAGTGAACGTGCAGGGCACTGCTGCAATAGTGGATGCCTGCCTGGAACATCCCGGCGTGCGGCTGGCGCACGTGTCGTCGGTGGCAGCGCTGGGCGGCCCGGCAGCAGGGAGCTTGGCAGACTCTACCCATGCCGCGGTTGTAACGGAAGCGAGCACCTGGGACCTGGGAGCAGCGCATCCGGCGTATGCCACCTCTAAGTATTTGGGCGAGCTGGAAGTGTGGCGTGGCGTTGCCGAAGGGTTATCAGCGGTTATTGTCAATCCTTCGGTAGTGCTAGGGCCGGGCGATTGGCACCGCAGCAGCACCCGGCTGCTGCGCTACGCCCACCAACAACACCGTTTTTATACCCGGGGGCTGGTCAACTTTGTGGATGTGCGCGACGTGGTGCAGCAACTACTGGCATTGGCCCTCGACCAGCCAGACCTGCGAGGCGAGCGATATATTTTAAGTGCCGAGGCCGTGCCGTTGGCTGATTTTTTTCGGCAGGCGGCCGCCGCCATGCACCGCCGGCCACCCACGGTAGCCGTGCCCAGCTGGGCGGCCGAAATCATTTGGCGGCTCGAGCATGCGCGTGCCGTACTTACTGGAGCCCGGCCACTTATCACCAAAGACACGGCGCGGGCCGGCCGGCAGCCGGTGCTGTACTCACACGCCAAAGTACAAAGCACTACCGGCCTCGCCTTCCGCCCATTAGCCGAAACGCTGGCGTGGTGCGCAAGTGAGTTGGCAGTGAACTTGACACACTCCCCTGCGGTTATCGTATCTTAGCAACAGCCGAATTGCACGGTTTTGGCTAACGTTTGTTATCATTGGAGAGAACTTATAAAGTGGAGTGGGTTAGCGTTTGCGGGAGGCCTGGCAACAAAAGCCAGTCCATGCATCCGACAAGCCACAAAACCGGATTAATCCACTTACATTAACTGCGATTTTATGCGCATGAACGAACATTTTGAAAACCACCGGGCCGTGTTGGATATCGTGCGTCGCTTCGAGCGCATGGTGGACAGCCAAGAGCCCGTATTTTTTGATCTAGAGGACTTTGAAAACATCATTGACCACTACGTTACCAATGCGGAGTTTGAAAAAGCCCTGCAGGCCTGCGAGGCGGCCCTGGGCCAGTACCCTTTCTCTACTGAGCTGCTGATTGACCGGGCCCAGGTAACGGCCATGCGCGGCGACTACCAGGAAGCCGAACGCCAGATTGATGAAGTGGCGGCGTTGGACCCAACCAATGCCGATGTAGCCGTCACGCGGGGCATTATCAGCACCCAGCGGGGCGAGTTTGCGCTGGCCATCGAGTTTTTCCGGGCAGGCCTCGAGCAGGAGCCCGAGCGCGAAGACATCCATTTTAACCTTGGCTTGGCTTTCCAGAGCTGGCAGAAGTTTAAGAGCGCCGCCAAGCACTACAAGCAGAGCCTACGTCTAAACCCCGACAACGAAACCGGGGTGCAGGAGCTGCTGCACTGCCTGGATGTGACGGGCCGACTTGAGGAGCACGAGGACTTCTTCAAAGGCTTTACCGACGACGACCCGTATTCGGCCACAGCGTGGTACAACCTGGGGCAGTATTGGTACCGTCGCGAGGACTTCGCCAAAGCAGCCGAGTCGTTTGATTACGCCGTGGTCATCAGCCCCGATTTTCACGACGCCCACCACTGGCTGGCCGATACGTTTGTGTGCCAGCAGGAATACAAGAAGGCCATTCCAGAATTTGAGCAAGCGTACCCGCTTGGCGAGCCCACCGACGAAGCCCTGTGCAACATCGGCGAATGCTACGAGAAGCTGCGCGAGTGGGAACCCGCCCGCCGCTACTACCGCCAGGCCCTGGAGATTAATCCCGAGATGGATGAGGCCTGGTTTGGCCAAGGCGTGCTATTGCAAGAGCAGGGACGTTGGTTTGAAGCCATTCACTACTTCCGCAAAGCCACCGAGCTGTACGCCGAAAGCGGCGAGTATTGGTCGGCCCTGGGAGCGGCCGAAAATCAGGTTGGCAACGTGGTAAGCGCGCTCGAATCGTACGAAAAGGCCACGGAGGTAGCCCCCGATGACGTGCAGGGCTGGATAAGCTGGAGTGCCATCCTCTACGAGCAAGGCCATTTTGCCGAAGCCGTGGAGCTGGTGCACCACGCCGTGAACCTGCACCCGCACGAGGCGCATTTCCACTACATGCTGTGTGCTTACTTGCTGGCCGATGGCCGCATGCGCGAAGCGTACAACACCCTGGAAACGGCCCTTACCCTCAATTTCGACCAGCACACGCTGCTGTTCGATTATTTCCCGGCACTGCGTGAGCAGCCGGGTCTTAAGAAATTAATTGAGCAGTTTCGGAAATAAGATTTCGCCCCAGAGCCAGTTACTTTTGCAACCGCCCGTCATCCGACGGGCGGTTTTTGTTTGCCGGTACCACCCCTTGCGGCCGGCAGCTTCCTCTTCACCCCTTTATCCCAATAGTTGATGAATTACGAACTTTCCCAACTCCCCGAGCGCCCCCCCAAACCCCGCGAACAAGGCTATACCATGGTTATGGACAAGGGCATGAGCTTGCGTGAAGTGGAAGATTTCCTTGAAGTAGGCGGTGAATACACCGACGTGGTAAAGTTGGGCTGGGCCACGTCGTATGTGGTGCCCAACCTCAAGCGCAAGCTGGAAATCTACCGGGCGGCCGGCGTGCCGGTCTATTTCGGCGGCACGCTGTTCGAGGCCTTCATCATCCGCAATCAATACGACGATTACCGCCGCCTACTGGACACCTACAGCATGGAGTACGCCGAAGTATCCGACGGCAGCATTGACCTCGACCACGACCGTAAATGCGAGTACATTCGCGACTTAAGCAAGTCGGTACAGGTACTGAGCGAGGTGGGCTCCAAGGATGCTGAAAAAATCATTCCGCCTTATAAGTGGATTTCGCAAATGGAGACGGAGCTGGCCGCGGGCGCCATTAAGGTTATTGGGGAAGCCCGAGAGGGCGGCAACGTGGGCCTGTTCCGCAGCACCGGCGAAGTTCGCTCCGGCCTGGTAGAGGAAATCCTGACCAAGATTCCTTCGGAAAAGATACTGTGGGAAGCCCCCCAGAAGGCCCAGCAAGTGTGGTTCATTAAACTACTGGGCGCCAATGTGAACCTGGGTAATATTGCGCCCAATGAGGTCGTGAGCCTCGAAACCATCCGGCTCGGCCTGCGTGGCGACACCTTCTCGCACTTTCTGGACATGGACGCCGTGGACCCCATGTTCCGGCCAGCTGCCAAAACGGGCAAGCCCGGCACGTCCATGCCACGCGGCTAAACAGCCAGCCCTACGCCCCTGCTCCCACCGTTAATCACGAAGGAGAATACACACAAAAAAGCCGGCCTCCTCACGGAGACCGGCTTTTTTATTGCTGCAAGCAGTCGAATTATTGCTTCACTATTTTCAGGTTCTTCACCTCGCCCGTGGGCAGGGTAAGGTTAACGATGTAGATGCCGGCTTTGAGGTCAGCCAAGCCGTTCACCGACAGGTCAGTCAGGCCCGAATTCAGCTCCACGCTCTCCTGACGGATAGTACGGCCGGTCATGTCGGTGATGCGCAGATGGCCTTTGCCACCTGCAATCGACGTCAGGGCTACATGCAGTTTGTCAAAGCCGTTGAAAGGGTTCGGATAAGCCACCAATGTGGTTTCGGCCACTTTGCCATCGAAGCTTACAGACACCGGAGCAAAAAATGTCTCTTTGCCGTCGAGGTCAACCTGCCGCAGGCGGTAGTAACGCGTGCCGGCCTTGTTCTTCTCAGTATCCAAGTAGCTGTAAGAATTCAGCTTCATGGTGTTGGGGTTAGCACTCGGCACCGAAGCCAGCATGCGGAACACCTTACCGTCGGTCGAAACCTGTACGTCGTAACCCTTGCTGTTCTCTTCACTTGCCGTTTGCCACGTCACCAGGACATCAGCGCCCATACGCTTGGCATCGAATGCCGTCAGGCGAACGGGCAGTGGGTTTGCTCTATCGCCCAATGTAAGCGTGAAGCGAGTTAGGCTAGATAAGCCGGGACGGGCAACGGTATTATTAAGGGTATTTAGCGTACCGTATACTGGTGCGTAAGGAGGACCATTCGACCTTGACCGGAACATTAACAAGTTGTCCTCCGGAATGCCATTTAGCTCGCTATCCGAATCCAAGTAGTGAAATACTACCGATAGAGTTGCACCAGAAAAGCTAGGGTTTTCGCTATCCAATGCATTGTCTACCAAATACTGACGTTTAATGGGCACAGCAACCTTCCCATTGGTTGAAGTTGGGCTCTGTAGTGGGTCGTCAACAATCCGGAAAACAATCAGATTCTGAGGAGAGGTGTAATTGGCATTTATATCAAGGCCAATATTACCAAATATCTCCATTACCCCAGTATTAACTGCATGGTCAGCGCGTAAGACACCTCTTACATAAGAAGCATTCGTTTCTGCAAAACCGGGCTCTTGGTTAATTTTTCCGGAAGACCCTAAATTAATTAGCGTTAGCAGGGTTGTATCAAAAATGGGTCCCACTGAACCATTGGTTTGGTCTTCGTAAGCCGACTGAACTATCACCCCATTTGCTGGGCTAGCCGGCTGAAAGGAAAGCGTGTTGCTTGCAGATAATTCGCCGGTTACGGATTTGATACCTGAGCCCGCAATAATAACATCGGAAACCCCCAAACGACCAGTAATAATCTGGTCTGCACCTGCAAGCACAAGAGTAGAGTTCAGTAGAGAATTTCTAACGCCCGGTGCAAGAGTAACAGTGCCCCTGAGGCCACCTGCGTTTTGGCGCAAATTTCCATATACCCTGAGGGTGGCCTGCTCTATGGTTATTTCACCGCGTGACGAATTGCTTTGGCCCACTAAGGTGAGGTTCCTCACAGCAAAGTTATAGGTTGGGTTGTCTAGAATTGGATAAACCCTGAATACCCCCGTTGAACGGTCCGGAATAACAGCATCTGAGGTAGCCGTAGGTACGCCGTTGCTCCAGTTTCCAGGGTTCGTCCAATCAGTGTTCCCGCTGCCGACACCGGCTGCCGTTGCTGGCTGTCCTGTAGCGGGGGCGGTGCTAATCCACGTAGAACTCCCTCCGCTTGGAGTAGTTAGCGGAGTTTTAACCATAAAACTGGCTTTATAACCGACAGGAGGAATGCTGTTACTCGAAGCCGGGTCAGAGAATGCTCCTGTTGTGCCAGCATCATCGTATTCGCCCCTGAAATAAACCTCAACCGTGTAAGTACCCCCACCTAATACCGACGGTTGATTAAGCAGGTCGATAGAAGTAGTAGCCGTATGGGTTATAATCGAACCATTAGTACCCGCTTCGTTCAAAAATGCGCGTGAAAAAGCCGGGGCAATTCCCGCTCCTTGCAAATAGACCCGGTAGTAGATGGCAGAGGAGGTTATTCTCGTACCCCCGTCGTTGGCTGTGGTGGAAGCAGCCGTAATAACCAAACTTCCCTGTCCAGGACCAGCAGCTTGGTTAAACTCTGCTCCGTTGCCTAAATCTGCGCCGCTTATTTTAGGATTTGCCGTAAATCCACGATAAGTTGTAGATGTAGGAGCTCCGCCTGCTGGTGAAGCACTAACAGTTAAGTTTGTTGATGTATACCGTTGAGCCATGGCCGTTTGGGATGTACCCAAACTGATAACCAAGGCTAGTAGCGGGATAATGCGTTTAAGGAAATGTTGCTGTCGAAACGGCTTTCGGGTAGAGAGTAAAGCTTGCATGTATCTGTGCTAAAGAGATGAAATTGATAGGTAAACGTCGCCATGAAAGAGAATATATCAAATATAATGCTCAGTTTAAACAATTCATAAAATATTCATATAAATCAAATATTTTGTTTAAATAATACTAATTGTGGAGCTATAATTTGTTAAGACCATGACTAAGCAGGGCTAAATAATCCTACAGAGGGGAAAATGGTGAGCCTGAAAACCATCCGGCTCGGGCTGCGCGGCGACACCTCCTCGCATTTTCTGGATATGAACACCGTGGGCCCAGTATTCCGCCCAGCCGCCAAAACTGGCCCCTTCATGCTTCGCGGCTAACTGGCCCGCTCAACCCCTCTCACTACGCGGTTGATAACTTGGGAGAGTACACCACAAAAAAGCCAGTCTCCTCGCGGAGACCGGCTTTTTTATTGCCAAAGCAGCAAGTTTACTGCTTCACCACTTTCAAGTTCTTCACCTCGCCCGTGGGCAGGGTAACATGGACCAAGTAAATGCCACTTTTCAGCTCGCCTAGATTAGGCAGCTCCACCTCGTTCACACCGTTGACAAGTGTGATTTGACGTTGAGCCACAAGACGGCCAGTCATATCGTTGATGCGAACAGAGCCTTTGCCTTCTGAGACAGAAGCAATGTTGAGACGAACGTCGCTCGTGAATGGGTTAGGATAAGCGAAGGCAGTAGCACCACCTTCCGTAGCTTTTCCATCGAATGATACGGCCCGAGGGGCAAAGTAATTTACTTTGCCATCTATATCCAATTGCTCCAAGCGGTAGTAACGCACGCCCACTTTGTTCTTTTCGGCGTCGGTGAAGCTGTAGTCGGTAACCCGCGTGCTGTTTGGCGTTGCACTGCCCACAAAGCCAATGGTACGGAAATCCTTACCGTTTGTCGACACTTGGATGTTGTACCCCTTGTTGTTTAGTTCGGAAGCAGTCTGCCAAGTAACCAAGGCATCGGCACCAGTACGCTTGGCATCAAACGTTACCAACGTTACGGGCAATGGCAATAGGCCTTGCTGCTCACTGAGGGTAAACGTTGCAAAGGTGGTGACTCCGTTCTTAACCAAGATATTGCCACTGTTTGAATCGCGACCGAGTTGAGTAAAGGTGTCTCCACCTGTCGTCGAAACATAAAGTGAAAGCTTGCTTTGATCCACGCTGCCGCTAAAGTCGGCAGGCGTACCGTTATTGGTACGAAGATTTACAAGCTCATTGCTCAAGTAACGAAACTCTAGCCTTCCGTTCAACCCACCGGTATTGGTATTGGGGTTGGTGGGCTGCACACCAAACACCCGCCGGATGCCCGGCTTCGGTGGGCTAGCACTGAACGCGGTAGGTGGGTAATTGTCCGCGTTATTACGAGTTACAGTTACGGCACCAGGCTCGTTGCCAGTGAACGTAATAGTAATACCAATATTACTAAACGGCTGACGGGTACCAGCAGTTGCAGTCTGCGTAGTCGTTAAGAAGCCTCGGAAAAAACTCTTTTCTGTTTCTCCTAACAACTGAGCAGCTGGCAATATAACCCCCGTATTGGGGTCCGTCGTAGTTGGCTCGAAGGAAATAAAGTTGGTGCTTACCATTGCGGTATTCGTCTGCAAAATACCATTAATGAATTTCAGGTAGCCTCCCGACTTAACGGCAAAGCTGTTGGTCAAGGTCTTGATGCTATTAATGCCACCATCAATCTCAACATTTACGAAGCCGTTGATTGAGCCACTAATCGTTTGGTTACCGGAGCTTTTGAAGCTGATAATACCAGCCGCACGTTGAATAAAGCTTCCTTGTGGGTTGTCAAAGTTGCCAAAGACATCCAATCGACCAATAATCAAACGTAGTATGCTTCGGTCCAACTGTGAGTTAGCCTGTAAGGTCAGGTTGCGCACCATTGCATTACCGGAACCTATGTTGCTATATCCTGGGTCTGCTGGAATGGTTGTGTAAGTGACTCCGTCTGGGTTAAGCTGTTGCTTTGCAGCCGTGGGGGCCTTTACTGCATCACTGTAAATATTGGGATAAGGGGCGGTAGTGCCACTGGCGAAGTTAGGAATCAATGCATTTTTGGTGGCAGTGGGTACACCGTCAGTCCAATTCCGTGGGTCAAACCAGTTGTCATTGAATCCGCCGGTCCAAACCGTTGTAATGATAGGGGTACCATTCACCGTGAAATTAGCGGTGTAAGTCCCATTATTATCTGGGTTGTTAATGGTGAAGTTTGAACCGGTCGTGCTATTGGAGCCACTAGCCTGCAGGTATGCGTCAACGCTATAGCCACCAGTCGCCGTCACCGAGGCTAGCAGATTCTGAGCAGATGTGGACAGCGCAAAAGTCCGCGTCCGGGAGCCATCTGCGTTTGTTGTGATATTGGTTTGGGTGAGGGCCAACGGAGTAAATCCGCCTCCACCGGCTCCAACCATCCGGACACGATAATATAGTGTCACACTACTAATAGTGTTGGGGCCATTCTCATTCGTTGTCGCGGTACCTCCGTTGAGCACAAGTTGTCCGCTAACTATATCAAACGTACCCAAGTCTGCCGCATTAAAGTCTGGGTTTGGCGAAACGTTAGCAGCATCATACGATACAGTAGGCCCACTATTGGGCGTAACAAGAATCGTCGTATTCGTGAGGGTTGGAGTAATTACAGGCGAACCCGTTGCGGTGAATACTGAACGCTGTCTTGCGCCAAGTAAGCTAATTGGATTCCCACCCTTATCCATGCCAGATGCTGACACAGCAATGTCGAAACGGTAGCTAGTACCAGCTCCACCGGTGGTTGCGAGGGTCAGAATGTTACGAGCTGCATTGCTAAGCGAAAAAGTCCGCGTCATTGTAGCAGCATCATACCCCGTCTGTGTCAAGGGCAATGTCTGCCCTGCCCCGAACGGTGTGTTAGCGCTATTTAAATCCCCTGGTGATACGACAAAAGCAATAGCGGCAGCATCAAACGTATCCCCATTCTTTTCTGCAATTTGAATGGCTCCACCTTGCAACAGAAGATGGCTGCTATTAGCATCTAAAATCCCAAAATCTGTACCGTTGAACACGCCTGGGGCCGGAGTCGTAGCATTGGCATCGTACGTCTTGGTAGTTGCATTAGCAGCAGTAGTGCCCGAGGTAACAACAACATTGCGAAGAGTTGCAGTTGATGTTTGGGGAGGAGAAGAAATAGCCGTAAATGTTGATTGACGTGCACCGCCGTCTAATACCAGTGGAGCACTGCCCCTTACACCGCTCGTGCCCACAGCCCGCACTTTAATATCGAAGCGGTATTGTGTACCTGGAGTACCAGCAGTAGTAGCAAGCGCCAGTACGTTGCGGGCCGCACCATTTAGGGTAAAGGTGCGAGTATTGGTAGCGGCATCAAAGCTTGTCAGTGTCAGCTGCAGCGTTTGTGTTAATGGAATATCGGGCCCTAGGAATACACCAGGGGCTACGCCGTAGTCAACAAATGCTTGGGAGTAAGTTTCGCCATTGGTCTCCTTGATTTGTATGGTACCACCTTGGAGCAAGAGCATACCAGAATTGGTATCAAGTGATCCAAAATCAGTACCGTCGAAGATTCGGTCACTCGGAGTCCTGGCGCTATTGGAAAGAGGTGCTGCATCGAAGGTTCCAGTAGCTGTAGTGGCAGTACTAGTCCCATAGGTGACTGCCACATTGCGTAAAGTCGCAGTTGATTGCTGGGCGCTTACAGTAGTTGCTGCGCCCAAACCTACAAATAAGGCTAATAGCGGGATTAGGGAACGAAAGAAGTTTCGCTGTCGAAACAGCTTTTGAGTAAAGGTTAATGATTGCATGAAACTGTTGAATTGGATGTAAACGAGAGGGAAAAGCACTACCTAGGCATGCTAATGAGGCGCATATACGCACGAGTATAAAAAAGGTCTAAAACATCATCATAAATTAAATATTTTATTTAAATTATACAAATTGTCTTGTCTTCAGAATTTTGTTTTTTCCCTGTTGAACTATGGCATATTCTGGGTGAACACCTAGGAAAACCCGACTAATGAATGACGCTGTAGGGCACGGTGGCCAAGGCCTTTTTTTCGGCTGGGAGCTCCACGCCAAGCAGGTCGTGTACGCTCACCCGGATTTTGTTAGAGAGTTGGGTAATGGGCAAGTCGTTGCTGTCGTACCCAAAGGGGTTTTCGATTTCGTTGCCTATCATCTCGAGGCCTAGCATGGCGTAGGCTCCAATCATGGTAATGGGCACCATCCACCAGCCGCAGGAGTCGACCAGCACCAGGGGCATTATCATGATGAAAATGGTGATGTAACACTTGATAAAGAAGCTGTAAGAATACGGAATGGGCGTGGCCTTGATGCGCTCGCAGGTTCCGTTGACCGACATCATGCTCAGGTAGTGCTGCTTGATGTTGATGAGATGGATGGGGTCGAAAATCTGGACTTGGCGCAGCTGCTCCACGCTCTCCATGAGGACGGCGATGATGGTAGAAGCCACGTTTTCGGATTTCTGCAGGCGCTCTAGAATGTCGGGCGTGGCTTCCATCTTGTCGAAGCGCACCTTGTTGCGCAGGCTGCCTTCTACCGCAATGGGAAAATTGGAGATGAGGGCGGCGAAGTAGCGGCGGCTGGACTTGGCCTCGCGGGGTAGCAATGCATTCATCTCCATGGCCAGGCCGCGGCACTGCGAGACGAGCACGCCCCACACCTTGCGCCCCTCGTAGTACCGGTCATAGGCGGTGTTGGTGCGGAACACCAGCAACAGGCTGAGCAGAATACCCAGAATGGACAGGTATTCGCGGCCAATCTTGACGTTGAGTGTATGAAAATCGAGGCTGATAACGGCTATGGCGGAACCATACAGGCCCACCAGCGCCACGCGCTTTAGCAGCAAGCGAATAACAGCAGAGGTCTGAAAGTGCCGCAAGGCCTTCCACCAGTCTCCACCCTGATAAACTATCATGCTATAAGTATAGATTTAGTCCTGCAACGGGGAAGTATTGGTTGAGGTTGAGTAGTAAAACCTAATCGGTAGAACGGGAGTAGCACAGCGCCAGGTCAGGTATGGCGCGGAGCCAAACAGAGGCAATGCCAACTTTCACATGGGTTGCCATTAGTGGCAGGTGTGAGTGACTCAACAGCAGCATTTCGCTACTGACACGAGAGCCAATCTCTATCTAAGCCACTGAATATAACAAACTCACAATAAGCACGTTTTTAACCTCGACACTACCCGCAACAGGGGCGGCAAAGGTACAGGTACTATTGCCGAGGCCAAGAGGGATTTATAAAAGAAAATTTCTTTTGCTGCTGCGCTACGGAATTGAGCCAAAACCCTTAGGCTGTTGCCCAGAAGGGGCGTCAATCGGGGCGGTAGAAACTACCGTCGTAAGGCCCGGGAGCGGGGACTTCGGCGGGGGGCGGTTTTCTTTGTGGTTCATTTACGCCTGGCATGGAATCCCTCAAGCACTTTTTCGACCTCTTCCTTCACCTCGACAAAACCCTGGTGGACGTGGTGTACAACTACGGCACCTGGACTTACCTCGTCCTCTTCCTTATCGTTTTCACCGAAACGGGCATCATCGTGTTTCCCTTCCTGCCCGGCGATTCGCTGCTGTTTGCAGCCGGTGCGCTGGCGGCCCGCCCCGAAACGGGCCTGAGCTTGTGGATACTGATTCCGCTGCTGATTGCGGCGGCCTTTATCGGCGACAACGTGAACTACCTGGTGGGCGACTACCTCGGGCCGCGGGTGTTCCGGGAAGATTTTCGGTTCCTCAAACGCAAGTACCTGGACCAGACCCAGGCGTTCTATGCCAAGCACGGCGGCAAGACCATCATCATGGCCCGCTTCGTGCCCATTGTGCGCACGTTTGCGCCGTTTGTGGCCGGCGTGGGCACCATGACGTACCGCTACTTTGCCTCGTACAGCATTGTGGGGGCGGTACTGTGGGTGGTGTCGCTGTCGGTGGTGGGCTATTTGTTTGGCAACATCGAGGTGGTGAAGAAGAACTTTGAGCTGGTAATTCTCGGCATCATTGCGCTGTCGGTGCTGCCGCCGCTGGTTTCGTTTGTGAAAAGCAAAATGGCCAGTACCTCGGCCGCCAGCTCGCGCTAGCAAAGTTGGGCTGACACGAAAATTGTAGTTTGCTTGCAAAGCCGCCCCCAGGCACAATGCTCGGGGGCGGTTTTTTGTGTTATTTTGAAACTGCTTCTTATATCTAGTTGAAATATCATGCGTCAGTTTGGGCTTATTGGCCGCACCCTTAGTCACTCCTTTTCGCAGACGTTCTTCACCCAAAAGTTCTATTCGCTGGGGCTGGCCGAGCATCAGTACGACCTGTTTGAGCTGGCCACGATTGGCGAGCTGCCGGGCCTGCTGGCGGCCCACCCCCACTTGGTGGGCCTGAACGTGACCGTTCCGTACAAAGAAACCGTGGTGCCGTACCTCGACGACCTGGCCCCGTCGGCCAGCCGCGTGGGCGCTGTGAACGTGATTGAGCGCACCGCCGCCAGCCGCCTAGTGGGCCACAACACCGATTACATCGGCTTTCGCAACTCGCTGCGCGCTTTCTTTCCGCACCGAGGCGAGGCAGCGCGCGCACTGGTGCTGGGCGCCGGCGGGGCCGCCAAGGCGGTGGAAGTAGCCCTGCAGGAGCTGGGCATTCCGTATTGGACCGTGACCCGCGACCCGCTGGGTCCCGGCCTAACGTACGACGACATCACCCCACAGCTGCTGGCCGCCCACCCCCTCGTGGTGAATGCCACGCCGGTGGGTACGTTTCCGAACGTGGACCAGTGCCCCCGCCTGCCCTACGAGGCGCTCACCGAGCGCCATTACCTCTACGACCTGGTGTACAACCCCATGGAAACGCTGTTTATGACCAAGGGCAAGGAAGCCGGCGCCCAGGTGAAGAACGGGTTTGAAATGCTGTGCATGCAGGCCGAAGCTGCCTGGGATATCTGGAATGCCCAGCCCCCGAAAGGAAGCTGAGCTAATCAGCTCAATTTTAGCATATAACTTAGAGGCATGTTATAGTTCCCCAGAGAAATCAGCTCCATTTATTCGAGCAGCGCACCTGTTTATATAGTGGTTGCAACCTTTTGGCGCCGGCGTGCATCCACAAGAAGCAGGCCGCGTCGGGGCGGGCCATTGCTTGGTTGATGTTCTTATCTATGCTGCAGAAAATGACCTTCTCTACCTCTTTCCCCGCCGGCAGGGGTTCCCGGCTGCCGGCATGAGCACTGCTACCTGGTTTGCTTTTGGTGCCGACGACGTGCTGCCCGACCAAACGCCCGTGGCGCCGCGCCTGACGGCCAGCCGGGCCACGGTCACCGGCGCGCCCACCGAAGCCGAGCTGATTGACGGCTGCCTGCGCGGCCGCCAGTTGGCCCAAAAGCTGCTGTATGATAAGTACGCCGGCAAAATGATGGCCGTGTGCTTGCGCTACGCCCAAACCACCTTCGAGGCGGAGGACGTGCTGCAGGAAGGCTTTCTGACGGTGTTTCGCACCCTGGCCAGCTTTCGGCGCGAGTGCCCGCTGGAGTTTTGGATTCGCCGTATTATGGTGAACGCAGCCCTGCGCCAGCATCGCCGCAATGCGTCGTTGGTGGCGGTGAGCGACGGCGAGTACCCCGAAACCCTGGCCAGCGAAGAATTTACCCTGAGCAATTATAATTTCCAGGAGCTGTTGGAGATGGTGCAGGAGCTGGCTCCGCGCTACCGCATGGTCTTCAACCTGTATGCGATAGAAGGATACAACCACAAAGAAATCGGAGAATTATTAGGTATCACGGAGGGCACGAGCAAGTCGCAATATTCCCGGGCCCGGGTCATCTTACAAACTAAACTGGAGCGCCTGGGCACTCCAATCCGCCATGTCAGTTAATCCTATCGAGGACAATTCTACGCCCAAACCCACCGGTAGCTTAGAGGACTTATTTCGCCATCACCTGGGCGAGGAGGCCGCCGTGCCCCCGCGCCCCATGCTGTGGGACCAGATTGATAATTCTCTGCTCATTCGCCAAAACGAAACCTACCGTCGCCGCCTTGCCGCCACGCGGTGGGTGGCTGCGGCCAGCCTGCTTTTGGCCACGCTAGCCGGTACCGGCTGGTGGGCCCACCGTGCCTCCGACATGGCCGGCACGGAAGTAGCCACGGCCACGCGCGCTACAGGTGCTTCGGCTACTAGTAACGCAAACGCGCCGAAGGGAAAAGGCGGGGTAACGGAATTTGGCGCAGTTGCAATAACCGATGCATTGGCTACCAACAACGCGGCCGCGACTTCTGCTAACGGTTCCGCAAACGGTTCCTTAAACAACGGTGGCTCAACGGGCAGTGTGACGTATGTCGCAGGCAAATATTCGGTTGCCGCTAATTCGGCGAGCCGGGCTACGGGCTTTGGCTCGGCATCGGTTCGCAACGAACTGGAAAATGGACCTGTAGCTTCCAGCAATGCGGAACAGTCCACCGGCGCCAACGCTACCCGAAATACTACTGCAAGCTCAACTGCTGAAAGAGCCGCTGCCAGCAGCACCGCAGCTATTACGGCTCGCACCACGCCCGCGACCAGCGGCCAAACGCCCAGCCTGAACGGCAATTTCAGCCGGGTTGCGGCAGTTACTGGAGCCACGGCAGCCAGCGTAGCCGCCACGGCTGCCACCACGACAGCTGGCAGTGCGCTGGCCGGTGCCGCTACGGCGTCCCCAGCTTTGGCGGCGCTCACGCAGGCCTCATCCGTTGCCATTCCGGAGCAGGTGGGCCTGCTTGCTTTGAGCCCGGCCTCGTTGGCTATGCCCACTGCGGCCATGCTGCCCAACGGCCTGACCCTGCTTCCCGCCGCAGAGCCTCTGCCCACGGTAGATGTGCAGAAATGGCACTACGGCGCCAGCTACACGGCGGGCGTGTTTAACCCCAACATCAACTTCTCACGGGCCGGCATTGCGCCCGAGTATGGCTACAATCCCGCGCTGGGGGCCGACTCCCCGGCGCTGACTGAATTTGCCGCTGCCCAATACCGCGAAAACCTGCGCCCCGGCCTGAGCCAGCGTCTTGCCTTGCTGGCCACGCGCCACCTCGGCGGGCACTGGTCATTGAGCACGGGGACCGAATTTGGCCAAGCCACGGCTAAGTCGGCGTCGAGTGCCGCGTTTGTGGGCGAGCAGATTCTGGACCTCGGCCAGATTAGCACCGGGCGGCTGCGCACCACCAATTTCCGCTACCGCACGGCGGGCATTCCGGTCGAGGTGCGCTACACCAACCCCGTGAAACGCGGCTGGAGCCTCTACGGCCGGCTAGGCGGCGCCGTCACGGCGCTACTGGGCGTGCGGAGCGAGGTAGAAGACAATCCGGAAGCCACCCGCACGTATTCGCTCACTTCGGCCGGCACACCCTACCGCCGGGTGCTGGCCAATGTGCGCGGCGGCGTGGGCGCGCAGTTTCGGCCCGTGGCGGGCAAGTGGGCCCTTACTGTGGGCCCTACGGCCGAAGTGGGCCTGCTATCGCTCAATGCCCACCCGGCCCACAGCTTCATGCACGAGAGCCGCCCCTACGGCTTTGGCATAGATGTGGCGGTGGAATTTGGCAAGTAGCCCGCTGGCGGCTCCCGACTGTTTTACTTCCCGCGAAACCCAAAATACCGGTTTGTGGTTAAGGTAGGCTGACCTTTTCGGCCTACCTTTCCCGTTGCATGGAGTACCACCTGACCTCTGAATTTAAGCCGACTGGCGACCAACCCACGGCCATTGCCAAGCTCGTGGAGGGCGTAAACAACGGCGAGCATGCCCAGGTGCTGCTCGGCGCCACCGGCACCGGCAAAACCTTCACCATGGCCAACGTCATTGCCCAGACCGGCAAGCCGGCCCTGGTGCTCTGCCACAACAAAACCCTGGCCGCGCAGCTCTACGGCGAATTCAAGGCGTTTTTCCCGAACAACGCCGTCGAGTACTACATCAGCTATTACGACTACTACCAGCCCGAGGCCTACATCGCCAGCTCCGATGTGTTCATCGAGAAGGACATGGCCATCAACCAGGAAATCGAGAAGCTGCGGCTGCACGCCACTTCTACCCTGCTCAGCGGCCGGCGCGACATCGTCGTCATCGCCTCGGTGTCGTGCATCTACGGCATTGGCAACCCCGAGGAATTCGCCAAAAACGTCATTTTCCTGAAGCCGGGCATGCGCTACACGCGCAATAACCTGCTGTATCAGTTCGTACAGATTCTTTATTCGCGCACCGAGGTAGAGTTTACGCGCGGCACTTTCCGGGTGAAGGGCGACACGGTGGACGTCTTTCCGGCCTATGCCGACCACGCGTTCCGCCTCTACTTCTTCGGCGATGAAATTGAGTCGGTGCACAAGATTGACCCGGTGAGCGGCAAGAAGCTCTCGGACGAAGCCAACGGCGTGGCCCTGTACCCGGCCAATCTGTTTGTGACCGGCAAGGAAACGCTGAACACGGCCATCAAGCAGATTCAAGACGACATGGTGCTGCAGCACGCGTACTTCGAAAAGGAAGGCCGCGACGCCGAAGCCAAGCGCATCATGGAGCGCACCGAGTTCGACCTGGAGATGATTCGGGAATTGGGCTACTGCTCAGGCATCGAGAACTATTCGCGCTACTTTGATGGGCGCACGCCGGGCTCGCGGCCCTTCTGCCTGCTCGACTACTTCCCCGACGACTACCTGCTGGTGGTGGACGAAAGCCACGCCACCATGCCCCAAATCCGGGCCATGTGGGGCGGCGACCGCAGCCGCAAAACCGCTCTCATCGAGTACGGCTTCCGCCTGCCCTCGGCGCTCGACAACCGGCCGTTGACCTTCAACGAGTTCGAAAGTATGTACCGGCAGGCTGTGTATGTGTCGGCCACGCCTTCGGATTATGAACTGACCCAAGCGGGTGGCGTGGTGGTGGAGCAGATTATCCGGCCCACCGGCCTGCTCGACCCCGAAATTGACATTCGCCCCAGCGTCAATCAGATTGACGACCTGCTCGACGAAGTGGACGAGCGGGTGAAGCAGGGCGACCGGGTGCTAGTGACCACCCTCACCAAGCGCATGGCCGAAGAGCTGAGCAAGTACATGGACCGCCTCGGCATCAAGGTAGAATACGTGCACTCCGACGTGAAGACGCTGGACCGCGTGGAAATCCTGCGCAAGCTGCGCCTGGGCGAAATCGATGTGCTCATCGGCGTGAACCTGTTGCGCGAGGGCCTCGACTTGCCCGAAGTGAGCCTGGTGGCCATCCTCGATGCCGACAAGGAAGGATTCCTGCGCGACCAGCGCAGCCTGATTCAGACCATGGGCCGTGCCGCACGAAACGACAAGGGCAAGGTCATCATGTACGCCGACCGCATCACGGGCTCCATGCAGCGCGCCATCGACGAAACCAATCGCCGCCGCGCCACCCAGGCCGCCTACAACGAGGCGAATGGCATCACGCCGCGCACGGTGCGCAAGAGCCACGCCGAAATCTTGGGCCAGACGTCGCTGTCCGACTACCGCGTACTCGACAACCAGGCCTACGCCGGCCCCGATTCCGACGGGGCCGCCCTGGCGCTGGCCGCCGAGCCCGTGGTGGCCATGATGACCCGCCCCGAGCTGGAAAAGCTCATCAAAACCACCGAGAAGCAGATGGAAGCCGCGGCTAAAGAGCTCGACTTCCTGCAAGCCGCCAAGCTGCGCGACGAGCTGGCGGCCTTGAAAACCATGCTCAAGGGCAAGCGTGACTAGCCAGTTGGCATGATATTCGAAAAAAGGGTTAACAACGCAGATGAGCTGCGTTGTTAACCCTTTTTCTGCCTATACCATTATGAAAGTCTTGCTACTCTTTACATGCCTAATGGTGGCTCGATTGGCTGCAGCCCAGGCGGTTCCCGTGTCGCTGCCCTTTCCCGAGTCCGGCCGGCTGTGTACAGTGAACACCACAGCTTTTAAGGAGACTCCGGGAGTACTCTATCAGTACCAGTTGGTATCCCCTGGTGCATACTGCGTTTGGCTCGCGCCCGCGTGGCGCGGGCAAATCAAACTCGAGCCCAAACGCTACATGTTCAACTCTAATTACTTTGGCGAGCTGCAAGTACTACTGATGCAAACAATCAACGAACTTTCCGCCGATGGGTGGGAATTTGTTGAAATGCGCACGGAATCCTGGACAACGGGCGCAACGCAAAAAATCGAGAAAGATTCGAAATCAACCGACGCTAACAACCCCATTTATAAGGCTACTACGTCATTTCACGGTTCCTCAGAGACCCGCTATCTTTTTCGCAAAGCCCTTTAATCGATTTGCAGCCGGGCTTCGAGCGGACCGCTGGCTTCTGCGTTAGCGGCCCGCTCTTTGTGTTTCAGCCAGACCCGCCGCTTCGTAGCCGCCCATCCGACGCACGGCCCGATTCAGTGCTTCCGAAAAGCCGTCCTATTGGTAGTCCGACTTGCCGAGCTTCGCTACTACGTAGCCGGGCAGTTTGTGGGTCTTATCGTACTCCCGGAGCATTTTGTACAGCTCGCCATTGTTGAAGCGCGAAAACTTGCCGATGGCAAGCGCAACGGGCAGGCCTGCGAATACGAGGTACCCGAACGGCGAGATGGTGAACGTAGTAGTCATACCGTTGGCATCGGTCTTGGTGCCGGTCTGTGAAGTTAAAAAGCCAAGAAAGGCTCCGCCTCCCACCAGCCATACCACCCCCCCGGTTTGCTTGCGGTTAAACATGTGCACGGCAGCCCGGGCTTCTTTGTCGGCGGCGTAGCGCACGTTCAGATAATCCTTGTATTTGCCTTTTGCGAGCTCCGGCGAAAGCAAGGGCTCGACGATGGGGGTCGAGGCCACCGGAGCGGCCGGCACGGCGCTGGCGGGCGCAGCTGCCGCCGCGGGCTCGGCGACGGGCGGGGCCGTTTGGG
This sequence comes from Hymenobacter sedentarius, assembly GCF_001507645.1. Taxonomy (NCBI): domain Bacteria; kingdom Pseudomonadati; phylum Bacteroidota; class Cytophagia; order Cytophagales; family Hymenobacteraceae; genus Hymenobacter; species Hymenobacter sedentarius. Next base: position 1,430,205 of record NZ_CP013909.1, on the reverse strand, counting down.
CGTGGGCCGACACAACGGCCATTTTCAACAAAGCGGCAACCAGTAGACTGCGTAGAGTAAGCTTCATCAATGAAAATAATTATTTGGAGAGAAGAGAATAGCAGTAAAACTATGGATCAACGGGCATTTGTATTAGCCCCGCGCTGTTTTTGTACATAGTAAGCTGAGCATTAAAGCTTCGCAAAGCGGTTATTGAACGCGAATTATTAGCTGGTCACTAAACAGCTCAATTTTAGCTCAACTGCTGCATCGGGCGGGAGTTGGCATAGGATTCAGCCGCTTTCAGGCGTAATTTCCATGCGCTAAACCCGTACCGACGAGCCCGAAACCATCAGGCAACCCCGGGGCGCATTCAGGCATCAATCGCACCACACCTTTATTCTGCTTTTGCTATGAAAATCTCTGTTTGGTCCTCCGCGTTGGCCATTGCGGCCGTCACCCTTGCTTCCTGCACGGCGCAGGCCCAGGTAAAGCAGCCCCGCCAGGTGGGCAGCTTCCAGGCGGTGCAGTCCGGCGGTGGCATTGATGTCTACCTGACCCAAGGCCCCAACACCAAGGTGGTGGTGGAAGCCTCGCCGGAAGCCCAGGAGCACGTGGTGACGGAAGTGCAGGACGGCACCCTGAAAATCGGTTGGGAGCGGAATTACTCGTTGAAGAACCTGCTGAAAGGCAAGGGTAACGTCAACGTATACATCACCTGCCCCCGCCTTACCGGCTTGGCCATGAGCGGGGGCGCCGATGCCAAAGGCGAATCCAATTTCACCGCCGACGATTTCAACCTGGAAGCCAGCGGCGGCTCCGACGTGAAGCTCACCCTAACCGCCAAGACCTTGCGCAGCGTGGCTTCGGGCGGCAGTGACGTGGACCTGGCCGGCCGCGTCGACCGCCAGAAAGTAGAGGTAAGCGGTGGCTCCGACTACAACGCATTTGCCCTGCAAAGCAACACTGCCAGCGTCAACGCCAGCGGCGGCTCCGTTGTCAAGATATCCGTCGAAGGCGAGCTTAACTCCAGCGCTTCCGGTGGCAGCGACGTGCGCTACAAGGGCAACGCTCGCCTGGTCAACGCTTCGCACAGCGGCGGCAGCAGTGTGCGCCGGGTGCAGTAAAGCAACATAGTCGTGGGCACCTATCAAGTGGCCTGAGCCAATGGAAATGCGAGCACCACTTCGGTGCATTCTCCTTCCTGAGATTCTAAGCTGAGCGTACCGCCGTGGCCTTGGGTAATGATGTCATAGCTGAGCGAGAGGCCCAATCCGGTGCCCTCGCCCGCAGGCTTGGTCGTGAAGAAGGGCTGAAACGCCTTTTCCTTCACCGCCGCGGGCATGCCCACTCCATTATCGCGCACCCGGATTTCGACCTGCGCCGCGCAACGCCGCGTGCTGACTACGATTTCGGGGTGGTACGTTGGGCCGAGCGTGGCAGCTTTTTGCTGCACGGCGTAGAGGGCATTGGCGTACACATTCAGCAGCACCCGCCCTATTTCCTGAGGCACGACCTCAACCAAGCCCAAATCGGCCGCAAAGTCGGTGATGAGCGTAGGGTGGAAGGCGGGGGCCGTTGTGTGGGGGCCGTGGGCCGCGAGCCGTAGGTATTCTGCTACCAGTGCATTTAGGTTGGTGGGCTGGCGCACGCCGCTGATTGGGCGGGCGTGCTCCAGCATGCCGGTCACGATGCGGGCCGCCCGCCGCCCGTGGCCGCTGATTTTGTGCAGGTTCTGCCGCAAACTGTCCATGAGCTCGGTTTCCAGCGCCGTATCGCGGGCGATGCGTTGGTGCTCCTCCGCCAACTCTTCGACAAGCTCCGCCGACACATCGGCGAAGTTGTTGACAAAGTTGAGCGGGTTCTGCATCTCGTGGGCAATGCCGGCGGTGAGCTCGCCCAGCGAGGCCATCTTTTCTTTTTGAATGAGTTGGGCTTGCGCGGCCTTGAGGGCCTGCTGCTGCTGTTCGAGCCGGGCATTGGCTCGCTGCTTCGCCCGGTTGTTGCGCCAGAGCAAGCCGCTCAACCCGCCTACTGCCGCCAAGCCCACCATGGCCCCGAGCAGCAGCCAGCGCTGCTGCTGGTTTTTCTGCCGAATCAGCTGCTCGTTGCGGGTCAGCAACCGGATTTGGGACTGCTTCTTATCCAGCTCAAACTGGTATTGCAGCGCGGCCGTGCGGTGGCTGAGGTCCTGGCTATTGAGGCTGTCCTGATACGCTTTAAACGACACGTGGTAGCGGTAGGCATCGGCGAAGTGCCCCAGCCGAGCGCTGGCTTCCGCTAGTACCTCGCTGGCGTCACGGCTGGTGCTTTTGGTGCCGCTGCGCTGGCCGGCCCGCAATGCCTGCCGCCCGTACACCAAGGCGCTATCGAGCCGCCCCGCGTGCAGGTGTGCCTGGGCCAGGAGCAGCTGGGCCTCGGGCAGGCTGCCCACGTCACTCAGTCGCTTTATCCGGCGCAAAATCCGGAAGCCCGTAGCGAAGGCTTCCCGGTAAAGCCCCATTCGCTCGTCCATGGCCCCAATTCGCAGAAGGGTCAGGGTAATGCCTTTATCTGCGGAGTTCCCAGTGGAAGTTGCCAAGCCCCGCTCGTAATACCGACGGGCCTGCGCCCAGTGGCCTTGCTGGCGGTACACGTCGCCCAGAATCATGGCGCAGTGGCCAATTCCGCTCAGGTCACCCGCCGGTTCGGCCAAGCGCAAGCCCTGCACCAAGTACTGGTGGGCCTTATCGTATTCCCCTAGCTGCAGGTAGGTATTGCCCAGTTGGCTATAGAGCAAAATGGCCCAGTGCTTATTGTGCAGGGCTTCGGCCTGGCGCAAGCCGTCTAAGCTGTAGGCCATAGCTTGTGCAAAATGGCCTTGCCCAAATTCGATATACGATAGGTTATACAGGCATTTCACCAGGTTCAGGCCGTCGCCGAGCCGCCGGAATATCTGCTGCGCTTGTTGCGTATAGGCTATTGCGGGCCCGTACTCGTTTCGAAACCGGTGATAAAAGCCCAATCCCAGCAGTGCTTCCGCTTCCCCGGGGGCATAGTGCAATCGGCGGGCAAGGGGCAGGACTTCCTGGTAAGCCGCGAAGGTTTGCTGGGGCGCAGTCGCATATTGAGCCAAAGCCAGCGCATTGAGCAGGTTCACGCGCCCGGTATCGGCCTGCACGTGGTTCCGCACGGCAGCCTGCAGGCGCGCCGTGACCTGGGCCTGCACCTGCGCACTTGCTGCCAGTGCCATGAGCCAGCAGAGGAAGAGCAGTTTTTTCATACGGAACGGTCAGTACCAGCAAATGCAACCCACCGTTAAGATATTGATTTTAATCTATTAAGCCGTTAAAAATTCTCTTTATAAGGCAATTACAATAACAGCGCGAAGCGTGGCTTTCCTGGCCTTCAGTATTAGCCCATTTTCACGCACTATTCAGCTCAACTTCAGCTCCGGTAAGTAGCAGCGGTTTTCGGCTTAGTTCAACGGCTCAGGGCTGTTTGTAGAGCACACCGCCTTTCATCACCAGCTGCACTTTGCGCACGGCGCCCACGTCCTGGGTGGGGTCGCCGGCCACGGCCACCAGGTCGGCCAGGAGGCCGGGGCGGATGCTGCCGCGGTCGATGAGGTGAAAAATCTGGGCGTTGCCGCTGGTGGCCTGGCGCAGCACCTGCAGCGGCGTGAGGCCGAATTCCTTCACCAGCTGCTCCATCTCCCGAGCGTTGTCGCCGTGGGAGAAAACATTGCCAATGGCGTGCATTGCACCGAGAAACCAGCTGTTTCTTGAGGTGGTCCAGTTACGCTGGAATAGTCGGCGACGCTGCGTTGAGCATCAGCAAAATCAGCAAAATCAGCAAAAACGGGCCGATCGCGGACTTCGAGTACTTCGGTTTTGAGGCGCGACCAAAGGCTTTTGGCTTAGGCATTATCGTAGCAATCGCCGCGGCGATTCTGCGAGCGCAGGGCTTCGTGGTCGTGCAGCAGTTGCCGGTAAGCGTTGCCACAATTCTGTCCACCCCGGTCGGAGTGCACGAGTAGGCCCGGCATGGCCGGCTGGGACCAAAAGGCCCGTTGTAAGGCACGGGTCACTAATTCTTCGGGCATGGTGGCCCCTACTTGCCAGCCCATTACGTGCTTGCTGGCCATATCTTGAAAGGCGGACAGGTAGGCCCAGTCGCCGTTGGCCAGCGGCAGGCACGTGATGTCGCTCACCCAGAGCTGGTTGGCCTGGGCGGACTTGGGCTGGTCGAGCAGCCAGTTCGGCGCGCAACGCAGCCCGCGGATGAAATCGGTCGTGCGCGGCGTAAACGCTTTCGGCTGGAGCGCGTGCAAGCCCCGTCGGCGCATGGCCGTTCGTAGCCGCTGCCGCCCAACGCGATAGCCCTTGCGGCGCAGTTCGACGCGCAGCCGACGCGTCCCATAACAGCGCTGATGCATCCCAAACGCCTTGAGCAACGCCGTTTCCCAAGCCGGCTCCTGCTGCTCGGCCTTGTGTTGCTGCGCTTGTTGCCACGCGTAGTAGCCGCTGGCCGGCACCGCCACCAGTTGGCAGAGCAGCCGCACGGGGTAGTGGTCCCACTGCGCTTCGATGAAACGGTAACGGCTCATTGGTCTGGTGTGTGCGAGAAGATGGCGATGGCTTTTTAAAATTTCCAGCTCCTGCACCCGCCGCCGGTTGGCGGCGCGCAGCTGGCGCAGCTCGGCGGCGGTGACCGGGTCGAGTGCTGCGCCGCGGGCCGCCACCACCGGGGTAAGAGACTCTTTCTGCCACTTGTAGAGCAGCTTCGAGCTGATATTTAAAGGGCGGGCGGCCGCCTGCGTGGAGTGGCTTTCGCCGGCTAGGCGAAACGCTTCCGCTCGGAAGGCGGCATCGTAACGGCGGCGTTGAACAAGTTGCGGGCTGTCTTTCATGACGAAGGAAAGATAAGACCCCATTCTGTCCTGATTTACCCGACCACCTCATAATTATCCGCTCACATAGGGCATTCGAGTAAGACTTTCTCTCAACACAACACGTCCCAAACTATACATGTGACCCTAAAGTGCTTCACTTATTTATATTCTGAGAGAAATTAGTCCTTATATTGTAAATGGATATCGCTCAATCTCAAGGATAGGCTTTCTACCGAGTCTAGTGCGGTTTGCTTAATGCTATAGTTTTTGAACTTTCATTTCTACCTGTTCTCATAAATCAGAGATAATTTTTTTATGACTTCCAATTTTTCATGAACAACCATGTTTTTACAAAATACTAATTTCTATTTTTCTATGCAAAAACAATTCGCATCCTTTGCACGTCAGCTTAGCTCTGACAACTGGAAATGCATAATAATAAGAACTTTACTCCTTGTTATCATTCCTTCCTTTTCCTTTTCGCAAACCAGCCCTTTGACGCAGAATTTTGACAGCAAATTTCCCACGGCTTCAGAATGGCGGTTTATTTCTACGGACGGTGGATACTTTAATCGAACAGGAGGTACGTTTACAGAGGCAGACGGTACAGGTGCATATGGAGTACAAAAGACTAATAACGGAAACGGCCCTACTTCAGCCTCAACTACAACCCTAAACTTTTCGGAAAGAACCTTTACTATAGGTTCAGGAGCATTAGCCACTAATAAGCTATCCTTCGACTTAGCAAACCCTGTCGCAACTTTCTCAGATGCATCAAGAATAGATGTGTACCTCAATATTAACCGCACTGGGTTTCCAACGATACCACAATTGAGCATAACAGCACCTAGTTCTGGCCCACGATTTTTCTTTGATAGTAACCCAATCTTATTTTCAAGTAGCTACAACGTATCGAAGTCAATAGAAATGACTTCCATTAACTCCTATATTAATCGAATAATTATAACCTTGCCCTCATCTTCAACTGCTGGAACGCGAGTTGAGGTCCGAATAGTACTTACTGCAGGAACTGGGGGAGTAAGGAATGTACTCTTGGTTGACAATGTTACATTAACTTCTGGCGACGCTTCTCCCCTTCCAGTTACATTAACACGCTTCGAAGCCACCCCGAAGGTGCAAGGAATTGCCATTAATTGGGCTACAGCTTCCGAAAAAAACAACGACCATTTCGATGTACAGCGCAGTGCAAATGGCGAATTGTTCCAAACTATTGGAATCGTGCGAGGGCTGGGCAATAGTAGTAGCGCACACGAATATTTATTTTCGGATAGCCGGCCGCTCTCTTGCACAGCTTATTACCGTCTCCGCCAAGTAGACACAGACGGAACAAGCATTTTCTCTCGTGTTGTGGCTGTTCAAAATACCATGCTGAACGATGTAAGCGTGTACCCAAACCCCACCTCTGGCACAGTTATACTTCCAACTAACATGGGCGCTGTACATTACCGTATCCTCAATAGTACAGGCCAAGCTGTGCTTTTTGGTGAAGCAATCGGTAACGACAAGCTTGATTTAACTACGCTTCCCAAAGGAACATTTTTCCTGGAACTGAGCAATAAATCGGACCGTAACATCCAGCGATTAATTCGTCAATAGACTATCTGGACTGGTTTTCAGGTTTGGAGCATAAAGCTTGTGGGAGCCTAGGACACTGTATTTCAACTAACTGTGTGCCTTTTCGAGGGGCATCGTTGGCTTATAATTGGAAGCTTGCGAGCTATGGCTCGCAAAAGCTAAGCGCAGCGCTCCGACCTTGAAAACATCGTGAGTATTTACGCCGGTTGTCGGGCGACTCTAAATTCTATTTACGGTTATGATGCAGGAAATGTACGTCCTGATTCTGTTCGACCTAGTTAGTAGCCTTATCCAGTGGGCTGTCGCTGCTTTCGGCTAAACCAACCACAAAATAAATCTATCATATTCCCGGGGTCCGTTTAGACCTGATAAATCGCTTCGCTCACCTTATTAAGCAGGAGAGGTCGATGAATGAACGCACAAGTTATTGCGGCAGTACTTCCTCACGGCTGTTTGTAGAGCACACCGCCTTTCATCACCAGCTGCACTTTGCGCACGGCGCCCACGTCCTGGGTGGGGTCGCCGGCCACGGCCACCAGGTCGGCCAGCAGGCCGGGGCGGATGCTGCCGCGGTCAGCGAGGTGAAAAATCTGGGCGTTGCCACTGGTGGCCTGGCGCAGCACTTGCAGCGGCGTGAGGCCGAATTCCTTCACCAGCTGCTCCATCTCCCGGGCGTTGTCGCCGTGGGGGAATACGCCCACGTCGCCACCCATAGCCAGCGTTACGCCAGCTTTGAGGGCCGCTTGCACGCTCTGGTGCTTCTGCTCGATGCGAACCGGCACGGGGCCCTGCCCTTTCTTCCAGCCCCGGTACTGGGCAATGGCATCGCCAGCGGCCACGGTGGGGCACAGCGCCACGCCGCGCTGCTTCATCAGCTTAAAGATTTCGGGGGTGCCATCGTCGCCGTGCTCAATGGTTTCGACGCCGGCCAGGATGGCGCGCCGCATGCCTTCGGGCGTGCTGGCGTGGGCCACCACGCCGCGGCCCGCCGAGCGCGCCGTTTGCACGATTAACGTCAGCTCTTCCTGCGAAAACGTGGGCTGGGCCGTGCTGTTCAGGCCCCAGCGGTAGTCGGCGTACACCTTGATAAGGTCGGCGCCCTTGCCGATTTGCTCGCGCACGGCCCGCACGATGCCATCCACGCCATCGGCCTCCTGCGCGCCCTGGGGCACGTCGACGTCGGTCGAAAGCTTGGGGCCGTAGCTGCCCGTGGCTACCAGCGCGCGGGTGGCCACCAGCAGGCGCGGCCCCGGAATGATGCCCTGGTTGATGGCCTGCTTTAGCCCCACATCGGCGTAGTCGGCGCCCTCGGTGCCCAGGTCGCGCGCCGTGGTGAAGCCGGCCAGCAGCGTGCGCTGGGCATGCACCGTGGCCCGCGCCACCCGCAGCGCCTGCGGCTCAAGCAGTACCTGGTCGTTCCAGGGGGTTTCGTTGTAGGGGTGCAGCAACAGGTGCGAATGGCCCTCAATCAGGCCGGGCATCAGGGTCAGGTCCGGCAGGTCGAGGGTACGCCCACCGGCCGGCAAAGCCACTTGCGCCGCGGGGCCTGCCGCCGTAATCTTATCGTTTTCGACCAGCACGGCCCAACCAGCGTGCATGGCCTGGCCATCGAACACGGCGGCCGGCCGCAGCAGCGTAGCGGGCTCGGGCAAGGTTTGGGCACGCAGTGCACCGGCAAAGCAAAGCAAGAGCACGCTCCAGCTCAATTTCTTAAAGTGAGTGCCTTTTTTGAGGGCAATGCGGCAGTTGGGCTTTCGGGGGCACCAGCCAGTGGTCGACAACATCAGCACTTTCGGTTAGCGTAAACAGGATGATGGAACGAAGCTACTGGATTGGCTTCGTCCATTACATTGTATTCTTTGTAAAAAGCCGGCTTGCTTGGTATCATTCACGGCATCCGGCAGCTTTGTGCACCCCGCCTTATCCCGCGCCATGCTGAATTCCACCATCCAATCCATTGAGATTTTCAAACTGTTTCTCCCGCTGAAGGAGCCGTTTGTTATTTCCCTGGGTCCCATCAACGAGGTGCAGAATGTCGTCATCCGGATTCGGACGGCCGACGGCTGCACCGGCTACGGCGAATGCAGCCCCTACCTCACCATCAATGGCGAGAGCATTGATACCTGTTTTGCAGTGGCTCAATATTTAGCGCGGGGCTTGCACGGGCACGATGCGCTCGACATTGCCGGCTGCGTGGCTCTGATGAACCGCATCATCTACGGCAACAGCAGCATCAAAAGCGCCTTCGACATGGCCCTGCACGACGTAGCGGCCCAGCACGCCGGCGTGCCGCTCTACGCTTACCTGGGCGGGCACGCCGATAAGGTACTCACCACCGACATGACCGTGAGCCTCGGGCCGCCCGGAAAAATGCAGGCCGACGCCATTCGATTTCAGCAGCAGGGCTTTCCGGCCATCAAAGTTAAGCTGGGCGAAACCCTGGAAGCCGACGTGGCGCGCATTCGGGCCATCCGGGAAGGCATCGGCCCCGACCACCCCTTGCGCATCGACGCCAACCAGGGCTGGCACACGGCCGACGCGGCCATTGCCATGCTCCAGGCCTTGGCCCCCTACCGCATCGACCACTGCGAAGAGCCCATTTCCCGCCACCTGTACATGGACATGGGCCGGGTATCGGCGGCCTCCCCCATTCCCATCATGGCCGATGAAAGCTGCGGCGACGAACACGACGCCGCACGCCTGATTCAGCTGCGCGCCTGCCCGCAGTTCAACGTCAAGCTGGGCAAGGCCTCGGGACTGCACAAGGCCCAGAAGATTGTTGAGCTGGGCGCCGCGGCCGGCATGACCCTGCAGGTCGGCGGCTTCATGGAATCCCGCCTGGGCATGACGGCCGCCGCGCACCTGGCCCTCACCAACGACGCCATTCACCACTGCGATTTTGATACCCCGCTCATGTACGCCGAAGACCCAGTGGTCGGCGGCATTCAGTATCTGTCCCAGGGCGTGATTGACGTCCCCTCCACCCCTGGGCTGGGCGCGGTTATCGACGAGCAGTACCTGCGGCACGCCGAGAAACGGGTGTTTGACTGATTTTAAAGCTTATGTGACGCAGCCGGTCAAGCTGAGCGCAGTCGACCTAACTACACCGCGCAAGCAACTACAGCTTATCCTACCGCCCCTAGCAACGAAAAAGGCAGCCAGGAATATCCTGGCTGCCTTTTTAAGCGAATAGCTTAGCTACTCAAGTAACCTCCGCTACCGCATGATGGTAATGCGCTGGTTTACCACTTTGCCATTCGTAATCATGCGGCAGAAGTACACCCCATCCGCAATGTTCTCTCTCGAGAGCGGCAGGTAGTATTCGCGGCCACTTTCAACTTCGGCGTTGTAAACCGTGGTTACCAATTCACCCAGTTGGTTGTAGAGGTACACCTGAGCTTTGCCACCTTTCACCGTATGGAAGTGGATGGTGGCCTGCTCAGCCATGGGGTTCGGGTAGATTTCCAGCAGGTTGGTAGCTGGCTCATTAGTAGTAGCATTGAGCTGAGTGCTTGCTGTCTGTGCGGGAGCAGAAGTCGGCGAGCTCTGGGGCTCGTTTGCAGCAAGAGCAAAGCCCTGTTTGTACACTTTCACTGTCACGTCGTCGGAGCTCGAGTTGCGGGTATAGTAATTACTTACCCGAGTGCCGATAGTGTAGGTAGCCGAGTTAGCGGAGCCAAGGTCTACACTCCACGTGAAGCTGGCCGTGCCCTTGGTTGGGTCGGTGTTATTTATCAGCGTAACTGATACCGTACCGAGGTCAGTGCTGGTGACGCTACCATTTTTAGCGGTAGTGCGAAGCATGAACGTAACCTTCGCGTTGCTAATATTGCCAGCATTTGCATCATAGCTAGCGTCATTCGACACGGCGCTGATGTCAAACACGTTAGTAGACAAGACCACATTCACTTTCGATGCAGTAGTGCTACCAGTAGAGACGGCAGTGGGGCCCGTGTAGCTGACCCGAGCATCTTCCGGAGTTACTGTGAGCACATTGGTGACTACGCTAGGAATGTAGTTACTCAGCGTCGCCCCGCTCACAGTGGGAGTAATCGTGTAAGAGGCTGGTGCGCTAGTGGTAGTAGCTAGCGTTGTACCACTCACCACGAATACTTCCCCGGCTACGTTCCCGCTGTATGTACCAGTAAATGCTGGGTTCGGGTCGCTGTACTGCCGAGTGGCTGGGTTTGCCGTTATCGTCAGCGCCTTGGCCGTGATGGTGGCCGTGGTCGTGGCGGTGGCGTTGACGCTGTAGTTGCCAGCGGCCGTACCGGTCAGGGCAATGCTGGCCGTAACCGTCTTGCCCGTGCCCACGTTGGCGTCGGCAAACAGGCCGTTGCTGGCTGTTGCCCCCACCTTATCACTGCCAACCACGCCGGTCAGCGAAGCCAGAGCAACCGTCGCCGTCCGGGTGCCATCGTACACCTTGCTGTTGGCCGTAATGGTGGCCGTCAGCGCCTTGGCCGTGATGGTGGCCGTGGTCGTGGCGGTGGCGTTGACGCTGTAGTTGCCAGCGGCCGTACCGGTCAGGGCAATGCTGGCCGTAACCGTCTTGCCCGTGCCCACGTTGGCGTCGGCAAACAGGCCGTTGCTGGCTGTTGCCCCCACCTTATCACTGCCAACCACACCGGTCAGTGAACCCAGAGCAACCGTCGCCGTCCGGGTGCCATCGTACACCTTGTTGCTGGCCGTAATGGTGGCCGTCAGCGCCTTGGCCGTGATGGTGGCCGTGGTCGTGGCGGTGGCGTTGACGCTGTAGTTGCCAGCGGCCGTACCGGTCAGGGCAATGCTGGCCGTAACCGTCTTGCCCGTGCCCACGTTGGCGTCGGCAAACAGGCCGTTGCTGGCTGTTGGCGTTACATCATCGCCGGAAATCACACCGCTGTTTTTTGCCAGAGCAGAAATCACGTCGGCTGTCCGGGTGCCATCGTACACCTTGTTGCTGGCCGTAATGGTGGCCGTCAGCGCCTTGGCCGTGATGGTGGCCGTGGTCGTGGCGGTGGCGTTGACGCTGTAGTTGCCAGCGGCCGTACCGGTCAGGGCAATGCTGGCCGTAACCGTCTTGCCCGTGCCCACGTTGGCGTCGGCAAACAGGCCGTTGCTGGCTGTTGCCCCCACCTTATCACTGCCAACCACGCCGGTCAGTGAACCCAGAGCAACCGTCGCCGTCCGGGTGCCATCGTACACCTTGTTGCTGGCCGTAATGGTGGCCGTCAGCGCCTTGGCCGTGATAGAGAACGTATTGCCTGTGAAGCTCAGAATATAGTTAGCGCTGAGTCCTAAGCTGCCTTGGGTAATGGCGTAGCTACCCACGTTCTCGCCGCTGGCCCGCGTTAACGAGCCAATGAAGGCATCTGAACCCACCAAGCTGCCACTGGTCACAATATACGTCAACACTGGGTCTGCAGTGCCGTAAACCTTGGTCTGTCCAACAGAAGCTGCAACAGTAACATTGCGCTTGCCAATCACCAGCGTGCCCGTCACCGGCGCGGCCGTGTAGTTGGCGTTGGTCAGCGAAGCAACCACAGGGTAAGAGCCAGCGGCCGTCGGCGCCGTGGCCGAGCCGTCGTAGGTCACCGTGACCCCGTTGAGCGCAAGCGGGTCCGTGGTGAAGACTACGGTCTTGGCCGTCCCGTCGTATTGCTGGCTTAAGCTGCTAGTAACCAGGGCCAGCGTTGCGCTGGCTTTGGCAATAGTGAACTTGCCCGAAGCCGTGCCCGTGAAGTTGGCGTTGTGCAGCGTGGCTACGACGTCGTAAGTACCTGCGTTGATTGGGCTGGCTACCACCACACTTCCTTGTTTGTAGGTGAAGGTGAAGGTGCTCGTGCCCGTGGCCGTCGTGGTGGCCGTGGCCGCCAGGGCCGAACCCGTGTACTCCTGGCTCAGGTCGGCCAGCGTCACCGTGGCCGAAGCCGGGGTGATGCTCAACACACCCGTGGCCGTGCCCGTGTAGTTGGCGTTGTGCAACGTGGCCGTTACCGAGTAGTCGCCCACGTTCTTCACGTCGGCCGCCAACACTGGCGAGCCGTTCTGGCTATACACGAACGTGTAAGTGCTCGTGCCCGTGGCCGTCGTGGTGGCCGTGGCCGCCAGGGCCGAACCCGTGTACTCCTGGCTCAGGTCGGCCAGCGTCACCGTGGCCGAAGCCGGGGTGATAGAGAGCGTGCCCGTGGCCGTGCCCGTGTAGTTGGCGTTGTGCAGCGTGGCCGTTACCGAGTAGTCGCCCACGTTGGTGGGGCTGCTAACCGTTACCCCACCTTGCGTGTAGGTGAAGGTGAAGGTGCTCGTGCCCGTGGCCGTCGTGGTGGCCGTGGCCGCCAGGGCCGAACCCGTGTACTCCTGGCTCAGGTCGGCCAGCGTCACCGTGGCCGAAGCCGGGGTGATAGAGAGCGTGCCCGTGGCCGTGCCCGTGTAGTTGGCGTTGTGCAACGTGGCCGTTACCGAGTAGTCGCCCACGTTGGTGGGGCTGCTAACCGTTACCCCACCTTGGCTATACACGAACGTGTAAGTGCTCGTGCCCGTGGCCGTCGTGGTGGCCGTGGCCGCCAGGGCCGAACCCGTGTACTCCTGGCTCAGGTCGGCCAGCGTCACCGTGGCCGAAGCCGGGGTGATAGAGAGCGTGCCCGTGGCCGTGCCCGTGTAGTTGGCGTTGTGCAGCGTGGCCGTTACCGAGTAGTCGCCCACGTTGGTGGGGCTGCTAACCGTTACCCCACCTTGCGTGTAGGTGAAGGTGAAGGTGCTCGTGCCCGTGGCCGTCGTGGTGGCCGTGGCCGCCAGGGCCGAACCCGTGTACTCCTGGCTCAGGTCGGCCAGCGTCACCGTGGCCGAAGCCGGGGTGATAGAGAGCGTGCCCGTGGCCGTGCCCGTGTAGTTGGCGTTGTGCAGCGTGGCCGTTACCGAGTAGTCGCCCACGTTGGTGGGGCTGCTAACCGTTACCCCACCTTGCGTGTAGGTGAAGGTGAAGGTGCTCGTGCCCGTGGCCGTCGTGGTGGCCGTGGCCGCCAGGGCCGAACCCGTGTACTCCTGGCTCAGGTCGGCCAGCGTCACCGTGGCCGAAGCCGGGGTGATAGAGAGCGTGCCCGTGGCCGTGCCCGTGTAGTTGGCGTTGTGCAACGTGGCCGTTACCGAGTAGTCGCCCACGTTGGTGGGGCTGCTAACCGTTACCCCACCTTGGCTATACACGAACGTGTAAGTGCTCGTGCCCGTGGCCGTCGTGGTGGCCGTGGCCGCCAGGGCCGAACCCGTGTACTCCTGGCTCAGGTCGGCCAGCGTCACCGTGGCCGAAGCCGGGGTGATGCTCAACACACCCGTGGCCGTGCCCGTGTAGTTGGCGTTGTGCAACGTGGCCGTTACCGAGTAGTCGCCCACGTTGGTGGGGCTGCTAACCGTTACCCCACCTTGCGTGTAGGTGAAGGTGAAGGTGCTCGTGCCCGTGGCCGTCGTGGTGGCCGTGGCCGCCAGGGCCGAACCCGTGTACTCCTGGCTCAGGTCGGCCAGCGTCACCGTGGCCGAAGCCGGGGTGATGCTCAACACACCCGTGGCCGTGCCCGTGTAGTTGGCGTTGTGCAACGTGGCCGTTACCGAGTAGTCGCCCACGTTGGTGGGGCTGCTAACCGTTACCCCACCTTGGCTATACACGAACGTGTAAGTGCTCGTGCCCGTGGCCGTCGTGGTGGCCGTGGCCGCCAGGGCCGAACCCGTGTACTCCTGGCTCAGGTCGGCCAGCGTCACCGTGGCCGAAGCCGGGGTGATGCTCAACACACCCGTGGCCGTGCCCGTGTAGTTGGCGTTGTGCAACGTGGCCGTTACCGAGTAGTCGCCCACGTTCTTCACGTCGGCCGCCAACACTGGCGAGCCGTTCTGGCTATACACGAACGTGTAAGTGCTCGTGCCCGTGGCCGTCGTGGTGGCCGTGGCCGCCAGGGCCGAACCCGTGTACTCCTGGCTCAGGTCGGCCAGCGTCACCGTGGCCGAAGCCGGGGTGATAGAGAGCGTGCCCGTGGCCGTGCCCGTGTAGTTGGCGTTGTGCAGCGTGGCCGTTACCGAGTAGTCGCCCACGTTGGTGGGGCTGCTAACCGTTACCCCACCTTGCGTGTAGGTGAAGGTGAAGGTGCTCGTGCCCGTGGCCGTCGTGGTGGCCGTGGCCGCCAGGGCCGAACCCGTGTACTCCTGGCTCAGGTCGGCCAGCGTCACCGTGGCCGAAGCCGGGGTGATAGAGAGCGTGCCCGTGGCCGTGCCCGTGTAGTTGGCGTTGTGCAACGTGGCCGTTACCGAGTAGTCGCCCACGTTGGTGGGGCTGCTAACCGTTACCCCACCTTGGCTATACACGAACGTGTAAGTGCTCGTGCCCGTGGCCGTCGTGGTGGCCGTGGCCGCCAGGGCCGAACCCGTGTACTCCTGGCTCAGGTCGGCCAGCGTCACCGTGGCCGAAGCCGGGGTGATAGAGAGCGTGCCCGTGGCCGTGCCCGTGTAGTTGGCGTTGTGCAACGTGGCCGTTACCGAGTAGTCGCCCACGTTGGTGGGGCTGCTAACCGTTACCCCACCTTGGCTATACACGAACGTGTAAGTGCTCGTGCCCGTGGCCGTCGTGGTGGCCGTGGCCGCCAGGGCCGAACCCGTGTACTCCTGGCTCAGGTCGGCCAGCGTCACCGTGGCCGAAGCCGGGGTGATAGAGAGCGTGCCCGTGGCCGTGCCCGTGTAGTTGGCGTTGTGCAGCGTGGCCGTTACCGAGTAGTCGCCCACGTTGGTGGGGCTGCTAACCGTTACCCCACCTTGCGTGTAGGTGAAGGTGAAGGTGCTCGTGCCCGTGGCCGTCGTGGTGGCCGTGGCCGCCAGGGCCGAACCCGTGTACTCCTGGCTCAGGTCGGCCAGCGTCACCGTGGCCGAAGCCGGGGTGATGCTCAACACACCCGTGGCCGTGCCCGTGTAGTTGGCGTTGTGCAACGTGGCCGTTACCGAGTAGTCGCCCACGTTCTTCACGTCGGCCGCCAACACTGGCGAGCCGTTCTGGCTATACACGAACGTGTAAGTGCTCGTGCCCGTGGCCGTCGTGGTGGCCGTGGCCGCCAGGGCCGAACCCGTGTACTCCTGGCTCAGGTCGGCCAGCGTCACCGTGGCCGAAGCCGGGGTGATAGAGAGCGTGCCCGTGGCCGTGCCCGTGTAGTTGGCGTTGTGCAGCGTGGCCGTTACCGAGTAGTCGCCCACGTTGGTGGGGCTGCTAACCGTTACCCCACCTTGCGTGTAGGTGAAGGTGAAGGTGCTCGTGCCCGTGGCCGTCGTGGTGGCCGTGGCCGCCAGGGCCGAACCCGTGTACTCCTGGCTCAGGTCGGCCAGCGTCACCGTGGCCGAAGCCGGGGTGATAGAGAGCGTGCCCGTGGCCGTGCCCGTGTAGTTGGCGTTGTGCAACGTGGCCGTTACCGAGTAGTCGCCCACGTTGGTGGGGCTGCTAACCGTTACCCCACCTTGGCTATACACGAACGTGTAAGTGCTCGTGCCCGTGGCCGTCGTGGTGGCCGTGGCCGCCAGGGCCGAACCCGTGTACTCCTGGCTCAGGTCGGCCAGCGTCACCGTGGCCGAAGCCGGGGTGATGCTCAACACACCCGTGGCCGTGCCCGTGTAGTTGGCGTTGTGCAACGTGGCCGTTACCGAGTAGTCGCCCACGTTGGTGGGGCTGCTAACCGTTACCCCACCTTGGCTATACACGAACGTGTAAGTGCTCGTGCCCGTGGCCGTCGTGGTGGCCGTGGCCGCCAGGGCCGAACCCGTGTACTCCTGGCTCAGGTCGGCCAGCGTCACCGTGGCCGAAGCCGGGGTGATAGAGAGCGTGCCCGTGGCCGTGCCCGTGTAGTTGGCGTTGTGCAGCGTGGCCGTTACCGAGTAGTCGCCCACGTTGGTGGGGCTGCTAACCGTTACCCCACCTTGCGTGTAGGTGAAGGTGAAGGTGCTCGTGCCCGTGGCCGTCGTGGTGGCCGTGGCCGCCAGGGCCGAACCCGTGTACTCCTGGCTCAGGTCGGCCAGCGTCACCGTGGCCGAAGCCGGGGTGATAGAGAGCGTGCCCGTGGCCGTGCCCGTGTAGTTGGCGTTGTGCAACGTGGCCGTTACCGAGTAGTCGCCCACGTTGGTGGGGCTGCTAACCGTTACCCCACCTTGGCTATACACGAACGTGTAAGTGCTCGTGCCCGTGGCCGTCGTGGTGGCCGTGGCCGCCAGGGCCGAACCCGTGTACTCCTGGCTCAGGTCGGCCAGCGTCACCGTGGCCGAAGCCGGGGTGATGCTCAACACACCCGTGGCCGTGCCCGTGTAGTTGGCGTTGTGCAACGTGGCCGTTACCGAGTAGTCGCCCACGTTGGTGGGGCTGCTAACCGTTACCCCACCTTGGCTATACACGAACGTGTAAGTGCTCGTGCCCGTGGCCGTCGTGGTGGCCGTGGCCGCCAGGGCCGAACCCGTGTACTCCTGGCTCAGGTCGGCCAGCGTCACCGTGGCCGAAGCCGGGGTGATAGAGAGCGTGCCCGTGGCCGTGCCCGTGTAGTTGGCGTTGTGCAACGTGGCCGTTACCGAGTAGTCGCCCACGTTGGTGGGGCTGCTAACCGTTACCCCACCTTGGCTATACACGAACGTGTAAGTGCTCGTGCCCGTGGCCGTCGTGGTGGCCGTGGCCGCCAGGGCCGAACCCGTGTACTCCTGGCTCAGGTCGGCCAGCGTCACCGTGGCCGAAGCCGGGGTGATGCTCAACACACCCGTGGCCGTGCCCGTGTAGTTGGCGTTGTGCAACGTGGCCGTTACCGAGTAGTCGCCCACGTTGGTGGGGCTGCTAACCGTTACCCCACCTTGGCTATACACGAACGTGTAAGTGCTCGTGCCCGTGGCCGTCGTGGTGGCCGTGGCCGCCAGGGCCGAACCCGTGTACTCCTGGCTCAGGTCGGCCAGCGTCACCGTGGCCGAAGCCGGGGTGATAGAGAGCGTGCCCGTGGCCGTGCCCGTGTAGTTGGCGTTGTGCAGCGTGGCCGTTACCGAGTAGTCGCCCACGTTGGTGGGGCTGCTAACCGTTACCCCACCTTGCGTGTAGGTGAAGGTGAAGGTGCTCGTGCCCGTGGCCGTCGTGGTGGCCGTGGCCGCCAGGGCCGAACCCGTGTACTCCTGGCTCAGGTCGGCCAGCGTCACCGTGGCCGAAGCCGGGGTGATAGAGAGCGTGCCCGTGGCCGTGCCCGTGTAGTTGGCGTTGTGCAGCGTGGCCGTTACCGAGTAGTCGCCCACGTTGGTGGGGCTGCTAACCGTTACCCCACCTTGCGTGTAGGTGAAGGTGAAGGTGCTCGTGCCCGTGGCCGTCGTGGTGGCCGTGGCCGCCAGGGCCGAACCCGTGTACTCCTGGCTCAGGTCGGCCAGCGTCACCGTGGCCGAAGCCGGGGTGATAGAGAGCGTGCCCGTGGCCGTGCCCGTGTAGTTGGCGTTGTGCAACGTGGCCGTTACCGAGTAGTCGCCCACGTTGGTGGGGCTGCTAACCGTTACCCCACCTTGGCTATACACGAACGTGTAAGTGCTCGTGCCCGTGGCCGTCGTGGTGGCCGTGGCCGCCAGGGCCGAACCCGTGTACTCCTGGCTCAGGTCGGCCAGCGTCACCGTGGCCGAAGCCGGGGTGATAGAGAGCGTGCCCGTGGCCGTGCCCGTGTAGTTGGCGTTGTGCAACGTGGCCGTTACCGAGTAGTCGCCCACGTTGGTGGGGCTGCTAACCGTTACCCCACCTTGGCTATACACGAACGTGTAAGTGCTCGTGCCCGTGGCCGTCGTGGTGGCCGTGGCCGCCAGGGCCGAACCCGTGTACTCCTGGCTCAGGTCGGCCAGCGTCACCGTGGCCGAAGCCGGGGTGATAGAGAGCGTGCCCGTGGCCGTGCCCGTGTAGTTGGCGTTGTGCAGCGTGGCCGTTACCGAGTAGTCGCCCACGTTGGTGGGGCTGCTAACCGTTACCCCACCTTGCGTGTAGGTGAAGGTGAAGGTGCTCGTGCCCGTGGCCGTCGTGGTGGCCGTGGCCGCCAGGGCCGAACCCGTGTACTCCTGGCTCAGGTCGGCCAGCGTCACCGTGGCCGAAGCCTTATTAACTGTTAGTGTGGCTACAGCACTTGTAACCGCTGGGGAGCAAGTACCGCTAGCCACTACATAATATGCACCGGCATCGGCCATGGTGGCCGATGCAATTGAGTACGTGGAAGCAGTAGCGCCACTAATGGGGCTACCAGAACCTGCTGTGCCCTTGTACCACTGGTAAGTAATACCGGTTCCAGTAGCCGTTGCGGTAAAGCTGGCTGGCTCACCAAAGGTGGTAGTTGTTGACGAGGGCTGACCTACGGCAGCTATGGCGGGCACCTGGTTAATTACTACCGATGCCGTGGCGGAAGTAGCAGCACAGCCGTTGCTGGCAGCAATGGAGTTGGTTACCGTGTAGGTGCCTGCTGCACTCGAGCCAGGTGTGATTTCTCCGGTTGAGGCATTTAAGGTCAGGCCTGCTGGGGATGCGGTGAAAGTACCGGCCGTGGCACCCGAAGCGAGAGTGGCGGAGGCAGAAGAGACCGAGGAGCAATATGGAGTAGATGCGTACGAGAATGTTGCTATCGGAGCATTGGTGATAGCAACCGTAGCCGTTGCGCTATTCGTGCAGGTACCAGTCACCGTATAAGTGACGGTATATGTTCCTGCCGTGCTGGTGCTAACGTTGATTTCACCCGTGCTGGCATTCAGGGCCAGGCCGGTGGCAGCGGAGAATGTTCCGCCAGTTGCTCCGGTTACGGTTGGCGTCGGATTAACACCAGATTTACAGTACGAGCTGCCACCATAAGAGAAGGCAGCGCTTGGCTGTGGGTTTACTGCAACAGCCACGCTCCCGGTATGGGTGCAACCGTTGGCCGCTAACGTATAAACATAAGTGACGGTGACGGGCGAAGTCGTCGTGTTAATCAGTGTTTCGCTGATTGCGGCCGTAGTGCCCGAACCAGCTGCGTTGCTAATTCCTGCTACAGCGGCACGGCTCCAGCTGAAGGTGGTGCCGGCAACGGTGCTGGTAGCGGTGTAAGCAAATGCGGTGTTGCTGCAGACAGTAGCCGTAAGAGCACTGCTCAGAGTGGGCTGGTCGTTCACGGTGACAACGGCATTGCCGGTATGCGAAGTACCCGTGCAATTAGCGTCGGAAACTGCCGTTACCGAATAGGTTTTGCTACTGCCTGGGCTTACCGACACGGTATAGGGCGAGGCCGTAATATTGGTAACCGGGAACGAGGTTGTGCCATCGGAATAGGTCAGCGCCCAGGGGCCGGTTCCGGTAAGGGCCACGCTCAAGGTGGTGTTATCGCCAGCACAGATTGTGGCACTGCCGCTAAGCACTGCAGTAGGCAGGGTGTAGGCATCAACATCCACAGACCCGGTCATCGGGGCAGAGCAGCTACCGGTTGTTGCCGTGGCCAGAACCGTATAAGTACCCGCCGCCGTCTGGTTGCCAAAGGCGAGGGCCGAACCCGTGCCGGCAACTGGCGCGCCCACATTGGCTGTGCCGTTCTTGAGCTGGTAGTTCACACCGGCTTCCGAACTCGACAAGCCCACAGCTACTCCGCTGCCGCCTGCGCAGAAACGGCCTCCACCGGTTACAGTGAAAGCCGTTGGGTTGGTGTTAACCGTAACAGTAGTAGCCGACGAGGTGGCCGGGCAAGCGTTGGCGGTTACCGTGAGGGTGTAGCTGCCACTAGCCGTGGCCGAATACGTGGCGGCTGTGGCGCCCGTGATGGCAGCACCATCTTTGTTCCACTGGTAGGTGTAATCTGTGCCGGTCGATGCGCTAAGCAACACGCTGCCGCCCTGGCAGAAGGTTGTTGGCGTGGTGGTGGTAATTGTGGCAGTTGGTGCGCTGGGTTGAGATTGTAGCGTGCCCGAGGCGGCCAGTGAAGCGCAGCCCGTGCCGATTTTGTAAGTGATGCTGTACGAGCTGCCCGCCGCCAGGCCCGAGAACACGCCGCTCGTGTTGGTGTAGGTCGTCCCGTCGTTGCTGTAGGTAATGCCCGTGGCCGGGGCCGGCGAGCTCACCGTCACCGTGCCCGTGCTACTCGAGCACGTGGGCTGCTGCGTCACGCTCGCCGTCGGCGCCGCCGGGGTGGCGGGCTGGGCGTCAACGTTGAGGCTGGTAGCCGGGGATACACAGCCAGCGCTGTTCTTGGCCGTCACGCTGTACGTGGTGTTTGCCGTCAGGCCTGAAAACACGCCGCTCGTATTAGTGTAGTCCGTGCCGTTAAGGCTGTAGCTAATGCCCGGAGCCGGAGCCGGCACCGTGACCGTGATGGTACCCGTGGCGGTGGTGCACGTGGGCTGCTGTGTTACGCTAGCCGTCGGCGCCGCGGGCACCGCCTTCGGCGCCGGGGTCACGGAGTTGCTGGCCACGCTCGGGCAGCCGCCCACCGTTTGCGTAGCCGTCAGGGCCGTGGTCGCCGTCACCGTGCGCGGGTTGCCGCTGCCCGCGTCGCTCCACGTCAGCGTGCCGGCGGTAAGCAGCGCGCCGGCCGCGTCTTTGGCCGTCACCGTCGAGTTGCCGCAGTTGTCCACCACGCTCAGCACCGGCGCCGCGGGCACTGGCGTCACCGTCATTGTGACGGGGCTGCTCGTGGCCGGGCTGCCCGTGGCGCAGGCCGCGTTGGAGGTCAGCACGACGCTCACCGCGTCGTTGTTGGCCAGCGTGGTGCTGGTGAACGTGCCCGACGTGGCGCCGCTGACAGCGGTGCCGTTCACCTTCCACTGGTAGGCCGGGGCCGTGCCCCCGTTGGTGGGCGTGGCCGTGAAGGTCACCGACGTGCCCGCGCAAATGGTGCCCGAAGGAGAAGCCGTGATGCCCACGCTCACCGCTACAGTTGGAGCAATGGTCCAGCCAACTGTTACGGCGGTGGAGGGCGAAGTGCACCCGGGGCCAGTTGCCGTCCGGTAGGTTTGGATGTCAACGCTGGTGTGCCCCGCGGTGGTTAGAGAAGCGGTTGAAGTGTAGGTTTGCCAAGCGCCGCCATCGTACCGGTACTGCAGTACATCGGCCGTGGTGCCCGCCCCGCCCGAACCGGCCGTCGCCGTGGCCGACACCGAAGTGCCCGCGCACACTGAAGCCCCCGTTACGCCAGCGCCCTTTGTCAAAGTGCCGGATACCGGCTGCGATACCGCAGTACTGGTGGCAGAACCAGTCATGGGGGTTGAGCAACCACTGGTGGCATTCGTTCCAACAACTGTGTAGGTTCCCGCGACCTGACTGCCAAACGTGATAGCAGCGCCCGTACCGCTTACTGCTGAGCCTACGTTAGTTGCTCCGTTCTTTAACTGATAGTTGACCCCCGTTTCGGAGTTTGACAACCCAACGGGAACGCCTGCCCCGCCCGTGCAGTAATTACCGGTTCCTGTGACATTGTAAGCCGTGGGGTTTGGAGTAATGGTCCAGCCAACTGTTACGGCGGTGGAGGGCGAAGTGCACCCGGGGCCAGTTGCCGTCCGGTAGGTTTGGATGTCAACGCTGGTGTGCCCCGCGGTGGTTAGAGAAGCGGTTGAAGTGTAGGTTTGCCAAGCGCCGCCATCGTACCGGTACTGCAGTACATCGGCCGTGGTGCCCGCCCCGCCCGAACCGGCCGTCGCCGTGGCCGACACCGAAGTGCCCGCGCACACTGAAGCCCCCGTTACGCCAGAGCCCTTGGTCAGGGTGCCGGATACCGGCTGGGAAGTCACCGACATGGTGATGCCATTGCTCGTGGCTGGGCTTCCCGTAGCACATGGGGCATTGGAAGTCATCACACACGTGACAGCGTCATTGTTAGCCAGTGTAGTGCTCGTGAACGTGCTCGCGATTTCGCCACTCATGGCCGTACCGTTCACCTTCCATTGATAAGTCGGCGTGGTGCCGCCGTTGGTGGGCGTGGCCGTAAACTTCACAGAGGTGCCCGCACAAATAGCGCCTGTGGGCGCTGCAGCGATGCTCACGCTTGCTGCTGGGTTGACTATTATGGCTACGCTGTTAAGGGATTGCGCTTGCTTGTTAGAAGATTGAATTCTAATAACGTAGGTTCCGGAAAGAGTCCCTGAAGGTATTGTGCCAGATATAGTGTAAGGAGTAGTGCTAGCTACGCCTGTCGCGGTGCCAATAGCCGGAGGAGTGCTTGCATACGTTGTTCCATTCTGGTTTGACAGTTGCGCCGTAAAAACGTTGCCACTGTTAAATGTATTGCTACCATTACCATCTGTAGCAGTAAATGTGACAGAAATAGAGCCTCCAGGACAAAACTGAGTAGCAGAGAGAGTTGGCGTACTTATATTTTGTCCTGCACCCGGTAAACTAGCTGCCATAAATAGGAAGCCTGATAGAAATAGAAATTTAGAGTAAGGGCTATTAGAGGCACTACTAGCACTTGTAGTAAGGCGCAGCGCAGCCTTGTAGCCTGAAAGCAGGAACAGCAAGAACCGGTAGGCCCTAAATAATCTCCCGTTTGCGGTGGGGGGTATGTGTGTGTTCATAAAAGGGAAGCTTTAGGTTTACAAACGGGGATTCAATTGTCTATTAAGTGCAAATTTCTCCAGAAGACCTGTCCAGGAAAGAAGAGAATTAACTGGGCAGGACAGTTTTGTGGTTTCTACAAAACGGATTCAAATTTAGTAAGGACTTTTTCAATAAAAAAAGGTGATTTATATAATCTTTAAAGATTTTTCACAGTATATTCTTGGACAAATGCGAAATGTTGAGCTAAAAAAATATCAAATATGGCTTTTTATAACTTTAAAGGCATTAATTTGGAATAAGTTAAATATCATGAATTCCATATATTTTTTTTTGGAAAGCCACTATTATTTTGAAACAAGGTGCTCGTTGCCCTCGCTATCGGCTAAAATCACTTGATACAGGTGTTTATAAAGAGCCTATAAACTGAAGCATAAGCTCTGGGGCTGCCATCAGAAGTGATAGGCATCAGATATTGTGTCCAAAACCGACTTACTGACTTGGCCACCGCCAGCATTTGGGCTGTAGCCATCACTCGGCTTGCTCAGTTAGGCATTTGCCTCTCTCAAATTTAATCAACCTGGTAAAGTTCAATTTTATTGAATTATGCCAGCTTAAGACATATCCAGGAGCTGAACACTAACTATACTGTAATACACTGCCCTTCAATCAGCTCAATCGCCAGCCCAAGTAACGCGTCCAACTACGGCTGTCCTACCGGTTATAGAGCATACTTTGGAAAAGCTTCCAAGCTTGGGCATTGAATTGGCACCGCCCTTGCCGCCACGCTGCTCTGCGGCTTGCGCGTTGGTCATGGCCGCACAGAATGCCGGATTTAGATATCAACCCGGAAACTTAACCCGTCATTTACCGGGCTGAAAGTCAACTTTAACAGGCAATTAGTTGATTTGAACGAACTCTTCTTTGTAGCAGCCTCCAATGAAATCTAGCTTGTACTGCCAAACCGTATGGTTCCGGATTATTGAGCCGGTTCTTTTTATTGGGTAGCGCTATTTGCTGCAGCAGGATAAACGGGAAAGCCGATATGGACACGTTAACATCGCTGCTTCCCAGCTTCATGACCCCGACCGCTAAGCTTACCTGCCTGCTCGTTGACGACAACGAGATGAACCGGCTGACCCTTGAACACTTAATTGAGCTAACCCCCGAACTGGAGCTGTTGGGCTCGTTCGCTAATGCGGTGGATTGCCTGGCGTTCTTCCGCGATGGTGGCCAGGTCGACATCGCCTTTTTGGATATTGAAATGCCCATGCTTTCGGGGCTGGACCTGGTGCGCATCCTGCCCACGCCCCAGCCCGATATTGTCCTCGTCACCTCGCACCGCGACTTTGCCATCAATGCGTTTGAGCTGAACGTGACCGATTACGTGGTGAAGCCCGTAGAATTCCCTCGGTTTCTGCAGGCCGTGGAGCGCGTACTGAAGCGCCGCCAGGTGCCGGCCAGCCAGCCAGCCAGAGCCGACCCCGGTGCCGGCCCCGCCCCATGACCAGCACCTGTTCGTGAAGGTGAACAAGAAGATGGTGCGGGTGAATTTCGAAGAGCTGTTGTTCATCGAAGCCATGTCCGACTACTCGGTGCTGGTGCTGGATAAGCAAAAGCTCATTGTATACAGTACCCTCAAGAGTCTGGAGGAGCGTTTGCCAGAGTCCTTTTCTGCCCGCGTGCACCGCTCCTACATCGTCAACACCCGTCGCATCGACGTGGTAGAAGACCATATGTTGGCCTTCAGCAAGCATGAGGTACCGGTCAGCAAATCCTACCAAGAAGGCTTCTATCGCCGGCTGCGGGGAATTTAAAATTGAGCCGGATTTACTCACCTCACCCCTACCGGGCACGGCCCCGGCCCCTCTCCAAAAGAGAGGGGAGTCACGGCGGCACAATCCTGTCATTGCGAGCGCATCGCGGCAATCCGTCCACTTTGTGCGACCAACTCTAAGAAGTGATAAGCTGTTGTTTTAATTAAGACAGAAAAAGCCCCGACACTGCGTAGTGCCGGGGCTTTTCACATTAGAAGGCAAGTCGCTGAGAACAGGACGGATTGCTTCGTCCTGCGTCCTCGCAATGACAGGACTGTGCCGCCGTGACTCCCCTCTCTTTTGGAGAGGGGCCGGGGCCGTGCCCGGTAGGGGTGAGGTTCTACGGCAACCCCGCCCCTACTCACCCGGCAGCTCCACAGGCAGAGCGGCCAGCGCCCGGTTCACGGAGACCACCAGTTGGGCTACCAGAGCGCCTCGTTCAGCGGTGGCCTGGCCGGAGTTGGGGGCTTTTTCCAGAATGGTTACCACACTCGCTACTCCTGCCACTCCCAACGCCGCCAAGTTGGGCTTGACGTGGTGGGTGAGCTCGGCTACTTTTTCCCACTGCCCGGCCCATGCAGCATCCTGCATCTGGTGCAGGCTGGCTGGCGTATTGGCCAGGAAAGAGCGGATGATTTTGGTTACAAACGCTTCGCGGCCGTGGGCCATGGCACGCAGCTTGGTGAGGTCGTAGGGGAGCGTGGTGCGCGGCGCGTAGGGCATTCAGCTTGTGGTAGAGCGCTTCCTCCTCGAAAGGCTTGGCCAGGCAATCGTTCATGCCGGCGGCACGGTACCGCTCGTTGTCTTCCCGGAATGCGTTGGCGGTAAGCGCCAGGATGGGCACCTGCGCCCGCACGGGGTCGGGCAGCTGGCGCACGGCCCGGGTTACCTCCACCCCGCTCAAGCCGGGCATCTGAATGTCCATTAGCACCACGTCGTACACGTGGTCGGTGAGCAGACGCAGGCCTTTTTCGCCGTCTACGGCTTCTTCCAGGATAACGCCCCACTCCTCGAGCATAAAGCGGGCTACTTCGCGGTTGATTTCGTTGTCCTCCACCAGCAGCACGCCCAGTATCCACTGCCGCAGCTCGGCATCGGGCACGGCGGCCGGGTTTACAAACCGGTAGCGGTACTGGTGGTCGACCACGAATACCTCGGCGGGCAACTCGTTGAGGATGGTTTCGTAGAATCGCTGCTGTTCCTGCAGCTGCTGCTCGGCCCGGACGCGGGCCGTGGTTTCGAATACGTACAGGTTGATGTTGCCCTCGGCGACAAACGGCTCGGCGTGCACGCTGAACCAGCGCTGGCCGAGGGCTCCCTCCTCTTTAGAAGGAGTGCACTGGGCCAGGGCCTGCGCCGCCAGTGCCCGCTGCCAGCTTATACGCTCGGCCGGCGCCAGCCCGAGGCCCAGTTGCCGGGCGGCGCTGTTGGCATAGAGCTGGCGGCCCGAAGCCGCGAGGCGCAACACCGGGTACGGGTTCTGCTGCGGAATGCGGGCAACGGCTTCCAGCTCGGCCAGGAGCTGGAAGCGCTGGGTGGCATCGGTTTCGTCGGTAAGGCACAGCAGCTGCCGTGCCGGCCGGCCCGTGGTGGCGGGCTCGGGCTGGGTGCTGCTGGCCACCACTCGCCCGGAGCGCAGGGGTAGGGTTTCGCCGCCCTCGTGGGGCACGCGGGCCAGCACCTGGGGCTGCACGTGGGCCAGCAGTTCGGCCAGGGCCCGGCCCCGCCACTCGGCGGGGGCATCGGGCAGGTTGCATAAGGCAAAGAAGCGTTGGTTGAGGACTTCAATGCGCCCATCGGTGCCGAACAGCACCACGCCCTCCGGCAATAAGTCAAGCAGCAGGCTGAACTGCTGGGCTTCTGCTTCGCCCGCGGCGGGGAAGCGGGCCAGCGCCTCTGATAAGGCAGCGTGGATCTGTTGAGCCTGAGCAAAGGCTTCGTTGTGGGAAGCAGATGCAGGATGGGAAGTTGTAGAAAGCATAATAAAGGGCAACTACAATATCCGGCCCGCCCTCCCTTCTACTGCGCCGTACCCGCTCAACGCAAGCATATTCTGTCCCAAGCGCAGGATTTGCTAGCCCAACAACAGTTTGTGGCGGCCAACGGCAAGCTCTGCTTTCCGGCAGCCATTACGTGCCATTGCAACAGAGAATTTGCTCACCCATCGGCACAAATTGGCACTTAGCCGAGAACAAATACTCCACGGCAATGTGCAAACATACATTTGTATCGTTCAAACAAAGCCGCCAATATCATTACCGCCATGCGCTCTTTCACTGTCCTCACCGCCTCTTTTCTAACTTGCCTTTTCACCCTGATTACTGCCACCTCGCACGCTCAAATCGCCCTTGCCAGCAACCGCAGCTTGGCGTCGAGCAACCCGCGAGGCACCACCAACACCACGCCAACGCCCACCGCCGAGCCCACGAAAATGATGACGCTGGTGGGCAAAATCACCAACCCGGCCGGCGTACTGCCCGGCGCCGTGGTTATCCTGACGGGCACCAAGCAAATGGCCGTGACCAACGCCGAAGGCGAATTCCAGTTCACTGTCCCGGCCAATGCGGGCCCCCTCGCCGCCCGGGTCACCTATGCCGGCTACGCCGACGAGTCCACAACTCTAAACGCCGCCGCTTCTAGCTCAACCGTGAACCTGGCTAATGCGACGGTCATCGTGGTGCCGCGCAAGCACCAGCTCAAAGCCTACCTCAAAACTGCCCGCAAGCAGGTGAAGCGCAGCCGCAAGCAAATCCGCAAATAAGCGGCCCTCCTCTTCCTTAGGGAGTTGCAAAAGCCTTGGCCTCTCCGGCCGAGGCTTTTTTTGGATCAACAGGGGCCCACGCGGCCGCAGCGGGTCGGTGCGAAAGGGCCGTTGTGCTACATTCGCCTAACCGTGGCCGCCAGGGCCGGCGCGGGTAGTAATTACCTTGTTTGAATCGTTACCATGAAAAAGCTTTCCATCTTTTGCCTGCTGGGAATTGGGCTGCTGGCGGCCCGCCCGGCGCTGCCACCCGCCCCGGTTAAGGGGCTGAAATCCATTAAAGCGCAGGCCCTGCGGGAACTGCAGGCCCAGTACTCCGACTACAAGCAGGTGGCGCTGCGCATCTGGGGCTTCGCCGAAGTGGGGTACAAGGAAACCCAAAGCTCGGCCTTGCTGCAGAAGACCCTGCGCGACAACGGCTTCGAGGTACAGGCCGGGGTGGCCGACATTCCCACGGCCTTCGTGGCGACTTACGGCAGCGGCCAGCCGGTCATCGGCGTTCTGGCCGAGTTTGATGCCTTGCCGGGGTTATCGCAGCAGGCCGTGCCCGAGAAAAAGCCCGTGGCGGGCCTGGATGCGGGCCACGGCTGCGGGCACAATCTCTTTGGCACGGCCAGCGTGGCCGCAGGCATTGAGATTAAGAAGCTGCTGCAGGAAGGCAAGCTGCGGGGCACCATTAAGGTGTACGGCACGCCCGCCGAAGAAGGCGGCAGCGGCAAAGTGTACATGGTGCGGGCCGGGTTATTCAACGGCGTAGACGCGGTGGTGCACTGGCACCCGGGCAACGAGAACCGGGCCATGATGAACAACTACCTGGCCAACACCTCGGCCAAGTTCCGCTTTCACGGCGTGGCCTCGCACGCGGCCATGTCGCCGGAGCGCGGCCGCAGCGCGCTCGATGCCGTGGAAGCCATGGACAACATGGTGAACATGATGCGCGAACACGTGCCGCAGGAAACGCGCATTCACTACGTCATCACCAACGGCGGCAAAGCGCCCAACGTGGTGCCCGACTACGCCGAAGTGTATTACTACGTGCGGCACCCCAACCGGGAAAACGTGAAAGACATCTTTGCCCGCGTGGTGAAAGCTGCCGAAGGGGCCGCGCTGGGCACCGGCACCACCATGGATTACGAACTCATTGGCGGCACGCACGACCTGCTGCTCAACGAAACCCTGGCCCGCGCCCTGCAAACCAATCTGGAGCAGGTGGGCGGCGTGCGCTACAGCCCGGAGGAGCTAGCGTTTGGCAAGCAAATCCAGGCCTCGCTGGGCTTTGCCGTGCCGGCCGTGGAGACGGCCGGTGGCGTATCGCCCTTCACCACCCGCGACGGCGGCGGCAGCACCGACGTGGGCGATGTGAGCTACGTGGTGCCCACCGTAGGCCTGGAGGCCGCCACCTGGATTCCGGGCACGCCGGCGCACAGCTGGCAGGCGGTGGCCTGCAGCGGCCTCGAAGTGGGCACCAAGGGCATGATGGTGGCTGCCAAAACCATGACGCTGACTGCCATCGACCTTTTTGGCGACCCGGCGTTGCTTGCGAAGGCCAAAACCGAGTTCAAGCAGGACGTGGGCAGCTACGTATACAAGCCCCTGCTGGGCGACCGCAAACCGGCCCTCAATTACCGGGATTAGGCCCTAAGCTCGGCAGTAAGAGGTACCTTTAGGTTATGAATGCGCTCCATCAGCTGCTGCGTTGCGGCCTGCTCCTGCTGGCCTTGGCCGGCGCCGCGGCTTGCGAATCGGCGGAGCCAGCCCCGCAGGACGGCTTGGTCGAACACCTGGCCCTGGGCAATCCCAGCGGCGCTACGACTGATGCCAGCTTTCCGAACAACTACCTGTTGGTGAAGCCCCAATACGTGGTGGGGTACAGCCGCGACCAGGGCAAGCCCAACTGGGTGAGCTGGCACCTCAGCGCCGACTGGCTCGGGAGCGCCGCGCGGCAGGACGACTTCCGGCCCGATGCCGACCTGCCCGCCGGCTGGTACCAGGCCACGGCCAGCAGCTACAGCGGCTCGGGTTTCGACCGCGGCCACAACTGCCCCTCCGCCGACCGCACGCGAACGGCGGCCGACAACTCGGCTACGTTCCTCATGACCAACATGATGCCCCAGGCCCCGCGCAACAACCAGCAAACCTGGGCCAGCCTGGAAGAGTACTGCCGCACCTTGGTGGGCCAGGGCAAAGAACTCTACATAATGGCTGGCAGCTACGGCCGCGGCGGCACCGGCGCCAATGGCTACGCCACCACCCTCGATCAAGGCCGCATTACCGTGCCCGCCCACTGCTGGAAGGTGGTCGTCGTGCTCACGAGCGGGACCAACGACGCCAGCCGGGTAACCAGTGCCACGCGGGTAATTGCCGTCGACATCCCCAACGACAACGGCCTGAATGCCAGCTGGGCCCAGTACCGAACCAAGGTTGATGCCATTGAAGCCGCCACTGGCTTGGATGTTCTTTCGGAAGTAACTCCCGCCGTTCAGAAAGCCATAGAAGCCCGAGTAGATACCGGCCCGACGAATTGAGCTGATTCCGCCGCACGTTGCATGGCCGCCGTTCGCGGCTCAGTGCTTCTTAGAGTAGCTTTGGAGTCGCTGTCCCGTAGCGCGGACTTTTAGTCCGCGAGGCAGTTGCTTTACGGCCCCGCGGACTAAAAGTCCGCGCTACTGCCCAGCCTTACACTTAATTTTAAACGCTCTAAATCAGCCTTTAGAAAAGCTTGCGCAGGGCCCAGAGGCTCCAGCAAATAACCATCAGGCCCACGCCCTGGAACATCCAGCGGGTGGGGATGCGCCCAGCCAGTCGGGCTGCAATCGGGGCCGCCGCCACGCCGCCGACAATCAGGCCGGCCACAATCTGCCAGTGGGAGATGCCGATGAGCGTGAAGAAGGTGAAGGCGCTGGCGAAAGTCACAAAGAACTCGACCAGGCTGACCGTGCCGATGACATATTGCGGCGTGCGGCCCGTGGCGATGAGCGTGCTCGTTACCAGCGGGCCCCAGCCCCCGCCGCCAAACGAATCCAAAAAGCCGCCGGCCCCGGCCAGCCAGCCGGCGTGCTTCACTTTGCGCCGCTGCTGCGGCTGCGTGCGCAGCGCCTTGTTCAGGATGCGGATGCCTAGAATAAGCAGGTAGACGGCCAGCAGCGGCTTCACCCAATTGGCATACTGCTCGCCAAAATGCGCCAGCACCAGGGCCCCACTAATGGAGCCGGCCACGCCGGGCAGCAGCAGCACCCGAAACAGGCGCTTGTTGACGTTGCCGAAGCGGTAGTGCTGGTAGCCCGAGGCCCCACTGGCAAATACCTCGGCCGTGTGGATGCTGGCGCTCACCGCCACCGGGTTCAGCCCCAGCGACATGAGGCTGATGGCCGACACCACCCCGTAGCCCATGCCCAGCAGCCCGTCAATTAATTGGGCTGCGAAGCCGACGGCCACGAACATATAGAAGGTACCCGAGCCCCGCAGCACCGCCACTACCTGCGCCAGCGTGACGTAGTAAGACGCAATGTTGATGAGAATAAACAGGGCAAACGTGAGCAGCGCGCCCGTGGCAATGCGC
The DNA here is from genome assembly GCF_001507645.1 of Hymenobacter sedentarius. Taxonomy (NCBI): domain Bacteria; kingdom Pseudomonadati; phylum Bacteroidota; class Cytophagia; order Cytophagales; family Hymenobacteraceae; genus Hymenobacter; species Hymenobacter sedentarius. The sequence continues at coordinate 1,399,128 of NZ_CP013909.1, read as the reverse complement.
CGCCAGTAGGCCGTGGCCGGCGACTCGTAGGCCGGGCCATAGGCCAGCTCGGCCGTGGCGGCGTTCAACGCCTTGATTCTGCTGGCGAAATCGCCGGTGAGTCGGGTGCGAATGACGGTCATGTGCTGCAGGAGCGTGTGCAGCTCGCCGGGCAGGGCTTCTTCCAGCACGCTGCGCAGGCGCTTGGCCACGGTGGGCAGCATGCCGTTGGTGGAGATGGCCACTTTCAAATCGCCTTTCTGCACCACCGAGGCCATGTAGAAGTCGCAGGCCTCCGGCGCGTTGGCTACGTTGGTGAGAAGGTGACGAGTGGCAGCAGCGGCTTTGATGCGGTGGTTGAGCGCCTCGTCGTCGGTGGCCACAAACAGGAAATCCTGGCCTTCCAGGTCGTCGTCTTGGTACGGACGGGCGTGGAGCTGCACCCGTGGATGCTGGCCCACCAGGGCCTGCAGCGCGGGCAGCGGGTCTGGCGCTACGACTGTCACGGCCGTTTCGGGGCTGTTGTGCAGGATGGCCGTGAGCTTTTCGAGGGCCACCTGCCCGCCGCCCACCAGCAGCACCCGAAACTTCTCCAGCCGCAGGAACACCGGAAACAGCGCATTGGCCGTCGTCGGGGAAGCATGGGGCGATTTCGGTCTGGTCACAACGGAAGCGGGTGGGCAGTATGGGTCAAGGGCTAAAAGGTACGGCGTTGGGCTGGCTTAGCAGCCGTGCCCGGTCGGAAGACGGGCTTCCGGCTGAGCCAAATTATACTGATAGGAAGCCGACCCTTAATGGCCGTCAAAATCAAGCTCAACGTCGCCGCCCACGGGGTAGCCAGTGCAGGTCAGGACCAGGCCGCGGGCCAGCTCGCGGTCGGTCAGCACTTCGTTGGTGGCCATCCACACGCGGCCTTGGGTGCAGCGCACGGCGCAGTTGCCGCACTGGCCCACCTCGCAGCTGTAGGGCAGGTGCAGGCCCTGGCGCTTGGCCGCCTGCAAAATGGTGTCGGGGTATTGCACAAGCAGCTCGTGGAGCTGGCCGCGCGCCCGTACCCCCACCCGGTGCGGCGCGGTATCGGGCGGTAGCACCGGGGCCCGCACATCGGCCCCGGTGTAAAACAGTTCCCGGCGGATGTGGCTGAGCGGCAGGCCGGCCTCGTGCAGGCCGTAGGTGCCCATGCGCATGTAGTTCAGCGGCCCGCAGAGGTAGCCCAAGGTGCGGCCGGGCGCGTACGGGGCTTGCTCCTTCACCAGCGTTTCGAGCAGCTCTTTGTGGAGGTGGGCGCGGTACAGCAAAGGGTTATCGCTGTAAAACAGCTCAATATGCAGCTGCCCGGGGAGTCGTTGAGCCAAATCCTCGAGCTCCACCAGAAACAGGGTTTCGGCCGCCGAGCGGTTGCTGTAGAACAGCAGCACCCGCAGGTGCGGGTGGGCATGAAGCGCCGTTTTGAGCAGCGAGAAAATCGGCGTGATGCCGCTGCCGGCCGCCAGCAGAATGAGCTGGTCGTAGTCGTCTGGGTTAGGCGGCAGGGTGAAGAAGCCCCCGACCCCGCTGGTGTGTACCTGGTCGTCCACCTGGATTTGGTCGACGAGCCAGCGCGAAAACAAGCCGTTGTCAACGCGCTTCACGGTGATGGCGGGCGGCTCGTGCAGCACCGGCGTGGAGTTGAACGAGTACGACCGGCGTACTTCGCCTCCATACTGCGGGTGCACCAGGGTCAGGTACTGGCCGGGCTCGTAGCGCAGGGTTTCGCCGGGCTGGGGCTCCAGCACCAGCGTCCGGGCCCGGGGCGTGGGCGAGTGCACCTCCCGCACAGTCAGCACCTGATAGATATCCTGCATGAATCGGTGGGAGAGCAATTCCCTAAATTAAATTATTTCAAGAAATTCTTGATACAAGATTCGGGCAACGGACCCATTAAAAATTTCAATAACAAAAAATAACACCGCTGTGGGTACGAGTTCAACCCAACTTTGGGCAGCCTGCTTACGAAGCAAAAAGAGCCGGGGTTCGGTGCCAAATGCCCGGTTTGGGCGGAGGAAAACTTACTTTTTAAGCACAAGATTAAGGCATAAAAGACCGCCTTCAGATAGCATAAACCCAGCTGTAGTGGCGTAGGGCTGACTTGTTACTGTTGTAGTTGAATATTTATACAATTCCGTTATTTTATAGATACAAAACCAGCCACCATACAATGCCGTATGCGTTTCGTTTTACACTTAGCAAAGGTTTATTGAGGTGGTCCAGCTAAGCCGAACACAATTAGGACATGGTTTGGAGGTGGGATTCGAAGTGGTTGGGTGATTGGTAGCCGAGGGCGGTGTGGCGGCGTTCGGCGTTGTAGTAAGCGATGTAGTGGCTGATTTCGAGCCGGGCTTCGGCCAGGCCGGGGAAGACGCCGCCGTCGAGCAGTTCGGTTTTCAGCCGGCTCCAAAACGATTCGGCGTGGGCGTTGTTGTAGCAGTTGCCACACCGGCTCATGCTCGGCAAGGCCCCGTGCCGGGCCAGCAGGTCCTTGAATCGGGTGGCCGCGTACTGGCTGTCCTGGTCGGCGTGCACGATCAGGCCGGCCGCCGGCTTGAGGTGGTCTAGGTAAAACGGACAGCGAGACGTCTTAACTTCCGCTGCCCATGACTGAAAAATCGAATCTTGGAGGAAGCCCCTCCACCCGCAAGAAATACACGCCGGCGTTTAAAGCCGAGTGCGTCCGCCAAGTAGCAGCGGGTACGCGGCAAAGCGACGTGGCCCGTGCCCAGGGCATTTCACCAGCCCTGCTGGGGCGCTGGCAACGCCAGGCCCTGGAAGCCGCCGTGCCCAGCAGCGCGGAGCGCGACGAAATCAAGCAGCTGCGGGCCGTGCTCAAGCGCGTGGAAATGGAGCGCGACATTTAAAAAAAAGTCGTGACCATCTTCTCCCAACCGCCTCAGTGATGAGCCGCTACGCTTTCCTCGCGGCCTGCACCGAGGCGTGGCCCGTGCAGCTGCTCTGCCAGGTGCTGGCCGTGCGTGAGCCCCGCCGGGTATTACCAGTGGCGGCACCGGCCGGCCGCCGCGCCGGCTCCGTGGCAAGTGGCGGCGCAAGCGGCCTTTACGCGCCACGCCCGACGCTACGGCACGCGGCGGCTACGGGCCGAGTTACACGCGGAAGGGCACGCCGTGGGCCGCTACGCGTTGCGCACCTGGCTGCACCGGCACGACTTACACGCCTTGAGCACCCGCCCGCACCGGCCGCGCACCACCGTGGCCGGCCCGGCGGCTGTGGTGGCGGAGAACCGCTTGCTGGGTCAGCCGTTCCCCACCGCCCCGAATCAGGTCTGGGTCGGCGACATCACCTACTTGCCGCTGGTGGGCGGGCGCTGGTGCTACCTGGCTACTTGGCGCGATGCCTGCTCGCGGCGCGTAGTGGGCTGGCACCTAGCCGCGCAGATGCCCACCGAGTTGGTGCTCCACGCCCTGGAACAGGCCCTGACGCTCCGCCAGCCCGCGCCGGGGCTCATCGTGCACGCCGACCGCGGCAGCCAGTACACTAGCGCGGCCTGTCGCGCCCGCATCGCCCAAGCCGGGGCCGTGCCCAGCTTCAGCCGGCCGGGCAACCCGTATGACAACGCGCAGGCCGAAGCCGGCTGGAGCACGCTTAAAACCGAATTATTGCCTCCAGGCTCCACTTTCGCCTCGCTCGAAGAAGCCCGCTTGGAAGTGGCCCATTATCTCGACACCTACTTCAACCTCGACCGTCGCCACTCCGCGCTCGGCTACCGCTCGCCTCACCAATTTGAACAGGAATTCAAAGCCAACCTACCTTAGCTAACTGTCCGTTTTTACTGAACCACCCCATACTATGCCGTACCTGCGGAGTGACGTGCGTGGGGCGCTACACGCAAAACGCCCCCCGCTCGGCTGGTAAAAGCGGCGGGGGGCGTTGTTGGACAATAAGGTTGGCGGCGACCGACTCTCCCACCGGTGAAGGCAGTACCATAGGCGCACCGGGGCTTAACGGCTCTGTTCGGAATGGGAAGAGGTGAACACCCGGGCTAAAGCCACCATTGCTGGCGGGTCACTGCGTGTTCGTGCAGGACTCAATAACGTTGACATAAGGGGACAAAAACGAAGCGTGTGTTGCGCGCTCGACGAATGAATTCAATTGCTTGAAGTAGCGAAGCCCTCGGCCACTTAGTACGGCTCAGCTATTGCATTTCTGCTTGTTCACCTGCCGCCTATCCACGTCGTCATCTCCGACGGGCCTTCAATTGGGAAATCTCATCTCCAGGTGAGTTTCGCACTTAGATGCTTTCAGCGCTTATCTCGTCCCAGCGTAGCTACCCGGCGCTGCACCTGGCGGTACAACCGGCGCACCAGCGGCTGGTCCATCCCGGTCCTCTCGTACTAAGGACAGGTCCTGTCAAATTTCCAACGCCCACCACAGATAGGGACCGAACTGTCTCACGACGTTCTGAACCCAGCTCGCGTGCCACTTTAATCGGCGAACAGCCGAACCCTTGGGACCTTCTCCAGCCCCAGGACGTGACGAGCCGACATCGAGGTGCCAAACCTCCCCGTCGATATGAGCTCTTGGGGGAGATCAGCCTGTTATCCCCGGCGTACCTTTTATCCTTTGAGCGATGGCCCTTCCATGCGGAACCACCGGATCACTATATCCGTCTTTCGACCCTGCTCGGCTAGTCGGCCTCACAGTCAAGCCCGCTTCTGCTATTGCGCTCTGCGTACGGTTACCAAGCGTACTGAGCGGACCTTTGAAAGCCTCCGATACTCTTTTGGAGGCGACCACCCCAGTCAAACTACCCAGCAGCCACTGTTCTCTGGAATCCAGAGTTAGGCATCAGGCACGGCAAGGGCGGTATTTCAACGGTGGCTCCCCGAGAACTAGCGTCCCCGGCTCAGCGCCTCCCGCCTATGCTACACATGCCGAACCCAACACCAATGGCAACCTATAGTAAAGGTGCACGGGGTCTTTCCGTCCCGTGGCGGGTACTCGGCATCTTCACCGAGACTACAATTTCACCGAGCTCACGGCTGAGACAGCGCCCAGATCGTTACACCATTCGTGCAGGTCGGAACTTACCCGACAAGGAATTTCGCTACCTTAGGACCGTTATAGTTACGGCCGCCGTTTACCGGGGCTTCGATTCAAACCTTCGCACCTTGCGGCACTAAGTTCCCCTCTTAACCTTCCGGCACCGGGCAGGTGTCAGGCCTTATACGTCCGCTTGCGCGTTAGCAAAGCCATGTGTTTTTGTTAAACAGTCGCCTGGGCCTTTTCACTGCGGCTTCTCTTGGTTGCCCAAGAGGAAGCGACCCTTCTCCCGAAGTTACAGGTCCATTTTGCCGAGTTCCTTGGCCGTGATTCACTCGAGCGCCTCAGGATACTCTCCTTGACTACCTGTGTCGGTTTGCGGTACGGGTGATAATGACATTAAAACGCTTAGCAGGTTTTCTTGGCAGTCGGATTAGGCACACTATCCGCGTGTCCCGAAGGACGTGCGGTACTATCAGCGTTCGGCTAGGTGGGCGTACTTAACTACCCTCCCAATACCTACGGCCTTCAACGGGCACTTCCGTCCGCCCGCGGTGCTTTCACTTCTGCGTCACTGCATCACTTGTCATCATCAGTACAGGAATATTAACCTGCTGTCCATCGAGTTCACCTTTCGGCTGCCCCTTAGGTCCCGACTAACCCAATTCCGATTAGCGTTGAATTGGAAACCTTAGTCTATCGGCGTGGGGGTTTCGCACCCCCATTATCGTTACTCATGCCTACATATGCTTTTCTCCACGCTCCAGCACGCCTGACGACGCACCTTCACCGCAAGGAGAATGCTCCCCTACCACGTAACCGTCTTGCAGGTTACATCCATTGCTTCGGTACCAGATTTGATGCCCGCGTATTATCGATGCCCGGTCGCTCGACCAGTGAGCTGTTACGCACTCTTTAAAGGAATGGCTGCTTCCAAGCCAACCTCCTGGCTGTCAAAGCAACTGGACCTCCTTTGTTCAACTTAATCTGGATTTAGGGACCTTAGCAGATGGTCTGGGTTCTTTCCCTCTCGGCCGGGGACCTTAGCACCCCAGGCCTCACTGCCGTGTATAGCCGCTGGCATTCGGAGTTCATCAGGATTCGGTAGGCTCTGACACCCCCTAGTCCTATTGGTAGCTCTACCTCCAACGACCTCACCACGACGCTGTACCTCAATACATTTCGGGGAGTACGAGCTATTTCTCAGTTTGATTGGCCTTTCACCCCTACCCACAAGTCATCGAAATCCTTTTCAACGGAAACTCGTTCGGTCCTCCAGTGCGTGTTACCGCACCTTCAACCTGCTCATGGGTAGCTCACCAAGTTTCGCGTCTACCCCCCCGACTCCGCGCCCTGTTCAGACTCGCTTTCGCTGCGGCTCCTTGACTCAAGTCAATTAACCTTGCCGGGGAGGAGTAACTCGTAGGCTCATTATGCAAAAGGCACGCTATCAGGAGACGAACTCCCTCTAACTGCTTGTAAGCACACGGTTTCAGGTTCTTTTCACTCCGGTATTCCCGGTTCTTTTCACCTTTCCCTCACGGTACTAGTTCACTATCGGTGTCTGAGGAGTATGTAGCCTTAGCGGATGGTGCCGCTCGCTTCAGACGGGGTTTCTCCGGCCCCGCCCTACTCAGGGTATCGCTAGCGTGAATCAGAAGTGTCGCCTACGGGACTTTCACCCTCTCTGATGTGCTTTCCCAAGCACTTCGGCTACCTCGATTCAATCACATGTCGCGACCCTACAACCCCGGACTGGCCGTAACCAACCCGGTTTGGGCTCCTCCCCGTTCGCTCGCCACTACTTGGGGAATCATTGTTATTTTCTTTTCCTGCCGGTACTTAGATGTTTCAGTTCTCGGCGTTTGCCGCCGCGGGTCAAGCCCGTCGGCTCTTGGTTCTTCCAACCAAGGGGTTGCCCCATTCGGAAATCTCGGGATTAACGGGTATGTGCCCCTCCCCCGAGCTTATCGCAGCTTATCGCGTCCTTCGTCGCCTCTCAGACCCTAGGCATCCCCCGTGTGCTCTTGCTTACTTCGCTTTCGTAACACTGTCTGGTAAACCAGACTGCTTGTCCCTTGCGGAACCAAGCGCGCTACGCTTCGTTTTTGTTACCCCTTACGTCAAAGAACGTGTATCACTCTGGTGTTTAGTGATGTCGAGGTTCATTTCCTATTGAAATAAACCGGTATGCTTAACAACTGGTCGTTGTTGTTAGAGTGGGCCTGCCTGGACTCGAACCAGGGACCTCTACATTATCAGTGTAGCGCTCTAACCACCTGAGCTACAAGCCCAAAACCAGTGTTTAAATTATTTGAATGAAGGAAAAGACAACGGTGACAACCGTAACATGTTATTATAAAAACTCACGAGTCGAACTGCTCCAGAAAGGAGGTGATCCAGCCGCACCTTCCGGTACGGCTACCTTGTTACGACTTAGCCCTAGTTACCTGTTCTACCCTAACCGGCTTCTGTGACGAGCACCGGCTTCAGGTCTACCAAACTTCCATGGCTTGACGGGCGGTGTGTACAAGGCCCGGGAACGTATTCACCGCGTCATTGCTGATACGCGATTACTAGTGATTCCAGCTTCACGGAGTCGAGTTGCAGACTCCGATCCGAACTGAGAACGGCTTTTCGGGATTGGCGCACCATCGCTGGTTGGCAACCCGCTGTACCGTCCATTGTAGCACGTGTGTAGCCCTAGGCGTAAGGGCCATGATGACCTGACGTCGTCCCCGCCTTCCTCACTGCTTGCGCAGGCAGTCTGTCTAGAGTCCCCGGCATGATCCGCTGGCAACTAAACATAGGGGTTGCGCTCGTTGCGGGACTTAACCCAACACCTCACGGCACGAGCTGACGACGGCCATGCAGCACCTTGCTTTGTGTCCCGAAGGAAAGCCTCATCTCTGAGGCGGTCACGCGCATTCTAGCCTAGGTAAGGTTCCTCGCGTATCATCGAATTAAACCACATGCTCCACCACTTGTGCGGGCCCCCGTCAATTCTTTTGAGTTTCACCCTTGCGGGCGTACTCCCCAGGTGGGATACTTAACGCTTTCGCTAAGCCACCGACCTTGTATCGCCGGCAGCGAGTATCCATCGTTTACGGCGTGGACTACCAGGGTATCTAATCCTGTTCGCTCCCCACGCTTTCGTGCCTCAGCGTCAGTTACAGTCTAGGCAGCTGCCTTCGCAATCGGGGTTCTGGAGGGTATCTATGCATTTCACCGCTACACCCTCCATTCCGCCGCCCTCGTCTGTACTCAAGCCGACCAGTTTCCAGGGCAGTTCCACTGTTGAGCAGTGGGCTTTCACCCCAGACTTAATCGGCCGCCTACGCACCCTTTAAACCCAATAAATCCGGACAACGCTTGCACCCTCCGTATTACCGCGGCTGCTGGCACGGAGTTAGCCGGTGCTTATTCACCAGGTACCGTCAGTGGAGGACGCATCCCCCTTTTTCTTCCCTGGCAAAAGCAGTTTACGACTCAGAAAGCCTTCATCCTGCACGCGGCATGGCTGGGTCAGGCTCTCGCCCATTGCCCAATATTCCCTACTGCTGCCTCCCGTAGGAGTCGGGCCCGTATCTCAGTGCCCGTGTGGGGGACCAGCCTCTCAGCTCCCCTAGCCATCGTCGCCTTGGTGGGCCGTTACCCCCCCAACTAGCTAATGGCACGCAACCCCATCCAATTCCAATAAATCTTTAACCACTGAGCGATGCCACTCTATGGTCTTATGCGGTATTAATCCGCCTTTCGGCGGGCTATCCCCCAGAACTGGGTAGGTTGGTTACGCGTTACGCACCCGTGCGCCACTATCTCCATTGCTAGAGACCGTTCGACTTGCATGTATTAGGCCTGCCGCTAGCGTTCATCCTGAGCCAAGATCAAACTCTCCATTGTAAAATGTTCTACACCCCGGCGAACCGGGGCTGATGTCGAGTGCGAATCCGACTCGTATTTGACGAGTTTTTATTCAATGTTACGTTTGGTTGTCAACTTGCCGAAGCAAGTCTTACCATTTGTCTTTTCCAAGCATTCAAAGAACGTGTGCCCGCTCCTGTTGAGCGAACCGTGGGGCCTGGCGGCCGGTCATCTTCTCTTCTGTATTTCCCTTCTTTCGATTTGGGAGTGCAAAGGTAAGGAAGTTATTTGTAAATCCAAAAACTTGCTGACTTTTTTTTCTGACTAAGGTTACAACCTTAAAGAGAAATGTCAGCTAATTCGACTGGCTCAGATTTTAAAATCTTTGCTGCCTTTTGGCTCACCCTTTTCAGATTGCGTTTCCGTTCGAAGCGCTTTTCTTATTGGGGGTGCAAAGGTAGAAACAATTTCTGAGCGTGCAACGCCAACTCAATAAATACTTCTCTTTTTTTGCCTTTGCAGCCATGACAAGGCCCATTAAGGTGGTAGCGGATCGAACGAACCTAGAAGTTAACTCCGCTTTACCGGCCTTAGGATGAGGCCAGTTCCTGTGTAGACTGCGTTAGGACTGGCACAATCATGTGCTCTTTATAGTAGAGCATCCTGGAAAGGAATTATTCTGCGTAGGGCCAGGCTGGCTTACGAAAGCAACTGTAGAGCACTCGGTGAAGTGGGGCTGAAAGAGGTGGAGCTGTTTCTAACCCTAATCCTCCTACAGTGGCTGGAGGTAGCGTGCGCACGTGGGCGATTCGGGCCTGCTGATGCTATTTTACGCAGGAATTGGGTGCGGCTGTGCCCTTTTCGAGCATTTGAGACCTGTGGGCAGCGGCTCCTTATATAATACACTGACTTATGGCAGCGAAGAAGCAGCAGACTTCCATCCGGGATTTAGCCCAACAGCTCAACTTATCCATCTCGACGGTTTCGCGGGCGCTGGCTGACCACCGGGATATTAGCGAGGCCACCAAGCAGCGCGTGCGGCAACTGGCTCAGGAGTTGAGCTACCGGCCCAACCAGCTGGCAGCGGCGTTGCGCAAAGGCCATAGCAAGACACTGGGGGTTATTGTGCCGCACATCAAGGGCTACTTCTTTCCGGCCGTGATGAATGGCATTGAGAAAGTGGCGACCTGCGAAGGCTTCAACGTGATGATGTGCCAATCGAACGAGGACCTGCACCGGGAGCAGCGCAACGTGGAAACCTTGATTGATGCGCAGGTGGAGGGCATACTTATTTCGGTCTCAGCTACTACGCACCTCGATGTCCAGCACTTTGAGCAGGTGCGACGGCAGGGCATTCCGTTGGTTTTCTTTGACCGCGTGCCGGAGCTGCCGCAAAGCATGGCCGTTATTCTGGATGACTTTCAGGGCGCCTTCCAAGCCGTATCCCACCTGATTGCGCAGGGATGCACCCACATCGCGCACATGGCCGGGCCGCAGCACCTGAATACTACCCGCAACCGGTACCTGGGCTACCGCGAAGCCCTGCGCGCTCATGGTCTGGCCTATGAAGAGCACTGGAACTACTCCCTACCCGCGCTGACGCACGAGGCCGGCCGCCTGGGCATGCAGCATTTGTTGGCCTTAGACTCTTCCCTGGATGCGGTTTTTGCCGCTTATGCCATTCCCACGGTGGGGGCGCTGGAGGTACTGCGGGAGCAGTCGATGCGCGTGCCGCAGGACATTGCCCTGGCGTGCTTCAGCAACGACCCATTTACGGCTATGACGCAGCCGCAGCTAACGGTTATCGACCAGCGGCCTGAGCAGATGGGCGAGACGGCGGTGCGGCTTTTTCTGCAGCTGCTGAAGCGAGGGCCGGTTTATACACCGCCCCACCTCATTCTTAAGCCTGAGCTGGTTATCCGTAACTCATCGCTGCACCGCTCGCAAGAGAGCATGGTGCCGATGCGCTAACAGTGCCGGCACTGCTGCAGCTACTATAACCGGCCTGCGGCTATTGTTACTAACAATAGCCATTCTTACTGTTTGCTTTGCAGTGCCAGTCTGGCACCGCGCACCGCTTCTTATTCTGATTCTCCATCCCCTTGGCTTTGAAAATGCCTTACCTCGTACCGCGCCCTTGGCTTTCCAGCCTCCTATTTGCTACCGGCCTGCTGCTGCGGATGCCGGCTCAAGCTCAATTTTCTAAGGTGGAATCGCTGGGTGCGGTGCAGCGCACGGAGGCGGCCGGCAACACGCTGCGCCTGACTTTTGCCAACGCAACTGCCGAAGTGACGGCCTACTCGCCCACCATTCTGCGGGTACGGCTCAGCCAGCATCCTTTAGCGGCCGATTTCTCTTATGCGGTGGTGGCCTCGCCAAGCACGGCGGCCCTGCGGGTGCAGGAGGCGGCCGAAAGCGTAACCATTACCACCGACTCGGTTCGGCTGGTGATTCAGAAGAACCCGGCGCGCTTTGCTTTTTACAATGCGGCGGGACAGCTCTTGAACCAGGACGAGGCGGGCCTGGGCACGTCGTGGGTGGGCGACGAAATCACTACGTATAAGCTGCTGCTGCCCGGGGAGCGGTTTGTGGGCCTGGGCGAAAAGACCGGGCCGCTGGACCGGCGCGGCCAGGCCTACGTGCACCAGAACACCGACAGCTACGCCTACCCCACCGGCAGCGACCCGCTCTACAGCTCCATTCCCTTTTACATGGGGCTGCACGATGGACTGGCTTATGGCCTATTTTTCGACAATTCGTACGTGGGGCAGGTCAACTTCGGGGCCAGCAACGACGACCGGTTCTCGTCGTTTGGCGCCCGGGGCGGGGAGATGAACTACTACCTGATAGGACGCCGGAAGCCCGCGGGCATTCTGGAGGACTACACCCATCTGACCGGCCGGATGCCCATGCCGGCGCTCTGGGCCATCGGCTTTCAGCAGAGCCGGTACACGTACTACCCCGATACGGAGGTGAAGCGCATTACCCAGACGTTCCGGGAAAAGAAGATTCCGCTCGATGTGCTTTATCTGGACATCCACTACATGGATGCCTACAAGATTTTTACCTGGAACCCGCAGCGCTTTCCGCAGCCTGGCAAGATGCTCAAGGACCTGAAGGGCCTGGGCGTGCACATGGCGGTGATTGTGGACCCGGGCATGAAAACGGAGGCGGGCTACAAGCAGTGGGAAGACGGCAAAGCCCGCGACCTGTACGTGAAATACCCCGACGGCACCAACTTCCGTGCGGCAGTGTGGCCGGGCCTGTGCAACTTTCCGGACTTCACCCTGCCCGCCGCCCGCCAGTGGTGGGGGCAGCAGTTTCAGGGCCTGGTCCGGGACGGGGTGGAAGGGTTTTGGAACGACATGAACGAGATGTCGACCTGGGGCAACCAACTGCCCAGCAACATGCTGTTTAACTACGACGGCCACGGCGCGACCACCAACGCCGCCCGCAACGTGTACGGCCTGCAAATGGCCCGCAGCACCTACGAAGGCACCCGCAAGCTGATGGGGGGCCGCCGGCCGCTCATTCTGACGCGGGCCGGCTACGCGGGCCTGCAGCGCTACACCGCCATCTGGACGGGCGACAACGTGAGCACCGATGACCACATGCTGGCCGGCGTACGCCTGGTAAACAGCCTGGGACTGAGCGGCGTGGCCAACGCCGGCATGGACGTGGGCGGCTTTGTGGCATCGCCGCCGCCGACGGGCGAACTGTTCACCCGCTGGATGTCGATTGGCACATTCACGCCCTTTTTCCGGGCTCATAGCGCCGTGAATACCAAGGCGGCCGAGCCGTGGGCGTTTGGCGAAGACTATACGGACATCAACCGCGACTACGTGCAGCTGCGCTACAACCTGCTGCCTTACGTGTATTCGGCCTTCTACGAAGCCACGCAGAACGGCCTGCCGGTGCAGCGGTCGCTGGCGCTCGACTACCCGTACGACGGCCAGATTTACGACGGGCAATTCCAAAACGAGTACCAGTTTGGGCCGGGGCTGCTGGTAGCGCCGGTGGCCAGCACGCTGCAAGCCGCCAAGGTGTACCTGCCGGCCGGCCGCTGGTACGATTTCTACAGCGACGAGCTGCACGCCGGGGGCAAGGCGGCTTACGTGCCCTCGCCGCTCGACCGCCTGCCCGTGTTTGTGCGTGGGGGCAGCATCATCCCCATGCAGAGCCCGGTGCAGTACACCGCCCAGGCTCCGCTCGATACGCTGTACCTGCACGTGTACCAGGGCGAGGCGCCCAGCTCTTACGTGTATTACGAAGACGACGGCACGACCTATAACCACGAGAAAGGCCAGTTCTTCAAGCGCACCATCAAGCTGGACCCCACGGCGCATACCCTGGAGCTGGGCCCGGTGCAGGGCTCGTCGAAATCGAAGTTCAAGCACGTGGAGGTGCTTTTTCACGGGTTTGGTGCTTTGCCCAACCTGCAGGCCGACGGCAAAGCCCTCAAGCCGCAATCGCGCGTTTCCTACCTGCAGAAGCCCGCTAGCCTCTCGGGAGAGCATACCACAACCCCGGCGGTGACGGTGCGGAATGCCTTGGGAGCTGTCCGCTTGAAATGGTGAGAGCGGGCCGCTGGCTCAATCGTTCAGCCGGCTGAATTTTAGCCCAATTAAGTAGGCTCGGCCCTCCTGCCCCACGGCAGCCTGGCTTGCGCCACGGCCCGAAACATTGCCGCAGCCGGCGCCCTTTTGCTATTACTCTTATCTTATGAAATACTTTCCCGGCCTCGCGAGCCTCGTGCTGGTGCCTGTCATGCTGAGTTCCTGTCAGATGCAAAAGTCTACCACTGCTGCAACAACTGCTCCGGCGGCCGGCGGGGCCCAGCCCCAGCCAACGGATGCCCCCGTGTGGCAGTCGGGCCAGTATGCGCTCTACCGCGACCGGGTGGTGCAGGGCCCCTACACGGCCCGGGCGCTGTCGGCCACGGAGCTCACTTCGGATTACAAGAGCCCGGCCAACGCGTTTCAGAGCCCACGGATAGAATTCAAATTCAGTCTCAACGGCAAGGACAACGAGCTGGCGCCTGGCCAGAACCACCTGTTTGTGGCCCTGCCCAATGCCGGTGAGGCGGCCCAAGCGCTGGAAACGCCCGTGCTCACCTTCGGTAAGCATTTTGTGGACCCCACGCCGATGCCGGCCAATACGTACCTGGCCCCGAATACCGCGCTGAAAATCAGGCTGGACCTGCGGCCGGTGCTGGCGGCGTTTAAGCAGCAGGGATTTTACACGACTTACAAAGGCGACAAGCTGTACCAGCAGGACTTCAAGCACGTGTTTGTGGCGGGCAGCACGGCGCCGTTGAGCTGGGACTTCGACAACCTGGTGAACAAGCCCGAGCTGGAGCTGAAGGACCCCGACGGCAACGGCATTTATGAAGTAACGCTGCTGCTGAACGCGCCACAGGATGCCAAAAGCACGGCCGGCCAGTGGAAGCAATCCATTAATACAGCCGACTTCCCGCAGTACACATCGGAGTACCCGCTGGCCGATGCCCTCTACAACCTGGCCCTGGAAGAAGCCCGCCGGGCGGTGGAGCCCGACAGCACGTTCCGGACCGGCAAGGAGTGGGCCGGCGTCTGGACCCGCGACATCAGCTACAGCATCATCCTGGCGCAGGCGGCGCTGCAGCCCCGCTCGGCCATGAAAAGCCTGATGCGCAAGGTGAGCCCCGAGGGGCGCATCATTCAGGATACGGGCACGGGCGGGGCGTACCCCTGTTCCACCGACCGCATTATCTGGGCCACGGCGGCCTGGGAAATCTATAAAGTAACCGGCGACCAGGCCTAGCTGCGGCAGGTGTACCCCATCATCAAGCAGTCCATCGCCGACGACCAGCTCAACGCCTACGACGCCGCCACGGGGCTGGTGCGGGGCGAGTCGTCGTTTCTGGACTGGCGCGAGCAGACGTATCCGCGCTGGATGCAGCCGGTGGACATCTACCAGTCGGAAAACCTGGGCACCAACGCCGTGCACTACCACGCCAACGTGGTGCTGGCCCAAATGGCCCAGCAACTGGGCGAAACGGCCGTGGCCAGCGCGCACGAAAAATTAGCCCAACGCATCAAGCAGAGCATCAACGAGCACCTCTGGCAGGCCGACCGCGGCTACTACGGCCAGTATCTGTACGGTCGGAACTTCCTGGTGCTATCGCCGCGGGCCGAGGGCCTGGGCGAAGCCCTGAGCGTGCTTTTTGGGGTGGCCGATGGCGAGCGGGCCCAGCAAGTGGTGGCCAAGACGCCCACCACGCCCTACGGCATTTCCTGCATCTACCCGCAGATTCCGGGCATTCCGCCCTACCACAATAACGCGGTGTGGCCCTTTGTGCAAAGCTTTTGGGCGCTGGCGGCGGCCAAGGCAGGCAACGAGCCGTCGGTGATGGAAAGCATTGCGGCCGTGTACCGCCCGGCGGCGCTGTTCCTCACCAACAAGGAAAACTTTGTGGCCGCGAACGGCGACTACGCCGGCACCCAAATCAACTCCAGCAACATGCTCTGGAGCCTTTCGGGTAGCCTCGGCCTGGTGTACAAGGTGCTGTTTGGCATGGAGTGGCAGCCCAACCGTCTGGTGTTTCATCCCTTCGTGCCACAGGCCTTGCAGGGCACTCGCCAGCTCACCGGCCTGCACTACCGCGGGGCCGTGCTCGACATCAGCCTGCAAGGCTACGGCAACCAGATTAGCTCCATCACGCTCGACGGCCAGCCCCTGCCCGAGGCGGCCGTACCCGCTACGCTTACCGGACGCCACGCCGTGCGTATTGAGCTGCGCAATGAGGCGCCGCAACCTACCTCCGTGGCGCGGGTTGCCAACCTGTTCTCGCCCGAAACGCCAGCCGTGGCCTATGCCAACGGGCGCCTGCACTGGGCCGCGCTGCCCGACGCGAAATCGTACAAGGTGTTGAAAAATGGCCAGCTGTTGACCACCGTTGCCACAACGGAGCTGGCGGTGCCGGCCACCGCCACGTATGCCGAATACCAGGTTGTTGCCGTGGGCCCTACCGGGCTGGAGTCGTTTGCCAGCGAGCCCTTGGTCATGGAAAAAGCGGGCCTCCACCGGCAATACCAAGTGGAAGCGGTGGCCCCGAAAGCTGGCCATCCCTACAAAGGCTTCAGCGGCACCGGCTTCGTAGAAACCAGCAAGTCGCTGAATACCGCCCTGACTTTGCCCGTGCTGGTGCCCGAGACGGGCCTCTACGCCGTGGATTTCCGCTACGCCAACGGCAACGGCCCCACCAATACCAACAACCAGTGCGCCATTCGCACCCTGCGGATGGGCGGGCAGCGGCTGGGTACCATCGTGCTGCCCCAGCGGGGCGTGGCCGAGTGGTCGAACTGGGGCTTTACCAATGCCGTGCTGGTGCACCTCGACAAAGGCAGCCACCGCCTCACCCTGACCTTTGAGCCCGCCAATGAGAACATGAACGGTCAGGTAAATCAGGCCATGCTCGACTACCTGCGCCTGACGCGGGTGCAATAAACGCCCTTGTTGCGGCTCAAGGCACTACCTGAGGAGTATGTATTTCGGTTAATATTCAGCACGCTGTAGAGACGCGACACTTCGCGTCTCCGGGTCCGCGCCGTTTGCCAATCGTTCGGGTGTAATCGTTCAACGCCGAGACGCGAAGTGTGGCGTCTCTACAGCGTGCAGGCATCCCGACAAGTGGAGCTAAATCACCGCGTAGCTCGCCTCCCGATTCAACTCAACCCAGCTCAAAAGTTGCACAGGGCTGCCATTGCCGTCCGTCGTGGCGGAAGAGGGTGAGGCTGTGCACCGGGAACGTGGCCTCGTAGGCGCGGGCCGCAAATAGCTGGCGCAGCTCCGGCACCTGCGCGCGGGGTAGGTCGCGGGTGGCCAGCGTAAGGTGGGGCGTGAATGGGCGGCTCTCCACCGGAACCTCCGGCAGGTGAGCGGCGCACCAATCGTTAAGGGCCTCGTGCAGCTTTTGCAGCGCAGCCGCCTCGCTCACCCGCACAAACAGCGTCCGGTTTCCAAACCAAGCAAAC
This sequence comes from Hymenobacter sedentarius, assembly GCF_001507645.1. Classification (NCBI taxonomy): domain Bacteria; kingdom Pseudomonadati; phylum Bacteroidota; class Cytophagia; order Cytophagales; family Hymenobacteraceae; genus Hymenobacter; species Hymenobacter sedentarius. Next base: position 1,382,236 of record NZ_CP013909.1, on the reverse strand, counting down.
CCCTTTAGACCAACGGACAGGGCGCGCTGGGTCTGGGCAAAAGCGGCAAGGGCGGCGATGCATTTTTCCTCAAACTCCGCGTTCTGGCGCAGTGGCGGGATAAGCGTGATATGGGGCGGCAGATTCACGGCGTTGCGGCTGCCGGTGAGGCGGTGCACCTCCTGCTTCATGGCCCAGACTTCCGAAAAAACAGGTTCTGGTGGTAGCAGCGCCAGCAGGTAGAGCGTAGTCATGGGTTAGCGGTTGGGTGCTCTGACTTGTACGCGCATCCTCGGGTACGGATAGGCTACTGCTCAACATCAAGCCGTAAGTCTACTTGCCCAGAGCTATAAGCAAAACAGCCACCCAGCCTTGCGGCTAAGTGGCTGATTCTACTGGAGCGAGAAACGAGGTTCGAACTCGCGACCCTCAGCTTGGGAAGCTGATGCTCTACCAACTGAGCTACTCTCGCGGGGACTTGGTAAGGCAAAATTACGTTAAAGAACCGGATTCGCAACCTACGGGGGCCGCGGCCTCAACCCCGCCTTTCACGGCTTCGTATGACCGGTAAACGATGGCCACTCCTCCCCTGCCCCCGCCCATAAACCGCTTGGTAGGCCTGCTACTCATCTTGAGCGGTGGGCTATTGGGCGTGGGGCTGTTGCTAAAAGTTTATGTGGGGGTGTACAGCTGGACCACCGGTGGCTACCAAACCCCCTCGGCCGTGATGCTGACAGTCAACCTGGTAGGGCTGCTGGCCAGTGGGCTGCTGATGCGCATGGGCCTGCGCATGCGCCGGGGCGACCACTCCGAACGCGACCCCAACGCCGATGAAATACTGTAAATAGGCGGCCGCTGCTCGACCTTTGCCTTATGTCATCACCCCTGCGCATTTCCCTGGCCAAGGCCAACCCCGTTACCGCTGCCCAACTCGCTGACCTGGGCCGGCGCACATTTCTCGACACGTTTGCCGCCACCAATACGGCGGCGGACATGGACGCCTACCTGAACGAAAACTTCGGCCCCGACATTCAGCTGGCCGAGCTGCAAGACCGCGAAAACACCTTTTTGCTGGCGCACATGCAGGCCGAGCTGGTGGGCTACGCCAAGCTGCGCGACAATTCCACCCTCGGCTTGCCCGAAGGCGAAAACCCGGCGGGCCGCCTCGAAATCGAGCGGCTATATGTGCGCGACGACTGGCAGGGCACCGGCCTGGGCGCGGCGCTGATGCGCGGCATTCTGGCCCTGGCCGAACAGCTGCACTGCTCGGCCGTGGTGCTGGGCGTGTGGGAAAAGAACGACAAGGCCCGCGCTTTTTACCAGCGGTTTGGCTTCCGCGAAGTTGGCCAGCACGAATTCCGTCTGGGGCAAGACGTGCAAACCGACCTGATTTTGCGCAAGGGCATGGCCGGGCGGTAAATCGGCTACTTTTGGGAATGCCTATGTTCGCTTTGATGCGCTTGATGATTGACCGAGGCCGCGGCCTGGGCTGGTTTCTGGTTCTGCTGGGGCTGGGGGCCAATTTATCGGCCTGCCAGCCGCACACCGAGGCCGAAGTAGCCACCACGCCTCCCGTGGGCCACTACGAGGGCAGCCTGAGCGTGGCCGGGCAGCCCGAAGTGCGCGCCGCCCTCGACATCCGCCATCCCAGCCACGGCCACTACGAGGCCGAACTCACGGTGCCCACGGCCGGCACCCTCAGCTTCGTGGCCGACACCATCATCTACCGCAACAACCAACTGCGCCTCACCCGCCCCGCTCGCCCCAGCGAGGTACTGACCCTGAGCCTGGATGGCGACTTCTGGCGCGGCGCCCTCACCCTGGATACCACCAAAGTCAAGGCCATCCTGGTGAAGCGCAGCGTGCCCACCCCCAGCACCTACCGCATCGAGGAGCTGCCGCAAGCGGCTGGCTCGGCCTGGCTTTTTGCGCCCTCCGACACGGGCACGCCTGGGCCCGCGCTCATTCTGCTGCCCGACTCTACGGCGGCTCCCACGGCGGCCCTCTGGGGCGATGCCCTGGCCCGCGAAGGCATTATCGTGTTGGTACTTCCAGCGACTGACTCGGCCACGGCTACGGCCGAAACCCCGCGCCTGCGGGCCGCGGTGCGCCTGTTGCACAACACCCCGGGCGCCGATACGTCGAACGTAGGGGCCTGGGTCGCCGGGGCGCGGGCTACCGCTCTGGCGCAGGCATTGGCAGCGCCGGGCAGCCCGCGCGTGGCGTTCGTTATTGCTCAAAATGCCGACCTCTCCCCGGCGGGCAAGGCAGCTTTCCGGGAGCTGAAGGAGGGCCGCAAGCTGCCGCTGCTGGGCTTGTACAGCGGCCCCGCTTCAGCCCAACGGGCGGCTGCGCTGCGCAATGCTTTGGGTGGGCGGCGCGGGGCCGCGGTGCGGGCCTACCGCACGGCGGGGCCTGACTTGTTTGTGCCGGCTGGCTTGAACCCCCAATTTGGCCCGGGCCTGCCGGGCGACATTCTGGAGTGGATGCGGGCGCGGTAGCTAGGCCTTCGCCGCGTTAGCTCAATTTTCTAAATTAGCAGCAAGCCCTTTTCGCGCAGCAGCTGCCAGGCTGGGCTTTGCAGAAAGGCTTCAAACGTGCCTTCGCTGGCTGGGAACGTGGCTGCTGCTTCCTTTAGCAGCACCTTGGTGTCGTAGTCGTGGCTGAGCTGGGTGAGCAGCTGGTGGAGCCAGCGCCCGGCGGCCTCGCTGGTTTTGACTTCGAAGTCTTCGGCCTGTTCGTAGCAGGTGAGTACCGCGCGGGGCGCTTTTTTGCCGGCTTCGACGCGGATTTCCGAGGCGTTGCCCAGCCAGAACAGGCGCTGGTTTTGCCGGGCAAAATCGGGCTTCTCGGGTGCCTGCAGGGCCTGCTGGATGAGGTGGCGCGGGGTGGTGGGCCGGGGCGTTTTGAAGTCAAACCAAAAGCTCAGGGGCTCGTCGAGGGCCACGCCGTGCAGGTAGTTGTAGAGCGACTTGGCCAAGCCGGGGCCGAAGGCTTCGTGGTCGGTGCCGAGCGGGTCGTCGTGCCAGAGGTCGTTCCAGGCAAAGCCGGCTGGCTCGGGGCCGATGGCGGCCACCTGGTACTTCGCCGGGTTTTTACCCACCGGCGAGTGCGCCGTCATCGAGAAGCGGTGCCAGTAGCCGCTCTGCACCACGCCCGCCGCAAACAGCTGGCGCACTACTTCGAGGCTGTCCACGGTTTCCTGGGCGGTTTGGGTGGGGAAGCCGTACATCAGGTAGGCGTGCACCATGATGCCGGCCTGGGTGAAGCCATCGGCCACGCGGGCCACCTGAGCAATGGTCACGCCCTTTTCCATTAGGGCCAGCAGGCGGTCGGAGGCCACTTCCAGCCCACCGGAAATGGCGATGCAGCCGGAGGCCGCCAGCAGCCGGCAGAGGTCGGGCGAGAAGGTTTTTTCGAAGCGAATGTTGCCCCACCAGGTAATGGGCACGCGGCGCTTGAGCAGTTCCACAGCCAGGTCGCGCAGGGCCAGCGGCGGCGCGGCTTCGTCCACGAAGTGGAAGCCGGTCTGGCCGGTTTGCTGGATTATTTGCTCGATGCGGTCCACGAGCAAGGTGCTGGGGGCCGTTTCGTAGCGCGAGATGTAGTCCAGGGTTACGTCGCAGAACGAGCAGCGCTTCCAGTAGCAGCCGTGGGCCACGGTGAGCTTGTTCCAGCGGCCGTCGCTCCAGAGGCGGTGCATGGGGTTGAGCACTTCCAGCACCGAGAGGTACTCGGTCAGGGGCAGGTCGGAATAATCGGGTGTGCCCACTTCGTGGTGCGGCACGTCGGGGTGCGGGTAGTTGATGTACTCGATTTGCCCTTGCGTATTGCGAAGAAAGGTGCGCTGGAGGAAGCTGTTGTCGGGCTGGCTGTATAGCACACCTTGTAGGGCGCAGTGTACTTCATCTTCGGCTTCGTTGCTATCCAAAGCGTGTCCGTTACTATCCTGAACGTCATGCTGAGCTTGCCGAAGCATCTCTACCGCTTCGTTGAACATCACCCCCGGCCCCTCTCCAGCAGAGAGGGGAGCCTGACGAAGCGGTAGAGATGCTTCGGCAAGCTCAGCATGACGTTCTTTTTTCTTGCTCAGATACTCCAGCAGCCGCAGCCACGGGCCTTCGCCGTCGTCCAGCGTGAGGTAGTCGATGTAATCGAAAAACCGCGGTTCCTGAATGGTGCGCAGTTCGGTGTTGGGGTAGCCGCCGCCCATGATGGTGGCGGTAGTTGGGCTGATTTGCTTGATGCGCCTGGCCAGGCGCAGCGCGCCGTAGAGGTTGCCGGGAAAAGGGACGGTAAAGCCCACCACATCGGGCTGTACGCGCGCCAACAGGGGCTCGAGCTCCTCGAGCAGCATTTGGTCGAGCAGGTTGGGGGCGGCTTGCAGGGCCTCGTGCAGGGGCTCGAAGCTGGTGGCCGAGAGGGCCAGCTTTTCGGCGTAGCGCGAGAAGCCGAACTGCGGCCCCACGGTTTCCTTGATGAGGTCGGCGAGGTCTTCGAGGTAGAGCGTGGCCAGGTGACGGGCCTGGTCGGTGAGGCCCATGGTGCCGAAGGCAGTTTCCAGGTCGGCTACGTTGTCGAAGCGGCTGGCTTCGGGAAGGAAGCGGCCGTGGCAGATGCGCGGGGCCAGGGTCAGGTCCTTGTTTTGCAGGAAGCGGATGACCGGCGTGATGGTAGCCAGGTAGCGGTTCTGCAGCCGCACCATCCGCTTAGCATTGTCGCTGAGGTAGAAATCACCGGCTTCTATTCCGGCAAAAACCCGCTTCAGCCCGTCTACCGACAGCAGCCGCAGCACCAGCTGCAAGCCCAGGTCGGCCTGCGTCACGGCATAGCCGCGGCCGCCCAAAAATCCCTTGATGTAGGCCGTGGCCGGGTACGGGGTGTTGAGCTGCGTGAGCGGCGGGGTGAGCAGCAGGATGCGGGGAGTAGGAGACGACACAGCAGCAAGTAACCCAACCGGGGCGGTTGGGGTTCATTTGCAGCAAAGGTCGGCACGGCGGTGCCGAATCACATTTTCATGTTGCCCATGCCTTTTGCGCTCATGCCTTTCATACTCATCCATGGCGCGGTGAGGCGCAGGTACACCGAGGCCGAGAGCGGCAGCTTGCCATAGCCGGGCCCGGCGTAGGTGGCACCACCGTAGGGGCTCACTTGCAAGGCATTGGGAATGAAGTAGCCCGTCAGCTGTCCGCCCACGCTCAGCTCCGGGCCGCGGGCGCCGCCCAGGCTAGTAAGCCGGTAGCTAGCGCCGAGCGTGAGGGCGTTGATATTGTAAACGCTGCTGACAAGGTTGTCCGTTGAGCCGGCAGAGTAGAATTCCAGTTCCTCGCTGTCTTTCTGCACAAACTCGTAGCGGCCGTAGAAGGTGGGCCGGCCCAGCGTGAGGTTGGTTTCGGCCAGTACAGCGTGCTCGGCGTGGTGACCGGTGCCTTCGTTCAGGCCCCACACCAGCGCGGAGGCCAGGTAGTGGCGCTCGCCCCAGCTGCTGCTGTGCAGTACCGAGGCCGTGGTGCGGGTCACGTTTTCTTCGGGGTGCAGGTCTTCGGGGCTTTTGATAAAGGCGCGGCTCACTTGCAGGGCCAGGCTGCCGGTGGGGTTCCAGTTGAGCCGGCCGGCCCAGGAATCGGCGCGGGGGCGGTCGAAATCGTAGCGGTACTGGTCGGGCTCGCGGCCGGTGAAGTTGCTGCCTTCCAGCTTAAACTGCTTGTAGCGCACACCCACCGTGGCTACGCCAAAGGTGATGTGCGTGGCATCGGTCCAGTGGTGCGACAGCGGCGCATCGGGGTTGGGCATGGCCGAGATGCGGTGCATGAAGGCCACGGGCCCGATGGCCGGTTCGCCCGGGTAGCCTAGGTACAAACTCAGGTCTACGTCGTCGTTCACAGCGTGGGTGTAGCTAGCCGAGAGGCCCGAAATCAGGTCGTGCGGGTGCTGCCGGTCAATCAGCGGCTGCCCTTTGTACGACTCGCCGGTTTGGAACAGCAGCGGGTAGCCACCGTTGGTTTCGGTGAGGGGGTCGAGCGATACCATCAGGCTCAGGTTGAGCAGGCCCCGGGCGCCTACCTCGCGCTGGGCCATGGCCATGGCCCAGTTGGGGCCATCGAAGGCGTTGTCGTGCCCGCGGCGGTTGCGGTTGTTGAAGTTTTGGCTGGTGTAGCGGGCATACGCGGCACCGTGGTACATGAGCATCCAGGGGCCTTTGTGCTGCATCCACATGTACATGGGCGTCTGGTCGGGGTGCCAGCTGGTGCCCGAGCCGTTGCGGCTCATGGGCAGGTTGCGCGAAAGGGCGTGGCTCATGCCGGACATGGCCATGCCGCTGTCCTGGGCCATATCCATGTGCATGGCGTGGTCGCCGGCCGGCATGTCCATGCCGGGGGCGTGCTGCATCTCGCCGGCTTTCATGGTTTCGCCGGGCTTCATGTCTTCCATGTTATGCGCGGGCGCAGCGGGAGCAGCCGGAGCTCGGCTGGTTTTGGCAGGAGCAGCAATGGTCGGCGCTGGCGTGGGCCGGGCCTTGGAGGTCTTAGCTGGGGCCGGTTTGGCCGGAACGGGCTTGGCCGCTTTCGGCTTGGTTGCTTTGGGCTTCGGCATGGGCATCGACATGTCCATGTGCTCGTGTGTTTGCGCTACGGCAACAAGCAGCGGCGCCGCAGCCAGCAGTGCGGCCAGGGCCAATTTATTGAATAGATGCAGCATGAGAAGGCGGGTAGTAATATGGCAATGCCATGGTGTAATACCCGTTAGGCGACCCCAAGGTTGAAGCATTATTCGGCCAAAAACCTACAGCACGCCGGCCTGGACCCGACTCATGTAGGTTAAAAAGTGAATTCTATATGTCCTTCACGCCCCTGCTCTCGTAATGATGAAGCAGGCCAACTGGCCGAATTATCTTTCACCTAACCTATTCACTGCCATGCTAATGCCCTTATCCCCGCGCACCCGCCAGAATAATAGCGCCGTCCTCGACGCAATCAGCCGCTGCATTGCCGCCTGCGAGCTGTGCGCCGACGCTTGCCTCGACGAAAAAGACGTAGCCATGATGGTGCCTTGCATCCGCCTCGACCGCGACTGCGCCGACATCTGCCGCATCACCGCCGCCTTCATTGCCCGCGGCTCCGACTACGCCAAGCACGTGCTCAAGGAGTGCATGGAAATTTGCCGGAAGTGCCACACCGAGTGCGCCAAGCACCCGCACGACCACTGCATACAGTGCGCCAAAGCCTGCCAAGCCTGTCTGGAAGCCTGCCAGGCCTACGCGGGTTAACAGGTTATTAATAGTCTGTCATGCAGAGCGTAGCGAAGCATCTTATCACGGCTCAACGATTGGTTCTAACCTGATAGGATGCTTCCTTCGTCAGCATGACAGACGAAAAAAAAAGACATGAAAAGGCGGCCACCTCTTCAGGAGCGGCCGCCTTTTTACGTCTGTTTTATAAGCGAGAAGCTTACGCCAGCGCGTCGAGCGACACCCGCTCGGGCAGCATCAGGCGGCGGAACTCGCTTACGGAGTAGCCCGTCACCTGGCGGAACTGATTGCTGAGGTGCTGGCCGGAGCTATAGCGCATCTGATCAGCTATTTGGTTCAGGGTCAGCTCACCGTAGCTGAGCATTTCCTTTACCCGCTCAATCTTGAGGCGGATGAGGTATTTCTCGATGGTGAGGTGGGCAGTGCGCGAAAACACCTTGCTCAGGTGCGAGTACGTGGCGGCAAACCGGTCGGTGAGAAACGCCGACGTGGTGAGCGGCGAACGGGCCGTGCGCAGGTGCTCGAGGTAATCGGCGAGCACGGTTTTGATTTGTTCGGTGAGCTGTTCGGCGCGGCCGCGCAACAGCTCGAAGCCGGCGTCGTGCAGCAGCGGGGCCAGCTCTTCGGGGTCGGCGGGGGTGGCTTCGTCGAGCTCGGCTACTCCCAGGGTCACCGTCTTGGGGCGATAGCCGGCCCGTTCCAACAGGTTGTGCACGGCTTCTACGCACCGGGGGCACACCATATTTTTGATATGCAGTAGGTTAGTTTTCAAGGGCTTTAACGTGTTTCGGGCCGCCGCGAGGAGGCCGGTGAAGAATTAGAACGAGTGGCCAGCGCACCAGCTGCTGCCCGGCGCGGGCGCGGCGCCGGAGTGGAGGCTTCGGCCCAGCCGGGACCAAACCAGTGCCCGGTGGCCCAAGTCACAAACGGAACAACCGCCAAGAAGGTGACAGCCAAGAGCCAGAACAGTACGAGAAAGGCAGAAAAAAGTCGACCAAAAAAGTGGTCACTGACGCCAAACAAATAAACCACCAGCATTAGTGCCAGCACCACGCTCACGCCCGCCAGCACGCCCACCCGGCGCCAGGGCCAGGCAGCTACGTGTTTTTGAAGGCGACGCAACGGCAAGGGCATAGTTCGGAGAATTGGGGATGTGAAAATAGGGCAAAAATTGGTTAAATCACCATCTTAGCTCCACAAAGCGAGCAACTCATATTGCAAGCTCTCACCGGTATCGGCCTCGTACCAGGCATTCATGGCCTTTATAATATGGTTGGTGTGCAGCGATTTGTCGGCGTGCAGCTGCTGCGCCAGTGCTTGCGCCGCGGCCGGCCGCGGGCCCCAGTCGCTCAGGTGGTTGCTGGTGGCCTGGTCGAGCCGGATAAGCTTGGGAATGCTGTTGGCGCCGTTGGTTTGGTGGGCCGCCATCAGCTCGGGGTGTTCCGAGCGCAGCAGCACGTGCAACCGGATGTTGCCGGCGCTGGCCTCGGCCAGCCGCGCCAGCACAGGCAGCAGGTGGGCCGTATCGCCGCACCAGGCTTCGCCCAACACCAGCCACTGCTCGGGGCGGGGCAACTGGGCCAGGGCTGACACCAGTTGGGGCAGCAGGGCGTGGGTGTAGGCGCGGTCGAGGTGGACCTGGTTTTGGTCGGTGTAGTGGATGAGGCCAGGGTTTTGGTCGGGGCCACTGGTGCGGCGCTCGGCCGCGAGCACCCCCACCAGGGCCCGAAACTCGGCATAGGTATAGGAGGGGGCCGGCACCCCGGCCGGCGAAGGAATCTTATTGATCATCAACTAAAAAGGAGAATATGTGAAGCCGTGCGTAACCTAAGCAGGGCGCCCGCCGCTACAACCGTACCCACGACCAACGGTTCGGGTTGCGGCAGCGGCAGGTTATTTTTCTACCTTGCAGCTTCGCTCATCCTCAACTTCTTCACTTACGCTCTTTCATGCTGCTGAAAAACTTCCTCCGCCCTTTCGCTGTGGCCTGTGCCATCACCGCTACCTTCAGTGCCTGCAGCTCGGGCACCAAAGAGGGTGACACCAACGTGGAGCGCGGCTACACGAAAAAAGGCCCCGCTGCTCCCGCCGACGGCGTGCCCAACGGCGACTCTACCACGGCCGGCCTCAACCGCGAAACCGGCCCCCGCCAGCCCACCGGCAAGGAGCTCTACAAAGCCGCCGGCGAAGCCAAAGACCGCAACCACGACGGCATTGCTGATTAAATAAGTAAGCGTTGGGAACCTCACCCCTGCCGGGCACGGCCCCGGCCCCTCTCCAAAATAGAGGGGAGCCACGGCTCAAGCTTTAGCTCAATTTCTAAAAACAGAAAGCCCCGGCTCAACATTGAGCCGGGGCTTTTTGATTCTATAAATTACCGTTCGGCTCCCCTCTCTTTTGGAGAGGGGCTGGGGGTGAGGTTCCCAACGCTCAGGTCCTAGTAGAACAAAAACCCGTTTGGCCCAACCTTCACATCGAAGGAATCAATAGCGGCGCCGGAGGCCTGGTAGCGAATGAAGCGGCCGTTGCTGTTATAGCTGGGCGAAATGCCGCCGAAAACGGTGTTGTCGCGCGGGTCGATGGCAAAGCCCGAGAAGCTGCGGCGGATAAAAGGGGCCGTGGGCAAGGCCGTAGCGGCGGTGCTCATTTGATATTCGGCGCCGCCAAAGCTGTAGTAAAGCTGGTCTTTGGCGAGGTTGATGCGCAGCTTGCTGGGGCCGGACGTGGCCGGAAACGTGAGTTTGAACTGCGTGGCCGGGCTGCCGGGGCTGAAGCGGACGAGGGCACCGTTGGAAACGCGGGCCGTGTAGGGTGGCGCACTCAGGTACGTTACGAAGCCCGAGCAGAGCACCCAGATGTTGCCGTCCTTATCGGCCACCATGTTCGAGGGCCCATCGGCCACGGTGATGGTGGAGGAAAGGGTGCCGCTGGCCTCGTCTATTACCGAAATGGTGTTGTCCAGGCTGTTGGGCACGTAAATACGGCCTCCCAGCGCCAGTGGCTGCTCGGGGTTGCGGCCCACCGTCACGCGGCTGGCCACGGTGTTGGTGCCCAGGTCGAGAATGCTGAGCACGCCGGGCAGATAGCCGGTGTAGGGCCCGCGCCACTCCGTGACATAGCCGCGGGTGGCGGAGGTGGAAGTGAAGTAGCGCGGCTGGTCGAGCCCGGCAATGGTGCCGGCAGTTTTGAAATCGGGCAGGTTTACCACTTCAATTTTCTTGGAGGCATTGACTACGATGTAGCCGCGGCTGCCCTGCACGCCCATGTTCTGCACCACGTCGCCCAGCTTGGCGCCGTTGTTGGCACTGCCAAAAGCATCGAGGGTGACGGCTTTGGTAGCTTTATCGAATACGCTAACGGCCCCATCGCCGGCCCCAAACTGGCCTTCGCTGAGGATGAACACGCCGGTAGTGGCGGCCGGGGCGGGTGTATCAGTGGCACGCTGGGGGTCGCAAGCGGCCAGCACGGCCAGCGCCGCAAGGAAGGGGACAAACTGTTTTTTCATAAAATGACGTTGCCGGCCCGGCCGGCAGATGGGGTAAAAAAATTAGGTAGAGGAAGTAAGTAGGAGACTTTTCGAGCGCATCAACGCCAGCCCAACCGCAGGCTGGCGCTCAGGGCGCGGGGCGGGGCCGGCCGGCCCGGGTAGCTGTCGTAGGCAAGGTTGAGCAGGTTGGTGCCATGCAGCAGCACGAGTAGGCTGGTGCCGGCCGGCCCACGCAATGTGCGCCCCAGCGTGGCGCCCAGCAGGCCCGTAGCCGGCAAATAATCGGTGCCCGAGGCGTTGATGTAGCGGAAGCTGGTGAAGACCAAGGTGCCGCTCAGCAGCCAGCCCCGCCAGCGGTGGTCGGTACTGACGCTGGCCTGATGCCGCGGCACAAACGCCAGCTGGACGCCCACCGGGTCGGAATCGGCGGCCGAGCCCTGGATTTTGCGGGTATCGGTGAAATGATAGGCCAGCTGCACGCCGCCCGCGTAGCGACGTCGGCGCAGGTGCAGCGCGGTGCTGGCTTCCAGGCCCTGGCTGCGCACTTGGCGCAGGTTGCGCGGGCTCCAGATGCCGGTGTTGGCGCAGGGCAGCCACTGCACCCAGTCGTCCACGTCTTGCCGGAAGGCGGTCAACTCCGTTTCCAGCGCGGCGCCGGGGTGCAGCGCCACGCGGTGGCGCAGTCCGGCCTCGTAGCCCAAGCCCGATTCGGGGCGCAGCAAGGGGTTGCCGCCGGGCAGCCAGTACCGCTCATTGAGGGTGGGCGCACGGTAGCTGCGGGCCGCGCTGGCCTTAAGAGTGACTGAGTGGCTGAGCGACTGAGTGAGGGTATCTATGGGAGCCATTAGCAGGTCCCACTCCACGCCCACGGTGGGGGTGAGCGGGGCCAGGCCAGCGGGCAGCGCTGCCTGGCGCAGGTTGGCCGAAAGGCGCAGCGCTGGGCGGGGGTCGTAGCGCAGCAAGGCGAAGGCGGCCGCGCGGTTTTCGGCCACTGGCTCGGTGCCGTAGCCGCCCACCAGCGCGGCGAAGTGCTGGGCTTCGGCGCCCAGCCGCAGGCTGCCGCGGGCGCCCAGGGCGGCGGTGTGCTCGGCCTGGACCTGGGTGGTGCGCACGCGGGAGTTGCTCGGGGCGCCGCCGTCGCGGTAGTTGAGCACGTCTTCAAACCAGGCGCCGCGCACGGCCCACTGCTGCCGCGCGGCCACGTGCCGGTAGCCGAGCACCAGGCGGCGGCTTTGGTCGCGCTCGCGGGCCTGGCTGCCCGCCACGTTCACGCCCGACTGGATTTCGCGGTCGGCATCGGTGAGCCAGGCGGCGGCGGTGAGCTCCCCCGCCAAGCCCACGCGCCAGGCCACGTTGGGGCTGAAACTCCACTGGTGGCGCAGGGCGGCGTTTTGCAGGGTATAGCGCACGGGGCCGCGGGCTTCGCGCAGCACGTAGGAGTAGTTGTTCTGGGCCTGGCGGTAGCTGGCGGCCACGCGCACGGCCACGGCCGCGGTGGCAGTGTGGGCTTCGAGGCTGCCGCCGGCCAGCCCAAAACTGCCGGCATCGGCCTGCGCGCTGCCCCGGAAGCCCGGGCGCCAATCGGGGTCGGTATTGAGGAGGACGGCGCCGCCCACGGCCCCACTGCCGTAGAGCGCCGCGGCCGGGCCGGGCTGCACCGCCACCCGCGTGGTGGCACCCACCGGCAGCAAAGAGAAGTCGTTTTGGCCCAGGGTGGGCAGCATGATGTTGAGCCCGTTCCAGAGCACGGCGGTGTGCTGGGCTGAGGTGCCACGCAGGGCAATAGTGGCCAGCTGGCCGGGGCCGTAGCTCTTCATGGCCAGTGGGGTGCGAGCCTGCAGCACGTCGGCCAGGGTGGCACCGCGGTACTGGGCCAGCACCGCCGAATCCAGCTCAATTTTTTGGCTGCCGACGGCAAACCGCTCAGGGCCCACGGCCCGCACCCGCACTTCGCCGAGTCGGTGCTGTCGGCGGCTGAGTTGGGCTGAATCGAGGGGAGCAGCGGCGCCAGCGGGCAGCTGCTGGGCACGGGCGGCTCCCAGCCCCAGTAAGACCAGCAGGCCGCTGCGGAGGCTAGCCCAACCAAATAAAAAACAACGCATCCGAATCAAATTTTCGATGAAGAAAATTCGATTCAAAACCCGTCGCCGCTTGCTTCAATTTGAAGAAAATGGCGGCCGGGCCGAGGCCGAAAAACAGTTGATAAACCAGCGGCCCGGGAGCCGCTGCTGTTCTCTTTCTCCATTCGTCCTCCGCGAATGCTGAACCTGTGAATGCCCGGGCAGGTCTCCTGGCTTGCTTCGCCGAGTGGGCCGCCTTCCCATCCAATTGAGTTGGTTTTCAAAGCGAAAACCAACCGTGAACAGTGGCGTGCGGGGCCCACCCCGATGTGAAGCGTACAGTTGCGGGGACAGCTCCGGCCTTGAACCGGATTCCCTTTTCAGCCGCGCCCCGCGATTGGGGGTTGGCACCTTGGCGGGGCAAAGATACGTGAAGACAGTTGGCAGTTAATAGTGAGCAGTTATCAGTGAGCAATACAATAAGAACGTCATGTCGAGCGCAGCCGAGGCATCTCGCGTGCAGCAGTAATCCAATCGATTGAGTTACTACCACACGCGAGATGCCTCGGCTGCGCTCGGCATGACGTTCCTTCTTCGGACTGCCCACTGTTCACTGATAACTGCTCACTGATAACTATCCTTCTACCGGCGCAGGGTGAAGCCCACGAAATACTCGTGGTCAATCTGCCGGTCCAGGGCTAGGTGGGTGCCGGCGTCGACCTGGAAGTTCTCGGTGATGTTGAAGATGGGCGCCAGGTTCACGGAGCTTTGCCACTGGTGCTGCAGCGAGTTCCACTGAGTCACGCCCTCGGCCAGCAGGCTCAGCTTTTTGGTGAATTCGTAGTCGAAGGCCAGCGAAGGCGCCAGGCGCAGGAAGTGCTGCGCCTCTTCGCGGTCGTAGTTCAGGTCCGATTCAATCTGGGCTTCCAGGGTCCATTTTTTGCTCAGCCCCACGTTCATCGGCACTATCAGGCCGTATTCGGCGGCGCCGTTGCCGACAGCTCCACCGGTGGGCAGGCGCACAAAGGCCACCGTGGCCAGCGCCACCGGCACTTTCTGGTCGTTGCCCAGCCAGTTGTGCTTGAGCCGGATGGCCATGTCGCCAAACCCCGAGTTGCGGTCCTGCCACGCGTCGGCGCTGGCAGCCTGCTGTTTGGCAATGGCGTAGAGCGGCACTTCGGCCTGAATGTCGGTGCGGCGGCTCAGGCCGAACTTCACGTTGCTATAGGCCACGTGCAGGTCGCGGGTGCGGGTATCCTGGCCCGAGCCGCTGTTTATCAGCCGCAAGCCATCGACTTCGACCTGGGCGTGCCCGGCATCGACGGTGAAGGGGCTTTCGGTCACGCCGGGGCGGTCGGGCTGCAGCTCGCGCAGGCGGGTGCGGGGCACCGGCTGGCGCCAGCTGAAGTGGGCCGAATCGTAGGGCGAGGGCTTGGGCGTTTCCTGGGCCCAGCTGAGCGCGGGCAGCGCGCACAACAGGCAAGCGAAAAGGTGTTTCATGGCCGCTTGTACGCGCGGGCGGCACTTTTAGCTCAACTTCAGACCTAAAACGGCACTACCACTTTCACGCCCACGTTGCGGCCGGGGTTGTAGATGCCCGCGCGGCCGTTGGGCGCGGCGGCGTAGTACTCAAAGTATTTCAGGCGGTTGAGGTGGGCCTGGTAGGCGGCATCGAACACGTTATCGACCTGCACAAAAAGTTGGGCTACCGGCCGGCCGACGCGGCTGGTCCAGGTGGTGCCGGCGCCCAGGCCCAGCAGCGCGTAGCCGGGCGTGGCGGTTTCGGTGTTGTCGAGGGCGTAGAAGCGGGTTTGGCGGGCGCTGCCGTCCACGGTGGCCCGGAAGTAGGTGCCCGTGAGGCGGCCCAAGGTGGCGGGCAGGGTGGCGCGCGCTTCGGAGCGGCCGCGCAGCGGCGGAATAAGGGGCAGGTAGCGGGCGGCCGCGCCCTGGCGCTCGAGCACGCCGACGTCGGCGTTCTGGCCGTTTACCACGGCCACGCTGGTGTTCCAGGCCAGCCAGGGCAGGGCGGCGGGGCGCAGGTTCAGGCTGGCTTCGAGGCCGTAGAGGCGGGCGGCCGACTGCTGGAACTGGTAGGTGGTGTTGCCGGGCACGATGACCACCGGCTGCCCCGCCGCATCGAGCAGCCGGGCCTGGTAAATGAAGTTCTGCACGTAGTTGTGAAACACTTCCACGCTGGCGTCGAGGGTGGGCTGGTGCCAGAGCACGCCCACGTCCTGCTGCCAGCTGAACTCGGGCTGGAAGCCGCGGTTGCCCAGGTACACGATGTGCGCGCCGGGGTCGAGGCCGTTGGAGCCGATTTCGGGGATATTGGGCGCGCGGTAGCCGCGGGCCAGGTTGGCGCGCAGGGTGAGCTGCTCGGTGGCCACGAAGCTCGCGCCCAGGCTGGCCGACACCCCCTGGTAGCGCTGCCGAAACGCCGGAAACTGCGGGGCCACGCCGCTCGTGCCGGGGCCTGCTTTGGCATCAAACCCCGTGGCGGGGTTGGGCGCCACGAAGAAGTCGTTCCAGCTCACGAGCCGGGTGTCGTAGCGCAGGCCGCCGCTCAGCTCCAGCTGGCCCAGGGGCTTTTTCAGGAGCAGAAACCCGCCCGCGTCCAGCAGGTTGTAGTCGGGGATGGGGAAATCGGTGGCGTTCTGGTGGCGGTTGAGCTGGCCCATGCCATTGTTGCCCAGGCTTATCTGCAGGCCACGCCAGTCCGGCAGGTGGTAGCGCACGTCGTAGGTGTAGGTGGTGAGGCGCAGGGCCAGGCCGGGCTGAGCCGGGGCCGTGGGGTGGTTGAACTCCTCGCGGCTGTTTTGCTGGGCGCCCAGCAGCAGGTGCAGCTCGCCGCCGCCCAGGTGCACCTGCGTTTTGGTGAACACCCGGTAGTGGCGGATGCGCTGGTGCAGGGCCCCGATGGCATAGGAGCGCAGCTCATCATCAGTCACCAAGGGCCGGTGCTTGACGTCATCCAGCTTGTTTTCGACCACCTGCCGGGTGAAGTGGCGGCTGAGCGAGTCGCGGCTGCCATCGGGGATTTCCTGCAGGTTGTCGTAGAGCGTGAGGTACCAGTGCGAGCTGCCCCAGTCCTTGCTCACGCCGGCCATGCCCGTGAGGGTCAGCTCCCGGAAGCCGGTGTTGTACACCCGGCCATCCACGCGGTTGTGGTAGTCGCGGGCGAGGCGGTGGCTGGCCCGGAAGCTGGTCTGGAAGCCGTTTTTCTGATAATTCAGACCCAGCGACTGCCCCACCAGTCCGTTGTTCGATTGGTATTCGGTGAGGGCTTCGCCGCGCAGCTGGCCCTGGGGGCCGCTGGGCAGGGCAGGCAGCAGGTTTACCACGCCGGCCACGGCATCGGAGCCGTAGAGCAGGCTGGCGGGCCCTTTCACTACCTCCACCCGCTCGATGTCGTAGCCATCGACTTCCACTCCGTGCTCGTCGCCCCACTGCTGGCCTTCCTGACGCAGGCCGTTGTAGAGGGTCAGCACACGGTTGTAGCCCAGGCCCCGGATGAAGGGCTTCGACACGTTGGGGCCGGTGGTGACGGCGCTCAGACCGGGAATGCCGCGCACGGCCGCGTCGATGACGTTGGTGTTGGCGTTCAGGCTGATTTCGCGGCGGCTGAGCGTGGCGATGGGCACGGGGCTGCGCCGGATTTCGGTGGCGCGCGACACGCCCGTCACCACCACTTCGGTGAGCGCGGCCGCGGCGGCTGCCAGCGTGAGCGGCACCTCCAGGGTTTGGCCCACGGCAAGGGTGGCGTTGTGCGTGCGGCTGGCGTAGCCCACCGCGCTGGCCACCAGCCGCACTTGGCCGGCGGGCACATTGGGCAGCAGGAAATTTCCTTCCGTATCGGCCGTGACGCCCTGGCCGCTGGCAGGCAGCGCTACGCTAGCAAACGGTACGGGCCGGCGCTGCTCGTCGCGCACGGTGCCGCTGAGCGTACCCGTTTGGGCCAGCAGCAACTGCGGAAACATCAAAAAAAGCAGTAGGATGCGTTTCATAACCCATGATTCAAACAGCTATAATTCAGATGAATAATTAATACACCATAGTATAGAGCAGCCGCCGGCTTACCGGCCCGTGGCCATTTGCCAGAGCAAAAACACGTTCAGCGAGATGATGACCGCCGACACCGTCCAGGCCAGCACCCGCACCACGGGGTGGTTCACAAACACGCCCATCTTGGCCCGGCTGCTGGTGAAAAGCACCAGCGGCACCACCGCGAAGCTGAGCTGCATGGACAAAATCACCTGGCTGAGCACCAGCAGCTTGCCGGTGCCCTTTTCCCCGTAAATCAGCGTCACGATTAGGGCCGGTACCACGGCCACCAGCCGCGTGATAAGCCGCCGCAGCCAGGGCGGCAGCTTCCAGTCCAGGAAGCCTTCCATCACAATCTGCCCGGCCAGCGTGCCGGTCAGGGTGGAGTTCTGGCCCGAGGCGAGCAGGGCAATGGCAAACAGCGCGCTGGCTGCCCCCGCCCCGAGCACCGGCGTGAGCAGCTGGTGCGCGTCGGCGATGTCGGCCACGTTGTCGTGCCCTTTGCCGTGGAAGGCCGCCGCCGCGGTCACAAGGATGGCCGCGTTCACGAAAAACGCCAGAAACAACGCCACCGTCGAGTCGATGGTGGCGAACTTGATGGCCATGCGCTTGCCGGGCTCGGTCTGCTCAATCTGCCGGGTTTGCACGATGCTGGAGTGCAGGTACAGGTTGTGCGGCATCACCGTAGCGCCCAGGATGCCGATGGCCACGTAGAGCATGCCGGGGTTGGTAACCACCTGCGGCTGCGGCACCAGGCCGTGCGCCAGGGCCACCCAATCGGGCCGCGACACTATGATTTCGTAGGCGAAGCAGCCAAAAATCAGCACCGTGAGGCCCGCCACTAGGCTTTCAATGATGCGGAAGCCCTTGTTCTGGAAGTACAGCACCACCAGCACGTCGAGGGTGGTGAGCACCACGCCCCAGGCCAGAGGCAGCCCAAACAGCAGGTTGAGGGCAATGGCCGAGCCAATGACTTCGGCCAGGTCGCAGGCGGCAATGGCCACCTCGCACAACACCCACAGCATCAGGCTCACGGGCCGCGAGTAATGGTCGCGACAGGCCTGGGCTAGGTCGCGCCCGGTCACGATGCCCAGCTTGGCGGCCAGGTGCTGCAGCAGCATGGCAAACAAGTTGGAAATCAGCACCACCGACAGCAGCGTGTAGCCGTAGCGCGAGCCGCCGGCCAGGTCGGTGGCCCAGTTGCCGGGGTCCATGTAGCCCACGGCCACCATCAGGCCGGGGCCCCAGAAGGCCATCAGCTTGCGCCAGAACGAGGCATCGGTCTTCGGCACCCGGATGCTGGCGTACACCTCACTCAGGGAATTGCCGCGGCGGGCGTGCCGCCAGCCGCTCTCGGGCGCGGGCATCTTGGGTTGAGTTGTAGTGGATGGAGGCACGGATGAGTATTGATTCTGAATAAAGATACGCAATTTTTAGGGCAACCTAAAAATATTTTTCGACTGCCTTAAATACATAATATTTACAAAAAGGTTTCGCTTAGGCTCCTGGTTTTTACCGAGCGCCCAGCGACCCGGCCCGCCGTGGCTGCCAGGCGTCGGGCGGCCGCTACGGTGGCGCTCGCCGCGGGCTGCCGACCTTTGCCCGGAAATTCGATTTGCATGACGCCTTCCCAAACCAAACGCCGCCTCGGCCTGCTTTCCCTTGTGGTGAGCGCCGGGCTCGTGGCCGTGAAGTTTTACGCCTACCACCTCACCCGCTCGCAGGCCGTGCTCACCGATGCGCTTGAGAGCATCATTAATGTGTTTACCAGCGGCTTTGCGCTGTATAGCCTCTACCTGGCCGGCCTGCCCAAGGACGAAAACCACCCCTACGGCCACGGCAAGGTGGAGTACCTGTCCATCGGCTTTGAGGGGGCGCTGATTTTTATTGCCGGCGTCTTCATCCTCTACAATTCGACGCTGAGCCTGCTGCACCCGCACCCGGTGGCCCGGCCCGACTGGGGCGTGGCGCTGCTGGCCAGCACCGCCGTCGTGAACCTGGGCGTGGGCCTGCTGCTGGTGCGCACCGGCCGGCAGCTGAAATCAGTGGCCCTCATCGGCGACGGCCAGCACCTGTACATCGACGCGCTTACGTCCATTGTGTCGTCGGGGGCGCTGGTGCTGGTGGCCCTCACCGGCTTCGTGCGCTTCGACTCCGGGGCGGCGCTGCTGCTAGGCGGCTTCATTCTGGTGAACGGTGGGCGCATGCTGCGGCACGCCGTGTCGGGCCTGATGGACGAGACCGATACCGCCACGGTGGCCGAGGTGATTGCCGAGCTGCAGGCCCAGCGCCGGACGTCCTGGATTGACGTGCACAACCTGCGCGTGCAGCGCTACGGCTCCAACCTGCACATCGACTGCCACATGCAGATGCCCTACTACTTCACCCTGGAGCAGGTGCACACCCAAGTGCACGACATTGAGGAGCTCATCCGGTCGCGCTTCGATGTGGAGGTGGAAATGTTCGTCCACGCCGACCCCTGCACGTTTGCGGCGTGCTCGCTGTGCCTCATGCCCGACTGCCCCGTGCGCCAGCACCCGTTCCGACACGAAGTAGAATGGAACCTGCGCAATGCCGTGAAAAACGAGCGCCACCACCTGTAGCGCGTTGAGCTGAAAATTGGGCTACTCTACCACCAGCTTGCGGGTGAGGCTGCCCGCGGGGCCGTCGGCCTGCACCAGGTAGCTGCCGGGGCGCAGCGTGGCCAGCTCCAGCGTGGCCACGGGGCCGGTGGGCCGAAACGTGAGCAGGGTGCGGCCCAGCAGGTCGCGCACGGTGAGGCGGGTGGTGGGGCCGGGCAGCTGCACGGTGGCCTGGCGGCGGGCCGGGTTGGGGAACAGCTCGAAGGCAAAGCCTGAGGCGGTGGGCCGGGTGGCGGTGGCCACGTACGCCCGGTTTTCGAGCACCAGAATCCGGTCGTCGGTGGCGGCAGGGCTGCCGCGGCCGTCGCGGTTGCTGGTGCCGATGTACACCCGGCCCTGCGGCGACACGCAGATGGCGCGCAGCCGGCCAAAGCCGGACAGGAAATCGGTGCGGTTAGTGATGGCGTTGCCGGTGGCATCAAGGGTCAGCTGGGTGAGCTTGCTGTTTTTGAGCACGGCCAGCAGCAGGCTGCCGCGCCAGCCGGGAATGGCGGGGTGGTCGTAGTACGTGAGGCCGGCCGGGGCAATGGTGGGCGTCCAGGTGGTGAGGGGCTCGCGCACGTTGTTGGCGCTACAAAAGGTCAGCTCGGCGGGCAGGTTGCAGTTGCCCTCCACGTTGGGCCAGCCGTAGTTGCGGCCCACCTCAATCTTGTTGATTTCGTCGTCGTTGCTGGGGCCATGCTCCGAGCTGTAGATGCGGCCATCGGGCAGCTGCACCAGGCCCTGCGGGTTGCGGTGGCCCAGGGTATAGAGGCGGTTGCCGGCGATGGGGTTATTGGCCGGGATGGTGCCGTCGAAGTTGAGCCGGAGGATTTTACCGTTGAGCGAGGCCGGGTTCTGGGCTTCCGACGTTTGCTGTGCGTCGCCGGTGGTCATGAGCAGGGTGTGGTCGGGCAGCACGAGCAGGCGGGAGCCGCTGTGCGTAGTGGTGGCCGTGATGTTGCCGAGCAGCACCTGCGGACTGCCCAGTCCCCCGCTGCTGGTGTAGGTGTAGCGCACCAGCTTTTCCTTCAGCACGCCTTGGTCCGTGTAGTTGTACACCACAAACACCCAGTAGGTAGCGGCCTGTGGCACGGCCGCCGGGAAGGGCTCCGTCACGGCCAGGCCCAGCAGGCCGCTCTCGCCGGTTTCGGTCACGTCGGATACGGTGAGCAGCGGCAGCACCTGGCCGGTGGCCGGGTCCACGCGGCTGATGCGGCCGCCACGCTCGGTCATCCAGATGAAATTGTCCGGCCCCCACACCAGCTCCCAGACGGTGCTCAGGTTCGTGACCAGGGCCGAGGCAGTGACGGTGGTCGCGCCCACCGGGAAGGTGGTCAGGGCCGGGGCCTGGGCGCACGCCGTGAGCGGCAGCCCCACGGCCCAAAAGGCCAGCAATGCGTTGCGTAGAAATTTCATGGCAATAGGCAAAAGGTTAATCCCGAGAAACTTGCTCTGATGAATCAACAAACGAAACCCCAAACCGTTCGGATGCTACCGGGCCGGCCGCGGGCTGTTTTTGTAGCTTGCGGGCGCATTCATCATATCCCCTGCTCATGTCTGCCATCTTCACCGCAACCCACCCTTCCGGCTACGTGCTCAGCACCGAGCTCGCCCGGCTCGACATCGCCGCCGTTCACCACTGGCTGAGCGTGGAGTCGTACTGGGGCCGGCACATGCCCCTCGACACCCTGGAGCGCGCCATTGCCAACTCCCTCAATTTCGGCGTGTATGCGCCCGATGGCCGCCTCGCCGCCTTTTGCCGTGTGGTAACGGACAAGGCTACGTTTGCCTGGCTTTGCGACGTATTCGTGCTGCCCGAGTTCCGGGGCCTGGGCCTTTCTAAATGGATGGTGGGCCAAATGCTGACCCATCCCGACCTGCAAAACCTGCGCCGCCACCTGCTCGCCACCTTCGACGCCCACACGCTCTACCAACGTTTCGGCTACGAGCCCATCGACCGCCCCGAGCGCTGGCTTGAAATCAAGCACCCCAACCCCTACCCCGCCCCTGAACAGAGCTAGCGGTTATTTCGCCGGGCTGGTCCACTGGCTGTTGCGCAGCCGGAAGCGCCACGGCAGCTCCGCCGCTTCCGGGCCGGCGTATTCCAGCCCAACCCGGGCGCTGGCTATTATATGGGCTGGGGCTACTTCCTCGCCGTGGTCTTCGAACCAGAGCACCTCGCCGGTAACGGCCAGGCCGGTGAGCGCCGTGGTGATGCCCAGGGCTTGGCT
Source organism: Hymenobacter sedentarius (assembly GCF_001507645.1). Classification (NCBI taxonomy): domain Bacteria; kingdom Pseudomonadati; phylum Bacteroidota; class Cytophagia; order Cytophagales; family Hymenobacteraceae; genus Hymenobacter; species Hymenobacter sedentarius. The sequence goes on along the minus strand of NZ_CP013909.1, from coordinate 1,360,565 downwards.
CAGCACGCCGGGGCCGGCGGTGAGGGCGCGCTTGGCGGTGGGCAGGCCGCGCCGTCGCAGCATTTCAGGAATGCCGATAGCGGGCTCCACGGCACGAATCAGCACCGCATCGGGGTGCGTAGCATCGTGGGTGGCGATGTTGAACAGCGCGTAGCGGTTGTAAACGGTGTAGATATAGGCGTGGCCGCCGGGTACGTGCAGGCCTTGGGCTTGCAGTCGCTTGCGCTGTAGGTGCAGCGTCAGCGAGTGGTCGCCTTCGTGCCGGTAAGCTTCGGTTTCGACAATACGGCCGGCCGTGACCACGCCGTCAATGTTGGTGTATAAGTGCTTGCCCAATAAGTCTTGGGCAATACGCAGCACATCAGGCCTCTGAAAAAAGGTGGCGGGTAACTTCTGGGATCTACTGGCCATAGACGCAGGTTAAAATACCAATTGTTACTTCCTTACGCAGCTCGCTGTAGAGATGCGACACTTCGCGTCTCGACGTTGAACGATGACGGCTTAACGAGCCCCACATGGCGCAGTCCCGGAGACGCGAAGTGTCGCGTCTCTACATCGTGATGTACGCTGTCCATCAAGAACCTGCAACTGACAACTGCTAACGCAACCGGTAGAGCAGTCCGAAGTTGAACAGCCAGCGGTTGGGCTGCCAGGGTACGGCAGAGGTCAGCTGCTCGTTTACTTGCAGGCTTACATCGGGGCTGGGCAAGGTGATGGCGGCGGAGCTACGGGTTAGAAAGAAGCCGCTTTCCTCGTTCACTTGCAGTTGGGTGCGGTTGCGGAGTGGCCACAAGTAGCCCAGGTCGGCCACCAGCTCAATTTTGTGGCTCAACTCCAGGCCCAGGCCCAACTTGGGCTGGAGGGCATCGGCCACGGACTGCACCTGCAAGCTCAACTCGTGGGCCGTGAGGGTGGTACCGGCCACGGAAACGCCACCGGTAGCATTATCAAAACTACCCAAAGTGCGGGCTACGGTTTGGCGCGTGTAAGAAAGGCCCGCGCGGCCGTATAGGGGCCGGTGGCGGGGGTTGAGGTTGTGCTCGTAGCTCAGGCCGGCTTCCCAGCCCTCACCGGCGAACTGCCGGAACACGTGCCGCGTGGCCAGGCGCACGGCCAATGCGGGCGTTACATCAAACTGATATTCCGCGCTCCACCAGCCGGTGAGGGCCTGCGCTGCTACGTTGGTGGTGGCTTGGGCCCGAAAGCTGGAGCCGGCCGGGGCAAAGCTCAGGCCCAGGCCCGCAGCGGGCACCGCCAGTGGCCACGCCCCTGCCGAAGCCCCATACCGAATGCGGCTGAGCCACTGCATGGCGGGCCGTGCGGGCGCCTGGGCGGCCGCGGCCGGCACGGCGGCGGGGTGGCGAAACAACGAATCGGCCCGTTGCTGGCGCTGCTGGTCGAGCAGGGCTTGCTGCACGGCCTCAGGTGGCAGCAGGGTGGTGTGGCTTTGCCAGAACGCCGAGTCGTAGGGCACGGCGTTGTTCAGGAACACGTCGTAGTACTGCGCCCGCTCCAGGTAGGGGGGCCGCGGGGCCTGGGCCGTGTCAATGGCCGTAGTCAGGAATTCGCCGAAGTACTGGAGCGGCTCGCCCACCGGCGGGCGGTAGCGGGTTTGCCACCACACGGTTTTCAAATGCCAGCGCCCGGCGTAGGGCTGGTAGGCCACGCGCAGGGCCCGGGCATCGGCCCGGTGAATGCCGACACGCAGGCCGGCGGGCGTGTAGTGCCACTCGGCCCCCAGAAAGGTGTAGCTGTCCTGGTCGATGTACATGCGGCCGGCAAAATCGGCGCGGCGGTTGCCGGGCTTCGGCGCGAAGGTGACGACGTACACCGGCCGGTCGGCGTAGGTGCTGCCGGGCGCGAGGCGGTAGTCGTAGTCGCGGAAGTGGGCCGGGTCGATGAACTGCGCGCGGCGGTGCACAAAATCAGCACGGTGCGCGATAAACGGCCCCCCGGCCCAGTCTATCTGCACCGGCGCGTGCGGCCGCAGGTCCACCTTGCGCGACTGCTGAATCTGCACGTCGCCGTCGTCGGCCCGCTGCTGGTAGGGCGCCTTAAACACCGTGAGCAAGCCCTCGACGAGGTAGCGCGGCCGGCCGGCCGGGTCGTTGTCGGACTCGCGGTAGAAGCCCGTGAGGCGGGTGGGCCGCGTGGGGTAGTTGCGCGGAATGCGCGCCACGGCTTCCCGCACAATGCCCACCACCGACGCCGTGACCTGCACCTCGCCCAGCGCGGCCGGGCTGAGTCGCAGCTCAATGTGCAGCTCCGGGCCGGGCAGCGGCGGTAGCGCCTGGCTGAATTTGCGGTAGCCCAACAGCGCCACTTCCAGTTGCTCCTGCTGGTATTGGGCCGGAATGCTCAGCGCAAAGCGTCCTTCCTCGTTCGTGCTCGTGCCGATGCGGTTGCCGGCCACCCCCACCTGCGCGTTGGGAATGGGCTGATGGGTTTCGGCATCCAGCACCCGGCCGCGCAGCACCACGGGCCCTTGCGCCCAGGCAGCGGAGGACATTAGCACCAACCAAATACTCAGTAGCCACCGCATGCCTAGCGCTTGAAAATAGTCCGCAAAGAAAGAGCGTCATGCTGAGCGTAGCCGAAACATCTCTACCCGAGTAGTAAACCAATCACAAGGATTACTTACGCAGTAGAGATGCTTCGGCTGCGCTCAGCATGACGTTCTATGAAAACGTTTCGACTAGTTTCGCCCCAAAAAATCAGCTCACCGGCTCCAGCTTTCCTACTAGGTACTCGGCAATTTGCACGGCGTTGGTGGCGGCGCCTTTGCGCAGGTTGTCGGCCACTACCCACATGTTGAGGGTGCGGGGCTGGGTTTCGTCGCGGCGCAGGCGGCCCACCAGCACGGCGTCTTTGCCGTGGCTGTCTTTGGGCATGGGGTATTGGTTCTGGCTGGGGTCGTCCACTACTTCCACGCCGGGCGTGCGGGCCAGGATTTCGCGCACCTCGGCCAGGTCAAACTCCTTTTCAAACTCCACGTTCACGGCCTCGGAGTGGCCGCCCATCACGGGGATGCGCACGCAGGTGGCCGTCACGCGGATGTTGTCGTCGCCCATAATTTTCTTGGTCTCGTTCACCATCTTCAGCTCCTCCTTGGTGTAGCCATTGGGCTCAAACACGTCGATGTGGGGCAGCACGTTCAGGTCGATGGGGTGCGGGTAGGCGGGGTTGCTGGCGGTTTGGCCGGCGCGCTCCTCCATGAGCTGATCCACGGCTTTTTTGCCGGTGCCGGTCACGCTCTGGTAGGTGCTCACCACAATGCGCTGCACCTTGTAGGCCTTGTGTAGCTCGTTGAGGGCCACCACCAACTGAATGGTGGAGCAGTTGGGATTGGCAATGATTTTGTCGTCGGCCGTGAGGGTGTCGGCGTTCAGCTCGGGCACCACCAGCTTCTTGGTGGGGTCCATGCGCCAGGCCGAGGAGTTGTCGATAACGGTGGTGCCCACGGCGGCAAAGCGCGGGGCATGCTCCTTGCTCACCGAGCCGCCCGCCGAGAAAATGGCGATGTCGGGCCGGGCCGCAATGGCGTCATCCATGCTCACCACGGGGAATTTTTTGCCCAAAAATTCAACCAACTGGCCCACCGATTTGGCCGAAGCCACGGGCAATAGTTCAGTAAGGGGAAACTGGCGCTCGGCCAGCACTTTCAGCAGCTCGGTGCCAACCAGGCCGGTGGCACCCACAATTGCGAGTTTCATAGAATATCCAAAAAGATAAAAGCCAACGCCACAGCCGGGCGCAGAAGTACAAATGTCGCCATAATTGGGCTACTTTCGGTGCCCCGCTCGCAGCTTTTGCTCCCCTACCGGGTTGCCTAACCCGCAAATAGGCAGGCGATAGAGGCATCCTTTGCCGCCCCGGCTGCCGTGCCCAGGCCCTTGCTCTTTCCTTTTTCTACCCCGTCGTTTGAAATACCTTTTCCTATCACTCCTGCTTTTGCCTGGCCTGGCAAAGGCCCAGCTGCGCGACGACTTCGCCGATAGCAATTTCACCGCCAACCCCGCTTGGACCGGCGACGCCACCAGTTTTCAGGTTACCGCCCAGCAGTTGCAAAGCAACGGCCCGGCCGTAACCGGCTCCCAGATTCAGCTCAGCACGCCCAGCCGGGCCAGTACCGGCACAGTGTGGGAGTTTTGGGCCAATCTGCGGCTGGCCACCAGCTCCGGCAACCTCGCCGATGTATGGCTCATGGCCTCCCAAAGTGACCTGAAGAACCCCAGCAACACGGGCTACTTCGTGCGCCTCGGCGGCAGCGACGACGAAGTGAGCCTGTTCCGGAAAGACTCGACCCGCGCCGCCGTGCCGGTCATCGACGGCCTCAACGGCACCCTGGCCAGCACTAACAACAACCTGGTGCGCGTGCGCGTGACCCGCAGCCCGGCCAACCGCTGGACCCTGGAGCGCGACCTCACCGGCGGCCGCACCTTCGTGGCCGAGGCCGCCCAGCCCACCGACGCCACCTATCAGCGCAGCGTAGCGTTCGGTGTGTCGCTGCTCTACTCCGCGGCCAACAACCGCAACTTCTACTTCGACGATTTTGCCGTGACCGATGCCACCGCGCCGCTCCTGCTGCGGGCCGTACCCCTGGATTCGCGCCGGCTCGATGTCGCCTTCAACGAAGCCGTGGCCCCAGCCAGCGCCACCACCCCGGCCAACTACCGCCTGCAAAGCGGCGCCGTGCCCACAGCGGCCATAGTTCTGCCCAACAACCCGGCCGTGGTGCGCCTCACCTTCGGCGCCGATTTCGCGCCTTCCAATGTTATCGAAGTCCGCAACGTGGCCGACCTCTACGGCAATGTGGCCGCTGGCCCGCTCACGGCCGCATTTGTTGGCCCGCCGGTAGCGCCACAGGTGGGCGACTTGGTTATCAGTGAAATATTTGCCGATGAAACGCCGCAGGTGGGCCTGCCGCTGTCTGAGTACCTGGAAATTTACAACCGCAGCGCCACCAAAACCCTGAGCCTGGGCGGCGTGCGGCTGGGCAAAGGCGGTACCGTCACCGTGGCTATCTTTCCCGATACCGCCCGGCTGCTGCCCGGCCAGTACGCCGTGGTGTGCGGCAGCACCCGCACGCCGCAATTTGCCAGCTACGGCAAAGTCTACGGCCTCACCAACTTCCCCGCGCTCAACAACAGCGGCGACCAACTGGTACTGCGCGGACGCGACGGCCGCACGCTGTTTGAAGTTACGTATGCTGATAGCTGGTACCGCGACGCCCGCAAAAAAGACGGTGGCTGGAGCCTGGAAATGATAGACGCCAGCAACTACTGCGCCGGCGCCGACAACTGGACCGCTAGCACCGACGCCAGCGGCGGCACGCCCGGCCGGCTCAATTCCGTGCGCGCCGCCCACCCCGATGCCGTCGCCCCGGCCCTGCTGCGCGCCGTGGCGCTCACGCCCACCACCGTACGGGCGTATTTCTCGGAAAAGCTGGACAGCATCACAGCCGCCATTATGGGCCGCTATTCGCTGGCTGCACCCAGCCCAACCATTGTACGGGCCGCGCCCCTGGGGCCTGATTTCCGGCAGGTGGACCTCACGCTGAGCGCGCCGCTGCAGCCCAGCCGCCCTACCACACTGGCCGTGCAGCTGGCCACCGACTGTGCCGGCAATGCCAGTGGCCCATTGCAGTCGGCTCCGCTTGCCCTGCCCGAAGCGGCCGTGACCGGCGACGTAGTGCTGAACGAGCTGCTATTCAACCCGCGCGTGGGCGGCGTCCGGTTTGTGGAAATCCTGAATCGCAGCAACAAATTCATCGACCTGCAAGGCTGGCAGATTGGCAATCTCAAACCCGACGGCAGCGTCGACGCCGATGTGCTCAGCACCGGCCCGCTCCTGGTGGCCCCCGGGCAGCTGCTGGCCTTCAGCACAAGCAGCAGCATTCTGCAAGCACAATATCCAACGGGCAGCGACGCTGCCAACCTGGTACAGCTGGCCAGCCTGCCCACCTTCCCGGACGCAGGCACAGCCTTGCTGTTCGACAGCCGCGGCCAGGAAATCGACCGATTTGCTTACAATAAAAACCTGCACCTGAGTTTGCTGGCTTCTCAAGAAGGCGTGTCATTGGAGCGCATCCGGGCCAGTGGGCCCAGCCTGGGCAGCAACTTCCATTCGGCGGCTGGGGCCGTGGGCTATGCCACGCCCGGCCGGCCCAACTCGCAAGCCCAGGACACGCCCGGCGGCAACCAGGAGCTCACCGTAGAACCCGAAGTCTTTACCCCCGACGACGATGGCCAGCAGGATTTCGCCACCCTCACCTACCACCTCGACCAGCCCGGCTACGCCGCCTCCGTAACGGTATACGATGCCCTGGGGCGCCTCACGCGCCGCCTCGTGCGCAACGAAACCCTGCCCACAACCGGCTTTCTGCAATGGGACGGCCTCGATGACCACGGCCACAAAGCCGCCGTGGGCTACTATATTTTGCTGGTTGAGCTGTTCAAGGCCAGCAGCGGTGAGAAGCGCGAGTACAAGAAGACTGTAGTGCTTGGCGCAAGATTTTAGACGCAGCTGTCTTTGCGAGGCCGTAGGACGTGGCATCTGGCATGGAGCAGCAATTAAAATCGACTGTCATGCAGAGCGCAGCGAAGCATCTTCTCACGTTCGAACCAATCGTTCCGCGGTGATAAGATGCTTCGCTGCGCTCTGCATGACAAAAGGCCTCAGCATGACGGTCACGTGCCTCCTCGCAATGACAGCGCGTTAAACCCCCGCGTCTGTTTCGCATCTCAGAAGGCATGAACAGCACGCTGCAACTTCAGCATCTTTACTGGCGGGCCGGGTTTGGGCCGCGGCCGCAGGAGCTGGCCGCTGGCCTCAGCCCCCGCAAAGCCCTGCGGCAGCTGCTGCACGATTCGGAGAAGTACGAGCCGCTGACCGGCCCCGGCCTGAGCTACACCGAGCCCCAGGGCATGGTGATGGCCGAACCCACGATGGCCAAAAAACCAGTGCCGGACGGCACCGTCACCACCCCGCCCGACCAGCCGCTGGCGCCCCTGCCGCCGCGCTCGGCGCTGCGTGGCGGTGGCATCGCGGCCGGCGTGCCCCGCCTGCGCCGCGCCGACCTCACCCCCGAACAGCGCAAAATGCAGAACCTGGGCATCCGCGATGCCTTCGAGAACTTGACCACGGCCTGGATGGACCGCATGGCCACTTCGCCGGCGCAGCTGCGCGAGAAAATGACGCTGTTCTGGCACGGGCACTTTGCCTGCCGCGTGCGCCAGCCCAACGCCGCCCTCAGCCTGCACAACACCACGCGCCGCCACGCGCTGGGCAAATTCCCGGACCTGCTGCTGGCTGTGAGCCAGGAGCCGGCCATGCTGCAGTTCCTCAACAACCAGCAGAACCGCAAGCAGCACCCCAACGAAAACTTCGCCCGCGAAGTGATGGAGCTCTTTACCCTAGGCCGCGGTCACTACACCGAGCAGGACGTGAAAGAAGCCGCCCGCGCCTTCACCGGCTGGGGCTACGACTACGAGGGCAACTTCAAATTTCGGGAGCGTGAGCACGACGCCGGCGCCAAAACCTTCCTGGGCACCACCGGCAACCTCACCGGCGAAGACGTGCTGCAGCTCATCCTAAAGCAGCCGGCAGCCGCTACGTTTTTGGTCACCAAAGTCTACCGCTTCTTTGTGAACGACGTGCCCAACCCGGCCCACATCGAGCCCCTAGCTAACGCCTTCTGCAAGAGTGGTTACGACATTGCTGACCTGATGGAGCGACTGTTTTCGGCCGACTGGTTTTATGAGCCGGCCAATGTGGGCACGCACATCAAGTCGCCGGTGGAGCTGCTGGCGGGCATCCGCCGCACGCTAAGCGTGCAAATCGACAAGGACTGGCCGCTGCTGGGCTACCAGAAAGCCCTGGGCCAAACCTTGTTTCAGCCGCCCAATGTGGCGGGCTGGCCCGGCGGCCGCAACTGGATAGATTCATCGTCGCTGCTGCTGCGCCTGCAGCTGCCGGCCATCCTGTTCAAAAACGCCGAGTTTGCCGTGGCGCTCAAGCAGGATGAAAACGACATCGCGCCCAACCTCAGCAAGGCCGAGCGCACCGTGCGGCCCGGTGCGGGCGCCCACCTGCCCCTGGCGCCGCTGCAGCAGCTGCTCGGGGCCACGCCCGCCCCGCAGCAGCCCGCGAAGCTGAGCGCCTTTCTGCTGCAAACCGCCATTCGCCCTGAAAACCTGCAGTTGGTGCAGCAAGCCGCGCAGCAAAAGGAGCCCGCGCAGGCCCTGCGCGCCACGCTTGTGAGCCTGTTGAGCCTGCCCGAATACCAATTGGCGTAAGTAAACAACTCCCCTCCTTAGCTAAGGAGGGGATGTTCGAACCGAAGGTTCGGACGGGGGTGGTTGGATTCGTTGCACGATACCCGAACGATTAACACGCGAGCTGTTCTACGCCCACAACCACCCCAGCTGCCGCTTCGCGCCAGCATCCCCTCCTTGGTAAGGAGGGGAGTCTGAAGTTCATTCAATCGTCTTATCGCTATCATATCAATTATGGCATCCACCCGCCGCGACTTCCTCCGCACCTCTGCCCTGGCCAGCTCCTTGTTGCTGGTGCCCAAGTTTTTGCACGCACTCGACCGGGGGCCGGGCTTAGCTCAACTGAGCGATGCGCCTGGTGCGCGGCGCCTCATTGTAGTGCAGCTCAGCGGGGGCAATGACGGCCTGAACACTGTCATTCCTTTCCGGAACGATTTGTACTATAAGGCCCGGCCCACGCTCGGCATTAAGGAAACCGAGGGAATTCTGGCGATGGAGAAGGACCTGGGCCTGCACCCGGCGCTAAAGGGCCTGAAGGGACTCTACGACCAGGGCCACCTGGCCGTGCTCAACTCGGTAGGCTACCCCAACCCCGACCGGTCGCACTTCCGCTCCATGGACATCTGGCAGAGCGGCTCGAGTGCCGACCAGGTGGTGAGTACCGGCTGGCTTGGCCGCTACCTCGACTCGAATTGCCCCGACTGCCAGCGCCCCTACAACGCCCTGGAAGTAGACGACACCCTGAGCTTGGCCCTAAAAGGCAGCCAGCGCAAGGGCCTGGCCCTGAAGAACCCCGGCAAATTCCATCAGCTCAAACAGAACCGCTTGCTGGCCAAGGTGAGCCAGGAAACCACGCCGGTGCACCAAGAGCAGGTAGATTACCTCTACAAGACCCTGGCCGAAACCGCTTCCTCGGCCGACTATCTGTACGAGAAGTCGAAAATCTACAAGTCCGGCGTGGCTTACCCGAACTCTGATTTCGGCAAAAACCTGAAGACCACGGCCGAGCTGATTAACTCCGGCGTGGAGTCGCGGGTGTATTACCTGGCCTTATCCGGCTTCGACACCCACGTGCGGCAGCACGAGCAGCAGCGCCTGTTCACCGACCTCGGCGACGGCCTCGCGGCCCTGGCCGATGACTTGAAACAGCACAACCAGTGGGCCAACACCGTGGTGCTGGTGTTCTCGGAATTTGGCCGGCGCGTGGGCCAGAATGCCAGCAACGGCACCGACCACGGCACCGCCAACAACGTGTTTTTGCTGGGCGGCGCTCTCCAGAAAAAAGGCGTGCTCAACGATGCCCCGGATTTGGCCAACCTCGACCAGGGCGACCTGCGTCACCAAGTGGATTTTCGCAGCATCTACGCCACCCTGCTCAAAGACTGGCTCGGGGCCGACGACGCGGCCATCCTGGGTACCGGTTTCGGCCGGCTGAGCGGGCTGGTATAAGGCAGGCAGGGAAGGCAGAAAGGCCTTTATTTGTAGCTCAGGCATATCGTTTGGCACGGGCAGGTCGTAAACGAAGGCATGTTCTACCCGTTTGATTATTGCCTGCTATGAAGCCCATTTCGCCCAAGGTGCACGGCGTGCTCGATTATGCCACCTGCGCCTTTTTTGCCCTGGCGCCGTCCTTGTTCAACCTGCACGGCGCCTACGCCACCGTTTGCTACGTGCTGGCGGGCGGCTACCTCGTCTTATCGCTGCTTACGAGCATGCCGCTGGGGCTGCTGCGTGTCATCCCGTTTCCGGTGCACGGCAAGCTGGAGCTGGTCAGCGGCCTGGTATTTCTGGCCTCGCCCTGGCTGTTTGGCTTTGCCGATGACAGCCCAACGGCCCGCAACCTGTTCATCGCCATTGGCTTGGTTACGCTGGTGGTGTATTTCCTCACCGATTGGGCTGGCCAAACGCAGGATGCCGGCCACGGCCGCACCATGCCCGAAGCGGGCGCCCGGCCGCACGGCGCTACGTAAAGGCATCCCTCTCTATTGAGCGGTATCTAGCCCGGCCTTCTCCTCACGGAGGCCGGGCATTTTTGTATACCATTATATGCTAGCTTGCGGAGCTAACCCTCATTATCTACCCTAATGAAAAAGCTGTTTACCAGACTTTTTACCATGAGTGCGCTGCTTCTGGCGGCAGCCTCCACCGTTTCGGCCCAGGATGCGGTGCCATCGGCCGCGTACGATGGTCCGCGCTTCCCGGGTGGCCCCGATTCTTTGCGGACCTTCGTTTACCGCAGCACCCGGCTGGCTGCACCGGCTTCCGATAGGCAGCTGGTGGCGCAGTTTGAGCTAAAAGGGGGCCAGCAGCCCCAGAATTTCAAGCTCCTGCCTCCGCCCAGGCCGTTTAAAGCGCCGCTTATCAAAGCAGGCACCGCGGCCCTTGGCCCACTGCAGGCCAAGATGCCCAACTGGGCCCCCGGCACCCCCGACCCCAAGGCCACCGCCGAACCCAAAATCTTCCTGCCGCTGGATGTTAGCCGGCCCCTGGCCAGCCTCCCCTACGCGTATGCCGACACCAACCCGGTGTTTCCCGATGCCGTCGCGCTGGTACCGGTTTCCCAGACGCTTTCGGCCCTGGACTACTCCTCGCACAGCCTGCAGCACTATATTCAACGAAGCACCCGCTACCCCGCGGCGGCCTTGCGCCAAGGCCAGCAGGGCGTGGTATACGCTTACTTCGAGGTAGCCGAAACGGGCGCAATCGAGCACACCGAAATAGTGGGCACGGCCGGCGATGCGCTTGACAACGAAGTACTACGGGCCCTGAAAACACTGCCCGCGGCTACCAAACCAGCCATGCTGCAAGGCCGGCCGGTGCGCGTATTCTACGTGGTGCCCCTCACCTTCAAAATGATGATGCGCGGCGGAGCGTAGCAGCCCCGCGGCTACGCTCACTAGTCGAACGCCGCTTGCACCAGCTGGCGCACGGCCCGGCGGGTATCGGCGGGCCGCTCCACAAAGCCGAGGTGGCCCACGTTGGCCAGCCAGAGCACGGTGCTGTGGTCGGGCAGCAGGCTTTCCTCGTGCGTTTTTTCGGGTGGCACGGCTTTGTCTTCCTTCCCGGCGATAAACAGCACCGGATAGGTGGCCTTTTCGAGCACCGGGCGGCGGTCGGGGCGCTGGCCCATGGCCTCCAGCCCCGCCAAGGCCACGGCCTGGGGCACCGCCGCAGCCAGGGTCTTGAGTTGGGCCAAGTGGTGGGCCATCGATTCGCGGTGCTCGGCAGCAAACTGGGGCTGCAAAAACTCTTCGGCGAAGGCGGCCACGCCGTGCTCCTCAATAAAAGCGCGATTGCGGCCGCGGCGTTCCCGGTCCTGGTCGGTGTCGGGCAGGGATGAGGAGTGAAACAGGCCGAGGCCGGCAACCAGGCCGGGATATTTTTCGGCAAAGGCCAGGGCCACGTAGCCGCCCATGCTATGGCCCACCAGTACGGCGTGCCCGGCCCCGGCCCCTTCCAGCGCGGCGCGCACGGCATCGGCGGCGGCTTCCAGGGAGTAAGCTTCTTCGGGTGTGTCCTGGCCATCGTAGCCCGGCAAGGCGGGCGTCAGCACGTGGCAGTCGGCGAAATGTTCGCCGATGAATTCGGCCCAGATGGCCGGACTCTCGAGGTAGCCGTGCAGAAAAACCACTACCGGCCGGGATGTAGTGCTCATAGGCACCGCCATACGCGCCGGCTGGCGCTATCGTTTATCAGCTGGGCAGCGCGCGTCTCTTAAAAATCAACTCCTGATTACAGGAAAGCAGCGCCTTACAGCCCAATAACCGATGCGTGCCAGCTACTTGCCAATTCCCTTTGTCGGCAATTCAAATAAAGGGTTTTCTTGAGCCAACCGGCTGAAAACGGCTTCTACGTAGCCGCTCATTTCGACGACTCAATTTCCCAATTTGTTGGGCTGACTGCGGTGTTACTTCCCAAACACGGCCGCCGCCAGTGCCAATACGCTCCGGCGGGTCTGCTCCGGCTGCTCCAGATACGCTTGGTGCCCGCTGCATTCCAGAAACAGCGCGTGGCCCTCGGCGGGCAGCGCGGCCTGGCGCACGGCGTCTTCGAAGTGCACCGCGACGTCGTGCTTGCCCGCTACCATCAGCACCGGGAATTGGGCGATGCTGAGCACGGCCGTGCGGTCGGGGCGGGCGGCCATGCCGCGCAGCGCCCCGGTGATGGTGGTGGGCGGCGTGACCTTGCCAATTTCTTCCAGCAGCGCGCGGGCATCGGTCAGCTTGTCGCGGTTGGAGGGCGCAAAGAGCGGGCGCACAAAGGATTCCATGAACTTGGCCACGCCATATTTTTCGACGAAGCCGATGTTCTTCTCGCGGTTCTGGCGCTTCTCGTCGGTATCGGCCAGGGCCGAAGAGTTGATGAGGGCCAGGCCGGCCACGCGCTGGGGCCAGCGCTCGGCCAGGGCCAGGGCCACGTAGCCGCCCATGCTGTGGCACACCAGCAGCACGGGTTCGGAGCAGCCTTTCTGGTTGAGGTAATCGATAACGTAGCGGGCCTGGGCCTCCATCGAGAAGTCGGGCACGGGCGCCAGGTTGGTGCCGTGGCCGGGCAGGTTGGGCGCGAGCAGCCGGTAGCCATCGGGAAAGGAGCGAGTGAAATCGGACCACACCTCCCGGCTTTCGGCAAAGCCGTGGAGAAACACGATGGTGGGCTGGTTGGGCGTAGCAGACATGAAGGCAAAAGTAGCGCCTCGCAGCAGCCAATAGCTACTGCGGGCAAGAAGTAGCGGCCCGGGCTTCCGGCCGCCGCCTTTAACCATGGGAATGAGGCTTACTTACTCCTTAGGCGGGGCCGGTGCGCAGCGACGAGGCCCGCACAAACAGCTGGGGCTGCAGCACCACCTGCCGCTGCGAAAACGCCGTTCCCTCGGCATCCACCAGGTCCTTAAACAGCCGGAAAGCCGCTTGGCCCATTTCCTCGCAGCGTTGGTCCACGGAGGTGAGCATGGGCTCGGCCACGGAGGTCAGGGCCTCGTTGCTGAAACCGGCCAGGGCCACGTCCTGCGGCACCCGAATCCCGCGGCTCTTCAGCAGCTGCAATGCCCCTAGGATGGCCGAGTCGCCGGCCGAGAACACGGCGTCGGGCGGGTTGGGCAGTTCCAGCAGTTGGGCCATGCAGGCGGCGCCACTCTCCAGGGTCATGTCGCAGTCCATTATCAGGCTTTCGTCGGGCGCGATGCCAAAGCTTTCCAGGGCGTCGAGGTAACCCTGGCGGCGGTTTTTGTAGATGTTCAGGTGCAGCGGGCCGGCCAGGTGCGCCACCCGGCGGCAGCCCTGCTCCAGCAGGTGCCGGGTGGCCTGGTTGGCCCCGCCCCGGTCGTTGAGCACCACGGCGTTCACGTTGTCGCCCTCCAGAATGCGGTCGAAAAACACCAGCGGCACGCCGTGCTTGCGCACCTTCTCAAAATGCCGGAAGTCCAGCGTGTTGCGCGACACCGACACCAGAATGCCGGCCACCTGCGCACTCAGCAGCGTTTCCACGTTTTTGCGCTCCTGGGCCACGTCCTCGCTCGACTGGCAGATAATCACGCTGTAGCCGGCCTTGCTGGCGGCCGTTTCGATGCCGTGCACCACGGAGGCAAAAAACCGCCCCTCGATGTACGGCACGATGACGCCCAGCAGCTTGCTCTTGCCCTTGCGCAGGGCCGCGGCCAAGTGGTTGGGCTGGTAATTGAGCTTTTTGGCCAGCTTGAGCACGGCCTGCTTGGTGGCCGGCCCGATGCTGTGGTGGTCGCTCAGCGCCCGCGAAATCGTGGTCATGGACACGCCCAGTTCCCGGGCCAAATCGGCCATGGAAACGGGGCTGCTGGCCGCGTCGGTTGGTTTCGGAAGGTTGCGGCGTGCTGCCATTTTGCAGAGCGAAGAGGGTAAAAAGTCGTGTAAAGCTACTGGTCCGGGGAGTAAGCACTCGCGTTGCTCGCCTGCCGTGGGGCCTTTGGCCGGGTTTTGCGCAGGCCCTTGAGCCAATGGAAAATAACGGCTCCTGCGGTTGGGCTCGGCGCCTGGTTGTTGGTGTTATAACCCCCGTTTTTCCATTTTTTCATCGAAAGAAACAGCAATTTAAAAAAATATTTTACACAAACGATTGTGAAAGCATATAACTTTGATTGGCTGATAAATACTGAAGGCGCCGACAGGTGCTGCACAACCGTTAATCCACCTTACCGCATGGCTATGCCCAAACTGCTTCTACTTGCGCTGCTGCTAACCTGCCTCGGGGCCACCGCCCAAACCGCGCCCGCTGCTACGGGAGCCATTCCGGCCCACGACCCGGTCATGATTCGGCAACAGGGCACGTATTATTTGTTTTGCACCGGCAACGGCATCACGGTGTGGTCGTCGGCCGACCGCAAAACCTGGAAGCCGGAGAAACCGGTGTTTGCCGCACCGCCGGCCTGGGCCGTGGCCGCCGTGCCCAGCTTTAAAGGGCATATCTGGGCTCCCGACATTTCCTTTGCCAACGGCCAGTACAGCCTGTTTTACTCGGTATCGGCGTTTGGCAAGAACACCTCGTGCATCGGGCTGGCTACCAACAAAACGTTGGACCCAGCCTCGCCCGACTTCAAGTGGGTCGACCACGGCCGGGTCATTCAGTCGGTGCCGGGGCGCGACATGTGGAACGCCATCGACCCCAACCTGGCGCGCGACGCGGCCGGCGCGCCCTGGCTTACGTTTGGCTCGTTTTGGGACGGCATCAAGCTCGTGAAGCTGCGGCCCGACCTCACGGCGCCCGCCCAGCCCGAGCAGTGGCGCACCATCGCCCACCGCTCGCGCGACCCCAAGCTCAACGACTCGCTGCCCGGCGACGGCGCCATCGAAGGCCCGTTCATCTTCAAAAAAGGCGGTTTTTACTACCTCTTCACCTCCTTTGACTACTGCTGCCGCGGACCCCAAAGCACCTACAAAATGATGGTAGGCCGCGCCGCCGGCATCACCGGCCCGTACGTGGACCGCGCCGGCGTGGCGCTGGACCAGGGCGGCGGCACCGTGGTGCTGGCCGGCGACAGCAAGTGGTACGGCGTGGGCCACAACGCCGTGTGCAGCTTCGACAACGTGGACTACCTGGTTTTTCACGGCTACGATGCCTCTGACCGGGGCCGCCCCAAGCTGCGCATCGAAAAATTGAGCTGGGACAAGGAGGGCTGGCCGGCCGTAGCCGCGGCACAATAGCATCATAGATAATCGCCTGTCATGCAGAGCGCAGCGAAGCATCTTATCCCCGCTGAACGAGTCGCCCGAACGTGATAAGATGCTTCCTTCGTCAGCATGACAAAAGGCGCGAGCGAGATGCTCCGCTACACCCGGCATGACGGGCTTTTTTCCTTCGACACGGCAATTCCACCAATAGCAATTGAAAACAAACCGGTTCTTTCCGGACCTTTGGCGCACTTACCAACTGAAATTCTATGAACCCTCTCGTTGCCATTCGCGAGTTTGACCAGAGCCTCTGGCTGGATTTTATCAGTCGACCCATCCTGATTGACGGCAAGTTGCAGCGCCGCATCACCGACGAAGCCCTGCGCGGCGTAACGTCCAACCCGGCCATTTTTGCCAAATCCATCGGCGACAGCACCGACTACGATTCGGCCATCAAGGCGCTGGCCCTGCAAGGCAAAACGACCGACGAAATCTACACCAGCCTGGCCGTGGCCGACGTGCAGCAGGCCTGCGACCTGTTTCGCCCGCTCTACGACCGCGAGCACACCAGCAGCGACGGCTACGTGAGCCTAGAAGTATCGCCCACGCTGGTGAATGACACGGAAGGCACCATCGAGGAGGGCCTGCGCCTGTGGAAAACGGTGGACCGGCCCAACGTGATGATAAAAGTGCCGGCCACGTTGGAAGGCCTGCCCGCCATCCGCCGCCTCATTGCCGAGGGCGTGAACGTGAACGTGACCCTGATTTTTGGGCTCGAGCGCTACCGTTTGGTAACGGAAGCCTTTTTGGCGGGCCTAGAAGACCGCGCGCAAGCCGGCCTGCCCCTGGCCCGCATCGACTCGGTGGCCAGCTTCTTCCTAAGCCGCATCGACGTGCTGATTGACCCCATGCTGGAGCGCATCGCGGCTGAAGGCGGCGAGAAAGGCGCCCTGGCGCAGAGCCTGGTGGGCGAAGTGGCCCTGGCCAGCGCCAAGCTGGCCTACCAGATGTACAAGGAGATTTTCTCGGGCCCGCGCTGGGAGGCGCTGCAGGCCCAGGGTGCCGAAACCCAGCGCCTGCTGTGGGCCAGCACCGGCAACAAAAACCCGAAATACGATGACCTGAAGTACGTCGAAAACCTCATCGGCCCGAAAACGGTGAACACCGTGCCCGTGGAAACGCTCGACATTTTCCGCGAACGCGGCAAACCCGCCGTACGCCTCGAAGAAGGCCTCGACAAGGCCCGCGAAGTGCTGCGCCGCCTGCCCGAGCTGGGCATTAACCTGGAAGAGCAAACCAACTTCCTGGAAGTGGACGGCGCCAAGAAATTCAACGAGCCCTTCGGCAAGCTCATGGAGTCGATTGAGAAGAAGCGCGCGGCAGCCCTGACCCAGACCGTGGTGGCACAGGACATGCAGTTGGGCCAGTACCAGGCCGCCGTGGATGCGAAGATTCAGGAGCTCAACGACAAGAATTTCACCAACGGTTTCTGGGACAAAAAGGCCGACCTCTGGGTGCAGGACGAGGCCGGGCAGCACAGCATCCGCAGCTTTATGGGCTGGCTGCGCGTGGCCGAAACGATGGTGGGCCGCGTGCCCGAAATTGAGCAGTTTGTAAACGAGATAAAGGCCGCCGGCTTCAAGCACGTGGTGGTGATGGGCATGGGCGGCAGCACCATGGCGCCCATCGTGTTCAAAGCCGCGTTTGAGCAGGGCACCAACGGCCTGCCGATGTCGGTGCTCGACACCACCGACCCCGGCACGGTGCGCCAGATTGAAGCGTCGGTGCCGCTGGCCGAGACGCTATTCATCGTGGCCAGTAAATCCGGCACCACGGCCGAGCCGCTGGCCTTCGGCGACTATTTCTACGCCAAACTGAAGGAGCTGAAGGGCGACAAAGCCGGCGAAAACTTCGTGGCCATCACCGACCCGGGCTCCAAGTTCGTGACCGACGCCACGGCTGCCGGCTACCGCCGCATCTTCCTGAACTTCCCGGAAGTAGGCGGGCGCTTTTCGGCCCTCTCCTACTTCGGGCTGGTGCCGGCCGCGCTGTATGGCCTGCCCATCGGCGAGCTGTTGGAGCGCGCCATTCTGATGATGCGCGCCTGCGGAGCTTATGGTGCGGTAGAAACCAACCCCGGCCTGGAGCTGGGCGCCGCACTGGGCGTACTCGCTGAGCAGGGCCGCGACAAGCTCACGCTCGTCGTGCCCAACTCCCTGGCTGACCTGGGTTTGTGGCTGGAGCAACTCATCGCCGAAAGCACCGGCAAGGAAGGCAAAGGCATTCTGCCGGTGGCTGGTGAGCCGCTCGGCGACGTGAGCATCTACGGCAACGACCGGGTGTTTGTGTACGTGGGCTACGAGGGCCAGACAGATGCCGACAACACGGCCCGACTGCAGCAATTGCAGCAGGCCGGCCACCCGGTCATCACCATCCTGATGAAGGACGCGCTGGACCTGGGCCAGGAGTTTTACCGCTGGGAAGTGGCCACGGCCGTAGCCAGCGCCGTGTTCGGCATCAACCCCTTCGACCAGCCCAACGTGCAGGCCGCCAAAACCGCCACCGACGGCCTGATGAAGGTGGTGGAAAGCCAGGGCAGCCTGCCCGAAAAGAGCCAGCCCGTGGCTAACGAAAACGGCGTAACCTACTACTCGACCGTGAGCGGCAGCAACGCCGCTGAAGTACTGAAGGCGTTTTTTGCCCAGGCCCGCCCCGGCGACTTCCTCTGCCTGCAGGCCTACCTGACCGAGACGCCGGCTGTGAGCGAGTGCCTCCAGGAGCTGCGCCGCCGTGTGCAGCAGGCCCTGCACATTGCCACCACCTCGGGCTACGGCCCGCGCTTCCTGCACAGCACCGGCCAGTACCACAAAGGCGGCCCCGATACGGGCCTGTTCGTGCAGTTCACCGACGACAACCCGCAGGACCTGGCGCTGCCCGGCCGCTCCTACACCTTCGGCACCTTCAAGAATGCCCAGGCCCTGGGCGACCTGGAGGCGCTGCAGAGCTACCACCGCCGCACTCTGCGCGTGCACCTGGGCAAGGGCGCCGAAGCCGGGCTGAAAACGATGCTGGCGGCGCTACCACTGGCTTAATATCCCATTGAAAAAAGGCGGCGGGCTTCATGCTCAGCCGCCTTTTTTAGCTCCATTTACACAATCGATAATCTAACGTATGCAGGCTCCTCAGATTACTCACAAACTGTCTATTCGCTCGGCACTCGGCCTTCGGCTGCCCGGCTTGCTGGCCCTCGCCCTGTCAGCATCGGCAGCGGTGGCGCAAACCGTGCCGGCTGCCCCCGCTACGCTGGGCGCGACGGTGGGCGGCAACCCCATCATCAAAAGCAAGTACACCGCCGACCCCGCGGCCATGGTGCAGAAGGGCACGGTGTACCTCTACACCGGCCACGACGAAGCCCCCGCCCGTCAGGAGCGCTACGTTATGAACGAGTGGTTGTGCTTTTCCTCGACGGACATGGTGAACTGGACCGAGCACCCGGTGCCGCTCAAGGTGTTGGACTTTGCTTGGGCTAAGGGCGATGCCTGGGCCTCGCAGGTGATTGCGCGCAACGGCAAGTTCTACTGGTACGCGGCCGTAGAGCACGGCACCATTCCGGGCAAGTCCATTGGGGTGGCCGTGGCCGATAGCCCGACCGGGCCATTCAAAGACGCCCGCGGCTCGGCGCTCATTGCCAACAACATGACCACGGACGACAAGCACCCGTGGGACGACATCGACCCAACGGTTTTCATCGACAGCAAGGGCCAAGCGTACCTTTTTTGGGGCAACGTGACCTGCTACTACGCCAAGCTCAAACCGAACATGACCGAGCTCGACGGCCCCATCCAAACCGTGAAATTGCCGCAGTTTACCGAAGCGCCGTGGGTGCATGAGCACAACGGCTGGTACTACTTGAGCTACGCCTCACAATTCCCCGAGAAAATCGTGTACGCCATGAGCCGCAGCCTCGAAGGGCCGTGGGAATACAAGGGAATTTTGAATGAAATAGCTGGCAATTCCAACACCAACCACCAGGCTATCATCGACTTCAAAGGCCAGTCGTACTTCATCTACCACAACGGCAGTATCAACCCCGACGGCGGCAGCTTCCGCCGTTCGGTGTGTATCGACAACCTGTATTACAACAAGGACGGCACCATGAAGCGTGTGGTGATGACGACGGAAGGTGTGAAGGCAGCGAAGTAAAGGCACCTCACCCCCGGCCCCTCTCCTGCGGAGAGGGGAGCCTGACAAATTCTGCAAGTAAAAAGCCCCGGCTCAATTGAGCCGGGGCATTCTGTTTTTTTAAGAATTGAGCTAAAGCTTGTGCCGTGGCTCCCCTCTCCTTGGGAGAGGGGCCGGGGGTGAGGTTCCTCACGCGAGATGCTTCGCTGAGCGCTGCATGGAGCCTTTTAAAACTTACTCCGCCGTCAACTCAAAGACGTGGCTGGTGAGGGGCTTGGCTTCGCGGTCGCTCAGCACCACGCCGACCTTCATCAGGTAGTCGCCGGAGTAGGTTTGGCCGTTGGCAGCCAGCTCAGACTTCTGGCCGGGCATGAGGTTGATTTCCGTGAGCTTGTAGCGTTTGGCAGGGTCGAGGCCCTGGAGCTTTACGGGCAGCACGGTTTCGAGGAAACGGGTGTGCAGGTTGTAGCCGAAGAGCACGGCCTGGCGCTGGGCTTCGTCCACGTACAGCAGCGAGGCTTGGTTGCCCTCGTAGGGCGAGCGCAGGCGGAACAGGTCGCCCTGCCAGATAATGGGGCTCAGGCGCTTGTATTCCTTCACGGCCTGCTGGCTGAATTTGAGCTCGTCACTGGTCATTTTCTCCACCTCGATGTCATAGCCCAACTTGCCCATCATGGCCACGTCGGTGCGGAATTTCAGGGTGTGCTGGCGGTTCCAGTTGGTGACGTGGCTGGCGATGGTGTTCGAGGGGAAAAATTGCGAGAAGCCCCACTGAATGAAGATGCGCTCGAAGGCATCGGTGTTGTCGGAGGCCCAGAATTCGGTGAAGTATTTCAGCCCCCCGTACTCGGCGCGGGCGCCGCCACCGGAGCAGAGCATCATGGGCAGGTGCGGGTACTTCTGGCGCACGCGCTCGAGCACTTTGTACAGGCCGCGCACGTAGTCAACGTAGAGGTGCGACTGGTCTTTGCCCAGGTACTGTGAGTAGCCGCTGCTAATCATGCGGTTGCAGTCCCACTTCACGTAGGCCACGCCTTGGCTGAGCTGCTCGTCCACGGTGCGATACACGAAATCCTGCACCTTGGGATTGTTGAGGTCCAGCACCAGCTGGTTGCGGTAGAGGTCGTCGGGGCGGTTGGGCAGTTTGAGCAGCCAGTCGGGATGTTTTTCGGCCAGCTCGCTCTTGGGGTTCACCATTTCGGGCTCCAGCCAGATGCCGAATTTGATGCCTTGCTTGGTAGCGGTTTTCACCAGATGGCCCACGCCGTTGGGCAGCTTGCTTTTGGTGGTTTGCCAGTCGCCGAGGCCCTGGGTGTCGTCCTTGCGCGGGTACTTGTTGCCAAACCAGCCGTCGTCGAGCAAGAATAGGTCAACACCGAGCTTAGCGGCGTCGCCCATCAGGCGGTCGAGCTTGGCTTCGTTGAAGTCAAAAAACGTGGCTTCCCAGTTGTTGAGCAGCGTGAGGCGTGGCTGGGTGCCGTCGAGGGTGCCGCCGTGGCGGCGGGCCCAGCGGTGCAGATTGCGCGAGGCCTGGCCCTTGCCGGTGGTGCTGTAGGTGAAGATGAACTCCGGCGTCACGAACGGCTGATTGGCCGGCAGCGTATACTCCGAGGCGTAAGGGTTGATGCCCGCCGACATCCGCAGCGAGTTCTGATTGTCCAGTTCAAACGCCAGGCGGAAGTTGCCGGTCCAAGCCAGGGAACCGGCCAGCACGTCGCCGGTGGTTTCCTCGGCGGGCTTGTCGAGGCCCAGGAAGAAGCTCGGCGTCTGGTACCAGCCGGCGCGGGTGCCCAGCTTGGTGTCAATGACCTTGATGCCACTGGTGAGCTGGCTTTCCACCTGCTTGGCTTCCTCGGCCCAATCGCCGTGGAACTGGGTTAGCCAGTACTGCCGGGCGTCGAAGTGCAGCATGGCCGAGGCGTAGCTGGTGAGCACCACCGGCTGGTTTTCGCGGTGCGTGATTTCCGTCCAGGTTTTGATGACGTCCTCTTTGTAGTAAGCTGTGAAGTGCAGCTGCACGTCTACCGGGTATCTGGGGTCGCGCAGGCGGATGGTGGTTGTGGTCACGCCATCGGCCGGCTTGCTGGTTTTCACGTCGGCAAATGCCAGCGCCAGCGAGGGGTTGCCATCAGTGTGCACCACGCGCAGGGCAGGCTCAAACAGGTTGTCGGTGCCGGCCGGCACATAGGCCTCGTGGCGGTTGGGCAGCACCTGGTGGTCGGTAGCGGCTAGCTTGGGTCCAAGGTAAGTCTGAAAAATGCGCTGCTTATCGCCCACAGCCAGCACCAGGCTCACGTGTTCGGTTTCGATGGCAATGGGAGGTGTGGTTTGCGCCATGGCGGGCACGAAACGGGTGAAGAGCAACAGAAAGCAGCAGAGGTAGCAAAGAAGCATGTGATACGTAGGAAGCCGGCGGGTATGCAGAGTGGTTTTGGGATGGGGGTTTATCGAATAGGTCGTCATGCAAAGCGCAGGAACTTCATGCCGAGCGCAGCCGAGGCATCTCGCCCGCTTCGTTGAGCCAGCCTGATTACTACCCCACGCGAGATGCCTCGGCTGCGCTCGGCATGACGGCCTTTTTTGCTATTCTAATTATTCTAACACACAGTCACTTGTAGAAGCTGACCTACTTGGCGTGCGTCACTTCTTCGGCTTGGCGGGTCACCAGGTCCACGTCGGTCACGCGCTGCGGAAACCAGACCATCATTTCGCCCTTGCCACGGTTGGCCCAGGCGTAGTACGGGATGGCCGTTAGGGTCTGGCGCACGGTGCTGATGGTGTTGGTGGCGGCATCGACTTTCACCACGGGCACGGTGGCCGTGAGCGCCGTGATGCCGTTCAGCAGGTCGGGTTTTTCGACGGTAGTGAAGGTGGTGCCGGCGGGCACGATGATGTTGCTGGCTTTGCCTTCGTTGTCCTTCCACTCGGCGCAGTACATGACCGGGCCGCGCTGCAGGGCAACTTTGCCCACGTTGTCGCGCACGTTGGGGTGGGCCACCACGGTGCGCACGTCCATGGGCAGGCGCACGTCTACTACGTCGTCTTTCTTCCACTTGCGGGCCAGGACGGCGTAGCCGTTTTTCAGCTGATATTCCACGGCCTTGCCATTTACCCGAACGGTCACCTTCGCGTCAGAAGGCTGGGCAAACCGGTACAAATCCGACGGCATAGCCTCGTTGCGCGCCCAACCCGGAATACGCACCAGCAGGTTAAAATCCGAAGTCGAAGCCTGATTCACGGTGAATTTCAGGTCGCCGCTCCAGGGGTAATTGTTCTGCTGGGTGAGACGTACGGCCTTGTTTTTCACGGCCAAATCGGTGCTGCCGCTCACGAAGAGGTTTACGTAAATGTCCCGGTCTTTCTGCCCGTACACGTAACCCGGCAGCGCGGGAAACAGCCGCGCCAGGTTGGTGGGGCAGCACGAGCACTCAAACCAGCCCGCCCGCGCCGGCTCGGTCTGGGCAAAGCTGGCGCTGTTTTTAATCTGCATGGCGTTGGAGTAGAAGAACGATTTGCCGTCGAGCCCCACGCCCGAGAGCAGGCCGTTGTAGAGCACCTTCTCGATGATGTCGGCGTACTTGGCCTCGCCGTGCAGCTGGAACATGCGCTGGTTCCAGTAGATGTCGGCCACCGAGGCGCAGGTTTCGTTGTAGGCCGTGGCGTTGGGCAGCTCGTAGTTCTGGCCAAACCGCTCGCCGCCGGGCACCGCGCCGGTGCCGCCAGTCACGTAGAACTTCTTGCTCACCATGTTCTGCCAGATGGTATCCACGGCAGCCAGCAGCTGCTTGTCGCCGGTGAGGGCGGCCACATCGGCCATGGCCGAGTACAGGTATTCGGCGCGCACGGCGTGGCCTTCGGCTTCTTTTTGGGCCACCACGGGCTTGTCGTCCTGCCAGTACTGGCCGTTGCGGAAGGGGTCTGGGCTCTTGGGGTCGTAGCCCTTGTGCTGGCCGCGCGCATCAAGGAAAAACTTGGCCGTTTGCAGGTATTCGGGCTTGCCGGTTACACGGTAGAGCTTCACGAGGCCCATTTCCGCGATTTCGTGGCCGGGCGCCACCACGCGCTTGCCGGGGCCAAATACCGAGCACACGAGGTCGGCGTTTTTCAGGGCGATGTTGAGCAGGGTTTTCTTGCCAGTGGCCTGGTAGTGGGCCACGGCCGCTTCGTAGAGGTGGCCGGAGTTGTAGAGCTCGTGGCTCAACTCGCGCTCCTTTTCCCACCGTTCCTGGCCGGCCCAGGCGTGCGGGTGGGCCGGGTCGATGGTGCGGGCCGTGTAGAGGTAGCCGTCGGGCTCCTGGGCCGCCCCGACTTTGGCAATCAGCGCATCCATGTAGGCCGATAACTCCTTGTCCGGGCACAGGCTAAGCGAGTACGCCGCCCCTTCCAGCGTCTTGTAAATGTCGGTGTCGTCAAAGGGAAATGTGGTGGCGAATTTGCCCGAATGCGCTGCCGCCATCTCGAAATTCTTTACCCGATTCGTGGCTTCGCAGCGCTGGAACGAGGCCGGAATGGTGACGGTAGTATTCGTTTTGAGCCGCGGCTGCCAGAAGTTATCCGTTAGCTTCACCTTGGTGAACGGCACGGCCTGAATGGGGTAGTCGGCGCGTTGGGCCAGGGCGGGCAGCGCGCCGCTCAGGCCCAACACCAGCAGGAAAGTTTTCGGAGATATCATGGCAGTCCGTAGTTATGAATCCGGGGTAGAGACGCGAAGCTTCGCGTCTCTACAAGGTTCTAAGAGTTACTTTTTGACTTTCACAATGCGGTACAGCTTAGCGCCGTGCCGCCGGACGTAAGGCGCAAAATCGCCCGTCATTGGTCCCAGGTTTTTATCCGTCCACAAGTCTTGGATACTACCGCCGCTGGCCAGCCCAAGTTCCGCCAGCGTCACTGGCACGCGCACCGAATCGGCGGGGGCGGGCCGGTAGGGGTTCTTGGTAAATACCAGAAAGCTGAGCGTGCCGCCGGTGTTCTGCGCCGCGCCGGCCTGGTCCAGGCCCACGGTGGCCGAGAAGCGCGTGTAGCCGGCCGGCAAGTCGTACTCGATGATGGAGTTGGCGTGCGTGCCGATGCCGGTTTCGTACCGCTTCCCTCCCACCATCAGGCTGGCGCCCGATACGCTTTTGTTGACGGTGGCCTTGCCCCAGCCGGCCGTGGCCGACTTCCAGGGCAGCGTGCTTAGGGGCGTGGTTTTGCCGCTGCCGCTGAGCACCGGGTTGAGCCAGTCGGCGTGGTCCCAGGCGATGTCATCGCCGCCGTTGCGCACGTTCAGGTACAATTTGGTAGCGCCGGTGATGTCGACGTCGGCGGCTTTGCTTTGGCCCGCGGTTTGGCGGGTAATGGGGCCGCTGGCCCAGGCGGCTTCGGTTTCGGGAGCCAGTTCCTGGTCCTGGACATTGAAGAGGGCCAGGAATTTGTCGCCGGTAGCGGGGTCGTCGCCCGTCCAGGCCACTAGGTTGTCGCGGCGGAACAGCTGGCGGTTGTGGGTGCTACGCCGGTGCACAGCCAGCACGTTTTGGTTGGTGAGCAAGCCCAGGGTGAAGGCGTCGTTGCTGGGCAAGTCGCCGCCGAACATGAGCGGCGAGCGGAAGATGCTCCACAGCGTCATCAGGGTGAATTGCTCGTCGCGGGTGAAGCGGGTCATGCGGTCATCGCCCCGCTCGGCGCGGATGCCCAGGCGGCCCAACGGCAGCATGTCGGCATCGGGCCAGGCGCCGGGCGCGATGTGCGACGCCCACCGCTCGCACACGTCGAAGTGCTCCTTGAGCTGCTCCCAGCTGTCCCAGAAGTCACCCACGGTGCGCCACATGTTGGCATTGGCGGCCACGTGCTTGGCTTCGGCAATGGGTGTTTCGCCCGGCGAAGTGCTCAGCACAATTTTGCGCCCCGAGCGGTCGATGGCTCGTCGAATCATCTCCACTTCCGGCTTATGGTAGGGCTCCGACAGGTCGTCGACTTTCACAAAATCCAGCCCCCACGAGGCGTAAAGCTTGAAAAGCGAATCGTAGTATTCCTGCGCGCCGGGCCCGGCTTTCACCGTGTACATGTCGTGCAGCCAGCGGGCCTGGCCTTCTTTGCTGTAGATGTCGGTGGCCGTGAGCTTGGTGCCGAGGATGGGCAGCTTGCGCTGCACCGCCGCCACCGGCACGCCGCGCATGATGTGAATGCCGAATTTCAGCCCCCTGGCGTGCAGGTAATCAGCCAGCGGCCGGAAGCCTTGGCCGCCCGCGGCCGAGGGAAACCGGTTCACGGCCGGGATGAAGCGGCCGTAGGCATCAAGGTTCCACTCGGGGTTTTTCTCGTTGTAGCCGTGGGCGGTGTCGTTGCCCACGTACCAGCGAATGTCCACCACCACGTATTCCCAGCCGCTGCTTTTCAGGTTTTTGGCCATGTAGTCGGCGTTGGCTTTCACCTCGGCTTCGGTCACGGTGGGGCCGTAGCAGTCCCAGCTGTTCCAGCCCATGGGCGGTGTTGCGGCCCACTGGTGGAAATCCGCTTTAGGGGGGGCTTTCTGGGCCTGCACCGGAGCAAGGCTTCCTACGAAAGCCGCCAATGCAAGCAGTTGTTGGGCTGGTTTCATAGGTACTTGCTGCGTCTTATAACCATTTTAATACCAGCCCGTCATGCTGAGCGCAGTCGAAGCATCTCGCTCGGGGCAGTAATTCAATCGTTCAATCGAAAGGATTACCACCACACGCGAGATGCTTCGACTGCGCTCAGCATGACGTTCATTTAGCGTGCTAGGTAGCGGGACTCTACGCCCCTACTTCTTGCCCGGAATGCGCAGCACCGTAAAGGAATTTGGCGCCAGCGTGTAGCTGACCGTGGAACCGGATACACTGAACTTCTCCTCTTTAGGCGTGAGCTTCTTAGGCTCCTGAATGCTGTTTTGGGTGTTCAGGTCGTCGCTGGCCATCACGAAGGCGGTGCCGGCTTTGCCCACTTTCTTGGCCCCGGCCAGGTTCACTTTCACGGCGCGGGGCGTGGTGGAGTAGTTCACCAGCTTCACGATGACGTCGCCAGTGGGGGCATCGGCCACGGCGCTGGCGAAAAGGTTATCGGTGCCGTTTTTGGCATTGCCGGGCAGCTCCACGGGCAGCACGCTGGTGCCTTTGTTGAGGGCGTAGAGCTTCTGCACGTAGTAGTTCACCGTGCCGTAGCAGGTCAGGTTATCGAACCAAATCATGTTTGGCGTCCACTGCCAGGCATCTACGTGGGCCAGCATGGGCGCGTAGGAGGCCATGGCCACCACGCCCGCGTTGCGCTCCAGGCCGGTCATGAAGGCGGCTTCGGAAATGGCGCAGTCCCAGTTGTTCTTGTTGTTTTCGCTGGCGATGCCCACGCTCTGGGCGGCATATTCGCCGGCGAAGATTTTGGGGCCGGTGCGGGGGTAGTTGTCGTAGCGGCCCACGTTCTGGCGGAACCAGTCGGGCTTGGCGTAGTAGTGCTCGTCGATGAACTCGGCCTTGAGCTCGCGCAGCTTCAGTGTGGCTTTGTCGAACAGCTCGCCTTCGGGCGCTGGGCCGGCGCTGCTCACGATTTGCATGTTCGGGTACTTGGCCTTCACGGCCTTGGCAAACGGCTCGTAACGCTCCAGGTACTGCGGGCCCCACTGCTCGTTGCCAATGCCAATCATCTTGAGGTTGAAGGGCGCGGGGTGGCCCATGGCCACGCGCTTAGCGCCCCAGGGGCTGCTGGCCGGGCCGTTGGCAAACTCAATCAAGTCGATGGCGTCCTGAATGAATGTATCCAGGGTAGGCTCGTCGCCCTGGCCGGCTGCGTTCGGGCCCTTGGCCGCGCTGCTGGTAATAGGCGCAAGCTCGGCCGAGTTGAACTGGCAGGCCATCCCCACGTTAAGAATTGGCAGCGGCTCGGCGCCAATGTCTTCCGACAGCTGGAAATACTCGAAGAAGCCCAGGCCAAACGACTGGTAATAGTCGGGCGTGTAGCGGTGCTTGAACTCCTTGTTCCAGCGGTTTATCATGGGCTTGCGTGAGGCCACGTCGCCAATGGTTTCCTTCCACTGGTAGCGGTTGTCAAGGGTAATACCCTCCACAATGCAGCCGCCGGGAAAGCGCAGGAAGCCGGGCTTCATGTCCTTGAGCAGCTGCACGAGGTCGGGCCGCAGGCCGTTTTCGCGCTTCATCCAAGTGTCTTTGGGAAAGAGCGATACCACGTCGAGGTCCACGGTGCCGGCGCCTTCCAGCGTCAGCTTGAGCCGGGCGTGGGAGGCCGTGGCCGAAGGCGTCATCACCACGGTGTACTTCTTCCAATCATTGGTGAGTCCCATCACCTGGGCTTGAGCTAACGCCTGGCCCGAGGGCGGCGTTTCGGGGCCCGGGCCCGGCCGGCGCGTCTCTTCCAGCGTCACGTTCAGGCCGCTCACACTGCCGGGGCCTTTACGTGCGTAAATCGAAAACGTGTACTCGGCGCCCTGCTTTACGCCCATGCCCCGGAAGCCTTCGTTCACGAAGCCGGCATCGGGACCGACTGTCCGGGCGCTCATCCGCAGGAAGTGGTTGTTGCTGTTGCTGATGGGCTTGTCGCTGGAGATGATGTAGCTCTCCAGCCCGGCGGCGCCCCGAATGGCCTTCCAGCCGATGAGGTGGTCGTCGGTTTCAAACGACTTGTTCTTCACCAGCTCGGGGTACAAGCCGCCGTCGGCCGCGAAGTTGATGTCCTCGAAAAACAGGCCGTACATGTTCTTGGAAACGGCCGCGCCCGGCTTGTGCACCTGCACGGTGAGGGTGGCCGGGCTGGCGCTTTGGGCACGGGCGGCGTGGCCCGGCAGCAAGCCGGCCAGGGCCAGTCCCGCCGCGCTGAGCAAGAATCGGGAATTAGAGAAAGTCATGGTTGGTGGGAATTAATTGATTTGTGCGTCAGTGACTACCAGGTTGTCATGCTGAGCGCAGCCGAAGCATCTCGCTCGTTTCGTTGCAATTATCTGGATTACTGCTGCACGCGAGATGCTTCGGCTGCGCTCAGCATGACCGTTTTTTATAATTCGTTCGGCTTAGCCGCGGAAGGCTACCTCGTTGTAGCGCAGCTCGTTTTTGAAGGTGCGCAGTTTGGTGTCGGCGTCGATAATCACGAACTCGATGCCGGCCATTTCGGCGAAGTCTTCCAGGTATTCGGCGGTCAGGTTTTGGCTGTAGCCGGTGTGGTGGGCACCGCCCGCCAGAATCCAGGCGGCTGCGCCGGTGGCTAGGTCGGGCTTCACTTTCCAGAGCACGCGGGCCACGGGCAGCTTGGGCAGGTCCTGCTCGGGCGCTACGGCTTCCACTTCGTTCACAATCATGCGGAAGCGGTTGCCCAGGTCCACGATGGTGGCGTTCAGGGCCGGGCCGGCGGGGCAGTTGAACACCAGGCGGGCCGGGTCGGCCTTGCCGCCAATGCCCAGAGGGTGCACTTCCACTTTCACCTTGCCTTCCGAAATAGTCGGGCAGATTTCGAGCATGTGCGAGCCGAGCACCTGCTCGTTGCCAGGCGCAAAGTGGTAGGTGTAGTCCTCCATGAAGGAGTTGCCGCCGGGCAGGCCGGCGCCCATCACCTTCATAGCGCGCACCAGGGCCGAGGTCTTCCAGTCGCCCTCGCCGCCAAAGCCGTAGCCCTCGGCCATGAGCCGCTGGGTGGCGATGCCGGGCAGCTGGGCCATGCCGTGTAGGTCCTCGAAGGTGTCGGTGAAGCCTTTGGCGCCGGTGTCCTGCAGAAACTTGCGCATGCCGGCTTCGATGCGGGCCGCTTCGCGCAAGCTGTCGCGCTTCGCGCCGCCGTCTTTCAGCTCGTCGCTCAGCTCGTATTCCTGCTCGTAGGTGCTCAGCAGCTCGTTCACCTGCTCGTCGCTCACCTGGTTAATAACCGCCACCAAATCGCCGATGCCGTAGGTGTTTACCGAGTAACCAAATTTGATTTCGGCTTCCACTTTGTCGCCTTCGGTCACGGCTACGTAGCGCATGTTGTCGCCGAAGCGCACGAACTTGGCACCCTGCCAGTCGGACCAGGCCGAGGCCACGCGCGACCAGATGCTGAGGCTGTTATGTACCGCCTCGCTCTGCCAATGGCCTACTACTACCTTGCGATTGAGCCGCATGCGCGTGCCGATGAAGCCAAACTCCCGGTCGCCGTGCGCCGATTGGTTGGTGTTCATAAAGTCCATGTCGATGTCGGCCCACGGAATGTCGCGGTTGAACTGGGTGTGCAGGTGCGCCAGCGGCTTTTGCAGAATCTTCAGGCCATTTATCCACATTTTGGCCGGCGAGAAGGTGTGCATCCACGCAATCAGGCCCACGCAGTTTTCGGTGGTATTGGCCTCCTGCATGAGTTTGTAAATCTCCTGCGGGCCGGTGAGCACCGGCTTGTACACAATCCTAATGGGCAGCTTGGTACCGAGCTCGGCGGCAATCTGCTGCGAGTGTTGGGCTACTTGCTCGAGGGTTTCGGGGCCGTAGAGATGCTGGCTGCCGGTGATGAACCAGGCTTCGTAATGCGAAATATCAATCATGGATTGGGGTGGAATTAGGGGAAGCCGAAGCTTACACAATCGTTAATCTAAGTTGGTCAAAAAGTAGCGCGGACTTTTAGTCCGCGCCTAAATCATTAGGTGTTGTTCCGGCGCGGACTAAAAGTCCGCGCTACATCACGACTGGCCGTAGTAGGAATTCACGCCGTGCTTGCGCTCGTAGTGCTTGCGAATGAGGGCATCTTTCAGGCGCGGCACGTTGGGGCGCAGCGTGCAGCTGAGGTAAGCCATGCGGGCTACTTCTTCGAGTACTGCACTATTGTACACGGCCTTCTCCACGGTTTTGCCCCAGGTAAAGGGCGCATGGTTGGCCAGCAGCACCATTTCCACTTCCGAAGGCGAGAGGCCGCGGCGCTGGAACTCGTTGAGGATTTGCCAGCCGGTTTGGTGCTCGTAGTCGCCGGCTATCATGGCGTCGTCCATGGGCGGGGCGCAGGGAATGTCGGCGGTGAGGTGGTCGGCGTGGGTGGTGCCCAGAATCGGAATATCGAGTTGAGCCTGCGCCCACGACGTGGCGTAAGTGCTGTGCGTGTGCACGATGCCGCCAATGTGCTCCCAGTGGCTGTAGAGCACGGCGTGGGTTTTGGTATCTGACGAAGGCCGCCTCTCCCCTTCCAGCACGTTGTTGGCGAAGTCGAGAATGACAATGTCCTCGGCCTTGAGCGTGTCGTAGGGCACGCCGCTGGGCTTGATAGCAAACACGCCCCGCTCCCGGTCGACCACGCTGGCGTTGCCGAAGGTGAAGAGCACCAGCCCAAGCTTGGGCAGCTGCATGTTGGCGTCGTAGCACGCCTGTTTCAGGTCTTGGTACTGGCTCATGCGGTGGTGATGGCGGGCGTTTCGGGTTCCATTACCGGCTCGGACTGGCCCAGGGTGGCGGCTTCCACAAACTGCCCAAAGGCTTGGTATTGCTGGTAGCGGGACTGGTAGTCGGCCACGCGGGCGGGGTTGGGCTCGTAGGTTTCGGCAAAGCCGCTGCCCATGGCTTTCTGGGCCGTGAGCACGTCGGGGTAGATGCCGGCCGCCACGGCCGCGTACATGGCCGAGCCCAAGGCCGGCGCCTGCTCCGACACCGCGATTTTGATGGGCCGGTTGAGCACGTCGGCCAGAGTCTGCATCACAAACTGCGACTTCTTGGCCACGCCGCCAATGCCGATAACCTGCTTGATGGCAATACCTTCCTGCTCGAACCGTTCCACGATTTGCTTGGAGCCGTAGCAGATGGCCTCCACCAGCGCCCGGAAAATCTGGGGGGCGCCGCTGCCCATGGTCAGGTTCATGATGGCGCCTTTCAGGGCTTGGTTGGCGTCGGGCGTGCGGCGGCCGTTCACCCAGTCCAGAGCCAGCACATGCGATTCGGCCGGGTCGACAGCCGCGGCGGCCGCGCTCAGCTGCACGAGCAGCGTATCACTCATTTCATCGCGCAGGGCGGCTTGCAGCTCCGGCGTGAGCACCTTGGAGCTGCTCAACACGTTGTGCAGGGGCCACTCCAGAATCTGGCGGAACCAGGCCAGCAAGTCGCCAAAGGCCGACTGCCCGGCCTCCAGGCCCAGCATGCCCGGAATCACGGAGCCATCCACCTGCCCGCAGATGCCGGCCACAAGGTGGCTGCCCACTTCGGCGGTCGGCGCTACCACGATGTCGCAGGTGCTAGTGCCCATCACCTTCACCATCGAGTAGGCTTCAATCTCGCCCGCCACCGCGCCGGCGTGCGCATCGAACGAGCCCACGGCCACCACGGTGTCGGTGGTCAGGCCCAGGCGCTGGGCCCACTCTTGGGAGAGGCGTCCGGCTACTTCGTCGGCGGTGTAGGTTTCGGTGAAGAGGCGGGCGCGTAGGCCGGCCAGCTTGGGCTCGAGGTGCGTGAGAAACTCTTCGGCGGGCAGGCCGCCCCAGCTCTCGTGCCACATGGCCTTGTGGCCGGCGGCGCAGCGGCTGCGCTTGAAGCTGGCCAGGTCGCCGCCGGTGAGCAGCAGCGTTATCCAGTCGCAGTGCTCCATCCAGGAGTGGGCGGCTTGGGCCACGGCGGAGTCTTCGCGCAGCACGTGCATGATTTTAGCCCAGAACCACTCCGAGGAGTAGATGCCGCCTTCAAACTTGGTGTAATCCTCGCCGCCCCAGGTGCGGGCTTTGTGGTTGATTTCGGCGGCCTCGTCCAGGGCGGTGTGGTCTTTCCAGAGCACGAACTGGGCGTTGGGGTTTTCGGCAAACTCAGGCAGCAAGCCCAGGGCCACGCCCTGCGCGTTTACTGGGCCCGGAGTTGAGCCAGTGGTATCCACGGCCAGGCCCCGAATGTCGGCAGCGGGCACTTGCTGGGCCACGCGGCGCACCACGGCCTCCAGCCCTTCGATGTAGTCGAGCGGGTGCTGGCGAAACTGGTTGCGGGCGGGGTTGCAGTATTGCAGGGTTTTCCAGCGCGCGTAGTGGTGCACGGCCTGGGCCTTTTCGGCGCCCGTGCGGGCATCGATAAGCACGGCGCGCACCGAGTCCGTGCCGTAGTCAACGCCGATGACGTAGGCGGGAGTGGCAGCTTGTTGTTCCACAGTAATTGATAGATAAGTTTCAGTTTTCGGCTGTCATGCTGAGTGTAGCCGAAGCATCTCGCCCGCTTCGTTGAGCTAGCTTGATTACTGCTGCACGCGAGATGCCTCGGCTACGCTCGGCATGACGGGCTTATATTTCTATAGGCTTGCTACTTCCCTATTTCCGGACGCCAAACTTGTAGGTGCTCACGGAGTGGAAAGTCTCGCCCGGCTTAAGCACCGTGCTGGGGAACTTGGGCTGGTTGGGCGAGTCGGGGAAGTGCTGGGTTTCGAGGCAGAAGCCGGCGTGCTTGCCGTACACGGTGCCGCCTTTGCCCTTGAGGGTACCGTCGAGGAAGTTGCCGGTGTAGAACTGGATACCGGGCTCGTCGGTGGTCACTTCCATCGTGCGGCCGGTGATGGGCTCATACACCGTGGCGGCCGCGTGTTGCGGCGTGGCGGCGTTGTTCAGCACCCAGTTGTGGTCATAGCCGCCGGGCACCTGCGCGATGCGCTCGCCGATGGCGTGGGGCGTGGTGAAGTCGAAGGGCGTGCCCTTCACGGGGCGCAGCTCACCGGTCGGAATCAGGGTGGCGTCAACCACGGTGTAGCGGTCGGCGGGGATGGTTACTTCGTGACCCAGAATGTCCTTGCCGGCGCCGTGGTTCAGGTTGAAGTAGGCGTGGTTGGTCAGGTTGATGGGCGTGGCCTTATCGGTTGTGGCCGTGTAGTCGATTTTGAGGGCGTTGTCGTTGGTGAGGGTGTACACCACTGCCACGTTCAGGTTGCCGGGGTAGCCTTCTTCGCCGTCCTTGCTCAGGTAGCTCAATTTCAGGGTTTGGCCGTCGGCCGAGGTGCCAGGCTCGGCCTTCCACACCACCTTGTCGAAGCCCACTTTGCCGCCGTGCAGGGTGTTAGGGCCATTGTTTGTAGCCAGAGTATAAGTCTTGCCGTCGAGGGCGAATTTGCCGCCTTTGATGCGGTTGCCGTAGCGCCCAATCAGAGCGCCGAAGTACGGGCCGGACTTCAGGAACTCGGGGCTCTGGTAGCCGCTCACGTTGTCGAAGCCGAGGATGACGTCGCCCATCTTGCCGTTTTTGTCGGGCACGATGAGGCTGGTGAGCGTGCCGCCAAAATTGGTAATGGTGGCCTTAGCCCCGCTGGCGTTGGTGAGGGTAAAAAGCTGCACTTCGGTGCCATCGTTGGTTTTGCCAAAGGATGCGGAGGTGGGCATGGCGGTAGATTTCGTTTGGGTGGAATCGGCAGCGGCGGGCGACGATGCCGAAGTTTGGTCGGCGGATTTATTGGAGCCGCAGGCGGCCAGCAACAGCAGGCTGGAGAAGGGTACGGCCAAACGCACGGCACGAAAGGAATGGGTCATAAAATTGAGCTGGGGGAACAGTGGGTTGAGTGGGATTTTGGCAAAAGCAAAAGCAAGGTTACAACACAGTCAGCTTCTGGGTAAACAATGCCGTTCCCTGGCGCACCTGCACCAGAAACAGCCCCGGCCACAAGGCCGGCGCTACGGCCTGCCGGGCCTGCGGGTGCGCAATTACTTGCCGATACACCGAGCGGCCCTGCAGGTCGAGGACTTCCACCGTCACGGCTTCCGTCGCTTTCCGCGCGCTCAGGTCGAGCGTGAAGGTGCCCCGCTCCGCCGGGATGGGGTAAATGCTCAGGCCCGTCAGGGCCGTAGCGGGCGTAGTGGCTGTAACGCTCGTGGCCGCCGTCAGGAACCAGTGCTGGCAGGTGCAGCCGTTGTAGTCGAAGATGCCCAGCTGCGCACCGGCCGCGGTGGAGGCGTAGGGCACTTCCACCACGCGGTTGCTATTCAGCGTCGCAAACACCAGGCTGCCATCGCTGGCCCGGTCCAGGTGAAACTGCTGGCAATCCTGACTGGCGTAAGCCCCAAGCTGCAGCAGCGCGAAGTTGGCATCGGAGCAGCTGGCTACGCTGGCGGCCAGGCCGCCCAGCGCGCTGGTGATTTTGTAGTCGCCATTGCCCAGCGCCGTGAAGTCCCACTGCTGGCAGGCGCTGCCCGTGCGGGTGTCCTGCGTAATGCCCTGGCCGACCGCGCCGGTGCAGCCCTGCGACTGCCACACCAGGCTGTTGGCGGCCGAAGAGGTGGCAATAGTGTAGCGGCCGGCAGCGCCCGCCCCGGTGG
Organism: Hymenobacter sedentarius; assembly: GCF_001507645.1. Taxonomy (NCBI): domain Bacteria; kingdom Pseudomonadati; phylum Bacteroidota; class Cytophagia; order Cytophagales; family Hymenobacteraceae; genus Hymenobacter; species Hymenobacter sedentarius. Next base: position 1,325,766 of record NZ_CP013909.1, on the reverse strand, counting down.
CCGGGGCCAGCCAGTCGCGGCTCACCACGGGCCAGCCCGCCGCGTCCCAGGTGAGCTTGGCGAGGCCGAGCTTGGGGGCGCCGTTGTCGTAAGAGTCGTAGTAATGGTGCGAGAAATAGGACGTACCGTTTTCCTCGAAAATGCCGGTGTGGCCGGGCCCCGTGTAGCGGCCGGCCGAGTTGAGCAGCACGGTGCCGCCGTTGTTGTTGAGGTCGGTGCCGCTCTGGTCCAGAAACGGGCCGGTGGGCGAGGCCGAGCGGCCCACCAGAATGTGGTAGGTGCTGTTGATGCCGTTGCAGCAGGCGCCGCGGTTGATGAAGAGGTAGTAGAAGTTATCGTGCTTTTTTAGGTAGGCTGCCTCAACCCCACCGTTGGCCACGGCGTAGCTGGTGCCGCCCAGGGGCTTGCCGGTGGCCGCGTTGAGCTGGGTGATGCGGATGCCCCCGAAAAACGAGCCATAGGTGAACCACACGTCGTTGTTGGTGTCCTTGAACACGGCCGGGTCAATGGCATTGACGGTGCTGTTGGCGTTGGTAGAGATTACCTCGCCCTCGTCTACCCAGTTGTAGTTGGGGCTGGTGGGGTCCAGCGTCACGTTGGTGGCCAGCCCAATGGCCGATACTTTGGAGCCAAACGTGGAGCAGGAATAGTACAGGTAGAACTTGCCGTTCATAAACACGCACTCCGGCGCCCAGAAATTACCCTGAAATCCAGGAACCTTGGTGTTAATCCAGCCCGGGTAGGCATTATTGACAAACACCGTGCGCGGCCCCGGCGTCCATTTGACCAAGTCGGTCGAATACATGCTGTAGATGCCCTGGCCGGTGGCAAAAACCCAGTACTTGTTGCCGTCTTTCACAATGGTGGACGGGTCGTGGGCGCCAATCGGACCTTGCAGCGCTTGCGCCTGGGGTCCGGCCCAGCCCAGGAGCAGCAACAGCAACGCTCCCACCCGCAACCACCGCCCGCCGGAGCGAGGCACAGTAAATCGGGACGGAGCAAGTAGAAGTAAAGTCGGCATCAGGGGGTGGGATTTTTAAGTAAAAAAGGAAGGACGGATAAGTGGCCGGGGCTACTCCCCGCCGGGTTTGGCGATGGGCGTGCTGATGGCCACGGGTACCCCAAAGCTGGGCGTGCCGTCGGCGTTCCAGGTGAACTTCTGTATGCGGGGGTTGCGCTTTTCGACGCAGCCTTCGCTGGGGTTCGAATTGGCGTGGTAGATAATCCAGTCTTCCTGCCCGTCTTTGGACTTGAAGAAGGCATTGTGGCCGGTAGCGTAGGCCCGGTTGGCGGGGCTCTGGGAGAAGACGGGTTGAGCTGATTTTGTCCAGGAAGCCGGCAGCATGGGGTCGGCGGTGGTGCTGGCGGTGAGCAGGCCCAGCGCGTACTGGTCGGTACCGCAGAAGCTGGCCGAGTACACGAGGAAGGTTTTGCCGCCGTGCTTGATGGTTTCGGGCCCCTCGTTCACGAAGGGCGGGCCCACGTTTTCCCAGCTGTACTCCGGGTGCGAGAGCTCCACCCGCGGGCCCGTGAGGGTCCAGGGATTGCTCATCTGCGAGATGTAGAGGCGCTGAATGCCATCGATGCCGTTGTGCCCCGACCAGATGAAGTAGCGGTTGCCGTTTTGCTCCAGCACCGTGCCGTCGATGGCCCAATAATCGGCCGTTGGATTGTACAGGCGGCCTTTATCCACCCAGCTGCCCGTGGTGGGGTCGGCGGCGGTGTTTTCCAGCACCCAGGTGCGCTGCTGGCCCAGGTTGGTGCCCTCGGGGCCGGCCGAGTAGTAGATGTACCACTTGCCATCCAGAAAATACAGCTCCGGCGCCCAGAGGTTGCCCGAGGCCGGGCCGGACACCGGCGGCGTCCAGGCCACCACGCTGGAGGTTTGCGACAGGTCCGACATGTTCGCGGTTTTCCAGATGCGCAGGTTGGTGTTCGTGGTGTGCATGTAGTAGTAATAGCCGTCCTTCTGGTACACCCACGGGTCGGGCCCGGAGGCCAGCAGTGGGTTGGTGAAGGTGGCCGTGCTCGTGGGCGGCGCGACCGGCGGGGCCGGCGCCACCGCCGCCTCACCGCCGCTTTTGCAGCTGAGCACGCCCAGCAGGAACAGTAGCGGCAGGTGCCGGCGCAAGAGAACAAAGAGGGATAGACTCATGTAAAAAGCGGGACAGGCACCGGGTAGCGGAAGGAATTACTTAATTGGGCTCAAGAGCGATAAAGCCGCCCCGGGTTGCAGCCCAGGACGGCCTTCTCACCACCTCACTTAATACCCCGGGTTTTGCTTGATGCCCGGGTCGATGTCGATATCGCGCTGGGGAATGGGCAGCAGCTTCGAGATGCCCAGGCGGAAGTTAGCAAAGTCGGAGTCGCGGGTTTTCAGCTCGTCGATGCCGGCTTGGTTGTCCATCAGGCCCCAGCGCAGAATGTCGAACCAGCGCGTGCCTTCGCCGGCCAGTTCCTTGGCCCGCTCGCTGCGGATGAGCAGGCGTAGCGCGTTCTGCGTGTAGGTGCCCGTTAGGGGCGCCAGGTTCACGGAAGGGCGCTGGCGTACCTGATTGATGAGCGGCACGGCGGCGCTCATCTGGTTGAGTTCCGTCAGGGCTTCGGCCTGCATCAGGAGCACGTCGGCGTAGCGAATCACGCGGTGGTTGATGCCGGAAGTGAAGTTCTCGTTGGTGCGGGTCCGGTCATTGAGGTACTTGCGCCAGTACTGCTGGTTGGGGTTCCAGTTCCACTGGGCAAAGGTTTTGCCGTAGAACTTGTCGGGGTTGCCGGCGTGGATTATGCTGATGTCGCGGCGCGGGTCAATCAGGTGCTTTTTGGTGCTGTTGGGCGCAAAGTTCACGGTCGAGTCCTTGTACTCGTCCAGCAGCCAGCGGCGGGGCTGCACGTCGGCAAACGTGGGGCCGGGAGGGCCGAAAAAGTTGGGACGGTCGTGGCTTTCCGACGACGACGCGTTGTCCTGCCCCTGGCCTACTTCCAGCACCGCGCCGGTAAACTGCACCTCAAACACCGATTCCTGGTTGTTCTCGTTGGCATCGGTGAAGTTGTCGAGGTAGTTGTTCACCAACGAGTACTGCTTCGAGTCGATAATGCTGGTGAAGAGCGCAGAGGCCTCGGCCCACTTGCGCTGCTGCATGTACACCTTGGCCAGCAAGGCCTGGGCTGACCCTTTGGTGGCGCGGCCCTTCTCGGCGTCGGGGTACGACAACGGCAGGTCGGGGATGGCCGACTGCAGGTCCGCGATGATTTGCGCTTCGGTCTCGGCCGGCGTGGCCTGCTTCACGCGGGTGGTCACGATGGGCTCCTCCACTATCAGCGGCACGTTGCCGAACAGGTACACCAGGTCGAAGTACGACAGGGCCCGCACGAACTTGGCTTCGGCTATCAGGCGCTTTTTCAGGGTGCCGTCCATCGAAATCTCGGGCACGTGTGTTACCACCTGGTTGGTCCGGAAAATGGTCCGATAGTAGTCGTTCCAGGCGAAAGACGAGATGAAGAAGTTGTTGTCCGGCGTCACAAAGCGCGTGAAGTTGGCCAGCTCCACGAAGGGGCTCTGGCTGTAGGACTCGTCGGAGCGGTGCACCATGAAGTGCCAGCTGCGGTAGTAGCAGGCAAACTGCTGCAGGCCGGAGTAGCAGGCGTACACCCCTTTCACGGCGTCGTCCTGGGTTTTCCAGAATTGAGCCGTGGAGGGCGCGTTGGGGTTGGTTTTGTCCAGCAAATCTTTTTCGCAGCCCGTGGTCAGCAACAAGCTGCCGGCTAGCAACAAAGCGGGAATTTTAGGGAATTTCATGGGGAGGCGATGAATAAGAATGGGCTAAGCACCAGGTGCTTAGAAGTTGACTTGCAGGCCCCCGATGAAGCTGCGCACATTGGGGTAAGCGCTGTTATCGACACCACGGCTGTAGAAGCCCGTGCCCGTAATTTCCGGGTCGAAGCCCGTGTACTTCGTGAAGGTCACCACGTTGCGGCCCGTCACGTACACCCGCACACTGCCCAGGCTGGGCATGAAGCTCGTCATGGTCTGGGGGAAGGTGTAGCCGAGCTGCACGTTTTTCAGGCGCAGGTAGCTGCCATCTTCCAGCCACCGCGTCGAGTTGAACCGGGCATTGGAAGCGGCCGCGGCAATTAGGTCGGGCGTGGCGCCGCCGCCCTGCAGCAGGCGAGGCGTGGTGGTCGAGGGGTTGCTCGGCGACCAGGGGGTTACGTCGGCGTTGTAGTTGTTGGGGCCGTTGTAGCTCTCCAACGCCACGCGCGCCGTGTTGTAAATCTTATTGCCGGTGGCCGACTGCAGAAACAGCGACAAGTCGAAGCCCTTGTAAGCGGCGTTCAGGTTCAGGCCCAGCTGCAGCTTCGGAATGGCGCTGCCCGAGTACACCCGGTCGGCGTTGTCAATCTTGCCGTCGCCGTTCACGTCGGTGTAGCGCACGTCGCCCGCCGAAGCGTAGGGCTGGATAACGGTGCCCGCCGCGTTCTTGTAGGCCAGTACTTCCTCTTTCGACTGGAAAATGCCGGCGAAGGGAATCAGGTAAAACTCGCCCAGGCCAGTGCCCAGCTCCGAACGGGTCACGCCCTCGCCGCCTTCAAAGGCCTGCCCCTTCACGGGCAGCGCCGTAATCTTGTTTTTGATGGTGGTCAGCGTGAAGTCGGCGCCGTAGGTAAAGTCCTTCTTGCCGGCGTGGTAGCCCAACGCCAGTTCGAAGCCCCGGTTTTCGATGTTGCCGGCGTTCTGGTACAGCACGTCGCCAAAGTGGCCCAGGTACGTGGGCACCTGCACTGGCGCCAGGGCCTTGCGGGTCTCGGCGATGTAGTAGTCGGCCGACAAGGTGAGGCGGTTGTCAAGGACACTCAGGTCCAGGCCGCCATTTTTGGTAAACCGCTCCTCCCACTGCAGGTCGGGGCTGCTCAGGGCCAGCTGCGTTGAGCCGTTCACAATGGTTTGGCCCGTGCCAATCACGTAGTTCACGTTCTGGCCGATGATGGGCGTGGTGAGGTAGTTGCCGCCGTAGCGACCGGCCAGGCCGTCGTTGCCATTGCCGCCGTAGCTCACGCGCAGCTTCAGGTTGTTGACCTGAGGCAGGGCCGACTTGAAGAAGTCTTCTTCGCTGATGCGCCAGCCCAACGAGGCGGCCCCGAAGTTCGCCCACCGGTTTTGCGGCGCAAATTTAGAAGAGCCGTCGCGGCGGAAGCTGCCCGAAATCAGGTAGCGGTTTTTGTAGTCGTAGGTAGCCTGGCTGAAGAAGGAGCGTTTGGCATTCTCGGTGGTAGAGCCGCCGATTACGCCCTTCGTTGAGCCGGCATCCAGCTCAAAGTAGTACTGGGGCAGGCTGGTGAAGCCCTGCGTGCCGGCCTGCACGTTGTGCTGCCGGTAGCGCTGCTCCGAGTAGCCGCCCAGCACGTTTACGTGGTGGTCGCCGAAGTTCTTGGTGAAATTCAGCGTGTTTTCGGCCAGCAGGAACACGTCGTAGCCCAGGAACTCGTTCAGCGACGACGTGTTGATGCGGGTGTTCTGGCGCAGGATGCCCGACTTTTGCGCATCGGCGTTGCTGTACATGTGCCCGTCGATGGCCGCGTTGAGCCGGTAGCTCAGGAAGTCGAAGATAGACACGTCCAGGCTGGCGTTGCCCGCCAGCCGGTTATCGGCCTGGGTGCGCCGCAGCAGCTCCTGTGCCCCAATGGGGTTGGTGGCAAAGGTGTTGAGTATCGGCGAGCCGGTACCAAAACCGCCCTCATTGGCCGGGTCGTGCACCGGAATGGTCGGGATGATGGTCAGCACATCGATGAACGGGCCGCCGTTGAGCAGCGTCACGTCGAGGTGGGTGAGCTGCGCGTTTTGCTGAAACTTGAACCGGCCGCGGGTCAGGCCCGAGTTGAGGCGTAGGCTAAAGCGCTGAAAGTCCGGGCCCTTCACAATGCCCTCCTGGTGAAAGTACTCGCCGGAAATCAGGAAGTTGCTGGCGCTCTTTTCGCCAACGTTGCCGCCCGAAAACGCCACGTTGTAGTCCTCAAGCGTGCCCGTCTGGAAGAACTCTTTCTGCCAGTCGGTGTCAATGTTGGGGTTAAAGGCGCCGCCCGGTCCTTTTACGGCCCCGGCGAGGCCGTTCTGGCCGTTGTTCAAGGGGTTGAGCCCGGCGTTGCTGTAGGCAATCACCGCGCGGTCGGCCCACTGGCTGGCGTTGGTCAGGTTGTAGCGCTTGTACACCTGGTCGAAGCCGCGGTAGCCGTTGAAGCTAACCGAAGGGCGGCCCGCCTTGCCTTTCTTCGTGGTAATAAGTATCACCCCGTTGGCGCCGCTCGAGCCGTACACCGCGGTGGAGGAAGCGTCCTTCAGCACCGTGAGCGACTCAATATCGTTGGTGTTCAAATCCCGGATGTTGAACGTCCATAGCCCGTCAATCACGTACAGCGGCGAACTGCCGGCCGCGCCCAGCGTGCCAATTCCCCGAATGGTGACCACTGGGGCAGCCCCCGGTCCGCCCGAGCCCTGCACCTGCACGCCGGGCAAACGGCCCTGCAGGGCTTGCGTAACGGTGGGCACGGGCGCCTTGGTGGCTTCTTTCACGTCGAGGCTGCTCACGGCGCTGCTCACATTTTGGCGGTTCTGGGTCAGGTACCCCACTACCACTACTTCCGACAAGCCCTGGGCGTCTACCGCTAGTTTTGCGTCGATGCTGGTGCGGCCGCCCACGGCCACTTCTTGTGAGGCATAGCCCACGAAAGAGAACACCAACGTGGCCCCGGCGGGCGCCACAATGCTGTAGCGGCCGTCGGCGTCGGTTTGCGTGGCCGTACTGGTGCCTTTCACCAGCACCGTAACGCCGGGAATGCCCGCGCCGCTCTCATCGGTAATCCGCCCGGTAACGGGGGCATCGTCGGCATGCAGCAAGGCGGCCGACCGGCTTTCGGGTGCCAGGGAAGTTGCCTGGCCAACCACAGGCAGCAGTAGCAAGCCTCCGAGCAAGGCTGGTACTGCTAACCCATTTAACTTGGGTACTGACTTTTTCATAAAAACTTGGTGGGAATTGGTGAGAACAAACACAATCGATTGTGTAATGAGATGCCAAAACTGGCGGTATCATTAGACGGAAGAGAGGAGTCCGGGAAGCACGAGCTAAAGGTTAATGCTGAGCTAAAGCATACCAAAAAGGCTGTCTAGAGTTAAAATAAGAGCTTTTCGTTCTTATTGCCGTTGCCCATCGTTGGGGCAATGGTTCAGTCCAAACTGCCATAAGGCTGACAATGTTAATGCAAATTGGTGGAATTATCAATTTATCGATTGTTTTTTTTCACAACACTTAAGTTTTTCTTACTAATCGCGAGAATGGCAAAGTTTCGCGAGCGATGAGATAAATACGCCCATCGGCCAGGCCCGAAATTGCGGCCACCTACGGGCCGTTGCGGGCCATGTACCCGTTGCCCAGCTAGCCGCTCGCTTGCCATTAGCTGGCCCCGCTAACTGCCGGTTAAGATAAGCATGCCCAGGTAGCGCTTCACAGGCGGCACGGCTCCGGTGGTACCAGTTGCCAGACACTGGCAGCAATGCCAACAAAAAACCCAGGACCAATGAAGGCCCTGGGTTTTTTATTGACCACGGGTTGTCGAGACAAGGAATGCTACTGGCGGCTAATCCGCACTGCTTGCTGCTGAGTGCCTTGACGAATGGTCAGGTAATACATTCCGCGGGTCAAGGAAGCGGCATCCGACAATTTGATTTCCTGCACACCTTCGGCGGTTGAAACCGTCTGAGTGAGGACGGTCTGACCAAGTACGTTGCGCACGGTAAGCGTTACCGCATCGGTGCCCAACGAGTAGTACTGCACTGTTACGGTCTTATCGAAAGGGTTCGGGAATACTTCTGCCTTGATAGCACGAGCCGTTGCAGAAGACTGTAAAGCGCGGACCGGCGAGTAGTTGGTTTCCCCCGTTGCGTCTACCTGACGCAGGCGATAGTACACCGTGCCGGCAGATTGGGCGAGGCGAGTATCGACGAACTGGTAGTTGGTGCGGGCACTGGTAGTACCTGCGCCAGCGCGTTGGCCTACCGACTCAAAGCTTTCCCCATCGAAGCTGCGCTCAATTTCGAAGTAGGCACTGTTTTTCTCGGAAGCAGTAGCCCAAGTGAGAACGGCCACTTTGTCGCTTTTTACTGCTTCAAAGCTGATTAGCTCAACTGGCAGGGGACGCAGCACCGTAACCGTAGATTGAGCTGTGTTGCATCCGCCGGTCGCAGTAGTGCCCGTTACCGTGTAAGTAGTGGTGTAAGCAGGTGTTACTGTGATGCTAGCCGCAGTTGATGCTATTGGAGTATCAGTAGAAGTGCCAGTAGCAGAATTCTTAACACTAGCCATCCATGAATACAAACCGTTGGTGCTTCCGCTAGCGGTCAACGTAGTAGAGCCTCCAAAATCTATCGTTTGTTGCGAGGGCGTAACTGCTACACCAGTTCCCACAGATACTGGAACGTCAAGGGGTGCAGCGCTGGTGCATGGCGTTGTGATAAATACCCGATATGTAGTGCTTTGGGTAGGCGACACGTCGAAGCTCGAAGCAGTTGAAATAATGGTTCCAAGGTCAGTTGTCTTATACCACTGATATGTCGCACCCGTGATGTTAGAGGTAGCTGTCAACGTAGTGGAGCCACCCGAACAAATAGCTGCCGGACTTGCCGTTGCGGTGTTCGATACAGCCGTGGACTGCACAACAGTTACCACTCTTTGGTCAGTAGCAGTGCCGCAGTTGGGTGTAGTTGCGGTTACGGTGTAGGTGGTAGTGGCCGTTGGGCTCACCGTTATCGCTGCGGTCGTGTTTGGAAGAGCAGTCGTTGTACCACCGGTAGTGGAAGTCCAAGAATAAGTCGCAGCGGGGTTATTAGAGCTTGCAGTCAGCGTAGTTGAGTTCCCCGAGCATGCGGTAACCGCACTGGGAGCAATAGCTACAGTAGGAGTGCCTACCGTTACCGTTACCTCTTTGGTGATAGTGGAGCAATCCGTAGTAGTTGCCACAACCTGATAAGTAGTGGTAGCTGTAGGATTAACTGATACGCTATTGCTTGAAGAAATAGGTGTTGAGGCCCCTTTTACAAACCATTGATATGTGGCACTGGCGCCGCTATAGCTGGCCGTGAGAGTGGTAGATTGGCCCGAGCAAATAACAGGCGCACTGGGCGACACAGTCACTTCTTTTACCGGTACTGTAATCTGCTGGGAACTAGTTCCGCAGCTAGTAGTTGCAGTGACCGTGTAAGTAGTGGTAGTAGTCGGAAATACAACTAAGCTGCTAGGTTTAGCAGGATCTGTGGATGTGCTAGTAGTATACTTAGTGGTCACCCCAGGAGCAGACCAGGTATACTTACCATCTGTAGCTCCTGAAGCGGTTAGCGTTACCCCATTTATATCGTTTGCACAAATACCAGTCCCAACTGAGGTAAGGTTAGATGTGAGTGTAAGCGCCGGATTGAGGGTCAAATAAACGTAATCGATTTTGTTACAGTTGCCGGTTGGGTAGTTCTTTGAGTCTGCTTTAAGCCGATAAATAGTGCTGGTGGTAAGCTCAACACTTAAGCTAAGTTTATTACCTGCCACCAAATTAGCACTTATAATGTTTTGCAATACATCATCAGAGTGGTCTGCAAGCACGCCTTTCGTAATGACTTTAGACCAAGTTATAATGGCATTCGAAGATGAATATCCGTCAAATGTATACATCGCTCCTGCAACGGGGCAAATCGAAGCAGTATAGCCACTTTGGCCATTGTTTGTGGACGTACCCGCTACAAAGGTGCCATTATTGTAATAATCAAGCGTAATCTGATTAGAGCACTGTCCAAACCCGTAAAAGGGTGTTAAAAGCAAGAGCAAACCTAAGCAACTCAAAAGACTGTGTAGTTTTTTCACGTTAGCAAGTATTTAAGTAGTGACAGAACAAATCATTCCAAAGTGGTGCAAACATACAACTCAACAGTAAATCATATTACACTTTCTGCTTATATAATTTGTCAAAATGGATTTTGTGTATGATTAAATTATGTTTTTATTTCAATATTAAAAAAAATTCAATTATCATGTGATGCATATCGTCTTTTTGAATCCACCACCATCGGGGAACAAGGGTTTAATTTACTTTGCTCAATTAAATTGAAATCTACCCCAACCGTTTCCCAAAGTTGAGGAGGCTGTATATTAGCATTTTAACAATTCATACAAGTCATTCATATGGCTATCCGATTCCTACTGTCAGCGGTCCTCCTGCTTTGCGCAGCCATTTACAGCAAAGCCCAACAGTTTACGCCGCAGGTGCAGGAGTATATCAAGGTGAATGCCCCGACGGTGGCCCTCACCGATGCCAAGGTGATAGACGGCACCGGCAAGCCAGCCCAACTTCACCAGACCGTGCTGCTGCAGAAGGGCCGCATTGTACAGGTGGGACCAATGAAGAAAGTGAAGGTGCCCGCCGATGCGCAGGTTATCAACTGCGCGGGCAAGACGTTAATTCCGGGCCTGGTGATGCTGCACGAGCACCTGTATTACACCATGCCAGTGGGCGGATACTTCAACATTGCCCAGATGCCGTACTCCTTCCCGCGGCTATACCTGGCCGGCGGCGCCACCACCATCCGTACGGCCGGTAGCATCGAGCCGCAAACCGACCTGGCCATCAAGCGCATGATAGGCGAAGGCAAGCTCATCGGGCCCGACATGGACGTGACCGCGCCCTATATGGAAGAGCCCAGCATGGACATTCCGGCCCTGAACACCATACACGGCCCCGAAGAAGCGGCGGCAGCCACTAAGTTCTGGGCCGACAAAGGCTGCACCTCCTTCAAAATGTACATGCACGCCACCCGCGCCGACCTCGCGGCCGTGGTGCGGGAAGCCCACCAGCGCCACCTCAAGGTGACCGGGCACCTCTGCTCCATCACGTACCGGGAAGCCGCCGAGATTGGCATCGACAACCTGGAGCACGGCTTCATGGCCAGCTCCGATTTCGTACCCAACAAAGCCCCCGATGTGTGCGACAATGCCACGCGCCAGTCGCTGCTACGGCTGCCCCAGAACAGCCCCGAGATGAAAAGCCTCATCAGCTTCTTGGTGAGCAAGAAAGTGGCGCTTACCTCTACCCTGCCGGTGTTCGAGCCTTACACCAACCGCGAAGTGGTGCTGGGCGGCGGGCTCGACGCCCTCGTTCCGCAGCTGCAGGAGCGCGAAACGGCCACCTGGAAGCAAAACCAACTCAAGGACACCGCCAGCGTGCGGCTGTTTAAGAAGGAGATGGCCTGGGAAAAGCAGTTTTACGACGCCGGCGGCCTGCTGGTGGCCGGCACCGACCCCACGGGCGCGGGCCGCACCATTGCCGGCTACTCCAATCGCCGGCAAATTGAGCTGTTGGTGGAAGCAGGTTTCACGCCCGTGCAGGCCATCAAAATCAGCACGCTCAACGGCGCTGTTTACCTGGGCCGGGAGCGGGAGATTGGCACCATCGAAGCGGGCAAGCAGGCCGACTTAATCCTTATCAACGGCGACCCAGAGAAGGACATCAAGCAGGTGCGCCAGATGGAAATCGTGTTCAAAAACGGCGTGGGTTTCGACTCGGCAAAGCTTTTTGAGTCGATGAAAGCGAAGGTGGGCTTGAATTAAGCGGCGCCCTCTCGGCGGGCGTGTTTCCACGATTTCGGAATGAGTAGCTGCCCGTCCGCCCAATGGCTGGTACAAGGAAAGAATGTGCCCCAGAGCCTGAAAAAACGGCCGCAGCTGCCCCCGTTTCCATTTTTTTATTCGCGGGTGATACGAGCCGGAGCCGGGTGTCAAGCCAGAATGCAAACGCTTGCAGCCAGCTCAATTTGCTGCAAGGTTGGCTGCGCAATCGTTTTAGATGAGTATAGAAACGATTGAAGCTCATCCGTCTGGCCAAAACACACCGCGGCCTTTTCCCAGTGAACCATCCTGATTTGCTTGCTGTTAAACGCCCTTGAGCTATTTTATTTTCCTATCTTTTCGCTATCTTAAGAACATACTTGTGTAACCACCTAAGCCCATGCCGCCACGTTAAGCCAGCACAGTGAGCGCCTTAACGAGCGGTGAGCTTTATCCTAATTATGCCCCTTGCCATGAACACCAATATTGTATTCCCCGAGCAGTTCGTTCCCCAGTTTCAGATTTCGAACCCTGCCCAGCGCCAGACGCACGACCTGAAAATCTGGCCCTCGTGCTTTGCCGCCGTTAAGGCCGGCAACAAGCCCTTCGATGTGCGCGAAAACGACCGCAACTTCCAGGTAGGCGACATGCTGCTGCTCCACGAAGTGGAGCCGGAAAACGAGCACGACACCGGCCAAACCATTACCCGCTGGGTCAGCTACGTGCTGCAGGGCGGCGCCTTCGGCATTCAGCCCAACTGGTGTGTGCTGGGCTTCAGCGACCTCCCGCCCATCCCCACAGGCATTACCGATATCCGGCTTTGGTGAACCCGGCCCGCATCTGAGTAGGGTAAAACCAGTCGCTGCTCAGTCTAAGAACGTGTTTGGGAATTTAACAGAACGTCATGCTGAGCTTGTCGAAGCATCTCTACCGCTTCGTTGAACGGCCCAACCGAAGCGGTAGAGATGCTTCGACAAGCTCAGCATGACGTTCGGAAAGTGATTTTATCAAAATCCAAACATGCTCTAAAAGCCAGAGGTTCGAAATAACTACCGGCCCTTCGCGGCTAGGAAGCTGCGGATGTTGTCGTTCAGAAACTTCGCATCGGCGGGGTTGGGCGCGGCGCCCGCGGTGTGGCCCCACAACGACGGAATCGGCTTCAGCACCACCCCGGGGATGAAGGCGGCTTCGTAGCGTGCATCGGTGAGCGGGAAATACAAATCCGTTTCCGAAGGCATGTACAGAATGGGCACCTGGATGGAGCGCAGGGCCTTTTCTACGTTGCCGCCAAAGGCGGGCGTGGCGCCCACGTCGTGCCGCTCCCAGGTGCGCATCTGCAGAATCAGGTCGTTGGCATCGGCGCCGGGAATGAAGTTGGTGCGGTACTCGTGCAGCACTTGCTCAAACGTGGTGCCGGGCTTGGCGCCGGCGCGCCAGAGCTCGCGCCGCCACCATTCCTGCGAGTACAGCCAGCCGGTCCAGACCATGGCAAAGGCCTCCAGGCCTTTGGTGGGCGGAGCTGTGTAGTCGCCGTTGTTGAAGGCGGCATCGGCGGTGAGGGCGGCAATTTGCCCTTCGAGGCGCACCACGCCGTGGGGATAGGTTTTGGCGGTGCCCGAAGTGGCCACCAGTCGGTCGGCGAAGCGGGGGTAGCTCACGGCCCACTGAAACGCCTGCTGGGCGCCCATCGAGAAACCAATGATGGCCTTGAGGTGGGTGATTTTCAGGCCCTGGCCCAGCAGCTGGTGCACGGCCTCCACGTTGTCGCGAATGGTCATGACCGGGAAGCGAGGGCCGTGGTAGGGCTCGGGCGTGTTGCTGGGCGACGACGACTTGCCGTTGCCAAACAGCTCGGTGGCCACCAAAAACACCTTGGCGGTATCGAGCGCCTTGCCCGGGCCAATGAGCCACTCGTAGCCGTGGTGGTTGGCCATGTAGTGCGAAGGCAGCAGAATGGCGTTGTCGCGGGCGGCGTTGAGGTGGCCGTAGGTGCCGTACACCACGCGGGCCTGCGGCAAGGTCACGCCGCTTTCGGTCCGGAAATTATTGATAACAAAGACGTGGTGCTGGGCACGGTCCGGGCGCTTGGTAGCGGGCGCATCCTGAGCGGGCACGCGACTGCTGACTCCGGCAATAAGAGCCGCAGCCAGTGTGAAATGTCGTAAAAATGAGAGCATGGCGAGGAGTGAAAAGGGCGCTTGGTACGGTGGCAAACTTAACCGGTGAGGCTACTATAAGCCAACACTGAAAACGTTGGGAGTCGGCGCGCTAAGCCGCACAAAACCATTAGTCCCAGTTAGCTCAACCATAACCCGTGGTTGCCCCAGGCGGTACGCTTGTTTATCGCCAACGGCCTGCCTTATGAAAGCTTCAGCTGACCACCTGCCTTCCCGCCGCCATTTTATGCGCCTGCTCTCGCTGGGCGCGGGCGCCACCATCGCCGGCTCGGCATCCCTGGCCAAGCCCCTGCGCACGCTGGCCGAGGGCCTTACGGCCGACCGCAAGCTGGGCGTGGCGCTGGTGGGGCTGGGCAAGTACAGCACCGACGAACTGGCCCCGGCCCTGCAGCAAACCAAGCTGTGCCGGCTGGCGGGCATCGTGACTGGCTCGCCGGCCAAAGCAGCGCGGTGGAAGCAGCAGTACAATATCGCGGATAAGAACATCTACGATTACAAGACCTTCGACCGGATAGCCGACAACCCCGACATCGACATTGTGTACGTGGTGCTGCCCAACGCCCTGCACGCCGAGTACGTGGTGCGGGCGGCGCAGGCCGGCAAGCACGTCATCTGCGAGAAGCCTATGGCCACGTCGGTGGCCGATGCCGCCCGAATGATTGCAGCCATGCAAAAGGCGGGCAAGAAACTGGGCATCGGCTACCGGCTGCACTTCGAGCCCCACCACCGCGAAATGATGCGCCTGGGCCAGCAGCAGGTGTTTGGTCCGGTGCAGCACCTGCTGGCCGACAACGGCTTTCGCTTTAACAACGACACGCCCTGGCGCGTGAACAAGGCCCTGAGTGGCGGCGGCCCGCTCATGGACATGGGCATCTACTGCCTGCAGGGCTGCATTTACACCAAGGGGCAGGTGCCGGTATCGGTCACGGCGAAGTTCACCCCGAAAACCGACCCCATGCTGTTCAAGGAAGTGGAAGCCGGCGTGAACTGGCAGTTGCAATTTGCCGATGGCGCTACCGCCGACTGCCGCACCACCTACGCCGAAAACATGGCCAGCCGCCTGCGCGCCGAAGCCCCCAAGGGTTGGGCTGAGCTGGCCCCAGCGTTCGGCTACGGGGGCCTGCAGGGCCGCACCAGCCAAGGCCCCATGAACATCCCCAACGTCAACCAGCAAGCCGCCCAGATGGACGACTTTGCCGATTGCGTGCTCCACAACAAGCCCACCCGCGTGCCTGGCGAAATGGGCCTGCGCGACGTGCAGCTGCTCGAAGCCATCTACCGCGCCGCTGAGACTGGCCAGAAGGTTTCAACCAAAGACGTGGCGTCGGTACTGGATAAAGTGGGCAAGAAGTAATCATTTGGCCATCATGCTATTCGCCAGTCATGCAGAGCGTAGCGAAGTATCTCGCGGGGGAACCTCGCCCCCGGCCCCTCTCCAAAAGAGAGGGGAGCCACGGCACAAGCATTTAGCTCAATTCCTGAAAACCAAAAGCCCCAGCTCAAGATTGAGCTGGGGCTTTTTCATTGGAGTAGCGTCAGGCTCCCCTCTC
This sequence comes from Hymenobacter sedentarius, assembly GCF_001507645.1. Classification (NCBI taxonomy): domain Bacteria; kingdom Pseudomonadati; phylum Bacteroidota; class Cytophagia; order Cytophagales; family Hymenobacteraceae; genus Hymenobacter; species Hymenobacter sedentarius. The sequence goes on along the minus strand of NZ_CP013909.1, from coordinate 1,310,406 downwards.
TTTTGGAGAGGGGCCGGGGGTGAGGTTCCCCGCAACTACTGTTGCAGAGCTTTTTTGGCGTTTATAGCTACATCAAATCCCGCTATGCGCCGATGCGGTCCAAAACCGCCATATCCTCGGTCGACAGCTGGATATCCGCCGTTTTCATGTTCTCTTCCAGGTGTTTCACCTTGGAGGTACCGGGAATGAGCAGGATGTTGGGCGAGTGGTGGAGCAGCCAGCTCAACGCAATCTGCGGCGACGTGGCCTGGTGCTTGTGCGCCAGCTGGCCCAAGGCAGCCAGTGCCTCCGAATTGCCGCCAGCCAACGGGTACCACGGAATGAAGGCCATGCCTTGCTCGCGGGTATATGTCAGCTCAGCTTCCCACTTCCGGTTTTCGATGCTGTACATATTCTGCACAGCCACCACTTTCACGTATTCCTGGGCCTTTTTAATCTGCTCAACCGTGACTTCCGACAGGCCAATGTGCTTTACCAGGCCTTCTTCCTGCGCTTTTTGCAGAAACTCCAGGGTCTTTTCAAAGGGCACTTCCGGGTCGACGCGGTGGAGCTGGTAGAGGTCAATCTGGTCGAGCTGCAGACGCTTCAGGCTGCCGTGCAGCACTTCTTCGAGGTGCTCGGGACTAGCGTCGATGGGCCACTCGTTGGGGCCGGTGCGCAGCAGGCCGCCCTTGGTGGCAATGACGAGGCCCGGCTGGTACGGGTACAGCGCCTCGGCAATCAACTCTTCCGAAACGTTGGGCCCGTAGCTGTCGGCAGTATCAATGAAGTTCACGCCCAGCTCCACGGCCCGCTGCAGCACGCGGATGGATTCGTCGTGGTCGGCCGGCGGGCCCCAGATGCCCTGGCCGGTGATGCGCATGGCCCCGTAGCCGAGTCGGTTAATGGTGAGGTCGCCGCCGAGGGTGAATGTGGTAGGGTATGTTGACGTGGTGGTAGTTGCCATGAATTGAAGTGCTTTAAATGAAAACACCACCGACCAGGATTTCCCAGCCGGTGGTGTTTCAAAAGTCAATCCGCAGGCCTATTGTTTACCGATGAGCTTACCAAAGCCTGAGCCTACCGCAGCACCGTAGCCAGGGCATCGGTCGCTAATTTCCCGCTCATCTCGCGCACGGCGGCGGCAATGCCGGCGGCATCAAAACCGCACTCTTTGTACAGCTCGTCCTGGGTGCCGTGCTCCACCACGCGGTCGGGGATGCCGAGGCGCCGCACGGGCAGGTGGAAGCCGTGGTCCGTCAGGAACTCGAGCACGGCCGAGCCGAAGCCGCCGGGCAGGCAGCCATCTTCCACGGTCACGATGGCGCGGTAGCGGCGGGCAATGTCGCGCAGCATTTCCTCGTCCAGCGGCTTGCAGAAGCGCATGTCGTAGTGGCCCGCGTCGAGGCCTTCGGCCCGCAGCGTTTCGGTGGCTTTCACGGCGTAGTTGCCGATATGACCGATGCTGAGGATGGCCACGCCGCCCTCCTCGCCCTCGCGCACCACGCGGCCCGTGCCGATGGCGATGCGCTGCAACGGCGTGCGCCACTGCGGCATCACGCCCTCGCCGCGCGGGTAGCGAATGCTGAACGGGCCAGCGTTTTCGGGCAGGGTGGCGGTGTACATCAGGTTGCGCAGCTCCTGCTCGTTCATCGGGGCCGATACCACGATGTTGGGTATGCAGCGCATGTAGGCCAAGTCGTAGCAGCCGTGGTGAGTGGGGCCGTCGGCACCGGCAAAACCGGCCCGGTCGAGGCAGAACACCACGTGCAGGTTTTGCAGGGCCACGTCGTGCACCACCTGGTCGTAGCCCCGCTGCATAAACGAGGAGTAGATGTTGCAGAACGGCACCAGGCCCTGGGTAGCCAGGCCGGCCGAGAACGTGACGGCGTGCTGCTCGGCAATGCCCACGTCGAAAGCGCGGTCGGGCATGGCGGCCATCATGATGTTCAGCGACGAGCCCGAGGGCATGGCCGGCGTCACGCCCATGACTTTGGGATTGGCCTCAGCCAATTCCACCATGGTGTGGCCAAACACGTCTTGGTACTTGGGCGGCTGGGGCTTGTCGGGAGTCTTTTTGTAAATCTCCCCGGTGATTTTATCGAATAAGCCCGGCGCGTGCCACAGCGTCTGGTCTTTTTCGGCCAGCGCGTAGCCCTTGCCTTTCACCGTCACGCAGTGCAGGATTTTGGGCCCGGGAATAGTTTTGAGGTCGTTGAGGATGGTGACGAGATGCTGCACGTCGTGCCCATCCACGGGGCCGAAGTAGCGGAATTTCAGCGCCTCAAACAGGTTGCTTTGCTTGAGCAGAGTCGCCTTCATGGCGGCCTCTACTTTGCGGGCAATGTGCTGGGGGTTGGGCCCGAACTTGCTGAGCTTGCCGAGCACGTTCCACAGCTCGTCGCGCACTTTGTTGTAGGTGCGGGAGGTGGTGATGTCGGTGAGGTATTCCTTGAGCGCGCCCACGTTGGGGTCGATGCTCATGCAGTTGTCGTTGAGGATAACCAGCAGATTGGAGTTGGCCACGCCGGCGTGGTTCAGCGCCTCGAAGGCCATGCCCGCCGTCATGGCACCGTCGCCGATTACAGCAATGTGCTGGCGGTCTTTCTCGCCCTTATAGTCCGAGGCCACGGCCATGCCCAGCGCCGCCCCGATGCTGGTGCTGCTGTGGCCCACGCCGAAAGCGTCGTACTCGCTTTCGCTGCGCTTCGGGAAGCCCGACATGCCGTGGTAGCGGCGGTTGGTCGGGAATTTATCGCGGCGGCCGGTCAGAATTTTGTGGCCGTAGGCCTGGTGGCCCACGTCCCACACCAGCTGGTCGTAGGGCGTGTTGAAGACGTAGTGCATGGCCACCGTCAGCTCCACCACGCCCAGCGAGGCGCCGAAGTGCCCGCCGTAAATGCTCACGGAGTCGATAATAAACTCGCGCAGCTCGGTGCTAAGTTGGACTAACTGCTCGGGAGCAAGCTTTTTAAGGTCGTCGGGCGAGTCAATCGCCGCCAGGAGCGGGCCGGGTTCAACTATCATCGGGGCAGGCGTGGTGGGAATGGGTGACGGAGTGTAACCGCCTGGCCAGCTAAAAGATTGTCGGGCCGGCACAAAGGTACGATGCCGAGCTAACAGCGGTTGTTGAGCACCGGCAGAATCAGGGTGTTTGTCGGGGTTTACCCGTTGGTAATCTAGTTTATGCCCAAGCCCGCGGCTTTCATAGGGACCTTTGCGTATCGGCAAGCCGATTGAGCCGGTTACCTATTGCTACGTTTTATTATCTAAAAAAGACGCCGGATGCAACCTCCGGCCCAAACGGTGGCACTTTGGCCACTATGCATTGTATGATACAAAAATTACCGGCCGCTGCCGTCCTGTTCACCGCCCTGCTGGGTACCAGCATTTTGGCTTCGGCCCAACAAAGCCCCGGCGGCCGTCCCACGGCCACGGCGGCGGCCCCAGCTCCCGCCCGCACGGCCGCCGGCCGCATCACCGGCACGGTAACGGAGGCAGGCACCGGCAAGCCCGTTTCTTATGCGACCGTGGCCGTGCTCGATGCAGCCGGCAAGGTGGTGAACGGCGGTGCGGCCGGCGACGACGGCAAATTTGTGCTGGCTGGCATTCCAGCGGGCACTTACACCGTTCAATTCAGCTTCATTGGGTATAAGAACGAGGAGCGCACCGGGGTGGCCGTACTCGCCGGTAGCCCAGTAGACCTGGGCACGGTAACCATGGCCGCCGCTGCTCAAAAGCTGGGTGAAGTGGTGGTAACCGCACAGAAGTCGCTGATTGAAGAGAAGGTAGACCGCACGATATACAACGCCGAAAACGACCAGACGGCCCGGGGCGGCGATGCCACCGACGTGCTTAAACGCGTGCCCCTGCTGAGTGTGGACCTCGACGGCAACGTGAGCCTGCGCGGCAGTTCCAACATTCGGGTGCTCATCAACAACAAGCCCTCGGCCATCGCGGCCAGCAGCATTGCCGACGCCCTAAAGCAAATTCCAGCCGACCAGATTAAGACCGTCGAGGTCATCACTTCGCCCTCGGCCAAGTACGACGCCGAAGGGTCGGGCGGCATCATCAACATCATCACCAAGCAGAATACCCTAAGCGGCGGCTCGCTGGGTGTAGACGCCAGCGTGGGCACCCGCCAAGCAAACCTGGGGCTAAACGCCAGCTACCGGACGGGGAAAATGGGCTTTTCGCTGAGCAGCGGCGGACGGGGCCAATACAACGTACCGGGCAGCTTCATCAACCGCCAAACCATCAAGGACGGCTACGGCAAAGAATTATCCTCCACCATCCAGTCGGCCGACACACGCCTGAACCAAGGCGGGGGCCGCGCGACACTGGGCTGGGACTATGATATCAACAAGCACAACTCGCTGACGGCATCGCTGACCTACGGCGCCCGGCTTTCGCACAACTACCAGGACCGGCTAACCACCCTTTCAACTTCTACACAGGGCAACTCGGTGCGCGATGTAAGCGTGGTAGACAACTCGCGCGCAGTCGACGCAAGCCTGAACTACACGCACACCTTCGAGAAGCCGCAGCAGGAACTCAGCATCCTGACCCTGTATAGCCGCAACGACCGCACGAACGACTTCACGAACAACATCCTGAACGCGGATTTTAATACGGCCAGCCGCCTGCGCAACGAAAACCCCAGCGCCAACGAGGAATTTACCATCCAGGCCGATTACCAGTCGCCAGTAGCCGAAAACCAGGTGCTGGAGTTCGGCGGCAAGGACATTGTGCGCCGGGTGAACAGCGACTACAATTATTACCAGGCCACGGGCGCCGACGGCCCCTATACCGTGAAAAGCGGCGTGGGGCTGAACAACGGCTTCAACTACCGCCAGAACGTGGCGGCCGCCTACGCGTCGTACACGCTGGGCCTGCCCAAGGGCTTTACCCTAAAGCCGGGCCTGCGCTACGAGTACACCTCGATTGCCGCCAATTTCAACGATGACAAAGCGGTGGTCATCCCCGACTATGGTGTGCTGGTGCCCAGCGTGAACTTTTCGCGTAAGCTTGAGAACGGCAACGTGGTGAAACTGGCTTATAACCGCCGCATTCAGCGCCCTTCGCTGCAATTCCTGAACCCGAACCCACAGCAATCGAACCCCCTTATCGTGACGGTGGGCACTCCCACGCTGAGCCCCGAATACACCAATAACTACGAGATGGGCTACAGCACCCTCGTGAAGAAAGTAAACCTGAACCTCTCCGTATTCGCGCGCAACACCACCGGCGCCATTCAGTCGGTGCGCACCCCGGTGCTTGATGAATTCGGCAAAGCCACTGGCGCACAAAGCATTAAGTACGAAAACATTGGCCAGGAAGATGCTTATGGCGGCAACGTGTTTGCCAGCTTGAACAGCGGCAAGTTCAGCCTCAACGGCGGCGTGGACACGTACTATGCGGTGCTGAACAACAACGTGCCAAACCCACTATACAATGCCAGCAACGAAGGGTTTGTGGTCAGCGGCCGCCTAATGGGCAACTACCGCTTCACCGACAAGTGGGCACTGCAAGGCTTCAGCTTCTACCGTGGGCGGCAGGTGCAGCTGCAAGGCTACCAAACCGGCATGGGCTTCTACGGCCTGAGCTTGCGGCACGACTTTAATGAGAAAAAAGGCACCTTCGGATTCGGGGCGTCGAACTTCTTCACGAATTCCATCAACGTCCGCAACCAAGTCACCTCCCCGCTCCTGGACCAGGCCAGCACCAACGTGTTGCACAACATGAGCTTTCAGGTGAACGTTAGCTACCGCATTGGCAAGCTCACAGCCACCCAGCCGCGCCGCGCCAAGAGCATCAACAACGATGACCTGAAAGGCGACGGTGGCGGCAACGACGCGGGCGCGGGCGATGTCCCCAGCGGTGCTCCCGCGGGCGGCGCCCGGCCGAGCGGCGGCGGTCAGCGCCCAGCCGGAATGCCCGGTACGCGTCCCGCTGGCGCTTCCGGTGTACGGCCTGCCGGTGCGCCGGCTGGCGCTGCCCCCACGGCCATGCCCGGCGCCCAGCCCGCCACGGCCACCGACAGCACTGCTACTGACGCAACCAAGACGCTACCCGGTACCATTCCGGGCCAAGCGCGTCCCACAGCGCAGCCGCAAGATTCTACGCAGCGCCGGCCCGCCAGCCTGCCTACTACGCCTGCTAATCCCATCGATGCACCGGCCAATGCGCCGTCGCCCGGCACCACCACGCCGGCCGGTACCACGCCCGCGGGCAGCCCCGGTGGCCGGCCCTAGCGGCGGGCTGCCGAGCTAGGCCCTACTTTTGCCCGGCTGCCGTACCTCCCCTCAATGCCCTACAAGCTGCTCCCTGCTCACCCCGAACACGACGCGCATTTTCTGCATCGGTTGCGGCCTTCGCGCCTCATCCTGCCCGTCGTCATCGGCCTGGGCGTGGTCATCTTCTTGTTTTACAAAAGCTACCAGCCCGGCGACTTGGCGCCCCTGCGCAACGCCGACTGGCGCTGGCTGCTGGCCGCGCTGCTCGTGCTGGTGGCCCGCGACTTTGGCTACATCTACCGCATCCGCCACATTGCCGAGGACGAGCTGACCTACCGGCAGGCACTGGACGTGATTATGATTTGGGAGTTTGCCTCCTGCGTGCTGCCCTCGGGGCAGGGCGGTACGGGGGTGGCGCCGTTTATTCTGGAAAAAGAAGGCATTCCGTTGGGCAAGGGCTTGGCCTACATCATGGTCACGGCGCTGCTCGACAACCTGTACTACGTGCTCATGGTGCCGCTGGTGGTGCTGGTGGCCGGGGCCGGGCTGTACCCGCACGAGGCCCTGCAAACCAACTTCGTGGCCACGCTGCGAATCGCCTTTGGGTTGAGCTACTTTTTTGTGCTGCTCTACGCTGGGCTCATGCTCTACGCCATTTTCGTCAACCCGCGCTCGGTGCGCCGGCTGCTGGTGCGGCTGTTTTCGTTTCGGCTGCTGCGGCGCTGGCGGCGCAAAGCCTACCGCCACGGCCAGGAAATGGTGCTGGCTTCGGTGCAGCTGCGGGGCAACGGGCCGCGCTACTGGTGGCACGCGTCGGTGAGCACGGTCTTTGTCTGGACGGCGCGCTACGCCATCATTGGCTGCCTCATTGCGGCCTTTGTGCCCATGGATGCGGGCACGTTCCTGTTCATTTTCGCCCGCAACATCACCTACAAAGTCATCCTGCTGATAGCCATCACGCCCGGCGGCGCGGGCATTGCAGAGGGCGCCTTCCCTACGTTCTTCGGCAAATTCATCGGCACGGCCACCATGACCAGCTTCATGGTGCTGCTGTACCGCGTGTTCACTTACTATCTCTACCTGGTGCTGGGCATGGTGTTTTTGCCGCGCTGGGTGGCGCGGGTATTCCTCCGCCACCCCGCGAAGCCCGAGCAATAAGCCTCGGAAAACCAGGTACCCGTAAACAAGAAAAGGCCCCGAACCGCAGTGGTTCGGGGCCTTTTCCCTAATTAGCAAGCGGCTATTACTCAGCTTCCAGCATCAAGGCAGCCCCATCGGCCGACTTCAGCGTGAGCTTTTTGTCGGTGAGGGTTTCCACGGTGAACGTGTTGCTGGTGGTAGCGTTATCGGGGGTCATGGTGAGGGTTTTGCCGGTCTGGTCAAACGTGTACTTGCCCGATACGGCGCCGTTGGCCCCAGTCATGTTGTAGGTGCCGTTGGCAAAAATGCGCAGTTCCTCTTGCTTTTGTGCATCGGTCTGCTTCACTTTGTCGCCGGTAGAGCTAGTTTCTTTCGCCGTTTTCCACACCTTGCTATCGGTGCCGTACAGCATATTTACACCCTCAACTTTACCTTTGTCGTTGTTGCAGGCCGTAGCAAACAGCGATAGCAAGAGCAACAAGCTGGCGAAATAACGAAGCGAAAAAAGCGACTGGGTTTTCATGGGTACAGAGGTGTTGGTGAAAGAAATAAGATGGCTGGCCCGGCAAAGCGGGCTCGTCGGCTTACGGCCCACACGCAAAAGGGTTTAGGACGAAACCTCGTCTGGCATCCTCCGTATAGTAGCTTCGTTGGGCCAGCCGAAGGCATTCCAGTCCAGTCAATTTTTCATTTAACCGACCGCACTCATGGGACTCTTTGATTTTCTTAGCGACAAAGGCGAGCAAAAGCCCGCAGAGCCGGCAGCCAAACCAGCCGCTGGCGGCACCGATTTTTTCGGGAATAACAACGCAGCCAATCCAGCTACCACCGGTGAGTCGTATACCGTAGTAAGCGGCGACTCGCTTTCCAAAATTGCCAAACACCACTACGGCGACGCGGCCAAGTGGCACCAGATATACGAGGCCAACAAGGCCCTCATCGGCAACAACCCTGACCACATCGAAGTGGGCCAGGTGTTGACCCTACCTAGTCTCTAGGTACTTTTTTGCAGAAAAAAGGTGAGAAAAGCCACTCTGTTTCAGGGTGGCTTTTTTGTGTTTTATTGAGCCGCTAAACGGAAGCGGCCCAGCTCAACTAGCCTGTGGTGGAGCTGGACAGGAAGAAATATTTTCTGTGCAATCGTTGGACATAAAAAAATTCCTTCCGTACATTTGGCTCACCACCAACACGGTACTCCCCTGCTCGCGGCAGGGTAGTTTCAAGTTTTATAGAGAAGCGGCGAGAGACTAGGCTCTGTGACCCGCTGGCAACCTTCGACCGCGCGAAAGGTGCCAAGTCCTACCCACCACCGGCGCAGGCCGGGGCGGGGCATATGAATCGAGTACCATGGAAAATTCCGCTTCCTTCTTTGTTGCCCCGAACGCTCCGGCTGCTTTGCGCGCCGCAGGTTCGGGCTTTTCCGTTGTGGCCCCAGGCGGCCAGAACGCCGCGTTGCGCCAGGAGCGAATGCGAATGTGTTGTTGCCTGTGTTGTTGCTAAGCTGATTTCGGCTTAGGCAACCCCTCCCCTTCTTTCTGGATTTTTTGGCGGCCCTCGGTGCCCGCCGCTGGCCCTTTCGGCGCGCAGCGGCCGGACCAATCGGGCCACATCTTCAGCACGGGCTTGTGGGGGTTCCGCTGCGCTTAAAAACTGCCATTTCAGGCCGTTGCGCGCTTATTTTCTTGCTTTTTCAGGTTTTTTCAACTCCAAACATACCCCCATCATGTCCGCTTCGCCCTTGCACTTCGAAACCCTCCAACTCCACGCCGGCCAGCAGCCCGACCCCACCACCGGGGCCCGCGCCGTGCCGCTGTTCCAAACCACCTCCTACGTGTTTAAAAATGCCGAACACGGCGCCAACCTGTTTGCTCTGAAGGAGTTCGGCAATATCTACACCCGCCTGATGAACCCCACCACCGACGTGTTTGAGCAGCGCGTGGCGGCGCTGGAAGGCGGCGTGGCGGCGCTGGCCACGGGGTCGGGGCAGGCGGCTCAATTCATTGCCCTGAACAACATCCTGCAGGCCGGCGACAACTTCGTGAGCTCGGCCTTTCTCTACGGCGGCACTTACAACCAGTTCAAGGTGGCGTTCAAGCGCTTGGGCATTGAGGTGCGCTTTGCTGATGGCGATAACCCGGCCAGCTTCGAGGCCCTGATTGACGACAAGACCAAGGCCATTTACCTGGAAACCATCGGCAACCCCAGCTACAGCATCCCGGACTTTGAGGCCATTGCCGCCATTGCCAACCGGCACGACCTGCCGTTGATTGTGGACAACACCTTTGGCGCGGGCGGCTACCTGTTCCGGCCCCTGGAGCACGGCGCGCACATCGTAGTAGAATCAGCCACGAAATGGATTGGCGGCCACGGCACCAGCATCGGCGGCGTGATTGTGGACGGCGGCACCTATGACTTCGGCAACGGCAAGTTTCCGCAGTTCACTGAGCCCAGCGAAGGCTACCACGGCCTGGTATTCAACGACGTATTTGGCAAGGGTGGGCCGTTTGGCAACATCGCTTTCATCATCCGGGCCCGGGTAGAAGGCCTGCGCGACTTCGGCCCGTCCATCAGCCCGTTCAACTCCTGGCAGCTGCTCATCGGCCTCGAAACGCTGAGCCTGCGCGTGGACCGCACGGTGGAAAACGCCCAGAAAATCGCCAACTGGCTGGAGCAGCACCCGCAGGTAGAAAGCGTGAACTACGCCGGCCTGGCCAGCAGCCCCTACCACCGCCTGGCCCAGAAATACCTCAAGCGCGGCTTCGGCGGCGTGCTCAGCTTCCAGCTCAAGGGCAGCAAGGAGTCGGCCACCCAGTTTATCGACAACCTCAAGCTCATCAGCCACCTGGCCAACGTGGGCGATGCCAAGACGCTCATCATCCAGCCCTCGGCCACCACGCACCAGCAACTGAGCGATGCCGAGCAGCTGGCGGCCGGCGTCACGCCCACTTCGCTGCGCCTTTCGGTGGGCATTGAGCACTTCGAAGACATCAAGGCCGATTTGCAGCAGGCCTTCGAGGCCATTGGCAACACCGCGGCGCTGCCCACCGAAGGCACCCAGGTAGGCGAGCCCGAACTGGAGCACGCCCAGCCCCTGGAAGTATAGCCCGATTGTCAGTTGTTGGCGGGGAGCTGCTGGCTATCAGCGGCTCCCACCATTAAGCATCCCGATATCTCACCGCGCCGACCGATAACTGACCAGCCGCTTCGATACCCGATACCCATGAAAGAATATATTTTTAACCTGCCCGACCTGCTGCTGGAAAGCGGGGAAACCCTGGCCAGCGCGCACGTGGCCTACCGCACCTGGGGCCAGCTCAACGCCGACCGCGACAACGTGGTGTGGGTGTGCCACGCCCTCACGGCCAATGCCGACGTGCTGAGCTGGTGGCCGGGCCTGGTGGGGCCGGGCTGCTACTTCGACCCGGCCGACTGGTTTATCGTGTGCGCCAACGTGTTGGGCTCCTGCTACGGCAGCACCAGCCCCCTCGACGCGGACCCGGCCACGGGCCAGCCCCGCTACCAGCACTTCCCGCGGCTTTCCATCCGCGACCTGGTGGCGGCGCACGAAGCGCTGCGCCAGGAATTGGGCCTGGAGGACATTCACACGATAATTGGGGGCTCACTGGGTGGGCAGCAGGCCTTGGAATGGGCAGTGCAGCGGCCGGATTTGTTCGACAATCTGGTGGTTATTGCCACTAATGCCCGCCATTCGGCCTGGGGCATTGCCTTCAACGAGGCGCAACGCCTGGCCATTGAGGCCGACCCGACCTACGCCGCCGGCCAGCCCGGCGGGGGAGACGACGGCCTGCGCGCCGCCCGGGCCATTGCCCTGCTCAGCTACCGCAGCTACTCGGCCTACGTCGACTCCCAAACCGACCCCGAAGACCACCTGCTGCGCGAGCACCGCGCCAGCACCTACCAGCGCTACCAGGGCGACAAGCTGGTGGCTCGTTTCGACGCCTACAGCTACGTGGCCCTGAGCCGGGCCATGGACACCCACAACCTGGGCCGTGGCCGGGGCGGGATACCGGCGGCCTTGCGCCGCGTGGGCGCCCGCACGCTGGTGCTGGGCATTACTTCCGACGTGCTTTTTCCGCTCAGTGAGCAGCGGGAGCTGGCCAATCACATTCCCGGCGCTATGTACGCCGAGCTGGATTCGCGCTACGGGCACGACGGCTTTTTGCTGGAAACCTCCGCCATTACCCACTTCTTGGAACTGTTCTACGCGCCCACATTTGCCCACTGATGCGGTGGAATAGGTAGGAGCAGGGCTGGCCCCTGCCCGGTCGTTCACGCCGATGCACGCGGCGCTGCCGCATCTGGAGTTGCCAGTTGAGCTGGCTCAGGCTTGAACTCATTCGCTTAAAAAGCAAAGGCCCCATTCGCGCGAATGGGGCCTTTGCTTTTTCATTTCAGCACCAGGGCTATTGGAATTCCACACGAACGGGCACCTGCCCGGGAAACTTCAGCCAGTACATGCCCGCTTTCAACGAACCGCGCAGCACGGTGACGGTGCGCCCGCCGGGGCGGAGGGTGCGCACCGCCCGCCCGGTGGCATCCAGCAAGTAGGCTTCGGCCGGTAGCGGCCAGGACTCGGGCAGCAGCACCCGCACGGCGTCTTCGGCCGGCAGCGGGTAGGTCTGGGCCACGGGCACCGCTTGCGCACTGCCCGGTTTCGTGGCGATAACGACGGTGCCGGCCTGGCCCAGGCTGGGCCGCAGGAAGTCGCGGATGGTGCGGAACGTGGTATCGGCGTAGGCGGCGTTGTTTTCGAAGGGAATGTGGCCGGCGCCCCGCAACGTGCGCAGCGTGTTGCGGATGCCCACGGCCGTGGCCCGGGGATGCAGCCGGCCGCTGCCGTACACATACTTGGGCGGAAATACCGAGCCCACCCGGCCCTGAAAATACGGCACGGTGGCATCGGCGGTGCCGTGAACGCTGCACAGCGGCGCGTTGCCGGGCTCGATTAAGCTCGGGTTTTCGATGGCGCCGCTCAGGTTGAGCACGGCTAGCACGGCGCTGCTGTAGCCGGGGTTGCCACTAGCCCCCTCGATGCCACCCAGGCTGGCAAGGTCTACATACGCCGGGACTTCGCTGGGCTTATCCAGGTAGCCCACTGCCAGCGCCACAAAAGCCCCGGCCGACGAGCCGCCCACCGTAATGTAGTTGGGCTGAACGCGGTAGAGGTTTGCCGTAGCGGCGTCTTTGCGGAAGAAGCGCACGGCCGCGCGCAGGTCCTGCATGCCCCGAATGGCGGCCCTGGCCACTTGCGGCGTGTCGGCCGGCACGTTAAGGCCGGTGAACGGGAAGCCCAGCCGGTAGTCGATGCTGGCCGTGACGTAGCCCAACTTGGCAAACTGGGTGCACACGGCCACCATATAAGCATCGGTGCGTGAACCCAAGACAAAGCCGCCCTGGTGGGCAAAGATGATAACCGGCCGCTGGGGCGTGGCGTCGCCGGTGGGCTGGTAAATGTCCATCAGCAGCGTTTGGGTGGTACCGGCGAAGGTGACGGCTGAGCCGTACGCCACGCCGGAAGTCACCGTCACGTTTGGGAAAATCGGCCGGTAGTAGCGGCCGCCCGTGGTATCAATCTGGGCCGAAACGGTTTGCAGTCCCGCCAGCAGCAAAGCCGCGAAGAGTAGAAAAGTTGATTTCATAACATACAGTCTAAGACAGTAAAAGGATAAAATCAACCGGCCCGCCGGGACGCCCATCAACCCAGGACTTCACAAGCTCCAAGCCGGCCGGCATTATCAAGAGTAATACCGGCCGGCGGGGCATTGGGTTTTCGCTTATTGCACCACCACGCGGCGCACCAGCGGAGTGCCCGCCACGCGCAGGTGCAGCTGGTACACGCCCGGAGCCAGCCCCCGCACGTTCACCTCGGCGTTGAGCAGCTGGCCCGTGGGCGCCGCCAACGACTGACTGCGCACGGTTTGGCCGAGAGTATTGGTGAGCCAGGCGGCCACCGCCGACACCCGGGCCGGCATCGGAAGCTGCACCCAGAAGCTGCCCGAAGCCGGATTGGGGTACACCTGCAGTTGAGCCGCCAGGGCTTGGGCTGCCGTGGTGGCTGTCACGTTGGCGGCGCGCAGCTCTAGTGCAAACCGGTTGGGTGCCGAGAGGCTGGCCAGCGTGAAGCGGTACTGGGTGCCGGCCACAAGCGGGGTACGGGTACCAGTGAGCGCATCGGTCAGGGTGAGAGCAGTGCCGGGAGTGAAATTGACCAGGTCCTCGGCGGCCAGCACGTACGTGCCCGTGCGGGGGGCGGTGAGGGCCAGCGGCACCACGGTTGCCGTCGTGAGCAGGGGCAGCCCGTTGATGGCCAGTTCGTGGCCGGCCGCTACGGAGGCCAGGTTCAGGCCACTGGGGTTGGGCAGCTTGTCGGCATCGAAGGCGAGGTCGGGGCCGGCGGTCGCGCCGGCTTCAAGGTAGAGGTAAGTTTCGTCAATTGAGCCGGGCGTGGCCGCATCGGCCAGGGTCAGGCGCAGGCGCGGCCGGGCATCGACGGTGCTGCGCTGCAGCGTGGCGGCGTTGGCCCCCGCAAAGTCGGTGATTCGGGCGCGGAGGTTGAAGGTAACCGTGACGGGGGCCGTGGCGAGGGAGCGCACGAAGAAGCCCTGGCCTAGGGGCACGGTGCTGCCGGCGCCGCCCATGCCGTTAACGTACGTGCGGTACCGGCCCTCGTATTGCTTGGTGCTCACGAAGATGTACATGGCCGCGCTCATGCCCGCAGGCACCTTCACGTTGTCCCAGTTCAGGGCCGAGGCGAAGGGGTTGCCGAGCAGGTGCCAGCCGGCATCGGGCGAAACCGCCGCGGCGAGGCTCACAGGAATGTCTTCGTTGTTGCGGCTGAGCGGCCCGGTGAAGGCCAGCGTCTGGTTCGCAGTCAGGTTGACGGCGTAGCCCTGGCCCCGCACCAGCGGCGCGGGAGCGCTGTTAAAGTCAAGCGGCACAAACCAGCCCTTGTCGAAGGCTGAGTAGCTCGTAGCGGGAGACGTCGCCACCCGGCCCTGCTCGTAATCGAACAGGTTGGGGAAGGGCACCACCAGGTCGGGACGGGTGCTGGTGTTGTAGGTTGGGGTGAGCACCGGCGTGAACGAGGCCGTGGCCAGGTCCACGGTCTTCACGTTATCGACCGGCGTGGCCAAGTGCCGGTAGCCTAGGCCCAGATTCACCGCAGGGTCTATGTAACGCTGCACGGTGAGGGCGCTGGTGAGGGTGCCGGGGCCGGGTGTGGCCAGGGCCGTGCCGGCGGGGCCCGACAGCAAGGTGAGCGCGCGGGTGCTGTTGTTCAGAGTGCCGCTGGTAGGCAGGAGCCGCTGGCTAATGCTCAGGGCGTTGGTCAGGGTCACCGTGTTGGCGGCGGGCAGGGCTATTTCCAGCTCGCGCACCTGGGCGGGCAGGCCGGAGCCGGTTACTTGGTCAGTGGTGCCTTCGTAGGCATAGCCGGCATCGGAGCTGAAAGTCCGGGTGCCGGTGTTACGGATGGCGCCCGTGGCGCCGCTAGCCGAAATGCCCTCGGGACTGCAGATGCGCAGCGTGGCGCCGGCCTGCAGTTCAAAGCTGCCGGGACCGTCTACTACGAAGCAGTTGGTTTTCAGCGAGCCCGGCGTCTGGCCGGCCTGGCTTTTCACTATTATTGAGCCGTACACGGTGATATTGCCCAGCAGCACGGCCTGGTTGCTGTTGATGGTAATGTCCTGATAAGCGCCCCCGGCTACGTCGGTTGGCGAACTGATAACCAGGCTGGGGTACGACGGCGCCGTGACCGGCACCAGCAGTGGCCGCAGGAAGTCGCGAATGTCGCGGAAGGTGGTGTCAGCGTAGGCCTGGGGGTTGGTGCTGCCGCTGGTGCTGTACTGAGGAATGTGGGGCGCCCGGCTCAACCGGCGCAACACGTTGGGCACGCCCACGCTGGTAGCGTAGGGATTCAGCAGGCCGCTGCCGAACACGTACTTGGGCGGCAAGCCCGCTCCCACCCGGCCCTTGAAGTAAGGCACCACCGCATCCGAAGTGCCGTGGATGCTGTAGAGCGGCGGGTTGCCGGGCTCAATCATGCCGGGCGGATTGGTGGCGCCGCTCAGGTTGAGCACGGCCAGGGGCAGGCTGCTGTAGCCGGGGTTGCCGCTGTTGCCTTCAATCCCGCCCATAGCCGTGATGTCGACGTCGCTGGGCACTTCGCTGATTTTATCCAGGTAGCCCACTTCGAGCGCCATGAAGCCGCCGGCCGAGGCGCCGCCCACCACAATGCGGCTGGGGCTCACCTTGTAGGTGTTGGTGGTGGCGGCGTCTTTGCGGAAGAAGCGCACGGCCGCGCGCAGGTCCTGCATACCCCGGATGGCGGCCTTGCTCACGCCGGTGGTATCGAAGGTGGTGAAAAGCAGTCGGTAGTCGATACTCGCCGTGACGTAGCCCAACTTGGCAAAGCGCGTGCACACATCCACCATGTACTGCTCGTTGCGGGTGCCTTGCACGAAACCGCCCTGGTGGGCGAAGATGATGACCGGGCGCTCCGACGCCACGTCGCCGGTGGGCTGGTACACGTCCATGAGCAGGTTCTGGGGGCCAAATACGCCCACCGCCGAACCGAAGACCACGCCCGAAGTCACGGTCACGGCCGGGAAAATGGGCCGGTAGAAACGCCCCTTGGTGGTGTCGATGGGCGTTTGGGCCGCCGTGTGCCAAACGCTGAGCAAAAGCAGCAACGCGGAAAGTAAAGTGGACTTCATAGAATCAGGAAAAGGGTGCCGATGGTAAAAGCTGTGCCGTGTGCTTGACGAAGAACCAGCCCCGGGGTTGGCTCCTTCGTTCCCCAAACTTAACCGGCAACACCCGCATATAGCTGCACGGTAGCATAGCCGCGAAGTCCTGCGTTATTTGCGGGCGTTTTTTCCGTTTTCTATGTCGGTTTTATTTCCTCCCGCCTTGCAGCGTGGCCAGCGCGTGGCCATCGTCAGCCCCGCCCGTAAAATCAGTGCCGCCGAGCTGGCCCCCGCCATCGGCACCCTGGAACGCTGGGGGCTGGAAGTGGTGCTGGGCGACAGCATCGCCGGCGAGCACCACCAGTTTGCCGGCGACGACGACCTGCGCCGCCGCGACTTCCAGCGCCAGCTCAACGACCCCAGCATCCGGGCCATACTGTGCGCCCGCGGCGGCTACGGCACCGCCCGCATCGTCGACGGGCTGGACTTTTCGCGCTTCGCCCAGCAGCCCAAATGGATTGCTGGCTTCTCCGACATCACCGTGCTCAACGGCCACCTGCTGCGCCTGGGCTACGCAAGCATCCACGGCGTGATGCCGGTGCTTTTTCACCAGGAAGGCGGCGAGCGGGCCCTCGAGAGCCTGCGCCGCGCCCTGTTTGGCGAACCCGCCCTGCCCATTGGCGCGCCCTGGCACGAGCTCAACCGGCCCGGCACGGCCACCGGCGAGCTGGTGGGCGGCAACCTGAGCTTGCTGCACACCGTCACGGGCACGGCCTCGCAAGCCAGCTTCGAAGGGCGCATTCTGTTCCTCGAAGACCTCGACGAGTACCTCTACCACATCGACCGCATGATGCTGCACCTGCACCGCAGCGGGCAGCTGGCCGGGCTGGCCGGCTTGGTGGTGGGCCACTTCTCGGATATGCGCGACAATGCTGTACCCTTCGGCACCACGGCCGTGGAAATCATCGATTCTTACGCCCGGCACTACAATTTCCCGGTGGGCTACGGCTTTCCCATTGGCCACGAACCCACCAACGAGGCCGTGGTCGTCGGCCAGGTCATGCGGCTGGACGTGACGGACGCCGGCAGCACCCTCGAGCCCGAGCGGGCCTAGTTTGCGGGCCGGCAACAGAAGAGGCGGCGGGTGCCTGGAACGTTGCAATTCCGGGTACCCGCCGCCTCAAATCTCACTTCAAATCGGCAGACCTACCTAATCGATGTACAGTGACTGCACCATGGTCTGGCCCACGGCCTTTAGGGTCTTGCGGTCGATGATGCTCATGTTGTCGGTGGTGGCGTGGTGGTAGGCCGGGAAGTAGTCGTCGCCGTAGGGAGGATGGTCGTAAATGTCCAGCGTCGGGATTCCGGCCTTGTTGGTGTACACGTGGTCGTCGGTGATGCCGCCGGTATCCTGGAAGCGGAAGTAATCGGAGTAGCCCAGGCGGGCGGCGGTGTTCCAGATTTTATCGAGGGCGGTGCGGGCGTTGGTGCGGGAGGTTTCCTCGCGGGTGAAACTGCCGCCTTTGGCGCCCACCATGTCGAGCAGCACGCCGTATTCGGCCTTGTAGCCCGCGGGCAGCAGATGGGTAGACCAATATTGCGAGCCCAGGCACCAGGAGTCGGTGCTGCTGCCTTCGAGCTGGTTTTTCAGCTTGGCTTGGGTGCCGTCATCGTGGCCCCAGTCTTCGGCATCGAAGAGGATGAAGTCGACGCCCACGTTGGGGGCCAGGCTATCGGGCTGCTGGCTGAGCACGCGGGCTATTTCCAGGGCCACGGCCACGGCGCTGGCGCCGTCGGAGGCGCCGTCCATGGGGGCGTTTTTGTGGGTCTTGTCGGCATCAGCAAAGGGGCGGGTGTCCCAGTGGCCGAAGATGGCCACGCGGCGGGCGGCCTGGGGCTGGTACTGGGCGATGATGTTGCGGGCGTGGATGTTGGTCCCGTCGAAGGTCATGGCCTCGAAGGGCTGTTGCATCACCTTCAGCCCATAGCTCTTGAACTTGGCCACCAGCCAGTCGCCGCAGGCAATGTGGGCCTTGGAATTGGGCACGCGCGGCCCAAACGCTACCTGCTTGGCCGTGAAGGCATAAGCCGAGTCGGCATTGAAGACGGGGGCCTTGGGCAGCTTGACTTCAGCAGGAGCGGTGGCCTCGGAGGTTTCGGCCGCTTTTTTGTCCGGGCAGCCGGTGAGCAACAGCAGGCCAGCCAAAGCAGCTAGGGGAAGGCGAAGTTTACGGAGCATTAAAAGGGTCATCCTGAGCTTGCGAAGGACCTTATCACGCCTGCGCTGCAATAGCTTACTAAATCTGACGAAAGCAGCCGTGATAAGATGCTTCCTGCGTCAGCATGACAAAATTCCTTATTCCTCGCTGTAGGCCCACTCCACGCCGGCTTTGGTGTCTTTAATGACGATGCCCTGCCCTTTGAGCGCGGCCCGAATCAAATCTACTTTGTCGTAGGCCTTGTCGGCTTTGGCTTCGGAATAAAAGCTGAGCGTGAGCTCCAGCAGTTGCTCGGCGTTGGCCCGCGGCTCGTCCTGCAAGCCCAGAATGTCGACCACGAGGGTGCGGTAGGCGGCCACGGCCTCGGCCAGCACCGCGCCCGACACTTCGGCCAGCGCGGCCGGAGTGGTGGCCAAGGTGTTGAACTTGCGCAGCAGGTTGAACAGGCTCGCGATGCTGCGGGCCGTGTTCAGGTCGTCTTCGAGGCCCGCGAACAGGTCGGCCATGAGCTTGCGCAGGTCGGCGTCGCCGGGCAGTTTGGCCTCGTCGCTGGTGGGCACCAGCTTCTCGAGCAGGCGCAGGCCATTCATCAGCTTGCGGTAGCCTTTGCGGGCGGCCTGCAGGGCGTCGTCGCTCACGTCGACGGGCGAGCGGTAGTGAGCCTGCAACAGGAAGAAGCGCACCACCATGGGCGAGTAGCCCTGCACCAGCGGCCCGGCCGGCCCCTTGAACATCTCGCCCAGCAACACGAAGTTGCCCAGGCTCTTGCTCATCTTGGTGCCGTTCACGGTAATCATGTTGTTGTGCATCCACACCCGCGACTCGTCGGTGTGGGTGTGGCTGGCCTGGCACTGCGCGATTTCGCACTCGTGGTGCGGAAACATGAGGTCGAGGCCGCCGCCGTGGATGTCGGACAGGTCGCCGAGGTACTTGCGGCTCATGGCCGAGCACTCGAGGTGCCAGCCGGGGAAGCCCTCGCCCCAGGGCGACGGCCAGCGCATGATGTGCTCGGGCGCGGCCTTTTTCCAAAGGGCAAAGTCGAGGGGGCTGCGCTTTTCGTCCTGGCCAGCCAGGGTATCGCGGGTGCCGCCCAGTTGGTCTTCAATGCTGCGGTTCGAGAGCTTGCCGTAGCGGTGGGCCTCGTTGTACCTGGGCACGTCGAAATACACCGAGCCGTTGACTTCGTAGCCGAAGCCGTTGGCCACGATTTCCTCAATCAGCCCAATTTGCTCGGTGATGTGGCCGCTGGCCTGGGGCTCAATATCGGGCGGCAAGCAGCCCAGGGCCAGCATGTTCTGGCGGTAGCGGTTGGCGAAGTGCTGGGCCACCTGCATGGGCTCGACGCGGGCCGCGCGGGCGGCTTTTTCCATCTTGTCTTCGCCGGTGTCGGCGTCGCTTTCGAGGTGGCCCACGTCGGTGATGTTGCGCACGTAGCGCACCTGGTAGCCCAGGTAGCGCAGGTAGCGCGTGAGCACATCAAACACCACCGGGCCGCGGGCGTTGCCCAGGTGGGCTTCGCTGTATACGGTGGGGCCGCACAGGTACACGCCCACCTGGGGCGCGTGCACGGGCTGGAATTCTTCTTTCTTGCGGGTAAGCGTGTTATAAAGCGAGAGCGGCATGATGCAAAGGTAGCGGGAGGAAAACTCCCCTCCTTACGAAGGAGGGGATGTTCGAGCCACAGGCTCGGACGGGGGTGGTTGCGGTCGTTGAACGAGGGTAGAACGAATTGGGCTGAAATCGTTCGGGCATCGTTGCCTACGCCGACCTTTGGTTCAACGTCCGCAACCACCCCGGCTCAACTTGGCAGTTGAGCGTCCCCTCCTCAACTGAGGAGGGGAGTTTTCGTTCAGCGCAGCTGATAGAGTCCTTCCACCGGAAAATGGTCGCTCCACGTGATTTCGCGGTGCACCCGGCAGCCCAGCACTTCCCACTGCGGGCTGGCAAACTGCTGGTCGATGCGCAGGCCCGGCAGCTTGCCGTTGTAGGTAGCCCCGATGCCGGTGCCCACGGTGGCCCAGGCATTCTGGAGGTGGTCGGCCAGCTGGTCGTAGGGGTAGGAATAGGGCAGGTCGTTGAGGTCGCCGGCCAGCAGCACGGGGTAGGGTGAGCGGGCCACGTGGGCCAGCACGGTATCAATCTGGGCGCCGCGCGCTTTGGCCCCGTTGCGGAAACGCCGCAGCAGGTTGGGCGCTTTCTGGCGCAGGCCGGTGCGGCTTTCGGTGGCGGCCACGATGTCGGTTTCGGCCATGCTCATGCTTTGCAGGTGCAGGTTGAACACGCGAATGGTATCGGGCCGGTTCCGGCCGGTGCGGTTGGCGGGCCGGGCCAGGTCAGCCCACATGGCGTGGTTTTGCGAGAGCCGGCCAAAAGGGATGGTGCCGCGCCGCACGATGGGAAAGCGCGAGAAAATAGCCAGCCCAAACTCGGCGCCGATGCCGTTGGTGAGCGTGACCGACACGAACGAGTGGCGGCCGCTGCCGCGCCCCAGCTGGTCGTCGGTTTGGAAGATGTTCTTGTCGTCGCGGGAGCCATGGGGCTCGTTGTAGTACTCCTGCAGGCACAGCACATCGGCTGGGCTCTGGGCCAGCCAGCGGATGAAGTCTTTGGACGAGGCATTGTTGGCGTCGCGCAGCTGTGAATACACGTTGAAAATGCGCACGTTGGACGAGAGCAGCAGCACATTGCCGGCAGAACGCCGCGTCAGAAAAGACGTGTGCAGGGTTTTTCCACCGGTCAGCTGCACCTGCCTGGCTTGCACCGCATCGGCCAGATGCGTAGGATGCAGCGGCAGGCCGCGCTGCACGTGGGGCCAGGTAAGCCCCAAGGCTAATATGGGCAGCACCGCCACCCGCCAATTGCGCCGCAGCCAGTATAGGGCCAACAGAGCCGTGAGGGCCAGGGCAATAGGTGTGGTGAGAGCCCCGAACACCACAGGCCAGAACGCGCTGGCGGGCACCTGCTCGCAGGCAATGGCCAGCAACAGCCAGCCCAGGGTGAGCAACGTAATTTTAAAGGCAAAAGAGCGGCGCACGGCACGAGCAACAGGGGCCGCAAAGGTAGCGGCCGAGCTTGAAGGCCGCAGCCGGCCAAAAGTTTATTTATCTTTCAATCCCCACGCCCAAGCGGGCTTTGAATCCAATAAGCTCTGCCTGGAATGATACCCGAGCCCAGGCCTGCATGAAATTTGCACGGCCGCCGTTTGGCCGCAGGGCATTTTCACGTTTTGCGCCGGCTGCTCACAATTTCCACTTCCCCTCTTTCCTGCTTTCCGCGCTTATATGGCTCCACTTTTCCGCGCTGTCTACCAACGTCTTCTGGTCTTGCTTTTACTACTGGCATTGCAGCCGGCGCAGGCGGCACCGGCCCGCCCCGCTTCGGTGGAGCCGGCCGCGGCCAGCCTCGAGTTTATTCAGAACAAGGGGCAGTGGGACCGCCGCGTGCGGTACGAGGCCGCGTTGCCGGCCGGCCGGCTCTTCGTGCAAGCCGATGCCCTCACCTACGCTTTTGTAGACGCGGCCCTCATGAGCAACCACCATGGCGGCGGGGGCACGGCCAACAAAACGGCCGCCAGCCCAAGTGGAGCCAGCTCCAGCTTTGCGGCCCACGCCTACACCGTGCATTTTGAGAAAGCCAGCCCCCGCGTTCGCCTCACTGCCGAGACGCCCACGGCCGGGGAACGCAACTACTTTGTGGGCAGCGACGAGCGGCGGTGGGCACGCCACGTGGGCGCGTTCCGGCGCCTGCACTACGCCGGCCTGTGGACCGGCATCGGCCTGACGCTGTACGAAAACACCGGCCAGCACCTGGAGTACGACATGGAGTTGGCGCCCCACGCCAACCCCGCCCAAGTGGCCCTGCGCTACGAGGGCGCCACGTCATTGACCCTGGACGCGGCCGGCAACCTGCTGGTGCGCACCACGGTGGGCAGCACCACCGAGCTGGCCCCGAAAGCCTGGCAAACCACGGCGGCCGGCGTGCGCCAGCCTGTGGCCTGCCGCTACGTGCTGGCTGGCAGCACCGTGCGCTTCGCGCTGGGTGCCTACGACAAATCCCGGGCCCTGACCATTGACCCCACCGTGCTGTTTGCCACCTTAACCGGCTCAACGGCCGACAACTGGGGCTTCACGGCGACCTACGACAACGCCGGCAACCTGTACTCGGGCGGCATTGTGTTCGATAACTACGGCGGCACTTTCCCGGCCACGCCGGGCGCCTACCGCACCAGCTTCAGCAGTGCGATGGACATGGCCCTTATCAAGTACAACACCACGGCAACCGGGCCGGCGGCGCGGGTGTGGGCCACCTACCTGGGCGGCAACAGCGCCGACTTCCCCCACAGCTTGGTGGTGAACGCCCAGAACGAGCTGGTGATTATGGGCAGTACGTCGTCGACCAACTTCCCCACCACGGCCGGGGCCCACCAACGGCTCTTTTACAGAGGCACGCCGCTTGACCCCTTCCGGGCCGGGCGGACGCCGTATGACATGCCCAACGGCTCGGACATCGTGGTGAGCCGCCTCAGCGCCGACGGCAGCGCGCTGCTAGCCAGCACCTATATCGGCGGAAATGGCAACGACGGGGTATTAGCTGACGGCGCGCTGGCCGCCAACTACGGCGATACTTTTCGTGGGGATGTAGTGCTCGATGGGGCGGGCAACATCTACATTGCTTCCACCACAAACTCGCGCGATGTCTTTCTAGGGAGCCAGGGAAATCCGCTAGATAGATTTTTGGCACAAGGTCCTGGCTATAATGTTCTTGTGTGCAAACTCACACCGTCGCTTTTTATGCAGTGGGGCGGTATTTTCGGGGGGAGTGGGGCCGATGCCGCCTACTCGATACAGCTTGATGCTCAGGGCCGCGTGTACGTGTGCGGCGGCACTACCTCGACCAACTTTCCGGCCACGGCCGGAGCCTACCGCAGCAGCCCGCTGGGGGGCATTGCCGATGGGTTTGCGGCCCGCATCAGCACCGACGGCCGCGCGGTGGAGCGCGCCACGTACACCGGCACGAGCGGCTACGACCAAGCCTATTTTCTGCAGCTCGACGCGGCCGGCAACGCCTACCTGCTGGGGCAAACGCTGGGGCAGTTTCCCATCACGCCCGGCTTGTACGGCACGGCCGGCGGCCCGCAGTTTATTCAAAAGCTCAACCCCGACCTCACGGCCAGCCTTTACAGCACGGCCTTTGGCAGCCGCGGCGGGG
This sequence comes from Hymenobacter sedentarius, assembly GCF_001507645.1. NCBI lineage: Bacteria > Pseudomonadati > Bacteroidota > Cytophagia > Cytophagales > Hymenobacteraceae > Hymenobacter > Hymenobacter sedentarius. Next base: position 1,286,916 of record NZ_CP013909.1, on the reverse strand, counting down.
CCGGCAACGGGCCCAACCTGGTGCCCACCGCCTTCCTGGTCGACGAATGCGAGCGGGTGTACATCAGCGGCTGGGGCGGCGTCGACAACGGCGACTACCTCGGCGGCACCACCAGCGGCCTGCCCGTCACCGCCACCGGCGTACAGCCCACTACCGACGGCTCGGACTTTTACCTGGCTCAATTTGGGGCGGGCATGACCAAGCTCGACTACGCTACCTTCTTTGGGCAGCTGGGCGGCCCGCCCGACCACGTGGACGGTGGCACGTCGCGGTTTGACAAGCGCGGCATTGTCTACCAGGCCATGTGCGCCAGTTGCGGCGGGGGGCCGGTGGGCTTTCCGGTGCCGCCGGGCGCGGGCAGCTACACCTCTCGCAACGGCAGCGCGCGCTGCAACAACGGCGCTTTCAAAATGAACTTTGAAGTGATACAGGCCGACCCCGGGCCCCGGCGCTACGTGTGCGTGAACGACGGGGCCGTGACGCTGGGCGGCACCCCGGCGGGCGGCGTGTGGAGCGGGCCGGGCGTGCAAGCCATTCCGGGCGGTGGCTACCGCTTTGTGCCCACCGCCGTGGGCGCCGGGCAGTACGTCATCAGCTACACGGTGGCTTCTACCGGCACCTGCCTCAGCACCCGGGCCGTGCGCTACCTGGTGGCGCCGGCCATAGTGCCCACGCTGGCCCCGGTGCCGCCGCAGTGCATTACGCAGCCGGCGGTGGCCCTCACGGCCACGCCGGCCGGCGGCACGTTTAGCGGGCCGGGCGTGGCGGGCGGGCGCTTCGACCCGGCCGCGGCCGGCGCGGGCACCCACACCATTTCGTATGCCGTCTCCGACTCGTTGGGCTGCGGCGTTATCAGCCAGCAGGTGACGGTGAGCCGGCCGCCCACCGTGACGCCCGGGCGTGACACCACGCTCTGCGCCGACCTGCGCCAGCCGTTTCAGCTGCGGGGCCAGCTTCCCGCGGGCGGTACCTGGACCGGCAACGGGGTGACGGCCAGCGGCTTTTTCACCCCACCCAACACCAACAACCGGGGCGGCATTTTCCCGCTCACCTACACCGTGGCGCAGGGCCCCTGCCAGGTTAGCGCCACCCGCACCGTGGTGCTCACGCCCACTTCGACCCAAAACGTGGGCCTCAACCTGCCGGTGTGCGCCGCGGCGCCCCAGTACGCGGGCCTCGCGCCCTTCGATCTTCCGCTCACGCCCGTGCTGCTGGTGCCCAACGCCGCCTACCGCTGGGACTTTGGCGATGGCAGCCCCACCAGCACGGAAGCCACCCCTACCCACCGCTACCTGAAAGGCGGCAGCTACCACATCACGCTCACGGCGCGCTACGGCAACTGCCAGGTGCTCACGGGGTTTTCGCCGGTGGAAGTCGGCGAGGTGTTCGTTCCCAATATCATCACGCCCAACGGCGACGAGAAAAACCAGACTTTCCGGCCTCTGTTCACCTGCCGCCCAGCCTCGCTGGAAGTGTACTCGCGCTGGGGCCAGCGGGTGTACCAGACCGACGAGTACCACAACACCTGGGACGCCTCCGGCCTGCCCGACGGTATCTACTACTACCTGCTGCGCGACGCCGACGACCGCCGGGTGAAAGGCTGGGTGGAAGTGCGGCGCTAATACCGGCCGCTAAAAACCGCGAGAATTTCAGCCCAATTCCTGTGGGCGACCCTCTTTTATCTCAAGCCCGAAAAATGGTACGCGACCCGCCATTTTTCGGGCTTTACCTTTATGGTTCTGCTTTATCCCTATTCATTGATTTGAATGAAACTACCGCTACTTTTTAAGGCTGCTTCCCTTCTACCCTTCCTGGCCATTGCCAGCTTAGCGCAAGCCAGCGAGCACCCCCGCCCGGCCGAGAGCAGCCTGGAATTTATCGAAAACAAAGGCCAGTGGGACGCGCACGTGCGGTACGCCGCGCCCCTGCCCGGCGGCCGGCTCTTTGCCGAAGCCGATGGGCTGACATTTTCCTTGCTTGCCAACGGTGGCCCGGCTCAACTAAGGCACGACGGCCCCAGCACCGCGGCCGAGGGCCCGGTGCGCGGCCACGCCCTGACCCTGCATTTTGAAGGCGCCGCCCCGGCCACCCTCACCGCCGCAACGCCCACGGCCGAACACCGCAATTACCTGCTCGGCAACGACGCCCGACGCTGGGTCCGCGACGTGCGCGGCTTTCGGGAGCTGCACTACGCCGGCCTGTGGCCCGGCGTGAGCGCCCGCGTGTACGAAAGCGCCGACCAGCACCTGGAATACGATTTTGAGCTGGCGCCCCGGGCCAACCCCGCGGCCATTGCCCTGCGGCACGACGGCGCCGACGGGCTGGCGCTGGACCCCGCCGGCAACCTGCTGGTGCGCACCAGCGTGGGCACCATGACCGAGCGGGCCCCGCAGGCCTGGCAAACCGACGCCGCTGGCCGCCGCAAGTCGGTGGCCTGCCGCTACGTGCTGGCAGGCAAGCTGGTGCGCTTCGCCCTGGGCACCTACGACCCCTCCCGCCCGCTGACCATCGACCCGGTAGTGGTGTTTGCATCCTACACCGGCTCCACGGCCAACAACTGGGGCTTCACGGCCACTTACGACGACGATGGCAACATGTACTCGGGCGGCATTGCCTTCAGCGAGGGCTATCCCACCAGCCCCGGGGCCTTCCAGACCACGTTTGCGGCCCTGATTGACATTGCCATCATCAAGTACAACACCAGCGCGACGGGCCCGGCGGCGCGGGTGTGGGCCACCTACCTGGGCGGCAACGGCACCGACTTTCCGCACAGCCTCGTGGTGAACCACCAGGGTGAGCTGCTGGTACTGGGCTCGTCGGGTTCCAGTGATTATCCGACTTCGGCTGCCGCCCTGCAGCAGCGCTTTGCCGGGGGCACGCCTTCGTCGCCCTTCGGCTCGGGCCCGCCTTTTAATTCGCCCACTGGTTCCGACCTGGTGATTACGCGCCTGAACGCCAACGGCTCCGGGCTGGTGGCTTCCACCTACCTGGGCGGCAGTAAGAACGACGGCCTGTTGCCGCTGGACATTTTCCTGTCGCCTTCCGGAAGCACGCTGCAGCTGGCCCACAACTACGGCGACGCGTTTCGGGGCGACATCCAGGTCGATGCGGCCGACAACGTGTATATCGCCTCGCACACCATGTCAGATGACTTCCCGCTGGGCACGGGCTTCGGCCGCACCTACCGCGGTGGCTCTTCTGATGGGGTGGCGTGCAAGCTCACGCCCACGCTTTCTAGCCTGACCTGGGGCGGGTTCCTGGGCGGCTCCGGCGCCGACGCGGCGTATTCCATTCAAATTGAGCCAACCAGCGGCGACGTGTACGTGGCCGGCGGCACCATCAGCCCTGACTTTCCGGTGACGAGCGGGGCCTACCGCACCACCCGGCCCGGCAACGTGGACGGCTTCGCGGCCCGCATTGCGGCCAATGGCGCCAGCGTGCTGCGCGCTACCTATGTGGGCACCAACGCCTACGACCAGGCCTACTTCCTACAGTTGGGCACCGACGGCGGGGTGTACCTACTGGGCCAGACGCTGGGGGCATTTACCCTCACGCCCGGCCTGTTCAGCACCACCAACGGCACGCTCTTTATTCAAAAGCTCGACGCCAGCCTGGGCCAAAGCCTGCTGTCCACGGCCTTCGGCAGCACCGACCCCGCCAACGCGGGCAAGGTGAGCGTTGACCCCACAGCGTTTCTGGTGGACCGCTGCGACCGGGTGTACGTGTGCGGTTGGGGCGGCTCGTCTAACCGCAGCGGCCCGGACACCTACCTGGCCAACAATGGCAGCACCACGCGCCTGCCCACCACGGCCGACGCCGCCCAGCTCACCACCGACGGCTCGGACTTTTACCTGGCTCAATTTGCGGCCGGCCTCACGGGGATGACCTACGGCACGTACTACGGCAGCAGCTCCGGTGCCGGCGAGCACGTGGACGGCGGCACGTCGCGCTTCGACCCACGCGGCATTGTGTACCAGGCCGTTTGCTCCTGCTTTGCGCGCACGGGATTCCCCATTCCGGCGGGGGCCCACACCTACTCTACCACCAACAACAGCGGCACCGGCCAGAGCTCGCTCTGCAACAACGCCTCCTTTGTGTTCAACTTCCAGCCCGGCACGGCCAACGCCGGCGCGGACCAGGAAGTATGCGCCACGGCGGGGCCACAACCGCTGGTGGGCACGCCGGCCGGCGGCATCTGGGCCGGCCCGGGCGTAAGCGGCAGCCTGGCTACGGGCTTTGTGTTTACGCCTTCGGTGGCCCTCGTCGGGCTGCAAACCCTGACGTATACCTACATCAGCACCGGCCTCTGCACTACTACCGATGCGCGGCGCGTGGCGGTGGGGCAGCCGCCAGCGGCTGTGGTTATCTCGCCGCTGCTGCAGGCCGCCTATTGCCGGCCAGGGCCCGGCTTGCCCCCGTTACCGCTGGTGCCGTTGTCGGCCACCCCGGCGGGCGGCACGTTTAGTGGGCCCGGCGTGAGCGGCAGCGTGGCTACGGGCTTTGTATTTACGCCCAACCAGAGCACCGGCACCGTGCAAATCGTGTACACGCTGAACGCCGATGGCTGCGTGGTGCAAGGCACCCGGGATGTCACCATCGGGAACGGCGTGAGCGCCGGCGCCGACCAGACGCTGTGCGCCGAGGCAGGCGCGCAGGCGCTGGTGGGCAGCCCCGCCGGCGGTACCTGGTCGGGCCCGGGCGTGAGCGGCAGCGTGGCCGCGGGCTTTGTGTTCACGCCTTCGGCGGCGCTGGTGGGCCCGCAAACCCTCACCTACACTGCCACCAGCACCGGTACTTGCAGCAATACCGCCACCCGCCTCGTGACGGTTACGGCGCTTCCAGTGCTCAATTTTGCGCCCTTGCCCCAGCCGGCTTACTGCTTGCCCGTGGCCGGCGCCCCGGCCCTGCCCGCGGTGCCCTTGGTAGCTACGCCGGCGGGTGGCACCTTCAGCGGCCCCGGCGTGAGCGGAAGCTCTGCCACGGGTTACTTTTTCTCGCCTACTCTCAGCGCCGGCACTTATCAGCTGGTGTACACGCTGAGTTCCAACGGCTGCGTGCTGCAGGCCAGCCAGCCCGTGACCCTAACCAGCCCGTTTACTGCCACCGTGGCCGCCGACACGGTGCTGTGCCCGGGCAGCACCCGGCCCTTTGCGCTGCGCGGCAGCCCCGCGGGCGGCACCTTCACCGGGCCGAGCGTGAGTGGTAGCGCGGCCACGGGGTTTGTATTTACGCCTTCAGCCAACCTTTCGGGCTCGGTGAGTTTGACCTATGCCGTAACTCGTGGGGGCTGCACGGCTACGGCCACACGGCGCATATCGGTGGCCGTACCGCCGGTGCTGCTGGCCTCCTGGCAGCCCGTGGCTTGCCCCGAAACCCGGCTAGCGCCACTCACGCTGCGCTTCGCGGTGGCCAGTTCCAGCGGCTCGACGGCCCCGTCGGTGGTGTGGGATTTTGGCGATGGCAGCAAGTCCAGCGAAGTTAGCCCAACGCATACGTACGCCACCCCCGGCCTGTATCAGCCGCGCGTGTTGGTGCGCTACAACCAAGACCGCTGCGACATCACAGCCACGGCCCCACCGGTGGAGGTGAAGGCGCGCAACATCCCCAACATCATCACGCCCAATGGCGACAGCCAGAACCAAACCTTCAAAATTGGGCCCGACTGCGTGCCGCGCCTACAGGTGTTTTCGCGCTGGGGCCAAAGCGTGTTTGAATCCGCGACTTACCACGACGAATGGGACGCCCAGGGCCAGCCCGCCGGCGTGTACTACTACCTGCTAACGTATCCCGACGGCCACCGCCTGAAAGGCTGGGTCGAAGTAGTGCGCTAAGCGGCGCGGCGCTTAATGAAGAATGAGAATTTGGCGGACAACTCCCCTCCTTACCAAGGAGGGGATGTTTGAGCGTTAGCTCAAACGGGGGTGGTTAAGCCATTGCACGATTCCAGCCCAACTCGTTCGCCCATCGTTCAACGAGGGCAACCACCCCAGCTCAACTTGGCAGTTGAGCGTCCCCTCCTCAACTGAGGAGGGGAGTTGTCCGCCGTGCCCGGCCCCATTCCTCATTTTTCATTCCTCATTCTTAAGAAAGCGCCGCGTCACCCATTGCACGTCATCCCAGCCGGGGAGCAGGTCGCGCCATTCGGCGTTCATGGCTTGGCGGTAGTGCCAGAACAGATAGGCTACGCTGGCCATGTAGGAAGCCGACATGCCCAGCGCCGCGCCTACCATGCCCAGCCGGGGCACCAACAGGAGGCACATGGGTACCGTTACGGCCAGGCCCAGCAGCGCGGCGCGGTTGTTTATGCCGTAGCGGGCGGTACCACTGAAATAGGTGCTGGCCTGCATGCCGGCGCCATTGATGAAAATGCCCGGCGCCAGGGCGAGAATGACGCGGCGCGCCGCACCGAACTCGGGGCCGAATACTGCCGCCAGCCACGCCGCCGGCACCGCCGCCAGCACCAACACCGCCCCCGCCGTGGCCAGGAGCGTGAGCCGGCTGCCGCGCAGGGCCACGTAGGTTTGGCCGCGCTTGTCAGCAGCGTTTACCAGGGCCACGTACTGAATGAGAGCCGTGCTGCGCGGAATCAGCCAAATGGCTTCGGCCAGGGCCACACCTACCGAAAGGACGCCCAAGGCCCGGGCATCGGCCAGATAAGCCACTGCGTAGTAACCGAATCGGTAGTTGGCAAAGGACAGCAAGTTGGAAAAGTGCGCGCCCCGGCTGTGGCGGGCCAGCTCGCGCGCCGAGGCGTGGCGGCGCACCCAGCGGCTCCCCCAGGCATCGGGTAGGCGCAGCAGCAAAACGATGCTGATAAGCCACGGCAAACCGTAGGCCACGTAGTTGGCATAATAGTACGCATCTACCGTGAGCCAGTGCCAGGGCCCGAAAGCCAGCACCAGCGCCCCGGCCAGCAGTGCCGCCTGGGCGGTGGTCAACACGTTGTAGGCACGCTCGCGCTGCCGGCCCAGCAGCAGAAATACGTTGACGGAAAGCAGCACCTGCACCAGCGTCACGGCTCCCAGATGCAGCGCATACTCCGGGCCAACAGGCCGCAGCAGGTACACGGCGGCGGCTCCTGCCACGCTTACCACCAGCGCCCAGCCATAAGCGGGCAGCAGCAGGTTCCACACGTTGCGCCGCGGCACCAGGTATATCAGCGACGAGCCGCCCACCAGCCCAGCCAGCAGCACCAGCCCCGACATATCGGTGAAGAACAAACTGACCTGCCCGCGCCCCGCTGCCCCCAGGTACCGCGCCGTGAGCCACACCACCGCAAAGCTGAGCCCCGCCGTGAGGACCCGCGCCGCGAAGTGCTGGAGGATGCGTTTTATCATGGGAGCGAACAGGCCGGTAAACTTAGCTTAGTCGCAAGCCATGTCTTACCCTTGCGCCAAGCGCCCGGAAAGGCAAGATGTAGATAGTGGGTGCAAGCCAAGCTGAGCAGCTGAATTTTAGCCCAATTCGGTGATTTTATACCCAATTCTCACTTTTATTACTCGTTTAATACTTTTTGATATAATTCACCGAATTGCTGGCCCACCGCGGCCGACGCGCACCGGGCTGCGGCATCGGCATGTAGTTGAGCTGCATCGAAGCGCGCGGTGCCGGCGAGCACGGCCGTCAGGGCTTTTTCCAGCCCAACCTCGTCATCGGTTTCTACCAGCAGGCCGAAGGCATTATTGGGCTGGAATAGCTCGGGCACGCCGCCGGTGCGCGTGGCCACCACCGGGCAGCCGCAGGCCCGGGCTTCCAGCAGCACGCACCCAAAGGTTTCGGCCCGGCTAAACGACACCAAGGCCGTGGCGCGGGCCATTTCCGCAGCCACGGCTTCGTGCGGCAGCTTGCCGAGGAACTGCACGGTGCCATCGGCCACCAAGCCCAGGGTGGTGGCGTATTCGTGCAAATACGCTTCATCGGGGCCGTAGCCGGCTATGCGCAAGCGCAGCCCAGGCCAGGCAGCCCGCAGGCGCGCTACCACGCGAAGTACTCCCGATAGGTTCTTCACTTGGTCGTGAAAGGCCGAAACGTGCAGCAGCGTGGGAGACTCCACAGCCTGAGCTGAAGAAGCTTCTTGAGCTAAAGTGACTGGAGCGCCGGCCGTGGCCATTTGCCGGGGCCGGAACAAGGCCGTATCCACCACGTTGGCGATGACCACAGAGCGGGCATTTATAAACCCGAGTGCCGCCATGGCATCGCGCAGCCCACCCGACACGGTGTGCAGCGCAGCTGCCCGGCGCACTACGGCGCGCGTAAGCACCCGGCGCAGCCAGGAGATGCCGCCGGCCCGCTGCGGCAGGTATAGGGTCCAGTGCTCGGTGATAACGAAGGGGATGTTGCGCGCCGCTTTCAGGGCCCAGGCAAACAGACCCGTGCGCAGCAGCACGTGCACATGCACCACGTCGGGGCGCTGGCCCCAGTGGTGGCGCAGGCGGCGGTAGCCACGCAGCAAGCACCAATAATAGAGCAGCAGCTTCAGCGGCTTGTCCAGCGCGGCCAGGCCGGTGGGAGCGGCACGGTAGTAGTAGCGCAGCGTGGGCCACGGGCCGCTGAAATCTTCCTCAGCGTCAATGAGCCCCGGCAGCGGGCCACGGGCTACTGCCGCAAAGAGCACGGCTCCTTCCACACCGCCAAACGCGGCAATGGCCGCCACGTGCCGCCCCACAAAGTCGCCGTCTTGGTCGTCGTAGCGGTGCGGGTACCACTTGGGCAGGTGCAAAACGCGCTTCTTCAATGAAGATTAGGGAATGATGAATTGGCTCTAGCAACAAAGTACGGACGCAACCCACACAAAAAACGCGGCCGCTCTGATTAGAGCGGCCGCGTAATTCAGGATGAAGCAAAACTCAATTCTTTAGTCCTCCTTCTTAACTCCTCATCAAGCCGAAGGCGCTAGAAAGAGTAGCGTAGGCCCAGCTGCCCCTGCCAGCGCGAAGCCAGCTGGTCGATGGAGTAGGTGGCCGGCGTGCCGTAGGTGAAGGCTGGGCGGTTGAAGGTGGCCGTGTTGTAGTTGGCCGAGATGTTGCCGGCGGCATCGGCGAAGGCCACTTGCGTAAGGCCGGTGCCCAGAGTCGAGTTGAAGGTGTTGGGCACGAAGTACTGGCGGCCCCAATCCTTGTTCAGGAAATTGCCGAAGTTGATGATGTCCAGCGAAATCTGCAGGGTGTGGCCGCTGGGCACGACGCCGGCTTCGTTGGCTACGAGCTTGCCGAGCTTGGCTTCCATCATCAGGCGCACGTCGGCCTGGTTGTTCCAGGGCGTGCGGCCGGCGTTGCGCTCGGCGTACTGGCCGCGGCGGGTTTTCAGGTACGCATCGTTGTTGATGAAGCTGTTGAGCGAGGCGTACTGGGCACCCGACGCGTCCAGGGCGTAGCCGTTGGGGTTGGCGGTGGTGGCGGGCGTGGCGCCGCGGTTCACCAACACAATGTCCGTGCTGCTGCCGGGGATGTAGGCCAGCTCCACGTTTTGCTGGCCGTTGCCCAGGAAGTTGTTGTTATACACCCAGGTATAGGGCGAGCCGCTGGCGTACGTGAGCACCGAGGTGAGGAAGCCGGTGACGCGCGGCGTCAGGGCCTTGTGCAGGTTGAGCGAGGCCACCACGCGGTGACGCAGGTCGAAGTTGGAATAAGCCAAGGCCGGGTCGTTCACGTTCAGGGCGGGATTCAGCTCCCAGTTGCTCTGCGGCGAGTTGCGGATGCCGTTGCTGATGTCTTTGCTCTGGCCGTAGGTGTAGGCCACCGAGGCGTCGAGGATGTTGCTCACCGTTTGGCCCACCGAGCCGGTGAGCTGGTAGCGGTAGCCTTTCTGCGTGTTAGTCAGGAAGAAAGCGTTGGAGAAGTTCGGGTTGACCTTGGTGCCGAAGGTGCCGGCCGTGTAGCGCGGGCTCTGGGTGGGGCCGCCGGCCAGGTAAGTCACGTTGTCGGCCAGGTTGATGTTTTCAAACTTCACGTCCTGCAAGGTCTTCGTGTACAGGCCTTCTACCGAGAGGCGCGTGCCGGTAGGCAGCTTGAAATCGACGGCCAGCGACGAGCGCCACACCTGCGGCATCTTGAAGTTGTTGTCAATCAGGTTTACCTCGGTGGTGCCGGCCTTCAGGTTGGCAGGGTTGTAGGCCGCGGTGGGCAGCTGGGCGTAAATCTTGTTCGGGTCCTGGTTGAGGGTGTACACGGTGCCCGCGCCGCCGTTGGTGCCGCGGATGTTGTTCACGTCGACCGAGTTGAAGTTCACGCCGTTGTTGTAGTAGGCATAGCCGAACCAGGCAAACGGCACCCGGCCGGTGAAGACACCCGAGCCGCCGCGTACCACCACCGACTGGTCGCCCTTCACGTCGTAGTTGAAGCCCAGGCGGGGCGACACCTGCACCTTCCCGAGGTAGCCGTTGCTCAGGTCTTTCCAGGCCGTGTGCGAGTACGTCTGGTTCAGGGTGTTGGCGTCGTTCTGAGGGTTGTTCACCAGGCCAGAGTTCAGGGCCGGCTTGGTGGGCAGCGAGGCAATGTCGAAGCGGATGCCGGGGGTGATTTTCAGCTTGTCGTTCACGTTCCACTCGTCCTGCAGGTAGGCGCTGTAGAAGTTGATGTGAAATTGAGCCGAGGGGTTGTTGAAGTTGTAAGCGTAGGAGTTGTCGCCACGTGTGCCGTTGTTGTAGGTACCGCGGATGCGGTTGGGCTTGTCGGCCAGGAAATCGGCCACGTTGTTGTACTCAATGCGGCCGTTCCAGGAGTTGATGAAGCCGTAGTCGATGTTGTAAAACTCGTTGTGCGTGCCCAGCGTGAGGGCGTGGGTGCCGGTGTAGAAGGTGAAGTTATCCGTGAGCTCCATTGTCTTCTGGCGCTGGTTGAAGATGCTGGCTTCGCGGTCCGAGCCGAGCAGAATCTGGTTGGAGCCGCCGCCGAAGCCTTTGCTGGGGTCGGTGCTCACGGCGTTAATCTGCACGGCCGGGAAGAGCGAGGCCTGGCCGCCGAGCAGGTCGCGGTAGTCGTGGATGTTGGTGTAGCCCACAATTAGGTTGTTGGCCAGCTTGCTGCTGAAGTTGCTTTTCACCTCCAGCACCGTCGAATTCTGGATGTTGTGCTGGGTATAGTCCTGGGTGCCAAACTTGAACAAGCTGCCCGAACGCTCCAGGTTAGTGGCTTCGGACGTGATGAAGTTGTGGCGCAGGGCCACGCTGGTTTTATCGTTCAGGTTGAAGTCGAGGCGCCCAAACACCTTGTTGCTGTTTGCGTGGATGTTGTAGGCCCCATACTCGCCCACGTTGTAGTTGTAGCTGGTTTGCAGCTTGCTGGCAATTTGCTGGGCCAGCTCACCCGTGATGGGCGCGTTGGCCTGGCCCACGCCGTAGAACTGCGGCTCGGTGCGGCGCGCGATTTCGGCGTTGGTGAAGAAGAACAGCTTGTTTTTCACCAGCGGGCCGCCCAGGCGGAAGCCGGTCTGGTAGTCGTGGTAGGCGGTGCCGATTTTCGATTCGGCCCCGTCGATGCTGCGGCCCGTCACATTCTGGTTGCGGCCGTAGCCGTACACCGAGCCGTGGAAGTCGTTGGTGCCGGAGCGCGTCACGGCGTTGATGGAGCCGCCGGTGAAGTTGCCCAGTTTCACGTCGTAGGGCGCTACCTGGGCCTGAATCTCCTGAATGGCATCGAGCGAAATGGGGTTGGCGCGGGCCGAGCCGCCGGGCAGGCCGCTGCTGCCGCTCTGCCCACCCAGCGAGGGCGAGAAGCCGATGGCGTCGTTGTTCACGGCGCCGTCCAGGGTGATGTTGTTGTAGCGAAACGAGCTGCCCGCGAAGGAGTTGTTCGAGTTGCGCGGGTCGAGGCGCGTAAAGTCCTGGATGCTGCGCGAGATGGTGGGCAGTTGCTGCAGCGCCTCACGGCCCACGGTGGTACCCGCGCCGGTTTTGGTGGCCTGGGTGTTGCCCACCACCACTACTTCGGCCAGGGCCTGGGCCTCGGCGGCCAGCACCAGGTTGAGCCGGGTGGTGTTGCCCAGGGTCAGGAACACGCCGCCGATGGTCTGGGGCTTGTAGCCCACGTAGGTCACCTGCACTTCGTAGGGCCCGCCGGGGGCCAGGTTCGGGATGTTGAAGCCGCCGTCTACTTCGGTGGCCGTGCCGCGCTTGGTGCCGGTGGGCTGGTGCGTGGCCACCACCGTCACGCCTATCAGCTCTTCGCCTTTATCAGAAACCGCCTTGCCGCTGAGGGCAGAGGTGGTGACCTGGGCAGAAACCGCCTGCGACCAGGCCAGAAGTACCAGCAGAAACAGATGGGTAAAAAAATTGCGAATTGACATAAGTCAGGGGTTTGATTTCGGGCACAAAGTTCTGGCCCCAAAACGGCTACCCCTTGCTCAAGGTCATTTCCTAATTGTTGTATTTCAAGCACATACTTAACACAGCGGTAACATTGCCCGCAGCAGCTCCAGCGCCTATTGGCCGCCGTACCCTGGCGCGGGCTGACAGTTGCTTATCCAGGCCGAGGTTTCTTTGTTAACTCAACGGCTGCACGCGGCCGATTCCCCGACACCTCAGCTCATTGACCCCATGCTTATTTCCATGACCGGCTACGGCCAGGCCCACCGCGAAGCCGATTCCTACACCGCCGCTGTGGAGCTGCGCTCCGTCAATTCCAAGACCTTCGACCTGACCTTGCGCCTGCCCCGGTTCCTGATGCCCCACGAGCTGGAAATCCGCAACACGCTGGCCAAGGCCCTGCTGCGCGGCAAAGTCAACCTCAACCTCGATTTTGTGCGGCCCGCCGCGGCCCGCGCTGCCGCCACCCTCAATAAAGAAGCTCTGGTGGCCGCCTTCCAGGAGCTGAAAAGCGTGGCCGACAGCCTGGGCCTGCCCACCAGCGAAGACACCCTGCTGGCTGCCCTGCGCCTGCCGGGCGTGATTCCCAGCGCCTCCGAAGCACGCGACGCCGAGCCCGCCGCCGAAGAAGTGGCCTGGGCGGAGCTGCAGCCGCTGCTCACCGAAGCCGTTGCCGCCATCCAGCAGTTTCGGCAAGACGAGGGCACCACGCTCACCGTCGAGATATTGAGCTACGTGGCCACCATCCGCCAGCAGCTGGCCGCCGTGGAGGAACACGACCCCGCCCGCATCGAGCACGTGCGCCAGCGCCTGGCCGGCCACCTGGCCGAGCTCACCAGCCACGAGCAGTTCAACGCCACGCGCTTCGAGCAGGAGGTGCTCTACTACATCGAAAAGCTCGACATCGCCGAAGAGAAAGTGCGCCTGGCGGCCCACTTAGCATATTTCGAGCAGGCAATCCACCAACCCGACGAGGCCGTAGGTAAGAAGCTCGGCTTTCTGGCCCAGGAAATCGGCCGCGAAATCAACACCATCGGCTCCAAGGCCAACGATGCAACCGTGCAGCACTTGGTGGTGGGCATGAAAGAGGAGCTGGAAAAAATAAAAGAACAGCTAAATAACATTCTTTAGGAATACAATATTTTACCGGTTTAGAACTATTTGGATGCAGGCCGCAGTAACCCGCATGCTTCTCTTACGGGATGAAATAGGATTTTTAAACTAAAATTTACAATCTACAACCTAGACAAACAAAGTTGGCCGGAGATTTGACTTGCAGCGTTCAACGTTTTCTGTTGCCTACAATTCACCGAATCTTAGGATGTTATTTAAAAAGTTGCCGGGGCAAACCGGCGTCTTTAAAAAATAATTGCAATATTTGTGTTCGAAAACTTGGATACATGATTATTGTATCTAACTTGGTTCCAAGAAAGTCTTTTTAGTTACTCACTTTTTATCCCCATTAGTATGAAATCTACACTTCTACTCTGTATCCTGGGACTGTTACTTACGGCTGCGCGTCCGGCATCCGAAATTGAGCTGGTTAAGAAGCGCGTGCTCAGCGAGCGGGTGGAAATCCTGATTCCCAAAGGCTTTGAGGTGATGACCGAAGAGCAGATGGATTTCGCCTACGCCAAAGCCCAGAGCCGCCCAAGCGTTATTTTCACCAACAACAATTTGGTGAGCCTGGCCTTCAACTACAGCGACAACGACGCCGACCAGGACATGGTCGATATCTACGCCGCCTCGTTTGGCAAGACCTACCACAAGCAGTACAAAGACGCCACGTGGTTTGGCGACGGCGTGAAAAACATCAACAACCGCAAGGTGGGTTACATGGAATTCATGAAGCCGGAGATGGGCCACGAAGTCTACACGCTGGTGTTCTTCACCGATGTGGAAGGCAAGCTGATGATTTGCACCTTCAACTGCGCCGACCGCCAGAAGCCCGAATGGGAGCCCATCGCCAAGCAAATCATGCTGTCGGTGAAAGCCAAAGGCTAAGCAACCCCACTCGTTATAATTATTCGTTAGCGAAAAGCCTCTGCAGTCCCTGCAGAGGCTTTTTTGTGCGCTATCGGGCGGCGCCCAGCTCGTTCAGGAAGTCGCGCACCAGGCCAAACGCTCCGGCAAAGCCCGCCAGCGACAACGCTTCCGGCCGGTCGTTCACGTCGTGGTACGCGGTGCTCCCGCCGCGCGTATAGATGAAGAAGGCAGGCACGCCGGCTTCGGAAAAAGGAAAGTGGTCGGAGTTGGCGGCGCGGCCGCGGGCGCCCAGCGCGGGCAGGTAATGATGGGCCTCATTGAGCGCCAGCAGGCGCTGGTAGGGCGCCTCGAATACTTTGCCGTTGACGACGGTGGCGCCCTGCTCGCCGGTGCCCAGCAAGTCCAGGTTTACTAGAAACTTGATGCTCTTGAGCGGCACCAGCGGGTGCGCCACGAAGTAGGTGGAGCCCAGCAGCCCGGCTTCTTCGGCCCCGAACAGCAGGAAGACCACGGAGTAGGCCGGCCGGTTTTCGGGGCGGGCGTAGTGCGCGGCCAGCTCCAGCAGCAGGGCTACGCCGCTGGCGTTGTCGTTGGCTCCGGGGAAGTAGGTGCTTTTGCCCATCAGGCCCAGGTGGTCGTAGTGCGCCGTCGCCACCAGGAACGAATCGGGCTGGACGCTGCCGCGCACGATGGCGGCCAGGTTCTGGGTTTGGTACTGGCGAATCAGCTTGGCCTCGACTTCCAAGTGCACGCTTTTCATCTGGTTAGGCACGGTGGTCGCGGCCGGCCAAGCGGCCGCGGTGGGCAGGGCCAGCAGCTTTACCTGGGCGCTTTGCTCGCTGGCCAGCAAGGCCGTCAGCTTGGGCACGAGCGTGATGCGGGCGGCGGCCGTTTCCAGGGCCTGGCGCAGGTGTGGCCAGTGGGCCAGTTGGCTTTCGACGCGGGCCGTGAGCAGCACGGCCCCGGGCAAGCGGGTAAGTTGAGCTATGCTGCGTTGGCGTACCAGGGAATCGGTGAAGGCCAGCGTATCGAGGCGCACCAGCCGGCTCCCCCAATCCAGCTTGCCACTACCCGAATTGGGAGCGGCGATAAAATTCCGGCCCGGCTGCAGATGCTTGGCCTGAGGCATCCGGCGCAGGGGGCCGAAGGGCATTACATCGAGCTGTAGCTTCCCCGGAAACGTGTTCACGTCCAAGGCAAACGGCTGGGTATAGTCCGGAGCCAACGGCTGCAGCTTCAATTCACGGAAACGGCCCCGCAGGTAGGCAGCCGCTTTATGCTCGCCGTGCTTTACATAGCCCCGGCCGTGCAAGCAGGGCGAAGCCAGCTTCTTGATGGTATGACGCGCTCGGACTAGGTCCTGAGCTGCCACCGGCGCGGGCCAGGCGCCCAGCGCCGCGCCGGCTAGCAGCAGCCCAACCCAAGTCGAAACCCGGAGCGGCGGGCGGCGTCCCAGGCGCGCGGCCCCGGCCGTGGCCACGCCCACCGCCAGGGCGGCGCCGATGGCGTCGCTCAGTAAGTCGGTCCATTCTCCGTGGCGGCCCAGAGCCATATTGTATTGCATTACCTCAATCAGCCCACCGAACACGATGCTGCTCAGCAGCGCGGCCCGCCCGGCGCGGAGGGCCAGCGTCGGCCAGCGGCGCTGCCGCCGCAGCGAAAACCAGCTCAAGCCGGCCAGCACCAAAAACACGCCCGCGTGGGCGGCTGTGTCGAACGACAACAGCTCCCAAACGGGCGTGATGGGCATCTTATCGGCAGGCGTGAGGGTGAGCACCAGCACCACGGCGGCCCAACCCAGCGGGAGGGCCGCATACGGGCGCGGGGCCGGCCGCTCCGGCTTGCCGAGGGGTAGCATGGGCAAGGAGGCCGAACGGCCGGGCTTAGGCGCCTACCAGTTCGCCGTAGGTTTCGGCGGTCAGCAGGTCGTTCAGCTCCTCGGGGTTGGCAATGGAAATCTTCACCATCCAGCCGTCGCCGTAGGGGTCCGAGTTCACGGTTTCGGGCGAGTCGGCCAGCTTGTTGTTCACTTCGAGCACAGTGCCGGTGATGGGGCTGAACAGGTCCGAAACGGTTTTCACGGCCTCCACGGTGCCAAACACGTCGTGCCGGGCCACGTCCTTGTCGAGCGTGTCGATGTCGACGTACACGATGTCGCCCAGCTCTTTTTGGGCGTGGTCGGTGATGCCAACGTAGGCGACATCGCCTTCAACGCGAATCCATTCGTGGTCCTTGGTGTAGTGCAGGGTGGCGGGCAGGTTCATAGAAAATGGTGGGGTGGTGAGGTGTACGGATAGGTTGAGCCAAAATTAGGCAATCCATCCTTGGGGAAGACACCTGAGCCGAAATTGTTTTGGCCCAGGCCGCGGGTGGGGCCAGCTCGCCCCGCTCCCACCCGCCGGCCTTGCCAGCTCAACTTTACTGCGTGAGGCTGTAGCGCAACTGCACGCCGCCCTCGGTGGCAGAGTTTCGGAAGGCGTTGCTGATGCGCGGCGTGGTGATGGTCTGGCTGTAGTAGAGCTGCAAGTTGAGCCGGGTGTTAAGCAAATAGTCGATGGTGGGGCGCAGCTGGAAGGTTCTCGAGCCGTTGGTAATCTGGCCTTGGGCGCGGCCTACCTGTCCGGGGTCGCCGGGGCGGGTGGGGTCCACCACGTCCAAAATGCTGCGCTGCACCGTGATGTTGTCGCGAATGCTCAGGTCGAGGCGGGCGGTGAGGTTGTTGCGCAGCACCCGCTGCTCGCCCTTCACCCGGAAGGGCAGCTTGAGGCTGTTGGTGGCGTAGCCCAGGCCCAGCACCACTTCCTTGGTATAGAGCTCGGTTACCTGGGCGTTTGTGGTGTTCAGCACCACGGCCCGGTCGGTGCGGTACTCGAGGCGGCCCGTGGCCCGGCTCACGGTCTGGAAATTGACCCCCACCAGCGGCGAGAGGCGCTCGATAATGCTCACCTGCCCCACCACGTAGTACGGAATGAACTGGCCCGCCGTGTTCAGGCGGTTGGGGAACTGGTTGTCGGGGTTGAAGTCGGACTGGTAGACCGTGGACGTGGTGTAGCTGCCCACGCTGTAGGTGGAGGAGTAAGCGTGGTTGAGCGTGAACGAGGAGAAGTAGCGCTTGATGAGCGGCAGGTCGGCGAAGCCGTTGTAGTCCAGGCGCCAGTTGGGCAGCGGGAACATGGCAAACGGGTCGAACTTCTTGGCCTGGTAGCCGTCGGACGAGCGGCCGTGGTAGGCATCGATGAAGCTCTGCACCAGCACTTCCTGCGAATTGAACCCGTAACCGGCCTCGGGGTTGCCCGACGCGGGGTTGGCCGAGGCCAGGCGCTGGCGCACAAACGCCCGGTTTTTCACAAACTGGCTGAAGGCCTTAGACGTCTCCCCGTTGGCCCCCAGGTCGCCAAACAAGGTCTGGATGGTGATGGTGGAGGTCTGGAACGAGCCGGTGCCCAGCAGCGGGTGGTCGGCCAGCACAAAGCGGCCGGTGCGGGGGTCCACCACGGGCGTGAGCAGGACCGAGTCGAGCAGGGTGCGGTAGTACACTTCTTTGTTGCGGGCCAGCTGCCGGCGGGCATCCACCTGGATGTTGAAGCCGCGGAACGGCTCCAGGGCCGTGCGCACCGTGAAGGTCTCGGTGAGCAGCGAGCTCAGGGGCGTGTTGAGGTACTCGCTGTTTTGGGTGTACCAGCCGCGGTCCCGGGCGCGGGTGTATAAGTCGTCGAGGCCGTACTGCTTGCCCAGGATGAAGGGCACGCCCGGCGCGGTCAGGTCCTGGTCGAGGCCAAAGAGGTGGGTTTTGGGCAGGTAGCCGGGCAGCAGCGTGCCGTTGGTGCGCACGTAGGTGAAGTTGATGGAGCGGGCCGTCATCAGCGAGCGGAGCACGGCTTTCACGAAGCGGTTTGTCTCCCGCGTGGTGTCGGCCGGCGCGGCGGCTTGCCGCTGAGCGCCTTCGCCGGGCTGCGCCTGATTCTGGAGCTGGGGCCGGGCGGCGGGGGGTGGCGCGTTGTTGATGATGTTCAGAAAACGCACCTTGTTGTAGAGCTTCACCAGGTCGATGCGGCCGTTGGCGCTCACTTCGGCGTTGTTCTGCACGGTGTTGCCCAGCTGGAGCGCGTAGGTCAGGGTGTCCTTGGCTTCGTCGCCGGTGGGCACCGGGTACCGCGGCGCCCGCAACGACGCCGACGACGCCTGCCAGGTGTAGTTGGCCGAGTAGCGGGTGTCGGCGCTTATCCAGTCGGTGAGCGGGAACTTGTCCAGCGGCAGGCGGTACGTGAGCGAGGCCACCTGGTTGAAGTTGACGGTGCGGCCGCCCCGCAGCAGGTTGCGCTTGCGCAGGCTGTCGTTGCGAATAGCATCGCGGCTGTCGCCGATGCTGCGGCCGCGGCCTTCGTCGATTACGCCGCGGTTGGTGGCGGTGTAGTCAAATATCAGGCTCTTGGTCAGGTCCCACTTCAGGTCGTAGATGCGGCTGATGAAGAACGATTTTTGAATCACGGGCGCAATGCCTTCGCTGCTGGGCAGGGTGCCCGGCTGCAGGCTGCGCTGCAGAAACCGCTCGTTGTAGCGCCGGTCCAGGTCAGTGCGGAAGGTGAAGCGCGAGGGCAGCGGCGTGAAGTTCAGGTCCTGGAAAATCTTCAGGTACGGGTTGTCCAGCGCCTTCACCTTGCTCAGGCTGTAGTTCTTGGGCGTGGTCTGGTACACGTAGGCCAGGGCGGCGGTGTAGGCCTTGGTGTAGTCGCGCTCGGTGCGAATGTCGGAGTGCAGGCGGTCGGTGAGGGAGTAGCTCACGGCCAGGTTTTCCACGTCCCAGGGCTTGGGCGTGGCGGCCGGGGCGCCGGGCTTGCCGGGGCCGCGCTCCTTGCGCACGTTCAGCACCGAGATGCTGCGGCTGGTGGTTTGGTCAATCACCTTTTTGCGGTACTCGGCCTGCGCGGTGGCGTCAATCTTCTTGTCCTTGTCCACGAACTTCTGGAGGCTTTGCTCCAGCTTGGTGTCGGGGTCGAGCGGGTCGTAGAGCGGCGCGCGGCTTTCGTGGCCCAGCTGCAGCAGCACGGGCACGCGCAGCTGCAGCTGCTGGGGCAGGAACTTCTCGGCCGCCACAGTGGCCTGCAAGTCGCCGCGGAAGGCGTCGTCGATGGAGCGCTGCTGCACCTTGTCTTGCAGCCCGCCAAAGCCCACGCTGGTGTAGCTGCCGGTGGCCGTCACGTTGGCCACGTCGGCCATCTTCACGTTGAGCCGGGCGGTGGCGGCGTAGCCGGCTTGCTGCTCAAAGTCAAACACCCGGAACTCATCGGCCCACAGGTTGGCCGTGATGGAGCTGGTGCTGGGGTTGTTGGCGTCGCCGGTGGGGTTGAGCATGCCAATCATCACGCCCTGCACGGCCGAGAAGTCGGGGTTGCCCACCACCGTGATGGTGCCGCCGCTGGGCAGCGTTTTGGTGTAGGGAACCTGCAGGTTGGGGTTTACCTGCCGGTTGCGCTCCGATTTGGCGTCGATGAAATCCTGGAACGACACGTCGATGCGGTTCTCGGTGGGCCACACGTCGTCGGGGCTGGTCTTGCCGGGCTGCGTGAGCTTTAGCGGCAGCGCGTACTGGTAGTAGTTCTGGGTGTAGTCGGTGCCGATGCGGATGAAGGCCTGCACGTCCTTGTCGGTCAGGCTGGCGTCTTCCGAGTCGCCGTGCAGGAACAGGCGCAGGCGTTTGTAGCGCAGCATGTTGATGCTAAGGTTCTTGTACGCCGCCTTAGCGTAGCCGTCGCGCAGGTTGGTCACCGAGAGGCGCAGGCTTTGCTCGTTTTGCAGGCGCGAGGTGCTGCTGCTGCCGTACTCCTTGTCGCGCAGGATGCCGGGCGGCGAGATGTAGGGGATTTTGCCCGAGCCCGCGCCCTTGGGGTTGTAGGAAAGGCCGTTTTCCTCCACGCTCACCGTCGAGATGTTGAAGGCGTCGGCGTCGGTGAGCTGGCCCACCGGCGGCTGGCTGCCCTGGCGGGTGTCCACGATGCGGTAGAGGAAGCGGCGCCACTGGTTGGCCACAAACTGCGGCTGCACCAGGCGCAGCACCACCGGCTGCTGCCAGCCGGTCATGTACATGCGCAGGAAACGGATGGACTTGAAGCCGAACTCCTGGGTGGCCCCGCGCACGGTGTAGCCCTCCCGAATCGGAATGCGGAACTGGTACCAGGTCACTTCGTCGCCGTTGGTGCGCTCGTCCTTGTTCGTCACCTTGTCGATGATGAAGTTCTGGCCCACCTGGAGGCCGCCGCCAGGCACGGTGGGCGGGCGCAGCGAGATTTTGTATTCGTAGTAGCGCTCCACTTCCTGCACCACGTTGTCGCGGTTCAGGTCTTCCTTGTCGGGGTAGGCCGTGGAGCTGCGCTGGTCGTTTTCGTTGGAGTTGCCCTCGTAGCCGTTGTAGTTCTTGTAGCGGCCCAGAATCTTGGCATTGGCCTGGTCGTAGCTCGCGTCGAGGTGGTGGCGGAAGTCATCGCCCGAGGGGTCGGGCAGGGAAGTGTACGGGCCAAACTGAGGCTGGGCCCTTTCGTTGCCGTCGTTCACGCCGTCGAGGCCTACGTCTTGCCGGGCCCGGGCCCCGGGCGCCGCGTTGAAGGCATCGGTGAGAAACTGCTGCTTGGTTACACGGCCCCATACCGTGGGCTTGCTGTTGTCGGCTATTTCCTGCGGGTCGTCGGTCACGGGCAGGCCGTTTTCAAACTCGTGCTGGTTGTCGTCCTTCAGCACGTCTTCGCTCACGTTGCCCAGGTTGATGAGCAGGTCGCCGCCGGTGGTGTTGGCCTGGTCGTTGCCGTCCTGGTCGGTGATGTTCACCCGCGAGGCCGGCGCGTTGGGGTTGGTCGCCTTCAAGAAGGGGTCCATCATCCAGAACTCCAGGTACTCGATGTTGGCGTTGTCGAAGTCGGTGTCGAACGTAATGGCCCGGCTGATGCCGCCGAACTTGTCCTCGGGCCGCTCGGCGCCGGTAAACTTCTTGCCGGCCCCGTCGATGTTGGGGTTGTAGTTGTAGGGGCCCCGCTCGCCGGGGTAGTAGGCCATGTCGAAGGTGTATTCGTAGCCGTTGCCGGTCGCGCCCAGGTCCTTGTTCGGAAACACCTCGTCGCGCTTCACGCCCCGAGTGTAGTGGTTGGCCAGGTCGGCCGTGCCGATGTTGCCCGGCACGTTCGGGCCGCCGGTGTAGTAGCTCTGGTCCACGGTGTACCAGGCCAGCTTGGCGCGCTGGTAGTTGTAGCCCAGCCCCACGGCGGTGCTGCCCTTCACGGGCAGTGGCGTGGCGGCCAGGCGCCAGGCCGGAATGGAGGCCAGCCCGCCCAGGGTGTAGGGCGTGCGGGCGTTTTCAAAGTCGTCGATGTACGACACGCCGTTTTCGCCGTTGCCCAGCTGCGAGCGGCTTGGCAGCAGCTTGGCAAACTCCCCGCTGAAGGCAATGGTCGAAATCTCCTTGGTCGAGATAAACGGCAGCATGTCGAGGTACTTGGTCAGCACCCGGCTATCCTTGCGGATGCTGCCATCCAGCCCAATAATGGTGTTGTTGCCCGGCTCGTCGCCGATGTTCACGCGGTTGATGCCCGGGGCCTGGTTTTCCAGCAGGTGCAGGGCCGTGCCGCCGATATTCACGTCCTTGTTGAGCCGGTAATCCATGCGCACGCCCACCAGCTTGCGCGGCTGCACCTGCACCAGGGCATTCTTCTCAAACTCGACCCGCAGCTCGTTGGCCGAGTTCAGGTAGGCCGGGTTCAGGATTTTCACCTTGGCCTGGTCGTAGAACACCTGGTAGTCCACGCCTTCCGTCAGCAGCGTGGAGCCCGAGCGCACCCGCACCGAGCCCTGCGCAATGCCAATGCCGGGCAAGCTGATTTCGTCGGAGCCGGCCCCGCCCTGGAAGCGCCCGCGCAGGAAAAACTTGTCCTTTTCCTGCCGCTGCTGCGCGTCGCTCTGGGTCTGGTTGTACAGCTCCGAATACACGTACCGGTCAATCAGGTCGGTTTCGCCTACCAGCTGGGTTTGCAGGTAGGAGCCAAATGGCTCAATATTGGGGAAGATGATTTTGCCCAGCTCCGGGTCGATGGTGATGCCGGGGAAGTAGTCGAAGTTGCCGTCCGGGTTGCGGTCGTTGTTGGAGTTGACGTGGTCGAGGTTGAGCACCTCAATCAGCGGGCGGTTGGCAATACGCGCCCCTTCCTTGAGCGAAATCAGGTCGACCCCGGTGGCGTCGTCTTTGTAGATGATTTGCAGCTGGAAGTTGTCGCGCTGCAGCTGCGAGGCGTTCAGGGGATAGATGTTCTTCATCATCAAATCCCAGGTCGGCGTGTTGCGGGTGCGCAGGTTCGGGTTCTGCGGGTTCTTCGTGGGGTCGGCAATGCCCACGCCGGGGTTGCTGGCCCGCAGCATCTTCAGGAAGATGACTTCGTTTTCCTTCACGTTGCCGTAGTCGCTGGCCGTCTCGCCCACCTTGTAGGTCTTGCCGTTGTAGAGGTACTCGTAGCTCACGCCCAGCACCTGGTCGGGCAGCAGCGCCGTATTCAACGACAAGTAGCCCAGCTGTGCGTTGTAGGTGTACTCGCGCGGGTCGAGCTTACGGGCCCGCACCCGCTCAAAGTCCACGTTCTTGGTCAGGCCTTGCCCTATCTGCAGGAAGTTGTCCACGCCCAGGTTGTCGCGGGCCGCGGCCCCGGCCCCCGTGATGGTGCGGTACTCCAGGTTGGCGTCGTTGCTGGCCGGGGCCTGGGCGCTGGGGCTGCCCTGGCGGTACTTGTCCTGGTACAGCCGGAAGGGCTCGGCCAGGTCCATCAGCGTCACCACGTTGCGCAGGTTCTCGGTGGTGCGGTTATCGTTGGTCACGTACACCTCCAGGCGCGTGATGGACACCCCGCTCTGGATGGTGGGCAGGTTGCGCAGGGCTTGGTCGTAGCGCTCGCGGAAAAACTGCGACAGGAAGAAGTGCCGGTCCCGCTCGTACTGGCTGGCCTTGATTTCGTACTGCCGGCTCTGGGCGCCGTTCTGAATGCGCACCTCGTCGGCGGTGCCGCGCACGGTGGCGGCCACGGCCGTCACGCCCAGCTTGCCAAACTGCAGCTGGGTTTTGATGCCGAACAGGTTTTGCCCGCCCTGCACCAGCGAGTTGGTCAGCGGCAGGCTCACGTTGCCCAGGTCCACCTTGCGCACGATGTCCGTCTCCTCGCCGGCGTAGTCGAACTTCATCTGGTTGTCGAAGTCGAACGACGCCTTGGTGTCGTAGTTGAACACCAGTTTGAGCTTGGTGCCAATAGCCCCGGTCAGGTTGACGTTGATGTTCTGCTCAAACAGGAAGTCGCCCACCTTTTGCTGGCGCAGCGTGAGGGCCGGGTTCTCGTTTTTATTGAAGCGCGCGCCAAACTTGAGCGTGACCGAGCCCGCGGGCCGGATGTCGACGTAGCTGCCCCCAAAAATGCGGTTGGCAATGGGCCCCAGGTAAATCTTTGGGATGAGGCGCTGGGCCTGCGGCGTGCCCGCCGCGGCCGGCGGCCCCGTGATGCCGCCCTTGGCCTTGGCCCGGTAGTAGTCGCGAATGGCCTGCTGCCGCTGAAACTCCTCGTACTCCTTAAAGCTGAGCACGCTGGGGTCGCGGTAGTCGATGTTGGCGCCTACTTTTTCTTTGACGTCGAACTGCTTCAGGCTGTCGTCCACGGCCACGTCGAGCTTCACGTTCTTGGGCAGCGGCAGCACCAGCGGCGACTCGCGGCGGCGCAGGCCGAAGGGGCTGCCCGGGCGGTCCTGGGCCCGCACCCGCGGGCGGCGGCTGGGCTTGTAGGGCCCCGTGGTATCCACTGCCGGCCGCACCGGCCGCGGCGTATCGGCGGCCAGCACGCGGCTGGCCCGGAGCCACGCCCCCGCCAGGCGCGCGCCACCCACGGGAGTAGCCTGAGCCCACCACGCGAGCAAGGACGCGACCGCAACAACTGACGCAGGGAGTAACTTTTGACCGATTTTCAAGCGGGATAAGGGTATAATGGCGCGGGCTGAAGGGCCCACGCCAGGCACGGCGGTTCAATAAGGTAGCAAAGTCGGCCGAGATAACCCGTTCGGTGGCACGAACCCGAAAGTTCGCCCAAACTCAGTGCGACTTCAAAGCAAACTTAATCATTTCCTCCACGCTCAGTTCACCGCCGTGCTTATGCTGAATCTGGTCCAGATTCTTCTCGGCAGCGGCCCGTGCAAAGCCCAGGGTAACCAAGGCCTGCAACGCTTCGGAGCGGCGGGTATTGTGTTGGCGGGCCAGCGGCACGGTGTCCACGCCGGCCTTGGCCAGCAGTTCGTCCTTGCGCAGCTTGTCTTTTAGCTCCAGTATCACGCGCTGGGCCGTCTTGGGTCCCACGCCCTTGATGCTCTGGATGGCGCGCACGTTTTCGTTCACAATGGCCTCGCGAATTTCGCCCACGCTCATGCTGCTCACCATCACAATGCCCGTGCCCGGCCCAATGCCCGACACCGAAATGAGCAGCATAAACAGCGCCTTTTCGTTGGGGTCAAGAAAGCCATAGAGCGTCTGCCCGTCTTCCTTGATGTGCTGGTAGGTGTAAATCTTGGTGGCCGCGCCCTCGGCCGGCAGCTTGGAGTAGGTGGCCAGCGAAATCCGGACTTCGTAGCCCACGCCCAGGATGTCGACAATGGCGAGGGTGGCGTCTTTGTAAGCGAGTTTACCGTCGAGGTAAGCAATCATAGGGTCGGAAAAAGGAAGGAAAGAAGCTCTTCAGTAGTTAACCAACACAAACGCCGGGTTTTTACTTCCCAAACTTACTGGCTTTTCAGCCAAAAATATTGGGCTAAAAAAGACCACTGTTCAGGAAAGACAGAAGCCCAAAAACCGTTATGCCGGGCGTAGCGAAGCATCTTTACCACGGGAGTAACCCAGATTACTTGCGCGGTAAAGATGCTTCGCTACGCCCGGCATAACGCTCTTTAAAACCCTCCTCTACAGCGCCCGGCTGCCCGTCTGGGCGTCCACCACGGCAATGGCGGCCATGTTCACAATGTCGCGCACCGAGGCGCCGAGCTGCAGAATGTGCACCGGCTTGCGCATGCCCATCAGCACCGGCCCAATGACCTCGGCGCCGCCAATTTCCTGCAGCACCTTGTAGGCAATGTTGCCCGACTCCACATTGGGGAAAATCAGCGTGTTGGCGCCCTTTTCGGCCAGGGGCGAGAAGCCGTAGTGGTCCTGCAGCAGCTGCGGGCTCAGGGCCACGTTGGCCTGCATCTCGCCGTCGATGAGCAGGTTGGGGAAGCGCGCCTTGGCCAGCTCGGTGGCACGGCGGGTTTTCTCGGGCAGCGGGCCGGCGTTGGAGCCGAAGTTGGAGTAGCTGATAACGGCCATGCGCGGCTCGGTATCGAAGAAGCGCACCGCCCGGGCCGTCAGCCCAATAATCTCCACCATCTCCTCGGCCGTCGGGTTGATGTTCACCGTGGTATCGGCAAAGAAATACGGGCCTTTCTTGTGCTGAATGATGTACATCGACGCCACGCGCCGCACGCCCTCCTCGGTGCCGATGACCTGCAGCGACGGAATGATGCTCTTGCCGTAGTCCTTCGTGAGGCCGGTGATGCAGGCGTCGGCTTCGCCGGTTTCCACCATCATGGCGGCGTAGTAGTTGCGCTCGCGCATCAGGCGGCGGCCTTCGTAGAGCGTCATGCCGCGGCGCTGGCGCTTCTGATACAGCAGGGCGGCGTACTCGTCGCGCTTGGCATCCTGCTTCAGGATGTTGACGATTTCGCAGCCTTCCAAATCCAGGCTGTTGGCCCGGGCAATGGAGTCAATTTTGTCCTGCGGGCCCAGCAAAATGGGCTTGCAGATGCCTTCATCGAGCAGAATCTGCGCGGCTTTCAGGATTTTGTAGTTATCGGCTTCGGCAAACACCACGCGCTTCGGGTTGGCCTTGGCCGCCGAGGTCATGCGGTTCATCAGCTTCTGGTTCACGCCCAGGCGGGCGCGGAGCTGGTCTTCGTAGGCCGCCCAGTCCTCGATGGGCAGGCGGGCCACGCCGCTTTCCATGGCTGCCCGCGCCACCGCGGGGCTGATGGTGGTGATGAGCCGCGGGTCGAGCGGCTTCGGAATCAGGTAGGTTGGGCCAAACGCTAGCGTGTTGTCGCCGTAGGCCTTGTTCACCATGTCGGGCACGGGCTCCTTGCTCAGGTGGGCCAGGGCGTGCACGGCGGCCAGCTTCATGGCCTCGTTGATTTCGGTGGCGCGCACGTCCATGGCTCCCCGGAAAATATAGGGGAAGCCGAGCACGTTGTTCACCTGGTTGGGGTGGTCCGAGCGGCCGGTGGCCATAATGATGTCGTCGCGGGTGGCCATGGCCAGCTGGTAGCTCACCTCGGGGTCGGGGTTGGCCAGGGCAAACACCATGGGGTTGGCGGCCATGCGCAGCAGCAGGCCGGCCGGCAGCACGTTGGCCGCCGAAAGGCCCAGAAACACGTCGGCGCCTTCCATGGCCTCATCCAGTGTGGTGATGGTGCGGCTCGTGGCAAACTGCATCTGGATGGGGTCCAGGTTGGTGCGCGCAGCGTTGATGATGCCGTCTTTGTCGAACACCACCACGTTGTCCTTGTTCAGGCCCAACGCCAGGTACAGCCGCAGGCACGACACGGCTGCCGCGCCCGCACCGCTCACCACTAGCTTGATTTCGTCGATTTTCTTGCCTACCACTTCCAGCCCGTTCAGCAGCGCGGCCGACGTAATGATGGCCGTGCCGTGCTGGTCGTCGTGCATCAGCGGAATGTTCATCTTCTCCCGCAGCTCGGTTTCAATCCGGAAGCACTCCGGCGCCTTGATGTCCTCCAGGTTGATGCCGCCAAACGTGGGCTCCAGCGCTTTTACGATGCGGATAAACTCGTCGGGGTCGTTGGCGTCTATCTCAATATCAAAGCAATCCAAGCCCGCAAATTTCTTAAACAGCACGCCCTTGCCTTCCATCACGGGCTTGCTGGCCGAGGGCCCGATGTTGCCCAGCCCCAGCACGGCGGTGCCATTGGTAATTACGGCCACCAGGTTGCCCTTGGCCGTGTACTTGTACACATCGTCGGGATTGGCCGCAATTTCTTTGCACGGCTCGGCCACGCCGGGCGAGTAGGCCAGCGCCAGGTCGAGCTGCGTGCTCATGGGTTTGGTGGGCACCACCTCCAGCTTGCCCGCGGGTTCCTGGGAGTGGTAGTTGAGGGCGTCCTGTTTGTTTATTTTTAGCATAAAAGCAGCGAAAAAAAGCCGGTTGTCCCTCTTCGGGCAACCGGCTGGCAATTTGAGACCAAATTTGCGAAACTTACGCGGCCGGAGTCTAATCCGGCATTTTCAGATTTTTAAACTCGCCCGTCAGGGTCACGTCTCCAATGCGCCGCTGCGAGCTGGGGGTAGCCGGCGTTTGCTGTGGGTCACGCACGTCCTTCAGCACCACCCGGAAGTTGCCATCGGCCATTTTGGTAGCTGTGTTATATGCCGTTACCTGAAAGCTGCCCGTCGTGTTGCTGCTATCGTAGTCGCCGGTGACAATGGTAGTAAAATTTGCGCTACTCGGCGTATACTCCAGCCTCGACGACAGGTCATTCGACGTGTTCTGCGGGCTGATAAAAGTATACGTGCCAATTACTCCCGTTTTCAGCTTTTGCTGCGGCAGGGCAAACAGGATTTTACTCTTGTCGCCGGCAATGGCCTCAAAGCCCAAATACAGGTAGCCGGATGGCTTTCCATCCGTGTAGGCATTGCCCGTGCAATCACTATTTAAGTAGCCCCGCAAATACGTATAACCGGCATTTCCATCGAACTGAAGCGTAAGCTTCACGTCGGCCACGGCCGTGCTCATCACCGGCTGAATATCTGGATTATTACCACAGGACACCAAAAAGGCCAACGTGAGAGCTAGTAGAACGGCAGATATTCTTTTCACTAGGACTGAGGAATATTTAATGAAAGGTGAGCAAAGATATTGTAGCGCTACCCTTGCGGCACCAGCAGCTTCTGGCCCAGCTTCACCTCGTCGGAGGTGAGGTGGTTGAGCTCGCGCAGCACCTTCACGCTCACCCCAAAGCGGCGCGAAATGTTAAACAAGGTATCGCCCGGCTGCACCAGGTGGATCTGCGGCGCCCCCAGGGACTGCCCCGGGGCCCGGGCCGGCTCGGCAGCCGCCACGGCTTTGGCAGTTGCTTTGGCCTGCTTGCGCGGGGCTTCGGGCGCAGCATCAGCGGCCGGCGCCTCGAATACCAACCGCTGTCCCGCGGCCACCGTTTCCGAATCCAGCCCGTTCCACGCCACCAGTTGAGCCACGCTCACATTGTGCTGGTGGGCTAGTTTGGTCAGGTTGTCGCCTTTGCGCACCGTGTAAGCACCGGTGGGCTGCTCGGCCGAAACCGGTACGGAGTCGTCGGCGGCTTCGGCGGCCTGGGCTTGCGCCAGGCGGCGGGCTGCCGCCCGAGCCTGTACTTCGGCTGCCGCTTGCTTGATGGCCTGCCGCTGCCGAATGGCCACCAGGCGCGCTTCCTGCGCTTTTTCCTGGCGCGCTATGTCCTGCAACCGCGCCACCTCGCGGGCATTGGCTTCGGCTTGCGCCTTGCGGGCGGCTAGCTCTTCGGGCGAAACAGTTGGGCGCAGCGGCCGCGCAACAACGGCGACGGCTTCAGGCGCGGCGGCTGCTTCTGTAGCCGGCGTGGGGGTGCGCGGCGCCGGCAGGGGCACAAATATCACCAGCTGCTTGCCGGGCTTGAGCGGCCGGCCTTTGGGCAGCTCGTTCCACCGGCGCAGCTGCGCCTGGCTTACTTCAAATCGCTCGGCCAGACTGGCCAGGGTTTCGCCCCGGCGCACTTTGTGGGGCACCCGCCGGAAGCGCGGCGCGGCGTCTTCCTCGCCGACGCGCGGGCCTTCGGTGGCCGCCAACAGCGGCCGACTCGTCCACGGCTCCACGCCTTCGAGGCGCGGGGGCAGGAAAGCCAGCGGCAGCGGCAGGGCCTCTGTGGGCTGGCAGTAGTCCAGCAAAGTAGCCCGGTCAACATCGCCCAGGTGCTCGGCAGCGGCAGCCGGGTACCGCACCACGTAGGGGCGGTACCCGGCCGGCAGCGCGGCCCGCCGCAGTTCCGGGTTGAAGCGGCTGAGGTACAAGGAGTCTTCGTACCCGCAGGCCCGGCTCAGGCGGCGTAGGTCGAACGCCTGACCCCGCAAGCCCAAAGTATCCAGGGGTTCGGCGCGCTGGTAGTTCAGGTTAGCGGTGCGCAAGCCGTGGGCTTCGGCGTATTTCATGCTATACATGATGGCCGTGAAGGTGGGCACGTAGTTGCGCGTTTCGGCCGGCATGTGCGGGTACAGGTCCCAGAAGGTCTTCTTGCCGGTGCGGCGCATCACGCGCTGCACGCTGCCGGCGCCCCAGTTGTAGGCCGCCAGCACCAGCTCCCAGTCGTGAAACACGCCGTAGAGGTAGCGCAGGTGCTTGCAGGCGGCTTCGGTGGCTTTTTCAGGCGCCATCCGCTCGTCTATCCACTCGTCGCGTTTCAGGCGCAGGTCGCCGGCGGTGGGGCCCATAAACTGCCACAGGCCGGTGGCGCCCACCGGTGACTTCGCTGTAGGAATCAGGGCCGATTCCACCACGGCCAGGTACTTTAAGTCGAGGGGCAGGTTGTACTGCGCCAGGTACTTCTCGAAGAGGGGGAAATACAGGTTTTCGCGCTCCAGCACCCGCTGCAGGTAGCTGCGGTTGCGGGCCGTAAACAGCGTCACGTAGGCCATCACCGAGTTGTTGAACTGGTGGGGCACGTCGGTTTCGAAGCAGCTCACCCGGTCGCACACTAGGTCGCGCATGGTAGGGGGCGTGCGCAGCCACTCCAGGCGCGCCGAGTCGATGGCCTCCGGGCCCATGGGCGCGGCCACCAGCGAATCGGGCTGCAGCTCCAGGCGCACCCGCACGGTATCGCCCAACAGCGCTGGCATGGTGGAGTTTACCGGGTCCGCAGCGCTGGGCTTCGGCACTTGTTGGGCCTTGGTGTCTGTCGTTTTCAGCAGCAGCCAAGGCAGCACCAGCGCGAGCCACAGACGGCCACCCCGGATTGTTTTCACTCGCATAATCCCTTGCTTCATAGCACTAAGGTAGAGCAAGGGTAAAGAAGTTGTATAGGTTGGATATACAATTCCCTATAAAATTCGGTTGGCCAAGCCCGTTGAGCTACTCCAAATAAGGCTCATTCAGCAAGCCTTGCCCAAGTCTTTCACGCCCTAGTTACTGGGGCCCGGCAGCGGCTTGTGCCTCTTCAAAACACGTGCTTGTTCGCAGTGCGGGAAACAAGGCTCGCTGCTCCTCAACCACAGCCAGCAGCTCCCCCATTGTGGTATTTTTTATAAATGCTTACCACCGCGGAGTGTTGAATTCAGCTCTTTCGCGCACAACTGTCCGCCCGGAATTCTCCCAACTCTATCTCGCAACGTTTTCTCCTTACCACTGGACGTCTCCAGAAACTATGTACCTTTCGCCCTACGGCAGCCCTTTTTTCGGACTGACACGCTAAAGCCAATTACCAACAAGCCTCAGTATGAAAGTCGGAAAATTTCTATTGTTCGCGCTGTTCATTGCCTTCTTTACCCTGGCAGCAAGCGGATGCAAAAAGTGCAAAGGCGAACAGCCCCGGGCCCGCATTACCAACAACGGCACCCAAAAGGCCAGCGTCCAGGTGAAAACGTCAGGCGGCAATACCATCAACATCAATAACGTGGACCCCGGCACGTCGTCGGAATACGCCAGCTACGCGCCAGGGCAGGTCACGTTTACCATCACGGTAAACAATGTTAACTATGTCAAAACCACGGACATCAGCACGTGCTACCAGTACGACATCGCCATCGACCGGGCCAATGTTATCACGGTAAACGGCACGGACCGCAACGACTAGCGGCCCGGCCGTGGGCTACGCCAGCACCTCTTCCGTAAGCACGCTGGCAAAAGCCAGTAGCTCGGCTTCACGGAAAGCACCGGCCATCACCTGCAAGCCGATTGGCAAGCCGGCGGCATCCTCCCCTACCGGCACCGAGATGGCCGGCACGCCCGCCAGCGAGGCCTGCACCGTGAAAATGTCGGCCAGGTACATGGACACGGGGTCCTGCTTCTCGCCAATTTTGAAGGCCGTGGTGGGCGTGGTGGGCAGCACCAGGAAATCGTACTGGCGCAGCAGCTCGTCGGTTTTGTCCTTAATCAGCCGGCGCACGCGCTGGGCTTTGGTGTAGTAGGCGTCGTAGTAGTTGGCGCTGAGCACGAAGGTGCCCAGCAGAATGCGCCGCTGCACCTCGGCTCCGAAGCCCTGGGCGCGGCTCTTTTTGTAAAGCGACTCCAAATCCGTGGCATCTGGGGCGCGGTAGCCGTACTTCACCCCGTCGAAGCGGCCCAAGTTGGAGCTCGCTTCGGCCGTGGTGAGGATGTAATAGGTCGGAATCATGAAATCGAGGTACGGAAAGTCCACGGCCTCTACCACGTGGCCCTGGCCGCGCAGGATGTCGAGCTGGGTTTCCAGCGCAGCCTTGATTTCGGGGTTCAGGCCTTCGCTGTCGATGGCGTCGGCGATGTAGCCGATGCGGTAGTGCGGCGCGGGCGTGAGCTGCTGGCTGTAGGCCGGCACCTCGCGCTGACTGGCGGTGCTGTCCATGCCGTCGGGGCCGGCCATTACTTCCAAAAGCAGCGCGGCGTCCTGCACCGAGCGGGTGATGGGCCCAATCTGGTCGAACGACGACGCAAACGCCACCAAGCCGTAGCGCGAAACACGCGAGTACGTGGGTTTTAGCCCAACGACACCACAGAAGGCGGCCGGCTGACGCACCGAGCCACCGGTATCGGAGCCGATGGAAGCCAGGCACATATCGGCCTGCACGGCCACGGCCGAGCCGCCCGACGAGCCGCCGGGCACCCGGTCGGGGTCGGCAGCGTTGCGGGCCGGGCCGAAGTAGGACGTTTCATTTGAGCCGCCCATAGCAAACTCGTCGCAGTTCTGCCGGCCGATGATGATGGCGTCGGCGTCGAGTAGGCGCTGCACGGCCGTGCCGGTGAAGAGCGACTTAAAGCCGTCGAGCATCAGGCTGCTGCTTTGCAGCGAGTGCCCGGCGTACGCCAGCACGTCCTTGATGCCGAGGACCATGCCGGCCAGCGGTCCGGCCGTGCCGGCAGCCAGCTTGGCGTCCACGGCATCGGCCTGGGCGCGGGCCTCGTCGGGCCACACCTCCAGGAAGGCGTTGAGGTGCTGCTGGCGCTCGATGTTGCCCAGGTAATACTCAACGAGCTGCCGGCAGGACGTGGTGCCCGCCGCCAGCTCGCTACGAACTTCGGATAAAGAATGAAAACGCTTCAAACTACTTGCAGATTAGGTGGCCGAAAAGGCGTTATGCGTTGGGATTGGGCGACGCCGGAATGTAGGGCTGCCGGGGCTGGGTGCCTTCGGGCGCCAGGTTGGGCGGCAGCGTGGGCGCCACGGGCGGCGCCGGCTCGTCGGCTTTCTTCTCAAAAGAATAGTCGGCATCGGCCGTGGGCGCAACGGAAGCCGTGGCGGGCGCCGCCCAAGGCTCGAGCCCCGAGCCGGTATCGGCTACCGGCGCCGGAGGCACCGCAGGGGCAGGCGCGGGGTAGTGGTTCTGCGCGTCGTAGGTGGGCTGGGGCTGCGGGTAGTTGGGCGGCGTGGGCTGGCCAGCCTGCTCAAACTCGCGGCGGATTTCGGTGCTGGCGTCCTTGAACTCGCGGATGCCTTTGCCCAGGCCCCGCGCCAGCTCAGGAATCTTATTGGCCCCAAAGAAAATGAGGATGACGACCATTATCAGCATGAGCTCGGAGCCGCCGATGTCGCCTAGGAAGAGGATGAAAGGAGTTTGCATGACAATACGGGCGCTTAGTGGCGCGGCTGATTATTCGGGTCGTTGGGGTTGAAAACGGGGGGCACCGGCTGCTGGTAGCCCTGCTGCGGCGCCGCTCCCGGCTGGGGGTAGCCTTGCTGGGGATAGGGCTGCTGATAAGGCGGCTGCACGGGCGGAGCCGTGGGCTGGTCGCGGAACTGAGGCTGCTGGCTCTCTTCCGCCTTGCTGGCGTCCTTGAACTCACGCACGCCTTGGCCCATACCTTTGAACAGCTCGGGAATACGCTTGGCCCCGAACAACAGGATGACCACAAACAGGATAAGCAGCATTTCGGTTGTTCCGAAGCTACCAATTAGAAACAGGGAATGAAGCATGAACGGGAGGGCGATGGGGCCCGGTTAGGGTGATAAAGGAAGATATACGTAGCCAAACACCTTTTGGAGTCTCAAAGATACCCGATAGTAAGGTTTTAGCAGATGAAGCCGAGCTTTCGCGAGTAAATTGAGCAGGTTGGCCGCGCGTAGTTTGCGGTTGAGCGGAATCCGATGGCCCACGTCCGTCCACCGATTAGCTTTGTAACCTTTTCACTTCGAGCTTTATCGGCCTACCGGGGCCGGCACCGAAACACCATTACTTTACCATACCACGTGACCCCACCCAAGCGTACCACCCAAGCGGATTCGGCCCTGCGCCAAGTAAACGAGCCGGAACGCATGGATGTGCTTCAGAGCTACCAGGTGCTGGACACTGCCCCGGAGCCGGTCTTTAACGACCTGACGCAGCTGGCGGCGTTTATCTGCGGCACGCCCATGTCGCTGGTGTCTTTGATTGACGGGGAACGGCAGTGGTTTAAAGCCAAAGTGGGCCTGAACGCCAGCGAAACGCCGCGCGAGCACGCCTTCTGCCAGTACGCCATGCGGGCCAGCGACGTGTACGAAGTGCCCGACGCCACCGCCGACGCCCGCTTTGTTAACAACCCGCTCGTGACCGGCGACCCCAACATCCGCTTCTACGCGGGTGCGCCGCTGCTATCGCCCGAAGGCCAGCCCCTGGGCACGCTCTGCACCCTCGACACCGTGCCCCGCGAGCTAAGCCCCGACCAGCGCGAGGCCCTGCGCATCTTGGCCCGTCAGGTAATGGCCCACCTGGAGCTGCGGCGCGTCCGCCTTCAGCTCGAAGACGAACGCCAGAAGCTCGAAGGCGTGCTGCGCATGGCCAACAACTCCGGCGATTCGCTTTACGCCAATACCCGCTCAGAAATTTTTGTCAAGCAGGACCAGCGCCTGGTGCGCATTGCCACCGCCGACCTGCAGTACGTCGAAGCGCTGGGCGACTACGTGAACCTGTACACCACCCGCGAGCGGCTCACGGTGTACGGCACCATGAAGGACCTGGAAACCAAGCTGCCGGTTCGCGACTTTGCCCGCGTGCACCGCAAGTACATTGTGCGGCTCGACCGCATTGTGGCCATCGAGGCCGATGTGGCCCTGCTCGATGGCGTGCGCGACGCCAGCCTGAGCCGCTTGCCGGTGCGGGTGCCCATCGGTAGCTCCTACAAACCCGGCCTGCTCGGGCGGCTGAATCTGGTGTAGGCGGCTGGCCTGCGCAGCGGCCTTGCTGCTGGCATAGGCAAATCGAACGTTCGCCGCTCCAATCCGGCGATTCGCCGAAATACGCTCCGGCGACGGCCCAGCTCCGACCACCTTTGTTCTGGTTATCGGGAGCAGCTGGCTAATGGCCACTTTTGCCGACAGCTAAGTTTGTTTTCATAGCTCAGAAAGACCCGCACCTTTGGTTCGGGTTTTTTTTTGAGCTAGCCTTACCGGCCAGGCCCGCTAGCGGTGGCCCAACCAGCTTTCCGGATTAAGGTTGGCCGAGTTGTGCCACACCTGAAACTGCACTTCCGATGTGCCTTCGCCATCAGTAGCCACGGTGCCGATGACCTCCCGGGCGCTCACGCGCTGGCCTTCGTGCACGTTCACCGACCGCAACTTGGCATATACCGTGAAGAAGTCGCCGTGCTGAATCATCACGATGGTGTTCATGCCGGCGATGTTGGCAATGGTGAGCACCTTGCCGTCGAAGCAGGCCCGCACGGCCTCGCCGGCACCGGTCTGGATGTCGACGCCCCGGTTTTCGACGGTCACGTTTTTCAGCACCGGGTGCGGGTGCCGCCCAAAGCGCTGGCTGATAAACCCACGCCCCACGGGCCAGGGCAGCCGGCCGCGGTTGCCGGCAAAGGAAGACGACAGTAGCGCCGTTTCGGGCGTGAGGGCCACGCGCACGGCCCGGCGGTCGGCCGCGGCCTCGGCGGCCGTTTCGGGCGCGTCGGATTCGGGCGCGGCCGTGGCGTTGTCGCTTTCCGCGGCATTGGCACTGGCGGGGGCGTCGGGCTCACGGCGCGGGCTGGGGGCGGCCGCCCTGCGGGCCGCAGCGGCGCGGGCCGTCCGGGCGGCGGCCAGAGCGGCTTCACGCTTAGCAGCTAGGCGGGCCGCGCGGGCGGCGCGGGCAATTTCTTCGCGCACGCGCTCGGCAATCAGGTTGTCGAGGCGCACCACCGAGCGGCGGTGCTCTTCCAGCTCCTGGCGCAGGCCCTGCTCCTGCTGGCTGAGCTGCTGCACCATTTCATCCTCTTTGGACTTCAGGGTCAGTAGGTTTTTATTCTCGTTGAGCTGGCTGCTGAGCAACCGGCTTTTGCGTTGCTGCTGCTGCGTGAGGCCCGTGAGCTGCTCGTGCAGCCGGTACTGTGCGCCCATGATGCGGGCCGCCTGGCGCTGCCGCTCTTCGGTGTACTGCCGGATATAGCGCAGCCGCAAGGCAAACTGGTTGAACGAATCCGCCGCAAACAAAAACATCAGCTGGTTGAAGCCGCTGGCCGTTTTGGACGCCGTGTAAAGCAGACGTGCGTATTCGGCCTTTAGCTCGCTCAGGGTTTGCTGGGTTTGCAGCACCTGCTTGGCCGTTTGGTGCACGTTGGTTTCGATGCCCTGCAGCTGGGTCGAAATCCCCTGGATAACCTGCTTTTTCACCGTCAGCTTTTCGGTGATGACGTGCAGTTGGCCCAAACTCACTTTCTTTTTTTCCTGGGTTTGGTTCAGCGCCTGGCTGGTTTGCTGAATCTGGCGCAGGTTGGCCAGGCGCTCGCGCTCCAGCTGGGCCTTGCTTTTGGGGCGGGCCGTGCGGGCAGCCGTGCGCGGTTTGGCCTTGGTGCTTTTGGTGGGCTGCTTCTTGCTCCGCTGCTGGGCAGCAGCGGGCACGGCCAGCCACAAACTCAGCAAGCACAGCAGCATCCACCGCCCGCGGCCCTGCCCGGCACTGGGTTTACCCAATGTGCTCCCCTTCTTACCAGCCTGCTTCTGTACCTGATTATTCAACGTGCGCCATTCAAAACCCATTGCTTATTTCTGCCGCTTGTAGCCTTTGGGGATTACAAAGGGAAAGGCGAGGCGCTCGCGCCCGGCGTTCACCTTGGTGTAATTAATGGCCGCCGTAATCACGCCCAGCGCAGCCTGTTGAGCTTGGATAAAGGTAGCGTGCGCAAAGGGCAGGTTGGCTTGCTCATCCAGGGGCCGAAAATCGGTGTAATCAACGGTGAGGTTGCGCTTGGTGGAATCGTCGCTCACCTTGAGCTGCTGCACGCGGCCAGTAGTGGCCTGCAGCAGGCGCTCAATCATGACGCCCGCCAAGGGGTAGCTTACGCGCTGGCGGCCGGCCTCTTCGGTGGCTACTTTGGGGGTGGTGCCGGTGGGCGCCGGCAGGTAGTCGCCGAGCAGCAGCGCCTGCATCTGGGCAAAGCTGACGGGCACGTTCAGCAGTTTGCTCAAGTAGTCGTAGCCGCCCGAAAAATAGGTTTTCTCCAGCTTGTTGAGCACCCGCACCGAGTCGTGGGTGAGCACGGCGCGCACGCCCTCTACGCCTACCAGGCCCGCCGAAATCCAGATGATGCTGTCGCGGCGCATGCGCAGCGTCACGTTGGCGCCCTGCTTTTGGCCCTTCATGTTGATTTGGGCCTTGCCCTTGGCATTCAGGAAGGTAAACGTGGTGTTGGTGGCCCGCACCGACGGCTCAGCCACGGATACCGAAGTGCCCGGGCCGTTGGCCGAGGTAGTGGGTACCGCTTTGCGGTGGCAGCTGCCCAACAGCAGCCCCAGGGCCAGCAGCAAAGTGAGTTTATTCATACAGTTTTCGGTCTTTCAATTTGCGCTCCAGCAGGTCCGAAGCCACGCCCATTTTGCGGGCGCGCTGCCACTCGGCCACGGCTTTGTCCTTTTCGCCGAGCTGGTACAGCACATCGCCGTAGTGCTCCACCACGGAAGCGTCTTTGGTTTTGGGCAGGGCCTTTTCCAGGGCGGCTTTGGCGCCTGCGTAATCCTTCATTTTATACAGAACCCAGGCGTAGGTGTCGAGGTAAGTGTCGTTATCGGGAAACTGCTTCACCACCTTGCCCGACATCTGCTTGGCCTTGTCGAGCTTTTCGCCTCGCAACGACAGGAAGTAGCTATAATTGTTCAGCACCTGCACGTTGTTGGGGTCGCTGACCAGCGCGGCTTCGTAGGCCGCGTCCGACTTGGCGTAGTCCTTCATCTCGTGGTAGGCGTCGCCCAGCTGCGCGTCGAACTGGCCCAACAATTCCGGGTTGTTCACTACCAGTTTCCGGCCGTGCTCCAGGGCCTTCACGCCTTTCTGGGGCTGCTTTTTCAGCATATACGCCACGCCGTTGTAGAACCACAGCGACGCCTGGTTGGGAAACAGCTCCAGGGCACGGTCGGTGTGCACCAGCAGCGAGTCGGTCTGGTTCAGCTCCGCATCTATCAGCACCACCTGCTGCCAGATTTGGAACTTGGAGTTATCGTATCGCAGGGCTTGCAAGTACGTGTTGCGCGCCTCTTTCTTGTGCTCGGTCAGGGTTTGGATGTCGCCGGCCACGGCGTAGGACTTGGCGTCCTTGGGGTAAATCTTGATGGTGGCCGCGGCCAAGTCGCGGGCCAGCTGGTTCACCGCTTCCTTGGGGTTGGGCAACTGCTTGATGTAGCCCACCAGGATGCGCACCCGCTCGTCGATGTCCAGGGCCGGGCTGGCGAAGGCCAGCTTGAGCTGCTGGGCCGCTTCGTCGGGCTGGTTTTGCTGTCGGTACACC
Organism: Hymenobacter sedentarius; assembly: GCF_001507645.1. Lineage (NCBI taxonomy): Bacteria > Pseudomonadati > Bacteroidota > Cytophagia > Cytophagales > Hymenobacteraceae > Hymenobacter > Hymenobacter sedentarius. The sequence goes on along the minus strand of NZ_CP013909.1, from coordinate 1,248,651 downwards.
TCGGCCAGAATCATGTGGGCTTGGGGGTTTTCGGGCTCGAGGCGCAAGGCTTGTTGGGCTACGCGCAAGGCATCGGGCAGGCGGTTGTTGCTGGCGTACATCTCGGCCTGGGCCAGCACGTAGCGGGGCTCGTTGGGGTTGGCCCGAATGAGCTTCTCGCCTTCGGCCAGGGCCTGGTCCAGCTTGTTCTGCTTGAGGTAAATCTGCTGCTTTTTGAAGGAGATTTCGTCGACTTGCCCAAACTCCTTTTCGGCCTGCTCCAGGGTGGTCAGGGCCTCGGGCAGCTTGTTCTGGGCCAGGTACAGGTCGGCTAAGTTGAACAGGTAGCTGCCGGAGTTGGGCACCTGCTTGATGAGGGCCGCATAGGTTTTGGTGGCCCCCTCGTACTGCTTCTGGCCGGCCTGAATGGTGGCCAGCAGCAGGTAGTAATAGGCATTTTTCGGGTCGAGGCGGGTGGCGGCCTCGGCGTAGTTGGTGGCGTCGCGCAGGTTGCCGCTTTGCAGGTTGGCCTCGGCTATCTTGTAGTTGATGGCCGCGTTGTCTGGGTTCAGCGCGTAGGCCTTCAGCAGGTTCTCGAGGGCCTTGGGGTAGTCCTCCAGCAGCACGTACTTCACGCCCTCCACAAACAGGGCCTCGCTGTGCTCGCGGTCGCGCTCCGAAAGCGGCGCGGTGCCCCGTTTGGCCTGAGCCTCAGCCTGCTTCTTGCTGGCTTCGCGCTGTTGTTTTTCCAGGGCCCGCTGTTCTTTGCGGGTCAGCTTATCAGGCGGAGAGGTAGCACCCTCCATGGGCTGCGCATAGCCTACCGCTGCCAGCCCCCACCAAAACATCAGACTAAGAACAACTTGACGCATACACAATAAAACCGGACCTTGGGCCCGGCTTACGAATTTACGGGTAATAATGCCCAACGACGCGACCCTCCGCAGAAAGCCGCGTCGTTGTAACGCATTTCCGTCTTAAAATGTCACACGCGAAGCTGGTTATAATCGCCGAGACTTAAGTCGTCGGGCGTACCGGTCACGGTGGCGAAGTTGCCAATCATCGAATTGGTGATGACGGCGTTGAGCACCGAGGCCGACTGTTGCACAATCGAATTCGACAGGCGCGAGTCGCGCACATTAGCGTGGTCGCCGAGCGACACATGTGGGCCCACCACGGAATCGGTAACGATGGCGTTCTCACCGATGTACACCGGCTCGAGCAGCACCGAGTTGGTGATTTTAGCCGATGCGGCCACCAGCGACTCGCCGCGCTCCTTCAGGTACTCGAGGTAGCGCTGGTTGGTAAACACGGTGGCGTCCTTGTTGCCGCAATCCAGCCACTCGGTTACGCGGCCGGGCACGAACACCGTGCCCTTGTTCTTCATATTTTCGAGGGCATTAGTGAGCTGGTACTCGCCTTTGTCCTTGATGTCGTTGTCGAGCAGGTACTGTAGTTCATTGCGCAGGTACTCGCCGTCCTGGAAATAATAGATGCCGATAATGGCCAGGTCCGAAACAAAGTCCTGGGGCTTCTCCACAAACTCGGTAATCTGGCCCTGCTCGTTGAGCGTCACCACGCCAAACGGCCGGGGGTCTTCCACCTGCTGCACCCAGATGGTGCCGGGCACGCTGGAATCCAGCGTAAAGTCGGCCTTGAACAGCGTGTCGGCAAAGGCCACTACTACCGGGCCGCTCAGCGACTCCTTGGCGCACAGAATGGCGTGGGCCGTGCCCAGGGGCTCGTCCTGGTACACGATGGTGCCCTTGGCGCCCACCGATTCGGCAATTTTCAGCAGGCTTTTCTCCACCGCATCGCCAAAACGACCGATGATGAAGGCCACTTCTTCTACCTGGTCGCCGCACACTTTGGCAATGTCCTCCACGAGGCGCTGCACAATGGGCTTGCCCGCAATCGGAATCAGGGGCTTGGGAACGGTGAGGGTGTGGGGACGCATGCGTTTGCCCATGCCGGCCATCGGTACGATGATTTTCACAATAGAAGTATTGAAGTGGAGGATTAAATGTAGGCGAAGCTTTCGGGAATTACACTATAGCGCTAGCCCACGCCCGTGCTTCCATACCCGCCCGCGCCGCGTTGGGTTTCGCTCAGGGCCTCGGCGGGCTGCCAGGCAATGGTCTCGTGCTTGGCAACTATCAGCTGGGCAATGCGTTCACCGTCGTTCACCACAAACGGTTCGTTGGACAAATTCACCAGCAGCACCTTGATTTCGCCGCGGTAATCGGCATCAATCGTGCCTGGGCTATTCACCAGCCCAATACCGTGCTTGTAGGCCAGCCCGCTGCGTGGGCGGATTTGGGCTTCGTAGCCCACCGGGATTTCCAGGCTCAGACCCGTCGGAATCAGGGCCCGCTCCAGCGGTCCGAGCGTCACGGGCGCCTCCAGGTTGGCGCGCAGGTCGAGGCCGGCGGCGTGGGGCGTCTGGTATTCGGGTAGCGGGTGGTGCGAGCGGTTGATTACGGGAATCTGCATCAGAGAGAAGTTGAGCTAACGTGCGGGGTGCGCAAATATAGGGACGGCCCGAAGCCACCCACTCCCCTACCGGACCACCAGCGGCGCGGCCGTGCGCGGCCGCTCCACCACATACAGGGCCACCAAAAACGCTACTGTGAGCCCCGCGTGCCAGGCGTGGCGCGCCCACCAGCCATCTAGCTGCACCCACCAGCCCAACCCCACCAGCCCGGAAGCGAGCAGCAGCCACAGCCCCAACCGCAGCGCTGGGTACGGCACCGGGAAGTGCCGCTCGCCGAGCCGCCAGCACAGGATGGCCATGGTAAAGTAGCAGGCCAGCGTAGCAATGGCGCAGCCCAGGTAGCCCAATAAGGGAATCAGCAGGAAGTTGAGGACAATGGTGAGCACCGCGCCGCCAGCCCCGATGTACGTGCCGTAGTACGTTCTATCCGTGAGCTTAAACCACACCGACAGGTTGTAGTACACACCCAAAAACAGGTTGGCCAGCAGCAGAATCGGCACCACCACCAGGCCCTGCAAATACTCCGGCCGCCGCAGAAACAGCTGCCCAAAGTCTTCCACGTTCAGGCTAATGCCCACGAAAATAATGGCGCAGCACAGTGTAAACCACTTCAAAATCATGGCAAACGTGGCCGGTGAATTCTTCTCGGTGCTTTGGGCAAAGAAGAACGGCTCGGCGGCGTAGCGGAACGCCTGAATCACGAGCGACATGAAGATGCTCAGCTTGTAGCAGGCGCCGTAGATGCCCACCGCCGTGAGGCTGCTTTGGCCGGGGTAAAAGTTATCAGGTAGCCACTTGGGCAGCAGAATCCGGTCCAGGGTCTCGTTCACCATGCCCGCCAGGCCCATCAGCATCAGCGGGTAGGCATAGCCCAACAGCGGCCGTAGCACCGCTAGGTTGAGCCGAAACCGGAAGTCCAGCAGCTCGCGCCACAGCAGCAGCAGCGTGAGGGCACTGGCAAAAAGATTCGACAGGAATACGTAGCCCACCCCCACTGTGGGGTCGTAGAGGTGCGTCACCAGCGGCTGCAGGGCCGGCAGCCACTTGCCGCTGGCTACCGCCGGGCACAGCACGATAAAAAACAGGTTCAGCGCCACGTTGGCCACAATGCCCACCAGCTTGATGGTGGCAAACTTCCGCGCCTTGTTCTCCAGCCGCAGCCGCGCAAAGGGGATGGCCGTCAGCGCATCCAGCCCCAGAATCAGGGCCACCCACACCGCGTACTGCTCATGGCCGGGCGGTATCTCCAGCAGCCCCAGCAGCGGGCGCGCCAGCAGCATGAGCAGGGCCGTAAGTCCGGCAGTGCTGACCAGCAGCAGGCTCAGCACCCGGTCGTATAGCTCGCGGCGGTCGGTGCCGAGCCGGTTGGCAAAGCGGAAGTACGTGGTTTCCATGCCGTAGGTAAACACCACGTTCAGAAACGAAACGTAGGCGTAGAGCCCCGTCACCACGCCGTACTCCGCCGCCGCAAACGCCCCGGTGTATATCGGCACCAGCAGGTAAGTGAGCACCCGGCCCACAATGCTGCTGACGCCATACACGGCCGTTTGCGACGCTAATTTTTTGGCTACACTCATTCTTTCAATGAAGAATGAGGAATGAGGAATGAAGAATAAAAACGGTCGCGGGGACAGCTCTTCGTTCCTCATTCTTCATTCCTCATTGAAACAGGCTTATTTCCCGGTAAACACCGCGGCGCGCTTTTCCACAAAGGCCTGCGTGCCTTCCTTAAAGTCGTCGCTTTCGAACGCGCGGCCAAAGGATTTTGCCTCAGCCTCGTAGCCGTCGGCCTTCTTGGCGTAGTGCGCGTTCACGCATTCCAGCACCATGGCCACGGCCAGGGGCGCCTTGCCCAGAATCTTGCCCAGCAGCTGCTGGCAAAAGGCCAGCAGCTCGGCCTGCGGCACCACGTGGTTTACCAAGCCCAGGCGCAACGCCTCCTCCGCCTTCACTTGGTCGGCCGTGAGCAGCAGCTCGATGGCCTTTCCCTTGCCAATGAGCTGGGGCAGGCGCTGGGTGCCCCCGTACCCGGGCAGCAACCCCAAGTTCACTTCGGGCTGGCCGAAGCGGGCGTTTTCCGAGGCCACGCGCATATGGCAGGCCATGGCCAGCTCGCAGCCGCCGCCCAGGGCAAAGCCGTTCACCGCAGCTATCACGGGCTTGGTGCTTTCCTCAATCCGGCAGAAGGCTTCCTGCCCGCGCTCGGCTGCCCGTTGGGCCTGCGCGGGCGTGAGGGCGGCCAGCTCGGCGATGTCGGCACCGGCCACAAACGCTTTCTCACCGCTGCCCGTGATAATGATGCCGCGCACCTGCGGCTCGTCCAGCGCGTGCTGCATGGCCGCGGCTATTTCATCAATGGTGGCGCCGTTCAGCGCGTTGAGCTTGCTGGCGCGGTTGATGGTGAGCGTGAGGATGCCGCTGGCGGCGTCCAGGTCGTAGAGTAGGTTTTCGTAAGAAGCAGACATGGCGGAGAAAGGGGCCTGAATGATTTGGTCCGGCCAAAGATAGGGCACAGCCCCGCCGAGGGTCACAAGACTCCTCGTTACACTAGTCAGCTGCCCTTATTTGACACCCCAAACAAAACAGTCGGCTCAACTTTCTTTCAGAATCTGATACAAAAAGCCCAGCCAGCCCATTTATATTTAAATACTTAGATTTACCCAAAGACCTTACTTTTCTCACCCTCCTAACTGTTTACTGCAATGGGCCTTGTTTCCGAATTCAAAGAGTTTATCGCCAAAGGCAACGTGCTCGACTTGGCCGTGGGCGTCATCATTGGCGCCTCATTCGGCAAAATCGTCACCTCCCTCACCGACGACATCCTGATGCCCATCATCGGCCTGGCCCTCGGGAAGGTCGATTTCGCCAACCTCTTCGTGGCCATGAACGGCCAGCACTACGCCACCATCGAGGAAGCCAAGAAAGCCGGCGTAGGTACCATCAACTACGGCCTGTTCATTAACGCCCTTATCAACTTTCTCATCATTGCCTTCATCATCTTCCTGATTGTGAAAGCGGCCAACCGCATGAAGAAAGCGCCCATCGAAGTAGTGGCGGTGCCCGCCCCGCCCACCACCGAGCAGCAGCTGCTCATGGACATCCGCGATTCGTTGCGCGCCAGCCGCCTGTAAAGCACATTTCCATTCAGCGTGAAAAAACCGCTGCCCACCGAGTGCTGGGCAGCGGTTTTTTCGTTTTTAGCTCAAGTGTTCATTTTACCCGAGGCAGTTAAATTGTCGAATCAAAATAAGTTGCGAACTTAGAGGCGCGTTAGCAGCCAAGAAAAACACCCGCTGCATTCGTTGAACCACCTTATCCAGCCTGCCGTTAGGCTGCATCTCCCCTCTCCACGCCAACTCTTGTTGACATGAAAATTTTCCTTGCTGCCGCGCTTCTCAGTGGCTTATCGATAGCTGCTACTTCTGCTGCCCACGCGCAGACGGGGCCCGCGTTCCCAACAACCGGGCAAGGCACCAGCGAAGCCAACGCCCGCCGCAACACCGGCGTCAACGCCGAGGAGCTGGCCCGCAACCAGCGCCGCGCCGCCATGACGCCCGACCAAATCAAGCAAGACCAGCAAATGGAACTGCTGCAAGCCCGCACCGGCAACACCAGCTTCGGCCGCGGCGGTGGCCCGGAGCGCCAGTTCGATTCGAACCGCAGCGGCAACGGCTTCATTGTGCGCAAGTACAGAGCCAAAAAAGGCTTTGCCGACCTAAAGCGCGGTACCACCCACGCCGTGGGCAGTTCCAATCCTAAGGGCAAGCCCCTGGTGCATAAGAGCAAGATGAGAAAGCGCTTCTTGCTTTTCTAAGCTCAATTCAAAACCACATGAAAAAGCCCCGGCTGCATCGCAGTCGGGGCTTTTTGCTTTCGGTTGGCGCGCCGTTGTTACAGCGTGCGCTTGATTTCCTTCTCTTCGAAACCCTCAATGTTGTCGCCTTCTTGCAACTCGTTGAAGTTCTTGATGGAGATACCGCATTCGTAGCCTTGGCGAACTTCGTTCACGTCGTCCTTGAAGCGCTTGAGGTCCTGAATCTCGCCGGTGTGCAGCACGATGCCGTTGCGCACCACCCGCACGCGGGTCTTGCGCTGGAACGTGCCTTCCGTCACCATACAGCCGGCAATGGAGCCTACTTTGGTGATGTTGAACACCATCCGCACTTCGGCGTTGGCCGTCACCACTTCCTGCACCGTCGGGGCCAGCATGCCTTCCATGGCATCCTTCACCTCGTTGATGGCGTTGTAAATGATGCTGTACAGGCGGATATCAATCTGCTCCTGCTCGGCCAGCTTGCGGGCACTCTGCGAGGGCCGCACCTGGAAGCCGATGATGATGGCGTCGGATGCCGAGGCCAGTAGCACGTCGCTTTCTGAAATGGCGCCCACCCCTTTCGAGAGGATGTTCACCTTCACTTCCGGCGTGCTCAGCTTCAGCAGCGAGTCGGAGAGTGCTTCCACCGAACCGTCCACGTCGCCTTTCACTAGGATATTGAGCTCCTTAAACGAACCGATAGCCAAGCGGCGGCCGATTTCGTCCAGCGTGATGTGCTTCTTGGTCCGGATGGTTTGCTCACGGGCCAGCTGCAAGCGCTGGGTGGCGATTTCGCGGGCTTCGCGCTCCGTTTCCATTACCTGGATGCGGTCGCCGGCCTGCGGGGCACCGGTGAGGCCGAGCACCTGTACCGGCGTGGCCGGCGGCGCTGACTTCATCTTCTTGCCGCGGTGGTCCGTCATGGCTTTCACGCGACCAAAGTGCGGGCCGGCCAGGATTACGTCGCCCACATTCAGCGTACCGGTTTGCACCAGCACGGTGGTTACGTAGCCACGGCCTTTGTCCAGCGAGGCTTCAATCACGGTACCAATGGCGCCGCGGTCGGGGTTGGCTTTCAGGTCGAGCAATTCGGCCTCCAGCAACACCTTCTCGAGCAAGTCTTCAATACCAATGCCCGACTTGGCCGAAACCTCCTGACTCTGGTACTTGCCGCCCCACTCTTCCACCAGAATGTTAATCTGGGAAAGCTCCTCGCGGATTTTCTCGGGGTTAGCCGAGGGCTTGTCAATCTTGTTGAGGGCGATGATAATCGGCACCCCCGCCGCTTGCGCGTGGTTGATAGCTTCCTTGGTCTGGGGCATCACCGAGTCGTCGGCCGCTACCACGATGATGGCGATGTCCGTCACCTTGGCACCACGGGCACGCATGGCCGTAAAGGCTTCGTGACCAGGCGTGTCAAGGAAAGTAATGGGCTGGCCCGATTTGGTCCGCACCTCGTAGGCACCGATGTGCTGCGTGATGCCGCCGGCTTCGCCCTTGGCCACACTTGCGTCGCGGATGTAGTCAAGCAGCGACGTCTTGCCGTGGTCGACGTGGCCCATGATGGTCACGATGGGAGCGCGGGGGCGCAGGTCCTCTTCGCTGTCGCCGGCGTCGATGCTGATTTCTTCCTCTTCTTTAGACAGGAATTCTACATCGAAACCGAATTCGTCGGCAATTACCGTGATGGCTTCGGCATCGAGGCGCTGGTTGATGGACACGAACATGCCCATGCCCAAGCACACCTTGATTACCTCGTTCACGTTCACGTCCATCAGCGAGGCCAGGTCATTGGCCGAGATGAACTCCGTGAGCTTGAGGGTCTTGGCGTCGAGCTCGTTCTGCGCGCGCAGGGCCTCGCGGTCCTCCGCCAGCATGCTGCGCTTGTCGCGGCGATACTTCGCGCGGTTGGCCTGGCCAGTGGCTTTGTTGCCGCCGAGCTTGGCCAGCGTGGCCTTAATCTGCTCTTGAATTTGCTTTTCAGCCTGCTCCGGCGTAAGCGCGGGGGCGTTGGGCTTGGGACCGGGCTGGCCGGGACGCTGGCCGGGAGCACCGGGGCGCTGGCCGGGGCCACCCTGACCGGGTCGGTTGCCCTGGTAGCCGCCGCCTTGGCCGGGAGCACCGGCGGGGCGGTTGCCCTGGTAACCGGGGCTGGGTGGGCTGGTGGTGCTGCCGGGAGGGCCGGGCAGGCGCGTGCGCTTCTTCTGGCCAGGGCCAGCAGGCAAGCCGCGCTTGCTCACATCCGATGAAGCAATGGGACGAGGGCCACGGCCACCCGGACCACGACGGTCGTTGTTAATAGACGACAAGTCGATTTTGCCCAGAACCGTGAGGCCCTTCAGCGTATCCGACTTGGCCACGATGGTGCTGGTGTCTTCGGGTGCAGCAGCTTCGGCCACCGGGGCGACGGGAGCAGCAGCTACGGGAGCAGCCGGTGCCTGAGCTACGGGAGCCGCCGGGGCCGGTGCTACTGGCGCGGGGGCTGGTGCCACCGGTGCCGGAGCCTCTGCCTTCGCAACTGGTTGAGCTACCGGAGCAGCCACGGGTGCAGGCGCTTCTACTTTAGGAGCAGGAACAACTGGAGCTTCCACCTTCGGGGCTACCGGGGCCGGCGCGGGAGCAGCCGCCACCGGCGTTTCCGCTGGCTTGGGCTTGGCAGCCATCACGCGGCCTTTGCTGTCGAGCTCCATTTTGCCGAGCACCTTCAGCCCCGGGGCGGCAGGTGCCGTCGGAGCTGGGGTGGGCGCAGGGGCCGGAGCGGCTGCCACGGGGGCAGCTGGTGCTACCGGAGCAGGGGCCGGGGCGGGCGCCGCAGCCACAGGAGCTACTGGTGCCGCTGGCTTGGGAGCCGGGGCCGCAGCTTGTACCGGACGCGGGGCCGGAGCAGCAGGTTTGGGAGCCGCGTCGAGGTCGCTCTGGCGCTTGGCCTGAATGACTTTCTGTGCCTCCTGCCGGTCGTGGGCAGAGGCCGCGAATTCCTTCTCAAGCGAGGCAACTTGCTCACCGGTCAGCTTGGTGGTGGGCTTGTTCTCTACTTGTATGCCTTTCTTGGCCAGGGCTTCGACCACCCTGTCCATTCCAATATTCAGGTCTTTGGCCGCCTGTTGTAGCCGTTTCGGGGTTGCTTCCGCCATTCTATCTTTTCTCGCGTACGATACGCTTCTAAGTGCAAAGGTATTACATTAAATCTTGCCAGCAGGGCGCAAACCGCGCCCACTGGCACGATTTGTTACCCTTGCCGTACCGGCCGCGCGGCCGTCATTGGGCTGGCTCGGCGGGAGAGCTTGCGCCCGCATCCTCAGTCGTTGCTTGGGTTTCGTCGGTCATTTCAGCCACCAAAGGGGTGTGTTCAGGGGTTGTAGCAGTTGCGGAAGCGTGGGTAACGGCGGCTTCCTCATCGGTCGGGTTGGCTTTCGCCTCGCCGGTTTTATCCGAAGATACAGGGGTTTTGGCCGCTTCCAAAGAGCTTTCGTCAAGGTCTTCGTCGTCGGCAAATTCCTGGCGGATAATGCGGTACACATCGTCCACCATTTCTTCTTCCAGCTCGGTGCGGCGCACGATGTCGTCTTTCTTGACGGCGAGCACGGCACGGCCGGTATCCAGGCCAATTTTCTTCAATTCGGCCAGTACCCAAGGCTCGATTTCGTCCTGGAACTCGTCCAGCGAAATGTCCTCCTCGTAGTCGATGGCTTCGCGGAACACGTCGATTTCCATGCCCACCAACCGGCTGGCCAGCTTGATGTTGGCACCGCCGCGGCCGATGGCCAAGCTCACTTGGTCGGGCTTCATGAACACCGAAACCCGGCCGCTTTCCTGATTTATCTTCATAGAACCTACTTTGGCCGGCGATAGTGCCCGCGCGATGTAGAGTTCCAGGTTGTCGGTGTAGTTGATGATGTCGATGTTCTCGTTTTCGAGCTCGCGCACCACCGGATGGATGCGGCTGCCCTTCATGCCGACGCAAGCGCCCACGGGGTCAATCCGCTCGTCGTAGCTCTCCACGGCCACTTTGGCGCGCTCGCCGGGCTCGCGCACCACGTTCTTGATGGTGATGAGGCCGTCGTAAATCTCGGGCACTTCCAGCTCGAACAACCGCTCCAGGAACGCCGGCGCGGCGCGGGAAAGAATGATTTTGGGCGTGCCGTTGATGACTTCCACGCGGTGCACCACGGCGCGCACGGTGTCGCCCTTGCGGAACCGGTCCTTGGGGATTTGCTCGCCCTTGGGCATCACCAGCTCGTTGTCGTCCTTGTCCATGATAAGAGCCTCGCGGCTCCACACCTGGTACACTTCGCCGGTCACGATTTCGCCGACCTGGTCTTTGTATTTCTGGTACAGGTTGTCGCGCTCCAGGTCCTTCACGCGCTGAATCAGCGTCTGGCGAGCCATGAGCACGGCACGACGGCCAAAGTCCTCCAGCTTCACGGCCTCGGCCACCGATTCGCCGATTTCGAAGTCGGGCTCGATTTTCTGGGCTTCGGAAAGCATGATTTTATCGTGGTCCCAGATATCCTCGGAGTTGTCGTCCACGATTTCGCGGTTGCGCCAAATTTCCAAGTCACCGTTATCGGGGTTGATGATAACGTCGAAGTTTTCGTCCTGGTCGTACTTTTTGCGAATCATCGTGCGGAACACGTCGTCCAGGATGCTCATCATCGTGGGCCGGTCGATGTTCTTGCTCCGGGCAAATTCGCTAAAGGACTCGATTAATTCGTGGCTGTTCATAGAGGCAGAACGGTATTTATTTAAAGGAGATAACCACCTTGGCTTCCTGGATATCCCCGAAGGAATAAAAGGCCGCGGGCAGGGTCGTTTTCTTGGTCTTTTGTTTAATCACTTCTTCAATTTCCACGCCTTCCGGCGTGGCCGCAGTGAGGACGCCGGTTTTCTCGGTGCCGTCGGTGAGCTTGAGGGCCAGCGAGCGGCCGATGTGGCGCTGGTACTGGCGGGGGTCCGTCAGGGGCTGGTCGGCGCCGGGGCTGGTCACTTCCAGGGAGTAGGCAGAGTCCTCGCCGTAGTGCTCGTCGATGCGGCGCGCCAGGCGGCGGCTGATGGTGGCGCACGCCTGAATGGCCAGGCCGGTGGGGCCGTCGAGGGTGACGGTCACCTTCGGCATCACCGAATCGGATACGGTAAGGCCCACGATGAACAGCTCCTCGTCGCCGATGGCGTCTTGGAGCATTTCCAGCAGCAGGGTACGGTCGAAATGCATAAATTTTGAAACAAGCGGGCAAAAAAAGAGGGGACTGCGCGTCCCCTCTTTGCTAAAGCGAATACCAACTTCGGGTGCAAAGATACGACAATAGGCGGCGGAATGCAAGGCAAGCCCGGCTGGAGCGCTGGCGCCCGCGTCGCGTTGACTAGCAGGAAATAGCGGGCGTTGCATTGATAAGCAACCATTGCTATAAATTGCTGACCTTAAAACACTAACCACGCCCGCAGGGTTTCACGGCGCGCCGTTCTACAATCAGCTCAATTCTTCCCCTCACCTTTTAGTACCTACATGAAAACCCTCCAACTTCTTCGCCACGTCGCTTTCGGGCTGGCCACTACGTTCGTTGCCAGCGCCGCTTTTGCGCAAGCCACGCCTGCTACTCCGGCCACGCCCGCCGCGCCAGCCCAAGCCACCAAGCCCAGCCCGGCAGCTACCGCCACCGGCAAGATTGGCACCACCGACGTGACGGTGAACTACAGCAGCCCGGGCGTAAAAGGCCGCAAGATTTTCGGCGGGCTGGAGCCTTACGGCAAAGTGTGGCGCGCCGGGGCCAATGAAGCCACCACGGTGGAATTCAGCAAGGCCGTGACGGTGGAAGGCAAGCCTCTAGCTGCTGGTAAGTATGGCTTCTTCCTGATTCCAACCGAGAAGCAGTGGACGGTTATCTTCAATAAAGTATCCAACCAGTGGGGCGCGTTCAAATACGATGAAAAGCAGGACGCCCTGCGCGTGCTGGTGACGCCCCGCAAAACCGCCACCCCAACCGAACGGCTGGTGTACGAGGTGACGCCCAAAGGCCTGGTAATGCGCTGGGAAAATATTGAGCTACCGGTAGCCATCAAGTAGCCAGGCTAAGACACCAGAATAAGTTGAGCTAAAAGAGGAACGACGGACGGTGGCAAACTGCCTCGGCCAGCGTTCCTCTTTTTGGCGTTCGGCCGAAGGTTTCAGGCCACGCTCTACGACTCTAAAACTCTTTGCGGACTTTTGTAGTCCCTTACCTAGCGGGTCGGCCCTGCTTTTCTCTTCTCCATGACTCCCACGACGGAATATAAACTGACCCAATACAGCCACGGCGCCGGCTGCGGCTGCAAAATCGCCCCGGCCGTGCTCGACCAGATGCTGCACACCAGCATCGCGCAGCCCCACGACGAGCGCCTGCTGGTGGGCAACACCAGCCGCGACGACGCGGCGGTGTACGACATCGGCGGCGGCGAAGCGGTGATTTCGACCACCGACTTCTTCATGCCCATCGTGGACGACGCCTACGACTTCGGCCGCATCGCCTCGGCCAACGCCATTTCGGACGTGTACGCCATGGGCGGCCGGCCGCTGATGGCCATTGCCGTGTTGGGCTGGCCCGTAGACAAGCTGCCGCCCGAAGTGGCCCGCCGCGTGCTGGAAGGCGCCCGCAGCATCTGTGCCGAAGCCGGCATTCCGCTGGCCGGCGGCCACAGCATCGACTCGCCCGAGCCCATTTTTGGCTTGGCCGTGACGGGCATGGTGAACATCGTGGACCTGAAGCAGAACGACACGGCCACGGCCGGCTCGGAGCTGTTTCTGACCAAGCCGCTGGGCGTGGGCATCCTCACCACGGCGCAGAAAAAGGGCATTTTGCGAGACGAGGACGCGGCCATTGCCCCGGCTCAAATGATGCAGCTCAATAAAATTGGCGCCGAGCTGAGCAAGCTCGACGCGGTGACGGCGCTGACTGACGTGACCGGTTTTGGCTTGCTGGGCCACCTTTCGGAAGTGTGCGAAGGCAGCGGATTGACGGCCGAAATTGAGTTTTCGAAATTGCCCCGCATCGCGGCCGCCGAGCCGTATTTGAAGCAGGGCAGCGTGCCGGGTGGCACCGGCCGCAACTGGGCCAGCTACGGACACAAGGTGGGCACCATCACCGAAGAGCAGCGCGTGTGGCTCTGCGACCCGCAGACCTCGGGGGGCTTACTGGTGTGCGTGGCGCCCCAAGGCCGCGAGGAAGTGCTGGCGGTGTTTGCCAAGCACGGGCTGGCGCTGGAAAGCTTTGGGCGGCTGCGGGCGCACCACGAAGGCGAGGCTTGGGTGCAGGTGCACGCGTAGCCGGGTCTCTATACTGGCACCATGAAATCTTCTTTTCTGCGCCCGCTGCTGGAAGTGGCCGTTATGCTGCTCGTGGTATTGGGCGCGGCTCGCTGGCTAACGGGGCTTTTTGCCAAGCGGACGCACACGTACCAGGTCTCGGCGGCCCGCCAGCTGCGGCTGCTCTTTTGGCCGCTGCTGGCGCTGGGCGCCGGCCTGAGCGTGCTGCCCGCCGTGGCCCTGAGTGGACCGGAAGCCAGTCAATTTGAGTGGGCGCTTACGATTGGCTTCCTGCTGTTTACGCTGGCGTTGAGCGGGCCCGCGCTGCTGCTGCACCTGCGCTACCTGACTCTGAACCACGATACGACGCTGGTTTTTCAGCCCACCGAAAACCGGCTCGAGGTTTACGACGCCGGGCAGCGCGTGGCCTTCGCCCGGCGCGACTTGGCCGGGGTAGAAAGCGTGACGTGCAGCGCGCGGCGCACCTTTTGGGGCAAATACAACTACCTCTGCCTGCACCTTGTCGACGGCCGCTCCATTGTGCTCACCTCCCTGCTCACGGACCTGAAGCCCCTGGCCGTTTTCCTGCGGAATGCGCCCACCGAGCGCCGCACCCGGGCCTGGTGCTGGGTGTAGCTTAGTGGGGCTACTGCTTGGGCAGGCGCCGGTAGAGACCGGGCAGGCCGGTGGGCTCATAGGGGCCAAATATACCGGGCAGCAGCTGCTTCAGGCGGGGCACCTGGGCACTTTGGTCGAGCAGGTACGCCGGCGGGACGGGGCCCATCTTCTGAGCCACGCGCACCACGGCAGCGTACTCGTTGAGGTGCCCAAAATCGACCTGCGACAAGGCCCAGTCCAGGTAAGGCGTGGCGGGGTGGTTGTTGAAATAAGCACGGTCGTCGGGCCCCAGAATCAGCAGGGTCTGGCCGCGCAGGGAGGCGTAGCGCGGGTCGGGCTGCAGGCCGAAGCGGCTTTCGGCCGGCATGTGCAGCAGGGCTTCGAGGCGCGGCACCTGGGCCCGGTAGCGCAGCACTACCGCCGCGTTGAGGACCAGCAGCAGCAGCAATTCCAGCATCCAGTTGCGGGGCGCACGCTGCCACAAAAACAGGCTGAAGTACGCCAGCGGCGGCAGCAGCAGCACCAGCACGCCCGGGGCCGCGCCCCGCTCTACTGCTGCCGTAGCAATGGCGACCACCAGCCACACCAGCATCATCTGCCGGAATTTTATTTGAAACACTAAACCCAGGGGCGTGCCCAAGGACCGGATGAGCCCCAGGGCCAGCACCACCCCGGGCACGATGAGCAAGCGGAGCTGCAAGCCGGCCGGCAGCCCGCTGGCAATCAAATCGGTAAGGCCCGGCTGCAAATGGAACTGCACAAACCCCGGCAGCGCCCCGGTGTAGAAGAAAAAAGTGGCCGCCAGGGCGTACGGAAAGAAAAACCCACACAGCAACAGCAGGGAGCTCCGGAAGGAGTTGGCCGCGAAAATGACCACCGCAAACAAGCCCACTATTACAAACAAGCTGAGGGGCAGGTAGCACAGCGCGCCCACCCCAATCAGGAACCCGGCCCGAAACAGGCGGCGGTTGTCGTAGCCCTCGCGGGAGGTGGGCAGCAGCGCGCTCAGCGCAAAGATGATGAAGGTGTGCCCCAGCAGCAGGGGCGACAGGGCATCCAAATCGGTGCTGACGCTGCCGACCAGCAGGTACGTCAGGGCGGCGAGGTAGCCGCGCTCGGGGTGCACGTCGTAGCGGTTGAACACCAGGTTCAGGCGCATCGCCTGCACCAGCAGCAGCAGCAGCGCCACCAGGCGGTAGAGCCACACCGGGCGCGCCACCACCGCGTCGAGCACGGCAAACGTGGCCGCGGCCAGCGGTGCGGTGCCGTCGTAGAGGTCGCGGTAGGGCAGGGCGCCGCCGTGCAGCCGCTCGCCCACCAGCAGGGCCCTCAGCTCGGCGGCCGTCACGGGCAGGCCCATCCACAGCAGGGGCAGGCGCAGGGCCAGCACCAGCACCAGCAAGGCCAGGAGTTGAGCCGGAAGGGAGCTTTTGAAAAAGCGAAGCAAAAGGGTAGCGGCGAGAAGTCAGGGAGGGATATTGGGCTGGCAAAGGTATTGTCCGCCAGCGGCCATCCCATTTACCGGGTTTTCTGCCGCCGCTGTTTCCCTTTTTGCTTCTTGCCCAGGGGAGCCCGCGGCCCTTCTTCCCCAAGCTGTACCTTTGCCGGTCATTATGGAAAGCAAACGACAACAAAAAATGGCTAGCCTGCTGCAGCAGGAGCTGGCTTCCGTGTTGCAGCGCGACCTGCCGCACCTGTTTGGAGGTGGGCTGGCGCCCGGCATCAGCCTGGTGCGCGTGACGCCCGACCTGGGCCAGGCCCGTGTGTACCTGAGCCTGCTCATCGGGGCCGATGCCAACGAGCGCCTCGAAATCATTCGCGAAAACGGTAAGGCCATCCGTCAGGCCCTAGCTAAGCGCATCCGCCAGACGGCGCGCGTGGTGCCCGAGCTCATCTTTTTTCACGACGACAGCGCCGCCTACGCTGCCCACATGGACCAGGTGCTCGGCACGCTCGACATCCCGCCCGCGCCCAAAGACGAGGAGAAGGACGACGAGAAACCGGCCCGCCCGCGCCTGTTCAACCCCAAAGACGACGAATAAGGCCGCCGGCTGATTTCGCAACCCATTATTTAGCACGCCTCCCTTCTCTTGTATTACGACCCGATTAAGAAGACGCTCGGCCAGGTATTTAACCGAACGCCATGGCTGCGCCGGCTGTTTTATCATTTGCTCGATTTGCTGCTGCTGCGCACCTGGCACGTGCACCGCGAGCTGCGCCGCTGGGCCAAAGGCCGCACCCAGGAGCCGCTGCACATCCTCGACGCGGGCTCGGGCTACGGGCAGTACACGTACTGGCTCAGTGGGCTGAGCCCCAAGTGGGACATCCTGGCCGTGGACGTGAAGGAAGAGCAGGTGGCCGACTCCAACCGGTTTTTCCGTCAGATTGGCCGCAGCAACGTGCAGTTTGCCGTGCAGGATTTGGTGCTGTACCAGGAGCCTAATTCGTTTGATCTGGCCTTGTCGGTGGACGTGATGGAGCACATTCTGGAAGACGTGGAGGTGTTTCGCAACATCCACGCCTCGCTCAAGGACGGCGGCATGCTGCTCATCTCCACGCCCAGCGACCAGGGCGGCTCCGACGTGCACGACGACGGCGAAACCAGCTTCATCGAGGAGCACGTGCGCGACGGCTACAACATCCGCGAAATCCAGCAGAAGCTTCGCACGGCCGGGTTTGAACGCATCGAAGCCCGCTACGCGTACGGCGAGCCGGGCCAGATTTCGTGGCGCCTGAGCATGAAATACCCCATCCTGATGCTGGGCAAGTCGCGCCTGTTTTTCCTGCTGCTGCCCTTCTATTACGCCGTCACGTTCCCGTTCTGCTTGCTTTTGAACTGGCTCGACGCCCGCACGGTTCACGATTCGGGCACGGGCCTCATCGTGAAGGCGTGGAAGTAAAAGCCGGCGAGTAGGTTAGGCCCCGCGTTGATGAGTTAGTATCGGTAGCTTTGCCGGGCATTGGCTAACTCTCAACGGCAACCCCGCGTACCCTCCCAAACTTTTTAGGTGAACGTCCCCCTCCTCATTGCGCGGCGCTATTTCCGCTCCAAGAATAAGCGCAACATCATCACCATCATCTCGAACATTTCGATGATTGGAGTGGCCGTGGGCACTATGGCGCTCATTATTGTGCTGTCGGTGTTCAACGGGCTGGAGGACTTGGTGCGCACGCTCTACGGCAAGTCGGACCCCAACCTGGTCATTTCGGCCACCAAGGGCAAGGCCTTCGACGTGGACCGCACCTTCCTGATGAAGCTGGAAAACACGCCCGGCGTGGCCCTGCTCACCGAGGTCATCGAGGACAACGCGCTGCTGCAATACCACGACCGCCAAATGGTGGTGAAGATGCGTGGCCTGAGCGACAACTACTTTGGTCAAAGCCAGATAGACGCCAACATCAAGGAGGGCGACCACCGCCTGCGCCGCGACAGCCTAGAGCTGGCCCTGGTGGGCGCCGGCGTGCAGCACGAGCTCAGCATCACGCTCAACAACCGCTTGGCGCCCATGCGCCTGCTCTACCCCCGCAATACCCCCGGTAAGAAACTGCTGGAAATGAACCCCGAAAAGGCGTTCAACGAGCAAAACCTGATTGCCGGCGGGGTGTTCCTCATCGAGCAGCACATCGACGACAGCTACATTTTCGTGCCCCTCAGCTTTGCCCAGCGCCTGCTGGGCTACGGCACCCGCCGCACCGCGCTCTACGTGAAGGTGGGCCAGAGCTTCGAAATTGAGCAGGTGAAGGAGCAGCTGCGCCGGCAGCTGGGCCCGGGCTTCAAGGTGCAGGACTCTGATGAGCAGCACGTGAGCCTGTTCAAGGCCATCAAGGTGGAGAAGCTGTTTGTGTTCATCACCTTCACGCTCATTCTGCTCATTGCGTCGCTCAATATTTTTTTCTCGCTCTCGATGCTGGTCATCGATAAGAAAAAAGATATTTCGGTGCTGCTGGCCATGGGCGCCACCCAGCAAACCGTGCGCAAGACCTTCCTGCTGGTGGGGGCCATCGTGGCCCTGGTGGGCGCGGCCACGGGCCTCGTGTTTGGCGTAGCCCTGTGCTGGGCCCAGCAGCGCTTCGGGTTTGTGAGCATGGGCATGGCCACGAGCGTAGTCGATGCCTATCCGGTGAAAATGCAGGCTACGGACCTCATCTTTACCTGCCTGTCCATCATACTCATTACATTAGCCGTAAGCATTCGCCCGGCCCTGAACGCGAGCCACTTGGATTTGCGCGAGAATTTATAAGGTCCGCGGCATCCTGCGCGGCAAAGCGCCGTAAGGCTATCCGCTCCCCTTACTGCTGATAAGCTCAACCGCACGCGTTTCCGCTTTCAGCCCTATCTTGCGATTCTTGCGTGCCCGGCTATGAAAGTTTCTACCTCGGAACCGTTTCAAATTGTTTACTCGCTCTTCGAGCACGAGTTCCTGGGCCACTTGTTCGCGGCCTACGTGGTACAATTGGGCCCGCGCGGCCAGCTTACGCTCCAGCACCAGACGGTTTCGGGCAAGAACGCCCACGAGTTTGGCGCGGGCCTCGATGCCACCGATTTTGAGCTGGTGGAACTGTGCGACCAGATTCAGCAGGAAGCGGTGGTAAAAGAATTCTGGCCCCGCAAAATTGCCACGGCCGAGTTCTTCCTCAAAACCTACAACGCCGAGAAGGGCGACAAGCCGCTGCAGGAAGTCATTTCGCGGCATGTGCAAACGCGCATGGCGGCCATCCTGGCCCGGCTGGCCGGCAAGCGCGTGTTCATCATGGGCCGCGACGGCGAACCTACCTGGAAGGAAATTGGGCTGGCTCCGGCCAAAGCATCCATTTTGTTTCACTTCCGCCGCAACGAGGAGGGCACGCACTACTTCCCCACCATTCAGTACCAGGGGCAGCGGCTGGATTTCCAGTACAAGGACGCCCTGCTGGTGTGCCTGCAGCCGGCCTGGCTGCTGCTCGGCGACCTGCTCTATTCCTTCCGGACCGAGGTGGACGGGCGCAAGCTGCTGCCCTTCCTGAAGAAAAAATTCATTGTGGTGCCCCGCAATGTGGAAGAAAGCTACTTCCAGAAATTTGTGGCCCCGCTCATGGAGTCGTTTGAGGTGCACGCCCGCGGCTTCGACATTCGGTCGGAGCGGTACGTGGCGCGGCCCCGGCTCACGTTCAGCGACGCCATGCCCGCCGTGGCGGCTCCTGAGGTCCCCGTGCGCCCGCCCGGCCCCCCGCGCCGCGGCCGCATTCCGCTGCCCAAGCCGGTGGCGCCCTTGCTCACCGGAACCGAAACCGAGCAAATCCACTTTGAGCTAAGCTTCCGCTACGGCCCGCACCTCATGCCCCTGGGCACGGACAAACCGGTGAGCGTGCGCCTGGAAAAAACGGCCGAGAGCTACGTGTTTCACCGCCTGCTGCGCAACCCCGAGCAGGAGCAAGCCACCGTGGCCGAGTTGCGCGAGCGCCAGCTCACGGTGGAAAACGGCTACGCGACCCTGCCCAAAAGCGAAGCGTTTAAGTGGCTGCACGACAACACGGCCATCCTCACGGAGTTGGGCTACACGGTAGAAGCCGCGTCTACGGCCACCAAGAGCTACTTCATTGGGCCCACCAGCGTGCACGTGGGCATTCAGGAAGCCGGTGACTGGTTTGATGTGCGCGGCACCGTGCGTTTTGGCGACATCGAGGTGCCGTTTATCCGGTTGCGGGCCCACATTTTGCAGCGCCGCCGCGAGTTCAAGCTGCCCAACGGTCAGATTGCCATCATTCCCGAAGAGTGGTTTACGGACTACCTGGAGCTGTTTGCCTTTGGCGAAGAAACCCCGGAGGGCCTGAACCTGCGCCGCCACCACCTGGCGCTGGTGGCCGACCTGCAAAGCAACGAGCTGGCCACCGTGCGCATGGGCCGCAAGCTGGCCAGACTGCGCGACTTTGCCGAGGTAGAAGACCACCCCCTGCCCATCGGCTTCCTGGGTGAGCTGCGCCCTTATCAGAAAGCGGGCTACAACTGGCTGCGCTTCGTGCAGGACTACCATTTTGGCGGCTGCCTGGCCGACGACATGGGCCTGGGCAAAGCGCAGCCGCTGCACGCCAATATTCTCACCCCGAGCGGTTGGCGGCAAATGGGTGAGTTACGGGTCGGCGATTCCATTATCAATTCGCAGGGCCAAACTTCACGGGTAACAGGCGTGTTTCCGCAAGGCGAAAAAGAAATCTTTCGCGTGACGTTCACCGATGGTTCCACGGCGGAATGTTGCGCAGAGCATTTGTGGGCCGTGCAAAGCCCCGTGCAGAAATACCGGGGCCAAGCTTACAAGGTGAAGGCGCTCCAGGAGTTGAGCGCCGACCTACACGACAAGCATGGCAACACCAAGTGGTTCATTCCCATTGTGAAACCGGTCGAAATGTCCTCCCAACAGGTACCAGTCGACCCTTATTTTATGGGCCTGCTGTTGGGCGATGGTTGCTTCCGCCTCAATAGCATTCAGCTTTCGACTGGTGACGCCGAAATTGTGAATTACGTGACGCGCGAGCTGCCCCCGACCCTGGCCATGCGTCGGCAGGGCCAGACTTGTGATTACTCGTTTGTGAAAAACGTGGCCGGCTGGACGAATGAGCTGATGCAGCACATTCGCAACCTGGGCTTGAAAGGCAAAGGGTCGCTGACCAAATTCATTCCCGAAGCCTACCTCTACAACGACGTGGCGACGCGGCTGGCCGTGTTGCAAGGGTTAATGGATTCAGACGGTTACATGTCGGCTCAGGGCGATGTGTGTCAGTTTTCCTCCATTTCGCCCCAATTGATTACGGGCGTCACTTTTCTGGTGCAGTCGCTGGGTGGAACAGTTAAGCAAAGCGCGAAAATGCCATCCTATTATCACTTAGGTGAAAAGCGGACAGGGCAAGCTGCCTATACCCTCACGTTGAGCCTCCCGCCTCACATTCAACCGTTCCGGCTGGCTCGCAAAGCGTCCCTGTACCGCCCCAAGACCAAATACCAACCCTACCGCGGCATCAAATCCGTGACATCGGTGGGCATCATGCCGGCGCAGTGCATTTCGGTAGATGCTCCCGACCGCCTGTATGTGACGGATAATTTCGTACTGACGCACAATACCATTCAGACGCTGGCCATGCTGCAGCATCGCTGCGAAAGCGGCGAAGCGCAGGGCGCCGCCTCGCTGCTGGTGCTGCCTACTTCGCTGGTGTTCAACTGGCTGGCCGAAGCCGAGAAGTTTACGCCCGACCTGCGCATTCTGGCCTACACCGGCACCTACCGCGACAAAAACCCCGACCGCTTTGCCGACTACGATGTGGTGCTCACCAGCTACGGCATCGTGCGCTTGGACACAGACCTGCTAGCCAGCTACAAGTTTGATTACGTGATTCTGGACGAGTCGCAGGCCATTAAAAACCCATCGTCGACGACGTCGCAGGCCGTGCGGCAGCTGCGTTCCAAGCACCGTCTTATTCTGACGGGCACGCCCGTGGAAAACAGCACCATGGACCTGTGGTCGCAGATGTCGTTCATCAACCCGGGCTTGTTGGGTACGCAGGCGTTCTTCCGCAAGGAGTTTCTCAAGCCCATCGAGAAGCACCAGGACGAAGGGCGCACGCGGCGGCTGCACGCCCTCATCAAGCCGTTCATCCTGCGCCGGCACAAGGCCCAGGTAGCCAAGGAGCTGCCCGAAAAGACCGAGCAGCTCAGCTACTGCCCCATGACGGAGGAGCAGGCCCACGCCTACGAGGAAACGAAGAGCTTTTACCGCAATAAAATCCTGCGCAACCTCGACGAGCACGGCCCGGCCAGCACCCAATTTTTGCTGCTGCAGGGCTTAACCCGATTGCGGCAAATTGCTAACCACCCGCGCCTGGCCGACGACACCTACACCCACGAATCGGGCAAGCTGCGCGAGGTGCTGCGCATGATTCGCAACGTGGTGGCCGAGGGACACAAGGTTTTGGTGTTCAGCCAATTTGTGCAGCACCTGTCGCTAGTGCGAGTGGCGCTGGATGAGCGACAGCTGGCGTATGCCTACCTCGACGGCGCCACCCGCGACCGGCCCGCCGAAGTGGCCCGCTTCCAGGAAGACGACAACCTGAAAATCTTCCTCATCAGCCTGAAGGCCGGGGGCGTGGGCCTTAACCTCACCGCCGCCGACTACGTCTTCATCCTCGACCCGTGGTGGAACCCGGCCGTGGAGGCCCAGGCCGTGGACCGCGCCCACCGCATCGGGCAGCAGCGCCCGGTGTTCACTTACAAATTCATTACCCAGGGCACGGTGGAGGAGAAAATCCTGGCTTTGCAGCGCCGCAAGCTGGCCTTGGTAAGTGAGTTGATTGCGACGGATGAGGCCGTGATTAAGCACCTCACCCGCGCCGACATTGAGGAACTGCTGGGCTAATCTCAGCCTTCGCTTTGGGTACTTGGGCAAGAAATTTTGTACCCTTGTGGTGGTTTTAGGCACGTTGGCCGACAAATAATCATTTAGTTGGCTGCAAACCTTGTTGCTTTGTAGCACCGACGTGTTTGCCTTTCGCCCCCTGCATTTGTCTTGTTTACGTCCGAGCTGCTGTTTATGAAGGCTTTTCTGACGCTGGTACTGGCAGTACTTACCATGGCGCTGCATGCGCAGCCGGCCCCGACCGGAGCCGTTTATACTGATGCAGGGGGGCACTACCGGCTCACCTACCCGCCGGCCTGGAAAGTGCGAAAAAACGTGAACGGCGTGGAGGCTACCTTCTACGCCGGCGAGGCCTTCCGCCCCACACTGGCCGTGGCCACCCTCACCATGCAGGTGCTGCCCGATGCGCAGAAAGAACTGAGCCTGACCGTGTACGGCGGGGAGGATTCGGTGTGGCGCAGCGTTCAGCGGCTGCCCCAGTCCCAGGTCCTGCGCATCGACCAGCGCGACCTTGGGCGCTACAACGAAGTGCGCTACGACTACACTTACGCAGCCGCCCCGGCACCGGCAAGCCGCACGCACGTGGTGGGGCGCTGGGTGCGACGCGGCGGCTACGAATTCCGGGTGGAGTACCGCGGCGAAGCCCGCCAGGACAGCGCCTACCTGGCGCAGGGGCAGCAGCTGGTGGACTCCTTTGGCTTTACCAGCAACCCGCTGCCGGGCCGTCGCTACGCCGACCAAATCTGCGACAACAAGCTGTACGGCATCGCGGCCATGCGCTACCACAACGGCCAGTGGGAAGACGACTGCCGCACCATCCACGAATTCTCGTCCAACCGGCTCACCGACGCCCCCATCATTCACCGGCAGGTGCTGCCCTTCCAGTCGTACGCGCTAGCCAAGGGGTTCGACAACTACCTGTATTCGGTGACCAAAGCGCCCACCGACACGCCCGAGCTGGTATACCGCTACAACCCGGCCACGCGCAAGGGCAGCTACACCTCCTGGAAGCTGCCAGCCCAAGGCCAGGACGTGTGCTGGATTTCGGCGGCCACCGACGAGCGTGGCGACCTCTACTTCATCACCTCCGACGCCAACAAGCTGGTAAAAGTCAGCCCGTACGACGGCAGCGTGAAGGTAATCTGGGCCACCGACCCGCTGCAGAAGGCACCGTTCTACCCGCTTATCGGGTACGAGAGTGCGGGCTCGCACGGCAACTTCTGCCTCGACGACGCCAACACCATGTACCTGGTATACAGCACCGACGGCGCGCTTATGAAAGTAAACCTGAGCACGCAGCAGCCCAACCCCGAGATGATGGCCCTGAGTGGCCTGCCCAAGCGCGGCGGCTACAGCGACCTGCTGATGCAAAACGACGAGCGCGGACAGCGCCGGATGTACTTGGCCGGGCCTACCGCCGTGTACAAGGTGGACCTGGCCCGTCGCCAAGCCACCCGGGTGCGCAAGGGCACCTACACCGATTTAGCAGGCTGCAACCTGTTTAGCGTGGTGCGCACCAAGGAAGCGCCCCCGGTGCCGCCCACCACTGCCTCCTGGCGCGGCCGGGTGCTGAACGCCACCACCTACCAGCCCCTACCCCAGGCCCAGCTGCGGCTGGGGGAAGGGTTTGGCAAGGCGGTGCGCCTCTCGCCACAGGGCACCTTCTCCTACCCCGCCAAAGCCGGCCTTACCTACAGCTACCGCGCCCAGCTGTCCGGCTACATCGTGGTGGATAGCACCTGGACGGCCGGTCCCGGCCCGTTTGTGCGGGATATTCTGCTCCGGCCGCTCAGCGTGGGCACCACGGTTCAGCTGAACAATGTGCAGTTTGAGCAAGGCCAGGCCCTGCTGCTGCCTTCTTCGTTTGCGGCGCTCGACAAGCTAGTGAGCCTGATGTCGGAAAACCCGGGCCTGACGATTGAGCTGCGCGGCCACACCGACAACGTGGGCCCGCCCGAGAAGAACGTGGTGCTCAGCGAGCAGCGAGTAAGCGCCGTGAAGGCCTACCTCGTGGGCCACGGCATTGCCGAAGCGCGCATCACCGGCATTGGGTTTGGCGGGGCCCAGCCCATGGCCAGCAACAGCCAGGAGTTTACGCGCCGGCTCAACCGCCGGGTCGAATTCCGGATAACGGGGCTGCAGTAGCCGGTAGCCCGCGGGCGGCCGCAAACAAAGGCTTGCCGGCCGCGTTGTGCTGATGATTATGCACGTCACTCTTCGCACCGCCGTGGCCCAGCCGCCGGCCCAGGTCATGGCTGGCTTCACCCGGGACCTGTTTGTGGCCCTGGCGCCGCCTTTTCCGCGACTGCGGGTGCTGCGCTTCGACGGCTGCCGTACCGGCGACCGGGTAGAAATTGAGCTGAGTACGTTGGTGGCCCGCCTGCCCTGGACCTCGCTCATTGTAGACGACGGCCAGCTGCCCGACGGCACCCGGTTTTTCGTGGACGAAGGCCAGCGCCTGCCCCCGCCGCTGCGCTACTGGCGCCACCGCCACCTCATACAGCCCGGCCCAAGTGGCGGCAGCATCATTGTCGATGCCCTGGAATACCGTACTGCCTCGCCGCTGCTCGACGCCCTGCTCTACCCCGCCATGTGGGCGCAGTTTGCCTGGCGCAAGCCCATCTACCGGCGGTGGTTCGGGAAGCGGTAGCTAGAGGTCGAGCACCATTTTCACGTCGGTGCGCTGGTACGGCGTGGGCGGCACCGGCACGTGCCGGAAACCCAGCTTTTCGTAGAGCTTCAGCGCCGGGGTAAGCCGCGAATTAGACAGCAGCTCCACCTGGCGCGCGCCCAGCTGCCGGGCTTTGCCCAGAATGGCCTGACCCAGCGCCCAGCCGATGCCCAGGCCCTGCGCCCGCGGCGACACGGCCATTTTGGCTAGCTCGTACATGCCGTCGTGCTCTTTGATGAGGGCGCAGGTGCCCACCAGCTCGCCGCCGTAGCTGGCCATAAAAATATGGCCGCCGGGGCCCAGAATGTAGCCTTCTGGGTCGTCGAGCATTTTGTTGTCGATGGGCTCAATGGCGAAGTACTGCGCAATCCATTCGTGGTTGAGGGCGCGGAAAGCCGGCTGGTGGGCCGGTTCGTAGTCGAGAATAAGCAGGTCGGGAGTCATGACGGGATAGGGGCAACGGGGGCCCAGATGGGAAAGGCAAAGTTCGCACAAGCCGGGCCGTACCTTTGCGGGACTATGCTGAATCCTGCCACCATCGTTCTCAAAAACGGAAAAGACCACTCCCTGCGCCGGCGCCACCCCTGGGTATTCTCGGGCGCCATTGCCCGCGTGAAGGGCGACACCCAGGAGGGCGACCCCGTGCGCGTCGAAGCCATCGACGGCGAATTGCTGGGCGTGGGCCACTTCTCGGGCGGCGGCTCCATTGCCGTGCGCATGCTGGATTTTGGCGTGAATGCTGTGCTGCCCACCGCCGAATTCTGGCAGGCCAAGCTGGGCAATGCCTACCAGCTGCGGCAGCGCCTGCGCCTCACCGGCACGGCCGACACCAACGTGTTCCGCCTCGTGCACGCCGAGGGCGACGGCCTGCCCGGCCTGATTATCGACGTGTACGGCGACGTGGCCGTGGTGCAGGCCCACAGCGTGGGTATGTACCGCGCCCGCCCCGAAATTGCGGCGGCCCTGCAGGTGGTGTTCGGCGATAAGCTGCGCGCCATTTATGACAAGAGCGCCGAAACCGTGCCCGGCAACGCCGTGCCCGACGCCCAGAACGGCTACCTTTTCGGCGAAAGCACTGGCACCGAGCACTTGGTAAACGAAAACGGCCACCAGTTTGCCGTGGACTGGGAAACAGGCCAGAAAACCGGCTTCTTCATCGACCAGCGCGACAACCGCGCCCTGCTGGCCCGCTACTCGCCCGGCCGCAAGGTGCTCAACACGTTCTGCTACACCGGCGGCTTCTCGGTGTATGCCCTGGAAGCCGGCGCCGAGCTGGTGCACTCCGTCGATTCAAGCAAGAAAGCCATTGCCCTCACCGAGCGCAACGCCGAGCTCTCCACCCACGCCGACCGCCACGCTGCCTACCCCGACGACGTGCTGGGCTTCCTCAAAAACCACTCGGCCCAGTACGACCTGCTGGTGCTCGACCCGCCCGCTTTCGCCAAGCACATGGGCGCCCGCCACGCCGCCCTGATGGGCTACAAGCGCCTGAACGCCGCCGGCATTGCGCACCTGGCGCCCGGTGGGCTGCTGTTCACCTTCAGCTGCTCGCAGGTGGTGAGCCCCGAGCTCTTCGAAGGCGCGGTGCTGGCCGCTGCTATTGAAGCGGGCCGCCCGGCGCGCATCCTGCACCGCCTCACCCAGCCCGCCGACCACCCCGTGAGCTTGTTTCACCCGGAAGGGGCGTACTTGAAGGGACTGGTGCTGGCGGTGGAATAGTTGGGCTTTATAGGTGGGGTGCTAAGCCATTATTCCATTTCAATGGTTTAGTACCTACCACTCCCAACCCGTAGCAATCAACCGAGCCTTTTATGCCCCTCGCCAACACCGTTCTGCTGGTGCGCCCGGCCAGCTTTGGGTTCAATGCGGAAACGGCGGTTTCCAATCATTTCCAGCAGCCGCCGACTGGCACCGGCCTGACCGCGCAGGCGCTAGCCGAGTTTGATGCGGCGGTGGCCACCCTGCGCGGCCGCGGGGTGCAGGTGCGGGTGTTCGAGGATGCGCCGGAGCCGGCCAAGCCCGACGCCGTATTCCCCAACAACTGGTTCACGACCCACGCCGATGGCCAGCTGCTGCTCTACCCCATGTGCGCGCCCAATCGCCGGGCCGAGCGGCGGCCGGAGCTGGTGGCGGCGCTGGCCCGCGAGTTTGCCGTGCGCGAAGTCGTTGATTTATCGGGGACGGAGCGGGAAGACCGGTTCCTGGAAGGCACGGGCAGCATCATCTTCGACCACGTGCACCGGGTGGCCTACGCGGGCCTGTCGCCCCGCACCGATGCTGCCTTGTTTGAGCAGGTGGCGCAGCGGTTGGCCTACCGGCCGGTCGCGTTTCGGGCCACCGACGCGCAAGGACAGGAAATCTACCATACCAACGTGATGATGTGCGTGGGGCCGGGCGTTGCCGTGGTATGCCTCGACAGCATTGCCAATGCCGACGAACGGGCCGCTGTGGTGGCTTCGCTCACCGCCACTGGCCACGAAATCGTGGCCATTTCGCAGGCCCAGGTAAGCCGGTTTGCGGGCAACCTGCTGGCGCTGGCCCCGGAAGCCGGCGGGCGGCCCTTGCTCGTGATGTCGCAGCAGGCCCACGACGCCCTCACGCCGGCCCAGCGTCAGACCTTGGAACGGTATGCCGAATTGGTGCCGCTGGCCATTCCCACCATCGAAACGGTGGGGGCGGCAGCGCCCGCTGCATGCTGGCGGAAATATTCCTGCCGACCAAAACCGCCTAACTTTCAAGCTACTGCTTTTCCCATTTCCCTGTGTTCCGCAACAAGCAAAATCGGATGCCTTTGCGCCAACCCGTGGCCATCATCGGGGCCGGCATTGCCGGGCTGGCGACGGCGGTGCGCCTGGCCGTGGCCGGGCGGGCAGTTACGGTGTTTGAGGCCAGCGGCACGTTTGGGGGCAAGATGCACCAATTCAGCCTGCCGGGCGGGTACCGGTTCGATGCGGGGCCGTCGCTGTTTACGCTGCCGCAGCTGGTGGACGACATTTTCCGGCTGGCCCACCGCGAGCCGGCCGACTACTTCCGCTACGAGCGGCTGGACCCCATCACCAACTACTTCTTTGCCGATGGCACCCGGCTGACGGCCTGGGCCGATGCGGAAAAATTCGCCGCCGAAGTCGAGGAAAAGCTAGGCGCTCCCGCGGCGGAAGTCACGCAGTTTCTGGCCCGCGGCGGCAAGGCATATGACGCCACGGCGGGCACATTCTTGCACAAGTCACTGCACAAAGCCAAAACCTACCTGAGCACCGAAACGCTGAAGGCCGTGGCCGCGCTGCCCAGCCTCGGCCTGCTGGGCACCATGCACCAGCGCCACGCGCAGGCCTTTTCGGACCCGCGCCTGGTGCAACTCTTCGACCGCTACGCGACCTACAACGGCTCGGACCCCTACCAGGCGCCGGCCACGCTGAGCATGATTCCGCACCTGGAGCACGGCATCGGAGCGTTTTATCCCGAAGGCGGCATTTATGCCATTGCCGAGAGCTTGGCCAGCCTAGCCACCGAGTTTGGAGTGAAGTTTCGGTACAACGAGCCGGTGGAGGAGATTATCACTGCCGAAAGCCGGGTAACGGGCGTGCGCACGGCGCAGGATGTGTACGACTTCGGCCAGGTGGTGAGCAACATGGACGTGGTGCCTACCTACCGGCGCCTACTACCCCGGCAGCCCGCGCCGGAGCGCACGCTCGGCCAGCCGCGCTCCTCGTCGGCGCTGATTTTTTATTGGGGCATCACGCGCGCGTTTCCGGAGCTGGACTTGCACAACATCTTCTTTTCGGCCGACTACCAGCGCGAGTTCCAGACCATATTTCAGGATAAAACCGTGGCCGACGACGTGACGGTGTACGTGAACGTGACGTCGAAGAAAACTCCCACCGATGCCCCGGCCGGGCACGAAAACTGGTTTGTGATGGTGAACGTGCCCCACGACCAAGGCCAGGACTGGGAGGCCCTCACCCAGAAAACCCGGCGCGTGGTGCTGCATAAGTTGAGCCGGGCCCTGGGCACCGAAATTGAGCCACTCATCGCCGCCGAAAAGGTGTGGACGCCCCCGGGCATCGCCGCCGATACTTCGTCGTTTGGCGGCGCGCTCTACGGCAGCTCGTCCAACAACGCGCTGGCGGCGTTCTTGCGGCACCCTAATTTTTCGGGGCGGCTGGAAGGATTGTACTTTTGCGGTGGCTCGGTGCATCCGGGCGGCGGCATTCCGCTGTGCCTGCTGTCGGCCAAAATCGTTTCGTCTTTAATTACTGAGGAATGAAAAATGAGGAAGAAGGAATTGGTCGTTGGGCTCATTCCTCATTCCTCATTCTTCATTCTTAATTCAAATGCATGGTTGATTACACCGAGCCGTTACCGGCCGTGACTGCTCCCCGCCGGCTGCGCGTGGCCCAGGGCCTGGTCCTGCTGTTTCACATCACGGGCTTTGTGGGGCTGGCGTTTTCCAAAGACCCCGGCTTTTACCTGCGCTTTACGCCGCTCACGCTGCTGCTCACGGCGGTGCTGCTGATTGCTTTTCAGCCGGGCCGGACCCTCAGCTTTTGGGGGTTCTGCATCACGGTGAGCCTGCTGGGCTTTGCCGCCGAGGTCATTGGGGTCACCACGGGCAAGTTCTTCGGGCACTACTACTACGGCCACACGCTGGGCCTCTTGGTAATGGGGGTGCCGCTGGCCATTGGGCTCAATTGGCTGGTGCTGACGTACGTGTGCGGCACGCTGTCCCGCTACCTGCCGCTGCCCGAGCTGCCCCGCACCATACTGGCGGCCTTGCTCATGGTGGGCCTGGATATGTGCATGGAGCCCGTGGCCAGCACCTATGACTTTTGGCACTGGACGGCCAGCGTCATTCCTTTCCAGAATTTTCGCGATTGGTTTATTTTTTCCTGCGTGTTGCAGATGCTGTTCAACCGGGCGAACTTTACCAAGACCAACGCTTTGGTGCCACTGGTTTACCTCACGCAACTGTTGTTCTTTTTCCTTTTGGGCGCCGTTCAGCAATAGTTGCTGACCTATCATCGTGCACAGCGCCCCTTGCCCGCTACCGAACTAACGGGCTAGCTGCTTCGTTGGGACGAACTCTTCTGCTTTTTCGCTTTATGCCCAACCTTACCCTTGCGGACGCTTCTTTGGAAGCGGCCCTGCCTATTTTCTACCAACACGGGCTCCAAGCCGCGCCCGACGCGCTGCTGGCCGAGGCCCTCTCCACCACGGTGGCCAAGTTGAACGCCCAGTACCCCCAGCGGGCCGGCCTGGTGCACCACGTCATGCTGGCCGACATCGAGCGGCAGAAGCAGGAGCACCTCGAGCTTTACGCGCAATACCCGTCGGCGGTGGAGCGCCTTTACGGGCTGTTGCAGCTGGGCCTGCGGGACTTATCTACTATTCCGTCGCAGTTCTACGCCGAGCTGCAAACCGGCTTTCCCAAGAGCTGGAATGCGGTGATGGACCACCTGGCCAGCTACTCGGCCCCGCAGCTTCAGCAGCTGCTCAACGACGGCATTCGCAACCAGCTGTTTCGCTCCGACATCAACATCAACCTGGTTAGCAAGATATTGATTGAGCAGATAAACATGTTGCTCAACCCGCAGGTGTTTCCGCCCGACCGCTACAACATGGCCGAGGTGTTTCGCAGCATTTTCCTGTACTACATCCGCGGCATCTGCACCGACGCCGGCACGCGGATTGCGGCCGAACACTTCGCCCGGCTCTAGCCCGGCCGGCACCGGCGGCGCAAAACTGCTTCGGCAAGTACGGGTTTTCGCTTGCGTACTTATCCCGGCCTGCTGGCACCCGCTTGTCATCCCGCCCCCAATAGCCTTCTAAGGCTCAAATCATTATTTAACATTACAGCAAAACCTGCGTTCGCCAGGAGCGCACCGAATGGAGCCGGCCGGCCTTAACGTGGCGGCTGATGGGACGTAAAGAAAGCAGCGAGGCCCAAGCGACTAATCCCGCCGGCCATCGCTGCTTTTTCATTTTTCCCACTCCATTCCCTTTGTTATGTTCGATAAATTGGAAACCCTCGACGACCTGTTTGAGCTGCAGCTCAAGGACCTATACAGTGCCGAAAACCAACTGGTGAAGGCCATGCCCAAAATGGCCGAAAAAGCCCGGGACGGCCGCCTGCGCGCCGGTTTTGAAAAGCATTTGCGCGAAACCGAAAAGCAAGTGGAGCGCCTCGAGCGCATTGGCAAATCCCTGAATCTGGACCTGGACGGCCACACCTGTAAGGCCATGGCCGGCCTCATTGCCGAAGGCCAGGAAACGATGTCGGAGCGCGCCACCGACGAGGTGATGGACGCGGCCCTGATTGCCGCGGCGCAGCGCATCGAGCACTACGAGATTTCGGGCTACGGCACCGCCGCCCACTACGCCGAGCGCCTGGGCCACAACGAAGCCGCCAACCTGCTGCGCCAAACCCTAGAAGAAGAGCAGTTTACCGATACCAAGCTCAACGAGTTGGCCAAAAACTACATCAACGCCAAGGCCATGTAGCCTAAGCCTGGCTCAATAACGTCAAACGCGCCCCCGTCGGGCCGCGCCCTCTGCAATCAGGGGCGCGGCCCGACGGGGGCGCGTTTCATATTGAAAGGATTGTAGCGGTTAGGAAGCCAGCGGCTGGTGCCCAGCGCCCGACTCCCGGGCAAAGTAGTCGACCAAGCGACCAATGGCCTGGCCCAGGCTGGCCTCCCCGCTGACGTAGTCCTGCAGGTGGGCCAGCACGGAGTCGTTGAGGGACTGGTCTTTAGCCGCCAGAAAGTCGATGGCGCACTCGGCTACGTACTGGCGGCGGGTCCACTGCTGGTGTTGCTCGGGGCTGAGGCCGGCAGGAGGAGTGAGAAAGCTAGAATAAGGCATAAACAGGTGGAATATAGTTGAAGAAGATGTTTGGCACCCAGCCTTAGACGGATGGGTTTGGGCGGACTAGCGAGGGTGGTTTGCTTCGGCGTCGCGCCTGAGTTGGACACAAGGCGTAGCCGGAATTATGGCTGGCTAAGCGAAGGCTACGCTCCCGGAACCGGGGCCTTGTTGAACGCTCCACCCGGGCAGCAGGCAAGCAGCACTCGAGTACAGCCGGGCCGCTACGCGGGAGCCAATACGTAGCTAAGCAATAATCGGCCCATACTATTGCCCAGCATCTTCAGTGAGCCCAAGAAGGGCAGGGATTTAGCTGAATTATGCCGGGAAGGGAGCCGTGGAAAGTGGGCTGGTCAAACAGGGATTTCCTGTGCTACATTCGCAGCGTCTGCCCTCGCGCCGGGGCGCAGATTGCAGCCGGCCTGTTGCCCGCTGCAGGCGGGCTCTGGCTATCGGCCGGAGACCAAGACCTTCTTACTGATGCGTTTATTTACGTTGCGCGGGTGGCTGCTGCCAACCGCAGCCGGCCTGCTGCTGGCGAGCTGCCAGGGCCAGACTTCTTCAAACAAAACCGCCGCCTCGGCGGGCGGCCAAGCCGAAACCGAAACCGCGCCTACCGACACGGCCAGCGTGCCAGCGCCGGCCGATGGCATCACGGCCTCGCTCATCGGCCAGCACATCAAGGCGCTGGCCTCGGATGAGTTTCAGGGCCGGCGGCCGTTTACGGCAGGCGAGGAAAAAGCCACCAACTACCTGGCTTCGGAATTCAAAAAACTTGGGCTCAAACCCGGGCCCAACGGCACCTACTTCCAGGCCGTGCCCCTTGTAGAGATTACCGGCAAGCCCGATTCGACGGCCACCGTCACGCGCAACGGCAAAAGCCTGACCCTGAAGTATCGCACCGACTACATGGTGCTCACCGAGCGCGAACAGCCCACCGTGAAGGTGACCAACTCGCCGCTGGTGTTTGCGGGCTACGGCGTGGTGGCGCCCGAGTATAAGTGGGACGACTATGCCGGCCTCGACGTGAAGGGCAAAACCGTGGTGGTGCTGATAAACGACCCCGGCAACGCCGGCAACGACACCACCTTATTTAAGGGCAAAGAAATGACGTACTACGGCCGCTGGGGCTACAAGTACGAGGAAGCGGCCCGCCACGGTGCCACCGGCATCCTCATCATTCACGACACCAAGCCCGCCTCCTACCCCTGGACGGTGGTGCAAAGCAGCAACGGCGGCGCCAAGCTGCACCCCCAGACGCCGGACCACGGCGCCAGCAAAGTGGCCATGGAGGGCTGGATGACCCTCGACGCCGCCAAGCGCCTGTTTGCCACGGCCGGCCAGAGCTACGACGAGGCCTACGCCGCCGCCAACAAGCCCGGCTTCCGGGCGCGGCCCCTGGGCCTGAACATCAGCACCACGCTGCACAATAAGATTACCCGCAAAACATCCAAAAACGTGGTGGCCGTGCTGCCCGGCACCACGCGGCCCAAAGAGTACATCATCTACTCGGCCCACTGGGACCACCTCGGCATCGGCCCGGCCATTGCCGGCGACTCTATCTATAACGGCGCGCTCGACAACGCCAGCGGCTGCGCCGCCCTGCTGGCCATTGCCAACGGCTTTGTGCACGCCAAGGAAAAGCCGCAGCGCAGCATCGTATTCCTGGCCGTGACGGGCGAGGAGCAGGGCCTACTGGGCTCGCAGTACTACGCCGGGCACCCGCTGTTCCCGGTGGCTAATACCGTGGCCGACATCAACATGGACGAGCTGCTGGCGTTCGGGCCCATGCGCGACGTGACCATCACCGGCTACGGGCAGTCGGAGCTGGACGACTACGCCCGCGCCGCCGCCAAGGAGCAAAACCGTTACGTCATCCCCTACCAGCACCCCGAAACCGGCAGCTTCTACCGCTCCGACCATTTCAGCTTTGCCAAAGTGGGCATTCCGGCGCTCTACGCCAGCGGGCAGTTTGAAAGCCGCCTGCACGGCAAAGCCTTCGCCGAGAAGCAGCGCAAGGACTTCGAAGAAAAGAGCTACCACCAGCCCTCCGACCAATACGACCCCAAGTGGGACCTGCGCGGCGCCGAGCAGGACGCCCGCCTGCTGTTTCGCATCGGCCAGCGCTTGGCCAGCGAAACCACGTTCCCGAAGTGGAAGGAAGGCTCAGAATTCAAGGCCATCCGCGAGAAAAGCCGCCCGGCGCAGTAGGCTTGGCCAGGAAGCCGCCAGGGGTGGTTCCATCGGTAGTGGTCGCAAGAGCAGCGTGGCAAATACGGAACGTTAGGCAAAAAACACGGAATTCAGCCGCTGGGGGTGGTTTTGGGTAACGCCGGACCCAAGGCCATTGTTAGGGCGGATAAGCGGGGCGACGCTGTTCCCGCGGCTTGTGCTTTCTGCCATGATGATTCCTTCGGTTTTGCACACCAACTGGTGGGCGTTGGCTTTGCGCAGTCTGGTAGCCACCATCTGCGCCCTGCTCACCTTCCTACTGCCGGGGCTCACGCTCCTGGTTCTGGTCGCCCTCTTCGGCGTTTACTTCATCCTCAACGGCTTGCTGACGCTGGTAGCGGCCTTCCGCCAAAGCCGGGACCAGCCGGTCTGGTGGGGCCTGGTGCTGGAGGGCGTGGCCGGCGTGGTGGCCGGCGGGCTTACCCTGGCCTGGCCCGACATTACGCTGCTGGCGCTGGTGTACGTGGTGGCTTTGTGGGCCATCTTAA
This sequence comes from Hymenobacter sedentarius, assembly GCF_001507645.1. Classification (NCBI taxonomy): domain Bacteria; kingdom Pseudomonadati; phylum Bacteroidota; class Cytophagia; order Cytophagales; family Hymenobacteraceae; genus Hymenobacter; species Hymenobacter sedentarius. The sequence goes on along the minus strand of NZ_CP013909.1, from coordinate 1,213,837 downwards.
CCGGCTTTTTGCAGATAGGCACCGCCTTTCGGCTCCGGAAGCACCGGGCCAGCGAGGGGCTGATGCTGCTCAGTGGCTTGCTGGCCATCGGCTTTGGCGTGCTGCTCATCTTCTGGCCCCGGGCCGGGGCGCTGGCCCTGGCGTGGTGGGTGGGGGCCTACATTTTTGGTTTCGGAATGATACTGGGCATCCTGGCGTACCGGCTGCGCCGCCGCACGGCGGGCCACAGCGGCAGGTCTACGATGGCCCAGGCAGCTGGCTAATGCCCGGCCGGCCTCGTTGGGGCTGGTCCTGCCGAAGAATGGCTTCCGCCTCAGCGGGCCAAAAGCCAGCCCAGGAGTACGGCCCGCGCCGTCCAGGCCAGCGTGCGCAACCAGTTGGTGCGGATGAGGCCATCGATGGCAATGTAGTCATAGCCTTGCGCCAGCCGGTTGTGAAAGGGCACCGAGATAAAGAACGTGGCCGCCCAAATCAGCCCCACCAGGCCCAGGCTCCACCAGCCCGCGCCGCCGGGCAGCGCACTGCGCCCCGCCCAGGTCAGCCAGATGGCCAGGCCCAGCTCAACCACCATGGGCACCAGCACCACGTAGCTCATGCGGCGGGTGTGGGCCGCGTGGAAAGCCGCCCAGCCGGCTTTGGGCACCTGCCCAAAGCCGGGGTAGTGCACTACCTGCACCGTCCAGATGAGGCCGGTGAGGTAGGCCGCAGCGGCGAAGTTGAGCAAAAGCAGGAGGCGGAGCGGCATGGTGCAAAAAAAGATTATGGCCTGAACATACGGCTTCTTTGCTCGTCAGTGGCACGCAAACGTTCCCGTAAATTCCCTTCCGAGAGCAGTCCGAAGCCCAACATTTCCGTTGGCCTTTGCTTGTGTGTAGGTTCGCACTACACACTGTTCTTTTGACCATGCTTGTAACCACCGAAAGCCTAACCGAACTTTTCCCGCCCGATGAGGCGGCCATTCCCGAAGCCTGGCGCCGGCCCGAACCCTTGCACCAGCGCCAGTACCTGCTCGATGGCGAGCTGCGCGAGTGGCACGGCCCCACGCAGGTGGTGCTCTCCCCCATTCAGCTGCGCGACTCCGACGGCGACCTCACGCCCATCGTCATCGGCTCGTACCCCTTGCTCGACGAGGCCGAAAGCCTCAAGGCCCTCGATGCCGCCGTGCGCGCCTACGACCACGGCCGCGGTGAGTGGCCCACCATGAGCGTGGCCGAGCGCATTGCGGCGGTGGAGAAGTTCACCCGCCTCATCGTGGCCCAGAAAAAGGAAATCGTGCAGCTGTTACTCTGGGAAATCGGCAAGTCGGCCGCCGATTCGGAGAAGGAATTCGACCGGACCGTCGACTACATCCGCAATACCATCGACGCCCTTAAGGACATCGACCGCGACTCGTCGCGCTTCACCATCGAGGAAGGCATCATCGGCCAGATTCGGCGCTCGCCGCTGGGCGTGGTGCTCTGTATGGGCCCGTTCAACTACCCGCTGAACGAAACGTTCTGCATGCTGATTCCGGCCCTGATTATGGGCAACACTGTGCTTTTCAAGCCCCCGAAACACGGCGCCCTGCTGCACTTCCCGCTGCTCAAGGCCTTCACCGAGGCCTTCCCCAAGGGCGTGGTGAACACGGTGTACGGCCGCGGCAACACCATCGTGCCGGCCCTGATGTCGTCGGGCAAGATTGATGTGCTGGGCCTCATCGGCAGCAGCCGCGTGGCCGACTCGCTCAAGAAGCTGCACCCCAAGTCCAACCGCCTGCGCGCCATTCTGGGGCTCGATGCCAAGAACGTGGCCATCATCATGGCCGATGCCGATTTGGACGTGGCCGTGAAGGAATCGGTGCTGGGCGCCCTGAGCTTCAACGGCCAGCGCTGCACCGCGCTCAAGCTGTTTTTCGTGCACGAGAGCATCGCTGAGGAATTTGTGCGGCGCATGGCTGAGGAAATCAACAAGCTCAAGCCCGGCATGCCCTGGGACGACAAAGTGAACATCACGCCCCTGCCCGAGCCGCAAAAGCCCGGCTACCTGGGCGAGTGCCTCGAGGATGCCCAGGGCAAAGGCGCGCGCATCATGAACGAAGGCGGCGGCATGTGCGCCGGCCCGCTGGTGTACCCCGCGCTGGTGTACCCCGTGAAGGACGGCATGAAACTCTGGCGCGAAGAGCAATTTGGCCCGGTGGTGCCGGTGGCGTCTTTCGCCCACGTCGACGAGGCCATTCAGTACATCATCGACTCCGACCACGGCCAGCAGGTGAGCATTTTCAGCAGCGAATCACAGGAAGTGGCCAACCTGGTGGACCAGCTGGTGAACCAGGTGAGCCGCGTGAACATCAACGCCCAGTGCCAGCGCGGGCCCGACACCTTCCCCTTCACCGGTCGCAAGGACTCGGCCGAGGGCACCTTGTCGGTGCACGATGCCCTGCGCTCGTTCAGCATTCGCACGGTGGTGGCCACCAAGCAGACCGACGCCAACAAGCACATTCTGAACGACATCGTGAACGAGCAGGAAAGCAATTTCCTGAGCACGCGGTTTATTCTGTAATAGCAGGCTGAACCGCAATGCTTCCAATCAGGCAGGCCTGTTGAGCTAAAAAAGAACGTCCTGCCGCACGCGGCAGGACGTTCTTTTTTAGCTCAACATTCTTAGTTAACCCCTGCGCTAATCAGCGCGCAGCGCTGGCCCGAAGCAACAACAATGCAACAGTTTAAGCCTAACATTGTCGTTGCAAACCGGCGCGCGCGAAAGCGGCGCGCCTCTTTGTTTCACCCTTCTTTATCCAGTCAACCTGCTGCATTCCTGCATGAAAAAACACCTGCTCCTTTTGCCGCTGCTCGCGGCATTTGTCACCGGCTGCCCGTCCAACTCCCTCAAAACGGCCAGCTCCGGCGACAAGCCCGACATCCTGCACGCCGCGCTGGATACCACCGTGCCCCCCGGCGACGACTTCTTCACTTACGCCAACGGCACGTGGCTGAAAAACAACCCCATTCCGGCTTCGGAAAGCAACATGGGCATCGGCAAGAAAGTCCAGGACGAGGTGTATGCCCGCCTGCGCCAGACCAGCATTGAGGCTGCTGGTGCCAACGCCGCCGCGGGTAGCAACCAACAGAAAATCGGCGATTTCTGGGCCGTTGGGCTGGATTCGGCGAAGGCCGACAAGCTGGGCGCCACGCCCATCAAGCCCGAGCTCGACCGCATTGCGGCCATGAAAACCGTGGCGGAGGTGCCGGGCGTCATTGCTCACGAAATTCCGCTGGGCGTGCGCGCACTCATCGGCCCGCGCGTGGGCCAGGACGACAAGAACAGCGACAAGATGGTATTGTACCTGCGCCAGTCGGGCCTGGGCCTGCCCAACCGCGACTACTACTTCAACACCGACTCGCGCACCAAAAACATCCGCGCCGAATACCTGAAGCACGTGGCCAACACCTTCAAGCTGCTGGGCCAGGATTCGACCACGGCCCAGGCCAACGCCGCCAAGGTAATGGCGCTGGAAACCACCCTGGCCAAATCCTCGCGCAAGCTCGAAGCCCTGCGCGACCCCTACGCCAACTACCACAAGATGAGCATCGCCCAGCTCAACAAGCTAACGCCCGGCATCGACTGGAAAACCTGGCTCGGCCAAATGGAATTTACCAACGTGGATACGGTGATTGTGGGCCAGCCCGAGTTTTACCAGACGGTGGGCCAGCTGCTCAAGACCAAGCCGGTAGACGACTGGAAGGCCTACCTGACCTGGCAGGTGGCCCGCACGTTTGCGCCCACCCTTAGCCGCCAGTTCGTGGATGAGAACTTCCACTTCTATGATACGGTGCTGCGCGGTGCTACCGCCATTCGCCCGCGCTGGAAGCGGGTGCTGGACATGCAGGAAAATGCCTTGGGCGATGCCCTCGGCCAGCTTTTCGTGAAAGAATACTTCAAGCCCGAAGCCAAAGCCCGGTACGACACCTTGGTGAAAAATGTGGTGGCTTCCTTTGCCGAGCACATCAAAAAAGTGGACTGGATGAGCGCCCCCACCAAAACGGTGGCCTTGGAGAAGCTCCACAAAATCACGCCGAAAGTGGGCTACCCCAATAAGTGGAAGGATTACTCCAACCTGAAAATTGACCGCAGTTCGCTGGCCGAAAACGTGATGCGCGCCAACCGCTGGCAGTTCAACTACCAGCAGAACAAGTTGGGCAAGCCCGTGGACCGCACCGAGTGGAACATGACCCCGCAGACCTACAACGCCTACTACAGCGGCTCGAACAACGAAATTGTGCTGCCTGCCGCCGCCTTCGCCATTCCCGGCCTGCTCGATGCCGACGCCGACGACGCGCTGGTGTACGGCTACGCCGGGGCGAGCACCATTGGCCACGAGCTCACCCACGGTTTCGACGACCACGGCAGCCAGTACGACGCCCACGGCAACCTGCACGAGTGGTGGAGCAAGGACGACCGCAAGCGCTTCAACCAGCGCGTGGACGGCATCGTGAAGCAGTTCAACGGCTACACCCTGCTCGACTCGCTGCACATCAACGGCAAGGCCACGGCCGGCGAGAACATTGCCGACCTGGGCGGCATCGTCATCGGCCTCGACGCCTTCAAGAAAACCAAGCAGTACAAGGAAGGCAAGAAAATCAACGGCCTCACGCCCGTGCAGCGCTACTTCCTGGGCTACGCCCTAGGCTGGCAGATGCACGTGCGCGACGAAAGCTTGGCCTCGCAGCTGCTCACCGACGTGCACTCGCCGGCCCAATACCGCGTGAACGGCCCCATGGCCGACGTGCCCGCGTTCTACGAAGCCTTTGGCATCAAGCCCGGCCAGAAGCTCTACCGCCCCGACTCCACCCGCGTGGTAATCTGGTAAAAAACCGCCCCCTAAGCCGGCCACTAAAAAAGCCCTTCCCCTAAAAGGAAGGGCTTTTTTTGGGCTTTAGCACCGGGGCTTCTTCCACTTTATCTGCTTTGCTTTTGGCCGCGGGCAGGCTCACCGTGACGTTGGTGCCCGCGCCGGGCCGGCTCTGAATGACCAGCGTGCCGCCGTGCCTGTGCACAAAGGCCCGGGACAGGGCCAGCCCCAGGCCCAGGCCGGTGGCGTGGGGCGTGGCCGTGGGCTCGGGCAGCGCCGGGCCGCTCATGAGCGCCGCCACGGTGGCCGCGCTCATGCCCGGGCCGGTATCGGTGCAGCTCAACAGCACCATTTGGGGGTCGTCGGGGTCGGGCGCGGCTTCCAGGTGCACGTGGCCACCGGCGGGCATAAACTTCAGGGCGTTGCCCACTAGGTTGCGCAGAATGGTGCGGGTCATGTTGCGGTCGGCCATCAGGCGCAGGCCGGCCGGGGCCGACATGGTGATGTGCTGCCAGCTGGCCGAAGCCGTGGTTTGGTACAGCGCCTGGCACTCGGCAAACAGCTCGGATACGGGCAAGGGCATGGGGCGGCAATCCAGCTCGCCGGTTTGGCTCACGGCCCAGTTCAGCACGTTGTCGAGCAGGTGGTTGAGGCTGTCGGCCGCCTGGCGCACCAGCGCCGGCAGGCGCGCCAGCCCGGCCTGGTCGTTTTGGGCGATGTAGGAATCAATGAGGCTGGTGACGCCCGCAAAGGCCGTGACGGGGCCGCGCAGGTCGTGGGCCACAATGGCGTAGAGCTTGTCTTTGGAAGCGGCCACGCTGTGCAGCTCCAGCGACGTTTTTTTCAGGTCCCGGTTTTTAGCCGCCAAGGCCGAGCGGTTGCGGCGTAGCTTGCGGTAGAGGTACACCGTAACCAGCAGGCCCAGGGCCAGCAGCACCACCACGGCCCCCAGAATGCGGCTGTGCCACACTTGCTCGTGGTGCTGCTGGGTAAGCAACTGCAGGCGCCGGGCCCGTTCCTGGGCTTCGTAGTTGACCTGGGCGGCCGCCAGGGTCTGAATGGTCTGGCGGTTGTTGATGGTGTCGTTCAGCTGCACGTAGCGCTGGTTCCACTCGTAGGCTTGCTGGTAGTTTTTCTGCTCCGCCGCCTCGGCCGACAACACGCTGTAGGCATCGAGCACCCGTTCCAGGTAGCCGCATTGCCGGGCCAGCTTCAGGGCTTCGCGCAAGGCCGCATCGGCGCGCTCCGGCTCCTGGTTCTGCACGTAATACAAGGCAAACATCACCAGTTGGTTGGCCTGGTTGCGCACGGCGTGTTGCCGCCGGCTGATGGCCAGCGCCTGCGTGAGCAACCGCTTCACCCGTCCCAGGTTGCCCACCTGCATCTGGTAATTGGCCAGGCTGGAAAGGTAGTTCGACTGCGCGGTGGAATCGCCTTCGCGCCGGGCCAGGGCCAGGGCCAGCGAATCGAAATGCATGGCCTGCGGGTACTGCTCGCGCAGGAAGAACAGGTTGCCCACGTGGCCCAACAGCTTCATGCGGGTGCGCGGCGTCACGTCGCGCCGCGAAACAAGCTGCAGCGCCTGCTGGTAGTGCCGCCAGGCCGAAGTGGAGTCGCGCCGGTCGTGGTAAATGCTGCCCTGCGCCGTGTACGTGCGGGCCAGGGCATCCACATCGTTCAGCCGACGGGCAATGGTTTGGGCCTCGGAGAGCAAGGTCAGGGCTTCCGGACCATTGGAGAGGTTGGCGTAGCAGCTGGCCAGGCACAGCAGGCTGTGCATCAGCCCTGGCCCTTGCCCTTCGGCTGGCAGGGTGCGCGCCAAGGCCACGGCCGCTTCGCCAAACGGCAGCGCGCGGGCGGGCTGCTCGTTGTGCAACAGGTAGCACAGGCGGTTCAGCAGGCGCAGCCGGGTGGTATCGGCCGGGTGGGCGGCCAGCTGCCGGCGAATGGCTTCGGTACCATCCGGCACGGGCTGTGCCGCCACCGCCCAGCCCGGAGACAATAACAGCAACAGCCCCAAGGCCGTCTGCCATATCCTCAAAAAGCTGGGCCTCTTACTCATTAGCTGCATAGTGCTAGCCAAAGATAAGCACAAGGCAACTAACATTCATGCTTAAATTCTATTCCAAATAAACCGTCCCAAGGGCTAAAACCAGAAGCCTTTTTGCCAAATCGGCGCAAGCAGCGCTCAGCTGTTTATTTTCGCCACGCGTTGCTGGTGCCGTCCGCCTTCAAAATCGGTTTTGAGAAAGGCCGATACAATTTCCTGAGCTTGCTCGTCGCTTACGTAGCGGGCCGGGACGCACAGCACGTTGGCGTTGTTGTGCTGCCGCGCCAGGGAGGCGAGCTCGGGCAGCCAGGCAATGGCGGCGCGCACGCCGGCGTGCTTATTGGCCGTGATGGCGACGCCATTGGCCGAGCCGCAGAGCAGAATCCCTTGGGGGTATTCGCCGTCTGCCACAGCCTCCGACAGCGGATGGGCCACGTCGGGGTAGTCCATCGAATCGGCGGAGTGGGTGCCGAAATCCTGAATTTCGTAGCCCTGGCCGCTTAGCCAGGTGCGGAGCATTTCCTTTTGGGCAAAGCCGGCGTGGTCGGACCCGAGTGCGATTTTCATGGTTGTAAGGGCAGTAAAGTGACGAGGCAAGGAAACAAGGGAGGGTGAGCGGCGGCCTGGGCCGGCCGCCCCGCGCGGCTACTCTTGTTTCAGCTTGGCGTTGAGCCGGGCAGTGTCGCCGCGGCGCACCACGCGGGCAATGTGAATGCTCAGCTCGTAGAGCAGCAAGATGGGAATGGTGACGATAATCTGGGCGGAGATATCGGGCGGGGTGATGACGGCGGCGATAATGAGGATAACCACAATGGCGTGCTTGCGGTACACCTGCATAATCTCGGCCGACACCAGCCCGGCTTTAGCCAGGAAAAACACTATCATCGGCAGCTCAAACACGAAGGCACACGAGATGCTCATGGTGGTGAGCGTGCTCAGGTAGCTCTGCATATCAATCTGGTTCTCAATGGTGGGGTCCACTACGTAGCCCGCCAAGAAGTTGATGCTCAGGGGTGCGGCAATGTAGTAGCCGAACAGCAGGCCCAGCATAAACAGCACCGACACGAAGAACACCGCCCCGCGCGAGTTCTGCCGCTCGTGCGGGTACAGGCCGGGCTTCACAAAGCGCCAGATTTCCCAGAACAGGTACGGAAACGCCAGCACAATGCCCACCATAAACGAGGTGCTGATGTGCATGGTGAGCTGCCCGCTCATCTCGCGGTTCTGAATCACAAACCCGATTTTATCGATGCACAAATCCGGGGCGTGCACCCACTGACCAAACTTGCAGAACATGCGGTACGTCCAGAAATCGGGCCGCGAAGGGCCCAGAATCAGGTCGTGGAACAGGAAGTCTTTGGCGAAAAAGGCACCGGTAGCAAACACTACTACCGAAATAGCCGCCCGGATGATGTGCCAACGCAACGCCTCCAGGTGGTCGATGAAGGACATTTCGTGCTGTTCGCCCAGCGGTTTTTGTTGTTGCGGTTGAGGTTGCACTAAGTGAGATGGTGAGATGGTGAACTGGTGAGCAGCGAGATGGTGGACCGGTAAGCGCGCCAACCCCGGCCTTAGCAAACGGCTTGGCAGCGACAGGGCCTAGAACTAGTGCACTCACCAGTTCACCATCTCACCATTTCACCTTAGGCAAAAAGCGGGTAGTCCTGCAGCCAGGTATTCACCCGCTGCCGCACCTGCCCGATGCGGGTGTCGTTGTCGTGGTGGGTCAGGGTTTCGTCAATCAGCTCCACAATGCGGACCATGTCGGTTTCGCCCAGGCCCCGGGTAGTTACGGCGGCCGAGCCGATGCGGATGCCGCTGGTCACAAACGGCGACTTGTCGTCGAAGGGCACCATGTTTTTGTTGATGGTGATATCGGCGCGCACCAGCGTGTTTTCGGCCAGCTTGCCGCTGATGCCTTTCGAGCGCAGGTCAATCAGCATGAGGTGGTTGTCGGTACCGCCCGAGATAATGTCGTAGCCCATGCCCATGAAGCTGGACGCCAGCACCTGGGCATTGCGGGCCACCTGCTGGGTGTAGGTCTTGAAATCGTCGTTCAGTGCCTCGCCAAACGCCACCGCTTTGGCGGCGATGACGTGCTCGAGCGGCCCACCCTGGGTGCCGGGGAACACAGCCCCGTCGAGCACGGCCGACATTTGGCGGATTTCGCCTTTGGGCGTTTTCATGCCGAAGGGATTCTCGAAGTCTTTGCCCAACATGATGAGGCCGCCGCGGGGGCCGCGCAGGGTTTTGTGGGTGGTGGTGGTCACGATGTGGCAGTGCTCAAACGGCGAGTTGAGCAGGCCCTTGGCAATCAGAGCCGAGGGGTGCGAAATGTCGGCCAGCAGCAGCGCGCCTACTTCGTCGGCAGCTTCGCGCAGGGCGGCGTAGTTCCAGTCGCGGGAGTAGGCCGAGGCCCCGCAGATTATCATCTTGGGCCGCTCGCGGCGGGCAATGTCCTTGATTTTCGACCAGTCGATGAGGCCGGTTTCTTTCTCTACGCCGTAGAAACTGGGCTGGTAGAGCTTGCCCGAGAAATTTACGGGCGAGCCGTGGGTAAGGTGGCCGCCGTGGCTCAGGTCGAAGCCCAGGATTTTGTCGCCGGGCTGCAGGCAGGCCAGCATCACGGCCGCGTTGGCCTGCGCCCCGGAGTGGGGCTGCACGTTGGCCCAGGCGACGCCAAACAGCTCTTTCACGCGGTCGATGGCCAACTGCTCCACCTGGTCCACGATTTCGCAGCCCCCGTAGTAGCGCTTGCCGGGCAGGCCCTCGGCGTACTTGTTGGTGAGCACGGAGCCTTGGGCGGCCATTACCTGTTCCGAAACGTAGTTCTCGGAGGCAATGAGCTCGAGGCCGTGGGTTTGGCGGGTTTTCTCCTGCGCGATGAGGTCGAAAACGGCGGTGTCGAGAAGGCGGGCGGGGGCGGCTGTTTGCATAACGCCAAAGGTAAGACGCGCCGGGGGATGCGGCTATTTGGTGGATTGGGGAAATAGCAGATTGCCGGTGAAGGCTCCCGCCCGGCCCGAAAATAACCTCATCTGCTATTTCCGTTGTTACTTGCCAGTGCCTTAGTTATTCAGTCATGTCTGCGCCTCTCGCCGAAACCCTTACCCAGCTGCGCGTCGGCAATCAGAAGTTCCTGATTGACTTTTACCAAAGCAGCCGGCACCTGTTTGCCCGCTGGGCCCAGCGCCAGCTGCGGCTGGCCGCGCCGCAGGCCCACGAGCTGCTGCAAGACACCCTGCTCGACTTCTACGACCAAGTAGCCGACGGCCGCCTCACGCTGATGCCTGCCGACCTGCGGGCCCACGTCTACGGCATGGCCCGGCTGCGCCTGGCGGCGCATGTGCCCGCCCACCAGCCCCTGCCGGCCGCCGAAGCCAGCCGCCGCCAGCGCCTGCTGGCCCAGTTCAACCAGCTCGGCCCGGATTGCCAGCAGGTGCTGACTTACTTTTACTTCCGTGGCTACCATTTCGAAATGATGGGGGGCAAAATGGGCTACGCGAATGCTACCGTGGCCCGCATCCAGAAAAGCGCATGCCTGCGCAAACTTTACGAGCTGTTGAAATGAGTCTACCGACTCCGTCTCCCGACCTGCGCCCTTATTTCGATGAGCTGGAACGCTTCGCCGACGGACAAATGCTGCCCGAGGAGCAGGAAGCCTTTGAGCTGCGGCTGGAGCAGGACGAGGCCCTGGCCGACGCCCACGCCGCCTACGAGCAGCTAACGGCCGACCTGCGGTGGGCCGCCGGCCACGACACCCTGCGCCTGCGCCTGCAGGCCCTCGACGAACGCATGAACCAGCGCGGCGATGCCCTGGAGCGCGCCCACCGCCTGGTGCAGCGCCGGCAGCGCCGCTGGGCCGTGCTTGGCACGCTAGGGCTGGTGCTCCTGCTGAGTGCGGGCATTGCCGCCTGGTACTTCAGCCGGCCCGACCCCGCCCGGCCCGCGCGCAACTGGGAAGCCTACTACCAGCCCGACCCCGGCCCCACCGTCACCACGGGCCTGCTGCACACCCGCCCCCTGCTCAGCGAGGCCCTGGACCAGTACCAGGCCGGCCACTACCCGGCGGCCCTGCACTCGCTCGGTCGCGTATCACCCGCCAAAGTGGGGGCCGATACACTGCTGTATTTGCGGGGGCTCATCCTCCTGCGCGGAGGCCAGGGCAACGCCGCCCAGCTCTACCTCCGGCGCGTGAGCGAGGAAGGCCGCGGCGAGCTAGCGCGCCGCGCCCGCTACCACTTGGGCATGGCTTACTGGCAAGCTCAGGAACGGGCGCAGGCCCTGGCTACGCTTCGCGCCGTGGCCGCCGATTCCCTTAGCCCTTACCGCGCCTCGGCGCAGAAGGTAGTAGCCGCCCGGGTATTGGAGAACGAGTAGCCAATTCTTTTCCGGGCCTTCTGCTACGGGCACATCCCAGGCAGCGCATTTGATGATATTCTTAGTCGCCAAGCGGCAGTAAAGTCAGCCCAACAAAAAAGCCCCGGCCGAATAACGGCGGGGCTTTTTTGTTGAGGATACGCCGCCGCCGGGGGGGGGCGCTGCACCTTATTCTTTTACCACACGCTGGCGCAACACCTGGCCATTTATCGTAGCGGTGAGAATGTAGCTACCCGCAGCGCAGTTGGGCTGCACCTGCCGCACGCCGCTAGCTACCTCTTGGCGCCACACCTCGCGGCCCATAATGTCGATAAGACGCAGGGTAGCGGTGGAAGCCGTTGGGCTGGTGAGGGCCACCGTGAAACCGGAGGCAAACTGAGTGGGATAAGCGGCAAACGAAGCCACTTGCGCATCAAAGTTGAGCTGCTGCGGGCCGTAGAAAGAGGCCGCTTCGTTCTGGTCAACCTGCCGCAGGCGATAGTAGCGGGCCCCGACTTTGCCTTCGGCGGCGTCCACAAACCGGTAGGCCTGGGCGGAATTGCTGTTGCCATTGCCCGCAGCCTCCACAAACCCAATTTGCTTAAAGCTTTTGCCATCCAAGGATACTTCGATGCCAAAGCCGCGGTTGTTGTGCTCCGAAGCCGTGGCCCAAGTGAGCACGGCATTGCGGCCCTGGCGTTCCGCCTGGAAAGCGGTGAGGCCTACCGGCAGTGGGTTGGTCACATCGCCCAGGGTCCAGCGTGCGGAAGCGAAGTTATCTATGCCATTAAGAACCGCGTAGCCAGCGCCCAGGCTGCTTACGCCCTTGTTCTGCCAAGGCGTAGAGCCGCTCAGCGACTTGAAAAACTTCAGGTTGGCAGAGGCAATGCCGTTCAGTTCGTGCGTGAAGTACATGAACGTCATGTTCACGTTCAAATCCGTGGTGACCTCCGTATCAATATCAAAGTACCGCAACACCCCTTCGCGACCATACACGCCTATAGGTGCCGTTCCTGTGATACGGGTAACATTAGTTAAGCCAGGCAGGGTGGATGCGGCAGCTGGCTGCATTAGCAAGCCTATGCCGCCGAAGTTTTCAATTTTATCGGCAACCGGGGTACGGCTCACGTCCACACGGCCTAATACATAAGACGTCTCCGTTTCGGTAAGATTGGCTAGGCTGGCAAGGTTTAGGGAATATCTGTTGGTGGTAGCAAGTACACCGCTCACCATCTGTACCCCGTCGTATACAGTAGCGTTTCCGGTAAAGGTTTTGGTGCTCGAACCGTTCACTTCCAAGTTAGAATAGCTGCCACCGCTTACTTTCTGGGTGCCTACTCCGGTCAGTAACACCTTGCCTGAGTAGCAGTTAAACTGACCTGTGTTTAGCATATTGCCCTTAATCTCCAAATTTCCTGCTGTTTGACCAAACGAACCCGCACCAATTAAGTCCCCGTTAATCAGAATGTAGCCTCCGGTATTGGTTAGGATACCGGTTATGGTTAGGTTACCCTGAACTTCTGTCAAGCCGCCTTCAACTGCCATCTTCTGACCAGTCTCAATAGTAAAGGGGCTCAACACCAGGGTGGCTCGGGTTTTAAGGTTCAGAACCCCACCCGTCCCCGCATTATTTAAGAGGGTAGCGGTATTCGTATTGAGTTCGATGCGGCCTGCAGCCATTTCTAAGGCGAACAACGATTGGTTACCCGCGCCCGTCAACTTAATGTTTCTGACGGTGTTTCCCGTCACCACGTTATTAAGTGTGGTGCTTAAGCCACAGTTCATTACAATACCCCGAAAATCTTGCGTACCGGCGTTGACCCAAGAACCGGTAGCACTTGGAGAGTCGCCACCGATAAAGTTATTGGTTACCGTTACGTCATTGGCACCGCTGCCAGCCTGAAAAGCAATGCCGGTTTGGGCCGTGGTTGGGGCCACGGCCAAGTTGTTATAAATGCTGTTGCCGCTGATGGTCCATTGGTCGCCATTACCCGCGGCGACCAGCACACCGGCATTCGAAAAGTCAAACAGTTCGTTGCCGCTCAATGTAAAAGCGTCATTTGTGCCGCCGCCTGCGTTAGCAGCATACACAAGGTTGGCTGGAATCAGCGCCGGGCCAGAATTTGCTATAAAGCTTTTGGTGAGCGAATTATTGTCGTTGCCAGTGCTCACGCCATCGCCTACTACCACTACCCCGCTGGTGAGCGAGCTGGTAGCGCCCAGTATCACTACTTCGCTTACCACGTTGTTAGAAGCATCGTCTTTGAACACCAAGGTAGACTTGGTCAGGTCTTGCTGGCGCAACGTGATGGCGCGCGTTTTTTGGGCACTGCTGCCGCTGTTTCCAATCAGCGAGGTGTAAGCGCTACCGCTCCCAAACGTAACGGTGCCGGTTATGGAAACAATCTCGTTTACAGCAGGGCGTATGGTAAGAGTATTTCCCACCGAACCGGTTTTATTTAGCAGCACATCCTCAGAGTAGCTGGGGTCTATAAGCTGCAACTCGTAAGGTTTGTTGAGCGTGGCTGGCACATCAGCCAAAGCCGCGCCGATGGTTGGGTAATCTGAGTTTTTGGAGGTGCCAACCGTCCAAGTTATTTTGGCTTGGGCATGCCCTGCCAGCGGCGACAGCAAGCCGAGAAATAATCCCAGCAGTTGCCAACGCTGCCGGGTCAATAGCGAAGCTGCTGGCAGCGACGCAGAAGTATTTATAGGATAAGGTAAGTTGTGTGTCATGGGGCAGAACTAAATGAGACGAAACGGAGCTAAATGATTTTGATGGCTACTTTTTTATGGGTTTGTATCGGGATAATTGTAAGGCCAACTTTGGTATTGGCTTCAGGCACAAGCATTCCCTTCCGGCGATACTCATACTAGTAAGTGAGCAGAGACCTGAATAATCTTTACTAGGTGCAGAGGTAGGGCAGAATATAATTTATCAAACCTATTGCCTACTCGTTTTAGACGCAATAGGCACCTCAATAAGCGCTTGTCATAGTACAATTTAATTGCTCTTTTATTCCTCCAATGCAATTGCTATCAAATAATCCTTCAATTTTATTTTCTACAAATGCATCATTTATATTGAATATTATATTTATTATAAATGACCAAATTAGCGGATACTATTTCCCATTAGCACTCTTGTTGACCAACTATTCAAGAGTACCCCCTAGCCGTTTGCAGGCTAGCCATTCGCCCTATGCAAAAGCCGCCGCAACTCATTTCGAGCAGCGGCGGCTTTGAGGCGCTTTACTGATTGTTGGTCTTAACGCTTGCCAATGGCGTAGGGCGGCTCACGGTTGGCGACCAAGGTCAACTCCCAGGTATCGAGGTCGAGGGCAGCCAGGTGCGCGAGCTCGGGGTTGTGCCGGTACACGCAGCCGGTATCCAGGCCCAGCACTTCGGGGCGGGCGCTGACCTTGGCGAGTACCTGGGCCGTGGGGTTGGGCACGTGCCCGTGCAAGAGGCGTTTGCCTTCGAGCCGCGAGGGGTCGAACACAAACTTCTTGATGTTGAGCATGCTGTCGTAATCGCGCCGCATTTCGGCGGGCGGAAGCGCGAAGTTGTAGCCGGCGTGCACCAGCACGAAGTCGTCCAGCTCAATTTCGTACGGCAGGGCCGCCAGCCACTCGAGGTAGCGCGCCGGGATATCGGCCATGCGCCGCACGCCAAAGCTGCGCAATGTGGGCAGGCGGCCGCGGGGTCCCAGCCAGTCCCAGCGCCAGCGGTGGCGGGACGAGTCGAGCAGGGCCTGGTCGTGGTTGCCCCGCAGGCAGTGCACGCGGTGGCCGGTGGCTTGCAGCTGCATGAGGTAGTCGAGCACGCCGCGACTGTCGGGGCCCTTGTTCACGTAGTCGCCCAGCAGGTACAGCTCGTCGTCGGGGGTCAGGCGGAGTTCTTCCTCCACGAGGTAGCGGAAGGTATGCAGGCAGCCGTGCAGGTCGGTGGTGGCGTAGCGGCGCACAGAGCGGGGGTTGGTAAAAAACAGAAACGTCATGTTGAGCCGGCCGAGGCGCCTCGCCGGAAAAGTAACGGATTACTCTTGCGGCAGCGCCGATTCGGCTGGCTCAACATGACGTGCTGGTTGTGAGACCGGGGCTTGCTAGTGCCCACCGCCGTAGGCCGGGCGGTCTAGCTCGGGCTTGTCGAGGTTGCGGTTGGGATGGCGCAGGCCGGCATCGATGGCTTCCTGCTCCAGGCGCGCCTGCATGGCCTCGTCTTGCTCCAGTGCGGGCAGGTCGCCGGTGCCTTTTGGCAAGCCCTCGCCCGCCGGAGCGCCTTTGTTTTCGCCGGATTGCTGGTTGGTGTTATTGCTTTTGTACGGCATGATAAGAGAAGGTTAGTAAGTGAAAACAGGAAAGGAATCGGGATTTTCGGGCTTCGTAACCGGTTATCAGCAGCCCAATGCTACTGGTCGATGGCCGTGTCGCTGGCGTTGGGGTCGTTCAGCTCGGCGTTGGTATCGGTACCGGTAATGGGCTGGATGGGGCGCGGCTCCATTTGGCCCATGCCCACGCGGGAGTTGGGGTTGCGCATTTCGTCCACGCCGGGGCGCAGGTCGTGCGCGTCGAGTTCGTCTAGCGGGCGGCCCGAGGGAATTATCGATTCTGTGTACTCGGAGTCAGCGGGCATGTCCTGGTTGGGCCGGTCGGGGCGGCCCTCGTCGGTGGAGCGCATGTTGTCGTGGGGCGGGCTCATGCGGTCGGCGGTTTCGTTCACCGACAAGGCGGTTTCGCCGCCCGCGCTGTCGGTGCCAAAGCCTTCTTTTCCGTCGCGGTTGCCAAAGCCGCCGCGGGCAGCTTCGTTCTTGGGCGGGTCAGCGTTGGGGATGTGGTGGCCGGCCTCCATTTCTTCATTGGTCGTGTCGTCATTGATGACGCGAATGGGGCGATTGTTAGGGTCGATGGCCATTGTTTTTGTTGGAGAGTTGATGAAGCGACTTAGAGTAAGGTGTACTTTAGTTTGGCCGTTTGGGTTGTGCTTCACGCGCCTGTCGCCCCGGCTCTGAATACGACAATTTCCTTACGTCTATGTGGACCGAAACCGACAACAGCCTCCGCCGCAGCTTTCGCTTTGCGGACTTCAAAACCGCCTTCGCGTTCCTCACCGAAGTAGCGGCCGAAGCCGAGCGGCTCGACCATCACCCGTGGTTCAGCAATGAATACAACGCCGTCGAATTTCGCCTCCGCAGCCACGACGCCGGCAACACGGTAACCAAGCGCGACCACCGCCTAGCTGCCGCCATTGATGCGGTAGCCGCCCGCTATGCGACATTGAATGAGGAATGAGTGGCGCTTCGCTTAATGGATAAGGAAGGAATAATAATGAGGAAGTCCCGACAGTTAGCTCAATTCCAATTCTTCATTCCTAATTCTTCATTCTTCATTAAGCGAAGCGTCATTCCTCCTCATTAAGCGCAGCGGCTACCTTTGCTTTATGCCCAACACGGTTCTTTACCTCGTGCCCACGCCTATCGGCAATCTGGAAGACATTACCCTGCGGGCCATCCGCATTCTGGGCGAAGTGGGCACGGTGCTTTGCGAAGACACCCGCACCAGCGGCCGCCTGATGCAGCACCTGGGCCTGAAGAAGCCCCTGCTTTCTTACCACCTGCACAACGAGCACCAGCAAGTGCCCCGGCTGCTCGAGCGCCTGGCCAAGGGCGAAACCATGGCCCTGATTTCGGATGCCGGCACGCCCGGAATTTCCGACCCCGGGTTTCTGTTGGTGCGCGAGTGCCTGGCGCAGGGCTTGGGCGTGGAGTGCCTGCCGGGCCCCACGGCGTTTGTCCCGGCGTTGCTCAAGTCGGGGTTTGGAGCTGAGCGGTTCACGTTTGAAGGCTTTTTGCCAGTGAAAAAAGGGCGGCAGACGCGCTTACGGGAGCTGGCGTCGGAAACCCGGACCATGATTTTTTACGAGTCGCCGCACCGCATCGTGAAGACGTTGGGCCAGCTGGCCGAGGTGCTCGGACCCGAGCGGCCAGCTTCCGTGAGCCGCGAATTGACCAAATTATTTGAAGAAACCGTAACCGGTACGCTGGCCAGCCTCGAGGCTGACTTTGCCGCCCGTACTACTATTAAAGGAGAAATTGTCGTTGTCGTCGAAGGAAATCTTGCCCCGCCCGTCCGCGAGCCCCGCCCTGGCCGCGAAGACCGATACCGCCGCGCCGACGGCGATGCCCCCGACAGCGAAGACTAGCCGGCTCCCGCGCCCGGCGGTGCTGGCCGTGCTCGGCGCCCTGCTGCTCTGGGGCGGCTGGCCGCCGCAGCCGTCGGCGCCGCTGTCGCTGCTGCTTTTCATTGGCTGGGTGCCATACCTGCTCATGGAGCGGCAGCTCACCCTGAAAGGTGCCAGCAAGCGGCGCGTGTTTGGCTACACGTATCTTTTTTTGGTGCTCTGGAATGCGCTAACCACATGGTGGGTAAGCTATGCGGAGCTCCCTGCCGGCATTGCCGCCGTGGTGCTCAACGCGCTGCTGCTGTGCCTGCCGCTCATGGCCTTCCGCCAAACCAAGAAGCGCCTGGGCAACCGCATCGGCTACCTGTCGCTGCCCATTTTCTGGATTGCCTTCGAGCAGTTGCACCTCACCTGGGACCTGACCTGGCCCTGGCTCACGCTGGGCAATGGCTTCGCGGCCGCGCCGCAGTGGGTGCAGTGGTACGAGTACACGGGCTTTCTGGGCGGCTCGGTGTGGGTATGGGCCGTGAATTTGCTGTTCTTTTTTGAACTGGTAAATCGCATTCCAAGATTGGGCTGGTCAGCCCCAACGGGTGGCACGGTTACCAAGGATGCGGCTGTCAACAGACCGATAATAGCGGGCCCGGCTATCCGGCGTGCGCCTTTCGCCTTTCCTGTATTGGCCATCATCATTCCCATCCTGCTGTCTTATTTTATTGGGGCAGCCTATAAAGAAAAAGGCCCCACGGCGGAGGTTATCGTGGTGCAGCCCAACCTTGACCCTTACGTGGAGAAGTTTGAAGGTGGCGCCAAATTCGTGCCTTACGAAGACCAGCTCACCCGGCTGCTGAGCTTGTCGGAGCAAAAGCTCACGCCCCAGACGCGCCTCGTGCTGTGGCCCGAAACGGCGCTGGAAGAGTCGTACTGGGAAAACACAATTGAGAGCAACCCCAAAATCCAGCGGGTGCGGCAGTGGCTAGCTCAGCACCCTGGAGTGGCGCTGCTCACGGGCATCACCACCATCAACTCGTACGCCAACAAAGACGCCGCCAGCGAAACCGCCCGCTACCGCGACGACCTAGGCTACTACGACATCTTCAACACCGGCGCGTACTTTGCCAACGCCACCGCGCCGATTGCCTTCTACCACAAGTCGCGCTTGGTGCCGGGCGTGGAGAAGATTCCGCCGGTGTTGGCCTCGGTCATTTCCCACATCGACCTCGGCGGCACCGTTGGCAGCGTCGGCAGCCAGCCCGAGCGCACCGTGTACCCTGCGCCTGCCAATGCCTCTGCGCTGCGCGTGGCGCCGGTTATCTGCTACGAATCCATTTACGGCGACTTCGTGGCCGAATACACCCGCAATGGCGCCACGCTGCTCGGCCTCATCACGAACGACGCCTGGTGGCACGACTCGCCCGGCTACCGCCAGTTGCTGCGCTACGGCGCCCTGCGCTGCATCGAAACGCGCCGCGACCTAGCCCGCTCGGCCAACACGGGCTTCACGGGCTTCATTACTCAGAAGGGAGAAATCACGCAGCTTGAGCCGGCCTGGATTCCGGCTGCCAGCCGCGGCACCGTGCACCTCAACGACGAGGTAACGTTTTACGCCCGGTATGGGGAGCTGATCGGGCGCAGCTCGCAAGTGCTGGCGGTGCTCCTGCTGGCAGTAGCGGTATGGGTAAGCTGGCAGAAAAAGCAGCTGTCCCGTTAAAAGGCCCACTCCCATGCTTGCTCGGCAGGCCTTTGAATTTCCCCTACAGCTCCACTTATGCCCACTGATTTCATTACGCTCTCCCTCGACCTTGCATCCCTGTGCCGCACCACTGCTCAGTTTATCCGCCAGGAAGCTGCGACGTTCGACCGCGGCAAAATTGAGCACAAAGGCGTGCACGACCTGGTGAGCTACGTGGACCAGGAAACCGAGCGCAAACTGGTGGCCGGCCTGCGCCAGCTGCTGCCTGAGGCGGGCTTCATCACCGAAGAAGGCACCGCCGGTCCGGACACTCACACCGAGGAATTTACCTGGATAATTGACCCGCTCGACGGCACCACCAACTTCGTGCACGGCCTGCCGGTCTATTCTATCAGCGTGGCGCTGCTGCACCGGAAAGAGCTGGTAATCGGCGTGGTGCACGAGGTAAACCGCGACGAGAGCTTCCGGGCCGTGCGCGGCAGCGGCGCCTTTTGCAACGACCTGCCCATCCGCGTCACCGACATTCCCGAGCTAAATAGCTCGCTCATTGCCACTGGCTTCCCCTACAAGGACTTTGGCCAGATGGGCACCTACTTGCAGGTGCTCGGCGCCTTTATGAGCCGCAGCCACGGCGTGCGCCGGCTTGGCTCCGCGGCCGTGGATTTGGCTTACGTGGCCGCTGGTCGGTACGAGGGCTTCTTCGAGTTCAACCTCAATTCCTACGACGTGGCGGCGGGCATTTTGCTGGTGCGCGAAGCGGGCGGGCACGTCACCCAGTTTCTGGAAGACGGCGACCCGCTGTTCGGCCGCGAAATTGTGGCCAGCAACGGCCATCTGCACGCCGAAATGCAGCAAACCATTCGCGAGTTTTGGCAGTAGCCCAAGCCGGTTTTAAAAGGCAGCCCGGCCGACAAACTATTCTCTTTCCAACGCAGTTTCTTTAGCATGCTCCTGCTCGCCCTCACCTCCGTCGAAATTCAGTATTTGCTGATTGCCGCTTTGTTTGTGGCAGCGGCTTTCTACGTGGGCCGGATTTTCTGGCGGGCGTTTTTCAGCAAGACGGCGGCCGGCTGCGCCAAAGGCTGCAGCGGCGCCTGCGGCACGCTCGACGTAGACCAGCTTCAGCGCACCATCGAAGCGCGCACCGCCGCCCAAGCGCACCGCTAATCGCCCGCGCGGCTTCGCCTGTATTTTCTTATGACGTAGATAACCCGCCCCCGCCCCGGCTGCGTATAGCCGACGCGGGGGCGGGCTGCGTTAGTGCGTTGCCGCCCCGTCTTTACTCTCCCCAAAACACTCACCGCCATGCAGGACAAAGAAGAAGAACGCTCACTCGTGAACGTTGAAAACAAACTGAACAAGGATGGCTTCACGCAGGATTTCAACGTTGTGGACGGCCGTCTGCAAACCATTGGCAACGACTCGAACAAGAGCTACGCCCCCGACGAAGTAACCATTGTCGATTTCTACCGCTTCGAGGGCGAGAGCAACCCCGATGACATGTCCATTCTCTACGCCATCGAAGCCAACGACGGCGTGAAAGGCACCATCTCTTCCGCCTACGGCGTCTACGCCGACACCGAAACCGACGAATTCCTTAAGCAAGTAGAAGACTTGGGCAAAAACCTGATGAAGGGCCACAAGTAGGTCATTTAACAGTTATCAATTAACATTTAACAGCCGTTCCGACGGGCCCATGTGGTCCTTCAGAACGGCTGTTAAATGTTAATTGATAAATGAAACTCACCCCCAGACTTTGGTGCCTTCCGAGCAGTTGCGGCACATCTCAATCTGGTCACGGCCTTTGAGCAGGCTGCCGCGAAACTGCTGGTACTTGGGGCCGCGCCAGAGCTGGCGGAAGGTTTCGGTCTTGAGGTCGCCCTGGCGGTATTCCGCGTCTTTGTCGAAGCAGCAGGGCACTACTAAACCATCCCAGGTGATAACGCAGGAGTGCCACATCTTCCAGCAGTGGTCCACCAACTTGTTTTTCAGGCTCCAGCTGCCGTTGGCGTTGTTCTGGTAGCGCGAGTAGTAGTCGATGGTGGGGATGAGCGGCGAGCCGTGCTCGTGGTCGTAAATCTGCGCGGTTTTAAACCAGACGTCGTCCACGCCCATGGCATCGGCTAGCTGCTTGGCGTCGTCAATCTGGTGCTCGTTGGGCCGCACCACCAGGAACTGGAAGATGATGCGCGGCGTACTCGACTTCAGCTCCTTGCGCCACTTCACGATGTTGCGCGTGCCCTCCAGCACCTTCTCGAGCTTGCCGCCTACGCGATACTGCTGGTACACTTCCTGGGTGGTGCCATCAAGCGAGATGATGAGGCGGTCCAGGCCGCTTTCCACGGTGCGGCGGGCGTTCTGGTCGTTGAGGTAGTGGGCGTTGGTGCTGGTGGCGGTGTAGATGCCCTTATCGGCCGCGTACTTCACCAGGTCCAGAAACTGCGGGTGCAAGTACGGCTCGCCTTGAAAGTAGAAAATGAGGTACCACAGCCGGCTGGCCACTTCGTCAATCGTCTTCTTAAACAAATCGGCCGGCAGCATGCCCGTGGGCCGCGTAAAGGAGCGCAGCCCGCTGGGGCACTCCGGACAGCGCAGGTTGCAGCTGGTGGTGGGCTCAAAGCTGAGCGCCATGGGCAGCCCCGCGAGCCGGGCCTTGCCCGTGATTTTACTCAGGATGTAAGAGCCCACGATTTGGGTAGCGTTCCAGATGCGGAGCGGCGTGGCTTTGGACAGAACGTTAACGCCGTCGGCGAAGGGGAAGGGCATAAGAAGCGCGGTAGCTCGGGCGTAACGAATAGAAGAAAGATAGGTTGGGCTAAAAATACGTCATCCTGAGCGCGGGGTAGGTCCTTATCCGGGTAGCGCCAGGTGGAGAGGGGACCACCTAAACAATACCAACGGGATAAGGTCTTTCCCTGCACTCAGGATGACCAATAATTTATTGCGGGCGGCTATTTTTTCGTAGAAGGGAAATCGATGGCGCTGGTGTAAGTGCTGGCTTTGCCAAACGACTGGTTGATTTCGTCGATGGCCGCGCGGCTGCTAAGGCGCTTGGGCTTGGTGTTGAGGAACGTACCGTCTTCTCCGACCAGCATGTAAGTCGGCACCTCCTGCAGTGCGTAGGCTTGGGCCACGGGCGAACGCAGGCCCCCGCCGGGCACGCGCACCTGCACGCCGGGGAGTTTTTTCACGGTCACGAGCTGGCGCCAGGCTTGCTCGTTTTCATCCAGGGCGATGTTGATGAAGGTGATGTTCTTGCCTTCAAACCGACGAATCAGGTCCTGTGCGTAAGCCAGGTCGCGCAGGCACAAGCCGTTGGTGGTCTTCCAAAAATTGAGGTACACCAGCTTGCCGGCAAAATCGTGCAGGTTTACCGTGTCGCCGTTGGCCGTGGGCAGCTTGAAATCGGGCGCGGGCGCCCCAATCGCAAAGTCCTTGTGCCGGTCAAAGTCAAATTGCAGCGTGGGGTAGTACTGGTTCTTGGGGTCGTAGGTCTGGAAGTCGGCCAGCATGGCCGCCGACTGCTTCACGTGCCCAAACCGGAAGGACTCTTGCAAAATGCGCCCCAGGATAATGGCCCGCGTGGGGCCGGTGAGCTTCTTGCTGGCCAGCGCGTAAGACGCCGGGTAGAAATCGGGGTCGGTACGCAGGTGCTTTTCCTGGGCCACAGCAAAATGCACGTAGTTCAGCAGGAATTCGTGGTACAGCTCGCTCTGGGCCGCGTTGGGTTCGTTGAGCAGGCCGGGCTCCCGCAGGAAGTTGTAGTAGTCGGGGGCCATCTTCAGGCGGCCTTCGGTGTTCACCACCTGCTCGCGCAGGTCCTGAAACGTCAGTCGGTCGTTGGCATAGGCGTACACCACTTCCGCGTGGGCGTAGTTGTAGAACTCCTGCGTAAACGACTGCTTGGCCGCGTGGTCTTCCAAAAACTCAAACTCGTGCTTGCGGCGGTATTCCAGGAACGACAGAAACGGGGCTTCGTAGAGCTGGATGTTGTCCGGGAGCACCTGAAAACCATCGTTTTCGACGAACTGCGCATCCGCTTCCACTAGGTAGTTGTTTGCATTGGCCGCTTGCTGGCGGTGGCGCTGCTCGTCGTTTAGGTTCGAGCGGTTGCGGAGCTTGGTGGTAAAGCCCGTAGGCACATCGTTGGCCTTGAATCTCAACGTGCTCGACATGTCATTGCCCTTGAAGCGCACGTCCATGTCGGTGCCGGGGTCTAGAAACAGCGGCGCCACGTCGTCGCCGTACACCAGGTCGGCTTTGGTTGCGCCGCTTACCGGCACCACCAGCTTAAACTCGCCTTTTTCGTTTACGGCCGTCCGAATCAGCTTCTCCTTGGGGTCGAGCGGGTTTTCCCGCAGCGAAACGGCCACGGTATCGGTGGTAGGTCCGCTCACGCGGCCCGTGAGGATTGCCTTGCCTGTTGGTACAGGCGGCGCCGGAGCTACTGCCGGTTTGGTTGGTACTGCGGCTGCGGCCGCTGCCGGAGCGGGCTTGCCTTGTACAGCTGCCGGGGCGGGAGCCGCCTTACCGGGAACCACACTTATCGCGGGAACGGCCTTGCTCGGCGCCGGGCTGGCAACCGGCGCCGGCTTCTTCTGTGCGGGAACCGCCGCTGGAGCAGGCTTGCTCTGCCCATGGCTCAGCACCGGCGCCAGCAGCAGCGCCGTGCCCAGCAGGCAGCGCACACAGGTGACAAAGGATGACATCATATCACGAAAAACTAGCGGCCGACGACCACCACGGAACGCCAAAAACCAACCAAAAAAAATACAACGATTACCGGCCTTATCTATGAATTCGCGGTAAAAGCATATCAGCAATCCGAAGATAAGGCTTTTCGATTTATAAAATACAAATCTGGCATTTGTCATTTATTAGCGGCCGTGCCTGGGCCAGTTTTGGCGGTTGCTTACCGCCGCAGCCAGAGGCTGATTATCAGCACCCTTTTCCCTTAGCCGAACAAGCCGTTCAGTACCTCATCGAGCCGGCTAACGGCTTGCACTTTTAATCCAAACCGCGCCAGGTCCAACCCTTTACCGTTGAAGTGCGAAACGTACATTTCCCGGAATCCTAATTTCTCGGCTTCGGCCAGGCGCTGGTCAAGGCGCGACACAGCGCGGATTTCGCCGCTCAGCCCAACCTCGGCGGCCAGGCACACATCGCCGGGAATGGGCAGGTCGTTCAGCGAAGACACCACCGCCGCGCACACGGCCATGTCCAGCGCCGGGTCGTCGAGGCGCAGCCCGCCGGCAATGTTCAGGAACACGTCGTGCTGGCCCAGCCGCAGGCCGGCGCGCTTCTCCAGCACAGCCAGGAGCATTTGCAGGCGCTTGCTGTCGAAGCCGGTGCTGCTGCGCTGCGGCGTGCCGTAGGTGGCGGGCGTGACGAGGGCCTGCACCTCCACCAGCAGCGGGCGGTTGCCCTCAAGCGTAGCCCCAATGGCCATGCCGCTCAAGCTCTCGGCGCGTTGCGAAAGCAGGATTTCCGACGGGTTGCTCACCTGCCGCAGGCCGTCGCCCTGCATCTCGTAAATGCCCAGCTCCGAGGTGCTGCCGAAGCGGTTTTTGGTGGTGCGCAGAATGCGGTAGCTCATGTGCCGGTCGCCCTCAAACTGCAGCACGGTGTCCACCATGTGCTCCAATATCTTCGGGCCGGCAATGCTGCCGTCCTTGGTGATGTGGCCGATGAGCAGCACCGGCGTGCTGGTTTCCTTGGCAAATTTCAGAAACTCGGCGGTGCACTCGCGCACTTGGCTCACGCTGCCCGCGCCGCTCTCCACCAGCGTGGAATGCATGGTCTGGATGGAGTCGATGACCAGAATATTGGGCTGGACTTGGTCAATCTGCCGGAAGATATTCTGGGTGTTGGTTTCCGTGAGAATGTAGCAGCCAGGGTGTTGGCCGTCGGCCATGCGCTCGGCCCGCATTTTTATCTGCGCTTCGCTTTCCTCGCCGCTCACGTAGAGCACCTTCATCTTGCGCAGGCTCAGGGCAATTTGCAGCATCAGCGTGCTCTTGCCAATGCCGGGCTCGCCGCCAATGAGCACAATGGAGCCGGGCACCAGGCCACCGCCCAGCACTCGGTTTAGCTCGCCATCTGGCGTGATGATGCGGGGCTCGTCCTCGGCCAGGATGTCGCCGAGGGGCACCGACTTCGCGGCCTTGGTAAGGTTGCCGCCGGGCACGGTGCTGGCGGGCTTCCACTGGCCCGTGGTAGTGGCCACGGTTTCCTTCTGCACCACTTCCTCCACGTAGGTGTTCCACTCGCCGCACGCGGGGCAGCGGCCTATCCATTTTGCCGATTGGGCACCGCAGGATTGGCAGAAAAATACAGTTCTGGCTTTGGCCATGAAAGAGCGAATTTTCGATGAATGGGTAATGTTTCACACGGGCGACAACGCCGAAAAAGTTGCCTCAAAATGAAAGCATTCGCCCGGTCAGCCCTATTAAGAGTGAGCCGCAAGGTACGTCCTACCAAGACCGGTTTTTAGCTCAGCTTTCTACCCATGCTAATCAGCAATCCAGACCGGCAGCCGCCGCAATTCGCCGGAAGGATGGCACTATATCAGCTGCCTAATAGCAGAAACACCCCGCAACAATGCTGCGGGGCGTTTCTGTTTTAGAAGCTTTTCTTACTCGGCCATCACCAACTGCTCGGGCAGGTGCATCAGGTAATCACCGTAGCCGCTTTTGCGCAGCGGCGCTGCAATGGCCCGCAGTTGGTCGGCGTCGATGAAGCCCTGCCGATAGGCAATTTCTTCAATAGCGCCCACCTTCAGCCCCTGGCGCTGCTCAATCACGCGCACAAACTCGCCAGCCTGCATCAGGCTTTCAAACGTACCGGTATCGAGCCAGGCCGTGCCGCGGCCGAGAATGCCTACTTTCAGCGTGCCGCGCCGCAGGTACTCGCGGTTCACGTCGGTAATTTCGTATTCGCCACGCGGGCTCATCTCCAGGTTTTTGGCGATTTCAATGACGTCGTTGTCATAGAAATACAAGCCGGGCACCGCGTAATTGCTCTTGGGCTGGGCAGGCTTCTCCTCGATGCTCAACGCTTTCTTATCGCCGTCGAACTCCACCACGCCGTAGCGCTCGGGGTCGAGCACGTGGTAGGCAAACACCACGCCGCCGGTTGGGTCGCTGTTGGATTTCAGCAGTTCCTCCAGGCCCGCGCCATAAAAGATGTTGTCGCCAAGCACCAGGGCTACTTTATCATCCCCAATAAAATCGGCGCCAATTACGAAGGCCTGAGCTAGGCCGTTGGGCACCTCCTGCACCGCATATTGGAAATCGCAGCCTAGGTTCTTGCCGTCGCCGAGCAGCTTTTGAAATTGCGCCTGGTCGTGGGGTGTGGTGATAATCAGCACTTCTCGAATGCCCGCCATCAGCAGAATCGACAGTGGGTAGTAAATCATCGGCTTGTCGTACACCGGCATGAGCTGCTTGCTCACGGCGAGCGTGAGCGGGTGCAAACGGGTGCCGGAGCCGCCGGCGAGAATAATTCCCTTCATGAGCGCGAGGTTTCGCTAAGTTTAAAAAATTAGGTTTCGCAATGTCTTGCCCACAAAGCCTTTGCGAAACTTACTTTTAAGCTTCGCAAAGGCTTTGCGCGATTAGTTGCGCTCAGCGATAAACTCCTGGTTGGCCTTAAACCACTCTAGGGTCTGGCGCAGGCCTTCGCGAATGCGAATCTGCGGCTCGTAACCCAGCAAGTTATTGGCCTTGGAGATATCAGCCAGAGAGTCGCGGATGTCACCAGCCCGGTCAGGGCCAAACTTGGGCGCCAGGTCAGAGCCAGCTTCTTCACGCAGGATGTCGTACATCTCCACCAATGAAGTTCGGTCGCCTACTGCAATGTTGTAAACCTGGCCCAGAGCCTCAGGCTTTTGCACCAGCGCGGCCCGGATGTTGGCTTGCACGCAGTTTTCCACGAAGGTGAAGTCGCGGGTCTGGCCGCCGTCGCCGTTGAGCGTAGGCGGCTGGTTTTGCAGGATGGCGTCGATGAACAACGGAATCACCGCCGCGTAGGCCCCACCCGGGTCTTGGCGCGGACCGAAGATATTGAAGTAACGCAGGCCAACGATTTCCATGCCGTAAGTGCGGGCAAACACGTCAGCGTACAGCTCGTTGGCGTACTTCGTGACGGCGTAAGGCGAAAGTGGCTTACCAATCCGGTCTTCCACTTTGGGCAGGCCGGGGTGGTCGCCATAAGTCGAGGACGAGGCGGCATATACGAAGCGCTTCACGCCGGCATCTTTGGCCGCCGTGAGCATCTGGACAAAACCTCCCACGTTCACGTCGTTGGTCAGCACTGGGTCTTTGATGGAGCGGGGCACCGAGCCGAGGGCGGCCTCGTGCAGCACCACATCGACTCCGGCGCAGGCGGCGGCGCAAACCGCCGCATCGCGGATGTCACCGTCCATGATTTCCAGGGCTGGGTTGCCGGCAAACAGCGCTAGATTCTTGCGGAAGCCGTTGGAGTAGTTGTCCAGCGTACGCACCTTTTTAACGCCGTACTTCAGCAAGTACTCCACGATATTGGAACCGATAAAGCCCGCACCACCGGTGACCAGAAAAGTAAGGTTATCGAGCGGCTGCTCGTGAAATGGGGTTTCGTACATAAGGTCAGTTAACAGTTATCAGTGAGCAGTGAACAGTTATTCAGCAGGCTATCGAACGAAACTGTTCATTGCTCACTGATAACTGTTAACTGAAGCGTTACCGCCCCGCGTACTGCTTCTGGTTATACTCCTGATACGCACCACTGGTCACACTGTTCAGCCACTCCTCGTTGGCCAGGTACCAATCCACGGTTTGCGCCAGTCCTTGCTCGAAGGTCACGCTCGGTTTCCAGCTCAGCTCATTCATGATTTTGGATGAGTCGATGGCGTAGCGCATGTCGTGGCCCGCGCGGTCAGTCACAAACTTGATGAGCTTGCGCGAAGTACCTAGCGCCTGGCCGGTTTTCTGGTCCACCACGTCGCAGAGCAGCTCAATGAGTTTCAGGTTCTGCCACTCGTTCACGCCGCCGATATTGTACGTATCGCCGTTTTTGCCCTTGTGAAATACCGCGTCGATGGCTGTAGCGTGGTCTTTCACGAACAGCCAGTCGCGCACGTTCTCACCTTTGCCGTACACGGGCACCGGCTGGCCAGTGCGCAGGCGGTGAATAGCCAGCGGAATCAACTTCTCGGGGAAGTGATTGGGGCCGTAGTTGTTCGAGCAGTTGCTCAACTTAATGGGCATGCCGTAGGTGTGGTGCCAGGCGCGCACGAAGTGGTCGGAGCTGGCTTTGGAGGCTGAGTAAGGCGAACGGGGGTCGTAAGCCGTTTCCTCGGTGAACATCTCGGGGCCGAAATCCAGCGAGCCGTACACTTCGTCGGTACTCACGTGGTAGAACACGTGGCCGTCGTAGCCGCCGGGCTGCCAGAGGTTCCGGGCCGCGTTCAGCAGGTTCACCGTGCCAATGACGTTGGTTTTCACAAAGGCCATCGGGTCGGTGATGCTTCGGTCCACGTGCGACTCAGCCGCCAAGTGAATCACGGCGTCTGGCTCTTCATTGGCAAATAGCTGGTCGACAAACGCTTGTTCGGCAATATCGCCTTTGATAAAACGGTAATTAGCAGCGCCTTCGATATCGCGCAGGTTCTCCAAGTTGCCAGCGTAAGTCAAGGCGTCGAGGTTAAGAATCTGGTAGTCGGGATACTTGGTAACGAACAACCGAACGACGTGAGAGCCGATGAAACCGGCGCCGCCGGTGATAAGGATTTTCATGTGTTTAAATGGTTTGTCATGCTGAGCGCAGCCGAAACATCTCTACCACGCAACTATTTCCGTCGATTGGATTAGTATTGAGGTAGAGATGCTTCGGCTGCGCTCAGCATGACGGGCTTTTTTAATTATTTACTTGGCTAGTGTCTGCTGCCACTTCCAGGCGCTGGCCAACGAATCCGCCAGTGAGGTCTCGGTGCGGAAGCCCAATACTTCGGCAGCCTTGGTGGCATCGGCGTAGATGGCCGGCACGTCGCCAGGCCGGCGGGGGCCAATGCTGTAGTTGAGCTTCTGCCCGGTAACCCGCTCAAAGGTCTGCACAACCTCCAGTACCGAGTTGCCGTGGCCCGTGCCCACGTTGAATGTCTCCACCGTGTCGGTGGCTTTGTGGTCTAATAGCCGCTGCACCGCCACCACGTGCGATTTCGCCAAATCCACCACGTGGATGTAGTCGCGAATGTTGGTGCCGTCGGGGGTGTCGTAGTCGTTGCCGAAGATGGTCAGCTTCTCCCGGATGCCAGCGGCCGTCTGGGTGATAAACGGTACCAGATTATTGGGCACCCCCAAGGGCAGTTCGCCAATCTTGGCTGACTCGTGCGCGCCAATGGGGTTGAAGTAGCGCAGCAAGATAGTGCGCAGCTTGTTGTCCGGAGCAGCCGCGACATCGTGCACAATGTCTTCGCACATCTGCTTGGTGCGGCCATAAGGCGAGGAGGCGGGCTTGGTGGGCGTGGCCTCCGTCACGGGCAGCGCATCGGGGATGCCGTATACGGTACAGGACGAGGAGAATACCAGATTCTCGACCCCGAATTCGGGCATTACCGCCAGCAGGGCAAGCAGGGAGCCCACGTTGTTTTTGAAATAGGCCAGCGGCTTCTGCACCGATTCGCCCACGGCCTTGAAGGCCGCAAAGTGAATGACCCCGGCAATGTTGGGCTCGGCCGCGAACACTCCGCGCAGGGCGGCTTCATCCGCGCAGTCGATGCGGTAGATGGGCACCGTCGTTCCCAGGATGGATTCGATGCCGGCCAGCGCCGACTCCTGCGAATTACTGAAGTTATCAACAATGACGGGCTGATAACCTGCCTGGTACAACTCGACTACGGCGTGGGAGCCGATGTAGCCGGCCCCGCCAGTAACGAGAATTTTGGTGCGTGATGTCGTCATAAGTTAAGGGACTAGACCCTGCGGAGCCAAGTCCACATAGCATCTTTCGGGTTGATTTACAGGCTCCAGTACTGGATATCCTTCATTTTGCCGCGGTACAGGCCTTTGATGTCGACCAGCACAGCGTTGTCCGAGGTGATAGACTGGAAATAGGCTTCGTCCTTGGAGGCGTAGGGCAGATGGCTTACGGCCACGATAACGGCGTCGTAGTCCGAGCGCACGTCGTCGTTGTGGGTAAGGCGGAAGCCGTATTCGTGGTGCAACTCGTTGGAGTCGGCGTGCGGGTCCACGATGTCCACGTTCACCGAGAAATTCTTCAACTCCTGGATGACGTCGGCCACTTTGGAGTTGCGGATATCTTCCACGTTTTCCTTGAAGGTGGCGCCCATCACAAGCACGCGGCTCTTGGCCACGTCCTTGCCTTTTTTAATCATCATCTGCACCGTTTTGCGGGCGATGTAGGCTCCCATGTTGTCGTTGGTGGTGCGGCCGCTCAGGATGACCTTGGCGTCGTAGCCCAACTCTTTGGCCTTGTAGGTGAGGTAGTACGGGTCGACGCCGATGCAGTGCCCGCCTACCAAGCCGGGCGAAAACCGCAGGAAGTTCCACTTCGTGCCGGCCGCCTCCAGCACCTCGTAGGTGTTGATGCTCATGCGGTCGAAAATCATCGACAGCTCATTCATCAGCGCAATGTTGACGTCGCGCTGGGTGTTTTCGATGATTTTGGCGGCCTCGGCCACGCGGATGCTGCTGGCGCGGTGCACGCCGGCGTCTACTACCAGCTCGTACACTTTGGCGATGGTGTCGAGGGCTTCCTGGTCGTTGCCGGATACCACCTTCACAATGCGGCGCAGCGTGTGCTCCTTGTCGCCGGGGTTGATGCGCTCGGGCGAGTAGCCCACTTTGAAGTCGTTGGGGAATTTCAGGCCCGAATGGCGCTCCATTACAGGAATGCAGTCCTCTTCGGTGCAGCCGGGGTACACGGTGCTTTCAAACACCACGTAGTCGCCCTTTTTCAGCACCTTACCCACCGACGACGAGGCGCCGAGCAGCGGCTTGAGGTCGGGCTGGGCGTGCTCGTCGATGGGCGTGGGAACGGCCACGATGTAAAACTGGGCCTGGCGCAGCACTTCCAGCGAATCGGTGAAGGTGATGTCGCAGCCTTCAAAATCCTTTTTTTCCAGTTCACCGCTCGGGTCAATGCCCTGCTTCATCTGTTCTACCCGGGTGGCGTTGATGTCAAAGCCAATGACCTTGAGTTGTTTCGCGAATTCGAGGGCGATGGGCAAGCCCACGTAGCCGAGGCCGATGACGGCCAGCGTGGCCTCTTTGCGCAATAGTTGGTCGTACACGTAGTTAATTTTTCGAGGTTCTTTTTTCGTTTTTCGGGAGCGGGCGCACCGCTTCGGCGGTGGCGCTCAACTCGTACTGTTCGCCACTTTCGGGGCAGGTAGCCCGGCGGTTGGCATCGAAGGCCAGGCGGTGGCCGTAGGCACTCATCCAGCCTTGCGGCCGGGCGGGGGTGCCGTATACGAGCGCATAAGCTGGAACGTCGTGCGTGACGACGCTGCCCGCTCCCACAAACGCATAGCGCCCCAACCTTACGCCACAAACGATGGTAGCGTTGGCTCCCACGGTCACACCTTGCTCCAGATAGGTGGTTTGGTACTGCCCGGCGCCTTTGCGCGGCACGGCGCTGCGCGGGTTTTTCACGTTGGTAAACACCACCGAGGGGCCCAGAAAGACGTCATCTTCGCAGACAACGCCGCCGTAGAGGCTCACGTTGTTCTGCACCTTCACGTTGCGGCCCAGGGTCACGCCATCGGCCACAAATACATTCTGACCCAAATTGCACTGCTCCCCGATGTCGGCGCCGGCGCAGACGTGGCTGAAATGCCAAATGCGGCTCCCGGCGCCTATCTGGCAGCCCTCGTCGAGGACGGCGGTGGGATGGGCATAGTAATCAGCAGCGGGATGGGGCATTCGGGGCAAACGCTAGTTTCAGCCCGCAAAGGTAAGACGACGGACGGGGTTGGCTTCGTACTTTTGGGTAAACCCCTTATTCCGCTTGCATTATGGGCCAGTCTGTTTTCCAAACCGAACCCACCGCCTCCATTTCGCCCGCCGAATACCTGCGGCTGGAGCGGGAGGCCGAGCAGAAGCACGAGTATTTTGACGGCGAAATCCGCGCCATGGCGGGCGCCGGTTACGTACACAACCTCATTTGCGCGAATTTGACGGGAGAACTCTACAGCCAGCTGCGAGGAAAAAGCTGCACCGTGGTAGGCAGCGACCAGCGCCTGCAGATTCTGAGCGGCAGCGCCTATGTGTACCCCGACCTGACGGTGGTATGCGGCCCGCCAGCATTCAACGAAGAGAAAACCTTTGATACGTTGCTGAATCCCACGCTGCTGGTGGAGGTCCTTTCCCCATCAACGGCCAATAACGACCGGGGGGAAAAGTTCATGTTTTACCGCCAAATCCCGAGCCTTCAACAATACCTGATTCTGGCGTCCCAGTCCATTCACGCGGAGCTCTATACCCGGGACGAACTGGGCCGCTGGGTACTCACCGAAACCCGGGACTTAAGCGCAGTGCTTGATTTGAGCAGCATTGGCTGCCAGGTACCACTAACAGAAGTGTACGCAGGGGTGGGTCTTTAATCCTGCCGTTTATTGAGCTAAAACTTCACGCACACGTTCTGGGCCTCCGTGAAAAACCGCAAGGCCTCCAAACCGCCTTCACGGCCGACGCCGGAATTTTTCATGCCGCCGAAGGGCGTGCGCAGGTCGCGGTGCAGCCAGGTATTCACCCACACGATGCCGCTGTGCAGGGCTTGGGCCACGCGGTGGGCCCGGGTGAGGTTGGTGGTCCAGATGGTGGCCGACAGGCCGTAATCGGTGCTGTTGGCCCAGGCAATAACTTCTTCTTCGGTATCGAACGGCGTGAGGGTGACAACCGGCCCAAAAATTTCTTCTTGGTTGGTGCGGCAGTCGTGGGGCAGGTTTTCAAAGACGGTGGGCTCCAGGAAATAGCCCTCGGCGCAGCGGCCGGGTACCGTCACGCGCTTGCCTCCGGCCAGAAGGCGGCCGCCTTCTTCGTGGGCCAGCTCAATGTAGCCCAATACTTTGTGCAAGTGTGCTTGGCTCACCAAGGCCCCTTGTTTGGTGTCGGCCGCAAGCGGGTCGCCAATCTTTTGGGCCTGGAGCTGCTGGAGAAACTCGGTTTTGAAGGCCTCGTACACGGGCCGCTCAATAAAAATCCGGGAGCCGCACAGGCAAATCTGGCCCTGATTGGCGAAGCTGCTCCGGATGCTGGTGGCCACGGCCGCGGCCAGGTCGCAGTCGGCAAACACGAGGTTGGGGTTTTTGCCGCCCAGCTCCAGGCTCAGCTTCTTGAACATGGGCGCGGCCGTGCGGGCCAGGTGCCGCCCCGTGGCCGTGCCCCCCGTGAAGCTGATGGCCTTGATGCCCGGATGCTCCACAATGGCCTGCCCGCAGCCCGGCCCGGTGCCGTGGATAATATTGAGCACGCCCGGCGGCAGACCGGCTTCCATGCACAACTCGCTTAGCAAAAAGGCCGTGGCCGGCGTGATTTCCGACGGCTTGGCCACCACGCAGCAGCCCACGGCCAGGGCCGGCGCTATCTTCCAGGTGAACAGGTACAGCGGCAGGTTCCAGGGCGAGATGCAGCCCACCACGCCGATGGGATGGCGCACGGTGTAGTTAAGGGCAATGCCCTCCTGCATGTGCGCCTCGGTGGCAAAATGCTCGGCGGCGGTGCCGAAAAAGTGAAAGTTGGAGGCGGCGCGGGGGATGTCCATCACGCGGGCCAGGCTCAGGGGCTTGCCGTTGTCCTGGCTTTCGGCTTGAGCCAGGCGCTCCAGGTTGGCGTCTATCAGGTCGGCGATTTTGACCAGCATGCGGCCGCGCTCCTCGGCGGGCAAGGCGCGCCAGGCGGGCAGGGCGGCTTCGGCGGCAGCCACAGCGGCGGCTACGTCATCGGGGCCGGAGTCGGGCAGCTGGCCGTAGACCTGGCCGGTGGCGGGCTCGATGTTGTCGAGGTAGCGGCCGGCCAGGGGCGGGACGAGCTGGCCGTTGAGGTAGTTCTGGATGAGTAGCATGGGTAATAAACAAAAGGCAGCACCTAGAAAAGCAGGCCCTGGGCAGAAGCCCCCCTTTCCCTTGGTTTTGCAATGTACTTGGGAAAGCAAGCACGGGCGGGCAACCCAGAACGAACGGGCCGTGCATTTGGCAGGCCCCAAGAAGACGGTAGCCAGGGCCGTTACGCCATCATGGCAGCCTGCTCCTGCGCCAAAACAGGGTTTGGCAGCTACCCGCTAGTTGGCTGCGGCAAAAGGCACTAAGTTTACGCGCTTGTCACGACTCCTATGGATTTAAAAGAATTGGAAAACGGCGTCAATCCCGACGTCCACTGGTATTACCAAAGCAAAAAGCTGCCTTTGTTTAATTACGCCAAGCAGCTGGTGAGGCGGGGCAATCCGTTGACCATTGTAGACGTTGGGGCCGGCTCGGGCTTTTTTGCCCTTGAGCTGGAAAAGCACTACGGAGCAGCCATTGCCAAGGTGTACCTGGTCGACATCGGGTATTCAGCTGCTGAAATAGCGGCTACCCAAGGGCAGAAAGTCGAAAAGGTTTTGGCCATTCCGCCCGTCATCGAACATGGCTTGGTGCTGCTGATGGACGTGCTCGAACACCTTCCCGACGACTTGGCCATGCTGCAATCCATTAAGCAAGCCTGCGTCGGAGAAGAGAATCATTTCTTTATCACCGTGCCCGCGTTCCGCTCGCTGTGGAGCGGGCACGACGTATTCCTGGGCCACTACCGCCGCTACCGCATCCCGATGCTGCGCGGCGTACTGGCCAAGGCCAACTTTCGCAGCATCAAAAACTACTACCTGTACGGCAGCTTGTTTCCGCTGATATGGGCCGTGCGGCAACTAAGCAACCTCCGGCAGCAAGACGCCGCCTCCAACATGCGGCCGGCTTTGCCGGTCGTCAACCGCGTGCTGCTGGGCCTTACCAGCGCCGAAATGAAGCTAACTACGGCCAATAAGCTCTTCGGCGTCACGTGCGTGGCCGAGGGCAGAATTTAAGCGTCGCAGGAGCGAACTCCGGTTCATCTTTGGATAATTTCAGCCCAGTATTTTCACGGCCTGAACTTCCTCGCCGTTAGTCGCCGATTAATTCCTCTTCCCTTTGCACGTTCTCTCCTTCGTCATCCCAGCTTACAACGAGGCCGCCCGGATAGGCAGCACCCTGAAACAGGTGCTCGCCTACCTCCAGACGCAGCCTTACAGCAGCGAGGTAATCATCGTCGACGACGGCTCGACCGATGGCACGGCCCGGGTTGTGGAGGACATCATTGCTTCCCACGCCTTTCACATCCCCTGCCGGCTGGTCAGCTATTCGCCCAATCGGGGCAAAGGCTACGCCGTTCGCCAGGGCTTGCTGGCCGCCGAGGGTACCGTGGCGCTATTCTCCGATGCCGACTTGTCGACGCCGGTTACGGACTTGCCCTTGTTGCTGACGCCGATTCTGGCGGGGACGTTCGACGTGGTATTTGGGTCCCGGGCCCTGGACCGCAGCCTCATTGGGGTGCACCAGCCGTGGCTGCGGGAGCAAAGCGGCCGGTTTTTCAATCTGGTAATGCGGCTGGCCACCGGGCTGCCTTACGCGGATACGCAGTGCGGCTTCAAAGCCTTCCGGCTGGGGGTGTGCCGCCCCATCGTAGCCGGCGCCACCCTCGACCGGTTTGGCTTCGACGTGGAGCTGTTGTACCTCGCCCACCGCGCCGGGCTGCGCCTTTGCGAGCAGCCGGTGCGCTGGAACGACGCCACCGGCAGCAAGGTGGGCTTGCTTAACGGCCTCGATGGGTTTCGCGAGCTGCGGCAACTGCGCCGCCGCGCGCAGCAGGGCCACTACGACAACGCCTTGCGCGGCACGCGCGAAGCCATGGCCCGACCCGCTGCAATAATCACCAACGACCCCTTGTCCGCCGTCGAATAAAGCCAACACGTGCTGCTTGCTTTGGGCCTTGGTTACCGGCACCGCATCCTGCCTTCCCGCGGCGCTGATTCCTTTTTAGCCCGAACCTTCTAAAAAGCAGCTCACCATCGCCAACTTCCGGCTTGCTTTCTATCAACTTCATGCTTGACTTTCCCCGTTCTTCTCCTCTCCAACGGTGGGTGGTGCCCGCCTTTTTTGCGGCGGTGCTGGTGATGGGCTTGCTGCTTTATCGCGACTACGGGTTTTCGATTGACGAAAATCAGCAGCGCGACACCGGCATGGTCTCGCTCAAGCACGTGGCCCAACAAATCGCGCCGGCCTGGGTAGCGGCCGACCATGAGTTTGACCGCTACCAGACGCCGCTGATGCAGTATTACGACTGCGATTACGGGGTGGCCTTCGAAACGCCGGTGTCGTTTCTGGAGCGGCTGTTGGGCTACAACGACATCCGCCATAAGTTTCAGTTGCGCCATTTGTGCACGTTTCTGGTGTGTTTCGGGGGGCTCATTGCCATGTACCAGCTCGCGGCACGGCGTTTTCGCGATTGGCGAGTTGGGCTGCTGGCGGCGCTGTGGCTGCTGCTCTCGCCCCGGCTCTTCGCCGACTTTTTCTACAACGACAAGGACGCTGTGTTTATGGCCTTGTTCGTCATCGCCACCAACACCGGCGTGAGGCTGCTGCGGCGGCCCACCGCGGGCCGCGTCATTTGGCACGCGCTGGCCTGCGCCATCACCATCGACGTGCGCATCATGGGCGTGCTGCTGCCCCTGGCCACGGTGGGCATGCTGGCCTGGCGCGGCCTGCTCGGTGAACTGAAATGGCCGCGCGTGCTGGGGGCCGGCGTTGCGTACGGCGTGCTAACGAGCGGCCTGGTGGTGTTGTTCTGGCCGTATTTGTGGTCCAACCCGCTCGAGAACTTCTTGGCGGCGTTCCACAACATGAGTGCTTTCCGGTGGGGCGGCTCGGTGCTGTATATGGGCAACATGACGCTGGCCACGGACCTGCCCTGGCACTACGCCCTGGTCTGGATTGCCATCACCACGCCGCTGCTGTACCTGGGCATGGGCCTGCTGGGCATTGGGCTGGTTATCCGCGCGATGGTGCGCCAGCGCTGGCGCCTGTGGGCCAGCGAGGAGCAGATGCAGGACGTCCTGTTTCTGGCGCTGTGCCTGGGCCCGCTGCTGGCCGTCATTGTGCTGCACTCGGTGCTTTACGATGGCTGGCGGCAGCTCTATTTTGTTTATCCACCCTTTCTGTTGCTGGCCCTGCGCGGGTGGGTAGCCGCCGCGCACTGGCGGCCCCGCTGGGCCTACTGGCCCCAGGCCGTGCGCGCCGCCACCGCCTTCGGGATGCTGGCAGTGGCCGTGCAAATGGTGCGCGACCATCCCTTCCAGAACGTGTACTTTAACCTGCTGGCCGGCCGCCACGTGGCCGAGCGGTTCGAGATGGATTACTGGGGCCTGGGCTATCAGCAGGACCTGAAGTACATTGCCACCCACGACCCGCGGCCGTCCATTGCCGTGTATGCGCCGCCGCCCAACCCCACGGCCATGGCCCGCGAAATGCTGCCCAGCGCCCTGCGCGAGCGGCTGGTGATAGTATACAGCCCCGAGGCCGCCGACTACTTCATCACCAACTACCGCTGGCACCCCGAGCCGTACCCCTACCCCAACGAAGTATACCAAATCCGGGCCGATGGCCGGCGCGTGCATTCGGTGTTCCGGTTGCGATGGTAACGGCGGCTTCCTTTACGTACCTGAGCCGCTGGCAACGCTGGGCCAGGCTCTGGCTGCTGGTGGCCTTGCTCGCCAGCGGGGCGGCCCCGGCCCGTGCCCAGGGCCCACCGCCCAACTACGCCGATTACAAGATGCTGTGGGCCGAGGAATTCAACCAGGACGGCGACAGCACCCTGCTGGCGCCGCGCTGGGGCTTTGCCTACCCGTGGGGTCGCAACATTGTGGGCAATGCTGAAACCGAGTACTACACGGGCACGGAGGTGCACACCCGCGGCGGGCTGCTGTACCTCACGGCCACCCGGCTGGCGCAGCCCCGGCGCTACCAGCTGGGCCAAGAGGTGCGGCAGCTGCGCTACACGGCGGGCATGCTGCACAGCCTGCTGCCGGGGCTCGACTCGCTGCGGCTGGCGCCGTGCCCGCCCACGCCGGGCGGCTTCGGCTACGGCATGTTTGAAATCCGTTGCCGGCTGCCCAAGGGCTACGGGGCGTTTCCGGCGTTCTGGCTGGCCGGGCACGACGAATTCGATATTATGGAAGCCGCCGACGGTGGCTTCGGCAACAACGCCGTGGCCCATGCCAACGGCTACTGGCGGCCGGCCCTGGCGCAGGCACAGGCCTGCCAATGCCTTTTTTACTCCACCGTGCCGGGGCATTTTTCCAGCCTTTTCCATACCTATACCCTGCGCTGGGAGCCGGGCCAGCTCACGTTTTACTTCGACGGCGTGCCCATTCGGCGCGAAACCCGCTTCCGTACGTTGGGCTGCCCGCTCAACCTGATTGTGAACCTGGCCATGTGGAACTGGGCGTCGCCCGCGCACGACACGATGGCCGTCGACTACATCCGGGTGTGGCAGCCGCGCCACCCGCCGGCGTTCAGCTTTGCGGTGGGCGACTACCGCCAGCCGCCGGTGGGCTACGGGGCCATGCCCCGGTGGGAGCCCCGGGGCTACGTGCCGCCGCCCGGCGTGCAAACCTGGACGCTGGCACCCGACTCGCTCGGCCGCCTTCGGCTCAACCTCACCGACAACCACAACCCGCCCTGCAGCGGCTGGCAGGCCCTGCCCACGACCACGGGCTGGCGCACCCCGTGGCTGGTGCCGCGGCTGCGCGAGGCCCCCGCCACCCAGCTCAACTTTGGCGGAACGGCCGACTTGGCCTGGGCCCTCACCGACGAGTGCGGGCGGGTGCTGCTGGCGGGCACCGCGCCGGCGGGCCAGCCGTGGCGCCCGCACTGGCCGGAGTGGCTGCCCCCGGGCGCGTACCGGCTGCAGCTCCGGCTGCTGAAAACCCCGGGCCCGGCCGTCTGGCACCCGCTGTATATCGTCGACTTCCCTACCCTGACCCCGGATTCGGCCTGGCTGGCGGCCCCGGCCGGGCCATAAGGCCGCGGGGCCAGCCCAACCGGACCCATTCGTACCGTACTTTGACCTCAACAATGGCCCTAACCTTTGCCCTGCCGTCCGCCTGTTGCTTTTTTACAGAAGTTGAGCTGGCTCTTC
This sequence comes from Hymenobacter sedentarius, assembly GCF_001507645.1. Lineage (NCBI taxonomy): Bacteria > Pseudomonadati > Bacteroidota > Cytophagia > Cytophagales > Hymenobacteraceae > Hymenobacter > Hymenobacter sedentarius. Next base: position 1,174,523 of record NZ_CP013909.1, on the reverse strand, counting down.
CCCTGGCTTATCAATCTTCGCTTGCCCTTGCCAATAATGCGCTACCTGTTACTGTCTAAGAAAAAGGGGCTGGCTCCCGTCCTCGCCGGGTTGGGCTGGGTGGTGCTGGCGGCGGGAGGAACGGCATGTAGCTCCCACGACCCCGCCGATGGCACTTGGATAGGCGACGACGTGACCCGCAACGATTTTGAAGCCGTGGCCGGCTGGGGCGGCGCCGACCACTCGACCCTCACCCGCGACCATGCCCACTCCGGCCGCTACGCCGTGCTCGTGGACTCGACCCACACTACGGGCCTCATGTTCGACCTGCCGCTGTACGAAGCCAGCGTGCACACGCTACAGGCCATGGAAGTCGAAGCCTGGGTGTACCTGCCCAATGATAAAGCGGACGCCACCTTGCAGGTAGAGGCCGTAGCGGAAGGCGGCACCGCGCCGCTCTACTCGGAGCAGCTGCCGCTGCTGTCGCAAGTCAGCGACTTTAAGCGGTGGACGCGGGTGCAGCACATCTTCCACCTGCCCGGGGGGCTGCCCGGCAGCACGCACCTGCGCCTGTACCTGAAACGGGGCACGAACCCGGGCCCGGTGTACCTCGACGACATTCGGGTGAAAGCCCGGGAATGGTAGCTTTCGCGCTGTGTTTAATCCTTCCTTGATAACACGCTGGCGGTCCATTCGCCCCATTGTCTGGCAACTGGGGGCGTATGCCGCCTTCTGGGCCCAGGTGCGCCTGTTTACGGACCTGCGTGGGCATTTTAGCCCTTATGTGCAGCCGCTGCTGCTGGCAGGGGCTGCGCTTCTACTCAGTGTGTTCGCGGTTTTGCACTTTTTGCACCGGCCGGCTCCCACTACAGGTCCTACGCCAGCCCAAGCCGCCACCCGCCTCGCCTGGGGAGGGCTGGCCTTGCTGCTGGGCGGCGCCTGGGTACTCTACTACCAGGCGCCCAACATTGTAAACAGCCCCGTTGACGTCCGCTATTCCGACGTCATTCCCATCGTGCAGAACTACGTGGGCCGCTTCCGGAGCGGGGAAGTTGTGTACCGCTACATCACCAACCTGCCTTATCCGTTATTTCCCAACCATTTGCCTTTGCAGTGGCTGCCCTACGTGCTGCCCGACGAGCTGGGGCTCGACTACCGGTGGTGGAGCCTGGGCCTGCTGCTGCTGCTGGGCTTTGGGGCGTGGCAGGTGGCACTGGCGCAGCAGCGCATCGGATGGCTGGAGTTTGCGCTGAAGGCGTTGCTGCCGGCTTTTGTGCTGGTGCACATCCTTAAACACGACCCCTTCATCTACGCACAGGTGCTGGAGCCCACCATCATTGCGTATTACTGCGTGCTGGCAGCCAGCGTATTGTCACGCTCGGCGCTGGCGCAGGCGGCAGCGCTGGTGCTGTGCTTGCTGTCGCGCTACTCGGTGGTGCTGTGGGTGCCGTTTTATCTCTGGGTGCTGTGGCGGGAGGTGGGCCGGCGGCACTCGCTGGTGGTGGCGGGCCTAACCTTGCTGGGCATCGTGGGGCTGTACGTGGTGCCGTTTCTGTCGAAGGACTGGACCATTTTTACCCACGCCCTGAATGAATACCGCATTGCCACGGTGGGCGAGTGGAGCCGCTCCGACGGCCCCGGAGGCAACCCCGACCATATTTTCAACGGCCTGGGCATGGCTTCCTGGTTTTACAGCTATGCCCCTGGCGACCTGCTCCACAAGATTACCTGGCTGCAGCGCACCCACTTGCTGGCCGGCGGCACCACCGTGCTGGCCGGGGCGGCGCTGTACTGGCGCCTGCGCCACCGCCTCGACTACCGCCTGCTGGCGCTGGTAGTGCTGCAGCTCTACCTCACGGTTTTTTACCTGTTCCTGCAGATTCCTTACGCCTACCTGTTTTCGCTCACGCTGTTCACCTCGGCTTTTCTGGTGCTGGCGGTGGGCGGGAGCTGGTGGCGGCCGGCGCCGGTAGCCCAGGCGCCGGCCTAGCGTTGGCGTTTTCTTCTTTCTGTACCACATGGCCTCGCCCTTTTCTTTCCGCTGGTCCCGTCTGCCTTGGTTGCTCTTGGCCAGCCTGGTACTGTTGTACGCGGGCCTCTACAACGGCTTTCCCCTGGTCACGTCCGACACCGGCACCTACCTCAACAGCGCCCTAAATTTCACCGTGCCCGACGACCGGCCCATTACCTACGGCCTGTTTGCGCGGGCTGCCGCGCTGGGCTTTTCGCTGTGGTTCGTGGTCTTTTTTCAGTGCCTGATACTCGGCGGTTTGCTACTACGCTACATCCGCGAGTTTGCGCCCCGGGTCGCACACCCGGCGGCGCAGCTGGCCCTGCTCACGCTGGGGGTTTGGGCCACGGGCGTGTCGTGGTTTAGCAGCCAGCTTATGCCCGACATTTTCACGCCGATTGGGCTGATGACGCTGGCGCTGGTCTTGCTCGGCCGCTCGCGCTCGGGCCTGGAGCGCGCCGCCTGGCTGGCCTTGGCGCTGCTGGCCGGCCTGATGCACACATCTAACCTGCTCACCTTTAGCCTGGTCGTTTTCGGCTTGGGTTTGGGGGCATGGCGGGGTGGGTGGTTTTCACGGGGCTTGCTGCGCCGGCGCGACTGGCAGCTGGCCACGGCCGTGGTGCTGGCGGGGTGGCTGGTGCTGCCTACGTTGCACCTGGCCTTCGGCGGGGGCTTCACGCTTTCGCGCGCTTCGCCGGCGTTTCTCATGGCTCGGCTCAACGAGTCCGGTATTCTGGAGCGGTTCCTCGACCGCGAGTGCGCCACCGGCCACTACGCCCTGTGCGCCTACCGCGACAAGCTGCCCAACGACGCCGTTACGTTTATGTGGGATGGCAACAGCCCGCTGAACCTGGCCGGCGGCTGGAACGCCACGCGCGCCGAGTACCAGCACATCATCGGCAAAATAGCCCGCTCGCCGCGCTACTATCCCTACCTGGCATCAGAAACGGCCCAGGCCACGCTCCGCCAGCTCACCCACGTGGGGCTGGGCGATGGACTCACGCCTTTTCGGGAAAACACCAATCCGTACTGGAAGGTGGGCGAATTCCGCACCTACGAGCTCAAGGAGTATCTGTCCTCGATGCAAAATCATAACCTGCTGTCGTTTAGCAGCCTCAACGAGCGGGTGTACCTGGCGTACGTGCTGGCCCTACTGGCAGGGCTGCTGGGCCTGAGCAGCCCCGCCGTGCGCCGCTGGGCCGGCGCGCCCACGGCCCTGCTCCTCACAGTGCTGGGCCTGGGCATCGGGGCCAATGCCCTGGTCACCGGCGCCCTGGCCAACGTGCTCGACCGCCTGCAGGCCCGCACCGCCTGGCTCCTGCCGTTTGTGGTGCTGGTGCTGGCCACCGAAATGCTCCTGACGTGGTGGGCGGCCCGGCACGCCCCGGCTCCCGAGCCCGTTTTCACCCCCGAATAAATGATTTCCAGCCGACGACGGGCATTGCAAGCGCATGTATACCTTTGGCTTGTTTAGCACTTGTCTTTTTATGAAATTCACTACTCTACTGGCCTTGTTCGCCACTGCGACCGCCGTTGCGGCCTGCGGCGACGACACCAAAAAGAATACTTCCGAGGGCACCCTGGTCACGGAGAACGATTTCGAAAGTACGGCGGGCTGGGGCGTCGACCCCGCCGCGCTTTCCCGCGAGCAAGCCCACTCCGGCACCTATTCCATCTTCATCGACCCCTCCCGCGAGTTCAGCCTGACTTACGAGAACGCGCTGGGCCAGCTTAGCCCCCAGAAGTTCAAGAAAATTCGCCTCAGCGCTTGGGTCTATCTGCAAAGCCCCAAGGGCAACGGCTCGCTGGGCATCCAAATCACCGACCCGGCCCAGGGCAACAAGGCCGTTAGCGGGGAGGGCATTGGCCTGGCCGATGTGGTGAAGAAATACAACACCTGGGTGCAGGTAAGCAAGGACATGGTACTGCCCGACAACATCACGTCGGCCAACCACCTCAAAGTGTTTTTGTGGCGCGGCATGGCCACCCAGGCCATCTACGTCGACGACATTCGCATCAGCATCCTCGAATAGCGCCGCGGCGGGCGCCAGCCGTTGCATCACCCTGGTTTTGGCCCGCGGCTGCCTACAGCCGCGGGCCTGTTTTTGCGTAATTCCATGAAGCTTCGTGCGCCGCTTTCGCTGGCTGTGGTCCTGGTGTTGTTTCTGCTGCTGGTGCAGGTCCGGCTGTGGGCGCCCTATTTTGAGACACACAACGTCACGGCCGTCCTCACCTGGGATGCCATGGGCCACTACCTGTACCTGCCGGCGCAGTTCATCTACCACGACTTGTCGCGGCTGGCCTTTATCCCCGACATCATGCGGGAGTACCAGCCCACGGGGTCTTTCTACCAAGCCTTTCCGGCGCCCGATGGCCCGAACGGCGCCATGGTGATGAAGTACCCCATTGGCGTGGCCCTGCTCAATACGCCCTTCTTCTGGCTGGGCCACTGGGCCGCCGGACGCTGGCACTATGCCCAGGACGGCTTTTCGGCCCCGTACCAGATAGCCATTGCCTTTGGCAGCCTGCTGTATTCGCTGCTGGCGCTGGGCCTGCTCCGGCGAGTGCTGCTTCGCTACGTTTCCGATGCGGTGGCGGCCATCACGCTGGGGCTTATTGTACTGGGTACCAACTACCTGCAGTACTCGGCCATCGACGGGGCCATGGCCCATAATTATGGCTTTACGCTGTATGCAGTGCTGCTCTGGCTTACGGTGCGCTGGCACGAGCGGCCGCAGCGCTGGCTGGCGGCGGCCATTGGCCTCACGCTGGGGCTGCTGGTGATTGTGCGGCCGTCGGACCTGGTGGCCGGGCTGCTGCCGGTGCTCTGGGGCGTGACGTCGGTATCGGCGGCGCGCCAGAAGCTGGCCTTGCTGCGCGGGCGCTGGGGCGACGTGGCCCTGCTGCTCGGCTTTGGGCTGCTGGGCGTGCTGCCCCAGCTGCTGTACTGGAAATGGGCCAGTGGGCACTTTTTCGTGTACAGCTACGAGGAACAGGGCTTCAGCTTTCTGAAACCGCATACCTGGCAGGTGCTGTTCAGCTTTCGCAAGGGCTGGCTGATATACACGCCGCTTATGGCCCTGCCGCTGCTGGGCCTGGCCGTGCTCTGGCGGCGCAACCGGGCGGTGGGTGTGCCGGTGCTGGTGTATTTTCTGGTGAACCTGTGGGTGGTATCGGCCTGGGACATCTGGTGGTACGGCGGCAGCTTTGGGCAGCGGGCGCTGGTGCAGTCCTACGCCGCACTGGCTTTGCCGCTGGCCTACCTGCTGGCCTGGCTGGGCGAGCCCCAACCCGGCCGGGCAGCCCTGCGCGGCGCGGCCCTCATCGCCTGCGTGCTGCTCGTGAACCTGAATCTGGTGCAGCACTGGCAGTACATGAACGGCATCATGGACGGCGAGAACATGAACCGGCGCTACTACGCCGCCATTTTCGACACTCCGCGCCCCACCCAGGACCAGCTCAACCTGTTCGACACCAGGCACCGCCTGCCGGGTGGCATTGAGGCCTACACCCGCCGCGAACTGGCGCGACTCACCCTAGATGACCTACCCGTAGCTGCCGAAACGGGCATCACCGCCGACGCGGGCTACAACAGCCGGCAATCATACCGCACCGACCCGGCCCGCCCCTACAGCCCCACCCTCAACGTGCGGCTGCGCGACGCCCAGCTCCACGGCGGGCAGTGGGTGCGCGGCAGCGTGATGGTGAATTCCGAGTACGGCGCCTGGGGCCAGAAGCTGGTGGTGAGCCTGGAGCGCCAGGGCAAGACCGTGCAGTGGGAAAATGCCCGCTTGCAGAATGCCCTCAGCATTAGCCACCGGTGGACGCCCGTGTGGCTGGACGTGCCGCTACCCGCCGATGCCCGGCCCGACGATGTGCTCAAAGTATTTGTGCTCAACGAAAACGGCTCGCCCTGCTACCTCGACGATATCCGGGCCGAAGCCCTGACGCCCAAGGCCGGGTGGTAGCGCGTGCGCTGCTTACTGCCCCAGCAGCCCGTACTTGAGAATGCAGTAGATGGCCCGGAAGCCGTCGCGCCAGCCTATCTTTTTGCCCTCGGCGTAGGTGCGGCCATAGTAGCTGATGCCCACTTCGTAGATGCGCACGTGGGGCACGCGGGCCACTTTGGCCGTCACCTCGGGCTCGAAGCCGAAACGCTTTTCCTCCAGCTGCAGGCCCTGGATGATGTCGCGCCGGAACATCTTGTAGCAGGTCTCCATGTCGGTCAGGTTCAGGTCGGTCACCATGTTCGAAAACAGGGTGAGCCAGTAGTTGCCGATGCTGTGCCAGAAGAATAGGATGCGGTGCGGGTTGCCGCCCATAAAACGCGAGCCAAACACGACGTCGGCAAAGCCTTTGAGAATGGGTTTGATGAGCAGGTTGTACTCCTCGGGGTCGTACTCCAGGTCGGCGTCCTGAATGATGACGTAGTCGCCGGTGGCCTCGCGGATGCCCGTGTGTAGGGCCGCCCCTTTCCCCTGGTTCACGGCGTGCTCCAGCAGGCGCAGGCCCATTTCGGGGTAGCGCGCGGCGTAGGCCCGAATGGTATCACCGGAGCCGTCGGTGGAGCAGTCGTTGACCAGGATGATTTCCTTGCCGATGTTATTCACCAGCTTCAGCTCGCGCAGCAAATCCAGAATCTGATGGATGGTACGGGCTTCGTTGTAAACCGGGATAACGATGGAAAGGGTATCGAATTTTACCACAAGAAAAACGCGGGGCGCAGCTGGAAAGAAACAAAGGTAGTTTTAATGCGGAGCTCGGAAGAAAGCGAAAGCGTGATGTTCAAATAAAGCCTCCTTCTCGTGGCCGGCTGCCGCATCGGGCGCCGCGCTACAGGCTTCCTGTGCGCCCGCCGTCTACTGGCACGCTGGTGCCGTTGATGTAGCCGGCGGCCGGGGAGGCCAGGAAGGCAACGGCCGCGGCCACTTCCTCGGGAAGGCCGAAGCGCCGGGCCGGGATGAGCTTGAGCATCTCGGCTTCGACGGCCTCGGCCGACTGGCCGGTTTGGGCGGCTTTTTTCTCCACCAGCGAAATGTGCCGCTGGGTGAGCGTGGCACCGGGCAGCACGTTGTTGACAGTGATGCCGTGCGAGCCCAGCTCATTGGCCAGGGTTTTGGCCCAACTCGCCACCGCCCCGCGGATGGTGTTGCTTACGCCAAGCCCCGGCAGCGGAATTTTCACGGAGGTGCTCACGATGTTGATGATGCGCCCAAACCCCGCCTGCCGCATGGCTGGCACCACGGCCTGGGCCAGCAGGTGGTTGCACACCACGTGCTGCTGGAAGGCCGCCTGCAGGGCGGCCACGGGCGCCTCGAGCAGGGGCCCGCCGGGAGGGCCGCCGGTGTTGTTCACCAGAATGTGAAAGCCGGTGGGGTGTTGGGCCAGGTAATCCTGCACTACTTGGGCCAGGTGCTCGGGGTCGTTGAAATCGGCCACCAAATAATCGTGCTCGTGGCCGGTGGGGGCGGGCAGCTCGGCCACCACCTCGCGCAGGCGCTCTTCGTTGCGGGCCAGCAGTGTGATGGCGCAGCCGTGCTCGGCCAAAAGTTGGGCCACTGCGCGGCCGATGCCTTGGGTGCTGCCGCCCACCAGGGCGCGATACGGGAGTAGGTCCATGGGAAGGATTGAGCTGAGTGGAGCCGCAAAATGGGCAAGCTGGGCGGTAGCCGAGAAGACTTGCCCGTAAAAGTGCGAAATTGGGCACAAAATAGTGACGAGTTTTAGGCGAGGTACTGCTCTGGCCGCTTGCTGCTTTCCTTCTATCTGCCCGTATCTACTGCCTCAAGCATGCTTGCTCTCTTTCCTGCCGTGGCCCCGGCACTCCGCGTTGAGCAGGCTCGCTTTCCGCTTTCCTTTGCCCCATGCCTGGTGGGAGCCGGGGCGTGGTGCAGCGCGCTGGTGCTGCTGGTGCTGGCCCTGGATGCGGCCTTCCCAAGCGCGTGGCACCTCACGCAAGGCGCCTTTGGACACTGGGACGCCCTGCACTACCTGCACATCCGCCTGCACGGCTACGACGTGATGCGAACGGCATTCTTTCCGCTTTTTCCTTTCCTGTGGCGCTGGCTGAACGTATCGGCCGTGACCATAAGCCTGCTCAACCTCGGGCTGTTTGCTGTCAGCTTCGCGGTGCTGGCCTGGCAGTTTGCCTGGTCGCGGCGGCAAATGGCTTTGTTGCTCACCGTGCCTTCGTTGCTGTTTATGGTCCTGCCGTACAGCGAGGCCGTATTCTTTGCCAGCGGGGTGTTGGTGCTGGTGGCGCTGCGCCAAAACGTGCTGTGGCTGTATTGCCTGGGCTTGGTGTTGAGTTGCACGAGCCGGTCGGCGGCGTTTGTGATGCTGCCTGCGGTGGTGGCCACGTTTGTGCTGGCTTACCGGGACCGGCGGGCCGGGCTTTGGCCTACGCTGGCTGCAGCGGGCGCCACGCTATTGGGCCTGGGCATCAGCGTGGTGGTGCATTATTGGTACACGGGACGGTGGTTTGTGTTCTTTGCCGCCCAGCGCCTCTGGGACAACCGCTTGCGCTGGCCTGCCCTGCCCCTGGCCAACTGGGGCGGGTCGTTTCAAACCCGCTTCGAAGCCCCGGCCCTGCTCATTGGGCTGGGCTGCGCGGCGGGACTAGGCTGGCTCGCATACCGGCACTGGCGCCGGCCGCTGCCCGCTTCGGCCCGGCCGGCTGTCTTTTCGTTGGCGTACGTGGCAGGCATCACGCTGGTCACGCTGGCCACCAAGGGCGGCGTGCTGGTCAGTTTGAGCCGCTACGTATACGCCACGCCCTACTTCCTGCTGCTGCTGGCGGAGTTCGTGCGCCGCGTGCGGCTGTCCAACCGGCAGCTGCTAGCGCTACTTGGGCTGATGGAAGTAACTTGGTTGGGCTTGTTTGCCGCGTATGGCCATATTCGCACCCTGCTGGGCTTTACGTTGGTGAGCGGCGCGGTGCTGCTGTGGGCGCTCAATGCCCACCTGCACCCGCGGGTGCGGCGGCTGGCGCTGCTGCCTACCTTGCTGGTGGGCACGGGGCTGTTGCTGTGGCTGCTCGCCCGTTTTTTGCAGCACGAGTGGGTGGCCTAGGCCGGCCGCTCGGTTGTTTTTACGAGCCGGCGCTTGGTACGCCGCCAGTCCCTGTTTCGCGCTTTTTTGTCTTTTCCACCTTCATCCGCCCATCCTATGCCCATCGCCCGCCCCTTCAACTTCCAACAGTGGATTGACGAACACCGCCATTTGCTGAAGCCGCCAGTGGGCAACCAGCAGGTATTCAAAGATAACAAGGACTTCATCGTGATGGTAGTGGGCGGCCCCAACGCCCGCAAAGATTACCACGTGGACGCCGGCGAGGAGCTGTTCTGGCAAATCGAAGGCACGATGACGGTGAAAATCATCGAAGACGGCCAGCCGGTGGACATCCCCATCGGGCCCGGCGAGATGTTCCTGCTGCCGCCCAACGTGCCCCACTCGCCCCGCCGCCCGGCCGGCACGGTGGGCCTGGTGCTGGAGCGCTACCGCGAGCCCGGCGAGCTCGACGGCTTTCAGTGGTACTGCGAAAACTGCGGCCACAAGCTCTACGAGGAGTTCGCCGTCATCACCGACATCGTGGCCCAGCTCCCGCCCATCATGAACAAGTTCTGGGCTTCGGAGGACCTGCGCACCTGTAAAAACTGCGGCACCTACATGGAGGCGCCCGCGCCAGTGGCCGGCTAAGCGGGTGGTGCGTTCGCTACACGTGTGGCTGGTGGTGGCGGTGCTGGCCACGCTGGCCGTGTTTCAGGACCGGCCGTGGAAGGCGCTGGATGTACTGGATTACGATGCGGGCGGCTACTACGCTTACCTGCCGTCGGCCTTTATCTACCACGACCTCGGCCGGGCCGACTCGTTGCAACGGCTGGCCCTGGCCGCCGGCCGGCCCCAGGAGCGGGGCCTTTACACGCTGCCCGATGGCCGCGTAATATCGAAATACCCGCTGGGCGTGGCACTGGGCGAGCTGCCGTGGTTTGCGGGCGCGCATGCCTACGCTTGCCTCAGCCACCGCTACCGCGCCGATGGCTTTTCGCGCCCCTACCAGCACAGCGTCATGCTGGCCGGGCTGGTGTATGGCCTGCTGGGCCTGTGGATAGTGCGCAAGCTGCTGCTGCACTTCTTCGACGACCGCCGCACGGCCTGGGCACTGGCTGGCGTGGGGCTGGGCACCAACTATTTCAACTACTGCACTTACGACGCGGCCATGGCGCACGCGGCCTTATTTATGTGGCAGGCGGCCTTGCTGTACTGCACCGTGCGGTGGTACGAAACGTTCCGGCCGCGCTGGGCCGTGGGCGTGGGGCTTTTCCTGGGCCTGGCCACGCTCTGCCGCTTCACCGAAGCCCTGTATGTTGTGATTCCGCTCACCTGGGGCATCACGTCGTGGGCGGCGCTGCGGCAGCGGCCGGCGCTGCTGCTGGCGCACGCCGGCCAATGGGGCCTGGCGGCGGCCGTGGGGGCGGCAGTGCTGAGCCTGCAATTCCTGTTCTGGCGCGTCGTGTCCGGGCACTGGGTGGTCGACAGCTACAGTGTGGAACACTTCTACTTTTCGCAGCCTCACGTGCTGTACGGGCTCTTTAGCTTCCGCAAGGGCTGGCTGCTGTACACGCCCCTGGCCGGGCTGATGCTGCTGGGCCTGGTGGCCGCTCGGCGACGCCTGCCGGCCGCGGTGGTGCCGGCGCTGGTGCTGCTGCCAGTGCTGCTCTACGTTACCTTTAGCTGGGAGGCGTGGTGGTACGGCGGCGGTTTCAGCGCCCGGCCGTTGGTCAGCCTCTACCCGCTGCTGGCGTTGCCCCTTGCGGCGCTGCTGGCCGTGGCCCGTGGCTGGAGCCGGCCGCTCCAAGCGGGGCTGCAAGCGGCCGTGGTGCTGTGCATCACGCTTAACTTGTGGCAAACCTGGCAGTACGCCACCGGCTATTTGCTCGACGACAAAAACACCCGCGAGCTGTATTTCAGTAAGTTTTTTTAATCGTCCTATCCCCTCTAATCCCTAGCTCGCCCGCCCCACCCGTGCTTTCCATCGACATCCACACCCACATCCTGCCCGAGCGCTGGCCCAACTTAGCGGAGCGCTACGGCTACGGGGGCTTCATCCGGCTAGAGCACCACAAGCCGTGCTGCGCCCGCATGATGCAGGACGACAAGTTCTTCCGCGAGGTACAAGACAACTGCTGGGACCCGGCCGTGCGGCTGCGCGAGTACAACCAGTTTGGGGTGCAGGTGCAGGTGCTGAGCACCGTGCCCGTGATGTTCAGCTACTGGGCCAAGCCTGCCGACTGCCTCGACTTGAGCCAGCTGCTCAACGACCACATTGCCGACGTGGTGCACCGCTACCCCACCCGCTACGTGGGGCTGGGCACCATTCCGATGCAGGCACCCATGCTGGCCATCCAGGAGCTGGAGCGCTGCATGAAAATTGGGCTGGCCGGCGTTCAAATCGGCTCGCACGTAAACGACTGGAACCTCGACCAGCCGGAGCTCTTTGAAGTATTTGCCGCCGCCCAGGAGCTAGGCGCCTGCGTATTTGTGCACCCCTGGGACATGATGGCCCAGCAGAAAATGCCCAAGTACTGGCTGCCCTGGCTGGTGGGCATGCCCGCCGAAAGCACCCTGGCGCTCTGCTCCCTGATATTCGGCGGGGTGTTGGAGCGGCTGCCCCGGCTGCGCGTGGCGGTGGCCCACGGCGGGGGCTCGTTTGCCAGCACCATCGGGCGCATCGAGCACGGCTGGCAGGTGCGGCCCGACCTCTGCGCCGTGGACAACCCTCACAATCCGCGCAACTACCTGGGCAAGTTTTGGGTCGACTCCCTGGTGCACGACCCGCTGATGCTCGACTACTTGGTAAAGACCCTCGGGGCCGACAAAATCACGTTGGGCTCGGACTATCCCTTCCCGCTGGGCGAGCTGGAACCCGGCCAGCTCATCAAGTCTATGCCGTTTTCGGATGACATTAAGGCGCAGATGCTGGGCCAGAACGCGCTGGACTGGTTGGGACTGGCCCAGGAGCGATTTATCACGGCACCCTCTCTGCTGGCCGGCCGCTAGGTGGCCATTGCCCGAATCTTTCCGGCCGGCCGCAACGGGGCGCGCTGCCTACCGCCGATATTTGCGCCCGCATGACCTACACCCCCGCTCCTCTCTCCGCTGCCCAACTCGACACCAACGACCCGCTAGCGGCTTTCCGCCAGGAGTTTCACATTCCGCCCGGCCCCGACGGCCGGCCGTGCGCCTACTTCTGCGGCAACTCGCTGGGCCTGCAGCCCAAGGCGGCCCGCGCCGCGGTAGAGCAGGAGTTTGAGGCCTGGGAGCGGCTGGGCGTAGAAGGCCACTTCCACGGCACCTCCCCCTGGATGCACTACCACGAAACGTTGGCTGCGGCCTCGGCCCACCTGGTGGGCGCCCGGCCCCTTGAGGTGGTGGTGATGAACAGCCTCACCGTCAACCTGCACTTGCTGCTGGTGTCGTTTTACCGCCCCACGGCCACGCGCTACAAGATTCTGATGGAAGGCGGCGCCTTCCCATCCGACCAGTACGCCATCGAAAGCCAAGCCCGCCTGCACAGCCTCGACCCCGCCGACGTGATAGTGGAGCTGCTGCCGCGCCCCGGCGAGCACACCCTGCGCACGGGCGACATCGAAGCCACCATTCAGGAGCTGGGCGACTCGCTGGCCACCGTGCTCATCGGGGGAGTAAATTATTATACCGGGCAGGCCTTCGATATGGCCGCCATCACGCGGGCAGGCCACGCGGTGGGCGCGCTGGTGGGCTTCGACCTGGCCCACGCGGCCGGCAACCTGGAGCTGAACCTGCACGACTGGGACGTGGATTTTGCTTGCTGGTGCTCTTATAAGTACCTGAACTCGGGGCCCGGGGGCACGTCGGGCGTGTTTGTGCACGAGCGGTTTGCCCAGCGGCCCGATTTGGTGCGGCTGGCCGGCTGGTGGGGCCACGACCCGTCCGATAGGTTTCAAATGAAAAAAGGCTTCCGGCCCATGCCCGGCGCGGCCGGCTGGCAGCTCTCGAATGCCCAGATTTTCCCGATGGCTATTCACCGCGCGAGCCTCGAGATTGTTGAGCGCGCCGGGGGCATGGCCGCGCTGCGCCGCAAGAGCGAGCAGCTCACCGCCTACCTCGAAACCCTTATCCGCGGGCTGGGGCTGCCCACCACCCAGCTGGAAATCATCACCCCCCCGGACCCCGCCCAACGCGGCTGCCAGCTCTCGGTGCTGGTGCACCAGCGGGGCCGCGAGCTGTTCAACTTCCTGGCCGGCCGGGGCATCATCGCCGATTGGCGGGAGCCCAACGTCATTCGCCTGGCACCCGTGCCGCTCTATAATTCGTTTGAGGATGTAAGCCGGGTGGGCGAGGCGTTGGCGCGCTTCTTCACTGAGGAATGAAGAAAGAGGCCGGAAAAACTACTTCCGCACCTTGCTCGATGCCCCACCCACACCCCTTCTACTTTCCTAATTCCTCAATTGCTATGGAAGATTACGCCGCCAAGATGCTGCTCAAGACCGACGCGGCCCTGCGCGAATACGTGACCGGCCATGTCCAGTACCGCGAAGCCGCCGTGTTGGCGGCCTTCGACGAGTTGCGCCGCCGCGGGCAGCCCGCCCCCGAAGAAGAAGCCCTCCGCCCCGGCCTGGAAGAGGCCGCAGCCGCCCAACGCGCCCTCGAGGAAGCCGCCGAGGCCGAGCGCGAGCAAGCCGCCGTGGCCGCCGACCCCAGCGCGGCGCCCACCGGCCCAGCGCTGTATTCGCCGATTACCATTGTGCTGTTTTCGCTGCCCTTCACCCTGCTGGCCGGCGGCACGCTGCTGGCCATCAACCTGTGGCGGCTGGACCGCAAGCGCGCCCTGCTCGGGCTGCTGCTCTTCATTGGGGCCTACATGCTGGCCGGTGCGCTGGCGCTGCAGTGGGCGCTGCCCCGCTACGGCCTGAGCGCGTGGTACGGGCCCCTGTTCAACCTGCCCGCTATTCTGGCTTATGTGCTGTGGTTCTGGCCCCGCTACGTGGGCGCGGTGAGCTACCGCAACCGCAGCTGGCTCCCGCCCCTGCTGGTGTGCTTTGCGCTGTTGTTTGGCATTCAAAAGCTTAATAACTACCTGATGCAGAAGCAGCCCAAGGAAGTGCGCGAGCAGCTGGAGAAAATGATGCCCAAGTAGCGGGCATTGCCAGGCCGGCGAGTTTTCCGGCAGCTTTCACACGCCCTTTCGCGCCCCTTGCCCATGGCTCTGCTGCCCCTGCTTCTGCCCCAGGCCGACCTGCTGTTTGATCCTGCTTTTTTACCGACGGCTGAAGCTGATGCCCTGCTCACCCAACTCACGGCGGAGGTGGTTTGGGAGCAGCGCGCCATCCGGCTGTTTGGGCAGGAGGTGCCGCAGCCCCGCCTCACGGCCTGGTACGGAGACCCCGCGGCCCACTACACCTACTCGGGCCTGAGCTGGGAGCCGCGGCCCTGGACGCCCGTCCTGCTCTGCCTGCGCCAGCGCATCGAGGCCGCCACCAGCTCAACTTTCAACAGCGTGCTGCTGAATTACTACCGCGACGGCCGCGACAGCATGGGCTGGCACGCTGACGATGAGCCGGAGCTGGGCTCACCCCCGTTATTGCCTCGCTTAGCCTGGGCGCTACCCGGCGCTTCCGTTTGCGGCCGCGCGCCGGGCTGGCGCATGCGCCCCTGGGCCTGGACCTGCCCACCGGCAGCCTGCTGCTCATGCGGGGCGCCACCCAGCGGCACTGGCAGCATGCCTTGCCCAAAACGGCCCGCCCACTTGGCCCCCGGCTCAACCTGACCTTTCGCTGGGTAGAAGCTAGTTGACCTCCGGCTCAACCAACAAAAAGCCCCGGCCTGATTGCAGGCCGGGGCTTTTTGTGAAGCGCAGAGATTAATTACTTGATGTCGAACAGCAGCCCAACGTAGCCAATGCGACCGATGCTGGGCGCGCCGTACACCTGCAGGTTGGGGGCATCGAACAAGTTGGTAGCGCCGGCCTGCAGGGTGGTGTGCAGGCTCTTGAGGGTGTAGCCCACCTGCGCGGCCATGGTTTGGGCCTGGGGCACGGTGCCGGTGGCGAAAGTATACTCGTAGAGGAAGGCCGCTACCCAGCGGTAGTTCACGTTGTAGCTCAACTTGCGGTCCAGCGCCTGGCCGCCGAAGCCCAGGTAGAACTTGTGGCGGGGGGTGTTGAAGAACGACTACTTTACGGCCTTTAATTATTTCGTAATGAGGTATTTGTAGCTGTAGTTGCCGTTCAGCGTCAGGGCCGGCGCTACAGCGTAGGCCAAGGTGAGGCCCGCGCCGTGGCTTTGCACGCGCTGGTCGACGTTGCTGGCAATCTGAATCACGCGCGTGTTGAGGGCGGTGTTCTGGAAGCGTCCACCGGCCGCGGCGCTAATCTGGGCCGTGGTAGCACAATTTCCACGCTGGCCACGTCGAGCACCGGCATGCCCAGCAGGTTGCCGAAGTTGCTGCTCAGGCTGGGCACCTGGGTGTCCATGTAGTCAGCCAGCTGAATCACGCGCTCCGAGCGCGAGGAGTTGAAGCCCCAGGTACTGAAGCTGGAGGTGAGCAGGCTGGAGCTGCTGATGTCGATGCCCTTGAAGCGGCCCAGGCCAGCCACTAGGTCGGCCGTGTTAATCAGCTCTACCTGGCGCAGGTTGAGCTTTTCCACCGTTACGGGCACCTGGCCAATGTTTTCTTCCACGCGGGAAGCAGCTACTACCTCTTGGTCGAGCACAGCGCTGGGCCGGAGCGTGACGGTGCGGGCATGGTTGGAGTCAGTGAGCGGCAGCTCCTGGGTTTCGTAGCCGACAAACGACACGGACAAAACCAGCGGCCCCTTCGAAAAATCCGATTTAATCTGAAACTGCCCTTTTTCGTTGCAGCTGCCCCGGTGTAGGCGCCCTTGATAATGACCGTAGCCCCGGGCAGGGCCGTGCCGGCTTCGGTTTGCACCGCGCCGCTGATGGTTTGCGGGCCCTGGGCCCGGCTACCGAGCGGTAGTAAAAGACATAGCAGTAAAATAATGTAAAGGAGACGCTTGTAGGGAAATTTAAAAGAGCAGGCAGCAGAACTACCTTCTTATTCCCGCATATTACCATCTATTAGTATCCTAGCTGCCGCTTTATCAACCTAACAAAGTTCTAATTTGTAAATACTTAGTATCTAATATCTGGGTGTCCACCTATCTGGGGCGCATCGCCCTTGCACATCATCAGCCCCCCGACTTCCATCACCTTGGTTTCGGGCCCAAACGCTACCACTACCGGCACCGTGCGCCACCACGGCGCCGTGGTGGAAACGGGATAAGCCGCCGCCACCGGAAAAGCCTGGCGGCTCCCGGTGCGTAAGCGCCACCGCATGTACCCCATCCGCTTGAAACGGAACCGAAAATGTGTCATGGCTATACTTTGATTTAATCCCAATTCGTCAAAGGTCACCGTACGGTTGCTTCATTCGTGCCATTTGCGCCAAAAACCGCCAAGCACTCGACAAACTGGGTCGGGTGCGCGATGAACACAATGGCAGCGCTTTCTTCAGGGACCTGAATATGCAATTGTCTTAACGTTCAACAGCCTGGGCGCAGTGCGCGTAGTAGCTTCGCTGTCCCATCTTTTCTTTGCTTATGTCCGCTGTTGCCCCGTCGTTGCCCACCGCCGAACCGCTTACCGTGATGGGAGCGGGCCTGGTGGGCTCCTTGCTGTCGTTGTACTTGGCGCGGCGCGGGCACCCGGTGCAGGTGTTTGAGCGCCGCGCCGACCCGCGCCGGGCCGGCTTCCAGGAGGGCCGCTCCATCAACCTGGCCTTGTCGGACCGTGGCTGGCGGGCCCTGGAGGGCGTGGGCGTGGCCGACGACATTCGCCAGGTGGGCATTCCGATGACCGGCCGGGTGATGCACGACGTGCAGGGCAACCTCACGCGCCAGCCCTACGGCCAGGCCGACCAGGCCATTTACTCCGTGAACCGCGGCCACCTCAACCGCCGCTTGCTCGACCTGGCCGAGGCCCAGCCCAACGTGCGCCTGCACTTCGGCCAGCAGTGCCTGGGCATCGACCTGAAGGCCCAGCAGCTGCACCTGCTCGACACGGCCACGCAGCAGGAGCACACAGAGCCCTACAGCCGCCTGTTTGGCACCGACGGCGCGTTTTCGGCGGTGCGCAGCGCCCTGCAGAAAACCGACCGCTACGACTACTCGCAGCACTACCTGGAGTACGGCTACAAGGAGCTCACCATCGAAGCCGGCCCCCAGGGCGCGTGGAAGCTGGAGAAAAATGCCCTGCACATCTGGCCCCGCGGGCAGTACCTGATGATTGCGCTGCCCAACCTCGACGGTTCGTTCAATTGCACGCTATTTTTTCCCTACGAAGGGCCCGAGAGCTTCGCCGCCCTGCAAACGCCAGCCGACGTGACGGCCTTTTTCACCCGCGTGTTTCCCGATGCCGTGCCGCTGATGCCGGCGCTCACGCAGGAGTTTTTTGAACACCCCACTGGCTCGCTGGTCACCATTCGCTGCTTTCCGTGGAAGCACGACGATGACGTGCTGCTGCTCGGCGATGCGTCGCACGCCATCGTGCCCTTTTACGGGCAGGGCATGAACGCCGGCTTCGAAGACTGCAGCGTGCTCAACGCCCTGCTCGACCGGTACGGCGATGCCGCCTGGCCCACCATTTTCAGCGAGTTCCAGGCCCAGCGCAAGCCCAACACCGACGCCATGGCCGACCTGGCGCTGTACAACTTCACCGAAATGCGCGACCGCGTGGCCGACCCGCGCTTTCTGCTGCAGAAGAAGATTGAGGCCCGGATTGCCAGCCAGTACCCCGGCCGCTGGACGCCGCTGTATTCGCAGGTTACGTTTTCGCACACGCCCTACGCCGAGGCCTGGGCCGCCGGCCAGCGCCAGGATGCCATCATGGCCCGCCTCATGCCCCACATTCAAACCGAAGCCGACTTCGACCAGCCGGCCGTGCAGGAGCTGGTGCGGCAGGAAATGGCCGGCCAGCATCAACCCTTAACAGTAGGGTGAGGAGTTAACTCACCGCTCGCCATATTTGCGTTCTACTCGCTCTTCGTTCCTTCCTATGTTAACATGCGCCATCATTGATGATGACGAGATTAATCGTCTGACTCTCGAGCACTACATCGAGCTTTCCCCCAACCTCCAGCTGGAGGTATCGTTGGCGGATGGCATTGCCGGGCTGGCCTACTTCCGCGAGGGCCACAAGGTAGACGTGCTGTTTCTGGACATTGAGATGCCCCACCTCAGCGGCCTGGACCTGCTGCGCGTGCTCACCGACCCGCCGGAGGTTATCATCACCACCGGCCGCCAGGACTTCGCGGTGGATGCGTTTGAGCTGCGCGTGACCGACTACCTGGTGAAGCCCTTCGAGTTTGGGCGCTTCACGCAGGCCGTGGAACGGGTGCAGTCGCGCCGGGCCACCAGCCCCGCCCCAGCGGCCGCCGACGGCCCCGCCAACACGGACTTGTTTGTGAAGGTGAACAGCCGCATGGTGCGCATCAACTTCGACGACGTGCTGTACGTGGAGGCCCTGTCCGACTACGTCAACATCGTGACGGCCAAGCAGAAGCACATCGTGTACACCACGCTCAAGGCCTTGGAAGCCCGCCTGAGCACCTTCCCCAATTTCATCCGGGTGCACCGCAGCTACCTGCTCAACACCCAGCACATCGAGTCCATCGAAGACAACACGGCCAACCTGCGCGGCGGGCACTTTGTGCCCATCGGCAAGTCGTACCAGGACGGGTTTTACAAGGGCCTGCAGCGCATTTAGGCGCAGGCAGCGCGGGCCTGGGCCAAGCGGTAGTCCCAAACGAAGTAGCTGTTCAAAAGTAAGCGGGTTGTCAGTTGCTTGTTGCCAGTTGTCAGGCAAGGGATTAATCATGTGCTGACAGCTGACAACCAATGACTGAGAGCTTATAAAGCTGGGAGTGGTAACGCAGCGCGAGTTCCAGGCTCCGCGCTACAACCCGCCTGCGGTAGCCCAACCGCCTGCCGGCCCAATCCTGGCGAAGTGCCTGCCGGCTGTTGTACCCTTCTACAGCCAACGCCCGTACCTTCGCACTATGCCTGACCAACCCGCCGCTCCTGCCAAAAAACTCTTCCTGCTCGACGCCTTTGCGCTGATTTACCGCTCGCACTTCGCGTTCAGCAAAAACCCGCGCATCAACTCCAAGGGCATGAACACGGGCGCCGTGCTCGGCTTCACCAACACGCTGGTGGAGGTGCTGCAAAAGGAGAAGCCCACCCACATCGGGGTGTGCTTTGACGGCCCGAAGAAGACCTTCCGCCACGACCAATTTGCGGCCTACAAGGCCCAGCGCCAGGCCATGCCCGAAGACATCGGCATCGCCATTCCCTACATCAAGAAAATCATCCAGGCCTTCCACATTCCGGTGCTGATGCTCGACGGCTTTGAGGCCGACGACGTGATTGGCACCCTGGCCCAACGGGCCGAGGCCCAGGGCTTTGAGGTGTACATGATGACGCCCGACAAGGACTACTGCCAGCTGGTGACGGAGCACATCAAAATCTACCGCCCGGCCTTCATGGGCAACGCGGCCGAAATACTGGACGTCGACCACGTGCTGGCCCGCTTCGAAATTGAGCGGGTGGAGCAGGTGATTGATATTCTGGGCTTGCAGGGCGACGCCTCCGACAACATTCCCGGCATTCCCGGTATCGGCGAAAAGACGGCCAAGGCCCTGATAAAGCAGTACGGCTCGGTGGAAAACCTGCTGGCCAACGTGGACCAGCTCAAGGGCAAGCAGCAGGAAAACGTGCGCAACTTTGCCGAGCAGGGCCTGATGAGCAAGGAGCTGGCTACCATTCACGTGAACGTGCCGCTGCCCTTCGAGCCCGACGCGCTGGTGCTTGATGCCCCCGACGAAGCCAAGCTGCGCGAGCTGTTCGACGAGCTGGAATTCCGGCAGCTTGCGGCCCGGGTGCTTAGCGGCGGCCCGCCCCGCACCCCGGCCAGCGTGGCCAAGCCCGGCACCACCGGCGCCCGGCGCCCGCGGGTGGCGGCCGGCCAGGCCTCGCTCTTTGCCAACCCCGGCGACGAAGCCATTGCCATCGCCGCCGAGGAAGGCGAAACCGGCCGCTACGGCGCGCCCAGCGGCCCGCGCAAGCGCCTGGAAGACGTCCCCTACCAGTACCATTTGATTGACACGCCCGAGCTGCGCAAGATGCTGTTGGGCTTCCTGTTGCAGCAAACCGAGGTCAGCTTCGACACCGAAACCACCGGGCTGGACATCATGACGGCGCGGCTCGTGGGGCTGAGCTTCTGCTGGCTGCCGGGCGAGGCCTACTACGTGCCCGTGCCGACGGATGATGAGCAAGCCGCCCAGGCCATTGTGGACGAGTTCTGCCCGTTTTTCGAGGCCGAGCACATTCTCAAAATTGGGCAGAACGTGAAGTACGACCTCACTATTCTGCGGCACTACAACGTGGAGGTGAGCGGCCAGCTGTTCGACACCATGCTGGCCCACTACCTCATCGAGCCCGACATGCGCCACAACATGGACGTGCTGGCCGAAACCTATCTGCACTACTCGCCGGTTTCCATTCTTGAGCTGATTGGGCCCAAGGGCAAGAAGCAGAAAACCATGGCCGACATCCCGCCCGCCGAGGTGAAGGATTACGCCTGCGAAGACGCCGACGTGACCCTGCAGCTCAAGCACGTGTTCGAGCCCATGCTACAAGACCTTGGGCTGCTGGGCTTGCTCAACGACGTGGAAAACCCGCTGGTGCCGGTGCTCTCTAGCATCGAGTACGAGGGCGTGCGGATTGATTCCAACGCCATGAACGAGTACTCGGCCGAGCTGCAGGGCTACATTTCGGAGCTGGAAACCCAGATTTTCCGCGAAGCCGGGCAGGAGTTCAATATCGGCTCTCCGAAGCAGTTGGGCGAGGTGCTGTTTGATAAAATGCAGATTGGGGGCGGCAAAATTAAGAAAACCAAGACCGGCCAATACGCCACCGGCGAGGAAATCCTGAGCCTTTTGGCCGCCGACAACCCCATCGTGGCCCTTATTCTGGAGTACCGCCAGCTCACCAAGCTGCGCTCGACCTATGTGGAGGCGCTGCCCCAGCTGGTGTGCGTGGCCGACGGCCGCGTGCACACCAACTTCAACCAGGCCGTGACCGCTACCGGCCGCCTGAGCAGCACCAACCCCAACCTGCAGAACATCCCCATTCGCACGGAAAAGGGCCGGGAAATCCGCAAGGCCTTCGTGCCGCGCGACGAAAACCACGTGCTGCTGGCGGCCGACTACTCGCAGGTGGAACTGCGCATCATGGCCGACTTCTCCGGCGACAAGACCATGATTGAAGCCTTCCGCCAAGGGCTCGATATTCACGCCAGCACGGCCAGCAAAGTCTTCAAAGTGCCGATTGAGGAAGTGGACAGCGACATGCGCCGCAAGGCCAAAACCGTCAACTTTGGCATCATCTACGGCATTTCGGCCTTTGGCCTGGCCCAACGTATCGGCATCGGCCGCAAGGAAGCTACCGACATCATCGAGACCTACTTCCAGGAATTCCCGTCGGTGAAGCAGTTCATGGACGAGAGCATCAACAAGGCCCGCGAGCTGGAGTACGCCGAAACGCTGCTCAAGCGCCGCCGCTACCTGCGCGACATCAACTCGCGCAACGCCACGCTACGCGGCTACACCGAGCGCAACGCCATCAACGCCCCTATTCAGGGCACGGCCGCCGACATCATCAAGATGGCCATGATTAACATCTACCACTGGCTGCGCGAAGAGAAGCTCCAAACCCGCATGATTCTGCAGGTGCACGACGAATTGGTGTTCGACGCTGTGAAAGAGGAAGTGGCCTACATCACCCCCAAAATCAAGGAGCTGATGACCCATGCGCTGCTGCTGCCTCGCGGTGTGCCGCTAGAGGTGGAAGTAGGCACCGGCGATAACTGGCTGCAAGCGCACTAGGAACAGCGCATAGCCAGCTTAAAAGCCCTCATGCCGATGGTAACTGGTATCTCGCTCGCGTGAACCTCACCCCCGGCCCCTCTCCAAAAGAGAGGGGAGCCGAACGGTAATTGATTGAAAGAAAAAAGGCCCAATTCACTTGAGCTGGGCCTTTTCATTTAAAATTGAACTAGTTCTTGTGCCGTGGCTCCCCTCTCTTTTGGAAAGGGGCCGGGGGTGAGGTTCCAAGCGAAGGGATAATATACCCTAGGAGGCGCCCACCGTATAGCCAAGCTTTCGACCAATCCCGCAAAAAGCCATGCTCAACCAACCCCACACGACAACCTGGCAAAACGTGGCCCGCGGACTGCTGGGCACCTTTATGGTAGTGGCCGGCACGGGGCACCTCACCTTTGCCCGGCAGGATTTTCAGGCGCAGGTGCCCGATTTTGTCCCGCTGAACAAGGACACCGTGGTGCTGCTATCGGGTGTGGTCGAGATTGGGCTGGGGCTGGCGCTGCTGCTCGTCCAGCGGCACCGGGTCGCGATGGGACTGGGCCTGGCCGCGTTCTACGCAGCCGTGTTTCCCGGCAACGTGCACCAGTACACCCACCATATTTCCGCCTTTGGCCTCGACACCGGTGCTAAGCGGTTGGGCCGCCTGTTTTTTCAGCCCGTGCTGATGGCCTGGGCCCTGTGGTCTACCGGTGCCTGGCAGGCGCTGCAGCAGAAAAAGTAAGCCCCCTTGCGCTACGCCTTGCAGAGTGGAGTGGCTTGGGCCACGCTTCGTAACAGCACGCAGCGACCATCTTATTCCCGTAGCTACTTTGAAAACCAAAAGCCCGGAACGTCAGACGTTCCGGGCTTTTCCATGCTTGCAGGACCCCCGCAGCAGTAGGCAGTGGTCCTAGCTAGCCGGGAGCATGTTACTGGCCATCGCCTTGGTCGGAGCCACGGCCGCCGTGGCTGGCGCGGCCGCCCATGGCTGCAATCTCGCGCTGGCGCTCGGGGTCCATGCCGGCGAAGCCCCGGCCGTTGCCCCGCTGCTCTTCCTCACGGTCACGAACGCGGGTGCTGCCCCGCCGCTCGTTCTCACGGCCGCCGTGGCTGGCGCGGCCGCCCATGGCGGCGATTTCGCGCTGGCGCTCGGGGTCCATGCTGGCAAAGCCGCGGCCGCCGCTCCGCTGCTCTTCCTCGCGCTCATCATAGTCGCGGTCGCCGTGGCTGGCGCGGCCGCCCAGCGACGAAATCTCCCGTTGCCGGTCGCGGTCCATGCTCGCAAAGCCGCGGCCACTACCGCGTTGGTCTTCGTCGCGCTCGTCGTAGTCCCGGTCGCGGTCCCGATAGTCGTTCTCGCGCTCGTCGTAGTCGCGGTTGCCGCGGTGGCTGGCGCGGCCGCCCATGGCGGCGATTTCACGCCGGCGCTCGGGGTCCATGCTGGCGAAGCCGCGGCCACCGCCCCGCTGCTCTTCCTCGCGCTCGTCGTAGTCGAAGCCACGGCCGACGTGGCTGGCGCGGCCGCCCAGCGACGAAATCTCGCGCTGCCGGTCGCGGTCCATGCTCGCAAAACCGCGGCCCACGCCGTAGTCACTCACGTAGCTGCGGTTGGCTTGCTTGCTATGCGAGCGGGCTTCACTGGCATGGCCACGGGCCATTTGGGCGTGCAAGGCACTGCGCTCCGGGTTGCCTTCGTCGTAGCTGTCGGCGGCGGCATGGTGGTGGCGGGCCGCCTCGCTGTGGTGGCTGGCGGCTTGGCGGTGGCTGTGGCTAGCCAAGCCGCCTCTACGGCCAGCTTCCGCATGCTGGCTGGAATTTCCTCTGTTTGCCATAACGTTGAATAAATGAGAATGGATGGGAATGACTCCATGAAGTTACGCATTGTTCCTTAGGTAGTTATGGCCGAGTTCTGGCTAGCCTCAGCCTTTGGAAAGGAGAAAATAGCCCCCATCTAGGCATCGCCTTTACAAAATCAGCGAGATAAAAGGCAATATCGCCGGGCTGTCCCACCGCAACTTTTTTTTACTTTTTTACCGTACCGGAAACGGTTAGTCAGCAGAAAAATCCGTTTTGAGAAGGCGCGTTTTTTAAGGTTAACGGCAGCCGGAGCGGTGCGCTGTCTACCGCACAAACGGCACGCGGAGGCATTGGTGTCTACCGCAAGCAAAGGCTAACAACAGCCTCGTCAAGTGGTAGCCCTTGGTGGCTAACCCTCCTCCAGCGTATAAGGCTGTTTGCACAGTAAGTCGAGAGCACCGGCCCAAGTGGCCCGCTAGCTCTGCAGGCCCACCGTGCGCCGAATGCCCAGTTTTTTCATGCGGGCTTCCAGGGTTTTGGGGTTGATATCAAGTAGCAAGGCCGCTCCCTGCGCCCCGCTCACCCGGCCGCCGGTGCGCTGCAGCGCCGCCAGAATGTGGTCGCGCTCCTGCTCGCGCAAGGTTTTGATGGGTGCGGAAGCCGGCGATGCCCCCGCGGCGGCCCCGGCTACCAGCGGCGCGGCGGCAAAGCCCGCAAACTCCAGAAACGGCCCTTGGCTGACGATGATGGCCTGCTCGAGCACGTGCTCCAGCTCGCGGATGTTGCCGGGCCAGCTGTAGGCCTGCAGGGCGGCCAGATCGGCGGGGCGCACCTGGCGCACGGGCTTGCCCAGGCGTTTGCTCAGGCGCTGCACGAAGTGACGCAGCAGGGGCTCAATGTCTTCGCGGCGCTCGCGCAGCGGCGCCAGCTCAATCGGAAACACGTTGAGCCGGTAGTACAAATCGGCGCGGAAGCGGCCGGCGGCCACTTCATCGGCCAGCACGCGGTTGGTGGCCGCAATCACGCGGGCATCGGAGTGCAGCACCTTGGTGCCCCCCAGGCGCTCGAACTCCCGCTCCTGCAGCACGCGCAGCAGCTTGGCCTGCAGGTCCAGCGGCAGCTCGCCGATTTCATCCAGGAAAATGCTGCCGCCGTTGGCCAGCTCAAACTTGCCGATGCGCCGTTCTACCGCGCCCGTGAAGGCGCCCTTCTCATGGCCAAACAGCTCGCTCTCGATGAGCTGAGCGGGCAGGGCCGCGCAGTTGAGCTTGATAAGGGCGCGGGCGTGCCGGGGCGAGGCGTTGTGTAGCTCGCGGGCCACCAGTTCCTTGCCGGTGCCGGTTTCGCCCGATATCAGCACCGTCGTATCCGTTGGGGCCACCTGGCCGATGCGGCGCAGGGTTTGCTGCAGGGCTGGCCCGCTGCCGATGAACGCGCCCGAATCGGCCCCGAAGCGCGCCGAGGTGTTGATTTCGTCCACCAGGTACGTCCGCTCCTGCTCTACCTGGGCCTTGAGCTGCTCAATCTGCTCGAAGGCGAAGAGGTTTTCGAGCGCCAGCCCAATCTGGGGCACCAGGGCCAGCACCGTGGCCAGGTCCTCGGGCTGGAACGCGTCGGGCTCGGCGGCTGACAGCGTGAGCACGGCCGCGCCGTCGGGTCGCTGCCAGATGGGCGCCACCAGCAGCGCGCGGGTGTGATAGTGCTCGTACACGTAGCGCAGGCGCGGGTAGCGCACGGCCAGGGCCTTAAACTCGGGGCCGGAGTACACGGCCGCCGCTTGCAGCAAATCGGTGCTCTGCCGGTAGATGCTTTCACTATCGCGCAGGCCTTCGTCCTCGTCGCGGTCGGGGTCGCGGGCTTCGAGCGGCGCGCCGGGCGCCGGGCGAGAGAACTCGGCAAAGGCCTGAAACACCTCGCCCTGCTCGGCCCGCTGCACCCGGATGCCGAAGTACTCGAACGGCACCACGCGGCTCAATTCCTCGGCCACGGCCCGAAACAAGGGCTCGCGCTGCTTGATGCTGAGCAGGGCGTTGTTGATGTTGAGCTGCAAGGTGCGCTGCTGCTCGCGGCGGGCCACTTCCTCGAAAGCCAGCGTGTTGGCCACGGCCACGGCGATGAGCGAACCGATTTTTTCCAGCAGCTTTTCGTCGGCCGGCGTGAGGTTGGGCGCCCGGCGCGAGGCCAGCGTGAGAAAGCCCGTGAGGTGGCCGCCGATGCGTAGCGGCACGGCCGTGAGCTGCCCGATGTCCTGCTGCCGCATCCGCGCAAACGGCTCGTAGTCGGGGTAGGCGCCCATGTAGTCCTGCAGCGTGAGTTGCCGCACGCGGGGGTCGGCCACCAGTTGCTCGATGGGGGAATTGGCAATGGGCGTGAAATTGGCCATGCTGCCCGGCACGGCGGGCTGCGGGTCCTCGGCCCCGTAGTAGTCGCGCAGAAACAGGCGCTTGGTCTTCAGCTCGGCGTCGAACACGTTGATGCCGATGAGGTCGAAAGGAAAAATGAGCCGCAGCTTGGTGGTGACCACCTTAAACAACGAGTCCTTGTCGCGCATGGTCGCGATGGCTTCGTTGAGGTTCAGCAGCAACGTTTCGTCTTGGTCGGGCATAAGAGTGAGCAGGGTGGCTGCTTGGCTAAAGCACTTGTAAATGCCTCATTTTCCTTAGATATCAGGAGTCAATTTACAGCAATTCCTGCTATTTCAGGAAGACAACATTGTGAGTGCTTAGTTTATCTACAATCACATCAACCTTCAAAAACTTTATTAATAACAAGTTACAACCTTATTAAAGCTCAAACACCTCATCACTACTCGTTGGCACAGCATTAGGTAAGGGGGCAGCGATACACACCCGCACTTTCTTATGTCTTCTCCTTTTTCATCACCGGCGGCCGTTGTCTTTGCGCTGGCTTTGCTGGGCGCTGGCTCGGCCGCTGCGCAGACTGCCCCAGCCGCCGATATCCTCTCTGATTCGCTGACGCTGGACGGCACCCTCCGCTCCGTGCTCGAAGCCAATCCGGGCGTGACCTCGCTCACCGAGCTGGCCAACGCAGCCAGCGGCCGCCTGGCTCAGACGCGCACCGGCTTCCTGCCCCAGATTACCGGCACGGCCACTTACACCCGCATCGACCCCGTAGTGAAGCTGCCCTTTGGCGGCGAAACGCTGCAGCTGGCCCCCAACAACAACTACGACGCCCACATCACGGCCCAGTACCTGCTGCTCGATTTTGGCAAAAGCGCCGCGACGGTGAAAGTGGCCGAATCGCAAGTGCAAACCGCGCAGGACAACGTGAACGTGGCCCGGCGCGACCTGGCTTTCAACGCGGCTCAGGTATACTACAACATTCTGTTTATGCGCGAGAGCATTAAGGTACAGGATGCCCAGATTGCTTCGCTGCAGGCCCACCGCAACGAGATGGAGAAGCGGGTGCAAGGCGGCGTGAGCACGCGCTTCGACGTGACCACGACCGATGTGCGCATCACGCAGGCCCAAAACACAAAAATTGACCTGCAAAACCAGCTCCGCAACCAGCAGGTGCAGCTGGCGCGCTTGCTGCACAAGCCCACCCAGGCCGACATTCCGGTGAAGGGCCGCCTGGCCTTCCAGCCCCAGTCGGTGAATGTGGATGCCGAATTGACAAAGGCGTATGAGAACCGGCCGGAAATCAAGCTGGCCCGCGACGCCGAAAACACCGCTACCCTGCAGCAGCGCCTCATAGAGCGCAGCAACATGCCCAGCCTGGGCGTAGGGGCCCAAGTAGGTGCCAAAAACGGCTACCTGCCCGAGCTCAACCAAATCAAGCCCAACACGGTGGGCGTGGTGCAGCTGTCGGTACCTATCTACGACGGCAACAAGAACAAGAACCAGCGCGTGGAGGCCCTGGCCAACGCCCGCAGCGCCGTGGCCCGCACGCAGGACACGCAGGAGCAAATCCGCGCCGATGTGCGCCAGGCGGCCAACAACATGGAATTCAGCCAGGCCCGCTACGACAACGCCGAGCGGCAAATAGCGCAAGCCACCGACGCCCTCACCCGCGCCCGGGCCCGCTACCGCTACGATGTGGGCACCAACCTCGACGTGCTCGACGCCGAAACCCAGCTGGCTCAGGCCCGCCTCGCCCGCGCCCAGGCCATCTACAACTACACCCTCGGTCAGTTCCAGCTCAAGCGCGCCACCGGCGAGCAGATTTGGCAATAGGTCACTGAATTGAGCTAAAAAACCCGTCATGCTGAGCTTGTCGAAGCATCTCGCCCGCTTCGTTTAGCAAAGTTGATTACTGCTGCACGCGAGATGCTTCGACTAGCTCAGCATGACATCCTCCCCGATTACATCCAATACCCCACCCAGCAATGAACCTCTCCACCATCCTTTGTCCGCTCGATTTCTCGGCTGCGTCGTCGGGGCTGGTGGCCTATGCAGCGGCTTTGGCCGTGGCAACCGGGGCCGAGCTGCGGCTGCTGCACGTGTGCGAGCCGCAGGAAGACTTGGCGGGCCGGCTGCCTGGCGCCCCGGCTTCGGCCAGCCCCGTGCCCTGCATTGAGCGGCTGACGGGCTTTCGAGCCGATGCCGAGCAGGCCGGGGCGGCCCACGTGCACACCGGCATTGTGCAGGGCGAAGCCGCCTCCGAAATTATTGCCGAAGCCAGCCGGCAGAAAGCCGACTTAATTGTTATCGGAGCGCACGGCCAAACGGGCCTGACGCGCTTCCTGATGGGCAGCACCGCCGAAATCGTGCTGCGCACCGCCCCGTGCGCCACCCTGCTGGTGCGCGCCTCTCACCAACCAGAAACCGGAAAATAAGGGTCTGCTGCCCGCCCGCGCTTCTGCCTCCCCTTTTCCTTCAACACCGACACCTGATACTTACCAAGATGGCCCAGACTGAAATTACTCCCGCTGTGCAAAACGACCCCGCTCCGTACCCCAACGCGACCACTACCGACACCGGCGTGCCCATGGAGGAGCCCAAGCGGCGCAACCCGCTTATTATGATTGTGCTGGCGCTGATACTGCTGGGCGGCGCCTACTACGGCTGGACGCGCTACCAGTACGCCAAAGCCCACGAAAGCACCGACGACGCCCAGGTAGAAGGCGACGTGTACCCGATTCTGCCCCGCGTGGGGGGGCCGGTGCTCGAAGTGAAGGTGGAAGACAACCAACCCGTGAAAAAAGGTGACGTGCTGGTGACCCTGGACGCTGCCGACTACCAGCAGCGCGTGAACGCCGCTGAAGCGGCCTTGGCAGCTGCTCAGGCACAGGTGGCCGCCGCTCGTGCCGGCGTGGCTACGGCTAGCGCCAACGTGCGCTCTGCCCAAACCAGCATCGGCGTAAGCGAGGCCAACCAGGCAAAGCTGCAGAAAGACCTCAAGCGCAGCACCTTCCTGCGCAAGCAGGACATCATTCCGCAGAGTGAGTACGATGCCGTGCAGGCCAACCTGCGCGCCACCAGCGCCCAGCGCGCCACCGCTTCCGAGCAAGTGGGCGTGGCCCGCCAGCAAGTAGCGGCGGCCCAGCAGCAGATTGCCGTGGCGCAGGCCGTGGTGAAGCAGCGCCAGGCCGACCTCGATAACGCCAAGCTGCAGCTGAGCTACACTACCATCGTAGCCCCTGGCAACGGCGTGGTGAGCAAGAAAAATGTGCAGCCCGGCCAGGTAGTGGCTCCCGGCCAGCAGCTCATGGGCTTGGTGGCCAGCGAGAAAACCTGGGTCATTGCCAACTTCAAGGAAACTCAGCTGGAAGACATGAAAGTGGGCCAGCCCGTGAAGCTTGAAGTAGATGCCTACCCCCACGAGGATTTTCAGGGGCACATCGCCTCGCTGTCGGCCGCTACCGGCGCCCGCTTTGCGCTGCTGCCCCCCGACAACGCCAGCGGCAACTTCGTGAAAGTGACCCAGCGCATCCCTGTAAAAATTGAGCTCGACAAAATTGACCCCGAGCACCCCTTGCGCGCCGGCATGAGCGTGAACGCCACGGTGCAGGTGAAGTAGTTAAAAAGGCAACGAGCCAGTAGCCCGTCATGCAGAGCGCAGCGAAGCATCTTGCCCGCTTCGTTGTGGCAGCATTGATTACCACTGAGGTAAAGATGCTTCGCTGCGCTCTGCATGACGGTCTTTTTAGCACCTAAATAGATAGTTAATGGAAACCGGATTTACCAAGTGGATTATCGTCGTGACGGTGGTCCTCTGCTGCTTGCTGGAGCTGATTGATACCAGCATTGTGAACGTGGCCCTGACCCAGATGATGGGCAACCTCTCGGCCACGCAGCAGGAAGTGACCTGGGTGGTGGCCTCCTACGGCATCGCCAACGTGATTGTGATTCCGATGACCGGCTTCCTGGCCGAGCAGTTCGGGCGCAAAAACTACTATTTCGCGTCGGTGCTCCTCTTCACTATTGCCTCCATGGCGTGCGGGCAGAGCACCAACATCTGGGAGCTGGTGGCCTTCCGCTTCATCCAGGGCATCGGGGGCGGCGCACTGATGGCTACTTCGCAGGCTATTCTGATTGATACGTTCCCGCCCAAGCAATTGCCGCTGGGCCAGGCCCTGTTTGGCATGGGCGTCATTATCGGCCCTACCATCGGCCCCACGCTGGGCGGCTACATCGTAGACAACTACGACTGGCCCTGGATTTTCTACGTGAACGTGCCGGTGGGCATTTTGGCGGCCATTTTCACGGCGCTGTTCATCCGCGACCCGGAGCGCATCAAAAACGCCATTCCCCGGCCTTTGCGCGAGATTGACTGGGCGGGCGTGGGCTTGCTGATTCTGGGCGTGGGCTCGCTGCAGCTGGTGCTGGAGCAGGGCGAAACCGAGGACTGGTTCGAAAGTGCCTACATCAACACCTTTGCGGTGCTGGCGGCCATTGGCCTCATCGGTTTCGTGTGGCGCGAGCTCACGGCCCGTCAGCCCATCGTGGACCTGCGGGTGCTGGGCAAAAGCCGCAACCTGGCGGTGGGCGCCATCCTGTCGTTCGTGCTGGGCTTCGGCATGTTTGCCTCGGTGTTCATCTTCCCGATTTTCACCCAGCGCATCCTGGGCTTCACGGCGGCCCAAACGGGCTACATGCTGCTGCCGGGCGCGTTGGCTTCTGGTTTCATGATGCCCGTTATCGGGCGGATGCTGCAGGCGGGCGTGCCCCAGAAGTTTATGATTCCGGTGGGCTTCTTCATCTTCTTCGGCTTCACCTTCTGGATGGCGAAAATCATTTCGCCCACCGCCGGCGAGGATGACTTCTTCTGGCCCCTGATGGTGCGCGGCCTGGGCATGGGCCTGATTTTCCTGCCCATTACGACGATGTCATTAGCCGGCCTGAAAGGCAAGGACGCCGGCCAGGCGGCGGGCCTCACCGGCATGATTCGCCAGCTCGGGGGCTCGTTCGGCGTGGCCATTGTGGGCACGTACCTGGAGCGCAGCATCGCCCAGAACCGCATCAGCCCCCTGGCCCACATCTCGCTCTACGACACCAACACCGTGCAGCGCATCCAGGCCTTCACCCAGAACTTCCTCGCCCACGGCTTCCCGCTGGAGCAAGCCCGCCAGCAGGCCTACGCCGCCCTCGAAGGCATTCTGATGAAGCAAGTATCCATCATCACCTACTCGCAGGTGTTTTCGATGATTGGTCTCTTCTTCGTCATCTGCCTGCCGCTGGTGCTGCTCATCAAGCGCGCCAAAACCAGCGAGAAGATTGATTTGAATGCGGCCCACTAATTGCTATAGTCTATGCGATGTGAGTTGATTAGGTGACGATTTGAATTTGTTATGATTATAAAAAAGGGCTTCCTGCATTTAGCAGGAAGCCCTTTTTGTTTGGCCACTAGGGCCCGCAGTGTTGCTACTGATACTGGATGTACAGCGGCTTGGGGTTGAGCTGGGCCAACACCTCGGGAGGCGTCATGATGTGGTGGGGAGCTGGGCGGGCGTCGTACTCGTAAAACAGCTTGAAGCCGGTGTACTGCACGGGCTCCGTCTGGATGTAGTCGTGGTACGAATCCTTTTTCAGGGTGGGCTCACCGTGGCCGTCCATGTGCATCACAATCTGCACGCGGGGGTCGAGTTTGATGTTTTTGTAGTTGGTAATCATCTTCCGGGTGAAGCGGTGCACCGTCAGGACCTTGGGGGGCAGGTGGTTTTCGCTCACGATGCGGGCCAGGAAGCTCACGGCGAAGTTCACGTCCTTGGCATCGAGGGTGCCGATGCGTTGGTTGGGGCGCACGCCGGGCATGGTAGCGAGCGAAAACTCGGGGTCGATGCCGAGGTGGATATCGGGCGACTTCAGGTACTGCTCCAGCTTGGGCAGCTCGGTCTGCAGGGTGCTATGGCCCGGCTGCACGTCCAGAAACAAGATGCACTTGTGTTCGCGGGCCCAGCTGATAACTTCTTCGATGGTGGCCTTGGAGTTCATCAGGCGCCATTTACCGTCTTTGCCGGGGGTGCCCTGCGCCGTGATGGTCACGTTGTGCAAAGCCGGCTGCACCGGAATGCTGGGGTCGGCGGCACGCCACTCATCCAGCACCTTCTCAAACTTGCGGAACATCTGCTCCTTGGGCTCGCGGCCCAGAATGCCCATGCCCTTCGAGCGAATGTTGCCATAGAAGGCCACAATGCGGTGGCCCGGCAGGATGGCGCCCGGCAGCTGCCCGCTCTTCTTCACAATAGAGTCGGCGCGGAGCGAATCGCGGCGCATGGCCACGGCCTTTAGTTGAGCTGAATCGAGGGGGGCAGCAGCCTTAGCTCCTGCCTCGCCGGGGACGCCAGTAGCCGCACCGGCAGGGGTTTCGCCCTCGGCGGGACGGGTTTGGCAAGAAGAAAAGCCAGCGGCAGCCAGCAAGCTCAATGATGCGGCCACCACAGCGTGGCGCGGCAAGAAGGGAAATAACACTGAATAAATGGGGCTTAAGAGGTCGATACTACCCGCAAGTTAGCCCCTTTTGAGCGGTTAATACTGAGGCTAACGCAGAAAGGCCCCGGCAGAGGCCGGGGCTTTTCGGGCGGTTTCCCCACTTCTTTGGCTGCGGGGAGCCAAGTTTTCGTTTTGCCTCGTGGGGTTGGGGCTGGATTTATTTTGAGTTCGGGCTACCGGTTACAAACTGAATGGGGTGCGTGAAACTGACGTCCACGGCTTTGCCATCCTGTTTGCCAGGAATGAAGCGGGGCAGTTGCTGCACCGCTTTTATCACGGCCGCATCGTATTCAGCCGACAAGCCTTTGATGATTCTTGCATCCTTTACCTGCCCCGCTTTCGACACGGTGAAACTGACAAACACCATACCCTCTTTACGGTCAGCGGGCGCTACGTTGGGGTACACCAACTTGCTCTGAATGTAGTCCACAATGGCTTTATTATTGCCGCCACCGGGCATTTGCGGCATTTGCTCCACGTAGGTATATACCTTCTCGGGTGATTGGGCCGAGGGCACGCCCGGAACTTCGGCTGGCGGTGGAGGTGGGGGCGGCGTGCTCTCCTGCCTTGATGTAGTGAGTTTAGGCGCACGGGGAGGGCCCTGCTGTGCAGCCGTCTGACCGCTGGCAACAATGGTAACTAGTGCGGCCAGCAACGGCAACGCGAGCCACTGCTTCCAGCGAGAAATAGGGGATGTTTTCTGTATCATGGCGATGCGACGTAAGGTTTGGGAATGGGAAAAGGTGTGCGCAAGCGGGATGGAGAAACCGAGGCGGGTGGCCACTTGCCGGGCCAAAAGGTGAGCGTAGGAACGAGAAGATGAAAAAGCGGACGGCACCGCCGAGTCGGCGCGCAGGGCGGCTTCGTCGGCCAGATACTCGTGGGTGAGGGCCAGCGCCCGGCCGCACAGATGCACGAAGGGGTTGAACCACAGCGCGGCGCGTAGCAGCTCCAGCAGGAGGCGGTCGTAGGTGTGGCCCTGGCGCACGTGGGCCAGTTCGTGGCTCAGCACCTGGTGGGCCTCGGCGGCGCTCAGCGGCAGGGTCTCGTCCCAAAACACCACCCGGCCAAACGAGCTGGTGGGCAGCAGGCCGTGGGTGCGGGCCAGCGCATAGTCGGCACCGGGCTCGCGGGGCAGCGCCCGGGTCTTGAGCCACAATTGGCCCAATTCCCAGCCCAACCGCCCCAGCGTGAAGACCACTCCGGCCGCGTAAATCACACTGAGCCAAAATACCCAGCCCAACTCCACCGCTTCGGCGGGCCCCGCCGGGCTTATCTGCACAGTGGGCAGCAAGACCGCCGCGGCCTTGGGCAACGCGCCAAACGTGCCCGCGCCCCAGCCCGCGGGCCAAGCCACGGGCAGCAGCGGCAGCCCCGCCGCCAGCAGCGGCCCCAGCACCAGATACGCCCGGTTATAGGCAAAGCTGCGCTCCTGGCGCAAGGCTACCCGGTAGCAGAGCCACCACGCCCCCAGCAGCACCGTGCTGAGCAGCATCCAATTAAGCAGGCTGGTTGGGTTCATCGGAATCGGGGTTTTCGGGGTGAGAAGCGTGGCGGAGCAGCTCGTCGAGCTGGGCGGCGTCCAGGTTTTCTTCCTTGGCGAAGAAGGAAACCAGGCGACTAAATGAGTTGCCGAAGTGGCCCCCCAGCAGCTTGCGCAGCGAGAATCGGCGGTAGTCGTCCTGAGCTACCAGCACGAAGTAGCGGTGGGTGCGCCCGAAAGCTTCGTGGTCGACAAAGCCCTTGGTTTCCAGAATGCGGATGATGGTGGACACCGTATTGTAGGCCGGCGCGGGGGCCGGCAGCTCGGCCAGCACGTCCTTCACGAAGGAGGGGCCGCGGCGCCAGAGCACCTGCATTACCTGCTCTTCGGCGCGGGTGAGTTCAGGAAAAGAGGAAGGGTCCATTGGGGTAAATGGGAAAGGATGTTGCTGGAGTAACGCAAATGTATAACTAATGTTTTAGTTTCAAGACTAATTTTTTAGTTATTGCTTTTAATTGGGCTGTGCCCCAGCATTGCCGCGGCTGGCAAGCATAATTCTGGCCCTGCTTTTGGTCGAGAGTCTGCTCCTTCCAGTGGGGAAACTCCCGCCTTTGGTCGGCATAACGAAAACGGGGAAAGCACTAGGTGCCGCGGCCGAAACGGTTTGGCACGGTTTTGTAATACACCCTTTCATCGACCCCGTAGCCAGGCGCTTCGCCTGGTTTGCCCAGGGGCCGGCTTCCTTCACACCTTCTCCAAGTTATTGGTTATGAAATTTTCACGCCTTTCGGGCGGCCTGGCCGCGGCTTGTCTTTTGATTTCTGCGGTTGCCGGTTCCGCTTCGGCACAGGGGGCCCGCGATGCCTACGGCAACCCCAAAGCCGCGCCGTCGCCCCGGCCTATGGGTACTGTGCGTCGTGCCTCCGTTGGTTCCCAGCCCTCCTATTCGGCTCCGGCCAGCAGTTCCACTTCCGGCGTTCGTTTTGGCTTCCGGGGCGGCCTGAACCTGTCCGACGTGCAGGGCGACGCCGTGAAAAGCTTCACCGACCTGGCCGGCTACGCTCCCGATGGCACCATCACGCGCCAGATGCGCCCGGGCTTCTACGCCGGCGTCTACGCCACCTTGCCCCTGGGCCCGAGCTTTGCCATTGAGCCCGGCGTTTCTTACTCCGAAAAAGGCACCGTGCTGCAAGGCAAAGTGCCCGTGCCCGCCCTCGACTTCCTGAACACGAAAGTTACCGGTACCGCCCGCCTCGCGTACGTCGACGTGCCGGTGCTGGCCAAGGTATTCGTTACGCCCGGCTTCTACCTGTATGCCGGCCCACAAGCCTCGTTCCTGGTCAGTGGCAAGGCCCGAGTGGAAGCTGGCGCGCTGGGCTTCACGGCCTACAAGCAGGACTTCGATATCTCCGACCAGATTCGCAAGGTTGACTTTGCGGCCGTGGCCGGCTTGGGTTACCAGTTCGACATGGGCCTCGGCGTGAGCGCCGGCTACGACTATGGCCTGACGTCAATAGACTCCGGCAACCGCTTCGACGCTCAAAACCGGGTGATTAAAGTTGGGCTGAACTACTCGTTTTAAGTCCCGAGCTAATTGCACTGCTGGGCGCCGGTGGTCAATAGATTAAAAATATCGGCCGCCAAAATTCCACAATCCATGCTGATTATCAGCCATTCCCGTCCGCTTGTATAGGTTCCTTTATTGTTTGGGTTACTATTCGAAATAGCTTATAAAAAGCCCCACCGCTGCATCGGTGGGGCTTTCTTGCGTTTCAGCCTGGCGGCCTCACCAAGCCCGGCGGGCTGCTGACACCGGAGGAGGCCGGCTTGCCAACAGGTGAAGCAAAAACTATTGCCTTCGCCTATCTTCCCATCACCATGTTCTTCCGCCGCTCCTCGTCTGCTGCTGCGCCTCCCTCCGACCAGGAGCTGCTGGCCCGCTACCGCCAGCACGGCGACGTAGCCGACCTGGGCCTGCTCTACGACCGGTACCTACCCGAAGCCTTCGCCGTGTGCCGCCGCTACCTCGCCCCGCCCGACGAAGACGCCCAGGACGCCGTGATGCAGCTCTTCGAGCACTTGGTGAAAGTGCTGCGCACGCACGCGCCCGACAACTTTCCGGCCTGGCTGCACACCACCGCCCGCAACCATTGCCTGATGCAGCTGCGGGCCCGCAAGCGCGGCGGCCCCAGCGCTGGCCCGCTCATTCTTACGTATCCCGATGCCGCGGATGTGGAAACCGCCGGGGCCCGGCATCTGCTTGAGCAGGACGCTACCGCCGAAGAGGCCGAAAATACCGAAGCGCGCCTGCAAAGCATGGAAGCGGCCCTGGCTCAACTTCCGGCCGCGCAACGCCGCTGCCTCGAATTATTTTACCTGGAAAAGAAGTGCTACCGTGACATTGCCACCGAAACCGGCCTGGAGCTGAACCTGGTGCGGAGCCACCTGCAAAACGGCAAGCGCATGCTGCGACGCCAACTCGACCCGCCCGTTCCGCCGCCTGCCGCCGCTTCGCCTCCTTCCACTGCTACTCCTCAAAGCCCGCTCCATGTTGCCCGCTGATTCGCCTTTTGCCCCGCTCCCCGCTCCCGGCCCCCATCCGGCCACGGCGGAGCTGCGCGCGTACGCGGCCGGCACGCTGGCCCCGGCCGAGCAGCACCGCATCGAGGCGCACGCCCTGGAATGCGAGCGCTGCGCCGAGCTGGTCGACGGCTTTTCCATGACCAATGCCGCTACCACCGATCAGGCCCTGACCGCATTGCGCACCCGCCTGCAAGCCCGCACGCAGCTACCAGAGCCCGGCCCCGTTGGCACGCGCTGGGTTTGGCCGCGCCTGGCGGCCGCAGCGGCCTTGGTAGGCGCCGTAGCCGGTGGAATCTGGAGCTGGGAGCACAAGACCAGCTCGACCATTGCCGCCCACGTGGAAAGCGCTCCGCGCTCGCCCGCCAGCCCAACGGCTCGCCGCGAAGCTGCGCCACCGCGGCCCGGCGCGTCACCGGCCACCGCAGAAGCCACCCCGCCCCAAGCACCCGCAGCGACCGATTACGCGGCGGTGGCGCCCGCGCAGGAGCAGCGGGCGGTGAGGGGCCGTCGGCCGGTACGCCGCTCGCGAGTGTCTGCAGTTGCCTCGCCAAAGCGCCCAGCCGTGGCGAGCCGGGTAGCTCAATCCGGCAGAGCTTCGGCGCCCGCTCCAGTTGGCACCGATGAAACAGCTTCAAGTCATGTGATTTCGTCTGCCATGCCTGCGGCAGTTAGTAAGTCTTCCGTGTCCTTGGCCCAGAATGATGAGGCAGCTCGAGAAAAAGATACGCTTCCCGATTCCGTGGCCGCGGCGCGGGGCGCAACCATGGCTGGCCAACCGGCAAGAGCCAAAGCACTTTCACCAAGCCCTAATGTGGCAATGGCGCGCGTAGCCGCAGCTCCCATGCCGGCTGCGCTGGCCATTAAGCCCGCCCCCGTGGGAGGCCAGGCGGCCCTGCACGACTACCTGCGCCGCGAAGCCGCGGCGTTCGAACCCGAGCCCAATGCCCCCCGCCTGAGTGGCACGGTGCGCCTGCAAATCGTGGTGGGAGCCGATGGCAAAGTGAGCAGCCTAAAGGTCCTCCGGGGCCTGCGCGCCGACTACGACGCCGAGGCCCTGCGCATCGTTTGCGACGGCCCAGCCTGGCAGCCCGGCGTTGCCGGCGGCCGGCGCGCCCCGCTGCCGGTAGAGCTCACCGTCGCTTTCTAGCCCCAGCAGTAATTCTTCCCGACAAATCTAAAGCCACCCTATGCCTGCGGCAGGGGTGTTTTTTTATGCCTCCTATTTTTATTTTTCTTGTTTTTATACAATAAATATCTTAGTTTAGCTTCTTTTCCTATGGGGCAAATATTAAAATATTTAAATCTTTAACTACACACTTTTTTACGGTCGAAATTTGCAATAAAATAAGTCTTAATAGCAGCCTAAGGGAAAAATGCAATTATGATAAATAAGATGGAATCAAAACGCTAACTGGTTAGTTTGGCACCCATTGAATAAAATGAACAATTCGGCTTCGCTCAACTTTTCTTGGAATAAGTCTTCTTTTATTCTTACATTCGTCTATTGTGATTGCAAATTTTCTGGTTGCGACGGTCTTAATGTGCTGCAGATATGACCGGGCTTTACATGTGCGTTGATTTATTTATTTCTTTAACTTAGTTTCTCAGAATGCAAAAACCGTATCTGAATATTCGCTTAGCTTCTTGGCTAATGAGCGGCTCATTGCTCGCCACAACTTCCTTCTTTGTGGGATGCTCACGGGACACCATTACTCCATCAAGCTCGGCGGTAAGTCTGACCTCTGACTCTAAGGCCGAGGACGTAATTCCCGGCCATTACATTGTGGTATTGAAAGACGCCGCAGTGGCTACTTCGCCCTCCGACGACTATCAGGAGAAAGTAAAGAAAGTAAAAGCAGCCGCCCAGGGCTTGCTGAAAGGCAAAGGCCTTCGCCCGGATGCAGTAGGCGTTGCTTATGGCCATGTACTGAAGGGCTTCGCCGCTAGCCTCACGCCGCAGCAAGCAGCTGACTTGGCCCGCGATGGCCAAGTGAGCTACGTAGAGGCCGACCGCATCATCACCTTGGGCAAGCCCTTGAAAGCTCCCAGAAGTACGGCTCCTGCCCCGGCCCCGGCACCTGCCCCGACTGAGCCAGCACCCGCACCTGCCCCCGCTCCTACCGATCCCGCCCCGGCTCCCACAGCCCCAGCCCCGGCTCCCACTGACCCCAGCATTATTTATCAGCCTGTGCCTTACGGCGTGGCCCGGGTTGGCACGGGCGATGGCACGGGCAAAACGGCCTGGATTATCGACACGGGCATCGACCTGAGCCACCCCGACCTGAACGTTGACGCTACCCGCAGCCGCTCCTTCCTCACCAGCGGTGCCGACTATTACACCGCCCAGGATGCCAACGGCCACGGCACGCACGTAGCCGGCACCATTGGCGCCAAGAACAACGACTTCGGCGTAGTTGGGGTGGCAGCCAATGCTACGGTAGTAGCCGTGCGCGTGCTCGACGCCAACGGCAGCGGTTCCTCTTCGGATGTCATTGCCGGCATCGACTATGTGGCGGCCAACGGCAAAGCCGGTGACGTGGCCAACATGAGCCTCGGCGGCGGCCTTTCGCAGGCACTTGATGATGCCGTGCTCAACGCTTCCAACAAGGGCATCCTGTTTGCCCTGGCCGCAGGCAACAGCGCTTTGGATGCCAACCAGAGCTCGCCGGGCCGCGTGAACGGCCCGAACATCTTCACCGTCTCGGCCATGGACCAGGCCGACGCATGGGCGTACTTCTCGAATTTCGGCAACCCGCCCATTGATGTGTGCATGCCCGGCTACAACATCTATTCTACTTACATCGGCGGTGGCTACGCCACGATGAGCGGCACCTCGATGGCCACGCCCCACATGGCCGGCGTGCTGCTGCTGCGCGGCCGCAGCTTCTCAACCAGCGGCACGGTGAAGAACGACCCCGACGGCAACCCCGACCCGATTGCGCACCTCTAACTAAGCCGCTTCGGCGCTATTGTTAACAGCAAAAAAGGCAGTCCCAACGGGCTGCCTTTTTTTGTTGGGCCAACATTCAGCTGGATAGCGCGGCACGGCTCACAAGGCTGCACTTTATTGCGGGCAAAGGGTAGCAGAAGGGCCACCGCGGGGTATTCGGGCAATGCCATCCGACGAACGGCAAAGCATCGGAAGCAAATGGTTTGTCGTGGTTGCCGCCGGGCAAAGGCATGGCCCGGTGTTGGGCGAGCTTCCCATTGCCACGGGCCTTCGGCCGGCATGAACGGCCACGCTGGTCGCCTGGCTCAGTCGCTCTCTTGCCCTGCCGCTAAGATCGTGTCCGGGCCTGGGCGAACCACAGCACACGAGTGAGCTGGGCTTACTCCTTCCAGAGGCAGTGAAGTGGGCGGAGCTGGAAGGCTCATGATGGGAGCCCGGGAACAAAGCCTTAGCGATACAGGACGGAAGCTTCGGCAGCGCCAACGACTGCCCCACGTGACAGGCCGGTTTTTCTGCGGCCAGCTTCAGCAGTTAGCGCGGGTAGTGGCGAGCTTTTTTCGAGCAGCTTCCCCTCGCTTTGTGCGAAGTGGCTCAACCTTAACATATAAGCTGAACAATGTTTTTAGGGTCAAGCTTCTGCTTATTATTTAAATTGTACAAATTACTTCGACCCATTTTGCGGATTTGGATGAGACAACCTCATGCCGCAGGGGTTATAGCGGGACCGCCATCGGCATGATAAAACTATGACAAAATCGATAAATTTTAAAAACGTTTGTGAAAAATTAATTAAAATTGAACTTTTGGGAATCATTCGCATAAGTGTCTAGTTGGGCAGAAATCAAACAATTTGGAATGCAAAAACCGGCTCAAACCTAAAATTCAGACCTCCTTTTCTAAGAATATCTGATTTTATAATTGTTGTTTTTCCGATGGAAGCAGCGACAAACATTCCGGTCCCCGACGAGTTTATTTTTTCATCAACCACTTTTTCTTTTTTGTAAACCAGTTTTCACAGCATGCAAAAATCATATTTGAACATTCGCCTTGCTTCCTGGCTCCTGAGCGGTTCGCTGCTCACGACTTCTGCCCTGTTTACTGCCTGCTCGCGCGATGAGGTAGCCCCCGCCGACGTCAAAGCCGGAGCGGTAGCCGTAGCCGACTCCCGCGCTGGCACCGTGATTCCCGGCAAATACATTGTGGTGCTGAAAGACGCCGCCGTCGCCACCTCGGCCGCTGACAGCTACCAGGACAAGGTGAAAAAAGTAAAGGCCGCTGCCCAGGGCCTGATGCATGGCAAGGGCTTGCGCGCCGAATCGGTAAGTGCCGCTTACGGCCATGTGATAAAGGGCTTTGCTGCCAGCCTCACGGCTCAGGAAGCCGCCACGCTGGCCCTCGACAGCCAAGTGAAATACATTGAGGAAGACCGCACCATTACCCTCAACCAGCAGCCGACACCCCGCGGCAACGTTAGTGCCAACGGCGACGGAATAATCTGGTGGAACCCCGGTCCGGCTCCTTTGCCCCTACCAGTACCCACGTCGCCGTTGCCGGCTCCTTCGCCTCTACCAGTTCCGACGCCGGCTCCTGCACCCGCTCCGGTGCCGACCCCAGCGCCTGCTCCTACGCCGACTCCGGCACCTGCACCAGTACCTGCTCCAGCACCTACTCCTGCGCCCGCTCCGGCTCCCACGCCTGCTCCCGCTCCTGTGCCTACTCCGGCTCCCGCTCCTACGCCGGCACCAGCTCCAACCCCCGCGCCGGCTCCTGCTCCTACGCCGACTCCGGCACCTACGCCAGCACCCGCTCCAGCGCCTACTCCAGCTCCGACCCCTACTCCTAACCCAGGCTCTACCCAGACCACGCCTTATGGCATCGCTCGGGTTGGCACGGGCGATGGCACGGGCAAAACGGCCTGGATTATCGACACGGGCATCGACCTTAGCCACCCCGACCTGAACGTGGACGCTGCCCGCAGCCGCTCCTTCCTGACCAGCGGCTCCAACTTCTCCTCGCCGCAGGATGCCAACGGCCACGGCACGCACGTAGCCGGCACCATTGGCGCCAAGAACAACGACTTCGGCGTGGTTGGGGTAGCTGCCAATGCCACCGTAATCGCTGTGCGCGTACTCGACGAGACGGGCAGCGGTGCTTCCTCGGGTGTTATTGCTGGTATCGACTATGTGGCCGCCAACGGCAAAGCCGGTGACGTGGCCAACATGAGCCTCGGCGGCGGTGTATCGCAAGCCATCGACGACGCGGTAATTGCCGCTTCCAACAAGGGCATCCTGTTCGCCGTGGCCGCTGGCAACAGCTCCACCGACGTTAGCCAGAGCTCGCCAGGGCGCGCTAATGGCCCGAACATCTTCACGGTTTCGGCCATGGACCAGACCGATACCTGGGCTTCGTTCTCGAACTTCGGCTCGTCGGTTGACGTGTGCATGCCCGGCGTATTCATCAACTCGACCTACCTGGGCGGCGGCTACACCACGATGAGCGGCACCTCAATGGCCACGCCCCACATGGCCGGCGTGCTGCTGATGACTGGCAAGGCGTTCCGAATCAGCGGTGCCGTGAAGAACGACCCTGACGGCAACGCCGACCCGATTGCGCACCTCTAAGCCGCTTCGGCTCCAGTGTTAACAAGAAAAAGGCAGCCCAGTGGGCTGCCTTTTTTGTGCGTCCTGTGTGGCAGGGCCGCCGTGCTAGAGTGTGGCGCCGGGCTTGAAGGAGCCGTCGTCCACGGACTTCAAAAACTTGATAAGGCCGGTGAAATAGGTTTGTTGGTCGTCGTACATGCTCATGTGGCTACCCTTTGGGCAGATAAGGGCGTTGCCGTTTTTCACCTTGGTGGCAATCATGCGCATGTGCTCGGGGTCCATGGTATCGTACTTGCCGCCGATGGAGAGCACCGGCACCGTGAGCTTGGGCAGGTCGGGGACGCGGTTCCAGTTGGCCAATTTGCCCGATATGCCGAATTCGCTGGGCCCCTGCATGGTAACGTAGAGCGACTGGTTGAGCTTGCCCATCGAGCGGGTTACCGGCTCCGGGTTGGGCACCACGCGGCACAGGTGCTGGGCATAAAAGTTGGGCTCGAGCAGCCCCATGTAGCGCGGGTTGCTGAAGTCTTTTTTGGCTTCTATCTGCCGGATTTCGGCCAGCACCTCGGGCTTCATTTGCTTGGCCAGCACCTCGTCGGCATACTTGCCATAGTCGGGGCAGCTCATCATCATGTTGGAAATAATGAGGCCCTTGAGGTTCTGCTGGTACTTGAAGGCGTACTCGGCGGCCAGGATGCCGCCCCAGGAGTGGCCCAGCAGGTAGAAGTTGTCCTTGCTCAGGTTCAGGGCTTTGCGCACCTGCTCCACTTCTTCCACGTAGCGCGGCAGGCTCCACATGGACGTGTCTTTGGGGTTGTCGGAGTTGCCGCAGCCCAACTGGTCGTAGTAGATAAACTCGATGCCTTCCCGGGGCAGAAAGTTCTCAAAGCATTCGAAATACTCATGCGTGGCACCCGGCCCGCCGTTGAGCAGCAGCACCTTCACCTTGGGGTTGTTGCCGTATTGCTTGGTCCAGACGTTGAACTTGCCCTTGGGCGTGCTGATGGCCACCATGCGCACGTTGCCATCCTGCACTCCGGTTTCGGGGTTCTCGAAATACGACGCCAGCGCGCCGGAAGCCGGCGGCGTGGTAGTGGACAGCTCGCCGCTGCTTTTGGGTTGGTTGCAGCCGGCCATGAGAGCTGCCCCGAGTAAGAGCGCGCCAGAGAGCCGAGAGAAGCGGTTCTTCATAAATGAGTGAGTGAAATGATGATTGGGCCCTAATTGGGCAGGCTTTTGGTGTTGAGGTAGCGTTCGAAAAACTCGAAGGTGCGCAGCATCTGGTCGATGCGCTGGCGGTTGTCGCCGGAGCGCGTGAGCTCGTGGGTGCCGCCGGGGTGGCGCACGTACTCCACGGGGCGGCCCAGCACCTTGAGGCTGCGGTACATCATTTCGCCCTGCACGAAGCCGGTACGACGGTCGTTTTCGCCGTGAAACAGGATGTAGGGCGTGGTGATTTTGTCGACGTAGCTGATGGGCGACTCGCGGGTGAGTACAGCCTTCACGGCCGGCTCCCAGGGGTAGCCGCCGAAGTAGTTGGGCACCAGCCGCCAGGCGTTGCCTTCGCCGAAGAAGGTGGCC
This sequence comes from Hymenobacter sedentarius, assembly GCF_001507645.1. Lineage (NCBI taxonomy): Bacteria > Pseudomonadati > Bacteroidota > Cytophagia > Cytophagales > Hymenobacteraceae > Hymenobacter > Hymenobacter sedentarius. The sequence continues at coordinate 1,130,686 of NZ_CP013909.1, read as the reverse complement.
AGGTCGTACACGCCGCGCTGCGAGCAGGCGGCTTTGAAGCGCTGGTCGTGGCTGATAATCCAGGCCACGAGGTAGCCCGCGTAGGAGCCGCCGGTCACGGTGAGTTTGGCGGGGTCGGCCCAGCCTTCGGCCACGGTTTTGTCGAGGGCGGTGAGCACGTCGCTGCTCGGGCCCGTGCCCCAGTCGTTGATGTTGGCGCGCAGGAAGTCCTGGCCGTAGCCGCCCGAGCCGCGTGGGTTGCTGTACACCACGCCGTAGCCCTGCGCGGCGAAGTACTGGAACTCGTGCCACATGCTGGCCTCGCCCGGGCCCCACATGGCCGTGGGCCCGCCGTGGATTTCGAGCACCACCGGGTACTTGCGGCCGGCCTGGTAGGCGGTGGGCTTCATCACCCAGTATTCCACCGTAAGGCCTTTGTCGTTTACAAAGCTGTGCTTTTCAGGCAGCGAGAGCCGCTTGGTTTTCACCCAGTCGTTGAAGCTGCCGGCGTGCTGCACCTTCTTGAGGCCGGCATCGCCCACAAACAATTCTGAGGGGTTGAGCACGCCGGTTTGGGCGTACACCAGCTTGTTTTTGGCGATGGCGTAGCTCAGAATGCCGGTGTCGGCGGCCGAGAGCTTTTCCACTTTGCGGGTCTTCACATTGGCCCGGTAGAGGGGGGCGCCGCCATTGCTCTGGGCCGTGAAGTAGACGTATTTATCGTCGTCGCTCCACGCCAGATTGCCCTTGCTGCGGTCGAAGGGAATGGTAATAATATCCTTTTCGGTGCCGTTGAGCGGCATCACGGCCAGCACGGGCACATCGACGCCCATAGTGGGCGACATCTGAAACGCCAGCCACTTGCCCGAGGGCGATACCGTGGGGTTGGCGTAGGCCATGTTCTCCTTGCCCAGCAGCAGGCGCGGGTGGCGCCCGGCGCGGTCGGCCAGGTAGATTTCGTTTTCCAGCGAGCGGTCGGGGTGCTGCAGCGAGTCGATATCGGCCGAGAGCAGCAGGTGCTGGCCGTCGGGGGTGAATTCGGCCTGGTTGAAGCGGTAGAAGCCGCTGGTGACGGCCACCGGCTTGGCCTCAGGCGCCACGGCATCAATGAGGAAAAACTGCGAAAAGCTTTGCTCGGCCGACACCTCGCGCTCGTCCTGGAAATTGAGTTTGGTGAGGACCTTGGCCTTTTTGTCGGTTTCGTTCTTGTCGAGGTAGGCCCGGATTTCGGCCAGGCTGCCGTCGGCGTTGGGCTTGGCCGAACTGGCGGCCAGCTGGTCGTTTTTATCGAAGCCGGGCTTTTCGAAGGGCCAGCGCGGCAGGGTTTTGGCCGCGTTCAGCAGCGAATCTTTCAGCAGCTCGCGCAGCGGAATGGCCGACGAAAACAGCACCTGCCGTCCATCGGGTGACCATTTGGGGGCACTGGCGCCGTGCTTGTAGCGGGTGAGTTGCCGGGCCTCGCCACCGTCGGTAGGCATCACAAACACCTGGGGCTTGTCGTCGACGGGCCGCACGAAGGCCAGCTGGCGCCCGTCGGGGCTCCAGGCGGGCTGCGTGGCGCCTTCTTTCAAGGAAGTGAGCTGCCGCGGCGTGGCGCCCGCCTCGGTGCCGAGGGAGTAGAGCTGGCTCACGTTTTTGTAGTCGGCTTTGTTCTTTTCGTCCGGCTCAATGCCGAGCACGGTGAAGGCGGCTCTGCGCCCGTCGCGGGTGAGGGTAATGTTGCCAATCTGCTTGATTTTGAGCAGGTCGGTCACTTTCATCGGCTCGGGGCCTTGCTGGGCACCGGCCGAGCCGACGGCCAGGCAGCCTAGCAGGCCAAGGAGTATGGTTTTCATCAAGAAAAAGGGTCGTTAAGTAAAAGTCAGAATAGCGCGTGAGCAGTGATGAAGACAAGGAAATCAGCGGTTTTTGCAGCGAGCCTGGCTTGAGCGAAGGCAGGCAGCGAAAAGCTATATCGTGAAGTAGGAGAGGAGGGGAGTTGAGCGAAAAAGGCAGAGGTGGCTGCGTTTGCGGCGGTGCCATTTACCGTTGCGAAGCTAGAGCTTGCCTTTCCCGCGTTCCACGGCGCGCATCACGCGAAACAGGTTGCCGCCCCAGATTTTGTTGAGGTCACGGGCGGAGTAGCCCCGGCGTACCAGCTCCAGGGTCAGATTGGGAAAGTCGCCCACGTTGGCCAGGCCGGTGAGGATGGTGCCACCGTCGAAGTCGGAACCGATGCCCACGTGGTCGATGCCGGCGACCTGCACGAGGTGGTCGAGTTGATTGGCGGCGTCCTGCACGGTGGCCAGCGGCACGGGGTACTGCTGCTGCAGCTGCGCGTATTCGGCCAGGGCAGCCTGCTTTTCGGCGGGCGGCAGGGCGTGCATGTTCAGCGAAGTCTTGATGTGGTACTTGGCAAAAAGGGCCTGCTCGGCCGCCAGGCGTTCCGGCGATTTGGCTTCGGTTTTCACGTAGGGGCTGAACAAATTGAGCTGAACCACGCCGCCCTGGCGGGCCAGCGCCCGGACCATGTCGTCGGTCAGGTTGCGGGGCATGTCGCCCAGGACGCGGCTGGCCGAGTGCGAGGCGATGACCGGCACACGGGAAAGCCGCAGCACGTCGTAGAAAGTAGAATCCGACGTGTGCGACACGTCGACCATGATACCGAGCCGGTTCATTTCCTGCACCGCCTGCCGCCCCAGTTGGCTCAGCCCTTGGTACTCGGGCCCGGTAGGGTCCGTGGAGGAGTCGCAGAGGTCGTTATTAGACGAGTGGCACAGCGTTAGGTAGCGGGCGCCCTGGTTGTAGTAGGTCTGGAGCAGCCCCAGGTTCTGACCGATGGTGTAGCCGTTTTCGATGCCGATAAAAACCGCCCGCTGGCCCGCTTTGCGCACGCGCTGCGCCTCGGCGGGCGTGGTGGCCAGGGCCAGCTCCGTAGGATGCTTCCGGATGGTGGCTGCGATGGCATCGAATTGGGCCTGGGCATCCTGCCGCACTGCGGCGTACCCGGCTGGTGTGCGCGGGCCCTGCCCCACGTACACTACCCAAAACGCGGCGTCCAGCCCACCGCGCTTCATTTTGGGCAGGTCTACCTGGCTTCCTTCATTGGCCGCGTGGTCTTTCGCCAGGTCGAACCCCGGCTTGACGAGGCTCTCGCTGGGCGTGTCCTCGTGCGAATCCACGACAAAGGCCCGCTCGTGAATGGCGCGCGCTTTGGCTTGCAGCTTGGCTTCCGATTGCTGAGCGGCCGCGGGCTGCCCGGCCAGCGCAAGCGCCACGCCCAGCCCGGCAGGCAGCAGAAAGGCCGTGGCCCGGCGAAAAGAAGCAAGCAATTTCATCGGCAAGCCAAAGAAGGTTAAATAATCCCGCTCAACCCAGGTTATTGAGCTGGGGGTGGGCTGGACACGGCTGCGGCCCGGCTCACTTGAGCCGAAAACCGCTCCACGGCCGCCGCGGTGCGCTTAATCTGCTCGTCGGCCTCGGCCCACTTTCGTTCTTCCACCGCTTCGCGGATGCCGGGCAGCGTTTTCACGCCGTAGCCGGTGTAGAAGCCGGGGGCGTATATCTGGTGCCGGTACCAGGGGCGGCGGGGGAGGCCCTCGGCGCTCAGGAGCTGCTGCTCAGCCTGGTAGAGCAGCTGGTCGAGCTCCTTTTTGCGGTCGTTGGAGAGGGCGGTGTTGGCTTTGCGGGCCTGGGCGTAGGCCTGGGCGCTTTGCTCCAGCTTCACCAGGGCGTTGTCGAGCGGGGCGAAGTTCAGGTAAGGCACCGCCTCGTGGGCCTTGGGCGGGAGCAGGGTTTCGGTGGGGTCGGCCACGGCTTCGTAGCGCTTCTCGGCCAGGAGCTTGGCTTGCTTGTCGGTTTCGGTGCGCATGTTGTCGGCCAGCTGCTTCACCTCGGTGCCGTACTTGGCAACGGTGTTGGAGAAGTTCTGGAACTCGAAGGGCAGCACGTCGGCGTTGGCCAGGCGCAGGGCGGCGCGGCCCATGGTTTGGGCCAGCACAATGCCGTAGGCAAAATTGGGGTCCTTGAAGCGGGTGAAGTGGTCGAAGGAGTCGTAGATGGAGTGGTACTCGCCGCCTTCGCCCACGCCGCCAAAGCCCACGTTCATCGACGGAATGCCCAGGTGCTGGATGTAGGGCGAGTAGTCGGAGCCGGCACCCAGGGCGGCAATGCGCAGGTCGGCGCGGTCGCGGGCGTCCTTCTGGGCTTCGGGGCTGCCGCTTACCAAATCCAGGGCCCGGCGGCGCTCATTGATGGACATGTTTTTCTCGGGGTCCATCACGTCGCGGCCCACCTGGTTGAAGAACTTCTCCAAGGTGTGCGAGCCGGCCGCGTACAGAAAGCCGCGCTCGCTGTTGTCGGTGTTCAGGTAGGCCACCACGTTCTTTTGCAGCTGCTTGGCGTTGGTCTCGGCCCATTCGGTGGAGCCCAGCAGGCCGGGTTCCTCGCCGTCCCAGGCGCAGTACATGAGCGTGCGCTTGGGGCGCCAGCCGGTTTTGTAAAGCTCACTCACGGCCTGGGCTTCGGCCAGCTCGGCCACCATGCCGCTGAGTGGGTCGCTGGCGCCGTTCACCCAGGCGTCGTGGTGGTTGCCGCGCATCACCCACTGGTCGGGGTACTGGCTGCCTTTGAGGGTGGCAATGACGTTGTAGACCGGCTCAGTTTTCCAGTTGAAGGCCAGCTGCAGGTGCACCTTGGCCGGCCCGGGCCCGAGGTGGTAGGGGATGGGCAGCGCACCGCGCCAGACGTCGGGCGCCATGGGCCCAGCCAGGGCGGCGAGCAGCGGCTGGGCATCACCGTAGGAAATGGGCAATACCGGAATTTGCGTGAGCGTGGGAGCCTTTTTGTAGTCGAGGCGCTTGGCGTTTTTGGTGGAGCCGTAGCCGGGCGTGAGTGGGTCGCCGGGGTAGGTGGGCATGTCGAGCACCGAGCCGCGCTGGGCGCCGGTTTCGGGCTTGAAGGCGCCTTTGGGGTACACGTCGCCTTGCCCGTAGCCGTCGTCTTTGGGGTCGGAATAAATCAGGCAGCCGATGGCACCTTTCTCGGCGGCTACTTTAGGCTTGATGCCGCGCCAGGAGCCGCCGTATTTGGCGATGACGATTTTACCCTTCACGCTGATGCCGCGGCGCTCCAGCTCGTCGTAATCCTTGGGCACGCCGTAGTTCACGAACACCAGCTCGGCCGTCACGTCGCCGTCTTTCGAGAAGGCATTGTAGATGGGCAGCTGCTCGCTGGCCTGGCCCGAGGTGGCGTCTTCGGCCAGCGGCTTCTCGGTGAGGCTGGCCGTGTATTTGGTGGGCGCCACCAGCTCCAGCGCCCGCAGCTTGGGCGTGGGAAACAGCACGTACGACACGTCGATGCGCGTATCGTAGCCCCAGGACTTGAACAGGCCGGCCATGAATTCGGCGTTGTCCTTGTCATAGGGCGAGCCCACGTGGTGGGGGTGGGCGGCGAGGCGCTTCATCCAGTCGCGCAGGTTGTCGGCCTTGAGCTGGGCGTCGAACTTGGTTTCGAGCTGGTACTCGGTGGCGGCGGTGCCGGCATCAAACCCCAGCAGCGGCTTGGGCTCGGCAGGAGCGGTTTGGGCCGAGGCCGGGTAGCTGGCGAGCAGCCCGCCGGCCAGCAAAAGAGCGTAGCGTTTCAGCATCATGTTCTTTGCAGAATAATGGGGCCAGGCCATTCCGCCCAAGCGCCCGTGAAGTCCGCGAAAGGTAGCGCTAATCAGAGGGTTCCGGCAAGTTTGATTCCGCTCAGAACGGGAACCTCACCTCCGGCAGAACCTCACCCCCAGCCCCTCTCCAACAGAGAGGGGAGCCTGACGATACATAATGAAAAATCCCCAGCTCAATCTTGAACTGGGGCTTTTCGGTTTTTAGGAATTGAGCTAAAGCTTGTGCCGTGGCTCCGCTCTCTGTTGGAGAGGGGCTGGGGGTGAGGCTCCCCAGGCGCGCATACTGGTTACTCTAGCCGCTGTAGCCGCCGCCGCTGGCGGGCTCCGTGGCGCTGCCGCCGGGCTCCACTTCGCGGGGCAGCTCGGGCTCGGTTTTCAGGTGGACGTGGCTGTAATCGGGGGCGCCGTTGCCGGCCGGAATGGGGGCTTCTTCCAGGGTGCGGTCGATGTCGGTGAGGTCCAGCGGCTCGGTAGGCGAGCCAAAGCTGACCTTGGCCGTGATGCGGTATTCCACAATGCGGTTGTCGCGCACTTTGCAGCTCTGGTCTTTGATGTAGATAGAAGAAATATTGGGCACCGTGGAGCTCAGCTGCTCCACGGCGCGCTGCAGTGCATCTTCAAAGCTTTTCTCGGAGGACGCCAGGATTTCAATGACTTGTTTAATGGAACTCATGGGTTAAAAGGGTAGGGGAGTGAGGGTAGGCGGAAGGAATAAAGCCGCGGCGGGCGGCGCATCCTGCGCGGTTTTTTCTACTGTACGCAGCAAGCCCGGTGACAGCTATTTTGGTTAGGGTAAAAGCTGCCGTGCGGCGCGGTGTACTTTTGCGCACGGCTTCGGCTATATCAGCTCATCCCTACGCTTCTACATCAACTTATCATCCCCCGCATGGATTTCCGCACCGAAAAGGACACCATGGGCACCGTGCAGGTGCCTGCCACCGCGTACTGGGGCGCCCAAACGCAGCGCTCCATCGAGAATTTCCCCATTGCCCAGGACATCAACAAGATGCCTAAGGAAATTATCGCCGCCTTTGCGTACCTGAAAAAAGCCGCCGCCCTCACCAACCGCGACGCCGGCGTGCTGCCTGCCGAAAAAGCCGAGCTGATTGGCAAGGTGTGCGACGAAATCCTGGCCGGCCAGCTCGCCGACTCCTTCCCGCTGGTGGTGTGGCAAACGGGCTCCGGCACGCAGAGCAACATGAACGTGAACGAGGTGATTGCCTACCGCGGCCACGTGCTGCAGGGCGGCCAGCTCGCCGATGAAAAGAAGGTGCTGGCGCCCAACGACGACGTAAACAAGAGCCAGAGCTCCAACGACACCTTCCCGACGGCCATGCACATCGCGGCCTACAAAATCCTGACGGAGACCACCATCCCCGGCATCGAGAAGCTGCGCAACGCGCTGAAAAAGAAGTCGGAAGATTTCATGCCCATCGTCAAAATCGGCCGCACCCACTTCATGGACGCCACGCCGCTCACCCTGGGCCAGGAGTTTTCGGGCTACGTCTCGCAGCTCGACCACGGCCTGCGCGCCATCAAGAACACGCTGGCCCACCTGAGCGAGCTGGCGCTGGGCGGCACGGCCGTGGGCACGGGCATCAACACCCCGCCCAACTACTCGGTGAACGTGGCCAAGCACATTGCCGACCTCACCGGCCTGCCTTTCGTCACGGCCGAAAACAAGTTTGAGGCCCTGGCCGCGCACGACGCCATCGTGGAAGCCCACGGCGCCCTCAAGACGGTGGCGGTGAGTTTGATGAAAATTGCCAACGACATCCGCATGCTCAGCTCGGGCCCGCGCGCCGGCATCGGCGAAATCGACATCCCGGACAACGAGCCCGGCTCGAGCATCATGCCCGGCAAGGTGAACCCCACGCAGTGCGAAGCCATGACCATGGTAGCGGCCCAGGTAATGGGCAACGACGTGGCCATCACCGTCGGCGGCTCGATGGGCCATTTTGAGCTGAACGTGTTCAAGCCGATGATGATTTACAACTTCCTGCACTCGGCCCGCCTCATCGGCGACGTGTGTGTGAGCTTCACCGACAAGTGCGCCGTGGGCATCGAGCCCATCAAGGCCAACATCAAAAAGCACGTCGATAGCAGCCTGATGCTCGTGACGGCCCTCAACCCGCACATCGGCTACTACAAAGCCGCCGAAATCGCACAGACCGCCCACAAAAACGGCTCAACTTTGAAGGAAACCGCCATGAAATTGGGCTACGTGACCGAAGCCGAGTTCGACGAGTGGCTGAAGCCTGAAGAAATGGTGGGCATGTAAGCTCACCCTGCTTCACTGGCATGTCATTGTAGTCAATAGAACGTCATGCTGAGCGGAGCCGAAGCATCTCGCGTGCAGTTACTAATCCTTACGATTGGTTTACTGCCACACGCGAGATGCTTCGGCTCCGCTCAGCATGACGTTTTTATTAGTAAAATGGTCTGCAACGGGCGGCTTTTCTTTTTTCCCAGCATCTTTGCGGCCATGGATTTCTCTGCTCCCATCGTTCTCGAAAATAACCGCGTGCGCTTGCGGCCGCTGGAAATTGGCGATTTCGAAGCCCTCAAAGCCGTGGCCTTCGATGAAGAGCTGTGGCGCTACACCCTCACCCGCGGCGACGATGCCGTGAGCCTGGCCGCCTACGTGCGCCAGGCCCTGGAAGCCCGCGAGCAAGGCCTGCGCTACCCTTTCGCCATCGTGGACCGGCGCACCGGCGCGCTGGCCGGCAGCACCAGCTACTATAACGTGAGCGAGGCCGACCAGCGCATCAGCATCGGCTACACCTGGGTGGGCCGCGAGTACCAGCGCACCGGCCTGAACCGGGGCGCCAAGCACCTGCTGCTCAGCCACGCCTTCGGCCAGCTGGGCTGCGAGCGGGTGGAGCTGGAAACCGACTCGCGCAACAGCAAGTCGCGCGAGGCCATGGCCCGCATGGGCGCTACCGAAGAAGGCACTTTGCGCAGCCACCGCATCACGCAAGGCGGCATCCGGCGCGACACGGTCATTTTCAGCATCATCAAGCCGGAGTGGTCCGAGCTGCGCCTGTCAGTTTTTCAGGAATTTGAAGCCCGTGGCTGAGCCCGCACCCCCTGCTTCCGAACGGCTGCGGCCACCGGATAAGCTCTGGCGCCGGCGCGTGGCCAGCTTCGGGCATGCCTTCCGGGGCGTGTGGGCGGCGCTGCGCTCCGAGGTGCACCTGCAGTTTCATGCCCTGGCTACCGTGGTGGTGATTGGGCTGGGTTTTTACTACGCCCTCACGCGGCTGGAATGGGCCCTGGTTACGCTGGCCATCGCGGGCGTGTGGGCGGCCGAGCTGGTAAACACAGCCATCGAAGCCCTCACGGATTTAACTTCGCCCGACTACCACCCGCTGGCGGGCAAGGCCAAGGACGTGGCCGCCGGCGCCGTGCTCATTGCGGCGCTGGGGGCCGTAATCGTGGGGTCGCTGGTGTTTGGGCCGAAGATTTTTAAGTTCTAATGCCGAGCTTAACCTGAACCATTGCCTGCGGCGGGCGTACCCATAACCGGCCCGCCATTTCACAGTGGTCTTTTCCCTTACTTACCTGGTATCCATGCGCCTGCTTTCATTTGTTGTTCCCCTGCTGCTTGCCACGGCCTGCGCCCCCAAGCAGGTGAGCGTGACCAACCCCACCACGCCGCCCAGCACCGGCCAGGTGAGTGGCCCGGCTACGCCGGCTCCCACCAGCGCCAATACCGTGGACCCCGTACCAGCGCGCGTGCTCGAATCCGACACCACGGCGCGCCCGCAGTGGCTCAAGCAGCGCATCGCGACGGTGCTGGCCGAGCGCAAGCGTAACCCCATCACGCGCATCCTGCGCTACACCTACGGCGGGCAGACGGTGTACTACATCTCGGCCCCGTGCTGCGACCAATATTCCAACGTCTTCGACACCAAGGGCAAGCTGATTTGCCAGCCCGACGGCGGCATTACGGGCAAAGGCGACGGCAAATGCCCTGATTTTGATAAAAACAAAACCAACGAAAAGCTGGTCTGGCAAGACCCCCGATAAGGGAATTATGAGTTTTGAGTCATGAATTATGAGTTGTCTTTATACCATACCAGTTCATACTTCTTAACTCATAATTCATGACTCTAAACTCATAATTATCACTATGAATACTCTAGAAAAACTCGGTGCTTTCAACGTGTGGGCCAATACCACCGTGCTCAACCGCCTCGACGAAATTGCGGCCACCGGCCAGGAGCTGCCGCCGGTGGTGCTGCGCCTGTTCAGCCACGTGCTCAATGCCCAGGCCATCTGGATTTCGCGCATCACCGGCACCACCAGCCCCGTGAAGGTGTGGCAGGAGCACGACCTGGCCGGCTGCCAGGCCCTGCACGAACGCACCTCCGAGCCCCTGCACCAGCTGATGGTGAACGCCGACGAAACCGAGCTGCAGCGCCTTATTTCCTACACCAACTCGCTCGGCGACAGCTACGAGAGCCTGGTGCACGACATCCTGACCCACGCCGTGGTGCACGCCAGCTACCACCGCGCCCAGGTGGCCACCCGCCTGCGCGACCACGGCTTTGAGCCCGTCAATTCCGACTTTATTACTTACTGCCGCGAGCTGTCGGCCGCGGCCCAAAAGGCTGTGCCCAGCCTGTAGTCCAACCACTATTTCAGACATTAAAAAACCCTTCCGGGTCCGGGAGGGTTTTTTAATGGATGTTATCACCGCATTGCTTATTTCTTCTTATTTCATTTTATGTCTGAACCAATTTCTTCCGTGCCAGTCGTTGATGCCGGGGTACTAAACGGCGCCTATTCTTACGCCTCTTACCGCCAACTCATCGACGAGCTGATGGCCCAAAACCGGACCACTGGCACCACCCAAACCGAAGAACTGACCCAATATGCCCGCCTGAACATGCAGCGCATGCAGCGCCTGGACAAAACCATTCAGCTGTTGCCCGAGCTGCAGGCTGTCCTCGAGCAGCTGGCCCGGCCCTATGAGTGGGTGGTCATCACAGAGGGCTGGTGCGGCGACGCCGCTCAGATTGTACCCGTGCTCGAAGCCGTGGCCCAAGCCAGCGGCGGCAAGCTGACCACGCGCTACGTGCTGCGCGACGAAAACCTCGACCTGATAGACCGCTACCTCACCAACGGCAGCCGCTCCATCCCGAAGCTGGTGGTGCTCCACGCGGACAAGCTGACCGAAGCCGCCACCTGGGGCCCCCGCCCAGAACCGGCCCATGAACTGTTCGTGCGCTTGAAACAAGAACAGGTATCCCACGAAGATTTTGTGACGCAGTTGCACGGCTGGTACGCCAAGGACCGCACGCTAAGCACCCAGCGCGAGCTGCTGGCGCTGCTGCAACGCCTGTAAGCTGTTCAAATCCAACTGCATTGAGCCACAAAAAAGCCCCAACCTCACACGCGGTTGGGGCTTTTGCGTTGTGCTTGTTGAGCTGAGCGCGCCGCTTAGTTGAGCGACGTCGTGCTCAGCTCCGTCACCTGGTCGTTGGTAACCACGATGCCGGTGCGCACCACGTTGCGGTACGCATTCTGGCCGGCAGGGGCCGTGGTGCTCGGGAAGAACTCCACGCGGTACGTGCCGGAGGGCAGCGCGCCCAGCTGGTAAGCGCCGGAAGCATCAGCCGAGGTGCTCACCGTATCGGGGCCGAGGATGGTGCTGCGAATGGCCAACACCTGGGGCAGGGCCGCCGCGGGCGTCACGGTGCCACGCAGGCCGCCGCGCAGGTCCTGGGCCACTACCCGAATAACAGGCTTGAGCAGGTAGCGCTCTTTTTTGTCGTTGCCGGGCTTCCAGTTGCCGCGCTCCACAATGGACTTGGCCACGTCGAAATCAAGCAGCAGCTGGAAAGTTTCGCGCTGGCGCAGGCTGGTTTTGTCCAGCTTCAGCTTCACGCCCGAGGTCTGGCCGCTGGGGGTTTTGAGGTCGTAGCGTTGCTCGTCGCGGCCGATGACGTAGCTGTCAGGGCCCAGAATCAGGCGAATTTCCTTGATGTCGCCGGGGGCGAAGTCTTCCTTCACCAGCAGCGCCGACTTCCCGTTTACATAGTTCAGGATGTCGATGGCCTGGGGCGTAAAGCCCAGCGTCTTCCAGCCATCGGCCTCTTTTTCGTCCTTGAGGTGCACTTCAATCTGCCGCACGTCGAGCACCACGCGGTGAAAGTCGCCGGGGGCGTCCGTCATGCGAACTTCGAGTTGAGCCGAATCGGCGTTCTCGGTGTCTTTGGAGCAGCCAGCGAGGGTGAGGGCGGCCGCGCACGCCAAGGGGAATAAACGGGTAACGTTCATGTGAGAATGGATGAGTGGGATAAGCTGGTCGTGAAACGGTCCGGCCAACGGTTGAGTTGCCGGGCCGTCGCCTCTACCAAAAATACTGCCAAGCTTATATCGCCGTATCCTACTTTCCTTTTTTGGCGGTGTCGGCCGGCGCCGTTTCCTCGGGCTGCGGCTCCACGGGCTTTGGCTTGGATTTGGGCTTGCCAAACAGCGTGTTCAGGCCCTGCCCCACCTGGTTGCGCAGGCGGGCCTGGGCTTCGAGCTTGGCTTTCTCGGTGGCAAGGCGGGCCTTTTCCTCGGCCGTCTGGTCGGCAGCGGCATCGGTGCGCTTGGTGCTGTCCTGCTGGGCCTGCTTCTTCTGGGTGAGGCCGATGAGGGCGTCGGTGAGCTTGGTTTTCACCACATTGGCCACAATGGCCTTGCCCTGGTCTTTCACGCTGCCGCTGGTGAGCTTCACCACCGGGCTGGCCACGGTGCCGCCAATGTTCAGGCCCAGGGTCACGCGCTCGGTGCCCTGAATGTTTTTCACGCCGGTAAGCTGCGTGAGCTTGCTATTGAGGGCCGAGCCCAGGCGGCCGGTGGGTACGTTCAGGGCCGTGACGTAGGCCAAGGCGCCGGCCAGGCTGTTGGAGCCGCCGAAGGTCATCTTCACGTCGCCCACGGTCAGCTCGAAGGGCTGCACCACGAGGTTTCCGTTCACGATATTGGCCTGGATTTCCTTATTCACCACCACCAGGGTCTTCAGCTCCGGCAGGGTGGTTAGGCTCGCAATCTTGCTCATCACCTCCGACTGGTTGATGGCCGCCTTCACCACGTCCACCACGCCCTTGCCGGTCAGCGTCGCGAGGTTGGGCAGCATGTCGGCGCCCATCTCGCCGCTCACGCTGAAATTGGTGCCAAACACGCCCTCTACCTGCCCGGCCAGCGGCACCAGCTTCTTGAGCGTGGTAAACGCCGAGAAGGCATTCTGAATGTTGAGGTCGTTGATTTTCAGCCCAAAGTCGAACTTGGGGTGGGCTAGGTTCCTGCTGCTGTAGCTGCCGGTGGTGCCAAAGGTGGCGCCCAGCGAGTTGAAGGTCATGTTTTTGAGCGTGGCCGTCTGGTCGCGCACCGTCACGGCGCCCTGGGCGTTGGTCAGCTTCAGGTTGTCGTAGGTCACGTTGTCGACGTGGCTGTTCAGCACCAGGTCAAAGTATTTGGGAATCTGCAGCACGCCCTGGGCCTTGGCCGGGGGCCGGCCGCCGGTGGCCACGGGCTTGGCCGATACCTCGTCCACCATCCACTCGTTCACGTTGAAGTTGCGCGAGTTCACCGTCAGGTTGCCGCGCAGGGGCTGGCCCGGCGTAAAGAGGTAGCCCAGGTAGTTGCTGATTGTGCCGGAGGCGGTAAAGTCGGAACTGCCGGCCATACCGTTCACGCTTTGCAGCGCAATCTGGTTGTTATTGAAGGTGGCCGTGCCGCTGCTGATTTTTACACCTTGGGGCAGGTCCTTGCTCTTGTAGGTTACGTTGTTGGCGCGCACCGTGCCGCTGGCCACCACGTTCTGGTAACGGCCGGCTTCCACGTCGGCCATGTTGCCTTTGGCGGCGATGTTGCCGGCCACGCGGCCGGTCACGGTCATGCCCTGCAGCGGGAAAATCTTGGTGATTTTGGTTAGGTCCACCGTGCCGCGCACGTTGGTGTCAAACACCGGCTTGTCGATGTTGTGGGCCGTGAGGCGGCCTTCCAGCGGCTCGCCCTCCAGTACCATCTTAAACTGCGGCAGGTTGATTTGCGTGTCGTTGACCTGGCCTGTGGTATTCACCACCGTTCCGCTCAGGTTGATGTTCTCAATCGGGGCCGGGAACTTGGCCGATTTCACAAAGCCATTGGTGAGCCGGATGGTCGCGTTCACCACTGGCATCTGGTTTTTGGAATAAATGCCCCGGGCCGTGCCGTCTATATACAGCTGCCCGCGCATGGCTAGGTCCTTCACCGGGTACACTTTCATGGCTTCGGCCAGGTTCACGTTGGCCTTAACGCGGCCGTCTACCCGCATCGGCGCCAGCCCGTCGATGGTCACGTTGCCATCCACGGGGTTGGGTCCTAGGTCCAGGTGGAACTGCGGCACGTTCACCTTCACGTTGTTGGTGAAGCCCGAGGGGTTGTCGACCTGCATTTTCAGGTTGATGTTGCGGGCAGCCTGGGGCAAGTCGGGGTACTTGAACTGCCCGTTGGTTACGGCCAGGCTCACGCCGTAGCCGGGCATGTGCAGGTCGTTTTGGGTGCCCTTGTAGTAGCCGTCAAAGGCCACCTTGCCGCTGGTTTCGATGTTTTTGAACTTGTCGGTGTACGCGCCCGGCACCAGACTCAGCAGGGTTTTGAAATCCGTTTCCAGCGCCTTGAAGGTCAGGTCATAGGTAATGTCCTTGTCGTTGGGCAGGCCAATGGCGCCGGCAAAGCTGAACGGGAAGTCGTTGAGCTTGATTTTGTTGTCCTTGAACGTGTAAAGGTTTTTGTTCAAGTCCATGTTCATCGTCACGTCGGCGTTGAGCTGCTTGTCGGTTACGTAGGCCACGCCGTTGTAGGTCATGTCGAGGTCGGTGGCCGTGGTCTGCGACTTCATGTCGAACACGTTGCTCGCAAAATCGCCGCTGCCGCTGTGGTTCACGCCCCGGGCCTGCATGGAGAAGGGCAGGCTGAGGTCTTCGTAGCGCAGGCGCCCGTCGGTCAGGTCCCAGCCTTTGATGGCCAAGTGCACCTGGCTGGTATCCTGGCCCTTGGCTGCGGCGGCCGAATCCGAAATAATGACATCCCAGTTGGCCAGGCCGCTTTTCAGCCGGCGCAAGCTCAGGTCCGGCCGGTCCATTTCAATGGATTTGATGTCGACTTGGCCGCCGCGCACCACGCTCATCACGTCGAGGCCCACGCGCAGGTTGGGCAGGTAGGCGAGGGTGTCGCGGCTGAACGAATCCAGCCCAATTACCCGCAGGTCGCGGATGTTCACCGTCATGTCCGGGAACGAATGGAGCAGGGTCACGTCAATGTTGGCGGGGTCGTACTGCACGTTGGCCCGCACGCGCTGGGCAATTTGCTTGTCGGCCAGCGCCCGCAGCTTGCCCTTAAAGAGCACCGGCGCCAGGGCCGCCGCGGCCACCAGCACCACCAGAAACACAGCAATACCTATCAGAATCTTCCGCATAGCAGGGGGTAATAAGATAATCGAAACAAAGTAAACCGACCGGGCAGCCGCGTTTGTCTAGCATCCCGGTCAAAATCAGGCCAAAAACCATTCTCCCAAAACCAATGCCCTGGGAGTTCAGCCCGAGTAAACGCGGGCAGCACGGTACAGATTATGGCATATATGCAATATTACGCTGCCCCGGCGCCCGGAGGCCGCAGGCGGCTACGGTTCCGGTATTGCGCCAATCCTCACAACTATGGCCCGCTTATGAACCGCGGCCGGCGCCCGAAGGTGCTGGAAACCCAAGGAACTGTTTGTCTTAGCCTCGTTGTATGTGGCCGTACATTCGCGTGCCCGGCCGTACCAATCCGCGCTTCGGCCGCGTTATGCCGCTCACTATGCCAGCGTTTTGCCTCCCGTTGCTCCTGAGAATGCGCCTCGGCCTTGCGGCCGCGGTGCTGCTCGGCGCCGCGGGGGGCGTGCGTGGACAAGACGTTTTTTTCTCGCAGTCGTTTGCCACGCGCCTGCACACCAATCCGGCGTTCACGGGCTTAGTCGACGATTACAGCGTCACGCTGAGCTACCGCAATCAGTTCCCCACGCTGGCCGGCTCCTTTGTGAGTGCCCAGGCCGGGGCCGATTGGCGCCTCGACACGCCCGGCCAGCACCACGCCCTGGGCCTGCTCATCAACCAGGACCGCACCGGTTCGGTGGGCTACACCCGCCTGGAAATCGGTGGGCTCTACGCCTACCACACCCGGCTCAACGAGCACCTAGCCCTCAGCGGCGGGGTGCGGGCCAGTTACGGCCGCCAGCGCGTCGGATATGATAATTTCGTGTTCGGCGACCAGATTACGGAAGATGGCACGGTAGTAGGGCCTACGGCCGAAGCGTTGAATTTTTTCCCCGTCAACTACCTGAGCCTGGGTACCGGAGCTGTGCTTTACACGGAGCAGGGCTGGCTCAGCCTGGCCGGCCAGCACCTCAACCAGCCCAACCTGGGATTCCAGAAGCAAAGCCAACTCCCCATCTTGCTCAGCGTTTCGGGCGGTTATAAATTCTTTATCGTCAAGCCAGCTACCGGCGTAGCAGTGCGCGAAGTGAGCTACACGCCTGTAGCCGCCTACAGCCGGCAGGGCGGGTCACAGCGCACCGAAACCGGCGTGTACCTCACGGCTTCGCCCGTGACGCTGGGGGCGGTGTACCGCAATATTTTTTCACCTGGCAGCGTTGGTACTCAGCACGTCCTCGCCATTGTCGCAGGTATCCAAGCGGGAGAGCTGCGCGTGGGCTACAGCTACGACGTGGGGCTGAGCCGGCTGAGCGCCGATTTGGGCGGCGCCCACGAAATAACAGTGGCCTTGCGGGCGTTTGACCGACTAGAAAACGCGCATCGTCGCCTAAAAAGACGCGTTTACCCGATAGCCCCTTGCCCCGCATTCTAATTTTTTGTACTATTGTGTCCTAATTGCCCTTGCTAAACCTTCCTCCCTCATACCCATTTTAACTTTGTTATGAAATTAACCAATTATCTACGCTTGGCCGTAGTGGGCCTTGTGACCTTAGCCAGCTGTGGCAAAGGTGGGCCGCCCACTGCCTCAAAGCCAGGTAAATATTCCTCTACTACGGGTATTGAATACAACACCGAGAAGGGAATGGCGGTGGCCAACTTCAAGAAAATCCCCGAAGGTCCGGGCCTGATTTTCATCGAAGGCGGTCGTACGGTGCTGGGCTCGCAGTCGGAAGATGTGACCATGACGCACGACAACATCGAGCGCACGGTGACCATCGCCTCGTTCTACATGGACGAAGCCGAGGTGGCCAACATTCACTGGCTTGAATATTTGCACTTCATCCGCACCGACTCCGCGGAAGAGTTTTATCGTTCGGCCCTGCCCGACACCACCGTGTGGGCCCGGGACCTGTCGTTCAACGACCCCTACGTAACCTACTACCTGCGTTACCCCGGCTTCCGCTACTTCCCCGTGGTGGGCGTGAGCTGGCTGCAGGCCGACGATTATTGCACCTGGCGCACGGCCCAGGTAAACCAGCGCCTGGCTGGCGAGGGCGACGACGGCAAGCCCGCCAAGAAAAAGGGCGGTTTGTTCAGCCGCAAGAAGGACAAAGCAGCCGAAGGTGCTGAAGGCACCGCCGGCGCTACGGCCAGCACCAACAACGTATCCATTGAGAAAGGCAACGTACTGCCCAACTACCGCCTCCCCACCGAGGCCGAGTGGGAATACGCCGCTCAGGCCCTCATCGGCACCCAGGAAACCGGCAACGAAAACCAGGAGGAGAAGCGCATTTACCCCTGGGATGGCAAAACCACCCGCAATGCCTACGGCAAGAAGATGGGCCAGTTCCTGGCTAACTTCAAGCGGGGCCGTGGCGACTACGCCGGCATCGCCGGCAGCCTGAACGACGGCGCCATGATTACCGAGTACATCTACTCGTACCCGCCCAACGACTACGGCCTCTACAACATGGCCGGCAACGTGAACGAGTGGGTGCAGGACGTGTACCGCCCCCTCTCGTACCAGGACGTAGAAGACTTGAACCCCTTCCGTCGCAACGGCGTGGCTGACCCCGCCGACAAGTACGACAAGAAAGGCTACCAGTCGCTGATTGACGACCACGTGCGTGTCTACAAAGGCGGTTCGTGGCGCGATGTAGCCTACTGGCTCTCGCCCGGCACCCGTCGCTTCATGGCCGAGGATTCGGCCACGGCAACCATCGGTTTCCGTTGCGCAATGATTAACGCCGGCTCGAACAAGTAATTCGACTAGCTCAATTTTGAAAAGGCCGTTCCTGAATCAGGAACGGCCCTTTTTTTGTGGCTTTTAGTTACTGTGTTTCGATGCGGCTACCGGTCGGCGTAGGCAATGGTGGCGATGCTGACCTCGGCGGCACCGGCCGCCAGGAGCGCCGCACCGCAAGCTTCGAGCGTGGCCCCGGTGGTCAGCACATCGTCGACGACAAGGACACGCTGCCCCACGATAGCCAACGGGCTTTCGACCTCGAATACGGTGGCTACGTTTTCCCAGCGCTCGTCCCGGTTCTTTCGGGTCTGGGTGCTGGTGTGGGTGGTGCGGCGCAGGGCCGTGGCGCTCCAGGGCAGTTGCAGACCCTCCGAGAGGCCGCTGGCAAACGCCGCGGCTTGGTTATAGCCGCGCTTGGCCAGCTTGCGCGGGTGCAGCGGCACGGGCACGATGAGGTCAAAATCGGCCGCGAGGCCCGCATCATGCAACTCGGCACCGTAGAGCTGGCCCAAGGCGGTGCCCACGTCGCGCTGGCCTTGGTACTTGAGCTCGTGCAGCAGGCTTTGGACCCGGCCGTGGCGCACGAAACGTAGGTAGCTCAACGCATGGCGCACTGGCAGCTTGCCCCAGAACCGCCGCCCAATCGGATTTTGCTCCGGGGGCAGCAGGTGGAAGTCGGTGTAGGGCAATTCGGCCCGGCAGCCGGTACAGAGATGGTTTTCGCCGGACACCAGGGGCTCACGGCAAGCCAGGCAGAGGCGCGGGAAAATGAGCCCGACAAAATCGCCCCAGAAGGAATGCAGCATGGTAGAAAGGAAGGGCGAAGTTTTGGGAAGTAATTTTGAAGGAGCAATGTACAGCTTGCCACACTAGGTCGTCATGCAGCCCCTGCGAAGCATCTTGCTTGGGGTAGTAACTCAATCGGCTGTCATGCAGAGCGCAGCGAAGCATCTTCTCACCGTTGAACGAGTCGTGC
The DNA here is from genome assembly GCF_001507645.1 of Hymenobacter sedentarius. Lineage (NCBI taxonomy): Bacteria > Pseudomonadati > Bacteroidota > Cytophagia > Cytophagales > Hymenobacteraceae > Hymenobacter > Hymenobacter sedentarius. The sequence goes on along the minus strand of NZ_CP013909.1, from coordinate 1,111,883 downwards.
TAGCTTGATAAGATGCTTCGCTGCGCTCTGCATGACGTTCTCTCTAATTCATACCAACCCATAATGTCCCAAGTAACCGAATTCAACGAGTACCGCCAGCGGATGAACGAAACCATCATGGCGGCCGACAACAAGGTCATCAAGCGGTTTTTCAACCTCGACACCAACACGTACGCGCCCGGCGCCATCGACGTCAAAACCAAGGAAATGCTCGGCCTGGCCTGCTCCATGGTGCTGCGCTGCGACGACTGCATCAAATACCACCTTGGCAAGTGCTTCGAGGAGAAGCTGACCGATGAGGAGATTTACGAGGTATTCGCCATTGCCAACATCATCGGCGGCAGCATCGTGATTCCGCACTTCCGCCGCGCGGTGGAGTACTGGGAAATCCTGAAAACGGAGGCCGTGACGCCCGCACCACCCCACGCCGAGCACGCCGCATGAGCGAGGACCTGAACCCCGCCGAACACCCCGAAGCCGAAGCCGATTTTGAGGCGCGTTGGGAAACCCTGATGCACGAAATGGAGGCCCGCTTCGGCAAGCGGCCCGACCTGAACGCCCTGCTGCTGCTCATCGGCATCCAGGAGCTGAACCAGGGCATCACCACGTTCACCAAAGAGCAAAAGCAGGACCTAATGCACATCGCCACCTGTCGGCTCTTCAGCCTCAGCGGCCACTACGAGCTGGAGCGCGTGGACGAAGACGGCTGGCCCCACTACAAGCTGCTGCGCCCCGTGCCCTTCGCCAACCTGAAGGAGCAGGAGCGCATGCTCAAGTGGCATGTGCTGGAGTATTTCATGCTGGACCCCGGCGATAGTCTGTGAGGCAATTAGGCAGTCATGCTGCGCTTGTCGAAGCATCTTTACTGCAATACTAAACTTAATTAGTAGCGCGGTAGAGATGCTTCGACAAGCTCAGCATGACGTTCTTTTTTAGAATAACCAACCCATGAAAGTTATTTCTTACAACGTCAACGGCCTGCGCTCGGCCCTGAGCAAGGGCTTACTGGACTGGGTAGCCGATGCCGCGCCCGACGTGCTGTGCCTGCAGGAAATAAAGGCCGGCCGCGAGCCCATGGACGTCTCGGGCTTTGAAGCGTTGGGCTACCGCGCCTACCTGCACCCGGCTCAGAAGCCCGGCTACAGCGGCGTGGCCACGTTCACGAAAATTGAGCCAACTGCCGTGGTGCACGGCTGCGGCCAAAGCTGCTACGACGACGAAGGCCGCGTGCTACGGCTGGATTTCAGCAATGTGTCGGTGCTGAACACATACATGCCCTCGGGCACCAGCGGGCCGGAGCGGCAGGCCTTTAAGGTGGAGTGGCTGCACTTCTTCCGAAAGTATGTGGAAGGATTGCGCGCTGAACAGGTGCCGCCGCTGCTCATTGGCGGCGACTTCAACTGCTGCCAGACGGCCATCGACCTGCACAACCCCAAGGCCAACCAGAACAGCCCCGGCTACACGCCCGAGGAGCGGCAGTGGTTCAAGGACTTCCTGGCCGACGGGTATGTGGATACCTTCCGGCACCACCACGGCGAAGCCGTGGGCCACTACTCCTGGTGGAGCTACCGGGCCGGCTCGCGCCAGCGCAACGTAGGCTGGCGCCTTGACCACTGGCTGGCAGATGGCGCCCTGCAACCCCGCCTGACCGGCGCGGGTCTGTTGCCCGACGTGGTGCATTCCGACCACTGCCCAGCTTGGGTGGAAGTGCGGTGAAATGGTGGGGTGCGAAATAGTGAGTTTGATGTTCTGCTTGCGCAGTCGGCGCGGTTAGCACGTCAAACTCACCATTTCGCACCCCACCATTTCACCGCCCCGAACCAAGCACCCTATCTTGATGTATCTTTCCTGAATAAGACCTTATTTATGGCGATGCTGATGGAGCGCGGCGCTGCAGCGGCCGAGTACCCTGCCCTGGCGCGGGTGCGGGCGGAGCTGGAAGCTTTCAAGCGCAAGTTTTACCTCAACCTGCTGGTGCGCGGCCTGCTGGTGGCCGGTGGGCTGCTGCTCACGCTGTTTGTCGTATTCAACGTGCTCGAATACTTTCTCTACCTGCCCACGGTGGTGCGGGCGGGGCTGCTGTTCGGATTCCTGGCTTTGGTGGGCTACAGCTTCATGCGCTGGATATGGCAGCCGCTGGCCGCCCTCACCCACCTGCGCCGGATGCTGAGCGACGAGCAAGCCGCCCGTAGGGTAGGGGAGTTGTTCCCGGAGGTCCAAGACCGGCTGTTGAACGCTCTGCAGCTGCAGGGCCAAGCCCGCGACAATGCCCTGATTGCGGCCAGCCTGGAGCAGCGGGCGGCGCAGTTGGGCCAGTTCTCCTTCGCCGAAGGCATCGACATCAAGCAGCAAACCCGGCCGCTGTGGAAGTACGCCGCCGTGCCGGTAGCGGTATTGCTGGCGCTGTTGGCTTTTTACCCCAGCTTTTTGGTGCAGGGCACGGAGCGCATCTGGCACTACAAGCGGGCGTATTCGCCGCCGGCGCCGTTTCAGTTTTTGATTAAAAACCCCAAGCTGACGGCTTTTCGGGGCGAAGATTTTACGCTGGATGTGGGCGTGGCGGGCGCAGCCCTGCCGGCCGAGGTGAGTATTAACTACAACGACGGCGAACGGCGCCTGAGCAAGGTAGCCGGCCACGGTGACCAGTTCCGCTACACGTTTGAGCAGCCGCAGGGCGACGTCACGTTTCAGCTCAAGGGAGCTGGCTTCAACTCGCCCGAGTACCAGCTCACCGTACTGGAACGGCCCAACCTGCGCGATTTCAAGGTCAACATCACGTACCCGGACTATACCGGCAAAGCGCCCGAAACCATTGAGAACGGCGGCAACCTGACGGTGCCCGAGGGCAGCACGGTGCAGTGGCAGTTTGCCACGGCCGCTACCGATGAGCTGGCCCTGGTATTCCAAAATCCGGACGAGACGCTGATGGCCAGCGGCGACGATGGCACCTTCGTAGCCACCCGGCGGGTACAGCGCTCGCAGCCCTACCTGCTGCGCCTGAAAAACCCGGCCAGCCTCAACCGCGACCCCATTTCCTACCAGCTCACGGCCGTGCCCGACCAAGCGCCTACGCTCACGCTGGAGGCCTTTCCGGACACCGTGACACGGCGCTACCTGGCGCTGGGCGGCACCGTGCGCGACGACTATGGCCTGACGCGGCTGGAGCTGCACTACCGCCTGCTGCGCGGGGGCAATGCCCGGGCGGCCGGCAACTATGCCTCGCGCCCGCTGAGCCTGCCCACCGGCAGCGCCGGCACCTACGCCTACACCTGGAACCTGAACCCGCTGAACCTGCAGCCCGGCGACCACCTCGAATACTACGTGGAAGCCTGGGACAACGACGGCGTGCACGGCCCCAAGGCCACGCGCACCCGGCCGGCCGAGTTCCGGCTGCCCGGCCGGCGCGAAATGCGCCAGGAGCTCACCGCCCAGGCCCAATCGGTGGCCAGCGAGATGAGCCAAGCTGCCAAGCAGAGCGAAAAGCTGGAACGCGAGCTGGCCAAGGCCCAGGACAAGCTCAAGACCAAGCGCGACCTGAGCTTCCAGGACCGCAAGCAGCTGGAAAACATGCTCGACCAAAAGCAGCAGATGAACCAACAGATGGAGCAGATGCAGAAGATGTTTGACCAGCTGCAGCAGAAGCAGGACCAGCTCAACCCCAAGAGCGAGGAGCTGGCCAAGAAGGCCGAGGAGCTAAAAAAGCTGATGGCCGACCTGCTTGACCCCGAAACCAAGAAGCTCTACGACCAGCTCAAGAAGCTGCTGGAACAGCAGAAGCAGCCCGACGCCGAGATGCAAAAGCTACTGCAGCAGCTCGAAAACAAGGAAGACACCCTGCAGAAAGAGCTGGACCGGGCCCTCGAGATGTTCAAGCAGATGCAGCTGGAGCAGAAGGCCGAAGAAACGGCCAACAAGTTGGACGAGCTAGCCAAGCAGGAGGAAAAGCTGGCCGAAAAAACCCAGCAGAACGACAAGGATAACCCCGATAACAAAGCCTCGAACCAGGAGCAAAAAGCCAAGCAGGAACAGCTCAAGAAGGAGCAGGCCCAGAACCAGCAGGAGTTTGAAGACCTGAAAAAGGAGCTGCAGGAGCTCAAGCAAATGGACAAGGAGCTCGGCGACCAGAACGGCATGGACGAGCAGAAGCCCGAGCAGGAGCAGACCGACCAGGACATGCAGGAGAGCCAGCAGCAGCTCGGCAAAAACCAGAACCAGAAGGCCGCCGCCAAGCAGAAAAGCGCCGCCCAGCGCATGAAGCAGATGGCCAAAAAGATGCGCGACCAGATGAGCGAGGAAGAAAGCGACCAAGCCCAGCAGAACATCGACGACCTGCGCGACATCCTTGAAAACCTGCTCACGCTGAGCTTCGACCAGGAAAACCTGATGAAGGATTTCCGCAAAGTGGACCAGAGCGACCCGCGCTTTGTGCAGCTCGGCCAGACGCAGCGCAAGCTGCGCGACGACGCCAAGGTTATCCAGGATTCGCTCTATGCGTTGGCCAAAAAAGAGCCCAAAATTCAGAGCTTCGTGACCCGCGAAGTGGGCGAGATGAACGGCCGCATGGACGAGTCACTCACCCACATCCAGCAGCGCGACCCCGCCCGGGCCACCGCTACCCAGCAGCAGGCCATGACCAGCATGAACAACCTGGCCCTGATGCTGCAAGGCTCCCTCGACCAGATGCAGCAGGAGCAGCAGGCCGGCAAAGGCCAGCCCCAGGACGGCCAGGGCAAGCCCGGCAAGAAAAAGGGCAAGGGCAAAGGGCAGGGCCAGGGCAGCAAGCCCGGCCCCGGCAGCATGGGCAAGATGCAGCAGCAGCTCAACGAGCAGATTCAGAAGCTCTCGCAGAGTGGCAAGAGCGGCCGGCAGATGTCGGAAGAGCTGGCCAAGCTGGCCGGGCAGCAGCAGATGCTGCGCCAGGCCATGCAACAACTCGATAAGATGCAGCAGGGCGGCAAGCCCGGCGGCTCGCAAGCCGGCGAAGGCAAAGACGGCAAAGAGGGCGGCAAGGAGGGAAAAGAAGGCGGTGCCAACGGCAAAGACGGCAAGGGCGACCAAGGCGGAGGCGGCACCGGCGACATCAAGAAAATGATGGAGCAAACCGAAACCGACCTCGTAAATAAGCGCCTGACCGAAGAAACCATCATGCGCCAGCAGCAAATCCTGACCCGCCTGCTCGAAGTCGAGAAATCGGCCCGTGAGCGCGACCAGGACACCAAGCGCGAGGCCCAGGCCGCGCAGGCCAAGCCGCCGGTTTTTCCGCCGGCCTTCGACAAATACAAGGCGAATAAGGAACGCCAAACCGAGTTGCTACGTAGTACTCCTCCGAACCTCACTCCGTATTACCAACGCGAAGTGGGCGAGTATTTTCAGAAAATCAAATAATGGTGGCTCCTAGCAAGCCGATGGTCGTTTCGTTAACCAGTTGGTGTTCTGCCGAAACTGAGCTTCGGCCGGTGAGATAAATTCTTGTGGCGCTTTGCCGTTAAAAGACTATTTTTGCCGCCCCGAACTCGCTGCCGCTCTTCCTTTCAAACCGCCTTATGAAGCAGGTAAAAATTCAGATTCCGTCGCTCGTCGAAAACATCCGCGTGGTGGAGAGTTTTATCGATAATTCCAAGGATACCTTTCAGATTGAGGACGATATCTACGGCAACATCATGGTGGCCGTGACCGAAGCGGTGAACAACGCCATCCGCCACGGCAACAAATTCGATAAAGACAAAAACGTCTATCTGTCGCTGTTCGTGGAGCCGCAGCTGCTCAAATTCGAAATTGAAGACGAAGGCGCCGGTTTTAATTACGACAACCTCGACGACCCTACCGCGCCCGAAAACCTGGAAAACCCAGGGGGCCGCGGCATCTTCCTCATCCGCCACCTGGCCGATGAAGTGGAGTTCAGCAAAGAAGGCCGCCGCGTGCAGCTCACGTTCCAGCTCACCTCGGCGCCCGTCGACGAAACCCCCACTGCCGACCATCTCGCTGCTTAACGTCGCATGATTAGTCACCCGCCGGTGGGGCCTCCCCACCACGATAATTTCCCCCCCGGCGAGCTGCACCACGAAGCCCCGGGCATCGAATTCATGGTGGAGGACGTGCCCGAGTTTGAGCTTTCGGACGCTGAAAGCCTCGTGGAGTGGATTGAGCGGGTGGCGGCCGTGCACGAGCACCGCATTGTGCAGCTCACCTACATCTTCTGCTCCGACGACTACCTGCACCAGCTCAACGTCGAGTACCTCGACCACGACACCCTCACCGACGTCATCACGTTCGACAACTCCGACGACGCCGACATCATTGAGGGCGACATCTTCATCAGCGTGGAGCGGGTGCGCGAAAACGCCCAGGACCTGGGCGTGAGCTTCCGCGACGAGTTGCACCGCGTGATGATTCACGGCGTGCTGCACCTGCTGGGCTACCACGACAAAGACCTGCTGAGCCAAACGGCCATGCGGGCCAAGGAAGACCACTGCTTGTCGCTGCGAACTTTCTAGGTCTTGTTCTGCTTTTTCTAGGACTACCCGACGCCCGCTTTTAGTGGGCGTTGGCATATCCCAGCCTGGTTGGCCGCAATACCTGCGTCCCCTTTTTGCCCCGTTTTATGTCCGCCTCTTCTTCTGGGTTGCCCATTATTCGGGGCGAAGCCTTGGATTTTTACCTGGGCCAGGGCTACTACCGCATGCAGCAGGACTTATTCACCTGCCAGTTTGTGCCTTTTGATGGCCGCCTCTACACTGCCCACTGGCTGCGCGTGGTGCTGCCCCGCGTGGAATGGGGCCCAGAACAGCGCCGCCTGCTTCGGCGCAATGCCCGCTTTGCGGCCACCATCCAGCCGTTCCGGCTCACTTCGGAGCACGAAGAACTGTACGGCCGCTACCGCAGCGCCATCACCTTCGATGCCTCGCCCACCGTGGAGGCCGTGCTGCTGGGTGGGGCCGAGCACAACGTGTTCAACACGTACATTATTGAGCTGCGCGACGGCCACCGCCTCGTGGCCGCCGGCATCTTCGACCGCGGCGACCGCAGCGTGGCCGGCATCCTGAATTTCTACGACCCCGCGTACCGGCAGCACAGCCTGGGCAAGTACCTGCTGCTGCTAAAAACCGACTATGCCCGCCGCTTGGACCTGGATTATTACTACCCCGGCTACGTGGTACACGACTACCCGAAATTCGACTACAAGCTGTCGCTGAGCGCGGCGGCCACCGAAGTATTCGACAGCGTCAGGGGCCGGTGGCAAACGTACTCCCGCGCAGCCGTAACTGCCCACTCCGTTGAGCTGCTGGCCGACTGGCTCCCCGAGGGCTTGCGCGAACTTGCCGAAAAGCTAACCGGCCCGGCCGAGTAACTACGGCTGTGCTTTAACCCGAATTTTTGAACCCGCAACTCGTTTCACGTGAAACTGGCTGCGGGTTTTTGATTTCGTAATTTTGCAACTCGCAAAGCCGGGCTGGCTTTTTTCGCGCTAAGCTCAGCAAAGTTGAAATCAAGTTGCGCAAAGCTTGGTTACAGCCTTTATCGCCTTGGCGAGCCTTCCATTTAAAACTTCGCGAGACCTCGCGCGCCTATGTTTCAGCAAGAAGATTACGACGTCATTGTAGTGGGCGCGGGCCATGCCGGCTGCGAAGCCGCGGCCGCGGCCGCCAACCTCGGCTCGAAGGTGCTGCTGGTGACGATGAACATGAACACCATCGCCCAGATGTCGTGCAACCCGGCCATGGGCGGCGTAGCCAAGGGCCAGATTGTGCGCGAAATCGACGCGCTGGGCGGCCAGTCGGGCATCATCACCGACCAGACCATGATTCAGTTCCGGATGCTGAACCGCTCCAAGGGCCCCGCCATGTGGAGCCCCCGCGCCCAGAGCGACCGGATGCGCTTCGCCGAAGCTTGGCGCCTGACCCTGGAAGGCATCAAAAACGTGGACTTCTGGCAGGAAGCCGTGACCGGCCTCGTGGTGGAAGACGACGCCGTGGTGGGCGTGAAAACCCAGCTCGGCATCGAGTTCCGGGGCAAGTCGGTGGTGCTTACCAACGGCACCTTCCTGAACGGCCTCATCCACATCGGCGAGAAGAATTTCGGGGGCGGCCGGGCGGCCGAAAAAGGCAGCCGCGGCATCACCGAGCAGCTGCTGGAGCTGGGCTTTGAAGCCGGGCGCATGAAAACCGGCACCCCGCCCCGCGTGGACGGCCGCAGCCTTGACTACTCCAAAATGGAGGTGCAGGGCGGCGACGACGTGCCCAGCAAGTTTTCTTACATCGACACGCCGCGGCTCACGCAGCAGCGGCCCTGCTACATCACCTACACCAACGAGCGGGTGCACGACATCCTGCGCGAGGGCTTCGAGAAGTCGCCCATGTTCCAGGGCCGCATCAAGGGCCTGGGGCCGCGCTACTGCCCGTCGGTAGAAGACAAAATCAACCGCTTCGCCGACAAAGACCGGCACCAGATTTTTGTGGAGCCCGAGGGCTGGAGCACCGTGGAGTGCTACATCAATGGCTTTTCGAGCTCGCTGCCCGAAGACGTGCAATACCGCGCCCTGCGCGAAATCGCGGGCTTCGAAAACGCCAAGATGTTCCGCCCGGGCTATGCCATCGAGTACGACTTTTTCCCGCCCACCCAGCTTGGGCTGACCTTGGAAACCAAGCGCGTGCAGAACCTATATTTCGCGGGCCAAATCAACGGCACCACGGGCTACGAAGAAGCCGCCTGCCAGGGCCTGATGGCCGGCATCAACGCCCACAACAAAGTGCACGGCAAGGCGCCCTTCGTCCTGAAAAGGAGCGAAGCCTACATCGGCGTGCTCATCGACGACCTAGTAAACAAAGGCACCGACGAGCCCTACCGCATGTTCACGAGCCGCGCCGAGCACCGCATTCTGCTGCGCCAGGACAATGCCGACTTGCGCCTCACCCCCCTGGGCCACGAGTTGGGTCTGGCCTCGGACGAGCGGCTGGAACGGGTGCGGATGAAGGAAGCGCAGACGGCTGAAGTAGCCGAGCTACTGCAGAAGTTCGGCATCGAAGCGGCTGAGGCGAATCCTATGCTGGTTGAGCTAGGCTCGGCCGAAATCCACGAGAAGACCCGCGCGGTGAACCTTCTGCGCCGGCCCAACCTGGAGCTGGCTGACCTGCGCCGGGCCCTGCCCGCGCTGGATATGGCCCTCGCAGCGTTTGATGAAGAAGCCCTGGAGCAGGCCATCATCAACATTAAGTACGAAACCTACCTGGCAAAGGAGCACCAGCAAGCCGCCCGCCAGCAGGAGCTGGAAAACTTCGTAATCCAGGGCCGGCTCGACTACCGGGCCATGCCGGCGCTCAGCCACGAGGCCCGGGAGAAACTGCTCAAGATTCAGCCCGAAACCATTGGGCAGGCCTCGCGCATCAGCGGCATTTCGCCGGCCGATGTATCGGTGCTGATGGTGTACCTGGGGCGCTAAAAGGCGTTAATCAAATATAATCGGCTGTCATGCTTCCTGCGTCAGCATGACAGCCGATTGGTTTAATTGCACAAACGGTGTGCTTCGCTGCGCTCGCATGGACGGCTTTCTTGGCCAAAAAACCGCCGGCTCCATTGCCGCCAAAATCTTGCGAACTTTGCTGGGCTATAAAAGTTGCTGCGCCGTCCTATAACTGGCCAGCTTTTGCCCTTTAGAAGTATCCGTGTCCTACGAACGATTAGAAAGCTGCCCGGTGTGCGGCAAAACCGAGTTTCGCAACAAGCTGGTGGTGGAAGACCGCACGGTGAGCCACGAAAGCTTTGCCATTGTGCAGTGCGAGGGCTGCGGCTTCCAGTTCACCAACCCCCGGCCCAACGAGGCAGACATTGGGCGGTACTATGAGTCCGATGACTACGTTTCGCACAACAGCGGCGCGGCCGGCCTCGTGAACAAGGCCTACAAGGTGGCCCGGTTTTTCACGATGCGCCGCAAGGTGGGGCTGCTCAGCAAGTTTGCGCCCCGCCGCGGCAAGCTGCTCGATTACGGCTGCGGCACGGGCCATTTTCTGGCCGCGGCCAAGGCGGCGGGCTGGAAAGTAGCCGGCCTGGAGCCCAATGCCCGCGCCCGGGAAGAAGCCAGCCAGCGCCTGGGCCAGCTCATTGGCCAAGGCGGCCTGGGCGCGCTCGAGCCCGGCACGTTCGATGCCATTACCCTCTGGCACGTGCTCGAACACGTGCATGCGCTCAACGAAACTTTGGCTCAACTCACGGCCCTGCTCAAGCCCGATGGCGTGCTGCTAATAGCCGTGCCCAACGTGGAAAGCCTCGATGCGCAGCACTACCGCGAGCTGTGGGCCGCCTACGACGTGCCCCGGCACCTGTACCATTTCGCGCCCAAAACCATGGCCCAGCTGCTCAAAAAGCACAAGCTGACCATCCGCGAAACGCTGCCCATGCCGCTCGACGCCTACTACGTGAGCATGCTCAGCGAGAAGCACAAGGAAGAGCGCGCCGGCGGCATCCTCACGGTGCTGAAGGCCGGCTACAAGTCCAACCAGTACGCCGAGCAGCACGAGGGGCAATACTCCAGCTTGCTGTACGTGGCCGGGCGGCGCACTCCGGCGGCCTAAGGCAGCCGGCCGACGGGGAGAAGCTCGGCCGAAGCCGACTGTTAGCAGCGGCTGGCCTGGATTTCCTGGCACTGCTGCCGCCCGCGCTTCCCATCGCCTGCCTTGGGCTGGATTCGGTTTAAACTCCTTCGCCCACCTTTGCACCAGATACCGTTCGGCGCGTTGCCGTCGTTACTGCCGAGTCGGGTGCTGCTGCGCTGGTTTCTTCTATGCGGCATAGCGGGCGGCTATTGTTGTGCTTACTCTCACCACGTTGTTGTATAATGTCCGTTCGCGCTGAACTGCTGGCTTTGCTGGCAATGGTTGCCTTGCTCGAAAGCTGCGCTGCCGTGGCCCCGCCCCAGGGCGGCCCGCGCGACCGCACCCCGCCGCGCCGCATCAGCAGCTCGCCGGATAGCGCCGCCCGCAACGTGAAGCAGCAGTTCGTGCGCCTGGTGTTTTCGGAGCCCGTCGTCACCAAGGACTTGAGCAAAAACCTGCTCATTACCCCGCAGCTGCCACCCGACAACCCCTACAAGCTGCGCGAGGAGCGGAACTCCATCACCCTGCTTTTTGACAAGCCGCTCGACGCCAACACCACTTACAGCTTCAATTTCCGGAGCGGCGTGGTCGACATTACCGAGGGCCTGCCCGCCACCAACGCGGCCCTCAACTTCAGCACGGGCGCCGTGCTGGATTCGGGCAAGGTGAGCGGCACCGTCACCGACGTGCTGACGGCCAAACCCATAGCCGAGGCCAGCGTGGGCCTCTACCGCCAGGCCGATACCGCCGGTGTGAAGCGCGGCCGGCCCTACTACACCGTGCTCACTGATAAGGAAGGCAAATTCAATTTCAGCTTCCTCAAAGCCGGGCCCTACAAAATCTACGCCCTGGTGGACAAAAACACCAACGGCCGCTACGACGAAGGCGAGAAAATTGCCTACCTGCCCGCGCCCATCACCATTACCGGCAGCACGGGCGCGCCGGTGGCGCTCGTCCTCACCCAGCCTGACCGGCGCCCGCCGCTGCTGACTACCCGGCAGGCCAGCCCCACGCAACTGCGCCTGAGTTTCAATGAAGGCCTGCGGTCGGCGGCTCTGGCGCCAGTTGGCTCAACTCAGGCCCCGCCCGCCGTGGCCGAGGCGCTGCTGCTCACCGACCGGGGCCGCACGGTGGTGCTCTTCAAAACCCCGGAGGTAGGGGATGGGCGCTACCTGCTCACCACGGCCGACAGCACCGGCAACGTGGGGCACGACACGCTGCAGGTGAAGTTTCCGGCCGCCCCCACCAATGGCAAAAAAATCCCGCCCCCGAGCTTGTACACGGTGGATGGCAGCCCGCGCACGGTATTCCCCAAGGGCCAGGTCAAGTTCCTGTTTGCCGTACCGGTGCGCGTGGCCACGGGCCGGCCGTTCGGCACGCTGGTCGAGGATTCAGCGAAGCGCCGGCCCCTGCGCCTGCCGGCCGATGGCACCCTCAGCCCCGACCGCACGGCCCTTATTGTGCGGTTCAATAGCAGGGCCCACGCGCGGCTCGACATTGTACTCGACAGCACGGCCATCACGGCCATTACGGGGCAGGCCTTGCGGTTGCGGCCGTTGCGCCTCGGCATCAGCGAGCAGGACGTGTCGAATAGCCTGTCGGGCCCGATTACCACCAAGGAGAAAAACTTTGAGCTGCAGTTGCTCGACGATAAGCTGCAGGTGGTGGCCAGCCTGGCCTCGCCCAAGGGAAGCTACCTGTTTACGGACGTGCCCCCCGGCGTTTACCACCTACGCGTGCTGATTGACAGCGACGGCGATGGCCACTGGCGTAACGGCGACCCGAACCTGCTGCTCCCGCCCGAGCCGGTGTACCTGGACCCCAACCCCCAGCAGGTGCGGGCCGGATTCGACCTGGTGGAGCCCCTCAAGTTTTAGTATTAGCCACCGGCAGAGGCACTTTCTGTGCTCTGGGGTGTACATTGCTAAAGCGGAGTATTCGAATTCTGTCGTTCGGTATGCCACTGGACCCAGCCCGGCATGCCCGCCTACCCGACGAATAGCGCTGCCCGACCGAGGGTGGCCTGGCTCTGAATTTTTACATTTCAGCCCTTCTGGGGCTAGCCTTCATAGCACTTGACTTGGGTTCGACTTAGGACGGCGCAATGCGCCTAAAGAGCCCCTTTTATCCACATTCGTGGATAACTATTCGCTTATTCCAGTTACTGAAAGGCTTTTTGAAGGGTATTCCACCGCTTTTCCACCGGCTTTTCCACATTCATTTCGCTCTGGGGGTAATTTCGGGGATAACCTCGGGGATAGTGGAAAGCTGAACGGGGATAAGTAGGGTACAAGTTTTTTTGGTGGTTTACATCCCTGCACAGGGCGGAAGGAGCGGGGATAACCGTGGATAACTTTTCCACGCCAGACAGGCTTCCCACATGCCCATTTTCGTGGGGACAGGGAAAATGTGGAAAGCACTAGCCGATGTTGAAAAAGGAGATAATATTATGATTAACAGTATTTTGTTTTCCACAATGGCGGTGGATAGTGCGTGGATAAGGCCATGCTTACCCCCACGTTTTCCACGCTGGGGATAACCGCTCGAGCTTATCCACTTATCAACCGACCTAATGAGTGGAAACAAAGAAGGTTTTTTAGAAAAAAGATTTAATAAAAAATTAAGATTGGGGAAAACCCGAATGAAGGGTTTTGACCTCAAGCCCCGGTTGAAAGGGTTTGGGCCCTGATTTGGGAAGCTTGCTTTTCAGCTCAGAAAATTTGTTGCGCAAAGCGGCTCGATGGGCTGAGGCGTTTGTCCGGCTCAACCGCGCGCCGAAAAGCCAGGCCCGAAAAGTGGTGCGGCCCGTTTCCCACAATCACTGCCCGCTTCTGTTGAAAGGGCACAGCTTCCACTTCGGCCTTCCGTAGAAGAGGTCCTTGCCGAGCGCATTCAGAAGTGGAGCTGAACTTATCCACCTATCCACCGAGGTATTCCACATTGCGCTAGGGTACCCACTCGAGTTGGGCTGAATAGAAACCCGGGGTGTATCCCGCAGCGGCTTGGTTTGCGTATAGCGCCGGATGCCGTTCGATTACACCCTCGATTTCCAGACTGTTGATTTCCGGCAGCACCCCGAGCTGTACCGCGTGGGCCGGGGCGAGCAGGGCGTGCTGCTGGTACAGCCCTACAAGGGCGAAATCCTGCCCCACTGGCGCTTCAAAGACGCGGCGGCAGCCACCGAGTCGTCGGAGACCATTTACGGGCTATTTGAGGCTTATTTGAAAGCACAGGATTTCGTGGGGGCCGACATGGCTCGGAAATTCATTCAGATGGGCTTTACGCGGGCCCGGCGCTACGCCAACCACCGCGGCGGCAAGAAGTACGCCGGTCCCGTGCCCGACGACAAGAAGGGCCAAAGCGGGGCCCACGGCCGGGCCGAACTGCCCCGCACCACCCACCCCGACGAGAACAAGGTGGAAGCCGCCGCCATCTTCAAGCGCAAGTGGGACCAGGCCAAAGCGCACCCCGAGTACCTGCGGCAGAAAGAAACCTTTATAGAGAAATACGGGAAGTAGGGCCAGTTGCCGTTGTTCGTGGCCAGGTACCAGGTGTGGCAATCGGACCCGCACCGGACAACTGACCCCGAATAACTGACAACTAGCCCCGCTGCCTACCTTTGCTTACTACCCTTTCACCCCAATCCCATGAACACCAACCAACCCTCTAGCATCGAGGAAAATGAAATTATTCTGGGCACCGGCATGGGCCCCTTGCGCTTTGGTGCCACCATGGACGAGGTGCGCACCCTCGTGGGCGAGCCGGAAGAAATTGAAGAATCGGACGACGACGACGACTTCGAGCACCAGGCCTGGAACTACCACGAAGACGACTACCTGCTCTCGCTGTACTTCGACCGCGAAGACGACTTCCGCCTGAGCTGCATCGAAACCGACAATCCCAACATGCGCCTCTTCGGCGAAGCCATCTACGGCCAAAGCGTCGACCAGATAAAGGCGCTGATGCAGGCCCACAACCAGCCCACGCCCGAGCTCGAAACCATGGAAGAAGGAGCGGTGCGCCTGTCCTACGAGAAGTCAATGATTGACTTATATTTTGAGGAAGGCGAGCTGCAATTCGTGAATTTCGGCGTCTTCATCAACGACGACATGGAGGTGCAGTGGCCCAAATAAATCCGACTTATCCACATTTCGACGGTATTTCGATGTGGATAAGTGGACAAGCTAGTGAAAACAGCCGGGTTATCCCCCGTTTTGGTCGTTTTACTAGCAACCGTAGATTTTGCTAATTACCCGAGCACGAAAAAAGGCTGCCCCTTAAGAGGCAGCCTTTTTTGTGTTTTTATCGGCCGAGCTTCTTAGCCCAGCATCGCGCGGAACAGCAGGAACAGCACCCCCGAAAGCACCATGGTGACGGGCAAGGTGAGCACCCAGGCCAGGGCAATGGTGCGGACCATGCCGGGGTTGATGTTTTTCACGCCGCGGCTGGCCACCATGGAGCCCGCGATGGACGAGGTGAGCACGTGCGTGGTGGAAGCCGGCAGGCCAAACTGCGTGCTCACCCCAATCATGGCGGCTGCCACCAGCTCGGAAGAGGCGCCCTGGGCGTAGCTCAGGTGCTCCTTGCCGATGCGCTCGCCAATGGTTTTCACGATGCGCTGCCAGCCTATCATGGTGCCAATGGCCAGGGAAAGGCTCACCATGAGCAGCACCCACCAGGGGGCATAGTCCGTGAACGTTTTCATCTCCTTAGTGGCCGCGTCGTAGATGTCGCGGTCCTGGGTGCTGAGGCTAATGCTGGGCGAAGCGAGCAGCTTTTTGGCACGGTTGGCCAGCAGCAGCACGTCGCGGCGGATTTCGAAGCGCGTTTTTTGGGGCAGTTCCTTCACGTTGGTGATGCCGGCAAAGATGCGGTCGAGGTCGGCGGTTTGGGCCTGCATCTCGCCCAGTCTCTTCTGGTCGCTGGGGCTCAATTCCTGCCGGTTCACGCGATTTATCACGTACTCGACCTTGCCCAGGGAGTCGCGCAGATCCAAGGGATTCTTGGATTCGTCGAGGGCAAAGCGGAAGGGCACGATGCCGATGAGAATCAGCATGATGAGGCCCACGCCCTTCTGGCCGTCGTTGGAGCCGTGGAAAAAGCTCACCAGCGTACACGTCACAATCAGCAGCAGCCGAATCCACAGGGGTGGGGGCTTGCGCTTGTGCGGCTCCTTGAAAATGGCCTTGCTGGGCACAAAGCGCTTGAACAGGAACATCATGCCGATGGTGAGCGCGAAGCCCAGCAAGGGCCCTGCCAGCAGGGCAATGCCCGTTTCGCCGGCTTTGGCCCAGTTCACGGCCGTGCCCCGCGACTCGGGCAGCAGCGAATACGCAATGCCCACGCCCAGAATGGAGCCGATAAGGGCATGGGAACTCGACGCCGGAATGCCGTAGTACCAGGTGCCCACGTTCCAGATGATGGCGCCCAGGATAAGGGCGCCCACCATGGCAATGCCGTGGTACACGTTGGCATCCACCAGGCTCTCGACCGGTAGCAAATACACAATGCCCATGGCCACGCCGATGCCGCCGGCAAATACGCCGATGAAGTTCCAGAACGCCGACCACACCACGGCCACCCAAGGCCGGAGCGTGTTGGTGTAAATAACGGTGGCCACGGCGTTGGCAGTGTCGTGGAAACCATTGACGAACTCGAACGCGCAGGCAGCCAGTAAACACACGCCGAGAAGCAGCAGCACGTGAGGTTCTAAACCAAACATAAACAGAGAATTGGTGGGTAATTAAGGTGAATCATGGGCCAAAGGTAGGGAGGAGCCTTGGCCCGGCTATGTTACCGAATTGTGACGCGAAGCAGGGGAGTGGCAATTAGCTCGACATAGGAGCCTTCTACGCACAAGTTTTAGCTTGCGCCACATCGGCCTACTTTTGCACGCATGAATCCAGCACTCGAAACCACCCAACTCAAGGATATTGTGGCCCACGCCAAGGAATACGGCTTCGTATTTCAGTCATCGGAAATCTACGACGGCCTGGCCGCCGTGTACGACTACGGCCCCAACGGCGTGGAACTGAAAAACAACCTCAAGCGCCTGTGGTGGGAGGCCATGACGCAGCTGCACCACGACGTGGTGGGCATCGACGCGGCCATTTTTATGGCGCCCCAGACCTGGAAAGCCAGCGGTCACATCGACGGTTTCAACGACCCCATGGTGGATAACCTCGACAGCAAGAAGCGCTACCGCGCCGACGTGCTGCTCGAAGAAAAAGCAGCCGAGTACGAAAACGCCGGCGACCCCGCCCGCGGCGCAGCCCTCACGGCCGAAATGGGCCGCCTGCTCACCGAAAACGACCTGGCCGGCGTGCGCCAGCTCATCATCGACGAGAAAATTCTCTGCCCCGTTTCCAAAACCGGCAACTGGACCGAGGTGCGCCAGTTCAACCTGATGTTCTCGACTCAGGGCTCAGCCGTGGACTCGGACGCGCCGCCCGTGTACCTGCGCCCCGAAACCGCGCAGGGCATCTTCGTGAACTTCCTGAACGTGCAGAAGTCGGCCCGCATGAAGATTCCCTTCGGTATTGCCCAAATCGGCAAGGCCTTCCGGAACGAGATTGTGGCCCGCCAGTTCATCTTCCGCATGCGGGAATTTGAGCAGATGGAGATGCAATTCTTCGTTCGCCCCGGCACCGAAGGCGAGTGGTACGACACCTGGAAGGCCGCCCGTCGCCGCTTCCACGAGGCCATCGGCCTGCCCGCCGACAAGCTGCGCTTCCACGACCACGACAAGCTGGCCCACTACGCCAAGGCCGCCGTCGACATCGAGTACGAATTCCCCTTCGGCTTCAAGGAAATCGAAGGCATTCACTCCCGTTCCGACTTTGACCTGACCCAGCACCAAGCCCTGAGCCGCAAAAAGCAGCAGTACTTCGACGCCGATGTGGACCCCGCCACCGGCAAACCCTACGGCAACTACGTGCCCTACGTAGTGGAAACCTCCGTGGGCGCCGACCGCCTGTTTCTGGCCACCATGTGCCAGGCCTTCGCCGAAGAAACCATCACCGAAGGGGAGGGCGACGCCCAACAGACCAAAACCCGCACCTTTCTGAAGCTGCACCCAGCTGTGGCCCCGGTGAAAGCCGCCATTTTCCCGCTGGTCCGCAAAGACGGCATGCCCGAGAAGGCCCAGGAAATCTTCGATTCGCTGAAGTACGACTTCCGTTTGGTGCTGGAAGAGCGCGACGCCATTGGCAAGCGCTACACCCGCCAGGACCTCATCGGCACGCCCTTCTGCATCGTGGTCGACGGTCAGACCCTGGAAGACGACACCGTGACCGTGCGCCACCGCGACTCCCGCGAGCAAACCCGCATGCCGATTTCGGAGCTGCGCAGCTACATCGGCGAGGCCGTGAGCTTCCGCCGCATCTTCGAGCAGCTGTAGGAGCTGCTTGCTGTCAAAATCAGCTCAACTCAACCAAAAAGCCCCGACTCTGAGCTGAGTCGGGGCTTTTTAGTTAGCTCAATTTAGCTTGGTCGGCTGCCCTGTATTTGGGCCACGGCCATAGGTGAGGTTACCCCGCGCTACGCTTACGTAACTTTGCCTTTTTGCAGGGTTTTATGTGGGAGCACCTCGCCTATTTCATTATTCGGTTTCGTCTTTCGCTGATTGCGGTGTTGGCCGTTATCACCGTGTTCATGGCCTGGAAAGCCAAGGACGTGGAGATGACCTACGACTTTGCCCAAGTCGTGAGTCCTAACGACCCGGACATGATTTATTTCCAGGACTTTAAGAAGACCTTTGGCGAAGACGGCAATGTGCTGGTGGTGGGCTTGCAAGACAGCTCCGTGTACAAGCTCGGCAATTTCAACGAGCTGCGCCAGCTTACCGATACCCTCGCCAAAGTAGAGGGCGTGAACGGCGTGCTCAGCGTGAGCAAACTGCTCAACATCAGTAAGGATACGGCTGCTAATAGCTTCAAGGCCACGCCTATTTTTAAAAATGCTCCCCGCAGCCAAGCCGAATTGGACAGCCTAATGCGGGTCGTCAATAGCGTGGAGTTCTACAAGGGCCAACTCATCAGCCCCACCACCGGGGCTACGCTGCTGGCCCTGACCATGGACCCGAAGTACCTGAATTCGTCGCGCCGGCAGGCGGTGATGAACAACATTTTGGGCTTCACCAAGCAGTTTGAGCAGAAAACCAAAATCAAGCTGCACTACGCTGGCCTGCCCTACGTGCGCTCCACCATGACGAGCAAGGTGGCGTCGGAAATGAAGTTCTTCACCATCCTGGCCATGGCCGTGACTGGGCTCACGCTGCTGGTGTTCTTCCGGACATGGTCGGCAGTGGTGTTTCCGCTCATTGTGGTGGGCGTCACGGTTATCTGGTGCATCGGGTCTATTGTGCTACTGGGCTTCAAAATCAACCTGCTCACGGGCCTGATTCCGAGCATTATCGTCGTTATCGGCATCCCGAACTGCACCTACCTGCTCTCGCGCTACCACTACGACTACCGAAAATCGGGCAACCAGATGCTGGCCATGACGCGGGTCATCCGCAAAATCGGCCTCGTGACTTTGATGAACAACACGACCACGGCCGTGGGCTTCATCGTGTTTGCCTTCACCGATATTGCCATTCTCTACCAGTTTGGGCTGGTAGCCACCATCAACATTTTCGCGGCTTTTATCATCAGTTTCATTCTGATTCCGGCCGTGTTCAGCATGTTGCCGCCGCCCACCCCCAAGCAGCTCGAGCACCTCGATGCCAAGCCGCTCACCAAGCTGCTGGAGTTCTTCGACCACCTCGTGCTCGACCGCCGGCCCACCGTGTACGTGGCCGCTATGGTGATGGTAGCCGGCGCCGCCTTCGGCATTTCGCGCATCGAATCGGTCTCCTACATGGTCGACGACTTGCCCA
This sequence comes from Hymenobacter sedentarius, assembly GCF_001507645.1. Classification (NCBI taxonomy): domain Bacteria; kingdom Pseudomonadati; phylum Bacteroidota; class Cytophagia; order Cytophagales; family Hymenobacteraceae; genus Hymenobacter; species Hymenobacter sedentarius. The sequence goes on along the minus strand of NZ_CP013909.1, from coordinate 1,092,419 downwards.
AGAAAAGCTCCGTAAACGCCGATTTGGCCTTTTTCGAAAGCCATTTCAACGGTGTGATGCCGCTGGAATTTGAGGTCGACACCCACAAAAAGCGCGGCCTGCTCAAGCTCAAGAACCTGGAGAAAATCGACCAGTTCGAGAAGTTTCTGCGCACCCAACCGGAGCTGTCACCGCCCGTCAGCCTCGTCACCTTCCTCAAGGCCAGCACCCAAGCCTTCTACAACGGCGACCCGAAGTTTTTCCGCCTGCCCGATAACTCCGAGCGCACCTTCATCTTGAGCGCCCTGGCCAATTCCCGGGGCGCCGGCAACGAAGCGGGCATGAACAGCAAGCTTTTGCGCTCCTTCGCCGACAGCACCGGGCAGCGCGCTCGCATCAGTCTGAAAATCGCCGACATCGGCTCGCAGAACCTCGATTCGCTGATGAACAAGCGCATCCTGCCCGAGATGAACCGCATTTTCACCGGTTCGGGCATGGACATTCGGCCCACTGGCACCACCATCATCTTCACCAAGGGCAACGAGTACATCATTCACACCCTGCGCGAAAGCTTGCTGCTGGCCTTTGGGCTGGTGGGTTTGGTGGTGCTCATCCTCTTCCGCTCGTTCAAAACGGTCCTGTTTGCCCTCATTCCGAATGCTGTGACGCTGGTGTTGACGGCCGGCATTATGGGCTTTTTCAATATTCCGCTCAAGCCCAGCACGGCCCTGATTTTCGTGATTGCACTGGGCATCGACGGCGACAACTCCATTCACCTGCTGGCCAAATTCCGCCAGGAAATGGCCCTGAATGGCCAGCGCGTGCGCGAAGCCGTATCGGTTACGCTGAGCGAGGCCGGCACGAGCATGATTTACACCAGCATCGTGCTGTTCGTCGGTTTCAGCATTTTCGCCTTCAGCGAATTCGGTGGCACCAAGGCCTTGGGATTGTTAATGTCGGCTTCGTTGTTAATCACCAACTTTTCCAACCTGATTTTGCTGCCCGCCATGCTCATTACGTTCGACCACGGCAAAGGCAATTTGATTGATAACAATGCTTTGATTCGTCATTACGACGAGTCGTATCACGAAGAAGACGATGATGCCGAGCTGAATTTGGCCCGAATGAAAAAAGAAAGCGACGTTGGTACTTATGAGATTTAAGACACTCGGATTACCTGAAGAAAAATAAAGAACGTCATGCTGAGCGCAGCGGAAGCATCTCTACCGCTTCGTTGAGCTAGCATTGATTACTTCCGAGGTAGAGATGCTTCGGCTGCGCTCAGCATGACGAGCTGAATGATTGAAAGACAGACTCACTACATGAAATACCCCGAATACAAGCAGCCGCTCAATTACGGCCAGGTGGGCGAGGACATCCTCGCCTGGTGGAAGGAGCACGGCATCTTTGAAAAGAGCGTGAGCAGCCGCGAAGGTCAGCCCACGTTCGTGTTTTACGAAGGACCGCCTTCCGCCAACGGCGCCCCCGGCATCCACCACGTGATGGCCCGTACGGTGAAGGACATTTTCTGCCGCTACCAGACGCTGCAGGGCAAGCAGGTGTCGCGCAAAGGTGGCTGGGACACCCACGGCCTGCCCATTGAGCTGCAGGTGGAGAAGGAGCTCGGCATTACCAAGGAGGACATCGGCAAGAAAATCAGCGTTGAGGAGTACAACCAGCGCTGCAAGGAAACCGTCATGCGCTTCAAGGCGCAGTGGGACGACCTGACCGAGAAAATGGGGTACTGGGTCGACCTCGACGACCCGTATGTAACCTTCGAGCCGGAGTACATCGAAAGCTGCTGGGCGCTGCTCAAGAAGCTTTATGACAAGGGCTTGCTATACAAGGGCTACACCATCCAGCCGTATTCGCCGGCCGCCGGCACCGGCCTCAGCTCGCACGAGTTGAACCAGCCTGGCACTTATCGCGACGTGAAAGACACGACCGTGGTGGCGCAGTTCAAGGTGAAGCCCGGTCCGGTTGCGGAGAAGCTGTTTGCCCTAGCTGGTGATGATGCTAAGGTGTTCATCCTGGCCTGGACGACCACGCCCTGGACCCTGCCGGCCAACACTGGCTTGGCGGTGGGCAAGAACATCCCCTACCAGCTGATTCGCACCTTCAACCCCTACACCTACGAGCCCATCCATGTGGTGCTGGCCAAGGCGTTGGTGAGCCGTTACTTCAACGAAAAAGGTGCCGCAGCGCCGCTAGAAGGCTATGCCGAAGGCGACCATAAGGTACTGCCCTGGCGCGTACTAGGTGGCTTTACGGGCGCCGACCTCATCGACATCAAGTACGAACGCCTTTTCGATTTCACGCCGTTTGAGGGCGAGGAGCGGGCTTTCCGCGTCATCAACGGCGACTTCGTCACCACGGAGGACGGTACCGGCATCGTGCACATCTCGCCCACGTTTGGTGCCGATGACTTCCGGGCCGCGCAGCTGGCGGACATCCCGGCGCTGATGGTGCCGGATGCTGAAGGTACGCTCGGCCCCATCGTGGACCGGACGGGCCGCTACGTGCCCCAAATGGGCGAGTTTGGCGGCCGTTGGGTGAAGAACTATGATGGACATGATGAGTCCGGCGCCGACTACAAGACGCTGGACGAGAGCATCGTCATCAAGATGAAGGGCGACGGCACGGCCTTCAAAGTGGAGAAGTACGAGCACACCTACCCACACTGCTGGCGCACCGACAAGCCCGTGCTCTACTACCCGCTCGACTCCTGGTTTATCAAGACCACGGCGGTGAAGGACCGGCTCATCGAGCTCAACAAAACCATCAACTGGAAGCCCGAAAGCACCGGCACCGGCCGCTTCGGCAACTGGCTGGAGAACTTGGTAGACTGGAACTTAAGCCGCTCGCGCTACTGGGGCACGCCGCTGCCCATCTGGCGCACGCAGGACGGCACCGAGGAGCTGTGCATCGGCAGCATCGAGCAGCTGAAAACGGAGATTGACAAGGCCGTCGCGGCCGAAGTCATGACCCACAACCCCTACGCCAACGGCGAAAAAGTGGACCTGCACCGGCCCTACGTGGACGATATATTCCTCGTGAGCCCCACCGGCCTGCCCATGTACCGCGAGGCTGACCTCATCGACGTGTGGTTCGACTCCGGCGCCATGCCCTACGCGCAGTGGCATTACCCCATCGAAAACGCCGAGAAATTCCAGAAGAACTTCCCTGCCGATTTCATTGCCGAAGGCGTGGACCAAACCCGCGGCTGGTTCTTCACGCTGCACGCCCTGGCCGTGATGCTGGAAGACTCTGTGGCCTTCAAAAACGTCATCGCCAATGGCCTCGTGCTGGCCAAGGACGGCCAGAAGATGAGCAAGCGCCTCGGCAACGCCGTGGACCCGTTTGCCACCATCAAGCAGTTCGGCCCTGATGCCACCCGCTGGTACCTCATCGCCAACGCGCCACCGTGGGACAACCTTAAGTTTGACCCCGCTGGCGTGACCGAAGTGCAGCGCCGGTTCTTCGGCACGCTGTTCAATACGTACTCGTTCTATGCGCTTTACGCGAATCTGGACGAGTTCCAGACTAGCGAATTCAACCGCATTCCGCTCTCGGAGCTGAGCGAGCTGGACCGCTGGATTCTGAGCAAGTTGCAGTCGCTGATTGTGGAAGTGCGCGGCCACCTGGATAGCTACGACCCCACGAAGGCCGCCCGCGCCATCCAGGATTTTGTGACCGACCAGCTCTCGAACTGGTACGTGCGCCTCTCGCGCCGCCGTTTCTGGAAAGGCGAACTGACCGACGACAAACGCGCCGCCTACGAAACCCTGCAGGAATGCCTGGTTGTCGTAGCTCAACTCATGTCGCCCATCGCGCCGTTTTTCGGCGAGTGGCTATACAAGAACATGACCGACGGCATGCGTGCCGAGGCGGTAGCCAAAAACACGCCCCTGGCCCCGGAATCGGTGCATCTGACGCTGCTAGTGGAAGCCGATACGGCCCGCATCGACCCGAAGCTGGAGGAGCGCATGGAGCTGGCCCAACGCATCAGTTCGCTGGCTCACTCGCTACGCAAAAAGTCGGTGCTGAAGGTGCGGCAGCCCCTGCAACGCATCCTGGTGCCGGTGCTGAACGACTCAACCAAGGAGCAAGTCGGCCTCGTGGAGGACCTGATTTGCGCCGAAATCAACGTGAAGCACATCGAGTTCCTCGACGACGAAAGCGGCGTGCTAGTGAAGTCGGTGAAGCCCAACTTCAAACGCCTTGGCCAACAGTATGGGCCACGTTTGAAGGCCGTGGGCGCCCGCATTCAGCAGATGACGGCAGCCGAAATCTCGAAGTTGGAGAAGGAGGGAAGCCTCGCTGTGGAAGTGGATGGCCAGCCCATCACGCTAGCCCCGGACGATGTGGAAATCCGCACCGACGACCTGCCCGGCTGGCTCGTGGCCACCGACGGCCCCCTCACCGTGGCCCTCGACGTGACCCTGACCGACGAGCTGCGCCAGGAAGGCCTCGCCCGCGAGCTGGTGAACCGCCTGCAGAATCTGCGCAAAGACTCGGGCCTGGAAGTGCAGGACAAAATCCGCGTCACTTTGGCAGACCAGCAGCCTGAGCTCACGGCCGCCGTGGCCGCGTTTGGCGAATACATCCGCACCGAAACGCAGGCCTTGGCGCTAACGTTTGCGGCCGACGTGAACGGCGGCTCCGTGCTCGAATTTGATGACTACTCCGTGCCCGTGCATTTGGAGGTTGCAACTGCTTGATGCTGAATGACTCACCGGGGCTATAAAACCCCGGCGAGTCCTCGGTCGCACAAACACTTAATAAGCTCGTCTTTATCGGCTCAAAAGCCCAGACAGTCAGTTATAAAAGGTATAAAAAGACGGTAATAAAACAGGCCGTCGCTCTCGCCACTTTTGGCACCGTCTGAATGCACCCAACCCTCACCAATCGCCAGCAATCCGCCGCTAAATTCTTCCTGCTGGCTCTGCTCATTATTGTCATCGACCAGCTCTCGAAGTGGGCCGTGCATACCTACATGCAGCCCGGCATGGCAGGGGAAATTCCGGTATTTGGCAACTGGTTTAAGCTTCATTACACGCTGAATCCGGGCATGGCTTTCGGGGCCGAACTGCCGGCGCCCTACGGCAAGCTGGCGCTCACTGCTTTTCGCTTGGTGGCCGTGTTTGGCTTGAGCTACTACATTATTCGCCTGTGCCGCCAGCGGGCTTCGGGCGGCTACATCGCTTGCATGGCCCTGATTCTGGGCGGCGCTGTAGGCAACCTGATAGACTCGGTTTTCTACGGCATCATCTACAACAACGCCCCCTTTGCCTCGCCCACGCGTTGGTTCTACGGCCAGGTTGTTGACATGCTGTACGTGGACATCTACGAAGGCTTTTTGCCCCAAAGCTGGCCGCTGCTAGGAGGGAAGTACGTGTCGCTCTGGCCCATCTTCAACATTGCTGATTCCTCCATTTTCGTAGGCGTGGCCTTGATTCTGCTCAATCAGAGCCGTTTTTTCCATCAGCAAGAGGAGAACCAAGCTGTTGCTAGGGAACGTGCTCCCTTGGTAGCTCCTGACTCTGAGAACCTGGCTTGATTTCAACAATCCGTTCGACGCTTCAACCAGAACGTCATGCTGAGCGCAGTCGAAGCATCTCTACTGCTTCGTTGCAAATCTTATCGAACTGATGACTGATAACGAAAAGAGCCGGCTTGTTAGAGGCTTATTTTTGACAACAGGTATAATTCTAGGGCTTCTGGTCAATGATGTAAATGACGGAACAGGCGGCATTCTTTTCGCTTTATTGAGCGCAGTTCTGTTTTTCTCGGCTTCTTTTGTCGCTAGTAAATCGATTGGAAGCAAATTTCAAGCATATTCTGGGGCTTTAGTAGTTTGGCTTTTGATGTACAAGCTTTTGCAGCTTCTATAGCAACCAGTAAAGCCTACGCTTATGATTCAATGAAGCGTTAGAGATGCTTCGACTGCGCTCAGCATGATGGCCTGAAACCTCTCATATGTACGTCTACATCCTGACGAATCAAACACAAACTGTTTTGTACATCGGCGTCACTAACGACCTCACGAGACGGCTTTATGAGCACAGCAGCGGTCGAGGGGATGCAGGGAAATTCACCGGGCGGTATCAGGCTGATTTGCTAGGGAGTGTTTACAGTTAAGGTCGACCTTTGAGCATGAATAAAGACCGGAGTTTATTGACCGATGCGCAGTGGGCGAAGCTTTCGCCGTTGCTGCCGGGCCAAGAAAGTTCGCCGGGCACGACGGCCAAAGACACGCGCTTGTTCGTGGAAGCCGTGCTCTGGCGGGCCCGTTGCGGCGTCTCGTGGCGTGATTTGCCGGCCGAGCGGTTTGGGCCCTGGCACACGGTGTACGCCCGGTTTCGCCGCTGGCGGCAAGCCGGGGTATGGCCCCGGGTGCTGGCCCAAGTGCAACAGGAAGCCGGCTTGCACCGCCTGCTGGTCGATTCCACCACCGTACGGGCGCACCAGGTAGCCGCCGGCGCGAAAAAAAAGACAGCCCTTGCGGGCAGGCGCTCGGCCGCAGCCGCGGCGGCTTCACGACCAAACTCCACCTGAGTTGCGACGCGCAGGGCCGCATTTGCGCCCTGGCCCTGACCGGGGGCCACGCGGGGGATTGCCCGCAAGCGCTCGGGTTGCTGGTGCAGCACTTGCGCCCGGGGCAGGCGGTGCTGGCCGACCGGGCCTACGACGCGGGCTACGTGCGCGCCCAAATCCAGCAGGCAGGGGCCACGGCCGTGATTCCCGGCAAGAAAAACCGCACGGTCCCGTTGGCGCATGACGCTGAAAGCTACAAAGAGCGCAACCACATCGAACGGGCTATTAATGGCTTAAAACGCTTTCGGGCCGTAGCTACCCGATTCGACAAACGCGCCGCCAACTACTTTGCTACTTGCTGCTTAGTTGCAGCTTTAACCTGGCTCTAACTGTAAACACTCCCTAGTTTATTTTGAAATGTCACCCGACGCCACGCAAGCCATAGCACGGGAAAAGCAGTTGAAAGGCTGGACCCGCCGCAAGAAAGACGCGCTGATTACAGCCTTTAATCCGACTTGGCAGGCCATTGATTTAGGAACTTGGAAAGGGTGACTCCAACGAAGCGGTAGAGATGCTTCGGCTGCGCTCAGCATGACGTTCTGGTGTATTGACGTTCTTGCGTATTCAAACTGTTTAAATCGGCTCAAAGCTGCCCTAACTCCTACCTATAATCCCCTCCTGTGCCCAACCCCCTCCTCACCGTTTCTAACCTCACCATTGACTTCTCCAGCCACCGCGGCGACGTGCGGGCCGTGGACAACGTGTCATTTGAGCTGAACCGTGGCGAAACGCTGGCCATTGTGGGGGAGTCGGGCTCGGGCAAATCAGTGACTTCGCTGGCTCTGCTTGGGCTGATTCCGATGCCGCCCGGCCGCATTTCCAGCGGCAGCACCGTATTTCTTTCCGAAAAACTCGGCAATACCGACCTGCTGAAAATCTCCGAAACCGACCTGCGCCAGGTGCGCGGCAACGACATTGGGATGATTTTCCAGGAGCCGATGACCTCGCTGAACCCCGTGTATACCTGCGGCAGCCAGGTGGTGGAAGCTCTGCTGCTGCACACCGACTGCACGCCCAAGGCCGCCAAGCAGCGCACCATTGAGCTGTTTGCCGAAGCCCAACTGCCGCGGCCCGAAGCCATCTTCAACAGCTACCCGCACGAGATTTCGGGCGGCCAGAAGCAGCGCGTGATGATTGCCATGGCCATGGCCTGCCGCCCGGCCTTACTCATTGCTGACGAGCCCACGACCGCCCTCGACGTGACGGTGCAGGCCCGGATGCTACGCCTGATTGACGACCTGCGCCGTCAGCACAACACCGCCGTGCTCTTCATCACCCACGACCTCGGCGTAGTGGCCGAAATCGCCGACCGCATCTTGGTGATGTACCGGGGCAAGGTCGTGGAGCAGGGGAGGGTGCTGGATATTTTTTCAAATCCCCAACATCCGTACACAAAAGGGCTTTTGGCGTGCCGTCCGCGCCTCTCGGTGGGCAAAAAACGCCTGCCCGTGGTGGCCGATTTCATGCGGGAAGACGCCAGCGGGCAGCTTTTGGCCCAGCCCGCGCCCGTGCTTCCGCTGCCAGATGAGGCACTTGTGGAATCTTCGCCTGAAGTGGAGCAACAGCAGTTACGGGATAAAATCGAAACCGCCAAAACGTTCCCCGTGGAACATAGCCCAGTTAGGGATGTTCCACGCCCCGTTGAGCTTACTTCGGTGCCTTTCAACGAGCCCCTCGTGGCCTCAACAACCAGCTCAACCGAACCGCTTCTCCAGGTTCAAAACCTCCAGGTGTACTTCCCGCTTCGCAAGGGCTTTTTCCGGCGGGCTACCGACTACGTGCGGGCCGTGGACGATGTCAGCTTCACGCTCTACCCCGGCGAGACCATTGGGCTGGTAGGGGAGTCGGGCTGCGGCAAAACCACCCTGGGCCGGGCGCTGCTCCGCCTCACGGAACCAACGGCGGGCAGCATCCTGTTCGAAGGAACCGATTTGGCGAAGCTGTCGAGCGGTGACTTGCGCCGCCGTCGGCGCGATTTGCAGCTGGTATTCCAGGACCCGTACGCCGCCCTCAATCCCATGTTGACGGTGGGCGAGGCCATTTGGGAGCCGATGCGCGTGCACAACGTGGGCGGCACCCGCCAGCAGCAAAAGGCGAAAGTGATGGAGCTGCTGCGCACCGTGGGGCTGCGCGAGGAGCATTTCCAGCGCTACCCGCACGAGTTCAGCGGTGGGCAGCGGCAGCGCATCTGCATTGCCCGGGCGCTGGCTTTGCAGCCCAAGCTTATTGTTTGCGACGAGTCGGTTTCGGCCCTCGACGTCTCGGTGCAGGCGCAGGTCCTCAACCTGCTCAACGACCTCAAACGCGAGTTCGGCATCACCTATTTGTTCATCACGCACGACCTATCCGTGGCCCGGTTTATGAGCGACCGGCTGCTGGTCATGCACCAGGGCCGCATCGTGGAGAGCGGCCCGGCGGCGGCCATCTATGCTGCGCCGCAGCACGAATACACCCAAGGCCTGCTGGCCGCCATCCCGAAGGATAGTTTGGCGGACATCGAAGCCGCCGTGGCCAGCCGGGCGTAATTGTAGCGCGGACTTTTAGTCCGCGCCCGACCAAATACCTTGCGGCGCCACACCACAGAGTCTGCTGTGGGCAGCCCGTGTTCAAACGGCTTGTTGCGATATCCTGCGCGGACTAAAAGTCCGCGCTACAACCTAGCGGCCCCGGCCGCGTTTTACTTACCGTGCCGATTACTTCGGCCAACCATTTTTCCGCTCTCGCCGCCTGCGACCAATCAACTTTTCGGCGGCCAACTCTTTTACATGAATACCCCCGAAACTCCCCGGGCTCCCCGCGCCAAGCGCGAAAAGCCCGAACCCGCGCCCATCACGCAAGCCCAAGTGCTTAGTGCTTTTACCGACAACCCCACCAAAGTCCTTGCCTACCGGCAGCTGTCGCGCCGCCTCGGCGTCACGACCAAGGGCCAGCGCGAAGAAATCTTTGCCCACATCAAGGTGCTGCGCAAAAACGGGCTCATTACGCTGCTTCAGAACGACGAATACCGCCTGGCCGATACGGAAGCCGTGGCAGCCGCGCTGATGCCGTCTAATGCCCGCAAATCGACTAAAAAAGCCCAGCCGCCGACAAGCCCGGACGTAGAGCGTTTTGCCGCTGCCGAGTTTGGCCAGAACCCCGTGGTGCACCGCCGCCGCGGGGCTGGCTTCGACTACGTGGGCGACGACTCCCGCCCGAAGCGCGATACCAACACGGTTATCGGCACCGTGGATTTGGCCACGCCCAACTTCGCCTTTGTGGTACCCGAAGGCACCGGCAACGCCGACGACATCCGCGTCTTCACCGACCAGCTCAAGTTTGCGCTGCAGGGCGACGTGGTGCGGGTGCGCCTGCGCAGCTCCCGCGACGGCCGCCCGGTGGGCGACGTGGTAGAAGTGCTCAAGCGCGTGCGTCCCGAAATCGTGGGGCGCCTGCAGGTGCAGGGCACGCTCGGCTTCGTGAAGGCCGACAACCGCAAGGTGTACTTCGACGTGTTTGTGCCCCCGCACTTGCTGCACGACGCCCGCGACGGCGACAAGGTGCTGGTGCGCATCAACGAGTTTCCGGAAGACAGCGGCCGCCAGCCGGTGGGCGAGGTCGTCCGCAACTTCGGCGCCGCCGGCGGCAACGAAGCCGAGATTAACGCCATCATGGCCGAGTTCGGCTTGCCCTTCGAATTCCCCGAAGAAGTAGAAACCGAATCGGAAGGCATCAGCGAGTTTATCTCCGAAGAGGAAATTGCCCGCCGCCGCGACTTCCGCAACATCACCACCTTCACCATCGACCCGGCCGACGCCAAGGACTTCGACGATGCCCTGAGCATTCAGAAGCTGGAGAACGGCCACTGGGAAGTAGGCGTGCACATCGCCGACGTGACCCACTACGTGCGCCCCGGCACCGAGCTGGAGCGCGAGGGCAAGCACCGCGCCACCTCGGTGTACCTGGTGGACCGCGTGATTCCCATGCTGCCCGAGCGCCTGAGCAACGGCCTCTGCTCGCTGCGCCCGCATGAGGACAAGCTGACTTTTTCGGCTGTCTTTGAGCTGGACGAAAACGGCAAGCTCTACGAGTCGTGGTTCGGCAAAACTATCATTCACTCCGACCGCCGCTTCTCCTACGAGGAGGCCCAGGAGCGCATCGAGAGCAAAGCCGGCGACCACGCCGAGGAGATAAATGTGCTCAACGACATGGCGCATAAAATCTGCGCCCAGCGCTTCAAGCAAGGTGCCATTACCTTCGAAACCCAGGAAGTGAAGTTCCGTCTCGACGAGCAAGGCAAGCCCCTCGGCGTGTATGTGAAGGAGCGCAAGGACGCGCACAAGATGATTGAGGAGTTCATGCTGCTCGCTAACCGCAAGGTGGCCGAGTTCGTGTTCAACCTCAAAAAGACCAAGCCGCGCTTCACCATGGTGTACCGCACCCACGACGCCCCCGAACCCGAACGCCTGCAAACCTTCGCCCTCTTCGCCCAGAAGTTCGGCTACCAGCTCAAGCTCGACAACCCCAAAAAGGTGAGCACCGAGCTCAACAACCTGAGCTCGGAAGTGGTGGGCAAGCCCGAACAGAACGTGCTCCAAGGTTTGGCCATCCGGACCATGGCCAAGGCCATCTACAGCACCGAGCCGCTGGGTCACTTCGGCCTGGCCTTCGACCACTACTCGCACTTCACCTCGCCCATCCGCCGCTACCCCGACATGATGGCCCACCGCCTGCTCGAGCACTACCTGCTCGGCGGTAAGAACGTGGCCGTCGACCCCGTGGAAGAAGAGTGCAAGCACTCCTCGGCCCGCGAAAAACTAGCGGCCAACGCCGAGCGCGCCAGCATCAAGTTCAAGCAGGTGGAGTTCATGGCCGACGAAATTGGCAACACCTTCAAAGGCGTCGTATCGGGCCTCACCGAGCGGGGCATGTACATCGAAATTGAGGAGAACAAGTGCGAAGGCATGGTTCGCCTGAGCGACATTCCCGGCGACTTCTTCGAACTCGACAAGGATAACTACCGCATCGTGGGCCAGAAGACCAAGCGCATCATCCAGTTCGGCGACGTGATGGAAGTGGTGGTAAAATCCGCCAACCTGCTCGACCGCACCATTGACTTTGAACTAGTCGATAACCGCCCCGACCACGTAAAAAAGCGCGAAGCTGAGGAGCGCAAGACCCGTGGCGGCGGAGCCCCCCGCGGTTACCGTGACCATAGCAGCGGCGGCATGGCCAAAGGTGCCCACAAAGGCAACAAGCGCCGGTAGTACCTTAAAGCATCTGCCCCCACCTGTCATCCTGAACGCAGCGAAGCGGAGTGAAGGACCTTTTGGAAGCTGAACGGTTAGCAGTATTCATCTACTGCCAGCTGTTCTTCTCTCCTTAGGTCCTTCACTCCGCTTCGCTGCGTTCAGGATGACAGGCGTAGGGGCAGATGCCAATGACCAAGAAGATGCCAGCCGCCCCCGTTCTTTGCACGCAATATGACCCCTGCTGACTTCCCCGCTCAAATCACTGCTGCCCTCGCTCAGCTCAATTATGGCGAGCAGCCCGATACGCTGTACGCCCCCATCCGCTACATCATGGGCTTGGGCGGCAAGCGCATTCGGCCGCTGCTCACACTGCTCGGTGCCCACCTTTTCACCGACGAGCTGACGCCCATCCTCAAGCCCGCGCTGGCCACCGAAGTCTTCCACAACTTCACCCTGCTCCACGACGACCTCATGGACCAGGCTCCGCTGCGCCGCGGCCAGGCCACAGTGCACGAAAAGTGGAACCCGAACGTGGCCATCCTCTCCGGCGACGTAATGCTGGTACGGGCCTACGAGCTGTTTCTAGACGTGCCCGCTGAGCAACTCCCCACCATCCTGCGGCGCTTCGGCCAGACGGCCGCCGAGGTCTGCGAAGGCCAGCAGTGGGACATGAACTTCGAGACCGAGCCCCAGGTGAGCATTGCCCAATACCTGGACATGATTCGGCTGAAAACGGCCGTACTCCTGGGCTTCTGCCTGGAGCTGGGCGCCCGCCTCAGCGGTGCCACCGAAGAAGATGCCGACCACCTCCGCCAGTTCGGCACCGACATTGGGCTAGCCTTCCAACTGCGCGACGACCTGCTCGACGTGTACGGGGACGCCGCCACCTTCGGCAAGCGGGTAGGGGGCGACATCGTTTCCGACAAGAAGACCTTCCTGCTACTGACCGCCCTGGCCCAAGCCAACGATTCCCAGCAAACCATCCTGCGCCAGCTCATCGCCCAGCCCGTGACCGACGCCGACGCCAAGGTACTGGCCGTGCGCAGCATCTACGACGAGCTCGAAATTCGCCCCCAGACGGAAGCTCTCATCAATACCTACTTCCAGGACGCCCTCCAGCATTTGGAGCGCGTAGCGGCCCCCGCTGTGCGCAAGGAGCCCCTGCATCACCTCGCGCTCCAGCTCATGGACCGCGAAAACTAACCCGCCGTGTTCAATCCCATTCTGATTCTCATCGGCCTCACGGTCGCCATCTCCGCCTACGCCTGGTCGAAGGACGAACTGATGAACGCCTGGATAATGGAGCCGTACCGCATGGCCCGCTCCGGCGGGCAGTGGTACCGCCTGCTCACTTCCGGCTTTCTGCACGCCGACTGGGCCCACCTTTTGTTCAACATGTTTGCCTTCTACTCCTTCGGCCCGGTAGTGCTCCGGACGCTGGTAGAAGGGTACGGCCCAGGTCCCGGTATCGGCTTGTTTCTTCTCTTGTACCTGGGTGGCATCATTCTCTCCGACCTGCCCACGTACTTCCAGCACCGCGACAACCGGGGCTACCGCAGCCTGGGCGCCTCGGGCGGGGTGTCGTCGGTGCTGTTTGCCAGCATCCTGCTTTTTCCGGTGAACAACAACGGGGGCGGCATCATCATTTTCCCCATTCCTTTCCCCATTCAGCCTTTCGTCTTCGGTGTCCTTTACCTGGCTTACTCCTGGTACATGGGCCGGCGCCGGGCCGACAACATCAACCACGACGCCCACTTCTATGGCGCGCTCTACGGCGTGGTCCTCCTGCTGGCCCTGATGCCATTCGCGGGGCCAGCTTTCATTAGCCAGATAAGCTTGTTTATTCAATCAAAATTCTGATAATCAACAATTTATAATTGAAAGTAAATCTGGTATAATCTATTTAGCAAGCATTGCGTAAAGGGAGCATAGTTTATTCTTTCACTTTCCTTTCTTTTCCATGCACACCCTTCGCCATTTCGCTTCCCGTTTGCCTTTTGCGGCCTTAGCGCTTCCCCTGATGATGCTTGCCACCTCGTGCAGCCGCTTCGATGCTAATGGCAGCTTGAGCACCTGGGGCTACGTCCTTCTTGCGCTCGATCTTTTTGCCATGTTTGATGTGTTCCGCCAGCCCTGGACCATCGGCAAGAAGCTTCTGTGGGCCGCGGTGATTTTCTTTTTCCCCTTCATCGGCCTCATCATCTACTTCATGTTTGCCGGTCGTGGCAAGTCCAATACCGGGGTGGTATAGCCTTCCCAGCAGCCCATCTAACGGAAAAGGCCCGTCGCAAATCTGCGACGGGCCTTTTCTTTTTTTGACGTTTATCACCCCCTATCGGCGAGGGACCTTATGGGTTCAGCAGCCGCTTCTTTTCCAACTGTGCGGCGCCGCGTAGCAGCTCCCCGCTGTTCGTGATTTGCGTCATCTGCCAGTGGTCGCCTTGGCGGCGCAGCTTCACTTCTACCACCATGGTGGTATCGTACCTAGGCTGCGTCACCTCCAGCCCAACGAAGGCATTATCGCCTTCTTCGCGGGTGTACTTGATGCCTTTGAACTCACTATCCGGGCTCACAACCCTACTGGCCAATCCGGTCAATGACAGGTTCACCAAGCGCTTAGGAGCAGCTGCGGCGGCTGCCTCCAGCGAGCCCGTTTCCACATAGCGCTGCACTTCCTGATGCGCCGCACTGGCCAAGGCCGGCTTAATCATGCGCAAGGCTCCCCCCATGAGCAAGCCCCCGCCGGGTACCAGCGAAGCCAGCATAGAGCCTTGTTGGGCTACATCATCCACCAGATGGGTGGTCACACTGTTCACGTCTACGTACTTCTCGAATGTTGCCATGTCGTGGGTCTGTACGGCAGCTGCCGCGGATACCAGTGCTCCTTTGGGGCCATTCTTAAGGCTCCGGTAGAAATAGTACCCGCCAGCGCCCAGGGCCAGCAGCAATACAAGTAACAGCAGTTTTTTCATGAAGCGTAAGCAATAGTGATGAGCCGCAAAAGTACCCTAAACCTGCCGTTCAGCTTTGGCCTGCGCTACGGGGCTTCTAAGCCCTGCTCACCACCAAGCTTTCAATTGAGCCACTACCATCCGGCTCAACCTTCTTTCCCATTCACCTCTTTCGCATCTGCTGGCATATGCCTACTCTACTTTCAACGCCTCCTTTCACCGCTCGCGGCCCGGAGGTACACGGGCATCGGGGCTGTCGTGGGCTACGGCCCGAGAACACACTGGGTGCCTTTCTTCACGCATTGTCGCTGGGCGTCGACGTTATTGAGCTGGACGTTGTCATCTCCGCCGATAGGCAGGTAGTGGTATCGCACGAGCCCTGGCTCAACTCCCAGATTTGCCTCGACCCCAATGGCGAGCGCATCTGCTCAAACGATAGGGAGCAGTTCAATATATATCAAATGTCCTATGTCGAAATCCGCCGTTGTGACTGCGGCCTGCTCCGGCACCCGGGCTTTCCTGAGCAAGTTTCGTCGCCCGCATACAAACCCCTGCTAAGCGAAGCGCTTGCCACTCTGGAAGCCGCTTCACAGCAGCTAGAGCATCCACCGCTTGGCTACTCCGTTGAAATTAAAAGCAGTCCCGAGGGAGACAATATCTTTCATCCCGAGCCAGCCGAATTCCTGTCCTTGGTCCTGGCCGAGCTCAGCGCGGCGCAGGTGTTGGCACGCACTACGTTGCTCAGCTTTGACGTGCGCATTCTCCAATTGGCCCACCAACTTCAGCCCAATTTGGCTACCTGCCTTTTGGTTGAGGAGAACCTGCCGTGGTCTTCCAGCATTGACAACTTAGGGTTTACACCTACCACGTTTGGACCCGATTTTCATTCTGTCACGGAAAAGGCTGTCCGGGCTTTGCGAACAGATTTCCCCGGCCTGCGCTTGGTGCCTTGGACTGTAAATGAACCGGCGGACATGCAACGGCTCCTAGCACTTGGCGTCGACGGCATGACCACGGATTATCCCGACCGGCTGCTCTCTATTCTTTCACGGGAGGTCTGGTAGTACAAGCGGTATGCGGGCAAGGCAATATGTGGGCTAGGCAACGTCATGGCCACTTTTATGCCGGATGCCATTGTGTTACATCTGTGTTACAGTAAGGCATTGTAACACGTTGTTGATACAGTGTTTAATTGTAATTGTTACGAAATGTGTTCTTTTGTATCCTGTATTGCTACACGTAAATTGTAATTTTATTGTTCGAACATATTTGTATTATCCACCTTCTTATAACATATTTGCATAAGCGTTACGTAACACTCTAATTATGCCACATCAAGGCGAAATCCTGCAAGAAGCTATCAAAAACAGCGGTATTTCCATCACCCGTATCGTGGACGAACTGGGTATTACACGTCCTACTATTTACCGTAAATTCAAAGAAGACACTATTGATTACAACTTCGTAAAGAAGGTGGGTGAAATTATCAATCATGACTTTTCAATTGACTTTACAGCTGTACAACAATCGTCTTTACCATTTGTAACATCTGCGCCTCGTCCTGTTGTAACACCTGTTGTTACACCTCGTGTAACACAGTCGCAAAGCCCTGACGTTGACCCTTCCCGGCAGCTTTTAATACTCCAGTCTAAGTACATTGCCCTTTTGGAGGCCTACAATGAGCTATTGCTAAAAGTGTATGGGCCGAAGTGACAAAAATGTTCCACGTGAAACATTTTTGTCCGCGAAGGGGTAGGGGAGCGGCTGTAACAGAATGCTGACATGGGCCCGCTTTAATGAAAGGTCGGGCGTGATTTACAGGCAGAGGCTGGCCTTGGTTTGGGGCCAAGAGTAAGCGTAGCGCCAGACCCGATATGTCTGCTCCTCCTTACTGTTGAATGCCTAAATAGCTTGCCGATTATCAAGGCATGCGTGGCACTATAGCTCCTCCTAAGTCCCAGAAATCAACTGTCGATGTTGGGCCATAGAGACACCCTCAGCAGAGACAAACTGTGAGCTTTAGCCAGACTCAAATCCGGCGAGTATCGGTGACCGAGAAGGAGGGCTGGGAAAAGTGGCTACAGGAAAATGACTTCCGTGACGACGGTTTCTCCCACTTCGGCATTGATGAGCTCGGCAACCCGGGTCTTCGCCATAAGCAGCTCATGCTTGAGGGGGGCGGAGCTAAGACGGACAAAGAGGCGGCCTTTGTTGACGTACACCTCCTGGGTCTTCAGCGCTACGGCTTTTCCCATGACCCGCTCCCAGCTCGATACCACCGTTACCTCGTTGAGCTTGCCCTGGAGGCGGTACGCCCGAACTAATGCCTCGAGGCCTTCCTTGAGGGAGATGTCACCGAAGCGAGAAGGGGATGAGTGCTTTTTCACAAGGCAAGGCAGGCAAACAAAAAGGGCAACGCTGCTCCTGTTTTGGGGCCACAAAGGTAGCGCTTAACCGGCTCTAAACGGGCGCTACCGTACCGTCATGCACCCGAAAGCGGAGGATGGGAATAGAGACCCGAGCAAGGGCTTGGTCGGTCCGTTCCAGGTTGGTGTCGGTCAGAAAAACCTGGCCAAAAGTCTCGTCGGCTACCAGCTCAAGTAGGCGGGCAATGCGTTTGTCGTCGAGGCGGTCGAAGATGTCGTCGAGGAGAAGCAGGGGCTTGTGGTGCTGCCTGGCCGCGAGCATTTCAAATTGAGCCAGCTTAAGAGCAATGGCAAAGGACTTCTGCTGCCCTTGCGACGCGTGGCTTTTCACCGCCAGTTCGTCCATAAGAAAGACGAAGTCGTCGCGGTGCGAGCCGGTGGTACTGCGCTGCAGGGCAAAGTCGCGCCGCTCGTTGCTTCGCAGCAATTGGGCAAAGTCAGCGCCGAGTAATTGGCTCTTATAGGTTAGGGTCACAACTTCGCGGCCATCGGCAAGCTGCCGATAGTGGCGCTGAAAGATGGGCACGT
This sequence comes from Hymenobacter sedentarius, assembly GCF_001507645.1. Classification (NCBI taxonomy): domain Bacteria; kingdom Pseudomonadati; phylum Bacteroidota; class Cytophagia; order Cytophagales; family Hymenobacteraceae; genus Hymenobacter; species Hymenobacter sedentarius. The sequence continues at coordinate 1,074,710 of NZ_CP013909.1, read as the reverse complement.
ACTCGGCCAGGAACGCCTCGCGGAGGGAGGTGAGCTGCTGCCCAATCGGGGCCAGCTGCTCATCCAATGCCAGCAGGTAGTCGCGGTCGAAACCGTGCGAGGGACGGTCGCCGCCTTGCTTGAGCACCGCATTGCGTTGGCGGAGCAAGGCATTGTAAGCAATGAGTAGCTCCAGAAACTCGTGGTCGAGTTGAGCCATCAAGCTATCGAAATACTTGCGGCGGTCTTCGCTGCCCTGCCGAATGAGGTCGGTGTCGTAGGGGGAGATAAGCACGGCGGGGTACCGACCGATGTGGTCGGCCATGCGTTCATAAGGCTGCTTGTTGTGGGTGAGGGTCTTTTTTTGACCTGCCCGCAGGCTAACCTGGATGGTTTCGTGTTCGGGAGCCCTTTCGGAAGAAAAATTCCCCTTAACTACAAAGAAATCAGCGCCTTGCTTTATGCAAAGGGCGTCTGATGCCGTAATAGCACTCTTGGTGAGCGACAAATAGTGAATGGCATCCAGCAAATTGGTTTTTCCACTGCCGTTATCGCCAATAAAGCAGTTGAGGCCGGGGGATAAACGCAGGGAAGCGTCGTCGTAATTTTTAAAAAAAAGCAGCTGGAGGGAGTCGAGGGTCATAAGGTTCGGTATTGCCAGCACTTTTACGTAATTTCGCCCTCCCAACGCGAAATTTTCCTTAAACTGCTATGGCGGATACGAAAGTAAAAGCTGCTTCTAATAAATCGACGGCAACCAATGGCTCAGTAGCCAAAGGAAAAGGCAAAGCCGCGTCCACCAGTATCCAACCAGACCCCGTAATGCCTGGTACCGATGCGCCCACCATGGCCGCCTCCGGGACGGACCTTTCCAGAGAAGCAAACGCTGCCGCTTCCTTCCCCAAGGAGACGTATCTGCGCTGGTACGAGCAAATGCAGCTCATGCGCAAGTTTGAGGACAAGGCCGGGCAGCTCTACGGCCAGCAAAAGATTAAAGGGTTCTGCCACCTCTACATTGGCCAGGAGGCTTGCGTAGCCGGGGCAGTATCGGCGTTGGAGGTAGGCGATAAGTACATCACGGCGTACCGTGACCACGCCCACCCCCTGGCGCTGGGTACCTCGCCCAATGCCATCATGGCCGAGCTATTTGCCAAAGCCACCGGGTGCTCAAAAGGCAAAGGCGGCTCAATGCACATGTTCGACAAAGCGGTTGGTTTCATGGGCGGCCACGGCATCGTGGGCGGGCAGGTGCCCATGGGCGCCGGCATTGCCTTTGCCGAGAAATACAACAAGACGGGCAAGCTTTGCATCTGCTACATGGGCGACGGCGCCGTGCGCCAGGGCGCCCTGCACGAGGCCTTCAACATGGCCATGCTGTGGAAGCTGCCGGTCATCTTCGTGATTGAGAACAATGGCTACGCCATGGGTACCTCGGTGGCCCGGACGTCGAACGTGACCGACCTCTACAAGATTGGCCTGAGCTACGACATGCCGTCGGAGCCGGTGAACGGCATGCGCGTGGAGGATATTCACGAAGCCGTAGCCCGCGCCGCCGAGCGCGCCCGCAAAGGCGATGGCCCCACCTTGCTGGAGTTTAAAACCTACCGCTACAAAGGTCACTCCATGAGTGACCCGGCCAAGTACCGCACCAAAGAGGAGCTGGAAGACTACCGACACCGCGACGCCATCGAAAGCGTGCGCCACACCATCCTCACGAACAACATGGCAACAGAGGCCGACCTCGAAGCCATTGATGAGCGCATCAAGGCCAAGGTGGCCGAGTCGGTAGAATTTGCCGAGACCTCGCCTTACCCCACGCCCGACGAATTGTACAAGGACGTGTACGTACAGGCCGACTACCCCTATATTCACGACTAATCAAACCGGCCCACCCGGCCATCCGGCTTGCTTGCAGGCCTTGTTGTTGAAACTCTCTCCGTAATGTCGAAGATTCCTTACACTGGCAAGAGCCAGCAGGCCCGTCAGGGGCAAACCACCCAGAACGTTCCGGCCGACCCGTTGGCGCCCGCCGAAAACCTGCCGTCTGAGAATCCGCTGCTGGAAGACCCGGACGCGTTGGCCGCCCGACTGGTAGAGTCGGAGAATTTCGTGCGCAACAACCGCAACCTGTTGTTGGGCTTGCTGGCGCTGGTGGTGCTGGCCGTGGTAGGAGCTTTTGGCTTTTACACCTGGCGCAATTCGCAGGATGCAAAGGCCCAGGCCAGCATGTTCCGCGCCGTGAACTACTGGGAGGCTGACTCGCTGAACAAAGCCGTGAAGGGCGACGGCAAAGCCCCCGGCCTGACCACTGTGGCCAATGAGTATGGCAACACCAAAGCCGGCAACCTCGCCAACTTCTACGCCGGGGTAGCAGCCCTGAAGCAAAGCAAGTACAAGGAAGCCCTCGACTATTTGGAGGACTTCAGCTCGGACGACTACCTGGTGCAGAGCCGCGCCTACGCGCTGATGGGCGATGCCCAGATGGAGATGAACAAGCCCAAGGAAGCGGCCGACCTCTACGCCAAAGCCGCCGTCCACAACGCCAACGAATACTTCTCGCCCGGCTATCTGCTGAAGGAAGCCACGGCCCGCGAAGTCGCCGGCGATACCGAAGGCGCCATCAAGGCCTATGACCGCATCATCAACGAGTACCCCACGGCCCAGGAAGTAGCCGAAGCCCGCCAGTACAAAGCCAAACTGGAGAAGTAATCCACAAGGCGCTTTGACCGAATGTTGTTGCGCTTCCTCAGCAGTGGGGAAGCGCAATTTTTTTAGCTCGCAGCGCAAACCTTATTCCCAGCTTCCTCTTAAGGAGGCTGCCCACCGAAACCGCCGTTGGCTCAACCTCGATTTTTATTTCTAACCCTGACTACCCCCTGACATGGCTACTGCTTTGCAAAACCTCAGCGACTATGACGCTTCCAATTTTACCGATATCAGCGAAAAGCGCTTTGGGCTGGTGGTGGCCGAGTGGAACCGCGAAATCACCGACGTGCTCAGCGCCGGGGCGTACGATACCTTGCTCAAGCACGGGGCCAAAGCGGAAAATATCTACCGCAACACCGTGCCGGGCAGCTTCGAGCTCACGCTAGGCGCGCAGTTTCTGGCCCAACACGACGAGATGGACGCCGTCATTTGCCTGGGGGTGGTGATTCGGGGCGAAACCAAGCACGACGACTACATCTGCCACGCCGTAGCCCAAGGCATCACCCAGGTGGGCCTGAAGTTCAACAAGCCGGTCATTTTTGGCCTAGTCACGACCAATACGTTGGAGCAGGCCTGGGACCGGGCCAGCGGCAAGCACGGCAATAAGGGCGTGGAAGCCGCTGTGGCTGCTATCCAAATGTTAGGTTTTTAGCAGAACAAGAGGAAAGCTCGCCGCGCTACGTAACTTTGAGCCCGCAAAATCAAGCATTCAACCGCTTCAGCTTGTGGCAATAAGTCCACTTAGACTCGGGCAAACCATTTAGTATCCGGTGGTGTTGCCGGAGAGTTGCCTAGCGGTGACGACCCAACCTCTCCCATATTTCTTTTTTACCACCTTCGATGAACGACGACAACATTCGCTATTCCCGGGAAGACTTGAATGAGTTCGACCAGATTATTCAGGAAAAACTGACGGCGGCCCGTAAGGAGTTGTCATTCATTAAAGAAACCCTGAACCGGAGCAACGACACCGGCACCGATACCACTGCTTCTTCGGCCAAGGTCCTGGAAGACGGCGCCGAAACGGCCGAGAAAGAAAGCATGAACCAGCTGGCTTCGCGCCAGATGAAGTTCATCCAACAGCTCGAAAACGCCCAGGTTCGTATCAAAAACGGCACCTACGGCGTGTGCATCGGCACGGGCAAACTGATTCCGAAGGAGCGCCTGCGGGCCGTACCGCACACCCAGCACTCCATCGAAGCCAAAATGGCGCGCCGCGACTAGTTCGCACAATGGCCCGAGGCCCGAACCTGTGGGCCGGCGCTGCGGCGGCCGGCTGGCAGGTTCGGGCTTTTGCTTTTACCTTAAGTGAATCATTTCGGACGCCGGGCGCTTAGTAGGTCGGTAGCCAGGAACTGAGCACTGACCACCACGTTTTTTATCATACCGTAGCGATACGGCAAGCAACTTTTCCCCATGGGCAAAAAACATTTTTCAGACGATAAAGCGGACCGTCGCGGCGGCCGCAATGCAGGGGGCCCGGGCGGTTTCGGCGGTGGCAAGAGCGAGCGTTCGAACGCCGGTGGGCCGGCCGGCCGCGGCGGCGACCGTGACCGTGGCGGCGACCGCGGCGGCTACTCTTCGGCCCGGCCTGGCAATGGCCGGCCTGCTACCAATGGCGCATTTGGGCGCCCAGCTACCAACGGTGCCTTTGGCCGCCCTTCCAATGGGGCCTTTGGTGGCGGCCGTAGCTTTGGCGATGGCGAGAAGCGCACCTACGGCGCCGGTGGCGGCAACCGTGAGGGTGGCTTTAACAAAGGCTTTGGCGGCAAGAGCTTCGGTAACAAAGAATACGGCCAGCGCGAGCAAGGCGGCTTCCGCCCCGGCGGCGACCGGTCCGAGCGCAGCGAGCGTCCTCGCTTAGGCAAGGAGCAGCGCACTGGCACCAGCTACGGCCGTACCGCCGAGCCGCGTCCCGAGCGCAGTGAGCGCGGCAGCTTCGGCAGCGACCGCGGCGAGCAGCATGGCCCGGCTTCGGCCCCGGCGCGTCCCATCCGCGAGTATCAGCCCAAGGAGAACTGGAACGGCCAGCCCTACCGCCGCGAAGGCGAGAAGGCCGTGCCCCGTGGCTTGCCCGGCGAGCGTAACCGCAAGTTCCAGAAGCAAAACCCCAACGAGCCAAACGAATCCAGCGCACCCCGCAGCGGCGGCAGCTTTGGCCGCAGCACGCCCCGCGAGCCGGAAGATTTCCAGCGCAGCGAGGAGCGCGGACCCAACCGGCCCATTCGGTCGGCGCGGCCGTTCGAAGCCAACCCGCCGCAGGCCCGCGAGGAGCGTGGCCCGCGGGGTGACTTCGCCGGCGGCAGCGATGCCGACCGTCGGGGTGATGAAGCTGCCTTCGGCCGGAAGTTCACGCCCGGTGCTTTTGGCAAGCGGGAGAACGCCACCTTCGGCGCCAGCCGCAGCACGGGGGAGCGCCCCGGCGGCTACGAGAAGCGCAGCACGGAGAAGTGGACGCCCGCGCCCGGCAGCTTTGCCGAGCGCCGCGAGGCCCTGAAAGCGCAGGAGCGCAGCGTGCGCCGCTCGGGTACCGGCTACGGTGCCAGCATCGACAAGCCCCGTGCTGCCCGCCCGGTGGTGCAGGACAACCGCGCCGACAAGCCCCGCTACGGCGAGCGGCCCGGCGAGGCGCCCGACTACAAGAACCTCAAGCACTACGAAAACGACAAAACCCGCGGCAACAAGCGCCGCCGGGAAGAGGACGAAGACTTCGGCACCGACGAGCTGCGCCTGAACCGCTACATCGCCAACGCCGGCATCTGCTCGCGCCGCGAGGCCGACGCGCTGATTGCCGCCGGCGAAATCAAGGTGAACGGCGAAGTGGTAACGGAGATGGGCTACAAAGTGCAGCCCACCGACACCGTGCAGTATGGCAAGACTAACCTCAACCGCGAGAAGTCGGTGTACGTGCTGCTCAACAAGCCCAAGGACTTTATCACGACCACGGAGGACCCCGAAGGCCGCCGCACGGTGATGGAGCTGGTGGCCAGCGCCTCGAAAGAGCGGATTTTCCCGGTGGGCCGGCTCGACCGCAACACCACGGGCCTGCTACTCTTCACCAACGACGGCGAAGTAGCCCAGAAGCTGTCGCACCCCTCGCACAAAAACAAGAAAATTTACCAGGTTGAGCTAAGCCAGCCCCTGGCCGAAGACGACCTGCGCAAGATTGCCGAAGGCGTGGAGCTGGAAGACGGCAAAGCCGTAGTGGACGACGTGGCCGTAGTGGCCGGCAACCCGCACTTTGTAGGCATCGAAATCCACATTGGGCGGAATCGCATTGTGCGCCGCATCTTCGAGCACCTCGGCTACGAAGTGGTAGCCCTGGACCGCGTGCAGTACGCCGGCCTCACAAAGAAGGACCTGCCCCGCGGCAAGTGGCGCTTCCTGAGCGAGCAGGAAGTTATTCGCTTGAAGTACTTCTTGTAATCAGCGAACAGGCTTTTTGACTGGAACTAGAACGTCATGCTGAGCTGGCCGAGGCATCTTTACCGGGGAAGTAATTTGATTACTACCGCGGGCAAGATGCTTCGGCCAGCTCAACATGACGTTCTGTTTTGTAGTAGCTCAATTTATTAAATGCATACCCTCGCGCTCGACATTGGCAATACCGCGGTGAAAGCCGGCTGCTTTGATGGCTCAACTTTGCGGGAAATGGCTACTGGTCTCACGGCGGGGCAGGTGCGGGAAATGGTAACGCAGTGGCAGCCGCAGCACGTCATTGTCGCCTCCGTGGCCGAAGATGCGGCGCTGCGGACCGACGAGCTGCGGGCGCTGGTGCCGGGCGAACTGCTGACTTTTTCGCCGGCCACCACGGCCATACCGTTGCGCAACGCTTATGCCACCCCGCACACGCTGGGCGCCGACCGGCTGGCGGCGGCAGTGGGCGCGGCCGGGCTGCGGCCGGGGCAGCCCACGCTTATCGTCGATGCGGGCACGGCCCTGAAATGCGACCTGGTAACGGCCGATGGCACCTACCACGGCGGCAGCATTGGGCCGGGCTTGGGCATGCGGTTTCGGGCCTTGCACGCATTCACGGGACGGCTGCCGCTGCTGGAGCTGCCGGTGCCCGATGCAACGATTCCGCTCACGGGCGACTCCACTACAGGGAGCCTGCTGAGTGGCGTGGTGAACGGCACCGTGGCCGAAATCATGGGCTTCGTGGCTCAGTATCAGCAGCGCTACCCGGGGCTGGGGGTGCTGCTCACGGGGGGCGACGCGGCTTTTCTGGCGGCCCGGCTCCCGGCTCGTATCTTTGTTGTGCCTGAGCTGGTGCTGCTCGGCCTTAATCGGATTTTAGCTTATCATGTTGTCAAATAAAGAGATGGTGCGCCTGCGTTTGGGTCTGGTGCTGGCCGGCGTGGCGGTGTTGGGAGCTGGAAGCGCGCAAGCGCAGGGCCTGGGCAACTCGCCGTACTCCCGCATCGGACTGGGCGAGTTCAACGCCAACACCGGCGGCGTACGCCAGATGGGCATGGGCGGCGCAGGACTGGCAGCGCCTAATGCCGTCAATGTGAATGAATTGAATCCGGCCTTGCTGTACTACACGGGCCGTACCACGTTTGAGGCAGGCTACAACGGGCAGTACAAGACCGTGAAAAACGCCAGTTCCTCCAGCCGCAGCGGCAGCGCCAACCTGGGCTACTTTGCCTTATCGGTGCCCCTAAGCAGCAAGTGGGGCGCGGCCGTGGGCCTGAAGCCGGTAAGCGCCGTCGATTACGAGTCGAACACCATCCAGGAAGTAGCGGGCACGCCGGTGCTTACCCAGGTGCTGAAGCAGTACAAGGGAAAGGGCGGGGTCTCGGAGGCCTATTTCGGCCAGGGTTTCCGCATCACCAAGGCATTTACGGTGGGCCTGACGGCTTCCTACATGTTTGGCGTGGTGGACGAGACCACCGGCACCACCATCCAGATTGCCAATAGCACTGACCAGCTGGTGAATTCGGTGAGCCGGACCCATACTCGCTACTCGGACTTCGCTTTCCGAGCCGGGGCGCACTACCGCCAGAAGGTGGGCAAAGACCTGAGCATGAACCTGGCCGGCGTGTACAGCTTCGGGCACAACCTGAACGGACAACAAGTGAAAACCCAGGAGCAGGAAAACCTCGACGGAACGCTTATTGGCACGGCAACGCCCGTAAGCGACGTGCGCGGCAGCACCTACGTGCCCACCCTGGCGCAGGTAGGTATCAGCTTCGACAACGACAAGAACTGGAGCATCAACGCCGATGCGTCGCAGCAGCAGTGGTCGAAGTTTACCAGCTTCGGCGACAAAGGCACGCCCCTGAACAACACGGTGCGCGTGGGCCTCGGCGGTGAGCTGACGCCGGAGCCGGCGTCGGTTGACCATTACTTCCGCCGCGTAACGTACCGCGCCGGCCTGAGCATGGCGCAGCTTCCGTACCAGCCGGGCGGCAAGATGCTGTATGACCGCGCCGTGAGCTGGGGTTTTGCGTTCCCGCTGCCCACGGCCACGCCGCTGGAAGCCACTACGTTCAGCCTGGGCTTCACGTACGGCGTGCGCGGCAACACCGACATTCTCAACGCGAGCGCAGGCACCAGCAACGTGCAGGAAAGCTACATCCGCGGGCAGTTGGGCATCACGCTCAACAACCGCTGGTTTATCAAGCGGCGCTTGCAATAACTCACGGCTATTAACGGTTTCATCGAATTGTACGGACTCAGGCACGCGGCGGGAAGCGCGATACTGCTCGCCCTGTTGGGCTTGGTGGGTTGCGACAAGAAGGCTGCCACGGGCCCCCGGCTGGTGTACACCGGCCCGCTGATGGAAACCACCAACGTGCTGACACTGGTCAGCGACTCGGCCAAGCTCAAGTTTCAGCTCACCGCGCCGCTGGAGCAGCAATTTGAGAACGGCGACATTCTCTACCCCAAGGGAATGACGGTCACGTTTTATTCATCCGATGGCCTGAAGCGGGTGATAAACACCCTAACGGCCAAGTACGGCAAAGTTGACAAGGCCAAGAACCTCTACATCATGCGCGGCGCCGTGGAGGTCGTGAACGTGCCGCAAGAACAGCGCATGAACACGGAGGAGCTGTTTTATGATAAAAACAAGGCGCTGATTTACACCGACTCCACCATGTTTGTGAAGGTAACCACGCCCACGGAATACCTGACGGGCTACGGCCTGACGGCAAACCAGAACTTCTCCCGATACCGGATTCTGCGGCCGGAAGGCGTGTTTGCGGCGCCCGCGGTGGCGCCGGCTCCGGCCGTTACGGCCCCTCCGCAAGCTAACTCGGCCCCGCAGTAGGGCCCCGCGTCGGCACCCAAGGCCTAGGATTTGGGTTTGCCAGGTAGCCCACCTTTACCATTTCTCCCATGACTTTCGACAAATCCCTTCTGCGCACCGTCCTTTTCGCCGTGGGCGTGGTGGCGCTGGTTATCGGCATCTACCAGACGATACTGTTCAACGACCTGGCGGCCAACTACTGGATTTTCATGGTGTCGATGCTCTGCTGGATGCCCCTGCTCTATTGGCGGCAGCAGGAGCGGGTGGCGGCCAAAGTAGCCGAGGAAGAAGCCCGGCTGGCCAAGCAAGCCCGGGCCAAAACCCCCGCCAAATCGACCAAAAAACGCCGGTAGCGCCGGCGCCCCCTTGGCACTGGCCGCGGGCCTAGCGTTGGGCTAATTCACAACCGGGAGGTTTTAACCGCGGCGCTTCGGGACTTAAAATCAGGTAAAACTTTGATAGCCGGCCAAATTCTGGTTATTTTGCGCCTCTTTTGACCCACTCAAGACTTCGATTCTTTTGACAAGTAAATGGCTTTAATTAACACGATTCGAGAAAAATCAGGCGTAGCGGTAGGCCTTGTGGCCGTCGGCATGCTGCTCTTTATTGTGGGCGGCGACCTGGTAGGCGGCAAAAACCGGCTTTTCAACCGCAACGACCAAGTAGTAGGCGAGGTGGCTGGCCAAAAAGTGGAGCTGGCCGATTACAACAACGCCCTCGAGCAAGCCAAGCAAGCGTTTATCGCACAGCAGCAGCGCCAGCCCGACGAGCAAGCCCTCGGCTACCTGCGCGACCAGGCCTGGAACCAGACCATTTACCGCCTGGCTTTCCAGCCCGAGTGGGAGAAATTGGGCCTGACCGTATCGGACGACGAACTGGTGGACATGGTGCAGGGCGACAACATCAACAACGGCATCAAGCAGGCCTTTACCGACCAGAAAACGGGTCAGTTCGACAAAGCCCGCCTGATTGAGTACCTGAAAAACCTCGATAAGCTGCCTCCCGAAAACCAGGCCGCTTGGCACAACTTCGAAGCCAACCTCCCCGCCGAGCGCCTGGCCAACAAGTACAACGCCCTGCTGAAAAACTCGGTGTACGTGACCACCGCCGAAGCCAAGCGCTACGACACTTCGCAAGGCACCAAGGCCATGGTGAAGTACCTGTTCGTGCCCTACGCCAGCATTTCCGACTCGGCCGTGAAAGTGACCGACGCTCAGCTCCAGGCTTACCTCGACAAGAACCAGAGCAAGTACAAAGTAGAAGACGGCCGCTCGGTGGAGTACATCACCATCCCGGTGGTGCCCTCGAAAGAGGACAGCGCTTCCGTAAAGACTTCGATTGCGGAGTTGGCCACGCAGTTTGCCTCGGCCCCGGTCGACTCGCTGTTTGTGATGCAGAATTCGGAGCAGCCCTACAACAAGGCGTTCCGCAGCCCCGCCGACCTGCCCGAGCAACTGCGCAAGCAGCTGCCCCTGGCCCAAGGCAAAGTGTATGGCCCTTACGCTGAAAACGGCACGTACTCGCTGTATAAGGTAACCGGGGTGGGCACCGGCAAGCAGGCCGCGGCCCGCGCCAGCCACATCCTCATCAAGCCCGAAGGCACCACGCCCGAAGCCAAAGCCGCCGCGAAAGCCAAGGCCCAGGACATCCTCAAGAAAATCAAAGCCGGCGCCGACTTCGCCGCCATGGCCCGTCAGTTCGGAACCGACGGCACCAAGGAGCAGGGCGGCGACTTGGGCTGGTTTGGCCAGGGCCGCATGGTGCCCGAGTTCGAAAAAGCTATTTTCGGCGCCACCGCTCCCGGCCTGCTCCCCAACGTGGTGGAAACCTCGTTTGGCTACCACGTAATCAAAATCACGGCGGCTCCCACCAAGCAAACCTATCAGGTGGCTGAGGTGAAGAAGAGCATTACCCCCAGCGATGCCACCCGCGAAGCCGCTTACGCCAAGGCGCAGCAGCTGAAAGGCGAAGCCACCGACCTGGAGAGCTTCCGCAAGCTCGTGACCAAGGACAAGACCCTGGTAAAGCAGGAGGCCAAAAACCTGGACCGCAGCGCCCGCACCGTCAACAACCTGCAGAACGCGCGTGAGCTGGTGCGTTGGGCCTTCGGCTTCAACCAGAACGGCGCCGAAACCAAAGTGGGCGACATCTCGGAAGTATACGAGATGGGCGACCAGTACGTGATTGCCGCCCTCACCGACGAGCGCGCCAAAGGCACCGCCACGGTAACCAACCTGAAGCCCGAGCTTTCGGCGCTGGTGCGCAACGAAGAGAAGGCCAAGCAAATCATGGCCAAGCTGCCGAAGGCGGGTACGCTGGAGGAAATGGCCTCCAAGTACGGCCCCACGGCCCAGGTCGGCACCGCCGCCGACGTAGTGCTGGGCCAGGGCAACCTTACCAACGTGGGCTTCGAGCCCTTGGCGGTGGGCAAAGCGTTTGCCTTGAAGCCCGGCCAGAAGTCGGCCCCCATCCAGGGCGAGCAGGGCGTGCTGGTAGTTGAGCCGGTGAGCGTGACCCCACCCGCCACGCCCAACACCAACCTGAAAGCCGTGCAGCAGCAGCTGGCGCAGCAGCGTGCCCAGCAGCAGGACGGCAAGATTTACGAGGCCATCAAGGCCCACGCCAACGTGAAAGACAGCCGCACGAAGTTTTTCTAGGACGTCAATCCACAAATTTGAAAAGGGCCGTACCTTCGGGAGCGGCCCTTTTTGTTTTTTGGGGCCCGCTGCAAATGCCCTGCAACCAAACGCACCATCCCCTGAGGTTTTGCGTTGACACGAAGCGTCCCAAACCGGGCCTTCTGCCACTTCTGCGTGAAACTGCTCCTGAACTCATGCGTCCGCATTCTCTCGTTGTAGCCGCCGCTTTCCTTCTGGCCATTCCGGCGCTGGCCCAAGAGCCCTCCAAGCCGTGGGCGCCGGTGAGCGGGGCCGCGCTAGCCGAGGACTACGCCCGCCGTGGCGAGCACGAAAAGGTGGTGTTTCTGTATGAGAAGCTCTCGGCTGAGGAGCAAACCAGCCCCGCCGTATTCCCGGTGTACCTGGCTTCCTTGCAGGCACTGAAGCGCTATAAAGAAGCCGAAAAGCTGGCCCGCAAAGCTGTGAAGCTGCACCCCGAAGACGCTACCACGGGCGTGGCACTGGGGGCGGTGTACGCCGCGGCCGGCGATGCGCCCGCGGCCGAGAAGCAGTGGCAAAAGGTGCTCAGCCAGCTCACGCCGGCGCAGGTGCTGGCCGTGGCCACGGAGTTTGGCCGCCGGGAACTACCCGAGTGGGCCGAGCGTACCTACCTGCGCGGCCGGTCGCTGGCCAAAAACGACACCGAATACGCCCCGCAGCTTATCCAGCTGTATACCCAAAGCCAGAACCAGCCCCAGGTGCTGGCCGAGACGCTGCGCCTGGTAGCCCAGGACGAAAAGCAGCTGCCCTTTGTGCGCAACATGCTGCAAAACGCCCTGCACGAAGAAAAAGACTTTGATGCGCTGGAAAAGCTCCTGCTGGCGGCCACGCAGGAGCACCCCGAGCAGGCGGCCTACAGCGAGCTGCTGCTGTGGCTGCAGGTGCAGCGCCACGATTTTACGGGGGCGCTGGTGCAGGCCCGGGCCCTCGACCGGCGCGCCCGCACCGAAGGCAGCCGCGTAATGGAGCTGGCGGCCATTGCCCAGCAAAACAAAGACTACGAAAGCGCCATCGACGGCTATGCCTACGTGGCCAAGGAGTACCGCAGCGGCCCGTATGGCAACGTGGCCCGGCAGCGGCTGCTGCAGGCCCGCGAGGCCCAGGTGCGCGACACCTACCCCGTAGATGAGGCGAAAGTGCGTGCCCTCGTCGGCGACTACGAGCAACTGCTGGCCGAGTTGGGCCGCACGCCCGACACAGCCCCCGTGCTGCGCAACCTGGCTAACTTGTATGCCTTTCAGCTCAACGACCGCGCCAAGGCCATGAGCCTGCTGCAGGAGGTGATAGACATGCCCCGCGCGAGCGACGAGGTAGTGGACGAAGCCAAAGTGACCCAGGGCGACTTGTATTTGCTGAAGGGCGAGCCCTGGGAAGCCACGCTGCTGTATTCGCAGGTGGAGAAATCACACAAGGACTCGCCGTTGGGCTACGAAGCCAAGCTGCGCAATGCCCGCCTGAGCTACTACGCCGGCGACTTCAAGCTCGCGCAAAGCCACCTCGACATTCTGAAGGAAGCTACCACCCGCGAAATTGCCAACGACGCCATGCAGCTCTCGCTGCTGATTCAGGACAACACCGTGGAGGACACGCTAGACCTAGGCCTGAAGGCCTACGCTGCGGTGGAGCAACTGGTGTTCCAGAATAAGCTGAAGGAGGCTATTGCGGGCCTGGATATGCTGCTGGAGAAGTTCCCCGGCCATTCCCTTTCCGACGATACCTACTACCTAAAGGCCCAGCTGCAGCGCCGCACCGGCGACTTTGCCGGGGCCATTGCCACGCTGGAGCGCATCACCAACAATCCCAAGTACGACGTGCTCAGCGACGATGCGTTGTTCCTGCTGGCCCGCATTCAGGAGGAAGACGTGAAGGACAAAGCCAAGGCCCAGGAGCTGTACAACCAGGTTATCACCAAATACCCCGGCAGCATCTACGTGGCCGAGGCCCGCAAGCGGTTCCGCAAGCTCCGGGGCGACGGGGTATAGTTAATGGGGTGTAGTTAAATGAAAACGCCTGTCATGCAGAGCGCAGCGAAGCATCTTATCAGGCTAGAACAAATCGTTCCATAGGGATAAGATGCTTCGCTGCGCTCTGCATGACAGACGGCGTGTTCTAGGCCATCAAAGGCTCCGCATACTTTACCCGAAAAACACGAACATTAGCGCCAGCGCCAAAATCATGGCCCCATACATGAGCACATCCGTGCCGATGTACTGGCGGTATTGGCGGTAAAAATCTTGCAGCTTACGCATAGGGCACGGCAGTAGCGAAGCCGGGCGCCAAAGATAAGCCGGCGGGTGCGGGGAGGGGTTTGGTCGTACTTTTGAGGCCATTTCTACGACGTATCAAATGCCCATATCCGCTAGTAAGCGCTGGAATTATATCCCCGAACCGGATGGCTATAAGGCCCACAGCCTCACCGAGGCCTTATTTATTGCCGCCGAAGTAGCGGCTCTGCTGGTGCAGCGGGGCATCGACACGCCCGAGGCCGCCGCGGCCTTTTTCCACCCCGACCTGCGCCAGCTGCCCAACCCGCTGCTGATGCGTGACATGGACCGCGCCGTGGCCCGCCTCACGCAGGCCTACCACGCCGGCGAAAAGGTGCTGGTATTGGGCGATTACGACGTGGACGGCATTACCTCCGTGGCCACGGTGGTGAGCTACCTCACGCCGTTATTTGGCGCGGAGCGGCTGCGCGACTACATCCCGGACCGCTATACCGAAGGCTACGGCATCTCCGAAAAGGCCATTGATTTTGCCGCGGCCAACGGCTTCCAGCTCATCGTTGCGCTGGACTGCGGCATCAAAGCCGTCGCGCAGGTAGCCTACGCTACCAGCCAAGGCGTTGACTTCATCATTTGCGACCACCACCTGCCCGGCGAAGAACTGCCCGCAGCCGTGGCCGTGCTCGACCCCAAGCGGGCCGACTGTGAATATCCGTACAAGGAGCTGTCGGGCTGTGGGGTGGGCTTCAAGCTGATGCAGGCGTTGGGCGAACGCCTGGGCTTGCCCGAGGCGCGGCTGCACGACCTGCTGGATTTGGTGACGGTGAGCATTGCGGCCGACATCGTGCCCATCACCGGCGAAAACCGCATCCTGGCCGCCCACGGCCTGCGGCGCTTCAACGAAGACGCCCACTTGCTGCGGCCAGGGCTGGCGGCCCTGCGCGAGCTGGCCACGCTGCGCGAGGGCCCGCTGGGCATCAGCAGCCTGATATTCGGCTTTGCGCCGCGCATTAATGCGGCCGGCCGCATGGGCGATGCGCGCCGCGCCGTGGCCATGCTGCTCGCCCCCGACCAGCAGGAGGCCCGCTACACCGCCGAAGTGGTGGACCAGATGAACCAGCAGCGCCGCGGCTCCGACCAGCACACCACCCAGGAGGCGCTGGACATGATTGCCGGCAGCCCCACGCTGCAAAACGCCCGCGCCACCGTGCTTTACAAGTCCGACTGGCACCAGGGCGTGTTGGGCATCGTGGCCTCGCGCTGCCTCGACCAATACTACCGTCCCACCGTCATCCTCACCCAGCGCGATGGCAAGGCCACGGGCTCGGCCCGCTCCGTGGCGGGGTTCGACGTACACGAAGCCCTGGAGGCCTGCGCCCCGCTGCTCGACCAGTTCGGTGGGCACCGCGCCGCGGCCGGCCTCACGTTGAAGGTGGAAAACGTGCCGGCTTTCCAGCGGCGGTTTGAGGAAGTGGTGGCCGATACCCTCACCACCGAACACCTCGTGCGGCCGGTGGAAGTGGCGGCGGCGCTGCCCCTGAGCCGCATCAACGAAGAGTTTTTTTCGGAGCTGCGCCGCATGGAGCCGTTCGGGCCGGGCAACCCCAATCCCGTGTTTGCGTCGCGGCGGCTGGTGGCCGTGCCCAATAGCGCCCGGGTGGTGGGGCAGGGGCACCTCAAGCTACGCCTGGCCTCGGCCGATACGTCGGGGCCGGCCGTGGACGCCATCGGTTTCGGCCTGGCCGACTACCTGACGGAAATTGAGCTAGGCCAGCCGTTCAGCGCGTGCTATACCGTTGAGCTAAACGAGTACCGCGGCCAGCGCAGCGTGCAGCTGCGGCTGCTGGACGTGCGCTGGGAGTAGGGCCAGTAGTACCTGTTCAGCTCAGATTTTCCGGCTATTCAATCGCGGGGCGAAAATTCCGCTACCGTTGGCGGCTTACCCGCCAAACCCACCACATCAGCGGAAGCTGCAGGGGCAGCCGGCCCCAGGCCACCCAACTCGAAATGCCGAGCTGCTCGTGAATCAGGGCCATGTAGAGGTTGGCCGGAAACACGGCTACCAGCAGCGCCAGCAGGCCCCAGCCCGCCAGGCGTCGGGTGCGGTGGAGCAGCAGGCCTACCCCGCCCAGGACTTCGAAAATGCCGCTCACGTACACCAGCGCTAGCGAATGGGGCAGCTGCGGCGGCATAATGGCCAGATACGTAGCGGGGTGCACAAAATGCCAGGTGCCGGCCAGCACAAAAAGCAGGGCCAGCGCGTAGCAGCTGAGGAGGCGTAGCGTCATGAAGTAATAAAAGTCGTGCTTGGCGCGGCATTATCGAGCTAAAGCATCCAAACCGCCGCGGCGGGCAGGCCGCGTTTTTCTTTTCCCAGCAGGGCGACGGTGAGTAAGGGTTTTAGCTTTCAGATTGTTGGGTAGTGCAAGAATGCCAGAATGGTGCACCTTGTCCGCCCCGCGCTATGGGCGTACTTTTGTTCTTTCAACGCCATATTCCCACCCCGTACATGCAAACCGCTACTTCCACCAACATTTACCAGCTGACCGAAGAGCAGCTGGCCGTGCGCGACGCCGCCCGTGATTTTGCCCAAAGCGAGCTGTGGGCCGGGGTCATTGAGCGCGACGAGCACCAGAAATTTCCCACTGAGCAAATCAAGAAAATGGGCGAGCTGGGGTTCATGGGCATGATGGTAAGCCCCGACTACGGCGGCAGCGGCCTCGACACCGTGAGCTACGTGCTGGCCATGGAAGAAATCAGCAAGGTGGATGCTTCCTGCTCGGTTATCATGAGCGTGAACAACTCGCTGGTGTGCTGGGGCCTGGAAAAGTACGGCACCGAAGAGCAGAAGCAGAAGTACCTGCCGCGCCTGTGCTCGGGCGAAATCATCGGCGCCTTCGCCCTGAGCGAGCCCGAAGCCGGCTCCGATGCCACCAGCCAGCGCACCACCGCCGAAGACAAAGGCGACCACTACCTGCTCAACGGCACCAAGAACTGGATTACCAACGGCACCACCGCCTCGGTGTACTTGGTTATCGCCCAAACCAACCCCGAGCTGAAGTCGCGCGGCATCAACGTGCTGATTGTCGACAAGGACATGCCCGGCTTCATCCAGGGCCCCAAGGAGAATAAACTCGGCATCCGGGGCTCCGACACCTGCTCGCTAATGTTCACCGACGTGAAGGTGCCCAAGGAGAACCGCATCGGCGCCGACGGCTTCGGCTTCAAGTTTGCCATGCAGGTGCTGGCCGGTGGCCGCATTGGCATTGCGGCGCAGGCCCTGGGCATTGCCTCCGGCTCGCTGGAGCTGAGCCTGAAGTACGCCAAGGAGCGCAAGGCCTTCGGGGTCGAAATTGCCAAGCACCAGGCCATTCAGTTCAAGCTGGCCGACATGGCCACCAACGTCGACGCGGCGCGGCTGCTGTGCCTGCAGGCCGCGGCCGACAAGGACAGCGGGGCCGACTACGCCAAGTCGGGCGCCATGGCCAAGCTCTTTGCTTCCAAGGTGGCGATGGACTCGGCAGTAGAAGCCGTGCAGATTCATGGTGGCTACGGCTTTGTGAAAGAATACCACGTGGAGCGCTTCATGCGCGACGCCAAGATTACCCAGATTTACGAGGGGACTTCCGAAATTCAGAAAATTGTGATTTCGCGGGAAATCCTCAAGTAAGGGCCGAATTGCCTAAAATTCAGATTCATTGCACAAAACCCAGCCACTATTTGGCTGGGTTTTTAGTTTTTGTGAATTTCAACCTGTTATATTGCACTGCGGTAGCCACCCAGTTACCCAACCCGCACCCTCCAACAGGCCCTTTCGGCAGTTCGAATTATGGAAGATTACAATAAAGTCATTGAGTCGCTAGGCGTCCGCTACATCAAGGCCAAAAATCTGGTTTTGCACCAGCCCTTCACGGTAAAGAATTCCTATGACGTCGGCAACAACCTTATTCTCTTGCACAAGGGCCACATCACCTTTGGCGACGAGGAAACGGTAGTGGAGGAAGGCGAAATGCTCTTCATCCCCGGCGGCCGCCCCACCCGCGTGAGCTACGGCGTCGACCAGAAGAACCGGGTTATCACCAACGACGACCTCATCACCAACAAGGATAAGTTCTTCCATTCCAACGACAACCTCGACCTGATTGGCGACGCCGACGAAAGTCACAGCTTTGTAAGCTTCGAAGCCAAGGTGTTTGACTCGGTGAACTTCTTCGCCTCGCTCGACGTGCCGGCCTTCCTCATCAGCGGCCAGCCCAAGCTCGCCAACCTGGTGATTAAGGTGGTAGAGGAAAGCATGCAGGATCTGCCCGGCCGCGAGCGCCTCATCAACATCTACACCGAGAACATCGTGGTGGAAGTGGTGCGCTACGTGCTGCGCAACAACATGTTTGTGGAGCAGCTGGCCACCAACAGCACCTACTTCAAGGACCCGCGCCTCATCGACCTGTTCAACTACATCAAGGAGAACCTGGGCGGCGACCTGAGCAATAAGGTGCTGAGCGGCGTGGCCAACGTGAGCGAAGACTATGTGGGCCAGTACTTCAAGATGCTGACCAACATCAACCCGCAGGACTACATCGAATACCAGCGCATGGAGCGCGCCGTGTTCCTGCTGCGCACCACCAAAAAGAGCATCCGCGACATCGGCAAGGAAGTGGGCTACAAAGACACCGCGTACTTCTGCCGCCGCTTTAAGATGATGTTCGGCATTCCGGCCGGCAAGATGCGCCGCCGCGAGTCGGCCATGAACATCTAGCACACCACTGTTGCCTAAACAAAAAGCCCCGCTTCAAGCTGAAGCGGGGCTTTTTGATGGACCTCGTGCCTTAGGCACTGGGCCTATTCGATGCTGCGGAAGTCTTCGTGTTTGGTACGGTAGCTGCTTTCGGAAGTGCGCGAGCCAAAGTCGCCGCCCGAAGACGAGGAGCCAAAGCCGGCACCGCTGCTTGCGCCACTGCTGCCCGTGGTGCTGCCACTGGAGCTGTAGTTGTTGCCACGGTCGCTATTAGAGCCGAGGTTACCACCACGGTCGCTGCTGGAGCCGTAGCTGCTGCCGTGGTCGCTGTTTGAGCCGTAGTTGCTGCTGCCGCGGTCGCTGCTGCTGGAGCTAGCCCCCGAACCGTAGCTGCTGCTGCTGTTGTAGTTGCCGCTGCTGCCATAGCCCGCGCCGCTGTTGCCATAAGCCGAGCCGCTATCGGAACGGCCGCTGCCCACCGTGGTGCGGCGGCTGTTGGACGCATCGGGCGCCTGGTAGCCGTAGCTGGAGCGGCGGCCGTAGCTGCCGCTGCTCTGGCGGTCGTAGCGCGATTCCGAGGTGCCGGATTTGCCTTTGCGCGTGGCCAAGTACCCAAGGCCCACGGCCAGCAGGGCCCCGCCCACAATTTTCTGGGTCGTGGTCAGGTCGCCGACGCGGGTGGCGGCCCGCGAGCCCCATTCTTTTACGCTCTGAGGAAGCTGGTTCACGCTGTTGAGCACGCCCGAATCCTCAATCCATTTTTTGCCGCTTTCCAGCACCGAGTTGAGCATTTTATCGCCCTGCTGGCCTTCGCCCTGGGCACCGCTTTCTTGGTTGCGCTGGTCGCCGGCCTGACCGCCCGTGCTGCCTTGGGCCGAGGCGCCGCGGGCCGAACTCGATTTGCGCGAACCGCTGGCGCCGGTTCCGGTAGCATCGGCGCCTGCGCTACCTGTCGTATTACCTGCGTTTTGGTTTCGAACGTCGTCACCAGGCATGGGGGAGCCCGATTGGTTTTGTTGGTTATCCATAGTGAAAGTAACTAAATAATAGGTGAAAAGGAAGGAGAAAATGGGTGCGCCGCAGAAGGGCGGCGCGGGCTTTTATTCGTAAGTTTTCTGGCTTATGTTGCACTAGTACTCAATAATTTAAAACTTAACCATAATTCTATACTTGGCTGCTTTGCAGGCGGAAGCTCGTTGCTTCTTGGGCTTAACGCCCTTGTCTCCATAGCCCCGTTGGCCCGCGCGGGCGGCTATGTTGGGCCGGCGTAGGGCCGCGGCGAGCAGCTTCCTGCCGCCACTTCCGGGGCTGTATAAGGGCTCTGAAATTTCGGGTGCTATAAGCAAACGGCCCGCCTCGGTAGGGAGGCGGGCCGTTTGCGGGGCAGGGCACTGGGCTAGCTCTGGGCGGGCCTGGGCTGCGAATGCTTGGGCAGCGGGCGTAGGGTATGGAGTGGGTCGGCCAGCACCACGCGCCGGGCTTCTTCGCGGGCTTCCACCTCGTACTTGTTGTGGTAGTAGCCCACGCGGGCCGACTCGACCAGGTATTTCCAAAGAAAGCGCACCAGGCCATGTTCCCGGTATTGGCGCACGTGCACCAGCTCGTGGGCAACCCATTCGGCGTCGGCGAGGAACTGCTCGCGGTTGGCGCCGCTCAGGTGCACCGTCTGGCCAATGACCATGGCCACGCGCTGGCTGCGCAGCACGGCGCGGGCAATCCGGGCAAGGGGGGAGTTAGTCCAGGTTCGGATGGGCTGCATGGGGGCAAGGTACAGAAATATTGCGGGCAGGCTGATACGAGGGTAGGGGCAATACGGTTGTCATAGAATAAGCTATTTTACTATGATTAAATTGGTTTTAAAGAAGAATATTTGGTTTTTTCCGCGCAAAAATGCTGAGTTTACCAGAAGTTAGGGCTAGCTTTACCCAACGTCGGAATTCATAAGAAATATGAATTACCAGATACCAAGTCTTTTCTCTCACTTATCACTCGGCTACCCCCAGCCTTGCCTATCGCCTAAGAAACCCCTTAGCCCGGCTTTTCCTCCCCTGAACAGGAACCCGGAATTTTTGCCCAACCCCTAACGACGGACAATGAAAAATAGCATTCTGTATTGCCTCGCCGCTGGCTCGCTAGCTCTCTCCTTCTTCTTCGAACGCGCCCCCGATGCTTCGATTACGGTTCGTGCCACTGCGGCACCAGCCGTAGCCGAAGCATCGCTGTTTCCGGCCCTGACGATGAACGAGCGGGTTTCGGAAGTTTCCGAGCCAGCTGCTGCGCCGGCCAATACGCCCGCTACCAAGCCCGCCACGGCCGCCGAGTTGGCCGCCTCGCGCGACTCGCTGGCCTACCACTACTATGCGCAGACCCTGGGCCTGCGCCTGGCCTTCGACGAAAACAAGGACCTGCTGCGCACCGTGACCGACTGGATAGGGACGCCCTACCGCTACGGCAACAACACGCGCCGCGGCACCGATTGCTCGGGCTTTGTGACCCGCGTGTTTCGCGAGGTGTACGGCGTGACGCTGCAGCGCTCGTCGCGCTCCATGTTCACGACCACCAAGCACGTGGCCAAAAGCGAGATGAAAACCGGCGACCTGGTGTTTTTTCGCCGGGGCAGCGGACCCATCTACCACGTAGGCATCTACTTGAAAGACGGCAAGTTTGCGCATTCTGCCTGCAACGGCGGCGTGATGGTGAGCTCCTTGAACCAGCCCTACTACCACCGTAATTTCTACGCCGCCGGCCGCGTGCGCGCCGCCGAAGAGGCCAACGAGACGGCCGACTAAGCCCCGTAGCTCAATAGAACCAGGCAAAGCGCCCGGCCCCTGCGGCCGGGCGCTTTTTTCTTGCCCGGCACCCGGCAGCGTGCGGCAAAAACTTTCAGGCGTGCATTAAACCCCAGTCGAAGTCCAAGGTCCTTGCTAAGGAACTGAAACATAGTGCGGATGATGCTTGGATTTAAGTATATTTAGAGCTGCTTAGGGTCTTTTGTCGTGCTTGTTTATGAACCGTAGACTTTTCCTTCAACGAAACACTGCTGCGATTCGCTCTTCGGCCGGGGCCAGGGCCGCACAACTGGGCGCGGCGGCCATTCTGCCCGCCGAAACCGGGCCACCCGAAACCATCAGTCGCTACGCCAACAAAGCGCTGCCCACCGGACTGGCGCGGAGCACGAGCGCGCTCACGGCTTACGCCGGGCCGTGGGGCTATGCCCAGGCCGCCCACCTGCTGCGCCGCTGCCTGTTTGGCCCCACTCGCCCCGAGATACTGGCGGCGGCCGGCTCCAGCCTCACGGCCGTGCTCAACGGGCTGCTCACGGCCCCGGGCGCGCCGGCGCCGCCCCTGAACGTTTCGGCCACCGACACCAGCGTACCCATCGGCCAGACCTGGACCGCGCAGGCGTTCGACCAGAACATTGAGGGCGTCCGCCGGGCGTCGCTGCGCGACTGGTGGCTGGGGCAGGTGCTGGGCCAGGGCACGTCGCTGGCCGAGAAGATGACGCTGTTCTGGCACAATCACTTTGTAATCGCGCTGGGTACTATCAACGATGCCCGCATGGGCTATGAGTACTGCCGGCTGCTGCGCCAGCACGCGTTGGGTAATGTGAAGCAGCTGGCCAAGGATGTGACCGTGACGCCCGCCATGCTGCGCTACCTCAACGGCAACCAGAGCACGGCCGGCAACCCCAATGAGAACTACGGCCGCGAGCTGCTGGAGCTCTTCACCGTGGGCAAGGGCCCGCTCATTGGGCCGGGCAACTACACCAACTACACCGAGGCCGATGTGCAAGCCGCCGCCCGCGTGCTCACCGGCTGGCGCGACCAGAGTACGCCGGTGGGCAGCTACTTCACGGCCAGCCGGCACGACGCCACCACCAAGGTCTTTTCGGCCGCGTTTGGCAACGCCCGCATCGCGGCCAATGGCGCGGCCGAGTACCAGGACCTCATCAACCTCATTTTTCAGCAGGCCGAAACGGCGCGCTTCGTGGTGCGCAAGCTGTACCGCTGGTTTGTGTATTATGTGATTGATGCGCAAACCGAAGCGAACATCATTCAGCCGTTGGCGACGCTGCTGGTGCAAAGCAACTTTGAGGTGGCGCCGGTGCTGCGGACCCTGCTCAGCTCCGAGCATTTCTTTGACGCGGCCAACCAAGGGTGCCTTATCAAAAGCCCCCTGGATTTCTCGGTGGGCCTGTGCCGGCAGATGCAGGTGGCGTTTCCGCCCGCTACCAACGTGGTGGCCCAATACGGGATGTGGAACTACCTCAACGGGGTGGTCAGCCTGCAGCAGCAAACCCTCGGCGACCCGCCGAACGTGGCGGGCTGGGCTGCCTACTACCAGACGCCGCAGTACCACGAGCTGTGGATAAACGCCGTGACCCTGCCGCGCCGCAACCAGGTAACGGACCTGTTTATTGCTGGCGGCTACACGCGCAACAGCACCAAAATCGTGATTGACCCGGTGGCGCTGGTGCAGTCGTTTCCGGCCACCACGGCGTCGGACTGCAACCTGCTCATTGCCGAGTTTGTGGCGCTGATGGTGCCCATTCCGCTTACGGCCAACCAAGTGGCCTTCTTAAAATCGGCGCTGCTGCCGGGCCTGCCCGACTTTGAGTGGACCGTGGAGTGGCAGCAATTTCTGGCCGCGCCCACCAACACGGCCAAAAAAGCGGCGGTGGCCACCAAGCTGCAGGCCATGCTGCGCGCCCTGATGGGGCTGGCCGAGTACCATTTGTCTTAATGTAAAGCGGTTAGTCATCGGTGGCTCGGGCCGTGCCCCTTGGGCTGAAGCCGGCGGTACGAACGGACGCTAACAGCAGTAGCTCACAGCCAACAGCTCAATTATGAAACGTCGCGAATTTCTACACACTACGGCGGCGGCCACGGCGGGAGCCGCGCTGCTGAGCGGGCTGCCCATCGGCGCCTACGGGTACTCGCCCGCGCTGGCCGCGCTCACGAACGCCACCACGCAGTCGGACAAGGTATTGGTTATCATTCAGCTGCAGGGCGGCAACGATGGCCTGAACATGATTATCCCCCTCGACCAGTACCCGGCCCTGATGGCGGCGCGGCCCACTATTGCCCTGCCCCAGAACGCCGTGTTGCCGCTCACGGCGGCCACGGGCATTCACCCGGCCATGGCGGCGCTGCACAACCTCTACCAGAACGGCCAGGTGGGCGTGGTGCAAAGCGTGGGCTACCCCAACCCGAACTTCTCGCACTTCCGGGCCACCGACATCTGGACGTCGGGCTCGGATTCGAACGTGACCCTGACCACGGGCTGGGCCGGGCGCTACCTCGACGGCGAGTTTCCCGGCTACCCCACGGGCTACCCCAGCCCCCAGAGCCCCGACCCGCTGGCCATCAGCATCGGCTCGGTGGTGAGCAACTGCGTGCAGGGGCCCAGCGTGAACATGGGCATGGCCATTGCCAATACCTCGTCGTTCTACCAGCTGCTGAGCGGCGGCGTGGACGCCGCCCCCAACACCCCGGCCGGGCACGAGCTCACGTTTATCCGCCAAGTGGTGAGCCAGACGCAGGTTTACACCACCACCATTCAGGCTGCGGCCCGGCGCGCCCAGAACCTCTCGCCGCTGTACCCCACGGCGGGCCAAAACACGCTGGCCGACCAGCTCAAAATTGTGGCGCAGCTGGTGGCCGGCGGCCTGAGCACCCGCATTTACGTGTGCACGCTCGGGGGCTTCGATACCCACACACTGCAAGTGCCCGCCACGGGCAGCACCAGCACCGGCACCCACGCCGCGCTGCTGGGCAAAATCGCGGAGGCCGTGAATGCGTTTCAGGACGACTTGCGCCGCTTATCGGTGCAAGACCGGGTGGTGGGGCTGACGTTCTCGGAATTCGGCCGCCGCATCCGGGCCAATGCCGGCTACGGCACCGACCACGGCGCGGCGGCCCCGCTGCTGGTGTTTGGCACCAAGGTGAACCCCATCGTGCACGGGCCCAACCCCACGCTGCCCGCCAACGCCGGCGTGAACGACAACATCGCCATGCAGTACGACTTTCGCAGCGTCTACACCAGCATCCTGCAAGACTGGTTCCAGGTGGCCCCGGCCACCCTCAGGCAGCTGTTTGGGCAAAGCTTTCCCTACGTGCCGGTACTGCGGGCCGGCGCCCTGGCCACCACCCCGGCCGCAGAAGCCGCCGAATTCACCGTATACCCCAACCCCGCCACGCGCGACGGCACAGCCACCGTGGCCTACGAAAGCACCGGCGCCCACGTGCAAATTGTGCTGCTCGATACGCTGGGCCGGGAGGTACGCCGCGCCGTGGACCGCGTGCTGCCCCGGGGCTCCCAGCAGCTACCCGTGGACCTGCATGGGCTGCCGGCCGGCGCCTATTACTGCCAGGTGCGCGAAGCCGAGCACAGCGGCTCGCGAATACTTGTGGTTCAGTAGCGCAGTGCTATTTCAAAGGAAAGTGAGGTAAAAAGGCAGCCCATCGGCAAACTTTTGCGTACAGCAGTTTTCGAGGCCAACGCCTTGTCTTCTTTCACCTCCTCCTTTCAATACCTTCTTTATGGAATCCCAAATCGAACAGCAGCTCGAAAAAATCATGCCCGAAGACCTCGCGCGTACTTTCGAAAGTGCTTACTACGTACTGTTCCAGGGCCAGCACGAGCATATGGATGACCTGCTGAAGCACGGCGGCACGTTGCTGCGCAAGGCAGCTCAACGCTTCACGCCGACCCAAATGGTGCTGGGCATTGCCGCCCTGGCCACGGTGGCCGTCGTTATCATCAGCCGCACCATGGACGATGACCACGAGGGCGAAGCCCACGACGTGAGCTCGCGGGGCGAAAAGCGCCAGCTTGCCGCCAGCAAAGACGCTAACCGGGACAAAGGCACTGACAACGGCAATAAATAGCCGGCAATTATACGCATACAAAAAGCCGCTTCCTTGGGAGCGGCTTTTTTGCTTTTAAGCTTTAGTAGCTGGTGCAGCCGCTAGTAA
Source organism: Hymenobacter sedentarius (assembly GCF_001507645.1). NCBI lineage: Bacteria > Pseudomonadati > Bacteroidota > Cytophagia > Cytophagales > Hymenobacteraceae > Hymenobacter > Hymenobacter sedentarius. The sequence goes on along the minus strand of NZ_CP013909.1, from coordinate 1,049,160 downwards.
CAAAGGCTGGGAGAAGTTATTCCGCTTTCGAAACCGGGGTCGCCGGCAAGGGAAAGGGCACGGGCAGCGAAAGGGCCACGGCTACGGGCTGCCCCGCTTGCCGGCCGGGCACGAGGCGGGGCAGCTTTTTCACGGCGGCCAGTACGGCCTCATCGCAGCCGCCGCCCAGGGCTCTGACGATTCGGGCATCGCGCAGCTGCCCGTCCGACCCCACAGTAACGGTGGCGTAAACCGTACCCTTGGCCGTTTTGTCGAACCGCATCCCCGACTTGGCCACGCTGTTTTGGATGGTCTGAATGATGGCCTCGTTGCCACCCCCGGTGGGCAGCTGAGGCATCTGCTCTACCGAGAGGTACACCCGGCCAATGGTTTTTACGGGGATTTCCTGCGGGGAAGCAGTTTGAGCGACGGCCGGGCCAGCAAGCGCAACGGCCACCAGCAGTGCAGCCCGGCTGGCCAGCTTGGGCAAACGAACGAACGGGGAGCTTTTCATTTTCATAAGAAAGGAAAGGTGCGACGGGAAGCGCTAGGCCTGTAGCAAATTAACCAATTAACGAATAGAAGGCTACATATTATAAGCAGCCGAAATCCCGGCTATCTGCCTTGCAGCGTCCAGGCCGTGGGCACCCGCGGGTGCTGCTCCTGGGCCGAGCGCAGGAACACCAGCTCGTCGAGCTGGCCCACGCGCCAGGTTTCGAGCAGGTTGTTGTAGTACGGCGAGCCGGGGTTGCCGCTTTGGCCGCCGGGGTACACGCCGTAGGCCCGCACCTGCGGGCCCAGCGCCACCACCATGCGCCAGGAGGGGCCGTTGCGCTCGGAGGTGGCGTTCACGATGCCGGCGCCTCCGCCGCAGTCCACGTCCATCTGCCCGAAGCCCGGGAGCTGCAGCAGGTGCAGCACGTCGGTGCTTTTCTGGTTGGCCCAGCGCCACTTGGGGCCCAGGGGGCCGAACTTGCGGGTGAGCGAATCGGTGGCGAAGCGCAGGCTTTGCAGGGCCAGCTGGGGCAGGGTTTCGTGGGTGGCGGTGCGGCGGTCGTCTATCCACGGCGAGTTGGGCTCGTTTAGAATCAGGTTATTGGTGCGGTCGCGGGCCGGGTAGCGCATTTCCAGGCCGGTGGCCTTGGGGCCGAAGTCATCGTCCCAGAGGCGCTTCACCAGGTCGTTGTACCAGAGGTTGAACACGCTGGGGCCGATGGCATCGGCAGTGTACTGGTAGGGCCAGCGGCGCATTTCGGCCAGCACTTTTCCCTCGGGCGAATCGGCGGCGGGCAGTGCGCTACCGGTGGCTTCGTTAGCAAGGGTCAGCATTCGGGGGAGCATGAGCTGGGCGTTGAGGTCGAGCACGTCGTTTTGGAGCTGGCGCAGGCTGTCGGGCGTGACCTGGCGCATGGCGGCGAGGCGCTGATTGATGCGGTGGCCGCGCTCGTAGTTGGCGAAGGTCCAGTTCAGGTAATACGGGTAGTCGGGGCCAGCTGAAAACTGGTTGGCCGAGCTCACGAAGCCGCGGGCCGGGTTCTTCACGTGCGGGTTCTGGGCCTGCGGTATCCAGCCCTGCCAGTCGTAGGCCGGGTCGGTGCCGTCGAGCAGGAACTTGCCCTGGTCGTGCCATTTCAGCGGGAAGCGGCCGTTGGGCCAGATGGCAATGTCCTTCTCGTTGTCGGCAAAAATGAAGTTCTGGGCCGGCGAGCCCCAGGTGGCCAGGGCGGCGGTGTAGTCGGCGTAGCTGCGGGCCCGGTTGAGCCGATATAAGGTCATTATCTCGTCGGCGCCGTCGTGGGCGGTCCAGCGCATGGCGTGGCCGATGGGCGTCTGGGGCAGGAAAGGTTTTTCGGCCTTGTCGTACACCACGGGGCCGTGGTGGGTGTAGAGCACGGTATCGAGCCGGTCGGGTTGGCCGCGCACCTTGATATGCTCCACCACCCGGCGCACGGGTTTCCAGCGGCCGTCGTGCCAGTACTCGCGGCGGGTGTTGTCCTTGAACTTGAGCTGGTAGAAGTCGAGCACGTCGGCGGCTACGTTGGTTACGCCCCAGGCCGCGTTCTCATTAAAGCCGATGATGACCGTGGGCGCACCCGGAATGGTGACGCCGTACACGTTCACGCCGGGCGCGTTGAGCTGAATCTGGTACCAGATGCTGGGCAGGTTGAGCTGCAGGTGCGGGTCGTTGGCCAGCAGTGGGTAGCCCGAGGCCGACTTGGCCCCACTCACTGCGAAGTTGTTGGAGCCCAGCTCGGCATCGGGCTCGGTGCGCAGCGGGTTGGCCGCGTAGGCTGCCTCAAACGACCGGGGCACGGGCGGTGCGGCCAGGGGCTTGAAATCCAGCGGCGTGCCTACCGGCACGATGGGGTCTTCCCGCGTGGGGTAGTCCGGAAACAGGTCTTTGGTGACGGCCGGGCCGTACTTGCGCAGGATGTTGCTCATGCGCAGGTCGTCGGTGCGGCCGCTCAGGTCCCAGGCCATGAACTTGAGCAGCAGCGCGCACTTCAGCGGCTGCCAGGGCTCGGGGCGGTAGTCGAGCAGCTTGTACTCGAAGGGCAGCGTGGCCGGCGTGAGCTGGCCGATGTAGGCATTCACCCCGGCCGAATACGACTCCAGCACGGTGCGCGTGGTGGGGTTGGCCATCATCACTTTCAGGGAGTTGGCGGCGCCAAAGGGCAGGCCCATGCGCCGGAAAAACCGGTCGGTTTCCAGCCGGGCGGGGCCTACTATTTCGGCCAGGCGCCCGGCGGCCACGTGCGTCTGAAACTCCATCTGCCAGAGCCGGTCGCGGGCCGTGAGGTAGCCCTGGGCAAAGTACAGGTCGTGGTCGTTTTGGGCAAACACGTGCGGCACCCGGCGGTCGTCGTAGCGCACCGTCACGGGCTGCTGCAGCCCGGCCAACGCCAGGGTTTGCTGGGCCGGAAAATCGTGCGCGGCCTCCCCGTTTTGCCAGAAGCCGCGGTAGGGGCTCAGCAGCTTGCCAAACGGCGGAACGTCCCCTTGTTTGGAGTTCAGCGTCCACACCAGGGTGAGGCCGACGGCCAGCGCCAACAGGGCTTTAATCATTGTAGTTGACCGTTGATAGTGGTTTGTTGTCTGGCCTCCGCGCAAAAGCAAAGGCCAAATAACGACAACGCCGTCAATTGGCCTTTAAGGAACCCATGCTATCAAGCGAAAGGCTGCTTGCTTAAGACGCAGCCTAACAACAAACAACTAAAAACGAGCCACTACGCTCACCGCAGGGCCACCTCGCGCACGAGCCCGCCAATGCCCCAGACCATGAGCTGCTGGCGCACGGCTTCGGCCTCGGGGCGTTCGCCGAAGTTGCCCACGAGCACGCGGCTGCGCTGGCGGCCGTCGAGCAGGTACTGCGACACTTCCACTTTCACCTCCGGCAGCAGGGACTTGATGCGGGCCTGCACGCTCCGGGCATTGGCCACGTCGGTGAAGGAGCCGGCCTGGATGAGGAAGCCGGCGGGGCAGTTAACCGATTCGGTGGTGGTAATTACCGCGGTCTTGGTTACGGTAGAGGCCGCAATCAGGGCCGGTGTCTCGGTGTCGGTGGCGGTTGGCACCGAGTAGGTCGTGAAGGCCGCGTCGGGGTTGGGGTCGGCGGCGTAGAGCGCGGCCAAGTTGTCGGGGGTGCTGGCCGGGCCCAGGGGCGTATCGGCGGCTACTACTTCGGCTACTACCGTGGCGGCGCCACAGTCCGTGATGCCCAGGGGGCGGGCCGCAATTTCCGAAAGGTCCAGAATCCGCTCGTGGCGGAACGGGCCGCGGTCGCTCACGCGTACCACCACCGACTTGCCGTTTTTCACGTTCGTGACCCGCAGGCGGGTGCCGAAGGGCAGGGTTTTGTGCGCGCAGGTGTACTTAAACCGGTTGTACCGCTCGCCGCTGGTGGTCCGTTTGCCCTGAAAATAACTGCCGTACCAGGAAGCCCGGCCCCGCAGCACGGTAGTGGCGGCAGTGTTCGGGGCAGACGCTGATTTGGTGGTGCCAGTGGTGGCGTGCGCCGGAGCGCTCAGCAAAGTCAGCAGGAAGAAAAGAAAGCTGGAAAGGACAGGTAATCTCGAGGGATGGAATAAAATCATGCGTTTTGCAGATGGTGAGCAAAACAAACATAGGCCTACCGCCCGCCCAATGCTAAAAATCTACCGCCATCTGCTAACGCGCTTAGGCGAAAAATTGTCCTTTATCCAGAAAACTTGCATTTAATTAATTCAAGAAGCTTCTGAAAAAGTAGCCGTGAGGCGCCGCAAACTATATTTTGCGGTTTGGAGCCAAAGCCATTGCGCGGGCGCAAAAATTAGATTATATGGCCCGTATAAAATTCGGGCATCGGTCCCTCCGCTACCTCCGAAACCAGGTTGCAGAAGTCGGCCATTTTTCGTAAGCAAGGTAGAGCTCGCCCCGCCCGGGCGCTACCTTTGCCCCATGGATTTCGGCCGCCTGCCCGACCTGCGCTACGTTGATTTTCGGCTGCCGCCCGACCACCCCGAAACGGCCCGGGTGCTGGCCCGGGCCCGCGCGGCCCAGCCCACGCCGGCCGGCCTGCACGTGGGCTGCCCCATCTGGACCAACAAGGAGTGGCTGGGTACTTACTTCCCGGCCGGCATCAAAGAGCCCGACTACCTGCACTACTACGCGCAGCAGTTCAATAGCATTGAACTGAACACCACCCACTACCGCATCCCCGATGCGGCCACCGTGCGGCGATGGCGCGAGGCCGTGGGGCCGGGCTTCAAGTTTTGCCCCAAGCTGCCGCGCAGCATCAGCCACGAGCGGGAGCTGTTTCAGGCCGACGACCTGGTGGTGCCCATGGCGCGGGCCTTCGAAAGCCTGGAGGACAACTTGGGCTGGGCGTTTCTGCAGCTGCCGCCGCACTTCGGCCCCGAGCACCTGCCGCGCCTCGAGCGGTTCCTGCTCGATTTTCCGGAGGCCGTGCCGCTGGCCGTGGAGCTGCGCCACCCCCGCTGGTTTGCCGACCGCGGGCTGGCCGATGCCGTGTTTGCCACCTTCGAAGCCCTTAACAAGACACTGGTGATAACTGACGTGGCCGGCCGGCGCGACGTGCTGGCCATGCGCCTGACCACGCCCGTGGCCTTTATCCGCTTCAACGGCCACGGCCTGCACAGCACCGACTACCAGCGCGCCGACGCCTGGGCCGAGCGCTTGGCCGCCTGGGTAGCCCAGGGCGTGCACGACATCTACTTCTTTATCCACCAGAAAGACGTGCGGCACGCGCCTATACTAGCCACGTACTTCCTGGAAAAAATGCGCGCGCTCACCGGCATCGCCGTGCCCCCGCCGTTCGTCATTCCGCAGCCGGTGCAGGGAAATCTGTTCGACTTCTAGAGACAGTAGACGGTTTCTATAAGCGGCATAAGCGGTGCTTCAACTGAAACGGTCATGCTGAGCGCAGCCGAAGCATCTCTCCCGCGGAAGTAATCTATTTACTATTGCAGTAGAGATGCTTCGGCTGCGCTCAGCATGACCGTCCCAGTTAGTTCTTAATTAACGAAGCTAGAAGCTTACGAGCTGACCGGTTGCTGCAGCAGCGGGCCCAAGACCTGCCACACGTTCTCGGCCAGGATTTTCTGGCCCGCCGCGTTGGGGTGCACGCCGTCGGCGAGGTTCAGGTCGTGGCGGCCCAGCACGCCCTGCAGCAGAAACGGCACAAAGGGCAGGCTGTTTTTCTCGGCCAGGGTCCGGAACAGGGCTTTGAACTCGGTGGCGTAGTGGGCCAGGCGGTGGCCGCCCAGCGGGCCCAGGTCGAACGGGAATTCGAGCCCGGCCAGCACCAGCTGCGCCTCGGGGTAGTGCAGCTTCACGGCGTCGATGATGAACTGCAGGTTGTGGGTGGTTTCGCGCACCGGAATGCCCCGGATGCCGTCGTTGGCCCCCAGGGCCAGCACAAACACGTCGACCGGGTGCCGGGCCAGCACCGCCGCCAGGCGCTGGCGCCCGCCGGCGCTGGTATCGCCGCTCACGCCGTAGTTGTAGGCTCTATAAGGAAGCGGGTGCTCGTCGAGCCGCCGCTGAATAAGGGCAGGAAAGCTGGCGGCGGCCGGCAGGCCGTGGCCCGCCGTTAGGCTGTCGCCGAAGAAAATAATGTTTTTCATAGGGTGCTTTTTTAACAGCACCACGGCCGTTTTCGTGCCCTGCCCGGGGCGGCGGAGCCAGCTTATTCTACTACTTCCAGCACCGTGCGGAAGGAAACGTATTGACCCGCAAAATGAGCTTCCATGTCGGCGCGCAAGGCGGGAGCGCACAGGCGCTGGTATTCTTCCAGCTGCTCCACACTGAGGCAGTAGTACTGGGCGGCGTAGGTGATGCCGTCGTCTTCTTCGTTGAGCAGGCGGCAGAGCTGGCTTTTCAGGAAAAACCCGGTTTCCATCACCTCGGGCATGTGGGTGGTGCGCATGTAGTCCAGCCACTGGTCGGCTACGGCCGGCTCAATGCTGCTGGTCACGTTGTAAAGAATCATGGGAAGAGAAAATTAGGGGCGCGGAGCCGGTGGGGGGCCTGTGGTCGTCGGGTAGCGCGGGCCACATTAGCCCAACCATCCGCCGGCCACGAACGGTCTTAAACGCGCAAAGTATCAAACTGAAAATTGGTAATACGGGCCTGAATGTCTTTGGGCGAAAGCCGGGAAGCCGCCGCGGCCTGGGCCAGGGCGGGAAGCTCGGCGTCGCCGGCCAGGCGCAGGCTCAGAATCTGGGCCAGGCTGAGCTGTTGCTCGAGCGGGGCGAAGCGCTGGCCGCTGAGCTCAAAGTAGCGTTGGCGCACTTCGAGCCGGCACATCCGGTCCTGCAACTGCAGGGCGTAGTGCTGCCGCAGCATGATGAGCACCCCCAGGCCGATACTGGCCAGGGCTGCTACGCTAAACCAGAGGCGGGCAATCTGGTCGTCATCGCCGGCCACTTTCGTGTAGCGCAGGATGGTGTAGCCCGCCAGCAGCAGCGCCAGGGGCACCAGCACAAAATGGTGCCACGCATAGTACATGGGAGTGTTTTTGGTAGGAGTGGCCATGGGCTAGGTAAAGCGGGGGAGGCGAAAGGTAAAGCGAGTGGCTGGAACGCGGCAAAAAAAAGCCCCGGCCTGGGCCGGAGCTTTTTTAAGGTAAAGGCAGGGGAATTACTTGGCCTTTCCCATCTCTTTGGAGCGGCGCTTTTCGGTTTTGGCTTGCTCACGTGCGGCCCGCTCCTGGGCTTTAGCGGCTTTGGCGGCTTTGCGCTGGTCGTTGAGCTGGGCCTTCTGGGCCTTCTGCTGGTCGCGCTGCTCGCGGAGCTGCTTTTTCAGGTCTTTCTCGTTGTTGGCCTGCTCCTTGAGCCGGTTCCTGCTTTCGCGCACCGACTGGTCGGTGGCGTTGGATTGCTGCTTCTGCGTCTCGTAAGCGGCTTTGGCTTCGTCGGCGCGCTGCTTCTGCTGCTCGGGGGTGAGCGGCGCGGCAGTGGGGTCGGGGGTAGTCGTGGGGGTAGGAGTTGGCGCAGGGGTCGGCGTGGTTTGGGCCGAGGCGGCGGTGGCGGTGAACAAGGCGACCAAGAGGACGCCGCTGAGGATGAGGGTTTTCATAATGGGATTTAAAAATCAATCAACGAAGGATTACCTCCTCAAACGGGACCGGGGACTGGAAGTTGGCCGGGGGTACGTATCCGGCCGTAAGCAGGTCGTATTTTGCTCGCTCATCCGCTCCTTATTCTTCTGTACTGTATGGCCGAGGTTCGCATTCGCCCCGCCACGCTCGACGACCTGGAAATCCTGCTGCGCTTTGAGCAAGGGGTTGTCGAAGCCGAAAGACCGTTCGACCCCACGCTCCGCGAAGAACCTATCCACTATTATCAGCTGCCTGAGTTGATTGCCAGCCCCCAGGCGCTGGTACTGGTAGCCGAAGTGGAGCAACAGGTGGTGGGTTCCGGCTACGCCCGGATACTAGCGGCCAAGCCGTACCTAAAACACGAGCAATACGCCTACCTGGGCTTTATGTACGTGGCGCCGGCCTACCGCGGCCAGGGCATCAACGGTCTTATTCTGCAGCAGCTTACCCAGTGGGCCGCCGCCCAGGGGCTAACCGAAATGCGCCTCGAGGTATACGCCCACAACCAGCCCGCAGTGCGGGCCTACGAGAAGGCCGGCTTTGCGGCGCATATGCTCGAAATGCGACGGGCCATCTAATAAAGGGCCAGGGCTGGGGCTACTCCTCTACGTAGTCCAGGTCTTTGCCGTAGCTCTCGGGCAGGGTGCTCACGGCCCAGAAGGCCACCAGCAGCGACGCGCCGCCCAGCACCGCCGCGCCCGGAATGAAGCCCAGCGCCCCGCTCAAGTACTTAAAGGCCGGCACCAGCAACACTACCGAGCCGCGGGCAAAGTTGGGCGCCGTGGTGGCCACCGTGGCCCGCAGGTTGGTGCCGAACTGCTCGGCGGCCACCGTCACAAACAGCGCCCAGAAGCCCACCGATACGCCCAGCACAAAGCACACGGCGTAAAACATGGTGGGCGTAGCCCCCTTTATCCCAAATAGATATACCCACACCATGGCGAAGCAAAAACCCAGAAACACCTTCAGCGCCTTGTTGCGGCTGTGCCACAATTGGCTGAGCGCCCCGCTGATAAAGTCGCCGAACACCAACCCGAAGTAGCACCAGAACACCGCCAGCCCCGCCGTGACCTCGCCGGTGAGGCCCAGCACCCGCCCAAACTCCGGTGCCAGCGTGATGAGAATGCCGATAACAAACCACAGCGGCACCCCAATCAGGAGCACCCGCAGGTACTTGCCCAGGCGCTCGGGGTGGGTAAACAAGCTCAGGAAGTTGCCGCGCACCACCTCGGTCTGGGCCTGCACCTGCTGAAACATGCCCGACTCGAACACGCTCACGCGCAGCACCAGCAGCGCTAGGCCCAGCCCGCCGCCCACGAAGTAGGCGTTGCGCCAGCCCAGCTGCTCGCCCACCCAGTAGCCCAGCATGGCGCCGCTCACGCCCACGGTGGCCACTATCATGGTGCCGTAGCCGCGCTTTTCCTTAGGCAGGCTCTCGCTTACCAGCGTGATGCCCGCGCCCAGCTCGCCAGCCAGCCCCACGCCCGCAATAAGCCGCAGCCAGGCGTATTGGTCGATGCTCGTGACGAAGCCGTTGGCGATGTTGGCCAGGGAATAAAGCAGAATGGAGCCAAACAGCACCGACAGCCGCCCGCGCTTATCGCCCAGGATTCCCCACAAAATGCCCCCGAGCAGCATGCCGCCCATCTGCATGTTGATGAGGAACAGGCCTTGGTTGGTGACCTCGGTTTTGTCGATGATGCCCAGCTCGTTAAGGCTTTTGACCCGCACGATGCTGAACAATATTAGGTCGTAGATATCAACAAAATAGCCCAGCGCCGCCACAATGACAGCGGCCGTGAAGACGGTGGTTTTGGTGGATTGAGTGGCTTGCATGGCGAAATGTAGCACCAACTTTTGCCTCCACCGTTATGTACGCGCCTCAGTGGCTGGCCGTGGCCGCCGTGGCTTCGGCCGTAGCGCAGCCGCTGGCGCAGCCGCCGGGCGTGGGGCCGTCCTCCACCTGTACCGTGCTGTGGTGGATATGGAACTCGTTTTCCAGCCCCTTGGCCAAGCAGGCCAGCCAGGCGGCATCGGCGCCGCCGGGGCGCACGAGGTGGGCGGTGAGGGCGGTGTCGTGGTCGCCGCTGCTCAGGCTCCAGATGTGCAGGTCGTGCACGCTCAGCACGTTGGGCTGCTCGAGCAAGAAGCTGCGCACGGCTGCCAGGTCAATGCCTTCGGGCACGGCCTGCAGGCCCAGGCGCACGGTATCGCGCAGCAGGCCCCAGGAGCTCACCGCAATCAGGGCCAGGATGCCGAAGCTGATGATGGGGTCCAGCCAGGTCCAGCCGGTCCACATCACGAGGCCGCCGCCCAGCACCACGCCCACGCTCACCAGGGCATCGGTGAGCATGTGCAGGTAGGCGCCGCGCACGTTTACGTCACTCTTCTGCCCGTGCCGAAACAGCCAGGCCGTGAGGCCGTTGATGGCGATGCCCAGGCCCGCCAGCAGCATCACCGTCTGGCCGTTCACGGGGGCAGGGTGGCGCAGGTGGTCAATGGTTTCCCACAGAATAAAGCCCAGCGCCGCGTACAGCAGCGCCGCGTTCAGCAGCGCCGCCTGAATGGTGGCGCCCTTGTAGCCGTACGTGTAGCGGGTCGACGACTGGCGCCCGCCCAGCCAGGCCGCGCCCCAGGCCAGCGCCAGACTCAGCACGTCGCTCAGGTTGTGGCCGGCATCGGCGAGCAGCGCGGCCGAATGGGCCGCGAGCCCGCCAATGGTTTCGGCGATAACAAAGGCGAGGTTGAGGGCAATGCCGGTGGCAAAGGCCGCGCTGAAGGCCCCGCCGGGGGGCGGCGCGGCGTGAACGTGTCCGGCGTGGCCGTGCGAATGAGAAGCGTGGTCGTGGGCCATAACGAAAGGAAAAGCAATGCTCTAAACGTAAAGCCGCGCCGCCGGGTGCCGTAAATAGCTCAACGATTAGCTAAACCGTCGAACCCCGAAGTTACTTAAATGCCAACGGCACCACCAGCCGCAGGCTCACGTTGCGGCCCTGGTTGAACACGCCGCGCCGGCCGCTGGCGTAGTTGTAGTCGGCGTACTTGAGCCGGCTCAGGTGGCTTTGGTAGCCCACGTCGAAGAGGTTGTTGGCGGTGATGAACAGCGAGAACAAGGTTTTGCCCTGCGCGTTGGCCAGGTCGGTGCCCAGGCCGGCGTTGACGAGGGTGTAGCCGGGCGTGGCCGTTTCGGTGTCGAAGGCCGAGAAGAAGCGGTTTTGGGCAAAGGTGTGCTCGAGCTGCACCCGGGCGTAGGGGTTGGTAATGCGCTTGCCCTGGCGCCGGAAGTTGGCCCGCAGCTCCGACTGCAGCCGGTCGGCCGGGATGAAGGGGAGGTATTTCTGGTTTTCTGCCGGGACATTTAGCTGCTCGGCGCGCACCATGGAGAACGAGTTTTCGAAGTGCAGCCAGGGCAGTAGGTGCAAGTAGAGGGTGGCCTCGCCGCCGTAGAGGGCCGCGTTGCCCTGGGCATACTTGAAAATCCGGTCCTGGGCGGCGTTGGTCGAGTCGGCGGTGCCGGCGCGGTTGAGCAGGCGGCGGGCGAAAATGTAGTGGTCGATGTGGTTGAGGAAGGCATCGACGCCCACACTCAGCACCGGGCCGGCGTAGCTCAGGCCGGCGTCTACTTGCAGGCTGGTTTCAGCCTTCAGGGTGTTGTCGCCCAGTTCGTAGCGCGTGGTGCCCTCGTGCTGGCCGTTGGAGGCCAGCTCGGCAATGTTGGGCGCCCGGAAGCCGCGGGCCAGGTTAGCCTTGAGCACCAAGGCGTCGCTCAGGCGAAAGGCCGCGCCCAGGCTGCCGGCTACGTTGCGGTAGCTGCTGCTGAAGCCCACAAATTTCTGGTCGGTGCCGGGCCCGGCATGCGCCGGGCGGGGCTTGGCCTGGCGGTCGAGGTAGAGGGCATCGCCGCTGAGGTGGCGGCCGTCGAGGCGCAAGCCGCCGCTGAGGTCGAGCTTGCCCAGCGTTTTGCGGGTCACGGCGTAGAGGCCGCCATCGAGGAGGCGGTATTCCGGAATCAGAAATTCCTCGCCGGCGATGCTATTGTGCTGCTGCATGCCGCTCAGGCCGAGGGTGGTATTCCAGCCGTTGCGCTCGGGCAGGTAGTAGCGCACGGTATAGTCGAGGGTGCGCAGCAGGAAGTACAAGGCGGCCTCGCTCAGTTCAAACTCGCCGGGATTGCCGGCCTCGCTGTCCGCAAACTCGCGGCGCTGGTTGAGCTGCCAGCCCACGTTCACGGCCAGCCGGCCGCCGTTGCGCAGCACAAAGCTGTTGTCCAGGCCAATGCGATGGTGCTCAACCAGCTGGCTGGGGGCCAGGAGGTTGTCGTAGCCGCTCAGGTCGGCGGCGGTAGCGGGCGCACGCACTAGCGTGGCACCATCGCCCGACACGCGCTTGAGGAACTGGCCCGTGGCGGGGTCGCGCACGCCCTCCACAATGCCCAGCTGCTGGTTGAACGAGGTGAGGGTGAGGTGGGCATAGCCCCAGCGGCGGTTCAGGCCCACGTAGCCGTTCACGTTCACCTCGCGGTAGCCGGAGTTCTGCACGCGGCCGTCGTAGCGGTTTTCGTAGTTGCCGGCGGCCTTGCCGGTGGCGCGGGCCATCCAGTTGAGGCCGCTGGCGCGGTGGCCGCCGTAGGTGAGGCCCAGGCCCAGCAGGTTGTTGTTCGACTGGTAGTTGCTCATCACCGAGCCCACGGTATGGCCCACGCCCACGGGCTCGGGCGTGAGAAAGTTGACGACGCCGCCCAAGCCATCGGAGCCGTAGAGCAGGCTGCCGGGGCCTTTCACAATTTCGGCCCGGCCCACCGAGTATTCGTCGGTTTCCACGCCCTGCAGGTCGTCCCACTTCTGGCCTTCCTGCCGGGCGCCGTCGTTGAGCTGAATCACGCGGCTGCCCGTGAGCCCCCGAATCACGACCTTGCTGATGGCCGGGCCGGCCGTGAGCTGGCTCACGCCCGGCGTGCGGGCCAGGGCGTCCACGGCATTGGTGGCGGCCAGGGAGCGGAGGCCGGCGCGCTCTACCACCGTGGTGGGCAGCGGCGAGCGTCGCGCTTCCGTCGAGCCCGACACACCCGTGACCACCACCTGGCCCAGCTCGGTGGCGGCGGTGCTCAGCCCAATTTCCAGGGTCGTACCCTCGGCCGTGTTCACTTCTTGAGTAACCGTGCGGTAGCCCAGGCTGCGGATTTCGAGCAAGAACCGGCCCTTGGGCAGGTTGCTGAGCTGAAACGTGCCGTCAGGCGCTGTGGCCGTGGCCTGCTGCAAATCGGGCAGCACTACCGCCGCGCCGGGGATGCCCTGTTGGGAACTTTGGTCGAGCACCCGGCCCGTGAGCGGCGGCACGGCCTGGGCAGACGCGTGGGTGACGCTCCATAAAAAAATCAGCGTGAGAAAAAGTCGGGCCATTGAGGGGGCCTTGTGGTCAGCGAGCAAAGCCGGTTTAAAGATAAAGCAAGGCCCCACCAAACATAGTCGGTGGGGCCCTGCCAGCCGTTCGGAGCCCTCGCTCGTGCTACTTAAACGCCAGCGGCACCACCAGCCGCACGCTCACGTTGCGGCCCTGGTTGAACACGCCGCGCCGGCCGTTGGCGGAGTTGTAGTCGGCGTACTTGAGCCGGCTCAGGTGGCTCTGGTAGCCCACGTCGAAGAGGTTGTTGGCCGTGATGAACAGCGAAAACAGCGTTTTGCCCTGCGCATTGGCCAGGTCGGTGCCCAGGCCGGCGTTGACGAGGGTGTAGCCGGGCGTGGCCGTTTCGGTGTCGAAGGCCGAGAAGAAGCGGTTTTGGGCAAAGGTGTGCTCGAGCTGCACCCGGGCGTAGGGGTTGGTGAGGCGCTTGCCTTGGCGCCGGAAGTTGGCCCGCAGCTCCGACTGCAGCCGGTCGGCGGGGATAAAGGGGAGGTACCGCTCGCTCTCGGGTCGGTTGAGCTGCTCGGCCCGCACCATGGAAAAGGCGTTCTCAAAGTGCAGCCAGTCCAGCGGGTGGGGGTGGAAGTCGAGGCTGACCTCGCCGCCGTAGAGGCGGGCCCGGCCCTGCTCGTAGCGGAACACGCCGTCGCCGTTGTTGAGCGAGTCGGCCCCGGAGGCGGTGAGCAGCCGGCGCGTAAAAATGTAGTTGCTGATGCTGTTCTCAAACGCATCGACGCTGAAGCGCACGTGGTCGGTCACGTAGCTCAGGCCGGCGTCGACCTGCAGGCTGGTTTCGGCTTGCAGCCGGTCGTTGCCCACTTCGTAGCGGATGGTGCCCTCGTGCTTGCCATTCGAGCCCAGCTCGGCAATGTTGGGCGCCCGGAAGCCACGCGACAGGTTGCCCTTGGCCGTCAGCCGCTCGTTTACACTGTAGGCCGCGCCCAGGCTGCCGCTGTAGTTGCCGAAGGTGCTCACAAAGCCCGGAAACTTGGTTTCGGCGCCGGTGGTGCTGCCGGGCGTGGGCCGCTCGTTGGCATCCAGGTACAGCGCATCGGCCGTGATGCGGCGCACGTCGTAGCGCAGGCCCCCGCTGATGTCGAGCGCGCCGATGGTCTTTTTGGCCACGGCAAAGACCCCACCTTCGTTGGTGCGGTAGGCTGGAATGAGGAATTCCAGGCCCAGGTTGCGGTTTTGCTGGTGCAGGCCGCTGGTGCCCACGGTCAGGTGCCAGCCGTTTAGCTCGGGCAGGAAGTAGCGCAGGGTGTAGTCCAGGGTGCGCAGCTGGAAGTAAAGCGACGTCTCGTTTGGGTCGAACACGTTGCCGAATTCGCGCCGCAGGTTCTGCTGGTAGCTCACTTGCAGTGTGAGCCGGCCGCCTTTGTCGCCCATGATGATGTTGTTGTCGAGACCAACGCGCAGGTGGTTGACCTGCTGCCGGGGTACGGCCAGGCCGTAGCCGCGCAGGTCGGCGTCAGTCACGGGCACGGCGGTGGTGCTGTCGGCGCCGGCCCGGTCGTGGCCGGCGGGCACGTCCTTTGTAAAGCGGCCGTACGCGTCGCGCGCACCTGTGGTGAGCCCAAGGTTCTGGTTGAAGGAGCTGAAAGTGAGGTGCGAATAACCCCAGACTTTGTTGACGCCCACGTAGCCGTTGGCGTCGTTTTCGTTGAAGCCGGAGTTGTACACCCGGCCATCGTAGCGGTTGCGGTAGTCGCCGGCCAGCTTGTGGGTGCCACGCACCAGCCAGTTGAAGCCGTTCAGGTTGCCGGCGTTCTGGAAGGAGTAGCCCTGCTGGTGGTTGTTGGCTTGGTAGTTGGCCGTGGCCACGCCCGTGATGCGGCCTTCCCCCACCGGGTCGGGCGCCACGAAGTTGATGACGCCGGCCATGGCATCGGAGCCGTAGAGCAGCGAGCCCGGCCCTTTGATAATCTCGGCCCGCTCGATGCTGAACTCGTCAATCTCCACGCCGTGCTCATCGCCCCACTGCTGGCCTTCCTGCTTGGCGCCGTTGTTTAGGGTGATGACGCGGTTGTAGCCCAACCCGCGCACCACGGGCTTGCTGATGGCCGCGCCGGTGGTAATCTGGCTCACGCCGGGCGTGTGGGCAATGGCGTCGACGATGTTGCCGGCCGCCGTCTGGTTGAGCCGGGTGCGGTCCACCACGGACGTGGGCACCGGCGAGCGGCGCAGTTCCGTGGCCTGCGACACACCCGTCACCACCACCTGCCCGATTTCGGTGGCGGCCACCACCAGCTTCACTTCCAAGGGCTGGCCGCTGCCGGTGTCCACGGTCTGGGTCAATGTATTGTAGCCCAGCGAGCGAATCTGGACCGTGAAGCGGCCCCGGGGTAGGTTGTTAAAGCTGAAGCTGCCGTCGGGCCCGGTGGCCGTGCCCTGCTTGAGGTCTTCGAAAATGACGTTGGCGCCGGGCAGACCCTCGCCGGTGGCAGCGTCGACGACGCGGCCCGTAAACGGCGGAGCCGCAGTGCGCCCGCGCGCCGCGGCTGGCGCGGCCGGTGCCATTTGCTGGGCCGCCAGCAGCATCGGAGATACCGCCAATGCCACAAATAAGAGAAAGCGAGTGAAAGAAGGAAGCATAGGAAAAAGCCAGTCCCGCGCCAGCCGGCAGCTCGTGCCAGGGCACGGCCGCGGCCGCGGTAAGGGGATTATCAATTAGAAAGACTGTACGGTGCCGGTGCTAGGCGCGGCTAGGTGGCCCGCGCAGGGCCGACGACCGAAGCAGCCGCCCGGCTACCACGCGCACGGCCCCGGCCGCACCCACCGCGGCATAGCGGGGCGCTACCCGCGGCCGGGGAAGCGGCAGCGGCAGCGCGGGCTGGAAGGCGGCGTTATAAAACTGCTCCACCTCGCAATGCTGGTGCTTGGCCCCGAGCAACGCCTTGCCCTTGTGCTCGACAACCGCCGTTTGGGCCGGTTCTGCGGTGTGGGCGTGCGGGTGCAGCGCCAGAATCCACGCCTCGGGCAGCAGCGTCCGCGTGAGGCAGAGCAGCAGCAGCAGGGCGATATGGGAACGCAGGGCGTGCATAGTGTAAAGATGGGCGGAAGCCCGGAAGCTTGGGGGCGAAGCTATTGCATTTTTATCATTCGGCCTTGGCCGTGCGGATGAGCTTTTCCGTATCCGGCTAGTATATTTGTGTCATCCGGCTTAGCCCGGCTTTTTTTGTGATAGATAACACCATTCCCGACCTTTCTGTGCAGCACGACGAAGCCTTGAGCTTGTTGCGCGTAGAATGGGCCTCGGGCGAAGACATTCGCACGTTCCGCAAGAGCGCGGAGCAATTGCTGGAGCTGGCTCGCCGGCTGGAAGTGCGGCACATGTTGCTGGACATGAACAGCTTTCCCGATATCTCGGTGTACGACCAAGTGTGGCTGGGAATAAACTGGATGCCGGGGCTGGTGAAGCTGCCGCTCGAGCGCGTGGTACTGGCCATCAACCGCCGCCGGGTGCACAACCAATTGGCCATTGACTCGCTCATTGCCATGTCGCGCCCGTTTATCAAGTTCGACATCCAGTATTTCCTGACGGCGACGCCCGGCTTGCACTGGCTCTGCGACTTCTCGGACCGGCTCCCGGCCCTGCTCGCCGAATGGCGCGCCGTGTACGGCCCCGAACTGCCCGACACGTCCCATCTGCTGTCGGAGCCCGAAGCGTTGTACCTGCCCGGCTTGTAGAGCTGCGGCCCCGCCCGCTGTCAATCTGACAGCCCTGCCTCCCTTGGAACGCCCTTTGAAAGCCGCTCGGACTGCGGCCCGCGGCCCTGTGCCCGGCCATTCCGTCTGCAATCCACCGTTTCCCTATTTCCATACCATGCAAGAAACCGGCTCCATCTCCATCCACACCGAGAACATCTTCCCCATCATCAAGAAGTTCTTGTATTCCGACCACGAGATTTTCCTGCGGGAATTGGTCAGCAACGCCGTCGACGCCACCCAAAAGCTAAAGAGCCTGGCCCAGCTCGGCGAATACAAAGGCGACCTGGGCGAGTTGAAAGTGCGCGTGACCTTGGACAAAGAGGCCCGCAAAATCACGATTTCTGACCAGGGCCTGGGCATGACGGCCGAGGAAATTAAGAAGTACATCAACCAGATTGCCTTCTCCGGGGCCACCGAGTTTGTGGAGAAGTACAAGGACAAGGACGCCGCCACCAAAGACCAAATTATCGGGCAGTTCGGCCTGGGCTTCTACTCGGCCTTTATGGTGGCCGACAACGTGGAAATCTACTCGAAGAGCTTCCAGGAAGGCACCGAAGCCGCGCACTGGATATGCGACGGCAGCACCTCCTTCACGCTGGAAACCACCGACAAAGCCGAGCGCGGCACTGACGTGGTGCTGCATGTAGCCGACGACTCGGACGAGTTTTTGGAGCCGGCCCGTCTGCGCACCATCCTCACCAAGTACTGCAAGTTCCTGCCCATTCCGATTGAGTTCGAGGGCGAGGTCATCAACCAAACCACGCCCATCTGGACCAAGCAGCCCTCGGAGCTGACCGACGAGGACTACAAGAAATTCTACCAGGAGCTCTACCCGATGAGCCTGGACGAACCCCTGTTCTGGATTCACCTGAACGTGGACTACCCCTTCAACCTGACGGGCATTCTGTACTTCCCCAAAGTGAAGGACGAGCTGCAGTTTCAGCGCAACAAAATTCAGCTCTACTCGCGCCAAGTTTTCATCACCGACGAGGTGAAGGACGTGGTGCCCGAGTTCCTGATGCTGCTGCACGGCGTGATTGACTCGCCCGATATTCCGCTGAACGTATCGCGCAGCTTCCTGCAGGCCGACGCCGCGGTGCGCAAAATCAACACCTACATCACCAAGAAAGTAGCTGATAAGCTCAACGACCTGTTCAAGAAGGACCGGGCCGGCTACGAGGAGAAGTGGAACGACATCGGCTTGTTTGTGAAGTACGGCATGCTCTCGGACGAGAAGTTCTACGAGAAGGCCAAGGACTTCGTGCTGCTCAAGAACGTGGACGGCAAGCTGTTTACCCTGACCGAGTACACTGAGCATATCCAGGCCAACCAGCAGGACAAAGACGGCAACACCGTGGTGCTCTACACCAACGACGCCGAGCACCAGCACAGCTTCGTGGCGGCCGCCCAGGAGCGCGGCTACGACGTGCTCAACTTCGACCAGGTGCTCGATCCGCACTTCGTGGGCCAGCTCGAGCAGAAACTGGAGAAAACCAGCTTCAAGCGTGTGGATGCCGACACCGTGAGCAAGCTCATCGAGAAGGACCACACCACCGAGAGCGTGCTGAGCGAGGACGACCAGAAGAAGCTGGAGGAGACGTTCAAAACGGCCATCGCCAACGACACCATGCACGTGAAAGTGGCGGCCCTCTCGCCCCAGGACGCCCCGGTTATCATCACCCAAAACGAGTTTATGCGCCGCATGAAGGACATGCAGCGCACCGGCGGCGGGGGCGGCATGCAGATGTTCGGCGCCTTCCCCGATTCGTACGACGTGACCGTGAACGCCAACCACCCGGTAGCCCAGAAGGTGCTGGCCACCGACGGCAACGGCGAGAAGCTGGCCAAGCAAGCCTTCGACCTAGCGCTGCTGGCTCAAGGCATGCTGAAAGGTGAGGCCCTGACGCAGTTTGTGAAGCGCAGCACCGAATTGCTGTAAAGTACTGCACCGGCGGAACCTCACCCCCGGCCCCTCTCCAAAAGAGAGGGGAGCCTAATTGTCATTGCGAGGAGGCACGACTAAGCAATCCGTCTTGGTCTCAGCGACTAGCTTAATAATGTGATAAGCCCCGGCTCTACTGAAGAGTCGGGGCTTTTTGCTTTGAAAAGGGCTTGTTACAACTCAGGGCTCGTCGCAGGGAGAGGACGGATTGCCGCGTTCCGCTGCGCTCCACTCGCAATGACAGGCGGCGTCAAGCTCCCCTTTCTTTTGGAGAGGGGCCGGGGGTGAGGTTCCGCTACTTCACGTTCCGCGCCACCACAAACATCCGGTCGCCAAACCGGCCCGTCAGCTTGTTCAAGTAGTAAGTCGGGTATTGCCCAGCCAGCTTGCTCACCTTCTCTACCACGCTGCCACCCAGACGAATATACTTCGGCGGCTTCACCGGGTTCAGCAGCTCCACTACTTCGAAGCCTTGCTTCTTGAGCATCTTGGTGATGGTGGCCGGCGTGAACTCGAACAGGTGATAGGGCGGGATGTCCATCTTGCGCTCCTTGCCCAGCACGCCGTAGGCCGCGAATCCCAGGCGCACGGTGGGCAAGTTGAGGGTAGCCGGCAAGGCCAGCACCAGCAGCCCGCCCGGCTCCAGGATGCGGTGGAACTTGGCCAGCGTGGCGGCTGGCGAGAGCAGGTGCTCGAGCACGTCGCCCATGTAGGCGAGGTCGAACTGGTTTTCGTGGAAGTCCTCGGTGGTTTCGATGTTGCCGGTTACCACGGGCAGGTTGAGCTCGCGGCGGGCAAAGTCGGCGGCGTGCTCGGAGATTTCCAGGCCGTGCGCTTCCCAGCCCAATTTCTCCAGGCTTTTGAGGGTGTAGCCGGGGCCGCAGCCCACGTCGAGGTAGCGGAACTTGCGGCCAGGGTACTTGGCCAGCATGTAGTTGGTGAACTTGTCGGGCCGAACCTGGTTTAGAGCGTCCTGCTTCTGGCCTTCTTCGATGAACACGACGTCCTGCTGCGTGCGGTCGTAGTTGGGCCGCTCGGTGAAGTAATCCTTGCCGTACAGTCGCTCCAGCTGCGCCGGTGTAGGTTGGGGGTCTAGAAACATCAGGTCGCAACTGCGGCACTGGGTGCCTTGTAGCTTTTGGCCTTCAAATTCGTAGTAAAAGGGCAGCTTTTTAAAATCGGAGCCGCCGCACAAGTTACAGGTACGCATGGTACAAATGTAGGGGTGGGGCTTGTCCCCGCCCGGGCCTTTGCGCCAGTTGCACCGTTAATCAACGCTTATCGTTCAACTACGGGCGGGGACAAGCCTCGCCCCTACATCATATGCTCGACGTTCTCATCATTGGTGCCGGCCCCGTGGGCCTGGCCTGCGCCCTCGAAACCCAGCGCCGCGGCCTGCGCACGGCCGTGGTAGAAAAAGGCGCCCTGGTCAATTCCATTATCGGGTACCCCACCAACATGGAGTTTTTCTCCACGCCCGAATTGCTGGAAATCGGCGGATATCCTTTCCCCACCAGCCACTACAAGCCCCTGCGCGAAGACGCCCTCGACTACTACCACCGCGTGGCCGCCACCGAGAAACTTGAGCTGCGTCTGCACGAAAAGGTGCTGGCATTGCAAGGCGAGCAGGGAGACTTCACGGTACAAACCGACAAAGGCGAAATCCGCACCCGCAACGTGGTGGTGGCCACTGGCTTCTACGACCTGCCCAACCTGCTCAACGTGCCCGGCGAAGATCTGCCCCACGTCAGCCACTACTACAAAGAACCGTACGAGCACGTCACCCAGCACGTGGTGGTGGTTGGGGCCAAGAATTCCTCGGCTAAAGCTGCCCTGCAGCTCACCCGGGCCGGCGCCAAGGTCACGCTCATCGTGCGCGGCCCCGCCGTGAGCGACTCCGTGAAGTACTGGATTCGCCCCGACCTCGTCAATCGCATTGCCGAAGGCCGCATCACGGCGCACTTCAACACTACCATCACCGCCATTCGGCCCGATGCGGTAGAGGTGCTCACGCCCGAAGGGCCCCTTACCCTGCCCACCAACTTTGTGTACGCCCTCACCGGCTACCACCCCGACGAGGCCCTGCTCGGCCGCCTCGGCATCGAGCCCAACCCCGACGACGAGGCCTGCGCCCCGCTTTTTGACCCTGCCACCCACCAGACCACCCGGCCGGGCCTGTTCGTGGCCGGTACCGTGTGCGGAGGCCGCGCCACCAGCCGCTGGTTTATTGAGAATGGGCGCCACCACGCGCAGCTCATCGCGGCGCACCTGGCCGCTCAAGTGCCAACTCAACTGGCGTAGGCCGACTGACGCTAGCTCAATTTAGTACTGCTCGCAATGCCCAAAACAAAAGCGCCTTCCCCAGCCGGAGAAGGCGCTTTTGTTAAATAAACTCGTTGTGCGCGAGCTTACTGAGGGAATACTGCGCCGCGATAATCGTTGGCATTCGCCGTGGGCACCGAAGCGCCGTAGGTGGAATTGATAACGCGGATAAACTCGTTGGCTATCAACGCGTAGCCGCGGGGCGTGGGGTGCACGCCATCGAGGCTATAGATGTTGCCGGAAGCGAAGGCTACCGTGTTGTTCACGGCGTTGGTGGTCACGCCCCGCGCCGTAACGTCGCTGAGGAAGGTATTCATATCAGCCAAGGCCACCTTATACTGGCGGGCCGTTTTCGCAATGATGGCATTGAGTTGGTTGGTGCGGTTCAACACCTCGGTTTGCTCAATGGGGTCCAGCACGTACTGGCTGGGAATGGGGGCCGTGGGAGATGCGCCCACCCCTGGGTTGGCCGCGATGTAGGCTTGGGCCGTCAGGGTCAGCAGGTCGGTGGCAGTGGCAACCCGGGCAGCGGTCACAGCGGTGGTGGCCGAGGTCCGGGCCGTCACGTAAATGTTCGCAATGGCCGGGTTCACGGCCTTATACGAGGCCAGTACAGCGCCTACGGTTACGGTGTTGAAGTACGGAGTAGTAGCAACGTTGGGAATGTTGGCGCACACGCCTTTCACCGTGCCACCTTTTGAAATGGTGTTCACAATGTTGCGGTAGCCCCGGCCGAAGCTGGTGGTGTCCGTCAGGCCGCTGAACGGATTGGTGGCCAAATTGCTAGTGCCGCCGGCGTTGGCGTAGGTCAGCACGTCGTTGTTGCCCATCCAGCAGGTGAAAAACGAGGCACTCTTTTGCCCGATGTACGTCACATAGTCTTTGCTGGTACGGTCGGCCGCCGGCAGCAGGCGCTGGTAAAATTCGCTGACGGTGCCGTAGGCCCCTGCGGCGCCGCGGGTAGCCGCGTCAAGCGCTACTGAGCCCGTAGAAGCCGCGGTGCGGTCGGCGCTTAGCACCGAAATGCCCGGCACGCCCAGGTTGTCGGGCTGAGGGCCGGTGTATGATTCTAACTCAGGGCGACCGGAAGGCAAGGTGCTGCCCGTGTAGGCCACCTGCTCGCCCAGGAAGCTGTTGCTGGCCGACGGCAAAACGGGCGTCAATGCCCCGTTCACTACCAGCAGCTTCACGTAGCCCGAGCCGTCTTTGCGGCCGGCCGAGAAGCTGGGCTGCACAAAATTGGCCGGGCCCTTGCCCGTTTTGGCAAATTGCTGAGCCAGGATGGTGGGGTAGGAAGTGGCTTGGGATTCGTTGTAAAGGCCCCCGTCGGCATAGCCGGACGTGAGGGAGTTGCCCACGGCCACGTAGCTGGTAAAGTCAGCCGAACCGGACGACGCGTTCGGTGCCTCAATGTCGGGCTGGCAGCCGGCCAGTCCCAAGCCCAACAAGCCAAGTACGGGTGCCGAACGTTTGATAAACAATTTCATATAAGCAAAGACTTAGATCGAGTGGGAGGGATTAGAATTTGTAGTGCAGGCCGATGCCGGGGATGTACACGTTGGTGCGGTAGGTGCCCGCTATCCGGTCGGTGGTGCCGCTATTGAGCAGGTCCTGCTGGGTCTGGGTCTGCTTGCGGAAGGCCTCAAACATGAACGACGCGTCCACGCCAAGGTGGTCGGTGACCTGGTACGACAAGCCGGCCGTGCCAATGGCGCGGTCTGCATCCGGCGTCTCGGGGCCTACGTAGCCTTCGCGCACGGCCGAGAAGTCATAGGCGGCGCCGGCGCGCACCGCCAGCTTGTCGCTCAACTGGTATTGGCCGCCCAGGCGGAAGGCCAGCGCATCCTGGTAGTAGCGCTTGGAGGTGCTGGTGGTATTGCCGCCCACCAGGCCGCTGTTGGCATCGGTTTCGGTGCCGGCGTTGCCGTTGTTGCCGCTGAACCGGAAGTCCAGGGTGCGGTAAGCGCTCCAGAACGTGAGCGAAGCGTCCACGCCAACGGTTAGTTTCTCGGTGGGGTTGATGCCAATGCCCACGCTGGCCACGGCGGGCAGCGGCAAGGTTGCCGAAAATTTATTGGCTGTAAAGCCGCGGTTGACGGTGGCCGCGCTGGCACCCGTGGGCAACCCGGAGAATGCAACCGAGCCGCTTTCCACGGTGGCGTCAATCTGCGAGCGGTAGCTCAGGCCCGCGCTCAGCTTGTCGGAAGGCTTGAAGTAAATGCCGGCGTTGTAGCCAAACTGCGTTTTGGTTTTGCCGTCGAGGGTGACGTGGCCGGGGCCGGTGGGCAGCGGCAAGTCCTTCTGCAAGTTTACCGAGCCGTGGGCCAGAATCATCAGGCCCGCGCCCACGCTCAGCTGCGGCGTGATGGCGTAGGAAAACGTGGGCTGCACGTACACCGCTTCCAGGTTGATTTCGGTGAGGGCGAAGCGGCCTTCCCACCCTTCGGCGTACTTCAGTTTGCTGCCGTAGGGCGTGTACACGCCCACGCCGAATTTAAATTTCCCCTCCGCGGGGCCGAAGCTGGCGTACACGTTGAAGGGCGTCACGATGCTATTGTCCAGCGAACGCAGCCCGCCGCCGTTCTCGCTGCGGTAGCTGACCCGGCCCAAAGCGGCGTTGACGCCTACCTGCACGCCGTTTTCGCGTACCATGGCCAGGGCGCCGGGGTTGTAAAACATAGCGGCCTGGTCCAGCGACAAGCCCACGCCCACGCCGCCCATGCCAATGTTTTTCTGCCCGCCCAGGTTCACTTGAAAGCCGCTGGCCGACGCAGCCGACGCGCTGACTAGCAGCGTGCCCCCCGCAAGGAGTAGTGTTTTTACCATCATATAAAAAAGAAGAATTAGGTGGGTTTGATTGTGGAGGCTAAAAGTAAGGAAAATTCAAATCATTTGTTAGGCACGCCTACTATTGATTCTTTAGCCCGTGCGATTTGTCCACCCTGCTTGGCTTGGTACAAGCCGCTACCTTTGTGCTTATGATTCTTCGCGCCGACCACCTCATTAAAAAATACAAAGCCCGCACCGTCGTCAACGACATGTCGGTCACGGTAGAGCAGGGGGAAATCGTGGGGCTGCTCGGCCCCAACGGCGCCGGCAAAACCACCTGTTTCTACATGATGGTGGGCATGGTGAAGCCCAACGGCGGCCGCATTTTTCTCGACAGCACCGAGATAACCAACATGCCGATTTACCAGCGGGCGCGGCTGGGCGTGGGCTACCTGGCCCAGGAAGCCAGCGTGTTTCGCGACCTGAGCGTGGAGGAAAACATCATGGCCGTGCTCGAGATGACCAGCATGCCCAAGCCGGCCCGACGCGACAAAGTAGAGGCCCTGCTCGACGAGTTCAGCCTGACCCACGTGCGCAAAAACCTGGGCAAGGTGCTGAGCGGCGGCGAGCGTCGCCGCACCGAAATTGCCCGCGCCCTGGCCGTCGACCCCAAGTTTGTGCTGCTGGACGAGCCCTTTGCCGGCGTCGACCCCATCGCCACCGAAGAAATTCAGGGCATCGTGTCCAAGCTCAAGCACCGCAACATCGGCGTGCTCATCACCGACCACGACGTGAACGCCACCCTCAACATCGTGGACCGCGCCTACCTGCTGTTCGAAGGCAAGCTGCTCAAAGCCGGCACGGCCGAAGAGCTGGCCGGGGACGAAACCGTGCGGCGCGTGTACCTGGGCAAGAATTTCGAATTGAAACGGACCATTTAACTCAATGAGAAATGAAGAATGAGGAGTGAAGAATTAGCTCAACGACCAATTCTTCATTTCTCATTCCTCATTCCTCATTCCTCATTCCTCATTATCCTCTATGCTCGACCAGCTACTTGCAACCGCCGTTCAATGGGGGAGCTTGCCCCGGCTGGCCCTTATTCGGCAGCAGCCGCACGAGGTGCAGGTGCGGGTGCTGCGCCAACTGCTGGACCGGGCGCAGGCCACCGAGTGGGGCCAGCGCTACGGGTTCCGGGAGCGCATGGCGGCGGACGACTTTGCCCGGCGGGTGCCCGTGAGCACCTACGAGCAATTGTACCCGGAGCTGGAAAAGGTATTGCGCGGGCAGCCCAACGTGCTGTGGCCCGGGCGGCCCCGCTGGTTTGCCAAGTCGAGCGGCACCACCAACGCCCGCAGCAAATACATCCCCGTCACGGCCGAGGCGCTGCACGCCTGCCACTACCGCGCCGGCCGCGACATGCTGGCGCTGTCTACGCATTTTTACCCGCAGGAGCGGCTGTTGGCGGGCAAAACGCTGTCGTTGGGCGGGGCGCACCTACCCAATCCCTTTCGGCCGCAGGAGCCGGCCTCCCGCATCGGCGACGTATCGGCCCTCATCATGCAGCAGCTGCCGTGGTGGGCCGAGCAAATGCGCACGCCGCCGCTCGCGCTCGCACTGCTGGACGAGTGGGAGGAGAAAATTGAGCGCATCGCGGCCCACGTCCTCACGCAGGACGTGCGCACCCTGGCCGGCGTGCCCACCTGGATGGTAGTGCTGCTGCGCCGCGTGGTGGCCCTGGCCGGTGCCAACGACATCACGCAGGTGTGGCCCAATTTGCGGTTGTTCCTGCACGGCGCGGTCGCCTTTGGGCCCTACCGGGAGCTGTTTCGCCAGCTGATTCCGGATGTGCGCATGCGCTACCTCGAAATCTACAGCGCCTCCGAAGGCTACTTTGCCCTGCAGGACCAGCCCGATAGCGAAGACCTCCTGCTCCTGCTCGACCACGGCATCTACTACGAGTTTCTGCCCGCCGACCAGTGGGCTGCGCCCGACCCGCGCCCCGTGCCCCTGGCCGCGGTGGAGCTGCACCGGCCCTATGCCCTGGTCATCAGCACCAACGCGGGGCTGTGGCGCTACCTCGTGGGCGACACCGTTCGCTTTACCTCCCTGGCGCCGTATCGGGTGCGCATCACGGGGCGTACTAAGCACTTTCTCAATGCCTTCGGCGAAGAAGTGGTCATCGAAAATGCCGAAGCCGCCGTGGCCGCCGCCAGCCGGGCCACCGGCGCGGCCGTGCGCGACTTCACCGCCGCGCCCGTGTGGTTTGCCGTGGATAGCGCGTCGTCGCGCGGAGGCCACGAATGGGTAATTGAATTTGCCTCCGATGCTTGCCTTCCGGACCTAGTCAAGTTCGGCGCCGTTTTGGATGCCACGCTGTGCGAGCTGAACTCCGACTACGCCGCCAAGCGCGACCGCAGCCTAGCCCTGGCGCCGCCCCGGCTGCGCGCCGTGCCCGCCGGCACATTCGAGGCGTGGCTGGCCAGCCAGGGCAAGCTGGGGGGGCAGCACAAAGTGCCACGTTTGCTCAACTCCCGCGCGGTGCTGGAGGCCGTGCTGCAGTCGGCGGAAGCTGCAACCAAGCAGGCCTAACACTCACTTCCCCAACGGATAGCCGCCCTGGAGGATAAAAAGGCACTCCATTAGCCAAAAAATATATTTGACTGAACAGTTGCGGCTTTATTTGGAGAATACTTAGTAATATTACGGTAATATTCCCGCCTATGTCCTACACTGCTACTGCACCTGCTTCGAAGAAATCGGCTTATCAGCGGCCGTACAAATCCCGCCACCAGCGCCGCGAAACCGACCGGCGCAAGAGCGACGAAGCCAGCGATTATAAGTTCTTAATTCGGGTAGGCGTGGCCATTGGCCTCGTGGTGGCGCTGGCCTTGGGCATTGCTGCCAAAGGCATGGTAGGCTAAGGCGTCGCCGACGTAAACCAGCTCAATTTGATGAAGCCTCAGCTGCTGAGGCTTCATCAGCTGCGCCGCTTATTCGTCCATTAAGCTGCCCATTAGGCCGCCCAGTACGCTGCCGCTTTCTTTTTGCGCGTTGCTGCCGCCCGGGGCCAGGGCGCGGATGAGTTTTTTGACCGGCATGGATTGTATCCACACCCGGCCGGTGCCGCGCATGGTGGCCAGGAGCAGCCCCTCGCCGCCAAAAATCATCGATTTCAACCCGCCCGCCCGGGCCACGCTGAAGTCGATGCTGGGCTCGAACGCCACCACGCAGCCGGTATCGACGCGGAGCAGCTCGTTGTTCAGTTTTTTCTCGATGATAGTGCCGCCGGCGTGCACGAAGGCCTTGCCGTCGCCGGTGAGCTTTTGCAGGATAAAGCCCTCGCCGCCGAACAGCCCGGCTCCGAACTTCTGGTTGAAGTGCAGGCTGATTTTGGTGCCCCGCGCCGCCGCCAAAAAGCCGTCTTTCTGCACGATGAGGCCGTTGGGCATGTCGCCCAGGTTGATGGGGATGATGGTGCCGGGGTAGGGGGCCGAGAAGGCCACGCGGCTCTTGCCGTAGCCGCCACGGTGCGTGAAGTGCGTGAGAAACAGCGACTCGCCCGTAATAAGCCGGGTGCCGGCCGAGAACAGCTTGCCCATCAGGCCCTGGTCGGGCTCCGAGCCATCGCCCATCTTGGTTTCGAAGGCAATGCCTTCTTCCATGTACACCATGGCCCCGGCCTCGGCAATCACGGTTTCGTTGGGGTCCAGCTCAATTTCGAGTACCTGAATGTCGGAGCCGAGGATGCGGAAGTCAACGTCGTGAGAAAGCATAGGGAGCAGAAAAGAGGGTTGGGATGGCCAAAGGTAAAAGCGTTGGGCCATTCTATAGCATTTCTTCTATTGGCCTCTCGAAGGCCACAATAATTTGGGGAAGCAGCGTTGGGTAATTATCTTAAACTAAATTTATAGTTAAGCCTAACCACTTCTACTCATGCGTCTTCAGGTGTTTCTGTTGCTCGTCTGCTCGGTACTGCTGAGCGCCTGCGCGGCTAACAACGGGCCGCGCGGCTTTTGGAAGCCGAACCGTTACGACCGCAACAGCTTGGCCAAAGGGCGCTGGCGCACGTACTACGACGCCGAGGGTAAACAGCCCTTTACGACGGGCAAGTACCGGCACGGCCGCCCCGTGGGCACCTTCCGCTACTTTGACCCCACCGGGGCCCTCGACCACTCCGAGCGCTACGGCCAGGACGGCCTGTGCGAAGTAACGTACTGGCACCCCAGCGGCCAAGTAGCGCGCCGCGGCCATGCGCAGTGGGTCACAGGGAAAAAGGAGCCCGCTTTTATGGGTACGGGCCCTGGACGAGCTTCGACGAGAACGGCCAAATCACGTCCATCCAAACCTATACCAATGGCACCATCAGCCGCGCCGAAACCTATCAATTGGGCAAGTTGACCAAGGTAGAAACCTACGCCGGTAATCAGCTAAACCGGGTAGAGCTGTACCACAATGGCTTGCTAATCAAAGTGGAGACCTTCGAAAACGGACGCCGCACCGGCTCGTCGCTCACGCTGTAGCCCGCGGTTGGGCTACCGCCGGTTGAGCTATTCGTCGGGCGGCAGGTCGGCGCGGGTTTCGGCCGCGGCAGCATCGGGGTCCAGGGGGGCTTTCTTGCGCTTGGCTTCCCGGCTGGTGCGCTTCATGAAGTCTTCCTCGGTCTCTTCGGGCTCGGGGGCGTGCTCGGCATCGGCAATGGGAAAAGCTTCGTCCTCGGTTTCGCCTTCCCCGGGCTTTTCCCCAAACTGCCCGGCGCGGTCCACCAGCTTCTTGTCGCGCACGTGGCGCCCCAGAAACTGGTTTATTTGCTCGATGCTGTAGTTGGAGGTGATTTCTCCCAGCGGATTCACCCCGATTTCAAAGCCTTCCAACTCTTTATGGACGCGGGCTTTCTTGTCGGGGTCAGTTTTTTGCTTGGGCTTGACAGGTTTCTTGGCCATGGTGAGGAAGGGTTGATGCGGTGTCTTACACAAGCACTCTCTACGCGAATAAGCGTCGGCAGTTTGTGTGCCGCCCCAAATGATGGAGCAAAAAAGGCCGGCCACTGCCCAGCCTTTTTGCGCCGCGTAGCGGCCCCATCTCAGCTGCTTGGGCGAAACGCTTAATTTATTCCAGTAAGAAATTGCCGAACCGTAAAGCGACCCTGCTCAGTTATTAATGTGAAGAAATACACGCCCGTTGGCAAGTTTGGGAGCCCCACAGCTGTGCGCGCCGGGCTCAGGGCTTGCGTAAATATGGGACGGCCCAGCATGTCCAGCACCACGAAACGGCTATTGTCGTCTACCGGGCCCTGTACAGTGAAGTGCCGGGGCGAAGCCGAGCGCACCAGCCAGTCGCCCGCCGCCTGCTCCGAAGGCAGGGCCACCACTGGAGAATAGGCGGCCTGCCCGTTGTGGTCGACTTGCTGGAGACGGTAGTAAGTAATTGATGCCTGCGGGCGCTGGTCGGTGAATGCATAAGCCCGGGGCGTCGACGATTCGCCGGCACCCGTTACCTGGGCCAATTTTACGAAGGCGCTGCCATCGGTCGACCGCTCCACGGCAAAGTAAGCGTTGTTGTGCTCGCTGGCCGTATTCCAGCTCAGCAGTGCTATGCTTCCCTGGCGGCGGGCCGAAAAAGCCGCCAGCTGGACGGGCAGTGGGTTGGAAAGGGTAACCACGACGCTATTGGAGGCCGAGCACGCACCAGCAGTGGCCGTCACGGTGAAGGTGTAGGACGACTGGGGGCCGGGAACCGATGTTGTGAGCGTGGCGCCCGCCGCGTAGGTTTGGCCCGTGTCGTTGCTTGTCCACTGAAAGGTTGCGCCGGGGTAATTAGATGAGGCAGTGAGCGTGAAGGGTGTGTTGCGCGTGGTAGTAAGCGAGGTTGGGCTAACCGTAACAACCGGGGCGGTTATCGTCACCGGAATACTTGTCGAAGCAGTGCTTGCGCAGCCAGAAGGGTTATTCGTCGTTACCGTGTAGGTCGTAGAACTGGCAGGCGTAACTGTAGCCGTAGTGGGCGAGCTGTTGGGAATGGCATTACCATTGCTATCTTTAAAAGTAAAAATAGTTCCGGCGATGTTGCTGGCTGCGGAAAGTATCACTGCCGTGCCCGGGCAAATCAACCCCGAAGGGCTGCTCGAAGCCGTCAGCGTGGGTGTAATAACCGTGATTTGCTGCTGCGTGTTGGGCCCACAACTCGTTTGTGCCGAAACCTTGTATGTGGTTGTGGCAGTGGGAAATACTGTTATGGAACCAGTCGTACTAGTTTGAGAGAAGCCGCCGGGGGCCGTAAAAGTGTAGGCAGTACCGGCGGTAGCGCCGGTCGCCGTCAGCGTTACGCCATCACCCGAGCACACCGATGTAGCCGACGAAGCCAGCGTCAGCGTTGGCGCGAGCGTCAGCGTGAAGATTTCCGGCTTGTTATTCTGGCAGGCGATGTAGCTGCTTAACGTATAAGTAATCGGTGTATCAGAGGCAGTAACATCGAATGTGACGGATGTTCCCGCAGGTATTAATTTTGCGATAGAAGTATTGTCAACGTCATTCGTCAGGGTAACGGTGCTGGAGGCTTGCGAATAGACTGTTATGACCTGCGCGGTAGAAGAGCCGATGGGAGGTGGGCAATAGGTCCCCGTTGCAACGCCAGAACCATTGTTTGTGGAGGTAGTAGTGGTACTGCTGCCCGAAGGGTAAGTGAAATTGTAGCGTCCGGAGCATTGGCTATATCCAGCAAACGGCAGACTAATGAAAAGAGCGAAAAGGAGAGTAAAGAATTTCCTCATGGGGTTGAAAGGTTTTTATTGCGTGTTAAACTATTATTATCCTTTTTTCTGCCGCGGCAGCATCCGGGCTTAATTAGTCGGGGTAGTGAGTGGAGGAAGCTTTTGTAACAAGCTGTCGGTTTTTAAAATATAACTATAGTAATAATTAATGAGGAAAACCTAAACTTTTTACAAAGTAAAGATAAGTACTGCGGAGGTAAAATTTGTATTAGCGAACATTGCATTGAATTTTATTTCAAAATAAGCTATTCCATAATCTAAAGAATTATATCCAGGAAGGCGTATAGCCCACGCCTTGCCTGAGCCTATTTTGTGGAATTCGCGGTGATTCTGCACAAAAAGTGGGGCCTGCCTTTGAGGGCCTCAAATTTTCCTTAGTCAAAATGCGTGCTTGGTTAAAGCCTTGTGGTTGTTTGCCAGACCCCGTCTGGAATGAGGCTAAATGGAAGCTTACCGGTGTTGGAATTTTCAAGGAAAGAAGCGCTGCCTTACGGGTTTATAAAATATTGAAAATCAGGGTATGCTTTGTGAAAAACACAAAAAAGCCCTGGACTTTAGTCCAGGGCTTTTTTGTGTTTTGCTGAATTGCCGGCTAGCCCAACTTGGCTACCGCAGCGCGCAGGCGCACGGCCACTTCGCCAGTGCCCAGAATAGCGAGGGTTTCGAACAAGTCGGGTCCGGCGCCGGCGCCGGTCACGGCTACGCGGAGGGCCTGCAGCACCTGCCCAGGCTTGAGGCCCTGGGTTTCCATCGTTTGGTTGAACAGTGCTTTGAGGCCTTCGGCGGTGGCCTCGGCAGTGCCGGCCAGGGCCTCGGCATAGGCCGTGAGGGCGGCGGCTACCTGCGGGTTCCACTTCTTGCTGATGACCTGCTCGTCGTAGCTATCCGGGGCCTGGAAGAAGTATTTGGCCTCCTGCCAGAAGTCTTTGGGGAAGCTCACCCGCTCCTTCATCACGCTCACAATTTGCTCGGCCTTGGCCTGGTCGCAGGCAATGCCATGCTCGGCCAGGGCCGTGAGCAGGTAGGACGCCAGCTCCGCGTCGGACTTGGCGCGCAGGTAGTGCTCATTGTACCACTTCACCTTGTTCTGGTCGAAGCGGGCCGGCGACTTGCTCACCCGCTCGATGCTGAAGGACGCAATCAGCTCGTCCATCGAGAAAATCTCCTGCTGCGAGCCGGGGTTCCAGCCCAGGAAAGCCAGGAAGTTGATGAAGGCTTCGGGCAGGTAGCCGTCTTCGCGGTAGCCGCGGCTCACGGTGGGCTCGCCGGTTTCGCCGTCGAGGCCGTGCCATTCCAATGGGAATACCGGGAATCCCAGCTTGTCGCCGTCGCGCTTGCTGAGCTTGCCGGTGCCGTCGGGCTTGAGCAGCAGCGGCAGGTGGGCAAACTGCGGCATGGTGCTTTCCCAGCCCAGGTAGCGGTACAGCAGCACGTGTAGCGGCGCCGAGGGCAGCCATTCTTCGCCGCGGATGACGTGCGAAATTTCCATCAAATGGTCATCCACGATGTTGGCCAAGTGGTAGGTCGGCATGCCGTCCGACTTCATCAGCACCTTGTCGTCAATGGCTGAGGAATGCACCACCACCCAGCCCCGAATCAGGTCCTGGAACCGCACTTCTTCCTTGCGCGGCACCTTCAGGCGAATCACGTATTGCGCGCCGCTGTCGAGCAGCTGCTTCACCTCGTCCTCGGGCAGGGTGAGGGAGTTGCGCATTTGGGCGCGTGTGATGCTGTTGTACTGCGGGTTGGGCACCTTGGCGGCCTGCAGGCGGGCGCGCATGGTGTCGAGCTCCTCGGGCGTGTCGAAGGCATAGTAGGCGTGGCCGCTGGCAATGAGCTGGTCGGCGTACTGCTTGTACATGGGCTTGCGCTCGCTCTGGCGGTAGGGCGCGTGCGGGCCGCCGGGGCCCACGCCTTCGTCAATCACGACGCCGCACCAGGCCAGGGCTTCCAGAATGTAATTCTCGGCGCCGGGCACGAAGCGGTTCTGGTCGGTATCCTCGATGCGGAGCAACATCTTGCCGCCGAGCTTGCGGGCCAACAAATAGTTGTAAAGTGCCGTGCGGACCCCACCAATGTGCAGCGGCCCCGTGGGCGACGGTGCAAAACGCACCCGAACTTCTCTCTCAGTCATAACGCAAAAAAAGCGCGCTCCGTAGGCCGAAGCGCGCCGCAAAGGTAACGCCAGTAGTGAGTAGCGCGAAGCACGGCGTCACGAACCGTTTCGGGCTGTTGCCGGGAGGGCGCATAACCCCCGAGAGGCCTTACTCGCCCCACGGGTACAGGTCTGGTGGCCCTTTTTCCTCGGGATGAATCGCCAGCGGGTGCAGCGCCTTGGTGTGATCCAGGAATAGAAAGGCGTCGTAGCGTTCGGGAATGACCGAGGGCACGTAGTTGCCAAACTGCTCAAGTTGGGGCCGGTACACCACGCCAATGGCCCGGTGGCCCTGCGACTGCCGCAGCCCCGTTTCCTGCTTTAGTTCTGATGAAAGCAGCAGGCCGTTGGCTCCTTTCAGCTGGCGGTGCAATTGCTCTTCCCAGGAGTTGCGGATGGCGGCCGGTACCGGCATGTTTTCGAGCGGCGCCCCCCAGGCCTTGCCCGCTACCACGCTGCCCTGGTAGGAGCCAAAGCCGACGCTGAATACCTGCTCGCGGCCCAGTTGCTCGCGGGTCAGTTGGCCGATGTTCACCATGTCTTCGCGGCGCATGTCGGTGTAGCGGGCATCGCCGATGTGCGTATTGTGGGCCCAAATGATGGCCTTGCTGTTGGGCCCGTGCAGGTGGAGCAGGCGGGTCAGGGTTTCCATCATGTGCGTGTCGCGCACGTTCCAGGAGGCGCCGCCGCCGCGTATCATCGCCTTGTAGTAGCGCTCGGCGTTCACGGCCACCAAGGCATTCTGTTCGGCCCCGAAGGCTTGCTCGCGTTCGGGCAGGTTGGCGGGCTGGCGCTCTTGTGCTTGGTGGCGCAAGGCCCTGAGCACCGCAATTACTTCGTCCTGGCAGTCTTCCGACACGAAAGCGACGGCCCGGGCGTATTCCTGCGGGTCGGTGCTGTAGGGCTCAAAGCAGCGAAAGGCGCGGCGCGCGGCGGTAACGGCCCCATCGCCTTGCTTCTCCACGTAGTGGAGCACAGCTTCCAACGACTCCCAGAGGCTGTACACATCCAAGCCGTAGAAGCCCACGCGGCGCTCCATGGGCTGGGCCTGGTTGTGGCGGTGCAGCCACTCCACCAGCGCCGCAATTTCCCAGTTGCCCCACATCCAGGTGGGCCAGCGGTTGAAGGTTTGGAGCAGCTTGGCGGCCGAGCCGTGCGCCATCTGCTCCTGCTTAATGGCGGCGTTTACCTCGAAGCAGTCGGGCCAGTCGCCTTCCACGGCAATAAACTGAAACCCCTTCTCTTGAATCAGCCGCTTGCTCAACGCCGTGCGCCAAGTGTAATACTCGTGCGTGCCGTGCGACGCTTCGCCGAGCAATACCACGCGAGCATCGCCGATGGCGGCCAGCAAAGTATCAAGGTCGGCTGGGGAGTGCAGGGGGTGAGTAGGAAGTAGCGAAGCCATGGCCAGAACGAAATGGCGCGGGTGGGTGCCCGCATCCAAACAAGCCGCAATTGTGCTGAGGAAGGGGCTGACCATGACTACGCCCTTAAATGACAATTGGTTAAGGCCGAGCATAACCTATGCTCGGCCTTAACCAATTGTTTATCAGTAATTGCTTCTCAGCGCCAACTGGTGATTTGCGGCACGGTGAATGCTGCTGTGCTCTTAGTCGCGGTTTCTCAATCCAAGCCAGAGCACGAGCCCCACGAGGGTGATGCCGCCTCGAATACCCCAGGCTACTGTCGGGCCCCACTGCTCAATCCACGTAAGAAAGACATAGTGCACGTTGGGGTTGATGAGCGGCAATGCCAGCGAAATCAGTCCAATAATGAGCAAGCCAAGGCCAAGTTCTTTCATGTGACGAGAGAGTGGGTGAGCGGAGCGGGTGTAGAAAGGCGGCTGTACCCGGATTATTTCTTATGCGCCGACGGCAATGCAGGAAATTTCCACGTCCACGTCGCGGGGCAAGCGGCTCACCTCTACCGTTTCGCGGGCTGGGGCCGTGGCATCGTCAAAATAAGACCCGTACACTTGGTTGATGGTGGCGAAGTTGCCCAGGTCTTTCACGAAGATGCTGCACTTCACTACATCGGTCAGGCCCAGGCCGGCGGCGGCCAGTACGGCTGTGAGGTTTTTTAGCACCTGATGGGTTTGCGCGGCTACATCGCCATCAACCAAGAGCCCGGCGGCATCTAGGGGTATCTGGCCCGAAACGTACACGGTATTGCCGGCGCGTACGGCTTGCGAGTAAGGACCAATCGGCGCCGGGGCCTGGTCGGTAAGGATAATCTGGTGGGGCATGAGCGGAAAAGGTTAGGGTATCTTTGGTGCCAAAGTAACAACCGAAACCATGCACATCCTGGTCCTCGACGGCAACCACGTAGAAGCGGAGTTCCGCGCGAAGTTTGGCCCGGCACACATGTACACCTTCCTGGAAACTCCTTCCGACAGTAACGCGACTCCCGCCCAGGATTTTCAGGAACGTGGCCGGGCCGCCGTAGCCGCTGCCAATGTCGTGTTCAACTTCAGTAGCCCAACTTCCCCTTTTCTATTGGCGCGACCAACGGCCTTACCGCTTTTCCAGGAGGCAACCACATCGGCGATGTACTCCCGCCGCCCCCAGCTTTCTGGTTTCGGTTTCTGCGGCTTGCCCACCCTGCTGAACCGTTCTCTGCTGGAGATTACCCTCTCCGACAACGACGATGCCGCCAAGCTAGCCGAAGTGTGCGCGGCCCTTGGCACCGACTACCGCGTGGTGGAAGACCGAGTTGGGCTGGTAACCCCGCGCGTCGTATGCATGATTATAAACGAAGCCTGCTACACCGTGCAGGAGGGCACCGCCACCACGCAAGATGTGGACTTGGGCATGAAGCTAGGCACCAATTACCCCAAAGGCCCTTTCGCCTGGGCTAATGCCATAGGGGTTGAACGGGTCTACGCAGTACTAGAAGCCCTATGGAACGATACCCACGACGAACGCTACAAAATCTGCCCCCTACTGAAGCGGCAGGCGTTGCGCGGGGAGCTCTTTGCAATATAGAGTGGTCGAGAAGGCTCGATTTTGCGCCCTTAAGCATCAACTGCGTCCGGAAACCTTTTCCCGCGTCAATGGGCCGCTACTTCCGAGATGACTTGCTTCGTGCCGAAGTATTGGGCATAACCCTTTAAGAATTCCGGGTTGTCTGTTCCAACTATATCGAAGCTGTACAGTAAGTCAGGCCGGTAGGCTAAGGGTCGGATGGTTACCACCGGGGCTCCACTCTGCAGCGTCTGGTATCGGGCGCGAAGTTCGGCGTCATAGCCGGCGGCTTCGCCGTCCAGCCACTGGCGGTAGGCCCGTATCACGTTGTTGCTGCCCTGGCCCAGCATCGTCGCGCGGGTTTGCACGTTGTAGTCGGCGAAAAAGAAAAGTACTAGCATCGCAGTCCACAGCGGAGCGAGCCGTCCCGTAACCAGCGCCCTAAGTATAGGCGAGGGTAAGCCTGAGCGCGCTTGCCTGCAGCACCACGTCAGTAATACCGCAAACCAACCGAGCAGAAATAAAAGGTACAGCGTTGTGCGGGCTCTCAGGGGTAGCCCCGTGCCGCTTGCATAATAAGCTGGGCAACTCGCCAGCGTCATTAGCCCAGCCAGCCCCATCGCCAGTAGCCCCGCGGGAATCCGCGACAAGCACTGCACTGCCAGCTGGTTACGCTGTTGAGCTATTCTGTCCATCGCGGGAAGCAGCAGCGCGGATAGTGCCAGCAGGACGGGGTTGCCCACCCACGTGAGCAGCAGGTAGCCGGTAGTAGCTGCCGAATAGCACAGCGTTTTCAGAAATCCGAACTGGCCTCCCATGCTCGCGATGCGCGCAAAATTGCCTGGCGCCGAGAACGAAACCAGGCATCCCACCGCCGCCAGTCCGGCCAGCAGCCACACCACCCGTCCCTGTTTCAGACGCCAGCTAGCAAGCGCTGCCATTACCAAGGCCATTAAAAAAGGCAGCGCAACGGGTTCGATTGTGCCCGCTACAGCCAGGGTTAGCGCAACCAACGCCACAAGCCAGCGCCAAGCTCCATTGTTGGACAGGCGAGCTTTCGCATACCGATTCAGCACCACCACCCACAAGAGCAAGAGCCACACTGCCATTATATAAGTGTAAGCTCCCGTAAACCAATACAATCCTTCAGCCTGCCCGGGCGCATAGGCCAACCACAAACTCAGGAAGGATGCTGCTGTTATCCAACCCGCCTTGCCTGTTAGCCCTAATAATTCGCTAAGGCCAAATCGTAACACGAGTAATGTGCCGAAGATAAAAAACAAGGCGACCCACCACCAGTGGCCTTCCAGCCGACTATACAGCAAGGGGTTAAGCAAAGCCAGCAGCACGGTGGTGGTGTAGCGGCCGGTGTGAGTGAGGTAAAAGTGCTTTTGAGCCCGCCAAAACCCCAACTCTTTTACCGTAACTGCATCCAGATAATCATCAAGCGAGGGATGATTATAAAGAGCCAGCCCCACAAAAGGCAACACAACCAAAACTAGCCCAAGCGTAATCAGCAGTGTCCGGTAACGGTGTAGTGCGCGCATGAAAAGACCCATGATACTATTGCTTAAATGCCTGATTTAAGCAATAGTATCATGGGCCTAGCCAATCAACAAAAACTATTCTACCGTTACCGACTTCGCCAGGTTACGTGGCTGGTCGACGTTGCAACCGCGTAGCACCGCAATGTGGTAGCTCAGCAACTGCAGCGGCACCACCGATACCAGGGGCATCAGGATTTCGCTGGTGTGAGGCACTTCAATTACAAACTCGGCCATAGCGGGAATTACCGTGTCGCCCTCGCTCACCACGGCAATGATGCGGCCTTTGCGAGCCTTCACCTCTTGGATGTTGCTCACCACCTTCTCATATGAGCTATCGCGGGTGGCAATTACCACAATGGGCATGTTCTCGTCGATGAGCGCAATCGGGCCGTGCTTCATCTCCGCGGCTGGGTAGCCTTCGGCATGGATGTAGCTGATTTCCTTGAGCTTCAACGCACCTTCCAGTGCCACGGGGAAGTTATAGCCCCGGCCTAAGTAGAGGAAGTTGGTCGCATCCTTGAAAATTTCAGCAATGGCCTGAATCTCAGTGTCAAGCTCCAAGGCTTTCTCAACCTTGGAAGGAATGGTATCCAGCTCCACCATCAGCTCGCGCAGCTTGGTGTCGGTGATGGTGCCGCGCTTCTGGCCCATAATCATGGCCAGCAGCGTCAGCACCGTCACCTGGGCGGTAAAGGCCTTCGTAGAAGCTACCCCAATTTCGGGGCCGGCGTGGGTATATGCACCGGCATCTGTGGCACGGGCAATGCTGCTGCCCACCACGTTGCACACGCCAAAAATGGTAGCGCCCTTGCTCTTCGCCAGCTCAATAGCCGCCAGCGTATCGGCCGTTTCGCCGCTTTGCGAAATGGCAATCACAATGTCACGCTCGGTGATGATGGGATTGCGGTAGCGGAATTCCGACGCATATTCCACTTCCACTGGAATGCGAGCCAAGTCCTCAATCAGGTATTCGGCCACCAAGCCGGCGTGCCACGAGGTACCGCAGGCCACGATGATGATGCGCTGGGCATTCACAAATTTTTGCTCGTAGGCTCGGATGCCGCCCATGTTCAAGTGGCCAGCTTCCAGTTCCAAGCGCCCGCGCATGGAGTCCAAAATGGAACGCGGCTGCTCGAAAATTTCCTTCAGCATGAAGTGC
Organism: Hymenobacter sedentarius; assembly: GCF_001507645.1. Classification (NCBI taxonomy): domain Bacteria; kingdom Pseudomonadati; phylum Bacteroidota; class Cytophagia; order Cytophagales; family Hymenobacteraceae; genus Hymenobacter; species Hymenobacter sedentarius. Next base: position 1,010,844 of record NZ_CP013909.1, on the reverse strand, counting down.
TCGTAGCCACCTTTCTCGATGCTGTCCAGCTCCATCGCCAGCTTCTGGATGTAGGGCGTCTGGCTCACATCTTCCTTGCTACGGATTTCCAACTGCCCATCGCGGATAACCACGATTTCGTAGTCGTTCACGTACACCACTTCGTTGGTATACTCGATAATGGGGGTAGCATCAGAAGCAATGAAGAACTCGCCTTCGCCGATGCCAATCACCATCGGCGAACCTTTCCGAGCGGCAATAAGCTGATTAGGAGCATCCTTGCTGAGTACCACAATAGCGTAAGCCCCCACTACTTCGTGCAGAGCCAGGCGGACAGCTTCTTCCAGAGAGCACGCGTTCTGCTTCTGGATTTCCTCAATCAGGTTGACAAATACTTCCGTGTCGGTGTCGGAATGGAACGTGTGCCCTTGCTTCTGCAGGTGCGTTTTCAGCGCCGCGTAGTTCTCAATAATACCATTGTGAATGATGGCAATTCGCTGCGATGTAGAGTAATGCGGGTGGGCATTCTCGTCGTTGGGCTCGCCGTGCGTAGCCCAACGCGTGTGGCCCATGCCAACATTAGCATGCGTGTCTTTTTGTGCAATAAATCCCTCTAAATCACTAACTTTACCCTTCTTCTTATAAACATTCAACTCACCGTTGAGCAAGGCAACACCAGCTGAGTCGTAGCCACGGTATTCGAGGCGATGCAATCCTTTAAGGATAATGGGGCAGGCCTCACGATGGCCCAAATAAGCAACAATGCCGCACATGGCAGGAAGGGGTTAAGTATTCGAAAGAATGATGAAAAGAGGCTGGATGATGGCTCCTTATACGAAACACCAGCCTCGGGTTACCGCTTGGAATAGTAAACGCGCAAGCTAATGTTCGCTGCGTCGAGTACTGCTCTGTTTAGCGACAACGCAGTTGACGTGCGAATGTTCGGCACGAGTACCAACGAAGTGGGTTGGCCCTCCAGTTTATTTGCTAGGTATGCCTGCAAATAGCTGGTGATTAATAGATTGTAATAAGGCTGTGTGGTGCCAGCGTCTACCAGATTACCGACGGTTGGGTTGCTTATCCCCAGCTGATTGGTGCCATCTGCCTGCACCACCCGGTCGGAGGGCAGAAAGTTAACCGTGCGCTGCAGTACCTTATTGTTTGCATCTACCTCCAATGCATAGAGGTACTGAGGATTGGGGTAAAGCGAGTTGCTAAATGGCTTTATCGGTGCTCGCAACTCGGCCCGGTTGATGGTCAGGCCCGGGGTAATAAGTAATTTGTCCAAGCCTTTAAACGTCACGCGGGTACCGAGGCCGATGCCCTCCTGGACATAGCTATTGCCGTTTAGGGTAATAGCGGTTACGGCCTGCGTGGCGTCGGAAAGGGCACTGAGCGGAGTACCCGTCAGATTATTCTTTAGGCTGGTGTAGTAGCGCGGGTCGCTGGCCGCGGCTCCACCGGCACTGCTGAAGACCGGCCCGAGAAATACCGAATACGAATTCCAGTGCCGACGCTTGGGGGGCACAGGCGCCGCAACGGCATCATCGTGAAAAAAGAAAGCCAGCCGGGCGTTGTACGACCGCCCAAAGCTGACAATGCCCGACGAATAGCCGGCGCTTGGCTCAATGGCCAAGCCTTTCAGCAAGCCGTCGAGCCGCGTCTGCGTGAAGCTGGTGCCAGCACTGCGCAGCTTCGCAAAGAAGTCGGTGAAGAACGGGGAAGCAACCGCAGGAGCTGGCGCAAATGGGGCTGCAACGGCCGCCGCGCGCAGCATGACCAAACGGAGCGTTTGGTCGGCCACAGTCTTCGTGGTGGCGGGCTTCGTGGTGGTATCCGTTACCACCTGCACGGTGCGGTCGAGGCGGCTAGCCAGGTTCTGGCCCAATGCCGCACCAATAGGCGTAACAGACTCACTGTTATAGGCCTGGCGCTCATCCAGCGGGGCCTGCAGGCTAGAGACATCGAAGCGAGCGGGCGTCGTAGCGCTGCCGTTCACGTTGTCAAAGCCCATGACCAGCACCACGGAATCGAGCACGGGCGTCGTCAGCTTGGCCGGCAGCGAATCGTTGGCGCTGCCGGTCACGACGTTCAGGAAAGCACGCGCCTCGGTCGTGCCGGCGACGTTATCGGTCAGCCGGCCTACCAGGTAATGGTCAGTTTTGAGGGTTTGGACCGGGGCGATGCGCACGGTGGCTACATCTAGGAGCGGGTCCTTGTACTCGGTATACTCGGTGCTGATAGACGTGGTATCGGGCAGGTCCACGTTCAAGTCAGTGCCTTTGTCGCAGCCGGCCAGGGCCAGGGCGGCCAAAGCCACGATGGGAGCACTGCGGCTAGTTAGCCAATTCATTGTAAAGCGCTAGGTAAGAAGAATGCAGATTTTCGTCGGTGGCTACCTGGCTGAGCCGGTTGTGCAGGGCGTATTCGGTAAACATGCCGTTCATGTTGTCGCTGAAGTCCTCGTCGGACCGCACCACACTGTCGGCATATTCCATGCCCATTTTGATGAACCCGCTAAAATCTGCCGTTTTGAGCGAGGCCAGCATCTGGTCGTCGATGTCCAGCATCTTGGCTTTCTCCAGGATGTTGCCCTCAAACTTGTCCGAGAATTCGTTATTATAAATCGAAAACACCGACTTGGCATCCTTGAACACCGGGTCTTTCTTGTAGGTGGTTTTCAGGTAGAGCGGAATCAGGCCCGTCATCCAGTCGCTGCAATGCACGATGTTGGGCGACCAGCCCAATTTCTTTACCGTCTCGAGCACACCTTTGCAGAAGAAAATGGCGCGCTCGTCGTTGTCGGCGTAAAACTTGTCGTTTTTGTCGACCAGGGCCGACTTGCGATGGAAATAATCTTCGTTGTCGATAAAGTAAACCTGCAGCTTGGCCGTCGGGATAGAAGCGACTTTGATAACCAAAGGCTTCTCATCGTCCCCCACGGCAATATTGATGCCCGAGAGGCGCACTACTTCGTGCAACCGGTTTTTGCGCTCGTTGATAATGCCAAAACGTGGTACGAAAATGCGGATTTCGCATCCCATCTCCTGCATGCTGGCGGGGAGCCGACGCAGCATTTCAGCCACTTTCGTGGTCTGCAGAAACGGGTCAATTTCGGTGGCCGCGTAAAGGATTCGTAGCTTCGACATAAGGGATTATTGAAGAGAATGGGACAAGGCCATACTATGGGTGCACAAAATTAAACAATTTTGAGCGGAAAATCAATAAAACCTACTTTGGGGGCCCTTCCAGTTGCCTTCCTCTTTTATGCAGATACTTACTACCGCCGCCGGGTTGCAAGCTTACACGGAACAAGCTCGCCAGGCCGGCCAACGGGTGGGCCTGGTGCCCACCATGGGCGCCCTGCACGACGGCCACCTTCAGCTAGTACAAGCCGCCCGCTCCGAATGCGACGAGGTGATTGCCAGCATTTTCGTCAACCCCACGCAGTTCAACAATGCCGAGGATTTCCGGCTGTACCCCCGCGTGCCCGAGGCCGACGCGGCCCTGCTGATACCGGCCGGCTGCACGGCACTCTTTGTCCCTTCGGTGGCTGAAATGTACCCCCAGCCCACCGTGCTCCGGTTCGACTTTGGAGCCCTGGAGCGGGTTATGGAGGGGGCGCACCGGCCTGGTCATTTCAACGGGGTGGCCACGGTGGTGAGCAAACTTTTTCATATGGCGCGCCCCCACCGCGCTTATTTCGGTCAGAAAGATTGGCAGCAGGTAGCCGTGATTCGTCAGCTGGTCGCCGACCTGTCCTTTGACCTGGAAATCCTGGCCTGCCCCACCATTCGAGAGGCCGACGGGCTGGCCATGTCTTCCCGCAACCGCCGGCTGGACCCAGCCTCCCGCGCCGCCGCGCCCCTGCTGCACAAAGTACTGGCCGCCGCGGCCGAGCAGGTGCGGCAAGGTGTGCCCCCCGCCCAAGTGCGCGCCGAAGCAGAAGCGGCCCTGACGCGCGAGCCCCTGGTTACCCCCGAATACTTTGAGGTCGCCGATGCGCAGACGCTGCAGCCGTTGGAAGCGTACGTGGCCGGCCGGGCCGTGGTGCTGTGCCTGGCAGCCCACCTGGGTGGGGTGCGGCTTATCGACAACGTGGTAGTAGAGGCCTGAGCGAGGACGCTGTGGCCGTTTACCTTTGTCAATTATTGATATGCAGTAATTGGCCATCCTTATAGTTCTATTCTATTGAAGACCTTTCTCACAACCTTTAAATACGCGTTGCTGCTGAGTATCTCGGTGGCGCTGATGTGGTATGCAGTACGGGGGCAAGATCTATCGCGCATCGGCCACTACATCGCTACGGCCAACTACTTCTGGCTGGCTTTGACCATGACGCTCTCGGTGTTGGGCTATTTGAGCCGCGCCTACCGGTGGCAAATGCAGCTCAAGGCTTCGCAGACCCCCGCGCCCTACTGGTCTGTGTACCATGCCATGATGGTTGGTTACTTAGCCAATCTGGTGCTCCCGCGCATGGGCGAGGTCATCCGATGCTCCGTGTTGCGGCGCACGAGCGGCGTACCAGTTCAGGTGGCCTTGGGTACCGTTGTGACCGAGCGCGTGATTGACGTAGTCGTCCTCTTAGGGCTGCTCGGAAGCATATTGCTATTGGACTTCAACACCTTCTGGGATTTTGTGACCAAGCAACTACTGGGGGGACAATACGATACCCTTGCCCGCAACCGTACGCCCCTGCTGATTGCCGCCGTGGTCGGGGGCATACTGCTTCTGATGGTGGGCTATGCCCTATTTCGCAACTTGGAGCGGCTACGGCAAAATGCCTTTTTTAATAAGGCAATACTATTTATAAAAGGCTTGCTGGCAGGGGTTTTTAGTATTTTGAAGATGGAGCGCAAGGCCGTTTTCCTGCTGCATACGCTTTTTACCTGGCTGGTGTACTACCTGATGGATTACCTCGCCTTTTTCTGCTTCCCCGAAACCTACAGCCTTGACATGAGGGCAGGGCTTGCGGTGCTCACTTTCGGGGCCTTTGGCATGGCGGCACCCGTGGCGGGCGGCATCGGGCCGTTTCACGTTATGGTGCAGGGCATATTGCTGGCATATGGGGTGAGCAAGGAGGCCGGCATTGCCTATGCGCTGGTGGTGCACGGCGCCCAGACACTATTGGTCGTCGTGATGGGTGGCATCAGCTTTGTTGCGGTGGCCGCTACTGATAAGGGCAATATATTAACCGAGGCAGAAGCGTTGGCGGATGAACCATTGACAACAAACAATGAGTAATTGCCAATAATGCACCGTCCAATGTGCCATTCCTAAAGAAACCCAGCGTGCCATGTGGACGAAAGACAAAATAATGACCCGGGAGGCCCTGCCTGCTGCGCTGGCCAACTGGCGGGCGCAGGGCTGCAAAGTGGTGTTCACCAACGGCTGCTTCGACTTGCTGCACCTGGGCCACGTCGATTACCTGGAACACGCCCGGCACCTGGGCGACGCCCTGGTCGTCGGCCTTAATACGGATGCCTCGGTGGGAGCCCTCAAGCCCGGGCGGCCCATTCAGGACGAAGAGGCGCGGGCTCGTATTCTGGCCTCGTTGGCCTTTGTCGATGCCGTAGTATTGTTTGGCGAGCCCACGCCGCTGGCCCTGATTGAGCTGGTGCAGCCCGACGTGCTGGTGAAGGGCGACGACTACGCTATTGACGGAATTGTGGGCCACGAATCCGTGTTAAATAGAGGCGGGCAAGTACTGACCGTGCCGCTGGTACCGGGCTATAGCACCTCCCGCATCGTCGAGCGGATTCTGGGCTCGTAGAACGCGTGGCGCAGCGTGCTGGCTTGCAGCAAAGTGCCGTCGTTAAATAGCCCAATTCAGCTCAAATTTGTTTGTAGTAGCTCGCCGCAACCAACAACCCTAACTCTCAACACACCAACACCCATGTATCTCCTTCTCATTCTGCTCATGCTGGTTAGCTTCGGCATTCAGTGGCGGCTGCGAAGCAAGTTCAAGCAATACGCCCAGGTTGGGCTGAAATCCAACCTGTCGGGCGCCCAAGTTGCGGAGCTGATGCTCGCCGACCACGGCATTACCGATGTGCGCATCATCAGCACCCAGGGCCGACTTACCGATCATTACAACCCCACCGATAAAACCGTGAACCTGAGCGAGGGCGTGTACGCCGAGCGCAGTGCCGCCGCGGCCGCCATTGCGGCCCACGAATGTGGCCACGCCGTGCAACACGCCACGGCCTACTCCATGCTCCAGTTTCGCTCGGCCATGGTGCCGGCCCTGAGTGCCGTGTCCACCTGGATGCCCTGGATACTGCTGGCCGGCGTGGTGATGATTAACCGCAGCCTGATTCCGCTGGGCGTGGGCATTGCGCTGTTCTCGCTCACCACGCTCTTTTCGTTTGTCACGCTGCCGGTAGAGTTCGATGCCTCGCGCCGGGCCCTGGCCTGGATGGACAAGCGCGGCGTGGTAACGGCTCAAGAGCACGCCATGGCCAAAGATGCTCTGTGGTGGGCCGCTATGACCTACGTGGTGGCTGCCATTAGCTCGCTGGCCACGCTGCTGTACTACGTCAGCATCTTCATGGGCGGCAATCGTCGCAACTAATTAAAAATCAGCCGAACATAAAAAAGCCGCCTCAATCTGAGGCGGCTTTTTTATGTTCGGCTAAGTAGCCGTGAGCATTTAGCTCAATTTCTTATAGCGTACCCGCTTTGGCTCGACATCGCCGAGGCGTTTGCGCTTGGCTTCCTCGTAGTCCGTAAAGTTGCCCTCGAACCACACCACCTCCGAATCGCCTTCGAAAGCCAGAATGTGCGTGGCCAGCCGGTCCAGGAACCAGCGGTCGTGGCTGATGATGACGGCGCAGCCGGCAAAGTTCTCCAGGGCATCTTCCAGCGCGCGAATGGCGTTCACGTCCAGGTCGTTGGTAGGTTCGTCAAGCAGCAGTAGGTTGGCGCCTTGCTTCAGGGTCATGGCCAGGTGCACGCGGTTTTTCTCGCCGCCCGATAGCATGCCGACCTTCTTCTCCTGGTCGCCGCCGCCAAAGTTGAACTTGCTCACGTAGGCGCGGGAGTTCACCGGACGGCCGGCCAGCAGCATGGTTTCGGTGCCGCCCGTGATGGTGTCGAACACCGTCTTGTTCGGGTCCAGCGTGTCGTGCTGCTGGTCGATGTACGCCGTCTGCACCGTGGGGCCCACTTCAAAGGTGCCTGCGTCGGGCTCTAGCTGGTGGGTGATGAGGCGGAACAGCGTGGTTTTGCCCGCACCGTTGGGCCCGATGATGCCCACAATGCCGCCCTGGGGCAGCGAGAAGCTCAGGTTTTCAAACAGCAGCTTGTCGCCAAACGCTTTGGTGATGCCCTCGGCTTCAATAACCTGGGCACCCAGGCGCGGGCCATCAGGGATGAACAGCTCCAGCTTCTGCTCCTTGTCTTTGGCTTCTTCGCTGGCCAGCTTGTCGTAGTTGGCCAGGCGGGCTTTGCCTTTGGACTGCCGGGCTTTGGGCGACATCCGCACCCAGTCCAGCTCGCGCTGCAGGGTTTTCATGCGCTTGCTTTCGGTGTTTTCCTCGCGGGCCATGCGGTCGGTTTTTTGCTCCAGCCAGCTGGAGTAGTTGCCCTTCCACGGAATGCCCGAGCCGCGGTCAAGCTCCAGAATCCAGCCGGCCACGTTGTCGAGGAAGTACCGGTCGTGGGTCACGGCGATGACCGTGCCTTTGTATTGCTGCAGGTGCTGCTCGAGCCAGAGCACGCTTTCGGCGTCGAGGTGGTTGGTGGGTTCGTCGAGCAGCAGCACGTCGGGTTCTTGCAGCAGCAGGCGGCACAGGGCCACGCGGCGCTTCTCACCGCCGGAGAGGTTGCCGATGATGGCTTCCTGAGCCGGGGTGCGCAGCGCGTCCATGGCGCGCTCCAGCTTGGAGTCGAGGTTCCAGGCGTCGAGCTGGTCCAGACGCTCCTGCACCTTGCCCTGGCGGTCGAGCAGCTTGTCGAAGTCGGCGTCTTCGGCCCCGAAGGCTTCGTTGATTTCGTCGAATTCCTTCAGCATGGCCACCGTTTCGGCCACGCCTTCTTCCACCACTTCGCGCACCGTTTTGGTGGGGTCGAGCAGGGGCTCCTGCTCGAGGTAGCCCACCGAGTAGCCCGGCGAAAACACCACTTCGCCCTGAAACTGCTTGTCGACCCCAGCAATGATTTTCAGCAAACTCGACTTGCCCGAGCCGTTCAGGCCCAGCACGCCGATTTTGGCGCCGTAGAAAAACGAGAGATAAATATTCTTAAGTACTTGCTTTTGGGGCGGGTAAATTTTACTTACGCCGGCCATGCTGAAGATGATGGTCTGGTCACTCATGGGAAAGGCTGAAAAAGGGCTAATGGACGGATTGAAGACGCAAAGAACGACAGCCGGGGCTTGTGGGCCATACCCGGGCCCACTGGTTTTGCCCCGTCTAGCCCAGGCGACCGCAGCGGGTGGGTGCGGCATTCGGCGGCGTTCCCGGATTTGTACATCGCATCATCACCTTTTTACCGTAAACTTGTAATTCCTTCCTGTTCCACGTTTCAGCTGCACACACGTATTCTACACTCCTACCCACGAGCTTAATTTTAGTATGGAACCAACCGACCCCTTGCTGGCCGAAGCCAAGCGCTACGGCTACGTGGAAGCCGGCGGCGTGTGGCTGCGCCCAGTGCTGGGCCAGCCCGCCCGCCAAATAGGCCTGGTCAAAGAATCGGACGATGCCGCGCTGCTCTACTTTGCGCAGCGGTTCGAAGCCCTGCGCGCCAAAGTCGACGCGCTGCTGGCCAAAATGGAGGCGAGCGACAACAAAGGCTCGTTTCTGATGAAGGCCCTGCACCTGAAAGAGCAGCTGCTGACCTACGATGGCCTCGGCGACTTTGCCGCCTTGCAGCGCCGCCTGACCGAAGCCGAGGAATCCATTTCCGTGACCGTGGCCCGCAACCGGGAGAAAAACCTGGCTACCAAGATTGGCTTCATTCACGAAGCCGAAGCCCTGCGCGACAGCGTGGAGTGGATATCGGCCAGCGAGAAAGTGAAGGACCTGCGCCAGGGCTGGCTCAAGACCGGCCCCGTGGACAAGGCCATGACCGACGAGCTGGAAACCCGATTTCAGACGGCCATCCAAGAGTTCTTCGACCGCCGCAAAGCCTTCCAGTCCGACAAGAAGGCGATGACCAACCGGGTGCAGAACCGCTACCGCGAGCTCATTCAGCAAGCCGAAAACCTAAAGAACTCCGACCAGTTCGAAACCACCTCGCGCCAGCTCAAGCAGCTGCAGCAGGCCTGGCGCGAAGTGAATGGCACCCTGCCCAAGAAGCAGGCCTCCGAGTTGTGGACGCGCTTCCGGGCCGCCAACAACCATTTCTTTGAGCGGCTCAAGGTGCACATCGCGGCCCAGCAAGCCAGCGCCGGCAGCCCCGGTGCGCCGGCCTCGCCCGATGAACTGCTCGCCCGCAAGCGGGCCCTGGCCGAACGCGCCGAGGCCCTGATGAATATTCCCCCGCAGGAAGCCATTCACCAGGCCAAGGCCCTGCAAGCCGAATGGAAGCAGGTGGGCACCGTGCGCGGCGAGGAATCAGACCGCATCTGGCAGCGCTTTATGGTGGCCTGCGACAAGATTTTTGAGTTGAGCGCCCTCGAATACCATCTGCGCAAACGCGTGGGCGGCGAGCCTGCCACCTCGCCCGCCGAGCGCGCCCGCTTCCGGGCCAGCACCCTGCGCGAGCTGCTCAAAGACGACCAGCAGGAGCTGGAAGTACTGCGCGATAACCTCGACAAGCTCAGCCCTAGCGCCGCCAACGACGCCTTTCGCCAGATGCTGCAAACCAAAATCCGGTCGTTTGAGCGCAAGATTCGCACAAAAAACGACTTAATTGCCTTATTCAGCCAGCAAGCCCAAACCGCTGGCTAAACCTTGCCCCGGGTTTTTCGTTGTCGTTTTCAGCGCAAAACCCGGCTTGCATTTTCGCAGGAAACTGTTACCTTCGCCAACCTTTTTTTATCCTCCTCACTATGTATTGGACACTCGAACTCGCTTCCTACTTGGAAGATGCTCCCTGGCCCGCCACCAAAGACGAACTGATTGACTTTTCTATCCGCTCGGGTGCGCCCATGGAAGTGGTTGAGAACTTGCAAGCCTTGGAAGACGACGGCCAGCCCTACGAAAACATCGAGGAAGTATGGCCCGACTACCCGACCAAGGAAGACTTCATGTTCAACGAGGACGAGTACTAGAATCAATTATGAGGTTTGAATTATGAGTTATGAGTTGAATGGTGATTCATCCTCGAAACTCATATCTCCTAATTCAACATTCATAACCCCTGCGCTTAGCGCGGAAAATCTGGTTGCGGGCTACCCCGGAAGGGTGCTGGTCCGCAACCTTTTTTTGTGCCTGCCCGCGCCCGCCTTCGTGGCCATCGTAGGCCACAATGGCAGCGGCAAAACCACGCTGTTCCGGGTGCTCACGGGCCAGCTGCCCTATCAGGGCAGCGTCCGGCTGTTTGGGCAGGAAGTGCGTGGCCTGCGCCGGGCCGCCGCAGCCGGGTTATTGGGCTATTTGCCGCAGCGTGGCCGCGTCGATTTCTCTATCTCAGCGCGGGAATTGGTGGTGATGGGCCGCTACCGCCACCACGGCCTGCTAAGCGCCTACGCCACCGCCGATTATGCCCTGGCCGATGCGGCTTTGCAGCGCGTAGGGGTAGCGCATCTGGCCCAGCGGGACTTCACCGAGCTTTCTGGTGGTGAGCAGCAGCTGGTGTGGCTGGCTCAACTCAGCCTGCAGGATGCCCAAGTGTACCTGCTTGACGAGCCCACCCAGCAGCTCGACGTGTACTACCGCCGTCAGGTATTCGGCCTCGTGCACAGTTGGGCCAAAGAACAGGGCAAGACCGTGCTCTGCAGCACTCACGACCTCGATAATCTGCCGGAGCTAACGGGCTACCTGCTCAACCTCTCGGAGCCTGAGCCACAGCTACGGCCCATTTCTACCGCCACGGTGCAGGCCGCCCGCGAGTGGCTGGAACAACCGCCGGCAATATGCTTTGCTTAATGAAGAATGAGGAATGAAGAATTGAGCTAAAGTGGTCGAACTTCCTCATTCCTCATTCCTCATTCCTCATTCCTCATGCCGGGCTTGCCGCGCAGGACCTGCGCGATGGAGCACATAAACGGCCCCGGCGTCACCGAATTCATCACCCGCAGGTTGTCGGCCCACGAGGTGGTTTCGTCCAGGAAGCGGAAGATGCGCTCCACGGGGTTGCGCTCGAATAGCTGCCGGAAAATGTCGCGGGTGGTTTCGCCCCGCCGCTGCATAATATCCAGCAGCAGCGTGTCGAAGAGGCGGAACTGCCACTTGTCGCCCGTTGGGTCGGCGGGCGGGTGGCCAGTGCTGGCCAGGGCCGCCACCAGCCGGGCCGACTGCTGCTGAATGCGCTTGAACGCGTAGCCCGTGCTGGGCTTGGCGCGCCCGCCGCGCGTGCCCAGGTTGATGATGTGCGGCCCGCTTCGGGCTGGCAGCGGGTGGTCAGTCATGGGGATGGCCCCCACTTCTTCGGCCACAATGCTGTAGTCTTTCAAGCCCAAAGTCTCCTCCAGATACTGCCGGATGGCCGCTTCGTATTCCGCTTTGGGCAGCGGTTTGCCTGAGAATAACGTGTACTCTACCAGTGCCCTGCGCGACGTGAAGGGCAGCACATACATGAAGCGTGCTTCCTGGTGCTGCTCGCCCCGAAAGTCCATGAATTCCACCGTGGCTGGGTCAAATATGTCGGCTGCCGTTTCCACTTCCCAGCCCACAAAGTGCTGCAACAGGTAGCGGTGCCTGCTCGGGTCTTGCGCGATGGTGGGGGGCCGGCTATCAAAGCCGTAGCGCGCCGTGAACTCACCCGCACTGCTGCTGACGCGAACGCCGTCATCCGTATTTTCAAGCCTTGTCACGGCGCCCCGCATTAAGGTAAACTGGCTTTTTTCTGTCAGGGCCTGGCGAACGAACTGGTAGTAGTCCATCCCCCGAATCATGCGGTAACGGTAATTGCCCAAGTCGATTACTTTCTCGAAGCCTGGACTGCGGAAGGCTATCTGGCGCCATTCGTGGGCCGCAATGCCGTCAAATACCATCGGCGTATCAGCCCAATAAGACCAGGTACGGTCGTTCTGATCCTTGGCCTCTGGCTCAATCAGCAGGACCTTCTTGTGGGCCAGACGAGGCTCTTGCGCCAGGTGATAGGCCAGGCTCAGGCCCGCTGCCCCACCGCCCACAATGAGGTAGTCGTATTCGGCAGCGGTACTTGGAACGGGCATGGCAGCGGTATCGGCTAGCAAAAGTGGCGAATCAGTCCACAAAAAAGCCGAACCTCGCGGCTCGGCTTTCCTCTTGCTTGCAAACTGGCAAGTGCCTTAGAAGTTCGGCGACAGCAGGTACTTGTGGTAGAAGTCGTCGATGATTTTTACCGCCTCGCTGGCGTCATCCACAATCTGCACCAGGTTCATGTCCTCGGCCGAGATATTCTTTTCCTCGAGCAGCATCACGTCGTGCACCCACTTAAACAGGCCATTCCAATAGGCCGAGCCCACCAGCACGATGGGGAAGCGGCTGATTTTCTTGGTTTGAATCAGCGTCATGGCCTCAAACAGTTCGTCGAGGGTGCCGAAGCCGCCGGGCATGCCCACAAACGCCTGGGCATACTTTACAAACATCACCTTGCGCACAAAGAAGTAATCGAAGTCGATGCACTTGTCCTGGTCGATGTAGATGTTGTGCGTTTGCTCGAAGGGCAACTCAATATTGAGGCCCACCGACTTGCCGCCTTCCGAGCGGGCGCCTTTGTTGCCGGCTTCCATGATGCCGGGGCCACCGCCCGTGATAACGCCGTAGCCGTGGCGCACCAGCTTGGCCGCTATCTCTTCGGCCATCTGGTAGTAGGGATTTTCGGGCTTGGTGCGCGCCGAGCCAAAGATGCTGACGCAGGGCCCGATTTTAGACATCTTCTCGAAGCCCTCCACGAACTCCGCCATCACCTTAAAAATCTGCCAGCTGTCGGCGATTTTGATTTCGTTCCAGTCTTTGTCAACGAAAGCTTTGCGCAGGCGTTGCTCGTCTTCCACGGCCATGGCGGGCTCGCCGTTGGCCTGCTGCCGCATCTCGGTGATGGTGGTCAGCTTGTCGTCGTTGACGTTGGGCTGCTTAATGGTCTTGCCGCTGCCGGCATTCAGCAAGTCGTCGGAGACCTTGGTCTTGCTGGTTTTTGCTTTTTTCAGAGTAGACATAAATTCAGTGGGAATTCCTTCCAAAACAAAATCGCCCCGAGAAAGGGGCGACGAAAAGTAGGGCGTCAAAGATAACCAATTGCCACCAAATAAAAACGCGCGCCGGCAAAAGCATTTTGACTCGGTAAGCCAGCCGCGTTATCCACTCCCGTTGAGCTAATTGAGTGGTGGCGGCTCCCCCGGCCAGGGAAGCAGAGCCGTCAGCGCAAGGGGCCCGTTCAACAAAACAGACTTACTTGTTGGAAGGGTAGAAGGAAGGTTATACCAGCTGGCGCAATGCCATTTCGAAGGAGCGCTGGGCGATGCCAGTGGGCTGATTGTTTTCCTGGTGCGTGCGCTCCAGGGCGGCCCCGATGATGCGCGAGGTATCGGCAAAGATGGCTTGGTCGGTGATTTCGGCCCCGGTTTCCATGAGGTAGGCAAACACCCGCGCCATGCCGCAGTTAGCAATGAAATCGGGAATGACGGCCGTGTGTTGGTCGGCATATTCACCGGTGGGGCCGAAGAAAATCTCTGGGTCGGCAAAGGGCACGTTGGCCCCGCAGCTTATCACCTGCAGGCCGCCGGCGAGCAGCCGCTCTACTTGCTCCCGGGCCACCAGGCGCGACGACGCCGCCGGGATAAATATTTCGGCCCCGATGGACCAAATCTTCTCGTTAACCTCATCGAACGAAAGCAAGTTGTCTGCGGTTAACGTATTGCCTTGGCGTGCAAGGAGTAGTGCCCGGATTTCTTCCAAGCCGAAGCCCTCGGGGTTGAGCAGCCCGCCCGACCGGTCAATGATGCCCACGATGCGGGCGCCTCGCTCGGCCAGGTAGTAGGCCGCGGCGGCCCCCACGTTGCCCCAGCCCTGCACGATGGCACGCTGCCCGTGCACATCGGTGCCCGCCCAGAGGCGGTAGTAGTGGCGCACGGCCTCGGCCACGCCGTAGCCAGTGATGAGGTCGGCCACGGTGTATTTACGCGCCAGGTTTGGAGAAAAACTGGCGTCTTCTACCACTTTTACCACGCCCTGCCGGAGCTGCCCCAGTTTCTGTATTTTTTGAGGTTCGGTGGCGTTGTAATGCCCCGTGACAACTCCCTCCTGAGGGTGCCAAAGGCCGTACTCCTCGGTGATGGGAATAACCTCGTGTATTTCGTCAATATTAAGGTCACCCCCAGTGCCATAATAGTTCTTCAGCAAGGGGATTACTGCCCGGTACCACCGCTCCAATACGCCCCGCTTGCGCGGGTCCTGCGGGTCGAAATTGATGCCCGACTTTGCCCCTCCAATTGCCGGCCCCGACACCGTGAATTTTACTTCCATCGTTTTAGCCAAGCTCTCAACTTCCCGCTTGTCCAGGCCCTTGCGCATGCGCGTGCCCCCACCGGCCGCCCCGCCGCGCAGGGAATTGATGACTACCCAGCCTTCGGCATCGGTCTCCGAATCTTTCCATTCAAAAACAATTTCCGGGCGTTTGTTTTCAAATTTGGTCAGCAGGTCAAGCATCGGGGAGTTGGGCAAAAGAATGCCTGCCAATAAAAGCAGGAACGCGAAGGTAGGCAAAAACCGTACGGCGGGCGCGGCCTAAAAATTGCACTTTTGCTACAAACCGAAAGAGTGAATACTTAAGTATCGATGAACTAAGTGAACTATTTCTGCCTGATTTGCACCATACTAAGGAACTACCACAGGAACGCGAACGTATTGTTCTTATTATACCCTTTCATATCTACCCTTACATCATTACTCTTTCATTTCCCTTTTTTCTTTTCACCCATGAAACCATTGCATTCGCGTGTAGAAGCGCAACAGTTGGACCGTGCCGCGGCTATGCTCAAGGTTCTCTCGCACCCCAAACGGTTGGCTATCGTTGATTTGCTCGGCAAGACCAAGGGCAAAGACAGCCAAATGTCCGTAACTGATATTTACCAGGCTCTCGACCTTCCCCAGGCCATTGCCTCGCAGCACCTCATCACCCTCAAAGACCGGGGTGTATTGAAATCGAGTAAGATTGGCACCAAGATTTACTACTCCCTGGCCGTGCCCCAGTTGCTCAAGGTGATTGACACCCTGGAAGATTATTCCGGCAAACTCTAATTCCGAAACCCAGAAGGTAGTGGCGTAGGCTACCCCGCGAAGGAGGCTGTTTCGAAAGAGGCAGCCTTTTTTATGCCGGCGCGGCGCCGCCGAACGCGGCGTGCAGGGCCAGCACCTGCGGCAGCAGCGGCTGCACGTCGTCGTTCGTCAGCACGTAGTCGGCGCGGGCTACCTTCTCTTCTTCGCTGAGCTGCTTGCCCATGATGGCCTCCACGTCGGCGGCTGTGCGGTGCGGGTCGCGGCGGAGCACCCGGGCGGCACGCACGGCCAGCGGCGCATACACCGTAATGATGCGGTCGAGCTGCTTGTAAGAGCCGGCTTCGAAGAGCAGCGCGGCTTCCTTGAGCACGTAGGCGTGGCCGGCGTGCTGCTGGGCCGTGGCCCAGCTCTCAAAATCGGTGCCCACGTGGGGGTGCACCAAGGCGTTGAGCTGAGCCAGCAGGGCGGGGTTGCGAAACACGGTGCCGGCCAGCACGGGGCGGTTGAGGCGGCCGTTGACATCGTAGGTATCGGGGCCAAAGGCGGCGCTCAGTTGCTGGCGCAGTTCCGCGTCGTTTTCCATCAGCCACCGGGCCCGGGAGTCGGCATCGTAAATAGGCACCCCCAGTGCCTGAAACAAGCGGCTAACAATGCTCTTGCCCGAGCCGATGCCGCCCGTAATCCCAATGCGCAGCATAAAACTCAATGAGTGGGTGAGGTGGAGCGGCGGTGCCGGCCCCGCGTGGGGGGCGAGGTGCGCGGCAAAAGGCGGAGACGGACTACCGAAGCGGAAGCGCGTATCCTCGCCGGCGTGTGCAGCGGTATTTCGATTTCCTCGTCGCGGCTGTCGTTGGAGTTGACGGCCACGGGGTAGGGGTCGGGCAGTGCATTGACCAGGCTGGCGGGCCCCCGAAAGGTAACCGTGGCCGGAGCGAACTGTGCCATATAGCGCCGGGCCGAATCTGAGGGCAGCCCAAGTGCGAGCCGGCGGGTGGCATAGCGGTCAAAAGTGAGGCGCAGGGTATCGCCGGCCCACTCGTTCACTTGCAGGCCTTCCAGTGCAAGCTGCAGGCCGCGCCGCCAGGCATCGGCGGGCAGGTAGCGGGTACCGGGCAGCGGCACGGGGCGCAAATCGGCGGGGTGGGTGCCCCAGCCCAGGTTGGCCCGCAGCAAGCGCCAGCCCTGCCCCGTGACAGATA
Organism: Hymenobacter sedentarius; assembly: GCF_001507645.1. Classification (NCBI taxonomy): domain Bacteria; kingdom Pseudomonadati; phylum Bacteroidota; class Cytophagia; order Cytophagales; family Hymenobacteraceae; genus Hymenobacter; species Hymenobacter sedentarius. The sequence continues at coordinate 994,355 of NZ_CP013909.1, read as the reverse complement.
CCGGCAGGGCTTCCGGCAGCGGGCGCAGCGGCACGTAGTGCACGGAGTCGTAGTGCCACGCCAGCGGCAGGTTCAGCCGGGTGGTGTAGGTCTTGTTTAAGGCGTTCATCTGCCAGAAGACCCCCGCCGCGAGGAGGCACGCTGTTATGGCCCGGTAGAAACTGGGCTCCTGGCCTGCGAAAGGGCGCACAAACCAGCTCACCAGCCGGCCCGCCCGGTTCAGCGGCCCGTCCATAGCTAGGTGGTGGCCACGCCGTCGTTACCTGAGCTGGTCTTGTTGCCCACTTCCCGCGCAATAGCCGACCGGTCAAAGCGCAGCTTGGTGCCGCGGTCCACTTCTACCACTACGGTGTCGTCGGTTAGGTCAACCACCAGCCCGTGCAGGCCCCCGATGGTGACAATGCGCGACCCTTTGGCCAGGGACTGGCGGAAGGCCTTGGCATCGGCCGCGCGCTTCTGCTGGGGCCGAATCATGAAGAAATACACCACCAGGCCAATGGCAATCGGAAAGAGTAGCTGGGTGAAATCCATTCCTCCGGCGGCTTGCAGTAATAAGGTCAACAACATGGCGGTGAGAGAATTGGGCTAGAGGGGGTTGGCACCTTTGGCAGCGTCGAGCACGTTGCCTTTGATGAGAATGGTGGTGATGTTGGGCTGGGTATTGGCCCGCACTGCTACCTGCTTGCTGATGATGCCGTGCTTGCCGCGGCTATCAAACTGCACTTCCATGGTGCCCTGGCCGCCGGGGAGTACGGGGGCCTTGGTCCAGCTGGGCGTGGTGCACCCGCAGGAGGCGGTGGCGTCTTCAATCAGCAGCGGCGACTTGCCGGTGTTGGTGAAGGTGAAGGTATGGTGCACTTTGCTATCGGCCTTGATGTCGCCGAAGTCGAACTCTGCCTCCGTGAATTTCATCACCGGCGCGTTGGGGTTGGGGGCTTCGTTTTCGCTCACCACGTTGGGGTTGTCAATCGTGGGGTTGGCCGCCGCATCGGAAGCAGCGTTGGCCGCGGCGTTCATGCCTTCGGTGCCTACTTCAGCGGTTTTGTCGCGGTTGCAGGCCGTCAGCAGCAGAGCTGCAGCAAGGATAATCTGGTATTTCATGCAAGGAAAAACGCGCCGCGGCACGTTTCAATAATGAACTTAGTAGTGATTGGATGCCTTCAGCAACAAGCTGTTGTACAGGAGAGTGCCCGCAGTCGCGCCTTTAGCGGGCGGCCGCGGGCACCTCGCAGTGGTACTGCTACAGCTTGGCGATGATGTGCTGGGCGAATTGGCTGGTGCTGGCGTTGCCGCCGAGGTCACCGGTGCACTCTTCCGGGTGCAGCAGGGTGCTTTCCAAGGCGCGCTCAATCTGGTCGGCCTTGGCATGCTCGCCGAGGTAGTGCAGCATCATCAGCGCCGAGCGCAGCAGGGCGGTGGGGTTGGCTTTGCCTTGGCCGGCAATGTCGGGCGCCGAGCCGTGCACGGCCTCAAACACGGCCATGTCATCGCCGATGTTGGCGCCGGCCACCACGCCCAGGCCGCCCACCAGGCCGGCGCACAGGTCGGAGAGGATGTCGCCAAACAGGTTGGTCGTCACCACCACGTCGAACTGCTCGGGCTTGTTCACGAGCTGCATGCACATGTTGTCGATGATTTTATCTTCGAACACAATCTGCGGAAACTCGGTGGCGGCTTCTTTGCAGGCGTTGAGCATCAGCGTGCCCGCCATTTTCAGGATGTTGGCTTTGTGGGCCAGGGTCACCTTTTTGCGGCCGTGCTTGGCAGCGTAGGCAAAGGCCGCGCGGCAGATTTTGCGGGAGCCCGCCACCGTGATGCGGTTGAAGGAGTCGGCAATGCCCAGGCGCTCGTCGTATACTTCCAGGCCCGAATACAGGCCCTCGGTGTTTTCGCGGAACAGCACCAGGTCGATGCCTTCGTACCGCGTCTTGATGCCCGCGGTGGTTTTGCTGGGGCGCACGTTCTGGTAGAGGTCATACTTCTGGCGCAGCGTCACGTTGATGCTGCGGAAGCCTTTACCCACCGGCGTGGTAATTGGGCCTTTGAGGGCCACCTTATTCTTTTCGAGCGACTTGAGCAGCGAGGTCGGAATCAATTCGCCGGATTGGTCGAACGTGGTCTGGCCGGCGTTCTGCTCTTCCCATTGCACGGGCACCTGCGCCGCGGCAAAAATGTCGGTGACTGCCTTGGTGATTTCGGGGCCAATGCCGTCGCCGGGAATAAGGGTTACTAAGTGCATTCTTTTTGGAGTGACTGAGCGGCTGAGTACCTGAGTGGGAGGGCCAAACGACTCATGGTTCGTCAGCTCACTCGGGCACTCAGCCGCTCAGTCACTCGGTTAAAATTAAGCGCCCTTGCGGGAGTTGATTTGGTTGATGAGTTGGTCAACGTCGCCGAGCAACTGCTCAGCTTTGGATTTGGCGTCGGAAATGACGCGCTGGCCTTCGCTTTTAGCCGAGGAGGGGCCAGCGGCGGCTTCGCGGCTGGTTACCAGGCTGTCGGTGAGGTCGGCGAGCACGGAGCGGTATTTCTCCAACTGGTAGCTGAGCCAGGAGCGGGTTTCGGTGCCGGTTTCGGGGGCATAGAGCAAGCCAAGGGCTGCGCCGGTGAGGGCGCCGCCCGCGAAGCACAGGATGCCGGTGGTGGTTTTGCTGGCCATGGTCGTCGGAATGAGGAAGAAAGGTGGGAGAAAGTTCGGGCTTGAGTACGGAAAAACGCGTCAGTAGATACAAAGGTGGCCAACGCCATCCAATCCGCCGCGGGCTCGTCCGTGCCCAGGCCCGGCCGCCGGCTACTGGTTGTCGAGTAGCCCCCGGCCCGATTTGCGAATGTCGCCACTGGCCGCCAAATCCTGCGCCAGCTTATCCAGAATACCGTTTACAAATTGCTTACTCTTCGGCGTGCTGTAAAGTTTGCTAATTTCAATGTATTCATTGATAGTAACTTTCACAGGAATGCCCCGAAAGAGTTGCATTTCGGTGAGGGCCATTTTCAGGATAATTTTATCTAGCAGTGCCACCCGTTCCACGTCCCAGTTTTGCACGGAGCCGGCAATGAGCTTCTCCATTTTGTCGTCTTCCACCAGGGTCTGCTTGTACAGCGTCTCGGCAAATTCCCGGTCGTCGGCCCAGTTGGCCGACAGGTTCATCAGCTCCTGCTTTTCGTCGGCCGCGTGGGGCAGCATCTTCAGGGTCTTGAGCACCAGGTTGCGCACGATGGGGCGGTTTTCCTCCCAGTTTAGGTCGTCGGATTCGAGCTGGCGCGGCAGGGCTTCGCCTTTGAATACGTAGTCCTTGTAAAGGGTACGCAGGATTTCCATGTCTGCATCGTAGTCCAGCTCAGGGGCATCGGTCGGCTTGGCCGCCAGGTACTCGCGTAGTGGGCCGTCGGCCTTCATTTCCTGCCAGGCAGCACGCAGGGCTTCTACTTCCTCGGCGCCCTCCCAGGCCAGCTTGCGCCGGATGGTCAGGTCCTGGAGCTGCTCGTTGGCCATGAGCTTGGCAATGGCCGCGTTCTGGTGCAGGCGGTTGGCATCCAGGGCGTCCTCGCGGGGGCCCAGGCGGCGGCGTTCCTCGCGGCTTTGCTCTTCCTCAATCACGCCCAGCAGGGCCGCGGGCAAGTTGAGCAAGTGCAGGTACTGGTCGTGAATGCTTTCGGCACCGGCCAGCAGCTGGCCCCCGAAGAAGGCCGCGTCTTTCTTGACCTGGGCTTCGAAGTAGCCGATGGCATCGGTTAGGGCCGCATCCACGGCTTTGTCGTCGGTCTTTTCGGGCTGGACTCCCGTCTTGTACCACTCGCGCAGTTGGGCTTCGCCCAGCTTGCGCTGGCCTTCCAGCAGGCGCCGGTCCGGCGCTTCTTTGGCCGTCAGGTCGGGCTCAAAAGCAGCCGCAATGCGGTCCTGTGCCAGCAGCAAGTCGGCTCCCACCGCCTGGTGGTAGGAGTAAAGGGACTGCATGACTTTGATACGAAGGAGGCGGCGGTTGAGCATATTGGTCTGGTAATCAGTATTAGGGAATCAGTAGGCAAAAAAGCAGGTCATGCTGAGCGCAGCCGAAGCATCTCTCCCGCTTCGTTGAGCTAACTATGATTAGCATTGCAGTAGAGATGCTTCGGCTGCGCTCAGCATGACGTGACTCTAGTAAGTCGACTTCACCTTGCCCACGCTGGCGATGCGCTCCTTGGCCTGCTTGATAGCGGCGGCCTGGGGGTGCGTGCCTTCTTCTTCGGCTTTCGCCAAAACCTGGAGGGTGTAGTCGTAAATTTTTTCGGTTTGGGTGAGGGCGCCCTGGCGGCTGGTGCCTACCACCTCGGAATATACATTAATAAGGCCGCCCGCGTTGATGAGGAAGTCGGGGGCGTACACGATGCCGCGGCGGACCAGTTCGGGGCCGTGCTGGTTTTCTACCTTGAGCTGGTTATTAGCGCAGCCGGCCACTACCTGGCACTTCAGGCGCGGAATGGTTTCGTCGTTGAGGGTAGCTCCCAGCGCGCACGGCGAGTAGATGTCCATCTGCTGGTCATAAATCTCCTCTAGGCCCACGGCCGTGGCGCCGAAGCGGGCGGCGGCTTCCAGGGCCCGGTCCTCGTAGTAGTCGGTCACGATGAGCTTGGCGCCTTCTTTCTGCAGGTATTCGAGCAGGTAGGTGCCCACGTGGCCCACGCCCTGCACGCCAATGCGCTTGTCTTTGAGGCTATCCGAGCCGAACGCCTTTTTGGCGGCGGCTTTCATGCCCATGTACGTGCCGAAGGCCGTCACCGGCGAGGGGTCGCCGGAGCCGCCCATGCTCTCGGGCAGGCCTGCTACGTGCTTGGTTTCCATGCGGATGTACTCCATGTCCTTGGTGGTCATGTTCACGTCCTCGGCGGTGATGTACTTGCCGTTCAGGTTCTTCACAAAGCGCCCAAACTTGCGCAGCAGCGCTTCGGTCTTCAGGGTTTTCGCATCGCCGATGATGACGGCCTTGCCGCCGCCCAGGTTCAGGCCCGAGATAGCCGCTTTGTAGGTCATGCCACGCGATAGGCGGAGCACGTCGTTCAGCGCTTCCATGTCGCTGGCGTAGTGCCACATGCGGGTGCCGCCCAGGGCCGGGCCCAGCACGGTATTGTGGATGCCGATAATGGCCTTCAGGCCCGTCTCGTGGTCGTGGCAAAACACGACCTGCTCGTGCTGGTGTTCGGCAATCTGACCGAATATGGCTTCGGGAGCCAGGGTTTGGGCTTCAATCATGTGGGGGTAATTGAAAGTGGTGGGAATTTAGGGTTGGGAAGAGTGTGGCGTAACTTTGTTAGGTTCTTATACGGAGAAGCCGGCCCGTCATGCCGCGCGCCGCGAAGCATCTTTGCTGCGTAAGCAATTGAATTAGCTCAACGAAGCCAGTAAGGTACTTTTCGGCCAGCGGTATGGTGTTCTGACTTCTCTTTCAGGCCGCAAAAGTACCCCTATTTTCCCATACCGGCCTCTTTCCCACCCAGCCTGTGCGCGCACTTTCCGCCGTTAACCCCTTCATCTTTCGCTACAAATGGCACTTCCTTGCCGGGGTGCTTTTCGTGGCGCTGAGCACCTTGCTGGCCATTTTTCCGGCTCAACTGGTGCGCTACGCCTTCGATTTAGTGAACGAAGGCATCGACCTCTACCACCTCTACGCCGGCACCCAGGCCCAGAGCAGCGTGTACCAGCTGTTTGGGCGCAACGTGCTGTTTTACGGCGTGCTGATTATCGTGCTGGCGCTGCTGCGCGGCATCTTTCTGTTCTTCATGCGCCAGACGCTCATCGTGATGTCGCGGCACATCGAAAACGACCAGAAGAACCAGATTTATCAGCACTACCAGTCGCTGCCGCTCAGCTTCTACCGCCGCCACAGCACCGGCGACTTGATGTCGCGCATTTCCGAGGACGTGAGCCGGGTGCGCATGTACCTCGGGCCGGCCATCATGTATTTCTTGCAACTGGTGCTGCTGTTCCTGCTCATCGTGCCGCTCATGCTCATCGTGAATGTGAAGCTGACGATTTACACCCTGCTGCCGCTGCCCATTTTGTCGGTCAGTATTTTCTACGTCAATAACTTAATCGAGCGAAAGTCCGACGAGATTCAGAAGGCTCTGTCCGGCATGACCACCTTTGTGCAGGAAGCCTTTTCGGGCATTCGGGTGCTCAAGTCCTTTGTGCGGGAAGCCGATTCGCACGCGCAGTTTGCCGCAGCCAGCAACGAGTACAAGGAAAAGTCGCTGAGTCTGAACTTCGTCAACTCGCTGTTCTTCCCGCTCATCCTGTTCCTCATTGGGCTAAGCACGCTCATCACGGTGTGGGTGGGCGGCCAGGAAGTCATCCGGGGCACCATCACCACGGGCACCATCGCCGAGTTCCTGATTTACGTGAACCTGCTGACCTGGCCCGTGACGGCGTTGGGCTGGACGTCGTCGTTGGTGCAGCGGGCCGAGGCATCGCAGGCTCGGATTAATGAGTTTCTGGACCAGAAAACCGACATCGTTTCGCGCCAGAACGTGCAGCGCGAGCTGGTGGGCGACATTGTGTTTGACCACGTTTCCTTCACCTACCCCGATACCGGCATTCAGGCACTGAGAGACGTGAGCTTCCGCGTGCGGCCGGGCCAGACGCTGGCCGTTATCGGCAACACCGGCTCGGGCAAAAGCACGGTAGCAGCGCTGCTTTGCCGCTTGTACGACGTATCGGCCGGCGGCATCCGCGTCGACGATACCGATGTGCGGGATTATTCGCTGCAGGCCCTGCGCGGCCAAATTGGCTACGTGCCGCAGGACGTATTCCTGTTCTCCGATTCCATCCGCAACAACATCAATTTCGGCCTCGACCAGCCCAACGAGGCCCGCATGCTGCAAGCGGCCAAGGATGCCGATGTGTACGAGAACATCCTGGCGTTTCCGGAGGGCTTCGACACCAAAGTAGGGGAGCGGGGCATCACCCTTTCCGGCGGCCAGAAGCAGCGCGTGAGCATGGCCCGCGCTTTGGTGAAAGAGCCCAAAATCCTGATTCTGGACGACTCGCTCTCGGCCGTGGACACCAAGACCGAGAATGCCATCCTGGGCAGCCTGCAGCGCATCATGGCCCAGCGAACCAGCCTCATTATCTCGCACCGCGTGAGCTCGGTGAAGCTGGCCGATGAAATCCTGGTGCTCGACGACGGCGTGATAGTGCAGCACGGTACCCACGAGGCCCTGATGGCCGATGCCAACGGCCTGTACAGGGCACTGTACGAACGCCAGCTGCAAACGGAGGAAGCGTAATAGTGGTTATGGTGAGCTAGTGAGTTGACCTTCAGCTGACCGCAACTGCACCAGTTGACTATTAAACTCACTAGCTCACCATTTCGCAATCTCACCGAATGAACCAACGCCTAGCCCACGTTACCCTCCTCGTGCGCAACTACGATGAGGCCATTGCCTTCTACACTAACGTACTGGGCTTTGCCCTGGCCGCTGACCAGGATATGGGTGAGGGCAAGCGCTGGGTGGTGGTAGCGCCGCCCGGCCCCGCCGGCTGTGGCCTGCTGCTGGCCGAAGCCAAAACCGACGAGGAAAAGCGCGGCGTAGGGCAGCAAGGGGCCGGCCGCGTCTGGCTGTTTCTGCACACCGAAGACTTCTGGCGCGACTATCCCGCACTGCAGGCCCGTGGCCTCCGCTTCCTCGAAACGCCCCGCAGCGAAGCCTATGGCCACGTCGCCGTCTTCGAAGACCTGTACGGCAATAAGTGGGACCTGCTCGAGCCCTTGGGCTAAGCCCCGGTTGCAATTAGGCTTGTTCCTTGCGCTCCAATAAAAAAGCGCCCCGGCAGCAGTTGTGGGGGCGCTTTTTTTATTGGGGTATACCACTTGGAAGGAGCACCCGAGTTACTCAGGTTAGGCTTCTGGCCTATTGCCCAATCATAACCCGGCGGGTACCGGTTTTTTCGTAGGCGGTGCAATGCACGATGTAGGCGCCAGCCGGTAGCTGGCTCACGTTGAGCACCGCGGCGGTCTGGCCGTTCATCATGGTGTGAGTAATCACGGGCCGGCCGCCCACGTCGGTTACTTCCACGCGGGTAGGGCCGGGGTTATCAGTCTTCACCGTGAGGTGGCCCGCCGCAGCTTCGGCCTTTATCTTGATGGCGTTGGGGTTAGCTGCGGGCGTCTCGGGAGCAGGTGCGATGCGCGAGGCGTTGACAACGGGAGCGGTAGCAGCGGCTTTAGCCGGAGCAGCCACTACGCCGCTGGGCAGGATGGCCTCCTGCGCAGATTCGGGGACGGGGGCAGCGGCGGGAGTGGCAGCAGGTGCCGGCGTTCCCTGAGCCCAAGCGGCGGCCGGCAGCAGCAGGCCAGCGAGTAGAAGGAGTAATAGATGTTTCATAATTCAGTATACGAATGGACGAGTTTAAAATTGCTAGCGTAAAGCTAATAAATTCTCAGACTCGTAAGCGCCTACGGTTGAGCAAGGCACGTGCCAAGGATGCCGGCTTTGAGAAGTCAACAAACTTTATTTGCCCTCAGCTTGCACCAAACACCAAAAAGCGCTTACCTTTGTCGCTCCAATACCAATCGGGGTGTAGCGTAGCCTGGTATCGCGCCAGCATGGGGTGCTGGAGGTCGTAGGTTCGAATCCTGCCACTCCGACGGAAGAGCAGCCGCTCTCAGAAGCCTCCGAACTTACGGGTTCGGAGGCTTTTTTCGGCCGCTAAATTGGAAATAGAAACAGGCCGCCCCATCGGCCTGCCTTCGGGGTGTAGCGCAGCCCGGTAGCGCGCGTCGTTCGGGACGACGAGGCCGTAGGTTCGAATCCTGCCACCCCGACCCAAATAACATCACCAACAAAAAGCCCGCTGAACCATCGTTCAGGGGGCTTTTTGTTGTGATGCTCTTTGTGGCCCTTCTCACTGGATGCGCGCGTGCCGGCAGCACAGCCCCCACGGAAGGGCCTCCGCGTTTAGCTCCACTGCGGATTCCTTTTGTAGCGGGCCTGGCTGGAAGGGCGGCGCTTGCCGTTGTTCTGGCTCAGTAGCACCACGGTGCCGCCCACCACGGCCGCCAGGGTGGCCATCTTCAGTATCAGGCTTTTTTTGTCGTATTTCCACTGGGCTTTGTAACCCTTTTCGGCAAAAATATTGGGCACGGTGCCGTGGGCGAAGTCATCCAAAATGCCTTCCACCACATTCACCTTGTCGGCCATTAGCAGCGGCAGCCAGTGCAGGTAGCTGTTTTCGCTGTACTTGAAGGCGAAGCGCCGAATCATGCCGCTCAGGCCGGAAGGTGGCACCGAGTTGCCGACCACGGCCGTGTAGTCGGGGCGCTCGATGGAGTGCAGCACCTCCTCCTGAATGACCTGTTGGGTGGGGCGTACCCAAGAGCGGCCGTCGTGTTCCTCGCCGGTCCGGTGCCGGTTTGGGTAGGTGGGTTCGTTTTTGGGGTCGGCATCGATGCCCCAGCCGGGGATGTGGGCAAAATCTTTTGCGGTCTTTTCCATGGTGCGCGACTTAGCTATTAGCGGTTGGAGGGATGAGCACGGGCTTGATGCAGTTGTCAAGCTTGGCCGAGAAAATGCGGTAGCCGTCGGCCACTTCCTCGAGGGGGATGCGGTGCGTTATCAGCTCGCTTGGTTTGAGGATTCCGTTCATGACGTGGTCAATCAGGCGGGGCAGGTGGCGCTTCACCGAGGCCTGGTTGGCCCGAATGGTGAGGCCCTTGTTGAGCACGTTGCCAATGGGGACGAGGTTGTCGGTGGGGCCGTATACGCCCACAATGGAGATAACGCCGCCTTTGCGCACCGAGTTGATGGCCCAGTGCAGCGCCGTGGCCGAGCCGGCCTGCAGCAGCAGCTTGCGCCCGGTAATGGTTTGCATGGTGTTGCCGGCGGCTTCGGCGCCCACGGCGTCGATGCAGGCGTCGGGGCCAATCCAGTCGGTTATCTTTTTGAGGAACATAACCGGGTCTTCCATGTCGCTTTCGAAGTTGTAGGCTTCGCACTTGGCGAAGTTCTTGGCGAATTCGAGCCGGTAGTCTTCTTTATCGATAATAATGACGCGGCCCGCGCCGAACAGCCAGCAGCACCGTGCCGCCATGATGCCCACCGGGCCCGCGCCAAACACCACCACCGTATCGCCGGGCTGAATGCCCGCCATTTCGGCGGCCTGGTAGCCGGTTGGAGTGATGTCGGTGAGCAGCACGGCATCGTCGAGGTCCATGCCGGCCGGAATTACTGTGGGTCCGAAGTTGGCGTAGGGCACCCGCGCGTACTCGGCCTGGCCACCGTTGTGGCCGCCCCCCGTGTGAGCATACCCTAAGAAGCCGCCCACGGCCGTGGCCTCAGAGTTGGATTCGTGGCAGTTGCCAAACATGCCCTGCTTACAGAAAATACAGCGCCCGCAGGCAATGTTGAACGGCACCATCACCCGGTCGCCGATTTTTACATTGGTCACCTCGGAGCCGATTTCCACAATCTCGCCGATGAACTCGTGTCCAAACGTCATGCCCACGCGGGTGTCCGGCACGTTGCCGTTGTACAGGTGCAGGTCAGACCCGCAAATACAGGTGCGCATCACCTTCACGATTGCATCTTCGGGATGCAAAATTTCGGGCATGGGCTTTTGAACAGCGCGGACCCTTTTCGGGCCTCTGAAATCCATTGCTAGCATAAGAACACTGGGTTAAGGTTAGGGTGAATCACGCACTCAGGGGGGCGGCTTTTGCAGGACCCATTCGAGCATTTTACTGTAGTGGGTGCCCAAGGCATTGCCATTGTCTGTACTTAGCTCGGCTTTTTAGGTTTCTGGAACGAGTTTAATAGAACTTAAATGAGTATTTATACCTGTTATTTATAGGGTGGTGTACGTATAAACCCTGGGTGGTGCCCCTGATTTGGGGTGCTCAATAGGGCGGCTGGTTCTGCAGAGGAGGAAAAGCGGCACTATAAGGGCCGGCGGCATAGGGCAATAGCACTGGGGTTGGGGTGGGATAAGACGTCGCCGGGTTCATGGCGAGGCCTTCAAGCGTACAACCGATTTTTTTAGAAATACTTGGTCAGTAACCAAGTGCTGGGCGATAAGGCGTGGCGAATCCTGCCTGGCACTCAGCTTTGCGCGCGGCCTATACCTTTGCGGCTTCACGCATTCTACTACTTATTCAAATGAAGAAGTTTCTCCTCCTCGTGCTGCTGGTCGTAAGCGCCGACGCTGTACAGGCGCAAAGCATCAGTGCGGGCACCATCTCGGTGGGCGGCAACGTGGGCTACAGCCGGAACACCAGTAAAAACAGCAGCTCGCAGAACGGCAACGCGACTTCGCAGGAAACAACTACCAGCCAGTTTACCTTCTCGCCTTCGGTGGGCTATTTCCTGGCCGATAACCTGGCCGTGGGGGTTAGCCTGGGCTACGTGGCTTCCCGCCGGCCGTACACCACCTACTCGCCGGCGCCGGCTACGGTTCGGGCCGAGCTAGACCCGGCCACTACCCTGCGGGTGGGGCCTTATGTGCAGTACTACAAGATGATAAGCGACCAGTTTGGCGTGTTGGGCACGCTGGGGGCCGGATTCCAGGTGGCGAAGGACCATGCGTATAGCAGCAACAGCGGCAATGCCACGATTATCGATTTCAAAGGTTCGGGCTACTATGCTGAGCTGACGCCCGGCATCATCTTCTTTCCCGTGCCGAAGTTTGGCGTCAGCGCTTCCATTGGCTCGCTGGCCTTCAACCGGTACAAGTACGACTACCCCAATTACCCCAACACCACTACCCCGGCCGGGTACGAAAGCACCTCCAGCACCTTCGGCGCCGGTTTCGGCTTTGACCGCCTCATGTTCGGCGGCACCTACTACTTTGGTCGCTAAGCCAAGAAGGGCTTCGAAATTGAGCTAAAAAGAAAAACTCGGCCTCAGGGCTGAGTTTTTTTATGCGGTTTGGTCAGGCACTTGCGTCCCATAGGGCTTTCAGACCTGCGGAGGCCTTGGCGCTATTTCACACCCACCCACACTTCGGACGCATCGTCGGCGCCAAACCGTTCGAGGTAAAAATCGCCGCGCTGCGTGAGCTTCTGCTTTTTTATGGCTTCCAGGGCGGCGGGGTAGAGCTTATTGGGCGCCAATAGGTAACTCACGCCCGTGAGGCGGGCGGCCACGATGCGCTGCCCCGCTGGCACTATGCGGTAGCGAAAGCCGGCCGGCAGCGAGTGCGTGGTATCGGCTACGGTTAGCCCAATAAATGCCGTGATGGTGTCGTGGGCCGTTTCGGGGTCGTTGAAATAAAGGTTGGCCAGGTCGCCGCGGCCCTGCTGGGTCTGCGCTTCTTTGGCGCGGCGAAACAACTGGCCGAACGCATCGCCCCGCACGGAGCCGTGGTAGAGCTGGCCCGCCAGGTAAAGCGGCGCAGTCGTGGTTTCGAGCGCCACCTTGGGCTCGCGGGCACCCCCCAGGTAAACGTAGGTGCCCGCGGCGGCCAGGGTCAGCAGAATAACGGCGAGGAAGAGGTAACGGGTCATATTACGCTTCGCTTAATGAAGAATTAAAAATGAGGAAGAATCAGAACCAAGCCGAGCTTGCTCATTCCTCATTCCTCATTCCTCATTTTTAATTCTTCATTAAGCGAATCATTGGCCACGATGTACTGCATGCGGTAGAGCTGGGCATAGTAGCCGCCCTCGATGCGCAGGAGCTCCTCGTGGGTGCCGGTTTCCTTGATTTCGCCCTTGTCTAGGACAATGATTTTGTCGGCTTTCTGGATGGTGCTCAGGCGGTGGGCAATAACGAGGGACGTGCGGCCCTGCATGAGCTTTTCGATGGCGGCCTGAATCAGCTCCTCGGTTTCCGAATCGACGGACGAGGTGGCTTCGTCGAGCACGATGACGCGGGGCTGGTACACCATGGCGCGCACAAAGCTGATGAGCTGGCGCTGGCCCACCGAAAGCGTGGCGCCGCGCTCCATCACCGGGTAGTCGAGGGCACCGGGCAGGCGCTCGATGAAGCGGCGGGCGCCCACGAGGTCGGCCGCTTCCCAGATTTGGGCGTCGCCGATGGTCTTGTTGCCCAGCGTGATGTTGTCGCGGATGGAGCCGGCAAACAGGAACACGTCCTGCAGCACCACCCCGATTTGGCGGCGCAGCAAGCTCAGGTCGTACTCGCGCAGGTCGCGGCCGTCGATGCAGATGCTGCCTTCCTGGATGTCGTAAAAACGGCTCAACAGGTTGATGATGCTGGTCTTTCCCGCGCCCGTAGCGCCCACAAACGCAATGGTCTGACCCGGTAGCACGCGGAAGCTGATGTCCTTGAGCACCCATTCGGGCTCGTTGTAGGCAAATTTGACGTGCTTGAACTCCACCTCGCCGCGCAGCTCGGCTGGGGCGTAGGTGCCGGAGGTGGCCACCAGGTCTTTGTTGTCGAGCAGCTTGAGGAGGCGTTCGGTGCTCACCAGGCCCAGCTGCAGGGTGTTGAACCGGTCGGCAATCTGGCGGATGGGCCGGAAAAACAGCGCGTTGTACATGATGAAGGCGATGAGCGCGCCCTTGGAAATGGTGCCCTCAATCTGGCCCTGGGCCGCGTACCATACCAGCAGGCCCACGCCGATGGCGCCCAGCACCTCGGCTACCGGAAAGTAGATGCTGTAGTAGAGCACCGAGCGAATGTTGGCGTCGGTGTGCTCCTTGTTGATGGCCTCGAACTTGCGGAATTCCCGCTCCTCGTTGTTGAAAATCTGCACTACATTCATGCCCGTAAGGTGCTCCTGCACAAAGGAGTTGAGCTTGGCCACGGCGTTGCGCACGTCCTGAAACGACTTCTTGATTTTCTCCTTAAACACGTAGGTCGAGAAGAGCAGCGGCGGAATCACCGAGAGGCTGATGAGCGTGAGCCGCCAGTCGATGTAAAACATGAAGGCCATGATGAAGAGCAGCTGCAGAATGTCGCCCACCATGGCTGCGAGACCTTCGCTGAACACGTCGGACAGGGTCTCGACGTCGGAGATATTGCGCGTGACCAGCACGCCGATGGGCGTGCGGTCGAAAAAGCTCAGCTTGAGGTTGAGCAGGTGGCGGTAGAGGTCGGTGCGGATGTCGCGTACGATGTACTGGCCCAGCCAGCCGCCGTAGTAGGTCTGCAAATAGCTCACGCCGGCGTGCGCCACCAGCAGCACCAGCAGCAGCATGAACATGGCGTTGAGGCTCTTCATGTCGCCCTGCTCGATGCTCACGTCCACCATGCGCTGGATGAGGAAGGGACGTAGTGTGCCCAATACCGCCGTGGCCACGGTCAGAAAAATCAGCCCAATAAAGACGCGGCGATAAGGCCGAACGTAGGCCAGCAAGCGGCGCAGCACCGCCCAATCGAATACCTGGCCGGTTTTAGTAGCAGTAGTGGGGTCCATAAGTGGGGCAAAGGTCGGGAGTAAACCGCGCCGGGACGAAAAAGTCTGTACAAACCGGTAGAACGACCGGCTGAGTGCAGCCAATGCAGGACGTTCTGGAAAACGCTATGTCTCCCTAGCCTTCTGCTTCCGGCACCACGCCCGGGCCGTACTCCACCTTGCTCAGAAACAAGCCCCGGGCCGGCGCAGCCCCACCAGCATCAACCCGCCGCTGGGACCAGAGCAGCTCCTGAAACTGGCGCGGCGTCATCTTGCCCCGGCCCACTTCCAGCAGTGTGCCCACCACCAGCCGCACCATGCCGCGCACAAAGCGGTTGGCCCGGATGCGGAACACCAGCCCACCCGGCGCAGGGTGCCAGCCCGCTTCGTAGAGGTAGCACACGTAGTGGTCTACGCCGCCTTTCACTTTCGAGAACGAGGTGAAGTCGAACTGCCCGACGAGGTAAGCCGCGGCCTCGTTCATGGCCGCTATGTCGGGCGTGCGGTCCAGGTGCAGGGCGTGGTCGCGCCGGAATGGGTCGGGGTGGGGCGTGAGCACGAAGTACTCGTAGCTGCGCTCCTCGGCCGAGAACCGGGCGTGGGCATCGTCGGCCACGGGGTGCAGGCGCAGGGGGGCAATGTCGGTGGGCAGGGACCGGCGTAGGCGGTAGAGCAGTAGTTCCAGCGTCATGCCCGCGGGCAAGTCGGCGTCGAAGTGAGCCACCTGGTGGCTGGCGTGCACGCCGGTATCGGTGCGCCCGCTGCCCAGGCTGTGGATGGGCTGGCGCAGCACCTGCGAGAGGCAGCGGTCTACCTCGGCCTGCACGGTGAGGGTGTTGGGCTGCACCTGCCAGCCGTGGTACCGCGTGCCGTCGTAGGCGAAGTGAAGAAAGTAGCGCACGTATGAGGCGGGAAAAAGAACGTCATGCTGAGCTTGTCGAAGCATCTCTCCCGCACAAGTAATTGATTTTGCTATGCGGGAGAGATGCTTCGGCAAGCTCAGCATGACGCCCTACTAGTCAGGGCGCTGCCGGCTTAGAGCTTCTCGTAAATCACGGCGGCGCCCTGGCCCACGCCCACGCACATCACGGCCAGGCCGTAGCGTGCGCCTTCGCGGCGCTGCATCTCGTGCAGCAGCGTGGCCGTGATGCGGGCGCCCGAACTGCCCAGCGGGTGGCCGATGGCAATGGAGCCACCGTTCACATTCACCTTGGCCGGGTCCAGGCCCAGCTCGCGGATGCAGGCGATGCTCTGGGCGGCGAAGGCCTCGTTTAGCTCAATCAGGTCGATGTCGGCCAGGGTCAGGCCGGCACGTTCCAGCACCTTGCGGGTGGCTGGAATTGGACCCAGGCCCATCACCGACGGGTCGACGCCGGCCACGGCCGAGGCCACCACCCGCGCAATGGGCTTGAGGTTGTAGCGCGCCAGGGCGTCCTCGTTCACCAGCAGCACGGCGGCCGCGCCGTCGTTGATGCCGGCCGAGTTGCCGGCCGTGACGGTCCCGCCATCGGGCTGGAACGCGGGCTTGAGCGTCGCCAGTTTCTCAAGAGACGAAAAGCGGGGCTGCTCGTCGGTGTCAAACAAAGCCGTGTCGCCCTTGGGCTGCGGAATGAACACCGGCACAATTTCCTTGCGGAAACGGCCTTTCTCCAGGGCCCGGGCGTATTTGCGCTGGCTTTCGAAAGCGAAAGCATCCTGCTCTTCGCGGGTGACGCCGAACTGCTTGGCCACGTTCTCGGCCGTCTGGCCCATCGAGAAGGGGTAGTGCAGCTTGCTCAGGCGCGGGTTCACGAAGCGCCAGCCCAGGGTGGTGTCGTGGGCCGTCAGCTCGCGGCCGAAGGCCGACTCCGACTTGGCCATTACAAACGGCGCGCGGGTCATGCTTTCGGTGCCGCCAGCCAGGTACACGTCGCCCTCGCCGGCTTTGATGGCGCGGGCGGCGTCCATGATGCTTTGCAGGCCCGAGGCGCACAAGCGGTTCACGGTGTTGCCGGGCACCGTGATGGGCAGGCCGGCCAGCAGCGCGGCCATGCGGGCCACGTTGCGGTTGTCTTCTCCGGCCTGGTTGGCAGCGCCAATAATGACGTCTTCTACAGCACTCTTATCAAGGGAGGGATTGCGGCGCAGGAGCTCGCGGAGTACGTGCGCGGCCAAATCATCGGGGCGGACGCTGCTGAGCGCGCCGCCAAATTTTCCAATCGGGGTACGCACCGCGTCCACGACATAAGCAGTTGGCATTCGGAGTATCAATAGCGGCGCAAGCGCCGGATGGGATTAAATTTGTGGCCCCGGCAGAAGCCCGGGGCATTTTTTACCAACAGCAAAGATGATACAAAGAATCCAAAGCGTGTTTTTACTGTTGCTGGCCCTGGCCATGCTCAGCGTGTTAGCCCTGCCGCTCTGGCACAAGGTCGACGGCCTCACCCACCAGGAACTCACCCTCACCGCGTTTGGCTTTACTGCCAAAGGCCTGCAACTGCCGGGCACCATTGGGCCCGTTTGGGTAATTGGGCTGCTGGCGGCCGCGTCGGCCGCGGTGGCTTTTTACGAAATTTTTCAATTTCGCAGCCGCGGCAAGCAGTTGCTGCTCGGCTCCATCAACTTGCTGCTCATTACCGGTACGCTTGGCGCGTTCTTCTACTTTTCCAACAAGGGCGAGCAACTGCTCAACCTGAAGCTGCAAGGGCAATTCCTGGCCGGTTTCTACCTGCCCACCCTGGCCCTGCTGCTCAACCTGCTGGCCAACCGCTTCATCCGCCGCGACGAGCAACTGGTGCGTAGCGCTGACCGCCTGCGTTAGCCCAACTTGCTATTGCCACAACAAAAAGGCCGCTGTGGTAATCACAGCGGCCTTTTTTTATACACGGCATGCGTTTAGCGCTGGGGCGCTGCCCCCACGGCCTGCTGCACCTCGCGCACGCTGGCATCGAAGTCAAAGGCATCGTACACGCGGGAAAAGTTTTGCGGGTCGACTACGTGGGCGTAGGCAAACTTGGCCAGTTCAACTCTGGCCGATTCGAACTGCATGCTGCGCAGGAGGCGCTTCAGGTCATCGGTTTGGATGCTGCTCTGGGCCAAGGCATCCTTGGCCATGCTCAGCTTGCTGGCTTCGAAGGGACGCTGCACGGCTTGCACCAGTGCATCCACTTCCTGCGGGGCCATGGTGCGGTAGTTATTCGCGGCCGAGTTTGGGTAGTAGCCCCCGTCGTTGGGGTTGGGCGAGTTGTCGTAGCCGCCGGGAGTATTGCCGTAGCCGTTGTTTTGATTGCTGCCATTATTGGGGTAGCTGCCATTGCTTTGGTTGCCGCCATTGTAGGGGTAGCCGTTGTTGGGGTAGCTGTTGCCGCCCTGGCCATACGGCGCCGGGCTGTTGTAGCGGCCGCCATTGCAGCCGTCGTTGTAGTAGCCACGGCCCGGGCCATACAAAGGCACGGCGTTCACCTGGCGCAAATCGAGCGGGCGCCCGGAGCGTGTAATCAGCACAAACGTCGTTTCGAGGCCGGGCTCCAGCCACACGCGGCTGCGGAAGCGCACCGCGCCGCCGTAGGCCGTGGGTACGGTGAAATCGGCCCAGTGCAGGCCGGGGCCCAGCTGCTCGACGTGCACCTGCCGGGCCATGCCCCGGGTGAGGGGGCGCCCGTCGAGCACCAGGCCAAACGGCACCCCGCGCTCCGACGCGAAGTTAACATTGGCCGGGGCGGGCGGGTACGCCAGGGCGGGAGCCACGGCGGCGAGCAGTCCAGCCAGGGCAAATAGTAAAGCCTTTTTCATGGTGCTGAAAGAGAAATGCCGTCCGTAAAGCCGAGCGGCATTTTAACTATTTTCAAAAGCTATGCCACGTTTCAAGCCAGCGTGAGGCGGGCGTGGTCGGCCCTGATTTTGCCGAAAATGCCAGCACAAAAAAGCCCCCGCGGCGCTGGCTGCGGGGGCTTCTCTTAATGTATGCCGAAGCGGCTACTTCGCTACGCGGGTCACCTTGAACTCGGTGCGGCGGTTGCGCTGGTAGTCGGCTTCCGATTTGGGCGCCACGATGATGGGGCGCGACTCGCCGTAGCCCTTGGCCGTGATGCGCGACTTGTCGATGCCCTTGCTCACGATGTAGTCCACCGCTGCCTGGGCACGCTGCTGCGAGAGCTTCATGTTGTAGGCGTCCTTGCCGCGTTGGTCGGTGTGCGAGCTCAGCTCAATGGAGATTTTGGGGTTGTCAACCAGCGTCTGCACCAGCGTATCGAGGCGAATGGCGGCATCGGGGCGGATGTCGTACTTGTTGTAGTCGTAGAGAATGTCTTTGACCTCGATGGCCTTGGCCAAAATGATTTTATTCAGCGTCAGGGTCACCGGCAGCCGAATGTCGTTGGTCAGGTTGGGCAGCTGGTCCTGGCTGGGCTTGCGGCCCACGGTGCTCAGGCCCGCGCGGGCGGCGAAGTCGCCGGGCCGCTCGGCCACCAGTGTATATACCGAGACCGAGTCCAGCTTCACGCTAAACTTGCCATCGGGGCCGCTCGTCACCGTCTGGCGCTGGCCGTTGGCCCCGATGATGGACACCTGGGCGCCGGGTATTGGCAGGGTGGTTTTGGCTTTGTCGTCGTGCTCGAGCACGGTGCCGTCGGCGTAGAAGGTCACCAGCTTGAGCGGCTTCTTCTTGAACATGTACTCGTCGTCGGAGCCTTTGCCCCCGGCGCGGTTCGAGCTAAACAGGCCCACGTCGGCGCCCGTCGGCACCGGGGCAAAGTCGTCGCCAATGCTGTTCACATCGGCCCCCAGGTTCACCGCCTGGCCGTTTTTCACCATGAAGATGTCGAGCTTGCCCACGCCGGGGCGCCCGTCCGAAGCGAAATACAGGGTGCCATCGGGGGCTACGCCGGGGAAGTTTTCGTTGCCGGCGGTATTAATGGTTTCGCCCAGGTTCTCGGCCGACGAGAAGCGGCCGTTCGGGCCCAGCGTGGCCTTGTACAGGTCGTTGCCGCCCTGCCCGCCCTTGCGGCTCGATGCGAAGTACAGCGTGGTGCCGTCCGGCGCGAAAGCCGGCGAGAAGTCATCGGCGGTGCGGTCGTTGATGTTGGCGAGCACCGGCTCGCTCCACACCCCGCCCTTGTTGTAGGAAATCCAGAGGTCCACGCTCAGGTAGCCTTTTTTGCTGCCGTCATTCGACCGGGCAAACACCATCGTCTTGCCGTCGGGGGTGTAGGTCGCGCTGGCCTCGTGCTTGTTTACGGAGTTGAAGGGGCCTTCGAGCTTGCGGGCCGTGCCGCCGCTCAAGGCCGCCGCGTTGTCAAACTTGATGGCGTAGAGGTCGTCGAAGGTTTCGCCGTTGCCGAGGTACTTCTTGCCGTCGCGGCCGGAGGTAAACACGAAGTCGCCGGTGCTGGCCAGCAGCGTGCCGCCAAAGTCGGACGCGGCCGAGTTCAGGGCGTCCACCGGCGTCACGTCGTACTTGTTCTTGATAGCGGCCACGGCCTTGCTGGCGGCGGCGTTCTTAGCTTCGGTTTCGGCGCGGGCCGCCAGGTTGCGGTTGCCGCCGTTGGCGGCGTAAGTGGTAAACTGCGCGGCGGCTTCGTCGTACTTGCCGTTGGCCCGCAGCGCCTCGGCGTAGCGGAAGCCAGCGTCGGCGTTTTTCACCCCACCGTCCAGGGCGGCCTTGTAGAAGGGCTCGGCCTGCTCCACCCGGTTGGAGATGCGGTAGGCTTCGCCAATGCGGAAGTTGGCAAGGGCCGCGTTCTTGCCCTTGGCCACATCGGCTTTGTAGAGGGGAATCGCCAGCTCGTATTGGCCGCGTGCGAACTGCTTGTCGCCCTTGCTCATGCTGCCCGTGGTGGCACAGCCGCTAAGGAGCGCGGAAGCGCCAGCCGCAACACAAACGAATAATAGCTTCCTCATGAATAGTGGGGGTGGGGTAGGGAGGGGGACGGGCCCCGAAATCTGGGCCCGAGCGGGCATTTTTGGGTTAGCAATAATACTACGTTTAAGTAGCATTCACGCAAGTAGCCGGTTTTTTTCCGCCTGTCCGAAGTAGCGGGCCAACCAGGTCTCGCCGGCGGGGCGAGGCCACTTTGTATCCAGCTCACCCTTAGTGCCTAAGGTGTTATCGAAATAAAAAGTTTCGGGTTTGATGGTTCCGTTGGCTACGGCGGCCGGCAGCTCGCTGCGCTTGAGCAGTTCCACGGTGCCGCCGTGCAGAAAGGCCAGCTGCGACTTTTCCAGCAGCTCCACCCCAAGCTGCCGCTCCAGCTGGGCCACAAACCGCACCGACGCATCGATGGAGCAGCCGCTGGCCCCGGCCGGGCCCTCGTCGAGGCCAATCACCAGAAACTGCTGGTGCAGAAACTCGGCCGAAGCGTGCAAGGTGCGGCCGTGGCTGGTCCATTCCTCGGCAAAGCGCGCCAGGCGGGGCAATACACCCACTACCTCCGGCCCGGTGAGCTGGCGGCTGCCCTGGTAAATCCACACCCGGGCCTCGGGGGGCAGCTGGTCAAAAGCAACGTACATGGGACCAAATTGTTAAAAGGAGAAGGGTAAAATCCCTAAACAAAAGAACGTCATGCTGAGCGTAGCCGAAGCATCTCGCTTGTGGTAGTAATCAAAATCGCACGACGGTTGATTTACTGCTACACGCGAGATGCTTCGGCTACGCTCAGCATGACGTGCTGGGGCAGCGTGCCGAGGGTAGAGTAAAGTCGCGGTTAGGCGTTGATGCCCTCGGCGGAAGCTACCAGCTCTGCCAGGTCAAACACTTGCACGCGGCTTTCCTGTTCCTTGTTTTTCACGCCGTCGCTCATCATGGTCATGCAGAACGGGCAGCTCACGGCGATGATGCTGCCTTGTAGGTCGTGCGGGCCGGGGGCGCTGGTTTCGGTTTCTACGCCGCCCAGGTTGGCCAGGGCTTCGGCGGCGCCGCTCAGGGTGGCCAGGGCCTCCTCGGTGCGCTCGATGTTGATGTCCTTTTTGCCGGGCTCGGGCTCCTTCCACATCTGGGCCCCGCCGGCCCCGCAGCACAGGCCGTTGGCGCGGCTGCGCTTCATCTCCACCAGGTCGGCGTCGAGGGCGGCCAGCACGTCGCGCGGGGCTTCGTAGATGTTGTTGGCGCGGCCCAGGTAGCAGCTGTCGTGGAAGGTGATGCGGCGGCCCTTGAAGCTCTCGCCCCCGGTCACGCCCACCTTGCCCTCGTTGATGAGCTGCTGCAGGTAGGTGCTGTGGTGAATCACCTCGTAGTCGCCGCCCAGCGCGGGGTACTCGTTCTTGATGGTGTTGAAGCAGTGGGGGCAGGCCGTCACTATTTTCTTGATGCCGTAGCCGTTCAGCGTCGTGATGTTCGTCATGGCCTGCATCTGAAACAGAAACTCGTTGCCGGCGCGCTTGGCGGGGTCGCCGGTGCAGCTTTCCTCCAGGCCCAGCACGGCGTACTTAGTGCCCACGTGCTCGAGAATGCGCACGAAGGCACGGGTCACGCGCTTGTACCGGTCATCAAAAGCACCGGCGCAGCCCACCCAGAACAGGATTTCGGGCGACTCGTTGCGGGCCGCCAAATCGGCCATGACGGGAACGTTGATTTGCTTTTTGGTGGGAGCTTCGGGAGTCATAATAGTTGATTAGCACGTCATGCTGAGCGCAGCCGAAGCATCTCGCCCGCATCGTTGAACGATTGATTTACTAACAGCACGCGAGATACTTCGGCTACGCTCAGTATGACGTGCTGTTGTTGTGCAGCCTAAGCTACCGCTGCCTTCGCGGGCTTCTCGGCCGCAAACAAGTCGTCGGCCCAGTTGAAGCGGTCCGACGGCGAGAAGGCCCAGGGCGCGCCGTTGTTCTCGATGTTGGAGAACATGACGTTGAGCGAATTGGGCGCGGCCGACTCTTCCAGCACCAGGAAGCGGCGCATTTCGATGATGCTTTCCAGCGGGTTGATGTTCACGGGGCAGCTTTCCACGCAGGCGTTGCAGGTGGTGCAGGCCCAGAGCTCTTCAGGCGTCACTTTGCCGCGCAGCAGCGTGGCGTTGGCCAAGTCCGTGATGGGCTCGTGCTTGGCTTCGGCGCCGTACACATTGGGCCGGAATATCACGGGCGAGTTATACTTCTCCTCCATCCGGTCGCGCGTGTCCATGATGATTTTGCGCGGCGAGAGCAGCTTGCCCGTCAGGTTGGCGGGGCACACCGAGGTGCAGCGGCCGCACTCGGTGCAGGAGTAGGCGTTCAGCAGGTTGGTCCAAGGCAGGTCTTCCACGTCCTTGGCGCCGAAGGGCGTGGGGGCCAGGGCCGAGCCATCGGGCGCGGTAGGAGCGGGTGGCACCACAAAGCTGGGGTCCATCATGGCCTTCACCTCGTGGGTAATGCTTTCCACGTTAGAGAACTGGCCCTGGGGCACCAGGCGCGAGTACCACACGTTCGGGAAAGCCAGAATGATGTGGAAGTGCTTGGAGCTGGGTAGGTAGTTGAGAAACAGCAGAATACCCGTGATGTGCGCCCACCAGCCAAAGCGCTCCAGCAGGTGCAGTGCCCCGGCATTGGCCGGCAACAGGCCCGTAAGCAGGCTGCTGATTGGGAAGGCGCCTGGCAGCGTTTCGCCGCGCAGCTGGTGCAGCTTCAGATCCGAGGTATTCATCGTGAACAGGGCCACCATCAGAATTACCTCCACGTAGAGGATGATGTTGGCATCGAGCCGGGGCCAGGCGCGCAGCTCCACGCCGGTAAAGCGCTTGACGGGCGGCTTGCGATTGCGGCGCCACCAGAACGCGGCCACGGCGATGATTACCAGCGCGCCCAGCACCTCGTTGGTGGCCATGAGCAGGCTGTACACCGGCCCGAGGAAACTCAGAAAGCGGTGGGTGCCAAACAGGCCGTCGACCACAATCTCGAGCACCTCGATGTTAATTACCAGAAAGCCCACGTACACCACCAGGTGCAGCAGGGCCGGCGTGAGGCGCTTGAACATCTTCTGCTGGCCAAAGGCGACGAGCAGCGTTTTCTGGAAGCGTTCGGCGGCGTGGCCGCTCATGTCCCGGTCGCGCCCCACGAGGATGTTGGCGCGGATTTTCCGGACTTGCCACGCGAAGAAGCCAAAAGCAGCTACCAGGAGCAGCAGAAAAAGGATTGATTGCAACATACGGTAAAGGTAAGGAAGCGGGAACGTTTGGGGTGCAATATACTCGGCATGCCGAGTATATTGCTGGAGAGTGTTAAAGCCTCAACACTTTTTTTACCGGATTTCTTGCGCCATCGTTTTGCTTTCGTACCTTTGCGGTCCCCAAAGCGCCTTTCTGCTACGGGGAAACGGCAACATAGCTCAGTTGGTAGAGCACAGCACTGAAAATGCTGGTGTCGTTGGTTCGATTCCAACTGTTGCCACGAAAAACCCCATTTCTATATCAGAAGTGGGGTTTTTTCTTTTGGGTCGGAAAGAATATCGGACAGAAGGCCCCGATTCGATGCTTAAAGACTGCTGTTATAGTTCATTTTCGTTTTGCTGACTTTCCTTTCGTGATGTCGGAGGGAATTAGTTGCCAAACGTCCTGCTGGGGCGCATCTGCGACGCACTGCCGATTGCCATCGAGCCTGCGGCCCTGCTGGCGCGCGTCTGCGACGCGTTGCCGACTGGTCTCTAGCCTATGGCTCGGGTTTAGAATACGCTAGCGCCGTCGTTCAATAGCCGAGCCACAGGCTCGAGGCCAGTCCGCAGCGCGTCGCAGACGCGCGCTAGCGGGGGCCAGCAGGGGGAGGGGCTGTGCCCGGCAGGGGTGTGGTTCCCAACAAAACGAACGGGCCCTAATCCAGAAATATTAACCGCCATGCAATCCGCAGGCGGAAGCAGCAGCGTAGGTGGGTCATAATTCAAAACATCCAACCATTTATTTATTCAGATGAAAAAGACCCTTTTCTCCCTCGCCATTGCAGTCCTCTTGAGCACTGCTGTTACTACTAACGTTTCGGCCCAGGGCAAAAAAATGGCCGGCACCGTGATGGTGGGCGGCGCTGCCATGTACCCCACGAAAAACATCGTGGAAAACGCCGTTAACTCGAAAGACCACACCACGCTGGTAGCCGCTGTGAAAGCCGCTGGCTTGGTAGAAACCCTGCAAAGCGCCGGCCCTTTCACGGTGTTCGCGCCCACCAACGAGGCGTTTAACAAGCTGCCCGCCGGCACGGTAGAAACGCTGGTGAAGCCCGAGAACAAGGCGACCCTCACCAAAATTCTGACCTACCACGTGGTGGCCGGTCGCATGACCTCGGCCGACCTGATGAAGGCCATCAAAGCCGGCAAAGGCACGGCTACCCTCAAAACCGTGAGCGGCGGCACCTTGACGGCCATGGCGAAAGGCAAAACCATTCAGTTGAAAGACGAGAAAGGCGGCGTGTCGACCGTGACCATCGCCAACGTGCTGCAGAGCAACGGCGTGATTCACGTTGTGAATACCGTGCTGATGCCTCAGTAAGGCTTTTCTGAGCTAGAAAGCACAACTTTAACAACCGCCGTGGGCTTCGTGCCCGCGGCGGTTGTTTGCGTTTTGGGGTGAGGCAGACCGACCACTCCCCTCCTTGCTAAGGAGGATGTTCGAGCCGCAGGCTCGGACGGGGGTGGTTGAATTCGTTGAACGATACCCGAACGATTCGAGCGCGAGCCGTTCAACGCCCGCAACCACCCCAGCTCAACTTGGCAGTTGAGCGTCCCCTCCTTGGTAAGGAGGGGAGTTGTCGTTCTACTCACCCTTGCCTCTGTTGGGGCCTTATGGGCAGCTTTCCTCGGCGGTGCGGGCGTACTCGTAGCCCAACTTCAGAGCCCGGCGGTAGAATTCGCAGGCGGCGCGCTTGTTGCCGGTTTGGGCGGCCAGGCGGCCGAGCAGGAAGTGGGTGCGGCCGTCGCGGGGGCGGGCTTGCAGCACCCGGAAGTATTCGGCGCGGGCTTCGTCGTAGCGGCCCAGGGCGGTGTAGGCCAGGCCGCGTATCTGCACGTAGGCCCACGGAGTGGGCACATTGGCCCGCTGGCGCTGCGCAAGGCCGTGGCTCAGGTCGGCCAGGGCCAGCCCCGGCAGGTTGAGGTCGAGCAGGCGGGCTTTGCCCCGGGCCAGGTAGGCGGCGCTCAGGGCCGTGTCGAGGCTGATTGCGCGGGTGTAGCTGAACTCGGCGGACCGGGGCAGGCCCAGCTCCGTTTCGCAGCGCCCGAGGCGGTAGAGCATGTCGGCGGCATCGCGGTGGGACTGGGGCTCGAGCAGGGCCGCCTGAAAATCGGCGCGGGCAGCGCGGGGGTCGTGGTTGACCAGCAGCTCCAGCTCGGCGAGGCGGCGCAGGGCGGGCGCGTAGCTGGGCCGGAAGTGCAGGGTTTCTTCCAGAAAGCTGTAGGCTGCCGCCAGCTGGCCCCGGCCATAGGCGCGCAGGCCGTCTTCGTAGTTGCTGTTGGCCGTGACGCGGTCCATGGTCACTTTCACGGCCAGCGCAAACAGCGTGATGCCCAGCAGCAGCAGCACGGTCAGGCTCCAGTCGCGGCGGGTGAAGCGGGCGCGCTGGCGCGGAATGCGCTGGTAGTGCCGCTCGCGGCTGCCCGCGGGCGGGCGGGTGCGCAGCGGGGCGGGCGGCGGCATGGGCACGCCGTATACGTGCTGGGCGGCGGGGCGGTGCTGCTGCTGGCGCCGGAGCTCTTCGGCGCGGCGGGCGGCCTGGGCCAGCTGAAAATCGTAGGTGGCCCTACGGCCGGGGTCGCCCAGGATGCCGTAGGCCACGGCCACCGCCTTGAATTGGTCTTCGTAGCGCACATCACCGCCGTGCTTATCGGGGTGGTAGCGCACCACCAGCTGCCGGTAGGCGCGCTTGATTTCGGCGGCGGCGGCCGTGGGAGCTACGCCAAGGACTTGATAATGATTTTGACTCACGCTGGGCACCAAACACGAAGGACGTTACAAAAGTCAGCCATGTAACGATATTTTCCGTAGAACTGGCTCAATCCGCCGGCGCTGATTTTACGGTTTATGGGGCTGCCGCGATTCTTTTTCTTTCCTGTTCTTTCTTGCCACTCCAACTTCGCGCCGTATGGTTCTCGACGACGACACCTCCAAAACACCCCGCAACGACAGCCTGATTGGCAACCTGACCGGCTACCTCGACACCCGCATCGACCTGGTGCGCCTCGAAGTGCAGCAAAAGGTCTCCGCGGCTTTCGTTAACTCCCTGCACGGCGCCACCCTGGCCATTCTGGGGTTGATGTTCGTGGTTTTTCTCAGCGTCTTTGCCGGCCTGGCCCTTAATTCGGCCCTCGATAGCTCGTTCTGGGGCTTCGGCATTGTGGCGGGCTTCTACCTCGTGCTGCTGGTGCTGGTGCTGGTGGGCGTAGACAAAGCCGCTTTCCAGGGCATGGCCAACAAGATGCTGAAAGACACCATTTATAAATCTGATAAACGCCAAGCTTAGTCTACCATGAGTGACTTGCAAAATCCCCTGTTCGACGAGGAAAAAGAATTTCTCGAGCGCAAAAAGCTCGAGTACGAGCGTGCCCTGCGCGGCGACGTGGACCACATCAAGGACCAGTCGGTGAAAGCGGGCAAGGTGGCCTTGGTAGGGGCCGGCCTGGCCGGTGGCATCTGGCTTATCGCCAAAGCCTTCGGCGGCAAGAAGAAGCGCAAGCGCTACGCGCAAGACGATTTCGACCGCGATGAGCACCGCTACAACGGCGAAGCCGATAACTTCGAAGGCGACGATGAATTCGGCGACGAGGCCGACTACTACACCGCGGGCAACGGCAAGCGCTACAAGAGCGTGCGCAATTATCGCACGGCCGCCGACTCGGCCCAAGCCTTTATGGCGCAAGACCGCCAGGGGCCGGGCCACGACGCCGACGACCTGGGCTTTGGCTCCAAGGCCGTGCCGCAGCCGGAAGCATTCGGCGGCACCACGCCCGGCGACCTATATGACGGCTCCGCCTTCCAACCCGAGGATTTCGAGGACGACCCGTTCAAGGACTTGCCTTACGATGACAGCCGCCGCCTGCCGGCCTCCCACGCCTTCGATGACGACGAAACCGAGCCAGTAAGCAGCCGCCCGGCGCCCCGCCCCAAAAACAACATGGTGGCCGCCGTGCTGCAGTCCTTCCTCAAGTCGGATACCGGCAAGGTGTTGGTGGCCCAGGTAGCGGCCGTGGCACTGGCCATGGTAACAAAAAAAGTGAGCGAGTTTTTCCCGGCCGACAAAAATCCCGACCTTGCGACCTCCTCCGGCTACGCACCCACTGAAACCGGGTTTGCTCCCGCCACTTCGCCCGCTACTCCCGATTCCCCGGATGCGTCCACCCACACCTCTGCTATATGACGCGCTTCGCACTCGCCAGCAACAGGGCCGCAAGGCGCTGGCAGTGTTGCTCGACCCGGATAACTTAAACGAAAACAGCTTGTTGCACTTGCTGCGCCTGAGCCAGGCGCACGCGGTTGATTACTTTTTCGTGGGGGGCAGCCTGGTGCAAAGCACGCATCAGGCTGCCCTCATTGCGTTGATTAAGGAGCACTCCACGGTGCCAGTGCTGCTGTTTCCCAGCCACAGCCTGCACCTCGACGGCCCGGCCGATGGCGTGCTCCTGCTCTCGCTCATTTCGGGCCGCAACCCCGATTTTCTCATTGGCCAGCACGTGGTGGCAGCGCCGCGCCTGCAGGCCAGCGGCCTGCAGCTGCTGCCCACCGGCTACATGCTCGTCGACTCGGGCCGCCCCACCACCGCTTCCTACATGAGCGGCACCTTGCCGCTGCCGCACAACAAGCCGGGTATTGCCGCCTGCACCGCCTTGGCTGGCGAGCAGTTGGGCCTGAAGCTGATATACCTCGACGGTGGCAGCGGCGCTCAAAACCCGGTATCGGCCGCCATGATTAGGGCCGTGCGCGAGGCCGTGGCCACGCCCCTGATTGTGGGCGGTGGGCTGAATACGGGCGAGAAGGTGTACGCCGCCCTGGCTGCCGGCGCCGACGTGGTGGTGGTAGGCAACCACATCGAAGCCGAGCCGGCTTTCCTTGCGGAGGTGGCGGGCGTGGTGGCATCTTTCAACGCCGTGACGGCCGCCATGGCCTAAAAAGTGCGCCCACCTACGGGGCCGGCAACATTGAGCTGATTATTCTAATTGGGTTAGCTGGCAGCCCATTTACCGTTGAGCTAAATAGCGTGAAAATTCAGCTCAATAAGCTGTAAATTACTACTACTACTACTAGCCTAAAATGCGTGCTATAATGCATGCGGCTAATTCCGCTAAGTAGTTGCCCCGCTTCGGCGGGGTGTTTTGTTTAAAAATACCGATTTATTCGCTGGAAAAGCCCCTTCGTTGTGCTTTGTAGTGCGGTGGCTGGAGATGAACTTTGCAGTTGGGAAATTTCATATTCCTCTCCATGCACCAACAGCCCGCGCCCTTTCCTGCTGAACAGAGCCGCCAACGAGCCGTCGCTTTCGCCCTGGCCCTCACCCGCGATACCCGTCTGGCCCCCCAGCCCTACGAACAGATGCTCCTGGACCAGTTTGTGCGCGGGGAGATGACCATTGACCAGGTGCTGAGTTCGCTGGAGACCTCTGAGCCTGGCCTGCCGGCCGGTGGGCTGCATTTTGAGCCACTGAAATAGGGCAGCATTGCCAGCTGCCTCCACAAGGGCTGGAAGCTCCTCGCGCCGCCGAAGCCGGCTTGAGGCCGCGTACGAAAATGATGGCCAGCAAATTTTGAACGCCGCCGATAAGCGCCACCGCTAGAGAAGACTACCTTTGGCACAGCGGGCCTTTGCACGCCGCGGGGCTGCGCGCTGCCGTGCCCGTGTTCCTTTTTGCACAGTTGCTATGGATGTTTTGAAGCGCAACAACGTCAACGTTTCCGGGACCGGCACGCAGCCCATGGTTTTTGTGCACGGCTTTGGCTGCAACCAGCACATGTGGCGGCTGGTGGCCCCGGCCTTCGAGAGCCGCTACCGCGTGGTGCTGCTCGATTTGGTGGGCGCCGGGCAGTCGGACCTGGCCGCCTACGACCCCGCCCGCTACGCCACGCTGGAAGCTCACGCCCAGGACGTATTGGACGTGGTGCACGCCCTCGACCTGCACGATGCCGTGCTGGTGGGCCATTCCGTGAGTGCCATGATTAGCGTGCTGGCCGCCATTCGGGAGCCGGCGCGGTTTGCCAAGCTGGTGCTCGTGACGCCCTCGCCGCGCTACCTCAACGACGTGGGCTACACCGGTGGCTTCGAGCCGGCCGACATCAAGGAGCTGCTCGAAACCATGGACGACAACTACCTGGGCTGGTCGACGGCCATGACGCCCGCCATCATGGGCCACCCCGAGCGGCCCGAGCTGAGCGCGGAGCTGAACAATAGCTTCTGCAACACCGACCCCGCCATTGCCCGGCACTTTGCCCGCGTCACCTTCCTGTCGGACAACCGGGCCGACCTGCCGCGCCTGCGCACCCCGGCCCTGATTCTGCAGTGCGCCGACGACGTGCTGGCTCCCCAGGCCGTGGGCACCTACCTGCACCAGCAGCTACGCCACAGCGAGCTGGTGGTGCTCGATACGTCGGGGCATTGCCCGCACCTGAGCGAGCCCCAGGCCACCATTGCGGCCATGGACCTTTTTCTGGAGCCACGCGTATAGCCCAGTTGCGCCGCGTATCCCCAAATCATGCACAAGGTCGACCATGATATCATGCCCGCACTGGACCTGCGCCTGACCGCAGAGAATCCGGACGACTTGTACGAACATGCGCCCTGTGGCTACTGCTCGTGCCTGCCCGACGGCACCCTGGTTAAGCTCAACCAAACCCTGCTGGGGTGGCTGGGGTACACGCGCCAGGAGCTGGTGGCCCGCCTCACCCTGTCGCAGCTGCTCACCGTGGGCGGGCGCCTGCACTACGAGATGCACTGCGCGCCCCTGCTGCTGCTGCAAGGCCAGGTGCGGGAGGTGAGCTACTCCCTACGCCGCCACGATGGCAGCACCCTGCCCGTGCTGCTGAACGCCACGCTGCAGCGCGACGCCGACGGCCAGCCCCTGGTAGTGCGTATGACCCTGTTTGACATCACCGACCGCCGCAAATACGAGCAGGAGCTGCTGCGGGCCAAGGCCCAAGCCGAGGCGCAGCGCGAGCAGCTGCGGGCCCAAAACGAGCAGCTCACCCGCATCAACGCCGACCTCGATAGCTTCGTGTACACGGCCTCGCACGATTTGAAGCAGCCGGTGCACAACCTGGCCGGGCTCTTTGAGGAGCTCCAGCGCAGCGCCACGTTCCATGACCCCGCGGCGGCCAACATGATGGACATGGTGCAGGGTGCCATGCAGCAGATTCTTAGCACCATCGAGGGGCTCACGGCCGTGGTGCAGCAGCAGCGGCAGCCGGAGCCGGGCCCCGCCGAAGCCGTGGAGCTGCTGGGCTTGACCGAGGAAATTATCCGGAGCTTGGCGCAGCTGCCGGCCCACGCCGAGGCCGAGTTTGCCCTGGATTTTGCGGCCGCGCCGGTGGTGCACATGTCCCGGCCCGGCCTGCACAGCGTGCTCACCAACCTGCTCAGCAATGCTTTGAAGTACACCGAGCCCGGGCGCCGCCCGCGCATTGCCGTAAGTACCGCGCTGATGGAGGGCAAGCCCGTGCTCAGCGTGCAGGACAACGGCCGGGGGCTCAATCTGGCACGCCACGGCGGCGAATTGTTCCAGCTGTTTCGGCGCTTTCACCCCGAGGTGGCGGGCTCGGGCGTGGGACTGTACCTTGTCAACCGGCTGGTGCACCAGGCCGGCGGCCGGGTGGAGGTGGCCAGTACCGTGGGCCAGGGCACCACGTTCCGCCTGTACCTGCCCCGGTAGCAGCCCACGGCCGGGGTGCCGCGCCAGCCCAACTTTTTACGGCCCAAACGCAAAAAACCGGAAAGCTGCTTCTGCTACATGAGAAGCGAGTTTCCGGTTTTTTCTATGTATAAGCCTCTTGTTGTAACCACACCACAACGGAACACACGGTAAACACTCTATTATCAGTTGCTTGCGCCACGCACAGCGGCGTCCTTATTTCATTGGGAGCGTCAGAGGGAGCGTTTTCAATTAAATGCCGCCGCACCTCGCCCCGGTCAAAGCCCAACTGCTCGATGACTTCCTACAGCCGTTCCACCGTCACGTCGGGCGCGCTCGGGATGTAGCTGGAGACGTACCCGCGCACCCGCCACAGTTCATGAATGTCGCAGGTCTCCATGCCGAAGGGCAGCCGGTGCGGGTTGTCCGAATGCAGCATCGATTCCAGTACCTCGGTTTTGAGGCGGGACCAGCGGCTCTCGGCCTGGGCGTTGTCGTCGCAGTCCCCGCGGCAGCTCTGCGAGCGGACGGCCTCGTGGTTGTGGAGCAGCATGCGGTAGGCCTTGCCGCAGTACCGCCCGCCGCGGTCGGAGTGCACGAGCAGGCCGGGCGCAGGCGGTGGGGACCAAAAGGCGCGCTGCAAGGCCGTGGTGACCAGCTCCTCGGGCATGGCAGCGGCCACGGGCCAGCCCACTACGTGCTTGCTGGCCAGGTCCCGAAAGGCGCACAAATAGTCCTGGAAGCCGTGGGCCAGCGGCAGATGCGGGGTGTCGGCCGTGGGCTGCAAGGGCTGCCGGCCTCGGCGGCGCATGGCCGTGCGCAGACGCTAGCGGCCCACCCGGTGCCTTTTTCCCGCGGGGCCTCCTGCAGCCGGCGGGTGCTCACTTCTGGACGACCGGTGGTTCGAGTAACGCCGGACGGGCTGATTCGTGACCTCGAGCCTTCCCCTTGGGGCCCGTTACTGCTCTTTCGCCTTATCAATCGAGAGGATGGTTTGCAACAGCACATTGGCGCCGTTGGCCAGGTCCCCCGGTTTTGTCAATTCTCGGGGCGAATGGCTAATGCCTCCCACGCTCGGAACAAAAATCATGGCAACGGGGGCAATCACGGCCATTTCTTGGGAATCATGGCCGGCACCGCTTTGCATCAGCTTCGTGCTCAGGCCCAAGGCCTTGGCCGCTGCCTGGACGGTTTGCTGCAAAGCCGGGTCCGTGAGCGCTGGTTTGGAAGCGTTTGCTTGCCTCTCGAACCGGATGGTGGTGTGGCTGGCGGCGGCAATGGCCGCGGCCCGGTGTTCTATTTCCCGAAAGAGCGTT
The DNA here is from genome assembly GCF_001507645.1 of Hymenobacter sedentarius. Classification (NCBI taxonomy): domain Bacteria; kingdom Pseudomonadati; phylum Bacteroidota; class Cytophagia; order Cytophagales; family Hymenobacteraceae; genus Hymenobacter; species Hymenobacter sedentarius. Next base: position 961,952 of record NZ_CP013909.1, on the reverse strand, counting down.
TCGATTTTATCGGCGGCCAAATCCCGGATTTCCAACCCCAAGACCACTTTGCCGGGAATCACGTTGTACGCATTCGGGGCGACGGCCAGCTTACCCACCGTGCCCACCTGGTTTCCGGGTACTGCGGTGATGACTTCGTTGACGGCGATGACCAGCCGGGACGCCGCCAGCAAGGCGTCCTGCCGCGCGTTCATGGGGGTGGTACCGGCGTGGTTGGCAAACCCCTCCACGGTGACTTCCCAATGCACAATGCCCACAATGCCTTCCACCACCCCAATCTGGATGTTTTCCTGCGCTAAAATCCCTCCTTGTTCGATGTGCAGCTCCACCCAGGCGCGGAGGTCCCCCCTTTTCCGGACAGCCGATGGAATGTTGTCGGGGTTGCCCCCAATGGCCTTGATGCCCTCCGCCATGGTGAGCCCGCTTTGGCTTTTTTGCTGCAACCCCGCGGGGGTTAAGCCGCCCGCCATGGCCATGCTGCCAACGGTGCCCCCTTCTTCGTTGGCAAAAATGATGACTTCCAGCGGGTGCTCGGTGAGCATTTTGTGCTCATTCAGCACGTCAATTACTTCCAGCGCGCCGAGGGACCCCAATGGACCGTCGTAATTTCCCCCGTCGGGCACCATGTCGATGTGTGACCCGAAGGCAATGGGTTTGAGCGCGGGGTTTTTGCCTTTTCGTTTGCCGATGATGTTGCCGGCCGCATCAATGGCCGGGTCCAGCCCCGCCTGTTTCATTTGCGCGATAAACCAGGCCCTTCCGTCGAGGTCTCCCTTGGTATACGCCACTCGGTATCCATGGCCCCGGTCGTCCCGGCCAAATTTGGCCAATTCGGCCACGCGGCTCACCAAGCGCGCTTGGTTTACCCGCAACGGGGTGCCCAACACCTCGCGTTGGCGGTAGGCACCCAGCAGGCCCAGCGTGCTGACGCATAACGCGCTGACAGACAAATTTTTGAGAAAGGTTCTCCTTTTCATCACGGTTTTTTCAAATAAGCGGACGATACCAAGCCCTCTACAGGAGCCTGCAGGTTGAGCTGGGTTAAAATGGGCCCCTAGCTGTTACGTAGCGGGCCCGTAGCATTTAGCTTGAGTACCGGAAAGCCATGCAAAGTACTGGGAAGGCTCTTTAATTGCCGCGAGGGTTTTGGCCCCGCATTTCGTTCCATTAGGAACCACGAAGAAACAACTCGTAGCCGACTCCCGAAAAAGACCGTTTTCCTGAACTTTGGGTGCGGGGTGGCGCTGTGTTAATAAAGCACTTTTTTAAAAGCATAGCGCGCTTTCCGGCCTTGGGTAATCAGCACCAAAGTATCCGAATCATTCTTCTTTTGGAGGCTATCGCCAATGGCGGCCATGGCCAGAAACCCCGCCGCGCCCCCCTGTTGCTCCGCCGGGAAAAACCGGTAGCGCCGGTGGTTATCTAATTCGACCGCGACCGAAAAGCCATGGTTTTGCCGGTCAAGGGAGTGGATTTGTCCCGCAAATTCGGCGCGATAAAGGGACTCGTACGCGGCCTCATTGGCGTGGTATACATAGTAAAAAGCGGCTAGCCCCAACAGCAGCATGAAGGCAAAAATCCACCACGTTCTCTGTAAAAAGGTTCTTATCACCTGGAGGTTATTCACAACGAAAGATACCCTCCTTTCGGCAACCCACTAGCAGCGGCCCGCTACCCGGTGCCTGGAAGCTACTGCAGCATGTGGCGAGTTTACGAAACCCGTCTACGATTCTTCGTTTACGACACGTGCCGAGGAGACGAGTTTCGTAAACTCGAAACCAGGCGCTCCATAGCAGAGCAATCTGACACGACTATGCCATATTTGCTCCCGGGTGGCGGATTGAGCTTCGCCGGCTTGCTGGCAAACTGCGTTTGCCTGTTTCATCGCCCGCCATGCCTGTTCGGCCTCCTGCTCCTATGATGTCATTTCTGGTTCCCGCGGTGCTTGGGCAAGGCGGTGGCAGATGTCACAAGACATTATTCCGGCCCTATGCCTGGTTTTAGAGGACTTATTCACTGAACTTAACCGCCAATTTGGCCCCGCTGCCCGTGTATAAGCCCGTCGTCAAACCCCTGCTCTTCTCCCTCGACGCCGAGCGCGCCCACCACCTGGTTTTCGACAACCTGCGCCGGGCGGCGCGAGTGCCGGGTACCAAAGCGCTGCTGCGGGCACTGTATGATTTCCAGCACCCCAGCCTGGCGCGGGAGGTGTTTGGGTTGAAATTTCCCAACCCGGTGGGCTTGGCGGCGGGTTTTGATAAGAACGCCGCGCTGACGGACGAGCTGGCCACGCTGGGCTTTGGCTTTGTGGAGATTGGCACGGTGACGCCCCGGCCGCAGCCCGGCAACCCGCCGCCGCGCCTGTTCCGGCTGCCGCAGGACGAGGCACTGGTGAACCGGATGGGCTTCAACAACGACGGCGCGGCCGTGGTGGCGGCCCGGCTGGCCCGGCGCCAGAACCGGCAGCTCCTCATCGGAGGCAACATTGGCAAAAACAAGGATACGCCCAACGAGCAAGCCGCCGCCGACTACGTGGCCTGCTTCGAGGCCCTGGCCGAGGTAGTCGATTATTTCGTGGTCAACGTGTCGTCGCCCAACACGCCCAACCTGCGGCAGCTGCAGGAGAAAAAGCCGCTCATTGAGCTGCTGCAGCAAGTGCAGGCCCGCAACCTGGCCCGCCCCACGCCCCGCCCGCTGCTGCTCAAAATTGCGCCTGACCTCACCGATTCGCAGCTCGACGACATTCTCGAAATAGCCCGTGAAACGCAGCTCAGTGGCCTGGTAGCCACCAATACCACCATCAGCCGCGATAATCTGGGCACCGAGCCGGGCTACGTGGCCTCGCTGGGCGCGGGCGGGCTGAGCGGCCGGCCGTTACGGGCACGGGCCACCGAAGTCATCCGCTACCTGCACCAGAAATCCGACGGCGCACTGCCGATTATTGGCGCAGGCGGCATTCACTCGGCGGCCGATGCACAGGAAAAGCTAGCCGCCGGGGCTTCGCTGATTCAGCTTTATACTGGCTTTATCTACGAAGGGCCGGCGCTGGTGAGCCGAATAAACCGGAGCCTGGTGCGGGGCTAACGCGCTGTGCCCGCCCTGATACCAATAGCGGGTAAGCGGCACGCCCAGAACCGTAGGCCACCCCCAGCGCCGGTACGCTGCCCCGCCATTGTGCACGGCCGGGGCCACAAAAAAGCCCGTGAAGCCGGCCCCGATGTGCGGACAGCGGTTGAGGGCCAAGAAGGTGTCCAGGGCGACGGACGCTGCTAGGGTGGCACCGTAACCGAAAGATGACTGCCCGCCCGGGTTCGACCAAACCCTACCCCCTCGATATTCATTGTGCCGGCCGAAAATGAAGCCGCCCATGAACTACCGAGTAGTTCATGGGCGGCTTGCCGCCGAAGAATGGCGGCCTGCCAGCGGAGGCTGCGGAATAAAAAGCTAAAGTTAAAAGGGATGGTGCTTGCCAAGCAATTGGTTACGCGGGCCATAATTTTTTTGATGGCGAACAGAATGATAAAAAGCGCGTCGTTTAGCCCGTTGGGTCGAAAATACAATGCGAGAAAAGCGGTGAGAAAAAATTAACATTGCCGATGATGAATTGCCGGGCCTAACAATGCTGTAATTTTGCATCATGCTTCAACCAAAAAACTTGTTGATGAAGCGCGGGACCCTGCTCGGCTGGGACCCGCGAATGGGCCGGAAGGTCTTCGCCACCATCGGTTCTCCCGATTTTGCCTTTGGTATTTCCGTTGCTTTTTCTTGGTTTTGCCCCGCCACCGTTTCGGATTCCGAAACGGTTTTTTTATGTCCAATGAGTTGGGCGTTGTTAAACAAATAGGGTAAAACCTCCGACTCGCAAGTACTGACCACGTACATGTTTTCCCCAACTCCGGTATGGCACGTAAAGACCTGCTCGACATCGCATCCCTTCACCGTGAGGAAATCGAGTTTTTGCTCGACCAATCCACGTCCTTTAAAAAACTGTTCACCCGCTCGGTGAAAAAAATCCCCGCCCTCGAGGGCAAGTCCGTGCTCATGCTGTTCTATGAGGCCAGCACCCGGACGCACTCCTCCTTCGAGGTTGCCGCCAAACGCCTCTCGGCGGAGGTAACGAACTTCGACGTCGCCCACTCCTCCATCACCAAGGGCGAGTCGGTACGCGAGACGATTGAGACGCTCCAGGCCATGCGCACCGACTACATCGTCGTCCGCCATGGTCACCCCGGCCTGCCCGCCATGATAGCCCGCCAAACCACGGCGTCGGTCATCAATGCCGGCGACGGGGCACACGAGCACCCCACCCAGGCCCTGCTGGACGCCTTCACCATTAAGGAAAAATTCCCTGACCCCCGGGGCAAAAAAGTCCTCATCATCGGCGATATTCTCCACTCCCGCGTCGCGCGCTCCACCAGCACCCTGCTGCAAAAGCTGGGCGTTGAGGTCGCTTACCTGGGCCCGGGGTCGCTGGTGCCCAAGTACGGCCCGGCAACCATCCCCCGCTTCACCGACTACGAAGCGGCCATGGCCTGGGCGCCCGATGTGGTGTACCTGCTCCGCGTGCAGCTGGAGCGCCAGGACGTGCAGTTTTTTCCCAGCGTGCGCGAATACCACCGGGTCTACGGCATCACCACCGCCCGGCTGGCGGAAATCCGCGACCGCGGCCTCTACATCATGCACCCCGGCCCCGTAAACCGGGGGGTTGAGCTGTGCGACGCCGTCATGGACTACGAGCGCAGCCTCATCACCAACCAGGTCGAAAACGGCATTTCCGTTCGCATGGCCGTGCTCGACTGGCTCACGCCGGGCGGAGACTTCCCGCGGCAAGAAGCGTATGCTGCACCGCAGCAAGCCAACTCACCGGTGGTTACGCCCTAAGGGCCTCTCCTAAATAGGCGGTCATGCTGAGCTTGTCGAAGCATCTCTGCCGCGCAAGTAAATAATTACTATTGCCGTAGAGATGCTTCGACAAGCTCAGCATGACGTTCATCTTCAATAGCCACAATCCCCCTATCCTTTGCCGGTTTACAGCCCTCATCTAACTATGCTCCTCCTTCAAAACGCCCGCCTCGCCACCGAAAATTCACCCGTGCTTGTCGAGGGCGATGTCCTGATTGTCGAAGGAATAATTCAGCAAATCGGCAAAAGCCTCGCCGTTCCCGAGGGCGCCCGGGTCATCGAAGCACGGGGCCGGGTTCTGATGCCGGGCATGTTTGATGCCCACGTTCATTTCCGCGCCCCCGGGTCTGAAAACAAGGAAACCATCACCACGGGGAGCGAAGCGGCCATCAACGGCGGCGTTACCGGCGTGGTCATGATGCCCAACACCCGCCCGGCCCTCGACTCGGCAACCGCGGTGGCCACCGTGCTGGAAAATGCCAAGGAACGGGCCCGCATTCCGGTGTACACCTCCGGCTGCGTCACCAAAAACCGCGAGGGCAAGGAACTGGCGGAAATCGAGGGCATGCGCGAACTCGGGGTGAAAATGCTCACCGACGACGGGGACACCACGCACGACCCGGCGGTGCTGCTGCGGGCCATGCAGTACGCCACCGAGTTTGGGATGTTTTTCGCCAGCCACTGCGAGGTGCCGGAACTAGCGGGGCCGCGCGCCCTGAACGAAGGGGTGATGAGCTATCGGCTCGGCATCAAGGGCTCGCCGGCGTGCGCGGAGGAAATCATCATCGACCGCGACATCCGCCTGGCCCACGCGGCGGGCGCGCACGTCCACATCCAGCACGTGTCCAGCAAGCTCGGCATGGAAACCATCCGCTGGTGGAAATCCCGCGGCGATGTGAAGGTCACGGCGGAAGTGACCCCACACCACCTAATGTTCACCGACGAGCACATCGGCGACTACGACACGAACTATAAAATGAACCCACCGCTGCGAACGCAGGCCGATTGTGATGCCCTGCTCGAAGGGCTCAAAGAAGGCGTCTTCGACCTCATTGCCACCGACCACGCGCCGCATACGCCGTTCGAAAAAGCCCAGGATTTCATCAGCGCGCCCAATGGCATCACCGGCTTGGATACGGCCCTGGTGTCGCTCTATCACCACTTCGTCGAGCCCGGAAAATTCGGGTGGGACGTGGTGGTGAAGCGCTATTCGGCGGAGCCGCGCCGCCTGATGGGCCTGCCGGTAGCCGCCCTCGAAGTCGGCCAGCCAGCCGATTGCGTTTTGTTCGATACCGAAGCAGAAACCACCTTCACGAAGGAGTTCATGAAATCTAAATCCCAGAACACGCCCTTCATCGACCAGGCGCTGAAAGGCCGGGTAGACCTGGTGATTCTAGGTACGGAAATCCTGCTGGAGCGCTGATAGGCAGCGCTAACCCAGATAATAGTCGTCCGTCATGCTGAGCGGAGTCGAAGCATCTCTACCGCTTCGCTCACACGGCTGCAACGAAGCGGTAGAGATGCTTCGACTCCGCTCAGCATGACGTTCTTTTTCGATTTGTTTCTCATGAGCACCCTTCCTACAACCAACACATCCAGCCCCAGCGCTACCCCGGGCACGCCACTAATCGGCGTGGTCATGGGCTCCAGCAGCGACTGGGACACCATGCAGCATGCCGTGCAGATGCTGGCGCACTTTGGCGTGGCCCACGAAGCACGCGTGGTGTCGGCCCACCGCATGCCCGACGACTTGTTTGCCTACGCCGAACAAGCCGGCCCGCGCGGCCTGCAGGCCATCATTGCCGGCGCGGGTGGGGCCGCCCACCTGCCGGGCATGATGGCCGCCAAAACCACGGTGCCCGTGCTGGGGGTGCCGGTGGCCAGCCGCCATTTGCAGGGGGTGGACTCACTGCACAGCATCGTGCAAATGCCCAAAGGGGTGCCCGTGGCCACATTTGCAATTGGCAATGCCGGGGCGGCCAATGCGGCCTTGTTCGCGGTCAGCCTGCTGGCCCTGCACGACCCGGGCCTGGCAACCAAGCTGCAGGTGTTTCGCGCCGAACAAACCGAAGCGGCTCGCGCCATGACGCTGCCAGTATGAACGACGGTATTCACGCTGCCGCCATGCTCCCAATTTTCCCGGGCAGTATAGACGCCGCGGGCCAGCCGGCGACGCTGGGGGTGCTGGGGGGCGGCCAACTGGGCCGCATGTTTGTGCACGCCGCCCAGCGCTTGGGCTACTTCACCGCCGTGCTGGAGCCCGACCCGCAAAGCCCGGCCGGACAGGTGAGCCACCACCACATTCAGACCGACTACGACGACCCAGCCGGGCTGAGGCAGCTAGCCCAACTGTGCCAGGCCATTACCACCGAGTTTGAAAACGTGCCCGCGCAGGCCCTGCAAACGCTGGCGCTGACCCGCCCCGTAGCGCCTGGCGCGGCTGTGGTGGGTATTGCGCAAAACCGCATCGAGGAAAAAGCCCACTTCACGGCCTGCGCCGACGTGTCGGGGGTGAGCTGCGCGCCCTATGCGGTGATTGAAACGCGGGCCCAGCTGCAGGCCGTCCAGGAAAAGCGGGCTGATTTGCTGCCCGGCATCCTGAAAACCGCGCGCATGGGCTACGACGGCAAGGGCCAGATCCGCGTCAAGACCGCCGGTGAGCTGGCCGCTGCCTGGGCAGAGCTGGGCGGCGTCGCCTGCGTGCTGGAAAAGATGCTGCCGCTAACCGCCGAATGTTCGGTGCTGGTGGCGCGCGGCTGGGACGGGCGAGTTGTCAGCTTCGCCCCGCAGCGCAACGTGCACGTCGATGGCATTTTAGCCGTGACCCACGCGTACGAAGGAAATATGCCGTTAGACCTGGCAAATAGCGCCCGCGACGCGGCCGTTTCCATCGCGCAACATCTGGGCTATGTCGGGGTGCTATGCGTCGAGTTTTTTGTGGTGGACGACGGCAGCCCGCACGGTGGCCTGGTGGTCAATGAGATGGCCCCGCGCCCGCACAACAGCGGCCACTACACCCTGGATGCCTGTGACGTGTCGCAGTTTGACCTGCAGGTCCACGCCATGGCGGGCTTGCCCTTGCCGCAGCCGCGCCAGCATTCTCCGGCCATCATGCTCAACCTGCTGGGCGATGTGTGGCTTGACGGCAGCGGTCAACTGCAGGAGCCTGACTGGCGCCCTGTGTTGAGCCTGCCGGGAACGCACCTGCATCTGTACGGCAAGCTGCGCGCGCTCGCAGGCCGTAAGATGGGCCACCTGACCATCACCGGCCCGGATGTCGCCAGTGTCAAAACTGTGGCGCGGCGCGCCGCTGGTTTGCTCGGCTTGCCGGGGCTGGATGCCATCTAGGTGCCGTCGTCTGCTCTTGACCAAGCCAGCGCGTTTAGATTCGGACCGTGGGTGGTGCAGAAGCCTTGGGTAAGTCTCCTAAACCCATCTGCGTCGGTGCGCCGCCCTAAAAAAACTTCCTTTTGCCAGACATGCACCTAATGAGGCAACCACAGGTGGCTGGTTATTCTGGAGCAAGCCGGTAGCTGGTACTGCGCCCGCCGGCGCCTTCGTGCACGCGCAAAGTCGTCGGGTGGGACGTGCGCGACACGATGCTGGAGGGCTTGGTCAGTGAGGCGTTGCGGCGCGCCTTGGCCGTGCGCCGCCCACCGGCTGGACTCATCGTGCACTCCGACTAGGACAGCCAGTACACGGCCACCCGCTTTAAAGACCTCGTCGCAAAACACGGGGCCGTGCAAAGCATGAGCCGGCGCGGCAACTGCTACGACAACGCCCACGCCGAATCGTTTTGGAGCCGCTTCAAAGCCGAACTGCTCGACGGCGTCCGCTTTCCTGGCCTAGCCGAGGCCCAGCTCGAAATCAGCCATCACATCGCCGAACGACGTCATTCTTCGCTCGGCTATCACTCGCCCAACCACTTCGAAAAGCAACTGCAAACCACGTCCCAATTGTGTCCGGCTTAGCTAGACCACCTCATAGGTTACTTATTCCACAACCAGTCGCTTGCTGATGGTACCCTGTGCTGTGGCAATGCGCAGCGAATACACGCCAGGGGCTACCCCTAGTAGCGCCACCTGCAAGGCAATGCCGACGCCCGGAAGCGCCTGGCTGCGTATCACCCGGCCCAGCGCATCGACCAGCTCCGCGGTGTGGGCCGTACGGTGCAGCTCGGCGGGCAATACTATAAAGACGGCCTTGCGGGCCGGGTTGGGGTAGAGCGCTACTAAGGCATTCAGGTGCCGGTCTTTGGTAGCCGTTATAATGCCTTGCGGCCAGTAAATGCCGAAATTGGACAGCACCCTGCTGCCATCGGCAACAGTGGTAAAGCTACCGCCGGCGTACATTTCGCCGCTGCTGCCAAAGACGATGGACGTGACCATATCATACGGGGAGCCGCCAACACTACTCAGGCCTGTGCCCAATGCGCTCCAGCTCGTGCCATTCCACTTGGCAATGTTGCGGGCCGTCACCCCGCCGGCCGAGGTGAAATGCCCTCCCGCGTACACGTTGCCGCCCATTACGGCGATGGCCTGTACGCCACCGTTGCTCATCCCAATCGCGCCGCTCACCCCCGTGCCCAACCCGCTCCAACTCGTGCCATTCCATTTGGCGATGCCGTTAGCGGCTACCCCGTTGGCGGTCGTGAAAAAGCCTCCCACGTAGAGGTCCGGGCCGCTCACCGTAAGGCCGCTGAGTACCCCATTCATTCCGGTTCCCAGGGCATTCCAGCTGGTGCCGTTCCACTTGGCAACGAGGTAATCGACTCCCCCGCCAGCCCTTAGGGAGTAGCCCCCAACGTACACGTCGCCGCCGTTCACGGCCAGCGCCTGGGCAATGCCGTTGAATCCCGAGCCGAGCGCGCTCCAGCTGGTCCCGTTCCACTTCGCAACGCGGTTAGCAGCAACACCGCCGGCCGTGCCGAAGGAGCCCGCCGCATATACATCGGTGCCGCTCACAGCCAGGGCATACACATTGCCGTCCACGCCCCGGTCCAAGGGGCTCCACTCGGTACCGTTCCATTTGGCAATGTTGTTGGCGCTCCAATTGCCAGCCGTGTTGAACTGCCCCCCGGCGTACAGGTCGTTCCCGCTCACGGCCAAGGCGTAGACCCGAAAGTCCATTCCCTTTCCCAGCGCACTCCACCCGGTGCCGTTCCACTTGGCCACGCAGTTGGCGACGACTCCGCCGGCCGTAGTAAAGTCGCCCCCGGCGTATACGTCATTGCCGCTCACGGCCACGGCGTGGACCTTGGCGTTAAATCCCAGCCCCCTTTCCAGTGCGGTCCAGGCGCTGCCGTCCCATCGCGCAATGTTGTTCGCCGCTCCCCCCCCAGCGGATATGTAATACCCGCCGGCATAGACGTGGCTGCCGTTCACGGCCAGCGCAAACACGTGCGTGTCGGGTGCCATTCCCATTCCGGCGCTCATGGCACTCCAACGCGTGCCGTTCCACTTTGCCAAGTGGTTGGCTTTCACGGCGCCGACCGTGAAAACGTTGCCCCCCGCGTAGGTAAAGTCGCCCGCCGCGTAGACCTCCGTACCGTCTACGGCCAAGGCATGGACATCCCGGTCCACTCCCTTGCCGACTGCGCTCCAACTCGTGCCGTTCCACTTGGCGATGTGGTCCGTGTCCACGAAGCCGGCCTTGGTGAAGTTACCTCCCGCGTACACGTCCGAGCCGCTCACGGCCAAGGCGTAGACGTTGCTGTTAAATCCCGCGTCCAGCGCACTCCAACTCGTGCCGTTCCACTTGGCCACGCGGGCGGCAAAGACCCCGCCGGCCATCCCGAAGGCCCCCCCCGCGTAGACCTCCGTCCCGTCTACGGCCAGCGCATAGACCATGCTGCTCATTCCCCCGCCCACGGCGTTCCAACCCGAGCCGTTCCACTTGGCAATATAGAACAGGGATGAACCTCCCGTGCGCGTGAAGTTGCCCCCCGCGTACACGTCGCTGCCACTGACGGCCAAGGCGTGGACGGCACCGTTAAACCCGGCGCCCAGGGCACTCCAGCTCGTGCCGTTCCACTTGGCTACGCGCGTGGCGGGAACGCCGCCGGCCGTGCTGAAGTCGCCCCCGGCGTACACGTCCGTACCGCTCACGGCCAGTGCAAAGACCTCGCTGTTTATGCCACTGCCCAAGCGGCTCCAGCGCGTGCCGTTCCACTTGGCAATGCGGTTGGCGGCGATGCTGCCCACGATGGTAAAGTCACCGCCGATGTAGATGTCGCTGCCGCTGCTAACGATGGCCTTTACCTCGCCGTTGGTGCCGGGAAGGTTGAACCCGTCCTGCCAGTTCTCGTCGCCCGCGCCGGTGGTGCCCGCGGGCCGAAAGACCGGCTTGCCGTTAGGGGCCGTCAGCATCCGGTAGCCGCTGGCATCGAACGAGCCGTTATAGCCGGCTCTGAGTGTGCCGTCAGGGTTTAGGGCATTGGCCAGGGGCTGCCCTGTGGGCGCGGGGGACCCGGCCAGCGGGCCCGACGGTGGGGTGCCGGCCCAGGCCGGGGCAGCCAGCAGCCACGCGAGAAACAAGGGGAATAACAGCGCTGCTATGGGGCTCCAAACTGGGCCGCGCGAGCGATTGGAGAGGGGTAGAGCTGTATGCATATAATTAAAAAAAGAGTATACCTATAAAAGTAGCGGGCATGCACTAGACTAATGTGATTTTGCCTGCAAAGTGCCGGAAATGACTGGTTGCCCTTAACCAGCAATGAAGCTGCGTGAGCATCTTCAGGCTCCGGGGAGTGCAGTAGGGAAAGAGCGGTGTGGGTGGTCCGTAGAGGTTGCCCTTGCGTAGCGCGGGTAGGGCGGAACCGGGCCCTGACCCGGGGCGGCCGCAAGGGGCGTCAGCTTGTGCTACCGCAGCCCGCAACGCGCGCATCCGTTGAGCTGGTTCGGCGGATTACTGCTGGGCGGCCGAGTTATTGGCCATGGTGGCGTGGTCACCAGCATCAGCCAACAGCCAAGGGGATAATCTCGTTTGCCTAACTTACCATTGAGAAAGGCCAGTTCCCCAAGCGGGAGCTGGCCTTTCTCATTCTACTAATAGGAGCCGCGACTACACGTCAATGCCATACGAGCCTTCCGTGAAGAGACCCGTAGCCGTGCGGCCATCGGCCAGGTGCACGGTGAAGGGCTGGCCGGCGTACCGGTCGGCAAAGGTCACCTTGGCGGTCATCGGGGCCTCCACGTACACAAACAGGTACATCTCCACCGGCGTGGAGCTGCCGCTGTAGAGCGGGGCAAAGTCCAGGCTCACGCCCGGGGCCGATTCAATGGTCACGCCCGCTATTGTCCCGTTCGGACCGGCCAGCGTCACCTGCCCCGCCACCGCCCCGTCCATCACGGGGGCGGGCCCCGGGGCCGTAGCCCGCTCAATTACCACGGGCGGGGTCACTACGACCGGGGGCACGTCCACCACCTCCCCGAACAGTGCGTCCGCGGCCGGCACCGCCCCGCCGTTGCCGTCCGCAATGACGTTGAAGAGCTGCACTTCCTCGCCCGGCGTGCTGGCCGCTAGGCTCGTGTTGAGCAGGCCGGGCAGGCCCGCGGTGCGCAGGTCGTGCACCAGCAGCGTTTCCATCGAGACGTTCACGCCGTAGAGTAGGTTAATCCGTTCCACGCGCGTAATCCAGTCCACGCAAGCTGCGGGCGTCGGCGCTTCGCCCGCCGCCCGCAGCTTGCGCCACCACGCCAGCGTATCGGCCGCCAGCCGCGCCAGCAGATCGTTGGCTTCCTCTGCTAAAGGGCAGGAAGCGCGGAACCGCTGCCGGTCCGCGTTCCAGTCCGCCGGCTTACACTTTTCGCCGGTGGCGCATTTCAGGCGGGCCCCGTCGAAGTACACCACCAGGTGCACCGGGCACTTGCCGGCCTTGTCTTTCTTATCCGTTCGCAATACAAATTGGGTAACCATACACAGGGGGGCGTCAGGGGGGCGTCCCTCGCGTAGGGAACCCCCGGTTTCGCGTCGGGAAGGACCGAGACCCCCGAACGCAAGAAACCCGGAAAACCCCTTCCACGACGTGAGAAGGCTTTTTCCGGGTGTTCCGGGTGTGCATGTATGAGCCTCTTATTGGACTCGAACCAACGACCTGCTCATTACGAATGAGCTGCTCTACCAACTGAGCTAAAGAGGCTTGTTACCCCACCAACGGTTTTGGAGGGGCTGCAAAGATAGGCACCGCGCCGGAAGTGGCACAACCGCCGGCCAAAAAATTTAACGGCCCGAGGCCGCGGCCTAGAACTTAGTGGCGTGCCGGCCCGGCGGCCCGCCACGCATTGTAGCGTTTCAGCACCTGGCCTACGTCGCGGGCTTTGTAGCGCTTGGTGCGCAGGTCGGCGGCCAGGGCCGGGTAGTCGGCAAAATACGCGGCGGCATCAACCGGAAAATTCCAAGCGGTAATCTCGACGAGCGAAGCCGGCGCGCGGCGGTGCAGCAGCAGCGAGTGGCCGGCTCCCAGCCGCGCCCCACTGACGCTGAGCGGGGGAAAAGACGCGGCCGTGACGGGCTGCCCGCTGCCCGCTTGGGAGGCGTATAGCTGGGGGTGCGCGGCCGTGGCGGCAGTGGGGCGTTCCAGCGGGGTGCCACCGCCGCCCGGGCGAGCCACTGCCCCGTTGGTTGGGCCATTAAAATAATACTTATAGAGCTCGACGGGCCCAGCCACCAGCTGGCGGATAAACACCCGTCGGGCTGCCCCGCTCCGGGGGCCATAGTTGAGGGCAATGGCTACGTAGCGCACGGTGTCCTGCTTGCGGATGTAGCCGTAGGCCTTCACCTCGGCGGCCATGAGGGAGAGGCGCTGGACGCCCCGCAGGGGAATGAAATCGACGCGGGCCTGCTGGGTCAGGTTGTCGTGCAGGACAATTGCGCCCCGTAGGCTGTCCTGGCCGGCCGTTACCACGTAGCCAGGGACGGTGTGCTGGGCCTGTCCGGCCCGGCTGGCCAGCAGCACGGCCAGCAAAAAGGTGTTGCGCCAGAAAGGCCTGGAGCGAATGGAAGGGGCAGACATTAGAGGAGTAGAATGATGCGGCCGCAAGGTAGATGCAGCAGTGGGTTGCAGGCTAAAACCCCCTCCAAATCGGTTAATGAATTCCAGCGCTGCCCGGCCATGCACAAGCCGCGCCGCGGCAAAGCAATTGCCGCATTCTGGCACCAGCAAGGCCCGGCCGTACCTTGCGGTCGCAATTACGTTTCAGACATTATGCGTTTCTGGCTCATCTTCATCCTTCTCTTTTTTGCAGTGCGCTACGTGCTGCCCATCGTGTTGCGGCTGGTACTGAGCGGCTTCGTGCGCAAGCAAATGCGCAACGGCGGCTTTGGGGTGCCCCCGCAGGCCCAGGCCGGCCCCACGCGGGCCCCGGGCGAAATACACGTGGATTATGTGCCGCCCGTGGCCCCGGAGGCCGATAAGCCTGCTGGGTTTAAAGGTGGCGAATACGTTGATTTTGAGGAGGTAAAATAGGCCGGGCAGGGTAGGGGTAGGAACGAGGTTTTGGCTCGGCGGCTCAACTGCCGGGGCTAATTCGGTGCGGCAGGCAGAATAGCGGGTCCATAAGTTGAGCCATCGTGCGGTTCTACTGTACCTTCGGGCACGTTTTTGTGTTCCCTAAAATTGCCCTAATGGCTGCTGTTGCTTCTGCTTCTTCTGTTTCGTCCGCGCCGTGGTGGCAGCGGGCTTTGCCGCACGTGCTGGCGGTGCTATTTTTCGTGGTGCTGGCTTGTCTGTACTTTTCGCCCATCATGTTCGAGGGCAAGACCTTAGCCCAGCACGACATCACGCAGTTTCAGGGCGGGGCCCACGAGGCACAGGAATACGCCAAGGCCATGGGCAAAGAAGCCCTGTGGACGAACTCCATGTTTTCGGGCATGCCCACCTACCTCATCAGCCTGCACTTCCCGGGCGACTGGTCGGTGTATTTGCAGAAGGTGCTGACGCTGGGGCTGCCCGCTGTGGTGGCCAACCTCTTTCTGGCTTTGCTCTGCGGCTACATTCTGCTGGTGGCGCTGGGCGTGCGGCCGCTCGTGGCCGTGGCCGGGGCCGTGGCGCTGGGCTTTTCGAGCTACAACCTCGCCATTCTGGCCGCGGGCCACAACACCAAGAGCCTGGCCCTGGCCTACGCGCCCCTGGTGCTGGGCGGCCTGCTGGTCACCTACCGCCGCGACAAGTGGCTGGGAGCAGCCCTGTTTGCCGTGGGCCTCACGCTGAACGTGCACGTCAACCACCTGCAGATTACCTACTACCTGCTGCTGCTGGTGGCTTTGTTCGGCATTTTTGAGCTGGTAGCCGCGGCGCGTGCCGGCCGGCTGCCCGGGTTTTTCAAGCGCGCGGCGTTGCTGGGGCTGGGCGCTGCCCTGGCCGTGGGCGTGAGCTTTGGCCGCTTGTATACCACGCTGGAATACAGCAAGTACAGCAACCGCGGCCGGACGGAATTAAAAACCCCGGCGCCCAACGCCCCCGGCCAGGCGGCCGCGGCCAACCCCGAGGAAGCCAGCACCGGCGTTGACCGCGACTATGCGTTTCAGTACAGCTACGGCGTGGGCGAAACCATTACCCTGCTGATTCCCAACTTTTACGGCGGCGCCAGCGCCATGCCGCTCGGCCCCGAATCTAACCTGGCCAAAGCTGGCCTGCCCCCGGAGTACCTCAGCGGCATGCCCACCTACTGGGGCCAGCAGAGCTACACGGCCGGCCCGGTGTACATGGGCGCGGTGGTGTGCTTCCTGTTTATTCTGGGCTTGTTTGTGGTGGATAAGCGCACGCGGTACTGGCTACTGGCTGGCACTGTGTTGTCGATTCTGCTGGCCTGGGGCAAGAACTTTGAGTCGTTCAACTACCTAATTTTCGACCTGCTGCCGGGCTACAACAAGTTCCGGGCGGTGAGCATGGCGCTGGTAATCGCGCAGCTGGCCATGCCCATCCTGGGCGCGCTGGCTTTGAGCCGCGTGCTGCGGCCCCGCCCCGCGGCCCAGCCCTTGGCCCCCGCCGACCCGCAGCTGCACCCCGCCCTGGCCAAAGCCGCCAAAGCGGCCGGTACTGGCTCAACTGCGCCGGTAGCCTCACCGGAAGCGGCGGCCCTGCTGCCCAAGGTGCTCTACGCGGGCGCCATCACGGCGGGCCTCTGCCTCCTGGCATATCTGGCCAGCTTCAGCTTCGACTTTGCCGCACCCATTGATAACGAGCTGACCAAGCAGGGCTTTACGCCACAGCTGCTGAGCGCCCTGCGCGCCGACCGCGCCGACCTGCTGCGCAACGACGTGTGGCGCGGGCTGCTGTTCATCGGCGCGGCGCTGGCCGTGCTGTACTTCCACCTCAAGGGCCGCCTGGCGATGGTGCCGGCCGCGGCCCTCATGGTGGCCCTGGTGCTGGTTGACCTGTGGGGCGTGGACAAGCGCTACCTCGGCACCGACAAGTTCCAGCCCACGAGCATCGCCGCCAGCTTCCAGCCCACCCCGGCCGACGAGCTGATTTTGCGCGACACCGCCTTGAGCTACCGCGTGCTCAACATGCAGAACCCCTTCAACGAAGCCCAGACCTCGTACTTCCACAAGAGCATCGGTGGCTACCACGGGGCCAAGCTGCGCCGCTACCAGGACCTGATTGAGCGCCAGATTTCTAACAACAACCAGCAGGTGCTCAACATGCTGAACACGCGCTACCTGCTCACCGGCGACCCCAAGCAGCCGGTGCAGCGCAACCCCGGCGCGCTGGGCAACGCCTGGTTTGTGAGTACGGTGAAGACCGTGAACAGCCCCGACGAGGAAATGGCCGCCCTCAGCACCCTGAGCCCCGCCACCGAAGCTGTGGTAGACGCCAGCAAGTTCCCACAGCAAAAAGCGGCTACCTACGACGCCGCCGGCTCTACCATTACCCTGACCAACTACAGCCCCGACGAGCTCAAGTACCGCTACACCGCCAAGACCGACGGCTTTTTGGTGTTCTCTGAGATTTACTACGCCGATGGCTGGCAGGCCTTTATCGATGGCAAGCCGGTGCCGCACCTGCGCGCCGACTACGTGCTGCGGGCCATGCCGGTGCCGGCCGGCTCGCACGTCATCGATTTCAAGTTTGAGCCAAAAGCGTACGCCGTGGGCAATGCCGTTTCGCTGGCGTCCAGCATCCTGCTGCTGCTGGTGCTTGTAGGCGCCGGGGTTTACCTGGCCCGCCGCAAGCAAGTGGTGGAAGACGACGTAGTAGCCACGGCCGTGCCGGTGGCCTAGCCTAGCGGCACGCGCCGCCGGCTGCGGATATTCTTAATGTAAGGGTGGTGGAGGAGCTTTTGCAGGAAATCGACGAGCCGGTAGCAAGCGCACACGGCGTGCGCTTGCTGCTGTGGCGCGATGACCTAGCCCACCCCGACCTGCCTGGCAACAAAGCCCGCAAGCTCAAATACAATCTGGCGGCGGCCCAGCAGCAGGGCCACCACACCCTGCTCACGTTTGGCGGGGCGTACTCCAACCACATCGCCGCCGTAGCCACTGCGGGCCGGCTGTTTGGCTTCCAAACTATTGGGCTGATTCGGGGCGATGACCCGGCTCAAGGCGCAGCGCTGGCTGAACTCAACCCGACCCTGGCTCAGGCCGCGGCCGACGGCATGGCCCTGCACTATCTGGACCGGAGTTCCTACCGCCGCCGCTCCGAGCCCGATTTTATTGACGAGCAGCTCGCCCGTTTCGGCCCGGTCTACGTGTTGCCCGAGGGCGGCACCAATGCCCTGGCCCTGCGCGGGTGCGCCGAGCTGGTGGCCGAAATCCAGGCCCGAACCGACTTTGATGCCCTGGCCGTAGCGGCGGGCACGGGCGGCACCCTCGCGGGCCTGCTCACGGGGCTGGCGGGCCGGCAGCAGGCCGTGGGCGTGGCCGCCCTAAAAAGCGGCGGCTTTCTGCGGGCCGAAATCGATGCCCTGACGCAGCAGGCCATGGGCCAGATTTACACAAACTACGCGCTGCACACCGACTATCATTTCGGCGGCTACGCGAAAAACTCGGCGGAGCTGCTGGGTTTTATTGAGCAGTTTCGAGCGCGGCACGGGGTGCTGCTGGACCCGATTTATACCGGCAAACTACTCTTTGGGGTGCTCGATTTGATTCGGCAAGGCCACTTCCGGCGGGGCAGTACCGTGGTGGCTATTCATACCGGGGGGCTGCAGGCGTGGGCGGGGTGGCACGCGCGGTTCGGGACTTCGGGCTAAGCGCCGGAGCCGGCCGGCGCCAGCGGGCCGTGAGCTCCAGCGCGGCCAGCACAAACACCACCGACAGTACTGGCGCTAGAAACCGCACGTCCCAGTCATCGACGGTGAGCATGATGATGGCCGTTTGCAGCAGAAACACTGCCGCCAGAAATACCCGCGCCGGGCGCCAGATAGCCCCGCGCCGGGTAGCCAGCGCCGCCAGCCAATAGGCCGGCCACAGCACCAGGACGCCCACCACGCGGTGCGCCAGGGAGTAATGCGGCTTGAGGTAGCTGATGAAAATGAACAGCTTCCCCACCATCAGGCGGCCCAGGTACAAGGGGTTGTGCACGGCGAAGTAGAGCACCCGCACCACCGGGCCGGTGCCGGGCGGCGGCATGTGCAGCGGCTGGGCCTGGTGCACGGCCCACAGCTGGTAGCGGAAAATCAGCTCGCCGCGCTGGTAGGTATCCATAAGGTAGTAGGTGGCCAGCTGGTGGTTAAGCGCCTGCCACAGCACGGGCGAGAGCAGCACCAAAAGAAGCAGCGCCGCGCGCCAGGGCCGGCGGTCGCGGCGCCGGCGCAGCACATCGAGCCCCGCGAGCCCGGCTGCCAGCCCCACCATAAAGCCGTTGGGCCGGGCCAGGGCCGTGAGCACCAGCACCACCAGCAGCCAAGCCCATTCCTGGCTACGGCCGTTGCGCACACGAGTGAAGGCCCCAAACGACAAGGCCACCAAGCTGATAAAGAGCGACTCGGTGAGCAGAAACACGTTGAACTGCTGGATGTCGGGCCAGGCGATGAAAAGCAGCGTGGCCAGTGCAGCTGCCGCCCCCCGGCCGGCCGCCAGGCGCCGAGTGCCCTGGTAAATGGCCCGCGTGGCCAGCGCCGAAACGGCCATCTGGCCCGCCACAATGCCCCACCAGCCCAGGCCCAGCCAGAGCCAGATGCTTTGGAAGAGCGGGTAGAGCACGTAGCGCAGGTTGTGGCCGGGCGCGAAGTAGCCGCGCTCGGCAATGTCGTGGGCGTATTCGAGGTAGCGGGCGCTGTCGTTGGCGAAGTGTGGGCCGTGGTGCTGCCGCAGGTACACCAGCTGCACCAGCACCCACAGCCCCGCCAGCACGGCCGGATGGTACGGCCACAGGCACCGGCCCCACGCACGAAAGAAGGAGAAGAAGCGCATCGGCCACAAAGCTAGGGCCCTCGCCCGGCCCAACGCCGCACCGCCGGCCCCGTACTGTAGCGCATATGAACCTTATTCGCCTTATTCGTCGGCTGCTGCCGCTGTTGTTTCTGGTGGGCCTGGGCTGGCTGCTGTGGAGCAAAGTGAGCTCCGCGCTCCGCGACCTGAACCCGCTGGCCGGCGCGGGCCCGCAAGTCACCGTGACGCACAACACGGTGCTGACGCAGGTAGAAGCCTTGGGCCGACTAGAGCTGGTGCGCTACCGCTTCAAGGACGTAGTGGAATACAAGCGCCGCGCCTACCGGTTTTTGCCTGAATCGAAAGTGGCCCTCGTGGTGGGGGGCGAGGCCGTGGGCTGCATCGATTTGCGCAAGCTCAAGCCGCAGGACGTGGTGCTGGAAGGCGACTCGGTGGTGCGCGTGGCGCTGCCCCCGCCCGAGCTCTGCAGCTTCCAGGTCAACCACAACCAAAGCCACGTGTTCAGCACCGAAAACGCTTTGTTTCAGGATGCCGAGCTCATCGACGAAGGCTATAAATACGCCGAAGCTCAGGTGCGCAACGCCGCGCTGCAGTCGGGTATCCTGGCCGAAACCCAACGTAACGCCGAGCAGATTCTCGTGCCCATGCTGCGGTCGCTCACCGGCCGCCGGGTAATATTGGGCCAGCAAATGCGCCTGCCCAAGCCCGGGCCCAAGCAGTAGCCGGCGCCTACGCCATGGCCTGCATCTTGTCGTTTTGGTGGCGCAGGCGCTGGCACAGCACCCGCAGGATGTTGCGCAGTACTTCGGGCCGGTCGCCCATCACGTCGTAAAAATCGTCCTGGTCGAGGCGCAGGGCCATCACCGGCTCCAGGGCGCGGGCCGTGGCCGAGCGCGGCTCGGCATCAAGCAGCGCCAGCTCGCCAAAAAAGTCGCCGGCCTCGAACGTGGTGAGCTGCTGCTCCCCGTTGTAGATGCCCACCGTGCCCTCGTGCACAATAAACAGCGACCCGCCCTGGTCGCCCTTGGCAAAAATCTCCTCGTCGGCCGCGAATTCCACCTCGTTCATAATGGGTACGATGGCGCTGAGCACGTGCTCGGGCGTTTCGGCAAACAAGGCGGTGTGTTGCAGAATCCGGACCCGCTCGGCGGCGGATACGCGGGCGGAGTCGGAATTGGGGAGCATGGGGAACGGCGGTGCCGCGTGGGGCCAGTGGTGGAGCAACGCTTTGTGAACAATGGGCTGGGTTTCGGCCAGGCGGCGTAGCGCGGCAACGGCGCTTTCGCGCACGAGCCGGTTTTGGGCGCGCAAATGGGGGAGCAGGGCTTTCACCGTGGTAGCAGTGGGCTTCCAGGTTTGCAGGGCCTGGGCCAGGGTCCAGTCGGCAAACGCGGCCAGCCCCTGCACGGCCACCAGCTCGGCCACCGGGGGCAGGGCGGCGGGCGGCGGGCCCAGCAGCTCGTCGAAGGCCCGGGCCTTGGCGGCGGCCGGGGCCGGGTCGAGCAGCGTGAGCAGGCCCTGGTACACCTGCGCCGGAATGAGGTGGCGGAGCAATTCCAGCGCCGTGGCTTGGCGCTCGGGGGCGGCGTGGGCCACCGTGCGCTGCGCCTGGGCAATGAGCTGCGGCGAATACAGCCGAACGAGCAGGCCAAACAAGCGGCTTTGCACGCCTTGCAGCTCGTAGGCCAGGGCCTTGGCCAAAGGCGCCGGGGCAGTGGCTTGGCCGTGCAGCAGCTGCCGGGCCAGCTGCAGCTCACGCTGCACCACGGCTTCAAACACGGCGGCTTCGGCCGGCTCGGGTCGGGGAGTGGTGGCGCGCAGGGCCGCGGCCCGCGCAAACAGGTTTTCGTTTCGAATCAGCTCCACCATCAGCTGGCGGCTGGCGGGGGTGTTGAAGAGGGCAGCGGCCTGCACCAGGCGGCGCAGCAGGGCCGGGTCGTCGGTGGCCAGCGCGGCGGGCAGGGCCGCCGCCAGGGCCGGAATGGCGGTGGGCCCCAGCTGCTGGAGGCCCGCCACGGCGGCGCGGTGCTGCCGCGGGTCGCCGAGGGCGGCCACCAGGGCGGGCGCATCATCGGCTGGTAGCGGCTCGCCCGGGGGCGCTTCTTCGCCCGGGTGGAGGCCCAGCAGCTGCTGCAAGCTTTGTCGGAAAGTCATTGACGAAAAAGAAGATGAGCGAAGAACTCCGCGGTGCAAGTTAAGGGGCGGGCTACCGGCCGGGCCAGAAGGCGTGCCTGAGCTGGAACAGCCGACGGCAGAGGAGGGGCCGCATCCGAACCAGCGAAGCTGGGCTAAAACCGTGGGGCGGTACTGAGCTCAGGGCCGGCCGGTGGCTGCTACTCGTCGTCCTCGGGCGCTTTGCCCAAGTCATCGAGCGCGATTTTTATCAGGTCCTGCTCGTAGCCTTTGCCGGTGAGGTACTG
Organism: Hymenobacter sedentarius; assembly: GCF_001507645.1. Taxonomy (NCBI): domain Bacteria; kingdom Pseudomonadati; phylum Bacteroidota; class Cytophagia; order Cytophagales; family Hymenobacteraceae; genus Hymenobacter; species Hymenobacter sedentarius. The sequence continues at coordinate 940,296 of NZ_CP013909.1, read as the reverse complement.
CGAGATTTTCATGCGGCGCACCCGCGGGTTCGACTCCTTTTCCTGGCGGTCTTTCTTTTCCATAATCTCCACCAGGTTCTGGTAGTATTCCTCGCCGTCAATCTCCTTCATGCCCGACTTAATGCAAAACTCGCTGAGGCCTTTCTGCTTGAGCTCCTGCATGATGCGGCGGCGGCCCCACTTCTTCTGGCGGTAGTGCCCACGCACAAAGGCCTTGGCAAATCGCTCTTCGTCCAGCAGCTTTTCGCGGCTCAGGCGGATGATAATCTCGCCGGATTCGTCCTCGTCCAGCCCGTAGGAGCGCAGCTTTTGCTCTACCTCTTTCTGGGTGCGCTCCTGGTAGGCGCAGAAGGCCGCAATCTTTTGCAGGGCCTCGCCGGGCGTGTACTGCTTGGGCGTTTTGTCGGGGCTTTTAAACATTTAGCAGTTATCAATTAACATTTATCAGCCGTTCGGCTTTTGCTTCCGGCGGCTCCTGTCTAACAACGCTGGCTCAAGTTCGTTACCCGGGCCAGCCGGTGGAGTGGAAATCCTCGAACGTTAAATAAGGAATGTCAGATGTTAATTGGTAAATGTTAAAGGATATCACGCCCGGCATCCGGCTGATGCTGCTGAGTACCTTGCTGTTTGCGGGCATGAACGCCTGCGTGAAGCAGCTGCACCACCTGCCCGCGCTGGAAATCATTTTCTTTCGCTCCATCTTTTCCATTGTGGCCAGCTACGTGGCCCTGCGGCGGCTGGGCGTGGCCCCGTTCGGCAACAACTACCGCCTGCTCATTAGCCGGGGCAGCACCGGGGCGGTGGCGCTGGTGTGCTACTTTCTGGCCATTCAGCACCTGCCGTTGGCCACGGCCGTCACGGCCCAGTACCTGGCCCCGATTTTTACGGCCGTGATGGGCATCTGGCTCGTGCGCGAGCCGGTGCGCAGCTGGCAGTGGGTGTTCTTCGCGCTCAGCTTCGGTGGTGTGGTGCTGGTGCAGCAGGGCGGGCCCGCCACGCCCAGCGCCGGCCCGGCTGAGCCAGCCGACCTTGGCCTGGTGTACCTGGGCATTGGCGTGCTGGGTGCGCTGCTTTCAGGGTTGAGTTACAACGCCATCCGCAAGCTGCGCGGGCGCGAGCACCCGCTGGTTATTGTCTTCTACTTCCCCTTGATTTCGCTGCCGCTGGCGGCCCTGGGCTGCCTGTTTCACTGGCAAACCCCGCAGGGGATGGACTGGCTCTGGTTGCTGGTGTGCGGCGCCTTCACGCAGGGCGCGCAAGTGGCCATGACGCGCGCCTACCAGCTGGAGCGCCTCAGCCGGGTGGCGCCGCTTAACTACCTGGGCATGTTCTACGCCCTGGGGTTGGGCTACGTGTTTTTTGGCGAAAACTTTGGGCCGGTGGCCTATGCTGGCATGGCCATGGTGCTGCTGGGTGTGGGCCTCAATGCCTGGTACACCAGCCACGTAGACGCCCGCTCGGCCAGCCTGCCTCCGGCCGAGGAGGTGGTGGCGTGAGGCGCCGGCGGCGTTCATTCGCTTCTCAGCCCAAGCAACGGTTTGGCGCCGCGCGGCATCAGTTATAGCCGGGGCGTAACTTGGTCGGGTCCTTTGCTTCTGCTGTTTGCTGCTTTATGTTGGTGTCTGCGTTTCGTCTGGTTGTGTTTGCCTTACTGCTGAGCGGGTTGCCGGGGTTGAGCTACGCGGGCATCATCAAGGGCACCGTGAAGGGGGCCAACCAGGAAGGGCTGGCCTTTGCCAACGTGGCCGTGCGCGGCGCCGCCACCAGCACCGGCGCCAACGAGCAGGGCCAGTTCCAGCTGCGGCTGCCGGCCGGGCAGTACGAGCTGGTGTTTCAGTACGTGGGCTACCGGCCCCAAATCCAGCCGGTGCGCGTGCTCGGCGGCGATACCGTGCTGGTGCTCAACGTGACGCTGCAGCCCGAGGCCTACAACCTGGGCGAAGTGCTGGTGAAATCCACCGACCGCGACCCGGCCTACGCCATCATTCAGCAGGCGCAGCAGTGGCGGGCCTACCACCGGCGTGAGGTGGCGGCATACCGCGCCCGCATCTACATCAAAAGCCTGCTCCGCGTAAACGACACGCCCGCCAAAATCATGGGCCTGTTCAAGGTGGGCCCAGATATCAAAAAAGGCATTCTGTACCTCTCCGAAAGTTTGTCCGACATCAGCTTCACCCAGCCCAACGTCATCAAGGAGCGCATGATTTCGAGCCGGGTCAGCGGCGATTCGCGGGGCCTGAGCTTCAACCGGGCCAGCGCGGGCCGCAACCTGGGCTTCTACGAAAACCTGATAAAAATTCCCTTTTCGGAGCGCGGCTTCGTGTCGCCTATCGCGGCCAACGCCATGCTGTTCTACAAGTACGAGCTGGTGGGCAGCACCCCACAGGGCGGCGCGGTGGTGCACAAAATCCGGGTGATTCCGCGCCGCCGCACCGACCCCGTTTTTTCGGGCTTCATCTACATCGTCGACAATTCCTGGCGCATTCACTCCGTTGATTTGAGCCTGGACAAAGAGGCCCACATTGATTTCGTCGACGTGCTGCACCTGGCCCAACAATACGTGCCGGCACCGGACAATCCCAACGTCTGGCTCATCCAGTCGCAGCAGATACGGGCCAACCTGTCGGGCATGGGGTTCAAAGGCACCGGCTACATCACGGCCGTGCTCTCCAACTACGCCAACGTGGTGCCTACCTACCCCACGCCGCCCACCGCCAAAGCCCCGCCCGCAGTGGCCGAGGCGAAAGAGGCCGCCGTGGGCCAGGAAACCGCCGCCCAAATCCGCAAGCGCAAGCCCGACCTGCGCGGCCTGAGCGCCCAGGTGCGCAAGCAAGTGAAGCGTGCCCAGCGCGACTCCCTGAAAAACGACCCCTTTGCCCGGATGCCGCGCGGCGAGGTGCAGCTCATCGAGAAGGGCGTGAACGAGCGCGACTCCAGCTACTGGGACCAGGTGCGCCCCGTGCCGCTTACGGCCGAAGAGAAAAAGGACTATCGCGTGAAGGACAGCACGGAGGTCATCCGCAAGTCGCGCCCCTACCAGGACTCGCTCGATAAAAAGCGCAACGAGTTCGAGCCCATCAACCTGGTTATCGGGGGCTACACCCACCTCAATACCTTCCGGAAGCAGTCCGTTACGGTGCAGCCGCTGGCGCAGATATTCCAGTACAACACCGTGGAGGGCGCGGTGCTCAATGCCCAGGCCGTCTTCAGCCAGCGCACCGACGACCGCCGCTACTTCACCCTCACGCCCACGTTGCGCTACGGCTTTAGCAGCCAGCAGCTCAACCCCAGCCTAGTGGCTACCTGGCAGCTGCACCCGGCCAAGCTCAAGCAATTCAGCCTGGCGGCGGGCCGCACTATCGAGAACTTCGACCGCAACTCGCAGCTCACGCCGGCCATCAACACGCTTTACACGCTCTACGCCAACCGCAACTACGCCAAGCTCTACCGCCGCGACGGGGCCGAGCTTACCTACCTCACCGAACCGATAAACGGCCTCAACCTGCGCGCCACCGCCGCCTACTTCGACCGCCATGAGCTGTTCAACTCAACCGACCGTCTCATGCGGGACGTGCGCGGCCGCGCCTTCACGCCCAACCGGCCCGTGAGCGAAGAGCTGCCCGATACCGGCTTTGGCCGCAGCCAGGTGCTCACCGTGGGGCTCTCACTCGACTACAAGCCCGGCCAGCGCTACATCAGCCGGCCCGATGGCAAGTTCAACCTCGGCTCGAAGTGGCCCACTTTCAACGTGCAGGGCCGCCTGGCCGTGCCCAACGTGCTGGGGACCGATGTACGCTACCTGCTGCTGCAAGCCGGCGTGCGCGACAACGTGTCGCTCGGCCTGCTGGGCACCAGCAGCTTCCGCGTGAGCGTGGGCGGCTTCGTGGGCCGGCAAGCGGGCCTCACGTTTGCCGACTACCGCCACTTCTCCGGCAACCAGACCCTCCTGGCCGGCAACTTCAGCAACTTCCAACTGCTGGACTATTACCGCTTCAGCACCAATAACACTTACCTGGAAGCCCACTACGACCACCACTTCAACGGCTTCATCTTCAACAAAGTCCCGCTGCTGCGCCAGCTCAAGTGGCAGGAAGTAGCGTCGCTCAACTACCTGACCACGGCCCAGGCCGGCCACTACGTGGAGCTGGGCGTGGGCGTCGAGCACATCCTGAAGGTCTTCCGCGTCGATTTCTACACGGCCTTGCAAAGCGGCGAGCGGCTGGGCACTGGTGTGCGGGTAGGGTTTGGGTTTTAAAACCTGAGCTTCCCAGCCCAGGGCTGCCCTTCACACCGGACGCAGCGCGCTTTATAAGGCCTTTTCCGGCTTGTATTTATTGATAAGCCGGAGCAGGACCCCGTTGGTCCAGCCGAAGCCGTCTTGCAGGGGGTATTCGCCGCCGCCGGCCTTTAAGTGAGGGTCTACCACGTTGTATTTCTCCATCAGCTTGCCGGTTTGCTGAAACACCCCGCTGTTCAGGTCAATCCAGCGGGTGCCGATGGTGCGGGCCAGGGTTGACTGGTGGTACCGCTCCAGTCCGTCGATGGCCATGGACTGCAGCGGGGCCCAGGCGTTGGGGGCGTCCCACTGCTGGCCGCTGCGGCTGCGGGTGGTGGCCAGGCCGCCGGGCTTCAGGAAGTTCTTTTGCAGGCCCGTGCCCACCGCCGCAGCCTGGGGCGGGGTGGCAATGCCAAACTTCAGCGGGTACACTCCGGCCAGGGTTTGCAGGGGCGAGCGCTGCCCGCGGCGCAGGTTATAGTCCACAAACCAGCCGGCCTTGGCGTCCCAGCAGTACGCCAGGATGGCTTTTTTGCGGTTCTGGGCTTTGGTGAGAAAGGCGTTGGCCCGCGTGGCGTTGCCCTGCTGCTGGTAAGTTTTGGCAATGGTGTTTTCGAGGTTGTAGAGCAGGCAGTTCAAGTCCACGGGCACCATATCGGTGGTTTGGATGCTGCCCAACTGGCCATCGGGCCCAAACCAGCGGGTGCTAAAATCCCAGCCGGAAGCCGCCGCGGCGCGGATGTTGCGGTAAAATTGAGCCGGTGTCTGCTTGCTCAATTTGGCGGCGGCCACGTCCTCCGCGTAGGATTCCTCGCGGGGCTGGTCGCTGGTGTCGTAGTAGCGGTTGAGCAGCTCACCGTGCGGCATGCGCACGGCCCGGAGCCGGGCCGTGCCGGGCTTCAGGGCCTCGGCGCCGGCCATCCAGTAGGCGTATTCGCGCAGCAGCTGGGGCTGGTAGCGCACCAGCGTTTTGGGCGTGCCTTCCTGCTCGGCCAGCAGGCCCACCATCAAGGCAAAAAACGGGGGCTGCGAGCGGGTGAGGTAGTAGGTACGGGTGCCGTTGGGAATAAAGCCGTAGGTGTCGAGCAGGTACGCGAAGTTGTCGACCATGTCCCGAATGACGGTGGTGCGGTGGCTTTCGGCCAGGCCCAGCATGGTAAAGTAGGAGTCCCAGTAATACACTTCACGGAAGCGGCCCCCGGGCACGATGTAAGGCCGCGGCAGCGGCAGCAGCGACGAGCCCGCTTGCTTAACCGTATCGGGCTGCCGCTGCAGCACGGTCCAGAGCGTGTCGAGGTGGTGGCGCAGGCCGGCCGTGACCTCGCTGTGGTACTGGCCGCCCACCGGAGCGGGTGGCGTAAAGTGCGCGGCCACAAACGCTTTCAGGTCGAAGCCGGGCGTGTCTTTTTGCTGGGCGTAGGCCCGCAGGATTTCCGCTGCGGGCTCCTTGGCCACGGCATCCACGAAGGTTTTGCGGTCGGGGTATACCTGGCCCAGCTGCACGGCCTCGAACAGGCCCGGGTAGAGCTGGCGGGGCGAGAGTGGCAGCGTTTGGGCGGCCGCCACGCCCGATAGAGCGAGGAGGGCCGCGAGGAAGAGCTTGCGCATGGGAAAGCGTTAGTTGTCTGTTGCGAGTTGTCGGTTGTCAGGGTGGCTCTTGGCCTGGGGTAAGGTTCCGCCGGCGATTACCGGCCCACGGAGTAGGTCTTGCCCTGCACGCCCACGCCCGTAATCTTCACCGATTGCCAGCCGGTGGGCAAGGTGGTTTTGCTTTGGGTGATGCCCGCGGGCGTAATGTTCAGCCCACCGAAGCCCATGAGCACGGCCTGCAGCACGCCCCCCGCGCCGGTGGCGAAGTAGGGATTGGTGCCGCCCTTGGTTTCGGCAATGACCCGGAATGGGGGCAGCAGGTTGGGCTCGTAGGCGTCTTTAAACCACAGCTTGGCCTTGTCGCCGTTGCCGAGGCGGGCATAGAGCAGGGAAAAAATGGCCTGCGTCATGGCCGGGGTGCCTTCGTTGGGAATACGGGTTTCGTAGTAAGTCAGGTCTTTCTTGATTTGGGCCGGGGCCGTCACGATGCTCAGCGGGTACGCCAGCAGGTTCACGTCGCCCTGCTTGATGCCTTCGCCCTTGTACGTGGCGTGCTCCTGGGTCACGCCGTCGGCCATCTTGAGGATGGGAATGTTGCGGGCCACGAGCGCCCAGTCGGGGTCGGCGGGCAGGCCCAGCAGCTTCGCGGCAGCGGCGGCGGCTTGCAGGTTGGCCTGGGCTGCGCCGTTGGTGAAGGCATCGTTGTCGATGTTCTCGGCCCATTCGTCGGCCGCCACCACGTTCTTGATGTCGTAGTGGCCGGGGCCGTTACGCTCCACGCGGCTGGCCCAGAAGTCGGCCGTGGCCGAAAGAATCGGCCAGCCCTTCTCGCGCAGCCAGGCCTTGTCCTGCGTCACGCAGTAGTACTGCCAGGCGGCCAGGGCCACGCAGGCCGTGATGTGGTGCTCAAACGGCCCACTCAGCGCCCACACCGGTGTTTCTTCCACTCCCGAGTCGGCGCTTTCCCACGGGAACATGGCGCCCTTGTAGCCGTGGGAAAAAGCGTTGTGCCGGGCCGGCTCCAGGCGCCGGAAGCGGTACTCCACCAGCGACTTCGCAATCTCGGGGTGCAGCACCAGCAGGGCCGGGAACATCCACAGGTCCGCGTCCCAGAACACGTGGCCGTTGTAGCCCAGGCCCGAGAGCCCCATGGGCGAGGGCGAATACTCGGTGCCCGCCCGCGAGAAGCTGTAGAGGTGGTAGAGCATGCTGTGCACGTCCTGCTGGGCCTGGGCATCGCCGGCAATCTGAATGTCGCTCTTCCACAAATCGTCCCAGGCCTTGGCGTGGAAGGAGAGCAGGCGCTCCCGGCCTTCGAGCCGGGCAAAAATGGTCATGCGCTCGGCTTCGTTTAGCGGGTCGGGGTGGTGGGCCGAGGTAATGGACGAGCCCGCCACGGCATAAGCGTAGGTCTGCCCCGCCTTCAGTGCCTTGCTGAACTTCATCAGGTGCATGTTGCTGTCCCACATTTCGTGAATAACCCGCGGCTCCTGCCCGTGCGCTTCGTTGAACAAGAAGCTGGTGGAAGCACACAGCTGCAGCTTGCCCGTGCTGCTCTGGGCCGACGACGTGAGCAGGCTGAGCGTGGCGTGCGGCCGGTCGATTTCGTTGTAGTAGTTCTGCACGTCGCGCAGGGCATCGGGCGCATCCATCACGCTGGCGGCCGTGAGGGCCACGTCTTTCTTGGCCGTGATGGACACGTCCAGCAGCACCGTGAAGGGCAGGTGGCGCAGGGCGTAGTACGTGTACTTGATGGTGGCCTTGTCGGCGTAGTCGAAGGTGGTGGTGAGCGAGCCGTGGCGCATGTCCAGCTCCTGGCGGAAGTTGCTCGCGTCCTTGCCCGACAGCCGCCGGCCGTCCACTTCCAGGTACATATTGAGCAGGTTGAAGCTGTTTAGGAAGTTGCTCACCCGGCCCCGGCCGTACTGGTCGTAGGCGCCGGCCAGCACCACGCTCTTCACCTGAAATGGCTCGGGCGACGACACAATGCCCAGCATGCCGTTGGCCACCGTGGCCCCGTAGTAGTTGCGCGGGTCCACCTTGTCGGCCGCAAGTCGCCAGGGGTCAGGCGCCTGGGCGGCGGCCGGGGTTGCCGGCGCCACCCACAGTAGCGTCAGGACGCTTATAAGGAATTTCAACTTCTCGGGTTTAGCTAGCAACATGTAAGAGAGTATAGAAGAGGCAGGCTGCCCGCCTACTAAAAAAGTTGGCCTATGAATCAATAGGGAGAACTTGAAGAAGCATCTCTGCCGCTTTGCTGCAGCAAAGCAAGTTTCCCACCACTCATGGCAGAGACACTTCAACAAGTTTAATGGGATGAATTTTAGCGCAGCGGCAGCACCAGCGCCTGCCAGGGCAGCAGGGCCAGCGTGGCGCCCGCCGCGAAGGTGGGGTAATTATTGAGCCAGGGCGCGCCGCCGAGCGTGAGGCCGGCCGGCAGGGCCCAGTCTCGCTTTTCGGAAGTGAAGTTGAGCACGACCAGCACCTTGTCGTTGCCCTGCGTGCGGGTGTAGGCGTAGATATTGGGGTTGGCCGCGTCCAGCAGCTGGTACTGCCCGTACACCAGCACCTTGTGCTGCCGGCGCAGGGCCGTGGCCTTGCGGAAGTAGTTGAGAATGGAGTTGGGGTCTTTCTCCTCCGCCGCCGCGTTTATCTGGGCGTAGTTGGGGTTGATGGTCAGCCAGGGCTTGCCGGTGGTGAAGCCGGCGTTGGCAGTGGCGTCCCACTGAAAGGGCGTGCGGCCGTTGTCGCGGGCCGTAAGCTGCTGGGCCGCCAGAAACTTCGTCAGGTCGCCGCCCTCGCCCTTCAGCTGGGCGTACATGTTGCGGGTCTCGATGTCCTGGTAGTCCTTGATGTTGGTAAAGCGGATGTTGGTCATGCCCAACTCGTCGCCGCCGTAGTAGTAGGGCGTGCCGCGCATGGTGAGTAGAAAGGTGGTGAGCAGCTTGGACGACGGCGCGCGGAATTCGGGCCGGTCGTCGCCCCAGCGCGTGGTCATGCGGGGCTGGTCGTGGTTGCCGAGGTACACGGTGCCCCAGCCGGTGCGGGCAAAAATGCTGTCCCACTTCGTGTACACCCGCTTAAAATCCAGCAGGCTGTAGCGGCCGGGCGTGCGCATCCGGTACTTATTGCCGGGGACCAGTCCCACGCCCATGCCTTCGAAGTGATAAAGCATGTTGAGCTCCTTGCGGGCGGGGTCCACAAACTGCAGGGCGTCGGCCTGCGTTACGCCCGCGCCTTCGGCCACACTCATCACGTCGTACTTGCTCAGGGCCTCGCGGTTCATCTCCTGCAGGTACTCGTGCAGATGCGGGCCGTTGGCGTAGTAGCGGCCGAAGTCGCCGTGGTATTGGGCTGGCAGGGGCGGAAACGTGGTGTCCTTCGAGATAAACGGAATCACGTCCATCCGAAAGCCATCGATGCCCTTGTCGAACCAAAAGCGCATCATGCTGTAAATCTCCTCACGCAGCTTGGGGTTTTCCCAGTTCAGGTCGGGCTGCTTGCGCGAGAAGTAGTGCAGATAATAGGCCTTGGTGGTGGGGTCGTAGGCCCAGGCGTCGCCCTTCACATCGAAAAAGCTCTGGCGCTTGTTGGGAGTGCCTTTTTCGGCGGGCCACCAGTGGTAGTAGTCGCGGTAGGGGTTGGTGCGCGAGCTGCGCGACTGCTTAAACCACTCATGCTCGTCGCTGCTGTGGTTCACCACTAGGTCGAGCACTACTTTCAGTCCCCGCTGGTGCATGCCCTTCAGCAGCTCGTCGAAATCCTGCATAGTGCCAAAATCCTTCATGATGGCGCGGTAGTCCGAGATGTCGTAGCCGTTGTCGTCGTTGGGCGAGCCGAAGATGGGGTTGAGCCAAATCACGTTCACGCCCAGGCTCTTGATGTAGTCGAGCCGCGAGATGAGGCCGCGCAGGTCGCCCACACCGTCGCCGTTGCTGTCCTGGTAGCTGCGCGGGTACACCTGGTACACCACCGCCTCTTTCCACCAGGTTTCGTTTTGGTTGGCCGCAGCCGCCGGCTTGGTCGCCCCCGTTGCTGCGGGGCCAGCCTGAGCCGATTCTGCTTTTTGCTGCCTCCCGCCGCAGCCGGCCAGGGCCAGGAGCAGGGCTGCCGAGAGGGTTTTCGCTGCGTTTCTCATCACGGTTAGGCGTTAGGAGTAAAGGGCATCACGGGGCCAAATAAAAAACGGACCGCTGGTTGCTGCTCCTTGGCAGCCGCCAACGGCCCGTTTTCGCTATACCGGCAGGGCCTGCGTTAGTAGCCGGGGTTCTGCTTGATGTTCGAGTTTACGTCGGCCTGACTCTGCGGAATGGGATAAATCAGGTACTTCGGGGCGCTCTGGGGCTTGTCTTTGCGGGCCTGCAAGAACTTGCCGAACCGGATGAGGTCCTGCCGCCGCCACGACTCGCCGTACAGCTCGCGGCCGCGCTCGTCGAGCAGCACGTCGAGGGTAAGCGCCGTCAGGGGGCTGGCGCCGCGCGAAGGGTGGGTGCGCAGCGTGTTCACGATGGCCAGGGGCGTGGCGCCGTAGGTGCCGGCGCTGGTGGGCGTGGCGCCCCGCAGAATGGCTTCGGCCTTCATCAGCAGCACGTCGGCCAAGCGGAAGGACACGTGGTCGTTGTCGGCGCCGTTGCCGCCTTTCAGCTCGCTGGCGTAGTCCACGGGGTACTTCAGGGGTCGAATGCCTTTCGTCTCGAGGTCGGGGCCGGTTTCGAGAAGGTTGATGTCCTTGGTAAAGGCCAGCGGGGCCCCGCCGCGCGTGGTGAGCGGCGCATTGGTAATCAGGTTGTACTGCTGGCCCGCGAGGAAGCCCACGTTCACGCGCCGGCCAGGGTTGGCGGGGCCGCCGGGCGAGTCGTAGGCGACGCCCCGGCGCTTGTCGGTGGCCTCAAACAGGTCGTAGAACTCGGCCGTGGTGGCCGGGCCGTTGTAGCCGTCCACGGGCCGCATGTTGTAGTGCGACACAAACTTCCAGAAGTCGCGCGTGGGGCCGCTGTTGCCAAAGGAGTTGGCCTGGGTGAAGATGTTTTCCAGGCCAATGGCCGTGTTGTTGGGCGCGAAGTTGTCGAAGAAGTTGGGCGTGAAAGAGTACTTGCCGCTGCTGATTATCTCGTCGGCCAGCTTCACTACCTGGTTCATGTCGGCCACGTCGAAGGTCGGGGCCGCGCGGTTGGCGTACACGCCCTTGTTGAGGTAGCACTTCATCAGCAGGACCCGGGCGGCGTCTTTGTTGGCGCGGCTGGCGGGGCCATCGGGCAGGTCCTTCTGAATGGCGGTGATTTCGCTGATGATGTAGGTCAGCGCCTCGGTGCCTTTGCGCACCTTGGCCAGCTCGCCCAGGCTGCCGCCCGGCTCCCGGTAGAGCACCTGGTCGTAGAGGTCGAGCAGCAGGAACTCGGCCCAGGCCCGCAGAAACCGCGACTCGGCGGCCTGTTGGGCCGTGGGTGAGAAGCGCAGCAAGTCGGTGGAGGAGTACTCGATGCCTTCGAGCTGGGTGAAGGTTTCGCGCACCCGCTCGTTGTTGCCGTCCCAGGTGTGGTTGAAGAGGGCGCGCCACTTGCCGTTGTCGTCCCAGTCGGGCCCGCGGGTGGGCATGATGCGGGCATCGGTGGACACTTCTTCGAGGGCAAACACGCTCACGCAGCCCTGAATGGGCTCGCGCTGCGCGTTGTAAACGCCCTGCAGCAGGGCGGCCGGGTCGCCTTTCGGAATCTGGTCTTGGGTGAGCTGGCCGTTCAGGGTCTCGTTAATCGAGCAGCCCGTGGTGCCTTGCAGCAGCGCCAGCACGGCCGTTGCCCAGGCAAACTTTGAATATCTCATGGGGGAAAGCATCTAGAATTTAGAGAGAGAAGTTCACGCCGAACGTGAAGGTGCGGGCGCTGGGGTAGGGCAGGTAGTCGATGCCCACCGAGGGCACCTGGTTGGCGCCGCGCTTCACCGTGTTGATTTCCGGGTCAAACCCGGAGTAGTTCGTAATCACGAACAGGTTCTGGCCCGTGGCGTAAATCCGGGCGCCTTTTACGAAGGTGCCCACGTTGCCGAAGCTGTACGCCAGCGTCAGGTTGGACAGCTTCAGGTAGTCGCCCTTTTCCAGGTAGCGCGTGGTGGCCGCCGAGGCGTTGCCGAGGGCTTCTTTGATGGGATTTTCGAAGGTGGAGAGGGCAATGTTTTTGCCGGCGCCAATCTGACCCACGTTGCCCACGGCGTTGAGGGTGTTGTTGTAGATGTACTGGCCAAACACGCCGGTCATGTTCGCCACGAGGGAGAGCTTGCCGTAGCGGGCGTTGGCGGCCAGGCCCAGCAGCGTGCGGGGGTTGGGGCTTCCGGCGTAACTGATGGCGCCGAACGTATTGGACAACCCTTTCTCACTGAGGCCTTTGTATTGGGGCAGGAAGAAGGCGTTGATGGGGTAGCCGTTCTGGATGCTCTGCGACAGCGCCCCCGACAGGCCCTGCCCGTTGATGGCGCCGGTGGGGATGCTGGCGCCGGTCAGGCCCGACACTTCGTTGTGCACGAAGGTGGCGTTGGCGTTCAAGCCAATCTCTACCTTTTCGTTGGTAACCAGGGTGGTGCCCAGGGCCATTTCCACGCCCTTGTTCACAATCTTGCCGTCGAGGTTCACCCAGTAGATGGCCTGTACCGGCGGCGCGGGCTGGCCGGGCAGCGAGGGAAACAGCAGGTCGGTGGTGGTCTTGTTGAAGTAGTCGGCCGTGAAGGTGAGGCGGTTGTTGAACGCCCCGATGTCGATGCCGACGTTATACTGCGCATCGGCCTGCCACTTCAAGTTGGGGTTCGGGCCGTTGATGGGGGCCTGGGCGCCGTTGTTGTCCAGCGAGAAGCGGTACTGCGCCGCGCCGGCCGGAAACTCCTGGTTGCCCGTGCGGCCGTAGCCGGCCCGCAACTTGAGCTGGCTGAGCTTCTCGGCGGGGAAGAAAGCCTCCTGGCCCAGGTCCCAGGCTGCGGCAAACGACGGGAAGTAGCCGACCCGCTCGTTGGGGCCAAACTTGCTGCTTTCGTCGCGGCGCAGCGTGCCGGTCAGCATGTAGCGGTCTTTGAAATTCAGAATGGCCCGGCCAAACACCGACTGCAGCTGCGACGACGGGTCGACGAACGACGACACCTGGCGGTTTACCGAGCTGGAGTACTGGATGTAGTTAGTGTAGTCGAGGCCGAAGTTGCCGAAGCCGCCCGCGTCGGCGTTGCCGTACGCATTCACGTTGGAGCCGGAATTGGAGAACTTCGTGTACTCGTAGCCCAGCACGGCGTTCAGGTTCAGGCTGGAAGTCAGCGCTTTGTTGAAGTTCAGGGTGTGGGCGATTTGCTGGGTCACCAGCTCGTTGTTGCTGATGGCGGCAAAGCCTTGCTTTTCAATGCCGGGGTAGTTTATCAGGCGCTGGTCGATGGAGGTGCGCCGCTCGCCGCTGTTGTAGTTCACGCTCAGCAGCATGCGGTACTGGAGCCAGTCGGTGAACTTGTACGAGGGCGCGATGCTGGCCAGCACGGTGTTTACCCGCGAGTTGTCGTTGAACAGTTCCTGGGCCGCCAGGGGGTTTACCACGTCGCCGCTCTGGATAAAGAGCGAGCCGTCGGCGTTGCGCAGGGGCTGGGTGGGGTTCCACTGCAGGGCCTGCCCGATGAGGCTGCCCCGGAAACCGGCGTCGGTGGTAATGGGGGGCAACTCCTCGCGGAACTGGCTGGTGGCAATGTTCACGTCCACGCCCAGCTTCTTGCTTTCCAGAAACTGCAGGTTGGTGCTCAGGTTGGCGCTGTACTTCTTAAAGCCGCTTTTGCGCACAATGCCGTCCTGGTCGAGGTAGCCCAACGAGAGGCGGTAGCGGCCGGTTTCGCCGCCGCCGCTCATGGCCACGTTGTAGTTCTGCAAGCGGCCGGTGCGCAAAATCTCCTTGAGGGCGTCCACGTCGCCGCCCTTGTCGTTGGTGGCCGGGGCGCCGTAGTACGTGAGGGCCTGGCGGTACTGGCTGGCGTTGAGGAACGCCGGGCGGCGCAGCAGGGTCGAGAAGCCGTTGGATACGCCCACGTTGAGCACCGGAGCGCCCGCTTTGCCTTTCTTGGTGGTGATGAGCACCACGCCGTACGCGGCCCGCGAGCCGTAAATGGCGGTGGCCGAAGCGTCTTTGAGCACCGTCAAGGACTCCACGTCGTCGGGGTTAAGGAAGTTGAGCGGGTTGCTGTCGGCGCCGGTGCCCACGTCGCCGGAAGCTACCAGGCCGGGCCGGGCCGTGCGGCCGTCGAGCGGCACGCCGTCCACCACGTACAGCGGCTGGCCGGTGCCCGTCACGGCCGAGTTGCCCCGGATGCGGATGGTGGCCGGCCCGCCGGGCTGGCCGCTGTTGTTGCTCACCTGCACGCCCGATACGCGGCCCTGAATCAATTGGTCGGGCGACGTGAAGGTGCCTTTGTTGAAATCCTTCTCGCCAATCACCGCAACGGCGCCGGTCACGTCCTGCTTACGGGCGGTGCCGTAGCCCACTACCACGACCTCGCTCAGGCCCTGGGCGTCTTCCTTCAGCGCTACCTGCACCGAAGTTTTGCCTGTGATGTCGACCTGCTGCGTGGCGTAGCCGACAAACGAAAACGACAGTGCCGTCGCGGTTTCGGGCACCTGCAGCGTAAAGGCGCCGTCGGCCCCGGTGCTGGTGCCTACCGTAGTGCCGGGCACGAGCACGGTTACCCCGGGCAAGCCCGTGGAATTAGCGTCGGTCACCTTACCGGAAACCGCTCGATTGGTCTGCGCCTGCCCCAGTAAGGGGCATAAAATAGACAGGATGGCCAACGCCAGAAGCCGGAGCCGCGGCATGAGCCGGAGCATGCCAACGGGGGAAGCCGGCTGCTCGTGGGTTTTGTACCAGTCGTTACTCATAAGTGAAAAAAGTGGTGGGATAAAAGAATATGGTGAAAAGTGCCTTGGAGAATTCAGCCACGCCCCCCAAACGATTGCAGGCGCGGGTTGAGCTGGTTAAGTAGTTGCTGGCAGCAGTTGAGCTACCAGAGCAGTTGCGGGAGGCTACCCAGCCTTTGAGGTTCGTCTGAAGCTGTGCTATTGACCAGCGCTGCGTTTCAGCAATAAGAGCTGTGGGGCTTCGCTGCTAAACCTGGCCGGGATTGGTAAAGCCTAGATGCCCTAGGCCACTGCAACTTAGCGATGCAAAGCCGGGGGCCGTTTCCCACAAGCCCCAATCGGCATTAAAAAAGATTCTATTAATTACAGTTGACTTAACTGACATTATGGGGAAAGAGTATCGGCTCGACCCCTGCAACTTGGCTTTATATCACAAACGTTTGCGGTCTATGCAGTTTTAGGTTTGGCAAATGAATCGGCTTGGGCGGGCCGATGAAAACCAGCATTATCAGTCTGCCAAAAAATATTAATTGTTATTTGCAGCAAAGTATAAGTAATCAACCATTTGGCTCCGGATCTAAAACAAAAAATATCACTCAATTATTACAGGTAAAATTTCCTGACTTGCTTGCTCATTCCTTCTTTTGAATCTTCGAGCTCAGCTCAATCGCTGCCGCAGTTAGCCGATGCTGTTGAGCTGTAAGCGCCGGGCTGCTGGCGCTCCATGCTATTCACCACACCTGTAAATTGAAAGCCTGCGCTCCCGCTTTTCTCGCTGCTGCCCCCCGGCCCCCGGCCGTGGTGCAGCCAGTCATTTCCAGATTAGCTTGGTTACTTGGGCTGTGCTGCCTGCTGTTGCGGGCGGGGCCCTGCCTGGCCAGCGACGGCAAGACCGACAGCCTCCTGCGGGTACTCGACCAAGCCCTGGCCCGCCAGCCCATCTACGACCAGCAGCGGCTCAACCGGCTGGCCGTGCTGAAAGCAGAGCTCCGGTCCCGGCGGAGCGATGAGGCCGCCAGCTTCGACCTGGCGTTGTTTATCTGCGACGAATACCAGGAGTTCAAGTACGATTCGGCCTTTGCCTACAGCCTGATGCTGGGCAAGCTGGCCCGGCGGCTGCACAGCCCCGAAAAGCTGCAAACCGCGCGCACCAAGCTGGCGCATACCCTGCGCTCGGCTGGGTTATTCAAGGATGCGTTCGATACGCTGAAGGTCATCAACATGCAGCGGCTGGAGCCGCGCTACCAGGCCGAGTTCTACGAAGTGTACAGCATCGTCTGCATTGAGTTGGCCGCTTACGACCAGGACAGCTACTTCGAGCCGCTGTATAAAGCGCAGGCCTACGCCTACGCCGATTCGGCGGGCCGCAAGGAGCCCAGCGGTTCCTACGTGTACCTCAAGCAGCTGATATTCAAGGCGCGGCAGCAAAACGACCTGCAAGCCGGCGCCGCGGCCTACGCCCGGCTGCTGCGCCTGCCGCTCACGCCCCACCAGGTAGCCGTCAATGCCAGTTCGCTGGCCATTATCTACCAGCAGGCCGGCCAGCCCGAAAAGGCCGCGCAGCTGATGACCGTGGCGGCCATCAACGACATCAAATCGGCCACGAAGGAGGGCATCGCCCTGTTCAACGTGTCGTCGTACTGCTACCGGCACGGCGACCTGCCGCGGGCGTACCGCTACATCACGGCGGCGAAGGAAGCGGCGGTATTCTTCCGTGCCCGGCAGCGTTTGCTGGAGATGTCGCCTATCGCCGCGCGCATCGACGGCGAGAAAATCATCTCCGTGGAGCACCAGCGCCAGCAGGCCCGCACCTACGCCTGGGCCATTGGGCTGATGGCAGCCCTGGTGCTCGGCCTAGCCGTGGTTATCTACCTGCAATTGCGGCGGTTGCGAACCGCGGGCCGGCTGCTGGCGGCTACCAACCAGCGGCTGCACGGCAACAACAATAAGCTGCAAGAGCTCAACAGTACCCAGCAGCAGCTTAACGAGCAGCTACAGGAGCTCAATCATAACCTGAACGAAGCCAACCGCATCAAAGAAGAGTACATCGGCTACTATTTCAGCAATGCCTCGCGCTACGTCAACCAGCTGGAAGCGCTCCAAAACAAGCTGAGTACCTTGCTAAAAACCAAGCAGGTAGCCACCGCGCAGCGCCTAGTCGAAGACATTGACATCAAGGCCGAGCGCATCGATTTGTTCAAACGGTTTGATACCGGTTTTATTCGGTTGTTTCCCGGCTTTGTCGCCGACTTCAACGCTCTTTTTCCAGAAGCCGACCGCATCGTTTTGCCAGACGACCAGCTGCTTACCACCGAGCTGCGCATTTTTGCACTTATTCGGTTGGGAATTACAGATAGCGAACAGATTAGCCGCATCTTGGGCTACTCCATTCACACGGTATACGCCTACAAAACCAAGGTGAAAAACCGCTCCTTTGTGCCCAACGAAGCCTTTGAAGCTAAAGTGTTGGCGATATAGCTGCCGCTTCTGCAGTAAATAGCATTAGCTTTCAAATAGCTAGCTAAAAGCCAGCGTGCTACTTAAAGGCATTGTAGCAATAGGGCGCCTGCGCAAGCCCGTGGCTGCCCGCAATTCCGCCTTCATCCCAGTGGGTCTATTGCCAGGTGCAGGCAATGCGCGAAGGCAGTCAGCCGCTCCCCGCTGGTTGGCGAAGAGCGGCTGACGATAGTTCACCGATGCTGGGCTACTGTTGGCCGGTGCGGCGCAGTTCCTCCAGTTCGTAGCTACTGCGGGAGCAAGCCGCTGCCTGCTGCCCGTGCTGGAAGCGGTAGCGCAGCGTCAGGTGCAGTGTCAGGCGCAGCTCGCGGGGCATCTGCACGGTTTGGGTCGACTGCAGCTGCAGGTTGCGCAGCGCCAGGCCATTGACGGGCCGCTCAAAGCGCTGGTAGGCCACCGTGGCATGGTTGCTCATCTGCCAGCTGGCGGCCACCCGCACCGGCGCCAGCACCGTGGCGCTAAGGCTTTGGAAGCGCTGCAGCTTTGATTTGGTGAACCAGTTTTCAGAACTCAATCTGGGCTGGAAGTCACTTCAGTAGCTCAATTATTGAGTAGGAGCCAGCAGTTCGGGAAAACGAGGGACTTTTGTGCTATTCTTCAGCCGATGGCAGTAGAAACGTGCAGCTATTGTTTGGCAGGACAAGGTCCTGGTGGACCATCTTAAACGTCAGTGTTTCCGTCGATGGCCGAGGGGTGATGAACCAGACAACCTTTTGCGTATGCGCGTCCGCAATTTTGTTAGTAGACGTATTTATGAGGGTACTATCTCCTAGATTTCGCGACAGGATAACAATGAGCGAAACGTAATTATCGTGGTGTGAAATGATGGCAGTGTTGGCATGACTGTATCCGGTGTACGTCCATCTTTTCTCCAGCCACGCCGATTCAACCTGTACGGTGGGGTTTGTAAAGTTGCGCTGTAGCGTCAGCTCCTGTATAAACACGTTTCTTCGTTTGGATTCAGCAACTGAGTTGCTCACGCCCGGAACGCTATCCAAATAACCTGCCCCCCCGCACCCGGTGAAAGAAAGCAGGAAGAGCGCGGCGATAAGGACTTTCAGCGAGTTGGGCCTATATAAAAATGGTGGCCTCCTACGTGGCAGCGCGCATGCGCAACATGGGCTGCTTTGTTCAGGATGGTGTGCCGCTGTGGCATGGCAGGGAAAAGGGCTGTTTGTGCAGATTAATAACCCCATTTACAAACAAGAATAAGTTGGTTTGTCCTCTCGTTCATGAAAACGGTCCTCGACTATGAGGAGGCACGGACGGGCTGACCGGTTTTGGTGAGCAGCACCAGCTTTTCCTCCAGCTCGCGGGCGGCCAGGGCGCACACGGTTTCTATTTTCCCAAACAGCGTGTGGATGCGGGCCCGGCTTTCGTCGCTGGCCCAGTCGCCGGTATCCTTCAGGATAAGCATCACGGCCAGTGCCTGAATGGCCTTGGCAATGTCCTCGTACTGTGGGTCGATGCCCATGGTGGCGAAGGTGGGGATGATGGAGTGCGTCGCCATTTTCAAGGCCACCCAGTTGCGCTCGCCGATGGACTTTTTCATGGTTTGCACCAGCTGCGGAATCTCCTGCAGGTACAGGCGAATCATTTCGGCCATGCGCGCCTCGCTCTTGGTGATGCGCTTCAGGTAGTCGAAGTTGACACAGATGAAAGCCGGGCCCGCCGAGTCTCCTTCCAGGGTTTCCGGAGTGGCAGCGCTGCTGCTGGCCAGCTTCAAAAACTTGATGATTTTGCTGTAGAGCAGCTTGTCGTCGATGGGTTTCGAGATGTAGTCGTTCATGCCCACGGCTTTGCAGTGCTCCACGTCCACGGTGGTCACGTCGGCCGTCAGGGCAATGATGGGCACCGTCAGCTTCAGCTCGTTGCGGATGTAGGCGGTGGCTTCAAAGCCGTTCATCACGGGCATCTGCAGGTCCATCAGCACGATGTCGAAGGCGGTGGTGCGCAGCTTTTCCACAGCTATCTGGCCGTTGCCAGCCACTTCCATCTCAAAGCCGAATTCTTCGAGCAGCGTTTTCATCAGCAGCTGGTTCAGGGCAATGTCTTCTACTACCAGCACCTTCACGTTTTGGAAGCCCGTTTCCAGGTCGATGTGCAGGCCCAGGTCGGCGGCGGCTTTTTCGGTGGTTTTGGGGAAGCTCAAAATGAAGCTGAACGTGGAGCCTTCGCCCACCCGGCTGCGCACGTTCACGGTGCCGCCCTGCGGCTCCACCAGGTTCTTGACGATGGCCAGGCCCAGGCCGGTGCCGCCGTAGAGGCGGCTCGTACCGCTGGTAGCCTGCTGGAAGTTGTCGAACACGGTGTTGAGCTTCGCCTCCTCGATGCCAATGCCGGTGTCCGTCACGGCAAATTCCAGGATGACTTTCTCCTTGTCCTGCACCAGCAGACGCACGCCCACCGTGATTTTTCCCTCGGTCGTAAACTTCACGGCGTTGCTCACCAGGTTCAGGATAATCTGGTGCAGGCGCACGGGGTCGCCCATCAGCACCTCCGGAATCCGGGTGTCGTAGTCCATCACCAGGGCCAGGTTTTTTTCCTGGATTTTGGTTTCGAACAGGTGCACCATAGCCGTCACCGACGCCGCGAGCTTGAAGGGAATGAGCTCGAAGGTCATCTTGCCCGCGTCCACTTTGGCCAGGTCCAGGATGTCGTTGATGAGCACAATCAGCGTGTCGCCGCTGAGCTTGATGGCCGTCAGGTATTCTTTCTGCTTGTCGGTGAGCTCCGTCTTCAGCACCACCTTCGTGAAGCCGATGATGGCGTTCATGGGCGTACGGATTTCGTGGCTCATGTTGCTCAGGAACTGCTGCTTGGCCTTTACGGCGTCTTCGGCTTTCGCCTGCGCCTCCTCGGCTAGCACGGTGGCCAGCTCGGCCGCAATTTTGGCTTCTGTGAGTTCGGTGGCAATGCGTTTCTGGTCGGTCACGTCGCGCGCCACCACCACCACGCCCAGCACCTCGCCCTCGTCGTTCTTGTACACCGAACCGTTGAACAGCACATCGGTGAGCTTGCCGTCTTTGTGGCGCAGGGTAAGGGGCGAGTCGGCCACGGTGCCCTTGGCAAACACTTCCTGGTACACCTCGCGCGCCATCTGCGGGTCGGTGAAGTACACGAAGAAGTCGGAGCCGCTGAGCTGCTCGCGGTCCAGGCCCGTGATGTTCACGGTGGCCTGGTTCATGTCCGTGATTTTGCCTTCCGGGCTGATGGTTACCAGCGGGTCGCGGCTGGCTTCAATCAGGCCGCGGGCGTAGTTGGCAATGCGCAGCTCCGCCGCCCGCTTCACCTTCTCGTCGTTCTGAAACGCCAGCTCCTTGTTGGCTAGCACCAGCTCGGCGGCGCGCTTTTCCTTCTCGTCGTTCTGGAAAGCCAGCTCAATATTGGCAATGCCAAGCTCGGCCGCACGTTTCTCCTTCTCGTCGTTTTGGAACGCCAGCTCCGTGTTGGCGATGCTCAGCTCTTCGGCGCGTTTTTCCTTCTCATTGTTCTGAAAGGCCAGCTCTTCGTTGGCCACACTCAGCTCCTGGGCCCGCTTTTCCTTCTCATCGTTCTGAAAAGCCAATTCTTCATTGGCCACGCTGAGCTCGGCCGCGCGCTTCTCTTTTTCATCATTCTGAAAGGCGAGTTCCTTATTCGCAATGCTGAGCTCGGCGGCGCGTTTTTCTTTCTCGTCGTTTTGAAAGGCCAGTTCGGTGTTGGCAATGCTCAATTCCTGGGCGCGCTTCTCCTTTTCGTCGTTTTGGAAGGCTAGTTCCTTGTTGGCAATGCTCAGTTCCTGGGCCCGTTTCTCTTTTTCGTCGTTCTGAAACGCCAGCTCTTCATTGGCCACGCTGAGCTCCTGGGCCCGCTTTTCTTTCTCGTCGTTCTGAAAGGCCAGTTCTTCGTTGGCAATGCTGAGCTCATCGGCCCGCTTTTCTTTTTCGTGGTGCTGGAAGGCCAGCTCCTTGTTGGCGAGGCCCAGCTCGGTGGCCCACTTTTTCTCCGCGATTTCTCGGGCCACAATGACCGCGCCCAGCAGCTCGCCCTGGTCGCCCTTGTACACCGAGCCGTCGAAGAGCACCTCCGTAAGCGTGCCGTTGATGTGGCGCAGGGTGAACGGCACGTTGCTCACGGCGCCGCTGGCTACTACTTCCTGATACACGTCCCGCACCAGTTCCGGCTCCGTGAAGTAGTGGAAAAAGTCCGAACCCATTAGGGTCTCGCGGTCGACGCCCGTGAGTTTCACGGCGGCCTCGTTGGTGTCGATGATGCGGCCCTGCAGGCTCACCGTCACCAGCAAGTCCTGGCTGGCTTCAATCAAGCGCCGGTACCGCTTTTCGCTTTCCTTCATGGGATTGGCGCCGATGTAACCGGCAATGGTTCAAGTGGTTAGTAGGCGTGCCTGGGTCGGTCGCCCCATCGTAAAGAATGTGGCCTATCTGAAAAAGACCGGCGCAACTTATTTAAATGCAAAATAAATCAGCGCCTTTGGCTTCTTAGCTGGCTGATTTACATGCAAGGTACGCCTTATAACCCCTAAGAAAAGTTCTATCTTATGATTAAGTATACTGGTCGGGAACACCCCATCTAGCTACCCTGCCGCGCTACCGGTTCCGAATAGCGCGCAGCATGTTGCTCAAGGCCGCCGCCGGGTAAGCCTTGCCACGCGAAACCACGGCGTCGATTCTTTTCACGTTGGCAATGTTTTCCAGCGGGTTGGCGGTCAGCAGGAGCAAGTCGGCGTCCTTGCCCGGGGCGATGGTGCCAGTGCGGTCGGCCACGCCCATGAACTTGGCGCCGTTGATGGTGGCCGCCTGCAGGGCCTGGGCCGGCGTGAGGCCCGCCTGCACCAGCAGTATCAGCTCGTCTTGCAGGGAGGCGCCGGGGTAGATAAAGGAGTTGAACGGCCCGCTGTCGGAGCCGGCCAGGATGGGCACGCCGGCCGCCTGCATCAGCGGCACGAGGCTGAAGAATTTGGCTTCCAGCTTCTTGCTAAACGCCTGGGCGGCGGCCGACTGCTGGCGGGCGCTGGCCAGCCGCCGGGTATAGGTGGCCTGGATTTTGGGGTCGATATAGGCCCGCAGGGTGTCCTGGGAGTGGTCGTTTTCGGGCAGCTCGCTCAGGGTCTTGCTGATGTGGAGCGTGGGCACCGCGGCCGTGTGGTACTTGGCCATGAGCTTGAAGATGCGCTCGGCGGCGGCCGGGCTGTACGTATCGTACACGGCAGGCAGCACGGCAAACAGCCCCAGAGGCTTGGGCGTCTTCAGGCTGTTGCGCACCAGCGCGGTCAGGCTATCTTCTTTGCCGGAGCAGGCCTTGAAGACGTAGTAGAGGTGCTCGGTGGCATCGAGCCCGCGCTTCACGGCCTCGCCCAGCGTCACGGAGTAGGGCATGTGGCCGGTGGTCTTCATACCCCGCTTCTGGGCCTGCGAAATGGTGTTCAGGTAGGCCTCGCCGGAAATGGTGCTGTCGTAAATCTTCACGTAGTCCACGTGCAGCCGCTGGAGCGAGTCGAGGGCTTTGCGGATTTGGGCGGGCGTTTCCACTTCCAGCGAGCCGGGCCAGTACGCCTTGGGCCCATCTATCTTGGGGCCCGAGGTGAAGATGTGCGGCCCGGCCAATTTGCCCGCCTCCATTTCCTGGCGCCATTGCATCACGCTCGGCGTGAGGTCGCCGCCGGCGTCGCGCACCGTGGTGATGCCGTGGGCCAGGAAAAGGGTCAGGCTCTTTTGGTTGGCCGCAATGAGGCTGTCGCCGCCCCGGAAGTGCACGTGCATGTCCCACAGGCCGGGGATGAGGAAGCGGCCGTTGCCGTTCACGTACTGCTTGGCCGCGTAGCTGTCCTTGTCGGCGGGGTCTACGCCCACAATCTTGCCCTTCGACACGGTCACGACCTGGTTGGGCTTGAGCTGGCCCGTCACCACGTCCACCACGGTCACGTGGTTGATGACCACGTCGTATATCTCCAGCTTGGTGGGCCGGCGGGCGCAGTCGGTGAGCAGCGCGGCCACGCTCAGGCCGAAGAGAAGGCGAAGGAATTTCATGCGGAGAAGAACTGGCGGCGGGCCGTAAAGTTAGGCGGGTATTCGGACCGTGAATTCGGTGAACTCGCCTTCCCGGGTTTCCAGGGCCAGGGTGCCGTGGTGGCCCTTGGCAATGATGTCGTGGGCCAGCCTAATGAGAAAGCACCATTAAAAAGCCCCTTGCTATTAAGCAAGGGGCTTTTTAATGGTGCTATTGAACAAAACCTCCGTGGCCCTCCATCTCCTTTTCGGTGCGGAGTCCGGGAGGCGCCTCGTTACATCGGCTTCTTGCGCTCGGCCTGAAACTTCTTGAGCTGCGGCTCAATCACCTTTTTGTCGCCCACTACCACCACGGTCATGGCTTCGGGGCGGATGTACTTGCGGGCGATTTCGCTCACTTGCTGGGGCGTCACGGCGTTGATGTTCTTGACTTGCTCGGTGAGGTAGGTCTCGGGCAGGCCGTGCAGGTCCAGCGTGTTGAGCTGGCCGATGATGCCGCCGGGGTTGGAGTTGCGCAGCACAAACATGCCGCCCTCGTAGTTTTGAATGCCCTTGAGCTCATCGGTCGAGGGCGGGGTCTTTTGCAGCCGCTCGATTTCGTTCATGATTTCATGCAGCGAATTGTAGGTGTCGGCGGTGGTCACGTCGGCGTTCTGGCTCCAGTTGCCGGTGCGGTAGTGGGTTTCGATGAAGCTGTAGGGCGAGTACGTGTAGCCCTTGTCTTCCCGAATGTTGCGCGTGATGCGCGAGCCAAACGAGCCGCCGAGCAGCGAGTTCATCACCCGCAACCGGATGTAATCAGGGTTGGTGGGGTCGATAACCGGCAAGCCCACCACGATGGTCGACTGCGGCGCGTTGGGCCGGTCCTGGGTCAGCAGGTCGGCCTTGGCCAGCGGCTTCACGATGTCGATGTGCGGCGCGGGGCCCTGCGGAAAACTGGCCCAGGCGGCCGTGATGGCCTGGCGCAGCCCGGGCGCCTCAAACCGGCCGGCCACGTACAGGCTGGAGCGCTGGGCACCGTACTGCGTCTTGTAGAAATTCTGCGCCCGTTCCAGGGTCAGGGCATCGAGCTGAGCGTCGGTGGGCAGGGGCCGGCCGTAGGGGTGGCTGCCGTAGATGGCGGCTGTGAATTTCTGGCGGGCCTGCACGCCGGGCTGGGCGCGGGCCAGGGCCATCTGGCGCTTCAGGTCGGTTTTCAGGCGCGGCACTTCCGAGGCCGGCAGGGCCGGGCGTTGCACCACTTCGGCCAGCAGCGCGGCCATCTCCGGGGCGTATTCCGAGAGGCACGACGCCCACAGGCTGGTTTGGTCGGCGCCCACCGAAATGTTGAGCGTGCCGCCCATGCGGGCCACCCGCTCAGCCAGCTGCGTGGCCGACATCGTGGCCGTGCCTTCCTGTAGCAGCTTGCCCAGCAGGTCGGCTACGGCTACTTCATCATCGGCCTCGTGCACGTTGCCGGCCTGAATGGCCACCATCATCGTCACCTTGGGCACCTGCCCGTACGGCACAATTCTGGCCTTCAGTCCATTATCTAGGGTGAATTCTTCTTTGGCGGGCAGGGTAAAGTCGCGGGGTTTGCCGCCCGGGGGTGGGGCCTGCTTGGGCGTGGCCGGAGATTTGGCGGCTGCCACGGCTTTGGCGACGCCGGCCGAGCGGCTGGTGGCCGGCTTGGCGGTGGTTTTGGCCTTGGCTTTGGCGGGGGCCTGCTGGGCCTGGGCTCCGGGGGCAGCCGTGGCCACAAGGGCGGCGCTGAGCAGCCCAATAAATAGCTTGTTCATGGCGAGGGGAGGGAAGGCTAACTCTTGGCCAGGGGGTTGACGGTGATGATGGTGCGGTTGGTGGGCCGCAGGTATTCGCTGAGGGTCTTCTTCATCAGCTCGGGCGTCACCCGGCGGAACTCGCTCTCGAGGCGGTTGATGCGCGAAGGGTCGTTGTCGAACAAGGCAAACGAAGCTAGCAAATCGGCCCGGCCGAAGTTGTCGGACCCGCTCACCTGGTCGTAGAACGACGAGCGGATTTTTACCAAAGCCAAATCCATCGTGGCCTGGTCGATGCCGGTGCGGGCCAGGCGGTTGATTTCCTGGTCGAGCACCCCCACCACAGAATCGGCCTGCACGGTGGGGTCATACACCAAGCTGCCCATCCACAGCATGGGGCCGTTGTAGCTGAACTGGTTGCCCAGGTCCGAGTTGATGCCGCCGCTCACGTCGTCGGTGTAGCCGCGCTTCTGCACCAGGGCCTGGTAGAGGCGGCTGTCTTTGCCTTGCAGCAGAATCTGGTCGAGCATCACCAGGGCATAGTACTCGGGGGTGTTGCGCTCGGGCATGTGGTAGGCGAAGGCCAGCGCGGGCTTGGTGGCCAGCTTGTCGTCCTGCACGAAGCGCTGCTCCTGCTCCTGGCGCGGCTCCGTCAGGTCGGGCTTGGGTGGCTGCTGGGCGCTGGGGATGTTGCCGTAGTACTTCTGCACCCAGGCCTTGGCCTCGGCAGGCTCGAAGTCGCCCACCACCGCCAGCACGGCGTTGTTGGGGGCGTAGTAGGTCTTGAAGAAATCCTTTGTGTCTTCCAGCGTGGCCGCGTCGAGGTCTTTCAGGTCGCCGTAGAAGTTGTGGGCGTTGTTCCAGTTTTTGTTGGCCTTTTGGGGCATCAGCAGCCACGGGAAGCCGCCGTAGGGTTGGTTGAGCACGTTCACGCGCACCTCGCTTTTCACCACGCCCTGCTGGTTGGTCAGGTTGGTTTTGGTGATGGCCAGGCCCCGCATCCGGTCGGCTTCGGCCCACAGAATGGTTTCGAGCTTGTGGGCCGGCACCACCTCGTAGTAGTTGGTGAAGTCGAAGCGCGTGGAGCCATTCAGCGCCCCGCCGTTCTTCTGAATCAGCCCAATAAATTCGTTCTTGCCCAGGTTCTGCGAGCCCTGAAACATCAGGTGCTCAAACAAGTGCGCAAAGCCCGTGCGGTTGCGCGGCTCGGTGCGGAAGCCCACCGCGTAGTACGCCGCCACCGTGGCCGTGGGCGCCGTATGGTCGGACGATAGCACCACCCGCAGCCCGTTGGGCAAGGTGTAGTACTCAACCGGAATCTGGAAAGCTGGGCCCGCCGGCGCAGGTTTTGGGGCCGCCGCGGCCACGGCCGGGGCTGTGGTGGCGGGCGCCGCGGGCGCCGTTACCACGGAGGTGGCTTTGTGGCTGCAGGCCCCCAGGGCCAGCGCCGCCACCGGCGCCCACAGCAGGCCCCGGCTCAATACCTTAAAACGTCTCATAGGAAAAGGAAACAGAGTGTGAGCAGAAAGTAAATCCTATTTACACAATATTCATCAAACTAGCTAAAGATGAGTTATTTTGCCTTTGAATTTTGGGTGAAAATGGGGCTGCGCAAAGACACAAGCAAAACGCCACCGCTGCGTAACCAGCAACGCCGGCGCCGCCTTGCTGGCTGTTCCTCGCTGGCTCTTTCGGAATGCAACTCCGAAAGCGCCCAGAGCCCAAGCGTGCAAGGGTTCCAGACGCCCACGCCTCAAGCACCTCATTTCCGGAGCCGCCGCCGACCTTTGCGACGTGTTCGTCTTTTCTGCTCTCCCGGCCCTGATAGCCGGCCACCTGCTCCAGTCCCCCGCCGACCCCGCCGTCGAGGTGCGCCACCTGGTGCTCGACAGCCGCCGGGTGGGGTTGCCCGCCGGGGCCTTATTTTTTGCTCTGCGCGGCCCCAGCCACAATGGCCACCGCTACTTGCCCGAGCTCTACGACCAGGGGGTGCGGCTGTTTGTAGTAGAAGAAACGGCCGAACTGCCCGGCAGCCTCAGCGCGTATCCCGGCGCCGGCATTATTGCCGTGAAAAGCCCGCTCGCAGCCTTGCAGGCTCTGGCCGCTGCCCACCGCGCCGAATTCAGTGGCCCCGTGCTAGCCATCACCGGCTCCAACGGCAAGACCATTGTGAAGGAGTGGCTGGCTCAACTCCTGAGCCCCGACGAGGACATCTGCCGCTCGCCACGCTCCTACAACTCGCAGGTGGGCGTGCCGCTGAGCGCGTGGGAACTGAATCCCGAACGCCACACGCTGGGCATTTTCGAGGCCGGCATTTCGGAAGTAGGGGAGATGGCGCGCTTGGCCGCCATCATTCAGCCCACCGAAGGGATTTTTACCAACCTGGGCACGGCCCACGATGCCGGCTTTGCCTCCAGCCAGCATAAGTTGGCCGAGAAGCTGCAGCTATTCCAGGGCCCCCAGTTTCGGCGGCTGTTTTACTGCTACGACCAGCCGCTGGTGCGCGCTGCCGTGGCCCAACGAAACATCCCGGGCTTGAGCTGGACGCGCCACGCCGGACAGCCCGCCGACCTCTACTTCGCGCTCGACCCCAATAGCACCAGCGGCATCACCAGCCTGCATGCCCGGTACGCCCGCGTGAGGCTGGAAGCCGCGTTTACGCTGCCTTTCTCCGACGAGCCGTCTATCGAAAACGCCCTGCACTGCCTGGCCGTGCTGCTGCACCGGCAGGTTGAGCCGGCCGAAATTCAGCGCCGCCTCGCCCGGCTGCACCCCGTGGCCATGCGCCTGGAGATGAAGCTGGGGCGCCACGACTCCTACCTGCTCGACGACACCTATAACAACGACCTCGCCGGCCTGGCCCTGGCCCTGAACGCGCTGAGCCGGCAGTCGCGCCCCGGTCGCCGCACCCTGATTTTGAGCGACGTGCTCGAATCGGGCCTGAGCGGAGAGGAGCTGTATGCCCGTGTGGCGGCCCTGCTGCCCCCGGCCGGCGTAACGCGCCTCGTCGGCATTGGCCCCGAAATCAATCGGTACCGCCACTTCTTTACCCTGGCGCCGCCCGCAGGCCACCCGCCGCTAACCGCTGACTTCTACCCCGATACCGAAGCCTTCCTGGCCTCGCTCGACCCCAATGCCTTTGCCCGCGAAGTTATCCTGGTAAAGGGCGCCCGGCGCTTTGGGTTCGAGCGCATTGTGGCCGCCCTGCAGGCCCAGCAGCACGGCACCGTGCTGGAAGTCAACCTCGACGCGCTCAGCCACAACCTGCAGCACTACCGCCGCCGGCTGCAGCCCGGCACCAAGCTCATGGTGATGGTGAAGGCCTTTGCCTACGGCGCTGGCTCCTACGAAGTGGCCAGCCTGCTCGAATTTCAGCGGGCCGACTACCTCGCCGTGGCCTACGCCGACGAAGGCGTGGCCCTGCGCGAAGCCGGCATCAGCCTGCCCATTATGGTGATGAACCCGGCACCGGACTCGTTCAGCACGCTGCAGCACTACCGCCTGGAGCCCGAAATCTTTTCCTTCGACATGCTGAATGAGTACCTGGCCGCTTTCCCGGCGGAAGCGCAGCCCTCAGCCGCTCAGCCACTCAGCCACTCCGTCGCTCCCCCGCCCATCCACCTCAAGCTGGATACCGGCATGCGCCGCCTGGGCTTCGACGAAGCCGACCTGCCCGCGCTGGCCGCCTTGCTGCAGCAGCACCCGGCCCGCCTGCCCGTGGCCAGCCTCATGACCCACCTTGCCGCCGCCGACGAAGCCGAGCACGACGACTTCACCCGCACGCAGCTGGCCGCTTTCCGGCGCATGGCCGCCGTGCTGGAAGCCGCGCTGGGCCACGCCGTGCTCAAGCACGCCCTGAACTCGGCCGGCATCCTGCGCTTCCCCGAAGCCCACTTCGACATGGTGCGCCTCGGCATCGGCCTCTACGGCGTAGATGCCAGCGGCCGCGACGCCGCGGCCCTGCGCCCGGTGAGCCAGCTGCGCACCACCATTTCCCAAATCAAAACCCTGCCCGGCGGCCACACCGTGGGCTACGGCCGCCGGGGCGCGGCCACGGAGGCCGAGCGCCGCATTGCCACGCTGGCCATCGGCTACGCCGACGGCTACGACCGCCGCTTCGGCAACGGCGCGGGCACGGTGCTCATCCACGGGCAGCGGGCGCCGCTGGTGGGCTCGGTATGCATGGATATGTGCATGGTCGACGTGACCCACATTCCGCAGGCCCGCGCCGGCGACGTGGCCCTGGTCTTTGGCGAGGGGCTGCCGCTGCCGGAGTTGGCCGCCCGCATCGGCACCATTGCCTACGAGCTGCTCACCAACGTGAGCGAGCGGGTGAAGCGGGTGTTTGTGAGCGAGTAAATTTTACTTCGGTCAATACCGTCGAATCGGGGTTGAATTACATTTTTTCAGTTCCGCCGCCTGCCGGAATACGGGTAGCCAGATATTTATTTTGCTACTTTACAGTCGGCTTGCCCCGCCCTGAATAACTTTGGGTGAGATTTAGCCTTTCGACGCTTCTTTTTATTATGACAATCAATACCCTCCGCTTATCCCGCCTTTTTGGTACTCTCCTTATTTGTTTAACCCTGGCGGCCTCGGCGCAGGCCGGCACCCGGCAGAGTACGGCCGTGGCGGCCGCGCCCGCTGAAGTCCCGGCCCTCGACGGCTTGTGGAAGGGCCAGCTCAAAGTGCCGGGCGGGCAGCTGGAAGTCATCTTCCGTTTTGTGAAGCTCAGCGGGGGCGAATATTTCTGCTCGCTCGACGTGCCGCTGCAGAAGGTGAGCCGCATGGCCGTGAAAACGGAAGTGAAAAACGACACCGTGCGCCTGTTTGCCGAAGAAGCCAACAGCCGCTTTGTGGGCCGCGTATCGGCCGATGGCAAGCAAATGGCCGGTACCTGGCAGCAGCCCGGGTTTAAGGTGCCCATGGTGCTCGCCTTCAGCCCTCTGCCAGATATGACGGCCAAGAACGTGCGCCTCACGCCGCCGTACCGCGAGGAAGAAGCCACCTTCAGCAACCTCACCGTGAATGCGCGGCTGAGCGGCATGCTCACCATTCCGGCGGGCCCGGGTCCGTTTCCAGCCGTGGTGCTCCTCAGCGACGCCGGCCCCCAGGACCGCAACGGCACCGTCGGCGACTTCGGGCCGCTGGGCCTGCTGGCCGACTACCTCACCCGGCGCGGCGTGGCCGTGCTGCGCTTCGACGACCGCGGCGTGGGCAAGTCGGGCGGCACGCCGGCCATTACCACCGCCGATTTAGTGAGCGACGCCCAGGCCGGCTTGAACTACCTGCGCACCCGTCCCGAAATTGACCTGGCCCACCTCGGCCTGGTGGGCCACGGCGAAGGCGGCAACGTGGCTTTGCTGGCCGCGTCGCAGCCGCTGCCGCCCGCTTTTGTGGTGGCCCTGGCCGCGTATGGCCTGCCCGGCCGCGACATTGCCGTGCAGCAGCAGGCCACGACCCTGCGCACCCTCGGCAGCGAAAACGCGCAGATTGAAGCCGCCACCAAGCGCCAGCTGGCCATGCTCGAAATCATTCGGCAAACCACCGACAACTCCCAGGCCCAGGCCATTGTGGCCAATATGCTGAAGCAGAACAACGCGGCCATCGACAACGCCGCCGCCCAGTCGAGCGCCGCCGAGCTGACTTCGCCCCGCTACCGCTACTTCCTGGCGTTCAACCCCCTCGAAAAGCTGGTGCTCGTGCATTGCCCGGTGCTGCTGCTCAACGGCACTGCCGACCTCACCATCAACGCCGACGCCAACCAGAAAGCCCTGCAAAAAGGCCTGGCCTTGAACAAGAACGTGACCGCCAAAAAACTGGTCGGCGTCAACCACCTCTTCCAGCCCGAGCCCGGCAAGTGGCCCGTACTCAACGGCCAGCCCCAGCCCAACTTCTCGCCCGAAGCGCAGGAAACCATCCGCGAATGGATTGTAGCGCAGAGCAAGAAGTAACGCCTCGGCGTTGCTGTGGCTGTTACCTGGCAGCCGCAGTAGCCTAGAGCGTGGCTAGGCACACCGAAACGGTAGCCTCCTTGAGAAACTCCTTAACAGAAACGGCCCTGCTGGTGAGCAGGGCCGTTTCTGTTTTATATCCACCTGTATAATAGTTGCCGGGAAAGAGAGCCGCACTGGGCTCGCTTCTCGCGCTTACTTAATCATGTCGACTTCGGCCTTAATCATGGCGTTGTAGCGGCGGCCCTGGCCGTTGGCCAGCGTGAGTAGGTTCCAGCCCTTGCCGATGGTGTAGCTCCAGGTGCGGCTTTCCTTGAATTCGAAGGTGGGACGCATAATCTGGCCGTAGGGCGTGTAGTTGTCCATGAAGTTGGTGGTGTAGAACTTATCACCGCCCACAATCCACTCCATGGCCACGAAGAAGCCTTCTTCCGGCGCTGGGATGTTATAGGTGCTCAGGTCGATGGTGTACCATTCGCCGCCGCGCGACGCCGACACCACCACGTTTTCGGTGAGCAGGTCGGTGTTGGGGGCGTTGTAGTTGCCGTCAGCCTTGTAAATGCGGACGCGGAAGGGTTCGCGGGGAAAGCCGTTTTCGCCGATGTAGAACGACACCGTGCGCACGTTGCCCAGCTTCTTCTGTTTATCGTTTTTCACGAAAAAAGCATATTGGCTGCCAGGCAGGCCCTGAATCATGCCTTCGCCGGGGTTATTCGAGTTAGAGCCCAGCTCCAGGTTCTTCACCTTGCCGCCTTTTACCACCACATTGCCCAGTTCAATTACGCGCTTTTTCAGCTCAATGATGAGGTCTTCGGTGCTGCCGCGCTTGATGAGGACGGCGCTGCGCTCGTAGCCCAACGTCATCACAATCAGGGAGTCCTGAGCGCTTTTCTCGAGCCCAGCCAATTGAAAATAGCCATATTCGTTGGTCAGGGCACCCGTGCCTTCTTCGCGCAGGCCGATGGAGGCGAACGGCACCGGGTCTTTCGTCTTAGCGTCTACAACACGGCCCGTAATGCGGTTTTCCTGCGCCCAACTCAACGCCGGCAGTAGCAACAAAACCCATAATGCAAGAAAAGGTAAGTGTTTCTTCATTGCCAAAAATAATAATAATGGATGGTAGACTGGCAAATTTACAAATTCTACTTCATTATATCGCCATCCATCTTCAGTGAGGGCAGTAAATGGTCTGCTGAATGCAAATTAAAATTTGCCGTAAACTACCAAAGGCGCATTTTTATTGCTATACGAATAGATTTTAAGCTTTTCGCTCAGGAGCCTCTAATGGCCCCTTGTGTCCCCAAAAAAACAACATACTTGCATATTATGCGCAACGGAGCAGGAAATACTTCTTTAATCCAACTCCCTCTCCATGACCAAACCCTTGCCTGCTCTCCTGGCTGCGGCTGCTTTGCTCACTGGCTGCGACAACTTAAATAAGCCCGAAACCAAAGACCAGCCACTAGGAAGCCACCGCCGATACGGCCGTGGGTACCGCGACGGCATAATGGCCGCCGGCGCGGCCAATGCCGTGGACAATACCTCAGACATGAGCAGGGCCAAGCCGACCGATTTCAGGTTCAAGGAAATCACGCAGCCCGGCGCCACGGTGCGCGGTTATGGCGGCTACAACGTGTACAGCGAAGCGAAAAGGCGCTGTTCGACACCGATAACGCCGGCATTAAGCCTCCTGGCGTTGCACCATTTAGCAGATTAGCAGACCCATCGGCCAGCGCTACGGCACGAGCCAGATGCATGTGATGGGCTTTGCGGATTCGCACGGCGACGAAAACTACAACAAGGGGCTTAGCGCCCAGCGGGCTGAACTGGAAAACTGTAGCTCAAGAAAGTGAAGTGGCTTAAGTACATCGCTGTGATTTTCTGATGTTTTGAACGGCAGCCCGAGCATGACTGAAGCGGAGGAAGGTCGTTGCCCAATCAACTGAATACGAACTACTGCTTATCTTTAGGGTGCCATAAATGGATGTTAATAAAGATAAGATGAAAAGGGGTTTTATTGGGGCTTTCATGCTGCTGTTGTGCCTATTGAGCGCAGCCAGCGGCGCGGCTAATGCCGAGGCACCGACAGAAAAAGGTTTGCCACTAGGCGGCTTGTGGAGGGGGAAGCTGCCGGTGACGGCCGGTGGGAATGACATGACGATTAGCGTGGTGCCGCTGGCCGGCGGGAAGTACTTCGCTGCCCTCGACGTGCCCGCTCAAAAGGTGAGCCGAATGACCGCAGAAGTGACCGTGCGCGGCGACTCGGTGCTGCTGCGCATGCCCAAAGCCGGCAGCAGCTACGCGGCCCGCCTCGATACGGTTAGGCACGAGCTCAACGGGGTATGGTCCCAGGGCGGGGTGAAATCGCCGGTGCTGCTGCGGTACTCGCCCATGCCCAGCGTCAGTGGGAGCGGCACCCGCCTGCCGCCGCCCTACCGCGAAGAGGAAGTGGTCTTCAACAACCCCATGGCGCGGCTCAACTTTAGCGGGACGCTGACCGTGCCGGCTGGCCCAGGCCCGTTTCCGGCCGTGGTGCTCGTGAGCGACTTAGGGCCGCAAGACCGCGACGGCACGGTGGGGGAGTTTCGTTTTCTGGGCTCCCTAGCTGACTACCTTACCCGGCGCGGCGTGGCCGTGCTGCGGTACGACGACCGCGGCGTGGGCCAGTCGGGCGGCAGCACGGCCACGGCCACCACCGAAATGCTGGTGACCGATGTGCAAGCGGCGGTAAACTACCTGCGCTCCCGGCTGGAAGTCAACATTAATCGCATCGGCGTGGTGGGCCACGGCGAAGGGGCCAACGTGGCCTTGCTGGCGGCGGGCCAGCCGCTGCCGCCAGCGTTTGTGGTGGCGCTGGCGGGCTACGGCCTGCCCGGCGAAGAAACCCTGCTGCAGCAGCAAGTGGCCCAGCAGCGGGCCCAGAAGGTGGCCCCCGCCAAGGTGCAGGCCGCCTACGAGCGCCAGCGCACCATGTACGACATCATCCGCCAAACCAATCAGCAGCAGGCCCAGGCCATTGTGAGCAACATGCTGCGGCAAGACCAGCCCGGCATCGACCCCCAGGCCGCCCAAGCCGCGGCCACCAAGATGCTCACGCCCTGGCAGCGCTATTTCCTGTCCTTCGACCCCGTGGCAGAGCTCGACCAGGTGCGCTGCCCCGTGCTGCTACTCAGCGGCACCGAAGACCTGGAAGCCCCCGCCGACTTGCACCTGGAGGCCCTGGAAAAGGAGCTGAAAAGCATCGGCCGCAATACCACCTCCAAGCGCCTGCCGGGCGTGAACCACCTGTTTCAGCCCCCCAAAACGGAGTGGACGCTGATGAACGGCGAGATGAAGCCCGTGTTTTCGCCCGTAGCCCAGGAAACCATGCGCGCCTGGATAGCCGGCCTTAGCCAGCCGGCGAAGAAGAAGCCATTCTAAGGCGTTAACGAATCAGACATTATGCAGGGGTAGTTGAGCTGAAACTGCTGTTGCTATCTAATAAAAAAGCCCCGCTCGAGAGCGGGGCTTTTTTATTAGATAGTAAGGTATGGCTTACCTATAAAGCTCCTTACTTAATCATGTCGACCTCGGCCTTAATCATGGCGTTGTAGCGCAGGCCCTGGCCGTTGGAGGCCGTGATGAGGCTCCAGCCCTTGCCCATGGAGTAGTTCCAGGTACGGCTTTCCTTGAATTCGAAGGTGGGGCGCATAATCTGGCCGTAGGGCGTGTAATCGTCCATGAAATTGGTGGCGAAGAACTTATCGCCGCTTACCACCCACTCCATGGCCACGAAGAAGCCTTCCTCGGGCGCCATGATGTTGTAGGGCGTCAGGTCGACGGTGTACCACTGGCCGCCCTGGGGTGCCGACACCACCACGTTTTCGGTGAGCAGGTCGGTGTTGGGGGCGTTGTAGTTGCCGTCGGCCTTATAGAGGCGCACGCGGAAGGGCTCGCGCGGAAAGCCGTTTTCCCCGATGTAGAACGATACCGTCCGCACGTTGCCCAATTTCTTCTTCTTGTCGTTCTTCACAAAGAAGGCGTACTGGCTGCCGGGCAGGCCCTGAATCATGCCTTCGCCGGGGTTGTCGGTGCGGGCCCCGAGGCCCAGGTTCTTCACTTTGCCGGCCTTCACCACCACGTTGCCGAGTGCCACGGCCCGCTTGGGTACCTCAATGGTTAGGTTGGGCACGCTCACGCCCCGCTTTACCAGCACGGCCCGGCGGCCATAGCCCAAGGCAATTACGATGAGGGAGTCATCGGCATTTTTGCTGGGCGCGGGCACAATAAACTGGCCGTGCTCATTGCTAAGCGCCCCAATCTGCTCGTTCTTAAGTCCGATGGAGGTGAAGGGCAGTGGCTCCTTGGTGTCTTTGTCAACAATTACGCCCTTGATTTGAGCCTGCTGAGCCCAGCCGGAAGTTGCAGCGTTGACTATAAATAATGCTATTAGAAGTAAGCGTGTAAGCATAGGATGAAAGGTAGAAAGAACAAAATTACAAATACTCGGGCTGAAAGTTATTGTAAAATATTAGTACATACAACCTCTATATCGGTAGAGGGCCGCCGAAGCCATGTTCGAGCGTACAGAGGGGCTTATTTGGCTTCCCAAAAAAACTCTTCGCGGACCGAAAGCGTTTGGTAGCGTACCTTTGTTTGTATTCTTTCTAAATAAGCTTTCCCCTCCGGTTTTCCTCGTGGCTTTATTCCGTCGTTCCGCTCCTCTCGTCGCTGCCAGTGCCGCTGCCCGCCGCACCGCCAAAGACCTGCGCCTGGGCGAAACCGGCACCATTTGCTGCCTCGAAGACCCCGAGATGGCACTTAAGCTGTTGGAAATGGGTTGTGTGCCCGGAGTGCAAGTGCGCCTGAGCGGCCGCGCCCCCCTGGGCGACCCGCTGATGCTGGTGCTCGGCGACCAGGAGTATACGCTCTCGGTACGGGCGAGCGAGGCAGCCACGATTTTGCTGAAAGAATAAGGCGCAGCTATGGCGGCGATATTGAGTGATACGGCAACGGCAGCGCCCGTTGCAACGCAACCCGACCCTGCGGCCGGCGTCCGCCCCCTGCGCATTGCCCTTATCGGCAACCCCAACAGCGGCAAGACGTCGCTGTTCAACCAGCTCACCGGGCTCAACCAGAAGGTAGGCAACTTCCCGGGCGTGACCGTAGACCGCAAGTCGGGCTTTTCGCAGCTCACGCCGGTGCAGCGGGCCGAAATCATCGACTTGCCGGGCACGTACTCGCTCTACCCCAAGAGCCTGGATGAGAAGGTAATCACCGACCTGCTCTACGACCGCACCGCCGCCAACTACCCCGACTTTGTGGTAGTGACCGTGGACGCTAACAACCTGCGCCGCAGCCTGCTGCTGTTTACCCAGCTGGGCGACCTGGGCCTGCCGGCCGTACTGGCCCTGAATATGATGGATGTGGCCGAACGCCACGGCGTGAAAATCGACCTGCCGGCGCTGGAGCGGGAACTGGGTGTGCCCATCATCCCCATGAATGCCCGCAAGGGCATCGGCGTGGCCGCCCTCAAAATCGTAATGGCCCAGCGGCTGGACGCGCCCCCCGTGCGCTGCTGGGAGCCCGACGAGAAGCTGCTACCCCTGGTGCGGCAAATCCGGTACTACTTCGACCTGCACAACGACTACCTGGCGCTGCACTACGCCCAGCAGTACCGCCACATCAGCTTCCTGAGTCCCGACGACAAAACCTACCTTCAGGAGCTGACGCACAAGTACGGCTTCGATGCCATGGCCCAACAAGCGGCCGAGACCATTGCCCGCTACGCCCGCATCAACGAAATCCTGCTCGAAACCGTGACCGTGACGCGCACCGAAACGCGCGAGCCGGTGAGCAACCACATCGACAAGGTGCTCACGCACCGGGTGGGCGGCTACCTGCTTTTTCTGGGCATTCTGTTCACGCTGTTCCAGGCCATTTTTGCCTGGGCACAATACCCCATGGACTGGATAGACCAGGGGATTTCGGCGCTGAGTGCCACCATTCAGGCCAACTTCCACGGGCCCCTGGTCCGGCTGCTCACCGAGGGTGTGCTGGCCGGCCTGGGCGGCGTGTTGATCTTCATTCCGCAGATTGCCTTGCTATTTGGCTTCCTGGCCGTGCTGGAGGAAACGGGCTATATGGCCCGTGTGACGTTCCTAATGGACAAGCTGATGCGGCCCTTCGGCTTGAGCGGCAAAAGCGTGGTGCCGCTGATATCGGGCTTGGCCTGCGCGGTGCCGGCCATCATGGGTGCCCGCACCATCGAGAGCTGGAAGGACCGGATGATAACCATCTTCGTGACCCCGCTCATGTCGTGCTCGGCGCGCATTCCAGTGTACACGGTGCTGGTGGCGCTGGTGGTGCCCGACCAGGCCACCTGGGGCATTTTCAACCTGCGCGGGGTGGCCCTGATGGGCCTTTACTTGCTGGGCTTGTTCTCGGCCCTGGGCTCGGCTTGGGTGCTGAAGAAGGTGCTCAAGGCGCGGGAGCGGAGCTACTTCATCATGGAGTTTCCGGTGTACCAGTGGCCGCGCTGGAAGAACGTGGGCCTGACCATCTACCAGAAAGTGCAGGCCTTTGTATTGCAGGCGGGCAAGGTGATTGTGGCCATCTCAGTGCTGCTGTGGGTGCTGGCCAGCTACGGCCCTGGCCAAAAGCAGGCCACCGCCGAAGCTCAGGTGCGCCAGCAAGTGGCCACCCAGGGCTGGGACGAAGACGAAGTAAGCCGCCGCGTCGCTTCGGCCCGGCTCGAAAACTCCTACGCGGGTTCCTTCGGGCGGGCGCTGGAACCGGCCATCCGCCCCTTGGGATATGATTGGAAAATCGGCATTGCGCTGCTGACCTCCTTTGCTGCGCGGGAAGTATTCGTGGGCACCATCTCCACCATTTACAGCGTGGGCCAGGACGCCGACATGGGCACGCTGCAACAAAAGCTTCAGGCCGAAAAAGATGCCAATGGGCAGCCCTTCTTCACGCCGGCGCGGGCGTTTTCGCTGCTCGTATTCTACGTGTTTGCCATGCAGTGCATGAGCACGCTGGCCGTCACCTACCGCGAAACCAAGAGCTGGAAGTGGCCCCTGGCCCAACTGCTCTACATGACGGGCCTGGCTTACGTGGCTGCTTTGGTGGTGTACCAGGTGCTGGCGTAGGTTGGTGCAAGCAAACAGGCGCACGGCTTTCCGTATCAACCTGCAGGAGTAATAAGCCGTGGTGGCTAGCGCGTTGGGCTAAGTGCCAATGATAAACACCGTCGGAATCTTGTGCAGCTCCGGGGCCGGCAGGCGGCGCCAGTCCGATACCAGCAGGGTCTTGATAAACTCGCCGGTGCCCGTCACATCGGCGGCCACGCACAGGCGGGTGCCGGGCTGTAAGTGGGCCAGCAAGTCGCTGAACAGCGCCCCGTTGCGGTAGGGCGTCTCGATAAACAGCTGCGCCTGCTGCCGCTGCTGCGCCTCGCGCTCCAGCGTTTTGATGGCGGCCACGCGCGGTGCTTTCTCAATGGGCAGGTAGCCGTGAAAGGCAAACTGCTGCCCGTTCAGGCCCGAGGCCATCAGGGCCAGCAGCAGGGACGACGGCCCTACCAGCGGCACCACTTTAATGCCCAGCCGGTGGGCCTCGCGCACCAAGGCCGCGCCCGGGTCGGCGATGCCCGGGCAGCCGGCTTCGCTCAGAATTCCCCCATCAATGCCTTCTTTCAGCAGAGGCGCCAGGGCGGCGCGCACTTCGGCATCGGTACTGTCTTTGTCGATGACCGTGAAGCGGATGTCTTCGATTACGCGGGCCGGGGCCACGCTCTTCACGAAGCGGCGGGCCGTGCGGGCATTCTCTACCAGGAAATAGGGGAGGGCCGCCGCGGCGGCCACCACCTGCGGCGGCAGCACTTGCGGGGCCGTGTCTTCGGCCAGGGGGGTGGGGAGGAGGTATAGCGTAGCGGGCATGGGCGCGGGGAAGAAGGCGCAAAGGAACGGCGCGGCCGGTTGCCATTCCTGCGCACTCCCTCTCCGACGCCCGCCAACGCGGATAACGTAACGGGCCGCCCTGTACCTGTCGGACGGTCCGTTAAGAAATCAACCGCTTTGCAGCATGGCCTTGAACTACTTCTATTCTAGCAGATAAGTAAGTTGAGCTGAGTAGAACCCAGCATGGCCTTAGGGCCGGTCGTCCGCTTGCTGCGGAAGCATCATGAAGCTCGGCGCTTCGGGCATTTCCTTGAGCAGCCGGGTGTCGTTCAATCCCCAGGCCTCTGCGCCATCCAATGAGCTCAGGTCGCCCCCCAAGCCGGAGGGGCTTGGGCTGGATTGTTTCGTGAAGATGGACTCTTGGCTCATGGGCTGGTTGTGGTCGAGCGCCGTGCCATCGCCCAGCTGGCCAAAGCGGTTGGCGCCCCAGGTGTAGAGCTGGCCATCGGCGGTGTAGGCCAGGTTGT
Source organism: Hymenobacter sedentarius (assembly GCF_001507645.1). Lineage (NCBI taxonomy): Bacteria > Pseudomonadati > Bacteroidota > Cytophagia > Cytophagales > Hymenobacteraceae > Hymenobacter > Hymenobacter sedentarius. The sequence goes on along the minus strand of NZ_CP013909.1, from coordinate 900,924 downwards.
GAAAGCCTCCGCTGGCTATCCGGGTCCAGGCAACTGCGGCGGAGGCGTTCTCGGGCAGGGTGACTACTACCGGCTGCAGCTGCCGGACGGTGGTGCCATCGCCCAGCTGGCCGGCGCAGTTGTTGCCCCAGGCTACCAGGCGGCCATCGGCGCTCAGGGCCAGGGAGTGGGCATCGCCCGCGGCCACTTGCGTCCACACGGCGTTGGCCAGGCCGCCGGGCATCAGCATGAGCGTGGGCAGGTTGCGCTGGGTGTCTTCCTCTTCCCCCAGCTGGCCAAATCGGTTGGAGCCCCAGCTATAGAGCTTGCCATCTTCCGTCACGGCCAGGGTATGAAAGCGGCCAGCGGCCACGTAGGCCCAGCGCAGCGCCGCCAGCTTCCGGGTTTGCCCAACGGCTTCGGGCTCGCGCGAGGTGGCGTAGGAGCCGTTGCCCAGCTGGCCAAACTGGTTGTTGCCCCACGCAAACAAGCGCCCATCGGCCGTGAGGGCCAGGGTGTGGTCGTTGCCGGCGGCTACCTGCGCCCAGGTAGTACTACGGGCACTTTCTGGCAGGGGCACCTCCACGGGGTGGGTGTAGTCCAGGCTCGTGCCTTGCCCTAGTTGGCCGTTGGTGTTATTGCCCCACACATAGAGGCGGCCGTCGGTGCTGAGGGCCAGCGAATGCGAGGTGCCCGCAGCCACCTGCTTCCAGGTGGCGTGGGCTGCCTCCTCGGGGAGCTTCACCGCCACCGGGGTCAGGTGCTGCTTGTTGGTGCCGTCGCCCAGTTGGCCTTTGCTATTGCCGCCCCAAGTGTAGAGCCGGCCGTCGGTGGTCAGGGCCAGGGTGTGGGAGGTGCCGGCGGCCACCTGCGCCCAGTGGGTGTTCGGGTCTTCGGTCTTCACGCGCACGGGGCTGGTGCTGCAGGTAGTGGTGCCGTTGCCGAGCTGCCCTTCCAGGTTGATGCCGCTGGTCCAGAGGCTGCCGTCGGGGCGAATGATGGCGGAATGATTGGTGCTGGCGGCGAAGGTGTTGGCAGGCGTCTGAGCGGTGGCGGTACCGGCAGTGAAGAGCAGGCACAGCCCGCCCCACAAGGGGATGGATTTAAGTAGCATGACGGTTTGCAGAAAAGAAGTGAGAAAGTTTTTCGTCTCCTAGGTCAGACAACACTATAGATGCTCGGGATAAACTACCGTTGTCTGAAGAGGTGAAAAAATTTAATAAAACCGCGTTTCTGCTGCGATTTGGGCATAAAAAATAGCGGCTCCGAATTTGTCGGAGCCGCTATCGGCGTAATGCTTGAGCTAAAATAAAGCGGCAGAAATCGGTTCTTAATTACGGGAGTAAGTAGCAAGCAGAACCGTTTATTGCTGCACAAATGCCCGCACCAGCTGGAACACTTCCTCGGGCTTCTCGGCATGCAGCCAGTGGCCGGCATCCACAACGGTTTCAACCTGCGAGTTCGGAAACAGCGCCGGAATGCCGTAGAGCTTGTCTTCGGCGGTGATGTAGTTCGACTTGCCACCCCGCACAAACAGCGCGGGTTTCAGAAAGGGCTGCGCAGCTGAGGTTTCTTCCCCCACGGCGGCCATCGAGGCGGCGAGCGTTTTCAGGTTGATGCGCCAGGCAAAGGAGTTGTCTTCGCGGCGGTACAGGTTTTTGAGCAGGAACTGGCGCACGCCCACTTGCGGAATGTGCTGAGCCATGGCCGCATCGGCCTCTTGGCGGCTGCTGATGTGGGCCAGGTCTACGGCGTGCAGGCCGGCGAGGATGTCGGTTTGGTGCGCCATGTCGGAGAAGCGCGGGGCAATGTCGAGCACGATAAGGCGGGCCAGGCGCTCGGGGTGGTCCAGGGCCAGGCGCATGGCCACTTTGCCGCCCATGCTGTGGCCCATGAGCGTGGTGTCGGGCCCCAGCTGCAGGTGGTCGAACAGCGCCAGCACATCCTGCGCCATGAGAGCGTAGCTGTGCTCGGGGCTTTGGAACGAGCGGCCGTGGTTGCGCAAATCCACGCTCACTACGCGCAACTCGGCTTCGGTGGCCCAGCGCCGGGCCAGGGTTTGCCAGTTATCGAGGGTTCCGAAGAGGCCGTGGAGGATAACCAGGGGCCGGCCCTGGCCTTGGTCGAGGTAGTGAAGCAAAGGCATGGGGCAAAAATAGCGCAGCATCCTTGGTCCGGCCGGGTGGGCAGCTGCGCTGTAGCTCAAGCATAGGGATACGGAAAAAATTGATAGGTTTTAACTCGGCTTCACCTGCTCCACACCCACCGTATCCTTTTTTTGCGCCAAATTGGTGTGCTTATTCCACTTACTTCCTCCTGATTCTGAAACTCTCCTCCTTTCTGCTGGGTGCTATGCTGATGTTGGTTGGCCGCGCCAATGCGCAGGTCACGCCGCCGGGCACCACGTCTCCCGCTACTCCGCCCAATGCCGCAGCGGCACAAGAGCCGGCGCACCAGCCCAACGACACCCCCGGCCAGCCGCGCAACTGGAGCCTGCATTTTCAGCAGACGCTCATCGACCAGTGGCACAACGACCTGAGCACGCCATACGCCGGCGACTACAGCCTGGCGAACCGCGAATCGGCGAAGCTCTCGTTCACGTCCACGCTTTTCATTGGCCGGCGGCTGTGGAAGGGCGCGGCCCTCTACTTCAACCCCGAAGTGGCCGGCGGCAGCGGCCTGAGCGGCGCGCGGGGCATTGCGGGCTTCACCAATGGCGAAACCTTTCGCATCGGCGACCCCGCGCCCAACTTGTACCTGGCGCGCCTGTACCTGCGGCAAGTATTTGCCGTGGGCACTGGCACGGCCACGGATGAGGACGACCTGAACCAGCTGGCCGGCACGCGCCCGGAGCGCTACTTCGCCATCAACCTGGGCAAGTTCAGCACCGCCGATTTCTTCGACCAAAACAGCTACTCGCACGACCCGCGCACCCAGTTCCTGAACTGGAGCCTGATGAGCGCCGGCGCTTGGGACTATGCTGCCAACACCCGCGGCTACACCGTGGGCGGCGTGCTGGAGTACGTGACGCCCGGCCTGGCCCTGCGCTTTGCCTCCACGCTCATGCCCACGCTGGCCAACGGGCCGGTGCTGGACTTCCACTACGGCACGGCCCACGCCGAAACCCTCGAGCTCACTAAAGGCTACCGCCTCGGCGGCCGCCAAGGCACGGTGCGCGTGCTGGGCTTCCGCAACGTGGCGGCCATGGCTACCTACCGCAGTGCCATTGCCCTGGCCCAAGCCACTGGCACGCAGCCCGATGTGGTGGCTGTGCGCCAGAGCGGTCACACCAAAGTCGGCTTTGGCCTGAATGCTGAGCAGGAGCTGACGCAGAACGTGGGCCTCTTCGCCCGCGTCAGTTACAACGACGGCAAAAACGAAACCTGGGCCTTCACCGAAATCGACCAAAGCGCCAGCCTGGGCGTGGTGAGCACCGGCGCCCGCTGGCAGCGTCCCGATGACCGCCTGGGCGCGGCCGTGGTCGTGAACGGCGTTAGCCCGGAGCACCGCGCTTACTTGGCGGCCGGCGGCTACGGCTTTATCGTGGGCGACGGCGCGCTGCGCTACGGGCTGGAACGAATCGGCGAGGTGTATTACAGCATCAGCCTGCCCCGCTACCATGCCGCCATCAGCCCCGATTACCAGTTTGTGGTCAACCCCGCCTACAACCGCGACCGCAACGGCCCGGTGCACGTGGTGGCGCTGCGCCTTCACGTTGAGTTCTAGCGTAGATGCTTGCCGAAGTGTGCTGGCTTTTCAGGCCATAAAACGAGCGAGTGTATAAAATTCGGGCATATCCGGGCGCGGTCCGGCCGCCGTAGGCCCGGTGTCGTACCTTTGCCACGGCGCAAAGCGCACTAGAATTTCCCACCCAACACCACCCTGTGTACCTTCATCATGTGGCTGCCTACCTTCCGGAGGCAGTCGTTACCAATGCTCACTTCACCCGTCTCAATGGCTTGGCCAACGAGTGGATAATTGAGCGAACCGGCATCCAGGAGCGCCGCAAAGCGGGCCCCGGCGAAAATGCCAACACCATGGCCATTGCCGCTACGCAGGCCGCTTTCGCCTCTGCGCCCTCCTTTGCCCAAGATACGGTCGACCTGGTGGTGGCCGGCACCTACACGCCCCACGATACCATCTTCACGGCCGCGCACGCCGTGCAGCGCTTCATTGGCATCAACGAAATTCCAACGGTTAGCATCTCGTCGGCCTGCTCTTCGTTGCTGAATGCGGTGGAGATTGTGGAAGGCTACTTTGCCATGGGCAAAGCCACCCGGGCCATCGTGGTGGTAACGGAGCACAACACCGCTTATAACAACGAGGAGGACACCATGGCCGGCCACCTGTGGGGCGACGGCGCGGCGGCCCTGCTCATTTCAAAGGAGCGCATCAGCCCCGACGACCTGGTTATTGCCGAGGTAATCACCGGCGGCGCTGCTCCCGTAAGCAAGGCTGATGAGGCCGTGACGCTCAAGCCCGTAGAGAAAGGCATTGTGATGCCTTTTGGGCGCGACGTGTTTCAGCAGGCCTGCCTCTACATGGCCCGCGTGACCCAGACCTTGCTCGACAAGCACCACATCGCCACGCCCGACCTCACCTACCTCATCCCGCACCAGGCCAACCTGCGCATTTCGAAAAACGTGGTGAAGCAGCTGGGCCTCGACCCCAGCCGGGCCGTGAACAACATCGACCGCCTCGGCAATACCGGGTGCGCCGGAGCCGCTATTGGGCTGGCTGAAATCTGGGATAACCTCAAAGGCGGCGATAAGGTGATTGTCACCGTGTTCGGGGGCGGGTATTCCTACGGGGCCATGCTCTTGAATAAGTAAGGGTTGAGTTTTGAATGTTGAGGGTTGACTGAGCTATTAAGCGCAATCAATCTGCGCATTCGTCGCAGCACCAAGGGCTAAATGAGCGGCTATTTTAACTCAACATTTAACCCTCAAAACTCAGCACTTCCCCATGTTGCCTCCCGCCGACGCCTTCTTGCCCGAAATCACGTTTCAAACCAGCCGCTCCAGCGGCCCCGGTGGGCAGAACGTGAACAAGGTAGAGTCGCGGGTGGAGCTGCGCTTTCCGTTGCTGAGCTCGCAGGTGCTCACCGAGAGCCAGAAAGCCTTGATTCTGGAGAAGTTGAGCAACCAGCTTACAGCCGAGGGCTTGCTCATCATCACGGCTCAGGATGACCGCAGCCAGCTGCGCAACAAGGAAATAGCTCTGGCCCGCTTCCACGAGCTCCTGCAAAAAAGCCTGCGCCGGCCCAAGCCCCGCAAAGCCACCAAGCCTAGCAAAAGCGCCGTGCGCAAGCGCCTTGAAGGCAAGAAGCTGCAGGGCGAGAAGAAGGCCAGCCGCCGGCGGCTAGAGTAGCATTTCGCACCGAGTTAAAAGAGGAAAAGGAGTTACACGGAGAAAATCTTACTCTGTGCAACTCCCTTTTCCTCTTTTTAACTCGGTGCGAAAACCTAAAGCAGCGTGCCGTGCAGCAGCACCAGGGCCACCGTGAAGTAGATAATCAGCCCCGTAACATCGACCAAGGTGGCCACAAAGGGAGCCGACGACGTAGCCGGGTCGAGGCCCAGCTTCTTGAGCAGCAGGGGCAGCATGGAGCCCGCCAGCGAGCCCCACAGCACAATGCCCACCAGCGCGACGCCCACCGTGAGCGCCACCATCAGCCAGTGCGGGCCATAAATGGGGGTGATGCTTTGCCAGACGGCGATGCGGGCAAACCCGACAATGCCCAGAATGACGCCCAGCGCCAGCCCCGACATAATTTCGCGCCGTAGCACGCGCCACCACTCGCTGAGGGTGAACTCGCCCAGTGCCATGGCCCGGATGATGAGCGACGTGGCCTGCGAGCCCGAGTTGCCGCCGGAGCTGATGATGAGCGGAATGAACTGCACCAGTACAATGGCCTTCTGGAGCTCGCCTTCAAAAAACTGCATGGCCGAGGCCGTGAGCAGTTCGCCCAAAAACAGCACCACTAGCCAGCCGGCCCGCTTCTGCACCATGCGCAGCAGGGGGGTGGCCAGGTAAGGCTCGTCGAGGGCTTCGGAGCCGCCGAGCTTCTGCATGTCCTCGGTGTCTTCCTGCTCGCGGATGCTCAGGATGTCGTCGATGGTCACGATGCCGAGCAGGATGCCCTGGTCGCTGACCACGGGCAGGGCGTTGCGGTCGTTGCGCCGGAACACGTCGATGGCGTCTTCCTGGTCCTGATTGGCCTGCAGCTGCACGAAGCGGCGGTCCATGAGGTCGCGCACCCGGGCGGTGGGCGCGGCCAGCAAAAACTCCCTGATGCGGATGTCGTCGAGCAGCACGCCCTGCGCATCGGTCACGTAGAGCATGCTCAGCGTTTCGGACTGCCCGCCGTGCTGACGAATGAAGTCGAGCACCTGCTGCACCGTCCACGTCTCGCGGATGGCAATGTAGTCGGGCGTCATGAGGCGGCCCACCGACTCTTCGGGGTAACCCAGCAGCTGCAGGGTCACCTTGCGCTCTTCTTCGGAGAGGCTCTGCACCAGCTCGGCCACAAAGTTGGCGGGCAGGAATTCGAGCAGGGTGGTGCGGTCGTCCGGCGACATCTCGTTGAGAATGTCGGCCATCTTATCCTGGGCCAGGTTGTCGAGGAAGTGGCGCTGCACTTCCAGGTCGAGGTACTCAAATACTTCGGTGGCCAGCTTGAGGGGCAGCAGCCGGAAGATGATGAGCTGTTCGCGTTCCTCTTCCTCTTCAATAAGCGCCACCAACTCCGAGGGCTGAAACTCGCGGAGCACCTGCTTCAGCTTGAAAAATTCGCCCTCCTGAATCAAGGACGTGATGGTTTCCACGGTCTGCGGCTGCATGGGAAGAGGGGAGGAGAGTGCTTCGCTAGGCAAGCAGGATTGTTAGGAGAGAAAAAGCCCTGCAAAAGTAGAACTAAAGCACAGCTTCGGGCCAAAAAAACGCGTTAGGGAATTGGGCAAAGTGGTGTTCCTGCCAAAACCACCATCTTGCTCTTTCAAACCAGTGCCCATGCCCGTTGATTCCCCTGTTTCCCTTGCCTCGCCGCGTGGCATCCTTGTGATGCTAGGCGGCGGCGACGACGACCCGCTGCTTTCGCTTTTGGCCGGCTTGCTGCCCGACCACGACGCCACCATTGAGGTGCTGACCACGGCCACCCGCCGCCAGCCGGCCCGCACTGCCGCTGCCTACGCGCACGCCTGGCACCAGTTGGGCTACCGGCACGTGCGGCACTTGCAAGTCGATGAAAACCACCCCGCCGACGACCCCGCCACGCTCATGCGCCTGCGCCGCGCCACCCTGGTGTTCATGAGCGGCGGCGACCAGGAGCGGCTCACCGACTTCTTGCTCGATACCGAGTTTTTGAGTATTCTAAAGCACAAATACGAGAGCGAGGATACCTTTATCATCGCGGGCACCAGCGCCGGGGCCTCGGCCGTGGCCGAGTTTATGCTGGTGTACGGGCACGGCTGGCGCAGCCTGAAGAAGGGCAGCATCGAGGTGAAGCCCGGCCTGGGCTTGCTGCCCGGTGTGCTGCTCGACCAGCACTTTGCCGAGCGCGGCCGCTACCCCCGTCTGATGCACGCTGTGCTGGACCAGCCCACCCTGCTCGGCATTGGGCTGAGCGAGGAGACTGGCCTCATCGTGCGGCCAGGCGTGCCGGCGGAAGTATTCGGCGACGAAGTCGTGGTGGTAGTCGACGCTGCTCAAACCACGCACAACAACTTGCCCGACCTGGCCCACGATAAAATCATCAGCGGCCACCGGCTGCATGTGCATTTATTGGTGGCCGGCCAGCGCCTCGACCTGGCCTCGCGGGAGGTAATGGAGTGCTGAACAGTTGACAACTGAAGATGGAAGGGCGAAATGATTTTGACTTCATTTGCCTAAAGCCTTATTGTTTAAGCGGGCACGAAACCATCCTACATTTGCGTTGATGCCGCGAAATAATCCCGTGCGATTCATGCGTATTTCCCGTTTGTGGCTGCGGCCGCTGCGTTTTCTGGGCTTTGCCATGCTGCTGTGCACGCTGCTGCCGTGGGGGTGTACCCGCAAAGCGGTGTCCTTCAATAGCAACCCCGACCAGCCCGCCACTGCCGAGCTGGTGGCGGATACGCTCGTCCGTACCACCGATACGGTTAAGGGTCAGCCCTCGCTCAGCACGGCCCGCAAGGTGGTCATCAGCAAAGAGCAGGAGCGCGCCGCCAAAGAAGCCGAGAAGGAAGCCCAGCGCAAGCCCAAAAAGAAAAAGAAGGTATTCCTGGGTGAGAAAATCAAGCGGGCGTACACGAAGACGGGCCCCAAGGGCCGCAACCAGATTGTGGAGGTGTTCTACTACCTCAAGTACCCGCAGCCGATTAATGACTACGCCCCGGCGCACTACTACTACGACACCAAGAAGCACAAGATTCTGAAGCTGGCCTCGGTGGAGGAAGACGCGCCCACCCTCAAAATCCTGCACGGCCCCTACAAAAAGCTGCAAAACAACAAGGTGCTCGAAACCGGCTATTACGCCCTGGGCACCCGCCACTTGCGCTGGGAACGGTTTGACAAGAACGGCGTCTTGCTGAGCAAGGTGCACTACGAAATGGGCTTTCCGCGCGACGCCAACGTGAGCTACTACGGCGAAGACCGCAGCCTTATCAACGAGGTGGTGCCTTACGTGAACGGCAAGCTGGAGGGCGACTACGCCAAGTTCCTCATCAATGGCCAGGCCGATTGGCGCGGGCAGTTTGAGAACGGCAAGCGCGTTGGCGTCTGGACCAAGTATTGGGGCTTCCGCAACCGCCGCCGCTACGAGTACCAGTACGCCGAGTCTGGCTACGACCCCGAAGTGGCAGAGCCGGAGCTCATTCGCGAGTACAACCGCAACGCCGTCATCATCTACGATAAGGAAAAGAACATCGACAAGCGCGGCCAGCCCGAAGCTGAAGACCGGCCTGGCATGCGCCGCCCCGTGCCCCGCGCGGCACCCAAAGCGACCCCGAAACGGTCGAAGTGATTCAGCTCAATAATTTTGCTTAACGAGCAGTTGGGCTCAATAAAAGGCGTCCTCGAAATGCTCGAGGTGAAACCCCTGGCTGAGCAAGGTCAGGGCCACGATATCGAAGCGAATGTCGCCGCGCCAGTCCAGTTCTTCCTGCAGGTGCGTGGCCGCGAGCCGGAACAGGTCCTTCTTCCGAGCCGACACAAATGTTTCAGGCGGGCCGAACTGCCCGGAAGAGCGGGTCTTGACTTCCACAAACACCAACAACTCAACTCCGCGGCGCAGCACGAGGTCTACTTCGGCCCGGCTGTGGCGGTAGCCGCGGGCAAGTATCTCGTAGTTGCGGGCCAGGAAATAGTCGGCCGCCGCGGCTTCGCCGGCTTGGCCTAACTCGTGGGGCGCATGAGCCATATAGAATGGTGAGTAGGAAAGGATAGCGCGGCCAGCGTGCCGGCAGCCGCACGGCTGCAAGCTAGCTGCTGACTGCCATACCCAAACCGGTAGGTAGGAAGCCACACGTATATTATAAGGAAGTAATCTGCCGGCGGGGAACGGGCAAGCCAATGCCTACGGCGCTTAGTACCTTTGCTTCTCGTTTCCTCACCTCACGCTTATGGCCTCATCCGTAGAACAGTTCCGCCCCCAACTGCTCGACGCCCCCGTGCCCGACGCCACCCGCCCTGCCCCCAACCGCTCGCTACAGGTGCAGCGCCTGGGGCTGGTCGACTACGTGCCCACCTGGCTGCTGCAGGAAGAACTGATGGAGGCCACACTGGCCATCAAGGTGCAAAACCGCCAGGCCGAAGCTACCGGCGCGGCGCCTGCTCCCACACCGAACCACCTGCTGCTCTGCGAGCACCCGCACACCTACACGCTGGGCAAAAGCGGCAAGCCCGAGCACCTGCTGCTCGACGAGGCCGCGCTGGCGGCGCATGGCGCCAGCTTCCACCGCATCAACCGCGGCGGCGACATTACCTACCACGGCCCCGGGCAGCTGGTGGGCTACCCCATCCTTGACCTCGACAACTTCCGGCCTGACATTCACTGGTACCTGCGCACCTTAGAGGAGGCTGTTATCCGAACCCTGGCCGAATACGGCTTGAACGCGGGCCGCATCGCTGGGCTCACCGGCGTATGGCTCGGGTGGGAAGACGGCGCCCCCAACCCGCGCAAAATCTGCGCCTTCGGCGTGAAGTGCAGCCGCTGGGTCACGCTCCATGGCTTTGCCCTGAACGTGAACCCGGACCTTGCGTATTTCGGTCATATCGTGCCCTGCGGCATCACAGACAAGGCGGTTACGTCCCTGGCACAAGAGTTGGGGAGCAGCGCGGCCGTGTCGGTAGCCGAAGTGCAGGAACGCCTGCTGCCCCATCTGGTGGAGTTGCTAGGGGCCAGTAGCCCAGCTCCCTCCCCGAATTTGCCCACTAACAAAGCCTAAGGTTGTGAAACAAGACATTCCTTTTGACCCCGTAGAGGGCGTTTCGGTCGCCATCATCCCCGATGAGGAAGCCCTCACCGCCGAAGGCCAGCCCATCTGGCAGGTTTACCTGCTCAATCACAATGCTTTCCCCCTCGAAAATGTGATTGTGAACGCCAATGGCTATGGCCAGCAGGCGGATGGCGAAAAGGTGCGCACCTCCACCTTGCGCTACCTGTTCGAAGAAGTGCCGCCCCGCACCGCCGTGCCCGTCGAGCCCATCGACCCTGCCCTGTTTCATCTAAATAACCAGTACTGGGTGAGCTACTACCACGGCCCCCAGATTTTCGATAAGAAATTCATCTTCGTGCCCGATTCCATCGTAGCCGACAACCTTACGCACATCTCCCTGCTCGACCGAGAGGGCGTATTGCACAGTTAATTATTCTCTGCTGCCGTTCCGAATTGTGATTCTTCTGTTGGGTTGAGTCTTTTTTCTTAATATATTTTCTATGATTCATTTGGATATTCCACTAGGCTTGGCTTGGATGTGGGCATTGTTGGTGTCGCTCTTCGCCGTGCCGTCCATAATTTACATTGCCCACCTCAAAAACATGCTCGACACGCCCAACGGGCGCACCGTGCACCAGTCGCTCACACCCCGCTTGGGCGGCGTGGCCGTGTTCGCCGGCTTCATGTCGGCCCTCACCATTTTTGCCCCGCTTCAAAACGGCGCCAAGGAGCTGCTGGCCGGCTGCATCATCCTGTTCTTCGTTGGGCTAAAAGACGACTTGGTGGGCATGTCGGTTTCGAAGAAGTTTGTGGGCCAGTTGCTCGCCACCGGCATTGTGATGATAATGGCCGACGTGCGCATCACCAGCTTCCAGGGCATCCTGGGCGTGGGCGCCTTGCCAGTCGGCATCAGCTACGCCTTCACGCTGGGCGTCATCGTGGGCATTACCAACGCCATCAACCTCATCGACGGCCTGGACGGGTTAGCGGGTACTATTGTATTGATTATCTGTAGCACTTTTGGTTATTATTTTTATGTGTACGGCGGCCCCGGCTACAGCAACTATTCTTATGTAGCGGTTTGCCTTATGGGTGGGCTGCTGGGCTTTCTGCGGTATAACTTTCACCGGGCTCCCATTTTTATGGGGGATACCGGTTCGCTGGTGTGTGGCTTTATTGTATCGGTCTTGGCCATTCAGTTCATCGAAATGGGGCTGCGGGTGGGCCAGCCTTTCGGCTCTGCTTCCCCATCGGTTGCCGTTGGCATCCTGTTTGTGCCCTTGTTCGATACCATTCGGGTGTTCTCGCTGCGCATGCTGGCGGGCCGCTCGCCCTTCTCGCCAGATAAAAACCACATCCATCACCGCATTCTGGCTATGGGCTTTCAGCAAATCAGCACGGTACTGCTGCTGGGCTTGCTCAACGTGTTGGTTATCTTATTCGTAATTCGATTTGCCTCGCTTGGCAATACGGTGCTCATCGCGGCCCTGGCTGGCTTCTCGGCCTTGCTGAGCATCTTCTTCGGTGTGTACCAAAGCCGCATTTCGCGCCGCCAGTTAATGGCCGCCGAAAGCAGTAAATTAGCCTAGTCGCTCACCTCATCATGTTACCCCCGGGTTCGTTGCGAACGTTGTGGCTTCTCACCGGCGGCCTGCTGCTGGCAATGGTGGCCGCAGTGTGCCCCGTGCGCGCCAGTGAATACCGCCAGCTTCCGCCGGCCCCGCCCACGGCCCTTTCCGACGATTGGCTTATCCACGACGCCGCCCGGAACCGGCTGATTTTTTACCTACCCGGCTACCACCAGCCCGCGCACGCCTACTACCAGTGGGTGCGGCTAAACCACCGCCAGGCCTTTCCGCTGTCGTTTGCGGCGCAGCCCGGCCTCAGCATCTTCATCGATAACCAGCTCGTCTTCACCGCAAAAACGGCCGCGACCTATTCCCTGGACCTGGCGCAGCTGTTGCCCGCTCAACTCGCGGCTGGTACGCACCTGCTGGCCGTGTGGCAGCCCGATGGGTCGCCCGCGCTGGCGTCATTTTCTGGCGTGAGTGCCAGCAGTGCCTCGGTTGGCCAGGCGAAAGTGCGCGCCGAGCAAGCCCAGCCCCGGCTGCCCCGGCCCCAGGGCCAGAACGTGTACCTGGGGTTTTTGCTGGTGCTGGGGCTTTCCTACGGAGCCGTTCGGTCGGCGTACCAGCCGGGTTTGGCCCGCATTTTCCAGATTGAGGAGCTGTTTGGGGGTGGCAGCGACCAACAAGCCTTTTTGGCCAAGCCTGCGTTTTCGCTGCTCAACCTGCTGTTAGTCCTGCTCTTTGCCTTGTCGTTTGCGCTGCTCCTCACGGCCATCCACACCGACTTGCAGAACCTGCCCTTGCTGCGTCGCTTCTTCGACGTACCGGAAACCGCCATTGTGGCCCGCGTTGTCCTTTACACCGCCGTTATCACCGTCTTCATATTCGGAAAGTATGTGTATCTGGGGGTTATGGGCTACATTTTTGGGCTTCAGCCCCTCGTCAACATCCAGTACCGGGAGTTTTTGCGCACCACATTGCTCGGTGGGCTGTTTCTGCCCCTGGTGCTGCTGCTTTATCTTAGCCTCAACAGTAGCTACCCGCGCACGGTGGCCTGGGCGGCTAGTGCGGTCATTGGCATTGTGCTTGTGGGCACGGTGCTGCGCGTGGCCCGCACTCTTCATCAGCATGCTTCGCTGCTGAATCTGCATTTGTTTGCTTACCTTTGCGCTACTGAAGTATTGCCTTTACTGGTTTTACTTAAACTTATCGTTTTTACGTACTGATTGGCGCTCGTCGCCCTGTCCGAATTAGTCCCTTTTTCTCCTCTTATTGTCCTAGCATTACCCTTTATTTTCCTGTATGGCCGAGAGTGCAGATAAGCCGGGTACAGGCCGGCATGCCAAGCGCATCACAAGTATCCTGGTTACCCAGCCCAAGCCCACCAACGACGTATCTCCCTACTTCGCCATTGCCGAGAAATACGGCATCCAAGTCGATTTTAGAGAGTTCATCGACGTGCAGCCCGTATCCTACAAGGATTTTCGGCGCGAAAAAATAAATATACCGGACTACACGGCTGTTATTTTCACCAGCCGGAACGCCGTTGACCATTTTTTTCGCATCTGCCAAGAAGCCAAGCTGGAGATGCCGGCTGAGATGAAGTACTTCTGTATTTCAGAGCAGACCGCCAACTACTTGCAGAAGTACATCGTGCTTCGCAAGCGCAAGCTGTTTGTGGGCCAGCGCACCGCCGCCGACCTGTTTGAGGTAATCAAAAAGCACAAAGGGGAGAACTTCTTGTATCCCTGCTCCGACATTCGGAAGGACGACCTTCCAGTGTTTATGCGTGCCAACAACCTCAAGTTTTCGGAAGCAGTGATTTACCGGACCGTGGCCAGCGACCTGTCCGATTTGTCGGATGTGAAGTACGATTGCATCGCCTTCTTTAGCCCGTCCGGCATCAGCTCGCTTTTCATCAACTTTCCTGATTTTGTGCAGGATGGCACGCGCATTGCCGCGTTTGGCCCCACCACGGCCAAAGCCGTAATTGATGCGGGCCTAATTTTGGATATCGAAGCGCCTCACCCCAATGCCCCGTCGATGACTGGCGCAATCGAGGCTTATATCCGGCGGCATTCCCAGCCCGAAGTGGGAAAAACCAGCTCCAAGAACGCCAATCCAAAGGTCTAAACCGCTTGAGTGATTGAAAACCGGCGCAACCCACCCTTGCGCCGGTTTTTTTTGCCCGAATTTTTTGAAGCGCGTTTTTCACTTACATTTGGAAGCTAGTATCCCCTTCGCGTCTGCCGCCGCCCTACCGCCCGCTTTCTCCTTGCACCGCCAGTGCCCCGCCCTATGAAAGTAACGCTACTCGCGACTCTGCTGCTCAGCGCAGCAGCTGGCACTGCGCTTGCCCAGCAGCAGCCCCAGTTCACGCATTACGGTCTCAATGGCATGTACCTGAACCCGGCCTACGCCGGCATCAAGGGGCAGGGTGAAGTTAGCCTGATTGGTCGCTACCAGTACTTGAACTATAGCGGTACCTTCGACGGCGGCGGTTCGCCACGCACGGGTCTGGTGACGGTTTCTTTGCCGGTTCTGGCCCTCAACGGCGGGGTGGGCCTGGCCGTGTACTACGACCAAGTGGGCCAGTCAAAAATGACCAATGCCGCCCTCTCGTATTCGCAGCACATCAAGTTGGGCTCTGGTAAGCTGGGCGTAGGCATTCAGGGCATCTATACCTATCTGAGCAAAGGCACTTACAATGCCATTGACCCGGAAGACATCAATGTGCCGAAAGATGCTTCCGACAGTAAGTTTGACGCCGGCGCTGGTGTGTGGTACGAGTCGCCCAAGCTCTACGCCGGCTTAAGTCTTAACAACCTTGCTCGCTCCGAGTACTCGTTTAAGAGCGCCGGCACGAAGGGCACCGCAAGCAAGTACTTGGCGGAAAATCATGCTTATTTCACGGCGGGGTACAATATAGATGCTACGTCTTCCGTTGTCGTGACGCCCATGGTTCTCGTGAAAGCCGTATTGCCCGGCAAGTTCTCGAGTACCAGCAAATTTGACAACGCGAAGAACTACTCTTTCGAAGGTGGCGTTCGTGCCACAATTGACGATAAATATTGGGCTGGAGTCAACTACCGCCATCAAGAATCTTTTTCCGGCCTACTTGGCCTGAGCTTTGCAAAAGACAATGCTATGCGCGTCGGTTATGCGTTCGATTTCATTGCTTTCAACCAAGATGCCCGAGCATTCAGTTCCCATGAAATTATGCTCTCTTACCGCTTGCCTAAGCCCGGTTTAGCTACCCGGCCGGCCATCCGTACACCCCGCTATAGCTTCTAATTTTCCTATTTACCGACCTATTCTGCAAGGGTGCTGTTTTTTTCTTTAGTTAGGACAAATTCCAGTCAGGCCTACAGGCTATAAAACGAATTAAACGAGTTATTTACGCCATTCAGCGTGTTTTCCCCTGATTTGGCTCTGTGTAGAAATTATTGGGTATTGCACAGTATCCCAAAAACATGTAGATTTGCCAGCCCATCCAACTGTACTTTAGCGGTATTGGCAACAAAACAGAATTTTTAACTCTCATGAACAAGCTTCTAGCAATATCCCTTTTCGCTATCTCCGGGGCATTATTGGGCGGGTGTGGATTTGGTAAAGGACCTCAGGGCGAACTCGTTGGTTCTGACGACCGTCCTATCTTTAATCCTCAAGAGGTGCCGTTTGGGATGGTGCCTTGCCCGGGTGGTACGTTCCACATGGGCCAGACCGACCAGGACATTTCTGCCTCCATGGTAAACATGAACAAGCAGGTGACCATTGCCGGCTTCTACATGGACGAAACGGAAATCACCAACAATGAGTACCGCCAGTTCATGGACAACATCAAGCAAGACTCGCTGGATGTGCTGGGCGAAGAGTACGTGATGACGGAACTGTATCCGGATACCACCGTGTGGGTACGGGACTTTACCTACCACATGGGTGACCCATTGCTGGAGTACTACTATACGCACCCGGCTTTCGACGACTATCCAGTAGTTGGAGTGGATTGGTTTGCTGCGAAGTATTTCTGCAACTGGCGCACCAAGTTCCGGAATGCGGCACGTGAGGAAAGTGGTTATGCCAACGACCCCAACTTCCGTCTGCCTTCCGAAGCGGAGTGGGAGTATGCTGCTCGTGGTGGCCGCGACCTGGCTACCTACCCATGGGGCGGTCCTTACTTGCGTAACACCAAAGGCTGCATGCTGGCGAACTTTAAGCCAGGCCGGGGTGATTATGCTTCCGATGGCTTTGCCTATACGGCTGAAGTAGGTTCGTTCTTCCCCAACGACTTCGGCCTGTACGACATGGCCGGCAACGTGTCGGAATGGTGTGATGATGCTTATATGGAGGCTTCGGTTCCGGTAGTATGGGACTTGAACCCAACCAATCCAGATGATAACGAGCCTCGCAAAGTAGTTCGGGGTGGTTCGTGGAAGGACATTGCTTACTTCCTCGAAACCGGTACTCGCAACTTCGAATACCAAGACTCTGCTCGCTCATACATCGGCTTCCGCTGCTCGATGATTCAGATTGGCATGGGTAGCAACAATTCCCTCAACTAAGGTTCCAAACGGCTAACGCCACATCCACCACCCTACCCATTAACACCTTCTCCAATCAATAGTTAAATTCTCATGGCAGCTAAAGGAAGTTTTCTCTACGATACGCTGATGCCCAAAATCTATGGCATCGGTGCAGCAGTTGTAATCGTCGGTGCACTATTCAAAATTGAACACTGGAACGGTGCTGACACGATGCTTATCGCAGGTTTGAGCACGGAAGCCGTTATCTTCTTCCTCAGCGCATTCCAACCGCAGTCGAAGGAGCACGATTGGTCGTTGGTATACCCCGAATTGAGCGAAGGCTATGACCCTTCGACGGGCAACCCTAGCTTCTCGACCGATAATTCGGCCAAGGGCCTGACCATGAAGTTGGACGACATGCTGAAGAACGCCAACGTTACTCCCGAGGCGCTCACCAACCTGGGCCAAGGCTTGAACCGTCTTAGCACCACCACTTCGCAGCTTTCGCAATTGGGCGAGGCTACCAACGTGACCGACGAATACACCAAGAAGGTGCGTTCGGCTGCTGAGTCGCTCGATAAAATCAACGTGGCCTATGGTAATACGGTAGAAGCTATTTCGGCCATGTCGAATGCTACTTCCGATGCCAAAGAGTACCACATGCAGGTACAGAACGTGACCAAGAATCTGGGCGCTCTGAACGCTGTTTACGAAATGGAGCTGCAGGACGCCAACACGCACCTGAAGTCCATGAACCAGTTCTACGGTACGCTCAGCAAGGCCATGGATAACATGACCCAGGCTGGCAAGGACACCGAACAGTTCCAGAAGCAAGTATCTGATTTGACGAGCAACCTCACATCGCTCAACCGTGTGTACGGCAACATGCTGAACGCCATGCGGGCTCCGGCCCAAGCCTAAACCTTAGGCAACAATTCAGTTCTTCATCCAATTTTAGAGGAAACAGATAATGGCAGGCGGAAAAGAAACTCCGCGGCAGAAGATGATTGGCATGATGTACCTCGTGCTAACGGCTCTTCTGGCGCTTCAAGTGAACTCAGCAATTCTGCTGAAGTTCAAGTTTATTGACGACAGCTTGCTGAGCGTCAATGACAAAACATCGGTTGCTGCCGACGGTACCGTGAAAGGTATTCAGGCGGCGGTGGTGAAAAACCAGAACCAAGCCCGTGACCAGGCCGTGTTGAAGCAAAGCGAGGAAATTCGTCAGAAGACGAAGGACATCGTCGCTTACCTGCGCGATGTGCGTGAGCAGCTTTTGAAGGCTACTGAAAACACTGCAGGTGAGGTTAAGAACATGAGCGGTGAAGACAAGGTAGCCATCACCATGCTCGGTGGTAAGAAGAACGGCATCGCCTACACCACCATGAAGCCCAAGCTGAACGAGTACGCTGAGTACATGAAGCAGTTTGTGCCTTCGGCCACTCCGCTGGCGCTTGACGCCAAGGAGGATGCCCGGGTGACGGAAAAATCGCAGAAAACCAAAAACTTCGCTGAGCTCAACTTCGAGAATACCCCTGTAGTTGCCGCCTTGGCCACCATCTCCCAAAAGGAAACGGAAATCCTGAAGATGGAAGCCGAAGCATTGCAGAAGCAAGCGGAGAAAGTAGGTGCCAAAACCATCGTATTTGACAAAATTGGTGCTTTTGCTAGCGCTGAATCGAACACGGTAGCTGCTGGTACTAAATACAAAGCTGAGCTTTTCCTAACGGCATCAGCTTCGAGCATTAGCCCACGGATGACGTTGAATGGTTCGCCCATCCCCGTTGGTCCCGACGGCCATGGCAAGATTGAGTTTACGGCTCGCCCAGGCAACTTTGATGCTTCCGGCAACGCCAAGGCTTTCTGGACCGGTACCATCCGTTTCAACCAGAATGGACGGGATACTACTTTCACAAAGAAGGTGGAGTATACCGTTACCAAACCAGTTATGCAGATTCAGTCGGCTTCGGTACAGGCCCTGTATTTCAAGTGCGGCAACAAGCTCAACGTATCAGTGCCTGCTTTGGGTGCTCAATACAAGCCTAGCTTCTCGGCTTCGGGTGCCTCCGTGCTGCCTGGTGCCAAGACCGGCGACGTAACCCTGGTGCCCAACTCTAAAGAAGTAACCTTGAACGTGAGCAGCGGCGGCAACGCCATCGGCTCGCAGACGTTCCAGGTTCGTCCCATCCCCAAGCCTACCATTGAATGCTTCGTAGGTGGCCGTCAGGTAAACGAAAAGCAGGGTACTCCCGGTACTGCTGTGCGCTCGATGACGCTGCGTGCTATTCCCGACGCTGGCTTTGCCACTTTCCTGCCGGATGATGCCCGGTACCGTGTGTCTCGCTACGAGGTAACGCTGGTACGCGGCCGCCGCCCTGCCATTGCTACGAGAACGGTAAACGGTCCCGAGGCTAACCTTAGCGATATTGTGAATGCTTACCGCGAAGGCGACCGCATCTACATCGAAGTGAAGGAAGTACAGCGCTTGAACTTCCAGGGCAATATTGAGACGGTGAATGTGTCCAAGCAATTCAACGTGCCCCTGCTATAATATCACAGGCGCTACCCACGTTAGCGAACTATCTTAAAGTAAATCTGCTTTTGCCCGATATGAAATCTATTCACACCTTGGCTGCTATTGCTGCTGGTTTGTCGTTGTCGCTCACTGCTTCGGCCCAGGAGCAAGCCACTACGGCCACCAGCACGGGTTCGCACCGGCCCATTCCGCCTTCGGACCAAATGTTCCGCAAGAGCATCTGGCGCCAGGTCGACCTGCGCGAGAAGCAGAACAAACCCATGTTCTCGGAAGGCAAGGAAATCAGCCGCATCATCCTCGAAGCGGTGAAGCGCGGCGAACTGCAGGCTTACAAAAGCGACTCGCTTACTTCTACGTTCAACCCGCAAGAAGTAACCGGCAACATGTCTTACGTTGACGAAGGATTCAAGCTGAGCGACGAAGAGAAAGCCGCTGGTTTCAGTGAGAAAGACCTGAACGGTGGTGGCAGTGACGACGGCTGGGGCACTCCCGCTCCCAAAAAGGGCGCAAGCAAGGCCACTGCTGCCAACACCATTCGTCGGCCCAAGCTGGACAAGAACGGCAAGCAGCTGAAGGACAAAAAGGGCAAGGTGATTATGGAAACGGTAGCTGCTGCTCCCGTTGCTGCACCTGCTCCGGCTGGCAACGAGTACCGCTACAAGGATTTGTATGAGATGGAAATAAAGGAGGATATGATTTTCGACAAGAAACGGTCGAGAATGTATCATGACATTAAGTCCATTACGCTGCTGGTACCTTCGACACTGCCCTCGAACACTTCGGGTATTGAGAAGCCCATCGGTACGTTCAAGTACAGCGACTTGGTGAAGGTGTTCCGCGCTAACCCGGAGAACGCCATCTGGTTTAACGCCGAGAACGACGCGCAGCACAAGAACCTGGCTGACGCCTTCGAACTGTGGTTGTTTAACTCCTACATAACCAAAGTGTCGAACGCTGGCGACAGCCGTCTCGATGACATCTACGGCGGTGCCCAGCAAGGCATCCTCGCAGCCCAGCAGACCGCTGCTGACCTGATTGAATATGAGTACAACCTGTGGAGCTTCTAAACTACAAATTGGCTCAACGTTGAGCTGATTTCATGGATTGTGAAGTCAACTAAGGTAGAAATAAAAGGCCCCCGCAGTAAGCATTGCGGGGGCCTTTTTCGTGTGCCCAGCCTTGTTAGCTGGGAAGCTGTCTGGCGGGCATGGGGTGGGTGGGCGCCTCGTTTTCGGCGAAGTAATTCTGGAGAACCTTGGCTTTGGCTTTACCCACCTCAGCAATGAGCTCGGCCTCGGTGAGCTCCCGGATTTTTTTGACCGATTTGAATTTGTTGAGGAGCTTGTCGGCGGTAATGGGGCCGAGGCCTTTTACATCGGTTAGCTCCGTTTTTAGGGTGGCCGCGTCGCGGCGGGAGCGGTGGAAGGTGATGCCGAAACGGTGCACTTCGTCGCGCATGCGCTGGAATAGGCGCAGGGATTCGCTTTTCTTGTCGATGTAGAGCGGCAGCGGGTCGTTGGGCACGTAGATTTCCTCCAGGCGCTTGGCGATGCCGATGACGGGAATCTGCCCCCAAAGGTTTAAGTCCTTCAAGGCCTTTACGGCCATGCTGAGCTGACCTTTGCCGCCGTCGACGATAACAAGCTGGGGTAGGCTGGCTCCTTCATCAACAAGGCGGCGATAACGGCGCGATACCACTTCGTACATGGAATCAAAGTCGTTGGGGCCCACGACGGTCTTGATGTGGTAGTGGCGGTAGTCCTTCTTGCTGGGCTTCGCGTTGCGGAAGCAAACCATCGCGGCCACGGGGTTGTCGCCCTGGAAGTTGGAGTTGTCGAAGCACTCGATGTGTTTCGGGAGCTCGGTGAGGCGCAGGTCCTTCTTGATGGTTTCCATGATGCGCACCTCGTTGAGGTCCTTGCTGCGGTCGTTCATGCTTTCCTTTTCCTTGCGGGCGTAAAGCACGTTCTTAAGGGCCAGCTCAATAAGCTTGCGCTTATCGCCAATTTGAGGTATTGATACGGTGACGCCTGGCAGGGGGAGTTCCAGGGCCACGTTGGTGAGTATTTCGCGGGATTCGCTTTCGAATTCCTGGCGCATCTGCATCACCAAGGGCGCTAGGATTTCGGCATCCTCCTCGTCCAGCTTCTTCTGCACTTCCAGCGACTGGGTGAGAATGATGGCGCCGTTCATCACCTTGAGGTAGGTGATAAAGGCCGATTTCTCGTTGCTGGCGATGGCAAACACGTCGATGTTGGTCAGTGTAGCGTGAACGATGGTGCTCTTCACCTGGAAGGCCTCAATCTTATCGAGCTTGACCTTGAACTGGTGTGCCAGCTCGTATTGCATGTCCTGGGCAGCGGCAGTCATCTGCTCGCGGAAGTACTGCTTGGGCACGCGCAGGTCACCGTTGAGGATGTTGCGGATTTGCTGGATGTAGCCGTTGTACTGGGCTTCGTCCTCGTGGTTTTCGCAAGGGCCCTTGCAATTGCCCAAGTGGTACTCCAGGCAAACCTTAAACTTACCGGCAGCCACGTTTTGCGGGCTCAGGTTGAAGTTGCAGGTGCGCAATGGGTATAGTGCCCGGATGAGCTCCAGGAGCACGTTCAGGGCCGTGCCATTGGCGTAAGGGCCGTAGTAGCGCGAGCCGTCGTTAATCTTGTTGCGGGTGGGAATGAGACGCGGGAACCGCTCGTTGGTCAGACAGATGTACGGATACGTTTTGCCATCCTTGAGCAGGATGTTGTACTTGGGCTGGTGCTGTTTGATGAGGTTGTTCTCGAGCAGAAAGGCATCGGATTCGGAGTCCACAATCGTGAATTCGATGCGCTTGATGTTCTTGACCAGTTGCTGGGTTTTCTTGTTGTGGTCTTGCTTGGTGAAGTAGCTGCTCACCCGCTTGCGCAGGTCGATGGCCTTGCCCACGTAGATAATGCCCTCATCGTCAAAATACTTGTACACGCCGGGCTTGTGGGGCAGGGCGCTTATTTGGGCTTGCAGGTGCTCTTTGGCGGCCATAAATCACGGATTTAGACGGGTTGTACGGATTTTCTGCAAGGACGAACACCCGGTACAACGGTACTGAGAACAACAAAAAATGGCCGACGAAAGGTCGCCGGCCACGAAGTAAAAGGGAAAGCTGCCAAGGCGCTAAATATCTTCCTCGCTCAAGTCGACCGGGTCGCGGCGGTTTAGCTTCTGCGCATCGGGAATGGTGTCGCGCTGGCCACCGTAGTATTTCGAGCAGTCGATTTCGATGCTGAGTGGGGCGGCAGGCTTGGGGAACGGGGCGGTGCTGATGCCGATGCTCTTATCCTTGTACACCTTCTGCATAAACAGGCCGTAGAGGGGCAGCGCCAGCCGCGCGCCCTGGCCGTAAGCGCCGGTGCGGAAGTGAATGCTGCGGTCTTCGCCGCCTACCCACATGCCGCACACGAGGTCGGGGGTGATGCCCATAAACCAGGCGTCGGAGTAGTTGGAGGTGGTGCCGGTTTTGGCCCCGATTTCATAAGGGAAGTTGAAGCCCGTGTGCAGGATGGTGCTGGTGCCGCCGGGCTCGGTGGTGCTGGCCTGCAGCATGTTCGTCATGATGTAAGCCGTTTCCTCGCTCAGCACTTCTTTGGTTTGGGGCACAAACTCGCGCAGCACGTTGCCGTTCTTGTCCTCGATGCGGGTGACCATGATGGGGGCCGTCCAGACGCCTTTGTTGACGAACGTAGAGTAGACCCCGCACAACTCGAAAATGCTGCAATCGGACGTGCCAAAGCCCATCGACGGCACGGCGTCGACCGGAGAGGTGATGCCTAGGCGCTTGGCGTAGGTGGCGACGGTTTCGGGCGTGAGCTTCATTACCAGCCAGGCGGTGATGGAGTTCATGGAGCGGGCCAGGGCCTGGCGCAAGGTAAACACGCGACCCGTAAAACCGCCCTCGAAGTTTTTGGGCGTGTAGGCCTCGCGGCCTGCTACCGCCGGAAACGTGGTGGCCACATCGGGCCGCGGGTAGCAAGGCGAAAAGCCCTGGTCGATGGCCGCCGTGTACACAATGGGCTTGAACGTGGAGCCCGGCTGGCGCTTGCCCTGGCGCACGTGGTCAAACTTGAAGAACTTGTAGTTGGGCCCGCCCACCCAGGCCTTCACCTGGCCATTGAGCGGGTTCATGGCCATGAAGCCGGCTTGCAGGTAACGCTTGTAGTAGGCCAGCGAGTCGAGCGGCGACATCAGCATCTCCTTCTCGCCCTGCCAGGTAAACACCGGCATCTTGTACTTCTTGTGCAGGTAATAATTCACCGAATCGCGGTTGCCGTCGTAGATGTTCATCAGCGACTTGTAGCGCTGGGTGCGCCGCATGGCCGTGTTCAGAAAGTCGGGGATGACCTTGCCGGTTTCGTCGCGCCAGGGCAGCTGGCCCTTCCAGTGCGCGGTGAACCACTTCTGCTGCAGGGCCAGGTGCTCGGCCACCGATTTCTCGGCGTAGGCCTGCATGCGCGAATCGATGGTGGTGTAGATTTTCAGGCCGTCGGCGTAGAGGTCGTGGTCGGTTTCCTTGGCCCAGGCCAGCAGCGACTTCGCCACCTCGGCCCGGAAATACGGCGCCAGACCTTTGGCCGGGTTCTCCACCGAGTAGTGCAGCACAATGGGCTTGGCTGTGTCGGCGGCCAGCTCCGCGGCGGTGATGTAGTGGGACTTGGCCATTTGGCGCAGCACCCAGTTGCGGCGCCTCTTGGAGCGCTGCGGGTGGGCCACGGGGCTAAAGCGCCCGGGCGCGTTCACGATGCCCACCAGGGTGGCGGCCTCGGGCGTGGTCAGCTCCTTGGGCTTCTTGTTGAAGAAGGTTTTGGCGGCTGTGTTGATGCCAAAGGAGTTGGAGCCATACTCCACAGTGTTGAGGTACATGCGCATGATTTCGCGCTTGGTGTAGTTCCGCTCCAGGCGGATGGCCAGAATCCACTCCTTGGCCTTGGTGATGAGCAGGCCCACTTTGCCGGTGCCGTTTAGGGTACCGTCGTTGAGGTCGCCCCGGGTGCGGAACAACACCTTGGCCACCTGCTGGGTGAGCGTGGAGCCGCCGCCGTTGTGGTTGAACGTGGCCACGCCGGCCACGGCCCTGAACACGCTTTTCATGTCGATGCCCGAGTGCTGCTCAAAGCGGACGTCTTCGGTGGCAATCAGGGCATCAATCAGGTTCTGGGGCAGGTCCTTGAACTCCACCGGCGTGCGGTTCTCGCGGAAGTATTTGCCCAGTAAAACCCCATCGGCCGAATAAATTTCTGAGGCCAGCTCCGAGCGGGGATTTTCCAGGGTTTTGAGGTTGGGCATGCGCCCAAACAAATTCAGAAAGTTGCCGCTCACCGCCAGCACAAACAAGCCCAGCCCCACCACGCCGGCGCCAAACAGCAGCCACATGGTGCGCGTGAACGCCATAAACCGCCCCTTGCGCACAGTTTTCAGGGGCGTCGGCTTGGGGCGGCGGGCGGGGGAGGAAGTGGGCATATGAAATAAAGACAGAATAATTAAGCAAAAATAAAGCCTCCAGCGTGGGCCGGAGGCTTTAAGCATTTCCAGCCCACCGAAAATTACTTATAAATGCGCTGATAAAAGGTCAAATACCCGGCCAAATCCCCGCTGGCTTGCAGCAAGGCCAGGTTTTCCATGCTGATAACCAGGGTTTGGTAGCCCGCGCCCCGCAGCCGGGCCAGGGGCGACTGCGGCCCGCGCAGCTTGGTGGCATAGCTCTGGGCTACTTTGGCGCCCGGCAGCGTTCGCACCACCAACGCTTGGTCGTCCCCCAGCGCCGGGGCCTCCAGCTGCAGGTTATTGGCCCGGAAAAACCGGTTGTTGTAAGTCGTCAGTTGAGCTGCCAGGTCGGCGGCCGGTGGCGTGGCTTTGGGAAATACCAGCACTACCGCGTGCGGCCCGCTTAGCTGGGTGGTGTAGGCCGTGGCCGGGGCGGCCGGGGGCGAAGGCACTGGAGCTGAAGTCGAAGGAGCCGCCGGGGCGTTACCGCCGGGCGCGGGGGCATTGCCAGGAGCGGAGGCCGGCGGAACCGTAGTTGAAGCAGTGGGCGCAGGTGCCGACCCAGGCGATGGCGTAGAAACAGGTTGAGCTGAATCTGGGAGCTTTGTGGAAGCTGATGGGCTGAGTGCGGTAGCCGGAGCCGACTTAACCGTGCCAGCAGGCAACGCAATTTCAGGGCTGCCCGAAATAGGGGAGGCAGGTGCCGGAGTCTCTTTAGGCGCCTCAGCCGGGGTAGCCGACGTGGGGTTCAGTGCCTTGGCCGGCGTTTCGTTTTCCTTGAAGAAAATGCGCATCCGGTTCTCTACCTCACCCGGCCGGAAAACCGACACCACCGGCTTTTCCGTGGATGCCAGGGCGCCAGCTATCTGCCCAGCGCTTTGCCTTTTGTAGGTTTCGGCCAGTTCCTGGGCCAGCGGCACCAGCGGGCTTTCGGGGTAGGATTGGTAGAACTTCTCGACCGACGCTCGTGCCGTGAGCGGAGGCTGGGTGCGGATAACCAACAGCGTTTTCAAGTAAGCCACCCGGTCGGATAAGTCGCTCTTGGGGTACAACTTCTCGGTGCGGGCCAGCACGGCAGTTGCCTTCTTAAACTGTTGGTTTTTATAAAAGGTAAAGGCCGAATCGACGCGGCTGGCCACGGCGTTGTGCAGCGCCAGCTCGTGCTCGCGGTAGAGCGGGTCGGCAATCAGCTTGGCATACACAGAAGTGGGAAATTCGCGTTGCAGCGCCGCCGCGTATTGGGCCATCTTGCCCGCATCGGGCTTGTCTTTGTAGTACAGATACAGCAGATAGTAGGCATCGGGAGCGTGCTGGCCGCGGGGGTAACGGGCCACCTCTTTCTCGTAGGTTTCAAAGCCTTTTTCCCGCTCCTTGAGTTGTTCCTTGTAGATGCCTGCCAGCTCATACAACGCTGCTTCTACCTGCGCGTCCGAAGCTTGGAGCTGCGCCGGGGTGAGGGGCAGCTGGCTTCGGTATTGGGCTAGCAAAGCGCTTTTCTGCGCCACCGGGTCGGCTGCCACAGCGGCAGTGGTGGCAGTAGCCGCCGAGTCGGCCCGTGCGCCCGTGGGCCGCGGCGCACCGTTGGTACCGCTATTATTGAGGGCTGCGGGCGCCCCCGCGTTGCGGGGCGCATTGGGGGAGCTGTTGGCCTGGCTGCTGATGCGCCAGTTGTCTTGGAGCTGGCGGTTGCCCCATTTCCGAACGAAGTCAGCACGCGCTGTGCCCAGGGTAGCGGGGTTATCGAAGTACCACTTGCCGGCCGAGGCCGGGGCCATGGGGTCGAAGGCCGTCAGGTTGTCGTTGGCGGGGCTACCGGGCAGCGTACTCAAGCCCGTGTTGCTGGTACGGGAAGCAAACTCAGCTGCTTTGTCGTTGGCTTTCTGCAGTGCCGCCAGCCGGTCGGCTTCCTTCTGCTTTAGCTCAATTTCGGCGTCGGCGTACAGGTTGAGCTTTTGGTCGAGCGCCTCTGGGCTCAGGCGGGCCAGGGCCTGCAGGCTGTCCTGCGTTTCGATGATGGTGTACTGCTTGGCAAAATCCCTCAAAATCTCGCTGCGCTCTTTTATGGCAGCGTACGTCTTGGCTTCCTTGGCCAGGTTCTGCACCGTGCTGTCGTAGTACGCCGCCGCGAGGCGATACTTCTGCAGGTCTTCGTAGTAGATGCGGCCGGCCAGCAGGTACGTATAGCTTTTCTGTAGGCGGTTGGTGGTAGTGGCTTGAATGGACTTTTGCAACAGCTTCAGCGCCTCCGGGAAATTCTTTTCGCGGTAGTTGAGCCGCGCCATCTCGTAGTAGACCTTGTCGCGGTAGTCCTTATTCTTGGAGTCCTTGAGCAGCGCCGCAAAGTACTTGTCAAGCCGGGCGCGGTCCTTCTGATTTAGGTCCGACACTTGGGCCAGCATCAGCTTGGAAAAAAAGTCCAGCTCATACGGCGGGTTGCGCGCCAGTATCTGGTTGAGCTGGTCGTAGGCTTTCTTGTTCTCGCCGGCGTCCTGGTAGAGCTGCGCCAGTACGTAGCGGGTGCGCGACCGTTCGTTTTTCAGCTCAATAAGCGGAATGGCGCGTTCCAGCTGCGGAATGGCCTTCGCGGGCTCGTCGGTGCGGATGTAGTAGTCGGCGCGGGTCAGAAACAGCTGCCGCGCGTCTTTGGGCAGGCCACTTTCCTTGTCTAGCAAGTCCGATACGGCCTTGGCGCTCTCGTATTCGCCCTGCGCCACGAAGGTGCGCATGAGCCCAATCAGTGCCTCGTGCTTGGCGTTGGGGTCCTTGCTGGTGGAATTAACGTACTTAAACGTGAGCGCCGCATCGTCGAACTGCATCTGGTAAAACCGCGACCAGCCCACCAAGATGTAAGCGTCATCGGTCCAGTCGGAGCCGGGCCGGTGCTGAATCGGCATCGAGGCCTTTTTAATAATATCGTTGAGCTCCGCCCGGTTGGCCCGCACCGAAGCACTGTCCAGGGTCGGAAACAGCGGCAGGGTCTGGTTGTAGTCGTTCACGCGGGCCGCGTAAAGCTTGTCCTCCGTTTCGTGCAGCTTCTCGCGGGCCAGGAAATAGGCATTGTCGCGCGCGGCCACGTTGTTGAAGGCGTGCGAAACCAGGTTTTTATCCGACGCACAGCCCGCCGCACCTATCCCCAACAGGAAGGCGAGCAACGCAGCCCAGCGGTATTTGAGCAAATGTCGTGTCAAAGTCAAGAGAAGGAATAAAGACAACCAACTGGCCGCGAAACGCCGGCAGCAAACCGAACTGTTCGTTTGAGCGCCCCGGTACTGGAGCGCTAACGTGGGCAGGAGAGTAAACGTAGGTAGAGGAGTAAAATTACGTTTTTTCATTTCCGTGGGCACGGTCCCGTTTCAGGCAGGTAAGATTGCTGGATTTTTGCCCATTACCTTTCTGCCCCTGTTATTTTCCGCATTGCCATGGCTTCCGAACCGACTAAGCCCGAGACTCCCGCCGACCAGGCCAGTAATGTGGCCAAGTATTCCGGCATTGCCTTTACCATGCTGGCCATTATCGGGCTCAGTGCCTGGGCCGGCACCTGGCTCGACGGCCATTTTCATAATACCACCCCGTACTACACAGTGGGCCTGATGGTGCTGGGGTTGTTTGTGGCGCTTTACCAAGTCATCCGCTCCCTCACGAAATAATTTTCGATGCCCCGTTTCCTGCTGTACCTGGCTGCGTTCACCCTGGCGCTGGCCGCCATCATCTACCTGCTAAGCGCCCAATTTGGCCCCCACATTATTCACCCGTATTCGGCGCGGGTTCTGCTGCTGTTGGCCGTGCTCACGGGCGGCACATATTACCTCACCGCCCGCGTCACGGCCGTAAAGCAGGACTATTTCATCGCCGCGTATTTCGGCGGCGTGGTGCTGCGTTTCCTGGGGTCAATCCTGGTGCTGGGCATCTACTTATACCGGGCCGGCGGGGTGCATAACCAGGGCACTATAAGCTTGCTCATTGCCTTCTTCATCCTGTACTTTTTGTATGCTGGATTTGAAATCTGGGCTATCCTTAGTAACTTGCGCCCGTTTTCAAAATAAGGGTAAACGGCTCGCGCGCTCCTTCCGCCGCTGCCGTCCCTAAGTCAGCCTTAATGAAGCATTTACTGCTCGCCCTCTGTTTTTTCTTCACACTGCCTTCATTTGCAGTTCAGCACGAAACGGGTGCTGTTGAAGCCGCCCAGTCGGAAAATTTCGACCCAGGCAAAGTAATCATGGAGCACGTTGCCGACGAGCACGAATGGCACTTCGCCACGTTGGGCAACGAGCACACCGGCACCCACGTTACCCTGCCGCTGCCCATTATTGCCTACCAGCCCAGCAAAGGCCTGTCGGTGTTTTCCTCGAGCCAGTTTCACCACTCGGCCAACGGTACCTACAACGGCCTGAAGATTGAAGAAGGCCACTTGGTCGCCGAAGACGGCAGCAAGGTCTACGACTTCTCCATCACCAAGAACGTAGCCTCGCTCATGCTGAGCTGCGTGATTTTGATTCTGATTTTCCGGGCGGTGGCCAGCGGCTACACCAAGCGCCACGGCCGTGCGCCCAAGGGCATTCAGTCCATGTTGGAGCCCATTGTTATCTTCATTCGTGACGAAGTAGCCAAGAAGAGCATCGGCCCGAAGTACGAGCGTTACATGCCGTACCTGCTCACCATTTTCTTCTTCATCTGGTTCAATAATCTGCTGGGCCTCACGCCCGGCGCAGCCAACCTGAGCGGCAACATCACCGTCACGTTCATGCTGGCCGTGGCCACGCTGCTCATCACGCTGTTCAGCTCCAACAAGTACTACTGGGGCCACATCTTCCGTCCCCCAGGCGTGCCGCTGTGGCTGCTCCCCATCATTGTGCCGGTAGAAATCGTGGGCATTTTCATTAAGCCCATTTCCCTGATGGTGCGACTCTTCGCCAACATCACGGCCGGTCACATCATCATTCTGAGCTTTATCAGCCTGATTTTCCTGTTCAAGTCGGTGGCTGTGAGCCCGCTGTCGCTCGCCTTCGGCTTGTTTATCAGTATGCTGGAGTTGTTGGTGGCGCTGCTGCAGGCCTACATCTTCACGCTCCTGTCGGCCATGTACATCGGCGGTGCCGTGGAAGACCACCACGATGCCGACTTCCAGATGGGCTACGACGATGGTTCGGAAACGACCCACGCTACCCACTAATCCACGTTTTTCCTGCGAACCCGCGGCGCTCCTCCCCCCAGTCGCGATTAGCTGATTTTCAATTTCTTTTTTTCCCTCTTTTTCAAAATTTATGCTTCTCTCTTTGTTCTTGCAGGCTGTTGCCGCTGTTGCCGAAAACGGTAATAACCTTGCCGTAATGGGTGCCTGTATTGGTGCTGGTCTGGTTGCTTTGGGTGCTGGTGTTGGTATCGGCCGCATTGGCGGTAGCGCCATGGACGCCATTGGCCGTCAGCCCGACGCTTCGGGTAAAATTCAGACGGTGATGCTGATTGCCGCCGCTCTTATCGAAGGTCTGGCCCTGTTCGCAGTGGTAGTCTGCCTGCTGGTGAGCTTCAAACTGTAGAAGTAGCCGCTACAAGTTCGGCAGCCCGCTGGCGCGTCCGCCCCTCGCGGCGCGGCGCGGGCTGCTTTCTTTAGTATCAAGCAGTAAGTAGCGAGTATCTAGATAGTCGTTTTCTACGTGCCCGGTGCTTGCTACTTACTACTCACTACTTATTACTAACAGAGTATGGACTTAATCACCCCCCAATTGGGCCTGCTGTTCTGGCAGACGGTCCTGTTCTTACTGCTCCTGTTCATCCTGACCAAGTTTGCCTGGAAGCCCATTATGGCTTCGTTGCGCGAGCGGGAAGACAGCATCGAAAGCGCCCTGCGCATGGCCGACCAGGCCAAAATTGAGATGCAGCAGCTGAAAGCCGGTAACGAAAAATTGCTTGCCGATGCCCGCCAGGAGCGCGACCGCATGATGCAGGAAGCCCAAGTAATGGTCAACCAATTCCGCGAAACGGAAAAGACCAAAGCCGTGGAAGAAGCCAACCGCATCACGCAGCAAGCCCGCGAAGCCATCCAGACCGAGAAAAACGCCGCGCTGGCCGAGGTGAAAAACACCGCCGCCCAGCTGTCGGTCGACATCGCCGAGCGCATCCTGCGCCGCGAACTCGCCGAGCCAGCCGCCCAAACGCAGCTGGTGGATTCGTACCTGAAAGACGTTAAACTGAACTAGTTGCTGGTTGTTGGTTGTCAGTTGTGAAGTCGGTAAACGCCGATAGCAACGAGCCTGACAACTGACAACGACTAACTAACAACTAATACAATCCAATGGCTGACCAACGAGTAGCGGCCCGCTACGCCAAGTCGCTCCTCGACTTGGGCAAGGAAATGGGCACGCTGGAAAGCGTGAAGGAGGACATGGACTTGCTGAGCAAGACCATGGCCGAAAGCCGTGAGCTGCGGCTGTTGCTGCGCAACCCGATTGTGAAGCACGACAAGAAGCTGGCCATCTTGAACGCCATCTTCAAAGGCAAGGTGTCGGACATGACCATGCGTTTCTTCACCATCCTCACCGACAAAAACCGGGAGGCGGCGCTGGAAAGCATGGGCACCGAGTTTCAGGTGCAGTACAACGCCATGCAGGGCATTCAGATGGCGGAAGTGACTTCGGCCACCCCGCTGACTGCGGCCTCACGCGCGGAGCTGGAAAAGCTGGTAACCCAGCACACCGGCCTCACGCAGGTGAAACTCGCCGAGAAGGTGGATGCGGACCTCATCGGTGGCTTCGTGCTGCGGGTGGGCGACATCCAGATTGATGATTCGGTGCGCACCAGCCTTCGCAAGATGCGCATCTCTTTGCAAGAAAATAGTTACTCTGGTAGTCTGTAGCTGGTAGTTACCCGTCGGTAGGGGAGAGTCGGAAACGACGGCCTGCCGCCGACCACCAACCGCCCTTTACCGACTACTGACTACCCGATACTTAATACTAAACATTCCCAAACCATGGCAGAAGTACGTCCGGACGAAGTATCCGCAATCCTGCGGCAGCAGCTGTCCAATTTCAAGTCCGAAGCCGAGCTGGAAGAAGTCGGCACCGTGTTGCAAATTGGCGACGGTGTGGCCCGCATCTACGGACTGAGCAAAGCCCAAGCGGGCGAACTGATTGAGTTTGAGAACGGCCTGCAAGGCCTCGTGCTCAACCTCGAAGAAGACAACGTAGGTGCCGTACTGCTCGGCGACTACTCGGGCATCCAAGAGGGCGCCACCGTGAAGCGTACCCGCAAAATTGCCTCGATTAAAGTAGGCGAAGGCATCGTGGGCCGTGTGGTAAACACCCTCGGCCAGCCCATCGACGGCCGTGGCCCCATCCAGGGTGAGCTGTACGAAATGCCTCTCGAGCGCAAGGCTCCTGGTGTAATCTTCCGTCAGCCCGTAACCGAGCCGATGCAAACCGGCATCAAGTCAATTGACGCCATGATTCCGATTGGCCGTGGTCAGCGCGAGCTGATTATCGGCGACCGCCAGACCGGTAAGTCGGCTGTGGCCATCGATACCATCCTGAACCAGCGCGAATTCTACGAAGCGGGCCAGCCCGTATTCTGCATTTACGTGGCCATCGGCCAGAAGGCTTCGACCATCGCCCAGGTGGTGCAGTCGCTGACCAAAGGCGGTGCCATGGACTACACGGTGGTAGTCGCCGCTCCGGCTGCTGACCCGGCTCCTCTGCAGTTCTACGCTCCCTTTACCGGTGCTGCTATCGGCGAATTCTTCCGCGATACGGGTCGTCCCGCTCTCGTGGTTTACGACGACTTGTCGAAGCAGGCCGTGGCTTACCGCGAGGTGTCGCTGCTGCTCCGTCGTCCTCCCGGACGTGAGGCGTACCCCGGCGACGTATTCTACCTGCACAGCCGCTTGCTCGAGCGGGCCGCTAAAATCAACGCTTCGGACGAAATCGCCCGGAACATGAACGACCTGCCCGACAGCATCAAGCACTTGGTAAAAGGCGGCGGTTCGCTGACGGCTCTTCCCCTGATTGAGACGCAGGCGGGTGACGTATCGGCTTACATCCCAACCAACGTGATTTCCATCACCGACGGCCAGATTTTCCTCGAGACGAACTTGTTCAACTCGGGTGTGCGTCCGGCCATCAACGTGGGTATCTCGGTATCGCGCGTGGGTGGTAACGCCCAGATTAAGTCGATGAAGAAGGTGGCCGGTACCTTGAAGCTTGACCAGGCTCAGTTCCGCGAACTGGAAGCCTTCGCCAAGTTTGGTTCCGACCTCGACGCCTCGACCAAGCTCACCATCGAGCGTGGCCGTCGCAACCTTGAAATCCTGAAGCAGCCCCAGTTCTCGCCCGTGAAGGTGGAAGACCAGGTGGCCATCATCTACGCCGCCACCAATGGCCTCCTCGACAGCGTTCCGGTTAACCGCGTGCGTGAGTTCGAGAAGGAGTTTGGCCAGGTGATGAACTCGCGCTACCCCGACGTGCTGAAGGCCCTGAAGGCTGGTAAGCTGGAGGACGCTGGCACCAAGGCCATCCGCGAGGTAGCCAAGGACGTGTCGGCGAGCTACGCGGTTTAAGTTATGAATTATGAGTTATGAATAATGAGTGGCCGAGAGGCGCTCATTATTCATAGCATTCAACTCATAACTCATAATTTATAACTCATAATTAAGATAAATGGCAAGCTTAAAAGAAGTCCGCAGCCGCATTCAGTCGGTGACGAGCACGCAGCAGATTACCAAAGCCATGAAAATGGTGGCGGCGGCCAAGCTGCGCCGTGCCCAGGACAACATCATCCGGATGCGGCCTTACGCCCAGCGCCTGAACACCATTCTGGCGAACCTGACGCGCACGGCCGATGCCGACATCGTAAGCGAATACGGCGTAGCCCGCGACGTGCGCAAGGTGCTGGTCATTGCCGTTACCTCGGACCGCGGTCTGGCGGGCGCGTTCAACTCGAACGTGTTCAAGGGTGTGAATGCCCTCGTTGCCGAGCGCTACGCCAATCTGCCGGCCGCCAACATTTCGTTTTTGGCAATTGGTAAGAAGGCACACGACTACTACACCCGCAAAGGCAACATTGTGGGCAACTTCACGCACGTATTCGCCAAGCTCTCGTTTGAGACGGTGCGCGAAGCGGCGGAAGTGGCCATGGATGGCTTCCGCAACGGCACCTACGACGAGGTGGTGATGGTGTACAACGAGTTCAAGAACGTGGCCACGCAGATTGTACGCACGGAGCAGTTGCTGCCCTTGGTGCAAGTGGCATCGGTGCTGGCTCCTGCCACGCCACGTGAGGCGAAAATTGCCAATGTGCTGGCCGAAACCACGGCCAACGTGGACTACCTGTTCGAACCCAGCAAGGAGGAAATCGTGCAAACGCTGATTCCGCAGTCGCTCAAAATCAAGCTCTACAAGGCGGTGCTGGAAAGCAACGCTTCGGAGCACGGCGCCCGGATGACGGCCATGGACAAAGCCACCGAAAACGCCGGTGAGCTACTCAAGGCCCTCAAGCTGACTTACAACCGGACGCGTCAGGCAGCCATCACGACCGAGATTCTCGAAATCGTGGGCGGTGCTGAAGCACTGGCGGCTGGCTAGCCCAAGCACGCGGTTGAGCTGCCTACTGGTGGCTCGATGGTTGCGCTTGTTCTTTATTTAGCGCTAATTATAGAAAAAGGCCCGTCTCTCTTAGAGGTGGGCCTTTTTTATGCACTCGAAAGAATGAAGAACGCCAAAAATTTGTGCTAAGAGCGTCCCTTTTCAGGGTTCGTCGTGAATGACCCAGGGTTGGTCGTGAAAGCACCGCTATTGGGCAAGTCCCGCATACCGACTCGTGTATGGCTGCGTTGAATCAGCATCGCTGCACTGCTGGCGAAGCTGCTACCTCTATTCTTTCGTCCTTTCACACCTTAGCTATGTTCACCATCACTTCCGCTGCGCTCCTTTCAAGCAGCCGCCAACTGGCCATGCCGTTGCCATTATTTATGCTATTGGCCGGGCCAACGGCCCGTGCGCAGGCCCCCAAAACCCTGGCGGATTTGAGCGTGTACCCCAATCCGGCGCACATCCGTGCCACGGTGAAAGTGCCGGCAGTACCCGGCGCAGCCCGCGCTACCGTGACGATGAGCGACGCACAGGGCACCGTGGTATTTGAGCAGCCAGTGAGCCTCATGGAAACGGGCGGCGCTGCTGAGGTGCCCTTGTTGGGCCGCCCGGCTGGTTTGTACCGGGTGCAGGTACAAGTCGGCGACCAGCGCGTGGCCCGCACCCTGACGGTGGAATAAGCAGATGCCTAATGGTAGGGGTGCCAACCTTGGGGCCTCTACCACTGGCTATTATGATTTTATAGTGCCGCTTAAAGGTGCATGTACTGACGCTGGGCGCGCTGCTTGTCGGGCTTGGGGGCCTGGGCCTGCTGCTCGAGTAGCTCCAGCAGCCGCTCGGGGGTGAAGCCAGTGAAGTCTTTAATGACGGCGAGCGGGGCCTGAAAATCCTTTTCCTTCAGCGAGGAGGCCACGGCTACCACGCGCATGCCGGCTTTATAGGCCGCCTGTTCGCCCAATACGGCGTCTTCGAACACGATGCAGTTTTCGGGCTTTGCGCCCAGCTTAGTGGCTACCGCAGTGAAGGTATCGGCGTGGGGCTTGCCTTTGTCCACATCGTCCTTGCCCACTACCACGTCGAAGTAGCGGCGCAGGTCGAGGTGGTCGATGATATAGGTGATGGTTTCAGGGGCCGAGCCTGTGCCCAGCCCAATTTTGAACCCGGCGGCGCGGGCGGCCTCTAGAAAGGGAAGCAGTCCGGGCATGGCGCGCCGCTTGGTCCAGTAGAGAGTGCGGTATAGGAACTCGCGCTGCGAGGCGTATTCCTTGAGCTTCTTCTCAGGCACGGGGTTGCGAAACACCGTTTTGAGAATGTCGGTAGCCGGCATGCCGTTGAGCCGGCGCAGTAGCTGTCGGGCATTGGTAGTCAGGCCCAGGTCGCGGAATAAGAGCTGAAAAGCTCGGGCCTGGTAGGGCGTGTTGTCGACGAGTACGCCGTCCATGTCGAAGATGAGGGAGGGTTTCAAGGCAATGAGGGATGAGGAGTTAGCTTGTTTTGGGCGGTCATGCAGCGTGCCGCGAAGCATCTCGCATGGGTTAGGGATTCAATCTTCTGTCATGCTGGCGCAGGAAGCATCTTATCTCGTCAGCAAGGGTCGTTTTGCGGTGATAAGATGCCTTCCTGCGCTCAGCATGACAAACGGCGCGAGCAAGATGCGTTGCGGCGCTCGGCATCAGAGAGTGCGGGGGTATCTTTGCGCCCACGTAGCCTTACCTGTTTTCTCTTGAAAAAGATTTTAGCCTTTTCGCTGGCGGCGTTGCTGGCCGTTCCTTCCTTTGGCCAGAAAGTGAGCAAGCCAGTGCCCCGGCCCAAGCTTGTCGTTGGCATCGTGATTGACCAGATGCGGTACGACTACCTCTACCGCTACTGGAGCAAGCTGGGCAATGACGGCTTCAAGCGCTTGCTGGGCCAAGGCTTTAGCTTCGAAAGCTGCCACTACAACTACGTGCCCACCTACACCGGGCCGGGCCACGCCAGCATCTACACGGGCGCCACGCCTTCGGCCAACGGTATCATCGGCAACAACTGGTGGGAGCGCGAAACCGGCCGCGGCACCTACGTAACCGAGGACCGCACCGTGCAGCCCGTAGGCGGCAGCGTTCTGGCCGGGCAGCAGAGCCCGCGCCACCTGCTCACCACCACCATCGGCGATGAGCTGCGGCTGGCCACCAACTTCCAGAGCAAGGTAATTGGGCTGAGCATGAAGGACCGGGGCAGCATTCTGCCGGCCGGCAACGGCGCCAACGCCGCTTACTGGTATGACGGCGAAAACGGCGCCTTCATCAGCAGCACGTTCTACATGAAGCAGCTGCCGGAGTGGGTTACCAAGTTCAACGCCCAGGGCCGGCCGGCGCAGTACCTCAGCAAGCCCTGGGAAACCCTGCTGCCCTTGGCCCAATACACCGAAAGCTCGGCCGACGACGTGCCGTGGGAAAGCGTATTTAAGGGCGAAACCACGCCCACCTTCCCCCACGACCTACCGCGGCTGAGCGCCGCGCCGGTGGCCTCGGTCAAGTCGTTGGAGAAGGCGGCCGGTGAAGTATCGCCCCAACCCGCTCCCCAGAACCTGGACCTGATTCGGTCCACGCCCTTCGGCAACAGCCTCACCGCCGATTTTGCCATTGAAACCCTGCGGGCCGAGCAGTTGGGCCAGCGCGCCGGCATCACCGACATGCTTGCCGTGAGCTTCTCCTGCACCGACTACGTGGGCCACCAATTTGGCGCCAATGCCGTCGAAACCGAAGACACCTACCTGCGCCTCGACCGCGACCTGGCCCGCTTGCTGGCCGACCTCGACAAGACCGTGGGCAAGGGCCAGGCCCTGGTGTTCCTCACCGCCGACCACGGCGCTGCCCATGCGGTGGGCTTCCTGCAGGAGCACCGCCTGCCCGGCGGCGGCGTGGGCATCGCCCAGATGCGCGACTCGGTGCAGCGCGTGCTCACGCGCCGCCACGGCCTCGGTGCCTGGGTGCTCGACTTTGAGAACCTGCAGGTGTACCTCAACCGCCCCCTGCTGGCCCAGAAAGGCCTGGACCTGGCCAAAACCCAGGAAGAAGTAGCGGGCATCTTGCGCACGCTGCCCGGCGTGGCCCTGGCCCGCACCGCCTCCGACCTGCAAAACGCGCACTGGAGCGCCGGCGCCGGCATGTTTGAGGAAAACGGCTTCTACGCGCCGCGTTCCGGCGATGTGCTGGCCGTGCTGCTGCCCGGCTGGCTCGAAGCCTATTCGTTTCCGGTGATCAAAGGCACGACCCACGGCGCTTCCTGGCAATATGATACGCACGTGCCGCTACTTTTTTGGGGCTGGCACGTAAAGCACGGCGAATCCACGGCGCCTGTGCACGTGGTTGACATTGCCGCGACCCTGGCGCGCTTCCTGCACATCCAGGAACCTAGCGGCTGCTCAGGAGTTCCATTAGCTGAAGTACTGAAATACTAAGTAGCAACTCCCCTCCTTGCTAAGGAGGGGATGTTCGAGCCGGTGGCTCGAATGGGGGTGGCGGAATCGTTGAACGACTCGGGTTAGAATCGTTCGCGTATCGTTCAACGGCTCAACCACCCCAGCTGGCACTTTGCGCCAGCGTCCCCTCCTTGGTAAGGAGGGGAGCTTTGTTCTGTCTTATCCCAATCCATTTACGATACATGACCCCCCATTTCAACCCCTGGCACGATGTAACGCGCGGCGACGAAACCCCCAAAGTCGTTCAGTCTATCATTGAAATTCCCAAAGGCAGCAAAGGCAAGTACGAGCTGGATAAAGAAAGCGGCCTGCTGAAGCTCGACCGCGTGCTGTTCTCGGCCGTGCACTACCCCGCCGCCTATGGCTTCATCCCGCAAACCTATTGCGATGACAAGGACCCGCTCGACATTCTGGTGCTCTGCTCCGTCGACATCGTGCCCATGTGCCTCGTGGAGGCCAAAGTCATTGGCGTGATGCAGATGGTGGACCAAGACGAGGAGGACGATAAAATTATCGCCGTTGCCGCCCACGACATTTCCGTCAACCACTACAACGACATCAGCGACCTGCCCCCGCACACGCTGCTGGAAATGCAGCGCTTCTTTGAGGACTACAAGGCCCTGGAACACAACAAGCACGTGGTGGTGGAACGGTTTATGGGCCGTGAAGATGCCTACCGCATCATCAACGACAGCATTACGCTCTACGAAGAAACCTTCGGCGAGAAGAAGCTGGTAAAGGCCGAATAACCAGCGTCCGGTCGGGCCATGGTCCGGCTTTGTTGCGCCGGTTCCACCCTCCAGGCACTTTTCACGTAAAGGCGAAGCATGACTATCAAGCGTCCTGCTTCGCCTTTTTGGCGTTTTTGTTACGAAAACGGTTTGTTGCTGGTCGTTAGCCTGTTAGTACTGCTGACCTTAACGGGGCAATTCTTCACGGGCTGGCACGACTACAACGACGAGCTAAAGGAAATGGGGCTGGCCCAGCTATCGGCCGGGCAGTACTTCACTTCCGGCCATTTCCTGGAAGCAACCTTCGAAAACTGGGAAAGCGAGTTCCTGCAAATGGGCCTCTACGTGGTGCTCACCGTGTGGCTGCGCCAGAAGGGCTCCTCCGAATCGAAAAAGCTCTACGAAGACGAAGACGTGGATGCCGAGCCCGACCCCAACAAGCCAAATGCGCCGGGCCCCGTACGCCAGGGCGGCTGGGTGTTGACCATCTACAAAAGCTCGCTCAGCATTGCGCTCTTCGCATTGTTTTTCGGCTGCGTGTGGCTGCATGCCAAGGGCGGGGCCGAAGTGTACACCATCGAGCAGGCGCACGAGGGCAAGGCGCCGGTGAGCACGCTGCAGTACCTGGGCACATCGCGCTTCTGGTTTGAGTCCTTTCAGAACTGGCAGAGCGAGTTTCTCAGCATTGTGAGCATCGTTGGGCTGAGCATCTTTCTGCGCCAGCAAGGCTCGCCGGAAAGCAAGCCGGTGGATGCCGAGCACGCCGAAACCGGGAAGTAAACCGGCCCAGACTGCGGCCGCTGAGCTAATTTCGCCCGTGGCCCACTCAACGCTATCTGCTTCTGCTGCGCCCCGTCACCCGCTGGGCCGGCTGCTCGATGCCGTGCTCTACAGCAGCGCGTGGCTGGCAGCCGCTGCGGCGGCCCAAACGGCGGCTACCCTGCACCAGTGGCCCCCGCTTGGGCCAAGCGGGGGCCGGCTGGTTACGCTGGTATTTGCGGCTACCCTGCTCGTGTACAACCTGGATGCGGCGCT
Organism: Hymenobacter sedentarius; assembly: GCF_001507645.1. Lineage (NCBI taxonomy): Bacteria > Pseudomonadati > Bacteroidota > Cytophagia > Cytophagales > Hymenobacteraceae > Hymenobacter > Hymenobacter sedentarius. The sequence goes on along the minus strand of NZ_CP013909.1, from coordinate 861,588 downwards.
GCCCTTCAAGCACCGCGAGCCGGCCGGCAACTCGGCCCGCAAAGCCTGGCAGCAGCGCCACCGCCTGCTCATGCTGGAGCTGGCGGGCACGGCCGCGCTGGTGGCCGGCTTTTTCTTTTTTGCCGATGGCTGGTGGCGCTACCTGCCCTTGCTGGCACCGCTGGGGGCGCTAGCGCTGCTGTATTCGTGGCCGTTGTGGCGGTGGCACGGACGGCCTCGCGCCCTGCGCGAAGTACCGCTGCTGAAAGGCTTTCTGATAGCCACCGTGTGGACCGCTGTGACGGTGGGCCTGCCAGCGCTGGTGCTGCACCATTCGGTGGCGACCGTGGCGGGGCTGATGGGCCAACGGTTCTGCCTGATAATGGTCATTGCCATCGTGTTCGACATTCGCGACTACGGGCGCGACCGTCGGGCGGGCACCCGCACGTTTCCAGGCGTGCTGGGCGTGAGGGCGGCTAAGCGGCTGGCGCTGGGGTTTCTGGTGGCCTCGGTGGCGCTGGGGCTAGCGCGCGGCGCTTCGCCTTTGGCCGTACTGCTGCCCGCGGTGCTCACGGCCGTAGTGGTAAACGCCGCCGCCGAAACTCGCAGCGACTACTTCTATGCCTTGCTGACTGATGGCCTGCTCATCGTGCAGGCAGCTGCGTATTTTGTGTTTTAGGTGGTTTGCGTTAATCGTTCGCATGTCAGAACAGTGTAGAGACGCGACACTTCGCGTCTCCTCGTCTGCGCCGTTTAGGTGTTGTCCAGATGGCGATTGTTCAACGACGAGACGCGAAGTGTCGCGTCTCTACATCGTGCTGGTGGCCCAAACAGCTTCTTGAGCTGCTCGCAACAACTGCTAGATTACGCCTCCGCCTCCCGCAGTGCTGGTCCGATGTAGTGCGCGATGTCACCCGCTATCAGGCCTGCCTGGCCGGTCTTGGCAGCGGCTAGGTCGCCGGCACGGCCGTGGGCATACACGCCAAGCTGGGCAGCCTGGAAAGGGAGTAGGCGGGCGTCGGCGCGCAGGGCCAGCAGCAGGCCGGTGAGCACGTCGCCGCTACCGCCGGTGGCCATGCCGGGGTTGCCGGTGCTATTGAAGTGAAGTTCGCCGGTGGGCGTGGCCAGGCAGGAGTACGCGCCTTTCAGGAGCACCAGGCAGCGGCGCTGCTGGGCAAATTGGCGCAGCAGTTCCAGGCGGTGGTAGTCGTCGCGGGCGGGCTCGGTGAGGCGCTCAAACTCCTTGGGGTGGGGAGTGAGCACGGTGTTTTCGGGCAGTAGCGCCAGCAGCTCGCGGTGCTGGCCCAAAAGGTTGAGCGCGTCAGCGTCGATGACGAGGGGTAGGGGTTTCTGGTGGGCGGTGGTAGCCGCGGCGGTTTGCAAGAGCTGCTGCAGCACAGCGAGGCTGGCTGCGTCCTGGCCCAGCCCGGGGCCGATGCCCACGGCCTGGTAGGGCTGCAGGTCGGGCAGCGCGCTGATAAAATTGGGCTGCGGGTCGGCCAGGCACATGGCTTCGGGCACGCTGGTTTGGAAGATGTCGTACCCACAGCCCGGTACCCGCGCCGTGAGCAGGCCCACGCCGCCGCGCAGGCAGGCCCTGGCCGCCAGCACGGCGGCGCCCACCTTGCCCCGGCTGCCGGCCAGCAGCAAGGCGTGCCCAAAGGTGCCCTTGTGGCTGAACTGGGCCCGGGCCGGCAGGGCCCCGGCCACGGCGGCCTCGTCAGTATAGTACCAGGGCGTGGTTGAACCGGCAATGAACTCCTGGCTCAGCCCAATGTCTTTTACGTGCCATTCGCCCACAAATTCGGCGTTCTGCGGCAGCAGAAACGCCAGCTTGGGCGTGCCGAAGCTCACCGTGTGCTGGGCCCGCACGGCCACGTCTTCCCTGGGCTGGGGCGCTTCGGTAAACAACCCGCTGGGAATATCGACCGCCACCACGCGGGCGCGGGCGGCATTCAAGTGAGCGACCAAGGCGGCCGCCAGCCCCGCAAGCGGCCGGGCCAGGCCGGTGCCAAACAAGGCATCGATGACCACCGTGCCGGGCAGAATCGCGGGAAGCTGCTGCTCGCTGATGTCGGCCACGGGAATGGCTTCGGGCAGGTGCAAGCGGTTGTGCTGCCAGTCGGCCGATTGGGTCTCGGCGGGCAGCAGGGCCACGCGCATCTGGTAGCCGGCCTGGTGCAGCAGCCGGGCGGCGGCCAGGCCGTCGCCGCCGTTGTTGCCGGGCCCGCACAGCACCAGTACCTCACCGGCCTGCTCCTGGTCGAGCAAGCTGCAGAACCATTCCACCAGGGCTTCTGCAGCGCGCTCCATCAGCTCGGCCGAGGTAAGGTGCTGCTCGCGGATGGTGGCTTGGTCGAGCTCGCGGGTTTGGGCGGCGGTGAGAATTTTCATGAAGGGAAGTAGCTTGGGGCAATAGTTACGGCCGGGGTTGGTAAGGAAGGGAACCGCGGTTCGTCTATTGAGGTGCTACGGCAAACTTCCGGGCCGTGGCCGCGTTTACCCAGCATCTGCCCGCTTTCAATCTTCAATCCCAACGATATGCAAACCTGGAACGATGTCATTCGCCTTGCCAATAACCCCATTCCCTCGCCGCGCCGCGTAGAGAAAACCCCCGCCGAGTGGCGCCAGCTGCTCACACCGGAGCAGTTTCACGTTACGCGAGAGCACGGCACCGAGCGCGCCTTCACCGGCGAGTACTGCGAGGCCCACGAAGCCGGCCTGTACGCCTGTGTATGCTGCGGCACCCCGCTCTACGATTCGCGCACCAAGTTTGAGTCGGGCACGGGCTGGCCCAGCTTCACCCAGCCCGTCGACGAAAGCGCCATTCGCTACAAGAAGGACACCAGCTACGGCATGACCCGCGTGGAAGTGCTTTGCAACGTGTGCGATGCCCACCAGGGCCACGTGTTTCCCGACGGCCCGCCTCCCGGGGGCCTGCGGCTGTGCATCAATTCGGCCAGCATCAAGCTGGTGACGGAAACCGAAAACCAACCCGCCGCCTAAGGCCGCGCCTGCGCCAATCCTGTAGCTTTGAGCCCCGGCTGAAGACACCTTCGGCCGGGGCTTTACGTTCTCTTCTTTTATCAGCTCAATTCCCACCCCGCCATGTCCCTTCTCTTCAACGACTTCGCCTCCTGGGGCGAGCACTGCGCCGCTACCGGCGAGCCCCTGTACCAACCGGTGTTGGCCTACGAAATTGAGCAGAAAGGCCGCACCGAGGACGAAATATGGAGCGGCCTGCAGCGCGCCTACGACGTGATGCGCGACGCCGTGCACGAGGGCCTGACCGGCGACATGACGTCGCGCTCGGGCATGATAAACAACGGCGCCAAGAAGATTGCCGCCTCGCCCGTTACCGTGCTCTCACCCGAGTTCAAGCAGCTCATCACCCGCGCCCTCGGGGCCAAGGAGGTGAACTCCTGCATGGGCCGCGTAGTGGCCGCGCCCACGGCCGGGGCCTCGGGCATTCTGCCCGGCGTGCTCGTTACGCTGCAGGATTTGCATAAGCTCTCGGACCGGCAGATTTTGGAAGGGCTGCTCGTGGCGGCCGGCATCGCCCTCATTATTGAGCAAAATGCCTCGCTGGCCGGCGCCGTGGGCGGCTGCCAGGCCGAAACCGGCTCGGCCGCCGCCATGGGCAGCGGTGCCATTGTGTATTGCCTCGGCGGGCCCGTAGACCAGGTGTTTGCGGCCGTGGCCGTCACCATTCAGTGCATGCTGGGCTTGGTGTGTGACCCCGTGGCCGGGCTGGTGGAAGTGCCGTGCGTGGTGCGCAACGCATCGGCCGCCGCCATTGCCTTTAGCTCGGCCCAGATTGCCATTGCCGGCATTGACCCGGTTATTCCCGTCGACCAGTGCGTGGCAGCCCTCGGCGAAGTGGGCCAGGCCATGGAAACCCGCTACAAGGAAACGGCCCTCGGTGGCCTGGCAAATACCAAGCGGGGCCGCGAAATTGAGCAGCGCGTGCTGGTGCAGGACATCAATATTCTGCCCGATGATGGGGAATAGGTAGGTTAAGCGTGGGTAGATACTGGCAGTCCTGCAGCGGGTAGCCTCTCGTGGGGCACCTCACCCCCGGCTCCTCTCCCGCGGAGAGGGGAGCCTCACGTCAGTTCACTGAACAGAAAGCCCCAGCTCAATTGAGCTAAAATGTTGTGCCGTGGCTCCCCTCTCCGCGGGAGAGGGGCCGGGGGTGAGGTTCCGGCTGGGCAAATGCTCCACGCTTCGGGACATTCTGCTTTTCTTCTGCGATTGTGCGCCGCCCCATGGCGCTTTACGTCATCTTTAAGCTGGGCGCCATGGTGAGGTGGGCCATGAACCGCAAGGCCGGCACGTAGCGGCTGCGCAATTCGCGGTAGCTTTTCCAGGCTGCGTCGCGGTCTTCTACCACAGTAAGGCCATGGTCAACCAACTCCTTGCAGGCCAAATCGAAATCGGCTCGTCCGGGCTCGTCTTCGTCTTGGCCGGGCTGCAGGCTTTTGGGTTCGGTGCCGGCTTTGTCGTCGAAGAAGCGGTACACTCGGTTCAGGGCCAGGCAGCCGGCTTTGAAGGTGATTTCGACCTGCCGGGGGCGGGTGCCGGCCACTGCCGCGAAGAACAGCGCGGCCGAGTCCAGTATCAGGCCGCTGCACGTGACCCAGGAGCGGCCCGGCTGCGGCGAGCGGAAGAACGAGAGGATGGGCAGCGAGGTGTGGCTTTCTTCAATCTCCACAAACCAGCGCTCCCAGTCGGCCCACTGCTGGTTGTCGTTGAGCACCGAGCCGTCCTGATTGAGCCAGCCCAACAGGCAGGAGGCCGTGGGCGGTGTGCCGGCCCGCAGCTCCAGCAGCGCCACCGTTACCTCGCGCCGCGAAAAAGCCTGGTAGATGGTGGGCAGGTAGGAGAGGAGCAGCGTGAGCAGCAGCAGCCCCAGCGTGGCCTCGGAGTAGCTAAGCACCGCCATGGACAGGTGACGGGTACTGGTGGTGCCCAGCGTGAGCAAGGAGCTGCTGCTTAGGGTGTAGCACCGTTGCCAGCTGCCTTCGCCCAGGGCCCAATAGAGGCTGGTGTAGCCCAGCCCAACGAGGGCCTCCCACACTACCGGAAGCGCCACCAGGGCCACCGGGGCATAGTGGGCCATGATTTTATCGCGCCGCTCGTAAGAGTTGGCCAGCTTGGCGGCCGTGTCGAACAAGACGCGGATGCCCACAAACACCCAGACGTTTAGCCGCACTACCTCATTGCGCGGCAGGATGAACGAGCGAATGGCCGCCGACAGCGTGGTAATAACCAAGATGATGCCTCCCAAGCCGGTAATCACGCGCAGGGCCAGAAACAGGTAGTGCTGCATCGTCAAGGAAAAAGCCTAGTACGAGCAAACCGCCCGAAACGGCTAGCAGTCCAGCCGGTAGCCATATTAGCGTTGAGCCGGCCGTCGCTGCTTCCACATCTCCCGAAACGACTGCGGGGCAATGGCCAGGGCCTCGCGCCGCTTGCTCCAGCCCACCTGGCCCAGCAGGCGGCTCAGGCTCCAGTCCTTCACGGTGGCGGGCAGCAAATCCAGGGCCCAGCGGTGCTGCATGCTCCACTTCCACAGGCCGATGGCTATTTTCTCTTCGGTGGGCGCGTAGCCTTCCTCCACGCTCTGCTGCCGGTTGAGCAGCAAAAGGTTGTGCAGTGGGATGCGCACCGGGCACACGCTGGTGCAGGCGCCGCACAGGCTGCTGGCGTAGCTCAGGTGCTTGTGCTCGGGCAGGCCACTCAGGTGCGGGCTGATGACCGAGCCGATGGGCCCGGAGTAGGTGGTTTCGTAGGTGTGGCCGCCGATGTTCTTGTACACGGGGCACACGTTCAGGCAAGCGCCGCAGCGGATGCATCGCAGGGCGGCGCGCTTGTCTGGCTGGGCCAGCAGGTTGGTGCGGCCGTTGTCGAGCAGAATGACCACCATTTCTTCCGGGCCGTCGGTCTCGCCGGGCTGGCGCGGGCCGAAGTACACCGTGTTGTACACCGTGACCTGCTGACCCGTGCCGCTGGTGCTGAGCAGCGGCCAGAACAAGTCCAGGTCCGTCAGCTGCGGAATGACCTTCTCGATGCCCACCACCGCAATATGCAGCTTGGGAAAAGTGGCCGACAGGCGGGCATTGCCTTCGTTTTCGGTCACGGCCACGGCGCCTTCTTTGGCAATAAGGAAGTTGCCGCCGGTCACGCCCACTTCGGCCGCGGTGTACTTGTTTCGCAGCAAGTGGCGGGCCGTGAGCACCAGCTGCTGAGCGTCGTCGGTGCTCTCCGTGCCCAGGTGCTTCACGAAGATGTCGTTGATGTCGGCCTTGCTCAGGTGCATGGCCGGCGTCACGATGTGGTAGGGCCGCTCGCCGTTGAGCTGCACAATGTATTCGCCCAGGTCCGTTTCCACCGATTCCACGCCCTGCGTCGCGAGGTACTTGTTGAGGTGGATTTCTTCGGTGGTCATGCTCTTGGCCTTTACCACCGTTTTGGCGTTGCGGGCCTTGGTGAGCTTGCCGATTTCGGCCAGGGCCTCCGCCGCGTCGCGCGCCCAGATGACCCGGCCGCCCCGGGCCGTGAAGGCGGCTTCGAACTGCAGCAGGTACTCGTCCAGCTTCTCGAGCACGGTGGCCTTGAGGTAGGCGCCGCGGTCGCGGGCCAGCTCGTGGTGGTCGTAGAGCTTCATACCGGCGCTCACGGCCGCGTCATACTTGCCGATGTTGAACCGGATTTTGCGGCGGTGCTCGCGGTCGAAGGCCTTGGCTTCGGAGTCCTTTTGGAATTGTTCTGCCTTCACTTTAGCACAGAGTTAAAAAAGAGGGAAGGGAAGTTTCACCGAGTCAGTTTGAAAGGCGAATGAGCTGGTCTTTCAGGGAGATGGTGTTGAAGTTAATCAACAAGCCAGTCTTTAAGCCGGAAAGCCTCAGGTAATTCAGCAGTTGCTTGGAGTGGACAGGCGCCAAAGCTTCAACTGATTTTAGCTCTAGAATAACGCGGCCTTCTACCACAATATCTGCCCGGAAAGCTAAATCCAGCCGGATGCCGTCGTACACCACGGGCATCTCTACTTGCGTGGCTACCAGCAGTCCGGCCTTGCGCAGCTCGTGCGCCAGTGCCACTTCGTAAACCGATTCCAACAGCCCCGGCCCTAGCACAGTATGTACTCGAAAAGCAATGCCCAGTATGCGCCCGGTCAATTCATCTTTTTCCATAGAATGCTCGGTGAAACTCATTTTTTAGCTCAGGCTCACTCTGTGCGAAAACCACTCAAGGCCGATTAGAATCCACCACAATCCGCCGGTCCCGATTCGTCAGTTCCCAGGCCGTATGAAACACCAGCTGCGCCCGCTCGGTAAGCTTGTCGAACTCAATTTTGTCCACGTCGTCGGTGGCTTTGTGGTAGTCGGCGTGCTCCCCGGTGGTATAAAAAATGACCGGGATTTTGCGCCGCGCAAAGTTGTAATGGTCGGAGCGGTAGTAGATGTGCTCCGGCTCGTTGGGTACGTTGTAGCGGTAGTCCAGCTCCAGGTGGGTGTAGGTGCGGTTGGCCGCTTCGTTGATGCGGTGCAGCTCCGACGACAGCTTGTTTGAGCCCACGATGTCCACGAAGTGCTTCTTGGGGCTGTGCTTGCGGTCGGTGCGGCCCACCATGTCGATGTTCAGGTCGGCAATGGTATTGGCCAGCGGCACCACCGGGTGCGCGGTGTAGTACTCGGAGCCGAAGAGGCCTTCTTCCTCCGCTGTCATGGCGATGAACAGGATGCTGCGGCGCGGGCCGTGGCCTTCCTTCTTGGCCTTAGCAAAAGCCTGAGCTATTTCCAGCAAGGCCACGGTGCCTGAGCCGTCGTCGTCGGCCCCGTTATAGATGGTGTCGTGCTTCACGCCCAGGTGGTCGTAGTGGGCGGATATTACCAATACCTCGTCCTTCTTATCGGTGCCTTCCAAGAAGCCCAGCACGTTTTCGGTGATGAGCGGCTCCTGGGTCTGGGGCACGTAGATGGTCACGGCCGGGGGCGCAAAAGCGGCCGGTACCGGCTTGCCCGCCCGCCCAACGGCCCGGACGTATTCAATCAGCCCCGGCAGGTCGGTGCCGGCCAGCTGCAGCCCCATTTCCTGCGAGGTCAGGTACACGCCGATGCCCGGCGGCAGGTCCTCGCGCACGGTATCGACGATGGCCGGGCCGGGGTCCGGCAGTGAATAAGCCGGCTCCCGCAACGATGGGGCAAACTTGGCCGCCTCCTGCTGGAACGCCGCCGTGGGCGCAAACGTCATCAGAAAGATGCTGCGCGCACCTTTGGCTTTGGCCAGAACGGCTTTGCGCAGGCCCGATTCCCAGTAGTCGGCCGGGCGGCCGTTGGGCTTGAGCAGCTTGCGGCCCCGCTCGTCCTGCGGCTCGCCCATGATGGCCACCACGTCCTTGCCCTGCACGTCGAGCCCGGCGTAATCGGAATACGCGCCCTGCTCCACCCCAAAACCCACAAAGACCGGCTTTGAAACCGTCTCGGTGCGGAAGGGCGACGGCATGGGGCCATAGCTGAAAAAGTCGCTCAGCCACTCGTAGCGCTGGCCGCTCACGCGCACATAGCCTCCGTCCACAGGAGTGCTGCGGATGAGCGGGAAATGCTGCAAGTACGGGTTGTCGCTGCCCGGCACGGGGCCTTGCAACCCCAGCGCCGCAAACTGCTTCACTAAGTAGTCAGCCGCCAGTTTCTGCCCAGGCCGGCCCACTTCGCGGCCCTGAAACGAGTCCGATGCCACAACGGTCAGGTGCTGGCGCAGCTCTTCGGGCCGGATGGTAGCGGCATACGTGCGCGACCAATCCGTGGCGGTCGAAGCCGTCGCCTTGCCCCTCCTAGCCAGATCCTTAAGCTTGATTTTGACCTTGGCCGGGGCCTGTTGGGCCATGGCCGGAAGTACGCTGGCCAAGGCCAACAGCCCGCACAAGACGAGTTTTTTCATTAGGAAAAAGAGTGCGGAATTGAGTTGGCCGCAGAGCCACAAGTAAAACGTCATGCCGGGCTTGCCGCCCGCCCTGCCAAGCCGGCAAAGCACCTGCTTCCCACCAAACGGCTCGTTTGGGTAAGGCAGGATGCTTGGCTGCGGTAGCGGGGCGGGCGGCAAGCCCGACATGACGTTCGAGCTTTTAGCCGGGTTTACAGCTTGTTGGAATCAACGACAATACGGCCGTCGCGGTTTGCCAGCTCCCAGGCGAGGTGGAACACCAGCTTGGCCCGTTTCTCCATTTTCGGGAATTCGATTTTGCTGATTTCGTCGCTCTCCTTGTGGTAATCGGCGTGCACGCCGTTGAAGAAAAAGGCGACGGGTACCTTGTTCACCGCAAAGTTGTAGTGGTCGGAGCGGTAGTAAAAGCGGTTCGGGTCGGCGGGGTCGTCGAAGCGGTAGTCTAGGTCGAGCTGGGTGTACTTCTTGTTTTGCTCCTCCTGAATCACCTTCAATTCCGAGGCCAGCTTGTCGGAGCCAATGACGTACACGTAGTCCGGCTTGCCCTCGTGTTCCACGTCGGTGCGCCCAATCATGTCCACGTTCAGGTCGGCCTCCGTCTGGGCCAAGGGGAACACCGGGTGCTTGGAGTAGTACTCCGAGCCAAACAGGCCCTTTTCCTCGCCCGTCACACTCAGGAAAAGCAAGCTGCGGCGCGGGCCGTGGCCTTCTTTCTTGGCCTGGGCAAATGCTTCGGCAATGGTAATAATGCCCGAGGTGCCGGAGCCGTCGTCGTCGGCGCCGTTGAACACCACGCCGTTCTGAGTGCCCAAGTGGTCGTGGTGAGCCGAAATCACGATGATGTCCTCCTTCTTGTCGGTGCCTTCGATGAAGCCCAGCACGTTCTCCGTCTGCACGGGCGTGCGCTTGCGCTCCGCTTTAACCTGCAGCGGCACCACTTTGAACGTGGACTTCACCGGCTGCTTCGTGCTGTTGATTTTGGCCAGGTAGGCCTGCATGGCGGCGTCTTTCGTGCCCAGCACCTCTAGGCCCACGGCCGGCGAAATAAAGAACGACGGCACGCGGCTCGGCTTGGCGTCGCTCACCATCACGGTGGAGGGGTGCGCTATCATCGGCGCGAGGCGGGCCGTGTGCTTGGCAAAATTGCTGGTGGGGTTAAAGCTCACAAAAAACGCCGTGCGGGCGCCTTTCTGGGCAGCCAGCTGGGCTTTGGCGCGGTAGTCGTTGGCCCACTTGGTGGGCGAGCCGTCGGAACTCAGCAGGGCTTTGCCATCGGCGCTGGTGGGCTCGCCCAGCAGGATGAGCACGTCCTTGCCCGTCACGTCCTGGCCGGCGTAATCGGAGTAGCCGGGCTGCTCGATGCCGTAGCCCAAGAAAACCGGCTTCACCGTGGTTTCGGTGGCAAACGGCGAGTCGCCCATGCCGTAGAAATCCACCAGCCACTGGTAGCTTTTCTTGCCCACTTTCAGGCTGGCGCCGTCGGCCCAGGTTACCTGCTCCACGTTGAAGTGCTGCTGGTAAGGGTCGGCTGGGTTGGCAATGGGGCCGGTGAGGCCGGCATTCTTAAACTGCTCGGCTACGTAGGCCGCAGCCATGTGCTGGCCTTTGGTGCCGGTTTCGCGGCCTTCGTACTCATCCGAAGCCAGCACGGCCAGGTGTGCGCGCAGGCGTTCGGCCGTAACCAGGTCGGCGTACTTAACACTCCAGTCGGTGGGGGCCGGGGCGGGAGCCACGGCGGCGGCCGGAGCCGCCGTGGTTTTCCCGGGCTTGGTTTTGATTTTTACTTTGCTCTGGGCGTATCCCGGGGCGGCGCTGGCCAGGGCCAGGAGGGCAATAAGGAGGGCTTTGTTGGTCATTGGAAATGGCGGGAATTCTGAGGGTAAACTAACTGCGCTGGATGAGCACGGCGGCGTAGGCGGCCACGCCTTCTTGCCGGCCCACAAACCCCAATTTCTCGGTGGTGGTTGCTTTGATGGAAATATCCTCCTCCGCGATGCCCATCACGGCGGCCAGCACGCGCTGCATTTCGGCAATGTGCGGGTTCACCTTGGGCTGCTCCAGGCAAATGGTGGAGTCGATGTTGCCGACTTCGTAGCCCTTGGCGCGCAGCAGGCGCATCACCTCGCTCAGCAGGCGCTTCGAGTCGATGCCCTTGTACTGCGGGTCGGTGTCGGGGAAATGGAAGCCGATGTCGCGCAGATTGGCCGCGCCCAGCAGCGCGTCGCAGATGACGTGGATAAGCACGTCGGCATCGGAGTGGCCGAGGGCACCGTGGGTGTGCGGCACCTGGATGCCGCCGAGCCAAAACGGCAGGCCTTCTTGCAATTGGTGAACGTCGTAGCCGAAACCGGTGCGGATTTTCATAAGGTCAAATAAGAGCAGGCCAGCGGGGCCACCGCAAAAGTACCCGCCGGCCGTTTCTCAGCGGGCCTGGGCGGCGTTGGAAAATAATTACGCCCTTAATCGACAGGGTATTGGTGTTATTAAAACTAATTTAATTAGCTTTGCAATACCAACAAATTTAGTTTATTGTATGGTTGAGCTACGGATATTCGGGGGCGGGGCTGATGGGGCTAAAGTAAATCAGCCGGTAATCCGTCGGGACAAGGAACAGGAAAAACGCCCAAGGAGCCGGCTGCAAAAAAACCAAACGGAAACTTCAAACACAATAAAAGTTTCCATGGTATCTTTGCACCGCAAATCATGGAAATCAAAGAACGAATCCTCAACCACGCCTCCACGCTTTTCATGCGGAACGGCATCAAGAGCGTGAGTATGGACGACATCGCCGCCAGCATGGCCATGTCAAAGAAGACCCTCTACAAATGGTTCGAGAACAAGGACCAGATTGTACTTGCTACCATGGAACAGCACCTGCACAAGGTGCAAGGCGAGTGCGAGGCCATGGCCGGGCACTCCACCAACGCGGTAGAACAAATGGTGCGCATCACGGCCTGGGCCGAACAGCAGTTTACCGGCGTTCACCCCAGTATTTTCTACGACCTGCAGAAGTACTACCCGGCGGCCTGGCAGCTGCTGGCCGCCCACAAAAACACCTACGTCCTGGCCCAAATCACCCAGAACCTGCGCCGGGGCATGACCGAAGGCTTTTATCGCCCCGACCTGGACGTGGACGTGCTGGCCCGCCTGCACCTGTCCCAGATTGACCTGACGTTTGACCATGACGTGTACCCGCCGGCCCAGTTTGAGGCCCAGCGCGTGCGCCGGGTATTCGACGAGCATTTTCTGCTGGGCGTGGCCACGCTCAAGGGCCACAAGCTCATCAATAAATACCGCCACGTCACCGAAGAAGAATAACCCCCCGCTGCCCCTTATTACGATTACGCTTACCCCATTTCCCTTTTGTTGTCGATGAAAAAGTTGTTTTCACCCAAGCTGCTGCTTTTGGCCGCGCTGGCCGGCGTGGCACCCACCGCGCTCCGGGCCCAGTCGGCGCAGGGCGCGCTGCCCGCGGCGCCGCCCGCCGCCGGCGTCATGGCCCTGAGCTTGCCCCAGGCCGTGAGCTATGCCGTTCAGAACAAATCCACGCTGCTAGCCACGCGCCTGGCCGAGCAAACGGCCCGGGCCCGGGTGGGCGAAATCAAGAGCGCCGGCCTGCCCCAGGTAAACGTGGGCGCCAACGTGGCCGACAACTTCAAGCTGCAGAAGTCGCTGGTTGACTTTTCCCGCTTCGGCGGCGCGCCGCTGCAGGGCACCAAGCTCACGGCCCAGGACATTGCCGCCGCGCAAGCCGGCACCGCCGTTACCCTGAGCCCCGCCTACGGCGAAGCGCCGCAAACCGGACCTACCCCCCTGGCGTTTGGCCTGCAGTACGCTGGCTCCACGAGTGCCAGCGTCTCGCAGCTGCTCTTCGACGGCTCTTACCTCATTGGGCTGAAAGCGGCCAAAGTGTACGAGCAGCTGGCCCAACGCCAGACCCAGCAGGCCGAGATAGACGTGGTGGAGCAGGTGAGCAAAGCGTACTACAGCACCCTGGTGGCCCGCTCGCGCCTGGCCCTGCTGGGCCGCAATGTGCAGCGCCTCGACACGGTGCTCAACCAAACGCGGAAGATTTTCAAGGCGGGCTTCGCCGAGAAGCTCGACGTGGACCGCCTGCAGGTGCAGCGCAACAACCTGGTGGTGGAGCAGCAGAAAGCCCAGCGCCTGACCGAGTTGAGCCTGGCGCTGCTCAAGTTCCAGATGGGCCTGCCCCAGCAGCAGCCCGTGGTACTCACCGACTCCTTAGGAGCTGCGCTGGTAGACGCCGGCGCCCTGCGCAAGCGCCTGGGCGTGGCCAACTTCAACACCGGTGGCGGCGTGGCCGGCACCTCGGCCCTGCCCGGCCAGCCCACCGCCACGCCCGGCCAGGAAAACGCGGCCGAGCAAACCCGCCTCGACCAGCAAGCCGCCCTCAGCGGCGGCCGTGCGCCGCAGGCCGTGGCCGCGGGCAACTACAACAACCGTGTGGAGTTCTCGGTGCTGGAAACCCAGCAGGCCCTGGCCGGCCTGGACTTGCGCAACCGCCGCGCCAGCGCCTACCCGCGCCTGCTGCTCACCGGGGCCTACGGCTTCACGGGGTCCGACCCGCGGCTGGGCGGGCTGCTGGAGTTCCGCGGGCCCAACTCGCGGAGCAGCAGGGGCTTTCTGAACCAGAACTGGTTTGGCTTCGGCAACGTGGGCCTCACCTTGCAGGTGCCGGTGTTCGACGGCTTCCGCCGCAAGTACCAGGTGCAGCAGGGCCGCCTGGCCCAGCAGACGATTGAGCAGGGCTTCAACACCCTGCGCCAGAGCATCGACCTGCAGGACGCCCAGAGCCGGACCACGCTGGTGAATGCCCTGGACGTGCTCGACAACCAAAAGGCCAACCTCGACCTGGCGGCCGACGTGGCCCGCGTCACCCGCATCAAGTTCAACGCGGGCGTGGGTTCCAACCTGGAAGTCATCACCGCCGAAACCGAGCTGCGTGCGGCCCAAACCAACTACTACGGCGCCATCTACGACGTGCTGGTGGCCAAAGTGGACCGCGACAAAGCCACCGGCGAGCTGTACAACCAGGTTAAAAAGTAACAATTGTTGTCCGAAGCTTGTGGTTGCACTCCCTTCTTCCCAAGCTCCGGATGCTCCCCTTCATATATGCCAACGGGCGCGGATACTCTGCCCGGCATAACCCCAAAAACATCCGCTTCTCATGCGACTCAATAAGAATTACTCTGCTGCCCTGTTCCTCGCCGGTTCGTTGCTCATGGCTGCCTGCGGCGGCTCAAAAGACCCCAAAGCCGAACTGGCCAAACTGAAACAGGAGCAGGCTTCCAATCAAGCCAAGATTGCCGAGCTGGAAGCCAAAACCGGCACCCCCGACAAACCCGCCGTCACGGCCACGCCCGTGGCGGTGATGAACGTGCAGCCCGAAAGCTTCAAGAGCTACCTCGAAGTGCAGGGCCGTGTCGATTTTGACCAGAACGCCGCCGTGGGCGCCCGCGCGGCTGGCACCCTCACCAGCCTGCGCGTGCAGCGCGGCGACCGGGTGGGCAAAGGCCAGGTACTGGCCACGATTGACGCTTCCATTCTCGACGCCAGCATTGCCGAGCTCCGCACCCGCATGGATTTAGCCAAAACGGTGTACGAAAGGCAAAAAAGCCTGTGGGCCCAGCAAATCGGGACCGAAATCCAGTACCTGCAAGCCAAGAACAACTACGATGCCCTGCGGCGCAACCTGGCCACGCTCAACCAGCAGCGCGCCCTCTACAACGTGGTGGCGCCCTTCAGCGGCACCGTGGACGAGGTACTGCCCAAGCTGGGCGAAGTGGTGGCCCCCGGCTCGCCGGTGGTGCGCCTGACCAGCGGCGCGGGCGGCAAAATCCTGGCCGACGTGTCGGAAGCCTATGGCAACAGCATCAAAGCCGGCGACAAAGCCCTGGTGACCATCCCAGACCTGGGCGACGAGGAACTGCCCGGCACAGTGCGCGTGGTGAGCCGCACCATCAACGCCACCAGCCGCACTTTTACGGTAGAGGTGCGCCTGACCGGTGCCAAAGCCGCCAACCTGCGCCCCAACATGGTGGCCACGGTGCGCATCCTGAATTACGACCGCCCCAACGCCACGGTCATCCCCGTGGACCTGGTGCAGAAAGACGAGCAGAACAGCTACGTCTATGTGGTGGGCCAGGAAGGCAATAAGTCGGTGGCCAAGCGGCGCATCATCAAAACCGGCAACACCTACAACGGCAAGGTGGAAGTAACCAGCGGCCTGACGGCCAGCGATAAGGTGATTTCGGCCGGCTACCAGAATTTGAACGAAGGCCAAGTAGTGAGTTTATAAGCCAATCGCGAAGACTATGCAGGACATCGAAAAAGAATTTGGCCCCACCAGTTGGTCCATTAACAACAAGACCAGCATCTACATCATCACGGTGCTGCTGTGCATCTCGGGCATCTTCGCCTACGTCCGGTTGGGCAAAGAGAAGTTTCCCGACATCGTGATTCCGCGCATCATCGTGGCCACGATTTATCCCGGTACCTCGCCGACCGACATCGAAAACCTGGTGACGCGCCAGCTCGAAAAGGAAATCAAGAGCGTTAACGGGGTGAAGAAAATCAACTCCACTTCGAACCAGGACTATTGCGTAGTGGACGTGGAGTTTAACTCCGGCGTGGACGTGCAGTACGCCAAGCAGCTCATCAAGGACGCCGTGGACAAGGCCAGCAACGAGCTGCCGAACGACCTACCCTCGCCGCCGTCCGTGAACGAGGTAAACTTCTCGGAGTTTCCCATCATGAACATTAACCTGGCCGGCAACCTGCCGCTGAACCAGCTCAAGAAGTACGCCGACGACTTCCAGGACAAGATTGAGGCCCTCCCCGAAATCACCCGCGTCGACATCGTGGGGGCTTTGGAGCCCCAGGTAAACGTGGACGTGGACTTGAACAAGCTGCGGGCTTCGCGTCTGGGCTTCAGCGACATCACCCGGGCCATTGGTTCCGAGAACGTGACCATTTCGGGTGGTTCCATTGATGTGGGCAACCAGAAGCGCGCCGTGCGCGTGGCCGGCCAGTACACTAAGGCTTCGGACATCGCCGACATTCAGGTGAAAAACCTGAACGGCGCGGCCGTGCGTCTCGGCGACATTGCCACCGTGGAAGACGCCTTTAAGGACCGGGAATCGTACGCCCGCCTCGACGGCAAGACAGCCATTGCCCTGAACGTGGTGAAGCGCCAGGGCGAAAACCTAATCGACGCCTCCGACAAAATCAAGCAGATTGTGGAGGAATCGAAAAAAACCCTGCCCAAGGAGCTGACCATCACCATCACCGGCGACACGTCGAACGACACCCGCGTGACCCTGCACGACCTCATCAACACCATCATCATCGGCTTCCTGCTGGTGACGCTGATTCTGATGTTCTTCATGGGCACCACCAACGCCCTGTTTGTGGGCCTCTCGGTGCCGATTTCGATGTTCCTGGCCTTCCTGCTCATTCCCATCTTCGGCTTTTCGCTGAACATGATTGTGCTGTTTGCCTTCCTGCTGGCGCTCGGCATCGTGGTCGACGACGCCATTGTGGTGATTGAAAACACCCACCGCATCCTGCACGAGCACCCCAACCTGAGCACCAGCAAAGCGGCCAAGTTTGCGGCCGGCGAAGTGTTCGTGCCCGTATTGGCCGGTACGCTCACCACGGTGGCGCCCTTTGTGCCGCTGCTGTTCTGGCCCGGCATCGTGGGCTCGTTCATGTATTACCTGCCCGTTACGCTCATTCTGACGCTGATGTCGTCGCTGGTCGTGGCCTTCATCATGAACCCGGTGTTTGCCGTGAGCTTCATGGAGCGCGAAGACCACCACAGCGAGGAAAGCAAGCCCAAGCTGACCCGGAACTTCCTCATCGCCATGGGCGTGCTGGCGGCCATTGCCGTTATCGGCTACTTGGCTGGCTCAACTTTCGTGGGCAACCTCACGCTGACCATCATCCTGTTCTGCTTCCTCAACGTGTTCGTGTTCTCGAAGATGATTGCCTGGTTCCAGACCCGCGCTTTGCCGCGCTTCCAGAACGGCTACGCCAGCCTGGTGCGCTGGGCCATCGGCCACCCGGCCCTGGTGATGGTGGGCATGGTGGTGCTGTTTTTCGGCTCGTTTGCGGCGGTGGCCGTGCGTGGCCCCAAGGTGGCCTTCTTCCCCAAGGGCGACCCGAAGTTCATTTACACCTACCTGAAGATGCCCGTGGGCACCCGCGTGGAGGTAACTGACTCGGTGACGCGGTTGCTGGAAAACCGCATTTACGGCGTCATCGGCCGCAACAACCCCGACGTCGAGTCGGTGATTACCAACGTGGCCATTGGTGCCACCGATGGCACCGAGGGCGGCGCCCCGGGGGTGTCGCAGTCGCACCTGGGCAAAGTGGGCGTGGCGTTCAAGGAGCTGAGCGAGCGCAAGGGCAAGTCGTCGGCCATTTACATGGATGAAATCCGCAAGGTGGTAAAAGGCATTCCCGGCACCGAGGTATCGGTCGACCAGGAAGCCGCCGGCCCGCCCACCGGCAAGGAAATCGCCATCGAAGTGGCCGGCGACGACTACGTGGCCCTGGCCAAGCTCTCCAAGAAAGTGACCCGCTACGTCGACTCGCTGAAAATCGGCGGCGTGGAGCAGCTACGCTCCAACCTGGAAGACCGCAACCCCGAAATTGCCGTCAACATCGACCGCACCCGCGCCAACCGCGAAGGCATCAGCACCGCCCAGATTGGCATGGAGGTGCGCACGTCCATCTACGGCTCAGAAGCCAGCAAATTCAAGACGCCCGACGACGAATATCCCATCCAAGTGCGCTACGCCGAGCCCTACCGCTCCGATGTGAACGCCATTGTGAACGCGCCGCTCACCTTCCGCGACGCCACCGGAGCCGTACGCCAAATTCCCATCAGCTCGGTGGCCGACGTCACCTACGGCACCACCTACGGCGGCATCAAGCGCAAGGACGTGAAGCGCGTCATCACCATCTCCTCCAACGTGCTCAATGGCTTCACCGGGCCCGACGTGGTGGCTAATATCCAGAAAGCCCTCAAGGCCTTCCCCACGCCGCCCGGCTACGAAATCCGCATGGGCGGCGCCCAGGAAAATCAGAAGGAAACCAGCGACTTCCTGCCCATTGCCGGCATGCTTTCGCTCGGCCTCATCTTCCTGATTCTCGTTACGCAGTTCAACTCGTTCAGCAAGCCGCTCATCATCCTCTCCGAGGTGCTGTTCTCCATTGCCGGGGTGTTCTTCGGCCTGGCCATTACGGGCATGAACATCAGCATCGTAATGACCGGCGTCGGCATCATCGCCCTGGCCGGTATTGTGGTGAAAAACGGCATTCTGCTGGTTGAATTCACCGACATGCTGCGCTCACAGGGCATGCCCCTGCGCGAAGCCATTGTGCTGGCTGGCCGCACCCGCCTCAACCCGGTAATTCTGACGGCCACCGCGGCCGTCCTGGGCCTTATCCCCCTGGCCATTGGCCTGAACGTCGACTTCTACGAGCTCTTCAACTCTGGCCACCCCCATTTCTTCATCGGGGGCGAATCGGTCGTGTTCTGGGGGCCCCTGGCCTGGACCATCATTTTCGGCCTGAGCTTCGCCACCGTCATTACGCTGGTGGTGGTGCCCGTGATGTATTTATTAAGCGAAACGCTAAAAGGAAAAATAACCGGAAAAAACCCCGACCGTCTTGCAACCAATTCGGAGGAGGTGGACTCTGAACAAGTACATGCGGCTTCGCCGCGGGTACTAGCTTAACAATTTATGCGTTGTTGAAGCTCGTCGGTAGTTTTTGTTGCAGCATTAATTACCGGCGGGCTCCATCGGCGCGCTCCGCCTGCTACTTCTACGACACCTTTTTTCGTCCGCTATTATGTACGTATCCACCACTATTCCAACGCCTGGCCCTTCTATCGAGCAGCAGGTTTTTCGCATTATCAGCAAGCGCAAGGCCATCCGGGCCAGCCGCGTGCGCAAAACAGCCAGCCTCGCCCGCGACCTGCGCTTCGACACCGTCGACGTAGTGGATATTATTCTTGAGCTGGAGCGCAACTTCAGCATCGTCATTCCCGACGAAGTGCCCCTGTATACAGTGGGTGACTTTGTGCGCTACGTGCGCGACCACGCCGTAGCCGCCTAAGGCCGTATTCCCTGGTGTCATATCATACAAAAAGCCCCGGCAACCAAAGTTGCCGGGGCTTTTTGTATTTAACTTCTGCTGCTTAAGCAGGAGCTTTGCTTTTTATACTAGGTTAGCGCACGTTGCCGCCGGAGTCGAGGTTGCCGGGGTCGGTGCTGTTGCGGCTGCCTTCCCAGGTGCGCACGGTGGCGCCGCTGGTGGGGCCGGTGGGCTGTACGTCGGGGCCGGCCTCGTGCACCGGGCGCGGGCTGCTGCTTTCGGGCGTGCCCAGCCCCGAGTCGGTGTTGGAGTGCGAAGGCGTGGAGGGCAGGTCGACGGTGCCGTGCTGCTTGGCCGACTCCCGCGCGGGCTGCGGGCGCTCGGGGGCGTGGGGCGAAGCCGGGCCGGCACTCATGGCGGTTGCGGCCTGCTCGGCGGCGGCTTTGTGGCTTTTGGTGTCCACATTGGCATTGACGGCTAGAGCCGGGCGCGTGGTTTCCCATTCGTGAAACTTGTCGAGCTCGTGCTTGAGGGTGGTCGAGAACCACGCCACTAAGGCTACGTCGTCGAGCAGGCCCAGCACCGGAATAAAATCCGGAATCAGGTCAATGGGACTCAGAAAGTAGATGAGCACCGCCACGGCCGCGGCCACGGTGGTACCGGGTACACCCGTGTACTCGCCCGACATCGACGCTTTAATGAGCCGGAACATGGTCTGGAGTGTTTCCCAGGCTTCGTGGGCCAAGGTGCCCACTTCGTTCTTTTCGCTGGCTTTCTTGTAGGCATCCGTCAGCAGCTGCTTCATGCGGGTGGGCTGCCGAACGTAGCCCTCGGCGGTGCGCAGAAACTTCTTGAAAATAGCCGAGCCGGCAACGTCGTTGCTGGTAGGTGGGGTTTGTTGATTTTGAGCCACGGAGAGCGGAATTAAGGAATGCAAAAGAAGGGAATATCGGCGCTGTCGGCCTAGGCCTAAGTACTCGTTTCGGAGGTGCAAGGTTTTTGAGAAAGCGGCTATTTTCGGTTTCAGGCAGCGAAATGAGGCGCTTATGTCCCTTTCTAAGCACAGCCGCATGGCTACCCAGGAAAAGCCAAAGAAGCAAAGGCCTGCTTCAATGAAGAAACAGGCCTTTAGTTAAGCATTAGCTCAATTTTCGGGGGCTTACCGACGCCGGCAAGGCTATTCGAAAACCTTCACCACAAACACGTAGTCCTGCAGCTTTTTCACCTGATGGGGGCGCCCCGTGCCAGCCAACTGGCCGAAATGCGGCAGGTGAAAAGCGACGGCCGGCTTGGCAGCATCCAGGGAGTCGACCAAGCGCACCAGGTAAGAGGACTTAGTTGCAAAGGCGGCGCTCTGGGCGTCGTTCTGGCGGCCGCTTACCACCCCAATCAGGTTGCCGCGCTCGTCGAGCAGCGGGCCGCCCGAGTTGCCGGGGTTCACCGGAATGCTCACTTGGTAAAACGCAGTGTCGCCCTCAAAGCCCGAGCGGGCACTCAGGGCCCCTTCGCCGTACACCACGTCTTCGCGGGGGTAGCCCAGGGTGAACACCCGCTCGCCCAAATCGGCCTGGCCCGACTTGATGGCGTAGGGCAGGCGGCCGAAGCCAGTGAATTTCTTGTCGGTAATGCGCAGAATGGCCAGGTCGTGTTTCACGTCGGAATACACGGGCTCGGCGTGGTAGCGCTGCCGGTCGCGGCCCTCTACCAGCAGCGAATCAGCCCCTTGAATGACGTGGAAGCTGGTAACCAGGTAGCCTTCGGAGGTGAGGGCAAAGCCCGTGCCGCTGAACTTACTTTCCTTCGGGGCGGGGGCGCTGATGCCCGACTTGCCGAACTGGTTCAGGGTCAGCGTCAGGTCTTTCTGGCTCTTTTTGATGCGCTCTACTTCGCGGCGCAGCACCGTGTAGCCGTACAGCGAAGGGGCCGTTTTGGCGGCCCGCCACCACTCCAGGCCCAGCAACGTGCTGAACACGGCCAGGATGGCCACCGAAGCCGCGACGCCCACCGTGGCGCGGTGCCCGCTCCAGAAGTCGCGCAGCCGCCGCTCGGTGCGCGAGATGCGCAGCATCGGGTTCACCGAGTGGGTTAGCGGCGAAGCCGGCTCATTGGTTTTAGTCGTGGTAATTTCTTCCGGCGTTTCGGCCGCCAGCATAGCGGCGTGGATGCCCTGCAGCTGCTGGCGCACGTTTTGGCGCTGGCGGTAGGCCCGCAGGGTGCCGGTCATTTCCGTGAAGTCAGCGTAGCGCAACGCCAGGGAAGGGTCGGCCGCCAGCCGCGCTTCGAGATTGGCACGGGCGGGCCCGGCCAGCTCGCCATCGGCGTAGGCTTCAAATAAGGCGTAGTAGTCTGCTTCAGTCATCATGGGAAAAGCTGCCGGCGCGGGGCCGGCGGCGGTAAGCAACGGGGGTTCTGCGGGCAACGGGCTCGCAGCTAATGGATATCAGATAGGCTCTTCTTTATAATGGGTAAAGAATAACTTTTTCAAGCGCACCAGGCACTTATACTTTTGATTCTTAGCATTGTCGGCATTGGTGTAGCCAAACTCTGCAGTTAAGTCCTGCATCGATTTGTCAAGCAGATAGAAGCCTTCCAGAAGCGAGCGGCAGGGCTCGCCGAGGTGGTTGAGGGCCTCGCTCATGGTGGTGAAGCGGCGGTCCTGTTCCTCGGCAGCAAGCAAGTCTTCTTCGGCTCCTGTGTTCAGGTAGGGACCGTGCTCCTCATCGTCGAGCAAGCGCACGCCAAAGCGGCTTTTGCTGGTCAGGCGCTTGAGCCACAGGCGGCGGCACACGGCGTAGAGGTAGGTTTTAATCTGACAGCTCAGCTCAAGCGAGCCATCGCGTACTTTTTCATAAAACACCATCACGCCTTCCTGGTACACGTCCTGGGCGTCGTCTTCGGAGCCGCTGTTTTGCAGCACGAAGTGCGATACCATGGGCCAGTGCAACCGGTAGAGGTGGGCCAGCGCCCGCTCATCGCCGTCACGAATGGCGGCAATCAGCGCGTCGTCGGTAGGAGTTAACGAAGAGGAAGTTGAATTACCCCTGCTCATTCACTTTGGTAGTTAATACAAATACGGGGCACAAGTAACCCGCCGAAAAAATATTTTTCTAGGCCGGGTTACCTTTCCAGTAAGCCGGGATAAAGGGCGTCTTTTATGTTAACCCATTTTCAAAATTACCTTCAAAATGAACAACCTGTTCAAAGTTGCTGCCCTGGGCCTGGCCCTGACCGCTGGTCTGTCTTCGTGCGAGTCGAAGTCGACCGAGTCGACCACCGTTGAGACTCCTGCTGCTACCACCGAGACCTCGACCTCTACCACCACCGACAGCACTGCTACCACTGCTCCTGCTGCTGACGCAACCACCGCTCCTGCTACGGACGCTGCTGCTCCTGCTGCTGGCACCACCACCGGTACCACCACCACCACGACCGAAGAGGTTAAGAAGTAATTGGCCGCTGGCCTTGTGCCAGCTCCATGCTTCGGCTTTTGAAACAGCCCGGATTTTCCTTTTGGAAAGTCTGGGCTGTTTTTTGTGCCCTGCTACAGTCAGGCTGTAATCAGGCAATCAAGCTCAATAAATCGGCCGCAATACCATCCCAAGGCTGGTGCAGGTTGAGGGTGACAACGCGCACCGGGTGCCCGCCCAAGGTGTAGCGCAGGTCAACGGCCTGAGTAGCCGCGGGGTACAGCAGAATCCCTTCCAAGGCCTGGCCGGGGGCGGGCCGCTGGTTCTGGAGGTAGGCATAGAGCTGGTAGAGGTGTGGCGCAATGAGGCGCTGTCGGTCGTAGCGCGAGCGCAGGGCCGCGGCGTAGTACTTGGTGTCGAGGATTATTTTGCGGTCGGGCGCCTCCAGGGTAGTATCCGTTAGCATCGTGGGCAACAAGGCCAGGTCTTCGGACTGCCCCGCGGCCTGCCAGGCAATGGTTTCGGCATACACGCGGTAGCGGCGCTGCTCGCGGCGGAAGAAATTGCGGGTAAACTGCTCAAACAGGCGCGCCATCAGGGCTTCGTCGCGCCGGAAGTCGCTGAAGCGGTTTCGGCCGCGGGCGGTGGGCTCGGGCAGGGCCGTTTGCCACACTAGCTCGCATACGTGCAGCAGAAAGGCCGCCTGACTACCCAGCCGCTGCCGCCGCAGCTCCCGGAAGGTGGCGGTAGTGGGCGGCACCGTCGGGGCTGCAGTGAACGACGCCGGAAACCGCTGACGGACTTGGCTCACCTCGCGCCGCAGGGTCAAGGGCAAGTCGGCGGCACTGGCTAAGGCGCCCAGCGTCTGGGCCAGCAGGCGGTGCAGGGGCGAGTCGGGACTTAGTTCGTCGAAGGTGCAGATGGCGCGGCCCCGCTCCAGCAGACCCCGGCCCAGGCTAGGGGCTAGCTCAATTCGGCCCCGCAAGCTGGTTAGCTCGGCTTCCTGGGGCTGAAAAGTGCGCGGAAGGCCATTTCGGAGCAAGCGCCGCGTGCCGTGCAACAGCACTTGGGCCAGCAACCCAAGCGGCCGGTGAAATTGAGCTGCTTCGCTGGCCTGCAGCACGGCGGGCTCGGGCAGTCGGTTCCAGGCGTAGCACAGAAAATAGTAAAGGGTGGGGAGTGGTATCACGCAGAAATAAAGGTCCGGTTTTTTGCTGATCTACTGCGCAGGGGCTCGGGGCGTTGGTTTCTGGGCCAAGTTTGCGGCTGGGTGGGCCGCCACGCAACCCGGACTGGGCGCCGCCGGTCATCGCGTTAGCGTCTTTTACCAATGCTTTTCACTCGCTTATCCTTGTAAAATGAAAAAAATACTACTGCGGGCAATGCTGCTGGGGTCCGTGCTCGGGGCCAATGCCCAAGCGCCGCGGCTGCACCCGACCGAAGTTGGGCTGGAGGGTGCGCGCTACGCAGCCATTTCCTCGCCAACCTACCCCCGGTTTCAGGCGTTTTCAGGCGTGGTCTTGCGCTACATGCCCCAGCGGCTGGGGGTGCGCGCCGGCCTGGCTTACAGCCACCGCACCAATCTGCCCGAAATCGGGAATTGTGCCGACTGCGTAACCGGAGAAACCAGCTACCGAAGGGTTACCCTGCGCGCCGGTGCCCAATACATCGTGTTGCCGAATACGCCGTGGCTCTATCCGTTTCTGGACGTGGCCTACCGCAATACGGGTGCCGCTGGACGCTTTACGGGCGGCTTTTGCGGGTGCCTGGATAACACCTTTACTGCAACGACCCGCGCCATCGGAGGCATGGGCGGTGTGGGGGCGCGCTTTCGCATCTTCTCCCGGCTTTTCTTCGGGCCCGAGGTGTATTATGAAGGCTTTGTGGGCCAAAAATCCAGCTAATCCAGCTCAATCGTCGATAACCGCACGGGCACTACCGCGACGTCGAGCCAGCGGACTACGGAACACTCGGCGGCGATGCGGCTGCAAGCCACCGTATCCTTCTAAACCAGCAGCTTGCGCAGCTGGGCCGCCGCCGTAGCCGGCTGCTCCCGCCAATAATCGGCCAGCAGTGGCCCAATTTCCTGCTCAATAATCAGCCGTAGCCACTCGGCGGCTTGTTCTGGCTGGGGTGGGGGCTGGCAGAAATAGCTGTGGCCAATGACGAAATCAGGGCCCAGCTCGGGGTCGTCGGCAATGGTTTGGTTGAGGGCGGCCATGCGGGTGCACAGCTGCTCGATGATGGCGCCGGGTACTTGCCGGGCCGCGAGAAACTCCTGCAGCGGCGCGCCAAACTGCGGCCCCAGCTCCACGAAGGCAAAGCGCCGGCGCAGCGCGTAGTCGAGCGGGCTCAGCGAGCGGTCGGCTAGGTTGAGGGTGCCGATGACGTACAGATTTTCGGGCACGAAGAAGCGGGGCGCGTCGGGCGGCGCGTAGGGCAGGCGCAGGGCGTGGGCGGGGCCGCGCTTGTCGGCTTCCAGCAGCAGGAGCAATTCGCCAAACACGCGGGGCACATTGCCACGGTTTACCTCGTCAATCAAAAGGAAATACGGCTTGTCGGGGTCGGCGGCTGCGCGCTGGCATAGGAGCGGGAGCACCCCGGGCACCAAGTGAAAGCGCCCGTCCGCATCGGGCCGGAAGCCCAGCATAAAGTCCTCGTAGCCGTAGCTGGGGTGAAACTGCACCAACTCAATGCGGCTTTCGTCTTTGGCGCCCAACAGCAACCACGCCAGCCGGCGTGCCAGAAACGTTTTGCCGGTGCCGGGCGGGCCTTGCAGCAGCAGGTTGCGGCGGCGGGCCAGGCCGGCCAAGGCCGCATCCAGCGCGCCCTCGGAGATGAATAGCTCGGCCAGCGCATCGGGCCGGTCATACGGTGGCGCCTCGTAAGCGGCCGGCGGCTCGGCTACTTTGGCTGGGCTGCTGGCGGGCTCCGATGATTCGCGGGAGATGCCGGTGTACAGGTCCTCGGCTTGCTGGCGGGCGGTTTCGTCGCCGTCGTGCGTGGAGCCGGACGTGAGCACGGGCCGCTTGGTGCTGATGGTAAAGTCGAGGCCTTCGAGCAGGGTGTTGGTGGCGGCGCCAGCCGGGCGGGGCCAGTGGGCCGTGGGGTTGCCGGTAGCCAGTCGGTACGCCAGCTCGGCCACCGCGCGGGGCGGGTAGCGCCGGCCCCGGTACACCAGCTCGTACACCGTGCCGGAGGGCAGTGGGCGGCCTTCGCGGGCTATCTGGCGCAACGCCCGCAGCACCTGCTCGCGGGTGAGCAGTGGCGCCGAAGCACCGGGCAAGTCGGCGGAGGCGGCAACGGAAAGGGGTGGGGCAGGGGGCATTGGCAGGCAAGGTAGAACCAGAACAACAAACGGCTGCAGCCAAATGGCTCCCAAAAGCCCATAAGGCGGAACGCAAAAGAAGCATCTCTGCCGCGCAAGTAACTAGGCTACTTCCGAGGTAAAGATGCTTCTCTAAGTTCAGCCCAACGGGCTAAGCAAGGTATTATGATGAGTTACGGGGTGACCGTGAACTTGCGCGTCACCGAGTTGTACGGGCCGGGTATCAGGGTGCCGCTGCTGTCTACCAGCTCCAGCTTCACGGTGTTTTCGCCGGCGGGCAGGCCTTCCATCTGGTAGGGCACCCAGTGGTCCAGCATGAACTCGCTGCCGTTGATGGTGGCGCGCACGCGGTTTCCGCCCGGCTCGAGGGTGGTGTTCACGAGGTAAAAGTCCAGCATGATGCGCTTGGCATCGGCACCGGCGTAGGTGTCTTTGGGGCGGCTGTAAAACAGGTTCGGCGCCTTCACGTCGATAACGGGCGTGGCGGGCGGCGTGCCATTGCCGACGTTGATGATGCGCAGGTCGTAGGCGCCGCGGTGCTTCAGGCTCTCGTGGTACGAGCGCGACAGAAACGAGAGGATGGCGTGCTGGCCGTCGGGAATGGCCTTCTTGAACTTGGTCTCGTAGTGGGCCGTGTAGGGCTCGTTGTCCACGATGTTGTGGATGTGCTGGCCTTTCATCGAGTTGGCCATTTGGGCCATGTGGGGGCCGCCGCTCATCTTGGTGAGCTGAAAATTCGTAATCAGATAATCGAAGGCAACCTCGCCACTGGGCACGGAGGAACCGGCAAGGGGGGCGCGCAACTGCATCTGGGCCTCCGGGAACTTGGGCGAATCGTTGAAGGGCGTCAGGCGAATACCGTTTGATTCCATGCTTTCGCCGGTGCTGGCGGGGCTGGCGGTCGTGCTGCCGGCGGTCGCGCTTACATCGGTAGTAGGCTTGCTCGTTTCGCAGCTAGCCAGCAGCGCCAGGGTGATGGTCGTGCTGCACAGCAGCCAGAAGGGACGTTTCATTTAAAAGAAGCTCGAAAAAAGTGTGTTAGTAGTTTAGGCGTACTTCCCTAAGCTGAACAGCTTACGGGTCGGGCCCTGTGCAGGGTTTTGCTTAACTTGCATCGTTGCCCACCGTGGGGCTTATTGGCCTCAAAGTAAACCTTATTTTTCCATGCAAGACCAACTTCTTGACCAAATTCCCTCGCTCGACCTGGCCGATTTCCGCTCCGGGGACCCGCAGCGCAAGGCTCACTTCGTGCAGCAGCTCGGCGAAGCCTACCAAAACATTGGCTTCGTCGCCCTGAAGAACCACGGCCTCAACGACGAGCAAACCAAAAAGCTGTACGCCGACGTGCAAGCCTTCTTCCAGCTGCCCGACGAAGCCAAGCAGCGCTACGAGAACCCCGAGCTGGCCGGCCAGCGCGGCTACATCAGCAAGGGCAAGGAGCACGCCAAGGGGCGCAACACCGGCGACCTGAAGGAATTCTACCACGTGGGCCAGGAGGTAGAAGACGAAACCGACCCCATCAAAAGCGAATACCCCGAGAACATCTGGCCCCAGGAAGTGCCCGGCTTTAAGGAGAGCACCTTCACCGCTTACCGTACTCTGGAGGCGGCGGGCCAGGACGTGCTGCGCGCCATTGCGCTGTACCTGCACCTGCCCGAAAACTACTTCGACGACAAGGTGAAGCACGGCAACAGCATCCTGCGCCCCATTCACTACTTCCCCATTGAAAACCCGGACGCTGTGCCCGCCGACGCCGTGCGCGCCGCCGAACACGGCGACATCAACCTCATCACCCTGCTGATGGGCGCCAGCGCCGACGGCCTGCAAGTGAAGCGCCGCGACGACAAGTGGATTCCCATCACGGCCCTGCCCGACCAGATTGTGGTGAACGTGGGCGACATGCTCCAGCGCCTCACCAACGGCGTGCTCAAGTCGACCATTCACCGCGTGGTGAACCCCGCCCGCGAGAAGATGAACACCTCGCGCTACAGCATTCCGTTCTTCATGCACCCGCGCTCCGAAATGAGCCTCGCCGCCCTGGAGCACTGCATCACGCCCGACAACCCCAAGAAGGAGGCCGACATCACGGCCGGCGAGTTCCTCAACGAGCGCCTGATTGAGCTGGGCTTGAAGAAGAAATAGCACAATCGGCGCGAAACCGCCCCCAGCAAGTCATGCTGAGCGCAGCCGAAGCATCTCTCCCGCGTACCCAATCAATGCACTTGCAACGAAGCGGGAGAGATGCTTCGGCTGCGCTCAGCATGACGTTTTTTTGCCTGGTATGACCTTTCCGGCTTCTGTTCCGCCTTCCGCTTCGGACCCCCCCGCCCCCGTTTCGCTCACGCCGCCCCCGCGGCGCTCGGGCAAGCGCACCCGGCGGGTGCGGGGCCTTATCTTTTTGAAGGACGTGGCCGCGCTGGCCTTCACGGCTTTTGGGGGGCCGCAGGCGCACCTGGCCATGATGTTCCGGCTGCTGGTCGACAAGCGCCGCTACCTGAGCGCGGCCGAACTGCTGGAATTGCAGGCCTTGTGCGCGCTGCTGCCGGGCCCCACCTCCACCCAAACCATCACCGTCATCGGCTTCCGGCTCGGCGGGCCCAACCTGGCCTACCTCACCCTGCTGGTCTGGGTGACGCCCGCCGTGACCCTGATGACGCTGGCCGGCCTCACCCTCAGCCACCTCGACCCCGCCCGGGTCGCGGCGCTGGTGCAGTTT
This sequence comes from Hymenobacter sedentarius, assembly GCF_001507645.1. Classification (NCBI taxonomy): domain Bacteria; kingdom Pseudomonadati; phylum Bacteroidota; class Cytophagia; order Cytophagales; family Hymenobacteraceae; genus Hymenobacter; species Hymenobacter sedentarius. The sequence goes on along the minus strand of NZ_CP013909.1, from coordinate 833,084 downwards.
GTGCAGCCCGTGGCGGTGGGCTTTGTGGCATTCTCGGCCTACCGCATCGCCGAAAAAGTCATTCATACCAAAATGGCAGTGGCCCTGATGGTGGCCTCGGCCATGCTGGCCTACTTTTTCCAGCTGCCGTGGATGCTGCCGCTGCTGCTGCTGGCCGGCGGCGCCGTTACCACGGTGCGCTACCGCAAACACGCCATCATTCAGGAGAAAAAGCCGTTGCGGGTGGAGTGGGCCAACTTCCTGCTTTGGCTGGGCATTCTGGTGGGGGCGGCCATGCTGGGGCATTATACCCGGCTGTTGCCGGTGCGGCTCTTCGAGAACTTTTACCGCAACGGCTCGCTGGTATTTGGGGGCGGGCAGGTGCTGGCGCCGCTGCTATACGCGGAGTTTGTGGAGTTTAAGCACTACCTCACGGGCCCTGAATTCCTGTCGGGGCTGGGGCTGGTGCAGGCCATGCCGGGCCCAAACTTTTCGATTGCCGCCTACATCGGCGCGCTGGCCATGCGGCCCGCGGGCGGGGCCGGCATGCAGGTGATAGGCGCGCTGGTGGGCACGGCGGGCATCTTTTTGCCGGGCACGTTTCTGATATTCTTCGTGATTCGGTTCTGGGACCGGCTACGACAATACCGCGTGGTGCAGGCTTCGCTGGAAGGCATCAACGCCGTGAGTGCCGGGCTGGTGTGCGCGGCCACCTTCCTGCTGTATCACCCCCTGCCCGACAAAATGATGGCCTTGCCGTTTCACTTGGGCCCCATCAATACCCTGCCCCTGAACCCGCTGCTGGTGGGCACCACCTTCCTGCTGCTGCTCTGGGAAAAAGTGCCGAGCGTTGCCATCATAGCGGCTGCCTTATTGGCTGGCGTCATGTTGAGCTAAACCGTTAGTTGAGCCAAAGTTATTGGACCGTTTTTGCTTTAAATTAAAGTTGAGCTAAAGCCTGTAACGGTCCCGCGCAGGCCGTGTCTTATTGCTTAGCCACGCGTGCTAAATAAGCTTCGCGGGCTTCTTCCAGCTGCTCCACCAGGGTGGCCCGCTGGCTCAGCAGCTCTTTGCCCACGGCCGGGGCGCTTCGGAACAGGCGCAGCGCGCGGAGCCGGTCCAGGCGGACCGTCAGCGTTTCCCAATAGCTCAGGGCGTAGAAGCCGCTAAGGGGCAGGCTCAGCACGTATAGGGCCGTCAGGCGCCAGTCGTGCGTGAGCCAGTGTTGCACCGCCGCCGCTTGCAGGGTGTAAGCCAGAGGAAACGTTAGCATGCCCATTACCAGCATGATGGGGGCCACAAACTCTACGTCTTTAGTGGCCCGTCGCGCCACCATGGAGGGCAGAATGTAGGGCAGGTAATTATTCAGTACCCCATACAGCCACACGGGCGCGCCAAACACCAGGTTGAGCAGGCCCACCACGGTGCCCCGCTGCTGGCTTTCGAGGGCATCGTCGGTGAGGCGGTAGCGGCGCAGGTTTTCCAGGTACGATTGGAACTGCATGCGCATGGCCACCAGCCGGGAAGGCGCGTGCTGCTCAAACCAGGCCAGGGCTTGCAGCAGCGTCTGGCTCAGCTGGAAGTTGTCGTAGAGGGTTGATGCATCGTCGTTCGGGTTGAGGTGGTCACCAAACGTTCGCTCCACCTGTTGCACAAAGACATCTTCGGCCGCGTCGCGTGTGATAACGAGGCGCCGCTCCAGCGCTTCGCGTATCGCATCGGTGAACTGGTCGGCGGCCGCTTCGGGGTCCTGGGCATATAGCTCGGCGTAATCGGCCACCACAATGGGCGTGGCCACGTTGAGCAGCACGTCGGACCGAAAGCGCGAAGGGTCGAAGTAATTGATGGCAATGGGCACCACCCTCAGTCCCAGCTTAAAGTGATTGCGGGCCTCGGCGCCCAGGGCAATGCGTGCGGCGCCGGTTTTGAGGGGGCGCAGCCGGCGTTCGCTTACGCTGGAGCCCTCCGGAAAAATCATGATGGTGCCGCCCGCGCTCAAATAATCATAGCAGCGGCCAAAGCTGGCTTCGTTTTGGGCCGCTACCTGCTCGGCCGTGGCCGGGGCGCCGCCCACCTCGGCGTCGTGCCGCCGGTAGATGGGAATAGAGTTGCCCGATTCCATGATGGCCCGCAAAATGGGGTTCTGGAAAAACGTGCTTTTGGCCAGAAAAGCCACCGGCTGCCGGCACTGGATGGCGGTCAGGAGCGGGTCCATCAGGGTGTTGGGGTGGTTGCCGGCAAACAGCAGCGGCCCGGGCAGGTTGAGCCGGTCCCGGTGCCGTACCTCAATGTGCCGGAAAAATACCCGCAGGGCCACCTGCACCACTGGCTTGATAACGGTATAAAAGAGCATGGGCCAAAAGGGGTTAGAACCGCTAAGGTAGGGGCGCCGCCGGTGCCCCGGCGTGCTACGGTAAGTGCAAAAAAAATCGCCGCCCGGCCCGAAGGCATGGCGGCGACTAATACACTTGGGCAGTGCGGGTTCGGCTTAGCGCTTGGCTTTTGCTTTGGCCCGCTTTTCGGCCGCTTTGGCTTTCTCCTCTGCCAGCTTGGCCTTGGCCTTGTCCTTGCGCTCCTTTTCTTCTTCCATTTTCTTGCGCTTGCCGGGGTATCTCAGGTCAAACGTCTTGATTTTGAGCAGGCTGTCGGCCTCAACTATCGACGCACGGGTGGTAACGCGGCCCGTGAGCGATACCATGTCGCCCTCGTTCATTTGGGTGGTGGTGCCGTCGGTGGCGGTCACCAAGCCAGCGGGGGTAATGATAGTGCCATTAATCAGCTTCTTGTCAGCCGTGAGGGGGTTGGTAATGCCGAGCTCGGTGAGCACGACCCGTCCTTTTTGCATGGTCAGGCCGTCTTTGAGGCCGACGCCGGCATTAGCCGTCACGCGGGGCTTCGGGGCCACGCTGCCGGGGCGGCGTGGGGGTACGCGGGTCTGGGCCTGGGCAGCGGTGCCGGTCAGCAGCGCCACCAGTAGAGTGCTATTAATGAGGAAGCGGGAGTTCATAAGGAAGAGTTGAGGTAGAAAAAAGAAATAAAGGTTGAGTGGGATAATAGCGCAATATACTATACTTTGTGCTAGCACCTGGCCCGCCAACAATGTATTAGTGCAAAAGCAAGACCAGTTTTGCCCAAGCTGGCCCATTAACTTTCAGGGGCCGCATTCGTTCAATTAAGTTCACCGGGGTAGGTTCGCCTGGCAATGGTGGCAACTGCTTTTTCGGTTGGTTAACATGAGCAACCCGAATACCCTACTACCACCCGCTGCTGCTCGGTGTTGCTTCCGCCGCGAAGTGATTCGGCCGTTAGTTGAGCCGGCACGCGGGCCCAAAACCAAGGGGTTGCCGCCGGTTGGGCCGCCCAGCGGAGGAAGTTGCGGCATTGGCCACCATTGGGACGAGCAGCTCGTGTGCATATGACCCCGTCACCTCATCGCTCACCAACAAGATGGATTACAAAGACTACTACAAAGCGCTGGGTGTAGAAAAAACGGCCACCGCTGAGCAAATCAAAAAGGCTTACCGCAAGTTGGCTAGGCAGCATCACCCCGATGTGAACCCGAACGATAAGAGCGCGGAGCAAAAATTTAAGGACATCAACGAGGCCCACGAGGTCCTCAGCGACCCCGAGAAACGGAAAAAGTACGACCAGTTTGGGGCTGACTGGCAGCGCTACCAGCAGCAGCCGAGTGGCGCGGGCCGCGGCGGCCAGCCCGGCGGTGGGTTCGACTGGAGCCAGTACACGCAGGGCGGCGGGGGCTTTGGCCAGGGCGGCCAGTTTGGCGAGGGCGAAGACTTTTCCGACTTCTTTAGCTCGCTGTTTGGGGGCATGGGCGGGGGCGGGCGCCGGGCCGGAGGCGGCGGTACCCGGCCCGGGGCCGGCGCCGACTACCAGGCCGAGCTGGAGCTGAGCCTGGAAGAGGCCTACCACGGCGGGCCGCGCACCATCACGGTGAACGGCAAAAACCTGCGGCTCAACATTCAGCCCGGCGTGGCCGATGGCCAGACCATCCGGCTGCGCGACCAGGGCGGGCCCGGCCGCAACGGCGGGCCCAACGGCTCGCTGCTCATCACGTTCCGCATCACGCCCGACGCCCGCTACGTGCGCACCGGCGACGACCTGACCCAGGACGTGCCCGTAAGCATTTACAAGGCCCTGCTGGGCGGCGAGCAAACCGTTGAGACGCTCAGCGGGCCCGTCAAAATCAAGCTCAAGCCCGAAACCCAGAACGGCACCCGCCTGCGCCTGCGCGGCAAGGGCTTCCCGGTGTACAAGCACCCGGGCCAGTTCGGCGACCTGTACCTGCGCCTAACCCTGACGCTGCCCCAGCACCTGACGCCGCAGGAAAAGGAGCTGATACAGCAGCTGGCGGCCCTCCGGCCCGAAGACTAACTCCTAAGTTTCATTGCCATGGAAACGCACTTCCTCACCCTCACTTTTCAGGAATGCTCGGCGCGCTATGGCCTGGGGCCGGCCGATTTGCAGGAGTTTTTGCAAGCCGGCTTGCTGCGCCTGGCCTCTACTCCCGAAACCATCATCGTAGACGAGCCCGACGACTTGCCCCGCCTGGCCCGCTTGCACTACGAGCTGGGCCTTTCCCCGGAGGCGCTCGACATCGTGCTGGCCATGCGGCAGCGACTGGTGCGGCTCCAGGCCCGGCTGGAATACGAAACCGCCCGGGCCCGCCAGCTGGAAAACTTCTTGCGCGGGGCCGGGCCACTGGAAGAATTCAGTTAGTAATGAACAATTAGCAGTTATTACCACTGATAACTGTTCACTGCTAATTGCTCACTGAAGCTACGCCACGGCCAGGGCCAGCAGCAGCCCGCCCATGGTAGCGCTTAGCTTCGGCCAGTTGAGCCGGTGCTCGGGGCTGGTTTCGAACAGAATGGTGGTGGACACGTGCAGGAAATTGCCGGCCACCAGCCCCAGCAGCGCCGCATACAAGCCCCCGCGCAGCAGTTCCGTCAGCACCACGTAGTTGCTGAACACTATGCCGACCGGCGAGGCCAGCGCAAACACCAGCAGCCACGGCCACACCCGCCGGAAGGAGCCCAGCCGCAGCCGCAGCAGCGTGGCCAGTGCAAAAGCCGCCGGCATGTGGTGCAAGGCCACGCCCACCACGATGGCGTAGAAGTTCTGGCTCATTTGCCCCACTTCCGGGGTGCGCACCAGGATGCTGCCTTCCAGAAAAGAGTGCACCACCAGCGCGGCCAGCAGCAGAAATGGCACCCGGCCGGCCGGGTCGTGGGGGCCGTGGGCCGCCTCGTGGTGCACGTGCCCGTGCTCCACGCCCTGCGACAGCACCTCCAGCAGCAACTGCCCAAAAAAACCGGCCAGCACCCAGTACCCCACCCGCTCCGGGTGGGCCGGCAGCAGTTGCAGGGCTTCGGGCAAAATGTGCGTGACCGTGAGCGTAAATAGGTACGCGCCGCTAAAAGCCAGCAGCGGCTTCAGCCACTGGCTGCCCCAGGCCACCGGCACCCAGGCCGCCGCGGCGCCCGCGCCCAGCACCGTGAGCAGCAGCAAAAAAATAGCAAACCCCATGCAAAACAGAATGAGAAATGAAGAATGAAGAACGAGGAATGAAGGAGTTGAGCCGCACCGGCCAATTCCTCATTCCTCATTCTTCATTCCCCATTCAAAGGAAAAACGTCCGCTACCAGCAGACGCAAAGCGGCAGCTTTGCGACCGCCGGCCGGCGGGCAAAGCTGCCACCCAACTAATTATTGCAACGGGCCGAAGCTCTAGCGCTGTATCTGATGGCCGCTGGCGGTAGTATCTTCCTGGGTCGACTTGCCGGCGTCGTGCAGCAGGCCGCGCTTGCGCAGGCCTTCCTCCGCATTGGCCGTCATGGCCGACTTCGCCGAAGGAGCGGGGCGCTGGTCCAGGTCGGCCGATGAGCTGATGGGCTTCGTGATGGCGCCGCCTTTGGCCTGGTTGGGCGCGTAGGCTGTGTTCTGGTCGTAATTGTCGGAAGGACGGGTGCCGGGCGCAACCATATCGAGCGATACTTTGTCGTCGGGGCGCCAGTCGGAGGGCTCGCTGCTGCAGGAGGTCAGGGCCAGGGAGGCGGTGGCTACGGCCAGCAACAAGGTGGGGGTCAATTTCATCGGAGAAAAATTAGCAGGGGTTGAAGTACAGAGAAAAGCGGCAGGCGCCGTGTCGCTACTGGTTACAAAACGAGGCTGAACCTTAAACGGTTGTGGCCGTGCCATCGGCCGGCAGCAGGTTCTTGCGGCGCAGCAGGGCCTCAAACAGCTTCACGTCGTTGGGCGAATTGAAGATGCGCAGGGGCAAATGTAAAAACACGGGCACGTCGAACGTGCGCGCCAGCCACAGGCGCCAGGGAGCCAGGCCCTCGGGCGGCGTGCCGGGCTTGAGGTACAGCAGGTAGGCGTCGGCATCGCGGCGGGCGCGGCCCACCATGTCCCAGGTCAGCTGCATGGCTTTTTCGGGGCCCACGCGCAGCAACAGCTGCTTCTGGTCCATCTCAAAGTTCATGCGCTCAAACAGCGGCTTGCTCTGCTCCATTTGCGTCACGCCCGTGACCTGGGCCGAGCGGAACAGCACAAACAGCAGCGTAAGCACCAGCGCCAGGGCCAGCCACCACCACGAGTGCACAAAAACGGCCGGCAGCAGCCCCAGGGCAAACGGAATCAAGGCGTACACCCAATCCTTTTTCCACACTTCGGCCATGGCTAGGCGGGTGTAGGTGTTGGTGTCAAACTGCGTTTTCTTGGTGCGAATGGCCAGCGGCGAGGCCTGCTGTGCCTGGCGGAAGCCGCCGCCTCCACCGCGTTGGTTGGGTTGGTTCATGGTTTTGTTAGTAGTTGGTGGTTGTCCGTTGTTAGTTTCAGCTTGCCCAGGTCATTCCCTGATAACTGATAACCAACAACCGACAACTAAAATGCTTTCAAGCTCAAATCCAGGCTTTTTACGGAATGGGTGAGGGCGCCCACCGAGATGTAGTCGACGCCGGTGCCGGCGACTTCGGCAATGGTTTGCTCGGTGATGCCGCCGCTGGCCTCGGTGGGGAAGCGGCCGCCGATGAGGGCCACGGCTTCGCGTAGCAGCTCGGGGCTCATATTGTCGAGCATGATGCGGTCGATGCCGCCCGCGTCCACGGCCTGCTCCACTTCTTCGAGGGAGCGGGTTTCAATTTCGATGGGCAGCTGCCGGCCGGTTTGGGCCAGGTAGGCGTGGGTAGCGGCAATGGCCTGGGCAATGCCGCCGGCATAATCGACGTGGTTGTCCTTCAGAATAATCATGTCGAAGAGCCCGTAGCGGTGGTTTACGCCGCCGCCGATGAGCACGGCCCACTTCTCGCAGAGGCGGAAGTTGGGGGTGGTTTTGCGGGTGTCGAGCAGCTTGGCCGTGGTGCCGGCCAGCAGCGTGTTCAGGTGGGCCGTGTAGGTGGCAATGCCGCTCATGCGCTGCATGCAGTTGAGCACCAGGCGTTCGGCCGTGAGGATGCTGCGCGCGGGGCCTTCCACGGTGAAGGCGATGTCGCCGTGCTTAACGGGTGTGCCGTCGGCCAGGAGTGCGGTCACGGTGAGGGCCGGGTCCACTTCTTCAAAAATGAGGGGCGCCAGCGCCATGCCGGCCAGTATGCCTTCGCCCTTCACCAGCAGGTGGGCCCGGTTGCGGGCGTCGGCCGGAATGGAGGAAAGGGCCGAATGGTCCCCGTCGCCCACATCCTCGGCCAAAGCCGTGCGAATGAAGTTGGTCAGGGCTTCGGGTGTGAGATAGGAAGCAGTAGGGGTTTGCACAGGACAAAGGTACGGCCCTTGCCTTTGCGAATAAAACGCGGATTTCAGGCTGTTTTAAACCATGTGTTGAGCAACAAGAAGGCTGTGTGAAGCGCGCAACATCCTAATCGGCTGTCATGCTGACGAAGGAAGCATCTTATCAGGTCAGCACGATTCGTTCCTCGGTGATAAGATGCTTCGCAAGCTCAGCATGACAGCCGATTGGATAAGCAATGAAGAAGCGCTGGGAGTGCTTCTGGAGTTGAGCTAAAGTCTTGTTCCCTTTAGGGCGTGTTCTCAGTTAATAGGGTAACTTGGGGAATGAACGCAGACCGGACATTACTGACGGATTCGATGTGGGCGGAGTTGTCGCCTTTGTTGCCGGGCCAGGCCAATTGCCGCGGCACGACGGCGCGCGACACGCGCGGCTTTGTGGAAGCGGTGCTCTGGCTGGGGCGCACGGGCGTGGGCTGGCGGGACCTGCCGCCGCATTTGGGGCACTGGCACCGGGTGTACGTGCGCTTTGCCCGCTGGCGCGACAGCGGCGTGTGGGAGCGGGTGGCGAACTGGCTTATCGCCCACAACCGCCGCATCCCCCACGCCCGCCAGCGCCAGGTGCAACTCGATTCGACCAGCATCCGCGTGCACCAGCACGCGGCCGGCGCCGCCAAAAAAAAGGCGCGCAGGCCATCGGCCGCAGCCGGGGCGGGCGCACCAGCAAGCTGCACCTGAGCTGCGACGGGGCCGGCAACGTGCTCAATTGGTTGCTCACCCCGGGACAGGCCGGTGATTGCCCGCAGGCGGCGTGGCTGCTGGCCCCGCACCTGGCCCCGGCTTGCGAAGTGGTGGCCGACACGGCTTACGACAGCGACGCCTTGCGCGGGCTGATTGCCGCGGCGGGCGCGCTGGCCGTTATTCCGCCTACGCCGAGGCGGCGCCACGTCCCCCATTTTGACCCCTGCGCCTACGCCAAGCGCCACCATATCGAGCAAACCGTGAACAAGCTAAAACAGCACCGGCGCTTGGCCACCCGATACGACAAATTGGACGCCTCTTTTCAGGCGTTCATCTGTGCCCGCATCATGACCCTCTATCTTAACTGAGAACACCCCCTAGCCCAATTTAGCTGCTAAACAAAAAAGCCCCGGCCTGAAAAGGCCGGGGCTTGGTATGCTCAAGGAGTACGGTTATTCTTTGGTAAAGTCCAGCGTGTCAATCAGCGGGGCACCACGGGAGGGCTTGAGCTTCACGAACACGCGGTACGTGCCGTTGCGGCCGATGTAGCGGCCGATGGCGTATTGAATGCCCTCTTTGCTTTCGCCTTGGTGAATGAATTCGAAGCTGCTGGGGGTGTTCTTCGCAAAGAAGTCCTTGATGACAATCTCCGCCTGGGTGGAGTTGTAGCCTTGTTTGTCGCCGTCAAAGCCAACCTCAACGGTAGGGGCGAGGTATTGCGACAGCTCGCGGGACGAGCCATTGCGCATGGCCGTGCGCACCGCCCCGAGATTATCGACCTGCGCGTGGGCCGCTACGGCGCCGAACAGAAAGAGCCAACCAAAGAATAGAGTCCTAAAAAAATAGCGTTTCATTAGTACAGGTATAAGTGCGTCATCCGCGTCAGATTAAAAGCTAAAATGGTGCCAGGAAGTAAAAGGGCTTTTTGCCGGCCAATAAACCCGCGCAAAAAGGATGGGAAGTTAATGTAACCACGAAGGTAGATAATCCCAACCCATAGGCAGGTCGGCCGTATCTTTGTGCCATGAATAAGCAGGTTTTATTGGTGATTCTGGATGGGTGGGGAATTCCCCAGAATTCGGCGGTGTCGGCCGTGGACGCGGCTAATACGCCGTTCTACAATGAGCTGTTGCAGCGGTATCCGCACAGCACCTTGCAGGCCTCCGGCGAGGCCGTGGGGCTGCCCGAAGGCCAGATGGGCAACTCGGAAGTGGGCCACATGAACATCGGGGCCGGCCGCGTGGTCAACCAGGAGCTCGTGCGCATCGGCAAAGCCATCCGCGAGCGGAAGTTGGGCCAAATGCCTGCGCTGGTGAAGGCGTTTGAGTACGCCATTGCCAACGACAAGCCCCTGCACCTGATTGGCTTGCTGTCCGATGGCGGGGTGCATTCGCACATCGACCACGTCAAGGCCCTGTGCACCATCGCCCACGAAGCGGGCGTGCGGCGCGTGCTTGTGCACGCCTTCACCGACGGCCGCGACACCGACCCGAAGAGCGGCGTGCGCTTCGTGAACGAGCTGGAACAGTCCCTGGAGCGCAGCGGCGCCAAAATCGCCTCGGTGGTGGGCCGCTACTACGCCATGGACCGCGACCAGCGCTGGGAGCGGGTGAAGGTGGCGTACGACCTGCTGGTGAACGGCATCGGCACGCCGTCGCAAAACCTAATTCAAACCATTCAGGAGCAGTACCGCGAAGACATCACCGACGAGTTCCTGAAGCCCATCGTGAAGGTAGGCGCCGACGGGCAGCCGCTGGCCACCATTCAGGAAGGCGACGTGGTGCTGTGCTTCAACTTCCGCACCGACCGCGGCCGCGAAATCACGGAGGTGCTCACGCAGCACGACATGCACGCGTTCCAGATGAAGCGGCTGAACTTGCACTACCTGACGCTGACGAACTATGACGACACCTTTGCGGGCGTGACGCCCATTTTTGAGAAAGACAACCTCAACAACACACTGGGGGAGGTGCTGGCGGCGCACGGCAAAACCCAGATTCGCATTGCCGAAACCGAGAAGTACCCGCACGTCACGTTCTTCTTCTCGGGCGGCCGTGAAAACACGTTTGAAGGCGAAACGCGCATCCTCCGGGCCTCGCCCAAAGTAGCGACCTACGACCTGCAGCCCGAAATGAGTGCCCGCGACTTGGTGGAGGCCTTGGTGCCGGAGCTGCAAGCCAAGGCGGCTGACTTTGTGGTGCTGAACTTCGCCAACCCCGACATGGTGGGCCACACCGGCGTGTTTGAGGCGGTGGTAAAAGCCGTGGAAACGACCGATGCCTGCTGCCGAGTGGTGGTGGAAACGGCCCTGGCAGCTGGCTATGCCTGCATCATCATCGCCGACCACGGCAACGCCGAGTTCATGCGCAACGCCGATGGCTCGCCCAACACCGCCCACACCACCAACCTGGTGCCCTGCATCCTGGCCGATAACGACTACGTAGGCACGCTGGCCAACGGCAAGCTGGGCGACCTGGCCCCGACGATTCTGGAGCTGATGGGCGTGCCGCAGCCGCTGGAAATGACCGGCCAGAGCCTGCTGCGCCCTGCTATTGTGCCTGCGCCGAATGCGTAATCACGTGGTTCCGCTTTATCGGGCGTTGCCGTGCCTGGCGTTGGTGGCCGGCGCCTTGCTGCTGGGCAGCTGCGGCGACGCCAGCCCCGCGGCACCGGCCGCCCGCCGGCCGCTCTACTTTGATGTAAAAGGCCTGCTCACGCAGCAGGTGGCGCAGCTGGCCCAGTGCCGGGCAGCCGTTACCAAGCGCGTGAGCCTGCGCGGCAATGCCACCGAAACCGTGCGCGTGCCCGCCGTAAAGTGGGCCGATGAGCTGCAGATTTTCTTTCAGGCCGACATCAACAAAGCGGCCTTGCGCGGCGCTTATGCCGTGGATTCGGTGGCGCTGCCCGGGGGGCTGTTGCGCCGCACCTACACCCGCCTGCCCGGCCAGCCCAACGCCCCGGTGGCCCGCCTGACGGTGGTGCAGCAGGGGCCCGTGGCCCAGGAAGTGTCCGCGACCATTGTGCAAAATAACCCGCTGTTTTCGGCCCAGAAGCAGCTGCGTTTCCAGCTACAAAACGGGCAGCTGCGCCGCTACGAAGTGGTGGGAACCCAAAAGCTGGTGCTGTTCGATACGCTGCGCTACGCGGCAGCGGGGCAGGTAGAGTAAACCGCGGGGGCTATTTGTGCTCGTAGGCGCCCAGGCTGGGCTGGCTCGGGCGCGGCAGGTTGCGCAAGTCCTTGGCGAGCAGGGGGGCTACCGGCGTGCGGCGGGGCGAAGTAGCCGGCGATTTATCCTGCAGGGTATAATCCGGGTCGACGAAGGAGGTGCGTTTGAAGGCCGGGTCCACGTTGAGCAGGTTGACCCCGGCGGCGCCAACGACGCTGGGCGTGGTGGCGTACAGCTTGGTGCGTAGCAGCGAGTTGCGAATGCTGAGCGTGGCGGCGTAGTCGGCGTAGTTTATTACCTGCAGCTCGTCTTCAAACGAACCCCAGACGATGGAATTCTGCAGGTTCAGCGTGAGCGGCAGTTTCACCTTGGAATCGTAAGGGCTTTCGTTGCTGAACGTGAGGGAGGCCGTTTCGCGGAGGAAGGCCGGCGTGTAGTTGGCGATGGTGCAGAAGTTGAGGTTGTACACGCCACCGCCTACGCCGAGCACGGCAAACTCGCCGCAGTTGGTAAACAGGCAGTTGTTGGCCGTCACGCTGCCCGAGTAGCTGATGATGCCGCCCCCGGAAGCCGCCGTGGTGTTGGCGAAGGAAAGCTTGGCGCCGGAGATGTTGCGGATAACCGAATTCTCAATGGTCAGGCTCGGGCGGGGCAGCGTGATGCTTTCCGGGCTGATGAGCAGGGCGCCGAAAGTGGCATTTTTGATTTCCGCGTAGCGAATGCGGTTGTTTTTGCTGGTTCCGGTGAACACGATGCCGCCCCACTGGCCCGGGGCCTCGGCGTAGTAGGGCTCCAGCCGGTCGGCCTGGAAGCGCACGATGTTGGCGTTGGTGGCCTTCACCGTATCGGTGGGCACAAAGGCCGAGGGCTCGGTTAAGTCATTTACCAGCAGAGTGCCATCGACTTGCAGGTAAGCGCCGGCGTGCGAGTAGATGCGGGCGCCCTTGGGAATGCGCAGCGTGACGCCTTGTGCCACCACCACGCCCACGGAGTAGGTTTTGCCCTGGCTCACGTAGGGGCTGTTGATGATGACGTGGGGCTTGTCGGTGCGCCAGGTCTGGTTCGTGCGAATGATGTCGGCGCGGTGGAAGTAAGCGTTCTGGCCGTAGGCCACCAGCTTCACGTTCTGGTCGGTGCCGTTGGTGCGAAAGCGCAGCTCGTCGGTGACGAGGAACTGCTTGGGCGAAGTGGCTTGGCCGTTGTCGCCCACCACGGCCCGCACCAGCACCAGCAGGCTGTCTTTGCCCCGGATGGTCACGCCCTGCGCCGAGGGGCGGGCATCGCCGTTGATAACCACCGAAAACGCCGTGCCCGCGGTGCCGGCCAGGTTAATGTCCGTCTTCACCGCACCCGCGTTGCGGTTGTAAACCCACAAGCGCTTCGTCACTGTTTTGATGGTGGTAAACACCGTATCGAACAGCACCGTGTCCGTCCGGAATTCCGACCTGAACTCGAGGCTGCCGGAGGTTTGCACCAGGTCTTCTTTCGGCTCGCAGCCGGGCAGGAAAGCGAGCAGGCAGCTCAGAATAAGGAGTAGCGGGAAGAGGTGGCGCATGATGGAGCGTAGAACCGAAGGGGAGCGCAAGTAACGGCAAGGCAGCGGGAAAAGTATCGCCGGCCAGAACGGCCCGTTGGGCAGCGTTCCACGAGCCATTTAGCTCAATTTTTCTGGAACGAAAACTCCCCTCCTGGATGAGGAGGGGAGTTTTCGTTTGGCTATTACTTGGTTACGCCTTCCTGCAGGCGCTCGGCGCTTTCGGCGATGCGGAGCTGCTCCACAAAGTCGTCGATGTTGCCTTCCATCACGCTGGACAGGTTGTACACCGTGTAGCCGATGCGGTGGTCGGTCACGCGGCCCTGGGGGTAGTTGTAAGTACGGATTTTATCCGAGCGGTCGCCGCCGCCAATCATGCTTTTGCGCACCAAGCCGTCGGCTTCGTTCTTTTTGGCCAGCTCCATGTCGTACACGCGGGAGCGCAGCACCGCCAGGGCCTTGTCGAAGTTCTTGAGCTGCGACTTCTGGTCCTGGCACTGGGCCACGAGGCCGGAGGGCAAGTGGGTGAGGCGCACGGCCGAATACGTCGTGTTTACCGACTGGCCGCCGGGGCCGCTGGAGCAGAAATAATCCTTGCGGATGTCGCTCATGTTCAGCTCCACGTCAAATTCCTCCACTTCCGGAATTACCACAATGGAAGCCACGCTGGTGTGGATGCGACCTTGGGTTTCGGTGGCCGGCACGCGCTGCACGCGGTGCACGCCGCTTTCAAACTTGAGCTTGCCGTACACGTCTTCGCCGCGCACGGCCACAATGATTTCCTTGTAGCCGCCGGCGGTGCCTTCCATGGCGTCAATCAGCTCCATTTTCCAGTTCTGCTTTTCGGCGAAGCGCATGTACATGCGCTGCAGGTCGCCGGCAAAAATGGCGGCTTCGTCGCCGCCCGCGCCGGCCCGGATTTCCATGATGACATCTTTCGAGTCGTTGGGGTCCTTGGGCAGCAGCAGGTCTTTGATAACGTCTTCGAGGCGCTCCTGCTCGGGCAGCAGTTCGTCGAGCTCGTCCTTGGCCATCTGGCGGAAGTCCTCGTCCTTTTCGGTCGAAATTACCTGGCGGGCGTTTTCGATGTTGCTGAGCACGCCCTGGTAATTGCGATATTCAGTTACAATTTTCCCCAGTTCTTTATATTCTTTGTTGAGCGCTTTATAACGCTTCAGGTCCGACATGACGTCGGGCTGCATCAGTTCCTCGTTTACGTTATTGTAGCGCTGGCTGATGGCTTCTAGTTTATCAAGCATCGGTGTTCGGTAATTAGTCTGTAGTTTGCAAAGGTACTGAATTCAAACACCGCCGTTTGGCCTGGACGTTCCTTCAGAACCATTACCTAACATCTGCCCTGAAGTCCGAGTTTATGCAAGTGTTAAAATTCGGGGGGACTTCCGTCGCCTCCGCCGAAAATATTCGAAAATCGATTGCCATCGTAGCCACGGCTGTGGGCCAGGGAGAAGTGGTAATGGTGGTATCCGCGCTGGGTGGCACCACCGATGCGCTGATTGGCGCCGGCCGGGCCGCCGCTTCCGCCGACCCTTCTTATAGCGAAGCCCTCAACCAGCTGCAGCACCGCCACATAGCAGCGGCGCAGGCACTGCTGGATGGCGGCGTGCAAAAGTCCGAGGCCGACGCCATTACCGTGCAGTTTGTGGAGCTGCGGCGGTTTTGCGACGGCATTTTTGCCTTGGGCGAATTGTCGGCCCGCACGCTGGACAAGCTCATGAGCTACGGTGAGCTGCTGTCGTCGCGCCTGGTAGCGGCCGCGGCCAAAGCCCAGGGCCTGGACGCCGTGTGGGCCGACGCCCGGCAGCTGGTTCGCACCAATTCCCGCTTTGGCACCGCCGAGGTAAACACGGCGGCCACCGAGCAGCAGGTGGCCGCGTTCCGGGCCAAAAACCCCGGCAAAGTCTGGGTGGTGCCCGGATTCATCGGGTCCGATGGGCACGGTGTGACCACCACGCTGGGCCGGGGCGGCTCCGACTACACCGCCGCCCTGCTGGCCGCCGCGCTCAACGCCGACGTGCTGGAAATCTGGACCGACGTGAGCGGCATGATGACCGCCGACCCGCGCCTGGTGCGCGGCGCCCGGCCCATCGACCGCATTTCGTACCAGGAGGCCATGGAGCTGTCGCACTTCGGCGCCAAGGTGCTCTACCCGCCCACCATTCAGCCCGTGATGCGGCGCGGCATTCCGCTCTGGATAAAAAACACCTTCGCCCCGGCCGACTACGGCACACTGGTGGAGGTAAAGCCGCCCCGCACGGCGGCCGTGGTGCAGGGCATTTCCAGCATCGGCAACCTCACGCTGCTCAACCTGGAAGGCAGCGGCATGGTGGGCATTCCCGGCTTTTCGATGCGGCTGTTTGCGGCCCTGGCCCGCGAGCGCATCAACGTGGTGCTCATCACCCAGAGCTCGTCGGAGCACTCCATCTGTGTGGGGGTAAACGAGGCCGATACCGCCACGGCCCAGGTGGCGGTAGATGAGGAGTTTGCGGTGGAAATTGCGGCGGGCCGCATCGAGCCCCTGCGTCCCGAGCGCGAGCTGGCCATTGTGGCGCTGGTGGGCGAGAATATGAAGGACCACCCCGGCATCAGCGGCAAGCTGTTTGGGGCCCTGGGCCAGAACGGCGTGAACATCCGGGCCATTGCGCAGGGCGCTTCGGAAAAAAATATTTCGACCGTGATTCGGGCTGCCGACGTGCGCAAGGCCATCAACGTGCTCCACGAAGCCTTTTTTGAAGCCACCTACAAGCAGGTCAACCTCTTTATTCTGGGTCCCGGCAACGTGGGCAGCAAGCTGCTCGAGCAGCTGGCGCACCAGCAGCAGCACCTGCTCGAGAAGCTGGGCTTGCAGGTGCGCGTGGTGGCCATTGCCAGCAGCCGTCACTGCATTGTGAACGAGCAGGGACTGGACCTGACCGCCTGGCCCGCCGAGCTGGCCGACGCCCCGCCGCAGAGCCTGGAAGCGTTTACCCAGCTCATCATCAGCCGGAACCTGCGCAATTCCATTTTTGTTGACGTGACCGCCAACCCCGCCGCGGCCCGCTGCTACCCGCATCTGCTGGAGAAAAGCATCGCCGTGGTGGCCTGCAACAAGGTGGCCTGCTCCTCGGACTATGCCCACTACGCGCGCCTCAAAAGCCTGTCGACGGAATTCAACGCCAGCTTCCTGTTCGAAACCAACGTGGGCGCCGGCCTACCCATCATCGGCACCCTCAACGACCTCACGCGCAGCGGCGACGTGGTGCGGCGCATGCAGGCCGTGCTTTCGGGCACGCTCAACTTCGTCTTCAATAACTACGACGGCACCCGGCCCTTCGCCGAGGTGGTGCGCCAGGCCCAGACCGAAGGCTACACCGAGCCCGACCCGCGCCTCGACCTGAGCGGCAGCGACGTGGCCCGCAAAATCCTGATTCTGGCCCGCGAAGCCGGGGAAGTGATGGAAATGAGCGACATCGAAATCGACACCTTCCTGCCCCCCGCCTGCCTCGACGGCGACGTGGAAGCCTTTTACACCCAGATGGCGGCGCACGAAGCCCACTTTCGCGCGCTGTACGACGAGGCCACCGCGGCGGGCAAGCGCCTGAAGTTTGTGGCGCGCTACGCCGACGGGCACGCCGCCGTGGGCCTGCAGCAGGTAGCGCCCGGCCACGATTTGTACGACCTGCGCGGCAAAGACAACGTGGTGCTGTTCTACACCGACCGGTACGTGGAGCAACCGCTCGTGGTGAAAGGCGCGGGCGCCGGTGCCGAAGTCACTGCCTCGGGCGTATTTGCCGACATCGTCCGCGCCGCGCGGGTGTAAATCAATTAAAAATTAACAATGAAGAATTAAAAATTGGGCAATGAAGGAAGCTGGCCAAGGCCCTTTTTAATTCTTCATTGTTAATTTTTAATTCAATTCTTTATGCCCGATTCCGTTCTCGTTCACTCACCGGCTACCCTTTCCAACCTGGGCTGCGGCTTCGATGTGCTGGGCCTGGCCCTGGCCGCTCCCTACGACACCATCCGCCTGCGGCGCACCGCCACGCCGGGCGTGTGCATCCGGCACCTCGACGGCTATAACCTGCCCACCGACCCCACCCGCAACGTGGCCGGCGTGGCCCTGCTGGCGCTCCTGCGCGAGGTTCCGGAAGAAATCGGCTTCGAGGTCGAAATCACCAAAGGCATTATGCCCGGCAGCGGCGTGGGCAGCAGCTCGGCCAGTGCTGCGGGCGCCGTGGTGGGCGCCAACGCCTTGTTGGGCAACCGCTTTACCAAAATGGAGCTGATTGACTTCGCCATGGCTGGCGAGGCCGTGGCTTCCGGTGCGCGCCACGCCGACAACATTGCGCCGGCCATTTTTGGCGGGTTCACCGTGGTGCGGGCCCTGGAGCCGGCCATCGACATTGTGGCCCTGCCCGCGCCGCCCATGTGGGTGGCCGTGGTGCACCCCCAAATTGAGGTGAAAACCAGCGAGTCGCGCAAGGTGCTGCCCGCCGCGGTGCCGCTGGGGCTGGCCGTGCGCCAGTGGGCCAACGTAGCCGGCCTGGTATCGGGCTTTCTCACGGCAGATTATGAGCTGATTGGCCGCTCGCTGGACGATTATATCGTAGAGCCGGCCCGGCAGGCGCTCATTCCGGGCCTGGCCGAGGCGCGGAAACGGGCGCTGGCCGCCGGCGCCATCGGGGGCGGTATTTCCGGATCAGGCCCATCCATTTTCATGCTGAACAAAACCGAGGCCATTGCGCAGGCGGTAGGGGAGGCGCTGGGCAGCGTTTTTGCGGAGCTGGGCATTGAGTTCAAAACCTACGTGGGCCCAGTGGGCACGGAAGGCGCGAAGGTTATTTGCGAATCGTGAGGTTTGAAAACAGAACGACTTATTTAGCTCAACCAGGCCTCGTGTCATGCAGAGCGCAGCGAAGCATCTTATCACCGCTGCACGAAACGTTGTGACGTGATAAGATGCTTCGCTGCGCTCTGCATGACAGACGACGTGATAAGATGCCCTACTACCACTCCGCTCTACACGCTGGCCGCTGTTAAATGTTAATTGCTACTTGTTAAATGAAATACTACAGCCTCCGCCACCAGTCGCCGCGGGTTGACTTTCGCACCGCCGCCGTAACCGGGCAGGCGCCCGATGGCGGCCTGTATTTCCCCGAATCCATCCCGAAGTTTCCGGCGGGCTTTGTGCGCGAGCTGCGCAGCCTGAGCAAAGCCACGGTGGCCCTGAACGTGATGCGGCCCTACGTGGGCAGCACCATGCCCGACAGCGACTTGCAGCGCATCTGCACCGAGGCGGTGGACTTTGACTTCCCGCTGGTGCCCGTGGAGCCGGGCGTGACGGCGCTAGAGCTGTTTCACGGGCCCACGCTGGCGTTTAAAGACGTGGGGGCGCGGTTTATGAGCCGCTGCCTGGGCTACTTTGCCCAACGCGGCGACACGCCGCCCGTGACGGTGCTGGTGGCCACTTCTGGCGACACGGGCGGCGCGGTGGCCAGCGGCTTTCTGGGCGTGCCGGGCGTGGAAGTGGTGATACTCTACCCTTCGGGCAAGGTGAGCCCGGTGCAGGAGCAGCAGCTCACCACCTTGGGCCAAAACATTGCCGCGCTCGAAGTAGACGGCACTTTTGATGATTGCCAGGCCTTAGTAAAGCAGGCCTTTCGCGACCCGGATTTAGCCCAACGGCGCTACCTCACCTCGGCCAACTCCATCAACGTGGCGCGGTGGCTGCCGCAGCAGCTTTACTACTGCTTTGCCTGGCAGCAGTGGCCGGCCACGGCGCCCGCGCCGGTGGTGTCGGTGCCCAGCGGCAACTTTGGCAACCTGTGCGCTGGTTTGCTGGCGCAGGCTTCGGGGCTTCCATTGGGCCATTTTATTGCGGCCTGCAACGCCAACGACCCCGTGCCAGTGTACCTGCGCACTGGCCATTTTACAGCCCGCCCTGCCGTGGCCACCTTCTCCAATGCTATGGACGTGGGCAACCCCAGCAACTTTGCCCGCATTCTGGAGCTGTTCGACAACGACCTGGGCAAGATGCGGGCGGCCCTGAGCGCCGATACCGTGACCGATGCCGAAACCGTGGCTGCGATTCGCCAGGTTTGGGCCAAGGATGGCTACCTGCTGGACCCGCACGGCGCCGTGGCCTACACTGCCCTGCGCCGCTACCAGGCACAGCACGCCGCGGCCGAAGGACTGATTCTGGCCACGGCGCACCCCGTCAAATTTCCCGACGTAGTGGAGCCAATTCTGGGCCACGCCATTCCGCTGCCCGCGGCGGTGCAGCACCTGCAGGGCCGGCCAAAACGAAGCGTCCCGCTGGCGGTTGATTACGAACAACTCAAAGCCTACTTAATGGCGTAGGAACGGGCCGCGGCGCGTTCCGCGTTTCTTTCGACTGCATGCACTCCTTGATGTCAAACCCCCTTTTTCGCCTCTTCAACTTGCTGCGCCCGGCAGCCAATCGTGCCGGCAGGTGCAGCTCCCTTGTGCTGGCCGTGGCCCTGGCGGCTACCGGCTGCCGCCCCGACCAGATTGAGCACCTCAAGGACAGCAAGCGCATCGGCATCGAAGCCGAGAACTGGGAAGTGAAGCGTATCATGCCCAAAGACTTGCTGCACGCCACCCGTTGGGCTGGCGATTCGCTCAGCGCCACAGCCGACACGCTGCTGCGCCGCACCCTGGCCCGCGAGCTGGCCGCGGGCGGCGTGGCCCGGGCAGCCGCGTTTTGCAAGCCGGAAACCTACCGCTTCGTGGATTCGCTGGCGGGCGTGCTCAAGGCCACGCCCCGCCGCGTGAGCGAACGGCCCCGCAACCCCGCCCACCGCGGCGTGCTGCCGGCCGGCGAAATGCGCACCGACACCACCCGCACCATCTCGCGCGAGTCGCAGGAAGTGTTTTTCTACCAGCGGCCCATTGTGCTCAACAATGCCCTCTGCCTGCGCTGCCACGGCGAGGTTGGCAAAGACATTGCCCCTGCCGACTACGCCCTTATTCAGAAGCGGTACCCGCAGGACCAGGCCACCGGCTACCGCTTGGGCCAGCAGATGGGCGCCT
The DNA here is from genome assembly GCF_001507645.1 of Hymenobacter sedentarius. Classification (NCBI taxonomy): domain Bacteria; kingdom Pseudomonadati; phylum Bacteroidota; class Cytophagia; order Cytophagales; family Hymenobacteraceae; genus Hymenobacter; species Hymenobacter sedentarius. Next base: position 812,868 of record NZ_CP013909.1, on the reverse strand, counting down.
GGCAAATGAGCCTGCGGCGGGACGGCGTGGCCGAGTTCTGGACCATGAAAACGCGCAAAAAGTGGAAGGAACACAAGATGCCCAAGCTGTTTTAGGTCAACCTCGACCTTTGCGCTGCTCCCTGCGTATGGAGCCTATTCTACGCAGTTGCAGGTAGTGCAACAATTCGCACCTTCCGGGCCCGGCTGTATTCTCCTAACCGGATTGGGCTGTCTGTGTCATCTTTCCATTCATGATTTCTAGTTCAAAACCCATCATCATCGTTGGCGCTGGCATGGCCGGCTTGGCTTGCGCCACGTGGCTGCACCGCGCCGGCCAGTCGGTGCTGGTGCTCGATGCGGCGGATGCGGTGGGCGGCCGCGTGCGCACCGACGTGACCGCCGAGGGCTTCCGGCTTGACCGGGGCTTCCAAGTGCTGCTCACCAACTACCCCGAGGCGCGGCGCATGTTCGACTACCAGGCATTGAACCTGAAAGCCTTTCGCTCGGGCGCCGTTATTCGGATGCCCGACGGCCAGGAAACCGCCTTGCAAAACCCGCTGCAGCGCCCGCTGGCAGCTTTTTCGGCGCTTAAATCCCCCGTCGGTACGCTGGCCGATAAGCTGCGCATCGTGAGCCTGGTGCGGCACGTGCTGAAGTACACGCCGGAAGAACTGCTGGCCCGCCCGGCCACCGATACGCTCAGCTTCCTGCGGCGCTACGGCTGGAGCGAGCAGATGATAAACACCTTTTTCAAGCCGTTCTTCGGGGGTGTCTTTCTCGACCGGGACCTGAGCACAGCCAGCAATTTCTTCGAGTTTGTGTTTCAGCAGTTTGTGACCGGCGAGGCCGCCATCCCGGCCCTGGGCATGCAGCAGCTGCCCGAGCAGCTGGCCAGCCGCCTGCCCGCCGGAGCCGTGCGCCTGAGTACACCGGTAGCGGCGGTGGAGGGCACGCAGGTACGGCTCACCTCGGGGCAGGTGCTGCAGGGCGCGGCCGTGGTGGTGGCCACCGACGGGCTCACGGCCCTGCGCCTGCTGGCCGGCCGCAGCGGCAACGCCGACGACGGCTTCAGCGTGAAAGCCGCCAGCTTTCCCACGGCGGCGCGCATTACTACGTGTACCTATTTCGCGGCCGAAGGCCATTCGCCGGGCCGGGGCGATAAACTCTTGCGGCTGAACGCCAGCCCCAACGCGCTGGCCCACAACGTGAGCTTCCCGGCCGATGTCAGCGCGGCGTACGCCCCGGCGGGGAAGTCGCTGGTTTCGGTGAGCACCCACGGCGAACGCAGCCTGAACGGAGCCGAACTTACAACCCGCCTGCGCGAAGAGCTGGCGGCATGGTTTGGACCCGCGGCCCGGCAGTGGCAGCACCTGCGCACCTACCGCATTGCCGCCGCCTTGCCCGTGTACCTGGCGGGGCAGCCGGTTCGGCAGCCCCTCAAGCTGGCCGAGGGCCTGTACCGCTGCAGCGATTGGGCGGCTTACCCTTCGCTGAATGCGGCGTTGGCCACGGGCCGGGAAGTGGCCGAAATGCTGATTGAGTAGGGCCTCAGGCCTCGGCCCAGGTGTAGCGGCGCTGCTTCCACTCTACGGGCCCGGGCCACAGCACGTACGCCAGCACCAGCACCGACATCAGGCACAGGTAGGGCTCGTAGAGCAGCAGCACGCCCAGCCGCTCGCGCCGCCCCACCCGGCGCAGGGCAGCGTGCAAAAACAAAGTTTGGAGGAATACTTTGCCGCCGTACAGCAGTGCCAACGGCGCCAGCGGCAGCAGGCCCGGCCAGAACAGCACGGTGTAAAAAGCCGCGTAGAGCCCAAACAACCCGCTGCAATACCACGGCAAGTCGGTGGTGCCTTTCATCCAGCGCTTGCGTTGCTGGAGCAAGGCGGCCACGGTGGGCTGGGGGGCCGAAACCCCCAGCACGGCCGGCGAGCAAAGGTTGCGGAAGCCCCAGCCCCGGGCCACGATGCGCCGAAATATCTGCAGGTCTTCGTGGGTGCTGAAGGCCATGCCCTCGTAGCCGCCCACGTCGTGGTAGGCCGCGCGGGTGAGGAGCATGTTGTTGCCCAGGGCGGTGGCGGGCAGGCCGTGGTCGGCCAGCAAGCCGATGAGGTTCAGCCCAAAAAGCCAGTCCAGCCCCTGCAGGCGCCCAAACAGGCCGCCCCCGGCCGTGGTGATGCCCGTGACCACGCCCACCCCGGGCGTGGCGGCAGCCAGCATGGCCGAAACCCAGTCGGGCGCCAACGCCATGTCAGCATCGGTAAACAGGAAATAGTCGGCCGTGGCCACGCGGCAGAGGTGGGCCAGGGCATTGGTCTTGCCCCGGATGGCACCCGCGCCGCCGGGCACCGCCAGCAGCCGAAACTGCGGCTTGCCCGCAATAAAGGCCCGCACCACCGCGGCCGTGTTGTCGGTGGAGCCATCGTCGGCAATCAGGATTTCCAGGCGGCTGGCTGGGTAATGCTGGGCAGCCAGCGAGCGAAGGCAGCGCTCGATGGTGGCCTCCTCGTTGCGGGCCGCTACCAGAATGCTCACCCGTGGCCGGCCCACCCGCCGGGGCCCCCGCCGCCGGGCCCGCGGCCGGGGCCACACCAACGCGGCGATGCAAACACTAAAGAATAGCCCAAAGAAAACAGCCGCCAGCAGCATACGAGACCCGAAAGATGAACCTTCTGGATACGCAGGCAGGGCTGGCGGCTGTTGCTGGGATTAGTGCGGGTTTCTAGGCCAAAGGCCGTAGAAGTACGCAGCGGAAAATACCCAATTATACTTCCGGGTTGGCGGGGGAGAGGGCGTCGTAGCCCAGGCTTTCGGCGGGCGCTTCGATGGGCAGGCGGATGTCGTCGGCGTCGTGCACGCGCAGGGTGAGCAGGCCCGAGATTATCATGGACACGCCGCCTAGCATGAGGGTGTAAATGGGCTGGTCGTGAAACACATGCTTGGTGAGCGGGCCCAGAATCAGGCCGGCCGCGCCTTGCGGAATTACGATAAAGAAGTTGAACACGCCCATGTAGTAGCCCATCTTATTGGCGGGCAGGGCCCCGGCCAGCATGGCGTAGGGCACCGACAGGATGCTGGCCCAGGCAATGCCCACGCCCACCATCGACAACAGGATGTAGTGGTAGTCGTGAATGAAGTAGATGGAAATTAGCCCCACGCCACCCATTACCAAGGCCAGCATGTGGGTGAAGCGGCGGCTGGTGGCCCGGGCCACCATGGGCAGCAGCAGGGCTACTACCGCCGACAAGCCGTTGTAGACTGAGAAGCACACGCCCACCCAGTCGCCGCCTTTGTTGTAGAGCGCTGAGGTGGTGTCGGTGGTGTGGAACACGTGGCTGGTGACGGCCTGCGTGGTGTATATCCACATCGAAAACAGCGCAAACCAGGAAAAGAACTGCACCACGGCCAGCTGACGCATGGTTTTGGGCATGTGGAAGATGCCCTGAAACGACTCCCGGAAGCCGTTAGCAAAGCCGGCCGTGCGCTTCTTTTCGGCTTCAAATTCGGCTAGGTTTTCGGGCGGGTACTCCTTGGTGCGCAGGATGGTCCAGAGCACGGCGAGGAAGAACACCAGCCCGCCCACGTAAAACGCGTACTTCAGCGATAGCGAAATGTGGCCGGGCTCGGGCGTGTTGGATACGCCAAACCAGTTGGCGAATATCCACGGCAGTGAGGAGCCCACGATGGCCCCCACGCCGATAAAGAAGGTTTGGGCGCCAAAGCCCGTGGTGCGCTGCTGCGAGGGCAGCAGGTCGCCGACCAGGGCCCGGAAGGGCTCCATGGAAATGTTGATGCTCGAGTCCAGAATCCAGAGCATGCCGGCCGCCATCCAGAGCGCCGTCACGTTGGGCATCACCACCAGGGCCAGAGAAGCCAGCACCGCCCCGATGAAAAAGAAGGGGCGCCGCCGGCCAAAGGTGGGGTGCCAGGTGCGGTCGGACAGGTAGCCGATGATGGGCTGCACCAGCAGGCCCGTGATGGGCGCGGCCAGCCACAGGTAGGCTATTTCGTCGGTCTTGGCCCCCATGGTTTCAAAAATCCGGCTCATGTTGCTGTTTTGCAGCGCAAAGCCGAATTGAATGCCGAGGAATCCGAAACTCATGTTCCAGATTTGCCAGAAGCTGAGGCGGGGTTTTTCGCGGGTACTAACCGAGGAAACGGCGGTGGGAGCAGCCATCGGAGAAGGGGAAGAAAGTGAAGGCCGCGCAGCCCTCCGGTGGTGGGGGCGGCACGGCCTTCAAACTTACAAAATTCCGCCGTGTACTCCGGCAACGTTACCGGGGCTTTATTTCAAATATATAGGCCGATAACGGAGCTAGCGTGAGGTTGAGGGTGTTGCGGACCTCGCCCGGGTTCAGCACGTCGGTGTAGGTGTAGAATTTTTTGGTGTTCAGGCCCATGGCCGCCACGGCCTCGGCGGGCACGTTGATGGTAGGCCGGTAGGTTTTGTCGGCGCTGAAGTTGACCACCACCAGCAGCTGCTGCTTGTCGGTGTAGCGCAGGTAGGTGTAGAGGTGCTTCTGGTTGTATTCCTTGCCCAGGTTGTTGGCGTCCTGCAGCTCGTAGAAGCGCCCTTTGCGGATGGCGTCGCTGGTGCTGGCTAGGTTGAGCAAGCGGGCATAGAAGCTGCGCAGGTTTTTCTGCTCCGCGCTGAGCTTGGCCCCGTCGAACTTGCCCTGGTTCATCCACTTCTGGTGCTCGGGCACGCCCCAGTAGTCGAAGATGGACGTGCGGCCGTCTTCGCCGCTGAAGCCTTCGCTGCCGTGGGCGGGCTCGGCCACTTCCTGGCCGGAATAAAGCATCACCGGGCCGCTGGCTAGGGTGGCCGTCACGGTCATGGCCGGAATGGCGCGCTTGGGGTCGGTGGCAAAGTCCTTGGAGGCAATGCGCTGCTCGTCGTGATTTTCCAGAAAGCGCAGCATGTGCGACGCGAAGCCGTTGCTTTCTTCCTTCCACACCTTGGTGATGTCCTCGGTGGAGCCTTCCTGCCGCATGAGGCGGCGCAGGCCGTCGTAGAGGCCCACTTTGTCGTAGAGAAAGTCGAATTTGCCCTGCTCCAGGAAGGTTTTGTACTGCTTGGGGTTGTAGGCTTCGGCGATGAAGATGATGTTGGGGTTCACCTTTTTCACCTCCGGAATGACGTAGGCCCAGAACTCCAGGGGCACCATCTCGGCCATGTCGCAGCGGAAGCCGTCTACTTTTTTGCCAGCCCAGAATACGAGAATGTCGCGCATCTTCTTCCAAGTGTCGGGCACGGGGCTGAAGTACCCTTTGCGGGCGTTCTGGTAGTCCACGCCGTAGTTGAGCTTGGTGGTTTCAAACCAGTCGTCGACGTGCGGGGCTTCCGAGAATACGTCGTTGCCGGTGGCTTTGGCGGGGGTTTCGGTGTACTTGCCGTCTTCGCGCGGGCCCCGGAGCGGGCCCAGCGGGTTGTAGCCGGCGGGCACCACAAAGCTCTTGCCGGGTAGGTAGTAGAAGTTGTTGTTGGGCGCGAAGGCCTTGGTCTTGTCGTCCTGGGCGCCCAGGTCCACCACGCCCTGGGGCTTGGCGTCCGACTTGTAGGAGCGCGCCACGTGGTTCGGAATGAAGTCCATGAGCACCTTCAGGCCGTGGTCGTGGGTGCGCTTGATGAGGGCCTCGTACTCGGGCATGCGGTTTTTCACCACCACGGCCAGGTCGGGCGCCACGTCGTAGTAGTCCTTGATGGCGTAGGGCGAGCCGGCGCGGCCCTTTACCACGTCGGCGTCGTCGGCGGGGATGCCCTGGGCGGCGTAGTCCGTCATGGTGGCGTGCTCAATCACGCCGGTGTACCACACGTGGCTCACGCCCATCTTCTTGATTTCGTCGAGGGCCTTGTCGGTGATGTCGTTGAACTTGCCGCAGCCGTTTTCCGCGATGGTACCGTAGGGCTTGTTCAGGGCCACCTTGTTGCCAAACAAGCGCGTCATCAACTGGTAGATGACCAACTTGTTGTCCTGGGGTACCTCCGCGGTGGTGTTGGGGTCGTTGGTGGTGGTGCGTTTAGTAGGCACGGGAGGGTTGGGCAAAGAGAATGCAGCCAAAGAGAGAAGGCCGCCAGCCAGCAACAATTTTTTCATGGTGCGGCAAGATAGCGCAGCGCTTAATGAAGAAGGAAGAATCGGCCCCTAATAGTGGGCAGTTAAGCCCAAAAAATCTTCATTAAGTGAAATATTACCATTCCTGCGTGAAGGGGTGCAGCATCAGCTCGTCGACTACCACGTGGGCTGGGGCTTCGAGCACGTAGCGCACGGCCTGGGCGATGTCGGAGGGGCGCAGGTGGGTTTTTTCGGCTTCGGGGCTGCCGGGTGTGGTGTCGTTGAAGTGCGTATCGACCAGCCCGGGGTAAATGGTGGTCACCTTGATGCCGTGGGGGCGCACCTCCTTGCGCAGGCTGGCCAGCAGCGCATCCTGGGCAAACTTGCTGGCCCCGTACACGGTGCCGTGCGGGAAGGTGCGCTTGGCCACGTCGGAGGTAATGCCCACGATGTGGCCCTTTTTGCGCTCTTTAAAGTGCGGTACCGCGGCCTTGCACATCAGGAAGGTGCCCTTCACGTTGGTGTCGAATATCCGGTCCCACTCGGCCGAAGCAAAATCCTCAAGCTGATTGAACGACCCCACCCCGGCGTTGCAGATGAGCATGTCGAGGCGCCCGAAGTTGCGCAGGGTTTCGGCTATTACGTGCTGGGCGTCCAGCTCGTCCGATACGTCGGCCACAATGCTCAGGCCCTTGGTTTTGCAAGTCAGTTCGGCCAGCTCGGCCTCGCTGCGGGACACGGCCACTACTTTGGCTCCCTGCAGGGCGAGCAGCAGCGCCACGGCCCGGCCAATGCCGCGGCTGGCCCCGGTTACGATGGCGACTTGGTCAGTGAGGTCGGTCATAAGCGCAAGGTGTCGCTAAGGTTAAAAATCAAGGTCCGCAAATTCCGGAAACTGCGACTGCCGGGACTGAATCGAGCTAAGTCGAAGTAGCGACAAGAAGTTACAAAACATGCTCGTCTTTGCGAGATTTCCGTCTTCAACTTCGCGCAACGGCGCGCTACTTCCGCAGCTCAACTACCCAGGCCGTGTGCGCGGGCACCTGCAGGGTCTTGAGGTCTGAGATGGTGGCGCCGCTTACCACTTCCTGCCCCGACGTGAAGCCGGCGAACCGCTCGGCGAAGCGCGTGCCGTCGACCTTTTTCGCGTCCTTGGTGTTGTTGGCAATCACCATCACGCACTCGCCGGCGTCGTTGTAGCGGAAGTACGTGTACACGCCATCCTGCGGGATAAACTGCATAAGCTTGCCGCTGCTCAGCACGGGGTGGGTCTTGCGGTAGTTGGCCAGCTTGCTCACGTAGTCGAACGCTTCGCCGGCCTGGCCGGAGCGGGTGGCGAAGTAGTTGGTCTTGTCGCCAGCCCAACCGCCGGGAAAGTCTTCGCGCACCTTGCCGTCGGGGTTCGAGAAGTTCTTCATTAGCACCTCGGTGCCGTAGTAGAGTTGCGGGGTGCCGCGCAGGGTGAGCAGCCAGGCCATGCCTGTTTTGAACTTGTTGAAGTCTTCGCCCACCACCGAGTAGAAGCGGCTCATGTCGTGGTTGTCAAGGAAGGGCACGTTGCGGGTGGCGTCTACGTACAGCCAGTCGCCCTGCAGGGCGTGGTAGAGCTTGCTCAGGTCGCCGTTTTCGGTTTTCAGCGCATCGGAGATGGCGAAGCAGATTTGAAAGTCGAGCACGCCCGGCAGGTTCGACTTAAAGCCGTTCACCGGCGGGAAAATGTTCTGGGCGAAGAAGGCCTGCTCGGCCTCGGTGCCTTCCCAGGCCTCGCCAAACAAAGCCAGCTTGGGGTATTCCTCGGCAATGGCCTTGCCCCAGGCCATCAGAAACTGCGGGTCGGAATAAGGGTAGGTATCGATGCGGTAGCCGTCGAGGCCGGTGCTTTCCACCCACCACAGAAAGTTCTGAATCAGGTAGGTAGCCACCAGCGGGTTGCCCTGGTTTACGTCGGGCATGGTGGTGTCAAACCAGCCGTCGTTGAACAGCTGGTAGTCGCGCTTCGAGGCGTAGGGGTCGTTGAGGGCGAAGGCGTTGTAGTTGCTGCGCGTGAAGCTGGGGAACTTGTGGAACCAGTCTTCGCCGGGCTTGTCGAGGAACAAGTGGTGGTAGCTGCCCCAGTGGTTGAGCACGATGTCCTGCACCACTTTCAGGCCGTTGGCGTGCGCGGCTTTCACAAACTGCACGTACTCGGCGTTGGTGCCGTAGCGCGGGTCAATCTTGTAGCAGTCCGTCACCGCGTAGCCGTGGTAGCTGGCCTTGGGCATGTCGTTTTCCACCAGCGGCGTGGGCCAGATGGCCGTGGCGCCCAGCTGCTTGAAGTACGCAAAGTGGTTCTGAATGCCCTTGATGTCGCCGCCGTGGCGGGCATACATCGAGTCGCGGGCAATGTGGTTGACGCGGGTGCCTTTCACCACGTCGTTTTTGGGGTCGCCGTTCGAGAAGCGGTCCGGCATCAGCATGTAGATAAAGTCGGCCTGGGAGAGCCCCTGGGTGCGCTGGGGGTCCTGGTTGCGGGCCCGCAGCTCGTAGGCGTAGCTCAACTTCTTGGCTCCTTGAAAGGTGAGCTTGAGCTGGCCCGGTTTCGCGTTGGGGCCGATGTTGAGGTTCACCACCAGGTAGTTGGGGCTTTCCACTTTCTGCACGCCCTCCACTCTCACGCCGGGGTAGGTGGCCAGGGTGGCCGTGCTGGCCCCAATGCCGGGGCTGTGCACCAACAGCTGTAGCTTGGGGTTTTTCATGCCCACCCACCAGAAGGTGGGGTCGATGCGCACGCTGGGGGCGGCTTTGGCGGCAGGAGCGGTGGCGGCCGGCAGGCCCGGGGTCAGGCGCGCCGAGACGGGAGCAGCCGTGGCCAGCAGCAAGGCCGCAGTCGGCAGTAAGCGGAAGAAATTCATAAACGAAACGGTACCGTAAAAGAGCTTCGGAACGTCAAAGTAACGGTTTTAGTGGGCAAGGTCCTGTATGGCCGCTCCGCGTCCGGAGGCAAAGCCCACCACAAAAAAGCCCGCTCCTTATCCAGGAGCGGGCTTTTTAAGGAATGAACAGGTGCTGGCCGGGCACGTAGCCCGCCGGCGCTTAGCGCCTTACAATTGCTTGGCCAGCCAGAGCGAGGCGTTCATGTGCAGCTTGGCGTGGCTGGCAATTTCGGTCCAGCCCGGGTACACGGTGTTGCCGGGGCTGCCGGTGCCGTCGTCGGCCGGCGAGGAGTCGGTGATGACTACCACGCGGCCGGTGCCGTAGGTGCTGCTGGCGCACATAATGTTGGTGAGGCCCTGCGTGGCCGTGGTCTGCCAAATCAGGGGCTGGGCCTGCGAGCCGCTGGTTTTGGTGATGGTGGCGCCGTTGCTGAACTTGAGCTGGGTGACGTCGCCCTGCGAGCCGTGCAGAATGGGGTTGGTGCTGCTGGCCAGCACGTTGCTGGTGGTTTCGGAAATGTTGGTGTAGTTGATGCTCAGGCCGAATGGGTTGGCCTGCACCGAGTTGTTGGTCATCAGGTCGTTCCAGATGTCGACCGAGTCGTAGCCGTCGTTGTTGCGGTCGGAGATGTCGTGGTCGGAAATCAGGAACAAGCCGCCGCCGTTTTGCACGAAGCTGATGATGGCCGTCTTCTCCGCCGCGGTAAACAGCGTGTTGGGCTCATCCACCACAAACACGTTGTAGTTGGCCAGGTCCTGGGGGTTGGAGGCATTGCCGTAGGTGAGGGCCGTGCCTGCGGGCAGGTTTTCCACCGAGTTGCCCAGCTTCACCAGGGCCACGCCCCAGGAGGAGAGCGCCGCCGTCCAGTAGGTTTCGGCCGTGGTGCTCGTGATGCCCGATGCCGCGGGGGTGGGGTAGCGGGGCGTCACGCCAGCGTCCACGTCCAGGGCCCAGTCGGCGTTGCCGGCCAGCTCGGCGTGGCTGGCGTCAAACAGGAACTTGGTGCCGCCCGTGGAGCCACCGCCGCCGCTGCCGTAGCTCTGCACCGTGATGTTGTCGAAGCTGATGCGGTTGGTGGTGCCGTCGGTTTTGCGCACCTGCAGGCGCACGGCGCCGGCTAGGTTCACGGTGAAAGAGGCCGTGCTGAGCGCAGTGGTGCTGGTGGTGATGGTGCTGCCCACTTTGGTGTAGGTGCTGCCGCTGTTGGTGGAGGCCCACAGCTCCCAGGTGCTGCTGGCGTCGGTGCCGTACTTGGCGTGGTCGACCGTAACGGCGCCGGCGCCACCGGCCAGGTCGAAGTTCATGCTCAGCGAGCCGCTGTTGCGCACCCGCGCCGACTGCGTGCCGGTCTTGACGTCGGCGGTGGTGTTGCCAATCAGGGCATCGTTCAGAGTCCAGGAGCCCGAGCCCAGCGTGACGCTGCCGGTGGTGTAGGCAGTTTTGGTGCCCGTTTCAAACCCCTCCGGGAAGCCCGTCGCCGAAACGTCGGCCCGGAGGACGGTGGCCGTGGGCGTAGCCGGGGTCAGCTCCGATTTGGAGCAGCTTGCAAATAGCATTGCTCCAAGTAGGGGCGCCGCGAAGGTGCGTACGGAAAAGGACATGCGCATAAGGGATTGGGCTGAAATGGGAAGTGGAAATATTCAGCCAAAGTTAATATAGCTAGTTACTTACATTGTATGAAGACGAAGTGTAAGATTATGGCATATACGAATAGTGTATTTGATGGAAATAGTTATTACCAATTTCGTGATTGTATTTATTTGTTAAAAAAGGCTTCTTTTAAACCCGGCTTATAGCTCGTCCGTTAGAGACTGATTGTTCGGCCTCCAGCGGGAGGCTTATTGTTTCTTTAATTTTCCTTCCACGCAGGTAGATTCTGTCTAAAAAGCCTCGGCACCGATAAGCTCCGGCCCTAGACGGGCTAGCCGCTGGCCCAATTTTACGGTAGTCGGGCCTAGCCCGCTGACGCATAGGGCTTTTGAGTCTTGGCCTGCTTTCGGTTATCGGGCATTTTGTGTTCTTTGTCGAATGCTTCGGACCTTGCGCCCCCAGCGGGCTAAGGTCGAAGTTCCGGCCTCCGTTTTCCCCATCTCGCATTTTCTCTCTCAGGCGCAGGCAGCAGCGTGCGCGATATGTTTCTATGGCTTTTACGTTCAACCCTTACACGCCGGCAGCTAAATACAAGACGGCCGCGGCGTACTTCTCGATGGAGTTTGCCATCGACCAATCCCTGAAAACGTACTCCGGTGGCCTGGGCTTCCTGGCGGGCTCACACATGCGCTCGGCCTACGAGCTGAAGCAGAACCTGGTGGGCATCAGCATTCTGTGGAGCTTCGGCTACTACGACCAGGGTCGCAACGAAGACCAGACCATGCGGGCCGAGTTCCGCCAGAAGCACTACTCGTTTTTGGAAGATACCGGCCTGGTGTTTCCCATCACCATTCACGGGGCCGATGTGCACGTGAAGGCCCTGTACCTGGCGCCGGAGGTGTTTGGCACCGTGCCGATGTTCTTCCTGACCACCGACATTGCCGAGAACGACTACATCTCGCGCACCATCTCGCACCACCTCTACGACCCGGACGCGGCAGCCCGCGTGGCCCAGAGCATCCTGCTGGGCGTGGGCGGCGGCAAGCTGCTCGACTTGCTCGGCCGCAAGACCGACGTGTACCACCTCAACGAGGGCCACGGCCTGCCGCTGGCGTTCTATCTCTACGAGCAGCACGGCCGCAGCCTGGCCGAAGTGCAGAAGCGCCTGGTATTCACCACGCACACCCCCGAGCTGGCCGGCAACGAGGAGCGCCCCATGAAGCTGCTCACCGACATGAGCTTCTTTGGCGACGTGCCCGAGCAGGAAATCCGCCGCGTGGCCCGCATCGAGAACGACGCGCTGAACTACACGCTCACCGCCCTGCGCTTCTCCCGCAAGGCCAACGCCGTGAGCAAGGTGCACGGCATCGTGAGCCTGGAAATGTGGGGCCACTACGAGGGCATCTGCCCCATCATCCCCATCACCAACAGCCAGAACGGCCTCTATTGGCGCGACCCACAGCTGGCCGCCGCCAACAAAGCCAAGGACGACGCCGCCCTGCTGGCCCGCAAGCGCGAGCTGAAAAAGGACCTGTTCAAGATTGTGGCCGACCAAACCGGCAACCTCTTCGACCCCGACGTGCTGACCATCGTGTGGTCCCGCCGCTTTGCCGGCTACAAGCGCGCCGACCTGATTCTGCGCCACTTCGACCGGTTTGTGCAGCTGGCCAGCAACACCAAGCGGCCCATCCAGATGATTTGGGCCGGCAAGCCTTACCCCAAGGACTTTGGCGCCGTGGACCTGTTCAATGAAATTATCCAGCGCACGGCCCACCTGAAAAACTGCGCCGTGCTCACGGGCTACGAACTGGGTCTGTCGGCCGCGCTGAAAAAAGGCTCCGACATCTGGCTCAACACGCCCCGCTTCCCCCGCGAGGCCAGTGGCACCAGCGGCATGACCGCCGCCATGAACGCAAGCGTGAACCTGAGCATTGCCGACGGCTGGATTCCCGAATTCTGCCGCGACGGCGACAACGGCTTCCTCATCGCGCACGCCGAAGTGGAGCTGCCCGACAACGTGAAGGACGACCAGGAGGCCACCACCCTGCTCGACGTGCTCGAAACCAAGGTGCTGCCGATGTACTACGAGCAGCCCAAGCAGTTTCTGAAGGTGGTGAAAAACGCCATGAAGGACGTAGAGCCCGAGTTTGAGTCGGGCCGCATGGCCAAGCAGTACTACGAGCAGCTCTACAAATAGAAAGCTGCAGTTGTGAACCGGTAAGTGCCCAAACGGCCCTTTATCTATTCGGGGTAAACCTGAATGATAAAGGGCCGTTTAGTGTTAAAAAGAGGCAAAAAAGCCATTTTTAACCTCACCATTTCACGCCTTTCCGCATGTGTGGCCGTTACACGTTCATCGCCCCGGCGCCCGTTGTTGAGCAGCGTTTCGACGCTAAGTTCACCGAGCAGCCGCCCACTACCTTCAACGCCGCGCCCTCGCAGCGCCTGCCGGTCATCACCAACGCCGCTCCCCACCAGATTCAGTTACTGAGCTGGGGCCTGGTACCCAGTTGGAGCAAAGACCCGGCCCACGGCCCCAAGCCCATCAACGCCCGCGCCGAAACGCTGGCCGAAAAACCGTCTTTCCGGCAGCTGCTGGACCGCCGGCGCTGCCTGGTGCTGGCCGATAGCTTCTACGAGTGGCAAACCACGCCCGCGGGCAAGGTGCCGCACCGGATTCTGCTGCGCAGCGAGGAGCCGTTTGCCTTTGCCGGCCTCTGGGACGAGTGGCTCGACCGCAGCACCGGCGAGCTACACCCTACGTTCACCATCGTCACCACCGACCCCAATGCGCTAATGGCCAACATTCACAATCGCATGCCCGTCATTCTGCCCAGCCGCTCGGCCGAGCAAGCCTGGCTGGATGATGGCCTGGGCCTGGAAGCCCACCAGCACCTGCTGATGCCCTACGACGCGGCCGCCATGAAAGAGTACGTTATCAGCAAGCGCGTGAATTCGCCTGCTAATAATGACGCTGAAGTGCTGGCTGCGGCATAGGGGAACCTCACCCCCGGCCCCTCTCCAAAAGAGAGGGGAGCCTGACGGTAATCCAGTAAAAAGGCCCGGCTCAAAATTGAGCCGGGCCTTTTGGTTTGAAATTGAGCTGCACTATGTGCCGTGGCTCCCCTCTCTTTTGGAGAGGGGCCGGGGGTGAGGTTCCACCCAGGTGAGGTACCTACTAGCTCCATCGCCGCTATTCGTGTTACTTTGCCCGCATGAATTGGCGTAACCCTTGGCTTTTGCTGCTGCTCATTTTTGTGCTTTCCACGGCCGTGCAACTGGACTTGCCGTGGTGGAGCATGGCGGTGGTGGCGTTTGCGCTGGGGTTTACCCTGATGCCTTCGGGCGGGGCGGCTTTTGGGGCGGGCTTTGGAGGGGCAGGGTTGAGCTGGCTAGTGCCGGCAGCCTGGCTCGCGTACCAAAACGAGGGTCTGCTGGCCCACCGGGTAGCTCAATTGCTGCCGCTGGGCGGTTCGGCCGTTGTTTTGGTGCTCGTCACGGGTGTGGTGGCGGGCTTGGTTGGGGGTGTAGCAGCGCTGGCGGGCACCTGGTTGCGTCAGGCGGTGCGCCCTGCTCCGCAGGCCGGCTAGTAGCCTGTTCGTAAGCGCGTTATTTAGCTCAATTCGCTGCTGAGCAGAATGTGCCAGCTACTTGGCGGTGTACCAGGCCAGCACTTCCAGGCCGGCGGCATCGTCTTCGGCTTCCACTACTTCGTCGAGCACGTACTGCACTTCGGCTTCGGACCAGCCTTCGTCTTCGGCGGCCGGCACCCACAGGTCGAGGGCGGCGTAGCGGTTGATGCCGGGCGGCAGGGTGCAGTGCACCTTCTTGCGGATATTCATAGGGGCGAAATTACAAATAGCGTGGCGGAGCCATCAAAAAGGGTTTAGCGGGAGCCGTCGGCGGGCTTAATCACGGTAACCAGCACGGGCACCACGCCGGCTTCGATGATGTCGAGCTGGACGGCAGCGCGCCGCGACACGTCCACGATGTAGCCCTTGGTGTGCGGGCCCCGGTCGGTCACGGTCACGTCTACGGAGCGGCCGTTGCGGGTGTTGGTTACCCGGATGACGGTGCCAAACGGCAGGGTGTTGTGGGCGGCGGTCATCTCGCCGGGCCGGTAAGTGGAGCCGCTGGCCGTGGCCCGGCCCGCAAATTTATTGGCGTAGTAAGAGCCTAGGCCTTTCTGGGTATAGGCGCCGCGGGGGGCGGCGGGGCCGCCGTGGCCCACGTTGCGGCTGCTGTTGCAGGAGGCCAGCAGCGCCAGCACGAGCAGCGGAACGAGGCGGATGCCCCATAGGCCGATGCGCAAAAAGGTGGCTCTCAGGTACATCTTCATCTAAAATTTAAAGTCCGCGACAATATTTTACCACAATTCCACTCCAACCTCTTTTTAACCTCAACCATGAAAACGTCCCTCAAACTTCTTGCCGCTCTTGCCCTGACGGGCTTTGGCTTCGGCAGCGCCAGCGCGCAAGGCACCAAGCCCATGCCGAAAGACCGCAAAACGGAAATCAAATCCGAAGAGACGACCGAAACCAAGAAAGAAGAAAAGTCGGTGACTGCCCGAGGCACCAAAACGGCGCATCACGGCGGCAGAATGCACCACACCAAAACGACCTCGAAGCGCAAAGTGTAACCGTTGCGGCCCCTTAAGGCAAGCCGCCCGGCTCGGCCATTTCCTCGGAAATGGTGGGCCGGGCGGCTTTTTTTATGAGGGTCAGCGGTGAGGAGAAGTGGGGGTGGGCGCCGCGGCCGCGGCAGGCACGCGAAGGGCCTGTAAAGACTCAAAACTGCCCTGGAAGACGTTGAAATCGACCACGCCCCGGATGCCCGGCACGTAGGCCTCGTCGGAATGCTGCCAGATTATCCACTTGTTGCGGGGCATGGTGGGGCGCTCCACTTCGTAGTGGGCCAGCCACAGCGGATAGTTGTCGAAGTGGCCGGCAAGGTGCCGCTTGTAGAAGCTGTGGTTGGAGTAGAGGATGGGGCGCACACCGTAGTGCGCTTCGATGAGGCGCAGCCAGCGGGCCACCTCGCGGCGCAGCACAGCCACGTCGTGGAAATTGGCCGCTTCCACGTCGAGCACGGGCGGCAAATCGCCGGGCCCGATGGGCACGGTGCGCGCAAATAAGTCGGCCTGTACCTGGCCGCCGCGGTTGGCCTGGAAGTAGTGGTAGGCGCCGCACAGCACGCCGGCGGCCCGGGCATCGTGCCAGTTGCGGGCAAAGCGGGCGTCGCGCAGGGTGCCGCCCTCGCTGGCCTTGATGAAGGCAAACCGCACCCCGTGGCGGGCCACTTCCGGCCAGTCGATGCGGCCCTGGTACGCCGATACGTCGATGCCGTGCACCGAGTAGCCGGCCAGCAGCGGGGTTTTTTCGCGGCCCGTGAGGCCGCCCTTGGTGAGCGTGGCCCACGTGCGGCGGGCGTAGCGGTTCAGCTGCACACGGTGGCGCAGGTAGTACACCGTGGCCAGCACCGACCCCAGCAGCAGCAGCGCCAGCAGCCCGCGCCGCCAGGCCCTGCGCCGGGCGGGGCGGCGGGCCGATTTGGCAGGGCGGTGGGCGAGGGGCGAGGAGGGCATGGGGCGAAGTTGCCCAAAAATAACGACCGGCCGCGGCGCATCGTGCGTGGGGCCCCGGGTTTTCGCG
Organism: Hymenobacter sedentarius; assembly: GCF_001507645.1. Classification (NCBI taxonomy): domain Bacteria; kingdom Pseudomonadati; phylum Bacteroidota; class Cytophagia; order Cytophagales; family Hymenobacteraceae; genus Hymenobacter; species Hymenobacter sedentarius. The sequence goes on along the minus strand of NZ_CP013909.1, from coordinate 796,677 downwards.
AACTTTACGGTTCCAGCTGCTTTTCTTCCTATGTCCTTCCTCCGCGCCGCCGACGCCCGCGACGAATCCGGCCACCTCATCCGCGAGTTGCACGGGGTCACGCTCGCCAATATCCTCGAATACCTTGTGGCCGCCTACGGCTGGCCCGAGCTCGACGCCCGCCTGCGCATGAACTGCTTCGCCGAAAACCCCAGCATCAAGTCAAGTCTGAGCTTTTTGCGCCGCACGCCCTGGGCCCGTACCAAAGTCGAAGAGCTGTACATCAAGGCGCGCTCTGCCGAGGTGCAGGGCCGCCCGCGCCCCTAGCTCCGATGGCCGACGTAACCCAAAAATCATCCAAGCCGGCGCTGCTGGCCGGGCTGCTGCTCTTCATCGTTTTCGAAACGGTGGCCTTCTACGGCCTGCAGTACCTCACGTCGGGCCTGGGCGAGTCCAATCAGTATCAGGCCGAAAATACCATTGTCAGCAATTGGGTGAAGACCATGGTGTTTTTTGTGGCGCACCTGGCCTTGGTCATTGTGGCCATGCTCATTCTCAGCAACCGCCTGCCGCGCCGCTACCGCGGGCAGGTAATGGGCTGGTTTTACCTGGCCCTGGTGATGAGCTTCGTGCTGATTATCCCGCTGTTCGGGTAGCCCTAAAAAACAAAACCACCGCTGCGGGCGGTGGCTCAAGAGTGAAATCCTAAAAGCGGGGAAGCAGCCGGTCGGCCCCGGCGTTATTAATAGACTGCGGTGCCGGTCGGTCCCGGCGTTATCAAACTAATAAACAGATACTAAAAGCAGGCGCCACACGGCCGCTGCATGCGGCATTAGTTGTGGCGGATGTCGATTTCGCGCTGCTGGTCGCTGGGGTTCATGAACGGGATGCGCACGCGCAACTCGTCGCCTTCGTGCACCGCGTCGATGCGGGCCAGGTCCAGGTTGGTGGGCAGGTCGAGCGTTTGCACGAAGAGGGGCGCCGCCAGCTGGTCGTCGGGCTGGTGGCGGTACTCGCCGAACACCGTGAGGCGCTGCTGGTTGAGCACCACGCGGAAGCTCTCGGCGGGTACGGTAGGCATGGCCACGCGCAAAATCACGCCTTTGGGCCGCTGCTCCACGCGCAGCTGTGGTTGAGCCACGCCGCCGCCTATGGTGTTGAGCAAGTCCAGCTGCGGGGCAATGGTACGGATGAATTTCGGGCTGATAAGTTTCATGGCAAGGAGCCGGATTTAGAGCGGCTTCATCCTCTGTATGACAAATGATGTACCAATCTGAATTAAGGCCTACTTGGTCTGTATATCAGACGTATTGGCGGGATTTTTTGTTCGAATTTTCCAATTCCGGCCACTGTGGCGTAAACCCGTTTCCCCTCTCAAAAAGGCAGACGAAATGGCGGAACTTCCACGCCCGATTTTAGCTCAATTTTGGAATGGCACAGGCGCCTTGTGCGGCGCTTAAGGCCGCATAAAGCCGCGGGCTAGCAGCGTCAGGCCCCGTCCATTGGGCTAGAAACGGCTGGTGAGGCCGAAGTGAATCTTCGACGTTCTCAGTTCAAACGCCTGGTCGCGGGAGCGCCCCAGCGAGTACACAAACTGGAACAGCCCGGCGGCGGTGCGGAAGCTCAGGCCCGCCCCCACGCCGGTGGGCTGGTCGGTGTAGCGGTCATGCACCACGTCGTGGCGCGTATACGCTTGGTCAATAAAGACAAACGCGTAGGAATCAGCGCCAATGAACTGCCGGAATTCGGCCGTGGCCAGGCCGTAGGAGCTGGTGTAGAACTGGTTTTCGTTGAAGCCCCGCAGGGAGTTTAGCCCCCCAAGGCGCGCCAGGTCGTTGGTGAACAGGCGGGGGTTGAGCACGCCTTCGCCGCGCAGGCGCAGCAGCAGCACACCCGCCCGCTTCACGGGGAAATACCGCTCGGCCCGCAGCCCGAAGGAATACTGCGTGGAGCGCAGGCCAAGGCCGTTGTAAAACTCCTCCCGGATGCTGGGGTTGCGCGTGATGGTTTTAGTGCCCACGGCGCCCTGGCCGCTCAGCAGGTAGCCGCGGTGCGGAAAGAATAGGTCGTCGAGGCTGTTCCAGGTGTAGTTCAGGCCGTAGGAGTTGAACTGCGAGTCAATGTTTTCGGGCAGCTGCCCGAGGCTGACGTAGGTGAGGCTGTCGTAAAGCAAAAACGAACTGCGCTGCTCAAAGAAGAAGCTCACCCGCCCGGCCCGGGCGGTGGGGTAGCTCACCTGCACGCGGGGGCGCAGGGTGAGGAAGGCGTCGGTTTGTTTGTAGAGGTTGAAGGTGCCGGCCACTTCCAGCGGGGTGCCGAAGAAGTTGGGGTGCACGTATTGCACGTCGAGCAGCTGCGAGAGGGCGTCGGTTTTGCGCCACTGCAGCCCAATTTGCTTGCCGCCGCCCTTGAGGTTGCGCAGGTTGATGGTGACGTCACCGGTGAACTGCACGCCCGTTTTGGCCTGGTCGGAGTTGGGCAGAATGCCCACAATCGCATCGAACTGGTTCGAGGGCCGGTCGTCGAGCAGCAGGTACACCCGGGCCTTGCCCCTGGCAAACCGGACTTCGGGCTCGGCGCGCAGCCGCACGTAGGGCAGTTGGCGCAGCAGCTGGGCCGCCGCCGCCACGCGCTGCTGGCTGAAGGGCTGATTGGGGAAAATCTGGAGATACTTGGTGAGGAAGCGCTTCTTGGTCTTGGTGTTGCCCACTATCTGCAGCGAGTCGAAGAGCACCACGCGGCCCCGTTTCAGCACCACCCGGCCGGCAATGTCGTGGTCGTTGAGCTGAATGGAATCGAGGCCCACCGTGGCGAAGGGGAAGCCTTGGTTTTCGGCTTCTATCAGAATTCGCTCCTGCAGCCGGGCCCAGTCGGCGGGCAGGAACGCACTGTGTTGGAAGAACTTCTCGCGGTACCCGGCGCGGGTAAGCAGGCCGTCGCCGAGGTTGCCGTTGCGCAGGTAGGCCCAGCGAAACGGCTGGCCCACGTAGAGGCCCACCCGCACGGTGTCGCGGCTCCAGCGCATGGTATCGGCCGAGGCCGTGAGGTAGGCATCGGCCTGCAGGCCCAGCACCAGGTCGCGCACTTCGCGCAGGGCGGCGAGGGAGTCGGGCACGGTTGCGCGCACTTTGTAGCGGCGCAGCAGCGGCCGGTCGGCGGCTTCGGCGTCGAGCAGCAGCACGCGCGGGTGGGCCAGAGCCCGGCGCGTCGCGGCGGCCGTGGCAGGCGCGACCACCGGCGGCAGGGGAGGCGTGGCCAGGGCCGGCTGGTTGGGCACGTTAGGGTCCAGTGCCGGGGTTTGAGCCCGCGCGCCGGGCCGCCCCGCCAGGCCGCTCAGGAGCAGCATTCCCAAACAGCACTGTAGAAACCGGATAGACATGCGGGGCGATAACGCGAAAGCCTGCGTTTAATTTCCCGAAGATAAACCCAGGAGCAAGCCGGCTGCCTGCCTTTCGGGGCTGCTACTTGCTGCCGCCCAAGCCCGCGGCGCTGCTGCTGGGCTTTGGAGCCAGGTTGGCGTAGCTCAACTCCTGCACCGTGAAGTTGCCGGTGGCTTGCAGCTTCAGCTTCGAAAGCGGCTGGGTCGGGAAAAACAGCTCGCTCATCACCGTCAGGCCTTTGTCGGCGAACACCTCCACCGAGGTGGCGTCCACCAGCAGCGTGAGGTCGGCCTCGGTCGTTTTGGCCAGGCGCGGGGCCGTGTGGCGGCCCGCAAACTTGGGGCTGAAGTCCGTGCGGCCCGCTTTGGTCCGGTCGATATAGTATTTATTGGTCGGTTTGTCGTAGCCGATGACCACCGCTTCGCCTTTGCCGTTGGCTAGCACCACCGAGAAGCTGGCCAGCTGCCGGGTGCTGATTTTCAGCTGGAACTTGTCGCCGACGTTTTTCAGCCGGGGCGTGAGGTCAATTTCCTTTTTGACTACCACGTCTTTCAGCGTCGTGGCTGCGGGGAATAGCCGGGCCACTTCCTTGGCGGGTTGCGAGGTGAGGTAAAGCTGCGCGCCTACCTGCTGCAGCCCCAGCTCGCGCGGAACGGTGGTGGCGTTGCGCCAGGGCGCCGTGGGCACCTGGTTGGCGTATTCCCAGTTGCTCATCCAGCCCAGGAAAATGCGCCGGTTGCCGGTGTTGGCAAACGTGACGCCGGCGTAGTCGTCGGGGCCATAGTCGGCCCATTTCGTGTCGGTGGTAAGCGGGGTGAAGGTCTTGCCGTCGAAGTTGCCGACGAAGTACTGCGTGCCCGAGCCGCCGTTGGGGCCGCCGGGGTTCAGGTTCACCAGCAGCACCCAGTAGGTTTTGCCGTTCAGCGTCATCGGGAACAGGTCGGGGCATTCCCATACGCCGCCGTGGGCGCCCAGCTTCTGGCCAAACTCGCTTTCCTTGGTCCATTCCTTGAGGTTAGGCGATGAAAAAAAGGTAATTCTGTCCTTGGTGGCCAGAGTCATCACCCACTTCTTCGCCACTTCGTTCCAGCTCACTTTGGGGTCACGGAAGTCGTGGATGCCGGGGTTCTTCAGCACGGGGTTGCCGGCGTACTTCGTCCAGGTTTTGCCCGCGTCGAGGCTGTAGGCCAGGCTCTGGTTTTGGAAAGTATCGGTGCCTTTTTTCTCGCCCTTAGGGTCGTGGTGCGTGAAGATAGCCACCAGCGGCACTTGCCCGTTTTTGCCGAAGCCGGTGGTGTTCTTGGCATCCACCACGGCGCTGCCGGAGAATATGTACCCCAGGCTATCGGGGTACAGGGCAATGGGCTGCTCTTTCCAGCTCACCAAATCGGCACTGGTGGCGTGGCCCCAGTGCATGGGTCCCCACACCATCCCATCAGGATAATATTGGAAAAACAGGTGGTACGTGCCCTGGTAATACACCATGCCGTTGGGGTCGTTCATCCAGTGGGCGGCGGGGCTGAAGTGGTAGGCCGGGCGGTACTGCGGGGTGGGCGCTGGGGCGGGTGCTGCTGTTTGGGCAGCGCTGGTATGAATCAGGCCAAGGACGCTAAGCGCCAGTAGGAAAAGTTTTTTCATGGGAGCGAGGAGGGAGGAAGAGCGGGGAGAGCTTAAGAGGGAGAGGACACCGCGTGCGCCTGGCGCAGCGCGGCCACGTCGGCGGGGGTGATAAGGGGCGTGGCGCCCTGAAATGTGGCCACCAACGCGCCGGTGGCGCAGGCAAACTGCAGGCACTCCTGCGGCGGTTGGCCGGCCAGCCAGCCGGTGAGCAGCGCCGCCAGAAAGGCATCGCCGCTGCCGATGGTGTCCGTCACTTCCACCGGGAAGCCGGCACTGCGGTACAGCCGGCCGCCGGTCCAGAGCAGGGCGCCGTCGGCCCCGAGCGTCACGCACACGGCCTGCAGGCTGAAGCGCGTAGCCAGCCACTCCAGCGCCGAATCGTCGTCGGCGCTTTTGCCAAACCACTCCAGAATTTCGGCCAGCTCGTGATGGTTCATCTTCACCAGGTCGCTGTGCTCCAGCAGGTACTGCACCACGGGCCGGGTGTAGTGCGGCGGGCGCATGTTCACGTCGAACACGCGAAACTTTGCTTGGGGCAGCAGCCGGTACAGGGTTTCGCGGGTGGCGGGCGTACGGGCGGCCAGGCTGCCGAAAACCAGCATATCGGCCTGGGCTACCAGCTCACTCAGCCGGTCTTCGTACTGAATGTAGTCCCAGGCCACGGGCTGCACAATCTTGTACACCACCTCGTTGCGGTCGCCTATGTTGGCTTTTACCACGCCGGTGAGGTGGGTTTGGCCCCGCTGCACGTAGTCCGTGCTCAGGCCGCGCTGCTGTAGGAAGGCGAGCAGCTCGGCGCCCAGGTCGTCGTCGCCCACGCGGCTGATGAGCGCCACCGACTGGCCCAACTGGTGCAGGTGCACGGCTACGTTGAAGGGGGCGCCTCCGGGCTGCTTCCCCGATGGCAAAACGTCCCAGAGCGTTTCGCCGAAACAGACGATTCTTGGTTGCATAAATATCGTGCAATTAATGAGTTAGTGAACAACCAGGGTTTTCTCCAATTGCTCGAGAGTAGTGCCTTTGGTTTCGGGCATGAAGCGCCACACAAATACGAGCTGCAGCACCATCATGGCCGCGAAAAAGGCAAAGGTGTGCCCGCCGCCCAGGTGCTCGGCAAACCACGGGAACGTGAAGGCGATAACCGCGGCCATCACCCAGTGGGTGGAGCTGCCCAGTGCCTGGCCCTTCGCCCGCACGTTGTTGGGGAAAATTTCGGAGATAAACACCCAGATGACCGCCCCTTGGGAGAACGCAAAGAAGGCGATGTACACAAACAGCAGCACCGGCACCAGCATGCCCCCAAACTGCTCGGTGTAGAAAGCCCGGGCCACCAAGGCCAGCGTGGCAATCAGCCCCACCGAGCCGATGAGCATGAGCTTGCGCCGCCCAAACCGGTCAATGAAGTTCATGGCCAGCAACGTGAAAGCGAAGTTGACCAGTCCTAGGCCGGCCGACGACAGCAATGCCGAACCCTTGCCCAGGCCCGTCATTTCGAAGATGCGCGGCGCATAGTAGATAATGGCGTTGATGCCCGACACCTGGTTGAACACCGCAAACAGCATGGCCAGCAGCACCGGCCCGCGGTAGGCCCGGGCAAACAGGGAGCTGCTCTCGGCCTCGTCGGCCGCATTGGTGGTCAGGATATTGCGCACGTCCTCGTCGGCCGTGTCGGCGTTGATGAGCCGCAGCACCTGGCGGCCTTCTTCGGTGCGGCCCTGGCCCAGCAGCCAGCGGGGGCTTTCGGGAATGCGGAACAGGAGCAGGAAAAACGCCAGCGCCGGCACGGCCTGAATGCCCAGCATCCAGCGCCAGTCGTGCTCGCCGGTGCCCGCCAGCAGGTAGTTGGAGAGGTACGCGGCCAGGATTCCGAACACGATGTTGAACTGGAACATGCCCACCATGCGGCCCCGCACCGCCGGCGGCGATACCTCGGAGATGTAGAGCGGCGCCGTGACCGACGACGCGCCCACGCCCAGCCCGCCCAGGAACCGGAACACCACAAACAGCCCCCAGCTGCTGGTGAGCGCCGCGCCCAGCGCCGACACCAGGTACAGGATGGCGATGAACACCAGGGTCTTGCGCCGGCCCAGCTTATCAGAAGGAATGCCCCCGAAGATGGCGCCGAACACGGTGCCAATCAGGGCAATGGCAATGGTGAAGCCGTGCTCTACGGCACTCAGGTGCCACAGCTGCTGAATGGCCTTTTCAGCGCCGGAGATGACGGCCGTATCGAAGCCGAACAGGAAGCCGCCCAGCGCGACGACCATGGACCAGAAGAATACGTTGCGGTTTTTCACGAGGGAATAGCTTAAGGGAATAACCTTGATTTTTAGAATGTATGAACGCCATGCCGAGCGTAGCATCTTCTCGCGCCTGCTCTTCTATACTTTAGGCAGCGTGAACCCGAAAAATGCTTCGTGCCTGAGCATAGCAGATGCCGCTTGGTATGACGCTTTTATGGAAAACTACCAGCCTGTATTCTGCTTGTAGAGACCTTTGCTAAAGTTGATTTGATTAAGCGGAATCGGCATATACTCGTCGCGGCCGGCCGTGAAGTGGGCCGTTTGCAGGTACTGGCGCTTGGTTTTCTCGGTCTCGATGTAGGTGTTAAGGTAGCTGGCGGCGATGCCCCAGCGGGTGAGGTCGAAGAAGCGGTAGCCTTCGAGGGCGAACTCCAAGCGGCGCTCAAAGCGCAGGGCTTCGCGGGCGTAGGCCTGCGTCCACTGGGCGGGCTGGTAGAGGCCGATGCGGTAGTTGGAGATGGGCTGGCCGGCGCTGGTTTTCAGGCGGCCGGTGCTGTTTTGGGCGCGCTGGCGAATCTGGTTGATAATGGGCAGAGCTTCGGCCTGGCGGCCCAGCTCAATGAGGGCTTCGGCCTTCCAAAGCAGCACATCGGCGTAGCGGATGATGGTCCAGTTTTTCGAAGTGCTCATGAAGGGTGGGTTTTTCTGGAAGCTGGGGTCCGAGGGCAGCACGTTCTCCTTCATCGACATGAAGTAGCCGTAGATGCCCGGCACCCGCACCCACGAATTCTGGAAGATGAACGTGGGGTCGTACTTGTAGGGGTGCGTGGGGATGGCCACGGTGTGGTCGAGGCGTGGGTCGACGGTATTGGTCTGGAAATCAGCCGGGGTTTCGGCGCGCAGGTCGCTGTTATTGAACGTAGTGAAAAGCGGCAGGCCCTGGGCGTCGGTTTTGAAGGCGTTCACCAGGTTCTGGCTGGGCTGGTGGAAGCTGCAGCAGCCGTAGTCGGGGTTCATGGGGTAGTTGAGCTCGTTGCCGCGGTCGGTGCGGCCCTTGGGGGTGCCGTCATTGCGCGAAAACTGGATGGCGAACACCGACTCCGGGCCGTTGTCGCCCACGGTAAGGAAGTTGGTGGCGAAGTCGGGGTGCAGCGAGTACTTGCCGGAGCTAATCACCTGGTCGGCCAGCGACACTACTTCCTGCAGCTTGGCCTGGTCGATGCCGGTCACGGCGTTGTTGTCGCTCTGGGTGTAGGCCTGGTAGAGCACAGTTTTGGCCAGGTAAGCCTGGGCGGCCGACTTGGTGGCGCGGCCGATTTCGGGCTGGGTAGCGGGCAGGTTGGCCGCCGCAAAGCGGAAGTCGTCGGCAATCTTGCCCCAGAGCTGGTCGTTGGTCAGGGCCACGTTCGATACCTCCGCGTACTGCTCAGTGGGCACGGTCTCGTCGATGTAGGGCACGCGCTTGAACAGCTCCTTCAGCAGGAAGTAGAAATGGCCGCGCAGGAACCGCGCCTCGCCCTGCCGGATGGCCTTGTTGGGCATGGCCGCGTCGCTCACCACCGCCAGGCGGCGCAGGGCATCGTTGGCCCGCGACACGCCGATGTGGAGCAGGAACCACAGCTCGTCCGTATTGCCGATGTCAGGGCGGTTGAATGAGAAGGTTTCGTAGAAGTGGAAGGCGTCCACGTCGGCCGTGCCGCCCCCGCCCTTGTAGGCGTCGCCGGCCCGGATGTTGCCGTAGGGCCACATGGAGGTGTAGGGCGTGCGGTACACGTCGTTGCCGAGCTGCGAATAGGCCGCGATGACCTGCTTCTCGATGTTGGCGGGCGTGTTCAGGTCCTCGTCGGCGAGCACGCCGGTGGGTGGCACGTCGAGGAATTTTTTATCGGAGCAGCCAAAGGAGAACGTGAGGAGCGAAAGCGCCAGCACGCTGGATTTGAAGATTTTCATGGGAATAAGCGCTAGCAAATCGTTAGAAGGAAACGTTGAGGCCGGTGGTGAAAATGCGCGGCACCGGGTACTGGTAGTTGGTCACCTCCGGGTCGGGGCCGGTGAACTCGCTGCTCTTGTGCAACAGGAAGTTTTGCCCCTGCACGTACACACGCACCCCCTGCAGCTTGATTCTGCTCACCACGCCAGCCGGCAGCGAGTAGCCCAGCTGAATGTTGCGCAGCTTCAGATATGAAGCATTTTCGATGAAGTAGGTCGAGGAGCGGCCTTCGTTGTTGGAGTTGATGAGCGTAGCGGCCGGAATGGAGGAGCCCGTGTTGGTGGGCGTCCAGGCATCGAGCAAGCGCGTGCCCCAGTTTTCGCCGGAGGCCAGCGAGGCAAAGTCCGTCCGGAATTTGGAGTTGTTGTAGGAGTACAAGCCCTGCACGCCCTGCAGGAAGATTTGCAGGTCGAAGCCTTTGTAGCCAGCGCCCAGGTTGAGGCCGTAGTTGAAGTTGGGCACGCCTTCCGAAATCCAGGTCTGGTCGAAGTTGTTGACCTTGCCGTCGCCGTTCAAATCCTTGTAGCGGATGCGGCCGGGGGCGGCGCCCACCTGCGTGGGGGCCCCGCTCACCTCGGCAGCGGTCTGGAACAGGCCATCGGCCACGTAGCCGTAGGTGGCGTTGATGGAGTGGCCCAGCCGGGTCACGTCCTGGCCGTTGCCGCCATAGGCGTTAATAACTTCGGTGGGCAGGAAAGTGAGCTTGTTGCGGTAGGTCGAAACGTTGCCGGTGAGGTTGTACGTCACGCCATTTTCCAGCTTATTCTGATAGCCGAGCAGGAACTCCCACCCCTTGTTCCGGATGGAGGCGCCGTTCACGAATTTGTCGCCGCCTTCCCCTATCACCGCCGCGTAGGGCAGGTTCACGAGGATGTCCTTGCTGTCCTTCACGAAGTAGTCGACCGAGCCGGTGAGCCGGTTATCCAGGAAGCCAAAATCGGCGCCTACGTTGGTCTGGGTGGTGGTTTCCCACTTCAGGTTGGGGTTGGCGCGCTGCACGCGGCGGTAGCCCGAGGGCAGGGCCGTGTTGTTGCCGTAGATGTCGTAGGCCGTGCCGTGGTCGTAGTCGAAGTTGGGGTCGAGCGTACCCAGCAGCGACTGGTAGAGGCCGCGGGCGGCGAAGTTGGCAATGTCCTGGTTGCCGGTCTGGCCCCAGCCGGCGCGCAGCTTCAGGTCCGAGATAAAGGGCGCATTGTTCTTAAGGAAGCCTTCCTCGCTCAGGCGCCAGCCCACCGAGAGGGCCGGGAACACGCCAAACTGGTTGTCCGCGCCAAAGCGCGAGGAACCGTCGCGGCGAATGGTGGCCGAGGCCAGGTACTTATCGGCAAACGAGTAGTTGACCTTGGCGAAGTACGACGCCAGCCGGTAGGCCGTGGCCGAGCCGCCGTTGTCCTTGTTGGCCGAGCCGGCATCCAGCACTACATAGTTCGGGTCCTCGCTGGCGAAGTTGGTACGCGAGGCATAGGTGCTTTCGGAATGGTAGCTGATGCGCTCGGTGCCCGCCAGCAGGTCCAGTTGGTGCTTGTCTCCGAAGTTGAGGTTGTAGTTCAGGGTGTTCTGCCACACCCAGTTGCCGCCGAAGCTCTCGTGGTTGGTCACCCGGTTGTCCTGGTTCGACAGGAAGCCGGCCTTAAACGTCTTGTACAGCTCGGTGTATTTGTACAGGCTGTAGTCGAGGCCAAAGCTGGTGCGCAGGTGCAGCCCTTTCAGGAGCTCGGCATCGGCAAAGACATTGCCGAAGGCCCGCCCCGTGTTGGAGCGGTTCTGCTGGTTGTCCGTGAGCAGGCGCAGCGGGTTGTCGCGGTCGCTCATACCGGCCACGGGGCCGCCCCAGCCCACGCCGTCCACGGTGTGCACCGGCACGATGGACGGCAGCTGGCTGCTGCGGTCGCGCACCAGGCCCAGGTCGTACTGCGCCTGCTGGCTCTTGGCCAGGGTAAGGTTTTCGCCCACCTTCAGCTTGCCGCCGAAGAAATTGTAATCGGTGTTGAGGCGCGCCGTGAAGCGGTTCAGGCCGGTGTATTTCAGCGTGCCGTTGTTGTCGTAGTAGCTCACCGAAAACAGCGCGCTGCCCCGCTCGCCGCCGCTGCTCACACTCAGGTTATAAGACTGAATGAGGGCATCCTGCTGCGTCTGCTTAAACCAGTCGGTGTCGGCGGGCCGCATCGTCTTCTCCGCGTCGATGAAGTCGGGCAGCACCACCTGGTCGAGCACCCGGCGGCCGCTGGCGTCGAGGTGCGACCGAAAGTTGTAGTACGGCAGGCTGGGCGTGGCTCCGTCGTTGGCAGCGGCCTGGAAGTACACCTTGCCGTAGTCCAGCGTGTTGAGCATCTGGATGTGCGGTCCCGGTTTCTGCACCGTGAAGAAAGTGGAGAAGTTGACCTGGGTGGCGCCCTTCTTGGCCTTCTTCGTGGTGATGATAATCACGCCGTTGCCGGCCCGCGAGCCGTAGATGCTGGCCGCCGAAGCGTCCTTAAGCACCTGAATGCTCTCGATGTCGTTCTGGTTTATCTGGTTGATGCCCTCCTTGGTTGGGATGCCGTCTATCACGTACAGCGGGTCGTTGTTGCCCAGCGTGCCGAAGCCGCGAATGCGCACCGTGGCCGCGCTGCCCGGCGCCCCATCGGTGGTGATGTTCACGCCGGGCACGCGGCCCTGCAGGTTGCGGGTTACGTCGTTGGAGGCCATGTCCTTCACCTCGTCCACTTTGATAACCGATACGGCCCCGGTCAGGTCGGCCTTGCGCTGGGTCTGGTAGCCGGTTACCACCACTTCGTCCAGGGCCTTGGCGTCGGTGGCCAGCTGCACGGCCACGGTGGCCTGGCTGCCTACCGCCACCTCCTGCGTCTTATAGCCCACGAAGGAGAGCACCAGCGTGGCGCCGTCGGGTACAGTCAGGGCGAAGCTGCCATCAGGCCCGGTGGAGGTGCCCAACTCAGTGCCCTTCACGAGTACCGTGACGCCGGGCAGGCCTTCGCCCTTTTCATCGGTCACGCGGCCCGTGATGGGGCGGTCGGCCAGGGCGGCGCTGGCCAACGCGAGCGCCGGTGGGGCGGTTTCATTGGGGCTCGCGCCGGCCAGCAACGGCCCGGTGGCGAGCAGCGTCGGCAGCAAAAGCTGGCGCGCCAGGAGTACACTCTTTCGCATGGAAATAGAAATGATAGGTGGGAAATACTCGTGTGGCAGCCGCGTGCCCGCCCCTCGGGTTAGCTCAGTTTTCTGCGTGGCGCTCCCTGCCAAAGCCACCCGGAAACGATTGGGGGTGGCGGCCGGCGCGGAGGCCGGAGGAGCGAGGGCAGGAAAAGCAGGAAGTGGGCACGGCAGCTTCATGGCCCAAAGGTGGCCGATGACCGAGAGCAGGAGTTAGCCCAATTCACCCAAATAGTATCACAATTCGCTCACCCACAGCAAACAGTTTTATAGACTGATAGCCAATAGATTATGCGCGTGAGTATTCCCTCGGCAACAGCGTGGCTATCACTCCTGATACTTCTCTGTCAGATTTGGTTCAGACGCTAGGCGTCGTGTGCAGTGCCCGGAACTCCGAAGGCGAGATGCGGTACTTGGCCTTGAAGCTGGCCGAGAAGTACGAGGGCGAGGCAAAGCCGAGCTGGTAGGCCACGTCGGCAATATTGAGCTCGGGGTTGAGCAGCTGCTGCCGGGCTTTGGTCAGGCGGATGTCCTGAATAAAGTCGGTAACGCCCGTGCCCAGCAGAGCCTTGGTTTTGCGGTAGAGCTGCACCCGCGAGGTGCCCAGGCTGCGGGCTACGTCCTCCACGCTCAGTTTGGCATTGCCCAGGTTAGCCTCGACAATGGCCGTGAGGTCGGACAGGAATTTCTGGTCCACGCGCTGCGGCGCTACGGTGGCCGTGTCCACCGACAGCTCGCGCCGGAAATGCTCCCGTTGCCGGTCGCGGTTGCTGAGCAGGGTGCGCAGGTTCTCGAGCAGGAAGGTGGGGTTGAACGGCTTGGTGAGGTAGAGGTCGGCGCCAGCCTGCACGCCTTCCACCTGCTGCTCCGGCGCGCTGCGCGCCGTGAGCAGCACCACTGGAATGTGCGAGGTACGCCAGTCGCCCTTGAGCTGGGCTACCACCTCCAGGCCGGTTATTTCCGGCAGCATCACATCGCACACAATCAGGTCGGGAATGGTGTCGGCAGCCAGGCGCAGGCCCGTGGCTCCGTCGGTGGCGGTCTGCACCTGGAAGTGGGGACGGAGCTTCTGGGCCAGAAAGGCATTCACCTCTAAATTGTCCTCAATGACCAGCACCAGGGCCTTGCTGTCTTTGCCGGGGCGGCGGGCTATCGGCGAGTCTTCCGCCACGGAGAGCCCCAGTTCCTCTTCGGCCAAGGCGAGGGCAGGCACCGGCGCTTCGGTGCTGCGCATGCTGGCCGGCAGCTCCTGCGGCAGGGTCACGGTGAAAGTGCTACCCTGACCCGGCGTACTTGTGAAGGTGAGCTCGCCCTGGTGGAGCCGTACCAACCCCATCGACAGGGCCAGCCCCATGCCCGAGCCCTTGGCTACTCCCTGCTGCCCCTGGTAAAACCACTCGAAGATGTGTGCGCGGTCCTGCTCGCTGATGCCGCGGCCCGTGTCTTCTACGCTGATGCGCACCTGGCCCTCAGCCGGCAGCGGCTGAATGCTGACGGTGATTTGCCCGCGCTCGGGCGTGAACTTTAAGGCATTAGACAGCAGGTTGAAAATGACCTTGTCCAGAATATTAACGTCGAACCACAGCCTAATGCTGGGCTCGGCGGGCAAAAAACGCAAGCTGATGCCGCGCTGCCGGGCGGGCTTCTCAAACACGTCCATGATGTCGCGCACGAAGGCCACCACGTTGCCTTCGGTGGCGCGCACCGGCATTTTGCCCACGTCGATTTTGCGAAAGTCCAGAAGCTGGTTCACCAGCTGCAGCAGGCGCTGGGTATTGCGCCGCACCAGGCCCAAGTCGTGCCGCTGGGCCGCGGAGAGGTCGGCGCCATTGGTGAGCAGCTCTTCTACCGGGCCCATGATGAGGGTGAGCGGGGTGCGCAGCTCGTGCGAGAAATTGGTGAAGAAGCGCAGCTTGGCTTCGGTTTCGACCCGTGCCTGCTCGGCCAGCGCCTGAATCTGGTTGCGCTGGGTCCGGATTTCCTCGTTTTGGCCCGCCAGCTTGCGCGTGATGCGGCGGTTGACCTGGAAAGCCCGCCACAACACCACACCCAGCACCAGGGCGCCCAGCAGGGCCGCGGCCAATATGTACAGCACAATTTGCTGGCTGGTGTAGGTTGCTAGCTGGGCCTGAAGCACGCGCTGCTGCCGCTGAATGTCCTGCTGCTGGCTGGCCAACTTCTCGGTTTGCATCTTCATCGTCAGCACGTTGGTCGAGTCGATGACCATGGTGCTGAGAATGTTTTCCTTCTCGTAGGGCTGCTTTTGCAGAATCTTCATGGCGGTGCGAATGGCCTCTTCGCCGCCCGGCGGGTACAGCAGCGTAGCCGTGAGCACCTTGTCCTGCACCAGCTGGATGCCGCCCTGCGGCCCCGCCAGGCCGTCTACGCCGATTATTCGAATGCGCCGGTCCAGTCCCAGCTGCTTGCACACCTGGTAGGCGCCCAGTGCCATCCGGTCGTTGTGGGCAAAAATCAGGTTCACCTCGGGGTGGGCCCGCAGCACGGCCGGCAGCGCCCGTATCACCGATGGCCGCTTCCAGTCGCCCTGCACCTGCGCCACGAGGTGCATGCCCGGGTACGTGGCCAGGCCCTGCACAAACCCGCGGTGCCGGTCCACGGCCGGCGATGCGCCGGCGGCGCCCAGCACTTCCAGCACGTTGCCCTGCTGGTGGAGCAGGCTGCTGGCGTAGTTGCCGGCCGTTTGGCCCACTTCCAGGTTGTTGCCGCCCACGTAAGCCGTGTAGAGCTTGGAAGTGGTGCGGCGGTCCAGTATCACCACGGGAATGCCCCGGTTGAAGGCCTCCTCCACAATGGGCGTAATGGGCTCGGCCTGGTTAGCCGATACTATCAGCAGGTCAACGCCTTCGTTCAAAAACTCCTGGATGTGCCGTTGCTGCAGGGCGCTGTTGTCGTGCGCATCCTTCATCTGGAAATGGACCTGCGGATAAAAGCTGAGCTCCTTCTTCATGCCCGCCAGCATGGCCTGCCGCCAGGCGTCGCCAGTGGTGCACTGCGAGAAGCCCACGCGGTAGGGCTTCGGTGCCGGCGCAGTGCAGCTACCGGCCAGAAGCAGCAGCAACCCGAGGGCCTGGCCCAACCAAGTACGGGGCCGTGCAAGCGTAGCAGCCAGTGATTTCATGCGGGGCAAGTAGAAGAGCAGCTTCCCAACAGTATTGGTAAACCATCTGGTTGGGCTGACTAAGGTAAGTGGGCGGGGTGCTATTCTTGGCTGCCATGCCTTATGGCCTGATGCCGTACCCGGCCCCAGCTCCCGGACCCAGCCGATAAAAGCCGCCCATAGCTAAGCATAAGGGAAGGCTCTCTGCGCGGCGTCTACCTTTGTGGCTCGCGGCATTGCACGACGGGCAAGGAATCGGTGTTCCGTAGGCTACTCGTGCGAGGGCTGGTGCCCCGCGTTTGCGTTTCTATGGCCGGCCTCTACCTCCACATTCCTTTTTGCAAGCAAGCCTGTCACTACTGTGACTTTCATTTCAGCACCTCGCTGGGCCTGAAAAGCCGACTAGTGGAGGCCATAGTGCGCGAAATTGAGCTGCGCCGCGACTACCTCGGCCCCAATACTTCTCTCGAAACCATTTACTTCGGCGGTGGCACACCGTCGCTGCTCACCGCGGCCGAGCTGGACCAGATTTTCACGGCCATCCACCGCCACTTCGCGGTGCTGCCCGGGGCCGAAATCACGCTCGAAGCCAACCCCGACGACCTGAGTGCCGCCAAGCTGCACGAGCTGCAGCAGGCCTCGGTAAACCGCCTCAGCATCGGGCTGCAGAGCTTCTACGAGCCGCACTTGCGCATGATGAACCGCGCCCACACCGCCGAAGAATCGACCACGGCGGTGCGCCGCGCGCAGGACGCGGGCTTCGAGAACATTTCCATCGACTTGATTTACGGCGTGCCCGCGCCCGGCCACCACATCTGGGAAGCTGACCTGGCCAATGCGTTTGCCTTGGGCGTGCCCCACGTGTCGGCGTATGCGCTCACCATCGAGCCGGGCACGGCCTTCGGCCACCGGCTGCAGAAGGGCACCTTCAAGCCCGCGCCCGATGAATTTGTGGCCACCCAGTTTGAAATGCTGCTGGCGGCCATGCGCGCCCACGGCTACGAGCAATACGAAATCAGCAATTTCTGCCAGCCCGGCCGCGAGTCGCGCCACAACGGCAACTACTGGCGCGGCGTGCCCTACCTGGGCCTGGGCCCCAGCGCCCACAGCTACGACGGCCACAACCGCCAGTTTACCCTGGCCAATAACCCCCAGTACGTGGCCGCCGTGCTCGAACGCGGCGAAGTGCCCGTGACCGTGGACGCCCTCACCGCCACCGACCGGGCCAACGAGTACCTGCTCACCACGCTGCGCACGGCCCGGGGCTGCGACCTGGCCCACCTGCGCACCGCGCACGGCTTCGACCTGCTGGCCACCCGCGCCGTCTACCTCGCCGAGCTGCAGGCCAACGGCTGGGCGCGCATCTCCGGCGAAGTCCTTACCTTGACCGACGCGGGCAAACTCCTGGCCGACCACATCACGCTGGAGCTGTTCCAAACCCCTGCCGTAGCCGCATGAAACTTCTGAGTGACAGCATTGCCGACGAAGCCGACTTCTTCGTGGAGCAGATTCACATTGTGGCCATTGTATTCGACAACACCGACGACGTGACCGTGTGGGCCACCACGCTTTTCGACAGCGACACCCACTTTTTCCACCTCGCCCTGCCCTTCAAAGCCCTGGACACGCTCCTGAGCCTGGCCCACACCCGGGCCGACGACCTGCAGGAGGAGGTGGCCGAAGCGCTGGCGGCCGAAGAATGGCCTGCCCTGCTCGAGTACAGCTCCGATGAGAAGCCGCCCGTGCCGCTGCCCAGCGTGGCTCTGAAACTCTCGGTGACCTACCCCGCCACCGAAGACGATGAGACCGAAGACGAAGAAGGCGCCGACGACCCCCAGCCCCATAACATCTTTTACCTCGAAGGCGTGTTCGTGCGAATTGATACCTAAGCCGGCCCCGGTCGCTACTGCCTGTTGCATATGGCTGCTTCGCCTCCGGTCTTTTACCTGATTCCCGGGCTGGGGGCCGATGAGCGGGTCTTGCAATTCCTGCACTTGCGGGGCGAGGTGCACCTCTTGCACTGGCTGGCCCCCGAAACCCCCGACGAATCCTTGCCGCACTACGCTGCCCGGCTCGCGGCGTCCGTGCCAGTGGAGCAGGCCTGCTGGCTGGTCGGCATTTCCTTCGGTGGCCTGCTGGCGCTGGAAGTGGCCAAGCTGCGCCCGCAGGCCCAAGTGGTGCTGATATCCAGCCTGGCCAATACCCGGCAGCTGCCGCCACTGCTCCGCCTGGCCCGGGCCACCCGGCTGTACCGAGTAGTGCCGCCGCAGCTGCTGAAGCTGGCGCCGCGCCTGGCCCAATGGTTTTTCGGGGCTAAAAACGGGAAGGAGTACACGCTGCTCCACCAAATCATCGGCGATACGGACCCGGTTTTTGCCCAATGGGCCATTGCCCGGCTCCTGGGCTGGGACAGCACCGGCGTGGGCCGGGCCATCCGCATCCACGGCACCTACGACCGGCTGCTGCCCGCCGGCACCGCGCCCGTTGACTATCCAATTGCCGGCGGCGGGCACTTTATGATTGTCAGCCACGCTGCGCAAATCAGCAGTATTCTCAACCGCCTAGCCGCAGCCGAGGAGCCCCAAAAGGGCTAGCGCCAAGAGTGCCCCCGCTGTAACTTGCGCAGCGCGCTAAGCTGACGCTTACCCGGGCACGGCTAACAGTCATGCAGAGCGCAGCGAAGTATCTCTACCTCAGTCAGTAGTAGTCAACTCGTCTGTCATGCAGAGCGCAGCGAAGCATCTTATCACGCTATAACGATTCGTTCAGCGGCGATAAGATGCTTCGCTGCGCTCTGCATGACAAATGGCGTGAGCGAGATGCTTGAGATTCCTCAGCATGACAGCCGGCGCGCATTAAGCCATTCTTTCCCTTTCTCTTTCCCTCCACACGCAGTCCGGCATGCTTCCTACTTACCCTTACGCCGGCCGCACTTATTCCTTCGACCCCGCCGCGCCCATTGACATTTCCTTGCCCCTGGCGCCCGGCAAGGACCAGGTGAACTGCTTCTGGGCCGAGCCCGTGCAGTTCGACACCATTCGGGTGGGCAGCTTTGTGGGCAGCGTGGCGCAGGGCGGCAGCACCAATTACCAGCGCGTACACGTGACGCCCCACGGCAACGGCACCCATACCGAATGCTACGGCCACATCTCTCCCGACCCGGCCGTAACGCTCAACCAATGCCTGCGCCGCTTCCTGTTTGTGGCCCGGCTGGTGAGCGTGGCCCCGCGCCCCCAGCCCAACGGCGACCAGGTGGTGATGCTGGCCGATGTGCAAGCCGCCCTGGCCACCCAGCCAGACCGGTCCATGCCCGAGGCCCTGGTGCTGCGCACCTTGCCCAACGACCCCGCCAAGCGCCACCGTCAGTATTCCGGTACCAACCCCACGTACGTGGAGCCGGCATTAGCGCATTTCCTAGTAGAGCACGGCGTGCAGCATTTCCTGCTCGACCTGCCCAGCGTGGACCGCGAAGAAGACGCCGGCCAACTCCTGACCCACCACGCTTTCTGGCAATACCCCGCACAGCCCCGCTACGGCGCTACCATCACGGAGCTGATTTTTGTACCCGACGTAGTAGCCGACGGACTTTACCTGCTCAACATTCAAATCACCAGCCTGGAGCTGGATGCCAGCCCCAGCAAGCCGGTGCTGTACCAGCTCCATCCTGTGCCTTCCACCTAATTACGCTTAGGGAAACGCGAAAAAGGCTGCCTCTTACGGAGCAGCCTTTTCTGGTTTATCGGGGCAGCAATTAAGCCGGTACCGAGAATACTTCGCGGGGGATAACCGTTACAAAAGAACGGTCTTTGCGGCCTTTCTTGAACTGAACCTCGCCGTCAACGAGAGCGAACAGCGTGTGGTCCTTGCCCATGCCTACGTTCTCGCCGGCGTGGTGCTTGGTGCCGCGCTGACGCACGATGATGTTGCCGGCTACGAGGGCCTGGCCTCCGAAGATTTTTACGCCGAGACGTTTGGAATGCGATTCGCGGCCGTTGTTGGACGAGCCGACACCTTTCTTGTGAGCCATGGTATTTAAGCTAATGCTACCGGCAAATGGCCCGTAGCGGCTGGTTTAAGATGGAATCAGTAGCGTGAGCAAAAGCCCAGACTAGCCGATGCTGTTAATCATTACTTTGGTAAACGACTGGCGGTGGCCGTTCATCTTCTGGTAGCCCTTGCGGCGCTTCTTTTTGAAGACGAGAACCTTGTCACCCTTCACATGAGCGAGGATAGTGCCGGTTACGGCGATATCGAGGGTGGGCGCACCGATGGTGATGGTGCCGTTGTCATCGGTCAGCAGGGCGTTGCCCAGCGTTACGGTGTCACCGACGTTGCCGGCCAGTTTGTGAGCGTAAACGAATTTGTTGGCCTCAACCTTGGTCTGCTGGCCAGCTATGTTGACAATTGCGTACATCAGCTTTCGCGGGTTTTTCTGAAATGGGAAGGCAAAAGTACGGCTTTGCTTTTGCAAATCCAAACCTAAGTTCTTAATCATCATTGGATGGCCCGGGCTGTGGCAACGCAAAACCGCCCGTGGGCGGGTGAAGCCTTGATTACGGTCACGTTAAAAATATCGAGGGGTACGCAGAGACTACGTACGTACACCCCTACTTTTTGGGGACAAGCGCCCTTTTCCACAAGCCAAATGTGGAAAAGTGGATTAAAAGCGGCTGATTTTGAGTGTTTTTTAGGTGGAAATCCTACGGTTGAGCTGCGGAAAAAACGTAGCGGCCACCCGCGGGAAAAAGTCCGGACTTAGCGAAAAATTAGGGAATAAACAATCTCAAAACGGTGGCAATCGGCCTCGTGGTTGAGCCTATATTTGAACCTGGAAGGCGGGCTGCTTTTCTGAGCCGTCAGCCAAACATCTGCCCGCCGCTGGCAGTTGACTGCCCTCCTTCCTCGACGAAACCTACCACTAAGTCCCCGAAAGTTTATGGAGCCGCTCCTCGCCGAAAACCCCAACCGCTTCGTCCTGTTCCCCATCCAAAACGATGAGGTGTGGCAGTACTACAAGAAGTCACAGGCCTCCTTCTGGACGGCCGAGGAAATTGACCTCTCGCAGGACCAAAAAGACTGGAACAGCCTGAACGACAACGAGCGGCACTTCATCAAGCACGTGCTGGCCTTCTTCGCCGCCTCCGATGGCATCGTGAACGAGAACCTGGCCGTGAACTTCATGCAGGAGGTGCAGATGCCCGAGGCGCGCTGCTTCTACGGCTTCCAGATTATGATGGAAAACATTCACAGCGAGACCTATTCGCTGCTGATTGATACTTACATCAAAGACCCCAAGGAGAAGGACTACCTCTTCAACGCCCTGGAAACCGTGCCGGCCGTGCAGAAAAAGGGCGAGTGGGCCCTGAAGTGGATTAACTCCGAAAACTTCGCCGAGCGCCTCATCGCCTTTGCCGCCGTGGAAGGCATCTTCTTCTCCGGCTCGTTCTGCTCCATTTTCTGGCTCAAGAAGCGCGGCCTGATGCCCGGCCTCACGTTCTCCAACGAGCTGATTTCGCGCGACGAAGGCCTGCACTGCGACTTCGCCTGCCTGCTCTACAGCTACCTCGTGAACAAGCTGCCCGAGGAGCGGGTGCAAGCCATCATTGCCGATGCCGTGCGCATCGAGCAGGAGTTTGTGACCGACGCCCTGCCGGTGAGCCTCATCGGCATGAACGCCAAGACGATGGCGCAGTACATCGAGTTTGTGGCCGACCGCCTGCTGGTGTCGTTGGGCTGCGGCAAAATCTACAACGCCACCAACCCCTTCGACTTCATGGAAATGATTTCGGTGCAGGGCAAAACCAACTTCTTCGAGAAGCGCGTGGCCGAGTACCAGAAGGCTGGCGTGATGAGCGAGCGCAACGACAACGTATTCTCGCTCGACGAGGATTTCTAAGAATTATTGCTTTTGGAGGCCTGCCCCGGCATCTGTCATGCAGAGCGAAGCATCTTATCACGTTCGGACGACTCGTTCCGCGGCGATAAGATGCTTCGCTGCGCTCTGCATGACAGGCGAGTGCAGACAAATAGGGGAGAGGCAACGGAAATAAATGTGCGGATGCAGGCAACGGCTTGGCTAAAAAAAGAGAGTTGAGATTAGCTCAACTCTTAGCTTGCCACTTTATCCACCGCTTATTGCATTCTATGAACTACCGTTTACTCTTTTTATTGGGGTTGGGGGCCGTGGTGCCCGCTGTGCATGCCCAAACCGTGCCCGCTCCTGCGGCGGGGCTCATCGCCTCTTTGGAGACCAAGGCTTCGCGCTACACCACGGGTACGGGGCTGGTTACCTTTTTCTCCACGGCGCCCCTTGAAGACATTGAGGCGCTGAACTCGAAGGTGGGGGCCATTTTTGAGATGGCCACCGGGCAGCTGGCTTTCTCTATGCTCATGAGCGACTTCCAGTTTAAGAACGGCCTGATGCAGGAGCATTTCAACGAGAACTACGCCGAATCGGAGAAGTACCCGCGGGCCCGCTTTACGGGCAAGCTGCTGACCGTGCCCGACGAAGCCCAACTGCGGAGCGGGCCCCAGGCCGTGTACGTGCAGGGCCAGCTCACCATTCATGGGGTGTCGCGCAAGATGCGGGTGCCGGGCACGCTGCAGCTGCGCGACCACGACCTGGTGGTGACCTCCAAGTTTGCCGTGGCCCCGGCCGATTACCGCATCAAAATCCCGGCGCTGGTGCGCAACAACATCGCCAAGTCCATCGACGTGAGCGTGATAATGACCTGCCAGCCCACGCCGGCTCCCACGGCTAGCCAGTAAGCTCAACCGTAATGATAGCTGCATATTCGATGGCCGCCCGGCCTGCTTTTAAAAAAGCGGCCGGGCGGCCTGTTTAAGGGACATGTGGAAAACTTCTATATTTTTTGCTTGCCCTCCCAAAACGGATGAGGTAATTTCCGGAATTGAATGAACCGAGGCCGATGATTTCCGCAGGATTCTCCGCTACTCTTTCTCATCTCACTTAGCTACTTGGCATCGCGCCACCCAGCGCCGACTGCTTTTTATACAGAAAAACCCACACCAAAACACTACCGGTATGCTAGTAATTAAACGCGACGGCCGCCGCGAATCCGTGAAGTTTGACAAAGTCACGGCACGTATTGAGAAGCTGTGCTACGGCCTGCACATGGATTTTGTGTCGCCGATAGAAGTAGCTAAGAAGGTGATTGACGGCATCTACGACGGCGTGACGACCGTGGAGCTGGACAACCTCGCTGCCGAAACCGCCGCCTCGCTCACCACCAAGCACCCGGACTACGCCATCCTGGCGGCCCGCATCGCGGTGAGCAACCTGCACAAGGTGACCTCGAAGTCGTTTTCGAGCACCATGAAGCGGCTCTATACCTACGAAGACCCCAAGAACGGTGACAACGCCTCGCTGCTGGCCACCGACGTGTGGGAGGTGATTCATAAGAACGCCGCCACCCTGGACTCGGCCATTATCTACGACCGGGACTACAACTACGACTTCTTCGGCTTCAAGACCTTGGAGCGGAGCTACCTGCTGCGCCTGGAAGGCAAGGTGGTGGAGCGGCCCCAGCACATGCTGATGCGCGTGTCGGTGGGCATCCACAAGAGCGACATCGATTCGGTTATCAAAACCTACAACCTGCTGAGCGAGCGGTGGTTTACGCACGCCACGCCTACGCTGTTCAACGCCGGCACGCCGAAGCCGCAGATGTCGAGCTGCTTCCTGCTCACGATGAAGGACGACTCCATCGACGGCATTTATGACACGCTGAAGAACTGCGCGCTGATTTCGCAGAGCGCCGGCGGCATTGGGCTGTCGGTGAGCAACGTGCGGGCCACGGGCTCCTACATCAAAGGCACCAACGGCAACTCCAACGGCCTGGTGCCCATGCTGAAGGTGTTCAACGACACGGCCCGCTACGTGGACCAGGGCGGCGGCAAGCGCAAGGGCGCTTTCGCGGTGTACCTGGAGCCCTGGCACGCCGACATTTTCGAATTCCTGGACCTGAAGAAGAACCACGGCAAGGAGGAGATGCGCGCCCGCGACCTGTTTTATGCCATGTGGACGCCCGACCTGTTCATGAAGCGCGTGGAGGAAAACGGCGACTGGACCCTGATGTGCCCGCACGAGTGCCCCGGCCTCGACACGAGCTGGGGCCCGGAGTTTGAGAAGCTCTACGCCAAGTACGAGCGCGAGGGCCGCGGCCGCCGCACCATCAAGGCGCAGGAGCTGTGGTTTGCCATTCTGGAAAGCCAGACCGAGACGGGCACGCCCTACATGCTGTTTAAGGACGCCGCCAACGGCAAATCGAACCAGCAGAACCTGGGCACGATTAAGTCGAGCAACCTGTGCACCGAGATTATTGAGTACACCGACAAGGACGAAATTGCGGTGTGCAACCTGGCCTCGCTGGCGCTGCCCCGCTACCTCGTGACCGACAAGGCCGGCAACACCACCTTCGACCACCAGAAGCTGTACGAGGTGACCTACCAGGCCACGCTGAACCTGAACAAGGTGATTGACGTGAACTACTACCCGGTGCCCGAAACGCAGAAGTCGAACTTCCGCCACCGCCCCATTGGGCTGGGCGTGCAGGGCTTGGCCGACACGTTCATTGCCCTGCGCATGCCCTTCGAGAGCGACGAAGCCTCGGGCCTGAACAAGGACATTTTCGAAACCATCTACTTCGCGGCCATGACGGCCTCGAAGGACCTCGCCATCAAGGACGGGGCCTACGAAACCTTCCCCGGCTCGCCGCTGAGCCAGGGCAAATTCCAGTTCGACTTGTGGGGCGTGACGCCCGACTCGGGCCGCTGGGACTGGGAAAGCCTGCGCGCCGAGGTGGTGAAGCACGGCGCTCGCAACTCCTTGCTGGTTGCGCCCATGCCCACGGCCAGCACCGCCCAGATTCTGGGCAACAACGAGTCGTTTGAGCCCTACACGAGCAACATTTACGTGCGGCGCGTGCTCAGCGGGGAGTTTATGGTGGTGAACAAGCACCTGCTGAAAGACCTGGTGGCCCTGGGCCTATGGAACGACCAGATGAAGCAGGAAATCATCGCGGCCAACGGCTCGGTGCAGGGCATTGCCCGCATTCCGCAGCACATCAAGGACCTGTACAAGACGGTGTGGGAGATTTCGCAGCGCCGCATCATCGACCAGGCCGCCGACCGCGGCGCCTACATCTGCCAGAGCCAGAGCCTGAACCTGCACGTGCAAAACGTGAACTTCGGCAAGCTCACCAGCATGCACTTCCACTCCTGGAAGCGCGGCCTGAAAACCGGCATGTACTACCTGCGCACCAAAGCGGCCGCCGACGCCATCAAGTTTACGGTGGAAAAGCAAGCCGCCGAAACCCTGGAGCCGATGGCCCTGGTCGAGCAGAACCAAAGCGACATGAGCTGCTCGCTGGATAACCCGGAGGGTTGCGAGGCCTGCGGGTCGTAAACTGTTTAATAGTTAAGAGAGGCCTACTTCAAGGGTAACAATACCTTGTGGTAGGCCTTAACTTAGTATGACAAGATAGGGGCATAAGAGTATGCAAATTATTGTATTGCCGTTCTCTGCTAATTAATAAACCAAACTGCCTATGACATAAAATCTCCCTGCATGTATTGTTGAGTGTCGTGCCCATGCAGGGTGTATAAACGCAAAAACGGAAGGGTTGCCGCCCTTCCGTTCAATGCGAGGCTATTGACCTCACACATTAACCAAAAACTCCAGCTACCATGCTAAAGAGCAATTGGCGTAATATTCCACGCCTAATAAAACGGGGTTCGACGATTGTTGTCGGCCTCACCGATTTTGTCAAAGTATGCAAGAAGCTATGGGATGCTTCTCACTGGATTCTTGACCTAATCTAACGTAGCAGAAGCACTGCTGTTTTATTGTTTTCACCTCAATTGCAGGCCGCTCAACTTTGAGCGGCTTGTTTTTTTGACCTATGCAAAGTAAACAAAATCGGAAAGAAAATGGAAAAAAACTTAATAAGTATTGATTAGAAACTTAGCAGTACGAAGGCCAAATACGGCTAAGAAACCAATAAGAAGGCACTTATTAGCTCTATAAAAAAATGTAGATTCTCTTTCTCCTGCCGCTACACGTGGTTAAACTGGAGGTTGGGGTAGCTTGCGGGATGAAGCAGCAAGTCTTTCTTTCTCTTGTTACGGCGTTGCTAGTAGCAGCAAGCAGAGCCAATGCCCAAACTCCCAAGGCAACGTTACCAGAGCCCACCGCATCGCCGAGTTTCATGCCAAGTAGCGGATTCGTGCCTGATGCTGTTACCGCTAAGCGAATTGCTGAGGCCGTTTGGTTGCCCATTTATGGCAAGAAGGTTCTGAGCGAAAAACCCTATCAGGCTACGCTAAACAGCAAAGACGTGTGGGTAGTGGAAGGCTTCCTGCCAAAAGAAATGGACGGCGGCGTGGCCTACATCGAAATCAGCAAGCGGGACGGCCGCATCCTAGAGGTAACTCATGGGAAGTAACTGACGCATCGTTCAGCCGCTGCCGCGCCGGGAGCGGCTGGTTTGTTTTTGGGAGACCTCGGTGGTAAATTGAGTTCATGACCGAGCCCAAAGAAATAATCCGCATTGGAGCGCTGGAGCTGCGTTTTCTGCTCGATGGCGACGATACCGACGAACGCATGGTGGTATTCGAATTCTCGGTACCGCCGGGGGCCAAAGTGCCCGCGCCGCACTACCACGAAGAAGTAGACGAACTGGTGTACGGCCTGGCTGGCACCATGAGCACCACCGTTGGGGGCTTGTTGCAGGCCATTGGGCCCGGCGACCGGCGCTTTATCCCGCGCGGGGTGGTGCACCATCACGCCAACCTGGGCTCCGAAACGGCGACGCTGCTCACGGTACTCACACCGGCCAGTATTGGACCAGCCTATTTCCGGGAGCTGGGCGCGCTGTTACAAGCCGGCGGCCCACCCGACCCGGCCCGGGTGCAGAAAATCATGGCCAAATATGGGTTGGTGGTAGCCTGAGGGAATGCATCGGCGCCGCTGTGCCGGGGCGGTTGGGTAATTTTTCAGGTAGCCAAGTTCGCGGCAGTCGTTAAATTCATTGCATGAAATCTGTTGCTTCCAGCCCAACCCCGAGCGCCCCGGCGGCGGCCGTATTGGCCAGCATCGAGCAACTGGAGACGCGCTTGCGCCTAGCCCAACTGGCCGCCGATGTCCCGGCGTTGGCCGAGCTGCTGGCCGACGACCTGCTGTTTGCCGACATGCAGGGGCGGCTGGTCGGCAAAGCCGAAGACCTGGAAGCGCACCGGTCGGGGCTGCTGCGGATAACGGCGGCGCGGCCTCTGCAGCAGCTCGTGCGGGTGCTAAATGAAACCACGGCCGTGGCCTCCGTGCTGGCCGATATGGAAGGCACCGCGGCTGGGCAGCCCTTTCACCAGCAGGTGCGCTACCTGCGGGTGTGGGCCCGGCAGGCCGGGCACTGGCGGATGGTGGCCGGCCACGTGACCACCGTGGTGGTGCCCGAAGGCTAGCGTGAGCCAATCCGGAGGGCGCGTTTGCTGCCGGCTGGTTCGTCGCTTTCGTATCATTCAGCCGCTGCCGTCCCGGGTGCGGTTGAGCTGTTTTTGGGGAAGTTGGGCTGAAAGCCGGATAGCTGGATATTGAAAGTTAAACTCATATATTCAAGCATTTATTCGGCGCATATGGCATTCTCCAAAAATGTAATCTGGCTGTTGGTGTTGCTCTGCCTGGGCTGGAGCAAACCAGGTTTAGCCCAACAGGCCTCGCCTCCCGTTTCGTTGGGAGCGAGCCAGCCCTTGCTCAACGCGGCCGATACCGTGGCCGCGCTGCAAGACCTGTTTCAAACGAAGCGCAAATCCAGCGGTCTGGCGCTTGTTGCTGCTCCCGTGGCGTTGGGCCTGGGGGTGGTGTCTATGGCCGTTGCGGCCTTGAGCAACCTGGACAGTGGGCCATCCGACAATACCCTTCCGACTATAGGTGTACTTGCCGGCCTGGGCGGAACCGTAGCATTGCTGAGCCGCTATACGCGCTATACCAAAGGCAACGAAAAGGAAATCCTGAGCAAGTACGAACGGACCCACAAGTTACCGGGGTGGGCTAAGCGAAACCTGGCGCAGCAGAGGCTGGGCCCATTGTAGCTTATTGCTGGGGCTGGTTTATTTTGGGCGAAACTGGTTGGGCATGTTCGCCGCGGGGCCTAGAGCACGGCGCTACGCTGCCGTACCATTAACATTTCCATCCCTGTAAGCGTACACAAGCCATCTTTTTCCCATTCCTCCCAAAGCGCCCCAATACCATGAACAACCGCTTGATGTACCTACTCGCTGCTGGCCTGCTCCTGGGCGGCTGCAGCCAGGAACAAGAAAAACAGCGCCAGGCGGACAGCGCCCGCCAGGACGCTCAGGATGCCCAGGCCAAAGCTGACGCCGAGCGTGCCCGCGCCGACGCCAAGCAGGTGCGCGCCGACGCCGAAGCCAAGGCCCATGACCTCGAGAAGCAAGCCGATGCCGTGGAGAAGGGCTCCGGCGACCGTTCCACCGTGGTGACGGAAGAACGGAAAACCACCTCCTATGAAACCAAGCCCGCACATCGCCGCTAGCGAGTCTCGGCCAACTGGGTTCGCCTTCTTTATCCAGCCGCTGCCGCCCCCGGTAGTGGCTGGTTTGTTTTTGGGCGTAAGGCGGAATTCTTATGATATGAACGGGCATTGGTGCCTCGGAGCGAGTCGGTGGTGCGGTGCAAGGCTGCGGCCTGCCAGCGCGTTGCTATCCGATGGACTTACAGGGCTGCATAGACTTGCGGGAGCAGAGGCTTTAGCGACTTATCAGCAGGAACTTACGGCTACGCGTGGGGCAGGGAGAACGGAGTTAATCAAGCCTGTCTCAGCCCTTGATAAAAACAAAAATGCCAACGTGGAGCAGCTCCATGTGTTGTTCACAAGGCTTTACGAGGAGGGCTATACTCTTCAGAACAGCGCCATAGTTGGCTCAACTTCTAACAATATGTAAACGGTCAGGTACGTCTTTGTGAAGCCTTAGCAGCACGCTGGTTGCCAACTGTGCGCACCCGGGCAATGGCGAAGTCGGCCAGTGTCTTGCGTGGTAGGGGCCACCGACGCACAAGCCCGAACCGGCCGCCCTGCACGCCCAAAATCACAGCGTGCTCGCTGAAGGGCTCGTTGCCCAGCATGCTGCCCTTGCCGGAGATGCGCAAGTGGTTTCGCGCGTTTAGGTCAGCCGTTGAGCGGTTCCTGACGTATCCGTTCCCATGATTATCCGTGAGAAAGACAATTGGCTGCGGCTGCTCTTCGTGTGGCACGGCTCGGTGCTGCCCCAGATTCTGCCGCGGTTGCTGGCGCTGTTGCTGCTGTCGGTGGCCGTGGTGGTGGGCCACGGGCAGCTGTTTCACTACAAGATTCCGCTCAATGCCTCGGCCTTCACGCTGTTTGGCATCACGCTGGCCATCTTCCTGGGCTTCTATAACAACGCCAGCTACGACCGTTTCTGGGAGGGCCGCAAGCAGTGGGGCGCCCTGCTGAACACCACCCGCTCCCTGGCGCGGCAGGCCATTACCCAGAGCGGCCAGCCCACCGGCGCCCCGGCCACCGCGCACTTCGTCCGGCTGCTCATCGCCTTCACCTACGCCCTCAAGCACCAGCTGCGGCACACCGACGCCGCGGCCGACCTGGCCCGCCTGCTGCCCGCGCCGCTGGCCCAGGCCGTGCAAGGCGCCACCTTTAAGCCCGTGCTGCTGCTGCTGGAGCTGGGCCGCTGGGTGCAGCAACGCAAAGCCGCCGAGGAACTGGACTCGAACACGCAGTTGGCCTTCGACCACAACTTCAACCAGCTCTCCGACATTGTGGGCGGCTGCGAGCGCCTGGCCGGCACGCCCATTCCCTACACCTACAGCGTGATGCTGCACCGCACCACGTACCTCTACTGCTTCCTGCTGCCCTTTGGCCTCGTGGACAGCATCGGCTGGATGACGCCGCTCATCGTGGTGTTTGTGGGCTACACCTTCATGGCCCTCGACGCCATTGTGCGCGAAATCGAGGAGCCCTTTGGTACCGGCCCCAACGACCTGGCCCTGAATACCATGAGCCACATGATTGAATCCACCCTGTTGGAAATGCTAGGCGAGCCCGCACCGGCTGCTCCACAGCGCAAGAGTCGCTATGTGTTCGATTAGGACGGCCCAGCGGGCTGCCCCGCGCCGGGCTTAGGTGCGAATGGCAACGGTGAGGCTGCTGAGCCACTCGTAGGCGGCCGCCAGTTCGTCGAAGATGGCCACCTGGGGCCGGCGGTCGATGAAAGCGGCCATGAGGTTGACGTTGCCGCGGCAGCTCAAGAGCGGGCTGTTCACCCAGGCCACGTAGTTGAGGCCGTTGCGCGCCGCTTCGGGCAGGTAGTCGTAGGCCACCCACCGGGCCAACTCCCAGCTGGTTTCCGTGATGTGCGTGTTGTCGTTGAGGATTTTGCGGGCCCCGGTCTGCTGCAGTAGCACGGATATCTGGGCGCAGGCGGCTTGCACCAGCTCAAGTGCTTGCGGGCCTTTCCAGTCCAGGTAAAGCCACGCGTTTTCGTCATCGTAATGCGCATCGAGAACTTCGGAAGCGAGCAGAAGGTCGAGAGCCATAAGCCGAACAATCAAGTGGAAACAAGCTGTAAAGATACAGTCTGCCTCTTGGAATACAGGCACTTCCGGTTAAATTGCAATTATTAGGCTGGCCTGCGGGAAGGGGCGCGTCACGAGAGCAGCCAGAAGATAAATTGACGACTAGCTTCGCAGCAGTCGAGCCGCTACCAACTCGGAGATTATTGGGCGGTTAGCGTATACCCCGCTTTCGCACCCGCTAAGGGTTCTGTTTCTTCTCTATGATTCCGCTCATCACCCAAACGCCCCGCCTCATCATCCTGGCGGCCAGCCGCGCGCTGCTCACGGCCGAACTGCATAAGCCCCAGTATTTTCCGGTGCTGCTGGGCGCCGCCATGCCCGCCGACTGGCCGCCCGGCGAGTACGACCGCGAGGCCATGCACTATTTTCTGGAGCAGCTCACCGCCGGCGGGCGCGACTCGGCCGGGTGGTTTGGCTGGTACGCGCTGCGCAAAGCCACCGACGCCACGCCGCGTACCCTCATCGGCACGGGCGGCTTCATGGGCCCACCCGATGCCGAGGGCACGGCCGAAATCGGCTATTCCATCTCGGCCGACTGGCGCCGGCAGGGCCTGGCCACCGAGCTGGTGAGCGGGCTGGTGCAGCAGGCCGCCGCCACGGGCATGGTGCGCCAGCTAGTGGCCCACACCGAGACCGAAAACCTGGGCTCGCAGCAGGTTCTGCTCCGCAACGACTTTGTGCTCGCCGGCCCCGCCGCCGATGCCCGCCTGCGCTTCGAGCGCGCCGTGGCGCCCGCCGCCGACCCCGCGCTGGGCGCCGGTGGCGCGTAGCGGCTCCCGCGGGGCGGCCCCGTTTTCAGCGGTAAAATTTGGGCTGGTAATCAGCCACTGAAAGGGCCGCGGCCCGAAGCTGCAACCGGGCAACGCCCACAAACCCGCCTGAAATGCCGGGCCGCCACAGCTAACCTAGCGGACCTGCCGTAAAAGGCGAACGAATACACTTGGTTTCACCTTAGCCCCTTCGCCATGCATCGTCTCCTGATTCTTTTGCTGCTGTTTGTTTCGGCCGGGCTCAATGGGCCCGCCGCCGCTCAAACCGGCACCACCGAGGGCTTGCCGCCCCGGCCCACGCCCTTCCGGTTCGTAAACGACCAGGCCCAGCTGATGGCCCCGGGCGACGCGAAAAAGCTGGAAAGCGGCCTGCGCCGCTACGCCGACAACAACGGCACCCAGATAGTAGTCGTGACCGTGCCCACCCTGGCCGGGCGCGACGTGGCCGACTACGGCCGGGCCCTCGGCAGGGCCTGGGGCATCGGCCAGCGCGATAAAAACAACGGCATTGTGGTGCTGCTCAGTGCCCAGGACCACAAGCTCACTATTCAGCCCGGCAGCGGCGTCCAGGCCCAGATTACGCCGGAAGTGACCAGCCGCGCCATCAGCAAGATGACGCCGGCCTTCAAACAAGGCAACTATTTTGGGGGCCTGCGGGCGGGCCTCAACACCTTGATGCTGGCCGCCAACCCCAGCTCGGTATCCCAGGCCACTACCGCCGCTACTTCTTCCTCGGCTTCTTCTTCCCCGGCTTCGGCCGAAACCGGGACTAATATGCAGCGCCAAGCCAAGGAGCCGGTGAGCCCCACCCCGAACGACCCGCTGCTCACGCCCCCCACCACGGAGCCTGATTCCGGGCCCGGCATGGGCACGGTGCTCCTCGGGGCCCTGGTAGTTGGTGGCATCATTTGGCTGCTGGTGCGCATGCTCCGGGGCCGTAGCCAGCCGGCTGCCCAGTCGCGCCCCGCCCCGGACTTTCTGCCCAACCGCAACCCCGACGGCGGCTCTCCCAATGGCCCCGTGAACATGCAGCGGGGCGGTAGCAACTTTGGCGGTGGCGGTGGCGGTGGCAACTTCGGCGGCGGGGGCGGTGGCGGTATGGGCAGTGGCATGGGCGGCATCCTGGCCACGGGAGCCGCGGCAGCAGCCGGCGCCTACCTGGGCAACCGCATGGCCTCGGGCCACGAGGCCCCGAGCCACGGCTTGGCCGGCGACGGCACCACCCCGCAGCACTTCGACCCCAGCACGGCGGCGGGCGCGGCCGGCGCGGGCGCTATGGGCACCGGCGCAGCCGACGACTACTTCTCGGGCCGGGACAGCAGTGCCGCTACCAGCACTCCAGACTACTTCTCCGATGATGCCACGGCGGATAATTCGTCGAACGACTTTTTCTCTTCCGACGATAATTCTTCCTACGACGACCCCTCTTCTGGCGATTCTGGCGGGGGCGGCTTCGACAGCGGCAACGACAACAGCGGCTCCTGGTAGCTGCCGCCTGAGCCGGCAAACGGGCCCCGATGCCAAGTGCATCGGGGCCCGTTCTCTTTGTGGCGCAGTAGCTGGGCGCGAGCCGGCAGGAGTGAGGCAGGAATTAGGCATTTATTGGGCTGGCCGTCTATCTTTCGTTGTCTTTGGCCGTTTCCTTTTTTCTGCTCATGTCTTCGAATCCCAGTCCCGCCTTGCCCACCGTTCCCGTTCTTGAAACCAGCCGGCTGCTGATGCGGGCCTTCCAGGCGACGGACTTTCCGGCCTTGCTGGCCATGTGCCAGGAGCCCGATTACTACCGCTACCTCACCCCTGGGCCCCTGCCCGGCGAGGAGGTGTGGAAACTGCTGCTGCGCAGCGCCGGGCTTTGGGCCGTGGTGGGCTACGGCTCCTGGGCCATTGAAGAAAAAGCCACCGGCCAGTTCATCGGCTCCGCGGGGTTTCTCTACCTCAAGCGCGACCTGGACCCGCCGCTGGGCGAGGCTCCGGAAATGGGCTGGGTATTGGCCCCCGCCGCGCATGGCAAGGGCTACGCCACCGAGGCCGTAGCCGCTGCCATTGCCTGGGGCGAGGTGTACTTCAACCACGCCCGCACCGTGTGCATCATTAATCCCGAAAATAAGGCTTCGCTGCGCGTCGCCGAGAAGTTTGGCTACCGCGAATACGCCCGCACCACCTACCACGACGGCCCCATTGTGCTGCTGGAGCGCGCCGGCCGGGCCGGGTAAGGCGGGCCGA
Organism: Hymenobacter sedentarius; assembly: GCF_001507645.1. Classification (NCBI taxonomy): domain Bacteria; kingdom Pseudomonadati; phylum Bacteroidota; class Cytophagia; order Cytophagales; family Hymenobacteraceae; genus Hymenobacter; species Hymenobacter sedentarius. The sequence goes on along the minus strand of NZ_CP013909.1, from coordinate 763,560 downwards.
TATGGCTGCCAATTGAATTACTATCCCACCAGAACTGTCTGGTTCGACGCGCCCGGCGGTTTTTCGTAGGCGCTACTTTACTATTTCCTCTGCTCAACAACGCTTATGGCTCCACGCCCCTATATCCTCGCCGAAACCACCTGGAAAACCGTTCAGGAACACAAATACGAAGTAGTGGTGCTGCCCTGGGGCGCCACCGAGGCCCACAACTACCACCTGCCCTACGCCACCGACAACATCCAGAACGACTACGTGGCCGCCGAGGCCGCCCGCAAAGCCTGGGAGCAGGGCGCCAAAGTGGTGGTACTGCCCAACATTCCCTTCGGCGTGAATACCGGCCAGCTCGACATTACCCTCGACATGAACCTGAACCCGAGCACGCAGCTGGCCATCGTGCGCGACCTGGTGCAGGTACTGGCCCGGCAGGGCATCCCCAAGCTGGTGATTCTGAACGGGCACGGCGGCAACGACTTCCGGCAGATTCTGCGCGAGCTGCAGGCCGAATTCCCTCAGGTGTTTCTGAGCACGCTCAACTGGTTTAAGGCCGCCGACCGCAGCCAGTACTTCACGGCCCCCGGCGACCATGCCGACGCCATGGAAACCAGCGCCATGCTGCACATTGTACCCGAGTTGGTGAGCCCTCTGTCCGAAGCCGGCGATGGCGCCGCCAAGCAATTTCGTCTCACGGCCATGCGGCAGGGCTGGGCCTGGGCGCAGCGCGAATGGAGCAAGGTGTCGGCCGATACCGGCGTGGGCAACCCCGCCGAAGCCACCGCCGAAAAAGGCCAGGCTTTCCTCGAAGCCGTGACTACCAACATCGGCCATTTTCTAGTTGAGCTGGCAGCCGCCGATACCCAGGATTTGTACGAATAAAAACCAGCCCAATAAACGGCTGGTTTGCTACGCGCCGGCCCGCTGTATGTGCAGTGGGTGGCGCTTTATAACCCGATATGTCATCACGTTTCGATAGTGTAATTTTTGACCTCGACGGCACGCTCTGGGATGCGTCGGCCGCCATTACCAAAGCCTTCCAGGCCGCAAAAAGCAGCGTCGACTACATCGACAACGACGTGACGCTGGCGCAGGTACAGGCCGTGACCGGCCAGCCCTACGAAGTGGTGTACGAGCGGCTGTTTCCCAGCCTGCCGGCGGCCAAGTTCGACGAGTACCGCGCGCTTTGTGCCCGCCAGGAGCTGGCCGCGGCTAGGCAGCCCGGCGGCACCCTCTACCCGGGGCTGGAAGCGGCCCTCGCTTACCTCCACGGCCAGGGGTACCGGCTGTTCATCGTCAGCAACTGCCAGTTGGGCTACGTGGAGGCCTTCTTCGAGAACAGCCAGCTGGCGCACTACTTCGAAGGCCACCAGTGCTTCGGCACCAGGAAGCTGCCCAAGTCCGAGAACATCCGCGAAGTGGTAGCCCAATTCGGGCTGCAGGCGCCGGTGTACGTGGGCGATACCCCCGGCGACCTGGCCGCCAGCCAGGCGGCGGGGGTGCCCTTCATCTTCGCTACCTACGGTTTTGGCCAGATTGAGCCAGCCGTGGCCCCCCGGCGCATTGCCCAACTGGCCGATTTGCAGGAGCTGCTCTAGGCCGGCTGGCGGCGGGGCTACCGCTGGCTCTCGAGGTTCTGCAGGGGCGTGGCCATTTCCACGTTGGAGGTGTTGGGGAAGGCCAGGAAGTGCGTGACGCGGGGCTCGCCGGGCCCGCAGTGAAACCGCCGTACCTGCGTCTCCACGGCCAGGTCTTCCTTGGTGAAGCGGTGGTGCTGGCGCTGGTGCTCGCCCCAGGTAGCCACGTAGAAAAATTCGGTGATGTGCGTGGGGCGGGCCAGGTCTGAGAACACCCCGGCGCGCAGGGCCCCGTCGCGCAGCCGCAGCCGCTTGAGCTGCTCGGCCGCCTCGCGGAAGGCGGGCCAGTTGGCCGGCTCCACGCAGTATTCCACCATCACCACCACGGGGCCGTCGTCGGGGTCGATGTCGCCCCCTTCCACGGTGGGGTCGGGCCAGTGTTCGGCCGGGGCCAGGTCGAGGCCTTCGGCCGAGAGCATGGGGAAGGGCACGGCCAGCAGGGCACTGGCCAGCATCCAGCCGGCCGCAATCAGCAGGGACGTGTCGAGGCTGAGGTGGTCGGCCAGCTCGCCCCAGGCCAGGCTGCCCACCGACAGGCCCGCCTGAAACACGAGCATGTACACACTAATCACGCGCGCCTGCACCCACTTGGGCACGCTCAGCTGCACGGTGGTGCTGAAGCTGGTCATCACCATCAGCCAGGCAATGCCCGAAAGGAACATCACGGCGTAGAGGATGTAAATCTGGGTGATGAGCGCCAGGGCCAGGTTAGTGCCCGCAAACGCGAGGACGCCCAGCAGCACCCGCTGGTTGAAATTGAGCCGCGAGCCCGCCCGGCCCATCAGGAACGCGCCCGTGACGGCGCCCGCGCCCAGCCACGACAGCATCACGCCATAGTGCCCCGAGCTTAGGTGCAGCTTGCGGGCAATAACCACCGACACCAACCCCCACATGGCCGCCGCCCCAAACGAAAACGCGAACGTGCGCACCAGCACCCCGTAAATGGCCGGCGAATACTGCACGTAGCGCATGCCGGCGCGCAGGGCCCCCATAAAGTTCTCGGCCGGCCCGCTGGTTTCGGCGGCTTCGCGCTTCCAGAAGAACACCACGGCCCAGGTGCCCAGGAAGGAAACGCCATTCAGGATAAACACCCAGCCCGAGGAATAGTAGGCAATGATGGCCCCGCCAATGGCCGGCCCAATAGCCCGCGCAATGTTGTTGCTGACGCCGTTGAGGGTAATGGCAAACGGCAGCACGGGCCGCGGCACCAGCTCGGTGGTCACGGTTTGCCAGATGGGCGCATTCAGGGCTGCGCCCATGCCCAGCAAAAACGTGAAGCCCAGCACCCCAAATGCCGAAATGCCACCCGAGAGCGTGAGCACGCCCAGGATGGTTGCCACAATCGCCATGAAGCCCTGCGTAAACAGCAGCAGCTTGCGCCGGTCTATCATGTCGGCCATGGCCCCGGCGGGCATGCTCAGCAGGAAGGCCGGCAGGCTGGTGGCCGTCTGCATCAGGGCCACCAGCAGGGCCGAAGTTGTGAGGGTGGTGACGAGCCACACGCCGGCCACGTTTTGCATCCAGGTGCCCACGTTCGACACCAGGCCCGCAATCCAGATAGCCCGAAAAAGACTGTAAGTAAAGGGCGTCAACAACGTGGCCTTGGGGACGGCGGCAGGCGGCAGAGCGGAATCAGGCATGGAAAACGGTCAGGAACTACCCTCTTCTAACAAGCGGAAGGGCTACTTGGCTTCTCCTACGGCTCCGAGCAGGTTAGGGTATTCGCCGTGGGTTACTTCCTTGCAGCACGTTACCGATAGTCTGTCAATAATCGTTTGTCATGCTGACGAAGGAAGCATCTTATCACGGCTCAACGACTCGTTGCGGCGTGATAAGATGCTTCCTTCGTCAGCATGACAAAAGGCGCGAGCGAGGTGCTGCGCTCCGTGATGTATGCCGTGCTACTCAGCAGCCAATTAAACTGCATATCCTCTTGCGCAATGCCATTATCGGCGCTGCGAGGACTCGCGCACCAGCAGCTTGGGCTTGAGCACAATGGGCTTGGGCGGGCCCTGGCGGTTGGGGCCGCTTTTCAGCATTTTTTGCAGCAGCTGCACCGCCGTTTTGCCCATTTGCTCGCAGCGCTGGTCCACGCTGCTCAGCATGGGCTCGGTGAGGGAGGTGAACATCTCGTTGCTGAAGCCGACGATGGCCAAATCCTGCGGCACGCGCAGCCGGTGGATTTTGGCCACCTGCAGGGCGCCCACGGCGGCCAAGTCGTTGGAGGAAAATACGGCGTCGGGGCGCTGGGGCAGCTTTAGGAGTTGGCGCATGGCCTGCATGCCGCCCTTCTGGTTCATCTCGCAGAAGACTTCCAGGTCTTTGTCGTTGGCCAGGCCGTGGGCCGAAAGGGCATCGAGGTAGCCCTGGTGGCGGTTTTTGTGGATGTTCAGGTGCAGCGGCCCGCTGAAGTGGGCAATGCGCGTGCAGCCCTGCTCAATAAGGTGGGTCACCACCTGGTAGGCGCCCTGGTAGTCGTCGAGCACCACGGCACTCACGTTGCTGCCCTCAAAATCCTCCACCACCCGGTCGAAAAACACCAGCGGAATGTTCTGCTGGCGCACGGCCTCGAAATGGCCGAAGTCGTGGGTGGTGTTGGCCAGCGAAACCAGAATGCCTTCCACCTGCGAGTTCATCAGCAGGTCGATGTTCTTGTGCTCCTGGCGCGTGTCTTCGTTCGACTGGCATATCATCACGTTGAAGCCCAGCTTAGCGGCTTCGGTGGCGATGCCGTGCACCACCTGCGGGAAAAAGTGGCCCGTGATGTGCGGCACCAGCACCCCCAGCGTGTTGCTGCGGCCCCGGCGCAGGGCAGCGGCCAGCTGGTTGGGCTGGTAGTGCAGCTCTTCGGCGAGCTGGCGCACCCGGGCTTTGGTTGCTTCGCTCACGTCGTCGTGGTCGCTCAGCGCGCGCGAAATCGTGGAAGGCGAGAGGCCCAGCGTCTTGGCCAGGTCGGTAATGGAAGCGCGGCGATTGGCCATCTGGTGGTTGTAGCGAGGTGAGAAAATGCCCGTGCCTGGTCATAAACCATTGGCCACGAGCCCTGGCACTGCCGGAGAGGGGAGGTGCGATGCCCTGCGGGCGCTCCGACACTGCGTGCTGACAATTTGCCGAAATGGGGCAGGCAGCCCAGTCAATGGAGCTGCCTTTTCGGGCATAGATGGGAATTCTATTGCAATCTACTCCGGGGCGCGGAATCGGGCCTGCACTCAAAGAAATTTTTTGCTAGAGCTTCTACGGTAGCGCTTATCGTGGGTGCTCCTGTTCAGCTGCTAACGGCCTAGTTCGGGTATTTATTCGATTACCAGCTCGTACTTGGCCACCACGCCCAGCAGGCCGTGCAGCGTGAAGCGGGCACCTCGCAGCTGGTTGCTTTCGGGGTCGATGGTGAAGCCGGTGGCGGTAGTAAAATCGGCCCCCACGAGCTGGGTTTTTTGAAACACGGCGCCAGCCAGGGAGCAGTCCTGAAACACGGCGGCCGAAAGGTCGGCGTCGGCGAAATCGGCCTCGTCCAGGGCGCAGCGCACGAAGCGCGTGGCCGGCATCTTGCGGGCCGCAAAGGAAGCGTAGCGCAGCTGGCACTGGTCGAAGTGCACGCCAAACAGCATGTCGCGGCACGCCGTGAACTGCAGGCCCAGCAGCTTGCAATCATCAAAAGCCACGTTCTGCAGCGCCGTACCCGCCAGGCCCGCCGATGACAAGTTGCAGCGCTCAAACAGGCAGTCGCTGAAACGCTTGTTGCTCAAGTCGGCCCCGCTAAAATCGCAGCCCACGAAGCGGTACTCGTCAAACTCGGTTTGGCCCGCCAGGTGGCGCGCATCCCAGCGCTCCGCCACGTTTTCGTCCGGAAAGTAGTGGGGCTTGCGGGCGGCAGTGGGTTTGCGGCGTGGTTTCATGGCGGCGGATAAGGGCGCAAAACTACGCCAAGGCGCTTTTGCGTTTCGTGAGGAAAAGTTGGGCTAGCCGGCGCTCGAATACGCCCTCAGCGCGGGCGATGAGCTCATGGCCCGCGCCGTGCCACCTGGCCAACGCAACACCAAAGGGAAAAAGGTACGTAAGGCTAAGCACCACCTTTCCTTTTGCCGATGCTCCGAGAAACTGCCGCTACCCCTGCTTTTGAAGCCGTACCCGAGGCCGACTGCGACGAGTCGCGCCGCCAATTTATCAACCACGCCGGCCGGGGGCGGCTAGCCATGAGCGTGGCCGTTGCCTTGCCCGTGGCGGCTGCTAAGGCCCAGGCGGCGGCCAGTGCGGCCCAAGCACCCGCTACCGGCCCCACCGACGTGAAACTGCCGCCCCTGAACGCGCCCACCGAGCCGCAAAGCGCCGGCCCGCCCAACCCCGACCCCGTGGACCAGCGCGTGGGCTTTGCGCTGGTGGGCCTGGGTCACCTTACCCTGGAAGAGCTGCTGCCCGCTTTCGCCCATTGCAAGCACGCCAAGCTGGTGGCCCTGGTGAGCGGCGACGCCGACAAAATGGGCAAAATAGCCCGCCAGTACGGCATCAAGTCCAGCAGCTGCTACTCCTACCAGACCTACGACCAGCTCAAGAACAACCCCGAGGTGGAGGTGATTTACATTGTGCTGCCCAACTCCATGCACGCCGAATTCACTGTTCGTGGGGCGCAGGCGGGCAAACACATTCTCTGCGAAAAGCCCATGGCCAACTCCGTGAAGGAGTGCGAGGAAATGATTGCGGCCTGCAAAAAAGCTGGCAAAAAGCTCATGATTGCCTACCGCATTCAGTACGAGCCGCTCAACCGCATGGCCCAGAAGATGGTGCGCGATAAAACCTACGGACCCACCAAGCTCATTGAGATGGTGAACACCCAGAACCAGGCCCACGACAACCAGTGGCGCCACAAAAAAGCCCTGGCCGGCGGCGGTGCCCTGCCCGATATCGGCTTGTATTGCCTCAACACCACCCGTTTCTTGCTGGGCGAAGAGCCCACCGAAGTGTCGGCCAGCATCTACAGCACGCCGGGCGATGCGCGCTTCAAGGAAGTAGAAGAAAACGTGAGCTTCCGGCTGCGCTTCCCCAGCGGCGTGATGGCCAGTTGCGTGACGGGCTACGGCAGCTTCAACAGCAAGGCCTACACCGTGCACGCCGAAACCGGCAGCATCAGGATGGACCCTGCTTTTACCTACCACGGCCTGCACCAGGAGCGGGTACACGCCCCCGGCGGAAAAGAGCTCAAGGAAACTCCTGGGGGCGACGAGAAAAACCAGTTTGCCCTGGAAATGGACCACATGGCCGAATGCGTGCGCCAAAACAAAACGCCCTACACGCCCGGCGAAGAAGGCCTGCAGGACCAGCGCATTATGGAAGCCATCTATGAGTCGGCCAAGGAAAACAAGCCGGTAAAGCTGGACAACGTGCTGAAAATCGATGCCTTCCGCGGCACGCCACCCACGGACGAGGCATAAACTTTCGTCGGCTACCTGGTCTTAATAAACCGTGTCATGCCGCGCGCCGCAGTTCGCTTGCGACTCTTGTCACGCTGACGCCGCCTGTCATGCAGAGCGCAGCGAAGCATCTTATCACCGTTGAACAAATCGTACTGGCTTGATAAGATGCTTTCTTCGTCAGCAGGACAGACGAGTGGGTTTACTACCCCATGCAAGATGCTTCGTGCCTGAGCATGACGGGCTACTTTAATATTTGATTCTACCTTCCCAATACCTGACTTCATGCGCACCATTAAGAAGCAGCACCGCGCCATCAACGCACCCATTGCCGACCTTGTGACTTATCGGGCTCTGCCCACGGATTCGGTCGAGCACATCGACCCTTTCCTGTTTCTGAACCACCACGGCCCGCAGGTGTACCGGCCCAAGAACCACGGCTTGCCGTTTGGCCCGCACCCGCACCGGGGCTTCGAAACGGTGACGTTCATTCTGGAGGGCGACATTCTGCACAAGGACAGCAGCGGCCACGAAAGCGTGATTGAAGCCGGCGGCATTCAGTGGATGACGGCCGGCAGCGGGCTGATTCACGCCGAAGTCTCCTCCGACCAGTTCAAGCAAAGCGGCGGGCCGCTCGAAATCCTGCAGCTGTGGGTGAACCTGCCGGCCAAGGACAAGATGGTGGCCCCACGCTACATCGGGCTGCAAAAAAATGAGATTCCGACCGTGACGCTGGACGGCGGCGTGGTCATTCACGCGGTATCCGGCCAGTGGACTGGCACTGCGGGAGCCGTGCAGCCCCTGGCCGATGTGCAGTTGGCGTGGGTTGAGCTACCGGCCGCGGCCACCGTTACCCTTCCCATTGCGGCGGCGCGCAACATCTTCTTTTACGTGGTGCGCGGCACCGTGCGCGTAAACGGCACCGAAGCCAAGTCCCGGCAACTGGTGGAATTCAACCACGACGGCGACGAGCTGACCATCGAAGCCGCCGATGCCGACGCCCTGGTGCTACTCGGCCACGCCCTGCCGTTCAACGAGCCCATTGTGTCCTACGGCCCATTTGTGATGAACACCGAAGCCGAGATTCAGCAGGCTTACCGCGACTACCAGCGCGGCGCTTTCGGCACGTGGGAGGGCTAGCCCAATAAACTAATTTCGCCCCGGCCTTAACCACCGCTTGGCCTTTTTGGTTGAGGAATTGCCCAACCCACGGGCCCATGCCGCATTGCACTAGGGCACCGGGGTGGCAAGTGCCTACTTTGTTGTTCGACAGTTGATTTCTAAATCTGCCCGCTCCCTTTATTTCGAAAACAGCATCGGTCGCATCTGGGAGGAGCCCGAAGGCTTTCTGCGGCTCGAGTACCGTGCCGGGCTGCGTGAGCCCGTGCAGTTTCGGGCGTTGCTCACGCATGCCGTGCAGGCCCTGAGCCGGCGGCGCTGGGAGAAAATGCTGGTTGACCAGCGTGAAATGGCCCCGCTAAGTCCCGGCGAGCAGGAATGGATGGCCACCGAATGGCTGCCTCGCGCCGTGCAGGAAGGCGGCTACCGCTACGGCGCCATTCTCATTGCTAACAACGTGTTTGCGCGGCTGGCGATGAACCAGTACGTCATGGCCAGCCGCGGCCAGAGCCACGCCTACCGCACCTTCGAAACTGAAGAGACGGCGGTGGCGTGGCTCCTGGCGCAGCCCAAGCCCTTGGGCTAAACCGCGCTTTCGCGCACTACTTCCTCGGCGTCTACCTGCCCGGCCAGCAGGTCTTCGAAGGTCTGGCGGTGGCGGATGAGGCGCAGCTTGCCGTTTTCCAGCAGCACTTCGGCGGGTCGGGTGCGCGAGTTGAAGCTGCTGCTCATCTCAAAGCCGTAGGCGCCGGCGTTGTGAAACGCCAGCAAGTCGTTTTCGCGAATCTCGGGCAGCAGGCGGTCCCAGGCAAAGGTGTCGGTCTCGCAGATGTTGCCCACCACCGTGTACAGCCGCTCGGTGCCCTTGGGGTTGGTCAGGTTGCTGATGTGGTGGTAGCTGTCGTAGAACATGGGCCGAATCAGGTGGTTGAAGCCCGAGTTCACGCCCGCAAACACGGTGGCGGTGGTTTGCTTCACCACGGCCACGTTCACCAGCAGGTAGCCGCTTTCGCTCACCAGGTACTTGCCCGGCTCAAACCAGCACTCCAGCGGGCGGCCGTATTCTTTCTCAAAGCCTTTGAAGGCCTCGGCCACTTGCTTGCCGAGCGTGGCCACGTCGGTTTCGGCGTCGCCGGGCTTGTAGGGCACTTTGAAGCCTGAGCCCAGGTCCAGAAAATCCAGCTCCGGGAAGCGGCCCGCCGCGTCGAACAGAATCTCCAGGGCCCGCATGAACACGCCCACGTCCTTGATTTCGGAGCCTGTGTGCATGTGCAGGCCGCGCACGTGCAGGCCGGTGCCCTTCACCACGCGCTCGAGGTGGCGCAGCTGGTGAATGCTGATGCCAAACTTGCTGTCGATGTGGCCGGTTTGAATCTTGTAGTTGCCGCCCGCTTCGATGTGGGGGTTCAGGCGGACGCACACCGGGTACGACCCGCCAAACGCGGCGCCGAACCGCTCCAGCAGCGAGATATTGTCAATGTTGAGGTTGACGCCCAAGTTTTTAGCCTCTACCAGCTCCTCAAACGTCACACTGTTGGGTGTAAACAGGATGTCGTCGGGCGCAAAGCCCACGTGCAGGCCCAGCCGTACCTCGTTGATGCTCACGCAGTCGAGCCCCGCTCCCAGGCCGTGGATGTGGCGCAGAATGCTTACGTTGCTCAGCGCTTTGCAGGCATAAAAAAAGCGCGTTTTGTGCCCCGAGAAGCCATTTTTTAGCTTTTCGTATTGACGCGTAATGGTCGCTGAATCGTAGACGTAAAGGGGGGTGCCGAACTGGTCGGCAGCGGCGCGCAGCGCATCGTTAATACCTGACATAATCACAAAAGTAAGGCCTGCAGCGGCGCCTTAATGAATCTCAAGCAGATAGTACATTCACGCCTTACCCATAGTTTCCCTTTTCCCATTATGCCCAACCCCGAAACCCTGGAAGTATGGCTGCGCGGCCCCCTGCCCAACGTGCCCCCACTGCTGCAGCCCGTGGCGCACGCCCTGCTGCAAGCCCGCGAAGAGCTCACCGCCGCCATGCGCACCTTCCCGGCCGCGCTGCTCAACGAGCGGCCGGCCGGCCTGGCCTCCGTCGGCTTCCACCTGCAGCACCTCTCCGGCGTGCTCGACCGGCTGTTTACCTACGCCCGCGACGAGGCCTTGAGCGCCACCCAGCTAGCCGCCTTAGCCGCCGAAACCCCGCCGCTGCCCATTCAGGCCGACTCGGTAACGCAATTGGTGAGCCGCTTCACTATGCAGGTAGATAAAGCTTTAGCTCAACTCCAGACCACCGCCGAAGCCAGCCTGACCCAGCCCCGTGGTGTGGGCCGGGCCCAGATTCCTTCCACTGTACTGGGCCTGCTGGTGCACTCCGCCGAGCACACCTCCCGCCACCTGGGCCAGCTGCTGGTCACGGCGCGGGTAGTGCAGAGCGGTAAGTAAGAAAAACTGCTCCAGCCCGGAACCTCACCCCCGGCCCCTCTCCAAAAGAGAGGGGAGCCACGGCACAAGAACCAGCTCAACTCCTGAAAACAGAAATCCCCAGCTCAATATTGAGCTGGGGATTTCTGTTGCTTAGCGTCAGGCTCCCCTCTCTTTTGGAGAGGGGCCGGGGGTGAGGTTCCCCGAGTGCGAGGCTTCGATACACAACAGCACCGGCAGGTTTATCTGGAGTAACCCCTACCGCGGCCCGGCGGCCACGTGAGCTCGCGGCTTGGCGCGCTCGTATTGCACCGGCCACGGCATCTCAACGCCCAGGTCGTGGGCGGCGAACAAGGGGAAGTAGGGCTCGCGCAAAAATTCGCGGGCCAGCAGCACCACATCGGCTTGCCCGTTGGTCAGAATGGCCTCGGCCTCGGCGGGGGTGGTAATCAGGCCCACGGCCCCGGTTAGCATGCCCGTTTCCTGCTTGATGCGCTCGGCGAATTGCACCTGGTAGCCGGGGCCTACTGGAATGGGCGCCTTGGGCACGTTGCCGCCCGTCGAGCAGTCTATCATGTCCACGCCCCGCACCTTGAGCATGGCCGCGAGCTGCACCGATTCGTCGGCATTCCAGCCGCCTTCGGTCCAGTCCGTCACCGAAATGCGCACGATGAGCGGCAGCTCAGCGGGCCACACTTCGCGGGTGGCCGCCACCACCTCAAGCAGCAGCCGGATGCGGTTCTCGAACGTGCCGCCGTACTCGTCGGTGCGGTGGTTGCTGAGCGGCGACAGAAACTCGTGCAGCAGGTAGCCGTGCGCCGCGTGCAGCTCAATCACCTCGAAGCCGGCGGCCAGTGCGCGCTCCGCCGCCGCCCGAAAATCGGCGATGACCTTTTGCAGGCCGGGCCCATCGAGGGCGTGCGGCGTGCCGTAAGTGGGGGCAAATGCCAGGGCACTGGGGCCCACGGGCTGCCAGCCGCCTTCACTTTCGGGTACGTGGCCTTCGCCTTTCCAGGGGCTGTAGGTGCTGGCTTTGCGGCCGGCATGGGCCAGCTGAATGCCGGGCACGCTGCCCTGGCTTTTCAGGAAAGCCGTGATGCGCGTGAGCATGTGCAGGTGCTCGTCTTTCCAAATGCCCAAGTCGTCGGGGCTGATGCGGCCTTCGGGCGAGACGGCCGCCGCCTCGGAAATGATGAGGCCCGCGCCGCCCACGGCGCGGCTCCCCAGGTGCACGAGGTGCCAGTCGGTGGCAAAGCCGTCCACACTGCTGTATTGGCACATGGGCGACACCACAATGCGGTTTTTCAGGGTGACGCCGCGCAGGGCAAGGGGTTCAAAAAGAGTGACCATGGAAGGGGATAAAATAACTGCGAAGGATAAGTGGGCTAAACTCGATTCTTGCGTCTTAGGTTATCGGCGGCGCCTTTCGCGCTCTGCATGACCGGCTATTGGGCATAATATGCAGTTTGCACATTACTCTTGCAATTCTCCCGCCCGTGCCTATCTTGCCGCCGTATTCACTTCCCCATGCTCCAGACGCGCTTCTTTTTTGGCTATTATTACTTCTGCGCCACCGCGTAGAACGAGCCGCCGTTTGTAGCCACCCCGCAAACACTACCAGCGCCGCTCGTTCACCGAGAAGGCGCTTTTTTAATGCTCATTCGCAGATGCTCCCTACGCAACAGGTCTTTTTTTATTACGGCTATTACTTCTTTTTTAAAGAGAAGCGGGCCCTCTGTTGCTAGTGTCAACCATCACACTACTACCAACATCCCCAGGGCCCCGCACAACGGAGGCCTTTTTTATTGCTCGTTTTTTCAGAATTGCCATGCCTAAGCACGTGTCCATCCAGGGGTTCAAAGGAAGTTTTCACGAAGTGGCCGCCCGCCAGTATTTCGGGGCGAAGCCGGACCTGCTGCCCTGCGCCACGTTTGCCGCCGTGGTGGCCCATGTGGTCAACGGCTCGGCCGAGGCCGGCCTTATGGCCATGGAGAACTCGCTGGCGGGCAGCATTCTGCCCAACTACCTGCTGCTGGAGCGGACGGCGGTGCGCGTTACCGGCGAGGTGTACCTGCCCATTCACCAGCACCTGCTGGCCCTGCTCGGCACCACCCTGGCCGACGTGCAGGCCGTGCACTCGCACCCCATGGCCCTGCGCCAATGCGGCGAGTTTCTGGACGGCCACCCGCACTGGAAGCTGGTGGAAACCGACGACACCGGCCACAGCGCCCAGCTCCTGGCCGAGCACCGCACCCCCGGCGTGGCCGTGGTGGCCGGCGCCCAGGCCGCCGAGCAGTTCGGGCTCAACATCCTGGCCCCCGCCATTCACGACGACCCGCACAACTACACCCGCTTTCTGGTGCTGGAGCGCGCCGAAACCGCTCAAAAAGACCCCCTGGCCGACAAAGCCTCGCTGTATTTCCATGCGCCCCACGCGCCGGGCAGCCTGGCCCAGGTGCTCACCCGGGTGGCCGCCCACGGCCTCAACCTGAGCAAGCTGCAGTCGTGCCCGCGCCCAGGCCAGCCCTGGCACTACGGCTTTCACGCCGATGTGGAGTTCGACGAGCTGGCGCAGCTCAACGCTCTGCTCCACGACCTGGCCCCCGTCACGGAGGAGCTGCGGGTGCTGGGCGCCTACCGCCGCGGCCACTGGAACACCACCGAAATCGCCACTGCCGACGCCAGCGCGGCCACGTCCCCCAAAGCAGCATGAACACCCCGCAGTCTCCCATGCAGATTTCCACTGCCAGCCGCCTGGCCCAGACCGGCGAATACTACTTCTCGCGCAAACTGCGCGAGCTGGCCGCTCTCAACGCCGCCGGCGCCAACATCATCAACCTCGGCATCGGCAGTCCCGATTTGCCGCCGCACCCCAGCGTGACGGCGGCCCTCACTGCCACCGCCGCCCTGCCCAACGCCCACGGCTACCAGGGCTACCAGGGCACGCCGGCCCTGCGCGGCGCCATGGCCGACTTCTACCAGCGGCACTACGGCGTAGCCCTGGACCCTGCCACCGAAGTGCTGCCGCTGCTGGGCTCCAAAGAAGGCCTGATGCACGTGGCCATGACGTTTCTGGAAGCCGGCGACGCGGTGCTCATCCCGAACCCCGGCTACCCGACCTACCGCGCTGTGGCCGAAATCTGTGGGGCCGAGGTGCGCGAGTACGACCTGAGCGCCAACACCGGCTGGCTGCCCGACCTGGACGCGCTGGCCGCCACCGACCTCTCGCGGGTGAAGCTCATGCTGGTGAACTACCCCCACATGCCCACCGGTACGGCCGCCGACCTGTCGTTTCTCACCCGCTTGGTGGCGTTTGCCCGGGAGCACCACATTCTGCTGGTGCACGACAATCCGTATGGTTTCGTTCTGAACGAAACGCCACCCATCAGCTTGCTCGCGGTGCCTGGCGCCCGCGAGGTGGCGCTTGAGCTGAATTCGCTGAGCAAATCGCACAACCTGGCGGGCTGGCGCGTGGGCATGCTGGTGGGCCGGGCCGATTTGCTGGCCGACGTGCTGCGCTTCAAAAGCAACATGGACTCGGGCATGTTCCTGCCGGTGCAGCAGGCCGCCGTGGCTGCTCTGGCGCTGGGTGCCGACTGGTTTGAGTCCCTTAACGCCACCTACCGCGCCCGCCGCGAGCTGGTAGTGGAGCTGCTGCGGGCCCTGGGCTGCGCGCCCGCGCCGGGCCAGGTTGGGCTGTTTATTTGGGCCGCCGTGCCCGCGGGCTTTGCCGACGGCTACGCCTTCAGCGACGCGGTGCTGGCCGAGGCCCGGGTTTTCCTCACGCCCGGCGGCATTTTCGGCAGCAACGGTCTAGGCTATGTGCGCGCCAGCCTATGCCAGCCCGAAGCCGTGCTGCGAGAGGCGCTGGAACGGGTAGAACTGATGAATAAACGTCATGCTGAGCCTGCCGAAGCATCTCTACCACGCAAGTAATTAATAGTTAGCACAACGAAGCGGTAGAGATGCTTCGACTGCGCTCAGCATGATGGGCTTCTAACAATGAATAACGAATATCCCAAAACCATGAACGTCACCATCATCGGTCTCGGCCTTATCGGCGGCTCGCTCGCCATCAGCCTGCGCCACCACGGCTTGGCGCAACGCCTCATCGGCGTGGAGGAGAACCCCGCGCACGCCCGCCGCGCTATGGAATTGGGTTTGGTCGATGAAATCGTTACGGACCTGGCCGCTGCCGTGCAGCAGGCCGATTTGGTGGTGGTGGCCGTGCCCATGGATGCCATGGTGAGCGTGCTGCCGCCCGTGCTGGATGCCGCTACCGCGCAGCAGGTAATTATCGACGTTGGCTCGACCAAGCAGGCGCTGCTGGCAGCCGTGGCCGACCACCCCAAACGGGGCCGCTTTGTGGCCGTGCACCCCATGGCTGGCACCGAGCACTCGGGGCCCGAAGCCGCAGTAGCGGGCCTGTTTGAAGGCAAAACCGTCGTGCTCTGCGATACCGACATGAGCGACCCCGATGCCGTGCGCGTGGTGGAGCAGCTGTTTCACGCGCTGCCCATGCGCCTGCTTTACCTCGACGCCACGGCCCACGACCTGCACACGGCCTACGTGTCGCACATCTCGCACATTACCTCGTTCGCTTTGGCACTCACGGTGTTGGAGAAGGAGAAAGAAGAGCAGCGTATTTTCGACTTGGCGAGCGGCGGCTTCGAATCCACGGTGCGGCTGGCCAAAAGCTCGCCCGCCACGTGGGTGCCCATCTTCCGCCAAAACCGGCTCAACGTGCTCGATGTGCTCGACGAGCATTTGCACCAATTGCAGCACCTGCGTGACCTACTCGAGCGGGAAGACTACGCCGGCCTAACCGAACAGATTCAGCAAGCAAACCACATCCGCAAAATCCTGCCTTGATTGGTCTCAGGAACAATAAAAAGAACGTCATGCTGAGCGCAGCCGAAGCATCTCTACCGCAATACTACCCAATGCTGTTTGCAACGAAGCGGGCGAGATGCTTCGGCTGCGCTCAGCATGACGACCTAATAACTAAAAACAAAAAATAACAACCCCAACCATTATGGTACCCACAATGAAATCCGCGCTGTTCAACCGCCAGCCCGACGACAAGCCGTTTCTTATCTCGGGCCCGTGCTCGGCCGAAACCGAAGAGCAGGTGCTCGACACCTGCCAGCGCCTGGCGGCCACCGGCAAGGTGCAAGCCCTGCGCGCCGGCATCTGGAAGCCGCGCACCAAGCCCGGCATGTTCGAGGGCGTGGGCACCAAGGGTCTGCCTTGGCTGAAAAAAGCCAGCGAGCTCACCGGCCTGCCCACGGCCGTGGAAGTGGCTACCGCCAAGCACGTGGAAGACTGCCTGGCTTTCGGCATCGACATTCTGTGGGTGGGCGCCCGCACCACCGGCAACCCGTTTTCGGTGCAGGAAATTGCCAACGCCCTGCGCGGCGTGGACGTGCCGGTGCTTGTCAAAAACCCCATCCATCCGGAGCTGGAGCTGTGGGTGGGCGCCGTGGAGCGGCTCCAGAAGGCTGGCCTGGAGCACGTGGGCCTCATTCACCGCGGATTTTCCAGCTACGGTAACACCGATTTTCGCAACGCGCCGATGTGGCACCTGCCCATCGAAATGAAGCGCCGGATGCCCGAAATGCCCCTGCTCTGCGACCCCAGCCACATCTGCGGCCGGCGCGACACCCTGTTTGCCGTAGCTCAACAAGCCCTCAACCTGGGCTTCGACGGCAACATGATTGAGTCGCACCAAAACCCCGACGCGGCCTGGAGCGACGCCAAGCAGCAAATCACCCCCGAAGTACTGCGCGACCTGATTGAGGGCCTGGTGTGGCGCCACGAAACCACCGACCAGCGCGAATTCCTGACCGCGCTGGCCAGTTTCCGCGAGCAAATCAACCAGCTCGACGCCGAAATCATGCAGCTGCTGGGGCGCCGCATGGGCGTAGCAGAGAAAATTGGGCAGTACAAAAAGGAAAACGACATCACCATCCTGCAAACTGCCCGCTGGAACGAGGTGCTGGAGCGCGCCCTGCGCCAAGGCAAGTCGGTGGGCCTCACGCCCGAATTTGTGGAGCAGTACCTGGCCGCCGTGCACCTGGAATCCATCAACCGCCAGAGCCGCGTTATGGAATCCTAGCGCGGGCCGCGCCCTGGCAAAGGCGTCGTGGCCCTGGCTATTAGCCAGGGCCACGACGCCTTTTTTGGTTAGTGCGCAGCTCAGAATCGCCGGGCGCTGCCGCGGCTTGCCCCGCACTTTACTTGAGCCAATTGCTACGGCCGGGCAGCGAGGGCGGGAAGGGGCGCACCTTAATTTGGGGAAGGGCCCAACGTGTCGTTTGAGTGGGGGTTGAATTAGAAAAAAAGTGCCTTTACGGTTCAGTATAAGGCCTTTTTTGTGAAACAACATGGTTGGCAGAATAGTAAAATACACTGCCCGTGAGGGCGATTAGTTCTTATCTTTTTCCACCCTTAACTCAACTATACCATGGCTATTCAAAAGTATCAGGACTCTTTCGGCGACCTTATGCCGCAGAGTTTTTCGACCATGCTCGACCGGTTCTTTCAGGACTCTGTGGCGGGCCGCGGCCGGGTCAATGCGTTTTCGCCCCAAGTAGATGCTTACGAAACCGACAAGGGCTATCAGATTGACGTGGCCCTGCCCGGTTTGAAGCGCGATGACGTCAAGGTCGATTTTCAGCAGGGCCGCCTTACCATCTCCGGCGAGCGCCAGTTCAAAAACGAGCAAAACGACCGGCGCTACCACATCGTGGAAAGCTCCTATGGCACGTTCCAGCGTTCCTTCCAGCTGCCCGACACCATTGAGCCCCGCCAGATTCAGGCCACCTTTGAGGACGGCGTGCTGCACGTGACGGTGCCCAAAGACGAGGAGAAAACCATGCGCCACAAGATTCAGATACAGGGTGCACAGGCGGGAGGCCAGCCCAGCGGCCAGCTGTCCGAGCGCATGGGCCAGCAAGCCACCGACGTACAGGTGCAGCAAGGCAATGACCAAGGCAACGGGCAGAAAGGCGGCAACCAAGGCGGCAGCCAGCGCCAGAGAGAATCGACCTCGCGCTAAACAGCGAGTATAAAGTTCGTGCGGAGCCAGAATGCAACCGCTTTTCGGGTTTTGTGCGGATTTAATACCAAGAGTACAAAATTAAGGGGCCGTGCATAGCGCACGGCCCCTTTTTAGTTTAGCTCAATTGCTGGCTTGGCGCCAGGTATTGCTAGCCGCGCAGGTTGGTTTGCACGCCCCGCTCGGCCCCACTACAACATTAATGAGGAGCGGCCGGACCTAGTGAGTTATCTGCGATTCGGAGACGTACTGGCAGTTCCTACGGGCTGGCCTTGTGCATCGAAATACTGCTGCTTGGTTTGGCCGCCATCTTGAAACTGGGCGCGGTAGCGGGGTGCGGCCGCATCGGCTTTGGAGTCGGGGCCAATGAACTGCAGCTTGGCATTGGGGTAATTCTTGAGCAGGTAGGCCTGAGCGGCGGCGATAGCAGCTTTTTGCTCAGGCGTAGCCGGCATGAAAGGGGCGACTTTATCCACTTTCTCGTTGAGCGCCAGCACGGCGGCCGAATTCTGGTTGGCCGTGGTTACTACAATGGCCACCGCCCCACTGGCTGCGCCAAACGCCTGGCGGGCCTGCTTTTCGTCCAGCATATGGATGTAGGCAATACTTTTCTGGTCGAGGGCGTACACTGCCGCCTTGTCGCTCAGCTTGCCATCGAGGTAGTACACGGCTGGGCCGGGCGCGGCGGTTTGGGTGGCAGGCGCGGCCGCAGCGGGTGACAGCGCCGCGCCCACACCCACGGCCAGGCCCACCGCCAGCGGCAAAGCCAGCAGGTAGCGCCCGGTCTGGCCCAATGCGGAAGCAGGAGAATTCATCATGATAACACGGTTTTTGAGGGTTGGAAATGTGAAATGGGAGACGAGGGAAGGCCCGGCCACGCCTTGGCTGAGGCATAGCAGGCTGTATTGGTAGGCCTGGCGGTCGAGGCCGGTTTGCAGGGCGGCGTGGTCGGCGAGGTATTCGAGGTTGTCGAGCAGGGCCCGGCGCAGCAGCCAGGCCGCGGGGTTGCACCAGGCCAGGGCCTGGGCTACCTGGGCCAGCAGCACGTCGAGCGTGTGCCACTGGCGCGCGTGCACCTGCTCGTGGCGCAGCACGGCCGCCAGCTCGGCGCCGGGGTGCTGCCGCGGGTTGAGGTAAATGGTGCGCCAGAAGGAAAACGGGCTGACCACGCCCGCCAGCGCCCGGATGGGCTGGCCCAGCACTACCGAAGGGTGTGAAGTGCGCCGCAACTGCCACAGCGACAGCAGCTGCACCAGCAGCCGGCCCAGCAGCACCGCCGCGCCGCCGGCGTAGAGCAACAGCCCCACCGCTCCCCAGTCGACAGCGGGCGCCACTGGGCCCGCGACCATGGCGCTGTGAGCGGCAGATGTTTCTACCAGCACAAAAGCTGCTGGCAAAGCCGCTCCGGCGGGAAATAGCGCTGGCAGGGGCAGCAACGGATACGCCGCGGAAAAAAGCAGGGTGAACAGCAGATAAAAGCGGTTCAGCGAGAAAAAAGTGAGCCGGCGCAGCAGCCCAAAATACGCCGGCGCAAACACCAGCAGCGCCACATTGGCCTTCAGTAGGTAGAGCACGGTAGAGGACATGGCTACTCGGCTTTTTTGCTTTCGATGAGCTTGATAATCTCCTGCAAATCAGCCGCGCTGACTTTGTTGTCCTGCGCGAAAAACGACACCAGGTCTTTGTAGGAGTTTCGGAAATGCTGCTGCACCAGCGTGCCCAGCGAGCTTCGCTGGTAATCATCGGCCGATACCACCGGCACGAAGCGGAAGGAGTTGCCCAGCTTTTCGGCCCGCACGTAACCCTTGCGTTCCAGGTTGCGCACCGTGGAGGCCAGCGTGGTGTAGGGCGGGCGCGGCTCGGGCAGGCGTTCCAGCACTTCTTTGATAAAGCCGCCGTTGCTTTGCCAGAGCACATACATGGCGTCTTCTTCGGATTGGGTGAGGCGTTCCATAAGCGGAAGGGTCTTGCTTTTACGATTATTTCGTAAATCTACGATTATTTCGTAATTATGAAAGCCATTTCCCTATAATTTTTTACTGGCTGAAATAAAAAGGCCTGTCCGTTGCTGGAAAGGCCTTTTTGTAGAAAATATTTTTGGTTGCCTAACGGCGGCCGGTTATGGATGTGCGGCTTCTTGCTGAGCTGTCAGCCAGCTGATGGCTTCGCCTTCGTCGCCGAAGAACCCGACCACGAAGGGCTGGCCTGTATATGAATCGATAGGCGCGAAGGCCGGGCCGGTCACAATTTGCTGGTGCAGGTCGGGGCCCACCAGGTAGGCCACGCAGAGCCGCGCCCCCAGCTGGGCGGCCATGTCGGGGAAGAAATCGGTGAGCAGCCACTGCGTAGTCTGCGGGTCGTTTAGGGTGCGGCGGCGGATGTCCTGCAGCCAAAAGCAGCACTTTTCACGCAGCCCCACCCGGGCTAGCTCTTCGTAAGCGGCCGGCAATTGGGCCGGGCCGGGCTGGAACCCCCAGCGCCCCATTAAAATGCCCAAATCGGGGCGGGGCGTAAGCTGTAGCAGCGGCAAGGGCGGGGTAGGAATCATGCGGAAGGGCGGGGGATGGCAAACGAAGCGGCTCGGGCCGCAACCGCTGCCAAAGTACTACGCCGGCTCAATTTGGGCGACTAGTGCGCCGGAATAGCTTCGGCAGGGGGCGCACTGGCTGCTACGGGCGGGTGCTTGCGGAGCGAGCGCACGGCCAGCCCCACGCTGGCCAGTGCCAGCACCGCACCCAGCAAAAACGGCGCGCCCGGAAACTGCACCGGCGCCGTGGGCCGCGTGAAAAACGCAAACAAATACGTCATCAGCAGCGGCCCCACCACGCCTGTGGCGCTGATGAGGCTGGTGAGCGAGCCCTGCAATTCGCCCTGCTCGTTGGCCGGCACCTGGCCCGAGATGGTGCCTTGCAAGGCTGGCCCTGAAATGCCTCCCAGACAGTAGGGGGCCAGGAAAACCAGCATAAGCCACCCCTTTGAGGCAAACGCAAACAGCACAAAGCCCAGCGCATAGCACAGCAGCCCCACCACAATGGCCCGGGCCGCACCCAGCCGCGGGATGGCCACGCGCACCAGCCCGCCCTGCACCAGGCCAGAAAACAGCCCA
This sequence comes from Hymenobacter sedentarius, assembly GCF_001507645.1. Lineage (NCBI taxonomy): Bacteria > Pseudomonadati > Bacteroidota > Cytophagia > Cytophagales > Hymenobacteraceae > Hymenobacter > Hymenobacter sedentarius. Next base: position 742,836 of record NZ_CP013909.1, on the reverse strand, counting down.
ATTACCGCCAGCGAGATGCCCACCAGCTTCTCGGTCCAGCCAAACTTGAGCATGGTATAAAACGTCCAGACCGACTGCGTGGCCGAGCCGGCCAGGTAAATCAGCACCAGCGCGGCCACCAGGCCCAACACCGCCGGGTAGTGCCCCAGCCGCAGCAGCGAGGCCACCGGATTGGCCCGCCGCCACTCAAACGGCCGCCGCTTGTCGGGCGCCAGCGACTCAGGCAGCACAAAATAGCCGTAAAAAAAATTGCACAAACTCAGCCCGGCCGCCACCATAAACGGCACCCGCGAGCCAAAGTCGGCCAGCAGCCCGCCCACCGCCGGCCCAATAATGAAGCCAATGCCGAACGCGGCGCCCACCAGCCCAAAGTTCTGGGCCCGCTTCTCGGGCGTGCTGATGTCGGCAATGTAGGCTGTGGCCGTGGTGAAGCTCGCCCCCGTGATGCCCGCAATCACGCGGCCCACAAACAGCCACGCCAGGGTAGGGGCAAAGCTTAGAAAGATGTAGTCGAGCCCCAGGCCCAAGAGCGCCGCCAGCAGCACCGGCCGCCGCCCCAGCTTGTCGCTGAGCCCGCCAATCACCGGCGCAAAGCAAAACTGCGCGCTGGCGTAGGCAAACGTGAGCCAGCCCGAATACTCCGAGGCCCGGCTCAACCCCTCGCCCGTGAGCTGCTGAATGAGCTTGGGTACCACCGGAATGATGATGCCCAGCCCAATGACGTCAATCAGAATCGTGACGAAGATGAAACCAAGAGCGGGAGGACGTTTTTCGGACATGGCAAGAAGGCAAATACAAAGGCGCCGCCGTCACCAGCAGCCGGTCAAAGGTCAGTAGAAAAAAGGACGAGTCCAGCCCCACATTATATCCGCGGCGGCGGGCGCGGGTGGCGCAGCAGGCGCCCCGCGTATTTTGCGGCCCCGCTCCAGGGTTCTGCCTCTTTCATGCCTGCTCCGCCACCTACCGCCCTCCCGTACCACCCCGAACTCAACGGCCTGCGGGCCGTGGCCGTGGGCATTGTGCTGGTGCAGCATTGGCTAGAGCCGCCGTTTCCGCTGGGCGAGCTGGGCCCGAGCTTGTTCTTTGTGCTCAGCGGCTACCTGGTGTCGGGCATTATCTGGAAATACAAAGCCTACGCGGGAGCGCCCGGGCCCTGGTGGCACCGGGTGGGCACCTTCTACCTGCGGCGGGCACTGCGCATCCTGCCGTCTTACTACCTGGTGTTGGCCGGCTGTGCGGTGCTGCCGCTGGCCATGGTGCGCGAGTACCCTAGCTGGTACGTGCTGCCGGGGGCCAATTTTTTGGTGTACCGCTTTGGGGGCTGGGGCGACGGCGTGGGCCACTTCTGGACCATTGCCGTCGAAATCCAGTTTTACCTGCTGTGGCCCTGGCTGCTGGGCGTCTTGGGCCGTCGGCTAAAGCTGCTGCTGGCGATGGTTGCCGTGGGCTGGGGGTTCCGGGTGCTGTGGTCGTTGTGGGTGAGCCCAAACATGGTGCACATGCTGCTGCCCGCCAATCTGGATTTGTTTGGGCTGGGCGCCGTGCTCCAACTGGCGCAGTACCAGCCCTGGCTAGCGCGGCTGGCCCGGGGGCGGTATGTGCTGCTGGCGTGGCTGGGTTGGGCTGCTTTGAACCGGTGGCACCCCTCGGGGCCCGGAGCTCAGTTCTGGGCCTTGGGCCAAGGCACCTGGTTGGCGATTGCCGACTTTCTCACGATTGGCTGGCTGCTGTGCGTGCCCGCGGCCGGCCGTCGCCTGGGCTTGGGCCATGCGGCTACGCAGTGGGTGGGCCAGCGCAGCTACGGCATTTACCTCTGCCACTTGCCGCTGCTGGTGTTTTGGCAGCGGCTGGTATACCACTTCGTGCCCGACGCCGCGGGGCGGGCCACGCTCATGGCGCCCTGGCTCCTCCTGTGCGTACTCGGGCCAGCGGTGCTCCTGCTCAGCGCGGCATCCTGGCATTTCGTAGAAGCTCCCATCGACCGCTTCAAAAACCGATTCCGGTACGTTTCGGCTCCGCGGCCCCTGGCGAAGCACGTTTAGGAGGGCAACGGTACGCAAAAAACTGCCCCGCATAATTTACGGTTTGCCTCCCTATGAAATTGAGCTGGTTGCCTGCGCTACGGCCAGCCGGCTAGGCTTCGCCGCTAGCGCCCAAGGCAGCCAGCGGCAGCGGCCCGGCATCGACGAGGCGTTGCTGGGCGCTCAGGCCCACATCCAGCAAATCCTGCATCAGGCCTTCGCCGGCCGCTTCCGGCGTGTACGTATCGGTAGTGGTGCTCACCACCAGCACCGGCCGCTCGGGCAGGGCCACCAGGGTGGCCCGCCGGTCAATCCCCGCCGGAAACACGGGCGCAGACAGAATCAACCGGATGTATTCGACGCCATTGCCCGCTAGCCAGCGGCAGGCCGCGGCTGCCCCGTGGCCGTAGCCGAGCACCGTGAGCGGCGTATCCGGCGGGCAGGCCGCTAGCACCTCATTGGTGAGGGCATCGAGGTAAGCGCTCAGGTCGTCGAAGTCCGGAAGCAGCGAGTCAGGGGCAAACCAGGCAGCGCCGGTGCGCGGTTCTTCTCCCTCGGCTGCGGGCAATTCAAAACGGCTCAACGCTTCAGGTAGCACCAACAGGCGCTCCGGCGTGTCGAGGTTGCGGAGCTGGTCGGCCAAATCGCCCACGGGCTGGTCGTGGCCGTGCAGGCATACCCACACGTGCTCAATGGCAGGCCCGGACTCGCCCAAGCTCAAATAGCGGGCCGTGCGCGGCGTAGTTAAGGGGAGTGGTATCATAGCAGCGGCGCGGAAAAGTGGTGTATAAGCCCAAGTCTATACGTCCTATCCCAGCTTGCTGCTTAGTGGCGACGCGTTTTTTCTGCCTGACAACCACCCCTTAACCCCTGCTACGCCGCTAAAAAGACATTTTTTGTGGCTTAACCCGAAAGTTTGCTTACCTTTGTATCACAAACAGTGCGGGGTGGAGCAGTTGGTAGCTCGTTGGGCTCATAACCCAAAGGTCACTGGTTCGAGTCCAGTCCCCGCTACCTAAAAGGCCGTTTCCAATATGGGAACGGCCTTTTCTTTTATCAAGGGTACACGTAGGGGTACACGGCCTAATCTTTTAAATTGAGATAGCCGGCTTTTCCAAGCGTCTCAATCATATGCGTAAAGCCCTGTTGTATGGCGCATCGGGGTTTTATTCATCTCCTGAGGGTATAGGTGCGCTTAACTCATCTGACGGCATAGGTGAATTTACACCCCCGTTAATCCTGTAGGTTGCTCCCGTTCTTGTATCCAATATTATCCCCCCGTAAGCGGTTTGATAGCGGCCATTTTGGCTAAGCTGACGCATCATAAATAATAGGGTACAACTCCACAAAATGCCCAACGCAATTAAGGCGCGCTTCAACAAATTACTCATTATTACGAAGGTTCAGGGTAGGTGCGATTGCTTCCTCCTATCAGATAGAAGTCAGCTATGATGCTAGCAACCAAAGCAGGAGACAAACCGAACTGCTTGCCTTGCGTTTTAAAAAAAGCTGAGTCATCATTCATAGATGAGGTGTTTTCCTCATAACCATTGTAGGGCGTGGGTAGCATAGCCTCCACTCCTGATTGAAATGTGTTATGGCCGTAGCCAGTAAAACGCCCTTCAAAGTTTCGGACTAACTGCCCAGCCGTGTCAATCCCAATGCCATGCTTGGTAGCAATTAGGACAATTATCGGGTACGTCTGCCAACCTCTTGGGTCATGTTGGGCTAACCGGTGTTTGCCAGCGTTAGGGTCTTTGAGCTTCTTTCCAACTGGCGTTGAGGCAGTGCTGTGTCCACAAGACGCTAAGCCAATACATAGCCCTAACGCTTTCAGACTGTTTCCTATTATTCTATTCATGAGTTTGGTAAGGCGGATATAACCTCGTTACTAATATATAAGTATATTAATACATTACGGATAAGTGCATAGAAAAACCCCGGCTGGTGAGCCGGGGCGATTCGCAGTGAAGTAATTTACCAGGCGGCCTTTATGAAGTGGGCAACGGCTACGGCCGGGTTGCAGGCAGCTTCTGATTCCCCAGCAGCATTGTATTGGGGTATCATGTAATGTACAAATTGACTAGTAGTGGCTGTGGCCTTCGCAGGATGGGTACCCACTTTAAGAGATTCACTTTCCCACTTGGCGTGGCCTCTCTCAGCAGTGATGGTAGGGCAATCTGCGTACCCTCAGTGCAATTTTCCTCGCTTGGGTATATATAATAAAAAACCCGCTATTAACGGGGTTCCTAACTATTGGGGCCAGATTATGGCAAGTCTGCGCTCTACCTCTTTTATATTATCAACATCGGGTGAGGGAATGCCTAACGCTCTACAAGCTTGCACAACATTATTAGCGTGAATCTCCGGTGATTTAGTTATAACAGAAACAGTCTGGCCGGTTTCTCGACTTCTAAATATCGAAAAAGTCTGATGAGTTTGCTCCGGAAAACAGTCGCGATAATCCAGGTATGCCAAAAATCTATCTAGCTTCATTAGTTAGGCTAGAGCAGCATGGGCAATTTCGTAAGGCACTTCGGCCATACGCTTAACAGAAGGTGCGGGCTTGTGAGTTTGCTCTGCTAATAAAGCTAACGCTTCCTCACGCTTGTATTCTAGCATATATCCCGTAATTTCTTCTAGGTCTGCATATACTTCTTCTCTAGAGCCGCCTTGCGTGATAATGCCACTGATTTCCTTAATGTATCCAATAAATACATTAGGCATATCTGTTGGCTCAACTACACCGGTTAGCTTGAGGACTTGGGCTGACATGGGAATTTGAGGGTTAGGGACGAAACAAATCTAGGCTATTTCAGCCTAGAAACGCAATAGCCGTACCCCTTGTTCAATGCTTGTATTAAAGTCCTACAAACCTACATGCCTATAATGCAAGTTTCACTGTATTGATAGTACATATAGAAGCGTGCGCGTGCGTGTTCGTTATATGTATGTTGCATTGTGTTGTTTTACTGGTAAAAATAAATTTACAGAGTAGACGTAAACAATTGCCTTCTCGTCCATACCGTCCAATGCGCTCGGATAAGAGATAGCAAGGGAGTAAACCCATACCCCATTGCGTCGGCCTACTCAATTAACTGTTTGCGCTCGTACTGTCTGGCCCCACCCAACAGCTGCCGCTGATATTGTGCAACGGCACCTACCCCAGATAAGGTCAGGCGTAAGCGGGCGTGGCCCCGGTGAGCGTAACGCTCCACCAATCGTGCCTTTACCAGCTCTGCCAAATACTTGCGTAGTAGGCTTGGTGACATCAAGCGGGCTGCGTAAAGCTGGCGCGGGTAGATAATTCCGCCCAATTCATGCAACGCGGCCACCGTAACCAACACAATTACGGCCCCACTCGGTAGCTTGTAAGCCTCACTTATACGTCGGCGGGTCTGGCGTTCGGAAACAGCGATAAAGAGCGCCCAGCCAGCAGGATACAGCTTAGGTCCGCGAAGCATCGGTGTCAGATTTTGAGTAGTTAATAGGCGCCGAGTCGAAGCGGTAAAAGCGCGGTTTTGCTTGGTAGTCCTTTATAAGCGCACAGGGCCCGCGAATAATTGGCAGTTTCGCAGCGTTCGGAGTGCCGGGGGGCAGGCCTGTTTCCCTCGCGTGGGTGTCGTTCTCCTTCGCCGTTACCCATTCCAAATTACAGACGTGACAATTCTTCTCTATTGTCGTCAATTATCTTTGAGCGTGCATCCTTCTACCACTTCCCAGCGTTCCGCAACCTACCCCGCGCTGACCGGCATCCGTGCCGTAGCTGCGGCCATGGTCTTTTTTTTTCACTACAACCCATTGCGGGATGCGGCCACTGGCGAAGGCCTACGCCACTACCTGTACCTGTTCCTCACGCAGTGGAACGCCGGGGTGACGCTATTTTTCGTGCTCAGCGGCTTTCTTATCACCCACCGCTACCGCGATAGCCTGGAGCTGAGTGGTCCGTGGCTGCGCCGCTATCTTCAAAACCGGTTGGCCCGCATCTACCCGGTCTACCTGCTGCTCACCGTGGCAACATTCGCCCTCTGGCACTTCGTGGGCGAGCCGTTCGTGGTGGCGGACTGGTGGTACCCACTTACCGCCTTGGACAAGCTGGTGGTGATGGGGATGAACCTGACGCTGACCCGCGCCTATTTTGAGCACGTCATGTTCACCGGGGTGCTCACGGCCTGGTCGCTGACGGTGGAAGAAACCTTTTACCTGACCGCGCCGCTGGTGCTCTGGTCGGTTCGCCGCCGCTGGCAGCCGCTGCTGCTTTGGGCCGCGGTGCTGCCCCTGCTGGGGCTGGGGCTGGTGCTTTTCTGGCCTGCCTCGTTAAAATACTACGGCTTCATGGAAACGCCGGCGTTCCTGGTCAATTACACCTACTTTGGGCACGCGGCCGAATTCATGGCCGGGGTCGGACTGGGAATGTGGGTGGCCCGCCGCCCTGAGCTACCCCGGGCCCGCCTGCCGCTCACACTGCTGGGCAGCTTGGCCCTTGTGGCGGTGCTGGCAGCCGGGACGCAAATGGGCGAGTCGCCGGCGGCGCGCTTCGCGCTGGGGCTGGCCATTGCCGGGGTGGTGTGCGTGCTGTTCTACGGCCTGCTGAGCGAAGCCACCCTGCTGCAGCGGGCGTTGGCTTGGAACTTGGTGCAGGAGCTGGGGCGTGCCTCCTACGTATTCTACCTGCTGCATGTGGGGGTGTTCATGAGCGTCCTCGACTTGGCCGGCGTCACCACCCTGGGGGGGCGCCTGCTGGCGGTTACGGCAGCATCCATTGCGCTGTACAGGTTCGTTGAGCATCCGCTGCACCTGCGCCTGAAAGCCCGGCGGGCGCGGGTGCAGATGCCGGTGTACACGCCGGTGTAACAACAAGGCCCGAGCGTTGGACAATACGGTCGGGCCTTTTTTGATGGCCATGGTTTCTGTTCCTCAGCTTGGGCAGCTGGTAGTCGTCGTAGCTTTTGAGCTATTGATTTTAAAGGGATTCATGCCCTCTATCGGGGTTCCAACACCGGGAAGTTTCTTCAGGGGTGGAGCTACGACTTGGAAATATACGAGCAGGACGATGTTATTACGTTGCGCCATCCTGGCCTAGATAAACCGGAACAGTGCGTCTCCACGGCGACATTCCGTAAACAATGGAAGGTGGTGAGGGAAATTAACCTGCTAGCGGGTGACGCGGGCAACGTAATGGTACTTAAGCTGACCAAGGATGCCACGGCCAGCCGCTTCGCACACGCTAGCACCTTACCTAGCTTCAGCAAGCTATACTGCTGGTCGGAAGGCCATAATGGCGAGCTTTTTTATTAAGCTCTGCCGCTTACGGGTTGGTCAAGGTTGGCTCAGCCGTTCGGTGCCAACGGGTTAATGAACAAAGTTTAGCCCATGTATAGCTAGTGAGTGGTCGCTTGCCTCACTTTGTCCTTAAATGCTTGCACCCACCCACGGCCAGCAGTCTTGTTCACGGCATTTGAGGATACATGACCGTTGGGGCGGTGTACTGCGCGGTTAGGGCGCCGGATTAACAGGTTTGGCTTTACCCATCAGGGCCGGGCTGGCCAACAACAGGGGTAGGTCGAATCAAACAACCGCACAACCTCGTTTTTTTTAATCTATTGCCTGTTCTCGGTCGTATTGTCTTGCCCCACTCAGCAAGTACCGTCGGTATTGGGAGCTGACAACTGAACCCTCAAGAGTAAGGCGTAAGCGGGCATGGCCACGGTGGGCATACCGTTCTACCAGCTTTGTCGCTACAAGCCTAACCAAATACTTGCGTAGCAGGCTGGGAGACATCAAACGGGCAGCGTAAAGCTGACCAGGATAGATGATTCCGCCTAATTCGTGTAACGCGGCCACTGTTACCAGCACAATTACTGCCCCGCTTGGCAGCCCGTTGGCCTTGCTGACCCGGCGGCGGGCCTGACGCTCGGAAACAGCGATAAAGAGCGCCCAGCCAGCAGGATACAGCTTAGGTCCGCGAAGCATCGGTGTCGGGTTCTGGGTAGGAAGTAGGCACCGGCTCGAAGCGGTAAAAGCGCGGTTTTGCTTGGTAGTCGTGCAGAGGCGCGCAGAAGCCGCTAAGTTTAGCCAGGATATGGCTCCCATCGGTAGTAAGGGGCCGCGCCGTTGTCCTGGCGTGGCGGTCGTTCTCCCAAGCCGTAACCCACTCCAAATTGCAGACTTGGCAATTCTTCCTGTTGCGGTCGCGGTGGTTAACCTGCTTCTTTTTCTCCGGCTCGGGGTTTGGTACAAATTGCAATGCTACCAAGCGGTGTATGAGCAGGCGCTTATAGGTGCCATTGTCCATTTTAAACCCAGCTTGCGGATAACCTTCCGACTGCGGGGCAGCTTTCAACAAGCGTTTTAGGTGGGAGGCGAATACCTTTCCGCATTTGCTGATGTAGTAACGGCTGGCTCCGTCTATCTGGTGGAAATAGCGGCCTTCAAACTCGATTATATTCATTTTAGCAAGGGCATTAGGTGGCCGGGGTGCCCATTTTGAGGGTGCCGGCGCGGGGTGAAATGATGGTTTGGAGTTGTGGTGGCTGGGTGGATTGCCCTAGCCGGGGTGCTGCCTGTAAGGGCAGGTTTCCTATTGATTACAAGGGAGGAAAACACCCCCATATATGGGCAGCGGTCAGGCAGCGGCGGCCAGTTGGGTAATGCTTGCCAGCTCGCGGGCAAAAACGGCATCGTAGGGGTGCGGCTCGGTGCGCTCGCGCAGTAGGGCGGTGGCTCTGGCCTTGTTGCGGGCGTAGGTGCTACGGGGCTGGGTGGCTCGCATGATTTCCCAAAAGGCTACGTCTGTAGCGGCGTGCAGCAGGGCGGCATCGGAAAGGGAGAGGTCGGCGTAGTTCATGTGTTGTCGGCGTTGGGTTAGGTTCCAATGGGTGCGCAGGTGGTTGGCGAAGGCAGCGATTACCGGCGGGCGGGGTAGGTCGGCAAGGGTCAATGTAGACAGGCCGGTTACGGTGAGCATGGGCCGCTGCCTCTCAAAAACAACCTCGTAGCGTAGTAGGTGCGGGGCGGCTGTGTCGGGCAGGTGGCGACCTTGTAGTCGGCTGTATGCGCCTTTGTCGTAAAATTTCACCCGGTAGTCTGAGTGGTGCGCCCCGTACAATAGTGGGCGGCTGGCCTTTGGCGGTGGAGTCAGGGCCACAAACGGCCTGTTTTTGTGGCTGGCTAGGCTTTCGATGAATTGGCGCGGCGAAAATGCTACAGGCATGTTCAGGCCGACCTCCAAACGGTGCACCGTCGGCCGTTCAGGCGGCACATCGAGCACGCCCGCCAACTCGGCACAAGCGGCCCGCGCTTCGGCTGCGGTGAAGGTGCCCAGGTTATGGCCGTGGGCAAACGTGTGCAGGGAGCCGCGAATCTGTAAAAAGCCGGCGGCTGGGTCGTACTTCAACCGCAAGCCTCGGTGAGTCGCCCTGATTCGGCCCCGTTCGTCGGGTTGCCCGTCGGATTCGGCAAAGGCAGGGGAACGGGCAAGCCGTTGTTCCGCGCCGGGGTCGTTGCCGGGCAAGGTCAGGTGTGCGGCGATGAAATCGTACACGAGCCGGGCGCATTAGGCTAGTGTGGGCCGTGGTGAACCTTTCCGCGCCGTGGCACCCTTGCCCGGCTTCTCGCTGCGTTGGTGCCCTTGCAGAGCGCACAACACGTCGCTGTGTTTCAGGTAGCTACGGCTACCCAGCTTGTGATACTTAAGCAGCCCGCGCCGCTTCCATTCGTGCACAGTTTGCACGGTTACGCCTAGCATTTCGGCTGCCTCGCGGATGCTCAACAGCTCGTCGGTGGGTGGGGTATTGTGGGCGGACGCAGCCGGGGCGGCGTTGTTGAATTCGTGCCGGAACATGGCTCGCACGTCTTCAAGTAGTTGGGCGTAATCAACGCCTATGGGGATGATTGCTTGCATCTTTTATGGCCCGCCGGGGTGTGTATCGGTCGAGTGATGCAAAGCACATATCCCTATTGCCTGCTATTGAAAAAGCCTTGTATTAGCAGGCAATAAGTGGGAATAGAGGGCGTGACAAGCCGTTCTAAGACTGGTTTTCACGCCAATTAATCACCCAAGCGTTAACTTCATCTACTCCTTTTTGGAAAGGTAGTGAAGAAGTGGCAACAGCTTTGCCGTGGGCGGTCAATTCGTGTTTTTGGGCCGTTTCACCGATTTCTGCATGGTATTCGGTACGAAAAGCACTTGCCCATTCAGCATCGTTGGCTGTAGACTCCATTAGCTGTGCCCTGTGTAGCACCCGGTAAGCAGCCGTAAACTTGCTCCTTAGTCCTGCTCCTTTGCCTTCAAGGCTGTTTGTTAGACATATACCCGACGAATCGATAAGGCGAAGGTGTTGCAATAGATTGCTTAGGTCGGCTTTTGTAAACGGCGGGCGGCAAAGCTCTGCTACTGTGGTATCCTTTGTTCTTTTCTCCTGTTTTAATATTAACGAGGGGAGGCTTTCTGTGCTATCGTTTCCTGCAACCGCTGAGTCATAGGTTACAATAACAGGTAGATACGTAGGACTATAACGCATTTTATTAATCCACCCTCGCACAATCTCGAATCTCTTAGCTATGTCACATTCTGGGTTAATTATGCGCTTTTCATCTATCCCGCTTTCAATTATTTGCTCGACTGTACAACCCTCTTCGTAGAAGCGTAGTGTGGCATTGATATCATCTGTAATAATGGGTCCTCCTTTCTCCAAGACGCCCGCTTCGATATAACGCTCAATAAGGTGTTCTATGTAATCTAAATCAACACCGTCCCCATGAAAGGTTGATTCAATAGATGGAATGATATTGTAATCAGGTAATTTGGTTATCAATTCCAGAAAGTATGGATAGTATAAATAGTAATGAGGTAGTGGCGCCTCATAAGCATCGAATAGGGTAGCCCCATTGCCGCGTTTTACTGGTTTTACCCATTTCCCATACCCAATAACCGCGTTTGCGTCCTCAGGCATATCGTTGTACTTCTCTTGCATTTCTTCCCAATGGGTAAGCGCCCGGCCAAGGCGATGGTCAAGTTCATACATGTATGCCTCGGATACCATTGAATAGTCTCCTGAGTATATTCCTTCGGTTTTCATTAATATGTCCGCTTTTAGGTTATATATAACAATCTATTCGCCCCGTTCAGGCATTTCGTGGAAACGGGCAAATTCTTCGGCCACTCGTTGGGGCGTGAGGTTCACGTAACGCTGAAAGGACTTGTAGGAGGTGTGGCCTGTCAGCTTCATTACAAACTCGGCGCTCATACCCTTGCCTAAATTCAGAGTCACGAATGTGCGGCGGGCGGTATGAACGGTCAGGCGCTCGTACTTCGGGGCCGTGGTTACGTCGGCAATGCCGCCCCGGTATCGGATTACTTCAATGGGCGAATCAATCCCGGCCAACTTGCCCAACTCTTTCAGGAAGCGGTTTAGCACAGGATTGGTGATTGGCCCATTCTTTACCGTGGCAAGCTCGCCGGCCAGTAGTCGGGTTACGATTTCGAGGGCGCGGGCGCTCAGCGGTACGTTCACCACGGCGCGGGTTTTCTTCGCGGTCAGGCGCAAGTGAGCCGGAAGCGTGGCCGTGGCGGGCCGTAAGTGTTGGGGCTTGATACTTACGAGGTCGGAGTACCGCAAGCCGCTGTAGCAGGCCAGCAGAAACCAAGCGCGGGCTTTTTCGAGGCGGGAACCCACGGCAAGCGGTAAGACTTCGAGGGCCGCCAGCTCGGCCGCGCTCAGGGCCATTACGTCCGGCTCACGCCGCGCCCACGTTACCTGAGTAAGCGCGGCGTTGTTAGTGTAGCCTCGTTTAGCTGCCCACTTCATAAACGATTTGAGGCGGCCCAAATGCTTGTTTATGGTGTTGTCAGTGAGCACGGCCACGTTCAGCAGGTAGGCAGCCCACCTATCGCCCACGGTAGGCGTGAGGGTTTCAAAATCGATGGCATACCCTTGCGCCTCGCTGAACTCCCGAAGGTGCCGCCCAGCCGTAGCGTGGGCTTGCGCAGTGCGAACTGTGCCAGCGGCGCGGGTATAGCTTACCCATTCCTCATAGCGTTGCCAGAACAGCCCGCCCATAGGAACGGGTGCGGGCTCGTCGGGGCGTTCGGGCGCGGCGGCTTCGCGTAGGGCGGCAGCCGTAGGCAAGGTGCCGGTGGCTAGGCTTTCGGCATGGGTTAAAAGCAGCTGCTTTTCCATGTCGTTCAGCGCGTCGTTCAGCAGCCCGTTTAGCTCGTTGCCTTTGCCCCGCACTTGTGCCCGCTGTTCGGCCTTCACCCACTTGTCGGGGTGGATGCTTCGCCCGGTGTAGACTTTGATGCGGTGCCGCCGGTCGATAGTCAGCAGGGCGTAAATGGCCGTGGGGCGGTCTACCCCCGGCTCTTTCAAATGAAAGGAAACGGTTGCCATAACGAGTGTCTGTTGTTGCCGCTATAAATATAGGGTGTGTACCCCGATAAGGGTACACGCAAGGGTACACACTGCGACATTCTAACCGTATTTACACCGATTCAGCCCGACAAGTAAAGTATCGAAAAGCCGTTTGCAGCATAATTAGGTTGCTTTTCTACTCGTTTGCAATCGGAGTAGAAATATAGGTTGTATTCCAGTCCCCGCTACCTAAAAGGCCGTTTTCCAACTGGAAAACGGCCTTTTTCTTTTATACCCTAACGCTATTAGGCTGTTGCAGGTGGCGCACCAGGTACGGGGCGGTCCGGCTGGCCTTCACTTTGGCTACCGCTTCTGGCGGCCCGGCTGCTACCACGCGGCCGCCTTCTTCGCCCGCGCCGGGGCCGATATCAATCACCCAATCGGAGCCGGCCACGACGCGCATGTCGTGCTCCACGACGATGACGGTGTTGCCGGCTTCTACCAAGCCGTCGAGCTGCAGCAGGAGTTTTTCAACGTCGGAAGGGTGGAGGCCGGTGGTGGGCTCGTCGAGGATGTAGAGGGTGTTGCCGCGGCCGATGCGCTGCAGCTCGGTGGCTAGCTTAATTCGCTGGGCTTCGCCGCCGCTGAGCTCGGTGGCGGGCTGGCCGAGGCGCAGGTAGCCCAGGCCCACTTCGCGCAGCACGGTGAGGGCGCGGTGCACGGGTGGTTCTTCGGCGAAGAATTCCCAGGCGTCATCCACGGTCAGGCCAAGCACTTCGGCGATGTTCTTATCGCGGTAGGTTACTTCCAGGGTTTTGGCGTTGTAGCGGGCGCCGTGGCAGACGGGGCAGGGCGCGTACACGCTGGGCAGAAACAGCAACTCCACCATCACGAAGCCTTCGCCCTGGCAGTTTTCGCAGCGACCTTTGGCTACGTTGAAAGAGAATCGGCCGGCATCGTAGCGGCGTTTTTTGGCCGCGGGCGTGGCGGCAAATAGCTTGCGGACGTGGTCGAACAAGCCGGTGTAGGTGGCCATGTTGGAGCGCGGCGTGCGGCCGATGGGCTTCTGGTCGACCCGCACCAGGCGTTTGATGCCTTCCATGCCGCCCGTAATCTGGCCGCCGAGGGTAACGGGTGCGGGCTGGTCCAGGGCATCGGCTTCCTCTTCTTCCAGGGAAATTTCCTGGCCCAGATGCTCGGCTACCAGCTCAACCAAGACCTGGCTCACCAGGCTGGACTTGCCGGAGCCCGACACGCCCGTGACGGTAGTGAATGCGCCCAGTGGAAAAGCCGCCGCAAGATTATCGAGGTTGTTGCGCGTAACGCCGGCCAGCTTGAGCCAGCCCATGGGCGTGCGCGGCTCGCGGCCGGGTAGCTCAAGTTCGGAGCTGCCGAACAAGTGGCGCCGCGTCTGCGATTCGGCTACTTGCCGCAGGCCCTCGGGCGGGCCGCTGTAGAGAATGTGCCCGCCTTTTTCGCCGGCGGCCGGCCCGACGTCCACCAGCCAGTCGGCTTGGCGGATGACGTCCAAATCGTGCTCGACAACGAACAAGGAATTGCCCGCGCCCTTTAAACCGTCTAGTGCGGCTAGTAGCGCTTCGGTATCGGCGGGGTGGAGGCCGGCGGAAGGCTCGTCGAGCACATACACTACCCCGAATAGGTTGGAGTACAGCTGAGTGGCAAGCCGGAGCCGCTGCAGCTCGCCCGGCGAGAGCGTGGGCGTGGCGCGTTCCAGCGAGAGGTAGCCCAGGCCCAAATCCAGCAGCACGGCGAGGCGGGCGGCCAAGTCTTCGGCAATGCGTTGGGCCACGATGGCTTGCTCGGGGTGCTCGGTCTCGTGCTGTTGCTTGCCGGCTTTGCCTTGGGCATAGGGCTGCAGCAGGCCGGCGAGGCGCTTGAGCGGCAGCCGTGACATCTCGGCGATGTCGAGGCCGGCAAATTTCACCGACAAAGACTCTTTGCGCAGCCGCTTGCCCTCGCAGGTGGGGCAGTCGCTGCTGAGCATATATTGCGCCACGCGCTTCTTCATCAGCGGGCTGTGGGTGGTGGCGAAGGTGTGCAGCACATGCCGCCGCACGCCGGTGAAGGTGCCCATGTAGCTGGGCTCCATCTTCCTTTTCACGGCGTAGCGCGTTTGCTCGGGGGTGAAGCCGGCGAACACGGGCACCACGGGCTGCTCGTCGGTGAAGAGAATCCAGTCCCGGTCTTTCTGGGGTAGGTCGCGCCAGGGCGTGTCCACGTCGTAGCCCATGCTCACGAGGATGTCGCGCTGGTTTTGGCCGCCCCAGGCCTGGGGCCAGGCCGCAATGGCGCGCTCCCGGATGGTGAGCGAGGGGTCGGGCACCATGCTGGCCTCCGTAACTTCGTACACCCGGCCCAGGCCGTGGCAGGTGGGGCAGGCGCCCTCGGGCGTGTTGGGCGAAAACGACTCCGCGTAGATAATGCCTTGGCCCTGGGGGTAGTCACCGGCCCGCGAGTAGAGCATGCGCAGCAGGTTGGACAGCGTGGTGACCGAGCCCACCGACGAACGGGTGCTCGGGGCGCCGCGCTGCTGCTGCAGGGCCACGGCCGGCGGCAGGCCGTCGATGGAATCGACTTCGGGCACGGCCATCTGGTGAAACAGCCGGCGGGCGTAGGGCGACACCGACTCGAGGTAGCGGCGCTGGGCTTCGGCGTAGAGCGTGCCGAAGGCCAGGCTGGATTTGCCCGAGCCCGACACGCCCGTGAACACCACCAACGCATCGCGCGGCAGGTCGACGTCGACATTTTTGAGGTTGTGCTCGCGGGCGCCGCGAACGCGCACAAAGCCAGTGGCGCGGGTGTCGTCGGAAGAAGAGGGGGAGGAAGGGGTGCGCATAAATCGACTAACGCGAAGTTTACCCCCGAGGTTAAAAGCCGGCACCTCCGACGGAAGCCGGAAACTGCCCCACAAGGCAGAAATAAAAGCAGGGCTTTAATGGGATTTTAGTACCTAGGCAGGAGGCAGTTGAGCGTTGTACGCGCTATTGTTGTTTAATATTCAATGTGAATTAATTAAACATAAAATTGCATCTGGTCGTAATCCAAGCACAGCAATAAGTTTTTTACTCGAATTAGCGGGCGGCTTAGATGATATATATATGGTTGATATTCAAGAGCATGAGGAGGTGCGGGAGTATTTTGATTTCATAAGCAAGAAGGATTTTCCCTGCGTAGCGGCCAAGACGGCCCTGACCTGGCAGCAGCTCAACTGCTTGGTGGTGGACCACTTGGCGTGCCCCAAAGACGACGCGGCCATCCTGGAATTTCTCTACGGCTTTGTCGACACCTACCGGCAGTCGGAGAAGCTGTACCACAGCGCGGCCATCATCTTCCGCGGGCCCACCCAGCCCAACGAAGCCCTGTTTGAGGAGCTGTTCTGGCAGCGGCTGCAGTCACTGGCCAACCTCGACGCCCGGCAGTTTGGCTACGACCCCCGCGTGGTGGCCGACCCCGCCTCGCCCGAGTTCAGCTTCAGCCTGAAAGAGGAAGCCTTCTTCGTAGTGGGCCTGCACCCGGGCAGCGGGCGCGCGGCCCGGCAGTTCCAGTACCCCACGCTGGTGTTCAACCCGCACGCGCAGTTCGAGCAAATCCGGAACAACGGCCGCTACGACAACCTGCGCGACACCATTCGGACCCGCGACGTGGCCTACTCTGGCTCGGTGAACCCCATGTTGCAGAACTACGGCGCCGCTTCCGAAGTATACCAATACACCGGCAAGGCCTACGACGATGCCTGGCAATGCCCCTTTCTCAGCCCCCATGCCCGACCCTCAACTCATCCCGCCGCGTAGCGGCACCGCCTTTCTGCTCCGCCAGGGCCAGCGCCTCAAGGTAACCGACCCGCAGGGCGAGCAAGTGTCGGACTTTGTGTGCTTTAACCAGCACGACCCGGCCGAGTACCTGTCGTCGGGCCGCACCATCGACTACGCCGAAACCATCTTTCTTACCGCCGGGCACCCGTTTTACTCCAACCGGAGCAACGTAATGTTTGAGCTGGTGGAGGACACCGTGGGACGGCACGACTTTCTGCTCACGCCGTGCTCGGCTGATACGTTTCGCATCATCTACGGCCACGAGCACCCGCACCGCGGCTGCTTCGGCAACCTCAGCGAGGCCCTGGCTCCGTATAGCATTGGCCCCGACCAGATTCCGATTTGCTTCAACATTTTCATGCACGTAACCGTGGACGGCGACACAGGCAAAGTGGGCGTGCTGCCTCCTAAAAGCCGCGCCGGCGACTATGTGGTGCTCGAAGCCAAAATGGACCTGATTGTGGGCATGACGGCCTGCTCGGCCGAAATGTCGAACAACTACGCCTTCAAACCCATTGCCTACGAGGTGCTGGCGTAAGCTATTTATTGGGTGAAAAAGTCCGCATCCGAATGATGGAGATAAGCGAGTACGCTTACGCTAAGGATGGCGACGACGCCGGCTGGGAAAGGGCACTGGGCGCGGGCCGGGCCGACTGGCGGGCGCCATACCCCCGCATGAGCAGCAAATAAACGCCACCCGACACCAGAAAGCCCACAAACCAGGCGTAGTTGTACACGGCCACCAGGCCGGGCCACACCATGCCTTTGTCGAGCACGCCGATGGCGGTGAGGAAGCCCGGCACGTTGGGCAGAATGCCGACGATAAGCGCGACGATGGCGGCCACGTTAAAGCCGTTGCGGTAGGCGTAGCGGCCGTGGTACTGGTAGAGGTCGGGCACGTCGATCTGCTGGTGGCGGATGAGGTAGTAGTCCACAATCATGATGCCGCCAATGGGGCCCAGCAGGCCCGAATAGCCTACTAGCCAGGTGAAAATGTAGCCCGATGGGTCGGCGATGAGCTTCCAGGGGAAGATGAGCACGCCGAGCACGCCAGTGATGTAGCCACCCATTTTGAAGCTGATGCGGGTGGGCGAGAAGTTGGCGAAGTCGTTGGCCGGGCTCACGATGTTGGCCGCGATGTTGGTGGCCAGCGTGGACAGGGCCACGGCTAGCATGGCCACGCTCACCAGCACCTTGCTATCGAACTTACTGGCCAGCACAACCGGGTCCCAGATGGTCTTGCCGTAGATGACAAACGTGGCGGAGGTAACCACCACGCCCACAAACGAAAACATAGTCATGGACGTGGGCAGCCCGAGTGCCTGGCCCACCTGCTGCGCTCGCTGGTTGGTGGCGTAGCGCGTAAAATCCGGGATGTTGAGCGAGAGCGTGGCCCAGAATCCCACCATGCCCGTGAGCGAGGGAAAGAAGAAGGCCCAGAACGCCGCGCTGGAGGTGAATTTGCTGGGTTGAGCTAAAATTGGCCCCAGCCCGTGCCCGGCCGAGATGGCCCACCACAGCAAGGCCAGCGCCGCTACGGGCAGAAAATAGGCCTTGAACACCAGAAGCTTGCGAATGCTATCGACGCCTAGGTACACCACGTACATGTTCACGAGCCAGAACAGGAAAAATACCAGTGCCGGCCCCGTAGCCAGGGCCCAACTCGCGGGGAATATGGGCGGCAGCGTGGCCAGCCCCGGTACCCACAACACCGCCATCTGGTAGAGCGCATAGCCGCCAATCCAGGTCTGGATGCCGAACCAGCCGCAGGCAATAATGGCCCGGAGCAGCGCCGGCACGTTGGCCCCGCGCACGCCAAAGCTAGCCCGCGCCAGCACCGGAAACGGGATGCCGTACTGCGCCCCGGCCCGGCCGTTGAGCAGCATGGGCACCAGCACAATAGTGTTGCCCAGGAAGATGGTGAGCAGGGCCTCCCACCAGTTCATGCCGCCCTCGATGAGCGAGCTGGCCAGCATGTAGGTGGGGATGCACAGGCTCATGCTAATCCAGAGCGCGGCGTAGTTGCCGGTGCCCCAGGTGCGCTCCTGCGGCGGCACCGGCGCCAGGTCGGGGCTGGTGAGGCCAGCGGCGTACGGCTCGGCGGCGAGTGGTGGCATGGTATTCATGCGGTTGTCGGTGAAAAAGACCCCAGCTAATGTAAGCGTCTCTGCAATAAGAACCTCTTGTTGAGCTTTCCAGGTCATCTCCCGTGCTGCCTTCCGCCATGTTAACGCCTGTCATGCAGAGCGCAGCGAAGCATCTTATCACCGCGGAACAATGCGTTCTAGCGTGAGAGGATGCTTCGCTGCGCTCTGTATGACAGATGGAGCGGTAAAGCCGCTCGGATTCGCCGACCTTCGGTACGCGCCGCTCTGCGGGACAGATGACTAACTGGGCTTACTGCTTTAGAAGCAAGTAGCCTCGCGCTAGCTTGCCAAACTGAGCTACTTGCTGCGTCTGCCACGCCGCGTCGTGGCCCAATTCCTGCGCCAGCAGCGCGGCCACGGTGGGAGCCGCGCGCACAGCGGCAGCGGCGTCGAGAAACAGCAGGCGTACCCGCCTAGCCAGCACGTCTTCCACGGTGCGGGCCAGTTCGTAGCGTGCAGCCCACACTACTTCGGCTTGCCGAAATGCCAGTTGCCCGTCCAGCTTTTGGCTCAACGCCGGGTTGTCGGCGATGAGCTGTTGCAGTTGGGCTCGGTCGCTGCCGTAATGAGCGAGGCTATCGGTTGCGGTAGCTTCTGATGCGGCTTCGGCGCCGTGGATGGGTAGGTGCTCGGTCTGGCTCGGTGCTGGGGGCAACTGGCCCAACGCAATGGCCTGGTCGAGGGTGTCCTGGCCCATGCGGCGGTAGGTGGTCCATTTGCCGCCGGTGATGGTGATGAGGCCGCTGGCGGAGGCCAGGATTTTGTGCCGCCGGGAAATTTCCTTGATTTTGGTGCTTCCGGCAGTTGAAGCCGCCAGCGGGCGCAGGCCTACAAAGACGCTTAGCACATCGGCGCGGGTGGGCGCCTGGATGAGGTACTGGGCGGCCGTGCGCAGCAGGAAGTTGATTTCAGCTTCCTGGGCTTGGGGCTCCAGGCTGGCGGCGGGCACGGGCGTGTCGGTGGTGCCCAGCACCACGTGGCCCAGCCACGGCACCGCAAACAGCACCCGGCCGTCATCGGTGCTGGGAATCATCAGGGCCGCGTCGCCGGGCAAAAACGACCGGTCCAATACTAGGTGCACGCCCTGGCTGGGCTGCACCAGCGGGCTTATTTGGGGTTCGTCCAGCCGCCGCACTTCATCCACGAAAATGCCAGTGGCATTGACCACGCTTTTGGCGCGCAGCTCGTGGGTGGTGCCGCTTTCGAGGTCGGTGGCGCGCACGCCAGTTAGACGGCCTTGGTCGTCTTTAAGGAAGCCCTGTACCGCGCAGTAGTTGAGGGCCGTGCCGCCGTGGTCAATGCAGGTTTGGGCCAGGTTTACAGCCAGGCGGGCATCGTCGAACTGGCCGTCGTGATAAAGCACGCCGCCGCGCAGGCCGGCTGGGTGCAGGTTGGGCAGCCTGCGCAGGGTTTCGGCTTTGCTGAGGTGCACCGATTCGCCGAGGCTGAGGCGACCAGCCAGCAAGTCGTACAGTTTCAGCCCAAGCGTGTAGAAAGGGCCGCCCCACCAATTATAATTTGGGATAATGAAGGTTTGGTTGTGGCACAGGTGCGACGCGTTTTGCAGCAGCAGGCCACGTTCGTGCAGCGCTTCGCGCACCAGCCCAATATCTCCCTGCGCTAGGTAGCGCACCCCGCCGTGCACCAGCTTGGTGCTGCGGCTACTCGTGCCCTTGGCAAAATCGGCCCGCTCCAGCAGCAGTGTTCGGTAGCCTCGGCTGATGCCATCGAGCGCCACCCCCAGCCCCGTGGCCCCGCCGCCAATGACGATGAGGTCCCAGGTAGGCACCGAGGTGAGCTGTTGCACCAGGGTTTCGCGGCGGTAAGGGTTGGTTTCAGTGGACATAAAGGTGGTATACGCAATACCCGGGCACCCCACCCTAGGCCCCGGTTCGCTAGATGCGCGAAGCCAAAAGAGAGGGGCGCCGGACGAGTGTAGCGCGGACTTTTAGTCCGCGAATTGCTGGATTCCACCCCTTTCAGGCGCGGACTAAAAGTCCGCGCTACGTTCGTGTCGCCGTGGCTCCCTTCTCCGCCGGAGAGGGGCCGGGGGTAAGGTGCCTCACCGCAAAAACCCACCAATCTGCTCCACCAGCACCGGCACGCTCAGCCCGCCCATGATGACGACCACGACCCAGCCCGCGGCCAGCATCCACTTCGGGTGGTGGTAGGCGCCCATCAGCCGGCGGTTGGTGGCCGCTACCAGCACGATGGCCAGGGCTATTGGCAGTATCAGCCCGTTGATGGCGCCGGCAAAAACCAGCAGCTGCGTAGGCTTGCCCACCAGCACGAAGATTCCCGTGGAGAGCATGATGAACACCGAGATGCACACCCGCTCGTAGCGCTCAAAAATCGGGTGAAACGTCTTGAAAAACGACACCGACGTGTAAGCCGCGCCCACCACCGAGGAGATGGCCGCACTCCAGAGAATCACCCCGAATATGCGGAAGCCAATCTCACCCGCGGCAGCCCGGAACACGCCGGCCGCCGGGTTTTCGGCCGTCAGCACTGCCCCGTGGGTGAGCACCCCCACGATGGCCAGAAACAGCACAAACCGCATGATGGTCGAAATGACAATGCCGCTGACGGCGCTGCGCGTGACTTCCGCCTGTTGGCCGGGGCCCTTGATGCCCGCATCGAGCAGGCGGTGCGCGCCCGAAAACGTGATGTAGCCACCCACCGTACCCCCCACAATGGTCACAATAGCCGCCGCGCTAATCTTCACCGGCAGCAGCGTGTGATGCAGCGCCTGCAGCAAGGGCGGGTGCGCGCTGAAGGCTATGCCTAGCGTGAGCAGAATCTTGACCGTGCCGAGAATCTTGGTGAAGCCGTCGAGCATCTTGCCGATTTCGCGCACCCAAAACAGCACCAGCGCCACCCCGCAGCTAATGAGCGCGCCCTGCTCGAACGACATGCCCGTGAGCACGTTCAGCCCCAGCCCGCACCCGGCAATATTGCCGATGTTGAACGCGAAGCCGCCCAGGATTACCATGGCCGCCAGGAAGTAGCCCAGGCCGGGCAGCAGCCGGTTGGCCAGGTCCTGGGCCCGCAACTCGCTCACCGTGAGAATGCGCCAGGTGTTGAGCTGCGCGCCGATGTCGAGCACCACCGACACCAGAATGACAAACCCGAAGCTGGTGAGCAGCTGCTGGGTAAACACCGTGGTTTGGGTCAGGAACCCCGGCCCGATGGACGAATTCGCCATCAGGAACGCCGCTCCCAGGCTGGCCCCGCCCCACCAGCGGGCCTTGGGCAGCGGCCTCATTTGGCGGTGGCCGGGGTGGCCGCTTTCAGCTGCACGCCGGCTGCGCGCAACTCTTGGTTTAGGCGCTGCGCAAATTCCAAGGCGTGGGCGCCGTCGCCGTGCAGGCACACGGTATCGGCCCGGATGGCTACGTCCTGGCCCTGCTGGGTGCGCACCTGGCCTTCCTGCACCATGCGCAGCACCTGGGCCAGGGCCGCGTCGGCGCTGGTAATGAGGGCGTCGGACTGGCGGCGTGGGGTGAGGGTGCCGCCCGCCTGGTAGGTGCGGTCGGCAAAGACTTCATGGGCGGTTTTCAGGCCGAGCTTCTCGCCGGCTTTGGTTAGCTCGCTGCCGGCCAGGCCGTAGAGCACCAATTCGGGCTGCACTTTGTACACGGCTTCGGCAATGGCCTGGGCCAGCGCGGCGTTGGTGGCGGCCATGTTGTAGAGCGCGCCGTGGGGCTTGAGGTGGTGGAGCTGCCCACCTTCGGCCCGGGCCACGGCCGCGAGGGCGCCGAGCTGGTACACCGTCATGTCAAACGCTTCTTCAGCCGAAATATCCAGGTTGCGCCGGCCAAAACCGACCAAATCGGGCAGGCCGGGATGGGCGCCGAGGGCCACGCCGTGGCGCAGGGCTGCGCGCACCGTCTGCTTCATCACGGCCGGGTCGCCGGCGTGGAAGCCGCAGGCTATGTTGGCCGAGGTGATGAAGGGCATCAGGGCCGCGTCGTTGCCCAGCGTCCAGGCGCCGAAGCTTTCGCCCATGTCGCAGTTGAGGTCAACAGTAAGGGTTGGGGTCATGCAGTAGGTGAATTCAGAATAATAACGTCATGTCGAGCGCAGTTGAGACATCTCGCTCGCTTCGTCCTCACGATTGAGTCACTACCACAAGCGAGATGTCTCGGCTGCGCTCGACATGACGGTTCAAGTAAAATCGTTGGTTAGCTTGGTTTTCATTGCCCGCCGGAGCGCCCGCAACCGCCGTTCCTGCGCAAGGTACAGCAGTTGCGCTTCGGCCAAAGAAACCTCTGCAAAACGAATGTTCTGCCCCGGTCGCAGCTGCGCCAAGGCCGAAAAATCAGCGGTGATAACTTGGGCCATGCGCGGGTAGCCGCCGGTGGTTTGGTGGTCGGCCATGAGCACGATGGCTTGCCCGCCGGCCGGCACCTGCACGGTGCCAAACGTAACCGCGCTGGACAGCAACTCGCCGCTGCTGTGGCGCTCTAGTATCGGCCCTTGCAGGCGGTAGCCCATGCGGTCGGCCTCCGTCGTTACGGTGAAGGGCTGCTGCCAAAAATTGAGCTGACTTTCCGGCGAAAACTGCGCGTACTCCGGCCCGCGAATAGCGCGGATAACCGAGTTCGGCTGCGGCGTGGGACAAAGCTGCGGGCCGGGCGTCCAGCGGGCTTGGGCCCAGGCGGCCGAAGTGGCATTGGTGCTCAATTCGGCCATGACTTTTCGGCCTGCCGCGGTAGGGCCGGGGCAGGGAATCAGGTCACCGGTTTGCAGGGCCCGGCCGTGTAATCCACCGAAGCCGGCGCGCAGGTACGTGGCTTGGCTGCCAAGCACCGGCGCAATGTCAAAGCCACCCGAAACGGCGAGGTAGGCCCGGCTGCCGGCCTCCGGCGCACCGAATGCCAGCTCAGTTCCTTCCCTGACCCAAACGGTGCGGTTCATTCCAACTGGCTGGCCGTTGAGGGTGGGGGAGAGGTGGGCGCCGGTGATGGCCAGGAGGTGGTCGGCTTCGAAGCGAATGCGGGGGCCGAGCAGAGTGATTTCAAGGCCGGCCGTGGCTTCGGGGTTGCCCACCAGCAGGTTGGCCACGCGCAGGGCCGTGGCGTCCATGGCGCCGCTCACCAGGATACCGTCTTTCTGGTAGCCGTGCCGGCCGAGGTCTTGCACGGTGGTGAGCAGGCCGGGGCGGAGGATGCTAAGACTCATGCTGCTGGCGGTGCTGGTATTCGGCCTCGCTGATGGGCACGAAGCGCAAGTGCTGGCCCGCCTGCAGCAGGCTGGGCTGGGCCCAGGCGGGATTGAATAGCCGCAGCGGCGTGCGGCCAATGAGTTGCCAGCCGCCCGGTGTGGGCATGGAATAAATGCCGGTCTGCGGGCCAGCGATGCCCACGGTGCCGGCCGGCACCAGCACGCGCGGCTGGGATTTGCGGGGCGTGGCCAGGCGCGCATCCAGCCCGCCGAGATAGGGGAAGCCGGGCGCAAACCCTATCATGTGCACCAGGTATTCGGGGGCAGCATGCCGGGCGATAACCTCCTCGGGCGGCAGCCCGGCGTATTGCGCCACAAAGGCTAAGTCGGGCCCGTGCGCGCCGCCGTAGCAAACGGGAATCTCCACCACGGTGGTCGGGACCGCAACCGCGGTGGCCTGGGCCGCGGGCAGCATCTGCCGGAGGGTTTCGGCCACGCGCTCGTAGGGCGGGTGTTGGCCGTTGTCGCTCACCAGCCACGGGTCGTAGTACACGGTGAGAGTGGTGAAGGCGGGCACGTATTCAATCAGCCCCACGAAGGGATGTTGAGCTAAATAAGCGCTGAATGCCTGAATGGCGCGGTGGGTGGCCGGGCTGATGCCCTCGCCGAACTCCAGCACCACGGCCGCGTCGCCCAGCGGGAACAGCCGCACGGCGAAGGCGGGCGCGGCAGACGGCTCGGGGATTTTACTCACGCGCGGACGGTTACTTTTGGAGCTCCCTGCACTGGACACTCCCGATGAATCTTAGCTTCCGTAAATATGGCAGGACCGGCCCGGTTCTGCTCGCCCTGCTCACCGCGGCCTGCCACCGCCAACCCATGCCCAGCACCCCGGCATCTGCCGCTGCGCAAGCCCCAGCCCCGGCCACGGAGCGCGCCCTGCCGCCCGTCGAAAAAGGCGTTTCCGAAGCGCTGGCTGTGGCGCGCAAAAAGAACATCAGCGGCGTGGCGTACGACCTCAACCTGACCATTCCGGCCCAGAAAACCGAGCCCATTGCCGCCGTGGAGTCGGTGTCGTTCAATCTGCGCGACAACTCCGACCCGGTGCAGCTCGATTTCAAAGCGCCCACCGAGTACCTGCACAGCCTCACCGTAAACGGGCAGCCGGTGGCCATCGACCACCGCAACGAGCACCTCGTGCTGCCCACCGCTTCCCTAAAGCCGGGCCGCAATGTGGCCGAAATCCGCCTGCGGGCCGGCGAGCAGTCGCTCAACCGCAACGCCGATTACCTCTACACGCTGCTGGTGCCCGACCGCGCCCGCACCGTTTTCCCCGTCTTCGACCAGCCCAACCTGAAGGCCACGTTCACGCTGGCCCTCACCGTGCCCGCGGGCTGGCAGGCCATGGGCAACGCGCCGGTGCGGGATTCGGTGCTCAATGTTGGCTCCAGTCCGACCAAGCAATACACCTTTGCAGCGTCCGACAGCATCAGCACCTACCTGTTTTCGTTCGCGGCGGGCAAGTTTACGCGGGTCAACCGCACGCTGAATGGCCGGGCCATGAGCTTGCTGCACCGCGAAACCGACCCGGCCAAATTGCGCCTTAGCCTCGGCCCCATTTTCCAGCTCCACGCCGATGCGCTGCAGTTCATGGAGCAGTACACGGGCCTGCCGTACCCGTTCCAGA
Organism: Hymenobacter sedentarius; assembly: GCF_001507645.1. NCBI lineage: Bacteria > Pseudomonadati > Bacteroidota > Cytophagia > Cytophagales > Hymenobacteraceae > Hymenobacter > Hymenobacter sedentarius. The sequence goes on along the minus strand of NZ_CP013909.1, from coordinate 717,630 downwards.
AGTTTGATTTTGTGTCGATTCCGGACTTTCAGTACGGCGGCATGGAGCACGTGGGCGCCATTGATTATAAGGCCTCGACGCTGTTTCTGGACGAAGGCGCGACCCAGGACCAAATCCTGGCCCGCTCCAACCTGGTGTCGCACGAAACGGCCCACATGTGGTTCGGCGATTTGGTGACCATGCAGTGGTTCAACGACGTGTGGATGAAGGAAGTATTCGCCAATTTTATGGCCGACAAAGTGACGCAGGTGGCCGTGAAAAATTCGAATTACGACCTCAAGTTCGTCATCGACCACTACCCCGCCGCCTACGGTATCGACCGCACGGCTGGGGCTAACCCCATCCGCCAGCCCCTGGCCAACCTGCAGGACGCGGGCTCGCTCTACGGCAACATCATCTACCACAAAGCGCCCATCATGATGCGCCAGCTCGAGCGCCTGATGGGCCCCACTGCCTTCCAGCAGGGCCTGCAGGAATACCTCCGGAAATACGCCCACGGCAACGCCACCTGGCCCGACCTCATCGACATCCTGGACGCCCGCACCCCCGCCGACCTCCAGGCCTGGAACCAGGTGTGGGTAAACCAGCCCGGCCGCTCCGTCTTCAGCTACGACCTGAAAACCAGCGCCGGCAAAATCACCAGCCTCAGCCTGACCCAGCGCGCCGAAGACAACTCCGAGCGCCTCTGGCCGCAGCTGTTTGAGGTGCTGCTGGTGTACCCCGGCGGCCGCACCAAAGAGCTGACCGTGAACATGACCGCGCGCACCGTGGCCTTGCCCCAAGCCGCGGGCCAGCCCGTGCCCAGCTTCATCTTGTTCAACTCCACCGGCCTGGGCTACGGCGTATTCCCGGTGGCCCGGCAGCTCACCGGCCAGCTGGCCGCGCTCAAGAACCCGGTGGCCCGCGCCACGGCCTACGTCAACCTCTACGAGAACATGCTCAACGGCCAGGTCATCAAGCCGCAGGAGCTGCTCGCGGTGTACCGCCAGGCCCTCACCCGCGAGCCCGAAGAACTCAACCTGAAGCTGCTCACCGGCCAGGTCAGCGACATTTTCTGGCACTTTCTCAGCCCAACCCAGCGCTTGGCCGTGGTGCCGGCCCTGGAAAAAGACCTGTGGGCCGCCCTGCAGAAAAACCCGGCCGCCAACTCCAAGAAGCTGCTCTTCAAAACCTATCAATCCATCGCCCTCACCAAGCCGGCCGAGGACCGCCTCTACCAAATTTGGCAAGCGCAGCAAGCCCCCACTGGCGTGAAGTTGACCGAGGACGACTACACCGCCCTGGCCCTGGCGCTGGCCGTGCGCGACTACGCCGCCCCGCAGCCCATCCTGCCCGCGCAGCTCGCCCGCATCAAAAACGTGGACCGCCGCCAGCGCCTGGAGTTTATGATGCCGGCGCTGGCTTCCGACGTGGCTACGCGGGACGCGTTTTTTGAAAGCTTGAAAGACGAGAAGGGCCGCGACAAAGAAGCCTGGGTCACCGCCGCATTGGGCTACCTGCACCACCCGTTGCGCCAGGCCACGTCCCAGAAATACCTGCCCGCCAGCCTGGAGCTGCTGGAAGAAATTCAGCTCACCGGCGATATCTTCTTCCCGTATTCGTGGTTGCAGGCCACGCTGGGCTCCTACCAAACGGCCTCGGCTGCCAGCACCGTGCGGACTTTTCTACAAGCCCACCCCGACTACAACCCCAAGCTGCGCGCCAAGCTCCTGCAGGCGGCCGACGACCTCTTTCGGGCCGAGCGGCTGGTGCCGGCCGCCGTGGAAATGACTCCTTGAGGCAAGACGCAGCCGGCTGTGGGTTAGTAGTTTGGGCTGGATTGTACGGCTAGCTGGCCGACCCACGGGAAGTTCTGCTGCAGCAGGGTCCTGACTTTTTCTTTGGTCAGGGGCTTGCTCACCACGTCGGCGATGGGGGTGGTTTGCACGCGGCCCAGGTCGTAGGGGTGCACGGAGCTGCTGAGCACCACGATAACAGCCGACTGCTGCTGCACCAGGGGCAGTGCGTGGTAGGCATCGAGAAACTCAATTCCGTCCATCACGGGCATGTTCAGGTCGAGCAGGACCAGGGCGGGGTTGGTGGGGCTGAATACCGTGCCGTGCCGGGCCAGTACTTCGAGGGCTTCTTCGCCGTTGGCGGCGCTCAGCACTTGGTCGGCCACTCCCATGCTGGTTAAGAGCCGTTCGCTTAGGAAATTGCTCGTTTCGTCGTCGTCGACCAGCAGGATGGTGGATAGTTTTTTCATCGCAGAGAATTTGTGCAGACAGGAAATAAATCGGGGACTAAGCAACTCGCTTGGGGGTGGCTCAGCTTGCGCTGGCAGGGGCCGGCAGCGAGACGGTGAACGTGGAGCCGACGCCGGGCGCGCTGTGCACCGCGATGGTGCCCCCGGCGTTTTCCACAATGCGCTTCACCATGTAGAGGCCAATGCCGGAGCCTTCCACGTGGTCGTGCAGGCGGCGGAACATGCCAAAAAGCTTGCCCTGCTGGCTGATGGTTAGGCCCAAGCCGTTGTCCTGCACCTCGAGCACAATGGTGTGGGCGCTGCTGTGGCAGCGCAGCAGCACCAGCGGCGAGCGGTCGGGGTGGCGGTACTTCACGGCGTTGCTGAGCAGGTTGTACACAATGCAGCGCAGGTTTTTGGGCGCAAACGACATGTGGGGACAGGCTTCGACGTCGACAGTGAGTTTCGCGCCGGAGTCGGCCAGAGCAGGGGCCAGGTCGAGGCGGATGTCTTCGACTAGGGCCGCCAAATCCATGGTTTCGGCGGGCTGCGTCTGGGCCTGCTGCAGCCGCGACACGTCGGTGAGCTGGGCAATGGTGAGCTTGAAGCGGTCGACGGAGCGCTGCATGCGCTCGAGCATGGGCTGCACGAGCGGCGCCTGCCGCACCTCGGCGGGCAGCTCCTCGAGCAGGGCATGCAGCAACCCCTCCAGGTTGCTGATGGGCGCCTTTAGGTCGTGGGAGGCGGTGTAGATGAACATGTCCAGGTCGGCATTCACGCGGGTGAGCTGGCGCTGCATTTCTATCTGCTTGTGAATCTCGACGTTGACCCCGCTGTAGCCGACCAGGTGGCCATCGGCCCGGAAATTGGGCTGGGTGCGGGTGAGCGACCAGCGGTACTCGCCGTCGCGCCGCCGGATGCGGTACACCGGGCTTTCCCACCCCTGGGCAGTGGCCAGCGAGGCTTTGAAGGCCGCCCTGAGCGCCGGGGCGTCGTCCGGGTGCACGGTATCCCACACGCGGTCCAGGTCGGTGGGGCCCGGGGCCAGGCCGCTCCACTCAAACAATGCCTCGTTGACGTAAGTCATGCGGCCGGCGGGGTCGGTGCGGAACAGGAACACCGGCACGTTGGCCATCACCAGCTGCAGCTCGGCGGCGGCCCGGGTCGCCTGCTGGCGCCCGTGCACCTGGTCGGTTACGTCGTAGGCGAAGATGGAAACGCCGGCCGTGCGGCCATCTTCCAGGTACGCATCGTAGGAAAACGTGAAGTAGCGGGTGACGGGCGGCTGGCCGTCGGGCGGCGTTAGGGTCAGGGGCTGCGCCACGCCAAACGACGATTTGCCGGAGGCATACACGTCGTCGAGGCGGGCCACAATGCCCTGGGCCACGGCCTCGGGGTGCAGCACGGCCACGGGAAAGCCCGGCGTGAGGTGCCGGCCGGAAAACAGCCGCTGGTAGGCGGGGTTGCCGTATTCGAGCCGGTGCGCCGGACCCCGTAGAATGCACACGATGGCCTGCGTCTGGCCCATGAAGCGCTCGAGGCTGGCGCGCTGGCGCTGGGCGTCGGCCTGGGCCAATTGCTCGCGGGCGCGGCTCGCGCGCAGGGCCGCTTCCATGGGCAGCTGGCCGAGCTGGCCGGTGCAGCAGAGCTTGACCACCAGGCGCTTGCCCTGGCGGGAGGCCTCGATGCAAAGGGGCGCGGCCAGGCTTTCCGGTGTGCCCGGGCACTCGAAGTACCCGGGCTGGCCGGTTTCCAGTACGCCGCCCAGAAAGGCCAACACCTGGGCCTCGGCGGCGTGCGGGAAGCAAGCCAGGAAAGCGGTTTCGGGGTGGTCAGAGAGACCCAGCAAGCGTTGCGCGGCGGGGTTGAGGTACTCAAAAGAAAAGTTGGTAAGCGCCTGGTTATCGGCAGCGTATCGGGGGCAGATGAGGGCCAGGGCGGTCTGGGATTCATCGAGCAGCGCCAGCAGCTCGTCGGAGCTGGGCAGGGCCAGGGGAGCCCTGGCGGAAGTAAGCGGCATAAGGGCACGGGCGGCGCCGGGGCGCCAAGGAAACTTCGGCCGGGAAAGCAGCGGCTACAACTGCGGGCGGGTAATTGCCGATGGCCGCGCACTGGCGGCGAAAGGGCCCCGCGGCGTGGGGGCGGGCCGGGCGGCTGTCCATGCAGAACCGGCAGGCCTGTATACGGGCTCAGCTCAATTGTCGCTGAAACCCAATGAAAACAAGTGAGTTATTGGCTCTATGGACCACTGCTGGCTGCGCCCCGGCCTATCGAATTCTCCAAGACGGGGGCTACCAGGGCAAAGGAAAAGAGCCAGCTATATAAAACTATTCCTGCTCTGCCATGCACTTTTCCGCTTAACTTTCCGGTATGAACTACCTCTCCGCCCTGGCCTTCTCGCTGCTGCTTGCTACCACGGCTCATGCCCAGGCACCTTCGCCAGCTCCCACTGCCGCACCCCGGCCCACCATTCAGGTTACCGAAATGTCTTCCGTAATCGATGCGGCCGGCAACCCGCTGGCTTTTCCCGTGTGGCGCCAGATGCTGGCCACCAGCGAGTTTAAGCTGCGGGTCGCCCCTGGCTCCTCGGCCGCGGCGCCGGTATTTCAGGTAGTGGCGCGCACCCCGGAGGAGCGGGCCGCCTACCTGGCCCAGCTGCCGGCGCCCCAGGAAAGCCCCTTCTTCACCACCGGGCAAACGCTGGCGCCCTTTAAGCTGCGCGACGTGAACGGCCGCAAGTATGACAGCAAGGACCTGGCGGGCAAGATTGTCGTGCTCAACTTCTGGTTCATCGGCTGCCCTCCGTGCCGGGCCGAGATTCCGGAGCTCAACAAGCTGGTGCAGCAGAACGCCAAGCGCGACGACGTGGTCTTTCTGGCCGTGGCCCTGGACCAGCGCGGGGCCATTGAGAAATTTACCCAGCAGTTTCCCCTCGAGTACGCCGTGGTGGCCGATGGTCGGTACGTGGCCGAGAAGTACGGCATAAGGTCTTACCCCACCAACTTGGTGGTGGACCGCCAGGGCAAGGTGGTTTTTCATGCTCAGAGCCACCCCAATATGGTGGCCTACTTGCAGAAAGCCATCGACGAGGCGAAGTAAACCTGCCTAATGGCGAGCGGCCGGGCAGCGATTTAGCTCAAGTTGTAGGCTTTAAAACCAGCTCAAGTTGAGAAGCTGGCCAGCCTGGCTTGCTCTGCCACGGCCGCTCACGTCAGCGGCTTCTCAAGTACCAGCAGGGTGAGGGGCTGCTTAGGAATGCCATAGCGCGGGTCGGTAGGGAAGGGCTCGGTTTCGCCGGTTTGGTGGTAGCCCTGCCGCTCGTAGAAGGCAATGAGCTCGGGGCGTACGGAGATGACCGTCATTTTGCTCACCGTGCAACCGTGCTGGCGGCCGTATTCCTCGGCGGCTGTGATGAGAAACTTGCCCACGCCCTGGGCCTGGCCAGTGGGGTCGACCGCCAGCATGCCCAAGTACACTTTAGAGCCGGTTGGGTGGGCGTAAAAGCTACCCAGCAGCTCCTCGTTTGGGCCCAGGCACAGCAGCATCGCCGCAGCCGGCACGGCCAGCATCTCCCGGATTCCTTCTTCATCGATGCGCTGGCCGTCGAGCAAATGGGCTTCGGTGGTCCAGCCCTGGCGGGAAGAGTCGCCACGGTAGGCACTGTTTACGAGGCGGACGAGGCGGGGCGTATCGGCTAGGGTGGCCGTGGCTAAGCGAAATGGGGTCATGTGGCAAAAATAAGGCTGCTCGCGAGACGATGATAAGAATACCGTCATGCTGAGCGCAGCCGAAGCATCTCTACCGCTTCGTTGAGTCAATTGGGTTACTTGCGCGGTAGGGATGCTTCGGCTGCGCTCAGCATGACGGTCATTTTTAGCACCAGTACCCGTTCGTTGGCCCAACTGCTGCTACCGCCTCAAATACTGGCCTAACTCCGAAACAGAAGCAATGCCGAGTTGCTGGGCCTGTTGCTGCCGCATCAGCAAGGCGTAGGTGTTGTTGAAGCCCAGCGGCGCCAGCCACTCCAGCTCGTAGCGGCGACGAAATTCCTGACGCACGTAGTTAAGCACAGCTGCGGGGCGGCCGCCCAGCGAGTCGACCACGGCGGGCGTAGGCTGCAGCAGCACGAGCAGGCCGGTGCCGGTGTATTCTGGGTACATATCGATGGCGCCGGTGCGCAGAGCTTCGAAGCAGATGGTGGTGCCGCCGAGGCCGGTTTTGGTTTGCACGGCCAGGTCGGTGTTGCCGCGGATGAGGGCGGCGTACATCTCGGCCAGAATGTACTGCTCAGCAAAAATCTTAGAGCCCAGGCGCACCACCGGCGCGCCCGCTTGGGCTGGCCGGGGAGCCCGCCAGAGCCCGCGCCGCTTGAGAAACGCTTCGGCAATGGCTTTGGGGTCCTGGTGCAGGTAGTCGGCCCGGTAGTTCAGGTCGGTCATCACCGAATCGGAAATCTGCCCGTCGAGTTGAGCCAGCACGGCGGCCAGCTCGGGGTGCTCGAGCAGCAGCGCGGGGCGCACGACTGGTACGGCGTAGTAGGGCGGGAAAACGCGGCGGTCGTCTTGGAGCACGCGCAGGTGGTAGGCACGGATGCGGCCATCGGTGGAGTAGCCGTCGATGACGTCGACGTCGGCGTGGCGGGCGGCTTCGTACACCAGCGCGGGAGCCAGCACCACGCTGGGCAAGTGCTTGAGGCCGTACGTTTTGGTGAGGCTGGGCAGCCCATCGGCCCGGCCCACAAACTCTGGGCTGAAGCCGGCCAGCAGCTTGCCCGTGGCCCGGGGCAGCAGGTAGAGTGCACCCAGCAGCGGCAGCGCCACCAGCAGGGCCGTGCCCACCTGGCTCAGGCGGCGGGTACTCAATTTTTGCACCCCACCCAGCAGCGCGTCAAACGCCAGCGCCAGTCCGGCCGCCGATAGTGCGCCCGCCAGTATCATCACCGGATTATTCAAGGCGATGCCGCCGAAAATGAACTCGCCCAGGCCACCCGCCGCCACGTAGGCCGCCAGGGTAGCCACGCCCACATTTATGACCGTGGCGGTGCGGATGCCGGCCATAAGCACCGGCAGGGCCAGCGGCAGCTCAACTTTCCGGAGCAATTGCCCATCGGTCAGGCCCAGGCCGCGGGCGGCTTCCACCACGGCCGGCGGCACGCCCTGAATCCCAGCCAGCGTGTTGCGAATGATGGGCAGCAGCGAGTACAGGAACAGCGCGAAAATGGCCGGATTCGGCCCAATGCCCAGCAGCGGAATCAGGAAGCCGAGCAGCGCAATGCTGGGCACGGTCTGCAGCACGCCCGCCAGGCCCAGCACCGCCGGCGCCCAGCGCGGCTGCCGCGACAGCCACAGTCCCAGCGGTACGCCCAGAAGCACCGCCAGCAGTAGCGAGGCCGCTGTGAGGCCGATGTGCTGCAGGGTTTGCTCGCCGAGCTTGCCGGCCTGCTCGTGCCAGAATGTGAACAGGGCCGTTAGCGTTTCCATGCGTCCTCCTCTCGTTGCAAGGCCTGGCCAAAAGCCGCCATGAGTTCGGCCACGGTGAAAGTGGCTGCGGTGGGGGCTTGGCTGCCGGTCAAGGCTTCTAGGGCTTCGTTGACGGTAATATATGTAGTGAAGCGAGCCGGTGCATTACTATCAGCGACTGTAGCTTCCTCAGTTTCTTTTGCTTCCACGCGCCGCAGCTCATCGCCGGAAAAAACGTCGCCGAGCGTAAGCGTGCGCAGCTGCAAGGCCAAACGCTCGCCAGCAAAAAAGCTGCGCACAAAGGAATTGTTGGGCTGAAATAGTAGCTCGCGCGGCGTGCCCAACTGCTGCACCTTGCCCGCGTCAAGCAGCAGAATGCGGTCGGCCAGCTCGAAGGCTTCGGTCACGTCGTGGGTGACGAGGACCACCGTTTTGCGGCGCAGCTCCTCCAGCTCCCGAAACTCGCGGCGGATGCTGGCGCGGGTCAGCGGGTCGAGGGCGCCGAAGGGCTCGTCGAGCAGGATAATGGGCGGGTCGGCGGCCAGGGCGCGGGCCAGGCCCACGCGCTGCTGCTGCCCGCCCGAGAGCTGGTGCGGGTACTGGCCAGCGTAGCGCGCGGGTGGCAGATGCAGGCGGGTGAGCAGCGCCGTGGTGCGGTACTCGATGGCGGCCGGCGCGTGGCCGAGCAGGCGCGGCACCACGGCCACGTTTTCGGCCACAGTGTAGTGCGGCAGCAGCCCCACCTGCTGAATGACGTAGCCGATGCCGCGCCGCAGTGTTTCGGGCCGTTGGCTCAGCACGTTCTGCCCGTTGATTTCTACGGTGCCACTGTCCGGCTCAATCAGGCGGTTGAGCATCTTGAGCAGCGTGGTTTTGCCGCAGCCGCTGGGCCCGAGCAGCACCAGCGTTTCGCCGGCCGCGAGCTCAAAGGACACGTCCTGCACCACGGCGTGTGCCCCAAAGCGCTTGCTGAGGTAAGAAACACGGATAACAGGCGGGGAAAGGTCGGGCATGGCGTAGGAGCGAGGCAATGTAAACCCAACGGGTGGAATCGGGTTTGCCAGATTATGTTTTACCCGAAGCCTTACCACCGCTTACCTTCGGCTACCTGATTTATCAAGCCTTCTCAACCTCCTCTCATGCTCTCCAAATCACTACTCTCATTTCTGCTGCTGGTGTTGCTGCGCTTGCCTCTGGCTGCCCAAATGTATTCCACCACCGACCCCTTTGCCCACACCTTCAGCATAGTGGCGCGCGACCCCGCCACCGGCGAAATGGCCGTGGCCGTGCAAAGCCACTGGTTTTCGGTGGGCACTTCCGTGAGCTGGGGCGAGGCCGGCGTGGGCGTGGTAGCCACGCAGTCCTTCACCAATAAATCCTTTGGCCTGCGCGGGCTGGCCTTGCTGAAAAGCGGCAAATCAGCCCAACAAGCGCTGGACGAATTGCTGGCCAACGACGAAGGCCGCGACGTGCGCCAGGTAGCCATTCTCGATAATCAGGGCCGCGTGGCCACTCACACCGGCAAGAAGTGCGTCGACATGGCCGGGCATCAGCAAGGCAACCAGTTTTCGGTGCAGGCCAACATGATGCTGTCGGATAAAGTGTGGCCCGCCATGGCCAAGGCCTACGAGCAAAACGCCAAGCTGCCCCTGGCCGAGCGGGTGCTGGCCGCGCTCGATGCGGCCCAGGCCGCGGGCGGCGACATCCGCGGCCGGCAGTCGGCCGCGCTGCTGGTAGTGCGCGGCAAGGCCACCGAAGGCCCCTGGGCCGACCGCCTCGTGGACTTGCGCGTGGACGACCACGCCGCCCCACTCGTTGAGCTGCGCCGCCTGCTGAGCCTGCACCGCGCCTACGAGCACATGAACGCCGGCGACCTGGCCGTGGAGAAAAATGACATGCCCAAAGCCATCCAGGAGTATCAGGCCGCCGAAAAGATGTTTCCCCAGAACCTGGAAATGAAGTACTGGCACGCCATCACCCTGGCCAACAAGCAGCAGGTGCCCGCCGCCCTGGCCCTGCTCCGCCCCATTTTCAAGCAGGAGCCAAACTGGCGCACCCTCACCGAACGCCTGCCCAAAGTGGGTTTGCTCACGGTGAGCGACGCGGAACTCAAGCAGATTCTGAGCCTGAAGTAGCCCAGTGTCGGGCAGGCTGAGCGCAACTAAAGCATCTTGCATCTTACTCGTGCCTCTTGTCATGCAGAGCGCAGCGAAGCATCTTATCCCCGCGGAACGAGTCGTGCTGACTTGATAAGATGCTTCGCTGCGCTCTGCATGACAAACGATTAGTGTGACATGCGGCACTTGGCATGTTGTTATTGGCATGTTGTTATCAACTGTCTTATCCTCCTTACCTATGAAATCCTTCTTTCCAATTACCGCCTTCACTTGCCTGCTATTGAGCAGCGCCGCCCTAGCGCAAGCGCCACTCACGGTGCCCGCATCCGTTAAGCAGGCCATGGACCAAGTCCGGCCCGACGCCATCAAAGCCCACATTGCCTACCTGGCCGATGACCGGCTGCAGGGCCGCCAGGCCGGCACGCCCGGCTACCAAATGGCCGTTGACTATGTCGTGAAGCAGCTAAAAACCATGGGTGTGCAGCCCGCTGGCGAAGGCGGTACCTATATTCAGAAGGTGCGCCTGCGCAAGGCGTTTCTGAAGCCGGGCGCCACTTTCGTGGCCCGCGACGCGCAAGGCACGGCCCTGCCCCTCACGGCTGGCCAAGACTATGTTATTTACCCCAGTCCGGAGCTGGCCAGCACCAGCGTAACCAATGCGCCGCTGGCTTTCGCAGGCTTCGGCATCAGCGCGCCCGAGTTGGGCTACGACGACTACGCGGGTCTCGACGTAAAAGGCAAAGTGGTGGTGATTGTGCCAGGCGCTCCCCGCACGTTTGCCTCCACGGTGGCCTCCGCTAGCCGGGATATGTCGGGCATCTTGCAGGCAGCCGCCAAGCACGGTGCCGTGGGGCTGATTTTGGCTTCGACACACGCCGCGCCGTTGCCTGATTTGAAGCGGGGAACCTACAGCGTGCTGGGGCCCAATGGCAAGGTAGCGGCGTCGCGAACCTTCGCCGTAGGCAGCCGCCAGCAGCTTTACGCCGCGGTAAACGCCGCGACGCTCCAGCGCCTGATGCAAGCGGCCTCCTTGGATACCACCCAAGTCTTCGCTTCCATCAAAAGTGGCAAGCCAGCGTCGTCGGCATTGAAAACCTCCGTAAGCGCCGCCGCGCAGTCCACGTACCAGGACATTGAGAGCTACAACGTGGTGGGCAAATTCACGGGCTCCGATGCCAAACTCAACAAGGAATACGTGGTGCATTCGGCCCACCTCGACCACATCGGCATCACCGCGCCGGTGAAGGGCGACTCCATCAACAACGGCGCGCACGACAATGCCTCCGGTGTAGCCTGCGTGTTGGAAATCGCCAAAATCTACTCCAAGCTCAAGGAGAAGCCCAAGCGCAGCATGCTGTTCGTGTTCATGACCGGCGAGGAGTTGGGCCTGCTGGGTTCGGCGGCCTTCACGGCCAATCCCACCGTCCCCAAGGCCAGCATCGTGGCCGATGTGAACATGGACATGCCTACCATCATTGCCCCGCTGCTGTCGGTGGTGGCGCTGGGCGGCCAGCATTCCACCCTGCTGGAGCCGGTGAAACGCGCCACCGCCTACCTGGGCATTGCGCTGGAACAGGACCCCGAGCCCGAGCAAAACCGCTTCATCCGCAGCGACCAGTACAACTTCGTGACGGCCGGCATTCCCGCACTCCACATCAAATACGGCAACAAAACCGCCGACGGCCGCAACAATCTCAGCGAAGAAGTGCAGAAGTGGCGCGCCGTCACGTACCACAAGCCACAAGACGACATCAACGGCCTGTTCGACTTCGAGGCCGGCAAGAAATACGTGCAGCTCTGCTTCCTGATTGGCTACCAGGTAGCTCAGAATCCCGTCCGGCCCACCTGGAACAAGGGCGACTTTTTCGGCCAGCGCTACGGCAGCCGGTAACTCAAGGATTAAGCAAGAAAAAAGACCGTCATGCTGAGCGAAGTCGAAGCATCTCTACCACGAGAGTAATTAGATTACTTTCTCGGTAAAGATGCTTCGACTTCGCTCAGCATGACGTTCTGCTGTATGCCATTTAGCTCAACTTAGAGGAGCTATTGGACCAGTTTAATCATGGTCCTCAAACTTGCCCATGGCGCCGCTTTCAAAGTCCGCAATGGCTTGCACCAGCTCCTTGTTCGTGTTCATCACGAAAGGGCCATACGTCGCCAGCGGTTCTTCGATGGGCTCGCCGGCGAGCACCAGCACGATGCTGTCTTCCTGGCACGTAATGCTCGTAGCCGAAGAATCCCAGCCCAATACCACGAACTGCTTGGTGGTCGCGGGGCGGTCGCCGTTGATGAGCACGTCGCCCTTCACGATGTACAGGCCCACATTGTAGTCGGCGGGCAGATTAAGGGTGAGTTCGCCGCCTTTGGCCAGGTGCAGGTCCAGCATGGTTATGGGCGAAAAGGTAGTGGCCGGGCCACGCACGCCTTCGTAGGAGCCTGCAATCACGCGGATGGTGCCTTTGCCATCGGGCGTGGGCAGGGTTTTGATGGCCGCGGAGGGAATGTCCTGGTAGTTGGGCGGCGCCATCTTGTCTTTTTTGGGCATGTTCACCCACAGCTGCACCACTTCCAGCGTGCCGCCCTGGCGGGTGAACTCCTTCTCGTACAGCTCCTCGTGCATGAGGCCGGCGCCGGCGGTCATCCACTGCACGTCGCCGGGGCCGATGTTGCCCTGGTGGCCGGCCGTGTCGCGGTGCGCGAGCACGCCCTGGTACATGATGGTCACGGTTTCGAAGCCGCGGTGGGGGTGGGGCGGCGAGCCCAGGGGCTTGTCGCTCGGGGCTACCGTCATGGGGCCGATGTGGTCGATGAGTAGGAAGGGGCTGAGCTGCCGGATGCGCGGCCCGGGCATGGGGCTGGTCACCTGGAAGCCATCGCCCACGGCTTTTTTGTTGCCGTCAATCACCTGAAAGATTCTGCGGTAAGTAGTCGCTAGAGTAGTGTCCATAAATCAAAGGGAAGAAAGTGGAGCTGGCCTGCCAATGGCGGCCGCATGATAAAAGCGTTGGAGCTCAAAATAGTTATCCGTGTTGCCCGAAATGTGCCGCCCCTAGCCAAGGCTAGCTAGCCAACCTATCACAATCGGTTCCGGTAGTTTGTATCTAAAACGCATTATCAATCAAAGCGTTGCATGGCAGGGTAAGACTTCTATATTTGCGCAAAGCCGCGATAGGCGATAAGCTAGCCACTAGCTGCTGGTTGCCTTTCGCGGGTGTTGAAATTTGCTTCCATTTCCTGAAATTCCCTCATGCTTAATCTCCTAAAAACGAAAGCGACTGCGCCGGTGCTGGCGGCCGCTTTGGCCCTACTGGGCGCTTGCCAGAGCAACACCACTAAGCAGGAAACCGCCACGAGTACCGACACTTCGGCTCCTGCCGACACCGCCAAGGCGAAGAAGCCGCTGTCGGAGCCGCTGGTGCGCGACATCTACACCGCCGACCCCTCGGCGCACGTGTTTGGAGGCAAGATTTACATCTACCCGTCGCACGACATCGAAGCCGGCATTCCGGAGAACGACAAAGGCGACCATTTCGCCATGCGCGACTACCACATCCTGTCCATGGACAGCATCAATGGCAAGGTCACCGACCACGGCGTAGGGCTCGATATCAAGGACATTCCCTGGGCCGGCCGGCAGCTGTGGGCCCCGGACGCGGCCTTTAAAAACGGCACCTACTACCTCTACTTCCCCGTGAAGGACAAGCAGGACGTGTTCCGCATCGGGGTGGCCACCAGCAAGTCGCCCACTGGACCGTTCGAAGCCGAGCCCACGCCCATTGCCGGCAGCTTCAGCATCGACCCCGCCGTGTTTACCGATACCGACGGCAAGGCCTACATGTACTTCGGTGGCCTCTGGGGTGGGCAGCTCCAGCGCTGGCAAGGCGGTAAATACAACCCCAACGCGCCCGAAAAAGAGCCCAACGGCAACCAGCCCGCAATTGGCCCTCGCGTAGCCAAGCTCAGCGCCGACATGAAGCATTTCGATGGCCCCGTGCAGGAAATCAAAATCCTGGACGAGAATGGCAAGCCCCTGCTGGCCAGCGATAACAACCGCCGGTTCTTCGAAGGCGGCTGGATGCACAAATATAAGGGCAAGTACTACTTCTCCTACTCCACCGGCGACACGCACCTGCTGGTGTATGCCACCGGCGACTCGCCCACGGGCCCGTTCACGTACCAGGGCGTCATCATGAAACCGGTGCAGGGCTGGACCACGCACCACTCCATCATCCCCATCAAAGACAAGTGGTACATCTTCTACCACGACACCCAACTCTCGAGCAAAACCTGGCTGCGCAACATCAAAGTCACAGAAATGAAGCGCCGCGCCGATGGCAGCATCGAAACCATTACGCCGTGAACCGCAAAGTATAAGCTCAGCATGACGTTTTGTGGTTTAACGCTCTGTACGCTACTGCCCGAAACTTTCCGGACCCACAGATGCTTTAGCCATTCGTACTTTTGCAGTTGCATGCGGCCCCGCCGCCCCCTTAACTCTTACATAAAATGGCAGTTTATCCCGAATACATGGTGGCGCCCATCCGGCAAGACCTTACCGAAGTTGGTTTCGAGCAGTTGATGACCCCCGAAGAAGTGGATTCCGCACTGGCCTCGAACGAAGGCACCGTGCTGGTGGCCGTAAACTCGGTGTGCGGCTGTGCCGCCGCCAAGGCCCGCCCGGCCCTGAAAATGGCCCTGGCCAGCGCCGACAAAAAGCCCGGCAAACTCGTGACCGTATTTGCCGGCATGGAAACCGAAGCCGTAGCCAAGATGCGCGAGCACCTGCTCCCGTATCCTCCCTCGTCGCCCTGCATCGCCCTGTTCAAAGACGGCGAGCTGGTGCACATGATTGAGCGCTACCACATCGAAGGTTCCGACGCCATGCGCATCGTGAACAACCTGCAAGGCGCTTTCGAAGAATATTGCTAAGCCCAACAACACAAGCAACAAAAAAGCCGCTCCTGATTCAAGAGCGGCTTTTTTGTTGAGAAAATTCGTGGGCTAGTTGGCCACTTCGCTGATGAACTTGATGCGTACCAGCCGCAGCTCTTCTTCGGTGAAATCGTCGCCCATTTCCTTCATTGCAGCGGCAATGTTGTCGGTGCTGGCCGTCATGAAGTAGTCGTAAATTTCTTCCTGGCGGTCCTCCTCCACCATCTCGTTGAGGTAATAATCGAGGTTGAGCCGGGTGCCGGAGTAGCAGATGTGCTCAATTTCCTCCATCAGCTCGGCCATGCCAATGCCCTTGGACGAGGCAATGTCCTCCAGCATCATCTTCTTGTCGATTTGCTGGATGATGTAAATCTTGATTTTCGAGCGGTTCACAGCCGACTTCACCACCACGTCCTCGGCGGTTTCGATGTCGTTGTCTTCCACGTACTTCTTGATGGCCGCCACAAACGGCGCCCCAAACTTCTGGGCCTTGCCCTGGCCCACGCCCGACACGTGCGTGAGGTCGTGCAGCGTGGTGGGGTAGGTGGTGGCCATCTCCTTCAGGCTCGGGTCCTGGAAGAGCACGTAGGGCGGCAGGTTTTTCTGCTTGGCCACTTGCTTGCGCAGCTCCTTGAGCTGCACGAACAAGGCTTCGTCGTGCCCGGCGGCGTGCTGCACTTCCTCCTTTTCTTCGTCGGCCTTCTGCTCGGCGTCGAAGTTGTGGTCGATGGTGAGCGTGATGGAGAAAGGATTTTCGATGAAATCAAGGCCCTTCTCAGTAATGCGCACCAGGCCGATGCTGTCGATGTCCTTCTCCAGGAAGCCGTTGAGCAGGCACTGGCGCAGCACCGAGTGCCAGAATTGCGCGTCGCCTAGCTCCTTGCCCTGGCCGTACACCGGCAGCGCGTTGTGGGCGTAGCTCTCAATGTGCGGGTTGCTCAGGCCCAGCAGCACCTGCCCGATGTGGGTGAGGTTGAAGCGCGCCTCGGTTTGCACCACGGCGCGCAGGGCCAGGCCCACGGCCGCTTCGCCCTCAAACCGCTCCTTGGGGTGCTTGCAGTTATCGCAGAAGCCGCAATCCTTTTCGAGCACTTCGCCGAAGTAGTGCAGCAGCTGCCGCCGCCGGCACACCGACGACTCGGCGTAGTTGGTCATTTCGGCCAGCAGCTGGTGGGCGTTGTCGCGCTCGGTTACGGGCTTATCCTTGCTGAATTTCTCCAGCTTCAGAATGTCGTCGTAGCTGTAGAACATCAGGCAGTTGCCTTCCAGGCCATCGCGGCCGCCGCGGCCGGTTTCCTGGTAGTAGCCCTCAATGCTCTTGGGCGCGTCGAAGTGCACCACAAAGCGCACGTCGGGCTTGTCGATGCCCATGCCGAAGGCGATGGTGGCCACGATGACGTCGCACTCCTCGTTGAGGAAAGCATCCTGGTTGTCAATACGAACCTGCTGGTCGAGGCCGGCATGGTAGGGGCGGGCGCGCACGTCGTTCACGCGCAACAGCTCGGCAATTTCCTCCACCTTCTTGCGGCTCAGGCAGTAAATGATGCCGGCCTTGCCCTTGTGCTGCTTCACGTACTGAATCAGCTGCTTCTTGGTGTTGTGCTTGGCCCGCACCTCGTAGTAGAGGTTGGTGCGGTTGAAGCTGGTTTTGAACACCGAGGCATCGTCCATCTGCAGGTTCTTCTGGATGTCCAGCTGCACTTTGGGCGTGGCCGTGGCCGTGAGGGCGATGATGGGCACGTTGCCGCCCAGGTTATCGATAATGCCGCGAATCTTGCGGTACTCGGGCCGGAAGTCGTGGCCCCACTCCGAGATGCAGTGGGCCTCGTCGATGGCCACGAAGCTGATGGTCGACTTGAGCAGGAACTCGATGGTGTCGTCCTTGGTAAGACTTTCCGGGGCTACGTAGAGCAGGCGGACGTCGCCGTTCATGACGTCCTTCTTCACCCGGTTCATTTCCGTCTTGGTCAGCGTCGAATTGTACACCTGGGCATTGACCCCGAAAGCGGCCAATTGGTCGACCTGGTTTTTCATCAGGGCGATGAGCGGCGAGATGACGATGGCCGTGCCCGGCACCACCAGGGCCGGCAACTGGTAGCACAGGCTTTTACCCGCGCCGGTGGGCATAATCACAAACGTGTTGTGGCCCGCTAAAACGTTTTGAATAACAGCCTCCTGCGTGCCCCGAAACTGGCCATAGCCAAATACTTCTTTAAGTGTATGTTTCAAATCGGCGATTTGCGCCGGGGATTCTTGGAGGGCAACTGATGACATAGGACGTAAACTCAGGTGGAAGGCGTGTAGAGACGCGGTTCTTAACGAAGATAAGCACGAGGCTAGTTTTTAAACGTGAAAAATGGTGTTTTTCGTGAATTGTGGAAAACAAAACCGTAACACGCAACTGTCGCCATCTCGTTCGGTGGAAAGCAAATGCCAGATGAACAGCTTGTTCTAGCTTCCGGCCAGAGAATAGGCTTTTTTGAGGTACCTCGGGCCCCAATCGTATATTCTTTTGTTTGATAAGCTGCTCCACTAGCTGCGGCACCGGCTTAGCTTCTTTTGTCGAATTTTGCAGCGTCATTCTCTGCTTCGCCATGTCCGCTTCCCAACCCGCTAACCTCACCGCTACTGGCGCTGCCCCCCTCGCTGCCGACGTGCTGGCCATTGCCCGCCAGGTGCTCCATGAGGAGGCCGCAGCCCTCCACGACGTCGCCGCAGCGCTCTCGGCCACGCCCGATTTTGTGAACTGCGTGCAGGCCATTCTGCAGCTGAAAGGCCGCGTGGTGGTCACGGGTATTGGTAAAAGCGCCCACATCGCCGGCAAAATCGTGGCTACGCTCAACAGCACCGGCACGCCCGCCCTGTTCATGCACGCCGCCGATGCCATTCACGGCGACCTGGGCATGATTCAACCCGAAGACTTTGTGGTGGCCATCAGCAAAAGTGGCGACACGCCCGAAATCAAGGTGCTGGTGCCACTGTTGCGCCGCAAGGGCGTGCCGCTGGCGGCCCTGGTGAGCAACGCCGACTCTTACCTGGGCCAGCAGGCCAATTTTATCCTGCACGCCCCCGTGCTAAAAGAAGCCTGCCCCAACAACCTGGCCCCCACCACCAGCACCACCGCCGCCCTGGCCCTGGGCGACGCGCTGGCCGTGTGCCTGTTGGAAAGCCGCCAGTTCACCGCTGCCGACTTTGCGCGCCTGCACCCCGGCGGCACCCTCGGCAAGCGCCTCTACCTGAAAGTAGGCGACTTGAGCCGCCAAAACCAGCGGCCCCAGGTAGTCGACGACGCGCCCCTAAAAGACGTGCTGCTGGAGATTTCCGGCAAGCGCCTCGGCGCCACCGCTGTACTTACTGCCGCCGGCCAGCTCGCCGGCATCATTACCGACGGCGACTTGCGCCGCATGCTCGGCAGCTTCTCCGACCTGGAAAGCCTGAAGGCCCGCGACATCCTCACCCCCAGCCCGGCCACTATAGACGTCGAAGACTTCGCGGCCGAAGCCCTGGCCCGCATGCAGCAGCGCAACATCACGCAGCTGGTCGTGACGGAAGAGGGGCAGTTTGCCGGCTTTATTCACTTGCACGATTTGCTGCGCGAAGGACTGGTGTAACAGGCGCTGGGGCCTGGCACCCCGCTGGGCGACATTGTTGAGCTGAAGCTTCGCGCTCTCGCTAGCGGGCTGCGGATTCCACTACCCCTTACCTTTGTTTTAATGAATTCTACTTATCTCGTTGTAATGGCCGGCGGCATTGGCAGCCGGTTCTGGCCTTTTAGCCGCACCAGCCACCCCAAGCAATTTCATGATGTTTTAGGCGTTGGGCGGTCCATGCTCCAGCTTACCGTCGACCGGTTTGCCGGCATCTGCCCGCCCGAAAACGTGTTCGTTGTGACCAACCGCGACTACACGCAGCTGGTGCAGGAGCACCTGCCGGAGCTGCCTGCCGACCAGATTCTGGGCGAGCCCATTGGCCGCAACACGGCCCCCTGCATTGCCTACGCCAGCTACCGCATTGCCAAGCGCGACCCGCAGGCCACCATCATCGTGACGCCGGCCGACCACGCCGTGCTGCGCGAAGACGAGTTCCGTCGGCTCATGCGCCTGGCCGTGGAAGCAGCCCGCGCCAACGACGTACTCATCACCCTCGGCATTCAGCCCTCGCGGCCCGACACGGGCTACGGCTACATCCAGTACATGGACGAGCAGTCGCTGCCCGGCGGCCAACTGCACAAGGTCAAAACCTTCACCGAAAAGCCGAACCTGGAGCTGGCCCGCATGTTTGTGGAGAGCGGTGATTTCCTTTGGAATTCTGGGCTGTTTGTGTGGCGCGCCGATGTCATCATCGGGGCCTTCCACCACTACCTGAGCGACATTGCCGAGGTATTTGAAGAAGGAGCTGACAAATTGGGCACGGCCCAGGAAGAAGACTTTATCAGCCAGGCGTATTCGCGCTGCCGCAACATCAGCATCGACTACGGGGTGATGGAAAAGGCCGACAACGTGTATGTTTTGCCGGCGGATTTTGGCTGGAGCGACGTGGGCACCTGGGACTCGCTGCATCGCATCGGCCACCACGACGAGCACGGTAATATGATTAACGGCGACGTGCTGCTCTACGATACCACCGGCTGCGTCATCAAGACCCCGCCGGAGCGCCTGGTCGTCGTGCAGGGGCTGGAAGATTACATCGTGGCCGAGTACGACAACGTGCTGCTGATTTGCAAGCGCAGCGAAGAGCAGCGCGTGAAGGAATTCGTAGCGGACGTGAAAGCCAAGAAGGGCGCGGGGTATAACTAGCCGCCTGTCATTGCGAGGAGGCACGACGAAGCAATCCGTCCTGGTCTCAGCGACCAACTTAATAATGTGAAAAGCCCCGGCTCAACAATGAGTCGGGGCTTTTTTTGAGAAATCGCGTAATCAGAAAAGAACTGGCTTATCACATATCAGCGCTGGTCGATGAGACCAAGATGGATTGCTTCGCTCCGCTCGCAATGACTAGCGAGTCAGCACGGCTACGCCGCGTTCACACGCTGGCGTGCCACCTCAAACAGCATGATGCCAGCGGCCACGCTCACGTTCAGAGACTGGATTTGGCCGGCCATGGGCACTTTCAGCTTTACATCGGCCAAGCGCAGCAGTTCCGGCGAGATACCGTCTTCTTCCGAGCCCATGAGCACGGCTACGGGGCCGGTGAAATCTACCTCGGCGCTGCCTACGGCTTCGTCGGCTTTCTCGGTACAGGCCACTACCGTCACGCCCGATTGCTGGAGATACTTGATGGTTTCCTGCAGGTTGTTTTCACGGCAGACAGGTAGGATGTTCAAGGCGCCGGCGGACGTTTTCAGGGCGTCGCCGTTGATTTGGGCCGCGCCGCGGCCGGGCACCACAATGGCCTGCACACCCAGGCACTCGGCCGTGCGGGCAATGGCGCCGAAGTTGCGCACGTCGGTGATGCGGTCGAGCAGCAGCAGGAAGGGAACTTTGCCTTCCTCAAACAAGCCGGAGACAATGCTGTCGAGCGGGGCGTAGTCAATCGGCGACACAAAGGCGACTGCGCCCTGGTGGTTCTTGCGGGTGAGGCCGTCAAGCTTCTCGCTGGGCACCAACTGCACCGGAATGCCGGCGGCTCGGGCCGCGGCCGAGATATCGGCTACGAGGCTGTTTTTGGTGCCGCGCAGCAGGAAGATTTTCTCCAGGGTGCGGCCGGCACTCAGCGCTTCCAGAATGGGGCGCAGGCCAAATAGCATGTCGATGCTGCGGTCGGCAGCAGGGCGGTTTTCGTAGCGGGGGCGGTCATTCGAGCCTTCGCCGTTGCGCTCGCGGAAGGGCGGGCGGGATTCGCCGCGGTCGGAGCGGCCGGTGCGGTCGCCGGCGGCTTCGTCGCGGTTGTCGCTGCCTCCACGGCCACGGGGGCGGGCGGGGCGGTCGTCAAACTCGCTGCCGCCGCGGTCGGGGCGGAACTGCTTGGGGGTGACGGGCCGGTTGGCACCATCGTAGAAGCGGCGGCCGGCTACCGGTCGGTTGGGACGTTCGGGCCGGTCAGGGCGGTCGGTGGGGTTCTCCATTTTTCAACGGCGGCATACCAGAGCAATTCGTACTCGGGCCGGCGCACCAATTCGTAGTAATCAGGTGCAAAGGTACTAGGCCGGGGGCGGAAGGTGTAGCTTATCGGTCCGCCGCCCAGGCTGCCCTCGGGATAAAACCACCGTTCCTCGCCATTAAAGAGGCGTCGCACGCTGGGCGGCGGACCCAGCACGATGTAAAGCAGGCCGCGGTCGGTGAGCCAGCCGGCTTTGTGGGCGGCGAAGAGGTGGTTGGCAGCCGTCACGCGGCCGTAGTAGCGGCGTATCAGGTCTTTGCCCAGCGTTTGGTTGCCCTGGGCAATGTCCAGCCAGAACTTGTCCACGGCGCGTTTGGGGTCCGGTGACTCGGTGAGGCGCTTGCGCTCCTGGCTGGTGGTGAGGTAGCGCAGTGGCTCAATTAGCTCGGCGGCTGTAGTGAGGGCGGGGTAGTTGTTGGCGGCCACCATTACGGCCAGTGTGCGGCCGGGAGCACTGCCGGTGGCCCCCACGTGCAGGGCGTAGAGGCCCGGCGTCGCAAAGCGCAATGACTCGCCGGGACGGGCTTCGGCGGAGTCGAGCACGGGCAGCACGCGCGGGCCGGCCGGCATGGCGGCGGGGTTGGTCATGGGCGGCAGGGCGGCTACCGGCATTACCTCGTAGCGTTTCCAGCGCACGGGCTGGTATAGGCCGTAGCTATCCACGCCAAAGGCTTCGCCGGCCCGCACGTAGCGGCGCAGCAGGGGCAGCCCAACCGAATCGGTGAGTACAAACGGGCGCGCAAGCTGGGCTTCGCTCAGGTGGAGCCAAGCGGTGGTAGTGGGGTCCTGGTAGTCGTCTTTGGTATCAACAGGTGTAGTGCGCAGCTCCACTATTGTTCCGGTGGGCACGCGGCCTGCGGGCACACAGAAAGTAAGCCGGGTGCCAGCAGCCGTGGGCCACGGGTGCTGCTGGCGGCGAGGAATGCTGTCTTGCCACAGCGGCTGCCGGGCTTCGTAGCTGGGCCACACGGCCAGGCGCAGCGGATGGCCCGGGCCCAGGCGAGCGGGGGTGGGTAAGCTCAGGTAGAAGCGCAGGCTGTCGCCTTCCCGGCGGGTGTCCACGTCGAGGTGGGGGCCGTCGCGGTAGAGGCCAGCGAAGTCGGGATGCTGGGCCAGGGGGGCGAAGGCACAGTGGAGCAGTAGCAGCCAGGCTAGGCAGAGCCAGTAGCGCGAATAAGCAAGCATAATGAGGACTACGAATACGGAAATACAAAGTCCTTTTCAGGGAACAGGAAATGTTGGTTAAAATGCAGAATGTCCTCACGAACGGTGCTTTTCCCTAAGCTGGTCATAGGCTGGCCTTAGTCTAAGCGCAGCGACGACTGCATGCCGGTCGTGGGGCGAGTTTGTAACTCGCCCATGAGTAGCCATTCAAGACAAAGTCATGCACGGCCTGCCCCAGTTCGCACGGCGAGTTGCAAACTCGCCGTTACCTGAGGCGCGTAGTCGTCGCTGCGCTTAGACCACGGCCAGCTTGCGTATGCCAGCTTGCGTATTAGTATGCAAAAAGGCCGGCCCGCAGGGTGCGGGCCGGCCTTTCCGGTGCAGTTGGGCTGCCGAACTAGCGCGGGTAGTACTGGTTCATCAGCCCAATGGCCTTTTCGCTGCGGGCTTTGTCGCCGCTGAGCTCGGCGGCGCGATACACGCTTTGCAGACTAAGCAGGTAGCCGCGCTGGTCGTCCTCGAAGAGGCTGGCGTCGGGCTTGGTGGCGTAGTAGGCCAGCATTTGCTCCGAGCGGCGCGTCATGGTGTCGAGCAGCTCGTCGGCTTTCTTTTTCTCGCCGCCGGCGATGAGCGCGGGTACCAGCTGCGGCGAGTAGTAGTCGTAAGGGATGGCGTTGTCGGGCATCAGCTCCAGGCACTTGTCGGCTACTTCCTTGGCTTTGGCCACGTTGCCATCGGAGAGGTAAGCCGTTGAGAGGCGGGCAAACTTGTCGCGGTAGTTGGCCGGGAAGCGCAAGTTGTTCTCGTCGTAGAAAATGTGCGGGTTCTGCAGGCCGCGGTACTGGAAATCCTTTAGCAGGTGCTGGTAGGTGATGTCCTTTTCTACGAAGCCTTCTTCGCCGCTGCGGGGGTCGTACTTGGGGTCTTTCAGCGGGAGCAGGCGGTAGGCCATGCCTTCGAGCTGGAAGTAGGGCTGCAGGTTCATGTAGTCGCTCGGGGCCACGGTGCTGCTGAAGTAGATGGGGCGCTGCCAGTTGTTGGTGGCAATCATGTCAAGAATCACCAGGTTTTTCTTCTCGATGGCGCGCTTGCCCATGCTCCAGTCCATGCGCGACACCAGCTGGTTCTCCCGGTCTTTGGGGATGATGCCGAGCTTCTTGACGGCCGCCGTATCCACGGGCAGGTAGAAGTTCGGGGTCGGGAACGACATCATGCCCAGGCCGCCTTCCTGGTACTGCACCTGCAGCAGGGGGTTGTTGTCGGCCACTAGTTGGATGAACTCCTTCAGGTTGACGCTCTGCACGGCG
Organism: Hymenobacter sedentarius; assembly: GCF_001507645.1. Taxonomy (NCBI): domain Bacteria; kingdom Pseudomonadati; phylum Bacteroidota; class Cytophagia; order Cytophagales; family Hymenobacteraceae; genus Hymenobacter; species Hymenobacter sedentarius. The sequence continues at coordinate 694,328 of NZ_CP013909.1, read as the reverse complement.
GGGTTCGCGGCGTAGGGCAGCATGTCGTTGGTGCCCTGCGCATAGGCCTTTTCGCCCATGCTGATGGGGAACGGTGCCGATTTGTAGGATCGGCGCTTCATCTGGGCGATGTACCAGTCGGTGTTCAGGTAGCTGAGCACGGCCACGCGCACGTCGGTGCGTACGCCTTCCACCTCCTGGGCGTACCAGAGCGGGAAGGTGTCGTTGTCGCCGTTGGTGAACAGGATGGCATTCGGCGCGCAGGAGTTGAGCAGGTTCTTCGCCGAATCTACCGAGTTGTAGCGGCCGCTGCGGTCGTGGTCGTCCCAGCCCTGGGCGGCCATGATGCCGGGCACCAGCAGGCCCACCGCCAGGGCCAGGCCGGCGCGCAGGCCGTCGGCCTTCACCACTTTGCCAAACAAGTCGGCCAGGCCGAGTACGCCCAGCCCAATCCAGATGGCAAAGGCAAACGTGGCGCCGGTGAAGGTGTAGTCGCGTTCGCGCGGCTCGCGCGGCGGCTGGTTGAGGTAGAACACGATGGCCAGGCCGGTCATCAGGAACAGCAGGCCCGTGACCCAGGCGTCTTTGCTGTTGCGGCGGCTCTGGAAAAACAGCCCAATCAGCCCCAGAATCAGGGGCAGGGCCAGGAAGTTGTTGTGGGCCGGGCTCTCGCCGATGCGCGGCGGCAGGCTCTTGGCGCTGGGGCTAAAGGGCGTGACCACGCCGGCCTGCTGCACGTCGGACTCGCGGCCCACGTAATTCCACATGAAGTAGCGCCAGAACATGTGGCCCATCTGGTAGCGAAACAGGAAGGCTAGGTTCTGGCCCATGGTGGGCTTCACGCCGTCCTGCAGGTCCACCCACTTCTTGTAGTTGGCAATCTGGTCGGGCTCGTAGCTGTAAATGCGCGGCAGCAGCATCTTGTCCTCGTCGCGGTAGCCGGGCTCCTGCTGGCGGGGCAGGATTTCCTTGTAGGTGCTGGTTTTGGGGTCGCGGGCGTAGCGCGGCGCGCCTTCCTCGTAGTGGTCGGGCTGGGCAAAGAGGTGCGGACCGTAGAGCAGGGGCCGCGAGCCGTACTGCTCGCGTTTGAGGTAGCTCACGAAGGAAAGCACGTCCTCGGGGTCGTTTTCGTTGATGGTGGGCTTAAACGAGCTGCGAATCGGCACGATGAGGTAGCTCGAGTAGCCAATCAAGATGAACACAAAGCACAACATGGCCGTGTTCAGCAGCTGGCTGCGGCGCTGAAACGACAGCCGGAAGCCGAAGTAAATCAGCCCCGCGAAGACCAGCAGAAAAATAAACAGGCCGGCGTTGAACGGCAGGCCGACGGTGTTGACAAAAAACACCTCGAAGTTGCCGGCCAGGGTGGGCAGCCCGGGAATGATGCCCACCAGAATGGAGCCCACGATAATCATGCTCACCACCATCACGATAATGCCGCCCTTTACGGTCGGGTTTTGGGTGCGGCGGTAGTAGTAGATAAAGCCCAAGGCGGGCAGGGTTAGCAGGTTGAGCAAGTGCACGCCGATGCTCAGGCCGATAACGTAGGCAATGAGGATGAGCCACTTGTCCGAGTCGGGCTCGTCGGCGTGGGCTTCCCACTTCAGCATTATCCAGACCACGGCCGCCGTGCACAGCGCCGACATGGCGTACACCTCGCCTTCCACGGCATTGAACCAGAACGAATCGGAGAAAGTGAAGGCCAGGGCGCCCACCACGCCCGCGCTCAGGATGAGGAAGGTCTGGTAGCGCGACGGCTCGATGGCCTCGGCCGCCAGGGCGCTGTTGGCCACGGCCTCGCGCAGCACCAGCTTGCGGGCCATGCGGGTGATTATCCAAAAGAGAAACAGGACCGTGAAGGCGCTGCTCAGCCCCGACAGGGCGTTGATGAGCACCGCGACCTTGGTCACGTCGCCAAACGAGAACAGCGACATCAGGCGGCCCAGCAGCAGGAAGGTGGGTGCCCCGGGGGGGTGGGGCACCAGCAGCTTGTAGGAGCAGGCAATGAACTCGCCACAGTCCCAGAACGAAGCGGTGGGCTCCAGGGTGAGCAGGTACGTGACGGCAGCAATGGCAAAGACGAGCCAGCCGACAAGGTTATTCAGGCTTTTGAAGGAACGCATAGAATCGTATAGAGCGCAGGCCCCAGTGGCCAACGCAGCAGGCGAGGGTCGGGAAACGAAAGTTAGGAAAGCAGCTAAAGGTCAAAAGTAGGCATTGCAACGTTGCAGTTGCATAAAGCTTCGGGCTCATGTTTGCCGGCAAATCAATGCCTGGTCCGGGCGTGCGGCGGGCGGCCCGAGCAGGGGGCGAAACGCGGCCTTGTGGCTTACAAACACGAAAAGCAGCCAGAGGCTGCTTTTCGGTAATTCAATCAGAAGAATTTTAGCTCAATTCTGCAAGACGAGGCGCCTGGTGGTCACCACCTTGCCGTCTACCAGCAGGCTGTACAAGTACATGCCGGCGTGCAGGTCGCTCAGGTCTAGGGGCAGGCCGGCGGCGGTTAGCTCCGGCTTGAGGGCGATGGTGCGGATTTCCTGGCCGATGATGTTGCTCAGGCGCAGCTTGTAGTCGGCGCCGGGCTTCTGGTTGAGCTGCACGGTTATCTGGCCGTGGCTGGGGTTGGGGTACACGTTGACGGTGATGCCCGCCGCGTGCGCATTGAGCGTGGCCGTGGGCGCGGCCACCACCGTGAGAACGCCGAACATGCCCACCCGCGGCGCACCGTGCACGGTGCAGTGGTAGGGGAATTCGCCGGCCGTGGTGAAGGTGATGGACTTCGTTTTGTTGGCGGCGTCCATGGGGAAGGTGGCCCAGGCGCCGTTATCCGACGCCGTGGGGTGGCTGAGCTGGCCCACGTAGGTCCAGGTCACCACGTCGCCTACGTTGATGGTGCGGATGTCACTGGAGCCAGTCGTATTGCCCGGCCCGCGGTAGAAGTTGTCGCCCACCTGAATGGTGATGTTGGCTGCCAATGACGGCACGAGCGTCAGGGCCATGAGGGCCAGCGCCGCCACCGAACGAGTAAAGAGTTTCATGACAATAGCAGAAAAAGTGTTGGCAGATAAAGTGCGTTGATTGAGTTGATAAAAACAAGCACCGTGCCGGGTTGAACCCGCTGCTGACTCCGCCCGGAAGGCGGCGCCGCATTTCAAATAGAGAGAGTGCCCGAAGCGGCCCAACGTTGCTTGCCCGCTTCAAAAACCACTCGGCTTCCACCCGCTGCAGGTTGCCCGAAGGCCTAAATTTTATTTAATAAGTCTAATGTACGAAGCAAGCGGCAAATTATTTCCAAGGAAATGGAGCCGTTCCTCGAGTTGAAAACGGGCTATAGGTGCCTGATTTCCTGCAAGCTGAAGCGTCGTAGCTCGTGGCCGATGGCCACGGCCAGCCGGCCATCTTTCTCCACCCCGACAATTTGGCCGCTCACCGTCTGGCCCGCTACTTCGAACGGATGCGTCTCCTGGTAGCGGTACAGGGCCTGCAGGTAGGCCTGCCGCAGCTTGCCCACCTGCCCGGCGCGCAGCTGCAGGTAGCGCCGCTCCAGGCACTCGAGCAGGCGCGCCGCCAGGGCCTCGCGGGCGTAGGCACGGCCCGTGAGCTGGCCGATGGACGTGGCCGTGGGCACCGCAAAAGTTTGTTGGTTCACATTCAGCCCAATGCCGACGATGCTGTGTTGAATCTTTGTGCCGCTCAGGCTGTTTTCAATCAGAATGCCACCAAATTTCTGGTCACCATAGTACAGGTCGTTGGGCCATTTCAGCTTCAGTTTGGGGCTGGGGCCCAGCAGCGCGGCGGCCCAATCGTGCACGCCCAGGGCCACGGCCTGGCTCAACTGGAATTGCTGGGCGGCGGCCAGAAACGTGGGCTGCCAGACCACCGAAAGCATCAGGTTTTCGGCGGGGGCGGCCTCCCATTGGTTGCCGCGCTGGCCCCGGCCAGCGGTCTGAAAGTCCGTAATTATGGTGCAGCCGTCGCTGGCCCGGTTTTGGACAATCAGGGCCTGGGCCTCCGAATTGGTGGAGGCACAAGCCGGCAGCCATATCAATTGCTGGCCCGTGAACAAGGTTTGAGGGGTGAGAACCACGGCCTTCTTTCGCGTTTCGTTAACTTCGTAGACTTTTGGCTGTAAAGCTCAAACCTAACAACACAATATGAAAAGCACGTTGGTCCGGCAGGACTCAGACACATTGGCAGATTTGGTTATCCGCGGCATGCAAGACAAGAAAGCGTCCGACATCGTGGTGCTGAATCTGAAAGAGCTCAAAAACGCCGTGGCGGACTATTTCATCATCTGCTCGGCCAATTCGGACACGCAGCTAGATGCCGTCGCCCGCTCGGTAGAAGAAGAAATCGAAAAAGTAACCGGCGAAAGCCCCTGGCAGACCGAGGGCCGCACCAACCGCGAGTGGGTACTGCTCGACTACGTGGACGTGGTGGTGCACGTTTTCCTACGCGACCGGCGCAAGTTCTACGCCCTCGAGGAGCTGTGGGGCGATGCCAACATCAGCTATATCGAAGCCGAAGAAGCTTAAGCTTGGTAAAATAAATACGTAGGTAGCACGTCTTATCCGTACCGAACATTTGCTTTCGGCGCGGTGTTGCTCCCGTAGTTATACTTGATTTAACTAGCTATTTTCATGTCGGATAAAAATCCCAATAACAATAAAAAGAAAAAGCCCCTGATGCCGGCCCCCAATCCGCGGCCGGGCGTGCAGCTGTGGGTGTTGGCCGGCTTGCTGGTTTTCTTGTTCGGGGTCATGTGGGTCAATAACCTGAACTCGCCCGCCAAAATCAACCAGCAGCGCTTCGAGCAGATGCTGGCGGCCGGCGACGTGCGGGAAATCACCATCATCAACGAAAAGTTGGTGGAGGTGAGCCTCAAGACCGAAGCCTTGGCCAAGCCAGAGTACCGGCAGGAGCTGACGCGGCGCACCCCCTTCGGTACCACCGGGGCCGGGGCGCAGTTCTACTTCCCCGTCGTCGACGCCAAGCTTTTTCAGGAGGACCTGGACCGCATCCAGAAAACCCTGCCGGAAGCCCAGCGCCTGCCGCTCAACATCGACTCCCGGCAAAGCCCAGGGGACTACGTGGGCACCTACGGCTTCATCATCCTGATGATTGTCGGCTTCTGGTTCCTGATGCGCCGCATGGGCAGCGCCGCGGGCCCCGGTGGGCAGATTTTCAGCATTGGCAAGAGCCGCGCGGCCTTGTTTGAAGGCGGCGATAAGGTGAAAATCACCTTTAAAGACGTTGCCGGCCTCGAAGAAGCCAAGGAGGAAGTGCAGGAGATTGTGGAGTTCCTCAAGAACCCCAGCAAGTTCACCATCCTCGGCGGTAAGATTCCGAAAGGTGCTTTGCTGGTGGGCCCTCCCGGCACCGGCAAGACCCTGCTGGCCAAAGCCGTAGCCGGCGAAGCCGACGTGCCGTTCTTCTCGCTTTCGGGCTCCGACTTCGTCGAGATGTTTGTCGGCGTGGGCGCGGCCCGGGTGCGCGACCTGTTCAAGCAAGCCAAAGCCAAGGCGCCCTGCATCATCTTCATCGATGAGATTGACGCCGTGGGCCGTAGCCGCTCGCGGGGCTCCGTGCCCGGCGGCAACGACGAGCGCGAAAACACCCTGAACTCGCTGCTGGTGGAGATGGACGGCTTCGGTACCGATTCCGGCGTCATCATTCTGGCTGCCACTAACCGCCCCGATACCCTAGACTCCGCCCTGCTGCGGCCCGGCCGGTTCGACCGTCAAATCAGCATCGACAAGCCGGACATCAACGGGCGCACCGAGATTTTCCAGGTGCACCTCAAGCCCCTGACCCTGGGCCCCGACGTAGACGCCCGCCGTCTGTCGGCCCAGACGCCCGGCTTTGCCGGCGCCGAGATTGCCAACGTCTGCAACGAAGCGGCCCTGATTGCCGCCCGCCGCGACAAGAAAATGGTGACTGACCAAGACTTTACCGACGCCATTGACCGCGTAATTGGTGGCCTGGAGAAGAAAAACAAAATCATCTCGCCCGGCGAGAAACGCATCGTGGCCTACCACGAAGCCGGGCACGCCATCGCGGGCTGGTTCCTGGAGCACGTCGACCCCTTGGTGAAAGTGAGCATTGTGCCCCGGGGTGTAGCAGCATTGGGTTATGCGCAGTACCTGCCCAAAGAGCAGTTTCTGTACAACACCGAGCAGCTGACCGACGAAATGTGCATGGCCCTGGGTGGCCGCGCCGCCGAAGAGTTGGTGTTCGGCAAAATCTCCACCGGCGCCCTGAGCGACCTGGAGCGCATCACCAAGATGGCTTATTCCATCGTGACCATGTACGGCATGAACGCCAAGCTCGGCAACGTGTCGTTCTACGACTCGAAAGGGCAGAACGAATACGGCTTCTCGAAGCCTTATTCGGAAGCTACGTCGCAAATGATTGACGAAGAAGTTCGTACCATCATCGAAAACGCCTACACCCGCACCAAGGAGCTGCTCACCGAGCGGCGCCATGAGCTGGAAGTAGTAGCCAAGGAACTGCTGGAGAAAGAAGTGCTCCAGCAGGAAGACCTGACCCGCCTCGTGGGCAAGCGCCCCTTCGACAGCCAGACCAACTACCAGGCCCACATGGCCGGTACCGACCGCAGCGAAACCGAGAGCGAAGTGAAAGGCGAACAAGCCGCGGCTGGCAAACTCGGCAACGACCTGCCCGACCTGCACCTGCCCGGCATGGACGACGACCGCACCTCGCGCCCCGGTTCGGATGTGGAAGCGGGCAGCGCCACAACTCCCGCATAGTTCCGGTAATCATCCGCATGCAAAAGCCAGCCCGCGAGGGCTGGCTTTTTTTGTAAAACTGTACAGGTACTTTTGCGGCATGTCCGAATCTTCCCGCGACGTTGTGCTGGCTCGCATCCGCCAGGGACTGGCGCAGCCCGCTCCGCTACCGCCCCGGCCCAACTTTGCCTCCCCTGTGCACCCGCCGCTGAACAACAGCGACGCAGTAGTAGCTTTTGCGGAGAGCTTTCAGCGCGTGGGTGGCGAGTTCTACTACTGCGAGTCGCTGGCGCATCTGGCCGTGCAAATTGCTGGTTTCCAGCAGCGGCAGCAGGTGGGCGCGCCCTACGTGTGGGAGCCCCAGATACAGGCCTTGCTGCGGGCCGCCGGCGTGGCGTTCAAAGCCGACGAAGCTGACTTTGTTGAGCACGCTGATTTGGGGCTGACCTCGTGCGAGGCCTTGGTGGCGCGCACGGGCAGCGTGCTGGTTTCGGCCGCCACGGCCAGCGGGCGCCGGCTCAGCATCTACCCCGACCAGCACCTGGTACTGGCCCGGCCCAGCCAGGTGGTGGCCGAAATAGGGGAGGCCCTGCGCGTGGTGCAGGCAAAGTTTGGCGCGCAGATGCCTTCCATGGTATCGCTCACCTCCGGCCCCAGCCGCACCGCCGATATTGAAAAAACCTTAGTGCTCGGGGCTCACGGCCCGCGCCGCTTGGCGCTCTTTCTCCTGGAAGATGACGCTGAGCTTATTCCTAATTAAGAATGAGGAATGAAGAATGAGGAATTAGCCCAACTACCAATTCTTCATTCTTCATTCCTCATTGTTCATTCAAAATCTATGAAGCCACCCCGCATGCTACCCGACCTGGCGCTACCGCCCGGCCGCCGGGTGTACTTCGCCTCCGACTTTCACCTGGGTGCCCCCAATGCTGCGGCGTCGCTGGAACGGGAGCGGCGCATCGTGCGCTGGCTGGACGAGGCAGCCCAGGATGCCGCGGCCATCTACCTACTGGGCGACATTTTCGACTTCTGGTTTGAGTACAAGCACGCCATTCCGCGCGGCTTCATTCGCCTGCAGGGCAAGCTGGCCGAGCTGACGGATGCCGGCTTGCCCGTGACCATCTTCACCGGCAACCACGACATGTGGATGTTTGGCTACTTCACCCAAGAAATGGGCATTCCGGTGCTGCGCCAGGAAGTGTCGCAGCGCATCGGCAACCAGCTCTTTCATATTGGCCATGGCGACGGGCTTGGGCCCAAAGACTACAGCTACAAGGCGCTGAAACAGGTGTTTACGTCCTCCACGGCGCAATGGCTCTTTGCGCGCCTGCATCCCAACTTTGGCATCGGCATGGCCAACAAGTGGAGCCGCCACAGCCGCCTGCAAAACGGCGAGGCCGACGCCAAATATTTTGGGGAAGAAGAGTGGCTGCTGCAATACTGCCGGGAAGTCGAAACCCTCACGCACCACGATTACTACGTGTTCGGCCACCGGCACTTACCCCTCGACATTGCCGTAGGCCCCGGCAGCCGCTACGTGAACCTGGGTGAATGGGTCAATTATTGCTCCTATGGCGTGTACGATGGCAATGAACTGGCCCTGCGGCATTTTGAGAAGTAAATGAATAGCAAAACGAACGTCATGCTGAGCTTGCCGAAGCACCTCGCCCGTGTAAGTAATTTGATTACTAGCGCGGTAGAGATGCTTCGACAAGCTCAGCATAACTGGTTTGCGGACGGGCGTTTAGCTCAATTTTTTTCCCTGCTGGTACTGAGCGTAACCGTGGCCCACGCTCAGGTCACGGTGCCATCCGCGGGTTCGGTCGCGCCGCCTTCTAAAGTGATAGTGGCCCCGGTGCAGGCCCCGGCCGCGCTGCCGGCTGAGGCGACGCCGCCTCCCGCCGCTGCGACTTGGAAGTTCGTGCGCCTCATCAAGCTGCCCAACCCTGGGGCTGCCTCGCTGGACCGGCGCGGCGCGCTTTACGTGGCCGATGCCGACAACAACCTGCGCCAATACGGCCCGGAAGGGCTGCCCCTGAACACTTACGCCCCCACGCAGCCCGGCCACGTGGCACAGGTTGAAGCCTGGAACGTAACCAGTACGCTCGTATTCAACGACGACCGGCAGCAGCTGATATTGCTCGACCGGTTCCTGGCGCCCATCACCGAGGTGCGGCTGGCCGACGTGCTCGATGGCACCGTGCGCACCGCCACCCTGGCCCCCGACAACCGCATCTGGCTGCTCGACGAAAGCAACCTCGTGCTGCGCGAATTCGACCCCAACACCCAGCGCCTCGTGCAGAATACACCGCTGGACTTGCTCATTGGCCGTTCCCGGCCCGATTTCCGCTTCCTGCGCCAGTACCAAAACAACACCTACCTGGTAGACCGCAACACCGGCATTTACGTGTTCGATAACCTGGGCACCTACAAGAAGAAAATCCCCTTCGTTGGGCTGAATATGGTGGGCTTTCGGGGCGACGAGCTGTATTATTTCAACGCGGGGGCGGTGCACTTTTTTCACCTCTACAACCTGACCGAGCGCCGCGTGGCCCTGCCGGCCGGCGTGGAGCCGGGCGGCGTGCGGCAAGTATTGGTGGGAGAGTCCTTTGCCTATATTTTCACAACGCTGGGAGTGGCAGTGTATCAATTGAAATAGCCTTGGCTAAGGCCCAGGTTAATTCGCGGGTAAAGCCAGTCGAAGTAACCTCTGGAAAAGGGGAGCGTTAGGTTAAGGAGTTCTTCCTCCTCATTTCTTACCCCATTTCCATGAAAGCACTCCGAATTCACGGCGCGAAAGATGTCCGCGTGGACACTGTAGACGACCCGGAAATCCTGGACGCCCGCGACGCCATTATCCGCGTCACCAGCACGGCCATTTGCGGGTCCGACCTGCACATCTACAACGGCAGCATCCCGCAGCCGCGGCCCATGACCCTGGGCCACGAATTCATGGGCATTGTGGAGGAAGTGGGCAAGGGCGTGGGCAACCTCAAGCGCGGCGACCGCGTGGTGGTGCCCTTTCCCATTGCCTGCGGGCATTGCCTGTTTTGCAACCACGACCTGCCGGGGCACTGCGAGAACTCCAACCCCGAACACTACGGCCCCGAAGGCGGCCTGATGACCGAAAAAGGCGGTGCCCTGTTCGGCTACACTGATTTGTATGGCGGCTACGACGGCGGCCAGGCCGAGTACGTGCGCGTGCCCTACGCCGATTTCGGCCCCCGCAAAGTGCCCGACAACCTCACCGACGAGCAGGTGCTTTTCCTCACCGATATCTTCCCCACCGGCTACACCGGCATCGATTGGGCCGGGGTGAAGGGCGGCGAGGTCATTGCCATTTTCGGCGCCGGCCCGGTGGGCCTGATGGCCGCCAAATCGGCCTGGCTGCGGGGCGCCAGCCGCGTCATCATCATCGACACCCAGCAGTACCGGCTCGACAAAGCCCGCCAAACCTCCAACGCCGAAACCATCCTCTGGGAAAGCCACCAGCAGGTGGTGGACGAAATCCGCAGCATGAGCCGCGGCTACGGGGCCGACGTGTGCGTGGAAGCCGTGGGCTTCGAGCCCGACCGCAGCCTGGGCGACCGCGCCAAAGCCGTCATCAACCTGGAAAAGGGTTCCGATAAAGTGCTGCTGGCCTGCATGAGTGCCGTGCGCCGGGGCGGCTTTGTGTCGGTGCTGGGCGTGTACTCTTCGCCCTTCGACAACTTCCCCATCCACCAGTTCTTCGACAAAGGCATCACGTTGAAGGGCGGCCAGGCCCCCGCTCACAAGCACATCGACCGCCTGTTGCAGCACGTGGCCAACGGCGACGTGCGCCTCGACGACATCATCTCGCACCGCCTGCCGTTGAGCCAGGCGGCTCACGGCTACGACATCTTCCGCAACAAAAAGGACAACTGCACCAAGGTGGTGCTCAAGCCCGGCGCGTAAGCGCATCACGGTTGAGAAACGCTAAAGAACCCGCCGTGTGCGGGTTCTTTTTTTATATTGAGGTATGGCGGTAAACCAGAATTAGCAGACGGTTCTGGTTATCTTTGGCAACGGGCGAATTGAGCTGCTTTTTCTACCCGAATTGAGCTGATTTTTCTACCAAAATACTTGCATACATGGGGTTAACACGACTTGGCCACACGGGCCTTGCCCGGCCGTGGAAGCGGCTGGCGCGCCACTGGCAGTGCATGGCCCTGTTGTTGCTGCCCGCGGTTTCGCTGCCGGCCCAAACCCTGACGCCCCCAGCTGGCCCCCAGGCCAAGCTGGCGCCCGGGCTGCAGGCTGCCGGGGCCCAGCGGGCGGCCCGGGCCGTGCGGGTGAGCGTGGCCGACCGGCCGGCTTTTCAGCAATGGGTGCAGCAGCAGCTGCCCGCGGTTCGGGTGTCGCAGCCCAGTGCTTCGGCCCGCACGCTGGCCGTGTCGGGGCTGAGCACTGCGACGCTGGTGCAGCTAGCCGCCTGCCCCTTCGTACAATTTGTGGACGTACCCGACCGCCAGGCGCACGAGGAGCGACAGCTCAATAATTCGGACTTGTCGGTGAACGCCATTGCGGCGGTGCAGGCGCGTTTTCCGCAGCTGGCCGGCCAGGGCATCGCGGTGTCGGTAAAAGAACAGCCGTTTGACCCGAACGACATCGATTTAAAAGGCCGGGTGATAAGCGCGGGCACGTTTCCCGGGCCGCCTTCCAGCCACGCCACCGCTATGGCCACCCTTATCGGGGGCGCCGGCAATTCGCACCCGCTGGGCCGGGGCGTGGCCCGCGAGGTCCGGCTGGCTACCTCCGATTTTGCCCGCCTGCTGCCCGACAACGGCACGCAGCTAACCCAAGCGGGCATATCGGTGCAAAACCACTCCTACGGCGTGGCCATCGAAAACTACTACGGCGTAGAAGCCCAGGAGTACGACCGCCAGGTGCGGCAGTTTCCCACGCTGCTGCACGTGTTTTCGTCGGGCAACGTGGGCACCCTGGCCAGCCCAACCGGCACATACGCCGGCATTGCCGGCGTAGCCAACGTCACGGGGCAGTTCAAGATGTCGAAAAATACCCTGACCGTGGGCGCCACCGACCCCTCGGGCCAGGTGGCGGCGCTCAGCTCGCGCGGGCCTGCCTACGACGGCCGCATCAAGCCCGAGCTGGTGGCCTACGGCGAAGGCGGCTCCTCCGAGTCGGCGGCGCTGGTGTCGGGCATGGGGGTGCTGTTGCAGCAAACCTACCGCGACCAGCACAGCGGCACGCTCCCGCCCGCCACCCTCGTCAAAGCCGTGCTGCTGAACAGCGCCGACGACCTGGGCCGACCCGAAGTAGACTTTGTGAGCGGCTTCGGGCAGGCCGATGCGCTGGGAGCCCTGGCGGCCATGCGCGGCAACCAGTTTTTTAACGGAGCCGTTGCGCAGGGCGCCGAGCAGGTCTTTACCCTCACCGTGCCTGCCGGCCAGCAGCTGAAAGCCACCCTCGTGTGGGCCGACCCGGATGCGGCCGCCAACGCGGCCCGCGCCCTCGTCAACGACCTGGACCTGGAGCTGGTGGCACCGGCCACCGGCCAGCACTGGCAGCCCTGGGTGCTCAGCGCCTACCCCCACGCCGACTCCCTGGCGCGCCCCGCCCGCCGCGGCGCCGACCACCTGAACAACGCCGAGCAAATTACCCTGACCGTGCCCGCCGCCGGCACCTACGAGCTGCACGTGCGCGGCTTTGCGGTACCCCAAGGCTCCCAGTCGTTCAGCTTGGCCTACGAGGTGAATCCGGTTGGGCTGGAATGGATAAGCCCGCAACGCGCGGGCAACGTGCGGCCGGGAGCTGCCAGCACAGTGCGCTGGCACTGGAGCGGCCCCGCTACCACCGCCCGCCTCGAGTACCGGCCGGTGGGCCAGGCCCAGTGGCGCGTGGCCAGCCCAACCGTGGTTTTGACTGACAACCACCTCGCCTGGACTGCGCCCGATACCGTGGCCTTGGCCCAACTGCGGTTGGTGGCTGGCAGCCAGGCGTATGCTTCCGACACCTTTGCCATCGTGCGGGCGCCCACGCTGCAAGTGGGCTTTACTTGCCCCGAAGAAACCTTGCTGCAATGGACGCGGGTGCCCGGCGTAGCCAAGTACCAGGTGTACCAGATGGGGGCTACCGCCCTGGTACCCTTAGCGCTTACTACCGACACGGCCCTGGTGCTCAACCGGGCCCAAATGGCGGCCACCCGCTACTATACCGTGGCGCCCATCTTGCAGGGCAAGCTGGCCGAGCCCGGCGGCACCATCGACTATATGACCCAAGGCACGGCGTGCTACTTTCGGTCGTTCCTGCCGCGCCAGCTCGTCGACAACACCATCCTGTTCAATGTGGAGCTGGGCAGCGTGTATCGCCTGCGGTCGGCTACGCTGGAGCGCCTGGGGGCCGCGGGCTATGAGGCTGTGCAAACCCTCGCGCCGCTTACAAAGACCCAATTTGCGTTCACCGACTTGCCGCCGGCCGCCGGCGGCTACCTCTACCGCGTGCGGCTGGATAACCTGGCCGGGCAACCGTTTTACAGCCAGGTCCAAGAGGCGTATTACCTCCAGAAGGGGGCGGTCCAAGCTTTTCCTAACCCCGTATTGGCGGGCGAAACCCTGCGGCTGATTGCCGGTACGAGCAGCCCGGTGAGCATTCGCCTCTACGACATGCTGGGCCGGTTCCAACGCGAAACCACTATCGACGGCGTTATCAACCAGCTCAACACCAACGGCCTGAAGCCAGGACTGTATCTGCTCCGCGTGAAGCTGGAAAGCCAGGCCGAACAAACCATCCGTGTAGTCATTCAATAGCACCATCGACTATATGACCCAAGCCCCAGCCACCAGCCCCGGATTGCAAGGCACAACAAAAAGCCCCGGCTCAGTTGAGCCGGGGCTTTTTGTTGTCGTACTATCTTAAGACAGTATACGAGCAGCCGTAGCTACTAGTAGATGTAGTTCAAGGCCGTGAGGTCGTTGGCGGTGAAAGGGCGGTTAACGCCGCTGCCCACGCAAGCCAGCATCCAGGAGTTAGGCTCGGCCAGCGACGGCGTGCCGGGAATCAGAATAGCGCCTACGGTGCTGGCGCCTTCGTTGGATTTACCACCGCCGCAGCTGTACTGACGGTTGTAGTAGTCGGTGTGGCGCATGCCGATGCAGTGACCCATCTCGTGGGCCATGATGGTGCCAATGTAATTGGTGTTCGTGCTGTTAATCACGTTGGGCACCAGCGTGAAACCCGGTGCGGGGTTGCCGGCGCTGCTCGGGAAACCACCCGACTGGCCGAGCACGCCCGGGCCCAGGTCAGCCGAGTACTTCACGGGCAGGTCAGAAGCGGCGTCATTGGCTACGCGGGTGAAGTGCAGTTGCAGGTTGGCGCTGTTGTAGCGAAGAATGGCTTCGTCAATGGCCGCCGAGTACGCCGCGGGAAACTGGCTCGACAAGCTCACCAACGGCCGTAGGGGTGGCAGCGGCCTCCTCTTTTTTGCTGCAGGAGGAAAGCGCTAGTGCCGAAACGGCACAAAAGCAGTGGCGGACAGTAAGTTTTTGATTTTCATGAAATGGGTCGAAAGTGGGGTTGAAAAATGGTGGAAAATGCTGAATGTAAAATTTTTATTAAAGTGGGGCTAAATGCTGGAGGCACCGGCTGGAAAACAAGAGGTCCCGGGTCAAAAGACCCGGGACCTCTTGTTTTCTAAACGCTATCGGGGAGCGGTACCGGCTAGTACACGTAGCGCAGGGCCGTTACGTCGTTGGTGTTGAAGGGACGGTTCACGCCCGAGCCGATGCAGGCCAGCATCCACGAGTTGGGGTCGGCGGCGCTGGGCGTACCGGGAATCAGGATGGCGCCCACGGTGCTGGCACCTTCGTTGGAGTAAGCACCGCCGCAGCTATACGAACGGTCCATGTAGTCGGTGTGGCGGAAGCCAATGCAATGCCCCATCTCGTGCGAGAGGATGGTAGCAATGTATGTGCTGGCATTGGCCGTGCCGATGGCGCCGGAGTTAACCAGCACCTGGTAGTAGGGGTTGCCGCCCGAGGGAAAACCGGCCGAGGCCAGGTAGCTGGAGCCCGAAGGGGCTTGGTTCAGCACAATTTCCCCGCCCGACGTCACGCGGGTAAAGCGGATGAGCAAGCTCTGGGCATTGTAGCGGCGAATGGCTTCGTCGGTCGCCGTCACGTAGGCCGAGGGCAAGGCCGTGGAAACGCGCACGCTAACGGTGCGGCCCGAGCCCACGCTCACCAGGTTGGTGGTGCGGTACTGTTCTTCGCCGCCCACGCGCATCATCTGGTAGCTCGGCTTGTTGGCCAGGTTTTCGTCGGTCACCACAATGTCGCCTTCGACGAGGTAGCCGCCGGCAACCCGCTGGATGCCGGTCGTCGTCAGGCCCATGTCCTTAATCTGGCTCAGAACGGCCTGAGAAACCTTGGCGTTGTCGGCCGGGGCTACGGTCTCTTGCTCTTTCGAGCAGGAGGATATTGCCAAGACGGAGGCGGCGCAAGCGGCGGCAGCGGAAAGTACATTTTTGACTTTCATAGGTTGTTGGGGGTTTGGTAGGTGGAAAATTGGTTAAAGGATGGGCACAAGTAGAGGAGAATTATTGTAATCACCAATAGCGATTTCGCTCTATGACCGAAAATTATTGAAAATATTGCAATTTTGAGCAGTAGAGGCATTTGTGAATATCCCTAGATATTGAATTTGCCAAAATTTTACACAATTCTGTTAAAAATCATAAAACCATTATTTTATTGCACTCGTTATCACGGCGCTTCCTTTGGCTGGCTTCCCAGAGCGTGCGTGTATAGCCCAACTTCAGGCAGCCGGGGGTGCGCCTGTCGAATTTCGTATCTTTGCTAGGAACCGAATTTTCGTGGAAATTTTAATTTCCCTCAACTATATATTTTTTAGCTAGTGGCTTGTTCATCATGTTCTTCTGGCGGGGGCTGCGGCACCAAGCCGGGCGGCTGCAAATCCAACGGGGGCTGTAGCACCGGCGGCTGCAACCGCCTCAATGTATTCGATTGGCTGCAGGACGTAGAAGTACCCGACTCCTTTGCCGGGTTCGATATCGTAGAAGTCCGCTTTAAGGGCGGCCGTAAAGAGTTTATGCGCAACGACCAGCGCCTGCCGCTGTTCACGGGCGATGCCGTGGTGGTAGATGCCGCTGGCAGCGGCTGGCACCTGGGCCACGTGAGCCTAAAGGGCGAGCTGGTGCGCCTGCAGATGCGCAAAAAGAAAGTGCCCACCGACTCCAAGGAAATCCGCAGCATCCTGCGCATTGCCACCCCCGAAGACGTGGAGCGCTGGGAAGCCGTGCGCGACCTGGAAAACGGCACCATGTTCCGGGCCCGGGCCATGGTGGGCGAGCTGCGCCTGCGCATGAAGCTGAGCGACGTGGAGTACCAGGCCGACCGCACCCGCGCCCTGTTTTACTACTCGGCCGAAGACCGGGTCGACTTCCGGGAGCTGATTCGGCGCCTGGCCGACGAGTTCCGGGTGCGCGTGGAAATGCGCCAGATATCGCTGCGCCAGGAAGCCGGCCGCATCGGCGGCATCGGCGTGTGCGGCCGCGAGCTGTGCTGCTCCACCTGGCTGCAGGACTTCAAAACCGTGAGCACCACGGCCGCCCGCTACCAAAACCTGAGCCTGAACCCGCAGAAGCTGGCCGGCCAGTGCGGCCGCCTCAAGTGCTGCCTCAACTACGAGCTCGACGCCTACCTCGACGCCCTGAAGGACATTCCGCAGGTGCAGCGCCCCCTGAAAACCAGCAAGGGCGAGGCTTTCTTGCAGAAAACCGACATCTTCCGCCGCCGCATGTGGTTTGCCTTTAAAGGCGACAACAACTGGGTGATGCTGGATACGGCCCGCGTGCGCGAGCTGCTGGAAATGAACAAGCGCGGCGAAGTAATCGAAAGCCTGCTGCCGCCCCGCGAAGAAGCCCCCGAGCCCGAAGTATCGGCCATTGTGGAGGGCAACCTCGACCGCTTGGATGGCAAAATCAAGTCGGGCAGCAAGCGCCCCAAGCGCAAGAAAAGCCGCGGCGAAGCTGACGCCGAAAGCCGTGCTCCCCGCGAAGGCCGCGAGCCGCGCGAACCCCGTGCGGCTGCCGCTGAAGGCGCCGCCGCACCCCGCGAAGCCCGCCCGCCCCGCGAACCCCGGGAAGTTCGCGAAGGCCGGGTTCCGCGCGACGGCCGCCGTCCGGCGGGCGCCGCTCCCGGGGGCCCCCGCCCGCCAGAGCAAATGACCAGCCCCGGCCCCGGCGATATAGACAACCCGGTACCAGCCTTGGGTGATGTGCCCGAGCAGCGCGGCCGCCGCGGGGCCGCCGCCCGCCCCCTGAACCGCCGCAACGGCCGAGGCCGAAGCGACGCCCCCCGCCCCGAGGGCGAGGCCGGCGAGCCCCGGCCCGATGGTGGCCGCAACCGCCGTTCCGACTCTACGCGCCGCCCCGATGCCAACGCGACACCCCGCCCAGCTGCTGAAGGCGGCGGCGAAGCCCGGCCCCGGCGTGAGGCTGGGGCAGGAGAGCGCCGGGCCGAAGGCGGCGAGCGCCGCGAAGGCCGCGGTGGGCGCAACAACCGCCGCGGTGGCCGTGGACCGGCCGGTGACGGCAGCGCCGCTCCCGCGCCAGCTCCTGCCCCGGCTGGCTCCTGATTAGTGCCATTTGCTTGAACTGTCAATGGACCTGTTGGTCAGAAGGCAAAGTAGTAGCGCGGATGTAAGCGCTACCAAAGCTTTCTTTGCCTTCCGACAACGGCCCCTCGCCACTACTGACGACCTACTATATGAACCAACGCTTTGCATTCCGATTGGCCACGGCCGCCGGGCTACTGTGCGTGCTCACGGCCTGTGACCCCAATCGGGTGTTTGAGCAGAACATTGACTTCCCAAATTATTCCTGGGACGTGCAGCAAAAGCCGGCTTTCACCTTCGCCATTCAGGACACGGCGGCGCGCTACGACGTGTATTTCAACGTGCGCCACGCTTCCTCCTACGGGTTTTACAACCTGTATGTGAAGCACACCCTCACCGGCCCCACCGGCCGCGTAGGCGCACCCCTGCTACACCAAATGCTGCTGATGGACCCCAAAACCGGCGAGCCCAAAGGCAGCGGAACCGGCGATATCTACGACATTCAGCTGCTGGCTTTGCCCAAGCAGCACTTCGCCAAACCCGGCAACTATACCCTGACCCTGGAACAGTACATGCGCCAGGACCAGCTGCCTGGCCTCATGGCCGTGGGCGTGCGGGTAGCTAAGCACGTGGATAAGAAGTAGCCGTTGGCCCAACAAGAAAGGCCGGCTCCATAATGTGGAGCCGGCCTTTCTTGTTGAGCCAACGGCTAGTCATGATGACACTAGCCGGTCATGCTGAGCTTGTCGAAGCATCTCTCCCGCGAGAGTAATCTAATCGGCTGTCATGCAGAGCGCAGCGAAGCATCTTATCAAGTTAGAACAAATCGTTGGAGCGTGAGAAGATGCTTCGCTGCGGTCTACATGACAGCCGATTGGATTGGTGCAGAGAACTGGTTCTCTATGCACTGCTGATGAGCTTTTAGCTCAACGACGCTACTTCTAATGGAGTGGGCTTTCTGCTATTGCAGGCGGGTTACGTCCACCGCGTTAGGGCCTTTTTTGCCGGCTTTGATATTGAACTGAACCCGGTCGCCTTCCTGAATTTCGTGGATGAGGCCGGTTTGGTGGACGAATATTTCTTCCTGATTGTCGTCGGCGACGATGAAGCCGAAGCCTTTGGTGTCGTCGAAAAACTTAACGGTGCCGGTGAGCATGTGCGTGTAGAGGGGTAAAAAAATGAAGCGGGCGCTGCCATAACGGCCTCCGTTCGCGGTTGGTTGGCGGCCGGATTAAAAGGCGCGTAAGGGCGCAAGCTCCGCAAAGGTAAAATAGGGCGCCGAATGGTCCGGCCCTGGCCTGGCGAAGGGCGCGGGCGCAGCGCTTGGTAAAACAACGGCTTGGAGGGCGCGTATAGAAAGAGAGTTCACCCTTTTTACTGACTCAAAAGCGCTTCGCAGGCCATGGAAAACGAGGAAACAAACCTGAATACCGAGTCCAACGACATTGCGGGCAACCGCATTGACGGGCCAGTGGGTAACACGGCCGCTAAGCACACGTTACCTAACGCAGGCGTGGGCATCCCCGGCGGCCCGCCCGCGCGGCCAAGCGCCGCCCCTGGCAGCAGCTTGCGTGCTCATTTGCCGGAGACTCCGCCGTCGAGTGAAGAACTGGCGGAGGCGGAATTGAGCGTGGCAGAAGGCGCCCTAGGGGCCGAAAATGAGCAGGAAGAGAACCGGCCCGCCAACCCCGACGACCTCACGCCGCTGGGGACTTACGGCGGCAATTTCAGCAACAGCACCCAGGGCAGCTACCACGACCAGCCCCGCCGCGACAACCAGGACAGCGACCCGAACCGCGGCGAGTTTGGGGCCCAGGATTTGGGCGGAACCACCCACGGCGGCTTCGGCAACCAAAACCGGCTGGCCGATTACGAGCCGCACAACACGCCGGAGGACCGCTACTACGGCGGCCCCGGCCGCCCCGGGCACCAGGACAATGCCTACCGCGCCTACGACGGCCGCGACGAGCGCCCCGACCCGCGGCACGAATACGGCTTTGAACGCGGCACTCCCGCCGCCAATACCTCAGGCGCTGCCGCCGACCCCGGCCACTTGCAAGGCGAGCGGTACAACGGCCCCAACGCCGACAACCGAAACCAGCCCAACCGCGCCGACGTGAACAGCGCGTACCAAAACGACAACGGCTCGGCCCCCACCCGGGACAGCGGCTTTGCGGAAGACTACGGCCACACCTCCCTGCGCGGAGAAGCCGCCGCTGGTATCGCCACCCCGGCCCACGCCAGCAGCCCCACCAGTCCCGACCGCCGCAACCAGACGGAAGACTACCTGCCGGCGCAAGCGGGCTTCGACAAGCAAGGCCAGCGCGAGGAACAACACCCCGGGTATTCTACCAACGACCCCGAAGTACCCGACCAGCGCGGCCAGCGCCCCGCCAGTAGCCTGGGCTACGGCGACCGCGGCCGCGAGGAACCCCGGCAGTCCCCGAACTTCCGCACCGGCGACGACCGCAACGGCTACGTGCAGGCCAATGGCGGCGACTCGGACCAGGGCCACGGTTCGCGCGGGGGCTCCTACAACGATGCGTACGACGACAGCCGCCCCGGCAGCAAGGCTGGCTCACCCGCCCAAGGCGAGCAGCGCGCCGAAGACCGGGACGCGAATTTCGGTTCGGCTGCCCGCGAGGAAAACCGCAGCGCTACCGGCGACGACAATGCCGCCGACCACGGTGCCCCGCGCCGCAATGCCGGCCGCGACGGCGTAGCCGACGAGTAAAGCGTCTATCAAATCAGCTCAATAAAAAAGCCCGCCGGATATTCGGCGGGCTTTTTTTATTGAGCTGAAATTCGTAGCTATTTTGAGCCTCCGGTGGAGCTTTCCGGCTTCTGCGCATTGGCTTTGGGCGCGGCCTGCTGCATGGGGTTGGGCTGGGCCTGCTGCTGCTGCTGGAAGAGCTCGAAGCGCGAGGCAGCGGGCTGACGAGGGAAGGCGTTGTTGCTCAAATCCGTGTCGGCAGTCTGCTGAAAGGGGTCGAGCACGAAGCTGATGACCGGCTTTTTGGTCACAATCACCTTGCTCACCTGCGCGTTGTTCTTGCGCCAGATTTCGGCCGGGATGGTCTGGATTTCGGTCGAGTTATCGGCGTAGGTGAGCTGCACAATCACGGGCATTACCAAGCCCCCGACGTTGCGCAAACTCAGCTCGTAGAAATTCTGGTTGTCGCCGAGGCGCTGGCGCTGCTCTTCGCTGAGCGAGCCCAGGTAAGAGGTGTAGCGCTGCTGGTCGGCCGGCGTCACGGCCAGGGGATTATACTGGTTGTAGAAGTCCTTGAGCTCGGGTTTTTCGTCGACGAGCGTGCTCTTGAGTTCGGTGGCGTTGCGCTGGGCCGAGATAGAAGCCGGGGCCGCCGCTTGCAGCTGTTGCAGGCGTTGGTTTTCCACCGCTGGGTTTTTGGTGTTCACGTTGTAAGCCTTCACCGATTCCAGGGCGAGGTCGGTATAGTCGGTGGTGTAAAACCAGCCGCGCCAGAACCAGTCCAGGTCCACGGCCGAGGCGTCTTCCATGGTGCGGAAGAAGTCGGCCGGCGTGGGGTGCTTATAGGCCCAGCGCTGGGCGTAGGTCTTGAAGGCGTGGTCGAACAGCTCCCGACCCATCACCGTCTCGCGCAGGATGTTCAGCGCCGTGGCGGGCTTGGCGTAGGCATTGTTGCCGAACTGCAGCACCGATTCCGAATTGGTCATAATCGGCGTTTGCAGGCTTTTATCCGTTCGCATGTACTCCACGATGTTGGCGGGCTCGCCGCGGCGCGAGGGGTAGTTGCGTTCCCATTCCTGCTCAGTCAGGTACTGCATAAAGCTATTCAGGCCCTCATCCATCCACGACCACTGCCGCTCGTCGGAGTTCACAATCATCGGGAAGAAGTTGTGCCCCACTTCGTGGATAATTACCCCAATCATGGCATACTTGGTCTGGGCCGAGTAGGTGCCGTCCTTCTCCGGGCGCCCGCCATTGAAGCATATCATCGGGTACTCCATGCCGAAGATGGGGCCGTGCACCGAGATGGCGACGGGGTACTCGTACGGGATGGTATGCTTTGAATAGGTCTTGATGGTGTGGGCCACCACTTCGGTGGAGTACTTGCCCCAGAGCGGATTGCCTTCTTTGGGGTAGTACGACATGCACATCACGGGCTTGCCGTCCTGCTTGATTTGCATGGCGTCCCAGATGAACTTGCGCGAGCTAACCCAGGCAAAGTCGCGCACGTTTTTGGCGGCGAAGCTCCAGGTTTTGGTAGCAGTAGCGCGGCTGCCTTCGGCTTTTACAGCCTCCTCCTGGCTCACGATGAGCACGGGCTTTTTGGCGGTTTTGGCCTGCTCGAAGCGTTTCTGCTGCGTAGCCGTGAGCACCTGCGAAGCATTCTGGAGCGTGCCGGTAGCACCGACGATGTGGTCGGCGGGAGCGGTGATGCTCACCTTGTAATCCCCGAAGGGCAAGGTGAATTCGCCACTGCCCAAGAACTGCTTGTGCTGCCAGCCCTGGTTGTCGGAGTACACGGCCATGCGCGGGTACCATTGGGCAATTTCATAGAGGTAGTTTTTGTCCTCCGGGAAATACTCGTAGCCATTCCGGCGGGGCTGCTTGCCGTTGACATTGTAGTGCCATTTCACGTTGAAGGCGAAGGACTGGCCGGGGCGCAGGGGCGCGGGCAGGTCCACGCGCATCATGGTGTAGTTCGTCACCGTCTTCAGGGCCTTGCCGTCTTTGCCGGTCACGCTCTCAATCTTGAAGCCGCCGTCGAAGTCCGACAACAAGGCATCCAAGGCAGCGAACGACATTTTATCCTGCAGCTGGCTCACTTCCGTGGTCGCCGTGATGGAGTTTTTGGCCAGCACGTTCTGGTCGAGCTGCACCCACAGGTACGGCAGCGTGTCAGGCGAACGGTTGGTGTAGGTGATGGTCTCGCGGCCCGTGATGGCCTGCTTGGCGTCGTCGAGCGACACCTTGATGTCATAGTCGGCGCGCTGCTGCCAGTAGTCTTTGCCAGGCGCGCCGCTGGCTGTGCGGTAGGTGTTGGGCGTGGGCAGCACGGTTTCGAGCTGCGCAAATTTGTCGGTGCCCGAGTTCGTGGTTTGGGCCCAGGTGGCTGCCGAAGGGAGCAACCCGAGTCCTAACAGAGCAACCAGCCGGCGCGGGGGGAGGGCGGAGAGCAGTGAGCTAAAAATGACCATAGGGGAGGGGGTAAGGAGCGCTGCCAGAAAAATTGGCAAGCCGTATGGCCTGCCAAGCATCGCTCCCGCGAAAATAATTCAAAAAAGGGGCACCCCACTTTCGCCGGCTCCCTACGGTTGAGCACTGCCTGGGCCCAGGCCGTGCAAAACGCGGGTTTTAGCAAGGCTGCCAGTGCACTACAATTGCACTACAATTCAAAAATTATTGTTTTACCACGCAGCCCGGGACCGGCCCGGGGCCAAATGACGAGCTCAGCGGCCCATCGTGAGGGGTTTAAGAATTCGGAATCATTTGCTAAATTGTATGTTTACGGCTTGTTAATCCCCGCGACCATGCCTGCTGTCGTCCGTGCCACCGCTGAATTCTTTGACCAACTGACCAACGACCTGCTGGTGTTGCGGGTGGTGGCGCAACAGCGTTTCCGCCCCCTGAGCGCCGAAGACCTGAACCGTAGGCCGGGGCCAAGTCGCTGGAGTGCCGGGCAGTGCCTGGAGCACCTCAACATTGTGGGCGGCTACTACCTGCCAAGCATTGCGCGCCGCATTGCCAAGGCCCAGGCCCGGGGCTCGAAGCCCACGGCCACGGTGAAGCAAGGGTTTTTTGGCGGGCGGTTTATCAACGCCATGCGCACGCCGGCCAGCGAAAAATCCTACACCACGCCCCAGCGCTACGCCCCCACCGGCACCCGCCTGCCCCGCACGGTCGCGGAAGTGTTCAGCCGCCAAATCGACGAACTGCTGCGCCTGGTGCTGCTGGCCCGGCAGGTCAACGCCAACGCCGTGCTCATTCCCAACGCCGTGTTTCCCCCCTTGCTGCTGCGCCTGGCCGACCAGCTGGAGTTTCTGGTGGTGCACATTCAGCGGCACGTGGCCCAGGCCGAAGCGGTGCTCGCCGGCAATACGGTTAGCTCCAAGTTTTCAGCGGCTTAATTACAGGTTAGGGCTGGGCTTGGTAAAACGCGCCGGTAGCCTTTGTGGTCGAGGTTGCGCTGCCCGTTGAGCTGTTTTTTACTGGCGCCTTTTTGGGCAAATGAGTGGCTGATATTGAGCTGGCTACGATTTAAGCGAGCCACTAGGCGCAACAATACGGAAGGTGGGTGTGCAATAAAAGCCGGGCCGGCATCTTTAAGTCGCCAACCTAGTTCCGTGCCCCACCCATGCGCCTGTTTCTCTTTGCCTGCCTGTTGATGACCATGGTTTTCAGCACCGACTCGGCCACGCCCCGGCCCCCCGACCCGTACGCGGCCCGTTGGCGGAAGATTGACGCGCTGCTGGCCAAAAACCAAACTGCCACGGCCGCGCCGCTCGTGGAGGCCATCTACCAGCAAGCCCGCCAGGAGCAGAACACCCCGGCCTACGTGCGGGCCCTGCTCTACAAAACCCGCCTGCTGCAGGCCAAGGAGGAAGACGACACCGAGAAGGCTATCGCGCTGCTGGAGCAGGAACTGCGCACGGCCACCTTCCCCGCCCGCCCCATTCTGCACTCGCTGCTGGCCGAGCTGTACACCACCTACTTAAACCAGAACCGCTACCGCCTCTACCAGCGCACGCCCGGCGCGGCCGCCACCCGCGGCCCGGGAACCGCCACCGACGGCGGCACCGGGCTGGCCACCTGGGACATGGGCAAGCTGGGCGCCGCCATCGTGCGCCACTACTACCAGTCGGTGGAAGACGAGCCGCAAAAACAGCTCAAGACCACGCTGGCGGCCCTGGGCGACCTGGCCGTGGACGGCGACGCCGAAGGCCGGGCCCTGCGCCCCACGCTGTATGATTTGCTGGCCCAGCGCGCCATTGAGGGGCTCAAGAACCAGGAGCTGTACATCACTCGGCCCGAGCAGCAGTTTCAGCCCACCGAGCCCAAGCTTTTTGGCTCGGCGGCCGAGTTTGCATCCCTGCGCCTGCTGGCCCCCGATGCCGACTCGCTGAATGGGCAGCTGCACGCGCTGCACCTGCTGCAGCGCCTCACCGCCTCGCGCCTGCAGTTAACTCAACCAAGTACGACCCTCCCGGGTACGACCCCGGCGAACCTGGCGGCGCTGGCCGACGTGGACCTGACCCGCATCGACTACCTGCGCGGCCTCACTCAAAACACCGACCTGGCCCGGGAGTACGAGCCGGCCTTGGTGCGGCTAGCCGAAACGTATCGGAGCCTGCCCATCAGCACCGAATTTATGGCTCGCCGGGTCGAGCTGCGCCGCGAAACCGATGCCGTGGCCGCCGTGAAGCTAGCGCGGGAGGCGGAGGCGCGGTTTCCGAAATCGCGCGGCGCGGCCCGGGCACGGCAGCTGCGCGAGCAGATTGAGCGCCCGGAGCTGACGTTTTCGGCGGCCGACGTAACGGTGGTGCCCAACCAGCCCTGGCGGCTAGACGTGGTGGCCCGCAACGTGACAGAACTGCACGCCTGGGCCTACCGCATTACGCCGAAGCAAAAGCGGGAATTCGAGCAATTCGATGCGCGAAACCGGCCGGTCGCCCAGCGCTACGCGCAGGTGCTGAAAACAACGCCGGCTGCCTCGTGGACGGCCGCCCTGCCCGCGCACCCGCTGAACTACCAAGAGCAGAAGGTGGCCGTGGCGGGGCCCGCCTTGCCCGTGGGCCAGTACCTGCTCATCGTCAGCAACCAGGCGAAGAACCCCCTGGCCGAAGGCGCGGGCACCGCCACCAGCTACGCCCTGCTGGGCGCCAGCGAGCTAAGCGCGGTGAGCCGCCAGCTGCCCAACTCCAGGAAGCTGCAGCTGCTGGTACTGCAGCGCCAAAGCGGAGTGCCCCTGGCCGGCGTGTCGGCCCGGGCCACCTACCGCCGCTACGACCCCGCCCGCCGCCAGTGGGTGACCCGCCAGAGCGCTACGCAGCAGACAAATGCCGCGGGCATTGCCGAGCTGCCGGCCCCGGCCGAAGTAGCCCACAACGAGCCCGCCGAGCAACTCACCGAAGCCGCCATATGGCGGGGCACCGATACGCTGGCCCTGCTCAACCTGGCCGGGTATTACCAGCAGCCCGACGGCGATGCCGAGGCCGAAGCCACCTGCTTTCTCTTCACCGACCGCGCCATTTACCGGCCCGGTCAGACCGTCTATTTTAAGGGCATCTTGGTGGAGCGCCTGGGCGGCAAGGCCCGGCTGCTAACCCAGGAAAATCAGAAAGTGGACCTGATGGATGTGAACAGCCAAACCGTGCAAAGCCTGTCCTTTGTCACGAATGAGTTCGGCTCGTTTCACGGCTCGTTTGTGTTGCCCACCGGGCTGATGAACGGGGAGTTCAACTTGAGTGCCGACGATGGCCGCCTAGGCTTTGCGGTGGAAGACTACAAGCGCCCCACCTTCCTGGTTACCCTCGACCCGGTGGCCGGCCAGCCGCAGATGGGCCAGCCGCTTGCCGTGGGCGGCCGGGCCCAAGCCTACGCCGGGCAGCCCACCGACGGCGCCGCGGTGAGCTACCGCGTGACGCGGCGGGAGCTGTGGCCGATGTTCGCCTTTGGCGGCCCGCGCGGCAGCTTTCTGCCTGGCCGCGGCAGCACCCAGGAAATAGCCCACGGCACTACCACTACCGATGCCGAGGGCCGCTTCAGCATCCGGTTTACGCCGCCGCTGGTGCCCCGGGCGCGGGGCTGGAAAGGTTGGGAGCCGGGCTACCTCTTCGAAATCACGGCCGACGTGACCGACGCCGCGGGCGAAACCCGCACCGGCACCCGCGGCGTGGTCATCGGCCACAACCCGCTCAACCTCAGTCTGACCGGCCCCGCGCTGGCCGACAAGCAGCAGCTGCCCCTCTTCACACTGCTGAGCACCAACGCCACGGGCGAGCCCTTACCGGCCGCGGGCACCCTGCGCCTGCTGGCCCGCCGCTTCCGCCCCAACCCGCCCGGCGTGCCCGGCCCAGCGCCCGAAACCCCGGACAACGAAGCGCCGCCCACGTTGGTCAAAACCCAGCCCTTCGATACCAAAGCCAGCTCCCGGCTCGACGTGGCCGCCCTCCTCGGTGACGTGCCCCCCGGCCGCTACCGCCTCGAAGCCCTGGCCGCCGGCGCCGACTCGGCGCGGGCGCAGCTGGATTTTACGCTCTACAATTCGCAGGCCCGCGAACTGCCCTTTGCTACGCCCGACTGGTTTGTGGCGCTGGCCGACACCGTGGCGCCCGGCCAGCCCGCCACCGTGCTGCTGGGCAGCAGCGAAGCCGGCGCGCGACTGCTGCTGGAGGTAGAGCGCGACGGCCAGCTGCTGCGGCAGGAGTGGCTGACGCTGAACGCCCACGAGCAGCGCCGCCTGACCCTGGACAGCGGGCCTGCCAAGGCCGGCGGCCCGCTCTACATCCACACTATGCAGGTGCGCGACAACCACCTGTACCGCCACGATGCCACCGTGCAGGTAGCCGAAAAGCCGCAGCCGCTGCAGCTCAGCATCAGCACTTTTCGCGACAAGCTGCAGCCGGGCCAGCAGGAAACCTGGCGCGTCGCCATTCGCCAGGCCAACGGCAAAGCCGCGAATGCCGAGCTGCTGGCCACGCTCTACGACCAAAGCCTGGACGTGTTCCGGCCCCACGGGTTTATGGAGCTGAACGCGGGGGGCGGGTATCTTCCGCCGCGGTTTCAATGGCTGCAGTACGCCTTGGGCCGGCCGCTAATTCCTATGGTCCTGCCGCCGCCCGCCGCCCGAATGCCGGCACTATCCGACGTGAATTATCCCCGGTTGAACACCTGGAAGGGGGTCCCGGGGAACGCA
The DNA here is from genome assembly GCF_001507645.1 of Hymenobacter sedentarius. NCBI lineage: Bacteria > Pseudomonadati > Bacteroidota > Cytophagia > Cytophagales > Hymenobacteraceae > Hymenobacter > Hymenobacter sedentarius. Next base: position 667,081 of record NZ_CP013909.1, on the reverse strand, counting down.
CTGGCGGGAAGAGCGTCTGGGATAAGGATACGCGGGGCCGCCAGCAGAGTCGCCCCTGAAATGATGCGCAGAAAGGCCGCTGCAGCGCCCGCCATGGCCGCCATGGCAGGGGAGGGCCAGCAGCTGAACGAAGTAGTGGTGGGCTATGGCGCCCAACAGCAAGCGGCCGACGCAACCGCCATCTCAACGGCCACCCCCCGGCCCGCACCGGACCTTTCCACCGTGCCCACCCGTACCGATTTCCGCGAAACGGCCTTCTGGCAGCCGGCCCTGCGCACCGACAAAAATGGCGACATCGTGCTTGAATTTCAGATGCCGGGAGCTGTGACGCGCTGGCAGCTGCTGGCCCTGGCCCACGACCGAAACCTGCACAGCGGCCAGCTGGCCCGGCAGCTCGTCACCCAAAAGCAAGTGCAAATTACGCCCAACGCGCCGCGCTTCTTCCGGCAGGGCGACACGTTCACCTTCCCCGCCAAGTTCTCGAACCTGACCGACCACGCCACTAGTGGTACCGCCCAGCTGTTCCTGCTCGACGCGGCCACCGGCCAGGACCTCACCAGCCAATTGCTGAAGGGCCCGGCCCAGCAAGGCGTTGCGGCCGCCGCGCACCAGAGCGCCGCGTTGGGCTGGGAAATCAGCCTGCCCGCCGACTTCGGCCCGGCAGCCGTGACGTACCGGGTAGTTGTCAGTTCTTCGTTGGCGGTTGTCAGTGATAAAGACGGCAAAAAAGCCAAGGGCAAAAAGCAGCGAACAACTGACAACCAACAACCGACAAATACCTTCTCCGACGGTGAGGAAAATACCCTGCCGGTGCTGCCCAACCGCCTGCTTTTTACCGAGAGCCTGCCGCTGCCCATCGTGGGGCCCGGTACCCGTACGTTTGAGCTGCAGAAGCTGACCAGCACCAGCAGCCCCACGCGCCGCAACTACGGGCTCACGCTGGAGATGACGGCCAATCCCGCCTGGTACGCCGTGCAAAGCCTGCCCTACCTGATGGAATATCCCTACGAGTGCTCCGAACAGGTGTTCAGCCGCCTCTATGCCAACCTGATAGCGGCCCAGATTCTGCGCTCTAACCCGCGCTTCAAAACCACGCTGGCGGAGTGGACGCGCCAGGCCCAAAGCGGCACCGCGGCCCAGAAAAACGCCCTGGCCAGCAAACTGGCCCAAAACCAGGACCTCAAAAGCCTGCTGCTGCAGGAAACCCCCTGGGTGCGCGACGCCCAGGGCGAGACCGAGCGCCTGGCCCGCCTCACCGAGCTGTTCGACGGCGCCCGGCTGCAGGGCGAAACCACCCGCGCCCTGCAGAAACTGCTGCGCATGCAGTTGCCCAGCGGCGCGTTTCCCTGGTTTGAAAAGATGCCCGATGACCGCTACATCACCCAACTCATCGTGGCGGGGCTGGGCAAGCTGCACAAGCTCGGCGCGTTCGATGCCAGCACCGACCCCGTGGCCAGCCAGATTTTGCAAAACGCCCTGCGCGCCGTGGATGCTGGCCTGGCCCGCGACTACGCCGACCTGCGCCGCCAGAAGGGCGTGAAGCTGGCCGACAACCATCTGGGCGACCTGCAGATTCAGGCGCTGTACGCCCGCAGCTTCTGGCCCAACCTGGCCGGGCCCGGCCAGGGCCGCGCCGCCGCAACCTACTACCGCCAGCAGGCGGCCCGCTACTGGCCCAGCCAGACGCGCTACCTGCAAGCACAGGCCGCGCTGGCGCTATTCCGCGACAATAAAGCCGCCCCGGCCGTGCAGGACATTCTGCGGGGCCTTGCCGAAAACGCCCTGCACTCGCCCGAGATGGGCATATACTGGAAGGAAGTGCGCGGCGGCTACTACTGGCGCGAAGCCCCCACCGAAACCCAGGCCACGCTTATCGAGGCATTCGACGAAGTCAGGAACGACGCAAAAGCCGTGGACGAGATGAAGCTCTGGCTGCTCACGCAGAAGCAGACCCACCACTGGCCCAGCACCCGCGCCACCGCCGACGCCTGCTACGCCCTGCTGCTACGCGGCTCCGACTGGCTGGCGCCCGCCCAGCCGCTGCAGCTCACCGTGGGCGGGCAGGCACTCACGCCCCTGCCGGCCCAGGCCGGCACGGGCTACTTCAAAACCAGCTGGGCCGCCGCCGAGGTGCAGCCCGCCCAGGGCAAGGTGACCGTGGCGAAGGCCGATGCGGGCGTGGCCTGGGGCGCCCTTTACTGGCAGTACTTCGAAGACCTGGACAAGGCCACGCCCGCTGCCTCGCCCCTCAGCCTGGAGCGCCAGCTCTACCGCGAAACCCACACTTCCGGCGGGCCGGTGCTGGAAAAAATAAGCGCCACCACGCCGCTCAAAGTGGGCGAGGCCCTGGTGGTGCGCCTGGTGCTGCGCACCGACCGCGCCCTTGAATACGTGCACCTGAAAGACCAGCGCGCCGCCGGCCTCGAGCCCATGGCCCAAACCAGCGGCTACCGCTACCAAAACGGGTTGGGCTATTATGAGTCGCCGCGCGATGCCGCCACCAATTTCTTTTTAAGCGAAGTCCCACGCGGCACGCACGTATTCGAATACCGGCTGCGGGCGGCGCAGGCGGGCGATTTTTCCGGGGGGCTCAGCGAAGTGCAGTGCCTGTACGCACCCGAATTTCGGGCCCATTCGGCGGGAATTCGGCTTCGGCTGACGCCATAAAGCGGCTGGCTCGGCGAAATAGGCCATTGGGCTAAGCAAAGGCCTTTTCCGACGTTTAAAACGACTTTGGCCTTGCATTTAACCGGGGTGCTCTGTAGCTTTGTCTTCTGTCGGATTTATATTAATCATCTATGAAGCACCTATTTGTTCTCTTTTCGCTGCTCCTGACGTTCAGCAGCGCACAAGCTCAAACCGAGAAGCAGACCATAGTATCGAAGCTGCCCGGGGAGGAGAACCTCAGCCTGCGCGAACGCGCCGAGCGGGATTTCCTGATGCCGGTGCGTCGGAAGAAAGTCGTAGCTGAGGCGCCTAAAGCCAATGCCGAAGAGAACACCGCCGCCCCCGAATCCGACGCCACCGCCCACTACAGCGAAAGCGCCGAAGAAGCCAACAGCGCCGCCGTGCCGGCCCACACCACCCGGAGCTACGAGGCCCGCCACACCGAAGCCTTAGCCGCGCGCCGCGCCGCCCGCCGCGAAGAAGCCCGCGCCGAAGCCAAAGCCGAGGCCAAAGCCGAGGCTCGCGCCGAAGCCCGCCGCGCCGCCCGCCACCACTCCTCCTCGCGCAGCCACAAGTCCAAATCGCACAGTAAAGCCGAGTCGCGCAGCAGCAAGTCGAAATCCAAAAGCAAGTCGGGCACCCACGCCAAAGCCAGCAAAAGCTCCAAGAAGAAAAGCGCTTCGAAAAGCGAGAAAAGCAAGAGCAGCAAATCCAAAAGCAAGAAGCACGACACGCACAGCAGCAAAAAGAGCAGCGCCAAGAAAAGCAGCTCGCGCGAGCACAAGTCCTCGAAGAAGAGCAGCCCTTCGAAATCGAAGTCGAAAAGCAAAACCAAGCATCACCGCCGCTAAACCAGCCGCGTGACGCGAACCACACGGGCAGCGCCCGGCACGGAAGTGCCGGGCGCTGTTGCTTTATAAGCAGGCAGAATTGGGCTGCGTACCCGGCGGCAGCTCATTTACCCAAAAAGGCCAGGCCACCCGTTGGGGCAGCCTGGCCTTTTAACGGTTCGCAACCACGACTTAGCGCTTGTTGAGGATGATGAAGTTATTGAAAATGGCCGAGTTCCCTTCGTCGCCCTGGGCCACCAGCGCCACGCGCACGCCCCGGTCCCAGGGCGGCAGGTAGGTGCCGTTGAGGCTGAAGTTGTCGGTGGGCAGGGCCAGCCAGGTGGCGCCATCGGTGCTGTAGGCGAAACGGTAGCGCTGGCCGCCCCACACTTCGAGGCGCAGCGTGATGGTATCGCACGGGTCCACAAACACCTGCACCAGCGACTGCTGCTTGCCGCTTTTCACGTGCCAGATTTGCACCTTGCCGTTGCCCGCCATAATGGCCAGGGCGTTGTAGGGGTCGCCCACGGCGGCCAGGCCGGCGTAGGTGTCGGCGGGCAGCTTGGCCAGGTCGAGCGTGGTAGCGGCTTTGTAGGTGGCCACGTGCGAGCGCCGGGCCACCACGGCCCCGAGGCGCGAGCCATCGGCTTGCAGGTGCAGCTGCCCGTTGCGCACGGCCGCAACCGGCTGCTGGCCAATGGGCCACTGCCATTCCAGCCCAAGCCGGTCCCCGCCGAACTCGTCGGCAATGTTGAGCCGGGCCAGGTCCCTGATGGGCGCGGCCTGGGGGCTGCGGCGCTCAAACTCGGGCCAGTTGTCGGCGTTCCAGGTGAACTCGCTGAGGATGCCCTGCCGGCCCACAAACTCGTGGCTGTCGGCGAGGTAGGCGTGGTGCAGCAAAAACCAGCGGCCATCCATCTGGGTCACGGTGCCGTGGCCGGGGCACTTCCAGGTGGTGTTACGGTCCAGGATGGGGTTCTGGTCGTACTTCTCCCAGGGGCCGAGCAGGGCCCGGGAGCGGGCCACGCCGGTGGCGTAGTTGCAGCCCTTGCCGCAGCAGCTGTTGCCGGCGTAGAACATGTAGAAGTAGCCGTTGTGGTGCACCAGGGCCGAGCCTTCCACGAGCGGGCCTTCCCAGGTAACGTCGTTGCCAAACAGCTCGGTGGCTTCGCCGATGAGGGCGGTGCGCTCGTCGTTGAGGCGCTGGGCCCAGATGGGCGTGTCCTGGTAGCAGGAGTTGCCGTCTTCCTTCCAGATGAGGTAGAGGTCGCCGTTCTCGTCGGGCATGGCAAAGCCGTCGATGGAGCCAGCTTCCTGGCCCACCAGCGGGCCGTGGTCGGTGTAGGGGCCGGCGGGGTGGTCGGCGCTGGCCACGGCCACGCACAGCATGCCGCCTTTTTTGCGGGCCGTGTAGTACATATAGGTGCGGCCGTTTTCGCAGTGGAACTCGGGCGCCCAGAAGTTCGAGCCGGCCCAATCGGGCAGCTTGTTCGGAAACACGTGGCCGACCAGCTCCCAGTCAATCAGGTTTTGAGACGTGAACAAGGGGAACACGGCGCCCCACTCGGCCGAGGTGGCGCTGGCCCAGTAAGTATCGCCAATCTTGGTGACGGTGGGGTCGGGGAAGTCGCCGGGCAGCACCACGTGGTCGTAGGAACGACGGGTGACGGCCGGGGCAATTTCTGGCGAAAAGGCCAAGGCGTGGGGGGCCAGATGGGCCGCCGATTCTAGTTCGATTGACACGGTGGGAGGTGCAAGGAGTTTAGAAAGATAGGCCAACCCTAACGCGGTTCAGCTTACCACACTACCAAGGTACATAATCGGAATCGATTCCGGAAGATGAAGTATGATTATTTCGGATAAATGCCCGAAAGTAACCGACCAACGAACGCTCGCACTTGGTGAAAAACACGGGGATAAATACGGATTATTTGCTTTCCTGAATTCTGGCAAACAACCATTATCCACTATGTTTGGATGATTGCTGGTTGATAAATACGGAGAGCAGATTTCGGGCCATACTGATGGCCGCTGAGGTAGCCAGGTTGGTTATAATTTGATTTTACCCAGAAAACACGAGTGTAGGCTTACGGATTAGGAAAAATCACAATGCAGCTGGAAGGGCTGAGTACACAGCAGCTTGCGCGTAACGAATAGGAAAAATCAGCTCAAGCGTGCCACTTTATATATAATTTAGCAATTCCGGCGCCACTTTTTTCATCCTTCATCCATTGAAAAAAAGAAAACCGCCTGCTTCTTAAAAAAAGAAGGAGGCGGCAGCGGGGGAAATGGCAATCGGGAACTGCCCGGCGGGCATCCCCTAAGCGGGATGGGTGTGGGGATGGCTCGCGCGAGAGCGGTGCTTAAGCGGCAGTGGTAAGGGGCGAAGGCAACGCCAAAGACGGCAGTGGCGCGGCTTACACGTGCCGCAGCCATTCGGCCGCCGTGGGCAGGTCGTGGAACGTCATGATGCCGATGCCGGACAGCGTGCGCTGCACGGCCAGCTCGGCCGAGAGCTGGCTGAACCGCTCGCGCGAGAATACCCAAGCGAAGTGGCGGCAGCCGGCTTCGTAGAGCTGCGGAAAAAATACTTCGCCGCCCCACATGGCGGCATCGTCCCACAGGCCGGTGGTGCGGGTGTTGTCGTTGAGCACCTTGGTGCAGCGCTCTTGCTTGAGCAGCTCCAGCAGCTTGAGGGCCCCGCTCATCACCGTCTCGTTGTCGAGGTTGCCATGCCAGTCGAGGTACAGCCAGTCGTCGGTGTAGTCGTAGGCGATGGTGAGGGTGGGAACGTCGTAGAGAATGCGCTGGGCCATAGTGCGCTGAAAATAGGTGCGTTTACGTTGGTCGTAGTCGCAAGTTAGAACGCAAGAAGCCTTGGAGCGCCAAGAGCGCGCAGGGGAATTGAGCTACCGAAGCGCCGGCTATACGATGGCTACGCCCAGCTCAATCTCTGCCCACGCCCAAGCCATCAACCCACGGGCACGGCGGCTGCGGTGGGCAGGTTGATGGTAAAGGTGGTGCGCACGTCTTGCTGGGTCTCAACGGTGATGTGTCCTTTGTGGGTCCGGACAATATCCTGGCTGATGAACAGGCCCAGGCCGGTGCCTTTGGAGGTGGGCTTGGTAGTGAAGAAGGGAGAAAACAGCTGTTCTTTTTCGACGGGGGAGATGCCCGCGCCATTGTCGTGCACCTGGATGGCTACGCCGGCCTCCTGAAAGACCGTGGCAATGGTGAGCATGGGCTGGAAATCCGGGTCGCGCAGGGACTTCTCGTACACCGCGTACATCGCATTGTTGAGCAGGCTGAACAGGACCGTGCTCATCTCCGTGGGCACAATTCGAACGCCGATATTTTCCGGGTTGCGGCCTGCAATCAGCTCCAGCGTAACCCCCCGGTAGGCTTCGTCCAGCTCGTGGCGGTACGCCGCCAGCTGCTCGCCCACGAACGAGTTGAGGTCGACTTCGACAAATTGAGCTGATTTGACTTGCAGGAGTTTGTCCATGCTGCGGACTATCCGGGTGAGGCTGGAGCCGTGCTCTTTGATTTTGCCGGTGTTGGTTTCAATCATGGCGAGCAAGGACACCAGTTCCGCCTGCAGGGGCTCGTCGTGCGCGTAGGCGCCGGAGGTGAGCAGCTCCTGGCACTCCGCCAGCAGCTCGGTCGACACATCGGCAAAGTTGCTGACATAGCTCAAGGGGTTGAGCAGCCGGTCTACCAAGCCTTTGGTGAGCTGGCCGATGGAGGCCAGCTTCTCCTGCCGGATGAGCTGCTCCTGGGTTTCGCGCAGGTCGGCCAGCGTGCGCTTGAGGCCTTCGAGTAGGTCATCCGACTTGCGCTGCTCGACCAGCAGCTCGCTGGTGCGGGCTTCGAGCTCCTGGCGCGTGGTGGAGAGGTCGGTCACCATTTTGTTGAAGGCCGTGCCCAACTCCCCAATCTCATCCCGCGAATTGCTTTGCACGCGTTGGGTGAGGTCGCCCCGGCCCACTTTGGTGGCGGCATCGCGCAGCTTGAGGACCGGCACGGAGATGTTTCTGGCCAAGCCAAAGCCAATTCCAATGCCGATGCTGAATACCAGGAAGCTGAAAAACAGCGAAGTGACGCGAATCTGCCTTTTGCTTTGCACAATTTCCCGGGTGGAGAAGGCCAGCATGATTTCGCCGGTCATCATCGGCGTCTGGAAAGGAGCCCGCTGCACCACCGTGGAGTCGGTGGAAGTGGCGTCGACGTTTATCTTTTTTCGCTCGGGGTAGGTCCTGAAAACCGTTCGCCTGATGCGGTACTGGGTGCGGGTGGCGTTCCAGGTGGTATCGGTCTGGAGCAGGCTCACGAACTGCAGGAGCGGGTCTTTCTTCACAAAGTCCATGGCGGTTTGCACGCCCTGGAAATTTTGTTCGGTCATGGCAATTTTCACCCCCAGCGCCACCGTATTGGCTTGGTTTTGCACGTCCTTGTTGAAGTTGTTCAGCAGGCTGCGCTCCTGAATGACGGGCAGGTAGAACAGCACGAAGAAGGAGAACAACACGACAATGCTCGTCACGGCCAACCAGATTTTGGTCTTGACCGTGAGGCGCAAGTGGCGGATGACTCGCAGGAAGGACGAATGGCGGGGGCTGTGTACCATACCAGGCAGGCCCTGGGGTAGCAGGGCAGATGGGGGCGAGTGTTATAGATATTTCTTCCCGTCGATGGTAATGGTTTTGCTGTTCGGCCCGGGCTGATTCACCACGCCGATGGCGCCGGTGGTTTGCGCCACAAAGTCGGCCAGCTCGGCTTCTGAGTTGAAGAAGTTGGGCGCGTCGGCTTTGCCCTGGAACACCAGCGCCAGCCAGTATTTATTGAGCTCGTTGGCGCTCATGTTGTAGATTTTTTTGCTGGTGTTCTGGCCAATGGGCGTGGTGGTTTTCAGCAGGGCAATCACCACTTTGCTGCCGTCGGGCCAGCGCAGCTTTTCCCCTTTCAGGGTCGCTCTGAGCTGCGCCAGCTTCATTTCGGGCGGCACCCCTTTGCCGTTGCCAATCACCGCCAAGTTCTGGTCCTGCGCCTGTGCCGGGGCGGGGCAGCACCCGAGGAGCAAGAGCAAACAGAGTGTAATTCGATAAACCAAAGCCATATGCATAACGGATTAAAAGCCAACGGCAATCTGGAAGGTGACCTTGTCGGGGGTGGGGTACAAGGGGCTGTTGGCGTGCTGGTATTCGAGCTTCACGACGGCCAGGTAATTTATCTCATAGCGCAGCCCCCCAACGAAGGACCGGGTGTTGTTTGACATGAAGTACACCTCCCGGCTGGTGGTGAAGCGAATGTCATCGAAGCGCACGTAGGGGATGAGCTTGTCGGTGAGGCGCAGGCCGGCGTACACGTAGGTGGCTACCGCGCGCTGCGTGCCGAGGCTATCGGAGCGGCTGTTGACCACGCTGCTCTCGGCCAGCAATTCGAACTTCTTGGAGAACACCGAGTCGTTGTAGGAGATGGAGCCCGTCACAATGTCCTGGTTGATGCGGGTGAGGGCCACCGGCATTACCCCGCCCGAGTGGTTGTGCGCGGTACTGCCCTTGGAGATGGCATCGTGGTAGAGGGAGGCCCCCAGCCGCATGCCGTCGGTGGGCTTGATGTGCACGGCCAGCGTCGCGGACTTGAGCGGGTTGTTGTCCATCACATCTCCCGAGCCGATGCCGTTGCCCACCATGGCGTCGTAGCCGAAGCGCAGGCGGCCCAGGTTCTGGCCCTGCAGGCTCACACCCGTGGTGTGGAGCGGGATGATGCCCTGCGCAAACAGCAGGGGCCGGTCGATGGTGGGGAAGAACACCCGGCCGTGGTGGTAGGTGTCGTTCCAGTAGTTGATGGGCGTGTGGTGCTTGCCCAGTAAGACGCTGTGGTTGCCGGCGTAGTTGTATTTCAGGATGATGCGCTCGACGCTGATATCGAAATCGGTGGGCGAAGCGGGCGAGAACTTGAAAACGGTTTCCCCCAGAAAGGACAGGCGCTCCGTTATCTCAGACGTGATAAACAAGTCCTGTTCGCCCAGCCCAAAGTTGACTTTGCCGTTTTGGTAGTAGGCCAGCGCGTCCACAAACCCCCGGATTTGGGTTCGTTGGGCTGCGGCGCGTGGGGCGATGCCCAACAGCAGGCCAAGGAGCAGGAGCGTGACAAGTGCGTAGTGGGTTATTTTCATGCGTACTGCTCCGTTTTCTAAGGCGTCCTGGCTTGGGTGCGTGGTAGGGTGAGGTCTCCATCAGCAGCCTCGCGCCGTTGCGGGGTGAATGCCGGCAGAAGCAATGCTTCTATTAGAAACGCTGCGCGATGGAGTTTGACAGGTGCTATAATAATTGCAATGAAAAATATTACAATATGAGCCTGCCAAAGGTAATTCAAGTTCAGCGTCTTTTAGTCCTGAAAGAGCATAAGTCGAAGAATATTAAATACAGCAATACCAGAAGGCCCCAAATGCTTTTGCTGCAAAGGCAGCAAAAGCATTCGGGGCCTATGGAGGCGCGCTGACAGCGCTACCGCCAACCCTCACGCTAGCATGCGGCTACGTTCTTGTCCAGCAAGCGGCGGTGGTAGTTGATTTGGCCCAGGTGGTAGGTGAGGTGGGTGGCGAGGTGCATCAGCATGTAGCCCACAGACGTGGGCGCGTCGAACACCACCACGGGGTATTCGGCGGCGAGCTGCTCGTCGGCCAGCGCCGTAAGCGCTGCCTCCACCACGCGCCGGGTCGCGGCGATGCCGGCGAGTAGTTCGGTGCGGGGAACATCCCGGGCCGAAAACTCCAGGTCGCGGTGCCGGACGTAGCCGCTGTGGCCCAGTTCCGCGCCGATGTAAGTGTTGAGGTTGCCGAGCAGGTGCAGGCAGAGGTTGCCGCCCGAGTTGCTAATGCCCGACTCGATGCGCCACAGGGCCTGCTCGTCCTGATACGCTTCGATTTCCTGGCGCAGCTTGTTCAGGTCGCGGTCGAAGAGGGTGTTGAGGACGGCTACTAGCATGGCGGGGGTAGGGAAGTTGAGCTATTAATGGAAGAACGCCGGGAGCCGCCCTCCGCCACGACCTGCTGCGCGAGAAACGGCTGTGTGAGCTTTTGCCTGTTTAGAGCGACTGGCTGCACGTAGACGTTTTTTAGAGCCATGGTTTTTGACCGGAATGGTGAACCTGACGTGGCCCCTGCAAGGGCGCTCCAAAAGCTCGGAGCCACGGCAGCAATGGAGTTTGCATGGGCTACATGGTTGCGCTGAAAAGCCGGTATCCTTCCGCTGTGCGGATAAAGGCGAAACGCTCCTGATGCTCAAAGCCGCTTTTGGTGGCTGCATTGACCTGATTTATAACGACATCGAAAACCGGGTATTTCTCCTGAAAATGCTCCCCGCAATCGTTGAGGAAGGATTTGAAACGTTGGCTTTCGAAGATGAGGATGTCCAGGTCTTCGGAGAAAATGTTGACGTTGGTGGCGCCGTAGCGAAGGCCGCTCAGCTTCGGGCGTAGCGCGGGTTGGTAGAACTTCTGCACGAAGGCGGTTCGCTCAAAATGCGGCCAGCCCCGGAAAGGCTGCCCGGATACTGCCAATTCGAGGTAGCACAGCGGAATCACTTTATCGGCCGAGCCGGTGCGCACGGTGGGCACAAATACTTCATAGAACCAATGGGTAAACTCCTTTTCGTAATCCGTGAACGTGTACCGGTCGCCATTCACGGCGCGGAAAGTGCGGGTAGTGGCTGTGTCGAGGGCCGTGGCATTGATTCGCAGCGAATACCAATTTAGGTGGTTCAACTGGTTCCGGGGCAGGTTGTCGGCCAGCACTTCGTTGCGCTCACTGATAAGCACATTCCGGCCACCAACCCAGCTGGGATGCTCGCAGTGCATCGTATCCTTTTCCCCGCTCCAGCATTTGCTGCGGGCTCCAATGAGCGCTACTGCTAAACCGTTATAAAACGGCTCGGCGTAGTTATAGATGGCCGGAATAATGGCGGTTCCTGAATGATTGAAAAAGCCCACTCGGTCTTTTGTGCGGTCTCGGAATCGGATTTTGCCTTCGCTTTCACAGTCGAACGTGTAATCGAACATATACACGCTGTCGCGCCCCACCTGCCGGCCATTCTTTAGCAGATAATACTGGCGCGGGGTAGCGCTTTCGCTCACGGCCATGATGTGCCGGAACTTCTGCGCATTGGTGAAATTGCCGAAGCGAGCGGGGATTCGGATGTGGCCAGCGGCGTCTTTGTAGCCGTATTTATAACCTTGCTTATCCTTTTGGGTAAACTGCGTCCACACCGTATCGGACTGGGTTTGGGCGGAGGCGGAAACTGCGACGAGGACCAGCAGAGGCAGGAGTTTCTTCATGCAGCGGGGCAAATTGACTGGCAATATCCAGTAATTTGAGTTATGAATAACTGCCTGCACTGCGGCGCCCGCACAGCTAACCCCAAATACTGCTCCCGCTCGCATGCTGCGATTCATACCAACCAGCAGGCTCCCAAGCGACGGCTGACCTACAAGTGTGCCGAGTGCGACACGCTCATTCCGGCAAGCCGACAGTTTTGCGCGGTACATGGCAAGCGCAAGGCCGATTATCGGCTGCTAACCGTGGCACAACTTAAAGCCAAAGATGCCATTAAGCACCCCAGCTATTACCGCGGCTACCTCAACAGCATCACCCGACTGCTGAATGCGCACCGGCCCCGCATTTGCCAGGTGTGCGGCTATGACAAGCATGTAGAATACTGCCACAAGGTTCCCATCAAGGCTTTTCCTGATTCCGTGGCGGTGCAGGTTGTGTCCGGGCCGGATAATATTCTAGTTCTATGCCCGAATTGCCATTGGGAATATGACCATAGCTTGCTAACAATAAATTCCGCCCCATTCAGCACGTAAAGGCCAAAGGGGACGGAATTTATGGAGTGAGCCTGACAGGAATCCAACCTGTACTCTAGCCCTTAGGAGAGGCTTGCTTTATGCAGTTAAGCTACAGGCCCAGGTAATAACAGTGCTTGACAAAGATAACGCAAGTCCGCCAATACGAGGTTCAGACCTACGACTTATACAGCAGGGCGATGGCAAACGACAGGGCCGTGAGAATCAGCCCCACCATGAAGATGGTGTAGCTGGTGCGCAGCAGGCCGTACTTGCGGGCCAGTACCTCGCCCAGGTAGTACACGTCGGTTATCATGTTGGTGTAGATGGCTTCTTTCTGGCGCATGAGCTCGCGCATGCCGCCCTGGAAGTTGTCGAGGCTGAGCTTGGTGAAGTTGCCGAAAAACAGCAGGTTCACGCGGCGGTTGGTGGCAATCTGGGGGCTTTTCTTGAGCCACTTAAACGCCGTAACATCGGGCTGGGCCGAGAGGATGGCCGTGGTGACCGAGCCCAGCGCCGTGGCCAGCAGGATGCTAATGGGGATGCCGAGCACGGGGTTGCCGCTCATCATCGGGCCCAGGGCGCCGGCCTTGCCCATCTTGGCGCCGAGGTAGGTGATGATGACCGAGATGAGCACGGCGTTGAGCTGAATCATCATGCTGGCCTTTTTGTCGGCCATGTCGCTCAGCTTCATGTGGTTGCTGTACATGGTGCGGAACATGGTCTCGATGCCGCGCTTGGGCTCGGCAAAGGTCTCGTTCTGCTCCTTGGCTTTCTTCTTGTTCTTCTTTTCGGTCTTCTTGAGCTGGTCGCGCTGCTCGTCGAGGTTCTTTTTGAAGGACTTGCGGTACCGCTCCTTGCCGGCGTCGGAGTGGTACTTGTGCTCCAGCATGAAGTTGAGCTGCAGCTCGGCCCATTCGGTGTTGGAGTAGGTTTTGCCCAGCACCAGCTCCCACTCGGTGCGCAGTAGCTCGGCGGCGCTGCGGAAGTCTTCGCGCGCCAGGTTACTCATGTCGGCGTCCACGAGTAGTTTTTGCAGCTCGGTTTCGCAGGTCGTGTCGCGGTGCGTGCTCTTGATGAGGTCTTTGATAAGCTGCACGCGGCTGGCGTCCACGCCGTGCTCGGCGAGCCATGCGCCGGCGCGCTCCATGCTCCGGAACTCGTGGCCGTCGTACACGTCGAGGTAGCCGGTGTCGTGAAACCAGGCGGCCAGCAGCAGGGCTTCGGTGTCGTCGGGGCTCAGCTCGGCCGCGGTGGCCAGGATGCGGCACTCCTTCACCACGGCCTCGGTGTGCCGCAGCGAGTGGTAAGTGAGTTTGGCGGGCAGCTCCCGGGCAAAAAGCGCGGTGACGAACTCCTGGGCTTCTTTTACCAGTGGCGAGGCTTTGGCTTTGGCCGGCTTGTCGGGGGCGTCGGCGGCGGGAGCGTCTTTTTCGGCGGATTCTATCGGGGCAACCGCCGCGGCCGCGGGGGTAGTTTCGACAGTATCGGGGGCAAGTTCTTTCATGTCAGGCGAAGCTACGGCCGGTTCATCCGGCGGGCTTGCCGGCTTTGAACGCGAAGCGCTGGGCGGAAGTTAAAAAAACGCGACCTAACCGCACCGCCGCGCTTTGCGTAACGGGCCTTAACCGGCCGCGCTGGCGGCGGTTGTACGTTTGCTACAGTGCCCGGAGAAGGGGTGCAACTGCCCCGCCCATTTATTGATTTATGCCTCTACTTTTTCGCTTTCGACCCGCGCTGCTAACGCTTTGCGCGGTTTTGGCGTTCCCATTCAGCAGCCTGGCCCAGGGCGAGTCCAGCCAGAACCCGCTCGTTTCCCGCCCCAACTACCGCCGCGGCGGCCTTGACTGGAAAAGCAAGGTGCCGCCCGACAGCGCCCACATTCGGTACACGGTGTTTTTGATTGGCGACGTGGGCAAGCCCGCTTCCAAGGCCAACGGGGGCGAGCCCTCGTTGAATTTCCTGCGCAAGAAAATCATGGAGGCCGGGGCCAAGAGCACCACGATTTTCCTCGGCGACAACGTGTACGAGTTCGGCATGCCCGAGGAAGGCGCCTACGACCGCAAGGCGTCGGAGGAGCGCCTGCGCGACCAGATAGACGTGCTGCGCAACTATAAGGGCGAGAAGTACATGATTCCCGGCAACCACGACTGGAAGCAGGGGCTTAAAGGGGGCCTGGAGCAGGTGCTGCGCGAGCAGCGCTTTGCCGAAAACTACATGGCCCAGGACTCGGCGGCCTTTGCCTACACCGGCGACTTCATCACGCCGGCCAACGGCTGCCCGGGCCCTTATGAAATCCGCCTGCAGGACGACCTGGTGCTCATCACCATCAACTCGCAGTGGTTTCTCACCAACCGCAACGAGCGGCCCTACGGCGCCGACGGCGGCTGCGGCGTGGAAGACGAAACCGATTTCATGGCCCAGTTGGAGGACATCATTGCCCGCAACAAGGACAAGAACATCATGGTGGTGGGCCACCACCCGCTGTTCAGCGACGGGGTGCACGGCGGGTACTTCACGCTCGGCGACCACATCTTCCCCATCAGCATCGTGTACAAGTACGCGTTTCTGCCCTTGCCCATAATCGGCTCCATTTACCCGTTTGCCCGCAAGTACGGCGGGGTGAGCCAGGACGTGGCCTACCCGGCGTACCAGGCCTACAAAAAGGGGCTGATGGATATTTTTGATAAGTACCCCAACATCATTTACGCAGCCGGGCACGAACACAACCTGCAGTATTTCAAGGAGGGCACCACGCACTGCATCGTGAGCGGCTCGGGCTGCAAAACCCAGCACGTGAAGCCCGGCGACGGCGGTGGCGCCCTGTTTTCGGACAAGGAGAAGGGCTGGGCCCGCGTGAACTACTACGACGACGGCCAGGTCTGGACCGAATACTTCGTGCCCGAGGGCAAGGGCGATAAGGCCCGGCTGGTGTTTCGCACCCCGCTCTACGCCAAGACTACCTTCGACGTAGCCACCACCGAGGCAGCCCCCGTGACGCCCGTGGAAAAGCAGCGCCGCAAAGAAAAAGGCAGCGTGACCGTGCCGGCCCTGCCCACGACCCGGCCCAACTTCCGCGACAGCAGCGTGGTGGTGGCCGTGAACCCGCGCTACGACAAGCACGGCAAGCTGCACAACTGGCTGCTGGGCGAGCACTACCGCAAGGAGTGGGCCACGCCCGTGAAGTTTCCGCTGCTGGACCTGGCCCACGACAAGGGCGGTCTGGTGCCCTACAAAACCGGCGGCGGCAAGCAAACGGCCTCGCTGAAGGTGCGCAACGAAGAAGGCCACAACTTCACGCTGCGCGGCATCGACAAAGACCCCGCCGCCGTGCTGCCCGAGGCCCTGCGCACGGGCTTCGCCAAAGACATCTTGCAGGACCAGATTTCGGCCCAGCACCCGTATGCCTCGTTTGTGCTGCCCCCGCTGGGCACCGCCGCGGGCATCCTGCACACCAACCCCGTGCCCGTGTACATCCCTCAAGACCCCTTGCTGGGCCAGTACTACAGCACCTTTTCGAACCAGCCCGCCGCGCTTGAGGAAGACGCCAAAGACGACCAAAGCAACGTGCCCAGCCTGGGCAACGCCAAAAACCTGGTGGGCACCGACAAGATGCTCGAGCGCCTGCTCGAAGACAACGACAACAAGATGGACCAGGTGGCCTTTGCCCGCTCGCGCCTGTTTGACATGTGGATAGGCGACTGGGACCGGCACGAAGACCAGTGGCGCTGGGCCGAAGTGAAAGACAAGGACGGCAACCGCACCTTCACGGCCGTGCCCGAAGACCGCGACATTGCCTTCTTCAAGGGCGACGGGGTGCTGCCGTTTCTGGTCAGCCGCAAGTTTGCCATCCGCAACTTCCAGAACTTCGGCTACGACTACGCCGACTACAAGGGCCTGAACCAGACCGCGCTCAGCAACGACCGCACCTTCCTGAGCGGCGTGACGCGCGAGCAGTGGGTGGCCCAGGCCCAGTACATGAAGGAGCACCTCACCGACGAGGTCATCGAAAAGGCGTTCCGCGAGAAGTGGCCCGCGGAAATCTACGCCCTGCACGGCCCCGAAATCGTGGCCAAGCTCAAGAGCCGGCGCGACCTGCTGCCCGACCTGGCCGGCAAGTACGCCAACGTGGTGGCCCAGATTGTGGAAGTGCGCGGCACCCAGAAAAACGAGAAGTTTGTGGTCGACCGCCTGCCCAACGGCGACACCCACCTCACGGTGCGCAAAATCACCAAGGAAGGCAAGGTGACCAAGGTGCTCTACGACCGGGTACTCGAGCACGGCGTCACCGACGAGGTGCGCCTCTACGGCATCCGCGGCAAGGACGTGTACGAGGTGAAGGGCGACGTGAAAAAGGCCATCAAACTGCGCCTGATTGGCGGCACCGACCGCGACACTATCACCGACGTGAGCCGCGTGGCTGGCATCGGTCACAAAACCCAGGTGTACGACGCCGATACCGGCAACGTCATCAACGTGGGCAAGGAAGCCCGCCTGCGCCTGGAGCCCGGCGTGGACGTGAGCCGCTACGACCACCCCAAGCGCTTCGACCTAAAGGACTACCGCCTCAACTACACCGGCCCGGCCCTGTTTTTTGGGTATAACATCGACGACGGCATCTTGCTGGGCGGCGGCGTCACGCACCGCCGCTACGGCTTCCGCCGCGAGCCGTTTTCGTCCGAGCAAAGCCTGGCGGCCAACTTTGCCCCCGCCCGCGATGCCTTCAACCTGAAGTACACCGGCCAGTTCACGCGCCTCATTGGCAAGTACGACCTGCACGTGGCCTCCCAGTTCTACGGCCCGCAGCTGCTCTACAACTTCTTCGGCATCGGCAACAACACCGCCAACCTGGCCACCGAAGACGCCAACCGCGGCGTGGTGACGGCCCGCACCGTGAACTCGGCCTACCGCGTGCGCTTCACCAAGTTCAACGTGGCGCCCACGCTCGAACGCAACCTGTTCAGCTTCCTGAAGCTGGGCGTGGGCCCGCAGTACGAGCAGTTCCGGGTCGAGCAGGACCCCATCGGTACCATCATCAAGGACAGCCTCACCGCCAAAGACGGGGGCGTGACGTACGAGAACCGCCGCTTCGGCATTCGGGCCTCGGACTTCCAGACCAATCAATACCTCGGCGGCCTGCTCTACCTCAACCTCGACGCCAGCTCTTCGCCCAAGAACCCGCGCATCGGCATTCGCTGGTACAACGAGGCCCAGTACAACTTCCAGCTCAACGGCGAGCAGCTGCAGTTTGGGCGCTTCACTTCCGAAATCCGGGCCTACCTCACGCCCAACCTGCCGTTTCAGATTACCTACGCCGGCCGCCTCGGCGCCACGCGCAACATCGGCGACTACCGCTTCTACCAGGCCAATACCCTGGGCGGCACCACCAACCTGCGCGGCTACCGGCGCACGCGCTACGCCGGCCGCAGCAGCGTCTACGGCAACTTCGAGGCCCGCCTGCAGCTTTTGTCGTTCAACGCCTACCTGTTTCCCGGCAAGCTCGGCATCCTGGGGCTGGCCGACTTCGGACGGGTGTATTCGGACTACGACAAGACCAACGGCATCTCGGCCTTTCACTCCGGCTTTGGCGGCGGCATCTACGTCGACGTCCTCAAGCAAGCCGTTATTAACGCCACCTACTCGGTAGGGGAGGAGAAGCTGGTGTTCGTCGGGTTCGATTTCCTCTTTTAAGCGTTTGGCAGGCCATTCCTGCTGCCAACACGCCGAAACGTCCTGCGGGCATTGTCGACCATTGGTCCGGCACTGCCCGCAGGACGTTTTGCTTTTTCTAGCTTGCCCGCGGCAACTGTTTTAGCAGCAGCGGCTAGTGTATTATTTTGGCTTTTTGCCAAATGAGGAAAGCTGAAGCAAAAGTGCGCTCATTTAATCCATTCGGCAGGGCAGCAGTATCCGGTTGCTGATTAACTGATTTAAGTGCAATTGATTTGGAATAATTTGAGCCAATCCTTTGATTATTAGGAGATGCATAGGTGCAACTTGTCGAATATTTCTTTAAATTGGCATACCCTTACCGGCGTTTTCAACCTCCTTCCCCAACCTTATTCCACACTACTACATGAACAAACTGTACCTCTCCGCGCTGGCCCTGTTGGGCAGCGCCGCTCCTCTGCTCGCGCAACAGCGCCTCAACCCCGAGGCCACCATCGAGGCCGCCACCCCCAACAGCCGCGCCTGTGCCACCATGGAGGTGCTGGAAGCCCAACTGGCCGCCAACCCGGGCCTGGCCCGGAGTATGGAAGCCATTGAGGCCCACACCAAGCAGTTCCTGGCCCGGCCCGCGCTGATGCAGCGCGGCCCCGCCGCCACCACGGTGACCATTCCGGTGGTCGTGCACGTGGTCTACAACACGACGGCCCAGAACGTAGCCGATGCCCTGATTACGGCCCAGATTCAGACCCTGAATGACGACTATGCCAAGATGAATGCGGATGCCAGCAAAGTGCCTTCAGCGTTTGCCGGGGCTGCGGCGGCTACCAACGTGCGCTTTGTACTGGCCACGGTAGACCCGACCGGCAAAACGACCACCGGCATCGTTCGCCGTTTCACCAAAACCCGTTCTTTCAGCACCAACGACGCGGTAAAATACACGAGCAAGGGCGGTGATGACGCGTGGCCCAGTGACAAATACCTGAATATGTGGCTGTGCAACCTGGGCCAGAGCCTGCTCGGCTACGCCCAGTTCCCCGGGGGCGCCCCCGCCACCGACGGCGTGGTGTGCCTGTATTCGTCGGTGCCCGGCGGCGCGGCCACCAACTACAACCAAGGCCGCACGGCCACGCACGAGGTGGGCCACTGGCTCAACCTGCGCCACATCTGGGGTGACGCCACCTGCGGCAACGACCAGGTGGCCGACACCCCTACCCAACAAACCAGCAACGGCGGCTGCCCTGCCTTTCCCCACGTAACCTGCTCGAATGGGCCGAACGGGGACATGTTCATGAACTACATGGACTACACTTATGACCAGTGCATGTACATGTTCACCGCGGGCCAGTCGGCCCGGATGGATGCCTTGTTCACGGCCGGTGGGGCGCGGTATTCCCTCCTCACTTCGCCAGCCGCCCTGCGCCAGGCTCCTGCTACTGCTACGAGCGTATCGGTTTACCCCAACCCCGCGCTGGAGTCGCTGACTTTGTCGATGCCCGCCGGCGCCGACGCGGCTCAATACGCCGTGCGGGTGTACGACATGCGCGGCCACGAAATGACTGCCGCCCGCTACGACGGCCGCGGCCAGGTGAGCCTGAGCAACCTGCCCAAGGGCCTGTACTACGTGACCATCGCCAACGGTGCCGAAACCACCCGCCAGCGCTTCGAGAAGCAATAGCCTCCCGCGGCGCCCGCTCAAACAAAAACGCCCTGCCCTTCCGGCAGGGCGTTTTTGTTGTGGGTACCAGCTAAAGCCGTAAGGCTTGGTGCGCGCGATTTCATCGGCTGCGCCTACGGCCGTGGGCCATTGGCATTCCGGTTCAGCTGCTTGCTCATATAACCTTTTCACAATACGGCGGGTAAGCAAAACGCCGTTAGCTTCGCCATATGAAAACCCTGTACCTCCTTCGCCACGCCAAATCCAGCTGGAGCTTCAACGAGCTCAGCGACCAGGAACGCCCCCTCAACGACCGTGGCCGCGACGATGCCCCCGCCATGGGCAAGGCCCTGGCCAAGCGCCACATTCGGCCCGACCTGGTGGTGAGCTCGCCGGCGGTGCGCGCCATGAGCACGGCTGTGCTAGTGGCCCGCGAGGTAGAGTACCCGCACGATAAAATCGTGGTGGAGCCTGGGATTTACGGGGCGGATGTGGACGGCTTGCTCGACGTTATCCACCACCTGCCCGATACGGCCGCATCGGTGCTGCTGGTGGGCCACAACCCCACCATCACTGAAACCGCCAACGCCTTGTCGCCTTCCTCGCTAAACGAGATGCCGACCGCTGCCGTGGTGTGCCTGCGTTTCGACTGCGACCATTGGGCCGACGTGAGCAAGGCCAACGCCGAATTCTACTTCTACGACTACCCCCGGAACGTTAAGTAACGGTTAAAAGCCGGGCGGTTAAAAGCTCGGCTGTGGCCATGCGGCTGGGGATGCCGTAGAAGAAGCCGCGCCCGGTGGGCATTCCACCGCCGGGAGTTTACCCGCTAATTCTTTGTCTGCTTTGAAAACCCTCTCCCGCGACTTGAGCTGGCTTCGCTTCAATGCCCGCGTGCTTCAGGAAGCGCAGAGCCCCGACGTGCCGCTGCTGGAGCGGCTCAAGTTCCTGGCCATTTTCAGCAGCAACCTCGACGAGTTTTTTAAGGTGCGGGTGGCCACCCTGCGGCGGCTCACCAACCTAAAGAAGAAAACGCGCGCCAAGCTCGGCGACAGCCCGAAGCGCCAGCTGCGCGAGGTGCTGGTCGAGGTATCGCGGCAGCAGGAGGAGTTCGGGGCCACGTTTCGGGAGCAGCTGCTGCCCGAGCTAAACCGCCACCACATTCACCTGCTGAACGAGGCCGACCTCACCGACCAGCAGCGTGCCTGGACGACCCGCTACTTCGAGGAAAAGGTGCGCGACCTGCTCTCGCCGGTGGCGCTGGACGACACCCTGCACCACCTGTTTCTGAAAGACCAGGCCGTGTACCTCACGTTCTTTCTCAGCCAGCCCCGCGAGGCCCAGGCCGGCGCCCACGCCGAGCGGGTGCTGGTGATGGAGCTGCCCACCAAGCGCCACGGCGGCCGCTTTGTGCGCCTGCCCGACGAAGGCGAGGAGCGCTACGTGCTGTTTCTGGACGACGTGATTCGCGTGGGCGCCCCCGCGCTGTTTCCGGCCTACGAGCGGGTGGAAGTCAACGCCATCAAGCTCTCGCGCGATGCCGAGCTGGACATCGAAGAAGAAGTATCGGGCGACCTGATGGAGAAAATCCGTAGCAGCCTGGCCAAGCGCGCCACCGGCTTCCCTGCCCGCCTGCTCTACGACCCCCGGATGCCCAAGGAAACCCTGCGGGCCATCAAGCAGAAAACCGGCATCACCGACGACGCCTTGGTAGAAGGCAGCCGCTACCACAACTTCCGCGACTTTTTTGGCTTCCCCCACTTCGACGAGCCCAGTTTCCACTACCCGGCCCGGCCGGCGCTGCCGCATCCCACGCTGCCGCGCACGGGCAGTTTGCTGGCCGCCATCGGCCAGCGCGACCACCTGCTGCACCCGCCCTACCAGTCGTTTGACTACGTGACGCGCCTGCTGCGCGAAGCCGCCGCCGACCCGCGCGTGTCGGCCATCAGCATCACGCTCTACCGCGTGGCCAGCAAAAGCGCCGTGGTGAAAGCCCTGATGAAAGCCGCCCGGCACGGCAAGCAGGTGACGGTGGTAGTGGAGCTGAAAGCCCGCTTCGATGAGGAGTCCAACCTGTTTTGGGCCGATAAGCTGCAGCGGGCGGGCGCGCACGTCATCTTCACGCCGCCCGAGCTGAAGGTGCACAGCAAGCTGCTGCTCATTGCCCGCCGCGAGGCCGACGAAACCACCCGCCAGTATGCCTATTTCAGCACCGGCAACTTCAACGAAAGCACCAGCCAGCTCTACACCGACCACGGCCTGTTTACGGCCCACGAAGGTCTGACCCGCGAAGCCGCCGCCGTATTTGGCTACCTGCGCGACCAGCAGGCCGTGCCGCAGCTCGAGCTGCTGCTCGTAGCGCCGTTTGGCCTGCGCACCGGCCTCAACGCCCTGATTGACTACGAAATCAAGCAAGCCAAAAAAGGCAAGGAGGCCTACATTATTCTCAAAATGAATGCCCTGGAAGACCGCGGCATGATTGCCAAGCTCTACCACGCCAGCGAAGCCGGTGTGCGGATTGAGCTAATCGTGCGGGGCATCGGCTGCCTGGTACCGGGCCAGGCGGGCTACAGCGAAAACATCAGCCAGCGCGGCCTCGTGGACCGGTACCTGGAGCATAGCCGGGTGTACGTTTTCGCCCACGGCGGCGAGGAAAAAGTCTTCGTTTCATCCGCCGACTGGATGACCCGCAACCTTGACCGGCGCGTGGAAGTAGCCTTCCCCATTCTCGACGCCGGTCTGCGGGCCGAGGTGCGGTATCTGCTCGATTTGCAGCGCCAGGACAACGTCAAGGCCCGGGACTTTGAAAACTGTTTCGTGCTGCCCGAGGAAGGAAAGAAGCCGGTGCAAGCGCAGGTGGCTACGTATGCATGGCTGAAAGGGATGAAGCGGCGGGCCCGGGCGGCTGCTCAGCCTGCGGCGGTAGCCAAGCGCGGCCCTGTTTCGAAGAAAAAGGGCTAATAGCTCCTGTCGTTGCGAGGAGGCACGACGAAGCAATCCGTCCTGTGTCCTGTAAAAGCCAGACACTTTCTAAAGCGACAAGCCCCGGTACTGCACAGTGCTGGGGCTTGTCGCTTTAAAAGCGTTTGTCACACTTCGGGGTTGGTCGCAGTGTGAGGACGGATTGCCACAGCCTGCGGCCTCGCAATGACAGAACCGTTTCAGGCGCTCCCTCTTGCCTACGCCACGGCCCCGCCACAACTGGAACCGCTGCCGGCCGTGCAGCCATAGCAGTGCTGGTTCACCACAATGCTCCGCTGAGCCAAGGCCGCGGCATCGAAGTCGCGGATGTGCTTGCCTGGGCTGGCCACATACAAATCCAACATCTGGTTGAAGTCGCAGTCGTACAGGCCGCCGTCCCAGCCCACCGAGATGGTGTTGCGGCACATCACGCCTGCGGCGGCCGCGGGGTTGAAGGCATTCACCAGCTTCTCCATGTAGCCGGCGTAGTTTTTGGACTCAATCAGGTAATCGAGGTAGCGGCTCACCGGTATGTTGGTGATGGCAAACAGCTCGTTGAATACGATGCCGAAGTCCTTGGCCAGGGCGCGCTTAAACTGGTCCTGCAGGGCCTTTTGCGAGCCGGGCAGAAAGGCGCCGCTGGGGTTGTACACCAGGTTGAGTACCAGGCCGGTGCCTTCCTGGCCGTAGCCCACGGCATTGAGCATTTTCAGGGCCTTAATGGAGTCGGCAAAGACGCCGTCGCCGCGCTGGCGGTCGGTTTTGTCGGCGCTGTAGAAAGGCAGGGAGCTGACCACTTCCACGCCGTGCAGCTTAAAGAAGTCGGGTAGGTCGTAGTACTTCTTGTTAGCCACAATGATGGTGAGGTTGCAGCGCACCAGCACCTTGCGGCCCAGCTTGCTGATTTCCTCCACAAACCACCGGAAGTCGGGGTTCATCTCGGGGGCGCCCCCGGTCAGGTCCACGGTCTGGATGTCGCTTTGGGCCAGCGCGTCCAGGCACAGCTGCATGGTCTCGCGGGTCATGATTTCCTTGCGGTCGGGGCCGGCGTCCACGTGGCAGTGCTTGCACACCTGGTTGCACATTTTGCCCACGTTGATTTGCAGAATGGCCGGCGCAAACGACTGCAGCGGAAACAGGTCCGCCCCGCGCATCTTTTCGTGGAACAGCGGCAGGTGCAGCGTTTCGGCTACTTCGGTGCGCAGCACCGTGAGCTGAAAGGCGGAATCAGCCAGTTGGTGGCCCGTGGCCTTGAGGGATTTCATCGATTGCAAGGAAGTAAATAACAACTGGGGCCGCAGCCTCAGGCAATTACATAGACAGGTCTTTGGCTTTGTTCATCATCTGCACGCTGTGCACCAGCGTGGCCCCGCCCCGAATGGCGGCGGCTACGTGCACGGCTTCCATCATTTCCGGCTCGGTGCAGCCCTTTTCCAGGGTATCCGAGGTGTACGCGTCGATGCAGTAGGGGCACTGCACGGCGTGCGCCACGGCCAAGGCAATGAGCGACTTCTCGCGGGCCGTGAGGGCTCCTTCGGCGAATACGGAGCCGTAGTAGGAGAAAAATTTCTCGGCAAATTCCGGCTGGAATTCGGAGATGTTGCCGAATTTCTTGAGGTCGCCGGGGTTGTAATAAGTATCCATTGGATGGGTTGTTGAGAACATACGAAAAATAGTGAAGGTCCGGGTTTACGGCCGCGGTTATTCGTAGAAATGCCGCAGGCGCCGAATTGTTGTGAGCACCACCCAATCGCCTAGGCGGGGCAGGTAGGTATGAATCAGCACAATCAGGCGGCCTAGGGCCGAAATTACGGTGCGCTGCCGCCGCCGCCGAATGTGTTTCAGGATGATGCCGGCCACCTGTCCCTGCGATTTTTGCCAGCGCGGCGGGCGGTGCGCAATGGGCACGGGCCGCCCGGCCGCATCCAGCACGCGCTTGTCGGCGTCGTTTTGGGTGAAGCCGATGTGCACCACGCCGAAGTGAATGCCGGTGTGGTCGAGCTCGAGCCGGAGCGTGTGTGCCAGGTTGGCCACGGCCGCTTTTCCGGCGCAGTACGCTGACCCGCTGGGCATGCCGTTCAGCGCCGAGATGGAGGAGATAAACGTGACGCTGCCCCGGGTTTTGGTCAGGTGCGGCAGCGCGGCCTTGAGCGGGTACACGGTGCCGTACACGTTGCTGTCGAGCACTTGCCGGAACACCTCGGGCTGCATATCGGCAAAGTAGGCCCGCATCGAAATGCTGGCATTGGTGATGAGGATATTGAGCTGACCAAACTCCCGGATAGCGGTATCAATCAGCCGTTCGCAGTCGGCATAGTCAGTCACGTCGGCCTGGCAGCTGGCTACAGCCAGTCCGGCCTGGGCAAAGGCCAGCCGGGTCTGCTCCAGGCGCTCGGCGTTACGTCCGTTGAGCACCACGGCGGCTCCGTTTTCGCAGAGGGCCCGCGCCGTTTCGCGCCCAATGCCCGATTCGGAGCCGGTGACGATGGCCACTTGGCCCGCAAACGGCCCCGTGCGCACCACCGCGGGCGGCCGTGACAACGTGGGGCTAGCCGTGAGCAAGGTGCCCGCCATGGGATTCGTATCAAACATAATGATTGGTTTTAAACCAGTCGAAGGCTTCCTGAACGGCTTGCTCTAAAGCGGTTTGGGGCATACTAAGTTCGACAATAGCTTTCTGGGCGCTGAAATAGTGGCCATCGTTGGCCACCGCCACCATGGCCGAATTGAGCTGGGCCGGCTGTCCGCTCCAGCGGGCTTTCAAGTCGCAGGCCGCCCCGTAAGCTCGGGCTACGGCCGCCGGGATGGGCCACCGCGCCGGCGGCACGCCCATGACGCGCGCCATCAGCCCAAAAGCTTCCCGGTAGCTTAGGTTCTGGTTGCCCAAGATGTAGGATTCTCCAACCTGGCCTTTGCTCAGGGCGTTGACGGTGGCCACGGCCACATCCCGCACATGCACGTAGTTTTTGCCGCCGGGCGGGTAGCCCAATAGTCGGCCCCGGTGCAGCTCCAGCAGCAGGGCATTGGAGGTGGGTTTTGCATCGCCGGGACCCAGCATGAAGGTGGGGTGAACCAGCACGGCGGGCAGGTTCCATTCGGCTACGGCGCGTTGCACGCGGACGGTGGCGGCGCGCTTGCTGTCCATGTAGTCCAGGCCGTAGCGGGTGCCGGAGAAGGGACGGGTTTCATCGCCGGGCTGCGAGACGCTCCCAAAGCCGAAAACGTTGGCGGTGCCCACGTACACGAATCGTTCAACTTTAGCCTCTTGAGCTAGCTGCAGCACGGTTTCGGTGCCCGTGTCGTTCACGGCCCACACGGCCGGGTTGCGGGCCGGGTTCACCTGGGCCAGGGCGGCGGCGTGGATGATGGCCATGCAGCCATCTGCCGCGCCGGCCACCGTGTTGGGCTGGCCAATGTCGCCCTCGCGGCACTCGATGGGCAGGCTGTGCAGCGGCGGCAGGGCCGAAGAGGTCGTGCGGTTTTGGGGCCGTACCAGGGCCCGCACGTTGTAGTTGCGCCGCAGCAGTTCGGCTACGATGTGGCGCCCCAGGAAGCCGTTGGCGCCGGTAACGAGAACGGTGGGCGGCATCAGCGGTAGTTGAGCATGGCTTTGTAGGTGCGCGCAATGCGGGTGGGCGGCACCTTCAGGAAAAACAGCGAAAGCGCCGTTAAATTGGCTATTTGCACGCGCAGCCAGCTGTTGGTTTCGTACTTGCGGGCCGACACGCGCACGTCTTGGGGGATGATGAAAAAGGAGGCCAGCTTCCGGATGCGGAGGATGATTTCAAAGTCCTCCATGATGACGAACCGCTCGTTGAACCCGCCCAACCGCTGAAACAGGTCGCGCGTGACGAACAGCGTCTGGTCGCCGCCGCGGCTCATGATGCCTGGAAAGCGGGTGCCGTAGCTGTTGATGCGCAGCAAAGGGTGCTTGGAGTCGAACCGAAACCGGTAGCAGCCCGCTTCGTGCCCCGCGGCCACGGCTGCCTCAATGGTGGCCACGTAGTCGGGGTGAATGCCCACGTCGGCGTGCACGAAGTAGAGGATGTCGCCGGTGGCCTGCTGCGCTCCGTAGTTCATCTGAGCCGCGCGGCCGGGCTTGGGGGCCAGCAGCACGGTGGCTCCGGCCTGGCGGGCGGCTTCGGCGGTGCCGTCGGGGCTGTGCGCGTCCACTACCAGTATTTCGACCAGGTGGGCGGGGGCGTGGCGGCGCAGGTCGGCTACGAGTTGGGCGATGTTAGCGGCTTCATTGTAGGTGGGAATGATAACGCTAAGAGCCATAACGGTTGAGTTGGTAGGAGGTGCAAATTCCTTACTTTTTGCCATACTTACGAGCTTCACCCGCTAAAAGACTTCGCTAGTAGGCACTGTGGGCGTAAGACCGCTGAAAGGAGAAGCACAGCAACTGCCGCCTGGCCAGCAGTGCAGTGGTCAACAACATCGGAAAAGGGCGTTTCGGAAGCTTACGCAAGGGCGGCTCCGGGCAGTTTGGCGCGGCAGAAATCTTTATTGGGCCGGTGGCACGTATATGGCCCTGATGACCAATTTCATGAAAATAACCCGCTTACCGGCCGTAGCCCTGCTGGCCCTCGGCCTGACGACGCTCACCGCCTTCCGCACGCCGGCTTTTTCTTCGCATTCGCCTGAGCACAAGGCGCTGGCCAGCCATGCTGCCACCGCGGTAGACCACAGCGCCTACGACCGGCTGCTGAAAAAATACGTGAACGAGAAGGGCCTGGTCAACTACAAGGGCCTGATGGCCGACCAGAAAGACTTCAATCGGTACCTCGACCTGCTGAGCAAGAATCCGCCGGCCGCCAGCTGGAGCAAGCACGAGCAGATGGCCTACTGGATTAACGCCTACAATGCCTACACCATGCGCCTGGTGCTGGACCACTACCCGGTGCAGAGCATCAAGGACATTGGCTCCAAAATCAAGATTCCGTTTGTGACCACGCCCTGGGCAGCCAAGTTTTTCAGCATCGGCAGCACAAAGATGAGCCTGGACAACATTGAGCACGGCACACTGCGCAAGAAATACAACGACCCCCGCATTCACTTTGCACTGGTGTGCGCGTCCATTTCCTGCCCCCGGCTGCGAAACGAGGCCTACACCGCCGACAAGCTCGAGCGCCAGCTCGACGACCAGGGCCACGACTTCCTGAACAACCCGGCCAAGAACAAAATCAGCCAGGATGCCGCCCAGCTTTCCAAGTACTTCGACTGGTACAAGGGCGACTGGAGCAACAACAGCCAGTCGGTGGTGAGCTGGGTAAACAAGTACTCCACCGCCAAAATGAGCAACAGCACCAAGGTCACGTACCTGGACTACAACTGGAACCTGAATGAGCAATAAGGCCGCCGAGCCAGAAGCCGAACGCCAAGTTGAGCTGGCCGGAAGCCCCGCGCTGCGCTATTCTCTTCCTACTGTCCTGCGGCGCCTACTAACCGTTGGTAGCCTGTGTTTACTGCCGTCGGCTGGGCAGGCCCAGACGCTGAAAGCTGCGGCGGTAGAAACCCGCCGGTACGCCATCGAAGTGGCCGGCCTGCGGGTGGGCACCATGACGGCCACCCGCCAGCCCCAAGCAGGCACCGACGTGCTGTACACCTTGGTGAGCGATGTGAAGGTCAACTTCCTGCTCTACCATCTGAAAATTTATTACCAGGTGAGCAACCGCTTCCGCAACGGGCAGCTCCTGCTCTCGACGGTGGAGGCCCATACCAACCAAGGGGATTTCTCCTCCCGCACCGAGTGGAAGGGCGACCATTACGACATCGTGGCCGACCAATACAAGCACCACTACCGCGCCACCGAAACCCAGCCGATTACCTACGCCGTGACCAACCTCTTCTTCGGCGAGCCCGGCGCACACCGCAAAGCTTTCGCGGAATACTTTGGCGACTATTTTAGCCTGAACAGCACCGCCGCGCATACCTACCAGGCGCAGCGCGACGGCCGCGAAGACGAGTACCAGTACGCCAACGGCCAGCTGGTCACCATCATCAAAAAGAATCCGCTCAAAAACTTTATTATCCGCCTGCTGCCCTGAGCCCGGCCGGAAATTGAGCTAACAGTCGCCCCGTTCCGGGACGGCGAACTAACGCGGGCGCTGCGCTTTCTGCAGCAGCTTGCGGGGCGGCACAATAAACAGGTCGAGGCTGACGTAGGGCGCGCTGCCGAGCTGGCTGTCGATGATTTGGTCGCGGCCGTTGTTGCTGCGGTCGTAGGAGTTGAGCTGGTAGTTGTAGCGGTAGCCGGCCTCGGCCCCCGCCCACAGGAAAGACAGCAGCTCGTGCTCGTAGCGCAGGCGGAATTTCAAGTCAATCTTGCGCAGCTCCAATGACGTGACCGCGGGGTTGTTGGGCGAGGCGAAGGCGTTGCGCAGCTTCAGGTTGTAGTTGGCGCTGGCCACTTCGTAGCCGGCAAACAGCAGCGACTGCGGCGAGAGGTTGCGGCGCACCAGCACCCGGGCCGGGGCCAGTGCCTCGATGCCCCAGCGCGGGTTGAACGTGCGGTTGTACACCACCACGGGGTAGATGCTCTGCCGGCCCAGTATGTAGCCCAGCTGCACGCCCACGCCCCAGGCAAACGTGGGGCTGCGCTTCCAGCCGTAGATAAACTCGGTGGTGACCTTCAGGTAGTCACTGATGCTGAGCTCATCGGAATTGTAGTCGCCATTCAGCTCGCCCTTGGTCCGGAACAGGTACCAGTGCACCGCATCGACGGGCCGAATCACGGCCAGCTGCGTGCCAATGGTGGTGAGGCCTTTGTTCTGGATGTTGCCATAGAGCCCGTACAGGTCGCTGGCCGCCGGCTCACTGAATTGAAACTCCTGGCGGTCGTAATTAAGGCCCAGCACCAGTTTTAGGTGGGGGTGGTTGAGCAGTGGAGCGTAGGCCTTCACCACCAGGTTGGCGTTTTTGGTCACGTCCATGTGGTAGTCGGG
The DNA here is from genome assembly GCF_001507645.1 of Hymenobacter sedentarius. NCBI lineage: Bacteria > Pseudomonadati > Bacteroidota > Cytophagia > Cytophagales > Hymenobacteraceae > Hymenobacter > Hymenobacter sedentarius. The sequence goes on along the minus strand of NZ_CP013909.1, from coordinate 637,508 downwards.
GGCGCCGTTCACGCCGGTGCTGCGCAGGCTGAAGTTGCCCGGTATCCGCTCGTACTTCACGATAAGGCCCTTGCTGGGGCCCATGCCCACCACCTGGGAATTGGCAAACGCTTGGGCATCGGTGGTGCCCAGCCCAGCAGTATCGAGGGGCGCGGGCGGGGGATATACGGGTGCATCCTGGGCAATGGCAGCGCGGCTCAGGCCCAACAACAACACACCAAGAACAGAGCGAAATGAGGAGAAATGTCGCATAGGAAAGGAGGCGTACCTAGTAGCACGCCTCCTTTCCTTACGAAAGCCTTTATTCAAAAGCTGCTAGAGACGTGCTTCAGCAACAGTATGTTAACGCCCAGCAGTGAGTAAATGAGTGAAACGGCGAGGTTGCGAACCCCACCGTTTCCTCACTCCTTGGCACTGTTAGTAATTCGCAGCCTGGTACGGGTACCGCTGCTGGTGCAGGGCGGCTACGCGCTTGGCCAGCAGCTCGCGCAACTCCTCCAGGTTGGTGCGCTCCTGGGCCGACACGAACACCACCGGGTCGTGCAGCTTGGCCATGTAGGTGGCTTGCAGCTGGGCCAGCGGCGGGCGCGGGGCGGTGCCGTCGTCCTCGGCATCCAGCACTTCGCCAAAGGGGTCGTGCTGGGCATCGTCCTGCTTGTACTGGTCTATCTTGTTGAACACCAGCAAAACCGGCTTGTCGGCTGCGCCGATGTCCGACAGCGTGTCGTTCACCACCTGAATCTGCTCCTCAAAGCCGGGGTGCGAAATGTCCACCACGTGCAGCAGCAGGTCGGCTTCGCGAATCTCATCGAGCGTGCTCTTGAAGCTCTCAATCAGCTTGGTGGGCAGCTTGCGGATAAACCCAACCGTGTCGGACAACAAAAACGGCGTTTGGTCGAGCACGATTTTGCGCGTCGTGGCGTCTACGGTGGCAAACAGCTTGTTTTCGGCAAACACGTCGGCCTTGCCCAGCACGTTCATCAGGGTGCTTTTGCCCACGTTGGTGTAGCCCACTAGGGCCACGCGGATGCTGCCGCCCCGGGTTTTGCGCTGCGTGTGGGCCTGCTTGTCGAGGTCTTCGAGCTTTTCCTTCAGAAAGGCAATCCGGTCGCGCACGATGCGGCGGTCGGTTTCGATTTCGGTTTCACCCGGGCCCTTCATGCCCACGCCGCCGCGCTGCTTGTCCAAGTGAGTCCAGAGGCCGGTGAGGCGGGGGAGGAGGTACTGGTACTGGGCCAGCTCCACCTGCGTGCGCGAGGTGGCCGATTTCGCCCGCAGGGCAAAAATGTCCAGAATCAGCAGCGAGCGGTCCACGATTTTCACCAGCAGCTCGGCTTCGAGGTTGCGCAGCTGCGAGGGCGAGAGGTCGTCGTCGAACACGACCATGCTCGTACCCTCGTGCTGCACCCAGGCCTTGATTTCGGCCAGCTTGCCCTCGCCCACGTAGGTCCGGATGTCGGGCTTTTCGAGGCGCTGCACAAAGCGCTTGGTGGCGGTGGCGCCGGCCGTTTCGATGAGAAAGGCCAGCTCGTCGAGGTATTCCGTGGTTTGGGCTTCCGACTGGCGGCGCGGGGGTACGCTCACGAGCACGGCGGTTTCCTGCTCTTTGGCCGTGTCGTAGGCGCCGCCCGATTTGGTGGCGACGAAGCCGGCTTTGGCGTTGTCGGTGGTGAAGTGGCGCGTGCTGCCGCCGGGTTTGCGGCCGCCGGATGTGGGTTTGTTTGCCATAGGGAAGTTATCAGTTAGTCTCCCCTACGCGGGGGAGGAAAAAAGGTGCCCGCTGCTGCCTTAGCGCAGCGTAAGCGAGTAAGCCACCACCTGCTGCACCTGCGCCGGGGTGAGCACCTTGCCAAAGGCCGGCATCTTGCCCATGCCGTTGGTCACCAGATAGGTACGGCCAAAGGCGTTGAGGTTGCTCTTGGTAAGGTCGTGGGCGCCGTTGAGCCCTTTTTTGCCGTTGGGGCCGTGGCAGCGCACGCAATTTTTCTGGAAAATAAGCTGGCCCGGCAGCACCGGCGGCGTGGCCAACACCGGGCGGGCGGAAAGCAAGGGCAACAGCAGCAAGGCCGCAAAACGAAGGTTCATAGCAAGCACAACACACAAATGGGCCACAAAGTACCGGCTTAGCGAGCGAATGCGTGGCCGCGCGAGGGAGTAGCGCAGACAACCAGACGAGTAAAGCCCCGTAGGCCCGACCTTTGCTCCTCAATTTACTCCGCCACTCCCTCACTCCGTCACTCCCTTGCGCGTCGCTATCGTTATCAATACCAGTTGGAATATTTGGAATTTCCGGGCCAGCCTCGTGCGGGCCTTGCAGGCCGCCGGGCACGAGGTGATGGCCATTGCCCCGCCCGATGACTATTCGCAGCGGCTCGAAACCGAGCTGGGCTGTCGCTTCGTGCCCATTCTCATGGAAAACAAGGGCACCAACCCGCTGCAGGACGCCGCCCTCACCCGGCGCTTCTACCAGATTTACAAGCGCGAAAAGCCCGACGTGGTGCTGCACTACACCATCAAGCCCAACATTTACGGCAGCATCGCGGCCCGGCTGGCCGGCGTGCCCAGCATCAACAACGTGAGCGGCTTGGGCACGGTGTTCATCATCAAAAACTTCGTGAGCAAGGTGGCGCTGGGCCTCTACCGCTTCGCGTTCCGCTTCCCGCACAAGGTGTTTTTCCAGAACGGCGACGACCGGCGGCTGTTCCTCGACAACGGCCTCATTCGCCCCGAAATCACCGGCCTGCTGCCCGGCTCCGGCGTCGACACCGACCGGTTCCGGCCCGCGCCGCAGTTTCGGCGCCAAACCCCGTTTGTGTTTTTGATGGTGGCGCGGGTGCTGTACGAAAAAGGCGTGGTGGAATACTTTGAAGCGGCCAAACTCATTCGGGCGGCCGTGCCCGGCACCCGCATCCAGCTGCTGGGCGGCCTCGACGAGGCCGGCGGCGTGGGCGTGCCGCGGGCCACGTTCGAAGAGTGGTTGAAAACTGGTGATATCGAATACCTGGGCCGTTCCGACGACGTGGCCGCCCACCTGCACCGCGCCGACTGCGTGGTGCTGCCCAGCTACCGCGAAGGCACCCCCAAAACCCTGCTCGAAGCCGCGGCCGTGGGCAAGCCCCTTGTCACCACCGACGTGCCCGGCTGCCGCGAAACCGTAGTCGATGGCCTCAACGGCTACCTCTGCCAGGTACGCGACGGCCATGATTTGGCGGCCAAAATGCTCCAGGTGCTGCAGCTTTCAGAAGCCGATTTGCAGCGCATGGGCCAGGCCAGCCGCCACCTCGCCGAAACCAAATTCGACGAGAAGCTGGTGCTGGACAAGTACATCAGTGCTGTCGCGGAGGTGAAAAATAAAGCCGTGCTCCCCTCAACTCCTGCCAAAGTCCGGTCCCTACCTTTGTCCTGATGCAAGCAATACCCCACGCCCTGCCGGGCCTCATCGAATTTGTTCCGCGCTTGTTTGGCGACCCGCGGGGCGTGTTCTACGAAACCTACAGCGCCCGCCTCATGCAGGAAATGGGCCTGCCCGCCGACCTCGATTGGGTGCAGGACAACCAGTCCAAGTCGCAGCCCGGCGTGGTGCGCGGCCTGCACTTCCAGCATCCTCCCCACGCCCAAGCCAAGCTGGTGCGCGTCGCCAAGGGCCGTGCCCTCGACGTGGTGGTGGACATTCGCCGCGACTCGCCCACTTTCGGCAAGCACGCCAAGGTTGAGCTAAGCGAAGCCAAAGGCAACATTCTCTTCGTGCCGATTGGCTTTGCCCACGGCTTTGTTGCGCTGGAAGAGGACACGCTTTTTCTCTACAAGTGCTCGAACTACTACGCGCCGCCCGCTGAAGGTGGCTTGCAGTGGAACGACCCGGCCCTGGGCATCGAGTGGGGCATTGCCGACGCCCTGGTGTCGCCCAAGGATGCGGTGTTGCCCACTTTTGCCGAGTTGGACAGTCCGTTTTAGTCATTTAACATTTAGCATTTAACAAGTAACAGCCGTTCTGAAGGACCACATGGGCCCGTCGGAACGGCTGTTACTTGTTAGATGCTAATTGTTAATTGAAAATCAAAGCAGCTCCACCAGGGTCTCTAGGGCCATGCCGCGGCTGCCCTTCACCAGAACCTGCTGGCCGCGCACCGGGTGCTGTTTGAGCCATTCGGCGGCCTCGGCCTTGTTTGCAAAATGCTGGACCTGGCCTGCCGCAGATGCCGCGGCGCTCATTTCCGGCCCAATCAATAGCACGGCGGGCAGGTTTAGCTCCGCGAGCAGCTGGCCCAGCTGGCGGTGCTCGGCGGCGCTATCGTCGCCGAGTTCGAACATGTCACCCAATACCGCGAGCTTGGGTTGCCCGGCCGCGGCCGGCCGCGCCGCGAAGCTGCGCAGCGCCGCGGCCATGCTGCTGGGGTTCGCATTGTAGGCATCCAGAACCAGGTCGTTGCCGGCGGCGGTACGCAGGAGCTGCGAGCGGTTGTTCTGCGGGTTGTAGTGCGCCAGGGCGGTAGCTACTTTCTCAGCGGCGATGCCGAAGTGCAGGCCCACGGCGGCGGCAGCGGCCAGGTTCAGGAAGTTGTAGTCGCCGGTGAGCTGGGCGACGACGTCGGTGCCGTCGGCCAGGCGCAGGGCCACGGCTGGGTCGGCCGAGAGCAGCGTGGCGGGGTAGGTGTCAGCGGGTCCGGGGTAGGTGAGGCGTGTGAGCACGGCAGCGGCCAGGGAAGGCAGGCGGGCGTCGAGGGTATTGACGAACGCCGTGCCGCCGGTGCGGGCCAGGTAGTCAAACAATTCGCCTTTGCCCAGCGCCACGCCTTCGGCCCCGCCAAAGCCTTCGAGGTGGGCCTTGCCGATGTTAGTGATGAGGCCGTGCGTGGGCAGGGCCAGTTCGCACAGTTCGGCGATTTCGCGCCGGTGGTTGGCGCCCATCTCAATCACGGCGAAGTTGTGCTCGCCGGCGCGCAGGCGCAGCAGCGTGAGCGGCACCCCAATGTGATTGTTGAGGTTGCCAATGGTGGCCAGGACCTGGAATTTCTGGGCCAAGACGGCCGTGAGGAGTTCTTTGGTGGTGGTTTTGCCGTTGGAGCCCGTGATGGCCAGCACCGGAATGTCGAACTGCTGGCGGTGGTGCCGGGCCAGCTCCTGTAGGGCCACCAGCGGGTCGGGGGCGAAGGTGTAGCGGTTGGGGTCGGTGGCGGCCAGTTCGGCATCGTCGACGACGGCGTGGCGGGCGCCCTTTTCCAGGGCTTGCGGCGCAAACGCGGCGCCCCGAAAGCTGGGGCCGTTCAAGGCAAAAAACAAGGTGCCGGGCTGGGGCTGACGCGAATCGGTGCTGACGTGGCCGCTGGCGGCCAGGTAGTGGGAGTAAAGCAGCATGGGGCGGACGGTAAGGGCAAACCGGGTGTAAATTGCTGCAAAGGTGGGCGTGATTTTTGTTCCAAAAGCCATCCGGCCGCCTCAACTGTCTTGCCGACCAGCGCCCATGCTTCGTTCATACGTTTTTTTGCTGGCGCTGCTGGCGTTTTCCTTCGCTGCAAAAGCACAGACCGGCGCCGGATTTGGGTTTGAATACCGGCCCGCCGCTAAGGTGGTGGAGGGCATGGATACCCTCCGCAATGCCTGGGCCGGCGGCTTCAACACGCCCCAGTTCAGTACCATCGACCTGAACAACGACGGGCAGCCCGACCTGTTTGCCTTCGACCACGAAACCAACCGCTGCTACACGTTTTTGAGCGTGGCCGCGCCGGGCACTGCGCCCGGCCGCCGCTGGCGCTATGCCCCCGAGTACGAATCCCTCTTTCCCGCTGACCTGCAAAGCTGGGCCCTGCTGCGCGACTACGACTGCGACGGCCGCCCCGATTTGTTCACCTACATCAACGGCGGCGAAATCCGGGTGTTTCGCAATGTGCTGGCCAACGGCCGGCCCAGCTTCCAGCTCACCACCAACCAGATACGGTTTTCCGGCACGTTCTCGGGCACGGCCAACCTCACCATTGGCGGCTATAACCTGCCCGCCATCCAGGACGTGAACGGCGATGGCAAGCTCGACATCATGAGCTACGATTTCATCAGCGCCTCCTTTATTGAGCTGTACCTCAACACCAGCCCGGGCAGCTGCGGCGCCGCCCTCACCTTCACCCTGACCACCGATAACTACGGCGGCATTCAGGCCTGCGGGGGCTGCGCCAGCTACATGTTCAACGGGCAGCAGTGTTTCTTGGCACGCCCTAACCACACCGGTGGTCATAGCCTGCTGCTGCTCGACCTCGATGGCGATGGCGACCAGGACCTGCTCGACGGCCGCGACAACTGCCCCGAGCTGGTGCGGCTGCTCAACCAGGGCACGGCCCTGGCGCCCGTGCTCACGCAGGCGGGCATCAGCGCGAGTTTTCCCTCGGCGGCCACGCCGGTGCACGTGCCGGTTTTCCCGGCTGGCTACTCCTTCGATGCCAACTTCGATGGCCGCCCCGACCTGGTAGTAGCACCCAACATGCTCAATAACCTCGCCGACTTGGTGAGCTTTCGCAATTCGGTGCAGCTATTTGAGAACACCGCCGCCAGCGGCCCACCGGCCTTCGCGTACCGCCCCGCCGGCTTCCTGCAAAACGAGATGATTGACGTGAGCGAAGGCGCCGCGCCCACCCTCGGCGACCTCGACGGCGACGGCCTGCCCGACCTGCTCATCGGTAACCTCGCCGACCGGGTCAATAATGTGTACCGGGCCACGCTCACGTACTACCGCAACGTGGGCACGCGCACCCAGCCGGTGTTCAGCCTCGTCAGCCGCGACTACCTGGGCCTCTCGGCGTTGAACCTCGAGGGCCTCAAGCCGGTGCTGGTGGACCTGAACCGCGACGGCGCCCCCGACCTGGCCTACAGTGCCTGGGACCGGGGCACCAACCTCATTTACTACATTCTGAACACCGCCCGGGCGGGCCAGCCGGTGGCCTTCAGCGCGGCCAACGCCGTCAGCTTAAAGCCTCAGGGCGCGGCTACCACCGGCGTGCTGCCGTACGCCAAAGGCGACATGCCCTGCTTCACCGATGTGGACAACGACGGCTTCGTTGACCTGCTCATCGGCACCAACGAAGTGCGGGAGCCGGGCATGGCCCTCCGCTACTTCCGAAACCGCGGCCAAGGGTCTTTAGACAATGCCTTTGTGCTGGTGGATAACGATTTCGGGCGCATTCGCGACGCCACCGGTGCCCGGCCGTTCAACCTCAACCCCACGGTGGCCGACTTCGACGGCGACGGCCAGCCCGACCTGCTCACGGCCGATGCCACCGGCCTGCTGCGCTTCTTTTCCAACTACCGCGCCCAGGCAGGCTTATTCTCGGAGCGCACCGATGTGCTTTACAATCCCCTCACCAGCCAATACGAGCCCACGCGGCTGGGCCAGGAAATTTACGCGCACTACGGCCTGGCGGCCGCTGACCTGAACGGCGACGGCGCGCCCGAACTCTTCGTCGGCACCGAAGCCGGCGGCATCCTCAGCTACGGCACCCGCAACCGCACCGTCACGGCCACCCAGCCCGCCGCAGCGCGTGCCTTGGCCTTGAGCATCTATCCAAACCCTGCCACGGCCACGGCCACCGTCGAGACGGCTACTGCCACGCGCGTCACGGTGCTCGACCTCACCGGCCGCGTGGTGCAAACCGTGGGTGCCGCCCAACGCCGTCACTCGTTGAATCTGGTTGGGCTGGCTCCTGGCGTGTACCTGGTGCGGGCCGAAGGAGCCGATGGGTCGGCTGCCGTGCAGCGCCTGCTGGTGCAGTAAGGGCAGCCCGCACAGCTACTTCACAGTGGTGTTCAGTTCTAACATTCAGAACAATCAACCCGATGGAATTTAGCGCGGGTTGATTATGATGATTTCCCTCGTTTTGATTTATGGGAGGTTGTGAACGCCCGGTTATAGCAGTTCACGAAACTCATCTTCATTTTGAGTTTCGTGAACTTTGATTAGTGAACGAGTTTCTTAAACTCAATCTGAACCTTAGGGCCACTTTGCCAGTCCGGTAAACGCCGATGGGCAGTGGTTCAAGCAAAGGAGCCTTTTATTGCTCTCCCTGGGGTCTCTGCTCCCCGCTCCCCCGAGGTAAAAAGGCATTGAGCTAAGCCGCCTGCTCATCTTCCTCCCGCCTATTGTTCACCATCCCAAGTCAATATTTTATTCGGCACGTTTACCACACCTTGAAAACGTCCTTGCGTCACCTTGAACATGGTGGGGGCCCCACTGGTCGGTGGCATGAGTTGGGTTGCCGGGCAAGTAAGCTCAAATGTACCCGTGATGCGATTGCCTGCTATTTCGGTTATCTCGACATAGCCACTGGTGGCATCCGCTCGATAGGTTGCCTTATCTGGGGCGTCAAAATAAAAATCCGCTTGGCAATAGTTCTGTTTGGCGTTAGTTGAGCCCGAATTGATAGCGTGGCGTCCAACTTTCGGCAAATACGAGAAAGAGATTCTGAACCCGAGACGAGACAAGTTCAAGCTCGGCACACCCTGTGGCGATGCGCCTTCTACACTGAATACATAGCGGACTGGGGTGTAAGCATAAGAGTCGACCACAGAGGTGTACGGAGAACTTTTAGGGTCTGCCTCCCAATTCTGTCCGTTGATTTGAGCCGCCAACACGAGCGGGGGAGCCGACTCATCTTTCTTGCAACCAGCTAAACCTGATAACAGCAGCGCGCTGAGTAGTAAACGTTTCATAGGACTGCAAAACTACCGGGTGGGAGTTTATTTGAACGGTGATTTACGTAAGATTGCAAACCACTTTACATGCTACAACGACGACCGTTTAAACGTGTGAGAAGCCATTTGCCCCTCTGGCGGGTTGAGTACGCTACCTGCCGCGCAGCTCAAAAGCATCGCCGTCATTCAAAGCGGCGAACTTGGTGCGGAAATCTTCCAACTCGTTGCGGCGTAGCGTGTGGGTGAAAACGCCGGCCTGCTCGTTGGCTTCCACCAGGTAATTGCCGCGCGCATCGATTAGGGCCGAATCGCCGGCGTACTCGTGGTTCAGGCCATCGTGCCCAATGCGGTTCACGCCCAGCGCGCAGGCCACGTTCTCGATGGCGCGGGCCCGGAGCAGGGTCATCCAGGCCATGCGGCGCACGGCCGGCCAGTTGGCCACGTACAGCAGCAGGTCGTAGGGCTCGGTGGGCTGGTTGCGGCTCCACACGGGAAAGCGCAGGTCGTAGCACACCAGCGGGCAGATGCGCCAGCCGCGCCATTCCTCCACCAGGCGGGTGCGGCCGGGGGTGTACACGTGCTGCTCGCCGGCCAGCGTAAACAGGTGGCGCTTGTCGTAGGTGCTCAGGCTGCCGTCGGGCCGCACCCAGAGCAAGCGGTTAAAGTAGGCGCCGTCTTCCTGGATGATGACGCTGCCGGTGACCACCGCGTTGTGGGCGGCGGCGTGGGCGCGCATCCACGCCACGGTGGGGCCGTCCATGGGCTCGGCCAGGTCCGGGGCCTCCATGCTGAAGCCGGTGGTGAACATCTCGGGCAGCACGATGAGGTCGGTGGGGGTGGCCAGCCGGGCCAGGGCAATGTCCAGCGTGGCGCGGTTGGCGATGGCATCGTGCCAGTGCAGCTTCGTTTGGACGAAGGAAACGGTGAGGTCGGACATGGCAGGCAATTAACAAGTAACCGAGTGGGGGCGCTAGTCGCGCTGCAGGCGCGTGGCGGCGGCATCCAGCGTGTTTCGCTCTTTGGCAAAGCAAAATCGAATCAGCCCGTCGTCAAAGCCGTCGTGGTAAAAGGTGGACACTGGCACCACGGCCACGCCTTTGTCGCGGGCCAGGTGCTGCGCAAAAGCCAGGTCATTATCCGAGGAGAACGCCCCGTAGCGGGCCAGCTGGAAGTAGCCGCCGGGCACGGGTAGCAAGTCCCAGCCGGCGCCCACCAGCAGGGCGCGGAACTCGTCGCGCTTCTGCTGGTAAAAATGGGCCAGGCCGCGGGCGTGCGCATCCGTGGTATCGGCGGCCAGCACATCGGCCAGGGCATGCTGGGTGGGCGTGTTCACGGCAAACGTGACGAACTGGTGCACCCGGCGCACCTCGGCGGTGAGGGCGGGCGGGGCAATGCAGTAGCCCACTTTCCAGCCGGTGGCGTGGTAGGTCTTGCCAAAGGACGAGAGTACAAAGCTGCGCTCGCGCAGCTCTGGGTGCTGGCGGGCGCTCATACGCGGGGCCCCGTCGAACACGAGGTGCTCGTACACTTCGTCGCTCAGCACGAGGGCATCGGTGCCGGCCAGCAGGCGGGCGAGCTCGTGCCAATCCTCGGCCGTGAAAATGGCGCCGCTGGGGTTGTGGGGCGTGTTTACCATCACCAGCCGGGTGCGGGGCGACACCACCCGGCGCACGGCCTCCCAGTCGGGGCGGAAGTGCGGGGCGGGCAGGCGCACGTAGCGCGGCACCCCGCCCTGCAGCCGGATGGCCGGCCCGTAGAGGTCGTAGGCCGGCTCAAATACCAGCACCTCATCGCCAGGCCGCACCACGGCGGCCAGCACTGCATACAGAGCCTCGGTGGCGCCGGCCGTGACGGTGATTTCCGTGGCCGGGTCGGGCTCCGGGGCATCGGCCTGCAGGCGGGCCACCTGGGCGGCAATGGCGTCGCGCAGCCGGGGCAGGCCGGGCATGGGGGCGTACTGGTGGTGGCCCGGCGTGCGGGCGTGGCGCGCCAGGGCTTCCATGAGCTCCCGGGGCGGGTCGTAGTCCGGAAAGCCCTGGGCAAGGTTGATGGCACCGGTTTCCTGGGCCAGCAGGGTCATCTGGGTGAAAATGCTGACGCCAACGTCCGGAAGTTTGGATTGGAGCACGGGGAGGGGTGGTATGAGGAGTCCAAAGAACGGAAAACTCCCCTCCTTAGAAAGGAGGGGACGCTGGCGCGACGCGCCAGCTGGGGTGGTTGAATCGTTGCACGATACCCGAACGATTCCAGTACGAGTCGTTCTTTAATCGTTCAACGAATCCAACCACCCCAGCTCAACTTGGCAGTTGAGCATCCCCTCCTTATCCAAGGAGGGGAGTTTATTGTTCGTGTCTGATTATTGAGCTGAATTACAAATAAATATGGAACGTCGTGCCTTCGTCCACGGCGCTGGTGACTTCCAGCCGGCCGCCGTGGTTTTGCACGATGCGATTGACCAGGTACAGGCCCATGCCGGTGCCTTCGATATGGGTGTGAAACCGGCGGAAAAGCTGAAAGAGCTGCGGTCCAAAACGCTCCATGTCAATGCCAATGCCGTTGTCCTGCACCGTGAGGATGGGGCGGCCGGTCACGGCATCGGGGGTGCTGCTGAGGCGGATGAGGGGCGGGCGGCCGGGCGCGGAGTACTTGAGCGAGTTGCTGATGAGGTTGAAGAGCAGGCTTTGCAAGTTGGGCCGCACGAAGGTGACCACCGGGAAGGTGGCAAAATCGAGGGCAAACGTGGCGCCGGTCTGCCGCACCAGGTCTTGCAGGCTGCCAATGACTTCATCGACCAGCGGCGCCAGCACCACCGGTTCGGGGGGCAGTTCCTGCTGCTGGCGCTGGCCCCGCACAATGGCGCTTAGGTCGTCGATGGTGCCAAAAATCTGAGCCAGGGCCCGCTCAAAATAGGCGATGAGCTTGATGGAATCGGGGTCGCGGAAATACGCTGTGCGGGTCAGCTCCTCAAAGATGCCCGCCATGTTGTTGATGGGCTGCTTGAGGTCGTGCGAGGCGGTGTACACGAAGTTGTCCAGGTCCTCGTTGGTGCGCACCAGGCGCGCATTCTGGGCTTCGAGCTGCTGCTGCACCTGCTTCTGGTCGTCGATGTCGGTGCAGGTGCCAAACCACTTGATGATGTGGCCATCGGCGCTGCGCTGGGCCCGGCCCTGGCCCAAAAACCAGCGATAAACGCCGTCGTGGCGCCGGAAGCGGTACTCTATCTCGAAGAACTCGCCGGTTTCCACGCAGTGCTTCCAGCGCTGGTTGGTCGGGTTCAGGTCGTCGGGGTGAATCACGGCGGGCCAGTCGGCGCGGTCGCCGGTGGTTTGGCTCGGCACCAATCCGGTGTAGTCGTACCAACGCTGGTTGATGTAGTCGTTGCCGCCCACGCCGGTGCTGGTCCACACAATCTGGGGCACGCTTTCGGCCAGGAAGCGGAACTGCTCTTCGCGCCGCACCAGCTCTTCCTGCAGCACGCGCTGCTGGTGCACGTCGGTGTTGGTGCCGTACCATTTCAGCACTTGGCCGCCGGGGGCGCGGCGGGCCTGGGCCTGGCCCAGGAACCAGCGGTACTGACCATCGTAGCGGCGCAGGCGGAACTCGGCTTCGAAGTAGCGCTGGCTGGCAATGGCTTGGTCCCAGCGGCTCTGCATGGGGCCGCGGTCGTCGGGGTGCACAAAGTTGAGCCAGTGGGCGGCCCCGCAGCGCTCCATCGACTCGCCCACGTAAGCGGCCGTGCGGTGGTTGAAAAAATCCACGGTGCCGTCGGGCTGGGCCGTCCACACCTGCTGTGGAATGCTCTCGGCCTGAATGCGCAGTTCCTCTTCGCTGTCGCTGAGCTGGTCCTGGAGCTGGCGCAGCTCCGTCACGTCGGTGTTGGTGCCAAACCAGCGCACCACCTCCCCGGTGGCGGGGTCCCGGATGGGCCGGGCCCGGCTCAGGAACCAGCGCTGCTCGCCGTCGTGGCGGCGCAGCGGGAACGTGTCTTCCCACGGCTTACCGGCCTGAATGCACGCGACGTAGCGGTCCCGAATGCCGTCTGCCAGCGCCGGGTCGTGCACCTGTTGCCAGCCCCAGCCCTGCATGCTGTCGAAGGTGGTGCCGGTGTAGTCGTACCACTGCTGGTTGTACCAGAAAATGGCGCCCTGCGCATCGGCCATCCAAGCCAGCTGGGCAATGTTGTCGGCCAGGGCCGCAAAATCGGCGCGGCTGCGGGCCAGCTCCTCGGTGCGCTCGTGCAGCTCGTGGATTTTGATGATGGCGGCGCTGAACCCCGCCACCTGGCCGTTGGCGTCGGTGTAGGGCTGGGCCTTGGCCTGAAACCAGCGCAGCTCGCCATCCTGCCGCCGGCACCGGAAGGTGGCCTGCCAGGGCTCGCCCGCGGCCATGGCCGTTTGGGCCAGGGCTCTCACGGTGGCCCGGTCGTCGGGGGGCAGCACCCCCCATATCTCGTCCGACGAAGCGCTGGGGTCCAGGCCCGTGTATTCGAAGAAGTAAGGGTTGGTGTACGTGATTTGCCCGTTGGGGCTGAAGTTGAAAATAAACACCGGCACCGACGCCGTGATGGTGCGCACCTGCTCGTCGCGGCGGTTTATCTCGGCGGCCAGCTCCTCGGCCTGCTGGCGGCTGCGCACCCGTTCGGTTACGTCCAGCGCAAAGGCCAAAATGCCGGTGATATGGCCTTGCCCGTCGCGCAGGGCCACGTAGCTGAAGTCAAAGTATTGCGTGAGCTCAGCGGGCGTGGCCGCCGCCCCGAGCCGAGTCGGCATTTCCTTGCCCACGAAGGTTTCGCCGGTGCGGTACACGCGGTCGAGCAGCTCCACAAAGCCCTGCGCCGCCAGCTCCGGCATGAGCTCGGCCACCGGCCGCCCCAGCTGGATGCGGTGGCCCAGCAGCTGGCCGTAGGTGGAGTTGAAAAAGGTGAAGCGGTGCTCGGGGCCTTCCATGGTGGCCAGCATGGCGGGCGCCTGGTCCAGAATCTGGCTCAACTGCCGGTCTTTTTCTTCTAGGCGGCGCTGGGTGTCGCGCAGCTCGTGCACGTCCAGCAGGTAGCCGTAGCGCTGCCGGAGGCGGCCGGCGGCGTCCAGCTCCGGCACGGCCTCCGTCATAAACCAGCGGTACTGGCCGTTGGCCCCGCGCAGGCGCACTTCGATGCGGCCCAGCCGGGCAAAATTGATGCTTTGCCGAATCTCAAACCGGGTTTTTTCCTGGTCGTCGGGGTGCAGGCGCTCGGCCCACACCATGTCCACCTCGTCCCAGTCGCCGCCGGGCTTCTGGCCCGTGAAGGCGTACCACTGCGGGCTCATGTAGGTGGTGCGGCCGGTGGCGTCGGTGGTGAAGGTGATGATGGGCAGTACTTCGGCCTGGCGGCGCAGGTGGCGGTCGGCGGCGCGCAGGTCGGCCTGCAGCCGCTCGGCCTCCTGGCGGGCCAGCACCTGCTCGGTCACGTCGACCCCAAAGGCCAGGATGCCGGTGGCCGCGCCGTGCCCGTCGCGCAGCAGCTGGTACGTGAAGTCGAGGTACACCTGCCGGAGCTCGCCGCTGGCTGCGTCCAGCACCTGCAGGGGCATGGCCCGGCCCTCAAACGTTTTGCCGGACTCGTACACCGTGTCGAGCAGCTTCACAAAGCCCTGTTCGGCCACTTCGGGCAGGCACTGGGCGGCGGGCGCGCACACGCGCGGCCGGTGCCCCATCAGCGCATCGTAGGCGGCGTTGGTAAAGGTGAAGCGGTGGTCGGGGCCGGCCACGGTCGCAATCATGGCCGGGCTTTGGCTCAGAATCTGGCTGAGCTGTTGGTCTTTGGCCTGGAGCTGGAGCTGGGTTTCGTGCAGGTCGTGAATGTCGAGGTCCGAGCCGAACCACTGCCGCGAGCGGCCGGCGGCTTGCGCCTCTTCCAGTGGCTCGGGCACGCCCTGGCTCATAAACCAGCGGTACTCGCCGTCGTGCCGGCGCAGGCGCAGCTTGTAGCGCCAGGGCGTGCCGGCGGCCAAGGCGGCCTCGTACTTCTCCAGCACATTGGGGATGTCGTCGGGGTGCAGCCGCGCCATCCACTCCCGGTCGAGGTCCTCGGGGCGGTGCCGGTGTAGGCAAACCACTGGGGGCTCACGTAGAGTACCTGCCGGTCCTGGTTGGTGATGAAGGTGATGGTGGGCAGGCTCTCGGTCACGCGGCGCAGGCGCTGGTCGGCGGCCCGGGCATCGGCCATCAGGGCCTCGTTGCGCTGGCGGGCCTGTACTTGCTCGGTCACGTCGAGGCCATAGGCCAGCACCCCCGTGCCCCGCTCGCCGTGTAAGGGCAGGTAGCCAAAGTTGTGGTAGTACTCCTGCAGCTGGCCGGTGGCCGGGTCCAGCAGCTCGGTGCGCTCTTCGTGGCCGAACAACGGCTGACCGCTGTCGCGCACCTGCTGGAGCATCTGCAGGTAGCCTTGGGCCGTTATTTCGGGCATGCTCTCGGCCACGGTGCGGCCCAGGGCCGCGCGCGCGCCCATGGTGGCCCGGGCCTGGGCCGAAAGAAACGTAAACGCCAGGTCGGGCCCCTCCATCGTGCTGATGGTGAGGGGAATCTGGTCCAGGATGCGCTGGATGCGCAGCCGCTGGTCTTGCAGCTGCGCCTGACTGTGGGCCGTGCGCAGCTGCGTCGTGACGTCCAGCAGGCGCAGCAGGAGGTAGCGCAACTCGCCCAGGGCCTGGCCGTCGGCCGCTGGGGCGTGCACCGGCTGCAGGGTGGCTTCCCAGTACGAGGGGGCGGCCGCTGCGGCTTTCGATGGTATTTCGCCCGCCCATTCCGGCGTGAGGACTTGGGCGGCGCCCGAGGCCTGGGCCGCCCGCAGGCCCGCGTCCCAGGCCTCGGGCGGCATTAGGATGCTGCCGGTGGCCTGCAGCGCCGCGGGCAAGGCGGCCAAGGGCTGGCCCACCAGGTCCGCTGCGCCGAGCAGGGCGGCCAGGGCCGTATTCTGCGCCAGAATGGTGCCGTCGGGTGCCAGCGCCGCAAACGGGGTGGGCAGCGCGGCAAACAGCAGCTCAAAGTCTAGGGCACGGGGCGCGGAAGGGGACATACGGGGCGAGGGCAGCGAAACGCCGCAAGCGGTGAGCGGCTTCTGTTTTCAAAGATACTCGCCGGCTTGGGTGCGTGGGGGATTAGCCCAAAAAAGCCCCGGCCAGGGCGGCCGGGGCTTTCGGATTCTGGGCTGCACGGGCAGGCTGGCGCTTACAGCGGGTTCTTCAAATCTTTGGGGAAGGCCTTCTGCACGTGCTCGACTTTGGGAGCCGATACGTGGGCGATGTAGGGGTTTTCGGGGTGCAGGCGGTAGTAGCCCTGGTGGTAGGCCTCGGCCGGCCAGAACTTCTGGAACGGCACCACCTGGGTCACTATTTTGCCGCTGTATTCTTTCGATGCATTGACCCGGGCAATGGTGGCCTCCAGAATTTGCTTTTCTTCCGGCGTGCGGTAAAACGCCACGGAGCGGTACTCGGGACCCGCGTCGGGGCCCTGGCGGTTGAGCTGCGTGGGGTCGTGCGAGGCCGTGAAGAAGATGTCAGCCAGCTTTTGGTAGCTCACCAGTTTGGGGTCGTAGTAAATCTGCACGGTTTCGGTGTGGCCGGTGGTTTTGTCGGCTACTTCCTCGTAGGTGGGGTTGGCTTTGGTGCCGCCGGCGTAGCCGCTCACCACCTGCTTCACGCCCTTTATCTGCTCAAAAGCCTCCTCCTGGGCCCAAAAGCACCCCCCGGCAAAGGTGGCTATGGCCAAGCCTTTCAGGTTGGCCGGGGCAAAGCCGGCGGTGGAGCGCGGCGGGTTCTGAGCATCGGCTGGCTGCTGCGAGCCGCACGCAACGGTGAGCGCCAGCAGGCATGCGCTGGCCAAGGATTTCAATCGATTTTTCATGGAAAAGAGAAGACAGAAATAGTGCCGAAACCGGCGGTTTTGCGGAGGTAGACGCCCGCCGGAAGTAAACCTTTCACCGCAGCCAGCGCCTCAGTAATTCTATACGAAGTAGGCCGCTGTCTGGCTTGCGTTACAGGTAGCGACACAAAAAAGTAGCCGTTAATAATGTTCAGCTTTAGGAGGCCCTAACCTGTTTATTTGGATAGCTTTTTGGGTTATGCTTTTTGCTTTGTACGTATAAATGCGTATCGAAAACTGCCTTTGTAAGTATTGAGTGGTATATTAGGCAAGTATCTCGGGCTTTTCTGTATCCTTTGCTACGTATTAGCCGTAGCAGGCCGCACTGCCCTAATCCGATGCTATGTCTTTGCAAACGCTACACGAATCCCCTCATCTCACCATTGCCTACGACCACCTGAATGAATGGCTGCATGCCGACTGGACGGGCGACCAGAACCTGATGAGCGTGCAGGACGGATGCCAGGAAATGCTGCAGTTTATGGTGGAGCATCGGAGCAGCAAAGTGCTAAACGACAACACGCGCGTGACCAGCATGTGGAGCGATGCCTCGGAGTGGGGCGGGCGCGAGTGGTTTCCGGCCATGACGGCCGCCGGGCTTAAGTACTTTGCCTGGGTATACTCGCCCAATGTTTACAGCCGCCTCAGCACCGACCTCATGCTGCAGTTCACGGCCGAAGGGCCGGTGGTGGCCACGTTCGACGACATGGAGACCGCCCAGGAGTGGCTGAAGCAGATGTAGGTAACCATCCCTCCCGGGCCTGAACCTATTTGCTGTATTTTTGTCTGAAAGCCTACCTGCGTGCGGCTGCTCTCTGCCGCGCCCGTTTTTCAGCACTTTATGGCCCCAGCTCCTACCGCTTTCACCGTTGCCACGGCCCCCGAGCCCCACCGCGGGCGCACCCGCCAAATCATCCGGGCCCACCCCGAGGTGAAGCAGCTCATGGCGCGCAACCCCGCTACCTTTCTCATTGGGTTGGGCTGCGTGGCCGCCCAGGTGGCCTTGGCCTACCTGCTCCGCCACCAGGCCTGGTACTGGACCATCCCGGTGGCTTATTTGGTGGGGGCATTTTTCTCGCACACGCTCTTCGTGGTCATACACGAAGCGGCCCACAACTTGGTGTTCAAAAGGCTGTGGCAAAACGTGGCTACTGGTATTGTGGCCAATTTCCCGTCGATTTTCCCGACGGCCATCAGCTTCAAGAATTTCCACATCAAGCACCACGTCTTTCAGGGCGTGCACGAACTTGACGCCGACCTGCCCGACTGGTATGAGGCCAAGCTGATTCACAACTACAGCATCGGCAAGGCCATCTGGCTGTTTTTCTTCCCGTTGTTTCAGGTCATTCGCACGGCGCGCTGCCGCGAGGTGGCCACCATCGACCGGTACGTGGCCGCCAATATTGTAGCCCAACTGGCCTTCGACGTGGCCGTGGTATACTTCTTGGGCTGGACGGCGCTGCTCTACCTGTTCCTGAGCTTCTGGTTTTCGGTGGGGCTGCACCCGCTCGGGGCCCGCTGGATTCAGGAGCACTACCTTACCCTCAGCCCCGAGCAGGAAACCTATTCGTACTACGGCCGGCTCAACGGCATCAACCTCAACGTGGGCTACCACAACGAGCACCACGACATGCCCAGCATTCCGTGGAACAACCTGCCCAAGCTCAAGCGCGTGGCCCCCGAGTTCTACGAGCCGCTGCTGGCCCACACCAGCTACACCAAGCTGTTTTTCATGTTCTTGTTCGACCAGGAAATCAGCCTTTACTCCCGCATCATGCGCAAGGAGCGCGGCACGGCCACACTCAAGGACCAGAGCGTGCCGGACCAGGAGCTGCTGTCGGCATAGCCAGAGTTACCAGTAACAAAAAAGCGGCTGCCCGAATGGAGCAGCCGCTTTTTTGTTTTGTAATGCTGACGAAGGAAGCATCTTCTCACGTCCGGACGAATCGTTCAGCGGGGATAAGATGCTTCCTTCGTCAGCATGACAGACGTTAGCTAAAAGCTATAATTACGCCTGCTTCACGAACTGTACGTTGATAATCAGCTTCACGTCGTCGCCGAGCACGATGGAGCCGGCTTCGGTCACGGCGCCCCAGGTCAGGCCGAACTCTTTGCGGTTGAGTTTGCCGGTTACCTCGAAGCCGGCCTTGTGGTTGCCGTAGAAATCGACGGCTTCGCCGCCAAATTCGGCCTCAAGGGTCACGGGCTTGGTCACGTCTTTCATCGTGAGGTTGCCGTTGAGCTTGTAGGTGTCGCCGCTTTCTTTTACGAACGAAGTCGACTCGAACTTGATGTGCGGGAACTTGGTGGCGTCGAAGAATTCATCGCTCTTCAGGTGGGCATCGCGCTGCTCCTGGTTGGTGTCGACGCTGGCCACGTCGAGCGTGAACTCAATTTTGGCGTTTTCAAACGAGTCGCCTTCGGTCTGCATCGAGCCCTGGAAGGTTTTAAACGAACCCGTAACGGTGGAAATAACCAAGTGCTTGATTTTGAACTGCACTTCGGAATGGGTGGGGTCAAGTACCCATTTGGTGGCGGTGGTGGTTGCGGTCTCGGACATGGGGTGAAGCTTGAAAAGGTGAATGTTGGGTGCAAAGATAACAAATGTTGCTACATAAAATGTTGGTACATCAATTATCGTTGCTGCGTAAACGCCGCCCGTCTCAGAAAGTTCAAACGCCCCGCGTGCCCGAGGGTTTTAAGGTAGTTAAGTCGCCGATTTTTATGGGTTTGCCGCTGTCGATGCTGTGGCGGGCGCCGATGCCGATGAGGCAGGCCATGGCCCCATCGCGGGTGCCGGCGGCCTGGCGGTAGGGGTCGTGGCCATCGGGGGCGAAGATTTGCTTGCGCAGGCGCACGTCGCCGCCGCCGTGGCCTTCCTCGTTGTTGGGAATGCGAATCAGCTCGCGCTTGCCGAAGCTGGTGGTGAGCTGAATTTCGTCGAAGGGCTCTTCCTCCCACGGCTGCTTTTCCTTAATCCAGGCTTCGAGGCGGCCCTTGGTGCCGTTGAAGGCAATGCGGTAGCCCTCGTAGGGCGAGTAGGTGGTGAGCGAGTAGCTCACTTGCACCTGGTTGGCATACTTGATTTGCACGGCCATCTTGTCGAAAATGTCGATGTCTTCGCGCCACACGCAGCCGTCGCGGTGGTAGCCGTCGTACTGCTCGTTGTCGGCGTAAATGGCCATCAGGCGCTTGTCCTTGGTCATGTCGAAATAGAAGGCACACTTGTCTTTGTGGGGGCAGGGGCGGCAGTGGGTGTGCCGGAAGGCGTTGTTCTTGCCGTAGAAATTGAGCTGGCCGTAGGCGAATACCTCCTCCGGGTCCGATTCGAGCCACCAGTTCAGCAGGTCGAAGTGGTGGGTGGCTTTGTGCACCAGCAATGAGCCGCTGTTTTGGCGCAGGCGGTGCCAGCGGCGGAAGTAGTCGGCGCCGTGGTGCACGTCGAGGTACCAGTGGAAATCGGCCGATTCAATCTTGCCAATCACGCCCGAGCGCAACAACTCGTAGAGCTTCTGGCGGTGCGGCGAGTAGCGGTAGTTGAAGGTCACTTTCACCTTCTTGCCGGTGCGCTTTTCGGCGTCGAGAATCTGCTGGCACTTCTTCTCGTCGGTGGTCATCGGCTTCTCGGTCACGATGTCGGCCCCGTACTCCATACCCTTCACAATGAATTCGTTGTGGGTGGCATCTACGGTGGTTACGATGAGGACATCGGGCTTGGTTTCCCGCATCATCTTGTCGAAGTCGGTATAGGTGGGGCAGCTCACGCCCAGCATCTTTTTGCCGGTGGCCACGCGGCCGGGGTTGATGTCGCAGAGGCCCACAAACTCCATGCTGTGGCCGTGTTCGGCCAGTACGGGCGTGCCCCACATGCCCAGGCCGCGGTGGCCGGTGCCCACCATGGCCACCCGTTTCTTTTTGGCCGGGGCCAGCGCCGAGGCCAGCGCGTGGTTGGTGAGCAGCGAGCCGGCCAGCGCCGTGCCGGTAAGCTGCGTAAATAAGCGGCGTTCCATAGGATGGGAATTGGGATGGTTTCGGCCCGTAAGTTGGTCGCATCCTGGGAGAAAATTGGCAGGTTGGGCTGACTATAATTGCGCAATCGATGCCGGAACCTGGGGTAGGAGAGGGAAAAGCAGAACCTTATGCTCCTGCGCCGCTAGTCGTGTTCCCACTCGTCTGTCATGCTTCACGCCGGTTGTCATGCAGAGCGCAGCGAAGCATCCTATCCCCGCTGAACGAATTGTTCGAACGTGATAAGATGCTTCGCTGCGCTCTGCATGACAGACGTCGGGATTAGTTGCAAGGTAGAGATGCTTCGACAAGCTCAACATGACGTTCTTTAGGGCGTGATATTCTTGTAGCTGTTATGGGTCGTTTGTTGCTAGGCGGGCTGCTAGGCCTGTCGGGGTTGAGCCAGATTCAAGCCCAAAGCCTTCCTGTATTGAGTCAAAATCCGCCTTCCCTGCGCTGGCAGGAGGTGCGCACGCCCCACTTCCGAGTGCTGTATGCGGGCGGTATCGACACGGCGGCCCAACGCACGGCCGCGCGGCTCGAGCAGTTGCACGGCCCCGACGTGGCCACGCTCGGGGTGAGCCCGCGGCCAATCAGCGTGGTGCTGCAAAACCAGACCACGGTCAGCAACGGCTTTGTGACGTTTTTGCCCCGGCATGCGGAGTTTTTCACCACGCCGCAGCAGGGCCTGGACCTGGGCACCCTGGACTGGCTCGACGGCCTGGCCGTGCACGAATACCGGCACGTGGGCCAGTTTGAGAAAGCCCGGCAGGGGATAGGCCGGGTGCTGGGCCCGCTGCTGGGCGATGGCGCGCTGGGCGTGGCGGCCGTGGGCGTGCCGCAGTGGTTTTTTGAAGGCGACGCCGTGGGCACCGAAACGGCCCTCACGCGCAGCGGGCGCGGCCGCATCCCCAGCTTCGACGTGGGGCTGCGGGCCAACCTGCTGGCCGGCCGCCGCTACTCCTACCAGAAGGCCGTGAATGGCTCCCTGCGCGACAACGTGCCCAACTGGTACGTGCTGGGCTATTTTATGACGTCGTACCTGAAAACGCATTACGGCCCGGCCGTGTGGTCCTCGGTGCTCGACCGCTACTACCGGTTTCCGTTTTATCCGTTCTCGTTTTCCGATGGCATCCGGCACAGCACCGGCCTGCGGGTCGAGCAGCTCTACGACCGCACCATGGCGGAAATTGACTCGACCTGGCGGGCGCAGCAGGCAGCCCAACCCGTCCGCACGCCGGTGCGGGCGCTGGTTGCTAATTCGTCCGAGAAAGTATTCACGCGCTACCAGTACCCGCAGTACGTGACTGACAGCACCGTGCTGGCCCTGAAGTCGGGCCTCGACGATGTGCCGCAACTGGTGGTGCTGAGCCGGCACGCGGCCGAGCGGCGCGTGTTTGTGCCGGGCCAGCTCAACATTCCCGAAATGCTGTCGGTGAACGGGGGCAAGGTGGTATGGCCCGAATTTCAGCAGGACGCCCGCTGGGGCCAGCGCATCGCCTCGGAGCTGAAGGTGCTGAACCTGGCCACCGGGCAGCTTACCCGCCTGGGCAAAGGCGCGCGCTACACCGCTGCCGCCCTCTCGCCCGATGGCCGACGCCTGGTGGCCACGCGCACCGATGCCGGCTACCACCACGCCCTGGTTGTCCTCGACGCCCAAACCGGCGCCGAAATTCAAACCCTGCCCAACCCCACCAACGACTTCTACCAGCAGCCCCGCTGGCACCCCGACGGCCGCCACGTGGTGGCCGTGACGCTGAGTGCCGCCGGCAAAACCATCGTGGTGCTCGACCCCGCGACTGGCACCACGAAGGCACTACTGCCCGTAGCCAATGTGAACCTGGCCAACCCCCAGCCCTGGCGCGATTTCGTGCTGTATAATTCCTCGCAGTCGGGCATCGACAACCTGTATGCCGTGAGCGCGCGCACCGGCCAGACCTACCGGGTGACGTCCCGGCCGCTGGGGGCCTATCACGCGGCGGTGTCGCCCGATGGCCGCTCGCTGGCTTTTCACGACTATCAGGCCACGGGGGTGCGGGTGGTCGAAATGCCGCTCGATTCCACAGCCTGGGTGCCAGTGCCTACCGCCAAGGCCGATAAAGTCGGCCCCTACGCCGAGGCCCTCACGGCCCAGGAGCCGGCCGGCCAACTCGTGCCGCGCCTGCTGAGCCAGCCCAATTCGGAGGCGCCGCACTACGGCGTGCAGCGGTATTCGCCGCTGCGGCATGCGTTCAACCTGTTCAGCTACGGGGTGGTGCAAAGCCCCACGGGCAACGCCGTGAGCCTGGGCGTCCGGTCGCAGGATTTGCTCAACACCACCCAGGTCTTTGCCGGCGTGGGCTACGACCAGGTAGAGCGCACCGCCAGCGTGGTGGGGGCCGTGAGCTACCAGGCCCTCTACCCCGTGGTGGACGTGGACGTGACCTACGGCGGGCGCGATGCCGCCGTGCTCTACCGGGGCAGCACCGTCCGCGACCAATGGCGCTATACCCGGCTCACGGCGGGCCTGCGCCTGCCGCTCAACCTCACGCATTCTAAGTTTTTCCAGGCGCTGTCGGTGGGCACCTACTTCCTGCACGAGCAGGTGTACGACTACGACCTGCCCACCCGCAAATACTACGAAACCGGCCCCAATCAGCCCCTGAACGCCATCCAGACCACCGTGAGCTATGTCAATCAGCTCAAGCGCAGCGCCCGCGACGTGGCCCCCCGGCGGGGTGGCACCTTCCTGGGCACGTGGCGCACCACGCCCTTCGGTACCGGGCTGCAGGCCCGGCAGTGGGCGGCGCAGGGCAGCGTGTTTTTGCCGGGCCTGGCCAAGCACCACGCCCTGCGGCTGCGGGCCGGCTACCAGTGGCAGGACCAAGCGCAGTACCAGTTTGTGCCCGCCGTGTCGTTTCCGCGCGGCGAGGGCTACACCAGCTTCAACCACCTGCGCGTAGCCAGCGCCGACTACAGCCTGCCGCTGGCCTTCACGCACTGGGAATTGGGCCGCCTGCTCTACGTGCAGCGCCTACGGGCCACTTTCTTTGGCGACGTGGCGCGCGGCAATGACATCCGCGGCACCATCGGCCAGCAGAATTACCGCAATGTGGGCGTCGATGCGCTGGTGCTGTTCAACGTGCTGCGCCTGCGCACGCCCATCGAGGCCGGCGTGCGGGTGGTGTACAGCTCCACGCTGCGCCAAATGGTAGTGGAGCCGCTGGCATTTGATATCCGCCTCTGATGTGGCGGACTAGCCACTTACGAAAACGCCCGGCCAACTTGGTCGGGCGTTGTGGTTTACAGGGAGATGCAGCAAGGTTAGTGCGTAGCGCCGTCCTTACAGCTGGTAACCGAGAGGTTGCTCAGTACGAAATGGGGCACCGGCAGCGGGGCACTGTTGGCGGTGCAGAAGCGGGAGACCGTCTGCTGGCTGGGGTCGTTGCGGTACGTGAAGTAAACGCGCTGGCCCACTTTGCTCAGGCTGCTCAGGTCAGCAAAATTGACGGCGGCAATGACGTTGGTGTAGTTGCCGGTAGGTTTGCCAATGGCCGAGGCCGCGTCAACGTCAATCAAAATGCCATCCATGCAGGCATCGCCCACCACCACGCCGGAGTAGCAGGGCACCGCCGAGTCGCTGTGCTTGCAGCTGAAAACGGTGAGGGAAAGCAAGGCGAAACCCAGGGCTGGCAGGATGCGCATAAACTGGAAATTGGATAGATAATGATAGTGTGAAGCCGTATTCAAGTTCTTTGACCGGCGCCCGAAAGCGAAGGTTGCGTACGCCCCAACAGATTCCTTGAGACACGGTAACGCTCCCTACTTGTTCAGATTGCGCCAACATTGTTCCGGCCAAGGTCAAGGCCGCTAACCCGTTTGGCGCAGTGGAGTTGACCTGAGCCGAGCCCCGGCCGTAAGCAGCTGGCTTGAGCTAAAACCTGCCTACACAATCGCCTTTTCCACCACTTCCTGCTCCACCAGGGGCTTTCTGGTCTTGCCAAGGATGTAGCGCAGGCCCTTATCCTGCGTGACGTAGTTCCAGCCCCAGGTGAAAAATACCGAAAGGCGGTTGCGAAAGCCCACCAGGGAAATGATGTGGATAAAGCTCCAGGCCAGCCAGGCCATGAAGCCCCCCCAGTGGTATTCTTTGCCGAAGAGTATCACGTCGGCCACCGCGTGGTTGCGGCCGATGGTGGCCATGGCACCTTTGTCGTCGTACGTGAACGGGAGGGGCGCTTTGCCCACCAGCAACCGGGCAATGTTCTGCCCCAGCAGCCGGCCCTGCTGCAGCGCGGGCTGCGCCACCATGGGATGGCCTTCGGGGTAGGCCGGGCTGCGCATGGCGGCAATGTCGCCGATGGCAAAGACGTGGTCGTGGCCCAGAATGCGGCTGTATTCGTCCACGCAGTAGCGGTTGCCGGGCAGCAGGCACTCCGGGGGCAGGCCCGCGAGCGGCGCCCCCGTGACCCCCGCCGCCCAGATGAGCGTGCGCGTGATGAGCTGCTTGCCGGTGCTTAGCGTGACCGTGAAGCCATCGTAGGATTTCACCCGCGCCTCCAGCCACACCTGCACCCCAAATTTCTGCAGCGACTCCAGCGCCTCCTGCGAGGCCTGAGCCGACATGCCCTTGAGCAGCACCGGCCCGCTCTGCACTAGGTGAATGTCCATTTCCTTAAAGTCCAACTCGCGGTAGTCTTTGGGAAAGACGTGCTTGCGCAGCTCGCTCAGGGCGCCGGCCAGCTCCACGCCGGTGGGGCCGCCGCCCACTATCACAAAATCGAGCAGGCTGTTGATTTGCTCCATGTCGCCGAGCTGCAGCGCCTGCTCGAAATTCGACAGCACGGTGTTGCGCAGCTCAATGGCATCTTCCACGCTTTTCAAGGCAATGGAATGCTTGGCCATTTGCGCATCGCCAAAATAATTGGGCTCGGCCCCGGTGGCAATTACCAGGTAGTCGTAACGCACCCGCCCAATGCTGGTTTCCACTACCTTGGCGGCCGTGTCCACGGCCTGCACTTCGGCCAGCCGGAAGTAAAAGTTCTCCTGCTCGCTCAGAATTTTGCGAAACGGCGAGACAATGGAATCGGCATCGAGCCCGGCCGTAGCTACCTGATACAGCAGCGGCTGAAACGTGTGGTAGTTCTGCTTGTCGATAAGCACTACCTGCACCGGGGCCGTGGCCAGCGCCTTGGCCAGCTCCAGCCCCGCAAACCCGCCGCCCACAATCACCACGCGCGGCTTGCCGAGGTCGTCTATTTTGGTTAACCCTTCCATTTGGTAAATATGTGCGAATAGTGGAGATGAGCCATGAGAAATGGCAAGAACGACCAACTCCCCTCCTTACCAAGGAGGGGACGCTCAACTGCCAAGTTGAGCTGGGGTGGTTGTGGGCGTTGCACGATGGAAGCACAATAGCAGAACGACTTGGGCTGGAGTCGTTCGGGTGTCGTGCAACGGCTCAACCACCCCCGCTCTCGCCCTTGGCTCGAACATCCCCTCCTTGCTAAGGAGGGGAGTTGGTCGTTCTCAAGGTTATGGTGCAGCTGCTCGGTTCGAACTCTTTTCGGCGCGCTGGGCGTTTGGCCCGTACTTATAATATTACTTCTCACCTTACGCCTCCCGCTTATGAAAGTGCTGTCGCTTTGCTCCTTGTTGATTGGTAGCAGCCTTTTGGGCGCCGCTACGCCTCCCGTCGAAACCGAGCCCGTAACGGTGGTCGTATCGTCGCTGGTGTCCAGCACCTCCACCGTAAAGCTGTATTTCTACAACACCCCCGAGGGGTTTCTGAAAAGCGGGAAATGGGCGTTTTCCAAGACCGTGAAGCCGGAGGGCAAGCGGGAGTTTACGTTGCCGGTTGAGCTACCCAAAGGAGAATGGGCCGTGGCCATCACGCAGGACCTCAACAACAACGACAAAATCGACAAGAACTTCATCGGCATCCCCACCGAGCCCTACGCGTTTTCGAACAACGTACGCCCCACCGTGGCCGCGCCCAATTTCAACGAGTGCAAATTCACGGTAGAAGGTCCAGGGAAAGTTGTGAGCATCGTGCTCAAGGATTAAAGCTCAGCATGACGGGCTTTTTTACAGAATGATTTTTAACTAGTCTACTCAATCTCCTCGAAACGGGTGCAGCCCCCGGCCCAGACGCTCGACCAATTGCACGGCGCGGCGCACGCGGGTCTCGCGTTGCTTGGCCTCGTCTACCAGCCGGACCATGGCGCGGCGGTGCGAGCCGCTATAGTTATTGAAGGCCGTTTCGGCCTCGGGCCAGGCGGCGAGGGCTTCGGCCAACTCGTCGGGCAGGTCCACGTGGTCGGGGTTCGGGTCCGGCTCAATGGCAACCACCAATTCCTGGCCCAATGCTATGCCCACGACGCGGCACACGTCCTTATTCAGCATGAGGTAGCGCCCGCCGCCTTCCAACGGCAATAGGCCCAGCCGCAGCGCCTGCCCGCGCACGGTGCAAATCACCCGCTTGGCTGCCTTGCCGCCCAGCTTCTCCAGTACCTCGGCCGGCACCACGATGGTTTGCGTGGGCATGAAGCTGGGGCCGCCCGGCTCCAGCGTAGCCCGGAAAGTAATGGAAGTACTCATGCTTAGGAGGTTCTGATGTGGCCATCGCCGCGCACCAGCCACTTGTAGCTGGTTAGCTCCTGCAGCCCCATGGGGCCGCGGGCGTGCAGCTTTTGGGTGCTAATGCCGATTTCGGCCCCCAGCCCAAACTGGGCACCGTCGGTGAAGGCGGTGGAGGCGTTGGCATACACGGCGGCGGCATCCACGGTGCGCAGGAACGTGTCGATGTGCGCCGCATCTTTCGACACAATGGCTTCGCTGTGGCGCGAGCCGTGTTGGGCAATGTGGTCCATGGCCTCATCGAGCGAGCCCACGGTCTTTACGGCCATTTTCAGCGACAAGAATTCCGTACCGTAATGCTCTTCCGAAGCAAGGCTGAGCAGGGCAGCCGGGTAGTGGGCCGCCAGCGAGGCGAGGGCCGGCGCATCGGCAAACAGCTCCACCCCGGCTGCGGCCAGCGGGGCGAGCAGCTCGGGCAAATCCGCGAGCCGGCTGGCGTGCAGGAGCAAGCAGTCGAGCGAGTTGCACACGCTTACGCGACGGGTTTTGGCGTTGTGGATGATGGCCTGGCCCTTATTTAAGTCGCCGGTTTCGTCGAAGTAAGTGTGCACGATGCCCGCCCCGGTTTCAATCACGGGCACGCGCGCATTTTCCCGCACGTAGTTGATGAGCTGCTGGCTGCCGCGCGGAATCAGCACATCAACGTAGCCCACGGCCGCGAGCAGGGCGGCCGTGGCGGAGCGGTCGAGCGGCAGGAGCGTGGCCACGGCGGCAGGCAGGCCGTGGCGCTTTAGCACGGGCCGGGCCACTTCCAGCAGAGCCGCATTAGAAAAGGCCGCGTCTGAGCCGCCCTTTAGCAGGCAGGCGTTGCCGGTTTTCAGGCACAGCGCCAGGCTATCGAAGGTTACGTTGGGCCGGGCTTCGTAGATGATGCCGACCACGCCGAGCGGCACGCGCACCTTGGTCAGGTGCAGGCCGTTGGGCCGGTCGGTTTCGGAGATAACCTGGCCCAGCGGCGTGGGCAGGCCGGCCACGTTGCGCAGGTCGTCGGCCATGCCGCGCAGGCGCTCGGCGGTGAGGCGCAGGCGGTCGTGGCGCGGGTCAGTGGCAGGCATCTGGGCCAGGTCCCGGGCGTTTTCGGCCAGCAGAAACGGCGTTTGGGCTTCGGTGGCGTCGGCCAGGTCGCGCAGTAGGGCATCAGTAGCAGCCGGCGCGAAGGCCGCCAGCGCATGGCTGGCCTGGCGGGTGGCTTCAAAGATTGGGCGCAGCTCCACGGTCAGGCAAGGTTAGGGGTGAGAAACAAATAGTCGTAGTGCACCAGCGGGCGCTGGTGCTGCTGGCCCAGGCGCTCCAGCGCTTTGTCGGAGCCGTATTCGGCAATGCCCAGGCCCAGCAGGTGGCCCTTTTCGTCGGTGAGGCGGATGATGTCGCCCTTGCGAAAGGCGCCTTCGATGGCCAGCACGCCCACCGGTAGCAGGCTGCTGGCCTTGCCCGCGGCGGTGAGGGCCGCCACCGCCCCGGCATTTACGCGCACGGCGGCCTTGGCCGAGTCCTGGGAGTTGGCTAGCCACTTCTTCTTGCCCGAGGCGGTCTTGCTGGGCCGGAACCAGGTGTGCGCCGCTGTCTCGGCCAGCACGGCGGGCAGGATGTCGGCCGTTTTGCCGTTGGCAATGTGCACGCTGATGCCCAATTTGGCCACCTTGTGCGCCATGTGGCACTTGGTGAGCATGCCGCCGCGCCCAAACTGCGAGCGTTGGGCCGTCACGAAATTGGCAAAGCCGGTGGCCGTGGGCGCAATCTCGCGCAGGAGCTGGGACGTGGGCAAGCGCGGGTCGCCGTCGAAAATCCCGTCCACATTGGTTAGGATTACTAGGGCGTCGGCGTCGAGTTGCGCGGCAATCAGCCCGGCCAGCTCGTCGTTGTCGGTAAACATCAGCTCCGTCACGGCGATCACGTCGTTCTCGTTCACAATTGGGATGACCTCGCGCTGCAGCAGCTCCTGGAAGCAGTTGCGCATGTTCAGATAATGCTGCCGGTCGCGGAAGTCCTCCTTGGTTACCAGCACCTGGGCGCACAGCAAGCCGTGGCGGCCAAACAGCTCGGCGTAGGTGCTCAGCAACTTTACCTGGCCCACGGCAGCCAGCAGCTGGCGCCCGCGCACGGCATCAGTCTTGGCAGGCAGCGTAATCAGGCTGCGCCCGGCCGCCACCGCCCCCGACGATACCATGATAACCTCCATCCCCTGCGCCTTCAGCCCGGCCACCTGGGCCACCAGCTGCTCCATGCGGGCCAGGTCAGGCAGGCCATTGTCTTGGGTCAGGACGTTGGAACCGATTTTGACGACGAGGCGGCGGTAGGCGAGGGGCATGGCCCAAAGATAAACCCCACCCCCCGGCCCTCGCCGCTTGATGCGCGGAATCCGGTGGGGAGGGGTGCCAGACGACAGTTAATCCAGAACTTACCCCTCCCCGCCGAGGAAGGGCCGGGGGTGGGGTTAAGCCGGCTGCAGCGCCGCCAGTTGCTTATTAATAAAATCAAGCTCCTCAAACGACAATTGCAGGTCAATGGCTCGGGCGTTCTGCACGGCCTGCTCGGGGTTGCGGGCGCCCACCAGCGCCACCGTGATGCCGGGCTGCGCCAGCGTCCAGCGCAGCACGAGCTGGCCCAGGGTGACGTTTTTGGTTTCGGCCAGCGGCCGGATTTTGTTGAGCATGGCGTTTACGCGGGTCACACTTTCGGGGGTGAAGAGGCGGTGTCCCCGGCGCAAGTCGCCGTCGCCGAACTCCTGGCCGGGCTTCATCTTGCCGGTGAGCAGGCCCAATTGCAGCGGGCTGTACACCAGAATGGCCTTGTTGTGCTCCATGCAGAAGGGCACCAAGTCTTGCTCAATATCGCGGCGCACCATGCTGTACGGCACCTGGTTGGAGGCGATGTTCAGGGTTTTCTCGGCTTCCTGCATCTGGGCCACCGAGTAGTTGCTCACGCCGGCGGCACGCACCTTGCCCTGCTCGATGAGGCGCATCACGGCCTCCATCGTTTCGTCGATGGGAGTGGTCACGTCGGGCCAGTGCTGCTGGTAGAGGTCGATGTAGTCGGTGCCGAGGCGGCGCAGGCTGTCTTCGCACTCCTTGATGATGCTGTCGCGACCCGCGTACTTGTACACGTCGAGGTCGTGGCCGTTGTTGTCCTTGGTTTTCATGGCGAAGTCGCCCTTGGCCAAGTCCCAGCGCATGCCGAATTTGGTGAGGATTTGGACCTTGTCGCGCGGCAGGCTTTTGATGGCTTCGCCCACGATTTGCTCGCTGAAGCCCATGCCGTAGACCGGCGCCGTGTCGATGCTGGTTACGCCCAGGTCGTAGCTGGCGTGAATGGCGCCCACGGCGTCGTTTTGCTCGGTGCCGCCCCACATCCAGCCGCCGGCGGCCCAGCTGCCGAACGTGATGCGCGAAACGGCGACGCCGGAGGTGCCCAATTCTTGATATTCCATGAGGGAAAGTGAGGTCGAGTGAAGGAAGCTGGCCGCTCCGGAAGGGGAGCGGACAGGGCAGCTAACTGCCGTTTCGGGCCGAATGTTGCGCCCCGCGGGCAGCCTCGGCCGTGGCCGGCCCCAAGCTGTACGGCAGGCAGAAAATAAATCTGACGCCCAAAGCCTAAGAAAAAAGCCTTCAACCCGTGAGTTGAGCTGTCGTAGGTAAATGAATCATCATCATAATTAACAGGCAATTATCACGATTAAAAATTGACGGCTTTCGCGATTTGCAGCCCAACGAAGCAGACGCCGTGGGCGCCTCAGCCCTGGCGAACCGCCCGGCCAAATAGAACGGGCGCTGCCTTGGTGGTCGGCCGCAAATCGGAAGCTCTTTTTCATTTCCCACCCTTAATGCTCTATGCCATGAATCAATTGCGAACCATGCGCGACCTGCTCGTGCACGACATTCAGATGATGTACAGCGCCGAGCAGCTGGGCCTCGAAGGCCTAGCCACGCTCGTGGAAAACACCAGCGAACCCAGGCTGAAGGCGGCCTTCGAAAAGCACGGCGTCGAAACCCGGCGGCAAGTCGCCCGCCTGGAGCAAATCATGGACCTGATGGAGGTCAAGCCCAGCCGCGAGGTCTGTTCGGCCATGAAAGGCCTGCTCACCGATGCTGAGAAGCTGATGCGCAAAGAATCCACGCCCCAGGTGCTGGACGCCATGCTCCTGGCGGCCGCTCAAAAAATGGAGCACTACGAAATTGCCTGCTACGGCACGGCCGTGCGCATGACCGAAGACATGGGCATGACCCAGGCCGCCGAACTGCTGCGCCAGACGCTGGAAGAGGAAAAGAAAACCGACGAAATTCTCAATGAGATTGCCAAGCTTCGCGTGAATGTGAAAGCCGAGATGATGTAGGTGCAGAGATTGAGCCGGTTGGGCTGATGCCAGGCTAACGAATAAACTTTTTCCAGGGCTTGGATTGTTGTACCTACATCAATCCACTTGGTTACCCTACTATGAAAGTTGAAATCTGGTCCGACATCGTTTGTCCCTTCTGCTACATCGGCAAGCGCCGCTTCGAGCAGGCCCTCGAAAAATTCCCGCACGCCGACAACGTAGAAGTGGTGTGGCGCAGCTTCGAACTCACCCCCGACTACCGGCCTATCCCCGGCCGCAACGTGTACGAGTCGTTGGCCGAGAAGAAAGGCATTCCCGTGGCGAAGGCCAAGGAAATGAGCGACTATATGGCCGACATGGCCAAGGAAGTGGGGCTGAAGTACGACTTCGATAACGCCGTGCCCACCAATACTTTCCTGGGCCACCAGCTCATCCACCTGGCGGCCAAACACGGCAAGCAGGGCGAAGCCAAAGAGCGCCTGATGGCCGGCTACTACCTCCAGGGCCAGGACCTGAACGACGTTGACACGCTGGTGAAGCTGGCCACCGAAATCGGCCTCGACGCCGAAGAAGCCCGCGCAGCCCTCCTCAATGGCACCTATGCCGAAGAGGTCCGGCACGATGAGTACCAGGCCCAGCAAATCAACGTGCGCGGCGTGCCCTTCTTCGTGTTCGAAGACAAGTACGCCGTCTCGGGTGCTCAGCCCACCGAGCTTTTCAGCGAAGTGCTGGAAAAAGTGTGGGACGAATTCCAGCCCACCAAACCAGCTCCGATAATGGTAGCCGACGGCCCCGCCTGCGGGCCCGACGGCTGCGAGATTTAAGCGACTAGCTTACACCTGAGTCAAGCTTAAAAAGAACGTCATGCTGAGCGCAGTCGAAGCATCTCTACCGCAATGCTAAAATCAATTAGTTGCGCGGTAGAGATGCTTCGACTGCGCTCAGCATGACGTTCTTTTTATTGATTTTTGCGCTGGTTTAGGTAGACCAAATATTTTACGCCCGCACCATGGGGATATGCGGAATGCCGTCTTCCAGATACCCCTCGCCGTGCTGCACAAACCCGAAGGCCTGATAAAAGCGCTCGAGGTACTGCTGCGCGCCAATTTTGATGGGCTGCGGCCCGTACAGCACTTCGCAGTAGGCAATGGCTTGGCGCATAAGTTCCTGGCCTAGCCCGTGGCGGCGGTGGGCCGGCGACACGGCTACCCGCCCAATGGCCACCTCCTCGTAGCTCAGGCCCGCGTCGAAGAGGCGCGCATACGCCGCGAGCTCATTGTCCTCGGTGTAGCCCAGCAGGTGGTAGGCTTGGTCGTCTTGCCGGTCGAGGTCCTGAAACGGGCAGTTTTGCTCTACGACAAAAACTTCCACGCGGAGCCGAAGCAGCTCGTAAAGCTCGGTGAGGGTGAGTTCGTCGTAGGGTTTAATGGTCCAGCTGAGGGTCATGGGAGTTGTTATTTGGGCATGCGGGCTACGTCTTTCAGCGTGAGTACACGGTAGGGAATGCCGAGCGTGGCCGCATTCTGCTCCACGGTGGTGCTGAAGCCGGCTTTCTGACGGCGGGCATTCACGCCGGCCGCATTCTTGATGGGCCACACAAACGGCGGCTGGCTTTTGCGCTGGCCAGTGGCGGGGTTAAGGGGGCTATAGCCCATGGCCTGCGTGCCGTACAGCTGCTCCTTGCCCTCGCGCATCAGCTGGCGGTCGAGCATCTGGGCATACAGCCGGAAGGGCAGCTCGCCGCGCTGGGCTGCTTTCTTCACCAAGGGCAAGTAGTGCTTGATGTCGTCAGAATGTTGGAGGACGTACCAAGCGGCCTCGTTGGTGGGCTCGCCCACCAGCGACTTGCCGGGGTAGCCGTACTGCTTGAGAATGGCCCGCACGCGAATAATATTGGCCGAATCGGTTTGCTGCATGCGCCGCCCGATGTACTGGCCCAGGCGTTCCTTGGCCACCCCCAGGGCCGCGGCCAGCGAGTCGGGCCGGCGGCTGATGCGCCGGTCAAACAGCAGGCTGCGCCACTTCTGGTCGACGGCGTAAAGGCTGTCCAACTCGCGTTTAAGCACCGGGTTGAATCGCGTTTGGGCCGCGGCCGACCCGGCCGCGGAAAGCAGCAGCAACACCAGAACAAGGACTTTCATACGCGGCGGCTTCGGGAAAGGGGCCCGCGGTTGGGCCGGCCAAAAATAAGCCCGGCCCGCTGCGCGAGCAGCAGACCGGGCCAAGCAGCGCAGCAGTGCGCTATTTCTTTACGCCGGGCGTGGCTTTGCTGTTTTTCGACGTCGTCTCGCTGTTGCCGCTGCCCGTGGCGCCGCCTTGCCGGGCGGCTTTGGTGGTGGAGCTGGACCGCGAGGCGCGCGTGGCGCCCGTGGCCGGCGCGGTGTTGATTTTCTTGCCGCTCCGCTGCCCGGTGGGCGTCGAATAATTGGGGGTTACGGTAGTGGAGCTGGCCGCTGGGCTGGCTGAGGTACGGCTGCCGGCTCGGTCGGCCGCCGAATGGGACCCGGCGCGGGACTGCGGCGTTTGGGCCGAAGCAGTAGCAATACTAGCAGCCAGAAGGGCTAGAACAAGGAGCTTTTTCATAAAACGGATAGAGGTTGAAATGCGAAAAGGATTACTGAACCTTACGGCATTCCAGCTCCCAGCGTTGGTAGAAAAAGCTACTTTTCAGCTTATACCGCCACCGCCTCCTCGCTACCCAATTCACTCAGCACACGCTTGGCCTGCTGAATGGAGCGCACTTCCTCAAACGTCACAATCAGCTGTTCCTTTTTCTCCTTGAGGTTGGCCGTGCGCGAGTGGGTCTGCACGTAGTTCAGGATGGTGCCGAACTGCTCGCCCTGGAAGTAGGCTTTGTGGTCGTCATCGGCGGGCAGAAAGCCTTTCAGGGTGTCGCGCTTGAGCGTGATTTTGGTAAAGCCCACCTTGCACGCCTGCCAGCGCAGCCGCACGATGTCGGCCAGTTGCTCCACTTCGGGCGGCAGCGGGCCAAACCGGTCCGTCATGCTGGTGAGCAGCTTTTGCAGCTCCTCCGGCTTCTGCGCGCGGTCTAGCTTGGCGTAGAGCTGCAAGCGCTCCGACACGTTGCTCACGTACTTTTCCGGGATGAGCACCTGCTGGTCGGTCTCCACGTTGCATTCCTGAATGCGGCCCGCACCGGCGGCCTGCTGTAGCCGCTGGTTGGAGTCGCCCAGGAACAGGTCGCGGAACTCGGTTTCCTTGAGCTCCTGCACCGCCTCGTCCAGGATTTGGTGGTAGGTCTCGTAGCCCAAGTCGTTGATGAAGCCCGACTGCTCGCCGCCCAGCAGGTTGCCCGCCCCGCGAATGTCGAGGTCGCGCATGGCCACGTTGAAGCCTGCGCCCAGGTCCGAAAACTCCTCCAGCGTGCTCAAGCGCTTGCGGGCGTCGGCCGGCAGGTTGGCCACCGGCGGCGTGAGCAGGTAGCAGTAGGCCTTGCGGTTGGAGCGGCCCACGCGGCCGCGCATCTGGTGCAGGTCGGAGAGGCCGGCCAGGTGGGCGCGGTTGATGATGATTGTGTTGGCGTTGGGAATGTCGAGCCCGCTTTCGATGATGTTGGTGCTCACCAGCACGTCGTACTCGCCCTCCACGAACTTCATCATGCGCTTCTCGAGCATCTCGCCGTCCATCTGCCCGTGGGCGTAGGTGATTTTCGCATCCGGCACGAGGCGCAAAATGGTGTTGGCCATTTCTTCGATGTCCTTCACGCGGTTGTGCACAAAAAACACCTGCCCCCCACGCTTCAACTCCCGCGACACCGCGTCGCGAATCAGGATTTCGTCGAACACGTGCAGCTCCGTTTGCACCGGTTGGCGGTTGGGCGGCGGTGTGGCAATCACGCTCAAATCGCGGGCGCCCATCAGCGAGAAATGCAGCGTGCGCGGAATGGGCGTGGCCGAAAGCGTGAGCGTGTCCACGTTCACCTTCAGCTCCTTGAGCTTGTCCTTGGTTTTTACCCCAAACTTCTGCTCTTCGTCGATAATGAGCAAGCCCAGGTCCTTAAACTTGATGTCCTTGTTCGTGAGCCGGTGCGTGCCGATGAGAATGTCGGTTTTGCCCTCGGCCACGCGCTGCAGGGTTTCCTTAATCTGCTTGGTCGACTTAAAGCGGTTGATGTATTCCACCGTCACGGGCAGCGTGGCCAGCCGGTCGCGGAAGGTCTTGTAGTGCTGCATGGCCAGGATGGTGGTGGGCACGAGCACGGCCGCCTGCTTGCCATCGGCCACGGCCTTGAAAGCCGCCCGGATGGCAATTTCCGTCTTGCCAAAGCCCACGTCGCCGCACACCAGCCGGTCCATGGGGTGGGGCTGCTGCATGTCCTGCTTCACGTCCTCGGTGGCCTTGGCCTGGTCGGGCGTATCCTCGTAAATGAAGCTCGATTCCAGCTCCGCCTGCATAAATCCATCGGGCGAGAAAGCGAAGCCCGGTGCGGTCTTGCGCTTGGCGTACAGCCGGATGAGGTCGGCCGCAATGTCCTTGACCTTCTTCTTAACCGACTTCTTCTTGTTCTCCCACTCCGGCGAGCCCAATTTGCTCATGGTGGGCGGCGCGCCCTCGGCCCCGCTGTACTTGGCAATCTTGTGTAGCGAGTGAATGCTGACCGTCAGCAGGTCATCATCACGGTACACCAGCCGGATGGCCTCCTGAATCTGCCCGTTGATTTCCACCTGCGTGAGGCCCGCGAAGCGCGCGATGCCGTAGTCCTGGTGGGTCACGTAGTCGCCGGGCTGCAGCGTTTTCAGCTCCCGCAGCGTCAGCGCCTTCTTCTTCGAGAATTTGCGGGTTTCCTGCGCCCGGTAGTAGCGCTCAAACAGCTGGTGGTCGGTATACACGGCCAGCTCAAGCTGCTCATCAATAAAGCCTTCGCGCAAGGCCAGCAGCAGGTGCTGGAATTGCACGTTGTTGTCCAGCTCATCGAAGATGGTGCGCAGCCGGTCAGCCTGCCGCACGGTGTCGGCCGTGATGATGGTGGTGAAGCCGCGAAGCTGGTTCTCCTTCAGGTTCTTCACCATCCGCTCAAATTCCTTGTTGAAACTGGGCTGCGGCTTGGCGCTGAACTGAAACGTTTCGGCATTCTTGAAATGAAAGCGCTTGCCGAATTCCACTACCGCGAATTCGTCGAGCAGCTTCTTGAAATTCTTGCCCGACTCGAACAAATCGCTGGGCTTGCTCACGATTTGCATGCCGCCCGCCTCGCTCAGCATCTGCTGGAAGTTAGCCTCGGCTTTCTCGTACAGTTCTGTCACCACATCTAGCGTCTGGCGCACGTCTTTCATCCAAATGCAGGCCGTGCGGGGCAGAAATTCGAAGAACGCCTCTCGAGTTTCCGTCAGCATCTTGGTCTGCACGTTGGGGATGATGCTGATGCTCGGCCGCGGCTCCACCGAGAGCTGCGTCTCGGGATTGAACGTGCGGATGCTCTCGATTTCATCGCCAAATAGCTCAAGTCGGAACGGCAGCTCATTGGCGTAGCTGAACACGTCCACGATGCCGCCGCGCACGGCGTACTGGCCCGCTTCGTACACAAAATCCGTCTTCTCGAAGTCGTACTCGCCCAGCAACTCGCCCAGGAAATTCACGTCCAGCTTGTCGCCCACCTTGGCGTTGAAGGTGTTTTTTACCAAGCTCTGCCGGTTGATTACTTTCTCCGTCAGCGCTTCGGGGTAAGTCACGATGAATACGCTGTTGCCGGTGGTGGCCGCGCGGGTCGTGTTGAGCCGGTTTAGGGCTTCGGCGCGCATCAGCACGTTGGCGTTTTCGGTCTCGTCGAACTGGTACGGGCGCTTGTAGGAGCTGGGAAACAGCAGCGCCTCGGGCCCCTCCGGCAGCAAGTGCTGCAAATCCGATAGGAAATACGCCGCCTCGTCCTTGTCGTGCAGCACGAACACGTGCGGGTGCTGGGCGTGGGCCACCGCAGCGGCCACCACCGCATCCTGGCTGCCCACGAGGCCGCGCAGGTGCAGGCGCACGCTGCTGGGGTCAGGCTTAGCGGCCGCGCGCAGGCGTGAAGCCAGGGTTTGCAACTCGGGCGAAAGGCGGTAGAGGCGAAGAAAATCAGCTACTTGCACAGGATGTCTTGACTGGCGCGGGATAAATAGAGTAGCCCGGCCGGAGCAATTCCGGTCGGGCGGTGGGGTAAATACAGCAGAGCCGCAGCGAAGGTTTCCCGGCCGTAGCGTTCACTCCCAGCAAAGCTAATAATATGAGAACCCCGGCCGCTACTAGCCCCGCGTTGGGCTGGCTTTTGCCGTTGCGGTGGGCACCGAAGGGCAGGCAGTAGCTTCGCGGCAGTAATTATAACCTCAGCTATTCTATGCGCGGCTCTTCTCACCTGGCCATTGGCCTTATCACCGGCGTGGCCATTGCGGGGCTGGTGCCCGGCATCCCGTTTTCCCTGCCGGGTATTGCCCTGGCCGGTTTTTCCAGCCTCGCCCCCGACCTGGACCATCCCGACAGCCGCTTGAGCAAGCGCCTGGGCTTTAGTCAGAATTACGTGCGCTGGGCCTTCGCGGCCGGGGCATTGGCGCTGGGGGCCTATGCCTACCTGCGGCTGGTACCGGGCGCCGAGCAGCGGCTGTACTACACGGCGGCGCTGGCGTTTGGGCTCATCGGCGTGGGCATGCAGGGCGGTTCGGCGCGGCGGCTGGCGCTGCTGTTTACCGGCCTGGGCACGGTGGTGGCGGGCCTGTACACCGAACAATTGTGGCTTAGTTTACTGGGAACGTTTGTGGCGCTGGCCCCCTTCACGTCGCACCGCTCCTGGACGCACACCATCTGGGCCACGGCGCTCTGGACCTACATCGGCTACCTGGCCGACCAGCACCTCGGCTGGCACGGCGTGGCGCTGTTTGCCGGCAGCGGCTACTTGTCTCACATTGTAGCCGATACCCTTACCAAGGCCGGGGTTAGATGGTTTTTGCCTATATCCGAATTCTCCTTTAAAATTCCGCTTATCAGCACCGGGTCAGCCACCGGCAACATGCTGGAAATTGCCATTTGCGCGGGCTACGCTATGCTGGTTTTGGGCCTGGTGGTGGGCCACATGGGTTTTTAACCGCCGGCCGCCGTCCCGGCCAGTTAGCGAGCCGGGCAATAAGGGGCTCGCGGGGCGGCAGATACTGTTGCATAAGTCAGCCAATACCATTAGCTTCGCAGCAGATATGCCAGTTTATTAAGGCCGTGATTGTATTGGTTCGTGTTACTATCCATCGTTTTCAATCAACCCGGCCAGTAGGCATTCTATAAAGTCACTATTAAAGCAACCACTTTCGGGCCCGCCTCGCATTACCCGCGGCTACCGTTTTAGATAGACCTATACCGATTGTCAGGGACTTGCCGGGGGCGCATTAGCCTCCGGACCGCCCGACGATTCTACCCAATCCACACTCTTTGTCCCACCTAAACACTTTTCTAACTTTACTAAAACCATTACCATGAACCAGATGAACAGCCCCTTAATTCGGGTTGGTGTCTTTTATGACGGCAACTATTTTCTAAAAATCAGCGATTATTATTATTTCCAGCACGAACGCAAGGCACGCATCAGCCTGGAAGGATTACATGAATATATCCGTCATCAAGTAGCCGAGGAAGAAGACGTCGACGTGCGCCTGGCGCAGATTACCGATGCTCACTTTTTCCGCGGCCGTCTCTCCGCTACCGAAGCCCGCGACAAGGACCGCCTGTTCCACGACCGCCTGCTCGACGACATTCTGATGAACCTGGGCGTGCAAACGCACTACATGGCCCTGAAAACCCGTGACGGCCGCCTGCAGGAAAAAGGCATCGACGTGTGGCTCTCCCTCGAAGCCCTCGAGCTGGCCCTGCACAAAACCCTGGACGTGGTGGTGCTCATCGCCGGCGACAGCGACTACGTGCCCCTCATCCGCAAGCTCAACACCGTGGGCACCCGCGTGATGCTGCTCAACTGGGATTTCAAGTACGAAGACTTCAAAGGCGAAACCCGCGTAACGCGCGCCTCGCAGCAGCTGCTCGAGCAGGTAACCTATCCGGTGGCCATGCACGACGTCATCGACCGCGGCCTGCAGGCCCAGGACGAAGTAGTGGAAGCCCTCTTCGTCAATCAGTCCGAACCCGCCGCTTTCGCGCCCAGCACGCCTTCGGCGCCCAAGCTGGTGCGGCCCGCCGGCCCCACCGCCGCCGGCCCCGTGGGTACCTTGGGCATGAGCACCATCAAGAACCTGAAAAACGGTTTTGGCTTTGTGGTGATGCCCCCTAACAACCTGTTCTTCAGCTACGCTGACCTCACCGAAGGCGACTTCAACGACTTGCGCGAAGGTGACTGGGTGGAGTTCACGGTGGGCCGCAACCACCGCGACGAAGACTGTGCCCGCAACGTGCGCAAAGTAGCCGCCCCGCAGCTCAGCGACATGGAAGATGAATACGAGCCCGTGCCCGTGCACGCCGCCACCGCCGAGCTGTAAGCACTGGTACAAGCAAAACGATTGATTATAAAAAGCCCCGACTCTACTAGAGTCGGGGCTTTTTGCGCTCAGTGAGTAACCATAAGGCCGTCATGCAGAGCGCAGCGCAGCATCTTTACCGCGTAGCCAATCAAATCGCCTGCTATTAATCGTGTGTCATGCAGAGCGCAGCGAAGCATCTTGTCTCGCCTGAGTCGTCCAGCGGTGATAAGATGCTTCGCTGCGCTCTGCATGACACCTTTCGTAGCTTAAGGCTACCTAAGCGCCGTTATTATTGCATCTTCCGGCCTTACTGCATCAACAGCTTCGCAAAGTCGCGTTTGCTGGCTGGGTAGCGGTTAAAGGTGCCCAGGCCGCGGGCTACGGCGACATCCTGCTTGCCGTCGGCCACGCGGTAAATCACGCAGCTGCTCACAATGAGTTTTTTGCCCGTGTGGTCCACCGTGCCTTTAGCTACCAATACATCGTGCAGGTGCACGGCGTGCAGGTAGTTCATCTTGAACTCGACGGTGGACACAAATTCGAGACTGGTGAAGGCCAGCGACAGGGCCGAGGCGCCCAGGGCGGCGTCCATCAGACCGGCGAGCACGCCGCCGTGGCAGGTATTAGGGGAGGAGAGGTGCTCCTCTTGGATGGTCATGCGGTACTCGGCCTGGCCGGGGGCCGGCACGGTCAGGGCCATGCCGTTGGCGCGGCCGTAGTGGTTCATGTGGTTGTAAGCAGCCACCATGGCGGCAAGCTCGGGGGTAGGGCGAGTGGGCAGCTGGGTATCAGACACGGATTTGGCGCGAAACAGAAGGAAAGCGTTTGGGCTGGCAAGTTGAGTAAAAATTGACGTCATTTCCCGAACTTACGTCCGGCTGCGGCCGGGCCGCTCGTCATTTCCTGCCTCCATTACTGATTCCTGCCATGTCTGCTTTGCCGCTCACCTTTGCCGAGTTTTACCCGCGCTACTTGCGGGAGCACAGCCGGCGCGGCACCCGGGTGCTGCACTTTGTGGGCACCACGCTGTTTCTGGGCTGTGTGGTAATGCTGGGCATTACGGGTCAGTGGGGCTGGCTACCAGCGGGCATAGTGGCGGCCTACGGCTTTGCCTGGGTCGGCCATTTCTTCGTGGAGCACAACCGGCCGGCCACCTTCCAGCACCCGTAGTTTTCGCTGCTCGGCGACTTCCGCCTCTACGCCGACCTATGGCGCGGCCGCGAGAAATTTTAGAGCAGCTTGCGCATGAGAAAATGGGGTATTACCCCAAACAGCGTGTGCGACGGCTCCACCACCGCGTAGCCTAGCCGCTGGTAGAAGCCCACGGCTGCTTCGCGGGAGTGCAGCACAATTTCGGTGAGGCCCGCCGCCTGGGCCTGCGTTTCCAGCGCGGTCATTATCTGGCGGCCCAAGCCGGTGCCGGCCGCCTGCGGCGCCACGGCCATAAACCGCACCTGCCCCTGGTGGGCCGCGGTGGGCTGCAGCATGCCCACGGCCAGGGCCACCAGGGGCTCGGCTGCCTCATCGGCCAGCAGCAGGGCGTGGATGGTACCGGGTTCGTCGTCGGCCGGCACGCGCTCCGAGCCGGGCGGCTGCTGCCAGGGCTGGCGCAGCACGGCGTAGCGCAGCTGGTAATAGGCGTCCCACTCGGCGGGGGTGCGGGGCGGATGAACGGCGGTGGGCTGGAACATAAACGACGGGATGGGGTGCGGACGCAACTACGGTCGGTGCGGGCCGTTACCTTTACGCCCCGGCCTCGGCCGCTTTCTCATCTCAAAACTACGTCCTACCCCGCTATGGCTTCCTTCGACATCGTGAGCAAAGTAGACCCGCAAACCTTGGAAAATGCGGTGAACACGGCCCAAAAAGAACTGCAAACCCGCTACGACCTCCGCGATACCAAAGGCGGGATTGAGCTAAATAAAAAGGAAAACACCATCCTGCTGTCGTCGGAGAATTCCATGCGCCTGAAGGCCCTGGAAGACATTCTGCTGGGCCGCGTGGTGAAGCAGGGCATCGACGGCACCAGCCTCGACTTCTCGGCCGACGAGCAGGCCAGCGGGGCGCTGGTGAAGAAAACCATCAAGGTGCGCGCTGGCGTCGACAAGGAGTTTGGCCGCAAAATCATCAAGGCCATCAAAGACGCTAAGGTGAAGGTAGAAGCCCAGATGCAGGACGACCAGGTGCGCGTTTCGGCCAAGAAAATCGACGATTTGCAAGCCGCCATCGCCGTGCTGCGCAAAACGGATATTGGGCTGCCGCTGCAGTTCGTGAACATGAAGTCCTAGCGGACAATGAGGAATGAGGAATTAAGAATGAAGAATTAGCCCAACGACCAATTCTTCATTCTTAATTCCTCATTCTTCATTCAATAATTCCTCATTCTTCATTCAAAATAAGTGTACGATTTCGGAGCCTTTGCCCACGCCGCCACCTGGGTTAGCTTGCTTACCCTCACGTTTATGGAAATCGTGCTGGGGATTGACAACATCATCTTCATCTCCATTGTGGTGAACCGCCTGCCCGAGAGCGAGCATGCGCGGGCGCGCACCATCGGGCTGCTGCTGGCGCTGATATTTCGCATTGGCCTGCTGCTCAGCATTTCCTGGATTGTGGGGCTGCGGGCGCCCTTGTTCGACTTGCCGTTTCCGTGGCTGGACCAGCCGTTCGGCGTCACGGGGCGCGACATTATTCTGATGGCGGGCGGCCTGTTTCTGATGTACAAGAGCACCACCGAAATCCACACCAAGCTGCAGGGCGAGGAAGACGAGGACGGCTTGGGCGGTGGCAAAAAAGCCACGATGATGAGCATCATCCTGCAAATCATCGTCATCGACATCGTCTTTAGCTTCGACTCGATTCTAACCGCCGTTGGCCTGGTCGACAACGTACTGGTGATGATTGCGGCCGTAATTTTCGCCATGGCCATCATGCTCAGCTTCAGCGGTGCCGTGGCCAACTTCGTGAACAAGAACCCCACCATCAAGATGCTGGCGCTGTCGTTCCTCATCATGATTGGCTTCATGCTGGTGATGGAAGCCGCCCACAAAGAGGTGGAAAAAGGCTACCTGTACTTTGCCATGGCTTTCTCCATGATTGTTGAGCTGCTCAACATGCGGCTGCGCAAAAAGACCAAGCCCGTGCACTTGCGCGACTCGAAGTACGACTAGGAGGTAGCCAGTAGCCAGAAGACTAATACGGCGAGAAGGCCCGCTGTCATAGCGCAATCCACTTGGCGTCTGCCAGCAGGTCCGGGCCACGCGCCAACCAGAGCGGTTACGAACATGATGACAGGAAATAATGCGCCCCCTGTGGTGTAGAGGAAACTGATATCCCAGTAGTCCTCAATAGGCGTCTCCTTATTTTCTGTGGTAGGGCTTAACGAAATAACTTGGCCAAACAACGCCGTTCGTCGCAGTGCCAATAGTTCTCCAACTCTAAAGCAAGGCCCTCCACGGAAGGTGGCATTTTCCGTTTCCTTTACACAATAGGAGCCTTTTTTGCTACTAAACTGTGTGGATTTTATGACCCGTTCGTGCGGAAAATTGGTAATCCACAATCTGTCAATGGTGAGCAACAGGCTGAAAATCAAGAGGGCTTTACAGACTGCTTTTCCTAGCGGAGCATACTGTAAGTAATTGGCTGTGTCAGAAGCCGACTTTGTTCGGGCTGAATAGTTATTTCCCGGGCGTGGTTGAGCCCTTTGCGTTTGACTAGAAGTAGCGGATAACGGCGCCTGATAATGCAAAGCATTATCGTAAGCTTGCCGACGGTTCGAGTTACTCAGCACCTCATAGGCCGCGTTGATGGCCAGGTAGCGGGCATGTGCCGCTGGGTCGGGTGTGCGGTCGGGGTGGGTGAGGAGCACCAAGCGGCGGTATGCTCGCCGGATGTCAGCTGCCGTGGCATGTTCGGGCAGCTCCAAAGCCTGGTAGTGCGTCATTCCCCGCGAAGAAACTAGCTGGCCGGCACTTCCGCCGTTAGCGCCACCACCCGGCTGGTCTGGTCGAGCACGCGCCGTTGGGCTAGTTCCAGCAGCCGGCGGTTTAGTTCGGCGCGGTGCTGGCGGTAGAAGGCGTATTCCTCGTCGGTGAAGCAGCCAGTTATCAGCCCAATTACCGTGTAGCGCAGTTTGGTGTTGCGGGTCAGCAGTTCGGCGAGTTGCCGCTCTTGGTCGGTTGGGCTGGCTTTGGCCAGGGCCATGTGATGGTCGAGGACAAAGTCGGTCACTACGGCCAGGAGCAGGTTGTTCTGCAGCTTGAGCACCGGCCGCAGCGTGGCGTGCAGGAAGTCGCCCACAGTAGCGGCAGGGCCATCACTGAGCTGAACGGCAGCTATAGCGGGGCGCAGGGCCAGCAGCGCGGCATCGGGACGTACGGAGGCGAGAGGGGAGGAATCAGCGTTCATGGCCCTATAACAGCTAACCGACCAAATGGCCCGAACGGCCAGCTCAATTTTATACCACGCCCAGCTTCACCAGCGCATCCCAGAGCACCACGCCGGCCGCCACGCCCACGTTGAGCGAGTGCTTGGTGCCGAACTGTGGGATTTCCACGGCCAGGTCGCAGAGGGCCAGCACGGCATCATCCACGCCAAAAACCTCGTTGCCGAGCACCAGTGCCAGTGGCCGGCCCGGTTCGGGTTGGAAGTTGGGCAGCGTGACG
This sequence comes from Hymenobacter sedentarius, assembly GCF_001507645.1. NCBI lineage: Bacteria > Pseudomonadati > Bacteroidota > Cytophagia > Cytophagales > Hymenobacteraceae > Hymenobacter > Hymenobacter sedentarius. Next base: position 592,890 of record NZ_CP013909.1, on the reverse strand, counting down.
CTGCCCGTGGTTTGCTCAACGGCCACTACCTGGTAGCCGGCCTCCTTCAGCCCGGCCACGGCGGCCATGGTTTCCGGGGCGTATTCCCAGGCCATGGACTCCTCGCTGCCCAGCGCCGTCTTGGTGATTTCGCGGTGCGGCGGGCGCGGCGTGATGCCGCAGAGCCATATTCTCTCCAGGGCGAAGGCGTCGGCGGTGCGGAAAATGGCACCCACGTTGTGCATGCTCCGCACGTTGTCCAGCACCAATACCACCGGGCTTTTGGGCGTACTTTTGAAGTCAGCTACCGCCACCCGGTTTAGCTCGGCCATCGTGAGTTTTCTCATGCCCAAAGGTACTTCGGTGCCGCGCCAACTACCCATCGGAACGCGTCCGGGCGCGTTGGGTGTTGGCAACAGCAGCCCGGGATGACGCCGCTGGCTCAATATTTTTTACTGAAAGGCTGCTGCCCTGTGGCGTAGCCATTCTCCCACGATTGGACGCGCCGCGGCGCGTTCCTATAGGTTTTCGCTTTGTCTGCACCCACCGCACCCAAGAAAGAGTTCGTTATCAAGTCCGTTGGGCCCGACCACATTACGCCGGGCTCGCCGGTCGATACGCCCCTGATGAAGCAGTACTACCTGCTCAAGCAGCAGCACCCCGGCGCGGTGCTCTTGTTTCGGGTGGGCGACTTCTACGAAACCTTCGGCGAGGACGCCGTCACGGCCGCTCGCATTCTCGACATCACGCTCACCAAGCGCGGCGGTGGCACCCCCAACGAAATTGCCCTGGCCGGCTTCCCGCACCACGCCCTCGACAACTACCTGCCCAAGCTGGTGCGCGCCGGCCAGCGCGTGGCCATCTGCGATCAGCTCGAAGACCCGAAGTTGGCCAAGGGCCTCGTAAAGCGCGGCATCACGGAGCTGGTGACGCCCGGCGTGAGCATGCACGACAACGTGCTCGAGCGCCGCGCCAACAACTACCTCGCCGCCATCCATTTCGGTAAAGCCGAAGCCGGCATTTCCTTCCTGGACATCAGCACCGGCGAATTCTTGGTGGCCCAGGGCACGCTCGATTACCTAGGCAAGCTGCTCCAGAACTTCAGCCCCGCTGAGGTGCTGTTTTGCAAGAAAAGCCGCAGCGAGTTTGAGCAGCATTTTGGCCCCGATTTCTGCACGTACGCGCTGGATGAGTGGGTGTTCGGCAATGACTACGCCCACGACACCCTCACCCGCCACTTCAAAACCACGTCGCTGAAAGGCTTCGGGGTCGATACCTTGAAGGAAGGCATCGTAGCCGCCGGCTGCATCCTGCACTACCTCGCCGAAACCAAGCACTCCGACCTGGGCCACGTGGCCAGCCTGGGCCGCCTGGAAGAAGACAAGTACGTGTGGCTCGACCGCTTCACGGTGCGCAACCTCGAGTTGGTGCACGCCCAGCACCCCGGCGGCGTACCCCTCATCGACGTGCTCGACCAGACGTTGACGCCCATGGGTGCGCGCCTGCTGCGCAAGTGGATAGTGTTGCCTCTCAAAGAGGTAAGCCAGATTCAGCGCCGCCTCGATACTGTGGCTGCCCTCGTCGCCGACGAAGAATTGCTGGGCGACCTCACCCAGCACCTGCGCCAGATTAGCGACCTCGAGCGCCTCATCAGCAAAGTCGCTGTGCGCCGCGTGAACCCACGTGAGCTGCTGCAGTTGGCGCGCGCCCTGGAAGCCATTGCGCCCATGCGTGAGCGGCTGGCCGCCTCCGGCGTGAAGGCCCTCGTGAAGCTGGCCGACCAGCTCAATCCCTGCGCCAACCTGCGCCAGGAAATCCTGGCCAAAATCAAGCCCGACGCGCCTCTGCTCACCAACCAGGGCGGTGTGCTGAATCCCGGCATCGACCCCGAGTTGGACGAACTGCGGGCACTGGCTTTCTCGGGCAAAGACTACCTGCTGCAGCTGCAGCTGCGCGAGCAGCGCAACACGGGGATTTCGTCGCTGAAAGTGGCCTATAACAAGGTGTTCGGCTATTACCTGGAAGTCACCAACGCCCACAAAGACAAGGTGCCCGCATCCTGGATTCGCAAGCAAACGCTGGTGAACGCCGAGCGCTACGTGACCGAGGAGCTGAAAACCTACGAGGAGAAAATCCTTAACGCCGAGGAGCAGCTCTTCGCCATTGAGCAGCGCATCTACACTGACTTGGTGCTGGCCGCGCTCGACTTCGTGCCCCACATCCAGCAGAATGCCCGGGCCATTGGCGTGATGGACTGCCTGGCCTCGTTTGCCCTCACGGCGCGGCAGCAGCGCTACGTGCAGCCAGTGGTGAACGACGGCACCGTGCTCGACATTCGCGCCGGCCGTCACCCCGTGATTGAGCGCCAGCTGCCGCCCGGCGAAAGCTACATCCCCAACGACATCTGTCTGAACCAGGACGAGCAGCAGATTGTGGTGATTACCGGGCCCAACATGGCCGGCAAATCGGCCCTGCTGCGCCAGACCGCCCTTATCGTGCTGCTGGCCCAAATCGGTTCCTTCGTGCCCGCCGATGCGGCCACCGTGGGCATTATCGATAAGATTTTTACCCGCGTGGGCGCCTCCGACAACCTGAGCAAGGGCGAAAGCACCTTCATGGTGGAGATGACCGAAACGGCCAGCATCCTCAATAACCTCTCGGACCGCAGCCTCGTGCTGATGGACGAAATCGGGCGCGGTACCAGTACCTACGACGGTATCAGCATTGCCTGGGCCATTGTGGAGCACCTGCACAATAATCCTAAAGCCAAGGCCAAAACCCTGTTTGCCACCCACTACCACGAGCTCAACCAGCTGGCCGACGAGTGCCCGCGGGTGCGCAACTACAACGTGGCCGTGAAGGAGGCCGACGGCCGCATCCTGTTCCTGCGCAAGCTGCAGGCCGGCGGCTCCGAGCACAGCTTCGGTATTCACGTGGCCCGGCTGGCCGGCATGCCCCACTCGGTGGTGCTGCGCGCCAACGAAATCATGCACCACCTCGAAGTGGAGCGCACCAACGCCGGCGCCGAAGACGCCACCCCAACCGAGTTTGACGACCTGCTCGACGACTTGAGCAACGGCACCCGCAGCGCCAAAAGCCGCGTGGCGGTGCCCGCCGCCGGTCCCGAGCCCGAAGCCGAGGCGGCGATTCCGCGCCCGCGGGCGACTTTGGCCGTGGCCACGGCACCCCGGCCCACCGTGCAGCTCAGCATGTTTGAGCCCTCGGACCCTGCCTTGGAACGCATTCGGGAGCTGCTCCAGCACCTCGACATTAATACCCTGACCCCAATCGAAGCGCTGATGAAGCTGAACGAATTAAAGCTAACCTTGGGCAAGCCGTAAATTTTAGGAGCTGAAAATGAACGGAAAAGGCCCGTGGAGTAAAAATTTCCACCCTTAGCACTTGCGTCGCCAAAAAATCACCTTACCTTTGTCGCACCATTCAGCGCTATGAAAGTAGCAATGAACCTCCCGCGAGAGTAGCTCAGTTGGTAGAGCGCGACCTTGCCAAGGTCGAGGTCGCGAGTTCGAACCTCGTCTCCCGCTCCAAAAGTTGAAAAAAAGACGTTGCTTTACCGCAACGTCTTTTTTGTTTGACCCCACATCGGGGGCAAACGCCAGAGTGGTGTAATGGTAGCCACGAGGGACTTAAAATCCCTTGTCTTCACGGACGTACGGGTTCGAGTCCCGTCTCTGGTACAACTAACGCCCTTGGTGATATCACCAAGGGCGTTTTGAGTTTAACGGGGTACACTCAGGGGGACAAAGAGCTTTTTTCTTTGAGTAAAGCTTGAACTCGCGGTTCACTGCAAGCTTCATGGCGTTAGGTGCAGGGCTTGAAGGTAAACAGTCCAGTAAACTTTCTGTGAAAGCGCCGTTTGTTCGCACATCGGCCGAAAAAACCGGCCGGAAAAATGCTCCAATGCTTGAACCACCGTTTTCTTAAACTCGATTTTCATTCTTTTTTTGTCATTACTTCCAGTCAATTCTGATGGGGCTGGGTGGCTTGTCATAATGCAATCGCTCCGTCCAATTCAAGGCATCAGCAGCGGTACGCTCAACCAACCACAGGGGAATGCCTCGCTGATAGGATTTGCGCCGCCTCTGCTGTGCCGCGACGGCGGGTACCCATGCCACCGCAAGCCCTGTCAAGTAGCGCGCCGAGCGCAGGTGCGGTTGTCACCGGCCAGCCAGGCATGGTACCATTTACTGCCGCCACCGTAACAACATATCTATTTATGAATTAGTAAAATAAACTATAACGGTTTTGGAGTTCCTTTGCTCCTTTCCCATGACCGTTATTTTTAAGAATGACCCTACTCCGCGTGTCTCGCTGGTTGCCTCTCGCCGGGGTGTTGCTCTTGGTGGCTTTGTCGCTGTATTTGGCTAATCCGCCACGGCCAGTGCCCGCCACGGCGCCCGCCGTGGTATTTTCGGCAGAACGGGCGCTGCGGGAGGTGGCGGTCATCGCGCGCCGGCCCCACAGCATTGGCACGCTCGACCACGACCGGGTTCGGGACTACCTGGTGCAGCGCTGCCGGGCCCTGGGCCTGCGCGTCACCGTGCAGGACACGACCGTGGTCAGCGGTTTCCGCGGCATCGTGACGGGCGCCCGCGTCCAGAACGTGGTGGCGTACTTGCCCGGCCGCACCCCGGGCGGACCGGGGGTGCTGGTGGTGAGCCACTACGACTCGCAGCCGCACACCCCGGGGGCCGGCGACGACGGCTCGGGCGTGGCCACCGCCCTCGAAACGATGCGCGCCCTGCGCGCGGGACCGCCCCTGGCGCACGACGTGCGCTGGGTCTTCACCGACGGGGAAGAAATTGGCCTGATGGGCGCCCGCGCCTACGCCGCCGACACGGCCCGCCTGCGCCGGGAGGTAGGCGTGGTGCTCAACTTCGAAGGCAGTGGCAACGAGGGCCCCACGCTCCTGTTCGAGGTCAGCCCGGGCAACGGGTGGGTGGTCGGCGAGTTCGCGAAGGCGGTACCGGGGGCCTTTGGCTCGTCGCTCTTCTACGAAGTCTACCGCAACCTGCCCAACGACACCGACTTTACGGCCTTTCGGGCCACGGGCCTGCCGGGCCTCAATTTTGCCTTTAACGGCGGCCACTCGTATTATCACAGCCCGGTCGATACGCCCGGCCGCCTCCATCCGGGAACCGTGCAACAGCAAGGCGATTACATGCTGCCGGCGGTGCGACACTTTGCCAGCATCCCGTTGGTCCGGACGCCGGCCCCCGACAGCACCTTTTTCAACCCCTTGGGCTCGTGGCTGGTGCAGTACGACGCGCGCTGGGACTACTTGCTCACCCTCGTGGCCGGGCTCCTGCTGGCGGCGGCGGCGGTGCGGGCCCGACGGCAGGGCCGCCTGCGGCTGCGGGGGTGGCTGGGCGGGGCCCTGGCTTGGGTGGGCGGCCTGCTGCTGCTCGGGGCCACGGCCTGGGGGCTGACGCGGCTGGTGGCGGGGGCGTATTTGCAGTACGCCCTGTTCTACGACCACACCTTTTACAACGTCCGCGCGTACCACTTGGCCTTTGTGGCGCTGGGCACGGCGGTGTTTGCCGCCTACTACGCCGGCCTGCTCCGGTGGCTGCGGCCCGATTCGTTGACGGGCGGCGCCTTGCTGGTGCTGGCCGTTCTGCAAGTGCTGGTGCTGGTGAAGGCGCCCACCTCGGGCTTTTTGCTGGGCTTCCCCCTGCTGTTTGGGGCGGCGGGGTGGGCGCTGCGTGGGTCCCAACCCGCAGGCGAGCGGGTGGTGCCCTCGCAACGCGCGTGGGCGTGGGTGTGGGTGCTCCCCGCCGTGGCGCTGCTGGCTCCTGGGCTCTCGATTCTGCTGACGACCGCCGGGTTAGGGACCTTGCTGCTAGGCGCTGCGTTTTTTCTGGCGGTCTTGTTGGGCATGCTCCTGCCGGTGCTGCTGCCCGCACTTCGGCGGGCCGATGCGTCGGGCGCGCGGGTGCACTGGGCGGTGCCGGGCCTGAGCGGCCTGGTCGCCATCGGCGCCCTGGTGGCCGCCCACGCCCGCAGCACCCCCACGGCCGACCTCCCGCAGCAAACCCAGGTGCTGTACATCCTGGACGCTGACGAACGGCAGGCCTATTGGGTGAGCAGCCTCCCGCACGCGGATGCGTGGACGCGCCAGTTTTTCTCCGCGCCGACGTTTCGGACCATGCCGACGCTCTTCCCCGGCGGCCTGCTGCCCATATTGCACCAAACAGCCCCGTCCCTGGCCCTGGCCGCCCCCACCGTGGAACTAGTCGCCGATAGTGCCCTGCCAACGGGACGCCGCCTGCGCCTGCTGGTGCGTGCCAGCCGTCCGGGTGTGGTGAACCTGCGCCTGCAGTGGCCCCGGAGCGCACGCCTGGTGCGCGTTGCCGGCCAGGTGGTCCCACCACCACCCGCGGATGCGAAGAGCCCCGCGCCTACCGGCGCTTACGCGACGCTGCTCTACTACGCTCCCGGTGCCGCGGGCGTGCAGCTGGAAATAGAAACGGCCGGGCCTGGCGCATTCGAATTGGTGGCCGTGGACCGCAGCCTGGGCCTGCCCCCTGTTCCCGGAATCCAGCCCCTGCCCGCGACCATGATACCAGCGCCTGGCTCCGGCAGCTTCACGACGCAGGTGAAAAAAGGGTTTAATCTATAAATCCTTGTTTTGATTTTCCGACCGTATTCGTAAACTGAGCGAGGCAAACCTCAGAAGGGGAGGTGGTGAACCACGGCGAAGCAACGGCAACACAGCACCCGCTACCCGCCGACAGCTCCCATGATTTTCCGTTACTTCCTCCTATAGCCCGGCCCTTTCACAAAGCGTCCCGGCTTTGCGCCGGTGTGCTCGCCGTTTTTCAGCACTTGAATGCCATTCACGAACACGTGGGTCATTCCGGTGGCATATTGGTGGGGCGCGGCAAACGTGGCGTGGTCCACAACCTTGGCAGGGTCAAAGACCAGGACATCCGCAAAGTTTCCCACTTTCAATTCGCCTCGTTTCTGCAGCTTCAGATTCGTCGCCGGCAGGTTGGCCAGTTTGCGAATGGCCTCCTGCAACGGCATCACGTTTTCATCCCGCGCGTACTTGCCCAGTACGCGGGCAAAGTTGCCGTAAGCCCGGGGGTGCTGGCTCGATTTTAGAAATACCCCTTCCGGTGCCATGGAACCGGCGTCTGAGCCAAAGCTCATCCACGGCAAAGCGACTTGTTTTTTTACGTTTTGCTCGTTCATCATGAAATAACCCGTGACCACTCGCGTGCTGTCTTGCACCACTAGGTTCATGGCCGTTTCTTCCGGAGAGGTGCCGCGGATTTTAGCCACGGCGGCCAGCGTTTTGCCGCTGTATTTTTTTAACGAGTCTTGCTTGAAGGCCAGCAACAAAATGTTATCTGGGTTGCCAACGCCGTAGTAGAAATTCTCCCAATCCTGGGCATCGGTATGCATCGCCTTCACGGTCGCGGCCCGAACCGTGGGGTCCTGGAGTCGTTTCCGCAGGGCGCCAAAGCCGCCGTCCTGCAGCGCGGGGGGAAAGCAAGCCGTCAAGCCGGTGGCGCCGGCCGTGTACGTGTACATATTCGCTGTAATGTGCAGGCCGGCGGCCCGGGCTTTTTCGATTCGCCGGATGACCCCGTCCATTTTCCCCCAATTGCGCATGCCCCCTGCTTTCAGGTGGTAAATTTCCGCGGGAATATGGGCCTCTTTGGCAATGGTCATGAGCTCCTCGACCGATTCCTCCAGCTTATTGCCTTCGCTGCGCAGGTGGCTGATGTACATGCCGTGGTACTTGGCGGCTTCCTGGCACAAGGCAATCAGCTCATCCGTTTTAGCGAAGAAGGCCGGCGCGTAGATGAGGGAGGTGCTCACGCCCATGGCCCCTTCCTGCATGGCCTGGCGCACGAGCAAGCGCATGCGGTCCAGCTCCCCCGCCGTCGGCGCCCGGTCGTCTTCGCCCACTACGTTCAGGCGCACGGTCGTGGCCCCGACAAAGGACGCCACGTTGCACGAGACCCCTTTCTTCTCCAGGTACGTCAGGTATTCCCCCAGCGAAGTCCACGCGATGGGGTATTTGATGTCGGCCTGCCCCCGCTCCAGTTGCTTTTTCGTTCGGGCATTCAGCGGGCCCATGCTCGAGCCTTCGCCCATCACTTCCAGGGTGACGCCTTGCCGGAGATCACTTTGCGAGCGACCATCTACCAGGAGCTCTTCGTCAGTTTGACTCAGCATGTTGATGAAGCCCGGACAGACCGCCATGCCCCGCGCGTCCACCACGACGTCGGCCGAGGCATTGGCCAGGTTGCCCATTGCGGCAATCGTATCGGCATTTAAGGCAATATCCCCTTTGAATGGGGCGCCTCCCCGGCCATCGTAGAGCAGGCCGTTGCGAATGATGGTGGCGTATTGGCTCTTATGCCCACAGGTACAAAGGACCGGTAGCAGAAGCAGGAATAGTAGCTGCTTTTTCATGTTTTTGAGTAAGATGGGCGGAGGCCATTGTAAGCAAAGCAAGGGCAAGGTAGACCCGTAATGTCGAGCAAGGCACGCAGCGGTACATAATTCAAGGGCATTGAGATTCTGTGCCTTACCCAACGTTCGCCTGCTGGTGCGCGATGGAGGGACAAACGGCGCACTTGTTCTCACTGAACAGGCCCAAACGGGGCGTGCTTAACCCCTCCTTTTAGTGATCTACCAGGGGTTAAAACCACGTGTGGATTTGGTTAAAACCATGTTAAAAACAGGGTCTACATGGTTTTAACCGTGGTTTTAACCGTATTTGAACCAGGTTAAAACCACGGTTAAAACCAGCAGGAGTGAAAAGGCCCCGCCAGTGAAGGCCTTGCGAAGCCGCGTTTGCGCCGGAAACCGGTAGGAAGTAGCCAATTCTTTCGCACAACCCCCTGTGTTGCCCTTTTTCTGGGGTGGCTGTTTCGACCGTTTCCTTGAACTCCCTCGCCAACCGGTGCTATAAACTCGGAGTCCTTGGAAGTCAACCGGCTCACCTGTGGCAAGCGACCAATCGGGTTGTAGCTTGCCTGCCCGTAGCCCAACTTCCTCTTTAATTAATTTCACTGCCGCGCGGGGCTGGCGGCGTGGCCCTGTTTCCATGCGATACCTTCTTTTGCTGGCCTTGCTGTGGCTGGCGGCCGCACCCGCGGTGCGGGCCCAGACCACGCCCGCCCACCGCTACTGGGAAGCCGACGGCGACTCGCTGCGCCGCGTGCTCGACACGCAGCGGCAAGACACGGCTCGCCTGCGCACGCTGCTGCACATGTTCGATGTGGGGGGCTACCGGTCAGCAGGCGACTTTGACTCCTTGGCTCAGGAACGCATCCAGCTGTTGCGCCGCCTGAAGCGGCCCGAGGCCCACGCCTTCCAACTCTATTATGTCGACTACCAGCTATTTAAGACCAAAGCCGACCTCGCCACGCGGCTAAGGGCGGTGCAAGCCTCCGTAGAGGCGTTTGACAGTGTGGGCCGACCGGCGCCGGGACTTTTGGGGGAAGTCGGGGCCATGTTCAGAGCACTCAATCAGCCGGAGAAGCGAATCGCTTATTTTCAAGCCAAAGTGGCTCAGTATAAAACCCGCGGGGCGCGGGAAAATCTGGCCGCTTGCCACCATCTGCTGGGCGCGCCTTTAGTGCAGCGGGGCGACTACAACCAAGCCATCGGCCACTACCTGCGCTCGGCCGACCTCTACCGCACCTTCCAACGGACTTCGCAGGTAAACGAGTTGAAAGTAGTCGGGGCGCAGTACGCGGAGTGGGGCAACCCGGCCAAGGCCCTGGCCTACATGCAGCAGTCGCTGGCCGTGGGCGCGACCCTGCCCCCGCGCACGGGTGCTGCCTTTGACCCGTACACGTACCGCAACATGGCCCAAGCCTACCGTCACCTGGGCAACGACGCGGCCGCCCTGCGCTACGCCAATAAGTCGCTGACGCGCGGCGGGCCGACCGACACCATCCGCGCCTATGCGTTCCAGTTTCTCATTGACCGGGCTTACGGGCTGGTGTCCAAGAGCGCGGTGCTGCTCGACCTGCGCCGCGTAGCCGAGGCCGGGCCCCTGCTGGTGCGGGCGCAGCAATTGGCGGATTCCTTAAAAATCCCTTTTGACACCCCCAACGGCTACTTGGAGCTGGACGCGACCCGGGCCCGCTACTATGCCGCCCAAGGCCAGCCCGCTCGCGCGGAACAAGCCTGGCTCACGGCCTACCGCAAGGCCCGCGAGCTAAAGATTGTCCCGCTCCGTTTGGCCTACCTACGCGCATTGGCTGATTTTTACGCCCAGCGGGGGCAACCGGACCCCGCCGGCCGTTATGCCCGCCTCGGCTTGGCCCTTGCCGATTCGCTCCGCACCCAGCAGGGCGCCTTCCAGGTGGCCAGCTACGAGGCCGAGCGCGCCGAGCAGGTCCAGCAGCAGCGCATCGCGGCCCTGCGCCTGGCCCAAGTGCAGGACGCGGCCCGCGCCCGCCGCCAGCGCCTGCTGTTCTTTTCCACCTTGGCCGTGCTGGCCGTGCTGGCTGGCCTGGGTTTCGTGCTCTGGCGCGCTAACCGTCAAAAGCAGCGGGCCAACGAGCAGCTCAGCCAGCTCAATGAGGCCGTCACGCGCCAGAAGCACGACCTCCAAAGCCAGCGCGACCAACTCGGCACTTCCCTGACCGAGTTGCGCGCGACCCAAGCCCAGCTGGTTCAGAAGGAAAAGATGGCCAGCCTGGGCGAGCTGACCGCCGGCATCGCCCACGAGATTCAGAACCCTTTGAACTTCGTCAACAACTTCTCGGAAGTCAGCACCGAGCTGGTAGAAGAGCTCCAACAGGCACTGGCCGCCAGTGATACCGCTGAGGCGGCCGAGTTGGCGGGCGACGTGGCCCAGAACCTGGGCAAAATCACGCAGCACGGCAAGCGGGCGGCGGCCATCGTTAAGGGCATGCTCGAGCACAGCCGCGCCAGCACCGGCGAGCGCACCCCGACGGACCTCAACCAGCTCTGCGACGAGTATCTGCGCCTAGCCTACCAGGGCCTGCGCGCCAAAGACAAGACCTTCAATGCAGCGCTGAAAACGCATTTTGCGGCGGGCCTGCCACTGGTGGAGGCCGTGAGCGGCGACGTGGGCCGGGTCTTGCTCAACTTGTTTAGCAACGCTTTTTATGCCGTGCAGCAGCGCCAGCAAACCGGCGAAAGCAGTTATAAACCAACCGTATCGGTCAGCACGAAACAGCTGGATGGGCACGTAGAAATTCGGGTGCGCGACAACGGCACGGGCATGAGCGAACCGGTGCAGGCCAAGATCTTCCAGCCCTTCTTCACCACCAAGCCCACCGGCGAGGGCACGGGCTTGGGCCTCTCCTTGAGCCACGACATCATTGCCCAGGGCCACGGCGGGTCGCTCAGCGCGGAGAGCCAAGTAGGCCATGGTACTACCTTCTCCATAGCATTGCCTCTGAACGGGACCGCGCACGTGGCGGCAACCTGAACCCTCCTATTTCTGAACGAAGCGCTTTTAAGCCACCACCGTTTTCGTAAACTAACAGCCCGGTTCACTGCTGCCATTCCGCCCGCTTTGATTGTCCCCAAGTGGCCGATGGAAAGCGACCCATTGGGTCGTAGCTTGCCGCGAAAAGTTCTACGGTCCCTGTCGTTACTTCCCCTTCCGCGCAGGGCTGGCGGCGTGATCCCTAAATTGTATGCGCGTGTTTCTTTTGCTTGCCCTGCTGTGGCTCTCAGCCGTTCCGGCGGTGCGGGCCCAGACGCCCCTCCACCCTACGCCCAGCCGCCGCTACTGGGAAGCCAACCCCGACTCGCTGCGCCGGGTGCTCGACACGCAGCACGCCGACACGGCCCGCCTGCGCACCCTGCTGCACCTGCACGAAATGCGCGGCTACCGGTCGGATGCTGAACTCGACAAGCTGGACCAGGAACTGCTGCCGCTGCTGCGCCGGCTGCGGCGCCCCGAAGCCGCCGCTTTTCGCCTGGAGCGCGCGGGCTACCAACTCGCGAAAGCCGGCAACGCGCCCGTCCGCGCGCTCGACAGCCTGCGCGCTGCCGTGGCGGTGTTTGACCGGCTGGGCTGGGCGTGTCCACTCACCTTGTCGCGTGTTGCCGTGCAGCTTAGGAAACTTAATCGTCCGGCAGCGCAACGGGCTTACTTACAAGCCAAGCTGGCCCAGTACCAGTCACGCGGCGCGCCGGTGAACATGGCCCATTGCCACCGGTTGCTGGGGTACTATTTCTTGAACCAGGGCGACTACAACCACGGCATCGGTCATTACCTGCGCTCAGCCGACGTATACCGCCCGTTCAATCGTTATAACCAGGCAAGCGAGTTGGAAACAGCGGGGGAAGCGTACGCCGCGTGGGGCAACCCCGCCAAGGCCCTGCACTACCTGCGCCAGGGGCAGGCCGTGGAGGCCACCTTGCCCCAGCGACCCGGCTACGACGCCAACGCTGGCATTTACTGGGGCATGGTCCAGGCCTACCGCCGGCTGGGCAACTACCCCGCCGCCCTGCGCCACGCGGACCTGGCCCTGGCGGGCAACCCCGCCGATACCACCCGAAGCTACGCGGCCGGGGTGCCCGTTATTCAAGCCTACGGACTAGCCCTCAAAAGCGCCGTGCTGCTCGACATGAAGCGTGTGGCCGAAGCCCGGCCCCTGCTGGCTCGTGCGCAGCACCTAGTCGACTCCTTGCACCTGGGGCTATTTTTTAGCAACCAGTTGGAACTGGACGCGACCTGGGCGCGCTACTACGCCGCCCGCCACGAGCCCGCCCGGGCCGAAGCCGCCTGGTTGGCGGCCTACCGCAAGGCCTGCGCGGGCAAGGGGGTGCCGCTGCGGCTGGCCTACCTGCGCGCGCTGGCCGACTTCTACGCCCGGCAAGGGCGAACAGAGCTGGCCGGGCGCTACGCCCGCCTCGGGTTGGCGCTCGCCGACTCGCTCAGCACCCAGCAAGGCGCCTTTCACGTGGCCGGCTACGAGGCCGAGCGCGCCGAGCGGGCCCAGCAGGCCCGCATCCAAAGCCTGCGCCTGGCCCAGGTGCAGCAGGCGTTCCGGGCCCGACGCCAGCGCCTGCTGCTGTGGGCTACCCTGGCCGGGCTCGCCGGGCTGGCGGGCCTGGGCTTGGTCCTGTGGCGCGCCAACCGGCAAAAGCAGCAAGCCAACGCCCTGCTGCACCAGCAAAAAGCTGAAATTCAGGCCCAGCGCGACCAAACTACCCGGGCGCTCACCGACCTGCGCGCCACGCAAGCCCAGTTGATTCAGAAAGAGAAGATGGCGAGCCTGGGGGAACTGACGGCCGGCATCGCCCACGAGATTCAAAATCCCCTGAACTTCGTCAACAACTTCTCCGAAGTCAGCAACGAATTGATGGGGGAGTTGGAAGAAGCGCAAGCGGCCGGCGACGGGGAGGAAGTGGCCGCCTTGGCCGCCGACGTCCGCCAGAACCTGGGCAAAATCACCCAGCACGGGCAGCGGGCGGCCGGCATCGTCAAAGGCATGCTCGAGCACAGCCGTACGAGCACCGGCGAGCGGGCGCCCACCGACCTCAACCGCTTGTGCGAGGAGTACCTGCACCTGGCCTACCAAGGGTTACGGGCCAAAGACAAGAGCTTCAACGCCGAGCTCCGGATCGACCTGGCGCCGGAGCTGCCCCAGGTGAGGGTGGTGAGCGGTGACGTGGGCCGGGTGCTGCTCAACTTGTTCAGCAACGCCTTCTACGCCGTGCAGCAGCGCCAGCGCACCGGCGAGGCCGGCTACCGGCCCACCGTGAGCCTGGCGACCGCGCGCGTGAATGGGCACGTCGAGATCCGGGTGCGCGACAACGGCCCGGGCATGAGCGCGGCCGTGCAAGCGAAAATCTTCCAGCCCTTCTTCACCACCAAGCCCACCGGGGAAGGCACGGGACTGGGCCTCTCGCTCAGCCACGACATCATTGCCCAAGGCCACGGCGGCTCTTTGACGGTCGACAGCCAAGAAGGCCAGGGCACCACCATCCACCTGGGCCTGCCCGTGAACGGACCCAGCTAACCGGGGCACCGCATGAGGCTTAGTTCGCCACGTGACGAGCGGTTGTCTGGTAGTATCTGTCTTGCTCTTTGGAAGGGCAAAGGGACCGAAGCCCCGACTACGAAAGGAGTTTACGAAACTCGTCTCACCTCCGAATTAAATGAACTTTGATTAGTGAACGAGTTTCTTGAACTCAATCTGAACCGTAGGGCCACTTTGCCGGCTCGGTAAGCACCGATGGGCAGAGGTTCACGCAAACGAGCGGTTAATTGATGGTCGGCTGGTACCGAGCGAATCATGCTTTTTCCTATATGCGCTTGTACATTTGGGCGCTTAAACTCACCTCCTTCTGCATGAAGCAACTTCTCTTCCTGTTATTGTTGGTCGGCCCCGCCCTGGCTCAGGCGCAAACCGTAAAGAATGGCGCTATCGTCATCGGCCAAGTCGACAGTCTTAGGTCTACGGTGCTCAACGAGCAGCGCAAGGTGTGGGTGTCTATGCCGGCCAGCGCCAGCTTCTCGACGCTTGCCAAGCAACGCTACCCGGTGGTGTACTTGCTCGACGGCGCCTCTCATTTTGCCTACACCGCGGACATCATTCAGCGCCTGAGCGCCGCGACGAGTAGCGTATTCCCGGAAATGATTGTGGTGGGCATCACCAACACCCAGCGTACGCGCGACCTGACGACCTCGCGCCCGACCAGTGTGGAGGACATGTCCGCCGAAGAGCTGAAAACAGCCGGCGGCGCCGAAAACTTCACCGCCTTTATAGAAAAAGAGTTAATTCCCTACATCGAAGCGCACTACCCGGCCTCGGCCCACCGCACCCTGATTGGCCACTCGTTTGGGGGGCTGCTGGTGATGAACACGCTGGTGCACCACGCCACCTTGTTTGAGAATTATGTGGCCCTGGACCCCAGCATGTGGTGGGACGGCGGAAAGCTCCTCCAGGAAGTCCACGAGGCGTTCGCCCAGCCTCGTTTTCAAGGACGCACGTTATTTGTTGCCTCGGCCAATACGACCGGCCTGGATTCGGTGCTCGCGGCTAAAGACCCGTCGGTAGACGGGCAGCATACCCGTGCGAAGTGGAAGCTGCGCCAGGATTTAGCCCGCAACAAAAGCAACGGATTACGGTCGGCTTACCGCTATTACCCCACCGACACGCACAGTTTGGTAACAGTGGATGCGACCTACGATGCGCTGAGATACATTTTTCAGTCCTACATGCTGTCGCCGGCGGAGTACAGTACCATCTTTGCGGACAAGCCAATCGAGGCCGCGGCCAAGCTGGTGGCGCATTATCAGCGGGTTTCGGCACGGGTAGGCTACCCGGTGCTGCCGCCCGAGCCACTCGTTACTAGAATGGGTTATAACCTTTTGCCTAAATCCGGGCAAGCCCCAAACGCGCTGGCGCTTTTTCAGCTAAACCTGCAAAATTATCCTGCCAGCCCCAGTGCGCACGCTGCCATGGGCTACTACTACGAAGCCCAAAAGCAGCCGGACTTGGCAATTGCTTCCTACACCAGGTCCTTGCAGCTGAAGGAAACCCCTGCTCTTCGCAAAAGGCTCGACCAGCTTCAGGCTAAAAAGTAGCGGCCCCCGTGAACGCTCCACCTCGGTGCAGGGCGGCTAGTTGGCCGTGCAATAGCCCCTAAACGCGTGTAACAGGGTGTTACCCCCGCTGCTATAACTGGGCCACCCTTAGCATTACGAAGCTCAGCGAGTTCAGCCAAACGGTCGAGCCCTAAACTCAGTCAGGTATACACCATATTCGGTCCGTACGGGGGGGATTCCCCTTGCGCCGCCCATCTGGATGGGAGCGGTCGTGGCCACGGTTATTTCGATTTGTTCTCGGCTGCTATTTGCACGAGCCGGCGGTGGAACAGGGCGGGTTCTTCCCAGTTGGGCGCGTGGCCGCTGTGCGCAAACTCAAACCACTGCTTTTTGGGGGCCTGGAGGCCCGCAAAGTAGTGGCGGGCGAGTTCCGGCTCGGTGTTGTGGTCGTATTTGCCGACAAAAAAGTACACCGGCAGTTCAAATACGGAGTTCTGCAATAGCTTCGTTTTTCCGCCATTTACGTACGGGAAGAGCGGGGGCAGGGTGCGCATCACCGGGGCCATCCACTGCGGCGCCGGATAATCGCCGTAGAGCTGCGTGGGGCTGGGCAATTCCGGTACGTTGGGGCTGGAGCGGTAGGGACCCGTCAGCGCCAGGAAGGTAAACAGGTCATGGGGGCCCCCGCTGAACCCCGTCGCTGCTGACAGGGGGATGCGAGCCAGCGCGTGCAAGGTGGCCGTGTCGTGGCGCAAAGCCGCCTGCTGTTGCACGTAGGTGCGGGTGAGCAGCGCCGACTGGCCGAAGTCGATTAATTGGCTCACCCCGATGTACGCGGCGTAATCCTGCGGATACCGTTGCACCAATTGCGCCCCCACAAAACTGCCCCAGCTGTGGCCGACGATGAAAATTTTCCGCTGATGAAACGCCTGCTGTAAAAAGCGCGTGACCTGATGCGCGTCTTCGACGTAGAGGTCCGGCGTCAAAGCCACCGTCGTGTCGGTTTGCGACTTGCCGCAATTGCGCTGGTCCCAGGAAACGAACACAAAGTCGTTGGCCAAGTCGCGGTTGTATTTGCGGTTCATCGGCGTCGCCGGCCAGCCCGGCCCCCCGTGAATGAAAAGCAGCACCGGTTTGGTTCGGGAGGCGCCCTTGATTTCCAGGTACTGCTTCACCCCGTTGACGGGCAATAAAAAAGCCGTGTCGACGGCTAACGGGTGGGCTTGGCGGGTCACGTTCTGTGCCCGCGCTTCCTGAGTAGGAGCAAGTGCGAAGCAGCAGAATAAGAGGAAAAGCAGGTAGCGCATAAAGGAATCGGGGCGGCGGGTGCTGGGCCGGTGAAGCAAGCTACACCCGTTTCGGACGAATAGCCCATCCTTCCAAAGCCAGCCCATTAGCATGGCTACCACCGCAGCCGCATTTCTTTGCCATCCACATCTGGTTCAAACCTCCGCTGTTCACGATAACGGTGGAAAAAGCAGAATGAGGCAACCCATTAGCCCATCGCACGCACCGGTGGGAACTACTGGCAGAAATGCCGGAAACCACAATAAAGGAAGGCCTGGCCGCAAGCAAGTGCTTGCGGCCAGGCTTCATTGCGAGCGCCCCGAAGGGCTATTTCCCTGTAGCGGCCGCCCCAGCAGCGGGTGGGACCAGCTTGTAGCCCAGGGCTTGGGATACGTATAAATTATCGTAGTAAATCCGGTCCACGTCAATCTTTCCGTTGGTGACGTGGGCGGTGTAATGGACGGGAAAGGTAGCGTTCTTGCCATTTTGGGTAAAAGCGTAATTTCCCCATAACGACACCCAGTTGCCTTTCAGGTTACCCGATTTCACGCGAAACGTGGCGGCGACGAAGGTGAATTTCCGGTTGGTTTGCGTGGCGTAACTCTGCTGCCACCGACGCAGCAGTTGCTCGGTCGTCGTGGAGTCGACGGCGGAGGGGCCGTACCCTTTGTAATTGCCGGCCAACCGCAGCTTTGCTTTCTCCGCGTTTCCGCCCACCAACGTGTTGACGTACTCGGTTACGACCTGGATGTCTGCATCCGCCGTGGGATTAGCCTCCACGGCGTCTTTATAGCGCAGCGGCGCGGCTGCTTTGGTTTGCGCCTGGGCGGAAGTTGCTGCCCCCGCGAGCGAGAGGACCGCAAAGCATCGCGTGGGCGTCATGATTTTTGTCATGGTTATGGGGTTCAGGGCTGGTTACTAAAAAATTATCTAGTATGGCGAGTTGGCATCGCCGACCGACCTTGAAGCGAGGCGGCTCGGCTCGCTCTATTCAGGCAAACGTTTGGTGGCCAGACGCAAATTGCCCTGCCTCATTTCCGATTTTTCTTGCTGACGGGGGCAGCTTTAGCCGTGGCTGGTGACACAAGTTGGCCATTGCGCACAATCACGGCGCCGTCTACTTCCACGGTCGCGTTGGCAATGGGGAAGTTTGCGCCGGTCGCGCCTTTGTTTTGGCCACCCTGAAGTTCATTGCCCCCAATCCCCACCAGTACCATGCCCGCGGCTGTACTCGGGGTATAGTCTTTTTGCCCCTTCATCGCTGGGTTCAGGCCGATGGAAAAGTAGCCGATTTTCATGGAGCTAGCATCACGCAACGCCAGCCACTTCTGAAAATCCTCATCTCCCATATCAGCTTTCGCGTTCGCCATCTGCCCACTCTTAAAGTCGGCCTTGAATCCTTTGAAAGGTTTGGCGTTCCACGTGCTGGGGGAGGCCGCTAGCCGGCCCATACCGGAGGTTTCCTCGCAGGTTACATATACCCGCCCTCCGGGCAGCGCCGCCGCGCGGCTCAAATACATTTTCTCCTGCTGGTCGGCGGCGGTCACCACGCCATCGTCGACAAACACGGGGCGAGCAGCGAGCTGAAAGGTCAGGTCGGTGCCCGTGGGGGAGGTGATGTGCACTTTTTTGCCCGTCGCCAGCCGCTGTTTCAGCTGCTGGGCCTGCGTAGAAATGGCGGTATAATCCGCGCCAATACCAGCCCAAATCATCTGTTCGTAGCTCGGGTAGTCCAGCTGCTCGTTCGCCGCGAAGCTTCTGCTGGGGTAGGCCACGGAGACGCCCCGCAGCTTGGTGGCGTCCACCTTTCTGTTGATGCCCCCGTCGGCCGCCACTTGCGCAAATTTCGCTTGGCGTTCCTCGGTGAAGCCCGCGGACACCGCCTTGGGGTCATCTATACTGGGCAGCGAGATGAGGACATCCGCTCCTAGCGTCCAGCTGTTGGATTTCGACGTTTGAATCGCGGACTCCGGTATTTCCACGGTGGTGGCATGCGCGACCTTATCGGTATTCACCAGCATACGCGGTTGCCCCCCCGCGCGGGCTACTTCCACGGCCACGGCTTCCATCAGCGGCAGGGTATGCTGGCCGCCCGTAATCATCACCAACTCTCCGGGCTTGACGCCGGCGGAGGTATTGACAATCTGCTTGGCGATCTGCTCGTAATTCTGGCCGAACACGGGGCTGGCCATTGAAAGCAGGCCTAATAGGCCACCGGTCAATAGGTATTGGTTCTTCATGTTGGTTGGGGGTTGGTGGGTAAGAATGGAAAACAAAAAGAGCTAGGGCAACTATAGCCGCCTGACGCGTGCCGTCGTGCTCAGCGGTGGCTGTCAAGCGAGTGGAGCCGCCAGCATCAAGCAGCCGGTGCGTTGTTTGCTGGCGTTACCCGGCCGCAACGCCACGTAGAGCGGTTGTTGCGACCGGGTAGTCCCAGCTTATTGCCGGACCAGGCGCAGCTGCTGCACCCCGTGCTTGGTAACCAAGCGCAGGCTGTACACGCCCGTGGCCGCGTTGCCCGGCGTCCAAGTGACCTGGACGAGCTGGCCCGCCGCCGCGTGGCCCGCTTGCAGGCGCTGCACTAGGCGGCCCGTCACGTCGTACACTTCCACCGCGTAGTCCTCGTCTTGGTCGAAAGCAAAGGCAGCGGTGGTTTGCTCGTGTACCGGGTTGGGGTAAGCGCCGAAGGTGGCGGCCGTCAGGGTTGCCGTTTCGGTCGCCTCAACAAGATTGGCGGGGGCGCTGCTTTTTGGGGTCTGGATGATGATGGCTCCGTAGCTGATGGCCGTCGTGGCCGGGTCATTCTCATCGGCCCCGGCTTGGTTGTCGTACACCACGGCGCTGGTGGCCGTGTTCCAGATTTTGATGCGGAACCGGTCCGGGCCCGTGCCGCCGTTGTAGTCGCCGTCGATGGCGGCCACCAGGAAGCCGTAGGTTCCGGCGCCGTTGATGGTGCCCACGCCCTTGTAATTGGCGCGTTCTCCGGCAATAACCAGGCGCGTCGCCGTCAGGGAGGTGCTTTCGAAGTCCAGGTTACCGGCTTTGAACTCAAACCCGGTGTTGCCATCGACCTGGGTGGTGGAACCTTTGGCGTACTTGGCCACAAAGCCGAACTTGGCCGTGCCGCCCACCTGCATGAAGGGCAGGGCCGGATTCATCGGCGAGGCAATGGCGCCGTGACCGGTGACGAAGCCGCCGTTGGGGTCGTACACCACCACGTATTCGTAGAACGTCGTGGCCGATAGGCCACAGGCGTCGCGCACGGTCAGGCCCACCTTGTACACGCCGGGCGTGGTGTAGGCGTGGCTGCCGCTCACGGTGGCGCCGCTCAGGGTGCCGGCGCTGGTGCCGCCGTCGTCCCAGGTCCAGGTGGCCGCCGTCAGGTTGTTGTCGATGAAGTTGGCCGAGAGCGAGACCGTGGCGGCCGCGATGCTCAGCGGAGCGCCGGGGCCGGCGATGTCGCCCAGCACGGGCGCGGCGTTGGTGATGGTCACCAGCTGCGTGGCCGTAGAGGTGCGGTTGCTGCCGTCGGTTACCGTCCAGGTCACGGTGGTGGTGCCCACTGGGAAGCTGGTCGGGGCATTGTTGGTCACCGTCACAGTGCCGCAGTTGTCGGCGGCGGCGGGCGTGCCCAGCGCTACGGTGGCCAGGGCGCGGGCGCAGGCTTTGGCGTCGTTGGCCAGCGAGAGGTTGGCCGGGGCCGTGATGGTCGGGGCCTGGTTGTCGACCACGGTCACCAGCTGGGTGGCGGTGGCCGTGTTGCCGGAAGCGTCGGTCACGGTCCAGGTAACCGTCGTGTTGCCCTTGCCAAAGGAAGCGGGGGCGTTATTGGTCACGCTCTGCACGGTGCAGTTATCCGCCGTGACCGGGGAGCCCAGGGCTATGCCAGTGGCCGAGCACTGGCCGGCGTCGGTTGATACCACTTTGGCCACGGGGGCCGTAATAGTTGGGTTCACGTTATCAGTCACCGTCACGGTGAAGGTGCGGGTGGCGATGCCGCCACAGCTGCTGGCCGTGGCTGTGATGGTGGAAATGCCCACCGGGAACACATAAGGCGAAGCAATGGCTGCGCCGCCGAGGGTGAAAGTTACGCTCGGGGCCGGCGTGCCGCTGGCCGAAGCCGAGAAGCTCACCGAGGCACCGCAGGCGTTAGCGCCCACGTTCACGCTTTGGTTGGCTATGGCGGCCAGCGCCGGAATCTGGCAGAGCGTGGTGAAGGAAACGGTCGTCGAAGCCGCAGTTTGGGTGCGGCTGCAGGTGCTGGTCACGGTCACGTCGTAGGCAGTGTTGGGCAGCAGGCCGGTCAAGGCCACCGGCGAGGTGGCGCTGGTCAGGGACTGGGCCGGCTGGCCCGCAGTGGCGTAGCGCACGGTGTAGCCGCCAGTGGCGGTGGCGGTGCCCAGGAAGCTCACGCTGGCCGTGCTCGTGCCGATGCCGCCTACGGCCAGGCTGGTGGGCGCAGCGCAGGGTGCAGGCGTCAGGGTCACCGTTAGGGTGGCGGTGCTGGCGAGGGTGGGGGTGCCGTTGTCGGTCACGCTTACCGTGAGGGCAAAGCTGGGCGTGGCGGCGTAGTCGAGGGCCGCCGAATTGGCGACTTGCAGCTGGTTGCCCACCAGGGCGAAGGCCCCGTTGGTGTTGCCGGCCGTGAGTGTGTAGGTCAGGGCCTGGCCCGCATCGGGGTCGGTGGCGAGCACGGTGCCCACCACGGTGCCGGCGGCGCCGTCTTCCTGGGTGGTGTAGGACTGGTTGGCTACTACCGGGGCCTCGTTCACGTCGCTCACGTTAATAACGAAGGCGGCGCTGCTGGTCAGGCTGCCGTCGGTGGCTTGGGCGGTGATGGTGTAGCTGGTCGCGACTTCAAAGTCGAGCCCGGCACGGTTGGCCACGGTCACCACGCCGGTGGTGGCGTCGATGACGAAGCGGCCGTTGGCGTCGTCGGTCAGGCTGTAAGTCAGGGTGGCGTTGTCCGCGTCGGTGGCCGTCACGGTAAGGCCCGTGGGGGTGCCGGGAGTTGCATTCTCAGCCACGGCGTTGGGGGCCGCGTCGGCGTCGGTCGGGGAACCAGGGGCGTCGTTCACGGCCTGCACCTGCACCAGCTTGGTGGCGGGGTTGCTGTCGAGGCCACCGTCATTCACCACGAAGCTGACCGTGCGGTCGGCGGCGGTGGGGGCGTCGGCGGTGTTGAGGTAGGTGATGCTTTGCAGCACGGCCTGCCAGTCGGCCAGCGTGGCGTAGGGCGCGGCCGAAGCCAAATTGAGCACGCCGGTGGCGGCGTCGTAGGCACCGGTGATGTTGCCGGCGGGCACGAAGGCCAGCACGTCCTCAGCCGGCACCAGGCCGCTGCTGAGGCTGACGGTGGCCGAAGCCAAGGTGGTGCCGTCGGCGTCGTTCACGGTCATGCCAGCGTCCACGGCGGTGACGGTTTGCTCGGGGGCGGCCGTAGCGCCGGTCGTGGCAGCCAGCACGGGAGCTTGCAGCACCGCGAAGGCTGCGCTATTGGCGGTGCCAGCGGGCGTGGCCACGCTGCTGCTGCCGGTGGCTGTGGCCCCGGCCGGTACGTTAAAGGTGATGGCTGTGCCGGTGTTGCTTAAGATGGTAGCCGCCGTTCCGTTGATGACCAGGGCCGTGGCCCCAGTGAGGTTGGTGCCGCTGAGGGTGACCAGGGTGCCGGGGGCGGCCGGGTTTGTGCTGAAGCTAGTGATAGCGGGGGCCGTTTCCTGATTTAGGCGCACGCTCACTGTGCCGCTGCTGTAGTTGGCCGCGAGCAGGTCGAGGTCGCCGTCGCCGTCCACGTCGGCCAGGGCCACGCCGCGGGGGCTGGCGCCGACGGGCACGTTCTGGGTGCCGGCGAAGGCGCCCGTGTTCGAGCCCGTGGCGTCGCCCCCGTTCAGGCGCACGCTCACCGTGCTGCTGCCAATGTTGGCCGTCACCAGGTCCAGGTCGCCGTCGCCGTCCACGTCGGCCAGGGCCACGCAGTAGGGGCCGCTGCCCACGGGCACGTTCCGGGTGCCGGCGAAGGCGCCCGTGTTCGAGCCCGTGGCGTCGCCCCCGTTCAGGCGCACGCTCACCGTGCTGTTGCCAGTGTTGGCGGTCACCAGGTCGAGGTCGCCGTCGCCGTCCACGTCGGCCACGGCCATGCTCTGGGGGTTGGCGCCCACGGGCACGGTTTGCGTGCCGGAGAAGGCGCCCGTATTCGAGCCTGTGGCGTCGCCCCCGTTCAGGCGCACGCTCACCGTGTTGTTGTTGGCGTTGGCCGCGAGCAGGTCGAGGTCGCCGTCGCCGTCCACGTCGGCCAGGGCCACGCCGCGGGGGCTGGCGCCGACGGGCACGTTCTGGGTGCCGGTGAAGACGCCCGTGTTCGAGCCCGTGGCGTCGCCCCCGTTCAGGCGCACGCTCACCGTGGTATTGCCAGCGTTTGCGGTCACCAGGTCGGGGTCGCCGTCGCCGTCCACGTCGGCCAGGACCACGCAGTAGGGGTTGATGCCCACGGGCACGTTCCGGGTGCCGGTGAAGACGCCCGTATTGCTGCCCGTCGCGTCGCCCCCGTTCAGGCGCACGCTCACCGTGCCGCTGCCGTTGTTGGCGTTGGCCGCGAGCAGGTCGAGGTCGCCGTCGCCGTCCACGTCGGCCAGGGCCACGCAGTAGGGGCTGGCGCCGACGGACACGTTCTGGCCACCGGCGAAGGCGCCCGTGTTCGAGCCCGTGGCGTCGCCCCCGTTCAGGCGCACGCTCACCGTGCTGTTGCCAGTGTTGGCGGTCACCAGGTCGAGGTCGCCGTCGCCGTCCACGTCGCCCACGGCCACGCTCTGGGGGCCGCTGCCCACGGGCACGTTCTGGGTGCCGGCGAAGGTGCCGGACCCGGCGCCGGCCTGGGCCGTGAACTGGTACACGTAGGGCTTGGCCGCGCCGGCGGGCGAGGTGACGTAGACCGTTTCGCCGGGCTTGAAGTCGGTGCTCGGGTCCAGGGTCACGGTGTTGCCGCTGGCCGTGGCGGCGAGGGCTTTGCGGCCCCCGGCCTGCTGGGAGTACACGCGCACGCTGGCGGCCAGGGCCGCGTTCGCAGCCTGGCCATACGTCAGGGCCACGTTGGCGGCGCGCCCGGCGGCCAGGGCGTTGCGCGCGGGCGAAGTGCTCACCACCGTCGGCAACGGCGGCACTATGAACGTACCGGCCGTGGACACGGTGAACGGCAGGGACGTGACCTGCACGTAGCTGCTGCTGCTGGTGGTGAGGGCCGCGCCCACGGCCACGCCGTTAATCAGCACGCGCATGGCTTGGTCGTAGGGCAGGGCGCAGCACTGGCGCTGGGCCATGAGGAAGCGCACCCGGTAGGTGCCCGCGCCCAGGCTCAAGGCCTGCTCCACGTACCCGTCCCGCAGCTGAAACAGGGCAATGTGGGTGCCGTCGGGCGGCGTGGGCGGGTAGAAGGGACTGTTGGCAGTGGCGATGGCCGCGTTGCCGATGCTGAAGCCGGGGCTAGCAAAGGCCCAGCCCGTGACCGTGGTCGGGTTATACACGATGTCGGCGGCCGGGGCGCCGCTCTCGAAGCTGCCGTTGGCCACGCCCCCGGGCACCACCGCGCCGTTGGCGTCGATGATTTCCACCTGGTCGATGTACACCGTGTTGTCGGAGCTGGTGCCGCCGGTGCCTTGCAGGCGCAGCACGGGGTTGGGGGCCGAGGTGGCCCCGCCGCTGGCCGTGGCCAGCGTGAGGGCCCCGCTGGTGGAGCCCACGCCCGGCGCGAAGGTGAAACCCAGGGCCGTGCCCGTGCTGGTGAGGGTGCCCGCTGTGCCGTTCACGGCCACGGCGGTTACCCCGCTCAGGTCGGTGCCCGTCACACTGACGCTGGTGCCGGCCGGCCCGCTAGTGGGCGTAAAGCCTGTGATGGCAGGGGCCTGGGCCCGCGCCGCCACCGGCAGCAGCGCCGCAAGCAGCAGCCATAGCCTGTAGGCCGAAAAGCAGCGGATGCTGCGCAAGGATGGTAAGGGTGTTGGCATAAATTGAGGGGGGTAGGAAAACTAAAAGTTGCTGATTAAGAGATAGTTATTCGCCAGCAGTAGCCGTAGCGCCTAGTGCGGGTCTGGGTCTGGGTAAGTGGCCTAGTGGGGCCTCCAGCAACAGCAGGCCCAGCAGCGACCGGCGCAGGGAGCTGTTCAGGTGCCAGAGCTGGTGGCGGGCGGCGCGGGGGAGAAAAGCCAGAGTGGCGGAAGCCGACGAGGCACCGACGCCGCGGGAAGCAGGAAGCGATGCTGCATCGGTGCCGTGGGAGGCGGGAGCCGTCGCTGCATCGGTGCCGCAGGTAGCGGCCGGAGAGTAGCGTGTACTCATGCAGTTGGAGAAAAAGTGAAGATTTTGCTGATTTGCAAGAAGTAGCGGCTGGGCAACACAATCCCATCCAATAATTCTACAAAGCTACCGGCCACGACAAGGGCACGGTATGACACGTTGGTGTCATGCGAAAAACCAGGAAATTATAGTATTTTGACGGGAAGATCGTGCCTGGCCGCACGCAAAACGCCCGGCTTCCCAAGACGGCCGGGTGCAAACCAAATGCAATTATTTGAAAATAAAATTTTACGGCACGATGCAATTGAGCACATTTCGAGAAGGGCTGCTGCTCGAGGTCGCCCATGTAAGTTCCTGTGCTGGTCCCTCGGCGGAGAGGCAGGAGCTCGCGAGGGAGTCGCTGGTGCGTGACACCCCGGCTTACCTCGCCTCGTGGGCAAGCCAGGGCCTGGCTGGCCGGGAAGCCGGGCGGCTACCCAGCCAGCGGTACTGTCACTACCACCGCGAAGCCCGTTGCCAACGGCTCGTAGCGCACGGTGCCGCCCACGACCCGGGCGCGGGCCTGCATGTTGGTCAGGCCGCGGCCGCCGGGGCGGGGGCGGCCGTCGTGGCCACGGCCGTCGTCGGCCACGCTGAGCGTGAGGCCGGCCGCATCCGCCACCAGCTGCACCGTAACTGTGGTGGCGCGGGCGTGCTTGACCACGTTGTGCAGGGCTTCCTTGTAGATGAGGTAGAAGTTGTGGAGCAGGGCTGGGTCCAACACCGGGTCGGGCAGGTCGGGGACAACGCGGAATTGTACGTCGAGGCCGGCAGGTGGCAGCACCTCCTGGGCGTGGTCACGCATGCGGTCCAGCAGCTGGCCGAGGCGCAGTGGCCCGGCGTCGAGGCTCCATACCACGTCGCTCATTTGCTGGGCAGCCTGGCGGGAGGCGAGGGCCAGGGCGTCGAGCCGGGCCCGGGTCTGGGCCGGGGTGTGGGGCGTTTCGCGCAGCAGGTCGCTGTGCATGCTGATTTGGGTGAGCAGGTTGCCCACGTCGTCATGCAGGTCGGCGGCGATGCGCTGGCGCAGGGCGTGTTCGGCTGCCCAGTACCGCTCGCGCCGCCGGCTGCGGCGCTGCTGCCACCGGTACACCCCGCCCACGGCCGCCGCCAGCAGCAGGCCCGTGAGGGCGGCCCACACGCCGGGCCGCCGCCACCAGTAGGTGCGCGCCCGCACCGGCACGCGCAGGACGTTGCGGGCGGGCGTGCCCAGTTCGGTTTCGCCCCGGATTTCGAGCGTGTAGTCGCCCGGTTCCAGCCCTTGCAGGCGCAGGCGGTTGCTGGTGCCCAGCTCCTGCCAGGGCGCGGGCCGCGTGCCCCGCAGGCGGTACGCGAAGCGTCCCAGCTCGGGGCCGGTGTCATCGCTGAAACTCAGCGCCAGGTCCGCAAAGGCATCGCCGGGGGCCAGCTCCAGGCCCTGGGGCAGGGTGCCGGCCAAATAATCGGTGCGGATGGTGTCGGGCTGGGCGTGGTGCTGGGTGAGGCCGGTGAGCAGCAGCCGGGGCTGGTACTCAGCAACGGTCAGGTCCTGAAGCTCTAGGACGCTTAGCCCGCCCACCCCGCCCACGTACAGGCGCTGCCGCACCGAGTCGTACCAGCCCGATTGGCGGTTCAGTTCGTTGGTCGCCAGCCCTTTGGCAGTGGTTAGGTCGCTGCGCCTCCCGGTACGGGGGTCGTAGCGCACCAAGCCGTTGTGGGTGCCCACCCACAGCACCCGCCCCGGCCGGGGGGCCAGCACAAACGCCACCGCTTCGCTGGGTAGCCCCCGGCCCAGCGTGAGCTGCCGCTGCACGCCCCGCCGCGGGTGCAGCAGCAGCAGGCCGGCGTCGAGGGTGCCCACCCACACGCTGTCGGGGTGCGCGGCCAGCACGCAGCGCAGCAGGCCGGTGGGCAGCCGGTAGGGCGGCGCCTCGTCGGGGCCGTAGTGGCGCAGGGCGCCGGTGGCCGGCTGCAGGCAGTACAGCCCCCGGTTGGTAGCCAGCCACAGCTCGCCGTTCGCGCCTTCGCTCAGGGCCTCAATCTCGCAGCGGTGCAAGGGCCAGGCGGGGTCGCCTTCGCGGTAGCGCGTGCGCGTGTGGCGGGCCAGGTCGAGCTCAAACAGGCCCTGCTGCCCGCCCGCCCACAGCCGCCCGGCCCGGTCGCGTAGCAGGCAAAAGATGGTTTTGCCCGTGGGGTCGGGGTGGAGGCCGGCCCACGCGATTTCCTGAAACCGTCGCCCGGTCAGCAGCCCGACGCTCCTTCCGTTTTCAAACCCCACGACCAGGCGCGCATCGGGCAGGCGCAAGCTGCAGTACCAAACCTGGCCGGGGGCCTCGCCGCGCCAGCGGCGCAGGGGGGCCAGCGGGCTGTCGGCCGCCTGCGTAAACGTGCCCGAGTAGCTGCCCACCAGCAGCCGGCCATCGGCCAGCCGGCTAATGGTGCGGGTGCTCAGGCGCTGCCCCCCGGCCACGGGCAGCACCTGAATGGGCGCCCGTCGGGGCCGCAACTTAAAAACCCCCGGCATGCCTTCGGCAAACGCCCACAGCCCCGTGCGGTCCCGGTTGAAGCACAGCCAGCCGTTCCACTCGCGGGCCAGGGGCAGGGGGTAGTGCTGCAGCCCGGGCGGCTGCCGCTGCCGCCGGATGGACAACGCCAGCAGCTCGCCGCTGCCCAGCCAGTACCAGGTGCTGTCCAGCTCCAGCACGTTCAGGCGGGGCACGGCCGCGGAGGAACTGTTGCGGAGCCAGCGGGCCAGCACCCGCGCCGGCCGCTGCGGCCGGCGTTCATAGAGCACGCTGTCGGTCAAGAAGTAGGGGCCGTGGGGCAGGCGCAGCGGGTGAGTGGCCAACTGCGTCCGGCGCGCGTTATCGGCCTTCAGCACCCGGTAGCGCCGGCTGTGGTTGGCCAGAAGTTGGGCCGAGCCACCCGGCATCAGCCGCCAGCTGCGCTCAAAGCTGAACAGCAGGAGCTGCCCCGCCGAATCGGGCTCTATGGCTGCTATCAAGCCCTGCGGGTACTGCCACACCAGCCGCGCGGGCTGTCGGGGCCGCCGGAGCGGCAGCCGGAACAGCTGGCAGGGGTCCAGCCCCCGGCCAAACCACAGCGCCCCCCGGTACAACAGCAAGGCGTTGATGTGGCCGTGTCGCCCCGTTAAGCGGGGCAGCGGCACCCGGCGCAGCTCGCCGCTCGCGGGCACAAACGCGTACAGCCCGTCGTGCATGCCCACCCACACCGTGCCGGCCGAATCGGCCACCACCCGGTAGGCTTCGCCGCTCAGACGGGGCCCTTGCCGCACCAGTTGGTTGAGGGGCACCAACTGCCGGCCGTCGTAGCGAAACATTCCCTGCCGAGCGGCCACCCAGGCGAAACCCGCCGGGTCGCTGCTCAAGTCGCGGACCCCCACCGTGCTCAGAACGCGGTCGGGCTGCTGCTCCAGCGGCTGGGTCCTCGCGACCGGACCGGCCAGCAACAGCCAGCTGCCCACCAGCCACCGCAAGATTGTTATTAGCTTCGTCAGCATGCAGGTCGGGCGTTGAAAGTTGGGTACAAATAACGCTCAGCTTTCGCGCCAACTGCCCCTTGCTGGCCAGTCAGAATCAGGGCTTGTTCGCGGTCAGGCTGCGGGGCGTGCGCCCCGGCCGTGGGCGAGTTCAACAGCCCTTGCTAGCGGCTAGCCTAGCGGACCTATCCGCGCCGCTTCAGGGCTAGCGCCAGCAGCTCGCCTTTCGAGTTGATGTGCAGCTTGCGGTACACGGCCCGCAGGTGGTTTTTAACCGTTTCGTGGCTGATGCTGAAGGTATCGGCGATGAGCTTGTAGCTCAGCCCTTCCTCCACGGCCGTCACCACCTCCTGCTCGCGGGCTGTGAGGCGGGCCGTGGCCGTGGCCGCCACCGCCACCGGCGGCTGTCGCCGAAATGCCTGCAGGACGTGCCGCGCCACGGCCGGCGACATGGGCGAGCCGCCGCCGGCCACCTCCAGCAAGTGGGCCTTGAGGACGGGCAGCGGCGTGTTTTTCACCAAGTAGCCCACCGCCCCGGCGCAAATGGCCTCGAACACGCGGGGCGCATCGGTGTACACGCTTAGCATGAGCACCTGCGCCTCCGGCAGCCGCGCCAGGATGAGTGGCAACCCCTCGATGCCCGAGCGGCCGGGCAGGCCCACGTCCGAGAGCACCAGCGCCGGCAGCGTGCCCAGGGCGGGCAGCTGCTGGAAGAAGTCCTCCACCGAATTTGCCGCCAGCACGCACTCGAACTCGGGCTGGGCGCCCAGGTACTGCTGCAGCATTTCCCGGATGGGGGTCTGGTCTTCGATGATGGCCAAAGGGAGCCTGTTTTGCATGGGGCAAAAGTAGTGCCCACTGATTTGCGGCGCTATGACACGAAAGGGGGATAGACGGCTTAACTCCCGGGACTTGTCAGGCGTTATTTTTTCAGCCGGAACTGAAGTTCTCTCAAATCTTAGGTTAACCTAGGAGCGTCTAATTTATTCCTGCACTCTATCTTCCACGCACTTTTGTTGCGCGAGCGCCTCCATTAGCACACTTTAGCGTTCGGGGTCTACTCCGGGCCCGGGGTTACTTTTGCAGGGGCTCCACGTCAAGGCCGGGGACGATGCCAGCCTTGAGGCGGAAGGCTTCTTCCACGAGTTCCCTGACGAGGGCCGCGTCGTCGGGGCGGCAGACGACCGAGTCGTGGATGGTGGCGGCCCAGACCTTGTTGGCGTGGAGGGCCTTAAGCACTGTGTCGAGGATGACCGAGGCTTCGCGCTTCTGCATGGCGTCGGCCAGGTCCTGGTACCGGGCGAACTTCATGTCGCGGATGAGCTGGTAGACGTTGGGGAAGTGCTCCTCGAACCACTTGCCGCACTTGCCGGCCACGGTGTGCTGGTTTTTGCAGAAGAACAAGCTGGCGAAAAACCAGCCCTTGAACTCGCGGCGCTCGCGCTTGTTACGCATGGGTATCTTCATAGCGGCGGCCACGTGCTCGTAAAACTTGCCGGAGGCCGTGAGGTCCATGTAGTGCTCGGCGTCTGCCGGCAGCTCCTGGTAGCGGTACTTGTCGGCGAGCAGCAGATTCAGCATGAAGGGCTGGGAGTTCTTAATGTCGATGTTGACGAGCACCTCGGCCGGGGCGTCGGCGTGGTAGAGAAACTGGCGGAAGCAACTGGCCAGGTTGGTGAGCGCCGTGTAGACCCGCGAGCCTTTGATGGGCCGGGTGGGTGGCTTGAGCTGGAGGTTGCGGAGCTTTTCCAGGGCCACGAGGTTGGAGGTGTAGGCGTCGAGTGCCCGGGCCTTGAGCACAGCGTAGATGGTGGTCTCCGGCTCGTGCTGCTCGCGGTTCTTCAGCTGGCGGGGGAGGAGCACCTTGCGCAGCTTCGCGCGGCTGGGCAGCTGGATATGCAGCTCGTCGGCCTCGAAGGCAGCGTCGAGCAGCGCGGCGTAGGCTTTCTTGGTCACCTTGGTCTTATCGACCGTGGCCCGGTGGGCGACGATAAATTCGAGCGTCGTGTCGTAGATGCGCTCGTTGAGGTCCCGGGCCGGGGTGAAATCGAGGCGGAGTTCTTTCATGTCGCGGTGGATGCGGTTAAGGAAGCGGTCCTTCTTGAGCTGGTGCTCTTCGTCGTGGCGCTGGTCCCAGAGCTTCTTGCCGAAGGTTTCCTGTTTGTAGATTAGCACGCCGACGGGCTTGCCGACGTAGGTGGAGGTGATGCAGTAGCCCAGGTTCTTGCCCGCACCGTCCACGCCCTGGCCGTTCCAGTACCGGTAGTCGCAGTCAATGACGCCGGAATCCTTGAGCAAGGTGAGCACCAGCTTGGTGTAGCGGGCACCGAGCTGCTGGACCAGCCAGTTGTAGCTGATGTTGACGAAGTCGCCCTGGGAGTAGCGGACGTCGTAGACCGGGGCCGTGATGATGCAGTCGAGGATGTAGGCCACCTTGTCCTGGTGGTGGAGAATCTGGGGCTCGGTCCAGCCGTTGGCGCGGAGGTAGCCCGGGAGGTCGGCCAGCATGCCGGGCACGTAGAGCGGCCGGGGATTGAAGGTAAAGGTGGAAACGTAGGCCACGGGGTCTAAGGCTTTGGTGCTGGGTTCAGGGGGTCTCCGGCGTTCCACGGCCGGCGTTGTTGGTGGAGCGGGGTGAAGCGCTGGTGGAGGACCAAAACCAAACCTCCCCCAGCCCCGGCCGATGTTTGCGAGTCTGGTCTTCTCGGAAAGCCCCGGGGGCCTTCGGGGGTAAATACGCCGACCGAGGTGTCGTTTTCCAGTTGAGCTAAAAAAAGCGAAAAACCTCTCTCTCGTGGGCGCGGGCGCGCGCGGTAGTTCTGGAAGCCTTTTCATTTCCGTGGTATTCAGGTTCCACTTTTCATGTGCTCCACTGGCTCCCCACCAGGTTCCCCACTTCCCGGTCTTCCCAGTCCCCTTCCCCTCCAGGTTCTCCCACCAGGCTCCAGGATAAGGCTCCCCTTTCATTCTTCCCTTATCACGATACACTTGATGAATTTCCATTTTTAAGTAGTACATGCCCAGGTAGTTACGAGCTGTTTTTTTTGGCAAAAAGTGTAAACCAGGTTGTGGTACCTGGGGTAGTGGCCCCCGCTCACCCTCAAAAAGAACGAGGTCGTGAGGGCGGCGGGGAGGTGGGAACCACCGGGCGGGGGCTACTTGGTTTTGGTGGGCTGCTGCTAGTAGATGGGGAAGACCCCTTGATGCGGGCTAGGGTGTAGCCTCCGAGCGTCTACTTGACCTTGCCGTCCTGGTGGTCGAGCTGCTTGAGCTGGTCCTCGCTGCGCACCGCCTTGACCGTCCCACGGGCCTGGGGCTCGGTGAGCTTGAAATCGGGGCGCATGCGGTCATAGGCCCGGGCCCAGCCGTCCATGCCACCGGTCGTTTTGCGTCGGGACCAGTGCCTGGTAGCCACTGGTAAGGGCTTGCCGAAGTCACTTGGACGTAGCAGTCTACTACTATACTCACTCGATATGTCGCACTCAGAATTTTTGAAAAAAACTTGGGGTACCCACCACAGATGGAGGCCCCAAGGGGGCGGGCGGAGGAGGAGGGGGATACTTAGGCAGCAGGGGCGGGGGCCCCAAACCCAGGCTTTTTAGGTTGCCCGGCTAGCCTTCGGCACCTGTTTGTCGTCCGATGCACTCCACACAGGGTTTTTAACTGGTGACGCCTTGCCAGAACGGCACCAAAAAATCAGTTGTATCCGCAATAAAAACCCGTTATTCCCGGTTCGGGAACTGTTAAGTTTTGTACTTGCTAGGGGTAGTACCGGGGGTTGACCAGAAGCGGGAACCGATGCTGACTCTGTTAACCACGACCACAAGTGGTGGGTGGGAACAACCTTTGTCGCGGGCGAGTAGCGGGCACGCACCACGAAGATTAGCCAGCTTTTCTGGGGCGGCCCGTGGTGCAGCGCCCGTATTTGCGTCGCCCATTGGGTTGGGTTTGCAGTTTCAATGCAGCCAGCACGTGGCCCCGTTTGACGCGTACCTCGCGACCAGCTTTGAAGCCCTGGAGCTTCCCCGCCTTGACCCACTCGTAAACAGTTTGCGGGCTTAGCCCCAGCAACTGCGCGGCTTCGTTCACAGTCAAGACTTGGTCATTCTGGTCGGCTTCCACGGCTGCCGCGGCCTTCTCTGCCAGCAGCAACTCGTACTCTTCGCGGGCTGCCAGGCGTGCATACCGGTCCAGTTCCTCGAGTAGCGGAATGATGAGGTTCAGCCACTTGGTGAACCCGTGAAATGGTTGCTCACCAGCTTTTTTTGCGAAGGTCGAAGGCGTGATTCCTGCGGGTAGAGGACGCGTCATTAGTTTCATGGCCGCCTTTACGGCAACCCCAACGGCCCCGTTACCGTAGCTTTTCTCCTTTTCACAAAAAAGATTATAAAACCCTTAATTACAGTTGGTTGAACTGTTAATGGGTTGCCGGGTTTCCCGCTTCCCGCCCGGCGTTTGCTGGGTGGTGGCAAATGAAAACGCCGCCACGAATAGAAAAAAGCTCTACTCGTGGCGACATTCCAGAACCGAAGCCTACTCGGTTGCTTCCAGCTCCTCGGCGATGCTGGCGAACTGCGCCAGCGCGGCCTGTAGGTTCTCGGTGATTTCCAGGGCCAGCACGTCGGGGGCGGGCAGGGTGGCGCTGTCTTCGAGGGCGTCGTCCTTTAGCCAGAAGATGTCGAGGTTCACCTTGTCGCGGGCCAGCAGCTGGGCCAGCTCGTAGCGGTGGAACTGCTCGGTCTCCTGGCGCTGGGCCCGCTGGCCCGGCTTGCCGTAGCAGGCGATGAAGTCCTGCAGGTGGGCCAGCGTGAGCGGGTTTCCCTTGGGGGTGAAGTGCTGGTTGGTGCGCAGGTCGTACACCCACAGCTCCTTGGTCTGGGCCTGCTCGGCGGCGGCGCGCTTCTCGAAGAAAATGACGTTGGCCTTCACGCCCTGGGCGTAGAAGATGCCCGTGGGCAGGCGCAGCAGGGTGTGCACGTTGCAATCTTGCAGCAGCTTGCGGCGGATGGTTTCGCCGGCCCCGCCCTCAAACAGCACGTTGTCGGGCAGCACCACGGCGGCCGTGCCGCCCACCTTGAGGATGGTGTAGATGTGCTGGACGAAGTTGAGCTGCTTGTTGCTGGTGGTGGCCACAAAGTCGGTGCGCTCGTAGCTGAGCGTGTCCTTGCTGGTCTGGCCTTCCTCGCTCATCACCGTGATGCTGCTCTTCTTGCCGAAGGGCGGGTTGGCCAGGATGAAGTCGTAGCGCTCGCCGGGGTCGGAGAGGAGGGAGTCGCGGTTTTGCACCGGGCTTTCGGTGGAGCCCACGCCGTGCAGGTACAGGTTCATGGCGGCCAGGCGCACCACCGAGTCCACGATGTCGGTGCCGTGGAAGGTGTGGTCGCGCAGGAACCTGAGCTGCTCGCGGTCCAAGTCCTTGCCGTAGGTGTCGACGAGGTAGTCGCGGGCCACCAGCAGGAAGCCGGCCGTGCCGCAGGCCGGGTCGCAAATGGTCTGGCCCGGGGCGGGGGCCACGGCTTCCACGATGGCCTGGATGAGCGGGCGCGGGGTGAAGTACTGGCCGGCGCCGCCCTTCACGTCCTCGGCGTTCTTCTGCAGCAAGCCTTCGTAAATCTCGCCCTTCACGTCGAAGCCCAGGCCCGACCAGTTCTCGCGGTCAATCAAAGCCAGCAGGTGCTTGAGGCGGGCGGGGTTCTGAATCTTGTTCTGGGCCTTCTTAAAGATGACGCCCAGCATGCCGGGCTCCTTGCCCAGGTCGGTGAGCAGGTGGCGGTACTGCACCTCCAGCGCGTCGCCTTCGAGGTGGCGCAGGCTGGCCCAGTCCTTTCCTTCTGGCACGGCCGGGGCGTTGGGGGCGCCGGCCTGCTCGTCGGCCATCTTCAGGAACAGCAGGTAGGTAATTTGCTCGACGTAGTCGCCGTAGCCCACGCCGTCGTCGCGGAGCACGGTGGCGTAGCCCCAGACGCGCTGGACGAGGGATTGGGCGGTGGCATTCGGGGTTGGCTGGCGCATGGGAGTAGGTGGCAAAGAGGGGTGGCCCCGCATGGGGACCGGTGATGAGGGGCTGCCGCTACGGGCAGGGGACGGTTTCGTTGGAGAGGTACTCGCTCTTCTTGGCGCCGGCGTAGGCGTAGGAGAAGGGCTTGTCGGTGCGGGTCATGCGGGCGCAGCTGTAGAGGCCGATGCCGCGGCTGATGCGCGCGGTGCTGGTTTTGTCGAGCGAGGCGCCGGTGAAGTTGGCCATGTAGCCGCTTTGCCGGTGGGTGTTTTTCAGAATTACCACGTAGCGGCCGTTCACCTTCACCTTGAGGATTTGCAGGTAGGGGTTGGTCGTGGCCGCGGCGCTATACGTTAGCCCCACCTCGCGCATGGCCTGGTTGAATTGGCACACGTAGGGCTGCTCGCTGGTGTCGTCGTTCAGCAGCTTGAATACCGACAGCAGCGCCTCCGCATCGGCTTTCTGCGCCGCGTTTTCGGGGTCGCCGATGAACGACTCGACATCGTGCTTGTACCGGCCAGCGTCGTCGCTAAACAGGGCACCCACGAAATGCGAGCGCAGCGAGGAGTAGCTCTGGCAGAAGCCGCGAAACGGAGCCAGCAGCAAGGCCAGGACCAGAAGGGTTGAAAGACGCATGGAGTGGGGTAGGATGAGGTAACCAGAAGCAGGCACGCGCCTACAAGGGCATGGGGAGTTGTTTTGATGCCGGCGAGGCTTTGGGCTCCCGGGCCTTGCGCGCTTTCGGCGGGGCCGTGGATTCGTTCCGGAGCCGCGCCAGCAGCACCGTGGCCGGCTCGTCGGTGGCATCTTGGGGCACAAGGCGGCCGGTGAAAGCCCGGTGCAGGATGCTCTGGCGCAGGCGCTCGGCGCGTTTCAGCTCGTCGGTGAGGGTCTTGCTCAGCGCATCGAGCACGGTGAGGCGGCGCTCTACTTCGGCTATGATTTCTATTTGCTCGGCGATGGGCGGCAAGCAAACGGGCAGGTTTAATAACTGCTCTGTGTTGATTCCGTCCCTCGTGGCACCATGATTCACACGGAGCAAATAACTGACGACTTCGCGGGCTCCACGGACATAGTAGAGGAAAAAGAAAGGGGTTATGGTCTCGGCATCCAGCCTTAAGCGCATGATGTGATAATTGAAGAGAATGCCATCAAGCTCACTCGTAACAAAACCAGCTCTCCCAACAGATGCCATGCGCGAGAAAAGCAAATCTCCTTTTTTCAGCCGGTAGCGCTCAAGCCCAGCTGCTTTTTCTTCAGTGATATGGACTGCTTTATTCAACTTAATGCCGCCTTCTGTCAAGCAGCCAATAGTTAAGACTGGTACTCCAGAAGTGACAAAATCACTCGTCCCTAAGGAAGTGCCGAACGGTCCTGTCATCACTGTTTGCTCTCCTATAACCCCAAGCTGCTCCACCGTGGTCCAAGCCCAGCCCGACGGCAGCTCCGGAAGCTCGGAAGCATCTACCGCTTCCGGCTCAACATACTTCGATTTCCATCCCTCGCCCAACGGCAGCTGCCCGCCGCGCTTGGCCACCTGGGCGGCTTCCCACTGCGCCCGGCGCTCGGCGCGGATGCGGGCCAGCAGGGCGGCGCCGGTTTCGGTGGGGGCGGGGTGGGCCTCGCGCCAGGCGCGGGTAAGTTCGCCAGTCACGGCCGCGTGCAGCACCGACTGGCGGTAGCGTTTCAGCAGGGCCTGGGTGCGGCGCACGGTCGCTACGCCTGCATCCAGCTTGCTAAATAGCTCCTCCAGCTTCGCCACGATGCGGCGCTGCTCGGGCAGGGGCGCTAAGGGCATTTCCATTTGCCGCACCCTCTCTTTATTTAAAGCTGGCTGATTATTGCCAGATGAAGTACGCCTTGTCTTGTGGTAGCTACCTAACAAGTAGTAATAAACAAACTCGGGACTGACCTCTGTCTCAGAAACCCGAATCGCAGCTGAATTTTGATTGTTACAGGCTTCAATATCAAGGATGGCAACCTGTCCACGCGTTTTCCCTTCACCTATCATCCCGATTAGCACAGTGCCCCGTGGATGGATTGAAGTAGATGAATTTGCTAGACCCTGCTCGGAAATAAACTCACGGGCTGTTTTGATTCTGCAGAAAGCAACCTCGCCGCTGCTAATCCAAGGAATACCACCTGTCCAGTAATCTTGATTTGACCTGCTAGGGGTGGCCCCTACTAAGACCTTGAAAATTTGGCCTATACTAGTTCTTGCCCAACTGTTCGGTAACTCCTGCTGCTCTTCCATTTCTTACGTTTCCTACGCGGCCAGGGCCTCGTTTAATTCGGCCACCAGCTGATTCAAATCTGCCCCGAACACCTGTTTGGCGCGGGCGTAGCCGCCCTGGTCCACGAAGGGCGGCATCGTAAAGTCTTCGGCCTCCACGCTCAGGGAGGTGGCCACCTTCTCCTTCATCATTGTGAGCCAGCGCTGTTGCTCCTCCGTGAACGTGCGGCCGGCCTGCTGCTGCGCCGCCAGCCACGCCCCGAACCGCTCGTCCACGCCCAGCGGGTAGGCCGTCAGCGTTTCGGTCTGGTGCAGGGCAAAGCGCACGAGGCTGATGAGGTTGGTGAGCAGGGTTTTGGGGCCGGCCCCGCGCACTCGCGCCTTTTCCAGCTGCTCGTAGGCCGCCCAGATGCCTTCGGGCGTCAGTTCCGGGTGGTCGAGGCGCAGGGCCAGGGCCAGCTCCCGAATCTGGGCAAAGGTAACGGCCCGGCGA
The DNA here is from genome assembly GCF_001507645.1 of Hymenobacter sedentarius. NCBI lineage: Bacteria > Pseudomonadati > Bacteroidota > Cytophagia > Cytophagales > Hymenobacteraceae > Hymenobacter > Hymenobacter sedentarius. The sequence continues at coordinate 555,562 of NZ_CP013909.1, read as the reverse complement.
GCGTAGGGCCGGTTGTGCAGCAGCTGCAAGGCCGTGATTTCATCTTTGTGCGCTTCGATGAAGGCCTGAAACTTGTCGACTCGCTGCCGGGCCAGCGCCTCCTGCGCGGCTTCGGGCGAGGTGCGGCTCTCGAAGCCCGCCGCCAGCACCCGGTCCTGGCTCACCAGGTCGATGATGAGGTCGTGCTGGGCGTGCACCTTGGTGAGCAGCGTGCGCAAGGCCGGGTCGTCGAACAGGTGTACGGCCCGCTCGGTGAGGGCCTCCACGGCCTGCTGCCAGTGGGCGTCGGTGGGCTCGTCGAGGGCGCTACCCGGCTCGCCGGGGGCGGGCTGGCCGGCGGCGTGGGCTTCGGCCGCGGCCACGCGCTGGGCTTCGGCTTCTTGGCGCACGGGGTCCACGGCGTCGTAGAGGCGGGCGGCGAGCTGTTGCACGGTGGTCCCGCCGGTCTGGGTTTGCACGGCGGCGCGGTCGTCAGGCGTGAGCTGGCGGTCGAGCCGGGCCAGGCGGGTTGCCAGGCTGCGCAGCTGGGCCGGGTCGTGGTTGCCCTGGGCCACGGCGTGTAGCAGCTTCTCGAAGCCCAGGCCGCCGAGGCGCTCCACGCTTTCGGTGTCTTTCTTCACCGAGTCGGTCACGCCCACCGCGTCCACAATCACGAAACGAGTTTTGGCGCCGGCGTCGCTCGTCACCGTCTCCAGGTCGGAGGGGCTGATGACGCGCGTGCCGCGCCCCTTCATCTGGTCGAAGTACACCCGGCTGCGCACGTCGCGCAAGAAGAGCAGGCACTCCAGGGGCTTGATGTCGGTGCCGGTCGAAATCATGTCCACCGTCACCGCCACCCGCGGGTTGTACTCGTTGCGGAACTTGCGAATCAGCGTGTCGGCGTTCTCGTCGGAGCCGTAGGTGATTTTCTTGCAGAAGTCGTTGCCCTTGCCGAACAGCTCGCGCACCAGCTCCACGATTTCGTCGGCGTGGTGGTCGCTCTTGGCGAATATCAAGGTCTTGGGGACGATTTCGCGCCCCGGAAACAGCTCCGTGAACAGGCTGGATTTCCACTTCGTGAGCACCGTGCGAATCTGGTCGGGCGTCGTCACCGAGCGGTCGAGCTGCGTGCCGGTGTACACCAAGTCGTCGTCGAGCGTTTCCCAGCGGCGCTTGCGGGTCTGGCGCTCCATGCGCTTCACGGCGCTGCCCTTTTCCACCCGCGAGCCCTGGGCCGTGATTTCGGTCTCGATGCGGAACACGTCGGAGCCCACGTTCACCCCGTCGACCACGGCCCGCTCGTGGCTGTACTCCATCACCAGGTTCTGGTTGAAGAAGCCGAAGGTCTGCTTGGCCGGCGTGGCCGTCAGGCCGATGAGGTGGGCGTCGAAGTATTCGAGCACCTGCTGCCACACGTTGTAGATGGAGCGGTGGCACTCGTCAATCACCACGAAGTCGTAGCCCTCGGGCGGCAGGGCCGGGTTGTAGGCCACCTCGCGGGGCCGCTGCGGCGCCTCGCCGTTCAGCTCGAAGCCCGACCGCTCCTCGTTGCCCGCGTCGAACTCGGCCTCGCCCCGCAGCATCGAGTAGAGCCGCTGGATGGTGGTGATGGTGACCTTGCTCACCGTGTCGAGCTGGTTGCTGGTCAGGTGCTGCACGTTGTAGAGCTCCGTGAACTTGCGCCCGTCGTCCGGGGCCGTGTACTGCTGAAACTCCTGCAGGGTCTGTCGCCCCAGGTTGCCCCGGTCCACCAGAAATAGGATGCGCTTGGCCCCCGCAAACTTGATGAGCCGGTAGATGAACGACACCGCCGTAAAGGTCTTCCCCGAGCCCGTGGCCATCTGAATGAGCGCCCGGGGCCGGTCGTCCTTCAGGCTCACGTCGAGGTTGCGCAGGGCTTCAATCTGGCAGTCGCGCAGGCCGGCGGTGGTAACGGCCGGCAGGGTACGCAGCCGCGCCCGCAGCGTACCAATTTGCCGGGTCCACCCGCGCAGGGTCTCAGGCCGGTGAAAGCCGAACACCGGCCGGGAGCGTGGCTCCGGGTCGCGGGCATCGGCGAAACGAATTTCCTGACCGTTGGCCTCATAACCGAAGGGGAGCTGGTCGGCCACCCGCTGGGCGTGCTTGGTGGCGCTGGCCTGGTAGCGGGCCGTCTGCTCGGCCACGGCAGTAAGCGAGGTGCCTTCCCGCTTGGCCTCCACGATGCCCACCAGTTTGCGGTCCACCAGCAGGGCGTAGTCCGCCGGGCCCGAGTCGGTGGGGTACTCCCGGACTGCCACACCGGCACCCGCTCCTAAGTTTATCTGCTTGTAGTCCTGCACGAGCCAGCCGGCGAGGGCAAGTTGGGCGTCGATGAGCTGGCGAGCGTGCTGTTCAGGGGTAAGCATGAAAGGAAAGGGCGGCGGTAGAACTGCGAATGTAGTTCCATATTAGGGCTCATCCCTAAAACGCCTACGGCCTTGTTCAGGCGGTGCCTGGCAAGGGGCTGCCCCCGGGTAAGACATTACTCGTGGCGTGTTCCTGTTTGCTCCATACACTAGCAAATTCTGTCAGCAACCTATCTGACGTTACCTGGATGTAACGTCGAAAGGATTTGAAGTCCTTGTGTCCGGTAGCTTTCATAATCGTTTCCCAGCTCAAGCGCCCCTCGAGCGAAAGGGTAACGAAGGTGCGCCGACCCGTGTGGGTGCTGATGAGCTCGTACTTGGGATGGGTGGTGCTGGTGTGCAGGCTTCCCCGGTGCTCATCATGATTGGTAGGAGTGTCGATGCCCGCAAGCCGGGCGACGTCCTTGATATAAGCATTCAAATTCTGGTTGGCGATGGGGTGCACTAGGCCCGCCCAAAGCCGGGCCAGCAGCGGTACGGCTGGGTTACCACGGAGCGGGATGGTGAGCTTCTCCTTGGTCTTCTGGGCCCGCAGCTCCAGCCACTCTCCATTCTGGTGCTCCGGCCGCAGGGCAGCTACGTCGGAAAATCGCAGGCCGGTGTAGCAGCTGATGAGAAACAAAGCACGCGCATTCTCCAGCCGGTCCGTGTCGCTCAGGCCGGACAAGTCGACCCGCTCCAGGGCGGATAATTCGGCTCGGGTGAGGGCCAGCACGTCCGGGTCTTGGCGCTTCCAGTGCCAGCGCTTGTAGTCCTGCAATGTCGTATGCCCTGACTCGTGGGCATCCCCCAGGAAGTGTTTCAAATGAGCAAGGAGCTTGGCGATGCTGTTGTCTTGCAGCCGGGCCGTGTCGAGGAGGTAGGCAGCAAAATCGTCCCAGAATTTCTTCGTGAAGCCCTCGTAGGTTAAAGTTTTGCCCCTGTGCTGTTCATAGCGGTCCAGGTGGTTGTAGAGCGTGCCGATAGCTTTCACCGTGTTGGGCCGGCGGGTTATGGCATGTCGTTCCTTGTAAGCCAGCAGGTCGATAAGAGGGCGCGGCGGCGGGGCGGGTGCTGCGGGTGCTGCTTCCGGTTCAATGGCTTCCCGGAGTTGGGCGGCACTTGGCAGGGTGTCCTGGCTGCGACACTCGTTCCAGCAGGCCAGCAGGCGCTTGCTCATCCGGGCAAGGTTGAGGTTCAGCGTTTCGTGAGTGCGCTTGAGTTCAGCGTCGATGTCCCGGCCCTTGACGCGGGCCTGTTGCACATCACCGCCGGCCCAATATATGGGCAGGATTTTCTCACCGGTATAGATGCGGACCCTGTCGTTCCCGTTCTGGGGGTTAAACCAGATGTAAATGGTCGTTGGTTTTTCGGCCTTGGGGTCCTTGAGGTGAAACGAGACGGTCGCCATGAACTGGGAGTTGATGCTGACGTGAAGGTAGCTAAGTGCTAGGGTTGGGTACAGCCTGGGGTACAAACATTCCGTAAAGCACACACATCACTTCTTTAAAGCAACAGGCCCCTGAACCAATAAAAGGCGTTTTTTGCTGAATCAGCCGGTGTTTTATCAGTTTTGACTTGGGTTGGTTATGGTATTTGGTACTCCCGTCTCTGGTACAATAGAAAAGCCTCCCATACAGGAGGCTTTTTTATTTTAAGGCGTGCGTTGAGCTGAAATTCCAGCGGCGGCGCCCAGGCCCGATTTGAATAGTACCACTAGCGCGGCCACTGGTAGCGGGCTGACGATAAAGTCCAGCAGGTGGCGGCTGAGGCGGTAGCCCCAGGCCGCGTTGCCGGTCAGCTTATTTAGCAGCACCATGGCCGCATACACGGCCAACGCGCCCGCATAGAGCCGCAGCGCCAGCCGCCACTGGGCCGGCGTGGGGAGCAGCAGCCGCAACAGCAGCAGGCAAATGCTGAGGTACAACACCGCGTAGGTGGCCACCGCGGGCAAGAAGCGTTTCAAAATGCCCCCGTTTATTCCCTGCTGCAAGGCCTGGGCCTGGCGTTGTAAGCCCACTGCGGCTAGTGCTTTTTGCCAGAAAGAAGTAAGCAGCTGCAGAATGGACTCGTCGTAGATGCCTATTAGGAACAACAGGATTACCAGCGCGCCGACGCTCACCCAATAAGCGGGGTGTACGGGTTTGGTTGGTCTAAAGCCAGGTTGTTCAAGCACGTGATTTTAGCTTCGGTTACGCGTTAGAATGCCGCGGGGCGGTGGGCGGCAACGGCCAGCCGCTTGGCCCACAGCATCCACAAGCCAAAGATGAAGCCGTACACGATAAAGGTGAACGTGTAGTGGTGGTTGAAGTCGACCGACTGCTGGGCGTAGTGATGATTGATGGCCAGGGCCGCTACCCGCAGCACATTCAGCCCCCAAATGAGCACCATGCCGGCGGGAATAAACCAAAGCTTGCGCCGCCAGGGACCCGGGAAGGCGGCCACAAACCCACTAAACAGCGCATACAGCACCAGGCCGTTGCAGGGCGCGCCGATTATTACGGCCGGCTGCCCCCTCATCATCACCAGGGTGGCGTACTGGGGGCTCACGGCCGCATCAAAACCCAGCAGCCGCAGCAGCCCCACCCCAGCCGCCGTAATCTGATTGCACAAGGCCGCATCGAGCCGGCCGTCGGGCGCCAGCCATTGTTCATAGCCAAAAAACCACACCAGAAACAGGGCCGCCGCAATAAGCAGGAACCGGTACAGGAACCGGTTGCCGGTCGGCGCGGGGCTGGCGGAGGCAGTAGCGGGCATAAACTCCAAAATAAGGGGGCTGCAATTTCCAACAAAAAACGGCTCCTCCTTCCGGAAGAGCCGCTCCTGGCCTACAAAATTAGTGGGCTAAACCTTGCGCCGACGGTTGCGCAGGCGCTTTACGCCATAGGCCACGCCGCCGGCCAGCAGCAGCGAAATGCCGCCATCGATGGGAACGGCCGTTGGGTTGGGAGGGGTGCCAGGAGTTGGGCCGCCGGTGGGTGGCTCCCCTTGAGCCAACGCTAGTGCAGTAGTTGCCAGCACCAGCAAGAGGCTCGGCAGCAGAGTTTTTAGAAAAAATGATTTCATACAGGAACGCTAAGGGTGCTAACTGAGGAGGCGGATATAGCAAATATAGAAAGAAAGCTGGCCCGTCAATCCGGCTGGATCAGGTGCTTATTCTATGTAAGGCAGGCGGGATACTCGACAATTACGCATACTGTGGAGAAGTAGTTTTGGCCGCGCAGCCGGACCGTAAATAAGCGTCGGAATAAAGCCCCGCAAGGGAGTCGTGGCTGGTTTCAAGTTAATGGGATGCCGGACACAGCCAGGGCAAGCCGCGTAACCAGGCTAAGCGCTATGGTGGCTGCACCAAGCGCGACATTACGCAAGGCAAGCGTGGGGCTGAGAATAGATAAGGGTAATTTACGGTTTAGCCCAAGCGGGGCGGCCGCCTGGGCATGGTGGCCGGTGCGGCGGGTACAGCGGGCTTGTGCCTACCTTGCACCTGTCGTTTTGCCCCCGCCTATCCATGAATCCCGCTTCTGACGTACCGGTTCCGTCGGCCGGCCCCGCCGACTACCATCCTCTCATTCGCCAGGTTTTTGCCGAGATGGGCAAGGTGGTGGTGGGCCAGCAGCCGCTGCTCACGCGCCTGCTTATCGGCTTGTTTACCGGTGGGCACATCCTGCTCGAAGGCGTGCCGGGACTGGCCAAAACCCTCACCATTTCCACGCTGGCCAAGGTGCTGCACCTGAATTTCCAGCGCGTGCAGTTCACGCCCGACCTACTGCCGTCGGACCTGGTTGGCACCATGATTTACAACCAGAATCAGTCGGTGTTTGAGGTCAAGAAAGGACCGATTTTCGCCAATCTGGTGCTGGCCGACGAAATCAACCGCTCGCCGGCCAAGGTGCAGAGTGCCCTGCTCGAAGCCATGCAGGAAAAGCAGGTCACCATCGGCGAGACCACCTATCAGCTCGACCTGCCCTTTCTGGTGCTGGCCACCCAAAACCCGGTGGAGCAGGAGGGCACGTATCCGCTGCCCGAAGCCCAGGTCGACCGGTTTATGCTGAAGGTGCACGTCGATTACCTCAAGAAGGCCGACGAGCTGGAGGTAATGCGCCGCATGGCCAACCTCAGCTTTGTGGAAGACGTGCAGCCCGTGCTCACGGAGGCCGATATCTTTGGCATCCGCCAGCAAATCAACCAGGTCCAGATTTCGGAAACGCTGGAGAAGTACCTGATTGAGCTGGTGTTCGCCACTCGCCGCCCGGCCGACTACGACCTGCCCGAGTTTGCCCAGGCCGTCCAGTTTGGGGCCAGCCCCCGGGCCAGCATCGCCCTGCACCGCGCTTCCAAGGCCGTAGCCTACCTCGAAGGCCGCGACTACGTGCTGCCCGAAGACATCAAGGAAGTGGCCGCCGATGTGCTCAACCACCGCATTCTGCTCACCTACGAAGCCGAAGCCGATGGCATCCGCACGCAGGACTTGATTGAAGCCATTCTGCGCAAAGTGCCCATTAGCTAGGCTCGCGCTTGGCTCGTTAGCGTAACCACATAAAAAAGGGCTGACCGTATGGCCAGCCCTTTTTGCTGAGGAAAATATAAGACCGTTTATTCTACCACTACACGCTTTACCACCAGGTCGGTGCCGGTGCTGAGCTGCAACGAGTACACGCCCGGGGCCAGGCGGCTCACGTCGAAGTTGGCGGTGCCGTTGGCTGGGGAGAGGTTGAGCTGGCGCGTCTGCACCACTTGGCCCAAGGCGTTGAGCAGCGTGGCCGAGGCCGCGCGCAGGCTGCCAGCGGGCACGGTCAGGGTGAAGCGTTGGTGCGCCGGGTTTGGGTACACCGACACGGTAGCGGCCAGGGCCTCGTTGCGGGTGGCCGTGGCCACGCCGAGGGTTACATCAACTGCCAGCCGCGAATTGAGCGTGGAAGTGTTGATGTCCGTCCAGGTGGTGCCGGTGGTGGTGAAGAAGAACGTGCCGGCTCGCAGCGGCTCTTCCAACTGATAGGCCAGCCCAATATTTTCTGCCCCCACGGTTTTGATGCCCACGAAGAAGGGCCCGTTTACCGCCACGTTGGGCACGGATACCGCGTCGGTCACGACGGCGCCGGTGGCGGCCGAGGGGCGGGGACGGGCCGGCGACGTGTACAGCACGGTGCCGGGCTGGCCGTTGGCAGCCGAATACACCAGCACCTGATACGTGGAGCCCGCCGTGGCCGTCCCCACGAACGTCGGGGTGACCGAAGTGACGGCCGCGGCTCCGGCGGTCCGGTAGCCTACTGCAATTACGCTGCCGGCGGAGGTGACGCCCGCCCCGCCGTCAAACGTCGTCCCGGAAATGTAGCTCAGTGAAGCCGTCGAAATGGTCTGGGTGACGGTTTGGGAGTTGTTGGAGGCATGGTCGTCGGCCGGAACGGTTACGGTGAGGGTGTTGGTGCCGCTGGCCCCGGCCACGGGGTACGTGAAGGTCACAGTGGTTGAAGCGCCGGCGGCCAGCGTGGCCACGGTCTGCGTGTTGGTGTACGTGGTGGCGCCGCTCACCGTCAGGGTTACCGGCACGTTGGTCAGGGCGGCAGAGCCGGCGTTGGTTATCACGGCCTGCGCCGTCACGGGCGAGCCAAAGGTGCTCGACACCTTGCCCAGCGTGTACACCACGGTTACGGCCGCATCTTTGGGCGGCAGGTTCAGGATGCTGGCACAAATGGTGAAAGCTCCTTGGGTATCGCTGGAGCCAACGCCCGACACGAATACATAATACGTGGTGGCCGGCGCCAGGCCCCGCAATTCCAAGGGCGGGGCAACGGCATTATTGGCCTGGCCCGCCGAGCACCCCACCGATACAAACGGCCCGGCTGCGCCGCCCGTGCTGGAAAAGACCCGCACCTGCCCCGCCGGGGCCCCGGTAACGGTGATGGTGACGGCGGTGCTGCCTTGCTGGCCGCTGGCAGCGGTGGTGAACTTATACCACACGTCCTTGGGGTTGATGGCCACGCCGCAGCCCGGGTTGCCATACCCTGCGGGCGTCGTGGTGGTGGCGCCCACGTTGGTTCCGTTGGTGGGGGTGCAGGTAGCTGCCAGCGGCAGCGCAATGGCGCCGGCCGGGTCGTCGTTGGCAGGGGGAGGGGCAATGCCGCCGGGCGTAAAGCGGTAAGTGCGCCCGGCATCCGGCAGGCCGTCTTTGCTTATGTTGTGCGCCTGTTGGCCGTAGTTCTGGTTGATGAAGGTGGTGCTGCTCCACGGGTCGGAGGGCACGCCTTTCAGCGCCAGCGTCACTTGGTTGGTGGCGGTGCTGCTGCCTTTCAGGCCCACGTTGGGAAAGCGGGTGCCCGCCGGGCTTGCCGAAGGCGTGGCCGTACCGTACACAAACTCAATGTTGCTGTTCTCATACAGCTTCACCTGGAAGCTGAAGTTGGCGTACTGCGACGCCGCCGCGTTGGCCGCGCCGGCAGGGTCCGATTTGTCGCTCACGTTTTTCCACTGAATCGTGCACACCCGGTTGGGCGCCGTGCCCGTGGTCTGGACCCGATATTCGGCCGCGCTGGTGCCCGCCTGCAAATCGAAGTTGAAGGGCATAATCAGGTTGATGTCGGCAGCCCCAGCGGCGCCCCCCAGGGGGTCGACCCCAGCACCGCCGCCAAAATTCTCATAGTACAGCGCCGCCGTAGAAGGTGGGGTGCTGCCGAGCTTGATTAACCCGTTGGTGTTGAGGATGAACTGCGTGAAGGCCGTGCCGTTGTAGTTAAACGTGAAGCCGATGTTCTGGGCGGCGGAGTTGGCGTCGTCGGCGTTGGCCGTGGCGATGACCGTGCCATTGGTCCCCAGGTCCGTGTAGGTGCCGGCCACGTTCACGGCATTGGCCGCGCCATAGTTCAGGTTTTGGGCGTGCGCCGCAAAGGGCAGCAAGGCCAGCGGTAGCCACCGACTGGCTTTTTTCAGCCGGGCGAGTAAAGGTGTGAACATGAAAAGGAGGAAAAGTGGAGAATAGAAAGACCAGTAAGCAGCAGTGGATAACCGATAAGCCCAACCGCACTGCCGTGCGAAGGGCTGGGCCAAAGCCGTAAGCAAATTACCACATTAAAACCCAAAGGCATAGCTGTACTATACCGCTGTAAGGCGCTAGGAGCGAGAACTAACGGGCCTCGGTGGCAATTGACTGAAGCAGGGTGGCGGCGTTTTGGGCCGGGTTGCAGTCGGCCACCGGCACGAACGTGCGGTCGGGCTCGCCGGGCCGTTGGGCTAGCCCATAGGTGTAGGTCTTGTCGTAGTAATCGAGCACCAGCTCCACCATTTGGGCGAAATCGCCGGCCTCGACCGCTGCCAAGGCTTGCTGGGCAGCCAGGCCGCCCAGGCGTTTGTGCAGCCGCTCGATGGCCGCGGCCAGTTCCACCGGGTTTTCGGCGCCGTACTCGGCGGCCAGTTTGGCTACGCGGGCGGCGCGGGGCACCTCCAGCACCCAGCGCGGAGCCGTGCGCAGCTGCGCAAACAAGGCGGGCGGAATGGTGAGCCGGCCAATTTGCCGGCTTTCGTCTTCCACCCAGATGGGCGCATCGGTGGGCAGCGCCGCCATAGCCGCCGCCAGGTTGTTCTCAAACTGCTCCTGAGTGGGCTGAGCGGGCTGGCCGATGGCGCCAAACGCCGAGCCCTTGTGGCTGGCCAGGCCTTCGAGGTCGAGCACCGGCTGGGTGGCCGAGGTGGCCGTCAGGGCGTGCAGCACGTCGGTTTTGCCGCTGCCGGTGAGGCCGCCCAGCACGCGCCATTGGCGCGGAGTATCGAACGAAGCCAGCACCTCGCGGCGGTACTCCTTATAGCCCTTGTCCAGCAGGTGCACCTTGAAGCCGGCCAGCTCCAGCAGCCACATCACGGCCCCGCTGCGCATGCCGCCGCGCCAGCAGTGCAGGCGCACTTCCTTGCCCTGGGCCAGCTTCTGGGCCTGCTTGGCCATCGCCGACATCTTCGGTCCAAAGAATTCCAGGCCCAAGTGCACGGCGCGTTCCTGGCTCACCTGCTTGTAGGTGGTGCCGATGCGGGCCCGTTCCTCATCGGTGAACAGCGGCAGGTTGAGCGCGCCCGGCACGTGGCCCTGCGCAAACTCAATCGGGGCCCGCACGTCGAGAATGGGGTAGGGCAGGGCCTGAAACTCGGCCAAAGAAAGACGGGGCATAACTTATTTCATTTAACAATTAACATTTATCGTTAACATCTAGTCTTTGTATTCAGCCAGCACTTCATTATTTCAACCGAGCACGGAAGGCTGTTGACTGATAAAGGTTAATTGTTAAATGGCTTGAGCTGACGCTTGTAGAGTTGAACGGTGTTTTCGAGGCCCAGGTAAATGGCGTCGCACACCAGCGCGTGGCCGATGCTTACTTCGGCCAGCTCGGGCAGCTGTTGCTGGAGCCAAGCCAGGTTGTCGAGGTCGAGGTCGTGGCCTGCATTCACGCCCAGCCCAAGCTGGCCGGCGCGGGCGGCGGCGGCGCGGTAGGGCGCCACGCCCTGCTCCCGGTCGGTGAGGTATTGCCGGGCGTAGGCTTCGGTGTACAGCTCAATTCGGTCGGTGCCGGTGGTGGCGGCCGCGTCTACCAAAGCCAGGTCGGGGTCGAGGAAGATGCTCACCCGGCAACCCAACCCTTTGAGCTCGGCCACAATATCCCGGAGGTAGTCTTGGTGCTTGATGACGTCCCAGCCCGCGTTGGAGGTGATGGCGTCGGGCGCGTCAGGCACTAGCGTCACCTGCTCGGGGCGCACTTCGCGCACCAGGTCCAGGAAATCGGGCGTGGGGTTGCCCTCCACGTTCAGCTCCGTAGTCACGATGGCCTTCAGGTCGCGGACGTCCTGGTAGCGGATGTGGCGCTCGTCGGGCCGCGGGTGCACGGTGATGCCTTCGGCGCCGAACCGCTCAATGTCCCGCGCGGCCTGCAGGATGTCGGGCCGGTTGTGGCCCCGGGCGTTGCGCAGGGTGGCCAGTTTGTTGATGTTGACGCTGAGCTTGGTCACGGGTGGTTCGGGTATGGAGTGGGAGAGAGGGCAGAAGCACAACAGTTCAGCAGGGCCCGCCGGTTTAAACTTCCGTAGTGCTGAGCCTACGCTTGCGGGCCGGCTGCCGTAGCTTCGGGGCGAAATTACGCCCGCCACGGCCCCCGCCCCGAAGCGCCGCGCGCCGTGGGCCCGTATACCCTGGCCAACCTCAGCAATTTGCCGCTGAGGCTGGCCTGTTGCCACATTCTTTCCCGCACTAACTCGCCAACCCACCACCTTATGCTAAAAGACACCATCGACGCCGCCATCAAGCAAGCCATGCTGGCCAAAGACAAAGTGCGCCTCACCACCCTGCGCAGCATCAAATCGCAGATTATGCTGGCCGAAACCGCCGAAGGAGCCCACGGCGCCGCCCTCACCCCCGAGGCCGAGCTCAAGCTGCTCAATAAAGCCGCCAAGCAGCGCCGCGATGCCGCCGCCATCTACAAGGAGCAGTTTCGCTCCGAGCTGGAAGAAAACGAGCTGGCCGAGTTGGCCATCATCGAAGAATTCCTGCCCCAGCAGCTCTCCGAAGCCGATTTGGTGGAGCGCCTCGTGCACATCATCCAGCGCGTAGGTGCTCAGGGCCCTTCCGACTTGGGCAAGGTGATGGGCGTAGCCGCCCGCGAACTCTCGGGCCAGGCCGACGGCAAGCGCATTTCCGACGTCCTGAGCCATTTGCTCAACAATACTAACCTGTAATCATTTATCATTTAACAATTATCATTTAACAGGTCGCCCAGCGTGCCTGCATCCAGGAGAAGGAGCTGAGGCCTCAACGCAGGTTGAGCTGAATGATAATTGTTAAATGATAACTGTTAATTTACATGACTGCCCTCGATATTCTGCTCCTGCTTCCACTGGGCATTGGGGCTGTGAAGGGCTACCGGCGCGGGCTGGTACTGGAGGTGGTGTCGCTGCTGGCTTTCGTGCTGGCCGTGGTGGGCGGGCTGAGTTTGCTGTCGGCCGCCGTGCCGCTGGTGCGGCATTACGTGGGCAGCGCCTTTGGCATGCTGCCGCTGGTGTCGTTTGCGCTGGTGTTTGTGGCCATTATGTGGGGCGTGCACCTGCTGGGCGGCCTGCTCAAAACGGCAGTGCACCTCACCCCGCTGGGCGTACTCGACAACTTGCTGGGCGCCGCCGCCGGGGTCATTAAGTGGGTGGTAGGGCTGAGCTTGCTGCTACACGGCACCGGGCTGGCGGGGCTGCACCTGTTGTCGCCGGGTCTTGTGGCTGGCTCCCAGGTGTTGCCCATCGTGCAGCAGGCCACGCCGCTGGCGCTGCAGCTCACCGGCTACGTGCTGCCCTTTGCCCAGGATTTGCTGGTGCGAATGCGCTCGGCCTTTGTCAAAATTTAAAAATGACGAATGAGGAATGACAAATGGTTGCTACCAGTTGTGGAGCGCCCATTTGCCATTCCTCATTCGTCATTCGTCATTTCAGAAATGCGCCTGCTGCTGCTCGACAATTTTGATTCCTTCACCTTCACCCTGGCCGACTACCTGCGTCAGCTGGGCGCCGAGGTGCTGGTGCGCCGCAACGATGTGCCGTTGGTGGAGCTGGAGCGGCTGGAGTTTGATGGCATCGTGCTGTCGCCGGGGCCCGGCACGCCTGCCGAGGCGGGGGTGATGCCCGCGGTGATACAAGCCTACTACCAGCGCTTGCCCATGCTAGGCGTGTGCCTGGGCCACCAGGCGTTGGGCCAGTTCTTCGGGGCCCGCGTGGTGCGGGCGGCCCGGCCCATGCACGGCAAAGTAGCCCAGATGCTTTGCGATACTACTGATCCGCTTTTTGCCGGGTTGCCCGCCACGCAGCTGGTCACGCGCTACCATTCGCTCATTGTCGGCGAGCTGCTGCCGCCGGAGCTTTTGGCCCTGGCCCATACCACCGGCCCCACCCCCGAACTCATGGCCTTGCGCCACCGCACGTTACCGCTCTACGGCGTCCAGTTTCACCCCGAAGCCCTGCTTACCCCCCATGGGTTGGCAATTTTGGCCAATTGGCTCCATTGTTGTATCATTGCCAAAACGCCGGGACTTGACGAGAAATGAGATGGAATTGCGCCGCCAGCACCAGCAAGGGTATGAATACGTAGACGAAGGCCACGGCCCGGTGCTGCTGCTGCTCCATGGCCTGTTTGGTGCCCTGAGCAACTGGCAGGAAGTGGTGCGCGAGTTTGCGCCCGACCACCGCGTTCTCATCCCCCTGCTTCCCGTATATGACATGCCGTTGAGCCAAGCCGGCGTGCCCGGTTTGGTGAAGTATGTCGAAGGCTTCGTAGCTGCCCTCGGCCTGCCGTCGGACTTCACGGTGCTTGGCAACTCCCTCGGTGGGCACGTGGCCCTGGTATACACCCTTACTAATGCCCGGCGCGTCAACCGGCTGGTGCTCACGGGAAGCAGCGGGCTGTTTGAAAACAGCATGGGGGCCTCGTTCCCCAAGCGCGGCAACTATGCCTACGTGCAAGAGCGGGTCGGTTTTACTTTTTACGACCCTACCGTCGCGACCCAGGAATTGGTGGATGAGGTGTTCAACGTCACCAACTCCAATTCCAAATGCCTCCGCATCATTGCCATTGCCCGCTCTGCGCAACGCCATAACCTGAGCAAGGAGCTAGCAAAAATCACGGTGCCCGTGCTGCTGGTGTGGGGCCTGAACGATACGATTACGCCGCCACCCGTGGCCCACGAGTTTGCCCGCTTATTGCCGCACGCCGAATTGCGTTTTCTCGACCACTGCTGCCACGCGCCCATGATGGAGCGCCCCGCCGGCTTCAATGCCTACTTGCGGCGGTTTTTGCGTACAACCGAAACGGCCCCCGCCGTCGCTGCTTAGAAAGCCGGTTATCATTCTGCCGGCTCCGCTGTTGTTCTCTACTATCCTGCCACTTTCGCGTGGTCTTTATGCCTTTCCACTATCCTTTCCACCAAGCCCGCTGCTATCTCTTCGACATTCATAATCAATAAGAATATGCCCGCCCTGCTCGCCGAAGACTTACTCAACGAAATGATTCCGCCTCTGAAGGGCACCGATTCGGCGGGCAAAGCAGCGCGCTGGCTCGATGAGTTTCACGTGGCCCAACTGCCTGTGCTCGACAACCGCCACTACCGTGGCCTCGTCACCGAAGCGGACCTGGCGGACTACGAAGACCCGGAAACCCTGCTCTCCGAACTGCAGCTGGGCTACGCCGATGCCTATGTGCGCCCCGACCAGCACTTTTACCGGGTAATGGAGTTGGCCATTGAAAATAAAATTCAGCTGGTGCCCGTCGTGGATGAGCGCCAGGAATACGCCGGGGTCGTGACCATCGCCGATGCGCTCGCCGCCTTTGGGCAGCAGCCGGCCGGCGGCCAAGGCGGCATCATAGTGCTCAGTATGGAGGAGCGGGATTATTCTCTCACCCAAATCAGCCGCTACGTAGAGGAAAACAACGCCAAAATCGTGAGTGCCCTCGTGGCTCAGGACGAGGTGGACCCCTACCGCATCCGGCTCACCCTCAAGCTCAACACTGACAATCTTTCCCGCATTACGGCTACGCTGGAGCGGTTTGGCTACGTCGTAACAGCCCAGTTCAACGGCACGGCGGTGGCTAATGAAGATGAGCAGGAACGCTACGACGCCCTCCTGCGGTACCTGAGTGTCTAATATCGGGTGCTAGGAATTCTCTTGTCGCTACGGCTGCTCTTGGCCAGCGTGGGCGTTGGGCTGGCTCCGCCCGATACCTTGCCCAAGCCGCTACGCCCGGTAGTGGCCCCCACCGATACCTTGGTGCGCATCGTGCCCTGCCCGGGCATAGCGCGCGCGGTGGTTGGCACCATTCTTTTCGGGGGCAATGCGGTTACCAAAGAGCGCATCTTGCGAGCGGAGCTGGATTTTCACGAAGGCGACACCCTCGCGCTTGCCGACCTGCCCACCCGCCTCGAGGCCAACCGCAGCCGGCTGTTCAACCTGCAGCTGTTTCATGCCGTGGTGGTGCAATCCAGCTGCGCGGGTAGTCGGCTCATTGTCGTTTTCGGCGTGCAGGAGCGGTGGTACACCTTCCCGGTTCCCATCCTCTCGCTGGCCGACCGCAACCTGCGCTCCTGGAGCGAGCGCACCGACCGCTGGCGCCGCGTCGACTACGGCGTGCACGTGGTGCGCAATAACTTCCGGGGGCGCAATGAGCAGGTTATCGCCAACCTCCAGCTGGGTTTCAACCGCAAGTATGAGCTTTTCTACGAAGCCCCGGGTCTGGGCACCTACCGGCGCATTGGCCTTGGGGTAGGAGCGTCCTTCTACCAGAGCCGCACCGTCGATTACATCACGCGGGCCGACCGCCTGGTGCCACTGGCTTCCAACGACGGCTTTCCGATTCAACGATTTTACGCCACGGCCGGGCTGCGCTTTCGCCATACTGTCCAGTTTCTCACCGCCCTCGACGCCTCTTATCACCGCGAGCGCATCACGGATTCAATTAACTACTATAATCCCAACTATTATCAGGGCCGCACCCAGCGCGAGTTCCTCGACCTAACCCTCACCAGCACCCGCAACCAACGCAACACCTTTGCCTACCCACTTACCGGGCAGTATGCCCAGGCCCGCCTCACGCACCGTGTTTTTCTGGATGGGGCCACGCCCAGCCTCACCACCCTGCGCCTGAGCTACGCCCGCTACCTGGCGCTGGGCCATGGGTTTTACTACACCGCTGGCATCAGTGCTCAGGCCCGGCTCACCCGCCGCCTGGCCTACGCCGACACCCGGGCGTTGGGCTACGAAGACCTGGTGCGGGGCTACGATGAATACGTCATTGACGGTCGGCACTATGGGTTGCTGCAACAAGGCCTGTCTTACCGGCTGTTTCATCCCGAGCCCATTCGGGTGCAGTCCCTCGGCAACCCCAAAATCAACACCATCCCGTTAGCGCTCTACTTGAATATCTTTGCTGATGCCGGCTACGTTGCCGCGCCCAGCACTCTACCCCAAAACCGCTTGCCCAACCACCTGCTCCGCGCTATTGGCCTCGGGCTTCATCTGGTCACCTACTACGACCGGGTGTTTACCGCCGAATACACCTTGAACGGGCTGGGCCAAACCGGCTACTTTTTTCGAGCCGAGTTTCCGATTTAACGTTTGCGACGTGCGTTGACGGTTATTTATTTGTTACGTATTCCCATCCCAGGTGACGTAATTCGCTTCCCTTACCCGCATGAAAATCGCCATTCTCGGCAAACCGTTCGACGACGAAGCCGCCCCGGCCATTCAGGCATTGCTCGACGACCTGGCCGCGCGCCGGGCCGAAGTGCGCATTGGCGAAGCCTTCCGCACCTTCCTCGACAACCGCCTGCGCCTGCCCGAGGGCACCACCGAATTCCGCCGGGGCGATTCGCTACGCGGCGTCCAGTTCGTTCTGAGCATTGGCGGCGACGGCACCCTGCTCGACACGGTAACCTACGTCGGGAGCCTCCAAATCCCCATTCTGGGCATTCATACCGGCCGGCTGGGCTTCCTCGCCACCATAACGCCCGACCGCATTGCCCAAGCCATCGATGCCTTGTATAAAGGCCACTTCAATATTGAGGAGCGCAGCCTGATACGCGTGGATACCGACCCCGACGTTTTTGGTCAGCTCAACTTTGGCCTGAACGAATTCAGCGTTCTTAAGCGCGACACTTCGTCCATGATTGTCGTTCACACGTACATCGACGGCGAATACCTTAATTCGTATTGGGCCGATGGATTGGTAGTAGCCACTCCCACAGGCTCTACCGGTTACTCGCTCAGCTGTGGAGGTCCGGTGATGCTTCCCCAGACCAACAATTTTATCATTGCTCCCGTATGTCCCCACAATTTGAACGTGCGTCCTCTTGTGGTGTCAGACCGAAGCGTGATTTCCTTTGAGATTGAAGGCCGTAGCACCAGCTACATGCTTTCGCTCGATTCACGCTCCCTGCCCGTAGAGGCCTCCGTCCAGATTGCCGTTCGCCGCGAAGCCTTCAATGCCCGCCTTGTAAAACTCAACCATGTAAACTTCCTCAGTACCTTGCGTAGCAAGTTAAACTGGGGCCTTGACCGCCGTAATCCCTCTGGAATTCAATTGTAATTCGGCAATTTCTTATTGAAAAGATATTAGAAAGTTTTTTTAGTTCCTGTTAACGCCTACTTTTGTCACTGTCTGAAACTGCGCACTTTCTGCGCTGCTTACAATACCCGAACTTCGCATCATCATTTTAGCTGCCTTATGAAAAATATTTTCACGTATTCTACGGCCTTTGTGCTCGGTTTGGCCCTAGTGGCTACGCCGGATGCCGATGCCCAGCAGTTCAGTAAGCGGAAGCAGTATAACTCCGTGGGCTTCAGCCTCAACGCTGTAAACTATTTTGGCGATGTAACGCCTACTACGAGCTTCACCAGCCTCCGCTTCGGCGCGACTCGCGTGGGTGCCGGTGTTTCCATCACCCGTCGTTTTTACCCGCGTCTTTCGGGCCGCTTCGGCCTAAGCTACGGTCGCATCACGGGCGATGACAACCTGGCCGCTGATGAGCAAGGTGCAGATTCCAAATTCCGCTACAACCGGAACATGAGCTTTCGCAATGATTTGTTCGAAGCGTCTGCAGTTGCAATTTTTGACATCATCGAAAACCGCAATAACTACCTAAAGCGTCCGGACTTTGTGCCGTATGTATTCGCAGGCGTTGCCGGCTTCTACAACAATCCGAAAGGACTGGTGGGGAAAAACACCTTGGGCCTATCTGAAGGCCAATATATTGCTTTGGCAGACCTGAAGACCGAAGGCCAAGCCACCGCTTACAGCAAAACCCAGATTTCAATTCCCTTTGGTGGTGGCATTCGCTACCGCATTAATCGTAACTTTGACGCCAGCTTAGAAGTTGGCTGGCGCAAAACGTTTACCGACTACATCGATGACGTAGGTGGTAAATATGCTCCGGTGTCGAATTTGTCTACGCCTGCCGCTCAATACTTCGGGCATTTTATTACCAAAGACCGGACCAACTTTCCCGGCTTTGATGCTCCAGGTGCTATTCGGGGCGACAAAGGCAATAAGACCGACTGGTACATCGTTACCGGTGTGACGTTGAATTATATTTTGACGCCTCGCATCAAGAATCCCAAGTTCCGCTAGCCTAATTTGCTGGCTGATTATTTACTCTACAGTCAGTTTGAATGACGAAGTCAGTTTACCAAAGCGCACTCCTCGTTTGCCTCATGCAAGCGGGGAGTGCGCTTTTTTGCGCAGATGCTACTGCTCAAAGCACGAGTGAGGTAGGGATAGGAATTGGCGCTACCAATTACCGCGGGGAAATTTCTCCTAACTATCAGTTAAAGAATAATCGGCCGGCGTTTACAGCCTTCTATCGGCGCGATGTATCGGTGCCCATCACGCTGCGCGGGGCTTTTACCGCGGGCTTACTCCGCGCGGCCGATGACAACGTGACCGGCGTGAATGGCGGCGTGCCGCCGTTGCAAAATTATCGGCAGGCAAATACGAAAGGAAGCCTGCTGGAGGCATCGGCGGTGATGGAGTATAACTTCATGGACTATCATCTCCGCACGAACAAGATTCATTTTACGCCTTATTTATTCGTGGGGGTTGCCACATTTTATGCCAACACCACTACGGTAACCAATAATGCGATGCTCGGCGAAGCGTTTAATCGCAAGGGCTCAATGTTGGGCTTTGCCATACCGGCAGGGGCAGGAATCAAGTATGCGCTTTCGCAACACATCAATCTTGGTTTGGAGGCGGGTGTCCGCAAAGCATTTACGGACAATCTCGACCATCTATTTGACCAAGACCCACTCTTGGTAAATCCTCATGACCAAGATTGGTATTATTACAGTGGAGTAAGCCTATCTTATACTTTCTATAAAATCCTCTGCCCTGACCAGTATAAGAACAACGAACACCTACTGAAGTAGTAGCTGTCTTGCAGTAATGACGGGTGAAGAGGTGGGCCGGGTACCCCATCCATGGGTAGTTCTCACTTCGTCTTCGGCTGCTAAATGCAACCATTTCCGTAACTTGCGGGCTCTTTTAGCGAAACCGCAAGCATGACCGGCAAGGCCGAAATAGATACTCATAATATTCCTGCCCACGTGGCTGTTATCATGGATGGTAACGGGCGCTGGGCCAAGCAGCGGGGCGGCTTGCGCGTGTTTGGGCATCAAAGCGCCATTACCGCTGTGCGCGAGACTGTGGAGGAAGCGGCCGAACTCGGCGTGCGCTACCTGACGCTTTATGCTTTCTCGACGGAAAACTGGAACCGGCCGGCTCTGGAGGTAATGGCCCTGATGCAGTTGCTGGTGCATACCATCCGGCAGGAAACGGCGACATTGCTCAAAAACAGCATTCGTTTAGAAGCCATTGGCGATATCAGCACCCTGCCTGGCAACTGCCAGCGTGAGTTGGCCGAGGCCATGGAGCTAACTAAAGACGGCACCCGCATGACCCTGGTGTTGGCCTTGAGCTACAGCGGCCGTTGGGACTTGACGCAGGCGGCCAAGCGGATGGCTGCCGACGTGGCCAGCGGCCAGCTTAAGCCCGCCGATGTGACGGAAGCTACCGTGGCAAGCTACCTGGTAACAGCCAATATGCCCGACCCGGAGCTGCTCATTCGGACCAGTGGCGAGCAGCGCATTAGTAACTTTTTGCTCTGGCAATTAGCTTACACAGAGCTTTACATCACCGATTTGTTGTGGCCGGATTTCCGAAAGCAGCATTTTCAGGAGGCCATTCGGGCGTACCAGCGCCGGGAGCGGCGATTTGGCAAAACCAGTGAGCAAATCGCTGTATCTTAATTTTTTGTAATGATAGTTGTGCGTAATTTTTTGGTAAAATGTGTGCTGACACTGGTGGTGCTAGGAAGCCTGTTGGCCCGCTCAGTGCTGGCACAGCAAGCTGCTCCCGGTGGAGCAGGGGAGCCCAAACGGTATGAGCTAGGGGGCATCACCGTAAGTGGCGCCCGCTACCTCGACCCCAATACCCTTATCGGGCTGACTGGTTTGCGCGTGGGGGACGCTATTACGGTGCCAGGCGAAGAAATTGGCAAATCCATTCGGAAACTGTGGGCCCAAGGCATTCTGGGCGATGTAAGCGTGACCATCGCGCGCATTGAGGGCAATAAGATTTTCCTCGATTACAACCTGAAGGAGCGTCCTCGCTTGTCGAAGTTTACTTTTACCGGAATCAAGAAAAGCCAGACGGAAGACCTCACCAAAAAGATTACCCTGATTCGGGGTAAAGTGGTGACGGATGCCCTGCTGAATAACACGCGGACGCAGGTGCGCAAGTTCTTCGTAAACAAGGGCTATCTGGATGCCAAGGTGAACATCCTACAAGTGGCCGACTCGTCTTTGTCGAACAGTGTGGCCCTGCGCATTGATGTGGACAAGGGGTCAAAAGTGCGCATCCATGATATTGCCTTTGAAGGCAATAACGCGTTTACCGACCGTAAGCTGAAAGGAAAGCTGAAGAAGACCAAAGAGCGCAAACCCTACAAATTCCTGACCGCGGGCAAATTCCAGCGTAACGAATACGAAGAGGACAAAAAGAAGCTGCTCGAATTTTACAACGCCGAAGGGTACCGGGATGCCACCATTGTGTCGGACACGCTGGTGCGCGATAAGGAAGGGTTGGCCCTGCGGATTCGGGTTGATGAAGGCCCGAAATACTATTTCCGGCATATCACCTGGAGTGGCAACTACCTCTACGACGACAAGACGCTGGCCAATGTGCTCGGCATCAAGCCCGGCAGCCCGTACAGCAAGGAGATTTTAGATAAACGGTTGAACTACAACCCAACCGGACAGGATATCTCCTCACTGTACCTCAACGACGGATATCTGTTCTTCACTATCGACCCGGTAGAAACCAAGGTAGAAGGCGACTCCATCGACATTGAGATGCGTCTGAGTGAAGGTGTGCAAGCGCACATCAAGGACATTAACATTGCGGGCAATACCAAGACCAGCGACCATGTGCTGCGCCGCACCTTGCGTACGCTGCCCGGCGACAAATTCAACCGGGAATTGCTCATCCGCTCACAGCGGGAAATAGCCACCTTGGGCTATTTTGATCCGGAAAAAATCGGCATCAACCCCGTGCCAAACCCAGTAGATGGTACCGTAGACATCAACTATACGGTCGTAGAAAAGCCTTCCGACCAGGTAACGCTGTCGGGTGGCTGGGGCGGTTACGCAGGCTTTATCGGTACAGTAGGGTTGGTGTTCAATAACTTCTCACTCCGGAAAGCTGGCACGCTGCGCAACTGGACCCCGGTGCCTTCGGGCGATGGCCAACGGTTGGCGCTGAACCTGCAGGCCAACGGCGTGCAGTATCAGGCGTATTCGCTCTCGTTTACGGAGCCCTGGCTGGGCGGCCGGCGGCCCAACTCATTCTCCTTTAGCCTGAACCACAGCATCCAGCGTGCCGGCACCAGCCTAGACGCTTCCACGAGCAGCTTCATTAAGGTAAACAGTGCTACCGTGGGCCTGGGCCGCCAGCTGCGCGTGCCGGATGACTACTTTACGCTCAGCAACTCGCTCTCGGTAAGCCAATACCAGACGCAGAACTATGCGTTGCTGCCCGGTTTTGCTACAGGCTATGCCACAAACATTACCTTCAACACCACGCTGGCCCGCAATAGCATCGACAACCCGACCTATACGCGGCGCGGCTCCTCGTTGAGCTTGAGCGTGAACCTGACCCCGCCGTATTCGCTGCTCAACCCCAACCATCCCAATACCAGCCAGCTGATTGAATTCCACAAATGGATTTTTGACGCTTCGTGGTTTACGCCCATCGTGGGCAAGCTGGTGCTGAACACCCGCGCCCACTTTGGCTACCTGGGCAACTACAATTCCAATCGCACGATTGGGCCGTTTGAACGGTTTAAGATGGGCGGCGCGGGCCTGGGCTACAACGGCGGCGGCAACTTCCTGGTGGGCACCGACTACGTGGGCTTGCGTGGATACGATGACCCCAACAGCACGTTCGCCATTCCCACGGCCCAGAACAACCAGTCGGGGGGCATTGCCTTCAACAAGTACGTGCTGGAAATGCGCTACCCGGTTAGCCTTAACCCCGCTGCGACGGTCTACGTGCTGGCTTTCGCGGAAGCAGGCAACTCGTATGACTCCTACACCAATTATAACCCCTACAAGCTGTACCGCTCGGCTGGCGTAGGAGCCCGCGTCTTCATGTCGGCATTTGGTTTGCTAGGCTTTGATTTTGGTCATGGCTTTGATTCCGTGGTACCCCCGGTGGGCACTGCCGTGGGCACCAAGCAGGACCCCAACCACTTCCATTTTATTATTGGGCAGCAAATTCGCTAGTTGAACACTAGGCGGGCGTCATTTCACGTTTCCTCTTTATGAAGAACCTCCGTTATTTGCTGCTGGCCTTATTGTTGCTTATGGTCGCGTCTGGTGTTCGGGCGCAAAAATTCGGCTGGGTTGATTCGGAGTACATCATGGCCAAAATGCCGGAGTACGCCAAGGCCCAAGCCGAATTGAACGCCATCTCGGAAACCTGGCAAAAGGAAATCGAGGCCCAGAAAAAGGACCTTGATAAACTGTACCACAACTACCAAGCGGAAGAAGTGGTGCTGACCGAGCCCATGAAGAAGAAGCGGCAGGACGAAATCCTGAAGAAGGAACAAGACATCAAAGCCTACCAGAACAAGCAGTTCGGCTACGAAGGGCAGCTTTTCAAGAAGCGGCAGGAACTCAACAAGCCAGTTCAGGACAAGGTATTCGAGGCCGTGGAAAAAGTGGCCAAGAAGAAGCAGCTGGCGGTTGTCTTCGACAAGGCCAGTGACTTGACCATGCTTTATACCAACCCTGCCCACGACTACACCGAATTTGTACTGGAGGAGTTGGGCCTGGGCGCCGAAGACCGCAACCAGCCCGGCCCGAAAGGTGCCGTGAAAACCGTGGCGCCGCCTAAAACCCCAGTGGACCCCAACTTTGAGTCTGATTCCGGTACGCCGGAACCGGCCTCCGGAAACAAGCCAGCGCCCAAGCCTACCCGCTCGACCAAGAAGAGCCGGAAGTAATTACCTTTGTCCCAACATTTTTCTGACCTTTTTTCTTTTGATGAACCTCGTGAAAATCTTTCGTCTGACGCTCGCCGCCGCTCTGCTGACCGCCGGAACCCTGGCTGCCACTTCTGCGCAGGCCCAGGCCCCCTTGAAAATTGGCTATACCGACGTGCAGTACGTGTTGGCCCAGATGCCCGAAAGCAAGCAAATTGAATCGGAGCTCAAGACGTATAATGACCAGCTCGCTGCTCAGCTGAAAAGCAAAAGCGGCGAATTCGAAACGAAGCTGAAAGCTTACCAGCAGGGTGGCCCCACCATGACGGATGTAGTTAAAGCCGACAAAGAGAAGGAATTGCAAGGGCTGCAGCAGTCCATTCAGGAGTTCCAGCGCAGCGCCGAGCAGTCGTTGCAGCAGAAGCAGCAAACCCTGCTGAAGCCGGCCCTGGACAAGCTCCAGAAAAACATCGACATTGTCGCCAATGAAAACGGCTTCACCTACATCTTCAATTCCGATGGCGGTGGAAGCCCCCTGTTGCTGCACGCTCCCAAGGATGGCGACATTTCCGACTTGGTGCTGAAGAAAATGGGCATCACCCCCGGCGCCGCTGCTCCCATCAAATCGGGTCCGGTAGCAACGCCGGCGCCTGCCGCAGCTCCAGCGGCAAGCAAAACCAAAACGAAGACCAAGAAGTAAGCGGCACTCGCCGCTTGATAGCAGAAAAGCCGGAGCGTTTGCTTCGGCTTTTTTCATATGTAAATGCGTCAGGTATGATAAGCAATGAATTAGACGCCGAAGACTTGGAGGGCGTCGACCCGGATGAAATCGAAGGAGGTGACGAGCTTTATGAGCACCACCGCATCGTCGTGGACCGGGGGCAGGAGCTGCTGCGCATCGACAAGTTCCTGCAGGCTCGGCTGCGCAACACGTCGCGCAATAAAGTCCAGGAAGCTATTCGCGCCCTGGCGGTGGAAGTAAACGGCGTTCCGGTTAAGCCCAATTATCGGGTGAAGCCGCAGGACACCATCACCATCACCCTGCCCGAGCCGCCGCGCGACGACCGGGTGGTGCCCGAGGAAATGGCCTTGGACATCCGCTATGAGGATTCGGAACTGCTGATTGTGAACAAGCCAGCCGGGCTGGTGGTGCACCCCGCCTACGGCCATTGGCAGGGCACACTGGTGAATGGATTGGCCCACCACCTAGCCAACCTGCCCACGGGCCGCAACGGCGAAATACGACCGGGCTTGGTGCATCGCATCGATAAGGACACGTCGGGCCTGCTGGTGATTGGCAAAACGGAATTTGCTATGACGCACTTATCAAACCAGTTTTTTCACCATACCATCCAGCGCAGCTACCTGGCCTTGGTGTGGGGCACGCCACCCGGCCCAACGGGCACCATTCGGGGCCATATTGGCCGTAGTGTGCGCGACCGTAAGGTACAGGCAGTATTTCCCGGTGGGGAACAAGGCAAGCCCGCTGTGACGCACTATGAGGTGCTCGAAAGCTTTGGGCCGGTAACCCTGGTGCGGTGCGTGCTCGAGACCGGCCGAACCCACCAGATTCGGGCGCATATGCAGTACATCGGCCACCCGCTCTTTTCGGATGCTACTTATGGGGGCGACCGCATTCGGGTGGGCCAGAACACGGGCAGCTACCGGATGTTTGTCGAGAATGCTTTTCAGCTGATGCCTAGGCAAGCGCTGCACGCCCGCTCCCTGGGCTTTGTGCACCCTACTTCCGGCAAGCAGATATTCTTTGAGGTGGAGCTCCCAGACGATTTTGCCGCAGTGCTCGAGAAGTGGCGGGCGTGGGCATCGGCTTCTTAGGTGTTAGTAAATCATGATACATAAAAAAGCCCCGACGTATCACGTCGGGGCTTTTTTATGTATCTGCTCGGCTCAACTACTTTTTCTTGACAGTAGTTTTAGTCGTCGTTTTCTTAGCAGTGGTCGTAGCACGAGGCTTTGCCTTAAGAATGCTGATGTTGTTAGCAGCGCCCTTGTTCTCGGGGTCCATGGCCAGCACTTGCTCAAAGTAGCCCAGCGCGGCAGCTTTGTCGCCTTTCTGGAAGTTGTACACACCGAGGTAGCCATTGGCTTCTACCACGCCTTCCTTGAACTTAGCAGGGTCAGCGCCTTCGGCTTTCGACAGCTCGATGTATTTCTCATAGTAAGGCTTGGCCAGGCCCTGTTTGGCTTCGGGGTCGATGTACGAATTCACCTTGGCGCGGGCCAGGTAGCCGGGGGCGTACGTGGGCTTCGCGGTGAGGATGATGTTGTACACACTATCGGCGCGGGTATACTGCTTGTCGCCGGTGAGGGCTGTAGCCAAGCGGAACTGGTCCGTCAGGTCGCCTTTGCAGTTGATCAGCTTATACTTGTACACGTTAGCTGCACCTTTGTAGTCCTTCTGGTTGGCATAGATAGCCGCTAGGTCGTTCTGCAGATCGCAGCCTTTGGAAGGGTCTTTGGCAATGATTTGCTTGATAAGCGCTACTGCCTCGGGACCACGGCCGGTTTTGCTCATGATTTTGGCCTGGTAAGCATAGTCTTCGGGGATAAGCTTATCAGCCGGAGCTACTTTCAGGTAAGTATCCATGGCCGTAGCAGCACCGGCATAATCACCAGTTTCATACAGCAAGTAGGGCTTCAGGCGGTTCATGGTGAGGTTCTTGGGGTCGCTCTGCAACACCTTGTTCACCTCGGCCAATGCTTCGGGGTACTTCTTGGTCAGGTACAGGAACGATGCATACTGGGCATCGGTAGCCGACGACTTCTCAGCCAAGCCAATGTACTTCTGGAAGCTGCTCAGGGCCAAGTCGTACTGGCCGGCGTAATAGTACATGTCAGCCAGCTCGCGGTAGGCAGGAGCGTAGCTGGGGTCCAGCTCAACGGCTTTGTTCAGGCTTTCCCGGGCAGCGTTGAAGTTGCGCGAACGCACGCTCAACGCACCTTTTTTGTAGTAGGCCTGGGCGTAGCTTGGGTTGGCTGCAATGGCCCGGTCGTAGCTGGTCATGGCTTCGCCACCGCCTTGGTCAGAGTGGAGGAAAACGTCGCCGCGAGCAACCATCAGCGCCGGGTCATCCTTTTTGATGACGGTCTGGGCGGCATTCAGGTAGTTTTGGGCTTTGTTGATGTCCTTCACTTCAGACTCTCCATAAGCCTGCGCAATCATGGTCAGGACCTTGGCGTCTTTGTTTTTTGTGGCTTTCGCGGCCGCGTCAAACTGAGCTTCGGCTGGGCCCACTTCGCCTTTGGCTAACAGGGCCCGTCCGGCTGCTACTTTGCCAAAAGGCGAAGTGCCCGAGGCTCTGTTAAAGTAAAAAGCAGCCGAGTCCGGCATGTCGCGCATCTGATACAGACGGCCAAGTTCGAAGGCGGCTTCAGGCGAAGAGCCGGGGCGCAACATAGCGCGGGCTTCGTTGAAACGACCCAGCTCAATGGCGCGTTGGGCGGTTTGCACGTTTTGGGCGGTGGCTGCCGTAGTGCCGGCTATCATGGCGATAGCAACGAGCAGCGGCTGTTTCCAGGGCTTGAAACTCATAGGAAAAGGGAATGGATGAAAAAGCTGTAGTAAAAGTTGGTACGCGCAAAAGGCGCTTACAGTTTAGGGGTCGTCATGATGCGGGCCTGCATCTGAGCTGGCAGCAACCCTGACTTCTGAAATATCAGCTGCCCATTTTTGCCTGCCACGAAAGATGCAAACCCCGTGCCTAACCCCGCGCGCGCCTCTCGGCTGATGACGTAAAGGTTGCGCCGAAGCGGGTAATTCTGCAAATCGGGATATTGAGCCATTTGCTCCGGCGTCTTCTCGGCCAAGTATACTTGGTAAGGCTGAATGTAATCGGCGGGTTTGGGGTGGGGCCGGGCCGTAATGCTGGCCACGCGCACTTTGTTGGCAAACTTCATGGCTGTCGGGTCGTCCCGGTCAGAAATCCAGTTGACTCCCACGATGCCAATGGCGTTCGGATGCGTAGAAACGTAATCCAGCAGGGCCGGATTCGATGACGCCGCGAATACCCGCGTGGTCAAGGGTTTGCCGTGCGTCACGGAATCGCGCACGAAGCGAGCGGTGCTGCTGCGGTTCGCATCAAATACCACGTTGATGTCGGCCAGCCCCTTCTTGCCGCTTACCTGGCTCCAGTTGCTGATTTTCCCAGTGAAGATGTCAGCCAATTGAGCTACCGTCAACAGCGAGTCCGGGTTGGCGCGGTTCACCACAATGGCCAGGCCATCGATGCCGATGCGCGTGGTGCGCGGGATGATGTTCTGCTTCACAAAATCGGCCTTTTCCTCCGCGTTCAACTCCCGGGCTACCACGGCCACCTTCACCTTGTCGTTGATGAGGTCCAGCATCACCTTTTCTTCGGGCTGGAAGCTCATTTTCACGTGCGCGTTGGGGTAGAGCTTCGAAAACGTGTCTATCTGCGCCTGCAGGATAGGGGCGAAGGTCTCGTCTACGCTCACGGCCACGGTGCCACTGGTAGGCGTGTCCTGTGCCCCCGGTGAGCCGGGTCCATTGCAGGCGGCAACGGTAAAGGCACCGGCCAGTACCGCAGCGGCGCCGGTGGTCAGAAGGTGAGCGCGCTTAGTCATGGTCGTTGGAAGAAGTGTTTTTACGAAAGTGAGTCTGAAAGCCCCGGCCGAACCGGAGCAATCCATAAAGGAGGAATACTGTGCCCAGTACGCGGCGGCCGGTGGGGCCTAGTTGAAGCAGGCCACCGCCCGCTGGCTGGTCGGCCGACCACCATAGCCAGATGCCTAGTCCTATATATACCAGAGCCATCGCCAGCACAAAGTAACGCACCAGCCGTTGGGGCGACTTGCCGAGCCGTTCTTCGGTTGTTGGAATGTTGAGCATAAACAGGAAAAATTTAAGAATGAATATGTTATAAAACCAATAACCTGCCCCTAAAGGTTCGGCCGAATAGTAGACTATCCCTGAACTGGCTCACAAAAAAGCCGAAAATTAGCCGCTTTTCATAGCTGCGGCCAACTTTCGGCTTTCGTCAGGCGCATTCCTGCCGGTAGGGAAGGCCGGCGCGCCTATTCGTACTGGAACGTGATGGGTAGCGTGAACCGCACGGGAACCGAATGATGGTTTTGTATGCCGGGCGTCCAGGCGGGCATTTCGCGCACCACCCGGGCCGCCGCTTCCTCCGTACCGTAGCCGAGCCCTTTCAGCACCACCACGTCGCCAATAGAGCCATCGGCCTGCACCACGAAGGTCACGTACACCTTGCCCGAAACCTGGGCGGCTAGCGCGGCCGCGGGGTAGCGCAGGTGCTTCTGCAAGTAGCGCTGCAAGGCCGAGCGCCCGCCCACGAAGTCAGGCATCACCTCGGCCGTCAGAGCCGGCGCTGGGGCTGGCTCAACTGTTGGCTTCGCCGAGTCTACTCCTGGCGTAGTAGCTGGGCCCGTTCCCGCACTAGCCCCGGTTAAGTTCTCGGCCCCCGGCGTGGCGGGGCCCGCCTTGCCCACATCCTGTGGCAAGGCTGGTTCCACGGTGGGCTTTACCTCAGGGTCGGGCACCACGTGGGTTTTAATCTCGGCATGCGGCGTAACCGTGACGGCGGGATGGCTAGCAATCGGTGGCAGCATCGGCTTCACTTTCGGCAACTCGTAAATTTTGGGTTGAACTGGTTCCGACCCGGAAAAAAGTGGGGGCGCCACAACTACCTCAGGCAAGAAGTAGCGAACAGCCAGCGGCAGCAGCAATAGCACCGCGCAAGCCGTGACGGCGATGAGCAGCGCTGAGCCTAAATGGCGCTGGTAGGAGCGGCGCAGCTGAAACGCGCCGTAGGCTTGGTTGCGACCCTCGAAGACGATGTCATCGAGCGAGCCATGAGTGAGGAGCGAGAACATAGAGGCAGCAATGGGTTGAAGTGAGAGAAATCAAACCCAAGCCACGCAGGCGGGGGCCCTCCGCTACTGGCTTGCTCCAGCACAACGACTTACTGTTTTAAATTAGTATGCAAGCATACATAAATCTTATTGTCATTGGGAGTGGTACGCCCAAAGAAAAACCCCGGACCGAGCCGTGAGGCCCAATCCGGGGTTTTAGCTGGTTCTGGCTTGCGCCGGAACGTTGCTTTACTGAATCTTAAAGGTGATTGGCACCGTGAACGATACGCTAACCGCGCGGCCGTTCTGCTTGCCGGGGATGAATTTAGGCAGGGTTTTCACCGCCCGAATCGTTTCCTCGTCCAAGCCGGAGCCCAGCCCTTTTACCACTTTCACATCCGAAACGTCGCCTTGGGCATTCACCGTGAAGCTAACGAAGATGCGGCCTTCTACTTGGTTGCGAAGAGCCAGCGGAGGGTACTTGGTAGCTTTCTGGATGGCTGATACGATGGCGGCGTTGCCGCCGCCGCCGGGCAGCTGGGGCATTTGCTCCACGTAGGTGTAGACTTTGTTCTCTACCACCTCCTCAACTACCTTGTCGCCTTCGCCCGAAAGCTCGGTCAGGTCCGGAGCGTCCGTGTTGCCTTTTACGGTTACGGTGGCTACGGTCTTGTCCTTCAGCTCCTCCTGGTCCGGAACCTCTTCCTTCTTCACCTCTTCATCCTTTTTCACCACTGGAGGGGTGAACTTGATGGTGGTGAGCTTGGGGGGCGGGGGTGGCGGCGCCTCGGGGGGCGGGGGCGGGGGTGGCGGCTTGGTCTCGTCCAGAGGAGGAGCATCCATCAGCACGTTCTCCTGCAGGTTCTTCTTGGGCTCCTTCGGCATCTTGTCTTTCAGATACTGCGAAATGAGCGGGAAGAAAATCAGCAGCGAGAATATCGCTGTGGCGATAATCAGGGCCCGGGTGACGTGCCGCTGGTACAAGCGGCGCAGCACATAAGCACCGTATGCCTTATTACGGCCCTCAAAAACGATGTCGTTTAAGCTGGCCTTGGCAATTTGCGCATTGTCCATCATAGGGCTGATTCTTTAATAAGGTCCAGGTCTTCTTTGGGAGCCTTCACCAGCGCGTATTTCTTCTGGTTCGTGATGTTCATCTCGTCCAGAATATCCACCATGTTTTTATACTTGGCGTCTTCGGTTGGCTTGATAAGAATGATAGGTTCCGGCTTCTGGCGCTGGCGCGTCAGCAGGACCTGCCGAATGCCGTTGGCCGAAAAGTTGGTCACCTTCATCTCCGGCTTTGGTACGGTCTTATCGGCCGGGGTGTTCAGGCCGAAGTAGTAGTACGCCTTGTTGTCTTTCCCGAGGAGGATGGTCATGGCCTGCGAGGCCTTGATTTTGGTGTCCTCCACATCGTCGGTCTTCTTCACCGGCATCGTGAGCTGCATCACGTTGGGCTTGGCGAAGGTGGTGGTCAGCATGAAGAAGGTAAGCAGCAGAAAGGCTAAGTCCACCATCGGTGTCATGTCGATTTTGGTCGACATTTTCTTGGCCCGCTTCTTTCCACCCTTGCCACCAGATTGGGCTTTTTGTTGGATTTCTGCCATGGTATTTGCTTAAGTGAATGCCATGGAAAAACAATTCCTACGGGTCAGGCTCGCAATTAGCGCGAGGCCGCCACAGGCTTGTTCTCCATGTCTGTGATGAGGTTGAAGCGGTTGATGTCCTTCTCCTGGAGCACCTTGATAACCTTCTGCACCGTGGGCACGTCCGCGTTGCCGTCGCCCTTGATGGCGATATAAGTCGGCTTGTGGAAGATGGCTTGGTTGGCACGGCGGGCTTCCAGTACCCAGTCAACCAATTGGTTGTTGAGCGAGTCGAGCGGCACACCGGGTTGCTTGTCGTTCACCTGCTTGCGGTCTTCCTTGGCCATGTCCAGGTAAGAGCCGAGCTGGCTGATGGGCAATCCAAAGTTGGGCAGGTCCCCAAACTCCTTGGCTTGCGCAGCGGTGAAGTTCACGCCGTATTTGGCGCCGACCCGCTGCAGGGCCTGGATTTTGGTTTGTTTGGCATCGACACCGAAAAACACACGCTTGTTCTTGTCGACGGTGAGCGTAATAACGTTGTTTTCGGGCAGTTTCAGCTCCGAGACGGATGACGGAGTGTCTACCACCACGGATTCCTCGGGGGCAAACTTGGTGGTGAGCATGAAGAACGTCACCAGCAAGAAGGCCAGGTCCACCATCGGCGTCATGTCGAGCGACGGCGAGGTACGGTGCGGTTTTACTTTAGGCATTGCGAGGTGGGGTTAAAAGGGGGCGATTCGCTCCAGAGAACGAATCGCCCCACGTTTTAGTGCATCAGCTTAGTGCCGACAAACGGAAATTAAACCGTCTGGGCAGGCTGCGTATTGCCGTGCTGAGCGGCAAAGGTTTGGATGATGCTGAAGCCAGCCTCGTCGATGCTGTAGGTCAGCTCGTCAATTTTGCTCGTGAAGTAGTTGTAGGCAACGATGGCCAGCGCCGACGTACCAATACCCAGAGCGGTGTTGATGAGGGCTTCCGAGATACCGTTGGCCAGTGCTACAGCGTCGGGGGTGCCGGCCTGCGCCAGAGCGGCGAAGGCGCGAATCATGCCGAATACCGTGCCGAGCAGACCTACCAGCGTAGCGATAGAAGCCAGGGTCGAGATGATAACCAGATTCTTCTCCAGCATGGGCAATTCCAGCGCGGTGCTTTCCTCGATTTCTTTCTGGATGGCCAGGATTTTCTGGTCGGTGGCCATGGTACGGTCACGGCCCATTTCGTTGTATTTCAGCAGGCCGGCTTTTACCACGTTGGCCACGGAGCCTTTCTGCTGGTCGCAAGCGGCCAGGGCACCGTTGATGTCGTTGGTGTTCAGCTTCTGGCGTACCGTGCGTACAAACGCCTCGATGCTCTTCGAGCCTTTA
The DNA here is from genome assembly GCF_001507645.1 of Hymenobacter sedentarius. NCBI lineage: Bacteria > Pseudomonadati > Bacteroidota > Cytophagia > Cytophagales > Hymenobacteraceae > Hymenobacter > Hymenobacter sedentarius. The sequence goes on along the minus strand of NZ_CP013909.1, from coordinate 523,373 downwards.
GCTTTGCTGATGGTCAGCATGCGCTCAATCGAGAAGGTGATTACGCAAAGCAGCATCGTCATCAGGATAGGCACGATAAAACCACCTTTGTACACCACGCCGAGGTAATCACCGGGGTTGGGGTTGTTCTCGTTGTTGCCGCCCTGGAAGTGGCTTGCATCACCTAGCACGAATTTATAAACGACAACGCTGACGATAAAGGCTAGGATAATAACCAGGACGGAGAACAGCGAGGCACCACCGCTGCTTTGGGCTTCGGCTTTGGCGGCCGTTGCGGCAGGCCGTGGGCTCGTATTCAAGGCATTTTTCTGTTCCATTGTTCTGGAGTGTTTGGGTTGTTAAATGTGAAGTAGTTGAATTGAGTGGGTAAAGAAAAAGCAAAAAGTTGGTAGGAACGCCAGGGGCTAGCAAAAGAACAATCGATAATCCCGAACCAAAAGGACTGGAATGGCACTTATCGAAGTACAAGCTACGCACGGCGCTGTCTTAGCTGGGCAAACCTAACCAAAAAGCGCGGCCCAACCAAAGAAAACTTGACCGGAGCCAACAGAAGGGCGGCAAAGAAGCGGTAGAAACGTGACAACGCTAATTAGCGCCTTTGGGTTGGGTGGGGCGTTGTTTTGCCTGTTCCCAATATATATCCATTTGCGCCAATGTCAGGTCGGCGAGGCGTTCGCCGTTGGCCGCAGCAGCACTTTCCAGATACTGAAAGCGGCTGATAAACTTGCGGTTGGTGCGTTCGAGCGCCTCCTCGGGGTTGATGCCCGCAAAGCGGGCAAAGTTGACCAGCGAAAACAGCAAATCCCCGAATTCATCGGCGGCGCGTTCGACGTCCATTTGCTCGGGCCGGCCGTGGCTGTATTCGTCGCCAAATTCCCCTAACTCCTCCTTGACTTTTTCCCAAACTTGCTCGGGCTGCTCCCAATCGAAGCCGGCTCCGCGGGCTTTTTCCTGGATACGCATGGCCTTTACCAGCGCCGGCAACGACGTGGGCACCCCCCCGAGTACGCCGGCGGTATTGCCTTTTTCCTTCAATTTTAATTGTTCCCAGTTGCGCTTTACCGCGTCCTCGTCATCGGCCTGCGCATCGCCGTAGATGTGGGGGTGGCGGTAAATCAGCTTTTCGCACTGCGCGTTGAGCACGTCGGCAATGTCGAAGGCGCCTTTTTCGGCGGCGATGCGGGCGTAAAAAAGCAAGTGCAGCATCACGTCGCCCAGCTCTTTCTTCAAATCGGGCAGGTCGTCGCGCAGAATTGCGTCGCTGATTTCGTACGTTTCCTCAATGGTGAGGTGGCGCAGCGATTGCAGCGTTTGCTTTTTATCCCAGGGGCATTCGGTGCGCAGGCGGTCCAGAACGTCGAGCAAACGGCCGAAGGCCTCAAGCTGAGCCGGGTGGCGGGCGCTGGTAAGCAGAACACTAGGTATCGAAGCAGAGTTTTCCATTGTTCCAAAGATAAATGTCGGCACCGCCAACCGGTTGCCAGTGCCTAAATTTGGCCTTTCAAAAAACTACCCCGTGACTCTCATAAAATCTATCTCCGGCATTCGTGGCACCATCGGCGGCCCTGTTGGGCAAGGCCTGACTCCTCTCGACGTGGTGAAATATGCCGCGGCGTACGGCTCCTGGGTGAAAACCCAGGCCACCGACAGCAAGCTTATCATCATCGGCCGCGACGCCCGGATATCCGGCGAAATGGTCAGCCGCCTCGTGGCTGCCACCTTGCAGGGGCTGGGCCTCGACGTGTGCGACCTGGGGCTGAGCACCACGCCCACCGTGGAAATGGCCGTGCCGGCCAAGAAGGCGGCCGGCGGCATCATCCTCACCGCCTCGCACAACCCCAAGCAGTGGAACGCGCTGAAGCTGCTGAATGCCCAGGGCGAATTCATTTCCGAAACCGACGGGCAGCAGGTGCTGGCCTTGGCCGAAAGCGAAGATTTTGAGTTTGCGGCCGTCACAAAATTGGGCCAGTACACCACCGACGCTACCTTCCTCAAAAAGCACATCAAGGCCATTTTGGCCCTGCCGCTGGTGGACGTAGAAGCCATTCGGGCCCGAAAGTTCCGGGTGGTGGTGGATGCCGTGAATTCCTCGGGTGGCTTTGCCGTGCCGCAACTGCTGGAAGCGCTGGGCGTGACCACGGTGGAAAAGCTGCACTGCGAGCCCACCGGCGACTTTGCCCACAACCCCGAGCCCCTGCCCGAGCACTTGCGCGACATTGCCAAGGCACTGGAGAAAGGCGGCTTTGACCTCGGCATCGTGGTGGACCCCGACGTGGACCGCCTGGCCCTGGTGAGCGAGAACGGCGAAATGTTCGGCGAAGAGTACACCCTAGTGGCCGTAGCCGACTACGTGCTCAAGCAACTGGGCGGCGGCAACACCGTGAGCAACCTGAGCAGCACCCGCGCCCTGCGCGACGTGACCGAAAAAGCCGGCGGCCAGTACGCCGCCGCCGCCGTGGGCGAGGTGAACGTGGTGACCAAGATGAAGGAAACCAACGCCGTGATTGGCGGTGAAGGCAATGGCGGCATCATCTACCCCGAGCTGCACTACGGGCGCGATGCCTTGGTGGGCATTGCGCTTTTCCTAACGCACTTGGCCAAGTCCGGCCTGAAGATGAGCCAGCTGCGGCGCTCGTACCCGGGCTATTTTATTTCTAAGAATAAAATTGAGCTGACCGCTGAAATCAATACCGACGACGTGTTGGCGCAGATGGAGAAGCGGTATGCCAAGCAGCCCGTGAACACGATTGACGGGGTGAAAATTGAGTTCGACAAGGAGTGGGTGCACCTGCGCAAGTCCAACACCGAGCCCATTATCCGCATCTACGCCGAGTCGGATTCGAACGCGACGGCCGACTACCTGGCACAGAAAATCATCGGCGACATCAAGGAGATTATTGCTGTAAAGGCGTAAATCTTTGTGCGGTAGGCAGAGCGGCGGCTGATTGCCTAGCGTTCTGGTTTTGGCGGCGGGTTGGTTTGGACGAAAAGTCCGACGTTTGTGTAATGATATCTTGGAAAGGCCGGGCGCACCCACGCCCGGCTTCTTCTGGTCTTACCCTTCTTATATGACACCCAACCCCTCTTCCGCCCCCGCCTTCGTTTATTTCGACAACGCCGCCACCACCCCGCTCGACCCTGAAGTGCTGGAGGCCATGCTGCCTTTCCTGAGCCAACACTACGGCAACCCAAGCAGCCTGCACGGGCCGGGCCGCCAAGTGCGGGCCGCCATCGAAAACGCCCGCAAGACGGTGGCGCACCTGCTGAATGCCGCCCCGGCCGAAATTTCTTTCACGAGCGGCGGCACCGAGGCCGATAACTACGCGGCTTTTGGCAGCATCCGCACCCTGGGGCTGAAGCACGCCATCACCTCGCCGCTGGAGCACCACGCCGTGCTGCACCCGCTGCAGGCCATGGCCAAAACCGGCGAAATTGAGCTGCATTATGTGCGGCACGACGCCCAGGGCCGTTTAGACCTGGGCCATTTGGAGGAACTGCTGGCCACGCAGCCCCGCACCTTTGTGAGCCTGATGCACGCCAATAATGAAATTGGCAACCTGAACGACATTGAGGCCATCGGGGATATCTGTGCCCGCCACCAGGCCGTGTTCCATACTGACACGGTGCAGACCATGGGCCATTATCGGCACGACGTGCAGAAGCTGAAAAACCAGTTCCTGGTAGGGTCGGCGCACAAGTTCCACGGGCCGAAGGGCGTGGGCTTTCTCTACACCCGCAGCGGCATGCAAGTGAGCCCGCTCATTCACGGGGGCTCGCAGGAGCGCAACGTGCGCTCGGGCACTGAGAATGTGTACGGCATTGTGGGGCTGGCCAAGGCCTTGGAAATAGCGATTCGCGACCTGGCGGCGCACCAAGCCCACGTGCAGGGCCTGAAGGACCGGTTCATCGAAAAGCTGCGCGCGGAGATTGACGACGTGCAGTTTAATGGCCTGTCGGCGCAAGCCGACCAGAGCCTGTACACGGTGCTGAGCGTGAGCCTGCCGCTGTCGCCCATCAACGAAATGCTGCTTTTTAACCTGGACATAAGCAAGATAGCGGCGTCTGGCGGCTCGGCTTGTACCAGCGGGGCACAGGCGGGCTCGCACGTACTCGAAGCCCTCGGCTGTGACCCCGACCGGGCCACGGTGCGTTTCTCGATGAGCAAGATGAATACCGCGGCCGAAGTGGACTACGCGGTGGCCCAACTGGCCAAGCTCTACCGGCCGGTAGCCGCCTAGCCAAAATTGTGAAGCCTCCTTAGCTGATCTATGGCCGGCTAAGGAGGTTTTCTGGGAGAAAATAGAAGCGTTGGGTGCCAGGGGCTACGGTCCGGAAAAGTAGAGCTAAAAGGGCCCGGTGCTGCGCCGCCCACGGCCCTTTTAGGCGCTTTAAGGCCGAAGCTCGGCCTAACACTGGGGGAGGTTTGTCGTAAGCCGGGAGAGTTTCACCAATCCTTTCTTCGCCATGGACCAGTCCCAATTTTCCACCTCAACTACCGCTTACGGCAATGCTGCGGGAAGCCAAGCGCAGCAATGGCGCAATCAGGGCAATATGTTCCAGATGCTCAATAAGTTGCCGACTTCGCTCAAAAACCTGGGCAACCAAACGGCCACGACCTTCAACAAGCTCAGCACTACCCAAAAAGTAGTGGGCGGCGCCCTGTTGGTGCTGGGCGCCAGCTACCTCACGCGCCGCGGCAAAAACGGCAAGGGCCAGAGCGCTACGCTGCACGAGCTGCTTTACTTCGTAAATGACCGGATTGAAGGTTACCGGCGCGCTGTGGAGGAAAGCAAGGACACACAGCTGCGCAGCTACTACCAGCAGCTGGTGAGCCAAAGCCAGCAGTTTGCCAATCAGCTCAACGCGTACCTGCGCCAGCAAGGTGGAGACCGCGAAACCGGCACCACCCTAAAAGGCAAGCTCTACCGCGGCTGGATGGACGCCAAAGCCGCCATAACCGGCCGCGACGAAAAAGCCATTCTCGGCTCCAATATCTACGGCGAGGAGTGGGCACTAAAAGCCTACGAAGAAGCCCTGCAGGACCAGACCCTCACCGGCCCCATGCGCAGAGCCGTAGAGCACCAATACAGCCAGGCGCAAAGAACCTATCAGGAGCTTAAGCGCCTGGAGAGCAACCAGATTTAGCCGGTAACTTATTTCATCTGACAAGCCCCACGGGGCGTGGCCCAATGGCGGGCCACGCCCCGTGGGGCTTGGCTTTGGGTAGCCTTCTGAAGGATGAGAATACCTGGGGTCATCGCCTGAGAAGATGTTAGACTACAGCCGCTATTTATTAGCCCAGGTGGCTGCGACAGCCCACTTTCCTCGCAACTGAAACATAGCGCAAATTGACTATTTTTCGGTTTGCTTCGTAAGGCAAAACATCACCCAAACTTCTTTATGGCGGATATTAATATTCAACGCAAAAAATCAGCGCCAAGCCCATGGCTGCTGGTGCTGCTGGCAGCCCTGGCTTTGGCCGTAGCGGCGTATTTTTTTCTGCGGCAGGAGCCGGCCGATGAACCTGCCCCGCCCAATGCCACCGGCATGGAAGCCCAGCCCGCCGACTCGCTGGCTCCCGGCAGCGCCGCCGAACAAGCCCGCGCCACGCCGCCCCCAGCCGATGCCCCCGCCGACTCTGTGAACCTGGCGCATGAGGACAACTCCACCGCCGAAACCCTAGCTGCCCAGGCCACCGGCAATCCTGCCAACCCCAATTACGCCGTGAACGGCCTGCGGAAGCTAACCGGCGTACTGGTGGCCCTGGCCGACCGCGACGACCTACGCGACCCCACCATCACGGAGCAGCGCGACAACCTGACCAGCGCCACCAACCGCCTGGGCGAAGCCAGTACGAGTTTGCGGCCGGGATTTGTGGCGGCGGCGGGGCTCATTAAAGCCATGCAGCAAAAAGCCTATCCGGAGTTGGAAGGGGCCGCCAACGACCTGGTGAGCCTGGCCGGCCAGCTGTCGGGCCGCCACGCCACCCCCGCCGACCAGCAGCAAAACAAGCAATTTCTGACCCAAGCCGCCGCCGCGGTGCGCATGCTGAGCGAGCCGGCTCACTAACCCTCATTTACAAGAGCTATGGAAACTCCAGTGCTGCGCCGTTTGCGCGACTTAACCGATTTTGAAGTGGCCGATGGCAACCCGGACGTGCGCGGCTGGGCCGTGCGCGGCGGCGATGGCCAGGCCCTGGGTGTGGTGCACGAACTGATTGTAGAGCCCCAGGCCCTTAAAGTGCGGTACCTGGATATTGAGCTGCACGACCGGTTCAAGCGCGGCAAGCACGAGAACCACATTCTGCTGCCCATTGGCGTGGCCTCGCTCGATACCGACGGCGACAACGTGTTCGTGCCCGCGCTCACCGCCGACACGATTCCGAACTACCCGCCGTACTCCGAAATCCAGATTACCCGCGACTACGAAGAAGCCATGCTCCGGGCCCTGGGCATTGCGCCGGCGGTGGGCAACAACCAGTTCTACGACCGCGACTCCTACGATGCAGGGGCGTTCTATCGCCGCCGCGCATAGCCGACGCGCGGCAAACTCTTAGTTGCGCCGAATCATGGCGGCCACGGCATCTACCCACTGCGGCTCCGAGTTCAGCGAGGGCACCAGCTGCCAATGCTCGCCGCCGACTTCTTCAAACATCTCCTTGAACTCCTCGCCGACTTCGATGGTAGTTTCCAAGCAGTCGGCCACAAAGGCCGGGCTGAAGGCCAGCACGTTTTTGATGCCTTTGGCCGGCATATCCTTCAGGGCAAAGTCGGTGTAGGGCTTGAGCCACGGGTCGCGGCCCAGGCGGCTTTGGAACGAAACGGTGTACTGGTCGGGCGTGATGCCCAGGCCGGCCGCAACCAAGCGCGAGGTCTCGAAGCACTGGGCGCGGTAGCAGTAGCGGTTTTTGTCGTTTAGCGTGTCGCAGCAGCTCCCAAACTGGCAGTAGTTGTGGAAGCTGCCCTTGGTGATGTGCCGCTCCGGAATGCCGTGGTAGCTGAAGACGATGTGGTCGTACTGGTGCTTGGCCATCTCGCGTTTGCCCAATTCCACAATAGTGCCTATGAAGCCGGGGTCGTCGGAAAAAGCGCTGATGAAGCTGATGCTGGGCACAATCCACCACTTGCCCACAATCTCCATTACCTTCTCCTGCACCGAGCCGGTGCTGGCCGCCGCGTACTGCGGGAACAGCGGCAGCACAATGATGCGCTCCACGGCCGCCTCGCGCAGCTCCTCCAGCGCCTTGGCAATGCTCGGCTTCTGGTAGCGCATGCCGAAGGCCACCACGTACTCCGGCCCAAGTTCGGCTTGCACTTTTTTCTGCAAATCGAGCCCGTGAAAGAGCAGGGGAGAGCCCCGTTCGGTCCAGAGCTGCTGGTAAATTTTGGCCGACTTCGGGGCCCGTAGCGGTACCACAATGCCTTGAAACAACGGGTAATGCACCACGGCGGGCAGGTTGTCAATCACCCGCACGTCGGTCAGAAATTCGTTGAGGTAGCGGCGCACGTCCGGCGTTTTGGGCGAGTCAGGCGTGCCGAGGTTGACGAGCAGTACGCCGATGCGGCGAGAGGGGGCAACAGGAGAGTTCATTAACACAAAGTTCAGCAGCAACGAGCGGACTACCGGGGTGTGCGTTTCCAAATAGCGCCATCACCCCGGCTGGTTGCCAGGCAAACAGGGATTGGGCTGCTTGGTTCAGCTCAGCCGCTCGGGCGCCGCACCTTTAGCTCAATTTGCGGGAATTGAACCACTCAAAAAGTGGAAAGAGCGTCACGTATTGAAGCTTCGTCGTTGGACACATTTAGGGCCACCGTAGTATTTGCCCTTCAAAATTCGTACCTTTGCGCCCCTGATTATCAAACCCATCCATCGTGAACCCCGAAACTAAACCCCACCGCGCCGGCTTCGTGAGCATCATCGGCAAGCCCAACGTGGGCAAGTCCACGCTCATGAACGCGCTGGTGGGCGAGCGGCTCAGCATCGTCACCAGCAAGGCCCAAACCACCCGCCACCGCATCCTGGGAATTCTCAACGGCGTAGATTTTCAGCTGATTTACTCCGACACGCCGGGCATCATTCAGCCCAAGTACGAGCTGCACAACGCCATGATGTCGTTCGTGTACTCTTCGCTGGAAGACGCCGACGTGGTGCTGTTCGTGACTGACATCTACGAGAAGCACGACGAGGAGCCCGTAGTGGAGCGCCTGCGCAAAATGGTGGACACGCCCATCATTCTGCTGGTCAACAAAATCGACCAGGCCGACCAGGCCGAAGTCGAAGCCAAACTGGCTTACTGGAAAGAGCAGCTCCCCAACGCCGCCGAGGTGCTGCCCATTTCGGCGCTCAATGCCTTCGGCACCGAAGGTGTGTTGCAGCTGGTGCTCGAGCGCCTGCCTATCCACCCCGAGTACTACCCCAAAGATGAGCTGACAGATAAGCCCGAGCGCTTCTTTGCCGCCGAAATGGTGCGCGAGAAAATCTTCAAGCTCTACAAAAAGGAGATTCCGTACAGCTGCGAGGTCGTTATTGAGGAGTTTAAGGAAGAGGAAACTATTATCCGTATCCGCGGCATTATATATGTAGAGCGGAGCAGCCAGAAAGGCATCATCATCGGCGCGGGCGGCGAGGCGCTGAAGAAAGTAGGCACCTGGGCGCGCGAGGAGATGGAGAAGTTTTTCCAGAAAAAAGTGTTTCTGGAGCTCCACGTCAAAGTCAACGAAAACTGGCGCACCGACCCCAAAGCCTTGAGCCGCTTCGGGTACCAGTAAGTCATTCAACATTTATCAATTAACATTTATCAGCCGTTCTGCTTGCGCAGGATGGAGGCTGTTAGCGTGTTAAATGATAAATGTTAATTGTTAAATGAAAATCCGGCCATCTTGTATTTAAATAACCCCGGGCACTGCCGAATCTAGGTCGGGTCGGCGGCTGGGGCCACATAACATGTCAACGCAAAACACCATCGCCATCGTGGGGCGGCCCAACGTGGGCAAATCCACGCTATTCAACCGCCTCGTGGGCCAGCGCAAGGCCATCATGGACAACGAGAGCGGTGTCACCCGCGACCGCCACTACGGCTACGGCGACTGGATTGGGAAAAACTTCACCGTGATTGACACGGGTGGTTACGTCCACAATTCGGAAGATATTTTCGAAGGCGAAATCAACAAGCAGGTGAAGCTGGCCATTGAAGAGGCCGACGTCGTCCTGTTCATGGTAGACGCCGATGCCGGCGTACACGGCCTCGACGAGGAGTTTGCGCACGTGCTGCGCCGCTACATCGGCAAAAAGCCGATTTACCTGGTAGCCAACAAGGCCGATACCAACCTGCGCGCCAACGGCGTGGGCGAGTTCTACTCGCTCGGCCTCGGCGACGGGGAAATCTACGCCATCAGCAGCGCGAACGGCCACGGCACCGGCGAATTGCTCGACGCCGTGGTGAGCCACTTCGACGAGCCCGGCGTGGAAGAGCCCGAGTCGGACATCCCGCGCATTGCCGTGGTGGGCCGCCCCAACGTGGGCAAGTCCAGCCTCGTGAACCTGCTGCTGGGCGAAGACCGCAGCATCGTAACCGATATTGCCGGCACCACCCGCGACTCGATTTCGGCCCGCTACAATGCTTTCGGCAACGAGTTCATCCTGGTCGACACGGCCGGCTTGCGCCGCAAGGCCAAGGTGAGCGAAGACGTGGAGTTCTACGCCAACATGCGCAGCCTGCGTGCCCTGGAAGAGTGCGACGTCTGCATCGTCATGCTCGACGCCAGCCGCGGCATCGAGGCGCAGGACGTGAACATCATCTCGCTGGCCGACAAGAACCGCAAGGGCATCGTGATTCTGGTGAACAAGTGGGACCTGGTGGAGAACAAGGAGACGAACACGGCCAAGGACTTTGAGGCGAAAATCCTCGAAAAGATTGCGCCGATTTCGTACATCCCGGTCATCTTCATCTCGGTGCTCAACAAGCAGCGGGTGCACAAGGCCATCGAAACCGCCATCGAAGTGTACCACAACAAGCGCCGTAAAATCCCGACTTCGCAGCTCAACGACGTAATGCTAAAGGAGATTGAGAAGTACGGCCCGCCGGCGCTTAAAGGCAAGATGATTCGCATCAAGTACGCCACGCAGCTGCCCACGCACAACCCCGTGTTTGCCTTCTTCTGCAACCTGCCGCAGTACGTGCAGGCCAACTACACGCGCTACCTCGAAAACCGGATGCGCGAGCATTTCGACTTTACCGGCGTTCCCATCGGCATCGTGTTCCGCAAGAAGTAAACCTCGCAGTGGGCGAAGCGCAGAGGCTTTTTCATAGGTTCTTCATAAATATCCGATTGGGTGGGTTACCTTTTTTAAACTGGGGTATAAAGCCCCGAATTTGAGAACTTGCTTCCCGCGGGCTCTTGAAGGTTAACTGAATCTAACACCACACTTTAAATTGACCCCAAGATGAAAAAGGTATTGTTCCTCGCCCTGGCTGCTGCTTCGTTCTCGTTCACCTCTTGCGAGAGCAAGAAAGAAGAGGCTACCGAGCAGGCTGCTGAGAATGTAGAAAACGCTGGCGAAGCCAAGGCTGATGCCATGGAAGACAAGGCTGACGCCGTACGTGACTCGGCCGATGCTAAGTCGGACAAAATGGAAGACAACGCCGATAAAATGGCTCCTGCTACCGAGACTCCCTCGGCAGAAGTTAAGAAGTAATTCTTAGCCTTACGGCACAAAAAGCCCCGCCAGCAATGGCGGGGCTTTTTTCGTTTCTGTTAGATTCTCTTAAAGCGTGGTTTCGGGCGAGCCCAGCCGGCGGTTGAGCAGGCCGTCTACCACTTCAAATAGGCGGCGTGGCTCGTAGGTGCGCCACGGCAGGTCGTCGAGTTGGCCGCCGAAGTTGACGTAGTTGTCGACGTTGTATTGCTGCATTTCCCGCTGCACGTGCTCCTGGAAGTTCACGCCCGCAATCCAGCCGTCCTCCACGTCTTCGAACCACTCTTCATAATAGTCGTCGTCGGAGCCGTGGAAGTTGAACACGTTTTCGCCCACCAGGATAAACTTGCGGATGCCCTCGTGCACGAGCACGTCCACGATGTTGCGCTTCAGCTCCATGATGTCGTTTTCGATGGCATCGTTCCACTCCCCAATGAACTCGAGGATGGCCACGCCGTCTTCGTAGTCGGCAAACAGGATTTTGAAGAAGAGCGTATCCGACCCCAGACTGTCCCACTGCGGGTGGATGTAGTAGCCATAAATGGTGTTGGTGTAGGCTTCGAGGCTGTTTTCGGCCTCGAACAACGGCGAACGGGGGTCTTCGGAGGCCGAGTACTGGTCAATCCAGTTGTAATGGGGCTCAATGGTGTGCATAGGCGGCAGAAGGCGTTAAGCTAGGAACGCACCTCGGCGCGCTCGGTTTCCCCAACCCCAACAAATTGGGCTGGGTTCTACTAACGCCTAATGCGCCGTGGCGCGTTCCGGGCCGGCGCTAGCGGGCCTGCAGGGCCGCGCGCACGCTGCCGTGCTGCTTCAGTAGCTCAGCCGCTTCGGCTTCGCCAATGCCGAGTTCTTCCATCAACATCCGTTCGCCGCGCTCCACCAGCTTCACGTTGGAGAGCTTCATGTCAACCATTTTGTTGCCGCGCACGTAGCCCAGGCGCACAAAGGTGGCGGTGGTGAGCATGTTGAGCACCATTTTCTGCGCCGAGCCGGCCTTCAGGCGGGTGCTGCCCGTGAGGAATTCCGGGCCGGTTACTACTTCCACCGGGAATTCGGCGGCAGCGGCCACGGCCGAGCCAGCGTTGCACACCACGCAGCCCGTGGCCACGCCCGCGGCCCGCGCCTGCGTGAGCCCGCCTATCACATACGGCGTGCGGCCCGAGGCGGCGATGCCCACTAGCACATCCTTAGTGCTGATGTTATGGGCCTGCAGGTCCTTCCAGGCTTGTTCGGCGTCGTCTTCGGCGCCTTCAACGGCCACCCGAATGGCCGAATCGCCGCCGGCCATGATGCCCACCACCATCTCGGCCGGTACGCCAAACGTGGGCGGGCACTCCGAGGCATCGACTACGCCCAGCCGCCCACTGGTGCCTGCCCCGATGTAAAACAGCCGCCCGCCGGCGCTCAGCCGCGCCACAATGGCTTCGACCAGCTTTTCAATCTGCGGCAGGGCCTTGGCCACGGTTTCGGGCACCGTGCGGTCGAGCCGGTTCATGCCGGCCAGAATGGCGGCCGTAGGCAGGGTTTCGAGGTTGTTGTATTCGGAGGGCGATTCGGTGGTCATGCGCGGAGAGAGCTAGGCTTGCCGTGAAACGGGAAATATCAATGTTCAACAAACGGTAAGCGAAAACTTACGTCTGGAGTTGGCCAATTACCGGAAAATTATCAAATACGTGGGCCGTGTGCGGGGCGTCGTGGTCCAGTTCGGTGGTCAGGTCCTGGCCCGCCCAGTGTTCGTAGTGGTTGCCGCGCCGCCACAGGCGCGAGCGGCTCACGTCGTAAATCTTGCCCTGGTAGGCCACCCAGATTTCGTCGCGGTCTTGGCCGTTGCGCAAGGCCAGCTGGTTTTTGGTGTAGGTTTTAGTTGTTGGTTGCTCGTTGTCCGTTGCTAGGCTCATACCGCTTTCTGTTACGCATTTGACTATCAACTGACAACAAGCAACGAACAATACGCACTAGCCCAACAAGGCCTGCAGCCGAATCCAGCGTTGCGGCAGATCGCCTTGCGAGGCGTTCATGTAGTCTTCGTAGGTGCAGGGCACCACGCGCTTCACGGCGTTGTCGCCCAGGCGCTCTACTTCCATCCACCACTTGTCGGCGCGGCGCGATTTGTAGAACACCAGCTTGTCGGGGTTGCCGGGCAGCACCACGGTGTAGGTAAGGAAGCGGAACGTGCCAAAGCCCGTTTCGGGACGGCGGTGGTAGAAACCTTCCACGAAGTACCAGAGCATGGTGGCCACGGTAGCGGCGGCCATGCCGTGCGGGTCCTGGTCAGCGCGGTAGCCGTAGAGGCCGAAGGAGCTGAGCTGCTCGTTGTGCCCGGCGTACCAGCAGAGCTGCGTGGCTTCTTCGTTGCCCAGGCCGAAAGGGTTGGCCGGGAAGTAGCCGGGCGCGTCCTGCCAGCGCAGCGCCGCGATGTCCACGCTCATGAATTCGGCCTGCCGAATGAGCGGCTCGGCCAGGCGGCGGTCGGCCCGGACTTCGCCCACGCTCATGGTTTCGAAATGCAGCTTTTCGAGGGCAATGAGCACCTCGGGCGGCGTGAGGTATTGCTGGTGGGCTAGGTGGGCTAAGCTGAACACGAAGTTGGGCTCGTGCACCAGCAGGCGGCGCAGGTGGCTGTCTTCGGGCGGCGTGCCGGGGCCGGGCTCGGCCATGTCGGGCCGGGCGTCCACCACGGCAAAGCTGATGGCGCGGTCCTGGCTTTCGTAGGCCAGAAACTGGCCGTAGTCGAGGTCGTGGCTGCCGCCCAGCAGCACGGGTACGGTGTTTTCTTCCAGCAGCGCCCCGATGATTTCGCGCAGGCGCTGGTAGGTATCTTCCAGGGTCAGGCCGGGGCGCAGGTTGCCCAAATCCACGAAGCGTACCGAGCCGGTGCCTTTCTGCAACTGGTAGAAGCGCTGGCGTACTTCGTTGGCGCCGTGGCGGTTGGGGGCCGGTGGGCCGGCGGCGCTGCCCCGCCACTCATCGAGCCCAATCAGGGCCAAGTCGGCGTTGCGCCAGTCGGGGAAGGTTTCGGTAAAACGGGTGGCGTAGGCGGCCAGGGTGGTGGGGGCAGGCACCGCGGCGGTTAGCGTTTCCGGCAGCGGGTCAAAAAACAGGGCCAGGTTCATTGGGGGCGGAAAGGCAAGCGCCCAAAATTACGCAGGAAAAGCCCGCATTGGCTGGCTTTTGGGCCGTTTTTGCATCTGTATTGGTTTATAGCAGTAAGAGCAGGGTTGTTCATCGCCTAACCGAATGTAGTCTGGCCCGAAAAAAAGCTCTTTATTTAAGCTGAATTTCACTGATACGCTTTATCCAGCCCCACCCATGGACGTTCGTCGCTCCTTCGATATCCTGCCGCACCAACTAGCCAATTCGCCCAAAAGCGACGCCTTGGCCGCGAAAATTGGCGGCCAATGGATACCCAAAAGCACCCAGCAGCTGCAGGACGAGGCCAACCTCGTAAGCCTGGGGTTGGTAGCCATTGGGCTGAAGCGCGGCGACAAAGTGGCCATTATCTCGATGAACCGTCCGGAGTGGATGCTGGCCGATTTTGGCATCGCGCAAATTGGCGGCGTGAGCGTGCCCATGTACCCAAGCATCACGGTGGAAGACTACAAGTACATCTTCACCGATGCCGGCGTGCGCGCCGTGTTTGTGGCCGATAAAAAGCTGTACGATAAAGTGAAAGAAGCCACGTCGGGCCTTGACATTCCCGCCGAGAACATCTTCACCTTCGACAAAATTGACGGCGCCCGCCATTTTGATGAGCTGCTGGAATTGGGCAAAAAAGGCCAGCCCGCCACACTAGAGCCTCTGAAAGCCGCCGTGCAGCCCGACGACCTGCTCACCCTCATCTACACCAGCGGCACCACGGGCAGCCCCAAGGGCGTGATGCTCACACACAACAACATTCTAAGCAACTGCCGCAGCTCCCAGCGATTTGTGCCGGTAAACAAAGAAGACAAAGCCCTGAGCTTCCTGCCGCTGTGCCACATTTTCGAGCGCATGGTAACGTACCTGTACATGATTAACGGCGTGAGCATCTACTACGCCGAGAGCATGGACGTGATTGCCGACAATCTGCGCGAGGTGAAGCCCCAGATTTTCACCACCGTGCCCCGCCTGCTGGAGAAAGTGTATGACAAAATCGTGGCCAAAGGCCACGAGCTGGAAGGCATCAAAAAGCAGCTGTTCTTCTGGGCCCTCGACTTGGGCCTGCGGTACGACACCCAGAAAGACCAGGGCTTCCTGTACAATACCCAGCTGGCGCTGGCCAACAAACTCATCTTCAACAAGTGGCGGGAGGCCCTGGGCGGCAACCTTCGCTGCATTGTGAGCGGTGGCGGCGCCTTGCAGCCGCGCCTGGCCCGGGTATTCTGGGCGGCCGGCATCCGCGTGATGGAGGGCTACGGCCTCACCGAAACGTCGCCGGTAATTGCCGTGGGCGGCTACGAGCCCGAAAACAATATGATTGGCACCGTGGGCCCGGTGATTGACAACGTGGAGGTGAAAATTGCCGCCGATGGCGAGATTCTGACCAAATCGGCTTCGGTGATGAAGGGCTACTACAACAAGCCCGACCTCACCGCCGAGGTCTTCGACAAGGAGGGCTGGTTCCACACCGGCGACATTGGGGAGCTGGTCAATGGCAAGTTCCTGAAAATCACGGACCGCAAGAAAGAGATGTTCAAAACATCGGGCGGTAAGTACATTGCCCCGCAGGTGATTGAGGGCAAACTGAAGGAAGACCCGCTCATTGAGCAGGCCATGGTGGTGGGCGCCGACCAGAAATTCCCTTCGGCGCTGATCGTGCCGTCCTTCTCCGACCTGAAGAGCTGGTGCAAGCGCAACGGCGTGCCCGCCGACGTGCCCAACGAGGAGCTCATTAAAAATGAGAAAATAGTGGACCTGTACGAAGGTCTGGTGAAGAAGTACAACCAGAGCTTTGCGCAGTGGGAGCAGGTGAAGCGCATTGTGCTGCTGCCCGAGCTCTGGACCGTGGAAAGCGGCGAAATGACGCCCACCATGAAGGTGAAACGCAAGGTCATCACCGAAAAGAACAAAGACCTTATCGAGAGCCTGTACCACGTGGCCGAGCGGCGCTAGCCGCCGCTGGCTCAATTGCCAGATAACGGTTACGACAACGCCGTCGTAAGTAGGTTCGTGGAATTTAATTTGCTGTTGGGGAAGCCGGAACGACATCCGGCTTCCCCAATTTTTTTAGCCTAACTGTTATGCAAGCATAACAAAACCTTCGTAAGTTTACCGCTCTTTCAGCTCGCTTATGAAACCCGAAGAAACCGTTGACTACAACATCAAAGTGGCCTGGCACGCCATTTCACGGATGTACAACACCCAGGCGGCGCAGAACGACATCACGACCAGCATCGGCTTTGTGTTGTTGAACATTGACCAGGAGAAGGGCACGCCGGCCACCAAAATTGCCCCGCTGCTGGGTCTCGAAACCCGCAGCCTGACCCGCATTCTGCGGAGCATGGAGGAAAAAGGCCTGATTTATAAACAGGCCGATTCGGTGGACAAACGCTCGGTGCGCATTTTCCTGACGCCGCTGGGGCTGGAGAAAAAAGAAGTTTCGCGGCAGACCGTGCGCCACTTCAACCTCAAAGTGCGGGAGAAGATACCGCAAAGCCAGCTCGACACCTTTTTTAAGGTAACGGCTCAGATAACGAGCATGATAGAAGGCAAAACCCTTTTTGAGGATTTTGTACTCAAGCCGCTGCGGAAAGAAGCCTCGTCTTAGGCAGCCCTGCTAGCCGCTTCACCTACTACCCACCCCACTTCCCAACTCATCACCCCACCAGAGGATGAACCGAACCATTAAGAAAGTTGCCGTGCTCGGCTCCGGCGTCATGGGCTCGCGCATTGCCTGCCACTTCGCCAACATCGGCGTGCAGGTGCTGCTGCTCGACATTGCCCCCAAAGAGCTACTGCCCGACGAAGAGAAAAAAGGCCTGCAGCTGGACGCACCCGCGGTGAAAAACCGCTTGGTGAACGCTGCCCTGCAAGCGGCCATCGCCTCGAACCCGTCGCCGCTCTACCGCAAGGCCGACGCCAGCCGCATCAAAACCGGCAACTTCGACGACAACCTGAAAGACATTGCCGGCTGCGACTGGACCATTGAGGTGGTAGTGGAGCGGCTCGATATTAAAAAGAGCCTGTTTGAGCGCGTGGAGCAGTTCCGCAAGCCCGGCACGCTCATCACCAGCAACACCAGCGGCATCCCGATTCACCTGATGACGGAAGGCCGCTCCGCCGATTTCAAGAAGCACTTCTGCGGCACGCACTTCTTCAACCCCCCGCGCTACCTGAAGCTGCTCGAAATCATTCCGACGCCGGACACTGACACTGGAATCGTGGATTTCCTGCTGCACTACGGCGACCTGTACCTGGGCAAAACCACGGTACTGGCCAAGGACACCCCGGCCTTTATTGCCAACCGCGTGGGCGTGTTTGCCATCATGGACGTGTTGCGCATCATGCAGGAACTGGGCCTGACGGTGGAGGAAGTGGACAAGCTCACCGGCCCGGTGATTGGCCACGCCAAGTCGGCCACCTTCCGCACTTCCGATATCGTGGGGCTGGATACGCTGATGAACGTGGCCAACGGCCTCGCCCAGGGCCTGCCCAACGACGAAGCCAAGGACGTGTTCCAACTGCCCGAGTTCCTCAAGAAGATGGGCGAGAACAAGTGGCTGGGCGACAAAACCGGCCAGGGCTTCTACAAGAAAGTAAAAGGCGAAGGCGGCAAGTCGGAAATCCAAGCACTGGACTTGAACACGCTGGAATACCAGCCCGGCACCAAGGTGAAGTTTGCCACGCTGGAGCTGACCAAAACCATGGATGCTCTGGCGCCGCGCTTCGCGGTGCTGGTGAGCGGCAAGGACAAGGCCGGCGAGTTTTACCGCAAGAGCTTCGGCAGCCTGTTTGCCTACGTTTCGAATCGCATTCCCGAAATCACCGACGCGCTGTACAAGATTGACGACGCGCTCCGCGCTGGCTTCGGCTGGGAAATGGGGCCGTTTGAGACCTGGGACGCGCTGGGCGTGCAGAAAGGAATTGAGCTGATGCAGGCCGAAGGCAAGCAGCCTGCTGCCTGGGTGACGGAGATGCTGGCCGCCGGTCATACCACCTTCTACAAGGTGAACGCCGCCGGCAGCAAGGAGTACTACGACGCCGAAACCAAGAGCTACCAGCCCATCCGCGGCGTGGAGAACTTCATCATTCTCGACAACCTGCGCACCACCGGCAAAGTGCTGTGGAAAAACGCTGGCGCTTCAATAATTGACTTGGGCGACGGCATCCTGAACGTGGAGTTCCACTCCAAGATGAACTCACTGGGCCAGGACGTTATCCAGGGCTTGCTGAAGGGCGTGGACATGGCCGAAGCTGGCTACCGCGGCCTGGTGGTTGGCAACGACGCGCCGCAGTTTTCGGCGGGCGCCAACCTGGGTCTGGTGTACATGCAGGCGCTGGAGCAGGAGTTCGACGAGCTGAACATGATGATTGCGCAGTTCCAGAACGCCATGATGCGGATGCGCTACAGCAGCATTCCGGTGGTGGGTGCCCCGCACGGCCTGGCGCTGGGCGGCGGTTGTGAGCTGAACCTGCACTGCGACCGGGTAGTGGCCGCGGCCGAAACCTACATGGGCCTCGTGGAATTCGGCGTTGGGCTGATTCCGGCCGGCGGCGGCACCAAGGAAATGACCTTGCGCACCGCAGCTAAGTACGAAGAAGGCGAGCCCGAATTCAACCTGCTGCGCAACACCTACATGACCATCAGCACGGCCAAGGTTTCGACCTCCACTGCCGAAGCCTTCGACCTGGGATTCATGCGCCGGGGCGACGAAATCGTGGTGAACAGCAACCGCGTGATTGCCGCCGCTAAGGCCGCCGCGCTGGACCTGGCCGACGCCGGCTACACCCAGCCCACGCAGAAAACCAACATCAAGGTGCACGGCAAGGGTGCACTGGCCATGTTCAAAACGGGCGTATACGCCATGCAGCAGGGCAACTACATCTCGACCCACGACCAGCTTATCGCCGACAAACTCGCTTATGTGATGTGCGGCGGCGACCTCTCGTCGCCCACCGAAGTGAGCGAGCAGTACCTGCTGGACCTCGAGCGCGAAGCCTTCCTGAGCCTCTGCGGCGAGCGCAAGACGCTGGAACGGATTCAGAGCATTCTGACCACCGGCAAGCCGCTGCGCAACTAAATCGTTTGTCATGCTGACGAAGGAAGCATCTTATCACGGCTGCTTTCGTCAGAAATCCAACCTACCCGAGCGGTGCGAACGTGATAAGATGCTTCGCAAGCTCAGCATGACAATAAAAATACCATGTCTAACACTGCATATATCGTAGCTGGTTACCGCACGGCCGTGGGCAAAGCCCCCCGTGGCGGCTTCCGCTTTACCCGGCCCGACGACCTGGCGGCCAACGTTATCAAGCACCTGATAGCCCAGGTGCCGACTCTCGACCCCACGCGCATCGATGATGTTATCGTCGGCAACGCCGTACCGGAAGCCGAGCAGGGCCTGCAGATGGGCCGCCTGATTTCGCTGCTGGCCCTGCCCATCAACGTACCCGGCCTCATCGTGAACCGCTACTGCGGCTCGGGGGTGGAAACTATTGCCATGGCCGTGGGCAAAATCACGGCCGGCATGGCCGAATGCATCATCGCCGGTGGTACCGAGAGCATGAGCATGGTGCCCACCGTGGGCTGGAAGACCGTGCCCAACTACAACCTGGCCATGAAGCACCCCGACTATTACATGGGCATGGGCCTCACGGCTGAGGCGGTGGCCAAGGACTACAACATCAGCCGCCAGGACCAGGACGAATTTTCCTACAACTCGCACCAGAAGGCCATCAAGGCCATCCGAGGCGGCAAGTTCCAGAAGAGCATCGTGCCCGTAACGGTGGAGGAAACCTACGTGGACCAAGCCACCGGCAAGAAGAAAAGCCGCTCCTACGTGGTGGACACCGACGAAGGACCCCGCGCCGACACCTCGGTGGAAGCCCTGGGCAAGCTGCGCCCCGTGTTCGCGGCCAACGGCACCGTCACGGCCGGTAATTCCTCCCAAACTTCCGATGGCGCGGCCTTCGTGCTCGTGATGTCGGAGCGCATGGTGAAGGAGCTGAATCTGGAGCCCATTGCCCGCATGGTGAACTACGCCTCGGAAGGCGTGGACCCGCGCATTATGGGCATGGGCCCCATCAAAGCCGTGCCCAAAGCGCTGAAGCAGGCCGGCCTCAAGTTGGACGACATCGACCTGATTGAGCTAAACGAAGCCTTTGCTTCGCAGTCCTTGGCCGTGGTGCGCGAGTTGGGCATCGACCCTGAGAAGCTGAACGTGAACGGCGGCGCCATTGCCTTGGGCCACCCGTTGGGCTGCTCGGGTGCCAAGCTCAGCATTCAGCTGTTCGACGAGTTGCGCGAGCGTGGCAAGAAGTACGGCATGGTAACGGCCTGTGTGGGCGGCGGCCAGGGCGTGGCCGGCATCTACGAGCTGCTGAAGTAGAAAAATGCTGCGGAAAGTCGGCTGCTTGGTTGAGCTGAATAAAGCCTGCCAAATGGCTTGATTTTCTGAGAACCAGCACGAGCTTCCCTGGTGTTTTGTACCAAAGAAAGCCCCGCTCATCCGGGGTTTTCTTTACCCAAAGTAGTAGGCGTGCCTAACAAATTTGCCCGATTTTTCTTACCTTTTACCCCACCTAACCTAATTACCACCCGTCATGGAAGTAACGCAGAAAGCGCCCCTCAAGGGCGGTGAATTCATAATCAAGCCAACCGCTGCGCAGGACGTTTTCACGCCCGCTGATTTTACCGAAGAGCAGAATTACATGCACCAAACCTGCCTGGACTTCGTCGGGACGGAGGTGCAGCCGCTGCTTGAGCGCCTCGACAACCATGAGGAAGGCCTGATGCGCGGCCTGATGGAAAAAGCGGGCCACCTTGGCCTGTTCGGCGTGAGCGTGCCCGAGCAGTTTGGTGGGCTGGACATGGACTTTCCCACGGCGCTGCGCGTGACCGAGGGGGTAGGCGGGGGCCACTCGTTTCCGGTGGCATTTGCGGCGCACACGGGCATTGCCCTGTTGCCCATCCTGTACTTCGGCAACGAAGAGCAGAAAGCCAAGTACCTGCCCGGCCTCACCAGCGGCGAGCTGATGGGCGCGTACTGCCTCACCGAGCCCGGCTCCGGGTCCGACGCGCTGGGCGCCAAGACCAAGGCCGTGCTCAACGCCGAAGGCACGCACTACGTGCTCAACGGCCAGAAAATGTGGATTACCAACGCCGGCTTTGCCGATGTGTTCATTGTGTTTGCTCAGATCGACGGCGACAAGTTCACCGGCTTCATCGTGGAGAAAAATACGCCCGGCCTGAGCCTCGGCAACGAGGAGCACAAGATGGGCATCCAGGGCAGCAGCACCCGGCAGGTGTTCTTCGCCGATGCTCCCGTGCCGAAGGAAAACGTGCTGGGCGAGATTGGCAAAGGCCACCTCATTGCCTTCAACGTGCTGAACATCGGCCGCATCAAGCTGGCCGCGGCCTGCCTGGGCGCCACCAAAATGGCCGCCACGCTGAGCGTGAAATACGCCAACGAGCGGGTGCAGTTCAAGATGCCGATTGCCAAGTTTGGCGCCATTCGCTACAAGCTGGCGCAGCAGGCCATCCGCATCTACGCCGTGGAATCGGCCATTTACCGCGCCGGTTCCGATATCTACCGCATGGAGCAGCAGCTCATGGCCGAAGGCAAAGGCGCCAACGAGGCCCTGCTCGGCGCGGCCCGCGAGTTTGCCGTGGAGTGCGCCATCCTGAAAGTGGAAGGCTCGGAAGTGCTCGACTACGTGGTAGACGAAGGCGTGCAGATTTATGGCGGCTACGGCTTCTCGGCCGACTACCCCATGGACCGCGCCTACCGCGACTCGCGCATCAACCGCATTTTTGAAGGCACCAACGAAATCAACCGGCTGCTGGCCGTCGACATGATTTTGAAGAAAGGGCTGAAAGGCGAAATCGACCTGATGGGCCCGGCCATGGCCGTGCAGCAGGAGCTGCTGAGCATCCCGAGCCTGAGCCAGGAGGAAGAAACCGGCCTGTTCAGCAAGGAGTTCAAGACCATTGCCAACCTGAAAAAGGCGGTGTTGATGGTAGCCGGCACGGCCGTGCAGAAGTACGCCGCCACCCTGGCCAAAGAGCAGGAACTGCTGATGAACATCGCCGACATGGCCATCAAGGTCTACACGGCCGAGAGCACCTTGCTGCGCGTGGAGAAAGAAGCCGGCACCAAGGGCGTCGAAGCCCTCTCGGTGCAAGCCGACATGGCCCGCGTGTACCTCACCGACACCGTGGACACGGTGGAGAAATCCGGCAAAGACGCCATTGGCAGCATGTGCGAAGGCGACGAGCAGCGCCTGCTGACCATGGGCCTGAAGCGCTTCACCAAAACCGAACTGCTGAACGTGCGCGATGCCCGTCGCCGCGTAGCCGCGGTTCTCATTGAGGCCAACGAGTACGCTTTCTAAGCCTTATATCTGTAAACAAAAAGCCGCTCCAGGTTTCAGGAGCGGCTTTTTTATGGATACTGGCGGAGTTGGGCTATTTCACCACGATTTTTTCCAGCTGCAGGGCCGCCGATTTTTTGCTTGGCCGGCTCACGGCAATGATGGTTTTCTCGCCGAGCCAGGTAGTGAAGTCCTTCACGTAGGCCAGGCTTTTGTCGTCGGCCACGTTCAGCTTCAGGCGCTCGGGAGGGCTCACCACGCCGGTTTGGGTGTTGATGCGGCGCAGGTAGAGGTCCGATTTCTTGTTGATGGTTTCCAGGGTGAGCACCTGCACGGTGCTGCCAAAAACCGCCGCCCGAAACCCGATGCCCGTGTAGGCATCCACGGCCGGGGCCACTTGGTCTTTGGCCACGATGCTGTGCCAGGTGGGCTGGCCGTATTCGTTGTAGCCGAACACATGCAGCTCACGCGCATGCACGGGGGCTTCGCTGCCGCCTTCCTCAAAGTGTTTTTCGGCCACTACCACCAGCTGCTTTTCCGGGGTCAGCAGCAACTCGCCCAGGTACACGTCGTCGAGGCGCTTTACATCGACACCGCTCGACTTACTCACCTCGGCCAGGTAAGCAGGCGTGAAGCGAAACTCCGGCGAAAACTTCATGTCGCCGGCGCCGCTGAAATCGTACTTCACCACCTTCAGGCTGTAGTACTCGCCGGTCTGGTAATCGGCGCACAGCGCGGCGGCGTACAGGCTCCCATCGTTCAGCACCTTAAACTGGGCATCGCGGATGGTAACAGACTTGCCGCCGAACGTGCCGCCAACTGGTACCCCCAGCACCTTGATTTCAGTTGAACTTCCGGCCGGGTAGCGGCGCACGGTCAGCTTCTTCATGTGGTCGCTGATTAGCGTCACGTACTGGGTGCCGTCGTTGGCCACGTGCACCGACGGCGAGAAGAAGTCGCCCAAGTCGCGAAAGTCGTAGGCTTTTTCCTGCAGTTGGGCCAGGTTTTGGTCAAATAGAGTAGCAGCAATGCTCTTCACCTGCTGCTCGCGCGCCAAGTAGCGAAAGGCCAGCAACCGCGTGCCATCGGGGGAGATGGACACGCCTGGCCGGCGGTCGCGGGCCGGGGCCGTCATCACCACTTTGGCCGCGCCTTTCTGGCCGCTTTGCAGGTTCACGGCCACCACGCTCAGGTTTTGGCTGCTTTCGTCCTTGTGGTGCAGCACCACCAGCGCCTGCTGGGGGCCGCGCCCAAACGCTTCCAGGGTTTCCCCGGGGTTCACCGGAATGGTGGTGCTCCACTGCTTTTTAAGGTCGGCGTCGTAGCGCTCCACGGCGTAGCCGCCCGCGCTTTGGTGAGCCAGAATCACGAAGCCCGTGCCATCGGCCAGGGGCAAGGTCTTTTGGGGCACCCGCATGTCGTAGCGGTCGGTGCCCTGCTCGGGGAGATAGCTGAACGGGGCGGATTTTACTTTTTGAGCCAAGGCCGGGCCGGCGTTGCCCATTAGTGCCCAGACTAGTAGCCCCACCAGCAATGCTCGATGCAACATAAAATTTGGTTTTGTTGGAAGTAGGAGTAGGCGAAACGCATCTGTCTGTCGCGGTCAAAAGTACCCATTCAAGGCTTCGCCAGCCGCATTTGGGCCAGTTGCGGCATTAAAATTGAGCTGGGATAACAAAAAGATATTATTAAGCATAACACTAAAGGTTTCTCCTTCGTACAGGGACTCCATTCCCCTACTGTCCACCTTTATAGAGCATTAAACGGATATAATATTCCCTTAACGGTTCAACTTAAATTCGACGTGCTGCGAGCCCTTTTCGTCGTGCATTTCGCCTAGTCTGCCCATCTCTACCTAACAAAAATTACCCTCTACCGTACCTTTGCTGTCCCAAGCCATTATAGGAATTATGAAATCACTTTTCAAATTTACCCTTCTATCTGCCCTCATTATCAGTGGCAAACTTGCCAAACAATCGTCCCCGGTTGCTGTGGCACAAAGTGTAGAAACGACGACTTCCCCCGACACTACTGTAGTGTTTGTTCATCAAGTAACTAGCACTGAGCCAGCCAAGCCTGCCCAAGACACAGTCCAGCCCCAACAAAACGGCCCCAGTCTTTTGGCCAACTTGTTTTAGACAAAAAACGTGACTCCTACCAGAGTCCTTTTTTTTGCTCTGTCGGATATTATAGAATTAGAATATTATAAAAACCCTTAACTAATCCTGCTCCAGTTTACGGCTGATGCCGGCAAGCTTTCGATGTGGCGCCGGATGTTCCCATTGTCAGGGTTTACCAAGTCGGGGTCTTCTGTTAGCAAAGCCTGGGCTGCGGCCCGGCTTTCGCTCAGAATGCGGCCGTCTTTGGCGAGGTCTGCAATCAGCAAATCGAGCACGCCGCTCTGCTGGGTGCCCATCAGGTCGCCCGGCCCCCGCAGTTTCAGGTCGATGTCGGCGATTTCAAAGCCGTTGTTGGTGCGCACCATCGTTTCGAGGCGGGTACGGGCGTCTTTGCTCAGCTTGAAGCCCGTCATCAGGACGCAGTAGCTCTGGTCGGCGCCGCGGCCTACCCGCCCACGCAGCTGGTGCAGCTGCGAGAGGCCAAACCGCTCGGCCGATTCTATCACCATCACCGAGGCGTTGGGCACGTTCACGCCCACCTCAATCACGGTGGTAGCCACCATAATCTGGGTTTCCTTGTTGATGAAGCGCTGCATCTCGAAGTCTTTTTCCTCGGCCTTCATGCGCCCGTGCACGATGCTGATTTGAAACTCCGGGAAGGCCCGCGACACGCTTTCGTAGCCATCGGTCAGGTCCTTGTAATCCATCGTTTCTGATTCTTCAATCAGCGGGTACACGATGTAAACCTGCCGCCCCAGCTTCACTTGGTCGCGGACGAACTCAAACACCTTCAGGCGGTTGGCGTCGTAGCGGTGTACGGTCACAATGGGTTTGCGGCCGGCGGGCAGCTCGTCAATCACGCTCACGTCGAGGTCGCCGTACAGCGTCATGGCCAGGGTGCGCGGAATGGGCGTGGCCGTCATCACCAGCACGTGCGGGATAACGTGCGGGTTCTTCTGCCACAGCTTCGAGCGCTGCGCCACGCCAAAGCGGTGCTGCTCGTCCATTATGGTCAGGCCTAAGTTGCGGAACTGCACCACATCCTCCAGTAGGGCGTGGGTGCCCACGAGCATGTGCATGGTGCCGTTGCGCAGGGCCTCGTGCAGCACCCGCCGCTCGGCCGTGCGCGTGCTGCCCGTGAGCTTGCCGATGCTGATGCCTAGGGCATCGGCGTACACCTTCAGGCCGGTGTAATGCTGGTCGGCCAGGATTTCGGTGGGAGCCATAATGCAGCTCTGCGCGCCGTTGTCGGCGGCCATGAGCATGGCGATGAAGGCCACAATGGTTTTGCCAGAGCCTACGTCGCCTTGCAGCAGCCGGTTCATCTGCTGGCCGGCGCAAAAGTCCTTGTAGATGTCGTGGATAACGCGCTTCTGCGCCCCGGTCAGGTCAAACGCGAGGTGGTTTTTGTAGAAGTCTACCAGCGTGGGCACCTGATTGAAAATCTGCCCGGCCAAGGTCACCTTGCGCTGGTCGCGTTGGCGCAGCAGCTTGAGCTGCACGTAGAACAGCTCCTCAAACTTAAGCCGGAATTTGGCCGCCGCCAGCAGCTCCGGGCTCTGCGGAAAGTGAATCTGCTGCAAGGCCTGGGCCTTGCTCATTAGCCCATAGTGCTCAATGAGCGCCGGCGAGAGCGACTCCACGACGTGCGACTGCGCCAGCTTGAGCAGCTCGGCCACCATGCGCATAATGGCCTTGCTATCGATGCG
Organism: Hymenobacter sedentarius; assembly: GCF_001507645.1. Classification (NCBI taxonomy): domain Bacteria; kingdom Pseudomonadati; phylum Bacteroidota; class Cytophagia; order Cytophagales; family Hymenobacteraceae; genus Hymenobacter; species Hymenobacter sedentarius. The sequence goes on along the minus strand of NZ_CP013909.1, from coordinate 497,335 downwards.
GTGGTAGTTCTTGAGCTTTTCCGATGTGTTATAGACTGGCTGCAAAAAGCTTTGCCCGGGCTTGGCTTCCGTTACTTCCTCCAACTCGGGGTGAGCCATCTGGGGCCGGCCGTTAAACATCGTCGGCTTGCCGAAGACGATGTACTCCTGGTTGTTCTTGGTGTACTGCTGCACCCACTTCACGCCCTTAAACCACACCAGCTCCAACTCGCCAGTGCCGTCGCCCACTTTTGCAGTGAGGCGTTGCTTGGGCCCTTCGCCTATTAGTTCTTTGCCCCGCAGCATGCCTTTCACCTGCACGTAAGGCAGGTCGTCGTGCAGGTCGGCCACGTTGTACACCTGCGTGCGGTCCAAGTACCGGAACGGGTAGCGCTGAATTAGGTCGCCGTAGGTAAACAGGCCCAGCTCTTTGCCCAGCAATTGGGCCCGCTGGGTGCTGCCCACCGTGCGCAAAAACTCAAGCCGGGTGTTGAAGAAATTACTCATTTCATTTAACAATTAACATTTATCATTTAACAAGTCGACCGAAATGCACTAAGTCCAGGGAGCATCAGCGTGTTAAATGTTAATTGATAAATGTCAAATGAAGCCTATTTATATCTAAGCGTGTTAAGCATCCGAACCATGTCGGTTTTCACGTACTCAATCACCGGGGCCAGGGAGTCGTTGGCCGTGGCCGTCTGGAAATACAGGGCCCCGCGCAGGAAATGCTTGGTGCTGTCGGTGGTGTAAAACTGAAACTGGCTGGGCACCTCGCCCTGCAGCTCAAACACCGAGGCCCTAATGCCGCTCGGAGTTTTCAGAATCCGCTCGTCGATGGCCGTGGCCTTGATTTCGTGCTTGCCGGTGAGCTTGCGGGCGTCCTCCATCATCTTGTTGTAGAGGCGCCGGTCGCGCTGCACATCCATGTAAGTTATCTGCACGTTGGCGTGCAGCTTGGGATAGTACACGTTAATCCAATGCGGTTGGGCCATGTAGGACGAGTCGCGCTTGACCACCGCTTGCGTGGAGTACTCAAAAGTATACGGGTGGTTGCCTGGCAGCATGCGGTAGCGGTGCGCCGGCAAATCGATGCGGTTGTAGCCCTTGGGCTTGGGCGTAAAATCGGGCGCCGACGAGCAGCTCGCCAGCAGCACCAGCGCTACTACCAAGGCAGGAAGTTTTTTCAGTATCGCAATCACGTAATCTAGTCTAAAGAAGTGGCGCGTCCGCATCGGAAAGGGCCTAAGGCGTCAAAGGTAACCTTTGGCCCGCGCTGGTCGCAACGTAAAAAGCCCCGGGCTAGTGCCGGGGCTTTTTCTCAAAAACGTTGTTTAGCTACTAAAACGGCAGCTGGTCCATCTCCGGTTCCTGCCGGAAGCTTTGCTGCGGCTCGGCAGTAGCCGGAGCGCTGGCATCGCCGGTGGCCCCCTGCGGCCGGCCGCCCAGCATCGAAATCTCATCGGCGATGATTTCGGTGATGTAGCGCGTCTGCTGGTCTTTGTCCTGGTACTGGCGGGTGCGCAGCTTGCCTTCGATGTACACTTGCTGGCCCTTCTTCAGGTACTTGTCGGCCATATCGGCCAGACCACGCCACGCCGAGATGTTGTGCCATTCGGTGCGCTCCACCCGATTGCCCTGCTTGTCCTTATAATAGTCGTTGGTAGCGAGGGTGAAGTGAGCCACGCTCACACCGCCTTCCAAATGGCGCACTTCGGGGTCTTTGCCCAGGTTGCCTACCAAAATCACTTTGTTCACTCCGGCCATATTATTGCTCGTTAGGAAATACAGAATCGAAAAAGCCACCCGGCCTTTTCTTGCTCAAAGATAATAGATTAAATTGAGTTGAGCTAAAGAATTGCTAAAAAAATAGGCAGACTTAGCTAATATAAATAGGCATAACCGGCTCACGCATTCTGGCTGCAATAATTGGCAATTAGCTTGGGCTTGGGCAGGGCCTCGATTTCATTGGCCGAGTAGGCACGGAGCCCTAAGTCCCGCAGCGTGGTTTCGGGTAGCGGTTGAGCCAAGACCAGGGAATGGAAGCGCGCTTCCAGTTTTTGGTGGCTCAACACGTGGCGGTAGGCCGAGCTGGGTTCGGCGGCCTGGCTGGTGTCGAGGCGCACGCCCAGCGCGTCGAGGTGGCGCATCAGCTCTGCGGGTGGGAGCTCCGCCACGGTGGTTTCGGTCATGGCAAAGTCGTAGAGCCCCTGCCAGATGTCTTTCTCCCGCCGCTCGCGCAGGTACGTCTGCTCGCCGTGGCGCAGCACGAAGTAGTGGAAGTAGCGGGTGCGCGAGGCCTTGGCCTTGCTCTTTACCGGCAGTAAGGCTACCTGGCCGTGCTGAAACGCCCAGCACTGGCTTTGCAAGGGGCAAAACATGCAATCGGGCTTTAGGGGCGTGCACTGAATGGCCCCAAACTCCATAATGGCCTGATTGAAATCGGCCGGGGTACTGGCCGGAATGTGCTGGTCGGCCAGGGCCTGGAACTCCTTTCTTGAGCTGGGCGCGGCAATATCTGAATGCAGCCCAAAGATGCGGGCCAGCACGCGGTACACATTGCCGTCGAGCACCGCCACGGCCTCATCAAAAGCAAAGGAGGCAATGGCCGCCGCCGTGTAGGGCCCCACGCCGCGCAGCTGCAGCAGGCCGGCGTAGGTACTGGGAAACCGGCCGCCATATTCATGCACCACCTGCTGCGCGGTAAGGTGCATGTTGCGAGCCCGCGAATAGTAACCTAAGCCCTGCCAGTAGCGTAGGACCTCAGCCTCTGGAGCGGCGGCTAAATCCTGCACCGTGGGGTAGGCCGCCAGGAAGGTTTCGTAATAGGGGAGGCCTTGGGCTACGCGGGTTTGCTGTAGTATGATTTCCGACAACCAAATGGCGTACGGGTCACGGGTGTGGCGCCAGGGCAGGTCGCGGGAATGCCGCGGATACCAGGCCAGGAGCGCGGCCGCTAGAAAGGAAGGCCGGGAAGTTATTTTTGTCAAAATTTTGAAAGAGAATAATTTGGGTCCTGGACTTGTTTAGTCGTCTTGGTTGTTAAAACAAAAAAAGGGGGCTACCTTTGTGGCCCCAATTCAAGGGCGAACCGCCTACCGGGCAAGGGCTTACGCTGGAATTCGGGACTTTTTTGCCTAAAAACGTAATTTTTTTAACCACCTAAGTACCATACCAACGTGACTAAAGCTGAGGTAATCGCCGAAATCTCTACGAAGACCGGCATCGAGAAAGCAGACGTATTGATGACTGTTGAAGCTTTCTTCAAAGTCGTGAAAGATTCTATGACGGAAGGCAACAACATTTATGTACGCGGCTTTGGCTCGTTCGTAAACAAGAAGCGCGCCCGTAAAGTAGCCCGCAACATCTCGAAAAACACGTCCCTTATCATCGAGGAACACTACATTCCGAGCTTTAAGCCTTCGAAAACCTTCGTGGCAAAAATTAAGAACAGCAAGAAGGTGAAAGCCGTTGCTGCCAAAGCCTAAATTCAACAGTAGACAGCGTTAGGTATTAAGTAATCAGCCTACTTATTATCCACTGCTGACTATAAGGCAATGAATTACCGGCCGCGCCGCCGGTGTCTTTTCCGAGAGGGGAAGCCCGGCGGCCGGTTTTTTTCAGCCCATGGCTACATCCCGTTCTGCTTCTCATCAATTGGTCGTCCTCGCCGCTGCGCTTGCACTGGTCGGGGGCTTGTACGTGTTGCCCAAGGGCATCATGAAGCCAAAAGAAAGTCGGTCGGAGCTGAGCAGCGACGCTGCGAAAACGGCCAACCGTGACGGTGGCGGTCCTAACACCAACGGCTCCAAAACCGAGGCTTCTTCGGGACCGGTACCGGCTACGGCTACCGACAATGGCGGGGCCCACTCCGACGGCGACGGGCACGACCACAGTGCTTCAGCACCGGCGGCTGCCCCGCACACCACCGCCAGCCCCGCCCAGCGGGCGGAACTGGCGCGGTTGCTGGCGGAGTACAAAGCGGCGCCCAACGCGGCCGCCCAATCGGCGGCGGCCATCACGCTGGCCCGCCGCTACGAAAGCGTGGAGCGGTTTGACAGCGCCGGCTATTACCTGGAGCAGGTGGCTTTGGCTAGCCCAAGCGCTCAAAACTGGCAGCGGGCCGCCGATGCTTACTTCCAAGCGTTTAGTTTTGCGGCTTCCGACGAGCGGGTAAAACTGCTCGGTGGCAAGTCCCGGGAGCTTTACGCAAAAGTTTTGCAGAAGGAACCGGGCAACTTAGATGCTAAAACCAACCTCGGCATGGCCTACATGGCCTCCGATAACCCCGTGCAGGGTGTAACGCTCCTGCGCGAAGTGCTGGCTACCGACCCCCGCAATGAGAAAGCCCTCTACAACATGGGCATTCTAGCGGTGCAAAGCAACCAGTACGAGAAAGCCGTGAAACGCTTCCAGGACTTGGTGAAAGTCAATCCGAAGAACGTGAACGGCCAGTTTTACCTTGGCGTGACCTTGGCCCGCACCGGCGACAAGGAGGGCGCAAAGGCGGCTTTCCTCACCGCCAAAAGCCTCAGCGCCGACCCGGCCCTGGCCGCTTCGGTAGACGAAGAAATTGCCAAATTGAAATAGCTACAATAACTCAAACACCAACTTAACCCCCAAGCATCATGCCCTGCGGTAAAAAAAGAAAGCGTCATAAGATTGCCACTCACAAGCGCAAGAAGCGCCTGCGCAAGAACCGTCACAAGAAGAAGTAAGCCTCACGGGGCGTAGCGGCGGCCGGCAGTTTTCCTAACGGGAAAGGAGCCAGCCGTCTATCTCTCACGTAGCCTCCTGGGTGTGGCCGCGTTGGGTGCTTTTCCCGTGGCTCGCGAGGGAAGCCAGAACCTTGAGTTCTGGCTTCCCTTTGCCGGTTTCGGGGTAGTGCTTTAGCGGCCTTGCCAGCAGGTTACCTTAACTAAATCAACGCTTTGAGTAATGAATTAGTGATTAATTCTACTCAGGAAGGCGAGCGGATTGCGTTGTTGCAGGATAAACGGTTGATTGAATACCACTTCGACCGCAACGACACCAATTACTCAGTAGGCGACATCTTCCTGGGCACCGTGAAAAAGGTGATGCCCGGCTTGAACGCGGCTTTTGTGGACATAGGCTACGAAAAAGACGCGTTTCTGCACTACGGCGACCTCGGCGAACAATACAACTCCTTTACGAAGTGGGTGCGCACCGTACAAAGCGGCCGCGCCACCACTGCCGGACTGGAAAAATTCACGTTTGAGCCCCCGCTCGATAAAGTGGGCAAGGCCGAGAGCGTGTTCAAGAAAGGCCAGCAGATTGTGGTGCAGGTCATCAAGGAGCCGATTTCGACCAAAGGCCCCCGCGTGAGCACCGACATTTCGATGGCGGGCCGCTACCTCGTGCTGATGCCGTTTTCGAACACCATCAGCGTCAGCAAGAAAATTGTGAGCAAGGCCGAGCGTGACCGGCTCAAGCGCCTCATCGCCAGCATCAAGCCCAATAACTTCGGCGTCATCATCCGCACCGTGGCGGAAGGGCGTGAGGTGGCCGAGCTGGATAAGGACATGCAGGACATGGTGGCCAAGTGGGAGCAGCTTTATACCACACTCCGCACGGCCAAGCCCAACGACAAGGTCCTGGGCGAGCTGGGCCGCACGTCGTCGATGCTCCGCGATATGCTGAACGAATCCTTCGACAGCATTATGGTGGACGCGCCCGCCATGTACGAGGAGATGCGGGATTACCTGCAGAAGATTGCGCCCGACAAGCTTGGATTGCTGAAGCTGCATAACTCGAAGATTAAAATCTTCGAGCAGACCGGCATCGAAAAGCAGCTTAAGACGCTGTTTGGCAAGACCGTGACCGTACCCGGCGGCGGCTACCTCGTAATTGAGCACACCGAAGCTCTGCACGTCATCGACGTGAACTCGGGCAGCAAGAGCAATCAGGAGAACGACCAGGAAGCTACGGCTTTGATGATTAATTTGCTGGCTGCCAAAGAAGTAGCCCGCCAGCTGCGCCTGCGCGACATGGGCGGCATCATCGTGATTGACTTCATCGACATGCGCTCGGCCGAGAGCCGCAAAAAGGTGGAGGACACGGTGCGCGACGTGATGAAGCTCGACAAAGCCAAATTCACGGTGTTGCCCATCACCAAGTTTGGCCTGCTGCAAATCACCCGCCAGCGGGTGCGGCCAGCCGAGAACATCGTGACCGGCGAGGTGTGCCCCACCTGCGGCGGCACGGGCAAGATTTCGGCTTCCATCCAGGTAACCGACGACATCGACAACAGCATCGACGACCTCCTGGTGAACCAGAACCAGTCGGGCATCACGCTGTCGGTGCATCCGTTCCTGCACGCCTACTACACCAAGGGTCTGGTGTCGCGCCAGATGAAGTGGTACCTCAAGTACTACAAGTGGGTGAAGGTGGTAAAGGACAGCAGCTTGGGCCTCACCGACTATCGTATCGAAGACGAGCGCGGCGAAGAAATCCAGCTGCGTTCCTCAGCAGCGGCCATGAGCCGTTTGCAGGACCGCGAAGTAGAAATCGTGGACTAGCCTTCGAGTTGAAAAGCAAAAGCCCCGCCGCTTGCACGAATGCAGACGGCGGGGCTTTTGCTTAAGGAGTCTTTCGACGGCTTTGTCGGCTAGAACTTGATGCCGAGGTCCAGCGCAAAGCCACTGTTCTTGATAGTCACGTCTTTGAAGCCACGGCTTTTCTCGAAGTAGTGGTCGATGTCGACCAAGCCACGGTTGTAGCTGATGCCGGCAAAAAGCTTGGTGCTTTTTGCCATTTGGTACTCGGTGCCCACGCTAACTAGTGCGTCGGCATCGACGAAGTATACGTAGTCGCTGGCCTTGTTTTCGTTGTTGGTGGCGGGGTCCTTAAAGAACTTGCTGCTGTTGATGCGCGTGCCAATGGGCACATTCAATGCACCACCTACCTGGAAGTAGAGCCGGGTAGCGGGCGCAATTTCATTCGTGAACAGCTTCACGGTGAGCGGCACGCCCAGATACTGGGTATTAAACTTCAGCGGGACCACAAACGACTGGCCCGTTACGCCGCTGGAAACGTCGGTGTATTTGATGCTGCCGCCTTTGCCGGTGAGCAATAAGCCGGTGCTAAACGCGTAATTCTCGCCGAAAAAATAATCCACCACGAGGCCACCGCCGAAGCCAGCCTGGCTGCCATCGCTGGTGAAGGCGTGGTCGGCGGGCGACTCGGCCCGCAGGCTGGTAATGGAAGGCGACACTTTTAGCCCAATTTCAAATTGAGCTGAAGCGGTGTGAATGGTGGCTACGAAGACCAGCAGGGCAAGGAATATTTTTTTCATAGAAGGCAGGTGGCCCGCAGCTTCCGGCAACTGCCGGCTGCCAACGGGTTGTTGGCTAATTTTGCCCCAAAGTAACGCGCGTGAATAAGAATAATTTTGCCTGGCGGCGCTGGCTGCCCGTATTGTTGGTAGTAAGCCTCGGACTAGGGGCTTGTAAAAAGGGCTCGGCCGAGGGCTGCCGGACCGATGTCGCGGCCGATGCCCCGGCCTTGCCGGTGCGGGTGCAGCATCTGGAAATACCTTTTTTCAAGATTAAGACGCCCGCCGACGCCCGGCAGTTTATGGATGCCCACCGGGCTTTTTCCCGGTATTATTTGCAGCGGCAGCCGGCTACTGAAAATGAGCTGGAGGGCGGCTTGCCCCAGTTGGCTACTAACGCGGCTCTGCAGCAGCTGGGCCGCGAAACGGCCGCCGCGTTCCCCGACAGCGCAGCGCTTACCCACGACCTGGGGGAGATGTTCCGGCGGGTGCATTATTACTTTCCCGACTTCCGGGTGCCGCCTGCGGCGACTTATGTAAGCGGGTTCTTGAGCAAGGATATTTATGTGAACGACAGCTTGTTGGTGCTTAGCCTGGACTGGTTTGCGGGCCCCAAAGCCAGTAAGCGGCCCGACCTGCCCCAGTACATGCTGCGCCGCTACACGCCCGCGGGGCTGCTGCCGCTGCTGGCCCAAAACGTGTCGAGCAAGTACAACCGCCACGAGCTGACGGCCAACACTATGCTGGATGCCATGGTGCATTCGGGCAAGGCGCTCTATTTCGCCAGCCTAATGCTGCCCTGCACGCCCGATTCGTTGCTGCTGGGCTATACCGGCCGCGAGATGGTAGGACTGGAAGCCAACGAGCCGCGGGTGTGGGGCCATTTTCTGGAAAAAAACCTCCTGTACTCTACTACGCCGTTCCTGCTACAGAAGTACGTGGGCGAGCGGCCCAACGTGCCCGAAATCGACAAAACCTGCCCGGGCAGGGTGGGCCAGTGGGTGGGCCTCCAAATCGTGCGCAAGTACGTGGCCGAGCACCCCGAAGTCAGCCTGGGCCGCCTCATGGCCGAGAAGAATGCCCAGCGCATTCTCAACGAGTCGCACTACCGGCCCAAGCGCGACTGAGCAGCTGAGTGACTGAGCGAACGTGCTGTTAACCTCATCATTTACTCAGTTACTCAGTCGTTCAGTCACTCAGTGATTCCATGCACATCGCCGTTCTCAGCCAGTACCACACCAACCCCGACTGCCCGGCGACCAGCCGGCACTACACGCTGCTGGCCCACATTGCTAAAACGCACCGGGTGACGCTGCTCACTACGCCCGCCTGGAAGGAGCAACGGCTGACCGAGGAGTTTCCGTGGGTGCCGGCCGGCGTGGAAATCCGGGAGGCGAAGGTGCCGTACGACAACAAAATGGGGCCTGCTCGCCGCGCCTTGTCCTTTGCGCAGTATGCGGCGTGGGCCGTGCGCGAAGGGCTGCGCATCGACAAGCCGGACGTAATCTGGGGCATCAGTACGCCGCTTACGGCGGCTTGGGCAGCGGCGCAGGTGGCGCGGTGGCGCAAGGTGCCGTGGGTGTTTGAGGTGCAGGACCTGTGGCCTTCCTTTCCCATTGCCATGGGTGCCGTGCCAACCGCCTTGGCTCGTCAGCAGCTGTATCATCTGGAGAAGCGCCTCTATGGGAGCGCCCGGCACATTCTGCCGCTGTCGCCGGATATGAGCCGTTATATCACTGATTTGGGTATTTCATCCGCAAAGGTGACGACCGTGCTCAACGGCACCGACCTGGATTTGGCTGTGCGGGCGACACCGGCTAACGTAGCTCAACTTCGCCAGGAAGTTGGGCTGGCGGGGAAGCGCGTGATTTTATACGCTGGCACCTTCGGGCGGGCCAACGATATTCCCACATTGGTCGCGGCGGCGGAAGCTATGGCCGCGACCGATGCGGATACGGTGTGGCTGTTTCTGGGCCATGGCTACTTAGAGCCGCTAATTGCGGCAGCGGCAGCCCGCTGGCCGGGGCACATTCGGTTGGTGGGAGGGCAGGCCCGGCACGACGTTTTCAGCTGGTTTGCGCTGGCGGCAGTGTCGGTGGTGTCGTTTTTGAGCTTGCCCGTGCTGGACTCTAACTCGCCGGCCAAGCTTTATGACTCGCTGGCCGTGGGCACGCCGGTGATTGTAACCAACCAGGGCTGGACCAAGGCGCTTGTGGAACAGTACAACTGCGGCTGGTACGTGCCGGCCGGGGAGCCTGGCGCGCTGGTAGCTCAATTACGGGCGCTGCTGGCCCAGCCGGAGGCGCTAGCCGCGGCAGGTGCCCGGGGCCGGCAGTTGGCACTGGCAGCGTTCGACCGCCAGCAGCTGGCTCAGCAGGTACAAGGAATATTGGAAGCGTCAGCCGGCTCGGTATAAAGGCTTGCCCGGGCGTTACAGTTTAAAAGGCAACGTTTTATACCGCATAATGCCGAGCTTGTGCCCAGTTGTGCTTTGTAAGCAGCCGTACAGAATCGTAACGCCCGGCAAAGGCTATTCGGTAGGCAACGGCACGTAGGCCAGCTCCTTGCCAAAGTGCTTTTCAAAGTAGGCGCAGCTGGGAGCCAGCGGGCAAATGCTGCACTTGGGCGAGCGGGCCACGCAGATGTAGCGGCCGTGCAAAATCAGCCAGTGGTGGGCTTTATTGATTAGGTCTTCGGGGATGTACCGAACCAGGGCCTTCTCCACAGCAAGCGGGGTGGTGGCCACTTTTGGCACGAGGCCAATGCGGTGCGACACCCGAAATACGTGCGTATCAACCGCCATGGCGGGCTGGTTGTAAATGACCGAGGCCACCACGTTGGCCGTTTTGCGGCCCACGCCAGGCAGCCGCTGCAATTCCTCAATCTGGCTCGGAACTTCGCCCCCAAACTCTTCGGTGAGCATGCGGCCCAGGCCGGCCAGGTGCTTGGCTTTGTTGTTGGGATACGAAATGCTGCGGATGAACACGAAGATTTCTTCGGCCGAGGCCGCCCCCAGGTGCGCGGCGGTGGGAAACTGCTCCAGCAGCGCCGGCATTATCTGGTTTACGCGCTTATCGGTGCACTGCGCGCTGAGCACTACGGCCACTATCAGCTCGTATGGGTTGCCGTACACCAGTTCCGTTTTGGGTTCCGGAAAGTGGGTAGTGAAGTAGTCGAGAAAGTAGCGAAACCGGTCGGCACGTGACATAACGAGAAGAATAGTGCGCAAAAAAATACATCCTGAGCGCAACGAAGGACCTGGGGCGGCGAGCGGCGGCCAGTAATCGATAAAATTACTGAGTTCAACTCAACCGGCGGTAGGTCCTTCGCTACGCTCAGGATGACAGCAGGTATAAAGATTAAAATGGGGACGCTACGAACCCGCCAAAAAAGTGCGGGAATAGCGCAGGATAGCCTCGGTGGTTTCGGCCCGGGGCTCGCGGCGCAGGCCGTCGAGGGTGCGTTGGGCCAGGAGCAGGTCGGCGCAGGCGGTGGCCAGTTCGGGGTCGTGTAGCAATGCCTCTTCTACGCCGAGCAACTCCTTAGCTGGCAACTCGTTGTACACGTAGCGGAGCAGTGTCGAATGGGGTAAGGTTTGGATCATAACTATAGGAATTTGCGGTCATTTTCTTCCGCAGGTTAATTAGCGCGTAGCGCATCCGGCCCAAGGCCGTGTTGATGCTGACGCCGGTTGCGTCGGCTATCTCCTGAAAGCTCATGTCGCCGTAATGGCGCATCAGCAGCACTTCTTTCTGGGCAGCAGGCAGTTCCTGAATCAACAGCCGAAGGCGGGCGTGGGTTTCTTCCCGCGACATAATGTCGTCGGGGCCGTCGTCGGCAATGGTAAGCGTGCTGGCCAGTCGCTCATTGTCGGTGAGGCTGACGTGCGGAACACGCTTGCCCCGCCGGAACGAATCGATGGCTAGGTTGTGAGCAATGCGGCAAATCCAGGGGGCAAACTTGCCCTCTTCGTTGTAGCGTCCACTTTTTAAAGTGTGGATGGCCTTGATGAAGGTGTCCTGCAAAAGGTCTTCCGCCACATCCTCGTCGCGCACGATGAGCAGGATAGTGGTGAAAGCACGGCTTCGGTGCCGTTCCAAGAGAATGGAAAAGGCGGATTCCTGGCCGGCCAGGTAGAGCGAGATGAGCGCGGAGTCGCTAGGCTGCAAGAGGTCCATAAAGGGCTACGGATTAAGAGAACGTAGAGCTTTAGGCCGATAGTATGCAGTTATCTGAAAAATTTGAGAAAGCGACGAGAAGCTGGCTTTTAGCCCGCTAGAATCGGACCAAATGTAGAGAAACGGAAGGCAAATGCGCAATAGACGAGAAATTAAAATGACAAAATCTTTTTGCTGAAAAAACGCAACCTTCCCAATTTCTTCATTTAAGGCCTTTTTTAGATAACCCTGCTAATAAAAAAATGTATATAATGCTGAGCTTATGTAAAGCGCGGGGCCGGTGGGGCTAGCCGGCTAGCCAGCGGTGGGCGGCGGCTTCGTCGGTGAAGAGGGCCGTGAAGAAGCCCTGGTTGGACTGGCTGTTGTGGCTGATGGCCGCTACCGAGCTGTCGGACTGCTCTTCGCGGGCTCGCAGAGGCGACACCAGGAAGGCGATGCGCACGGGCTCGGCGTAGCGGCGGGGTAGCTTGGGGAAGAAGTCGGCCTTGAGCCAGGCGGCCAGCTCTGGCGTGGTCAGCTCGTCGCGGCGGCGCAGGTCGAGCAGCCACCGCGCGCAGTCCATGGCATCGGCGGCGTCGAGAATGGCGAAGTAGCCCGCCTTGAGCTCGGGCACCGTGATTTCGCGCTGCCACCGGGCCACGAGGGCGGGCAGGTCGGGGCGGGGCGTTATTTCGAGGCCGAAATCGGGCATGAGCCGGAGCGGTGAGCGCAGTGAAGGTCAGGATACAAGGTAGCAAAAACCGGCGCGCTCGCCCAAACGGCCGGGCCGTCGGGGCTACCTTTGGGCCCCGGCGCCGTCATGGCGCTTTTTATTGTGCTGTATGCTGCCTCCCGCCGTTGCCCCCGTTGCCCACGACCCGTACGCTGCCCTTCGCCTGCCCGAATTCCGCCGCCTGGTGTCGGCCCGGGTGCTGTACATCATCGCCAGCCAGATTCAGGGCGTGGTGGTGGGCTGGCAGATTTATGAGCTCACCAACAACCCCCTGGCGCTCGGCCTGATTGGGTTGGCCGAGGCCATTCCCAGCATCACGGTGTCGCTCTATGCTGGGCACGTGGCCGATTCGGTGCCGCGCAAGCGGATTATCATTCCGGCGATGGTGGTGCTGTTTCTCTGCTCGTTGAGCTTGTTTTTGCTCACCAAGCCGGCCGGCATGGCGCTTTTTGCCAACCGTGAGGTGCTGGCGCTGCCGCTGTACGTGGCCATGCTGTACGTGGTGCTGTTTGTGAGCGGCATTGCCCGCGGGTTTATGGGGCCGGCGCTGTTCTCGTTTATGCCCCAGTTGCTGCCCAATCGCAGCGTGCTCTCTAATGCCGTGACGTGGAACTCCACCAGCTGGCAGGCCTCGGCGGTGCTGGGGCCGGCCATTGGCGGGCTGCTGTTTGCCCAGCAAGGCAAGGGTTTCGCTTACGGGGTCGACGCGACGCTGATGTTCCTTTCGCTGCTGCTTTTCTTGAGCATTGCGGGGCGGCCGCTGCCCGAGCGCGAGGGCCAGCAACTGAGTTTGAGCGAGAGCGTGCTGAGCGGCGTCCGGTTTATTTTCAACAACCAGATTGTGCTGGCGGCCCTCTCGCTGGATTTGTTTGCGGTGCTGTTTGGGGGCGCGGTGGCGCTGCTGCCCATTTTTGCGAAGGACATTTTGCACACCGGCCCCGATGGGTTGGGCTACCTGCGGGCCGCGCCGGCGGTGGGCTCTGTGCTCATGGCGGTGTGGCTCACGTACTCGCCGCTGCGGCGTCGAGCGGGGCGCAAGCTGCTGTGGGCCGTGGCGGGCTTTGGCCTCGCCACCATTGGGTTTGCGCTGTCCAAGAGCTTTGCGCTGTCACTGTTTCTGCTGTTTCTCACGGGCGTGTTCGACTCTGTGTCGGTGATTGTGCGCTCCACGCTCATTCACACATACACCCCAGAATACATGAAAGGGCGAGTCTCGGCCGTGAATAACATCTTCATCGGCTCCTCCAATGAGATTGGGGGCTTCGAAAGCGGCGCGGCAGCCAAGCTGATGGGCACCGTGACGTCGGTGGTATTTGGGGGCCTGATGACGCTGGTGGTCGTGGGCATCACCGCCCTGAAAGCCGACAAGCTGCGGGAGCTGGAAACCGGCACGAAGTAGCCCGGCATTTAGCTCAATTTTTCAGCCCAACTATTCAGCTCAACTTGAGCCAGAATCAGCCGCCGCATTTGCGACCAGCGCAGCATATTGCTCGGGCGTGTCCACATCCATCAACCCACCGGGAAACGGCACCCGGCCAACGGCTGGGCCTAGGCTTTTGATAAGCAGGCCGGCGCCCTGTGCTCCTTTCAGCTGCTGAAGCGCAGGCAGCATCGTGCGGTCGAATACGGCTGGCACGCCCAGGGTATCGCCGTAGGCAGCGGCCACTACCGGGGCCTGCGTGTGGTGCTGCTGCGCTATCAGCTGCCGCAGCAGGGCAGGCGTCACCAGCGGCTGGTCGCTGAGTATGACGAGGAAGGCCGTAGGTTGAGCTGGCGCCGCTGCGGCTAAGCCCGCCCGAATGGACGACGCCATTCCCTTTTCCCACGCCAAATTGCGAACAACTTGCACCGGCAAATCGGCAACTTCGGCTACCAACGCCTCGTGCACAGCACCCGTGACGAGAACCACCGGCGCGCAGCCAGTAGCCGCGGCGGTTTCGGCGGCGTGGCGCAGCAGGGTGCTGCCGCGGTAGGGCAGCAGCTGCTTGGACTGGCCCATGCGGGTGGAAGCACCGGCGGCTAGCAGCAACAACGCCACCGTCCCGGGCAAGCCCGGAGCGGTGGCGCTGGAGGAAGCAGAAGGCTGCTCGGGCATTTATACCGATTTGGTGCCCAGGATTTTGTCGGGCGTAATGGGCAGGTCGCGCACGCGCTTGCCGGTGGCGTGGAACACGGCGTTGGCCACGGCAGCCGACACGCCCACCATGGAAATTTCGCCGATGCCCTTCACGCCCATGGCGTTGATGAAGGGGTCGTGCTCGTCGATGAACTCCACGGTCATTTCCGGGATGTCGGCATTCACGGGAATGTGGTAGTCACCCAGGTCGGAGTTGGTGTAGCGGGCGTAGTGCGGGTCGCGCAGGGTGGCTTCCATCAGGGCCGCGCCAATGCCAAAAATGGAGCCGCCGATAATCTGGCTGCGGGCGGTTTTGGCGTTGAGGATGCGGCCGGCGCCGTGCACGCTCACCCAGCGCGTGACGCGCACGGTGCCCAGGTCAGGGTCTACCTGCACCTCGCAGAAGTGGGCGCCGAACGAGTGCATGGAGTGCTCGCCCGTCGATTCTGTGTTGTTGTTGGGGCCGGCGGGGTTGCCGGGGCGCCCGGTTTCGTAGCCCGCGCCGTATTTGCCCTGGCCGCTGCCCTCCACATCGTCCATGCCGGCCCGTTTCATCAGGGCCATGAAGTCTTCGCCTTTGGCGGTGTTTTTTGTGAGCTGCAGGCGGCCCTTCTCCACGCTTACGTCTTCGGGCTTGGCTTTGAACAGCGGCGACTTGGGGTCCTGAATGGCGACTTTGGTGAGGCGCTGCCACACGTCCTGCGCGGCCATGTACACCGACGAGGAGACCGTGCCCGCCGCTACCGAGCCGCCCGAGTTGGGCGCGGTGGGCAGCTTGGTGTCGCCGAGCTCGAAGCGGATTTTTTCGGGCGGCAAGCCGAGCGAATCGGCCGCTACCTGGGTGATGACGGTGTAGGTGCCGGTGCCCAGGTCGGTGGCGCCGGCCTGCACCACGGCGTGGCCGTCGGCGTACAGCCGCACCCGGGCCATGCCCTGGGAGTTGTGCACGGGGTAGCTGGCGGTGGCCATGCCCATGCCCACCAGCAGGCGGCCGTTGCGGGTGGCGCCCGCTTTGGGGTTGCGCTTGTTCCAGCCAAAGAGCTCGGCCCCGCGGGCGTAGCACTGGCGCAGGCTTTTGCTGCTCCAGGGCCGGCCGGTGCTGGGGTCCTTCTCGGCGTAGTTGCGCAGCCGGATTTCGATGGGGTCAATATTGAGCTGATACGCCAGGTCGTCCATCAAACACTCGATGGCAAACGAGCCGGGCGCCTCCCCCGGGGCGCGGGTAAAGGTCGACGTCATCACGTTGCCCCGCGCCAGCTGGTAGTGCGACTCAAACGTGGGGCAGTCGTAGAGCATGTTGATAATCTTGCTGTTGGCCTCCGCGTAATTATCCCAAGGCGACGTGGTGGAGGTCTTTTCGTGGATGAGCGACAGCAGCTTGCCTTCCCGGCTGGCTCCCAGCATCAGCGTTTGGGTCTGGTCTTCGCGGTGGCCCATACTCGTGAACTGCTGGCGCCGGGTGAGCACCAGCTTCACCGGCCGGCCCACGCCCTTGGCCGCCTGCGCCGTGAGCACGGTGTGCGGCCAGCAGGAGCCCTTGCAGCCGAAGCCGCCGCCGAGGTACTTGGTCACCACGCGCACCTGGTCTTGCGGCAGGCCCAGCATGGTGGCCAGCGACTTCTGGGTGCGCGTTACGCCCTGGGTCGATTCGTACACCGTGAGGCGGTCGGGGGCTTCCCACACTGCCGTGGTGGAGCCGGGCTCCATGGGATTGTGGTGGTTGATGGCGTGCGTGTACACGGCCGTCAGCTTCACGGGGGCGCTGGCCATGGCCGCGCGGGCATCGCCGCGCCGGGTGTAGCCATCGGCCTTGCCGTCCTGAACCTTGTCGGGGTTAAACAGCTGGGCCTTGGGGTCGGTGTAGGTGGCAATGGGCTGCTCGGCGGCGTAGGCCACGCGCACTAGGGAGGCCGCGTGGGTGGCCCGCTCAAAGGTGTCGGCCACCACCAGGGCCACGGGCTGGCCGGCGTAGTGAATCACATCCGATGTCAGGGGCAGGAAGCCCATGGGGGCGCCAATGGCTTTTTTGCCGTCGGGGTCGTTGGGCGTTTTGGCCAGCTTGGGCAGGTTGAGGTGCGTGTAGATGGCCAGCACGCCCGGCTCTTTGGCCGCGGCCGTGATGTCGATGCTTTTGATGCGGCCTTTGGCGATATCGCTGGTTTTCAGTACGCCGTAGGTGAGGCCGGGCAGGGCGTATTCGGCTGAGTACTTGGCTTTGCCGGTTACCTTGTCGCGGCCGTCCACGCGGTTTAGGGGCTGCCCCACCACGCCGGGGCCGGCGGTAGTTTCGAAGAAAGCTGGTTCGTTCATGGTGCGGTGGGGTTAGGCCTTGGCGGCAACGTCGGTGAGCGCCCGAACCAGGGTATTCTGGGCCAGCTCAATCTTAAAGCGGTTTTGTTCGCGGGGTTGGGCCTCACGCACGGCCGCCGCGGCCGCGGCCCGGAAAGTGGCTTCCGTAGCCGGCGCGCCCGTGAGAATCTTCTCGGCGGCCAGTGAGCGCCAGGGCTTGGTGCCCACGCCGCCCAGCGCCACCCGGGCCGAGCGAATCTGGCCACCCTGCACATCCAGCCCAACGGCCGCGGAAACCAACGCGAAGGCATACGACGCCCGGTCGCGCACCTTCAGGTACATCGACTTGCGGGCGTGCGCCGCGGCGGGCACCGTCACGGACACAATCAGCTCACCCAGCTCAATTACGGTCTCG
This sequence comes from Hymenobacter sedentarius, assembly GCF_001507645.1. Taxonomy (NCBI): domain Bacteria; kingdom Pseudomonadati; phylum Bacteroidota; class Cytophagia; order Cytophagales; family Hymenobacteraceae; genus Hymenobacter; species Hymenobacter sedentarius. The sequence continues at coordinate 480,352 of NZ_CP013909.1, read as the reverse complement.
CGCTGGGGCGTATTGCCGGGCACGAGGTGGAAATCGAGCAGCGGCACGTGGCGCTGCTTGCCCTTGGCATTTTCGAGGAGCACCACGGCATCGAGCGCTACCAGGGCCACGGCGAGGTCGCCGGGGTAGGTGGCAATGCAGGCTTTGCTGCCGCCCAGGATGGCCAGGTTGCGGTTTTCGCCGTCCTGGGCCGGGCAGCCGGAGCCGGGCTGGCGCTTATTGCATGGAAAGGCCGTGTCGCGGAAGTAGCCGCAGCGGGTGCGCTGCAGCAGGTTGCCCCCAATGCTGGCCATGTTGCGCAGCTGTGGCGAGGCCGCCTGCAGCAGCGACTGCGAGATAACGGGGTACTGCTGCACCACCAGTGGGTTTTCGCCCACGTCGCTCATGCGCTCCAGGGCACCGATGCGCAGGCCGTCGGCGGTTTGCTCCACGCCTTTGAAGGCCAGCATATTGATGTCGACCAGCTGGTTGTGGTTTTCCACGTTCAGCTTCATCAAATCGAGCAGGGTGGTGCCGCCGGCAATGAAGGCCGCGCCCTTGTGGTCGTGCACCGCGGCCGTGGCTTCCTTGGCCTGCGAGGCTTGGAGGTAGGTGAAATTTTCCATAACCTTAAGACTTAAAGCCGCTTTTCTCGACCTGCCGAATGGCCGCCACGATGTTGGGGTAAGCACCGCAGCGGCAGAGGTTGCCGCTCATCCACTCGCGCACGTCGCCGTCGGTTTTGGCGTGGCCTTCTTTCAGGCAGGCCACACCCGACATGAGCTGGCCCGGCGTGCAGTAGCCGCACTGAAAGCCGTCGTGCTCAATAAAGGCCTGCTGCAGCGGGTGCAGCTCTTCGCCTTTGGCCAGGCCTTCCACGGTGGTGATTTCCTTGCCCTGGCTCATCACGGCCAAGGTGAGGCAGCTGTTGACGCGGCGGCCGTCTACCAGCACGGTGCAGGCACCGCACTGGCCGTGGTCGCAGCCTTTCTTGGAGCCCGTAAGGTCCAGGTTTTCGCGCAGGGCGTCCAGCAGCGTGGTGCGGGGCTCGGCCTTGATGGTGCGTACGGTGCCGTTCACCTTCAGCTTCATCTCCGATACGCCGGCCACTTTTTTGGAAAGCGCCGTGAGCCGTTCGGCCTGGCCCACGAGCGGTGGGGCCAGCGCCAAGCCCAGGAGGCCCGTGGCTTGCTTGATGAACGAGCGACGGCCGTCGTTGGGGGAGGGGCCGTCGGGCTGCGCGGCCGAATCGGGCGTGAAGTGGTCAGTCATGGCGGAGAAGTCGAGGCAAGGAGTAGGCGGCTAACAGTTCAAGCGGGCGCTTGGTTGGGAAGTAGCAGGCACAAGGTACGGTTGAGTAGAACCACCTACTACGTTACATGTCTTCCGAAAAGTTACTACGCCGGCCGGGAATAAGCCAGGCGGTGCCCCGCTAGTCGCACCGCACGTAGGGCCGCATCTTCTCCCAGTCTTCCGCTTTCAGAATCGGAATCTGCTTCAAATCTTCCACCCGCTTGAAGGGCCCGTGCTGGTTGCGGTAGGCCACGATGAGGCGGGCGCGCGGCTTGCCGATGTAGGGGTGCAGGTACATTTCGTCGAACGATGCCGTGTTCACATTCACCACCCGGGGCGCAAACCCAGCAGCTACGAAGGTGTATTTCTTGAGGCTGTCGCGCAAATCGGGTGCGTCCTTCAGCACAAAAACCTCGTCCAGCTGCTCTTCGCGCAGGTAGCCGCCGAGCTGGTTGCGGTACCGCACCACCCACTTGGCGCGCCCCGCCCCAATGCCCCGAATCTGCATAAGCTGCGTGGTGTCGGCGGTATTGAGGTCGAAGGGCTGCAGGTTGCGCGGCTTGCGCGGGAATCGGCCGGCGGCCTCGCCAGTGGCGGCAAAGGGCGGAAACTTGCCGTCGGGGCCTAGCCGATTATTGGCGTAGGCAGGGCGGGGTGTTTCGTCGGGCAGCTGCATGAAGGGCGCTAGGCGCTGGTATACCGAGTCTTCCAGGCCATACATTTTCTTGAGCTGGGCTTTGGCTTTGAAGCCGCCCGCGGCCTCGCGGTATTTCACGATGCGGCCGGCCACGAAATGCGGCACGCCGCGTGCTTCCCAATCCTGGGCCGTCAGGGCGTTGGGGTCGAAGGGCGCGAGCCGCACCTGGGCCACGCGCGGGTAGCGCGAGCCGCCGCCCGCATTGTTTTCATAGTTCCGTTTCGGGTAGCGGGTGGCGTAGCGTGGGTCAGCGGTGCGGTGCTCCTTGAGCTGGGCGGCTAGTTGGTCTAACGCCTGCTGGTCGGCGGCGGGCAGGTACACGGGCGCCTCGGGCCGCAGCAGGATAGGGGCTACTATGGCCGCCAGCATCAGGGCCAGCAGCCCGGCCATGCCGCGGGCTTCGCTCCGCGAGTATCCCATGTGGCGCCGCACCCAGCGCATGGGGCCAGAGTTATCCCACGACCAGCGGGGCCGTGGTGGGGGTGGCGTAGCAGCCATGGGCGAAGGCTCCAACGCAGGGTTGGAAAATGGTAGGAGAGACGAGCGCAGCTGCAGCCGGGAAGAGCTTTCCTCACTGCAGCAAGCAAGTATAGGGATAAAGCCCGATTATGGCTCAACTCCTACCACGCATCAGCCCAACTCAAACCCACTCCGCAGCTAGCCGCGCAGGCGCGGTACGCTACCCGTTTTGGTGATTCGGGGTGCCGGGAAAGGCAGCTTCTGCGGCGCGCGTACCGGAGCTGCGGTTGGCTGCTTGGACTTAACGGCCACCCAGTCGTTGATTTTCTTGAGGGCAACGGGCGAGAACGTGGCTTGCTGCACACCGTTTACCAGGGGCCATTGGGCGGGGGCGGGCTGGAACAAGTGGTTCACGCCGTCGAGCCGATAGGCCGAAACGGGGCGGTGGGAGGCGTGCAGGCCCCGGCGCAGCGGCGTCATGTTGCGCTTGGCCGATACCTGCAAATCGGCGGTGCCGTTGAGCAGCAGAACGGGGCATTGAACCTTGCTCAACTGGGTTAGAGGGCTGAAATCGAAGAAGTAGCGCGACCACGGCGAGGTGAGCTGCGCGGCGCGGGCGCGGGCCATGGCCGGGTTAATGCCCGTGTTGGCCCCGCTGAGCATGGCCGCCACTTTGGCGCTGGCGGCGGCATTGTCCGGCGTCTGGCGGATGGTGCTCACGGTGCGGTAGTAGATGTCCTGGGCCGCTTGTACTTCCGCGGCGTTGGCGCCGGTCAGGCGCATGATTTCGTTTTGCTGGCGCAGCAGCACGCTGTAGCCCGGCTGGCCATAGCCGGCCAACGACACCACGAAAGCCGGTGCCCGGCCGGGCACCGCCGCGGCCAGTAGGGCCACGTTGGCGCCTTCGCCGTGCCCGAGCAGGCCCACGCGCTGCGGCGCCACCAGCGGGCGGGTGCGCAAAAAGTTCAGCGCCGCCTGCGCATCCGTCACCAGGTCGGCCGTGGTGGCGTTGGCGTAGGTGCCGCCCGATTTGCCCACGCCGCGGTCGTCGTAGCGCAGCACCGCGATGCCGTGGCGGGAGAGGTAATCAGCCAGCTGCCCAAACATGCGGTAGCCCGATACTTCCACCTCACGGCCCTGCGGACCCAGGTCAGAGACGAGCACTACCGCCGGGAAAGGCCCTTCGCCCGCCGGCACGGTAAGCGTGCCGCCCAGGTTCTGCCGGGAGATGGGGTTGGGGAACACCACCTCGGAGACGCGGTAGGGCGGCGTGGGCCGGAACGGCGCAGCGGCTACGGCCTTGGCCGAGGGGGCGCGCAGCAGCACCATGGCAGTTTTCACGCCGGCCTGCGTCCAGGTGCCGCTGAACTTGGCGCCGCCGTTCAGCACCTTGCCCACGAAGCTGCTGCCAGCCTGCTCAATGCGCAGCTTGAGGTCGGTGCCGTGCAGCTCCACGGCCACCGGCATGCGGCTGATGCGCTGCTGGGGCGCGTCGAGGGCGCCGTAGTACGTGCCGTTGGTGAGGGGCACAATGGTAATGATAACGGTGATTTGGCCGCCGAGCAGTTTGAGCGGGCCTTTCCACTGGCCATTAAGCGGAGCGGGGGCAGCAGGCAGCGCGGCGGCATCGGGTCGTGGCAATAGCAGCAGGGTAACCAAATACACCGATGTAAGTAAATACTGAATCATGAAATTGAAATATAATAATGGTCTTTATAAGTCAAATAAAGCTTGTAGAAGGTGAAAAGTGCAACAAAAAAAATGCGTGGCAAGGCTTGGCATGACAGAAAACAAGTACGCATGAAAACACGAATGGCCGGCCTTGCGGGCCGACCATTTCGGTAGCAGCTATCGGGTAAGCACCTTCACTTAGTCTTTTGTGCGGCGACCTATCCAATGGCGGACGAGCGGTGATGCGCAAGGCGCAAATGCCTCTGAAAGGAGCCATACTTACTTGGGGTGCCAATGGGGCCCTGTGGCCCTGCAGAACGGGTAGTTCAAGTTGGGCAATGCTTTCACCGCCGGTTGCTGCAAATGGCCCGGGAACCGTATTTGGGCAGGGCAGATGGCTGGCCGACGGCAGTGGCTAGGCTAAGCCGAATGAACAGGCCCCTCGGCATCAGGCCCGCTGCGTAAGGCCAAAGGTGTTCATCATTTGAAAAAGTAAGTTATCGGCCGCGCTCAGGTTGTGAGCCTGCTCGTTGAGCTCATTAGGGGCAGTGTAGCCTGCCAGTTCATAAAACTGCTCGGGCGAAAGCGTTTGGAAGGCCATCGACCAATCTGAAAAGCTGCGTTGGCTGATTTCCTTGTCGGCTAGTTTGGTGAGGCCCTTATGACGGGGGTCTCGGGAAACAACCTCATAAACCGCATCTAAATCGGCCTTCTCACCCTCCATAATTTGCATAAACTGCCCGTCGCCGTAGGCCAGTGCCCCGGTAATGTTCCGCTGCTCATTGTTGAGGCGTGCTTGGCGAAGAATAAATTCTAAATCGTTGTCGCTCATTGGATGCGCGGCGCGACTCATGTAGATAATGTGGTGCATGTGGAATGTATCAATTTGCTGGATTGACGCAAATAAAAGAAGCGTAAATCAAATTAATTAACATAATTAAATATTAATAAAGTTATGATTTGTGAGGGAGCTATGCCTTTAATCCGCTGATGCCTGAGTTCAACTGGCTTCCTGTAATCTTATTAGGATACGATACTTAGAGTAGTAAGATGCTGCCACTATTATCATACCTGTATCTTCAATCTCGATCTGCCCAATCTACTTAACAGCTACAAGTAATGCGCGCAACCCGTTTAACGTGCTGCTTTTGTCGGGATTTCCTATGATTATTGAATATACCAACGGTTTTGGTAAAGTGTATCATACCATTGAGTACGATTACAGAAACGAGAGGGTGTAAAGTAATTGGATTGGTTACCAGACGTATACCGGTATTGTGGCCGGAGCAGACTCCTGTCTGCACGTGCTCGAGGAAAATAAAAGCCACCTGTTGCTCAACGACAACCGCGAAGTAGTGGGCCCGTGGGACCACGCGGTGGAATGTTACGAACTGGGCCCCGCGGGCTATTGCGCACGGGCTCACGCATTTTGCCAACGTGGTCAGCCCCGAGTCGATGGCCGCCCTTTCGGCCGAAGCCATGCATCTGGGAATAGGGAGCCAGCTACAGATGCGTTCGTTTGGCAGTGTGGACCTGGCGCAGGCTTGGTTGCGTGCGGCGCGGCGCACCATTGGCAAGTAAGCCGCCGTCAACTTCGGAAGTGGGCCGGCCGCTACAGGCAAACTGCAAGAGGGCTAATTTGCAGCGGGGCAGAAAGCTGCTGCATCACGAAGGTGGCGTTTGCCAGACAGTCGGCCGCACTATAGTTGGTGCCGATGTATACCGTATTGCCGTGGTAAAAAGCCGGAGTGCTTGAGCCGATGGGCTGCTTTGTGCGGGAAATTAGAAATCGGGTTTTGCCCGCTTTATCAGAAAAGGGCAGTGGTAAATGAGGGGTGTTAGCCAAGACATACCGGGTTGCTTCCAGCAGGATTTCCTTCCAGGTAGCAATTGATTTAATAGTGCCGTCGGGCAGTCGTAATTGCGTTGGTTTATGGCCTGGCTGCAATTCATTCAACTTGAGTTCGCTTAATGGCGTAAAACCTGCTGAGTTTGCCTTGGGCTTCTTTGGTTTCGGTAGCGCCTGCACTGCCAGTATAGGCGGCCTGCTGGCAACGGGCAATTTTTGCTGGAACAGGGGCACAGATGCGGCCACCTGGGGTAGGTGGATACCATGCCCGCCATACGCGGCATCAAGCCACTGAATAAGTTGCAACGCTGCCTCCACCGGAGGCGTATCCCGCAGGTTTAGGGTGCCAACCGGTTCGTAGCTGGAGTGAGCAGGCGAATAACAATGCCAGTTCAGGCCGTCGGTGATGAAAAATTTTCTGGGCTTCAACGAAAACGCGTACCCAATTAGAGCGCCAACGTGGCCCAGCTTATCCAGGCTTTCACCCAATTTTTTGGCTTCCACCACCGCGCAGGTTTTACCCTGGGTGTCTTTAAGCAGGTAATCTAATTTTTGCTTGTTGGCCACCATGCGCTCGGGTTCCACCATCCGAACGTTGCTTGTATCCCAGCCCAACGCCCGCAGAATCGGGTCAATCAGGGCCGCCCGGGTGGCGGCTTCGTTGTTCTGAAAAAGGACGGCATTGGCGGCAGCCTGGGCTTGCACCTGCTGAATAACCTGGTAGATAGCCGGGAGCGGACTGGCAGAGGGCATACGTAACGGAAGAAGGGAAATGTGGCGTAATGTTAGGCAAAGCACCACGATACCGGGGTATTGCCGGGCTACCATGCCGCGGCTTTAGCCCCGGCCGTACCTTCGCAGTCCCAAGCAACTGCATCCGGCCGAAACCTTCCGGCCCCTTCTAGCTGTTGGTTCGTTTATGCCCAAAAAAGACTCGTTGCAAGTTTCGGCCCCCGCCGACAATGCCATTGATAACCTCGACCCGCGCGAATTCATCCTCATCAAGAATGCCCGGGTTCACAACCTCAAAAACCTCAGCGTAGCCCTGCCGCGCAACCAGTTTATCGTCATCACGGGCCTGAGCGGCTCGGGCAAGTCGAGCCTGGCCTTTGATACCTTGTATGCTGAAGGCCAGCGCATGTACGTGGAAAGCCTGAGCAGCTATGCCCGCCAGTTTTTGGGCCGCATGGACAAGCCCGACGTGGACTACATCCGCGGCATCTCGCCGGCCATTGCCATCGAGCAGAAGGTCAGCATCAAGAACAACCGCTCGACGGTGGGCACCAGCACCGAGATTTACGACTACCTCAAGCTGCTGTTTGCGCGGGTGGGCCGCACGTTTTCGCCCGTGAGCGGCGAGCAGGTGCGCAAGGACAACGTGGCCGACGTGGTCGATTTTTTGGCCACCCAGCCCGACGGCACCAAGGCCATGATTCTGGCCCCGCTCTACCGCGCCGACAAAACCCGCCCCATGAGCAAGGAGTTGGATTTGCTGCTGCAGAAAGGCTACAGCCGCGTGGTGGTGAACGGCGTGACCTCCCAGATTGAGGACCTGATAGGCGAGGGCCAGCCCGAAGTTAAAGGCGACGTCTTCATCATGATAGACCGCGCCGTGCTTCGGCCCAACGACGAGGACCTGCTGTTCCGACTGTCTGACTCGGTGCAGACCGCCTTTTTCGAAGGCCACGGCACCTGCCTGCTGCGCCTGAACGAAGACGAGACCCGCACCTTCTCCGACAAGTTTGAGCTGGATGATATCGTGTTTGAGGAGCCCAGCGTCAACTTCTTCTCCTTCAACAACCCCTACGGGGCCTGCCAGACCTGCGAGGGCTTTGGCTCGGTGCTGGGCATTGATGAAGACCTGGTAATTCCAGACAAGAGCATGACCGTGTACGAGGGCGCCATCGCTCCCTGGCGTACCGAGAAGCAGGGCGAGTGGCTTAAGCCGCTGCTGAAAAACGGCATCCGCTTCGACTTTCCCATTCACCGCCCCTACAGCGAGCTCAGCCACGCCGAGCAGCGCCTGCTCTGGACCGGCAACAAGTACTTCGACGGCCTCGACAAGTACTTTAAGTGGGTGAGCGAGCAGACCCACAAAATCCAGTACCGGGTGCTGCAAAGCCGCTACCGCGGCCGCACCACCTGCCCCGACTGCCGCGGCACCCGCCTGCGCAAAGACGCCCAGTACGTGCGCATCGACGGCCGCAGCATTGCCGACATCGTGCTGCTGCCCATCTCCGACGCGCTAAACTTCTTCGAAAACCTGACCCTGAGCGAGCACGACGCCAAAGTGGCCGAGCGCCTCGTAACCGAAATCACCAACCGCCTGGGCTACCTCAACCGCGTAGGTCTGGGATACCTCACCCTGAACCGCTTGAGCAATACGCTGAGTGGCGGCGAAAGCCAGCGCATTTCGCTCGCTACTTCCCTGGGCTCGGCCTTGGTGGGCTCCATGTACGTGCTCGACGAGCCCAGCATTGGCCTGCACCCCAAGGATGCTGAGCAGCTCATCGGCGTGCTGCGCTCCCTGCAGCAGCTGGGCAATACCGTGGTGGTGGTGGAGCACGAAGAGAAGATGATGGAAGCGGCCGACCAGATTATCGACATCGGCCCCGAAGCCGGCAGCGGCGGCGGCAACCTGATGTTCCAGGGCACCATGGCGCAGCTCCTGCAGGACACCGAAACCTACACCGGCCAGTACCTGAGCGGCAAAATGGAAGTGCCCGTGCCCAAAGTGCGCCGCCCCTGGCGCAACGCCCTGGAGCTAACCGGCGCCCGCGAAAACAACCTCAAAAACGTGAGCGTGAAGATTCCGCTGGGCGTGATGACCGTTGTAACGGGCGTATCTGGCTCGGGCAAGTCCACGCTCATCAAGCGCATCCTGGCCCCGGCCTTGATGAAAATGCTGGGGGGCGGCGCCGGCGAAAGCACCGGCAAATTCGACCGCCTCACCGGCGTAAACGGGCAGGTAACGCACGTCGAGTTCGTCGACCAGAACCCCATCGGCAAGTCGTCGCGCTCCAACCCCGTGACTTACGTGAAGGCCTACGACGCCATTCGAACGCTGTTTTCGGAGCAGCCGCTGGCCAAGGCGCGTGGCCTCAAGCCCTCGCACTTCTCCTTCAACATCGACGGCGGCCGCTGCGAGGTGTGCCAGGGCGAAGGCCAGGTAAAGATTGAAATGCAGTTCATGGCCGACATCTACCTGACCTGCGAAGGTTGCGGCGGCCGCAAGTTCAAGCAGGACATTCTGGACATCAAGTTTCAGGACAAAGGCATCGACGAAGTGCTGGAGCTGACCGTGACCGATGCCGTCCAGTTCTTCAAAGGCCAGCCCAAAGTAGCCGAGCGCCTCAAGCCGCTCGAAGACGTGGGCTTGGGCTACATCCGCCTCGGGCAGTCGGCCAACACGCTGAGCGGTGGCGAAGCCCAGCGCGTGAAGCTGGCTTCCTTCCTCACCAAAGGCGCCACGCTGCAGCAGGACAAAATCCTGTTCATCTTCGACGAGCCCAGCACCGGCCTGCACTTCCACGACATCAGCAAGCTGCTCACGGCCCTGAACGCGCTGGTGGAGCAGGGCAACTCCGTGCTCATCATCGAGCACAACGTCGACATCATCAAGTGTGCCGACTGGCTCATCGACCTAGGGCCGGAAGGCGGCCTCAACGGTGGCCATTTGCTCTTCGAAGGCACGCCCGAAGAGATGGTGAAATTGAAGGACACCAACCACACAGCGCGGTTTTTGGCGGAGAAAGTGTAACGTTACAGCCCGAAACCGCCGTAGCTGCCTGCCGTAGTGCAGCAGAAGAGGTTAGGAAGGCGGTAAGTGGAGCTAATTATCAAGGGATAAGCAGCTCCACTGACCGTTAATCCACCTGCCCCGACCGATACGTAGGTTACGTGCTTTAATTCCCGCTCATGCTCGCACCCTCGCCGGCCCCAGATAATTACGCTTCCCCCAACCGCACCTTCATGGGAAGGCTGTGGCGGTGGCTGACGGCGTTGGCCATTTTTGGCAACATCTTTCTCAGCTACTATTCGAACACCCACCCCTTTTCCGGGCAAACCATGGGCATGGTGTCGGCCAGATACCCTACCTTGCTCACGCCGGCGGGCTATGCCTTCAGCATCTGGGGCCTGATATTTTTGGGGTTGGCGGTGTATGCCATTTGGCAGCTGTTGCCCGCCCAACGGCAGTTGTCGCTGCCCGACGCTCTGGCCAAGCCGCTCACGCTGGCCAATGTGGCCACCGGCGCCTGGGTCGTGCTGTTTGCCTACGAGCAGATTATCCCCAGCGTGGGGGTAATGCTACTCATTCTGCTTTCCCTGATTGTGGCGTACGGCCGCACCCGGCGGCGCATTTTTGCCGGGGCTGCTCCGGCCTGGATTGGGGTGCCCTTCTCGCTGTACCTGGGCTGGATTTCGGTGGCCTCGGTTATCAACATCACCATTGGGCTGCGGGAGTTGGGGTGGCAGACCGCCGAGGGCCTCTCGGTCACGATGACGCTGGGGCTGCTGCTTGTGATTGTGGCTTTAGGTTTGATAATCAGCCGGGTCTTTCGGGACATGGCGTTCCCGTTGGTACTGGCCTGGGCCCTGGTGGCCATTTGGGTGGTGCGCTTGCGCGAAATACCCGAGTTGGGCTGGGCGGCGCTGGCCGGGGCCGTGGCAGTCACGGTGCTGGGCATTGTATTGTCGCGCCGCGGCGGCCGCAAAACGCCCTGGCAGCTGCGCGACGAAGCCGTAGCGGCAGTCGAAGCCGAGATTGCAGCTGCCCGCGCCGCCAGGGAAATGCGCACGGGCGAATAGTGCGGCGCCGCTGTGGCGAATAAGATGCGATGGCTGCGACGCGGCAGGCGCTGTTAGCTTTGTGCGATTGAACTTCACGCTTATCGCACCTTCAGCTTATGCGCAAAAATCTCGTTGCCGGCAATTGGAAAATGAACCTGACTTACCCCGAGGGCTTGGCCCTGGTAAGTGAAATTACCAGCTTGGCCGGCTCGGCCGCCGCTGGCGCCAATGCCCCCGAAATCGTTATCTGCCCGCCGTTTCCGCTGCTGCACGGCGTGGGGCAGGCCCTGCCGCAGCGCGGCAAGTTTCACCTCGGCGCGCAGAACTGCCACCAGAAAGAAAGCGGTGCTTTCACCGGCGAGGTTTCGGCCAAGATGCTGGCTTCGGTGGGCTGCGAATACGTTATCCTGGGCCACTCGGAGCGCCGACAGTACTTCCGCGAAGACGACGAGCTGCTGAGCCAGAAGCTGAAAGCGGCCCTGGCCGCCGGCCTGAAGCCCATTTTCTGCGTGGGCGAGTCGCTCGATACGCGTGAATCGGACGAGACCTTCGACTACATCGGCAAGCAACTCACCGACGGGCTGTTCCACCTCAGCAACGAGGAGTTTGACCAAGTCACTGTCGCCTACGAGCCCATCTGGGCCATTGGCACGGGCCGCACCGCCACCAGCGCGCAGGCGCAGGAAGTACACGCCTTCATCCGGGAGCGCATTGCCCGCGCCTACGATGCCAAAGCTGCTCTCGACACTACCATTCTCTACGGCGGCTCGGCCAATGCGCAGAACGCGCGGGAGCTTTTTTCGCAGCCCGATGTTGACGGCGGACTGATTGGCGGGGCTTCGCTGAAAGCGGCGGACTTCACGGCCATCATCCAGTCGTTTTAACCCAGGCCTGGCACCGTTGTTGGAAGGCGGTTAGGCCCGTAATACCCGCGTAATTCCGCCCAAAAACTGTCGCTTCAGCTATGTTCTTTTCCTTTCTGCTCACGGCATTATTAGCAACGGCTCTGGCTCAACCCCGGTTGAGCCATGCGGCGGTAGCTGCCCGCACCCACGCGGCTGGTCCGCTGGAGCCGTGCAAAATCTACGGTTCCGTGTATCTCGAAACCGACCCGAGCCGCCGCAACTACTGCCTGGGCACGGTGTACGTGGAGCCCGAAGAGGCCTTTGTCGACCTCATCGTGTTCAAGGAAGCCAACAAGCTGTTTGCCGACAAAGCCGGCCTGTGGGCCGACGCCCCGGCCCGCGACTTCGCCGACTACGTCCTATTTGTGACCACCGACCGGTCGCGGGCCGACTTCTCTATCCATTACACCAAGGTGCGCTCCTTTGCCGGCTGCAAGCAGTAACTACGCGCTGTATAACTTCTCAAAATGCCACCTTTAACCGGGGTGGCATTTTTGTTTGCCGGCAATTGGGGGAATGTCAATAGTAGCGGTGCCGGTATACCATCGGGTATGGAAGGCGCTTACCCGGCTTTTCCTGCGACCTTTGCCGCATGGTTTTCCTCGACGGCTGGTCTGAGCCGTTGCTTTTTGCTCTTTATGGATTTTATTGAACTGACCGTTGAAGCCCCGCGCGAGCTGGCCGATATTTTGGTGGCCGAGCTGGCCGAAGTAGGCTTCGACACTTTTGAAGACAACGACGCCGGCTTTTGTGCCTACACCACCGAAGAGGCCTTCAACCCCGATGCGGTGGAGGAAATCATGGCCCGCTACTCGGGCATTGGCGACCTGAACCATTCGCACCGCGTCATTACCCGCCAAAACTGGAACGCCGAGTGGGAGAAGAACTTCCAGCCGCTGATTATCGCCGAGCGCGTGTCGGTGCGGGCCCCGTTTCACTCCAAGCCCGACAACGTGGACTATGACATCGTCATCATGCCGCGCATGTCCTTCGGCACGGGCCACCACGAAACCACGGCCCTGATGATAGAAAACCAGCTCGACGTCGACCACAAGGGCCTGCGCGTGCTGGACATGGGCACCGGCACCGGCATCCTGGCCATTATGGCCGAAATGCTGGGCGCCCGCCAGGTCCTGGCCGTCGACACCGAGCCCTGGACGGTGGAAAACGCCCGCGACAACGCCGCCGAAAACCAGTGCCGCACCATTGAGTGCCGCCTGGGCGGCGTGGAAACCCTGGCCAACGAAGCCCCCTTCGACCTCATCCTGGCTAACATCAACCGCAACGTGCTGCTCGAAGACATGCACGAGTACGCCCGCCTGCTGCCCAGCGGCCGCCCCATCCTATTCAGCGGTTTCTACGAAGAAGACCTGCCCAAAATTCAGGCTGAGGCGGCTAAGCACGGCCTCCGCTACCAGCGCCACCGCACGTTGCGCAGCTGGGTGTCAGCCATTTTTGAGAAGGAGTAAGGCGATTTAAAACCTCGCCTGGGGTATTGTAACCACAAGAGTGTTTCAATCGCCTGTCATGCTGAGCTTGCGAAGCATCTTATCGCCGCGGAACGAATCGTTCGAACGTGATAAGATGCTTCGCAAGCTCAGCATGACAGGCGATGTGGTAAAGATGCTTCGCTGCACTCTGTATGACGTCCCAGTTTATAGCTCAATTCCAGCTAAATACCCAATCGCATAAACTGTTGCTACGAAACCAGCTTGGGCAGTGCCCGCGACGACTCGCGAACTACCAGGGTGGTGGGTAGCTTCATTGTGCTGGGGCCGGTGCTCTTGTGCTTGCGCTCGATCTGCTCGATGAGGCGTTCGGCGGCGAGCTGACCTATTTCCTGGGCGGGCTGGGTCACGGTGCTCAGGGGCGGGTTGAGCAGGTGGGCCGATTGGGAATTGGTGAAGCTGAGCAGCCCCACCTGGCCGGGAATGTCGACGCCGCGCTCGCGCAGGGCCGCGAGACAGCCCAGGGCCAGCCGGTCGCTGGCCGTGAAAAACGCATCGGGCGGGGGCGAAAGGGCCAGCAGCTCGTCCACGAGCGGACCGGCCTCGTCGGGGCCGAAGGTGCCGTAGCGCACCAGGTTTTCGTCGAAGGGCACGCCGTATTGCTCCAGGGCGGCGCGGTAGCCGGCTAGCCGCTCCTGCGTGATGCTCAGGTAGGGCGGAATGGTGAGGTGGGCAATGCGGCGCCGGCCGGTTTGGAGCAGGTGCGAGGTGGCGGCGTAGGCCCCGCCGAAGTTGTCGGCTACCACCTGCGTCACGGGCAGCTCGGCGGCTACACGGTCGAACAGCACCAGCGGCATGCCCTGGTCAATCAGCGCCTGCAGGTGCGACACGTTGGAGGTTTCGCTGGACAGCGAGAGCAGCAGACCGTCGACGCGGCGGGACACGGCCTGCTGAATATTGGCCAGTTCGCGCTCGTACGACTCGTGCGTCTGGAAGATGATGACGTGGTAGCCGCGGTTGTAGGCAATGGCCTCGATGCCGTTGATGGCCTGCGAAAAGAAGTTGTTCGCAATCTGGGGCACAATCACGGCCAGAGCCTTGCTGCTGCTGCCCTTCAGGCTCAGGGCAATGGGGTTGGGCCGGTAGTTGAGCCGCTCGGCGTATTCCATCACCAGCCGCTTGGTTTCGGGGCTGATTTCGTAACTGTCGCGCAAGGCCCGCGACACCGTCGAGGTCGACAGGTTCAGCGCGTGCGCAATATCCTTGATGGTGACGGGGTCCAAGCGCGTTGACTAAGAAAGGAGAATAAACAGCCGCAGCCGGCTCAACTAAATTACTGGATTACGCGCCCGGATGGTTCCGGCGCCTTCGCCCAACCAAGTTGAGCTGCTGGCAGCAGCGGTGGCCGCTGCAGGAAAACTTTCTAGGCTTAATCCACTACAAGAGTAGCTAATTCTGGCTAAATAGAAACGGCCCGGGCGTTTCCGCTGGTAAGAAGGCCGCGGAATTAGCTCAAGTCCCTGGGAGCATGGCTTGCGGGGTTCATGGTGTCGCCATCTTTGTGCAGTAATCTTACGGTTGGGCTAAATAATAAAGCCCACTGTTTTCGACAGCCTGCAAAGATGAAATTAGTGCGCGTGCAAAAAGGAATGCTGGCGGCCCTGCTGGCCGTTGGAGTGGTGCTCACCGCCTTTCGCCAGCGGCCCGCTGAGGAAGGCCTGATGGAGCGCATCGCGCGCCAGGTAGGCGAATTCTACGCAGCCGCCCGGGGTGAAAAGGCCTACCTCCACCTCGACCGCCCGGTGTACGGCACCGGCGAAACCATCTGGTTCAGCGCTTATGTCGTCGATGCCTCGCGGCACCAGCTCGATTCCCTTAATCAGGTGCTGCACGTCGACCTGGTCTCGCCCGAGCACAAGGTGGTGGCCCGCCGCACCCTGCTGCTGCAAGGCGGCCGCGCCAGCGGCGACCTCGACGTTGCCGATTCGCTGGCCGCCGGCACCTACGTGCTGCGCGCCTACACCAACTGGATGCGCAACGCCGGCGATAATTTCGTGTACAGCCGCCGCCTGAGCATCTGGCCCGCCTCGCCCATTGGCCCCCAGGAACCCAGCGCCGAAACCACTGCGGCCCGCAAACCCAAAGGCGGCAGCGCCGCCGCCGGCAAACCCGACGTGCAGTTTTTCCCCGAAGGCGGCTACCTCGTGGAAGGCTTGCCGGGCGTGGTGGCCTGCAAAGCCACCGACGCCAGCGGCCGGGGCATTGCCGTGCGCGGCCAGATTCTAACCGCGCAAAACGCCGTGGTGACCACCTACAGCAGCCGCCACGCCGGCATGGGCCGCTTTGCCCTGGTGCCCGCCGCGGGCCAGCGCTACCACGCTCGCATCACGCTGCCCGACGGCAGCACCGCCGACTATCCCTTGCCCGTGCCGCAGCCCAGCGGCTACACCCTGCACGTGGTAGAAAACGGCCCGGACTTCCTGGTAGAGGCCCGCTACCGGGGCGCGGCCGGGGCTCCCGCGCCCGGCCCTGTGCACCTACTCACGCAAGTGCGGGGCGTGGTGGCCTACCCGGCGGCGCGCCCGCTGGTGGGCGATGCCCCGGCGGTATGGCGCATGCCAAAGAAGAACTACCCCAATGGCATTGTGCACTTCACCTTGTTTGATGCCCAGGGCACGCCGCGCTGCGAGCGGCTGGCCTTTGTGCAAAACGGCCCGGCCGCGCTGAAAGTCACCATCACCCCCGACCAGCCCACCTACGGGGCCCACGCGCCGGTGCAACTCACCGTGCGCGTAGCCGATGCGGCGGGCCTGCCGGTGCAAACCAACCTGTCGGTGGCCGTGAGCGATGCCGGGTTGAGCGCCCTCGACCCCAACGCCGAAACCATTGCCTCGAATCTGCTGCTGACTTCTGACCTGGTGGGCTACGTCGACACCCCCGGCTACTACTTCCGGGAGCAGTCGGCCGCCACGGCCCAGGCCCTCGACGACCTGCTGCTGACGCAGGGCTGGCGGCGGTTTGTGTGGAAGGACGTGCTGGCCGGCAAGCCCGCGCCCGTTGTGTTCTTGCCCGAGCAAAACATCTCCCTCACCGGGCAGGTGGTGAGCGCGCAGGGCAACCGCCCCATTGCCAACAGCCAGCTCACGTTCCTGCAAACGCGGCCGACCAAAAACGTGGCCACGGCTACCACTGACGCCAACGGCCGCTTCACGTTCTCGGCGTTCACGCTGCGCGATACGGCCGTGATTACCCTGCAGGCGCGGCGCTCGCAGGGCGGTTCCAACGTCCTCATCCGGCCCGATGCCGGCCCGATGCCGAGCACGCAGCCCTTACCCGCGCTGCCGTCGTTGGCCACGGCACCCGCCGGCGTGGCCGCCTTTGTGCGCCGCAGCCGCCAGGCCCAGGCCGCCGACCTGGACCTGCACCCCGAAAAAGCCGTGCGCAACATCAACCTGAGCAACGTGTCGGTGACGGCCAAGCGGGAAACCGTGCCGCGCGACGACCCGCGCCGCCTCTACGGGGCCACCGGGGGCACAGTGATTGATTTTGCCAACATGCCGGAGGCGAAATCGGGCATGTCGGTGCTGCAGCTGCTGCAGGGGCGTGTGGCCGGCCTCACCATCAGTGGCAACCCGCCGAACATGACGGCGCAAATCCGGGGGGCGGGCACGCCGCTATTTATCCTCGACGGACAAAAGGTGGACATCGACTTTATCAGCTCGCTGCAGTCTTCCGACATTGAATCGGTGGAAGTTTTCAAGGGCATCGAAGCGGCCATCTTTGGTGGCAGCGGCGGCGCCATTGCCATCTACACCAAGCGCGCCAACCCCAAGTACAAGGGGGGCGATTCGGCTCCATCGCCCGGCATTGCGACCGTGAAGGTGCCAGGCTTCTACCAGGCCCGCGAGTTTTACCAGCCCCGCTACAACGCCCTGCTCACCAACCCACCCGCCGACCCGCGCACCAGCACCCTGTACTGGAACCCCATCGTGCGGACCAATGCGCGCGGCGAGGCCGAACTGCACTTCTTCACCGCCGATGGCAGCGGCACTTTCCAGGCAGTGGCCGAGGGCCTCAGCCTGGGCGGGCTGCCGGCCCAGGGCACGGGCACGATGGTGGTTCGGGGGAAATAGCCTGAGGAGCCTTAGGTTGAGCTGGCTTGCGTAAAAGGCCAGGAGGTTGGGCTGCCAGCAGCGCAGATGAGAACGTTCCCGGCAACGATTGCGCAAAAAAAAGCGCCTCTCTGCCTCGCAGGAAGGGCCTATCGGCTCAGAGTTGGCCTAATATTGTTAGGGCGATACTGCCTTCACTCCCTTGGGCTCACTCGCCGGGGCGGGTGCAACCTTTCCTTTCGCGCGATGAAATCAACGTTGGTATTACTGCTGGCTGGGCTGGCGGCTTTCCTCATGCTGGCCTTTGGGCCGGCGGCCGAGCCGAAAACGCAGATTTTCCTGGTGGGCGACTCCACCATGGCCGACAAGGCCGACCTCACCAAGCCCGAGCGTGGCTGGGGCATGGAATTCGGCCAGTATTTTGACGGCGGCGTGGTTATCCGCAACACCGCCGTGAACGGGCGCAGCACCAAAAGCTTCCTGCGCGAAGGCCGTTGGGCCAAGGTGCTCCAGGACCTCAAGCCCGGCGACTGGGTGTTCATTCAGTTTGGGCACAACGACTCCAAAGTGGAAGACAGCACCCGCTCGGCCCCGGCCCAGACGCTGTACCGCCAGCTCCTCACCAAGTTTGTGCAGGAAGCCAAGCAAAAAGGCGCTAACCCCGTGCTGCTCACGCCCGTGGGCCGCCGCTTCTTCGACGAGGCCGGCAAGCGCAAGGACGACCACGGCGAATACCCCGGCGTGGTGCGCGAGGTGGCCAAGGCCCAGAAAGTGCCGCTGATTGACTTGCACGAAAAAAGCTGGGCCCTGTACTCGCAGCTCGGCGAGCAGGGGTCGCGGCCGCTGTTCTGGTCGTACCTCAACGGCTACTACCAGCTCAACCCGGTGCCGCCCGCCAAGAACGACAACACCCACTTTTCGGAGTATGGCGCCACCCGCGTGGCCCAACTCGTGGCCCAGAGCGTGAAGGAGCAGAACCTGCCCCTGGCCAGCCACCTGAGCCGCGCGCCCTTCGACGGCAAGTACCTGTTTGACCTGCCCGTGGTGCTGGAGCCGATGTTTAAAAAGGACACCTTTAACATCGTGAAATACGGCGCCGTGGCCGACGGCCAGGCCCTGAACACCGAAGCCTTCCGCAAAGCCGTTGATGCGTGTGCGGTAAATGGCGGCACGGTGCTGGTGCCCCGCGGCCTCTGGCTCACCGGCCCCATCGTGCTGAAAAACAACGTGAACCTGCACCTGGCCACCGGTGCGCTGGTGCAGTTCACGGCCGACCGCAGCCAGTACCCGCTCATTAAAACCACCTGGGAAGGGGAGGAGGCCATTCGCAGCCAGGCCCCCATTTCGGGCGTGGACTTGACCAACATCGCCATCACCGGCAACGGCATCTTCGACGGGGCCGGCGACGCCTGGCGGCCCGTCAAGAAAAACAAACTCAACGAAACGCAGTGGCAGAAGCTGGTGGCCTCGGGCGGCGTGCTCTCCGATAAGAAAGACTACTGGTACCCTTCGGCCGGGTCCCTGAAAGGAAACCTGCTGGCTACGGCCGGCACGCCCCGCAAGAGCCTTGACCCGAAAGACTTCGACGACATCCGCGACTTCCTGCGGCCCAACATGCTGAGCCTAACGCGCTGCAAGCAGATTCTGCTGGAGGGCTTCACCATCCAGAATTCCCCGGCCTGGACCATTCACCCGCTGCTGTGTGAAAACATCACGCTGCGCAACGTGACGGCCAAGAACCCCTGGTATGGCCAGAACACCGACGCGCTGGACCTGGAATCCTGCCGCACGGGCGTGGTAGAAGGCTGCACATTTGACGTGGGCGACGACGGCATCTGCATCAAGAGCGGCCGTGACGAGCAGGGTCGCAAGCGCGGCGTGCCTACCGAAAACTTCATCGTGCGCGACACGAAAGTGTATCACGCCCACGGCGGCTTCGTGATTGGTTCCGAAATGTCGGGCGGCGCCCGCAACCTGTACGTGTACAACTGCACCTTCATGGGCACCGACGTGGGCCTGCGCTTCAAGACGGCCCGCGGCCGCGGCGGCGTGGTCGAGAACATCTTCGTCGATGGCGTGGACATGACCGACATTGCCGGCGAGGCCATTCTGTTCGACATGTATTACGCCGCCAAGGACCCCGTGCCGCTGGCCGGCGAAAGCACCGCGCCGCCCGTGATAGCCGCGCAGCCGCTAAACGAGGGCACGCCCCAGTTTAAGGGCTTCCGCATCCGCAACGTGACGTGCAAGGGTGCCACGACCGGCATCTTGGTGCGCGGCCTGCCCGAGATGAGCATCAAGGATATCAGCATTGAAAACGCGGTGCTGGAAAGCAAAAAAGGCCTGGTGTGCCAGGAGGCCGAGAACATCCGCCTGAAAAACGTGACGCTGCTCTCGACTGAAACCGCCCCCGTGATGGAAGTGCAAAACAGCCACAACATCGCGCTGGACGGCATCCACTACACCAAGGGCGCCGAACTGCTGCTGCGTGTGACCGGCGACCGCAGCAAAGACATCCGCTTGACCAACACTAATATCAAGCTGGCGAAAAAAGACGTGGAGCTGGGCCAGAAAGTGGCCAAGAAAGCGGTGGTTTTTGCTAAGCGTTAAGGCACAGTATTGGGCTATTTTTAAATAAAGAACTTCGTGCCGAGCCTCCTGTCATGCAGAGCGTAGCGAAGCATCTTATCACTGCCAGACGAATCGTTTAGCGGCGATAAGATGCTTCCTTCGTCAGCATGACAGACGATTAGTTTAGTTGCGCGAGCAAGAGGCTTCGCTCCGCTCTGCATGACGTTATGTTACCCTTCCTTTATGAAAAACAATCTCCGTTTCCTGCTGCCGCTGCTGGGCCTTTCGCTGTTGAGTGAAACCGCCTCGGCGCAGACGGCGAGACCCGCCGCGTACTCGCAGCGCATGGCCGATGCCTTCATCAGATGGCACCCCGATTCCATTGTCATTGGCTCGCGCAAAACGGCCCGCTGGGACTACGAGCAGGGCCTGATGCTGAAGGCGCTGGAACGCGTGTGGCAGCGCACCGGCAACGCGAAGTATTTCACCTACATTCAGAAAGACATCGACCAGTTTGTGCAGAAGGACGGCAGCATCCGCACCTACAAGGCCGACGAATACCAACTCGACAACATCACCACGGGCCACGCCTTGCTGCTGCTCAGCCAGGTTTCGGTGCCCAACCAGGATAAGTACATCAAAGCCGCGCAGTTGCTCCGCAAGCAGCTCGACACCCAGCCGCGTACCAAAGAGGGCGGCTTCTGGCACAAGAAAACCTACCCCAACCAGATGTGGCTCGATGGCCTGTACATGGCGGAGCCGTTCTATGCCGAGTACAGCCGGCTGTTCAACCAGCCCGCTGTCCTGGACGACGTGGCCAAGCAGTTTGCGCTGATTGAGAAAAACCTGGTGGACCCCAAAACTGGCCTGCTCTACCACGGCTATGACGAAAGCCGCGAGCAGCAGTGGGCCAACAAAACCACCGGCCAGTCGCCCAATTTCTGGGACCGCGGCATCGGCTGGTACAGCATGGCGCTGGTCGATGTGCTCGACTACTTCCCCCAGAACCACCCGCAGCGGCCTGCCCTCGTTAAGGCCCTGAAACGCCTGGCCCCCGTGCTGGCCAAGTACCAGGACCCGAAAACCGGCACCTGGAGCCTGGTAATGACCCAGGAAGGCCGCAAGGGCAACTACGCCGAGGCCTCGGGCAGCAGCATGTTTGTGTACGCGCTGGCTAAGGGCGTGCGCATGGGCTACCTCGATAAAAGCTTCGCCCAGGTGGCCCGGAAGGGCTACGAAGGCCTGCTCAAGTCCTTCGTGGCCACCGAGCCCGGCGGTGCGTTGGCCTTCAATGGCACGGTGAGCGTGGGCGGCCTGGGCGGCAAGCCCTATCGTGACGGCTCCTACGACTACTACCTCAGCGAGCCGCTGCGCAAGAACGACCTGAAGGGCGTCGGCCCGTTCATCCTGGCCAGCACGGAGATGGAGATTGCCGCCGAAAACGGCATCGGCCAGAACAAAACCGTGGGACTGGATTATTTCTTCAACCACGAGATGCGCAAAAACAGCATCACCGGCGAGCCCGAGCAGTGGCACTACACCTGGGAAGAGCGCACGCACGGCGGCTTCTGGCTGTGGGGCAACCAGTTACGGGAGCTGGGCGCAAAGACCGTGGCCATTCCTACCGCGCCTACTGCGGCCAGCCTCAAGAACCTGAGCGTCTACATCATCGTGGACCCCGACACGCGCAAGGAAAGCCCTCAGCCCCACTACATCCAGCCCGCCGACAGCAAGGCCGTAACCGACTGGGTGAAGGCCGGCGGCACGCTGGTGCTCTTCGCCAACGACACGGCCAACTGCGAAATCAAGCACTTCAATGAGCTGACCAAAAACTTCGGCGTGCAGTTCACCGACCAAAGCGTGAACATGGTGCAAGGCAGCCAGTTTGAGCAGGGCAAAGTGGAGCTGAACTCCGGCAAAGCGGTGTTTAAAAACGCCGCGACGGCTTACATCAAGGAGCTAGCTGTGCTGGCCGTGCAGGCGCCGGCCCAGCCACTGGTCACCAACAACGGCAAGGTCATCATGGCCACCGCCAGGTTGGGCAAGGGCCGGGTGTTCGTCCTCGGCGACCCGTGGCTGTATAACGAGTACGTGGACGGCCGCAAGATTCCGGCTACGTTCGAGAACTTCCAGGCCGGCAAGGACCTGGCCACCTGGCTGCTGAGCAACAAGTAGCGGCAGCGGGGCCGGCAATGCGGTGATGGCGAGTTAAGCTGGCTTTGGCGCATCCGGTGTGGCAAAACCGGGACCTGAAGCGTAGCTTAGCGGCTCAACGGTGCCCCGGCCTTGGGCGCTCTTTCTTCATTGTTATGAACAAGTATTTACTACTGGCTTCTCTGGCCTTGCCGCTGGCGGGGCACGCCCAAACCACTCCCACGCCGCGGGCTCTGCGCCTGAGCGACCTGGCTCAACTTCGCGACGTGGCCGACCCGCAGCTTTCGCCCGACGGCGCCTGGGCGGCCTACACCGTGACGCGGGCCGACACGGCCGCCGACAAGCGCAACGCCGACGTGTGGATGGCCCGCACCGACGGCTCGCAGAACCTGCGCATCACCACCGACCCCAAAAGCGAAACCAAGCCCCGCTTCAGCCCCGACGGCAAGTACCTGAGCTTCCTGTCGAGCCGCGGCGAGGACGACGCCGGCGATGCCCAGCTCTGGCTGCTGAACCGCGCCGGCGGCGAAGCCGAAAAAGTAACCAAGCTCCGCGGCAGCGTGTCGGACTACGTATGGGCACCCGATGGCAAGCGCATTGCCCTGATTATCCGCGACGCCGACCCCGACTCCCTTTCTGCCGCTCAAAAGACCAAGAAGAAAACCGCGCCGCCCATCGTCATTGACCGGTTTCAGTTCAAACAGGACATCGACGGCTACCTCAACAAGCAGCGCCAGCACCTCTACGTGTTCGACGTGGCCACGCGCAAGCTCGTGAACCTTACGCCCGGCGCGTACGACGAGTACCTGCCCGCCTGGAGCCCCGACGGCAAGCAGCTGGTGTTCTCCAGCAAGCGCGGGGCCGACCCGGACCGCCACAACAACTTCGACCTCTTCCTCATCGATGCCCAGTCCGGGGCCACGGCCCGCCCGCTCACCACGAGCGAATTGCCCGACAGCGCGCCACGCTACGGCAGCCGCCCCGCCTGGAGCCCCGACGGCAAGAGCATTGCCTTCGTGCAGGGCGGCCCCAAGGAGCAGCTGGTGTACGCTCTGCACCAGCTGATGGTGGTGCCCGCCAGTGGCGGCACCCCGCGCGCCCTCACCGCCGGCCTCGACCGCAACACCACCAAGCCCCAGTGGGCCCCCGACGGCAAAAGTCTCTACTTTCTGCTCGAGGATGACCGCGCCGTATCGCTGGCCCGCGTGCCCGCCGCCGGTGGCAAAATTGAAAAAGTACTCACCGGCGCCCGGGAGGTGGGCGACTACGCCCTGGCCCGCAACGGCCAGCTGGCGGTGCTCACGGGCCAGGCCCAGCAGCCCAACGAAGTGTTTGCGCTGGGCAAGAAGGCCGCCCTGCGCCCGCTTTCCAAGCAGAACGACGAGTGGCTGCGCGGCCTCACGCTGGGCGACGTGACGCCCATTCAGGCCAAGAGCAAGGACGGCACGCAAGTGAGCGGCTTCCTTATCAAGCCGGTGGGCTACCAGGCGGGGCGCAAGTACCCCACGCTGCTGCGCATTCACGGCGGGCCGGTGTCGCAGTTTGGCTACGGCTTCTCGTTTGAGTGGCAGTACTTCGCGGCCAATGGCTACGCCGTGGTGGTGGCCAACCCGCGCGGCAGTTCGGGCCGCGGCCTCGACTACAGCAAGGCCATCTACGCCGACTGGGGCAACAAAGACACAGACGACGTACTGGCCGTGGTCGACTACGCCGTGGCTCAGGGCCTGGCCGACCCCGACCGCCTGGGCGTGGGCGGCTGGAGCTACGGCGGCATCATGACCGACCAGGTTATTGCCCGCGACCAGCGCTTTAAAGCCGCGGTGAGCGGCGCCAGCATCGGCAACGTGCTGGCCGGCTACGGCACCGACCAGTACATCCGCGACTATGAAACCGAGCTAGGCACGCCCTGGAAGAACACCGACGTGTACCTGCGCGTGTCGTACCCTTTCTTCCACGCCGACCAGATTCACACGCCCACGCTTTTTCTCTGCGGCGAAAAGGATTTCAACGTGCCCCTGCTCAACACCGAGCAGATGTACCAGGCCCTGAAAAGCCTGAACGTGCCCACGCAGCTCGTTATCTACCCCGGCCAGTTTCACGGCATCAACACGCCCAGCTACGTGAAGGACCGCTACGCCCGCTACCTGGCTTGGTACAACAAGTACCTCATGCCGAAAGGCAGCGCCTCCAGCGGCCAATAAGCTCGCCTGGCAGCTCAATTTCAATCTGTATATTCGAATGAAAAACAGTTCGTTATGCTCCATGGGTGAGACATAGCCAGGTGTTTTATTAGCTCTGCTGCGCTCAAGTAGCTGAAGGCCAAACCAACCAGATGAAGGCCGCCGCAAAGCCAGCGTTAGCGCCCGGCGGAAACCGTTGCACAAACGATTATGTGCGAAAAACCAGTTTTTTCTTTCAGAAGCGGTTTTTTTAGCGGAACATTACTTTCCCTTAGCTTCGCTAGCACTGCGCCACCCTGCAAATGTGGCTAGCCGCGGCGTTCCAACACCAACTACACTCAATGAACAAGCTCTCTACGATTGATTACATCGTTTTCTTCGTTTACTTCATCATTGTATCCGGCTACGGCATCTGGATTTACCGGCGCAAAACCGGCCACGATGGTACCCTGGAGGGCGATTCCAAAGACTACTTCCTCGCCGAAGGCTCCCTGACGTGGTGGGCCATCGGCTCCTCGCTCATCGCCTCCAACATCTCGGCCGAGCAGTTTGTGGGCATGTCGGGTTCGGGTTTCAAAATGGGCCTGGCCATTGCCACCTACGAATGGATGGCGGCCATCACGCTGGTGGTTGTGGCCACGTTCTTCATCCCGGTGTATCTGAAGAATCACATCTTCACGATGCCCCAGTTCCTGAACCAGCGCTACAACAGCACCGTGGCCATGATTATGGCCATTTTCTGGCTGGCGCTCTACATCGTCGTCAACCTGACCTCGATTCTCTACCTCGGCGCCATCGCCATTAGCAGCATCGCCGGCCTCAACCTCGACTTCTGCCTGTACGCGCTGGCCGCGTTTGCCGTGCTTATCACGCTAGGGGGCATGAAGGTAATTGGCTTTACCGACGTAATCCAGGTGTTCTTCCTGATTCTGGGCGGCTTGGCCACCACCTACCTAGCCCTGAACCTCGTGGCCGAGCACAGCGGCCAGACCGGCGTGCTCAACGGCTTCCACCTGATGACGCAGCAAGCCGGCGACCACTTCCAGATGATATTCAAGAAGGACAACCCCAACTTCATCGACCTGCCCGGCCTGACCGTGCTGCTCGGCGGCATGTGGATTGTGAACCTGAACTACTGGGGCTGCAACCAATACATCACCCAGCGCGCCCTCGGCGCCGACCTGCCCACGGCCCGCGCCGGCATCCTGTTTGCCGCGTTCCTCAAGCTGCTCATGCCCGTGATTGTGGTGCTGCCCGGCATCGCTGCCTACGTGCTGTACAAATCCGACGTGTTTAGCACGGAAATGATGCAGAACGGCGAGCTTAACCCCGACCGCGCCTACCCGGTGCTGCTCAACATCCTGCCCGTGGGCCTGAAGGGCCTTTCCTTCGCCGCGCTCACGGCGGCCGTGGTGGCCTCGCTGGCCGGCAAAGCCAACAGCATTGCCACCATCTTCACCCTCGACGTCTACAAGAAAGTTATTAACCCCGAGGCTTCGGAAAAGAAGCTGGTGCACGTGGGCAAGGCCGCCGTTATCGTGGCCATGATTTTGGGCGTGCTCATCGCGCCGCACCTGGGCATCGACAAGAAAGGCGGTTTCCAGTACATTCAGGAATATACGGGCTTCGTGTCGCCGGGTATTTTTGCCATGTTCATCCTGGGCTTCTTCTGGAAAAAGACCACCTCGTCGGCGGCGCTGTTCGCTACCATCGGTGGCTTCCTGCTGTCGGTGCTGTTCAAGTTCCTGCCCAATTTCACGGACCTTTCGTTCCTGGCGCCTTTTGGGTTTGCGGTGAAGAACGCCGACGGCGTGTATGAAATCCCGTTCCTAGACCGGATGGGCTTTGTGTTCGCCATCTGCATCGTGGCCATGGTGCTCATCAGCTTGTTTGAAACCAGCCGCGGCGTAAAAACCAACGGCCTGGAAGTAGACCGGAGCATGTTCAAAACCACCCGCGGCTTTGCCATCGGCTCCATTGCCATCATGGTTATCCTCACCACGCTCTACACCATTTACTGGTAAGCTTTCAGGCAAAGCGCCATAGGCCGTCATGCTGAGCGCAGCCGAAGCATCTCGCGTGCAATAGTAGACTCAATCAATAAGATTAGTTACAGCACGCGAGATGCTTCGGCTGCGCTCAGCATGACGTTCTGCGTTATGTCAACCCGCCTTTCCACCCTTATTCGCTATGAAACTAATCCGCTACGGCCTGCCCGGCCAGGAAAAGCCCGGCATTCTACAGGGCACCCAGCGCTACGACGTGTCCGCGTTTGGCGAAGACTACAACGAAGCCTTTTTTGAGCACGATGGCCTGCAGCGGCTAGCTCAATTTGTGCGGGCCAATGCCAGCCAGCTGCCCTTGGTGGCCGATACCGAGCGCCTGGGACCGCCCGTGGCCCGGCCATCCAAAATCGTGTGCATTGGGCTGAACTACTCCGACCACGCCCGCGAGGTAGGCGCCACGCCGCCCGTCGAGCCGGTGCTGTTTCTGAAGTCAACCACCGCGCTGGTCGGGCCTTTCGATGACATCATTATCCCCCGAAACTCGGTGAAAACCGACTGGGAAGTGGAACTGGCCGTGGTGATTGGCAAGCGTGCTTCCTATGTGGAGGAAGCCGATGCCGCCGGCTACATCGCCGGGTACACGCTGCACAACGACGTATCGGAACGCGAGTTTCAGATGGAGCGCAGCGGCACTTGGGACAAGGGCAAGGGCTGCGACACCTTCGCGCCAGTGGGCCCCTTCCTGGCCACGCCCGACGAAGTAGGCGACGTGGACAACCTGCGCCTCTGGCTCACCCTGAACGGGACCATGGTGCAGGACGGCACCACGGCCAACCTGATTTTCAACATTCCCTTCATCATCGCCTACGTCAGCCAGTTTATGACCCTGCTGCCCGGCGACATTATCTCGACGGGCACCCCTGCCGGGGTAGGCCTGGGCTTTAAGCCGCCGGTATATCTCCAGCCCGGCGATGTTGTAGAGCTGGGCATCGACGGCTTGGGCACGTCGCGCCAAGTGCTGAAGGCCTACGCGGGCTAGTTGGTCGGCTTCAGTTACTTGTGATGCTGACGCGCCATCTGTCATGCAGAGCGCAGCGAAGCATCTTATCGCCGCGGAACGACTCAGGCGCAATAAGATGCTTCCTGCGTCAGCATGACAGACCCGTTACAACGAAGCAGTAGAGATGCTTCAACTGCGCGGACGCCAGATGAGCATGACGTTCTTTTTTGACTATACCCTAAGCAGCAAGCAATGGCAGCACAGCTAAAGCGGATAGTTCGAAGTGTTGTAATCTTGAGTATCGGCTTGAGCCTGCAGGCGGCAGCCCAGGCCACGCTTTCCCAGGTTTGGGTCCCGGACCTGGGCAACGGCAGCTACAAAAACCCGGTGCTGTACGCCGACTATTCGGACCCGGACGTGGTGCGGGTCGGCACCGATTACTACCTCACCTCGTCGAGCTTCAACAGCGTGCCGGGCCTGCAAATCCTGCATTCCAAAGACCTGGTGAACTGGACCATTATCGGGGCCGCGTTTCAGGAACAGCTGCCGGTGGCCGAGTTCCGGCTGCCCCAGCACGGCAACGGCGTGTGGGCCCCGGCCATTCGCTACCACAACAAGCAGTTTTACCTCTACTACCCGGACCCCGACCGCGGCATTTACGTGACGCGCGCCACCAACCCCGCCGGCCCCTGGGAGCTCCCCAAGCTAATAAAGGAAGCCAAAGGCTGGATAGACCCCTGCCCGCTGTGGGACGAAGACGGCAGCGCCTACCTCGTGCACGCCTTCGCCGGCAGCCGGGCCGGGTTCAAGTCCATTCTGGCCGTATCGCGTCTGAGCGCGGATGGCCTGCAAGTCATGGGCGACGACGTGCTGGTCTTCGACGGGCACGCCAGGCACCCCACCATCGAGGGCCCTAAGTTTTACAAGCGCCACGGCTACTACTACATTTTCGCGCCCGGCGGCGGCGTGCCCACCGGCTGGCAAACCGTGCTGCGGTCCAAGAGCGTATTCGGCCCCTACGAAGACCGGATTGTAATGGACCAAGGCAAAACCACCATCAACGGTCCCCACCAGGGCGCGTGGGTCGACACGCCCGATGGCAAGGAGGACTGGTTTCTGCATTTCCAGGACCAGGGGCCCTACGGCCGGGTGGTGCACCTGCAGCCCATGGCCTGGAAGAACGACTGGCCCGTCATCGGCGAAGACCCCGACGGCGACGGCAAGGGCCAGCCGGTGCTCACCTACCGCAGGCCCCGCGTGCCCGGCCCGGCGCAGCCCCTGGCCACCCCGGCCACGTCCGACGAATTCAGCGGCCCCGCGCTGGGCCTGCAGTGGCAGTGGCACGCCAACCCCCAGTTGGGCTGGGCCTTCCCCAACGGGCCCCAGGGCTACCTGCGCCTCTACGCCGTGCCGCTGCTCACCGACTTCAAGAACTACTGGCAAGCCCCCAACCTGCTGCTGCAAAAGCTGCCGGCCGAGCGCTTCACGGCCACCACCAAGCTCACCTTCACGCCCCGGTTCGACGGCGAAAAAGTTGGGCTGATAATGATGGGGCTCGACTACGCCTACCTCTCCGTCACGAGCCACAACGGGCAGTGGCGCATCGCCCAAACCACCTGCCACGATGCCGACAAGCTCACCCTCGAAACCGGGGCCGCGCCGCTCATGATTGCCGCTCCGGCTTCCGGCACCATCTACCTGCGGGTGCAGGTGAGCCCCGGTGCCAAGTGCCGCTTCAGCTACAGTCGCGACGGCAAGCTGTTCGAAACAATCGGGCCTGATTTCCAGGCCCGCGAAGGCAAGTGGATTGGAGCCAAAGTGGGTGTGTTTTGCAGCCGCATCGGCAAAACCAACGACGCCGGCAACGTCGATTTGGATTGGTGGCGCATCACTGAGAATGGGCAATAGGCAGTAAAATATCTGTTCCATCTGTCATGCTGACTAGCATTTGTCATGCAGAGCGCGGCGAAGCATCTCTACCGCGCAGGTAACCCAATCGGCTGTCATGCTGACGAAGGAAGCATCTTATCACGCCTGAGCCGTTCTCCGGGGATAAGATGCTTCGCTGCGCTCTGCATGACAGAAAGCGCGGGTGCTTTAAGACGAAAGAGGAATTGTAAAATAATTGGGCTGATTATGAAATAAGGTATTGTTCAGCTTAAGCCGAAAAATCAAATACAGGGCTAGAATATTAGTAAAGTACAATAATAGCCGTAAGAGCCGGTTGCAGCTGGTTCGAAACTCATTTGGCCTAAATTGAGCTAGTTAAGCCAATTAATTCTGCTGGTGAGAGCATCGTCGCGGGTATGGCATCGTTCCCGGTAACGATTGCGCAAAAATATATTGTCCAAGTCTTGCTTCCAGGGTCTGATGCACGAAACCTTTAAGAAGCAAAACCGGCCGCAGCCGAACTGCGAGCTTGGTTTATACTTCTTCTGGTCTCCGCATCGTCCCTTTTATGACTGCATTTTCTTCTGCTTTTAGTTTAGCCGGCAAGCGCGCCCTCGTGACGGGCTGCGACCGGGGTATCGGTCAAGCCATAGCCTTGGGCCTGGCCGAAGCTGGCGCCGACATCATCGGCGTATCGGCGCATATGCCCCAGGGCGGCGAAACCGAGCAGGCTGTGCAGGCCCTAGGCCGGGAGTACCGCGGCTACCAGGCCGACTTCGGCAATCTGGAGCAGCTCAACGGCTTCATCAAGGAGGTGCAGGCCGATTATCCCACGATTGACATCCTGTTCAACAACGCCGGCATCATCCGCCGCGCGCCGGCCGCCGAGCATTCTGACGAGGACTGGGACGCCGTGCTCACCATTAATCTGGACGCTCCGTTCCGGCTGGCGCGCGCCATCGGCGCGCAAATGCTGCAGCAGGGGAGTGGCAAAATCATCTTTACGGCCTCCCTGCTCACCTTCCAGGGTGGGATCAACGTGCCCAGCTACGCGGCCAGCAAAGGCGGCGTAGGCAGCCTGGTGAAGGCGCTGGCCAATGAATGGGCCGGCCGTGGCATCAACGTGAACGCCATTGCCCCCGGCTACGTGGCCACCGACAACACCGCCGCCCTGCGCCAGGACGAGGAGCGTAGCGCCGCCATTCTCTCGCGCATTCCGGCTGGCCGTTGGGCTGTGCCCCAGGACTACCAGGGCCCGGCCGTGTTCCTGGCCTCGGCCGCCAGCGACTACGTGCACGGCACCATCCTCACCGTCGACGGCGGCTGGATGGGGCGGTAATTAAGGGTTGAGTTTTGAATGTTGAGGGTTGAATTGAACAAGTAAAGCACCTCTCAATAATTCAAACGAAAGAAATTCAACCCTCAACATTCAAAACTCAACCTTTCCATGACCCAACGCTTCGCCATCGGTCCGCGTGAAACGGCTACCCTCAACACGAGTGGTATCCGCGAGCATTTCCTGATTGAAAACCTGTTTGCGGCCGGTGAAATCCAACTTACCTACACGCACTACGACCGCATGATAGTGGGCGGGGCCCAGCCCAATGGCCAAGCGTTGTCGCTGCCGTGCCCGGAGTCGCTCAAGGCCGGCTATTTTCTGGAGCGCCGCGAGCTGGGCGTGCTCAACGTAGGTGGCCCCGGCCAGGTACGCGTGGGCAACGACACCTACGAGCTGGGCAACCAGGACTGCCTCTACGTGGGCATGGGCACGGCCGACGTGCGCTTCACCAGCCACGACGCCGCCAATCCGGCGAAGTACTACCTGCTCTCGGCCCCGGCCCACCATGCCCACCCCACTACTCTGCGCACGCAGGCTCAGGCCACGCCCGTGGAAATGGGCGCCACCGAGACGGCCAACCGCCGCACCATCTACAAGTACATCTACGCCGAAGGCATCCAGAGCTGCCAGCTGGTGATGGGCCTGACGCAGCTGCAAGCCGGCTCGGTGTGGAACACCATGCCCAGCCACACCCACGACCGCCGCATGGAGGCCTACCTCTACTTTAACCTGCCCGCCGGCCAGCGCGTGCTGCACCTGCTGGGCGAGCCCACCGAGACACGCCCCCTGTGGGTGAGCAACGAGCAGGCCATCCTCTCGCCGCCGTGGTCTATCCACACCGGCTGCGGCACGGCGGCCTATGCCTTCATCTGGGGCATGGCCGGCGAAAACCGCGAATACACCGACATGGACGCCGTGCCCCTCGAGGCCCTGCGCTAAGCTGATTTCAAAAAAACTCCTACCCAATTTTTCCTGCACTCATGAAAAAACATTTTCTCCTGCTCTGGCTGCTGCTCTTTGGGAGCATCGGACTGGCGATGGCCCAAAGCCGCCAGATTCAGGGCGTCGTAAAGTCTGCCGAAGGGGAGCCCCTGCCCGGCGTGACGGTGCTGGTAGAAGGCACCACCAATGGGTCCTCCACCGGGGGCGACGGTGCTTACAACATCACGCTGCCCGCCGCTAGTGCGGCTACGGCCAAGCTGCGTTTCAGCTACGTGGGCTTTACCTCAAAAGAAGTGACGGTGGGCGACCAGTCGACCATCAACGTGACCCTGGCTTCCGACAGCAAGCAGCTGGAAGACGTGGTTGTGATTGGCTACCAGGAGGTGCAGCGCCGCGACGTGACCGGCTCGGTATCGTCGGTGGGGGCGCAGCAAATCAAGGACGTGCCCGTGAACTCGGCTGCTGAAGCGCTGACCGGCCGCCTGGCCGGCGTGCAGCTCACCTCGGCCGAAGGCACGCCCGGTAATGCCAACGTGCAGATTCGGGTGCGCGGCGGCGGTTCCATTACCCAGGACAACTCGCCGCTGTACGTGGTGGATGGGATTCAAGTAGAAAATGCCTTGTCGGTAATTTCGCCCCAGGACATTGCCTCGGTCGACGTGCTCAAGGATGCGTCGGCTACGGCCATTTACGGCGCCCGCGGCGCCAATGGCGTGGTCATCATCACCACCAAAAAAGGCCGTGACGGCAAGGTGGTGGTAAGCTATAACGGCTTTGCCGGCGTTCGCCAGCTTGCGCGCAAGCTCGACCTGATGAAACCCGCCGACTACGTGGACTACCAGTTTGAGCGGGCGCAGTCGGTGGGCACGGCCGCGGGCGGCATCAACACCTTTAAAACGGCTTTTGGCAGTAAAAACTTCCTCAGCGATACGCTAAACCGCAGCCGCAGCGCGCCCTTCCTGGACTGGCAGGACCAGGTGTTTGGCCGTGACGCTTTCCAGCAGACCCACAATTTCTCGGTGGCTGGCGGGGTGAAGGGCACGACCTATTCGCTGAGCCTGACCGATAACCACGAAGACGGCATTCAGCGCGGCTCCAACTATGACCGCAAGCTGGCCAACTTCCGCTTCGACACCAAGGCCAGCGACAAGTTTTCCTTTGGCCTGAACGCACGCTTTAACAATCAGGAAACCAACGGATCGGGCACGTCCAGTGCCTTGTCCACCATCACTTCGCGGCTGCGCAACGCGGTGCAGTTCCAGCCCTTGGCCGTGCCGCTGGCCGGCGCCCTGGACCCCACGCAGTTCGACGAAGACTTTTTTCAGCAATCGAGCTTGGTGAACCCGGTCATTGCCATCGACAACGAGTACCGCCTGGACCGCCGCCGCACCACCAACCTCAGCGGCAACGTGGCCCTGACGCTGGTGCCGGGCCTGGTGGTTCGGTCCACGGCCGGATTCG
Organism: Hymenobacter sedentarius; assembly: GCF_001507645.1. NCBI lineage: Bacteria > Pseudomonadati > Bacteroidota > Cytophagia > Cytophagales > Hymenobacteraceae > Hymenobacter > Hymenobacter sedentarius. The sequence goes on along the minus strand of NZ_CP013909.1, from coordinate 447,605 downwards.
ACATTACCGACTCGCGGCTGGAAACCTTTAACGGCCGCTACTCGCCCACCATCCGCCAGGTGGCCGGCAACTACGCCGCGCTGCCCTTCGCCTCGCTGAGCACGGGCGTCCAAACCACCATCAACAACTCCAACGTGGTGAGCTACACGTACAAAACGGGCCGCCACAGCCTGGACGGCCTCCTGGGCCAGGAAATCTACCAGCAGCAGGGCACCGTTCAGTACATCCAAACCAACTTCCTGCCGCTTGACATCACGGCGCGCCAGGCCATTGCCAACATCAACCAAGGTGTGCTGCCGGCCGGCACCGTGGCCCAGCCCAACCTGCCCACCACCGGCGAGCCGGTGAAGTCGCGCCTGCTCTCGGGCTTCGGCCGCCTGAACTACACGTTTGCCGATAAGTACCTGGCCACGCTGACGTTCCGGGCCGATGGCTCGTCGAAATACGCGCCGGGCAACCGCGTGGGTTATTTCCCGGCCGCTTCGCTGGCGTGGCGCGTGTCGCAGGAAGAATTCTTGAAGCCGCTGACGGTGATTTCGGACCTGAAAATCCGCCTGAGCTACGGCAAGGCCGGTAACAACCGCATCAACGACTTTTCCTACCTGCGCCTGTTGAGCGGGGGCGGCGGCGAATATTGGCTGAACCACATCCGGGTGGGCGGCGCCAACGTGCCGTTCCTGGAAAACCCCAACCTGAAGTGGGAAACCACCGTCTCGCGCAACCTCGGCATGGACTTGGCCTTGTTCAACAACCGCCTGCAGCTCACCGCCGACGTGTACTACAACACCACGCAGGACTTGCTGGTGGCCCGGCCCATCCCGGTTATTACGGGCTACGCTTCGCAGCTGCAAAACATCGGCTCCACCTCGAACCGCGGCCTCGAGCTGCAGCTTAGCGGCACGGTGATGCAAACCCCCGACTTCACTTGGACGGCAAATTTCAACACCTCGTTTAACCGCGGCCGGATTGAAGACTTGGGCGGTGCCCCGGAAATTCCCGGCGTGTACTCAGGCTGGGCCAGCACGGCCATTTCCCAGGATTTTGTGGCCCGCGTGGGCAGCCCCATCGGCCTGATGTACGGCTACGTGACCGACTTCGACAACGGCCGCAAGGGCTTTTATACCGTCGATGACTTCGAAGGCTACAACGCCACTACCAAAGCGTGGACGCTGAAGTCGGGTGTGGCTTCCGACGTGGGCGTGCAGGGCCAGACCCTGGCGCCGGGCATCATCAAGCTCAAGGACCTCAACGGCGACGGCATCGTGAACGAGCTGGACCGCACGGTGATTGGCAACGCCAACCCCAAGCTGACGGGTGGTTTTAACCAGCAGTTTACCTACAAAGGATTCGATGCCAGTGTGTTCCTGAACTTCGTGTACGGCAACGACGTGTACAACGCCAACAAGCTGGAGTTTACCAGCGCCATCAACCCGCTCAGCAACATGCTGGCCCTGATGAACGACCGGTACCGCACCATCGACGCCAACGGCGCCCCGATTACGGACCCGAACACCTCGCGCGACCTGAACCAGAACGCGCAAATTTGGCAGCCCACGCGGCAGCTGTTCACGCACTCCTGGGCCATCGAAAACGGTTCGTTTCTGCGCGTCAACAACGTGACGCTGGGCTACTCGCTGCCCAAGGCCCTCATCAGCCGCGCCAAGCTCACGCAGCTGCGTTTCTATGTGACTACCAACAACTTGTACACCTTCACTAAATACACCGGCTACGACCCGGAGGCCAACACCCGCCGCGCCACCGGCCTCACGCCCGGCGTAGACTACGCCGCGTACCCGCGCAGCCGCGCCTTCCTTTTTGGTGTCAACCTGGCTTTGTAATAACTCCGATGATGAAACGCAATATCCTTCGCCTGGCCCTGGGGGCCGCCACGCTGACCGCCACCCTTGGCCTGAGTGCGTGTAAAGATTACCTTGACGTAACGCCCGATGCCTACTACACCCCGGAGCAGCTCTTCAGCACGGTAAGTGGGGCCACTACGGCCGTTATTGGAGCGTACGACCTGCTTTCCGGCGACCGGACCTACGGCACCCGCCTGAGCCTGTACTACCCCTATGATACCGACGAGCTGATTGGCGCGCCCGGCGTGGCCAACTCCGGCAACCGGGGCATCTCGCGCTACAAAGCCTTGCCTACCAATGCCGAAGTGGTGAACCCCTGGGGCGACCTGTACCAGGGCGTGGAGCGGGCCAACATCTGCATCAAGAACATTCCGCAGATGTCCCTGTACCGCAGCGGTACCTCTGCCGATACGGCTGCTTTGCACCGCCTCTACGGCGAAGCCCTGACGCTGCGTGCCCAGTATATGTATGAGCTGGTGCGCAATTGGGGCGATGTACCGGCTCCGTTGGTGCCTACTGACGCCGCGGCCAATTTCCAGTTGCCCTCCGCAGACCGGAACGTGACCCTGGACACGCTGATTGCAAACCTGGGTAAAGCTTCCAAGCTCGTGCCGTGGCGTAGTGCCGCCGGCGCGCCCTCTGAGCGCATCACCAAAGGAGCCGTGAAAGCATTGCGCGCCCGCCTGGCGCTGCAGCGCGGCGGCTACTCGGCCAACGCCCGTACCGGCGTGATAGAGCGCCCCGCCGACTACCTTACCTACTACCGCATCGCGCAGCAGGAGTGCGCCGACTTGATGCGTAACCGCACCCAGCACACGCTCAACCCCAGCTTCTACGACCTGTTCAAGAGCATAAATGAGCTGCGCCGCGAAAGCTCCAACGAAATCATGTTTGAGGTAGGCATGGGCGGCAGCAGCGCCGTGTCCGACAGTAAAGTGGGCTACTACGACGGCCCGCGCCTGAATGCCTCGCCCATCTATGGCTCTTCGCAGGGCACCGTCGTCGCCGTACCCACTTACTTCTACGCCTTCGACTCGACGGATGTGCGTCGCGACATCACGCTCACGCCCTACACCATCGGTTCCAACAACAACCAGGCCGGCACCACACTGGCCGCGGTGACCACCGGCAAGTTCCGCCGCGACTGGCGTACCCCGGCCCTGCCCGGAACCGGCAACTACCTGGGTTACAACTGGGTGCTTATCCGCTTTGCCGATGTGCTGCTGATGTTTGCCGAAGCCGAAAACGAGCTGAACGGTCCCACTACGGCTGCTAAAAACGCCTTGTTGGAAGTGCGCACCCGGGGATTCGGCGGCAACGCCACCCGCGCCGCCGCTGGCCTGGACCTCACCACGAAAGCAGCGTTTTTCAACGCGCTGGTGAAAGAGCGGCTGCTGGAATTTGGTGGCGAAGGCATTCGCAAATACGATTTGCTGCGCTGGGGCATGCTGGCCACCAAGCTGGCCGAAACCAAGGCCGAGCTGGCCAAAATGCAGGCTGGCCAGGCTCCTTACAATATCGTGCCGCAGTACATGTACTACCGAGTTGTGAACGGCCAAGTGCAGTGGGCGCGCTCGTTCTATCGGCCCTCGCCGGCCGCTACGCCCACCGGCACCACCCGCGTCAACTGGCGCTTGTCCGTTGATGCAGCTTACGTGAACAACACCAAGCCCGGAGGCACGGGCCTGGCCGCCGACTTTGTGCCCAACGTGGGCAAAGAACTGCTGCCCATCCCGCAGAGCACCATCGACACGGACCCCAACGTGCGTCAGAATTTCGGCTATTAGTAAGCCTTTTTACTAGTCGGCAACGACGGCCCCGGCGGTCGTTGCCGACTTCTATGCCCTAGCGAGTTCGTCCCTTTCAACATGAAAACAACGCTGCAACTACTGTTCCTGCTGCTAGTGGGATTGGGCAAGGTGGGACTTGGAACGACCCTTGCTCAGCAGGTGACGGTGGCCGAGGATGGTTCGGGAAGTTTCCGGACCATCCAGGCAGCGGTCAACAGCTTGCCCAACGAGGCCACCCAGCCGCGCACGGTGTTCATTAAAAACGGCACCTACCGCGAGAAGGTGTTTGTTGACGGCAAGGCCAACATCGTATTCAAAGGCCAAAGCGAAAAAGGCGTGGTGCTGACCTATGCCCAGGCCCGCGACGCCTGGCGCTGCGACCCCGCCGGCGGCCCCGACGACTGGGGTGTGGCCACGCTGAACCTACGCAACAGCCCCGACATCACGCTGGAGAACCTCACGGTTGTCAATTCCTACGGCTTCGATGCCACCGGCGACGTGGTGCTGGATTGCCCCGCCGAGCCCAGTGGCAAGAAAACGGTGAGCAAAACCGGCCACCAGATGGCCCTGCGCACCATGCCTGGTGCCACCCGCATCACGGTAAAGCATTGCACCTTCCGGGCCCTGGGCGGCGACACGGTGAGCCCCTGGGACACTGAGGCCGGCCTGTATTACTTCAAGGACTGCACCATGGAGGGCGGCGTGGATTTCTACTGCCCCCGCGGGTGGGCCTACGCCGAAAACTGCCGCTTTATCTGCCACAACCCGAACGCGGCCATCTGGCACGATGGCTCGGGCAACCGGGACTCGAAAACGGTGCTGAAAAACTGCCGCTTCACCGGCGACGACAACTTCAAGCTCGGTCGCTTCCACCGCGAGGCGCAGTTCTACCTCATTGGCTGCAAGTTTGCCAAGAACATGGCCGACGCCGATATCTATTGGGCTGAATCGGGTCCGGGCGCCAAGCAGTGGGGCCGGCGCGTGTACTACTACGACTGCCACCGCAAGGGCGGCGACTACGCCTGGATGAAAAACAACCTGGCCACCGCCGAAAATGCCCCCAGCCCCCGCGCCATCAACGCGAACTGGACCTTCGGCGGCCGCTGGAACGTGGACCTAAGCAAGCCTGCGCTGCCCGCTCCGGCATCGGCGGCGGTCGATACCATCGCTGAGAAAATGCTGGTTTTCCAGCGGAGCGTGGGCGGCTGGCCCAAGGCCGTAGGGGAGGTGAAGGTGAACTACGACCACAAGCTGACCGCCGCCCAGCGCGCGGCCACGCTGGCCGATAAAAACCGCACCGACGCCACCATCGACAACAACGCCACCGCGCGCGAAATAACCTATTTAGTCGAGGCCTTCCGCCGCACCAACAACCCGGCCTACCGCCAGGCCGCCGAAAACGGCATCCGCTTCCTGCTGAAAATGCAGTATCCCAATGGCGGCTTCCCGCAGTACTACCCCGATTTCAGCAACTACCGCCACCAGATAACCTACAACGACGACGCCATGGTGCGGGCCCTGACGGTGCTACGCAATGTGGCCCAACAGAAAGACCAGTTCGCTATTGTGGACCCCGGCCTAGTAGCTCAAGCCAAAGAAGCCGTGGACCGTGGCATCAGCTGCATCCTCAAAACGCAGTACGTGCAAAACGGCAAGCTCACTGCCTGGTGCGCCCAGCACGACGAGAAAACCCTGCTGCCAGCCAAAGCCCGCGCCTTCGAGCTAGCCTCGCTGAGCGGCGACGAAACCGTGGGCATCGTGCGCTTCCTGATGGGAGTAGACAAGCCATCTGAGCCCGTGACAACCGCCATCGAAAGCGCCGTGGCCTGGCTGAATGCCGTGAAAATGGAAGGCTTCGCCATGAAGGAAATCGACGCTCCCAAGGAACCGCGCGGCAAAGACCGGGTCATCGTGCCCGAAGCCGGCTCCACGCTGTGGGCGCGGTTTTATGAGCTGAACACCAACCGCCCCATTTACGTGGGCCGCGACAGCCAGGTGCACTACCACTTGACCGAAATCGAAAACGAGCGCCGCGCCGGCTACCTCTACGCCGGTACCTGGCCCGCCAAGTTGCTCGAAAAAGAATACCCCGCCTGGCAAAAGCGCGTGAACACCGCACCGGGCGAAGCAAAAAAATAAACGGCTACATCTATCCCTCCATGACGATTCTAACCCAAGAGCTGGTCCGGACTGCCCCACGCGCGGCCCTGCCTGTAGCCTGGCCCACCGCCGAAATGCTGGCGCTCCCCGAAAAGGTGCTTCAATTTGGCACTGGAGTGCTGCTGCGCGGCCTGCCCGATTTCATGATTGACGAGGCCAACCGCCAGGGCGTGTTCAACGGCCGCATTGTGGTGGTGAAAAGCACCGACGGCGGCGACGCCACGGCCTTTGACCGCCAAAACGGCCTGTACACGGTGTGCGTGCGCGGCGTCGACGACGGCAAGCCCGTGGAGGAAAACGTAGTATGCGCCAGCATCAGCCGGGTGCTATCGGCCAAAAGCCAGTGGGCCGACGTCTTGGAATTTGCCACCAGCTCCGACCTGCAAGTGGTAATTTCCAACACCACCGAAGTCGGCATTCAGCTGGTGAACGAAGACATTCACCTCACGCCGCCGCAGTCGTTTCCCGGCAAGCTGCTGGCCGTGCTCTACGCGCGCTTTCAGGCCTTCAAGGGAGATGCCAGCCGCGGGCTCGTGGTCGTGCCCACCGAGCTGATTACCGACAACGGCCGCAAGCTCGAAGCCATTGTACTGGAGCTGGCGCACCGCAACGACCTGGGCAGCGAGTTCATCGACTGGCTCGAATCGGCCAATAACTTCTGCAATACCCTGGTCGACCGCATCGTGCCCGGCCGGCCCGACCCTGCTACCTACGAGCAGCTGCAAACCGACCTGGGTTACCAGGACGAATTGCTCACCGTGGCCGAAGCGTATTCACTCTGGGCCATTGAGGGCGGCGAAGAAGTACGTGAGATACTCTCGTTTCACAGCACGGCCCAAGGCGTAGTTATCCGGCCCGATATCACGCTGTTTCGGGAACTGAAGCTGCGCCTGCTCAACGGCACGCACACCCTGAGCTATGGCCTGGCACATTTGGTGGGCTGCACTACCGTACGCGAAGCCCTCGACAACGAGTGCCTGGCCCGCTTCATCCACAACCTCATGCTGGCCGATTTGCTGCCGGGCATCCCGTATGCTGTGGATGAAAAGGTGGGCCAGCGCTTTGGCATGCAGGTGCTAGACCGGTTCCGCAACCCCTACCTGGAGCACCGCTGGATGTCCATTGCTATGCAGGGCACCACGAAGATGCAAATGCGCAACGTGCCCACGCTGCTGCACTACTACCAGCAGCACCAGGCCGTGCCGCACTACATGGCGCTGGGCTTTGCGGCCTACCTGCTATTTATGCGCAACACCACTTCAGCTCCCGGCGTGGGGCACGGCGAGTCTAATGGCGAGCCCTACACCATTATCGACGACCGCGCCGGTTACTTTGCCGACCTCTGGGCCCGGGTCTCGCCCCCGGAATTGACCACCACGGTATTGGGCAACACCGCCCTCTGGGGCCACGACCTGACGCGCCTGCCCGGCTTTGCCGACTGCGTAAGCCAGTATCTGACTCAATTGATGGAGGAAGGGGCTGCAGCCACTTTAGTGGCCTTTTTCACCAAAAAATCTGCCGCTGTTAACTCGTAAACTACTATAACCGTCATGCTGAGCGCAGCCGAAGCATCTCGCCCGCTTCGTTGCAATCATCTGGATTACTGCTGCACGCGAGATGCTTCGGCTGCGCTCAGCATGACAGTCTATCTAAACTCTAACTCACCCGTGAAGCACCAAGTAGCCCGTATTCACCCCGCCGACAATGTGCTGGTCGCCCTCGTGGACCTGCCCATCGGCACCGAAGTGCCGTGGGAAAATGGGTTTGTGACCGTTACTGAAGCCATTCCGGCCAAGCACAAGCTCGCGCCCCTGGGCCTGAGCCCCGGCCAGCCCGTGACCATGTACGGCGTGCTGGTAGGCACCGCGCGCGAGGCCATCCGCCCCGGCGGCCGCCTCACCACGGCCAACATTCAGCACGCCACCAACAGCTACGACGAGCACGCCCAGCAGCGCGCCACCTGGCAGGCGCCCGACGTGAGTGCCTGGCAAAACCGCACCTTCCAGGGCTTCTACCGCGCCGATGGCCGCGTGGGCACCGCCAACTACTGGTTGGTAATCCCGCTGGTGTTCTGCGAAAACCGCAACATCCAGGTGCTGCAGGATGCCCTGATAACGGACCTGGGCTACGGCCGCCGCAAAAGCTACCAGCCCGAAACCCGCAAGCTGGTGAGCCTAATGCAGGCCGGCAAGTCCATCGAAGAAATCCTGAGCACCGACCTCGAAGCGGCCGAAGACACGGCCCGCAGCCAGCGCCCTTTCCCGAACGTAGACGGCATCCGCTTCCTTTCGCATGAGGGCGGCTGTGGCGGTATCCGCCAGGATGCCCAGACGCTGTGCGGCCTGTTGGCCGGCTACATCACGCACCCCAACGTGGCAGGTGCCACCGTGCTCAGCTTGGGCTGCCAGAATGCGCAGGCCACCATGCTGCAGGACGAAATTGCGAAGCGCGACCCGCACTTCAGCAAGCCGCTTTACATCCTGGACCAGCAGAAGCTGGGCACCGAGGAAAACCTCATCAGCACGGCCCTGCGGCAGACGTTTGCGGGCCTGATGATTGCCAACCAAGCCCACCGCGAGCCGGCGCCACTGTCCAAGCTCAATATTGGGCTGGAGTGCGGCGGCTCCGATGGCTTCTCGGGCATTTCGGCCAATCCGGCCCTGGGGCACGTATCCGACATGCTGGTGGCACTGGGCGGTTCGGTTATCCTGGCCGAATTCCCGGAACTGTGCGGCGTGGAGCAGGAACTCGTGGACCGCAGTGTGGACCAACCCACCGCCGAACGATTCAGCAGCCTGATGAAAGCGTACGGCGACAGCGCCGTGGCCGTGGGCTCGGGCTTCGACATGAACCCTTCACCGGGCAACATCCGCGACGGCCTGATTACCGACGCCATGAAATCGGCCGGGGCAGCCCGCAAGGGCGGCTCTTCGCCCGTGGTAGCCGTGCTCGACTACCCGGAGCTGGTGACCAAGCCGGGTTTGAACCTACTGTGCACGCCCGGTAACGACGTGGAATCGACCACGGCTGAAGTTGGCTCTGGCGCCAACATCGTGCTGTTTACCACCGGCCTGGGCACGCCCACCGGCAACCCCATTGCCCCGGTGGTGAAAATCGCCAGCAACACAGCCCTGGCCAAGCGCATGCCCGACATCATCGACGTGAACACCGGAACGGTGATTGACGGCGAAGAAACCATCGAGCAGGCCGGCGAGCGCATCCTCGACTACGTCATTCGGGTGGCCAGCGGCGAGGAAGTTGCCGCCGTGCGCCACGACCAAACCGACTTCATTCCGTGGAAGCGCGGGGTGAGTTTATAAGCTGGATTTTCATATAGAACGTCATGTCGAGCGCAGCCGAGACATCTCGCTCAAGGAAGTAATTAAAATAATTGCAACGACGCATGCGAGATGTCTCGGCTGCGCTCGACATGACGTTCTCTTTAGGCTATTGAATTTATGAAGCCCTTTCTCAACGACGACTTCCTGCTTCAGACGGCCACGGCCAGCATGCTCTACCACGAGTACGCGAAGCAGATGCCCATTATCGATTACCACAACCACCTGCTGCCCGACCAGATAGCCGAGGACAAGCAGTTTGAGAACATTACCCAAATCTGGCTCTACGGCGACCACTACAAGTGGCGCGCCATGCGGGCCAACGGCATCCCCGAGCGCTACATCACCGGCGATGCCTCGGACTGGGAGAAGTTTGAGAAGTGGGCCGAAACCGTGCCCTACACCCTGCGCAACCCGCTCTACCACTGGACGCACCTGGAGCTGCAGCGCTACTTCGGCATCACGGAGCTGCTGAACAAGGACAGCGCCCGCCGCATCTATGACGAGTGCAGCGCCAAGCTGCAAACCCCCGAGTACTCGGTGCGCGGCCTGCTGCGCAAGATGAACGTGGAAACCCTCTGCACCACCGACGACCCCGCCGATAACCTCGAACACCACCAGGCCCTCGCGGCCTCGGGCTTCAAGGTGCGCGTGCTGCCCACCTTCCGGGCCGACAAGGCCATGGCCGTGGACGATGCCGCCAGCTACAACGCCTACCTCGACCGCCTGGGCCCCGTGGCCGCGGTGGACATCCGCACTTTCGCCGATTTGGAAACGGCCTTGCGCCGCCGGCACGACTTCTTTGCCAGCGTGGGCTGCCGCTTGTCGGACCACGGCCTCGAGCAGATTTATGCCGCCGATTATACCGCGGCGGAAGCGGATGCCATCTTCAGCAAAATCCGCGGCGGCAGCGAGCTGACGCTGGCCGAGAACAACCAGTTTAAATCGGCCATGCTGGTGCTGCTGGCCGAAATGGACTGGGAAAAAGGCTGGACGCAACAATACCACTTGGGTGCGCTGCGCAACAACAACTCGCGCATGCTCCGCGAACTGGGCCCCGACACGGGCTGGGATTCCATCGGCGACTTCCTGCAGGGCCGCGCCCTCTCCACGTTCCTGGACCGCCTCGACGGGCAGAACAAGCTGGCCAAGACCATTATCTACAACCTGAACCCGGCCGACAATGACTTGATTGCCACGATGATTGGCAACTTCAACGACGGCTCGGTGGCGGGCAAGATGCAGTTCGGCTCCGGCTGGTGGTTCCTCGACCAGAAGGACGGCATGGAAAAACAGCTCAACTCGCTCTCGAACATGGGCCTGCTACCCCGTTTCGTGGGGATGCTCACCGATTCGCGCAGCTTTCTTTCGTACCCGCGCCACGAGTATTTCCGCCGCGTGCTCTGCAACTTGCTCGGCAACGACGTGGAAAACGGCGAGTTGCCGGCCGACCTGGAATTGCTGGGCCGCACCGTGCAAAATATTTGCTACGGCAACGCCAAGGAGTACTTTGGCTTCGGCGAAGTAGCTCAAGCGGCGCCAGTCGCTGCCACTGTTCAGTAGCGAACAAATTCGTCTGTCATGCTGAGCTAGCGAAGCATCTTCTCCCGGCTGAACGAATTGAGCTAACCTGATAAGATGCTTCCTTCGTCAGCATGACAGATGAAGTGATGAAATTCAAGACCTTAACTACCCACTAAATGAAGCAAGTTGTCACGTTCGGCGAAATCATGATGCGGCTCGCGCCGCCGCTGAACTACCGGTTCGCCCAAACTCCCAGTCTGGAAATCACCTACGGCGGCGGCGACGCCAACGTGGGCGCTTCGCTGGCGGGGTTGGGCGTGCCCGCCGCGCACGTTACTTGCTTTCCGGCCAATGACCTCGGCCAGGCGGCTGCCCAGCACTTCCGCGCCCTGGGCGTGAACATGGACGCCACCGTATTCAACGGCGACCGGCTGGGGCTGTATTTCCTGGAAGTAGGAGCGGGGATGCGCCCCAGCAAGGTGGTGTACGACCGCGCCAACTCAGCTTTTGCCCACCTCGATGCCGCGGCTTTCAACTGGGATGAAATCCTGAAAAACGCTGGCTGGCTGCACTGGACGGGCATCACGCCCGCCATCTCGGCCAGCACGGCCGAGGCCACGCGCCAGGCCATCGCGGCCGCGCGCCGCCTGGGCATCACCGTCTCGGCCGATGTGAACTACCGCCGCAACCTGTGGCAGTACGGCCAAACGGCCCAAGCCGTGATGTCGGAACTGGTGGAGGGCTGCGACGTGGTGGTGTGCTCCGAAAACGACGCCGAGGACTTGTTCGGCATTCAGCCGCTGCTCGGCACCGACAACAAGTTTGTGTCGGTAGCCCAGCAGGTGATGGCGCGCTTCCCGCAAATCAAGCAGGTCATCACCACCCGCCGCAACACCCACAGCGCCTCGCACAATGGCCTGAAGGGCCTGTTTTACGACGGCAAGCAGTTCCTCGAAACCCTCACCTACGACATCAACCCCATCGTGGACCGCATTGGCGGGGGCGATGCCTTCATGGCGGGTTTCATCTACGGTTCTTTGGCTTACAACAACCCGCAACAGGCCCTGACCTTCGCCGTGGCGGCGTCGGCGCTCAAGCACACTATCCACGGCGACATTAACTTAGTGACGGTGGCCGAGGTGGAAGAAATCATGAAAGGCAACACCAGCGGCCGCTTGCTGCGCTAAAGCTCACTTACAGATAATGGCTCAACTGACAGTCTCCGCCGCCGATACATTAGCAACTTTGTTGCGCTACCCCGTGGTGCCCGTGTTCTACCACGCCGACGCGGCGTATGCCCAGCGCATGCTGCAGGCCTGCTACGCGGGCGGCATTCGGGTGTTTGAATTCACTAACCGCGGCGGCAACGCCCTCGAAGTATTCACGCAGCTCCAGGCCTACGCGCAGGAAAACTGCCCCGATATGGTGCTGGGCATCGGCACGCTGTTCACGGCCGAGCAGGCCGAGCAGTTTATCGCGGCCGGCGCCGCCTTTGTGGTGCAGCCCTGCGCCACGGCCGAAGTAGCCGAGGTGTGCCGCGCCCACAACATACCGTGGCTGCCCGGCGCGCTCACGCCCACCGAGATTTACAACGCCAGCCAGCTGGGGGCGGCCGTGGTCAAAATCTTCCCCGGCAACATCGTCGGGCCTGATTATGTGAAAGCCCTGCGCGGCCCCATTCCCCACATCAAGCTGATGGTGACGGGTGGCGTGGAGCCCACCCGCGAGAGCGTTAGCGCCTGGTTTGGGGCGGGCGTGAACGCCGTGGGCATGGGCTCGCAGCTGTTCAAGAATGCCGATGATACCGACGCGCTGTCCGCCAGCATTAGCGAGCTGATGCAGTTCGTCGAAACGCTGAAAAAGAATTAGTAAGTTGGAGGAACGTCATGCTGAGCGCAGTCGAAGCATCTCTACCGTGTAAGTAAATATTTGCTATTGAGGTAGAGATGCTTCGACTGCGCTCAGCATGACGTTCTTCTTGAGTGTGTGCTGCCCGAGTACCCGTTCTTAAATTCCCAAACTCGATGATGCCAACTTCCGCCCAAGCGCTGCCCGGCTCCCCGCTGGCCTCCGCCAATGCCGTCATGGGCAAATTCCGCTGGACCATCTGCGCTCTGGTGTTTTTTGCCACCACCATCAACTACCTCGACCGGGCGGTTATCTCGCTGCTGAAGCCGTACCTGGAAACGGAGTTTCACTGGAACTCGGGCGACTACGCCAACATTGAAATTGCCTTCAAGCTTGCCTACGCCGTGGGCATGGTGGGCGCCGGCCGCATCATCGACAAGCTGGGTACGAAACTGGGCTACGCCCTTTCCACTGCTCTGTGGAGTGTGGCCGCTATGGGCCACGCCCTGGTGAGCAGCACATTTGGCTTCGGCATTGCACGGGGCTTTTTGGGCATCACGGAGGCCGGTAACTTTCCGGCCGCCATCAAAACCACGGCCGAGTGGTTTCCGCAGCGGGAGCGGGCGCTGGCTACGGGTATCTTCAACTCGGGCTCGAACGTGGGCGCCATCGTGGCGCCACTCACCGTGCCGCTCATTGCCGAAACCATCGGCTGGAAATGGGCCTTCATCATTACGGGCGCACTGGGCTTTATCTGGCTGGTGCTGTGGATGTATTTCTACGAAACGCCCGCCAAGCACGCCCGCCTCACCAAGTCTGAGTTTGATTACATCAACGCCGACATTCCGGTGGGCCTGCCGGCCGAAGGCGTGACCGAAGAAAAGCCCAAGGCCTCGTGGGGCAAGCTGCTCACCTTCCGGCAAACCTGGGCCTTCGTGATTGGCAAGTTCATCACCGACCCCATCTGGTGGTTCTACCTGTTCTGGTTGCCCGATTTTCTGGGCAAGCAATACAACCTCAAGGGCACGGCCATTGCCCTGCCGGTAGCGGCGGTATACATCTTGTCGAGCATCGGGAGCGTGGGCGGCGGCTACCTGCCCCTGGGCTTCATCCGGCGCGGCATGCCGGCGTTTCAGGCCCGTAAAACCTCGATGCTCCTCATTGCCTGCTGCGTGTTCCCAATAGTGTTTGCGCAGTGGCTGGGGCACATGAACATGTGGCTGGCGGTGTTCGTCATCGGCATTGCGGCGGCGGCGCACCAGGCCTGGAGTGCCAACATTTTCACCACCGTATCCGACATGTTTCCGAAGCGGGCCGTGGGCTCGGTCACGGGCATTGGCGGCATGGCGGGTGGCCTGGGCGGCATTGCCCTCACGGCGCTGGTGCAGAAGCGCATGTTTGTGCACTACGAAAGCATCGGGCAGATTGACAAGGCCTACTACATCATGTTCTTCATCTGCGGCGCGGCTTACCTCGTGGCCTGGGTCCTGATGTTCACCCTGGTGCCGCGCATGGAGCCCATCACCCTCGACGAAGAACCCAACCAACCCGCAGCTTAGTGCTAGCCCTTCCGATGAAACGATTCTTAACCTTTGCACTGCTGGTGCTCGGCCTCTCCGCGGTAGCTCACCCCACCGATAACAAAAACGACAAAGCCGCCAAAGAAGTGGAGGCCCTGGAGCGGCAGCGCTTTGAGGCTCAGGTGAAAAAGGACTACGCCTTTCTGGAAAAAGTCTTTTCCGACGACCTGATTTACACGCACTCCAACGGCAAGCAGAACAACAAAACGGAGTATCTGCAGAGCATCCGCGACGGCAAAAGCGTGTACGACAAAATCGAAGTGGAAAACCTCAACGTGCGCGCCTACAACGACGGCAAAACGGCGGTGGTTAATGGCCAAATCATCATCTACCAGCCCAACAAGCCCGATGGCACGCCCAACGTAGCCCACCTCAAATACGTGGTGGTGCAGGTGAAGGACAAACACAAAGGCTGGCAGGTGGTGCTGTGGCAGTCGCAAAAACAGGCTTCTTAGGCCCATACTAGCCGGAAAGCACTGTCATGCAGGGCGACGCGAACCGATGGTCGGCGTAGCCAAGCATCTCGCGTGCTCAAGTAATTCAATCAATCGTCTGTGATGCTGAGCAGCGCGAAGCATCTTATCAAGTCAGAACAAATCGTTCAGCGGCGATAAGATGCTTCCTGCCTCACCATGACAAATGGCGAGGACAAGATGCTTTGCGGCGCTCTACATGACTGCCTGACTACTGGTTTGCCTTATCATACTTAGCTCCGCTCTATCCAAATCCCACCCATGTCTCAGACCACTGAAAACACGCTGGCTACTCCGGTAGGCATCACGCTGGAGCGCTACATCATGCGCAAGCAATCGGAGTTTGCCTATGCCACGGGCGAGCTGTCGCAGCTGCTGCGCGACATTGCCCTGGCCGGCAAAATTGTGAACCGCGAGGTAAACCGGGCGGGTCTTTCCCGCATTACGGGGGCCATGGGCGAGAAAAACGTGCAGGGCGAAAACCAGCAAAAGCTCGACGTGGAAGCCAACATCCGCTTTGTCCGCGCCCTCACCAACGGCGGCGAAGCCTGCGCTGTGCTGTCGGAAGAAGACGAGGATATTATCCAGACGGGCAACGTGAACGGCAAGTACGTGGTGGCCATCGACCCGCTCGACGGCTCCTCGAACATTGACGTAAACGTGAGCATCGGCACCATTTTCGGTATTTACCGCCGCGTGTCGCGCATTGGGGGGCCGGCCCGAAAGGAAGATTTCCTACAGGGCGGCCGCGCGCAGATAGCAGCCGGCTACGTCCTGTATGGCTCCAGCACCATGCTGGTGTACACCACCGGGCACGGCGTGGCGGGCTTCACCTACGAAAACTCGTTGGGCGAATTCTTTCTCTCGCACCCCGACATCAAAATCCCCCGCCAGGGCCCGGTGTTTTCCTGCAACGAAGGCAACTGGTTTGATTACCCGGAGTTCGTGCGCACCTTCCTCACTACTTGCAAGGAGCGCCGGCTTACGGCCCGCTACGTGGGCTCGCTGGTGGCCGACTATCACCGCAACCTCTTCACGGGCGGTATCTACCTCTACCCGCCCACCGTGGACAAGCCCGGCGGCAAGCTGCGCCTGCTCTACGAGTGCTTTCCGCTGGCTTTCCTCATTGAGCAGGCCGGAGGCGTGGCCGTGACCGGGGCCGATTTGGTGCTCGACGTGCACCCGACTTCCGACCTGCACCAGCGCGCCCCACTCTTCGTGGGCTCTGCCGATTTGGTGGAGGAGCTGCGCTGCAAAGCGACGAAATAAGGCCGATACTATGCGTGCCAAGGCCCTCTTGCTTGCTCTAGTGGCCCTGGCCACGGGCTATTCGGCGCGCGCCCAACAGCCCAGCTCTAACGTGCTGGACTGGAAAGCGCCCGCCACGCTGAGCACCTACTTGCTGCAGCAAATGCATGCGCAGTACGCGTCACGCGCCGCCGAACTGGACCGGGCCGCACAGTCGACAGCCGGGGCGGCGGCGTACCGCGACAGCGTGCGGGCGCGCTTCCGGCGGGTACTGGGACCGCTGCCGACGCGCACCCCGCTGCGGGCCCAGGTCACTGGCAAGCTCACGCGCGACCAGTACCGCATCGAAAAAATCATCTACGAAAGCACCCCAAACCACCACGTAACGGCCAACCTCTACGTGCCCGCGGGCAAAGGCAAGAAGCCCGGCGTGCTGCTGTTCTGTGGGCACGAGCAGGAGGCCAAAGCCACAGTATCGTACCAAAAAACGGCTATTCTTTTCGCGCAGCACGGGTTTGTAGTGCTGGTGATTGACCCCATTTCGCAGGGCGAGCGCATGCAGCTCACCGACGCGGCCGGCAAGCCCCTGGCCCGAGGCGGCACCACTGAACACACCTTGCTTAACGCTGATGCGGCGCTACTGGGCGAAACGGTACCGGCCGAGCAGTTCTGGGACAACGAGCGCGGCCTCGATTACCTGCTCACCCGCGCCGAGGTGGATACCGCACGCTTGGGCTGCCTGGGTAATTCCGGGGGTGCGACCCAAACGGCCTACTTCATGGCCCTGGAGAAGCGGATGAAAGTAGCGGCGCTGTGCAGCTACGTGGCCAGCGGCGAGCGCAACCTGGAGCTCACTGGCCCCGCCGATGGCTGCGTGCAGCTGCCCGGTGCCGGCCGCGCCTGCCTCGACCTGGCCGATTGGCCCATCATGTTTGCCCCCAAGCCCTTGCTGGTGCTGGCCGGCCGCTACGATTTTGTGGATTATACCCAAATAGAAGCCGCCACGGCCGAAACCCGGCGCGTATACACTGCCCTGGGCCACCCCAACCAGCTCAACTTATTCACCTACGACGACGGGCACGGCATCTCGCAGCCCAAACGGGAGGCCGCGGTGGCCTGGTTCCGGCGGTGGTTTTATGGCGATGCCAGCCCAATTCGGGAAGGCGCCTTAGCCACGTTGTCTGAGAAAGAACTGCGCTGCACGGCCACCGGCCAGGTCAATACTGCTTTCCCCAACGAAGTGACCTTAGCCGCCGCACATTTGGCGGCCGCGCAGAAGCTGGCCCCAGCCCGTGCCGCCGCCACGCCGGAAGCCATAGGGGCGCTGGTGCGCCGGGAACTGAACATTTCCTCCAGCGCAGATGGCCGGCCATTGTCCATGGCGCTGCTTGATACCGTGCGCCGCAACGGCCTCGTGCTGCGAAAGTTGATTCTGCGCCGCGAAGGCGAGCCGCCGCTGCCAGCGCTGCTAGCCATGCCGCCTGCCTCGGTGCGCCCCACGCGGGTACTTATCTGGCTGCCTGACGCGGGGAAGGCCACTATTCTGGACAGCGCGGCGCAGGTGCAAGCCTACCTGCGCCAGGGCACGGCCGTGCTGCTGGCCGACTTGCGCGGCCTGGGCGAAACCACCGACCCCGCGGCGTTCAACGACCCCAAATATTACAACCGCGAGTACCGAAACGCCCTGCTGGCCCTGCACATAGGCCGCCCGCTGCTGGCCCAACGCGTAGAGGACCTGAACTCAATTCAAATGTTCGTGCGCAACCAAACGCAGCTGTCTGGCCTGCCCATGGAAATGAGGGCCAGAGGCCGGGCAGTGGGGCCCGCCTTGCATGCCGCGTTTATTTGGCCCACTTTCGCCCGCGTCGTGGTAGAGCAACCGCCCCGCTCATATCAGCAACTACTAGCCCAACCCACGGCCAAGGATGTGTATTCGGAGGTGCTGCCGGGAGTACTGCAGCGCTATGATTTGCCGGATTTGCAGCGGGCGCTGGGCAGCCGGCTGGTGCTGCCGTAGCACCACGCCTGCAGTTGCTTTCTGAAGACACAAGCCTTCCTCAGTAACGAAAGCAGCTCACCGAGATTAAAGTGAATACGCTTAGAAGTTGAAGCGCAGTTGCTCTCCACGCCAGGTGCTGGCGGTGCCGGTAGAGGCGGCTAGCAGGCGCTGGCGCTCCCGCTCGTGCGCCCCATGTTTCTGTAGCCAGGCCAAAGCGGGCTCTTCCTCCTTAAACCAGCCTACGCGGGCAGCCCAGGTAGGCCATTCGCTCACGGGCTCCTGCCCCAGCTTGGGCAAGTCCTGCCACAGGGATGGAGCTACCAGCAGGGCGATGCACGGGGGGTGCCCCAACTGGGCCCGCACCCGGGGGAAATAATCTTCCTCCAGCCACTCATGTAGCTGAGGCGGCTGGGCGTTTGAGCTTTCTCGTCCGTCCAGCAGCCAGTAGCGGCAGCGCCGGCGTGTAGCGGTTGCCAGCAGCACTTCGCAGGTTTTGGTGACTTCCTCGGCGCTTAGGGCCCGCTTGAGGCGGCCGCGCAGCAGCGAAGAGCCGGTTCGGCACGTTACTGGGCAGAAAGTGAGGCTCGGTAGAGGAGCTTCTGGCAAGTGACTGAGCTGAGGCATAGGGCAAGAATATAATCTCACCAAAGGAACAATATTTATATGATATATGCAAAATATTGTAATAGCCTGATAGTCCGCACTATTCTTACAGTAAACGCCCTTGGCTTAAGCTGGCTAGCCGCCAAAAAAGCTCGCACCATCGCCGTAATCAGGTGGTTAATAGCTTTTCGCTACTCATTTGGCTCGGTAGGCCAACCCAATTTTCAGGCGAGCTGGCATTTCCCGACCAGGTAACGCACGTTGCCCCATCCCTGCCGCATGCAGCTACAAGAGCCGGGGCAGGTTGGGCAATACTAAGTGCGTTTGAAGAGTTCAGTTAGTGTATTCCAGCTGCCCACGACGGGCTAGGCTTCAGGCCCAAAATCCGGGGCGCTTTCCAATAGCTCGTTTTGCCAGAGCAGCTGTTCTTCGCGGATGGGGTAGGGGGCGCCGTGGCGAATGGTCTGGAATACGGCTTCAAACAGGTGCATGTAGTCGCCGGGGGAGGCGGGGTCCGGGGTGGTAGTGAGGCTCCCGTCGGGGGCGGCGAGGGTGAGGCGGCCTTCCTGGCCGGGCTTTTCGTGGCCATAGTCGGGTGCCAGCGGCGAAGTGCCTTGGAGCAGTTGGGCTTCCTGCGGGTCGGTGCGGCCTTTTTGGTAGCTGCCCAGGGTGCCGTGCAGGATGTAGGCGGGGCCGGGGTCGGCGATGAGCAGGCCGGAGGTCAGCCACACGTTCAGGTTGTGCGGGAAGCGCAGGTGTAGCGTAAAAAAGTCATCGACGCGGCTGCCGGCCCGGTACCGGCCCACCGTCTTGTGGCGGCCGAGCGGCTGCCCAAACAAGCTGATGGCCTGGTCGATGAGGTGCGGGCCCAGGTCGTAGAGCAGGCCGCTGCCGGGCAGGGGCTCTTCCTTGAATTTCTTGGTGTGCAGGGTCGGCTTGTAGCGGTCGAAGCGAAAGTGCACTTCGATGAGCTGGCCCAACTGCCCACTTTCGACCACGCGGCGCACGGCACCAAAGTCGCTGTCCCAGCGGCGGTTTTGGTAAGCTAGGAGGTGGCAGCCCATTTCCCGAGCCAGCGCCACCAGCGCCTGCAGCTGCGCCACGGAAGTGGCCACGGGCTTTTCCAGTAGCACGTGCTTGCCGGCGCGCAGGGCTTGCTGGGCCAGCTCGAAGTGGGTGTTGCTGGGCGTGTTCACCACCACCAGCTCAATAGTAGGGTCGGCCAGCACGTCGGCCACGCTCGGGTAGCTACGGATGCTGGGGTAATCGAGGTACATGCGCTTTTCGGTGCGCTCGGCCACGGCCAGCAAGTCAAACCCGGGGTGGGCGGCCAGAAACGGGGCTTGAAAAAGCTTGCCCGACATGCCGTAGGCCAGCAGGGCGGTGCGAATGGGTGCAGTGGTCATGCACCAAAGTAAACTGGTTGGGAATCAACGGGGCCTGAATTCTGCGCTACCTGCCAGCGCAGGGCGGGGGCCATTTCCGGGTGCGGGCATTTTTTGAAAAGTGTAACAATAGCAGGGAGCCAAAAAGGAGCTTGGCCAGAAAATTGCTGACTGTCAGCAAGTATCGGACTTTAACTCCTGCGGTTGGTGTATTGCTTTTTAGATTCTGCCTAACTTGTACCGATTTTTTAGCACTGCGTGGAGCACTATACTTTGTCACAGGCGTTTGCGTTGAAAAAGCAGCCCGCTGAGTCGTGGCTGCGTCGTTTCGTCGACGCGCGGACGGGGCAGGGGCGGCTATAGCAGCATTTATACCATTGGGAAGGTCCGCGGCTTGCCGAGCGAGCCACAATTACAGACAACGAGACTTTATGAAGCATTTAGTTCTTCTTACGGCATGGCTGGGTTTGGTACTGGGCGGTTATTCGTCGGCCCAAGCCCAAACCAAGGCGCCGGCGCCGGGTGGGGCGGCGCCGGCCGCCGCACCCCGCTACCAGGTGGGCCGGCTCTCGACCGACCCGGCTCAGTACATCGTTGATGTACAGAGCATGATGGCCAGCACCAACAACGCCGCTGCCCGCGCCGTGGGAGCCCGCCTGAGGGAGCTGTGGGGCACCAACCGCCTCACCTCCTCGCAGCAGGCGCGCATCGTGGCCCTGTCGCAGGTGATGCTGGCAAAGAAGTTTCGGCCCCGGCCGCACTTCGAGCAGCTGTACATGGCCATCATTGGCGGCGCGAACTCGGCCAAGCTCAGCGACCAGCAAATGGACCAGTACCTCGACGTGCTGGGCCAAACCCTGGAGAAGGAAGCCCCGCAGGAAACCGAGAAATTTATCTTCAGCACCAGCCGCTTTTTCAACGGCGGCTACTTGTACCGCTCCGGCTACAGCTCGTTGCGGGCCGTGGGTGGCACGATTTCGTTTGCGTACTCGCCCATTGCCGCACCGGTTTCTAACCTGGAATTTGGCGCGTCGGCGCCCGCGCCTAAAGACGAGCCGCTGCCCGCCGCCAAGAAGCCCGTGGCCGCGGCCAAGACGCCGGCAAAAGCGGCTCCCAAGCCCGCCGCGCCCAAGCCCAAGAAGAAAGCAAGCAGCAGCGGCTGGGATACGGCCGACATGTGGTCGTCGCCCTCGGGCGGCGGTTGGGGCGATTCGGACGACGGCTGGGGTGCTCCCGTGAAGAAAAAAGCGCCGGCCAAAAAGCCCGTGGCCAAAACGGCTACCAAGGCCAGCCCAACCGCCGCGCCCGCAAAAGCGGCCGCGCCCACCGCCAAGGCCGCGGACTTTGAGCCGCCTACGGCTTCGTTTACGCCCTCGGCGCTGCCCTACGACGACTACATGGCGCCGCCGGCCCGTGGGGCCGTGATAGTGGTGAAGGATACCGACCTGCATATGGGCACGGCCGGCGACTCGGTGGTACTCAAAAAAGTGAGCGGCACGGCCGTGCCCAACTCCGGCCGGTTCCTGGCCACGGGCGGGCAGTTTGCCTGGGTCATCAAAGGCAATCCGGTAACGGCCGACCTGGCCGGGTTTGACTTCGATATGAACAAGCCCGAGTTCACGGTGCAGCCCGTCACGCTCACGTATCCGGCCGTGCTGGAGGCCCCCGTGAAAGGCGCGCTCAGCTACAAGAGCGTGCGGCGCAAGCCCGGCGCCCCCGACACGGGCTACCCACGCTTTATCTCGCTCACCAACGACGCCCGTATTAAAAACCTGGGTGAGAACATTCAGTACCGCGGCGGCCTGTCGATGGCCGGCGGCAAGGTGCTCAGCGCGGCCCTCGATGGCTCGCCGTCCAACCTTATCGTGAGCCTGGGCGGTAAGCCCAAGTTCAAAGCGTCGTCGCGGGCCTACGTGCTGGGCGACTCGGTTATCACCGCCAACCGGGCGGCGGTGACCATCTACGAAGGCGCCAAGGACTCGGTGACGCACCCCGGCACCCAGCTCAAGTACCTGAAAGGCAAGCAGCAGCTGAAGCTGGCGCGCGAAGAAGGCCTCTATAAGAACACGCCCTACAGCGACTCCTACCACCAGATGGATATTCGCACCGAGGCGCTGACCTGGAACCTGAACAGCCCCACCATCGACTTCGCCGTGCTCTCGGCCAAAAACCAGCAAACGGCGGATTTTGAGAGCAAAGAGTTTTTTACCAACAGCCGCTACCAGCAGCTCAAGAGCATCAACCGGCTGCACCCGCTGCAAATGCTGGTGGGCTACAGCCAAAGCCACGGCAACGCCAAAACGCTGAACGTGTCGACCCTGGCCACCGACCTGCAAACCTCGGAGCCCAACATGCGCAGCGCCATGGCCGGCCTGGCGCGCGACGGCTACGTGGAGTGGAACCCCCTAACCGGCGACGTAACCATTCTGCCCAAGGGCGCGCACTACGTGGCGTCGGCCCGCGACAAAAAAGACTACGACCACATCGCTATCAAGTCGCTGTCGGGCTCGGGCCGGAACGCCACCCTTAACCTGAACACCAACGAGCTGACGGTGCGCGGCGTGGACCGCTTCAACTTCTCCGACGACTCGGCCACGGTGTTTGTGCGGCCCGACAGCGCCATCATCCGCATTCAGAAAAACCGCAACATCAACTTCAACGGCACGGTGGTGGCGTCGGCCATGCGCTTCAAGGGCCGCGAGTTCAAGTTCGACTACGACGGGTTTTACGTCGACATGGCCAAGATTGACTCCATCGTCATTCGCAGCGAAGCCAAAGACGCCAAGGGCAAGCCCACCGGCAAGCACGCCGACTTTGCCCTCACCAACAAAGGCAAATTCTCGACCGGTCGCCTTTTTCTGAACGACCCCAAAAACAAGTCGGGCCGCAAGAAAAAAGGCCAGTACCCCGCCTTCGATTCCAAAAGCGGGGCCAACGTGTACTTCGGCAAGCAGGACGTGCTGGGCGGCGCCTACGACTCCACGATGGTGTTCGACATCCCGCCGTTTAAGCTCGACTCGCTCAACGGCATCGGCAAGACGGCCACCGGCTTCAACGGCACGTTCCGCAGCGGCGGCATTATCCCCGACATCCAGACCAAGCTCACCGTGCAGGAAGACGGCTCGCTGGGCTTCGTGTACGACGTGCCCAAGGACGGCTTTCCGCTGTATAAAGGCCGCGGCCGGGTGTTCAGCAAGGTGAAGATGAACGGCAAAGGCCTGCAGGGCGACGGCACCATTACCTACCAGTCGGGCACGTTCACCTCCAACAGCTTCGTGTTTTACCGCGACTCGGTGGTGACGGTGGGCCGGACGGGCGCCATTGCGGCCAAGAAAGCCGAGGGCGTGGACATTCCGAAAATGAGTTTGCCCACCGGCTACCTCATGAACTGGAACGTGCGCCGCGACTCCATGTTCCTGACCACGCCGCGCACCGGCGAGGCCATCCGCATGTACACCGCCGCCGACCAGAAAGCTAAAACGGTGACGGCGTACAACTTCAAAGGAACCGCCGTGCTGACGCCTAAAAACGTGGGTGGCGACGGCCGCCTCGACGGGCCGCAGTCGTTCATCAAGTCGCCGGCGTTCACGTTCAAAACCGACAGCTACTCGGGGCGCAAGGCCACGGTGAGCATCAAGTCGGCCGAAGCCAACAAGCCCGCCCTCACGGCCAGCGACGTGGCCTTCGACTACAACCTGAGCCGGGGCTTTGCCGACTTCAAGCGCGAGGAAGGCAGCAAGGCCAGCATCGACCTGCCGTACTCGAAGTTCAAGACCACGCTCAGCGGCGGGCACTGGGACTTCAAGAAAAAGCAGGTGGTGCTGCGCGTGGCCGCCAATGCCGATTCCACCAAGTCGTATTTCTATTCCACCAACCCCGACCAGCAGGGGCTGAAGTTTAAGGCCTCGAGCGGCGTGTACGACTTGGCCAAGTACCGCATGCAAGTGGGCGGCGTGCCCTACATCGCCGCCGCCGATGCCTGGATTACCCCGGACTCGGGCAAGGTCAGCATTGGGGCCAACGGCCGCCTGCAGCGCTTCCGCAATGCGGGCGTGGTGCTCGACTCCCTGGACAAATTCCACCACTTGGTGAAAGGCAACGTGGAAGTGCTCTCGAAAGCGGCCTTCACCGGCAATGCCGAGTACACCATCAAAACGGCCCGCGACTCGGTGGCGCTGCGTTTCAGCAATTTCGAGCCCGACCCGGCCGCGGTTCTGGCCGGCAAAGGCAAGGCCGCGCGTAAGAATAAGGACGAATTTGCGGGCGCTGCCGTGGCGGGCCCGCCCACCGTGGCCACGGCCGTGGTAAGCCCGGGGAGCAAGTTTCAGCTCACGCCGCGCATCGGCTACCGGGGCAACGTGCTGCTCAACTCGCGGCGCCGCGGCTTTGCGTTCGATGGCCAGGTGCAGCTGCAGTTTGGCAAAGACCGCAAGTCGGCCGAATGGATTGCGGTGAAGGACTCCATTGACCCGAAGAACTTCAGCCTCAACCTGAAGGACATCAAGGCCGAGGACGGCTCCCCGCTCGTGACCGGCTTGTTCCTGTCGGACCAGACCAACAAGGTGTACCCGCTCTATGCCGCTACCCTGCCCAACAACACCGACGTGTCCATTCTGAAAGTAGATGGGCAGCTGCGGTACGACGACAAAAAAGGAATTTATACCATCTCGCGCAACGACCTGAGCGACGTGAATGCCTACGAAGGCGCCATGCTGGCTTACACGGACGCCACCAACTCGCTCAGCTTCCGGGGCCCGATGACGTTCATCAACTCCAACAAAAACTACAAGCTGGTGGGCAGCGGCGTGGGCACCGCCAACCCCGACAGCGCCCGCTATTCGGTGGATGCGCTGCTGGGCTTCGACATCGGCATGCCCGAGAAAGCCGTGGCCACCATGGGCACCGAGCTGGCCCGCGTGACCAAAGGCTCGCCCGAAGCCCTGGACGGCTCCACCAACGAGCTCTACAAGTTGGCCCAGTTTATCGGCAACAAGGGCGTGGAGGAGTACACCATGCGCAAAGGCGCCGCCGCCGACCTCCTGAAGCTCTCGCCCAAGCTCATGCACACCATCATGCTGAGCAAGGTAGACCTGCGCTGGAGCGAGAAGCGGCGGGCCTGGTACTCGGTGGGCAAGTTTGGGCTGGCTGGCGTGGGCAAGCAGCCGCTCAACGCCCTGATTGATGGCCACATCGAAATCCGCCGCGAAAACAACACCGACCTGGTGGAAATCTACCTCGAGCCCGAGCCCCAGACCTGGTACTACTTCAAGTACGCCAACAACCTGCTGCTGGCGAAATCGTCGAGCGAGAACTTCGACGCCGAAGTGGGCGGCAAGGCCAAGGGCGACTACAACACGGCCACCAGCTACGGCGCCTTCCTCGGCGATTTCACCGACGTGGATGCCTTCCGCTCGCACTTCCAGCGCGACTACCTGGGCAAGAGCGGCAAGCTGACCGCCCGCCCGGCGGCACCGGCTCCCAGCACCTTTGATACCTATGAAGGGAAGAAGGGTAAAAAGAAAAAAGGACAGGACGACGCCTTCGGCACCACCGACCCCAACGCTGCACCCGCAGCCGATGCCGCCCCCGAGCCCACCAAAAAGAAGAAAAAGGCTAAAGCCAACGACCCCTTCGGCGACGGCGTGATGGAAGACCCCAACGCGCCGGCTGCCACCGCCGAGCCCGCCAACAAGAAGGAAAAGGTGAAGGTGAAAGCCGCCGACACCCCTGCGGCGGCCGACGCAACCGAGCCCGACCTCAAAAAGGTGAAGACCAAGACCAAAGCCGCCGACGCGGCTCCCGACGCCGAAGCCGCACCCGACCCGGCCCAGGACAAGAAAGAAGCCGCCCGCCTCGCCAAAGAAGCCGAAAAGCAGAAAAAGGAGGAGGAGAAGCGGAAGAAGGAAGAAGAAAAGAAGAAAAAGAAAGCCACTGAAGACCCCTTCGGCGACAGCTAAGCCACCCGGTTCGCCAGCCCAGCACGTCATGCTGAGCTTGTCGAAGCATCTCGCCCGGAGCAGTAATTCGTTGCTCCCGCCGCCGAGACCTTCGCAAGCCCGGCATGACGTGCTGGTTTTTCATGAAGTCCTGCCACTGCCTTTAAGCCCTGCTGCGCGCTACTTTTATCCCCGCATGAATTACCTCTACATTTTCCTCGCGCTTCTGGCCGCCTACCTCCTCGGTTCTATCCCAACCGCCCTGTGGGTGGGCCGCCGCTTCTTTGGGCTAGCCGACATCCGCGAGCACGGCTCTGGCAACGCCGGCGCTACCAATACCTTCCGCGTACTGGGCCCCAAGGCCGGCTCGGTGGTCCTGCTCATCGATGCGATGAAAGGCTTTGTGGCCGCCTACTTTTTGCCGGCGTGGCTGGTAGCCCAGGGTGCTATTCAGCCCGAGCACGAACTGTACTTTAAGCTGGCCTGCGGTGTGCTCGCCATTGTGGGGCACATCTACCCGGTCTTTGCGCAGTTCCGGGGCGGCAAGGGCGTGGCCACGGTGCTGGGCATGATGCTGGGCGTGGCCCCGGCCACGGTGGGCGTGTGCATGTTGGTGTTTATCGTGATGTTGCTCCTTTTCCGCTATGTGTCTTTGGCCAGCATGACGGCGGGCGTGACCTTCGCGCTGCTGCAGCTGCTGCCGCAGTTCCGGCCAGCCCAACCGTTTATGGTGTGGGTGGGCTTCTTGCTGGCCGTGCTGCTTATTTACACGCACCGGGCCAATATCGGCCGCTTGCGGAGCGGGACGGAAAGCCGCGTGCCACTGTTTGGGCGGAAGTAGGAGCGAGGGTGGTTGCACCTTGTGCTCAACCGGCGTTTTAGCCCAATTTCTTAGGTAAAGACTTTTGCTGCTGTCTCCCTTATGCGGTACCTGCTTCGCTTCCTGATTCTGCTGTTTCTCACGCTGCCCGCGGCCGCGCAGAAATACAACACCGCCCTGGGCACGGCCCCGGCGGGCTTCCGGTGGCAGGCGCTGCCCGACATTAAAGCCGCCATGCCCTTGCCCGAAGGCTGGTACTACAAGGCCGACGGGCAGAAGGGCGCCACCACCTACTTCCTGACCCGCGATGAAATAGGGGAGAGCGGCGAGTTTCAGACCGGGGCGTCGCTGAACGTGGTGCGCAAGGTGAAGGCCAAGACCGGCCGCCAAGCCGCCGACTACGCCGAATTGCTGATGCTGCGAACCGGATTTGGCCCGGGGCAGCAGCAGTTGGACAAGACTTCCTCGGTAGACGGCCCGTTCTACAAGCGCGCGGTGCGCTACCGCGAAGCGCCCTCCGAGGCCGAGCCCCGCGTGGTGTACCAAATGGCTCTGGCCAACGCCAAGACCGATACGCTCTACCTGCTCACCTTCGAAAGCCCCGAGAAAGACTGGGCCGAAGCCTGGAAACTGGGCGAGGTAATGCTGCGTGAGCTGGTGCTGGATGCGCGCTTGTAATCGAGCCTGGTGAGCAGCCCAATAATTGCGAATGGCGCCGCGCCGGAACCCCAAAAGCTGTTGGAGCGGTATCGGCCGCGCCCGCTACTTTTACTCTACCGTTCCCAACCCATCACCATACTTCCCTGCCTCGCATGGCCAATTACCTTTCCGACAACCAAACGCGCTTTCTCGACGAGCTGATTGACTGGCTCCGCATTCCCTCGGTATCGGCCGACCCTAAGTTTCACGGCGACGTGCTGCGGGCCGCCGACTACCTGAAAACGCGCCTCGAAGAAGCCGGCGTGCAGAACGTGGAAATCTGCCCCACGGCCGGCAACCCCATCGTGTACGGCGACTACATCACCGACGCGAGCAAGCCCACCGTGCTGGTGTACGGCCACTACGACGTGCAACCCGCCGACCCCTACGAGCTGTGGACCTCGCCGCCGTTTGACCCCGTTATCAA
This sequence comes from Hymenobacter sedentarius, assembly GCF_001507645.1. NCBI lineage: Bacteria > Pseudomonadati > Bacteroidota > Cytophagia > Cytophagales > Hymenobacteraceae > Hymenobacter > Hymenobacter sedentarius. Next base: position 419,916 of record NZ_CP013909.1, on the reverse strand, counting down.
AGACGGCAAAATCTACGCCCGCGGCGCCTGCGACGACAAAGGCCAGGTGTACATGCACGTGAAAGCCTTCGAGATGATGATGCGCGACGGCCAGGGCGGCGTGCCCTGCAACATCAAGTTCATGTTTGAAGGCGAAGAAGAAATTGGGTCCAACAACCTCGAAATCTTCGTGAAAGCCAACAAAGCCAAGCTAAAAGCCGACGTCATCCTGATTTCAGATACCGGCATTCTGGCCAACGACGTGCCCAGCATCGAGGTGGGCCTGCGCGGCCTGAGCTACCACGAAGTAACCGTGACCGGCCCCAACCGCGACCTGCACTCCGGCCTCTACGGCGGTGCCGTGCAAAACCCCATCAACGCCCTGTGCGAGATGATTGCCAGCCTGCACGATGCGAACGGCCACATCACCATTCCCGGCTTCTACGACAAGGTAGACGAACTGAGCACCGAGGAGCGCGCCGAGATGGCCAAAGCCCCGTTCTCCGAAGAGGAGTTCCAGAAAAGCATCGGCCTGCCCGCCAGCTACGGCGAAAAAGGCTACAGCAGCATGGAGCGCACCAGCATCCGGCCCACGCTCGACGTGAACGGCATCTGGGGCGGCTACACGGGCGAAGGCGCCAAAACCGTCATCGCCTCGCAGGCCCACGCCAAAATCTCCATGCGCCTGGTGCCCCACCAGACCTCGGCCGAAATCACGGAGCTGTTCCAGAAGCACTTCACAAGCATCGCGCCCGTCGGCGTCACGGTAGAAGTGCGGCCCCACCACGGCGGCGAGCCCGTGGTGACGCCCACCAACTCGGTGGCCTACAAAGCCGCGGCCGACGCCATGGAAACCACCTTCGGCAAGCGCCCGGTGCCCACGCGCGGCGGCGGTTCCATCCCCATCGTGGCCATGTTCAAGTCGGAGCTGGGCCTCGACACCGTGCTGCTGGGCTTCGGCCTCGATTCCGATGCCATCCACTCGCCCAACGAGCATTTCGGCGTCTTCAACTTCCTGAAGGGTATCGAAACCATCCCGCATTTCTACCGCAACTACGCCGCGGCTCAGTAGGTAGCGCCCGGTTGACGCTCCACTTAAAGCCCCGCTCGTCCCCGAGAGCGGGGCTTTACTTTGGAAATTCAGTTGTGGGCCGGCCAGCGAAAAGAAGCCCCGCGTATAGCTGAAACGTTTGGTTGTAAATGTCGGCTTGACCGTAGACGTGCTGATAAGCGCCGGCTTGGAACACCGACGTCAGCCCTCGGCAGTAGCGCACACCCAGTATCAGTCCGTTTTCCGCCTGAAATCCGGTCCCAACGGCGTAGCCCAGTTCGAACGGTTTGAATTTGCTTCGATTTTCGTAATTGCTTTGCCCGTTTGATTCGACACGGGCGCTCAGCAGGCAAAAGTAGGCCCTGTTTCTACGAAAAAGCCCATGATGCTGCGTAGTTTGGCCAATACCGGTAATTCCAGGTAAGCCAGGCGTTGGGCGCCCGACACGCTCATGTAATTCGGCAGCGCGAAGGTTTGGCCGCGGGCGCCTTTTTGCGAATACAGCAGCTCCAACTGTACCGAAAAAACCGACCCCGGGGGCAATTGCAGCACGCCGCCGCCGCAATAGCCTCCCAGATTGCAGTTGCCCACGAATGCGTCATTGCCCCGGTACTGGGCCAAACTGCCGCCCAGCTTGAGGCCGACTTGTGAAGATTGGGCATGTGCCATGCCCGCGAAGCTCAGCAACAGCGAAAGTGGAAGGTAGAAGTTTCTCATTAACATGGAAGAGTTTGTATCGACAAATCTACACACCCTCCGACCACCATGTCCACTGGGAGCTTGCTCCCCGCTAATGCAAACTTGTTGCACGAAATCAGCCCAACTTAGCCGCACCCACCTCCACGCAAAAGCCCGGTTTCCATGGCGGAAACCGGGCTTTTGCGTGGGTAAGCTTGGGGTTTCTTAGCGGCCGGTGCCGCCGAACGAATACCCGAGGTTGAGCCAGAAAGTGCTGTTTTTCAGCTTGCCATTGCCCAGGCCGTTAGCCGCGGTGTCCTTGTAGGTGTTGGTGAAGCCGCCATCGTAGCGGATGCCAATCGACGGGCCGCTGCTGAGCTGGTAGCCCAGGCCGACCACGTAGTCGAGCGCCACGGGGCTCACGTCGCTTTTCACGTCGTTGCCGGCCTCGTTTTTGGCGGCCAGCGCGAAGTTGACTTCGGGGCCGGCTTCAAAGAACAAGCCATCGGCGTGGTAGCGCGCCAGCAGCGGCACGTTGATGTAGGAAACGTCGCGGCTCAGTGCGGCGAGCGACGAGCTGGAGCCTTCGGTGGCATCGTAGTACTGCAGCGTGTACAGCAGCTCGGGGTGAAACGACACCACCTCGCCCACATACACATCGGCCATGAGGCCCGCCTGGTACGCCGAGTGCGTCTTCGCGTTGTAGTTGCTGTTTTTGCCCGTGAGGCTGGTGCGGCCGTAGCCCGCCGTAATGCCGATGGAGTTGGATTGGGCCTGGGCTGCGCCGGCCGCGCAAGCCAGCAAGGCGAGGGTCGTGATGATTTTTTTCATGGTATAAGAGAATAAGGCTGCTTTGATACGAAAGGTCCGGGCTCATTTCAGCGCCGGGCAGTATACTGATTAGCCGAATAAATAGTTGGTTTTATACTTTAAAGGCCTGATAATAACAAAGCCCGGACCTAAAGGGGAGCCGGGCTGTTTAGCCGAAAAAGCGCCGCGATTACAGGCCCAGCGTATAGCCCACCTGCAGCTGAAACACCGAGTTGTGCACCTTCGGGTTGGTAAACCTGGCGTCAAACGCCTGGTAGGGCTTCAGGGCGTCGGCCGTGCCGCTGCCGTCTTTGTACGCTTGCGAAATGTCGCCGGTGTAGCGGATGCCCATGCTCAGGCCGCTGGGCAGCTGGTAGCCGAAGCCGGCCACGTAGCCAAACGCTACGCGGTTGAAGTCGTCGGTGCTGCTGCCCACGGCGAAGGCCGGCATGCTGCCGCCCGTGGGGTTGGTGCGGTTGGGGCCGGCCAGCACCACGGTGGCTTTGTCGCCCCGGTCGATGGCGCTCTTTTGGCCGACGAGAAAGCTGGCCTGGGGGCCCAATTCAAAAAACAAGCCCTCGCCGGAGCTGCCCCCGGTGTTCACGCGCAAGAGCACCGGCACATCGAGGTAGGTCAGGGTTTGGCCGAAGGTGCCGGATACGTTGCCGGTACTGTTGAATACGGTTGCATCGCTGGAATCATCGCCGGTATAGCGCAGCTTCATGCCCTTCTGCGAAAACAGCACTTCCGGCTGCACGGCAATCATGTCGGACAAGGCAAAATTGAAGGTGGCCCCAGCGCTGATGCCGAATCGGGACGTTACGTCCTGCTTGTCGGTGCCCGTGAAACTGGACATGTTGGCCCCCGCTTTAAGGCCAATTTTGATACCCGTTTGCGCTTGCGCGGCGCCAACCATGCCGGCCAGCAGCCCAAGGGATAGAAGTGCTTTTTTCATGAGAGGAGTGTAGAAGTGAGGAGCTTGATTATCACCAAAGCTATAGAATAATTGCTATGCGGTAATACTGCTCACCCGGCAGCTAGCTCAAGAAATTCAGCTGGATACAAGAAGGCCCGGCTTCTTAGGAAAATCCGGGCCTTCTTGTATCCATACTCTGGCCTGCCAGGCCCAGCCGGGCTATTGGCCAAACGGCAGCAGGTAGCCCAACTGGAGCGTGAAGACGTTGTTGAAAGCCTTGGGCTCCTGGCTGTTGGGCACGTTCTTGGTATCAATCAAGGAGTTGAAGCCGCGGGCATAGCGCAGGTCCAGGCTCAGCCCGCCCTCGGTCATAAAGCCGATGCCGGCCACGCCCGAAATGTCAAATTGAGCCAAGTCCGACTTGTCTTTATCGCCCCGGGCGATGCCAGTGTAGTCCTGAAAGCTGCCGTTGTCCTCCACCTTGTCTTTAGTGCCATTGGAGTATTTGGTGGTGGTCTGCTGCTTGTTTTTAGACCCAAACAAGTAGCTCACCTGCGGTCCCAGCTCAAAAAACAGGCCGCCCGCGTTGATGCGCGCCAGAATGGGCACGTCCAGGTAGTGCAGCACGCGCTGCTGCTCAAACTCGAACGACGAAACCCCGCTGGGCAGGTTGCTGGTCTGCTTCGACTTGATTTCGTAGCCTTTGCGGTTGTAGAGCAGCTCGGGCTGCAGGGAGAAAAACCCGTCGCTGCTAATGGGTACATTCGCGGTGATACCTGCATTATAGCCCAACTTGTAGTCGCCGAGGTCGCTGCTGAAGTTGGGCCCGGTAATTTGCGAAACGTTGTCGCCGGAAATGCTGGAGTACGTGGCGCCGATTTTTGCTCCCAGGCGGAAATCTTCCGACCCTTGAGCCCGGGCCACCGAGATACTCAAAATAGACAGGGCTAGTATTGCAATATTTTTCATGGGGATAAAGTGAAATGGTGAGATAGAATAAATGGTGGGATAGGATAATTTTAGAGCTGCAAAACTTACTCTTCGGGCATCGGCTTTATACCGACGTTTCGAGATGAGGGGTTGCTGAAAAATGAAAAATTAATTTTTAGGTAACATGCTGTTATTCCAACTGTTGAGTTGTGATTTGGGGTCTATTCTGGCGCTTGGGCTATGAGGGTAGCGTCCTCATTGCGGCAGCGTTCTAGCGGCTTACTGTTCTTGCTGATGGCGCTGGCCGCCCGCCCCGTGGCCGCGCAGGTTGACACGGCCGCAGCCGCGGTTTCGGCGCCAGTAGTTGCGCCCCGGGCGCCGCTGGTGGTAGGAGCCTATGCCCAGGGCAGCATCATTCTGGCGCATACCTACGCCATCCGGCACCTGGTCGCCTCCCACCCCACGGGGTTTGAGCTCAACTTCCAGCGCCAGACCACCGGGAGCGCGCCTTGGCACGGCTGGTACAAGTACCCGAAAGTGGGCGTGGCCCTCACGTACTACGATTTTCACAACCCCGTGCTCGGCTACGTCTGGTCGGCCAGCCCCTACATCAGCAAGTCGTTTTCGCGGGGTCCCAAGCACGATTTCAGCTTCCGCCTCGGCGCCGGCCTGGCCTACCTCTCCAACCCCTACAACCAGGACACCAACCACAAAAACACCATCGCCAGCTCGGCGCTGAACGCTACCCTGCAGTTTCGGTTTGAGTACGACTACGCCCTCACGCCGCACCTGGGCCTGCTAGCCGGCGTGGGGCTAAACCACTACTCCAACGGCGCCACCACCAAGCCCAATTTTGGCGTGAACCTGCCCTCCGTAGTGCTGGGGCTTAACTACCACGAGCAGCGCCACGCCCCTCAAACCAACGCCCACGCGCCCGCGCCGGCCGAGCTGTGCCACAACTTCTTCAACTTCAGCACCAGCCTGGGCTTCAAGCAGCGCACCGAGGGCGACCGCCACAAGTACCTCGTGAACTCGGTGACGGCCGCCGTGGGGCGGCGCGTAAACCGCAAATCCAATCTGCTGGCCGGCGTGGAAGGCTTCTATGACCGCAGCCTGCAAGCCCAGCTGGAAGACACCACCCGCGCAGGCCTCACGCAGCCCGATGTGAAAAAAGTGGGCGCCTTTGTGGGCCACGAGCTGCTGTTTGGCCGGCTGGCGTTTGTGTCGCACTTGGGCTTTTATGTGTACGCGCCCTACAAGTCGAGCACGGCCTACTACGAGCGTCTGGGCCTGAAGTACCATTTCACCAACCTGCTCTTTGGCGCCATCGATTTGAAGATTCACCGCGGCGCGGCCGATGTGATTGAGTTCAAGGTAGGAGCCCGACTCTAGGCCGCAGCCAGCGCAATAAATGCGCCTCAGCCCTTGACCAGCGCCTTATTAATCCGGCTCACCAGCGCCGGCCCTTCGTAAATAAACCCGGTATAAAGCCGAATCAGGGAAGCACCAGCTGCTAGCTTTTCCAGCTCATCAGCGGCCGAGTGAATGCCGCCCGCGCCGATAATGGGCAGTGCCCCATCCGTGCGGCGGTGCAAATAGCGGATAACCTCGGTGGCCCGGGCCCGCAACGGCCGGCCGCTGAAGCCACCCGCACCCAAGGCCGCCACCTGGGCAGCATTGGTACTAAGGTTATCGCGGCTAATGGTGGTATTGGTGGCTACCAGGCCGCTCAACCCGGTTTCCTGGGCTATTTCGAGGATGTCGTCGAGCTGCGAATCGGTGAGATCGGGCGCAATTTTGAGCAGCAGCGGCCGGGGCGTGGGGCGGGCCAGGTTGCGGGCCTGTACCTACTGGAGCAGCTCAATGAGCGGCTTTTTCTCCTGCAACTGCCGCAGGTTGGGCGTGTTGGGCGACGACACGTTGACCACAAAGTAATCGACCACCTCGGCCAGGGCCTCAAAGCCGGCCACGTAGTCGGCGGCGGCTTGCTCGTTCGGCGTGTCCTTGTTCTTGCCAATGTTGCCGCCGATGAGGAGCTGCCGGTTCCGGCGCCGGGCCAGCCGGGCCGCCACCACTTCCGCGCCGTCGTTGTTGAAGCCCATCCGGTTCACCAGCGCTTCGTCCTGCGGCAGCCGGAACAGGCGCGGCAGCGGGTTGCCGGGCTGCGGCCGGGGCGTCACCGTGCCAATCTCCACAAAGCCAAAGCCCAGTGTGGCCAGCTCGTCCGTCAGCGCGGCGTTCTTATCAAAACCCGCCGCCAGGCCCACCGGATTGGGGAATTTCAGCCCAAATACTTCCCGCGCCAGGCTGGGATGCTGGTAGTCGTACAGAGCCCGCAGCAAGGCCTTGGCGCCCGGCACGCGCGCCGCCCGACGCAGGTTGTCGAAAACCAAGTGGTGGGCGCGCTCTGCGTCGAGGGAGAAAAGGGCAGGTTTTACAAGCGCCTTGTACATGGGAAGTTAGCCGGCCCAGCCCTCGCGGTCGAGGCTGCGGTATTGAATGGCTTCGGCCAGGTGCTGAATCTGGATTTCTTCGGTGCCGGCCAGGTCGGCAATGGTGCGGGCTACTTTCAAAATACGGTCGTAGGCGCGGGCCGAGAGGCCGAGGCGCTCCATGGCCGTTTTCAGCAGCATGCGTCCCGCTTCGCTGATTTGGCACACGTCCTTCACCATCTGCGGCGGCATCATGGCGTTGGAGTGGATGTCGGCGTAGTCCTTAAAACGCGTTTCCTGCACCTGGCGGGCCTTGTCTACCCGGGGCTGGATGTCGGCGCTGGTTTCGGCCTTGCGCGTCGCCGTCATCTGGTCAAAGGTCACGGGCGTCACTTCCACGTGTAGGTCGATGCGGTCGAGCAGCGGGCCCGATACCTTGTTCAGGTACTTCTGCACCACGCCGGGGCCGCACACGCACTCTTTCTCCGGATGGTTGTAATACCCGCACGGACAGGGATTCATGCTGGCAATGAGCATGAAGTTGGCCGGAAATTCGATGCTGACTTTGGCCCGCGAAATCGTGACGCGGCGCTCTTCCAGTGGCTGGCGCATCACCTCGAGCACCGTGCGCTTGAATTCCGGCAGCTCGTCCAGAAACAGCACGCCGTTGTGCGAGAGTGAGATTTCGCCCGGCTGCGGGTTGCTGCCGCCGCCCACCAGCGCCACGTCCGAAATGGTGTGGTGCGGCGCCCGGAAGGGCCGCGTGCTCAGCAGCCCGCCCCCGGCCAGCTTGCCTGCTACGGAGTGAATCTTGGTGGTTTCCAGGGCCTCCTGCATGCTCAGCGGCGGCAGGATGCTGGGCAGGCGCTTGGCCAGCATGGTCTTGCCCGCGCCGGGTGGCCCGATCATAATCACGTTGTGGCCGCCGGCCGCGGCTATTTCCAGCGCCCGCTTGATGTTTTCCTGGCCCTGCACATCGGCAAAGTCAGCGGAGTATTTGTTGACCGAATGCTGGAATAAGTCACGAGTATCAATCGTGGTGGGCGTGATGTCCAGCCGCCCTTCAAAAAAGTCGATGGCATCCTGCATGCTCCCAACGGCTATCACGTCCAGGTTGTTGACGATGGCCGCTTCCTCGGCATTCTCCTTGGGCAGGATGATGCCCTTAAAGCCTTCTTTGCGGGCCTGAATGGCGATGGGCAGCACGCCCTTTATCGGGCGCAGCTCCCCATCAAGCGACATTTCGCCCATGATGATGTACTCGCTCAGTCGCTCCGAATTGAGCTGTTGCGATGCGTGCAGAATGCCCAGGGCAATGGGCAAATCGTACGCCGCGCCTTCCTTGCGGATGTCGGCCGGGGCCATGTTCACCACCACCTTGGTACGTGGCATACGGTAGCCCCGGAATTTCAAGGCCGCCTCAATGCGCTGCTGGCTTTCCTTGATGGCGTTGTCCGGCAGGCCCACCACGTTGAACCCCGTTCCGGCCGAAACCACCACTTCAATGATAATGGTGTAGGCATTGACGCCCTGCACGGCCGAGCCGAAGGTTTTAGTGAGCATAACGGTGGCTCCAACGGGTGGTTGGAGAGTATCAAAACGGATGGTAGAGAAAGAAAGCGGCGCAATTTAAAGCCGGCGCTACAGCGTCAGCTTTTCAATCAGCATAATCAGGATGTGAATGGCCTTGATGTGGATTTCCTGAATCCTATCGGCATAGCCCGCGTGCGGCGCCCGGATTTCCACGTCGCTGATGCCGGCCAGCTGGCCGCCGTCTTTGCCGGTAAGCGACACGACCAGCATGCCGGCTTCTTTGGCCGCTTCGGCGGCGCGCAGCACGTTGGGCGAATTGCCGCTGGTGCTGATGGCCAGCAGCACATCGCCGGGCCGGCCCAGCGCCTGCACAAAGCGGCTGAAGACGAATTCGAACCCGTAGTCATTGGCTACGCAGGTCATGTGCGAGGCCTCGGTGAGGGCAATGGCGGCCAGGGCGCGGCGGTCTTGGCGGTAGCGGCCGCTGAGCTCTTCGGCAAAGTGCTGGGCATCGCAGAGGCTGCCGCCGTTGCCGCAGGTCAGGATTTTGCCGCCGTTGCGCAGGCTGTGGGCCATGAGCTCGGCCGCTTCGGCAATGCGGGCCAGGTTGGCTGGGTTAGTGAGGAAACGGTCGAGCACGTCGCGCGCTTCGGCCAGTTCGGCTTGGATAAGGTCGGTCAGGAGGGAAGGAGTATCAGACACGTGAAGCGGAAGCGCGGGTATCGAGCGTTAGAGCAACCGCTTTCTAAGATAACGGGGGCCGCTCGGCGGGTGGAGTGTTGGTTAGGCTGGGGTCGCTTTGTGGGAAAATGGGCTGGGGCAAGTGGTCAGCCGTGCGATTTTCGGTCAGGCTCACGGTGCCGGCTGCCTGGCTCTGCGTAGGGTGGGCAGGCGTAGGCTGCACGGGCGAAGTCTGTACCGGAACCGGCTGCACTGGAACCGGCTCGGTATAAACTCGGCCGTCGGTAGTGCGGCTTACGGGAGCTACTACCGGCGCCGTGGCGCGCTGTTGCTGGTCGTACAGCTTGGCTTTGAGCTCGTTGATTTTGCCTTCGTATTGGCTCACCGAACGGCGCAGGATGGCACTGTCGAGGTTTTCGGTGACTAAGTGCAGGGCCAGCAAAATGGCGCCTATCACGAACAGGGTGTAGTAAAACTGCCGTTCCTGCTCCAGAGCCGACAGGCCCGAGCCCATGCCCATGACGGAAGTGCGCACCGCCGGGACGAAAATGAACAACAGCGCCAGCAACAAATAAATCATTACTGCAACGGTGACAATACGTTTTAGAGCGAGCATGGCGGAAAAGATTGGTTGAGACCGAAAGATAGGTACACCAAGTTCCTGCGTGGTGTCGCCGTTGTGTACGCATTAATGGCGCACTTCGCTGTGCCGGGGCATTTGGGGCGCTTATACCAGCGCGGCATTGGTCTGCATGGAGCTCAGGCGCTGGTACACGCCGCCCTCGCGCCGCACCAGCTCGTCGTGGGTGCCGCGCTCCACGATGCGGCCGTGCTGCAGCACGATAATTTCATCGGCGTGCTGTACCGTGCTCAGGCGGTGGGCAATGACCAGCGACGTCCGGTTTTGCATCAGGCGCTGCAGGGCTTCCTGCACCAGCTTTTCGCTCTCGGTGTCGAGGGCCGAGGTGGCTTCGTCGAGAATGAGGATGGGCGGGTTGCGCAAGATGGCGCGCGCAATGCTGAGCCGCTGCCGCTGCCCGCCCGAGAGGCGCGAGCCCCGGTCGCCAATCACGGTCTGGTAGCCCTCGGGGCTGGCCAGGATGAACTCGTGGGCATTGGCGATTTTGGCGGCTTCGATGACTTCGGCCTCGCTGGCTTCGGTGTTGAAGCGGATGTTGTTGAGGATGCTGTCGTTAAACAGAATGCTTTCCTGGGTCACGATGCCCATCTGGTCGCGCACCGAGTGCAGGGTGCAGGCACGCAGGTCGTGGCCGTCAATCAGAATCTGGCCGCCGCTGGGGTCGTAGAAGCGCGGCAGCAGGTCGGCCAGCGTGCTTTTGCCGCCCCCGCTCGAGCCCACCAGCGCCACAGTGCTGCCTTTGCGAATCTTCAGATTTACATCGTAGAGCACCGGGGTGTCGCCGTAGCTGAACTGCAGGTTCTGGAACTCAATTTCGCGCTCAAACGGCGGAAGGGTGGTGGCACCCGGCCGGTCGCGTATGGCCGGCTCCGTGTCGATGATGCTCAGGACCCGCTCGCCGGCCACCAGCCCGCGCTGGATGTTGCCAAACGACGACGACAGTGCCTTGGCTGGCGTGAGCACTTGCGAAAACAGCACGATGTAGGTGATAAACGAAGCCCCTTCCAGGTCTGACTGCCCGCCCAATATCAGCGAGCCGCCGAAATACAGCAGCCCGGCCACCACCAGTACCCCCGCAAACTCCGAAAAGGGTGAGGCCAGGTCGCGGATGTTGTCGATGCGCCGCGAGGTGCTCGCGTATTGGTCGTTCTGCGCTTCAAACTTGCCCGTTATGTATTCCTCCGCATTAAAAGCTTTCACCACGCGAATGCCGCCCAGGGTCTCGTCAATCACGGAGAGCATGGAGCCCAGCGTCTTCTGGCTTGTTTTGGCCTGCTGGCGCAGGCGCTTGGCCAGGCCCGCGATGATGCCACCCGAAATGGGCAACAGCAACAGCGTGAACAGCGTGAGTTTGAGTGACATGTAAAACAGCACCGCGAAGTAGGCCACAATGGTAAGCGGCTCGCGGATAACGGCCGTGAGCGTGTTCACTACCGAAATTTCCACCTCCTGTACGTCGTTGGTGAAGCGCGACATCAGGTCGCCCTTGCGCTCGTTGGCAAAGTAGCCCAACTCCAGCCGCATGATGCGGTGGTACAGCGCGCGGCGCAAGTTGCGGATAACGCGCGAACGCACCCGGGCCACCAGCCGCAAGCTCAGGTACCGGAACACGTTGCTGAAAAACACCGACACCACCAGCACAAGGCACACAAAGAGCAGTGCCCCCAGCTTGCCGTGCTCGGCAATCACCTGGGCAAAGTAGTAGTTGAAAGTATTGGTGATGTAGTCGAGCGTGAGCGCAAAATCCGGCAGGTGGGTCGGCGCCTGCACCTGCACCTTGCCGGTCTTGTCAAACAGCACATTCAGCAGCGGAATGATGAGCGCGAAGTTGCCAATGCTGAAAAAGATGCCCAGAACCGTATATAGCAGGTATAGCGGCAGGAAGTCTGCGTAAGGCCGGGCGTAGCTAAGGATGCGTAAATAAGTCTTCATCTTATCAATTAACAATTATCATTTAACAGTTATCAGCTTTTACAGGACTGACAATGTGCTAAATGGCATTGCGAAGCTTGCGGGTTGACCGAAGGATGGAGAAAAGCATTCTGCCCAGCTCATCGGCGTCGGCGAACATGCTTTCAAACATCTTAGGCGTAATAAAATCGGTGTCGTGCAGTAGGTTCAGCCAGTATTTGGTTTCCAGGCACTCTTTGTAGGCGATGGATATTTTGGCGGAGAAGTCGGCGTCTGAAATGGCTCCATTTGCCTCCGTTACGTTTGCCCCAATGCTCGTTCCGCAGCGCAGCAATTGCTTCGAGAGAACGAATTTTCGCTTCTCGGACGATAGGAACTGGTAAGCCTTCACCACCCGCACCGCAAAGGCATAGGACTTGTCATAAAGCACATTGTCCTTGCCACCTAGCATTCAGAACGACTGATAAATGTTAAATGATAATTGTTAAATGACTTAAAATTCGTGGAGCCGCTGGGCAATGTTCCAGCGCAGGGCCAGCGAGGCGTATACTTCGTTGCCGTTGAGGGCGAGGGTGCGGGTGTAGGTCTGGTTGCGCGCAATCAGCTTGGCGTCGAGGAATAGGTTCAGGCGGGGCTGGTACGTGGCCGTGAAATCGGCATGCAGCAGGCGGCTCTTGTTGCCTTGGGCTACTTTATTGCCGTATTCGCTTACCCGGGTGTTGTACGACTTAAGTACGTTGCCACCAAAGTTGAAGCCGTTGAGGTCTGCGTTGTTGACGTCGAGGCCCTGCTCCGAATAGAAGGCCTTGCCCACCAGCATCAGGCGGGGCAGGGGCTGGTAGCTGAGCACCCCCAGTATCTCGGCCAGGTTGGCGCCCATGGGGTGGGCCAGGGGCTGCTGGTAATGCTGGTAGTTGGTGTAGCTGTCTTCGTGCTGGTAGGTGTAGGGCCGGATGTAGTTGACTTCCACCTGCAGGTCGAGGTTGCGCAGGCCGGCCACGTCGATGTACTTGGCGCCCAGCTGCACGGCTTGCTTGTTGCCCCACCAGCCGTTGCCGGCGCGCACCTCGCTTATCTTAAACTCATCGAGTACCACCTGACCGTAGAGCTGGGCGGTGTGGAGCACGTTCCACTTGAAATCCAGCCCAAGAATGGCGTTATCGGCCGAGCCCACGTTCTGCTCCACTGCGCGGTAGAAAATCACCGGGTTCAGGTACTGCAGCTCGAAGCCGCCGCGCTGGTTCACCACGCGCCCGTTCACGATAGTGCTGTCGATGCCGCGGCCGCCCAGCACCGTGCTCTCAAACACGCCAATGTTGAAATTGGGCGTCACATCGAAGCTGAGGTGGTGCAGCGCCAGGTACTTCTTGGGGTACACCTGGTCCTGGTTTTTGCGCTCGGCCGTGAGCTCGGCAAACAGGTTCTGGTAGTTGAACTTCCAGACCCGAGTATTAATCTTCAGGAAGAAGTACGGCGCGCTGTAATCAGAGATAATCAGCGAGCGGTAGCCGTTGCCGATGAAGTTGCGGTCGTGGGCCAGCTGCACGTTGATGTGCTTGCTGGCCGCGTAGGTAATGCCCCCACGGGCCGTGAAAAAGTCGTATTGGTCGGTCTGGTTTTTAAAGTTCTTTTTAAAACCTTCGTGCGGCACAATGTCGTCGCGCAGAATCCGGTCCTGCACATAGCCGGGCACGGCCTGCTGGTTGTCAGTTAGAAAGGTGTAGAAGCCCAGCTTCTGGTCAATGGTGCCTTCCAGTTGCACGCCCCGCGTGTTCACGTACCGCAGCCCACTTAGTTCCGTATCCTTGCCAGCTTGCAGCAGCAGCACGGGGTTCACGCGCAGCGTAAAGTCGGGCGACTCGACGTGGTATAAGTCGGTTTGATTGCGGTAGAAGTAGTTCAGGAAAGGGCTGGCGCTCTGGTTCACGTCGGCGCCCTGCTCGGAGTTAGCCCAATTGTCTTTCAGCAGGTATTGGGCATTGAACCGGTCGGCGCGGGAAAGGCTGCCGGTGCGGTAGGCTTGGGCACTGTCGGCCGAGAGCATGCGCTCGGCCAGGCGGGCCACGCCGGCGCGGGTATAAGGCCGTGAGCTGGTGTGCGGGTCATGCAGCGAATCGGAGCCAAACTTGATGGCGTATCGGTCAATCAGGCGGTACGTGTCGGGGTCGAGTGGCACGTAGTTGGCGCCCTGTGTTGGTGCGGTGTTATTGCCCGAAAAGCTCTTTTGCCGCGGCGTGGCCGTACGTACTGGCTTATCGCGCAGCGGCCGCTCCCGAGCTGCTTTGCTCCGAGTGGGCGGCACACTATCAAGCGGTTGGTCGAAAATTAACCACGGCGATTTTTCGGCCTTCGCGGGAGTAGCGGGTGCCGATGGGTTGGTGGGCGCTGTGGGAGGTGTCGTGGGCACAGTCTGGGCGGCCAGGGAGCCCGTCAGCAGCGCCAGCACGGAAGAAAGAAGCAGAGCTTTATGCATAAATACCGATAGTTCTCATAAAAAGCGAAACGGCACGACCCAACGAAAGTCAAGAGCGGCAATTTCTTAACAAACCTACGCAGCAAGCCGTTGGTACGGATAAGCTGAGCCTCTGTGGGCCATCGCCAGGAGGACGCCCTGGACCACCCTGAACCGGTGCTGAAGCAGGCCTGATACCGGGTATTTCTTGCCTGCCGCCGGTTTTTGTGCCAACTTCGGGGCCACAGCAAGGTTTATATTCCTGGCTCCACCTCCTTTCCCTTTTTGCAGCATGGCCAAAACCCCACTTTCTACCGCACCAGCCGACGCAGCCGTGCCCGTCGCTGCCGACACGGTCGACGCCCTGGCCCATGTGCACGTTGTGTGTGCCGAGCCCAGCATCGCCAACCATTTCCTGGCCGAGCTGCGCGACAAAGAGGTGCAAAAAGACAGCCTCCGTTTCCGCCGCAACCTCCAGCGCCTGGGCGAAATCATTGCCTACCGCATCAGCGCCCACCTCAGCTACACCGAGCAAACCATTCAGACGCCCCTGGCCGAAACCCGCGGCAAGCTGCTGCACGACTTTCCCATTCTGGCCACCGTGCTGCGCGCTGGCCTGCCCTTTCACCAGGGCTTCCTCAACTATTTCGACCAGTCGCCCAGCGCCTTCGTGGCGGCCTACCGCATCGAGGGCACGGCCCAGGTGCAGGTACAGGTCGATTATCTGTCGGCGCCCAGCCTCGACGAGCGGGTGCTTATTCTGGCCGACCCCATGCTGGCCACCGGCAAAAGCCTCGTGCAAACCTATCGGGCTATGCTGCGCTTCGGCACGCCGCGGCAGGTGCACATCGCCGCCGTCATTGCCTCGCCCGAGGGCCTAGCGTACGTGGCCCGCGAGATTCCCGAAGCCAGCCTGTGGGTAGCCGCCATCGACGAGCGCCTGAACGAGCACGCCTACATCGTGCCCGGCCTCGGCGACGCGGGCGACCTCTCCTACGGCAGCAAGCTCTAGCCCACGCCACCGCTTGGCGAGTAGCTCAACGCGTCCAGCCCAAGCGCCGGGCTGGTAAAGGTGAAGATTTCAGGCCGGCCAGAGAGCTGGGTTTGGGCTGTGCGCTACCGTTTAGGCTGGGCAAAACAGCATAATAAGCGGCCTGCAAGCGGCGTTTATGGAACCAGCCCTCTTTAAACTTGGTATCTTTGCGAAGCGTCCACCCCGCTTTGCTTTTTACTCATCACCGCCTGCTTTTTCTCCTCGTTTTGCTCCATCCCGCCGTTAAATGCGCGTCTGTGTTCTTGTTGAGCACGGTCAAGTTTTTGGGCGGCCCACTGGCCGGCACTTCCATGGGGCTGCACTTCTGGCCCACGATGGGCCTCACCGTGGCCGGCATGATGACCAGCGTCTTTATTTTCTCAGGCATCGGCCGCGTCTGGATGCAGCACCGGCAGAAGCAGCGACGCTTGCGCCGCGAGCCCATCTTTACGAAACGCTCGCGCAACATTATCAAGGTGTTTCGCAAGTTTGGGATGGGGGGCATCGCCTTCCTTACCCCGCTGCTGCTCACTCCCATTGGCGGCACCGTCATCGCCACGCTGCTGGGCGTGCCGCGGGCCCGCATCTTGCTCCACATGCTGTGGAGCGCGGTGTTCTGGGGTTGTGCCCTCACGTTTATTAGCGTGCACTTCGGGCACATGTTGCACCATCATCACTAGTACTGTAGCAGTAAAGCCCGTCATGCTGAGCTTGCCGAAGCATCTCTACCGCAGCACTAACTCTGATTAGCTGCGCAGTAGAGATGCTTCGGCAAGCTCAGCATGACGGGCTTTAAGCCTATTTCTGTTAACGGCTTACCGCCGCTTGCGCGCCTTGATGGCTTTCACGCCCGGGGCCGAGCCGCCTTTCTTGCCCACGTTGGCCTTAGAGCCTTTGGTGCTCTTTTTCTTGCCTTCCTGAAACGGCTTGCCGGTGCGCTTGTCGATGGTCACGCCGGGCTTAATCCACTCTTTCTTCTCGTGGAAAGCTCCTTGGAACGTGGGGTCCAGCTTCTTGCGGCGCTCGTCGAGCTCACGGCCCATCTTCTGCTGCTCCTCAAACGGCGTCTCCTCGATGGTCACTTCTTCGGGCAGCGGCAGTACCTCAATTTGTTGGTTGATAAGGGTCTCAATCTCGCCGATGTGCACCATCTCCGCCTCGTTGGCGAAGGTGATGGCCGCCCCAATGTGCTGGGCCCGGCCGGTGCGGCCGATGCGGTGCACGTAGTCGTCGTGCACAATGGGCACGTCGAAGTTGATAACGTGCGTCACCTGCGGCACGTCGATGCCGCGCGCAGCCACGTCGGTGGCCACCATGTAGCGCACTTCGCCGGCCCGGAAGGCATCCATGCTGTTCATGCGGGCGTTCTGGCCTTTGTTGCCGTGAATCACGCGCACCTCGCCGGCAGGGGCTTTGCGCTCCAGAAAGTGCGCCACCTGGTCAGCGTGCTCCTTGGTGCGGGTGAAGAGCAGCACCCGCGTCATGGTTTCGGCGTCGCGGTGCAGCAGGAAATTGAGCAGGTTGATTTTCGTGAGCAGGTTGGGCGCCTGATACAGCGTCTGGGTGACCGTAGAGGCGGTTTTAGCCGGCGGGCTCACTTCCACCCGCACCGGAAACTCCAGGAATTCTTCGCTCAGCAAGGTCACGCGCTCTGGCATGGTGGCCGAAAACAATACGTTCTGCCGCTTGCGCGGAATAATCTCCAGAATGCGCCGAATCTGGGGCATGAAGCCCATGTCCATCATCTTGTCGGCCTCGTCCATCACGAAGGTTTTCAGCTCGCGCAGCACCAGGTCGCCCCGCAGGTAGATTTCCATCAGCCGGCCCGGCGTGGCGATGAGCACATCGACGCCTTGGGCAATGGTTTCAATCTGGGTTTTCGGCCCTAAACCGCCGTAAATGGCGAAAATGCGCAGGTCGGTATGCACGGCCAGCGCTTTCAAATGCGTTTCAATCTGGATGGCCAACTCGCGCGTGGGAGCCAGCACGAGGGCTCGGGGATTGGTGCCCTGGGCGTATTTGGCCTTCATGAGCAGGGGCAAGCCGAAAGCGGCGGTTTTGCCAGTGCCGGTTTGGGCGATGCCCAGCACGTCGTGCCCGGCCAGCAGCAGCGGGATGGTCTGTTGCTGCACCGGCGTAGGCTCCGTAAAGCCCGCTTCGGCTACCGCTGAAAGAAGTTGTTTGTTGAGCTTGAAATCGTTGAACGATGGGGTGGTATTGGGTTCCATTCTGCAAAGGTCGGCTTTTTGAAGCGGAGAGCCTTTGCCCCGACAGAACCCGATACAAAAAGACCGTCATGCTGAGCGCAGCCGAAGCATCTCACGGGCTGTCACTAAATCAATCGTTCAATGATGTGGGCGAGATGCTTCGGCTGCGCTCAGCATGACGGTCTCTATCAACTGAGCCATCAAATCATCCTCCCTCAGAACTTTTTTTGCCCAATCCCGCTTCCTTTTCTATCTTTGCACCACCAAAACCAACACGGTAGATATAGCTCAGCTGGTTAGAGCGTCGGATTGTGATTCCGAAGGTCGTGGGTTCGAGCCCCATTATTTACCCATTAATTAAGTCCCCGGAGATTTCCGGGGACTTTTTTTTTAATTGCCGAACGTTGTAGTGTGGATTGCCGCGCGGTGGTTGGTTTCGGCCCATTGCTCAGCCCTTCAATCAGCACCTATTTAACTCGACAACACCCTAAACATTAAGTACATGAGTCTACTCGTCATCGGCAGCGTTGCATTCGACGCCATCGAAACGCCCTTCGGCAAAACCGACAAAATCATCGGTGGTGCTGCCACGTTTATCGGCCTCTCAGCTTCTTATTCGGTAAAGCCCGTGAAATTGGTGGCCGTAGTGGGCGAAGACTTTCCGCAGTCTGACATCTTGCTGCTCGAAGAGCACGGCGTGGACGTGGAAGGCCTGCAGGTGAAGCAGGGCGAGAAGTCGTTTTTCTGGTCGGGCAAGTACTCGCGGGACCTCAACTCGCGCGAAACCCTGGTGACGGAGCTCAACGTGCTGGCCGATTTCGACCCCATCATTCCCGATAGCTACCAGGACTGCAAGTACCTGATGCTGGGCAACCTGGCCCCGCAGGTGCAGCGCCTGGTCATCCAGCGCCTCGTCAACCGGCCCAAGCTAATTGTGATGGACACCATGAACTTCTGGATGGACATTGCCCTGGAAGAGCTCATCGCCACCATCGAAATGGTGGACGTGCTCAGCATCAACGACGAAGAAGCCCGCCAGCTCAGCGGCGAGTACTCGCTGGTGAAGGCTGCCAAGAAAATCATGGCCATGGGGCCGAAGTTTCTCATCATCAAGAAAGGCGAGCACGGCGCCCTGCTCTTCCACAAAAACAAGGTGTTCTACGCGCCCGCATTGCCGCTGGAAGAAGTATTCGACCCGACCGGCGCCGGCGACACGTTCGCGGGCGGTTTCATTGGCCACTTGGCCGCGACCGACGACATCAGCTTCGAAAACATGAAGCGCGCCGTCATTCACGGCTCGGCCATGGCTTCGTTCTGCGTCGAGAAATTCGGCACCGAGCGCCTGCTCAACCTCACCGCCGAGGAAGTGGAAGCCCGCGAGGCACTGTTTGCCGAGCTGGTGAAAGTGGTGCCCGCTGCTGCTTTGGCCAACGTGCCCGCAGTTTAAGCAGGCGAAACGTCTTAAAAGCACAACTCTTTCGAGACGGTGTAGGTAAAAGGAATATCCACTCCACTTTTGCTTTTCACACCATGCCTACTAAGAAAACTCCCGGCCAGACTGACGAAAAGCCTTCGGTGGTGCCCTTCGAAAACGAGCATCACAAAAAGACGGCAACCCCCAAAGTGAAATCGGCGACCAACCAAAACGTCAACCAAAATCACTTGACGGAACAGGGTAACGAAACCAAAGGCAACACGCCCGGCGGCAACTTCAACGAAGTGCGCCATACCCAGGCCAATAAGCCCCGCAGCAACCCCCAAGGCAATGCGCCCATGTCGATAGACAGCACCAACGCCAAAAAAGGGCCCGGCCGCAAAGCCGATTAACTTTAGAAAACCGAATTAAAAAAGCCCCGCCAATTCACTTGGCGGGGCTTTTTTGCTTTATGGGACGTCGCTAAAAATCCCAGCCCAACCAATGGGCAAAGCTTTCCTGCTGCGTTGGGCTGGCCGTTTCCAGCTTGTCCACCGCGTAGCGCTGCCCAAAGCTGACGCCCGGCACCGCCGCCAGCTGCACCGTGAGCAAGCGGTTTTGGCGGAACACCGCGACTTCGTAGCTCGGGGCGCCGTTGTTGAGCAAGGACTGCAGGTTCATGTCGACGCGACGACCGTTGACGGCCACAATTTCGTCGTCCACCGTTAGGGCTGCGGCCGCGGGCGAATTGGGCCAAATCGCCGTCACCTCGGTCCGTTCGTTTTTCACCACCGTGCGGAAGCCGAACGTGCCTTCCGAGGCCGAGCCGTTTTCGGCCATCAGCAGCCGGCAGCCCACCGTGTGCAGCAGCTTGTCCAAGGGCTCGGTAAGCGGCGCGGTGCCGTAGATAAACTTGTCGAAATACACGTGCATGTCGCGCCCGGCCACCTCGTTTACAATCCGGATGTAGTCGGCCTCGGTGTAGCCAATGCCAGTTTTGCCAAATTCCTCGTACAGCCGCCGCATCACGTCGTCGAGGCTGCGGGCGTGGCCGGAAAGCTGCCGCAGCGTCAGGTCCAGAATCAGCGCCGCCAGCGCGCCCTTGTGGTACACCGACACCTTGCGGTCGGGCACGCCCGACTTGTAGCCGTCGAGCCAGAGGTCCATGGAGGCGTCGGCCAGCGAAAGGTTTTCGCCGCCGGCGTCGTCGTAGTGCTTGCGCAGCACCGTGTTCAGCTCCTCAAAATATTGAGCTGGCGTGCGCACGTGGCTGCGGGCCAGCAGGTATTCGCCGTAGTAGGTCGTGATGCCTTCGGCAATGAAGCACGTGCGGAAGTAGTTCTCGCGGCTGTAGTCGTAGGGCTGCATCTCGGCCGGCCGGATGCTCTTGATGTTCCAGGTGTGGAACAGTTCGTGGCAGCTCACGCCCAGCAATTCCTTGTACAGGCCCTCGCTCATAATCAGCTCGGCCGGGCCCAGCGTAATCACCGTCGAGTTGTTGTGCTCCACACCGTGGTAGTGCTTGTAGGGCAAAAACTGGTTCAGGAAGTGATAATCGGCCACCGGGAAGCCGCCGAATAGCCGCAACTGCTCTTCCGAAAAAGCCTTGAAATCGGCCAGCAGCTGCGGCCAGTTCAGCTCGGCCTCGCCCTGCACCCACACGTGGAAGGGCAGCCCACCGGCCTCGTACTGCCGGTGCGTCAGCGTGGGGCTGGCAATGAGCGGCGAGTCGGCCAGTTGGTCAAAATCCTGCGCCGTTAGCACATTTGGGGCGGTTTGCGGGAGGCCGCAGGCTATTTGCCAGCCTTCGGGAATGGCCAGGGTCAGGTCGCAGGCTTCCTGCTGGCGGTCCTCCACGTACATGAAGGCCTGCACGGGGTTCAGGTACAGCTGCGACTCGTCGAGCCAGGAGCCGCCGGCGTCCATCTGGTGGGCGTAGAAGTTGTAGCGCACTTGCACCGTGCGGCCGGCCACGTTGGCTATTTCCCAGCGGTCTTTGGTGAGCTTGCCGTAGGGCAGGGGCTGGCCGCTGGCCGCATCAAACACCTCTACTTTGTGAATCTTCTGGGCAAAGTTCTGCAGCTCGTAGCGGCCCGGGCGCCAGGCAGGCAGCTGCAGCTCCAGCGGCGCAGTGGCCTCGGCCGCCACGTCCAGCGTCAGCTCAATTTGGAGGTAAAACGTAAGAGGGTTCTCGAAGGAAACGCGGTATTGAATCATCGTCGAAAGGGGGTAAAAGTGGCTAAAGCTACTGCGAGCACGCCTATTGCCGGTAAAAGTGTCTGAGGACCTTGCCTTTTCCAGAGAAAGCCCGTACCTTTGCCGGCCCAACTCGAAACTAGACTTACCATGAAACGTACCTATCAGCCTTCGAAGCGCAAGCGTGTTAACAAGCACGGCTTCCGTCTCCGCATGGAAACCGCCAACGGCCGTAACGTGCTGGCCCGCCGTCGCGCCAAAGGCCGCAAGCGCCTCACCGTATCCGACGAAGGCAAGCACAAGCGCTAGCAGTAGGCTATTAGCTGAAAGCTGTTAGCTAATAGCTCACTTTATGCAAGAACCACAATCGCCGGGCTTGCCCTCTCCTCCGGAGAAGGAGCCGGGGGCTGGGGTTACCGGAGCAGCGCCTACCCGGCGCTATACCTTCCCGAAAGAGGAACACCTGTGTCGCAAGAAGCTCATCGAAGAGCTTTTTAGCAAGCAGGGTTCCTCTTTCGGCGTTTACCCCCTGCGCATTGTTTGGGTGGCTAGCCCGGCGCCCACGGCCGCGCCGCCGCAGGTACTCATCAGTGTGAGCAAGCGCACCTTCAAGCGGGCCGTCGACCGCAACCGCCTCAAGCGGCTCATTCGGGAGGCGTATCGGCTCAATAAATATCGGTTGGTGGAGCAACCCGGCGGGCATCAAGTCGCTCTTCTAGGTATTATCTTCACGGGTAAGGAAAAAAGCCCTCTATCGTTGGTGGAAAAAAAATTAATTTCCGCAATCCATCGTTTATCAGGCACAACGGTGGGAGCATTCGCTCCGCCGCCCGCCCCGTAGATTCGCCTACTTGCTACCTGTATTTTTATGACTATCCGTAAAAAACTACTCGCTACCCTGGCCGTCGGTACGTTGGGCCTCGTGTCGTTCCGGGCTGCTTCCGACAACGAGCGGTACTTCGAGATTGCCAAAAACCTGGACATCTTCGTCACCTTATTTAAGGAGGTGAATACCTATTATGTGGACGAGATAACGCCCGCTAAACTGGTGAAAACGGGCATCGACGGCATGCTGCGCTCGCTCGACCCGTATACGAACTACATTCCGGAGGACGATATTGAGGACTTCCGCACCATGACCACCGGCCAGTACGGCGGCATTGGGGCGTCGGTGGTGAAGCGCAACGGCAAGACCGTGGTGCAAGCCGCCTACGAAGGCTACCCGGCCCAGAAAGCCGGCCTGCTCCCCGGCGACGAAATCCTCGACATCAACGGCGTGGTGGTCGACAAGAAGAGCAACTCCGATATTAGCAAGCTCCTCAAGGGCCAGGCCAATTCGGTGGTGAAGCTGATGGTGACGCGCTACGGGCAGGAAAAGCCGGTGGCAATCGACATCACCCGCGATAAAATTCAAGTGGACAACGTGCCCTACATCGGCATGATAACCGGCGATGTGGGCTACTTCCAGCTCGGGGGCTTTACGGTAGATGCCGGCCGGGAAGTGCGCGCCGCCGTCACCAAGCTCAAAGAGCAGGGCGCGAAGAAAATCGTGTTCGACATCCGCGACAACCCCGGCGGTTTGCTCAACGAAGCGGTGAACATTTCCAATCTCTTCATCGACAAAGGCCTGGACGTGGTGAGCACCAAGGGCAAGGTGACGGAGTGGAACAAAACCTACAAAGCCCTCGACCAGCCCCTCGATACCCAGATTCCGCTGGCCATCATCACCTCCAATCGCTCGGCTTCGGCTTCCGAAATCGTGTCGGGCGTGTTGCAGGACTACGACCGCGCCGTGCTGGTAGGCGAGCGCACCTTCGGCAAAGGCTTAGTGCAAGCCACCCGCCCGCTGAGCTACAACTCGCAACTGAAGGTGACCACGGCCAAATACTATATTCCCAGCGGCCGCTGCATTCAGGAAATTGACTACGCCCACCGCGCCGACGACGGCTCGCTCGGTAAGTTCCCCGATTCCTTGCGCACCGCTTTCAAGACCACCGCGGGCCGTACCGTGTACGACGGCGGTGGCGTAGCTCCGGACATTGAAGTGCAGGACCGCGAAATCGCGGACATCACGCGCACCTTGCTCCAGAAAAGCTACCTCTTCGACTACGCCACGCGTTTCCGCGCCGAGCATACTACGATTCCGCCGGCCCGTGCTTTCCATTTGTCCGATACCGATTACCAGAAGTTCGTGACCTACTTGCAGAGCAAGAACCTCAGCTACAGCACCGACGCCGAAAAAGCCCTCGCCGACCTTGGCAAGAAGGTAAAGGAAGAGAAGCACTACGACGACGTGAAAGCCGAACTCGAAGCCATTCGCAAGAAGGTGACCGTCAACAAAGCCAACGACCTGCAGCGCTTCAAGCCCGAAATCAAGGAGCTGCTGGAGCAGGAAATCGTATCGCGCTACTATTTCGAGAAAGGCCGCACCGAAGCCGGCTTCGACGATGACCCCAACATCATCGCCGCTGTGTCGGTGCTCAACGACCCCAACCGGTACGCGGCTTTGCTTAAGCCCACAGGTCAGGCCGCCAGCGCTAGAAAGTCGGCCGGAACGAAGTAATTTTGCTCAACCAAACAAAAAGCAGACTCTAGTAGGGTCTGCTTTTTTGTGTCAATCCAAATGCCGACGCTTCTCCTTTCGCTCGAAACTTCGTCCCCGGTTTGCTCCGTCGCCCTGCATCGCGTAGCCGATGCCACCCTCGTCGGCCAATCGGAACTGCGCCTTGATAAGTCGCACTCCACGCACCTCACCGTCTTAATTGAGCAGTTGCTCGCCAATACAGGCCACCAGTTGAGCGACCTCGCCGCCATCGCCGTGAGCGACGGTCCTGGTTCCTACACTGGCCTCCGCATTGGCGGCGCCGCGGCCAAGGGCTTATGCTTCGCGCTGGATATTCCTTTAATAGCCATCAGCACGCTGCGCGCGCTGGCAGTTCAAGTAGCCGTGGGCACCGCTTCACCGGAGAATTTTCTGTATTGCCCCATGCTGGATGCCCGGCGTATGGAGGTTTATGCCGCCCTTTACACCCGCGAAGGAGAGGAAGTGCTGGCGCCCACGCCACTTCTGCTGGAAGCCGGCACGCTGGCCGAACAATTGGCTACCCATTCCGTGTTATTCTTTGGTCACGGCGCTACGAAGTTTCAAGCGTTGCTGGGCGAGCATCCCCACGCTGGTTTTCTGACGGGTATTGAGCCATCGGCGGTATCCGTAGGGGCGTTGGCCGTGGCGGCGTACCACCGTCAGGAATTCCAGGACGTGGCTTATTACGAGCCGTTTTATTTAAAAGAAGTATATACCACTACGCCGAAAGGCAACTAGCAGCCCGTCATTGAAAGCCTGACGCCGCCTGCTTCGATAGGCACTAACTACCCACGAGCATGGAACCCCTCTTCGTCAACCGCGTCGCCAATAGCGGCCTCGTTACCCTGAATCTGGAAGAATTCATTCATCCCGGCGAGCGGGTGGTGTACGACATCAAGGAAAACCTATTCCACGGGCTCATTCTGCGCGAAAAGGATTTCCGCGAGTTCATCAAAACCAACGATTGGACACAATACGATGGCAAGAACGTAGCCATCATCTGCTCGGCCGATGCCATTGTGCCCACCTGGGCCTACATGCTGCTCGCCACCAAGCTGCAAAACCACGCCCACCGCTACGTGTTCGGCAATTTGGATGCCTTGGAGCAAGCCTTGTTCCAGGAAGCCATTGCGGCTATCGACGCGGAAGAATACCGCGATGCCAAGGTGGTAGTAAAAGGTTGCGGCAACGTGCCTGTACCCACTTACGCCTACGTTGCCATCATGCAAAAGCTGCTCCCGGTAGCCAGCAGCATCATGTATGGAGAGCCGTGCAGCACCGTGCCGCTCTACAAAAAGCCCAAGGTAAATAGCGAACTGGCTTGAGCTAAAACGGATAATTCCTAACGCTACGTGGCGCTATAAGTCCAGTTCTAGCAGCCGTTGCAGCAGCAATGCGAATACCACGCACAGGCTTACCGACCAGTAATCCCGGCAGATGCCCGCATCTTTGAGGAGTTAAGTTCCTCAGTATGCCTTCTTCGCTCAACGCTCCTTACAAAATCACCTTCCTCACCGGCGCGGCCATCGTCATCGCCAACATGGTGGGCACGGGAGTTTTTACTAGCCTGGGATTTCAGGTGATGGGCATCCAAAGCGGCTTCGCACTGCTGATGCTGTGGCTGGTGGGAGGTCTGATTGCGCTGTGCGGGGCCGTATGCTACGGCGAACTGGCCGCTGCCATGCCCCGTTCGGGCGGCGAATACCATTACTTGAGCCAGATTTATCACCCCGCACTGGGTTTCCTATCAGGTTGGGTCTCGGCCACCGTGGGCTTTGCGGCGCCCACAGCATTGGCCGCGTTGGCACTGGGCGAATACGCCAAGAGCTTGTTCCCCACGCTGCAGCCCACCTGGCTTTCAGTAGCCGTGGTGCTCTTCCTAACCGTTGTCCACGGCAGCAGCACCCGCATCGGTAGCCGAATGCAAGTAATTATCACCGCCCTGAAAGTAGTGGTACTAGTCGTTTTCATTGGCGCTGGCATGGTAGTAGGAGAGGGGCAGCCGCTAAGTTTCGTGCCTGATGCCGCGGGTTGGCAGGCAATGCTCAGCCCAACCTTTGCCGTTTCGTTGGTGTATGTGAGCTACGCCTATTCCGGTTGGAACGCCGCAGTGTACGTCACCGGCGAAATTGAAAATCCTAAACGCAACCTGTCGCGCATCCTGCTGGCCGGTACCGCCGTCGTACTCCTCCTATATGTTGGGCTAAACTATGTGTTCCTGCGCTCCACGCCGCTGGCTGGGTTGAGTGGTCAGGTTGAAGTCGGCTTTGTAGCGGCAACTTCGCTTTTTGGTCCTTTGGGTGGCCGGTTGATGGGCGGTGTCATCGCGGCTTTGCTCGTTTCCACCATCAGTTCCATGATTTTCGCCGGCCCCCGCATCGTCCAGACGATGGGGGAGGACATCCCGGCGTTGCGCTGGCTGGCGCCGCGCAGCCGTGCCGGCATCCCCGTGCGTGCACTCCTGCTCCAAACGGTCATCACCCTGGCTTTTGTGCTCAAGCCCAGCTTCAAGGAAGTACTGGTTTACGCGGGCTTTGTGCTCAATCTATTTACTTTCCTCACTGTGCTGGGTTTGTTCGTCCTCCGGTGGCGCCGGCCGGACTTGGAGCGTCCGTATCGTGCGTGGGGCTACCCCATCACCCCCCTCACCTTTCTGGGCTTGAGCGGCTGGACGCTGGCGTTTATTCTGCGAGACAAACCCACCGAATCCCTCTACGGCCTGGGCACTTTGGGCGTGGGGCTGCTGGTATATTTCCTGGCCATGCGCACCGCGCGTCCTGTTCCAGTGGTCCAAGGCTAAAGCCCTGCCGTAACTTGCGGACTCATCTGCCGGCTTCATCCCCTGATGCCGGTTGTATTTAATACGCTACTATATAATGTACTTCCGCACCGCTGCGCTTCGGTTCCTGCCGTCCGCTTTGCTTCTGCTCACCGCTTGCTCCGAGTCGAACACCAAAACCGAAATGGTTTCTAAAACCGCGCCTGCCGCCGAAGAAACCATGGCTTCTACGGCCGCTGCCATGGATTCCACCAAGCCCGCAACTCCACCAGCTGCTCCGCAGCCCAAACGCCTCACCGCCCCAGATACCGCATACGCCCAGGACGTCGCGTCCTTTCTCGGCGGCCAGCGCCCCAGCCAAAACAGCGACCTCGCCAAGCTCGCCGCGCAGCCGGCGTGGCAGGCCTTCGCCACCGACCAGGACAGAAGTTGGGCTAAATACCGCGCCACCCACACCACCAGCATGACCAAGTGGGCCAGCACCGAGCTGGACGAAGTGCACCGCAGCAGCCCCACCATCTTTTACCCCTTTAGCGGCCCCGATTTCCTGAACGTCTTCACGATGTTCCCCACCAGCCAAACCTACGTGCTGATGGGCCTCGAGCCCGTGGGCAGCGTGCCGGCCCGCACGTCGTTGGAAAGCCCCAAGCTGTTTCCCGCCGTCAAGGCCTCGCTCTGGTCAGTGCTCAACTTCAGCTTTTTCCGTACCAATGACATGGCCGTGGACCTGAAATCGGTAGAGCTCGATGGTGCCCTGCCGCTGATGATGCTCTTCGCCGCCCGCACCGGCAACCAAATCATTGCCATCCGTCCCGTGCAGCTCGATGCTAGCGGCCAACTTACCGACGCCCCCACCGATACCACCCAAGCTGCCCATCCGAAAGCCGTGCCCGGCGTCGAAATGAAGCTCCGCAGCCCCGACGGCCAGCCCAAGACCGTCTATTACTTCTCCACCGACCTCAGCAACCACGGCCTGCAAGTCAAGCCGGCTCCCATCCAGTTCGTGCGTTCGCTGGGTCCGCTGACCACCTACGTCAAGTCGGCCACGTATCTCATGCACAAGCTTTATTTCAGCGAGGTTCGCCGCCTGGTGCTGCGCCACAGCCGCTATATCCTGCAGGATGACTCCGGCATCGCCATGAAGTTCTTCCAAAAAGGTGCCTGGCAGTTCAATTACTACGGCACATACAAGCGCCCCATCAACCTTTTCGCCAAGCACTACCAGCCCGAGCTCACTGCCGCTTACACCGACACCCTCCACCGTCCCAAAGCCCTGCCCTTCGGCACCGGCTACAATTGGCGCCAAACCGACTCCAACCTTCTCCTGGCCCGCCGCCTCATCCCACTGGCCGACTAGATTCCCATAACAACTGCCTCCCAGGGCCGTGGTGGCAACACCATGGCCCTTTTTATTTCTAGCTGCTATGAAATTACCCTATCAGTTGCGCGCTTATCGATACTATATAATAGAAGTAGCATTTGGGCTGCTTATCGCCGCTTTGGCAGCTCAAGCCTCTACCACCCGTCTGATACCTCTTCTCTTCAATAAACAGAGGCAGGGTGGGGGCGCAGCTTCCACCAACTCGCCCTTACTGGATAGCTTGCTCCACGCCAATCCGCAGCTAGCTCAAGTAATAGCCCGCCCCGATACCTATGAGCTCCAAATTATCTACACCCAAATCAACCGCGACGCCCAAAACCGTCCAACCTTCACGCCCCACACCTACTACCTCAACCCCCGCCAGTACTTCAACCCCGCCAGTCTGGTAAAGCTCCCGGTGGCCGCTCTCTCCCTCGAAAAGCTAAATCAGCTCAACAAGCCCGGGGTAACGCGCCGCACCATCATGGCCACCGGCACCGCCTTTCGCTGCCAAACCCCCGTCCAGTTCGCTGCCCCCGCCGATTCCGACCAGGCCGCCACCGTCGGAAACTACATCAAGCGAATGCTCCTTGTGAGTGATAACCTCGCCTACAATCGCCTCTACGAGTTTCTGGGCCAGCGCCCCCTCAACGACCGCCTCGCCCAGATCGGTTATCCCAACGTCCGCATCACCCGCCGCTTCGCCCCCTGCGATACCACCGCCAACCGCCACACCAACCCCATCAGCTTTCACACCCGTCAAGGCGACACCTTATATAAGGAGCCAGCCAAAGTCAATCTTATTTCCTACACCAGCCCCCTCGGCCGGGTCCTCAAAGGCCGCGCCCACCAGGCCGGTGGCCGCATTATCCTCGAACCCTACGATTTTACAACTGCCAACCATCTCCCCCTGGGCGATATCACCGCGCTGCTTCAGAGCATTCTATTCCCGGCCTCCGTTCCCCCAAGCCAGCGGTTTAACCTAACCCCGACCGATTACGCCTTCCTTCGCCGTTACCTCCACGCCACCCCGCATGAGTCCGGCTTCCATCCCTACGCCGCATCGCGCTACTTCGACGCTTATAAGAAGTACCTCTACTACGGCCGCAGCCCCACGCTTCCCCGCCAATCCGGCCTGCATATCTATAATGTAGTGGGCATGTCGCACGGTTACCTCGCCGACGTCGCCTACTTCGCCGATTCCCTCCACCAGTCCGAATTCATGCTTAGCACCGTGCTGTACGTCAACCGCGACGGCATCATTAACGACGGGGCCTACGAATACGACTCCATTGGTTCGCCATTTCTAGCCCAACTCGGTCGCTCCATCCAGCAATACGAAGCCCAGCGGCCCCGCCAGTTCCGCCCCAACTTGGCCGAGTTCTTCGCATCTGAACCGATTCGCTAAAAAACCTCAAAAAAGTGTGCTGGGTAAGTCGCTGATTTAGACGCTGCCCTCCGACGGAAAGCCTCTGCTGCATGCTGTAGGGAGTGAAAACATTAGCGCCACCCTTTTTTGCCTCGAAAAAACCCACTACTTTTGCAATCCCAAATCGTCAAACGGACAGCGGGTTCTTCAAATCAGAAAGTGTCTGAAAAAATTTGACAATTACGGAACTTCACAAGCGGTTTGATTGTCTTACCACTCGTGCTGCCTGAGCAAAGTCCTAGAAAAGAAATTTTCGAAAGAGGTTGTGAAAGCCGAAAAAAGTGCCGTACCTTTGCAGCCCGCTTCGATAGGAGGCGGAAGGAGTTGAAAAGCAAAACAGGAAAAAATTAAAAAATTTCCTACTAAAGCTTGACAATTCAAAACTTCTTCTTACCTTTGCACTCCCAAATCGAAAGAAGGAAAATAAGGAAGAGAAGATGACCGGCCGCCAGGCCCCACGGTTCGCTCAATAGGAGCGGGCACACGTTCTTTGAATGCTTGGAAAAGACAAATGGTAAGACTTGCTTCGGCAAGTTGACAACCAAACGTAACATTGAATAAAAACTCGTCAAATACGAGTCGGATTCGCACTCGACATCAGCCCCGGTTCGCCGGGGTGTAGAACATTTTACAATGGAGAGTTTGATCTTGGCTCAGGATGAACGCTAGCGGCAGGCCTAATACATGCAAGTCGAACGGTCTCTAGCAATGGAGATAGTGGCGCACGGGTGCGTAACGCGTAACCAACCTACCCAGTTCTGGGGGATAGCCCGCCGAAAGGCGGATTAATACCGCATAAGACCATAGAGTGGCATCGCTCAGTGGTTAAAGATTTATTGGAATTGGATGGGGTTGCGTGCCATTAGCTAGTTGGGGGGGTAACGGCCCACCAAGGCGACGATGGCTAGGGGAGCTGAGAGGCTGGTCCCCCACACGGGCACTGAGATACGGGCCCGACTCCTACGGGAGGCAGCAGTAGGGAATATTGGGCAATGGGCGAGAGCCTGACCCAGCCATGCCGCGTGCAGGATGAAGGCTTTCTGAGTCGTAAACTGCTTTTGCCAGGGAAGAAAAAGGGGGATGCGTCCTCCACTGACGGTACCTGGTGAATAAGCACCGGCTAACTCCGTGCCAGCAGCCGCGGTAATACGGAGGGTGCAAGCGTTGTCCGGATTTATTGGGTTTAAAGGGTGCGTAGGCGGCCGATTAAGTCTGGGGTGAAAGCCCACTGCTCAACAGTGGAACTGCCCTGGAAACTGGTCGGCTTGAGTACAGACGAGGGCGGCGGAATGGAGGGTGTAGCGGTGAAATGCATAGATACCCTCCAGAACCCCGATTGCGAAGGCAGCTGCCTAGACTGTAACTGACGCTGAGGCACGAAAGCGTGGGGAGCGAACAGGATTAGATACCCTGGTAGTCCACGCCGTAAACGATGGATACTCGCTGCCGGCGATACAAGGTCGGTGGCTTAGCGAAAGCGTTAAGTATCCCACCTGGGGAGTACGCCCGCAAGGGTGAAACTCAAAAGAATTGACGGGGGCCCGCACAAGTGGTGGAGCATGTGGTTTAATTCGATGATACGCGAGGAACCTTACCTAGGCTAGAATGCGCGTGACCGC
Organism: Hymenobacter sedentarius; assembly: GCF_001507645.1. NCBI lineage: Bacteria > Pseudomonadati > Bacteroidota > Cytophagia > Cytophagales > Hymenobacteraceae > Hymenobacter > Hymenobacter sedentarius. Next base: position 389,282 of record NZ_CP013909.1, on the reverse strand, counting down.
CTCAGAGATGAGGCTTTCCTTCGGGACACAAAGCAAGGTGCTGCATGGCCGTCGTCAGCTCGTGCCGTGAGGTGTTGGGTTAAGTCCCGCAACGAGCGCAACCCCTATGTTTAGTTGCCAGCGGATCATGCCGGGGACTCTAGACAGACTGCCTGCGCAAGCAGTGAGGAAGGCGGGGACGACGTCAGGTCATCATGGCCCTTACGCCTAGGGCTACACACGTGCTACAATGGACGGTACAGCGGGTTGCCAACCAGCGATGGTGCGCCAATCCCGAAAAGCCGTTCTCAGTTCGGATCGGAGTCTGCAACTCGACTCCGTGAAGCTGGAATCACTAGTAATCGCGTATCAGCAATGACGCGGTGAATACGTTCCCGGGCCTTGTACACACCGCCCGTCAAGCCATGGAAGTTTGGTAGACCTGAAGCCGGTGCTCGTCACAGAAGCCGGTTAGGGTAGAACAGGTAACTAGGGCTAAGTCGTAACAAGGTAGCCGTACCGGAAGGTGCGGCTGGATCACCTCCTTTCTGGAGCAGTTCGACTCGTGAGTTTTTATTGTAGTGTTACGGTTGTCACACCGTTTGTCTTTTCCTTCATTCAAATAATCTTTGAATCCGAATACGGGCTTGTAGCTCAGGTGGTTAGAGCGCTACACTGATAATGTAGAGGTCCGTGGTTCGAGTCCACGCAGGCCCACTTGGTTCGCCCAGGTGGTCTGAAAGGTTCGGGATTCAGCAATACCGGTTTGCTTCATTAGGAAGCAAACCTCGACATCACTAGATACCAGAGTGATACACGTTCTTTGACGTAAGGGGTAACAAAAACGAAGCGTAGCGCGCTTGCCTGCAGCAATGCAGGAATTACAAGTGTGATTACGAAAGCGAAGTAAGCAAGAGCACACGGGGGATGCCTAGGGTCTGAGAGGCGACGAAGGACGCGATAAGCTGCGATAAGGCGTGGGGAGGGGCACATACCCTGTGATCCGCGCATTTCCGAATGGGGCAACCCCTTGGTTGGAAGAACCAAGAGCCGACGGGCTTGACCCGCGGCGGCAAACGCCGAGAACTGAAACATCTAAGTACCGGCAGGAAAAGAAAATAACAATGATTCCCCAAGTAGTGGCGAGCGAACGGGGAGGAGCCCAAACCGGGTTGGTTACGGCCAGTCCGGGGTTGTAGGGTCGCGACATGTGATTGAATCGAGGTAGCCGAAGTGCTTGGGAAAGCACATCAGAGAGGGTGAAAGTCCCGTAGGCGACACTTCTGATTCACGCTAGCGATACCCTGAGTAGGGCGGGGCCGGAGAAACCCCGTCTGAAGCGAGCGGCACCATCCGCTAAGGCTACATACTCCTCAGACACCGATAGTGAACTAGTACCGTGAGGGAAAGGTGAAAAGAACCGGGAATACCGGAGTGAAAAGAACCTGAAACCGTGTGCTTACAAGCAGTTAGAGGGAGTTCGTCTCCTGATAGCGTGCCTTTTGCATAATGAGCCTACGAGTTACTCCTCCCCGGCAAGGTTAATTGACTTGAGTCAAGGAGCCGCAGCGAAAGCGAGTCTGAACAGGGCGCGGAGTCGGGGGGGGTAGACGCGAAACTTGGTGAGCTACCCATGAGCAGGTTGAAGGTGCGGTAACACGCACTGGAGGACCGAACGAGTTTCCGTTGAAAAGGATTTCGATGACTTGTGGGTAGGGGTGAAAGGCCAATCAAACTGAGAAATAGCTCGTACTCCCCGAAATGTATTGAGGTACAGCGTCGTGGTGAGGTCGTTGGAGGTAGAGCTACCAATAGGACTAGGGGGTGTCAGAGCCTACCGAATCCTGATGAACTCCGAATGCCAGCGGCTATACACGGCAGTGAGGCCTGGGGTGCTAAGGTCCCCGGCCGAGAGGGAAAGAACCCAGACCATCTGCTAAGGTCCCTAAATCCAGATTAAGTTGAACAAAGGAGGTCCAGTTGCTTTGACAGCCAGGAGGTTGGCTTGGAAGCAGCCATTCCTTTAAAGAGTGCGTAACAGCTCACTGGTCGAGCGACCGGGCATCGATAATACGCGGGCATCAAATCTGGTACCGAAGCAATGGATGTAACCTGCAAGACGGTTACGTGGTAGGGGAGCATTCTCCTTGCGGTGAAGGTGCGTCGTCAGGCGTGCTGGAGCGTGGAGAAAAGCATATGTAGGCATGAGTAACGATAATGGGGGTGCGAAACCCCCACGCCGATAGACTAAGGTTTCCAATTCAACGCTAATCGGAATTGGGTTAGTCGGGACCTAAGGGGCAGCCGAAAGGTGAACTCGATGGACAGCAGGTTAATATTCCTGTACTGATGATGACAAGTGATGCAGTGACGCAGAAGTGAAAGCACCGCGGGCGGACGGAAGTGCCCGTTGAAGGCCGTAGGTATTGGGAGGGTAGTTAAGTACGCCCACCTAGCCGAACGCTGATAGTACCGCACGTCCTTCGGGACACGCGGATAGTGTGCCTAATCCGACTGCCAAGAAAACCTGCTAAGCGTTTTAATGTCATTATCACCCGTACCGCAAACCGACACAGGTAGTCAAGGAGAGTATCCTGAGGCGCTCGAGTGAATCACGGCCAAGGAACTCGGCAAAATGGACCTGTAACTTCGGGAGAAGGGTCGCTTCCTCTTGGGCAACCAAGAGAAGCCGCAGTGAAAAGGCCCAGGCGACTGTTTAACAAAAACACATGGCTTTGCTAACGCGCAAGCGGACGTATAAGGCCTGACACCTGCCCGGTGCCGGAAGGTTAAGAGGGGAACTTAGTGCCGCAAGGTGCGAAGGTTTGAATCGAAGCCCCGGTAAACGGCGGCCGTAACTATAACGGTCCTAAGGTAGCGAAATTCCTTGTCGGGTAAGTTCCGACCTGCACGAATGGTGTAACGATCTGGGCGCTGTCTCAGCCGTGAGCTCGGTGAAATTGTAGTCTCGGTGAAGATGCCGAGTACCCGCCACGGGACGGAAAGACCCCGTGCACCTTTACTATAGGTTGCCATTGGTGTTGGGTTCGGCATGTGTAGCATAGGCGGGAGGCGCTGAGCCGGGGACGCTAGTTCTCGGGGAGCCACCGTTGAAATACCGCCCTTGCCGTGCCTGATGCCTAACTCTGGATTCCAGAGAACAGTGGCTGCTGGGTAGTTTGACTGGGGTGGTCGCCTCCAAAAGAGTATCGGAGGCTTTCAAAGGTCCGCTCAGTACGCTTGGTAACCGTACGCAGAGCGCAATAGCAGAAGCGGGCTTGACTGTGAGGCCGACTAGCCGAGCAGGGTCGAAAGACGGATATAGTGATCCGGTGGTTCCGCATGGAAGGGCCATCGCTCAAAGGATAAAAGGTACGCCGGGGATAACAGGCTGATCTCCCCCAAGAGCTCATATCGACGGGGAGGTTTGGCACCTCGATGTCGGCTCGTCACGTCCTGGGGCTGGAGAAGGTCCCAAGGGTTCGGCTGTTCGCCGATTAAAGTGGCACGCGAGCTGGGTTCAGAACGTCGTGAGACAGTTCGGTCCCTATCTGTGGTGGGCGTTGGAAATTTGACAGGACCTGTCCTTAGTACGAGAGGACCGGGATGGACCAGCCGCTGGTGCGCCGGTTGTACCGCCAGGTGCAGCGCCGGGTAGCTACGCTGGGACGAGATAAGCGCTGAAAGCATCTAAGTGCGAAACTCACCTGGAGATGAGATTTCCCAATTGAAGGCCCGTCGGAGATGACGACGTGGATAGGCGGCAGGTGAACAAGCAGAAATGCAATAGCTGAGCCGTACTAAGTGGCCGAGGGCTTCGCTACTTCAAGCAATTGAATTCATTCGTCGAGCGCGCAACACACGCTTCGTTTTTGTCCCCTTATGTCAACGTTATTGAGTCCTGCACGAACACGCAGTGACCCGCCAGCAATGGTGGCTTTAGCCCGGGTGTTCACCTCTTCCCATTCCGAACAGAGCCGTTAAGCCCCGGTGCGCCTATGGTACTGCCTTCACCGGTGGGAGAGTCGGTCGCCGCCAACCTTATTGTCCAACAACGCCCCCCGCCGCTTTTACCAGCCGAGCGGGGGGCGTTTTGCATTTTGTGCCCGCTCGCCTAAGCCGATAAAGCAGGCTAACGCATACTAGGCTAGCAACACAGGCTATAAGTGTGTAAATTTGTGTAGGTATTATTTAGCCGTAATTATTTGTGCAAGTTTCACCCGCACGTTATAGTCGGAGTATTGATTGGCTAACAGTGCTACTATATGTAGTGCTGGTTGGCATAGGATGGATTTGCATTTATGCATCTAGTTATTCGCCTGATGCACCAGCTAACCCATTGAGCAACCTGAGCTTCGATAAGCTTATGGCTTTTAATTGGTTTAAGCAGTTATTATGGATTGCTACCGCTATTGTGCTAGTGGTCGTGCTGTTGGTGATAGACTATAAAGCCTATGATACATTGGCATATGCCATGTATGCGGGCATGATAGTACTGCTTCTGTTAACAATGTTTGTTGCCAGGCCTATTGCGGGTTCTCGCTCATGGTTGGAGCTTGGACCGGTGCGGTTACAGCCTGCCGAATTTGCTAAATTCACGACTGCACTAGCGGCATCTCGCTTTATGGCCAGTATTAACCTGCGGTATCAGAACTGGCGTGACCAGCTTGTATTGGCCGGTATCACCCTATTGCCTCCACTACTCATTGTGGCATCAAATGAATCGGGGCAGGCGTTGGTATTCGGCGCATTGTTGCTGGCGTATTTCCGCGAAGGGATGTCGCCTCTGATACTGCTGCTGCTAGCTGCTGGGGGAGTTATTTTGCTATTGGCCTTATTGGTGCCAAAAGTTTGGTTGATTGCGGCATTTACAGTGATGCTCTTAGCGGTGCTCGGGGTGAACCGGCGGATATTGCGTCATCATTTACCCCTTGCAATCGGTGTATGGCTGGCGGTAGCGGGAATGGTGGTAGGCGTAGATTTCTTTTATAAGAAGGTGTTGCAACCGCACCAACGGCAACGGATTGAAATACTGATAAACCCTTCGGCAGACCCATTAGGGAAGGGGTGGAATGTGACACAAAGCAAGATTGCAATTGGGTCTGGTGGCTTTATTGGCAAGGGGTTCCTACAAGGGACTCAAACAAAATTTGATTTTGTGCCGGAGCAGAGTACGGACTTTATTTTCTGTACCGTAGGGGAGGAGTTTGGGTGGATGGGAAGCTTCGTGGTCATTGCGCTATATCTGACCCTACTCTGGCGGATTATTTATGTAGCAGAGCGCCAAAAATCAGTCTTTGGAAGAACCTATGGCTATTGCGTGGCATGTGTGCTGTTCTTCCACATAACGGTGAATATGGGCATGACCATTGGGCTGGCACCAGTTGTGGGTATCCCGCTGCCATTTTTCAGTTACGGGGGATCTTCGTTATGGTCGTTTACGATTTTGCTTTTTAGTCTGCTGGCGTTGGACGCATACCGTAAGCAAGACCTATTGCGTTGATGGGACGGGGGCATGTGCCAAGCTGGGTGTGGTCAATATTAGTTGGGGCCCACATCCTGGCGTTGGGTTGGGTGTTGCATAAGGGCACTTGGGACTTTCCCGACTCGGGCAGATACTTACAGGCCGCCGAGAACTTTCGGGTTTATGGGAAGCTTTATGCCAAGCCGTGGCTGGGCCTGCCACCACGCGGACAAGCCGTTCAGGAGTTCACGATTCGGCCATTGGGCTATCCGCTGGCAGTGCTGGGTCTTAGAGGAGGAATGACTCGTCCAGCGTTATTGCTGGGGTTACAAAACTTATTGAGTTTGCTCAATATTGGGTTAGTACTGTCATTATGGGCTAGAAGGGCGCGGCCCAAAGCTAGGCAGTGGGCAAGAGCCTTGGTTGTTGTGCTGTCGTTTCCAGCTCAACTTATTTATGCGAATGCTGTGATGAGCGAAATGCTGCTGCAAACGGCAGTAGTGGTAATGATTGCAACAGGACTGGGATTTATTCGAACTCAGCGGAAGCAGTATTTTGCGGGGGTAGCTGGCGCCACAATTGTGGCATTGCTGCTAAAACCGGTTTTCTATCCCTTAGCGTGTGTAATAGCTGGTCTGGGAATGTGGCTGGCTTCGCGGGGAAGGCGGCTAGACTTTGTGTTTATAGGGCTGATTCCATTGGTGGTGGTGGTGCTTTACATGGGCTGGAATAAGGAGCGGACGGGGTATTTTCACTTCTCAAGCATTGCCGAAATCAACTTGCTGCATTACAACGCTGCTGGGGTAGTGAGGCAAGCCGAGGGGCCGGCGGCGGAAGAGAAATGGGTAGCCAGCGTTTTGCAGGAGGCTAATAAACAACCCGATTTCGCGACACGGCAACATGTAATTCGCACGCGTGCCGGGGCGGCGCTGTGGGCCCACCCTGCAGTGTATGCAAGGCAGCACTTGCAGGGAATGGCGGCGTTGTTTTTAGACCCCGGCAGATTCGATATTACTCAATTTCTGCGGCTGGAGCCATCTAATGGCTCAGGTTTGCTGGCTCAGGCCCAAACCGGCGGCTTGTTGCAAGCCTTGTGCCATATGCCGTCGGCGATGCTAAGTTTACTGGGCTGGGTGCTGCTGGCAAACGTGGTACGTTTGGTGCTGGCTGCGCGCGGCTTTTTGCGGCTGAAGCACAGCGAACCAGGGCTGCGCTACGGGCGCTGGATAGCGTTAGGGCTTCTGCTGTATGTAGCATTACTGACCGGCCCATTGGGCGCGGCGCGCTTTTTAGTGCCCGTGTGGCCGCTGCTATTGGGGCTGGCGCTGATGGGGCTGCAAAAGGGGGCAGGGCTGGATGAGTCAGGTGCGGACGAGGCGACGCCAGTGAGTGAAGACCAGCGCCAAAGCTGAGCAAAACACAGGCGCAGCGAGGTAGCCCATCCGACCCAAATCGCCGGAAAGCAGCATATGAATGGCTACAACTGCAAGCAAACCAATTTCAGCCCAGCCCAAAGAGGCGTAGAATATTGGTTCTGAATGGGCTCTGCTACTTTTCCTCAAGTAGAAGGCAATGGGAATAACCAAGGTATAAAGGCCGAAAACGCTGAGCAGTTCGCCTATTCCCTTGGCGGAAGCGGCCCGATGCATCGAATAAACGATGTTCTCCAGGTGCTGGAAGGCATTGGTAACAGATGCGGTGGTATTAGTGTCAAGATGGTTGTCTACGAAAAGATGGACGGCGACTAAGGCTGATACGCCGCCGGCCAGCGCCAGTATCTGCTTGGGCCAAGCCAAGGTTTTGCGACCAAACCAACACAACCAAGGCAGCAACAGGAAGAAGGATTCTTTCGCTAGCGGCCCAAGTACAAGGGCAATTGCCAAGGCCCAGGCGCCACGGGGTCCACGCCGGATGGCATAATAGCCCAAGCCAAAAACCAGCAGATAGAGGCTATCAGTAAGGGGCAGCCCGGCGGCGTATTCTGCCCAGCGGCTGGTGAGTGCGGCCAGCATGGCCAGGGCCGCGGCGGGCGGAGAGGCACCGGCTAGGCGGGCCCCATTGAACCAACACGCTCCGGCAGCAGCCAGCAGCAGGCAATTGACAAGGTAAAAGGCAAAGCGCAGGGGCCACAAGCCAGCTGGGCGCTGGGGCCATATTCGCCCGTATATTTTAGAAACAGGGGCAGCTACTACCGCAGCGGCGGCAGGGACCAGCACCCGGTAGCGGTGCGTAACCTTTACGCTATCGAAACGCCCTGCGGCCATGCGCAGGTAGCTGCGCGTATCCAGCGAATGCGAGAAATCGAAGTGCACGTACATCGGGTAAGCCAAATTGGCCAGGGCGGCCATTGCTAGCAACCATGGCAGGAGCCAGTGGCGGAGCCGAGGTCCGAGCAGGGGCGACTTCGACGCCGACGAGGTGCTAAGCAAACTTGCGCTCGATGAGCTTCAGAAGTTTGTTGACGTGCTCCTCTTTGCGGCTCCAATCGTAGCGCTGCGACAAGTCACCGGTAACATAGGCGCGGGCTTGATCGGCCGTAGGCAACGAATCGAGGTGCTGAATAGCGGCGTGATATTCCATGTTTTCCCCGTTGAACAGCTCATTGATAAAGCTGAAGCGCTGGTTGATGGAAATGGCTTCGCGCAGGGACTCGACTTTGGGGCCGGGGCGTTCGGCAAGTTGAGCTGACGTGGCGGTTGCGCGCAAGGTTTCGGCCAGGGGGGCAGCCGCGGGCTGTCCGGCTTTCAGCTTTTCGTGAAGAGGTACGCTGGCCGTTTCGGTATGCGGCAGGGGCCGGGCCGGCGTTGCTGGCGTGGGTACCGCCCGCGCGGCAACCGGCTCTGGAACTGCTGGGGTAGCTGGAGCAGGAACAACAGGCTGCGAAGGGGCTACCACGGCAGGGGAAGCTACAAACGTGGGCACGGCCACCGGAGTGGGTTCGGGAGCTTTAGCAGGGGCTGCTTCCGGTGCGGGCGCTGCTGGAGCCGAAATAGCTGATACCGGGCCATCCTCAAGCAAATCGGCAGTGGTGAGGGGCAGCAGGGCGCTCAACTCGGTTACCAGGCGCTGCATGGTCTGGAGGCCCTTGTAGTTGGCGGCATGGTACAGCTCGAAGCGGTGGGACAGAAAATCGCCGCTGAGCTCACTGCTGGCCGGCAGGCTGTCGACAAAGCCCTGGTAAAAAGGTTTGTCGATGTCGATATAGCGCAGGTTGTCGCGCAGGCCTGATAGGGTAAAAGACTCTGCTTTGCCTAGTAGCAGGTGCTGGAAGCTATGCACCGGGTCGGCCACAATGCCCAGCGTATCGGCAACGGCTTGAGCCAGCAAGGGCTCGAAAGCCGTCCGGCCCAGGCTGATGTGCCGCGACAGCACATTCATAAACTGCGTGAGCGCCGCTTGCACGGGCGCCGCCTCAAAATCAAAATAAGGGCTGCGCAGGCGGGCGGTTTCGGCTTGCCACTGGCCCAATAACTGGCGTACTACTAGTAAGTTGACCTGGCGGACCGGCGTGAATTTGAGCACCGCGGGCCCATCGAGCGTGGCGGTGGGCTGAGCGCCGAAGTGCTGTTCGCAGAGACGAGCGGCCAACCGGCGACCGTATTGCGCGCACTTGGCGAGGCTATATTTGTCGTTCATAAAAAGGCCGTGTTTCGGTGGCCGAAGTTAGGCACAAATGGCCCTGTTAACGATTGAAAACTTGCCGGGCGCGGCCATGGAGGTGCCCGCCGGCGCTACGCTGCTGGCCGCGCTGCAAGCCGCTGGCCACGACTGGATGCACGCCTGCGGGGCCAAAGGCCGCTGCACCACTTGCCGCCTGCAGGTGCGACAGGGCATGGAAAACCTGAGCCCGCCCTCCGATGCCGAGCTACGCTACCGGGCTGCTGGGCGGCTGCTGTCCAACGAGCGGCTAACCTGCCAAACCCGCTTGCTGGCGGGCGAGGTAGTGGGCCGAGTGCCCGACGCTACGCAGCTGCCCCACGTGCAGTACGGCTGAACCCCAACGCTGGCGCGTCAAAATTATTGACTACGCCAGCCCAATAGTGGAATCGCAGGCGGTCAAGACGTTTGCCTGAGCAGCGGGTAGGCCCGGACTGCAGCCATGCTTTATGCTCTGCAGTTCGTTCCTAACTTTAGGTTTCTAAACCTCCCCAAGCCCGCCTGTACTTTGTTTATTGAACCCCGCGTTGGCAATCGCCACAACGCCCCGCGCCGGGGCTGGATAGAAGTGGTCTGCGGCTCCATGTTTTCGGGCAAAACCGAAGAACTAATTCGCCGCCTTACCCGCGCCCGCATTGCGCGGCAGCAGGTCGAGATTTTCAAACCCGCCGTCGACACCCGCTACGACGTCGACGACGTGGTGAGCCACAACGCGGCCCGTATCCGCTCTACCCCGGTGGCCATTGCCTCGGAAATCCTGCTGCTGGCGGCCGGCTCAGATGTGGTGGGCATCGACGAAGGACAGTTTTTTGACGACTCGCTGGTGGACGTGTGCCAGCAACTGGCCAACAACGGCACCCGGGTCATCGTGGCCGGGCTGGACATGGACTACCTCGGCCGCCCGTTTGGGCCCATGCCGGCGCTGCTGGCCACGGCCGAATACGTGACCAAGGTGCACGCCGTGTGCGTGTGCTGCGGCGAAATTGCTTCTTACTCGTATCGCAACGCGGCCAGCGAAAACCAGGTCCTGCTCGGCGAAACGGACTCGTACGAGGCCCGCTGCCGGCCATGCTTTTTGGAAGGCATGCAGGCCAAAGCCCCGGCTCCGGAGGCGCGCTCGGCCGCCGCGCACTAAAGGGCGGAGCCCTGCGTTGGCAAAGGCAGCCTGGCTGCTTCTACTTAAACCGTGTTTTTGCTGAGCGTATGCTGCACATTTTCCGTTGTTGGCTGGGGCTGGTTGGGCTGCTTTTCTTGGCCCAAACCGTGGGGGCGCAGAGCACAGCTGGCTACGGCGACTGGCAGCTTCACCTGCCTACCAACCGCCCCCTGCGCCTCGAAGACGCCGGCGACCGGGTGTATGTGGCGACGGAGAACGCCTTTTATTTCCTGGATAAAAAGCTTAACACCACTCAGGTGCTTTCGCGGCGGGATGGCCTGAACGACGTGGGCGTGGCCGCCCTGGCCTACGATTCGGTAACCCAGCAAACGGTGCTGGCTTACCGCAACAGCAACCTCGACATTCTGCGGCCCAACGGCAGCGTGCGCAACCTGAACGATGTGCTACGCAAGTCGATTCAGGGCACCAAGGAAATCAACCAGGTTTCGATTGGGGCTGGCAAGGCTTACGTATCGACCAGCTTTGGCCTGGTGGTGGTGGATTTGACTAAGCTCGAAATCAGCGACACTTACAGCAACATTGGCCCCGGCGGCACCGTCGTGGCCGTGTACGACGCCGCGGTGGCCAACGGCGCGCTTTATGCGGCAACCTCGGCCGGCTTGTTGCGGGGCCAGCTCACCAGCAACCTGCTTGACTACCGCAACTGGACCCGGTACCAGCCGGTGCCGCTGAGCGCCAATCCGGCGCAGCACGTCTATCCCTTCCTGGCCGCTTATGGCGGGGAAGTATATGCCGCCGTAGAGGGCGCAGGGGCGGCGGTGTACAAGTTTATTCCGGGCACGCCCGGCGCGTGGCGCGCCGTGCCCAATACCTACACTCCCCAGTTCCGAAAGCTACGCGCCAGCAGCATTGGGGTGCTGGTGATCGACGATATTTCCGGGGTGCGCCGCATCGAGCGCACGGGCGTGGTGACTGTCGTGGTGCCGCCTACGCCCGGTACGTACACGCAGGATGCCGTGCGCTCCCGCGACGGCAGCTATTACGTGGCCAATTACCAGAACGGCTTGCAGCGAGTGCGCCCCGGTTCCGGCCAGGTGCCGGAGCGCTTCGTGCCCAACGGTCCCGAAACGGGACTGGCCTTCAGCATTCTGGCCGATGCTCACACCAACAAGGTGGACGTGTTCACCGGGGGCTACTCCGAGCGGTATTTGCCCAACGGCTTTCGACTGGGCTTTTACGAATTTGCCAACGGGCAGTGGACCAATTTTACGCCCGCGGCTTTCCCGGCCACCAATTTTCCGGACTTGCAGAGCCCCTCCCGTGGCACCCGCACGCCCGATGGCACCTTGTATGTGGCGGCCTACGGCGGTGGGCTGCTGGAGTGGAAAGGGCCTGGGCAGTTTCGTCAGTTTGGCGAGGGCACCCCGGCCGGCAGCCCCCTTTTGGGCACCTTTGGCAACAAGAACCGGGTGGAGGTGACCGATGTGGCCGCCGACGCCACCGGCAAGGTGTGGGTGGTAAATCGGCACCTGCGCCCCAATACCTCGGGCCTGTTTATCCTGGACCCGGTCACCACCACTTGGCGGACCATTCCGTGGGTGTCTGGGTTTGAAGCGCTGGAGCGCATTGTGCTGGACGACAATGGCTTTGCATGGGTATCGGTGTCGCGCAAAACCGACCCTACCGGAGCCGCCCTGGGCATCTTTGCGGTCGACCCCGCCACGGCTAAACCCAACCAGCCGCGGTTTTTTACCACCGCATCCGGCCTGCCCGACAACCAAATCTATGAGCTGGCCAAAGACCGGCGGGGGTACATCTGGGCCGCTACCATCAAAGGCGTAGCGGTTTTTAACGACCCCAGCGGGCCGTTTGGGTCCAGCCTGGGGTTTACCCTGCCGTTGGTGACGCGGGGCGAGGGAGCGAACTTTCCCGCGCTGTTTAGCGAGGCCGTGCGGACCATGGCCGTGGACGGCGGCGACCGCAAGTGGTTCGGTACCGACCACGGCCTGTGGCTGTTCAGCCCCGATGCCGACGAAGCCCTGCTGCACTTCACCACCGCCAACAGCCCGCTGCCATCCGACCGCATCATTGACGTGAAGGTGAACGACAAGACCGGCGAAGTCTGGGTGGCCACCGACGGCGGCGTGGTAACCTACCGCGGCGCGGCCACCGTTACGGAAGGCAGCCCGAAGTGCACGGCCGTGTTCCCCAACCCGGTGCGGCCCGAGTTTACCGGCACGGTGGGCATTACCGGCCTGGCCAATAATGCAGTGGTGAAGATTACCGATGTGGCCGGGCACCTCGTGTACGCCACCAAGGCCAACGGCGGCACCGTAACCTGGAACATGACCAACCCCGACGGCCAACGCGTCCGTTCGGGCACGTACCTCGTACTATCGACGGATGCCGATGGCAAAAACGGCTGCGTGAGCAAAGTAGCGGTGCTCAGCAAATAAAATCAAAATGAGGAATGAATAGTGAGAGTGAACGAGGCGCATAGCCCAATTCTTCATCACTTAGTATTCGTTCTCGTTCCCTTTTAAGATGTTAATCAAAACCCGGGGCATCGTCCTCAGCTACCTGAAATACCGCGAAACGAGCATCATTGCCCGTGTCTACACCGAGCGGCTGGGCGTGCAGAACTACATCGTGAACGGCGTGCGCAAGGCCAAGCCGCCAGGCCGCATTGCCTTGTTTCAGCCCTTTACGCTGCTGGAACTGGTGGCCTACGTGGCACGGGGCAGCAGCGGCCTCACCCGCCTGTCCGAGTTCCGGTGTTCGGAGCCTTTCGTTAGCCTGCCCTATGAGGTGCAGAAAAGCAGCGTGGTGCTGTTTCTTTCCGAAGTGGTGGGGCGGGCCGTGCGCGAAGAAGAGCAAAACGAACCCCTCTTCCAATTTCTGTACAACTCCATTCTGGCGTTTGACCAGCAGACCACGGGCAGCGAAAACTTTGCCCTGGTCTTTCTGCTGCGCCTGGCCACCTACCTGGGCTTTGGGGTAAGCTCGGGGGGCGAACTCACCGACCAGGTAATCATGGCCGGCCACGCGGCTACTTCCAAGGGCGCTACCGGCCCGGCCACGCTGCGCCTGCGCGAGTTTGAGGGTTACTTCGACGAGCTATTGCAGGACCCGGCCACCAGCACCATTCCCAACGGCCGCGTGCGCCACGAATTGCTGAATGTGCTCATTCGCTACTACCAGCTGCACGTGGAGCAGCTAGGCGAGATTCGCTCGCTGGATATTCTCTCACAAGTGCTGGCAGAGTAAGGCACTTTCAGCCCAAGTAAAAGCCCCGGCGGCGGTCCTTCCAAAGAGGGCACGCACTGGGGCTTTTACTTGGGCTGAATTTTATAACGCCCTACTTGAAATCAACCAGCTCAACTTCGAAGCGAAGCACGGCGTTGGCCGGGATGTCGGCGCCCGCGCCGCGGGGGCCGTAGGCCAGGGGAGAAGGGATGAGCAGCACGGCTTTGCTGCCCTTGGTGAGCATGGCAATGCCCTGGTCCCAGCCCGGAATAACCTGGCCCGTGCCGAGCGCAAACGCAATGGGCTCATTGCCGTGCTTGGCAGAGGAATCAAACTCTTTGCCCGTGGCCAAGACGGTGCCGCGGTAGAGCACACGCACGGTTTGGCCTTTCTTGGGCGGTAGGCCCTTGCCGGGCCGGGTTATGATGTAGTAGGTGCCGCCAACCGTTTTCTTGGCCACCAGCTTGTTCTTCTTCAGGTAGGCTTGGATTTTGGCGGCGTCTTTGGCCGATTGAGCTACGGCAGCGGCTTTGGCTTGCTTGGCGTACTCGGCCTGCAGCTTCTCCTGGCGCGCCGACATTTCGGCCATGGTGAGCAGCTCGCGGGCGCTGGCAAACACGAGCATGGTGTTGCCGCCCTTGCGAATAAACGGGGGCACGGGCTGGCGGAAGGTCTTGGCAAATATGGTATCGGCCGGGAAGCGGAACACGGCGCTGTCGCCGGGCAGGAGCAGCCCCAGCGCCTCTTCGAGGCTACCGACCTCGGGCTTGTCGGGCAGGGCTACGGGCTGCGGCGTGGGCTGCATCTGGCGCGACTTCATCAGCAGGGAGTCGCGGCCGGTGCGGAATTCCAGGAAGACCGTGAGCACCTGCCCAACGCGGCTGGCATACGGTGCATCGGTAGCAGCCAGCGGGTGGGGCAGGTAACGGCCCGTCGCGTCCTTCCGAAACAGCCGGTACTCGGTGCCCGTGGGCAAGCGGGAAAACTCCGCGCCCGGCGTTTGCGCGCTGGCAGGTTGCAAAAAAGCGAACAGCGCACAAACAGCGCTCAGGAGGAAGTATCGCATAGAAGAAAGTTGGTCAGTATCCAGGAGGGAGTTAACGCACGCTCAGTACCTGCAGCTCAAACACGAGTTCGGTATTGGGTGGAATCAAGTAACGGCTTTCATCATCGGGGTCGCGCACGCCGGTGGTGCCGTAGGCCAGCGCCGCCGGTATCCAGGCCCGCACCCGCGAGCCCGCTGGCAGCAGGGGCAGCAGTTCGTCCCAGCCCAGGATAACCTCGCCCCGGCCCACCCGAAACCGAAGCGGCCCGCCCGAGGCGGCCGTCGCATCGAAAATATGGCCATCGGGTAGGAAGCCGGTGTAACGCACGGCCACGCGGCTGCCGGCCTTGGCCTGCGGCCCGGTGCCGCGCTCCCGAAACACAAAGCGCACCCCGCTCCGCGTGTGCTGCGGAACGAGGTGCGCTGTATCGGAGCCGGTGGCTGGGGCGCTTGGGGTGGAGGGCACCACGGGCTTTGGGGCAGTCTGGGCGCTTGCAGCTGTAGCGACGAGCCACAGCCCAAGTGCCAACGCCACGCTACTTAGGTGGCGTTTCAGGCCAGCAAACCAACTCACGGCGAAGGCATTAAAAAACGTCGAGCACTTCCACGTCGAACATCAAGGCCGCGTCGGCCGGAATGCCCGTTTGGCCGGAAGGGCCGTACGCCAGGCGCGAGGGAATGAGCAACAGCTTGCGGTCGCCTTTGCGCATGAGCAGCAGCCCTTCGCTGAAACCGGCAATAGCGCCGCTGCCCGCTGTGAAGACGGCGCAGCCGCAGGCGGTGTGGTTCTCCGACGAGTTGTCGAAAATAGCACCTTGCGGGTAGCGGCTGTCGCCGGGCGAAGCCGGGTAGCCCGAAGACTCGGGGTGCGCGCCGTTGCTCAGAATGCGGCCAACGTACTTCACGCTTACCTGCTTGCCGGCCGTAATGGGCGTGCCCTGGCCCGCTGTGAGCGTAACCACGTACAGGCCCGAGTTGGTCCGCACTGCATTCGTCATCAGCTTATTGCGCGTCAGGTAATGCTGAATCGTATCCTCGTCGATGGCTTTTAGTTGGTCTTCGTGCTCACGCAACGTTTTCTGGTAGGCAGTTTCGGTGTTGCAGCTCCACAGGGCCGGGGCCGCCAGGAGCAGGCTCGCCGCTAGCACCAGCAAGCGTGAACGGAGCAGAAGGTATTTCATGGCGAAGGGGATAAAAGGATTCCGACCAACGGAGGCGCTGGCAGCTGTGCCGTGCCGCCCGTTGGCCGGAATTCAGAAACAATAAAAGACTATTGGACGTCGACTAGCTCCACCTCGAAGCGCAGGGGCGCGTCGGCGGGGATGTCCGTACCTGCGCCGCGCGTGCCGTAGGCCAGCGAGGAGGGGATGAGCAGGATGGCCTTGCTGCCTTTGTTGAGTAGCGCAATGCCTTGGTCCCAACCAGGAATCACGGCGCCTTGGCCGATTGGGAAGTCAATTGGCTTGCCGGTTTTCTCCGACGAGTCAAACAGCTTGCCGCTGAGCAGCGTGCCGTTGTAGTTCACGCTCACCGTCTGGCCGGGCTTGGGCGTGGGGCCGGTGCCGGGCTTCAGGACCTGGTAGTAGATGCCCGAGGGCGTCTTCTTCATGTTCAGGTTGTTTTTCTTGATGTAGTCCTGCAGCACGGCGTCGTCCTTCTTGAGCTGGGCTACCACGGCCGGAGCGGCCAGGGCTTTGGCTTGGGCATCTGCCTGTTCTTTCATCTGCTTGGCATACTCGGGCGAGGCCATGCGCTGCTTCATCTGGGCGGCCATGGCGCGCTTCTGCAGCTCGGGCTGCATGGCCTGGGCTTCTTCCTGCGTGATGAGCTTGGGCGTGGTGGCCACGTACATCATCACCACGTTGCCGCCGTTCTTCAGGAACTTGGGCACGGGCTGGCCCGACTTGGGCTTGATGAGCGAATCAACCTGAAAGCGGAACACGCCGCTGTCGCCGGGCTGCAGCATCGACAGGGCTTCGTCGGGAGCACCTTTCTGCTTGAGCTCGAGCAGGGGCAGCGGCACGGGCAGGCCCACGTCGCGGCGGGTGTTCTGCAGCACCGAGTCCTTGCCGGTGCGGTACTGCATGTTGCCCAGCAGGAACTTGCCCACCCGGTCTTTGTAGGTCGGGTCGCCGTCGGGGCTCACATCGCGCCGCTCGTAATCGTTGCCGACTTTCTTGAAAATCTTGTACTCGATGCCGGATTTGGTTTTGGCAAAGTCACCGCCGCCTTTGTTACAGGCCGTGAGGGAAGCGAAGCCCAGCAGGCTGGCCCCCAGGGCCAACTGCCGCGCAGAGCGGGAGGAAAAACGCATGAAAAAGAAAGAAGTGAGGAATCAGAAACGTTTCAAAGTTACGCCACCGGCGGCGCTACGGCGGCAGGTACGCCCGTTAGCTGCTCCTTATACTCGGGAAGGATGCTCAGGAAGCGCTCCACCGTTGCATCGAGGGGCAAATAACTGATGCCGCCGGCCGCATTGTGGTGCCCCCCGCCTTCGAAATGCCGGCGCGAAAAGTCGCTCACGGAAAAGTTGCCCACCGAGCGGAAGGAAATCTTCACGGCCACGCCGCGGTCGATGAACACGGCCGCGAACTTGATGCCTTCGATGCTCAACGCGTAGTTGACCAGGCCTTCGGTGTCGCCGGTTTTGCTCTGGTACTGGCGCAGTTCGTCCTGCGTGATGGCGATGTAGGCCGTGTTGTACTCGCGGTTCACCACCAGTTTGTCCTTCAGCACAAAGCCCAGGAAGCGGAGGCGGATTTCGGAATGCGAGTCGTAGATGAGGCGGTGCACCTTCGAGAGGTCGATGTTGACCTTCAGGAGCTCGGCAATGATGAGGTGCACGTTGCGCGAGGTGCTGGGGTGGCGAAACGAGCCTGTGTCGGTCATGATGCCCGCGTACAGGGCCTCGCCGATGCCTTTAGTGATGAGGTCCTGGTCGCCCAGGTCGCGGATGATTTCAAAAATCAGCTCGGCCGTAGCGGCGGCGCTGGGCACCGAAAAAACGATGTCGGCAAAGTCCTCGGGCTCCTGGTGGTGGTCGATGAGCACCTTGGTGCCGCTGGCCTGCCGGATGTACTCGCCCAACTCATTGATGCGGCCCAGGCAGCTGAAATCGAGACAGCAGATAACCTCGGCGCGGGCGATGAGGTCGCGCACCTGCCGGTCGTTCTGCCGCTTGTCGTACACCACCACTTCGTCGTTGCCCTCCATCCAGTTGAGGAACGCGGGGTAGTCGGAAGGGGTAACCACCGTGACGTGGTGGCCTTTTTGTTTGAGATAGCCGGCCCAGGCAAGTGACGAGCCCAGCGCGTCGGCGTCGGGTTTGTGATGGGTGGTGATAACAACCTGCTTGGGCTGCGCAAGCAACGCCTGCAGGGCGGATATGGAAGTGGACATCGACAACGTGAATGGCCCAAAAAGGAACTGAGGGCCGGTGGCTTACGAATAAATCGGGCGGCAAAAGTCGGAAGAAATCTTTTCTTAACAGCCAGCCCCCCTTGGAAGGTTCTCCCAAATCTGAATAAAGGTTGAGCTAAAAAGGCCGTTGAAACAGCGGTTTTTTCGCCAATATTGCCTTCTCGTCCAGGGCAAATAATGAGCATTTTTTCCTTTTTAAGCAGGCGGGCGGCGGGCCGCGGAATGGCTCCGCTAACCCTGCTGGTGCTATTGCTGGCCCTGAGCGTCTGGTTTTATCACGACTCCATCGGCCTCTATCCGTCGTTCAATCATGCCTGGTCGCAGGCCGACTGGCTGGCCATCGCCGTAAAATTTTGCGAACGGGGCTATAATTTTTTTCTTCCGGCCACTTTCAATCTCCTCACCGACGACGGCGTGACCGGCGCTGGCTTCCCGCTGCCCGCCTACCTGGCCGCCCTGCTCATGGGCCTCACCGGCCAGGAGGCCCCCGGCCTGATGCGGGGCGTGACATTGGCCGCTGGCTTAGGGGGGCTGCGGGCCCTTTTTGCGCTGGTGCGGCGCGCCAGCGGCTCGGCCCTCAAGGGAGGGATAGTCGCGCTGTTTGCTTTTTTCAGCCCCATTTATGTGTTTTATCAGGCCAATTTCCTGCCTTCGGTGCCAGCTGCGGCGGCGGCGCTGGCAGGGTATTATTGGTTTTATCTGGCTCTGGAGGCTGATAACCAATCACGAGAAGCGCGTTGGCACTTGGTAGTGGCTGTGGCGTGGCTGACGTTGGCCGCGGCCATGCGTACACCTTTCGCCTTGCCGCTCCTGTGCACGCTCGGCCACGTGGTGCTTCTGCAGTCCCAGCGCCCGGCGCTGGTGGGCCGGGGAGCGTTGCTGGTTATTTATGGAACCGCCTTTTCGCTGCTGATAGCCGAATTTCAGTATAACGAACACCTGAACCAGGCCTACCATGGTGCCCTGTTTCTGGCGCGGCCGCGCTCCTTCACCTCGTGGGCCCAGGCGGTGGAAGTGACCCAAACGGTCCGCGAGTACTGGCTGTGGAGCTTGCTCAGCAAGCCGCAGTGGCTCTTGCTGCTCTTGGCCGGCGGGGCGCTAGTGGGGCAACAGGGGCGCCGGCTGTTTCGCAATGAATGGGTTGGGCACTGGCTGGCGCTCTCGGCCGGTGGTCTGGTTTACTACGTGCTGATGGGGCAGCAATTTGCCATCCACGACTACTACCTGCTCGACACGTTCTTCCTGCCGCTAGTGCTGGCTTTTGCGGGTAGCGTAGCCAGCATACGCCTGACCCAGCGGCGGCCAGCCCAACTCGCGATTATGGCGGGTACGCTGTTGCTGAGCGGCACGGCGGCGTGGAAAGCCCGGGCCGAGCAGTTGCGCCGCATTACGCCCCTTGCCACCGACAAGAGCGTGCTCACCCGCGACAATTTTGCCTCGAGTGCCCGGTGGCTCGATTCGTTGGGCGTGCCGCATACGGCCACGATTTTGGTGCTTGATGCCTACTCCTACAACCTGCCCTTGCTGCTGGCCCACCGCCGGGGCTGGACCATGCTCCAGAACCGAAAGTCAGCCCAGGATTTATCGGCAGCAAACGTTCGGGCCGCACTGTCGCTGCCGGCCGACTACGTGATTACGCAAAACGCGACTTACGCCCAGGAAGTCGTGAACCGCTACCCGGGCATCGCCGCCTACCTGCAACCCATCGCCAACAACGGCCGACTGAGTTTGTGGCGCATCCGAAAAGTGCCGCTGGTGGCTCACTGGCAGCTGCGCACCGATATGGAAACCCCACTCGATACCATAATGTGGCTCAATACGGCAAGTATTTCGGCGGGTCCTGCCGCATCGGGGCGGCGGGCTGCCCGCCTTGCTGGCGGTAGGGCCACGGGGCTGGCTTTTCACCAGACGGTAGCTCAACTCGGTTTGCGCGCTGGTCAGCAACTGCTTTTTTCGGCGCGGTACCAGGCTGGCAGCGAGGCCGGAGCTGTGCTGGTGGTCAGTTTGGCGTTGGAGGCTGGGGCACCGCCTTACTGGCAGCAAACGGTGGTGTGCCGGGCCACCCGACCCGGCGAGTGGGAGCCGCTGGGTGCTGCGTTTACCCTGCCTGCGCCACACGCGGCCATCGATGTGCTAACGGTGGGCATTAGGGAGTCCGGGGCTGGTGAAATCTCCCTCGACGATTGGGAAATGAGCATTTTGCCCTGAGCTACGGCGCAGCTAAGAACCACCGGGTTGGGTGCCCGCCGGGGATGTGGTAGTTTTGCAGCTTCAACTTTTCATTTTTACCTGATTTCCCCTGCCCATGGCCACCAACCGCACATTCACGATGATTAAGCCCGACGCTGTACAGGAAAACCACATTGGTGGCATCCTGAACATGATGGAAGAAGGCGGCTTCCGCATCGTGGAGCTTCAGAAACTCACCCTCACGGCCGAGCGCGCCGGCCAGTTCTACGCGGTGCACGCCGAGCGTCCTTTCTACAACGACCTGGTTCGTTACATGTCGAGCGGCCCCATCGTAGCGGCTGTGCTGGAGAAGGACAATGCCGTGGCCGATTTCCGCACCCTCATCGGCGCTACCAACCCCGCCCAGGCCGCCGAAGGCACCATCCGGAAGAAGTACGCCAAGAGCATCGAAGCCAACGCCGTGCACGGCTCAGACTCCGACGAGAACGCGCAGATTGAAGCCGACTTCTTCTTCGGCGCGAAGTAGTCCAGCGTCCGTTAAATCAACAAAAAGCCCGCCCTGCGCTATGCAGGGCGGGCTTTTTGTTTGTGCCAAAAGCTGACTGTTTTTGTACCAATTTTGTATTGTTGAGCTTACTTTATCGGCTGAAACCGATGCGGCCGGGTGTTTTGAATTCGCTGATGAAATCGGTTTTTTCGCGGTTGTAAAGCTCAGCCAAAGACGTGGGCTCTAGGATGGGCTCGGTCAGGCCGAGCTCCGTGGCCAGGGCCTGGGCTTTTTCCAGGGCCAGCGGCTCAAAGCGGTAGGAGGCGATGAGTCGGCCTTTGCGCAGCAGAGCTTTGTCGATGCGGGCCAGGTCGGCGTTGAAAGTACAGATAATCTGGATGTGGAAGCCGTCGGACAGCAGGCCGTCGGAGAGGTTGAGCAGGTTGCTCACGGCGTTGCCGCCGTGGCCGTCGCGCTTGGCCAGCAGCTCCTCGGCGTCTTCAATCAGCAGAATGGAGTTGGTGTTGTCGTGCAGCAGGTTGATGAATTCCGGGTCGGCAATGCGGGTGGCCAGGTTGGGCGGAATGAACAGCTTGGGCTTGTCGGTGAGGCCGCACAGGTGCCGGATGTAGCTCGTTTTGCCGGTGCCGGGCGGGCCGTGCAGGATAATGATGCCTTTCTCGTCGGGCTGCTGCAGGCGCTTGAGAATGGCTTCGTGGGCGGGCAGCAGGTCGTCGTTGTAGTGGGTGGTGAGGTCCAGCGCCGGGATTTTGATGGGCAGCGGCGAAAACTCCAGCTCCCCGAAGGCCAGGCGCAGTACCTGAATGCGGTCGTGTTCCAGCTTCCCGGTGTCGAGCTGGGCCGCCAGGAGTTTCTGCACCAGCGCCAACTGGGCGGGGTCGGTCTGCGGGGAAAAGAACAGCTGGCCGGCGCGGTCGCCGTAGGTGCCGCGCTCGTAGAACCACAGCAGCAGGTGCGGCGCCAGGCTCAGGGCGTAGTGGCTGATGTCGGGCGCCTTGTCTTTTTTGTCCAGGTACACCGCGTGCGCGACGGTGGCCTGCTCCAGGTCATAAGTCTTGGCCAGCTCCGCCAGAATGGTTTGCCGGGCTTCGGCACTGGCCAGCTGGTAAATCTCACGGCGCGGCAACACCCCGAATGCCGAGTAAAACCAGGAGACGGGCTGGAAATATGCGTCTCTTTCGAAGGATTGCGAGAGGTCGGGAGTGGCCACCACAGGCAATGCTTTCTTCATGCCGTTGACTTTCATTCCTAAAAATACATTTTACTGCCCGGAAACCAACCAGTCTCCGAGCAAAAATTCAGCTCAACGCGGCCCATGCGGTGCGCAGTAGGATGGGGCTGCGGTTTAAAAGAGCCAACAAAAAAGCCTCGCAATTGCAAGGCTTTTTTCATTGAGCAAAGACGGCTGCAACACGTACCGCCGCGTCGTGGACTATACTTGCTCTACGGTGAGCAGGCCTTCGGGGTGCGCTTGCGCGGTGGCCTGAGGGGTGTGTTTGTGCTTGAAAATAAGCACAAACAGCACGGCAATGGCCAGCGCATAGCCCGCAAACGTGAGCCAGATGCTGTGCCAGTCCTTGTTGCCGGCGGCGTCGGTGAAATAGTGTTGGATGATAAGGCCGCTCAGCGAGCTGCCCAGCACGGCCCCGAAGCCGTTGGTCATCATCATAAACAAGCCCTGTGCGCTGGCCCGGATGCTGGGCTGCGTCTGGGTTTCGACGAACAGCGAGCCCGAGATGTTAAAGAAGTCGAAGGCCATGCCGTACACGATGCACGAGAGGATAATCATCCAGAGGCCCCCGCCGGGGTTGCCGTAAGCAAACAGGCCGAAGCGCAACACCCAGGCAATCATGCTGAAGAGCATCACCTGCTTGATGCCGAAGCGCCGCAGGAAGAACGGAATGGCCAGGATGAACAGGGTCTCGGAAATCTGCGAGATGGACATGATGATGGCCGGGTACTTCACCGTCAGGGTGTCCTGGTAAGCCGGCGTCTTATCGAAATCGTGCAGGAAGGTATCGCCGTACGCGTTGGTGAGCTGCAAAGCGGCCCCGAGCAGCAGCGCAAACAGGAAGAAGGTGAGCATCTTGCGGTCGCGCAGGATGGCAAACGATTTGAGGCCCAAGATTTCCATCAGGCCCTGGCTGGACGTGCTGGTGGACTGGGGAGGGCACTTGGGCAGCGTGAAGGAGTACAGGCCTAGCAGGAGAGCCGCACCAGCCGCCACGTAAAACTGGCCCGCCGTCTTCTCGAAGCCCAGCAGGCTCACCGTCCACATGGCCACAATGAAGCCGATGGTGCCCCACACCCGGATGGGCGGGTAGTCCTTCACCACGTCGAGCCCTTCGGTTTTCAGCACCGAAAACGACACCGCGATGGACAGCGACAGCGTGGGCATGTAGAAAATCATGTTCAGCAGAATCACCCAGAAGAACGTGCTGGGGTCCGTCACCATGGGGATGGTGCAGAGCGTCAGGCCGCCCAGGATGTGCAGGATGCCGTAGAGCTTCTCCGCGTTGATGTATTTATCGGCCACAATGCCCATGAGCGAGGGCATGAAGATGGAGGCGATGCCCATGGTCGAGAAGATGGCGCCAAACTGCGCGCCCGACCATTGCTTGGTTTGAAACCAATAAGCCCCAATTGTTATCAACCACGAGCCCCAGATAAAGAATTGTAAGAAACTCAATACGGTGAGGCGCAACTTAGTATTCATGCTGGGTCAGAATAACAGAAAGGTGTGATTTAGCCGCTAAAGATACACGGCTTCCCGGCAGAAGTGGCAACGCCGTGCTCCTGCCGCCGAGTTGGTTTTGCCCGGGCTGCTTTCATAAAGAATAGCTAAGGGCCTTGCCTAACGTACAGCCCCTCGTGGCGCAACTCCGGCCTGCAACTTTAGCCCAACACCAATGTTTGGGCAGCAAAAAAGCCCCGGCCGTTGAAGGCCGGGGCTTTGTGTTTTTTTACGAAAGCAGCGCTGCCTAAGCTTGGTAGCTAGGCGAGAACGTGCCTGCGGGCTGGCCATCCAGGGTTGGGTAGTCGATATAGCCCTCGGGCCCGGGCGTGTAGAGCTTGTCCGCGTCGAGGGGAGCCAACGGCGCGCCGGTCTTGAGGCGCTCGACCAGGTCGGGGTTCGAGATGAAGGGCTTACCGAAGGCCACCAGGTCAGCGCGGCCGCTTTGCAGGGCTTCTTCGGCGCGCTCGGCATCGTAGCCTCCGCTCAGGATGAGGGTGTTGGTGAACAGGCGGCGAATGGTGGCCACCGTTTCGGCCGGCACGGCAGGGGCCCCCATGCTGGAGTGGTCGACGAGGTGCACGTACACCAAACCGATTTTTTGGAGCTCCTCGGCCAGGTAGGCGTAGGTTTCGTCCATTTCGGGGTAGTGCGGCATGTCGGCGTCGGTGCCCCAGGGCGAAAGGCGGATGCCCGTGCGCTCGGCCCCGATGGCATCGGCCACGCCCTGGGCTACCTCCAGCACGAAGCGGGCCCGGTTCTGCACGCTGCCGCCGTAGGCGTCGGTGCGCTGGTTGCTGTGCGGGTTCAGGAACTGCGAAAGCAAGTAGCCGTTGGCGCTGTGCACCTCCACGCCGTCGAAGCCGGCATCAATGCCCAGCTTGGCGCTTTGAATATACTCGTCGCGCAGGCGAGCCAGCTCGTCGGTGCGGATTTCGCGGGGCTGGGTATGGGGCAGCAGCTGCTGCTCATCGGTCCACATTTGGCCCGCAGCCGTGATGGCCGAGGGGGCCAGCACTTCGGCGCCGGCGGGCAGGTTGAGGGTGTGGCCGATGCGCCCGGCGTGCATGAGCTGTATGAAGATATGGCCGCCGTGGTGGTGCACCGTTTCGGTGATGCGCTGCCAGTTGGTGACCTGCTCCTGATTGAACAGGCCCGGAATGCGAGCGTAGCCCAGCCCGTCGGCCGAGGGCGAGGTGCCTTCCGTAATAATCAGGCCCGCCGTGGCGCGCTGGCGGTAGTACTCCGCCATCAGCTCGTTGGGCACGTTGCCAATCGCGCGGCTACGCGTGAGCGGGGCCATTACGATGTGGTTGCTTAAAGTAAGGGGGCCCAGCTGAGCCGGCTCAAACAATTTCTTGGACATAAAAACAAGTTTTGCCGCGGTGCTTGGACCGCGGGAGGATGAAACGTGTCCTGAAACGAAGTATGTACACGAATTGTTTTCGATGACCCTTTTCTGAGCTGCCTAATGCTGGCAGCCGGCCCAGCTAAAACCAGAAAACCCGTTCCACAACGCGGAACGGGCCTTCTGTGCTTGAGATTTGCGCCACGGTATTTTTGCGCACCAGATGCTTACATGGGCGTGGCTTCGGCAAAGCGCCGGTTCACCTCGTCCCAGTTAATCAGGTTGTAGAAGCCGGCGATGTAGTCGGGCCGGCGGTTCTGGTACTTCAGGTAGTAGGCGTGCTCCCACACGTCGAGGCCCAGCACCGGAATGCCGCGGCAGCCCGCGTCGGGCATCAGCGGGTTGTCCTGGTTGGGTGTCGAGCAGATTTGTACCGAGCCATCGGCCTGCTTGCACAGCCACGCCCAACCCGAGCCGAAGCGCGTGGTGGCGGCCTTGGTGAATTCTTCTTTGAATTTGTCGAAACTGCCGAACGTCTTCGTGATGGCCTCGCCCACGGCGCCGGTGGGCTGCCCGCCGCCGTTGGGCGACATGATGGTCCAGAACAGGGAGTGGTTCCAGTGGCCGCCGCCGTTGTTGCGCACGGCCACGGGGGCCTTGGCAATGTTGTGCATGATTTCCTCGAGGGACTGATTCTCCATATCGGTGCCGGCAATGGCAGCGTTCAGGTTGGTCACGTAAGCCTGGTGGTGCTTCGTGTGGTGGATTTCCATCGTTTGGGCATCGATGGTAGGTTCCAGTGCATCGTAGGCGTACGGGAGTTTGGGGAGCTCAAAAGCCATAAGTGAAAAGGGTTTTGGGTGGACGGGCGTATGAAAAACCGAGCAGGCGCTAAAATAGCCTAACTAGATATCTAGTTACGACCAGCGCCCGCTCAGGTTCAAAAGTAGATTTATTTCCGCTTTAAACTAAAAAACGCTTGCATCAGCGCGGCGCAAGCTTCGGCCTGCACGCCTGCGCGCAGTTGGGTCTTGGGATGCAGGAGCTGGCCGTGGCGCCGGAACCCCACTTTGGGCTCGCTGGCCCCAAACACCACCGCTTTTAGTTGGGCCCAGTAGCTGGCGCCGGCGCACATCACGCACGGCTCAATGGTGACGTAGAGGGTGCAATCGGCCAGGTATTTATTGCCCAGGTGGTTGGCGGCGGCCGTCAGGGCCAGCATTTCGGCGTGGGCCGTCACGTCGCGCAGCTGCTCGGTTTGATTGTAGCCCCGCCCAATTATCTGTTTCTCGAACACCACCACGGCCCCGATGGGAATTTCATCGGCCGCCAGAGCTTTTTCGGCCTCGGCCAGCGCTTGAAGCATGAAAAAGTCGTCGGTCATGAGAGGCGGAGCCCGGGCGGTGTGAGCCCGGCAAAATTAGCCCAATAAAAGAACCCCCGGCACTGCGCAGTGCCGGGGGTTCTTTTATTGGGCTAAAAGGATAATGAACCAAGAAAGCGCCTCGCCTTGGCCGATGGCCTTATTTCAGCGCAATGGTATTCATAACAGCTTGCGCGGTGGGTTGCCACTTGGCTTGCTCTTCGGCGGGAGCCACGAAGGTGAAGACATACAGCTGCTGGCCCTCAATGGCGTATTGCACCGCCTGGTATTTCTTGATGGGCGCCAACTGGCTGCCGCGCCGCGTATCCGTCACGGTCGACACAAATTCGAAGTAAATGAAATCGCGCCCGTTTACGGTGCGGATGTCTTCCTTCAGAAAGTCAACCTTGGAATACAGGCGCTGAATGCTGGACTTGTAAATCTTGAGCAGCACGCCGTAGTCCATGCTTTCGAACGTGGTGGGGCGCACGGCCACGCTGTAGTCCACGCGGCCGCTGGGGTCGGAGTACACGGCCAGCGGCTTGCGCGGCGACGGGTACTTCACCGCAATGCCGTCGTCGGGCAGGGGCATAAAGCCGGCCGGCACGCCAACCGTCAGGCCTGAGCCGAGCTTGACATTCGTCAGCTTGGGCTTCGGGACAAAGGCCGTGAGGCCAAGAATCAACAGCAGAAACGAGAAAATCTTCATGGTAAGCAGCAACGATGAGGGGATAAAAGTAGTGCCACGGCTGGGGGGCCGTGGCACTGCCGTAGGTCTTCGGGGCCTTAGCGCCGAACGGCGGGGTACTTAATCCGCACCTTCTTCCAGTAGACGTAGTTGCCGGTTTTGGCTTCGACCAAATAGGTGCCGGCCGGAATCTTGCCCAAGTCTACCGGGGCGCCGGTGTTGTTGGCCGGGTCGAGCTCAGTTTGGTAAATGACGCGGTTCTTGTAGTCCGTCATCACCAGCGTACCGGGCTTGGTGAACTGCTGGGTAAAGCTCAGCAGGATGCTGGTGGAGTTGGGCTTGGGAAATACGTCTATGCCCGACAGCGTTTCGATGCGCTTGATGGGGCCGTCGAGCGTCACCGCTCCGGCCGTGCCCTTGGCTTTCACCACGGTGCCCGACTCGTCCGACTTGTTTTTGGTCTTGACTTTGGTTTGTGCCTGGGCGGTGCCGGCAAACAATAGGGCGGCCGCGAGTGCGAAGGAGGGGAGGAATTTCATTGACAATTGAAGGATTGAGAAGACAAAGGAACGCACTTGCTGTCGGCCTTTGCATACTCCGTACCAAAAATGCGGGAAGCGCCGTCGGGAGGTTCGCCAGTTGGCGGTTGGCTTCTTAGCCCAAGGGCCTAACTTTGCCCAAAACCCTTTTGCCATGCTCCGTACCCACACCTGCGGCGAACTCCGCCCCGAACACATTGGTCAAACCGTCACGCTTTGCGGCTGGGTGCAACGCACCCGCGACAAAGGCGCCATTCTCTGGATTGACCTGCGCGACCGGTACGGCCTCACCCAAATAGCCCTGGAAGAAGGCGTGGAAGCCAACGAAGTGCGCGAAACCGCCCGCCACCTCGGCCGCGAATTTGTGCTGAGCGTGACCGGAAAGGTGGTAGAACGCCATTCCAAAAACGACAAGATGCCCACAGGCGCCATCGAAATTCGTCCCGAGAAGCTCGAAATTCTCAACGCCGCCAAGCTACCGCCCTTCCTCATCGAAGACGAAACCGACGGCGGCGACGACCTGCGGATGAAGTACCGCTACCTCGACCTGCGCCGTACCCCCGTGCGCAACAACCTGATGCTGCGCCACAAAATGGCCCAAGCCGTGCGCCGCTACCTCGACGGCCAGCACTTCATCGAAGTCGAAACGCCGGTGCTCATCAAGTCCACGCCCGAAGGCGCCCGCGACTTTGTGGTGCCCTCACGCATGAACCCCGGCGAGTTCTACGCCCTGCCGCAGTCGCCCCAGACGTTCAAGCAGCTACTTATGGTGTCGGGATTTGACCGCTACTTCCAGATTGTGAAGTGCTTCCGCGACGAAGACCTGCGCGCCGACCGCCAGCCCGAGTTCACGCAGATTGACTGCGAAATGGCCTTCGTGACCCAGGAAGACATCCTGCACACCTTCGAAGGACTGACCCGCTACCTGTTCAAGGAAATCAAGGGCCTCGACTTCCCAACCGTCCCCCGCATGACCTACGCCGACGCCATGCGCCGCTTCGGCAACGACAAGCCCGACACGCGCTTCGCCATGGAGTTCGTTGAGCTGACCGAAATTGTACAGGGCCAGGGCTTCCCCGTGTTCGATAACGCTGGGCTGGTCGTGGGCATCAATGCTTCCACCTGTGCTCATTTCACCCGCAAGCAACTCGACGAGCTGACGGATTTCGTAAAGCGCCCCCAAATCGGAGCTACTGGCCTCATCTACGCTCGCGTCGAATCCGGTGGAGTGGTGAAGTCGTCGGTTGATAAGTTCTACTCACAGGAAGAGCTGCAGCGCTGGAAGACGGCTTTCAACGCCCACGAAGGCGACCTGCTGCTCATCATCGCCGGCGAGCCCAACAAGGCCCGCAAAGCCATGAGCGAGCTGCGCCTGGAGATGGGCCAGCGCCTCGGCCTGCGCGACAAAGACGATTTCTCGCCACTGTGGGTGGTCGATTTCCCCTTGCTCGAATACAGCGATGAGGAAAACCGCTACTTCGCCATGCACCACCCCTTCACCTCGCCCAAGCCGGAAGACCTGGCCCTGCTCGACTCGCCCGACACCATCGGCCAGGTTCGCGCCAATGCCTACGACCTTGTGATTAACGGCGTAGAAGTGGGTGGCGGCTCCATCCGCATTCACGACCGCGCCGTGCAGGCCCGCATGTTCGGCCTGCTCGGCTTCACCCCCGAAGAAGCCCAGGCCCAGTTCGGCTTCCTGCTCGACGCCTTCGAGTACGGCGCCCCGCCCCACGGCGGCATCGCCTTCGGCTTCGACCGCCTCTGCAGCCTCTTCGGCGGTGCCGATTCCATCCGCGACTTCATCGCCTTCCCGAAGAACAACTCCGGCCGCGACGTGATGATTGACTCGCCCTCGCCGATTTCGGGTGCTCAACTCAAGGAATTGAGCATTGCCACGGCGGTAGTGGCGAAGTAGCTTCGTGTGACGGTAGAAACAGCAGCGGCGCCTGATACTTCAGGCGCCGCTTTTTTATGCCCCGTTAAGTAGCGTCCTTATCTATTGCCTAATCTGAATATTTAACCGGTTAAAAATCCACCGTTCAACGAGTAATCCGAATCCTTCAGCGAGGTAGTAAATCTGAAGGCAAACCAGCCCAGTAAGTTTGAGCAGTTATCCTCTTAAACGCTTTCTGCACGTGTCTAAATTTTACGCCTTCGCCGCCTTTGTTCTGTTTATGGGTTTGAGCACCTCGCTCATTCGCCTGCAACTCGCATCGTCGCCCGTATCGAAGATGCGCGTGCCTACTTACCGCTCGGTATCAGTAGCCTCACACGCTATGGCCCGCATAACGCGCCCCATCGCTGGTATATATAATTAACCCGTCATCGGCTACCTGAGCTGTTTGTTTTTCTGATAACAAAAGAGTCGCGCCCTCAGGGTGCGGCTCTTTTGTTATCGGCACAGAAGCCCAAAAGCTTCTTACGCCTGTTTCACGTTTGCCCAGCATTACCGAGCCCACCATGGATGCTAGCAGATTTTCTGAGACTGACTAGCGATTGAATTGGTAGTTATAACGTTAGTGGGCACAGATGCACTTACCTAAATTTGCCGCAATTCTTTGTGCCGTCATTCATGTTCACCCAAGAAGATTTGGAGGCTCTCGTGCCAAGCAAAATTTTTGAACGGGGCGCAGCGTATTATTACGAGGAGGACGCCGTTGGGCACATTCAACGGAAAGGGAATGTTTTCAAAGCCCGCGTGCGCGGCACGGATACGTACCGGGTAAGCCTGACCATCCGGGCCGCCGGTTCGCCCGAAATCCATTGCGACTGCCCTTACGAGCACGGCGACGTGTGCAAGCATGGCATCGCCTTGGGCCTGGCGGTGCTTGATTTGATGGAAGATGAGCCGGCCAGTGAGCCGCTGGCACCTTCCAAGCTCAGCAAAGCTGAGCAGTCGGTGCATATTCTGAACGGCGCCTGGACCCGCACCAGCGACAAAGAAAAATTAGGCTTCCTGCATCAGCTGCTGAGCCAGAAGCCCAAGCAGTTGCACCGGTTTCTGGAGGCATTCGAGTTCGATGAAGAACTGCTGGCCGCGCTGCCCGCGGCGCCCAGGCTTACCGCCAAGTCAACGCCTCAACTCGCCCGCCGGCCCGCCCCGCGCCAGCCGCTCACCCTCACCGAGCAAGCTCACCAGCTGCTGGCCCAGCAGCGCGGCCACGACCTGCTGCCCCTGGTGCTCTCGGTTGACTGGCTGCAGCATCCGCCCGCGTCGGATACCCACGCCCTGCCATACCTGCTGAGCGAAGCCGCCCGCTTTCAGCCCGAAGCTGCGTTTGATGCCGTAATGGAACGGTTCGAGGCCTTCCTGCAAAACAAAGCTTTGCGGGCTTATCCGCTCTACAACCGCTTGGCTGCTTGTCTGCAAGCCCTGGCTCAGCTGCCATCCCTCACCAAGCAGGTGCAGCTGTTTGCCTCAGAGCTAATGCAGCAGTACCGGCAGCTCCGGGCGTTGCGTGAGAGCTTGGCACGCGCCGGCTTTTCTCCCATTGCTCCCGAGGAAGCCACTGCTCTACCACCCAAGCGGCGCGGCCGTCAGCCCAGGGCGGCTGGCTAGATAACAACAAAGCCGCACCCGTCGGGCGCGGCTTTGTTGTGAGAAAGAGATGAATAATGAATCAGAAGTTCCGCTCGCCCGTCTCCCGTTTGCCTAGCATTACCGAGCCCACCATGGCCGCCAGCAGCAATACCGATGCCAACTCAAACGGCAAGGCATATTGCTGAAACAACACCAGGCCCAGTCGGTCAACCATGCCAATCTGCGAATCGAAGCTGGCGGGGTCGTAGCCGGCGGGGCTCACGTTGCGCATAGCGGCTACCAGAATCAGCAGCAGCGAGCCGCCGGCGATGGCAGCTGCAAACTTGGCTAGCGCTGGCTTGTGCGGCTCAGTTTCCTCGTTCAGGTTCAAAAACATAATCACAAAAAGAAACAGCACCATGATGGCGCCGGCGTACACGATGATGTTCACGGCGGCCAAGAACTGCGCGTTCAGCAGCAGGTAGTGGCCGGACAGCGTGAAGAACGTGAGGATGAGGAAGAGCACGCTGTGGACCGGGTTTTTGGCTAGCACCACGCCCAGCGCACTCAGCAAGGCCACGAACGAGAGAAACAGGAACAGAGGGGACATAAGTAGCGCGGACTTTTAGTCCGCGTGGAAGATGAAAATAAACAAGCGGACGCGGACTAAAAGTCCGCGCTATTTTATGCCAGTTGCGAACGCAGCTTGTCGGCTTGCTCGGGCGTGAGTTGGATGCCGCGCTTCGAGCGGTTGTCCGGCGTCACGGGCTCTACCAGCCGGTCTTTGCCGTAGATGAACTCGTCGCGCTCAAAGCGCGGCGGGGCCATTTTATCAGCTTGCAGGTACACGGCGGCTTTCGGGCAGGCTTCTTCGCAGAGGCCGCAGAAGATGCAGCGCAGCATGTTGATTTCGTAGCTCACGGCGTACTTCTCCTCGCGGTAGAGGTTCTCCTCGCCCTTTTTGCGCTCGCCGGCCACCATGGTGATGGCTTCGGCAGGGCAGGCCACGGCGCAGAGGCCGCAGGCGGTGCAGCGCTCCCGGCCAGCTTCGTCGCGCTTGAGCACGTGCAAGCCACGGAAAACGGGGGAGAAGGGACGGGTCTCGTCGGGGTAGCGTACGGTTACCTGCTTCTTGGTAGCGGCCCGGAAAAAGTGCCGCATCGTAATCGTCAGGCCCTGAAAAATCGCCGGCAGGTAAGCCCGCTCGGCGAAAGTCATGGGCTTCTTTTCGAGGACTTTGGCGCGTTTGCTTAAGGATTCCATGGTCGTTAGTTAATTACGCCGAACGTAATCAGGCCGCCCGTAAGTAGGATGTTGAAGATAGCCAGCGGAATGAGAATCGTCCAGCCCAAGCGCATCAGTTGGTCGTAGCGGAAGCGCGGCAAGGTCCAGCGCACCCACATAAAGAAGAAGATGAAGCCGAAGATTTTGGCGAACAAGCCCACCAGCCCAAGGATGGTAATGATGTTTGAGGCCGTCACCAGCTCTAGGTGCTGCGATGAAACCAACCAATCACGCAATTCATATTGGAAAGGGAAGTTGAAGCCGCCGAAGTACAGCACGCTCATCACGGCCGAAGCCACGAATACGTTGATGTATTCAGCGAACAGGTACAGGCCCATTTTCATGGAGCTGTACTCGGTGTGGTAGCCGCCAATCAGCTCAGTTTCGCACTCCGGCAAGTCGAAGGGCGTCCGATTGGTCTCCGCAAAAGCACACACAATGAAGATGATAAAGCCCAGCGGCTGCTTGGCGATGTTCCAGAAGTGCCACTCGCCGGCCACCGACTGCTGCAGGGTGATTTCGCGCAGCGACAGTGTGCCCGACATCATCAGCACGGCAATCAGGGCGAGGCCCATAGCAATTTCATAGCTGATGTTTTGCGAAGCAGCGCGAATGGCGCCCAGTAGCGAGAACTTGTTGTTTGAAGCCCAGCCGCCAATCATGATGCCGTACACGCCCAGCGATACCATGCCGAACACGTAGAGCATCCCGACATTGATTTCAATGCCTTGAAGGTGAATAGACGTTTCACCGAACTGCAGCACGTTGCCGAACGGAATAACTGCCGACGACATGAGCGCCGTGGTCATGGCCAGACAGGGCCCAAATACGAACAGCGCGCGGTTGGCACCGGCCGGGAAAAACTCTTCTTTAGTGAAGAGCTTCACGGCATCGGCCAGCGGCTGCAGCAGGCCGAAGGGACCGGCGCGGTCCGGGCCCACCCGGTCCTGCAGAAACGCGGCGATGACGCGCTCCGCATAAGTAGAATACGTGGCAATCAGCAGCGAAACGCCGAAAACTACCAGAACGACGAGGCCTTGCCAGCCCAGAGCGGGAAGAGTCATATGTTGTGTTATAAGTCGGCCGTCATTCCTGTGTCCGTCATGCTGAGCGAAGTCGAAGCATCTCTACCGCTTCGTTTGATTTACTCTCGTGGTAGAGATACTTCGACTTCGCTCAGCATGACGTTCTTTTGTTGACGCGCTGATTATGAGTTTAATTAGCCATTGATGCCACCCAGGCGCAGCGGCGGGTTGCGTTCCAGTTCGCGGGTCGTGCTTTCGGGCAAGTCCAGAATTACCTGCGGGTTTACTACCGGCAGCTCGTAGTGGTTCTGCGAGATTACCGAAGCGCGGTTGATGTGCGCCGGGCCTTCGAGCACCCAGTCCGAGGTTTCCTTTTTGTCGAAACGGCAGGTGTTGCAAATCCACTCCTTCACTTCGCCGTACTGGTCTTTGCGGGCCGTCACGCGGAGCACGTCCTTGCCTTTGTACCAGAGCGTTACTCGGCCGCAGCACTTCTCGTTTTCGCACTCGCGGTGGGCGTTCACGGGTTTCGTGAACCACACGCGCTGCTTGAAGCGGAAGGTTTTGTCGGTCAGCGCGCCCACCGGGCACACGTCGATGACGTTGCCGCTGAACTCGTTGTCGATGATGTTTTCGATGTAGGTGCCGATTTCCGACGCATCGCCGCGGCCCAATACGCCGTGCACGCGCTCGGGGGTGAGCTGGTCGGCGGTGTAGACGCAGCGGTAGCACAGGATGCAGCGTGTCATGTGCAGCTGAATGAGCGGGCCGATGTCGATTTTCTCGAAGGTGCGGCGCTCTTCCTCGTAGCGGGTGGTGCTCACGCCGTGCTCGAAGGCAAAGTCCTGCAAGTCGCACTCGCCGGCCTGGTCGCACACCGGGCAATCGAGCGGGTGGTTGATGAGCAGCATCTCCACGATGCCCTTGCGCACGTCCATCACTTGCTGCGAGGTCGTGTTCTCGACCACCATGCCGTCTTGCACCGTCGTGATGCACGAGGCCACCAGTTTGGGCATGGGGCGCGGGTCTTTGGCCGAACCGGCCGCCACGCGCACCAGGCAGGCGCGGCATTTGCCGCCGGTGCCCTTTAGCGGGGTATAGTAGCACATGGCGGGCGGCACCACGCCCCCGCCAATCTGGCGGGCCGCGTTCAGGATAGTGGTTCCGTCCGGAACCTCTACCTCAATGCCGTCGAAGGTTATTTTAGCCATTGTTGGGGAGAATCAAATTTATATCTGGCCGTCATGCTGAGCGAAGCGCAGCGGAGTCGAAGCATCTCTACCGCAGTACTATTTCAATCGGCTTAACGAAGCGGTAGAGATGCTTCGGCAAGCTCAGCATGACGTTCTTTTTTCGTTCTAAGAATTAGGCCAGCACCGCCGCGCCGCGGTACGCCGCGCCGGGCATAGTGGCCTCTTTGGGGTTGGTCACGTGCCACTCAAACTCGTGGCGGAAGTGACGCACAGCGGCAGCTACCGGCCACGCCGCAGCTTCGCCGAGCGGGCAGATGGTGTTGCCTTCAATCTGCTTGGCCACGCTCACAATCAGGTCGATGTCGTGCATCGAGCCGTGGCCGTGTTCGAGGCGGTGCAGTACTTTCTCCAGCCAGCCCGTACCCTCACGGCAGGGCGAGCACTGCCCGCACGACTCGTGGTGGTAGAAGCGGCTGAAATTCCAGGTGTTCTTCACAATGCACGTGGTTTCGTCCATCGCAATGAAGCCGCCCGAGCCCAGCATGGTGCCCGTAACGAAGCCGCCGTCAGACAACGACTCGTAGGTCATCAGGCGGTTTTCGCCGGCTGCGGTTTTCAGGATAAGCTCCTTGGGCAGAATCGGAACGGACGAACCCCCAGCCACAACGGCCTTTAGGTCGCGGCCCTTCCAGATGCCGCCGCAGTACTCATCGGAATAGATAAATTCCTCCACCGGTACGCCCAGCTCAATTTCGTAGATGCCCGGCTTGTTCAGGTGGCCGCATGCCGAAATCAGCTTGGTGCCCGTGCTTTTGCCTACCCCGATTTTGGCGTACTCGTCGCCGCCTTCGTTCACGATAACTGGCACAGCTGCAATGGTTTCCACGTTATTTACCACCGTGGGGCGGGCGTAGAGGCCCTGCACAGCCGGGAATGGCGGCTTGTTGCGCGGGTTGCCGCGCTTCCCTTCCAAGGATTCTAGCAGCGCGGTTTCCTCGCCGCAGATGTAGGCGCCGGCGCCGGGGTGCACGTGCAAATCGAGCGAGTAGCCCGAGCCGAGGATGTTCTCGCCCAGGAAACCAGCCGCGTAAGCCTCAGCAATGGCCTTTTCGAGAATGCGCAGCACGTACAACAACTCGCCGCGGATGTAGATGTAGCTGGTGCGCGCGCCCAGGGCGTAGCTGCCCGTAATCATGCCCTCAATGAGCAAGTGGGGCAGTTTCGCCATCAACTGGCGGTCCTTGAAGGTGCCGGGCTCCGATTCGTCGGCGTTGCAGACGAGGTAGCGCGGCACGCCCTCGGGCTTGGCCAAGAAGCTCCACTTCATGCCTGTAGGGAAGCCCGCGCCGCCGCGGCCCCGCAGGCCCGACTTCTTCACTTCTTCCACTACTTCCTCAGGCGTCATGGTTTTGAGCGCCTTCTCCACGGAGCGGTAGCCGCCGTGCTTGCGGTAGACTTCGAAGGTGTCAATGCCTTCGACGTTGATATGTTCAGTTAATAGCTTGCGGCCCATAGTGGTAAGCGTTGTGCTGATGGCCAGCCGATTAGTAGTTCTTCAAGGAGTTGGGCAGGCCCGTTTCTTCCCACGGCAAAATGGGGCGGTGCACCAGGCTCTTCAATTCGCTGAGCATGGCGTCCACCGCCTCAGGCGTGTCCAACTGCTCGTAGTATTTCTCGCGCACCTGCACGATGGGGGCAAAGCCGCAGGCGGCCAGGCACTCCACTTCTTTCAGGGTGAAGGTACCGTCGGGCGAAGTGCCGCCCACTTTGGCGCCGGTGATGCGCTCGAGGTGGGCCGTCAGCTCATCAGAGCCGCGCAGCATGCAGGGGCCCGTGCGGCATATTTCCAGCACGTGCTTGCCCACCGGCTTGAGGTTGTACTGCGTGTAAAAGGAGGATACCTCGTATACTTCAATGGGCTTGATGCCGAGGGTCTCAGCTACCAGGTCCTGTACTTCGGGGCTTACCCAACCGCCGAACTCGGCTTGCGCAATGTGCAGAATCGGCAGCAGGGCCGACTTGCTCCGGTCTTCCGGGTAGTGCGTGAGCAGGCGCTTGATTTCCGCTTGGGCGGCGGGAGAAAATTGCGGTTTGGTGGGCGCGGTGGTCGGCTCCATATCAATCAGATTCACAGAAAACTAGGCGTCCAGCTCGCCAGCGATGACGTTCATGGACGAGAGAATGACAATGGCGTCCGACAGCGTGGTGCCCACGGCCATTTCCGGGTAAGCTTGGTAATAGATAAAGCACGGCCGGCGGAAGTGCAGGCGGTAGGGCGTGCGGCCGCCGTCCGAAATCAGGTAGAAACCCAACTCGCCGTTGCCGCCTTCCACCGAGTGATATACCTCACCTACAGGCGCATCAATCTCGCCCATGATGATTTTGAAGTGGTAAATCAGGGCCTCCATGTTCTTGTACACTTCCTGCTTGGCGGGCAGGTAGTAGTGCGGGGCGTCAGCGTGGTAGGGGCCTTCGGGCAGGTTTTCCAGCGCTTGCTTGATGATGCGCAGGCTCTGCCAAATCTCCTCGTTGCGGACGATGAAACGGTCGTAGGTATCACCATTGGTGCCCACCGGAATGTCGAACTCGAAGTCCTCGTAAGAAGAATAGGGGTTCATGGCGCGCACGTCGTAGTCGACGCCAGCGGCCCGTAGGTTGGGACCGGTGAAGCCGTAGTTCAACGCCTTCTCCGCCGAAATCGGGCCCACGTTTACCACGCGGTCCATGAAAATGCGGTTGCGATTGAACATCGACTCAAATTCCTTCATCACGGCCGGGAAGGTCTTGAGCCAGTCGCGCAGCTTTTGCAGTGCTACCGGCGAGAAATCCCGCTCCATGCCGCCCACACGGCCCATGTTGGTGGTCAGGCGCGAGCCGCACACCTCCTCGTAGATTTCGTAAATCTTCTCGCGCTCCTGGAACACGTACAGGAAGCCGGTGAAGGCACCCGTGTCCACGCCCAGGATGGAGTTGCAAATCAAGTGGTCGGCAATGCGGGCCAACTCCATCATAATCACGCGCATGTACTGCGCCCGCTTGGGCACCGTCACGCCGAGCAGCTTCTCCACCGTCATGTGCCAGCCCATGTTGTTGATGGGCGACGAACAGTAGTTCATCCGGTCGGTGAGCGGCGTGATTTGATAAAACGGGCGGCGCTCCGCGATTTTCTCAAATGCGCGGTGGATGTAGCCGATGGTGGGCACGCCCGACACAATCCGCTCGCCATCCATTTGCAGGATGTTCTGGAAAATGCCGTGCGTGGCCGGGTGCGTGGGGCCCAGGTTCAGCGTCGTCAGCTCCTGGCTGAAGTCGTTGAGCAGGGGCATGAGTTGGCCGTGGCGCTGCGCGGCGGCCTCCTCGTGGATTTTATGGGTGCCTTCCAGCGTGTCGTTTACTGCCATGATAGGGGTATCAGGGGCCTAGCGGCCGAAAAACAGGTCAGTTTTGTCTTCGCGGGTACCGTCTTCGAGCGGGTATTCGCGCCGCATCGGGAAGTAGTCCATGTCCTCGACGTTGAGGATGCGAATGAGATTGGGGTGGCCGGTGAAGATGACGCCAAAGAAGTCGTAGGCCTCGCGCTCCATCCAGTTGGCGGTGGCGTAGAGGTCGGTGAGGGTCGGCACCACCGGGTCGGCGATGGGAAAGAAGATTTTAATCCGCAGGCGGATGTTCTGTGTCAGGCTGTGCAGGTGGTAAATCATGCCCAGCTCCTTGCCCTCGTTCTCGGGGTAGTTGATGCCGCACATCGTGGTCAGGAAATGGAATTTAATTTCCTGGTCCTGCTGCAAGCCGGCGATGATGTCGTGGATGCGCTCCCGCGTGGTGGTCACCGTCAGCAGGCCGTAGGGCTCCTCCACATCGGTGAAAGTGGCCTCGCCAAACAACTGGTGCAGCAAAGCCAGCACCCGCGCATTCTGGACCTTAATGGGGTCTTCGGCAACAGCGACTTCGGGAGCGGCGGCAGATTCCTGAGGATTCATTCGGGGGTTGCTATTAGTTATTGGTTGCTAATTGTCAGTTCATTAAACACAAACCACTGACAACTAGCAACCAACAGCCAAATTATTTGATATTGTACGACGCCAGCAGGGCCTGGTACTCGGGTGCATTGCGGCGGCGCATGGATTCGTTTTTGGCCAGGTCCTGCACGCGCATCAGGCCGTCGAGCACTTGCTCGGGGCGGGGCGGGCAGCCGGGCACGTACACGTCGACCGGGATGATGCGGTCGATGCCTTGCAGCACCGAGTACGAGTCGAAAATGCCGCCCGAACACGCGCAGGCACCCATGGCCAGCACCCAGCGGGGCTCGGCCATCTGCTCGTACACTTGCTTCACAATGGGGGCCATTTTCTTGGCAATGGTGCCCATTACCATCAGCAAGTCGGCCTGGCGGGGCGAGAAGCTGGGCCGCTCGGAGCCGAAGCGTGAGATGTCGTAGTGCGAGCCCATGGTGGCCATGAACTCGATGCCGCAGCAGGAGGTAGCGAAGGGCAAGGGCCAGAGCGAGTTGGCGCGGGCAATGCCCACCACTTTCTCCAGCGAAGTGGCAAAGAAGCCAGCGCCTTCAATGCCCTCGGGGGCCTCGACAGTTTTGATTTCCGGAACTCGGGTATCCATAGTTGAGATGGGTCAGGTTTGGGGGCCTAATGGCCTAGTCGCCAACACAAGCTGCGCGGCAAAAGTTTGGCCGAATTAGGCTTCGTTCCAGCGCAGGATGCCCTTTTTGATGATGTAGAGGAAGCCCGCCAACAGGAAGAACATGAACAGCACCATAGCAATGAAACCGTCGTTGCCCAAGGCCCGGAAATTCACCGCCCAGGGATACATGAAGATGACTTCGACGTCGAACAGCACAAAGACAATGGCCGTGAGGAAGTATTTCACCGAAATCGGCGTGCGGGCGTTGCCCACCGATTCGATGCCGCACTCGAAGGAGGCATCCTTCACCGTGCTGTGGCGTT
The DNA here is from genome assembly GCF_001507645.1 of Hymenobacter sedentarius. Lineage (NCBI taxonomy): Bacteria > Pseudomonadati > Bacteroidota > Cytophagia > Cytophagales > Hymenobacteraceae > Hymenobacter > Hymenobacter sedentarius. The sequence goes on along the minus strand of NZ_CP013909.1, from coordinate 349,998 downwards.
TCGGGCCCACGAGGTGGGAAACAATCATGGCGAAGGCGACAAAGGCCAGCGCCAGACCGAATTGAATGATAATCGGGAGGTAATCGGAAGGCTGATAATTGGCAGCCGGCAGGACTAATAACATAACAATCAGGCTAGTGGCAAGCAGGCCCCAAGGGCGCTGAAGGGCAAAGGTAGCGCGCACGGGTTTGGGGCGCAATGTTGGGGCTATGCGCAGGCCAAGAACCGACGTTAGGAACGCAAGCTGCTACAAAGGCTGCACAAAATGAAGTTTGGCAAACGCGTGTAAATCAGTGATAATACACTTCGGCTTGCTTGCGATAATCAGGAGCTACTCTCGGCGGGCTTACCAAAACCTTGACAAGTATTCTATGCTTTGCCAGTTTGCGGTACGGATGGGAAACTGACAAATCCATTCTAAGCTATTTGCTTCCGGGTGCTTGCTGCTAGTCCTGCGGTATTAGCGCAGAAATGTTTTATTTAGCTCAATTACCTGTTTGGTAGCTCTTCGCCACCGATGGCCGCTGATGCTACAAACCTCCCCAAGCCATGCTTAACCGCAGTACGCCGTTGGATAATGCGCCATTTGAGCGGAGTGCGGAGGCGATTTTCGTGCTGGACGGGGCCGGCAATTTCCAACGGGCCAATTCCCGCTTTGCGCATTTGTTGGGCTGCGCCGTCGCGCAACTGCCCGGCACGGCATTTTTGCAGTACCTCGCTTCGGGCGAGGCGGAGCAGAGCCAGCAGTACCTCGCCCGGGCCGCGGCGGGCGAAATCGTGCGCTACCAGGCCAGTATGACGGCTGCCGATGGGCCCCTGAAACTGAATCTTGAGCTTCTGCCGGTACTCACCGATGCGGACCAGTTCGCGGGCGTCTATGGCATTGCTACGCCGGTACCCAGCCCACCCGCGGCAACCGAGGCATTGGTGGAGCGGGAGCATCAGCTTTCGGTTATCTTCAATACCATTGCCGACGTCACTTTTGTGCTCTACGTAGAGGAGAACGGCCGTTACCGGTTCACTTTTGCCAACAAAGCCTTTGAGAGAACCACCGGGGTGCCGGCCGAAAAAGTGGTGGGCAGCTACGTCGACGAAGTAATTCCGGAGCCGTCGCTCACCTTGGTGTTGCAGAAATACCACGAAGCCGTGACCACGCTGGAGCGGGTGGTCTGGCAGGAAACGTCGGACTACCCGACCGGCCGGGTCACGGGCGAGGTGAGCGTGACGCCCGTGTGCGACGCGGCCGGCCGCTGCCACCAGCTGGTGGGCGTCGTGCACGACCTGACCAAGGAGAAGCAGGTGGAAGAAGCCTTGCGCGTGAGCAATGAGCGGTTTGCGTATGCGCTGAAAGCCACCACCGACGCTATTTACGACTGGAACGTAATGGAAGACACGCTGTATTGGGGAGAGGGGTTTGAGTTCTTGTTTGGGTATCAGCTCAAGCAGAACCCCGTTTCCTTTAGCGGCTGGACCGATTATGTGCACCCCGACGACACGCACCGCACCGTGGTGGGCCTGCAGCGGGTGGTGTACGAAACCACGGATTCGTTCTGGGAAGACGAATACCGATTTCAACGGGCCGACGGTTCCTGGGCCGTGGTCATGGACCGGGGCTACATCCTGCGGGATGCAGCGGGCCACGCCCTGCGCATGATTGGGGCCATGCAGGACATTACGCCTCGCAAGCAGGCCGAAGAGCGGCAGCGGCTGCTCACTGAAAGGCTGGCCCGGCAAAACTCGGATTTGCAGCAATTTACCTACATCGTGTCGCACAACCTGCGCGCGCCGCTGGCCAATGCCCTCGGGTTTAGCGACCTGCTTTCCCGGGTCGACAAACAATCGGAGGTATTCGACCAGTCGGTGCAAAACCTGCGCACCAGCCTGCTGCAGCTGGACCAGGTGCTGACCGATGTGAACGACATCCTTTCGCTTCGCGACGAGCAAGGCGGCTACCGGCCCGAGCCAGTGGCGGTGGCCGCCGTGTGCCGGGAGGCACTGCTTGGCCTGCAGGAAGCGTTGCGGGCGTGCGGGGGCGAGCTGCACAGTAATATCCCGGAAACGTTGTGGGTATCCGGCAGCCGGGCTTATTTTCACAGCATCTTCTACAATCTGGTGTCGAATTCCATCAAGTACCGCTCCGACGAGCGGCCCTTGCGTATCGACATCACGGCCACCGTCGGCCCCGGCTCCGACACGACCATCACCGTGCGCGACAACGGGTTGGGCATCAGCCAGGAAAAGGGAAGCGAGGAGATGTTTCAGCTGTACCGGCGCTTCCACACCGATAAAGCCGGGCGCGGCGTTGGGCTGTACTTGGTTAAAGCGCACATGGAGGCCATGGGCGGGCAAATTATTGTTCGGAGCCAGGTCAACGAAGGCACCGAATTTATACTTTATTTTAGGCAACGTGCGGATGAAAACCTACCTGATTGACGACGACCACCTCGGGATTTTCCTCACCGAGCAGTTGTTGCGAGCCGAAGGTTTTTCCAATTCCATTTGCACGTTCGAATCGGCCGAAGCAGCCTTGCAGTCGCTGGCGCAAGGAGAAGACGAGGTGCCGCAGGTGGTATTTCTGGACCTGAACATGCCGGTAATGAACGGCTGGGAATTCCTGGATGCTTTGGTCCCCTACGAGAAAAAACTGCGCGGCAACTGCCATATCTACATCCTTACCTCGTCGCTGGCGCTCACCGACCTGGAGAAATCCAAGCACTACGCCCTGGTAGTCGGCCTGATACACAAGCCTCTCGACAGCAAAGAAATCCGCGCCATTCAAGCGCAGCTGGAAAATGGCTTGGAAGCGCAGTAAAAGCTGGCTGGCCAGAAAATTGAGCTGGTTTATGCTGAGATTTCTGTTAAAAACAAAAGCCGCCTCCAGTGCTGGGGGCGGCTTTTGCATATTGAGCTGAATGTAAATCAGCCGCAAGGGAAAGCTCTTACAAGCCCTTATCGCGGTTCAAGTCTTCCGCCGGCTCCGAGCCCAGGAAGGGGTAGCGGTAGTCGGTCACGGGCACGAAGGTTTCCTTGATGGCGCGGGGCGACACCCAGCGAATGAGGTTGAGCTGCGAGCCGGCTTTGTCGTTGGTGCCGGAGGCGCGGGCGCCGCCGAAAGGCTGCTGGCCCACTACGGCGCCGGTGGGCTTGTCGTTGATGTAGAAGTTGCCAGCCGCGTTCATCAGGCGCTTGGAGGCCAGGTCGATGGCGTACCGGTCCTGGGCAAACACGGCACCGGTGAGGGCGTAGGGCGAGGTGGTATCCACCAGCGCCAGCGTCTCTTCGAACTCGTTCTCGTCGTACACATGCACCGTGAGCACGGGGCCGAACAGCTCCTCACACATGGTCACGTACTTGGGGTCTTTGGCCACAATCACCGTGGGCTCGATGAAGTAGCCTTTCGACTTGTCGTGGCCGCCGCCGGCAATGATTTCCACGTTCGGGTCGGCTTTGGCGTCGTCGAGGTACTTGGCGAGCTTATCAAAGGAAGCCTCGCTGATAACGGCGTTGATGAAGTTGCCGAAATCCTCCACGTCGCCCATTTTGAACGAGGCGAGGTCTTCTTTCACGTAGCCCAAGATTTCTTCGGCCGTGTTCGACGGCAGGTACACGCGCGATGCGGCCGAGCATTTCTGACCTTGGTACTCGAAGGCGCCCCGGCTCATAGCCACGGCTACCGCTTTGGGGTGGGCCGAGTGGTGGGCCAGGATAAAGTCCTTGCCGCCAGTTTCGCCCACGATGCGCGGGTAGGATTTGTAGAGGTGAATGTTCTGGCCGATGGTCTTCCAGATGTTCTGGAACACGCCCGTAGAGCCGGTGAAGTGAATGCCGGCAAAGTCGCGGTGCGAGAAAATAACGTCGCCGGCCGTGGGGCCGTCCACGTACACGAGGTTAATCACGCCGTCAGGCACGCCCGCTTCCTTGAACAGCTCCATCAGCACCTGGGCCGAGTAAATCTGGGTGTTGGCGGGCTTCCAGACGATGACATTGCCCATCATGGCCGCCGACGAAGGCAGGTTGCCGGCGATGGACGTGAAGTTGAACGGCGTGAGGGCAAACACGAAGCCTTCCAGGGCCCGGTGCTCCACACGGTTCCACATGCCGGGCAGGCTCTCGGGCTGCTGCTTGTAGATTTCCTGCATGTAGTACACGTTGAACCGGAAGAAGTCAATCAGCTCGCAGGCGGCGTCGATTTCGGCCTGAAACGCATTCTTGCTCTGGCCCAGCATGGTGGCGGCGTTGATGCGGGCGCGGTAGGGGCCGGCCAGCAAGTCGGCGGCTTTCAGGAACACGGCGGCGCGGTGCTCCCAGGGCAATTCGGCCCAAGCCGTGCGGGCCGCCAGGGCAGCCTCAATGGCGAGGGTCACGTGGCTGGCGTCGCCGGCGTGGAAATGGCCAATGGTGCGCTGGTGGTCGTGGGGCGGGCTAATGCGCTCCAGTTTGCCGGTCCGTACTTCCTTCCCGCCGATGTACATCGGAATGTCCAGCTCCAAATTGCGCAGGCTCTTGAGCTGCTGCTGCAGCTCCAGCCGCTCTTTGGAGCCGGGCGCGTAGCCTTTCACGGGTTCGTTAATCGGGATGGGGACGTTGAAAAAGGCGTTGGCCATAAGGTGCGGGTTAGGTGTTTATGGAGTTTTGAGTGGGAGGGAGCAAAGGTAGCGGGATAAAATAGCAGCTAGAATTGCGGATGGTTTACATGCCAAGGGGCGTTAAATGCTTCAGGGTCGACATGAAGGCTGGTTAACAAAGCATATAGCTCGTTGATGTCAGTAGCGTAATACCTTGCTTGACTCACAATTGCTAAGTCTTCATCTCCGTGTTCAGCATGGACTTCTAATAATGATGTGTCATACTCAGTGTCAATAACACAATAGAGGTGAGGCGGGTGTACTACAACAGAGTGCCTATTCACATTGTAGTAAATGTCTACCCAGCGGTTTCGATTATCTGTTGATGCGTGGGCAATAGCTGCAATCGGCTGTTGCAAAATTTCTATCCTGTTCCAAACTTTTAATGGAATAGTCTTCATCCTTTTAAGTTGCTACAACTGCTTCGTCAGCTCCTTCACCTGCTGCTCCAGGTCCTTGAAAGAGCCGGTATTGTAAATCGTAAAATCAAAGTGCTGATACGTATCCATCGCCGTTTCGCTGGGGTGGTTATCGTCGCGGGTGCCATCGCCGCGCTGCTTGAGCGGGTCGCCTTCGATGCGCAGCATCAGGCCGCCGCGGGCCCGGATGGGGTCGGCTTCGTTGGCAAAGCGCACGTCGGGCACCAGCACGCAGGCGTCGTGCGGCAGCGCGGCAAAAAAGGCATCCACCCACACCATGGGCTCCCACGCTCGCAGGGCCTGGCCCACTTGCTGGAGCATTTCGCCCCGGGTGCGCCGGAAAGTAGGCACCAGCTGGGCCTTGCCTCGTTGGGTGTAATAAGGCGCCACGTCTTCGCCCGTGAGGGCGGCGCAGACCGATTTAATGGAATCGCCGAAAGAGCGGATTTGCCAGAGGCGCGCCGGTTGCTGTTGCTGCAGCAGGCGCGCCACGGTGTCTTTGCCGCTGCCCCGGCGGCCCGACATGCCAATCAGATGTATCATGGGTTTTGAGTAGGCGGATAAAAATAACGGTCATGCTGAGCGGAGTCGAGGCATCTCTACCGGGGAAGTAATCTAATTACTCTTGTGGTAGAGATGCTTCGACAAGCTCAGCATGACGGCCTTTTTATTCTAGCGTTTTACAAAATGTCCTTCAGTTCGCTCAGGCAACTGATTTCGTGGGTAATCTGGTTGAAGTGCCGGCGCTTGTCGGGGTTGAAATACACTTGGTCGATGCCGGCGTTATAAGCGCCCAGCACGTCGCATTCCAGGTTATCGCCTATCATCAGGCTTTCGGCGGCGGTGGCGCCGGTGCGCTCCAGCGCGTGCTGAAACATGCGCGGGTCGGGCTTGAGGTGGCCGCTGTGCTCGGAGGTAATGACCTCCTCGAAATAGTGCGACAGGTTCGACGAAACCAGCTTGAGGTCCTGGATGTCGTTGAAGCCGTTGGTGATTAAGTGGAGCCGGTACTTGGGCTTGAGGTAGTCCAGCACTTCGTGCGTAAAGGGGAATACCGCCGACTTCTGGGGGAGGATGCTGGTGAACTCGGCCGAAATAGTGGCCGGAATCTGGTCTTCCGGCACGCCCAGTTTGGTCAGCGTGCGCACGAAGCGGATTTCGCGCAGCTGCTTTTGGGTAATCTTATTGTTTTGGTACAGGCGCCACAGCGCGTGGTTAACGTCGCTGTAGACCTGGATAAACTCCTCGACGGTGAACGTGCCAAAGCGCGCAAAATCATGCCGCTCAAATAGCGTGTGCAGCGTTTCGTTCGCGTTTTTTTCGAAGTCCCACAGCGTGTGGTCGAGGTCGAAGAAGAGGTGGCGGTAGGTTTTCAATGGCTCAAGTAATAAGTATCAGAAAGCAACTACAGGTTGGGCGGCCCTATTGATTCAACACGCTACGCGCCAAATCCCTTTAGCCGATGCCGCCGGCCAGTGCCATGCTCAGCACGCCCGCCAGCATAATGCCCTTGCACCAGGCACTCAGGTGCTTGAAGTGGCGCCGGCGGTCGGCCCGGATGAGCAGGCGCGCCAGCTGCACCATGGGCAGCAGCACCAGCAGCACCAGCCACACCCCCAGCGGCCAGTGCCCGCTCCCGAACATGCGGGCCGTGGCCCCCGCCGTGAGCAAGGCAAGACAGGCCAGAAAGAAACCCGCCACCCATTTGGTTTGGGCCACGCCCACCACCAGCGGCAGGGTGCGGCAGCCGTGCTGGGCGTCGCCGCGCATGTCTTCCACGTCCTTCACAATTTCGCGCACCATGGTGAGCAGAAACGCAGCCAGGGCGTAGGGCCACACCACGCTGTGGCTGTTGTTGCGCGCCAGCTGCAGCTGCAGCTCAGGCAGCAGCACCAGCGCCGCCGTGAGCGTGGCAATGCTGGCATTGCCGGCCAGCGCCACCCGCTTGAACCGGGCCGAGTAGCCCCACAGCAGCAGCGCCGTGCCCAGCGTAACGGCCCCCAGCACGGGGTGGAGCCCGCCGGCCAGCAGCACACCCGTGCCGCTTAGTATCAGGTGGGCCAGCATGGCCTTGCGCCGCTGCACCACGCGCCCAATCACCAGCCGGTCGGGCCGGTTGATGGCGTCGATTTTAACGTCGTAATAGTCGTTGATGATGTAGCCGCCGGCCGCCACCAGCAGCGCCGCCAGCACCAGCACCAGGAAGCGCGGCTCCAACAGGGCCGTGCCCAGCGGCTGCTCGGGCAGCAGCAGGCCCGCGCGCACCAAGGCCAGGCACAGCAGCATGATGAGCAAATTGGGCCAGCGCACCAGCGTGGGCAGCGCCGAGCCCAGCCCACCCGCCGGAAACGGGGGCAGCGCCGGGTGCGGCAGCTTGGGCGGGGGCGTGGTCATGGTGGGCAGGTGGGGCAGGCTGCAAAGGTCGGCGAAAGAGAATGGCCTTGGGCCGAAACGGGCGCCGGGCGCAATAAAAAAGCTTCTCCGGGAGGGGAGAAGCTTTCGGCGGGTAGCCCCGCAATTATTGGTTTAGCTCAGACTTTGCGCACGTTCACGGCGTTGATGCCTTTGCGGCCTTCCTGGGTTTCGAACTCAACTCGGTCGTTTTGTTGCACTGTGGCTCCGTTCAGGCCGGTTACGTGCACGAAGAAGTCTTCCTTCGTTTGGTCGTCGGTCACGAAGCCGTAGCCTTTGGCTTCGTTGAAAAATTTGATGATGCCGGTTTTCATGCAAAAAAACAAAAATGGAAAGATGAGAAACTGCCCGGGTAAAGGCTGCAGAAATGCCTGAAATGGGTTTTTAATTCACTTCAGGGCAGCTTACGCGGGAAATCAACGCCGGGTTGGCTGCCCGGAGTTCTAACCCCATCCGTTATTGGTTATCGCGCCACTCGTACACCCACTTGGCCTGAATCTGCTCGAGGTGGCCTTCGGTGGCCTGCTCGCGGGTGCCGTTGAAGTTGCTCAAGCTCAGCACCCATTCAATCAAATCGGTGAAGCGGATGCGGTAAATCTTCGCCTCGGTAAAATCATCGCCGAACTTCTCGTAGAGCGCCATGGCAATGTCTTCGTGGTCGGCCCAGTGCATGGGCGGCTCAAAGTGATTCATTCTGGAAGGGTTGAGTTTTGAAGGTTGAGTGTTGAATGAAAAATTGAGTAGGAGGAAATAACAAGGCCGTTCCCGATTTAAAAATCAGCTGGGCCCATAATTCAACATTCAACCCTAAAAATTCAACACTTCGAAAGTTAGTGGCCCAGGAAATGCTGGGGTGGGATGGTCACGACCAACTGCGTGCCGGCTTGCACCACGCACTGGCAGGCCAGGCGGGAGTTGATGCGCGGGTTCTCGGCGCGGTCAATGAAGTCCTCCTCCTTGTCGCTGATTTCGGGCAGGTCATCGCCGCCCGAGTTGATGTAGACGTGGCAGGTGCTGCAGCCGCATACGCCGCCGCAGTTGTGCTGGAGCTGAATGCCGTTGTTGAGGGCCACGTCGAGCACCGACTCGCCGGGGGCCGCCACGTGGGTTTGGGCCGGCTGGCCGTCGCTGAGTTGGAAGGTGATGGTGGTGGCGGGAACAGACAAAACGAAAAACGAAAATGGCGAAAAAGACACGGCCGTAGCCGCCGCAAAGGTACTCCTCCCGGTCCCGGCATCAAAGTTGGGCTTGAATGCTGGCGGTGAGCTGCCCGTAAAGGGCCTGCCATGCCGGATGAGCCGCCAGCGCCGCCTGGTGGGCGGCCAGGGTCGGCGCATCCTGGCGGGCGGCGGGCCCGGTTTGCACGGAGAACGGCGGATTGGCCAGGGCTTTGTCCACGGTTTCGCGCACGAGCGGGGCCAGCAGCGCCGGCGGCAGATTGGCTTCGGCCAGGAGGGCCTCGGCAATGCCCAACAGGTGGTTGGTAAAATTGTTGGCAAACACGGCGGCCACGTGCAGCTTCAGGCGTTGGGCCGAATCGAGGCGCCGCACGTGCTGGCTCAGGCTGCGAGCCAGGTCCAGCAGGGTGGTTTCGGCGGTCAGGTCGTTGGCTTCGATGCAAAGCGGCACCGTGGGCCAGTCGATGGCCCGGCCGGGGCTGAAGGTTTGCAGCGGATACAAGACGCCGCCGCGCACGGTGGGCTGGTGCTCAAAAATGCTGAGTGGCAGGGCGCCCGCCAAGTGTGCCACCAGCGCCCCAGCCGGCCAGCTGATGCTGCTCAGCAGCGGCGCCACGGCCGCATCGGGCACGGCCAGAAGGTAGACATCGGCGGCGGGAAGGGGAGCTGCCAGGGTGGTCAGGACCGTGGTGCCGGGCAGCTGGGCGGCCAGGGATTCGGCTGTGGGGGCCGTGCGGCTCCAGACAAACACCACGTGGTGGCCGGCGGCGACTAGTGCCGGGCCTAGTTGGCTGGCTACGCGGCCCGCGCCAAATAGCCCAATTCGTAATTGTGGGCGAGGTAAACCGCTCATTCAAATGAGGTTATTTGGTTGCCGATGTTGCAGCGAATATATTTTGGGACGGCTCGCCGCACTTCAGCGATACAAAGTGGCCGAGTACTATTCGGGAGCTAGATAGTTATGCTAAAAATTAGCAATTTGTGCACTCAAAATTACTCGATAGCATGCCGCCGCGGCCATTTTCCAGAGTCCTTTTCCTCGCGCTTTATTCTTCATCTTTTTCCAATGCTTTTATGAAAGACAAGTACACCCCTCCGGGGCTGAGGGCCCGCCTTCGGCACCTGGCCTTGGCGGCGCTGCTGGCGTGCGGGGCTACCACGGCCCACGCGCAGTTTTACAGTGCGGCCAACGTACTAAACCAGGCCGGCACCTACACCGACCTGGGCAGCAGCGGCACGGTTATCACCACGCCCAACTTTGATGATGCGAACTCGGCTGTGCAGACGCTGCCGTTCCCGTTTACTTATAGCGGAACGGTATTCAATGAATTTGTGCTGAATACCAATGGCTTTTTGAAACTGGGCTCGGTGGCTCCGGCCGCGCCGTTTTTTTCGAGCTATGCCCAGGAAGCCTCCACGGGCGGCCCGCTGAACTCGGCCACCGAAACCAACCTGGTGCTCCCGTTTAACACGGACCTGGAGGCCGGGACCGGCACGCCCGAGTACCGCATGGCCACCACCGGCACAGCCCCCAACCGGGTGCTTACTATTCAGTGGAAAAACGTGAGCGACAAAACCCGCGCCGCCAGCAGCACGGCCGCGGGCAACATCGACAAGCAATTCGCCAATTTCAGCTTCCAGGTGAAGCTGTATGAGTCGAGCAACGCCATCGATTTTGTGTACGGCACGGCCACGCCGTCCAGCAATCAAACCAATGCCAACTTTATTGTAGTTGGGCTGAAAGGTACCAGCACCGCGGCCGCCCAGGTAATTACGGCCATCAAGGCGTCGAACAGTCCGTGGAGCGGCACGGTGTTTCAGGCCGGCCCCTACACGTCGGCCACCAATGCCTTCAACATCCGCGCCACGCCCACGATACCCGGCGGCGCGCCGCTGCCCGACCCGGGGCGCACCTTCAGCTTCTCCGTTCAGGTAGCCAACGACGCCGCAGCGGCCTCGATTCAGGGCTACGGCTCCATTGCCGTGCCGGTGGGCAATCCGTTCTCGCTGCGGGGAGTGGTGCGCAACTCGGGCTCCACGGCCCTGAGCAACACACCCGTCACGCTGACCATCAGCGGCGCTAATACTTACACCCAGACGCAGACGGTTCCCTCGCTGGCGCTGAATGCCACCGGCCTGGCCACGTTCACGGGCATTTCGCTGCCCAACGTGGGCACCAATACGGTGACTATTTCGGTGGCGAGCGACGGCAACAACGCCAACAATTCCGTCTCGCAGACGATGGAAACCAGCGCTTCGACGTTCTCTTTTATCGTGCCTGGCGTGCCCCAATCCAACAGCTACGGCTTCTCGCCCACTACCTCGGGGTTCACGAGTGCCTTCTGCGCCAAATTCACCGTGAACGGGGCCCGGGCCGTGACGGCGGTGCGCGCCGTGATTGGCAACGACCCCGACCTGGCGCCCAACGCGGGCAACGGGCAGCGCACCACCACGGTGTTCGGCGTGGTAATCAACGCCACGACGGGGGACGTCCTCGGCCGCTCTCCCGATTACGTGCTGACCACGGCCGACATTGGCCAACTGCACACCTTCACGTTGGCGGCGCCCACTACGGTGCCGGCCGGTGATTTTCTGGTGGGCCTGGCGCAGGTAGTTCCCGCCGGCACCGCTGCCGATGCCGTGTTCCCCATGGCTTATCAGGCGGAAGTTCCCGCCCGCCCGGGCTTGTTTTTCAGTACCGGCGTATCGGCCACCGGCCCACCGCACGATAACACGGGCGATAACGCCCGCTACATGCTGGAAGCCGTGACGGCCGCGCCCTCCAACAACGACCTGGCGGTGGTCGAGATACAGGGCTATGGCTCCGTTGCCGTGCCGGTGGGCAACCCCGTGGCGTTGCGCGCTGTAGTGCGCAACAGTGGGGCTGCCGCCCTCAACAACGTGGCCGTGACCCTCACCATCACCGGGGCCAACACGGTGACGCAAACCCAAACGCTGACTTCGGTGGGCGTGGGCGGTACGGCGCTGATAAACTTCACCGGCATTACGCTCAATAACGTGGGCGCCAACACCGTAACCGTATCGGTGCCCAACGACGACAACAACGCCAACAACTCGGTAGCCCAACAAATGGCCACCAGTGCCACGCGGTTCTCGTTCATCACCCCCGGGGTGCCCGCGGTCAGTAGCTTTGGTTTCACGCCGAACACGACCGCCCGCACGTTGGCGTTCTGCGGCAAGTTCACCGTGAATGCTGCGCGCGACGTGACAGCGGTGCGCGCTGTGATTGGCAACGACCCCGACCTGCTGCCCAGGGCGGCCAACGGCCAGCGCAGCACCACCGTGTATGGCGTAGTGGTAAATGCCACCACCGGCGCATTGATTGCCCGTTCTCCCGACTACGTGCTGACGGCGGCCGACCTGGGCCAGCTCCACACCTTCAACCTGTCGGCCAACGTGCCCGCGGGCGACTTCCTGGTAGGCCTGGCGCAGGTAGTACCCGCAGGCACCGCCGCCGATGCGGTATTCCCGATGGCCTACCAAGCTGAAACGCCCGCCCGCCCGGGCACCTTCTTCATTGCGAACATCACGACGCCGGGCGCCCCAGTAGACGGCGCCGTGAACGATGCCCGCTACATGCTGGAAGCGGAAGTATCGGCTCCAGCTACCTGCCCCGTGCCCACGGCTTTGGCCATCACGGGCAGCACGGCCACGTCGGTATCGTTCTCGTTTACGGCCGCGGCCGGGGCCACTGGCTACCAGATTGTGTACGGTCCGCAAGGCTTCACGCCCGGCACTACGAGCAGCACGTCGGCCACCTTCACCGGCACCACTTACACCCTGACGGGCCTCGCCGCCGGTACCACCTACGATTTTTACGTGCGCACCATTTGCAGCGCCACCGACCAGAGCAACCTGGCCGGGCCCGTGCGGGCCACCACGGCCTGCACCGCGCCCACCATCAGCACGTTCCCCTACACGCAAAACTTTGACGTGGTGGCCTCGGGCCAGACCTTGCCCTGCGGCATTACCTTGGCCGACGCGAACAACGACGGCTATACCTGGCAGGCCCGCGGCACTGTGCCCGCCGCCCTCAGCTCAACCAGCGTTGCCCGCTCGGCCCCGAATGCGATGGTATACGTCTACAACGACGCTGACATTACTGTGGGCGCCAACGACTGGTTCTACACGCCGGCGTTGGCCCTGAACGCGGGGCAGAGCTACCGCTTGTCGTTCTACTACCGCGTGGCCACAGGTGGCTACACCGAGCGCCTGGAGGTGAAGTACGGCACCGCCGCCACCCCAGCCGGGCAGACCAACACCATTTTCAGCAACAACGCCATTACCAACACGGCCTATGCCGTAGCCAACAACGCCAGCACCCCCGCCGTACTGGACATTACGCCCACTACGGGCACGTACTACATTGGCTTTCATGCCATCAGCGGCGCCAGTCAAGGCTTCTTGGCTGTCGACGATGTCATGATTTCGGCCAGCCCCCTGGCTACGTCAGAGGCGTTGAAGCGCGCCATCAGCGTGTTCCCAAACCCTTCGGCCTCTGGGGTTTTCAACCTGGAAATCCACGGCGCAAACGCCAGGAAGCTCTTGGGTGTGGAGGTTACCAACATGCTGGGCCAGCGCGTGTACACGGGCACGGCAAAAGACAACTTCCGTAGCGAAGTGAATCTGTCGTCGCTGGCTCCGGGCATCTACAACATCAAGGTGCGCAATGGTGAAGATTACACCATGCAGCAGATTTCCATTGTGAAGTAGGGTGTCGCTTTGTTGATGAAAGGGCCGTCCAGTCTGTGGGCGGCCCTTTTTGTTGGGTGGGGAAGCCTGAGCCCCCGGAAACCTCACCCCCGGCCCCTCTCCCGCGGAGAGGGGAGCCACGGCTCAAAAATCAGCTCAATTTTAAATCAAAAGGCCCGGCTCAATATTGAGCCGGGCCTTTTGATTGGTTAACGCTCAGCTCCCCTCTCCGCGGGAGAGGGGCTGGAGGTGAGGTTCCGCCGGGCCGAGCCGCGAGGAAAACCTAGCCCACCGCGGGCTGCGGCCGGGTATTTCGGTTGCTCGGCTGGCTTTGCGCTTCTGGCAAAAGCTCCACAGGAGCGTCTTTGCGTCCGCGCTGGCGCAGGCTCAAGCCGAAGCCGAGGGCCATGAGCAGCGTGCCGCTCCACAGCAGGTTGATGAAGGGCTTCTCCATGGCCTTCAGGATGACATAGTCCTTCTGCGTAGTGCTCACGGCAAAAGTGAACTTGCCAGCTGTGGGGTCGATGGCGTTTAGGCTCAGGCGCACGCCGAGGTCTTCTACCTCGTCGGGCACGCGGCCCACCATGCGGTTGCGCACCACAAACACTGGGTGGGCGTGGTACTGGCGCTTCTCCCCCGATACAATCATGTCGGCCTGCATGGCGAGGTCGCCTTTTTGCAGGTTGAGGCCGGCAGTTTCGTGGGCCGGCTCAATGGCCCGGAACACCGCGAAGTAGTCGTTCAGGAAAATGGTGTCGCCGACGCTCAGGATGTGCTCCTTGGCCTCGCTCCAGGTCTTTTCCTTGCGCGGGTCGAGCACGGAGCTGATGTGCGAGTAGATGTCGTGGCCCCAGAACTTCTTGATGGCCGGCGAAGCCAGCAGGCCGCCCATTTCCTCATTCACCTGCGCCCTGGGGTACAGCACAAACTGCTCGCCCGACTTCTGGTCTTTGTAGGTGATGCGGTAATAGGTGTTTTCGGGCAGGATGTCGAGCGTGTCGCCGGTCTTGTAGTAGGTCTTGCCTTCGCTAGCGATGGGCGCGCGGGCAATGGCGCGGTAGTCGTCGTCGGTGCGGAACAGGAACTGCTTATCGACGTAGCCGGGCACGCCGGGCACGTCAAAATACTGGCCGGTATAGGTCAGCTCGTAGCCGTGCATGGGCGCGGTCTCGTTGCGCCACAACAGTACGTTGTCGCGGTTCAGCTCTTCCGTGAATTCCCGCGAATACAGCAGGCCCGAGACGTTGCGCGAAATGATTTTTGAGTAGCCCGACGAAGCCAGGATGCCTAGCAGCATCAGGGCGATGCCCAGGTGGGCCACTGCCCCGCCCGAGAGCCGCACCCCGCGCCGCAGCAGCGTGAAGATGGTGCCGAAATTGGCCAGCACCCCAAACAACCCGGCCAGTACCAGCACCACGTAAGCCGGCGAAATCGTCAGGCCATTGTAGCGTACCAGCAGCACCACCAGCGCCGTGCCCAAGAGGGATAGCAGCGTGGGCGCGGTCAGGGAGTTGACCAGGGTGGTCTTGTCGTTGCGCTGCCACCACATGATTTGGGCTAGGCCGGAGAGCAGCGCCACAAACACGCCCATCCAGAGCTGCAGCTTGGAGTAGTGGGCAATCTGGTCGGCGGGCAGGGCCACGTTGGTTTTGATGCCAATCAAGCCCATCAAGGCATTATAAACCGGGATGCTGGTGGTGAATAACACCTGGAAAGCGCCCAGGCACAGCACCGTAGCGCCCACAAATACCCACAGCTCGGGGTTGTAGGCGTTGAGCTCTTTCTCCGAAACCGGGATTTCCTTCCAGCGCCACACCAGCAGCGCCACCGCCAGTACCGTGAACGCGCCCAGGTAAATGAGCAGCTGGCCCGACAAGCCCAGGTCCGTAAAGGAGTGCACCGAGGCATTGCCCAGCACCCCGCTGCGGGTGAGGAAGGTGGCGTACAAAATCAAAATAAACGTGGCCACCACCAGCGCAAACGAAGTGCGCAGGCCCAGGCGGCGCTTCTGCCAGAGCACCATGCCGTGCAGCGAGGCCACCAGCACCAGCCAGGGAATGTACACGGCATTTTCGACCGGGTCCCAGTTCCAGTAGCCGCCAAAGTTCAGGGTTTCGTAGGCCCAGTAGGCACCCATTACCACGCCCACGCCCAGCACGCCGCCGCCGATGAGCGTCCACGGCAGCGCCGGTTTTACCCAGGCGGTCAGTTCTTTCTTCCAGAGGCCGGCAATAGCAAAGGCAAACGGCACCAAGGTGAGCGCAAAGCCCAGAAACAGTGTGGGCGGGTGAATCACCATCCAGTAGTTCTGAAGCAGGGCGTTGAGGCCGGTGCCGTCTTTGGGCACGAAGTCGGGATTCATCTTAAACACCGGCAGATCGGTGAGGAAGTCGCGCAGCAGGATAAACGGCGACGAGCCCACTTTCACACCGCCCAGCACCACGCCCAGAATCATGCTCACCAAGAACAGCTGCACGCCGCTGAACACCGCCATTACCGGCGCCTCCCACTTGCGGTTGTAGCGGATGATGAACCCGCCCAACACCACGTGCCAGAAAATCCAGAGCAGAAACGAGCCTTCCTGGCCTTCCCAGAAGCAGGAAATCATGTACTGCACCGGCAGGTGGTTGGAGCTGTGGCTCCAGGCGTAGTAGTACTCGTAGCGGTGGGCGTGGATGATGTTGAACAAGCACACCACCACCGACAGCACCGCCGCCCCGTGCACAAAAAACGCCCCGCGCGCTATGCGCAGCCAGCTGGCGTCGGTATCGCCCAAGGCCCGGCCCCGCGAGGCCTGGAAGTAGCTGTAGGCAGCCACCAGCGCCGCTGCAAACGCGACGATGACGCTCAAGTGGCCAATGTTTCCTATTAATAAGTTCATAAGCAAAAAATCAAGCGGGAACCGGCGCGGTAGCACCGGGGCGCAGTACTTCGTAGCGGGTTAAAATTCTCTCGTGAAAACTGGCGGGGAGAAGTACCCAGTCGTGAACATCAACAAAAATGGGTAGGTTACTTTCCGTCAGGGCGGCGCGGAAGCGGCTAAGCGTAGCGGCGGGTAATTCCTGCAGTTCGGGGGAGCGTAGTACTAAGTCGAGGTCGCTGCCCTCGTAAGCGTCGCCATTTACGCGGCTGCCATAGGCCCATATGGCTACCGAGACTGGGAGCGTGAGGGCTGCCAGGCGCAGCACCAGGGCCAAGTCTTGGGGGCGCAGGTCGAGCATAAGCGTGGGGTTAGCCTTGGTAGCGCATTCTGACCAGGAAGGAATCCGAGTCAACAATAAAAGCGGGCAGCGTTGTCACAATTTTCTCGGCGAAAAGCGGGCCGTATTCGTGGGCAGTCGTGTTCCGGTTGTCGCGGTACAAGAACCAACGGTCCACTTCGTCTACCGAAAGAAGCCCGTGGCTCGCCGCGAGGCCAAACACATTCTTGTAATTCATCTCGGCCAGCTCGCGCGTGGAGGTGAGGTACTCGCGCAACACCCGGCGCAGCAGCTTTACCACGATTTCCAGAATCAACTCGAATTCCTTCACGCAAGCAGCCCGAAATAAGTCGTGGTCATCCGAGTCGGGACCATGTTGCAGCAGGCAGCTATGCGCCCGCTTCAAAGTGCCCAGGCATCGCTCCAAAGCGCTAAAGTCGAGTCCTTCCATCAACTAGCGCGTAGCCGTGGCCCCCTTCAAATCCTTCTTCACGTACTTGCTGGGGCACTTGAGCAGGATGTTGTCGGCCATGAATACCTGGCCCTTCATGCTGCCGGTAATCACCACCTGCTCCGACGCATCGAAGTCCTGGGGCTTGGGGTTGTTGTACACCACGCGCTGGGCCACGCGGTTGGTGTCTACCAGGGTGAAGGCGAAGTAGTTGGGGTCCGTCATGGGGTCGTATTCCAGCCCAATGGGGCGCTTTTGGCTGTCGCGCAGGAGCTTGCCCACCACGTGTACTTTGGTGGTGTTGCCCTCGGCGGCCCGCTGCCGGGCCTCGCCGAAGCCCACGTACACGCTGGCATCGGCGGTGGTGCTGAGGATGATGGCGGCGGCCACCGCAATGATGGCCATGATGAAAATGTGCGACTTCTTCATAATCACTGATTAGCTCGGATATAAGCGGCTTCCACGAATACTGTAGTCAGCGCTTATGCTCGAAATGGTAACAGCATGCGGGTGGCTTGGGTGCCCGGCTATTTTTTTATTTCCTGCTCCAGTTTGCTCACTTTGCGGTCGAGCGATATCAGGTAGAATAACAAGCCGGCGACGATAATGACTACGGCGGCTACCACCACGTAAATTTTGCCGCTCGCCCGCAGGCCATCGGCCATTTCGGGGGCATCAGTTGCCTGAGCCAGAGCCGCGTGGGAAGTAAATAAGAGGAACTGCAGCAAGCACAGCGCGCCGGCGAGGCGAGCCAGGAGGTTATTTTTCATCGAGTTTCAATTGCAAAAACGCCAGCCGGCTGCTCACTTGGGTCATCCAGAAGGCAAAGAGAATCCAGCCGATAACGGCGGGGTAAAACACCATCCGCATGGTGCTGTCGAGGTCGTACTTGTTGAAGCCCGGGTTGCCGGTCTGGCCGGGGTGCAGGCTGTTGCCCGAAATGCGGGGCAGGATAAACAGTAGCGGAATGGCCGCCGCAAAAGCGAAAATGTTGTAGATGGCCGACACGCGGGCCCGCTGCTGCTCGTCGCGGAAGGAGCCGCGCAGCACCAGGTAAGCCCCGTAGATGAGCAGGGCCACGGCGGCGGCGTTCAGGCGCGGGTCGGGCGTCCACCAGGCGCCCCAAGTGTACTTGGCCCACAGGCTGCCGGTGGCCAGGCCCAAGATGCCCAGCACGATGCCGCTCTTAGCCGCTTCGTGGCTCAGAATGTCGAGCCTAGCCGACGGACTGCGCAGGTACTGCATGGAGCGGAACACCGACGTGCCCAGTATCACCATCATGGCAAACCACATGGGCACGTGGAAATACAGGTTGCGAATGCTCTCATTCACAATGGCCAGCCGCGGCACGGGCAGCAGGAAGCCCGCCACCGCCGAATACAGCAGCAGAATGACGGTCAGGACTTTCCACCAGGTAAATTTCATAATTAACCCCTCCACAAATACGGAAACAACAAATAAGACACGGCCCCCACCAGCATGTTCAGGGCCAGCAGCGTGAGCAGCGACTGCTGGCTCACGCTGTGGTCGAGGCCGTCGAGGGCGTTTTTGCTCACCTTGATGAGCAGCAGCAGCATGGGCACCATTATCGGGAAGCCCAGCACGGCCATGAGGGTGGCCCCATTGCCGCCAGCCTTGGCCGCAATGCCCGACACCAGCGTAAGTGTGGTGGCAAACCCCACCGCCCCCAGCAGCAGGTTGCCCACAAACAGCGGCGCGTCCTGAATGGGATTGCCCAGAAACACCGTGTAGAGGAACAAGCCCAGCAGCGCCACCCCGCCCAGTAGCAGCGCATTGTAGAGCATCTTGGCCAGAATAATGGCCTGGGGCCGCACCAGCGTATAGTAATAGAGGCGCTGGCCGGGGCTTTCCTGCATGAAGCCCTTGGCTACGGCATTGATGGCCGCAAACAACAGGATAACCCAGAGCAGCGCATTCCAGGCGGGCGCCGGAGGCTGCCCACCGCGTAAACTGAAGCTCAAAAAGCACACAAACACCGTGCTGCCCACGTACAGCAGCAGCCCCCCCAGGGCCGCGCGCTGCCGCCATTCGAGGCGGAAGTCTTTGGCTAGCAAGGTGGAAATTTCGTGGAGCAGGGGCACGGGCAGCGTTTCAGTTTCGGGCCGCAAAGATACGACCGAACCCGCCCGGAACGGATGATAAACCAAGGGCAAAAAAGAAGGTCCGGCTGAGTTGAGCCGGACCTTCTTGATATGCGCCACTAGTATTAGAAGTCGTAGCCGAGCGAGAAGTAGAACTTCGGGCCGTGGGTAACATAGTCTTCCTGGCCCCAAGCCACGTCTACCTTGCCGTAGAAGCCCAGCAGCGTGGTGCGGGCGCCCACCCCGTAGCCGATAAGGAAGGGGTTGCGGAAGTTGATGACCGTGGCCGAGAAGAAGTTGCCAGCGGGAATCACCTGCTCGGTGTTGGCCGAGTTGTCGGTGCCGAAGGGGTTGGTGCCCGAGTACGCCGTGCCGGCATCGGCAAAGCCGGTGAGCTGCAGGTTGCGGAAGAAGCCTGAATAAATAGGCTTGCGGGCGAAGTACTGCACAATGGGAATGCGCAGCTCGCTATTGAACAGCACGTAGCGTGGGCCGCTGCGGGCGCTGTAATCGAAGCCGCGCAGGTTGGTCACGAATTCCTGGTTGAAGACCTGGTCCGGCGCCGAGTAGTTTGGGATAAACCGGGTGCCGTCCTGGTAGGCGGCGTTCAGCCAGTCATCCATGCCGCCGAGCCGGAATATCTGGGGCCGGCGCCCAAAGAACTGGCCGTAGCTGGCGCGGTTGGCCCACACAATGGAGCGGCTGATTTTCTGATAGTGCCGCAGGTCCACCACGAACTTGCCGAAGCTCAGGCCCTTGTCGTTGATGTTGGTGTGGTTCAGCACGCTGGCCTTGAGGCGGGTGCCCGACACCATGTTAACCCCCGTGGCAATGCTGTTGTCGAACACGATTTCGCCGTTGTAGCCCAGGTAATTCGTGTTTTTGTCGTCTTCGGTCGATACGTCGCCGAGCAGCGTCCGGGAGATGTTGACGAAGCGGGGGCCGCCGCGCACGCTCAGGTTGTGCGTGAGGGGATAGGCAATGGTGGGCGCTATTTCGTGGCGGCCATAGCGGTAGCGGCCGCTGTTGATGTCAAAGAAATAGGCCTGCTTTTGGTAGGCCACGCCCCAGTCGTAGCGATGGGTGAGGTTGGTATAGGACGCGCGAATGTTGCTGGTGCGCAAATCAAATAAGCCAAACAGGCTGGCGTCGATGCGCTGGTTTTCCAGCACGTCGGTCAGCGCGGCCTTGAACTGCAGGCCCAGCCCCAGCAGCGGGTCCACGTACAGCGAGGTCGAGACGTTGTCGGCCATGAAGCGGGTATCATACCGGAACGGGCCCGTCAGGGTCGGCACCTCGGCCTGGGGTTGGGCCGCGGCCACGGCTGCCGTGGGCGCCGTGCGCCGCCGTCTGGATTGGGCAGGTTGGGCTGGCTCGTCTTCCTCAAACTGGTAGTCGCTGGTGTTCACGGTTTCGCTGGCCTTCTTGCGCGGGGCCGGAGCGGCGGGCGGGGTAGCAGCCGAGTCGGCCGGAGTAGCCGGCGGGGCAGGAGCCGTAGTGTCAGGCGGCGCAGCGGCTGCCGAAACCGGCGCCGGGGCTTGGGCTGGAATTGGAGCTGGCTTGGGCGCGGCCGCGCGCGGCGGAGCCGACCGGTCTTCTAGGGTTTGCTGCCGAGCGGTTTTGGTGAGGGGCAGCGCCGCGGGCAGCGGGAAGGTGGGGTAAACGTACAGGATGTCGCGGGCCTGCGCCGGCGCCACAAACACCAACGCCGAGGTCAGCGCGCTGTAATCAAAGTCCTGGGTGTTGGGCAGCCACTTGGTCAGGAGCGCGCGCTCCTTGGTTTTCAGTGAGTAGCGGTACAGCTGCCGCACGCCGCTTTCCTCGCCCAGGTACAGCACTTCGTCATCGGAAATGGCCCGGGGCCGCGTTTCGTTCGAAATGGTGCTCACTAGCGTTTCCACCGGCGTGGCGCGCCCGTCGAGGTGGTACACAAACAGGTCGTAGTTGTTCACCACGTTCTGGAAAGTGGCGGTATGGGCCCGGCCCGCCGAATCGAGGTAGCGGTTGGAGCTGAACACCAGCCCTTGCCCCCCGGGCAGAAACACCGGCTGCACGTCATCAAACAAGTCGTTGGTGAGCTGCTCGGCCTTGCGGCTGCCGGCCCGCAGCAGGTAAATGTCGTTCTGGCCGTTGCGCACCGCGCTAAACACCAGGGCCTTGCCATCGGGCGCATAGCTCATGCTCAGGACCTGGTCGTAGGCCCCAAACAGCGAGGCGGGGCGCGAAAAGCGAATGGCCTCGCGTACCCGGCGCACCAGCCCGCGGCCGTCGGCATCGCGGAGGTGCAGTGCCATCTCGCCGCGGCTCATTTCGGCCACGGCCACTTGCGAGTTGCCGCGCCAGGCCAAGGCGGGCAGGCGGGTTTCGATTTGCTGGTCGGGGGTTTTGTGGCCGCCGCGGCTCAGTATCCGGCGGTGGCTGCCGTCGCGGTTCATGGCCACCACGCGGTAGCGGCCCTGCTCGTTCTGGGCATAGGCCACCATCTGGCCGTTGGGGCTGATGATGGGCTGCGAGAACACGTCGGCGTGGCGGTTGCGGTCGCTCTGCCGGAATTTCTGGTCCGGCTCTACCAGCGTGGCTACGGGCTGGCCGTTGAGCTCGCGGTAGTAGGTGAGCCAATCCTTCAGGAACACCTTATAGGGTACGTTCAGCGACGAGCTGATGCCCACTTCCACATCGCGGGTGATGCGCGTCAGGTTGAGGATGTTTTGGATGGTGGTGTAGCCGTAGCGCTCGGCCACGTAGTTCCAGATGCTCTGGCCAGCCAAGGTGTGGTTGCGCAAAAAGTACGGGGCCGTGCGGGTGCCGGTGGGGTACTGCTTGCTCATGTCGCGCATGAAGCCGTCCATGTCCACGCTCCAGCCTTCCGCGGCGTAGGCCGAGGCACCCGAAATAAACCAGTTGGGCAGCTGCAGCAAGTAGCTGCTTTGCAGCACTTCCTTCAGCGAGCCACCGTACATCATGTCGTTGAGCAGCACCTCGGTTATCTGGGTGCTCAGCTCGCGCTTAAACTCGGTTTCCTGGCCGGTGAAGGCAATCTGGACCTTGCTCATGCGGGCCAGCGGGGTCTCGCCGCCATTTACCTGCTGCTGGGTGGCCGTCAGGCCGATGTTGCTCTGGCGCAGGTCGCCCACTGAGTTGTAAAACAGCAGGGTGGTTTTGGAGTAGGGGTAGTAGCCGATGAGCGCCGTGATGCGCTGCAGCTCCTTCTCCGCGTACTCGGCTGCCCGGCGGGCGCTGGCCTCGCCGCCTTCGTAGTACATCACATTGAAGTTCTGGGTGCTGAGCTGCTGCCAGCGAAACGGCTTGTACTGAATGCGCACCCGCCCAAACGGCTCCTGCGCCGTCTGGGCTCGGGCCGTAGTGGTGAGCAGCAACGGCAGCAGCACCAGTGTGCCCAACGTGCGCTTCGCGGATAGTAGAATATTCATAAGAGAAACAACGAGCAAAGGCGAAAATTAGTCCGCTAAATCGCTAAAATTTTTGTGGGGTTCAGCCCAAGATTCAGTCGATGGCGGAATGGCCGGGTTGAGCTGAAGTAAAGGCATTTAACGCGAAATTGTTGCCGGGCCCCATTTCCGTTGTTCAAACCAGGAATAACCCCAGCAGCACTATTCTCAATTATACTCAAATTACGCTGGCTGGCAGCAGGGCGTGGTACCGCTCCAAGCCTGCATCCGGCCAAATTTCGCCGTGCCCTTCCAGCCAATCGGCCAGCAGTTGGGCCAGCCGCGGGGCCAGCATCACGCCCTTGGACCCATAGCCGCCGCAAAAGCTTAACGACGGCACCGTGGGGTGCGGGCCCAGCAGCGGGCGGCGGTCGCGCACGGCCGGCCGCACGCCGGCCTGCTGCCGCACCACCGTAAAGGGTAGGTCGGTAATAACGGTGAGCCGGGCCGCCAGCTCTTCGCGCGCTACGGCCGTGATGCCTTCGGCAAAAGGCGGCCAGCGGTACGTCGCGCCTACCCGAAACTGCGCCCCGCCCACTGGCACCACGTAGGCACCCCGATTGAGCACCTGGGCCGTGCTCAGGCCCGCGCATTCCACGTCGAGCACCTCACCCTGGTTGGGGGTGAGGGGCAGCCAGCTGAAATACGGGTTGCGCACGGACGCCGCGCCTTCGCAGCAGATGACCTGGCGCGCCCGCACCTGGCCGGCGTAAGTAGCGCCAGCGGCATCGGTAACGAGGCGGTTCCAATCAAAACTTTCGCGCCGCAGCCAACCGTCGTGGGCACCTTCGGCAGCCAGGGCGGCCAGCAGTTCGCGCACGGCCACGTGCCCGCCATGCCGCAGCCACGCGCCCCCAAACGGGGCGTGGACGCCCGGCAAGTCGGGGTCGGTGGTGGCCAGGCCGGCCACGAAGTCGCCCCAGGGGTGGTCGGCGCTGCGGGCCAGCACGGCATTCTGCTCTTCCAGCGAGGCAAACAGCTTGAAGATGGGCGTTTCGGTGAAGAAGGGCTGGCCGTAGCGCTGCTCCAGCTCGCGGTAGAAGGTGGCGGCGTAGGGCAGCAGCTCGGCGGCCCGCCACGAAAGGGCGAAGCGCTTGCCGGCCACCGGGTTCATGAGGCCGGCCGCTACGTTCGAGGCCGAGTTGTCCTGGCCGGGGTCGTACACCAGCACGTGGTGGCCGCGCTGGCGCAGCACATAGGCCAAGGTGGCGCCCGCAATGCCGTGGCCCACTACCAGAAAATCGCAGACTGTCATGGCCGGAAAGGTAAGGAATGCTGCGCTTAATGTAGAATAACGCTGCGCTTAATGAAGAATTAATAGTGAAGAATGAAGAATTGGGCCAAGGTGCCCGAACTTCCTCATTCCTCATTCCTCATTCCTCATTCCTCATTCCTCATTCCTCATTCCTCATTCCTCATTAACCCCAGCGTCGTACCTTGCCGCATTGCTCAGAGACTCCAATTTCGCATGACCGTCGCCGGATTTACTTTCAACGCTTTTTCCGAAAATACTTACCTGCTGATAGACGAAGCCACGCGGCAGTGCGCCATCGTGGACCCCGGCTGCTACGCGCCCGCCGAGCAGCAGGCGCTCCGGGAGTATATCAAAAGCAATGACTTACAGGTAATACTGCTGCTGAATACCCACGCCCACATCGACCACGTTCTCGGCAACCAGTTTGTGCTGACCACCTGGCCGGGCACCCCTTTCTTGCTACACCGGCTCGACCTGGCCACGCTGCGCGCCGTTTCTACTTACGCGGACAACTACGGCTTTCCGCAGTACCAACCTGCCGAGCCCACCGGCGAGCTGGTGGCCGGCCAGCCCGTTCGCATCGGCGAAACGGAGCTAGAAGTGCGCTTTGCGCCGGGCCATGCGCCGGGCCACGTGGTGTTTTACCACGAGCCCACGGCCACCGTTATCGGCGGCGACGTGCTGTTTCAGCGCAGCATTGGCCGCACCGACTTGCCCGGCGGCAACCACGCCGAGCTGCTGCACAGCATCGAAACCGAGCTGATGACCCTGCCCGATGCCACCGTGGTGTACCCCGGGCACGGCCCGGCCACCACCATCGGGGAGGAGCGGCGCGAAAATCCCTTTTTGAATTAAACAAAACAGGAAAATTGGGCTAAACGCCCGCCCCTGTCCTGACGAGCTTGCCCACTCAGCAGCCGGCGCCAGCCCGGCATCTTTACGGCGCAACTTACCAGAGCCTCTCGCGGTAGAGAAGCCGGGTTAAGCTCAGCAGAACGACCGGCTGCTTCCTTTGCTCATTACCTCACCCTGCACCCCCTTGAAACGTCACCTCCCCAACGCCATTACCTGCCTCAACCTGTTGTGCGGCTGCCTGGCGCTCACCAGCATTTTTGCCGGCCGGCTAGAATTGGGCGCCTGGTTTGTGGCCGTCGCCGCCGCCGCCGATTTTGCCGATGGCCTTGTGGCCCGGGCGCTGCGCGTGTCATCGGCCATTGGTAAAGACCTTGATTCTTTGGCTGATATGGTGTCGTTTGGGGTGGTGCCGGGCGCTATTTTCTTCCAGCTGCTGGCCCGGGGCATCGGTGCGGACGGCCTGCCGGTGTGGGTACCGTATTTTGGCTTTGCCGTGAGCATCTTCTCGGCGCTGCGCCTGGCCAAGTTCAACAACGACACCCGGCAAACCACTTCCTTTATTGGGCTACCTACCCCGGCCTGCACGCTGGTGGTGGCGTCGCTGCCCCTTATCCTGGCGTACGACCAGTTCGGGCTAACGCCTATTATCCTGCATCCGGGGCTGTTGCTGGGTCTCACGGCCCTGCTCTCGGGCCTCTTGGTCGCTGAACTTCCGCTGTTTGCCCTGAAGTTTAAGAACTTGCGGTGGGCCGATAATCGCCGCCGTTTTCTATTTTTAATGCTGGCGGCCGCCTTGGTGCTAGTGCTGAAGGCCGCGGCCGTGCCGCTGGTGGTCTTGCTCTACGTCCTGCTCTCAGTGCCGAAGACGGCGGCCCGCTAGCTATTTGTTCCATGGCTACAATAAATAGATTGTTTGGTAGTTAAGCGGCAAATACCGGGTGAACCTGATGCTATTTGGTGCTGTTGCTAGCGCACGACCAGGCGGCCGCCGTGCAGGCGGGATGGTATTTAACATGTAATGCATCTATGCGTCTAATTTTTCTCTGCGTTGCGTTTGCGGGATTGATACTAGGCGCGGCCACCCCAATAGCGGCCCAACCGGGCGGGGAGGCCACGGCCCACGGCGTTATCAAATGGGGCGGCTACGCGGAGGTGCCCACGCTGAGCTCCCGCAAGCAGAAAGTGCCCACGTTCGATGAAGCGCACCCGGCCCTGGACGACCAAGTGGGCTGGTTTAGCCTGCGGCTGAACGGCGAGGTAGGTGCGGGCGAGCTGGTGAACCTAGTGTACGAGCCCTTCCCGGCGGCCGATGCCAAGCTGTTTGATGCCGCCCGACTGCCGGCCGGGCCAGAACCAACGCTCAGCTCCGGCACCGAAATGAAGCGGGTGGTATCGCACCTGAGCCTGCGTCCCGTGCGCCGCAACCCCCAAACCGGCCGGCCCGAGCGCCTGACGTCGTTCGACTACCGCTACTCGCCAGGCACCAGCCCAATCGCGGCCCGCGGCTCAACGGCCAACCGCCCGCACGCTTCGCATTCGGTGCTGGCCACCGGCGACTGGTACAAGATGGGCGTGGCCGAAAGCGGCATCTACAAGCTCGACAAGGAAGCGCTGCTGCGCATACTGGGCCGCAAAGACCTGCAAGGCATCAACCCCAACAACCTGCACGTGTACGGCAACTCCATGGGCATCCTGCCTCAGGCCAATGCTGTGCCCCGCCCCGATGACCTGGCCGAAAACAACGTGCTGCTGGTGGGCAACGGCGACAACGTGTTCGACGACAACGAGTACTTTCTGTTTTACTCGCCCGGCGCCCACACCTGGGAGGCCCAGGGCGGCGTATTCCGGCACCGCAACAACATTTACACCGACACGACTTACTACTTCGTGACGGTGAATAACACGGCCGGGCGCCGGGTGCCCACCGCCACGGCGCCCGCCGCCACCGCCACCACGCCTACCATCAACGCGTTCACCTACCGCGACTTTTACGAGCACGACCTGCTGAACCTGATGCACAAGGCCAGCTCCAGTGGTTCGGGCTCGGGCCGCAACTGGGTGGGCGAAGTCTTTGGCAATGGTGCCCAGAAGGAGTTCGTCTTCGGCAATATCCCCGACCTGGTGCCCAATTCGCCCATCCGCGTCACGTCGTCGCTGGTAGCCAATTCGGCCACGGCCAGCGCGTTTCAGCTCACGCTGAACGGCAGCGCGTTGGGCAGCCAGTCGTTGGATGCGCGGCCCAACTACGATTTTGGGGCCATTGCCACCGTCAGCACCGTTACCCGGCAGCTCACGCTGGCCAACCCAGGAGTTGAGCTAAAAGTTGGGCTAACCTACAACAGCAGCGACCCCGCGGCCAGCGCCTACCTCGACTACCTGGAAATCAACGCCCAGCGCCAGCTGCGGCTGAGCGGCAGCCAGCTTGAGTTTCGCTCGCTGTCGAACATCGCGCCGAAAGCGGTAAACCGCTTTGAGCTTGCCAATGCCACCGGAGCCACGGTGTGGGACGTGACCAACCCGCGCCAGGCCACCGCCCGCGCGCTCGCCCTGGCGGGCAGCACCGGCACTTTTCTGGCGCCGGCCGATACGCTGCGCGAGTACGTGGCCTTCCAGCCCAACGGCACCTTCGGCAAGCCCCGCGAATTTGGGAAGGTTGCAAACCAGGACCTGCACGCCCTCAACAGCAACGCGGCCGCTCTGGTCGACTTGGTCATTGTGACGTATCCGGCCTTCAAAAGCCAGGCGCAGCGGCTGGCTAACCACCGCACCAGCCACGACAACCTGCGCGTGGCCGTGGTGACAACCTCGGAAGTGTATAATGAGTATGGCTCGGGCGGCCAGGACATTACGGCCATCCGCGACATGATGAAGCAGCTCTATGATCGGGCGCCCCAGGGCAAACAGATGCAGCTGCTGCTGTTCGGCGATGCCTCGTTTGACTACAAGTCGGACCCCTACAACAACAAAAGTTTTGAGCCCGCGTGGTGGAAAGACCGGACGCCGTTTAAGAACGACGCGGACTTCGACGCCGTCAACCAAAACTACGTGCCCACTTACGAGTCGCGGGAGTCGTTGGCGCCTTTTTACGGCGGCGCTTTTGGCCAAGCCAGCTACTCTTCCGACGACTACTTTGCCTTGCTCGACGACGACGAAGGCGAATGGAGCGAGCAGAACCCAGGCAGCGAGCTGCTCGACATTGGCGTGGGCCGCCTGCCGATACGCACGCCCAAAGGCGACCGGACCAACGCCGAGCAAGCGAAGCAGGTGGTTGATAAGCTAATAAGCTACGATGCCCCGGCCGCGTATGGCAAGTGGCGCAACCGCATCACGCTGGTCTCGGACGACGGCAACGGGGACTTGTTTGTGGGGCAAGGCTCGGAGCTGATTGCCAAGGTCATCCAAACGGACTACCCGGTCTATAACGTGCACAAGGTGTACCTGGACCTCTACCCGCAACTGTCGGTATCGGCGGGCCAGCGCTCGCCCGAAGCCAGCCGCGCCATCGACCAGTCGGTGGAGCAAGGCTCCTTGATTGTGAACTACTTGGGCCACGGCGGGCCGAAGGGCTGGACCGATGAGCAGATTTTGACCAATGCCTCGGTGCTGGCCCTGCGCAACGCCAACAACCTGACGTTTTTCACCACCGGCACCTGCGATTTCAGCACTTACGACAACCCCGATTTTACCTCGGCCGGTGAGCAGTCGCTTACCGACAACCCCACCGGCGGCGCCATTGGCCTGTTTACCACCACCCGCGTGGTAGATGCCGGCCTCAACGCTGGCCTGAACCAGGCCTATTTCAACCGGGTGCTGCGGCCGCTGGCCAACGGCCAGATGCCCAGCATCGGCACGGTGGTGATGCTGAGCAAGAACGATTACCCCGGCGCCGGGCAGCCGGGCGTTATCAACAACCGCAACTACACGCTGCTGGCCGACCCCAGCATGACGCTGGCCTACCCCCGGCAAACGGTGGCCCTCGACAGCATCCGGACGCGGGTGGGCGCCGGCCCCTGGACCTCCACCGATACCCTGCAGGCGCTGGCCCGCGTGCGGCTGCACGGCCGCCTGCTCAACAACGGCGCCGTCAATTCGGCCTTCACCGGCGTGGCCCAGGTCACCATTTACGACAAGCCCAGCACCGTGAAGACGCTCGGCAACGAGGCCGGCGGCGACCCCAACTCGGCCGATGCGCCGCGGCCGGTGGTAATCCAGGAAAGTGTGATTTATGGCGGGCAGGCCAACGTGGTGAACGGCGAGTTTAACCTCACCTTCGTGGTGCCCAAGGACATTAACTACAACGTCGGGCTGGGCAAAGTCAGCCTCTACGCCTTCGACGGGACGCACCGCATCGACGCGCACGGCTACCAGCTCAAGCAAGTGGGCGGCGCGGCCCGCGATTTCCTGAAGGACACCATGCCCCCGGTCATTAAGCTGTTCATGGACAACGAGTCCTTTGTGTTTGGCGGCCTCACCGGGCAAAACACCACGCTGCTGGCCCAACTCAGCGACTCGAGCGGCATCAACACCACCGGCGCGGGCATTGGGCACGACATCACGGCCGTGCTCGACAACGACCCCACCAAGCTCATCGTGCTCAACGACAGCTACGTGGCCAAGGTGGGCGACTTCCGCTCCGGGCAGGTCAACAACCTGTTTAAGGACCTGCCCACCGGCCCGCACACGCTGCGCCTGAAAGCCTGGGACACGTACAACAACTCGGCAGAAAAAGAAATCGAGTTTATTGTGGCGCACAACGAAAAGCTGGCGCTCGACCACGTGCTGAACTACCCCAATCCGTTTGCCAGCTCAACTACGTTCTTCTTCGACCACAACCAGGCCGGCAGCGAACCCACCAACTTAGACGTACAAGTCCAGATTTTCACCGTATCCGGCCATTTGGTGCGCACGCTCACGGCGGTAGTGCCCAGCACCGATGCCCACCAGCGAAGTATTTCCTGGAATGGCCGCGATGAATACAATGACCAGCTGGCTCGTGGCGTTTACGTGTACCGCCTCAGCGTGCGGTCACAGCTCAACGGTAGTTCGGTCTCGAAATACGAAAAACTCGTCATCCTAAATTAATCTGCTTTTATTTGCTCTCAGGCCGCGTGTGGTCTTCTTTCCCTCATCTATGCACCCTTCCTTTTCCCGTTCGCGCGTGGCCCTGTTTGCCGGCTTGCTGGCCATTGCAGCCACTGGCCAGACCAAGGCCCAACTCAGCCCCCACGCCATTACCACGGCCGTGCCGATTCTGACGCTCAGCCCCGATGCACGGGCCTCGGCGCTGGGCGAGGCCGGCGTGGCCACTTCCCCGGATGCCAACTCAGCTTATTTCAACGCGGGAAAGTTGGGCTTTGTGCCGTATAAATACTCGGCGGCGGCCTCCTATTCGCCGTGGCTGCGCAACATCACCGACGACATGAGCCTGTCGTACCTGTCGGCCTATGGCAAAGTAGGGCAGCGTTCGGCGTTTGGCGGGTCGCTGATGTACTTCGATTTGGGCACCATCGACTACCGCAACGGCCAGAATATTCCGCAGGGCTCTTTCAGCCCCAAGGAGTATGCCCTCACGGTTTCGTACGGCATTCAGCTCACCGATAACTTCGGGGTCGGCGCCTCGGCCCGCTACATCCGCTCCAACCTGGTGGGCACCGTGAACGGCAACGATGCCAAGCCCGGCAACGCGGCGGCCGTCGACCTGGGCGCTTATTACTCCAAGGACGCCACCATCGGCTCCGGGCTGTACAACCTGGCGTTTGGGGCCTCCGTTACCAACATTGGCAACAAGATTACCTACAACGACGCCGAGAACCCCAGCTTCCTGCCCACTACCCTGAAGTTGGGCACGGCCTTGACGCGGGAAATTGACCAGTACAACAAAATCACCCTGGTGTTCGATGCCAGCAAGCTGCTGGTGCCCTCGCCCTACTACGACGTGAACGGCGTGCTGCTGGAAAACGACCCGGAAATAGTGGCAAAGAACAAGGAGATTGCCAACAAGTCCATCGTGAGTGGCATGCTGGGCTCGTTCAGCGATGCCCCCGGCGGGTTTAAGGAAGAGCTGCGCGAAATCAACCTCTCGACCGGCCTCGAGTACAACTACAACGACCTGCTGTATGCCCGGGGCGGGTATTTCTACGAAGCCCCTGACAAAGGCGACCGCCAGTACGTGAGCATGGGCCTCGGCGTGCGCTACCAGGTGTTTGGCATCGACGGCACGTACCTGGTGCCCACCGGCGGCAACTCCCAAAACAACCCCCTGGCCCAAACCATCCGGGTGTCGCTGCACTTCAACCTGAACAAGCTTTCCCAGGCCTTCGACGAAAACGGCGCCGGTGGCACTAGCGGCGAAGCCCCCTCGAACTAAGTCGCCTACTTTCGGTTGACGAGCTGATAGCAGAGCGTCATGCCGGGCCCAGCCCAAGCCCCTCTGCCACAGTACTAATTCATTCGGTTGGGTTAGCTGGGCAGGAGAGAGGCTTGGGCTGGGCCCGGCATGACGTTCTTTTTGCTGTTATTTATCCCGTCCTTTCAATCCATATTTCCTTCCTGATGCTCGACCGTACCGTCGCTCCTCCCGTTCAGCCACTGGCCCGCGTAACGCTGCCAGCGGCCGACGTATTTTCATTGCCCAGCGGCGCCCGTTTGCACGTGATGGCCAACGATGCCCAGCCGGTGGTGCGCCTGCAGGCCGTGTTCCGGGCCGGCAAAATGGCCGAGCCACGCTTCGGCCTGGCCTCTCTCACCGCGCGCATGCTGCTGGAAGGCACCACCACCCGCACCGCCCGCCAGATTGCTGACGAAGTGGCCTTCTACGGCGCCTCTCTGGAGTGCGACGCCGGCTTCGACCGCTCCACCCTCACGCTCTACTGCCTCACGCGCCACCTGCCGGTGCTGCTGCCTTTGGTGACGGACGTGCTCACCAACCCCGCCTTCCCGGCCGCTGAGCTGGAGCAGCTGAAAACCCGCACCATCCAAAACGTGCGCGTAGAACGCCAGAAGACCAGCTTCCTGGCTTCGGAGCGTTTCAATGAGCTGCTGTTTGGGGCCGACACCCCATACGGCCGGCCCTTCGACAGCGAGGCCTACCAGGCCCTGACCGTGGAAGAAGCCCAGGCTTTCCATCGCGCGGCCTATTCCTTTGGCAACGTCGAGGTGTTTTTGTGCGGCGATGTGGCCGCCGAACGCGAATTGGTAGCCGCCGCCTTCAGCGTGCCCGCCACGGCGGTGCATTCGGCCGCCGACCTGCCTATTTTTACCAATGGCGCCGCCCATGATTTTACGGGCCGCTCCGCTACCGACCGGGTGGCCGTGGCCGGCAGCCTGCAGGCCTCGGTGCGCATGGGCCGTGCTTGGCTCGCGCCCACGCACCCCGAGACCCACCACCTGAAGTTGCTGGTGAACGTATTGGGCGGCTATTTTGGCTCGCGCCTGATGCGCAACATCCGCGAAGACAAAGGCTTGACCTACGGCATTTACGCCAGCGTGGGCCCGCGCGAGCACGGCACCTCGCTCGTCATCGCCACCGATGTGAAGGGCGAAAGTGCCGACGTGGCCGTGAGTGAAATTGAGCTGGAACTGCGCCGCCTGCAGGAAGAAGCCATTCCCGCCGAAGAGCTGTCGACGGTGAAGAATTACATCCTGGGGAAATTCGCCAACGAGTTGTCCACGGTATTCGAGCAGTGCGATAAATACAAAACGCAGGTCTTCCTGGGCTTGCCCGCCGATTACTACACCGAATTCGTGCGCCAAACCGAAGCCGCCGACGCCGAGACGCTGCAGAAGCTGGCCCAGCAATACCTCAAGCCGGAGGATATGCAGATTGTCATTGCCGGCCCGGTGGAGGTGGTGGAGGAGCAGGAGTAGACCTGCGGCTGGGGAAGCCCGCGCCGGTAGAACCTCACCCCCGACCCCTCTCCAAAAGAGAGGGGAGCCACGGTACAAGGGGCAGCTCATTTCCTAACAAAAAGACCCGGCTCAATATTGGGCCGGGTCTTTTTGTTGAATGGTTAACGACAGGCACTCCTCTCTTTTGGAGAGGGGGCGGGGGTGAGGTTCCCAACAGCCAGCTCAACCCTACACCGGAGTCTGAATGGCTGGCGGCGTGGGATTGTATTCCGGCGTCGCGGTGCGGTGTTCGGCGCTTTTCTTGCCTTTGTCGTCTTTCACATCGCGGCGGCTAAAGGGGCGGATGATGAGCCGCAGGGCCTGGTCAGAATTGAAGTAGCTGAAGGCCCAGTCCACGAGCGCCACCACGCGGTTGCGGAAGCCCACCAGCGTCATCAGGTGCACGAAGAGCCAGGTGAGCCAGCCGAAAAAGCCGTTGAAGTGGACGTTCTTGGGCAGGTCCACCACGGCTTTGTTGCGGCTCACAATGGCCATAGAGCCTTTGTTGGTGTACACAAAATCCTTGGGGGCTTCGCCGCGCAGCAGGCGCTCGATGTTCTTGGCCAGCTGGTCGGCTTGCTGTTGGGCCACGGGCGCAAGCATGGGCATGCCGCGGGGCATGTCCTCGGTCACCATGTTAGCCACGTCGCCGATGGCGAAGACGTTGGAAAGGCCTACCACTTGGTTCCAGCGGTTCACTGTCACGCGCTTGTTGCGGGTAATAGCCTCGGCGGGCAGGCCGGGCACTTCGGCGCCGTTCACGCCGGCGGCCCACACCAGGTTTTCGGTCGGAATAAACTCGGTATCTGAGAAATAAGCCCGGCAGTTTTCAAATTTCTTGATGCTGGTGTTGAGCAGCACCTTCACGCCCAGCTCGTCGAGGTAGCGTTTGGCATCGGCCTGCGAGGCCGGCGACATGGGCCCCAGCAGCACGGGCGCGGCTTCAACCAGAAAAATCTGCATGGTGCGCAAGTCCAGCTCCGGGTAGTCCTTGGGCAGCACGTGCTTGCGCATCTCGGCCAGCGAGCCGCTGATTTCGACGCCGGTAGGGCCGCCGCCCACCACCACAATGTTGAGCAGTGCCTGCCGCTCCTCGGGATTCTCGGTGAGCAGGGCTTTCTCGAAGTTCTGGAAGATGAAGCTCCGCAGGTTCAGGGCGTTGGGGATGCTCTTAATCTGCATCGCATTGCGCTCAATGCTTTCCAGGCCGAAGAAATTGGTGAGCGAGCCGGTGGCCAGCACCAGGTAGTTGTAGCGAATGTCGCCGACGCTGGTCACCACCGTATTGGTGCTGGGCTCCACCCGGTGCACGTCGGCCATGCGGTAGAAGAAGTTCTTCTGGCCCGCAAAAATCTTGCGGATGGGGTAGGCAATGCTATCGGCCTCGAGGGCGCCGGTGGCCACCTGGTAGAGCAGGGGCTGGAAGTTGTGGTAGTTATTGCGGTCGACCACC
Organism: Hymenobacter sedentarius; assembly: GCF_001507645.1. Lineage (NCBI taxonomy): Bacteria > Pseudomonadati > Bacteroidota > Cytophagia > Cytophagales > Hymenobacteraceae > Hymenobacter > Hymenobacter sedentarius. Next base: position 315,999 of record NZ_CP013909.1, on the reverse strand, counting down.
ACCACCTGCACGGGAGCGTGGCGCAAGGCCTTGGCCAGGCGCAGGCCTCCAAATCCGCAGCCGATGATGACAACGCGTGGATTAGCCGAGGCGGGAAGATTGGTATCCATGGAATAAAGCAAAAGTTAGCCCTTGCTTTACCCGTAAACTCCTCAAGAGGTTATGCCCAGCCCGTTGAGCGGGCCCCGCTGGCGGAAAATTGAGCTAAGCCGCCGGCTTAGTCGTCGGTGTCCTTCTTCTTGAATTCGCCCTTTTTCACCTGCTGAATCAGCTGGAGCCAGCTGAAAGGGTTGAGCAAGGGGTTGTTGGAGTACTGGTTGGGGGCCATGCCCTGGCGCGCGTCGTGGTTGTACTGCTGCCGGTCCATGGTTTGGCGGAAGTTGGCCACGGCGCCCATGGGCTGCGTGTTGAAGATGCGGCGCATGAGCTGCTCGTTCAGGTTGGCGGCGGCGGCACTGCCGCGCTCGGTGGGCAGGCGCAGGGCCAGAAAGGCCTTTTTGAAGTCGCGCTCGGTGGTGTAGGGAAACACGCGCACTTCGCCGAGCATGGTGGCGTCTTCCCGCAGCTGAATGATGACGGAGTAGCTCTGGCGCTGGAAATCGGCCGGGATGACAATGGTCTGGTTGGCGTAGCCCAGCGAGCGAATCACCACGCTGTCGCCGGCCAGCACGGCCATGGAGAAGTAGCCGTAGGCGTTGGAGGCCGTGCCGCGGCCGGCCTTGGGCACGTAGATGGTGGCGCCGGGGATGCCGAGCAGGCTGTCGCCGCTGGCTACAATGCCCGTGAACTGGATAATGCGGCGGTTGCCCTGCGCATGTGCCGAGGGCGCCGCCAAGAGCAGCACGCCCAGCAGGGCCACAGCAAAAAAGAAAGAGAAGCCACGAAGGCGCAATAAATCAGGCATGTTCAGGGGTAGGTAGGACAAATATACGGCGGCCGGGTTCGGGGCCGACCGTAACTTTGGGCGATAAGAACGAAGGGCGCACGTCCCTTCCCAGACAGCAGATGCGCTTGAAACATTTCACGGTTGCTTTTGGGCAGCAACTTTTTAAATCGTTGGGCGACGAAAGCCGGGTTCGCATCCTGCACTTGCTCTGGCGCAACCGCGAAATGGTGGTGGCCGACCTGGAGCAAGTGCTGGATTTCACCCAGACCAAAACCAGTAGGCAATTATCGTACTTAAAGAATGCAGGTTTGGTGAACGTGCGCCGCCTCGACAACTGGATGTACTATTTCCTGAAGGAAGAGGCGGCCGAATTGCTCCAGGAGTTGCTTGGCTTCATGGAAAAAGACCCCCAGCTGCTCCACGACCAGCAAGTGTACCAAACACTCTGGTCGAACCGCGAGCTGGCTGCGTATAAGCTCCAGAACCGGCACTGGCACGGGGCGAAGTAGTCTGCTACGGTTTTTATTAAGAACGTCATGCTGAGCGCAGTCGAAGCATCTCGCGTGCAGCATTAAGCCCGATGATTGCAACGAAGCGGGCGAGATGCTTCGACTGCGCTCAGCATGACGGTTCTTTCCTCTTATAATTACCTCAATGAGCACCGACCGCCGCCTTTTCGTTTGCACCAACCAAAAATCTGGCGTGGGGGACGACGTGGCCAAAGCGCTGAAAAAAGAGCTGAAGCACCAGGGCCTGAAAAAGCAGGAAGTGAAAGGCCAGAAGGTGCGGACCCAGGTGCAAACCTGTGACTGCCTAGACCTGTGCCGCAGCTGCAAGAAAGGCCCCGGCGCCGCCCTGATTGTGTATCCCGAGGGTACCGTGTACGGCAACGTGCGGCCCACCGACGCCGCCGAGCTGGTGGCCGAACACATCGGCCGCGGCCGGGTGGTAAAGCGGCTGCACCTCGACCAGTAAACAGGGGAGGGGCCGAAAACCTGATAATTAACTGCTTACTTGGCGGCTGAAATCCTCCTGCCGTCAAACCGTAGGCAAGGGGAATCCGTTGTTAGCTCAACCCAAAGATTTTACCCCTTTATTCATGCGCTTCCCTTACGCAGCCCTGGTCTTGGCCGGGCTGGCCTTTGCCGCCACCGCCCAGCCCGTTGCGCCTCCCGACTCCGTCATTACGGCCACGCCGGCCGCCACCGACCCGCCGGCAAAACTGGTGCGTGGGGTCAAGGACGTCGACCGAACCAAGCGCCTCACGATTCTGCCCATTCCGGTACTGTTCTACCAGGCCGAAACCGGCTTGGGCTATGGCCTGGGCGGCTTGCTCAGCGGCCGCTTTTCGAGCGATACCCTCACGCGCCCTTCCAACATCCGGGCGCAGTACTGGACCACGCAAAACAAGCAGTCGCTTATCCAGCTGGTGCACACGGTGTATACACCGGGCGAGAAGTTTTACCTCAGCGGCGAAATCAGCGCCTACGACATTTTGCTGTACTACTACGGCATCGGGCCCAAAAGCCTCAGCGACGACGAGTCGGAAACGGGCTATAAGCTGTTCATCATCAACCAGCGGGTACAGAAGCAGGTGGCACCCAAGGTGTTTTTTGGGGCGCAGTACCGCCTCACCGACGTTCGCAACCTTGAGATTCCGGCCGGCACGGTAGACGCCAAGGGCACCAACGTCAACGTATTTTTGCGCGACCCGCGGCTCACGGCCCGCGAGCGGGAAAATACCCGCGTCTCGGGCCTGGGTCCGGTTATTACCTACGATACCCGCGACGTGCCCTTGGCGGCCTTTCGCGGCAACCTGCTCGATGCCAGCGTCATGTTCAACGGCACGGGCCTGGGCTCCGACTACCGCTTTGTGCGCTACCAGCTCGACGCCCGCCATTTCCAGCCAGTATTTTCCGAGCGCACCATTCTAGCCCTGCAGTTCCTGGGGCAGTTCCATACCGGCGAGGTGCCCTTCCGGGAACTGGCCGGCCTGGGCGCCAACCTGGGCGGCAGCTTGTACAATAACGCTAACCTGCTGCGCGGCATCTACGAGCAGCGGTTCCGCGACCGGCAGATGATAACCTTCCAGGCCGAGCTGCGCCAGAAGCTGTTCTGGCGCCTCGACGGGGCCGTATTCGGGGGCGTTGGCAACGTGAGCAACTACATCGATAAGTTCGCGCTCAACCAAACCAAGTTTGCGGGCGGGGCCGGCATCCGCTTCAACTTCATCCGGCGCGACCGGCTCAACCTCCGCCTCGACTACGCTGGCGGCACCGGCAGCAAGCCGGGCATTCTCTTCGCCATCGGCGAAGCGTTTTAGGCCGCTCCTGAGCGATTGATTTAGCCCAACGAATCCCCTCCTGCTCCCAGGAGGGGATTTTTTGTGACCACGCCCGGTGCGCAGCTTCCCGGCTGCCATGGGCAAGGGCAGAAGGTGGCCCATAGGAGCAGATTTTAGCTCAATCCACGCGGCTGCACCTGGGCGAAGTTGCATTATGGCGGGGGCGCCGCGATTTGGCGGGGATATATTTTGGGGCGGAGAAAGATTTTAAAACAGCCTGTCCGTCAGAACAAAAACAATTATTCACTGTTCCGAATACATAAAATAAACCGGTTTAAGTATAAGCTAAGCATTATCCTTTGATAATTGCTGGCGTAGATAGGCCTGATGGAACACGCTGCGCCTGCCCGCTTCCTTGGCTCCCACGAAGCCACGGCCCCTGGCCCGCAGGTTCAGGTCAATTTCCGGCCTGCCGTGCCGCGTCGGGGGCGCCATGCCGAGCTGCTACACCGGCAGCTGCCGCCCCCTCATGCCGGCTTGCAGGTATGCGTCATCATCCCGGCCAAAAACGAAGCGGATTCCCTGCCGGCGACGCTGGCTGCCCTGGCCGCCCAAACCGATTGGCACGGGCAGCCCTTGCCCCCGGGCAGCTACGAGGTGATTGTGCTGGCCAACAACTGCACCGATGCCACGGCTGCCGTAGTGCGGCGGCAGGCAAAGCGGTACCCCCACCTGCCCGTGCACGCGGCCAGCCTGTATTTGCCCAGGCCCGATGCCCACGTGGGCCGGGCCCGCTGCCTGCTCATGGACGTGGCCTGCGCCCGCCTGGAGCAAATGGGCAGCGCGACTGGCATCATCGCCAGCACCGACGCCGATACCCGCGTGGCCCCGACCTGGGTGGCCGCCATTCAGGCCGAAATTGCGGCTGGGGCCGATGCCGTGGGCGGCCGCATCCTCACCGAGATAAACGCGCCGGCGCTATTGCCGCTGCGCCGCATCAAGGACCGCGACACGGCCTACCGCCTGATGTGCGCCCGCCTGGAAGACCTCATCGACCCCAATCCGGCCGACCCCTGGCCCCGCCACCACCAGCACTTTGGCGCCAGCCTGGCCCTCACCGCCCGGGCCTACTGCCAGGTGGGCGGCCTGCCCGCCGTCCGGTTTTTGGAAGACGAGGCCCTCTGCCAGGCCCTGCTGCGGCACGATTTGGCCGTGCGCCACAGCCCGCGGGTGCAGGTGCTCACCTCTGGCCGCCAGCAGGGAAGGGTTGAAGTGGGGCTGTCGTGGCAGCTGCGCGAATGGCTCCGCATGAGCCAGCGGCAGTGCGAGCCGCAGGTAGACAACCCCGTGCAACTGGCGGCGTTGTGGCAAGCCCGGCGCCACCTGCGCCACCGGTGGGCCGGCGGCTCCACGCGCCGGCTCGATGTCCTGGCTATCTGCCTGGGGCTGCCGGCGGCCACGCTAGCGGCGCATATGCAAGCCGCCGCCACGTTTGGGGAGCTCTGGGAGGCAGTGCTGCCCACCGCCCGGGCGGCTGCGGTATCGGCCATCCCGTTGTCGCAGGCCTTGCGCATGCTACCGCAGCTTATCAGGCACTACCAGCCGCGGGGCGAAGCGCGGGGGGCGGCTTATGCTGAGGCTAGCGCTTTTCCAGCAGGTCTAGCCGATAGTTCTCGTGCCGTTGCCCGGTGAGGTGGCGCAGTGGTCCGTCTGCAGTGGCTTTTTGCAGGAAAAACTCGTGCACGTCGTCGCCGGTCAGTGGGTAGTCGTGCACGGCGGGCGTCCAGTGCACGAGCAGCAGCTGGCCCGCGGGGCGCAGTCCGGCCACCACCTTATCGGCCGCCCGGGCCAAATCGGCCGGCGACCAGAAGTAGCCAACTTCGGACACCAGTATCAGGTCGAACTGCTGGCCGGGAAACTGGTCGGGTACCTGCATGAGCTCGAGGTCCACGTGGGGCAGGCCGGCACAGCGCTGCCGCGCCTGGGCCAGGGCGGCCTCGTTGACATCCACGGCCAGCAGGTGGCCCGTGCGCGCGGCCAGCTGCGCCGTGAGCACTCCCAGCGAGCAGCCAATTTCCAGCGCCTCGGCGTAGTTGGGATGGGGCAGGGCCGCAAGCGTGGCGGCGTACTTGTCCCGCTCATACGGGCTGGACTCGTAGTTCCACGGGTCACGGTTGGCTCGGTACACGTGGTCAAAATACTCTGGCGGCAGCGAGTTGGGCTGGTTTTGATTCATGATTCTAGGGCCTCAAAATAAACTTCGTAGGGCGCGGCAAAGTGAGCCAGCATTTCGGGAGATAGCAGAAAGCCGGAGGGGTCGTCGGTAAAAATACCGGGCGCCACCTGCGAGCGGTGGGCGGCAATGGCCCGCTGCTTCTGCGGCACCACCGGCCCAATATCCAGCCGAAACCCGCGCACGCCGTCTTCGGGCGTGGGCAGGTCGTCGGGCGCGGCGCGTTCCCAGGCCCACACGATATATTCCAGGCAGCTGGGCGGCTCCGGCTGGGCCGCCAGGGCAGCTTGCACCAGCTGGCTGGTGGCGCGGTGGTCGGGGTGGGGGTCGCGCCGCCAGGGCACCAGCACGGTAGCAGCCCGGTGGCGTGTTAGAAAATCACGGAGTTGAGCTACCGCTTCGGCAAAGCCCGGCTCAGCGTCCGAACCGGGCACTAGGCTATCGGGCAGGCCCAGCAGAAGCGGCTCAGTCATGATGCCCAGGCTGCCGAGGGCTTGCCGAAATTCCGCTTCGCGCACCGCGCGGCGAGCCGGAGCCAAAAACCGCTCCGAAGCCGGATGCGACATGGTGCCATCGCTGACCAGCACGGCCGCTACCGGTTGCTGGGCTTGACGCAGCAACGCCAGGAGCCCGCCGCAGCCCAGGGCTTCGTCGTCGGGGTGCGGCGCAACGACCACGGTGGAGCCCAGTTCAGCCGCGAAGCTGCCGGGCCGCACCGGATACGAAGAGAAAGGCAGCAAGGGAGAAGGAGCCATGAAGGGAAGTTGCCAGTTCATTCTACCCCAGATGGCCCCGGGTGGTTGCTGTTAGGCTTCCAGCACAAACCGGCCCACATCAGCCAACGAGCCATCGGGGGCAGGCTGGCGCAGGTAGTGGGTGAGGTCGCGGTGCAGCCGCTCGAAAGGCAGGGGCTCCAGCAGGCCCCGGGCTCCCACACTGCGCTCAGCCAGCTGCAGCATGTCGAGGCAAATGGCTTCAATGGCGGTGCGCGTCATGTTGGCGTAGGCCACCGTGGCGTCGGCGGCTTCGGGCGTGGCGGCGCCTGGGCGGGCAGCGTGCTCGGCCGCGGCGCGCAGCCACTGCCGGCCGCTTTCCAGCCCAATGGCCATTTGGCCCAGGCGCTGGCGCTGATAGGGGTCGTTGGTGCGGCCCAGGCCGCGCAGGAAGGCGCGGGTTTCCTCAAACACTGCCTCGGCCCCGCCCAGCTGCACGGCCGCAAACCGAATGGCCCCGCCGCTGAAGGCCGGCTGCCGGTAATACGCGTTGGGCTCGCCAATGAGGTCGTCGGGTCCCAGCTCCAGCCCGGTCAAATCGGCGCGGAAGCTGGCGGTGGCGCGCATGCCCAGCGGCCGCCAGAAGGAGCGGTCCAGCACCGGTGGCTGGGTGTCGGCCGGAAGCACAAACAGCTGCCAGCCCTGCCCCTGGGGCAAGGCCCCGCTGATGAGCGGACGCGCCAGGTGGCCGGCGCCGGAGGCGAAGGTTTTGGCGCCGTGCAGGCGGTAGCGGCCATTGGCCAGAGGCTCCAGGCGCACGCCCTCGGCCGGGTCCTCGGTATTCCAGACGCCGAATAGCCGGCCCGCGCGGGCATCGGCGGCGTAGCGGCTCACCTGCGCGGCACTGCCCAGCTGCTGAATGAGCTGCAGCGCGTTTACGTGCCCTTCGTAGAGGCGGCCCACCGCCAGGTTGCCCCGCCCGATGTGCTGTAGTACCTGCAGCAGCGGCCCCGTGGCAGCCGGCTGGTGCAGGCCCGCACCGCCCAGCGCGGGCGGCAGCGCCGCGGTGAGCAGCCCAGCCGCTTGCAGCCAGTCAAATTCCTGGGTAGGAAACGCGCCCACCACATCCGTTTTGGCGGCTTGGGCAAACAGGCGAGGGGCCAGTTGGGCTGCTGCGACTTCTGCCTGCGCCGGGCTAGCCCGGCGCGGCGCCGCGGTGCGGGTCGCCCGCTCGGGCGCGGCCGGCCTCAGCGCCGGGGCGACACCAGAATAAAGTGAAAGCGGGGCAGGCATCTGCGTGGGAAGCAAAAGGGAAAAACCTAAGCTATAATTTGAAAGGCGACTTAATGTTTGGGTTATGATGAAACAAGCGGCGGGCCGGGGTAATAAATCGGTAATGCCCGGGCTAGGTGCCTGCCGGGCGGACGGTGTACCTTTGCGGCGGCAATTCCGCCCTGCTTATTCGCCCGATTTATGTCATCCCGTCCCATTCGCGCCGCGCTGCTTTCCGTGTACCACAAAGACCGGCTGGCGCCCTTGGTGCAAGTGCTGCGGCAGCACGGCGTGACGCTGTACTCCACTGGCGGCACCCAGAAATTCCTGGAAGACGAGGGCGCGGATGTAACGGCCGTAGAAGACCTGACCGGCTTCCCCGAGGTGTTTGGCGGCCGCGTCAAAACGCTGCACCCGAAGGTGTTCGGCGGCATTCTGCACCGTCGCCACGAGGCCGGCGACCTAGCCCAGGCTGAGCAGCACGGCATTCCACCCATCGACCTGGTAGTAGTGGATTTGTACCCGTTCGAAGAAACCGTGGCCAGCGGCGCCGACGAAGCCGACGTCATCGAGAAAATTGACATCGGCGGCATCTCTCTGCTGCGTGCCGCCGCCAAAAACTACCGCGACGTGCTGGTGGTGAGCAGCCGCGACCAATACGCGGCCGTAACCGAGCTGCTCACGGCCAAAAACGGCGCCACCGACCTCGAAGACCGCCGCCAGTACGCCGCCGCCGCCTTCGCCACCACCTCGCACTACGATACCGAGATTTTCGGCTACCTGAGCCAGAATACGGCCGTGGCCGGCACCGTGTTGCGCATCAGCGCCCAGCCCGCCACGCCCCTGCGCTACGGCGAAAACCCTCACCAAGCCGGCACGTTCTACGGCGACCTCTCGGCCCTGTTTGACCAGCTCCACGGCAAACAGCTCAGCTACAACAACCTGGTGGATGTAGACGCCGCCGTGGCCCTGATGGCCGAGTTTGCCGACGGCCAGCCCGCCTGCGCCATCCTCAAGCACACCAACGCATGCGGCGTGGCCCAAGCCGCCACGCTGCACGACGCCTACCTGCACGCCCTGAGCTGCGACCCGGTGTCGGCCTTCGGCGGGGTCATCATTGTCAATAAGGAAGTGGACGCGGCCACGGCCGCCGAACTCAACCAGCTGTTCTTCGAGGTGCTGATTGCCCCAAGCTTCGCGGCCGATGCCCTACCCGTGCTGCAAAGCAAGAAAAACCGGATTCTGCTGCGGCAAAAGCCCGTGCAGTTCCCCGCCAAACAGGTTAAGACCCTGCTCAACGGCTTCATCGAGCAGGATGCCGACCGCCAGACCGAAACCGCGGCCGACTTCCGCGTCGTTACGCAGTCGGCGCCTACCGAAGAGGAGACGGCGGCGCTGGAGTTTGCCGGTAAAATCTGCAAGCACACCAAGAGCAATACCATCGTGCTGGCGCGGGCGGGCCAGCTGCTGGCGTCCGGCGTGGGCCAAACCTCCCGCGTCGACGCCCTGCGCCAGGCCATTGAGAAGGCCCTCAGCTTTGGGTTCGACCTGCACGGTGCCGTGATGGCGTCGGATGCGTTCTTCCCGTTTCCCGACTGCGTGGAAATTGCCGGGGCGGCCGGCATTCGCGCCGTGGTGCAGCCCGGCGGCTCCATCAAAGACGCCGACAGCATCCGCGCCTGCGACGAATTGGGCATGGCCATGGTGCTCACCGGCGTGCGCCACTTCAAGCACTAGCCCAATTTTGAGGGGCGGGAGGGGACAGCATTTCCCCTTTTTAGCTCCACTTATTAGAAATAAAAAAGCCCCGCCAGCTACCAAGCCGGCGGGGCTTTTTTGTGCGGCGTGCTCCAGCGCGTTCTTGGGGCCTAAAGCACGGAAGGCACCGTGGCTGGGACGATAATAGTTGGGCTTGGGCCGCTCAAACCGCCCGGAAGTTATGCTGAACCTCAGCCAAAACCTTCCGTACCTTTGCCCATTATTTTGCCCAGGCTCCTGCCGGGGCTTCGCCTTATTGCAGCTAACTCAATGGGTTTCTTTAATTTCCTTACCAGCGATATAGCCATAGACCTGGGTACCGCTAATACGCTTATCATTCACAACGATAAAATCGTGGTGGATGAGCCGAGCATCATTGCAAAAGACCGAACCACGAATAAAGTCATCGCGGTGGGCCGCCAGGCGCAGCAGATGCACGAAAAAACCCATGACAACATCCGGACCATCCGGCCGCTGAAAGACGGGGTTATTGCCGATTTCCACGCCGCTGAGGAAATGATTAAGGGCATGATTAAGATGATTGACACGCGGACCCGGCTGTTTCAGCCCTCGCACCGCATGGTCATCTGCATCCCGTCGGGCATTACCGAAGTAGAAAAGCGCGCCGTGCGTGACTCGGCCGAGCACGCTGGTGCCAAGGAAGTGTGGATGATTCAGGAGCCCATGGCCGCCGCCATCGGCATCGGCATCGACGTGGAGCAGCCCGTGGGCTCGATGATTATCGACATCGGAGGTGGCACCACCGAAATTGCGGTGATTGCCTTGTCGGGCATTGTGTGCGACCAATCCATCAAAACGGCCGGCGACGTCTTCAACCAGGACATTCTCGACTACATGCGCCGGCAGCACAACCTGCTCATCGGCGAGCGCTCGGCCGAGCGCATCAAAATTGAAGTGGGCGCCGCCCTTACCGAACTCGACGTGCCGCCGCCCGACCATGAAGTGCGCGGCCGCGACTTGATGACCGGCATTCCGAAAGTAATTAAAGTGACCTTCTCGGAAATTGCCATTGCCCTCGATAAATCGGTGGCAAAAATTGAAGAAGCCGTATTGAAAGCCCTGGAAATATCGCCGCCCGAGTTGTCGGCCGATATTTACGAGAACGGCATTCACCTCACCGGCGGCGGCGCCCTGTTGCGCGGCCTCGACAAGCGCCTGGCGGCCAAAACCAAGCTGCCCATTCACATTGCCGAAGACCCGCTGCGCGCCGTGGTGCGCGGCACCGGCAAGGCCATCAAAGACATTCAGGCCTTTAAAGGCGTGCTGCTGACGTAATTTTGGGCTAAAGCACCCGTTCGTCATGCTGAGCGCAGCCGAAGCATCTCTACCGCGAGAGTAATTAATTACTGCTGCACGCGAGATGCTTCGGCTGCGCTCAGCATGACGTTCTTAATTACTGTAATCAATTAAAATACCCCGTGCGGAATTTATTTCTATTCCTATATCGCTTTCGCGGGGTGTTGGTATTTGGCTTGTTGGAAATAATTAGCCTGTATTTATTTGTCACCAATAACTCGTACCAACGGGCGGCATTTTTTAATTCGGCTAATTCTTACGCGGGCCAGGTGCTGGCCAAGCGCACGCAGGTAGCCGATTACTTCCATTTGGCCGAGATGAACAAGCAGCTGGCGACCGAAAATGCCGCCCTGCGCCAGCAGCTCTACCTGCCCGATACCGTTGGCCGCGAAGCCGATTCGGTGGCCGTGCCGCCGGCCCGCACCGACTCGCTGAAGCGCATTCGCTACCAGCGGCCGGCGGCCAAGCCCGATACGATTTTGCTCGGGTTGCAGCGGCTGGCGGCCCGGGACCCGAGTTATCCACTCATTCCGGCCCGGGTTATCAACAATATGCTCCGGAATGTGGACAACTTCCTCACGTTGAACGTGGGCAGCGCCAACGGCGTGCGCCCCGGCCTAGGCGTGATAGCGGCCAACGGGGTGGTGGGCCGCGTGAAGGTGGTGAGCGAGCACTACGCCACCGTAACGAGCCTGCTCAACTCCAAAACCAGCATTGCCTCCAAGATTAAGCGCGACGGCACGTTTGGCACCATTCGCTGGGAGGGCGACGACCCCACCCACGCCACCCTCGACAACGTGCTGCGCGAAACCCGACTGGTGAAGGGCGACACGGTGGTGACGTCGGGCTACAACGCGGTATTTCCCGAAGGCATCTTCATTGGCACCATCGATTCCTTCGTTAAAGAACCCGATAAGAATTTCTGGACGATACGGGTGCGGCTGGGCGTCAACTTCGGCAACCTGACGCATGTGTACGTGGTAACGCCCCGGCCCAAGGCCGAGCGCGACACCGTGGAAGCTCACGCGGGGCTGAAAGTGGAAGGAGCCCCCCGCCCATGAGTGGACTGCGGTTTCTCCTGATTCAGACGCTACGCTTTTTTCTTTACGCGGGGGTACACGTGCTGCTCATCAGCCGGCTGGTGCTGTTCGACCTGGGCTGGTGCTTTTTTTACCTGGGCTTCCTGTTGTTTCTGCCCATCGCCACGCCCATTGTGGTGCAGCTGCTGCTGTCCTTCGGCATGGGCCTGACGATGGACATTTTCTACGACACGGGCGGGCTGCACGCAGCGGCGGCGGTGCTGCTGGGCTTCCTGCGGCCCTGGGTGCTGCGCCTACTCACCCCGCGCGACGGCTACGACAGCGCCGACACCGTGAACGTGCACCAGATGGGCTGGCAGTGGTTTAGCGTGTACCTGCTCCTGCTGGTGCTGCTGCACCACGCGGCGTTTTTTCTGCTGGAGCTGGGCAGTTTCCGCCACATTGGCCTTACGCTCGGAAAAATTCTGGGGAGTGCACTCTTTACCAGTCTTGCGTTGTTGATTGTGCAACTGCTGTTCTTCCCCGTGCGAAGGGGCCGGAACTAGCGGTTTGGCCCAACACCATCCGGGAACATCAGGATTTTGCTTGCGTCGGTGCCGCGGGCGCTTCTGGTGTGCGCTGGTACCTTCATGGATTGTAATAGTTGAGTAGTAGAAATGCTTCGGCTGCGCTCAGCCCTTCCCCTTTTTTATAGTATAGAAAACCGATGCAATACCTGGAAGGCCGGAAATACGTCGTGCAAGGCATTTTTCTGGTGGTCGCCCTTATTTTCCTGACGCGGCTGTTTTTCATGCAGGTGCTGGACGGCACCTATAAGCTGGCCGCCGACAAAAACACCCTGCAGCGCATCGTTCAGACGCCGTACCGGGGGCTTATTTACGACCGCAAAGACCACCTGCTGGTGCAGAACACGGCGGTGTACGACCTCGTGGTGGTGCCCCGCGAGGTGAAGCAGCTCGATTCGGCCCGCTTCTGCGAGCTGCTGCAGATTCCGATTGAAGGCTTGCGCACCAGCTTGCGGGCGGCTAAAAAATACTCGCGCAACAAGCCTTCGCCGATAGTTCAAAACCTGACCACGCCCGACTTGGCGGCCATTCTGGACCGGCTGGGCGATTTTCCGGGCTTTCATATTCGAGACCGCATGGCGCGGGCCTACCGCACGCCCAACCTGGCGCACGCCCTGGGCTACGTGGGCGCCATCACGCCGGCCTTTCTGGAGAAGCCCAAGTACGCCAAGTACCAAGCCGGCGAGAACATCGGCATTTCGGGCCTGGAGTCTTACTACGAGCAAACCCTGATGGGGCGGCGCGGCGTGCAGTACAAGATGGTGAACGTGCGCGGCGTGGAGAAGGGCAAGTTCCGCGGCGGCGAGTTCGATACGCTCTCGGTGGCCGGGCAGGATTTGCACCTGAGTATCGACGCCGAGCTGCAGGCCTACGGCGAAAAGCTGCTCGCCGGCCGGCGGGGCTCCATCGTGGCCATCGACCCCAAGACGGGCGAGATACTGGCGTTTGTATCGGCGCCGCACTACGACCCCAAGCAGCTGACGGGCAAGGGCTCGGGCAACCGCTACATGGCCCTGCTCAACAACCCCGACCGCCCGCTCTTCGACCGCCCGCTGATGGCCACCTACCCGCCGGGCTCGGTATTTAAGCTGGTGAACGAGCTGGTGGCGCTGCAGCTGGGCGTGGTTAAGCCCGAAACCGGCTTCGAATGCAACCAGCGCCTGGTGCACTGCACCCACCAGCACGAGTATCCGGCCAACGTGAGCCTGGCCATCAAAAACAGCTGCAACCCGTATTTCTACCAGGTAATGCGCGCCGCGGTGGTGCGCGGGCAGTCGCCTAACCGGTTCGAAGACGCCCGCCTGGGCCTGGGCCAATGGCAGAAAATGGTGAAGTCCTTTGGCTTGGGCGAGAAGCTGGGCGTGGACATGTCGCAGGAGAAGCGGGGGCTCATTCCCTCGCCCGAATTTTACGACAAGCTGCGCGGCTACCACCACTGGAACTTCAAAACCGTGTACTCGCTCAGCATCGGGCAGGGCGAAATCGGCATCACGGGCCTGCAAATGGCCAACGTGCTGGCCACCATCGCCAATCGGGGCTGGTACGTCACGCCGCATTTCGTGCGCGGCATTGGCAACGGCGGCCCCTTGCCGCAGTACCGCGAGCGGCACTACACGGCCGTCGATACCGCGTTTTTTAAGTACATCATCCCCGGCATGCAGATGGTAGTGGACGGCAGGGGCGGTACCGGCAACCTGGCTTCGTTGGCTCAATTCGGCATTTCGGTGGCCGGCAAAACCGGCACCGTGCAAAACCCGCACGGCTTCGACCACGCCACGTTTGCGGCTTTTGCGCCCGTGGAAGCTCCCAAAATTGCCATTGCCGTCTTCATCGAAAACAGCGGCTTTGGCGGCGTGAGCGCCGCCCCAGCCGCCGGCCTTATGATAGAGCAGTACCTGCGCGGCAAGGTGGCACCCCACCGCAAAACCTGGGAAAACTGGGTGATGTACGGCGACTTCACCAAGCACCTGCACTAACGCGGTACGAGGTAGAGACGCATGCTTGCGTCTTGGTGTGGAACGACTTGCGCTGAACAGTTGGGCTGGGAAATCACTAAGAAGCGCGGCCGCCGAGACGCAAGTATGCGTCTCTACCACGTACTACGTACCGCCAGGCCAACAATTCCTGCGTAATAAGGTTGTAGCACCTCCTTATTCAATATTCGAAATACACATGGAATCTCTGCAAGGAAAAGTCGCCCTCGTTACGGGCGCGGGCAAAGGCATTGGCCGGGCCGTGGCCCTGGCGCTGGCCGCCGAAGGCGTGAGCGTGGGCTTGCTGGCGCGCACCGATAGCGACCTGCAAGTGCTGGCGGCCGAAATCATCGCCAACGGCGGCATCGTGGCCACGGCCGTGGCCGACGTGGCCGACCGCACCGCCGTGAACGTGGCCGTGGCCAAGCTCCACCAGGACCTGGGCCCGATTGACATCCTCATCAACAACGCCGGCATCGGCAGCTTCGCCAAATTTCTGGAGATGGAGCCGGAGCAGTGGGAGCACATCATCCAGGTCAACGTGCTCGGGACGTACTATGTCACCCGGGCCGTGCTGCCGGACATGATAGCGCGGCAGACCGGCGACATCATCAACATTTCCTCGACGTCGGGGCAGCGGGCCGCGGCCGGCAGCAGCGCCTACAGCGCCTCCAAGTTTGCCGTGCTTGGCCTTACCGAGGCGCTGATGCAGGAGGTGCGCAAGCACAACATCCGTGTGACGGCCCTCACGCCCAGCACCGTGGCCACGCCCCTGGCCCTGGAAAACAAGCTCACCGACGGCAACCCCGACAAGGTGATGCAGCCGGAAGACTTGGCCGAATTCATCGTGGCCCAGCTCAAGCTTAACCGCCGCATCTTTATCAAAGAAGCCGGCATGTGGTCGACAAATCCCTAATCGGGAATTTCAATAAGTAACCAAGCGCCCGCGTCACGTAAGTAGCGCGGGCGCTTTTCTTTTACAGGAAATTGAGCTAAAAAGGCAGGCGCGGTTCAACTAGATTTTATTGAACGGCACGTTTTGAATGCGGTAGGATTTCCAGCCCTGGAAGTCGAAGTGCCACCACTCGGCCTCGAGCACAGTGAAGCCGTTTTGCTCCATTTTGCTGCGGAGCAAGTCTCGCAGGGCGCGCTGCGCGGGCGTGCCGCCGGCGTAGTTGGCATAGGAGCGTGGGCTCATCTCATCGTATTCGCCCGTCATCTGCACTTCTTTGGCCGCGGCAATATCCCAGAGGCTTAAATCGACGGCACAGCCGCGGTTGTGGCGGGAGCCTTTTTTGGGGTTGGCTACAAATTCCCGCTTGGCTTTTGGGGTAATATCCCAGAATACTTTGGTGACACTCCAGGGGCGGTACCCATCGAAAATCAGCAGTCGGTAGCCCAGGGGCTCCAGCTCCTTGTTGACTCTTGCGAGGGCTTCAGCAGCTGGTCGCTGCAGAAAGGCCTGGGCTTCGGAATAGACCGGGCGGCCCGCAAAGTTGTTGCTCGTGGCGTACCGAATGTCCAATTGAATAGTCGGGTCGAGCCGCTTTAGCTCCACCAAATCAGAGGACTTAAAGGTTCCGGTTTCCTGCGGTGGTTTGGCCGCGCAGCTGCTAATTAGAACCACTGCACTAAGTGCCCAAACCTTGCGAATCGCCCGGTATTTATTTTCGAAATTGTACATGAAATAGCGTTCGAATTTCGGTTAAATATAACCCTCAATTAAATTCTGTTTCTTTAAATCAATTAAGTCAAAATCAATATAGCTCAATTAATCACGGCGGTGGTAAAACAGGAGGTGATTTTAAGTTGTGGCTAGTCGGCAGTTACGAGACGCCGGTTAAACACACAATGGCGCGTTGCGAGACGCGTTCCAGCAAAAGCGTCGCCACCTGAACGGTAGGCCCATGCTTTGCCAAGGGCAGCCGGAACAAACAGGGCCTGATGGCGGCAGACCGTGCACTGGCACTTAGGTCGGCCCTTGCGACTGCCGTTTTTGCGCACCGCCGTACTACCACAATTGCCACACGTTAACGTTGTTTGAAATTGGCCTTCGAGCTAAAAAATACAGTTTTTAATTAAATATTATTGGACTTTATAAAAAAGAGCTGCCCCTAAAATAAGGGGCAGCTCTTTTTTATAAATCATCTGTTTTTTCTTTAGCCCTTCGGATTTAAGGCTTCTTCTATCCTATCCGAAATATCCTGTAAATGGTAGCTGCTTAAGGAATCTTTTTGGCTGGGCAACGAAGATTTTACGAGGGCATTAATTGTACGTAGCTCAGCTTTGGCCACGGAAACTACATCACCGTATTTCGCATTACTGGCGGCCACTGTGTTGCCAGACATTGGCATACCAACCGGAGGAGAAGCTGGCGCAGGTTTAATCAACTCAATTAACTTCTCAACGTAAATTTTCTGCAGGTTGCGGCGGTATACGTCAATGGGTTGGTTGATTTTAACCTCCCTAAAAACGGAATTGTTTATATCCGTAAAAAACGAAGTTATTTTATATGCTTTATCCCCATCAAAAGCCTCGCCGGCAATTAGTTTAGATAACGTATTGTTGCTGATTAGGCGGGAAAGGATAGTTTCCTGGCTCCGCGACACCACCGTTAACGGGTTGCCGCCAATATTATCCAACACCGGCTTATCTACTAGCCACATCGGCGTGGTAAATAAGTTTTTGTCTAGAAAAGCCAGCGCTTCTTTTTGCGTGTCCGCCGGAGTGCGTTCGTAAACCGGGCCCGCCTGGTCAACCGTTTTCGGGTTTTCGTAAATGCCCCCAATATTTTTGGCCACGTGGCCCATATAGCGGTTGTATTGCGCGGTTAACTGCCCGTACATGGTTTCCAAATTTTTGTAGTCTTCGTTGGGCTCGCGGGTCCACTCAGGCAATTTGGTTAAAATGTGCTGCAAGTTTTTAATGCCATACTCGCTGGCTTTCATGGCGTTGTCGCCTAAGTCCTCGTTTTGCGAGTGCGGGTCGTCTGGGTTAATTTCAGTGCCAAACCAGTTCCGGCGGTTTTTTAATTTTTCGACCGTTGTTTCATTTAAAATACCTACTTCATCGGCGGCGCTTTTGGCCTTCGGCAATACTTTATAGCCCCACTCTATCGCCCACAAATCATAATCGCCGATGCGGGGGTAAATGCCTTTGGCGGTAATGTTGTCTCCGGGCTGGGCTACGTAGTTAAAGCGGGCGTAGTCCATGATAGAAGGCGTATGGCCGTTGGCTTCCACCCACTTTTTATTCCGCAGGTTTTCTACGGGTACCGTGGAGCTGGAGCCGTAGTTATGACGCAACCCAAGGGTGTGGCCCACCTCGTGTGACGACACAAACCGGATTAAGTCGCCCATCAGTTCGTCGCTGAATTCCATTTTACGGGCCCGCGGGTCAATCGCCGAAGCCTGAACCATGTACCAGTCGTGCACTAGTTTCATGACGTTGTGGTACCAGTTTATGTGGCTTTCCATTATCTCGCCGCTGCGAGGGTCCGAAATACTGGGGCCGCTGGCATTGGATATTTCGGAAGGCTTGTAAACAATTGCCGAGTGCCGGGCATCGTCGAGACTCCAATTGGGGTTTTCTTTTGCGGTGGGGGCCACTTTGCCAATAATGGCATTTTTAAAACCGGCTTTTTCGAAAGCTTTCTGCCAGTCATTTACACCCGCTATCAGGTAAGGCACCCACTTTTTGGGCGTAGCCGGGTCGATATAAAATACTATCGGGTCGCGCGGTTCAACCAACTCTCCTCTTTTGTAACGGGCCATATCCTGGGGTTTGGGTTCCAAACGCCAGCGTTTCACCATCTGAATATCTTTTACGCCCTGCGGGTTGGTATCAAAGTCGGTATAACCCACGGTAAAATAACCGACCCTCGGGTCGAAGAAGCGGGGCTGCATGGGTTTTTTAGGCAACACCACCAGCGACGTGTTTACTTCAATGGTAGCAGAACCAGTCAAGTTATTAGGTCCGCTCCCAGCCGCCGGCGTTCCGGGGCCGCTCGGGGCTGATGCCGTAGCCGGAGCCGGCGTAAGCGCGTAGGTTTTAACAGTAGTTACTTCTACGTTGGTTGGGAAACTGCGTACGTTTTCGATATAACTCCGGTCGCCAACAAAATTACCCAGCCGGATGCGGGTTTTGGCGGCCGCCGAACTGAAAGAGAATATTTCGTTTTCACCGTTGATATAATCGGTAATATCAATTACGCTGCCTTTATTATTGGGGGTGTAAGCGGCAACGTTAAATGCTGCTACAATGGCCTGAATATTTGAGCGTCGCACGGCCTGGTACATGGCCTTGGTGCTATCGGGGCTGTAGGTGCTAAACGATATTTTGCGCAGAAAAACACGGTTGTTCGGCCCTTTCACGAATTGAACGACCGAGCTGCCAATTTGGTCGCCGGCGTAACCGGCGGCAGCCCGCACTTCGGCACCGGCTTTCGAAATCCGGTTTACCACCAGTATTTCCCGGCCCATAACCGAATCGGCCAGCTCGAAAAAATATTTATCGTCGACTTTATGAACTGTAAAAAAGCCGGCTTTGGTAATTGCTTTATCGGTAATTACCGTTTTGTATGGTTTGGGCTGCGATTTCTGGGTGGCATTGCCCTGCAGGCCGGCAGCACCCGCCATTTTTTTTACCGTATCGGCAACGGTAGGAATCGGGCCGGGCGTTGGGTGGGTTTGGCTGTAAGCTAGGCTGCTAATGGTGGTAAACAGTCCTATTATTAGTAAATTTTTATTCATGCAAATTTATTGGGCTGTGTTTATTTAATTAGTGATTTTTAGCTAACAAACTGACGGCAGGAAATACCAAAGGTGTATTTTTTTATTCTTTCCTAAGCAGGCTTATTATCCCGCAAATCAACTTTTTAAAAATTTAAATAACCCAAATTTTTTACGCAGGGGTAAAGTAGATAACTTACAATATCCCGCTCAGGAAGCCCGGGGCAATGCCCAGCAAGATGGTGAGCAGCGCCAGCACTGCCAGCGTCACGGTTTGAATGCCGTCTACCGGTACGGGGGTGGCGTCGCCATCCACGGGACGCAGGTACATGGCGATGATGGGGCGCAGGTAGTAGTAGAGGCCCACCATGCTCATGATTACCGCAAAAACGACGAGACCGATGTAGCCTTGCCCGGCCGCGGCGGCCAGCAGGAAAAACTTGCCGAAGAAGCCGCCCGTGAGCGGAATACCAGCCAGCGAGAGCATGGCCACCGTCATGGTGAAGGCCAGCAGGGGGTTGGTTTTGCCCAGGCCATTGAGGCTGGCGTAGTCGTCGCGCAGGCGGTGCTCGGTTACCAGTTTCAGCACGCCGAAGGCGGCCACCGTGGCAATGGAATACGCCAGGGAGTAGAAGAAGATGCCGTTGGCGGCGTCACCGGTGAGGACGCCCTTGCTGGCCACGAGGCCGATGAGCAGGTATCCGGCGTGGCTCACGCTGGAGTAGGCCAGCATGCGTTTGGTGTTGGTTTGGGCGGCGGCGCCCACGTTGCCGAGCAGTAGCGTGAGGGCGCACATGGCTTGGATGGTGGGCAGCCAGAAACCCTGGGCCGCGGGCAGGGCCACGGCCAGCAGCTTGAGGAAAGCGGCAAAACCAGCCGTCTTCACCACGGTGCTCATGAAAGCGGTGAAGAAGGTGGGCGTGCCCTCGTACACGTCGGGCGTCCAGAAGTGGAACGGGGCGGCCGATACTTTGAAGCCGATGCCGATAATCATCATCAGGATGCCGATGTAGAGCATGGGCTGCAGGCTGGCATTGGCGGGGGCAGCCACGGCCGTGGCCAGCTGCGAAAGCACGAAGGTGCCGGTGGCCCCGTAGAGCAACGCAATGCCAAACAGCAGGATGCCCGTGGCAAAGGCGCCCATCAGGAAGTACTTGAGGGCGGCCTCGTTGGAGCGCGAGTCGCGCTTGCTCGAGCCGGCCAGCACGTACATGCAGATGCTCAGGATTTCGATGCCCACAAACAGCATCAGCAGGTGGTCGTAGCCCACCATCATAATGGCGCCGACCAGCGAAAAGAGCAGCAGGGCGTAGTATTC
This sequence comes from Hymenobacter sedentarius, assembly GCF_001507645.1. Taxonomy (NCBI): domain Bacteria; kingdom Pseudomonadati; phylum Bacteroidota; class Cytophagia; order Cytophagales; family Hymenobacteraceae; genus Hymenobacter; species Hymenobacter sedentarius. The sequence goes on along the minus strand of NZ_CP013909.1, from coordinate 295,909 downwards.
GGCCAGGTTGGTTTCGCCCGACAGCACGTAGCTGCGCGAGAAGGGCAGCAGCACAATGGTGGTGAGCAGCACGATGCCGGTAAATGCCACCGTGTAGTTATCCACCACCAGCATGTTGTTGAAATACGGCGCGTGCACCACGTTCCAGTCGGCCAGGTTGGCCCCGAACACGGCCAGCAGCAGCAGCATGGCGCCGGGGAGCAACACCTTGTTCGAGCGCAGGAAGCCCAGGAACAGGTTGAGGATGCCGAAGACGGAGAGAAGAATGATGGAGGTCATGTAATAACTTCAAAAAGGACGTTGGGCGGTGGGCCGGGCCCAATGGAACGTCATGCTGAGCGCAGCCGAAGCATCTCTACCGCGCAAGTATTAAGTTAGTGTTGAGGTAGAGATGCTTCGGCTGCGCTCAGCATGACGTTCCTGTTTTGTTGTCAAAAACGAAGGGGGGTTAGCGGCCGACCAGTGCCAGGATGTTGGTCACGGCGGGCTCCGAGAGGTGCAGGAACGTGCCGGGGAACAAGCCCAGCCAGAACACCAGGGCAATGAGGGGCACCAGCACCAGCAGCTCGCCGCCGGTCAGGTCGTTAATGGTTTCGGAGAAAGCAGAATCCGGGCCGAGCATCACGCGCTGGAACATGCGCAGCAGGTACACGGCCGAGAAGATGATGGTGAGGCCGGCCACGGCGCCCACCCAGGCATTGTATTGGTACACACCCGCCAGCAGCAGGAATTCGCCCACAAAGCCACCGGTGAGGGGCAGGGCCACGGTGCTGAGCAGCATCACCAGAAAGCACACCGACAGCACGGGCGTGCGCCGCGTAAGGCCGCCCAGGTCGGGGATGAAGCGGGTGCCGGTGCGGCGCTCAATGGCGTCGGCCACGAAGAACATGCCTACTACGTTTACGCCGTGGGCCAGCATCTGTACCACCACGCCTTGCAGGCCAATCTGGGTGAGCGAGAACACGCCGGCCGCCATCAGCCCCACGTGGGAGAGCGACGAATAGGCGATGAGGCGCTTCATGTCGCGCTGCCGGATGGCAATGATGGCGCCGTAGATAATGCCGATGACGGACAGGATGATAACCAGCTTGCCCCACTGGCTCACGCCGAGCGGCACCACCGGCAGCAGCCAGCGCATGGTGCCGTAGATGCCCATTTTCAGCATGATGCCCGAGAGCAGCATGGTGGCCGGAGCTGGGGCCTCGGTGTAGGTATCGGGCTGCCAGGTGTGGAAGGGGAAGATGGGCATCTTCACGGCAAAGGCCGCGAAAATCAGCCAGAACAGCCACGACTGCTCGGCCGCGCTCAGCTTCAGGTTGTAGAACGCCGACAGCTCCGAGGAGTGGGAGGCCAGGCTGCCGGCGGCGGGGCCGGTTTGCAGGTACAGGTACACAAAGCCCGCCAGCATGAGCAGCGAGCCCACCACCGTGTACAGGAAGAACTTGAGGGTGACCGCAATGCGACGCTCGCCGCCCCAGGCGCCGGCCAGGAAATAAATCGGAATCAGGGCGACTTCCCAGAAGAAGTAAAACAGGAAAGCGTCGAGCGACATGAACACGCCCAGCAAGCCCGTTTGCATGAACAGCACGAGGGCGTAGAAGGCCGAAGGGTTGTCGTACTTGTGCCGGAAGGCGGCCAGCAGAATGAGCGGCACCAGAAACGTGGTGAGCAGCACCAGCAGCAAGCTCAGGCCATCCAGCCCAATGTGGAAGTTGATGCCGGCCGAGGGAATCCAGGCGTAGTCGAGGTTAAACCCGGCCGTGCCAGTGCTTTTGAAGGCGAACGCGGCATATACCGCAAGACCAAATTCGAGGAGGGAAGCACCCAGGGCCAGGGCACGGGCGGTGGCTCCCTTGGTGAAATGCAGCAATAAAGCGGCAGCAAGAGGGAGGAAAAGCAGTACAGCAGTCAGCATGAACGAGCGGGTTGGGCGCGTTGCAGGGTGGGGGAACCCACCCGCAAATTGAACGCAAACTTACGCACGGACCCGTAAGGCTCCGCTGTAATTGTGTAACTTCTGCAGTAGGGCTATCTTGTAATGCTTATTTACGCCATTCTAGTCATCATGCAAGTTCCCACGCTGCGCATTGCCCGGCCCACCGATGATTTAGCGGCCCTGCTTCGGTTTTACTGCCACGGGCTGGGCTTGCAGCAATTGGCTTCTTTTGCCAACCACAACGGCTTCGACGGGGTGATGCTGGGCAGCCCGCAGGCGCCGTACCACCTGGAGTTTACGCACCGGCCTGGCCACCGCGTGGGCCGGGCGCCCACGGCCGACCACCACCTGCTCGTGTTCTACCTGCCCAATCTCATCGAATGGCAAACCGCCGTGGACCGCATGCAAGCCGCCGGCTACGCGCCCGTGCCGTCGTATAACCCCTATTGGGACCAGCACGGGCGCACCTTCGAAGACCCCGACGGGTACCGCGTGGTGCTGCAAATGGCTGCGTGGACCTTGTGATTAAGCCTTACTTGACCACGAAGCCCAGGCTGACACCCATGGTCCAGAACGTGCCGGAGTGGCCATAGTCGGCCCGGGCCGAGCGGTAGCGGCTGGCTTCGCCGGCGCTCGAGCGGCTGTTCAGGGCGTTGAGGCTGAGGAAGGTATCGAAGCGCAGCCGCGGGTGAAACACCTGGCATTGGTAGCCCAGGGTGGCCGCCCCGCCGTAGCGGTTGATGGTTTCGGAGTAGTCGCGGAGGCGGAATTTGTAGTAAAGCAGGCCATCGGTGGCGGATGGGTCTTCGCCCCAGCCTTCCTGCTGGTAGCTGAGGCGCAGGTGCTGGTACTCGGCTTTCAGGCCAAGGTACACGCCGGCCAGCTTGGCGCCTTCGGTGCCGGTGTTGGGAATGTAGTAGCGGGAACCCAGCCCCAGCCCAACACCCCGCACGTGGTCGTCGGAGTGGCGCGTGCTTGGCGGCGTAGAATAATCCACTGCTGTGCCGGCCACCACCCGCGGCAGCAGCGACACGCTTAAGCGCGGGGCGCAGCGGTACTCCACCTCCGCTTCGTAGGTGCTCGACAGCAGCCGAACCAGCGCCAGCTTCACGGCCAGTTGAGCGGAATCGGGGGCTATCTGGGCTTGCACAGCGCCGGCATTCAGCAGCAGGAACAGGCCCGCCAGCAGCTGCAACCACGTTTTGAGCTGGGGCCGGCTCATGGTTTCGTGGTCACGGGAATTCGGCTCAACTGCTGCAGCGTGGCGGCGCTGGTGGCCGTGGCGGCGGTGTAGCGGTACTGGTACAGGCCATCGGTGCCCGTGACGAGCAGCACCCCTTTATGGGCAATGACGTCGGTAGCGGCGATGGAAAACGACTGGACCTGAACCAGCGTGGGCGCGTTGCGGGCGTCGAATACCTTGATGCCCTTATCGCACACAAACACCAGGGAGCTGTCTACACCCAGGCCGTAGGGCTGCGACAGCGGATAGGATTTGGCCAGCTGGGGCCGGGTCAGGTTTACTAGGTCCACCACGTCGAGCTGGTTGAGGCCGCGGGCGCAGGGACCGTCGCTCCGCAGCGTTACGTAGGCGTAGCGGTCGGCCACTACCACCGGGTCGCAGCTGAAGGTGTGGGTGTAGGTGCCCACCAGCTTAGGCGCGCCCCCAACCGTGTTGTAGATAAACATGCCCTGCTGGCTGCCGATAAACAGGTAGGGGGCTTGTGGGAAGATGGTTTCGACGCCGATGCCCACGTTCACTACCGGCCCGGGCGTGGGTGTTTGCGGGGTGCTCAGGTCGAAGGTGCGCAGACTGACGTTGTCCACCGCATACAGCGTGTTGCCCATGAGGGCGAAGCGCGCCGTGGAGCCGGCTTGCCCTTCGCCGCCCGGGGCGGCATTGGCCGCGGAGGGTGAAGCCGAGTCGCCGCAGCCGCCGCTGCTGAGGGTAATGGCCAAGCCCAGAAACACGCCGAAACGGATAAGTAGGAGGGTTTTCATGGTTTAGCGTTTTTCCCAGCCCACAATCACGGAGTTGGCGGGGCGGTTGGCGGGTTGGTATTCGGCGGGCAGGGAGAAGTTGCGAATGGGGGCCGCCAGCTCGGGCAGGGCGTTGCGGGTGCGGCCCACCACGCGGGCCTGGGCGGGGTCGCCGATGTCGATGACCACCAGGTCGGGGCCGTTGTCGGCGTAGAGCAGGCTGCCGCGCACGGCCAGGTCCACATTGCCGGGAATGCGCAGGAACTGCACCTCGGTGGGCTTGGCCGGGTCGGCGTTATCGTAGATGTGGATGCCCTGGTACAGTTCGTTGACGAACAGGTAGCGGTTGCTGATGAAGATTTTGCCCGGCACCTGCAGGGCGCGCGGCGGCTGCCCGGCCACCGACGTTTCCAGCTGCTGCCGCGACATCAGAATGGGCCGGTACGACACGGGCGGCGTGCCGGGCGCGGGGTTTTGGGTGGGGCTGACGCAGCTTTTCAGCAGCAAACACAGGCCCAGCAACGGCAAGTAGAAGAGGCGCATAGCACGGGGCGGATAAAGAGCTGTTCTGTTTAACTGCAAGTCAAGCAGTTGAGCCGTTGCAATTGCTGCCTAAGGTAAGGGATTTTAATAGTTATATACCTGACTTTATTAGCTCAACAATTCCCTGCGTGCCCGCGGCTTATACTTGCGCCTCCAAGCCACCCCATGCCATTGCCCCCTGCTGCTTTGCCTCCCGTCGTTTCGCGCCTGGCACCCACGCCCAGCGGCTACCTCCACCTCGGCAACGCCGTGAACTTTGTGCTGACCTGGCTGCTCACCCGGCAGGCCGGGGGGCGGCTGCACCTGCGCATCGACGACCTGGACCGCGCCCGCCTGCGTCCGGCTTACCTGGATAATATCTTCCGCGTCATCGACTGGCTCGGCCTCGACTACGACCAAGGCCCCCGCGGCCCCGACGATTTCCTGCGCCACTACTCGCAGCTGCTGCATCTGCCCGAATACAACGCCGTGCTCCGCCGCCTAGCCCTGCTGAGCACAACCAAACAGCCCAACCTGGTGATGGCAAGCACCCGCTCCCGCACCAACAGCACTGACGCTCCGGTTCCCCTCGAAACGCCCGGTGCCGCTTGGCGAGCGCACGTACCGCCCGGCACAACCGTGGCTTTCACCGATGGCTGGCAGGGCGAAACGAGCCTCTCGCTCGGGTCGCTCATGCCTGACTTCGTCATCCGCAAAAAGGACGGCGTGGCGGCCTACCAGGTCGCATCGGTAGTCGATGATTTGTGCCTGGGCACCACGCTCATCGTGCGCGGCCTAGACCTGCAGCCCAGCACAGCCGCCCAGCTCTGGCTGGCCGGGCAGCTATCCGAAACAGCTCCATTTAATGCCACGCGCGTGCACTTCTATCACCACGCCCTTCTTACCGATGCGACGGGGCAGAAGCTCTCCAAGTCGCAGCAGCTGCCGCTGGATGCGGGCGTATTGAGCCAGGTGCAGGGAAAGCAGGTGGTATTTCAAGCAGTAGCCAGGCTGTTGAATCTTCCGGCTGAAGCGGCTGAGAGTCTGCAGACACTGCAGGGGCATCTCTGCCGATAGAACCTCACCCCCGGCCCCTCTCCCGCGGAGAGGGGAGCCTGACGTTATTCAGCAAACAAAAAGCCTCAACTCAAGATTTAGCTGGGACTTTTCTTTATAATGAGATTAGTTCTTGTGCCGTGGCTCCCCTCTCCGCGGGAGAGGGGCCGGGGGTGAGGTTCCCCACTACTGAGCCTGCCGTACCTCTTTCTTAAACTGCTCCGCCCAATGGTCGGCCAGGCGCGTGGGCTCCGGCAGCTTGTAGCCGCGCAGGCACGCCAGCGTAAGCCGGGTGGCGGTAGCTTGGTCGCAGCGGTGGCCGGGGCTCACAAAAAGGGGCAACACCTTGTCTTTGCTGCGGATGACCTGGCCAATGAGCTCACCGGTTTTGGCGTCGGTGAGCGGCGAAATCTGACCGCGCTCCGGGCCGGGCTCTACGAAAGTGCCGGTCAGCTTTTGCTTGGCTACGCCGAAGGTGGGCATGTCGAGCAGCACGCCGAGGTGCGCGGCAATGCCCATGCGGCGCGGGTGTGCAATGCCGTGACCGTCGACCATGATGACATCGGGCTTGTTCTGGAGCTTGGCGAATGCCTCGATAACGTTGGGCGCTTCGCGGAAGGAAAGGAAGCCGGGCACGTAGGGCATGTCCACCACTCCATAGTTGTACACTTTTTCCACCAGCTCCAGCGAGGGGAATTTCAGCACCACGAATACCGATAGAATGGTGTCGGGCGTGGGAAAAGAAGAATCGCAGCCGGCGATGAGGCGCGGCTCTTGGGCCAACGGCTCGGCGCGGACGCGCAGGCGCATTTCCTGCTGCTGCTGGGTGAGCGTCTGCACCAGAACGGGGTCGGGTGGGGGGCCGGGCGGGCGGTAGTAAGCCATAGGAGAAGGGATGAGTTGTGAATTAGAAGGTGTGATTTTGGGATGTGTCGTCGGCCATGTCCCGAAATGCCCAAACGGCGTATACGCAAGCTGTGCAGTTGGTGCCCAACTCCTAATTCATCTCTCACAACTCATCATTCCTCCGTGGAACAATCTGAACAGCCCGCAGCCACCGGTTCGGGCCCGTGGCTCGAGCGCCGCTACTTTATCGACGTGGCCCGGCCGCGCCACACGCCCACGCAGCTGATGCGCGATGTGCAGGCCAACGTGGCTGACTTTGCCCCCGAGATGCTGGCCGATTTCAAGAAGAAAGACGGTCCGGACGACTGCCTGCGGGTAGGCGAGGAGTTCGAAATCACCATTCTGGGCCCCTGGAACGGCTGCGTGCGGGTAACCGAAGTGGGCGACACCCACTTCGAGTTCATTACGCTGGAAGGCCATCCGGAAGCCGGCCGCATTCAATTCGAAGCACATTTTCTGGACGAGTCTCCGGACGTGCTGCGGTTTGAAATCCGCTCCCGGGCGCGTTCACGCGATGGGCTGGTGGCCTTTGCCTACAATACCATTGGCGTGGGCAAGCGCGTGCAGGAAGCCACCTGGGTAGAATTTTGCCGGCGGGTGGCGGCGGCCAGCGGCGGCCAGGCCCTCGGCGACGTCACCGTGGAAACCCTTACGCACACCGAAACCGGCTCCCATGACCACGAGCGCCACGCCTAACCCGCCCCTCACTAGCGCCGCACCGGCCAAGCCCGGTACTACACCGCCGCTCTGGGAGCAGCAGCGCGCCCGCCTCGAGTCCTACGCCAATGCCGAAGTCAACTACGACTTCAGCCGCCAAAACGAGTACACCAGCGCCACCGGCTGGCGCATCGACGACTACGAAACCGCCCTGCCCGCTGAAGCCCCCGGCCCGCCTGCGGCGGCCGGCTCCTTTGCGGCCGCCCAGGACGTGCTGCGCCGTTACGCCTTCCCGCCACCCGACCTCATCACCGGCATCTTCTCGCCCGATGGCCCCCTCGAAAAGCGCATTATGGTGCTGCGGGCGCAGTTTCTGTTCTTCAAGTTTTACTTCGGCGTGCGGGTGAGCGGCGTGACCGACGAGGCCGCCCGCGCCACGCCCGACGGACCGGAGCGGGTGTGGGGCTACGGCTACCGCACGCTCGAAGGCCACTTTGAGCGCGGGCAGATTGACTTCACCATCCACAAAAACCTGGGCACCGGCGCGGTGCAGTTTCGCATTCACGCCGTGTCGCAGCTCGGCCAGATTCGCAACCCCTTCTATTGGGTGGGGTTCAAGCTGTTTGGGCGCAGCCTGCAGCGCAAATTTGCCCGCGAATCATTGCGCCGGATGCAGGAAATGGTGGCCACGGCTCTGGCCCAGGGCACGCCCGCTCCGCCGCCGGTGCCTGTAGTCACTGCCTGACGGGCCTTAATGAAACAGGCGCCGGTCGGCCCAGAACGTGCCGAAGGGCACCACGGAAGCCAGCAGGGCCAGCGCCGTTTTGCTCAGAGACCAGCGCTGCTGCATCGCCACCTGAATGACCAGCACCACGTACAGTATAAACAATAGGCCGTGCGCCATGCCCACGTAGCGCACGGCGGTGGGCTGGCCGGCCAGGTACTTCAGCGGCATAGCAATGCCCAGCAACACCAACAATGAAGCCCCTTCTAAGAAAGCAATTAGCCGCAGGCGGCCCAAAGACGTAAGCAACAACTGACTTGAAATAGCGGGCATAGCGGAAGACCTACAGGTATAATAATGCTGCAAAGCTACCCCGGACTTTTCTGCCCACCGCCCCAAACATTGGTTGGCTGCTTCGGTTTAGCCCCCTGCGGCCTTCGGCCCATTTTTACCCTTATCCCAGATTTATGATTCCTACGAAAGCTTACGCAGCCCCGGCTGTCAGTGCCCCGCTTACCCCGTTTGATTTTGAGCGCCGCGAGGTTGGGCCGCACGACGTATTGATTGACATTCAGTTTTGTGGCGTGTGCCACTCCGACCTGCACCAGGTGCGCGACGAGTGGGGCGGCTCCATTTTCCCCATGGTGCCCGGCCACGAAATCGTGGGCCGAATCACGAAAGTGGGCGACCACGTGAAAAACTTCAAAGTGGGCGACCTGGCCGGCGTGGGCTGCATGGTCGACTCCTGCCGCACCTGCCCGAGCTGCCTGGAAGACCTGGAGCAGTACTGCGAAGTGGGCATGGTGGGCACCTACGGCGGCCGCGAGCGCGGCACAGGCCAGCCCACGTATGGCGGCTACTCCAGCCAGATTGTGGTCGACGAGAAGTACACCCTCAAAGTATCCGACAAGCTCGACCTGGCCCGCGTGGCCCCGCTGCTGTGCGCCGGCATCACCACCTACTCGCCCCTGCGGCAGTGGAAGGTGGGCCCCGGCCACCGCGTGGGCGTGATGGGCCTTGGCGGCCTGGGCCACATGGCCGTGAAGCTGGCCGCCGCCATGGGTGCCGAAGTCACGGTGCTCAGCACCTCGCCCAACAAGGAAGCCGATGCCAAGGAGCTGGGCGCCCACAACTTTGTGGTGACCAAGGACAAAGACCAGCTCAAGTCGGTCACCAACTACTTCGACTTCATCATCAACACCGTGTCGGCCCCGCTCGACCTGGCGGCCTACCTGAACTTGCTGCGCCGCGACGGCACCATGATTCTGCTCGGCGTGCCGCCCGAAGCGCCCCAGGTGCACGCCTTCAACCTCATCGGCAAGCGCCGCCGCATCGCCGGCTCGCTCATCGGCGGCATTGCCGAAACCCAGGAGATGCTGGACTTCTGCGCCGAGCATAACATCATGTCGGATATTGAGCTGATTGACATTGCCGACATCAACGAAGCCTACGAGCGCATGCTGAAGGGCGACGTGAAGTACCGCTTCGTCATCGATTTGGCCACGCTCAACTAAGCTCCGTAGCCCAACTGGCGCCAGCCCAAACGGCCGGTCTTCTAAGCGGAAGGCCGGCCGTTTTTGTTTGCTCTTCCGAGTTCGCCAGACAATGGGTAGAGCTGGGCTGGTAGCCGAAAAAAAGCCCTGCGCCATTCGCAGGGCTTTTTATACTCGTCACGCTGTAGGGTGCGGGGCTTGGCCCCGCCCGCCGTTCGCGCATACCCAAGGATTCTGTTCAACGGTGGGCGGGGGCAAGCTCCGCACTCTACAGTGTTTTTCGCAAACCACTTTGTGATGTGTATAAGGAATACACAAAGCGGTTAGTCCTTCACCAGTTTCACGCGCTGGGTTTGCCCATCCGGGTAGCGCACCTGCACCACGTACATCCCGTGGGACAGGGCGGCCAGGCTGGGCAGCTGCAGGCTGCCGGTGCCCACGGCCAGCGTGGGCTGCCAGGTCCGCACCACGCGGCCCAGGCCGTCGAGCAGGCGCACGGTGGCCGGGCCGGCGGCCAGGGATTGCAGGGTCAGGTTGATTTCCGACGTAAACGGATTGGGGTAGCCCTGCACCAGGGCCAGTGCCGCCTCGCCGAAGGTGACCACGCGCGGGCCGTAGAAGCTTTGCTTGCCGTCAAGGTCGAGCTGGCGCAGGCGGTAGTAGCGGGTGCCGCCGTGGGCGCTGGCCGCCACGTCGCGGTACTGGTAGGTGCGGGCCGCGCTGCTGTTCGGGGTTTCGGAAGCCACAAAGCCCAGTTTCTGGAAGCTGACCCCATCGGCCGAGGCCTGCACCTCAAAGCCCTTGCTGTTTATCTCCTGGGCGGTGCTCCAGGTGAGCACGGCATCGGCCCCGCTGGCCACCGCCGCAAAGCTGGTCAGGGTCACGGGCAGCGGCGTGCGCCGGTCGCCGAGGGTGAAGGTGGCGGCCAGGGTGCCGTCAATGTTGGTGCGGATGAGCACGTTGGCAAGGGAGTCGATGCTGGTGCGGAACAAGGGCGTGAACGGGATGCCGCCCGACAGCGAGCGGAACAGCACCAGGTCGCTTTCAAAAATCCCGTTTATCTCCGAATCCAGGTAATGGAAGCCAATGGAGTAGCTGGTCACGTTGGGGTTTTCGGGCGTGAAGCTGAAGCTGCGCTTCACGCTTTTGCTCGGCGGCACCCCGTTGTACACGTACCCGGTGAGGCGGGTGGCCAGGGTAATCCGGGAGGCGGTGGTGGTGGTGAGGTCTACCCCAATGTTGCCGAACGAGTTGGTTTGCCCGGCCTCCACAAAGCGCTGGGCGCGCAGGATGCCCAGCACAAAGCTGGTTTCGGTCTCGCCCGTGATGGTGGCGTTCACGCCCAGGTCAACGTTGTACACCACCGAGTTGTCGGTGCGCGTGGAAATGACCCCGCCCTGGCCGATAAAGGCCAACCGGGCCAGGACGTCCATCCGGTTGGTGAGCAGCTTGGTGCCGCCGCCCTCGATGTGCATTTCAGTAAAAGCGGCGCCGTCGAAGGTTTGCGTGCCGCCCGCCAGGGTAAACACCCCGCCCGACTGCCCAAACCCGCCAAAGGGGTCCTGGAAGTCGCCGTAGACCCGCAATTCGCCACCGGTCAGGAAGTTGCGCGCCCCCAGGCTGCCGTTGTTGCCCAGAATGCGCAGCGTGCGCACCTGCGCGGCCACCGGGTTGCCTTGGGCATTGAATTGCGCTCGGACGGTGGGGTAGGGGAACGCACCACTGGCAAAGAAGGCAATGGTGGCATCGGTGGTGCTGGTGGGAATGGTGTTGGGGCTCCAGTTCAGGGGGTTAAACCAGTCGTCGCTCACGGCCCCCGTCCACAGCACGGGCACGCTGCCGGTTACGGTGAAGGTGGTGGTGTAGTTTAGCCCGCCACGGTTGTCGAATATGAACGCCGTGCCACCGCCACCGCTCTTAAAATCGTAAGCACCCTGGAAATACAGCTCCAGCACGTACACCCCAGGGCCGCTGGTAGCGGCCAGTAGGTTGGGGTTGCTGGTGATGTTTTGCCATTTTTTGTCCCGGGAGCCCGGGCCGCTCGCTTCCACAAAAGTCAACGGCAGCGAGGTAAACGCACCCTGCGTCGAGCCCTGCAGATACACCCGGTAAAACAGCTGCACGGCCTGCACGTCGTCGTTGCCGGTCTCGTTGGTGTTGGCCTCGGCCCCCAGGGTCAGAATGCCGGTGCCCCGGTCGTAGCTGCCCAGGCTGCTGATGCCCAAAAGCGGGGGCTCAGGGCCGCCGCCGTTGCTGTTGGTGTAGTACCGCGTCCCGTTTAGGATAACGAAATCCTTAACAAAGCCGGTGGCCCGGGCGGGGTTGGCAAGCCCGGAAAGCAGCATCAGGACCAGCCCCGCCAAGAGCTGAAGCGTAGCAAATTTATTCGCTTTTCTCAATAGTGAATAAATGCTATATGTATTGTCGATTATAGCTGTTTTCATGGTAGTGGGCTATAAATAGTGTAAATGAAAAATCGATAGACAAAGTATTTTACGGAATTTACTGAAAAAAAAGTGTCGATTAATCAAAGAAAATCTTTCTTTTATACTGTCGAGTTTGTGGCTTGCTGGCAGTTTGGCTGCTGTTGAGGTAGGAGGGCGGCTTGGCAGTGAGGCGTGGCCCTTGGGCGCCAGTTTCGAGGCTTGTTGGATGGTTGAGCTTACCTGGCGGCGCAGCAATGAAACCGGGGATTACAGCCCAACATTTTTCGTTAAGGCACAAAAAAATGCCCTTCCGTCGGAAAGGGCATTGGGCGGTACTTGCCAGGAAATTTGGGCTGGGTTTTTAATGCGGTGGCCTTTGAATCGAGGACGGCCCGCGAGAAAACGCGGCAATCAATCCGATACCACGAAGCGCTTTTGGATGGGCGTGCCGCTGCCAAACAGCGTGAGGACGTAGGTGCCCGAGGCTAACCCTGCCGGCAGGGGAAGCGACGCGAGGTAGTACGCTTCCGTCGGGGCCAGGGTGCGGGCCAGCAGTACCCGCCCCAGGGCATCGCTGACGCGCAGCCCAACCACTTCATCGTCGTAAGCCTGCAGCAACAACTGCACGAGTTGGCCGGCGCTCGGCACGGGGTACACCTCCACCCGGCGGGCCAGGCGCGGCGCCGGGGCCAGGGCCACCACGGCGCTGTAGTGCACCGCGCCGTCGCGGTCTACCTGCCGGAGGCGGTAGTACGTGGGCTGCGTGAGCCGCTGCAGGTCGGGCCACTGGTAGGTTAGCGGGCGGGTGCTGGTGCCCGCCGCGGCCACCCGGCCGGCTTCGGCAAACGTGGAGCTGTTGAGCGAGCGTTCCAGCCCAAAATAGGCCGTGTTGCGCTCGGTGGCGGTGGTCCAGTGCAGCAGGGCCATGCCGCGGGCATCCACGGTGCCGGTAAACGAAGTTAGCTCAACGGGCAGGGGAGCGGGTGGCGCGCTGCGGGTGGCGATGGAGATGCTGGTGCTGCGGGTGTTGTAGGCAATGCTGGCGCCGGCGGCGTTGTACTCGGCGTTGGTGATGTAGTAGTACGTGTTGGGCTGGAGGCCCGTGACCGTGACGGCGTGGCCCGCGCCGCTATACACCGCATAGCCGGTCCCGAGTGCAGTGCCCTGGCCATAGGCCGCGTTGCCGGTGTAAAAATGGTCGTCGGCGGCCACCAGCGGCACGGGCATGCCCCCCACGGTGGCGGCCAGCGCCAGTACCCGGCCCTGGCCCGTGCCCCCGATGCCAAATTCCAGTTCCATGGTCGTGTCCGTGACCCGGACAATGCGGACTTCACCGCCCTGGCTAGGAGCCGAGACCTGGGCCTGGACGCGGCCAAACGATAGCCCAACTGCCAGACACAGCAGTAGCAGCGATAAAATGCGTGAAGGCATAAAACGGAAAGTAAAAGAAGGGGCTATATAGAGATTGAAATTAAATGAGAAACAAAAGCTGTTTTATGAGTATTGCCATGAGGCAAGTGCTTCCATGTCTTTCGTTTTATTGTTTTTGAGTATCAAATTATGGCAACAATAATGCAGGACTTGTTTTTATTTATGGCTAATAAGTGCGTAAAAAGGCTAATATTCATTTGAGGGCATTGAAATAAAGCAAGTGAGCTAAAATGGGCGCAATCAAAATTGACCCGGTTTCGTGCCCGAAGGCGTTGAGGTAAAAATAGTATTAATAAGTGTTGGCATTATGTTGAGCTGCCGGGGCGCATCGCTGGCGTTCGACCATCAAAAAGGGCAGCCTGTTGGGCTGCCCTTTGTCGAATTGCTTGTGAGAAAATGTGTTAGGCCATCACGCGCATAGCGGGCACGGCGGGCCAGGCCGTGTGGGTCACCTGCACCTCGGGCCACAGAGCCTTCTGGCCGGTGTAGTGCAGGTAAACGCGGGCCGTGGTGATGACGTCCTTTTCGCAGTAGGTCACGATGCGCTTGAGGTTTTTTTCGGTCCAGTAGGTGTAGCCCACCTGCGAGCCGTCGATGTCGTCTTTGGGCGACGGGATGCCGAAAACGCCGGCCAGCAGGGGCAGGGAAATGTGGCCTTTGTTGTCGCCAAACTTCCAGAGGTCCATGGTATCGAGCAGGTGGGGCAGGTCCCAGGGCTTGTGGCCGGCAATGTCGAGCATAGGCGGAATGGGCTGCCCGCAGATGAGCATGCGGCGGCCCATGTAGCCGTAGTCGAACTCGCGGCCGTTGTGGGCGCAGAGGTAGTAGCCGTCTTTGCCGGCCGTGTCGAGCTTGGGCCGGTAGTCCTGGCTGGCGGGCGGAAAGCGCTCCAGAAACTTCCCGAAGCCGCTGAGCACCGCGCACTCGTCGTCGTCGGCAAAGGACTTGACCCGGAACTCGAGCGCGTCGTCCTTCAGGTAGCGGAAATAGCCAACCGAGATGCACACCACTTTGCCGAATTCGGCGTAAAGGCCCGCTTTTTCATACAGCTCCGGGTGGGTTTTGCCGTCGGCCACCTCCTTGGCGTGGCGTTTGGTGCTGAACTTTTCCCAGAGCGGCCGGTGGGTTTCGGGCAGCTCGTCGTGGCAGCTATGACAGGGCACGGTCTCAATATCAACGAAAAAGACTTTGGTGAGGTCAACGTGACGGAGAATGTGCATGGCAGAGGCGGGCTATAGTCGAGTATGAAGGTAGTGCCCTGGCGGGCAACCGTGCAAAATTCCGCAGCGCTACCCTCGCGTTTAAAATTATTAACATATGAATATTAAATAAAAGCTAACCTGCAACGTTGGCGGGGCTCCTGGCCTCATCTTGCGGCATATTTCTCCCCTCAAGTCACTCGTTACTGTGGCTTTTCTCTACCCGGGCTCAGGGCAACCGCCGCTACTTCCACTACAAGATGGAGCTCAAGTCCCGAAAACGACTACCTGCCCGTAGCCATTTTCCCGGCCTTGGGCAAAGACAAAAAGCCTGTAACACCGCTGCTCACCAAGCACCGCATTCACACCAGCACCAACAAGTTCCAGTTTGTAGTGGCCAAGGAGCTCGCCAAAGCCGCCGTAGACCCCTATCACGAGCTGACAGACCGCGTGCTGGAAGACAATGCCAAGGATATAAAATTGTAGGCCGCCAGGCAGCCGACGCAAAAAAGCCCAGCTCCATTAATTGGGCTGGGCTTTTTTGCGTCGGCTGCTTTCTCGCGCTTACTTGATGCTGCGCAAAGAGCGGCGGGCCTGGCGGTGCGCCGTCTTGAGGTAGGCCTTCATGCCTTGGCGGCGGGCAATGGTGCACGTTACGGGCTGGGCAGTGCTCAGCTTCAGCGTGGCCGAGCAATCGTCGGCGGCAATGGTCGTGGTCTCATCGGCGAAGCCGGCGTAGCTGGCCACCAGCTGCACGGGGCTGCCGTTGTCCGGCACGGTCAGGCTGAATTCGCCGTTGGCATTGGTAACGGTCGCTTCTTCGGTGCCGGCCACTTCGACCACTGCACCCACCTGCACGCCGGCCGGGCCCATTACCCGCCCGCTCACCACCTTGGTGGCACTGCTGGGGCTGGCGGCCTTGCTGGTACGCCCATTGCCCACTGCAGCGGGCCGGCTGCCCACCGGAGCGGCCGAGGCTAACAGCAGCTTACTGGCGGGCTTGCTCTGGGCCTGGGCGCGGGGGCCGGTCAGGCTCAGGGCGAGGATGAGGAGGGAAGTGACGGCCAGGAGTAAAGAAGAGCGCATGCGACGAGGTACAGATAAGGTGGGAAAAGCCGTGGGGTTTTTGAATGATACAAATCTAGACTTGTATATAACCCCGTTTGGCCCTGTTTGGCCCAACGGTCATATTTGCACCGGTCAATGAATGATTTGGCTAGGCGAGTGAAATTGCTGTTTGCGAAAGCCAGCTTTTCGGGCATAAAAAAACCCCGACCGTATGGGGCCAGGGTTTTTGCTAAGGCACTGTTTTGCAGAAAAAAGGTGCCGGTTGCCTTGGTGAAAGAGGTGTTTTGGTAAGGATGAGGCTTATTCGTCGCTCAGCTCGTTGGCCGAGGGCCGGGTGGGGCGCACCAGGTACACAGAGCCCACGGCCTGAACGGGTGCGGTGGTGAGTACGGTCTCTTGCAAACCGCCGTAGCTGCACACCAGCTTCACGGCTTTGGCATCGGCGGGCACGCGGAGTTCAAATTCTCCTTCGGAGTTGGTCACGGCGATGGTGCGGGTGCCGTGCAGCCGAACGGTGGCCCCGGGCAGAGCACCCTGCTCGTCCTGTATCACCCCGTGCACCAGCTTATATGTGGTCGCTTTGGTGTTTTCTACGGCTGCCGGCTTCGTAACAGCCTTTTTGGGCGGCGCCACGCTGGCGTAGGCGAACTGAGCCCGGCCGGGCAGCGCTAAGAATAACAAGCCTAAGGCGATTACAGCAGATGTAAAGCGTGAGGTCATATAGAATTGCGTTGATGTCTTTTTTGATTGGGCATTGCAAACGTACAAACTAATAATAGCGAATTGCAAATATTGACAATTAAAAAATTATTGTAATTATAAGTAAAGGCCAAATTGGGCGATGGCAATTCAAAGCATACAAATGCAGAACGCCGCCCCACTGCAAGTGAAGCGGCTTTTGGTTAGCATTAAAACCCCACTTGTGGTCCAGCTTGTGGGGCCGCTGGGCGGGAAAGTGCCAGCGCGCTGTGCGGCTTAGGCCGAGCGGCCCAGCCGCTCCTGCTGTCGGAAAAGCAGGTAGGAGTAGAAGTAGCAAAAGGCCACCGTGCCCAGTATCAAGCCCAGCAAAGCCTTGCCTACCCAGGCCAGGGGCAGCACCAGCCCCAGGGCCACCATGAGCAGCCCGGCCAAGCAGAAGAGAATGCCGCCCACGCGGTGCGTGCGGGCCCAGACGGCTGCGCTTTCCAGCGTCCAGGGCGTGCGGATGCCCACAAAATAGTTGGGCTGCACCGTGGTGAGGTAGTTGCCCAGCAAGGCGAAACTCAGCCCCACAATGACCGCCGGCCCCCGGCCCGACGAGGCGCTGGGGTGCAGGGCCACGTAGAGGCAATAGCAAGCCAGCCCACTGACGAGCCCCACGAGGGCCAGGCGCAGCTTCTGAAAATTGGCGGTGTCGGTGGCGATGCGGTGCTTGGGGTCGAGGCGCGGCAGCACGCTGAGCAGCACCGCCAGGCCCAGCGGCAAAGCCAGGGTAAGCAGCCAGAGGTGCTCGCGGCGGGTGTAGCCGTTGGGCTGGCCGTCGAGCCCAAAGTGCGTGGGCACCTGGGCCGGCAGCCCCGCCCATGCATACGCGAGGTAGGCCGTGGGCACTAGCAACGCCAGCAGGGTGAGCAGTTGCCAGAGAAGCAGGTTCTTTTTCATGGAAACGTTGGAGTTTATGCGAAAGGGGAGCGCGGCTTAGGATTTGAACTGGTAGAGCCAGCCCAACAGCTCGTCGAACACGGTCATGTTGAGGGTGTAGACCACGAATTGGCCTTGCTTCTGGCTCGTCACCAGCTCGGCCTGGCGCAGCAGGTCGAGGTGGTGGCTGATGGTGGGGGCGGAGAACTGGAACTGCTCGGCAATGGCGCCCGCCGTGGCCGGCCCGTTGCGCAGCCTCTCCAGAATAGCCCGCCGGGTGGGGTCGTTCAGGGCTTTGAAGAGGGCATTCATGGCGGTGTTTTAATGTTTAGGCAAATGTCTAAATAAAAAGCCAATAAAAAAGCGCGGCTCCTTTTATCAAGGAGCCGCGCCACTAAAATAATTTTCATGCTGTGGCGCGCAGGTGCTAAGCCGGTTGCTCCATTTTGGGTTCGGCCGCAGTTTCGGGCCGGCGCATCCAGCCCATACCGCAGCGCTGTTGCATTTGCAGGCGGAATTTTTCGCGCTCTTCGGGGCTCAGGTGCTCGAGGCGGCCGGCCATGCGCTGCTGCCAGGCCTTGCGCCGCTGCGCCCAGGCGCCGGGCCGCCCGCCTCCCCGAAAGCCGCCGAACAGAATGCGGCTCAGCACCAGCAGGCCCACCGTTTGGCCCAGGCCGATGGCCGGGCCGTGGAACAGCTCTGGCACTAGCCAGTTCCAGAGGTACTGGGTCAGGAATACAGCAGCAGTAAGAAACAGCGCCGCGAAGAGGAAAATGCGGAGGCCGCGGAGCAGCCAGAATTTACGGTCCATGATAAGTAGTGGTTCGTTGTTAGTTGTTAGCTGCAGTTATATAGTTTTCAGGAAATTATATACAAGCCTGACAACGAGCAACTGACAACCAAGAATTAATCGGTGAATAACTCGGTGTACAGTTTTTGCAGGCGTTTGCGCAGGTGCAGCACGGCGTAGTGCTTGCGCGAAATCAGGGTTTTGAGGGGTACGCCCGTTTCTTCCTCCATTTCCCGGAAGGTCTTGTCCTCTAGTTCGTGCCATACAAATACCTGACGCTGGGCGGCCGGCAGTTCGGCCAGCGCATCGGTGAGAGCATCCATAAGGGTTTCGCGCAGCAGCCGGTTTTCGGGCGAGTCGTCGGGAGCGGGCAGCAGGTCGGCCAGCAGAAGGCCTTCGCCGTCGTCGGAGGCTTCGGCCGCACCGAAGGCCGCCTCCAGGCTCAAGGGGCGCTTGCGGCGGTACAGGTCGGTGATGCGGTTGCGGGCCACCCGAAACAGCCAAGCCGCAGCCTGCTCCACGGGCTTGAGCAAGCGGTAGCTCTCCACGAGCTCGGCAAAGACGTCCTGCAGGAGGTCTTCGGCCTCGGCTTCGTCGGGGATGCGGCGCCGGATGAACTGCAGCAGCCGCGGCCGCTGCTGTCGCACGGCGTCGGCAATCTGGCGGTCTTGCTGCGAGGCCGACATCGAAGCAAGGGAGGAGGGGAGCGAAAGTGCCATGGTTTCCATTCTGAACAAGCAGACGCTGGCCCCCCGAAATTACTTTAACTTTTGCAGGCCGGACTTATTCGCCCGTCCTGCTGAGCGCAGCCGAAGCATCCGGCGGGCGCCTCGTGTCATGTTGAGCCTGCGAAGCATCTAATCGCCGCAGAACGACTTGTTCTAACCTGATAAGATGCTTCCTGCGTCAGCATGACAGACGATTAATACCGGGCGATTAGATTAGGTACGCGGTCGAGATGCTTCGGCTGCGCTCAGCAGGACGGTCCTATTGTTGAGGATGCCACACGCAAAATCACCCCGAATTTTCCATTTTTCAAGGATACCTTTGCCGGCCGGCCGGCTGCACTGTTCTATCGCCGGCCCTTTCGCATGGACCAAACCGTTTGCCAGACCATTCCCGAAGTTATCCGCACCGTTCCGCTGCAGTACTACGTCTTTTTCGCCTCGGCCCTGTTTGCCATCGGCGTGACGGGGGTGCTGGTGCGGCGCAACGCCATCATTATTTTCATGTGCGTAGAGCTGATGCTCAACGCCGTGAACATTCTGCTCACGGCCTTCTCGGCCTACCGCGCCGACCCCAACGGGCAGATTTTCGTGTTTTTCATCATGGCCGTAGCCGCCGCCGAAGTCTCAGTAGGCCTGGGCATCATCGTCATGATTTACCGCAACTTCCAGACCACCGACGTCAACCTGCTCAGCCGGTTGAAGTGGTAGCGTAGCCGAGCGACTGCGTGAGGGAGTGACTGCGTGTTTACGCCAGCTTGCTCTCGCACAAGGTTGCTTCCTGCTTACCGCTTTCACTCAGTTACTCCGTCGCTCAGTCACTCCATTATGCAAGAAACTGTTCTCCCCGGCGCCAACGCCCCTTATTCTACGTTTCTCTACGTCCTGATTCCGCTGCTGCCTTTCCTGGGCTTTTTGCTGAACGGCCTGCTCAACCGGAAGCTTTCCGGCACCGTGGCCGGCCTCATTGGCAGCGCCACCGTACTGGGTTCCTTCCTTATCTCGGTGATGCTGTTCCTGAACTTTCAGTACCAGTATACCGTGCAGCTGTTCGACTGGATTACGGTGGGCTCGCTGCAAATCCCCTTCAGCTACCAGATAGACCAGCTCAGCCTCATCATGCTGCTGCTCGTGACGGGCGTGGGCTTCCTCATTCACGTGTACAGCATCGGCTACATGCACCACGACGAGAACGTAGGCAAGTTCTTTAGCTTCCTGAACTTGTTTATCTTCAGCATGCTGTTGCTCGTGCTGGGCGCCAATTTCGTTATCCTCTTCATTGGCTGGGAAGGCGTGGGCTTGTGCTCCTACCTGCTCATCGGCTTCTGGAACAAGAACACCGCGTTCAACAACGCCGCCAAGAAAGCCTTCATCATCAACCGCATCGGTGACCTGGGCTTCCTGCTCGGCATCTTCCTCATCTACCTCACCTTCAATTCGGTGCAGTACGCCGAGGTGTTCCAGAAGGCCAGCGTCGGCGAGTTCGGCACGTACGGCGTGGGAATTTGCACGGCCATCACGCTGCTGCTGTTTGTGGGCGCCATGGGCAAATCAGCTCAACTGCCGCTCTACACCTGGCTGCCCGACGCCATGGCCGGCCCCACGCCGGTATCGGCGCTTATACACGCCGCGACCATGGTTACGGCGGGCATCTACATGGTGCTGCGGGCCAACGTGCTGTTCACGCTCTCGCCCGATACCCTGCAGGTAGTGGCTATTGTGGGCGCGGCCACGGCGTTGTTTGCCGCCACCATTGGCTTGGCTCAGAACGACATCAAGAAGGTACTGGCCTACTCCACGGTGTCGCAGTTGGGCTACATGTTCCTGGCTTTGGGCGTGATGGGCTACTCCACGGCCCTGTTTCACGTGCTCACCCACGCGTTTTTCAAGGCGCTCATGTTCCTCGGCGCTGGCTCCGTGATTCATGCCATGAGCAACGAGCAGGACCTGCGCCGCATGGGCGGCCTGCGCAAAGCCTTGCCTATCACCTTCCTGACCTTCCTCATCGGTTGCCTGGCTATTTCGGGCATTCCGCCGTTCTCGGGCTTTTTCTCGAAAGATGAAATATTGAGCCATGCCTTTGAGCACAACAAGGTGCTGTGGGCCATGGGCTTGCTCACGGCCTTCCTCACGGCGTTCTACATGTTCCGCCTGCTGTTCCTTGCCTTCTTCGGCGAGTTCCGCGGCACCGAGGAGCAGAAGCACCACCTGCACGAGTCGCCCGCGTCGATGACGCTACCGCTCATCATCCTGGCCGTGCTGGCAGCCGTGGGCGGCTTCATGGGCGCGCCCATGTTCACCGGCGGGCACCACTACCTGGCCGAGTACCTGGCTCCGATTTTCACCTACTCGCAGCGCCTGATGCCGGCCGCGTTCAGCGCCGAGCCCGACCACAACACCGAACTGATGCTCATGGGCCTGTCGGTGGCCGCGGGCTTGCTGGGCATCGTCCTGGCGTATGTGCAGTACGTGGCCCGCGCCCAGCGCCCGGCCGCCGACGAGGCCCAGCGCTCGGCGCCCGAAAGCCTGGTATACCACAAGTACTACATCGACGAGCTGTACAATACGCTGTTTACCCGGCCCGTTATGGCGCTGTCTACCGGCCTGTATAAATTCGTGGAAAACGGCATCATCAACCCCGTGGTTGGTGGGTTTGGTCGTGTGGTGAACGGCGGCGGCCAGCTGCTGCGCTATGTGCAAACCGGCGCCGTTGAAACCTATTTGATTCTGATGGTAATCGGCATCGTGTTGATTCTGGGGCTCAACTTCGGGCGGTTCTAAGGCCCGGTCTCTTCCGTTTCCCATGCATAAAAAGCCACCCGCGAAAGCAGGTGGCTTTTGTGCGTAAAAGGCAAGGGATTGAAGCCGCTCAGGTGACTGGGCCGGCACCAGCAGCGAGGCCCACCGCTCCCGGGCCAACGCCCAGCCCAAGCACGACGCATGTTGGGCAAGGGTATTTCATTTTCAATATGTTCGGTGGCGGGCCGTATGCCTTATAGGCATTCCTGTAGCAACTTATTTGGGTAGAAAGGGTATAACGGAATATGTACCATTGGCTGAAAAGCGCATGGTGGACTACTCTCTCTTTCACACCCCATTATTATGCACCTAAAACCTCAACTCCTGCGCGGCCTCGCGCTGGGTGCGGTCCTGCTTGGCGTAGCTGCCCCGCACGCGCAGGCCCAGACCCCCGATAGAAAAACAGCCCTCAGCGGCAACGTTGGTTTGCTGCAGTACCACGGCAACATGGGCTCGGATTTTTGGAACCGCTCCGGCGTCGACATCGAGGTGGGCGGCGGCGGTGCTATTTCGCGCTACCTCTCGCCTTCCTGGGACGCGGCCCTGCTGGGCTACTACGAAACGTATAAATTCAGCAGCCAGGTACGCGCCGGCGACAACTTCGAAGCCCGCGTGGGCATGGTTGATTTGGGCTTCAAGCTCAAGCTCAACAACGGCAAGATTCTGAAAGAAGAATCCCGCATTCAGCCGTACCTGATGGCGGGTCCCGGCATGTTCCTCTCCAATACCTCGGGCCGGGCCAACGGCAAGGATTTCGGCGTCACCCAGATTCGCCGCCCCGAGCTGTTTGGCCTGGCCGGTATTCGCCTTCGCCTCAGCGATGTGGTGTCGCTGGACCTGACCACTAGCCAGCACTACCCGCTCACCGAGCGCGTGGACAACCTGTACGGCAGCCCCAACGACAAGCTCTACGACCGGTTCCTGCTGCACCAGGCCGGTATTACCGTAGCCCTGGGCCAAGCCAAGGATGAGGATAGCGACGGTGTGTCTGACAAAAAAGACAAGTGCCCCGGTACCCCCAAGGGCGTAGCCGTGGACCCCAACGGCTGCCCGCTCGACAAAGACGGCGACGGCATACCCGACTACCAGGATAAGTGCCCCGACGTGAAAGGCGTAGCCGCGCTGCAAGGCTGCCCCGACCGCGACGGCGACGGCGTGACCGATGCCGACGACAAGTGCCCCGACACGCCTGGCAAGGCGGAGCTGCAAGGCTGCCCCGACGCCGACAACGACGGCGTGATTGATCAGAACGACAAGTGCCCCGACACCCCTGCCGGTGTGAAAGTTGACGCCAACGGCTGCCCGCTTGACCGCGACGGCGACGGCGTGCCCGACTATCAGGACCGCTGCCCCGACCGTGCTGGCCCTGCCTCGAACAAAGGCTGCCCCGAGGTGAAAGCTGAGACCAAGAAGCGCCTGAAAGAGGCCACGAAATACATCAACTTCGAATTTAACAAAGCAGTGCTGCTGCCCAGCTCGTACCCGACGCTGAAGGACCTGGCCGCCATCATGGCCGAGTACCCCGACTACACGTTGAGCATCGCCGGCCACACCGACAGCAAGGGCGATGACAACTACAACCTGCGCCTCTCGGATGCCCGCGCCGCCTCGGCCCGCGCCTACATGCTGAGTCAGGCCGTGCCCGCTGACCGCATCGTATCGCACGGCTTCGGCGAAACCAAACCGATTGCGGATAACGCCACCAAAGCCGGCCAGGCCCTGAACCGCCGCGTCGAGTTTGACCTCTACCTCACCGGCGACCCCAACGCCGCCGAAGTGAAGTACGGCCCCGCCCCAACCATCTCGGAGCTGCAGAAAACGCCCGCTGGTCGGCCCACGGCCGGCAAGGCTCCCGTGAAAAAGGCGCCCGCCAAGAAGGCACCTGCCAAAAAGGCGCCCGTGAAACGCAAATAAGCTGCCCGCGCGGCATGCGCTAAAGAGAAAAGGCCCGCTCGATGAGAGCGGGCCTTTTTTGTGTTCATGCGTTAGCAA
Source organism: Hymenobacter sedentarius (assembly GCF_001507645.1). Lineage (NCBI taxonomy): Bacteria > Pseudomonadati > Bacteroidota > Cytophagia > Cytophagales > Hymenobacteraceae > Hymenobacter > Hymenobacter sedentarius. Next base: position 272,585 of record NZ_CP013909.1, on the reverse strand, counting down.
CATCTTATCCCTTATCCTTCGCCGCCATTGCTATTACAGCTCGTAGGTAAGCGACAAATAATATAGCCCGCCCACGCTGGGGCCGCCCAGGTACGACTGGTAGTAGTGGTTCAGGACATTGCTGCCGCCGAGCTTGTAGCGCAAGTGTTGGGCTGGCATGGTGTAACTGATTTGGGCATCGAGGGTGCCGTAGGCCGCCACGTTGCCACTCACGAGAAAGGTCTGGGAATAGTAGCCCTGCTGCCAGCGGTAGTTGAGGCCGAAGCCCAGGTTTCTGTAGGCTTTTTCATTGCCGAGGCTGAGGTTGTAAGCCCAGCAGGGGGTATTGAACCCGTCTTCGAGGCCGTCGCCCGACTCGGTGCGGTCGAGGCGGGTAAAGGTCGTGTTGGCCCCAGCCAGGTAGCCGCGCGGCAGCTCATAGCGTAGCCCCAGCGAGCCGCCGTAGTTATACACCTGGCTTTGCGCATTGGTCCAGAGGCGGTAGCGGTTTTGGGTGGCTTTACTGGCGAGGTAAATGGCCGTGGAGTCCGGGTTGAGGGTTTTGGGCACGTAGGCTTCTACCTGGGCAATGAAGTTGCGGTACGTATTGTAGTAGAAGTCCGCATCGACCAGCCACTGGCCGCCGGGCAGCAGCGCGGCTTTGTAGCCCACTTCCAGCGAGCGAATGTGCTCGGGGCGGAGGTAGGTGTAAGGGCCCTTCACCAGTAGGTTGCGATTTTGCGCAATGGCCTGGGCCTGAACGGCTTGTTTCTGCGCGGCCGTGGCGTTGGCCGGCGTGTTGGCGTTGGCATACGCCGAGTTGGCGGCCACAAAGGCGTCGATGCTGGTGCGCAGGTAGCTGTTTTCAAACACCCCGTCCGACATCACCCGCAGCCCACCAATGCGTTTCACTTGCCCGCTGTTCACGTTCGAAAACCCTTCAAACAGGCTGGGGAAGCGGTAGCCGCTTTGGTAGCTCAACCGAAAATTGACGGCGGCACTGGGTGAATACACCGCGGTCAGACGCGGGTTGAAGCGCGTGATGAAGTAGTCGTTCTTATCGGCCCGCAGCGTGGCGGTAAGCCGGATTTTCTCGTTTGCCAGCCGCACGCCTGCTTGGAGGAAGCCGCCGGTCTTGCTGTAGGCCAGGTTGCTGAATGGGTCCCGGTTCTTCTCCGGGTTGATGAAGTAATTGCCATCGGGCACCACCAGGTAGGTGCGGTGGTCGGCCCCCGCCAGCAGGTCAACTTTGCTGGAAAGCCGGCTCCAGACACCCCGCCGCAGCGTTTCGGCCAGGTTCACCTGCGCCTCGGCGTGCAGCAAATTGGCGCGCACGCGCAGGGCCGCGCCCACATCCCAGTTGTTGATGGCCTGCACCGTTGCTAGCCGCTCCTCAAACGCGGCGGTGCCGGGCTGGGGGCGGCCGGCATCGGCGGCGGTGCGGGCGGTGGCGTGGGCCTGGGCTACGGGTTGCCCGGCCTGGGTGGCGGCGTTCCAGGCGGCGGCGTAGTCGCGGTTCCACACCGCATCGGGCTTGAAGCCGCGGTCAATGTTTTCGGCAGCCGAGCGCAAATTGTAGCTATGGCCGGTATTTTCCTGGGTGAGGTAGGCGCGGGCCTGCACCACCGCGGTGGTGAGCTGCAAGGCGTGCTGCTGCAAGCGGTAGTGCTGCAGCTGGAAGCGGTTCGAGCGCTGGTACACGTTGTCGAAGGCGGCCAGGCGGTAGGTATAGGCCAGCTCCGTGCCCGGGCGCAGGCGGTAGTGCAGCGCCGCGTCGGTCTTCAGGGTTTTCAGGTGGTAGTCCACCACGGCGGTTTCGTCGTAGCCGGTGCGGGCCACCTGGTAGTTCTTGCCGCCCAGGTTCAGCACGCTGCGGTCCGACGACTCGTTGCCGTAGCTGTTTACGGGGTCGCGCGCGGGGTTTTCGGCGCCCAGCAGACCTACGCTGGCGTTGCCCCTGGGGTTGATGTCGGTCTGGTCGTTGGCGGCCCAGTCGTACCCCCTCAGGTAGGTGGCGTTGGCTTTGAAAGCCAGCTTCGGGCGCAGGACTTTGGCGTAGCGCAGGCTGGTTTCGGTGAAAAGCCGGGCCCCCCTGGCCGGGTCACCGAGGTGATTGACGCCGGTTTTCTGCTGCACGCTGAGTCCTTCGGAGCTAAACGGGTTTTTCGTTTGGAAATCGGCCAGGCCGTTGATGGCATTCAGGCCATAGAGCGCCGCCGCGGTGCCGGGCACAATTTCCACCGACTTGATGTCCAAATCGCTGGGCCCCAAGACATTTCCAATGGGGCCGCCGATGTGTGGGGCCTGGTTGTCGATGCCGTCCACGAGCTGGGCAAAGCGCACGTTGGTGGTGTTCGTGAAGCCGCGGGCGTTCAGCACTTTAAACCCCAGGCTGGGGGTGATAACCTGCACGCCCTTGAGGTGCTCAATGGCATCGAAAAACGACGGCGCCGGCGTGAGGCGCAGGGCGCGGGCATTGAGCTTTTCTACCGTCACGGGCGACTGCAGAAAGCTTTCCTCTACCTTGGAAGCGGCCACCACTACTTCTTTCAGGGCCACCTGCTGGCGGGCCGTATCAGGCGGGGCCGGGGCTTGGCCGCGTGCAGTAAGGGGCAGCACTAGTACGGCCGCCCACGCCATGCAGGGCCTCGCCAATAGAAATGAGGGCATAAAAGCAGTTCGTTGTATTTGTAAAGATATAACGAACTAGGGCGTGCGCTTTAAGTTTGCAGGTGTTGGGTTTCAGCGGCCATAAAGGCCTGGAAGCGGGCTTGCAGGGCCCGAAAAGCCGTTATGGCTTCGTGGCCGGCGGCGGTCACCGCCGCGCCGCCCCCGCGGGAGCCGCCGGTTTGGGTGGTCACCAGCGGGGCCGCGGCTTGGGCATTCATGGAGCTCACCAGGTCCCAGGCCCGCTTGTAGGACATGCCCATGGCCTGCGCCGCCTTCGAAATGGAGCCCAGCGAGGCAATCTGCTCCAGCAGCTCGAGCCGGCCAATGCCGAGAAAGCGCCCGTCGTCGGTTTCGAGCCAGAGACGGCCGTTGAGGCGGTAGTTTTTGGTGGGCAGAAACAAGGCTTTCATGCAGCAAGTTAGATTAGCTCAACATGGCCGGCCTGCACCAGGGCCAGCATTTGCCGGGCGTTGCCGATGGCGGAGGCGTCGATGTCGTTGTTGAAGTACACGTAGGCTTCCTGCACCCCGGCCTGGGCCTGAATCTCGCTGGTGATGCGCCGCAGAAACCCCTCGTCGTAGGGCGAGCGGTAGAGGTCGGGCACGCCGTGGAAGCGGTAGTAGAGCACGGGCGCGGTAGCCACCACGGCATCGGGCAGCAGCGGGTGGCTCTGGCCGCAAAAGATAACGCGGCGGCGGGCCAGCTCCTCGTACACGTCCGGCCGCCACCAGCTGGGGTGGCGGAACTCCAGCACGTTTAGAAAGGAAGGGTCGAGGCAATCGAGGATGCGGGCCAGGCGGTCGGGGTCGTAGGCCAGGCGGGGCGGTAGCTGGAAAAGGATGGGCCCCAGCTTTTCGAGCAGGCCGCGGCCGGTGGTGTCGTAGAAGTCGCCGAGCAGCTGCTGCACGTTGTTGAACTGCTTGTAGTGCGTGATGAGCTGCGGCACTTTCACGGCAAAGCGGAAGTCGGCCGGGCTCTGCGCGTACCAGTTTTTCAGAAACGACAGCTTCGGAAACCGGTAGAAGGTTACGTTCAGCTCCAGGGTGCGGAAGTGCTGGCTGTAGTACTCAAACCACAGCCGCATGGGCATCTTCTCGGGGTAGAAAGCGCCGCGCCAGTGGCGGTAGTGGTAGCCCGAGCAGCCAATATGAAAGGTCGTCATGGTATTCCCGAACGCAGGAAACGCTATTACGTTGGGCTGGTGAGAGTGGGGCTTGGAGGTTCCTGCGCCTCCTACGGGTGCAAAGTATAGCTCAAGCGCCCTACGGCATGAGCACCGGCACCGAAAGCAACTGCTGCATCTGCCGCGCATTTTCCACGCCCACCGCCCCGATGCCGTTGTTGAAGTACAGGTACACTTCCTTCACGTGCTTGGCTGCGGTGATTTCATCGGCAATGCGCGCCAGGAATTCGGGGCTGTAGGGCGACTTGTATAGCTCCGGCACGCCGTGGAAGCGGTAGTACACCACGTCGGTATTGGCCACCACTTCATCGGGCAGCTCCAGGGGTGGGGGGTAGCTCTGGCCCACGAAGGTGACGCGGTGCTTGGTGAGCTCGCGCTGTACTTCGGCATCCCACCAGCTGGGGTGGCGGAATTCGACCACGTTTTGGTAGGCCGGGTCGAGGCTGTCGAGCAGGCGCTGCATCAGCTCTTCGGTATACGCGGCTTTGGGAGGCAGCTGAAACAGCACGGGGCCAAGTTTTTCCTTTAAGCCTTCGGCCACGGTGGCGTAGAAGCTGGCCAGAATGGGCTGGGCTTCGGCATTGAACTTCTTGTAGTGCGTGACCTGGCGCGGCGCTTTCACGGCAAAGCGGAAGTCGGGCGGGCTCTGGGTGTACCAGGTTTCAAAGGCCTTCAGCTCGGGCATGCGGTAAAAGGTCACGTTCAGCTCCAGCGTGTTGAACTGCGTGCAGTAGTATTCGAACCACTTGCGCGGCGGCAGGCCTTCGGGGTAAAACAGACCCTTCCAGTCGCGAAAGGAAAAGCCGGAACAGCCGATGTAATAGGTAGCGGGCATAGGGAAACGAGTGGTGAGAAAGGGGTAATCTCTACGCTGAAAGGCTTCCAGTGGCTGGAGTCAGCGCGTACAAATGGCGATTTTGGCTGCGGTGGCCCAACTGCAATGCCCGTTGCAAAAAGCAGCCTGTGCTTGCACCCAGTATTTGCGATGACAGCGTGCAGCGCTGCAGATTGCCCAAACTTTGTACCCGCCGCACCGCCGCCGCTTGTTACCTTTCGAGCACGGCATCGCGCCGGTTCGTTTTTCTTTTCATTGCCGCGTATGAAAAAACTGCTTCTTTCCGTCACGCTTCTGCTGGCCACCGTGGCGGGGGCCCAAGCCCAGGAGTTCAAATACCAGACCCCGCCCAAAGCCATTCAGGATATCCTGCTGGCGCCGCCCACGCCGCGTGTGTCGCTGTCGTCCGACGGCCGCGTGCTGGCGTTGCTGCCGATGCAGGACTTTCCCACCGTGGCCGAGCTGGCCGCGCCCGAGCTGCGCCTCGCCGGCCTGCGCCTAAACCCCCGCACCAACGGCCAGAGCCGGGTGAACTACGCCGTGGGCATCAAGCTCAAAACCCTGCCCAACGGCGCCGAAGTTGAAGTGAAAGGCCTGCCGGCCCAGGCACGCATCAGCGGCCTGAGCTGGTCGCCCGATAACAAGACCATCGCCTTTGCGCTCACCACGCCCGGCTCCGGCACCGACGGCCGCGTGGAGCTGTGGGTGGCCGACGTGGCCACCGCCACCGCGCGCCGCCTACTGGCCACGCCCCTCAACGATACCTTCGGCAACGCCTTCGAGTGGGTGTCGGATAGCAAGACCCTGCTGGCCTGCACCGTGCCCGCGGGCCGGGGCGCCGCTCCGGCCGCCGATGCCGCGCCCACCGGCCCGGCCGTGCAGGAAAGCGGCGGCGGCAAAAAAACCGCCGCGCCCACCTACCAGGATTTGATGAAGAGCCCCACCGACGAGCGGCTCTTTGACTACTATGCCACTTCGCAGCTGGTGAAGGTGAGCCTGGCCGATGGCGCCGCCCAACCCCTGGGCCAGCCCGGCGTGATTCAAAGCGCGTCGCCCTCGCCCGATGGCAAGTACGTGCTGGTGCGCACCCGCCACCGCCCGTATTCCTACACGCTGCCCATCAACAGATTCCCGCAGCGCCTCGACGTGCTGGACCTGGCCAGCGGTGCCCCGGTAAAAACCGTGGCCGACCTGCCCCTGGCCGATGCCGTGCCCATCGGCAACGATGCCGCGCCCACCGGCCCGCGCAATCACGCGTGGCGCGCCGATGTGCCGGCCACCATCTACTACGTGGAAGCCCAGGACGGCGGCAACCCCAAAACGAAAGCCGAAATCCGCGACAAGCTGTTCACCATCGAGGCACCGTTCACGGGGGCGCCGCAGGAGCTGGCGGCTTTGCCGCTGCGCTTTGGCGGCCTGAGCTGGGGCAATGGCCAGCTGGCCCTGGTGGACGGCTACCGTTGGGCCGACCGCCACCAGACCACCTGGCAGCTCAACCCCAGCAAGCCGGCCGCCCCGCTCACCGTGCTGTTCGATGGCTCGTCGGAGGACAAGTACAAGGACCCCGGCACGCCCTACGAGTACCGCAATGCCCAAGGCAAGTCGGTGCTGCTCACGGGTGGGCCCATGGGCCAAAGCATCTACTTGCTGGGCACCGGGGCCTCGCCCGAAGGCGACCGGCCTTTTGTGGACGAGCTGGACTTAATCGCCAAGAAAACCACCCGCTGGTGGCGGTCGCAAGCGCCGGTGTACGAAGTGCCGGTGGCCATCATCGACGCCAGCGGCAAGAAGCGCCAGCTGCTCACGCGCCGCGAGTCGCCCACCCAATCGCCGAACTACTACCTGCGCGACGCCACCAAGAAAGACAAGCTCACGGCCGTCACCAAATTCCCGAACCCCTACGCGGCATTCGGTGGCAGCTTTAAGAAGCAGGTGCTGAAGTACAAGCGCGCCGACGGCGTGGACCTGACCGCCAACCTCTACCTGCCCCCGAACTACAAGAAAAGCGACGGCCCACTGCCCACGTTCATGTCGGCTTACCCCTTGGAATTCAAGGATAAAAGCACGGCCGGACAAGTGACGGGCTCCCCCTACGCCTTCACGCGGATAGGTGGTGGCTCGCCGGTATTTTGGGTCACCCAAGGCTATGCCGTACTAGAGAATGTCAGCGTTCCGATAGTGGGAGAGGGCAGCAAAGACCCCAACGATACCTACATCGAGCAGCTGGTGAGCAGCGCCAAAGCAGCCATCGACGAAGGCGCCCGCCTGGGCGTGGTGGACCCGGCCCGCGTGGGCGTGATGGGCCACAGCTACGGCGCCTTTATGACGGCCAACCTGCTCACGCACTCCAACTTGTTCAAGGCCGGCATTGCCCGTAGCGGCGCCTACAACCGCACCCTCACGCCCTACGGCTTCCAGGGCGAAGAGCGCAGCTACTGGGAGGCACCGGAAGTCTACAACGCCATGTCGCCGTTCAACTACGTCAACAAAATCAAGACGCCCATTTTGCTCATTCACGGCGAGGCCGACAACAACACCGGCACCTATCCCATTCAGAGCGAGCGGTACTACGCCGCCCTGAAAGGCCAGGGCGCTACCGCCCGCTACGTGGTGCTGCCCGCCGAAGCCCACGGCTACGCCGCCCGCGAAAACTTGCTCCACGTGCTGTGGGAAACGAATGCTTGGCTGGAGAAATACGTGAAGGCCCCAGCGCCCCAGCCGGCTAACTAAACTGAGCGGCATTCGAAGCTGATTGTGTTTTTTAGCTCAACTTTTCAAAAAAGCTCGGTACTACTCTGCAGTAGGCCGGGCTTTTTGTTGTGAGCTGTTTGATTTAATGTTTCAAAAATTCCACCGTTTTCGTGAACGGTACCTTTGAAGCAATGACCACCGCCACTCTTAAGAAAGTTGTGTATTGGCTCCTCGTCCTTGTAGTGGGCGCTTTCGTGTTTTCGCGGGTAGGCTATTATTTCATTACCAAAGACGCGCCGTTCATGTTTGACATGGTGGAACAGGCCAAAGCCAGTGCGCGCGTGCAACGACACATTGGCGGGTATACGGCTTTCAAACACACCTACAATGAACACGATTTGGAAAAGGACACCTTGCCTTTTCGGGTGTGGGTATACGGCCGGGATAGTACGCTAGAGCTGAAAGGGCTGGCAATAAAAAAGAATCAAGAGTGGGTGCCCATTCAAGTAGATTCTGCCTATGTGCAAGTTGAATAGACCCTCCTTACTTTGAACAAGCTAGTTTAGGGCACCACCGTTTTCCTGAACGGCTTTTTATAGCCACTTTGCGCGAAGTACCCACTTTTTCCTGTCTTAACAGCCTCTATGCACCGCTTTAACTTGATAGGTTCAGCGTTGATGCTCGTGCTGTGTTGCGCTGTTTTCCCTCGGAAAAAAGCCGAACGAGAAGTGGCACTGGCTGGGCAGCTCGTCCCTGTTCAAGTCTTGCGTACCAACTGCAATACCTCTGCCCACTTCCGCTCCTTTCACTTCACCTTTCGGGGCCGCGAGCACGCCTTAAAAGTGGGCCGGGCGGACTGCAATGACCTTCGGAAAGGCAGCAACATGCTCTTGCAACACCTAGACGCTTATCCCGATGTATTCCTCCTTCCCGGCTACTACAGTAAAGGCGAGAACTGGGCGTGGGTGGGCCTCTTTGTCATAGGTAGCTACGGGGTCATCTCCAGTTGGCGCCATCTGCGAAAAGAAAAAACTTAACGCTCGTTTTCCTGAACCCCTAGCTATTATTTAGTAATTGAACTACTGAAGTGGCTTTTGGCCCAGATTGAGTTCAAAAAACTGGTTCACCAAGTCAAAGTTCAGAAAATACATTTGGGGATGAGTTTCGTGAACTTCATTACAACATTCTATGATTGACAAAATAGCCTGGCTGCACCTGCACGACGGCCAGCTGCTGAGCACCCGCAGCCGCGGCAAAAACCGCTATTACATTCCCGGCGGCAAGCGCGAGGCCGGCGAGACGGACCACCAAACCCTGCTCCGAGAAATCAAGGAAGAGCTGACAGTGGACCTTGACCCGGCCAGTCTGGTGCACGTGGGCACATTCACAGCGCCCGCGCATGGGCATCCGGAGGGCGTGCTGGTGCAGATGACTTGCTACAGTGCCCGCTACACCGGCAACTTGCAGCCGGCTGCCGAAATCGAAGAAGTGGTGTGGCTCAACTACCGGCACCGGCCGGAGGTGTCGGCCGTAGACCAGCTGATTTTTGACTGGCTGCGGGAGCAGGAGTTGCTGGCGGAATAGCCGGCGCAGGCAAAGAATATTGCGCCGGGGCCGTATACATAGGCTGCCGTACTTATTCCGCCTTTATATTCTTCGAATCATGGCCCTGATTAAGCCCAAAACGCGAAAAGCCATTCTTAAAGAGGTAAAACGGCTGATTATCAAGCACGGGACAGAAGTGGCGGTGGGCTTGCTTTCGGGGCTGATAACGAAGATTTTTGCCGATGCCGTGGAGGAAACCGACAAGCCCAAGAAAAAGAAGGCAAAAAAGTAGGGCCGCTTTGTTGAGCTGAAATGCAGCGGCTTTGATAGCCTACATAAGCTCCTATCTGACATAACGGAAACATTGGTAAAAGAACGTCATGCTGAGCGCAGTCGAAGCATCTCTCCCGCAAGACTAAAATCAATTAGTTGCGCGGGAGAGATGCTTCGACAAGCTCAGCATGACCGTTTCTGGATTTTTGGATTGCCTCTTGGCCCTCTGTCTTTGGGCAATGATTGGGCTATTGCCGCCGGGCCCGGCTTACTGCTGGTAGTAGCGCTTGGGCGTTTTGGTGATGTTCCAGTACTGCAGCATCCGGCCGTCGAGCTCGGATTTGTGGTAGTCGGTGAGGGGTTGCCAGTCCAGCATGGGGCACGTGGCCGGCAGGCGCACGATGGGGTCCGGCGACTGGGCCAGCTGGGCAAACAGGCTCCGCTCGCAGTCGTTGGAGGTGCCCAGCTTGCGCAGGTCGGCAAAGGTGAAGAGGGCCAGGCCGGCCACCACCACCGCGGCATACCGCCGCCGGGCCGGCGCGGACAAGTGCGTGAGCAGGTAATAGGCCGACAGAGCAAACCCGCCAATCAGGCCGAGCGTGATGGGCAGGATGCTGTCGTGCCGCACAATGTATTCGCGGTAGGAGCGGTAGCCGCCCAGGGGCAGCAGCAGCAGGTACGCCACCACAAACCAGCCCAGCCACTTGAGCACGGCCAGCACCCGGCCGCCCGGTGCAGCCTGCCGGCGCAGCAGGAAGGCGTTGAGCACCAGCAGGCCCAGCAGCAGCGGCAGGCCCACGTCCTCGGTCAGCGCATAGTAGATGCCCAGCGGCAGCCGCGCATAGCGCTGGGCAAGCGGCATGCTGGCCCACTGGCTCTCAGAGTTATTCAGCCCAATAAACATCGAGTACAAGCTCAGGGCGCTGAACAGCCCAAACGGCAAGAGCAAGGCCGGCGGCAGCTGTCCCAGGGCGCGCACCGCCCGGCGCAGCACCGGTTCCGGGGCTGGGCGCGCGGCAAAGCCCCGGTACCAGCACCCGAGCAGCGTCACGGGGCACACCAGGAGCACCGTGGCCGGCACGGTGGGGCCGTTGAAGGCCAGCACCACGGCCAGCCCAAGCAGCCCAACGTAGCCCGCCCACGACACCCGCAGCGGGGTGCCGTGCACCGCCGCCCGCAGATACGGCAGGAAAAACAGCAGCAGCAAGCTCAGCGGCAGCGCGTAGAAGGCGACGTAGGTAATGGACCAGTCCACCACGCCCATCTGGTAGTTGTAGCCGCCCGTTTGCAGCAGGGGCGCTACCAGCGCGGCCGCCAGCAAAAACCGCCGGCTCAACAGCTGGCGGCGGTTGCTGATGGCCACGGCCAGCACGTACACCACGAGGGCGTGCACGGCGATTTTCAACAGCGCACAGGCCGCGTACAGGCTGTCGACGGGGCTCAGCAGCCGCTGCAGCCACAGCGGCACGTGCCGGAAGTACTCGTACAAAAAGAAGTGGGTGAAAAACCGGTTGGGCGCCGAGTAATGCTCGTGGTGGAGCAGCACGCGCAGGCCAAACGGGTCGTGCAGCACGCGCCGGTACGCCTCGTCGGGCCACACGATGGGCGCCAGGTCGCCATCAAGCGGAAACTGCAGATACTGCCAAAACGAATACCCCAAATCGGCCAGCAGGAACAGGAGCAGCAGGTAATGCCAGTTTCGCTTCAGCACTTAGCAGGGGTTTGGTAGAGGGTGGGGGATGAAGGCTGCGGCCAGCTCAATCTTCGAGGCGAAACTACGGCAATACGGCCGAGCTGAAGCATGGCACGGGCGCGGGCAGAGGCTGAAACAACGCTCGTTTACTGCCGTTGACCCTGGGCACATGCTGGAGGTAGCCACGCTACTATGGTGTATCTTGGCCTGCCTAATCGAGGGTGGAAAGGGGCGAAATGACCGTGCCCCGCTTCTGCCTCAACTTCAGTTTCTTCCATTTCCCCTAAAATTCCCCTATGAGAAGCCTTTATGCCTCGTTGGCGGCGGTGCTGCTGAGCGCGCCAGCTTTTGCCCAGGCCCCCATCAAAACGTTGCCGTACCCGCAAACCAAAAAGGTCGACACGGTGACCACGTACTTCGGGACCAAGGTGGCCGACCCCTACCGCTGGCTGGAAAACGACCAGGCCCCCGACACCAAGAACTGGGTGCAGGAAGAAAACAAGGTGACCCAGAATTACCTAGCCCAGATTCCTTTCCGCGACGCCGTGCGCAAGCGCCTCGAAACGCTGTGGAACTACGAGAAATTCGGCGCCCCTTTCAAGGAAGGCAAGTACACCTACTTCTCGAAAAACACGGGCCTGCAAAGCCAGTCGGTGGTGTACCGGCAGGTGGGCGCCACGGGCACCCCGGAGGTGTTCCTCGACCCCAATACCTTCTCCAAAGACGGCACCACCTCGCTGGCTGGCCTGAACTTCACCAAAGACGGCAGCTTGGCCGCCTACCAGATTTCGGAAGGCGGCTCGGACTGGCGCAAGGTGATTGTGCTGCGCACGGCCGACAAGACCATCGTGGGCGATACGCTCAAGGACGTGAAGTTCTCCGGCACCGCCTGGAAGGGCAACGACGGCTTCTACTACAGCTCCTACGACAAGCCCAAGGCCGGCAGCCAGCTGGCCGGCAAAACGCAGATTCACAAACTGATGTACCACAAGCTGGGCACGCCGCAAAGCACCGACAAACTCGTGTTTGGCGGCGACAAAACGCCCCGCCGCTACATCAACGGCTCGGTGACGGAAGACCAGCGCTTCCTGGTTATCTCGGCCCGCAACACCACCACCGGCAACGAACTCTACATCCAGGACCTGAGCAAGCCAAACAGCCCCATTGTGACGGTGGTCGACAACGAGAAGACCATCAACGACGTGGTTGATAACGTGGGCAGCAAGCTCTACATTTTCACCAACCTCAGCGCTCCCAACAACCGCGTGGTGACCGTGGACGCCGGCAATCCCAAGCCCGCCAGCTGGAAAACCCTGATTCCGGAAACCAAGAACGTGCTGGAGGTGAGCACCGCCGGCGGCAAAATATTTGCCCAATACCTCAAAGACGCCACTTCGCTGATTGAGCAGTACAACATGGCCGGCAAGAAGGAGCGGGACATTGCCCTGCCTGCGCTGGGCACGGCCAGCGGCTTCAACGGCAAGAAAGAAGAAAAGGAAACCTACTACACCTTCACGTCCTACATCTACCCGCCCACCATCTTCAAGTATGACATCGCCAGCGGCAAATCGACGGTGTGGAAGAAGGCCGGCGTCCAGTTCGACCCCACCAAGTTCGAGTCGAAGCAGGTGTTTTATAACTCCAAAGACGGCACCCGCATCCCGATGATTATCACCTACAAAAAAGGGATGGTGCTGAACGGCAAAAACCCCACGCTGCTGTATGCCTACGGCGGTTTCAACGTCTCCGTGACCCCCGGCTTTAACCCCGCCAACATTGTGCTGCTGGAGAACGGTGGCATCTACGCCGTGCCCAACCTGCGCGGCGGCGGCGAGTACGGCGAAAAGTGGCACCTGGCGGGCACCAAGCTGCAAAAGCAGAACGTGTTCGACGACTTCATTGCCGCGGCCGAGTACCTGAAAGCCAACAAGTACACCGACACCGACCACCTGGCCCTCTCGGGCGGCTCCAATGGCGGCTTGCTGGTGGGCGCTACCATGGCCCAGCGCCCCGACCTCGCCAAAGTGGCATTCCCCGCCGTGGGCGTGATGGACATGCTGCGCTACAACCAGTTTACGGCCGGCGCTGGCTGGGCCTTCGATTACGGCACGGCCCAGGACTCTAAGGAGATGTTTGACTATCTCTACAAGTACTCGCCCTACCACGCCCTGAAGCCCGCCAGCTACCCCGCCACCATGGTCACCACCGCCGACCACGACGACCGGGTAGTGCCCGCGCACTCCTTCAAATTCGCCTCGCGCCTGCAGGAAGCCCAGAAAGGCAACGCGCCGGTGCTCATCCGGGTTGAAACCAAAGCCGGCCACGGCGCCGGGCGCTCCACCGCCCAGGTTATCAGCGAGCTGACCGATAAGTGGAGCTTCATGTTCCAGAACATGGGCGTGACGCCCTACCAGAACAACTAAAGCCCAGAAGGGCAGAACCTCACCCCCGGCCCCTCTCCAAAAGAGAGGGGAGCCTGACGGTTCTCATCTGTCATTGCGTGGCCGTAGGCCGTGGTAATCTGTTTTAGTCCGAGCGACTAGCCCAATAATGTGAAAAGCCCCGGCTCTGTGCAGAGTCGGGGCTTTTTAATAGGGCTTGTCACATCTCAAGGGCTTGTCGCAGTGGAAGGACGGATTGCCGCGCTGCGCTCGCAATGACAGGCGGCGCTAGGCTCCTCTCTCCGCGAGAGAGGGGTCGTACCCGGCAGGGCTGGGGCCGTGCCCAGCAGGGGTGAGGTGCCGCGGCGCGCTATCCAATGCGTCAATTTTGGCCCGGTAAGCGGGCGGCAGAATGGCCGCTCGCATCCAGCGGCCCAGCGCCAGCTGCTGGGTGCGGCGGTACACCGGCAGGATGGGCCGCACCCACGAGGTAGTGCCCAGCTGCAGCAGCTCGCGCACGGTGCCGGGCACCACCAGGCGCTGGGCGTGGCGCAGCAGCCAGTAACGGAACGGGCCCAGGTGCTTGCGATACTGCTGGTAGAGGTCGGCGGTGAAGCGGCTGTACGCCAGGTCGGTGGCCAGGTGCTGCTGGCGCACCGGCAGCCACTCGGCGTAGCTGGCCGGCAGGTGGGGGATGCCCATGCGCCGGCCCACGCGGGCAAACACGTCGAATACCTCCTCTTTTTCGGCGAGGGTGAGCGGCCGCTCCAGCGTCTCGAACGCGCGGATGGAGTAATCGATGAGCAGAAACAGCACGTCGCGGTAGGCCCAATCCGGGATGGCCATGCCGCGCTTGGCTTCCACGGCCGCGTGAATGGCCGCAATGGAATCGATGGCGCGCTCGGCAGTGGCTTGCTGGGAGTACACGATTTTGCGAGCGTACTCCACCGTCGAAAACAGGCGGGCGAGCGGGTCGGCGGGCAGGCGGCCGGTGAAGTAAAGCCAGTCCACGGCCTTATTGAGGGCAAACTCGGCCGCGGCCCCCGCAAAAATGAACAGCACGGTATCGGCCTTGCCCCAGATGGCGCGCACCACCGAACCTTTTGCAACGAAATAAGCCATGACGAAAAAACGGAAAAATTGAGCTAAAAGCTCCTGGCCCGACGCGGCGGGTGCCCGCTTGGTGCAGCGCCTGCGCCGGCTCCCAAGGGACACCGCCGTATACGCAGGCGCCCAGCCCCCGTAAAAGTGGCACCTGGCGGCCCGACGTCAGCTCTATTAACCCCTTTCCGGCCTATGCTTTCTCCTTTTGTCGAGCAGTTTTTTCGCAACCCCGCCACGGTGGGCTCGCTGGTGCCCAGTTCCCGCGAGCTTTCCGACAAGGTGATGGAGCCCATCGATTTCACCACCGCCCGCTGCATTGTGGAGTACGGTCCCGGCACGGGCGTCTTCACCGATGTCATCATCCAGCGCCGCAAAGCCGAAACCGTGGTGGTGCTCGTGGAGCTGAACCGGCGCTTTGCCAAGCTGCTGCGGGAGCGCTATGCCGGCCAGCCCAACGTGCACGTCATCCACGGCTCGGCCGATAAAACCGGCCAGTACCTGCGGGAGCTGGGCGCGCCGGCGGCCGAGTACGTGGTGTGCGGTCTGCCGTTTTCGTCGTTGCCGCGGCGGCAGGGCTGGCGCATCCTCGAGCACACCCGCGACTTGCTCCGGCCCGCCGGCAAGCTCATTTTGTTTCAGTATTCGCTCCAGAACAAGCGCTTGTTTGCGAAATTCTTTCGCCTGCTCGACCACGCCTACGTGCTGCTGAACCTGCCGCCCGCGCACGTGCTGGTGTACACGCCCGCCCCGGCGGAGGAGTAGCCCCTCAGGAAAGCGCCTGCGGCGGCGGCGAGCCCGCCGGGCGCGACTTATCCTCCGGCAGCGGCACAAACACAGCGTTGTCGTTCGGGGGCAGGGCAATGCGGCCGGCTTTCCAGTCGGCTTTAGCCTGGTCGATGCGCTCGCGGCGCGACGACACGAAATTCCACCAGATAAACCGCTCGCCCAGCGGCTCGCCGCCCAGCAGCATCAGCGTGCTGGGCTCGCGGGCCACCAGCACCGGGTTGAGGCCGGGCGTGAACACCAGCAGCTGGCCCGGGGTGTAGAGGCGGCCGTTTACTTCCACGCTGCCTTTGGCCACGTAGGCGCCGCGCTCGGGGTAGCCGCGGGGCAGGCCAAACCGGGCGCCGGTCTGCAGCACCACGTGCAGGTAAAACAGGGGCGAATGCGTTTTGACCTCGTTGCGCAAGCCAAAGGCATCGCCCGCAATCAGGCGCATCCACACGCCCTGGTCGGTGAAAATGGGCAGCTCCTGGGGCTGGTAGTTGGCGAAGGTGGGCGTCTGCTCTTCGGCGGCTTCGGGCAGGGCCACCCAGGTCTGAATCATTTCGAGGGCGCCGCCCGCCAGGGTGCCAGGGTCCTCAAACCGTTCGGAGTGGGCAATGCCGCTGCCGGCGGTCATCCAGTTTACCTCGCCCGGCCGGATAATCTGCTCCACGCCGAGGCTGTCGCGGTGGGTGACCTGGCCGCCAAACAGGTAGCTCACCGTGCTCAGCCCAATGTGGGGGTGGGGCAGCACGTCGAGGCTCGGCAGCTGCTCGGGCGGCACGTGCACGGGGCCGGCGTGGTCCATGAAAATAAACGGCCCCAGCATGCGCCGCAGCCGGTAGGGCAGAATCCGCTTCACATCAAACCCCGGCATAATGGCGGCGGGGCGGGCATCAATGACGAGGTCGAGCATGGCAGGAGCAGGGGTGAAAACCTAAAGTTATGGCCCGTGCCCACTGGGTTTGCGGCCCGTTTTGGGAAATACGCTGAAATAGCAAGCGGCAAGCTCGCTGGTCAGCTCAATTTCTGAATTGGCGGTGCGGCAGGCAGCAATTCGCCTGAAAATAGGAGAGGGGCGCTGTTTAAAGGGGAGCCACTTACAGCAGCTATGAGCAGATCATTAGTCGCCCCGCCGGCCCCCGAAGTTGCCGAAATTGGGCTACCTTCCGCCCCATGAAAATGACTCTTCCGGCCCTGGTAATCACGGGTGTATCGAGCGGCCTGGGGTTGGCCTCGGCCCGCGCGTTTCTCAGCCGCGGCTACCGCGTGTTTGGCAGCGTGCGCACCCCCGCCGATGCCGCCCGGCTGCAAGCGGAGCTGGGCGAAGCCTTCGTGCCGCTGCTTTTCGACGTGACCGATGGCCCCGCCATTGCCCGGGCCGCGGCCGAGGTGGCGGCCCAGCTGGCCGGCGAGCCCCTGCGCGGCCTCATCAACAACGCCGGCATTGCGCTGGGCGGGCCGCTGCTGTGCCAGCCCATCGAGGTGGTGCGGCAGCACTTTGAGGTGAATGTGCTGGGCCTCGTGCAGGTGACCCAGGCGTTTCTGCCCTTGCTTGGGGCCCAGCCCAATTTCCAGGGGCGCGTCGGCCGGGTCATCAATATTGGCTCGGTGAGTGGGCAGGTGGCCGCCCCGTTTATGGGCGCCTACGTGGGTACCAAGTTTGCCCTGGAAGGCCTCACGGCCTCGTGGCGCCGGGAGCTGCAGCTGTTTGGCGTGCCCATGGTGCTCATTGGGCTGGGCGTGACCAAAACCCCCATCTGGGACAAGGGCATCGACCTGGCGCCCTACCGCGACACGCCCTACTATGCCGCCGCCCAGCGCTTCGCGGGCTACGTGAGCAACACCCGCGACAAAGGCCTCAGCGCCGACTACGTGGCCGAGCGGCTGGTGAGCATCCTGGAAACGCCGCGCCCGCGCCTGCGCTACACCATCGCGCCCGATGTGTTCCGCAGCTGGATAGTGCCCCGGCTCCTGCCCGCTCGCCTCTTCGACTGGCTCCTGGGCAAGGGTATTGGGCTGCTGCCGGCGAAGCGGTAGCCGCCATCAGCGTACCAGCTCAACCCAGCCTTGGTTGGGCCAATTTTGATGGTGTGCTTAGAATCCCAATAACGAAGTAATACCTACTACTTTTATTGCTCTACCCTCACGCTCATTAATGAAATATTTCCTACTCGCGCTTCTTACCGTTTTAGTCGCTCAAAGCCCTGGGCGTGCCCAACGCATCCGCTTCGAGAAAGACTCGCTGACGCAGGTTTTTGCCCGGGCCCGGCAGCTGAACAAGCCCGTTTTCGTGCTGCTCGCTCCGCCACCGGTGTCGGCCAATACGCCGGCGGCGCTCCAGAAAATGCGCAACGAATCGGGCCTCAACGCCCCGGCCGTGGTGGCCGCGCTCAACCAAGGCTTCCTGAGCAAGGAGCTGCCCTTTGGCAAGGCTGAAACTGCGGCCGTGGTGCGCAAATACACGGTGACGAGCTACCCCACCTACCTGTACTTCGGCCCCGACGGCACCTTGCTCTATCGCAACTTCGGCAATGCTTCCAGCGAGCAACGCTACCTGCACGACCTGCAGGCGGTGCAGCAGGCCCAGGCCGACCCCGAAAACCTGAGCCACCTGCAGGAAGAGTACCGCCAGGGCCACTGGTCGGCCGAATTCCTTAAGCGCTACATCGCCAAGCACCGGCAGCTGGGTCTGCGCGTGGAGCCCGCCGTGCTCGATGCCTACGTGCAGCTGCTGCCGGTGCACGCCTTCGACCAGCCCGCCGAAGTGGTGTTTATTCTCGAAAACGGCCCTGTGGTGGGCAGCAAAGCCCAACAGCTGACGCGGCTCAACCCCCGGCTCTACGACAGCCTGTTCCGCAGCCTGCCCTTGCCCCAACGCATCACCATCAACAACCTGATTATCAGCAACACGATGAATCAGGCCATTGCCACCAAAAACCGCGTGCTGGCTACCCAGGGCGCCACTTTTGCCCGCGGCAGCTGGAACACTAACTATCAGCAGGGCTCCCGGGCTTACGACACCAACATGCTGCGCTTCTTCAGCGCCATCAAAGACACGGCCAGCTACCTGCGGTCGGCGGTGCTCTACTACGACCGCATCAACATGGGCATCTCGGCCGACTCGGCCCGGAAGGCGGTGGCGGCCCTGCAGGCGTTTCGGCAGGAGCAGCTGGCCAACCGGCAGCGCCTGAGCACAACGGCCGGCCAGCCCGGCAGCCTAGGCCCCAATGTGAGCCGTGTCACGACGATGGAGCCCACGGCCCGGCGCGTGCCCCCGGCTGCTTTTTTGCAGGAACTGAACAACGGCGCCTGGTCCGTGTACCAAACCGGCACCCGCAACAGCCAGCACCTGATGCGCGCCCTGCAGTGGAGCAAGCGCACCGTGGACCTGGACCCCGCCGCCTACAACTACGACACCCTGGCCCACTTGCTTTACCGGCTCCGGTTCTTCAGCGAGGCCGCGGCCATGCAGCAGCAAGCCGTGGCGGTGGCCCGGCAGGAAAAGGCCTCTACCACAAGTTACGAGCAGGAACTGGAGAAGATAAAGAAGCGCACGCTGTAAATGTGCGTAGTGCCTGCCGCTCGTGCTAACCATATCCGCCGCTGCCGGTTTCATCCCCAACCCTTTAAAGCTGGCATTTCAAACCTCCCATTTTGGCAGAACTTACTACCGCTAAGCAACGCAATCCGACTACCGAACGCGCCCCCATCGTGCTGGCCGGCGCCACCGGCGACCTGGGGCACCGCATTGGGCTTGCCCTGCTGGCGCGCGGCGCCGTGGTGCGGGCGCTGGTGCGCCCGGGCAGCGCCCACAAACCGGAGGTGGCCACGTTGCGCGAGCAGGGCGCCGAGTTGGTGGAAGTCGATTTCAACAGCGTCATGGCGCTCACGCAGGCCTGCGCGGGCGCGGCCTGCGTGGTGTCGGCCCTGTCGGGGCTGCGCGAGGTGATAGTGGACCTGCAAAAGCGGCTGCTCGATGCGGCGGTGGCGGCCGGCGTGCCCCGCTTCATTCCGTCCGACTACTGCATCGATTACACCAAGCTGCCCATGGGCTCCAACCGCAACCTCGACCTGCGCCGGGAGTTCAACCAACGGCTCGACCAGGCCCCCATTCAGGCCACGTCGGTGCTCAACGGCATGTTTACCGACTTGCTCACCGGCCAGGCGCCGGTGGTGCTGTTCAAAATCAAGCGGGTGATGTACTACGGCGACGCCGACCAGCCCCTGGACTTCACCACCACGGCCAATACCGCCGAATTTACCGCCGCCGCGGCCCTCGACCCCACCACGCCGCGCTACCTGCGCGTGGCCGGCGAAGTGGCCACCGTGCGGGGCCTGCAAAAGGCCGCCAGCCAAGCCACCGGCGAGCCGTTTAAGCTGCTGCGAATGGGCGGGGTGTGGGTGCTGGGCGCCCTGATAAAAGTGACCAAAGCCCTGATGCCGGCCAGCGACGACGTGTTTCCGCCCTGGCAGGGCATGCAGTACATGCACAACATGTTCACGGGCCGGCCCAAGCTGCAGCCCCTGGACAATGCCCGCTACCCCGACATACGGTGGACGCCAGTGCGGGAAGTGCTGGCCACCCGAGCCGGCTGATTTCCGGCCGGAGCAGCCCTGCCTTAGCTCAACTGTAGGAGCAGGCTAAGCGGTTATCCAGGCAAAACGTACGAAAATGTCTACCTGCTTTGAGGTGTACCGTATATACACTTCGAAATCTTACTCTTCAGCTAGATAATGACGATGAAAACCCTTTCTTATTTCCTGATAGCCGCCGCGATGGCCACCGCCACCGCGTGTAGCAGCACCAACACGGCCGCTTCCGAATCGGCGACCAGTAACGCCACGGATACCCGCATGGGTACCGACATGAACCCCACGCCCGCCCCCGACGCCAACGCGGGCGTGACCGCCACCGGCGCCGATGCCACGGGCGGCAGCGCCGACATGACGGCCTACATGAACACGTTTGCCACCATGCAGGACCCCGTATTCCTGATGAACGCGGCCAGCAGCAACATGCTGGAAGTTCGGGCCAGCCAAATGGCGGCCCAAAAAGCCACCACCCCCGAGGTGCGGAAATTTGCCCAATCGATGGTGAGCAAGTACACCCAGGCCAACCAGGAGCTAAAAGCCATTGCCGCGCCCCTGGGCGTAAAAATGCCCCAAACGATGATGCCCGTGCACCAGGCTCTGGCCGACCGGCTGATGGACAAGCGCGGCAAAGAGTTTGACCAGACCTACCTCGACGTCCTGGACAAGGCGCACCAGATGGACATTGCCATGTTTGAGGTGAAAAGCAAAGCGGCCGAAACGCCCGCCGTTCAGGCATATGCTGCCAAAACGCTGCCCGTCCTGCATTCGCAGCAGGACATGACCACTGCCCTCGAAAAGAAGTAGCCTGAATCGAACCGGGAGCAGCACAGGAAAGCTGAACCCCCTCGCTTAGCCCCAGCCCCGTGCCGCCGCACGGGCTGGGGCTTTGTTCTGGGTGGGGCTTGGTGCGGCAGCTATCCGGCTGCGTTAGCGGATGACCTCAAACCAGCCTTTGTAGATGGCACCCTCGGCGGTTTGGCAGAGGTAGTAGTACAGGCCGGGCGCCGTGCTTGCATTGCCGTACGTGTTGTGGTAGCCGTCGGAATGGTACAGCTTCTGGCCCCAGCGGTTGAAGATGGCCAGCGCCGTATTGGGGTGGCGCTCGATGTTCCTGATGGCAAAGGTTTCGTTCTGGGTGTCGCCATTGGGCGTGATGACGTTGTAGAAATACAGGCACCGGTCGTCGGGGCCCGCCAGCAGTGTGGTAACGCAGGACGTGAATTGCGACGCGGCCACCCTGCGCACGTGCGCACCACCTGCATGTCGCGGTGAATCGTGCTCAATAGTTGGCCCTGGCGGTACTCCAGCACGTCGACCGCCAGTTGAAAGACGCCTTGTTCCGGCCTGAAGTAGGTCGAAAGGCCCGTGTTCGGGTTTCGCCCAAGCAGCCCGCTGGCCCCAAAGGGCTGCGTTTCGCTATACCCCGGCGCGTAGGCCACCGGCACCTGCATCGGCAGATGCGCGATGATGGGCTTGCTCAACGCGTAAACGAGTTGGTCGCCGTCGGCGTCGTAGGCGTTATTGGCCACAAAGCTGCCGGCCCCGGCACAAATGAGGGCCACGGGAATGCTGGCAAAAAACCGGCAACGAGTTGGCCACCGTGCCCGGCGTCATCTCCACCTCCAGGGTCATGTTTTCATCTGCGATTAAATTATGGGTGCACCAGTGACCAGCCTTCGGCCTGGCGGATAATCAGCTCGCCGTTGCCGGTGGGCACAATGGAGATGTAGGGCAGCATGTCGGCCTTGGTCAGCTTGTAGGCCTTCATCGAGTTCTGGCACTGGGCCAAAACGACGCCCGCCTGCTGCAGCGCCAGCACGTCGGCCTCGTAGGGCTGGTCTTTGCGGAAAGCCACCGTGCCCCCGCTGAACACCACCAGCTCCAGTTCCAGCTTGCCTTTGAGGCGCGGGTCTTCCAGGGCGTTTTTCATGTTGTGCAGCGTCTTGCTGATGAGCTTCGGGTCGTCGCTATCGAGCTGGTACACGGCCCGGTAATGGCCCTTGGGAGCCGGTGCGCCCTGGTACGTGGCTGCCTTCGCCGCCACTGCCGCGTTGGGCGGCGTCAGCACCGGGGCGGGCGTGGCAGTGGGCTGGGCCGCGGGGGCCGAGGCAACTGGAGTAGCCGTTGCAGGCGTTTGGGCCCGGCTGATGCCGGGTGCGGCCACAAGCAGCAAGGCCGCGCCAGCCAGAAAACGAGCGGTAGTATTCATCATGAGCAAGCAAGAAAAAGGATGAGAAACAGTAGGTGAGAAGCAAGAATAGTTGGGCATCAGGCCGTGATGGCAAAGCCCCCGGCGAAGGCTAATGTGCCGCTGCTGGCGGCCGGTGTGCGGCTTCGATGGGCTGGTAGGGCCCGAACTTGTGCTGCTGTTCGGGGAAAGCATCCGCGTAAGGGCCAAAGGGATAATCCACGGGCTTCTGGCGGATGTCGGGCCAGTCGTGCGGGGTGGGCAGATGGGGGCGGGGCTGCGAGTTCACGAAGGCGGCCACGTCCCAGGCCTGCTCATCGGTGAGCTGGGGGTGGTCGAAGGTGGCCCCGAAAGGCATGGCCGCTTTCACGTACTTGGCAAAGTTGGACACCCGAAACAGCCCCGCGCCATCGTTGTAGCTGGCCGGCCCCCACAGCGGCGGGTACTGGTACTCGCGCCTATCGGCCAGCTGCTGGCCCTGGCCCGTGGGGCCGTGGCAGCGCTGGCACTTGGCCGCATACACGGCTCGCCCAATTCGCGGGTCGGCCGGCCGGTCCAGGTAGGGCAGCTTCACCAGGCCGGTGCCGTACACCTTTTGGCCTTTCGGAATGCCCTGGCCCAACCATTTGAGGTAGGCCACCATGGCGCGCATTTCACGGCTGCGGTCGGGCACGGCGCGGCCGTTGAGGCTGCGTTCCATGCAGTCGGCCACGCGCTTCTCGATGCCCTCCACCGTGCCGGAGCGGGCCCTCAGCTTGGGGTAGGTGGCGGCCACGGCCAGGTAGTTGTTAGCAAAGCCGCGCGTTCCGGCTTCGAGGTGGCAGTTCTGGCAATTCATGCCGTTGGTGAGAGACGCCACCGAGCCCTGCGGCCCCAAATACAGCGCGGTGTGGGCAATCAGCTCTTGCCCGTAGCGGATTTCGCGGCCCGCCGCCGTGTGCGGAATGGCGGCCGTATCCGGCGCTGGCGTGGCCGGGCGGTGGTAGCTGCCGGGCGGGGGCGGGCCCTGCGTGGCCTCGTCCGCTGCTACGGGCTCCGGCGCCGCCTTGGGACCGTAGAGTTGGGCCACCACCACGGCCAGCACCAGCACCACGGCGGCCGTCAGCAGCATCAGCAGCCGAACCAGCCGGAGCAGTTGCTGCGCGGGGGCTTCCGTGGGTTTCATGGGCGGCTAAGTTACCAAAAGGGGAACGCCGCCACTGCCGAATAGCCAGGTGGCTTTGCGCGCAGGGCGCGGTAGGTCCAGGTCCAGGAAGGAGGTTAAGCGTGAGGGAGGAGCGTTGGCAAGCGTTAAGACAAAGCGGGCCAACTACTCAGCTTAGCGCACCAGCTGTTCGGGCCAGTCCAGCACCCCGCCCAGCAGGTTGTGCACCTGCCCAAAACCGGCGGTGCTGAGCTGGCCGGCCGCGTTGGCCGAGCGGGCCCCGCTGCGGCAGTACACGTAGGTGGGCTTGGTGCGGTCAAGCGCCGCGATGCGCTGGGCAAAGTCGGGGCTGGTTACCTCGATATTGACGCCGCCGGGCAGGTGGCCGCTGGCAAACTCCTCGGGCCGGCGCACGTCCAGCAGCACCGCGCCGGGCTGGCGCAGCCCCTCGGCAAACGGCGCGGGCAAGAGGTTTTGGAAAGCGGGGGTGGCAGATTCTGTGGAACGGAACATACTGATGGAGAAAATAAAAACAGGAGTTTAAGCGTGGCGAAACAGCAGTTCCTTGGTGAGAATAAACGTGCCCATGGCCAGCGTAAACCAGCCGAAAGCGGGCTTGAGCCGGGCCCCCGGAATGAAGCGCGCGAGGTAGGTGCCCAGCACAATGCCGCCCAGGGCAAAGCTCAGAAAACCAAGCAAGAACGTCCAGGCGATAGGCGTGCCGGCGCTCAGGTCGCCGGTGAAGCCGATGAGCGAGTTTAGGGCAATGATGGCCAGCGAGGTGCCCACGGCCAGCTTCATGGGCAGGCGGGCGCCCAGCACCAGCGCCGGGATGATGAGAAAGCCACCGCCCGCGCCCACAAAGCCCGTGAGCGTGCCCACCACCAGCCCGATGGTCAGAATAAGCGGATAGTTGAAGGCGTGCGGGAAGTGCAGCTCCTCGTCGAGCACCTCTTCGGCCTGCTTGCTGCGAATCATGGACGTGGCCGCCGCCACCATGAGCACGGCAAAGGCCACCAGCACCAGCAGGTCTTTGGTGAAAACGATGCTGCCGGCCGTAAACAGCACGTGCGGGATGGTCGGCATGAGCACCTTGCGCACCGTAAATACGGACAGCAGCGAAGGCATCAGAAAGACCACGGCCGTTTTCAGCGACACCAGCCCCTTGCGGAAGTAGCCCGACGCGCCCACCGCCGACGTAGAGCCGACCACAAACAGCGAATACGCCGTGCTCAGCACCGGGCTCACGCCCATCAGGTACACCAGCACGGGCACCGTGAGAATAGAGCCGCCCCCGCCCATGATGCCGAGCGAAAGGCCGATGAAGATGGCCGCGAAGTAGCCGAGGGAGTGGAGCATGGGAAACGGGTGCACGAACCTAGGCATTTATTATGGGTTGTTCCCGGCGTTGGCCCTGCCCGGCAACGCGTATTGACTCATTATTGAGCTGAACTTTGCCCAATGCCGGGTGCGTTGGCAGCAGGTGGAGTGGCTTGGGTGCCGCAACCACCCCGGAGTTTCCGGTGCCTTTGGCCTGTTGCGCTCCGCAGGTGGGAAAAAGGTGGCCACCTTCGCGCCGTCTTGTTTCCCGCAACGGCCCAACCCGGGCGCCGAACAACTCTATGCCAATCCTCTCTATGAAGCATAAAGCACTGATGCAGTGGCTGCCGCTGGCCCTGTTTGCCCTCGTCCTGTTCACGCCCCTGCGGCCCATCGTGCTTGGTGGCGTGCAGCGCGGCCTGCTGGCCACGGGGCTCTGGAAAGCGGAGGTTCCCGTGGCCCCAATCACCGCGCTGCCGGTGGTGCCGACCGGCGGCCCGGTTTACCCGCACAACCTGCCGATGGTGACCCCGGAGGGCAAGGCCGTGAGCCTGAGCGACCTCAAGGGCAAGGCCGTGTTCGTGAACCTGTGGGCCAGCTGGTGCCCACCCTGCCGCGCCGAAATGCCCGGCATCGAGGCCCTGTACCAGAAGGTCGATAAGTCGAAGGTCGCCTTCGTGATGCTCTCGCTCGACGACAACCCGGCCAAGGCCCAGAAGTACCTGAAAAGTCAGGGCTTTACCTTTCCGCTGTACTTCCCCACGGGCCCGCTGCCGGCGCCGTTCGACTCCAACTCCATCCCGTCCGCCGTCATTCTCGGCCCCGATGGGCAAGTGGCGGCCCGGCACGACGGCATGGCCGAATACGATACGCCCGAGTTCAAGGCTTCGCTGGAAAACCTGAGCAGAAAGGCCGCGCATTAGCCCTTCCGCCCAGGTTCTGTAGGTGCCGCTACTTGGTGGCTTCCATCACGCTGATGGCGTAGCCGCCGCCGGGCGCGCAGTACTGCGCCAGCTTGGTCTTGCGTGTCACGTTCAGTTTGCGGATGGTGTAGGCCTGCGGATTTTTTTCGTAGTGAGCGTCCTTGGCGTCGGCGTAAATGGTGGCCACGTACTTTTTGCCAGGCGCCAGGAAGTCGAGCTTGATGTTCGACGTGCGGCCATTCTCATCACAGGTGCTGCCGATAAACCAGCTGCTTTTGCCCTTGGCCTTGCGGGCGATGGTAATGTAGTCGCCGGGCTCGGCTTCGAGCACGTGGGTGTCGTCCCAGTCCACGGCCACGTCCTTGATGAACTGGAAGGCGTCGAGGTGCTTGTTGTAGTTTTCGGGCAGGTCGGCAGCCATTTGCAGGGGCGAGTACATGGTCACGTACAAGGCCATTTGGCGCACCAGGGTGCTGTGCACGAAGGATTTGTTCTGCGGGTTGATGACGCTGATTTGGGTTTGGAAAATGCCGGGCGTGTAGTCCATCGGGCCGCCGATGAGGCGGGTGAAGGGCAGGATGGTGGTATGGTCGGGGTTGCTGCCGCCAAAGGCCTCGTACTCGGTGCCGCGGGCGGCCTCGTTGCCAATCAGGTTGGGGTAGGTGCGGGCCAGGCCGGTGGGGCGCACGGCCTCGTGGCCGTTCACCATGATGTGGTGCTCGGCGGCTTTTTCCAGCACGTAGTTGTAGTGGTTTATCAGCCACTGGTCGTAGTGGTGGTGGCCCAGGGGCACGATGTCGCCCACGTAGCCGGTTTTCACGGCGTTGTAGCCGTACTTGTTCATGAACTGAAAGGCCGAGTCCAGGTGCCGCTCGTAGTTGCGCACCGAGCCGCTGGTTTCGTGGTGCATGATGATTTTCACGTTCTTACTCGCGGCGTATTGCTGCAGCTCGGGCACGTTGAAATCGGGGTAGGGCGTCACGAAGTCGAACACGTAGTCTTTGTGCTTGCCGAACCAGTCTTCCCAGCCGATGTTCCAGCCTTCCACCAGCACGGCGTCGAAGCCGTGCAGGGCGGCGAAGTCGATGTACTCCTTCACGTGGGCGGTATTGGCGCCGTGCGTGCCGTTGGGCTTCACCTTGCGGTAGTCGACGGAGTCGAGCTTAATGTTGTCCATGTTAGTGTACGACCACGTGCTTTTGCCCGTAATCATCTCCCACCACACACCCACGTACTTCACCGGCTTAATCCAGCTGGTGTCTTTGAACTTGGTGGGCTCGTTGAGGTTCAGCACCAGCTTGGATTCCAGAATGTCGCCGGCCCGGTCGCTCACGATGACCGTGCGCCAGGGCGAGAGCGCTGGCGTCTGAATCAGGCCTTTGTCGCCCACCGCATCCGGCGTGAGGTGCGACTCCAGCACGAAGTTCTTGTCGTCGAGCTCCAGGTGCATGCAGGAGTAGTCAATCAGGGCCGCCTCGTGGATGTTGATGTAGAGCCCGTCCTGGCTTTTGAGCATAAGCGGGGTTTGTACGCCGGTGGGCGAGAAGGTGGTCTGCGAGGCGTTACCGGTCACGGCGGCTTTCATTTTGCCACGCACTTCCGATAGCTTTGACGTGACCGTGCTGTATTCCTGGGTGTCGTAGTCGCCGGGTAGCCAGAAGGCTTTGTGGTCGCCGGCTAGGGCAAACTGCGTGCGTTCCTCCTTGATGGTAAAGTAATCGAGCTTGGGCTGGCGCGGAAACTCGTAGCGGAAGCCCAGGCCGTCGTCGAACACGCGGAAGCGCACCCGCACCGTGCGGTCGGTAGCGGCCTGCTTTAGGGTCACGGCCAACTCGTTGTAGTGGTTGCGGATGGTTTTTACCTCGCCCCACACCGGCTGCCAGCTTTCATCAAACGTGCGCTGCTTGCTGTCGGCCACGGTAAAGCCGCTGGTGAGCGCCGGGGCATTTTTTAGCTCAAGCCCGAGCTTGCTGGTTTTAATAACGTCGCGCCCCTTGTAGGTGAGGTGGTAGGTGGGCACGCCATCGGCCTGCAGGGCAAACGTGAGCGTCAGCTTGCCATTGGGTGATTTTATTACTTCCGCGAGGGCAGTTTGCCACAGGAAACAGAGGCAAAGGAGGGTCAGGGTTTGACGGACGCTTTTGAGTGAAAAATACCCGGTTGAAGTACGGTGAGAGGGCATGTAGGAAGTGAGGTGAGTTGGGATGGATTTGCGAAAGAGCCCCGCCCGCCCTAGCAAAGGCAAGCGAGGCCCCAGAAGCTGCAGCAGCTTCCAGTATCCTGCAAAGGTGGCTATTTAGCTGTTATACTGAGCAGGCCGCCGCATCTCTCCCGCGCAACTTACCCGGCTGCGCCTCATTCACGAACAGCACGATTAATTTCCCTACCCCACTGCTCGAAGCCGGTACCGCGGCGGCACTTGGGCCCTGCAGCTCAACGCGGCATCGCCCCGACGGGGCACCCTGAGAAGGACAGAAAGGGAGGCCTAAAGGTCCGCCACTCGGCGGGGCTTTAGGCCTCCCTTTCGCTTAAACTGAACTCAGATGAGCTACATACGGAGGGTTGGTGTGCCCGACGCGGCTAGCGAGCCGATTGGGCTACCATCACTTGGGCCGGGGTCGGGGCCAGCTCCTGTACTAAGATGGCGGTTTGCGGAGTGGCTGGTACTTGCACATGGTAGCGGTAGCTCTCGCGCCCCACGCGCAGCCGGACGGCATAGTCCCCGGCGGGTACTTTGTTGAAGCTGAGCTTCGTGCCGTAGGAAGGGCGGTGGTGCACTTCATTCAGAAGGCGGGAGTAGTGGCCTTGGGATGATACCACTTCCAGCTGTACCCGCTGCTGGGTGGGGTTTTCGACGGTGAGAGCCAGGGTGTGGGCATCGGTTTGCTGAGCTTTAACGGACGGAGAATCCTGGCCCATTGCCGCGCTGCTGCAGCCCAGGATGGCCAGCCCGCCGAACAAGGCAGCCCGCAGGGATTGGGCTGAAGCCAGGCGTAGGGGAGCGGAGGCCGTGAGCGACTGAGTGGGGCGGAGGTTGAAAGAGAAGTTCATGGTTGCAGAAAAGATGAGTTGAAAAAGGAGAAAAAAGGTGGTCTAGGAAGCAGGTTATACAATAGTATAGTGTTATGCCAGGTAGCATGCAAAACATAGTAGATGATGTTTATTCTACCTGTTTGGCTTACTTCTATCCCAGTGTAGTTGATAATCGAGAGCCAGAATTCAAGGAAATTCTGTCGCAGGCTTCGCGCCGACTTGACAAAGCCGGGCGGCTGGCGGGATTGCGTTTTAGTTCTTCGGAGCAGGGCTTCGGGGAGAACTCAGCAGCACAAGGGGCTGCACGGTGGAGCGGCGTGCATATGGCAGGCGGAGAAGAGTGCTTTCAGAAGTGGATACCGCCCATGTAGGAGAACGTTACAGACTTTTTAGAAATTTTTTTTCAGCGCCGAGAGAACGGAGGTTGGAAGGAGGTCTTGGCCTATGGGCCAGCCCTATGCCTGGTACTACTTGCTCGTCCGCACTCTGGCCCTTCACGGAGTATGAGTGGGCTTCTGGGCCCACCAGCAGCGAAACGTGCAGATGCTTTATGCCGCGGCAGCTATTGAGCAGTAGCCGCTGCCCCAGCGCCTTGCAGCGCGCCTGCTGGCAGGGGAGTAGGTACCGTGAGGCCCAGCTCAACCCTGCCCGTAGCCGCCCCACGATGCTCCGGCCGGTGGGGAGAAAATTGAGCTGATTTCTCACACGAGAAGTTCTTCCGAGTTCTGCAAGGGCAAGGGAGAAGTGGCTGTACTTTGCTTGCCAATCCTTCTTCCGTCAACGCCTTTATGGAGATGAAACTTGAGCTGGTGCCGGTGCCGGTCACCGACATAGACCGCGCCAAAACGTTTTATGCCGAACAAGTCGGCTTTAAGCTCGACCACGACGTGCGGCCCAGTGCCACGGTGCGGGTGGTGCAGCTCACCCCGCCCGGTTCGGGCTGTTCCATTGTGATGAGCGAGGGGCTGTTTGGCCTGGCCATGCCGGTGGGTTGCCTGCGCGGCTTGCACCTGGTGGTCGCCGATATTGCCCAAGTTCGCGCCGAACTGGCGGGCCGGGGCGTGCCCATGGGCGAAATCCAGGATTTGGGCGGCGGCATGAAGTACGTGGGCTTCCAAGACCCCGATGGCAATACCTGGACGCTGCAGGAAATGCCGCCCAAGTAGCGCTGGGGCAGCCAGCAGCAGGCCGTGAGCCGGGCCAGGCGGTGGGGCTAACTTCTGAGAATCTTTGTAGCTAAGCGGCTCATGCTTATCATAGTATAGCCAAAACATGCAGGTGGCGGGTGTCCATCTAATGACACGCCACGGGCTTTACCATCGTCCCATTCTTGAGCTAAATATCTACGCCCATCGCAAAGGCGAATAGTTTTTTAAGGCGCCACTTTGTAATGCAAAGTTCTTTTGTTTCCTTTGCATCGTTCTATCTCATAAAGCCGTCCACTGCCGGGGGAGGCCGGTTGCGGGAAGCCCTTGGCACTTGTTTTTCAGCCCCATGGCCATGGCTCCGGCCGCGCCGACACAGCTTCTTAATTCAAAACGACCCGCTTTTAAAGGGTTCTTCTAACTCTCATCTCAACCAAAACGACTACTGCCATGACACTCGCCAAAAGCCTTACCCGCGTGGCCCTCGCTACGGCCTTCCTATTGCTGATACCCCTGGTGGCAATGCAGTTCACCAAGGAAGTGAATTGGACCTTGTCCGATTTCATTGTCGCGGGCGTGATGCTGTTCGGCGCGGGCCTCACGTTTGTCCTGATTGCGCGGATGGGGGACAATACCATGTACCGCCTGGGCGCCGGCCTGGGGGTGGCCGCCGGACTGCTGCTCGTGTGGGCCAATCTAGCGGTAGGGCTCGTCGGGAGTGAGGACAACCCCGCTAATCTGCTGTATGTGGCGGTGCTGGCGGTAGCCCTCGTCGGGGCATTCGTGGCGCGCTTCCGGCCGCTGGGTATGTCCAATGCCATGTTCGCGGCGTCGCTGACCTATGTGGTGGTCACCGTGATTGCGCTATTCATCTGGAAGCCCACGGGTGCTGCTGCCGAACCCCAGGTGCACATGGTGAATGTGGTAGGCGCGAATGCAGTTTTCGCCGCGCTGTGGGCCGTTTCGGGGTTGCTGTTTCGCCGGGCCGCCGCCACGGGCACACATTCAAACCGCCAGCTGGCGTAACGGTTTAGGGCACCCAGCGCCCGCAGCTTCTTGCGTTGCGGGCGCTGGCCTGGGTGGTGAATAAGATGCTGCTGGCCGAGCCGGTGGCCGGGACTGCTGCGCGGCTGCCACAGGCCCAAATGTGCCTTTCAGGAAGTGGGAATCCACAAGGATAGAAAAAAATACTTTTTATGTAATGCAACGTTGGGGTACCGCGATACACCTATTAGGCGCGGATGATAAATCCTGCCTACTCGTTGCACGCACCGCTTTCCTGACCACCTTTTTTCTGCACTTTTTATGAATAACCCCTTACTGCCAATGCTGGCCCTGGCCAGTGTGCTTGCTCACGAAGCCGTGGCTCAGGCTCCCGCGGCTCCAGCTTCACGTCCCGCGGGTGGCCCCGCCGGCATTCCGACGGGCGCACCGGGCGCTACCTCCCCGGCCCTGGTAACGCTGCCTGCCGCCCGCGGCACCGGCCGCATCAGCGGCGTGGTACTGGACGGCGCCACCAAGAAACCAGTGGAGTTTGCCACTGTGGCCCTGCTGCCCGCCACCGGCGACAAACCCGTGGACGGCACCGTGGCCGACGACAAAGGCCGCTTCAGCATGAAGGGACTGGCCGCCGGCGAGTACCGCCTGCAGCTCAGCTTCATTGGCTACGGCAGCCTCACGCAGCCGGTGACTTTGGCCGACGGCAAAATGACCCTCGACCTGGGCACCGTGGCCCTGACGCCCGCCGCCCAGCAGCTCAACGAAGTGACCGTGAACGGCGAGCGCCCCGTGGTGGAAAGTAAGCCCGACCGCCTGGTGTACAACGCCGCCACCGACAACACCAACAAAGGCAGCACCGCCGCCGACGTGCTGCGCAAGGCCCCATGGTGAGCGTGGACCCCGACGGCAACCTGCAGCTGCGCGGCTCCGGCAACGTGCGCATCCTCATCAACGGCAAGCCCTCGGCCGTGATTTCGGGCGACATTGCCACGGCCCTCAAGCAGCTGCCCGGCGACCAGATTAAGTCGGTGGAAGTCATCACCTCGCCCTCGGCCAAGTACGACGGCGAAGGCTCGGCCGGCATCATCAACATCGTGCTCAAGGAAAACAACCTACAGGGCGTGAACGGCAACGTGGGCCTGGCCCTGGGCACGCGCAACTCCAACGGCAACTTCACCCTCAACGCCCGCAAAGGCAAGCTGGGCGTGACGGCGGGCGTGAACGCCTTCGCCTTCTATTCGCCCGGCGACCAGGAAGTGGACCGCATCGATAGGGACGTGCGCACGGTGGTCAACGGCCAATCGGTCCTGACCACGGGCCGGCTGTACCAGCGCAACGACGGCACGGGCATGGGCGGAGGCGGCCAGGGCCGCGTTGGGCTGGAATACTAGCCCGCGCCCAACCACGCCCTCAGCCTGACCTTCAGCACGGCCCAGTTCGGCAACCAGTTCGACCTCGACATCAACAACCGCTACACCCTCGACCAGGGCCAGCCCACCAGCACCAACCCGCTGTTTGGCAACTACACCCGCGAGCAGACGATGGACGCCACCAACCGCAGCTACGACCTGCTGGGCTCCTACACGCGCAGCTTCGGGGCCAAAAGCCGCCGCGAGTGGACGGTGCTGGCCCAGCACAGCCGCAACCGCCGCGACAACGACTACGACGTGCGGCAATTCCCCCTCCTCAGCCCCGATTTCGACAACCCGCAGTACCGCGAGCAGAGCCCCAACCTGGCCCGCAACCTCGAAAGCACCCTGCAAACCGACTACGTGCACCCCATCGGCGAGAAGCAAACCGTGGAAGTGGGCGCCAAGATGATTCAGCGCACGGTGTTCAGCGACTACGAGGTGTACCGCACCAACCTGAGCACCGGCGTATTTGGACTGGAGCCCAGCCTGACCAACAAGTTTGACTACGACCAGGACGTGCTGGCCGGCTACGCAACCTACGGCACCAGCCTGGGCAAGAAATACACCGCCCGCCTGGGTGCCCGCGTGGAGCGCACTGACCTGCGCGGCAACTTCCAAAACCAGGACAACGAGTTCCGCCTGACCTACACCAACGTGCTGCCCAACGTGGCCCTCACGCGCAACCTCAAGCAGCCCGGCTCCTCGCTGCGGGCCACCTACTCGCGCCGCATCCAGCGCCCGAGCATCTTATACCTCAACCCGTACGAAAACACCAGCGACCCGCGCAACGTTTCGAAGGGCAACCCCGAGCTGAACGCTGAATTCACAGACAACTACGAGCTGAACTGGAACACCTTTGCCAAGGGCACCAGCATCAACGTGACAGTGTATTCGCGCCAAACCAACAACGCCATCGAGCGGGTGTACAGCACCGACGCCAACGGCCGGGTGCTGGCCACCTTCGGCAACGTGGCCCGCAACCAGACCTACGGCCTCAACCTGTTCGGCTCGGCCAAGCCCTTGCCCAAGTGGAACATCAGCGGCAACATCAGCGCCTTCTACGTGTACCTGAGCAGCAAGACCCTGAACACCAGCAACCGCGGCGTGGTGTACTCGGCCAACATCAACTCGGGCTATAAATTGGGCAAGGGCATCAGCTTCCAGATGTTTGCCATGCTCAACTCGCCGCGCATTCAGCTGCAGGGCACTAGGGAGTGTTTACAGTTAAGGTCGACCTTTGAGCATGAATAAAGACCGGAGTTTATTGACCGATGCGCAGTGGGCGAAGCTTTCGCCGTTGCTGCCGGGCCAAGAAAGTTCGCCGGGCACGACGGCCAAAGACACGCGCTTGTTCGTGGAAGCCGTGCTCTGGCGGGCCCGTTGCGGCGTCTCGTGGCGTGATTTGCCGGCCGAGCGGTTTGGGCCCTGGCACACGGTGTACGCCCGGTTTCGCCGCTGGCGGCAAGCCGGGGTATGGCCCCGGGTGCTGGCCCAAGTGCAACAGGAAGCCGGCTTGCACCGCCTGCTGGTCGATTCCACCACCGTACGGGCGCACCAGGTGGCCGCCGGCGCGAAAAAAAAGACAGCCCTTGCGGGCAGGCGCTCGGCCGCAGCCGCGGCGGCTTCACGACCAAACTCCACCTGAGTTGCGACGCGCAGGGCCGCATTTGCGCCCTGGCCCTGACCGGGGGCCACGCGGGGGATTGCCCGCAAGCGCTCGGGTTGCTGGTGCAGCACTTGCGCCCGGGGCAGGCGGTGCTGGCCGACCGGGCCTACGACGCGGGCTACGTGCGCGCCCAAATCCAGCAGGCAGGGGCCACGGCCGTGATTCCCGGCAAGAAAAACCGCACGGTCCCGTTGGCGCATGACGCTGAAAGCTACAAAGAGCGCAACCACATCGAACGGGCTATTAATGGCTTAAAACGCTTTCGGGCCGTAGCTACCCGATTCGACAAACGCGCCGCCAACTACTTTGCTACTTGCTGCTTAGTTGCAGCTTTAACCTGGCTCTAACTGTAAACACTCCCTAGCTCGCCCTGGCAGATGTACTCCCTGGGCCTGCGCAAAGACCTCTGGAAAGGCAAAGGCGACCTGACCCTGAACGCCGACAACCCCTTCAGCTCCTACGTGAAGCTGACCAACGACTTTGACACCGGCCAGTCGGTCTCGACCAACACCACCTACGTGTACAACCGCGGCGTGCGGGCCGCCTTCAGCTACCGGTTTGGCAAGCTGGAAAACAAGCCCAGCCGCCCCAAGCGCAGCATCCGCAACGACGACCAGAAAGCCGGCGACAGCGGCAACGGCCAGGGCGGCAACTAACCAAGCCGCGCGTTGCCCAAGAGTGGGTTAACTCCCTCCACTGGCCCGCCGAATGGTTAAGCCGAGTGGATACAGTTGAGGTAGCAGTTTTTCCCACAGCTTGTGGGGCGAGCTGCTGCCTTGGCGTTTCCAAGCCTCGCTAATTCGCCGCCCGCGGCCCGCCCGGTTTCCCGGTGGCGCGGGCGGCGAATTAGCGATATGGGCTCTTCTGCAACTGCCCTAGCGTGGGTTTAGCACAGCGTAACTCGTGCCGAAGAGGTAGCCTTTTCCCGGGTTTTGCCCATGTTGCTGATATTGCAGCGTAGCGGCCGCTTCCAGGTGCCTCGCCACGAGCATTGTCCGTCTCCAGTTTTATGAATCCTCCGCCTGCCCTGCGCGAATCAGCCGTGCTCGTCCCCGTGTTTCGCAACGCGGCCGGCGAACCCACGCTCGTGCTGGTGCGCCGCGGCGACCACGGCGTGCACGGCGGGCAGCTGGCATTCCCTGGCGGCAAGCGCGACCCCACCGACGCCTCCCTGCTGGCCACAGCCCTGCGCGAAACCGAAGAGGAAATTGGGCTGGCTGCGGCCGCCATTGAGGTGCTGGCCGAGCTACCGCCCCTGCACACACGCTCCACGGGCTTTCACATCACCCCGTTTCTGGCCCGCATCGCTCCGCCGCCCACGTGGCGCGCGGCCCAGCCCGAAATAGCGGAAGTGCTGGAAGTGCCCCTTCGCCACCTGGCCGACCCCGCCAACGCCGGCCAGGAACTGTGGCAATTCCCCGGCTGGCCCAACCCCGAGCTGGTGCCTTTCTGGCGGGTGGGGCCGCACTACCTGTGGGGCGCCACCTACCGCATGCTGCACCCGCTACTGCCGCGCCTGCTGGCAGGGGAGTGGGAACTGTAAAAGCCTCGGCTGCTTGCCAATGTATGGCCCACTGCCGGCGCGGCTGAACAATCTCAGGGAGCAGGTAGTCTTAGAGCGTACCGCTTTACACAAGAGCGGCTCACAAAACGCTAGCTCAATTTACTGCTTATGAACATTGGAATCATTGGGGCCGGCCACATCGGCAGCGCCCTCGCCGGGCGGCTCACCAGCCTCGGCCACTCGGTATACATTGCCAACTCCCGCGGCCCCGAAACGCTAACGGAGCTAGCCCAAAAAACCGGCGCCACCCCCGTTACGGCCCGGGAAGCCGCCCGCCACGGCGACATCATTGTGGTAACCATTCCGCTGAAAAACATTCCCGATCTGCCCAAGGACCTGTTTGAGGGCGTGCCCGCCAGCGTACCGGTAATTGACACCAGCAACTACTATCCCTTGCTGCGCGACGGCCAGCTGCCCGAGCTGGAAAGCGGCGTCCTGACCGAGAGCGAATGGGTACAGCAGCACCTAGGCCAGCCGGTGGTGAAGGTATTCAACAACATCCTCGCTCCGCACCTCGAGAAACCAGGGCAGCCCGCCGGCACGCCCGGCCGCATCGCGCTGCCCGTGGCTGGCGACGATGCCGCCGCCAAGCAAAAGGTGATGGCATTGGTGGAGGAGTTGGGCTACGACGCCGTAGATGCCGGCAGCCTGCACGAGTCGTGGCGCCAGCAGCCGGGCTCACCGATGTACTGCAACGATTTGCCGGCTGCCGAAGTGCGGCAGCATTTAGCCAGCCTGGGCACTACTCGCACGCCGGAGCAGCACGCCGAATTCACGGCCAACCAAGCCGCACAGGAAAAGCAATTGCACGCGCAAGGCGTCCGGCTGTAAGGGCCACTGCCCCGACCCACTTTGGCCGCCTAACTGCAAGCCGGTTGCCTTAAGCCCCAACAAAATAGTCCCAGCAGTTGCTGGGGCTCTTTTGTTGGGGCTTGTTCGATAAAAGATATGTTGACTTTGAAGGCAATCGGATGATGAATTGCCCTGTGGTGTAGCTTGCCATGCTGTATTAGCAGTTTACTAATGCTTTTTACTCGCCGATAAGTGCTGCCGGTCCGACCTTGATAGGAAAAGAGCACCCTAACTAATATGAAGCGCATACATCTGTTCGAACTGGAAGATTATCCCTGGTTTCCGCACTGGCTGCGCGCCTGCCTCACCCGGCTGATGGTGGTGATGCACAACCTGCTGGGCACCCCCGCCGATATAGCAGCCCTGCTCACCAGGGCCTTGCAGCATACGGGCCAGCACACCATCGTGGACCTTTGCTCGGGTGGGGGCGGCCCCATGCGGGAAGTGTTTCGGGCGCTGCAGGCCCAGCCCGGCGGCGAGCAGCTGCGCCTTACGTTTACCGACCTGTACCCGAACCGCGAAGTGGTGGCCGAAATAAACAGCGGCCCCAACCCGGCGCTGACGTATTGGCTGGCGCCGGTGGATGCGCTGCAGGTGCCGGCCGAATTAGCCGGGGTGCGCACCATGGTGGGCAGCTTTCACCACATGAACCCGGCCACCGCGCGCCGCATCCTGCAGCATGCCCGTGACAGCCGGCAAGCCATCTGCATCTACGAAATGAGCGATAACAGCCTGCCCACTGCGCTGTGGTGGGTATCGCTGCCCATGATATTTATGATGGTGTTCTTCCTCACGCCCTTTGCCCGGCCTCTCACCTGGAAGCAGTTGGTGTTTACGTACCTACTGCCGGTTATTCCGCTGTGCTTTGCCTGGGATGGGGCTGTGTCCAATGCCCGCACCTACACCTTGGAAGACCTGGACCAACTGCTGGCTGGGTTCGAAACCGAAGATTACAAATGGGAGAAAGGACGCATTACCGGCAAGGCCAAGAAACTGTATTTGCTAGGGCTGCCGCAGCAGAGCTAACAGAAAGGGCAGAAGCTGTCGCTGCTTAATGAGAAAGCTGGGCAGCTTCTTGGCATCTTCGGACAAGAACTAGCTTTGCCACCTTGCAGCGGCAGCGCCCAGCGCCGCATTCATCCCTCCAAAATACCTAATTGAGAATGCAAGATGCCATTCTGGACCTCGTTCGCCAGGCCCACGCCCTGACGGAGTCCACAGCCGTTACGACCAGCGACCTCACCACGCGCAAGCAACTAGTGCTGGCCGATTTGTCCCTGCACCTCGTACAGGCCGCGCTACGCCAGGAGCAGCCCGACCCCGCGGAGCTCAAGCGCTACCTCTACAGCATCCTCACCGTGTGCGACGGCTTCGTGCCGGACCTGGACCTCAAGGCGATGGCGAATGTGGTGCTGCCGTTTGAGGAAGCGAGTTAGTTGAGCCCTGCCCCGTGTGAAAGCTGCCGAACGATACGGACGCTTCTTCTAGTCTGTTGAATCTTAACCTACCTAATCAGAGCCCATGCCTTCCACCAATTTCACGCTGTTGCTGCACGGCGGCTCGGGCCGCCTGTACCCCGCCGGCACCCCGTTTCCGCAGGAAGCCGAATACCACCGCACCTTGACTGCTGCCGCACAAGCGGGCTTCGCGGTGCTGGCCGAGGGCGGCAGCAGCCTGACCGCAGTCGAAACCAGCCTGCGCCTGCTGGAAGACTCGCCTCTGTTCAATGCCGGGCGCGGCTCGGTGTTTTCGCACGCCGGACTGAATGAGATGGACGCGGCCCTGATGGACGGCGCCACGCTGCAAGCCGGTGCGGTGGCCGGCGTGCGCACCGTGCGCAACCCCATTTCGGCAGCCCGGGCTGTGCTCGAACGCTCCGCTCACGTACTGCTCACGGGCGCCGGCGCCGACCAGTTTGCCGCGGAAATGGGCCTGGAAACGGCCCCGCCGGAGTGGTTTCGGACCGAGGAGCGGTGGCAGCAGTTTCAGGCCCTGCAAGCCGCCGCAGCCAGCTCCTCCGCCCCAACCACCAAATACGGCACCGTGGGCGCCGTGGCCCTCGACCAGGCCGGGCAACTGGCCGCCGGCACGTCCACCGGGGGCATGCTCAACAAGCAGTATGGCCGGGTGGGCGACTCGCCCATCATCGGGGCCGGCACCTACGCCAACCACGTGTGCGCCGTGTCGGGCACCGGGCACGGCGAATTCTTCCTTCGCCACACCGTGGCCCACGACATCGCCGCGCTGATGGAGTACCGGGGCCTGAGCGTGGAGGCAGCCGCGCACCTGGTCATCCACGAGAAAGTGGCCCCCGCAGGCGGCAAAGGCGGCGTCATCGCCCTCGACGGGCACGGCCGCGTAGCCATGCCCCACAGCACCGAAGGCCTGTTCTGGGCCTACGTGAGCGCCGACGGCCGCACCGGCACCAACGTGTGCAACATGATTGTGGAGTAAACGGAGCAATACGCCCCCACCCCCGCCCGCTGCCCCCGCCGCTGAGAGAAAAGGAAGCTTCTTGTGTAGCTATTCAGGTATCCCTTTCCTGCTAGGATTATCTACCCATAGCCTCATGCGCCCCACAAAGTCCCACACATCACCCTTGGAAGGTTGCACATAACCTGTTTGTGTTGGGTCCTCACCCATGGCCTCAAACATTCTAGGAAGCCAATTCTGCTTTTCTCTTGGAACTCCCAGATTGCCTAGCCAAGCCTCAACTTCACCAGAGCGTACTACAAAAACACCATGTTCTTCTAGTTGGTCGAAGTAATCATTAGCTCCTTGTTTATCTATTGCCGTTAAAACTTCAATTCCGCCATTGCGTTTCCAGGTAACATCTACTGCATTTAGTGCAGCAAGTAAATTAGAGCGAGTTATTTCAATTCCCCCTAGACTTACCTTAGAGAAAAAAGCTCCCTCAGTTAATTTACTGAATGTTTTGCCTCCTTCTTTCAATACATCTAAGTCTACAATGCCAATAGCAGGAATGCCTAATTCTCGCAATGGGCGCACAATATCCCAAATAGTCTGTTTATTCTGGGCATTGATAAAAAGACAATTTCCTAAGCCTCGCCAATCTTTTGCAGTTCGAAGTCGCTCATTAACTTCTTGATAAAAAGCTCTGTCGGAATCTCCCTCTGTAACAATCACTGCTTCATAAAATAAGCCATCTAGCATTCCCGTTGAGCGAAGCATAGGATTGCGCATTAAATGAAGTAGCTGTTCGCGTCGTAAGACACGGGTAGTTGCAACTCCTCCTTTGTAAGTCAAGCGCACAATGTTAAGGGGCGCTCCGGACTGTATACAGCCCATCAAGAATGACGCGCTATGCGTCGATACAAATAACCTTTTTTCGGGTTCACTAGCTGATATAGAAGCCACTTCTTTGCCGAGCTTCATCGACAATGCGGGATGCAGAAATGCTTCCGGTTCGTCTATAAGAGTGATTTTGGGGTCACCAACAATTAATGCAGTAATTATGCCTGTGAATGCCCGGACCCCATCACTAGTTTGTTGAATTAAAGTACCGTCTCGATGATAAGCAATAGCTAAATCGTCCCACCCTCTCTCCTCAGCTTCAGTGGATGGGGCTCGGTCTGTTAAACGTACTCTGAGGTATCCTGGATTTGTTGGGTCAATCACGAAATAACGGCCAAAAGCATCAAACACTATGCGCCTTATGACTTGACGTAGTGTGTTGTTAAGAAAGAGGCGTGATAGTGGATTATTAGGTTGAGCTTGAAAATCACCTGTTTTTCTTTCTGTTAATAGGCCGAGACGACTGCTCCCATCCAACCTTAATGTAAATAAACTTCTTAAATCACCATACTGGTTTGAGCCAGAAACAAATCCTTGCACGGCTTCCTTGACTAAGTATTTATAATGGATTCTTTTAAAATCATCACTATTTTCATTCAGTTTGGTTCCTGCCCTAGATAAATAAACGTAATCAGAGTCGCGACTCTGGCCTAGTGTATTAGGACTTTGAATCTTATTTATTTCTACATTAAGTTCTTCTTCACTAAATTTTTTAAAGACTACACTTTCTAATACTTTATTTGGTAGACAGTGCCCATTAACACTCCAATTTTCTAATTCGACTAAGACTCGACTCTTGCCAGAATTGTTTGGTCCTACAAATACAGTGATTGGTGCTAACTCCAGCGTTAAGCCTGGTGTTGATGACGGGCCCGCTTTGAAATTCAATACTTCTACCATCTGTTTTGCCTGTAATTTTGTCTTTTAGCGTGCAATGTAAACATTTGTTTCCCGCCAA
Source organism: Hymenobacter sedentarius (assembly GCF_001507645.1). Classification (NCBI taxonomy): domain Bacteria; kingdom Pseudomonadati; phylum Bacteroidota; class Cytophagia; order Cytophagales; family Hymenobacteraceae; genus Hymenobacter; species Hymenobacter sedentarius. The sequence continues at coordinate 232,351 of NZ_CP013909.1, read as the reverse complement.
AAAGTCCGAAAAACCTCTTCTGCACCCCCTTTGCTAGTCCGCTCGTAGAACTTCTCCACTGAAGCACCTACTAAGAGACTACGACAAATGGACTTTAAAAACTTCACCATCAAGGCACAGGAGGCCGTGCAGAAGGCCACCGAAATCGCCGGGGGCAACCAGCAGCAGGCCGTAGAAACGGGCCACCTGCTGAAGGGCCTCTTCCAGAGCGACGAGAGCGTCTTCTCGTTTCTCGCCAGCAAGCTCGGCGCCAACCTCAACATCCTTACCCCGCGGCTCGACGCCATTGTGGCCGCTTACCCCAAGGTGAGCGGCGGCTCGCCCTACTTCGCCAACGAGGCCGCCGCCGCCGTGCAACGCGCCAACGCCGCCATGAAGGACATGGGCGACGAGTTTGTGTCGGTGGAACACCTGCTGCTCGGCATCCTCAGCGGCAAAGACGCTGTGGCCACTCTGCTCAAAGACACCGGCTTCAACGAGAAAGACCTGAAAGCCGCCATCAAGGAGTTGCGCGGCGGCCGCAAGGTCACGAGCCAGAGCGCTGAAGACCAGTACCAGAGCCTGAACCGCTACGCCCGCAACCTCAACGAGCAGGTGCGCGCCGGCAAGATGGACCCCGTGATTGGTCGCGACGAGGAAATCCGCCGCGTGCTGCAAATCCTCTCGCGCCGCACCAAAAACAACCCTGTGCTGCTCGGCGAGCCCGGCGTGGGCAAAACCGCCATCGTGGAGGGCCTGGCCCAGCGCATCGTGGCCGGCGACGTGCCCGAAAACCTGCGCGACAAAACCATCATGAGCCTCGACATGGGCCTGCTGGTGGCCGGCGCCAAGTACAAGGGCGAGTTTGAGGAGCGCCTCAAGGCCGTCATCAAAGAAGTAACCGACTCGGATGGGCAGATTGTGCTCTTCATCGACGAGATGCACACCCTCATCGGGGCCGGTGGCGGGGGCGAGGGCGCCATGGACGCCGCCAACCTGCTCAAGCCCGCCCTGGCGCGCGGCGAGCTGCACGCCATCGGCGCCACCACGCTCAAGGAATACCAGAAGTACATCGAGAAAGACAAGGCCCTGGAGCGCCGCTTCCAGGCCGTGATGGTGGACGAGCCCAGCATTGAGGACGCCATCAGCATCATGCGCGGCATCAAGGAGAAGTACGAGCTGCACCACGGCGTGCGCATCACCGACGACGCCGTGATTGCGGCCGTGGAGCTGAGCGCCCGCTACATCACCGACCGCTTCCTGCCCGACAAGGCCATCGACCTCATGGACGAGTCGGCCGCCAAGCTGCGCATTGAGCTGAACTCCATGCCCGTCGAGCTCGACGAAATCCAGCGCCGCATCATGCAGCTCGAGATTGAGCGCGAGGCCATCCGCCGCGAAAACAACCACGACCGCGAAGCCGTGCTCAGCAAAGAGCTGGCCGAGCTCAACGACAAGCGCGACAGCCTCAAGGCCCGCTGGGAAAGCGAAAAAGGCATCCTTACCGGCATCCAGGCTCAGAAAGAAGCCATCGAGCGCTACAAGATTGAGGCCGAGCAGGCCGAGCGCCAGGGCGACTACGGCCGCGTGGCCGAGCTGCGCTACGGCAAGATTCAGGAAGCCGAAGCCAAGCTCAAGGAGCTGCAGGAGCAAGCCAATGCGAATAAGGACGGCGGCACCATGCTGCAGGAAGAAGTAACCAGCGAAAGCATAGCCGAGGTAGTGGCCAAATGGACCGGCATCCCGGTGAGCAAGATGCTGCAGTCGGACCGTGAGAAGCTGCTGCACCTGGAAGAAGAGTTGGGCAAGCGCGTGGCCGGCCAGTCCGAAGCCATCGCAGCCATCTCCGACGCCGTGCGCCGCTCCCGCGCCGGCCTGCAAGACCCCAAGCGGCCCATCGGCTCGTTTATCTTCCTGGGCTCCACCGGCGTGGGCAAAACCGAGCTGGCCAAGGCCCTGGCCGAATACCTGTTCAACGACGAAAACGCCATGGTGCGCATCGACATGAGCGAGTACCAGGAGCGCCACGCCACCTCGCGCCTGATAGGCGCGCCTCCCGGCTACGTGGGCTACGACGAAGGCGGCCAGCTCACCGAGGCCGTGCGCCGCAAGCCTTACTCGGTGGTGCTGCTCGACGAAATCGAGAAAGCGCACCCCGACGTGTTCAACATCCTGCTGCAAGTGCTCGATGACGGCCGCCTCACCGACAACAAAGGCCGGGTGGCGAACTTCAAGAACACCATCATCATCATGACCTCCAACACGGGCGCCGACATCATTCAGAAGAATTTCAAAGAGCTGAACGAGTACAACCACGACGAAGTGGTGGACCGCACCCGCGAGGAAGTGGTAGAGCGCCTCAAGCAGCACATGCGCCCCGAGTTCCTGAACCGCATCGACGAAATCGTGATGTTCCAGCCCCTCAAGCGCAAGGAAATCCGCAAGATTGTCGACATCCAGTTCAAGCAGATTCAGCAGCGCCTGGAGGAAGCCGGCATTCGCCTGGAGGCCACGCCCGAAGTGCTCGACTACCTCGGCGAAGCCGGGTTCGACCCGCAGTTTGGCGCCCGGCCGCTCAAGCGCGTTCTGCAGCGCGTGATTCTCAACGAGCTGTCGAAAGACATCCTCTCCGGCCGCGTGAGCAAAGACGCCGTGGTGGAAGCCGTACTCGAAGACGGCCAGGTGAAATTCGAGAACGTGGAAATGCCCACGGTGTAATTATTGACCTGAATTGAGTAATTAATTAAAAAGCCCCGATGGCAATTGCTAGCGGGGCTTTTTAATTAGCACGTATCTCCAAACAAGAGAAGCATACTTATTAATGAAAATTAGAAGGGGAGTTGGGCGGCAGAAAAAGGTTTGGGCTTAATTTTCGTTTGATTTTTGGCGGTAGAATGTGTTTTTCTGTGTAATTAATAATTACCTCTGCTTCCCTGTCTTTGAAATTCCGCGACAATTGATAAATTCCAAGTGCCGTTATAGGAGCAGCAAGAACAAATCCTAGCTGCATCCCGCTTACAGCGTCAGGAAGGTTGCCATAGGTAGATGTTGAAGGACCGGCCGTAGCTACATAAACTAATGGGGTTGCAACTACAGCTATACCGCCAAGCACGACTAAAAGCCCACCGCCTACGCGCCTATTAGTAAACATCCGGTGCAGTGCTTTAACGGTGTCGGCCGCAGTGAGCTGAGGTAGGGTATATAGGGGAGGCATCCCGCCTACCCGAGACGAATCTGGCAGGGTTTGCCCACAGAGCGGGCCGGAAAGAAGCAGTAGTAGGCAGAGGAAGTGCAGCATATCAATTGGATAGATGAATCGAAATGTACATCGTGGAATTCAATGCAGCGCATTTAATTTAGGAGAATGCGGAACTGCCCACAGTGTAATTATTGAGCTAGCTGATTTGTAAGAGCGAAAGCCCCGCCAGCAAGCAGCTGGCGGGGCTTTCGTTTAATGGCTTGGTGTATGAGAATATGTCAAGGTGGATTCTAATCGGTTATGCAATTGCCGTTGAACTCGGGAGCTCAACGGTAAGTGTTGCTCATATTCTCGGATGATTTTTTCCACGTCTGGCGCGAGTTCAGGCGCAGCCGTAAGCCGTAACTCGTGACCGGCGATAACGCGGAGCTTGTAGCTCCACTGCCGCGCAGCGGCAATCGGCAGCCGCATGGACAGGTCGTTCCACCGCAAGCCGTTCTATTGCGAGGCACAACCTCGCCCAAATTTTCGGTACGAGTTACGCTGTGCTAAGCTTGCACCAGGGTACGCTTCTTGCCGAAACTCCTGTTAACCCCAGCCGCGCCCGCCACAGTGGCGGGGCGCGGGGGAGCCCAGCGCCGAGGCTGCCGTATCTTGTGCGTCCCCAGTCCCGTAGCCCACTTTATGGAACCCGTCCGCACCAAAGCCGAAGTTATCGAGCGCCTGCAGGCGCAGCGTGAGCAGCTGCGGGGCCTAGGCGTGGCGCAGCTGGGTTTGTTTGGCTCGTTCGTGCGCGACGAGGCCGGGCCGGAAAGCGACGTGGACTTGCTGGTCGATTTTCAACTGGGTCAGAAGTCTTTGCATACGCTGGTGGCGTTGGGCGACTTTTTAGAAGACTTGCTGGGCCGAAAAGTGGAACTGCTGACCCGTCCGGGCCTTTCGCCTTATATCGGGCCTCATATTTTACAGAGCACGGAAAATGTCCTCGCCACCGCCGCTTGAGCGATTGATGCACATTCGAGACGAGGTGCTATTCTTGCAGCGGTGCCGGTCAGCGTACGAATTGGGAACGATAATTCACGATGAAACGCTGAGCCGCGCCGTTGTGCGCAGCCTGGAAATCATTGGCGAGGCCACGAAGCATGTACCATTGGCTTGGCGTGATGCCTACTCGCAAGTGCAGTGGAAAGGCATTGCTGGCATTCGTGACCGCATGATTCACCACTATTTTGACATTGACTTCGAAATAGTAGCAGCTGTGCTAGAAAACGACCTAGACACACTCGGCAAAACCGTAGCACTAATGCTGTCAGAGTTGATTGATAACCCGCTGCATTTCTCTTGAAACTCCCGCTACCCTCGCCGCTTCAGTCACCGGCACGGAAAATGACGATTATAAAAAAAGGCCCTGGCTATTTAGCCAGGGCCTTTTTTATTTTAAAAAGCAGGTCCTAGAAATCCTTCGCGTTCAGGCGGCCGACCATGCTTTTGGGCAACGCATTTCTGGTGTGGCAGCAAGACCAGCAACAACCTCAATCTGAGGATTGCGAAAAGCTGGGCGGTTTGGACATTGCCGCAAGATATGTAGACGTAGCTCAAGTTGCCTATTTAAATTATTCCGTGATTTTATCAAAAAGCTGGCTAGGTAATTCCGCAAAACGCGCATTCAATAAAATGCCGACCTTCGCCTTCCGGCCTAGTTGTCAAGAATGCCTTTTTGATGTCTGTATTTCAAACTTACCTGCAGCTCGGGTTTCTGCACATCTGCACGCCCCGGGCGGCCGACCACCTCACGTTTTTGCTGGCGCTGTGCGCGCCCTACGTCCTGGCCGACTGGCGCCGGGTGCTGGCGTTAGTCACCAGCTTCACGGTGGGCCACTCGCTCACATTGGCCCTGGCCACGCTGGGCGTGGTGGCGTTTAATCCGGCCGTGATTGAAGCCCTGATTCCGATTACCATCATGGTTACGGCGTTGCTCAATTTGCGCAGCGCCAACAGCCGGGTGCTCCGGCCGCGGGCGCCGGTGGTGATAGCCGCCGCGCCCAATGCCTTGGCGCTGGGGTTCGGCCTCATCCACGGCCTGGGGTTTTCCAACTACCTGCGGGCCTTGCTCGGGGCCAATAGTCGCCCCATCAAGGAGCTGCTGGCCTTTAATGTAGGGGTTGAGCTAGGGCAGGTGCTCATTGTGAGCGTCATTTTGCTGGCGGGTGCGGTGCTGCTGCGGGGGCTGGGCGTGGCGCGGCGCGATTGGCTGCTCACCACCAGCGGCGCCGCCCTGGGCATTGCCACGGTGCTGCTGCTACAGCAGATGTGGCCCTAAGGGTAGGATTTTTGTTGCCGCTACCTGTTGGGGTGCAGGTTACGCCAATTATTTGCTGGAGCCGCCGCAACCTCTGGCGTATCTTCGTCGACTTTCCCAGCTACGGCTTCTTTTGCTTTTTTCTCCTTTACTTTTTTCTATGCGTCGTTTTCTATTTGCCGGCTTGGTGCTGGCTTTGGCGGGCCAGCGGCCGGCTTTAGCTCAGACCACCAATTCGGGTACCGACAAATTTGCACAGCTCGAAACGCTGCTGCCCACGCCCAACACCTACCGCACGGCCAGCGGCGCGCCCGGCAAAGACTACTGGCAGCAGCGCGCCGACTACGACATTAAAGTGTCGCTCGACGACGCCAAGCAGGCCATCACCGGCCGCGAAACCATTACCTACACCAACCTGTCGCCGGATGTGCTGCCTTACCTGTGGGTGCAGCTCGACCAGAACATTCTGGACAAGAATTCGATAACAAAGGCCACCGAGGTGGGCCAGCTGCAGGATAAAATGTCGTTCAACGCCCTGGAAGGCATGTTGTCGGATTTCGACGGCGGCTTCAAGATTGAGAGCGTGACGGGCAAAGACGGCAAGGCCCTGAAAACAGTGACCAACCACACCATGATGCGCGTGGACTTGCCCTCGCCCTTGCGCCCCGGCCAGTCCTTCGCCTTCAACGTGAAGTGGCACTACAACATCAACGACCAGCTGAAAATCAACGAGCGCAGCGGCTACGAGTACTTCCCCGAGGATAAGAACTACCTCTACGAAATCGCGCAGTTCTACCCGCGCATGGCCGTGTACTCCGATAATCAGGGCTGGCAGCACAAGCAGTTCCTGGGCAATGGCGAGTTCACCCTGCCCTTCGGCGACTATAAAGTGAGTATCACCGCGCCGGCCGACCACGTGGTGGGTGCCACGGGCACGCTCCAGAACGCCTCGCAGGTGCTCACGGCTACGCAGCAGAAACGCTTCGAGCAGGCCAAAACCGCCAAGAAGCCCGTGCTCATCGTCAGCCAGGAGGAGGCCGTGAAGGCCGAAGGCAAACGCGCTACCGGCACCAAAACCTGGAGCTTCGCCGCTAAAAACGTGCGCGACTTTGCCTGGGCCAGCTCGCGCAAATTCATCTGGGATGCCATGCAAATCAAGCAAGAAGGCAAGCCCGTGATGTGCATGTCGTACTACCCCAAAGAAGGCAACCCGCTCTGGGGCAAGTATTCGACGGAAGTCGTGGCCCACACCATCAAGACGTATTCCAAGTTCACGATTCCCTACCAGTACCCGGTGGCCATCTCGGTGCACGGCCCGGTAGGCGGCATGGAGTACCCAATGCTTTGCTTCAACGGCGGCCGCCCCGAGAAGGACGGCACGTATTCGGCGCAGCGGAAATACGGGATGATTTCGGTGATTATCCACGAAGTGGGGCACAACTTCTTCCCCATGATTATCAACTCCGACGAGCGGCAGTGGACGTGGATGGACGAAGGCCTGAACACCTTCGTGCAGTACCTGACCGAGCAGGAGTGGGAGCGCAACTACCCGTCGTCGCGCGGTGAGCCCCGGAACATGGTGAACTACATGCTAACCGACAAGACCCTGCAAACGCCAATAATGACCAACTCGGAGTCGGTGCTGCAGTTCGGCAACAACGCCTACGGCAAGCCGGCCACAGCGCTGAACATTCTGCGCGAAACGGTGATGGGCCGCGAACTGTTCGACCACGCCTTCAAGACCTACGCCCAGCGCTGGGCCTACAAGCACCCCACGCCGGCCGACTTCTTCCGCACCATGGAAGACGCCTCGGCCGTGGACCTGGACTGGTTCTGGCGCGGCTGGTTCTACACTACTGACCGCACGGACATCGCCCTGGAATCGGTGAAAAGCTACGAGATGAGCACGAAGAACCCGCAGGTCGAAAATGCCCGCCTGCAACAGCAGCAAGCCGCGGCCCCGGCCTCCATCTCGGCACAGCGCAACGCCCAGGACCTCAAGAGCACGCTGGTAGACGAGAAGCCCGAGCTCAAGGACTTTTACAACAGTTTCAACCCCTTGGCCGTGACGCCGGCCGACCAGCAGCGCTACACGGCGTATATGGGCACCCTGAGCCCCGAGCAGCAGCAGCGCCTGGGCCAGGAGCAGCACTTCTACGAGCTGAGCTTGCGCAACGTCGGCGGCCTGGTGATGCCCGTGATTGTGCAGCTCACCTACGCCGACAACTCGCAGGAAATTCAGACCATCCCGGCGGAAATCTGGCGCAAGAACAACGCGCAGGTGAGCAAGGTGATTGTGACCAAGAAGCCGGTCATCAGCTTCGTGCTCGACCCCTTTCAGCAGACGGCCGACACGGATTTGAGCAACAACGCCTTCCCGCGCCAGCCCGCTGCCTCGCGTTTCGAGCTCTTCCAGCAACAGCAGCAGGCCCAGCCCAACCCCATGCAGCAGGCAGCCCAATCGGCCAGCCCCATGCAAAAGCAGGAGCAAAAGCCTACTGGCGGCACCAAATAAGCAGCCCGATACATTCGGAACTGTGCACAAAAAAGCAGCTCAATTGAGCTGCTTTTTTTGTGCAGTGCAGATAGGAACTGGCGGCGCCTCAGCTCTGACGGGCACGGCCCCTCTCCACAGGAGAGGCACCACAGCGGCGCACCTGTCATTGCGAGTGAAGCGCAGCGGAACGCGGCAATCCGTCCTCTCACTGCGACCAATGCCGAGTTGTAACAAACTCAGTAGAAGCGAAAAGCCCCGACTCTGCAGTAGAGCCGGGGCTTTTCGCATTATTGGGCTGGCCGCTGAGACCAAGACGGATTGCCGCGCTGCGCTCGCAATGACAGCACCGCGCCACGGCCGGGGGTGAGGTGCCGCCGCTAAGCCACGCCCTTCTTTTCTCCGCCCACCATGCGCGAAATCAGCCCGTGGTCCTCACTGATTTCGGCCCACACCACGCCTACCACGTGGATGACAATGAAGCCGATAATCAGGAACATCGTCACGTTGTGCGTTTCCTCTGCCAGGTGATGAATGCCCTTCAGCCAGGATACGTCCTCATATATCAAAATGAGGCCGGTTGCTACCATAATGGTGATGAAGAGGTAAAACAGCGCGTAGGTGGCTTTGGCGAACAGAATTTTGCCGGCTTTGCTCTTGTCGGCGGGCGGGGCTAGGCGGTAGCGGCGCAGAATTTCCAACAGCCGCGCCGAAAAGCGCAGTTCCGAAGGGCCCGTCAGCTGCAGGCCGAGCCGCATCACCCAAAGCGCCACCAGTGCCCACCCGAAGTAAATGTGCCAGGCCCAGATACGCTCGCTGATGATGTGGGCCAGCTCGCGTGCCTGTGGCACTGAAACATCTTTCCCAGAAGACTGGAGCTCTGTCACTGCCGATTTGGATTTGACAATCACCTTCTGAAACAGAATGGTCATCAACTGTAGGCTGATGAGCAGTGCGTTGGCCCAGTGCCAGAACCGTATCGAGGCGCGGTAGTCTTTGATGGGTACTTCGACGGCAGGGGCAATGCTGGTGTTCATAGGCGGTCAGAAAATCAAATAGTAATGGCAGTTGTGGCTTCTGCGGCTGGCAGCGGTTCGGTGCGGCCGGGGTAAGCCAGCAGGGCAAGCTCCAGGCAAGTGAGAGCCGCCGCCAAATCGGTGCGGTTAAGCACGTAGGCCAGGCGCACTTCCTGCCGGCCCAGGCCCGGCGTCTGGTAGAAGCCGTTGGCCGGCGAAAGCATCAGGGTTTGGTTTTCGTAGGAAAAGCTTTCCAGCAGCCACCGCCCAAACTCTTCGGTGTCGTCGACGGGCAGGTGGGCCAACACGTAAAACGCCCCGCCGGGGCGCGGGCATACCACGCCGGGCATGGCCTGCAGGCGCGCCACGGTCAGGTCGCGCCGGGCCAGGTACTCGGCCTTGCTCTCGTCGAAATACGACTCCGGCAGCTCCGAGGCCGCCTCGGCCAGCAACATGCCCAGGCCGGGCGGACTCACCCGCATCTGGGCAAAGCGGAAGGCGGCCATGTACACTTGCTTATTGAGCGTGACCAGCGCGCCCACGCGGGCCCCGCAGGCGCTGTAGCGCTTCGAAATGGTATCCACCACTACCACGTGCTGCTCGGCCCCAGGGAGCTGCAGCGCGCTCACGTAGGGCGCGTCGTAGCAAAACTCCCGGTAGGCCTCGTCCGACAGCAGGTACAGGTCGTGCGCTTTGCAGAGCCCGAGAATGCTTTCCAGCTCGGCGCGGCTGTACACGTAGCCGGTGGGGTTGCTGGGGTTGCAGATGAGGATGGCCCGCGTGCGGGGCGAGAGCACGCGCTCAAAGTCGGCCAGCGGGGGCAGGGCAAACCCGTTTTCGATGTGCGCCGTGACGGGCACAATGGTTACGCCGGCCGCAATGGCAAAGGCCGTGTACGTGCCATAAAACGGCTCCGGAATAATGACTTCATCGCCGGGGTTGAGGCAGGTGAGCAGCGCAAACAGAATGGCCTCGCTACCGCCGGTGGTCACAATAATGTCCTCGAAGGCCACCGGCAGGCTGGCCCGCTGGTAGTAAGCCGCCAGCTTGCGCCGGTAGCTTTCGGTGCCCGCGCCGTGGCTGTAACCCAGCACGCGCACGTCGGCGGTGCGCACGGCTTCCAGCGCGGCGGGCGGCGTCTCAATGTCGGGCTGGCCGATGTTGAGCGGATACACAATTTTGCCCTGAAGCCGGGCTGCTTCGGCATAAGGCGCCAGCTTACGAAACGGCGAAACGGGCATGGCCTGCCCTCGCAGTGATACTTCTAACATACAGGTAAAGTTAAGAGCGGCCACCCGGCTAAGCGCCAGGAAGCCCGATGACTAAGCCACCGGCCCCGGGCTGGCCCCGGGCCAGAGCGTGGGCTTAGCCGCTTCGTCATCTGCGAAATATAATTCCCAGAGGCGGTTATAAGTACTTCTTGTAGAGATTATACAGAATGCGGGTGTCGGCGTCGGTCAGCGGCGCGGTTACGTTTTGCTGAATGAAATGGCGCTTGAACGCCTGAATGGCCGCCGGCAGGTCGTGGGTGTCGTACCCAATGATGCGCAGCGCTTCCTGCGGGTTAAAAGTCGCCTGCGTCCCGTTTAGGCGTGCCAGCTGCGCATCAACCATAGCAGTATCCCGCAGAAGAGAGCCCTGAGGCCTGCTGTTGGGCAAGGGCAGGTTGCCGGCCAGGGCCACCGTGCTGTCCACCAGCGTGCTATCGGGCAGGGTGGGGGTGCCGGGTGGGCTGGGAAGCGGGCCCGCATCGTACCACAGGCCAAACCCGTTGTCGGCCAGCCGCTTCCAGGGAAACAAGGCGCTGGGGTCGTTCTTGCGGCTGGGGGCAATGTCGGAGTGGCCAATGAAGTTGGCCGTGGGGATGCCGTAAGCCTTCTTCAGGCCCGCCAGCACTTTCAACAGGCTGGCTATCTGCAATTCGCTGAAGGGCTCGGTGCCATTGTTGTCCAGCTCAATTCCGATGGACGCGGAGTTGATGTCGGTGGTATTGCCCCACTTAGCCACGCCGCCGTGCCAGGCCCGCAGGTAGTCGTTGAGCATGTGGTACACCTGGCCGTCGCGCCCAATCACGTAGTGCGCGCTCACCTGGGTGCGGGGCAGCGTAAACGTCTTCAGCGTCTGCGCCGTGGAGTCCTGGGCCGTGTGATGGATAACGACCAGGTTGGGCTTGCGCAGGTTGAAGTTGGTGGTGCCCACCCAGTACTTGCCCAGCAGCATGCTGTCGGCGCCCGGCGTGGGCACGGGCATTGTGCGCAAGGACTTGGCGTAGGCTTTTACCTGCTTCTTATAGGAGCGGTTGGTAGTGGCGTAGGGGTTCTGCACGGCGCAGGCGCTTAGCCCAAGGGCCGCGAATAGGTAGAATGAGCGGGTGATAATGCAGGCCTTCATAGGCTCGAAAGGTAAGGATGGATATAGCCACATGCCATAAAAAAGAAGCCCTTGGAGCAACTGCTTCAAGGGCTTCTCTTGGGGATTGGCGGGCAGCTTACTTGGCGTACGCCACGGCGCGCATCTCCCGAATCACGGTGATTTTAATCTGGCCCGGGTACTGCATTTCCTTCTCAATCTTCTGCGAAATTTCGAAGCTCAGCTCGGCGGCGCGCTCGTCGGTCACGTTCTCGGCGTCGACCATCACGCGCAGCTCGCGGCCGGCCTGGATGGCGAAGCATTGGTTCACGCCCTTGAAGCCGTTGGCGGTTTCTTCGAGTTGCTTGAGGCGCTTGATGTAGCTTTCCATCATCTCGCGGCGGGCACCGGGGCGCGAGCCCGAGATGGCGTCGCAGGCCTGCACGAGCGGCGAAATCATGGCAGTCATTTCAATTTCGTCGTGGTGGGCGCCGATGGCGTTCACCACGTCGGGGTGCTCTTTCCACTTCTTGGCCATCTCCATGCCCAAGATGGCGTGGGGCAGCTCGGGTTCCTCGGTGCTCACCTTGCCGATGTCGTGGAGCAGGCCGGCCCGCTTGGCTTTCTTCACGTCGAGGCCCATCTCGGCGGCCATGGTGGCGCAGAGGTTGGCTACTTCGCGCGAGTGCTGCAGCAGGTTTTGGCCGTACGATGAGCGGAAGCGCATGCGGCCCACCATCTTAATCAGCTCGGGGTGCAGGCCGTGAATGCCAAGGTCAATGATGGTCTTCTCGCCAATTTCGACGATTTCCTCTTCGATGTTCTTGCGGGTCTTAGCCACGATTTCCTCCACGCGGGCGGGGTGAATCCGGCCGTCCTTCACCAGCAAGTGCAGGGAGAGACGGGCAATTTCGCGGCGCACCGGGTCGAAGCCCGAGATGATGATGGCCTCTGGCGTGTCGTCCACGATGATTTCAACGCCCGTCGCGGCTTCCAGCGCCCGGATGTTGCGGCCCTCACGGCCGATGATTTTACCCTTAACGTCGTCGCTTTCAATGTTGAAAATCGACACACAGTTCTCAATGGCGTGCTCCGAAGCGGTGCGCTGAATAGTTTCCAGCACAATCTTCTTGGCGTCTTTGGTGGCGGTCAGCTTGGCCTGGGCCACGGTGTCCTTCACGTAGGAACTGGCCTGAATCTGGGCTTCGTTTTTTAGGGATTCTACCAGCTGCTCGCGGGCCTCGGCGGCCGTGAGGTTGGCAATGGTCTCGAGCTGGCGCTGTACCGAATGGAGCTGCTCTTCGGCCTCTTTCTGCTTTTCTTCCAGCTCAGCCATAGCGGCTTCGTGGTCGAGGCGGCGCTTTTCGGCCTGGCTTTCCAGCTTGTCGCGCAGTTGCTGGGTGTCGTTCTGGTTTTTCTCGCGGGCTTTTTCCAGCTCCACTTCCTTGCGCTGCAGCTGCTCGAGCTGGCGCTGGGTGGTTTCGGTGAGCAGCTTGATGCTCTGCTCTTGCTCGACTACGCCTTGGCGGCGCTCGGTGAGCTCTTGCTCCAGGCTCTGCTTTAGGCGGCGGCTTTCGACATCAAACTCGTTGCGGAGGTTCTTGAACTTGTTCTTGGACTGCTCCAGGCGCTCGTCGGCCTGCTTTATCTTTTCGTCGCGGAGGCGGTTGCCTTTCTCCTCGGCGTCGCGGAGGATTTCTTGGGCCCGGGCCGTGGCCTGGCCTTCGTGGTCCAGCCGGGCTTTGCCGGCCAGCTGCTTGCCAATCACGAAGCCCGCCACAAGGGCGACCACCGCGGTCAGCAAACAGTACATTATTAGGGGGGACATATCAGTATGGTTTTGGAATGGGTGAAAACCATAACTGGGAGGAACAGTTTTGCCCGGGCTAACGCGGTAGCGGCCGATTGCCGCGCCGCCCTGCCGGGCCAACGAGTGTGCGGTGCCGGGCGAGGGGATTACCTCGCCGGCACCACGCCTGATAGCAGCTCGTCGAAACGAGCCAGCCGCTCGGTTAGCGCCGCATCGGTGCCATCCTTTTCCTTGCTCACTTTCAATTGGTCGGCCATGGTGGCCAGCGCAATCATGGCCAGTAAGTCCTGCTTGTCCTGAATGCCGTAGCCCTCCCGAAATTCGCGCAGCTTGTCGCTCAGCAGCCGCCCGGCCAAGCGCAGCCGTTCCTCATCCTGCACCGATACGCGCATGGGATAGTCCCGGTCAGCAATTCGAATTTTGATGGCTAGTTCGCTCATAAGGCGGAAGTTACGGCGGTGGGGGTGAAGGTCAGTGGGTTAGTCTCTCAAATAGGCAAGACACTTGTCCAGTTCGCGGATGTATTCGTTGAGGCGCAGTTTTAATTCGTTGGCGTGGGTGGGTTCCCCAGCTATGGTGTGTACAAGTTTAACAATATTTTCCTGGTTCTGGTGCTCCTTGAGCTGCCGGTCCCGCTCGCGCACATCGGCCCGCAGCTGCTGCACGGTGGTGTTGGCATCGGCCAGCTCTTCACGCAATTGCTGATAGGCAGCCACTAAGGTGGTAATCTGCCGCTCCAGGCGGTCGAGTTGCGCAAGCTGTTGGGATGAGGCCACGGTCGAGATAATTTTTGCGTGAAGATAAAGCGGGTCCCCGAAAGCTACGCTTTACCAGGGACCCGCTTGCAACTTACTACTCAGGCAGCTTTGAATTTGGTCTAGCTGGTTGGCAAAAAAAGTAAGCACGTCAGGAACCCCCGACGTGCTACTTGCTTCCAAACATCAGGTTAACCGGTTCGCCGACTAGCCTTTCTTCGTCTTGACCTTCATTTTGCCACCGTCTTCGGTTTTGGTCTTGATTTTCTCGTCAGTCGGCATGGCCATCTGGGCGGGAGCGGCGGCGGGCATGGCAGCAGCTGCCACTAGGGGCTTGCCGTCCAGGTCCAGCTCCACTACTTCGTAGCCCAGCTCGCCCAGGCCGGGGAAAGCCTTGGCGCGGTCGCCTACCACCACGATGTACATGTGGTCGGCGGGCAGGTACTTCTTGGCCGAGGCCTGCACGTCTTCCTTGGTTAGCTTCTTCAGAATCTGGCTCTGCTCATCCACAAACGAGGTGGGCAGGTTGTACTCCACGATGCGGCTCAGGAAGGCCGCTTTCTGCCCGCCGGTCTCGTACTTCAGGGCGTCGCTCTGGCCCACCGAGGTTTGCACAAAGCGCAGCTCCTCGTCGGAGATGCCGTTCGGGTAGTTCTTGATTTCGCTCATGAACTCCTTCACCGAAGCGGCCGTGGCATCGGCGCGCACGCCGGCCGAGGCCGTGAACGGGCCCACGTAGCTGGTGCCGGCAAAACCCGAGCGGGCGCCGTAGGTGTAGCCTTTGTTCTCGCGCAGGTTCAGGTTGATGCGCGAGTTGAAGGCGCCGCCCAGCAGGTAGTTGGAGAGGTAAGCGCGGTAATAGTCGCCGGTGGCATCGTAGGGCAGGGCCAGGTAGCCCACGCGGATTTCCGATTGGGCGGCACCGTCCTTGTTCACGAAGTAGATGCGCGTCTTATCAGGCTGGGTCACGGGCATGGCCGCGGGCAGCGTGATGTTCTGGCGGGGCCAGGCCTTCAGGAAGTCCAGCTTTGCGGTCACTTCCTTGGGGTCTACGTCGCCCACAATGGTCAGGTAGCTCGTGTTGGGTGCGCCGCCGGTTTGGTAAAACTGCTTCACGTCGTCGAGGGTGAGGCCGCTTACGCTGGCGGTGGTGCCGCTCGGGGAGATGCCCATTACGTCGGTGGTGCCAAACAGCAACCGGTCGTAGGTTTTATTGGCAATCACCACGGGTTGGGTATTCTGGTTGGCAATCAGCTCCAGGGTCTGCTTTTTCACGCGGTCAAAGTCGGCCTGGTCGAAGCGGGGACGCAGCAACCGCTCGTTGAGCAGGGCCAGCGTGGCCGGCAGGTTCTTGGTCAGGCTTTGCACGTATACTGTCACCCGGTCGTCGCCCGACTGCACCGATACGTTGCTGCCCAACTTATCCAGCTCGGCCGAAAATTGCTCGCTGGTGTACTTCTTCGAACCCTCGTTTAGCATGGCTGCCGTGAGGCTGGCCAGGCCGGCTTTGGCGGGGTTGGCCTGCTCCAGCCGGCGGCCGCCGCGGATGGTGAGCAGCATGGTCACGGAGGGAATCTCGGAGTTGCGGGTGCCAATCACCTTCAGACCGTTGGCAAACTCTTCGCGATACAAGGCCGGTACCTTGATAACCGGGTTGGCGCCGGAGGCCGGCTGCTTGCTGCGGTCAAAGGTGTCGGTGGCCTTCACGTACTTCAGGCCGGCGTACTCGTCTTTCGGCGCCTGGTAGCCCGCTTTGTCGATGGTGAAGTTGTCGGGCTTGGCCGCGGCTACACCACCGGTTTTGGGCAATACGCTCAGGATAACGGCGTGCTTGCCTTTGAGGTACTTGTCGTAGGCGCGCTGCACGTCGGCCTTGGTCAGGGCCTTGAGCTGCTTGGCTTCTACCGTGATGTAGTTCGGGTTGTTAAAGTAGGTCTGGTTGGCAGCGAGCTGGCTCACTTTGCCGCTTACGCTGGCCAGGCGGTTCACGCTTTGTGCTTCGGCCTGGGCCTTGAAGCGCTGCAGGTCCTCGTCGGTTACGCCGCGCTTTTCAAACTCGGTTAGGGTTTTGCGCACAATGGCTTCGAGGCTGTCGAGGCCTTTGCCGGGGAAGGGCAGGGCCACGATGGCCAGCTGGCCGGCCAGCTCCGAATTCTGCTGGTTGGCGCTGGCTTGCACGGCCTTCTGGTTTTTCACCAGGTTTTTGTAGAGCAGCGAGGTCTTGCCGCCGCCCAAAATTTCGGACAGAGCATCCAGGGCCATTTCGTCGGCGTGGCCGTGGGGCACGGTCGGGAACACCATCTGCAGCATCGGGAAGCGCACGTTGTCGGTGTAGCTCACGTAGCGGTCGGTAGCCAGCACGGGGGCGGGCAGTTTGGCCTTGGCCACGGCCGGGCCGCGCTTGATGGAGCCGAAGTACTTTTCTACCAGCTTCACCACTTGAGCGGGCTGCACGTCGCCGCCTACGGTCAGGGTGGCGTTGTTGGGGCCGTACCAGCGCAGGAAGAAGTTTTTCAGGTCCTCTACGTTGGAGCGGTCCAGGTCTTCGAGGTAGCCGATGGTCATCCAGGAATAGGGGTGGCCGTAGGGGTACAGCGTCTTGTTCACGTACTCGCTGGCGAGGCCGTACGGGCGGTTGTCGTAGTTCTGGCCCCGCTCGTTTTTCACGGTCGAGCGCTGGATTTCAAACTTCTTCTGGCTCACGGCGTCGAGCAGGAAGCCCATGCGGTCGGCTTCCAGCCACAGGCCGGTTTCGAGCTGGTTGCTCGGCAGGGTTTCGTAGTAGTTGGTGCGGTCCTGGTTGGTAGAGCCGTTCAGGGTACCCCCGGCGGCAGTCACCAGCTTGAAGTGCATCTGGTCGCCCACGTGGTCGGAACCCTGGAACATCATGTGCTCGAAGAAGTGAGCAAAGCCCGACTTGCCAATCTGCTCGCGGGCCGAACCTACGTGATACGTCACGTCCACGTGTACCAAGGGGTCGGAATGGTCTTCGGCTACAATGAGCGTCAGGCCGTTGGGCAGCACGTACTTCTCGTAGGGAATCACGAGTTGGCCGGGCTGCTTGGTCACTTTCTCAATCAGTTTGGTACCGCCGGGTGAGGCAGCCGATGCTGATTTGGTAGCCGGCGCTTTGCTGGCTTTCGCCGCGGGCTTTTGCTGCGCCGAGCCAACAGTGGTTACCAGGGCCAGGCCCAACGTAGACAATAAACGAAGATTCATTTTGCGAGAAACAGGAGTAAGGGGAGGGAAATAAAAAATACTTAAAGCACAGCTCAATGCTTGCTGCCTGAAAGATAGTACTTCGCCTATAAACCGGAGTAATAAATCGATGAGCAATGCAATTGTATAGAGCAAGGCATAAAAAAGGAACGCCATGCCGGGCATAACGTTCCTTGATTTCCAGGCAGCGGCCTGCTCGCCGGTTGTGGTTATTTGCGAATCAGCGCGCCGGCTTGCTTTTCAAATTGCCCAATCAGGCGCTGCATTACCTGGTCGATGGCCTGCTCGCTCAGGGTCTGGGTGAAGTCCTGCAGGGTGAAGCTCACCGAATAAGACTTCTTGCCCGCGCCCAGGTTTTCGCCGGCGTACACATCGAACACGTTCACGCTTTGCAGCAGCTTCTTCTCGGTGCGCTGCGCAATCTGGCGCAGCTGGTCGAAGGTCACGCTGGCGTCCACCACCAGGCTCAGGTCGCGGCGTACCTCCGGGAACTTGGGCAGCTCGCGGGCCACCAGCGTGGGCTTGTACTTCTTGCTCAGGGCATCCCAGTCCAGCTCAGCATACCACACGGGCTGCGTCACGTCGAGGCGCTTGAGCACCGAGGCGGCCACGGCGCCGAGTTGGGCCACGGGCTGGTTGTGCACCAGCAGCGTGAGGCCGCCGGCCAGGTAGGGGTGCTGCACTGGCTGCGAGGCCGCCCCGCCAAAGCCCAGGGCCGCCAGCACCTGCTGCACCGCCCCGGCCAGGTCGTGGAAGGTGGCTTTCTCCGACTTGTGCTGCCAGGTTTCGGCGGTGGCGTTGCCGGTCAGGTAAATCACCAGCTTGGTCTTCTCATGGTACTTGCCTTCGGCGGTTTGCTGGTAGATTTTGCCGAATTCGTACAGCTTCAAATCCCGCTGGCGGCGGTTAATGTTGTGCCGAATGATTTCCAGCCCCGAGTGCAGCAGCGTGGGCCGCATGGCATTCAAATCCACGCTGTTGTAGTTGAGAATGCGCACCAGCGACTCGTCCGCTTCGCCTTCTTTGTCGAAGTACTGCGAGTTGGTGAGCGAATTGGTCAGAATCTCCGAAAAGCCTTGCCCACTTAGCAAGGTGGCAATTTTGAGGCGCGTCACTTCCGGGTCGGGGTTCGGGAATTTAGCCAGGTACGACGCCGAGTTATTGGGCCGCAGCGCCACGTTGTTGTAGCCGTAAATCCGCAAAATCTCCTCGATGATGTCGGCCTCGCGCGTCACGTCCACCTTGTGCGGCGGCACCGACAGCAGCCAGGTGGCCTGGTCGCCCTCGTCCCGGTTTTCGTCGGTAATCACAATGTCCAGGTCGGTGAGAATCTGACGGATGCGCTCGGGAGCAATGTGCTGGCCCACCAGCCGCTCCACGCGCGGCAGGCGCAGGCGCACCGTGGCCGGCTGCACCGGCGCGGAGTACTCGTCTACCACCGGCGCAGCCACCGTGGCGCCTGCTACTTCCTGCAGCAGCAAGGCCGCGCGCTGCAGCGCCACGGGTACCATGTTGGGGTCGGTGCCGCGCTCGAAGCGGAACGAGGCATCGGTCTTCAATTGGTGCGTTTGGGAGGTGCGGCGCACGGCGGCGGGGCCGAAGTAGGCGCTTTCCAGGAACACGCGGGTAGTGGCGTCGCTCACACCCGAGGTCTTGCCGCCGAACACGCCGGCCAGGGCCATGGGCGCACCGTGGGCATCGGCAATCACCAGGTCATCGGCTTTGAGGCTGCGCTCCACGCCGTCGAGCGTCACGAATTTCTCGCCGGCTTCGGCGCGCTTCACCCGAATCTGGCTGCCCGTAATCTGGTCGGCGTCGAAGGCGTGCAGGGGCTGGCCCAACTCGTGCAGCACGAAGTTGGTCACGTCCACCACGTTGTTGATAGGGGAGAGGCCGATGCTGCGCAGGCGGCGCTGTAGCCACTCGGGCGAGGGGCCCACCTGCACGTTTTCGAGCAGCAAGCCGGCGTAGCGCGGGCAGGCGGTGGCGTCCTCAATCGTCACGCCGATGTTGGCCGCGGCCGAGGCCGACGCCTGGAAGGCGCTGGTATCGGGCAGGTGGCAGGGCTGGCGCAGCAGGGCGCGCAGCTCGCGGGCCACGCCGTAGTGCGAAGCCGCATCGGCACGGTTGGGCGTGAGGCCGATTTCAAACACGGTATCGGAGCCCAGGCCGAAGTAATCGGCGGCGGGCGTGCCGTTGGGCAGCTCGGTTTCCAGCACCATGATGCCAGCGTGCGAGGTGCCCAGCCCAATTTCGTCCTCGGCGCAAATCATGCCTTCGGAGGCCGCGCCGCGGATTTTGCTTTTCTTGATTTTGAACGGCTCGCCCTGTGCGGGGTACAGCGTAGCGCCTTCCAGGGCCACCACCACGCGCTGGCCAGCGGCCACGTTGGGGGCGCCGCACACTATCTGGCGCGGCTCGGCGTCGCCCACGTCCACGGTGGTCAGGCTGAGCTTGTCGGCATCGGGGTGGGCGTCGCAGGTGAGCACGGTGCCCAGCACCACGCCGCGCAAGCCGCCGGGAATGCTTTCCAGCTCTTCCAGGCTCTCCACTTCCAAGCCCGAGCCGGTGAGCAGGGCGCCGATTTCGGTGGCAGGTTTGTCGGTAGGAATGAGGGTCTTAAGCCAGTCGAAAGAAATGCGCATGAGGAGTGTCGGTTGTCGGTTGTCGGGTGCCCAGCATTGGGGCAGGCCGACAAAGGTACAAACCGAGGCAAGCCAGCTGAAAATGAAGCGGGAACTGGAGCATTTCACTCCGGAAATCTCACTCTCAACCCCCCTCCGGCGGAAAGGGGAGCCTGACGATTGTAGCGCGGACTTTTAGTCCGCGAAGTGCTAAACTCTACACGGAACACGCGCGGACTAAAAGTCCGCGCTACGTGCGCGCCGCCGTGGCTGCACTCTCCGCGGGAGAGGGGCTGGGGGGTGAGGTTCCCCGCTGCGCTCACTCGTGAAACGATTTTTCCCCAGCCGGAATAGCCACCTGGAGCCGATTTGCCGCCGGTGGCACGGGGCAGCTGTACTCGTTATTATAAGCGCAGTACGGGTTGTACGCCTGGTTGAAATCCAGCTCAATTTCCGTGGCGTCTAACTTGGGCTTGGCTGCGTCGAGGTAACGGCCGCCGCCGTAGGTTTCGTGGCCGTTTGTGGGGTCCGTGAATGGAATAAATAGCGTGGAATCTTTGCCCGTCGCTTTTAAATAAATGCCTAATTGCTGGGGCTTATTATCTATTTGAAATTTCGCGATTCCCCAATTTAAATATTTCTCCGCGCGGTTGTCGCTCATTTGAATGAGCGTGGTATCAGGGTTTGTATTGAGCGAAATAGTAGCAGGAATTACAAATGCTAATTGAGCTGGATAATACTTCAGGCTGTCAAATTGGGCCTTTTGTTCGGCGGATAGGGGAGAGCTATCCGACTGCCGAAAGGAGCGGTTTTTTTCGCTGCGGGATTTATTCAGTTTGGCGGAGTAAGCACTGGCGTCGGGTTTGGTGGCATTTAATGAATAGAGAATAATGCCGATGATGGCGGCGGCCAGCCCAATTTTTTTAATCATGTTGATGGTGTTTTCGAAAAGGTAACTCAAGGCCTGCAAACAGAGCGTTGGTCCGGGCTCAATTACAGGTGAGTTCCTACCTTGTTCGCCTCATGCGACTATTCTTTCTGCTCTTTACCGCGCTTGCCGGCATTGTTCCGGCCGCGGCTCAACAAGCTCCCGCAACTACTTTCCACGCCACCGAGCGCCGCGTAAATAACCTGATGCACACCAAGCTCGATGTGTGGTTTGAGTATGCCAAACGCTACCTCTATGGCAAAACGTGGGTTACAGTCAAACCCCACGTTGGGCTAACGGAAGCCCAGCTGCGGCAGCTGCTCACGGTCGGCGAGGCGGCCGTGGGCACGGTGCAGGCCGCGCGGCCCGCGCCGTGCTGACCAAAGCCCTGGACGCAGCCTAAAAGTAACGATTTATCTCCTCCGTGGAATTCTAAACCCAAGCTGAATGAAAGGCCGTTGACTGCGGGCTCCACCCTCAGTGACGGGGTATGGTTGCGCTGAACGTGATGCCTATCGCATTTGCCGAATACGTTTTGCGATACTGGTCGGTGTACGACATCGCCGTGTACATGAGGCCGACGCCCCGGTATGCTATTTCGAACGTCGGCCCACTGGCGCTTTGGAAGGAGACGTCTTCCCCAAGTCCATCGGTATTGAATTGAATGCCGCGGTGCATGGCCAGGCCGGCCCCCACACGGAGCTTATCGGTAAACATCCAGTTGGCCGTTAACAGGATGGGCACCCGGGTCAAACGGATATGGGCGTTATCGGCTGCGGTGGTCACGTACTTGTAGCCCACGGTTCCGCGCAAGCGCAGCTTCTCCACTTTCGGAACCTGAAACTCCCCGCCTACGGCGATGGAAATGCCCTGCCCGGCGTTTACCGATTGGGTATTTCCGTTGGTAAAATACACTTCGGCTACCCGGTCGCCACCCAGCTCCAAGGCGCCGCCGACCAACAAACGCACCGGGGGTGCTTTCTTTTCTGCCTCCTGCCCGCTGCCTTTATTCGCCTCTTGCGCGAAGCCTTTATTGAACGGAATAATTGCTAGCGAAGCAAATAAAACCAGGCTTCTCAAAGCTGCCATGTTGAAAGAAATTGGGGGTTTGTTGTTTGTGTTTTACTAATGACCGGTGGTTGCGCAGCCCGTGTAAGAGGCTCAGGTATTGCTTAATGGATAATGTTGGCAGCAGGATGCAAGACCGCTGTTTCCCAGCATATTCATAGCATATGCAAATATATAAGTCGGCGATATCGCGTTACAAAGCCCTGTATTTCGGAATATCAATGGCTGCTGTGCCGCGTGGATTTATGGGCTCAAGTTGCGCTAAGCAAACTCGCTCCTTTGCTGAAAGGGCCAGTGTAAAGAGTTTTGCTCACCCCTTCCCACGCTGTTGCTTCTGCTGCACCGGCGCCGTAATCTGCCGCTGGAGCACTGGTGCGCGTCGCTCGCAGGTTAGCCAATCAATCCTTCTGCGCGTAGGTTTGCGTCCCCACAGGCGCTGCTTTTCCCCGGCTATCAGACCCTCAACCCATGAAGAATCCTTTCTCCACTGCGCTGCTGGCTGTGCTGTTGCTACTGGCCTCGGTCCTGCCGGGCCGGGCGCAAGCCGATTTCACCCCGGATTGGAGCAAAGGAGTGGTCTGGTACCAAATATTTCCGGAGCGTTTCAGCAACGGCGACCCGCGCAACGACCCGAAGGTGACCGACCAGAACGGCGCCTATCCGTTTGACGACTCCTCGGCGTTCCAGATTCATCCTTGGGGCAGCGACTGGTACAAGCTGCAGCCCTACGAGCAGAAAAACGGCAAAGACATCTATTACAACATTCAGCGCCGCCGCTACGGGGGCGACTTGCAGGGCATCCTCAATAAGCTCGACTACCTGCAGTCATTGGGCGTGAATGCGCTGTACCTCACGCCGGTGTTTTGGTCGCCTTCCTCGCACAAGTACGATGCCCTGTGCTACCACCACGTCGACCCCACGTTTGGGCCCGACCCGGAAGGCGATAAGAAGCTCATGGTCACCGAAAACCCGCTCAAGGCCGAAACCTGGGTGTGGACCAAGGCCGATTTGCTGGTGCTCAAGCTCATCGAGGAAGTGCATAAGCGCAAAATGCACCTCATCTTCGACGGCGTGTTCAACCACCTGGGGGCAAAAAGCTTTGCCTTTCAGGACGTCGTGAAAAACCAACAAGCCTCGCCCTACGCCGACTGGTTTATGGTGAAGAGCTGGCGCGATGCCGCCAAAGGCACCGCCTTTGAGTACAACGGTTGGTTTGGGGTGAAGACCCTGCCCGAGCTAAAAGAAGACGAAACTGGCATTGTGGCCGGGCCCAAGCAATATATTTTCAACGCCACCCGGCGCTGGATGAACCCCATGAACAAAGGCGCAGCCCACGGCATCGACGGCTGGCGCCTGGACGTGGCCTACGACGTGGGGCACCCGTTCTGGAAAAGCTGGCGCCAGCATGTGCGCAGCATCAACCCCCAGGCCTACATGACGGCCGAGCTGGTGTTCCCAATAGAGAAAACCAAGCCCTACCTGAGCGGCGACGAGTTCGACGCTACCATGAACTACAACTTCGCCTTCGCCGTGCACGACTTTTTCGTGCAGGACGCCACCGCCGCCACCGTCACGGCCTTCGACGCCCGCCTCAAGCAGCTGCGCGAAGCCTTTGGCCCGGGCGTGGCCCTGAACATGCAAAACCTGGTAGACAGCCACGACGCTACCCGCATCGGCAGCGCGGTGGCCAACCCCGACGGCAAAAAAATGGGCGACTGGGGACCCTACTTCAACTGGAGCCAGAAGAGCAACAACAAGACCTACAATGCCCGCAAGCCCACCGCGGCCCAGCTGCAAAAGCAAAAGCTGATTGCCGCCTTCCAGATGCTGTACCTGGGCTCGCCGATGATTTTCTACGGCGACGAAGCCGGTACGTGGGGCCCCAACGACCCCGATTGCCGCAAGCCCATGGTGTGGGCCGACAAGCAATACGAGCCCGAAACGGCCAACCCCGACCAAACCACCCACGCCCCCGACGCGGTGCAGTTCAACAAGGACTTGTTTGCGTGGTACCAGAAGTTTATTGCCTTGCGCCGGCGCTCTGCGGCCATCCAGCGGGGCACCTTCACCACGGTAGCCACCGACGATGCCCGGCAGCTGTACGCCTTCCGCCGCACGCTGGGCAAAGAAGACGTGCTGGTGGTCCTCAACCGCGGCAGCAAGCCGGCTGCGTTCACCCACGCACTGCTCGCTGGGCACCAATACCAGGACGCCTTCACGCGGGCGGCAGCCACTAAGGTCACGGTGCCCGCCATGGGCGTGGTGGTGTTGCGCACCAAGTAAGGACTGCCGCTTCTGAAACTACCGGAACACGGGGGTCAATTGACTTCAGGGAAACAGCCGGAATTTTTACGAATCCACTATTAAGAAGTGGGAAAAGCTGGCTGTGTCACCGTAATGACCGACACAGCAGGGTAGTAGGCTGTAAGGGAAGGCGGTCCGCACCACTTTATCCGCTTCTTAAAAATTTGTCCCATGCCTTGCGGGTTATCAGCCCCCAGCGCGGCGTTTTTCGTCCTCGGCGCCGTCGGCGCGCCGGCGGGCGGGGGCCAGCTTGTCGTTGCCGAAGCGGTAGGTGAGCGTGAGCGTGGCCACTCGCGAATCGCCGGGCTGCCGGAACCGCTCGACGTAGTTGTTGTAGGCCGAGGTACCGCCTTCGATGTTGGTGTAGAGCACATCGGTTACGTTGAACTTGAGGGTGGCTTTGCGGTCCCACAGGCTTTTTTGGGCGCCCAGCGTGAGCTGGCCCAAGGGGCGGGCGTTGATGAAGCCGTACTGCTCGCGCGACTGGTAGGTGGCGTTTACGTCCAGGGTCCAAGCGCGGGGCAGGGCCACGGTGCTGGTGCTGCTCAGGTTGAAGGCGAGCCGGCCCCGATTGAGGGCTGTGCCGGCCAGGTCACCTACAAACTGCGAGTAGTACAGCACGGCGTTGTTGTACACGGTCCAGCCTTTCACCGGCTCCAGCGGCGCCGTCAGGGTCAGGGCGAAGTAGTGCTGCGTGGCCAGGTTCACGGGCCGGGACACGATGAGCCGGCTGGTGGCCGACTCGGGCTGCACTACCTCGATGATGGGGTGGCGGGTGTTGCTGTAGCTCAAGCCGGAACTGAATTTCTGGCGGAAGGTGTGCGTCAGTTCCAGGTTGTAGCTGGTTTGCGGCACCAGGTCGGTATTGCCCGAGCCGTAGGTGGTGGCGTCGAGGTAAATGCGGAAGGGGTTGAGCTGGCCGTAGCTGGGCCGGTCGATGCGGCGGCTGAGCGAGAAGGCCAGCGTGTGCCGGTCGGAAAGCGTGCGCGTGAGGCTGCCGCTCGGAAAGAGCTGGGCGTAGCGGCGGTCGAAGCCCTCGTTGCCCACGTCCTGCCGGCCAGTGGCCAGGGTTTGCTCGGCCCGCAAGCCCAGCTGCAGCTTGGTTTTGGGCCAGGTTTGGGCAAAGGTTGCGTAGGCGGCTTGAATCCGTTCGTCGTACCGAAACCGGTTGGTTTGGGTGAGGTCGACGCTGGTTTGGCCGTTCGCGGTGCGGTTAAACAGCACGTCGTTGTCGGAAGCCACGTGGCTGGCCTTGGCGCCCATTTCCAGCCGGCGCTGGTGGGTGAGGGGCCACAGGTAGTCGGCCTTGGCCGACTGGATGGTGAGCAGGCCGGTCTGGTCGCCCACCAGGATGTTAGGGGCGAGCGCCGGGCCGTCGAGCACCGTGGCCAGGCCCTGCTGCCGGCGGGTGTGGTACGTGGCGTAATTCACATCGCCCGACAGTTCGCGGCTGCCACCTGAATCGGCCGGAAAGGTGTGCCGGAAGTTGACGTTGCTGGTAAAGTTGGGCGTGGTCACGGTGCGGAACGACTCAGAATGGGAAGCCGTGCGCAGTGCTCCGTCGGGGCCGTATACCTGGGTGGCGTTGGTGCCCACGTTGTTGCCCGTGCGCCGCAGCCCGCTCACGGCCGCGCCCAGCACCGTGCGCTCGCTCAGGGCATAGTCGAGGCCCCCTCGAAAGTTATGGGCCTGGTTTTGCAGCCGGTTGTAGCTCACCTGGTCGGTGGTGCCGGTGGGTTGGGCTTGTTCGAAGAAGTCGCGGTGGATGGTGAGGTTGGAGTACGTGCGCCGGTCCGAGTAATTGTAGCTGCCAAACAGGTTTACCTTTTGATGGCGGTAGTTGGCGTTCAGGCCCGTGGTGAAGCGGCCGTGCACCCCGCGGCCGTAGCCCAGGTTGGCGGTGCCGTTGGTGCCCTGGCGCTGGTCTTTTTTGAGGTTGATGGCGATGATGCCGGCGCCGCCTTGGGCGTCGTACTTGGCCGGTGGGTTGGTAATCAACTCAATACTGCGCACCTGCTCGGCGGGCAGGGCGCGCAGGTAGTCGGCCAGCTCTGAGCCCGACATGGGCTGGCGCTTGCCGTCTATCATCACCAGCAGCCCCTGCTTGCCGCGCAGGGCCAGGTTGTCGTTAGTCACGGATACGCCCGGGGCGCGGGCCAGCACGTCCAGCGTAGTGTTGCCGGCGGCCAGCGTCGAGCCTTCCACGTTCACCACCGTGCGGTCGGCTTCGCGCTCAAACAGCGGCTTCTGGCCCACTACCACCACTTCCTTGAGCTTGGTGCCCTCACTGGTTTGCAAGGCGAAAGCTGGCAGCGTGAGCCCACCAGCCGGCACCTCCAGCGGCCCCGCCCAGTAGCGCACAAACCCCACCTGAGCTGCTGATAAGAGATAGCGCCCCAGGGGCACGGCGTCGAACTGAAACGCTCCTTTTACATCGCTGAACTCGGTTTTGACCACTACCGAATCGGCCGCCCGGTGCAGCGTGAGGGTGGCAAATTCCACGGGCGACCCCGTCGGGGTAGCCACGGTGCCGCGCACGGCGGCGGGCGTTTGGGCCTGGGCCCAGCCCGGCGCAGCGGCCAGCCAGAGCAGTGCCAGGCCGCGCCCGAGTGGGGAAAGTATCGAGCAGTTCATCAGCAGAAAAGAAAAGGTGAGGGTTTATTCAGTGACCGGCTTTGGCTTCGGGCTGGGCCATCCACCACCGTACCATCCGTGGTCAGCTCAAATCGGAAGCTTGTAGCATCGGCGGCCAGCAATTCGTCTTGCTTCAACTCCCGAACGAACGCCGCATAGTCAATATTCAGGTGCGGCTGCTGAGGCTGCGGATACCGGGCATCTACTGGCTCGGGCGCGGCTTCCTGCCTTATGCGACTACACGTAGTTAGTACGAAAAGATTCGTAACCAAATGTAAGTGAGGGAATCCACCGGGCCACCACGGTTTACGAATTTCTTCGTAGGTAAAATTTTAGGGTCGCTTGTTTCCAACTCAAGTCGCTTTGGCTTGCAGGAGCTGCTGGGCTATGCCGTTGGCGAAGCCGGAGAACTACGCTGCTCGTGGTGTTCGATGGTGTCGAGCACCTGCTCGGGCTTCACGTCTTGCGCGAGCTCCGCTAGCTCCGGGTCGTGGCCTTCTGCGATGCCGAGCTTTTTGGCCATTTCTGCCACCAGCGCGACGAGGCGCGTGATTTCGTGCTCGCCCAGCAGGCTCACCTGCAGGTTGAGCTCGGCGCGTTTGTCGGCCTGGGCCGACATGCGGTTTTGGCTGATGAGCACGAACGTCGAGAGAAAGATGGCC
Source organism: Hymenobacter sedentarius (assembly GCF_001507645.1). NCBI lineage: Bacteria > Pseudomonadati > Bacteroidota > Cytophagia > Cytophagales > Hymenobacteraceae > Hymenobacter > Hymenobacter sedentarius. The sequence continues at coordinate 205,011 of NZ_CP013909.1, read as the reverse complement.
TCGACCGAGGCAAACATGGCCAGCACCACGAAGCTGGGGTCGAAGGGTTTCAGCCCAAGCCAGCCGGCATTCCAGATTAGCCAGCCGCCGAACAACGCCAGGTGAATGAACACAAACGCCAGGCTGTCCGCAAAGGTGGTAACGGCATCGGCCAGGCGCTCCTGCCAGGTGCGGCGGGCTTCTTCGGCCTGCCGCCGCTTGAGGAGCTCCGCGATGTTGCGCTCGACAATGCGGGCCATAGCGGGGGCAGGGGTCGGTGGGGTGGGGCGTGGGTTCATGCAGGGGCTGCTTGTGCAACAGCGAAGTAGGTGTTAAGAACCTAAGAGTCAACAAAAAGCCGTGAGCGAACGACAGCCTGGGCTGGCGCCTGCTCACGGCTTGCGGGGTTTTGCGCTGCCTCCTGCCAAGCGGGCTGCGGCGCGGTGCTCGGCCGGCTAGCGGTTATGATTGGGCACTGCGGCGGCGGTGCGGTGCACCTCGGTGGTTTTCCGACGGCCGAGCAAGCCCAACAGACCAAGCAGGCCGAGCAGGCCCCACTTGCTGTGGTCCTCGTCGTCGTTATCGCGCGTGGTGGTGGTTTTGGTGGTGTTGGTGGTGGCGTCGGCAGATTGAGCCCGGGCCGGGGTGTTCACGGCTAGGGTTGCGGTGAGGGCAAACAGGCCGAGGAGGGTGGTGGTCTTTTTCATGGGGTGGGTTTTGGTTTGAAAAATGGGTGGTAATTAAAAAAACGGGCAACTCGCGAACCGTTTAGTAAGGGTTATAAGGGCGTTCGGCCTTTAGAAAGCCGATGCGGAAGCGGCTAGGCTCAGGCCCGCGGGTGGGGCGTGGTGTTTCCGGAGGCAGCTGGTTGTCGGCGGGGCAACTTCCCTGCGCTTTGGCCCGACGCAACCCAATGGTCGAACGCCTCCAGGGATAGGTGCCCGGCCATGAAATTCCAGAGGGTGTAGCCGCGCCATTCGAGGCAAAAGCTGAGGAATTCGGGCTCGGCTTTGCTGGCCCGCATTCCCTGCGCCTTCACCTCGGCCCGCCGGTCCGGGGGGAGGGCTGCCAGCCAGTCATAAAAATCCGTGGCCGTGAGCGGCAGCGCCCGGGCCTGGGCACAGTACGCCTGGATGGCGCGGTGGATTTCGGCGGCCAGTTCGGTCATGAGCGATAGAATAGGGCAGAGCGAAAAGAGGGCCGAGCGGACGGAAGCTAGTGGGCCAGTGCAGCAGCGTGCTGGTACTGCGGCAGGGAGTAGCGCTCGCCGCGTGAAAGCAAGTGGACCTTCAGGTCGCGGATGGAGAAGACCTCGCCGGGCTTAACCTGCGGCAGGGTGTTGCCGGTGCAGTCGAGGCCGTCGACGAGCACCACAACGCCGTTGCCGAGCACCTCCAGCTCGCGGCCGTCGGTCACGAGCACGGCGGTGTCTTCTTCGAGTCCGATGCCCAGGCAGCCGGGGTTGCCGGCAATAATCTGTGCCATGCGCACGATGCGGCCGCGCGTGACGAAGTGAGTGTCGATGGCCACGTCGGGCAGCAGCTGCAGGCCGGCCGATAAGTGAATTTCGTCTTTGCGGAACCCCGCGTCGTTGCGGCCCTGGTAAATCATGGCCGTGGACATGGCCGCGGCCCCGGCGCTGGTGCCGGCAATGACGAAGTGTTCCTTGTGGTAGCGCTCGCGCAGGCGCTGCAGAAACTGCGTGCCGCCCAACAAGGCCGTGAGCCGGAGCTGGTCGCCGCCGGTGAACATGACGCCGTTGGCCCGGTCGAGCAGGGCCAGGGCCGCGGGGCTGTTGGCTTGCTCGCGGGTCTGGACGTCGAGCACTTGCACGTGCTTCACGCCGAGGGTGGCGAAGAGCTCAACGTAGTCCTCGGCCGCGGCCGCGGGCTCTTCGGACGCCGTGGGAATCACCACGACGGTGTTTTTGGCGGCCAGCTCGTCGACGAAGCGCTGGAGAATAAAATCGGGGGCCTCCTCGGGCGCTTCGTCCGGGTTGGGTACCTGGCGCTGTTCGTGGCCGCCGATGAGCAGCAGACGACCTTTGGGCAGGTGGTTGCGGGTGGGCATAAGTAAAGACAATAGGAACAGAAATGAGCGGAATAATTGGGCCAAGCCGGTTTTTCGGTGGCGTACCTGGCGCCGAAAGCGGGCGCTTCATCTACCCGGTGGGCGCACCGCCTGGCGCTGGTGCTGCACTCCACGGCGGTGTTGGCCTGGGCGTTGGCCGTGGCTTCGTTGTGCCGCTGCCCGGCCCGCTCTGGCAGGCTTCGGCCAGCGGCGGCCCCTGGGTGCTTGACTAAGGCAGGGCATAAACCTTGTGGGCCCGGGCGCCGCGCCAAGGTGGAGGGGTTCATGCAGACAAAAAAGAGCCCCGGGCCCGCGTTAGCGGGGCCAGCAGCGGACGGCGGAAAAGATGCGGGAGGCGAAGAGCCCGGCGCCCCCGAGCGGGCGGGAGGTGGCTACCTGAGCCCGGGGCGGCCGAACTCCTGCGGCCAGGACGTTTGCCGCAGCTCCGCAGTCGGAAGCAGGTACTCCTGGTCCTGCTCGCCGCGCAGGGTACCGAAGAAGTTGGGGGCCGCGTTGTTGTCGTCGCGCCGGACCTTGGCCACGATTTTGGGGTCGGCTTGGAGCACAGGTCGTTGGGAAATGGGGGTGGGCTTCATAGCACGGTGGGTGTAGGGCGAAGTGCCGAGGGGTGGGGGTGCCAGCGGCCTTTTTTAAACGGCAACGGCTCAGCTTTGACTGAGCTTAAAGTGCCTCCAGGCAAGAAATACGTATTATTCTGTAGCAAAATGGTATAAATGCGCAGGCATTTGCGGTAAACCCGCAGAGCCCTTAGGCTTGCGGAAACGGAGCCCTTGCGCAGAGATTTCGGCAGTAGCGGGTGCCGGGGAGATAATGAACAGGAGCCGTAAGCCGGTCGGCCGCGGCTGCACTGGGTCGGCCCAATGGGTGCCGCGGCGGCCCAGGCGCCGACCGGGGGGCGCCGTGGCAGGGGGCGCTGAGAGCAGCCGCGGCACGCCGCGCTGGCTCCGAATGTTGTCAGGTGGCAACTTCCTCTTAACTTGTCGCCTAACCATTTACTCTCCCTTTTTTCACCCATGCAAAAACTCTTCTTGCCCCTGCTGCTCGCCACTGCCGTGCTCGCGGCTCCCACACATGCCGCGCCCGGCGCGGCGCCCTCCGCTACGGTAGCCCGCAAGCCCACGCCCGAGCCTTACGTACTGCAGCCGCAGCTAAGCACGTTGGGCTGGCTCGCCAAAAAAGTGACCGGCCAGCACAACGGCACCATTCAGTTTCAAAGCGGGCAGGTGCTGGTGAAAGGCAGCCAGATTGTGGGCGGCACGTTCGTGGTCGACATGGCTTCCCTCAAGGACGAGGACCTGAGCGGGGGAATGAATGAAAAGCTGGTGGGCCACCTCAAATCCGACGACTTCTTTGGTGTGGAGAAGAACCCAACGGCCACGTTCGTCATCACGCAGGTAAAGGCGCTGAAGGGCGACGCCAGCGGGAACAACGCCACCATCACGGGCAACCTCACCATTAAAGGCAAAACCAACCCCCTTACCTTCCCGGCCCAGGTAGGAGTGAAAAACGGCGTGGCCGCCGCCAGCGGCACGGCCACCATCGACCGCACCAAGTACGACATCCGCTACCGCTCGAAATCGTTCTTTGAGAGCATCGGCGACAAGGCCATCGACGACAATTTCACGCTGACATTCAACGTCATCGCCAAGGCCGATGGCGTAGCTCAGCGCTAGTACTCGGCCCCGATACCACCGCAGCTGCCCTGCCCCCTGGGCAAGGTTGCTGCGGTGCATCTGCTTCTGTAAATTCCGGTACCTTTCGACCCACTACACCGTCTCCTCGGCCCCCCAACATCAACTCTATGCACGCTACTCGGCTTTCCATGGTGCTTTATATCGTCGGGGCGCTGCTCTCCGTGGGCGGTTTTCTCCTGCGCGTCAACCACCTCATTTCCCTGGGCCTGTGCTTCGCGATAATAACCGTGGGGCTGTTGGCCACCGGGATAGCGCGCAGGCGTAGGAAAACGCTCTTTCAGAGTTAGAAACGGCACTTGCGCGCGTTTCCTGGCAGCTATACGCAGTGCCAAATCATAGAAATTTGCTTCGCATTTCCCACCTGCGCATTCCTGGTCCAGCGGAAACCATTGCCCTTACCGCTTGCAGTAGTGCTGTTCCGCAAAACCGTGGTTCTTAGCCCAATTTACAGCATCCCCTCGTCGGCAAAGCTGTAGTAGCCTTGGTCGGAATAGATGAGGTGGTCGAGGATGGGCAGGTCCAGGAAGGTGCCGGCTTCCTTGAGCTTTTTGGTGAGCTGAATATCGGCGGCGCTGGGGTTGCGGTTGCCGCTGGGGTGGTTGTGCACCAGAATAATGCTGCTGGCCAGCTGCTCGAGGGCTTCTTTGAATATCATCTTGGGGTCGGCCACGGTGCCAGCCACTCCGCCGCGGCTGATGGCCGTTTTGCGCATCACCACGTTCGCCCGGTTCAGCAGAATCACCCAGAACTCTTCGTGGGGCAGGTCCATCAAATTGGGCCGAATCAGCTGGTAGATGTCGCGCGAGCAGGTGATGGTGGTGCGCGGGGCGGCATCGGCCTCTTTGCGGCGGCGGCCCAGTTCCAGCGCGGCCACCACCGTAATGGCCTTGGCCTCGCCGATGCCGGGGTGGCGGCAGAGCTGCTTCACGCTTTCGCGGGCCAGGGCGTTGAGGTCGTTGTTCACGCCTTGCAGCATGAGCTTGGCCACGTCTACTGCCGAGAGCTTCACGGTGCCCGAGCCCAGCAGAATGGCCAGCAGCTCGGCATCGGACAGGGCGGCGCGGCCTTTGGCCAGCAGCTTTTCGCGGGGCCGGTCTTCCTCGGCCCAGCTCTTGATGCCCAGCGCGCCGGGGGCCGCATAGGGTGGGGGCGTACCCGGCAGGGCGGGCGCCGTGGGTTCGGTCAGGCTGTCAGGTGTTTCCATGCGGCACGGGGTTGGTAGAGGGCGGAAAGTAAATTAAAAGTAAAGCAAAAGGCGCCTCGGCGCGTTTAAACAGCGAGTCCGCTTTGGCAGGAAGCCCGGCGGACCACCCGCTTCAGTTCAGATTATGCGAAATCCTTTGGTGTTATGGTTGGTATTGGGCCTGGTTATTCTGGCCGAATGGTATGGGTATCAGGCCACGCGCACGCTGGCGCAGCACCTGTCGGTGGGCGGGCGGCGGTGGGCGGCCGTCGGCTACTGGCTGCTCACGCTGGCCGTGTGGGTGCTGGCCTTTTGGGCGGGCTCGACCCGGCAAATGGGCAATACGGTGCTGAAAAGCTATTTGATGAGTTTGCCGGTGCTCTTGCTCGCGGCCAAGCTGGTTATCCTGATTCCCTTGCTGCTGGAAGACCTCACACGGCTGGGCCGCTGGGCCGTGAGCGCGGCTACGCGGCCAGCCGGGGCGGCAGGGCAGGCCATTCCGCGCAGCGAATTTCTGGCGAAGCTGGCCGTGGGCCTGGGCGCCATCCCGTTTTTCTCGCTGCTGTGGGGCATGGCCAAGGGCGCGACCGACTACCAGGTGCGCCGCGTGACGCTGCATTTTCCCAATTTGCCACCGGCCTTCGACGGCTTTAAAGTGGTGCAGATTTCCGACCTGCACACCGGCAGTTTTAGCTCAACCGAGCCGCTGCAGCGGGCGGTGGCGCTTATCAATAAGCAAAACGCCGACCTCGTGCTCATGACCGGCGACCTGGTGAACAACCGCGCCACGGAAGTAGAGCCCCACATTCCGGCGCTGCAGCAAATCAAATCCGACCTGCCCATTTTCTCCAGCCTGGGCAACCACGACTACGGCGACTACGTGCAGTGGGACAGCGCCGCCCAAAAGCGTGAGAACCTGGAGCGCCTGATGCAAAACCACGCGAAAATCGGCTGGACGCTCATCAACGATGCCAGCCACACCATCACGCGGGGCGACGACAAAATTGCCATCCTGGGCGTGCAAAACTGGAGCAGCCACGCCAACTTTCCCAAGCACGGCAACCTGCCCCGGGCCCACGCGGCCAGCGGCGATGCGCCGTTCAAAATCCTGCTCTCGCACGACCCCTCGCACTGGGAAGCGCAGGTGCTGCATTACCCCGACATTGACCTGACCCTGAGCGGCCACACCCACGGCATGCAGTTTGGCGTGAACCTGCCGGGCCTGAAATGGAGCCCCGTGCAGTACGTGTACAAGCAGTGGGCCGGCCTCTACGAGCAGGGCCGGCAGAAGCTGTACGTCAACACCGGGTTGGGCTATCTGGGCTATCCGGGGCGGGTGGGCTTCCTGCCCGAAATCACGCTGTTTGAGCTGCGGAGGGCGTAGCTAACAGGCAGTTGAGCTGGAATACTTGACAGGGGAATATTCAGGTTTGGCAACATACGCCACGGCATTGCCGTAAAGCGCCTCCAACCACTTACGGTTGTTCTTAACCTTCCCTGAAATGAAAAATTCCCTCTTGATTCTCGCGGGCGCTGCTGCCCTGTCGTTGGCTTCCTGCTCGCAGGAGAAGACCACCGAAGTCAACACCGTGCCGGCCGACGGCACCACGACCACCACCACGACCACGACCACCACGGGCCCGATGACGGAAGCCCAAATTGAAGCCCGCGCCCAGCAACTCGCCGACAAGATGGCGGCCAACATGAAAATCACGGACGAGGCCACCAAGACCAAAATCCGCACCGTGTACGTGAACCGCTACAAGCGCATCAACGACCTGCGCACCAAGTACACCACCGATACCACCGGCATGGCCGCTGCCATGCGCGATGCCAACAAAGAGCAGGACCAGGAGTTCAAGGTAATATTCGTGGACCCCACGCAGTACCAGGCCTACGAGTCGAGCCGCTCGAGCTACTACGACGACGGCAGCTACACGAACGATAATGCCAGCATGTCGTCGATGGACAGCACGTCGTCGGGCGCGATGAACTCCTCGAGCACCACCACCGAGTCTTCTACCACCACCACCGATGCCGGCACCGGCACCATGGGCGCTACCAAGCTGAAGGCGAAAGCCGAAGACGGCAGCAAAATCAAGGTGAAAGAAAACGGCAAAATCAAAACCAAGGACGCCGACGGCACCAAGGTGAAAAACTAACGAGTTGGTCGATGCAATCGGCCGAACCGTCGCTGAAAAGCCCGCACCTGCAACGGTGTGGGCTTTTTTTGGCTCAATGGGTTGCAACTTTGTTGTTGCGTGTGTTTACTAAGTTGATGTTTATCCAAATAGTGCCTTCTGTACGTGGCGTTTGGCCCAAGCTGAGCCAGTGGCTGGGGGGGCTGGCGGCGCTGTGGCTGCTGGCCGGCAGCGCCCAGGCGCAAGCCCAGCAAGTGCGCGTGAGCGGCAGCGTGGCCGCGGCCGACACGCGCCAGGCCGTGCCGGGCACTACCGTGCAGGTACAGCGCACGCGCCGCGGCGTTGTCACCAACGCCACCGGCGACTTTGCCGTGGATGCCCTGCCCACCGACACCATCTTGTTTCGGGCCCTGGGTTATAAAGTCCAGCTGCTGCCGCTGGGCGGCACCGGGCTCTCGCAGCTGGTGGTGCGTATCCAGCTGGTGCGCGACAGCGTGCGCCTCGGCGAAGTGCAGGTAACCGGCGACCGGCCCGACCGCGCCATTATCAACCGGGCGCTACGCAACATGAAGCGCCCCGCGCCGCCCGTGGCGAGCGGCGCCAAGCGCCCCCCGAAGCCCAAGCCCCTGTTCGCCGTCGACTCCACCGCGCCCAAAGCCCCGGTGCCCACCATTGCCAGCCCCGTCAGCCTGATTTACGAGCAGTTTTCGCGCGAAGGCAAGCAGCGCCGCAAGATGGAGGAGATTGAAGCCGCGCAAAAAGCCGAAAAGGCCCGCAAGGCCCGGGCCGACTACAACAAGGTATTTCGGGACAATCGGGGGTATGAGCCGTAGGGCGAAGCTTGGTCCGGGTAACCTCACCCCCGGCCCCTCTCCCGCGGAGAGGGGAGCCACGGCACAAGTACTAGATTAATTCCTGAAAACAGAAAGCCCCGGCTCACTTGAGCCGGGGCTTTCTGTTGACTGGTTCCCGGCAGGCTCCCCTCTCCGCGGGAGAGGGGCCGGGGGTGAGGTTCCACCCGGCTTGGGCTTTCCCCACTGCCGAGCTCCTAGTCCGATAAACTGAACCCACTTCCAACGCTTCGCGTAAGCCCACAGTATGAAAATTGGGTATCCCTGCGTGAACGAGGCGATGGACTGCAGCGCCGCCAATACCTTTCGGCTGGCCTCGTACTCGGAGGAGCGGCTCATTGCGGCCGTGACGGCTAACCTGATTTGCCTGCGCCGCATGCTGGAGTGGAACGTGGCCCAGGGCCTGCTCTTTTTCCGGATGGGCTCGGGCATTGTGCCGTTTGGCTCGCACGAAATAAACACCTTTCCCTGGCAGACCCACTTTGCGGCCGAGTTCCGGGAAATCGGCGATTACATCAAGGCCAACAACCTGCGGGTGAGTTTTCACCCCGACCAGTTTGTGGTGCTGAATTCGCCCAGCCCCGACATTGTGCAGCGCAGCATCCAGGAGCTGGTGTACCAGGGCTCCATGCTGGATTTGATGGGCCTGGACGGCACCGCCAAACTCCAGATTCATGTGGGGGGGCTATACGGCGAGCGGGAGCTGGCCATCAGCCGGTTTGCGGCGGTGCATGCCACCCTGCCCGCGGCCGTGAAAGCGCGCGTGGTGGTGGAAAACGACGACCGGCTGTTTCCGTTGCGCGACTGCCTGCACCTGCACGAGCTCACCGGCGTGCCCATTCTCTTCGACAACTTCCACCACGAGTGCCTCAACCACGGCGAGCCCATGGACGAAGCCCTGCGGCTGGCCGCTGCTACCTGGCACCCCACCCGCGACGGCGTGCCCATGATGGACTACAGCTCGCAGGCCCTGGGCGAGCGCAAAGGCAAGCACACCGACGACCTGGTCGACGACCTGTTTCGCGAATTCCTTACCAACCTTCACGGGCTCGACATGGACCTGATGCTGGAAATCAAAAACAAGGAAGCCAGCGCCCTGCGCGCGGTGGCCATTCTGCGCGAGCTGGGGCTGAGCGCCCCGGCGCCCAACGTGCCCAGCCCGCCGCTCACCCTGCCGCCCGACCCCAACGCCTCGCCCAAAGCCAGGCGCGCCAAAAAAGAGGCCGCCCCTGGCGCATCGGGTTCTTAAGTTTTTTCCGTTCCATTTGCTGGATTGAGCCAGCGCTCCACTTTCCAATTCCACCCTTTTACCACCCCTTAGCGAATGTCTCTCGACCACCTTCACGCTACTGTTAGCGCCCTCCGCAACGGCCTGACCAGCCTGCCCTTGGGCTCGGCCATGGACAACACCGAAACCTGGCAGCAGAAATTTTTGCAAAGCGGCGAGCCCGGTCTGCAGGACATTGCCCGCGAAATCGGCAACCTGCAGTCTTTGCTCACCAGCGGGGCCCTGAGTGCCACGGCCATCGGCCACTCCCTGAGCATGCTCGGGGACCAGACTGGCCAGGTAAGCGCGAATGTTGACGAGGAGCTGAAAAAGCCGCTGACCGAGCTCGCGGACTTGCTGCGCCGGCACGGTGCCGAGCTGCTGGCCCACGCCGAAAAAAGCAAGAAGAAATAGCCCGCCGCGCCACCGCGCCGCATCGCCCGAAGTGCAAAAGCCCAGCCCAATTAATTGGGCTGGGCTTTTTTCGGTACTAAAAGGGCTGCGGCTTAGCGCGGGATTACGTTGCTGCTGGAGCTCCGGCGCGAGCGGCGCGGCACCACGTCCGTCGATTGCCGGGAGCGGCTGTCCTTAATTACGGGCTGCTCCCGCACGTCGGGCACGGCCGTGGGCGACTCTTCGGGAGTGCCCGCCGTCGAGAAGCCGCGCTCCGGCAGCAGGCGGCTGGGCTGGGCGTCGGTGCTGGTGGGGGTGCGCTGCATTTCGGGCGGCCCCTGAATGGTGCTCTGGTTGAGAGCCGGATTGACGGGCGGCACGGTGGTTTGGCTTTGGCGGCCGCCGCGCACCGGCGCCGACGGGTCGAAGGGAACGGTCTGGGCTTGTGCTGTGGCTGCCAGGAGCAGGCCGGCCAGCAAAAAGTGCGGTTTCATGGGCTTGGGAGTAAATACAAAAGCCAAAACCGGCTGCTTCCGTGGAAACAGCCGGTTTGAAACCTTACGGCATTGCCCTTCAAAAGTTTACTTCCGGGGGTGGGCCTTCATCTTGGTCTTCTTGGGCGTGGCCTTGGCTTTGGCCTTCATGGGCCGGTTGCTCATCGACGTGGTGCTGCCGCTCATTTCGCCGCTGGTAGTGCCACTCGTCGTGCCGCTGGTAGTAGTGCCCGAGGTCGTGCCCATGTTGCCGCTGGTAGTGGCCCCCGAGGTAGTACCGCTGGTGGTTCCGCTGGTAGTGCCCATCGTAGTGCTGCCGCTGGTGGTACCCATCGTGGTGCTACCGCTGGTAGTGCCCGAGGTGGTCCCCATTGTAGTGCCACTCGTGGTCCCGCTCGTGGTAGTGCCAGAGGTGCTGCCCATACCACTAGTGGTAGTGCCCGATGTTGTGCCGCTGGTGGTACCCGAGGTAGAGCCGCTAGTGGTGGTTTGGGCGAGGGCCGCGCTGCTTACGCCAGTGGCAACTACGGATGCGAGCAAAATTCTGGAGAGTTTCATAGGTCGCGAGTTAGAGGTGAGAATGCACTTAATGTATTAGATGCCAAGCGAGTCTGCTTTTAGCGTGGGTTCTTTACGGCTACTGCTCCGGGTTAGGTTACAGAAGTTAAGAATAATTATTGAAATAATTGGATTAAGCTCAGCACTTTGCTGGGTCGAAAGTCGCTCAGGCCCTGCACGTAGCCGCTTGGTGCGCGGGGCTGAATCAGCCGGCATAAAAAAAGATGTGAATTTTCTGTAACCTTCCCGATTGGGCCCGGTGTCCACAAGCAAATCCCCTCACTACTTCAGCGCATCAGGTTGGACTCGCTATCGGATAATGCATTGATGCTGCGGGTGAAAGGCGGCGACCTGGACCGGATGGGCCTGCTCTTTGAGCGCTACCACCGCCAGCTGTTCGGCTTTCTTTACCACATGCTGGGCCGCGCCGATGCCAGCGAAGACCTAGTGCAGAATGTCTTCTACCGCATGCTCAAATACCGCCACACCTTCACCGGCGACGGCGAGTTTCGCACCTGGATGTACCACCTGGCCCGCAACGTGCTGGCCGACTTCATCAAGAAAAACCGCCACGATGCCCACCACACCGACATCGACAGCATGGCCGAGCACTTGGCTGGCGGCGCCGCAGCCGATGCCAGCCTGGAGCAGGCCCAGGACGTGGCCCTGCTGCACCAGGCACTGGGCCGGCTGCGCCCCGAAGACCGCGAAATCCTGGTCTTGAGCCGGTTTCAGGAAATGAAGTACGGTGAAATAGCCCGGGTGCTGAACACCACCGAAGGCGCCGTGAAGGTGCGCGTGCACCGCGCCATGAACGAGCTGAAGGCGAGCTACCTGCGCATCGAAAATTAACTGCTAGAGCTATGAACTGTGAACGCACCAAAGAGCAATTAGTCGATTACCTGAGCAGCCAGCTGACCCCCACCGAGCAGCAGGAACTGGCGGCCCACCTGGCCGACTGCGCCGACTGCCGCGAGGAGCTGCAGGCCGTGCAGCGGGTGTGGCAAACCATGGGCAACGTACCGGTGCCCGAGCCCAGCCCGCACGTGCGCGCCGATTTCTACGCCATGCTCAGCGCATTTAAGGAGCAGGAGGAAGCCGCGCCCAGCTACTCGCTCAAGGGTTTGTGGCAGCGGTGGCTGGCCCTGGAAATTCCGGTGCCGCTGCTGCGGCTGGTGTACAGCGCCTGCCTGATAGGAGTGGGGCTGATAGGGGGCTACTGGCTCAACAACGAGCACAAGCCCGAGCGCGCCGAACAGCAGCAAATCGCGGCGCTGGCAGGCCAGGTAGGCGACATGCGGCAGATGATGCTGCTGGCACTTATCGAAAACCCCTCGGCCACCGAGCGGCTGCGGGCCGTGAGCTACACCAAGCAACTGGACGGCCCCAACGCCCGCGTGGTGAATGCCCTGCTCAGCACCCTCAATAACGACCCCAACGTGAACGTGCGCCTGGCCACGCTGGAAGCCCTGGCCCCCCTGGCGCAAGACCCCACGGTGCGCCTGGGCCTGGTGCACGCCCTGGCCAACCAGGATTCGCCGCTGGTGCAAACCGCCCTGGCCGACGTGATGGTGCAGCTGCAGGAGCGCCGCTCGGTGAAGCCGCTGCGTGAGCTGCTCAAGCAGGAAAACCTGGACCAGACGGTGAAGAGCAAAATCGAACAAACCATTCAAACCCTGTCCCACGGCCGGCCCGCCGCGCCCTCAACCCCCCTCAGCCATGACCAGCCCCAATATTCGCCCCAGCCTGAGCGCCCTGCTTTTGCTGCTGTCTAGCACCGGGTGCTGGGCGCAGAGCAAAGAAGCCAAGGAGCAAATCAGCAAGGAATTTACGCTCACGGCCGATGCCGGGCGCAGCACCCTGGCCCTCTATAACATCAACGGCTCGGTGACGGTGCAGGGCTACGCCGGCAACAAGGTGCTGGTGGAAGCTACCAAAACCATACGGGCCGACGACGCGGCTGCCCTGGAGCAAGGCAGGAAAGAGGCCCAGCTGGGCTTCCAGCAGCACGGCGATAGCGTGGTGGTGTACCTGAGCGGGCCCTTCGACTCACGTCCGCACACCAACGACCACCGCAGCTGGAACCACAAGGACATTGACTACCGCTACAATTATGACTTTGTGGTGAAGGTGCCCTACCAGCTCAACCTGCACGTGTCGACGGTGAACAACGGCGCCGTGCTCGTGCAGGACGTGACCGGGCCCCTGCACGTGGGCAACGTGAACGGCTCCATCACCCTCAAAAACGTGAAGGGCACCACCTGGGCCCACACCGTGAACGGCAACGTGGACGCCACCTACGCCGCCAACCCGCCCGGGGCTTCGTCCTACCACACCATCAACGGCCAGATTCGGGTGCACTACCCGGCCAACCTGGGCGCCGACATGCACTTCAAGAGCATGCACGGGGAGTTCTACACCGACTTTGCCAATGCGGAAGTCCTGCCGGTGCAAGTCACCAAAAACCAGGAGGGCCGCGGCGGCGGCACCGTCTACAAGCTCACCAAGGAAACCGCCGTGCGCATCGGCAAAGGCGGGCCCGACCTGCGATTCGAAACCATCAACGGCGACGTGACCGTCTCCAAACAATAGTACTTTCCCTTATCAACGATGAACAACTTAGTTCAAATGGCCTTCACGCACCCCGTGCGGCGGGCGAGCCTTGCCCTTCTCCTCCTTGCCGGCGCCCTGCCGGCGCTGGCCCAGGATGCCAAGGATACCAAGGAACAACTCACGGTAGCCCTCAGCTCGCCCGGCAAGCCCGGTACGCTGGAAGTGGGCCTGGTCAACGGCTTTATTCACGTGACCGGCTACGGCGGCAAAGACGTGGTGATTGATGCCGCGGCCCGCCCCCGTAATTCGGGCCGGCACAGCGAGCGCAACGACGACGGCCCCGCCCCGGCCGGCATGAAGCGCCTCTCCAACGTATCGGGCCTGAACCTGACGGCCGAAGAGAAGAACAACGTGGTCGAGATTTCGACCGAGTCGCACATGCGGCCCGTGGACCTTACCATCAAGGTGCCCCAGAACTTCTCGCTCAAGCTGAGCACCGTCAACAACGGCGACATCATCGTCGAGAACGTGAACGGTGAGCTGGAAATCTCCAACGTAAATGGCCCCATTCAGCTCAACCAGGTATCGGGCTCGGCCGTGGCCAACACCGTGAACGGCAGCCTCACGGCTACCTTCAAAAGCGTGAAATCAGGGGCGCCCATGGCCTTCTCCACCCTCAACGGCAAGGTCGACGTCACGTTCCCGAGCAATGCCAAAGCCGCCCTCAAGATGAAGTCGGACCGCGGCAATGTGTACAGCGACTTTGACGTGGCCGTGGACAAGAACACGCCCAAAGTGACCCGTACGTCCCAGAATGGCCTCTACCGCATCAGCACCGACGACTGGACCTATGGCAAAGTCAACGGCGGCGGCGCCGAGGTGATGCTGAAAACCATGAACGGCGACATCCTGCTGCGCAAAGCCAAGTAAGGCCAGTCGTTTTTCGAGCATGATGCAACGTCATGCCTACCAGCACTCAGGCTGAAATAAAGAACGTCATGCTGAGCTTGTCGAAGCATCTCTACTGCATACTAAATTCAATTAGTTGCGCGGTAGAGATGCTTTGACAAGCTCAGCATGACGTTCTTTTTTATCTCAATTTTTCTGCGCTCTGTATGAAGTTCTTTTTTAGCTCATTTCTGAGCTTGAAAAAAAAATTGAGCCACCATGTAACGAATGGCCCAAAGCCCGGTACTCCTTTCAATCCCACTCCAAACCACCACCCGTGACCACCACGAGTACGAGCGACGAAGCACTGATGGCCGCTGTCCGGGCCGATGACCTCGACCAGCTCGTGCCGCTATTCGAACGGTACCACGGGCCCTTGTTCAATTACCTCACCCGCCTCACCAACGACCGCGAAACCAGCGAAGACCTCACCCAGACTGTGTTCGAGCGCATCCTTAAATACCGCAGCAGCTACCAGCCCACCCAGCCCTTCAAGGCCTGGGTGTACCAGATGGCCCGCAACGTGCACGCCGACTACTGGCAGCGCCGCGAAAAGCTGCGCGCCGCCGATGTGGACGTGGAGGAAGTGGAGCGCACCGGCGGCTTGCGCGGCGCGGCCGTCTCTCAAATGCGGGTGAGCACCTGCGCCGACGACCTGCACGAGGCCCTGGCGATGCTGCCCGCCCCGCAGCGCGAAATCCTGGTGCTGAACCGCTTCCAGGGCTTCGGCTACGAAGAAATCGGGCAGCTGCTGGGCTGCACCGCCGAAGCCGCCCGCGTAAAAGCCCACCGCGCCCTGCAGGCGCTGCGCAAAATCTATTTCGCTACCTAAGCCATGAAAACGCCCGAACTTTCTGCCTACCACGAGCTAGAAGCGCTGCTGCCGGCCTACGTGGAGCACTGCCTGCCCGCTGCCGAGGCCGACCGCGTGGCGGCCCACCTGCCCACCTGCCCCGCCTGCCAGCTGCAAGTAACCCAGCTCCGTGCTCTCACCAACGACCTGGACGCGGCCCTGCCCGAAGTGCCCCGCACGGCCCTGCGCGCCAACTTTATGGCCATGCTGGAAGAGCAGAAGGCCTTGTTGCCCACCGCAGTGCCCAGCGCTCCGGCCCCGGCTCAACCCGAAGCCAAGGTGGTGTCGATGTGGCCCACGGCGGTGGCCAATAACTGGATGCGCATCGCCGCCAGCATTATGCTGATTGCGGCCGGCGTATTCCTCGGCCGCCAGCTACCCTGGGGCGGGCGCTCCACCGACGGCGTGGCCACCACTTCCGAAGCGGATAAAAACACCCCCTACGCCCTGGCCCAAGCCCTGACCGGCGACAACGGCCGCACGGTTTCGGCCAGCGACCGGATTCGGCTGGTGACCAACTCGCCCAAAGAATCCGAGCCCGGCGACCCCACCGTGCAGGTGCTCCTCAATACCCTCAATTTCGACCCCAACCCCAACGTGCGCCTGGCGGCCTGCGAAGCCTTGTACCGCCTCCGCGACGACCCCCGGGTGCGGGAGGGCCTGGCTAACTCCCTGCCCATCCAAACCGACCCCAACGTGCAAATCGCACTGATTGACATGGTGGTGTCGATGCGCGTGCGCCGGGCCGTGCCCCAGCTCGAGCGTCTGGCCAAACGCCCCGATGCCCTGCCCGTGGTGCGGGCCCAGGCCGAAGCCGGCATCGGCAAACTGATTTAGTCTTCTCGTTTTCCTACTCTTTTCTCACCTGTTTTCTGCTCGCGGCGCCGGCCTCCGGCGCCGCGCCAGGACCTCACTTGCCTAACTTTTTTACCTCCATGAACAAGCTCATTGTACTCGCATTGGCGGGCCTGCTGGCGGCCCAGGCCGGGCACGCCCAGGAATACCGCACCAAACTCGGCGGCAAAGACCGCAAAATCATCATCGACATGCAGGGCAGCGACGTGACGGTGGAAGGCATCGACGGCAACGAGCTGGTGATAAAAGGCGACGGCTACGAAGAAACACCCAAGCGCGCCGAGGGCCTGCGCCCCATCTACAACTCGGCCGTGGACAACACCAAAATCGGCTTGGCCGTGACGCAGCAGGACAACACCGTGCACATTGTGCGGGCCTCGCGCAAAGACGCCAACTACACCATTCGTGTTCCGCGCAACTCTACTGTGCAGTACAACCAGACCAACTGGAACGGCGGCGACGTGGCCGTGCGCGACGTGACCGGCGACCTCGAGATAAACGTGAAAAACGGCGACATCAAGCTCACCAACGTGGCCGGCCCCGTGGTGGCCAACACCGTGAGCGGCGACGTGCAGGTGCGCTTTGCCCCGCTGCGCCAGGGTCCCAGCTCCATTTCTACCGTGAGCGGCGATGTGGACGTGAGCATGCCCGCCAACACCAAGGCCACGCTGAAGCTGCGCTCGGTTTCGGGCGAGGTGTACACCGACTTCGACCTGAACCTGGGCAAAGGCCAGGACGCCAGCATGCGCCACGTGGGCGGCCAGGTGGTTGACGGCACCATCAACGGCGGCGGCAACCAACTGTCACTCAAAACCGTGAGCGGCGACGTTTTTGTCCGCAAAGCCAAGTAGCCTGAAGCTTTAAAAAGACGGCTTCACTGCGCCTCGTGTCATGCAGAGCGTAGCGAAGCGTCTTATCCTCGCTGAACGAAACGTTGTGACGTGATAAGATGCTTCACTACGCTCAGCATGACAAACGGCTCTTCACCATGACAGACGGTGCTCTGCATGACGTTCTTTTTCCCGCTCCACTATCACTCAACCCCAGCCTTTCACCTCTCATTTTCTGCATCATGCGCCGCCTTATATTCTTCCTGTTGCTGGTCATTGCCGCGAGCGGCGTCCAGCAGGCTACGGCCCAAAAAATCATCGAAAAAAGCGCTAATCTAACGGCCGGCCAGCGGGTGTTTCTCAACCTGCGGCAGGCCAGCAACATCCACATCCGGGCCGGGGCCAGCGGCAAAATGACCGTGAAGGCCTCCGTCAGCATCAACCAAAACAAGCTCAACGATGCCTTGCTGCTCACCCTGGAGCCGGCCGGCGAGGAGCTGAAGCTGACCTCGGAGTTTGACAAGGAAATGCTGCGCAAAGCCGAGCCCGGCGACTGCCCCAACGGCGGCTCCTACTACGGCGATACGTACATCACCAACGGCAAAAACGGCGGCGCCCGCGACCACGACGGCCGCGTAGTGAACCAGGTGTGCGCCTTGATTGAGTACGACATCACCGTGCCCGCCGATGTGGCCCTGCACGTGAGCACGCTCAGTGGCAACATCGACATCGTGGGCCTCACCGGGGCCATCGAGGCCAAGTCTCTGAGCGGCTTTGTGGACGTGGCCTGGCCTGCTACCAAGGGCGCCGAGCTGGCCCTCAAAACCATCACGGGCGAGGTGTACACCGACCAGGACATTGCGTTTAGCTCAACCCCGCAGAAAAACCCCATGGTGGGCTACCAGCTGCGCGGCACCCTGAAGGGCAGCGGCCCGCTCGTCAAGCTCGAATCCATCAGCAACGACGTGTATTTCCGCAAGCGCAAGTAACCATTCCACAAGGCGGGAGTTTCCACGCAAAAGGGCGCCACACCGGCGGCCACCCGCATTCGTGCGTCCTGATGGCCAGCCTTTAAGAACGAGTTTTCCTGATTTTTTTGGAGGCGTCCGAAGAGTTGGGCAACCGTGTGCGCCGTTTTGCATCTATATCCACCACACTTCTTTCTGCTATGACCAGCACCTTTTCTCTGCGCGCTTTCTTTCTATTTATCGGGTTTCTTGGGCTGGCCTTGCCCAATGCCCTGGCCCAAACCGCCGCCCCCGCGGCTGCTCCCACGGCCACGGCCGGGCCCAAGCGCCAGCTGGGCGCGGTGCGCCTCCGCGAAGCCGTGAAAATCGATGGTGTGCTCGACGAGGCGGCCTGGCGCGAGGCGCCCGTTGCCACCGACTTCATCCAGCAGCGGCCCAACCCCGGCCCGCACGAAAAATACCCGACCGAAGTGCGCGTGCTCTACGACGACGCCGCCCTGTACGTGGGGGCCGTCATGCACGACATCTCGCAGGACTCCATCCTGCGGGAGCTTACGGCACGGGATAATTTCGGCAATTCCGACTTGTTCAGCGTGTTCATCGACACCTACCACGACCAGCTCAACGGCTACAATTTTACGGTCACGGCTTCGGGCGTGCAGCTCGATGCGCGCTATTCGCCGGCCGGGGGCGAAGACGGCAACTGGAATGCGGTGTGGGAAAGCCGCGCCGTGCAGCGCGGCACCGACTGGGTAGCCGAACTGCGCATTCCGTACTCGGCCATCCGCTTCAGCGGGGCGCCCGAGCAGCTCTGGGGCCTGAACTTTGCCCGCCAGCGCAAGCGCGAAAACCAGCAGTTTTTCTGGAACGAGGTGAAGCCCCAGGTGTCGGGCTTCGTGAACCAGTGGGGCGAGCTCACCGGCCTGCGCGACCTGAAGCCGCCGCTGCGCCTCTCGCTCACACCCTACGTGTCGGCTTACGTCAACCACAACCCCCTGAACGCCGAAGGCACCAAGCGCACCACCACCAGCTTCAACGGCGGGGCCGACATCAAGTGGGGCATCAACGAAAGCTTCACGCTCGACGCCACGCTGGTGCCCGACTTTGGGCAGGTGCAGAGCGACAACCAGGTGCTCAACCTCTCGCCCTTTGAAGTGCAGTTCAACGAAAACCGGCCCTTCTTTACCGAAGGCACCGAGCTGTTCAACAAAGGCAATTTGTTTTATTCGCGCCGGGTGGGCGCCACCCCGGTGGGCTTCTACAACGTGCAAGCCGGCCCCAACGAGCGCATCGTGCGCAACCCCGCCGAAACGCCGCTGCTCAACGCCACCAAAGTATCGGGCCGCACCAGCAAGGGGCTGGGCATCGGGGTGTTCAACGCCCTGAGCAACGACGTGTACGCCACCGTTCGCAACCAGGAAACGGGCGAAGAGCGCGAGGTGCTCACCCAGCCGTTCTCCAACTACAGCATCGCGGTGCTCGACCAGAGCCTGAAGAACAACTCCTACGTTTCGCTCATCAACACCAACGTGACGCGCGCCGGCCAGACCTACGACGCCAACGTGACCGGTGGGCTGTTTCGCTTCGCCAATAAGAAAAATGCCTACGCTGTGGACGGCCGCGTGGTGTACTCGCGCCGCCGGGGCCTGGCCTTCGGCAGCACCGAGCAAATCAACGACCAGGACGGCTACAAGTACCAGGTGGGGGTGAGCAAAATCAGCGGCAACTTTACCTGGAGCCTGAACCACGGCATCGAGTCCGACGCCTACAACCCCAACGACCTGGGCATCCTGTTCGGCAACAACAACATCTCGCAGGGCATTGACCTCAGCTACAACAAGTTCAAGCCCTTCTGGAAGGTCAACAACCTTTACACCTACGCCAGCGTGAGCCATACGCTGCTGTACCGGCCCACTCTCTACCAGGGCATCAGCTTTTACTCTGGCGCCAACACCACCTTCACCAAAAGCTTCCTGCAAGTAGGCTTCAACCTGAACGCCGACGCCGTGCAGCACGATTTTTTTGAGCCCCGCGTCTACCCGCTCGGCCAGTACTACGTGCGCCTGCCGGCCAGCCTCAACATCAGCGGTTTCTTCAACTCCGACTCGCGCAAGAAATGGGCCCTGAACGCCAACGCCGGCATCCGGCGCTTTGCCACCGACGAGCGGGTGCCGGGCCGGCCCGTGCGCACGGGCTACGGGGTGGGCATTTACCCCCGCTACCGCGTCAACGACCACCTCACGTTCCGCTACACCCTGGACTGGGGCTACAAGGACAACCAAATCGGCTATGTTAACGGCGGCCTCGATGCCAGCCAGCCGCTCGACCGGCCGCTGCTGGGCGCCATCCTGCTGGGCCGGCGCGACGTGGTGACCGTGTCCAACGTCGTGTCCACGGCCTACACCTTCACCAACCGCATGTCGTTTACGCTGCGCCTGCGCCACTACATCAGCAACGTGCACTACGCCGACTTTACCACCCTCGGGCCCAACGGCGAGGAGACGCCGGTGACCTACCAGCGCAACCGCGACAACACCTACAACGCCTTCAACGTGGACGCCGTGTACTCGTGGTGGTTTGCGCCGGGCTCGCAAATCAGCGTGGTCTGGAAAAACGCCGGCTCCACTTATTTGCAAGCCGAGGAAGCCACGCCGCTTTACTTCGACAACTTCAACAACACCATCAACACGCCGCACAACAACTCGGTGTCGGTGAAGGTGCTGTATTACCTCGACTACCTCACGCTGCGCAAGAAATAGCCCCCGGCGCCCCGTAAAGGCGCAGCCTTCAGCAAAACCGCCCCGCTGGGCGGGGCCGAAGCATCTCCCCACGAGCATCCTGTCTGGTTGGTGAGTACGCTCCTTCGCTGCAACGAAGCGGGTGGGATGCTTTAACTCCGTTCGGTGGGGCGCTTTTATTGTCCAGGTTGCGGAATTGTCCGTCCTTTGCACGGACCCTTTAACCATTCGCGCGGTATGCCGGCAACCAGTGCCCCAGAACTTCGAACCGTGGCCGTGACGCGCTACGTGACGCCGTTGCGCGAAGGCGGCTCCCTGCCCGCCTTGGTCGAGGCCGACGACGGCTTTCTCTACGTGCTCAAGTTTCGGGGCGCAGGGCAGGGGGTGAAGGCCCTCATTGCCGAGCTAATTGTGGGCGAGCTGGCCCGGGTGCTGGGCCTGCGCGTGCCCGAGCTGGTGTTTTGTGAGCTCGACGAAGCCTTCGGCCGCACCGAGCCCGACGAGGAAATCCAGGATTTGCTGCGCGCCAGCACCGGCCGCAACCTGGCCCTGCACTTCCTCTCCGGCGCCATCACCTACGATGCGCTGGTCACCACCATCGACCCCCGCTTGGCGTCGCAAATCGTGTGGCTCGACAGCCTGACGCTGAACGTGGACCGCACCGCCCGCAACACCAACATGCTCATGTGGCACAAGGAGCTGTGGCTCATCGACCACGGCGCGGCCCTCTACGTGCACCACGCCGGCCCCGACTGGGCCCAGCCGCGCCCCCGCCCGTTTCCCCAGATTAAGGCCCACGTGCTGCTGCCCCAGGCCAGCGAGCTGGCCGCGGTAGACGCCGAGAGCCGCGCCCTGCTCACGCCCGCGCGCATTCGCGCCATTGTGGCGCTGGTGCCCGACGAATGGCTGGCCCACAACGAGGCCTCGCCCGACGAGCAGCGCACCGACTACGTCCGCTTCTTGGAAACCCGCCTGGCGGCATCAGAAACCTTTGTTCAGGAAGCCCAAGATGCCCGACAAGCACTTATTTGAGTACGCCGTGCTGCGCGTGGTGCCCCGCGTGGAGCGCGAAGAGTTTCTCAACGTCGGCGTTATCGTGTACTGCCGGTCTTTGGGCTTTCTGCAAACCCGGTACGAGCTGCCCGAAGCCCGCCTGCGCGCCTTCGCCAACGGCCTAGACCTGGACGAGCTAAACGCCCGCCTGCACGCCTTCGAGCGCATCTGCCAGGGCCGCGCCACCGGGGGCACCATTGGCCAGTTTCCCATTGCCGAGCGGTTTCGCTGGCTCACGGCTACGCGCAGCACCATCGTGCAAACCTCGCCCGTGCACCCCGGCCTCTGCACCGATGCCGGCGAAACCCTGACGCGGCTATTCGCCCAACTGGTGCAATAAACCGGCTTCGATTAGCAGGTGAGGGCTTTTAAAAGTCGAAACAGGATTGCTTTAAGTCCAATAGGGCTCCGGAAACAAAGTCGATTTTTTCCGGAGCCCTATTGGGTTATCTAATTGCAGATAACTGTTTGCTCATCCGCATTGGCTTATTGAGCCGGCGCCGGCTGGCTGGTATTCCAGATGTCCTGGTGAAGCTTCCATTGGCCTTCCTGCTCCTTCCAGACCACCACGTATTTACCCTGGTCCAGTTGCGTGTCTTGTGGCCCATACAGGGTGTAATTGCCGAGCTCAATGGCGGTGTCGGTCAGCTGTTCTACTTCCCGGGTATGCAGCTTCACCCGTTTGATGCCCATTTCCATGGCGCCCTGCCAGAAGGCCTGGATGCCGGCTGGTCCCTCGATGGGCTCCATGCCGGTGGGGAGCAGCACGCCGTTGGGAGTATATAGGCCCGCAACGGCGGCCGCGTCGCCCCGCTCAAAGTTGGCCTCAAAGGTGGCGTTGGCACGCCGGATTTCGTCGCTGATGCTGGTGGTTAACGTGGGCATGAAGAAAGTGGTTAAAGGTGAAGTTGTTTTTGCAATGTATAAACAATTTATATGATTTAAAACGATAATTCCTAAAAACGCGCAAATCATAATTTCCAGCTGACCAGTAGCCCTGAGCCTTTCAAAACGTAAAGCGGGTGAAAAGAAAAACCCCGCTTGCGAGCCGCAAACGGGGTTTTTAAGTGAAGATACAGGAATCCGAACCGTGGGCCAGACAAGGGAATCGACAGTCTTTCTGTGGGCGGGTCTATGAAAAACACCGCCCGACCAAACTGGCCGGGCGGTGCGGGTCTCTTAACAAAAAAAACGGAATTAGTGCGAGAAAATATAGGTGCTCGTAGCTCCCTTGCCGTCGGCAGAAGGCTCGGTGTAGGTTAGACGCATGGCCTTGTCCGTTAGCTCGGCTACGGCCAAGCGCCGCGTATTGTCGGCATGGGTTTCAATCAGCGAATCTGCACCTGCATTCAGGCGCCAGGTGCCATCAATTGGCTCAGAGGCCTGGCCATTGGAATGAACGCCGCGCAGCAGCGAATACGTGCCGTCGGCCTTGTACGTCGCGCTGGTAACCAGCAGGGATAGCTTGGTATGCGGAAACAGGTCAGACGTCATCACCTGCTTACTGGCTTCATTGGCCGCGCTTATCGTCAGGCCGGTTTGGTGCCAGGCGCCGGTGGTGAGCAAGTCGGGCCGGGCCAGCACCGCCGCGGCGGCGGAAGATTTAGGTGAGCCATGTACTTGTTCCAATTCCTTTTCGCAGGAGGCCAGTGTGAGCGCGGCCAGGGCCACACCCAAGAATAGGGGCATTTTTTTCATGCAAACAACTTTATGGGTTTTATGCAGCGCCTACTGCTAGGTGCTGGCATCGTTGGAAATAGCGTGCCTAAAAGCCAAGCACTCGAAGTCAATCCAGAACGGACGTCCTGTATTGCCAAGCCCAACTACCCTCAAAGCCTTTAGGCTCAGCTTTTATGAGAAAAACACAATTAATTAAAATTTGTTCCGCTAAAATTATATTAGCTTTTGGTTAATTAAAATGCTGAATTTCAGATAATTACAAATAATTATGGTTTCAATTATTAGATTGACCTTGAATGCGCCACCTGTAATATAACGGTTATTTCATATTACACTGTAGTGCGTGTAGTGGATTTGCGCCTGGGTTGGTTTGGAATGCATGCAGATTCTTTATGCATATAAGTGTCTGTTGTTTTTCTAATGTCCGCAACGAAACAAACTGAAAGCCAATGCCGGGGATGCACTTTGCAGCGTTTGCGATAGCCAAGGCAGGCAGAGTCAATAGGGATGCGAGGCTACTCGGTAGTGATTCGCAACCCGGGCTAAACAGAAAAACCCCGCTTGCGAGCCGCAAACGGGGTTTTGAAGTGGAGATGCAGGGATTCGAACCCTGGTCCAGACAAGGAAATCGACGTGCTTTCTACGTGCGTATCTATGCTTGGATTTTCATGGCGGTACAGGCGCACATCAGGCCTTTGCACCGCCCCTAGCTGCAGTTGGGTTTCGCCCCCGAGTCACAGTTCCTCGAAGGCTATTTTCTACTTACGACGCTCCGAACTCCCAGGTGTAGAAACTTACCCGGGCGGAACGATGGCAATTACCTAATTCTGAACTAGGCAGCCATGGCGTACGAATAGTCGCCAGTTGTTGTTTGATAGATTTTTTGACAGGAGAGCTTCCATCAACTCCTGGCACGCTTACCCGCAATTTGCGCAAGCTGTCAATTCCGGTCATCCCCAAATGGTAAAGAACGAGTCCCGTGGTCGCCTCGAAAGGCTAAGCGGGCCGCGAAGGTACGCGTTGAACAGGAAACGATGGGGGAGGAGGGAAGGTTTCCGTTAATGTGGAGGTTTTAGCGCCCGTCATGCTGACGAAGGAAGCATCTTATCACGTTCAAACAATTCGTTCAACCGTGATAAGATGCTTCGCCAGCTCAGCATGACAGACGGCCAAAGCGTTACGGTTTGCTAAGCCAAACCGCTTCCAAAGCCGCCCTTTTTTGGGTAACTTTGTAGACAGAACTTATGGATAATTTCGTCGTTTCGGCCCGCAAGTACCGTCCTTCCACGTTTCGCAGCGTGGTGGGGCAGCAGCACGTCACCACCACGCTGCAGAACGCCATTCAGAGCCAGCACCTGGCCCAGGCGTTCCTGTTTTGCGGCCCCCGCGGGGTGGGCAAAACCACCTGCGCCCGCATCCTGGCCAAGACGATAAACTGCACCAACCTCTCAGCCGAAACCGAGGCCTGCGGTACCTGCGCCTCGTGCGTGGCCTTCCAGGAAAACGCCTCGTTCAACGTGCACGAGCTGGACGCGGCGTCCAACAACTCGGTCGAAGACATCCGCTCGCTGGTGGAGCAGGTGCGCTATGCCCCGCAGGCCGGGAAGTACAAAATCTACATCATCGACGAGGTGCACATGCTCTCAAACGCCGCCTTCAACGCCTTTCTCAAGACGCTGGAGGAGCCGCCGAGCTACGCCATTTTCATCCTTGCCACCACCGAGCGCCACAAGATTATCCCCACCATCCTGTCGCGCTGCCAGATTTTCGACTTCAGCCGCATCAAGGTGGAAGACATGCGCGGGCACCTGCGCTACGTGGCCACCCAGGAAGGAATCACGGCCGAAGACGACGCCCTGCACCTGCTGGCCCAGAAAGCCGACGGCGGCCTGCGCGATGCCCTGTCGATGTTCGACCAGATGGTCACCTTTGGCGGTAACAACCTGACTTATAAAGAGGTGGTGCAAAACCTGCACATCCTCGACTACGACTACTATTTCCGGCTCATTGACAGCCTGCTGACCGAAAACCTCTCGGCCGCGCTGCTGCTGCTTGATGAGGTGATGCAGAACGGCTTCGACCTGCACAACTTCGTGGTGGGCACTGCCGAGCACCTGCGCGGCCTGCTCGTGTGCAAAGACGCCGTGACGGTGCAGCTGCTGGAAGTGTCCGACGGCATTAAGCAGAAGTACGTGGAGCAGGCCCAGGCCGCGCCGCTGGCTTTCCTGCTCTCCGCCCTGAACCTCATTAGCCAGTGCGACCGCGAATTCAAGCAAGCCAAAAACCAGCGCTTGCACGTGGAACTGGCCTTGATGAAGCTGGCCTACCTGAACGGGGCCGTGCAGTTTGTCCGCGAATTGAGTCCTGCCGGCAACGGCGAGGCTAAAAAAAAAACTAGTGTCCTAAGCGGCTCAACCGAAGTGTCCAGCCCGGCGCCTGCCCCCAGCGGCAACGGCAACGGCCATGCTCAATACGCGCCCATTGCCACGCCAGCGGCCATCACTCCGGCGGCTATAGTTGCGGAGCCACCGGCTGCTTCTTTTTCTGAGTTTGAGGCGATGCCTACTGGGCGCGTTGCGCCGCCCGCCGACGGCCCAGAGCCGCTGCCCGTGGACAACGGCGTGGAAGAGCTGCACGACACGCCCAGT
Source organism: Hymenobacter sedentarius (assembly GCF_001507645.1). Lineage (NCBI taxonomy): Bacteria > Pseudomonadati > Bacteroidota > Cytophagia > Cytophagales > Hymenobacteraceae > Hymenobacter > Hymenobacter sedentarius. Next base: position 179,234 of record NZ_CP013909.1, on the reverse strand, counting down.
ATTGAGGTTGAGCCAGTTCCGGCCATCACCGAGCGCCACCAGATGCGCGATACGTTGCCGCACGTCGAAATCGGCGTGCCGAGCTTTGAAGGCATTGAGCCAACGCCGCGCCCCACGCCCGCGGCGGCCTTCGCCAAAATTCCCAGCCTGGCCAGCAAAATGCCCAGCCTGAAGGACCTGAGCAGCAAGAAAGCAGCCGGACCGGCCGCGGCTTCGGTAGCGGCCGAGCCCCAGTTTACCAGCGGGCCAGTGGCGCCCATCGACCCCGCTTTGCTGCAGCGTGTATGGCAGGAACTGGCCGAAGAGCGCCGCGCCCAGGACCGCATGAGCGAGTTCTGGGTCCTGAACCGCCCGGTGACGGCCAACGCCGAGCACATGATTGAGCTGAGCGTGGATAACCCCATTCAGGTGGACCAGTTCAACGACATGCGGGTGGAATTTTTAGCGGAGCTGCGCCGCCGCACGGGCCACCCGCGCCTCACGGTGCAGCCCGTGGTGGCTACTGCCGCGCCCACGGCCCGCAAGCTCTACACGGCCACCGACAAGTTCGAGTACCTGGCCGAGCGATTTCCCGCCCTGCGCGAGGCCAAGCAACGCTTGGGCTTAGAAGCCGACTTTTAAGGCGGCGTACTAGGAAAAGCTAGTTATAGCTGCCGATGCTAAGCATCAGTATGAAATCAGCTGTAAGCCGTCTGTCATGCAGAGCGCAGCGAAGCATCTTATCGCCGAGGAACGGTCAGGCGTGAGAAGATGCTTCGCTCCGCTCTGCATGACAGCCGATTCAAATGGTGCGGATTAGGAGCTTTTACATGAAGCGGCGCCTCGGTCTTGGTAACGTTTCAAGAGCCCATTACTGAGCTCAATTCTACCGCAAACGTTTGGGGGAAATTCTGGGCTGACCGGAGCGTCCAGCTTCAGGACAGAGCAAACTGGCAAGTTAGCTGAAAAATTCGTTTTTTATTCCCCTATCAGCCAGCTACCTTTGTTTTTTGAATCCCTTCGGCTACCGTTCCGCGCCCTTCGTGAAAAACAACTTTTTGCTGCTGTTTCCGGCCTTGGCGGCGCTAGGTCTTGCTACACAGTGCCAATCGAGCAAGCCAGCTACTACTGCTTCGGCAGCCACTGTTGCCCCAGCTGCTGCGCCTGCTGCCCCGAAGGAATACCGCTACGAAACGGTGCCCGGCGACCCGCTGCAAGTCCGTATCTATAAACTGGATAACGGCCTGACGGTTTACCTATCCGATTACAAAGACGCCCCGCGCATCCAGACCTACGTGGCCGTGCGCGCCGGCTCCAAAAACGACCCCGCCACCGCCACCGGCCTGGCGCACTACCTCGAGCACATGGTGTTCAAGGGTACCTCAAAATTGGGCACGCAGGACTGGGCCAAGGAGAAAGTTGAGCTTGATAAAATCGAGGCGCTTTATGAGGTGTACCGCGGCCAGCGCAACGACCCCGCCGCCCGCAAGCGCACCTACCACCAGATTGACTCGATTTCGGGTGTGGCCGCGCGCTACGCCGTGCCAAACGAGTACGACAAGGTGATGGGCGCCATCGGGGCCAAGGGCTCCAACGCGCACACTTCCAACGAGGAAACGGTGTACCAGGAAGACATTCCAAGCAACCAGCTCGAGAAGTGGGCCGCCATCCAGGCCGAGCGCCTGCAGGAAATGGTGCCGCACCTGTTTCACACGGAGCTGGAAGCGGTGTACGAGGAGAAAAACCGCGGCCTAGATACGGATTCTTGGAAGCAGCGCGAAGTATTGGATGCGGCGCTATACCCCACGCATCCCTACGGTACGCAGACGACAATTGGTACGATTGAACACCTGCAAAATCCGTCCATCACCGAAATCAAGAAGTACTTCACCCAGTATTACGTGCCAAGCAACGTGGCTCTGTGCCTGAGCGGCGACTTGGACTACGACCAGACTATTCGGCTGATTGATAAAAGTTTCGGCTCGTTGCCTGGCAAGCCGGCCCCGGCGTTTACGCCGCCGGTGGAAAAGCCCATCACTGCGCCCATCAACCTCGAGGTGCTGGGGCCACAGGCCGAGAACGTGGTTGTGGGCTTCCGGCTGCCCGGTAAGGCCACCCGCGATGCCCTGCGCCTGAAGATGCTCGATGCCATTCTAAGCAATGGCCAAGCCGGCCTGATGGACCTCGACCTGAACCAGCAGCAAAAGGTATTGCAAGCCTATTCCTCGTTTGAGCCCATGGTCGATTATTCGACCCATACCCTGCAAGGGGCTCCCCGCCAAGGGCAGAAGCTGGAAGAAGTGAAAGCGCTGATGCTGGCCGAGTTGGACAAGGTGAAGCAAGGCAACTTCCCCGATTGGTTGATTCCCGCCATCATCAACAACGACAAACTGGACCGCACCAAGCGTTACGAAAGCAACGAAGCCCGCGCCAGCGCCATGTACGAAGCGTTTATTGAGCGCGTCGACTGGAAAGACTACCTCAAGCAGCAAGACGATTTCGCCACCATTACCAAGGCGGAAGTGGTGAAGTTCGCCAACGACAATTACGGCCAGAACTACGTAACCGTGTTCAAGCGCAACGGCGTTGACCCCAACAAGGTGAAGGTGGTGAAGCCAGCCATTACCCCGGTGCCGGCCAACCGCGACGCGGCCTCTGCTTATTACAAACAGCTGACGGCCATGCCGAGCTCGGAACTGCAGCCGGTATTCGTCGATTACAAAAAGGATATTCAGCAGACGGAAATTAAGCCCGGCCTGCCGCTGTACTACACGCACAACGCCGAAAACGGGTTGTTCAACTTATCCTACGTAGTCGAGTTGGGCACCAACAATGACCCCCGCTGGGGCCTGGCCGCTGACTACCTGCAGTACCTCGGCGCTGGCAAGTATTCGGCGGAGCAGCTGCAGCAGGAGTTCTACAAATTGGGCTGTTCCTTCAACGTAACCAGTGGGTCTGACCGGATTTCCATGACCTTGAACGGTCTCGATGACAACCTGCAACCGGCCTTGCAACTGTTTGAACAATTGCTGAATGCGCCCAAACCCGATGCTGCGGCCCTGAAAAACATGGTGGCCGGCATCTTGAAATCACGCCAAGATGCCAAGCTGAGCAAGCAGGTGATTTTGAATGCGGCGTTGGTGAATTACGTGAAGTATGGTCCGAAAAACCCGTTCACGAACATTCTTAGCGAGAAGGAACTGAAGGCCCTGAAGCCCGAGCAGCTCACAGCGCTGATTAAGAAACTGCCGACTTATCAGCACCGCGTACTGTACTACGGTCCACGTCCGCAGGAAGGCACGGTGGCCGTGCTGAAAGCAGAGCACCGCACGCCCGCCAAGCTCACCTCCGTGCCGGCTGCCAAAGACTTTGCCGAGCAACCCCTGAAAGACAAAAAGGTGTACTGGGTGGACTACAACATGGTGCAGGCCGAAATCCTGTTCCTGACCAAAGGCGACTTGTATAGCAAGGACTTGGTGCCCACCGTCGCGCTCTACAACGAGTATTTCGGGGGTGGCATGGGCAGCATCGTATTTCAGGATTTGCGCGAAAGCAAGGCGCTGGCTTATTCGGCCTATTCCGGTTATTCCAATGCCAACAAGCTGGGCCGCTCCAACTACAACCTGAGCTACATCGGCACGCAGAGCGACAAGCTGCCCGAGGCCATGGCCGGGATGGAAGCCCTGCTCACCGACATGCCCGTGGCCGAAGCCAACCTGGAAATTGCCAAAAATGCCATCCGCAACAGCATCAGCACCGAACGCATTACCAAAGGCAACGTACTGTTGAGCTACGAGCGGGCCCGCCGCCTGGGCCTCGACTACGACCTGCGCCGCGACGTGTACGCCAGCACGCAGAAAATGACTTTCGATGAATTAAAGAAGTTTCAACAGGCCAAGATTAAAGGCCAGAACCAGGTGATTCTGGTGATTGGCTCGAAGGACCGGCTCAATTTCAAGGAGCTGGCCAAGTACGGGACGGTACAGCAGCTCACGCTGAAGGAAATCTTCGGGTATTAGCCACTACCGCTCAATGGGGGACCTCACCCCTCTAGCCCCCCTCTCCCAAAGAGAGGGGGGACTAGTTTCTAGCCAAGCTGAAAAGTGGGCTGAAACCGGTTCTAAGGTTAGAAATTAAACCTAAAAATAGTCTGCCTGCTCTCCTGGAGTAGGGGCTAAGGGGTGAGGATTCCCCGCTAGAATCTAATTAAACAAACGAACACGCCTAACACACGACCCCACATGGCAGAGCAAAAAATCACCATTAAAAACGGCAAGCTGAACGTACCGGACAAACCCACCATTCCCTTCATCGAGGGCGACGGTACCGGTCCGGACATCTGGCATGCTTCCAAGCTTGTGTTCGACGCGGCGGTTGAGAAGGCTTACGGAGGCAAGCGGCAGCTCGTGTGGAAAGAAGTGCTGGCTGGTGAGAAATCCTACAAGCAGACCGGCAACTGGCTGCCCAACGAAACCCTCGATGCTTTCCGCGAATACCTGGTGGGCATCAAAGGCCCGCTGACGACGCCCGTGGGCGGCGGCATCCGCTCGCTGAACGTGGCCCTGCGCCAGGAACTGGACCTGTACGCCTGCGTGCGCCCCGTACGCTACTACGACGGCGTGCCCTCGCCGGTGAAGCACCCGGAACTGACCGACATGGTCATCTTCCGCGAGAACACCGAGGACATCTACGCCGGCATCGAGTACATGAACGGCACGCCTCAGGCCCAGAAAATGCTGGAATTCCTGCAGGACGAAATGGGCGTGAAGAAAATCCGTTTCCCCGAGTCGTCCTCGTTCGGCATTAAGCCGGTGAGCAAGGAAGGCACCGAGCGCCTGGTGCGCGCCGCCATCAACTACGCGCTGGCCAACAAGAAGCCGTCGGTGACCATTGTGCACAAGGGCAACATCATGAAGTTCACCGAGGGTGCCTTCAAGACCTGGGGCTACGAGCTAGCTGAGAAGGAGTTCGGCAGCAAGGTGTTCACTTGGGCGCAGTACGACAAAATCGTGGCCAAGCAAGGTGTGGCCGTGGCCGACGCCCTGCAAAAGCAGGCCGTGGAGCAGGGCAAGCTTATCATCAAGGACAGCATTGCCGATGCCTTCCTGCAGCAGATTCTCTTGCGCCCCGCCGAGTACTCGGTAGTGGCTACCCTGAACCTGAACGGCGACTACATCTCCGACGCCCTGGCGGCTATCGTAGGCGGCATCGGCATCGCGCCGGGCGCCAACATCAACTACGTAACCGGCCACGCCATCTTTGAAGCCACCCACGGCACCGCGCCCAAGTACGCCAACCAGGACAAGGTGAATCCCGGTTCGGTTATCCTCTCCGGCGTAATGATGCTTGAGCACATGGGCTGGAAAGAAGCCGCTGCCCTCATCAACAAAGGTCTCGAAGCCGCCATCGCCAAGAAGCACGTAACCTACGACTTTGAACGCCAGATGGAAGGCGCTACGCTGCTGAAATGCAGCGAATTCGGCCAGGAGATTGTAAACAATATGTAGTAGTTTGGCAGCTGCCTAAGCAACAATAGAAACCCCCGCGTCGGCTTTGGCTGGCGCGGGGGTTTTGCATTAATGCGTTAACTTTCCAATGATGAAGTTCACTTGTTCAGCCGTTGTTTGCTTGTGGGGATTAGTTACCTTGTCCGGGTGCTGCTTCGACCCGTGCGTGGGCTTGCCGAGGTCCGGAATAGCCTACTTTCAGCTAAGCCCCGATACATTGAATGGCAATGGCTTTACTCGTGCTGAAGAGCGGTCTGTGTACGCCGTGCGATACAGCGATGGAAGATTAACCCAACCTGTTGACACCCTTCGACAAGCGGCTGTTGTCGGTGCCCAGCAGCCAACAAAGACATTGTATATATCTAAACGCCAGTTTGTGCTGCTCTTTCCGAGTGACTCAACTACTGCGCGAGCTGTTTACTACCGATTTGTCGTGCCTGCAGCCAACCGTCGATTTGATATACGCAACGTCTACTTGGAAACGAAAATGGAAGAACCGTGCAAATGTGAGTACGTAAACAACCTGCGGTTTACACTTGATAAACAAGCCATCGTAGTACCCCAATCTCGACCTGAAGAGGCTGTTGTGATGCTGCGAAAATAACGGCTGTTACTCCCTAGCTCTTTCGGAGTAAAACTCCGAAAGCCGCCTGTTGGGGGCTTCAAGTCCCCCAATCATTAAACGATATCCTCGAATACTGGCGCGAGTTTAGCGCAGCGTAACTCGTGACTAAGCATGATTGGAGGCTGTGCCTCCATTGCCGCATCGCGGCAAGCTGATACTGGGCCCGTTCAGTGAGTCATTCCAATGCGAGGCGCAGCCTCGCCCGGATAGAAGACACGAGTTACGCTGCGATAAACTCGCGCCAGTTTAATGCTACCTCCCGCCGCGCTTCAAATCCCGAAACACATTATTCAACCCTTCAGCCCAAGTTGGGTGGGCGAAAATCATGTCCTGTAGCTGCTGATACTTGAGCCGCCCGGCCATGGCTACTTCGAGGATGGCCATGATTTCGCCTGCTTCGGGGCCGAGCAGGGTGGCGCCGAGCAGCCGGTCGTCGTTGCCGACGAGTACTTTCCAGAAGCCGCGCGATTCGCTGGTGTGCTGGGCACGTCCTATCGTGCGCACTGGCATGGTGGCCACGCGGTAGGGCACGTTCTGTTCCTGGGCCTGGCCTTCGCTCAGGCCAATACGGGCCATGGGCGGGTCGGTAAACACCACGTAGGGGAGGGGCCGCTGGCGGGCCGAGCGTTTGCGGCCGTGCAGCAGGGCGTCGCGCACGATGCGGTAGTCGTCGTAGGCGAGGTGCGTGAACTGCGAGCCGGGGTGAATGTCGCCCAGCGCGTACACGCCGCGCACGTTCGTTTGCAGGTTGTTATTGACGAGGATGTAGCCTTGCTCGTCGGTTTTGATGCCCGCATAGCCCAGGCCCAGCTTGTCCGAATTGGGCTGGCGGCCGGTGGCTACCAGCAAATGGGTGCCGCGCAGGCGCCGTTCGCCCTGGCTGGTATGCGCCGAGAGGGTGAGCTGGCCATCGGCGCCGCGACTCACGCGGTGGGCGTGCGCGCCCATCACAAACTCGATTCCTTCCTGGCTCAAGGCTTCCTGCAGGCCGCGGCAGGCGTCGTCGTCTTCGTGCTCAAGCAGCTGCATTCCCGCTTCCACTACGGTAACCCGGCTCCCGAAGCGGCGAAACATCTGGCTGAATTCCATCCCAATGTAGCCCCCGCCCAGAATGAGCAGGTGCTCGGGCAGTTCCTGGAGGTCGAGCAGCTCGGTAGTGGTGAGGTAGCTGGCCTCGGCCAGTCCCGCCACATTAGGAACGGCAGGGCGCGTGCCGGTATTGATGAAGACGAGCGGGGCGGTGAGGTCCTGGGTCGTGCCATCGGCCAGGGCCACGTGCAGGGTGCGCGGCCCGGTGAAGGCGGCGTGGCCACCGAGCACGGTGATGTGGTCGTGCTCCTTGGTCAGGTTGGTGCGGGTGCCGTTACGCATGGCGCGCACCACCACATCTTTGCGGGCCACCGCCGCGGCCATGTCCACCCGAAGGCTGGCGGCGTTGGGCACTTCTGGGGCAGCTACGGTGGCGGCGGTGCGGAGCTGGTGTAGGCGCTCGGCGGTGGAAATGAGTGTTTTGGTAGGCGCACAGCCGTAGTTGATGCAGGAGCCGCCCAGGTGGTTTTCTTCGATGAGCACCACGCGGCGGCCGGCATCGGCCAGGGCCGTGGCCAGTGGGTTGCCAGCTTGGCCAGAACCAATGATAATGGCGTCGAAAGCAGTAGCGGACATGAGCACGGCGGTAGGTGAATCTCCTTGCCTTCATACGGTTCGGCTTGCCTGCGTGGCTAGCCCACTACCAAAATGAGCGGTAATGTCCGGTTTAAACACGAAATTGCGGTATCAGGCGTTGGTTTGCCTATTCTTATATCTAACCCTATTCTATGAAGCACCTGCTGCGCCTTACCCTATTACCTGTCCTTTCGGGCCTCACAGGATGTGCTTCGCTCTACTTTCCGCCGCCGCCGCATGCGCCGCTGCTCACGCACGAAGGCGAGTTCTACGGCGCGGTGAGCACCAACCAGCACAATAACTACGCCATGCAGGGCGCCTACGCCCTCACCAACCACCTGGGCGTGGCCGGCACATTTTCGTCGCTGCACCGCAACAAGTCGGCTAAAACCGAGAACATTGATTTTGGCGAAGTCAGCCTGGGCTACTTCACGCGCTTGCCCGATAAGCGCGTGCTGGAAGTGTACGTGGGCGGCGGCGGCGGCAGCACCGAGCGCATCGAGCGCGACAACGACCAAGTGACCACCAAAAAGCTGAACGGCAGCCTCTCCAAGGTATTTGCCCAGGTGAACTACGCCCGCAAAAAGAACGACAACCTGCGCCTGTTCAAGCACGACTTCCCGCTGACGTATGGCGCGGCGCTGCGCATGAGCTACATGCAGCTCAACAACTTCCACATCAACGACCAGCTGGCTCCGGGCGAAAACAACCTGTTTTTTGAGCCCATCACCTTCACTCGCGTGGAACTCGGCGGCCCCGTGCAGTTGCAGCTAATCAGCGGCCAGATTTTCGGCTTCCGTAGCAACAAGTACCTCAAGGCTGCCAACTCGGTGTTTCAAGTGGGCATTGTGGTGAACCTGGGCGGCGACAGCTCGGGGGATAACTAGCCCGATATAAGTTGAAAGCATCCCCATTGAACGTGTAGAGACGCGACACTTCGCGTCTCCTTGTTGCTGATGTTGTGATAAGTTGTGCAGTGTCGTTCAACGCCGAGACGCGAACCGCAGGTCGGCGTAGCCAAGTGTCGCGTCTCTATATCGACTTTTGTAAATACCACTGAAGGCGCCCAACTCAAAATTGAGCTAAATAAAAAAAGCCCCGGCGCTGGCCGGGGCTTTTTATGTTCGATAAAGCAATTGAGCTAACTACGCGACCACTTCAGCCTCTTGGCCGCTCAGTACGCGCAGCATGGTTTCGCCAATCTCAGCGGGCGAATCCACCACGTGGATGCCGCACTCGCGCATGATGGCCATTTTGGCGGCAGCCGTGTCGTCGGCACCGCCCACGATGGCGCCGGCGTGGCCCATGCGGCGGCCGGGAGGCGCGGTCTGGCCGGCGATGAAGCCTACTACGGGCTTCATATTGCCGGTATCCTTAATCCAGCGGGCGGCTTCGGCTTCCATGCCGCCGCCGATTTCGCCAATCATAACGATGCCCTCGGTTTCGGGGTCATTCATCAGCATCTCAATGGCCTGCTTGGTGGTGGTCCCGATGATGGGGTCGCCGCCGATGCCGATGGCCGTGGTCTGGCCCAGGCCGGCTTTGGTGAGCTGGTCGACGGCCTCGTAGGTGAGGGTGCCCGACTTGCTGACGATGCCGATTTTACCTTTCTGGAAGATGAAGCCGGGCATGATGCCCACTTTGCACTCGCCGGCGGTCATTACGCCAGGGCAGTTTGGCCCCACCATCGTGATGCCCTGCCGGTCTTTCAGGTAGTGCTTCACGGCAATCATGTCCTTAGTGGGGATGCCTTCGGTGATGGTGATGATGACGCGGATGCCGGCATCGGCCGCTTCCATGATGGCGTCGGCGGCGAAAGCCGGGGGCACGAAAATGATGCTGGTGTCAGCGCCGGCTTTTTCCACGGCTTCGGCCACGGTGTTGAACACGGGACGGCCCAGGTGCTCGGTGCCGCCTTTGCCAGGCGTTACGCCGCCCACCACGTTGGTGCCGTAGTCCATCATCTGCTGGGCGTGGAACGAGCCTTCGGAGCCAGTGAAGCCCTGCACGATAACCTTGGAATCTTTATTGACCAGAACGCTCATTCGTAGGTGATTTTGGGAAAATTAATGGAGGAGAGGCCGGTGGCCCGCTTGGGCAACAGCGCTGCAAAAGTAGGGCTTTTTGGGGGCGCGGCAAGGTGCTTTGTTCAATAACCAACCACTTGGCGTCTTGAGCGCAGCAGAGGACCTTAACGCAGTAGAACAGTTGAGTGCAATTCAGTTGGCGCAAGAGCGGTAAATGGCTTCGCTGCGCGCTGGACGACGGGCGGCACCCCGCCCCGCCGTCGAAATTCCTACCTTTGTGCCTTCACCCGAAAACTCCCCCACCCAACCTTTTTCAATGTATTTCAACCACGTTATCGAGGCCGTTGGCCACACGCCCCTCGTCAAGCTCAACAAGGTCACCGACGGCATCAAAGGCACCGTCCTGGCCAAGGTAGAGTATTTCAACCCCGGCAATTCGGTGAAGGACCGCATGGCCATCCGCATGATTGAGGACGCCGAGAAAGCCGGTCTCCTGAAGCCGGGCGGCACCATCATCGAGGGCACCAGCGGCAATACCGGCATGGGCCTGGCCCTGGCCGCCATCGCCAAAGGCTACAAAACGGTGTTTGTGATGAGCGACAAGCAGAGCAAGGAAAAGCAGGACATCCTGCGCGCCGTGGGCGCCGAGGTGGTGGTGTGCCCCGTCGACGTGGCCCCCGACGACCCGCGCAGCTACTACTCGGTAGCTCGCCGCCTCAACCAGGAAACGCCCAATTCCTTCTATCCCAACCAGTACGACAACCTCTCGAACACCGCCGCCCACTACGAGGGCACTGGCCCCGAGCTGTGGGCCCAAACCGAGGGCAAAATCACGCATTTCGCGTGCGGAGTGGGCACTGGCGGCACCATCTGCGGCACGGCCAAGTACCTGAAGGAGCAGAACCCCGGCGTGGTTTCCATCGGCCTCGACACCTACGGCTCGGTATTTAAGAAATACAAGGAAACGGGCGTTTTCGACGAAAACGAAATCTACCCTTACAAAACCGAAGGCATCGGCGAAGACATTCTGCCCAAGAACGTGGACTTCGACCTGATTGACTTGTTCATCAAAGTAACCGACCAGGACGCGGCCGTGATGACGCGCCGCCTGGCCAAGGAAGAAGGCCTGTTTGTGGGCTGGTCGTGCGGCTCGGCCGTGTACGGCGCCCTGGAATATGCCCGCGAGCACCTCACCGAGGACGACACCATGGTGATTATCCTGCCCGACCACGGCACCCGCTACCTCGGCAAAATATACAACGACGACTGGATGCGCGCCCAGGGCTGGTTGTAATCAATCTGGGCTATTGCCGGAATGCGCTGGGGCTGGTATCTTCGTGGAAGCTAGAAATCAAACATTATACATGTCTGCGAATTTGAATCATATTGTACTGGTAGACGACAACGAAACCACTAGCTTCCTCAACAATCGCCTGTTGGGTCGTTTGGCCGTTGCCGACCACGTGAGCACGTTTTCGCGCGCCGATGAGGCGTTTGAGCAGCTCTGGGGCGACGCCGACAACGGCAGCCGCGGCCCCGCGCCCGACCTGGTGTTTGTGGACCTGAAAATGCCCGGCATTTCCGGCTTCGAATTCCTCGAGCTGTACAACGCCCTGCCCCAGCCCGTGCAGGACAAAACGGTGATGGCCGTGCTCACCACCTCCATGCACGGCGCCGATACGGCCCGCGTGGCTAAGTACCCCAACGTGGAGTACCTGACCAAGCCGCTCACCGAAGAAAAGATGCGCAAGCTGCTGGAAAAGCGCTTTCAGTAGCTCTGGCCAATACGCAAGGTTTGCCAGTACAATAACTGCTGCTTGGCCGCCTGTATTCAGCTCAAGTATATAGCCCAACAAATTCAAAGGCCCTGACTCACTCCGAGTCGGGGCCTTTGAATTTTCCCTTAATCTTATCGAACACCCCGTGGAAAAGGCCTTCGTTTTTCTGCTTAAGGATGATGTAGCGCACCGAAAAGCCAGTCGGAAACCGGTTCCAGTCGCTGGAGTGGAATTCGACGGTGGGCTTGAAATCGATGGATAGCACCACGGGCACGAACGCAATTTTGTACTCGGCCCCGATGATGCCATCGAAGCCCCAGAAGTTACCGTCGTCCTTGTTGGTGCCGTAGTGGCCGCCCGCGCCTAAGTAGTAGTTGAGGCTGGGCCCCAGAATGCCGAAGTGGCGCTCGGCCAGCACGGTGGCGCTGCGTTCGCGGGGCGCCAGCATGCCCAGGCCTTCCAGCGTAGTGCTAGGCAGCACCAGCTGCTGAATGGTGATGCCGTAGCTACTGCCGCCGCTGCGGAAGCCCGCGGCCGTGCGGTACTTCTGGGCCAGGGCCGGCTGGGCGAGGCCAGCCACCAACAGCAGCAACAAGGCGGGGCGAGCAGCCCGCCAGCTCAATTTCTGGAATGGCTGATGCAGCAACTGAAATGGAAACGAGTAAATCATATATAAGGAAGCAATTCTGAGCTGGCCTGCCTGGCTTTTCGCTGGCAGTGCCGGCCCGGGTCGGGCCCTAGTACGCAGAATTGGTGCGGGAAATTGCTTTTGAGCAGCAGAAACAGCGCTGGGGCGGCTACTCCACGGCGGCTACAAACGCGAACTGCTGCCCGTCAAACAAGCCTTTGTCGCTGAGCTTCAGGTCGGGAATGACCAGCAGCGCCATAAACGAGAGCGTCATAAACGGGGCGCCCAGGGGAGAGCCTAACTGTTTGGCCAGGGCATCGACGGCGGCGTAGGCGCTGGCCACGGCGCGCCCGTCCTGGTCCGACATCAGGCCGGCCACGGGCAACGGCACCAGAATTTCCTGCCCATCGGCGCCCACGGCGGCCAGGCCGCCTTTGGCAGCAATCACCAGGTTTACGGCGCGGGCCAGGCTGGCATCGTTGCAGCCCACCGCCGTGATGTTGTGCGAGTCGTGGCCCACGCTGCTGGCCAGGGCGCCGTGCTTCAACCCAAAGCCGCGGATGAAGGCCACGGCCGGGGCCACCTGCGGCTGGTAGCGGTTGATGACGGCCAGCTTGAGGACATCGCCGGCGATATCGGGCACCACCAGGCCGTTTGCTACCTGCGCTGGCATGTCGACCCGGGCTGTGATGAGCTGGCCATCGAAGCACTGAATAACCCGCAAGTTGGGCTGGCCCGGGCCGGGCACCGGCACCCGGAAGTCTTCGGCCCGCACGGGCTGGGCGTGAAAGTTATTGACCACGCCCACCGGCGCTGGGGGCAGGAGCGACGTTCCTTTTTCGGCCACCAGCACGCCGTTGAGGTAGGTTTGCAGCACGTTGAACTGCTGCAGGTCCGAAACGGTGATGAAGTCGGCTGGGTCGCCTTCGCTCAGCAGGCCCACCGATAGGTTGTAGTGATTCACGGGGTTTACGCAGGCCACACGTAGCACCTGGAATACGTCGTGGCCCAAGGCCACGGCCCGCTGCACCAGCTGGTTGATGTGGCCCAGCACCAGCGTATCGGGGTGCTTGTCGTCGGAGCAGAACATCAGGTTGGCGTAGTGCTCGGGCATCAGCTCAATCAGGGCATCGAAGTTGCGGGCCGCCGAGCCTTCGCGGATAAGAATTTTCATGCCCACGGCCAGCTTGTCGCGGGCCTCGGCCGCGGTGAAGCACTCGTGGTCGGTGCTGATGCCGGCGCTGGCGTAGTGGGCTGCGTCCTGGCCGCGGAGGCCGGGCGCGTGGCCGTCTACGGGGCGGCCGGCGGCGTGGGCCAGCTCAATTTTGGCCATCACGTCGGCGTCGCGGTGCAGCACGCCGGGCCAGTTCATCATCTCGGCCAAGTAACCAATTTTAGGGTTTTCGAACAGCGTGGCAATGTCGGCGGCCGTGATTTCGGCCCCGGCCGTTTCGAAGGGCGTGGCCGGCACGCAGCTCGGGGCGCCAAAGCAGAACTTGAACGGCGAGTGGCGGGCGTTTTCCAGCATGTACTCCACGCCCGCCACGCCCAGCACGTTGCCGATTTCGTGGGGGTCCGACACGGTGGCCACGGTGCCGTGCGTCACGGCCAGCCGGGCAAACTCGGTGGGCACCAGCAGCGAGCTTTCCACGTGCACGTGGGCATCGACAAAGCCGGGCAGGGCGTAGGGGAGGGCCGCATCCGGAGCCGTGGCGCCGGTGGGGGTGATGCTGGCAATGCGGCCGCCCGCCACCCGAATGGTGGCCGGCTGGATGGAACGGGCAAAGATGTCGACAACGTTGGCGGTGAGCGAGAAATCAGCGGGAATCATGCGGGAAGCAAAGAGTAGTGAAAAGCCGAACGGCTCAGCCCGCAAAGAACCTTAACTTTGAGTAAAATACCTGCCATGAGGAAATCCCCGTCGTTTCTGCTTCTGCTCGTGCTGCTGAGCCTGGGCGCCAGCACCCTGAGCAGCTGCGCCCGCCGCACCACGCAGCAAAAGAAAACCAGCTGGTACAAGCACCACGGCCGCGGCAAAGCCGAGCCTTGCCCCTGCGACCGGTAGCCGTGGCTCCCTCAAAATAATCTGCCAACGGCCGGATGCAGCTTGGGCTGCCGCCCGGCCCTTGTGCATTTGGGCCGCTACCACCTTACTTACCTGCGTCACCCCCTTACTTGCCTTATGCCAGACGCCACCCCCACGCCCCTCGATTCCCTTCTGGTTGCTGCCGAACAGGTCCGCCAGCAATTAAAACTGAAAGCCTTCGATGCCGAAGGCGTGGCCCATCTGGCCAATTTTATCCAGGCCCAGCGCGGGCTGCTGGGGCCAGCCGAACGGCCGGGCTTTATCATGGCCCTGGGCTGCTTCCTCGGGCAGAGTCTGGTGCAGATGTACGGGGGCGAATGGGGCACCGGGCGCGACGGTAGTACGGGTATTGGGCTGGCCAACAGATTTTTTTTTAATCCCTTCCATTTAGTCGATGCTCAACTGAATGAGGGAGAAAGCGCCTCGGTGGCGGCCTTTTTTGCCTCGGTGCCGGGCCGCCTGAAGACCCCGCCCGCCGCGCGTAAGAGCTGGATTTCGTAATCTTGCGGGGCCAATGGCCGCCCGCGTCGTTATGAAACAACTCGTTATCGCCATTGATGGTTACTCCTCTTGCGGCAAAAGCACCACGGCAAAAGCCGTAGCCGCCGCCCTGCACTACGCCTACGTAGACACGGGCGCCATGTACCGCGCCGTGACGCTGTACCTGCTGGAGCACCACATTCCGTTCGATGATTTGACCCAAGTGGAGCAGGCCCTGCACACGCTGCAAATCAGCTTCCGCCGCAACCGCCGCACGGGCCGCAACGAAGTGTTTCTCGACGGCGTAAACCGCGAGGACGACATCCGCCAGATGGTGATTTCCAACTCCGTAAGCGAGGTGTCGATTATTCCCATGGTGCGGCACGCCATGGTGGCCCAGCAGCAGCGCATGGGCCGCAAGCGCGGCGTGGTGATGGACGGCCGCGACATCGGCACCACCGTCTTTCCCGATGCCGAAGTGAAGGTGTTTATGACCGCCGACGTGGACGTGCGCGCCCAGCGCCGACAGGCCGAGCTGGCCGAAAAAGGCGAACACGTGGGGCTGGACGTCATTGCCGAAAACCTGCGCAAGCGCGACTACCTCGACTCGACCCGCACCGAAAGCCCCCTGCGCCGGGCCGCCGACGCCGTGCTGCTCGATACCACCCACCTCGTTATCGACGAGCAGGTGGATTTCGTGCTCGAGCGGGTGTCGGCCGCGCTGTTTGCACCGCACGCGTAGCAGAGATTAAAAGTCAAGTCGTCATGCAGAGCGCAGCGAAGCATCTTCTCACGCCACAACGACTCGTTCGACGGGGATAAGATGCTTCGCTGCGCTCTGCATGACAAAAAGCGCGAGCAAGATGATTTGCTGCGCTCGGTAGGACGTTCCTTTAACGCTGAATGACCGCCGGCTTCAAGCTCAGCCATTGCAGGAAGTTGGGCTAACTTTTGCTGAGTGCGCTGCGGCAAAGGCGTACCTTTGCTCCGGCGAACCCCTTGCCGCCGCGCGGTGTTAAACTCCCAGCATGAAGGTCACTATAGATAAGAATTCCGGTTATTGCTTCGGCGTAGAATTCGCCATTCAAATGGCCGAAGACGAACTGGCCCACGGCCAGCAGCTGTACTGTCTGGGTGATATTGTGCACAACCGCATGGAAGTAGAGCGCCTGCATCAGCAGGGCCTGCGCATCATCGACCGCGAGCAACTGGCCCAGCTCCACGACACCAAAGTCCTCATCCGGGCCCACGGCGAGCCGCCGGAAACCTACCAGCTGGCCCTGCAAAACAACCTGGAGCTGATTGACGCCAGCTGCCCGGTGGTGCTCAAGCTGCAAAACCGGGTGAAGCACGCCTTCGACCTGAGCCAGCGCCAGGACGGCCAGATTGTGATTTATGGCCAGCCCGGCCATGCCGAAGTAGCCGGCCTCACGGGCCAGACCGGCAACCGCGCCATCATTGTGATGAACGAAGCCGACCTGGACCAGATTGACTTTGCCCGTCCCGTCACCCTCTTCAGCCAGACCACCAAAAGCACGGCCGGCTTCTACAAGATGAAGGCCCTGATGGAAGCCCGCATTGCGGCGGCCGGCGGTGAGCTGGATAGCTTTGATGCCAACGACAGCATCTGCCGGCAGGTGAGCAACCGCGAGCCCGCGCTAGCCAAGTTTGCCGTCGATTTCGACGTGGTGTTGTTTGTGAGCGGCCGCAAAAGCTCCAACGGCAAGGCCTTGTTCTCGGTGGTGAATGCCATCAACCCACGCAGCTACTTCATCGAGAACGAAAGCGAAATCGACGAAGCCTGGCTGGCCGGTGCCCAATCCGTGGGCATTTGCGGCGCCACCAGCACCCCGCTGTGGCTCATGCAGCAGGTAGCCCAGCGCGTAGAAGGCGTAGGGGAAATGGCCTAACCCACTACTTGTATTATTAATATAACAACCGGGCCCGATGACTCACCAGTCGTCGGGCCCGGCTGTTTAGCGGCTCAATTCCTGCTCGTAGAGCCGGCGGCTGGCGTCGTCAAATGCCACGAAAACCACGGTTTCGGGGTATTCATGTTCGGCCAGGAAGCGGCGCACTTCGCGCACGGCAATCTTGGCAGCTTCCGGCTTGGGGTAGCCGTAGATGCCGGTGCTGATGCCAGGAAAGGCCAAGCTGGTCAGGCGGTGCTCGGCGGCCAGGCGCAGGCTGTTGCGGTAGCAGCTGGCCAGGAGCGCGGGCTCGCCGTGGTGGCCGCCGTTCCAAACGGGGCCCACCGTGTGGATGACGTGGGCCGCCGGCAGCTTCCCGCCCGCCGTGATAACGGCTTGGCCCGCGGGCAGGCCGTTGCGGTAGTCGGGACTGGCCCGGATAAGGCGGCATTCCTCAAGAATGGCGGGGCCGCCGGCCCGGTGAATGGCGCCGTCGACCCCGCCGCCCCCGAGCAGGCTGGAATTGGCCGCGTTAACGATGGCCGAAACGTGCTGGCGGGTGATGTCGCCCTGAAGGAGCATGATGCGGGTGCTGAGGTCGGTGGAAGGCATGGCGGGCAGGGCAAAGCGGCAGGCAGCCGGGTGGATGCGGGAATGTGGTTGAACGCAGCTGATTTAAAATGGCTGCCTGCGGCTTACGCTTCAGCAGCCCCAATTGCTGCTTGGGAAACCGACGGTGACGCTTCGGTAGCGGCAAGTTGCGGGCCGCATTCAAAAAAGCGTATTTTTAACTAACCATTCCAATTACCCCTTAATTATCAACCTCATGGAGCCCCTGAACCGCGACCCATACCTGTGGCAAAAGGCCAAAGCCCGCGCCAAGTTTCAATCGCACCTCGTGGTGTACGTGCTGGTAAATGCCGGGCTGTGGGTGCTCTGGGCCCTGACCAGCCATCGGCACGACGAACTGGTGCCCTGGCCCGTGTGGCCCACGGTATTCTGGGGCATTGGGCTGGTAATGCGGGGCGTGGCGGCGTACGGCGGCTTCGGTTACGAGCAGCGCACTCAGCGCGAATACGAGCGGCTGCTGCGCGAGCAGAAAGGCAACGACGCGCAGCGCTTCGCATAACCTCTTCCTTGGGCCCAAGGCCTGCAAATCTGATGGCTATGAGAACGAACCCGTCCTTGCTGTTTGCCGCGCTGCTGGCGGTGTTGTGGATGCTGGCTCCCGCGACCGCGTGGGCTCAGCCCACGCCCGGGGCGGTGCCACCACCCAAAGCGGCGGGGAACCTGGCCAGTATCAAACTGCCGCAGGGCTTTCGCATTGCCTACTTTGCGCAGAACGTACCCGGAGCACGCGAGCTGGCCGTGGGGCCCGACGGCACGGTGTATGTGGGCACGAATGCCAATGGCAACAAGGGCAAAGTGTACGCCCTGCCCGACAAAAACCACGACGGCAAAGCCGACGCCGTCATCACCATTGCCACCGGCCTGAACACCCCCAACGGCGTGGCTGTGCGGCAGGGCAGCCTCTACGTGGCCGAAATCAACCGCATCATCCGCTTCGATAACATCGCGGCCAATCTGCGGACGCCGCCCAGGCCGGTGGTGGTGTACGACAAGCTGCCCGGCAACCCGTGGCACGGCATGCGGTACATCGCCTTCGGGCCCGACGGCCTGCTGTACGTGCCGGTGGGCGCGCCCTGCAACTCCTGCGAGCCCGAAAAGCCCATCTTTGGCACCATCAACCGGCTGCGGGCCGACGGCACGGGCTTCCAGAACGTAGCCACGGGCGTGCGCAACACCGTGGGCTTCGATTGGCACCCTGTAACCAAAGAGCTGTGGTTTACCGACAACGGCCGCGACATGCTCGGCGACGACGTGCCGCCCGATGAGCTGAACCGGCTCAGCAAGCCCGGCCAGCACTTCGGCTTCCCGTACTACTTCGGCGGCGACGTGCCCGACCCGGAGCTGAGTGCCGGCAAAACGCCCAACATGTACACCAAGCCCGCCCGCAAGCTGGGTGCCCACGTGGCCGCGCTGGGCATGAAATTCTACACGGGCACCAAGTTTCCAGCTCAATACCGCAACCAGATTTTCATTCCCGAGCACGGCTCCTGGAACCGGAGCCAGAAAAGCGGCTACCGCATCACGCTGGTGAAGCTAGACCCCACCGGCCGCCAGGCCCTGAGCTACGAGCCCTTTGCGGTGGGCTGGCTGCAGGGGCAGCAAAGCTGGGGCCGCCCGGTGTGCCTGCTTGTGCTGCCCGACGGCAGCCTGCTGGTGTCCGACGACCAGGGCGGCGCGGTGTTCCGAATCTGGTACGCGGGCTAGCCCCGGGCGGGGGCCAATGGCGGGGCTTGGGCTGGGGTCAGTACTTTTGGCTCCCCAATTGCGCCCGCGCCCTCATTTAGCCCTTGCCTGTGGATATATCGGTTGTCATCCCCATCTACAACGAAGAAGCCAATATTGCCACCCTGCACAACCGCGTAAAGGGCGTGCTGGAGGGCATGAAGGTGAGCTACGAGCTAATCTTTATCAATGACGGCTCGCACGACCGGTCACTGAACCTGTTGTTGGAGCTGGCCGCCCACGACCCGCAGGTGGGCTACATCGACTTGAGCCGAAATTTTGGGCACCAGATTGCCGTGACGGCGGGCCTGGACGTGGCCAAGGGCAACGCCGTGGTCATCATCGACGCCGACCTGCAGGACCCGCCCGAGCTGATTCCGGGCTTGTACGAGAAGCTGCAGACAGGCTTTGAGGTGGTGTACGCCAAGCGCCGCTCGCGGCAGGGCGAGAGCGTGGCCAAGAAATTCACGGCCCGGCTGTTTTACCGGCTGCTGGCCAGCATCACCCACATTTCCATCCCCGTCGATACCGGCGACTTCCGCATCATCTCGCGCAAGGTGGTAGAGGGCCTGAAGCTGATGCCGGAGCAAAACAAGTTTTTGCGGGGCCAGATTTCGTGGATAGGCTACCGGCAAACCTTTGTGGAGTACGACCGCGCCGAGCGCGCAGGCGGCGAAACCGGCTACACCTACCGCAAGATGATTCGCCTGGCCCTGGACGGCATCACGGGCTTCTCCGA
This sequence comes from Hymenobacter sedentarius, assembly GCF_001507645.1. Taxonomy (NCBI): domain Bacteria; kingdom Pseudomonadati; phylum Bacteroidota; class Cytophagia; order Cytophagales; family Hymenobacteraceae; genus Hymenobacter; species Hymenobacter sedentarius. The sequence goes on along the minus strand of NZ_CP013909.1, from coordinate 159,458 downwards.
TGCTCCGCTGAAGGCCGCCACGCTGGGCGGGTTCGTGGTGTCGGGCGTGGCATTTCTGGTGATGCTCTACACGCTGTATTCGCGCTTTGTGACCCACGACTACCAGCCGGGCTGGGCCTCGCTGATGATTAGCATCCTGTTTTTGGGCGGGGTGCAGCTCATTGCCGTGGGCATTATTGGCGAGTACATTGCCCGGCTGTCGGCCAACGTGCGCCAGCGGCCGCTGTACCTGGTTTCTAATACCAACATCGTGTCCTGAGCCTAGCCGGAGGCGGCTATAAGGGCAGCAGTTGGCGCTTTGTGTGCATCTTAGGCGTTCCTATGGCCAGCCTCCGTCCTCCCAAGCGCGTCCTCGGTCGTCGCGAGTTGATTGATTTCCCCGACTTCGCCCTCACGGCCATCGAAGCCAAGGTGGACACGGGTGCCTACACCAGCGCCATTCACTGCAGCGACATTCGCATCGAGCCCGACGCCAGCGGCCGGCCCGTGCTGCACGTGCAGCTGCTCGACCCCGAGCACCCCGGCGTGAACGGCCAGCCGCTGGCCTTTGCCGAGTTTGCTCTGCGCGACATCCGCTCTTCCAACGGCGAGGTGCAGGAGCGGTACGTTATTCAGGCGGTGGTGAAACTCTACGGCAAACTTTTTACGGCCGAGTTTTCGCTCTCCGACCGGTCCGATATGAAATATCCTGTCTTGCTGGGTCGCAGCCTGTTGCGGGAAGGACGCTTCGTGGTGGACGTGGCCCGACGCAACCTTTCTTACAAAGCACAGGTTAGGGCAGCTTCCCGGCGTACGCGGCCCTGAAAATCTTTTCGGCCGTAGTTTGGCATCCGTTACCCTTCTCTCCTCACCACCGCCCCTGCATCGTGAAACTGGCTATTCTCTCGCGGGAACCCAAATCCTACTCCACCCAACGGCTGGTAGAAGCCGCCGCCGTGCGTGGGCACCACGCCGTGGTCATCGACCACATGCGGTGCAACCTCGTGCTGGAAAAAGGGCGGCCGGGCATCCTCTACCACGGCGAAAGCCTGGAGGGATTCGACGCCATTATCCCGCGCATCGGGGCTTCGGTCACGTTCTACGGCACGGCCGTGGTGCGGCAATTTGAGATGATGAAGGTGCGCACCGCCGTCGAAAGCCAGGCCATTGTGCGCTCGCGCGACAAGCTGCGCTCGATGCAGATTCTGAGCCGGGCCGGCGTGGGCATGCCCAAAACCGCCTTCACCAACAACTCGGACGACGTGCCGGCCATGGTGAAGCAGGTGGGCGGGGCCCCGGTCATCATCAAGCTGCTGGAAGGCACCCAGGGCCTGGGCGTGGTGCTGGCCGAGTCGGAAAAAGCAGCTCAATCCGTGATTGAGGCGTTTCACAACCTCAAGGCCCGCATCATTGTGCAGGAATTCATTGCCGAAAGCAAAGGCGCCGACCTGCGGGCGTTCGTGGTCGACGGCGAAGTAGTAGGTGCCATGAAGCGCCAGGGTCAGGAAGGCGAGTTCCGCTCGAACCTGCACCGCGGCGGCGTGGGCACGCTGGTGAAGTTGAGCCGCGCCGAGAAGGCTGCCGCCCTGCTCGCCGCCAAGGCTCTGGGGCTGAGCGTGGCCGGCGTGGACATGCTGCAGAGCAAGCGCGGCCCGCTGGTGCTGGAAGTAAACTCCTCGCCGGGCCTGGAGGGCATCGAGAAAGCCACCAAGCTGGATATTGCCGGCCGCATCATCGATTTCACGGCGGCACTGGCTCTCAAAAAACACAAACGCGCCGCCCTGCTCACGCCCGAAATGGACGGCGACTCCCAGCCCGCCCCGCCGCCCGCACCATAGCCCCGCCCGGGCCGTGCCACGCTTTATGAACAAACGATACCTGGTGGTTTTGCTGGCGCTGTTTGCGGGGCTGGATACAATTTTTACGTTTGGGCAGTACTGCCAGCAGCCCCTCGACGGCGACCTGGCGGCCATCGTGGTGCCCAGCGCCTGGTACCGTCCCGTGCTGCACGACCCGTTTGGCTGGGCCGTGCTCAGCCAAAATGCCGTTTACGCGGCCCCGAACCGGTTTTTTGCCCACGCCGCGATGGTGGGCTACCTGCGCCATGTGCCCCGCTGGCTGCACGCCGTGGCCTCGCCCATCGACAGCATTTACCTGGCCGGTGCCTTGTTCAAAACCGGCGTGCACGTGCTGCTGCTGGCGCTGCTGGCCGCCTACGTGCGCCTGGGCAGTCCTGGCACCTGGGGCCGCCACGGGTGGTGGCTGGCCGTGGCGCTGCTGGTGCCATTGTTCCAAACGGCCGGCTTCAACGGGCAAATGGGCATTGTGTCCCGCTCGCTCACCTATAGCTTCTTTTATGAGTTTCCGGTGGCGCTGCTGCTGGTGCTGCTGCTGCCGTTTTACCGGGTGGCGTGCTGCCAGCAGCCTATGCGGCTGGGGTGGCGGCCGGTAGTGGCGTGGCTGGGGCTGGCGGTGGTGCTGGCCTTCAACGGCCCGGTGGTGCCGGCGGCCGCGGCGGTGCTGTTTCTGGGCATCGGCGTGCACTGGCTCGGGCAGCAGTGGCAGCGGCAAAAAGGAGAGGGGCCGGGCGGCCCCGCCTGGCTGTCGGGGCAGGCCATGGGGCTGCTGGGAATTTTTGCCGGGCTGTGTGCCTACTCCCTGTTCATTGGCCGCAACAACGCCGAAAACGCGCATCCCTCCACCTTGTGGGAGCTGTACCAGCGAGTGCCGCAGGGCATTTTTAATGAGCTCACCAGCCAGCTAGGCCTGCCCTTGCTGGTGGCGTTTGTGCTGAGCAATGGCTGGCTGGTGCGGCGCTTTACGCTGGCATCGGCAGAGGGCCGGCGGGTGCGGCAGGTGCTGCGCTGGGTGGGGCTGTTTGCGGTGGTGTACATCGCGCTGCTGCCCCTGGGCGGCTACCGCCCGTACCGCCCGTATATCCTGCGCAACGACTCCATTTTGCCCGTGCTGCTGGGCTTGCTCTTTGCGTACGCGCTTTCCACGGTGTATTTGCTGCAGCAGCTGCCGGCGCGGTCCCGCCGCTGGTACGTGGGGGCGGTGTGCGTGCTTTCGTTCATCTTCATCAACGCCGACCGCCGCCTGTGGCTGCGCGACGGCAACGCCTGCGAACGGCAGGCCCTGGCGCAACTCGCCGCCGCGCCAGCCGGCGTGGTGCGCCTGCCCGCCGACTGCACCGTGCTGGGCTGGCTGCCGATTACCGATTTCCGGCAGTCGGCCTACAATGCGGAGTTGCTTTACTACTGGGGCGTCACGCCCAGCCGCCGGCTGTATTACCAGTAAGTCCAGGGCCCGGTATTTTGCCGTTATTTGCAGAAATCCGGTTTCCCGTGCCCCACGCTGCTTCCTCGTTTCACCTCAACGGCCTCACCATTCACCCCGGCGAGCAGGTGCTCACGCGGCTGGTGATTTCGAAGCTGCCCTCGGGCACGGTGATTGACGTGCCGGTGCACGTGATGCGGTCCACCGAGCCCGGCCCCACGCTGCTGCTCATGGGCGGCATGCACGGCGACGAGGTCAACGGCATCGAAACCATTCGGCGGCTGGTGCGGCGTGAGCTGCTGCAGCCGCTGCGGGGCAGCATCATTGCCATCCCCATTCTCAACATCTACGGGTTTCTGAATTTCAGCCGCGACGTGCCCGATGGCAAGGACGTGAACCGCTCGTTTCCGGGGTTTCCGCGCGGGTCGCTGGCCGGGCGGGTGGCCCACCGCTTCATGCGCGAAATCATGCCCCTGATTGACTACGGCATCGATTTTCATACCGGCGGCGCGGCGCGCGCCAACTTCCCGCAGGTACGCTGCCTGCTGGGCGTCGACCCCGAGGTGGACGCCATGGCGGGGGCTTTCGCGGCTCCGTTTACGCTGCACGCGGCCCTGCGGCCGGGCTCCTTGCGCGAGGCAGCCCACCGCTTGGGCAAGCGCATCATCGTGTACGAAACCGGCGAAAGCCTGCGGCTCGATGAGACCGGAATTGAAGAGGCGCTGGCTGGTACGCTGCGCGTGCTGCACCACCTGGGCATGGCTCCCGCCGCCCCGCCGCCGTCGCGGCCCGGCATTGTCTGCCGGCGGCATACGTGGCTGCGGGCCCGGTTTGCCGGGCTGTTTCGGGCCCACGTCGAAAACGGCCAGTACCTGGAGAAAGGGCAGGTATACGGCTCCGTAGCCGACCCATATGGGCAGCAGGCCGTGCGGCTGGAGTCGCCGGTGAGCGGCTACGTTATTGGGCTGAACCACATGCCGGTGGTGAACCAGGGCGACGCGCTGCTCCACATTGCGGTGCCCGAATAAGTGCAGCGGCCCGCCATGGACTTTTCCTTGTCTGCCGGACGGGTGCGGCTGCGCTACCTGCGCGCCACCGATTTGCCGGACTTTGCCGCGTACCGCGCCGACCCAGAAGACCGAACGCGCAATAAGTGCCGGTGCGCGGTAATTGGACCGGATTGGGCTAGGGGGTGTTCTCAGTTAAGATAGAGGGTCATGATGCGGGCACAGATGAACGCCTGAAAAGAGGCGTCCAATTTGTCGTATCGGGTGGCCAAGCGCCGGTGCTGTTTTAGCTTGTTCACGGTTTGCTCGATATGGTGGCGCTTGGCGTAGGCGCAGGGGTCAAAATGGGGGACGTGGCGCCGCCTCGGCGTAGGCGGAATAACGGCCAGCGCGCCCGCCGCGGCAATCAGCCCGCGCAAGGCGTCGCTGTCGTAAGCCGTGTCGGCCACCACTTCGCAAGCCGGGGCCAGGTGCGGGGCCAGCAGCCACGCCGCCTGCGGGCAATCACCGGCCTGTCCCGGGGTGAGCAACCAATTGAGCACGTTGCCGGCCCCGTCGCAGCTCAGGTGCAGCTTGCTGGTGCGCCCGCCCCGGCTGCGGCCGATGGCCTGCGCGCCTTTTTTTTGGCGGCGCCGGCCGCGTGCTGGTGCACGCGGATGCTGGTCGAATCGAGTTGCACCTGGCGCTGGCGGGCGTGGGGGATGCGGCGGTTGTGGGCGATAAGCCAGTTCGCCACCCGCTCCCACACGCCGCTGTCGCGCCAGCGGGCAAAGCGCACGTACACCCGGTGCCAGTGCCCCAAATGCGGCGGCAGGTCCCGCCAGCCCACGCCCGTGCGCCCCAGCCAGAGCACCGCTTCCACAAAGCCGCGCGTGTCGCGCGCCGTCGTGCCGCGGCAATTGGCCTGGCCCGGCAACAAAGGCGACAACTCCGCCCACATCGAATCCGTCAGTAATGTCCGGTCTGCGTTCATTCCCCAAGTTACCCTATTAACTGAGAACACGCCCTAGTTAGTGTTAGCTCAGGCCGGCAGCTTACTTTTACAAATTATTCACTTGTTGTTTCCATGAAAAACCCCGTTCAGACAACCATTAACATCGTGCTACTGCTGGCTGTGGCCGCTTTGTATTTCCTGCATTTCAGCAGCCGCGTGGCCGCCCCGGCCATTGCCACCGACAAATCCACCGCCGTCATGGCATCGCCCGTGCTAAACACGGCCGATACCACCGCTGCCAAAACCACCAGCACCACCACTGAGGCCACCGCAGCGGCTCCCGCTCCCGGCACCGAGGAAAAAATCGTTTACGTGGAGTCCAGCAAAATGCTCGATGGCTACCAGGGCATGAAGGATGCACGCAAAGCCTTTGAGGGCAAAGCCCGTAATTGGGAGCGCCAGAACCAAGGCATGCTCACCAGCTTCAAATCTGCGGTGGAGGCCTACCAGAAGCAGGCACCAACTCTTAGCCCCGAGCAGCGCGCCGCCTCCGAGCAGCGCCTCCAGGCCCAGCAGCAGGAAGTAGGCCAGAAGCAGCAGCAACTGCAGGCCCAGGCCCAGGAAGAAGAAGCCAAGCTCACCCAGAGCGTGCTCGAGAGCGTGAATAAGAAAGTAGAAGCTTATGGCAAAACCCACGGCTACAAGATGATACTGATTGCCGCTCCCAGTGGCACCATTGCCTACGGCCGGAAGGACCTCGACATCACCGCCCCGGTGCTGACTTACCTGAACGCCGAGTACCGCAAGAAGTAAGGCGGCGAGCGGGGGACCTCACCCCCGGCCCCTCTCCAAAAGAGAGGGGAGCCTAACTCTAAAAAGAAAGCCCCAGCTCAATTTTGAGTTGGGGCTTTCTTTTTAGGAATTGAGCTAAAAGCTTGTTGTGTGGCTCCCCTCTCTTATGGAGAGGGGCGGGGGTGAGGTTCCCCCGGCAGGCAACGACTCCGCTAGGCATTTCTGCTGGCCGTCGCTCGGGACATTAAACCTGGGCAACGGCGACTTGTCGAAGTCAGTAAAATACCCAGTGTTTGACTTAGCCTGCTTTATCCAATGAAAACCCGTTCGTTTCTGTTGCTGCTAGCCTTGCTGCTTGCTGGGCCGCTGGTGGCCTCTAGCCCGGCCCGGGCCCAGGTGATAGTGCGGGGTGGCTACTACAGCCCACCACCGCGCGCTTACTACGGCCCCCGCTACTTCCCGCCGCGCACGGCGGTAGTGTATGCCGTGCCACCGCCCCCTGTGGTAATAGTGCCAGCCCCCTATTACGCGCCTCGCATCTACTACGCACCCCGGCCTTACTACGGTTCGCGGGGCCACCACTACGGTCGCCGCTGGTAGAAGGCTGGGTTTCTCTCGATGAGTTGAAAAAAGCCCTGTTACGAAGTAGCAGGGCTTTTTTGTGCCCGGCAGGCCTGGGTACTGGGCTGAGGCATGGGACTATATGCCTGGGTAGGACAGGGCTGCTGGTTTTGGCGTACGTTTGGCTCAATTTCAGCCCGCAACTTTCCGTTTTGGCTTCCGACATTGCTCTTTCACCAGCTCCCACTTATCATCGGCCGCGGTGGGTGCTGCCCATCATTGTGTTTGCGCAGTTTGCCTGCACCTCGCTTTGGTTTGCGGGCAACGCCGTACTGCCCGATTTGCTGCCGGACCTGCTGCCCGATGCCTGGCTGAGAAGCGCGTCGCTGGGCGAGATGGTATCGGCGGTGCAGCTAGGGTTTATTGTGGGCACGCTGGTGTTTGGCCTGCTCCGGCTGGCCGATAGGGTGGCGCCGGCCCGCCTGTTTTTGCTCTGTGCCGTAGCCGGCAGCCTGACCAACGCGGGGCTGCTGCTGCCGGGGCCCACGCCCGTGGTGGTGCTGGGGCTGCGCTTTGCCACCGGCCTGTGCCTGGCCGGCATCTACCCGGTGGGCATGAAAATAGCCGCCGATTACTACGAAAGGGGGCTGGGCCGGGCTTTGGGCTACCTGGTGGGAGCGCTGGTGCTGGGCACCGCGCTGCCCCACCTGCTGCGGTTGCTGGCCGCCGACGTGGAATGGAAAGCCGTGGTGCTGGCTACCTCCGGCCTGGCGCTGGCGGGTGGCGTGCTGCTGTGGGCCTTGGTGCCCAACGGGCCGTACCGGCGGCCCGGGGCGCGGCTGCAGCTGGGCACGGCGTGGCAAGTATTCCGGGAGCGGCCGTTTCGGCGGGCGGCGTTGGGCTACTTTGGGCACATGTGGGAGCTGTACACGTTTTGGGCTTTTGTGCCGATGCTCCTGGTCACGCACGCACGGCTGCACCCCGAGTCGGGCCCATTTGGCCCCGGCTGGGCTTTTGGGCTGATTGCGGCCGGGGCGCCGGCCTGCGTGGCGGGCGGCTACCTGGCCCAGCGGTTCGGCAGCCTGCGCACGGCCCGGGCGGCGCTGGCGGTATCGGGCGCCTGCTGCCTGCTCAGCCCGCTGCTGCTGGCATTGCCGCGGCCCGCATTTGGGGTGGCGGTGCTGGTGTGGGGCATGGCCGTGGTGGCCGATTCGCCGCAGTTTTCGGCATTGGTGGCGCAGCGAGCGCCGGCTACCGCCACGGGCACGGCCCTCACGCTGGTTACCTGTTTGGGGTTTGCCCTCACCATTGTCAGCCTGCAGAGCTTCGCGGCGCTGCAAGGGCACGCGGATGCGCGCTACCTGTTTTTACTGCTGGCGCCCGGCCCGCTGCTGGGGCTGCTGGCTACGCGCACTGCCAGGCCCCAAAATGCGGACGACAGCAGGCGCTAGCTGCTCAATTTTGCTTAATCTTACGGCAACTAAACCCGCGTTGGGTTCCTGCTTGATTTCTTGCATGAAACAATTGTATTTGCCCCTGTGCGCCGCCCTGCTGCTGGCGGGCTGCAACCAAACTGCTCCCGTTACTTCTGCTCCTGCCGCGGCGGCCCCCACGGCCCAGGCGCCTGCCGTAACCCCCGCGGAAACCGCTCGTCCCGATTCGGCCATTGCCGCTGATACTGCGCCGGCTGCCGATGGCGTAGCGGCAGCGCCGGCCACTGCCGCCCCCGCGCTCCGCGAGGCCGAGACGCTGAAAATGTCGTTCAAATTCAAGCCCGCGCCGAATCCCGACGACCCCAACCACCCCAAAACCAGCGCCCACCTCGTGCTGCAGGGCGCCAAGCCTATCGACATTGACCTGGGCAAGTTTGCGGCCCTGCCCGATGTGGTGGACGCCACCAAGGCTAAGCTCGCCGGCTTTCCCGGCGGCATGCTCATGGGCTTCCGCAGCTACCACGCCTCATCGGGCACCAGCTCCGACCTGGCCGTGCTGAGCGTGGACGGCCACCGCCTGCGCGTGGTGCAGCGCCGGGTGGAAGAAACCGCCACCGAGCCGGGCCAATTTGAAACCGCCCGCGAAATTCCGTTGCCAGCCAATACCGTGGTGGTGGCTGCGCCTTTGGCTCCAACGGCCAAAAAGTAGCTCAACCCAGGCGCACGCAATTCAATAACGCCGGTCCATTCTCCGGCGTTATTGAAGCCAACGCGGCAAAATTGAATTGGGCTAACTGGTTTTTAATTTGTAGGTTAGGGCATGGATACAACAACCCTCCTTGCCCCGATGAAGGGGGCCGTGCGCCGCGAAGTAGGTGGTGTGCAAGTCGATGTGGTGAAAACCGGCAATGCCCGCGTCAAGCGCATTGTGTACCCCAAAGGCTTTCGCTGGTCCAGCAACCTGAAGGACATTGTGGGTACCCCGCTGTGCATGCACGCCCACGTGGGTTTCCTGGCCAGCGGCGAAATCGATATTCAGTACGCCGATGGCACCATTGAGCGGTTTGTGGCGCCGCAGGCCGTGGCTATCGCGCCCGGCCACGACGGCTGGGTGGTAGGCACCGAGCCGGCCATCCTCATCGAATTCGACTTCGAGGGCGAAACCGTGGAGCGCATGGGCGTGAGGCGCGACTAGGCCACCGAATCAGGCACCAGCACGCGCAGCGCACCCGGCCGGATTTCCACGTCGACGCGGGTGGTTTTGCCCCGGTACTCGCCGTCTACCTGGAAGTCGACGGGGCGGGTGATTTCCAGGCTCACGGTGGTGGTACTGAATATTTCCACTGCGGCCGGGTTGAAGGGCTGGAAGCGCCAGAACATCTTCAGCAGCTCGCGGCCCACCAGGCGGCGCAGCACCACCACCTCAAACCGGCCGTCGGACACATCGCCGTTGGGGTTGATGGTGGCGCCCGTGCCGTACACGCGGGCATTGGCCAGCACCACCATAAACGCGGTGCGCTCCACCTGCTCGTGGTCGCACTGAATGCGCACCCGCATCAGGCGCCGCCGCAGCAGCGACCAGAACGCGGCCCGCGCGTAGCCCAGCATGCCGCGCCAGTTCTGGTTTTGGGCATAGCGCACGAGCTGGGCGTTCAGGCCGATGTCGCTCAGGTGCAGGCAGAGGTCGGTGCCGTTGAGGTAGAGCACATCCACGGCTTTTTCGGTGCCGTGCACGGCGATGCGCAGCGCCTCGGTGGGGTCGGCGGGCAGGTTCAGCTCCTTGGCCATGCCGTTGGCGGAGCCCGCGGGCAGCACGGCCAGGGGCAGGTTGGCGGTAATGGCTTCGGCGGCCACAATTTTCACGGTGCCATCGCCGCCCACGGCCACCAGGCGGTCGGGGTGCTGGCTGGCGATGCGGGCCTGCAAGGCGGGGCCGTCGTCGTGGCCGGTAAGGGTGAGCACCTCAGCGGTATGGGGCAGGGGCACAAAGTAGTCGGCGATGGTGGTGGCCCAATCGGTCTTCTCCGCGCTGCCGGAAGCGGGATTCACGACGAACAGAAAGCACAGGGACGAAGGGGAGGGCATGGGCGGCGGGGAAGTGGCGGGGCGCAAGTTGAGTTGAGGTTACGGTTAATTCCCGCAAAATCCATCTAACTCATCTTTTTCGCCGTAACGGTTTTTCTGACCTCGCAGCCGAACATCCCTCCCCGATGACCGAAAAACTCCTGGCCCGGCTCCGCCTGACCCGGCGGCCCACACTCAAGCTGTACCGCGGCTTCGGCAGCCCCGGCTGCGTGGTGGTGCAGGGGCACGCCTTCCGGCAAAGCCCGCTGCCGCGCACCCGCTACCGGCCCAATTTCTGGGCCAACGCTTGGGGCCTGCTCCGCCTGTTTCTGGTGCGGCCCTGGGCCGAGGTGCCCGTGCGCGTGACCGTGGCCGGCCACACCGCCGGCGCCCGCACCGACGCCGACGGCTTCTTCCGCCTGGAAATACCGCTACCCACGCCGCTGCCGGCCGGCTGGCACCCGGCCACCGCCGAGCTGCTCGACATCGGCACCGGTACCCCGCTGGCCCATGCCACCACCGAGGTGCACGTGCCCTACGAAACACCCCTCGCCTTTATTTCCGACATCGACGACACCTTTCTGGTATCGCACTCGGCCACGCGCTGGCAGCGGCTGTGGGTGCTGCTGAGCCGCAATGCCCGCAGCCGCGCGCCCTTCGCCGACGTGGCAGCCCACTACCAGTGGCTGGCCCAGGCCGGCCCCGCCACTCCCGAGCGGCCCAATGCCTTTTTCTACGTCTCAAGCAGCGAATGGAACCTCTACGATTTCATTCTGGAGTTTACGGCCCACAACCACCTGCCCAAGGGCGTGTTCCAGCTCAGCCAGCTCAAGCGCCTGAGCCAGCTGCGGCACACCGGCCAAAACAAGCACGCCACCAAGCTCGACCGCATCGTGCGCATTCTCGAGGCCTGCCCCGGCCAGCGCTTCGGCCTGCTCGGCGACGACTCCCAGCAGGACCCGGGCATCTACGCCGAAGTGGTGAAGCACTTTCCCGCCCGCATCCGGGTGGTGTACCTGCGGCAGGTGCACGCCGCCGGCCGCCCCGCCGCCGAAGCCGCCCTGGCCCAAATCAAGCAAGCCGGCGTGGAGACCTGCTACTTCAAGCACAGCCGCGACGCGCTGCGGCACTCGCAGGAAATGGGGCTGTGAGCGGGCGGGCTACTGGCGCTCCACGAAAGTGAGGCGGTTGCTAAACGGGTCGGTGACGGTCATTTCCATGGCCGTCGGGTCGTAGGAAGGCGTCACAATGCTGGGCTTGTTGTACTTGTAATCTTTTACCTCCAGTTGGCGGTGAAAGGCATACAATTCCTGGAAATCATCGATGAATACCCGGGCCCCCGGAGAGCAGTCGCCGGAGTGCTCCGAAAGGTGCAGCGTGATGTCGCCGCGCGCAATTTGCAGGTAGGCTGGGCTGCCTTCCGGCCGGTGCTCCCACTCTATCCGGAAGCCGAGCCACGTCATGTAAAACTCCCGGGCTTTGTCGTAGTCAAAAATTCGGAGTATCGGAATTACATGCGCCACGTCGAGTCTTTTTAGGGTTGGAGGGTTGCCACTAGCCTGCTGCCAGGCCAGGGGCTTGGGGCAGTAAGCTACAGATAGTTTCGGGTTATTTCTGCAGCCCAGCTGGGGGTTCTACTGCCGCACCCGCTGCTGGCGTTTCAGGAAGTAGTGCCAGGCGGTGGCCCCCAGCAGCAGGGCCGCGCTGAGCAGCATGGTGCTGGTCATGGTGCGCAATGAAACGGGGTAGAGAGGCTGCCGATAACCACAACGCCGGCCCCCAGCCACCACAGCAGCTCCACGGGCAGCGGGGCGGTTTGCAGGCGCTGGGCGTGCAGGGCCGGCGCATCGGCGGGCGGGTAAAACAGCCACTTCAGCCGCGGGTAGTCGTGCAGCAGCAGGCCCAGGTTGAGCACCAGAAAGCCGGTGGTGAGAAAAGGCGTGCCCACCCAGTGTTGCGACCAGGTGAGGAATATAATATTGAGCCACATGGGCACCAACAGCACCGCCCCCAGCAGCGCAAACCGGCCCGAGAGCAGCAACAGCCCAATCAGCAGCTGCGCCACCCCGATAAATTGGGCAAAGATTTCGAGGCTGTACTTGGCCAGAAACGCGTGGTTCATGGGCGGGCCCATCAGCCCGGTGATATGGTTGTCGGAGAGCTTGTAGAGCCCGCCGCCCAGCATGAGCGTGCCCAGCAAAAGCCGGCTTCCGAGTACGTACAGGCGCCGCCATGGCCCACCTGCCACCAGGGCCACGCCGGTAGCCACCACCGGCAGCAGAATGCAGAGCGCGTAAAACAGGGCCGGAGCAATATTCATGAGGAGCAGGCCGAAACAGATAAAGGTCACTTGGGCTGAGTGGCCGGCTGCAATAGTATATTATCTGTTGCTAATATTCAACAAAAAGCCCCGCCAGAGTCTGGCGGGGCTTTTTGTTGTTTTGGCTCAACGAACATTGCTTCGTTTCAAATCGGCTGTCATGCTGAATAGAACATCAAGTTGTGCTGGCGTCTGTCCTGCTGAGCCTGCGAAGCACCTAATCGCCGCTGAATGATTCGTTCTAGCCTGAGAAGATGCTTCCTTCGTCAGCATGACAGACGGCGCGCTGCATGACAGCGCGGAAGCTAGAGTTAGGCTAGAACGTGTAGCGCAGGCTGATGGCGGCGTCGTTATAAAAGCCGGTGTAGCCGTTGAAGACGTCGAAGAAGGGCTTGTAGTCAACGCCTACTACGAACGGCAGGTCCTGCAGCTTGTATTCCAGGCCCAGAATCAGGTCGGCGCCGAAGGCTACGTACGTTGCTTCGTCGTAGCGGTAGTCGCCGTGCACGAGGTAGTAGTTGTTGCCGTGGCCCTTGTAGTAGTACCGGTCATCGGCGAAGTAGTAGCGGCCCTGGTAAGCTCCAGCGTGGAAGCCGGCGCCGTAGTAGAACTGCAGGCCTTTGGCGTCCGGAACGCCGATATGCTTTTCGCCCAGCACCGTGAGGCGGGCACCGCGGGCTTTGTACTCTGTCGTGAGCAAACCTTCGATGGCTACCCCGTTCTTGCCGCTCAGGAAGTGTTTGATGGTAAGTCCCGAAGAGTAGCCGCCGCCGCGCAGGCCAATGCCGGTGTTATACCCCGAATTGCTGCTGCCACCGCCGCCACTGCTTTTCTTTTTGGATTGGGCCTGGGCCAGGAAGCCCGGCAGGAGGAGCAGGAGGAAAAGAAACCTGAACTGTATGTTTTTCATGTAAAGCTGAATGGTAATGGACTAGTATTTGGACAAAACTAAGCCTTTCGCGCTAAACTTTCTGCGTTGCCCGGGCTTCTGCCGCTATTTCGTCGGACAAATGCACCCGCACGCCGCCGCCATCGTCTTCGGCCGCGTGCAGCATGGCCGCAGCCACAGCATCCGCGGTTACGGGGCGGTATTTCTGCAGCGGGCCGCGCAGCAAGGGGCTCAATACCCGCAACACCACGGCCCCCAGCCGCTCGCCAAGGCGGGGCTGCGGCCGCTCGCCCAGCAGCAGCGACGGCCGGAAAATGTGGATGGCCCGGAACGGCACCTGGCGCACTGCTTCCTCCATTTCGCCCTTCACGCGGCTGTAGTACACCCGCGATTCGGGGTCGGCCCCGAGGCTGGATACCACCATGAACTGCGCCGCGAAATTGCCTGCCGTGAGCGCCGCCAGCGTCACCACGTACAGGAAATCCACTTTGTAGAAGGCCTCCTTCGAGCCGGCCTGCTTCATGGTGGTGCCCAGGCAGCAAAACACGTCGTCGGCAATGAGCTGCAGGCGCACGTCCTGCAGCTTGTCTAAGTCGGTCACCACCTGCGTCAGCTTGGGATGCTGCAGTGGCAGCGGTTTGCGCCCCACCACAATTACCTTGGCGTAGCGCTCCGATTCCAGCAGCAGCGGCAATAAGTGCGAACCAATAAGGCCCGTGGCCCCGGCGAGTAAAGCTGTTTTGCGCATAAGAAGCAGAGTGCAGAACGAAAAACTCCCCTCCTTACCAACCGAAGGTCAGCGAAGCTAAGGAGGGGATGTTGCCGCTTCAGCGGCAACGGGGGTGGTTGAGCCGTTGAACGACACCCAAACGACTTGCTAAGAACGACTAATCAGGCGCAGAGTTGACGGGCCTGGTAAATCGGTTCCTTTAGCTAATGTTCTGCCATCGTTCAATGCCCACAACCACCCCCGTCCGCGCTAAAGCGCGAACATCCCCTCCTTGGTAAGGAGGGGAGCTTCTTTGTTCTATTTCAGCTGAGTCGCTTCCGGCTCCAGGAGCACCAGGCCCTGGCGGAAAAGGGCGCCCAGAGCTTTCTTAAATACCTTTTTGCTCATGCCCACGCGGCGGTACACGTCTTCGGCCAGGCTTTTGTCGCCGAGGGGCAGGCGGCCGCCGGGGGCGGCCTGAATGGCTTTGAGCAGCGTGTCCGTGGCCGATTCTACTTCGCCGTAGCCCTCTTTTTGCAGGCGCACGTCGAGCTTGCCATCGGCGCGCACCTGGCGCAGGAAGCCGGGCAGCTGCTCGCCCAGGCGCAGGGGCCGGAACACTTCGTTGTGAAACAGCAGGCCCTGGTGGGTGCCGTTCACGATGACAGGGTAGCCCAACTCCGTTTCGTCGGCCACGAGCAGGCGCACGGCGTCGCCGGGCTCGCCGGGGAAGGGCTCGTTGCTCAGGAATTGCTTCCACTTGGTGGAAGCCACCAGCCGGTCGCTTTCCTCGTCGAGGTACACGTACACCACCACGCGCTCGCCGGTGCGCAGGTCGCGCCGCTGGTTGCGGAAGGGCAGGAGCAGGTCTTTTTCGAGGCCCCACTCCAGGAACGCGCCGGCCGGGCCGTGGTCGCGCACGGTGAGCGCGGCAAAGGAATTCACCAGGGCCAGCGGCCGCAGGTTGGTGGCAATGAGGCGGTCTTCGGAGTCGCGGTACACGAATACGCGCACGATGTCGCCCACGCGGGTGCCGGGCTCCACGTACTTATTGGGCAGCAGCAGGTCGCCGTCGTCGGAAGTCAGGTACAGGCCGACGCTGGTTTCGCGGGCTACTTCGAGGTCGTTGTAATCGCCGAGGAGGAGGCTGGCCATCGGGTAAAAAGTAATTAGGTGGAGGGCAAAGGTCGGGGCTACGGCACGGAAAGCCATGCGGCAGATTGGCGCAGCCCAACGAGCCCAACTTCAGGCGGTGGGCTAGCGGGCCTGCGGCACCGGTTGTACGCCGGCCTGAGCCAGGAGGTCGAGCACCTGCCGCTCAATCAGGTCGCGCACCTGGCGAAATTCGGCCGGCTCCAGGTGCTTGGGGTCGGGTATCTGCCAGTCGAGGCGGTGCTTGGCCGCAATGAACGGGCAGGCGTCGCCGCAGCCCATGGTCACCACGTAGTCGAACTCCTGGTCGCGTACCTCGTCGAGAGATTTGCTGGCGTGGGCGTTCAGGTCGTAGCCCAACTCGGCCATGGCCGCAATGGCTTTGGGGTTGATAACCCCGGACGGCCGCGAGCCGGCGCTGTAAGCCGCTACCTGCCCGCCCCCGTGCAGGGTGGCAAAAGCCTGGGCCATCTGGCTACGGTTAGCGTTTTCGATGCACACAAAAAGGAAGCTGGTCATGGGGTCGAACGGGTGTCGAGAGATGGTTTGAGTTGCAATAATCGGTCGAAGGCCACGGCCAGCAGCGCCCCCGCCAGCGGGGCCACCACGTACAGCCAGGCATAGGCGAGGTGTCCGCTAACCAATGCCGGTGCCAAGGAGCGGGCCGGGTTCATGGAAGCGCCGGTGAGGGGCCCAGCCACCAAGGCTTCGAGCCCCACGGTGGCCGCGATGGCGAGGCCCGCCAGCAAACCCTCTTCTTTAGCGCCAGCCGTGACGCGCAGAATCACAAGCATCAGCCAGAAGGTGAGGGCCAGTTCTATCCCAAAGGCCTGGCCGGGGCCGTGGGCCGGCAGGGTGGCGCCCAGGGTAGAGCCTTCGGTGGCCAGCAGCTTCACTAGGCCGCTGCCCGCCAGCGCGCCCACCAGCTGGGCGCCCACGTACGGTAGCACCCGCGCACCCGGAAAGCGCCCGGCCGCCCAGAAGGCAACGGTCACAGCCGGGTTGACGTGCGCGCCGCTAACGGCGCCCAGGCTCTGAATGAGCACCAGCACCACCAGCCCAAACGCCGCTGCCACGCCGCCGTGACCCAGAGCGTGGGTCTGCTCGTTCACGACGGCGGCCCCGGTACCGAAAGCCAGTAGCACGGCCGTGCCCAAGGCCTCGGCTAGCAGACTATGGCGCAGCGAGGGCTTCACGAAGCGAGCGGGGCCGCGCCCACCACCGCGCTGCGGCGCTCGAGCAGCAGGGTATCGCGCCACTGTCCGTGGAGCTGCCCAATCCGCTCGCGCCGGCCCACTTGCCGGAAGCCGTTGGCCTCGTGCAAGTGCACGCTGGCACCATTTTCCGGGAAAATGCCGGCCTGCAGCGTCCACAGGCCGTTTAGTTCCGACTCCTTTACCAGTGCCGCCAGCAGGGCCCGGCCCACGCCCTGCCCGCGGGCGCCATCGGCAACGTACACGCTCACTTCGCCTACGCCCGCATACACGCAGCGCCCCGAAACGGGGGTGAGGGCCGCCCAGCCCAATACCGTTTCCGGCTCAGTTTCGGCCACGGCTACCAGCCGACAGGTGGGCAGGTGGCTGGCGTTCCACTCCTCCCAAGTGGGCGGCTCGGTGGCGAAGGTGGCATTGCCCGTGGCCATGCCTTCGGCATAAATAGTGCGCACGGCAGGCCAGTGGACAGCAGTCATGGGCAGGATTTTCATGGGTGAATTGAGCTGAAAGGTGATTGGTGTTTGCCTTACTAATGAGGTGTCTCGCCCGCGTCTTTTGTCCTGCAAATCCTCTGTCATGCTGACGAAGGAAGCATCTTCTCACCGAGGAACGAGTCGTCCGGACGTGATAAGATGCTTCCTTCGTCAGCATGACAGACACTTGATGGACGTCGAGCAGACGATTATTAACTGTTAGCAGCAGCCTCCACCGGGCGTGCACGTGGTAGCCGTAGCGGGCGTGGCCTCTACCAGCGTGAAGGGCATGGGCGCAGTCGTCAGCACTTCCTCTGCAGCTGGGGCGGTTTGCTTGGCAGGCGCAATGCAGCATTGGCTGCTATCACTGGCCGCGTCGTACTCGTCCTGGTAGCGCGGGTCGTTGAACTCGGCGTCGGCGTGGAAGTAGTACACTTCCCACTCCACGCCGTCGGGGTCGTTCACCCAGAACTTGTCCTGCTTGGCGTAGCAGCAGCTGGTGCCTATTTCCTCGCGGCTCACCAGGCCGGCCTTGCGGGCCACGGCCAGGCGCTCGTCCAGTTCCTCCACCGTTTCTACCTGGAAGCCCAAGTGGCCGAAGTGGCTTTGCACGCGGTCGGGGTTTTCTACGAAGGAGATAATCAGCGAAGGCTTGTCGAGCACGTACTTGGCGTAGCCGCGCTTAATCTTGGTAGCCGGCTGTCCGAAGAAGGCCGTGTAAAAGTTGACCGTGGCGGTCAGGTCAGACACGTAGAGCGAGACGTGCATGCGGGGAAAAACAGAAACTTCCATGACGTGTAAGGAATAAGATGAAAGGAGGAAAGGGGAGGGAGAATTCTAGCAGGCGCAGCCGGCCGCAGGCAGCGGCAACTCGGCCAGCAGGTTGCCGAGGAGCTGGCGGGCGCGGTCCCAGCCGGCCCGGTCGATGCAGTAGCACACGCGCGGGCCGTCGACTTCGCCCTGCACCAAGCCGGCCGTTTTCAACTCTTTGAGGTGCTGCGAGACGGTGCTTTGGGAGATGGGCAGCTCCAGCACCAGCTCGCCGCACACGCACGACTGCCGCTGGGCCAGCAGTTGCAGGATGGCCACCCGCGCCGGGTGCCCCAGGGCTTTGGCGATAACGGCGATTTGCTGTTCGGCTTCGGTGAACTGTTCGCGCTTGTGGGCTGCCATGGGAGTTATTTCGTTTATCGTCGATTAACGATGACAAAAGTATTCCATTGCTTGGCCCTGGTCAAGTATTTCGTGATTGTTTATGGAAATATGCAATAAAACCGTTGAAATATAGCAATTACGAAAATGGGATAAGTGCAAAAGGTACAAAAAGATAATATTGAAATGTGAGGGCAAGAGTTATATATTGCATCATCAATTGCATCCATTTGAAGCCAAATGCAATCTGTAACCTTATCCACATATTCTATCTTACTATTTCGCTATTCCACTGAAAAGACAATTTGCTTAAATCCAGCTTCTGGAGAAATTCGTTGTTAATTCATAGAATGATTTTCTGACTTGCTTTTGATTCTTAACCTAAACCTCTACTAGCATGCTTCAATCTTTACGCTTCCATGCATTTCTAGCTTTCATCGCCTTATCTGGGGTGGCGGCCAAAGGGCAGACCTTGGCTCAGGTAAGCTCCAAAGTGGCAACTCCGGCGGCCACCCCGGCGGCCACACCAGCTACCCTGGCTGTGCCCATGACGGCAATGCAGCCCGCCGTGTACCCCGATTCGGTGTACATCAACCCCGAGGTGCGGCCCCAATTTGTGGGTGGCGACAAAGCCTTCACTGCTTATCTGACCAAGTCGATTCGCTACCCCGCCCAGGCGATGCAGCGCCACATTTCCGGCAAGGTGTACGTCAACTTCGTACTGAATGCCGAGGGCAAAGTGCAGGATGCGCACGTGGTGCGTGGTCCCGGCAACGGCCTCAACGACGAGGCTCTGCGCCTGGTGTGGCTGATGCCCGCCTGGGAGCCCGGCCGCGTAAACGGCCAGCCCGTGCGCGTGGCTTGCACTGTGCCCATCTCCTTCAATACGGAGCGGTAGAAGGCGCTTTCTAAGAGAACTCCAGACGGGGTAGAGGCCCCAGTAGAGGCCCCACGCTTGGCAACGAGCGTGGGGCCTCTACCCCGTTTTTATTTCGGTATGCTGCCTTTACTGGTACTGCCCCGTGCCGGGCTGGCCCAACCCAAAGTCGGTGAAGGTGACGGTTTCGCGCGAGGTCTCGAACAAGCGCACGCCGGTGGCCGAGTTCAGGCCGCGCGGGTAGTAGCCAATCAGCAGCTGGAAGGTGCGTAGGGCCGTGAACTCGTTGCGGAAGCGCAGGCCCAGCCCAAAGCCAGTATAGGGCACGCCGCTGAAGGGCGAGCCGCCCCGGGGCCGGTCGCTCACCCAGGCCGCATCGGCAAAGGCAATACCCGCAAGCCGGAAGCCCAGCAGCGAGAGCGGCGTAAACAGCGTGGTTTCGTAGTTGACCACAAAGCGGCTGGTGGCCGCAATGGGCTGCCCCGGCGAGAAGCCGCGCAAGCCGCGCTCGTTGGTGATGCCCTGTAGGAACTCGCCCGGCCGGCGGTTGAAGCCTACGGTGGCCCGGCTGCTCAGAAAGTGCCGGTACTGCCAGTTGCCGAAGTGGTAGAGCTTGGTAAACGAGGTGAATTCGGTGGACAGCAGGCCTTGTTCCCACTTGTGGTCTTTCAGCAGCTGGTACGAGCCTAGGTCGGCGGCAGCGTATAAGTAGCCGCTGCCCGTGCTGAATCCGGCCGCTGCCAGGCGCACGTCCACGTAGCGGCGCGGCACCACGCTGTTGAGGTCGTAGCCGGCCGTGAAGCTCAGCAGCGTGCCGGTGGGTACGTCTTCGGTGCGGCCAAAGCCGAATAGGTACCGGTCCTTATAGTAGCGGCGCACGGAGTAGCCCACCGTTCCCAGCAGCAGCGTGCCGTTGCGGAAGTTGGGCGGGTTTTGCAGCACCAGGTCGGGGTCGGGCTGGGGGATGGTGCTGTAGGCGGTGTGGTACACCCGGGCCGAGAGAATCACGCGGCCGGGGTTTTCGTAGCCCAGGTCGTAGGAGCGCAGGCGCAGGGCCCGGCCCACCCAGGCATCCTGCACGGTGTAGCGCAGCGGGTGGTAGCGGTAGGGCTCGCCCGGGGGTGGGGCGGTGAAGGCGATGTTCTGGCTGATGCTGTTCAGGTTGAGCGCCCCCGCGTACCGGGCCCGGGGCGAGTAGAAGTCGCGCTGCACCGACACCCCGCCCGAGCGGTAGTTGTACTCGTTGCGGTAGCGGGCCTGGGCGTACACAAAGTTGCGGAACGGGGCCGTGTAGCTGCCATCGTACGACCATTGCTGGGGCTGTTCGTGGTTTTCGGTGCTCAGGCCGCGCCCGTAGCGGTAGGCGTTCTGGAGCTGGTGGCCCTGGCCGAGAAAGTTCTCGTCGCCGAAGGTGATGAGGCCCGACGTGGGCGAGCCCAACTCATAGCCGGCCGTGATGCTGAACACGTCGGTGGTGAGCACCTCAATGTCGACGCTGTCGCGGGTGGTGGTGGCTTCGTTAACCAGCACGCGCGCGTCCAGAATTTCGGGCGTTTGGCGCAGCAGGCGTTCCGATTCGGCCAGGGCCTGGGGCTCCAGCGGCTGGCCCGGCCGAAACAGCAGCACCTGCCGCACCCGGGAGCGGGCGGTCTTGATGTGGAGCGTGTTGCCCGACTTTTCCCAGAACGTGCGCGGCACCTTGGTCGAGTCGGTGAGGCTGTAGCCGAAGGCGTCCAGGGTGCGGATGTCGACGCGCCGCACGATTTTGAAGTTGTGGCGGTCGAACTGCCGGTCCAGCAGCACGGCGTCGAGGCCGGCCTGTTCTTGCTTGCGTTGGGTGAAGTTGAACAGCGCCGAAACGGCGCGGCCCGCAATGGTTTTGCGGCGCGAGTAAGCTTTCAGGCGGTTGATGACCCGCTCTTCGTCGAAGCGCTGGCGAAGGGAGTCGGCGCGGTGGGGCAGGATTTCCTCGCTGGCCTTGAGGGAGTCGGGCGGCACGGCCGAGCGCGGGTCAAACGTCTGCGCCTGGGCCGCCCGGGCGCCCAGGCCAAGCCAAACAAAGACCAACAGGACACAACCGCGAAAGCTCATAATGGGGCGCAACGCTGCAAATTACGAAAAGGAGCCGGGGCCAGCATGTGCACGCCACTTCTTTGCTAAAAAATCAGCATTGGGCTAGCATTTCTTTTTCAAGAAAAAGAAACTATTACCAAAAAAATTAGCTTAACACTTTGCGTCTATATGGCCGCTTTTAACTACTTTTAAGGCGAAAAGCCAGCCATTCCTCATGAACGAGCGCATTCAAGAGAAACTAAGCATATTAGCTGATGCCGCGAAGTATGATGCTTCGTGCAGCAGCAGCGGTGGCAAGCGCAAAAACGAGAACAAGGGCCTCGGCAATGCTGAGGGCATGGGCATCTGCCACAGCTATACCGAAGACGGCCGCTGCGTGAGCTTGCTCAAGATTCTGCTTACCAACCACTGCATTTTCGACTGCGCCTACTGCGTGTCGCGCCGCTCCAACGACGTGAAACGCGCCGCCTTCACCGTGGACGAAGTGGTGGACCTCACCATCAACTTCTACCGTCGCAACTACATCGAAGGGCTGTTTCTGAGCTCCGGCATTTTCTCGAGCCCCGACTACACCATGGAACGGTTGGTGCGCATCGTGAAGAAGCTGCGCACCGAGCACAAGTTCAACGGCTACATCCACGTCAAAACCATTCCGGGCGCTTCGGAGGAATTGATTCAGGAAGCCGGCCTGTACGCCGACCGCCTGAGCGTAAATATTGAGCTGCCTTCGGAGCTGGCCCTCACTACGCTGGCGCCCGAGAAGAACTACCAGGAAATCCTGACCCCCATGGGCCAGATTCGTGACGGTATTGCCCAGAATAAGGAGGAGAAGGCGCTGTTCAAGAAGGTGCCTTCTTTCGCTACGGCCGGCCAGACGACGCAGCTCATTGTGGGCGCCAGCGCCGAAACGGACCTGCAAATCATCAATCTCACCGACTCGCTCTACCAGGGCTACGGGCTGAAGCGCGTGTACTACTCCGGCTATATCCCCGTGACTGACGACGCCCGCCTGCCGCAGGTGACGCAGCCGCCCGTTATCCGGGAGCACCGCCTGTACCAGACCGACTGGCTGATGCGCTTCTACGGCTTCCACGCCGACGAAATCCTCGACCCGGCCCACCCGCACCTCGACCTCGAGATTGACCCCAAGCTGGCCTGGGCCCTGCGCAACCGCCACGTTTTTCCGGTGGACGTGAACACGGCCGAGTACGAAATGATACTGCGCATTCCCGGCGTGGGCGCGCGCTCGGCCAAAAAAATCGTGGCCGCCCGCCGCTTCACCACCCTCAACATGGAAACCCTGCGCCAGCTGGGCGTGGTGCTCAAGCGGGCCAAATACTTCCTTACCTGCCAGGGCGAGCACCAGCCCATCATCGGCGAGTTGAGCGAGCAGCAGGTGCGCCGCCAGATTCTGTTCGGCGCCGGCTCGGTGCGCTCGGCCCTGGTCACGCAGCAGCTCGACTTATTCGCCCAGGCTTCTTAATCGACATGAACTACGACCTCCTTTTTTCGAACGGCCCCTCGCCGCTGCAGAAAAGCAGCCTGGGCGGCGTCCAGCACGACATTTTTTTCTCCGTTATGAAAGTTATTCACCGCCAGCCCCAGCCCGCTCGCATCCCGGCCTCCGATAAAGTAGCCCGCCTCTCGTGCTGCTGCCGCATCAGCGAACTCATGCCCCTGGTGCGCCAGATGCACGACGATGCCCGCGCCCGGGCCATGGCACGCATGGCCGACGGCGACGCCCAGCAAGCCGCTTAGCGCAACTTCTGGGCATCGGCGCCGGTATTGGGCATATGGCTTACCCCGTCGAACACCAGCAGGTGCCCACCAACGGCCTGCAGCTGCACGTGGCCCAAAGCGGGCCGGCCGCCGGGCCGCTGGTGTTGCTGCTGCACGGCTTCCCGGAAGGCTGGCATGCTTGGCGCTACCAGATGGGGCCGCTGGCCCAAGCAGGTTTCCGGGTATGGGCGCCCGACCAGCGCGGCTACAACCTAAGCGACAAGCCCCACCACGTGCAGGACTACACCATCGACAAGCTGGCCGCCGATGTACTTGGGCTGATGGACGCCACGGGCGCGCAAACCGCCGCCGTGGTGGGCCACGACTGGGGCGCGGCCGTGGCCTGGTACCTGGCGGCGCACTACCCGGCCCGCATCCACCGCGCGGCGGTGCTCAATGTGCCCCACCCGCAGGTGCTTGCCCAGGCCCTGCGCAACAACCCCCGGCAGTTTGCCAAAAGCTGGTACGTGTTTTTCTTCCAATTGCCGTGGCTGCCCGAGGGCCTGGCGCGGCTCCGCAACTGGTGGGCCGCCCGCCAGGCCATGCAGCGCACCAGTGCCGACGGCGTTTTCAGCCACCAAGACCTAGAGGCCTACCGCGACGCCTGGAACCAGCCGCGCGCCATGCGCAGCATGATAAACTGGTACCGCGCGGCGGGTCGCTTTGTAGGCCGGCTCAGCAAAACCGGCCGGGTGAAAGTGCCCATGCACATCATTTGGGGTGAAAACGATGCCTTTCTGGAGGCTGACCTGGCCCGACAGAGTCTGCAGCTGTGCGATGCCGGCCGCCTTACGTACCTGCCCTCCAGCCACTGGGTGCAGCACGAGATGCCTGATGAAGTAAACGCGCTGCTGCTCAATTTTCTGAAATAGCCCCCTGCCGATGCCCAACCTCACCCCGCTGCGCCGCCCGGCGCCGGCCCCCGCTCCGCCCACGGCCGGGGCCCGCCGGCCGGCGCCGGTGCTATCTGGCGCCCCGCGCGACTACACCTACGACGGCACGTTTGAGGGATTGCTCACGGTACTGTTCA
Organism: Hymenobacter sedentarius; assembly: GCF_001507645.1. NCBI lineage: Bacteria > Pseudomonadati > Bacteroidota > Cytophagia > Cytophagales > Hymenobacteraceae > Hymenobacter > Hymenobacter sedentarius. The sequence goes on along the minus strand of NZ_CP013909.1, from coordinate 135,741 downwards.
CTATCTACGAGGGCAAGGCCGCGCCCAACAGCATCCAGCCCGAAGCCACGGTGCAGGGTGGGCTGTTTGCGCCGGCTGCGCCCATCGAAACCAGCGAAGCGCTGGCCGCCCGCGTGTGGGACGGCCTGCTGAAAACCATGGACGCCGAAGCGCGCACCCGCTTGTTCCACGTGTTTCTGAGCGAGCAGCCCGACCGCGAGCTGCTCATTTTCCGGTACGTGGACCTGGCCCTGCGCACACCCGTGGACATCTCCACCAACTACGCCGATGCCAGCGTGCGCCGCGTGCAGCACCTGGCCCAGCAGATGTTCCGCGAAAAGCACCGCATGGAAGCCTTTGTGCGCTTCGAGAAAACCACCGACGACCTGTTTCACGCCACCATCGAGCCCGATTTTGACGTGCTGCCGCTCATCGCCGCCCACTTCACCAAGCGCTACGCCGACCAGCGCTGGCTGATATATGACCGTCGCCGCCACTACGGCCTCTACTACGACCTGACCCGTACCGACGTGGTGCAGTTCGAGGCTACGCAGGCGCCCAAATCCACCCAGTTATCGGCCACCGTGCTCGACGAGCGGGAGCCGCTGTTTAAGCTGCTCTGGCAGGCATATTTCGACCACGTGAACATTCCGGAGCGCAAAAACCTGAAGCTGCACCGCCGCCACATGCCGCTGCGCTACTGGAAATACCTGAGCGAAAAACAGCCCCGCGAAATGCGTTTTGAGCCCATTAAGAACAAGCGCCCGCCCGTGGACCCTAACTTGCGGCTCGAATAAAGCCCCTGTGCTTCGTTCCGACGCCGGGCTGCTGAAGAGAGGTAGCCGCTGGCACATTTATTCTTCTAACACAAAGCAGCATAGTTCATGGGTAGCATATTGGTTTTTGGGGCTTCGGGCCAATTGGGGCAGTGCCTGGCGCACGTAGCGCAGGAGCGGAACACGCCCAACATGGTGTTTCTACCCGAAGCGCAGGCCAATATCCTTAACCCCGCCGGCCTGGCAGCGCTTTTTGCCGAGCACCGCCCGGCCTACTGCATCAACTGCGCCGCCTACACGGCCGTGGACAAGGCCGAAGACGAAGTTGAGCTAGCCCGCAAAATCAACCGCGACGGCGTGGCCAACCTCAGCCAGCTGTGCGGAGAGTACGGCACCGTCCTCATCCAGATTTCTACCGACTTCGTCTTTGCTGGCACCGGCAACCAGCCTTTGGTAGAGACCGACGAAGCCGCGCCCATAAGCGTGTACGGCCTCACCAAGCTGGAAGGCGAGCAGGTAATCTCGGATTACACCAACAAGTTCTTCATCCTGCGCACGAGCTGGCTGTACTCCGAATACGCCAACAACTTCGTGAAAACCATGCTCAAGCTGGGCCGGGAGCGCGAGGAGCTCAAGATTATCTGGGACCAGCTAGGCACGCCCACGTACGCCATCGACTTGGCCGGCTGCATCCTCTCCATTATTGAAACTGGGAGCCAGGAATTCGGCCTCTATCATTATAGCAACGAGGGCGTCACGTCGTGGTACGATTTCGCTACGGCCATCTTCGAGCTGAGCCAGACTCCGGTGCGCACCGTGCCTATTCGCACGGCAGAATACCCCACCAAGGCCACGCGGCCCACTTATTCGGTGATGGACAAGACCAAAGCTAAAACGCAGCTGGGTGTGGCCATTCCGCACTGGCGTCACAGCCTGCAGGTGTGCTTGGGGCGGCTGGAGGTGTAGGGAACCTCACCCCCAGCCCCTCTCCAAAAGAGAGGGGAGCCACGGCACAAGCACAAGCTTTAGCTCAATTTTCAATAGAAAGCCCCAACTCAATTGAGCTGGAGCTTTTAGTTGATTGATTATCATTAGGCCCCCCTCTCTTTTGGAGAGGGGCCGGGGGTGAGGTTCTCGCGTCACGACTTCGGTTCTCGTCTACTCCCGCCCGTAGCGCCGGCTCACCAGCAGCGCTACCGCCGTGAGGGCGCCGCCCACGAAGCACACGCCGGGCCAGCCGCCGTGTACCCAGGCCAGCCCGCCCAGAATTGAGCCCAAGGAGCCGCCAGTAAAGTAGGCCGTCATGTACACGGTGTTGAGCCGGCTGCGGGCCTCGGGCACCAGCGAGAATATCATCGACTGATTGGAAATGTGTGTGGCCTGCACGCCCACATCGAGCAGGATGACTCCAATTACCAAGCCCGCCACGTAGAGGCCGCCGAAACCCAGAATGGCGTAAGCCACCAGCGCCAGCACAATGCCTAGTGCAATGGTGTAGTCGGGGCCTTTGGTATCGGCAGTTTTGCCAGCCAGCGGGGCGGCTAGGGCCCCGAAAGCACCAATTAAGCCGAAGAAGCCGGCTACGTCGCTGCCGTAGTGGAAGGGGGCACCTTCGAGGTAAAACGCCAGCGTGGTCCAAAATACGCTGAAGGCGGCGAAGAGGCTGGCGCCCACCAGCGCGGCGCGGCGCAGCGGCGCCTGCTCGCGGGTGAGCGTGAGCAGCGACTTCATCAGCGAGCCATAGGAACCGGTGAACGTGGGTTGGTCGGTGGGCAGCTTCCAGGCCAGCAGGGCGGCGAGCAGCACCATGAGCCCGGCCCCAATTTCAAACATGGCGCGCCAGCCCAGGTGCAGGCCCACGTAGCCGCTCACGGTGCGCGAAAGCAGGATGCCGATGAGCAGGCCGCTCATCACGCGCCCCACGATGCGGCCGCGGCTGGCTTCCGGGGCCAGGTGGGCGGCCATAGGTACCAGCAGTTGCGGCACCGCCGAGAAGATGCCCAGCAGCACGCTCGCCCCCGCCAGCACCGCAAAGCTGGGGGCCCAGGCGGCCAGGCCCATACACAGGGCCGCGCCCAGCAGCATAAGCAGCATCATGCGCTTGCGCTCCAGCTTGTCGCCCAGTGGCACCACCAGCAGCATGCCCAGCGTGTAGCCTATCTGCGTAGCTGTGGCCACCAGGCTGGCGCTGCTGTCGGAAAGGCGGAACGTGCGGCCGATGGCGGCGAGCAGCGGCTGGTTGTAGTAGATATTGGCTACTACCAGGCCGCAGGTCACGGCCATGAGCCACACCAAGGCGTTGTCTAGCAGCTGGGGAGCCGGGGTTTCAGTAGGGGAGGCGGTGGGAGAAGTAATGGGAATAGATAAAGGCGTATTCTCAACGAGGGATGCTTTCATGTAAACTAGCGAACGGTTTTAAAGCTGCGCAGGACGCAGACGGGGCTAACAGCGAAAAGCCGCCAATGGTTACGCCTGCACCATAACCTGCCGATGACTCATGCGTTCAACCCACCATGAGCCGAGGATTTGTAAAAGAGGATGACTCCCAGCAGCCACCCATTATTCCGCCGCGGGCGGCGCTGCCGCCCGGCACGCCCAACTATGTCACGCCCAACGGCCTCGAGCAGCTCCGCGCCGAGCTCACGGCCATGGAAGCCGAGCGCGCCCAGGCCGAGGGCAACCGCGACAACGACACCGACCGCACCCACCGGCTGTCGCTCTACAACGGCCGCATTGCTCTGCTCGCCGAGCGCATTGCCAGTGCCAAAGTGGTAGACCCGCACACGCAGCCCCCCAAGGAAGTGCGCTTTGGCGCCACCGTCACGCTGCGCACGGTGAGCGGGGGCAAAGTCGGCGCCGAGCGTCGGTTTACCATTGTGGGGGTTGACGAAGCCGACGTAGCCCACGGGAAGGTGGCGTTTATCGCGCCCATTGCCCGGGCCGTGCAGGGAGCCAAGTTGGGCAAGACCGTTACGGTGAAGCTGGGCCCGCAAGAAGAAGTGGTGCAAGTAGAGTCTATCGCCTACGACAACACCCCAGCTTAGTCCTCGGAATAAGGGTGGGGTACCGCTAAATGCTTCAAAGCCCGTTTCGTGGGGTATTACATGAAGAAAACTGCTTATTTTGCTTCATGCAATTGACTCCTCCCACGCCCTTGGTTGACCTTTCGTACCGCCCCGACTTGCACATCCTGGTCGTGCGGTGGCTGGGGGTTACCGCCGACGAGGAAACCCGACGCATCTACCGCTACCTCGAAGAAGCCGACGTGAACCAGTGCCGCTTTTGGCTGTTGGATGCCCGCCGTCGGCCCAGCTCCGGCCCAGCCGTCACGCGCTGGATGCTCGATGAGTTTGCCCCGCTGGTGTCGGCTCACTTTCGTGGGCTGTTGTATTTCAGCTACTTGATTTCGCCGGCCCACCTCAGCGCTGCCGAGGACTTTCAACGGCAGGTAGCGGCCATCTCCAACCCGTCGCTGCCCTATCGCCTGCACTACGCCAGCCAGGAGAGCGAAGCCACCAACTGGCTGCTAGAGGCACAGGCCAGCGAAAAAGCGCCGGGCCGGCCCCTGCCGACCGGCCACCTATCTTCCGGCCAATAACCGGCCAGTGCCCGCTTGAAAGTGCTGATTGTTGGCCTATCCGTTGCGCTATGATTGTATATAAATCGACTGACTGGTGGGAAGCCCTGCGCCACCTGCGTTCCTCGGGCATTATCCGCCTCCTGCTAAAGCGTGTGCTGTGGGTGGGGCTGTACGCTACCGTGGTCACGGCCGGGGCGGTGCAGTTCAACCTGCTGAATTTTACCGTAGATAAGGAGTTTTTTACTTTCCTGGGCATCATGCTCAGCTTGCTTCTGGCGTTCCGGACCAATTCGGCCTACGACCGGTTTTACGAAGGCCGCCGGCTCTGGGGTCAGCTCGTGAACAACTGCCGCAACCTGGCCGTGCTGCTCCACGCCCGCCTCCCGGCCGATGACTACGCCAACCGCACGTACTTGGCTCAACTTCTGTCCAACTTCCCCATTGCCCTGGATGGGCACCTGCGGGGAGGCGTGCGATTTCACAAGCTGGGCGAGGCCCACAGCGGCTATGTGGAACAGCTGCGGCAGGTCAGCCACGTGCCGTCGCGCATTGCGGCCCAGCTGCAGGAATTCTACGAACAGCTGCTACAGGAGGGCCTTATTCTGCCCACGCACCTGCTCACAATTCAGCGGCACCACGAAGTGCTGCTGGACGTGGCCGGCGCCTGCGAGCGGATTAAAAGCACGCCCATCCCTTTCTCCTACAGCTACTTCATCAAGGGCTTTATCTCGGTATTCATCGCCACCATGCCCTTCAACCTGCTCGATACCTACGAGTACATGACGGTGCCCATCACCATGTTCGGCGCCTACGCCCTGCTGGGCGTGGAGATGATAGGCGACGAAATCGAAGACCCCTTCGGCAAAGACAGCAACGACCTGCCGCTCACCCAGCTCTCGAACCGCATCCGGGCCAACGTGCACGAAATCCTGGGCGTGGCCCTGCACGAAGACGTGAAAGGGCTTGCCGACGTGCCGTATAGCGTGGTGTTTTAACCTCCCTCCGGCCCCTCTCCCGCGGAGAGGGGAAACCGGCAGCTGTAGCGCGGACTTTTAGTCTGCGAGTCGCTCGATTTTATCCCGTTCAGGCGCGGACTAAAAGTCCGCGCTACGTGCGCGCAGACATGGCTCCCCTCTCCGCGGGAGAGGGGCCGGGGCCGTGCCCGGCAGGGGTGAGGTTCACGCCACCATCTGCTTCTTATATGCCCCCGGCGTCACGCCCTCGTACTTCTTAAAAAGCGCCTGGAAGTAAGAGAGATTGTTGAACCCCGCCCGCATGCACACTTCGGCCACGCTCGCCAGCGGGTGGCGTAGCAGCCGCTTCGCCTCGCTCAGCCGCTCGCGGATGATGAACTCCACCGGCGTGATGCCAAACTCCCGCTTGAACACCCGGAAGAACGTGGCCTTGCTCATACAGGCCAGCGCGCTGAGCTTGTCGATGCTCAGGTTCTCGGCCAGGTGCTGCTTGATGTAGTCGACCACGGCGGCGAAGCGGTGGGAGGTGAGGTAGCGGGCGTAGTCGTGGAAAATGAGCTGGCGGGCCTGGGTTTGCATCAGGCGCACAAGCAGTTCCTGCAGGGTGAAACTGGCCAGCACGTCCTTGTTGGCGTGGGTGGTACGCGACACGGCCACGAGGCGGCCCAGCGTATCGGTGAGCTCGGGGGTGTTGGTGAGGTGGGCGTACTCGGGCTGTTGCAGGGTCCAGGGTTGGTGGGCCTCGGCGCGCGGGTACCGCTCGTTGAGCAGGTCCACGGTGTGGCGGATGGTGTCAGGTGCGATGGCCACGGCCAGGCACTGGGTGGGCTGGCACAGGCAGGCCTCGGGGAAGTCAATTTCCATGAGCTCGTCCTTGTCCACCACCACCGACTCGCCGGGCAGGTAGTCGAAAGCGGCGCGGCCGGGCAGGTGCATCACCTTTTTGCCGCGGAGCATGGTGGTCAGGGCCAGGCCGTCGAGGCGCAGCTGCACGCGGTGGGCGGCCTGGTGGGTTTCAAAAACGTTGAGCTCAAACCCATCGAGGGCGTACACGGTGCGGTTTTCGACGAGGCTGTGCAGGCACTCGACGGTGAGCGGGGCAACGGCGGCGGGGAGGGAAGCGCGCGTGGGCATGGGTGGGATTTAAGTTAACCACGACGCTGGAAACGCCGCAGGAGAAGGGCAGGGCAGAAAGGCGCAACCGTAGCCAAAACGGCGCGGGTTGTTCCGGCAAGTTGCGATTATTCCCGCACACTTTAAGACAATACCACAACCCAACGAAAGGTTATTCGGAGACCTTTACCATCCAACTAACCCACTCAACCTTTTCTTTTTACAACATCATGGCTGAAACCCTCGAAGCAACCTCCACCGTGGTGGAGCGTCCCCAGTTCAAGTCTCATTACGACAATTTCATCGGCGGCAAATGGGTGGCCCCGGTCAAAGGCCAGTACTTTGAAAATCCCTCGCCCATCGACGGCAAGGCCTTCTGTAAAGTGGCCCGCTCCACCAAGGAGGATATTGAGCTGGCGATAGACGCCGCCCATGAAGCCTTCAAAACCTGGAGCAAGGCCTCGGCCACCACGCGCAGCAACATGCTGCTCAAGATTGCCGACATCATGGAAGCCAACCTGGCCCACCTGGCGGCCGTGGAAACCGTGGAAAACGGCAAGGCCATCCGCGAGACCATGGCGGCCGACCTGCCGCTGGCAATCGACCACTTCCGCTACTTCGCGGGCGTGATTCGGGCCGAAGAAGGCTCGGCCACGGAGCTCAACGAAACCACGCTGTCGCTCGTGATTCAGGAGCCACTGGGCGTGGTGGGCCAGATTATCCCCTGGAACTTCCCGCTGCTGATGGCCACCTGGAAAATCGCGCCCGCCCTGGCCGCCGGCTGCTGCGTGGTGGTGAAGCCCGCCGAGCAAACCCCCGCCAGCATCATGGTGCTCATGGAAATGATTCAGGACGTGCTGCCCGCCGGCGTGATTAACGTCGTGAACGGCTTCGGCCTGGAAGCCGGCAAGCCCCTGGCCAGCAACAAGCGCGTGCAGAAAGTGGCCTTCACCGGCGAAACCACCACCGGCCGCCTCATACTGCAGTACGCCGCCGAAAACATCATCCCCGTGACCATGGAGCTGGGCGGCAAGTCGCCGAACATCTTCTGCAAATCGGTGATGGACGCCGACGACGACTTCCTCGACAAGGCCCTGGAAGGCGCCGCCATGTTTGCCTTGAACCAGGGCGAAATCTGCACCTGCCCCTCGCGCCTGCTCATTCACGAGGATATTTACGACGCCTTCATGCCCCGCCTCATCGAGCGCGTGAAAGCCATCAAGCTCGGTCACCCGCTCGACCCCAACACCATGATGGGCGCGCAGGCCTCGAACGACCAGTACGAGAAAATCTTGAGCTACCTGGAAATCGGCAAGGCCGAAGGCGCCGAGGTGCTGGTGGGCGGTGAGGCCCATACCCACGACCACCCCGAGCTGGGCGACGGCTACTACATCCAGCCCACCATCTTCCGGGGCCACAACAAAATGCGGATTTTCCAGGAGGAAATCTTCGGCCCGGTGCTGTCGGTGGCCACGTTCAAAGACAACGACGAAGCCATCGAAATGGCCAATGACACGCTCTACGGCCTCGGCGCCGGCCTCTGGAGCCGCGATGCCCACGAGCTATACACCATGCCCCGCGCCATTCATGCCGGCCGCGTGTGGGTGAACTGCTACCACGACTACCCCGCCGGCGCCCCCTTCGGCGGCTACAAAGCCTCCGGTTTTGGCCGCGAAAATCACAAGATGATGCTCGCCCACTACCGCCAGACCAAGAACATGCTCATCAGCTACAGCAAGCAGAAGCTGGGCTTCTTCTAGGCCTTCGCGTGTGATGCGTTAAAAAGAACGTCATGCTGAGCGCAGTCGAAGCATCTCGCGTGTGGTAGTAATCCCTTTCTTACCATTGGATTTACTATTGCAGTTGCACGCGAGATGCTTCGACTGCGCTCAGCATGACGTACTGTTTGGCCAATGCAGCTTGCCGACAGATTCCGCGTATATCCGGTCATCTTGCTTCTTAACAACCTCAACTTAAATGCACAGCAAACAGAAGTGTCTTCTCGCCTTGGGCTTAATGGTGGTTTCTCTGGGCGTACAAGCCCAGAAACTGCCCGTTCCTGGTGAAAAGAATCCCGACTGGGTGCTGCGCCAATTACCTCCTCAGCACGGCATGCCGACCATGCGGGTGTACGCGGCTCCCCAGCCCGGCCGGCCGCTTCACGTCGACCAGCGCAACGCTGAGACCGGAGTGGTCACGCGCCTAGCTGACCCTGCTCATGGGCTCTTCTACGACCTGGAAAACCATATCATAGAAGACCAGCGCGATGGAAAGCGTTACAGCTTCTACCATAAGGGCAGTGTACCCAAGGCCCCGCGCCGCGAAATCAAGTATTTATGAAGAGGTGGCTTCTTGACAAAGCCAACCGGCCAGGAAAAGATGCCCGATTCATCCCAACCGTAATAATCTTCCCATGCCCACGCCCCGCGTCCTCGTTACCCAAGCCGCTGAGGCTACCATTGACCTTTTGCGCGACGAAAACGGCCCGCTTATGTTCCACCAAAGCGGCGGCTGCTGCGACGGTTCCTCGCCCATGTGCTTCGCCAAGGGCGAGTTTCGCATCGGCGGCAACGACGTGTGGCTGGGCCAGATTCACGGCTGCGACTTCTTCATGAGCACCAGCCAGTTTGAGTATTGGCAGCACACCCAGCTCACGGTGGACGTCACGAAGGGCCGGGGAGCCAGCTTCTCGCTGGAAATCCCGCTGGGCGTGCGCTTTCTGATTCGCTCGCGGCTGTTCACCGAGGAAGAATCCAAGGACATGGCCCCCGTGCAGCAAGGGGAGGAGTACCTTGAGCAGCAGGCTGCTTCCTAAGGCAATGTAGAAACGCGACACTTCGCGGCTTCGCGGAACGATACCCACGCGGCGCCTACGACGAGACGCGAAGTAGTATTGCGTCTCTACATCGTTCAATGAATCAAAAAGCCCCGCTGATGAAGCGGGGCTTTTTTGTTGGGCTTAAATCAGGGTTACTTCACGGCCGTTTCTTTCACCAGCGTCACCGTTTTCGGGTCCACGGTTATCTCTTCCAGGCGCTTCGCCACGGCCGGCGACATGCTTTCCTGGAAGCGGCCGCCCAGGTGCTTGGATAGAAATTTCTCGGAGGCGGCCAGCATGGCCATGTTGTTCACGGGGCGGGCGAAGCCGTGGCCTTCGTCGGGGGCGAGGAGGTATTGCACGGGGTAGTTGCGGTCGCGCAGGGCCACTACTATCTGGTCGGCCTCGGCCTTGTTCACGCGCGGGTCGTTGGCGCCCTGCACCACCAGCAGCGGCGTTTTGATTTTATCGGCGGCGGTCAGCGGCGACATGCGCGCCAGCTCAGCCCGGCCGGCTTCGGTGCCGGGGTCGGCCATGCGGGCGTACATCTGCTTGCGCCCAGCTTCCCAATAAGGCGGAATGGCGTTGAGCAAGGTCATCAGGTTGGAAGGCGCCACAATGGCCACGCCGGCCGAGTACACATCCGGGGTGAAGGCCACGCCCGCCAGCGTGGCGTAGCCGCCGTAGGAACCGCCCATGATGCCCACCTTTTTGGGGTCGGCAATGCCCTGGGCGATGAGGTACTTCACGCCCCAGGTCAGGTCATCCTGCATTTTGCGGCCCCACTCGCCGTTGCCGGCATTCAGGAATTTCTTGCCGTAGCCGGTGCTGGCGCGGAAGTTGGGCGACAGCACCGCGTAGCCGCGGTTGGCCAAAAACTGGTGCTGCGGGTTGAAACCGTAGGAGCTGCGGGCCCAGGGGCCGCCGTGGGGCATGATGATAACGGGCAAGTTCTTGGCGGGCACGCCCTTGGGCAAGGTCAGGTACGCCGGAATTTCCAGGCCATCCGACGACTTGTAGCGCACCACTTTCATCTCGGCCAGGTGGGCGGGGTTGAGCTGCGGGCGCAGATCGTACTGCTTGGTGAGTTGCTTGGTTTGGCGGTTGAAAAGGTACACCACGCCGGGCTGGGTGGCCGAGTTGGCCGAGAGCAGCCACAGCCGCTCGTCGGTAGTGTTTGAGGTGGGGTACACGTCGAGGCCGGGAAGCTTGGCACTGGCCGTTTTGAAGTCCTTTTCAAACTCCTTGTCTTTCCACACGCGGCGCATCCGGTCATCCTCGAAGCTGACGAAAATCGGTTCGTGGGTTTTCTCTGATACGGCCAGATTGTCCACGTCCACGCGCTTCAGCGGGTCGGCTTGGAAGGGCTCTTCCTTGCCGGTAGCGGGGTCCATCAGCACGATTTCGGCCAGGTTGCGGCCCTGGCCCATGTTCGTGACCATGTACACCCGCTTGTTGTCCTTGGCAAAGGAAACCACGTTGCTCAGCTCGTCGATGGAGGTTTTGTAGAACGGCGTCAGCTTGTCGCCTTCCACGCGCAGCCACTCGGTGCTGCCGTCGGGGTTAGAGCGCGATGCCAGCCGTAGCTGGTCGTTCCAGTCAAACTCCCAGGCGCCGATGCGGTCGTTGTTCTGGCGCACCAGGGTTTTCTCGCCGGTGGTCAGGTTCAGCTTGTAAAGGTCGTGCCAGGCCTTGTCGCGGTCGTTCAGGCCGATGTAGAGCGTGTTGGGGTCGGTGAGGGGTACGTGCACCACCTGCACCCGCACGCCCTTGAGGCCGGTGAGGTCGCGGGCGGTGGGCACGGCCTGGCCGGCGGGCAGGTTCTCGGCCGGGTTCACGGCGTAGATGTTGAAGTTTTCGTCGCCGCCCTTGTCCTGGCTGTAGAGCAGGTACTTGCCGTCGCGGCTCCAGAAGTAGCCGCGCACTGGGCGGGCTTGGTCGTTGGTCATGGGCCGGGCCTTCTCGAAGGGCTCGTTCAGGCCCTTCACCCAGATGTTGCGGGTGCCGTTGTAGGGCTTGATGAAGGACAGAAGCCTGCCATCGGGCGAGAGCTGGGCGCCCGAAATCTCGGGGTCGCCAAATAGCAATTCGCGGTCGATAAGCGGTGGCTGCGCGCCGGCTTTGGGGGCTTGCGCCACGCTCGGTAGCGGCGATGCCAAGGTCAGCAGGAGTCCCAGGCAGAGCAAAACGTGTTTCATAAGTAAGCAGAAAAAGATGAAAATGAGAGCCGAATGTATGCAAAAAGGACCGTGCAGCCAGCGCCACACGGTCCTTTTGGTCAATTATTTATCGATTATGTTCTTTCGATAAGCCTATTATTCCTGAAAATGGTATAAAAACGTAACAACGCCGGTGTAAGCGGGCTTTTTAGAGCCCTCAATTTCCAGCGTCACGCCCACCCGCGTCTTAGCAATGCCGCGCAGGTTGACCACCGACAGCAGGCTGGCACGCAGGCGCACCTGGCTGTTCACCGTCACGGCCTGGTTGAAGCGCAGGTTTTCGATTTCGTAGTTGACCTGCATTTTCAGGTTCTCAATGGCCACGATTTGCTGCCAGAGGTAGGGCAGCAGTGATACCGTGAGGTAGCCGTGGGCAATGGTAGCCTTGAAAGGCGACTCGACCTGGGCCCGCTCGGCATCCACGTGAATCCATTGAAAGTCGAGCGTGGCGGCCGCAAACTGGTTGATTTGCTCCTGGGTGATGGTGTGGAGCTCGGAAACGCCCATTTCCTGGCCCACGCAGGCTTCGAGTTCGGCGAGGCTGCGAATGGTAAGTTTGCTCATAAGTGGCGGTTGGATTGCGGATGAAGGGCCGCAAACATACGCCGCTTCAGCTTAGCCGTTGCGGCCAAATACCCGGCGCAGCAGCTCGGTGGTGCGGGCCACGGGGTTCTCGCGGATGTTGGCCTCTTCCTGGGCAATGAGCGTGAACAGGCCGTCGACGGCTTTGCCGGTAGCGTACTGGTTCAGGTCGGGCTGCACGGGCGTCACCAGCGGAATCTGGTTGAAGCGGGTGGCCAGGTCTGTGTAGTAGCGGGTGGCGCCCACTTTGTCCAGGCTCTGCTGCATGATGGGCGTGAAGGCGGCGGTGAGCTGGCTGGAGGTGGTCCGTTTTAGGTACTGGGTAGCGGCGTCCTTCTGGCCCGTCAGGATGTTCCAGACGTCGGAAAAGGTCAGGCTTTTGATGGCGCTGATGAAAATGGGCTTGGCGCTGCGGGCCGCGTCTTCGGCTCCCCGGTTCAGCGACAGCTCAAACTTATCGACCTGGCTGCCCAGCCCAATGGTGCGCAGGGTGTTGGCCACGCGCTGGGCATCGGGCGGAAACGGAATGCGAATGAGGCGATTGAGGTAGAAGCCATCCGTCTGCGAAGCTTGGTCGGCACCCTTGCCGATGCCTTGCAACAGGGCCTCCTTGAGGCCGCTGGCGGCTTCGGTATTCGATAGCCCGCCAATGGCGGTGCTGCCCGTGCTGCTACTGGTCGGCGTTTTAATGCCGGTGGGCAGCTTGAGGTCTTTGAGGCTGGGGAAACGGAACTGGGCCGAGGCACTGAACGAGAGGCCTGATAAGAGCATCAGGGCGGCGAAGGAGCGGATTTTCATGAGGAAAGAGCGAAGCGAAATATGCTTGCAATTGGCCTATTGCAACGCCCATGCCGAATTTTTGTACAGCTCTGTTGGAGGCATGGTTTCGTGTTCGCCGCTTCTAGCATGCCCGCGAGTAATCTGCGACTACACACCGGTTTGACGTGTGGAAGTGGACAAGGCAGCAGGTTGTTACATTCCTGATACAGCCTATTATTCGTGCCCGGCGAAAAGTGCTGCGCGAAGTCCGCACAAGCAGTTGAACTGGTAGACCGCTACTTAAACTTGTTTGTTTTTACTATTTATACAAATAAATATTGATTAATTATAAAATAAATATAGCTTAGCCCATTGATTGGCGTTTTCATAGGTAAGCAGCCTCGGAGCGTTGATATACTTTTCACTCATTTAATCCTTGTTCCAATGTTGAAAAAATGTTTACCAGTGGCCTGTGTTTCAGGTCTGCTCTTATTAGCCGGTTCGGCTTTCGGCCAGAACTACGAGCAGGTGGCCAAACAAATTGTGAATACCTCGGCCGGCGTGAAGCCGGGAGACGCCGTTGTGATTACGGGCGGCCAGCACACGCTGCCGCTCATGGAAGCCGTAGCTGTGGAAGTGGCCCGCGCCGGCGGGCAACCCAGTATGTGGCTCACCACCGACAAAGTGGCTCGGGCCATCAACATGGAAACGCCCGAATCGGCCATTCAAGCTAGCAAAGCCAACAATATGGCTCTGTTGGCGGACGTGCTGATTTCCTTGCCCACTCTCGAAGACAGCCGTGCGGTGATGGCAGACTTGAGTGCAGCCCGGCGGGCTAAATTCGGCCAAGTAGCTGCCGCTTCTGGCTTTACTCAGCAACTCGATGCCAGCAAGCTGCGGGGCGTGTTTGTGAGCTACCCGAGCAAGAGCTACGCCGCGGCGCAGCAACTCGACTATCCCGCCTACGAGCAAATGATGTGGGGCGGCATTGGGGCCGATTACACGGCCATTGCCGGGCAGGCCGAGCAGCTAAAGAAACTCCTGGACACGGGCAAAAAAATCCACATTACCTCGCCATCGGGCACCGATTTGACCATGGACCTTGCCGGCCGGCCGGTATTTGCTGACGACGGGGCATTATCGACTGCCGACCAGAAGGAGAAGCTTATTTATAATCGCTCGGTGCGCCTACCTGGCGGCCTTATCTACGGTACTTGCCAGGAAACCTCGGGCACGGGCCGGCTGGAATTCGCCAACGATGCTATTTCCGATGGTAAGCCATTAAAAGGCTTTAAAGCAGACTTGAAAAATGGCCAGGTTGAAAACGTACGCGCCGACGTTGGCGCCGACGCTTTCAAAGAGCAGATGACTGCGTATGGGCCTTCGGCGCTCCAGGTAGGCCGCTTTTCTATTGGGCTGAACCCGGTGATGAAACAGGACGATGCGAAGGCATACCACCCAAACACTGCGGCTGGTATGGTGTACGTGAGCTCGGGCAACAATTCGCTGTATGGTGGCCAGAACAAAGCGACGGGCGGCTACAGTTATCCTATTGCCAATGCCACGGTGGATATCGACGGCAAGGTAGTGGTACGCAACGGTCAACTTGTGTCGCCGGCCACTACTAGCACGATGCCCGCACCAAAGAAAAGCCGGAAATAAGCCACACCGCACAGGCTATAATGCTCAAAGGGCCAGCCAATTCATCATTGACTGGCCCTTTGTCGTTTGCCTCACTACAAGATTATAGGGCGCTGTACCAAGCAAGCGCGCTGGCGGCGCTACTTCATCAATTACAGCCGGGCCAGCCGGCCGCCGTCCACGCGGATTTCGGCGCCCTGCACGAATTGGGCATCATCGGAAGCCAGGTAGGCAATGATGGCGGCTACGTCTTCGGGGCGGCCCACGTCGGCTTTATTCACGACTTCGACGCCGCTTTTAATGTTGGGATTTTCCCAGAGCATGGGCGTGTCGATGGCGCCGGGCAGGATGACGTTGGTGCGGATGCCTTTGGCCTTGCCTTCCAGCGACGAGGAGCGGGTGAGCGAGAGCATGGCGGCTTTGGCCGCCGCGTAGGGAGCCACCAGCGGGCTGGTTTCGATGGCGTGAATGCTGGCCACGTTCACGATGGCACCGCCGGGCTTCATGTGCAAAAAGGCCTGCTTGGTGAAGTAAAAGGCCCCGAGCAAATCCACGTTCAGGATGCGCAGCCAGTCGTCGCCGGTCAGCTCCTCGAGGGCTTTGAACTGCATCAGGCCCGCGTTGTTCACCACGGCGTCGAGGCGGCCGAAGCGCTCCAGCGTGCCGGCTACGGTGGCTTCTACCTGCGCTTCGATGGCCACGTTGCAGAGGCTGGCCCACACCTCGGGGGCGCCAGCGGCCTGCACGTCGGGCACGGCGGCGTCGAGGTTGGCCTGGTTGTAATCGGCGAGTACGATGCGGGCGCCTTCGGAGGCCAGGCGCTTGGCCACAGCCAGCCCAATGCCGCTGGCGCCGCCGGTTACGATGGCGGCTTTATCCTGAAATCTCATGTGATGGGGAAGGGAGGCGGGGGGTTAGGATTCGACGGTAGCGTTGGCCTCGGCCGTGGTTTTATCGGCGCTGGATGCTTTTACTTCGGCTTTTTGCTTGCTGGCCCAGGCGCTCTGGCTGTCTTTGGGCATCACGATGGGCACCTGCAGGCACACGCTGTGGGTGGGCAGCACCTGGTCCCAGCCGGCGATGAGCTGCTTGTAGGCCATGCCCACGGGCCGCACGTTGCGGTCCAGGTCGTACAGCCCCACGGGGTTTACGTGGCCGTTGCTTTCGCGCAAAGCGGTATCCCAGTCCACCTGGTCGGTGAGGGAGTACCAGGTGAAGCCGATGACGGGCACGCCGTCGTTGCGCACGCGCAGCACGTTGGCCCATTCCTTCCACAGCCAGTTCACCGATTCGTCGCCCTTGGGGCCCTGGTTGAGGTTGGTTTCGGTGTGCATTACGGGCAGGCGGTAGCGGTCGTGGTACTGCCGGGTAATGACGTGGTAGCCAAATATCTCGCCCGAGGCGCGGGTGCTGCCATCGGGCGACACCCGGTGCTCGTTGGTGTAGTAGTAGTCGTTGCCCATGATGCAATGGTGTTTCAGGTTGTTGTGCAGGAAGAAGTGGTACTCGTCCTTGGTCATTCCGTTGTCGGTGAGGTACTCGTACATGTCCGAGTTCACGCGCCGGCCGTAGTTCAAATCCAGCGACAGAAAGCGCTTCGAATTCATGGTTTCGGCCGGGCCGATGGCGGCCGGGTTTTCGGCATGGAAGTACTCCGACGACTCGCTCTGAATAAAAATGGCGTCGGGCCGCACCTCCAGGATGGAGCGCATGGCCAGCACGTTGGCCTTCACAATGTGCTTGAGCGCCGTCACGAAAGCCCTGTCGCTGCTGAGCTGCTCGTTCCACCAGCCGTAGCGGGCCGAAAACTGCGCGCAGATGTACATCTCGTTCACCGGCGTGTACAGCTGCACCCACGGAAACCGCGTGGCGAAGGCCTTGGCGTACTGCCCAAACAGCTCCGGAAAGTCCGGATTCTGGAAGTTGCCTATCCAGTCGGGCACCCCAAAGTGGCACAAATCGACAATGGGCGAGATGTTGCGGCGCAGCAAGTCCTGAAACGTGACGTCGGCAAACGACCAGTCGTATTTGCCCGGCCCCACAAACGCGGTGTGAATGGGCGGCCCGTAGCGCAAAAACCGAATGCCCAGGTCCTGAACCAGGTCGAAGTCCTTCTGCCAGAACTTGTAGTGGCCGCATTTTTCCAGCTCATCCACGCGCACTTTGCCGTTTTGGATGGTGGGGTTGCTGTTTTCGATGCCGGTGGCAAACAGAAATTGAGGGCCCATAAGCGCAGGGTGGAGAAGTAGCCGGAGGAAGTGCCAGCCGCTGCGGCCCGCACCTGCAGGGGTACTCCATTCGCCGCTTCTGTGTTGCGTACCGCCCGGCTTAGAGGTCGTACATCTCCACAATGGCGAGGTGGGCATCGAAGCGGTACACGTGGACGCCGCCGGTCACGATTTCCAGCCCTACTACCTGGGTTTCGCTCAGGTGCTCGAGGTACATGCGCAGCCCGCGCAGGGTGTTGCCGTGCGAGACAATCAGCACGTTCTTATCGGCGCGGAGCTGCGGTGCGATTTCGGCCTCGAAAAATTCGACGGCCCGGGCCCGGGTCTGCTTCAGGCTTTCGCCGTTGGGCGGGGCCACGTCGTAGCTGCGGCGCCATTCGTCTACCTGCGCCTGCCCGTATTTGATGGCTACTTCGGCCTTGTTGAGGCCCTGCAGGTTGCCGTACATCCGCTCCTTGAGGGCGTCGACGTGGTGCACCGGCAGGTCGGCCCACCCGGCCCGCTCCACAATGATGTCGAGCGTGCGCTTGGCCCGGATAAGGGTCGAGGTGTAGGCCACGTCGAAGTGGAAATCTTTCAGCTTGTCGGCTACGGCGTAGGCTTCGGCCTCGCCGGTGGAACTCAGGGGCACGTCGAGCCAGCCCGTGAATACGTTTGCCAGATTCGCCGTCGATTCGCCGTGCCGGACGAGAACAAGGAGAGCCATGGGATGAGGAAAGCGCTGTGAGGTAGGGTGAGCCTCGGCCTAACCCGTCTCTACGGTTCTACGTTGTCGGAAGGCAGCAGTGTATCACGCTCCCTTCCCGGCTAGCCATGACGATGCCCCTCTCGCATATCCTTGAACACAAGCTCGTCGCCATTATCCGCGGCGCCAACCCCCCGGACCTGCTGAAAATAGCCGAGGCCCTGCACGAAGGCGGCGTCCGGACAATGGAAATCACGCTGAACTCGCCCGGGGCGCTGGCCTCGATTGAAGAGCTGGCCGAGGCCATGGACGGCCGCATGCTGATAGGCGCGGGCACCGTGCTCGACCCCGAAACGGCCCGGGGCGCCCTGCTGGCCGGCGCCCGCTTCATCATCTCGCCCACCCTAAGCAAGAAAACCATCCGCATGACCAAGCGCTACGGCGCCGTAAGCATTCCGGGCGCCTTCACCACCACCGAAATCCTGAAGGCCTACGAGCACGGCGGCGACATCATCAAGGTATTTCCCGCCTCGGTGGGGGCCAAATACTTCAAAGACCTGGCCGGGCCGGTGCCGTTTATCCCGCTCATGCCCACGGGCGGCGTCTCGCTGGACAACATCAAGGATTTTCAGGATGCCGGGGCCGTCGCCTTCGGGCTGGGCAGCTCGCTGGTAGATACTAGCCAGCCGGTTAGCGCCAAGTATCTGCAGCAACTCACGGCCAAAGCGCGGCGTTTCGTGCAGGCCGTGGCGTAACCGTAACTCAATCGTCTGTCATGCTGAGCTGGCGAAGCATCTTATCACGGCTCAACGATTCGTTCTAACCTGATAGGATGCTTCCTTCGTCAGCATGACAGACGATTGGATTAGTAGCCCAAGCGAGGTGCTTCGCTGCGCTCGGCATGACAATATGATTCGCCCCTCATTTTAGCCCAACCCAATGAAAATTGCCCGCTTTACCTTGTATCAGGTGCCGCCCCGCTGGCTGTTTCTGAAGATAGAAACCGACTCGGGGCTGGTGGGATGGGGCGAGCCCGTAATTGAGGGCAAGGCGGCCACCGTGGCCACGGCGGTGAATGAGCTCATGGAAAACCTAGTGGGCAAAGACCCGCTCAACATCGAAGACCATTGGCAGGTGATGTACCGCGGCGGCTTCTACCGCGGCGGCCCCATTCTAATGTCGGCCATTGCCGGCATCGACCAGGCCCTGTGGGACATCAAGGGCAAGTACCACAACGCGCCGATTCACCAGCTGCTGGGCGGCCGCGTGCGCGACCTGATGCGCGTGTACTCCTGGATAGGCGGCGACCGGCCCGAGCACGTGGGGCAGGCCGCGACCGAAATGGTGGCCAAGGGCTTCAACGCCATTAAGATGAATGCTACCGATGAAATGGCCTACGTAGATTCCTATGTCAAGATTGACCAGGTGCTGGCCCGCGTGGCGGCCGTGCGCGAAGCTGGTGGGCCAGGCCTGGGCATTGGCATCGATTTCCACGGGCGGGTGCACAAACCCATGGCCAAGGTGCTGGCCAAGGAGCTGGAGCCGTACCGGCCCATGTTCATCGAGGAGCCGGTGCTGCCGCAGAACAACGAGGCCCTGCGCGAGATTGCCCGGCACACGTCCATTCCCATCGCCACCGGCGAGCGGATGTTTTCGCGCTGGGATTTCAAGCAGCTGCTGATTGACGGCTACGTCGACATCATCCAGCCCGACCTGTCGCACGCTGGCGGCATCACCGAGTGCAAGAAAATTATTTCCATGGCCGAGGCCTTCGACGTGGCCGCGGCGCCGCACTGCCCGCTGGGCCCCATTGCGCTGGCCGCCTGCCTGCAGGTAGATGCTAGTTGCCACAATGCCTTCATCCAAGAACAAAGCCTGGGCATTCACTACAACAAGGAAAATGACCTGCTCGACTACCTCGTTGATAAGACGGTGTTCGACTACGAAAACGGCTTTTGCAAAATCCCGGAAGGCCCCGGCTTGGGCATCGAAATAGACGAAGAGTACCTCCTGAGCCGCGTCGCCATCGGACACAATTGGCACAACCCCATCTGGCGCAACGCCGACGGGAGCGTGGCGGAATGGTAGGGCGCTGCGGTAGGACGCTGCGCTTAATTAAAAATGAAGAATGAAGAATTGGAATTGAGCAGAAGAGCCCGAACTTCCTCATTCCTCATTCCTCATTCCTCATTCCTCATTCCTCATTAAGCCCAAGCGCCCATGAACCCAGCCACCACCTTCCTCAGCTGCGATTGGGGTACTTCTTCCTTCCGGTTGCGGCTAGTGGAGCGCGAGGGCCTGAAGATTCTGGCCGAGGAAAGCTCTAAGGAGGGTAACGCCGCCACGGCCGAGCTTTGGAAGCAGGCCGGGCAGCCCCCGGAGCAGCGCGTGGGCTTCTACTTGGCCATTGTGCAAGGACACTTGAAGAAGCTGGAGGAAGCAGTGAAAACCTCGCTGGACGGCGTGCCCGTGGTGATTTCTGGTATGGCTTCGTCCACCATTGGCATGGAGGAGCTGCCGTATAAGCCGCTGCCTTTCGCCACCGATGGCTCGGATTTATCAGCAAAAATCATGGAGCCTACGGCCGATTTCAAGCACGCGACCCTGCTGATTTCGGGCGTGAAAAGCGATGACGACGTGATGCGGGGCGAAGAAACCCAGCTGGTAGGCTGCCAGTTTGAAAATACAGCCGAGCAGCAGCTTTTTCTGCACCCGGGCACGCACGCCAAGCACGTACTGGTGCAGCACGGCCAGGCCGTGGCGCTGAAAACGTACATGACCGGCGAGTTTTTCTCGCTCCTCTCGAAGCAGGCAATACTGGCCGCTTCGGTAGCCGAAGGCGGCCAGCTGGAGGAAGGCGCCAATCGGCAATGGTTTGAGAAAGGTGTGCAGGACAGCCAGCAGGATAACCTGCTGCACAATGCCTTTCTGGTGCGCACCAACGACCTGTTAATGAAAGCCAGCAAGCCGGAGAACTTCTTCTACCTGAGCGGGCTGCTCATCGGCAGCGAATGCCACGACCTGCTGGGCAGCCTGCCCGCCAGCATCACCCTGGCCGGCGAGCCCGTGCTGCTGGCGCACTACGGCGCGGCCCTGCGCGTGCTGGGCATCGCCGACAAATGCCCGGTAACCACAAAAACCGCCGTTGAGGTAACCCTGCACGGGCAAAGCGCCGTCTTACAGCACAGTCGCATCAACCAGCAAAAAGCGTAACGGCAGCGCATCACTATGCAGGCTCAATCCATCTACCCCGCGCAGGCGGCTCTGGGCGAAGGCGCGCTCTGGAACCCAGAGACGCAGCAACTGTACTGGGTAGATATTGAAGGCCGGTCGTTTCATGTTTTTGACCCGGCCACGGGGCAGGACCGGCGCTTCTGCACCGGTGCCCGGGTTGGCACGGTAGTGCCCATGCACAACGGCGACGTGCTGCTGGCCCTGCAAACGGGCATTTACCAGCTCAATATTGCCACCGGCCAGCTCAATCTGGTGGTGAACCCGCTCACGGAGCCCACCCTGCGCTTCAACGATGGCAAATGCGACCCGGCCGGGCGGTTTTGGGTGGGTACTTTCGACCTGGAGCAGAAGCCCCACGCCGGTACCCTCTACCGGCTCGACCCCGATGGCAGCCTCCACGTGATGCTGCGCGGCATCACGAACTCCAACGGGGTGGTCTGGTCCTTAGACCACCGCACCATGTACTACATCGACACTCCCACGCTCACAGTGCAGGCGTTCGACTACGACAGCGGCACCGGCGAAATCGCCAATCCGCGGGTCATCATCCGAATTCCCCAAGGCGCTGGCGTGCCCGATGGCATGACCATCGACGCGGAAGGTATGCTCTGGGTGGCGCTGTGGGGCGGCGGGCGCATTCAGCGCTTCGACCCCCACACCGGAGAAGCGCGCGAAACCGTGGAGGTGCCCGCGCCCTTCACGTCCTCCTGCGCCTTCGGCGGCCCCGACTTGCGCACGCTTTACATCACCACGGCCCGCAGCGGTCTCACACCCGCCCAGCAGCAGCAATTTCCCCTGAGTGGCAACCTGTTTGCCGTAGAGCCGGGCGTGCGGGGAGTGCCGGCTTATTTCTTCGATAAGCGACTTTGAACACGTGAGTAACTGCTGCTTTCTCTAATGCAATTGCCGAGCGGTTTGCTGTGCCTTGATAACCGCATCAATCTGATTTTCGGAATCGAAAGCTGAGTTTGGCAGGAAAATACTGGCTCCATTTTCCGGAATCATAAACAGTGCATTTGGCGTGCGGATAATGTTGCTTATTCCTTTCCATTGTAGCGCACCGTGGGAAAAAGGACCATCTATTTTTATAAATTCCTCCCTGAAATTAATGACAATATCCTGGCCCGTGATTCCACTCTTTTTTCGGTCTTTCAGCCACTTGCGCTTTGAGTAAAAGAACTTTGTGAACTCGTAAACGCCTATAGCAATGAAAAAATACGGTAACCTTCCCAAGGCGTTGCCGGTGTCAATAAATCGTAAGACTATCCAGAATAAAATCATGAAAACAGCTAAGTATGGCTGCCATCTACGAATCCATTTCTGCGACGCCCATTCCCGATAGAAATCGTTGTAATATTTATCGTTTGGAGTAATTACTATCGTGAAATCCATTTAAGAGGTATATAGGTCGATTGGTCCTGTGCCTCAAAGCTCGGCTACCTGCAGCTGAATATCCACGTTGCGGCCGTGGTCGTCGGCGCAGGAGATTTTTACCGCGCCGCTCGGGGGCCGGAAAAACACCCGTTCCGTAGCCGAAGCGGCCCGCAGAAACCGGTCGTTTACGTACCAAAACACCTGCCGCACCTCGCTGCCCGCTGCGCAGCTGAGCAGCAGCTGTTGCTTTTCGCGGCGGTTGAGCAGGTATTCGGCATTGGCCAAGGGCGAGGTGATGGCCAGGGCGCCGCCGGTATCGTCGTCGGCGTTGCGCACGAGGCGGCAGGCGGGGTTGTGAGCGGGCAGGCGGGTGGCATGCAGGCCCTGGGCTTCGCGAAACGCCAGCACTTCGGGCCGCGGGTTGGGGAAGAGCTGGCGCCGGAAGCCGCTGGCCGGCACGCAGGCCCGGCAGTAGGAAATGGAGCCATCGGCCGATACCAATGCTTCGCGCTGGTGCTCGCAGCGCTGGGCGCTGGACACGCTCGGGAGGTAGTAGTCTATCAATTGGTTGGGGCAATGCTCGCCCGGCACCAGCCCACTCTCGGCACACACCAGCCGGAAGTCGAGGCTGGTGGGCGGCGTGGCCCAATTGTTGGGCGAGTTATAAGCCAGTGCGTTAAACAAGTCAAACAGCAGCGGGGTGGCAATGTCGGTGCCGGTGAGGGCCGGGCTGCCTTCGCCGCTGAAGTTGCCCACCCACGCGCCCACGGTGTAGTCCTGGTTGTAACCAATGCTCCAGGCGTCGCGGCGGCCGTAGCTGGTGCCGGTCTTCCAGGCAATCTTGGGCAGGCGCGCGCTGCCCTGGTAGCCCAACGGCAAATCGGGCCGGGTGTGTTGAGCTAAAATATCGGTGATGAGGAAGGCCGCGGCGGGGCTTGTTATTAATGAAGAATGAGGAATTAAGAATGAAGAATTGGAAGTTGGAGCAGCCGCTTTCCCGGACAATTCCTCCTTCTTCATTCTCAATTCTTCATTAAGATTAAGCGCCAGCGTCAAAGGTGCGTACCGCCCCTGATCCGCCAGGGCCGCGTACAGCGCGGTGAGTTCCTCCAGCGTAGCGCCGCAGCCGCCTAGTATCGTGCTCAGCCCCAGCCGGGGGGCATCGTGCGCCACGCGCCGGAAGCCGGCATCGCGCAGCTTATCGGTGAAGGTAGATACGCCCAGCTCCGAGAGCACGCGCACCGCCGGGATGTTGAGCGAGTAAGTAAGGGCCCGCTCCACGGTCACCTCGCCGCTGAAGCTCTTGTCGAAGTTCTCGGGCCGAAAGCCGCTGAAGTTAGTGGGCACGTCTGGGAGCTTGAGCTTGGGCGTCACGAGGCCGCGGTCGAGGGCCAGGGCGTAGAGAAAGGGCTTGAGCGTGCTGCCCGGCGAGCGAATGGCTTGCACGCCGTCGACCTGCCCGGCACTGGTGGCGTCCTGGAAATCAGCGGAGCCCACGTAGGCCTCCACAGCGCGGGTGCGGTTGTTCACGACCAGCACGGCGGCCTGGGCGATGCCCAATTCGTGCAGGCGGCGCACGTAGTTTTTGGTCAGGTCTTCGGCCTGGGCCTGGGGGCCGCGCCGCAGCGTGGAGCGGATGATGGGCTGGCCGGGAAACCGCGTCACGAGCCGCCGGGCCAGGTGCGGGGCCAGCAGGGGGGGCGCGTGGCGCTGCACGGCCAGGGGCTCGGCCAGCGCGTCGGCAATGTCCTGGTCGGGAAAAAGGTGCTGCTGCTGGAAGCGCCGCAGCCAGCGGTTGCGTTCGGCCCGGATGGCGGCATTGTTCTTGCCCAGCACCAGGATGCGCGGCTGGTTGGGGATGATGGCCAGCGTCACGGTCTGGGCCAACGAGAGGTAGTCGGGCGGCTGCTGGAAGTACAGCAGCGCCGCCGATTTCACGCCCTCGATGTTGCCGCCGTAAGGCACCAGGTTCAGGTACAGCTGCAGAATCTCGGCTTTGCTGTAGTGCGCTTCTAACTGCAGGGCCCGCAGCATTTCGAGGATTTTGTTGCCCAGGGTGCGCTCTTTGGGCTCGAGCAGGCGGGCCACCTGCATGGTGATGGTGCTGGCGCCGGTGGTGCGGCCCGTGCCCAGCAGGTTGCGGCCCGCCGCCTGCACGATGGCAATCGGGTTGACCCCAAAATGATACCGGAAGTACCGGTCTTCCTTATAGATAATGGCTTGCTGTAGCGCCGGCGTGATTTCGGGCAGCTCCGTTTTCATGCGCCACTTCTGCGTGGGGTTCAGGTAGGCGTGCAGCACGGTGCCGTCGGCGGCCAGCACCAGCGGCGAGTAGAGCGGGGCGCGGGGCAGGGGAAAGGCAACATCCAGCCCCAGCAGCAGCAATAGGGCTGCCAGTACTGCGCCGCCAAGCCGAAGTCCCGTCCGCCAATTCATAACCAAAGGTATTGGCCGCTTTATGGCAACGGCCGTTTTAGCCCAATTTACCATCGCCCAGCCGATTGGCGCGCGGTGTGTCCGGGCAGCACAACCACTGCTGCTGCCGGGCGGGCGGCAGGGGCGAATAAGCGGGTGCGTAACGAAATAAAGGTGAACGGTAATTGTCAGATAAAAATCTGAATGGTAGAATTAATCAGAAGCTGAATAAGGAGCTTTTGGAAATTGGATTAAATGGTGTCGGTACACGGGTTGGGTAAATAGCAATTATTTTAATTCGTTGCCAGCAGGGGCGGATTAGGAGGCTGCATTGAGCCAAATGCCAAAATTATTTTCATCAAAATGACTTTTTTTATATAAGTTTCAATTACGATGAAATCCGTGCTTAGGTATATTTCCGTAAATATTCCGTGTTCGGCAGGCAAGCTTCTTCCAGCCTTCCAGGTAAAAGCGCTACTCGTTCAGCTGTAGTACTCCCATGCCCGAAGCTGCCCCGCCAAACAAAATTCCTTTCACCAACCCCCACAATATTTCTCACTACTACATGAAGAACAAATTTATCGCAACCCTCCTGTTGGTGGGCTTCAAGGCCAGTACTTCGTTTGGCCAGGCTGTAGTCGACCCCGAACTGCGGGCCGCGTTTGCCACGAGCCCAACGGCCCAGGTAGTAGTAACGTTTAATGGTAGTGGGGCTCCGCAGGCTTCGCAGGTGCAGGCCCTGACGCAGCTAGGCATCACCCGCGGCATCACCATGCAGGCCCTCCCCATTGCCGGCGTGGTGGCCACCGCGGCCCAGGTGGATGCCTTGGCTCAAAACCCGGAAGTGCGCTCGCTGTACATTAATAAGCAGCTGGAGTTCTTTAACAATGGCGACACCAACCTAACGGGCGTGAAGCGGCTGCGTCTGGACGCGCAAACGACGGCCCGCAACAACGGAACACCGGTTTCGGGCCGGGGCATTGGCGTCTTGATTAACGACAGCGGCGTGGACGGTACGCACGAAGACATCAAGCTCGGCTCGCACCTGGTGCAGAACACCTTGGGCTCGACTAACCTCAACTCGGTGAGCAGCGTGTTGCCCGTGACCTACGTGGAAGGCGTGCCGAATACCGACAACAACTCCGGCCACGGCACGCACTGCGCCGGCACGGTAGGCGGCAACGGTTCCAAGTCGGGCGGTAAGTACGAAGGCGTGGCGCCGGGCGCTTCGCTGCTGGGCTACGGCTCGGGCGGCGCGCTGCTGGTGCTGGATGCCATCGGCGGCTTCGATTATGCCCTCACGCACCAGTTCCAGTACAACATCCGCGTGATCAGCAACTCGTTCGGCAGCAGCGGAACCTTCGATCCCAACGACCCCCTGAACGTAACCACCAAGCGCTGCTACGACCGCAACATGGTGGTGGTGTTTGCCGCCGGCAACTCCGGCCCGGGCGCCGACACCCACAACCCCTACGCCATTGCTCCCTGGACCATCTCGGTGGGCGCCGGGGATAGAAACGGCCAGCTTGCTTCTTTCTCGTCGCGCGGCGTGAAAGGCCAGCAGGGTACTTTTGTCGTCGACGGCCAGACCTGGACGTACAAGAACGAGCCCGTCATCACCGCTCCTGGCGTCGACGTGGTTTCCACCCGCACCCAAGCTCCGGTGCCCCTGCTGGGCGCTCAGAAAGATGCCGCCATGCTGACGGCTGCTGAACTGCCCTTCTACACCGTACTAAGCGGTACTTCCATGGCTACCCCGCACACCGCTGGCATTGTGGCCCTCATCCTAGAGGCCAAGCCGTCGATGACGCCGGCCCAAGTGAAGGAGCTGCTACAGAAAACCGCTACCAACATGCCCGGCCGCGAATCGTGGGAGGTGGGTGCTGGTTACGTCAACGCCTTTGCTGCCGTCGACCGCGCGTTCCGCGGCACGGATTTCGGCTCGACGGTGAATTCCACTCGCACCTTCAACAGCAGCGTTAATTCAATCGCTACGGTGTCGCCCTTCACCGTGAAGTATAATCCCGCTACCACGGCCTCCAACCAGTTTACCTTCAACGTGGCTAGCGGCGTGAACAGCATGGAAGCCAGCATCTCGACGTACGGCATCGAAGGCCAGACGGGCAACACGGTCAACCTGATTGTGCTGGACCCCACCGGCAAGCAGTACCGCTCGGGCATTCCCGTAGAATTTACGCTCACCCCCGGCCGTAGCGTGGCCGTGGCATCGCCGATGCCCGGCACCTGGACGCTGAAAGTAGACGGCCTCAACGGGGTAGCTGCTCCCGAAGACATCGACGGCAAGATTACCATGCAAACGCCGGCCGGTACTACCAACCTGAACGACATCGCCGGCGACCCCGCCGAAGCCGCTATCAAGATGGCTATTACCAACCGCCTCGTTGATGGTCTGCCCACCGGCTACAAGCCAAGCCAGGCCCTCACCCGCATTCAACTGGCCGAGTATCTGCTCATGGGCCAGGGCATCCGCCAGTTCCAGCCCACCAGTGGGGTGCGCTCGTTCAACGACATTTTATCGGCTAACGACATCTTGCTGACCGAATCGGTAGCCGCGCGTGGCGCTGCCCAACGCGACATGTACCACCAGTTCAACGGGGTGATGCTGCCCACGGCATCGGGAAGTTTCTCGCCCGCCGGCCTTGTGAGCCGTGCTTCTCTGGCCTACTCGCTGGTCCAGGCCCTGGGCTTCCAGGCGCAGGCCCTGGCCCGCAACGGCAAGGCCGTGACGGTGAACTACAACGGCAGCAAGGTGCCGCTCGATGACGCCGGCAACATCCCCGCCGGCCTGGAAGGCTACGTGAGCATCGCCCTGGAGCTGAACCTGATCAACGCCTACTTCTCCGTCACGCAGGGCCCCTACGACCTGCAGCCGGTGGTGCACGCCACTTTCAAGCCCACGCAGAGCGTGAGCCGCGGCGAGTTCGCCGTCATCGTCACCCGCACCTTCCCGCAGTACAACGCCATGACCCAGCCCACGGCCCAGGCCGCCACGGCCGGCTCCAGCACCACAACCACCGCTACCCAGCAAGTGGCCGCTTACCCCAACCCCTTCACGGGCAGCACCACCATCAGCTACGCGCTGGCTAAGGAAGGCCCCGTAAGCGTGGAGGTGTTCAACGCTATGGGTGCCAAAGTGCAGACCCTGGTAGTAGGCACCGAAGCGGCGGGCGTGCACCAGGTCAAGTTCGACGCGGCCAAGCTGGCTCGTGGTACTTACCTGTTCAAGGTGAAGACCGGTGAGTCGGTGACGACCAAGCGCCTGGTCGTGCAGTAAGCACGGCGAATACCGTCCATTTGAAAAAGGCCTGCTCGTAAGAGTAGGCCTTTTTTGTGCTTGCTGGCTTTTCGCAGCCGCTTATCCGAGCGGCCCCCAAAGGCAATTGCTGGTCTGGCTTAATAGATTAGAAACCGGCTTTATGGAGTGCCAGCAAGATTCCGGCAACTCGGCTTTCGTTCGCCACGGTTGCCTAGAGTTAGAGTATGTGTGTGGCACAGAGTCAGCCTATGGCTGCACAACGAGACGCCTTCAGAAGGGGATAGCCCAATTATGTCGCAGCAGCGTCATCACACCGAGTCGCATAACGCTAAAATAAACGAGGCGGGAAATTGAAAGCAATGTCACAAACCGCATTTTTTTTCAAGGAGCATAGACAACAAGGTTACCTGGGCTGATTTCAGTAAATAGATGATTAACAGGTAAATGTAATTGTACATTTCCAGTGTTGGTACATTTAAATTTATTATTTTACACGTAATTGATTGTGCTTTTATTTTACTAGCCTGCCGTCTTAACTGTCTTGGTTCGGGGCTGAATTTCCTTTTTCACAAAGAAAAAGGGCTATAATATTGTGAAGCCTTGAGAGGATGCTGCCAACGGCCCTTTTCCTTCCTCCTAAGCATGCGTAATGGCCCGGTCTCGCCTAAGGAGTGATGCGACATTTATCGGCAAAACAGCTTCTTGTTGAGATTATGATATCGGATTGCTGTGTCCCAAAATTATTTTTAGTCAAGGCGCAAAATTTATAAAAAAACCATTATTCATGAAATCCACATAATAGGCTTCATTCGTACAGGCTACGTGGTCGATAGAGGACCAACTGGCAGACTGTTTCAACAAGCGAGAATGCTTACTTAAATACCCTCTTTCGTTCCTCACCGCATACCAGTTTTCTTTTCACCAACCCCCACAATATTTCTCACTACTACATGAAGAACAAATTTATTGCAACCCTCCTGTTGGTGGGCTTCAAGGCCAGTACTTCGTTTGGCCAGGCTGTAGTCGACCCCGAGCTGCAAACCGCGTTTGCAACCAGCCCCTTGGCTGAAGTTGTGGTGACCTTTAATGGTAGTGGGGCTCCGCAGCCCGAGCAGGTAGCCTTTCTGCGGCAGTTGGGCATTACCACGGGCATCACGATGCAGGCCCTCCCCATTGCCGGCGTGGTGGCCACCGCGGCCCAGGTAGATGCCCTGGCGCACAATCCGGAAGTGCGCTCGCTGTACATTAATAAGCAACTGGACTATTACAACTTTGAGGATACCAACCTGACGGGCGTGAAGCGGCTGCGTCTGGACGCGCAAACGACGGCCCGCAACAACGGAACACCGGTTTCGGGCCGCGGCATTGGCGTCTTGATTAACGACAGCGGCGTGGACGGCACGCACGAAGACATCAAGCTCGGCTCGCACCTGGTGCAAAACACCTTGGGTACCACCAACCTCAATTCCAAGAGCAGCATGCTGCCCGTGACCTACGTGGAAGGCGTGCCGAACACCGACAACAACTCCGGCCACGGCACGCACTGCGCCGGCATCGTGGGCGGCAACGGCGCCAGGTCGTCGGGCAAGTACGAAGGCGTGGCGCCGGGCGCTTCGCTGCTAGGCTACGGCTCGGGCGGCGCGCTGCTGGTGCTGGATGCCATCGGCGGCTTCGATTATGCCCTCACGCACCAGTTTCAGTACAACATCCGCGTGATCAGCAACTCGTTTGGGACGTCGGGTGCCTTTAACCCCAACAGCCCGATAAACGTGGCTACCAAGCGCTGCTACGACCGCAACATGGTGGTGGTGTTTGCCGCCGGCAACTCCGGCCCGGGTGCCGATACGCACAACCCCTACGCCATCGCGCCCTGGACCATCTCGGTGGGTGCCGGCAACCGTTTTGGTACGCTGGCGCCCTTTTCGTCGCGCGGCGTGAAAGGCCAGCAAGGCACTTTTGTCGTCGACGGCCAGACCTGGACGTACAAGAACGAGCCCGTCATCACCGCTCCCGGCGTCGACGTGGTTTCGACCCGCACCCAGGGACCGGTAGCATCGCTGGGCGCCCAAACGGATGCCGCTCTACTAACTCCGGCCGAAGTGCCGTTCTACACGCACATGAGCGGTACCTCGATGGCTACGCCGCACGTGGCGGGTGTGGTGGCCCTCATTCTGGAAGCCAAGCCGTCGATGTCGCCGGCCCAGGTAAAAGAACTGCTTCAAAAGACGGCCACCAACATGCCCGGCCGTGAGGCCTGGGAAGTAGGCGCCGGTTATATCAACGCCTTTGCCGCCGTCGACCGCGCGTTCCGCGGCACCAACTTTGGCTCGACGGTGAATTCGACCCGCACTTTCAACAGCAGCGTGAATTCGCTGGCGACGGAAGCGCCTTTCACCATCAACTTCAACCCGGCTACTACGGCAACCAACCAGTTCACCTTCCAGGTGGCGTCGGGGGTCAACAGCCTGGAAGCTAAGATTTCTTCGCCCGGCGTATTGGGCGAAACTGGCAACACGACCAACCTGATTGTGCTGGACCCCAACGGCAAGCAGTACCGCTCGGGCATTCCCGTTACGTTCTCGCTGAGCACCGACCGCGGCGTGGCCGTGACTTCGCCCATGGCCGGCACCTGGACCCTGCGTGTGGAAGGCCTGAACGGCGTAGCTGCTCCGGAAACCATCAAGGGCAAGATTACGATGCAGACTCCCACGGGTACCACCAACCTGAACGACATCGCCGGCGACCCCGCCGAAGCCGCTATCAAAATGGCTATTACCAGCCGGTTGGTCGATGGTCTGAGCAGTGGCTACCAGCCCAGCGCTCCGCTTACCCGCCTGCAGCTGGCCGACTACCTGCTCATGGGCCAGGGCATCCGCCAGTTCTCGGCTACCGATGGCTCGCGGGTATTCTCCGATGTGACGTCGGCCGCCGACATTCTGCTGACCGAGTCGGTAGTAGCTCGCGGTGCTGCCCAGCGCGACCGCCTGCACCAGTTCAATGGCGTGATGCTGCCCACGGCGAGCGGAACCTTCTCGCCCAATACCGCAGTGACCCGTGCTTCGCTGGCTTATTCGCTGGTGCAGGGCCTCGGCTTCCAGAACGAGGCGCTGGCCCGCAACGGCAAGGCTGTAACGGTGACGGTGAACGGTACCAAAGTGCCCCTCGACGATGCTGCCAGCATCCCCGCCGGCCTGGAAGGCTACGTGAGCATTGCCCTCGACCTGAACCTCATCAACGCCTACTACTCGCTGACGCAGGGCCCTTACGATTTCCAGCCCGTACTGCACGCTACCTTCAAGCCCAGCCAGACGGTGTCGCGCGGTGAGTTCGCCGTTATCGTAACCCGCACCTTCCCGCAGTACAACGCCATGACCCAGCCCACGGCCCAGGCCGCCACGGCCGGCTCCAGCACCACAACCACCGCTACCCAGCAAGTGGCCGCTTACCCCAACCCCTTCACGGGCAGCACCACCATCAGCTACGCGCTGGCCCAGGAAGGACCGGTAAGCGTGGAAGTGTTCAACACGCTGGGCGCCAAAGTGCAGACCCTGGTGGTGGGCACCCAGGCAGCTGGCCCGCACCAAGTGAAGTTCGACGCGGCCAAGCTGGCCCGCGGCACCTACCTCTTCAAGGTGAAAACCGGCGAAACGGTTTCGACCAAGCGCCTGGTCGTGCAGTAAGCACGGCGAATACCGTCCATTTGAAAAAGGCCTGCTCCACGGAGCAGGCCTTTTTTTGTGTTGTCTAATATTGGTGGGCCCTAGCTGACTGGCTTGAGCTGAAGGACAATGCTACTGCCTGGCGCTTTCCGTTATGTGGCGAACTCGCGCCTGGGCTCCTGCATATTCTAACACCCAGAAGCTGCCGTTAGCCGCCTGCACGATGCCGGTGGGCTGCCAGGGCTTGGGCGATTGAAAGAGGGTCTCGACTTTGCCGTTGGCCCGAACGCGCAGGTAGCGGCGGCCTTCCAGGTCGGCCACGTAGACATTGCCGCGGACGTCGGGCCATATGCCCATCAGCGCGTGCCGTCCGTTGGTAGGCGCCAGGTGGCGGGCTACGGTGCGCACATTTCCTTTTGTATCGATTCGCAGCAATTCGCCCCCTGAAGCCACGTACACACTGTTGTCGGGCGCGACGGCCAGCTGATTCACGATGTAGGGAAATGTGTAATGAGGTACCAGGCGGCGCAGCTGGCCGCTCGGGGTGCGCTGGTAAACCTGATTGTTCTGGCCTTCCACGTGGTGCAGGAAGTACGTGGCCCCCGCGGTGTCGCGCACAATGCCGTAGTCTTCGCGGAAGCCATCGGTCCAGGGGCGCACGTCGCTTATTTGGCCTGTTGGGCTACGCTTCCAGAGCCGGTGGCGCCATTTGCCGCTTTCGTAGCGGCTGTCTTCGCCGTACAGGTTGCCGGCCTGGTCAAAGGCCAGCTCGTGGGTGTGCACGTGGGCTACCGCAATGGTCTTCCGGCCCGCCGCATCAATGCGCCAGACGTTTTCCAGGTCGGTGTAGTACACGTTGCCTTGCCGGTCGAGCACAATGCCCCAGCCCGGGTGGGCCCAGGCCGCGCCTGGCAGCAGCAGAAACAGCAGGAGCCAAAAGCGCTTCATGGGTTCATGGAATGAGGTTATTTCACACGCACTGTGCCGGCGCCGTTGTAGGAGTGGTACTCGGCGTTGTACATGGCATCGGCGTTGACTGGGCCGAGCTTGAAGGTGCCTTTGCTCACGGCGCGGGCTAGGTAGTAGAACGACTTAGGCTTTTCGGTGGCAGTGGTGAAGAAGTTAATCCGGTCGTCGCGCACGTCGAGGTAGTCGGGTTGGGTGGCGTCTTTGGCCCAGTCCAGTTCGCGCACCGCGCCGATGCGGGAGTTTTCGATTTCCAGGCCGGCGGGCAGCAGGTCGGTGATGGCTACGTTCTTCACGGTGCCGGCCGCGTCGCCGGCTTTGATGGTGATTTTAACCACCACCAAATCATTCTGGCGGAAGGTGGGCGTGAGCAGAGGATGTCCGGCGCGGTTCAGAAACTGGCGACGTACTTTCAGGTAGCTGTCTTCCTCCTTCACTTTTCCGCTGGCCGAAATACCTTCGGTTTCCCAGAAGTAGTAGAGGTTGCCGCTGCCGGTGGTGCGCAAACTCAGGGCGCGGTTGGCTACGTTGGGTATCGTCAAATCTTTACCGGTGAAGCTGCCCAGGGCTTTGCCATTGGCCGAAACCGTAGCGGTGGCGGTGCTCTTGACGTCTCGCTTGGCAATTTTGCCCAGGGCTAGCAGGGCGAAGGCGCGCTCCTGGGTGTTGAGCCAGCCGGCGGTGCGCAGCCGGCGGCTGAGCTGCCGGGCCAGTTCCAGTACTTGCGGGTTGTTGGGGTCGGTTTCTATAAGCGCATTCAGCACAAGGCCCTGGTCGCGGATGGGGGAGTAGAACGAGCCGTCCAGTGCACGCTTGGCTGCCGTTTCGCCGCCGAACTTGGTGGGGAGCAGGGCCCGGAACTGGCGCTGGTTGCCGAGCAGGGCGTGGGTGCAGGCCAGCAGAAACTTGGAGTCTTCGGCCAGCAGCTGGCGGTTGGCTTTGTAGTAGTTCAGGGCCACGGCGTCCTGGCGGCCAGCCAGGGCCAGCACGTAGAGCGAGTAGGCAATTTCTTTGCTGGCGATGGTTTTCTCGCGGGCGATGTTGCTCACGTCGAAGTACCGGTAGGGCTCGGTTTCGCGCTTTTTGAGGCGGAACTGCAGGTAGCGCAGGGTTTTGTCGAGCACCGATTTGTTCACCGCAAAACCGGCTCGTTGGGCTTCTTGTAGGAAGTGGGCGGCATAGGCCGTGGCCCACCAGTTGTCGTAGTCGCCGCCGGGCCAGTAGCTCAGGCTGCCGTTGTAGAGCTGCATCGCCTCAATCTTGCGGATGGCCTCCTGTACGTGGTAGTTGGGATTGTAGCGCTGGGTTTTGGCCGTGGCGCCAGTTTTCTGCTGCAAAGTGGCCGCCAAATCGGCGTAGTACAGCTGCGGGAACGCGGCAGACACGGTTTGCTCCAGGCAGCCGTAGGGGTATTGCAGCAGGTAGCGCAAGTCCTTGCTGAACTCCGTGAGGGGCGAGCGGCTAATGACCAGTCGGCTGGTGAGCGAAGCGGGCAGGAAGTCGGTTTTCAGGTTGAGCGGGAGCGAGGCGCCGCCTGCTAGTACGCCGCTGCCGGTGCGCTTTTCGAGCGAGGCGGCGGGGCGAATGGGAAAATCTATTGCTTCAGAAAGAACAAAAACCGGTTTTCTTGCTTGATGAGCGTCTTTGTAATCGTCGCGCTGATAAGCACTAACTACAACCTTTACTGAGCCCTCACCTATAGTTTTTGCTATAAAGCGAAAAAAAACGCGACACTCAAATTGAGGCTGAACAACTTCAGGAGGTGCAAAATTGCCATTATAAATTACCGTGGGTGTTTCAATTGCAGGTATTTTAATTAAAGAGTTGTGTTGAAGTTCGGCGAATAATGCAAGTGGCTTGCTCGTAGTATTCGTTAGTGTCACTGGCACATCAATCGTGTCGCCTGGGCTTGCAAACCGTGGCAGCGCTGTGGAAATCACCACCGGGTCGGCCACCTTCATCGTGTACTCGGCGCTGCCAAAAGCATCGTCCTTATAGGCCACGGCCATGATGCGCAGGGCACCTGAAAACTGCGGCACGCGCACGCGGTAGCGCACTTTGCCGGCGGCATCGGCGGTGAGGACGCCGCTCCATTTGGCCACAAGTTTCACGCGGCGGTTGGGCACGGGGTTGGTGCGGCGGCGCAGGTCGGCGGCGTCGCCTCCGCTGCTGCTGGTGCCCAGCTCGGGCAGCAGAAAAGGGTACATGTCGAAGGCCGACACTTCCAAGGCGCGCTTCTGGTAAAAGTAGCCGTAGGGGTCGGGCGTGCGGTAGTTTTTGATTTGCAGAATGCCCTCGTCCACCACGGCCAGCGTGACCTGGGCGCGGGGCGCGGTGGTGATTTCCACCGTCTGGAACATCTGCGAGCGGCTGGCGGCTGGCGCGGCAATGGCCACCGCGAGGCGGGCGCCGGGCTTTTCCACCGTGAGCGGCACGAAGCCGCGGGCCACGGTGAGCGGCAGGCGGTTGTCGGAAATGGCGCGGATGGCCGTGGCCGTCACGTACACGTTGGGCACGTGCTCGGCCTTGATGGGAATTTTGACCTGGGCCGATTTCTGGTCGGTGGTTACGTAGAAATGGTCGAGCACGCGGCCCCGCTCCACGGTCACGAGCACGCGGCCGGCGAAGGGCGTTTTCAAGAGCAGGTTGGCGGTTTCGCCGGGCTCGTACTTGGCTTTGTCGGCCTCGATGGTTACTTCGCCCTCGTTGTTCACCTCGAAGGAATTGGCCTGGGTGTCGCCGTAGCCATAGGCGTAGAAGCGCTGCGCCACGTAGCTCAGGGCGCCGGGCCGGCTGATGCGCACCTCGTATTCGCCCGAGTACAGCGGCGTGAAGCTGAACGGCGTGCCGTTGCCCACGGCTTGCGTGCGGCTCAATATCGTTTGCTCGCGCTGCTGCGAATTGTAGACGTAGCGGCCGCCCTGGCGCTCGAGCACGGTTTCCCAGAGCAGGCGCACCAGCTTCACCTGGGCCTGGGCGCTGGTGGGCTGGCCCTGCGACGTGAGGGCCAGCAGGCGCACGGCGGTGGCCTGGCGCGTGCTCATCAGCTCCGGAATTTCCTGGATGCCGAACATCGTGGCCTGGGTTTGCACATCGAAGGTGGCAAGGCGGTTTACGGGCCGGCCGGTTTCGTCGAACACCGTGGCGAAGGCCACGCCTTCCAGCGTGCCGAGGTCGCGCACTTCGGGCACGTCGTAGGTGGCGGTGGCTCGGCCGGCGGCATCGGTCACGCCCTCGCGCACGGTTTTTTCGAAGCGCGAAGCGGGTTTGCTGGCGCTTTCTTCGTCGCTTTCCGACGTGGTTTTGCGCCGCTCGCCGCTGTTGATTTCAAAGGAGTAACCTGGGAAATTCTTGGGCTGAAACGTCTTTTCTTTCAGCGAAAACTCGACCTCAAACTTGCGGTCGGCCGCGGGCGGGCCAAACAGGTTTTGGGCGTTGATGGTGGCCGTCACGGTCTGGCCGGGCTGCAGCACGGCGGGCGCGGCCGTTACGCTCACCTTCAGGCGGTCGGGGATGAATTCTTCCACGCTGATTTGCTTGGACGTCAGCATAATGTCGTTGCCGGTCAGCACTTCCAGGGTGTAGAGGCCGGTCATTACGGCCGGCGGCAGGATGAAGCGGCTTTCGAAGGAGCCGGCCTGGCTCAATTTCTGGCGCAGGCTGCTGTATTCCTTGCCCGTGGGCAGCAGCAGGCGAATTTTGACGGGCAGGTTGGCAGGCGGCGTTTGCCAGTCTTCGGTGCGCACCACGGTGTTGGTGCGCACGGTGTCGCCGGGGCGGTACAGGTTGCGGTCGCCGTAGAGGAAGGCTTGGTAACGGGCGGCATTGCTGGTGAGGCCGCCCACTTCGAAGCGCGAGGTTTCGACGCGGCTTTTGGCCAGGTCCAGGAAGGTGAAATCGGCGCCTTTCACGGCCGTCACCATGCCAAGCTTGAAGCGTTTCATGCTGGCGGCCGAGTCGAAGGCGGCCACGCCGGCCGCGTTGGTCGTCACGGTGCCGATTACTTGGTTGTTGCTGCTCACCAGGTTCACCGTCACGTCGGCCAGCGGTTGGGCCGTGCGGATGGAATTGGCGAACACCAGCGTGCCGCCGGTGGCGCCCTGCTTCACAATCAGCCCCACATCAGTCACGGCCACCAGCTTGCTCACCTGCAGCCACTGGCGCTCAGTGTCC
Source organism: Hymenobacter sedentarius (assembly GCF_001507645.1). Lineage (NCBI taxonomy): Bacteria > Pseudomonadati > Bacteroidota > Cytophagia > Cytophagales > Hymenobacteraceae > Hymenobacter > Hymenobacter sedentarius. The sequence goes on along the minus strand of NZ_CP013909.1, from coordinate 99,289 downwards.
TGCACGCGCACCACGTACAGCCCCTTCATGGCCCCCTGAAACTCCAGGGCTTTGAGGTCCAGGTTCAGCAGGCGCAAGCCGCCCGACTTGGGCAAGCCGCTGACCGAAATAGTGCGCTCGGAAATGACGCTGCCGATGTTCTCGGTGTCGTAGTAGCGGAAGCTGCGGTCGATGTATTCGCCGTTCTCGTCCTGGTTGCTGCCTTCGTCCATCCCTTCGTCATCGTCGTAGCGGGGGTAGCCGTAGGAGGGCTCGCCGCGCAGCAGCTGTTGGATGTTGTTGGCGTAAACCTTCGCAATGGTCACCTTCACTTTCTGCACCTCATTGATGCGCAGGCCCAGGTTGCGGGTGCCCAGGGCATCGAGGTACATGGCTTTTTCGCCGCTGGCAAAGCTGATACTGGGCCGCTCGGCGGCGAAGGAAACCGACTGGCTGTAGGGTTCAAACAACTGCCCGCCCAGCAGCCCGCGCGCCCCGGAGGCCAAGGTCACCTGGTAGGTTTTGCCCACTTGGAAATTGCCCTTCAGCGCAAAGCCGCTTTCCAGCGCCTCGATGGCAAAGGGCGCGCTGGGCGACACTTTCAGCGAGGTCTGAATGTCCGAAATCGCCACCGGTTGGTTGGTGAGCACCGTCACCACGGCCTCGCCGTTCACGAGCGAGCCCGTCAGCTCGCGCACTTCCAGCACCTGCGGCTCGGGCACTTCGAGTTGAGCTAAAAGGGGCTTTTCGGTGGGTTTTCCGCCGACAGCGGGCGTGAGGCCGGGCGCCACTTCCACCGTGAGGGCCGCGCCAGGCTTCACTTCTTGGGCAAAGCTGAGGCCCAATATCTTGTCCGGCTCGGCCGTGATGAGCTGCACGGCCACGGGCTTGCCGTCCTGGGTCACATGCAGGCGGGGGCGTAGGTCGGCTGGCCGCACGGGGTAGTTGAACACGAGGTTGGCGCGCAGCTCGGCTGTGCCCGCGGCCTTGGTCGAGCGGCCGTAGAACACCTGCGGCGTGGCCATGCTCAGGTAGGGCGTGTGGAAGCGCCGGCGGTTGAGCGCCAGCTGCTGCTTGCCGCTGGGCAGGGTTTGGGCTTGCAGCGCGGCATCAAACACGGTGCTGGGCCGAAAGGGCTCCAGCGGCGAAAACGTCAGCTCCCGGTCGCCGGTCCACTTGAACTTGCCGCGCACGGCCGGCGAAAACCGCACGTACTGCGTGGTGTCCCAGCGGTTGAGCTGGGCATCAGGTACCACGGCTTCATCGAAGGTGAAGACCAGATTGGAATACGGGTCGATTTCTTCGCCGTCGGACTGCTCGGTGGCGACCTGTTCCCGGGTCGACTTTTTGGAGCACGAAAAAGCCACCAGCAGCAACAGCAGCAGCGGCAGAATACGGAAGCGAACCAGCATGGGAAGAGGAGGGTAAAATCGTCCGTAAGGTAGTGTTTCGCGCCTATATAGCTAGGGAGTGTTTACAGTTAGAGCCAGGTTAAAGCTGCAACTAAGCAGCAAGTAGCAAAGTAGTTGGCGGCGCGTTTGTCGAATCGGGTAGCTACGGCCCGAAAGCGTTTTAAGCCATTAATAGCCCGTTCGATGTGGTTGCGCTCTTTGTAGCTTTCAGCGTCATGCGCCAACGGGACCGTGCGGTTTTTCTTGCCGGGAATCACGGCCGTGGCCCCTGCCTGCTGGATTTGGGCGCGCACGTAGCCCGCGTCGTAGGCCCGGTCGGCCAGCACCGCCTGCCCCGGGCGCAAGTGCTGCACCAGCAACCCGAGCGCTTGCGGGCAATCCCCCGCGTGGCCCCCGGTCAGGGCCAGGGCGCAAATGCGGCCCTGCGCGTCGCAACTCAGGTGGAGTTTGGTCGTGAAGCCGCCGCGGCTGCGGCCGAGCGCCTGCCCGCAAGGGCTGTCTTTTTTTTCGCGCCGGCGGCCACCTGGTGCGCCCGTACGGTGGTGGAATCGACCAGCAGGCGGTGCAAGCCGGCTTCCTGTTGCACTTGGGCCAGCACCCGGGGCCATACCCCGGCTTGCCGCCAGCGGCGAAACCGGGCGTACACCGTGTGCCAGGGCCCAAACCGCTCGGCCGGCAAATCACGCCACGAGACGCCGCAACGGGCCCGCCAGAGCACGGCTTCCACGAACAAGCGCGTGTCTTTGGCCGTCGTGCCCGGCGAACTTTCTTGGCCCGGCAGCAACGGCGAAAGCTTCGCCCACTGCGCATCGGTCAATAAACTCCGGTCTTTATTCATGCTCAAAGGTCGACCTTAACTGTAAACACTCCCTAGGCCTGTTTTCTTCTGGCGACAGCCTGGCCAGGCGGCCATTTTCCGCTTTATATCCGGCAAGTGGCTTGACTAAATAGTCAAGTATTCAACTGGCTTACTGGGCTACTACTTCGCGGGGTGTTATTGTAATTTACCATTTAAATTTAGTAAATTAGGTGGCGATAGGAGAGGGGATTGGCTTCGTTTTGAAAAGAAACCAGAACCAAAACAAACCGTATTTTTTTAAAGCCAGCCAAACTGGCCCGATGATTTACCCGGCTAATCAACGACGTGATTAATTGATTTTCGAATGATAAGAACCTTTACGCTACTTGTTTATGCAACTGATAGGGCACCTGCTGTTGGCCTTATTGCTGACACTGGCCGCCGCCAGCCCAGCACGTAAGCCCCAACCACTATTGCGCGCGCACCTAGCTGAACCATCAGCCCAATCCGCGCCCGACTCGCTGCCGCTCCGCATCCGGGCATTACTGGCCGACACCGCCGTGACCGCGGGCCACCGGCCCTTGCTCTGCCACGACGGGCGCGGAACCAATGCCTTTTACAGCCGGCGCGACTATGCCCCGGCCTGGAGTGCGGGTTCCCAGGTCAGCGCATCGGGCCATGCGGCACTGGCCCTGCTGCAGAAGGTCGAAGAATATGGGCTTCAGCCCAATAACTACCACGTGCCCGCCCTGCAGGCTTTGGCCAAATCGATTGGGCCAGCCGGGGCGTCGGCGCGCCAACGCATTCGCCAGGCCCGCTTCGAGATCCTGCTCACCGATGGCCTGCTGCGGTTTGCGCTGCATTTGCGCCGGGGCCAGCTGCGGGAGCTCAAGCCTTCGCCCCTGGAAAAGGCCGACTCGCTTTTTGAGCCGTCCGCCTGGCTGGCCCGGGCCCTGGAGGCGCCCGAATTTGTGCCCGAGCTGCTGCGCTGCCAGCCCCAGCAGCGGGAGTACCAGCAGCTGCAGCAGGCGTTGGCCCGCTGGCGCCAGCGGCCCCTGGGGCGCGATTCGGTGCGTATCCGGCGGGCCCAGCAGCTGGCGCTCACGCTGGAGCGCTGGCGTTGGCAGGCCATTCCCGATTCCAACTACGTGCTGGTAAACCTGCCGGCCTACGCGCTGGAAGTGGTGCACGGCGACACCGTATTGCAAACCCACCGCCTCGTTATCGGCAAGCCCGAGAGCCCCACGCCTACGCTCAGCAGCAAGCTCCGCGTCTTTACCCTGGCCCCCGAGTGGCGGGTGCCCTACAGCATTGCCACCGAGGAAATTCTGCCCCGCTTGCGGGATAACCCGCGGTACGCGGCCCGGCATAATTTTTCCATCTACAATGCCCAGGGCGAGCTAATAGACCCCACCGAGGTAGACTGGTGGGACGTCCGGAAGAAGCGGTTCTACTACACCATTCGTCAGAATCCTGGCCCAGGCAATGCCTTGGGCTCGGTTATTTTCCGCTTCCGCAACCCCTACGAAGTGTACCTGCACGCCACCTACGACACCCGCGATTTCAAACGGCCCTACCGGGCGCTGGGCCACGGCTGCATGCGCATGGAGCGCCCCATGGAGCTGGCTTCCTACCTGGTAGGGGCCGACAGCCTGCGGGCCACGCTGCCCTCCGAGGCCGAGCTGGCGGCCGCCCCCGTCCCGCGCCGCGTCACGCTCGCGCACCCCGTGCCGCTGCATGTGCGCTACGCAACCTGCGCTGTGGTGGCGGGCCAGCTGCGTTTCTACGCCGATGTGTACAAGCAGGACGAAGCCCTGCGCCAGCAGCTATTTGGGCGCGGCGTGAACTGATGCTGGCCGGGTTGGCCATGGTGTAGAGACGCGACACTTGGCTACGCCGACCTTCGGTTCGCGTCTCGGCGTCCGCGCCGTTCGAGCATTCCCATTGCGGCGTAATTGTTCAACGCCGAAACGAGAAGTGTCGCGTCTCTACATTGTTCGGTTGAGCTATATAGCCTCACAAGTCCCCACTTTTATTAAGCTCAACTAACCCACCGCTTGCTTTCGCTACCGTATAGTTTTGCGAGTCCATCCCGCCCCGCTTGCTATGCCCGCCGACCAAAGCCGCCTCCATGCCGACGTTGCCTTTCTCACCAACCTGCACCCGGCCCGCAATTGCCACAACCTGCAGTCCTTGAACAAGGCGGCCGACTACATCAAGGGCTGCTTTGAAAAGCTCCAAACCACCGTTTCGGAGCAGGCCTTCCTGGCCGATGGCCGGCGCTACCGCAACATCATCGCCTCTTTCGGTCCGCCCGAGGCCGAGCGCCTCATCGTGGGCGCGCACTACGACGTGTGCGGCGACCAGCCCGGCGCCGACGACAATGCCAGCGCCGTGGCCGGCCTGCTCGAAACCGCCCGCCTGCTCCACCTGAGCCGGGCGCCGCTCCGGCACCGCATCGATTTTGTCGCTTATGCCAACGAGGAGCCGCCCTACTTCGCCACCGAGCACATGGGCAGCGCCGTGCACGCCCGCGCCCTGCACGCCGCCAAAGCCAAGGTGCGCGGCATGCTGTGCTACGAAATGATAGGCTACTTCAGCGACGAGCCCAACTCGCAAAGCTTCCCCAACGAAGCCCTGGCCCAGCTGTACCCCAGCACCGGCAACTTCATCGTCGTCGTGGGCAAAACCGGCCAGGAAGCTTTCACGCAGCAAGTGCAGGCCCTGATGCAGCCCCACGCCGGCACCCTCGACGTGCAGCGCATCAACTTGCCCGAAGCTCTGGGCGGCCTGGCCGGATTATCCGACCACCGCAACTACTGGGCCCAGGGCTACAACGCCGTGATGATTAACGACACGTCTTTTCTGCGCAACCCCCACTATCACCAGAAATCGGATACCATCGAAACACTCGATTTCCCGCGCATGGCCCAGGTGGTAGATGGCGCATTCGGAGCTCTGCTGGGGTTGTAGAGGCGAAGTAACAGCAGATATAAAGCACGTCATGCTGAGCGGAGCCGAAGCATCTCGCTCGGGGTAGTAATTTCATTGATTGAGTTACTTGCGTTGGCGAGATGCTTCGGCTCCGCTCAGCATGACGTGCTGTTCATTCATAACCCTGATTCCCTTGCTCTCCCATCCGCACGAAGTTTTTCTCGAAGTAGCCCAACGGCTCAGTTTCACTAAAGCCAGCCAGGCTTTGTTCATCAGCCAGTCGGCTGTGAGCAAGCAGGTGAAGGCGCTGGAGGAGCACTACAAAACCGGCCTGTTTGAGCGCATGGGCAGCAGCATTCAGCTCACGCCCGCCGGCCTGAAGCTCTACCAAAAGCTGCTGCAGGCCAAGCAGCTGCAGCAGGAGCTGCACCAGGAAATGAGCGAGCTGAGCACGGCCTTCGCGCCGGCCATGCACTTGCTGATTGGGGCCAGCACCACCATTTCGCTCTACGTGCTGCCGCCCGTGGTCTCGGCTTACCTGCGCCTGCACCCCAACCGCCAGCTCAGCCTCAAAAACCGCAACTCCGACAACATCCTGCGCGCCCTGCTCGACCACGAAATTGAGCTGGGCATCATCGAAGGCATCCACAAAGTGAGCAACGTGACCTACACGCCCCTGCTCACCGACGACGTGGTGGCCGTGTGCGCCGCCCACAACCCGCTCGAACACCGCACCCTCGAAGTGCACGACCTGCTTACCACGCCGCTGGCCCTGCGCGAGGATGGCTCCGGCACGCTGGCTGTGTTGGAAGAGGCTCTGGCCCGGCACCGTATCAAGCTGGCGGCCCTACCGGTACGCGTGCGCATGGGCGGCACCGAAGCCCTCAAGAACTTTGTGCGGGTGGATAGCTGCCTGGCTTTTTTGCCCCGCCAGGCCGTGACGAAAGAGCTGGCCTCGGGCGAGTTTTCAGAAGTGAAAATCAATAATTTTCCCTTGAAAAGGGAGTTCAACTTTATTCAGCGCAAGGGTACTGAGAACAACGCGCCTTACAAGGATTTTCTGCTTTTTACCAAGCGCTACTATTCCCAGAAGGCATAGCCTATTCCAAAAACCCATCCCTAAAAGGCATACCGCGGGCAGGCCCCTCCCGTACTTTGCCGTATGAAACTGGTAGCCTCCGAATCCCTCTCGCGCTTAGCCGCACTGCACTGCTCGGCCTGCGGCACTCCGCACTCTGCCTTCGACCTGCAACGGGTTTCCACCTGCTGCAACCTGCCTCTCGTGGCCGATTATGACCTGCACGAGCCCCTGAGCCGCGACGTTATCGACCAGGCCGATACGTCGATGTGGCGCTACGGCGCCCTGCTGCCCCTGCTGCACGACGAAAACAAAGTGACCCTGGGCGAAGGCATGACCCCCATGCTCAACCTGCCCCGCTTGGCCGCGCGCCACGAGCTGTCCTCCCTTCTGCTGAAGGACGAAGGCCAGAATCCCACCGGTTCGTTTAAAGCGCGCGGCCTCAGCATGGCCGTATCCAAAGCCAAAGAGCTGGGCGTAGACGGCTGCATCATTCCCACGGCCGGCAATGCCGGCGTGGCCATGGCCGCTTACTGCGCCCGCGCCGGCCTCCGGGCCGTAGTGGTAATGCCGCGCCACACCCCCATGGCTTTCAAAGAAGAGTGCTACTGGTACGGTGCCGAAGTGGAGCTGGTCGATGGCCTCATCAGCGACTGCGGCGCCCGCGTGCGCCAGCGCAACGCCGACGGCGCCCTGCTCGACATCTCGACCCTGAAGGAGCCCTACCGCCTCGAAGGCAAGAAAACCATGGGCTACGAAATCGCCGAGCAGCTCAACTGGCAGCTGCCCGACGTGCTGCTCTACCCCGCCGGCGGCGGCACCGGCCTCATTGGCATCTGGAAAGCCTTCCAGGAAATGAAGGCCCTGGGCTGGCTGGCGCCCGAAACGCGGCTGCCGCGCATGGTGGCCGTGCAAGCCCAAAACTGCTGCCCCCTGCTGGAAACCTACGCCGGCCGCCAGCCCAACTGCCACAGCTACCAGGGTAGCGCCACGCTGGCCAACGGCCTAGCCGTGCCGCACCCCCTTGGCGAAGCCATGATGCTGCGCGTGCTGCGCGAGTCCAACGGCACGGTGGTGAGCGTTAGCGAGGAAGACATGCTGGCCGGCATGCGCGACCTCGGCCAGCAGGAAGGCCTGTTTGTGGCCCCCGAAGGCGCCGCCGTATGGATGGCTACCCGCCAGCTGCTGGCCACCGGCTGGCTGCAGCGCGACGAGAAGATTCTGCTGCTGAACACCGGCAGCGGCCAGAAATACATGGAAAACGTGGCCGGCCGCGCACTGCGCTAACGCGACCGGGCACCGCCATGCCTGCCCTGCACAGCGCAGCCGAAGCATTCCTGCCAGGAGAGTGAGTTCTACCTGGTGAGCACCCTCCCTTCGCTGCAACGAAGCGGCAGGGATGTTTCGGCTACGCTTAGCACGACCTTCCGGCAGGCAATACCTTTGCTGGATGCGCATTCTCCACGTTCTTTCGGCTGAGTTCTTTGCGGGCTCCGTGGCCTATGCCGTGCAGCTGGCAGAGGCCCACCGCGCCCAGGGCCACCAGGTGTGGATGCTCTCCGAATCCGACCAGCTGCCCACCGGCGCCACGCAGGTCGTGGCGCCCATCAGCAACCGCCGCTACGCGCAGCGGCTGCGCAATGCCCGTTTTATCCGGCAGCTCGTTCGGCAGGAGAACATTGATGTGGTGCATGCTCATGCCCGCGCAGCCAGCTGGGTGAGCTACTTCGCCCTTCGCGGCATTAAAATCCCGCTGGTGAGCACCGTGCACGGCCGCCAGCACCTGCATGCTTCCACCTCACTGTTCGACATCTACGGGGATAAGGTCATCGCCATTTGCGGCAATCTGCGCGAGCATTTGGTGACCGAAGTGAAGATGGCCGCGTCCAAAATTGTGGAGATTCCCAACGGGGTCAATTTTGGCGCTGCGCCAAAATTGAATGAAGAATTAAGAATGAGGAATGAAGAGTTGTCGTCTGGCAATTCTTCATTCCTCATTCTTAATTCTTCATTAACCCAGCCGTTGCGGGTCGCGTTTATCGGGCGGTTTAATGGAGGCAAAGGCGAGCGGGCGGCTGCCCTGTTGCAGCAGGTTTTTCCGGAGCTGCTTCGGGAGTTTCCGCAGCTGCGGGTGGCGCTGATTGGCGGTGAGCTGGAGCAGTTGCCGGCCGCTGGAAAAACTGCCTTGGAGCAGCTGCAGGGTGAATTTGGAGAGCGGGTAGAAGTGGTGGGCTTCACGAAGGATGTGCCTGGTTGGCTGGCCCGCACCGCGCTGGTCATCGGGGCCGGGCGGGTGGCCATCGAGGCCCTGGGCGCGGGCCGGTCCGTGCTGGCGCTGGGCGAAGCCAGCTACGAAGGCCTGGTAACCGATGACACTTTTGCCGCGGCGGCCGCTTCAAATTTCGGAGACATTTCGGCGCAGGTAGCTTCGCCAGCGGTTGATTGGGCTGCCATCCTGGAAGATGCCCAAGCCTTTCTGCAGGCCCCGCAACCAGTAACGGCAGAATTGCAGCAGCGCGTGAGGGTACATTACGACCTGGCCACGGTAGCCACGCGGGTGCTCGAGGTATACCGCGAAGCGCGCATGCGCAAAGCCGCCCCGGATTTTATCCCAGTGCTGATGTACCACAAAATCCCCGACGCGCCGCTCGAAACCAAGCACAAGATTTACGTCACCAAAGAGAATTTTGAAAAGCACCTGGCGTATTTCCAGAAGCAGAAATTAACGCCCATAACCTTTGCCGACTATCTGAAATTTGCCAACGGCGAATTGCCGTTAGCTCAATTTCCCGCGCGGCCCATCATCTTAACTTTCGACGACGGCTACACCGACAATTACACCAACCTGCTGCCGCTGATGCAGCAATACGGCTACCGGGGCGTTATGTATTTGCTCGGCGATTTTGAAGTTCGGCACAACCAGTGGGACCTGGCCGCCGACCCCACCGAGCCGCGTTCCGAAATAATGGACCTGGCCCAAAAGCGTGCGTTCGTGGCCGCAGGCTGGGAAATTGGGGCGCACACCATGTCGCACCTGCGCCTCACCACGCTGCCACCATCCGAAGCCGCCCAGGAAATTCAACGCAGCAAAGCGGAATTAGAGGCTACCCTGCAAACCCAAATTGTGAGCTTCGCCTATCCGTACGGCGACAGCAACGACACCGTGAAAAAGGCGGTGCGGGAAGCCGGATTTACGCTGGGCGTTTCCACCGACACCGGCGGCATGCACCTCGAAGACGACCGCATGCAGGTGTTTCGGATAAACATGTTTCCGAACGAAAGCGCGAGCAGTCTATTCAAAAAAACCTCGACGTGGTACCGGAAATATTACCGCTGGAAACGCAAGAAATAATTGCCGAATAACCCCAAAGGCTGGCGCAGATGAACACCGAAAAACCAACCATTCTGACCGTGCCGGGCCTGGGCAGCTCCGGGCCGCTGCACTGGCAAAGCCGGTGGGAGCAGCTGCACCACTGCCAGCGCGTAGAGCAGGCGGAATGGGACCAGCCCGTGTGTGCCAATTGGGTCCGGCAGCTCCACCACGCCATTTGCCAGTCCCCGGGCCCGGTGCTGCTGGCAGCGCACAGCCTGGCCTGCCCCACGGTAGCGCATTGGGCCGCCACTCACGATGCCTCCCGCGTAGCCGGCGCCCTGCTGGTGGCCCCCGCCGATGCCGAACGGCCCGACTTCCCCGCCGGGGCCACCGGATTTGCGCCCCTGGCCTTGCAGCGCCTGCCGTTTCCCAGCATTGTGGTAGCCAGCACCAACGACGAATACGTGACCCTGGCGCGGGCGCGCTTTTTTGCCGACGCCTGGGGCAGCCGGTTGGTCAACGCCGGTGCCCGCGGACACCTCAATTCTGACTCCCACCTGCACGACTGGCCCGAAGGGTGGGCGTTGCTGCAGCAGCTCAAGCCCTGAAACAGTGGCAACCCTGGCTCAGGAGGCCGCTTGCAGCCGAGCCAATACGGCCTGACCGGCCGCCTCGTCCACGCCCTCAATGCGGATTTTCTTAATCGGCGCGGTGTGCCCACTCAGCAGCTCCACGCTGTTTTTGCTCACGCCAAATACCTCGGCTAAGTAGGCCAGCAGGCAGGCATTGGCCTTGCCGTCCTGAGCGGGGGCCTTCAGGCGAACGGTCACGGAGCCGTTGGCGGCTACTTGCAACGCCGTGGTTTTGGCCCCGGGCTTGGCGCGCAGGTGTATAATAAACATGGAATTTAGGCCGCCGGAGAACTGGATGCCGCCAGCCGGGCCTGCCCGAAGGGGCACTGGTCCAGCACCACGCAGCGGTGGCAGGCGGGCGCACTAAAGTAGCAGCATTTCTGCCCGTGAAACATGAGCGCCTCGTGGTGGTCGTACACCTGCTGGGCATCCCAGCCCGGGGGCAGCAGGGCTTCGAGCAGCTTGTGGGCCGGGCCTTCGCCCACCTTCGGCCCAATGAGGGCCAGGCGCTGGGCCACGCGGTGGTGGTGGCTATCCACGGGCATGGCCGGAATGCGCAGGGAGCTGAATAGGAGGGTGGCGGCGCTGGTTTTCGGCCCCACGCCGCTGATGCTTTCCAGCCAGGCCCGCGCTTCGGGAATGGGCATTTCGGCGAGGAAATCCAGCGAGCACGGGGCATCGGTGCCGCAGCGCTCGCTGATTTCGCGCAGCACGGCCTGAATGCGCGGGGCCTTCTGCTCGGGCCAGGTGCAGGCCCGAATGGCGTGCTGCACGGCTTCGGTCGGCGCATCTCGCACGTCCTCCCAGGCCGGAAACGTAGCCCGTAGTTCCTGGTATGCCCGGTGCGAATCGGCGTTTTTGGTGCGGTGCGAGAGCAGGGCACTCACCAGTTCGCTCAGCGGGTCTTTGGTGCTGAAAAAGCGGAATGGCGCCCCGTATTCGGCACACAGCCGCTCGTGCACCAGCAGGGCCTTGGCCTGGCGGGCGGCAAAATCAGCGGCAAGAGCTTCGGAAGTAAGAGACGCGGCAGTAGGCTTCATGCCAGACCTACGCACGCAGCCAGCCCAGGGGTTGCTTTACGCTTCGCTTAATTAAAAATAATGAGGAATGGAGAATTGGAATTGAGCTAAAGTGCCCGAACTTCCTCATTCCTCATTCCTCATTCCTCATTCCTCATTCCTCATTCCTCATTCCTCATTCCTCATTCCTCATTCCTCATTCCTCATTCAGCGAAGCGCCGCCAGCGTTATTTCCCGGCGTTGTACAGGGCAATGGCTTGGCGCTGGTTGCTGGCTTGCTTGCTTTGAAGCACAATGGGCACGATGAGCACCGGAATGGCCGCGTACACCATCGGCGAGATAGACCGGCCGTTGTCAGTGGGCTGCAGCGATTGCAGCAAGCCCGCTATCAGCAGGCCGCCGCCCACCACGTAGCTGCCCACGGTGATTTGCTGGTAGCGGCGCGACTCCATGAGCAGCTGCTGGGCGCCGGCGTTGTCGCTGGTTGCGAGCATCAGGTTGCGGGTGCTCAGGCTTTGGATGGGGCCGTTGTCTTTGGAGAAGTATTCGGTTTTGACGGTGCGGTAGCCGTTGTAGGGGTATCCCATGCCCCCCATGCCGTACCCGCCGTAGCCATAGCCCCCGTAGCCCGGGTAGCCAAACCCGCCGGGGCCGGAGCTGTACTGAGACGTGGTGATGGAATACAGGCTGATGCGGCCGGTTTTGTCGCGCCGCAGCGTGCTCTCACGCGACGAGCCGGGCAACGTGGTGCGCACGTAATGCCCCGTTTCGTCTTCGTAAAAGCCGACTTCGTTCAAATCAAACTTGCGCTGCCCATCCAGCAGCAGGTAAGAGCGCCCAAACAGCGGCGTCTTCGTCTCCACATCCGAGGCGTTGTACACCAAGCCGTTCTTCAGGCCTACCTGGAAGCGGGCCGCCCGGGTATTGTTGCCCGGCAGCCGGCCGGGTGGGGTAGGGGCGTACACCGGCGCGGGAGCCGACATGGGGCCGGGCAGGGGCGTGGTTACCGTGGCGCGGCGCGTGGTGTCGGGCGGGGCCACGGGCACTGCATCCAGCTGGCGGGGAGCCGGCGCCGTGCGGGGCCTGGCCGGCGGTGGCATGGTGGGTGGCGCGCCCAGTTGGCGCGGGCCCACGTCCTGGGCCTGGGCTGCGCGCCCTCCGAGTAATACCAAGGCCAGTGCCGGAAAAAAGATAGGAATTCTCATATGAAGAACGGAAGGAATGTCAGTGGGGCTGAACAAGGTACCAACGCCCAACAAATATGCCAGACCAGTACCACAAAGCTCCCCTAGAGCATCAGCTTTTTTGCCGAAACGCAAACGAAAGGTAATGCGTGTGAATTCCGTTCTTCCTGCGTGAGGTTCAAATAAACAACCAGCCGTCGGCCCCGGCCAAAGGTGTCGTTCTTGGCGATAGCAAGGGCCTGCCATTTTAGCTCAATTTCGCTCCAAGCGCTTCATTATAAGTCTAGTATCTATTTGCATAGGTCGCAGTTCCTCGGTGCTAAGCGAGGTTTCTGGAAGGCCCTGCAAGCGGCAAAAGTTAATTCAGCAACTTTTCCAGCAAACTCAGGCTGTCGGCCAGGTCGGTGCTGGTTTCAAAGTCCAGGGGCTTGAGGATGTAGCCGCTCACGCCCAGGTTTTCGGCGTTGAGCCGGTCCACGTCCATGCTGGAAGTGGTGGTGATGAACACCGGAATGTGCTGAAACTCGGGGTTGGCGCGCAGCTCGGTGAGGAACTCAATGCCGTTCATGCGGGGCATGTTCAGGTCCAGCAAAATGACTTCGGGGAGGGGGCGCAGGGGCTCGGCGCCGTTGCGGCCCAGCAGCAGGTCCAGCGCTTCCTCGCCGTTGAAGGCCGTGTGCAGCTGGTGGGGCACGTTGAACTTGGCGAAGGATTTCTCCGCCGTCATCGTATCAAAAATATCGTCTTCGACAAGTAAAACCGAACGCATGCAATACAGAAAAATAGGGGAGTTTACCCACAGCTAGCCGGAAAAGCCGTGAGTGGTAATAAGTCCGGAATGCCTTCGATGGGTTCCCGCGGGGCAGGTTTACTTTGGCCAGGTAAAGATAAAGCCAGCCCCCTGGCCCGGAACCGATTCGACGCGAATGCTGCCGTGGTGCTCGTTAATAATCTTTTGCACAATGCTTAAGCCAATGCCCGTGCTTTCGGCCGTATGCCGGTCGCGCAGGGTTTGAAATAGGAGAAAAATCTTTTGGTGGTACTCCGGCGCAATGCCGGGTCCGTCGTCCTGCACCCGGAATTCGTAAAACGGACCGGCCTCGCGGCACGTCACTTCCAGGTGGCCGGCTCCGCGCTGGTGGTACTTCACGGCATTGCTGAGCAGGTTGGTAAACACCTGCTGCAGGCCCAGCCGGTCGGTCATGAAGCTCGGCATCTCGGGGGCTACACGCAGGGTAAAGTCCGGCGGTACCACCAGTTCGGCTACTTCGCCCAGCAGTTGAGCTACGTTCACGGTGGCGGTGGTCTGGGCGGTGCGGCCCACCCGCGCATACGCCAGCAGGCCGTTTATCAGGTCTTCCAGGCGCGCCAGCCGGCCCTTCATCTGGTCGAGGTAGGTGCGCAGCTGGGGCGAGAGCTCGGCCGCCAGCTCGTCTTCAATCCATTTTACGATGGTGGTGACGCCGCGCAGGGGTGCCTTCAAGTCGTGCGAGGCCACGTAGGCGAATTGATCCAGCTCCTGGTTGCGTTTTTCCAGGGCACTGAAGCTGGCGTCCAGCGTCTGGGTCATGCGGTTCAGGGACGTAGCCAAGCCGCCGAGGTTATCCTCGGCCGTGTCGGTGATTTTTACCGTGTAGTCGCCCTGCACCACTTGCTCGGCCAGCGCCCTGATTTGGGCGATGCGTCGGCTGATTTCCGCGTTGATATCGGCCAGCTCGCCCTGCAGGCGGCGGTTGTCGGCCAGCTCCTTCGCGATTTTTATCACCAGCCACACCACAATCAGGATGGCCAGCACCGCCGACACCAGCACCACAATGGGCGTGGCTTTCTCGAATACATCCTGCAACGCGCTGCGTTGGGCCAGCAGCGCCAGCTCGCTGTCTTTGATGCGGGCGTAGAGGATGCGCACCTGGCGCAGGGTTTGGCGGTCGGTGTCGAGTAGGGTTTGCATTGCCGCCCGGCTCATGGATTTTTTGATTTCCGTGAGAGGTCGCAGAATCCGGAACTCCTGTTCTACTAGGATTCGCAGCGAATCGAGGCGCGCGCGTTGGGCGGGGTTGTCCACCGTGAGGGCCTGGATGCGCTCAAGGCTGGCCGGCAGCTGGCCGGTGGCAATGCTGTAGGGCCGCAGGTACATGGTGTCGCCGGTGAGCAGGTAGCCGCGGGTGCCGGCCTGGGCATCTTTCAGCACAGCCGTGATGGTTTCGGCCTCCTGCAGTACCTGGTAGGCATGCTCTACGCGGGCCGTTTGCACGCTCAGGCCCCGGATGCTCCAGAACGAGGCCGCCGCCGTGAGCAGCAGAATGCCGATGGCCAGGGCAAAGCCGATGACGATGTTGCGGTCAATTTTTGATTTCATTGGTTGCGAAGGTAATGGGCCGCCCTACGCTGGCGCCTAGGCCAGGGTTGGGCCGCGCCGCCGGGCCCGTATCTTCGCGGCCATGCCGCTTGCCCCCTCCGACCGCCTCAGTAGCCCCCAAAACCCGCGCATCAAACAGCTGCTGCGCCTTCAGCAAAAATCGGCGGAGCGCCGCGCGCTGGGCCTCACCCTGGTAGAGGGCCTGCGCGAGCTCACCATTGCCGTGGAAGCCGGCGTGTCCGTGGCCACCGTGTACACCTGCCCCGAGCTGGCCGGCGACACCGGCCTGGCCGCCCTGCAAAGCCTATTTGCCGATAGCGCCGCGGCCCCTGAGTGGTTCGAAGTCACGCGCCCGGTGTTCGAAAAAGTAGCCTACCGCGAAGGCTCCGATGGCCTGCTCGCCGTGCTGCGCACCCCCGCCCGCACCCTGGCCGACCTGCGCCTGCCGCCCAACCCCCTCGTCATCGTGCTCGAAGCCGTGGAGAAGCCCGGCAATCTCGGCGCAGTACTCCGCACGGCCGATGCCGCCCCCGTCGACGCTGTGCTCATCGGCGACCCGCGCACCGATTTATTCAACCCCAACGTTATCCGGGCCAGCATCGGCTGCGTGTTTACGGTGCCCACGGTGGCCGCGCCGGTAGCTGATATCCTGACGTTTTTGCAAGAGAAAGGCATCCGCAGCTACGCCGCGGCCCTGGCCCCCGAAGCCCATCCGTACACCAAGTGCGACTTCCGCGGCCCCACGGCCCTGGTGATGGGCACCGAAGCCGATGGGCTCACGCCCCAGCTGCGCGCGGCCTGCGACGAAACCATCATCGTGCCCATGCGCGGCCGCATCGACTCGCTCAACGTGAGCGTGGCCACCGCCGTGCTCACCTTCGAGGCCGTGCGGCAGCGCGGGTAGCCGCCTGCTTATTTGGGGCTGCTCGTTTTCAGCTCCACGGTGCCGGGTTGCAGGCCGGTGGCCGTGGCCTGCAGCCGCAGGGCACCGGCGGTTTTGCCAGCCTCCACTACGGCCACCAGTTGGCCATGGAAAGCCCGCATCTGGGGCTGCTGGAATGACTCCAGGCTCGTCGGGTCGCCGTTGGCTACGGCGTGGAAGCTGCCCGCGCCCGTCACGGCAAAGTGCAGTTCATGGGCGGCATCGGGGCAGAGGTTGCCTTGCGCGTCTTCCACGCGGGCCGTCACGAAGGCCAGGTCCCGGCCGTCGGCGGTCAGGGCTGGGCGGTCGGCCACCAGGCGGATGTGGTGGGGCTTGCCGGCAGTCTTCACCTGCTCGGTGGCCACGGCGTTGCCCTGGGCATCGTAGGCCACTACCTTGAGCGTGCCGGGGGCATACTTCACGTCTTCCCACATCAGGCGGTAGCGCGTTTCGGGCCGGTCGGAGGCCAGCTTGGTCTGGCGCCCCTGGCTTTTGCCGTTCACAAACAGCTCAGCCGACGGGTAGCTGGTGTAGCAGAACACCGGCGTAGGCTGGCCTTCGCGGCCGGGCCAGGTCCAGTGCGGGAGCAGGTGCAGCGTAGGTTGAGTTGTATTCCAGCGGGCGCGGTAGAGGTAGTAGCGGTCCTTGGGCAGGCCGGCCAGGTCAATGATGCCGAAGTAGGAGCTGTGGGAGGGCCACTTTTCGTCGTAGGGCGTGGGCTCGCCCAGGTAGTCGAAGCCGGTCCACACAAACTCACCCAGCACTTTGGGCTGGTCGTCCTGCGCCACAAATTCCTCGTCGGGAATTTGCGACCAGTTGCAGGATTCCAGGTCGTACGACGACGACTGGTTGTCGGGATACTTCTTCTCCTTGGCCTTCACCACCGGAAACTTGTACACCCCGCGGCTGCTGACTGTGGAGGCGGTTTCGGAACCCAGCAGGAAGCCCTGCGGCAGCTGGCCCAGCGCTTCCGGGTAGCGGTGCGGCTTGTAGTTGAAGCCGGGGATGTCGAGCACCTGCGCAAAGTTGTTTTTGAAGTCGTCGTCGAAGCGGTCCATGCCCGCGGCCACGAGGCGCGTGGGGTCCTCGCGGTGCACGATGTCCTGCAGGCGCTTGGCAATCTGGCTACCGTTGGGGCTGCTTTGGTCGGGCACCTCGTTACCAATGCTCCACATGATGACCGAGGGGTGGTTGCGGTCGCGGTGCACCATGTTCACCAGGTCTTTTTCAGCCCACTCGTCGAAGTATTGGCTGTAGCCGTTCTTCACTTTTGGCGCTTTCCACTCATCAAAGGCCTCTACCATCAGCATAAAGCCCATTTCGTCGGCCAGGCTCACCAGCTCGGGCGCCGGCATGTTGTGCGAGGTGCGGATGGCATCGGCGCCCATTTCCTTGAGCAAGGCCAGCTGGCGGCGCAGGGCGGCCACGTTCACGGCGGTGCCCAGCGGGCCCAAATCGTGGTGGTTGCACACGCCCCGAAACTTGCGGGCCTTGCCATTCAGCGAAAACCCTTTGCCCGCCTCAAACTTGAACGAGCGAATGCCGAACCGGGTGCTATACTCGTCTTTCAGCACCTCGCCGGCATACAGCTTCGAGGCGGCCGTGTACAGCACCGGCGTTTCCGGCGACCACAGCTTTGGGTTGGGCACCGTCAGGTTTTGCTCGAATTCCAACGCGTTAGTGGTTACCAGCGCCGTGGTGGTGGTGGCCACCACCTGGCCGGCCGCATCCCGGATTTCGGTTTGCAGCCGCAGCGGTTGGAATGCCCCACTTGGGGTTTCAATCTTGGTTTTGAGCTTTACCTGGGCGCTGCTAGCGGTGATTTCGGGCGTGGTCAGGTAGGTGCCCCACACCGGAATGTGCACGTCGTCGGTCACAATCAAATGCACGTTGCGGTATAGCCCCGCGCCGGGGTACCAGCGCGACGATTCCGGCTGGTTTTGCAGGCGCACGGCCAGCGTGTTGTTGCCGTCGGCCCGCAGGTAGGAGGTAATGTCAAAGGAAAACGAGTTGTAGCCGTACGGCCAGTAGCCCACCTCCTTGCCGTTCACAAAGACGTGCGCGTTGCTCATCGCCCCGTCAAAGAGCAGCACGGCCCGCCGGCCGGGCCCAAACTGCGGCACCGCCAGCGGCCGCCGGTACCAGCCCGTGCCGATGAAGGGCAGCCCGCCCGTACGCCCCGCTTTGAGCGTCGCCGCCTGCTCGTTGTTCTGCTCAATTTTAACGGCCTGCAGGTCGTTCTTGCCATCAAAAGGCCCGTAAATAGCCCAATCGTGCGGCACGGTCACGGTTTGCCATTTCGCATCCTGAAAAGCTGGAGCGGCGGCATCGGCTACCTCGCCCTTCGTGAATTTCCAGTTGGTATCCAGTAGGTATTCCTGTCGGGTTTGGGCCGTGGCCGGAAGGGTGGCCAGCAGCACTAAGGCGGCGGCAAGGGTTTTCAGGGTAGGCATAGGGCGGCTCAAGCAGAGGTGGGTTTCGGTTCGTAAGCTACAACCTGCCCCTGTTTTGGCTGATAGTTCAGCTTACCTAGGCGCGCTACTTGGGCTACAAAACGCCTTTCTGCTAATACACCGTCAGCTGGAAGCCTAGGTCGGCGGCCAAGCGCCGTGCTGTTTCGGCTTGGGCGTCGGCTACCACTCCCAGCGGAAAAGAGTCGCTATCGAGCGAGAACAGCACCAGCGCAAGGCCCAGTGATTCCAAAGCATCCTGCACGGCATCGAGCTGCTCGGGGCCGGGCTGGCCGCGCTTGAGCAGGGCGGCCGGCAGCAGGGCCCGGGTTGTCTTTTGCCGCGTTAGTATCTCGTTAATGCCATCGGCAATTTCTGCGGAGGTTTCGTTCCAGTCGCTTTCCCAGGCTAGTTCTTCGCCGAGTAGCGCGTCGATGAGAGCAATATCGCGCAGCTCCTGCGCCGGCAGCGGGGCCACAATGCCGCGCTCCTCTAGTTCCTCGGCAAACTGCTCCTGGTAAGCAGCTGGGTCCTGGATAGCCAACGCCAGCCGCTCGCTCACTCGCTGGGTAGCATCGGCGTCATTCAGAGTAAAAAGCTGCACAAAGCGGCTCAACGTTTCAGATGGAATCAAACTCATTAGAAATTAAGATTAGTGGGGCAGTACGCCCTCCTGCTGCACTTGCACCAGGTATGGTATCAGGGCAGCCGGACGTACCGCTGCCGGCAGCCGCCGCGTGGCATGGTATTGACGGATAACCTGATACAGTTGGTCCCGCCCGTTATTAACGGCGCGGATTACGCCGAATGCCGACACGCCCAGCAGGCTATATGCCATGGGAGCTACCCAGGAGTCGTAGTAATAGGCATTGTAGTTAGGGGAGGCGCCGTAAGTAGCCGGGTTGGGCTCGTAGTGCCGCCCGACAGCTGTTATCACCGGCACCGGAATGGCAGCAAAGCGCATGATGCTGCGGCCGGTTTTCCACTTAGCGTAATACAGGCGGATAATGGCGCGCGCCGTGTCGTTGAAAGCGTAGGCATCCTCAAAACCCGCGCGGGAAAGCTTGTATTGGTCTTTGCTCGGGTGTTCGGTCATCACATCAGCAGAAGACTGAGCCCATCCCGACCGGGTAGCTATCAGTAAGAGAAGGAGTAGAAATAGGGTAGATTTTTTAGGCATAAAGCGCAGCGTAGAAGAAAGGAAATCAGATTGAGTAGGCTGAGAATAATCAGTAAAACTAACAATTAGCCAATATTCGTAATCGATTTATACTGAAAACGCCCAGCTTCGGAGTGCGGAGCTGGGCGTTTTCAATATAAATCGATTACAGAGCTTAGTCAGCCTGCTTGGCGTAGCGCAGACGCTCGTTTTCGTCGAGCAGAATCTTGCGCATCCGAATCGACTTTGGCGTTACTTCCAGGTACTCATCCTTCTGGATGTATTCCATGGCTTCTTCCAGCGAGAACTGACGCTTAGGAACAATCTTGGCGTTGTCATCGGTACCCGAGGCACGCATGTTCGTCAATTTCTTGCCTTTCTGGATGTTCACCGTCAAGTCATTGGGGCGGGTGTGCTCGCCGATAACCTGGCCGCCGTACACTTCCTCACCCGGGTCCACGAAGAACGAACCACGGTCCTGCAGCTTGTCGATGGTGTACGCGGTGCCGGCACCGGTTTCCAGCGAAATCAGCGAACCAGCGATACGGCCAGGGATGTGGCCCTTGTGCTCCTCATAATCCACAAAGCGGTGGTTCATGATGGCCTCACCGCCGGTGGCAGTCAGCACGTTGTTACGCAGGCCAATCAGGCCACGCGACGGGATGGTGAACTCCAGGTGCTGCAGGTCGCCCTTGGGCTCCATGATGGTCATTTCGCCTTTGCGCATGCTCACCAGCTCGATTACTTTACCGGCCGATTCCTCGGGCACGTCCACCACCAGCAATTCGATGGGCTCGGTGCGCTTGCCGTTCTCGTCCTCTTTGAACAGCACCTGGGGCTGGCCCACCTGCAGTTCGTAGCCTTCGCGACGCATGGTCTCGATGAGAACCGACAAGTGAAGAATGCCGCGGCCGAATACGAGGAAGGTGTCCTCTTTGTCGGTGGCTTCTACGCGCAGGGCGAGGTTCTTCTCCGTCTCCTTGAACAGACGGTCACGCAAGTGACGCGAGGTCACAAACTTGCCTTCTTTACCGAAGAACGGCGAGTTGTTGATGGTGAACAGCATGTTCATCGTCGGCTCGTCGATGCTGATGCGCTCCAATTGCTCGGGGTTGTCAGCGTCGGCCAGCGTGTCACCGATGTCGAAGCCTTCGATGCCCGACACGGCGCAGATTTCGCCGCTGCTTACTTCTGCCACTTTCACGCGGCCGAGGCCTTCAAATACGTGCAGCTCGCGGATTTTTACTTTTTTGATGCTGCCGTCGGCCTTCATCAGGCTCATGTTCGAGCCTTCTTTCAGCGTACCGCGGTGCACGCGGCCGATGGCGATACGACCCACGAACGACGAGTAGTCGAGCGAAGTAATCTGCATCTGGGGCGTGCCTTCCAAAGTCGGCGCGGGCGGAATCGACGAGATAACGGCGTCGAGCAACGGAATCAGGTTGTCGGTTTTAACTTTCCAGTCGGTGCTCATCCAGCCCTGCTTCGAGGACCCGTACAAGGTCACGAAATCGAGCTGGTCTTCCGAAGCGCCGAGGTTGAACATGAGGTCGAAAACCTGCTCGTGCACCTCGTCGGGACGGCAGTTTTCCTTGTCCACTTTGTTCACCACCACGATGGGTTTCAGGCCCAAGGCAATGGCTTTGCCGAGCACGAAACGGGTCTGCGGCATGGCGCCTTCGAAGGCATCCACGAGCAGCAGCACGCCATCGGCCAGCTTCAACACGCGCTCTACCTCGCCGCCGAAGTCGGCGTGACCAGGGGTGTCAATGATGTTGATTTTGGTGCCGTTGTAGCGTACCGATACGTTTTTGGAAACGATGGTGATGCCACGCTCGCGCTCCAGGGGGTTGTCGTCGAGAATCAGGTCGTCGAAGTGCTGGTGGGCGTCGAAAATCTTGGATGCGTGGATAATCTTATCCACCAGGGTGGTCTTGCCGTGGTCAACGTGAGCGATGATGGCAATGTTCCGAATATTGTTGGCCATATGGGTTGTTTTTGCGGGTGCAAAGGTACGGATAAAAAGGCGCAAAGCCTTGTGTCACTCTTATTAACAAACCGCGAACCAAGGCGAGTACCCGCACCGGCCGGCGCGCAGCCAAGCTTGTCGCCCTAAATCAATTAGCAGGGGCGTAAGGTTCCCGGCGGCTTTTCGTCTACCCCGCCGACCGAACCGTACCCCAGCGTCGTATGTTGGTCACCTGTCAATAATCTCACCCCCAACCATGCGTTTTTCCCTCTTGTTATTGTTTGTTTCGGCGCTCACCCTCAACACGGCTTGTTCGCAGAAGCGCGACGTGGCCGTCAATACCGCTCCTCCGGCGCGCACGATAGGCGGCAAAACTTACTTTCAGCCCAAGCCAGTTACCGGCAAGCCCGACGAGTTTCCGGTGCGGAAAACGGAGGCCGAATGGAAAAAAGTCCTCACGCCCGACCAGTACTTCATCCTGCGCGAAAAAGGCACCGAACGGCCCTTTACCGGCAAATACCACGACAACCACGAGGCCGGCAACTACTACTGCGCCGCCGACCACAACCTGTTGTTTACCTCTGATACCAAGTTTGAATCGGGCACCGGCTGGCCCAGTTTCTTCGCGCCAGCCACCGCCAACAGCGTAAAAGTGGCTTCCGACAATACCTTCGGCATGAGCCGCGATGAGATTGTGTGTGCCAAGTGCGGCGGCCACCTCGGCCACGTCTTCAACGACGGCCCCAAGCCCACCGGCCAGCGCTACTGCATGGACGGTAACGCCCTCGTGTTTGAGAAGAAAAAGTAGAGCCCTTGGTGTTATTCAAGCACAATTCACAAATGAAAGCCCCCTGGCAATCCAAGCCAGAGGGCTTTTCGCTTATAACTGCTGTTGTTTTAGCTGTTTTTAAGGCCAACGGAGTACTCGTTTACTTATTGAAGATAATTGCATTGCCTTGGGGATTTATGGCCATAGTTTCTGGCCCAATTGAATACCTGTGCAAGAAGTGGCTTTTACCCGTCGCCGCTTTCCCAACAACGACTTGCATTCCCGTCCCTAGGCTGTGGCGGATTTGCGGTGCTTCATGCAACACCACAGGGAAGTATGTGGCGCCGGTACTTTGCCCATTCGGCGGTTGCTAGCGACGGTAAAAGCTGGCTACAGCATTTGGCCTGGCACCGCCAACCCCGCCGCCCCAACCCGCGTTTGAAGCAGGCAGCCCACAGTGGGCTGATTTCTTAATCGTTTGGCAATGGTAAAGTTTTGCGTTTTCATAGGTCGCGCCTTTCTCGCCATCGGGGCGGTGCTGGTAGCGGCCTGCACGGCCACCGAGCAAAAAGGCGAAACCGCGGCGCCCTCGGCGGCTCCCACCGAAGTGCGCACCGACGCCGACCGCCGCGCGATTTATAACAACGGCGTAGGCACCAATTCTGCCGTGCCCGACGCCACCCCAAACCGCGTGCGCCTCGGCGAGCAAGCCGCCGACATCAACCGCCAGAAGCGCATCGAAAACGTCAATTCCAACGACCCCAACAACACGCCACCGGAAACGCGCATCAACCGCCTGCGCTACGACCCACCCGTCGACACCCTGCGTCGGAGGCCGTAATTCAGCTCCACTGATAGTTAAACAAAATTAAAAAGCCCGCTTCCAGATACTGGAGGCGGGCTTTTTTCAGGGTGGGAGCGTCTCGCCGCTGTAGGAGGCTATGCGCTTACTTCGCCGGTGCTGGGGCTGTCGGCGCTGTTCATTACGTCGTTAACTTCCGGGGCCTCGGCGGGTGCCGGGGCGGCTTGTACGCGCGGCTTGGGGCCCCGGCGGGCACCCGTGGCCGTTGAGCCGGGCTTGGGCCCACGCTTGGCGGGCGCGGCGGCACCCGCAGCGACGGGCTTGCGGCCGCGCGGGGCGCCAGTGGTAGCGGCGGCCGTGGTGCCGGGCTTGCGGCCTCGGGCTTTGGGCGCTTCGGCTTCCCCGGCTTCATCGGTTGCGCGGGTTTTGCGGGGCGTGCCGTCTTTGTTCAGGGTTTGGCCTTTTTTGCTGCTGCGCGTGGTGGTACCCGTTTCGCTACCGGTGCCGGCCGGGCCGGTTTCGGCGCTGCTGCCGCCCGATACCGAATCATAATGCCGCACGATGGTTTGCAGGGCTTGCTCAAAC
This sequence comes from Hymenobacter sedentarius, assembly GCF_001507645.1. Classification (NCBI taxonomy): domain Bacteria; kingdom Pseudomonadati; phylum Bacteroidota; class Cytophagia; order Cytophagales; family Hymenobacteraceae; genus Hymenobacter; species Hymenobacter sedentarius. Next base: position 75,924 of record NZ_CP013909.1, on the reverse strand, counting down.
ATGCGCTCCGTGTCGCCGTCGAGGCGGCGCGTGGCCTCCTTCACTACTTCCTTCAGCTTGGCCTTCGTTTCTTTGCGGATGCGAGTCACCACTTCGTTCATACGGTTGTTCAGCTCCTTTTGCAGTTGCTTGGCGGCCGTCTTGAGCGTCTTCTTTTGGCTGGCCTTGTTATCAGCGCGGTCTTCGTTGAGGACCGATGCTGCCCGGCCTGCTTTTTTGGCTGACTTGCGGGAGGCCTTTTCTTCCGGCGTGCGTTTCGCACGTTTTTCCGTCTGTTTCGGAGAAGCAGGTTTTTTCATTTGAAAGAATGGTTGATGGAGGTGGAAAAAGGAAGAGCAATACTGCCTTTTGCGCGGCGACATTAATTAGTCGCGCTCAAATATAAAATGAATTAAGTATCAAACGGTTCGCTTACTTTTTTTGTTGATTTAATTCTGTGTTTTTTCTGTCGTTCCTTTGCTCCACCCCGTAATATTCGCTGATTTTCATCCATAAAACCGAGCTTATTTACAGGTTTCCTTTTTGTTAAATATGTCGCATCTTCCTAAACGTTACACGGTTACTGCCGCCTTGCCCTATGCCAATGGCCCGGTGCATATTGGCCATTTAGCAGGGGTTTATTTACCCGCCGATATCTATGTTCGTTATCTGCGTTCGGCGGGGCGTGACGTGAAATTTATTTGCGGCTCGGATGAACACGGCGTTCCAATTACCATTCGCGCCCAAAAAGAGGGCGTTACGCCCCAGCAAGTGGTGGATAAATACCACGCATTAATTCGCGATTCATTTCGCGACTTTAATGTGTCGTTCGATGTGTATTCGCGCACGTCGTCGCCCACGCACGCCGAAGTTTCCAGCAGCTTTTTCACCAAGCTCAACACCGCTGGTCAATTTATTGAGCAAACCACGCAGCAGTATTTCGACGAGCAGGCCCAGCAATTTCTGGCCGACCGCTACATCGTGGGTACCTGCCCGAATTGTGGCAATGAGAATGCCTACGGCGACCAGTGCGAGCGCTGCGGCACCTCGCTCAGCCCAACGGAATTAATTAATCCGCGCAGCATGCTCAGCGGTGCGCAACCAATATTGCGCGATACCAAGCATTGGTTTTTGCCCCTCGACCAGTACGAGCCCTGGCTGCGCGAATGGATAATTGAAGGCCATAAAAACGACTGGAAAACCAACGTGTACGGCCAGTGCAAATCCTGGATTGACCAGGGCCTGCACCCACGCGCCGTCACGCGCGACCTAGATTGGGGTGTGCCCGTACCCCTGGCCGGTGCCGAAGGCAAAGTGCTGTATGTGTGGTTTGATGCGCCCATTGGCTACATCTCGGCCACCAAAGAAGCTTTTCCGGAGGAGTGGGAGTTGTACTGGAAAGATGCTGGCTCCAAACTGGTGCATTTTATTGGCAAAGACAACATTGTTTTTCACTGCATTATTTTCCCGGCGATGCTCAAGGCGCACGGCGAATTTATTCTGCCGGATAACGTGCCCGCCAATGAATTCCTGAATCTGGAAGGCGACAAAATCAGCACCTCGCGCAATTGGGCTGTTTGGCTGCACGAATACATGGCTGATTTCCCCGGCCAGGCCGATGTACTTCGTTACGTGCTGTGCGCCAACGCCCCCGAAACCAAGGACAACGACTTTACCTGGAAGGATTTTCAGGCCCGCAACAACAATGAGCTGGTTGCCACGCTGGGCAATTTTGTAAACCGCGCCGCCGTGCTCACGCACAAATTCTTTGAAGGCAAAGTGCCGGCCAAAAGCGAATTGCACGACCTCGACCGGGTTACGCTAGCTCAAGCCTCGGAATTCCCGGCGAAAATCGGCGAGCTAATTGAGAATTACCGCTTCCGCGATGCGCTGGCCGAAGTGCTGAACTTGGCGCGCCTGGGCAATAAATACCTGGCCGAAACGCAGCCCTGGCACCTGATTAAAACCGATGCGGCCCGCACCGGTACCGTGCTCCACGTGGCCCTGCAAATTGCAGCGGCGCTGGCTCCGGTAATGGAACCCTTCCTCCCCGAATCGGCCCAGAAACTGGCGACCATGCTCAACCTGGAGCTGGGAAATTGGGCCAGTGCGGGCCGCCCAAATGCGCTGGTGGCTGGCCACGAACTGCGCGAAGCCACGTTGCTCTTCGCCAAAATCGAAGATGCCACCGTTGAGGCGCAGGTGCAAAAACTGCTCGATACGAAAAAAGAAAATCAGCTCGCGAATACGCCCGTGACGCCCGCCAAAGCCGACGTGTCATTTGATGAATTCAGCCAGATGGATTTGCGGGTGGGCACCATTGTGGCCGCCGAAAAAGTAGCCAAAACCAAAAAGCTGCTAAAGCTCACCATTGACCTGGGCCTGGAGCAGCGCACTATCGTGAGCGGCATTGCCGAACATTTTATCCCGGAAGCGCTAATTGGCCAGCAGGTGCAGGTGCTGTTAAATCTGGCGCCGCGCGAAATCAAAGGCATCCAAAGCCAGGGCATGGTGCTGATGGCCGAAAACGCCGATGGCAGCCTGGCCTTGATGCAGCCCAGCACGCCCGTGCGCAATGGCAGCGGAGTAGTTTAAAAATTAATCGTTGTAATAAAAAAGCCCGGCTGCACAGTGCATCCGGGCTTTTTTATTACAACGATTAATTGCGACTTACTTCACATTTACCACGTTCATGGCCCGCTCCAGGCCCATGGCCCCGAAGGCTAAAACGGCATCGGCCGCTTTCTCAATGCGCGTCGGTAGCTCAATTAATTCGTCGGCCGAGAAAGGATTCAGTACGTAATCGACCTGGCGGCCTTTGGGAAAATTGGCATCTACGCCAAACCGCAGCCGGGCGTAAATATCGGTACCCAGCGTGGCCTGAATGTCTTTCAGCCCGTTATGGCCGCCCGCCGAGCCCTGGCCTTTCAGCCGCAACTTGCCGAATGGCAGCGCCAAATCATCGGTGACCACCACCATGTTTTCTACCGGGATTTTTAGCGTAGCCAGCCAGTGGGCCGCCGCTTTGCCGCTGAGGTTCATGTAGGTGGTGGGCTTCACCAGGGTGTAGGTGTGGCCTTTGTGCTTGAATTCGGTCACGAACGCATGGCGGCTGATTTCAAAGCGCGGCGCGTCGAACTTGGCCGCCAGATAATCGGCCACCATGAAGCCGATGTTGTGGCGCGTGTCGGCGTATTCAGGGCCAATGTTGCCCAGGCAAAGAACCAGAAACTTCATAAAATCAACAAGGAATTGCCGGCCGGGGCACGACGCATTTTGGGGTAACTAAAAAGCCGCCCCAAAATTGGAGCGGCTTTTTGTATTTGCTTGCCTATTCCTGAAAGTTAGAAATAAAGCGGCAGCAACTGGAATTACTTGCCAGCGGCCAGTTCGCCTTTCAGCGCACGTGGGATGGTGATGGTGGCGATGGGAGCCTCCGCGCTGGTCAGGATGGTGTAGCCCGTCGGCTGCACGGCACCTACCTTGATGGATTTGCCCAGCTCCATCGAGCTGATGTTCACTTCTACGTAGTCGGGGAGGTTGTCCATGGTGGCGCGCACGCGCACTTTGCGCAGCTTGCTCACCAGCTTGCCACCGGCGAGTACGCCCGGCGACACGCCTACGTATTTCACGGGGATGTCCATCTTCACCTCTTTGCCTTCTTCCAGCTCGAGGAAGTCAACATGGAGGAGCATTTCGTTCACGGGGTGAAACTGCGCGTCCTGCACAATGGCTTTGTACATGGTGCCTTCCACGTTCAGGTCCACAATGTGTGCCTCAGGCGTGTACAACAACTCGCGGAACAGGATAGCGGGCACTGAGAAGTGCACGGTGTCCTTGCCGCCATACAACACGCACGGTACTTGAGCGTCGAGGCGCAATGCCTTGGCGTCCGTTTTACCGAGATTCGCTCTTTTAAACCCTACAATCTCGAGGCTTTTCATAAAAACTTTGGTTAGGAATGATTTACCACCCCGGCAACCTTGCCGAAACGGGCCGCAAAGGTAGCCGCTATTTGTCAGAATACCAATGAATGCGGCCAGAAAGACCTTCGAGCCGCCTTCCGAATCACGCGGGTGGCAACTGCCATTTCAACCGCGTGTAGGCTACCTGGAAGCCCGCCCGCTCGGCATTACGCTGCGACTGGCTGCCGGGCTGCGCACACATCATGGCCAGCGTACAGCCTCGGTGCGCCGCCCAGTTCAAGCGGCTGGTAAGCAAGGCGCGTTGAGCACCTTGCCCACGAGCTTCGGACACCGTGCTGGCGCCGGCCAATAGCACCACATTTCCCTCAATAAACATGCTGCCGGCGGCAATGGCCTTCCCATCAGATTCTACTAAGAATGCATGCATGCCGCGGGCTTGCGCGATTATCGGCGCAAAGTCCAGCATAAAAGCGCCCAGCTCTTCCGACTCGGCACCCCAGCCGCGGGCTGAGGTTTGTGCCCACAGTAAGGCTTCTGCCGGCGTAATAGGGCGGGTGCGCAGTGCCGACGGGGCCAAGTCGTCCACGCTCGCTTCGATAGGCCGATACATGACGTTGGTAAACTCCAGTGGCTGATATCCGCGCTTCCCTAGTAGATGGAGCGTTTCCGGGGCCGCTAACGGGCTTACTTCGTGCAGAACCGGAGCCTTGCGTTCCCGAAAGTACCGTTCGAGCTGGGCGAAAATCTCCGCTGTGGGCACCTCAAACAAGCCCAATCCGAAGGTTTGCGTCAGGGGTGAGCCGGGGCCGTCGAAACAAGCGTACGTGCCCGCTATTATGGCATGTGCTGCGCCCACTTCCGTCGACAACCTTGCCCGGGATTCCACCATGGCCGCATTGCTGCGGGCTTCAGTCAGTTCCAATTGCTGCGAAAGGGCTAAATCTCCGAAAAGCATCGTGCAGTTTTGACTAAAACCAAATGAGAGGAAAGTGCCCGTTAGGCAAGTTCAACGGAAGCGTCCAGTTGAGGGCCGTTTACACAAACAGCGAGCTGATGCTCTCATGCGTCACCACGTTGCGGATGGCGGCGGCAAATAAATCAGCGAGCGAAATCACACGAATCTTGGGGTTCTCTTGGCGCAACGGAATCGTGTCCGACACAATTACTTCGGTCAGCGCCGACTCGCGGATGCGGTCGTGGGCCGGACCCGAGAGCAAGGGGTGGGTGATAACCGCGCGCACCGACAGGGCGCCGCGCTCCATGAGCAGGTCGGCGGCTTTGCAGATGGTGCCGGCCGTGTCCACGATGTCGTCCACCAGCACCACGTTCATGCCCGTCACGTCGCCAATCACCTGCATGGAGGCGATTTCATTGGCCCGCAGGCGCATTTTGTCGCAGACCACGATTTCGGCGCCGAACTTCTTGGCGAAGGCGCGGGTGCGCACCACGCCGCCCACGTCGGGCGAGGCAAAGATGAGGTTCTCAAGGTTCAGGGACTTGATGTAGGGCGCCGACACGGTGGCGCCGTCGAGGTGGTCGACGGGGATGTCGAAGAAGCCCTGAATCTGACCGGCGTGCAGGTCGCAGGTCATCAGGCGGCTGGTGCCCACGCTCTGAATGAAATCGGCCACCACCTTGGCGCCGATGCTTACGCGGGGCTTGTCTTTGCGGTCCTGGCGGGCGTAGCCGTAGTAGGGCATCACAATGTTGACGGAGTGGGCCGAGGCCCGCTTGGCGGCGTCCACCATCAGCATCAGCTCCATCAGGTTTTCGGCCGGCGGGTTGGTGCTCTGGATGAGGAACACCGCGCAGCCCCGCACGCTCTCGTTGAAGCTGGGGCCGAGTTCCATGTCGGCAAAGCGCTGGATGCTGAGGTCGCCGAGCTGGGTGCCATACGCTTCGGCAATGCGCTCTGCCAAGTCGTGTGAGGCATTTCCGGCAAAAATTTTGACCTGTTTCATAGGGGAAGGTGCTGAAATAATAAGTTGAAGCGCAGTAAGGCTCGGGCCAGCGAGGCGACGGGAGAGGCCGGGTGGAAAAAGCGAAAGGCGCTGACCACTCCGGAAGTTGGAGAAGCCAGCGCCTTTCGTTTACTCGAGCTTTGTCGTTGTCCGACCAGGGCTCGAACCTGGACTTTCTTGAATCAAAATCAAGCGTGTTGCCAGTTACACCATCGGACAATTTCCCAGTGGGCTACGTGCCGTTTGGGAGTGCAAATGTACTACCGGAAAAATTCGAGGCAAGTTTTTGTGGAAAAATTTTCTGAATAAAATTGAGCAGGAAGCCGGAGTAAAGCGCCTAAACACTCATTGCAGGCTGATTTACACGGAGTAAAGTGCCTTGAGAGGCCCAAAAGTGAGGAGGCGGGCCTTATACCGAAAGGGGTTGGAAAAGCCGTGCTTCTGCCGTAATTTTGCGGCCTGAAAACCGCATCATCTTCATTATAAATACATCGCAATGGCGAATACCGGCAAAATCACCCAGGTCATCGGCCCCGTAGTGGACGTGAGCTTCGCGGGTGAAAACACGAAGCTGCCCAACATCCTCGACGCGCTCGAAGTAACCAAAGACAACGGCCAAGTGGTGGTGCTGGAATGCCAGCAGCACTTGGGCGAGGACCGGGTTCGGACCATTGCCATGGACTCGACCGAGGGCCTGACCCGTGGCGCCGAAGTGCGCGACCTCGGCGCGCCGATGTCGATGCCCACCGGCGACGCCATCAAAGGCCGTCTGTTCAACGTTATCGGCCAAGCCATCGACGGCATTCCGCAGCCCAAGTCGGACGGCCCGCTGCCGATTCACCGCCTGGCGCCTCCCTTCGAGGACCTGGCTACCTCGTCGGAGATTCTCTACACGGGCATTAAAGTAATTGACCTGCTGGCTCCCTATGTGAAGGGCGGTAAGATTGGTTTGTTCGGTGGTGCTGGTGTGGGCAAGACCGTACTCATCATGGAGTTGGTAAACAACATCGCCAAGGCCTACGCCGGTCTGTCGGTGTTTGCCGGCGTAGGCGAGCGTACCCGCGAGGGCAACGACTTGCTGCGTGAATTCATTGAGTCGGACATCATCAAGTACGGCGATGCCTTCAAGCACTCGATGGAAGAAGGCGGCTGGGACTTGTCGAAAGTGGACGAGGCGGAACTGCTCAAGTCGCAGGCTACCCTCGTGTTCGGCCAGATGAACGAGCCCCCCGGAGCCCGTGCCCGCGTAGCCCTCTCGGGCCTCACGGTAGCCGAAAACTTCCGCGATGGCGACGGCACCGGTGCCGGCCGCGACATCCTGTTCTTCATCGACAACATCTTCCGCTTCACGCAGGCGGGTTCGGAAGTATCGGCTCTGTTGGGCCGGATGCCTTCGGCCGTAGGTTACCAGCCCACGCTGGCCACCGAAATGGGTGCCATGCAGGAGCGCATCACCTCGACCAAGCGCGGTTCCATCACCTCAGTACAGGCCGTGTATGTGCCTGCCGATGACTTGACTGACCCGGCTCCGTCGACGACGTTTGCTCACTTGGACGCCACCACGGTATTGAGCCGCAAAATCTCCGAGCTGGGCATCTACCCCGCCGTGGACCCGCTGGACTCGACTTCGCGCATCCTGTCGGCCGACGTAATCGGCAACGAGCACTACAACACCGCCCAGCGCGTGAAAGAGATTCTGCAGCGCTACAAAGAACTGCAGGACATCATCGCCATCCTGGGTATGGACGAACTCTCCGAGGAGGACAAGCAGGTGGTAAACCGCGCCCGTCGCGTGCAGCGCTTCCTGTCGCAGCCCTTCTTCGTGGCCCAGCAGTTCACCGGCCTGCAAGGCGTACTCGTTGACATCAAGGACACCATCCGCGGCTTCAACGAAATCATCGACGGCAAGCACGACCACCTCCCCGAGGCGGCCTTCAACCTGGTGGGTACCATCGAGGATGCCGTGGTGAAGGGCGATAAGCTGATTGCCGAAGCCAAGTAATTCCGTTTGTCATGCTGACGGAGGAAGCATCTTATCACGGTTGCTTTCTCCGTCAGAATTACAAACCCACGCGGCGCGAACGTGATAAGATGCTTCGCTCCGCTCAGCATGACAGAAAATTAAAATGCACTTAGAAATCATCACCCCCGACCGCAAGGTATTCGAAGGCGAAGTGACGTCGGCCCAGTTTCCGGGTGCCGATGGCTCGTTTGAAGTGCTGAACAACCACGCCCCGCTGATTGCCGCCCTGCGCGCCGGCGAGGTAACGCTGACCAGCGCGACCGGCCGCGAAGCCATTCGCATCGAAGGCGGCGTGGTGGAAGTGCTGCGCAACAATGTGATTGTGCTGGCTGAAGGCGCCATCGCTTAAGCCGGTTGTTAAAATGAATTGAGAAAAGCCTTTCCGTGACCGGGAAGGCTTTTCTGCTTTACTGCCTGTATGAACATCATCCCCAAAATCACCCCGATTTACCAAACTTCCGTCTTCAAGTTTGAGGACTTGGACGCCGTGCAGCAGTACTTCGACGAGCCGGGCAGCCGGTACCTGTACTCGCGCAATGGCAACCCCAACAGCGACGAGCTGGCCGATGCCGTGAACCGCTGGGAAGGCGGGGCCGGCGCCGTGGCCACCGGCTCGGGCATGGCCGCCATTTTTGCGGCGCTGATGACCTACTGCCAGGCCGGCGACCACGTGCTGTGCGCGGCCGATATCTACGGCGGCTCGGCGGCGCTGCTGAATCAGGAACTGGCGCGCCTGGGGGTGAGCGTGAGCTACGTGCCGTTTGAGGAACTGTACAACCTGCGGCCGTACGTGCAGGCCAGCACCAAGCTGCTGCTCTGCGAAACGATGAGCAACCCCCTGCTGCGCGTGGTAGACCTGCGGGCAATGGCCACCGAATGCCACCAGCACAACCTGAAGCTGGTGATAGACAATACTTTTGCCACGCCGGTGCTCACCAAGCCACTGGCGTACGGCGCCGATTTGGTGCTGCACAGCGTGACCAAGTACCTGGCCGGCCACTCCGACGTGACCGCCGGGGCCGTAGTAGCCCGCACCGCCGAAGATGCCGCCCGCCTGCGGCAGATAGGCACGGTGTTCGGCCTGACGCTTAGCCCCATGGAAAGCTGGTTGAGCGTGCGGGGCATGAAAACCATGCGCCTGCGGGTGGCTGCGCACAGCCACAACGCCCAGCAAGTAGCTGAGTTTCTCGAGGTGCACCCCACTGTGGAGGCCGTTTACTACCCCGGCTTGCTCACGCACCCGCAACACGTGCTGGCGGCCACGCAGGGCCACGGGCTGTTCAGCGGCATGCTGTCGTTTCGGTTGCCGGATGATGTGGCGGTGGTCAACCGCTTTATGCAGCGGTCCCAGCGGTTTCCGTTTGCGCCCTCGCTGGCGGGCGTCGACTCGTCGTGCTCGCACCCGCTCTATACCTCTCACCGCGCCCTCACCGAAGAGCAGCAGGCCGCGTTGGGCATCACCGTTGGGCTAATTCGCCTGAGCGTAGGCATTGAGCCGGTGGAAGAGCTACTGGCCGATTTGGCTCACGCCCTGGCCTAGCGTTGAGAGGTTGAGTTGCGGAAGCACCGTTTTTAATCTTGGCTGCGTGAACCGACCCGCCGTAGAGGTACTTAAAATGGGACGCTTTCGCTACCTGACCCGGGCCGTGTGGCTGCTTTCGCTGGTCAGCCTCTTCACTGATTTGGCCAGCGAAATGCTGTATCCGGTCATGCCGATGTACTTGCAGTCCATCGGCTTTTCCGTGTTTTTTATCGGGGTGCTGGAGGGCGTGGCTGAGGCGGTAGCGGGGCTGAGCAAGGGCTACTTTGGGCAGTGGTCGGACCGGTTGGGCCGGCGCGCGCCCTTTGTGCAGTTGGGCTACGGGCTGAGCGCGGTGTCGAAGCCACTGCTGGCGGTGCTGGCCACGCCGGCCTGGGTACTGCTGGCCCGCACCATCGACCGGCTGGGCAAAGGGCTGCGCACGGGGGCCCGGGATGCGCTGCTGTCGGACGAAACCACGCCCGCTGACCGGGGCAAAGTATTCGGGTTTCACCGTTCCATGGACACACTGGGCGCGGTGCTGGGGCCACTGGCGGCGCTCTTGTGGCTGAGCGCACATCCGGGGAAGTTCCGGCCGTTGTTTCTGTGGGCTTTCCTGCCCGGGGTGGTGGCGGTGCTCATCACGTTTGCCCTGCATGAGCGGGGTGCCGTGCCATCGGGCCGGCCCGTGGTGCCGTTCTGGGCGTCTTTCCGCTACTGGCGGCAGGCTTCCGGCTCCTACCGCCGGGTGGTGGGCGGGCTGCTGGTGTTTGCCCTGGTCAACAGCTCCGACGCGTTTTTGCTGCTGCTGGCCCGGCAGCGGGGCCTACCCGCAACGCAGGTTATAGGCCTTTATATTCTCTACAACGTGACCTATGTGGCCAGCGCCTGGCCCCTGGGCCACTTGGCCGACCTCCTCGGCTCGCGCCGCCTGATGGTAGCGGGCTTGGTGATGTTTGCCGCCGTCTACGGCGGCGTGGCCTTCGCGCACGAGCGGTGGGAATTTGCCGCCCTGTTTATGCTCTACGGGGTGTACGCCGCCGCTACCGAGGGCGTGGGCAAGGCCTGGGTGAGCACGCTGTGCGCGAAAACCGATACGGGCGCGGCGTTGGGCACGTACGCGGGCCTGAGCAGCTTGGCTGCGCTGGGGGCCAGCACCGGGGCTGGCCTGCTGTGGCAATGGTACGGCCCGCTGGCTACGTTTGGGCTGGCGGCTGCGGTCACGTTGGGCGTGGCCGCGTACCTGGCAGGGGTGCGGGTCGTAAGGCTACCCGAACAGCAGTTGTTTTCCGCTTAGCTCACGGGTACGGGCAGGCCTTCGGCTACGGCCTCGGCTACCCGGCGCAGGTCGGCTTCCGTCATGGCGGTGCCGCTGGGCAAGCACAGGCCGCGGTCAAATAAGTTGGCGCAAACGGAGCCGCCGTACATAGGCGCGCCCACAAACAGGGGCTGCAGGTGCAGCGGCTTCCAGAGCGGGCGGCTTTCCACGTTGTGGGTTTCGAGCTGCAGCCGCACGGTTTCCGGGGTGGCGGTGGTCTCGGTGGGGTCGAGCAGCACCGTGGTGAGCCAGCGGTTGGAGCGGCTGCCGGCGGGCTCGGTGGCCGGGGCCACGCCGAGGCCGGGCAGGCAGGCGAGGTGTTCCTTATACCACGCAAAAATTTCGCGGCGCCGCTTCACCCGCTCGCATAGCAGCTCCATCTGCCCGCGGCCAATGCCGGCCAGGATGTTGCTCAGGCGGTAGTTGTAGCCCACTTCCGAGTGTTGGTAGTGGGGCGCGTCGTCCTTGGCCTGAGTAGCCAGGAACCGGGCTTTCTGGGCCAGGGCCGCGTCGTTGGTCACCAGCGCGCCGCCGCCGCTGGTGGTCAGAATCTTGTTGCCGTTGAAGGAAAACACGCCAACCGTGCCGAAGCTACCCAGCGGCTTATTGTTGAAACACGAGCCCAGCGCTTCGGCTGCGTCTTCGAGGATGGGCAGCTCGTACTCGGCCGCGATGGCCAGTATCTCGGTGAGCCGGGCCGGCATGCCGTAAAGGTGCACCAGCAGCAGGGCCTTGGGCTTTTTGCCCCGGGCAATGCGGTCGGTAATGGCTTCGCGCAGGCGGTCGGGGCACAGGTTCCAGGTGTCAGCTTCGCTGTCTACAAAAACTGGCGTTGCGCCCACGTACAGAATGGGGTTGGCCGTAGCCACGAAGGTAAAGGAGGGGCAGAGCACCTCGTCGCCGGGGCCCACTCCGAGTAGAATCAGCCCCAGGTGAATGGCGGCCGTGCCCGACGACAGCGCCACGCAATGCGCCACGCCAGTAGCCTGGCAAATGTCGGCCTCGAAGCCGGTCAGATTGGGCCCCGCCGGCGCCACCCAGTTGTCCTCGATGGCTTTGTGCACGTAGTTTATTTCGTGCCGGCCCAGGTGCGGAGGGGATAGAAAAAGGCGGTCGTGGTCTTGGCTACGCATACGGTTTTGCTTATTTAGGAATTAACAATGAAGAAAATGGAATTATCGGATTTGACCAATGCTTCAGTCTTCATTCTTCATTTTTAATTCCCGGGCGGGGACGCCCACCGCAGTCACGTTGGCCGGTAAATCGCGCACGGCCACCGCCCCAGCCCCGATGATGGTGTTGTCGCCAATGCGCACGCCCTGGATAACGGTGGCGTTGGTGCCGAGGTAGGTGCCAGCGCCCAGTTGGGCGGCGCCGCTCACGTTAGCGTGGGGCATCAGCGAGCAAAAATCGCCGAGCACGGCGTCGTGCCCCACGGTGCAGCCCAGGTTGAGCAGCACAAAGCGGCCCAGCTCAATATCGCAGGTCAGCAGGCAGCCTTGCTGCACGATGCAGCCCTCGCCCAGCGAAACACGCTGGTGCGGGGCCAGCATCACCTGCGGGTGCACCAGCACCGGAAACGATAGCCGCGCCGAGGTTAGCCGGGCCACCACGGCGGCCCGCCCGGCCGAGCTGCCCACGGCCACGGCCACGGCCAGCGGCACTGCGGTGGCGTTGAGGTCGGCGCTGGTGCCCAGGTAGGGGAGGCCGGCCACGGTGGGCGTGGCGGGGGCCAAGTCGTCGTAGAAGCCGCGCACGTCCCAGCGGGGGTGGCTCAAGTTGAGCTGCTGCAGCAGCAGCAGCACCTCCCGCCCCAGGCCCCCCGCGCCAAAAATGACGATAGGCGCGCCGGCTTCCATTTCTTCATATTCCGAGAAAAACAACTTGGTCATACAGCAATCTACGGGGAAACGGAGGGAGGGGGGCTGCCCTGGAAGGCCACGGTGGTGGCGTGCCCGGGCGTGGCCACGCCGCTGCCGCGCAGCACCCGCCCGGCGGTGCGCCACAAGATGTTCATATCCAGACGCCACGATATATTATCCACGTACCATACGTCGAGGGCGAATTTTTCTTCCCACGAAATGGCGTTGCGGCCGTTTACCTGCGCCCAGCCCGTGAGGCCGGGGCGCACCTCGTGGCGGCGGGCCTGGGTGGGGGAGTACAGGAGCAGGTACTCGGGCAGCAGCGGGCGCGGGCCCACCAGGCTCAGGTCGCCGCGCAGGATGTTCCAGAGCTGGGGCAGCTCATCGAGCGACGTGGCGCGCAGCCAGCGGCCTAGGGCGGGCAGGCGCGCGGCATCGGGCAGGAGGTGGCCGGCCGGGTCGCGCGCGTCCGTCATGGTTTGAATTTTATAAAGCACGAAGGAGCGCCCGTGCCAGCCCGGCCGCACCTGCCGAAACAGCACCCGGCCCCGGTTTTGGGCTGCGGCCAGCCCGGCGGCGCCAGCTAGTAGCGGCAGGGCCAGCACCAGCAGCGGCAGGGCAATGGCCACGTCAAGCAGGCGCTTGCCGTGGCGGACGTAAAAAGAAGCGGGAGCGGGCACGGCGCAAAAGTAACTTTGCCCGGCAGGCTTTGGCTTGCTTCCGTTCATGCTCGTTTTCCCCAACGCCAAACTCAACCTCGGCCTCTACGTGACCGAGCGCCGCCCCGACGGCTTCCACAACCTGGAAACGGTGTTTGTGCCGCTGCCCTGGACCGATGCGCTGGAGCTGTTGCCGGCCGAAGCGGGCCATGCCACCAGCATCACGCTCACCGGCCGCCCCATCCCCGGCAGCCCCGCCACCAACCTCTGCGTGCGGGCCTACGAGCTGCTGCAAGCCGATTTTCCGCAGCTGCCGACGGTCCAGATGTACCTGCACAAAATCGTGCCCATCGGGGCGGGCCTGGGCGGCGGCTCGGCCGATGCCGCCTTTGCCCTGAAGGCCGCCAATGACTTGTTTGGCCTGGAGCTCACGGTGGAAATGCTGGAAAGCTACGCCCGGCGGCTGGGCGCCGACTGCGCCTTCTTCATCCGCAATAAGCCGGTGCTGGCTGTGGAAAGGGGCGATGTTTTTGAGGAAATTGAGCTGAACCTGTTGGGCACCGGGTGCGTGGTGGTTTACCCCAATCTGCACATCGGCACGCCCGAGGCATTTGCCGGCATTGTGCCGCAGCGGCCCGCGCACCACCTGCGCGAGGCCGTGGCCCAGCCCCTGGAAACCTGGCGAGCCACGGTGAGCAATGACTTTGAAGCGTCGCTGGCACCCGCCCACCCGGTGCTGGCCGACATCAAGCAGCAGCTGTATGGGGCGGGCGCGGCTTACGCCAGCTTATCCGGTTCGGGCTCTGCCTTGTACGGTCTGTGGCCGGCTGCGGCAGCCGTTCCGGCCCTGCAGTGGCCCCCCGACTACACCGTGTGGCAAGGCGTGCTTTAAACCGTGATGGGCGGCGTGGGCTCGGGCTGCTTGTCCTTCATCAGGCGGGCCACCAGCGGGTGAATGAGCACGCTGAACACGATAAGCAGCGTACCCAGGTAGAAGCCCGTGGCCATGCGCTCTTTGCTGCCAAAGACCAGCACGGCCAGCCCAATGCCGTACACCGGCTCCAGGTTGATGGTCAGGTTGACGGCAAAGGGCGAGAGGCGCTTCATCAGCTCAACCGAGGTAGAAAACGCGTAGACGGTGCACACGCCGGCCAGCAGGCCCAGCCAGAGCCAGTCGTAGCCGTGCCAGGCCAGCTGCAGCCCCTGGCCCTGGGTGAAGTAATGGCTGTACACCGGGAAGAACAGCGCGATGCTCAGGCAGGCACCCAGCATCTCATAAAACGTGAGCCGCAAGGGCGGGTGCGACTTAATCAGCTTGGCATTCAGGACGCTAAACAGCGCCGAGAGCCCCGCCGACAGCACCGCCACGCCCAGGCCCAGGAGCTGGTCCAGCTCGGCCTGGCTCACTAGGTAGAGGCCCACCATCGTAATCAGGCCCAGCCCAACTTCGTAGCCGCGCACGCGCCGCCACAGCAGCAGTGGCTCGAGCAATGACGTCCACAGCGCCAGCGTGGCCAGGCCCGCCAGACACACGCTCACCGACGAAAGCCGGGCCGCCAGAAAGAACGTAATCCAATGCGCGGCCACCAGGGTGCCCACGCTCATCAGCCGCACCGCCTGACCCGCCGGAATGCGCCACACGGCCCGCCGCGCCACCAGCAGCACCGCCAGGCCCGTGGAGGCCAGCAGCGTGCGCCAGAAAACCAGCTCCACCGGCGGCACCGTCAGCAGCTTGCCCAGTACGGCCGTGAAGCCCCACAGGAGCACAATGAAATGAAGCTTGAGGTAGTCGCGCAGCAAGGGGATGGGAAACAGAAAGGTTAAAGGAACGTCATGCTGAGCGCAGTCGAAGCATCTCTACCGCGAGAGTAAACCTATCAAAAGGGTTTAGTTGCGCGGTAGAGATGCTTCGACTGCGCTCAGCATGACGGATGTGTGGCGTGGTATACTCCACTACTTCGGCACGAAGCGGTACAGCGCCAGCCCAATTACACTGAACACCATGCTGGGTATCCATGCCGCTATCAGCGGCGCGAGGCTGCCCACCTGCGCCAGGTTGCGGCTCAGCATCACAAAAATGATGAATACGAAGGCCAGCACAAAGCCCAGCGCAATTTGCCCGCCCACGCCGGCCCGCGATTTTCGAGCGCTGAGAATGACGCCAATCAGCGTGAGAATCACAATGGCAAACGGGTAGGAGTACCGCTCGTATTTCTCGCTCAAGTACAGCTGGGTGTCGTCGGCCCCGCGCTCAATCTTGGTTTTGATATAGGCGTTCAGCTCGGGCAGGGTAAGGGTTTCGGCCAGGCGGTACGTGCTGGCAAAATCCTTGGGGTACAAGTTCAGGGTGGTGTCGCGGGCTGCTACGGTTTCGAGCTTTTCATCCTGCGCGCCGTGGAACGTGCGCACCAGCTGCGGCGATAAATGCCACATGTGCTTGGTCGAGTCCCAGTTGATAGCATCAGCCGTGAGCCGGCGGCGCAGCAGGGTACCGTCCACGGTTTCGAGCGCAAAATGGAAGCCGATGTTGCTGGTGTTGTCGTAGCTCTCCATGTACACGTAGCTGCGCGGCCCAATTTTGATGTGCACGTTGCGCCCCTGAAATCGGTAAGGCAGCTTGATGTACGCCCGCTCAAACGCCACCCGCGATTTATTGCCAAGCGGCAGCACCCACCCAATCAGCCCAAATATCAGCAGCCCCACCACCGCGCCGCCCATGGCATAGGGCAGCATCAGCCGCTTAAAGCTCACGCCGCTGGCCAGAATGGCGACAATCTCGGTGCGTGCCGCCAGCTGCGCCGTCACAAAAACGACGGCAATAAATATGGTAATCGGCGAAAGCAGATTGGCGAAATAGGGAAACAGAAAAATATAATAGCCGAAAATAATTTTCGACATCGACAAATTGTGCTGAATAAAATCGTCGTTTTTTTCGGTGAAATCAATCACGCAAATCACCGACACGAGAATTACCACCGAGAAGAAAAACGCGGCTAGAAATTTCTTAATTATGTATTTGTCGAGGATATTCACCTTAAAATAATTATGAGTTTTGAATTATGAGTTAGGAATTGAGCGGTGGTCTTGTTTGGTCGAATACAACTCTGAATTCATAACTCATAATTGGACTGGCTACAGCCTTGTCATCACCTGCTTCACCATCCGCTCTTTCCAGGGGGCAAACGTGCCGGCCACGATTTGCTTGCGCGCTTCTTTCACCAGCCATAGGTAAAAGGTGAGGTTGTGGGCCGAAGCAATTTGCGGGCCCAGCATTTCCTGGCACTGAAACAAATGGCGCACGTAGGCTCGGGTATAGAACGTGCTGGCGGGCCCGCCTAGTTCGGCGTCGATGGGCGTAAAATCGTTGGCCCACTTCTTATTCGTCACGTTCATGATGCCCTGCGTGGTGAAGAGCATGCCGTTGCGGGCGTTGCGGGTCGGCATCACGCAGTCGAACATGTCCACGCCCAATGCGATGTTTTCCAAGATGTTGGCCGGGGTGCCCACGCCCATCAGGTAGCGCGGCTTGTCCTTGGGCAGGATGTCGCACACCAGCTCGGTCATTTCGTACATCAGCTCGGCGGGCTCCCCCACGCTCAGCCCGCCGATGGCGTTGCCCTCGCGGCCCTGGGCCGCAATAAACTCGGCCGACTTGATGCGTAAGTCCTTGAACGTGCTGCCTTGCACAATCGGGAAAAGCGCCTGTTGGTAGCCGTAGAGGCCTTCGGTGCTGTCGAAGCGCTGAATGCAGCGCTGCAGCCAGCGGTGCGTCATGTCGAGCGAGCGGGCGGCGTAGTCGTACTCGCAGGGCCAGGGCGTGCACTCGTCGAAGGCCATGATGATGTCGGCCCCGATGACGCGCTGAATGTCCATGACGCCCTCGGGCGAAAACAAATGCTGGCTGCCGTCGATGTGCGAGCGAAACTTCACGCCCTCTTCCTTGATTTTGCGGGTGTTGCTGAGCGAATACACCTGGTACCCGCCGCTGTCGGTGAGAATGGGGCGGTCCCAGCCGTTGAACTGGTGCAGGCCGCCGGCCGCCCGCAGCACGTCGAGGCCCGGCCGCAGGTAAAGGTGGTAGGTGTTGCCGAGAATAATCTGGGCTTGGATGTCCTCTTTCAGGGTTTGTTGCGATACCGCTTTCACGGTGCCGGCCGTGCCCACGGGCATGAAAATGGGCGTTTCGATGGCCCCGTGGGCCGTTTCTAGGCAGCCGGCGCGGGCTTTGGTGGCGGGGTCTTGGGCGAGAAGGTCAAAAGTCATAAGCAGAAGCAAAGGTAGCCCACCCGCCCGGCGTCCCGTACTTTTGCCGGCCCCTTTACGCTGCCCCGCCTTTGCACCTAACTGTACCCAACTCCCCCTTTTTCTGGCTTTTGCTTGCGTGCGTAGGGGTGCAGCTCTTTTACGCCGCGTATTTCTTCTGGCCCTTTGCCCGCCGCGCCCCGGAAGCCACGGCCGAAGTGCCCGGGCCCGATGCTGAGCCGGTTTCCATCGTCGTGTGCGCCCGCAACGAACTGCACAACCTGCGCCGCCTGTTGCCGTTGCTGCTCCAGCAAGACTACCCCGCCGGCTTCGAAATCGTCCTCGTCGACGACCGCAGCGACGACGACACCTACCTCTACGCCCAGCAGCTCGCCCAGTACTACCACGAAAAAGTGCGCCTCGTGAGCGTGGCCCGTACACCCCGCGATTTTGCGCCCAAGAAATACGCCCTCACGCTGGGCATCAAAGCCACCCGCCATGCGCGGCTGCTGTTCACCGATGCCGACTGCATTCCGGCCACCAACCAGTGGCTGCGCCTCATGCAGCGTGGCTTCGCCAACCACGGTGCGGCACCGGCCGATTTGGTGGTTGGCTTCTCGGCCTATGTCGAGGCGCCGGGCTTTCTCAATAAGCTGATTCGCTACGAAACCCTGCTCACTGGCGCCCAGTACTTAAGCTTTGCCTGGCGCGGCTGGCCCTACATGGGCGTGGGCCGCAACCTGGCCTATACCCGGGCCTGCTTCACGGCCACCAAGGGCTTTGCCTCGCACATCCGCCAGCTCAGCGGCGACGACGACCTGCTGGTGCAGGACGCCGTGCGCAAGGGCCAACGCGTGGCCGTGGTGGCCGATGCGGCGGCCCACACCCTCAGCGAGCCCGCCGCCACCTGGGCTGCTTGGTGGCGCCAAAAACGTCGGCATTTATCGGCTGGGCGGGCGTATCGGTTAACCGACCGTTTGCGGATAGGCACCTTCTTACTGGCCAATATGTTATTCTATTTGGCTGTGGTTGTGCTATTATTTTACCCAAACATTTGGGTACCTTTGGCGGTGGTATGCACCCTCCGAACTTTGTTTGTGAGTGCCGTGTATGCCCGTCTAAGCAGCCGCCTTCACCAGCCCGTAATCGTCGGGCTGCTTCCCGTGCTCGACTTAGTTTATTTTTCTCAATATCTGGCCTTAGGAATCTCGCTGTTCCTTAACCGAACCCTTCGATGGAAGTAAACAATCAGGATATTCAAAAGCAGTTTTCAGCCAAAGCCAAGCACGACTTTAAGCTGATTCGCGCCGCCGTGGACAACGGCGACGAGAAAGCTTATGCCGAGCTGATGCACATCTACAAGAAGCCCGTTTACCACGTGGTACTCAAGATGGTACGCAACCAGGACGACGCCGAAGACCTGACCATCGAGGCATTTGCCAAGGCATTTCGCAACCTGCACAAGTTCAACCCCGAGTACGCTTTCAGCACCTGGCTATTTCGGATTGCAACCAACAACTGCATTGATTTTATCCGTAAGAATAAAATCAAAACCATGTCCATTGACTCGGCTATTAAAGTCGATAACGGCGACGAAATCACCATCGATTTCCGCGACAATGACCTGAATCCGGCCGAGCACGCCGTGCGCAATCAGAAGATTGAAATCATGCGCCACGTGGTGTCGCGCCTGCCCGATAAATACCAGCGCCTCGTATCGCTGCGCTATTTCGACGAGCTCAGCTACGAGGAAATTGCCACCGAATTAAAAGCCCCGCTCGGCACCGTCAAAGCCCAGCTGCACCGCGCCCGCGAGTTGCTCTATGACATGGTGAAGCACACCAAGCAAATTATTTAATTGCAGAAAAGCCCCGGCGTAAGTCGGGGCTTTTTTTATGCAGTCCGTAACGCATACAGAAAGCAGCAAGCCCGCGCCTTTTGTCATGCTGACGAAGGAAGCATCTTATCGCCGCGGAACGACGCTATGCTGACCTGAGAAGATGCTTTGCAGGCTCAGCATGACAAAAGGCGCGCGTGCTGCCCCGCAGCGTTCTAGATGACGGGCTACTTTATGAAAGTGTGCTGTTCTAAACCGTGGCGTGCAACTTTGCACCCATGAATCTTTTGCAGCACTACTTTCCCGAGCTTACGCCCCAACAGCTCCAGCTTTTTCAGGAGTTGGAAACCGAGTTTCGGGCCACCAACGAAGCCATCAACCTCGTGTCGCGCACCGACATGGACAACTTCGTGGAGCGCCACCTGCTGCACTCGCTCGGCATTGCCAAGGTGATTAAATTTCCCAAGGGCAGCACCGTGCTCGACGTGGGCACCGGGGGTGGTCTGCCGGGCCTGCCCCTGGCCATTATGTTCCCTGAGGTGCATTTCCACCTCGTCGACAGCATCGGCAAGAAAATCCGGGCCGTGCAGTTTATGGCTGCCGCATTGGGCCTGCACAACGTCACCGCCGAGCAAACCCGCGCCGAGCAACTGCGCACCAAGTATGATTATGTGGTAAGCCGGGCCGTGGCGCGTCTTGCCACTTTCCACCCGTGGATAGCTCACCGCTTCAAGCCCCTGGGCCAGCCCGGCTCAGGACTTTATTACCTAAAAGGCGGCGACCTAACCGAAGAAATAGCCGAATCCGGACTGAAAGCCAAAGTCACGGACCTGAGCGATTTCTTCAAAGAAGAATTTTACGAAACGAAAAAGGTGGTTTTTGTGCCTGCGAAATAGCCGGATGGTCTAGCGCCCAGGGCCTGTCATTGCGAGGCCGTAGGCCGTGGCAATCCGTCCTGGTCTCAGCGACCGGCTCAATAATGTGAAAAGCCCCGGTAATGCGCAGTGCCGGGGCTTTTTGGTTTAAAATAGTCTGTCACAACTAGGAGTTGGTCGCACAGGGGGATGGATTGCTTCGTCGTGCCTCCTCGCAATGACAGATGGGGCCTAAGCAGGTACCTCCGCCGTGAGAAACTCCACGGCGCGCCGCTCGGAGTAGTATTCACCATCGGGCGAGCCTTCGGCAAAGCCCACGTGCCCGCCTTCTGAGGGTGTTTCCAGGAATACAAACGGCGAATTGGTGGCCACCTCGCGGGGGAAGCAGGATTCGGGCAAAAACGGGTCGTTCTGGGCATTCACGAGCAGCGTGGGCACCTGAATGCCGCTCAGGTATCGCCCCGAGCTGGCGTATTTGTAATAGGCATCGGCCGAGTCGAAGCCGTGCATGGGCGCGGTGTACCGGCTGTCAAATTCCTGGAAATCGCGCAGCTCGTCGATGCCCGTTAGGTCGACCTGGCCCGGCATCATTTCGGCTTTCGCGCGCACCTTCAGCCGCAGCGTCTTAAGAAAGCGGCGCAGGTACACCTGGTTCTGGCGGCGGGCAATGTGCACGGAGCTAGCCTGCAAATCCGTGGGAACCGAAAACACAGCGGCCCGCTTCACCTCCACGGGCACGCGGTCCGGGTCTTCGCCCAGGTATTTGAGCGT
This sequence comes from Hymenobacter sedentarius, assembly GCF_001507645.1. NCBI lineage: Bacteria > Pseudomonadati > Bacteroidota > Cytophagia > Cytophagales > Hymenobacteraceae > Hymenobacter > Hymenobacter sedentarius. The sequence continues at coordinate 54,952 of NZ_CP013909.1, read as the reverse complement.
CACATTGCCGCCGGCACTGAAGCCCGTGAGGTACACCCGCTGGTAGCGGCCCGTGGCCAGGGCATGGCGCAGCACCATGTCCAGGTCGTCGGTATCGCCGAGGTGGTAGGAGCGGAGCAGGCGGTTCATCTCGCCGCCACAGCTGCGGTAGTTCCAGGCCAGGGCGTCGAGGCCGGCCCGGTTGAGGGCGCGCACCATGCCCCGCACGTAGGGGCGGGAGGCATCGCCTTCGAGGCCGTGCGAAACGATGACCAAGCCATCGGTGGGCCGCGTCTCCGGCAAGCGGCTCCAGTCTAGGTTCAGGAAGTCTCCGTCGGGCAGCTCCAGCCGTTCGCGTTGGTAGGTCACATCGGGAACGGTGCGCCACAAGCTGGGCACAATAGTCTGCAAGTGGCCGTTAAAGAGATAGAACGGCGGCTGATAACGAGATTCGGATACGAGAGGCATGGCGCAGATACGATAACGGAAAGGGCATCGCAATGGGGGGATAGGGTAGCTATTATAAAGTACGCAAATAATCGGCATGCATACTAATAAGGGGCGCTGAAGATGATATTCACTTGTTTTCGGATAACACGATTATTTGGGGTCCGGTTGCAAATAGTCTTGTCACTTTGGTTCTTTCGGCGAACCAGCCAATCAACTCCAAGCAAGTTGAGCTACCTCATTCATCAGCTAGGAGGTTGCGGCACGCAGGAACCACTTTCCTGTCCAGGTTACTTTAGCCCAATGGAATGGTCATCAGGCTTTGCAGCAAGATTTTTGCCAACATGGTTTGATATTGCCGAGCAGGTTTGTACCTTTGCCCTCCCAAACACAGAACTCAAGCATAACGCTCCCATATATTCCCACTCATGGCAAACCATAAGTCGGCCCTCAAACGCATCCGCAGCAACGAAGCTAAGCGCGTGTTGAACCGTTACCAGCACAAATCCACTCGTACGGCCATCAAGCGCCTGCGTGAAGCCACCGATAAAACGGCCGCTCAGGAGCTGCTGAAGAAAGTGTCGTCGATGTTGGACCGTTTGGCCAAGAAGAACATCATCCACAAGAACAAAGCTGCTAACAACAAAAGCAAGCTGACAAAACTCGTCAATGCGCTTTAGCGCGTAGCGAGTTTAGTAGGGCCAGACTGCGCCGCCCCAAGGTCTGGTTCTACGCTCCTTCACAGAAGCCCTGCTCGGAAACGAGCAGGGCTTCTTGCGTTTGGGCAATCTGGGTGTGTAGATGGTTGAGTTCCTTGCAGCGTTGGTGGATGATGTTGAGCTGCGGTAACTGCCTTCTGGAAGGCGACTGGTAAGCTTTTACTTTGTAAAAATAGTCCTGGCTCACTCCCTTGCGTCGTTTGTCATGCAGAGCGCAGCGAAGCATCTTATCAGGTTCGAACGAGTCGTTCCGCGGCGATAAGATGCTTCGCTGCGCTCTGCATGACAGACGCTTGAGTCACAGTTGCACGCGAGAAGCTCCGGTAATTTCTGAAGGATGTACATTAATTGTGCTCTTGTAAAACGCAAAAAGCCCACTCTAATTAAGGAATGGGCTTTCGCAAGTTAAAATCGGCGAAGCGTGCTGGGGATTATGCCACGCTCACTTTCACCATGTTGGCTTTGCCTTTATCCTGAATGGGCATGGAGCCGGTATTAATGGAGATGTCGCCGGGATCTAGGTGGCCGGTGGTGGTCAGCACGTAGCGGATGTCGGAAATGGTGCTATCGGTGCTGATGAGGCGGTCGTAGTAGAAGCTGCGCACGCCCCACACCAGGCTCAGGGCCGTGAGCAGGGGGCGGTTATCGGTGAAGATGAAGATATTGGCTTTGGGGCGGTATTTAGCCAACTGGAAAGCCGTGTAGCCGTGGTGGGTCATGCCCGTAATGGCTTTGGCGCCCGTGTTTTTGGCCAGGTGGCAGGCCGCCGACAACACGCTATCGGCCATGAAGTTGGGGCCCGTGGCGTCGATGGGGAACCAGTGGTGGAAGAGCTGGGGGCTGTGGGTCTCCACGCTCAGGATAGTGCCGACCATGGAGCGAATTACTTCGGCCGGGTAGGCGCCCACAGCGGTTTCGGCGGAGAGCATCACGGCATCGGCGCCGTCGAGCACGGCGTTGGCCACGTCGCTGGTTTCGGCCCGGGTGGGGCGGGGGGCCGTTATCATGCTCTCCATCATCTGGGTGGCCACGATAACGGGCTTGCCGGCGGCGTTGCACTTGGCAATAATCATCTTCTGGGCCATTGGCACCTCCTCCATCTTCACTTCCACGCCGAGGTCGCCGCGGGCCACCATCACGGCGTCGGTGATGGCGATGATTTCGTCGATGTTGCGCAGGCCGTCGGGGGTTTCAATCTTGGCCACCACGCGGGTGGTCTTGCCGGCTTCGGCAATCAGGTTTTTGATGAAGCGGATATCGTCGGCTTTGCGCGCAAAGCTGAGGGCTACCCAGTCCACGTCGTGCGCCAGGCCAAACTCCAGGTCTTCGATGTCTTTTTCGGTCATGGAAGGGGCCGAAACTTCGGAATCGGGCAGGTTGATGCCCTTGCGGGGCTTTACCAGGCCGCCGTAGATTACCTCCACGTCTACTTCCTGGTCGCGGTCGGTGGCAAGCACCTTCAGCTCAATTTTGCCGTCGTCAATCAGAATCATGTCGCCGGGCTTCACGTCGCGGGCCAGGCCCAGGTAAATCGTGCTCAGGCGCGTGGCCGTGCTGATTTCCTTTTCCCCGCACACCAGCTTGATTTTATCGCCGGCCTTGATTTCAACCCCGCCGCCTTCTACTTCGCCGAGCCGAATTTTGGGTCCCTGCAAATCCTGCAGCAGGCCCACGGCGGTGCGCATGTCCTTATTTAGGCGTCGCACGGTGTTGATAACGGCCAAATGGTCGTCGTAAGAACCGTGCGAGAAATTGAGCCGAAACACATCGACACCCTCGCGGATGAGGGTGCCGAGCCGTTCGTAGGTATTAGAAGCCGGGCCGACGGTGGCCACGATTTTGGTCTTGTTAAACGTGTGGCGATTTTCCATGCATAGGGAGATTAATGACAAAAAAACTCCCCTCCCTGGGAAGGAGGGGATGTTTCAGCGCGGGGCTGAAACGCGGGTGGCAGAACCGCTGAACGATTCCTCCACAATAAATACTGCTCCGGCGTGTGCGGCGCGGGGCCGCTTTCGGTGGCTAGGGAGCAAGGGGTATTAATTACAGAATCAGGTTTTCCTTGTATTTGAGGGTGTTCGGGTCGAATTGGCAGGCGTACTGCACGGCGTCGAGGGCCGTGAGCTGCTGCAGCAATTCGTCGTCGGCGAGGGCTCCGCAGCCGTTGCTCACGGCCAGCAGGTAGTCGTACTCTTTGATGTCGGGTGCTAAGAACGGCTTTTTTAAGTTGGAAGGCTCCACCGAGCGGTTGCGCAACAGCCGGAAGGTCAGGGTTTCGGTGGCGTGCAAGTAGTGCGTGAACACCAGCCGGCCCTGACTGAGCAGGTTGAGCAGCAGCTCGGGCTGCTTGACGAGGCGCAGGCGCAGGGCGCGGTTCAGCATCCAGGCCAGGGTGTAGTCGCGGGTGCTACTCACCAGCCCAAACAGGGCAAAGTCGCACTCATAATCAACGTCGAGGGTGAAGGTCTTCATAGCAGCCGCAAAGGGAGCTCCGCGCTAGCGGGTAAGGGCAAAGCTACGGCGTGCGGCGGGCCGTTGCCAGAACCACAGCCATAATCTTGTACCCGCAATTCGAAAGCGAACCGGTGGGTTAGTTGGAAAATCTCTCGTTACTTTGCGCCGTAGTTTTCCCTAAACCCCACGGAAATGTCTGAAATCGCAGAAAAAGTAAAGGCCATTATTATTGATAAACTGGGCGTTGAAGCCTCGGAAGTAACCCCCGAAGCAAGCTTCACCAATGACCTGGGTGCCGACTCGCTGGACACCGTCGAGCTGATTATGGAGTTCGAAAAGGAGTTCAACGTGAGCATCCCCGACGACCAGGCCGAGAACATCGGCACCGTGGGCCAAGCTGTCAGCTACCTCGAAGAGCACGCTAAATAGTTTTTTTCATATCCGAGCGGAGCAAAGAATTTGAACGAATCAGTTTACCCAACTTCTTCGTTTCGCTCGGAATGAACCATTAGTTCTGCGCATACCGGCCGGCCCGCCGCCGGCCGGTTTCGTTGTTTTATCCCGCTTCACCTTTCGCGCCATTGGCGTTTGCTTATGTCGTCTATTCGACGGGTTGTCGTTACCGGCCTTGGGGCCATTACTCCGCTGGGAAATACCGCCCCGGCCTACTGGGAAGGCCTGCGCACGGGCACAAGCGGCGCCGCCGCCATCACCCGCTTCGACCCGGCCAAATTCAAGACCCGCTTCGCCTGCGAAGTGAAGGGCTACGAGCCCGATAATTTCTTTGACCGCAAGGAGCACCGCAAGATGGACCTTTTCACCCAGTTTGGGGTGGTAGCGGCCGATGAAGCCATTGCCGATTCCGGCCTGCTGGAAAGCGGGGTCAACAAAGACCGGGTGGGCGTGATTTGGGGCTCCGGCATCGGCGGCCTGAAATCGCTGCAGGAAGAATGCATCGCCTTCGGGCGGGGCGACGGCACGCCGCGCTACTCACCGTTCTTCATCCCGCGCATGATTGCCGACTCCTCGTCGGGCAACATTTCCATTAAAAACGGCTTCCGCGGGCCCAACTACGTGACCACGTCGGCCTGCGCGTCGTCGAACGACTCCATTATTGCCGCCTTCAACAACATCCGCCTCGGCCTGGCCGACGTGATGGTGACCGGCGGCTCCGAAGCGGCCATCACCGAATCGGGCGTGGGCGGCTTCAATGCCCTCAAGGCCATGAGCGAGCGCAACGACGACCCGGCTTCGGCTTCGCGGCCCTACGACAAGGACCGCGACGGTTTTGTGCTGGGCGAAGGCTCGGGCGCACTGGTGCTCGAAGAGTACGAGCACGCCAAGGCCCGCGGCGCCAAAATGTACGCCGAGCTGATTGGCGGCGGCATGTCGTCGGACGCTTACCACATCACCGCGCCCGACCCCAGCGGCAGCGGCGTAGTGCTCGTAATGCACAACGCCCTGCGCGATGCCGGCATCACGGCCGCCGAGGTGGACTACATCAACACCCACGGCACGAGCACGCCCCTGGGCGACGGCGCCGAAATCAAAGCCATTGAGCAGGTATTTGGCGAGTTTGCCGAACAAATCAACATCTCCTCGACCAAAAGCATGACCGGCCACCTGCTGGGCGGTGCCGGCGGCGTGGAGGCCGTGGCGTGCCTGCTGGCCATGCACCACAGCCTAGTGCCGCCCACCATCAACCTGCACACGCCCGACCCGGAAATCAACCAGGCACTGAACTTCACGCCGAACGTGGCCCAGGCCCGCGACGTGCGCGTGGCCATGAGCAACACCTTCGGCTTTGGCGGGCACAACACCTCGGTGATATTCCGCAAGCTGTAGTTTTTACGGCATCAATACCTAGGAACGTCATGCTGAGCTTGCCGAAGCATCTCTACCGGGGAAGTAATTTAATTACTCTCGTGGTAGAGATGCTTCGACAAGCTCAGCATGACGTTCTTCTTATTGGGTAGTTAATTGTTAGCTATCAATTAATACTTCATTACGCGTTAACACCTCTTCCTTTGCTTGGTTTCGTTTCCCGGTTTTTTGGTTCTGATAAGGCATTCCGACAAGCAATTAGTACGGTGACGGGCCTGACGCCTACCAATGTGCGGCTATACCGGCTGGCTTTTACGCACTCTTCGGCAGTGCGGCAGCAGCCGTCGATGGGGCGCCACCTCACCAACGAGCGGCTGGAGTTTCTCGGCGATGCCGTGCTGGGCACGGTGGTGGCGGAGTACCTCTTCAAAAAGTACCCTTACGAGCAGGAGGGCTTCCTCACGGAGATGCGCTCCCGCATCGTAAACCGCGAAAGCCTGAATAACATTGCCCTCAAACTGGGCCTCGATAAGCTGGTGCAGCTGGATACCGCCCAGGGCCGCGCTGCCCGCTCGCGCTCCGTAAACGGCAACGCGCTGGAGGCGCTGGTGGGCGCGGTGTACCTGGACTTGGGCTACAAAGCCGCCCGCAAGTTTGTGCTCACCCGCCTAGTGAAAGGCTTTGTGGACGTACACACCCTCACCACCACCACCGCCAACTTCAAGAGCAAGCTGGTGGAGTGGGCCCAGCGCCAGGGCAAAACCCTGCGCTACGACATCGCCGGCGAGGCCCGACCCGGCGGCATGATGGAGTTTACGGCCACCGTGCTGCTAGATGATGAAATAATTGCCACCGGCATGGGTCTGAGCAAAAAGCAAGCAGAGCAGTTGGCGGCCGACCGGGCGCTAACCGCTTTGGGGGTAGAATAAGTAAATTATTGAACAAAAAAGCCCCAGCGGGGCGGCATTCGCAACGTTCGAATGCCGCCCCGCTGGGGCTTTTTTCTATTTATTTCGTACACGCTTCGCTACACCTGGCCCTGTCGGGCTTTTTTGTTGTAACCGTAATCCCAAACGAGCCTTTAGACTATGCGTATCGCCGGCGCCGCCCTCAACCAGATTCCCATCGATTGGGAGCACAACCTTCGCAACATCCGCATTGCCATTGAACTGGCCAAGGAAAATGGCGTGGAGCTGCTGTGTTTGCCCGAGCTGTGCCTGAGCGGCTACGGCTGCGAAGACCTGTTTCTGAGCGACTGGATGCCGCAGGCGGCGCTGGCCCACCTGCAGCAGGTGCGGCAGTGGACCGAAGGCATCTGCGTGGTGGTGGGCCTGCCCGTGCGGCTCAACCACCGCACCTACAACACGGCGGCCGTGCTGCGCGACGGCCAGATTCTGGGCTTTGCGGCCAAGCAGTTTTTGGCCAACGATGGCGTGCACTACGAAACCCGCTTTTTCGCGCCCTGGCCCGCCGGCGAAACCACCACGGTAGACTGGGAAGGCGAGCAGTGGGCGCTGGGCGACCTCATTTTTGAGCAAAACGGCGTGCGCTTTGGCTTCGAGATATGCGAAGACGCGTGGCGGCCCGACGACGTGCGGCCCGCGTGCCGGTTGGTGGGCAAAGTCGATTTGATTGTGAACCCATCGGCCAGCCACTTTGCCATGAGCAAAACCGACGTGCGCTACCAGTTGGTAATGAAGGCCTCGCGCACGTTCAACTGCACCTACCTCTACGCCAATCTACTGGGCAACGAGTCAGGCCGCATCATCTACGACGGCGAGATACTGGTGGCGCGCAACGGCCATTTGCTGCTACGCAACCAGCTGCTGAGCTTCAAGGAAGTGGATTTGGAGTGGATGGATGTTGACTTCAAAACTGAGCTGGCGCCGGCCGCTGAGATTGTACCGCTGGCGGTGCCCGACGAGTACAAAGAGCTCAACCAGGCCATGAGCCTGGGTTTGTTCGACTACCTGCGCAAGGCGCGCAGCCGTGGGTTTGTGCTCAGTTTGAGCGGTGGGGCCGACTCCTGCTTTTGTGCTGTGGGTGTGGCCGAAATGGTGCGCCTGGGCGTAGAGGAACTGGGCGTGGAAGAGTTCAAGAGGCGCAGCGGCTGCTTCGCCGAAACCGCTAAGGTGGTGACGCAGGAAGGAGCCGGCGGCAAAGCAGCCCAACTGGTGGAGAATGCCGAGCCCGCGAACGAGTTGAGCAGCAACCAGCAACTGGTGCGGCAGTTGCTGACCTGCGCCTATCAGGGCACCGTGAACTCCTCCGACGACACCTTCAATTCAGCCCGGGAACTAGCCGACAGCATTGGGGCCCGCTTTCACCACTGGGGTATTGATGAGGAAGTAACCGGCTACGTAGGCAAAATACAGGGCGCGCTGGGCCGGGAGCTGACCTGGCAAACCGACGACCTGGCCCTGCAGAACATTCAGGCGCGGGTACGGGCCCCGGCCATCTGGCTGCTGGCCAACGTGCAGAACTGCCTGCTTATCACCACATCCAACCGCTCGGAAGCCAGCGTGGGCTACTGCACCATGGACGGCGACACGGCCGGCAGCATTTCGCCCATTGCGGGCGTCGACAAGGACTTCGTGAAAAAGTGGCTGCGTTGGGCCGAAACGGAATTGGGCTACCCAGCCCTGCGCCACGTGAATGCCCTGCAGCCTACCGCCGAACTGCGCCCGCTGGAAGACAAGCAAACCGACGAGCGCGACCTGATGCCCTACACTTTGCTCAACCGCATCGAGCGGCTGGCCTTCTACGACCGCCTCAGCCCAAGCCAGGTGCTAGCTACCCTGGAGCAGGAGGAAAGCGGTTTCGACCGCGAGCAGCTGAAAACCTACGTGCGCCGCTTCTACTCGCTCTGGAGCCGCAACCAGTGGAAGCGCGAACGGTACGCCCCGAGCTTCCACCTCGACGATTACAACGTGGACCCGCGCTCCTGGCTGCGGTTTCCCATCCTCAGCGGTGGGTTTGCTGAGGAATTGGCGGGGCTGTAAAGCATTGGCGCAACAGGCCGTCCTGCTGGATTAGCACGGCCGTGCTTAGCGAAGCCGAAGCAGCTCGGGTACAACTGTCAACTCAATCGTCTGTTATGCTGACGAAGGAAGCATCTTATCAGGTTAGAACAAGCGTTCAGCCGCGATAAGATACTTCCTTCGTCAGCATGACAATAGGCGCAGCATGACGGACGATTGGAATTACTGCTGAAATAAAGCCGTTTCGCGGTGCTTCGCCAGCGGTTGTGGTGTTCCTCTTGAAAGCCAAGCCCCATGCGCTGAGTACCTTTGGGGTGCACCTCATTTCTGTACTGCATGCTGCCTTTTCTCGCTGCCATTTACTGGAACGTCAACCCCATCATTGCCCATCTTGGGCCCATCACGCTGCGCTGGTACGGGCTGTTTTTCATGCTGCCCTTTGTGGTGGGCACGTTCGTGCTCACGCACATCTACCGTTCGGAGCGGGTGTCGCCGCAGTGGGTCGACGTGATTACCATTTACATGCTGATTGGCACCATTGTGGGCGCCAGGCTGGGGCACATGCTCTTTTATGATTTTGATGCGCTGATGGCCGACCCCATGGTGGTGTTCAAAATCTGGCAGGGCGGCCTGGCCAGCCACGGCGCTACCATTGGCATCTTGCTGGCCTGCTGGCTGTTTGCCCGCAACAACAAGTTCGATTACCTGTGGGTGCTCGACCGCATTGTGATAGTGGTGGCGCTAGGCGGCGCCTGCATCCGCACCGGCAACCTGATGAACTCCGAAATTGTGGGCAAGCCCACCAACGTGCCGTGGGCCTTCATCTTTCCGCGCGACACCGAGCACCTGATTCAGGGCGTGGCCGTGCCGCGGCACCCCACCCAGATTTACGAGGCACTGTTCTGCATTTTTCTGCTCATCCTGCTCTATTCCATGTGGAACCGCACCAAGGAGCGCACGCCCCGCGGGCAGCTATTTGGGCTGTTTGTGGTGCTGCTGTTCACGCAGCGCTTCCTGGGCGAGTACCTGAAGGAGAACCAAGTGGCGTTTGAGAACGGCCACTTGTTCAACCAGGGCCAGCTGCTGAGCATTCCGCTGATTCTTGTCGGTATCTGGGTGCTGTGGCGGGCCGGCAAAGACCCCAAGAACCCATATGGCTACGCGCCGCGCGACCTGGGCAAAGAAGGCGACCCGGTGACCCTGCCCGGCAGTGGCCCGCTGCCAAGCGCAAGCGTGACCCAGCCCCGGGAACTGCGGAAATAAGCCCCGCCATTGCCAGTTAAACCGGACGCCCCCGGTGCCCTCGCCCCCGTTCTACCCCCTCAGGGAAGATTCAGGCAGTGAGGGCACCGGGGGCGTCCGGTTTAACTGGCAATGGCGGTTAGGGCAGCTTAAACTCAAATAAGTCGCCTTGCTCGGTGGTGATGAGCAAGGTATTGTCGTCTTTGAAGGCGACGCCTTCGGTTTGGCCGGCACCGGTGAGGTCGACGCGGCGGGGCGTGGCCTTGAGGATGTCGGCCCAGGTGTTGCCGTCCAGGATAAACAGCTCGCCGCGGCCCAGCAGCACCAGGCGGCGGCCGTCGGAGCGCAGGGCGGCATCGGTTACTTCGCCGGGAATGGCCAGTTTGGCTACCAGCTTGGCCGTGTAGTCGCCGGGCTGTTCGGGCACGGTGTATACTTTGCTGGTGCTTTCCTGGGCCCGGTCTTTGGTAAAGAGCCACACTTTGCCGTCGTGCCAGAGGCTGGCCTCGCAGTCGAAGTTGCGCTGCTTTTTCTTGGGCGGGAATTCGCTTTGGTCGGGGTAGGAGAAGCTGATTTTGCCGACTTGCTTGGGGGCATCCGGCCGCACGCGGTAGATGGCGAGGTCGCGGCGCGTGCTTTCGTTGTTGCCGCAGTCGCCGATGTAGTAGTTGCCCTGTGGGTCGCGGCTCAGGCTTTCCCAGTCGATGTTGGGCGCGTTGACGTCGATGGTGCGCACCGGCTTGCCTTCGCTGGTGATTTCGTAAAGGGTGGGAGCGTTGCCGTCGTCGCCGAAGCTGTAGTAGTTGCCGCTGGTTTCGGCGGGGGCCAGGCCCGAGCTTTCGGGTACCACGTTTTTGATAGAGCCCACCCGGCGCAGGCCGGCAATGGCCGCGGCTGCGTCTTTGTCTTTGCGGCGGTCACCGCCTTTCACTTTGTTGGAGGCGATGGATTTGTCGGACTGAGCCTCCGAACAAGAGGCCGTGAGCAAGATGGCAAGGGCAGCCGGTAACAACGGAATAAAGCGCATTAGGAAGAGTTAAGCAGAAGGTTGACCCAGCCTATACGCAACTGATGGGCTATGGTACGGGGTCGAAGCCGTGGCCGCCCCAGGGGTGGCAGCTGGCAATGCGCCGCAGCGCCAGGCGCCCGCCGCGCCACGGGCCGTATTTGGTAATGGCCTGGGCCGCATACGCCGAGCAGGTGGGCGAATAGCGGCAGCTGGCCGGGGTGAGCGGCGAGATGAAATGGCGGTAAAACCACACCAGGCCAAGAAAAAGGGCGCGAAACAGCCGGGACATGAGTGGGAGAGTAGTATAGCCAGCGGCCGATGAATTCATGGGGCTTAATTGAAGCACGGAGAACGGCCGCTATTTCGGCAGTGCATTCAGCTCCACTTTCCACCGTTCCCAATCGGGCATTAAGCGGGTCTGCAGGTCGTAGAAAGCCTTCGAGTGGTCGCACACCAGCAGGTGGCAGCATTCGTGGAGCAGCACGTAGTCGAGGCACTCGGGGCGGGCCCGGATGAGCTCCGGGCTGAGGCGGATGCGGGCGGTGCGCGGGGTGCAGCTGCCCCAGCGGGTGCGCATGTGGCGCACGGACAGGGTTGGCCGAACGAGGTTGAACTCGGCGAAGCGCGGCCACACCCGCTCCAGCGAATCGGCAAAGTAGGGCGCGGCCTGGCGGGCGTACCAGGCGTGGAGCAGGGCCTCGGTCTGAGCGGGTGTGAGGGGCGCAGGGGACGATACCACCAGCTCATCGGCCACGACGGCCACTGCCATTCGGCTGGCTTGGGCGAAGCGTAGCGCGTAGGACCTGCCCTGATAGTAGTGGGTGCTGCCGGCCTCGAAGCGGCGGGTGGGCGCGGGGGCCGGGCGGCTGGCAAAGGCGGCCTGGTGCTTCAGAATCCAGTCGGCTTTTTTCAGGACTTGTTGGGCCACCCATTCGGGTGAGGTGCCGGCGGGGGCCGTTACGTGCACGCTGCCATCGGGCTTCACGGCGAAGCCGATGGTACGCCGCGACCGGAAAACAAGGGTGTAGCTAAGCGGCTGGTTGCGGTAAAGAAGGCTTTCGCGGCGGGGCGCGGCAGAGAAGGAGCGGGGCATAAGGAGGCAAGTTCGGCAGTGGTGCCGCAATAGCTAACCAAAAAGCGCGGCAAAATAATTTCGGCCGCTTCGCTCAGCCATTAAGCATGGCAATATTACCTTCCCCTTATGCTACACTTTCTACCACGTTGTTCTTTGCTTGTTTTATTGGGGCTTCTTGCCTGTTGGCCAGCGGCTTCGGCGGTGGCTCAGGGGACGGGACCCGGGGTGCGGGGCGCCCGCGCCGCTGCACTTGGCAATGCTTCGGTGGCGCTTGCCGGCGAAGTATGGAGCATGGGCAACAACGTGGCCGGGCTGAGTGAGATTCAGCAGCCCACCGTGGGCTTTTATGCCGAGAACCGCTACTTCAGCTCCGCTCTCAACGTGGGCGCGCTCACCGTGGCCCTGCCGCTGGGCCGGCCCCTCGGGGCAGTAGCCGCGGCAGATGGGGCCAGCCCAACGCCGACCGTGGTGCCGCCGGCCCAGGCCGCCTGGGCCCGAAATGGCGTAGTGGCTTTCGAGGCCCAGCGCTTCGGCGGCCAGCTTTATAATGAAACTCGAGTCGGAGCGGGCTACGGCTACCGGTTTGGGCAAATCAGCCTGGGCGGCCGCGTCGATTTGCTGCAGGTGAGCATCGAGGGCCTGGGCAGCCGGCGCGTGGTGCTGGGCACGCTGGGCGGACAGATTGAAGTAGTGCCCCAGCGGCTCAGCTTCGGGGCTTCGCTCTACAACCTGGGCCAAACCAAGCTGGCCAGCTACCAGGACGAGCGGGTGCCCACCGTGCTCAAAGCCGGCCTGGCCTACCGTCCCAGTTCCCAGGTGCTGCTGGTGGTCGAAACCGAAAAAGACGTGGAGCGCGCCGCCAATTTCAAAGCGGGCCTGGAGTACCGCCCGGTGCCCGTGCTGGCGGCGCGCCTGGGCCTGGCTTCGCTCACCGAGCAAGCCAGTGCCGGCATCGGTGTTTTGGCCGGGGCTTTTCAAATTGATTACGCGGCGGCATTCCAGCAGGCTTTAGGATTTAGCCAGCATTTAAGCATTTCCAAGGCATGGGGGCAGAAAGCGCAGTAGTGCCACTGATAGGAGCGCCGGGAGTCGCTTCACAACTTCGAACGATTGGAACAGGGTTGCGCCTAAACACCAGGCGCCGCTTTGCGCTGCTGGTAATACTAGCGGGAATTTTGGCAACCTCTGCAGCTTCAGCCCAAGATTACACCCGGCGCCCGCCCGATTTGGACCGCCTCACGCAAGAGCTGTTTGCCGAAATCCAGTCGGACCAGGTGCCGTACGAGGACTTGTACGAAACGCTGCTGCAGTACTACCAGACGCCCATTAACCTCAACACCGCCACCCGGGAAGAGCTGCGGGTGCTGCTGCTCTTGAATGAAAACCAGATAACCACCCTGCTGCTCCACCGCCAAGCCAACGGCGATCTGCTGAGCGTGTATGAGCTGCAAAGCATCGAGGGCTACGACCTGCGCACTATCTCCCGCATTCTACCTTTTGTAAGCGTCCAGAGCAGCAACCTGCACGCCGCCCGCGGCTCGCTGTGGCAGCGCATCGCCCGCGAAGACAACAACGCCCTGTACCTGCGCTACGAGCGGGTGCTGCAGGAGCGCCAGGGATACACGCCGCCCACGCTCTACCACGGCCAGCCCACCACCCGCTACCTCGGCTCGCCCGATAAGATGCTGATACGCTACCGGGTGAGCCACACCAAGGATTTCAGCGTGGGCTTTTCGTTGGAAAAAGACGCCGGCGAGCCGTTGAGCTGGAACCCCGGCAGCGGGCGGCTGGGGCCCGATTACGTGTCGGCACACGTGCTGCTGCAGGAGCGGGGCCGGCTAAAAACGCTGGCTCTGGGCGACTACCAGCTGCAGTTTGGCCAGGGGTTGCTGCTGTCGTCGGGGCTGGGCGTGGGCAAGGGCGCCGAGACGATTACGACGCTGCGGCGCTCGTCGGTGGGCGTGCGGGCCTACGCTTCGCTGCTCGAAAACACGTTTTTCCGGGGTGGGGCGGCCACGGTGCAGATGGCGCCCACGGTGCAGGCCACGGCGTTTGTGTCGCACAAGAATGTGGATGCCAATCTGCAGCAGGCGCAGGATTCGCTGGCTCAATTCGATGAGTTTACCTCGGGGCTGCTCTACACCGGCTTCCACCGCACGGCCTCGGAAATCGCCAACCGCCACCAGCTGTCCGAAACCATCGGGGGCGGCAACCTGGGCTACACCAGCCGCGATGGCAACCTGGCCCTGGGCGCCACCGGCGTGTTTACGCACTACGGCACGCCGCTGCTCAAGCGGGCAGAGCCGTACAACCGCTTCGAGTTCAGCGGCAAGGAGAACCTGGCCCTGAGTCTGAATTACAGCTACGTATGGCGCAACCTGCTGCTCTTCGGCGAAACGGCGCGCAGCACCGGGGGCGGCCTGGGCACCGTAAACGGCCTGCTGGCCAGCCTGGGCCCCACCGTGGATGCTGCCCTGCTGGTGCGGCACTACGACGCCGATTTTCACACCCTCTACGGCAATGCCTTCAGCGAAAACACCCGCAACATCAACGAAACCGGCGTGTACTTCGGCCTGAAAGTGCGGCCAGTGGCCCGCTGGGAAGTATCGGCCTACTACGACCAGTTTCGCTTTCCGTGGCTGCGCTACCGGGCCAGCGCCCCCACCGCCGGCCACGATGCCCTGGTGCGCCTGGCCTACACGCCCACCAAAACCAGCCTGCTCTATGTGCAGCTGCGCCAGCGCCTCAAGCCCCGCGACCTACCCGCCGCTGACGTTGTGCGGCCCATTCCGCTGCCCGGCGAGCAGCTGCGCCAGAGCCTGCTGCTGTACTGCAACACCGCCCCCAGCACCGCCCTGGAGCTGCGCACCCGCCTGCAAGCCTCCCGCCTGCGCGACGACCCCGGCCTGCCCTGGCGGCGCGGCTACGTGCTGGCGCAGGACGTGAGCTACCAGCTCAACCGCGCCCTCAAGCTCACGGCCCGCTACGCCCTATTCGATGCCGACGACTACGATACCCGCCAGTACGTGTATGAGCACGACGTGCTGCTGGCTGTGTCGGTGCCGGCGCTGTACGGCCAGGGCACGCGGGTGTATGGCCTGGCCGAAATCCGCCTCAACCGCTCCCTTACGCTCTGGCTCCGCTACGCCGAAACCCGCTACCGCCACCAAGAAACGGTAGGCTCGGGGCTGGAAACCATCCAGGGCGCCCTGCGCAGCGAGGTGAAGGCGCAGCTGCGGGTGAAGTTTTAATCGGATTCAGAAAAAAGAACGTCATGCTGAGCTTGTCGAAGCATCTCTACCGCAGGAGTAATCTAAGCGAAAGAATTAGTTGCACGGTAGAGATGCTTCGACGAGCTCAGCATGACGTTCTGGGTTTTGACGTTCTTGTTTATGCCTTACTGCTATTTCAGCTCTCCGTTTTCAGCAGCACAATTTGGGCTTTGTCGGCAAGGCTGATTTTGCGGCGGAAGTCCAGATAGCCGGTGTAGGCGGTACGGGGCATTTGGGCGCGTTTCAGCTCAAGCCGACGGATGTACTGCACCGTGCCATCGAGCAGGGCCTGGTATTGGCTGGCGTAGGTGCCGTAGGCGGTACTGAACTGCACGGGCGAGGGCAGAGTTTCGGGCCGGAAGCCGGGCGGCAGGTGCAGGCGCACGGTATCGGCCTGCAAGCTGGCGTGGGGCAGCCACACGGCGGCCTGGCGCTCGCCTACCTGCGCCGGCAGGGCGGGCAGGCGGCTCAGCAGGTTAGGGGTCACAAACACGCGCTTGCCGCTGGGCATGGCAAAGCCCGGCAGCGTGAGCCCCAGGGTTTCGACTACGCCCGGCGTGGGGCCGGGGGCGGTGGCCGCCAGGTTGAATTTGGTGAGGGTGAAGGTGGGCAGCTTGAGCCGGTCGGTTACGTACTTTTTCTGCTCCACGGGACCCAACTCGTGCAGCAGCTGGGCGTAGAGGTCCTGCTCCTGGCCAGTGCGCAGGGTGCGGGCCGTGGCGGTGGCCCCGCCCACGGCATCCAGGTACAGGTCGATGCGGCGTTCGCGGCGGTTTTCGGCGGTGCCGTAGCGGGGCGTGGCCACCAGCTGCCCGCCCTGGGGCGTGAGCAGCAGTGCGTGGCGGTTGCCGGTGAAGCTGCCCATGTAGCCAAAGGCATCCGTTTGGCTGGTGCATTCCAGCCACAGGGTGTCGGGGCGGCCTGCTTTGGTCATGGGAACGCACACAATGGCGTGGTTGAACTGCGAGCTGGGAAAGTCGGCGCGCAGGTCGGGGTGTTCGGCGCCAGCGCCTACCAGCGCCACGTAGGCGGGCACGCCAGCAGCGGCCAGCAGGGCCTTGGTGTAGTTGCTCAGGGCTTTGCAGTCGCCGTAGCCGTTGCTGGCCACGGAGCTAGCGGGGAAGGTTTGCCAGCCGCCCAGGCCCAGCTGCACCGAGATGTAGCGGGTGCTGCCTTGCAGCATTTCGTACACCCGCTGGGCCCGGGTGCGGGCATCGGGGGCGTCTTTTACCAGGGCGGCTACCTTGGCCAGCGTGGCGGGTGGGAGCACATCGCGGCCGGCGTTGAGCTCATAGTTCCACTGGCCAAAGCTTTGCCAACTGGCCGCGGTGCCTTTGTGGCCTTGGACTTCGAAGGTGCTGGGGGCCAGCACTACCCTGGGCGTGGTACAGTACAGCGGCGGGGCGGCTTCCTCGTCTTCGGCGGCTGGCAGGTTGGCTAGCTTCCACTCGTAGATGTCCTGGTTGCTTGCGGTGGTGTGGGCCACGGCGGTGCCTGCTGGCAGCTCCCGCTCCTGGTAGCGCAACGGCAGGGCAGCGGGCGTGGTTACACGGAACGTAGCGTTTTGCACGGCCAGGCCTTCCTCTTCCTGGGGCTGCCAGTCGGGATAAAATAAGGTGTTGTCGGATACGATTTCGTATTCGAATTCAACGGTGTAGGGCGTCTGGGGCTGGCGCAGGTCGGCGTAGCGCACGCGGATATCGGTCATGAAGCTGCCGCCGGCGTCGCCCATGCCCTGGTCGTGGATTTCGGCGGCCCGCAGTTGGTGCAGCAGGCGGCCATCGGCATCATACACCGCCCCGCGCAGGTAGCTCAGGGAGTTGAGGGCGTCGTAGCTCACCGTTTGGCGGCCAAAGTCGTCGCCAGCAGGGTCCAGCACGGTTATCACCCGGTGCACGGTGTGCACCAGCCGCCCAGCCGATTTTACGGTCACTACCTCGTCGTCGGCCCGCAGCACGGCGTGCGCACCCTCCTGCAGCGTTGCCGGAATATCCGCCACGGCGTATTTAGGCACCGGAGCTGCAGGGTGTAAGGATAGAAAGCTGCTCAGGGGCAGTGCAGCAAGGAAGGGTAGCAGTGCTTTCACGAAATGATGGGGAATGAGGTAGCGGATAATCGGGTAGGATGTTGGGCTGGATTGACTGTGGCAGGTAGAACGGTCAGGCCGGGCGCAGCGAGCATCCTTACCACGCCTCTTGTCATGCTGAGCCTGCGAAGCATCTTATCAGGTCAGCATGGTTCGTTCGACGGGGATAAGATGCTTCGCTGCGCTCTGCATGACAGGCGATTGGATTACTTGCGCGGTAAAGATGCTTCGCTGCGCTCTGCATCACAACCTAACATCCTGACGATTTCAGCTCAACCTATGCCTTCTTTTTAATCACCAGTTTCTCGCCTTGCTTTTGCAGCATGAGGCGGTAGAACTCGCGGAGCTGGGCGTATTCTGCGGCGGCGTAGGCGGGCTTGCGCAGGCTCAGGCGGCCGGTGAGCTGCACCGTATTTGGGGTAGTAGTGGCAACGCTGTAGAGGAAACGGCCCCCGCCGTCGGGGAGGTCCAGTACGGCGGACTTGGGCATTTCGGCCAGCTCGTAGCCCGTGGGCAGCGTGAGGGTCACCATGGTGGTTTCGTCCTGTGCGGCGCCAAAGTCCACGGGAAACAGGCGGTCGTCGTGGCGGAAGGGGTTTTGCTCGCTGCTAAACTCCCGGAGCGGGCTCAGGTAGAAGGTGCCGGCGGTGGCGTTGTCGTCGGCGGGCTGCGTGAATTCGTAGTCCAGGGCCAGGGGCTTGGCCACGTTTTCGCGCTGGCCCACCGTGAGCTTGGGCACGGTCCAGGTGCTGTGCTGGGTGGTTAGCTCGGCCAGGTATTTTTTCTCGCCCAGGGTGGCCATGTGCTTGCGGGCGGCCACGCCGGCGTAGCCGCCGTGCTCCTGGTGCACTTTGCCGGTCAGGCCGCCTTGCGCGTCCATGGTGAGCTGCACTTGCTGGTAGCGCACGTGGCGCTGGGCGGGCGACAGGTCGACCCAGCGGCCGTCTTCGGGCTTCTTCGTTATCAGGCGGCCCAGGTGGTTGAGGCAGCGCTCGGGCAGCACGCCGGCGGGCAGCAGCGGCTCGGTGGCGTCCAGGAGCAGGTCTTTGCCATCGGCCAGCGGCACCAGGGCCACCACGTAGTTAAACTTGTCGAGCAGCGCCAGGGCCTCGTTTACGCGGCCGTGGCTGCGGGTGCTCAGCAGCAGGGGCTGGGCCGGAATGCCAGCATCGCGCAGGCCGGCAATGAGCAGCAGGTTCACGTCGGCCGCGCTGCCCAGGTGGGCGTCGTAGGCTTTGCGCAGCGAGCCATCGGTAGAGTAGCGGTTGGTGCCGTCGTAGCGAATGCCGCTCATCACCACCTCGCGCACGGCGGCGGCGCGTTCCGCCACGTCGGGGTATTGGGTGGCCAGGGCCTGCATCTGGGGCTTCAGGAAATTGCCGCGGTCGAGCTGCAAGCCAAAGTTCTCATCGCTCAGGAGCTCCGAGTTAATCTTGTCCCAGGTGGCAGCTACGTTTTGGTAGGCCTGCCCGGGAAACTGCTCGCCCGCCAGCTGGAAGTTGATGCGGTCGACGTAGTCCTCGGAAGTGGTCATGAACGGCTCGTTGCGAAACGCCGGCACGTTCTTCATGGCCCAGTTGTAGTTGGTCACGCGGGCCGTCACGGTTTCGTTGCTGGCGGCTTCGCGGGTGGTGCCAAAGCCGCTGCCGGAAAAGCCGCCCGCCGTGTGCACCGTAAACTGCGTCATGTTGTCCGTCTTTGTCTGCACTTCCAGGGGGTGGTAGCCCTGCATCAGCATTTTGTAGTGGAAATACTCGGGAATGGTGGCCCGAAACTCGCTCCAGCGCGTGGGGATGTCGCGCTGAAAGGTCCAGTCCTGGAAGTTGAAAAAGAAGTCCGACGTCACGATGTAGGCGTACTCAATCACGGCGCCCTCGCGCACATCGGGCAGCGTAAACTTGCGCACCCGCACGTTTTTGGTGCGGTCTTCGGTAAAGACGTTGCTGCTTTCCAGCTTGCTTTTTTGCACCTGCCCGTTTACCAGGTTGTAGGTGAAGCCGCGCAGGCCCGTGATTTTTTCTTCGCTGCTGTTGCGGTGGAAAAGCGGCACCTGCACCGTGGCCACCTCGTAGCCCGCTTTCTTCAGGATTTTGATGCGCGTAATCCGCTCCGATACCAGCTGGAAGTCGTTGTTGATGTACTGAATGGTGGTGGTGCCGTAGTCGCACAGCACCACGGCCGCGGCGGCGCTATCGCCCACAAAGGGCGCGGCCGTCAGGTCTTTCGGGTCGGGCTTGCCGAATTTGATGGGTTCGGGCTGGGCCTGCGCCGCGAAAGCACTCAGCAGGGCGGCCAGGGTAAGGGACGAGCGTAGGGGTAGCTTCATGCAAAGAGGAAATAAGGCAGGAAAAGTAATAAGGCGGGAGTCCGAAATTGAGCTGATTGTATTGGGGGTCAACGAATAATCCGGGCAGGCCGGGAGCTGGGATTGCCGGAAGTTGAGCTAACCGTTGGCTTTCTTCTTTATGATGAGTTTTTCGGCCTGCTTTTCCAGCAGCAGGCGGTACAGCTCGCGCAGGTTGGCGTAGTCTTCGGCCGCATACACGGGGTTGGCCAGGATGAGGCGGGTGGTGAGCTGCACGCGCCCGGGCATGGCGGCGCTCACGGCGTAATAGAACTTGCCGCCGTTGTCGGGCAGGTTCACATTGGCGGGCTTGGGCACCTCGGCCAGCTCATAGCCCGCGGGCAGGGCCAGGTTGATGACCACTAGCTCTTCCTGCGCGGCCCCAAAGTCGACGGCGAAGGACCGCTGCTCGTGCCGAAACGGGTTTTGGCTGGTTCCAAACTCGCTCAGCGGGCTCAGGTAGAGGGGGCCGCCATCGGGCTTCTCGGTGCTGGGCTGGCTGAAGGTGTAGTCCAGGGCCAGGGGTTTGTCCACGTCGTCGGCGTGGGTTACGGCGAGCTTGGGCATGGCCCAGGCCTCGTGCCGCTGCTGCAGCCCGGCCAGGTACTTCTTCTCGCCCAGGGCGGTGAGCTGGGCGCGGGCGTCGGCGGCCGCGTAGCCGCCATGCTCCTCGTGCACGTTGCCGGTGAGGCCACCATCGGCGTCCAGCGTCAGGTTTACCTGCTGGTAGTGCACGTGGCGCTGGGCCGGGGTGAGGTCCACCCAGCGGCTGTCGTTCGGGAACTTGGTGATGAGGCGGCCCACGCGGTTGAGGCAGCGCTCGGGGAGCATGCCGCAGGGCAGCTGCGCATCGGTGGCGTCTACCAGCAGGTCTTTGCCGGCGGCCAGGGGCACCAGGGCCACCACGTAGTTGAACCGCTCGAGCAGCGGAATTTCCTTGTTGACGCGGCCGTGGTCGCGGGTGCTGAGCAGCAGCGGGTGGGCCGGCACGCCGGCTTCCTGCAGCGCGGCCAGCAGGAGCAGGTTCACATCGGCCGACGAGCCGCGGTGGGCGTCCAGGGCCTTGCGCAGGGGCTCCCGGGCATAGTAGCGGTCGGTGCCGTCGTAGCGCATGGCGGCCAGCACCAGCTGGCGCACGGCGGCGGCGCAGGCCGCTACGTCGGGGTATTGGGCTGCGAGGCCCTGCAATTGGGCTTTCAGCGCCCCGGCCTGGCCGAGGCGGCCGCCAAAGTCCTCGTCGGCCAGCAGCCGGGCGTTGATTTTGTCCCAGGTGCCGGTCAGGTCCTGGTAGGGCTGCTCGGGCCACTGCTCGCCGGTGAGCTCAAAGTCCAGCCGGGCCACGTAGTCCTGCGCGGTAGTCATGTACGGCTCGGCGCGAAAGGCCGGTACATTTTTGAGCACCCACTGGTGGTCCTCGGTGGAGGCCGTTACGGAGAGGGTGCCATTGGTCAGCCCGGCGCTGAGGCCGTCCCCTACTTTGTTGTCGAGCATCAGGGTGGTCTGGCCCACGCTCATCAGGTTCACATCGGGCGTGCGGTTGCCCTGGTAGAGGATGTTGTACTTGTAGAAAGTGGGGATGCTGGAGCGGTACTCGCTGTAGCGCACCGGAATATCGCGCTGAAACGTCCAGTCCTGGAAGTTGAACAGGAAATCGGAGCTGAGGGTGTAGGCGTATTCCAGCACGGCGCCTTCCTGCACATTGGGAAGCGTAAATTTCTGCACGTTCACGTTGGGCGTGCGCTTTTCGACGAAGGCGCCGCCGGGCTCCAGCTTGGTTTTTACCACCACGCCGTTCACCAGGTTGTAGGTAAAGCCGCGCAGGTTGGAAATCTTTTCCTGGTCGCCTTCGCGGTGGTAGAGCGGGATTTCGACGCTGGCCTCGTCGTAGCCCGACTTCTTCAGGATTTTGATGCGCGTGACCCGCTCAAATACTATTTCGAGGCCGCTGCGCTTGCCCCGCAGGCGCGAGCGGCCAAAATCGCACAGCACCACGGCCCCGGCCGCGCTGTCGGCGGCGAAGGGAGCGGCCGTGAGGTCGGCCTTGTCTATCTGGCCAAATTTAATGGGCTCCGGCTGGGCCTGAGCGGCCACTGCGGTTAAAAAACAGCCCAACAGCACCGGCAGTGCCTGCCGCAGCCGGCCAGGCAGTAGAGTAGTGTGCATCAACAATAAAGAATGGGGTAGACAATCTTCGAAACCCTAAAAGTAGGAGGTCCGAATGAAAGCTCACCTATTCTTCATCATTATTTTATGCAAATATTTAATATCTCACACCACCGCTTCGGGCGAGGGCTCGGGGGCTGGCTCTGGCACGCCCACGGCGGCCATGGGGCCGGTCGACTTCACGGTGAATAAGTACGCCACGGCCAGCAGCACGCACAGCAGGCTCAGGGCGTGTACGTAGGGCAGGCGGCCGGCCCGGTTGGAGAATATCCAGCCGGCGAGCAGGGCACCCAGCCCAATTCCGATTTCCAGGGCGATGTACATGGTGGCCACGCCCCGGCCGCGGCGCTCGGGGTGGCTCAGGTCGATGGTCCAGGCGTAGAGCGTGGGCGAGTTGAGCCCGGTGCCGATGCCGAACACCACGGCCCCCGCCAGAAACACCGGCACCGACGGCGACCATACCAGCAGCACCAGCCCCGCCGCCAGGATGCCCGCCGATATGCGCAGCACCGGCACGCGCCCGTGGGTATCGGAGGCCTTGCCCGCCACCAGCCGGATGCTCAGCGAGGCCACCGTGTAGCAGATGTAGAACAAGCCCTTGGTGGAGCCGGTGAGGCCCAGCAGCCGGCTTTGGTCGGGGATGACGGTGAGCACGGCGCCGTAGGGAAACAGGCACAGCGCCGTGACGATGGCCGGCGCCAGCACGCGGGGCTCCAGCACCTCCTCCCACTTCAGCTTGAGCAACCGCAGGCTAAAGCGCCGCCGCTGGGCCAGGGGCAGGGTTTCGGTGAGGGTGCCCTGCACCAGCAGCGAGAGCAGCGCCGCGCCGCTGGAGCAGTAAAACATGGTGTTCAGGGAGAAGTGCTGGGCCACCCAGGAGCCAAACGCCGGCCCAAACGCCATGCCCAACGCCCCCGTGACGCCGAGCAGGCCCATGGCCTCGCCGCGCCGCTCCATGGGCACAATGTCGGCGATGAAGGCGGCCGTGCCCGTGGGCTTAAACCCGGTGCTGAAGCCGTGCAGCAGCCGCAGCGTGAGAAACCCCGTAACCGTGAGGGCCCAGGGATAGAAAAACCCGCACACAAAGCACACCAGCGAGCCAAACACCATCACGGGGATGCGCCCCACGGTATCGGCGAGCTTGCCCGAAAAAGGCCGCGACAGGGCCGCCGTGACCGTAAACAAGGCAATGATGTAGCCCTTGTACTCGCCGCCGCCCAGCCGCGAAAGGTGGTCGGGCAGCTCCGGCAGCAGCAAATTGAAGCTCAGGAAAAACAGAAACGACGACAAGCACATCAGCCAGAAGCCGATGGAGTAGGGGCGGGAAGCAGGAGTGGCCATGGGTGCCGCAAAGGTCGGGCACAGGTGACGAAGCTGCTATCGGCTCATGGTGCTGCGGTTTGCGCGGCTGTTTCGGAGTTGCACTCCGAACTCGAGGCTGCTGCGGAGTTGTACTCCGAAACAGCATGGGGTATTTAGCAATTGGTGAGTAAAGTATCTAATTGCTCATCAAAAGTGCTGAGAACCTCATGAGCAATCTGTCTAGCAAGCAATAACTCGTATTTGCCCTCATATGGCACTCCTGCCGGAGCGACTACTAAAAGCCCTGACAACGCATCAAATCGTATTCCGCTACCTTGAAGCTTTGCTAAATCCCCGTAGTCACCATCCAGTTTGGTATCAACATGGGCACCTCCATCTTGGTCTGCTAAGGACATAATAATATCTCTTCGGCTTACAGAAAGTTCATGATTCTGCATTATAGTCTGGTCCCACCATTGTGCAAATGGAAGTTGTAATTGGGGTCTTCCTAAATGAGGTTTGCAGTGCACGTGTCCTTCTGAAGTAGATAATTCAAATGAATAAAATCTGTTCGTGACACTTTTATCTATTTCTCTTGTAACTGAGTGATAAAGTAGCCTTTCCTTCAAGTCTAGCCTTGTAAGTAACGCAACTGACCTGCTTCTGTTTCTACCGTCAAACAAGAGAATTCTAAGCGCTAACGCCAGCCTTTTTCCCTCCACAACAGCACCATTGTCATATGCTTGGCAAGACATCTTTAGAAAATTAATCTGGTCAGCCAAATCAGCTTTGAAGTCATCTGTTGTTTTAGAGTAGGGCATTTTGTGCTGCTGAAAACTAAAATTTAAGGCTGGGCATTCGCAATCTAGGCCTTGGGAGCGGATTCATGCCAAAACGGCTGCTCTCACCTACAGGCCCCAACCTTGCCACCGCCCATCCAATGTTTGAATTCCTGAAATCCATTTCTGCCAAGAACCCCAACGGCTCCCGCGGGGGCGGCGACAAGCCGCCCGTGAGCGTGCGCGAGCGGGTATCGGCGCTGCGCAACCTGCCGGCGTTTCTCAAGCTCATCTGGCAAACCAGCCCCGCGCTGGCGCTCTCCAATATGGTGCTGCGCCTGCTGCGGGCGGGCCTGCCGCTGGCCATGCTCTATGTGGGCCAGCTCATTCTCGATGCGGTGGTGCACCTTACCCGCCTGCCCGCCCCCGAGCGGGTGCTGACGCCCGTGCTCGAGCTGGTGGCGCTGGAGTTTGGCCTGGTGCTGCTCACCGATGCCCTGGGCCGCGGCGTGGCCCTGCTCGATTCGCTGCTCGGCGACTTGTTTGCCAACCAGTCGTCCATTCGCCTTATGGCCCACGCCGCCGAGCTCGACTTGGACCAGTTCGAGGACAGCACCTTCTACGACAAGCTGGAGCGTGCCCGCCGCCAAACCCTCTCGCGCACCGTGCTCATGAGCCAGGTGCTCTCGCAGGGCCAGGACCTGGTCACGCTGGTGCTGCTGGCCGGGGGGCTGGTGGCCTTCCAGCCGTGGCTGCTGGTGCTGCTGCTGCTGGCCGTGGTGCCGGCCTTCCTTGGCGAGTCGCACTTCAACGAGCGTAGCTACTCCCTCTCGCACTCCTGGACGCCCGAGCGCCGCGAGCTCGACTACCTCCGCCAGACCGGCGCCTCCGACGAAACGGCCAAGGAAGTGAAGATTTTCGGGCTCTCCGACTTCCTCATCAACCGCTTCCGCGAGCTGTCCGACGACTTCTACCGCCAAAACAAAAGCCTCGTGCTGCGCCGCGCCGCCTGGGGCACGCTCTTCGCGGCCGTGGGCGCGGCCGGCTACTACGGCGCCTATGTCTACATCCTGGCCCGCGCCGTGGCCGGGCAGATTTCCCTGGGCCAGCTCACGTTCCTGGCCGGGTCGTTTGCGCGCCTGCGTGGGCTGCTCGAAGGCATCCTGAGCCGCTTTAGCTCCGTGGCCGATGGGGCCTTGTACTTGCAGGACTTTTTCGACTTCTTTGCACTGCGGCCCCGCATTGTGCGGCAGGAAGTTAAAGGCGAAACCGCTCGGTCGTTCCCGCGCCCCATCCGGGAGGGCTTCCAGTTTGAAAACGTCGGGTTCCAGTACAAGAATGGTACAAAATGGGCCATTCGTAACCTTTCATTTAAGCTGGAAGCTGGCGAAAAGCTAGCGCTGGTGGGCGAAAACGGCGCTGGCAAGACCACGCTGGTCAAGCTCCTGGCCCGGTTGTACGACCCCACCGAGGGCCGCATCCTGCTTGACGGCCACGACCTGCGCGAGTACGACCCCGCCGAGCTGCGCCAGGAAATCGGCGTCATCTTCCAGGACTTTGTGCGCTTCCAGCTGCCGGCCGGCCAAAACCTGGCCGTGGGCCGCATCGAAGAGCGCCAAAACCAGCCCCGCATCGAAACCGCCGCCCAGCAAAGCCTGGCCGATACCGTGATTGCGAAGCTGCCCGGGGGCTACGACCAGATGATAGGCCGCCGCTTCAACGGCGGCGTGGATTTGAGCGGTGGCGAGTGGCAGAAAATTGCCCTGGGCCGGGCCTACATGCGCGACGCTCAGTTGCTCATCCTCGACGAGCCCACCGCCGCCCTCGACGCCCGCGCCGAGCACGAAGTTTTTCAGCGCTTTGCAGAATTAACCAAGGGCAAGACGGCCGTGCTTATCAGCCACCGGTTCAGCACGGTACGCATGGCCGACCGCATCCTGGTGATTGAAAACGGCCAATTTGTGGAAATCGGCTCGCACGAAACGCTGCTCGCCAAGGGCGGGCGCTATGCCGAGCTTTTTGCGCTGCAGGCCGCCGGCTACCGATAGGCTTTGATTATCAGGGCGGTTTGTGTAACTTGGTTCGTAGCAAATGTGCCCTGCTACCTATGACCAATTCTTTACGCATTCTCTTGACCCTTAGCCTCGGTGCGGGCCTCAGCAGCTGCATTACCATGCAGGAAGCCCGAATTGAATCAGACTATAGCTACAGCGGCAATTTTCGCCGATATCGCACCTACGATTTTGTGCACTCCTACGGGCCTCTGAGCGACACCAGCCGCCTGGGGCTGGTGCTGCGCGACGCCATTCAGCAGCGCCTGCAGCAGCAGGGCTACCGGGCCGCGGCCAAACGGCCCGATTTGCTCGTCAACTACCACATTTTTGAAGGCGCCGTGAACCTGCGCGGCTACAACCAGGAAGAGCTGGAGCGCTGGGTGGCCCAGCACGAAGGCGAAGCCGACGACACCCCCGAGCAAAGCCGCCAAACCTACGACCCGGTGCGCCGCCTGCTCACCGACGGCACCCTGATGGTGACCCTGGTAGACGCCCGCTCGCAGCGGGCCATCTGGAACGGCTACGCCTCCGGCGTGGACGTGCCCGACAACGCCCGGGCCGAAACCGTGCTGCGCCGCTCCGTGCGCTCCATTTTCGACCGGTATCGCATTCTGGCCAAAGGCTACCTCCTATCGCCCAACGCCGCCGAAACCGGCGGCCACTAGCCCCGGTACCCGGAAAAGAGGGTGACCCAGTTGCCGGCAATTCACGGCCCGGCAGTACGTGTTCCGCGTTGTCATTTCGCACTTGCAAAGCCTGCTCACCCGTCAATTCCCACTGCTATGTTACGTATTATCAATGCTCTGTCTCTTATCGGTCTCGTGGCGGCTTTGGCGGCCTGCATGACCACCCGCGAAGCCAAGGTTGACTCCGACTACAGCTACCGCGGCAATTTCCGCCACTACCGCACCTATGATTTTGTGACCGGCACCGGCCTCACCGCCGACACCAGCCGCCTGGGCACGTCGGTGCGCGAAGCCATCCAGCAGCGCCTCCAGGCCCAGGGCTACCGCCTGGCCCGCCGCCGCCCCGATATGCTGGTCAACTTCCGCGTGTACCAGGGCGACATGAACTTCCACGGCTTTGCGCAGGAAGACCTCACCCAGTGGATCAAGCGCAACATTGAGGAAACCGACGACACCCCCAAGGAAGAGCGCCAAGGCTACCAGCCCGTGCGCCTGCTGCTGGCCGAAGGCACGCTGCTCCTCACCCTCATCGACGTGAAAACCAACCGCGCCGTCTGGAACGGCTACGCCTCCGGCGTGAGCGTGCCCGAAGGTCCCATGGGCGAAATCGTGCTGCGCCGCTCCGTCCGCTCCATCCTCGACCGCTACCGGGTATTTACTGAGGAATTCGCTAATGGCTCTCTGCCCCGCACGGAGTCCGGAGAATCGGGCCGGTAAGGGTTGGGGAGGTAGGGGTAACGGGGGGCCTCTGGCGGGACAACCTCACCCCCGGCCCCTCTCCATAAGAGAGGGGAGCCACGGCGGTAATTCATTGAGAAAGCCCCAGCTCAATTTTGAGCTGGGGCTTTCTGTTTTTAGAAGTTGAGCTAAAGCTTGCGCCGCCGTGGCTCCCCTCTCTTATGGAGAAAGGCCGGGGGTGAGGTTCTCCCGCCAGAGCCTCCACCGCGATTTGTATAGCAGCCGACTTGTATAGCAGCCGACCGTCAGCACCGCACGCAGCCCCAGCCACCTTCTAAACCTCTTACCGATGCCGCACCTGAATCAGCTCGGCCACAATGCTAATGGCAATTTCTTCCGGTGTCTGGCTATTGATAGCCACCCCAATTGGCCCACGAAGCCGGGCAATTTCTTCAACCGAGAATCCCTCTTCCTGCAGACCCCGGCGCAATTCAACAACCTTCGCCACGCTGCCCATCACGCCGAGGTAGCGGTAGGGGAGATTAAGGAGCTGGCGCAGCACAAGGGCATCGGTGCGGTAGCCCACGGTCATTACCACCACGTACTGGTGCGGGCCCGGGGGTATTTCAGCCGCCACGTTGTCGTAGCTGATGACGCGCCGATGGTGGGCTGATTCATTGGCCGCCAGGGTAGGCAAATCGGTGCGGTCGTCCAGTACGGTCAGTTCAAAATCGAGCAGTGCCAAGGCTTTCGACAAAGCCAGACTCACGTGCCCACCGCCTACAATGGTGACGTGGTCGCGAAAGCCCAGCTGCTCGCGGTAGCGCCACCCCGGCCCCGGCTGGTACTCGTAAAACGCCGCGCTGACAGGATGAGGCGCCGAGCCATTGGCAGCCTCCGCCAGCAGCTGTAGCCCCGAATCGATGCTTAGCGAAAGTTGGCCCCAGGTGCCCCCGAGTAGCGCCTTTTCAATGGCCGCTACCACCGATAGGTCGGCAGCTGCCAGGGGCCAGAGCAGCACTTCCTGCTCGCCCGAGCACATCATGCCCGAGCGGTCGGCCGGGGCTTCGCGGCGGTGAATCTGAGGCCGCAGCACGGGGGTGAAGTCGCCGGTGTGCAGCCGCTGCCGGGCCAGCTCAATAAACTTGTGCTCCATGATGCCCCCGCCAATGGAGCCAGCCGTTTCGGCCGCCGTTACGCTCATCTTGAAGCCTTGGCGGCCGGGACTGCTGCCCGCGCTGCTCACCACGCAAAGCAGCGCCACGGGCACGCCCGCCCGCAAGCTGGCAGCAGCCAGCGCCCAAACAGGCAAGTCGCGCGGGGAAGCAGGCATACGCTTCGCTTAATGAAGAATGAGGAATGAAGGATGAGGAATGGGCGGACCACTCCCCTCCTTGGTAAGGAGGGGACGCTCAACTGCCAAATTGAGCTGGGGTGGTTGAATCGTTGCACGATGGGCGAACGATTCATCGTCGAGTCGTGCGGACGCCATTGTTCGGGTGTCGTGCAACGATTCAACCACCCCCGTCCGAGCCATTGGCTCGAACATCCCCTCCTTAGCTAAAGAGGGGAGTTGGTTGTTCTGGTTTACTTATTCAGCGCGCCTTGCTCTATCCAGCACCGGATGAGGTCGCGTTCTTCCTGGGTAATCTGGGTTTTGTTGTTCTGGGGCATGGTCTTGGTCACCACCACGCGCTGCATGATTTTGTCTTTCAGGCGAATAATGTCTTCAGGTGTGTCATAAACGACGCCGTTGGGCGGCGACTTGAACACGTCGTCGGTAGGCTTGGCAGAGTGGCACTGCACGCAGCGCTTCTGCACAATAAGGTTTACCTGGCTGATGCCCACTTCCTGGGTGCAGCTGGCGGCGGCGCTGCCGCTGTTCTGGGCGGGCGGGGCCGTCACGAACACCACTCCCAGCAGCAGGGCCACGGCGGCGGGCAGCACCCACACGCTGGTGTCGGTCTGGTGCTTTTCACGCAGGTTGAGCCAGTGCTTTACGCCCGCCGTGCCCAGCGTGATGGCCGCCAGAATAGCCCAGGGGTAGGAGTGCCCAAAGGTGCTGGGGAAGTGGTTGCTCACCATCACAAACAGCACGGGCAGCGTGAAGTAGTTGTTGTGCAGCGAGCGGGCCAGGGCGTTTTTGCCCAGCTGAGGGTCGAGCGGAGTGCCTTCCGTGGCGGCCTTCACCATGGCCTTCTGGGCCGGGATGATGGTGAAGAAAACGTTGCCCACCATGAGCGTGCCCAGCATGGCCCCGAAGTGGATGTAGGCTGCCCGGGCACTGAATACCTCCGCGTAGAAATAGGCAAACGCCGTGGCGATGATGAAGCCAATGACCTTGAACCAGGGGCTGCGCACCAGCGCCGTGCGGCAGAGCCCGTCATAGATCAGCCACGCCACCACAAACGAAGCCACGCCGATGCCCACGCCCGCCAGCGGCGAAATGTCGAGCACCCGCGGGTCAATCAGCATGGAGCTGGCATTGAAGTAGTACACCACAAACAGCAGGCTGAAGCCCGACAGCCAGGTGAAATACGCCTCGTACTTAAACCAGTGCAGGCTTTTGGGAATGACTTTGGGCGCCGACTTATACTTCTCAAGGTAATAGAACCCACCGCCGTGCACGGCCCAGAGGTTGCCGGCCAGTTCTTCGCGCACGTTGTCGGTACGGTTCAGGGCGTTCTCGAGGAACACGAAGTAGAACGAGGCCCCAATCCAGGCAATGCCGAAGGTGATGTGCATGAGGCGCACCACAATGTTGAGCCATTCCATGATGTGGCCGGCCCATGGCGTGTCGCGCACCAACACGTAGCAAATGCCCACGGCCGCCACCACGGCCAGCAGGATAAGCGCATAAGAATAGCCCTCCAGCGTGAAGCCGCTCTCGCCCACCACGCCGCCATCAGGCCGCGTCTTGGCCACCCGCTGCAACGCGAAAATGACGCCCAGCAGCATCAGGAAGGCTATTATTAAAGCAAACAGGGTAACGTATTGAATCATAGTTAAGCAGTAGGAGAGGGCGGTTTTTAGACCGTCATAGATATTTAGCTCGTCATGCTGAGCTTGCCGAAGCATCTCGCGTGTGGCAGTAATCAAATCAATCGGCTGTCATGCTGACGCAGGAAGCATCTTATCGCCGAGGAACGAGTCGTCCGGTCGTGATAAGATGCTTCGCTGCGCTCTGCATGACGGACAATTGCCAGCGGACGACGTTCTTCCGCCCTCGCAATTAATTGAGCCGATAAAAAGTCCTCAATTTAGCGCCAAACTTCGCCTTCATGCCAAACCTTGCCTTGCGCAGCCAACGGGTCGTCACGCCCGAAGGCGTCCGCGCCGCCACCATCCTTATTGAAAACGGTCTTATTGCCTCTCTGCTGCCCCACGACGCTGAGGTAGCCGATGCCACGCTCGTCGACGTGGGCCGCCGCGCCATCCTGCCGGGTGTCATCGACCCGCACGTGCACATCAACGAGCCGGGCCGCACGGATTGGGAAGGCTTCGATACGGCCACGAAAGCCGCCCTGGCCGGTGGCCTCACCACCCTGGTCGACATGCCGCTGAACTCGGCGCCGGTCACGACTTCGGTGGCGAATCTGGAGATAAAGCGGGCGGCCACCATAGGCCAGCTGCACACCAACGTCGGTTTCTGGGGAGGGGTAGTACCCGGCAACGCCGATGAAATTGAGCCGTTGATTGCGGCCGGCGTATTGGGCTTCAAGGCCTTTCTGACGCACTCGGGCATCGACGATTTTCCGAATGCCACGGAGGACGATTTGCGCCGGGTAATGCCGATACTAGCCAGGCACAATTTGCCGCTGCTGGTGCACTGCGAGCTGTCGGTGGAAGACGATGCCTGGAAGCAGAACGACCACCGCTCGTACCCGAACTACCTGGCCTCGCGGCCCAAGGAGTGGGAGGATGAGGCCGTGGCGATGATGATTCGCCTGTGCGAAGAATTCCGCTGCCCCGTGCACATCGTGCACCTGTCGTCGGCCAATTCCATTGCGCCCATTGCCGCCGCCAAGGCCCGGGGCTTGCCGCTCACAGTAGAAACCGGCCAGCACTATCTGTATTTCAACGCCGAGGATATTGCCGATGGCCAGACGCAGTTCAAGTGCGCACCGCCCATCCGCGAAAAGGCCAACAACGACCAGCTCTGGGCCGCGCTGCAGGCGGGCATCATCGACTTTGTAGCCACCGACCACTCGCCCGCGCCGCCCGATTTGAAGCAGCTCGAAAGCGGCGATTTCACCACGGCCTGGGGCGGCATTGCCTCGCTGCAGCTGGCCCTGCCCGTGCTCTGGACGGCCGCCCGCCAGCGCGGCGCCACGCTCTCCCACCTGACGCGCTGGCTCAGCGAAAACCCGGCTCAACTCATCGGCCAGAGCCATAAAAAAGGCCAAATTGCCGTGGGCTACGATGCTGATTTAATCGTGCTCAGCCCCGAAAAATCCTTCGTGGTGCAGGAGGAAATGATTCAGCACAAACACAAAGTGTCGCCTTACATTTGCCAGGAGTTGTGGGGTGTAGTGGAGCAGACTTTTCTGAAGGGAAAGCAAGTGTATGAGCACCCCACGTTCACCCACCTCAACCAAGGCGAACTTCTAACCCGGTAGCTGGATGCAGCAGGAATACACAGCGCGCGCTGAGCAAATTATGCAGCGCATTCACGAATTGGCGGCCATCAGCGAAGACGAGCCCGGCGTGACGCGCACCTTCGGCACGCCGGCTTTTTTGGAAGGCCGCGACCTGGTGCAAAGCTGGATGGAGGCCGCCGGCCTGCTCACCCGCGTCGATGGCATCGGCAACCTTCGCGCGCGTCTGGAAAGCCAGAACCCCGACGCGAAAACCTTCGTGCTGGCCTCGCACATCGACACGGTGGTAAATGCCGGCAAGTTCGACGGCCCGCTGGGCGTGCTCACGGGGCTCGATTTGCTGGAGCAGCTCATCTCCCAGCGCGCCGACTTGCCGTTTCATATTGAGCTGATTGCCTTTAGCGACGAAGAAGGCGTGCGCTTTCACACCACGTACCTGGGCAGCGAGGTCGTGACCGGGGCCTTCGACCACGCCATGCTGGCCCGGCGCGATGAGAACGGCGTGACCCTCGACCAAGCCCTGGAAATTATGGGCGGCGACGCCTCTCAGCTTGCGCTCGATGCCATTCCGGCCGCCGAATGGCTGGGGTACTTTGAGATGCACATCGAGCAGGGCCCCGTGCTCTGGGAGCGCAACGTGCCGGTGGCGCTGGTCACGGCCATTGCCGGGCAGCAGCGCGTGGAGCTGACTTTTCGGGGAATGGCCGGCCACGCCGGCACCGTGCCCATGAACATGCGCCAGGATGCCCTGTGCGCCGCCGCCGAGTTTGTGCTCACCGCTGAGCAGTTCGCCCAAGCCCACGGCCAGGGACTCGTGGCCACGGTAGGCAAGCTGAGCATCAGCAATTCGGCTAGCAACGTCATTCCCGGCGAGGTAACCTGCACCCTCGACCTGCGCAGCGACAACCAGGCGCAGCTGGCCGACGCCTACAAAGCCCTGCTCAACTTCGCCGAAGGCCTCGCCGCCCAGCGTAACGTGGAGTTAGTATGGAAGCTAGTGCAGCAAACCGCCCCCGTGGCCTGCAGCCAGCCCCTGAACGACCTGCTAATCCAGGCCATCGCCGAGTCCGGCTACGAAACCATTTCACTGGTGAGCGGCGCCGGCCACGACGCCGTGCCCGTATCGGCCGTGGCGCCGGCCACTATGATGTTTATCCGCTGCTACAAAGGCATCAGCCACAACCCGTTGGAAAACGTGGAGCTGGCGGACCTGGCCGCCGCCATCGCCGTAGCCGAGCGGTTTATTCATCAATTAAGAATGAAGCACGAGAGAACGTCCTGCTGAGCGTAGCCGAAGCATCTCGCGTGCTTCAACTAACTCAATCGAATGGATTACTACACCACGCGAGATGCTTCGGCTGCGCTCAGCATGACGTTCTCTCATTCCTGATTCCTCATTCTTCCCTCCTCATTCCTCATTCAAAACATGGAAATGTCGGCCCTGACCCGCTCGGTTGTCAAGCGTAACCACGCCATCATCGCCCCCGATGGTTACATCAACAGCAACGTGCCCGGCTGGACCGGCTGCACCGTGAACGTCATCATCAATGAGCAAATGGGTGCCCGCCTCTGCCAAACCTTGATTACGCTCACCGACGCCGGCCGTCTGGTGGGCGAGACCAAGGATTCGCAGGTTTTCTTCTACGTGGTGCAAGGCCAGTGCCACGTGGCCGTGGGCGGCGAAAGCCGCACCCTCACCGTGGGGCAGTACGTGTACATCCCCGTAGGCCAAGCCTACGAGTTCAGCCAGCCCGAAGCCGGCACGCAACTGCTCACCTTCCACAAGGTGTACGAGCCGCTGGAAGGCCACACCACGCCGGCCATCTTCTGGGGCGAGCGGGACCACAGCAAAGCGCCCGTGTACATGAACGACGAGGCCCTGCGCATTCAGGAACTGCTGCCCAACGAGCTGGGCTTCGACATGGCCGTGAACATCTTCACCTACGGCATCGGCGGGAACCTGCCCATGGTGGAAACGCACATCATGGAGCACGGCCTGATGTACCTCGAAGGCCAGGCCATCTACATGCTCGACCAATGCTGGTACCCAGTGAAAAAAGGTGATTCCATCTGGATGGCGCCCTACTGCCAGCAGTGGGCCACCGCCATGGGCCAGGAGCCCTCGGTATACATCTACTACAAGAACGTCAACCGCTTCCCGACGGTGATGTAATTAGCGTTTCTCAATAAAACGGTCATGCTGAGCGCAGTCGAAGCATCTCGCCCGCATCGTTGCACGATGGAGTTACTACCACACGCGAGATGCTTCGGCTGCGCTCAGCATGACGGGCTTTTTTATTTGCTGAATGACTATAAACGAACTCAACAACCTTCCCAAGATGGCCCTCGCTGAAGCGCTGCAGAAATGCTGCGGCTCCACAGCATGGGTGGAAAATATGGTTGCCATATTCCCCATCGCCGACGCTGAAACCTTGATGGACCAGGCCAATACGCAGTGGAATAAGTTAAGCGAAGCCGACTGGCGCGAAGCCTTCACGCACCACCCCAAAATAGGCGGCGATGTAGCGGCCCTGCGCGAAAAATTTGCTAGCACCAGTACGTGGGCCGAAGGCGAACAAGCCGCAGTGAAACAAGCTTCGCAAGAAACACTGGAAGCTTTAGCGGCTGGCAACACCGAATACGAGAAGCAATTCGGCTACATCTTTATTGTCTGCGCCACGGGGAAATCGGCGGAAGAAATGCTGGCTTTGCTGCAAGCGCGCTTGTCGAATAAACCCGAAGATGAAATATTAATTGCTGCTAGCGAGCAAAATAAAATTACCCGCCTGCGCCTCGAGAAACTATTAGCCGCATGAGCCAAATCACCACCCATATTCTCGACACCACCAAGGGAAAACCGGCTGCGGGCGTGACCATTGCGCTGCTGCAGCAAGCTGGTGATAACTGGCAGGAAATTGCACGCGGCGTGACAAACTCTGACGGCCGAATTGCGGATTTATTGCCCAATTCAGCTCAATTAGAATTGGGCGTTTATAAAATGAAATTCTACACCAAAGAATATTTCGAGCAGGACGAAACGGCTAATTTTTATCCGCTGGTAGAAATAATATTTGACGTAGCCACCACCGAACATTACCACGTGCCGTTGCTGCTGAATCCCTTCGGCTACGCCACCTACCGCGGCTCTTGATAAAACGTCATGCCGAGCGCAGCCGAGGCATCTCGCTCGCTTCGTTGCAACGGCATGGATTACTGCGGCGCGCGAGATGCCTCGACTGCGCTCGGCATGACGTTCAGATTAACCTCGCCTGACAAACGACAACGAATAACTGACAACTACATTCCCACTATGAAACTAAGCTTACCAGAATCCGACAAAGCCGCCCTGCTCGATGAGTTGGGTGTGGCCAACCTGCACTTCCAGCAAACCTATCCCGGCGATAAGCCCGACCGCCAGCCCGTGCACACCGTGTACGGCGGCGCCAACCTTTTCAAGGCCGATACCTGCGTGCGCATGGGCGACATCGCCCTCAACAACCTGCAGACCTACGCACCCAATTTCGTGGAGCTGGCCCGCGTGCTGCAGCTCCAGAACCACGAGCACCTGCCCACGCTGGCCGCCGACATCGCCGACCTAACCGCCCGCCTCGACGCCATGACGCCCGAGGAGCGCAAGCAGGAGCCGGGCTGGCTGGCGTACTCGGTCTACAACAAAATTGTGCAGAAGCTGCAGCGTGAGCCCGTGGAAGACTTCCGCGTGGATTTTGAAGATGGTTTTGGCAACCGCCCCGATGCCGAGGAGGACGGAACCGCCGTGCGTGCCGCCAAGGAAGTAGCCAAAGGCATGCAGCAGGGCACGCTTTCGCCCTTCATCGGCATTCGCATCAAGCCCTTCACCGAGGACATGAAGGCCCGCGGCGTGCGCACGCTCGATATTTTCCTGACCACGCTGCTAGCTGAAACCGGCGGCAAGCTGCCCGACAACTTCGTGGTGATGCTGCCAAAAGTCACCATCCCAGAGCAGATGACCACGATGGTGCGCCTGTTTGAGCTGCTGGAAAAGGCCAACGGCCTCGCGCCCGGCACCCTCAAAATGGAGACCATGGTGGAGGCCACGCAAATCATCATGGATGAAGAGGGCCGCAACCCGCTCATGCGCATCATCCGGGCCAGCGAGGGTCGCTGCATTGCCGCCCACTTCGGCACCTACGACTACACGGCCTCGTGCGGCATCACGGCCAAGTACCAGACCATGGCGCACCCGGTGTGCGACTTTGCCCACCACATGACTAAGGTGGCGCTGGGCGGCACCGGCATATTCCTCTCCGACGGTGCCACCAACGTGATGCCCATCGGCCCGCACCGCGGCGATAACCTGAGCTACGCCCAGCTGCGCGAAAACCAGGAATCGGTACACAACGCCTGGCGCCAGGCCTACCACCACACCACGCACTCGCTCATCAACGGCATGTACCAGGGCTGGGACCTGAACCCCGCCCAGCTGCCCATGCGCTACGCCGCCACCTACAACTTCTTTTTGAGCAGCTACGACGACGCCGTGCTTCGCTTGAAAACCTTCGTGGAGCGTGCCGCCATTTCCACCCTCACCGGCGACATTTTCGACGACGCCGCCACCGGCCAGGGCCTGCTCAACTTCTTCCTGAAAGCGCTCAATTGCGGCGCCATTTCGGAGGAAGAAATCGAAGCCACGGGCCTGACGCGCGAGGAAATCAACACCCGCTCGTTCTTCCGCATCCTGGAAGGCCGCCGCAAGCAGGCGGTGAGCTAAAAATCTGGCGGCGCACGCAAAGCCCCCGCTACCCTGGTTCCTACTGAGCGGGAGCCAGGGCAGCGGGGGCTATTTGCCCAGGTAAGGAAGCTAGAAGCGGGATTGCACTACTGTGTACTGCTTTTGCGGGCGGGCGAGGCTTTCGGTGAAGAGCTTGTAATATTCGGCAGCCTTGGCCTTGTCGTACACCTTGCCCAGTATAGCCAGCATGTCGTAGCTCTGGCCGCGCTGCACGGGGTCCATGATGAACAGGTAGGGGTAGGTGCCGTCGGCATCGGGCCGGTAGGCATTGAGCACCCGCGTCTGGCGGAAAGTACGCTGGTCGGCTGCACCCAGCTTGGACGACAAGGGCCAGAAAATTTCGTTTACAAACCGTTCGTACTGAGTCCGCTTGTCGGGCTTCACCGAGTTGACGATGACCCAGACGGTGTCGCCGCCAACGGCCAGCGCCCTGGCAGGGGTTGCTTTTTGGGCGGCGGCCTGTGGCGACAGTCCAAGACTTAGCGCCGCAATGGTGCCAACAGCGAGAAAGTGGGAAAGCTTCATGCAAAAAAAAGTAAAAGGTGGAATGGACCCGCTCTCTAGGCCCCCAAACGAAGCCTGACAGCGGGTCCAAACATATATAATACGTTTTATAAATACAATATATTATGCAAAAAAAGTATTTAAAAGTTCTACTTTAAGGTGCCTACGGGTACCACCTGTGCCGGTACAGGGTTAGTGCGGTATAGACTCCCCCTCTCTGGGGAGAGAGGCTACCCTGGAGGTGTCCCATGAGGTTTCACGGGGCTGCACAAACTCAGGATACAAGCTCATCAGCACCTTTTCCGGCGTCATAGGGGCCGAGAAGGGCAGGGCGGTGTGGGGCTGGAAAGCCCGCACGGCATCGCGCAGGGCGAAGTAGGTGCCAATGCCATACATGAGCGGCGGCTCGCCCACGGCCTTGGAGCGCAGAATGGCCTTGGGGTGGCCGGGCGTGTCGAGGAAGTGCACGTCGAGCACTTTGGGCGCGGCGTAGATATCCGGGATTTTGTAGCTGTTGAGCGAGTTACTGAGCAGGCGGCCTTCTTCGTTGTAGGCAATTTCTTCCATCGTCATCCAGCCGATGCCTTGCATGGCGCCGCCTTCAATCTGGCCGCGGTCGATGAAGTGGTTGAAGCTCTGGCCGAAATCGTGGGCGATGCGCAGGGCATCCACCGTGTAAGTGCCGCGCAGGCAGTCGACGGTGACAGTGGTGAAAGCCGTGCCGTAGACGTGGTAGGCGAAGGGGTGGCCCGTGTTGGTGGTGGCGTCGAAATGCAGGTCGGGCGTGGCGTAATGGGCGTTTTCGGTAAGGGCCACGCGCTTCCAGAAGGCCGAGGATACCAGCTTGTCCCAGTTGGTCTCGGCCGGGATGCCGGCGGCCAGAACTTCCTCATCGCGGATTTCCAGGCCCTCATAATTGAGCGTGTACTCGGTGCAGGCGTGGCGCAGCAGCCGCTCGCGCAGGGCGGCACAGGCCATTTCGGTGGCTTTGCCGTTGAGGTCGGCGGTAGCGCTGGCGGCGCTGGGGGAGGTGTTGGCCACGCGGGTGGTGTTGGTGGTTTCGATTTTGATGCGGTTAATCGAAATGCCCAGCGTGCGGGCCGCCACCTGCGCGATTTTGGTGTTCACGCCCTGGCCCATTTCCACCGCGCCGGTGCTAATGCCCACCGAGCCATCGGAGTAGATGTGCACCAGGGCGCGCGTTTGGTTCATGGGCGTTTTGGTGAACGAGATGCCAAAGCAAATCGGCATCACGGCCAAGCCTTTCTTGAACAGCTTGTTTTCCAGGTTGAATTGGTCCACGTCTTTGCGCAGGGCGCACAGGTTGTAAAGCCTAGCCGCGGTGTCCCAGGCCTGTTCGGCGTGGCACATTTCGGCCGGCTGCCGGTAAGAAAAGAGGTCGTTTTCGCGCAGCAGGTTTTGGCGCTGAATTCTAGCCGCCGACACGCCCAATTCCTCCGCCGCTTTGGCAATGGCCGACTCAATCACGAACATGCCCTGCGGCCCGCCAAAGCCCCGGAAGGCCGTGTTGGGCGGCAAGTTGGTGCGGCAGCTGAAGGCCGTGGCCGTCACGTTGGGTACGAAATACGCGTTGGTGGCGTGGAACAGCGTGCGCTCCATTACGGCCGGGGAGAGGTCGGCAGCCGCGCCGGCATTTTGGAAGAACGTGACTTCGTAGGCCACGATTTTCAGGTTTTCATCCAGCCCAATTTTGAAGTCGGATGAGTAAGGATGGCGCTTGCCGGTCATGCGCATGTCAGCCATGCGGTCGAGCACCAGCTTCACTGGCTTTTTAGTGCAAAACGCGCCCAGCGCCGCCAGTGCGCCCCACGGCGTGGCCTGGTCTTCCTTGCCCCCAAAGCCGCCGCCCAGGCGCGTTACGTCCACTTCTACCTGGTGCATGCCCAGGCCCAGCACATGCGCGGTGTGGCGCTGCACGGCTGTGGGGCCTTGGGTAGAAGAGATGATGCGCACGCCGCCCATCTCGGTCGGGAAAGCATAAGCCCCCTGCGTTTCGATGTACAGATGCTCCTGCCCGCCGCTCTCGGCCACGCCCTCAAACACGTGCGCACACGAAGCCCAAGTAGCGGCCGAATCGCCGATTTTGAAGGTGCGCGGCGGCACAATCAGCTCGCCTTGGGCGGCGGCCACGCGCGGGTCGGTGATGATGGGCAGCAACTCAATTTCGGCCTTGATGAGCTTAAGTGCGGCGTGGGCCTGGTGCTCAGTGCGGGCCAGCACCAGGGCCACCGGCTGGCCCCGAAAGTGCACGTGGCCTTCGGCCAGGAGCGGTTCATCGGGCACGATGCCGCCAATCTGATTATAGCCCGGAATGTCCTCGGCCGTGAGGATGCGCACCACGCCCGGCGCGGCCAGAGCAGCACTCAAATCCAGGGCCAGCAGCTTGCCATGAGCCAGCGGGCTCTCAAATACGGCGGCGTACAGCGTGCCCTGCTGGGTGGGGACGTCGTCGAGGTACTGTGATTCGCCGCGCACGTGGCGCTGTGGGTCGAGGTGATTCATGGGATTCTGAGGCTGAAATGGCCCAAACTTGAACGTCATGCTGAGCGCAGCCGAAGCATCTCGCCTGCATCGTTGAACGATTGATTTAGTGACAGCACGCGAGATGCTTCGGCTGCGCTCAGCATGACGTGCTATTTTATGTCTAAACCAAATCACTCAACTCCATTTTCTCTGGCGCAAACCGCAGGAAATGCGCAAGCAGCAGCTGCCGTAGCAATAGCCGCTTGTAATCAACGGTGCCGCGCACATCCGAAATTGGGCTGATTTCCGACTGAATTACTTCATTAGCCGCCGCTACGGTCTCTGCTGATAATTCGCGGCCCAGCAAGAACTCGCTGGTGCGCGCCAGGTACAGCGGCACCGGCCCCACGCCGCCTGCCGATACGCGCGCGGCCTGAATAAGACCGCCTTCGACCCGCAGCCAGGCAGCGGAGTTCACGCTGGCGATGTCCAGATGCGTGCGCTTGGAGACCTTTTCGAAGTTGAAAAAGTCGCCGGGTAGGGGAGTGGGGAAGCTGATTTCGGTGACTTGCTCGTCGGGGGTTTTCGCCAGCTTTTTGTAGCCCAGGTACAGGTCGGGCAGGGCCAGCTCGCGCGTGGCGCCGGCTGGGTCGGCCAGGGTGATGGAGGCACCCAGGGCTAAGAACATGATGGTCAGGTCGCCAATGGGCGAGCCGTTGATGAAGTTACCGGCCACGGTGCCCATGTTGCGAATGGGCGTGCTCGATACGAGTTTCAGGTACTGGGGCAGCTGCGGAATCAGGCGGCGCATTAGCTCCGATTCGAGCAGATGGCTGGCCGTGGTAGCAGCGCCCAGCACCACGCGGCCCGCGGTTGCCTCCTGGCGAATGCCGCGCCGGCCGGCCTGGTCAAATACCAGGCGCACGGGTTGCTCACGCAG
The DNA here is from genome assembly GCF_001507645.1 of Hymenobacter sedentarius. Lineage (NCBI taxonomy): Bacteria > Pseudomonadati > Bacteroidota > Cytophagia > Cytophagales > Hymenobacteraceae > Hymenobacter > Hymenobacter sedentarius. The sequence goes on along the minus strand of NZ_CP013909.1, from coordinate 14,561 downwards.
CTCCTCAAGGCGCTGCACCAGCAAGTCGGTGCCACCGCCTAAGAGCGGATGAGTGACTAAATGATTGAGTGAAGGGGCACTGAGGTGGCCGTTCTGGCTTTGGCCGTGTCCGCTGGGCGAGGTAGATACGGCAGTTGAGCTGTTGTCCTGAGCTGTGGGAGTAGCTGCTTCAGTGGCTTGAGCGGTAGCTGCTGCGGTACGCAGCTGGGCCAGCCTGGCGGGTATTCCTTCGAAGTAAGCGGGTACATACTGCTGCTCGCTGAGCCAGGCCACCGCGTTTTGGGTGGGGCGGTTGGCTAATTGGGCCGTGAGGGTGGCCGCGGCACGCTCCAGCGATTTGTAGCCGGTGCAGCGGCAAATGTTGCCGTCGATGGCGGCGATGGTGCTTTTTTCGGTGGCGGGCTGGGTGCTGAGGCTGTGGCCGGTGAGCGACATCACGAAGCCCACCGTGCAAAAGCCGCACTGCGAGCCGCCCTCTTCCACTATGGCCTGCTGTACGGGCGTGAGCTGCCCAGCCGCGGCATTAATGCCCTCAACGGTGACGATGTGCTTGCCGTGGGCATTGCCCAGCGGCGCGAGGCAACTGGTCATGCTCTGGTAGGCAATGGTTTGGCCATCGGCCGCTAGCTCGCCCACCAGCACGGTGCAGGCGCCGCAGTCGCCCTCGCGGCAGCCGATTTTGGTGCCTTTGAGATGCTCGTGGTAGCGCACGAAGTCGAGCAGCGTGCTGGCCTGCGGCTCGGCGGTGCGAATGGGCTGGTCGTTGAGGTAAAATTCTATCATCTGATAAACCTGAAAACAAGAACTGTCATGCTGAGCGCAGTAGAAGCATCTCGTCCGCGCCGCTTGTCATGCTTATCTGGCGTCCCGAAGGAAGCATCTTCTTAGGCTAGAACCAATTGTTGAGCCGTGAGAAGATGCTTCGCAAGCTCAGCATGACAGACGGTTTGCAACGAAACGAGTAAGATGCTTGGCTACGCAGACCTCCGGTTCGCTGTGCTCGGCATGACCTAATTGTTAGTGGGCCAGCTAGTTTAATACTCCGTTTTGCCTTCCTTTTGTTCCCAGGCCTGGAAGCTGGCCAAAGCTTCGTCGCGCAGCAGCTGCGTCATGGGCAGCTGGCGGGCGGCCATGGGGCGGTCGAGCTCCTCGTAGATAAACTGGTCGTCGAAGCCGATGGCGGCGGCGTCGGCCTTGGTGTTGCCGTAGAATACACGCTGGGGCCGGGCCCAATAAATGGCGCCCAGGCACATGGGACAGGGTTCGCAGCTAGTGTAGAGGTCGCAGCCGTCGAGCTGGAAGGTGCCCAGCGCGGCGCAGGCCTTGCGAATGGCATCCACTTCGGCGTGGCAGGTGGGGTCGTGGGTGCTGGTGACCTGGTTGAAGCCGCGGGCAATGATTTGGCCATCCTTCACCACCACCGCGCCAAAGGGCCCGCCGTGCCCGGCCTGCATTTTTTCGATGGACAGGCGAATGGCTTCGCGCATGAATTCGGGGTTGGGAGCTTCCATGAGGCGTTGAGTTCTTGGGTCAAATAGTCCGCTAAAAAAACGGGCAACAAAGAACGTCAAAACGCACGTGGAATTTTACTTGTCCCACCGCTGCGAAGGGTGCGCCGCGTTATTTGGTCGGGATTCGCAGCTGGAAGCCCAGCGAAGGCACAAACGTGACGCCACTCAGGGAGGTGCTGGCGCCGTTGAGCAGGGCGTAATCGCCGTAGTTCTGGTAAAAAATGGACACCGCTGGAATCACGTAGACGTAGCGGTAGCCCAATTTCACGTTGAGAAATGCGCCGTAGGAAGAAAAATCGCGGCTTTGGTTGGGCAGGGCCGGTATTTTCTGGGTATTGAGGTACACATTATCGGGTGCGAAACCGTAGTTTACCCAGCTGTGGGCGTATACCACGCCGTAGCTTATGGCGCCAATTTCTTCTTCCGGCCCAAACGACTGGCTGAAAATGAGCGGCACCAGCAGGTCGTTGCGGGTGGCTTTGAAATTCAATACCGAATTGATGTCGCCCAGAAAGGGAATGCTGGGCAGCTTGGCCCGCTGAGTGGCAAACTGCAGGCCGATGCTGGCGTAGGTAGTGCCCGAGGCCGCCCCGGCGCCGGGATGCTCAGGCGAGCCCGTGGGGCCCAGCAGCTGGAACTGCGCATCAAATACGTGCGAACCAAACGCATACTTATAGCCGGCATCGAGGCGCGGCAGGATGCCGTAGCGAATGCTTAGGTCGGCGGTGGGCTGCACGGGGTCGAGAATGTAGGCCAGCGCCGCCGCTTGCAGGTTTTTGACGGAGCCGCCGTAGCCCACGGTATCCTTGTTGGCCGCGGTGGTGGCGGCGTCTCGCACAGCGGCGCCGGCCTTGCTCAGCGGGGCCGTGGCAATGTTGAACCCTTGGTTGTAGCCCACCCGAAATTCTCCTTGCGGCGTGACTTTGCCGGTGGCTACAATGGCCCGGGGCGCCGTGCAGGAAGTGTCCATCAGGAGCGTGGCAACGGCCAGTGCGGCGGCCGGCCGCAGGAAGGAGTGCAGCGAGAAAGGGTTATTCATAGGTGCAAAGGTTAACAGTACGCGGCTGAAAACGAAAACCGCGCCGAAACCGCCGAAACTCAGGAGTTGAAACCGGCCCTAAACGAGTTGGGCTGATTATATAGTATGCCCTTTCAGACTTTTATATCTTGGTTAAGCTAGTTAATATCTAGTGCTTTATCGGTTATAAGTGCTGGGTTAGGGGCCTGCTGAATACATCCGCATTCTGAGCTGAATTTGCCCGGCTTTGCCCAATTATCAACCTAGGTAAAAAAGTGGCTGACTACCCAGGGCAGGTCGTTGAGACAAGCAGGCTGGGCAATGCCGGCCGCCGCGCATCTTTGCGCCCATGAATATTCTATACGGAGTGCCCGGCGAGGGCCTGGGCCACGCCACCCGCAGCAAAGTTGTTATCGGCCATTTGCTGGCGCAGGGGCATCAGGTATGTGTGGTGAGCAGCAGCCGGGCCTACCAGATGCTGGCCGCCGCGTTTCCGGGCCGCGTGCACGAAATCCGGGGCTTCCACCTGGCCTACAAGGGCCTGGCCGTGAGCAAGGCCCGCACCGCCGTGCTTACCCTGCGCACCGCACCTGACGACCTGCGCGTCAACTTCGCCAAATACCGCGACCTGCTCTGCGATTTCAAGCCGGAATTAATTATTTCCGATTTTGAATCCTTCAGCTACCTATTTGCTAAGCTGCATCGGCTGCCAATTATCAGCATTGATAACATGCAGATTATCAGTCGCGCCAAATTAAATGTGACGGTGCCGAAATCGGAGCGCGGCAATTTTCAGCTGGCGCAAAGTATTGTGCGGGCCAAGCTGCCGCGCAGCCGCCACTATTTCGTGACCACCTTCTTCAACCTGCCCCTCTGCAAGCCCGATACCACGCTGGTGCCGCCCATTATTCGGCCCGAAATCCTGGCCGCCAAGCCCACCAAAGGCCAGCACGTGCTGGTGTACCAGTCGGCCACCACGCAGCAAAACCTGGTACCATTACTCCAGCAACTGCCCGACCAGGAATTCCGCGTGTATGGCTTCAATAAGGAGGAAGACCACGGCAACGTGCAGCTGCGCGCTTTCTCGGAGGCCGGCTTTATTGCCGACCTGGCCAGCAGCCGGGCCGTGGTCACCAACGGCGGCTTCTCGCTGATTTCGGAGGCCGTGTTTTTGCAAAAGCCCATTTGCGCCATTCCCATTCCAGCCCAATTTGAGCAGTGGCTCAATGCCGCCGAAGTGGAGCAGATGGGCTACGGCCGGCACTTTGAAACTATCACGGCCGACAACCTGCGCGCTTTCCTGTACGGCCTGGCCGGGTTCGAAACCGCGCTGGCCAGCTATCAGCAGCAGGGCAACGATGTGCTTTTTGCCCGGCTTGATGCGGAGTTGGCGTTATTGTCGGGCCATGCCAGCTCAACGCCGCGTTCCACCAAAGCAAAAGGTTCGGTTCTGCCTTCATTTCCCATGCCTCATTAATGACTCGCTCCCTTCGCCTCTGGCCCCTGCTGCTTCTGGTGGCCGCCTGCGCCCGCACCCCCCGCCCCAGCGCCGACCTGGCCAATAAGTACCACGACGCCACCATTCGGCAAATCGGGACGGCTCAGGATGAGCGCAACACCGCCGCGCTGCTGCCCTTCCTCACCAGTGCCAATCCCACCTACCGGCGCGAGGCCGCCCTGGCGTTTGCCTCGGTGCAGGCCCCGGCTGCCGTGCCCGGCCTGATTCCGCTGCTGCGCGACGCCGACCTGAGCGTGCGCCGCGCTGCGGCCTACGCCCTGGGCCAAACCGGCGACAGCACCGCCGTGGACAGCCTGCGTGGGCGCCTGCTGAAGGAGACGGATAACGCGGTGTGCCGCTACGAGCACGAGGCCCTGGGCCGCACCGTCACACGCAGCAGCCTGCCCGAGTTGTGGCGCGTGGAAGCCCTAACCGACACCGCGCGGGCTTCGGCCCTGGCGCTGGGCCTGAGCCGCGCCGCCCTGCGCGGCCTCATTTCCTCCGAAAGCATTCGCCGCACGGTGCTGGTCTTGAACATGCCCCGGTTGCCCGAGCGCGCACGGCTGGTAGCGATGGTGGGCTTGTCGCGCACCCGTGGCTACGATGCCGATTTGGCGCGTCTGGCCCAGGAAATGCTGCTCCACGTGGCCCAGAAAGACCGTTCCTACGCCGTGCGGGCGGCGGCAGCTACCACGCTCGGCAAGCTGGCGGCCGTGCCCGCTGCTTCAGCCACGGCCTCCACGGCAGCTATTCCGGCTGCGTCGGGTACGGCCGCTGCTCCAGCTACTTCCGGTGGCGTTACGCCGGCCGGCGTGCTGGCGCGCCTTGCCACCAAAGACCCCGATTATCGGGTGCGGCTCAGCGCCATTCGTGCCCTGCCTTTTGATGCCGAAACGTATTCTGCCAGCCGCAAGGCTGTCTTTAATGCCCTGAGCCACGACCGGGCTCCCGTGGCCCTCACGGCGGCCGAGTGGCTGCTGGCCCACGCCAAAGGGGAGTCGGGCCCCGCGCTGGCGGCCCTGGCCGACGGCAACAAGCAAGCCTCGCCGCGGGTGCGGGCGGCCCTATTGCAAGCCGCCGTGCGCCACGCCAGCCCAGCGGCCCGCCCCAGCCTCATCGAAACGATTCAGAAACGGTACGCCGCGGCCCCCACCGTGTACGAAAAAAGCTTTTTGCTGCAGGCCCTGGCCGAAGACCCGGCTTCGTTTGACCTATTGAAAGCCGAGGCGTTTGCGGCGGGCCAGGCGCCCGTGGTGGCCGGCAATGCCCTGGGCGCGCTGCTCACCATGCGCCGCCAGGCCGATTTCCCCGCCGCCCGCCACGCCGATTTTGCCGCCGCCATGCGCCAGGCCCTGGCCAGCGGCGACGTGGCCCAACTCGGCACCGCCGCCGAAGCCCTCACCGACGCCAAGCTCTACCCCCAGGCCCAGCCCGACGACCTGGCCGCCCTGCGCCAGGCCCAGGCCAAGCTGCAGCTACCCCGCGAAATCGAAGCCTGGCAGGGCCTGCAGCAAGCCCTTGATAAGCTAGAAAAAGCTCCCAAACCCACCCCCACGCCGGTGGCCACGGCCCAGCAGCACCCCATCGATTGGGCGGTTGTGCAGAGCGTGCCGCTGGGCCAGCAGGTGCGGCTGCGTACTTCCAAAGGCATTATTCTGCTGGAGCTGAAGCCCAACGAAGCACCCGGCGCCGTGGCCAGCTTCGTCACGCTCATCAGCCAGCATTTCTACGACAACCTGTACTTCCACCGCGTGGTGCCCAATTTCGTGGCCCAGGGCGGTGACCCCCGCGGCGATGGCAACGGCAGCGCGCCCTACAATCTGCGCTCCGAATTCGGCGACCTCCACTACGAGGAAGGCAGCATGGGCCTGGCCTCAGCCGGCAAGGACACCGAAAGCTGCCAGTTCTTCATCACCCACACGCCTACGCCGCACCTCGACGGCCGCTACCCCATCTTCGCCCAGGTAGTGGGCGGTATGGACGTGGTGCACAAGCTCGAAATTGGCGACCAGATTCTGGGAATCGAGCTGGTGAAATAAAAAACCTGAAGCTCAGACTCGCTAGATGCTTCGGCGTCGCCGGGCGTTCAATACTTATCCTTTTCCATTCAGCAACCTTATCTATATCTATGGACCAAGTCACCAGCTACGCGCAGCAGTTTCAAAATCTAGTCGTGCTTTACCTGCCACGCGTGCTTATGGCGGCCCTGGCGCTGGTGGTGGGCTGGTGGCTGATTAGCTGGGTTACCCGTCTCTTGGCCAAGGGCACCAAGCGGTTTGACGTGTCGCTGAGCACGTTTCTGACCAGCCTGGCCAACATTGTGCTGAAAGTGCTGCTGCTGGTTTCGGTGGCGGGGATGGTGGGTTTCGAAACCACCTCGTTTGTGGCTATTCTGGGCGCGGCGGGCCTAGCAGTGGGCCTGGCGCTGCAAGGCACGCTGGCCAACTTTGCGGGCGGCGTGCTCATCCTCATTTTCAAGCCCTACATCGTCGGCGACACCATCGAGTCGCAGGGGAAATCGGGGGAGGTGCGGGAAATCCAGATTTTTAATACCATCCTGGTAACGCCGCAGGGCGACACCATTATCCTGCCCAACGGAGCCACGTCCAACAACGTCATTGTCAATAAAACTGCCCAGAACAAAGCCTTGGTAGAGGTGCTGGCCGATGTCGACAACAGTACCAGCCTCGACAACCTACGCAGCTGGGCTGTGCCCCTGATGCAGGCCGATGAGCAGGTGATGGAAGAGCCGGCCCCTCAGGTGGTGGTCACCGCGCTCAAGCCAGGGGGCATGACCGTCGCTTTTCGGGCGTACACCCAAGCCGGCCAGAATGCGCCAGCCCAGGCCCGCCTCATTGAGAAGCTGCAGCGCGCCCTCGCCCAGCAGGGCGTAGCCAGCCCTGTGCCCGTCACCCATAGCTACGTGCGGGCCCTGCCGGAATAGATATCAATAAGTGCCTTGCCCAGGTCTGAGTAGGGGAGAGGTCAACTCCTGCTCTAGCGGTTCACCAGCTTCAAGGCCCCTTCACTATAGCGCGCCCCTACTACAGGGTGGGCCGCAAGCAAGTCCTGGAGCCGCTGGGTATCGGCTGGCGACAGCTCAACGTCCACAGCAGCGGCGTTTTCTTCCAGATACTTCCGGCGCTTAGTGCCGGGAATGGGGATGATGTGGGCATCCTGCGCCAGCAGCCACGCCAGGGCCAGCTGCGCGGTGCTGATGCCTTTTTCGGTAGCCAACTGGTGAAGGCCCGCCACGAGCGGCGCGTTGGCATCGCCCACTTCCTCGCCGAACCGGGGCATGCTGCGCCGCAAATCCTTTTCGGCCAGCTGCGGGCCGGGGTTGGTGAGCAGCCCGCGGCCCAGCGGCGAGAAGGGCACCAGGCTCACGCCCAACTCGCGGCAAGTGGGCAGGATTTCCGCCTCCACGTCGCGGGTAAACATCGAATACTCCGATTGCAGCGCCGTAATGGGGTGGGTAGCCGCCGCCCGCCGCAACGAGGCCGCCGAAGCTTCCGATAACCCCAGAAACCGCACCTTCCCGGCCTGCACCAGCGCTGCCATGGCGCCTACCATTTCCTCCACGGGCACGGCCGGGTCGATGCGGTGGGCATAGTACAAGTCAATGGTATCGATGCCCAGGCGCTGCAGGCTGGCATCGCAGGCGGCGGCAATGCGCTCAGGGCGCACATCGACCAGCGTTCCGCCGTTGCCATCGGCCACGAACCCAAACTTAGTGGCCAGAAATACCTGCGCCCGATTGGGCACCAGTACCTGCCGCAGCAATTCCTCATTGGCCCCAAAACCATAGATGTCGGCCGTGTCCCAGAGTGTTACGCCCAGCTCCAGCGCGCGGTGCAGGGTGGCCACGGCTTCCCGCTCGTCGCTGGGGCCATAAGCGTAATCAGAAGCCATGGACATGCAGCCCAGGCCGAGCGCAGAAACTTGTTGGCCGGTGCGGCCGAGTTCACGGGTTTTCATGGGGAGCAGGAGAGCGTAGAAGCAGTAAGAGCATGCTAAAATAGCGCAGCAACAGACCGTCGCGTGTAAAAAGGAACGTCAGCGGAAATAAACGTCATGCTGAGCTTGCCGAAGCATCTCGCGTGCGGCAGTAATCAAACCAATCGGCTGTCATGCAGAGCGCAGCGAAGCATCTTCTCACGTTCGAACAATTCGTTCAGCGGCAATAAGATGCTTCGCTGCGCTCTGCATGACAGACTATTTATTTAGTTGAGCTAAATCCGCTTTCTTCGTCAGCATACCTCAACAAGCTATTATCAAATTGCTACTTGCCCTCGCGGCCGTGCACTTGCGCGGGCGGCGAAGTCGCTTCCACTGCCGAAAAGCTCTCCAGGATTTTATAGGTGTGCTCGGCGCCTTGGGGTACCACCCAGGAATTGCCGGGCTCCAGCACCACAACCTGGCCAGCCAGGTGCAGCTCGGCGCGGCCGCTCAGCACAAAGCCCACGGTTTCGTACGCCCGGGATGCGGGGGCTTTGGGCTCGCCGGGCTGCTCGTTTTCCCACATGCGCATGGCCACGTGCTTGCCGGAGGCCAGGTATTTTTCGCCATCTGCGCCCTTGGGCGAATAGCGCGAATCGATTTTGGTGATGGTCGTGTCAGACATAGTGCTTGGAAAAAGAAGGTAAAGGAGTATCTTTTGATTGGCCCCGGCCCGGCGATAAGGCAGGGCCGGAGCGTAAACTAAACGGCCAACATGACGAAGCCGTTGTCTGGCCACACCAAAACCTTCGGTTATCCGATTGGTTGAATGCCTCGGTTCTTACTACACTTTTTTCTGTTGCCGTGCTGCCACGCTCTTTCTCTGCCGAACTGGCCAAAGCCCATGCCTCCGTGCCCGACGCCCTGCCCGGGGCGGCCTTCTGTGCCTTAGCCGATGGGCTGCTGGCGCTGCTCTTCCCGCAGCGGGCCGACCAGCCCCTGCCCAGCGCCGACGCCGTCGACTCCGAACTCTACCACTTCCGGTCCGAACTGGCCGTGCTGCTGGCCAAGGTGCCGTCCGTGCCGGCACCGGCTTCCGAGTTGGCGGATGAATTCACGGCCCAACTGCCCGCGCTGCGCACGGCCCTGCTGCGCGATGCCAGCGCCATCCTGGCCAGCGACCCTGCTGCGCAGGGCTTGGCCGAAATTATTAGCTCGTACCCCGGCTTCTACGCTACCGCCCTCCACCGGCTGGCGCATGCGCTGCACCAGCGCGGCCTGCCGCGCCTGCCGCGCCTGCTCAGCGAGTACGCCCACCAGCGCACGGGCATCGACATTCACCCCGGGGCGCACATCGGCCAGGCCTTCTGCATCGACCATGGCACGGGCCTCGTTATCGGCGAAACGGCCATCATCGGCGCCAACGTGCAGATATACCAGGGCGTCACGCTGGGTGCGCTTAGTGTGACCAAAGGGCTGCAGGGAACCAAGCGGCACCCCACCATCGAAGACCATGTGGTAATATATGCCGGCGCTACTATATTAGGCGGCAGCACGGTAGTCGGCGCCCATAGCATCATTGGGGGCAACGTGTGGCTCACCGAAAGCGTACCCTCGCACTCGCGGGTATACCATCGGGCACATATTCAGATATCCCGCAGCGAAGACCCGGCCGCCGAGCTGGTATTTTCCATTTGACATCACGCCACTGCGCAACGCGGCGACGTGGGCCGGCCCGCCCTGGCTCCACTGCCGCGTTGCGGTTTTACTGCCCTGCTCTTTTACTCCTTCACCAAAGCTCCCCATGAAAGCCAATAATATCCTCGAGACCATCGGCAACACGCCGCTCGTGCGCCTCAACCGCCTTTTTGCCACCGTCCGCCCCGACGTGGAAGTGTGGGTAAAGCTGGAACGCGCTAACCCCGGGGGCTCCATCAAGGACCGTATTGCGCTGTCGATGATTACGCAGGCCGAGAAAGAGGGCATTCTTAACAAAAACAGCCTCATTGTGGAACCCACCTCCGGCAATACCGGCGTGGGCCTGGCCCTGGTAGCTGCCGTGAAGGGCTACAAGCTCACGCTGGTGATGCCCGAGAGCATGAGCATCGAGCGCCGCCGCCTCATGGCCGCCTACGGGGCCACCCTCGAGCTTACGCCCCGCGAAAAGGGCATGAAAGGCGCCATCGAACGAGCCCAGGACATTGTGGCCAGCACCCCCGGCGCCTGGATGCCCATGCAGTTTTCTAACCCCGCCAACCTGCAAATTCACGCCGAAACCACGGCGCAGGAAATTCTGCGCGATGCACCGGAAGGCTTCGACTTTCACATTACCGGCGTAGGCACCGGCGGGCACATCACCGCCGTCACGGAAGTGCTCAAGCCGCTGTTCCCGAACATGAAAACCTTCGCCGTGGAGCCGGAAGCTTCGCCGGTTATCAGCGGCGGGGCCCCGGGGCCGCACCCCATTCAAGGCATCGGCGCGGGCTTCATTCCCGAAAACCTGCACACCAACGTCCTCGACGGCACCATCCAGGTCTCGCACCAGGAAGCGTACGAAATGACCCGCCGGGCGGCGCGCGAAGAAGGAATGTTCGTGGGCGTGTCCTCGGGCGCTTCGCTGGCGGCCGTGGCCAAGAAGCTGGCCGATGTGCCCCAGGGCGGCCGCATCCTCACCTTCTGCTACGATACCGGCGAACGGTACCTTTCGGTGGATGGCCTGTTCGTTTAAGCCCAAGGCAGAAAGCCGCGGAGCTTACCACAGCTTCGCGGTTATCCTAATTCCGGGTAAACAAAAAGCCCGACCAGGAAACTGGTCGGGCTTTTTGTCTTCATTCACATCTTCAGTGGAGAATATCGGAGTCGAACCGATGACCTCTTGCATGCCATGCAAGCGCTCTAGCCAGCTGAGCTAATCCCCCGAGTTTGTGGTTGCCGCCGCGCCATTTGCGCTTTGGTTCGACAAAAGTACAGCTCGTTTGCGGTTTGGCAAGCCCTGAGCCCACTTTTTTTAGCAGAACGGCGCAAGCATCAAACAATCAGCCACAAAAAAGAGGGCCGGAATTACTTCCGGCCCTCTCAAGAGCTACGCTAAGTGGAGAAACTTAGTTGAAGATGTAGCGGATGCCCACCTGGGCCTGCCAGCGCGAACCGATGCCGCCCGTGTCTTTGCGGAAGGTGTCGGTGAGCTTGGTGCCAGCGGTCGGGGTGTTGTCGGCGTTGCGGGTGGGGTTCACCAGGTAGCGGTACTCGTACACCGGCTGGGTAGCCGCGTTGTAGCCCGCAAAGGCGAGCGGGTTGGTGCGGTTAGCCGTCTGGAACGTGCCCCAGTTCTTGTTGAGCAGGTTGCCGATGTTGAAGACGTCGATGCTCAACTGCAGGGTATTGCGGTTCTCGCCCAGGTTGGTGAAGATGTCCTGGAGCAAGCGCAGGTCGAGGCGGTTCTGCCAGGGGCGAACGGCGCCGTTGCGCTCGGCATAATCGCCGCGACGCGTTTTCAAGTAGCTGTCCTGGTTGATGTAGCTATCCAGGTCGGCCCACTGCTGGGAGGCGGTGTAGACAACGGCCGGGGCTGCGGGGGCCGTAGCCGTAGCAGCGGCAGCGGGCAGCAGGGTGATGTCGCGCAGGTTGATTTCGCTCTGGTTACGGGGCACGTACATCAGGTCGTTAGCCGTCTGGCCATCGCCGTTCATGTCGCCGGAGTACACATACGAGAAGCGACCGGCAGGGGCAGCCTCAAAGAACATCGAGAGGGTAGTACCCAGGTGGCCGAGGTACTCCTTGCGGTACGAAGCCGAGGCGATAACGCGGTGCTGCTGCAGGAAGTTGGAGTAGCTCAGGACGTTGGCGTTCGGGTCGCCCGACACCTGACGGTCGCGCCAGATGGACTGGGCAATCGAGCCGCCGTCGTTCACCGAGCGGGCGTCGGAGTAGGTGTAGGCCGCGCTGGCGTAGAAGCCGCTGGCAAAGGACTTCTGCAACTGGCCCGTTATGGCGTAGGAGTAGCCCTTGTTGGTGTTCGTCATCAGGATGGCGTCGCTGATGTTGGGGTTAGCCGCCGACTGGCCGCCGGCACCCGAGTAAATCTGGTTGCGACGGGTGGTGTTGGCCACGCCGTTGGTCACCACGGCGGGCGAGTTCACGGTGTAGAAAATCGGGCGGGTATCAGGGCCATTGGCGCGGTTGTACGGGGCCGACTCGCTGCCGGGCAGGTTCACGTTCTGGTGGTACACGGCGTTGAGGTCCTTCGTGTAGAAAGCCTCCAGGGTGCCGATAACGCCACCGGGCAGCTCCTGGTCAAGTGCCAGGTTGGTGCGCCATACCTGGGGGAATTTGAAATCCCTGTCGGTAACGGCCAGGTTGTAGGCCGTATTGGCCGTGGCGTTCTGCGGGCGGTAAGCGTCCACGTTCGGGTTGAAGGCGGTAACGGCGCCACCAGCGTTCGGGTTCGGGGTGGCCTGGCCGGTGATGCTGTACGAGCCAAACTGCACGCCGTTGTTGCTGGCCTGGTTCGAGAGCCATACGAAGGGCACGCGGCCGGTGAAGATACCGGTACCACCGCGCAGCTGGGTTTTGCGGTCGTCGTTCACGTCCCAGTTGAAGCCCACGCGGGGCGAAAACAGCACGTTCTTCTTGGGCGCGTTGCCCGTGTTGATTTGCACGCCGTTGCGGAAGCCGGTGAGGGCGGCGGCGTTGGCGTTCTGCTGCAGGTCGGAGGTGAGGTAAGGCAAGTCGGCGCGCACGCCGTAAGTTACCTTCAGGTTGTTGCGGGGCGACCATTCGTCCTGCACGTACAGGCCGAGCTGAGCAGCCGTGATTTCAGCGAAAGGGAAGCCGCCGGGCTGAGCCGAATACGACAGGTTATAGCGCTGGGCACCGGGGCGGGCGCCGGTCAGGGGCGAGAACGTGCCGGCCGCACGGTTGTAGTTGAAGCCTGCCGAAGCGTAAAAGTCCTCCAGCGAGTTGTATGAGTAGTTGCCGAAGTAGTTAGGCGAGAAGCCGTTCTTGAACTTGTAGTATTCGTTGTAGGTGCCCACCGTCAGGTTGTGCTTGCCGTAGTAAGCCGTGAAGTTGTCACCGATTTGGTACACGTCCGAGTTCAGGATGTTGAACGCCGAGAAGGGTTCGAAGCCAAACGAAGTCAGCGAGTTCGAAGCCGAGATGCCGGCCGAGCCCGAAGTGGTGCGACCCGAGGCCGTGCCGATGTCGACGAGCGGGAACGTGCCCCCGCTGCTTTCGCGGAAGTCGCGGAACGCCGAGTAGCCGGCCGTGAGGTTGTTCGAGTACTTGCCGCCGCCGAAGGTGCTGTTGAGCTCGGCGATGAGGGAGTTCAGGTTGTTGTTGATGCGGTAGTACGACGAGAGGAACGGCAGGCCAAACTGCGACTGCGAGCGCTGGTTGTTGATGGCGCCCGAAGTGCTGGGGGGGATGTCGGCGTACGACTTCAGGTAGTTGTACTTGATGTTGAAGCGGTGGTTGTTGCTGATGTTCCAGTCAATTTTCACCGTTGCCTTGTCGCTGTTCGACTTCAGGTTGTAGTTCTCGTACGGGCCGGGGTTATAGCCGTACTGCTGCTGCAGGAAGTTGCTCAGGATGTCGAGCTCGCGGCCCGAAGCGTTCGAAACCGTGCCGCCTACCGGGGCGGGCGTGTCTTGGCGATTCGCCGTGAAGTTGCCCGTAGGCGGGTCGTTGCGGCGCTCCGATTCGGCGTTGATGAAGAAGAACAGCTTGTCCTTGATAATCGGGCCACCCACGCGGAAGCCCACGTTGTTGAGGTTGAATTTGGGGTAGTCGCTGGTTACGTCGCCTACTTTGTTGCCCACCAGTTTCTGGTTGCGGTAGAAATCGTAGATGGAAGCCGAAATCTTGTTGGAGCCCGAGCGGGTTACCACGTTGATGCCGGCCCCGGTGAAGGAGCCCTGACGCACGTCGAAGGGAGCGATGCTTACCTGAATCTGGTCGATGGCGTCGAGCGAGATGGGCTGCGCGCCGGCCTGACCACCCACCGTCGACTGCAGGCCGAAGGCGTTGTTGAAGATGGCGCCGTCGATGGTAATGTTGTTGAAGCCGCTGCTACGGCCGCCAAAGCTCTGGCCGTTGGCCTGGGGCGTGAGGCGGGTGAAGTCGTTCAGCGAACGGTTCAGGGTGGGCAGGCGCTCGATGGTTTCGCGCTGTACCGTGGTGCTGGCGCCGGTGTGGTCGGCGTTCATAATTGGGTCGCGGCGGCCGCTCACGGTCACTTCCGTCAGTTCCGTGCTCGAATCGCTCAGCTTCTGGTCGAAACGCAGGTTCTGGCCCAGCGTCAGGTTAACGTCGTCGCGCGTTACGTCCTTATACCCCACGAAGGTCACCTTCACTGAGTAGGGCCCTACGCGCATGTTCTGGATGTTGAAACGCCCTTCGGCGTTCGTCGGCGTTACGTATTGGGTATTGGTGGGCGTGTGAACCGCAATAACGGTGGCACCGGGCAAGCCTGCACCATTTTTGTCGGTGATAACTCCGCTCATGGCCGCGGTGGTGGCGCCTTGGCTCCACCCTAAACGGGCAGTGAAGAGTAGTAACGCCAGCAGGAAAAAGTGGCGTAAACGTAAATTATTCA